>NZ_CP126116.1:330000-5065943 GCF_030127205.1 Metabacillus hrfriensis
GATTGTTTTTGAAGGGAAATTGATCTAAATACGAACATTTTTATCGTGATAGGGATTATTGTTCGATTTTGCGTTGACAACTTCTCAAGTGTGCTGTTATGATAAACATGGATATAAAAACGAATGTATTTTACCTCATATAAAGTCGGGAATATGGCCCGAAAGTTTCTACCCGATAACCGTAAATTATTGGACTATGAGGGAAAGTAATTTTCAGCCTGTCATGGAACGGCTTGATTTTAACATGTTCTGATGCCCGGTTTGTATTGCTTTCTCTTATAGAGAAGCGATGCATGCTGGGCTTTTTTTATGGATAAAAAAGGTGGGATATAGAATGGAAGCAGCGGTTGGGATTATAATGGGAAGCACGTCTGATTGGGAAACAATGAAGCATGCGTGCGGTATTTTAGATGAGCTGCAGGTGTCTTACGAGAAAAAAGTCGTCTCGGCGCATCGTACACCTGATTATATGTTTGAATACGCAGAAGATGCTAGAAATAGAGGGTTAAAGGTCATTATTGCAGGAGCCGGCGGTGCCGCGCATTTGCCTGGCATGGTAGCAGCGAAGACAACGCTCCCTGTTATCGGAGTGCCTGTTCAGTCAAAAGCGCTGAATGGCATGGACTCCCTGCTTTCGATTGTTCAAATGCCTGGAGGCGTTCCGGTTGCAACAGTTGCGATCGGAAAAGCTGGTGCGGTAAACGCGGGGCTGCTTGCTGCACAAATTTTATCGATTACAAACCAAGAGATCGCAGAAGCACTGGAAACAAGACGCGAACAAACGAGAAAAAACGTTCTGGAAAGCAGTGATGAGCTTGTCTAACAAAACAATATTGCCAGGATCCACGATTGGGATTATCGGCGGCGGACAGCTTGGCAGAATGATGACGGTGGCTGCGAAAAGCATGGGATATGATGTGGCAGTTTTAGATCCTGCACCGAACTCACCATGCGGACAGCTTGCAGACTATGAAATTACCGCTTCTTATAATGATTTATCAGCGATAAAGAAGCTTGCTGAACTTAGTGATGTGATAACCTACGAGTTTGAAAACATAGATTACGAGGCTTTGAAGTGGATTGAAGAGAATGCCTTCCTTCCTCAAGGTTCTGTGCTTCTCTCTTTAACTCAAGATCGTGAGACAGAGAAAAAGGCGATTACAGACGCGGGCTGCAAAGTTGCAGACTACAGGATTGTTAAAACGGAAGAAGAGCTTTCCTCTGCTGTAAGCGAACTTCAGTATCCATGTGTTTTGAAAACATGCAGAGGTGGCTACGATGGTAAAGGGCAGGCTGTGGTCAGGCAGGAAAGCGATATACCTGCTGCCCGAGACCTATTAAAAAACGGTACATGTATTCTGGAAAAATGGGTGTCTTTTGAAAAAGAGATCTCGGTGATTGCTGCCAGAAACTCTGATGGAGAGATCAGCTTCTTCCCTATTGCAGAAAATATTCACGTAAACAATATTCTTCATCAAAGCATTGTGCCTGCAAGGATACAGGAAGAGGTTGCCGAAGAAGCAAGAAGACAGGCAGATAAGCTTGCAAAAGCGTTTAGCCTGGTCGGTACCCTGGCCGTTGAAATGTTTGTGACGATAGATGGAGAAGTATTTATAAATGAGCTTGCTCCAAGGCCGCACAATTCCGGTCATTACACAATTGATCTTTGCGAGACGGATCAGTTTGAGCAGCACGTCAGAGCCGTATGCAATCTGCCGCTCGGGAAACCAGCGCTGCTGCATCCTGGACTGATGGTCAACGTTTTAGGCGAACATATGCCGCTTGTTTTAAATAATCTTTCGTTATTCCGCGAAGGTAAGATATACTTGTACGGTAAAAAAGAGGCGAAGCACAAACGGAAAATGGGGCACGTCACTTTTTTAACAGAAGCAATCGAACAGACAGTAACACAGATCAACAAACTATGGGGTCAACAATAGAACGGAGGATTTAACGATGATTGAACGCTACACAAGACCTGAAATGGGTGCTATTTGGACAGAAGAAAACCGTTTTAAAGCTTGGCTTGAGGTTGAAATTCTTGCATGTGAGGCATGGGCTGAGCTAGGGCATATCCCAAAGGAAGACGTAAAGCTGCTTCGCCAAAACGCATCATTTGATATTAACCGCATCAAGGAAATTGAAGAAGAAACACGCCACGACGTTGTTGCTTTTACTAGAGCTGTTTCTGAAACGCTTGGAGAAGAAAGAAAATGGGTGCATTACGGCTTAACTTCAACGGATGTAGTTGACACAGCCCTTTCTTATCTTTTGAAGCAGGCTAACGATATTCTTTTAAAAGACATCGAAAACTTTGTTGAAATCTTAAAAAACAAGGCGATGGAACACAAATACACCGTTATGATGGGCCGTACACATGGTGTACATGCTGAGCCTACGACGTTTGGACTTAAGCTTGGATTATGGTACGAAGAAATGAAACGCAACTTAGAGCGCTTCAAGCGTTCAGCAGAAGGCATTGAATTTGGAAAAATGTCCGGCGCAGTGGGTACTTATGCAAACATCGATCCTTTTGTTGAAGCATATGTGTGTGAAAAGTTAGGCTTGCAGGCAGCTCCAATCTCTACACAGACATTGCAGCGTGACCGTCACGCAGATTATATGAGCACACTTGCATTAATCGCAACTTCAATTGAAAAATTCGCAACAGAGGTTCGCGGTCTTCAAAAGAGTGAAACACGCGAGGTTGAGGAATTCTTCGCAAAAGGTCAAAAAGGATCTTCTGCTATGCCTCACAAACGCAACCCGATCGGTTCTGAAAACATGACAGGTCTTGCAAGAGTCATCCGCGGCTATATGATGACAGCTTACGAAAATGTGCCGCTGTGGCATGAGCGCGACATCTCACACTCATCTGCAGAAAGGATTATTCTGCCGGATGCAACTATTGCTTTGAACTACATGCTGAACCGCTTCAGCAACATCGTGAAGAACTTGACGGTTTTCCCTGAAAACATGAAGCGCAACATGGACCGCACTCTTGGACTTATCTACTCACAGCGCGTTCTTCTTGCACTGATTGATTCAGGTATGACACGCGAGCAGGCTTACGATATCGTGCAGCCAAAAGCAATGGAAGCATGGGAAAAACAAGTGCCATTCCGCAGCCTTGTAGAAGCGGATGGAACGATCACAGACCGTCTATCAAGTGAACTCATTGATGACTGCTTTGATTACAACTACCACTTAAAAGGTGTAGATACAATATTTGAACGCTTAGGTCTTTAAGCGGAATCTTAAAAAACAAAGAGGTAAATATATTATTTGCCTCTTTTTTAAGAAGCGAAGCAGGGTCTTGCACTTCGGTGTCCGGCTCCATCGCCCAGCTCCTCGGCCAGAATGGCTTCGCCAGTAAAGGCAAAAAAAGCGCCTTTTCTGTCGGATCCTTATCTGTCATGCATGAGCTAACCGGGCGATTCCGCACTTCTAAAGTTCCCAATATTCTGTCGTTACTAGGAGGATTTTCATGACTATTCAAAAGTTGAACCTGCTTTATGAAGGCAAGGCGAAGCAAATTTACCGCACGAATGAAGATGCTGTTTTGCTGGTTTCATATAAAAACTCTGCAACAGCGTTTAATGGTGAGAAGAAAGCCGAAATCGAAGGAAAAGGCCGTTTAAATAATGAAATCTCGACGCTGCTGTTTGAAAAACTCGCCGAGAACGGCATTGAGAGTCATTTCATTAAAAGACTTTCCCAAACGGAGCAGCTTGTAAAAGAGGTTTCGATTGTGCCGCTTGAGGTCGTTGTCCGGAACATCATGGCAGGAAGTCTTTCAAAGCGACTTGGAATAGAGGAAGGAACACCGCTTAAAACTCCAATTGTAGAATTCTATTATAAAAATGATGATTTAGGTGATCCTCTGATTACAGAAGATCACATTGAACTCCTTGAAGCTGCAACGAAAGAGCAGGTGCAGCAGCTGAAGGAAGCGGCTTTAAAAGTGAATCAAGTCTTGATCAGCCACTTTAAAAACTGCGGCATCCGTTTGGTCGACTTCAAATTGGAATTTGGTTTAACAAAGAATGGCACACTGCTTTTAGCGGATGAGATTTCGCCTGATACGTGCCGGTTATGGGATGAAAAAACGAATGAGAAGTTTGATAAAGATGTTTTCCGCCGTGATATCGGCAGCTTAACAGATGCATACTCAGAAATTTTAAATCGTTTAGGAGGAGAAACAGCATGTACAAAGTAAAGGTATTCGTTACACTCAGAGAAAGCGTTCTTGATCCACAGGGAAGCGCGGTACAGCACGCATTGCACAGCATGAACTACAAAGAGGTTAACGATGTTCGAATCGGAAAGTACATGGAGCTTACGATTGCAAAGACTGAGCGTGACCTGGACACGACGGTTCGTGAAATGTGCGAAAAGCTGCTTGCAAACACGGTCATTGAAGATTACCGCTATGAGGTGGAGGAGGTTGTCGCACAGTGAAATTCGCCGTCATCGTTTTTCCGGGATCAAACTGTGATATCGATATGTTCCACGCTATCAAGGATGAGCTTGGGGAAGAAGCAGAGTACGTTTGGCATGATGAAACAGATCTAAGCCGTTTTGACGGCATTCTTCTTCCGGGAGGATTTTCATACGGGGACTATCTTCGCTCTGGCGCCATCGCGCGTTTTGCAAATGTTATGAAGGAAGTTGTCAAAGCTGCTGAAGAAGGCAAGCCGGTTCTTGGTGTATGCAACGGGTTTCAAATTTTACTTGAAGCAGGCTTATTGCCGGGTGCAATGAAGCGCAATGAAAACTTGAAATTCATGTGCCGTCCGACAAATCTTATTGTTCAAAATGAGAAAACAATGTTCACTTCTGCCTATGAAAAAGAGCAGGTCATCTCTGTTCCGATCGCGCATGGTGAAGGAAACTACTATTGTGATGAGCTGACTTTAGAAAGATTAAGAGAAAACAATCAAATCGTCTTCACATATGAAAACAATCCAAATGGAAGTTTGGAAGATATCGCAGGAATCGTAAATGAGCGCGGAAATGTTCTTGGAATGATGCCTCATCCTGAACGTGCAGTTGATGCACTGCTTGGAAGCGCGGATGGACTGAACCTATTTAAATCGATCGTGAAAAACTGGAGGGAATCTCATGTCACTACTGCTTGAACCAACACAGCAAATGATTAAAGAAGAGAAAATCTACCGTCAAATGGGCGTTAGTGATGATGAGTTTTCAATGATTGAAAAGATTATGGGACGCTTGCCGAATTATACAGAGCTAGGTATTTTCTCTGTCATGTGGTCGGAGCATTGCAGCTATAAAAATTCCAAGCCTGTTTTAAAGAAGTTCCCGACTACCGGCGAGCATGTTCTTCAAGGACCTGGTGAAGGTGCTGGGATCGTTGATATTGGAGACGAGCAGGCAGTTGTGTTTAAAATCGAAAGCCACAATCACCCTTCTGCGATAGAACCTTATCAAGGTGCAGCAACAGGCGTAGGCGGAATCATCCGTGATGTCTTTTCAATGGGAGCGCGTCCTATCGCTCTATTAAACTCTTTGCGCTTCGGGGAATTAACATCTCCACGCGTCCGTTATTTGTTTGAAGAAGTTGTTGCAGGTATTGCCGGCTACGGAAACTGCATCGGTATTCCAACTGTTGGAGGAGAGATCCAGTTTGATCCTTCTTATGATGGAAATCCGCTTGTAAATGCGATGTGTGTCGGGTTAATCAACCATGAAGATATTAAAAAAGGTGTGGCAAAAGGAATTGGCAATACCGTGATGTATGTTGGCGCTAAAACAGGCCGCGACGGCATTCACGGCGCTACATTTGCATCAGAGGAACTGACAGATGCATCAGATGAAAAACGCCCTGCTGTACAAGTAGGAGATCCGTTTATGGAAAAGCTTTTGCTTGAAGCTTGTCTAGAGGTTATAAAATGCGATGCTCTTGTTGGCATTCAGGACATGGGAGCAGCAGGACTTACAAGCTCGACTGCTGAAATGGCGAGCAAAGCGGGTTCAGGCATCGAGATGAATTTAGATTTAGTACCTCAGCGAGAAGCAGGAATGACACCTTATGAAATGATGCTCTCTGAATCACAGGAGCGTATGGTATTAGTCGTTGAACGAGGCCGTGAAAAAGAAATCACCGACATTTTTGACAAATATGAGCTTGAAGCAAAAGCAATCGGGGTTGTAACAGATGATAAAATGCTCCGACTTCTCCATAATGGCGAGGTAGTTGTAGAAATTCCGGTAGATGCACTTGCTGAAGAAGCACCGGTCTACCATAAGCCTTCTGCAGAGCCGGCTTATTATAAAGAGTTTCAGGAGATGGAAGCGAGCACGCCTGAAGCAAGTGACTTGAAGGAAACTCTAGTAAACCTTTTAAAACAGCCTACAATTGCCAGCAAAGAATGGGTTTATGATCAATATGACTACATGGTCCGCACAAATACGGTTGTAGCACCTGGCTCAGACGCAGCTGTTCTCCGTATTCGCGATACAAATAAAGCACTTGCGATGACAACAGACTGCAACTCAAGATATCTTTACCTCGATCCTGAGGTTGGCGGAATGATTGCCGTTGCAGAGGCAGCACGCAATATCGTCTGTTCAGGCGGAAGACCGCTGGCTGTGACAGACTGCCTGAACTTTGGAAATCCTGAGAAGCCAGAGATTTTCTGGCAAATCGAAAAAGCAGCCGATGGAATGAGTGAAGCGTGCCGTGTGCTGAATTCACCGGTTATTGGCGGAAACGTATCGCTTTATAATGAAACAAACGGTACAGCTGTTTATCCGACACCTGTAATTGGGATGGTTGGTTTAATTGAAGATACAAAATACATCACAACACAATCCTTCAAAGCTGCAGGCGACCTGATCTACTTGATCGGCGAAACGAAAAATGAATTTGGCGGCAGTGAGCTGCAAAAAATGGTTCACGGCAAGATATTCGGCAAAGCACCTGAAATGGATCTTGGAGTTGAAGCAGAGCGTCAGGCACAATTATCTGCAGCCATCCGCGCAGGATTAGTATCCTCTGCACATGACGTAGCTGAAGGCGGCTTGGCAGTAGCAGCTGCAGAAAGCACATTCGGTACAAACGGACTTGGCGCAAGTATCACAGTAAATGGCGAAGCAGTTGCTGCGCTGTTCAGTGAAACGCAGTCCCGTTTTATCGTGACAGTAAAGCCTGAACACCAAACAGCTTTTGAAGAATTGACAGATGGTGCGTTAATCGGAAGCGTAACAGAAGATGCAGCATTCACTGTGAAAAACGAAACAGGCGAAATTTTAATTAAATCGAAGGTCAACGAGCTTGAAACAGCTTGGAGAGGAGCGATTCCATGCTTGCTGAAATCAGAGGATTAAATGAAGAGTGCGGAGTGTTTGGTATTTGGGGACACTCCGAATCTCCGCAAATCACATATTACGGCTTGCATAGTCTGCAGCACCGCGGGCAAGAGGGTGCTGGAATTGTCTCGACTGACGGGAAGAAGCTGACTTGTGTAAAAGGCCAGGGCCTGATCACAGAAGTATTCAGCGGAGGCCGTTTGAATGATATTAAAGGAAAAGGAGCCATCGGCCACGTTCGCTATGCGACGGCTGGGGGAGGCGGATTTGAAAATGTTCAGCCGCTTCTTTTCCGTTCTGAAAGCGGCGGCCTGGCTCTTGCTCATAATGGTAACTTAGTAAATGCAAATGGCCTTAAGCATCAGCTTGAAAATCAGGGAAGTATTTTTCAGTCAACATCAGATACAGAAGTACTTGCTCACTTAATTAAGAGAAGCGGATACTCCTCAATGAAGGATAAAATTAAAAATGCGCTGACGATGATCAAAGGAGCTTATGCCTTTTTAATCATGACGGAAACGGAAATGATGGTGGCGCTTGATCCGAACGGTCTTCGCCCATTATCTATCGGCATGCTTGGAGACTCTTATGTTGTCGCATCTGAAACATGTGCTTTTGACATTATCGGTGCCGAATATCTGCGTGAGGTTGAGCCCGGAGAGCTTTTAATCATCAATGATGAAGGACTTCAATCAGAGCGCTTTTCAATGAACGTTAACCGAGCGATCTGCAGCATGGAATACATTTATTTTTCAAGACCTGACAGCAACATCGACGGCATCAATGTTCATACAGCACGCAAAAACCTCGGAAAACGCATGGCAATTGAAGCGCCATTTGAAGCAGATGTTGTCACAGGTGTGCCGGATTCAAGTATTTCAGCAGCGATTGGGTATGCAGAAGCATCAGGTATTCCTTATGAACTTGGATTAATCAAAAACCGTTATGTCGGCAGAACGTTCATCCAGCCTTCTCAGTCTCTCAGAGAGCAAGGTGTAAAAATGAAGCTGTCTGCAGTAAGAGGCGTTGTTGAAGGTAAACGCGTTGTCATGGTTGATGACTCCATCGTGCGCGGTACTACGAGCCGCAGAATCGTCAACATGCTGAGAGATGCGGGAGCAACGGAAGTGCATGTCTGCATTACGTCACCTCCGATCAGCAATCCGTGCTTCTACGGAATTGATACATCATCAACAGAAGAGTTGATTGCAGCAAGCCATTCAGTGGAAGAAATCCGCGAAATTATTGGTGCTGACACGCTGACTTTCTTAAGTGTGGAAGGGCTGCTTGAAGGAATTGGACGCCCTTATGAAGGAGAGCGCCGCGGACAATGTTTAGCTTGTTTTACTGGTAAATATCCGACAGAAATTTATCCGGATACAGAATTGCCGCATGAAAAGGAAGAAGTGCTGACGAAATAAGACCGGGGGGAATGTGTGATGTCAAACGCATACAAGCAGGCAGGCGTTGATATAGAAGCAGGCTATGAAGCCGTTTCGCGAATGAAAAAGCATGTAGCTAAAACAATGAGAAAAGGCGTCATGGGAAGCCTCGGCGGATTTGGCGGCATGTTCGATCTTTCAGAGCTGAATTACAAACAGCCGGTCCTCGTATCAGGTACAGATGGTGTAGGCACAAAGCTTAAGCTTGCATTCCTGATGGATCAGCATGATACGATCGGGATAGATGCAGTTGCGATGTGTGTAAATGATATTCTTGCACAGGGAGCAGAGCCATTATTCTTCCTCGACTATTTGGCGCTTGGAAAAGCAGAGCCTGTTAAGATCGAGCAGATCGTCAAAGGTGTCGCAGACGGCTGTGAGCAGTCAGGCTGTGCTTTGGTTGGCGGAGAAACAGCCGAAATGCCTGGTTTATATGACGGGGACGAATATGATATCGCAGGCTTTGCTGTTGGCGCTGTTGAAAAAGAAGAGATTGTCACAGGAGAGAATATCCGTGCAGGTCATGTATTAATCGGACTTTCCTCAAGCGGTTTGCACAGCAATGGCTTCTCATTGGTACGCAAAATTTTGCTTGAAGATAACGGTCTTTCATTAAAAGAGAAAGTTGAACCGCTTCAGCACTCGCTTGGAGAGGAATTGCTCCGTCCGACAAAGATTTATGTGAAGCCTGTATTAGAAGTTTTGAAAAAGTATAAGGTAGATGGCATGGCCCACATTACGGGCGGCGGATTTATAGAAAACATCCCGAGAATGCTCCCTGAAGGATTAGGGGCTGAAATCGATTACGGCTCATGGCCGATTCCTCCTGTCTTTGATTTGCTTCAGGAAAAAGGGACGCTCAGCCAGGAAGAAATGTTTAACATCTTTAACATGGGCATCGGATTTGTATTAGCGGTTGATTATAAGCAGATGCACAATGTCATCAATGAGATTGAAAAGCATGGAGAGAAGGCTTATATTATCGGACGCGTGAAGGATGGCCAGGGCGTCACATTTGGCGGAGGCTCTCTCACATGATGAAAATAGCGGTATTTGCTTCTGGAACGGGCTCAAATTTTCAGGCTATCATAGATGAAGTGAAGAGCGGAAGACTGGCAGCGGAAATTGCGCTTCTTGTTTGCGACAGACCGGGAGCAAAAGTCGCTGAACGCGCTGAAAAAGAAAACATCCCTGTCTTTCAGTTTTCACCGAAGGAATTTAAAAATAAGGAAGCATTTGAAACCATCATCCTAAATCAATTGAAGCAGTATAACGTTTCTTATGTAGTGCTCGCAGGATATATGAGGCTGATTGGAGATACCCTGCTCACTGCTTTTCCTGAGAATATCATCAATCTGCATCCTTCTTTGCTGCCGTCGTTTCCAGGCAAGGATGCGATCGGCCAGGCTTTTGACGCAGGAGTGAAAGTAACAGGGATTACGATTCACTTTGTAGATGCAGGCATGGATACTGGCCCGATTATTGCTCAAAAGGCGCTTGAAGTAGAAGAGTCTGACACTTTAGAAACGTTATCTGCAAAGATTCATAAGCTCGAGCACACATACTATCCGCACGTACTAAATACCCTTTTCCAAAAAAGAGAGCTAGAGGTGTAAAGAATGACAATCAAACGCGCACTTGTAAGTGTTTCAAATAAAGATGGCATCATTCCATTTGTAACAGAGCTTGTGGAACAAGGAATCGAAGTCATTTCAACAGGCGGAACGAAAAGCCTGCTTCAGCAAAACGGCGTCAAAGTAACAGGGATCTCAGAAGTAACTGGATTTCCTGAAATCATGGACGGCAGAGTGAAAACCCTGCATCCGAATATTCACGGCGGTCTGCTTGCTGTCCGCAGCAATCCGGATCACATGAAACAGCTTGAAGAAAACAGCATTTTGCCGATCGATCTTGTTGTCGTAAATCTTTACCCATTTAAAGAAACGATCTCAAAGCAGGACGTCACGTTTGATGATGCGATCGAAAACATCGATATCGGCGGACCGACCATGCTTCGTTCAGCGGCAAAAAATCACCAGGATGTTGCGGTTGTCGTTGATCCTGCTGACTACGCTGAAGTTCTGGAGCAGATCAAGAGCGGGAAGGAAGTTACGATTGCAACGAAGCAAAAGCTTGCTGCAAAAGTGTTCCGCCATACGGCTTCATATGACGCGCTTATCGCAGAATATTTAACGAATGCTGTAGGCGAAGAAGACCCTGAGACAGTGACTTATACATTTGAGAAAAAACAATCGCTTCGCTACGGGGAAAACCCTCACCAAAAAGCTACTTTTTACAAAAAGCCATTAGCAAGCAATGTTTCGATTGCAGAAGCGGAGCAGGTTCACGGCAAAGAGCTTTCTTACAACAACATTAAAGATGCAGATGCAGCTCTTCAAATCGTAAGAGAATTTAAGCAGCCTGCAGCTGTGGCTGTAAAACACATGAATCCATGCGGAGTCGGAACAGGCGAAACGATTTTTGAAGCATTCACGCGTGCATATGAAGCAGATCCAACTTCGATTTTCGGCGGAATCATCGCTTTAAATCATGAAGTGGATAAAGAAACAGCTCATAAATTACATGAAATCTTCCTGGAGATTGTCATTGCTCCTTCTTTCGATAAAGAAGCATTAGAGATTTTGACTTCTAAGAAAAACTTAAGACTTCTTACATTAGATGTGTTAGGTGCTGAAAAACAGGATCAGCAAATCACTTCGATTCACGGAGGTCTGCTTGTTCAGGATGAAGATACGCTTTCTTTTGATGATGCGAAAATCACAATCCCTACAAAGCGTGAACCAACTGAACAGGAGTGGGAAGACTTAAAGCTTGCATGGAAAGTCGTAAAACATGTGAAATCAAATGCAATCGTTCTTACGAAAAATCAGATGACAGTCGGTGTTGGTGCGGGTCAGATGAACCGTGTCGGTGCGGCGAAGATTGCGATTGAACAGGCAGGAGCTCATGCTGAAGGAAGTGCAATGGGATCTGATGCATTTTTCCCAATGAACGACACAGTTGAAGCAGCTGCAAAAGCAGGCGTAACAGCCATTATTCAGCCTGGCGGATCCATTAAGGATGAGGATTCCATCCAAAAAGCAGATGAATACGGCATTACGATGGTATTTACAGGAGTTAGACACTTTAAACATTAAACTAGTGAGGAGCTGGTAACGATGAACATTCTAATCATTGGCCGCGGAGGCCGTGAACATGCAATCGCCTGGAAGGCATCACAGAGTAAGCTTGCTGAGAAAGTGTTTGTTGCTCCAGGAAACGATGGAATGAGCAGCGTTGCCGAGCTTATTGCAATCGATGAGCAGAATACAGAGGAGCTTGTTGCTTTTGCAAAAGAAAATAAGGTAGGGCTAACAATCGTAGGACCTGAGGTTCCGCTCCTGAATGGCGTTGTCAATGCGTTTCAAGAAGCGGGACTGAAGGTTTTCGGGCCAACAAAGGAAGCTGCCCTGATTGAAGGCAGCAAGAAGTTCGCCAAGGAATTAATGATGAAAAATAACATTCCGACAGGAGCGTATCAATCGTTTACTTCTTTTGAAGAAGCGGAGAAATACGTCCTTGAACAAGGAGCTCCAATCGTCATAAAAGCGGATGGACTTGCTGCAGGAAAAGGGGTAACCGTCGCTATGACAGTAGAGGAAGCAATCGACTGTCTGCGTGATTTTCTTGAAGATGCCAAATTCGGCGAGGCAAGCAGCTCGGTTGTCATTGAAGAATTTTTAGATGGCGAGGAATTTTCATTAATGGCCTTTGTTCACGGTGATGCTGTCTATCCAATGGTGATCGCGCAGGATCATAAACGGGCATACGATCATGATGAAGGTCCTAATACCGGCGGAATGGGTGCTTACTCTCCGGTTCCTCAAATTTCAGATGCAGTTGTGCAGGAAGCTGTTGAAACAGTGTTAAAGCCGGCAGCTGAAGGCATGATTGCAAATGGAACTCCATTTACGGGGATTTTATATGCAGGATTGATCTTAACGAAGCAAGGTCCAAAAGTGATTGAATTTAATGCGCGCTTTGGCGATCCTGAAACACAGGTTGTTCTGCCGCGCTTAGAATCAGACTTGATTGAAACATTGCTTGCTATTTTAGATGGCAAAAAAGCAGAGCTTAAATGGCGCAAGGAAGCTGTAATGGGAGTTGTCCTTGCTTCAAACGGCTACCCGAATGAGTATAAAAAAGGCGAAGCGATCGGTACGCTTCGTTCAAGCTTTGAACAAGGTGCCCTTTTCCACGCAGGGACGAAGAAAAGCGGGGAAGAATTTGTAACGGATGGCGGACGGGTTTTAGCTGTTATTGCATACGGCAGCGATTTGCTCGAAGCACAGACTCAAGTGTATGAATATGTATCTGAAGTAGCATCGCCTGCTCTATTTTACCGCAAGGACATCGGCGCCAAAGCGACTAAACACGTTTTTTCTTAACATAGACAAACATTAAGGCAACAATACTGCCGATAAGCAAAGCAAGCAGGAATGTCATATCGGTTAAATATTCCATGATCATGATGTTCACCCCTTAGCAGACTCTCCTGATGGCAGGAGAGTCTTTTTTTATGGCGGCCGGGCACGTGGCTTCGGCTAAAAAAGCGTTTGTTTTAGCTAATAAAATCGATATTTCGTTATTAGACAAAACAATTGCTTAAGATTCTAAAATACGGCTCAAATCCAAAAATGGACTTGGCTAAATAAATCTCTAAAGCGGCTAGAAAAATCCGCAAACCGGCTAAATAAAGGTGGATTTTCGCTAGTTATAGGAAGATTTCGGCTAAATGATGACTACCTTCTTGATTCGGGTATGGCATTAAGTACCTTAAACAACGCTGTCAGAACGGATCAAGACAGTAAAGGCAAATAGCGCCTTTTCTGTCGGATCCTTTTCTGCCATGCCCCGAGCTAAACGGGCGATTCCGCTTTTCTGGTCATGACGGATTATAAGTCTTATCCTCAAACTCTAAATCCTCTTTCCTGCATTCCTTATACATATACACCATCGGGCAGAATCTTAGAATGCCCTCTCCAACTTTCATTGCACCAAGCAGCATCATGAGCAGAAGAGAATCCTTCCACGGTTTTTTCGAATATTTTGCAGAAGCCCATGATAGTAAAAACAGTCCAATTGTAATTCGGATCAGTCCGTTTATAATGCCGATGTTCGGTTTCACTAATAAGTTCCTCCTCATTTTTGAAAATACAGTAAATCTTTACTGCGTTAAACGGTTACATATGTTAACATATAAGGTATGAAATATAGGGAGGGTCTGAAATGCCCAAGTTGCATGCACAATGGAAAGTCCGGCAGATCAGGCATCACATACAAGCGGCCTCAGGGCATAAGCCTCCAGCTCTTGTATTAAAAAATGGGATGTACTTGAATTCTTATCTGAAACGATGGATCAAAGCCAACATCTGGATTTCAGATGACCGGATTGTTTATATTGGAGATAAGCTTCCTGCCGGCGGGCAATCGGAAATCGCCGATTGCGAAGATCGTTTTATTGTACCGGGTTATATTGAACCTCATGCTCACCCATTTCAACTTTATAATCCCCATTCTTTTGGGAAGTATGTGTCACAGTACGGTACAACGACACTTATATGCGACAATTTATTTTTGCTTTTTCAGTCCGATAAAAAGAAAGCGCTTACTTTAATTCATGAATTAAATCAGCTTCCTTTGCAGTATTATTGGTGGAGCCGTTTTGATCTTCAGACTGAAGTTCCCAATGAACATGAATATTTATCTCTCGATTTTATGAAAAAATGGATGGAAAATGAATATGTTATTCAAGGCGGAGAATTAACAGGGTGGCCTAAGCTGCTTTCGGATGATGATTTGATGCTGTCCTGGATGGTTGAGATGAAAATGAAAGGAAAGCGGATCGAAGGACATTTTCCCGGAGCATCGGCAAACACTCTGAATAAAATGAAATTATTCGGGGCCGACTGCGATCACGAAGCGATGACAGGAGATGATGTTTTAGAGCGGTTAATGCTCGGCTATACTGTTTCACTCAGACATTCCTCGATCCGGCCTGATTTGCCGCAGCTGCTTGATGGCATCCGTGAAAAAGAGATTCGCCACTACGAACATTTCTTTTTCACTACCGACGGGGCAACGCCGCATTTTTATAAAAACGGAATGATGGATTCCATGATCAAAATGGCCATTGAGCGGGATATTCCGGCAATTGATGCTTATCATATGGCAAGCTTTAATCCTGCCAAATATTACCGCATGGAAGATGTAACAGGCGTTGTAGCTTCAGGGCGTTTGGCTAACCTGAATATTTTGGAATCAGCCGAAAATCCATCCCCTGTTGCTGTGCTTTCAAAGGGAAAGTGGCTGAGAAAAGACGGCTTGCCGACTGAATGCTTTGGAGATCTAAATTGGCAAAAAGCCGGGTTCGGAAAACTGAAGATCGAATGGTCCTTGTCCTATGATGACCTTCAGTTTTCAATGCCGCTAGGCCTTCAAATGAAGAATGATGTGATTATGGAACCGTACAGCATCACCATCGACAATTCATTTGACGAGCTGGGCAGCCATCATGATGAGTGCTTTCTTGCTTTGATTGATAAGAAAGGCAAATGGCGCATCAGCACAATGCTCAAGGGCTTTGCCGCATCGCTCGGCGGTCTGGCAAGTTCTTATTCAACAACAGGCGATATTATTTTGATTGGGAAAAGCAAGCATGATATGATCACAGCATTTAATAGGATGAAGGAGCTTGGAGGCGGAATTGTCCTTGCAGAAAAGGGGAAAGTTGTGCATGAAATACCCCTTGAACTTTGCGGCGGAGCATCAGCTGAAGAGTTTAGTTTAGTTGTTCAACAAGAGGAAAGATTTAAGCACCTGCTGAAAGAGAGAGGATATACACAAGGGGATCCGGTTTATTCCCTTTTTTTCCTATCATCCACCCATTTGCCGTATATAAGGATTACTCCAGTCGGCATCTATGATGTGCTTAAAAAAATAATACTCTTTCCATCGATAATGCGTTAAAATATAAAAGTAAGCAGAAGGTGTCAATCATGAAAAACAACATGAAGAATATACAACGGCTGTTCATGGCCTTGCTCCTGCTCGCCATGTGTACGGCTTGTAACAAAGAAGAAGAGAGCAGCCCCCAAAAAACGGATGATGTAAAAGAGGAAGAAACATCTGCTCCTAGTGAAGAGCGAAACATCTATCCATTAACAGGTCTGCGCTCTGATGAAAAAGAAGGACAGCGTGCCTTTGCAGTGATGATCAACAATCATCCGGCAGCCCGTCCGCAGTCTGGACTTCAACAGGCTGATATTGTATACGAGGTTTTATCGGAAGGGAACATTACCAGGTTCCTGGCTATTTATCAAAGCAATCAGCCAGCAGCAATCGGTCCTGTCAGAAGCGCAAGAGAATATTATGTTGACTTAAGCACCGGCTATGATGCCGTCTTTATTAGCCACGGCTGGAGTCCGCAGGCTAAAGAAACTCTTGAAAATGGAAAACTTGACTATTTGAATGGCTTGTTTTATGACGGCACACTCTTTTGGAGAGCTGACTTCAGAAAAGCGCCGCACAATTCTTATATTTCAGCTGAAAATATTAAAGAAGGTGCAGAGCTTAACAGAATTGACCTGCAGAAGCAGCCAAAACCGCTGCCATTTGCTGACACAAAAGAAACTCCTAAAGGTGATTCAGGTTTAGAAGCTATTGTCCGCTACGATCAGTCAGATGTGTGGAATTCAGAATATAAATACGACAAACAAACAGAGAAATACTTACGATATAGCAACAACGAACAAACGAAAGACCTGGAAACAGGAGAAGCCATTGCAGTTAATAATTTATTTATCGCTGAAATGAAGCATCAAACGATTGACGACTATGGAAGAAGAGCGATTGACTTAACATCCGGAGGCAAAGGAATCCTGCTGCAAAAAGGCGTCAGCCGCCAGGTGGAATGGCGCAATATTGACGGAAGAATCCTCCCTTACTTAAACGGAAAACCGATCGGATTTGTACCGGGAAAGACCTGGATTAACATAGTGCCTGCTCTAGAAAATCACGTTTCACTCCACTAATTTTCATAAAAGGAGAATTTAAGATGCAAATTGAAAAATTACGGGGAAAAGAACTCGACCAACTATTTGAATCTGTTTTATCACTAAAAAACCTTGAAGAATGCTATCGGTTCTTCGATGATCTGTGCACAGTGAACGAAATCCAGTCACTTGCCCAGCGTTTAGAAGTGGCACGCATGCTGCGCGAAGGTTTTACCTATCACAAAATTGAAACAGAAACAGGTGCCAGCACGGCAACCATTTCACGCGTAAAACGCTGCCTGAACTATGGCAACGACGCCTACACAATGGCGCTTGAACGCATTCAAACGCAGGAAACAAAGGAGTCTTGATTTGACGGGATTCGATTAGAAATGAATACGAAATAATAAAAGGATAAAATCACAATGATTTTATCCTTTTATTATTTCGTTAAGGCACTTCACCGTTTTTGTTGCCAATGTGAAATTGAGAATATTCCGCGCTTATGTTAAAGATGGCATTCTGAAAAATGAATTGAATCTAGAAGAAGTCTCATTAACCAGAAATGCTGTCCGAATAACGATTTCAAGGAAAATTGAGAGTAAGCTTACAAGAATATTCAAAATGAATCCCTCCACATTGCAGGATCGTGTTAAATGAACGAACACATTGCATATTATTTATCTGATGATAAAACTTATTCTTCATATATGATGAGATGCGGTGCCTGCTTATTCGTCATTCAAGTCCTGTTTCCCATTTGAGGCGGTTCTTCCATCCAGCCATTTTTAATCATAATTTTTATTCCTTCATTGGCGTAGACGTAAATATCTTTTCCTATCAATGCTGTTTTCATGGATATATCATTTCTTAAACTGAAAATGGAACCAAAACTGCTTCCTACAAGCCCAAACCCATTAAGAAGATAAATACAGAACATCATTAGCTTTTCAGAAAATGGAGGGATTGTCGAATCAGTTACTGTACTCCCTGAAGAAGCTGAGAACTGAACATTGCTTTCTAGGAGAATTTCTTCGAAAGTTTTTATTTGTTTCTTGGCAAGTTCTTTTCCTTTTACAAAATATTGTCTAACTTCTTTGTTTTTAGCACATTGTGCAAAACCGGTTACAAGCTGCATGCCAATATGATTTGTTTCGATTCCGTGATGGAGATTGCCTATTTCAATGTCGTTTAAAGCCCGATTTTCACCAAAGAAACGAAATCCGTTCAAATAGTTTTTACTTTTTATAAATTCCGTTGATTTCGGCATGGTCACTTTTGGCGGCAGAGTAAGAATGCCATTATTAAGTAAATAATGGGTAGCCAGTTTATAAACCTTTTGCGTAGTAGTCGTTAATCCTTCATAAATGGTCATTACATCTTCACGGTATGCCATATTCATGTTAAGGGTGTACATACCCATGCTGATTTCTTTTAAAATACGAAGAAACATAATATCAAATCCATTGTCGTAAAGCTTTGGAGCTTCTAAGTTTACATCTTCTTTAGTAAATCCATTAGGAATGACTACACCTTCCTGTTCAAAAATGTCTTCGATTTTGATTACATAATGATTGAGTTCCTGCCATAAACCTCCCATAATATTTAAGGCTTGCTGATCATCAGCTTTTTCCATGAAATATTCTAATATTCTAAGAATCAGTGTTTTTTCCTGGTAGGTTAGCCACAGTGTACCGAGCTCAGATGAGCAAATAGGATTTTTTCCATTCAATGTTTTTTCCTCCGTTTTTTTAAATTATTATCTTCAAAATAGTTTTGAATTATGAATTAAGCCACTTTTAAAACGAACTCGTGAACAGATTGTCAAAACCTTCATAGCACCTGTGCGTTTTTTGCAGGACGTTAATTTGATATAATGTTTCAGGTGGAACCCGATTGTTAGGAGGAAAGACCATGTATGAAGTTGCCGAGTGGAAACATGTGTTCAAACTCGATCCAGATAAAGAAATAAGCGATGAAAATCTAGAAATAATATGCGAATCAGGAACAGATGCGATCATTGTCGGCGGAAGCGACAATGTGACGATGGATAATGTGTTAAACTTAATGTCCCGAATCAGAAGATATCTTGTTCCATGTGTGCTTGAGGTTTCAGAAATTGAGTCGATCATACCGGGATTTGACTTGTATTTTATCCCGTCCGTTATGAACAGCATGAATACGAAGTGGGTAATGGGACTGCATCACGAGGCTGTGAAAGAATACGGTGAGATCATGAGCTGGGATGAGCTGATTGTTGAAGGCTATTGTATTTTAAATGGTGACTGCAAAGCGGCAAAACTGACAGAGGCGAATACGGAGTTATCAGCAGATGATGTCATGGCGTATGCACGCATGGCAGAAAAAATGTTCCATATGCCAATCTTTTATCTAGAATACAGCGGAACTTACGGAGACGTAAATGTAGTACAGGCTGCAAGCTCTGTCTTATCCTCTACCAAACTATTTTACGGCGGAGGCATTGAAACGCCAGAACAGGCAGCTGAAATGGCTGAATTTGCAGATGTTGTGGTTGTCGGCAATGTTATCTATGATGATTTTCAATCCGCTTTGAAAACAGTAAAAGCAGTAAAACCTTGAGAAGAAGAAATAAAGTTTAGCGCATTTATGTCTAGCTCCATCGCCCAGCTCCTCGGCCAGAACAAATCCGCAGGAAAAGTCAAACCCGGACTTTTCTGCCGGATTCTTATCTGCCTTTCGGAGCTAAACGGGCGCTTCCGCTTTTCGTAATTGCATTTAACTCAGGATATGAGATAAAATAAGAACATACGTTTGATAAGGTGGTGCCCGGAACGTGCAATTTTTAACAGATCAATTATTGAATGGTTTAAACGATATGCAGAAAGAAGCGGTCAAGGCAACAGATGGACCGCTCTTAATAATGGCCGGAGCAGGAAGCGGCAAGACGAGTGTGCTCACAAGAAGAATTGCTTACTTAATGGTTGAAAAAGGCGTAGCGCCATGGAACATCCTTGCGATTACGTTTACAAATAAAGCGGCGCGTGAAATGAAAGAAAGAATCGGAAAACTGCTTGGACCAGGTGCAGATGATATTTGGATCTCGACCTTTCACTCCATGTGTGTCCGTATCTTAAGAAGAGATATCGACCGGATCGGAATCAGCAGAAACTTCTCGATTCTTGATACGACAGACCAGCTTTCTGTCATAAAATCCATTCTGAAAGAACGCAATATCGATCCGAAGAAGTTTGACCCGCGAAGCATTTTAGGCAGCATCAGCGGAGCGAAAAATGAACTGATCACTCCTGATGAGTTCGAAAAGACAGCAGGCGGCATGTACGAGCAGGTCGCAAGCGATGTTTACAAGGATTATCAAAAGAAGCTGCTGAAAAACCAGTCGCTTGATTTTGATGATTTGATCATGACAACGATTCAGCTTTTTCAGCGTGTTCCTGAAGTGCTTGAGTTTTACCAGCGCAAATTTCAATTTATCCACGTGGATGAGTATCAGGATACGAATAAAGCGCAGTACTTATTGGTTAAAATGCTTGCATCACGTTTCCAAAATCTATGTGTTGTCGGTGATTCCGATCAGTCTATTTATCGCTGGCGCGGTGCGGATATCGCGAACATTCTCTCCTTTGAGAAGGATTACCCGACTGCGAGCGTGATTTTGCTTGAGCAGAATTACCGTTCCACACAGCGTATCCTGGAAGCGGCAAACGGAGTTATTAAAAACAACATGAACCGCAAAGCGAAAAATCTCTGGACGCAAAATGATGAAGGACAGAAAATCAACTATTACCGCGCTGACAGTGAATCAGCCGAAGGGCAGTTCGTAGCGGGAAAAATCAATCAGCTTGTTTCTTCAGAAGGTAGAAAGCTATCTGATTTTGCGATTCTCTACCGCACCAATGCACAGTCCCGTGTTATTGAGGAAATTCTGCTCAAATCAAATATCAATTACACCATTGTCGGCGGGATTAAGTTCTACGACAGAAAAGAAATTAAAGATATCCTTGCATACTTAAGATTGATTGCCAATCCAGATGATGATATCAGCTTGGCGCGTGTTATTAACACACCTAAGCGCGGTGTAGGCGCCACATCAGTCGATAAGATTGCTCAGTATGCGCTTGATAATGACTTATCTCTGTTCGGTGCAATTGAGCAAATCGAATTTGCAGGCGTAAGCGGGCGTGTAGTCAGTGCGATGGTGGATTTCCGAGAGCTTGTCCGCAACCTTGCGAACATGCAGGATTACTTGTCTGTCACTGAGCTTGCTGAAGAAGTGATTGAAAAGACAGGATATCGCGAAATGCTGAAAACCGAAAAAACAATTGAAGCACAAAGCCGTCTTGAGAATATTGATGAGTTCTTATCTGTTACGCAAAACTTCGAGAAAAATAGTGAAGATAAAAGCCTGGTAGCCTTTTTAACCGATTTGGCTTTAGTTGCGGATATTGATAAATTAGATGAAGATGAGGAAGCCTCTAAAGAAGCCGTCGTGCTAATGACTCTTCACTCTGCAAAAGGACTAGAGTTTCCGGTTGTCTTCTTAATGGGTGTCGAGGAAGGGGTATTCCCCCACAGCCGTTCACTTATGGAAGAAGCGGAAATGGAAGAGGAGAGACGTCTTGCTTATGTCGGTATTACCCGCGCTGAAAAAGAGCTGTACATTACGAATGCTAAAATGAGAACTCTTTTCGGACGAACAAGCATGAATCCTGAATCCCGTTTCATATCAGAGATTCCGTCTGAACTGCTGGAGAATTTAAATGAAGTGAAAAAGAGCGCTGCTCCATTTGCTGCGAAAACCCGTCCTGACAGACGGCCACAGGTCAACAGACCGATTGCGGCTTCAACAGGCGGAGACGAAATTGCCTGGTCTGTCGGCAATAAAGCGGAGCATAAAAAATGGGGAATCGGCACAGTTGTCAGTGTAAAAGGCGAAGGAGAAGGCAAAGAACTTGATATTGCATTCCCGAGCCCGGTAGGCATTAAACGACTGCTTGCCAAGTTTGCTCCGATTCAAAAAGTGTAGACGTTACAAGAAAGGAATGGACCCCGGATGGATATGACTGCAGCCAAACAACGCGCAGAAACTCTGCATGAATTATTAAATAAATACAACTATGAATATCACGTTCTTGATAAACCGACTGTGGCTGACTCTGAATATGATCAGCTTCTTCATGAATTAATCGAGATTGAAGAATCGTTTCCTGAATTGAAGACACCTGATT
This sequence comes from Metabacillus hrfriensis, assembly GCF_030127205.1. NCBI lineage: Bacteria > Bacillati > Bacillota > Bacilli > Caryophanales > Bacillaceae > Metabacillus > Metabacillus hrfriensis. The sequence goes on from NZ_CP126116.1 coordinate 352,060, forward strand.
CCCCGACGCAGCGTGTCGGGGGCAATATCCTTGAAGGATTTAAAAAGGTGCAGCATAAGAAACCGATGCTAAGCCTTGGAAATGCCTTCAACGAACAGGATATCAGAGATTTTGACCGCCGTGTGAGACAGGCAGTCGGCGATGATGTTCAGTATATGGTTGAACTGAAAATTGATGGACTTGCTGTGTCTCTCCGCTACGAAAACGGTGCATTCATACAAGGTGCAACCCGCGGCGACGGCACAACAGGCGAAGACATTACCGAAAACTTAAAAACAATCCGGTCCATTCCGCTTAAATTAAAGAAAAACCTTTCAATTGAAGTCCGCGGCGAAGCCTACATGCCAAAAGCATCTTTTGAAAAATTAAATGAAACAAGAATTAGGCTTGAAGAAGAGCCGTTTGCCAACCCTCGCAACGCGGCGGCTGGGTCTCTTCGCCAGCTTGACCCTAAAATTGCGGCGAAACGAAATCTGAATATTTTCGTCTATAGTATTGCAGACCTTGGTGAAGAAACAGGAGCGGCTACTCAAAGTGCCGGACTTGATGCTCTTTGTGAGCTTGGTTTTAAAACGAACACAGAGCGCCGCAGATGCGAATCAATTGACGAAGTGATTACTTTGATTGAATCATTTCAGGAAAAAAGAGCAAATCTGCCTTATGAAATTGACGGCATCGTGATAAAAGTTGATTCGATTGAGCAGCAGGAAGCGCTTGGTTTTACGGCTAAAAGTCCTCGCTGGGCAATTGCCTACAAGTTTCCTGCAGAAGAAGTGATGACGAAGCTTCTTGACATCGAATTAACAGTTGGACGCACTGGTGTCATCACTCCAACTGCCCTTTTGGAGCCTGTACGTGTAGCTGGTACAACGGTGAAACGCGCTTCGCTTCATAATGAAGATTTAATACGTGAAAAAGACATTCGTCTAGGAGACTATGTCGTTATCAAAAAAGCTGGAGACATTATTCCCGAGGTTGTCAATGTCCTGCTTGAGCACCGCACAGGCGATGAGGAAGAGTTCAATATGCCGACCCACTGTCCTGAATGTGAAAGCGAGCTTGTCCGGATCGAAGGCGAGGTTGCGCTCAGATGCATCAATCCGAAGTGCCCGGCTCAGATTCGCGAGGGATTAATTCATTTTGTTTCAAGAAATGCGATGAACATTGATGGACTTGGCGAGCGTGTCATTGCGCAGCTTTTCAAAGAAAACCTGATTAAGGATGTTGCCGATCTATACAAATTGACCCGTGAGCAGCTGCTTGAGCTTGAGCGGATGGGCGAGAAATCAGTGGACAACCTCCTTCAGGCGATCGAAAACTCAAAAGCAAGCTCACTTGAGAGATTGCTGTTCGGACTTGGCATCCGTTTCATCGGAGCGAAGGCGGCCAAGACACTTGCTCAGCATTTTGAGACAATGGAACGATTGCAAACAGCATCAAGAGATGAGATTATTGCGGTTAATGAAATTGGCGATAAGATGGCGGATGCCGTTGTGACGTATTTTGAACAGCCTGAGATGAATGAGCTGATTTCCGAGCTGAAATCATGCGGAGTCAATATGGCATACTTAGGACCGAAGCTTGTTAGAGCAGAGGAATCAGATTCCTTCTTTGCAGGCAAAACGGTTGTTTTGACTGGAAAACTAGAAGAGCTCTCCCGAAATGAAGCAAAAGACCAAATCGAAGCTCTTGGCGGCAAAGTAGCCGGAAGTGTCAGCAAAAAAACAGATTTAGTCGTTGCCGGGGAAGATGCAGGAAGCAAGCTTTCAAAGGCTCAAGAGTTAAACATCGAAATTTGGGATGAGAAGAAACTGCTTGAGGAATTAAAAAAATAAGAGGTGTATTCCGACTTGAAAAAAGTAATGGTAATGCTGCTCGCAGGCTGTCTATTCCTTTCAGCCTGCGCACCCAGCTTTGGTGATCAAGAGGAAATCGTGCGGGAAACAGAAGATGAATCAACCGAAAAAGCGATTATTCCGAAATACAACATTTCAGACTCCTACTATAAAATGATCCTGCCTTTTAAAGAAGGAAAAGCAAGAGGACTTGTCGCTGAAAACATCAATACCCGCTTAGACATCGACGAATTTGAAACGGGACTGATGAGAGTTGCGCAGGACGAATTTTCTCCTGACAATCATCTTTATCAGGAGGGACAGTATCTTGATGAGAAGACCGTTCGGGAGTGGCTTGGCCGCAAACTTGAAGGGGACAAATTGAAAGAAGCGCAAGAGAAAGCAAAAGCGAATGATGAAACCTTCAAAAACGAGGGCCTTAACCCAATTGCAAGCACTGAAGGCGACTATATTCAGCAAAATGAAAATAGCCCAATCTACTTAGCACACATGCTTGAACACAATTACTTAGTCCGCAAAGGCGAAAATACAGTCGAGCTTGGCGGAGTTGTCATTGGCCTTGCTTTAAACTCGGTTCATTACTACCGTGAAGCGGTCGGTGAACCGCAGCGTGAATATGTAATTGATCCGCAGATGCTTGAAGCAGAGGGGAAAAAGATGGCTGAGGAAGTCATTAAACGCGTCCGAAGCCAAAAAGGCCTAGAAAATGTACCAGTTGTCATTGCATTATACAAGCAAGCGCCGAAGTCATCCATTGTACCTGGAAGCTTTATCGCAAGCACAGTAGTAGACGGAGGCAGCAATCAAATCGGCAAATGGGACAGCATTGATGAGGAATACGTCTTTTTCCCATCGCCTCAAGGGACGGAAGACTATCGTGAGGATGCCAATCTTTTTGAACGATTCAAACAGGACATCGACGAGTTTTTCCCTAACTACACAGGCGTTATCGGCAAAGCCTTTTACAAAGGGGAAGAAATGCAAGAATTGAAGATTGATATACCCATGCAATTCTACGGAAAATCAGAAGTCATTGCCTTTACCCAGTTTGTCACAGGTAAAGTGGTCGACTATTTCCCTGATTACGTTTCAGTTGAAGTAAACATCAATTCAACAAGCGGCCAAGAGGCGCTGATCGTGCGTAAACCAGGACAGGAAAAACCGACCGTTCATATTTATCAATAATTTATTAGCCATCTCACATGTGTGGGGTGGCTTTTTTAGAGTTTGTGCTTCCAAAAAATCATAAAGCAAACAAGAATGGCCCCTTTTCTAGCTGCACTAGGGACCCGGCAGATAGAGTGCGAATGATTCCTTTTTACAGGCTTAATCCTGGGTTTGGGTACTCAATGGGTGCGAATGATTCCTATTTACAGTCTCAATCCTGGATTTGGATACTCAATGAGAGCGAATGATTCCCTTTTACAGGCTAAATCTCGGAATTGGATACTCATAGAGAGTGTATGATTCCACTATACAGGCTTAATCCTGGATTTGGATACTCATAGAGAGCGAATGATTCCACTTTACAGGCTTAATCCTGGATTTGGATACTCATAGAGAGCGAATGATTCCTCTATACTAGCTCAATCCTGGATTTGGATACTCATAGAGAGCGAATGATTCCACTTTACAGGCTTAATCCTAGATTTGGATACTCATAGAGAGCGAATGATTCCACTTTACAGGCTTAATCGTGGATTTGGATACTCATAGAAAGCGAATGATTCCCTTTTACAGGCTAAATCTCGGATTTGGATACTCAATGAGAGCGAATGATTCCACTTTACAGTCTCAATCCTGGATTTGGATACTCAATGAGAGCGAATGATTCCCTTTTACAGGCTAAATCTCGGAATTGGATACTCATAGAGAGTGTATGATTCCACTATACAGGCACAATCCTGGTTTTGGATACTCAATGAGAGTGAATGATTCCCTTTTACAGGATAAATCTCGAATTTGGATGCTCATAGAGGGCGTATGATTCCTCTATACAGGCCCAATCCTAGATTTGGATACTCAATGAGAGCGAATGATTCCCCTAAACAGTCTCAATCCTGGATTTGGATACTCAATGAGAGCGAATGATTCCCTTTTACAGGTTAAATCTCGGATTTGGATACTCAATGAGAGTGAATGATTCTCCTAAACAGTCTCAATCCTGGATTTGAATACTCATATAGAGCGAATGATTCCCCTAAACAGTCTCAATCCTGGATTTGAATACTCATAGAGAGCGAATGATTCCCCTAAACAGTCTCAATCCTGGATTTGGATACTCAATGAGATCGAATGATTCCCCCTAAACAGGCACAATCCTGGTTTTGGATACTCAATGAGAGCGAATGATCCACTTTACAGGCTTAATCCTGGTTTTGGATACTCAATGAGAGCGAATGATTCCTCTTTACAGGCACAATCCTGGATTTGGATACTCATAGAGTACGTATAATAACCCGATAATTCAATCCCAATTATATTGGTAAAAGCATTCATTCTAATAAGAAGTTATCTCCCAATTCAGTCCAGGGACCGAGAATAGGTTCTAACTTTCTGGCTGCCCAAACCAATCTATCGCTTCAATCTAACTATCCGGCAACGCTTCCAATAAAATAAAAAAATAGTAAACTCTATGAAACAGAGAATTTAATAAACTTAATATTGTGACTATTTATCATAGTTTGAAAGTTTCCGCTTCTTTCGTTAGAATGGGGGGGAAACGTTTCATACTTGCAGGGAGGCGAATTAGAATCATGATACCGTACAAACACGAACCATTTACTGATTTTTCATCAGAAGAGAATAAGAAAGCCTATCTAGAAGGCTTGAAGCTTGTCGAGTCATATTTAGGACAGGATTATAACTTGGTTATTGGCGGAGAGTGCATTTCCACAGAGGATAAAATTGTTTCTGTGAATCCTTCAAATAAAGAAGAGGTGATTGGCCGCGTTTCGAAGGCAAACCAGGAGTTAGCCGAAAAAGCGATGCAAGTGGCAGATGAGACATTTAACACGTGGCGCAAAGTAAAGCCGGAAATTCGTGCTGACATTCTTTTCAGAGCAGCTGCGATCATTCGCCGCCGCAAGCATGAGTTTTCAGCGCTTTTAACGAAAGAAGCAGGCAAGCCTTGGAATGAAGCGGATGCTGATACTGCAGAAGCGATAGATTTCATTGAGTACTATGCCCGTCAAATGCTGAAATTAAAGGATGGCATGCCGGTTGAGAGCCGTCCTGGTGAATATAACCGTTACAGCTACATTCCTCTGGGTGTAGGGATTATTATTTCCCCGTGGAACTTCCCGTTTGCGATTATGGCAGGTACGACAATTGCCGCAATCGTAACAGGAAACACTGTGTTACTAAAACCGGCTTCAACTACTCCAGTTGTAGCGGCTAAGTTTGCAGAAGTTATGGAGCAAGCGGGACTTCCGAAAGGTGTTTTAAATTTCGTGCCTGGAAGCGGCTCTGAGGTTGGCGATTATTTAGTTGATCACCCACGCACCCGTTTTATCAGCTTCACGGGTTCACGTGATGTCGGAACTCGCATTTATGAACGTGCTTCTAAAGTGAATGAAGGGCAAATCTGGCTGAAGCGCGTGATTGCTGAAATGGGCGGCAAAGATACAATAGTCGTTGATAAAGACGCAGATTTAGAATTAGCTGCACAATCAATCGTGAAATCAGCATTTGGATTCTCTGGACAAAAATGCTCGGCTTGTTCACGAGCAGTTATCGTTGAGGATGTGTATGATCAGGTTCTAAATCGCGCAATCGAGTTAACAAAAGAATTGACAGTCGGTGATACAGCAGACGGATCTTATTTCATGGGTCCTGTCATCGACCAGGCTGCATTTGATAAAATTATGAGCTATGTCGAAATAGGCAAGGAAGAAGGAAGACTCGTTGCAGGCGGGGAAGGAGACAGCTCGAAAGGCTTCTTCATTCAGCCTACAATCATTGCGGATCTTGATCCGAAAGCACGCTTGATGCAGGAGGAAATCTTCGGGCCGGTTGTCGGCTTTGCGAAAGCAAAAGATTTTGACCATGCAATTGAAATTGCCAACAACACAGACTACGGTTTAACAGGGGCAGTCCTTACCAACAACCGCGATCACATTGAGAAGGCGCGCGAAGACTTCCATGTCGGAAATCTGTATTTCAATCGCGGCTGCACAGGGGCAATCGTTGGATACCAGCCATTTGGCGGCTTCAACATGTCCGGTACTGATTCAAAAGGCGGCGGACCGGATTATTTATTGCTTCATCTACAGGCAAAAACAACATCAGAAACGCTTTAATAGAAGGGAAAAGAGCTTAAACAAACGTTTGTTTAAGCTCTTTTTTATGAGGTAAGTCTGTGGCAATTGCATATTTACTTTTAACCTGCATCATGTTTGTATTGAGTCTAGCATCAATGATCTTTTCCTTCCAGGACTTATAATTCGATCGGTTTTTGATTGCGATTATCATAAACATTTACTTCAGGATAAAAAAGAAAAACGCTTAGGATGCAATCTCCTAAGCGTCTTATCGTTTATTACTTTGTTTCTTTCTCTAAAACTTCTTCCATTTCAGTAAATGTATTCTGAACACTCTTAGAAGGTCTGCTTGTGATTAAGCTGACAACGTAAACCGCAAGTAAACTTAAGAAGAATCCAGGAATCATTTCGTACATAAATTCTTTCAATGCAGGGACGTTTACCCAAATAAGTACGGTAACAGCACCGACTACCATACCGGCAAGCGCGCCCCACTTCGTCATGCGTTTCCAGTATAAGCTTAGAAGGACTGCTGGTCCAAATGCAGAACCGAATCCGGCCCACGCATATCCGACTAGAGAAAGGATAGTGTCGCTTGGTTCCAAAGATAGCAGAACACCTACGATTGCAACAAGCAGGACGGAGAGTCTTCCAATGAGAACAAGCTCTTTATCCGAAGCATTTCGCTTAAAGAACGTTTTATAAAAGTCCTCTGTCAGGGCACTCGCAGTAACAAGCAGCTGTGACGAAATGGTACTCATGATCGCTGCAAGGATTGCTGCAAGCAGAAATCCTGTAATGAACGGATGGAAAAGTACTTGGGAAAATTTGATGAAGATCGTTTCAGGGTCTGCAAGTGAAGCCCCTGTTTGATTAATATAGGCAATACCGACAAATCCTGTCAGCATCGCACCGATAATCGAGATAATCATCCAGCCCATGCCAATTCTTCGTGCAGGCTTTAGTTCCTTAATTGATGAAATCGCCATAAAACGAACGATAATGTGAGGCTGTCCAAAATATCCAAGTCCCCAAGCTAAAAACCCAAGGATGCCAATAACAGACGTTCCTTTAAAAATATTCATGTACGTCGGATCTATTTCACGGACAACGTCAAATGCAGGCCCCACTCCTCCAAGTTCCATAAATGCGACAATCGGTACAAGGACCAGCGCAAGGAACATGATGATGCCCTGTACAAAATCGGTTAAGCTGACGGCAAGAAATCCGCCAAAAAGAGTGTATACCATTACAACACCGGCTGTAAGAAGCATACCAAACAGGTAATCCGTTTTAAAGGCTGACTCAAACAAAAGTCCTCCTGATACTAATCCTGCAGAAGTATAAAGTGTGAAGAATATAACAATAACGATTGCAGAAACAAAACGTAGCATACGTGACGTGTCTTTAAAGCGGTTTTCGAAGTAATCCGGGATCGTAATGGAGTCGTTTGCTACCTCTGTATAGGTACGCAGTCGAGGAGCTACAAGAATATAATTAAAATAAGCCCCGATGGATAAACCTACTGCAATCCACATACTTGATAATCCGGTTGTATACATCGCCCCAGGAAGCCCCATCAGCATCCAGCCGCTCATATCAGATGCACCTGCTGACAAAGCAGTAACTGCAGGTCCAAGCCCGCGTCCTCCCAGCATGTAGCCAGATACATCATTTGTTGATTTTTTGAAGGCATAGAAACCAATCAGAAGCATGCCGACAAAATAAATTCCAAGTGATAAAATTGTTCCGATTTCCACCAAATCTCTCCTTTGACATAAGTGATAGTGTGATAAGAACCAAATATCGCAATCCGTTCAGCCCTATGGTTTACTAACCTAACAAACTATTCACCGTGTTTCAAGGAAATGAAACAGGCATGGCGGGGTTTTGAGCGCTTGTGATCTATGGGGCATGTATAAGTAAGCGCTTTCTGAAAAGAATTAAAGTAAAACTATTTAGAATTTTCTGATGTTACCTTTTCTGCCATTAACGCGTATTATGTCCGGTCGGATTTAATACAAAAACAACTTTATTCAGCGGATAGGCAAACTGTCATGATGCTACATATGATAATGAGATAAAAATGCACGTATGTCAGGAGGATTGAACATGGATTCAAATCGAAAAGATCCAATGAAAATGATCAATGATTTTTTTGTCTCGCGCCCAAAGCATACCCTGCTCGGAAGCATCGATGACTATTTTAAACATTCATTTGCTCCAAGGGGATTTCCGGTTGTGACCGAAGAATCAGACGCAGCATTTATTGTGAAAGCGGAACTGCCGGGAATCGAAAAAGAGAATATAAAGCTTGAGATTCTGGGAGAAGAACTGATTATTACAGTAAAATCAGAGAATGAGAAGAAAAACGGCAAACAATCAATACTGATTCCCCCGTCAGCTGTAAAAAGAAATTTAAAAGCGAACTACCGGAACGGTGTGCTGAAAATTACGATTCCTAAGAAGCCTTCAACTAAAATCGAGATTGATTGAAGTAAAACACCTATCTCTCATAACCAGAATTTAAGTAAAAAGAATATAGTAAAATAGTTCAGCTTTTAAAATAATAAATTAGAAGAATACGATAATAGAAAGGCGCGGATGCAAACTCGGCGCTTTTTTCTTTGTATGGGAACTATTTAAGTAAAATTAAAGGTAAAAAATAAAAAACTTTTAGTTAAATTTTACTTGAAGTTTTCTGACTATTATTCTATTATTGTTTATGTAAACGATTTCAATTTTTTTACGGTCAGTATCTTTTGATTAAGATTATAGGGGGTAAAACATGAAAAAGGTAATGGGTTTGATTAGTCTGGTTCTAATCATCGGCATGCTCTCTGCTTGTTCGGGAGGATCTTCTGAAAAGACAAGTAAAGAAGACAAAAAATTGACGGCCTGGGCTTGGAACATCAACGTTCCTGTACTTGAGGCAGCGGCCGAGCGCTATAAGAAAGATAATCCTGATTTTGAGCTTGAAATTGTAGAAATCGGGAGAGAAGATGTTTATTCGAAATTAACAACAGGCTTGCAGGCGGGCGGACAAGGTCTTCCTGACATCGTCCTTGTTGAAGATGACCGCATTCAGGGATATGCAGAATCTTATCCTAAAGCATTCTTAGATCTATCTAAGTACGGTTTTGAGGAGCATAAAGATAAATTTCCATCAAGTAAAACAGCCCTTTTAACTGTGAATGACAAAGTGGTAGGCTTCCCGTTTGACGGCGGACCGACAGGCGTCTTTTACCGCACAGATATTTTTGAAGAAGCTGGCGTAAAAGCAGAAGACATTCAAACATGGGAGCAATTTGTTGAAGCGGGAAAAGTCATTAAAGAAAAAACAGGCAAACCAATGCTTGGCCTTGATTTAAACGGTGACGACGGACTCTACCGCATGATGATGAATCAGCAGGGTTCCCTTTATTTTGATGATAAAGGAAAGCTTGCTTTAACGTCAGAAGAATCAATGAATGCTGCAAAAGTGATCAAGAAGCTTAAAGATGAAGGCTTAGTGAAAAATACAGTCGGCTGGGATGCATGGATCAGTGCCATGGTAAGCGGCGAGGTTGCAGCAGCACCATCCGGCGCATGGCTCTCAGGATCAATCACAGGACAAGGTAAAGATACATCAGGCAAGTGGGGCGTTATTGCTCTTCCGGCATTTGAAGAAGGCGGCAACCGTGCTTCTAACCTTGGAGGAAGCAACTACGTCATCATGGAATCTACGGACAAAAAACAAGAGGCATATGACTTCATGGAATACTTCTCAACAGATGAAGAAACACAGCTTGAAGCAATGAAAGGCGGCTTATTCCCGACACTTAACACGATTTATGATGAGCCGATCTTCACTGAAGAGCAGGAGTTCTTCTCTGGACAGCCGATCTGGAGCACGTTCACAGAGCAAATGGAGAGCATTCCATCTGTTAACTATACAGGCAACTATTCACTGGCAATGGATGAATCAATCAAAGCCCAGTCTGAATCAGTCAGCGGCAAAGTATCGATGGAAGAAGCATACGAAGCCGCGCAAAAACGATTAGAGAACAGAATTAAATAACATTGAAAAATGAACAGAAAGGGCCGAATTTAATTCAGCCCTTTCCTAATTTAAGGTGGGATCTTGCATGAGTCAAACACGTTTATTTCCTTATATGTTTATCGCCCCTGCAGTTATACTCTTTATAGTTTTTACTGTCTATCCGATTTTTTCTTCTCTTTTATTAAGCTTTCAAACCTTTGAGGCAGGGGAATACATCTTTACTGGATTGGATAATTACGTCACGTTATTCCAGGATGAAATTTTCCATAAAGCCCTTATGAACACGTTTATTATCTTTATCGTTCAGGTTCCGATCATGCTGACTCTGGCTCTTGTGCTTTCAAGTGTGCTGAACAGCGGACTGCTGCGCTTAAAAGGATTTTTCAGAGTTTCATTTTTCCTTCCTGCAGTCACATCACTTGTGGCATACTCTATCCTTTTCTCGATCATGCTTCAGGAGGAAGGAATTATTAATACAGTTATTGAATTTTTAGGTATGGAAGCGATCCCGTGGCTGTCAGACAGCTTCTGGGCAAAAGCATCCATCATCCTTGCGATGACATGGAGATGGACGGGATATAACATGGTTATCTTTCTTGCAGCTCTTCAAAACATTCCAAACGATATGTACGAGGCTGCTTCTTTAGACGGTGCAGGAAAGATCAGACAGTTTTTCTACATTACCATTCCGCAGCTGAAGCCGGTTATTCTGTTTGCTGGAACATTATCAACTATCGGTACGCTGCAACTATTCGATGAGCCATTCAACTTAACAAAAGGCGGACCGGCTGATTCCACGATGACACTTGGCTTGTACATCTACCAAAACGGATTCGAATTCTTCCAGTTCGGCTACGCATCAGCCATTGCATACATTGTTGTGGTATTAGTAGGCATCCTAACGTTCATTCAATTCAAAGTGGCAGGTGATAGATAATGAATGCAGAAACGAGCAACCGAATTCAATCGAACTTCCTAACCGAAACAAAGAAGAAGCGAAGCAAAAAAATACCGCAGAAGCTTGGCATGTACAGTTTATTAATGCTTTTCCTGATCATCTCGATTTTCCCGTTTTACTGGATGTTCATCGGCGCTACAAATGATTCTGGAAAGATGTTTACAAATCCGCCGACACTGACGCCTGGCGATCAGCTGATGACGAATTTCCAAAACCTGAATGCATCGATTAATATCCCGCAGGTTATGTTTAACTCGCTGTTTGTATCCCTTCTATATGTAGTCGCAGCGCTCGCAGTATGTTCGCTAGCTGCATATGCTCTTGCAAAATTTGAATTCAAAGGAAGAAACTTTATCTTTACGGCGTTTTTGCTGTCCATGATGATTCCATATCAGGCAACACTGATTCCGCTTTTCCGCATGATGTCTGAGCTGAATTTGCTGAATACGTACTTTGCGGTTATTGCTCCGCAGCTATGCTATCCATTTGCCATTTTCTTGTTAAGACAGAACTTCCTGGCATTCCCGACAGAGCTGATTGAAGCAGCACGACTTGACGGAGCAGGGGAACTGAAAATCTTCTTTAAAGTAGTAGCGCCATCTATGCGGCCTGCACTCGCCGCAGCATCGATTTTCCTGTTCATGACACAGTGGAACAGCTTTATGTGGCCGCTTGTAGTGTTGAACGATGCAAGTATGTACACGTTCCCAGTTGCTCTTTCAAGCTTAATGGGTCTTTCATACATTGATTACGGTCAAGTCATGATGGGTGTTTCCATCGCAACCATTCCAATCATAATCTTCTTCTTAGTACTGCAGAAGCAATTTATCTCAGGCATGCTCGGAAGTGCCGTGAAATAGGGGGAAAAAAGATGCTGACAACAAAGGGAAACCAGTTTTATTTAAATAATGAGCCGTTTCAAATTTTATCAGGCAGCATTCATTACTTCAGGGTTGTACCGGAGTTCTGGGAAGACCGGCTGCTCAAATTGAAGCAGCTCGGGATGAATACGGTAGAAACGTATATTCCGTGGAATGTCCATGAACCGAAAAAGGGAGAATTTCACTTTGAAGGTTTGGCAGATCTGGAAAGCTTTATTAAAAAAGCAGAAGAATTGAAGCTGTATGTCATTCTGAGACCGGCTCCCTACATCTGTGCAGAGTGGGAGTTCGGCGGATTTCCAGGGTGGCTGCTGAAGGAGCCGGGAATGGCGCTCCGCAGTTCGGATCCTGTCTTTTTTGAGCACCTGCGCTCTTATTTTAACGTCCTGCTTCCAAAAATCGTGCCGCATTTAACATCAAACGGCGGGCCTGTTATCGCCGTTCAGGTGGAGAATGAATATGGCGCTTACGGCAATGACCTAAAGTATTTGAATGATTCTGCAGAGCTTTTTAAACAGGCAGGAATAAACGTCCTGCTATTCACCTCAGACGGACCAGAGTTCATTCAGCATGGCTCCATGCAAGATGCAGTGACAACCTTGAACTTCGGCTCCCGCTCGGAGGAAGCCTTTGCTTCACTCGAAACGTTTCGACCGAATTCTCCAAAGATGTGTGCAGAATTCTGGATCGGCTGGTTCGATCATTGGGGAGGAAAGCATCATACCCGCGAGGCTGCCGATGTTGCGGCAGAGTATGAAAAAATGGTGGCACGGGGGGCTTCCGTTAACTTTTATATGTTCCACGGGGGAACGAATTTTGGGTATATGAACGGGGCAAATCATTACGAGTTCTACACTCCGACGATTACAAGCTATGATTACGACGCGCTTTTGACAGAATGGGGTGACCCGATGGAAAAATACCATGCTGTTAAGCAGGTGCTGTCTAAATATACGGATGTTCCAAAAGAAAACCCGGTCCCATCTGAAAAGAAACACTATGGAACTGTGGAGCTTGCAGAACAGATGAGTGTGTTCGATTTTCTGAAACAAAAAACACCGAAAACGCTTATTGCTCCAAAATCAATGGAAGAGCTGGATCAGAACTACGGCTATGTCCTTTACAAAACAACGATCACAAAGCAAGGCGAGCTTGAAATGGATATCACGCCAATCCGCGACAGAGCGTTTATTTACATTAACGGCAGGTTGGAACGCACAGTTTACCGCAATGATGCGGAAAAAACAATTACACTGCCATTCAGCGAGAAGAAAAACATCCTTGAGATCTTTGTTGAAAATATGGGCCGCGTCAATTACGGCAAGCATTTAAAGGATAAAAAGGGCATCATTGATAACCTCTGGATCGGCAATCAGTACTGGTTTCATTGGGACGTATATTCGCTAAATCCAGATGAAGAAGCTGTTTCATTCATTAAAGGAAATGATGAACGCTTCCCGCGCTTTTACAAAGGTGAACTTTCGATTGAAGCTCCTGCCGATACATTTATTGATCTTGAAGGATGGATGAAAGGAAATGTGTGGGTGAACGGCTTTAACCTTGGCCGCTACTGGGTAACAGAAGGACCTCAAAAACGTCTTTACTTGCCGGGTCCTCTTTTGAAAAAAGGAAAGAATAAGATTTTACTTATCGAGCTTGAAGGAACAGATGCCCATTCCATCAATCTTGTGGATAAACCAAATCTTGGGTAAAGGAGCTTGCTACGATGCCTATATTCATAAATGAAGAACGCAATCAATTCCATCTTACGAACAAAACGGTCAGCTATCTTTTTCATGTCATGAAAAACGGGGAGCTTGGCCAGCTGTATTACGGAAAAAAACTGAACCATCAGCCTGATTTCTCTCATTTTGCAGCTTATCATATTCCGACTGCGGCAAGCTGTCATCCTGAAAAGAATGATCCTGCCTTTTCACTTGAAACGGTTTGTCAGGAATATCCGCTATACGGAACGAGCGATTTCAGAGAGCCGGCAATTTCCCTACGGCATCCAAATGGAAGCTCTGTCAGCAAATTTGAGTATTCATCCTATGAAGTGATAGATGGGAAAGAGCGCATCCCCGGCATGCCGGCTACGTTTGCCAATGCTGGAGCAGCATGCACTCTCGTCATTACCTTACTTGATAAAGTGAGAGATTTAAAGCTCAAACTCTCCTATACAATTTTTGAAAACACCTCTTCAATTACACGTCATGCAAGCCTGGAAAACGAGGGAGAGCAGCCGATCGACATCGAAAGAATGATGAGCATGTCACTCGATCTCTGCGATCATGATTTTACAATGGTTCATCTTGCCGGAACATGGTCAAGAGAGAGACATGTAAAAGAACGAAAGCTTCAAACCGGCATTCAATCGATCTCAAGCATTCGCGGAGCAAGCTCGCATCATCATAATCCGTTTATGGCGCTGAAACGTTCAAATGCTACAGAAACAAGCGGAGAGGCTTACAGCTTTCACTTCGTGTACAGCGGCAATTTTTTAGCTCAGGCTGAGGTTGATCATTATGATACAACGAGAATTCAAATGGGTATACATCCATTTCAGTTTAACTGGCGCCTGAATCCTGGGGAAGCGTTCCATACGCCAGAGGTAGTCATGACCTACTCTGATAAGGGCCTGAATGGTCTTACACAGTCTGCTCATAACCTTTTCAGAGAGCATCTCATTGCACCTGTCTGGCAAAAAAGAGAGCGTCCTGTGCTCATCAACAACTGGGAAGCCACTTATTTTGACTTCAATGCAGAAAAAATCGTTGCGATTGCAAAGCAGGCCAAAGAGCTCGGTGTTGAATTATTCGTTTTGGATGATGGCTGGTTTGGAAAGCGGAACGATGATACGACGTCACTCGGCGACTGGTTTGTGGACAAAAACAAATTGCCGGAGGGAATCGACGCTTTGTCACAGTCGGTCCGAAACGAAGGGCTGAAGTTCGGCCTATGGTTTGAGCCTGAAATGATTTCAGAGGAAAGTGATCTTTATTCAAAGCATCCGGACTGGGTCATTCATGATCCTGAGCGGCCGGTTTCATATGGACGCAATCAGTGGGTGCTCGACTATACAAGAGAAGAAGTGGTGGATTATCTGTTTGAGAGAATCTCCTCTATTATCCAATCAGCAAAACTCAGCTATATCAAATGGGATATGAACCGCAACATCACGGAAGCGTATTCCGCAGCACTCGGACAGGATCGCCAGGGAGAATTTTTCCACCGATACATTCTTGGGGTTTACAGCCTGTATGAAAGACTGACTTTTAAATTCCCTGACGTGCTGTTTGAATCATGTGCAGGAGGCGGAGGCCGCTTTGATGCCGGAATGCTCTTTTATGCTCCTCAGGCTTGGGCCAGTGACGATACGGATGCGGTGGAGCGATTGAAAATTCAATATGGATCTTCCTTTATCTATCCGATCTACAGCATCGGCTCTCATGTTTCCGATATTCCAAATCATCAGACGCTGCGCAGAACGTCCTTAAAGGCGCGCGGTGATGCCGCATACTTCGGAACGTTTGGCTATGAGCTGGATCCGAACAAAATGACCGATGAAGAAAAAGCAGAGGTAAAAAGTCAGATCGAAACATATAAATCACATCGCACACTAATTAGAAACGGCGATTTTTACAGATTGATCAGCCCATTTGAATCGAACGAAACAGCGTGGATGATCGTCTCTAAAGATCAGACCGAAGCATTCATCGGATGGTATCAAGTACTGGCTACGCCAAATCCAAAGAAAATCCAGACGCTGAAGCTAGCGGGGCTTGATGCAAACAGCACCTACCATGTGAACGGGTCAGATCAGGCGTATGGAGGAGATGAACTAATGCAAAGAGGACTGCAGCTTCCGGTTGAATACAACGGTGTGAACAAGAATCATGCAGAACGCGGCGGAGATTTTCAATCAAGCGTATTCCACTTAACGAAAAATGGGGGATGAGACATGTATTTAGGCGTTGATTACTATCCAGAGCATTGGGATCCATCCCTGTTCGGCGAAGATATTGAAAAGATGAAGGAAATGGGCGTCAACATGGTGCGCATCGGCGAATTTGCCTGGCACTTAATGGAGCCTTCAGAAGGGCAGTATGATTTCTCTTTTTTTGACGAAGTCATAAACCGGTTTAAGAAAGAAGGCATTGCGGTCATGTTCGGAACACCGACCGCAACGTTTCCTGCCTGGCTCGTAAAAAAACATCCGGATATTCTGCTCGAAGACGAAAACGGCCATCCCAAATCGTTCGGCGGCAGGAGACAGTACTGCTATAACTCTAAAAACTATCAAACTTATTCTTTAGCAATCGTTGAAAAGCTGGTCACTCACTATCAAAACGAGAGCGGCATCGTCTCATGGCAGATCGACAACGAGCTTGGCCATGAAGGCAGCGATATGTGCTACTGCGGTCAATGCAGAGAAGCTTTTCACACATTCCTTG
Source organism: Metabacillus hrfriensis (assembly GCF_030127205.1). NCBI lineage: Bacteria > Bacillati > Bacillota > Bacilli > Caryophanales > Bacillaceae > Metabacillus > Metabacillus hrfriensis. Next base: position 368,513 of record NZ_CP126116.1, read on the forward strand.
CAAAAAAATATGAATCGGTTGATGAACTGAACAAGCGCTGGGGAACGATTTTCTGGGGACAAACGTATAACTCTTTCCATGAAGTTCCTGTTCCAAAGCCGACAATCACGGTTCATAACCCGGCGATGATGCTCGACTGGGCAAGATTCAGAAGCAAGTCTCTAAGCGAGTTCGCGAAGACGCATCTGAATCTAGTAAAAAAGCTGAAGGGAGCTCATCAGGAGGTTACAACAAATCTACCGGGCGGCTTCTTCGGAAAATGGTTCGACCATAACGAGTTTTCAAGAGACCTGGATTTCGTGTCCTACGACAATTACCCGGTTTGGGGCGGACTGACAGAGCCAGTCACACCAGCCTTTCTATCATTCACGCTCGGATTTATCCGCGGCATCAAACGCGAGAACTTCTGGATTGTTGAACAGTTGATGGGGGCACAGGGTCATGACATTATCGGCTATCTTCCAAGACCTGGTCAGGCGCAATTATGGTCGTACCACGCATTTGCGCACGGATGCAGCAACATGCTGTACTTCCGCTTCAGAGGCATGAACAGAGGGGCAGAGCAGTATTGCCTTGGCATTATCGATGCTGATAATACACGTTCAAGAAAATTTTACGAAGTTCAGGAAGTGTTTAAAGAAGTCCGCAAGTATGAAGAAGTGTTCAAGGCACCATTCAAGTCAGATGTAGCCGTGCTGTATGATTTTAATAACATCTGGTCGATGCGCATTCAGCAGCAAAGCTCACAGCTTGAATTTACAAACGAATTAATGCGCCTGTACCAGCCGTTCCATGATGTGAATGTACCCGTGGACGTGCTCAAATACGACCATGATTTCTCGGTTTATAAAGTTGTTATTGTGCCTGTGCTGACACTCGTAGATGAAGAGCTTGCTGCAAGATTAAAAGCCTTCACAGAAAAGGGCGGCACCGTGATCTTCTCATTCCGTGCCGGCATGAAAAACAAAGACAACAATATTCCATTCGGCGACAAATCGCCTTATTTATTAAAAGAACTGCTCGGCATTGAAATCGATGAAGCCGAATCGCTTCATGAGGGCCAGCATGTTTCAATCCTTTCAAAAGACGGCCAGAAAGAGGCGCAGGGACAGGTGTGGAGAGATCTCATCCGCACAACAACCGCAGATGTTCTCTATTCCTACAGCGACCGTTTTTATAAAAACTATGCAGCCTTAACAGTCAATGAGTATGGAAACGGAAAAGCATATTACGTCGGAACAGGTGCTGAAGCAGGCGTTCTTTCTGATTTAACATTAACCGTCTTAAATGAAACAGGCATCTCGTTCATCAAGAGCGAGCCTGGTGTTGAAGTAGTCGAACGCGCGGGGCATGTGATTGTCATGAACCACAACCACGGGGAAGCAGCTTTCGAAGGGGAAGTGCTGCAGCCGTTTGAAACGAAAATCATGGAGCGAGGGGGACACTCATCATGAATGCGGGGGAATTAGAAGGCTTATTCAGAGAAAAGTTCGGCAAAGGGGACTATCGCAGCTTCTTTGCGCCGGGGCGCATTAACCTGATCGGGGAACACACAGATTACAACGGCGGGCACGTTTTTCCATGTGCGATTACGTACGGAACCTACGCGCTTGCTGCAAAGCGTTCAGACCGGATGCTGCGCATGTACTCGGTGAATTTTCCTGATAAGGGGATTATTGAGTGCTCCCTTGATGACTTGGACTATCAAACTGAACACGACTGGGCGAATTATCCAAAAGGGATGAGCGCAGCTTTAAAGCAGCACGGATATGAGATTGAAGAGGGGTTTGATCTCTTAATCTATGGAAACATTCCGAATGGCGCAGGCTTATCATCGTCTGCCTCCATTGAATTGGTTACTGGCGTGATGCTTGAATCTCTCTTTGATCTGAAAATAGACCGGATTGAGCTCGTCAAGCTTGGTCAGATCGTTGAAAATCAATACATCGGCGTCAACAGCGGGATCATGGATCAGTTCGCCATTGGCATGGGGAAAAAAGCGTGCGGCATGCTGCTGGATTGCAATACGCTCCAATACCGCTACGCACCGATCCATTTAGAGCATCATGTCATCGTGATCATGAACACAAACAAACGCAGAGAGCTTGCCGCTTCAAAATATAACGAACGCCGTCAGGAATGTGAAGATGCCTTGAAGATCCTGCAGGAAAAGGCACCCGTGCAGTCGTTGGGCGAACTCTCGCTGGAAACATTCGAAAAATACGCAGATTCCATTGCGGATGAAACGGTGAGAAAGCGCGCGCGTCACGCTGTCAGTGAAAATGAACGGACCATTCATGCACTTGAAGCCCTTGAAAAGAACGACTTATCTACATTCGGCGAATTAATGAATGCTTCCCACCGCTCACTGCGGGACGATTATGAAGTAACAGGTACAGAGCTCGATGCACTTGTCGAGGCTGCTTGGAAGCAAAACGGCGTTATCGGTGCGCGTATGACAGGTGCTGGCTTTGGGGGATGCGCAATCGCGATTGTTGAACGCGGAAGTGTAGGTGATTTTCTTGAAGAAGTCGGCCAATCTTATTTAAAGGCAGTCGGCTACGAGGCATCCTTCTACATCGCAGACATCGGGGACGGAGCATGCGAAATTGAATTGGGGGTTCATATATGAGCGTTTTAGTTCTTGGCGGAGCCGGCTACATCGGCTCCCATGCAGTCTATCAATTAGCAGATCAGGGATTGGACGTTGTCGTGGTCGATAACCTCCAGACCGGCCACAAAGAAGCGATCCATCCGGGAGCAAGTTTTTACGAAGGCGACCTGAGAGATCAGGCATTTTTAAACAGCGTGTTTGAAAAAGAAGAAATCACCCAGGTGCTGCACTTCGCAGCCAACTCCTTAGTAGGAGAATCCGTCCTGCAGCCGCTCAAGTATTTTCACAATAATGTCTACGGATTACAGGTTCTGCTTGAAGTGATGCAGAAGCACGGTGTGAAAGAAATCGTCTTTTCATCGACAGCCGCTGTATACGGTGAGCCGAAGAACATTCCGATTACAGAAAGCGAACACACCAATCCTACTAATCCATACGGCGAATCAAAGCTGATGATGGAAAAAATGATGCGCTGGTGCGAGCAAGCATACGGCATCCGCTATGTATCCCTGCGCTATTTCAATGTTGCCGGTGCAAGAGCCACGACTGAAATCGGAGAGGATCATACACCTGAAACCCATTTAGTGCCGATCATTCTCCAGGTTGCATTAGGACAAAGAGAGCACATCTCTGTTTTTGGTGATGATTATGCAACGCCTGATGGCACATGCATCCGTGATTACGTTCACGTGGAAGATTTAATTGACGCCCATCTCCTTGCCCTGAACTATTTAAGCAGACAAGGCGAAAGCATCATTTTGAACCTCGGCAGCAGCCAGGGCTTCTCGGTGAATGAAATGATTAAGGAAGCAAGAGAAGTGACGGGACACCCGATTCCTGCAAAAGCTGCACCTAGACGTCCAGGTGACCCGAGCACACTTGTCGCTTCATCCGAAAAAGCAAGAGTGATTCTCGGCTGGGAGCCATCCCGTACGAATATCAAAACGATCCTGCAGGATGCATGGAACTGGCACCAAACAAAACCAAACGGATATGGAGAGGATTCCAGATGAACAATTCTTCATTCGTCAATCAATTAGTTGAGCAAGCCATCCAGAAAAAATTCATCACTGACAGAGACCGGATGTATGCCCGAAATCAGATTCTCGGTCTGCTTGGGATTGATGCCTATGAAGAATGCGATCTGCCGAACATGCTGCTTTCCATACCGGATCTGCTTGATATGATAGTCGAGCAGACAGCAGAACGCGGCATCATTGAAGGAACCTTTGATGAAAAAGAAAAGCTGTCTGCCAATCTTATGAATGTGTTTCTTGATAAGCCGTCCGCGATTCAGCAAACGTTTGAAGAGTATTACAGCCTGTCACCTGAAATCGCGACAGATTACTTTTACAAGCTGAGTCAGAACAGCAATTACATTCAGACAAAACGAATCGCGAAAAACATTCATTATAAAACGCCGACTGAATACGGGGAGATTGATATTACAATTAATCTCTCAAAGCCTGAAAAAGACCCCCGGGATATCGCACGGGAGCGGGCAGTCAAACCGGCAAGCAAGTATCCGAATTGCCTGCTTTGCGCGGAAAACGAAGGCTACACAGGCCGCATCGGACACCCTGCGCGATCCAATCACCGTGTGATTGAGCTGAACCTTGAGAATGAACAGTGGTATTTTCAATATTCGCCTTACATTTATTACAATGAGCATTCCATTGTGTTATCCGGAGAGCACAGAGACATGAAAATCAATGGGAGCGCCTTCCGAAGACTGCTTGCTTTCGTTGAGCAGTTTCCGCACTATTTTATCGGCTCAAATGCTGACCTTCCAATTGTCGGCGGATCGATTCTCTCCCATGATCACTATCAGGCAGGCAAGTATACGTTTGCGATGGCGGAAGCTCCTGATGAAGAGAAGTTTGAGATTGAGAGCTTTCCTGAGGTAGCCTTCTCAAAGGTGAAATGGCCAATGTCGGTGCTGAGACTGCGATCATCAGATAAAGCGGCGCTCGTTACAGCGGCAGAACACGTGCTGAATACATGGAAAACCTATTCAAATGAAGAAGCAGAGATTATTGCTTTTACAGGAGACGAATCTCATCAAACGGTGACGCCGATTGCAAGAATGAGAGACGGCCGCTTTGAGCTTGACCTTGTCCTTCGCAACAACCGAACGAGCGAAGAGCATCCGATGGGAATTTTCCATCCCCATGCAGATTTGCATCATATTAAAAAAGAAAACATCGGCCTGATTGAAGTCATGGGCTTGGCGGTCCTTCCAGAGCGTCTTAAACATGAGCTTCAGCAAATAGAAGCCTTCCTTCTCGGTGAGGAGGCTGAAGTCCCGAAGCATCATGAGGAATGGGTTCAGCACTTAATCTCGAAATATCAATCGTTTGAAAAAGAAACGGCTGATGGAATCCTGAAAAAAGAAGTGGGATTAAAGTTCAGCAGAGTATTAGAGGATGCGGGAGTTTTTAAAAGAACGAATGAAGGGAATAATCATTTTAATCATTTTATCCAGAGTTTAAAAAGAGAGAGGAACGATGAAAATGAAAATCCTTCACGAAACGATTCTCACACACCCGCAGCAAAACATTGAAAAATATACGCTTGAAAACGATCAGGGCTTTTCGGTCAGCTTCTTAAACCTTGGCGGAACAATCACGTCGATCATGGCGCCTGATAAAAACGGAAACTTTGAAAATGTTGTTTTAGCTTATGAAAATGCTGAGCAGTATATCGAAAATCCATATTATTTAGGAGCACTGATCGGCCGCGTTGCAGGACGGGTTCCAAATGCAGAGCTTGGTCCGTACAAACTAGAGGCAAACGAAGGAGAGCACCATTTGCACGGTGGTCCTCATGGCTTTCATCAGGTTTTCTGGAACGTAAAAACCGTTGAACATGAGGATTCAGCAGAAGTGATCCTCACGCATTTCAGCAGGGATGGGGAAGGCGGCTATCCTGGAAATCTTGAGGCACAGGTAACATACCGTCTGGACTGTGACAATACCTTTACCATTGATTACGAAGCACGTTCGGACAAAAATACATGGCTCAACCTGACAAACCACGCTTATTTTAATTTATCAGCAGACAGCGGAAGGGACGTACTGAATCACTCTCTTACAATGAAAAGTGATGCCATTGCTGAATTCGATGACGATTCGATTCCAACAGGCAGATGGATTCCTGCAAAAGAAACCCCGTTTGACCTGAAAACTGGTAAACTATTAAGAGAAGCAGCAGAGTCTGACCACGAGCAGATCAACAAGGTCGGAAACGGTTTTGACCACCTTTTTCTATTTGAACAAAGTGAGCTCAACCAAGTGTCAGTAGAGGAGCAGGAAAGCGGACGGAAGATGGTAGTGCAGACAACAGATCCAGCAGCTGTCATCTACATGGCGAATAAAATGGATACCGATCATCCATTAAAACCGGGTCAGGCAACCGGGCCATATGCGGCAATCTGCATTGAGACACAGCGCATTCCGGAATCGCTGCTGATCCCAGGCCTGCCGACACATAAGCTTGCGGCACATGAGGCATACAGATCCAGAACATCATTTACATTCGGACTAATATAGAAAAGCGGAACCGCCTGGTTAGCTCCGACAGGCAGATCCGTACTGACCGAGGAGTTAGGCGGTGGAGCTGGACAAGGATATGAAAACTTTCTGATTTTAACAAAGGGGTTACGGTATATGGCGGCTACGATAAAAGATATAGCTGAAAAAGCGGGTGTATCCATTGCGACGGTTTCGAGGGTCCTGAACTTTGACGAAACGCTATCCGTTGGAGACGAAACGAAAAAGCGAATTTTCGAAGTGGCTGAGGAGCTGTCTTATCAAAAAAGAAAAACAAAGAAAAACCTCGTTCCAAAGATCGCTATCGTGCACTGGTACACAGAGCAGGAGGAGCTGAACGATCTTTACTACATGTCGATCAGGCTCGGCATCGAGGAGCGGGCGAAGAGTCACAACCTTCAGCTTGCGACCTATTTTTACGACGATTTTGAAGCGATCAACCAGGATCAGCTTCAGGGCATCGTCGCAGTGGGCAAATTCAGCAACCAGCAGGCAGAGGAATTCAAAAAAGCAGCGCGAAACGTCGTCTTCGTCGACTCAAGTCCGGATCCGGAAAAATTCGATTCCGTCATCGTCGACTTCGAACGGGCAACAGAGCGCGTCCTCGACCATTTCATCGCAAAAGGGCACACGCAAATCGGCTACATCGGCGGACGCGAAGCCTACCGCGAGCACAGCACAACACTTGACGATCAGCGCGAGCAGACATTCATCAAGTACTTGTCTGGAAGAGGCATGCTGCGCGAGGACGCCATGTTCATCGGATCATTCACCGTAAAGGACGGCCATCGCTTGATGTCCCAAGCCATTGCAGAGCTCGGTGATTCCCTGCCAAGCGCCTTCTTTGCAGGCAACGACTCCATCGCCATCGGCAGCCTCCAGGCCCTGCACGAGCACGGCATCCGTGTCCCGGAGCAGGTCAGCATCATCGGGGTAAATGACATCAGCGTCTCAAAGTACATTTTCCCGGCGCTCAGCACGGTGAAGGTCTACACAGAGGTCATGGGTGAGACGGCTGTTGATCTCCTGGTTGAACGCATCACCGAACGCAAAATTGCGAAGCAAGTAGTGATCGCAACCAAGCTGAAACTGCGCCAGAGCAGCAAATAGAGCTTAATCAAACGTTTGTTTAAATGAAGAACACCGCATGGATGCTGGTGTTTTTTGTTTTTTAGGAGACAATTGGGAAAAAGAAAGTATTTGTTGGAGTTTGGCAAGTAAAGGAGGGATTCCGGATAGTATTTGGGGCGGAATGGAAAGTATTTTGCTGAGATTGGAAAGTAAGTGAGGGTTTTGCTAGAAAGGGAGGGTAGCTTATTATTAAACTTGTTGAATAAATTTGACAAAATTCCTGCATCACCATTACACGATCCATGATATAAAGAAACTACCAACCAAAAAAGGGGACCAAACCATGGAAATCGTGCCGCAGCCCGTCAGAAAGAAGAGGACCAAGATAAAAATCACCTCTGCGATTCTCATCGCGCTGATCCTGTACATCGCCATCATTCAATACATCCCTGTTCAACCCCTAGAAAATCAAGCTTTCCTCAAAAAAGGCAAGCGACCGCTCATAATTGCCCACCAAGGCGGAGACGGAATGGCGCCCGGCAACACACTGGCAGCCTTCTCCCTTTCTGAAAAACTCGAAGTCGACATGCTCGAAATGGACGTTCACCTCTCAAAAGACAAAGAAGTCGTCGTGATACATGACGCTACTGTAGACCGCACAACAAATGGAACAGGTGCTGTAAAAGATATGACACTCCAACAACTGAAACAGCTGGACGCAGGCTATCACTTCGTCGGTCCGGACGGAACCCATCCTTACCGAAACAAAGGCGTCACCATCCCAACCATGGAGGAAATCTTCACCGCTTTCCCAGGCTATCCAATGACTATTGAGCTGAAAACCGAAGACCCCTTACTGACAGACAAAATGGCCGACTTGATCCAAAAACACAACATGACCGACAACGTCATCATCGCCTCATTCTACGACGAATCGCTGAATGACTTCATCGAAGCAACCGGCGGCAAAGTTCCTGTCAGCTCACCATCCGAAGCAACACGCAACTTCGTCCTTGCCCACAAGCTGTTCCTGGACCGGCTGATTCCAATGAACAAATACACAGCGGTTCAAATCCCAATGAGCGCAAGTGGTCTTAATCTGACAACCGAGCGAATCATCAAATCCCTGCATAAACGAAACATCGCTGTGCAATACTGGACGATCAACGATGAAGACAGTGTCCGGAAGCTCGTTGAAATCGGTGCGGATGGCATCATGACGGATCACCCGAACATTGTGAAAAAAGTACTCGATCAGGAATACGGTAAGGCGCAATAATCACGAGCTTTTGTTGCTTTAATGCACTGACTTTTGTTATCATCAGAGTATTGTTTACACGAGATTTAATGGAGGTGGAGCACATGTCACGCATTTCAAAAGAAGAAGTGAAGCACGTTGCGAATTTAGCGCGTTTAGCGATCACGGAAGAAGAAACGGAAATGTTCACAACTCAATTGGACGCGATCATCACATTCGCAGAGCAATTGAATGAGCTTGATACAACAGGCGTTGAGCCGACAACACACGTATTAGAGATGAAAAACATTCTGCGCGAAGACAAAGCAGAAAAAGGATTGCCAGTAGAGGATGTCGTGAAAAACGCTCCTGACCATAAAGACGGATACATTCGCGTGCCGTCCATTTTAGAATAAGGAGGGAGCAGCCAGCATGTCATTATTTGACCACAAACTGTCAGAACTAAAAACACTTTTACATAAAAAAGAAATCACCGTAACAGACCTTGTTGACGAATCGTACAAACGAATTCATGCCGTCGACGATCAAGTGAATGCCTTCCTTACATTAGATGAAGAAAAAGCACGTTCCTATGCAAAAGAACTGGACGAAGCGATCGGAACGCGTGATGAATTAGGCCTATTGTTTGGAATGCCGATTGGAGTAAAGGACAACATCGTTACGAAAAACCTGCGTACTACAGCGGCAAGTAAAATCCTTGAAAACTTCGACCCGATTTATGACGCAACGGTTGTTCAGCATTTGAAAAAAGCGGAAGCTGTTACAATCGGAAAACTAAACATGGATGAATTCGCAATGGGATCTTCAACAGAGAACTCTGGCTACAAAGTAACGAAAAATCCATGGAATCTTGAAACCGTACCAGGCGGATCAAGCGGCGGTTCAGCTGCAGCAGTTGCAGCGGGCGAGGTACCATTTGCCCTTGGATCAGATACAGGCGGATCGATTCGCCAGCCGGCAGCTTTCACAGGTGTCGTTGGGTTAAAACCTACATATGGACGTGTATCACGTTTCGGACTGATTGCATTTGCATCATCTCTTGATCAAATCGGACCGTTAACGACAAATGTTGAAGACAATGCCTTTTTGCTCCAAGCGATTTCAGGAGTAGATAAAATGGACTCAACATCAGCAAACGTTGACGTTCCAGATTTTCTTTCTGCACTGACAGGAGATGTAAAAGGCCTTAAAATCGCCGTACCAAAAGAATACTTAGGCGAAGGCGTCAGCGAAGAAGTGAAGCAGTCTGTTCTTGATGCTTTAAAAGTATTAGAAGCACAGGGTGCAACATGGGAAGAGGTATCTCTGCCTCATTCAAAATACGCGCTTGCTACGTACTACCTGCTGTCTTCATCAGAAGCATCAGCGAATCTTGCACGTTTTGACGGCGTCCGCTATGGCTACCGATCAGACAATGCGAAGAACCTGATCGAATTGTACAAGCAGTCCCGTTCAGAGGGCTTCGGTGATGAGGTGAAACGCCGCATCATGCTTGGAACATTCGCACTCAGCTCAGGCTACTATGATGCTTACTACAAAAAAGCACAGCAAGTCCGCACACTCATCAAAAAAGACTTTGAAGATGTGTTTGAAAAGTATGACGTCATCGTTGGCCCGACAACTCCTACACCAGCCTTTAAAGTAGGCGAAAAAACAGAGGATCCGATGACCATGTATGCGAACGATATTTTAACAATCCCTGTGAACCTTGCAGGTGTACCTGGCATCTCTGTGCCTTGCGGATTCTCAAACGGATTGCCGCTCGGTCTTCAAATCATCGGAAAGCATTTCGACGAAAGCACAGTTTACCGCGTTGCGCATGCATTTGAGCAGGCAACCGACCATCATAAAGCAAAACCTGAATTGTAAGGGGTGAAATCATGAACTTTGAAACGGTCATTGGACTTGAAGTCCACGTTGAATTAAAAACAAATTCGAAAATTTTCTCAAGCGCACCGAACCATTTTGGCGCTGATCCAAATACAAACACAAGCGTGATCGAACTCGGCTACCCAGGGGTTCTCCCGGTACTAAACAAAGAAGCTGTTGATTTCGCCATGAAAGCTGCAATGGCGCTCAACTGTGAAGTTGCGACAGATACAAAGTTCGACCGCAAAAACTATTTTTACCCGGATAACCCGAAAGCTTACCAAATTTCCCAATTTGACAAGCCAATCGGCGAGCACGGCTGGATTGATATTGAAGTGAGCGGCTACAAGAAACGAATCGGCATTACCCGTCTTCATTTAGAAGAAGATGCAGGCAAGCTGACACATACAGGCGACGGTTATTCTCTTTGTGATTACAACCGCCAGGGCACACCGCTGATCGAAATCGTCTCAGAGCCGGACATCCGCACACCTGAAGAAGCGTACGCTTATCTTGAAAAGCTGAAAGCGATTATTCAATACACAGGTGTATCAGACTGCAAGATGGAGGAAGGCTCACTCCGCTGTGACGCCAACATTTCCCTTCGTCCAGTAGGCCAAGAGAAATTCGGTACAAAAGCAGAGCTGAAAAACCTGAACTCCTTTAACTTTGTCCGAAGAGGACTTGAGCATGAAGTAAAGCGCCAGGAGGAAGTTCTTTTATCAGGCGGCATCATCGAGCAGGAAACACGCCGCTTTGACGAAGCAACGGGAAAAACAATCCTGATGCGCGTGAAAGAAGGATCTGACGACTACCGCTACTTCCCGGAGCCGGACCTTGTGTCCCTCTACATTGATGACGAGTGGAAGGAACGCATTCGTTCAACGATTCCTGAGCTTCCTGATCAGCGTCAAAAGCGCTATGTGGAAGAACTTGGCCTTCCATCTTATGATGCACAGGTACTTACTCTGACAAAAGAAATGTCTGATTTCTTTGAAGCAACGGTTGCAAAAGAAGCAGACGCTAAGCAAGCATCTAACTGGCTGATGGGTGAAGTGAGCGGATACTTGAACGCTGAAGGCAAAGAACTTCAGGATGCAGCCCTTACACCAGAAGGACTTGCGGGCATGATCAAGCTGATTGAAAACGGCACGATTTCAACGAAAATCGCGAAAAAAGTATTCAAAGAGCTGATCGAAAAAGGCGGCGATGCCGAGCAAATCGTTAAGGAGCAGGGACTTGTCCAAATCTCTGACGAAGGCACGCTCCGCAAAATCGTGAACGAATCACTTGATGCGAATCCGCAATCCATCGAGGACTTCAAAAGCGGTAAACAAAAAGCGATCGGCTTCCTGGTCGGTCAAATTATGAAAGCAACAAAAGGCCAGGCAAACCCGCCAATGGTCAACAAGCTTTTGCTTGAAGAAATTCAGAAACGATAAAACAAAGAGACGGCGCCGCGTGAACATCATGGAGGGCGCCGTTGTTTTTATCCGGCTTTGGCTATACTAGTTCTATGGATTGCGTATCTAACAAAAAAGGTGTAGTATAATTGATGGCTTGTTAGATACAACAAATCATGGAAATACATTCTAACTTAGGATGATGGGGAAAATGAAAAGAGCAAGAATAATCTATAATCCAACATCAGGGCGCGAAGCCTTTAAAAAACAATTACCTGAAGTTCTTCAGAAATTTGAAATAGCCGGTTATGAAACATCATGCCACGCGACAACCTGCGAAGGCGATGCCATCCAGGCAGCAAGAGTCGCAGGCGAACGCGGCTTTGACCTTGTCATTGCAGCAGGCGGAGACGGCACCGTAAACGAAGTAGTAAATGGACTTGCAGAGCTGGATGTTAGACCGCAGCTTGGCGTGATACCTGTCGGGACGACAAACGACTTTGCCCGCGCCATCAGCATCCCGCGGGATAATATCTTAACAGCGGTAGACGCCCTGCTTGCAGGCGAAGCAAGAGCGATCGACATCGGACGCGTCAACGGCCACTACTTCGTCAACATCGCAGGCGGCGGACGTCTGACTGAACTCACATATGAAGTGCCAAGCAAGCTGAAAACGGTATTGGGTCAGCTCGCTTATTATTTAAAAGGCATGGAAATGCTGCCTTCCATCCGTCCGGCTGAAGTAGAAATCGAATACGATGGAAAGCTGTTCAAAGGCGAAATCATGCTCTTCCTCGTATCGCTCACAAACTCTGTCGGCGGCTTTGAAAAACTTGCGCCAGACTCCAAACTGAATGACGGCATGTTCGACCTTCTTATCTTGAAAAAAACAAACCTTGCCGAGTTCATCAGAGTCGCAAGTCTCGCCCTGCGCGGTGAGCATATAAGTGATGGCAACATCATCTATACAACCGCAAACCGAGTGAAAGTAACATCCGCTCAAAAAATGCAATTAAACCTAGACGGTGAATACGGCGGAGACCTCCCGGGAGAATTCGTCAACCTGTACCGTCACATTGACGTCCTCATGCCGCTTTCAAAAGCCCAGTCTATGGACGAATAAAAACTTGGCCCTGCGCCAAGTTTTTCTTATGTCTGGACTGTGATAAAATGAGACAATCAGCAAACTGAAAAGGAAGATAATCATGACAAAGGCAATAGCGCCTGTACAAAAAAATGAATATTACGACGTGACCTTTGAAGACCTGACACACGACGGATCAGGCGTTGCCAAGATCGAAGGCTACCCAATTTTCGTTCCTAACGCCCTTCCAAACGAAAAAGGCCAAATCAAAGTCACGAAAATAAATAAAGGCTACGCATTCGGACGACTAGTCGAGCTGCACGAAGAAAGCTCAGAACGCATCGATGCCCCGTGCCCGATCTATAAACAATGCGGCGGCTGCCAGCTTCAGCACCTAAGCTACCAGGGCCAGCTTGACTTCAAACAAAAGCAAGTTAAAGAAGTGCTCACAAGAATCGGCAAGCTCAACCTGGACAAAGTTACCGTTCACCCGGCACTAGGCATGGAAGACCCATGGAACTACCGTAACAAAGCCCAGGTTCCAGTCGGAGAACGTGAAGGCGGACTAGTAGCCGGCTTCTACCAGCAGCGCTCCCACGAAATCATCGACATGGAGCAATGCCTCATCCAGCAAAGCGAAAACGATGAAGTCGTCGCAGCCATCAAAGCCATCGCTAACCGTCACGGCATCCGTGCCTACGACGAAAAGAAAAACAAAGGCTGGCTTCGCCACATCATGGTCCGCTACGGCATCGTCACAAAGGAAATGATGGTCGTCTTCATCACCCGAACACCCGATTTCCCAAACAAAAAAGCCATCATCGACGACATCACATCCCAATTCCCAGCCATCAAGTCCATTGTCCAAAACATCAACCCAAAACGCACCAACGTCATCTTCGGCGATCAAACAACCGTGCTCTGGGGCGAAGAATATATTTACGATTACATCGGGGACATCAAGTTTGCGATATCAGCGAGATCTTTCTATCAGGTGAATCCTGAGCAGACTAAGGTTCTTTATGATAAAGCGTTGGAGTATGCAGATTTAAGTGGTGAGGAATCAGTTATCGATGCATATTGTGGTATCGGAACGATTTCATTGTTCTTAGCACAGAAGGCTAAGAAAGTTTTCGGTGTGGAAATTGTTCCTGAGGCAATTGAAGATGCCAAACGCAATGCAGCATTAAACGGAATTGAAAATGCTGAGTTTGCAGTAGGTGAAGCTGAAGTAGTCATTCCAAAGTGGTATGAAGAAGGGAATACAGCAGATGTTATTGTAGTCGATCCGCCTCGAAAAGGATGCGACGAAGCCTTGCTGCAGACGATTTTGGATATGAAGCCAAAGAAAGTTGTATATGTGAGCTGTAATCCAGCGACGCTAGCAAGAGATTTGCGTGTGTTGGAGGATGGCGGATACGCTACGGTGGAAGTTCAGCCTGTTGATATGTTTCCCCATACTACTCATGTGGAGTGCTGTTCACTACTTGTAAGTAAAGAAAAATAAAGATGTAACAGTGAGTAGGGGGCCTTTCCTGAGTGGGGAGGCTCCTATTTATTGTCATGAACTACGGAGACTAATATAACTGACCTCTTCGCTGCCAGCGTGGAAAGTAAAATTTTCTATAGTTTTCTAGTGTGTCCTAAAATGGCTTTATATCTAGGTTTTAAGGGGTATATAAGATTTGAGATTACGAATAATAAAAAACTTAGGGAAGCCAGAGTATGATCAGCTGCAACAAACCGGAAAAGCGATCTTCTCCAATGCCGCAACGCGGCATGAGTGTCTATCATAAAAACCGAAAGAGGCAAGATAACGGTTCTCTTGCTTTTTTCTGTTTTTGTTGAGATAGGGCCATGAGATGCACGTGCTTCACCTGTGCTTCATGTGCTGAATTCATTTGCTTACTATTTCACAAAAATGTTCACAAACTCTCGATATTTTAGTGACTTAAATCACAAGGGAGTTTCAGCAAAAGTTAAAATAAGAGTTTAATCATTAATTAACAAACACAAATTAGGAGTTTAAGTTGTTAAGAGGTTAATTAATCATCCGCATGTACAAGAGAAATTCCTTAAGTTTCTAAGAACAATAAAAAAACAAGGAAAATTTTCATAAGACGACTTCAAACTGATTCTATTTAAGTGTCAACTTGGATTGTTGAAGTATGAATGAAAATACCGAACAGTGGCTGTTGCCGTTCGCTGAACAAATCAAAATTTTATTAATATTTTTCCTGAAAAAAACCATTATAAATTATCCATTAGACGTTTTTTGATTAATTCATAATCATCCCTAGTAATACCAGGAGCAAATTCTTCAGGTAATTCCTCTAAGTCTGGAATTGGTCCGCCTTCAGGAGTACCAATTTTCACTTCAAGCGGTTGCCCATTTTCCGGATTTGTTCCTTTCCAAATCATTCCGATATCCCTGTATTCTGTTTCGCTCCATGTGAATAGCACATTGCTTAAGCCTTTTTCTATGAACGGTCTGGCATAATCAAATTTTGAGTTATCAAGATTTGGAACTGGAAGCATTTTCGTCAAGTCTACCCCTGTAGCAATTTCGATTGCTTTCGCATAGGCGAGGATATGTGTTCCTCCACGAACAAGTAAATACCCAATCATGGTTCTAGCAACTGGGTTATCAGTCATCTCATAAACTCTCATTTTATGTGTACGTGCACCAATCTCTAGAAAAAAGTTATGTGTTAAATCTAAAACCAGATTTCCGCTATTAAAAACATTATCACCAGTCCAAGGTCTTCCCATTGAATCACCTGGTATAGCCGTTTGAGCTGTAGAAATAAAATGGTGGGTGTTTCTCGCATCCTTCCCATTTTGAAGTGGAGTGATATCCGGATTCCCTGGAAAAGTATTACCTACCGATAACAAATTAATCGTATTAGAAACAAGTTCTACATGACCAAATTCTTCTGCCGTAATGCTTGCCACTAACTCATAGAATGGTTTTAGCTTTTTTTTATTTCTGAAGTTAAAAGACTGAAACATATAGTTATTTAAGGTAGACATCTCCCCAAACTTGCCACCCAAGAGCTCTTGTACTGCTGCTGCAGCATTCATATCGCCGTGTGCGGGTATAGGAAGTTCAATTGCCAATTTATTTATTCTTTTAAACATTATTTCCCCTCCACTTCCTTTTTGTTAACCAGGAAAAACCCAAATAATTTGCTGGGTACGAATAAAAAAGGGAGTTCCGTTAGATTCGACAACAATGTGATCTGGCAATACATTTTTCAAGGAGCCACGAACGCTACCTCTTATGGTTTGAACAGTAACCATTTTACCAACAATGGTTGTTAATGTCTGATAAACATAGGGATCATAAAAGCTTAACAGGTTGTTGTTTGTCATTTAGATCCTCCTATTCTAAAGTCATTCTTACTGAGTATATGTTTCTCGATATGAAAAAAGACTGAAAAATAACAGTTCAATTTGACTCTTTTTGTTAAATACTATCCTGAAAATAATAAACGGCAATAGCACATTTTTGGCAATACGAAACTAGACCTAGCAATACCCAATTTTAAAAAATGGACCTAGGCATGTCTAATCTAATCCTTTTATGTACGAATTTACGCTCGATATGGGATTGGACAATCCCCCCAGTGCAAACTCAATCGGTCTTCTGGTTGATTTTTATTATTTGCAAGATGAGCCTGGCTTTGAGCATGAATGTTTAAGAAATTGATCACCAATAAATTTTTCTGCCCATATTGCAGCTCTCATGATAAAGGAAAAGGTATCCTTTCCCTTTTCAAGCCCCATGTTAACCAAACCTATAGGAATATTGTCATCATTCATGATATCCGGATCAAAGCCTGCTCCCGCCAACGCATCGCGCATTTGTTTATTTACACTCTGGTCAGCCGTGCTGATAATAATTATAGAACTGTTAAAAGGATTGCCGGCTGTTCCTCCTTGAGTATTTTCAGTCCAGATATTGAAATTATTTAATTGATCACCGAGGCTTGCAAAAATAGCGTGATAAAACCTTTTTCGGCATCTCCTGCCGTTACAGTCCTTTCCAGCTTTATTTTCAACAAACCCAAGGTAGCTCCGAAAACCGAAGTAAGCAGCTGGTGGAGGTGTCTGTCCGATTAATACAACAGCCTCAAATAACAGATTCCGTTTTGGAGTGCAAAACTTAAAACAGGAGTCTATTTAGCATTACAACACAGAAAAACTCGTCAAATTTGACGAGTTTTTTGAATTTGATTTGATTGGCTTATTGTTATTTAACTCTTCAACAAAAGCCCACGATTGTTGAATACATCCCTTAAATGTGTTGCTCCAGTTACAAAAAATTATTATAAAAGAATAGCAACCGATTGGTGAAATCTGAATGCTCTACATTTTTTTGCTTTGCTGTAGAAGTTTGGATTCTCCTGTACGTTCCCATTCTTCTACTGTTTCATATGCTTTTTCAGGAAAATATCCTTTTCCAACAAGAACTCCCATTAGAATAAATTCTTGAAGAATGTGTGTCATATTAATTCCTCTTTTAACGTCTTCCAAGCCTTCTTTTACCAAAAATTCCGTATATCTTATCCATTCATCTGGAGTCCTTCCAAAAACTACTGTATTTCCATTTCCGTTACTATAGCCTTCTTCTGCAGCCATTGCATCTGCTTTAGTCCTATGAACAGTACCAAATGGATGGTTTGGTGGGGCATATATCGAGTATAGTTTTAAAGGGACATTTCCTGTATTTGTGACATTGTGCCACATTCCAGCCGGGATAATAATGGCAGAGTCATCAAAAATTCTCCTTTGAAAACTTAAATTATCTCTACCTTTGCCCATTTGTACAATTCCCTGACCTTGTTCAACTCTTAAGAATTGATCAACGTTAGGATGCATTTCCAAACCAATATCTTCACCAATATTGAGACTCATTAGTGTAACTTGCAAATGATTACCGGTCCATATTGCTGTACGATACGTATTGTTTTGCTTGGTGGCTTCATTGATATTTATAACAAATGGGTTTGCTCCATAATCTTTTACCATAATCCTATTATGACCATAAGATGACCGATACGAACCAAATGTCTTATTAGGATCAGCCCAATAATCTGTAGGGTTCCTGTAAGTATGCATTGGTACATTCACATAATAAGGATATGGATACAGATAGGCTGCACAGTACATTTTCCTCAATCCCTTCACATTAATTAATTATTATTTACAAATTATCCTATGTACTGTAAGAGAGGAGTGTACTTGACCGAATGTATCTTTAAATTAAAGAAACATCTTCTTTATCGATTTTAACCTATTTTAAAGTTCTTACATCCATTGTGTTTTTACTTCTGAATGACATCTTTGTGTATCCAAGGTACATTTTGATTCCTTTTTTATACACTATTAAGAGAATAATTTGGAGTTTAGAGCTCCACAACCATAACATCTGTTCAGCAGCAGGAAAGGAAAAGAATTTAGGAGGTGGAAATACAATCAATGTATGTAAAAAATTTTTTCTTCCATAATCAAGCCCCTTATCATAAATCATTGGTAAGACAAAATGCTAATGACTATGGAGCCAAAGGTGCTTTAAATGCCCCAACATTAACTTTACCTCAGATGTTAAACTATGCTTTACAAGACGAATTTCTTGCTCAAGCTAGATATAATAATATTCTTTTAAACTTTGGATATTTACGTACATTTGCCCAAATCCAAGAAGCTGAATTAAGGCATATTAGTGCTTTACTTCCTCTTTTTGAACGATATCAAGTACTTAAGCCTGAAGACATTTCAAGAATGTTTGTTACTACCCCAGAAACAATAAAAAACGCTTTTGCTTCTGGAGTACAAGGTGAGAAAGAGAATATAAGTATGTATAATAAATTTCTTTCTTTAAATCTTCCAACGGATGTAAGAACTGTATTTACACAGTTAAGAAATGCATCAATGAATCATTTGAATGCATTCGAAAGAGGCTTATCCCGAAATTAGGTCATTTTTGCAAAAAATATACCCTTTGTGTTTTCGATGGAATTCATATGGATAACCTTCCTTTGAAGGTTATCTATAATTATTCTTATGATATTTCCAATTGATTACTCATTACCTATTCCATAATATGTCCCAATTGTTGAACACAAGTTAAATACTAATCTTCAACTAACTGCCACTATAGTTGAATAAGAAAAACGCTTTACCTCTTATTGAAGTAAAGCTACCCGTTTGTTTAATTGTAATTCTTCACATTCAACCCCTATTGTATTGATGTCATTAATAATGCACGATACACATTTCTAATGGGGTAATCATTTGTTCCAATATGCTTTTGCTTCCTTCTCAAGAACTTTTAACCTTTTATAATAATCAGGAAATTCGTTAAGATGAGCCAATGCAATTTTTCCGGTAATTAGAGGGTCATCCCCAGTAACATTAGTTTGGCTGGATAGTTTACCGTGTTCAAGTTCAGTATTTACTCCCATCCAAAACTCATCTAAATCAAACTTACTTTTAATAAAGTCAATACCTAAAAGTAAAGCTATTGCTGCTGCTTCCTCTTTTGAAAAGCTAGTTCTGATCCTATTTAAACTATTCAATGCAATATTATTAGTTGTAAACTTTGTTGGATATTTGTTAAGTGAATTTCTATTTGATAAATGAGTGAAATCCATATCATAGTTATAATAATTAAGGCAGTGATTCATATACGGAAAATTATTAAAGTAGTACACATAATTCACTCCTAAAACAGTAGTTATCAATACCATATGTAAATTACTGATTTATGAGCTTGTATTTAACTTTTATAAAATAATTATGGAGCAATATGAACGATATGTTACTCTTTACCTTATCCTAAAATTCTGAGGGGCATCTGCCTTAACTTTTAAATTATATAGCTTAAAAATCTAAGTTTTAAATTCAGGAATCAATCCGATGTAGATGTAGAAACTATTTCAAATGATAAAAAGATAAATTAGTAATAGATCATGAAGTATTTGGTTATATAAATAAATTTGACATAATGGACAAGGTTAAGTAATATACCCATATAGGTATTATTGCAAGGAGGTGCTGGTTTGGAATATACACAAGAAATGAAAAATCGTTTAAGAAGAATTGAAGGCCAAATTCGTGGTGTCTTGCGCATGTTAGAAGAGGAGCAAGATTGTAAAGCCGTTATCACCCAGCTTTCTGCCTCACGAACCGCTATTGATCGTACGATTGGATTAATTGTCGGCACGAACCTTGAACAATGCTTGCGTGATCAAATGGAAAACGGAGAAAAAATGAACTCCGATCTTGTAAAAGAAGCCGTTCAGCTTCTTGTAAAAAGCCGCTAATATCTGTCATAAGCATCGTCTGTTGACAGATTTTCTTTTATCATTTAATATACCCCTACGGGTATAATGAGGGTGGAGGTGACAGTTTTGGATATTACGGAAAAAGCGATCAAGTACATTCAAGAAAAATCTGTTGCTCCATATAATGTGAGAATTTTCATTGCTGGTTTTGGCTGGGTGTTGCCCTGGATGGGGGCACTTAAGCAAGTCATTCATAGAACCATATGAAAGATGCCATTATAGATTTAAATCAAATATTTTTTATGAAGGAACTTAGAGTAAGAAGTAAAATTGCAGTGTGCTAAATTTTTTTAGATTTTAATATACCTATACGGGTATAAGTATTTCGTATCATGAGTTTTGTAAGAGAGGGGGTAATAAACTGTGTCTTTTAAAACTATTGAACCACAAGAAGTTGAACGTTTAATTAAAGACGGAATTCAATTAAACCTAATTGATGTTCGTGAAAACGATGAAGTAGCTCAAGGTATGACACCTACTGCGAAACATATCCCGCTAGGGGAAGTTCCTTACCATATGAATGAATTAGATCAATCAACAGAATATATCATGGTTTGCCGCTCTGGTAAACGTAGTGAAAAAGCGTGCAGCGTTTTAGCTGCCAACAACTTCAAGGTCATTAACATGACCGGTGGCATGCATAACTGGAATGGTGAAATTAAATAAAGACAATACGGAGGTTTTAACAAATGAGTATTAAAGTAGATCAAGTTTTAGACTGTAAAGGACTTTCTTGTCCAATGCCGATTGTACGCACGAAAAAAGCAATGGATCAGCTTGAAGCGGGTCAAGTCATTGAAGTTCAGGCAACAGATAAAGGTTCATTGGCTGATATTCAAGGATGGGCTAGAAACACAGGAAACCAATATCTAGGTACAAAGGAAGAGGGAGATGTTCTTAAACACTATTTAAGAAAAGCAAACCCTGGTGAAGGAAAAGAAGCAGCAAAGTTTGAGCATACGATTCAAAACGATGAATTAGAAAAAGCTTTGGCTGAGAATAAAGACGATATGATTCTGCTTGATGTGAGAGAACCCGCAGAATATGAGTTCAAACATATACCTGGGGCAGTATCTATTCCTTTGGGAGAACTTGAAAGCAAATTAGACACACTTGATAAAAACAAAGTAATCCATGTGATTTGCCGTACTGGCTCAAGAAGTGAAATGGCTGCACAAATCTTATCTGAAAAAGGTTTTGAGCGTGTAAAAAATGTATTGCCTGGAATGTCAGAATGGATTGGAACAACTGAAGCAGGAAACCAATAATGGCTAACAAAACTGCAATTATCGCAAGTAACGGAAGTGCTTTTGACGCATACAAGGTATTCAACATCGCAACAGCTGCAACATCTGCAGATTACGAAGTAACGATTTTCTTCACATTTGAGGGCTTGAACTTAATTCATAAAGAAGGCTATAAAAACTTGCCGCTTCCAGCAGGAAAAGAAAATATTGCTGAAGGATTTAAAGCAGCAAATGTTCCTTCAATTCCGGAACTGGTTGAAATGGCTGTAGAAATGGGCGTTAAAATCATCGCATGTCAAATGACGATGGACGTTATGAACATGAAAAAAGAAGACTTTATCGATGGAATTGACGTTGGCGGAGCGATGATGTTCTTAGATTTCGCAAAAGATGCAAACATGACATTAACTTTTTAATAATAATTTTTTAGAATAAATTATACCTGGGGAGGTATTTAGTAAAATGGTTAAAGGATTAACAGCTAAAGAAGTAGCAAAACGTGTTGTTGAAGGCAAAATGTTTATTCTAGATGTTCGTAATGAAAGTGATTTTCAAGACTGGAAAATCGAAGGTAAAGGTATTGAGTCGATCAACCGTCCGTATTTCGATCTAATTGATGGTGTAGAGGACGTATTAGAACAACTTCCAAAAGAAGAAGTGTTGGTTGTTTGTGCTAAAGAAGGTTCTTCTGTAATGGTAGCGGAGATGCTTGATGAAGCAGGAATTAAAGATGTTTATTACCTTGAAGGCGGTATGAAAGCTTGGAGCGAATACTTGATGCCTGTGAAGATCGGCGACTTAAAGGATGGCGGCTCTATCTATCAATTCAACCGTATCGGTAAAGGATGCCTTTCTTACCTTGTTGAATCAAACGGAGAAGCAGCAATCATCGATTCTGCTCGTACAATTGAAGCTTATGAAGATTTTGCTAAAGAAAACAATATTGAAATTAAGCACATGATTGATACTCACCTTCATGCTGACCACATTTCGGGCGGACGCCGTCTTGCGGAAAAAACTAACGCAACGTACTGGCTGCCTTCAAAAGATGCTGAAGAAGTAACGTTCTCTTATGAAGCATTAGAAGAAGGCAAAGACATTACAATCGGTAATACAAAGATTGAAATTCAGCCGCTTTATACTCCAGGTCATACGATCGGAAGTACTTCTATGATCGTAGACGGACAATATTTGCTTTCTGGAGATATTCTGTTTGTTGATTCAATCGGACGTCCAGACCTTGCTGGTAAAGCTGAGGACTGGGTAAGCGATCTGCGTGATTCTTTATACAACAAATACAACAATCTTTCAAAAGATCTATTAGTATTGCCAGCTCACTTTGGTAAAATCAGCGAACTTGATGAAAAAGGTGCTGTTCAAGCTCTACTAGGCGAGC
This sequence comes from Metabacillus hrfriensis, assembly GCF_030127205.1. NCBI lineage: Bacteria > Bacillati > Bacillota > Bacilli > Caryophanales > Bacillaceae > Metabacillus > Metabacillus hrfriensis. The sequence continues at coordinate 391,358 of NZ_CP126116.1, forward strand.
TGTTTGAAATGAACGAAGGGTTAAAAATCGAAAGCGATGATGAATTCCGCAGAGCTGTAACGGAAAACTTACCGCCGCAGCCTAATGCATATCAAGAAATCCGTCAGACAAACATGGGGAAAATTGATCCAACATCTGACGAACAGCGCGAGATGGAAATTGGTCCAAACCGCTGTGCAATCACTGAGTAAATAAAACAAAACTTAAACTAAAATTACCAGGAGGTTTTTCAAATGAACGTAAAACAAACTTTAGACACAAAAGGGTTATCTTGCCCAATGCCAATCGTAAAAACAAAAAAAGCAATGGATGCTCTTGCCAGCGGAGACATCTTAGAAGTACTTGCAACTGATAAAGGTGCAGTAAATGACTTATCAGCATGGTCAAAATCATCTGGTCATGAACTGTTAGACCATAAAGAAGAAGACGGCATATTCAAGTTCTGGATTCAAAAAGGTTACTAAAACATGAGGGGGGTATGTTCACATGCCTCCTTATGACATGTAAATCTAGGGGTTAATTATGAGGAGGAGATTTAATAATGGAACAACAAACACAAGATAAATCAACTATGGTCGTATTCAGCGGTGACCTTGATAAAGCGATGGCAAGTTTTATTATCGCAACAGGTGCAGCTGCTATGGGGAAACAAGTCACGATGTTCTTTACATTCTGGGGATTAAACATCTTAAGAAAAGAAGAGTACGTAAATGTGAAGAAAACATTCATGGATAAAATGTTTGCAAAAATGATGCCAAGAGGACCAGAGAAGCTTGGTATTTCTAAAATGAACTATGGCGGTCTAGGCGGAAAGATGATGAAGTATACGATGAAAAAGAAAAACATCGTAACACTTAAAGAATTAATTGAAATGGCTCAAGACCTAGATGTTAAGATGGTTGCTTGTACAATGTCAATGGATGTTATGGGTATTACGAAAGATGAACTTATTGATGGTTTAGACTATGCAGGTGTAGCTTCATATCTTGCCGATGCAGATGAGTCTAAGATCAACTTATTTATCTAATTAAAAACAGTCATGGGGAGGTGAAGTCATGGAAATAGGATTCATTATAACGATTTTTCTTATTGGCTTTATAGGTTCTTTTATATCCGGAATGGTAGGAATCGGCGGATCGATCATCAAGTATCCAATGCTTCTATATATTCCAGCGATGCTAGGCTTCACAGCATACACAGCTCATGAGGTTTCAGGTATAAGTGCTGTTCAAGTATTCTTTGCTACAATAGGCGGAGTATGGGCTTATCGTAAAGGTGGTTATTTGAACAAGACGCTAATCATCTATATGGGTACTGCCATTCTTTTAGGAAGTTTTATCGGCGGATACGGGTCACAGGGTATGACAGAGGGCCAAATCAATATTGTGTACGCAGTATTGGCTACTTTAGCTGCTGTGATGATGCTTATTCCTAAGAAGGGCATCGATGACATTCCGTTAGATCAAGTTAAGTTTAATAAATGGCTTGCAGCGGCACTAGCATTTATTGTAGGTGTAGCAGCAGGTATCGTAGGTGCAGCTGGAGCGTTTATTCTTGTACCGATCATGCTGGTTGTTCTTAAGATACCAACACGAATGACGATTGCAACATCCCTTGCTATTACTTTTATTTCTTCTATCGGTGCGACCGTTGGTAAGATTACGACTGGGCAAGTATTATTATGGCCAGCTGTAATAATGGTAGTAGCAAGCTTGATCGCGTCTCCGCTTGGAGCTCAATTCGGTAAAAAAATAAATACAAAAATCCTTCAATTTATCTTAGCAGCACTTATTATTGCAACGTCAATAAAGATTTGGCTAGATATTTTAGGATAAAAAAAGAGAAAATCCGCCTTCATTTTAGGCGGATTTTTTTAACAGGTAATAATAAATCTGCTGTCTTTATCAATTCTTAATCTTTATTGTGTGTAATGGATACAGAGGTGAGACAATATGGAGATTATTCAAATTGGGAGCATGCCTGTATCTATACAGACGCTTTCTATCTTTCTAAGCTTGGGAACTGCTTTTATAGGTTTGCTGCTGATTTACCATTATTTGATTGCCGGAAATGTTGATATAGGATAATGTGAATAAATATTTATTTTAAAGTGATAACAAATTGACCACATGATCACACGATGACCACACACTTAAGTTTCTAAAGTAAATTCATTTAACCTTAAAGTATGAAGGAACTTGGATTTACGCACTTAAATCAATTAAATAAAGTGTAATAACTAGGGTTTCATAAATACCTAATACGACGCATTGTGAAGCGGTCGCGTGTTTGGAGTTGGTATAATAGAAAAGCAGTTGATATAGAAAAAATCTATACCATCTGCTTTTTTGTTTATAAAAATACCATTCAGGACCGATTTTCGTTAAAATAAACATTGCCGATTTTCACAATAGTTTTTCACAAATTATAAATGTCCAAATGTACTTGTGTTTGATAATAAGTTATTAAGCATGATATAAGTGTAAAAGAAGTGGAACATTTGGCTTTATATTTTTTGACCGAGAGTTTGAAGTTGTATCTATAGTGAGAGGATTGAGTTTGAAATGATAGATAATTTTTGGCGTGATTTGCCACGGCCATTTTTTGTACTTGCACCAATGGAAGATGTGACAGATGTTGTTTTTCGTCACGTAGTAAGTGAAGCCGGTCGACCGGATGTATTTTTCACAGAGTTTACAAACTCGGATAGCTATTGTCATCCGGAGGGCATGAAAAGTGTGCGTGGCCGTTTGATGTTTACAGAAGATGAACAGCCAATGGTGGCACATATTTGGGGGGATAATCCCGAATATTTCCGTCAAATGAGTATTGGTATGGCAGAGCTAGGATTTAAAGGCATCGATATTAATATGGGCTGCCCTGTACCGAATGTGGCATCGAGAGGGAAAGGTAGTGGCCTTATTCTGCGTCCAGACGTTGCGGCAGAACTTATTCAAGCAGCAAAAGCGGGCGGACTGCCTGTCAGCGTGAAAACACGGCTTGGCAATAATGATGTAAATGAGTGGGAGGAGTGGCTAACGCATATTTTAAAACAGGATATTGCGAACCTTTCTATTCATTTACGTACAAGAAAGGAAATGAGCCAAGTAGATGCGCATTGGGAGCTAATTCCGGAAATCAAAAAATTACGTGACCGTATTGCGCCAAATACGCTGCTAACAATCAATGGAGACATTCCTGACCGTCAAACCGGGCTGCAGCTTGCTGAACAATATGGTATTGATGGCGTTATGATCGGTCGAGGGATTTTTAAAAATCCTTTTGCTTTTGAAAAAGAGCCAAAAGAGCATAGCAGTAAAGAATACCTTGATCTTTTAAGACTGCAGCTTGATCTGCAAGATCAATATGCGGAAGCAGTGCCGCGTTCAATCACAGGTCTTCATCGCTTTTTCAAAATTTATGTCAAAGGATTCCCTGGTGCTGCTGAATTACGAAATCAATTGATGAACACGAAATCAACAGATGAAGTGCGTGCATTGCTTGATAACTTTGAAAAAGAATATTGATGGGACGGGGACAGTGAAATGATGTTATTCTCAAAAAGTTAGAGTGAATTTATGAATTACATCAACTCATGTGTACTTATTTTATTCAGCATCACATGTGTTGTCACATACACACCACACATGTGGAGTGTGTGGCACAGTTAGTTTTAAACGAATAAATAGGTTCCTAATAAGAAACCTGCTCCTGTTCAAATGCGGGGACGGCAAATCGGTAATGAATAACCGGGGTGCCGTCCTCTTTTACATTGATCTGATGTCTGTGACAACACCCTTAGCCTGAAGCACTTCCTATGAGCGGTACAAGAGTAATCTTTCTTGTAAACCTTCCAAGACTTCTTCTGGCATCTCCATGACCTTAACATCTGGACCTAGAAAAAGCAGCCAACTGGTTATTTCGATCAGTTCTTCGGTCTTGTTCACATTGATAAAAGTCTTTAGAATAGCTGTGGTTTGGTATGGATTTGTATAGGAAATTGAAATATTTAAAGGATGATATTTTTTGAACTGGGCGATCGCTTCTGGGCCTAGCTCAAGGACAAGGTTGTGTGCTTGTTCCTGTTTTCTTAATTTTTCTAAGATCTTTGTCTTGCTGACTCTTTTTCTTGCCGGGTAGGGTTTGACATCGGTGAGATGGTCGACAGGAATGATCTTCTTTTTTTCTTCTTTTAAGTCAAAGCCTTCAATCAACCATGCGCTTTTTTCACGATAAAGGTGCAGGAGATAAATTGGATATGACATTGTTTCCTTCTCTTCTTTAATGGTAATGAATAGATAGCTGTCTGTAAGAAGGGTTTGGATGAGTGTTTCTAACATGGGGTGTGGGAGGTCAGAAAGATCAAGCAGGTCGGGGTTATGGGGATTGGTCCCTTCAAAAAGCAGGATTTGATTTAGAAGAACAAGGTCATCCTGCTGGTTTTCGGAAATGAGGCCAAGTAATTTTTCAGCTAAAGACTGACGGCTCTTCAGGTAGGGAAGCTGCTGGTTTCTTGTGGCCATAAAGGCAATAAACAGTGCTTTGACCTCATTGTTGGTAAAACGAACATCCGGAAGGACGGAGTTGTGCATGACAAAATAACCCCCATCCCTTCCAACCTCTGCCACAAGCGGCATCCCCATGGCCTCAATTTCTCTAATATCTCTAATGGCTGTCGAACGGGAGATGTTAAACTCCCGCATAATTTCAGAAATGGTAAAGCTTGCGCGGTTATTGATATACCGCATGATGATATTAATCCGTTCAACTTTTTTCATGAGAGCTCCTAAACAGTATCATTATTTGACATGATTTAAGACTATGATATACCTAGAAAGAGAATAATACAAATCATTGAAAAAATGTAGAAAAGAGGTATTGTTAATGGCGATTTATACGCTGGAAGAAAAAGAAGGCTTTACCGTGATCGGTCTTGGAACTGAGCTTAAGAGCGATTACACAGACTATGCAGGCATAAACAAAGAAAAGTCCGATTTTTGGCAAGCTGTCAGCCAAGATGGAAGACTGGATGCTTTAAAATCCATGGCTTCCAATGACTTCGTTTTTGCTGTGAACGAAGCGGTAAATAACAAGATGATGCATTATGCTGGTGTCATGACAGAGGAACCGGCACCAGAAGAAGCGAGAGTAATCCAATTTCCTAAAGGGGAATACGTAGTGGTTAAAGGGGAAGGAAAGACAGCTGATGATTTGAATAACAAGCTTGCTGCTGTTGCCTTTGGTCAAGTCTTTCCAGAAGCAAAGGATGTTGCCTATGTTGGCGGACCAAATGCAAGTGTTGAGATTGAGCATCGAAACGGCATGATTTATGGTGAAATGTGGATTCCTGTAGTCAGAAAATAAGAAAAGGAGGAAATGCAATGTCCTGTATAGTTGATTATAAAAACGTGTCAGCAGCTGGTTTAGAATCTTCATCTGCAGCTGAAGCTCTTGCTGGTTTACGTGCAAATGAATCCCGTTACTTTATGAACAAATACAAACACGAATTTGCGGTTGTACCAGCGAGCGAAAGCCAGGAGACGCTCGATTATGTGAACCGGATTTTAAAGGAGGAACGTGATATCGAATTTGCGGCCAAACCATTGGAAACGTCCAGGTTTCAAGTGGCAAATATTAAATTTGCCTACGTCTTTTATGAGGATGGTCTCGCGGTCAACGTCATGTATACGGTTGATGATCAGAAGAAGCGGGCAGTGGGTTTTAAGCTTTCTGAGGGAATGGAGATACCAAAGGAGTTAGAAGGCAAGTTTAAGTTTGCCAGACAGAAGTCTAAACTCGCTGGAACCATCCGGGGCTCGTTTTTTGTCATCAAAGGAGAATATTAAGGTAGCGCAGTACAGTGAAACGGAAAACAATTTTATTGAACAGGAAGATAAATAAACTCACCAGCAAATCGCCAGTGTTGCTACAAACACTCAAGGAATGTGGAATGTGTGACAAAGCTCGTTTTAAATTATGAAGCAGAAACCATTAAAAGGTTCCTGCTTTTTTTCATTGAGATTAAATGTAGGATTCAAAGGTTGATTTCATGATAAAATAATATTGGGAAATTACGGAAAGAGAAAATTGTGAAAAAAAAGGCAACAATATTAAGCACTTGATTGCCCTTTAGACAACAGGTGTTTTTGTCTTTTTGACGATATGAACGACACTTATGTGTTACGAATCACAGGAGCCATAAATAAAAAACGCAAGACTTCTGTAAGAAAATGGGATAAATCATTGAACTTGGGTAAGAGATTGATTTTCTATAAAGAAGTATTATGAAAATTATCATAAATTATTGCGGGATATGGGAGGTACTCATGGGAAGATTAGTTCATTTTGAAATTCATGTGAGTGACATGGAACGGGCAAAGAAGTTTTATGGAGAGGTATTCGGATGGTCATTTCAAGATTGGAGTGAGTATGCAGGAATGCCTTACTTTGGAGCAGTGACTGGCAATGAGAATGAACCTGGAATCGATGGTGCACTGATGCAGAGGCATAGTAGTGCAGCGCCGGAAACAAACCAGCCTTTAAATGGATTTGCTTGTACGATGGGAGTGGAAAATTACGATGTAACAGAAGCTAAAATTATTGAGAATGGCGGCACGGTCGCATTACCCAAATTTGCACTGCCTGGAATGGCGTGGCAAGGATACTATATTGATACCGAAGGCAATACATTCGCAATTCATCAGCCCGATGCGAATGCAAAATAGAATTTAGGTGAATAAAAAACATGAAATCACAAGACACGGCAGGCATGCTTGAAAATTTGCGCAATATCTGTCTTGCACTGCCCGAAGCTGTTGAAATAATTGACGGTTTCGGCCACAATACGTTTAAAATTAATGGAAAATCATTCGTGATATCAGGTGAAAGCGAAAAAGGATTCAGCATGTCGTTCAAGTCAGATCTGGAAACTCAAGAGTTATTGCTGCAGAAGGAGCATTTTTTCAAAACCCCATATATAGGACATCACGGCTGGGTATCTATTCTAAATCCGGTTGGGGAAGACTGGGATGAATTGACCGATCTAATTCAAGAAGCCTATTTACGTGCGGCACCGAAACGTTTGGTTAAGAAATGGATTGAGCTGCATAAAAAATGAAGAAAGGCAGAATATCTGCCTTTCTTTTATCAGCTTTTAAAGATACTAGTAGACAAAAGTAACGACCATTAGTTAAATTGATTTCACCTGCCCGTATACGATCATGAAAGCCCTGAAAACTGTTTTTTTTATATTCATATCAGTTTGGGGTCCATTAAAGTGAAGATCCCCTGCCAGTCCTTTAAGTCAAGCTCAGAATGAAACTCTCCGGCGGAACATTTTGCAAAAAGGGACTTGGTTCGCCTGCACTGTATAGCTGCAAGTGATGCAAAGCCCGGGTGCAGGCGGTGTAGAACAATCTGCGCAGGCTCTCATCGCCGTATACTTGCGCAGATGCGTCATAAATGATGACAGCGTCGAATTCTATGCCTTTGGCTAAATACGCCGGTATGACAACAACGCCTTGCTCATACTCAATCGAGCTGCTCTTCACCAGCTTGATTTCTTCGACGCTGCCCAATGCCTCGTATGCATAGGTGCTTTCCGCAGCGGATTTGCATATAATCGCGATCGTATTATACCCACGCTGCCGAAAGTCTGCGACTGTAGACGCGATGCGGCGGTGCAGTTCGGCACGATCGGACAATTGCGTCAGCACAGGCTTCTCGCCGTCACGTTCAAAAGCGGTAATCCGTTCTCCGTCAGGCACGAGTCCGCGTGTAAATTCGGTAATCGGTTTTGTGGACCTGTAGCTGCGGCTCAAGATTATCGCATCTGTTTCATCCGGTCCGTATAAGCCGGTGAGGGTGTGAAAATCGGCCATTTCGCTGGCATGGACGAATATAGCCTGGTTGAAATCTCCGAGCACGGTCATCTTTGCCGAAGGAAATAAACGTTTCAAAAACTCAAATTGAAACGGAGAATAATCTTGTGCTTCGTCTATAAGCACGTGCTTGATTGAGGTGTTTGTCTGAAACCCTTGAATCTGCTCTTTCAAAAGTAAAAACGGAGTAGCATCTTCGTAAAACAGCTTGCCTTCGTCCATCATATTCATTGTCAACAGACAAATATCCTCCCACTCCTCAGGTGTTTTCCCGGCCATCCACAATTTGATCCGCGCTGGATTGGAAAAAAGCTGCTTGTAGATTTCCGTAAAGTTGACGAAACGAAGCGTTCGAACCCATTTCCGGAGTGGCTTCAATTTCTTGCGGACGATCATTCTCCCTAGCACTTGGATTTCTTTCTCGTAATCGTCAAGCATGTCTTCCTTATAGCCATGTTTTTTCTGTAAGTAGGTATAAGCCTTTTGATACTCATCTTTGCTGAGCAATTCGATTTCTTCCTGTACCCACGACTTGGTCAGCTCGGATTTTTCCATTTCATCTATTCGCTCGTTTAGCCATTCTGTCAACTTCTCAATCCTGTTGTGAAAGCGGAGAGAGGTGTCGCTGCTATAAAACCTTTCCGCGATTTGTTTGGCGGAGACTAGTGGTTTTCCTCTGAATTTAATTCCTTTGAAGATCATACCGGATAATTCCAGAGACTGACTGTATGTTTTGATTGTCTCAAAAAAAAGGGCCGATGCCTTGAAGCGGATGCTCTCGGTCCTAGTACGGTGGGAAGGATCTTCCGTTGCAGTCAGCACATATTCCAATTGCTCATAAGGATCCTCGACTTGAAATGCGTTGCTCAGCCGATGGTACAAGTATTCTTGGAAGGTAACCTGCTGCATATTCTCTTCTCCGAGTTCAGGCAAGACATTGGATACGTAGCTGTTAAACATCGAGTTAGGCGAAAATAGAATGATTTGATCGGCCTTCAGCCTATCTCGATACTTGTAGAGCAAGTAAGCGATCCGCTGCATGGCAGCCGATGTCTTTCCGCTGCCGGCGGCGCCTTGCACTATGAGCAGCCGGCCGCTGACATGCCGAATGATCCGGTTTTGCTCCTGTTGAATGGTGGCCACTATGCTGTGCATATGTTTATCTGTTCCTTTGCCCAGAACCTGCTGTAAAATCTCGTCTCCAATGGTGAGACTGGTATCGAACATTGATTCAACTACGCCCGCGCGGATGATATATTGCCACTTTTTCTCCAGCTTGCCTTGAATGACGCCTCCGGGTGTAGTGTATTCAGCCGGACCGGGCGGATAATCGTAGTAGACACTCGAGACCGGCGCCCGCCAGTCATAAATCAGGAAGTTCTCTCCGCTTGTATCCGTTAGCGTTGAAATGCCGATATAGATTTTTTCTGCTGTCTGAGTTCCTTCTTCAGTGAAATCGATACGTCCAAAATAAGGCGCTTTATGCATACGCTGCAGGACAGATTGCCGGTTGGAGGCATGCCTGTGGGTGCTTTGGCTTACGGTCAGGGCTTGAGCCTGCTGTCTTAAGCCGATGATCGTCTCGAGATAATCGTCAAAAGTATCTGTGTTAACCTTGACTTCATCCCAAAAGTGTTTTTGAATATGGACTACTTCTTTTCGACGCCGGCCAGTTTCGTCTTCCAGCTTGCCGATTTGCTCCGTGATCGTCTCGACCACGTTATCCAATCGTTCTTGCTCCTGCCGAAGTTCATTATTCATACAAGCACTCCTTCAAAAAATGAAAATAGGGATTGACTGAAGACAATTTTTAGTGTAAGATTAAAATAAGGATAATTATATATTATAATCTACAAAAAAGTGTTTCTATCATAATTTAACACAGTTTCTCGTTTTTATCAATGTATACTTGAATATGAAACCGCGGCTTTTTATTAGCTGCTAAATAAATAGTTAAACAAGGCGAGCATAGGATTAACTACGCTCGCCTTGTTTATTACACCAATGGTCTCTTTGATTAAGCCGTAAAATTGCCGTCATAACTTAACATAATCGCCGATTTAACGCCTTCCATACTTGAAATATTATTAATAAAGCTCATGTCATTCTCTTTGACGCGGATTTCGTAGGTCACTTCAAAATCATTACCGGGCATAACCGATTTTGATTTAAGGGAATGTTTTTTTTTGCATGTCCGGAAATAACATGTTCAAGAGAGTTTTCAATGGATGTTTCATTGTAGCGGACGACTAATAAATAAGGATTTTCAACGGTAATGCGATTAATAAATATGATCAAGACTAACCCGATTAAAATAGAACCGATAATGGCGAGCGGAATGAAGCCTGCACCGCATAAAATACCGGCAACAATCGCCCAGAAAATATAAACAATATCCATAGGGTCTTTGATGGGTGTTCTAAAACGAACGATTGATAATGCGCCGACCATGACTCATATCTATAAAAGAAAAAGGCCATTCATTTTGAACGGCCCTTTTCTTTGTGTCTAAGTATCGTTTAAAATGGGCCCACCCCTGGTTGTTTGGCCAGGGAATAAAAAATCCAAAGATCATAAGGGTGAACATTTTGAAAACTTTTGTGAACAATGTTTAATTAATCAGCGTTTAAAATTCATATTTATTGCTCTTGATCCTAGAACAAAAAATGTTATATTTTCTTCCATTTTATATTTTTTGTGTTAGATAATGTTCCTTTTTTTAACCGGAATTCCATTTGAGGTGATACTATATAATAAATTCATGTAATGGTGAGTCAATTTGACAATCAAGAAGGAACAAAATTCCTTGTCAACAGCTGCCCGTGAAACAATTGTAATCTTAGTAAGAAAACGACCGAATTTGAAGACAATGTATTAGTAAGGATACATCAAAACGTCAAATACAAAAAGTATAGTAAGCATGTTCATGTCAGGCGCACAAGCTGTACGATGACTTTTCATGCTTCTGGAAAAGACAGCAAAGATGCTGTTAGGCCATTAAATACGATTTATTACAAAGTGATAATGGAATAATCGTGCAGGACTGTGTCTGCGAAGATAAAGGGGGTTATCAATGAATGAGGGAGACATGGAGGATTACCTCGCAAAAAGCGATTTTTGAGTTCAGTAAACTTCCGGCTTTTCGTATCGCTATCCCATCAATATTACAATTTATCTTAAATGCATCATTAATCATACTTGCGACGGTTTTATGTATTTTAATGGCTAAAGAAATCATTCATTTTTTAGAATTCATTGTCACATCTGATAAACCCAATTTTCAACATTTCCTCGAACAGATCCTTGTCTTTTTTCTCTATTTTGAATTTATCTCAATGATCTTAAAATATTTCCGCGAAAACTACCATTTTCCGATGCGATACTTTCTCTACATTGGCATTACAGCAATGATCCGTTTAATTATTGTTGATCATGATGACCCATTCAATACATTATTACATGCTTTCGTTATCCTCATTTTAATTTTAAGCTACTATATTATTAACAATACACCTGCCAGGAAATCCTCCAATGCTAAATAATAGGTTAGAATTCGATGATGCCAGGCTTGCTGTCAATACGATTACGTTGTTTACATGTCTTCAATGTAAAATTTTTAAAGACTTTTTACTCCTAAGGATAGATAATCGTGTATTTACAACGTTAAGGGTATTAGAGCATTAAAAATCCCAATTTCTCATTGTTATAAATGAGAAATTGGGATTAAATTATTCAACATTTTTTAAGAACTTTTTTAGCATTATTGTATTATTTTTCTTTTCCAATTTTCAGAAAGAAACGAAGCTATGTCGCAGTAGGAGGAGGGTTTACAGCCGTGAACTTTAGTAAGTTATAAACATTACCTATTAAAATCTAAAAGTCCGATATAAAAACACCCCTCCGGCTACTCATAACCAGAGGGGTAAAACATCGTACCTTTTTATTAACATCGCAACTTTGATTCAAATCTGCACTGAAAGATCAATCATTCTTATTGTGGTTATGTGCCAGTCTGAAATGAGTTACCTCTTTGTCAGTTCACAGCACCTTGCTTCATTTTCAAACTCTGTTCTTCAGGCACAGCCCGTTTGATAAATAATGAAACGATCCATGCGATGGCAACTAGTCCGAATGCAAACAGGAACGCGCTTTTCATTCCAGAAATCATCCCTAGAATTTGTAAGGTAGCCGCGTCTTCCTTAATCAGTGTATTTTCCATAAAACGAGCAGAACCATTGGTCATGATAGAGACAAGCAATGCTGTCCCGACAGCGCCGGCAACCTGCTGAAGCGTACTGATAATAGCCGTACCGTGCGGATATAACGGAGGCGGCAGTTGATTCAAAGCGTTGGTCATGATCGGCATCATAACCATTGAAATCCCCAGCATTAACAGCGTATTGAAAATCATAATCGTGCTGTAGGAGGTTGACACTGTGATAAAGGCAAATTGCCACAGTGTATTCGCGATCAGCCCCAACCCGATAAGTGCAAGCCACTTGGCACCAAATTTATCAAATAACCGGCCTGTAATGGGTGACATGATCCCCATGACAATCCCACCCGGAAGCATGACCAAACCTGCCTTCAACGGACTGTAACCTAACGCATTCTGGAGAAAAATCGGCAGCAGCATCATCGCTGAAAACATCGCCATCATGATAATCATCATAATCAGCGTTGACATCCTGAAAATGTTGTATTTAAAAGTTCGTAAATTCAGCAGCGGCTGTGAAATCGTCAATTGCCTCCAAGTAAACAAGGCTAAAGAAACAACGCCGATTGCAAGTGGGATGAGAACTTCATAGCTCGACCAACCACCCTGTCCTTCTCCGGAACTGCTGAATCCGTACACAATCCCCCCGAATCCTAAGGTTGAAAGGAGAAGCGAAAGCGGATCAATCTTCGGATTACTTGTCTCCGTCACGTTTTTAAGCTTCATAAATGCAAAGATAATAACAATCAGTGCGATCGGCAGAACGCCGTAAAAGAGAACCCGCCAGCTGAAATGCTCTACAATGATCCCTGATAGAGTAGGCCCAATCGCGGGAGCAAACGTAATGACAATTCCAATGGTCCCCATTGCCGAACCCCTTTTTTCAATAGGAACGATTGAGAATACCACATTGGTCAGTAAAGGAAAGAGCAGCCCTGTACCCGCTGCCTGAAGCAGCCTTCCGATTAAAAGCATTTCTATCCCTGGTGCGATAGCCGCTACAAATGTCCCCGCCGTAAACAATCCCATAGCTCCAAGGAACAAGCTTCTTGTCGTGAAACGCTGAATTAAATAAGCGGTGACCGGTATAAGTACACCTATAACAAGGAGATAACCAGTAGTCAGCCATTGCGCGGTACTCGGCTCAATTCCGAAGTCATCCATAATTTTTGTTAAGGCTACGTTAAGCAGCGTTTCATTTAAAATGGCTACAAACACACCCAGAATCATAATCATGACCAGCAAAAAATTTTCTCTGCTCCCGAATGTTCCTCCGTTTTGAGCCGATTCGTTTTGATTTTTCAAATTCTTTCTCCTTTCATTTGCAAAATGCCTAATTAAAATATTGTTGCATCAACGTCAGAAAAGTAACAATGATAGGATCGTAAGTTCAGAACATTTGAAGTTGCTGTGCATTACTTTCTCGTTTCATTTCTTGTTGTGTTCAGGCGTGATGAAATCATCTGCTACAGAAAAATACTCAGTCGCTATCCTGCACCTGCTTTCTGTCCATATTCTTTTATTCTTGCCAAATACAGAACAAATATTCGCATTAATACTACCACATAAATGGAACTTTTGCCAAACGATGAAACCTAAAAACACGTGAGCCTACACCAAGGATATGCTTCCTGTTGTTGGGGATTTAGAATAGAAGAATTATTTTAATGAGCTGTAATATATATTGGGGGAAAACTTTTTGGCTTCAGCATTCAATACTGCTGCATGGGAGTATATCACACTAGCAGACACCTTTGATGATTTCTTACTGCAATTGTTTCGTGTACCTTTATTTGACCCTAACAAATTATAATGACAGGTTATGAATGAAAAAATGATTCAACTAATTCAGTTTATAAAAGCTCACTCTTATTCCATTAGGCTTTTTGAAGTAAGAATAGAGCTCTATCATTTATGTATATGGCTATTTAATTGAATAAGACTTCCAAACAAAGCGTAACAGCACCACAATAACCTAATGTCCTTTGTGTTTGTATAACATATATTAGTGAGAAAAATAGACGGGTTGCCCCGCCTATCTTTTCAAACGACTGATTTATTTTGTTTTTTTTCAACAGATATTAATTCCTCTTTTTCTTTCTTTTCCTCTGACAATAATCCTTTTGTAGCACTCTTGAATTCTGTTAAGGTGCGTCCAAAAGCTCGTCCAATTTCCGGAAGCTTTGAAGGGCCAAAAATAATCAAAGCGATAACTAGAACCAGAATTAACCCTGGAATTCCAATGTTTGATAACATATACACACTCCTAATAAATGAATGATTTTATAAGGTGAAGTGAATTAATTCATCACTTTGTCGTGTTTTTTGTCCGTTTGTTTTTCATGTGCACGGCTATGGGCACGGTTGCGGTCTTCCTCCACTTCATTGGAAACTTTAACTCCTTGTGGAACTTGATTTGCCTCTACTTTATTCAAGCCCAGGCCATCTTTTTTATAAACAAATGAAGCTCTTGTTGAAATGGCGGCACCCGGTTCTGTCACAAATGGAATTACTCTGTAATCAGCTTGCCATCTATCCGGTGTGACTGTACAGCGGACATATCCGCGATAATTATTAAAGAATTTAATATGGGGGTTTTCCCCTAAAATATGATCTGTATCTGCTCTTTCATCGGACCCGTTCCCACCTGAGGTGATGGAGGTGCCTACAAATTCTGCACCAATTTTCTTGGCGTTTGGATTATTGAAATCTTCCAATAGGTTGGATGCCCAGCTTGCATGAACATCACCCGTAATTACTATTAGATTGTTCATATTCTTGCTGCTGACGTAATCTATGATGCGCTGGCGTGCAGCCGGATAGCCGTCCCAGGAATCCATACTGTATATTGGTGCAGAACTAGTCCCGAAATTCCATTTGGCAAAGAAAATCTGTTGTGCAAGCACATTCCAGTGAGACTTCGAATTGCCAAGATTTCGCAGCAGCCAATCTTCCTGGTCTTTTCCAAGGAGCGTGCGAGCAGGATTCATAGATTCTGGCGATGGTGCTTTGTTTCCGTCATCATTTGCCTGATCATCACGATATTGACGTGTATCCAGTACATTAAAAGATGCTAAATTACCGAACGTAAAATCACGATAGAGCTGCATATCGGCACCGTTTGGCAACGATGATATACGAAGAGGCATGTGCTCGTAATAGGCTTGATATGCAGCTGCGCGGCGTTTAATAAATGCTTCAACAGATTGGCCCTTCTCAGGAATAATATTTGCGTAGTTATTTTCGACTTCATGGTCATCCCATGTAACAACCCAAGGAAAAGCAGCATGAGCAGCTTTAAGATTCGCATCTGAACGGTACTGGGCATGACGATTTCGGTAATCTTCAAGCGTGATAATCTCCGGACCGCTGTGAGTACGAACATTTCCTGTTCCTGATACATATTCATTTGGACCGTACTCATAAATATAATCTCCTAAATGGAATACAAGGTCTAAATCTTCTTTAGCCATATGTTCATATGCTGTATAGTAGCCATGCTCATATTGCTGGCAGGAAGCAAAAGCAAATGTCATGCGGGCAACATCGGCACCAGCTGCTGGAAGTGTCTTCGTTTTTCCAACAGGGCTTAGTTCATGACCAGATATAAAACGGTAATAGTAAATTTTGTCCGGTTTAAGTCCATCCACTTCTACATGAACAGAATGAGCTAATTCTGGTCTAGCAATGACTCTTCCTTGTTTTACAATTTTATGAAAATCCTCATCTTTTGCCATTTCCCATTTGACTGGAACAGACTGATTTGGCATCCCACCCCCATTAAGCGGATCAGGAGCTAATCGTGTCCATAAAACAACACTATCGGAAAGAGGGTCACCAGAAGCAACACCGAGTGTAAAGGGATAGCTTTGAAACTTTGGTGCGGCACTAACTTTTGATTCTCCTAAACCCATTGAACCGGCGATGGTTAATCCTAAAGATAGACCAGCAATTTTACCTGCTCCCTGTAGAAAATTGCGACGATTAAACTCTTTCTTCTCTAAACTATCCAAATTCAACTTCTTAATCAATTCATCAATTTGTCTTTCCGACATCCTTATTTTCCCCTCTCTTAAAAAAACTATAAATTCGACATTTATTATAGATAGCTTTTATTAATGATTTATAAAGAATTGTTAAGAGGCCAATATGTATCTTTCAAAAAATAAGCTAAATGTAATGAGACTTTTATATTGGAAAAATTCAATATCTCCAAAATTACAATGAAAAAATGTTTTTGTTTTATAAATAGTGACAAATTCTTCATTGTTCACGGTCTTTCGCTCCTGTATTTCTTTACTTTATTTTTAAAGAAATATAACAAAAAATAGTAAAATATTTCGGATTAAGCTCTTTGATATGATTTTGATTTTCTATATCTAGATTCACCCTATAGATCAGCTAAAATATACAACCTTAACGTCAAGTTCCGGGTCATCAACTAATTTTACTTTATTAATTTATATAGTTTTTCAGGAGGAGAATGATGGCTGCTGTATCAAAGAATTGATAAAGCAATCTAAATCATTATGTAATCGGAACATTAACGATAATCCTATTAACTAGAATTCTGCGATATAACAACGATTCATAAAGGGGTTTTTTTGGGGAATTTCAACGTGTTTTGTATTTTTCCGTATGATTTTGTAGTTCATATTATAAATTAAAGCTAAATCTAATTCGGAGAAAGTAGGTGAAAAGAAAAGGGGTCATACTACATCTTTACTATCCTGCTACTTTAATTTTAGGATTCTATGAGGGAAGGTATTTTCGGCTTTAAAATGCAAAATTCTCAATCAATCTATGGAAAAGGCTAAAGAATGCTTAATTGGAGGAATTTTTCTCGTGTGGATAATCACTGCCCATTTAAAGAACAATATCAAAATGTATGAATTTGACAATAAAAAAGAAGCCAAAGAAGCTTTTGAAAGAATTCAAGGTTATAAAATACTTACTGAAGTAATTTACTTTAATGATTATTGTTTAGTTAACTCATAAAAATCTGGAAGCATCTACAGTCGATTTAACAGATCTTCCTTTTCAAATTTTAGTGTTAATTTAGATGGCGAGCCTTGTAACAGAAACAATCTAAAGATGTCCAGACCATAATGTGTCTGAACATCTTTTTGTCGTTACATGGCATTTTCTTTATTTAAGGATGAAATAGCTTGAGAGTGCTCCCAACATTCAATGTTTTCATGATTCTTAATAGTATCTTTATAAAATACAGGATTTTTACCATCCTTTTTCTGGTTTATGTAATCATTTAATGCAGCAAAGGCCACTTTTGATAATAAAAGAATGGCAATTAAGTTTACGATAACCATGAAGCCCATAAATAAATCAGCCAAATCCCATACAAGCTGAACCTTTGCAACTGAACCGAATACAACCATGGCTAAAACACTTATTTTATAAAGCATTAACAATGATTTACTTTTGGTTAAAAATTCGATATTAGTTTCTCCGTAGTAATAATTACCAATTAACGTACTAAAAGCAAATAATAAAATCATAAAGGCGAGGAAGCCTGATGCCCAAGAACCAATGTGCGTGCTTAGAGCAGCTTGTGTAAGCTCAATACCACTTAGTCCTGGTTGTTTATAAGAAGAGGATAATAAAATAATAAATGCTGTACTCGTACAAATTACCAAAGTATCTGTTAATACACCAAAGGCCTGAATAAGTCCTTGCTTTACCGGGTGACTTGTTACTGCAGTTGCCGCAGCATTTGGTGCACTGCCCATACCTGCTTCATTTGAGAATAATCCACGTTTAACGCCATTGATTATTACAGCACCAAGTGAGCCGCCTACAGCTTGTTCAATACCAAAGGCATTTTTAACGATAAGAGAAAGTACTACTGGAATTTGCGTAATGTTAGTAAGAACGATGAATAAAGCTACCCCAATGTATACCACTGCTAGAATAATAACAATGTACTCGGACATTTTTGCAATACGCTTAACACCGCCAAAAATAATGGCAGCCAAAACAATTGTTATGATTATTCCTAATGTTAAGCGGTCTGTGCCAAAGGAGTTTTCAAATGCAATTGTAATCGTGTTTGATTGCACAGCATTAAATACAAGACCGAAAGACAGGGTAATTAATATGGCAAATATAGCACCCATCCAACGTTTATTTAAGCCTTTTTCCATATAATACGCGGGACCGCCGCGGAAACCATCTTTATCTTTCACTTTATAAACCTGTGCTAACGTACTTTCAATAAAGCTAGACGCTGAACCAATTATCGCAATAATCCACATCCAGAATATCGCCCCTGGTCCACCTAATGCAATTGCAATCGCAATACCCGTAATATTACCTGTCCCAACACGAGCTGCCATACTAATACAAAACGCTTGAAACGGTGAAATACCGTCTTTAGAACCCGATGTACCTTCTTTTAAAACACGAACCATTTCTTTTAACATGACAATTTGTAAAAATCTCGATTTAAATGTGAAATAAAGACCAAAAGAAACAAGCATAATAATTAATAAGTTTGACCAAAGAAAATCGTTTGTTACGCTAATAATTTCTTGAAGTAATTGTTGCATGTTTATCACCCCTGTAAAAGTTTAATAGCTTGATAGCAAAATCTAAAGATATAGCGACTTATTGTCTTCCTTTATTATTTTCACCAAAAGCAAAGTTTCTACATTATGCTTTTTAGAAAATACTCAGATCCCATTCTTGTGCTATATGTTTCAGTAACTTAACACCCGTTAGGCTATTCCCATATTCATCAATAGCGGGTCCATATATACCAATACCACATCCATTTTGAAATGGCAGCTCTTTTCTAACGCTTGGAGGTACTAGTGCCATAATGCCTCCAGATACACCACTTTTGGCTGGCAAACCTACAAATGCTGCAAATTTACCAGAAGCATTGTACATACCACAAGTAAGCATTAATGCTTTGGCTAATTTAGCCACATTTTTAGGCAGGACTTGCTCTTTACGAATTGGATGATATCCATCATGTGCAAGAATCAGTCCAATCAACGCTATGTCTTCTGTATTAACTTCTATTGAACATAGCTTTAGGTAAACCTCTAAAGATTCTTCCACCTCCGATTCTAAAAAACCGGTCTCTTTTAAATAATAAGCTAAGGCTCTATTTCGATGAGCCGTCTGCCACTCTGATCGAAACACTTCCTCATTGATGGTCGGGCGTTTCCCTATCATTTTTTCAATGAATACATCTAGAAATTCTAATTTATTTTGTGATGATTCCCCTGGGAGTAATGAAGCTATGGTAATTGCTCCAGCATTGATCATGGGATTAAACGGTTTTCCTGGTTTATGCATCTCTAAACGAATAATGGAGTTGAAGGCATCTCCAGTTGGTTCCACATCCACCCGTTCTAACACATAAGGAATACCGCGACTCAAACATGCAGCTATAAAGCTTATCACTTTTGAGATACTTTGCAAAGTGAAAGAGACTTCACAATCCCCTGACTTTATCATTGTTCCATCTGGTACAATGATGCAAATGCCTAAATGGGATGAGTTTATCGTTCTTAAAGCAGGAATATAATTGGCGGTTTGTCCATAAGTAGAATAGGATTGATAGTGTGTTACCCATTCATCTAAGCAAGCTTTACTTTGACTATACATCTGAACGTTATTCTCTTTTATTCTATCTTCAACCATATTATTTCACTCCTCACATTTTTACACTTTCATAATTTCTCATATATAAAAAGATAATAAAATTTGTTGTTCATACCGTTCGTGCAACAAGATTTGATCTTTTTACGTATTTAGCTAACACCGGTCAACAATTCATAGTCGCAGCTTTAGCATCATAGTCCTATAATGCTATTCCTAACTCTTATATAATGCATACCTGTAATAGCTTTTGCTGAAAAAATAATCACATATTCATTTGAAAATAGTGTAAAAACTTACATTGTTAAGCGCTTTCAATTATGACCTGCAAAAACTTAGATTAAATTTATAACTGAAACTACATGATTATACAAAAAACTACAAAAATAAAATTTTTTTAAAAAATAAAGGTTGAAAAGTTTGACAAGTATGATGCTAATATTATCAATAGATAAATAGAGTATTGTTGAAGATTAGCCGTATCAAGAAAGTAAGCGTTGTTTTGACGCAGATAAAGCTATATACTGATTTTTAAACAAAATTGGGAGGATCATCTTGAACTTTAGTACTTTAGTGAAAAAAGACGTTTATATTATTGTTCTGATGTTGCTTACAGTGCCACTAGCAGGTGAAATAAAGTTTTATCCATTAAATGAAACGTTTCGAGTAAGTTTTGGTGCGCCGGTATTTTTCTTTTTTTTATTATTATTACAGAAAACACCAGCAGTTTTATCGGGTATTTTGACAGGAACGATAGTTGTTAAATTTCGAATTCTAATAGACTTTATTCAGCAGGAGAATTTTGACTGGACATCCTCTTTTCTAGTCCAATATCCCAGTTTTTTCTTTTATTTCACTTATTCTTGCCTCTTCTATTTAGTGAAAACCAACCGTTTTCATAACAGACCTTTGATAATCGGATTTTTCGGCCTCATAATTGAAATATTGTCTGACTGTGTAGAATTAATCATTCAATTTTTCGTGTTGCAAACAACGATTACGTTTGCGGATCTAAATGAAATGATCATGATCGCTTTCGCTCACAGTTTTATTGTTCTAAGCTTTTTTAATATGATGAAACTGTATGAAGCACAGACGAGGGAACGACAAATAAGAGAACAAAATGAACACATGTTAATGCTCATTTCCAATTTATTTGAGGAAACAGTTCATTTAAAGAAAACATTAAAAAATGCAGAGAATATTACAAGAGAATCGTATCTTTTATATCGGAATTTAAAAGAACAGGAAAAAGAACAGAATGTATTTAAACAGCAGTTTAGTCAAAAAGTGTTGCGTATTGCTGGTGAAATACATGAAGTTAAAAAAGATAACCAACGAATTTTTGCAGGTCTCTCTAAATTGATTACTAACGAAAGTTTAAAGGACTATATGACTGCTGCTGAAATCATTCAATTAATTATACAAATAAATAAAAAATATGCCGTTTCACTAGGAAAAGATATTAAATTTTTATACTCGGTAGAAGGGAACCATCCAAATTATCATGTATATACTGTGTTATCTCTTATCAATAATTTAGTAGCAAATGCAGTAGAAGCAATTAAAGAGAAGGGAACAGTCAGTTTAAGTTTGGGTAAACTTAACGATACTGTAGAATTTCAAATTGCTGATAGCGGACCTGGCATATCGCCAAAATATGAGGATGCTATCTTTAAGCCTGGATTTACCTCGAAGTTTGACCATTTAGGAACACCTTCAACAGGGATTGGGCTCTCATATGTAAAAGAAGTAGTGAAAGACCTTGGTGGAGAGATCATATTTCAGAATAAACATAACATCGGTGTCGTTTTTTTGATAAAGTTACCGATTAATAATTTGATTCAGAAGGGGTAGGGTGATTCCGTGCGTTTTTTTATAACAGATGACGATTACGCTATACGTTCAATCTTAAACCAAATTATAGAAGACGAAGATTTAGGAGAAGTTGTGGAAGAAGCAGAAGATGGCTATCTATTAGATGGACACATTTTGAATTTAAAACAGATCGATATATTATTTATTGATTTATTGATGCCAATCCGTGATGGTATTGAAACAATTCGCCATTTAAAAGGCATTTTTTCCGGAAAAATTATCATGATTTCGCAAGTTGAATCAAAAGATCTAATTGGTGAAGCTTACTCTCTTGGGATCGATTATTATATTACTAAACCAATAAATCGTATGGAAGTGTTAACAGTTATTCGAAAAGTAATGGAACGTATTTATTTAGAAAGGTCGATCAATAATATCCAGGCTTCTTTAAATAGTTTAGTAAATTTAGCTCAGCCAAAAGTTGATACTTTTAATGAGAAAAGTATTCTAAAGGTCGGTGAATATCTTTTGTCTGAATTAGGAATCGTGGGAGAGAATGGACATAAAGATTTTATAGAAATACTTCAATATTTATTTGAAAATGAAAACGCTTATACTTTTGAACAGCAATTTCCAACTCTTAAAGATATTTTTGAAGAAATATCGAAAAAAAAACTCGGACCATCAGCTGCACAAGCTGATATTAATCGTGAGATAAAAGCTTCTGCACAACGAATACGCAGAGCGATTAATCATTCATTAAATTATTTTGCGTCACTTGGTTTAACAGATTTTTCAAATCAAAAGTTTGAAAATTACGCTTCAAAATATTTTGAATTCACAGTCATCAGCCAAAAGATGAAAGAATTGAAAAATGCAAAAAGACGTCTTACTCCTACTCAAGTAAATACAAAAAAATTTATTCAAGTATTCTATTTTGAAGCGAAGCGTTTGATTTCAGGGGAATATTTATAAGAAGATAAGACGTCTTCTTTTTGGAAATTGGAACATTGGACGTTAACTTGTGTTGAATAGTAGGAAGCAAGCGAGACATAGTATTTATGGTGCCTTTCCTTCCAATTCTCGCTTAGCTCTAATAAAAGCAATAAATTGGTGCATTTCTTCTACAGAAAGAAAGATTCCATCGACTGCCAGCTCTAAATTTGGTAGATCAGTTAATTCCATAAATTGAACTGACTTTATTGTATCCTCTTCAAGCTGAAAAGTTGGATGATCAACTCTACCTAAAAGGTAATCGGTTGATGCGTCAAATAAATCAGCCATTGATTTAAGGGCTTCTAATGAAGGGCGGCGGTGCCCCGATTCGTAACCGGCATAAGTACTCTTTGCGATTCCGAGTCGATCAGCCGTATATTGCAATGACCACCTTTTGCCCTTCCTTAATGTAGTTAATCTATTTAAAATCATCTTATTACTCTCCTTTTATTTCAATTTATTATATCATCATATGAATACAAAATGTACGCGTTATGAATATCATTTGCTTGATTTCACCCTGAAACATCACTATAATTACAAATAAAGTACGCGTAACGCGTATTTTACTAAAAATACATTTTTTTCTGTCAATATGCTTATAGTAATTTTAATGCTGAAACAAGGGAGTTTTTAGGGAGGAATTATATTGAAGAAGTTGATGTTACTTACTACCGGTGGGACAATTGCTTCGTTAGAAGGGGAAAATGGGCTAGTTCCTGAGATGAAAGCCGAAGAAATTTTAAGTCATCTACCGGGATTAAATAGTCTCTGTCAGATTGATAGTAAGCCTTTGATGAATATTGATAGTACAAATATGCAACCGGAATATTGGGCTGACATGGCAAAATCTATTTATGAAAAATACAATGATTACGACGGCTTTGTTATCACCCATGGGACGGATACAATGGCTTACACTTCAGCTGCGCTCTCATATATGTTACAAGATGTAGATAAACCAATAGTGATTACAGGTTCTCAAATCCCAATTGCCTTTAAGAAAACAGATGCCAAAAGAAATATCTCTGACGCGGTTCGATTTGCTTGTGAAGATATTGGCGGGGTATATGTGGTTTTTGACGGTAGAGTTATCCAGGGAACAAGGGCCATTAAACTGAGAACGAAAAGCTATGACTCGTTTGAAAGTATTAATTATCCTTATATTGCCTCTATACATGAAGATGATATTAAGTATAATAAGTCTTTTCATTCACCAAAGAATAAGGAAATTAAGTTAGATACTTCCCTTTGTACGGATGTTTCTTTGGTTAAGTTACATCCCGGGATTAAGCCAGAATTCTTTGATTTTCTGAAAAATCAATGTAAGGGAATTGTAATTGAAAGCTATGGAAGCGGTGGCATTCCATTTCAAGGAAGAAACATTTTGCAGAAATTGAATGAGTTGACCGAGTGTGGAATATCAGTTGTCATTACTACTCAATGTTTAGAGGAAGGGGAGGATATAGATATATATGAAGTGGGGCGAAAAGTAAATCAAAATATCATCATTCGTTCCAGAAATATGAATACAGAAGCTATCGTTCCTAAATTGATGTGGGTATTAGGAAAGACACAGGACCCACACAAGGTGAAGGAAATGATGGAAACACCAATTGCAGATGACATTACAGTCTAAAACATACAAGAGGAGCAGGGGAAAATGGTCAGAGTTGAGAGAGCATACCGAATTGAGAAAGATTTTCTCGGTGAAAAGGAAATTCCTGCAGATGTTTATTATGGAATACAAACGTTACGCGCTGTAGAAAATTTTCCAATCACTGGCTACAAAATTCATAATGAAATGATTAAAGCGCTAGCAATGGTAAAAAAAGCAGCCGCACTAGCCAATATGGATGTCAAGCGTCTATATGAAGGAATTGGTGAAGTAATCATTCGATCCTCAGATGAAATACTGGAAGGAAAATGGCACGAGTATTTTATAGTCGATCCAATCCAGGGCGGAGCCGGCACTTCAATGAATATGAATGCAAATGAAGTCATTGCAAACCGTGCGCTTGAACTGCTCGGTCATAATAAAGGTGAATATGGAAAATTAAGTCCGAACAGTCATGTAAATATGTCGCAATCAACGAACGATGTGTTTCCGACAGCCATTCACATCTCAACCCTTAATTTGCTGGAAAAGTTACTGGATACCATGAATGACATGTTGGATGTCTTCAAGAAGAAAGCTCAGCAATTCGATCATGTCATAAAAATGGGACGCACCCATCTTCAAGATGCCGTACCAATTCGCCTTGGTCAAGAATTTGAAGCTTATAGCCGCGTATTGGAACGGGATATTAAACGAATTGGGCAAACACGCCAGCATCTTTACGAAGTGAATATGGGCGCGACAGCGGTAGGGACAGGTTTAAATGCGGACCCTCGCTATATCAAAAATGTCGTCAAGCACCTTGCAGACATAAGCGGATTGCCGCTTGTCGGCACTGAGCACCTTGTCGATGCAACACAAAACACGGATGCCTACACAGAAGTGTCAGCTGCATTGAAGGTTTGTATGATGAATATGTCCAAAATCGCGAACGACTTACGATTGATGGCTTCCGGCCCGCGTGCTGGACTTGGTGAAATTACCTTACCTGCACGTCAGCCTGGTTCCTCCATTATGCCTGGAAAAGTCAACCCAGTAATGGCGGAGCTCATTAACCAAGTCGCCTTTCAGGTCATCGGAAACGATCATACAATTTGCTTGGCCTCTGAAGCGGGACAGCTTGAATTAAACGTGATGGAACCCGTGCTAGTCTTTAACTTGCTTCAATCCATCAGTATTATGAATAATGCGTTTAAAAGCTTTACAGACTATTGTCTAACCGGTATCGAGGCAAACGAAGACCGGATGAAAGAATATGTTGAAAAAAGTGTGGGAATAGTTACAGCCGTGAATCCGCACTTAGGATATGAAGTTGTATCCCGAATTGCACGGGAAGCCATTTTAAAAGGCAAATCGGTGCGAGAGCTTTGCCTGCAATATGACGTGCTGACAGAGGAAGAACTCGATTTGATTTTAAACCCCTACGAAATGACAAATCCTGGTATATCAGGTGGTGCTTTATTCGATCGAGAGTAACCATTAAATCTCCAGATGAAATAAATGTATTTTGAATTTCTATAGGAAGAACCTGCCTATTAGGTGCCATAGCTTGATAGGCAAAGTCATTGATCGTTTATTTATTCTAATTCGATTTTGGTTATGAGTCACTTAACTGGCGAATGATTGTAAAACAAGGATGAATTTTTAAAAACAAGATTTTGAAAGCGTTTTATTTAAAGGGGGCGTAAGAGTGAAGCATGTACGATTACCATCTATGTTAGAAATTATTTTTACATTGGGGTTGTTTTTAGCCATTGTTTTTTCATTTACCGCGATGTTTGATTTACCGATACAACTAGCACTATTTATATCGTGGTTCATTGTTATTTTACTTGGATTACGATTAGGACACCGATACCAGCAACTGCAAGGCGCTATTACAAACGGGATTTCGAATGGTCTTGAGGCTATATTAATTCTGATTGCAGTCGGTGCCCTTATCGGGACGTGGATTGCAGGAGGAGTCGTACCGACACTTATTTATTACGGATTGGAATTTATCCACCCTAGCATTTTCTTATTAGCCACTCTCGTCATTTGCTCGATCACATCTTTGGCAACAGGTACGTCTTGGGGAACAGTCGGGACTGCTGGAATCGCAATGATGGCAATTGGAGAGGGAATGGGTATCCCTCTGCCGCTTGTAGCTGGTGCCGTTCTTTCCGGTGCATACTTCGGAGATAAACTTTCTCCATTATCTGACAGTACCGTACTCGCAGCATCAATGTCGAAAGTGGATGTTATTGCACACGTACGTGCCATGTTATATTTAGATGTCCCTGCATACATCATTACTGCTATTCTTTTTACCATAGCAGGGTTTATGTATGGCGGGAAAAATACAGATTTAGAAAAAGTAGAATTTCTGAAGACTGCATTACTAGAAAACTTCGATATTCAAATTTGGATGCTAATTCCTGCGATATTTGTCATTCTAATGCTCGCACTAAAACAACCTTCTATGCCAACGATTGCTGCAGGGGCTCTCTTAGGGATCATTTGGGCTACCGTATTCCAAGGGATGGATTTTTCTGCGGCCCTCGGTACGGCTTACAGTGGTTTTTCAATTGATACAGGCATTGAATTCATGGATGATCTTCTAAACCGTGGGGGGATCGAGGGAATGCTTGGCTCAATTGTTGTTATTATTTTCGGATTGGGATTTGGTGGTCTATTGGAGCATTTAGGAGTACTAAAAGTAATTGTTTCCAAATTCCAGAACCAGCTAACTTCAGCAGGTAATGTAACCCTGTCAACATTAATTGTTGCCTTTTTAGCAAATGTATTTGGTTGTGCTATGTACGTTTCATTAATTTTAACACCAAAGATCATGGAAGAAAACTATGATAAATTACACATTGATCGGAGAGTTTTAGCTCGAAATTCTGAGGTCGGCGGTACGCTAACATCTGGGATGATTCCTTGGTCCGACAACGGAATTTTCATGGCAGGGATTCTAGGTATATCTACCTTTTCCTATGTTCCATTCATGTGGTTAAGTTTTGTTTCCATTGCACTTGCGATCATTTATGGTTATACAGGGAAATATATTTGGTACACTAACAATAACGTACAGGCGCTGCAGCAGAAGGCTAATTAATCTCGTCTGCACAATGGTTTATAGTTGAGTCTCAAGAAAGCTAGCAAATACTTACGCCTAGCTATGGTTTAATTAGAAGTGTTTGCAACGAATTGACGATTCCAGTAAATGTAATGATTTGGCCGCATACCCGGAGCTTTGTTATTCCGATGCAGAGTTGAATATTATGTTAGAAGATATTGAAACCTGCAGGAAATTAGGTGCAGCTGGAGTTGTTATTGGTGCTCTTACGAACGAGAAGGAAATACATGAAGAAATGCATACTAAATTAATCAGAGCAGCAAGGGTTAGATATTACCTTTCACCGCCCATTTGACGAGGTCGATCATCAGGTCACTGCTTTAGGAGTTCTTCAAAAGTACTCTGACATATCTAGAGTACTCACATCTGGCAGCAAGGATAAAGCTACAGAAGCTATAGAAGAGCTAAGTCAGCTGACAGATCTTTCAGCAAGTACTGGTCTTTCAATTATGGCAGGATCAGGGTTAACACCTTTAAATTTGCCTGCATTCTTAGAAAAAGTTAACGTGAGAGAAGTTCATTTTGATTCGGGAATCCGTTATGAATCAACTTATAGTGACCCTATCGATTCCATTCAAATAAGAGCGATCAGAAAAATTGTATCAGAATAGAACTGCAAAAAAAAAGCTGCATGCATAAATGTCAGAGGTGCAAAACACTAAAATCGTATACAAAATAACACATCATTTAGCACACCAATAGCACTTCCTATAATGGTTGGAGCTACAGGATTAGATCTTTTCAAAAGCTGGAATCATCTAAGCATAAGTGAGTTACCTATGTTTGTTGTTGGTTTTATTACTTCTTTTGTGGTAGCTCTTATGGCAGTTGTCACTTTTGTGAAGTGGATTAGTAAAATCGGTTTAATTCCCTTTGCTTTATATCGTTTTGTTTTAGCCATCGCGTTTTATATTTTCGTGTTGTACTAAAACCCTTATTCAACAATCGGGGGCTTATCAGGAATAACTGGTAAGCCTCTTAAGTATTAATTGATCTTCCGAATCGGGCCATTATATTGAATAAGAGGTTGCATAAAACCCCACTTTTTTATGCAGCCGCCAGGCTTCTTCAGAAGTCAAAAATGTGAATTTAGGTTTAATTATGATCACAATAAATTTGTGAATCTTTATCTATACCTTTTATAATTGCATACTTATTACCCCATTCACACATTGTGTTTAATACTGGTACAAATGATCTTCCTAGATCAGTTAAGCTGTATTCTACTTTTGGTGGTACCTCTTTAAATATTTCTCTTCGTACAAGTCCATCTCTTTCTAATTGTTTCAATTGATCTGTTAAGACTTTTTGTGTAATTCCAGGTATTAATTCGTAAAACTCTTTTGTCCTTACTGATTTTTGGCTTAAGAAAAAGAGTATTAAACATTTCCATTTTCCACCCGCAATGTTCATAAAAATGTTGATTCCAGTATTATAGTTAACCATGTGCTGTCCCTCCTGAATAGGCACTTAAAAGTGGCTATACCACATTTTTGTGCGTTATTTTCTCATTTATTATTGCTTACTATAATTAAAGGAGCAATAAATAAAAATTTCGGAGTTGATAAAATGAGTGTAAAAAATATCTTGGAAAAAAGACGATCAGTTAGACATTATGATTCAAGTTATAAAATAAGTTCAGAAATTCTAACCTCATTAATTGAAAGTGCGAGTAAGTCACCTAACGGAAATAATATTCAAGCAACTCGATACTTGATTATTGATGAACCAGACTTGAAAAATTTATTGCTACCTATAGCTTTTAATCAACATCAAGTGGTAGAAGCTTCAACTTTAATTGTTATGTTGGGTGATTATCAAGCATTTGATAAAGATAATATTATTAAGATACATGAAGAAGGCTTTCAAGCAGGTTTTTTTGATGAATCGCTAAGAGATTATCTAGCGAATGCTGCAATAAAATATTATGAAAATAAATCGAATGAAGATCTAAAGCTAGAATTAACTAGAGATATAAGTCTTGCGTCAATGTCATTAATTTTGTTAGCAAATGAAGCAGGTTTTGAAACAATTACTATGTCAGGCTATGATTCTAAGAAATTAAAAGCAATCTTAAATATTTCTGATAGGTATTTAGATGTTATGCTTATAGCTATTGGTAAAGGTACTAAGGCCGGTCATAATACCGTAAGGCATAATGTAAATAAGGTAATGTATAGAAACAAAATAATTTAGGGTTCTTATCTGATTATGTGAAATAGGTATACAAATAACTTTTCATATTTCTCAACACTTGGTTGTTAATTTTGATATTTAAAAATAAAAGGAAGAAAAGGAGTGACAGCTCCTTACACATGCGGGGTGCTGTTCACTACTTGTAAAAAAAAGAATAATAGATGTAACGAGGAAAAGATCTTATCGAATAAATGGATAAGATCTTTTTTAATATTATTGGTGAATTGTATAACTTGAAGTTAATTGTTAGATTTCACTTTATTTTAATCTAGCATATTAGTATTCTTTACCTTTGTGTTATAGGAAATTAATAATCTACTGCTAATCTTAAAAAGTAGTTTATTAAGAGATGGGAGATGGAAAGATTGAAAAGAAAATGGGTGTCGGTGATAGGTGCTCTGGTCATTGGAATCGGTTTTACAGCAGGCGGAGGAACAGCTATGGCAAAGGAAAAACATAAGGACATCGTAAATGTGTCACACCGAGGTGCATCTGGATATGCTCCAGAACATACCATTACATCCTATCAAATGGGCGATAAAATGCACGGGGAATATATTGAAGTAGATTTGCAGATGACAAAGGACGGCAAGTTAATTGCCATGCATGATGAGACCGTAGATCGAACGACAGACGGGACAGGTCTTGTTAAAGATTACACACTAGAACAAATCAAGCAGCTGGATGCAGGCAGCTGGTTTAATGAAAAATACCCGCAATATGCAAACCTGGATTATGCTGGATTAAAAGTGCCGACTCTTGAAGAGGTTTTTCAAAAGTTCGGAAAAAATGCAAAATATTATATCGAAACGAAATCGCCTGAAGTTTATCCTGGTATGGAAAAAGAACTTTTGCGTCTGGTAAATGATTATAATATCAACAAAAATACGCTTCTAGTACAGTCTTTTAGTTCTCTCAGCCTGAAAACAATGAATGAACTCGATCCATCGGTCAAGCTCGTTCAATTGCTTTCCTATAAAACCAATGCTGTTATAACTGACGCTGAAATTGCAGCCATCAAACAATACGCAATGGGCGTTGGTCCAAACTATACTTATTTAAATCAAGATTATGTTCAAAAAGTGGCAGGCAGCGGACTAGCAATACACCCATATACCGTAAATGACAAGGAAACGATGAAGAAGCTGATTGACTGGGGTGTAACAGGAATGTTTACTAACTTTCCAGACAGACTGCATGAAGTAATGAAAGGAAAGTAGGCCAAGCAGATTTGGTAAGGCCGGAAAGTAAAAGATAATAAGGACCAAAGATATAATTGAGGTAAATGAATATCAAAAAGTTAAAACTTTATATATAAATTTATCAGAGGTGCTAAAAGAAGAAGCAGGAACCATTTAAATGATTCCTGCTTTTTTCGTTTAGAGTAAATGCCTGTAAATAATCAACATAAAAACTTTATCGATACAGAATTGGATCTAGTTCAAGTAGGTAAAACCAAAATCACTAACGACTGGACTTTTTACGTTTTAAGCGATTTTGGTTTTTTGTTTGAGGATACCTTAATTGAACTGCAAAAACCACTTAAGGTAGCCGATAGAAAGATCTATTCCAAACGACGAATAGTAAAAACAGCGAGCAATGGGTCACTTTTAAAAGATATAATAATAGATTCCAGTTTAGCAGGGATAAGGGCATTTATGAGTTTACCTTTTGGTCATATTGGGCCCTGAGACGCTTTACATCTTCTCTAGGCGGAGAACCAAACATACGGGAATATTCACGGCTGAATTGTGATGGACTTTCATAGCCAACCCGGAATGCAACTTCAGCGGCATCCGCAGACTCGGACAATAACAGGCGCCGGGCTTCCTGAAGTCTCAGTTGTTTTTGGAACTGAATTGGGCTCATAGCGGTTACCTCTTTAAAGTGCCTATGAAGGGAAGCAACACTCATATTCGCTATTTCAGCAAGCTCCTCAATTCGATAAGACCTATCATAGTTATTCGTGATTTGTTCGATAACTTCTCTGATACCATAGGCAGAGCTTCCTTCTATTGCAATTTGTTCAAGCGTGCTCCCATGCTGCCCTTGCAGAACCCTATAGATAATTTCCTTCGTAATTAAAGGAGCAAGTACCGGTATATCCTTCGGATTGTCCAGCAAACGGGCCAACCTCAATACAGCATCCAACATAGATAACTCGATGGTGCTGACAAACATGCCTCGCTTCTCACTGTCTTTCTTTCTGCCTCGTATTTCAGTATCATTTAAAACTTCTAAGATTTGGCTTGGAGTAAATACAAGATTGAGAGCTAAATACGGAACGTCGTAAGAGGCTTCCACAACTTGACTGGTAACCGGCAGGTCAACCGATGAAACCAGGTAATTGACAGGATCGTACCTAAAACGCTCCTGTGCTAGCAATACCTCCTTCGCACCTTGAACAATAAAGCATAAGGAAGGCTTGTAAACACCGTTCTTTGGCCCGGTAACATTAGAGTGGCGAATAAAAAATACAGATGGAATCAAAGTCGAGTGAACACCATCCTGTCCTGAATAACGCTCTATGAGTTTGGCAATCTCATCCTGCAGTTGATAGATTCGGTCAGACATAAGATCCTCCTTATTCCTTCATCCTTAATAGTTCCATTATAATGCATTTTCGTGAGTGAAAAATGGGTGTGAGAAGATTAGGCAATCATTTGCGACAAATAGGATAACGGTCTTTTTTTTCTTGCTGCATAATTAAATAGAACGCAACTCTGACATTACTCTTTTATTTGCTTTAGGGTCAGTTTAATAATTAGTCAATAAACAGCCAGGTTCTTTTATCTGGCTGTTTTTATAAATATTGGTGGAAGTAAAGAATGATCTGTTGTTTATTAGCAGCATTTTTGAACTCTAAGGAGGGGGAATTTTGTATAAACGGTTTAAAAAACTGTTTGCGATAAAAGGATATCGTTTATTTGTCATTTGTATATTGCTGGTTGGTATCGGTATTTCTATTACTCAGCCGTATTTATCCTTGTATGCTACAGAAGATTTGGGAATGAGTGCAGGAGCTTTTGGAGTTTTCATGGCAGTGAGTTCATTAAGTGGAGTGGTGGTCAACTCGCTAATTGCTAAACGATCCGATAGCGGGATGGACCGAAAACAGTTGATTATTTTAGCGATGCTTTCATCTGCTTTGGGATATGCTTCGTATTTAGTCTTTCATAACTACTTTATTCTGTTGATCGTCATCACTTTTTTTAATGGATTAGGGGCTCCTGCCATGCCGCAAATCTACGCTTACGCACAGGAATCGGCAAAGGCAAGTCAAACCAATGATATGACTTTTGCGATGTCTGCATTACGTTCTCTAGTATCTCTCGGATTCCTGATAGGACCATTAGTCGGTACATTCATTTTGGGGGTACTTGGATATAAAGGACTTTTCCTGGGGACATCCGCCATCTATCTTACAATTGCATCTCTAGTATTCTTTTTTCTGCAAAAACGAAAATCTGTTCAACCTGATGACAGGAAACGAAAAAGTACAGGCAGTTCATCTCTTGAAAATAGGAAAATCATGCAGCCGCTTATCGCCTTAGTCTTTCTGTTTGCGGTCAATGCGATTAATGGAATCAACACTCCGTTGTTTATTGTAAATGAGCTCAATGGTACGCTTACGGATGTCGGTTTAGTTGTTAGTATTTCTGCTGGTATGGAAATTCCCATAATGCTTCTTTTAGGTGCCCTGGGCAGAAAAATATCGAACCATTCCTTAATGATGATCGGCTGCTATGTGGCTCTGGCCTATTACATCATCTTAAGTATATCAACCGATTCTTGGCACCTTATCGCAGCACAGCTCCTTCAGGCAACGTATGTAGCTATAGTCATGGGTAATGGACTAAGCTATTTCACAGATTTATTACCTAATTATCCGGGGCTGTCCACAACACTTTATTACAATGGGTCAATCATTGGAAGGCTAGTGGGAAATATGGGGGGAGGTATCATTGCCCAGTTTGTAGGGTTTCGCCATGTATATTGGGCGTGTCTCGCAATTGTGATTTTCTCGTTGTTTATCTTATGGAGAACAAAACCTCATAAGGAAATCGAAGCAGGATATTAAAATTGATACAAAAGTATAAAGGTTCCATGGTAAATGTTGATTTAACGGTATTTAGATACTTACACTTGCAGGTCACTCTTCAGGTTGAGCAGAGAAGGGGCAGTATACATGAAGTTACTCACCTCTGCAAAACATCTTACAGTGTGCACATTAAAGCCCGTTATATCAACAAAAAAAGGGTACAAATCGCCGTGCAATTTAGTACCCTTTTTCGTCTGAATGATGATTCCTGCTTTTTAACACTGTTAGTCATACTACTTAATAATAGAAGCGCCTACCAATGATTCAGGTGTCATGCCAAGTATTAATTGACTGATTTTTGAGTAACCGGTACTTCTGTATTCAGAAAAAGTTTGTTTCAGTACTGGGAAATCAAGGTCATCTTTTAATTTTTGCAATTCTTTTTTATACAATTTCAGAACCGATCCATATGCAAATTTCGGGGTATATGCACCAGGATCTTCATTCATAATTAAACATCCCAGGTAATGGTATTTAAATTGAAAGGCACGAGTAAGAAAAACCATATCCAACAATTTTTCAAAAAGGTCTGGATAGTCTTTTTTTAACTTCTCAAGGGCATCTTTAGTATCTTTCAATTCATCAATACTAGATAAAGTTATCATCATACTTCCTCCTCTTAATTGTCCCAAGGTTTATCCAATGAAATATACGCAGCTAATTCTTTACTTTTCTGTCTTCTTAATTTGCGCATTTCTGCTCTTTCTTTCCCTGTTTCGTAAAGAAATGCTTCTTCTTCTGTTTCAGGAATGATACTCGGAACTTCAACCGGCCGTTTATTTTCATCTAAGGCTACAAAAGTCAGAAATGCTGTAGCAGCAATTCTGCGATTGCCATTCATCATATCTTCGGCAATCACTTTACAAAAAATCTCCATAGAACTTTTTCCTGTATAAGTTACAAACGATTCGACACAGACTGAATCAGTCTGATGAATAGGGCATAAGAAATCGATATGGTCAGTAGATGCCGTTACGCATTCTTTCACTCGAGAATGTCTGCGGGCTGATAAAGTTGCGGCGTCATCGAGCTTTTTCATCAAAACTCCGCCAAACAGTGTATTATAGTTATTTAAATCGCATGATAATACTTGAGCTGTATTAATAATGCGGCTTTCTTTTGCTTTTTTTGCTTCCATTAAAATGCTTCCTTTCATGAATGGATGCTAGATAGTTAATACTATATCCACGTGATTAAAGGTTTTTTTTACCTAAAACAAGTGTACGCCGCGCTCGATTGTAAGTAAAATGGTTATATTTTATCCAAAGCATAGCTTTTATCTATGTAAATGCTTTCAATTATTCCGTTTATAAATAGGAGATTATTAGAAAAAAAGACGGTTCAATTAAAATGAACCGTCTTCCGGGAATATGGATCATATTAAATTAATCATCTTTAAATCCCTTTGTGAGCTGTTCTTTCGTGAACTGCAGCCATTCTTTTGCAGCATAAGAGAAGTATTGATTTTTGCCCCAAATAATCGCTAAGTTCCAGCTGATTGACGGGTTTACTACTCTTACCGACTTTACATTTGTATTTAGATTATCACAGATACTCTCAGGCAAAAGAGAAATTCCAAGTTTGTAAGCAACCATTTCCTCAATGAAAGACTGCTGTGAACTTTCAGAGATAATATGCGGATTAAAGCCTACACTGTTGCAAGAAAGAATAATTCGATCGTTTAAGACAAAGTCCTTATTAAACAAAATAAAAGATTCATCAGCCAATTCAGCTAATTGGACTTCCTCTTTTTCTGCCAATGGGTGTGAAGGGTGAAGGATGAGCTTAAGGTCTTCTTCCATAAAAGAGAAATGGTCGAAGATGTCGTTCTTAGTCGGAAGAACAATGATCCCAACATCAAGAAGATTGTTGGCCACATCTTCTTCTATTTTTTTTGAACCGTCTTCTACTAATTGAAAGGTAATCCCAGGATATTTTTCGTGAAAGCTGCTGATAATTTTCAAGAAAAAATGCGCATCAAATATTGGCGGCAACCCAATACGAATATGCCCTTTTTTTAGCCCTGTCAGGTTGTCCAATTCCGTTTCTAAATTATTAAAGGCTTTGTCAATTAATTTTGCCTGCTCCAAAATGATCTGTCCTGCATCGGTCAAGGCTAATTTCTTGCGGGAGCGGTCAAAAAGTTCAACTCCGAGCTCCGTCTCAAGATTTTTAATCATTTTACTAATAGTTGGCTGGGTGATAAATAAATGTTCTGCCGCACGGGAAAAACTATTAAAATTCGACACCTCAATAAAATATTGTAAATGTTTGATATCCAAAATCGTACACCTGCTTGTGGTTTTTAGGTTATGTTTCCACTTTGATTGGAAATAACAGAAATTCTATATAGCTTAGCGATCCTATCCTTTGCTATAGTATATCCTTTTTCTTAGTAATAAAAGAAGCAGTGAAGTGAAAGTAGAAAGTGAAGTAGCCATTCACTATAAGTGTGGTTTAAAATGTAGTGACAGGTTTTGATGAAACTGCACGCTAATAGGAGGTTTTATGATGGATAATAACGATATTTTAATTCGATTAAGATACGCACTGGATCTGAAAAATACAGAAATGGTTGAGATTTTTAAGCTTGGCGGGATTGAAGTGAGCAGGCAGGATTTGCCTAAAATCCTCACGAAATCAAAAGACAGCTACGACGATGAGATCGCTGAGGATGAAGAGAACATTAAATGTGACAACGTGATGTTTGAGTCCTTTTTAAATGGCTTCGTTACGTTTAAAAGAGGCAAACAGGAGCAAAAGCCGGGCCAGCCTGAAACACCGGAATTAACTTTGGGGAGAAGCGCTAATGTGAACAATCTTCTTTTGAAGAAAGTGAAAATCGCCCTCGCAATGACAAGTGAGGACATGCTTGATATCTTCGAAAAAGCGGGCATCCATGTGACAAAAGGGGAATTAGGCGCTTTATTAAGAAAAGAAGGCCATAAGAATTATAAAGAGTGCGGGGATAAATTCGCAAGAAACTTCCTAAAGGGTTTGGCTGTCAAATACAGAGGAGAATAAGCGAGTATGATTCATACTTACTCAGGGGAGACCATTCAGTTTGAGGTTACGTATAAAAAGCGTACGTCCATTGGCCTTTCGATGGACCAATATGGGAATGTAGAGGTCCTGGCTCCGAAAGGAACATCTGATGAACGTGTGCTTCAGATATTAGAGGAAAACTGGGACCTGATTCAGGAAAAAGCAAAAGAAATGAAGCATCGGATGCTTGGGCCGAAGGAGAGAGTGTATGAACACGGTGAAACTTTTCTTTTTTTGGGAAGGGACTATCCGATTCAGATTGTTCATGATGAAAACATCCAGCAGGATCATGCTGTGTTTGAAGGAGACAAGCTCCATATCTATGTGAAGCAGCTTGATGATGAGAAAATCAAACAGGCGCTGAAACGATTTTATTATCAGCAATGTAAAACGATCGTTGAGAAGAGCATCAAGTCCTATCAAAGCAACTTTAAAACTAAGCCGCGTTCGGTCCGTATTGTAGATAGCAAAAAGAACTGGGGAACCTGTGATGCAAACCTGCAGCTGACCTTTAACTGGAAGCTGGCCATGGCACCTTTGAAGGTGATCGAATACGTAGTCGTTCACGAAATGTGCCATATGGTTCATCTGAATCATGACCGGTCTTTCTGGCGTCTGGTTGGAAAGATTATGCCGGGTTATAAGGAACAGGAAAACTGGTTGGCTGTATCAAGTTGGAAAATGACTGTTTAAGGAAATATAGGTGCCTGACCCTCAGTATGATAATGGGTGACAAATCCCTAGCTTGTTATGACCAAAACCATATAAAAGGCCTGACCTTAACTTAAGGGCCAGGCTTTCTCTCATTTTGACTTGCTATTCACCTTTTTGTATTAAAATTCAATTATATAAATTATAAAATATGAATCATGGATTGATAATCTTTTTTAAGCTAGAAAAGCATACTAATTTGGAGAGGGAAAACAAAAAGAGACGCAAGACCTCGAAGGACCTTGCAGCCATTTCCTATCTTTTACTGAACCGGTCGATCCTCGAAATCATAGTCGACTGGACCAGGTGCAACTCTGGCATGTTCCAAAGCCGGAGTATCCGGTCTAGCAATCTGGTAAACAGATGCTCCAACAATTTCTGCCGCTTCCTGCAGTTTGTTTTTATCAATTTTATCAATCGTGTCAGCTGGAGTGTGGTACCATGGTTCAACCGGTGAGTGGATGAACAAGGCTGCCGGAATACCAAGCTCATGGAAAGGCTGGTGGTCACTTCGACCCAGCTGGCCGTAAGGAATGACTTCCGCTGCTGCTGTTCTCGCGCCTGCTGCCGCGGCTAAATCTGTTACAAGGTTTTTCTTTCCGTCAATCGTATACATAATTAAGCCGCCTGCAGGATTATCCCCTCCGGCATCCTTGCTTCCGATCATATCCATTTGAAAATGGGCGACAATTCGATCCGCCTCTTTATCACTTATAGTACTTGCATAATGATAGGAGCCCAACAGCCCTTTTTCTTCTGCCCCGAATGTAACAAAGCGGAGCTCTGTATCCGTTGGCATGTTGGCCATTACTCGGGCAAGCTCAAGGACTGCCGATACACCGGATGCATCATCATTAGCCCCCGGTCCGCCGTGGACAGAATCGTGATGTGCGCCAACCATGACGACTTGGCCATTATCTTTGTTTTTATGTGGTTTCAATTTGGCGATGACGTTGTAAGATGTTTTTTCAACATAGCCTGAACCAGTTACTTTAATCGTGGAAGTAAGCGGCTCTGTCTTTAATTTATCCACTAAAGCAAGTCCTTCAGCTCTAGTAATGGCCACTGCAGGGATATTTTGTCCATAGGCAGCCTGTCCAAAAGCATTTGAACTTCCGCTGCTATTGTACATGATGACCCCGATGGCACCTTTGTCCTGAACATGTTGGATTTTTTCCACGAAGGTGATGTCTCCGCGCTCAATAAGAGCGATTTTTCCTTTCACCTCATCAGAAACTGTACCGGCAAGAGCTTTGCCGACGTGAATCACCTGTCCTGATACCTCAGCACTGTAAGAACCGCTGAATACATAAGGAGTGAATACTTGGCCGTTCACTTGAAGGGCGCCGGATGCATTATTTCTAACTGTCTCATAAAAAGGAAACGGCTGCAATTCAGTCTCGTAGCCATACTTCTCAAATTGACTTTTTATGTACTGAGCTCCCACCAGTTCTCCGTCGGTACCAGCCTCACGCGGTTGCTGCGACAGTTTTGCAACTGTGTTATACATATTATCAGAGCTGATCTTCTTGATAATCTTGTTGTCAAAAGCAGAACTGGATTGAGCGTTAGGTGCCTGAACCGGGCCTTCAGCCATAACTCCATTAAAACTAAACGCTACTCCGGCGGCTAATAATCCCGCCATGGTTTTTCTATACATGTAACTCCCCCTCACTAGATAAATAGGATACTGACTAATAAATTATCAACTATTAGAAAAAATTGTTAAATAGAAAGAAAATGACAAAACATGACAAAGAGTTAAAATTTCAATGATTATTTTCTAATACCATCGTAATATATTTGTAATTTCCTGTTGGTATTAGAAGAATTTTAGAAGAAAAACAGGAGGATTCACACATAAATCTTGTTCTATCTTGCAGGAACATGGCGGTTTTTTAGGGAATAGGTAATAGTTTGACATCGGCTGTTGAGGCACGAAAGCAGAGGAGAGAAACATGAACGAGATTTTCGCAAAATATAACTTCAAACCAACAAAAGAAACAACCAAAGCAATAGAATACGAACATATTATAAGTAAAGACGTTATCTACGCATTGGCGACTAAGGGAATTGGGATTGTTCTTCATCCGGATACGGCAGAGTCGCTTAAACTGACCGGCAGGAGCGATGGGTTTGTACATAATACTGCGCTGAGCAGGTTTCCCAGAAGGAAGAATGATGGGAAGACGTATATTCATTATGGTAGTTCATTTAAGTTTCAGTCTGAGGAGCAGTTGGACGAATTCATAAATGGTTTAGGTGAGTTATTTAAAAATCGATAAAAAATAAGAAAAACGATCAGTCACTGATCGTTTTTCTTTTAGTCATTTTGTTTATTTATAATTCATAGTTAAATCCGTCATAACAGGATAATGATCGCTTGGGAATTGACCATTCTTTTGGTAGTTAATAATTTCAATCGTTTTTGCTAAGATGTTTCCTTTTGCAAGAATCCAATCAATACGGCTTTCAGGTCCCTTGCCAGTAGGATCATTAAAACCATTAAACGTTCCTAAATCTTCGTTCACGCGAGTTTGAGCTGTATCCCAAAGATCACTGAACTCCCCGTCTTTTGTCAGGGTCTGATGTGGAAGACTGGCAGGACCAGCATTGAAATCACCTGTTAAGATGACAGGTAAATCCGGATTGAACGATTTTGTTTTTTCTAAGATTAATGCGGCGCTTTTTTCTCTGGCTTCTGGTGATTGGTGATCAAAATGAGTATTTACTACGTAGAATTGCTGGTTGCTCTTTTTATCAAGAAACTTTGCCCACGTTACCATACGTGGAATTTTGTTCCCCCAAGATTTAGACCCAATAACATTTGGAGTATCTGAAAGCCAGTAGTGATCATATTCAATTGGGGTATACTTGTTTTCGTTATAGAAAATAGCTGAGTATTCACCTTTGCTTCCGCCTTCACGACCTAAGCCAATCCAATTGTATTCAGGTAGTGTGTCTTTTAAATCTTGAATTTGCTGGTAGACAGCTTCCTGAGTTCCAATGATATCTG
Source organism: Metabacillus hrfriensis (assembly GCF_030127205.1). Taxonomy (NCBI): domain Bacteria; kingdom Bacillati; phylum Bacillota; class Bacilli; order Caryophanales; family Bacillaceae; genus Metabacillus; species Metabacillus hrfriensis. Next base: position 431,706 of record NZ_CP126116.1, read on the forward strand.
GCTGTTCCCTCTGAATAAGCTTCTTAATAGTAGGAATCCGCTCCGCCCAAGTATGCGGGGAAGGATCAGTGCTGTTTAAGTATCTTAAATTATAAGTCATAACCCTTAAATCTACCTCTGATGCTTGTTTGGATTTTTCTGTAGCTGAAACATTTTGCATTCCTGAAAACAAACTGCTTACCATGGCGAGTACCATTGCCGCGAATAAAATAGGTTTTAATCCTTTTTTCAACTGTTTTCCCTCCTAGTATGTATGCTTACCTACCAAGCATAACGTCTGTTTGTAAAAAGTATGTTTTAGAGGGAATAATGTTTGTAAAGTAGAATACGAGTTAGGAATACTCTTGAAAAAACAAGGGTTTGACTGTTAAATTTAGGAGATTAGTTTTATAGAGGTGAGAGATTTATTTCCTAGAAAAATTTACAGAGGTTTTATTATGTTACGTCAATTTAACCAAGTGGACGAAGTTTTGCAAAGCAGTTGCTGATATTTACTTGATTAAAAAGCCTGCCTTCAAATAGAAAGCAGGCTTTTATTAACGTTCAACAGCTTTATTAAAAACAAAAAACGCCACAAAAGTCCCCAAACTCCCCAATCCAAGCAGAATCAGAAGAGGAAAGATGCTGGTACTTATGTAAAACAGGATCCCAATCCCCACGGTAATCCCAACTGTATGCAACGGCTTCCCAATCGACAGCAGCATTGCGTTCTTAAGCGATTGAAACAGTTTCAGATGAAAGTGCACCGTGTTGGAGAAGAAGTGCAGCGTGAAAACGAACATGAATACGCCTCCGGCCAGGAAGAGATAGTAGAGCGGCGAGCTGGTTTTGGCAAAGTAAACGTAGTCGATGACCAGGATGAACCAAAGCGGAACAATAAGCAGGCCGCCTATCATGCTTCGGATATAATTTTCTTTGTAGAAACGCCAGTAGGAACGGATCAGAGGAACTTGGCTGTCCGTAGTCACCCATTTGCGTATAATACCAAAGAGAGCGGTTGTGGCCGGAAACAGGATGAACGGAGCGAAGAACGCAATGGTCAGTCCGTTGACAATTAAGCCCGCCGGGTCCTTGATTGCAAATAGATTGAAGGTTAAGTAGACGATCGGCAGGTTGAAGAATAGCCATAGAATGTTGGCTGTGAAGATTTTGGTGATCCATTCGGTTACGGTGTTGAGCTGCTGCAGCAATCCTCCGGTTTTCATTGATATCCCCCTGATTAATTGAAAACGTTTTTCTCGTTTTTCTCTTATCATAGCATATTCATTTTGAGCTTTGGACGGTATCCAACAATGAAGAAGTAGAAGAGTTTTTAAAGTTTAACAAGTTAATAGAATCACAGGTAGTGCATTAGCCTATGGAAGTTGTAGGCAATGCTTTTTATTTTGACAGATTAAATGTCAGGTGAAAAAGATAACAACTTTTTAGAACCTTTAGTTGAAATTTATATCAATTAATGAACAACAAAAGTCCCTCTAAGAGAGCAACGGTTTAACGAGTTTTCTTATTTTCTCACGCCCATTACATTCCTAAGCAGAAATAAAATAATTGTATAGGGTATTATGATATGGTATTATAAAAACATCAAATCACATATATGATTTAGAATCACATATGTGATTTCGGAGGTATGACATGTCAGTAAAATCTGCAGAACGAGTATTAAGAGTATTTGAATTAGTAGCTCATCACCCAGAAGGTCTAACTATTAAAGAAATCAGTGAAAATCTTTCGTTCCCACAGAGCAGTACATCTAATTTAGTTGGTACTCTTTTTGAGGAAGGATATCTAAACCAAGATTCCCTTAAGCGTTATAAATTAGGGCCAAAACTGGTTCAGCTTGGAACACTTGCAATGGAATCTCTGGACATTTCTTCTCAAGGAACACCACATCTTAAAAAACTGATGGAAGATGTGCAAGAAACAGTATTCATGGCTGTATTGTCAGAAAGAGAGTTAGTTTACGTGGCTAAGATAGACAATAATCGGTCTATTCGAACAACCGCTCAACCGGGTTATCGGAAACCTTTATATTGCACGGGACTGGGCAAAGCATTTCTGGCTTTCCTGCCCCAGAATGAGAAAAATGCTATTTTGGACTATGCTGAACTTTCCCCTATCACAAAAAATACAATCACGGATCGCCAAGAATTAGAGAAGGAATTGAAAAGGTTTGCAGGTATGGGATATTCCATTGATGATGAGGAAAATGAAGAGGGTTTATATTGTTTAGCAGCACCCATTTTCGGTGCCGATCATACCATTCAAGCAGCCATTAGCGTAGCCGGGCCAAAAGAAAGAATGATCAGCCGCAAGGAGTTCATAGCGGACAAACTTCTTCAAACATCAAAGGAAATCTCCAAAAGCATAGGGCATTCATAAGAGCTGCAAGAGAGAGAAAAGGAGGCGCAGTATGGATGTAGTGAGTATGGGAGAAACGATGGTTTTGTTTACTCCGGATACACAAGGGCAGATGAGGTACGCCAGGAATTTCTCGTCAAAAATGGCTGGTGCCGAAACCAACACATTAATCGGGCTGGCAAAGCTCGGCCACAAGACAGGATGGATCAGTCGTGTAGGGAAGGATGAATTTGGATCGTTCGTCCTTTCGGCTGTCAGGGCTGAAGGAGTCGATACAAGTCAAGTCACAACTGACAAAAATGCACCAACAGGTATCTTTTTTAAAGAGATGCTGAATGAAAAAAATGTTCGAATATACTATCATCGAAAATATTCTGCGGCCAGTTTTCTGGATCCTATTTATATCAAAGAAGAGTATATCGCGAACACGAAATACCTTTACATAACAGGTATTACTCCAGCACTAAGCCAATCTTGCCGAGACAGCATCTTTTATGCTATTGAGATAGCAAAGAAACATGGCAAAAAAGTTGTCTTTGATCCTAATATTCGACGTAAATTATGGAGCGATGAAGAAGCTCGAAAAACGCTTCTTGCAATCGCTGAAATGGCTGACATTGTGCTGCCGGGCATTAATGAAGGGGAATTTTTGTTTGGAACAGAAGATTGTGAAGAATTAGCAGAGCTATTTCATAATCATGGAGTTGCAACCGTTATCATCAAACGCGGAGAAAAAGGAGCTTATTATTCGGCTTCTTCTGAAAAAGGATATGTACAAGGCTTTAAAGTGGAAAAAGTAGTGGATCCGGTCGGTGCAGGTGACGGTTTTGCAGCTGGTGTGCTTTCAGGTTTATTGGATGGGCTTACTCTTGAGAAGTGTGTGCAGAGAGGCTGTGCCATTGGTGCTTTAGTAACGACTGTTAGCGGAGATATTGAAGGGCTGCCTGACCGAGAAATATTGGAAGCGTATACTGAGTTGCCGGGTTCAGATGATGTTACACGTTAAATAGAAAGAGGAGGACCATAATCTCTATGGATATATTGTCAAGCATTCTAGAAACCAAAATTGTAGCTATTATCCGCGGTGCAAATCCAAATGATGTTTTAAAGATTGCAAAAGCACTTCATGAAGGCGGAGTAGGCGCTTTGGAAATTACGATGAATTCTCCAAAACCTTTATCTGTGATCGAAAAGGTATCAGATGAATTGGGAGATCAAGTGATAATAGGGGCGGGAACAGTTTTGGGTCCTGAAACGGCCCGTGCCGCTATCTTAGCGGGTGCTAGTTTTATTTTGTCACCTACTGTCAATATTGAAACGATTAAAATGACGAAGAGATATGGGGCGGTAAGCATTCCAGGTGCGTTTACTCCGACTGAGATTCTATCAGCCTATGAAAATGGCGGAGATATTATTAAAGTTTTCCCTGCTGCTTTAGGACCTGGCTTCATAAAAGATATACGGGGACCTCTTCCGCAAATTCCATTACTTCCAACAGGCGGCGTAGATCTAAGCAATATTCAGGCATTTATGAAAGCAGGTGCTGTTGGCTGTGGACTTGGAAGCGCTCTTGTGGATACGAAGCTTGAGGTAACAGATGAATATTTAGTGCAATTAACAGAAAAAGCGAAACAATTTGTTTCAGCTGTAAAATCAAACGACTAAAAAGGGGAGTATCTATTATGAAAATTACTAGTTATGAATTATTTCAAGTACCGCCGAGATGGTTGTTTTTAAAAATTGAAACAGATGAAGGAATTATCGGATGGGGCGAACCTGTTATTGAAGGAAGAGCTGAGACGGTAGGAACAGCCGTAAAAGAATTAATGGAGTATTTGATTGGAAAAGATCCGTTAAGAATTGAAGATCATTGGAATTATATGTATCGATCAGGTTTTTATAGAGGCGGCCCTATTTTTATGAGTGCAATTGCTGGAATCGATCAAGCGCTTTGGGATATAAAAGGGAAATTTTATAATGCGCCAGTCTATCAGCTATTAGGCGGAGCATGCAGGGATTCCATTCGCGTATATTCATGGATAGGCGGAGATCGCCCTGCTGAAGTGGGATCTTCAGCGAAGGCAGCTGTTGAAGCCGGATTTACTGCAATAAAAATGAATGGAACCGAGGAACTGCAGATCATTGATTCCTATGAAAAAATTGATCAGGCAGTCGAACGTATTGCTGCTGTTCGTGAAGCTGCCGGACCTTATGTCGGTATAGGCATTGATTTTCACGGGCGAGTACATAAGCCGATGGCAAAAATATTAGCGAAAGAACTTGAAGCCTACCGGCCAATGTTCATCGAAGAGCCGGTGCTTCCGGAAAATAATGAGGCGTTAAGGGAGATTGCGCGGGCAACCAATATACCGATTGCAACGGGGGAAAGAATGTTTTCAAGATGGGAATATAAGAACCTTTTAATGGATGGTTATGTAGATATTATTCAGCCGGATTTATCCCATGCAGGCGGTATTACAGAATGCAAAAAAATAATCTCGATGGCTGAAGCATTTGATGTTGCTGCAGCTCCGCACTGTCCTTTAGGACCAATTGCATTAGCTTCATGTCTTCAAGTTGATGCTACGTGTCACAATGCGTTTATTCAAGAACAGAGTCTTGGAATTCATTATAATCAGGGAAGCGATTTACTGGATTACATTGTCGATAATCGTGTATTCAAATATGAAAACGGTTACGTGAAAATACCGGATGGTCCTGGTTTGGGAATTGAAATCAACGAAGAACATGTGAGGAAAATGGCAGAAATCGGTCACAATTGGAGAAATCCAGTTTGGAGACATACTGATGGAAGCATCGCTGAGTGGTAATAATAAATACGGATGAAGCGGGTGGTTAAAGTGAGCAAGAGAATGACAAAAGTGCGGTATGGTGTTGTTTTTATGTTGTTTATCACCGTCATTATAAATTACATGGATCGAAGCAATATTGCAGTAGCTGCCCCATTTATTTCAAAGGAACTAGAGTTAGACCCTGTGCAGATGGGCCTTATATTTTCGGCGTTTGGATGGACCTATTGTGCTCTTCAAATACCTGGCGGATGGATACTGGACAAGCTGGGAAACAGAAAAACCCATGCCATAGGCATAGCTGGATTCTCTATAGCAACTTTACTGCAGGGGTTTGTACACGGTTTCTCGGGATTTATCTTACTTCGCGTTGGATTGGGAGCGTTTGAGGCACCAGCTTTCCCGACAAATAGTAAAGTAGCGGCCAGCTGGTTTCCGGAAAAAGAAAGAGCTAGAGCCGTTGCGATTTATACCTCTGGACAGTTTATAGGATTGGCCTTTTTAACTCCAGCCTTAATTTTTTTACAGCAATGGTTTGGCTGGAGGGGCCTGTTTATCATTACAGGTATTATTGGAATATCTTGGGCAATTCTTTGGTATTTACTTTATCGTGATCCTCAGCACAGTAAAAAGGTTAATAAACAAGAACTCGATTATATTCGTGAAGGCGGAGCAATCTTTGATGCTATTGCAGATGATAAGTCTGTAAAATCTACAGTAGGCATAAAAGACTTTGCAATCGTATTAAAAAGCAGGAAGTTATGGGGTATATACATTGGACAATTTGCAGTGGCATCCACGCTATGGTTTTTCTTAACCTGGTTTCCCACGTACCTTGTTGAATATAGAGGATTAACGTTTGTAAAAACCGGTTTATTGGCTTCATTACCATTTTTAGCAGCATTTGTAGGTGTATTATCTTCTGGATTCTTGTCTGATTTCCTTGTGAAAAAAGGGGTTTCTGACAACGTTGCTAGAAAAGTGCCTGTTATTACTGGGTTATTGCTGGCAACCTCTATAATTGGGGCAAACTATGTGGAAAATACAAATTTAGTCATCATGTTTATGTGTATAGCTTTTTTCGGGAACGGTTTCGCTTCGATTACCTGGGTGTTTGTTTCACTGTTGGCACCAAAACGGCTTGTTGGGATAGCTGGAGGGGTATTTAACTTTATTGGCGGTACAGCATCTATCATTATTCCTATTGTAATTGGTTTTTTAGCAAAAGGAGGAAATTTTGCTCCTGCACTTACTTTTATCGCCTGTGTAACTCTGATAGGAGCTTTATCATACATTTTCTTAGTTGGAAAAGTTGAGCGGATTCAGGTAAAAGAAGAAGAATCTTTAAAAGGTTATGAATCTGCATAACTTATAAATAGGTATATGGGAATTGTGGTGTTTAAAGACTAATCCTAAAGGGATTAGTCTTTTTTATTTATAGGGGAATCAAACGCTCTCTATGAGTATCCAAATCTAGGATTGTGCCAGTATAGGGGAATCAAACGCTCTCTATGAGTATCCAAATCTAGGATTAAGCCTGTAAAGAGGAATCATACGCTCTCTATGAGTATCCAAATCCAGGATTAAGCCTGTAAAGAGGAATCATACGCTCTATGAGTATCCAAATCCAGGTTTGAGCCTGTAAAGAGGAATCAAACGCTCTCTATGAGTATCCAAATCTAGGATTGAGCCAGTATAGGGGAATCAAACGCTCTCTATGAGTATCCAAATTTAAGATTGAGCCAGTATAGAGGAATCAAACGCTCTCTATGAGTATCCAAAACCAGGATTGACCCAGTATAGGGGAATCATACGCTCTCTATGAGTATCCAAAACCAGAATTATGCCTGTAAAGAGGAATCAAACGCTCTCTATGAGTATCCAAATCCAGGTTTAAGCCTGTAAAGAGGAATCATCCGCTCTCTATGAGTATCCATATCCAGGATTAAGCCTGTAAAGAGGAATCATCCGCTCTCTATGAGTATCCAAATCCAGGATTAAGCCTGTAAAGAGGAATCAAACGCTCTCTATGAGTATCCAAATCCAGAATTAAGCCTGTAAAGAGGAATCAAACGCTTTCTATGAGTATCCAAATCCAGGATTGAGCCAAAATAGGGGAATCATACGCTCTCTATGAGTATCCAAAACCAGGATTAAGACTGTAAAGAGGAATCAAACGCTCTCTATGAGTATCCAAATCCAGGATTAAGCCTGTAAAGAGGAATCAAACGCTCTCTATGAGTATCCAAAACCAGGATTGTGCCTGTTTAGGGGAATCAAACGCTCTCTATGAGTAATTGAGACTGTTCCTCTGCAAACGGAGATTGCAACAACAGCTAAGTGTCCGGCAAGGGAAGAGATGTTGATGATGTGGCCTTGTTTTCTTCCTCTCATCCTTCTTAAAAGGAAAAAGCCAAAGTTTCCTCTGGCTTTACTTTTTCATGGATTGGATAAAAGGTGTTTTATTCTTTTTACGTAAACAGTTGAATTATGAATGAAATCAATATTCCAACGACCCCAAAGTCCGAATCTCCAAATGTTGTCCCTTCAAATCCTAATGATCCAAGGACAGGCAATAACAGTGCCGGTAAAAATGAGATTAATAGCCCGTTGGCAAATGCTCCAATAATAGCGCCGCGTCTGCCGCCAGTGGCGTTTCCGAATACTCCTGCAGCAGCACCTGTGAAGAAATGGGGGATGAGACCTGGTACGATTATTTTTAAGTCCAGTATAGGCAAGATAAACATGGATAATGCCCCAGCCAAAAAGCTTGATAGAAAGCCAATGATTACAGCATTTGGTGCGAAAGGGAAGACGGCGGGTGCATCAAGAGCGGGCTTCGCATCCTTTACAACTTTATCCGCGATTCCTTTAAATGCAGGAACAATTTCAGCAATTAACATCCGAACCCCTGCTAAGACAATGTACACCCCAGCAGCGAAAGTGATTGCCTGCATAAATGAGAAGACAAGGAAGTTTGTGCCGCTGCTTAGTTCTGCTTCGACAAAGCTTTTTCCTGCTATCGGGGCGACAATCAAAAAGAGGATTGTCATCGTTAAGCTCATTGCCACTGATGTATCGCGCAAAAATCCAAGGGATTTGGGCACTTTGATATCCTCAGTTGATTTCGATTTGTCTCCTAATCTTTTTGCCAGAAAGGCAGAAGTGAAATATCCAATGGAACCAAAGTGGCCAAGAGCGATGCTGTCATTGCCTGTAATTTGCCGTACATATGGCTGGAGCAGTGCAGGCATGAGCACCATCAAACTCCCTAATATAAGTGACCCGATAATAATTAACGGAATGCCCGTTATTCCGCCTGTTGCGAATACAGCAGACAGCAAGCAAGCCATAAATAAGGTATGATGCCCAGTTAAGAAAATGTATTTGAACGGAGTGAACCGTGCAATCAGGATGTTAACGAGCATCCCGAAAAGCATGATCATGGCTGTTTCCGTTCCAAGCGTTTCTTGTGCAATCGCAACGATTGCTTCATTATTAGGAATAATCCCCTGAATATTGAACGCTTTTTCAAACATGCTGCCAAAAATGTCAAGAGCACCAATTAATATCGTGGCTCCGGCACCGAGAATAACAAATCCCATAATGGTTTTCAGTGTTCCTGAAACCGTATCTGCCATTCCTTTTTTCTGAAGAAGCAGTCCAATAAATGCAAACAATCCAACAAGAATGGCTGGTGTACCCAGCACATCCTTCATAATAAAATCAATCATTCGAGACCCTCCTCTTTACTTGAGCAGTTCTTTCTATTTAAGGTGTTTTTCTAAGACTCTTTTAAGCTCATTTGTGTCTAAAATATTCGTTAAACCTTCCACTGTTCTTGTTCCATCATCAAGTGATTCTACTAAATCCTTTGATCCTAAATACAGGTCCGCCTGCTCAGATTTACTTGTTGTTAAATCTGTATGAGATACTTCAGCTTGAACGCCAAGCTCATTTAAAATCGTTTTTACATTCATTTCAACAATAAAGCTGCTTCCTAATCCATTCCCGCAAACTACTAAAATCTTTTTCATCATTTTTCCTCCTAATTGGTTGAATATTTTTCGATAACGGCTAAAACCTCATCTGTTGTTTCGGCTTGTACCAGTTTATTGATATTTTCTGGATTTGAGAGCATCATTGAAAATTGAGATAATGCTTTTAAGTGCGTTTCATTGTCGATTGCTGCCAGAACGAATAAAAGGTTTACCCGGTGCTCAGGTTTTTCTGTAAATGAACAGCCCTCTTTTATTCTGAGAAAACTCATTCCCACTTTGTTTACTCCATCTTCTGGTCGTGCGTGCGGCAGAGCGATTTTTGGAGCAATGACGATATAAGGTCCGAGTTTTTCTACATTGCTGATCATTGCCTCGATATAGCTTTCCTTAATCGACTTATTTGCTAAAAGAGGCTTTGCACCGAGCTTTATCGCTTCCTTCCAGCTGTCAATCTGATCTGCAAACTGAATGGTGTCTTTGGTTAAGATGTCATTTAACATTGGTTTCTTCCTCCCCTGATTATCTGATGATCGATTTGCTATAAAGTATTGGGAGAGTTCTTGCTGCAGTCCTTTTTCATCCGTGATCACACCATGTTTTTTCATTATGGTCATTAATGCTTCAATTTCCCCCGGCAGTGAAGGATTAGGAGAAGCTTCTATTTGTGACAGCAGATTGGCCTTTTCAGTATGGGTTAAAATGGGATGAACAATGAAAACAGGAACATCCCGTTTCTGAATAGGAGTTGTCGAGATGACATAATCAATCTGTCCGAGCTCGCTTTCATGATATTCTCGTTTAGTCATTACCTTAACTACATCTAATGTTGGAATTAAATCCTCCAGCTGTTTTTGCACAATTCGAGAGGTTCCAATCCCGCTTCCGCATACAACTGCTGCTTTCTTCCGGGCTTTTACTGAAACACCTTCTTTTTCGATCCAGCCCCCAAAATGCAGGGCTACATAGGCAATTTCATCTTTAGAAACCTTTTTTCCAAGCACATCTTCAAAGTGATAAATCACTTTTTCTGTTAACAAGTAAATATCCTGATATTTATCTTTTACAGAGGAAGTCAGTGGATTTTCAAGGTCAATTCCATATTTAATTCGATAGTATGCAGGCCTTAAATGCAAAAATAGGTTTTTCTCCAGAGCCTTTCTTTCTGTAAATACTACGCATGCATATGTTTGAAAGGAATCCACCATCCTGGAGATGATTTTCTTCATGTTTAAAGCATCTTGATCATCAATCGGTTCCCGTTTATACTCGCTGATTTTGGCTCCCAGAAGATAGGTTGTTAGATAATAAACTTCATCTTCCGGAACGGAAATACGGTAAACGTTTTCAATTTTTAAGGAAATAGATTTAGCTGCCTGAAATTCTTTTGTTTGTTTAATAACCTGTTTTTCTACATCATTTATTGTTACAAATTTTGATTGTGCAAAACGTTTAATAAATGAAGCAAGGTGGACGCTCATTTGATTGATAATATCATCAGTAAACCTGACACCTATTACCTGCTCCGCCTCATTTAATAGAGTATGAATCTCATGAATGGTGAGTCTGTTAAAGTCTTGCAGAGGAGTTGGTCCGCATGCTGTTAAGCTGTGCTGGACTTCCGTTAAAAGCTGATCTAATCCATGTCCGTCAATCAGCTCTGTGATATATGAAACCAATGCACTTCGTTTGTCTTGCTCAGATCCTGATAGATAGTACCCTTTTTCTTTTTTGAATAGAAGTATTAGGTTGTAGCTGCTTAGCTCCTGTTTTATCTGTTTAATATCCGTAAGCATGGTGCTTCGGCTAACAAGAAAACGGTCAAGAAACGTTTTAAGAAAAACAGGATTTTCCCTTGTAAGAATCATCACCACAGCCCAGGCTTTTCTTTCTCTGGGAGAATCTTCATACACATGAGCCTGCCGGGTTTGTGCGATTTTTTGTTTGATTTGTTCACGTGTCACATCGGTTACATAAAAACCGGCTGAGCGGATATAATTTAAAGCTTCAAGCTCTTGATTCTTCAGCCAATCATTAATCTTATCGACATCATAATAGACAGTCCGCTTTGAAATGTTCATCTCTTCCATAATCTCTGAAGTCGGCACATAGCGGGGAGTTTGCACAATTTTGTTTAATATCCCCACACACCGCTGATCTAATGTCACAGGAATCCTCCTTCCTTAATAGTGAAAAGAGATTTTTTTCATTCTATGTGGAGTTTGCAAATATCAAACTTCAATAAGTATTTCTTACTTTCATTATACTGCGCAGATACTAGATGATAAGTCCAAATGTTTACTTAGGAAGTTTGCAAAGATTGAACTTTTATTTAGCATCATGTCAAATTATAGGCTTCCAGATAAAGAGTATGATGGATTGTAGATTGAAACAAAGGGATAAAGGCCTCCCGCAAAGAATACATTCCAATAGAAACAAATCTGAGGCAGCAGCAAACTGTCTCATTTTGGAGTGTGAAAAAATGAGTGCTCAGGAACAGATTATCAGTGTGAATGGCTTGGTCAAAACATATGGGGATTTTACAGCGGTTAATGGCATCGCTTTTGATGTATTTAAAGGCGAAGTGTTTGGAGTGCTGGGTCCGAATGGAGCGGGGAAGACGACCACTTTGGAGATGCTGGTGGGACTGCGGAAGCCGGATGGCGGTTCGGCTGATATTGGCGGGTTTGATGTGGTGAGGGATTTAAAGAAGGTGAAGGAAGTCATTGGTGTCCAGCTGCAGTCGACAACTCTTTTTGAGCTTTTGACGGTGGAGGAGATCCTCCATTTGTATGCGAGTTTTTACAAGAAACAGATTCCGATTCATCCGCTGATTGAGGATATGCTGCTCACGGATAAAACGAAGAGCCGGATCAAAAGCCTGTCAGGCGGACAGAAGCAGAGACTTGCGATTGCGCTCGCTCTTGTTCATGATCCGCTGATTATTTTTCTGGATGAGCCGACAACAGGACTAGATCCCCAGGCCAGAAGAACACTGTGGGATATTATTTTTAACCTGAAGGAAAAGGGAGTTACGGTTGTTTTGACTACTCATTACATGGATGAAGCCCATGTGCTTTGCGACAGAATTGCCATTATGGATCAGGGAAACCTGATTGCACTCGATACCCCTGCCGAGCTTGTGCGCAGTCTTCACTCTGAAAATGCGGTGGAATTCCGGTTTGAGGAAGAAGCAGCTGAGATGGATCTCACTCAAATTGAAGGCGTCAAGCAGGTTGGAAGGCAGAAGGATGCAACCATTCTGTATACGGATAATCTTCAGGCAACCTTAACGAGCCTCATTCAAACGGCCGCAGACCTGGGCTTGAAATTGGCAGATTTACAGATTCGGACGGCAACGCTTGAAGACGTCTTTATCCATATGACGGGAAGGAGGCTGCGGGAAGCATGAAGGCATATTGGCAATTAACGTTAACCCAGCTGCGTATTTTCCTCCGCAATCGCCAGGTATTATTTTGGACGCTTGCGTTTCCGATTTTTCTTATGATCATGCTAGGGTCGTTTCTCGGGAATGGCAGCAGCATGTCGGTTACGGTTGGAGTCGTCGATCAGGATCAATCCGGTGAATCGAAGGCATTTGTTGCGGCATTAAAGAAAAATAAGGCGATGGAGCTTGAAATGGAGCTGAAGGAGGACAAAGCCTTCAATGAGGTAAAAAAGGGAAATCTGCAAATCTTGATTGTGATTCCAAAAGGTTATAGTGAAGAGCTTGGTCAAGAGTCTCCTTTTAAACTCCCAGTCTATTATGATGAAACAAATACGGCGGCCTCCCAGGTAGGCCTGCAGCTTGTAAACGGAGCGGTTGATCAGATCAGCAAAGAAAAAGCAGATTACAAGCCTGTGGTCGTCACTGAGGCAAAAGGAATCGAAACGCTGAACCTGCAGTATATTGACTTTTTGGTACCCGGAATTGTGGCGATGATGATTATGAGCAACAACATGAACGGGGTAGCCGGGCAAATTGCTGCGTGGAGAGAGCGGGGCATTTTGAGAAGAATGCAGGGAACGACGCTTAAGGCATCTACCTTCATTGCGGCGCAGATAACGGCTCGTCTTATGCTGAATGGCTTGCAGGCTTTGCTTGTACTTGTAATAGCACAGCTTATTTTCGGAGTCGATGTGCGCGGATCCTGGCTGACACTTATCACCTTCGTGATTTTAGGTACTCTTGCCTTTATGGCGATTGGATTTATCATTGCCGGAATTGCAAAAACACCGGAAAGCGCCGCGCCGATCGCAGGATTTCTTTCCTTCCCAATGCTCTTTTTAGGAGGCGTCTTTTTCCCGATTAAAAATATGCCCGAATTTTTGCAGCCGATTGTCGGTGTGCTCCCGATTTCCCACTTAAGCCATGCATTAAGGGAAGTCATGAACGTCGGAGCATCCTTTTTGACGCTTGGAACCGAAACCTTGATACTGGGATGCTGGGTCTTGGGTGCGTTTATTGTGGCGAGCTATACGTTTAAGTGGGAATAAGGAAGTGGAATAGAGAGAAAAAGATATGGGAAGCTGCAATGTCGATCATTCTAGTGAGGACGCTCTTCAAAAGTTTAAAAATAAGCAGGGCAACTTATCTAAAAAGTTCGCCATCTATACCACAGCAGCCTGTCAAGAAAGTCCCGAACATCATGATAGCAAGTAATAAATATTCAAAAAAACCTTAAAATAAGAAGCTGACTCAAAATAGTCGTTATTCAACAACCTTTTGAGTCAGCCTCTTTTATTGTAAGATAAAAAAACAAGTTTATTCTCTCGGTAATTTTTATAATAAAGGTTTCAATAGTATACTCTAATTACCAATACCATCACTTAAAAGAGGGGGGATAAAGCAATTATTGTTATTCAACAAGAATAATTTTTTTCCAATAATTCATACTATTATATTACTTTATACTTATGCTATATTATAGAAAAGTAATATTGTTATATCCTACATAGTAATAATAATCTAAGATTGGAGTGTTTTGAATGAAGAAACTGGGTTTGCTTAGTATGTTTTTGATTCTTACTATCTTTATCGCAGCATGTGGAAACAATGATACTGCAGGCGAGAAAGAAAAAAGTGATAAGGTATATAAAGTGGGTGTAGATACAACGTATCCTCCATTTGAATTTAAAGAGGGAAACGAGTATAAAGGAATTGATATTGAATTAATCAATGCAATAGCGAAAGACCAGGATTTTAAAATCGAACTTTCTCCGATGGACTTTGGCGGAATCATTCCAGCGATGCAAGCCAATCAGCTTGATGTGGCTATTGCAGGGATGAGCATTACAGATGAGAGAAAAAAGGTAGTGGATTTCTCAACTCCGTATTTTAATGCAGGATTAACAGTAGTAGTTAAAAAGGATAATACAACTACTAAATCAGTTGATGACCTTAAAGGAAAAACGGTAGCAGTTAAAAAAGGAACAACAGGTGCTAAATATGCACAGGATAATTCCGCAAAACTGGGAATCAAAGTTGTTCAATTCAATGATAGTCCCGCTATGTTCCAGGAAGTGGCAAACGGCAATGCCGATGCTCTTATAGAAGATTATCCTGTTATCTCCTATGCCATTGCTCAAAAAGACCTTGGTTTAAAGACCGTAGGTGATCGTTTGAATGGAGATAAGTATGGTATTGCTGTATTGAAAGGACAAGACAAGGATTTATTGGAAAAGATAAATAAAGGTCTTGCTAATCTTAAAAAAGATGGAACATACGATAAAATTATAAAATCCTATCTTGGTGAATAAAAATTTTATGCTCATTAAGCGCGCTTAAGGCGCGCTTTCTTTTTGAAGGGAGATGAATAGAATGGATATCATTATTGCGGCTTTGCCGATTTTATTAAAAGGACTTCAGGTAACCCTTTATGTCTTTATCATTGCCATTCTTCTAGGTTTTTTAATTGGTTTAGTTGTTGCCTTGATGCGGTTAGCACCTGTCAAAATCTTGACCTGGATTGCAAAAGTTTATATTGATGCTATACGAGGAACGCCGTTTATTGTTCAATTGTTCTTTATCTATTTCGGCATCAATTCACTGAATTTAATTTCATTAAACAGTACAACAGCTGGTATCATTACCGTTGCAATTAATGCAGGGGCCTATTTTGCTGAAATCATAAGAGCAGGCATTCAGTCCATTGATAAAGGCCAAACAGAAGCAGCAAGATCAATCGGATTTACTGGTGGACAAACAATGCGCTATGTCGTGCTGCCCCAGGCTTTCAGAAGAATGCTCCCTACGATCACGAATCAATCGATCATTAGCTTAAAAGATACTTCTCTTTTGTCTGTCATTGGTATTGCAGATTTAACACAGCAGGGACAAATTCAAGCCTCGGCTACCTTTGAAGCATTCAAAATTTGGCTTGTTGTCGGTATCATTTACTTTATCGTCATTTATTTGTTATCCCTAATTGCTAATTTCGTAGAAAAGAGGTTTGAACTTCGATGAGCATGATAACGGTAAAAAACCTGAGAAAATCATTTGGAACCGTCGAGGTTTTAAAAGATATTAATGCAATCGTGCAAGAAAAAGAAGTCGTTTGTGTAATAGGCCCTTCTGGATCGGGAAAAAGCACATTCCTGCGCTGTCTGAATCTCCTGGAGGAAATTTCAGGCGGTGAGGTAGTCATTAATGGACATGATATAACGAATCCAAAAACAAAAATCAATATAAACAAAGTTAGACAAGAAGTTGGAATGGTTTTTCAGCATTTTAATCTTTTCCCTCATAAAACTGTTTTAGAAAACATCACATTGGGACCTATTAAAATTCGAGGCACCCAGAAAGCAGAAGCGGAAAAATTAGCGCTTGAACTGCTGGATAAGGTAGGACTGAGGGAAAAAGCAAATAGCTATCCTGGAGAACTATCCGGAGGACAAAAACAACGGGTTGCCATAGCGAGGGCACTGGCAATGAATCCGAAAATCATGCTATTTGACGAACCTACTTCTGCACTTGACCCTGAAATGGTCGGAGATGTTTTAGAGGTAATGAAGCAGCTTGCTAAAGAGGGTATGACAATGGTCGTTGTTACCCATGAAATGGGCTTTGCCCGTGAAGTCGGAGACCGTGTTATATTCATGGACGGCGGGTATATCGTTGAAGAAAATGAACCGAATGAAATATTCGGCAACCCTCAGCATGAGAGGACTAAATCCTTCTTAAGCAAAGTTCTTTAGGCTGCAAGGAATGCAGAGTGTCAAAGTGACTGCCTAAAAGAATGAAAGCGTCCGAACGCCGCAGCATCCTTTTTGGAACCTGGAACTGTGTCAGCAGTGTTGTGGTCGCTTTGATCGTGGTAAGCTTTGCATTTAAGCGGGAGTATGAAAGTGTTAAAAATAGAAATAAATTGGTGCCTGATCCCATGAAGGGGTCAGGCACTTTTACGTAGGATGAGAGATGGCGGGGGATATTAAGTTTTTATGTTCGAGTAACAGTTAAAGTCAGAAAAAAGGTATAATTTACGTGAAAAGGATATTGCTTAAATAAAAGATAAAGGAGCCGTTAAAATGACTACACCAGCCACTTGGAAGAAAGCAGACGATTACTTTATTTCTAAACTTCATTCAGCTGACCCGGATATGTCTTACATCCTTAAAGCAAACGAAGAGGCGGGGCTGCCTGAGATTGATGTAGCACCTAATCAAGGCAAACAGCTTTACTTGCTTGCGAAGCTGAAGGGTGCGAAAAAGATTCTTGAAATAGGGACGCTCGGCGGCTATAGCAGTATTTGGCTGGCGCGGGCACTGCCTGAAGACGGTAAGCTTGTCACTCTTGAATATGAGGAGAAGCATGCGAGGATCGCAAAGGAAAATATGAAAAAAGCCGGCCTAGATGATAAAATTGAAATTATTGTGGGAGCTGCGCTTGATACGCTGGATACATTACAAGATCGGGCACCGTTTGATTTTATTTTTATTGATGCAGATAAAGTGAACTATCCGGGCTATTTCGAATGGGCGGTGAAGCTTTCTAAACCTGGAACCGTTATTTTTGGAGACAATGTTGTCCGCGGCGGGAAGGTCATAGATGAAAACAGCGGGGATGAGAATGTGAGCGGTGTCCGCACCCTTATGGATTTTCTTTCAGAGGAGCCCCGAATTGAGGCAACGGTTATTCAAACGGTTGGCAGCAAAGGATACGACGGGTTTATTCTCGGTATTGTAAAATAAAAGGGGTGCAGCTGCTAAAACTATGGCAGCTTCTTTTTTGTGAATGAATAGCAAATCATTGGCTGAGGCAACTTTCATTGGCTTTTTTGATTGTTTTCGCTGAAAAAAAGCGAAAAGAAAAAGGAACTGGCATCATTAAAAAGAATTATTAAGTAACATATTAATTAGACAGGGAGACAGCATATGAAATACTGCATTATTAAAGAAGATAATCCGTACAGCAAAAATATCGTCAATCAGAAGCTTTATGAGTACAATTCCTTGCACTTTCCGGAGGATTTAAACGGCAGGTATGAAGAAATCAATTTGTACCTCAAAGATGAAAACGGCATGGTCCGCGGAGGCATTTTAGGAGAAATCTGCTGGAACTGGCTTGAGATCCATACCCTTATGATCGATGAGGACCTGCGCCATTCAGGGCATGGATCAAAGCTTCTGGCAGAAGCGGAGAACCTTGCTGCGCTCAAAAAATGCGACTTTGTTAAAGTAGACACCCTCAGCTTTCAGGCAGTTGATTTTTACAAAAAGCATGGGTACGAGGTATATGGCACTCTTGATGGAGTTGGAAGAGACTTTAAGCATCACTACTTGAAAAAAGACCTGTAAAAGGAGCAGATCTATGGCGTACGAATTGAAAACGAAGCAGACTGACAACAGCGTGATTGAATTTATTGAGGCTGTAGATTCGCCGAAAAAGCGGGAGGATGCTTACCAGCTGCTTGATATTTTTACAGAAACGGCAGGCTTTGAGGCTAAGATGTGGGGGCCAAGCATTATTGGATTCGGTTCTTATCATTATAAATATGCGTCAGGTCATGAAGGGGATGCGCCGCTTGTCGGCTTTTCACCCCGGAAGGCAAAAATCAGTTTATACTTTGCGCCTGGTGAAACGAAGCGGGAAGAGCTTTTAAAAGAGTTTGGAAAGCATACGAACGGAAAGGCATGCGTCTACATAAACAAAGTAGCTGATATTAATATTGAGGTGCTGAAGAAGCTGATACAGGAGTCAATTACGTTTTTGCAGAAAACGTATCCGGCTCAATAAAGGGGGGCATTATGGCAGATTCTCTGTTTGTAGATGATGAGATCCTTATCGACGCTCCCCCTGAAACAATTTGGAGGGTGCTGACAGAATCAAAATATGTAGCACAGTGGGATGAACTGCCTGAGGGTTATCCTGAAGGAGCCATGAGTACGGGAAGCAAGGTGGTTTGGGAGCTTCCTGACGGGGGACAATCTATCACCACGATCATAAATGCAGAGCCTCAAAAAGAGTTAAAGATTTCTCTTTTCGTCTCAAAGTGGGAAGAAAAGATAAAAGAAGGGGATATAGCTTATCTATATCAGCTTGAGGAGCGCGGCAGGAGCACACTTTTAAAAATCAGGATCGGTGATTTTTCTTTGATTAAAAACGGCCGGAACTATTATGAGGCTTCTGTTGAATTTGCAGGTAACTCTAAAAAAGTGATTAAGGAATTGGCAGAGTCCTAATCGGAGAGGTTCTTTAGAAGATTCTAACCTGAGGAACAAAAGAAATAAAGGTGTGAATGAAAAGCAGGACTTCTTCCAGTTAGTATGAGATTTGAGGAAAGCGGACAAATAGTCCCTTTCCTTTTTTCGTTTACAATGAAATTTAAGAGAGTCATTTACCAATAAACATTATAACGTTATATATTTTTATTCTAAACATTATAACGTTATATTTACTTTATTAATATTTTATGATATCCTTCAGGTGTGAATGTAAGCGCGTTCCGAGAGGATCATGGAAAAGGGTGACAGGTATGAAGGAACGATTTGTATTGCGAAATGTAAAGCTTGTGAATGAAAAGGAAATGGATATTGTGGTTGAAGACGGTAAAATTGCCGAGCTGACAAAGGCTGGGAGCGGATGCGGAGAGGAAGTATACGATTACTCTGGTGCTTATGTTTCAAGCGGCTGGATTGATTTACATGTCCATGCCTTTCCTGAATTTGATCCGTATGGCGATGAAATCGATGAAATAGGAGTAAAACAAGGTGTTACTACCATTATAGATGCGGGAAGCTGCGGGGCGGACCGGATTGCGGATCTTGCTGCAAGCAGGGAAAGGGCTAAAACGAATTTGTTTGCCTTTTTAAACATTTCCCGGATTGGCTTAAAACGAGTGGATGAATTATCTAAGTTAGAATGGATCGATACAGAGAAAGCTGTACAGGCGGTACATGAGTATAAAGATTTCATTGTCGGATTAAAGGCGCGGATTAGTAAAAGTGTAGTTCGTGACAGCGGCATTGATCCTTTGCGTATTGCCCGGGCCCTTTCAAGGGAAACATCTCTGCCCTTAATGGTGCACATTGGCTCTGGACCGCCAAACATTGAAGAGGTCATTCCGCTCTTGGAAAAAAGGGATGTGATTACTCATTATCTCAACGGAAAAGAAAATAACCTTTTTGATGATAAAGATAAACCGCTTCAAGTATTTACAGATGCGATCAACCGCGGTGTGCATTTGGATGTCGGTCACGGAACGGCGAGTTTTTCATTTAAGGCAGCGGAAGCAGCAAAGGCTAATCTCATAGGTTTAAATACAATCAGCACGGATATCTACCGAGGGAACCGAGAAAACGGTCCCGTCTATAGCATGGCAAACGTTTTAACGAAATTCCTTTATTTAGGATACTCACTTAAAGAGGTGATCGCAGCTGTCACGACTAATGCTGCAGGATGGCTTGAAAAACCGGAACTGGGACGAATCGAGGTTGGAGACGCTGCAAACTTAACCCTATTTACCGTGCAAAGCGATCCAATTACTCTCATCGATTCCGAAGGGGATGAACGGGTAGCTGAAAAAAGGATTGAAACAAAAGGAGTGGTTGCAAATGGCGAATTCATTAAATGCTAAATATGGACTGAAACGAGTGATTAATGCAAGCGGACGAATGAGTATCCTTGGTGTATCAGCTCCGACGGATACGGTGATGGATGCAATGAAACAAGGCGGTCAAAGGTATACAGAGATCGCAGATTTAGTGGATAAAGCCGGCGATTATGCAGCGGATATCCTTGGTTCAGAGGCAGCTGTTATCGTGAACTCGGCATCGAGTGGGATTGCGCTTTCAGTTGCGGCGCTGGTGACTAAAGGGAATCGCCGGAAGAGCGAGCGCCTTCATCAAGAACTCATTCCTCAAAATGAAATCATCATGCTGAAAGGCCACAATGTCCAATACGGAGCACCGGTTGAGACGATGATCTATTTGGGCGGCGGAAAGCTCGTTGAAGTTGGCTATGCCAATGAAGGAAAGGCAGAACATGTTGAAGATGCCATTTCAGAAAACACAGCAGCCATTCTTTATGTCAAATCGCATCATGCTGTTCAAAAAAATATGATTTCCGTTGAGGAAGCATGGGAGGTTGCCATGCGAAACGGCGTACCGCTTATTGTGGATGCTGCTGCGGAAGAGGATCTTCAGAAATATGTGAAATACTCGGATCTTGCGATTTACAGCGGTTCAAAGGCTATTGAAGGACCGACTTCCGGAATCGTGGGCGGCAAGAGAACCTACATTGAATGGCTGAAAGTGCAGCTTCATTGTATAGGAAGAAGCATGAAAGTCGGCAAAGAAACGACGTTCGGCCTCCTTCAGGCACTTGATGAATATGGCGTAAAGGAAGATAAAAGCGAACAAGAAAAAGATGCCTTGCAAGTGTTGATGCCGCTGAAGGAGATTCAAGGAGTCAATGTGACGATTGTACAAGATGAAGCGGGCCGGGCCATTTTCCGTGCGCGCATTCAAATAGATCCAGAGCAGGCAAATACAACTGCAAAAGATATCGCAGCGGGACTGCGTGAAGGGGACATTGCCATCTACACACGTGATTATGGTGTGAGACAAGGCTATTTCGATATCGATCCGCGTCCGCTGCAAGGCGATGATATCCATGTCATAGAAGCGAAAATCCGCGAATTAGCAGAAGGGGGAAAATAAGATGTCAACTATAACAAAACGGTTTTACAAAGATCGTGTTGCATTAAATGTTCTGGCCAGCAGCATAGAAAATGCGAAAGAAGTATTTGAAGCGGCAGAAGGGCATGTTTTAGTCGGTGTTCTTTCAAAAGATTATCCGACAGCAGAAGAAGCAGTTGCAGCGATGAAAGAATACGGAAAAGAAATTGAGGAGGCTGTATCGATTGGACTGGGTGCAGGTGACAATCGCCAGGCTGCTGTAGTGGCGGAGATTGCGAAACACTACCCTGGCAGTCATATTAATCAAGTTTTCCCTGCAGTTGGAGCAACACGTGCCAACCTTGGGGAAAAAGACAGCTGGATCAACAGCCTGGTATCTCCGACAGGACGCCCGGGATATGTGAATATCTCAACAGGCCCCGTTAGCGCTGCACAGGACGAGCATGCGATTGTACCGGTAAAAACGGCCATTGCCCTTGTGCGTGATATGGGAGGCAATGCATTGAAATACTTCCCAATGCAAGGATTAAGCCGTGAAGACGAGTTCCGTGCTGTTGCAGAGGCATGCGGTGAAGAAGGATTTGCGCTTGAGCCGACTGGCGGAATCGACAAAGAGAATTTTGAAGCCATCTTGCGCATTGCCCTTGAAGCGAACGTACCGCAAGTTATCCCTCATGTGTATTCATCGATCATTGATAAAGAAACCGGAAAAACAAATGTCAGCGATGTGCGGGAATTGCTTGAAACGATGAAGAACTTGGCTGATCAAAATGGCTAAAAAAATTGCGGCTTTTGGTGAGATCATGATGCGCTTGCAAGTACCTGGATATGAACTCTTGTCACAAGCGGGCACATTAAACTATTCCTTCTCAGGGACGGGCGTGAATGTCACATCAGCGCTTGCACGTTTTGGGCATACCGGGTACCTCGTATCCGCACTGCCGGATAATACAATCGGTGAAGCTGCCCTTTCGCACCTTCGAAAATTGGGAGTTTCTCAATCATTCATTGTACGGGATGGGAAATATGTTGGCATGTACTTTTTAGAAAACGGATTCGGAGCGCGGCCGAGCCGCGTAACCTATTCAAACCGTCAGGAAAGCAGCTTCAATACAGCCCCTGCAGGAACGTATGAGTTTGAAGAGATTGCCAAAAGAATCGATATTGTTCATTTTTGCGGTATAACACTCGCGATGAATGATTCGGTCCGCCATCATATGAAAACGTTCGCAGCAGCGGTCAAAGAAAATGGCGGCACAGTTGTCTTCGATTGCAACTACCGCCCGTCCCTTTGGGGGAATGACGGGTATGAAAAAGCGAAGCCGGAATATGAAGAAATGCTGCATCTGTCAGATACAGTCATGATGAATGAAAAAGATGCGATGTTTGTTCTTGGTATGGAAACAGAGAAGGAAGAACGGACTGAACAGCTTATGGATCTGATTCCAGCGATTGCAAAAAAGTATAATATCTCCGTCATAGCGGGCACTCATCGTTCAATCAATGGCGACAATACTCATTCCTTGCAGGGCTTTATGTTTAAGAATCAAGCATTCACCTTTTCAAAAGAACTCACGTTTTCCGTCTATGATAGAATAGGTGCTGGAGATGCCTATACTAGCGGTATCGTACATGGTGAGGCAGAAGGATTTTCACCGAAAAAAACGGTAGCGTTTGCAGCAGCAGCAGCAATGCTTGCGCATACGATTGCTGGCGATACCCCAATGTCAACGGAGAATGATATCCTCCGCGCAATGACGGAATCAGTGGGCGATGTAGAAAGGTAGAGGATGTAACAGTGAACGTATCTCGAAAAAAAGGACCCTTATATTTACAAATAAAGAAAATCTTAAAAGACCGGATTTTACATGGGGTGTATCCTCTTGAAGCAAATATACCTTCAGAACCGCAATTGGAAAATGAATTCGAGGTGAGCAAAATTACTGTCCGCAATGCCATAAATGAGCTTGTTCTGGAAGGATACCTTGAAAAGAAGAGCGGCAAAGGCACGAAGGTTATCCGAAATACTTCTGCCTCAAAGCTTTCCAAAGGGAAACGTTTTACGGAAGTATTAGTAGAAGAAGGGCATAAAATTCAAAAACAATTGCTGAAAGCTGAAATAATAAGCAATCAAGAAGGCTCAGAACCGTATCGATTATTCGGGGAGCATTGTTTTCGAATCGAACGGCTTTATCGTCTTGATGGGGTTCCCTATATTCATTTCACGCATTATTTAGATACAAGGTGTATAAAAGGGACGGACCCATCAGATTTAAGTGTGCAATCCTTATATGATTTGATTGAAGAACAAGATATTTCTTTAGAAAAGTTTCGGGATGGGTTTGCTGTTGCCATCGCACCTTCGTCTGTGGCGGAAATATTGCGTGTGAAAGAGAGAACATCTTTATTAAAGAGGTCGCGTTATTCCTATGATGAAGCGGGCGATGTGATCGAATACAGTGAAGGTTACTATAACACGGACATGCAGCATTATATAGTTAATTTTGATAGATAGGAAACGCGGGAAAAAAGGGATGCAGCACCTTTTCCTGACGGGCTTTTGAAAGCGTTTTCTGTATGGGGGAGGGGGAATTTAGTATGGAAATGTATCTATTAATGGTTACTTTTTTATCCATTGTGATTGTTATTTTAGGAGTAGCATGGTGGAAATGGCATGCGTTTATTAGTTTAACGGTTGCAAGCTTGTTCTAGGCCATCATGTCTGGATTATCAATGGATAAAATTATTGGAGCTTATGAAACTGGAGTTGGAAGCGTTTTAGGTCACCTGGTTGGGATTTTGGCGCTGGGCACGATTCTAGGAAAGCTGATGTCAGATTCAGGTGCCGGAATGCAAGTAGCAGATTTTTTCATTCGGTTCTTTGGTGTAAAGAGATTGCCGTGGGCAATGCTTTTCTCAGGTTTTATTATTGGAATCCCGGTATTTTTTGAAGTGGGAATCGTGATCTTATTGCCGCTGGTCATATCAATTTATAAAACTACAAAACAGAACATTTTATTAATCGCACTGCCTGTTATTGCAGGATTATCCATTGTACATGGTCTTGTTCCGCCGCATCCGGGGGCAATGACCGCAATCGGCATCTATGATGCCGATATGGGAAAAGTCCTGATTTATTCTCTTGTTATTGCGCTGCCTGCGTCCATCATTGCAGGACCATTGTTTGCGAAGTGGGTGCATAAACGCGTGATTCCTGAAGGAGAGCCGGAGCTGATCCGTATCAACACGGCATCAAAAAAATTACCGGGTACAGGAATTTCATTCGTCATTATCTTATTACCTGTTATCTTAATGATTCTGTCGGTTGTTGCGCCTTATATGGCACTGCCTGATGGCGTCGTGAAATTCTGCCTGTTCATCGGCAGTCCAGTAATGGCCCTTCTAATTGCTTGTTTTGCAGCCTACTACTTCCTTGGATTTCGCCAAGGTTTCGATAAAAACTTATTGAAAAAGTTAACGGACGAATGCCTGCTTCCGGTTGGTTCAATCATTCTCATCATCGGTGCAGGAGGCGGGTTTAAGCAAATCCTTATTGATAGCGGTGTCGGCACTTCAATTGCTCAAATGTCTGAGCAGGCATCCTTATCTCCTATTGTTTTAGCATTTATGGTAGCAGGTTTAATTCGAATTGCGACAGGTTCGGCAACGGTCGCATTAACAACCGCTGCCGGTATCGTTTCACCAATTATTGAGCACATGTCCGGTGTGAACTTGGAATTATTGGTTATTGCGACTGGTGCAGGTTCACTCATGTTCTCACATGTAAACGATGCCGGTTTCTGGCTGGTAAAAGAATACCTGGGGTTAACTGTAAAAGAAACCTTTAAAACATGGACTGTATTAGAAACATTATTGTCATTTATCGCTTTTGGAACTGTTTTGCTGTTTGATCTGTTCTTATAAAATCAATGCCCCTCTGCATGCCAGCAGAGGGGGTTTTTATTTATAAGGAATATTTTTTGATAGAAAGGTATGGGAGTAAAAGTAAAAAGAACAATCATTCCCTGAAGAAGTGAGCATGATCATGATCGTGCTCTTTTTGTTGTTGGTTATCTCTTCTCATTAGAGAGGTTCTTCTAATTCTGTGATTTATACGCATCCAGCAAAATAGCAATTTGACTGATAGTGAAGGTAATAGAATCAAAAAATACGCATTCAGTTGAAAGGATTATAATCTTTGCTTGCTGATCCTGTTAGGATTTTTTTACATAAAATTAATGAAAATTGGTTAATGAATTAATATAGCAATCTTAAAATATTATTAAACACACATAAATTGGACCAGCCGTTACAACGATCGATGATCTTAAAATATGGAAAAGATCACTTACGAACACTGAAGTTAAGGCTCTTTCAGACTCATATAAATAAATGATTAGAAAAATGGAGAGGCGGCCCTTATAAAAAAGGTGCTGCCTTCTTTCATTCATCACCTCGCAGCATGTTTTATAAGGGACATCGCTCCTTATTTATGGCATGATAAAAATAGCTTCCCTGTATTTTGAAACTTTCCGATGTGTTCTTTCGTAAATAGTGATATAAAGGAACGGTTGAAAATAAGTGCTGAAAATAAGAACCGAACAGGTTTGGCTATTGGGATTCACTGGGAGCGGGAATTGGCATTGCACTTGATAATCTTGCTTGCTATGGGAATTACAATCGGGATTGTTTTTGGAATAGCATTCAGTTAAAAAAATAAATCGTAAGGCGGGATCGCATGAAAAATTGGACGGTTGTATTTCTTTGTCTCTTTTCTGCCTCTATTGCAGGAGGTATGGCGCTGAATTCTATTATTGATTACGCCATGCTTGCAGGTTCGGGGCTAGGGATTTTCTGTTTGCTGACGGCTGGCTTTTTTCAGGGCAGAAAAATGGAAGCTGAAATGGAGGGGAAGCAATGAAGGAAAACATGAAAAAGGAAATTTGGAGCTGGACGAAATCGCTCCTGCTTGCCGTCGCTCTTGCTTTTATTTGCAGGGAATTCCTTTTCGCGCCGGTCTTGGTGGAAGGAAAGTCCATGCAGCCGACATTTGAAGATCAAAACCGGCTGATTATCTCCAAAACGAGCGAAATCCAGCGTTTTGACAAGGTGGTCTTTCACTCGCCTGAGCCAGGAAAAGATTACATCAAGCGTGTCATCGGGCTTCCAGGTGATACGGTTGAAATGAAACAGGATACTTTATACATTAACGGAAAGAAATACGATGAGCCTTATCTGGCTGAATCTAAGCAGAACCTCCCTGAGGGGGAACTGCTGACTGAAGACTTTCAGGCAACCGTACCTGAAGACGCCTACTTTGTTATGGGAGATAACCGGAGACAAAGCAGGGACAGCCGTGAGATAGGCGAGGTTTCTGCGAAGGAAATGATTGGTGAAGTAAAGCTGCGGTTTTTTCCGTTAAATGTTGCAGGTTTTCCTGAATAAGTGAACTTGCACTCTCTATTAACTTGTCTGCAGGAGCAGGCAGGCGAGGTAAACAGAATGATGAAGGTGCTGTCTTCAATTGATGACAGCACCTTTTTTATGGAGCTTTTTCTTTTTCCACGGCTTCCAGACTGAAATGATGATGATGAAAATAGTAATGGCAATCTGAATAATGACGGCGTACTGTCTGATGGAATGATTCTGAATGAATACGGCATTGCTTAAAGCTGCGCTGCCTTCAGCCTCAAGAAGAGCCATGTTTGCCATCATCAGTTTGTCGACGATAAAAATTCCATTGAGAGTCTGCAGGATGAAAAGAATCCATTTCACTGCAAGCCAGCGGTGCCTGAAAAATCCCCAATTCGTAAAAAATCCATAAATAAATGCAAGAAGCAAAGTTCCAATGGCACCGGTCCGAACAATCAAATCGCTTATTTCAACAAGGTGTTTGTACGTTGAAAGCGTATCTGTATAAACGGCCAGTGACAAGCCATAATTCAGCGCTAATGAGCTCATGATTCCGCCAAAGAATAGGGAAATGAGCAGAATGTGAGCAATTTTGAGCCATTTCAATCCGGCGGGTCCAGCTTTTTTCATGAAGTTCCTCCTTTCACTATTTTCATGAAGCCTATTCAGTCTATCAATCGAAAAGAAAGGCAGGGATGGTCCGCAGATGCATTTGCAGATAGGGCGGGAGGCTGATTTTAAAAATGGATACATGTTCATCAGAGAGGATTGCCGATATATGATATCTGAGCCCATTTCAATATAGATGTTTATGTCCGTTATTTAATGGGGAATTTTAGTAATAAACATTCGGAATGGAGGCACCTCGTTATGGATCCTGCACAATCGGCTCAAAGGGAGGCATATTCTTCCCGTAATCTGCTGTCAGGCATTTTGTTTGGCCTGGGTCTTGTGGCATTTATTGATGAAACTATATTTCATCAGCTGCTGCACTGGCATCATTTTTATGATAAATCCACAACGGATATCGGATTAGTCTCGGATGGTCTGTTTCATGCGTTCAGCTGGCTTGCAACAATAGGAAGTTTATTTTTGTTTGCGGATCTAAGACGCCGGAATGCCTTGTGGATTAAGAGGTGGTGGGGCGGTGTCTTGTGTGGGGCCGGGGCTTTTCAATTGTATGACGGCACAGTTCAGCATAAGCTGATGGGGCTTCATCAGATTCGGTACGTGGATCATGTGTACATATATGATTGGATCTGGAATATCATCGCAGCGTTGATCCTGATTGCCGGGATCATTCTCATCGCCCGGACAAGAAAGCGGAAAGCTGATTAGTATGCATCATTCACATCATGTTATCGGAATCGGGCCTCAGTTACTGTTGGCCCTGCCATTTATCGCTGCTTTGGTTTTGTATGGTATTGCTGTATCGATCTCTAATCGCAGCCGAAGAAAATGGCCTGTTTACCGGTCTGTTTTTTGGTTTATTGGGATTTTTTGCGCTGTTTCTGCAGTGAGCGGTCCTTTAGCCAACCGTGCCCACATGGATTTTACCGCGCACATGCTCGGACATTTGCTCCTCGGCATGCTGGCGCCGCTTCTCATGGTGCTTGCTGCACCAATGACTCTCCTCATGCGATCCTTAAAGGTGAATCAGGCAAGAAGGCTCACTCATGTTCTGAAAAGCTTGCCAATACGGATTTTAAGTGATCCTCTCACTGCTTCCTTGCTGAATGTGGGAGGACTTTGGCTCCTTTATACGACGGATTTATACCCAGCCATGCATCAGAATTCCATTCTCCATATCGTTATCCATTTTCATGTTTTCTTAGCGGGGTATTTGTTCACCGTGTCTATGATTTATATTGATCCGGCACCGCATAGGACGAGCTTTGCTTATCGTGTGATTGTGCTGGTGCTGGCGTTCTCCGGCCACGGAATTTTGTCTAAGTTCATTTATGCTCATCCGCCAAATGGAGTGTCTCTGGAGCAGGCCGAGGCTTCGGGAATGCTAATGTACTACGGCGGAGACGTAATAGATATTGTGATTATTTTTATTCTCTGCCTGCAATGGTACCGTGATGCACGTCCGCGTGTCGGGGAGCTATCCGTAAATTAGAAAGGAGGTAACCTAAATGACAGCTCATCCATTTTGGACAGAGGAAAACGTAAGAACAACCCTTCCGAAAAGAGAGGCTTCAGGTCACAAAGGAACCTACGGAACTGGTCTCCTTTTAGCGGGAAGCAGAGATATGCCAGGAGCAGCGCTGCTTTCAGGACTTGGAGCGATGCGCAGCGGGATTGGCAAACTGGAAATCGGGACTGATGAAGAAGTGATCCCGTATATTGTCCCTGTTTTGCCTGAGGTGACCTATTTGAGAAATGGATTGCAGAAAACGGCGGAAAGTTCCGTTGACCTGGCAAAATATAAGGCTGTTGCTGCAGGTCCTGGTATAGAACCAAATGAAGAAACGGAGAAGGCCACTCATCAGCTGATGAAATCGGAATCTCCCCTCATATTGGATGCGGGGGCTTTAACTGAGCGGATGTATGATGAAAGACAGGAACCTGTGATTCTCACTCCCCACCCTGGTGAATTTTCGAAAATAACGGGAGTTGACCTAAAAGAGCTTCAGCAAAATCGCTCGCATCATGCATCCATTTGGTCTGAGAAGCTTGGTGTAACCATTGTTCTTAAAGGAAACGAGACAATCATCGCTTTCCCTGATGGTGAAGCCTGGACAAATCCGACAGGGAACAGCGCGCTTGCAAAGGGAGGCACCGGCGACACACTAACTGGTATGATGCTTGGCATGCTGTGCTGCCATAAGGAATGGAGACATGCGGTCTTAAACGCGGTCTATCTTCACGGAGTATGTGCCGATAAATGGTCCGAGCAAAGGTCAGCCCATACGATGCTCGCCCATGAATTAACGGAGCTGCTTCCTGTGGTCTGGAAGGGGTTTGAATAGGTTAAGGCCGGAACAGCAGGTTTAAGAGTTCAATACTAGATTAACAAGCGAACTAACTGACCAAGTATATCCTAATTAAAGGGGGCAATTGCAGCATAAAGCAATCGTCCCCTTTAGGTCATATAATGGCTGGATGCTGAGTAAGATTTCTTAGAAAAAATGCCTTGTTCCTTTTTTTATAAAAATCCCTTATAAGGGGCAGCACTATAAAAGTTTTAACTCAATGGTTGTTGAGAACCAGCTGGGACGTAAAACGGCGGTACTTTAATCCATCCGCGTTTACGCATTAAATGTTTTAATCTAGTCGCGTAAGCCAATTTTTCTGCTTGAAACTGAACAAACAATAAACCAACATCTGTACGAATTGACTCAGTAGCGGCACCAGCTGCTTTCATAATCAAACTAATGATTTTTAAAGATAATTCGTTTGCAATCACATCATCCGTTAATTTAACACCAAGAGGAATACTGTTAGAATCTGATATTGGCATATCTTCAGGGGCAGGAGGCAGTGTAATGCCTTCCTTAATCATGAAATCATGGAGTTGTTTCCTTTGACTGTTTCCGAGTTTCATATCTTCTTCAAGA
This sequence comes from Metabacillus hrfriensis, assembly GCF_030127205.1. Taxonomy (NCBI): domain Bacteria; kingdom Bacillati; phylum Bacillota; class Bacilli; order Caryophanales; family Bacillaceae; genus Metabacillus; species Metabacillus hrfriensis. Next base: position 461,988 of record NZ_CP126116.1, read on the forward strand.
ATTGCTTTTAATTCATCATCCTCCGTCGTATTTAAACCTGCTTGAACGGATACTTTGGCTAATTCAAGACCTGCCAAGTAAATCCAGCATGCCATCACTTCTCCGACATGAAGAGGTTGATCTTTATCTTGAACTGTCATTGATTTCATTGCATCCAAAACTGTTTCCCATACATTTACCATGTGATTCCCTCCTGCTTTTGTCGCTTAATTATTTATATTGTTTGTCCCATAAGATTTTTTATTCAATAGTTGATAATGAGAGATTAGGGATTAGGGAAAAAATATATTATTTTTATTTTGTAATCGGGGCGCTTTTCTTTAATTGGAACGGCGTCTTTCTTTATGAAACGGGCCAGTATCCAAAATCCTGATTGTGAGGGTTTTGGGTAATCAAACAATCTTTTTGAGTTTCCAAAATCCTGATTATGCGGGTTTTGGGGAATCAAATGCCCTCTATGAGTATCCGAAATCCTGATTATGCGGGTTTTGGGGAATCAAATAACCTCTTTGAGTATCCGAAATCCTGATTATGCGGGTTTTGGGGAATCAAACAATCTCTTTGAGTTTCCAAAATCCTGATTATGCGGGTTTTGGGGAATCAAATGCCCTCTATGAGTATCCAAAATCTTGATTATGCGGGTTATGGGTAATCAAACGCCCTCTTTGAGTATCCGAAATCCTGATTATGCGGGTGTTGGGTAATCAAACGCTCGCTATGAGTATCCAAAATCCTGATTATACGGGTTTTGGGGAATCAAAGAACCTCTTTGAGTATCCAAAATCCTGATTATGCGGGTGTTGGGTAATCAAATGCCCTCTATGAGTATCCAAAATCCTGATTATACGGGTTTTGGGGAATCAAATAACCTCTTTAAGTATCCAAAATCCTGATTATGCAGGTGTTGGGTAATCAAACGCTCGCTATGAGTATCCAAAATCCTGATTATGCGGGTTTTGGGGAATCAAACGCTCGCTATGAGTATCCAAAATCCTGATTATGCGGGTTTTGGGGAATCAAATGCCCTCTATGAGTATCCAAAATCCTGATTATGCAGGTTTTGGGGAACCAAACAACCTCTTTAAGGGAAGGGATTTTCATAATAAATCGAAGATACTTAGAGGATGTAATTTCTGTTAGCGATCAGGACATTTGTTTCAGCAAAAATAAAATAAGGAAATGATTTGTCATGACATTACGAACGATTTCAGAAGTACGGTTTAATTGATAATCCCGGATGAGCTAGTATAATTTATCTTAAAACAAACTAATTGGCGCTTTAAAGGGAAAATGCAATTGCTGAGTTTGTTCAGAGATGGAGTGAAAGGTATGGAAAGTACCAAAGTTTTAGTAATTATAGATGTTCAAAAAGCTTTTAACCACAAAAAATGGGGAGAACGAAATAATTTTCATGCCGAAGAAAACATTAAGAAAGTGCTGGATATATGGCGTGATAAAGGATGGGAGGTAGTCCATGTTCAACACTTATCTGAAAAACCAGGTTCAGTTTTTTATTATAAAGAGGACGGTTTTTCTATAAAAGACATCGTTGCTCCTCTCAATCATGAAAAAGTAATAACCAAAACGGTTAATAGTGCTTTTATTGGAACTAATCTTAACGAATATTTAAAAAGTATTAATACGGACAAAGTAGTAGTTACTGGCTTAACTACCCCGCATTGCGTTTCAACCACTACAAGAATGAGCGGGAATTTGGGTTATGATACTTATCTGCTTTCAGATGCAACAGCAGCTTTTGGAATGAAGGATCATAACGGTGAATATATAGATGCAGAAACGATTCATAATCTTTCTCTTGCGACTGTTCACAATGAATTTGCCACCGTGTTAAACACCGAGCAATTTATTAAATCTATTTTGTGAATTCAATGGACTGAACCAGTTAATTACGAATTGCTAGAGCAGATAATTGAATTTAATATCAAGGATAAGGCTTTAGAATTCGAATTTTTGGCGGCAATAGCATAATATCGAAGGAGGAAGACATGGAAGTTTTCGCAAAATATTTAGCAGGTATTGATAACCCCGACCACCGCGATCGAACAGAGGAAATTTTGACGTGGGTTGCTGATAAATTCCTGAATTTGGAACCGCACATCAAGTGGAATACGCCAATGTTTTCCGATCACGGCACATTTATCATCGGCTTTTCCACAGCGAAGCATCATTTGAGCGTTGCACCCGAAGAAGCAGGCATTACCCACTTTGCCGATGACATTGCACAAGCTGGCTACAGCGCTACCAAAGGCTTGTTTCGAATTCGGTGGGCTGAGCCGGTAAATTACGAATTGCTTGAGAAAATGATTGAATTTAATATACAGGATAAAACAGAATATACGAATTTTTGGCGGGAATAATCCATTACGCCGTATCTAAAAAAGCATGACACAAAAAATGTCATGCTTTTTTGCAGCTCAGGTAGTAGCCGTATGCGAACGCCCGTTAAAATACTTCCCCAGCACCGGTTATTAGATGTTAGCGAGTATGAAGAGGATTCTAACGTTTTTTCATATATAGAGACAAAACATTTTGATCATTTCTTCCAAAAGGAGAAATGCTCTTTTTTATTGAAGTAAAGGGCAGGATTTTTAACAATTACTGACGAAATCATTATTTTTAAAGGAAAACTGTTCAAGGAGGAGATGACTTTGAATCGTATTGAATTCCTTATAAACGTGCTAGATTCGACGTTTGATAAGGAGAGTTGGTATGCTCCGCTTAAACATGCAATTGAAGGAGTCACGGCAGAACAAGCCAGTTGGAGACCAGCTGGAGAGGCAGCCAAAACAATCTGGGAGAATGTTAATCATCTCATTTATTACAAAGAGAGACTTGTAGCAGACATGGAAGGCCGTGAATGGACACATCATCTAAGCGGTGACGAAAACTTCTATCTCACCGAACAATCAAATGAAGATAAGGAATGGAAGAAAGTCATTGAACGTGCTGAAAACGTTCATCGCAGTTTAAGGCAGATACTGAGTGGAACTTCTGTTGAAGAGCTTGACCAAAATTCCCTTGAAGGGAAACTGCTGGATATATTTCTTCACGACGCTTACCATACGGGTCAAATTATTCAGATCAGAAAAATGCAGGGGTCCTGGCCATCCCATCGTTGACCGAACGAAGAAATACTGGGTGAAATAAATTATTATATATCTAACCAGATTATAAATAGTCTCTAAAGGCAGCGTAGCTGTCTTTTTAAAATAATTCAAGTGAAAGAGGTGTCCATTAAGGACACCTCTTTCACTTGAATATTCCTTCATGCTTTACGATGTCATTTCAAACTTGCCTGTTGCAATAGGTTGACTTTTTTATCCTGAAAATACCTTTTAGGATTTTCTGCGTCAATTTTATTAGGAAACTTGCTTTGGGTTTTTAACTAATTTCATTTCTTGCTCTTTTTTTGCGGATTTTTTCGCCCAGTACGTGGCAATCAAAGGTCCAGAAATATTGTGCCACACTGAGAAAATCGCACTCGGAACAGCAGTAAGCGGTGAGAAATGGGCGGTTGCTAATGCTGCAGCAAGTCCTGAGTTCTGCATCCCGACCTCAATCGAGATTGCCTTTTGATCGGCATAAGGGAATTTACACCATTTTGAAATAAAGAAGCCTAATAGCAATCCAACAAAATTATGCAGAACGACTACACCGAGGATCGCCAAACCGGATTCAAGGATATTATCTTTATTCCCGGCTACCACTGCTGAGATGACGCCGACGATCCCAATTACTGAGACAAGCGGCAGGATTTTCGCCCCTTCTTCTGCTTTGTCCTTCAATATCCATTTGAAGACGATACCGAGAATAATAGGAATAAGAACGATTTGAACCGTCGAGAGAAGCATATCTTTTCCTGATACAGGAAGCCACTGGCTCGCTAATAAGTAAATAAGCGCCGGAGTCAGGATAGGTGATACCAAAGTCGCTACCGATGAAACCGCAACTGACAGGGCGACATTTGCTCTTGCCAGGTACGCCATTACATTCGATGCAGTTCCCCCAGGGCAGCAGCCGACCAATATCACGCCAACAGCCACTTCAGGAGGAAGATTCAACCCTACGGCCAGAAGATAAGCGGCACCAGGCATAATGATGTATTGAGCAGCAACCCCTACGAACACGGCCAGGGGCTGTTTGAATACAGCCTTGAAATCTTTAAAAGACAGCGTCAATCCCATTCCGAACATGATAATTCCAAGAAGGAGCGGGATAAAAGGTGCTATCCAGGTAAAACCTCCTGGAAACAACAAGGCCAAAGCCGTGAATAGTAAGACCCAGTAGATAAAAGTGTTACCTGCTGCTGTACTTATTCTTGCTAGCAAATTCATTCTATAAGCCACCTTTTTTAGAATATTTTTTATAATATTCAGATAATATATCATATTTTTCGATAAAAAAACACAAAAACCCCAGAATCCGAAAATTTTTAGCGGATTTTGCTATTTGACAGGTTCACCAATAAACTTCGATTTTTATATCTGCCAAACTTCATTAGCTGAATCCTCATAAGCTGTGCGGTATTATTAAGAGGCTTTTGGATACTAACAGGCAGGATTATTTATCGTTTTAAAGATGGAAAATTGGTTCTATTCAACAATCGGGGGCAATTATGAAGAAAAATAAACCCAAATTTCACATTTATGATGCTGAGAAACTGGGCTTTTAATTTGGGAAATTGATTGTTCCCCTATTCGGCAAGTCTGCTTATTATCATTGATAAACGGCGCAGACCGTCTTCTAAACTTGGAAGAGATGCAAAGGAATAGGAAATGCGCAGATATTGGCCAGCCTGATTATCATAGACGTTTCCGGGGTTTAGTAATATGCCTTCTGCAAGTGCATGTTCAAATAGTTTTCTTATAGAGATTGACGGCAATAAACGTACCCAAACATAAAATCCTCCACTTGGCTTTTCCCATGTTGCAATACTGGAAAAATACTGGTTTAAAGTATTTAATGTAAAATCTCTTCGTATTTTAAGCTGTTTTCTTATTTCCTTAAGATGCTGATCATAAAGTCCGCTGGAAAACCATTCTGCTGCGGCCCACTGTGATAAAGAACTGGAACCATAGTCGGTTTGCATTTTAATATCTGCTAAGTGCTCAATAACTGGTTCTGGACCAACTACCCAACCAATTCGAAGACCTGGACTTAATGATTTAGATAAACTTCCCAAATATAAATCAAGGCCATTTTTGTCAAAAGCCTTAAGGGGTTTTGGCGGTTTTTCCTCTAACCATAACTCTCTATATACATCATCCTCGATTATTGGCAATTGTTCTTGTTGACAGATGTTTAACAATTGATCTCGTCTTTCAACAGTCATTAAAGTTCCAGTAGGGTTGTGAAAAGAAGGAATTGTATAAAGTAATGCAGCTTTATGTTGTTTTTTATATTGTGGGATATGTTCTGCTTCAATTCCTTCTTTATCTAACGGGATGCCGACTAATTGCATACCTGCTGATTGGAAGACATGCACTGAATTGAGATACGATGGCTTTTCTGTTAATACGGTAGAACCTTTATGTAATAAACCAACACTAATAAGCTGCAGGGCTTGTAAAGCAGGTTGTAACTGCATATGATGAATTAACAGCGGAAGGACTTATTGAAGGAAAAACCGGCAGTGGAACAAGAGTGGTTAATAATACATGGAACCTTTTAACAACTGCCCCTCCCCCGGATTGGAGTTCCTACGTAAATTCTGGCATTCACAAACCCAACTTGCCAACGATTCAAGAAATAAATCAAGCTGAATTTATTCCTGACATACAGGTGAAGACTTATTTGGCTTCCAATCGATTGAAAACATCCAATGGTTCTCCTTTTTATTATTTATTATATTATTTGGTTGGTTTGAATTCCATCCAATTGGTCGGAGACATGGTCCATATCTTCAACTAAACTATGACTAATTTAATAAAATGGAAGAAAGGGAGAACATTGGATGTTAGAACCATTTATTCATGGATTTATTCTTGCACTGGGATTGATTCTGCCTCTTGGCGTCCAAAATATTTTTGTTTTTAATCAAGGGGCGCTGCAGCCGCGATTTATTAAAGCATTACCTGTTGTGATTACTGCCTCTTTGTGTGATACGCTTTTGATTTTAGTGTCTGTCTTAGGGGTTTCCTTACTGATTCTAGGTTCATTTTGGATCAAAACAATCCTTGTTGGGGGAGGTTTTATCTTTTTAATTTATATGGGATGGACCACATGGAATAGTAAACCGAGCAATGAAAGAGCAGAAATTGCAAAGAAATTTTCTTTGAAGAAACAAGTCTTGTTTGCGGCATCTGTTTCCTTACTTAACCCTCATGCAATAATGGACACGATGGGTGTGATCGGACCAGGTTCGTTAAGATACGAGGGGGAAGAAAAAGTTATATTTGTTTTTTCATGCATGGTGGTTTCGTGGAGTTGGTTTTTAGGACTTGCGCTAATTGGGCGAATGAGTGGAAAACTCGATAAATCAGGAAACTTTATGTTTGTATTGAATAAAATATCTGCCTTAGTAATGTGGGGGGCAGCCGTTTATCTTGGACTATCTTTAATTAATCATTAAGCTAAGTAAATAAAGTTGTAAGGACTTAAATCGGCTGCAACACTCGGGGGCTTTCTTTTGGATAAGCCCCGTTCCTATTTACTGAGCTGGGTTTTTCATCTGATTGCAGGAATCTTGATCTTCACCGTAAATTCCTCTTTTTTATAAACAAAATCTAAATATCCCTGATGCTCGTTCACGATATCATGAATGATTTTCGTGCCGAGACCAGCATGTCCGTCTGATTTTGTCGTGATCCCGTATATTTCATACAATTGATCTAGAATATCGTTTGGAATTGGCATGGCAGTATTCTTGCATATGAGTATGTAAAGACCGCTTTTTTTGTAAAATTGCAGGGAGATCTGTGCCTGTTCTTTATGTGCTTCCTGCCATTCTTTGCTTGCATCAATGCTATTGGATAGAAGATTGCCAATCAAAGCCACGATGTTATGGTCTGAAAACGGCAGGGAAGATAAAGGGAGGTCGAGATCATAGACAATGGAAATGCCGGCCGCATGAGCAGTTTTATACATCTGGTGCAGGGCTCCCGCGACAATTCCCCGTTCTCCTTTAATCGAGAGGTTCGTTTCTTCATATCCGCCAACTAATTCATCCAAATAGTCTTTCGCTTCCTTGTTTTTGCCGTTTTCAAGCAGGAAATGAACAGCAGAAACATGTTTCAGAAAATCATGCCGTTCGCTTCGGACAATTCTGAACGTTTCATTCATGTGATTCCGCTGTTCTTCAAACTGCTGAAGCTCGTGAGATAAAGTGTGCAGTTTCTTTGAACCGGCTTGCCGGACCGCTTCTAGACCGATAAAAATCAGAAAAGGGACGAGCTCTATTAAAAAAGGCAGATCCGCTATATAAAAGGTAATGAGTATCATCTGCATTAAGAATAAATAAATATGCCATTTTACTTCCAGTGCACTAAGGTTTAAAGCGGATTTTCTATAAATAAAATAAGCGATTCCTAAGGCCAGTAAACTAGTATAATAAATGGGCGTTTTCCAAGGAAGGTTCATGACCAAAGCCTGAAGATGAACCGTTCCAAGGATAGCAGTCAGTGCCCAGTATAATTTATGTGTTTTCACCATTTTCCCGCCTTTAAAAGTAATGCTGCTGCAAGAAATCCACTTTTTCCTTCGTAATCATGGCTTGTGCATCCAAGCCTTCAAATGTCACGATGTAGGAATTTTTGGCATACAGCGAAAAGTTTTTTACGTAATGGATATTGATGATAAAAGACCGGTGGGACCGGATGAAATCCCGTTCTCTCAGTTCTCCTTCAAGTTCATTCAGCGTCAGGTACGTCTTGATAGAACCAGATTTGGTATAAATGGTCGTTGATCTGCCTGATCGTTCAATGAAAATGATGTCTTTCTTCTGAAGGATATGAATGTCATTTTTTTGTTTTAAATACAGTCTTCCGGCGATTTCCGCTGATTTTGATTTTTCTTTCAATCGTTCAATTGATTTGATCAGCCGTTCTTTCGAATAAGGCTTCATAATGTAGTCATGAACATTCAGTTCAAATGCGTGAACGGCATAGCCGCTGCTTCCGGTCACAAAGATAACTGAAATATTCAGTGCATGCGAATGAATCACATCGGCTAGTTCATAGCCCGACAGATTCGGCATTTCAATGTCCGCAATCAGTACATCAACTGCCTCTTTCTTTATATGCTCGTATGCCTCCTCAGCCGATTGAGTGGAGAACACAATTTCGAGTTCTGGTATGCCTGCGATTATTCCATTTAATTTATCAAGGTCAATAAACCGGTCGTCTACTAGTCCAACTTTCATTGATATGTCTCACCTGCCGTCGTATTGCTGAACTTCTTAATTTGTAAGATTCTCTTTATTTTACCATTTATATGATGTTATTTGGCATATTCACGACACCAAACGGACGATTCACGACATAAGTGCAGATTCCTCTGCGGTTTGTTTGTATATTAATGACAAGAAGACACACAAAGAGGTGGAATAATGATGATTGAGATTCATGAGGTTACGAAAACGTTTCAGGATAAAAAAATATTTGTCACAGCGCTTAAGCATGTATCATTTTCCATGAAAAAAGGAGAAGTGGTCGGCTTGCTTGGAGAAAACGGAGCGGGAAAAACAACGCTGCTGCGGATGATCGCGACTCTGCTATCTCCAACTGAAGGTCAGGTCAGTGTGGCAGGGTACGACACGATAAAAGAACCGGATGAAATCAAGAAACGAATTGGCGTGCTGTTCGGAGGGGAAACCGGCTTGTATGATCGCCTCACCGCTCGGGAGAACTTGGAATACTTTGCCCGATTGTATGGACTCAGCAAGCATGAAACAAAGGTGCGAATAGATGACTTAGCAAAAATGTTCGGAATGAGGGATTATTTAAACCGGAAAGTTGGCGGCTTTTCAAAGGGAATGCGTCAAAAAGTCGCAATAGCCAGAGCGATTATCCATAATCCCGACATCATTCTTTTTGATGAACCGACAACGGGTCTGGATATTACTTCATCTAATGTCTTCCGCCAGCTTGTTCATCAGCTGAAAAGAGAAGGAAAAACGATTGTATTTTCAAGCCACATCATGGAAGAAGTCACTATGCTCTGCGACTCTGTTGCGATGATGCACAAGGGAGAGCTAGTCTATCAGGGAAACCTGGAGAGTCTTTATCAAGCAGAAGGCAGCCGTGATTTGAATTATATTTTCATGAGCAAGCTAGTTAGGAGAGATGATTATGCTTCTTGAAATCTATCTAAAAGAAATGAAGGACTGTTTCCGTGACCGGAGAACGCTATTTTTAACTGTATTGCTTCCGATTGTGATGATGACTGGATTGACGCTTTTTTATGAGAGTTTAGTATCAGACGGAGAAGACAATACGTACACGCTGGCTCTTGATGAAAACATAAGCGGAGCGGAAGCCGACATTTTTAGTGTTCTTGAAAATGTGAAGATTATCAAAACGGAAAATCCTGAAGAAGTCATTAAAGAAGGTGATGCGCAGGCAGCCGTTCTTCTTGACTCTGATTTCACTGCTAAGATTGAGGACGGTCAAGCAGCATCCATCACAATCATTGGGGATTCTTTCAGTCAAAATTCATCTGCTCTTATGACACTCGTATCAGGTGCCTTGACGGCATATGAAAAAACAATTGTTTCCGAAAGGCTTGCTCAAGAGGGAACAGATCCATCCCTTATTCAGCCGCTTTCTATTGAACAAAAAGAAGTATCGGAAGAAGACCCGACGATTAACTTACTTGCGCTTCTGGTTCCGATGATTCTTGCATTAGCAGTCGGCATCGGGGCTGGTCCTGCTGCATCCGATCTTTTTGCTGGAGAAAAAGAGAAGAAAACAATGGAGGCGCTCTTAATGACTCCAGTGAGCAGGTCAACGCTGCTATTCTCAAAATGGCTGACCATTTCTTCTATAGGGACCATTACAGGTATGATCACACTGGCTGTAGTAGCACTTGAGATAGCCTTTTTAACAGAAAACCTCAGAAAAGCTGTTTCATTCGGTGACGATGCTCCGCTTATTATCGGCATTGCTATTCTTATTTCTGTCATCTATGCCATGTTTATTGCATCAGTGCTAATGGTGACGAGCATTATCGGCAAAACGGTAAAAGAATCGCAAAGCTACAGCACACCAATCATGATGCTTGTCACGATCCCTGCCCTTACAACAGCAAACCTCAGCATCAATGAACTTGCGTTTCATCACTTTGCGATTCCAATATTGAACCTCTTCAGTCTTCTGAAAGAATTGCTGTTTGGCGTCATTCAGTATGATCACATCCTAATCGTGATTGGCAGCAATGTATTGTTTATGGCACTCGCTTTTGTAATCGGAAGAGCGCTGTTTATGAAGGATAAATGGGTTATAAATTAGAAATCTGTCAGAAAGTGTCCCGTTATTAGAATGGGGCACTTTTTTCAATGAATACTTTCCATTTTCAACAAAATACTTTCTTTTTTACTAGATTTACTTTCTATAATCGGAATTTTACTTGCCGGAGCAGCTCAAATACTTTCTTTTTTCCAAATGTCTCCCAGACCATTCTCCAAATATCAGCAAATAACCCGATTACAGCCGATTATTCCTGTTTAAACGAATTCACTCATAGGTAACCCCTCAATGATAACGCTTCCCTTCACTATCTCGGTCTATTCCTTATAATTGTCCTGTATTCCCTTGAATCTATCTCTCAGCATGTTACGATAATAAACGTTGAAAAAATACGAACGGACACGAACAGAGTTTTTGAGGGGGCTCATTATGTTAAGAGAAAAAACAGTTGCATTTTTAGGGGCAGGTTCGATGGCAGAGTCAATGATTTCAGGGATTGTACAGGTCGGCATCATTCCGGCAGAAAATATTTATGTCACAAATAGAAGCAATCAATTGCGGCTTGAAGAATTGAATCATGTGTACGGAGTAAATGCGGTCCATCAGAATGACTTGCCTTACGAAGAAATTGATTTGTTTATTTTAGCCATGAAACCTCAGGGCGCAGCGGATTCACTCCGAGCACTAAAGGATAAAGTTAGAGCGGATCAGGTAGTGATTTCTGTTTTAGCGGGGATTTCGACAACGTTTATGGAAGATCATTTAAGAATGAATCAGCAGGTTGTGCGCGTGATGCCGAATACATCGAGCATGATTCAAGAATCGGCTACAGCCCTAAGCCCTGGCAGACATACGGCGGTGGACAACGTGCTTGCTGTGAAAGAGCTGCTCAGCTGTATGGGAAAAGTCTTTTTAATTGAAGAAGAGCAGATGGATATTTTTACAGGGATTGCAGGAAGCGGCCCGGCTTACTTTTATTATTTAATGGAGCATATGGAGCAGGCTGGCGTTGAAAAAGGAATGGACGAAGAGATGGTCCGCGAGATTGTTGCTCAAACCATCCTTGGCGCAGCGAAAATGATTATGGCAAATGACGAAGCACCGGCGAGTTTACGAAAAAAAGTCACTTCACCAAATGGAACGACGGCATCAGGACTTGAAGCATTGCGGAAAAATAATGGCGGAAAAGCCATTTCACAGGCGGTTCATCATGCGGCGAAACGTTCAAAAGAGCTGAATGAAGAGATGGCAGGGGCATTAGTGACGTCTTAACCCGAATATGAATTGCAAGGCTAGACAGAAAAAATCAGGAGGGATAGGATGTTGAAAAAAGAGAAGCAGATAAAAAGAGTTGTTATTAAGATCGGAAGCAGCTCGCTGACAAGCATGCACGGTGAGATAAGCCGCAGAAAGCTTGAGAAGCTTGCAGATCAGATAGTAGAGCTTAAGGATGCCGGCTACGAAGCAGTTGTAGTTTCATCAGGAGCTGTTGCAGCGGGCTACCGTAAGCTAGGATGCATTCAGCGGCCGTCATCGCTGCCTGAGAAGCAGGCCGCAGCTTCCATCGGACAGGGTCTGTTAATGGAATCTTACTCAGAACTCTTTTTATCTCACGGCTACGTCGCTTCACAGCTTTTAATTACTAGAAGCGATTTTTCCGATGAAACACGCTATGGCAATATGAAAAATACGATGAATGTGCTGCTGGAACGCGGCATTATTCCGATCGTAAATGAAAATGATACGGTAACAGTAGACCGGTTAAAGTTTGGCGATAATGATACGCTCTCTGCTAAGGTTGCAGCATTAATCGGCGCAGATATGCTGATTATTTTATCGGATATTGATGGGCTTTATAATGGTAATCCAAACAGTATTCCGAATGCTAAACTTCTTGAGAAAGTGGATGCCATTACCCCTGAAATCGAAGCAGCAGCGGGCGGTTCAGGCAGCGCAGTCGGAACAGGCGGCATGAAGTCTAAAATTGCAGCCTTCAAAATTGCGATGGCATCAGGCATTCAATCCTTCTTAGGAAAATCAAGTACAAGAGATATCTTAATGCATGCTGTAAACGGCACAGCGAAAGGCACGTATTTTAAACCGAAGCCGAATGCTTTCAACCTTGATAAGAAAAAGCAATGGATTGCGTTCCATTCAGGTCCTGAAGGCAAGATTATGATTACTAATGAAGCGAAAACAGCCATGATCGATAAACAGCGAAACATTTATCCGATCGATATACAGGAAGTGAACGGACGCTTTAACGATGGTGCGGTCGTCACAATCCTTGATGAAGACGGAGAAGAATTTGGTCTTGGCAGAATCAATTTTTCAACTGAAAAATTAATGGATAAAACGAAGTACGGAACAACGGCAGTGATTGATCAGGAGACATTTGTCTGCTCTCTCGATTTTTCAATAAAGGTACCAAGTTAAAAAATGAACTGGAGGCGTTTTGATGAGTATTGCAGCTCTTAAACCAATGACGGTGGAAGAACAGGCAATCACAGCAAAAAAAGCACAGAAAGCATTAAACATGTTAACAACAGATGAAAAAAATCAAGGACTTCGAATTGCTGCAAATGAGTTAGAAAACGAATACCAAGTCATTTTGGATGCGAATAAAGAAGACCTGGAAAAAGGCAGAGAAAAGGGCTTTGATGAAGCATATATGGATCGACTGGCTCTCACTCAGGAGCGTATTGCCGATTTTGCAGAAGGTCTGCGCCAAGTAGCTGATCTTCCAGATCCAACGGGGGATGTCTTATCTGATTGGACGCTTGAAAACGGCCTTAAGGTAGAAGAAGTACGAGTTCCACTCGGCGTCATCGGCATGATTTATGAGGCACGCCCAAATGTAACGGCAGATGCGGCAGGACTTGCCTTAAAGTCCGGCAATGCGATTTTGCTGAAAGGCGGATCTTCGGCTTTATCGTCCAACCAAAAGATAGTTGAAGTGATGCATCGAGCACTAGAAAAAACGAAGATCCCGAAAGAAGCTGTTCAGTTTATCGCTTCAACTGACCGTGCGGCAACACAGAAGCTCTTCACTATGAAGGAGCATATTGATGTTTTGATTCCAAGAGGCGGCGCTTCATTAATCAAAGCGGTTGTTGAAAATGCCACAGTACCTGTTTTAGAGACAGGTGTAGGGAACTGCCATATTTATTTTGATAAAGAAGCTGACACGGAAAAGGCACTGAACATCCTCATTAATGCGAAAACAGACCGTCCGGCCGTATGCAATGCAGCAGAAACACTGATCGTTCATAAAGACTGGCTGCATGGGAATAAAGAAGTGCTTGCAGATACTATTAAGAAGAACGGCATTACCATTCATGGTGACAAAGAAGCAGCAGATACTCTTCCAAATGTCATACCTGCAAATGAAGAAGACTGGGCCAATGAATATCTAAGCCTGGATCTTGCGATTAAAACAGTGAACAGCCTGGATGAAGCCATTGATCATATTGATCAGTACGGCACGAAGCATTCTGAAGCGATCATCACAGAAAACGCTGAGTCAGCTAAGCGGTTCATGCACTTAGTTGATGCCGCAGCCCTTTATCATAATGCGTCAACGCGATTTACAGATGGCCGCGCGCTCGGCTTTGGAGCAGAAATCGGCATCTCGACCCAGAAGCTCCATGCACGCGGACCAATGGGGCTGCCGGCGCTGACAACGATAAAATATATGATGACAGGGAATGGACAAGTGAGGTAAGTTATTAAAATAGCATTAATAGCAGAAAACGCCCGATTATTAGTTGGGCGTTTTTATCTTTTTTACTTTATAAGAGACTTAAAACGGCGGGGAGTTTTGCTGTAAAAGTGTATTTATGAAGATGATGTATCAAACAGGTCTCCACCGGGATTTTGAGCAGTCATACAACCGCCTCTATGATTACCTTTGTCTAAGAAATTTATGGATTTGAGTACTCATACCGCCTTTATGGTTACCATTGTCTAAGAAATTTCCGGATTTGAGTACTCATACCGCCTCTATGGTTACCATTGTCTAAGAAATTTCCGGATTTGAGTACTCAAACCGCCGCTATGATTATCTTTGTTTAAGATTTTCCCGGATTTGAGTACTCATACCGTCCCTATGGTTACCTTTGTTTAGCATTTTCACGGTTTTGGGTACTCATAAAGCTTCTATGGTTACCTTTGTTTAGCATTTTCACGGTTTTGAGTACTCATAAAGCTTCTATGATTACCTTTGTATAAGAATTTTCCGGATTTGTGTACTCATCCTGCCTCTATGGTTACTTTTATTTAGCATTTTCACGATTTTGGGTACTCATCCAGCTTCTATGGTTATCTTTGTTTAGGATTTTTCCGGATTTGAGTACTCAAACCGCCTCTATGGTTACCTTTTTTTAAGAATTTTCCGGATTTGAGTACTCAAACCGCCTTTATGGTTACCTTTGTTTAAGAATTTACCGGATTTGGGTACTCATACCGCCTTTATGGTTACCTTTGTTTAGCATTTTCACGGTTTTTGGTACTCATAAAGCTTCTATGGTTACCTTTGTTTAGGATTTTTCCGGATTTGAGTACTCATACCACCTCTATGGTTACCTTTGTTTAGCATTTTCACGATTTTGAGTACTCAAACCGCTTCTATGATTACCTTTGTTTAGTATTTTTCCGATTTTGAGTACTCAAACCGTCTCTATGGTTACTTTTGTATAAGAAATTTCCGGATATGAGTACTCAAACCGCCTCTATGGTTACCTTTGTCCAAGATTTTCCGGTTTTGACAGTATAAAAAGCGGTCCGGATTGCAGATGGCTTTATTCAATAAAAGTAAAAGTGAGGTGCCTGCGCAGCTCACTTTTTTAATACCATAATGTTTTTTGGGGAAGAAAAAGTGAAACCGATTGAACCTTCCATTTCGTTATATATTATGTACAAACCAAAAGGGGGGCCTCCCAATTGAAGAAAGAGGATGAGCTTATAAAGAGAATCAGAGAAGGGGACAAGGATGCATTTGGTCATTTAGTCAAAGATCTGCTGTCTTCAGCCTATCAAACCGCCTTCTTGATTATCCGGTCAAAAGAGCATGCGGAGGATGCCCTTCAGAATGCTTTGGAAGGTGCGTATATCAGCATCATGAAAAACAGTGATATGACTCATTTTAAACCTTGGTTTTACCGGGTTGTCTATTCAAAATCAATTGATTTATACAGAAAAAACAATAGGCATGGGGTAACGGAACTGGATGATTACCATCAGCAGGAAGGGAATGGCGGCTTTAATTCAGCCCAGCAGATCATCATCCAGAAGGAGAACAAACAGGAAATGCTGTCTTGTATCCTGGAGCTGAAAAAAGAACAAAGCCTCCCAATCTATCTTCATTATTATGAAGAGATGAGCATTAAAGAAATTTCGCTTGTTCTGGGAGAAAATATGAACACTGTGAAAACAAGAATGAAACGGGGAAAACAAATGCTCGCCCGCGTTCTGAAAGACTCAAACAGGTACACTGAGGGGGTTAAAGCAAATGGGCTCTAAAAGGGAAAAAAACATCAAGGATTTCAGTGAGTGGCAGGTGCCAGGCTCAATCGAAACTTTCATAGGAAAACTTCCGGAACGGTATTCGGAAGGACAAATCAGGATAGAGGCGGAAGGTCAGATGGACTTGGAATGGCGTGCTTTTCAGGCAGACCTTAAAAAGAACAGCTTCTTTAAGAAAAAACCGGTTCTTGCTGTGCTCTCTTTAGCTGCTGTCATCATGCTTTTCATTGGCACTGCCTTTGCGTTGCCTAGTGTAGCGCAGGTCGCTGCAAAAATTCCGATTTTAAATCTTTTATTTGAAACAGAAAAACAGCCGCTTATGGAAGAACTGCAAAAAGCGCTGGAAGATAAAGGGTACAAATGGGACGGCTTGGGGGTTGGGGTGCAGCCGAGGGAGATCAGCGTAAGAATCGTCGGCACCGATGAATATTATGATGATGTGAAGCAGGATGTGGAAGAACTGATTCAAAGAATTTTAATGAAAAGAAACGATAATGCTTATACCATCGACATCTCTAAATCAGAACCAGTGGAAGAACCATCAGAAGCTGACTTAGATCAAGTGAGAGAGCAGCACAAAATAAGTGAGGATGTGCTGGAAATCCTGGCAGAATACGGATATACACAGACGGGCTTTGGCATTCAAGAGGGCGTGATTGAATTTAATCTGCCAAAGGATGAACCGCGAATAGAAGAAATCAAAAAAGCTGTCTCCGATCGTATTAAAGAGAAACAGTTTGGTGACTATTCAGTTAAAGTGCGTACATTCAACAGAGCCAAAAAAGAGCGTGAAGACAGATGGATGCCGATCTTTAACACCATTGCAGACGGCCTGACTGCCAAAGCTGAATATAAAGTAAAAGGGATCGGCTACACGAATAAATATGATTATTTCGCCATTTATATCACGACAAACGTTTCTATTAAGGACGATGATGCCAAGGAACTTGCGGATGCTATTGAAAAAACAATTGACGTTTATTTAACTTCTGAAAAAGTAAAGAATTCTATTATAGGAGATGACTATAAAATCATCGTAAACAGCAAGGAAGGTAAACAACTGAATGATTGAGGAAGAAGCCTGGAGAATTCCAGGCTTTTGTTTTTCTGGAAAATGTTATAAAAAAGGTTTATCTTTTTATGGGCAGGTGGTATTAGATAATTGGGATATTTTTCTTTAATCCTATCATCACAAAGTCCTAATGATTTCCTAATTTGAACAATAGTCTATTCAAAAGCATTACTTTCCTCGCTCAAAAGTCTGAACATTCGGTCTTAGAAAATGTTACTGGAGACTTATGGAAATTGGAAATTGAATCTAGTAATATTTTCTTATATGTGTAAAACGGGATGATTTTGTAGAAATTTGAAGGATATACATAGAAAAATGTAAGAATTGGTGAGGTGAAAATAATGAATTCTGAACACGTCAGAGCACTTGCAAGGGTATTTCAGGAAGCATCAGATTCCGTTAAAGACCAGGAAGCAAAATTGCTTCAAGACATAAACAATAATGCAGCTACATGGAGCGGTAAAAGCCGCAGCAAATTTGATTCCGCCATGGACGAAGCCCAGATTCTGTTCCAGAGACACTCAGACAACCTCTACGACATCAGCCGCGAACTCGAAGCCGCCGCCGACTCCGTTGACAGAGTGCGGGAAGAGATTGAAAGACAAGAAGAATTAGAGAGACTTGAGAGAATTCTCCGCCTGAAAAAATTAGATGTGCAGTAGAACAGTTAGGGGTGCAGCATGAATCATCGTTCAGGCAAAAAGAAAAAGAAAGTGGACGAAAGACAGGGAATGAATGACGGCTGCGTGCCGGGATGCGTCGACTTTTTTATCATTCCGATTCAAGTCGGCATCGTTGCTTATCAATTGATTCAGATATATATCATATAAGTTTTCTGTTGTGTGATAAAATGAATCCTCTATATGATCATGATCCAAATTATAATCGTAAGAAAAAGAAGAGAGATATACCGGGTGACGAAGGATACTTCCCTAGCTGTCTTGATATATTCTTACTTCCTTTACAAATAGGAATATCAGGGAAATTATTTCCAATAACTTATTTAATAATGTTTTAATTTAGGATAATAGAAAAAATGCTGAGGTGCAGAATGAGCAATTATGATAAGAATAAGAAAAGAAGTAAAGAAGAAGCTGATGATGCTGCAAGGGGCGGCTGTATGTTGCCAGGATGTATAGATTTTTTTATTATTCCTTTGCAAGTCGGTATCTTGGGGTACCAATTTATCAATATGATTTAAAACTAAAATCTTTGCTCAAGAAATGAGGTCGAAAAAACTAATGAGTGGTAAAATATCCGTCGATCCGAATAGACTAGATGAACTCGCCAACCAATTCGTTTTTAAATTAAATGACATCGAAGAAGAATCTAAGCGTCTGCATATTGAACTTGCAAATTTGATTTTGAGTGCTCCCCCGGAGTACAGTCATTGCTTTTATTCTATCGGTGATTCATGGGGAACAGGTCAAGCTCTAGCAAATAGATTAAGTGAGTTGGAACAGGATGTCAGAATGACTGCCAACAAGTTTGCTGAAAGAGATGACCTGCTTGGGCGACTTTTTAATATGCATGAAAAATACGGCACAATGGTTGCAATGGGTGGTTTGGTATCCAGACAGCTTGCTTATTATGGTTTGGGTTTCACTCAATTTGCTAAAAATGCAGATGAGATCTATTCATTCCGTCATATGAGTGCACTCAGTAAATTTTCAGAAGTTGTAGATGGCTCAAAGTATAAAAGAGCTGCTAAAGGATTAGTCAGCTGGACCTTTCTTTCAGGAAAATATAAAGATACTCCATTTGCAGATCTTGTACATAAAAAGTATTCAAAATATTTGCCTGGTGATGTTGTGGACTTTACCTCAAGCACAAGGGGAGTATGGGGTGGAATGATTAAAAATAATGTAACATCGACCATGTGGAAAGATCTTGGGAAGAATGCATTGAAATTTGGTAAAACCAATGCTGCTAGTGCATTAGTTGTAACAGGTGCTATGGAAACTGTTGGAATGGGGCTTAAGATATCTGAGAATTATGCTAAGTATGGAGACATGCCTGATGTTCTTAAACGGGAAAATGCTAAAGCGGTAGGTAAAGCTGTTAATAATACAGTTGCAATTTCTGCAGGATCAATAGGCGGTGCTGTAATTGGCGGAGCGATTGGAAGTGCTATAGGTCCAGTGGGAACAGTGGTAGGAGCTGCAGCAGGCTCCTTTGTTGGCGGATTAGTTGGAGAACAAGTCGGGAAATTCACGGCAGGTTTTGCTGAGAAAGCAGCGATTGCTCTTGAAACACCAATTCAAGGTACTTTAGATTTAGTCAGAGGCGGTTTTGAACAAGCTGGAAAAGCAGTTGAAGGATTTAATAAAGTAAAAGATGCAGCTAACGAACAAATAAAAGAAGCTATTGTTGATCCTATTGGAAAAGTTAAGGATATAGGTGAAGGACTATCTAAGGCAAAAGATACGGCAGATTCGCTGATTGACGGAGCCAAAAGTTTTATTGGTAAAAAAATTTCTTGGTAAAAAATTCTCATTCTCATAAGGAGGAATTATGGAAACGATCAAGTTAAGTATTGAAGAATTAATTTTCTCATTTTATAGTGAGGGTTTTTTTGAACAAGGAATGTCAATCAAAGAAATGTATTTTCCTGAAATGAAGGATGAAGAACTTAAAATTTTGTTAGAATTTGCATCTCGTTCACTTTTAGCAAAAGATTTGGTGACAGAAGTAAATAATCGATATAAAGTTAAGGAAGATTATATTGGCTTTATAAAAATAATGAATCATGCAGAAAGAACTGTCAAAGCATCTAAGTTCAGTACAGACTTAAAAAATGAAGAAACTATTTCAGTTCATATGAGTGGGGATGAAGTTTATCTTCATAAACTTTTATATGATAATCAGATTCATCAAATTAGTAAGATTTCCAGCAAAGAAGACACAATGGAATTAGTTAAAGAGTTTTTCAGTTTTAAAGATTTAACAATAGCTCATAATGAAGTTCTTTTCTCGATGAAGAGGACAGAGTTTGAGGAACTTTTAGAAACAGTTAGCCAAGGATTACCTTCTCAGTCTTTTATGGAAGGTTTTACTGGAAATGAAATGATTAAAGAATTAATAAATGATTTAATCTATAGAAAAGCAAGGATGGATAGCTTGCTCTATATGGAGTACGACGAGGAAAATACCCCTGATCTATTAGACGTATGTTTTGTGATTCCAGGTAAAGCTCAATCATGGTTAGTAACAAGAAATCAAACTGATGAATACAACTTTGAAAAATGCAATGAAAATACGTTAGGTCAATTTATTTTTAAAAATAAAGTTATAACCCTTTAAAGGAGCTGAAAAACTTGTCCAATACACCTGGAGATAACAGCATAATAAAAGTAAGAGGTCCATTATTAATGTATATATGGATGGGACTTTTTGTTTTTGGAGGTTTAATAGCTTGTTATATTTTAATCACCTACGGATTGAAGTTTGAATCGGATTATTCCTTAATATATTTGGGAGGCGGCCTAATTTTATCTCCTTTTTTTATTTACGAAGCACTTTGGGCATTTCCGGGATTTGTTCCAGGGAAGGTTTTATTTAGAATACATCAAGGAGAAAATGGCAGCATTGTCTCTAAGAAAAATACTGTTCAGTTCAAGAATATCAGGAATATTGATTTAAAGAGAAACCCTTTAAATTTCTTTAATGAGGTTTTCGTAAAGACATATGATAATAGGACAGTTAAGTTCAAAACATATAATTTACTTCATGAGGTAAACTTTTACGATGTTGTGGATGAACATATCTTTCCGCATATGACAGATGAAGCAAAAATAGTTTGGAATAGAAAAATCACAGATGATCAGTTCCTTAAAAGTATGAATTATGAGAGAAAAAATCATAATGTGGAATAAATTTATTCAATGAAGCGGTCAGGAATATACCTGGCTGCTTTTAATATATACTAAATCAAACTCAAGGAATCTAATTATTAAATAATGTGAACAAAATTGGAAACACATATGGTGTCAGGCATACAAGCTATTACAGTAAAGAGGGGGAGAAGTCGTTGCTAAACTTAAAGAAGGAAAATCAATTAATCAAAGTGAAAGGCTCTAAGTTTATGTACGGATGGATGCTTCTTGCGACATTTGGCGCTTTGGCTGCCAGTGTATTTTTGATCCTGAATGGGTTCAAATTTGAGTCAAAGTACTCGCTGATTTACATTAGTGGTGGATTTGTATTTTTACCGGTTTTTCTCTACTTAACATTATGGTCTCTTCCAGGTTTTATTCCAGGGAAAATACTGTTCATTCTTAAAGAAGGAGTGAATGGTTCAGTAATTACTAAAAAAAGAAAAATTCTCTTCAATGAAATTCTTAATTTAGCATTTGTCAGAAATCCAGTGAACTTAATAAATGACATTATCATTGAGTCAATTGATGGAAAAATCACAAAAATATGTACTTATAATTTAATCGATGATACCGACTTTGCTGTTCTGGTAGATAAATATGTTTATCCAAACATGAGAGAAGATGCAAAGGCAGTCTGGGACCGTCAAGTGAATCAAAGTGAGTTATATCAACATGCAAAATATGAGAGAAAGACAGACATCTAATTTTATATGAGTCCAGCGATTATTTTTGGAGGGAACAAATGCTTAATGCAATATCAAAGAACTCAAAACTATATATTAAAGGAAACAAGTTTTACTACGGAGTTTTGGCAGTTTTTATTTTAGGAGGGCTATGTGGGTCAAGTTATGCAATCTCAGAAGGGTTTGGGTTTGTTGGCGGCTTTCTATTCTTTCCAATCTTCCTCTACTTGTTTTTCTGTTTTTTTCCAGGACTCATTCCTGGTAAAGTGCTTATTTCGCTCGTCCAAGGTGAAAATGGCTATTTAGTTACCAAAAAAGGCAACGTCCCATTTCACCATATTCGACAAATCAACCTAATGCGTAACCCTCTCAACTTGGTTAATAGCATGGTAATTGAAACTTCTGATCAAAAAGTTCATAAGATCCCGACTTATGATCTTATCGATGAAGTCGATTATGTTGTAATTGTAGATAAATATATATTTCCGCATATGACTAGTGAGGCGAAGGCGGTATGGGACCGCAAAGTAAACCTTGATAAGTTATATGAGGAAGTAAAGTATGAGAGGAAATTTGATTTGAAGAGCTAATCATTTTCCAAACTCCTAATAAATACTGGACTAGTTCAGAGTATTAAAAACATAGAATTGGTTAAATAAAATCAATAAACCCCCAATCCCCGTATTCCGACCGAATACGGGGATTTTTCATCCCCATAACGAGAAAAAATCCCTTTCAGATCACTTTGTAATCATCTTGTAACAAAATTGACATTCTTGTCTTAATTCTCTTTGAGATCTTCAGAAACTCCCTCCATTAAAGCATTTTATAATTACGTTTTCCAAATCTGAAGCGGAATTAATAGAAAATCATGGTAAGGGATTTCATCTATTTTCCAACCTATGTTTTA
The DNA here is from genome assembly GCF_030127205.1 of Metabacillus hrfriensis. Classification (NCBI taxonomy): domain Bacteria; kingdom Bacillati; phylum Bacillota; class Bacilli; order Caryophanales; family Bacillaceae; genus Metabacillus; species Metabacillus hrfriensis. The sequence continues at coordinate 484,478 of NZ_CP126116.1, forward strand.
AGCCAAGTTTTAAAAGGTATATCCCAAATAACAAAGCGATTAGGGCTTGCCCAAATTTACATCGTCAATGAAGGGAGCTAAAAGAGAGATGAGTATTCAAAAAAGTGCGGATAGTTCGAGTTTAGCGGAAGTTATTGACCGGATTCTTGACAAAGGAATTGTAATTGATGCATTTGCCAGGGTATCGCTTGTAGGAATTGAGATTTTAACGATTGAAGCAAGGGTTGTAATTGCAAGCGTCGATACGTGGCTGCGATATGCAGAGGCTGTCGGGCTGCTGCGTGATGAGGTGCAGGAGGAAGGTCTTGCAAATCGTCAAAAGAATGAACGAAGCTCACAATCAGCTTTTAACATTTAATATATGAATCATTATTAATAAGAAGAAATGGGGATAAATCATGGCGGGCAAAGATAAGAAAGAAAAAATGGAAAATCAGGAAGAATCAAATCAGCAAGAAGAACAGAATCAAGAAGAGAAGCAGCACAATTCCTTAAATTACGCCATTTTAGGCGGAGTTGTTGGAGCGGGTATCGGATTGCTGTCAAGTCCTGAGACAAGTAAAAAGGTGTTTAACAGTCTTGGGCAATCAGAAGTGGTAAGAGTGGCCGGCAAGGAATTAAGAAGAACGGCACAGGAAATCATTACTGAGCAGGCAATGGCTGCGCTCAGACAGACAGCAACAGGCTACCTTGATAAAGGAAACTTAAGCAGCCTGCTTGCTCCGAAGAAAAAGAAAGAATCTTCTTCAGAAAATGAGAAAAGTGAGGATAAGGAATTAGACTCTTCTCAATATGATGAGCTGAAAGAGGAAAACAAAAACATGAATGACCAGCTTCAGCGCATTGAAGAAATGCTGAATCAGCTCATTGAAGCAAAGAAATAATTGATCTGCCCTGAAGGGGTGATTAGATGGATAAAATGAAAAAAGCTGCTTTAAAAGCTGGAAAAAAAATCATTGAAAATACGCCTGAACCTATTAAAGAAAAGGTTGAGGATAAGATCAAAGAAAAGGCGAAGGAAAAATTCGTCGAGAAGACAGAAGAAAAGCTGCAGGAAAAAGTAAATGCAGCTGCCGAAAAGCTTGGCCATGCAAAAGACGAGAACGCGGATAAAGTTCACGGCAAAGCTGAAGAAGCGAAAGAAAAGGTTCAGGATATTCTGCTGTCTGTCAGAGATAAGCTTGGAAATGTGAAAGAAGCAGGAGAAGATTTTCAAGAAAAAATCTCTTCTAAAGATGATAAGAAAAAAGTAAAAGGCTATAAAGGCATCAAAGGCGTTAATCAAATTAAAAGCTCCACAGATCTAAAAAGCTCTACGAAGATCAAAAGTTCCAATGATATTAAATCTTCTACAGATATAAAATCAATTGGATCTTAACCTGAGAGGAGAATACAGAAATGTCGATTCAAAAAAGCAACAACAGTTCAAGTTTAGCAGAGGTTATTGACCGGATTTTGGATAAAGGGATCGTAATTGACGCATTTGCAAGGGTGTCAGTAGTCGGAATTGAAATCTTAACGATCGAAGCACGTGTCGTAATTGCGAGTGTTGATACATGGTTGCGATATGCAGAGGCTGTTGGCCTGCTTCGGGATGAAGTAGAAGAAAAAGGTCTCCCTGCACAATCGAATGAAAGAAGTTCACAGTTTAGTATTTAAGATGATTAAGGCTTGGAGCCATTCACAAGATGGCTCCTGCTTCTTAGCTTAAAACGGCTGAAGGAACAATCGGAGGCGACACTATGGCTATAAAAGATATTTTGAAAAACGTAAACGACTTTTTCAACGAACATGTAGCACCGCCGCACAAAATCACTTCTGTTGAAGCGATGGAAGAGGGCTGGAGAGTGACGGTTGAAGTGATTGAAGAAAAAGAATATATGAAGAAATACGCAAAAGATGAAATGCTCGGAACCTATGATTGTCAGTTAAATAAAGACGAAGAAGTGATTTCGTTTAAACGGCTGGACATTCGGTACCGAAGCGCAATCGGTATGGAACAGTAAGGGATGAGCGGGCAGGAGGCAAGGAAAGATGACGGTCTTAAAAGAAAAGGTAAAGAAAGATGCAAGAGCATTGATACAGGACGATGAGACGAAGGATATTCTCAAGCGTTCACTGCAATACTTGAAAGCCGGATATTCAGTTCATTTTACAGGCCCCTCAGGTGCAGGAAAAACCTCCCTTGCGCTTGCTCTTGCCAAAAAAAGAAAACGGCCGGTCATGCTTATGCACGGAAATCACGAATTAAACAATAAAGATTTAATTGGAGATTTTACAGGGTATACGAGTAAAAAGGTCGTTGATCAGTATGTCAGATCTGTTTATAAAAAAGATGAAAGTGTCAGTGAAATGTGGAAAGATGGCCGGCTCCTTGAAGCAGTTAAAAACGGATATACGTTAATTTACGATGAGTTCACCAGGTCACGCCCTACTACCAATAATATTTTTCTATCGATTTTAGAAGAGGGTGTTCTGCCGTTATATGGCTCTAAGTTAACAGAACCATTTGTCCGGGTGCATCCCGATTTCGCAGTCATATTCACCAGTAATCCTGCTGAATATGCAGGAGTTTATGATACTCAAGATGCCTTGCTTGATCGCTTGATCACGATGTTCATTGATTATAAAGATGTTGAACGCGAGACGAGGATCGTAGCCGAAAAAACAGATGCAGAAGAAAACGAAGCAAGAGCTATTACCACTCTCGTTACGAATTTGAGGGATGCTTGCTCAAACGATAAAAATAATGGTCCTAGTTTGAGAGCTTCGATTATGATAGCGAAGCTTGCAGCAGAACAGGATATTCCAATAGATGGCGCGGATCCGGATTTTCAGCGCTTATGCATTGATATTTTATGTCATCCCATCAGCCGGTGTCTTGATTCGGATCACGCAAAAGCAGATGCAGAGCAGTTAATAATTGATGAATGCAGCAAAATGGACGTCTTGGATTAGAGGAGTGTTGGATAATGAGTGAACAAGAAATGGGTATATATATTTTCAGCGGAATTCAAACGACGGAAGATGAGGAATTTGGGACAGTAGAGATTGAAGGCGAAGAGAGGGAAACCTTTACGATTCGCTACAAAGATGCAGCGATGGTTGCAGCTGAGGTGCCAATGAAAATCTATAATCCGAATCGTCAAAATTTGATGATGCATCAGCACGCTGTTGCCGCAATTATGAGCAAAAATGATACAGTCATTCCGATCAGTTTCGGGAATGTTTTTAAGTCCAAAGAAGATGTAAAAGTCCTTCTGGAAAATCTGTATCCTCAGTTTGAAAAGCTCTTCCCGGCGATTAAAGGGAAGATTGAAGTCGGGTTAAAAGTCATCGGCAAAAAAGAATGGCTTGAAGCAAAAGTAAATGAGCATCCAGAGGTCGGAAAAATGTCAGCTTCTGTGAAAGGCAAGTCTGAAGCGGCAGGCTATTATGAACGCATTCAGCTTGGAGGCATTGCCCAGAAACTGTTTGCTGATCTTCAAAACGAAGTGAAAGCCGAGGTATTCACACCGCTTGAGGAAGCAGCTGAAGCCGCAAAAGCAAATGAACCGACTGGAGAAACAATGCTTTTAAATGCCGCATTTTTAATTGACCGTGATTCTGAGGAGCTTTTTGATCAAAAGGTTAATGATGCACATGAAAAATGGAAAGATAAAGTCGATTTTAACTACAGCGGTCCATGGCCTGCATACAACTTTGTGAACATCAGGTTAAAAGTAGAGGAAAGCTGATATGCTTCATAAATTGGTTACCGCACCAATGAATCTTGTAGTTAAAATCGGACAAAAGGTACAGGAAGAAGCAGAAAAAGAGTTATATGACCTTCCTACTATTCAGCAAAAGCTCATTCAGCTCCAAATGATGTTTGAGCTCGGCGAGATTCCTGAGAAAGCTTTTCAAGAAAAAGAAGATGAGCTTTTGACAAGATATGAAATTGCCAAGCGCAGGGAAATGGAAGAGTGGGATAAGCTGACGAAACCAAGAAACGAGGGATAAGCAGATGGGCGACTTGATTTATTTATATGGATTGATACCAACTAAAGAAGCGGCAGCACATCAATCGTTTCCATCTTTTACAGGCTTTGATGGTGAACGCAAGCTATACACCATTCCGATCAACAATGTCACAGCAGTTGTTTGCAAACTGGATTCTGATCATTATTCAGAAGAAGCCATTAAAGACAAGATCGACAGTGATATGGACTGGCTGCAGGAAAAAGCGTTCCATCATCATGAAACGGTTGCTGCCCTTTATAAGAGCTTCACAATCATTCCGCTTAAATTTTGCACGATTTATAAGAATGAAGATAGTCTGAAGCAAACCATTCAATCTAGTGAAACGAGGATTGAAGAGACTCTTTCCATGCTTTATGGAAACGAAGAATGGAATGTGAAAATCTATTCTGACGATAATGAACTGAAAAAGCAGGTAAGTGAAAACAATTCAGCAATCGAAGCGAAGAAACAGGAAATAAGCGAGCTGCCTCGCGGAAGACAATTTTTTGAAAAGAAAAAGATTGATAAGATGATCGAGGATGAGCTTGAAAATGAGAAGAATCGAGTTTGTGAACACGTGCATGAGAAGCTGAAGGAGCATTCGCTTCATGCAGCTATTAAGAAAAATTGGAGCAAAGATGTCACAGGTCTAAAAGAAAATATGGCCTGGAACAGTGTGTTTCTTCTTCCGATTCCGAAAGTGGAAAGCTTCTTGGAAGAAATGAAGCAGTTTGAACAGGAACTTGGCGGCACTGGCTGGAGATTCGAAGCTACAGGCCCATGGCCGGCGTACCATTTCTCCAGTTTTTCATAAAAAGTGAGGGATCTGACAGATGTCTCTTAGAGAATCAGTTGAAAACAAGGATATAGCACTTATTGATATTTTAGATGTCATTCTCGACAAGGGTGTGGCCATCAAAGGTGATTTAATCATTTCGATTGCAGGTGTAGATCTAGTGTATTTGGATCTAAGGGTTTTGATTGCTTCAGTTGAAACGCTTGTCCAATCAAAAGCAGGCAACCGAAAGCCCGTCACATCTGATCAATTCGATAAACAGAGGGAGGAGTTAGTCGATGCAACAGGCCAGCCGAACAAATGGTAGGATTCAGCTTGATCCTGACAATGCCGAACACGGACTTGCGCAGCTAGTCCTGACCGTCGTTGAGCTTCTCAGGCAAATTGTCGAACGTCATGCGATGAGGCGGGTGGAGGGTGGAACGCTGACGGACGAGCAAATTGAAAATCTTGGTGTAGCCTTGATGAACCTGGAAGAAAAAATGGAAGAATTGAAAGAAGTCTTTGGCCTTGACGCTGAAGATTTGAATATAGATCTCGGTCCTTTAGGCAGCTTGTTATAACCTAACGCGGCCACTTGGAGGGACATGAAATGGCAGTCCAAACTACTGGGCAATCGAGCTCAATTGTAGATGTACTTGAAAAGATTTTGGATAAAGGGGTCGTCATCGCAGGCGATATTACCGTCGGAATTGCGGATGTCGAACTGCTGACAATTAAAATCCGCCTCATAGTCGCTTCTGTTGATAAAGCAAAAGAAATCGGCATGGACTGGTGGGAGAATGATCCTTATCTAAGCTCCAAAGCGGAGAATAACAATACAAAGGCTCTGGAAGAAGAAAACAGGAAATTGAATGAACGATTAGAGCTGCTTGAAAATCAGCTTGGCTCAAATCGTTTAAATACAGCTAACCAACTAAAATAATGGAGGGATTTACAATGGCAGAACAAACAAAATTAGACAACTCACAGGTGGAAAATCAAAAGGAAAATACGAAAGCCGCGAACTCAAATAAAGAGAACTCGAACAAAGAGCAATCTACTCAGGAAAAATCATCAAGAAGAAGCGCGCCAATTAAACGCACTGTCGCAGGCAGTATACTTGGCGCTACAGTAGGCTATCTGGCAACACCTGAAAACGGGAAGAAGCTTCTTGCCCGCATTGATACAGATGAAATAAAAAGCAAAGCTGCGGACTTTGGAAAAGCAGCTAAAGAAAAATCATTCCAAGGTGCTTCAAGCTTAAAATCATCAGCTACTAATCTATTTAAAAAAGATAAAAATCAGTCAGATGATTCTGATCAAGAAGATTCAGTGAACAATTCATCAGAAGAAGAAACTGCATCTTCAAATTCAAATGAAGAATTCGAGGCATTAAAGCAGGAAAACCAGACTCTTCAAGAACGTCTTCAGCAGCTTGAGGAAAAAATGAACCAATTAAGCGGCCAAAGCAATTCAGAAGAAGATGATGAAGAAGACGATGAGGAAGAAGAAGAAACACCAAGCAAGAAAAAAACAAGCAAATCAAAAGCGGAATCTGATGACTCAGAAGAAGACGAAGATGATGATGATGAGATAGAAGAGGACGAAGAAGAAGAAGAAATGATGTACGATGGCAAAGATGAAGACAAAAAGCCGAAAAAATCAACACGCGGAAGAAAACCAAAGACTTCAAAATCATCAAAAGCTAAAGATGAAAAAGCTAAGGATGAAAAAGAGGAAGAAGAATCAGAAGATACTTCTCTAAGCAGCGACGATGATACATCATCTTAACTGAGACTAAAAAGGAGGAGAGATGGAGATGAGTACAGCAGCAGCCTCATCAAAAGACAGTGTACTTGAATTCTTTGTACATGCTTCAAATAAACATGACTTTGCATTAGACATCACGTTAAACGTTAACGGGGCAGTCATTTCCGGCACAATTGTTTCTGCTAAGGAATACTTTGATGCCCTAAGTGAAACGTTTGAAGACGGAAGTGAAGTCGCCCAAAAATTAAGTGAACAATTATCACGTGCAAGCGAATCCGTTGAATCAAACGGAGATGCTGAAGCCCATTTCATCCACTTGAAAAATACAAAAGTGTATATCGGCGACAGCAAATCCACCCCTTCTAAAGGACAAATCCTTTGGAGAGGCAAGTTAAGTGAAATTAATGGATTTTTCCTGGGGAAAATCTCAGATGCCAGACCAGCAAGCAAAAAAACAGAATAGAGTTAGAGGCAAAGCCGGGACCAGAGTTTCCCGGCTGTTTTTTTTTGGCTGGAGAAAACCCTGCTTAATTGACAGACGCACAAAATTTGAGCTCTTGATCAGAAAGTAATCTGCGCACCTCTCTACGTCTCAAGTCCTACATCTCCTACTATTGCCGACCAATAGAAAAATCGGCGGCGATGCTGTATATTAATGAGAAAGGACTATTTTCCATTTTTATTCCACCAGGACTGAAACCCTTCACTATATACATACGTATTAAAATAGAGACTTTATGTAAGGAGTCGATTAATAATGAATCCGTTTATGGCATTCAGTGTCCGGATGATGGCCGCAATACCGGCTGCAGGGACAGTTGGGACTGTTAGTTTTATCGGTTTTGACCAGCCTTTTTTAGCGGCAGCCGCATATTCTATTGCTGGGGGAGCGTCTGCATATTCGATTGCTTCTGTGAGTATGAACTCCAGATTTTTAAAGAAAAATTCTCTTACCCGCAAAGATTATAAATACATTAAAAAACAGCTGGACGAAGCGAAGCCTAAGATGGCACGCCTGCAGAAGACGCTTTTAACTATCCGTCATCTTCCTTCTTTAAAGGAGAGAATTGAGCTTGTGCGTGTCGCCCGCAGAATTTACAGCCTGACGATAAGAGAGCCGAGGCGTTTTTACAAAGCCGAGAAGTTTTTCTTTTCTCATTTGGATTCTGCTGTGCTTCTCACTGAGAAATACGTCTTTTTATCCTCTCAGCCAAAGAGGAATTGGGAGCTTGAGAAATCATTAAATGAGACGAGAAAAACATTAAACGAACTGACGCGTCTGATTGAACAGGATTTGTACTTGGTGGTGCAGGACGATGTCGATGAGCTAAATCTTGAAATTGATGTAGCAAAGCATTCCATTAAAACAAATAAAGATACGAAACATCTCGATGAAAGCCGGAAATTTAAATGAACGAGATCGATTTATTTCAGCAAGTAAACACGTCACGGCTTATCGATGTCCTATCTGAAGAAGAAAAAGTCAGGGCACACAAGCTGGCCGAACAAATTAATCCGAAAAACCATGCTCTATTGGTATCATTCGGACTGCCGGCGCAATCCAAGCTGCTCGCTTTCTCAAATGTGATGCTTGAGCAGGTACAGCGAAAGGATATCGGGCAGGTTGGTGAAATCCTTGACGAATTCATGAAAAACCTGAATGAGGTTCATCCTGAGGATTTACAGCAGGAAGAAACCTCTTTTTTAGCGCGTCTGTTTGGAAAACGAAAGAAATCCATTCAAGAGGTTCTCTCCCGGTTTCATAAAACAGGGGCACAGATCGACAGAATCAGTGTAAAGCTTGAGCGCAGCAAAAATATGCTTTTATCAGATAATGTGATGCTCGACAGGCTCTATGAAAATAACAAAGACTATTTTCACTCATTGAATGTGTACATTGCAGCAGGAGAAATGAAGCTCGAAGAACTCCACAATAAAACAATTCCTGCTTTGAAAAAAGCGAGTCTTGGTTCGAATGATCCAATGAAGCAGCAGGAAGTCGAGGATCTTCTTCAATTTGCTGATCAATTGGACCAGAGATTGTATGACTTGAAAATCAGCAGAGAAATGACGATACAAAGTGCACCTCAAATCCGCATGATTCAAAAGTCAAACCACAAAATGGCCGAAAAAATTCATTCCTCTTTAATGACCGTTATTCCACTTTGGAAAAACCAAGTGACCATTGCTTTGGCATTAATTCGTCAGAGTCATACAGCAGCCGCAGGAAGGAATATTTCAGCATCTGCAAGTGATCTTTATCAAAAACAGTTCAATTTTATAACAGGAACTGAAAGAGGACGATTTGAGATAGAGACACTAAAAGAGATACAAGGAAATTTACAGGCCTCCATTCAAGAAACATTGGAAATCCATTTTGATGGGAAGCGAAAGCGTGAGGATGCTGGAGCTGAACTGTCTGTAAGAGAAGGAGAGCTTAAGCGGAAACTGAATGCTTGAGAAAACAGAACGATTTCTGAAGTCGTTCTGTTTTTGCATTCTAGCCCATTTACAATTGAAGAATTTAAGGATAAACAAAAAAAGCAGCAAAAGGCTGCTTTCCATTAAAAACCGTCTTCAGCTGTAAACGGAATATTGAGTCTGTTTTCGACTGCACGAAGGCGCTGGTTTAAACGGTTTAATCGTCTTGTATGGCGCTCAACCACTTGGTTAAGTCGATTCACTTCCTGATTTGTTTGGTTAAGCTCTCTTCTGAGATTTCTGAGTTCCTGGTTTTGACGGTTCAGTTCTCTTGATTGCTGCTCGTTTTGTCTTTCTAGAGCATTAATTCTTCTTTCAAGGGACTGAAATTGAGGCGGCTGGCGATCTGGATCAAATTGATCTTGTACTTGCTGCGGCTGATAAGGGTTGTATTGATAATTCATATAATAATCGGTTTGCTGAGGGACATAGCCTTGATAAAACTGATATGGATTCATATGGACTGCACTCCTTTTTGTGTAATGATACTTAAATAGCCTATGTATAGAGGCCTGGAGTGACAGGGCAGATGCCCATAGACAGCCTAAAATAATTCTGAAGGGAGCAAAAAAGCCATGAGCTTTTAAGCCTCAAGCTCATGGCAGCCGTGATAAAAGGATTGATAATGGGATTCGATGATTTCCTCGTCTGAATGAGGAACTTCTATTCCTTTTACAATTTGCGCTCCATTTATGCAGCCGCTTGTAAGGAGGATGATGTCATCAGGTTCACCTGCTGAAAGAGAAGCGATGACTCCTTCTTTTCTGGTGAGGGCAGCTCTGATGTTCGGCGCTTTCGGTTCCGAAAATCCTTTCATCACTTGATCAATGATGATTTGCGGATCATGATGTCCGGGGTGGTCAACTGTTACAATCACTTCGTCTGCTTGGCCTTCAATTGCTGCTGCCATCTTAGGCATCTTATTAAAGTCACGAATGCCTATACCTGCAATCATGACAATCAGACGGTTGTAATCCATCTTTTTGACTTCCTCCACCAGGCGGGTGAGTGCCACGGGGGTGTGTGCATAATCCAGGATGATTTTTTTATTGTCTGGGCCGGTTATAACCTGGAAGCGGCCTTCAGGACTTTCAAGCATCGGCAAGACGCGCAGAATATCTTTTATTTTGTAGTCGAAAAGCAGGGCAGTACCTATGGCAGCAAGTGCGTTGGCAATATTATAGGTTCCGAAAATAGGAGCAGTCGCCTGATGAATCTTCCCGTTATAAGAAAGATCAAACGTAGTTCCGATATCTGAGAATTGAATATTGTCAGCGCATAGATCAGCTCCGGTCAGAGGAGATAAGCTATAGGTGATTTTTTTGCCGCTGTATGTCCGGTCAAGCTCAAGGCCCATTTCGATGTCATCGAGATTAATGACAGCCGTTTTAGTCTGATTAAATAGAGCCAGTTTGCATTTTTTATAGTGTTCAATCGTTTTATGATATTCAAGGTGTTCTTCAGAGAAATTCGTCAGAATCGCTGCATCAAATTCAATGCCGTGCACCCGTTTTTGGTCTGTTGAGATTGAGGAAACTTCCATAACGGCTGCTTTGTCCCCAAGCTCCGCCAAATCATGAAAGATTTGATGCAGATCAGTGGATTCAGGTGTTGTCGGCGTGCTCTTTTTATATGTAAGCTTGTGAGTTGAAGCCCATATTCCCGTTGTGCCGATTGAACCTGCTGGAAGATCTAATAAAGTCAGAAGAGAGCGCACATAGGCGGCAACAGTCGTCTTTCCATTAGTGCCGGTCACTCCGATGGTTTTCAATTTTTCATCGGCATGATCATGGAACATCTTTGCTAAAAGAGCCATTGTTTCTCTGACGTCTTCAGCAAGTATGAAAGTATGATCAGGGTATTCGCGGCTAAGCTGCTCAAGCTTTTCAGAACTCGTTCCGATAACGGCAGCGGCTCCGTGCGCAATGGCCTCATCAATATACTGGTGACCGTCATGCTCTTCGCCTTTCATGCTGAAAAAAAGGGAACCGGGCTTGACCTGTTTTGAATGAAAAGCAAGGCTTGTTATGTTTTGAGAGGCTTGTCCGAAAATATGCTGCAGAGTAAGGTTTTCTAGTTGATCAAATTGGATAATCATTCGTGTTCCTCATTTATGATTCTGAATTTGTATTAGTCTTTATATTTTCCAATACAAGCGCCCTTCCTATACTAAAAATTTATAACAATCAGTAGCCTTTTTTATAATCGACTAAGTTAATAGAAGGAGTGTCTCCCTTTAGATACTGCTTCAGATTAGGAATCAAAATGTTTTCTGCAAGGCGCTTGTTATAGAATTCAGTTGAACCGGATGTATGAGGGGTGATGATCACATTTTCAAACTCCCACAAGAGACTCTTTTCCCCGAGTGGTTCATTTTCAAACACATCAAGACCTGCTCCAGCAATTTCTTTTTCCTGTAGCGCTTTTATGAGATCTTCTTCCGACACTGTTTCGCCCCTGCCGATATTAATAAAGAAGGCGGAGGATTTCATTTTTTTAAACTGCTCATATTTGAAAAGCTGGTGAGTATCTTTTGTAAGCGGCAGTGTCACTACGACATAATCACATTCAGGAAGGACATGATCCAGCTCCTCACTTGTATACATTTCATCAACAAACTCTGCAGGCTTGCCCGAATGGCGCACACCAATCACATTCATGCCAAACGCTTTAGCGATCTTTGCTGTTTCCTGACCGATCGCTCCGACCCCAATCATTCCAATCGTTTTTTCGTGAATCTCAAGCTTCATATCGGCATGATGCCATTTCCGTTCGGCCTGGTTTTTAACATAGGTATGTATTTTTCTCGTCAGCCCGAGCATGAGAGCAAAAATCGTCTCTGAAATAGGAAAAGCGTGCACGCCGTTTGCGCTGGTTAAGAGAACCTCTTTCTCTTTAAGAGCTTGAAGCGGCATACTATTGACACCGGCACTCCAGGACTGCACCCATTTAAGCTTTGAGTCTGCTGCAAGGCACTCTTCTTCCATCCCTTTTTTCCAGCCTGCAATCACTTCAGCGTCCTTAAGATGAGCCTGCCAAACGGATTTGTCTCTTCCTGCAATGATTTCCCAATCAGGGATGCTGGCAGTAATTTCACTTAAGTGTTTTTGTTCCAGGTCTTGTGTGATGATGAGTTTTCTTTTAGTCATGTCTGAACCTCCTAGTTATGTCTGTATAAAGGTAATATTATCAGAAAATTCGATTTATCTATGCATGGGAAGTTTTATATTGACTAATTTATATTTCTTTCTATGTAATTTTCAAAAAAAATTGTTTTTTCGCTTGAAATATGGGTATAGAGTTAGGAGGGAAAATTTCCTAGTTTTGCAGCGAACTATAGATGATGAGGTGATTTTCAACAATATGAAAATACTTCAAGAGCGTTTTTATCCAAGTGTCAGCAGGGTTTTGGCATTAGCAGGAGATCATGAGAATAACCCGCAGTTTCTGATTGGCTATGACGTAGAAGGCAATCAGCTCTTTCATGTAACATGCCCAAATGGCTATTCCTTTCTCTACTTGTCATCCCATCTCAATGCTGATGCAGCTGTTGTTTGCGGTACGGAGAATAATCAATCAGAGTCTTGGCCCGATTTTCATTTTTCTGTGGATCACGAGAGCGGAGCGCTGAACCGAATTTGCCGTGCCAAATGAATACGCCTTTCCTTTGTTTCGCAATCCAACTATAATTATGTGTATTAATTATGCAGGAAAGCGAGAATAAAACATGTATCTTACGATTAAAGAAACAGCCGAGCATTTATCCATGCCTGAAGCGTATATTGAAAATCTGATCTTGCAGAAACAAATCAGAGCGGTTCATGACGGAGAGCAGTATTTGATCAACAAAGAACAGTTTACGACACACTTGGAACAGATGGAAAAATACAAAGAACAGCTGGAAGAGTGGCTCAGCAAGCCAATTCCCGAAGACATAGACATCAAGGATGAAGATTAAGAAGTGCACACGCTGCACTTCTTTTTTGTCGTTAACCAGGATAAAAAAAGTCAAAAGGTTGTTGATTATTAAATAAAGGTATCTGCGTCCAGCTCCGGCGCCTAGATCCTCGGTCAGAACGAATCCGCCAAAAAAGTCAAACCCGGACTTTTCTGTCGGATTCTTATCTGCCTGTCGGATCTAACCAAGGCGCCTCCGCTTTTGTTCTAAGAAAAACATGACGGCTGCCAAATTAAAGCCAATGGTCCTATTCAACGGTACTACTATCTACCTTATACTATAAAATATGGAAATTAATTCGATCAGAGGTGATCAAAATGAGTTTTTCGGAAATGCTGAATCAAATTCATGGTGCGATATCCTATCAATCATCTGAACTGAACGACCAGATTAATAGACTTCAGCGAGCAAAGCAGCAGATTGAACACGAACAGACCGAATGCATGAACGAGATGCGCAAAATCCTTGACCCTGAGCTTGATCATTTATGGAAAGGGTCAAGAGCGGATGACTTTCACGAAGATCGCAATGAGGCTTATAAAGTGATGCGGAATATTGCAGATGAAGATTACGATGCTTATAAGCAGCGCATTCAGGGGAAAATTAACGCCCTTGAATTCGACAGAACGGTCTTAAATGCAGTAAGCGGACTTGCACATGAAGCAGATAAACTGCTGGCGGTGGGCGAAGATGCATTTGAAGAACTTGGAAACAGACTAGATGATTTAAAAAGGCGGTTGTTTTAAATGACCCAAATTAAACTGAATCATGCCGAAATGATGAAGCAGCTGGATGAAATCAAACGGGCATTGGATGCATTGGTTTTGGAAGGAACAGACGATGTCGGCCAAAACAAGCTTGATTTTACACAAAAATGGCAGGAGCGGGAGGAAATGATTCATCAATTTGTCTCGCAATACGTAACAATTGTTCAGAAAAATGTGGAAGATACGCGTGCAAATGTGGATTCATTGAAAGAACAAGATGAAGCGATTGTCCACAGATAAAAAAGGACAAAAGGGAGGTGGCAGAGATTAAAGTTTATGAAGCAAAAACGTTAGTGTCCGCTATGGAAAAGAGAGCCAAGCAGTACGAAGAGCTGAAGGAACAGCTGAATCAGCTGAAAAAACAGTTTTTAGATATCGTAAATTCTGGTGATGAATTCCAGGGAAAAGGCGCAGAAGCGATAAAAGGCTTTTATTCTGCCCAAGTCGATGTAGTGGAAGCCTGGATGAGGCTGATCGATAAAAACATTGCTTTTTTCAGGGGAATTCCCGGCAACACGGAAGATATGAAGCTCTCAGGCGATACCTTTGTCCAAATGTCCTTTTTAGAAGAAAATGTGCCGCGTGCTCAAAATCGTGCGAAAGAAATGGTCCAAGGCCAGCAGGATGCCATGCAGTCCATCTTCCGCAGTATTGATGATCTTGTCCCGCTGCATGTTTTTTCAACGGACACATTCGAAGATCACATGGCAAAAGCCGAAAAAGAACGCACCCAAACGATAGACGCGGTTAATCAGCTCGATCAGGCGCTGACAGAAGAATACGCCATCTCAGAAAACGATCAAAGCTACCTGGTCGGCCTGTTCGGACAGCTGCTAGAATCATCAAGACAGGGCAGCACCATCACACCGATCAACTTCGATGCAAAAGCCTATCAAAACAGCGAAATCTACAAAATGAAAAAGGACATCGAAAACAGCTCCAAAGAATATCTCGCCTTCAAGAACGATCTAGCAGAAGCAAGAAAACAAGCAAAAATTGCCGAGGAGCTCGAAAACCGCCCATGGTACGAAAAAGCATGGGACACCACAAAAACCTTCACCGGCGAAGTATCCGGCTACTACGACTACAAACGAGCCACAGAAGGCGTCGACCCCGTTACAGGAGAAAAGCTCACAGATGCCCAGCGCATCGCAGCTGGAGCCATGGCAGCAGCAGGCTTCATCCCTGTTGTCGGCTGGGCAGGCCGCGCTGTCAAGGGAGGAAGTGCGATTTACAAAACGGTTAAAGCGTATAATGCAGCGGATCATGCGCTTGATGCTTATAAAACTTCTAAATCGTTTAGTGCTCTGCAGAAGACGGAGATGGGGATTTATGGGCTGGTGTCGGCTAATGGGCTGGGTGAGGCTGTGACAGGCAAAGATATGTTTGGTAATCAGCTGACAGATCAGCAAAGGCAGCAGAGTCTGATGCAGGCCCTTGGGATTTTGGGAGTTGGCGGAGCGGCTTATGGATTGGATAAATTGGCTGCGAAGAGTGGCGGATTGTTGCCATATAGTAATCGGTTTGTTAATCAGAAGATTGAACATGCGAATGCTATTTTAACCGATATTGGAAGAAGGGTAGGTAATATTCCTGTTCCGATTAGGGTTAAAAGTGAATCTTTGGCGACTAATACTGGGTTGAGTATGAGTGGTTTTAACGTGGAGTATAAGGCTTTAGGTGATATAATATCATTGGCGAAGAGTGATGTTGTTTATAAGGGAACTGGCAAAGGTGTTTTGGGTAGTAATAGAAGTGATATCCCGCCTGCCTTTAAGCAAACTGAATTTGCCAGTTCATACGAATCAAGACTAAGCCAAACCCCTGCGCCTAATAATTTAAAGGTTTGTTTTGAAGGAACAAGGGGTGAATCTGAATGCATACTCAAGCCGCCGCCAGATCGTCTATTAGCACAAATCTTAGATGAAGTTGGGATTAATGGTATCCAATATCAACATGCTATTCCTGATTTTTCACCAGTAGCAAAAGCACAAGTAGAGATTGAATATATGCTTGGTGGCAAAGGGGGATTTGGTGCGAAAGCTAGACGAGCTAATTTTATTCAATCAGACCAAAAATTAGCTGATCAACTTAATGATTCACCTGAATTAGCAAGCCAATTTGGTATGGAGTCTGGTGAAATTAGTGCAAGAGATATAAAGTTATATCGAGAAAAAAATAAATTAACTTGGCATGAATTGAATGATGTTAAAACAATGCAACTTGTGCCAACAAAAATAAACAGTGAATTCGGCCACCTGGGTGGTGTAGGTGAGGTAAACGCAGGAGCATTTGAACCTGGAGGATTTGCTAATAAACAAAAAGAGGAGATACTGAAATGACAATAAACGATCCAATTTTCGGTGAACTCGAGTATGAATATGGTTGGACTAAGGATACCACAATTAAATTTTTTGGAAAAGAAACGGATATAGCTTTGATGATAGATGGTGAAGAAGATGGCAATTTTGAGGAAGCTCAATATACAGCATATCAATCATTAATGCAAAAGTGGGAAGAGTTGCAAATAAGTATATTGCAATCCATTTTAGACTATTACAATCAAAAGCGAATTGAACTAGGTTATGATATTGAAGTAAACGAAAATTATCCACTAGTTGAAACAACAGATCAAATACTAGAAATGATAAGTTTAGATGGAATAGTTGTTCCATATGCGGGTATTTATGAAGGTCGAGATATGGGAATTACATTTAATTGTATATGGGATACAGAAAACGGACTAGGACTTCGTCTATTAAATGAAAAAGTAACTGAAGTAGGTTACCAGGATGTTGCAATTTAATTATTGCTATTTGCTAGGAATACACATAAAAGAGTATAAATGACTGTTTTATTTTGAAAGTTAATGAAAAAAACAGCAGAGATGGATTCTAGAAATCTCTGCTGTTTTTTATATGCAAACGGGAAGATTACACGCGAAGTAGCAGGATACTACGACTACAAACAAAATTCTCAGATGCCCAGCACATCCCAGCCGGAGCCATGGCCACTGCTGACATGGTCCCTATAGTGGGGTGGGCAGGCCGAGCATTTAAAGGCGGTACCGACAACTACAAAACCGCAGATTCCGGACTGGATGCCACTAAAACTTCTAAATCGTTTAGTACTCTGCAAAAAACAGAGATGGGCATCTACGGACTCGTCTCCGCTAACGGTCTGGGAGAAGCTGTGTTAGGAAAAGACATGTTCAGCAACCAGCTTTCTTAAAAACAGAGACAACAGAGTCTGATGCATGCCCTTGGGTTTTTGGGAGTTGGCGGAGCTGCTTATGGATTGGATAAATTGGTGGTGGTGGACAAGCAATCGCCATTCCACAACCGTTGCATCCAGGTAGTGGAGGGATCCATAATATCGAGAAACAGTTAGGTATATGGCCAATTCAGTCACCTGCTCGAATCCTCCAGACAGGGAAACAGCATCATACCGATTCATTTTGACGCAAAAGCCTACAAAGACAGCGACATCTTCAAAATGAAAAAATACATCGTGAACAGCTCGAAAGAATACCTGGCCTTTAAAGCAGAACAGGCAGAAGCCAGAAAGTAGATGAAAATCGCCCAGGAACTCGAAGACCGCCCGTGTTTCGAAAAACTCTAGGACACAACCAAAACATTCACGGGTGAAGTATCAGGCTACTATGTCTACAAACGCGCCACAGAAGGCGTCGATCCCGTCACCGGCGAAAAACTTTCAGATGCCCAGCGCATCGCAGCAGGAGCTATGGCCACGCCGGCATGGTCCCGGTAGTAGGCTGGGCCGGTTGCAGCTCCAAATACGGTACCCAGAAGGGAAGAGTAGACATGTCCTAGGGGAAAGACGTGTTAAAAGAAATAGAAAAAATTGTAGAGAAATATGGAAGTTCATTTAGAAATCCAGTATCAGATACAGAAATTATTAAAATGAAACAACATATTCAGCTGAAATTTGGAAACATTGCATTACCTGAGTCAACAGTAGATCTTTGGGAAAGGTGGTATAACAAATAATGTATCAGAACGAATACCGATTTTTAGTCGATGAGGTTGTAGAGTTTTCGAAAAAATTTAGTGTATCTTCAAATTTAAATGCTTCAATAAGAATTAGTGCAATCAGTGACATTGATGAAGCTATGCATCTCGCTTTTGATGAAGTGTATGGAGAGGAAGAATACTCTTGGAAAGATATTAGAGAGTTGGAAATGAGTCAAGTTTGGGATGTATACTATACCCTCTCTGAAGATGTAAGACCTGTTAACTTAGAAGAATTATTAGAACTTATTTCTGAAAATGTTAGAAACTCACTAAATAAATATGATGAGTTTTATGAGGAAATAGTAACTGATTTAAACAATTGCGCAATTAGCCGTGCAGTGAATGGAAAAGATGAAACTAATTTTTTTGAAAAGTTATTTGAAATTCACAAAGCAGGAGAATTACCTTGTGGCTGGCAAGGTGAATATCCAGATGGGAAAATAGTTGCATATTTACCTTGAGAGTAAGTATTTTGCATTGCAAGGTTAACAAAGAAAAATGATATAAAAAAAATTTCATTGGGAACATACTTTGAAGTCATTTTTTGTTGATAAGGATCTTAGGATTCTCAATAGATATACAAATGATATTAATTAATAATTAACCCCTATGAAGTTGAAAAGATAAGAATCGTTCAAAATTCGAAGATATTAATGTTAAAAGACTTTAACTACCTTGAATGGATAAGTGCCTTTCAAGGCTTTTTCCTTTTATCTTTAAAGGTACTTCTAAAAGGCACATCTTATGAAGACAAAATATTACCTCAATTAATAGAACATTATGGTGAATCTATAAAGGAAAACTTTAATAGTGTGATAAGGCTTTATGATTTTGAGTACAATGAGGTTGAAGATGAGGTCAAATCAGCGAATAATAATATTCTATTTATGAGTGCAGTAACTTATTAAGAATGGGATGAATAGTTATTAATTTTAAAAACGTGAAATTTATTTTATATCCACATTTTTTGCTTACAAAGTTTTTTTAGCACATGAAATTTTAAAGAATATTCATAATTGAATTCATAACTCATGAAGGTTGTACCATTTCTAATAACAACAAAGATCAAAAAGTGATAATGGAGGAGGTTTATAAATGATTTCACCCCAAGAATTTTTAGAACGTTGGAACAAAGATATATATGGACTAGTTAGTTTTAAAGAAGAGGGCCTAAATGAAATTGGAATTACTTCTTCTGCTAAAGAATTTTTGTTAATTGCTGGATTACCAGAGTCTGCTGCACCTTTCTTAACTTTTGAAGGTTCAGACCAAGGTGGAGGAAGTCCATTGAGTAATAAATATGAAATAAGCAGAGACAAGGTTAGTGAATATATTTATATTGGATTTACTGGAGAAAATGACCCCATATGTATTTCTAAAAATAATGGAAATGTTATTTGTTTTGATTATCAGAATGATTTTATGGAGATTTTTATAAATTCAAATATCAATCAATTTGCAGAATCTCTTTTAACATATGTTGAATTTATAAGTAAAATAAAATCAGTCAACGGAAGAAAGGCTTTTTTAGAAAAAAACGCACCTAGTGAATCAATTTTGTGGTTAGAAAAAGAACTAAAAAGAATAGATAAAAACTCTTTAAATGAAAGCAGTTTTTGGAAGACAGAGATTGAAAGTTATGCAAATTAGACTTCTGAAAAATAAGAAACATTTATAAAAGATAATTAAGGAGTTGGATAAATTGATATCACCTGAAAATTTCTTGAAGAATTGGAACACTGCAAAAGAAGGAAAATTAATAGTTTTTAATGAAAATGATTTAATTATTAATTCGATTTCTCCACAAACAAGAGATTTCTTGGTGAATGCTGGTTTACCTGAAACACCCCCACCCTATCTTGAATTTACTTCATCAAATGGAATTTTGCACAGTCTTATAGAAAAATTTAATATGCCTTCAAAATTTAAAGATTATTGGTATTTAGGTACTACTGGCTCTGGTGATCCAGTTTGCTTAAAGGTAAATGATAATATCGTTTATTTAAATAATGGTGATAATTATAATGAAATATTTATAAACTCTTCAATTAATCAATTTGCTGAATCAATTTTACTTTTCAATAACATGATTGATAAAGCAATAGAAGTAAATGGAGAAGATGCTTTTCTTGAAAATGATATACCTGAGGAATTGATTACAAGGTTAAAAGAAGACTTAAAAAGAATTGACAAGAAATCCATAGATTCTAATTCATTTTGGAGAACGGAAATTGAAAATTTACAGGAGTAGTTTAAATTATGAAAAGAAACCTTAAAGTATCAATAAGTATGGATATGATATATGGAATGAATTTTTGAACACATTTCCTTGATAACTTAATTAATGGGGGCAGTTGAATAACTTATGCAAAAAGAAGGTTTTGTATCCTTATGGGTAGGTAATATTAATTCCTCTAAGGAACCAGATAATCTGCTGAAAACTTCTTATACAGAGGATGGAGATTTTATTCCATCTAAGTTTGCCCATAGTTTTGATATTGAAAGATATGATGATGCTACTCGTGAAGCGGAGTTTTATGATGATGCTGATAATACACTTAGTGGATTATTAGAAGATTTTTCTTATGATGATATAATTATTCCGAAGTTTTCATTGGTATGTGGAGAACACTTGAATTGTCATTATAATCTTGTTATTCTTTTATACAATTTTAAGTATGAAGGTGTGAAAAAGAAAACGAATGTTGATACAAGTGAGCTGGAGTTTTTAGATTCAGTGGAATACATATAATGAAATTAGAATCCTTGAGAGGTCTTATTCCTTTCAAGGTTTTTTTCTTAAATAAAATAAATACCTTATCAAAGATTCGCTGCATAATCCATTGACACCCACCCCAAAATAAGATATAAATAAATTAACAATTAACAACTTGTTAATTAAAAACGAAATAAGGAGCCAGTTATTCATGTCAAACGATGAAGCTCTTAAGAAATACGATATAAAAAAATATCGGACTCCTGATGGATACACGTCAGATATTTGTGTGTTTACGATTGTGTCTGAAAGCGACGGGGAGTATAAGCCGCCGTTGATGGATTTGAAGCTTATGCTGATCCAGCGTGCAGCGTTAGATGCAGAGGGGAATCCAAACATTGAGGCAAGCAAGTGGGCGGTACCAGGGGGATTTGTTCAGGATGATGAATCAGCGTTTGAAGCGGCAAAGCGGGAATTAGAAGAGGAAACGAGTGTTTCCGGGGTTCATATGAAGCACTTTGGTGTGTATGATAAGCCGGGACGTGATCCGCGCGGCTGGATTATCTCGAATGCGCATTATGCAATTGTTCCTGAGCATTCGCTGTCCCTGAGAAAAGCTCAGGATGATGCTGCAGAGGTAGACCTTTTTTCAATCAACGATGTTCTGAATCTGGATCTCGCTTTTGATCACAGAGAAATCATTGAAGATGCCATTAAAATGATTACGAATGATCTTTTGCAGACGACTGTGGCAAAGAATTTTCTTCCGGAATACTTTACATACTCGGAGCTGCAGGCAGTGCTGAAGACGGTGACGGATGATCCTGCCATTGCAAGTGACCAGTCTTTTTCAAGGAAAATTAAGACCCTTCCATTTATCAGGGAGGCTGAAGGAAAGACATCACGAACGTCCAAAAAACCGACGCAGCTTTATACATTTGTTGAGATGGATGTTGTCAAACCGATCTATACGGCACGTTATTAGATTTGATAATTAACAATTCATTAAGTGTTAAATACTAAAGGGGAGTGGACATTTATGAAAAGAGCGTTAATTAACATAGACTATACAGTGGATTTTGTAGCGGATGACGGGGCTCTTACTTGCGGAAAACCGGGGCAGGCAATTGAGGATGAAATTGTAAAGCTGACAGAGGCTTTTATTGATGCAGGGGATTATGTGGTTTTTGCGATTGACAGGCATGATGAGAACGATGAGTTTCATCCTGAAAGTGCTTTGTTCCCGCCTCATAACATTGAAGGAACAGATGGCCGCAGACTTTTTGGGAAGCTAGAAGACGTTTATGAGCAAAATAAAGAGAAAAATCATGTACAATGGATGGATAAAACAAGATACAGTGCGTTTGCGGGTACGGATCTTGAATTGAAGCTCCGCGCACGGGGCATTACAGAAATTCATCTGGTTGGGGTTTGTACGGATATTTGTGTGCTGCATACGGCAGTTGACGGTTTTAATAAAGGCTTCAAAATGGCTGTTCATGAAAAAGCAGTGGCAAGCTTCAATCCTGAGGGTCACACATGGGCGCTATCTCATTTTAAAAACAGCTTAAATGCACGGGTTGAATAGACAGATGGAGGTTCCTTTGATGAAATACACAGACGACAGTTTAATGCTTCACACGGATCTTTACCAAATTAACATGGCAGAAACGTACTGGGAAGATAACATGCACAACCGGAAAGCAGTATTTGAAGTCTTTTTCAGAAAGCTGCCGTTCAGCAATGGATATGGGGTTTTTGCCGGTCTTGAACGCATTGTCGAGTATTTGCAGAGTTTTTCATTTACAGAAAGTGACATTGAGTACTTAAGAGATGAATTGGGATACAAAGAAGATTATCTGGAGTATTTAAAAGAGGTTCGTTTTACTGGAACCGTCCGTTCAATGGTTGAAGGAGAGCTGGTTTTTGCCAATGAACCGATACTGCGGATTGAAGCGCCGCTTGCAGAGGCGCAGATGATTGAAACAGCTTTGCTTAACATTGTGAACTATCAAACATTGATTGCGACAAAAGCTTCACGCATCAAGCACGTTGTAGGCGAGCAAAGTGCGATGGAATTCGGAACACGCAGAGCGCATGAAATGGATGCGGCAGTGTGGGGCACCAGAGCTGCTTACATTGGCGGTTTTGATGCGACTTCTAATGTGCGCGCAGGTAAAATGTTCGGCATTCCTGTTGCGGGCACTCACGCTCATGCATTGGTTCAGGCTTATCGTGATGAATACACTGCGTTCCATAAATACGCGCGCCGTCATAAAGACTGTGTTTTCCTCGTCGATACATATGATACGTTAAGATCCGGGGTTCCTATTGCGATTAAAGTGGCCAAAGAGCTTGGCGATAAAATTAACTTCAAAGGGATTCGCCTCGATAGCGGAGATCTTGCTTATTTATCGAAGAAAGCAAGAAAAATGCTGGATGAAGCAGGATTTACAGAGACGCAGATTATTGCTTCGAACGATCTGGATGAAAATACGATTATTAACCTGAAATCTCAGGGTGCACAAATCGATTCATGGGGTATCGGCACGAAGCTGATTACCGCTTATGATCAGGCCGCTCTTGGTGCTGTCTATAAATTAGTATCTATTGAAAATGAAAACGGGGAAATGAAGGACACGATTAAAATCAGCGGAAATCCTGAAAAGGTGACAACGCCGGGGATTAAAAAGGTATACCGGATCATCAATTCCCTCAATAAAAAATCAGAGGGCGATTATATTGCGCTTGAGGATGAAAATCCGCAAGCGGAGGAGCGCTTAAAAATGTTCCATCCTATTCATACATTCGTCAGCAAATTCGTGACGAATTTTGAAGCGAAGGAACTGCACCGTGATATTTTTGTAGATGGAAAATTGGTTTATAAACTTCCTGAGCTCCAGGAGATTCAAGACTATGCCGCTCAGAATATGGATGTTCTATGGGATGAGTACAAACGGACCATGCATCCTGAGGAGTATCCGGTCGATTTAAGCGAGCGCTGCTGGGAGAACAAGATGCGAAATATTGAAGAAGTTCAATCTAAGGTTAAGAATATGATTGAACAGGGAAAGAAGTAAGTAGAGGACGATGGGAGAGAAGCGCAAGTGGGGAAGATAGGGATTTACGGTTCGTCGTTTGATCCGATTACAAATGTACATTTATGGACGGCAAGCACCGTTGCACATCGATGCAGACTTGATAAAATTATTTTTCTGCCATGTTCAAACAAACGGAAAGATAAAGTGATGAAAACATCTGATCTGCACCGCTGGAATATGCTTGAGCTTGCACTTCAGGGAAATGACAAGTTTTTGGCTGATGATTATGAAATTAAGCAGGAAGCCTGGAATGTCTATACGTATTACACGCTGGAGCACTTTAAAAAGAAATACCCGAATGATGAAATATACTTTATTATGGGTGCAGATCTGCTTGTTGATATTGCAGACGGCAAGTGGAAATATGATCAGGAACTGATTTCAAGCAATAAATTTATTGTCATGGCTAGAGAAGGCATTGATATGCTCCGTACAATTTCCCGTTCCCCGATTTTGCGGAATCATGATGACGGTTCAACTTTTCACTTGATTGATAAGGGGCTTGCGATGGAGATCAGCTCTACATACATCCGGGATGAGTTTTCAAAAGGCGGGGAACCGCGCTACCTGCTGCCTGATGCTTGTTATGATTACATTAAAAAACATTCTTTATATCAATAGGAGGAATTTTTGATGAGCTTGCAAGAGAAGATTATGAGTGATTTAAATGTTAAACCTGAAATTGATCCGAAGGCAGAAATAAGAGAACGCATTGATTTTTTGAAAGACTATCTGAAAAAAACGGGTGCGAAAGGATTTGTTCTTGGTATAAGCGGAGGGCAGGATTCTACTTTGGCAGGGCGTCTTGCCCAGCTCTCTGTTGAAGAGTTAAGAAGTGAAGGCAAAAGCGATGCGAAGTTCATTGCCGTCCGCCTTCCGCACGGCGTTCAGCACGATGAAAATGATGCGCAGCTTGCTCTCAAGTTTATCAAGCCTGATCAATTAATTACGTTTGATATTAAGTCGACGGTTGATGCCTTTGAAAAGCAATATGCAGATGCCGTTCAGGATGAGCTGAGTGATTTTAATAAAGGAAATGTGAAAGCAAGAACACGCATGATTACTCAATATGCGATCGGAGGCCAGGCTGGATTGCTTGTCATCGGTACAGATCACGCTGCAGAAGCAGTCACTGGATTCTTTACGAAGTATGGTGACGGCGGAGCAGATCTTCTTCCGTTAGCCGGTCTTACTAAGCGCCAGGGCAGAAGCTTGCTGAAAGAGCTTGGAGCAGAAGAGAGATTATACTTGAAGGTTCCAACGGCTGACCTGCTTGACGATAAGCCGCAGCAGGCTGATGAGACGGAGCTCGGCATTACCTATGATGAGCTTGATGACTACTTAGAAGGGAAATCCGTTTCAGAGGAAGTTGCTTCTAAGGTGGAAAAGCGCTACTTAATGACTGAGCATAAGCGCCAATTGCCTGCAAGCAAGTTTGATGGCTGGTGGAAATAAGTAAGGAAAGCAGCTGCATGTGCGGCTGCTTTTTACGTTGACTGTGAAATTCTGCTGAAAAATATGGAGAATCGGCAGTAAGATTCTCGAATCCGGCTGATAAAAGAGTTACAGTGTTTAGCAGCGGCTGCACACTTTGCTATTTTTTCATACTATGACTCACTGCCTTCAAGATAAACAGTTTTTCCTGTGAACTCAGCATTCTCCAGCTGCCTGCTTTGATTCTCATGATTCATCGTCCTCCTTTCTGCTTAGTATTTATTTAGTTCATCCCTCATTTTTCTTTGTTAGTACGTTTATACCGCGAAAAATCAAGATTAAAACCATCCAAATCTCTGCAATGTTCGGGTTGGACTTTGACTGGAATTGTAAAAAGAGACGCTCAGGCGACGGGATTCATCTCGATAGGACAAGCTTTTTACTCTTGTCCTATCGAATGCTGAAGAACATTTCGTAAAAAAAAGACCTAAATTTCTTTGAAATTTAGGTCTTTCATATGTTTATTATAATTTAAACGAGCTTTTTAAAGAGACAATCCGGTTGTAAACAGCTTTTTCTGGCGTTGTATTCTTCGGATCCACGTTGAAATACCCGTGTCTGAAGAATTGGAATTTGTCCTGACCCTTCACATTATTCATGTTCGGTTCTACAAAGCCTTGAACGACTTCCAGCGATTGATCGTTCACGTAATCAAGGAATGTTTTTTCTTCTTCCTCTTCGCTTTTTTCCGCTTCCAGGTCTGCGTCAAGAATTAACGGCTGATACAGACGGAATTCTGCAGGCACGGCATTTTTCGCATCCACCCAGTGGATGGTGCCTTTTACTTTACGGCCTGTAAAGCCTGATCCGCTCTTAGTTTCAGGATCGTATGTGCAATGCAGTTCTACGACATTTCCATTTTCATCTTTGATGACATCTTCACATTTGATGAAGTAGGCATGCTTGAGACGAACCTCGTTGCCAGGGAAAAGGCGGAAATACTTTTTCGGAGGATCTTCCATGAAATCGTCCTGTTCGATATAGATTTCTCTTCCGAACGGAATTTGTCGCGAGCCCATTTCAGGAACCTCTGGATTAATCTCTGCATCAAGCATTTCAGACTCGCCTTCAGTATAGTTCGTAATCACCACTTTAAGCGGCTTAAGAACACCCATTGTCCGAGGTGCTTTCAGCTTAAGATCTTCTCTTGCGAAGTGCTCGAGCATGGCTTCGTCAACAGCGCCGTAACCTTTAGAAACGCCTGTTTCCCGTACAAAATTACGGATGGCATCAGATGTGTATCCTTTTCTTCTGAGTCCTGAAACCGTTGGCATGCGCGGGTCATCCCAGCCGTCTACAAAGCCTTCATCAACAAGCTGCTTCAGCTTGCGTTTACTCATGACTGTGTTCGTGATATTTAAGCGGCCAAATTCAATTTGCTTAGGCTTGCTTTCCATTTCACATTCTTCGACAACCCAATTGTAAAGAGGACGATGATCCTCAAATTCAGTTGTACAAATGGAATGTGTCACGCCTTCAATCGCATCTTCAATCGGGTGTGCGAAATCATACATCGGATAAATGCACCAAGTATCTCCTGTATTATGGTGAGTCGCGTGTGATACACGGTAAATAACAGGGTCACGAAGATTCAGGTTTGGTGACGTCATATCGATTTTAGCACGCAAAACCTTGCTGCCTGTTTCAAATTCGCCTTTGCGCATTTGATCGAACAGCTCAAGATTTTCTTCAGCAGAGCGATTGCGGTACGGGCTTTCTTTTCCAGGCTGAGTCAATGTGCCGCGGTATTCGCGGATTTCATCAGCTGTGAGGTCATCTACATACGCTTTGCCTTTTTTGATTAAAAGAACAGCGCGGTTGTACATTTCCTCAAAGTAATTTGATGCAAAGTGAAGCTCGTCCCATTCATAGCCAAGCCATTTCACATCTTCTTTAATGGAATCTACGTATTCCTGATCCTCTTTTAAAGGGTTCGTGTCATCAAATCGCAAATTGGTTCTGCCGCCAAAGTCATCGGCAAGTTCAAAGTTGATTAAGATTGATTTTGCATGGCCGATATGAAGGTAGCCATTCGGCTCAGGCGGGAAACGGGTGATGACCGTTGAATGCTTTCCGCTCTCCAAGTCCTCTTTTATGATGCTTTTGATAAAGTTTGACGAGTTATTTTCCAATATCTATCGTCCTTTCTTCTATGTAAACTTCATTATATCCATAAATCATCTATTCATTTTACAATTATATGTTTCCCGCGCCATTTATTCAAATGAATTCAGCTGTTATTTCGCCCGTGAACAAAAAGGACAAAAAGGAGCTAAAGGTTTTTATGCTCTTTACGTGTATAAACTATATTTTTTCAGAATCCTCTGTAAAATTAAGAAAACGCTTACAAAGGAGGATTTATATGTTCGGATTAAAAAAGGTATCCATGATTATGTGTGCAGGGGCACTTGCTTTTAGCTTAGGTGCCTGCAGCAGCGGAGAGAAAGCTTCTTCGGGCAGTACAGGTACAGGCTATCCATCAAAGGCTTTAACGGTTGTCGCTCCATCAGGTGCCGGAGGAGGATGGGATTTAACAGCGAGGTCGTTCGTGAAGGTGTTAAGTGAAACCAAGCTTGTAGACCAGCCGCTCACCGTAGAAAACAAACCAGGCGGAGGCGGAGCGGTATTCATGGCTGAATATGCCACACAGGATGTGCAAAATAATGAGCGGTTATTTGTCAATTCGCCGCCTGTTATTATCAATAACCTGAAGAAGGAAGGAAACAGTCCTTACGGATATAAAAATACAACTCCTCTTGCTCAATTGACGAAGGATTATGGGGCAATTGTTGTTAAAGAAGATTCAAAATACAAGGATCTGCAATCTTTATTGGAAGATGTGAAAAAAAATCCGGGCAAGCTTACGTTTGCCGGCGGATCAGCTCCAGGTTCAATGGATCACCTGATTTCAATTCTTCCAGCTTATGCAGATGGAGTGGATCCGACAAAGTTAAAATATGTTTCCTATGATGGGGGAGGAGAGGCGATTACAGCTCTTCTAGGGAACAATGCTGACGTAATTGGAACTGATGTATCAAGCGTCAAGGAGTTCTTAAAGGCAGGCAAGGTAAGAGTACTTGCTACAACTGCATCCGAACGGCTTCAAGGCGAACTTAAGGATCTTCCAACTGCGAAAGAGCAAGGAATTGACGCAGAATTCACCATTTGGCGAGGAGTTTTTGGCCCAGAGAAAATGTCTGATGAAGCTTATAAATATTGGGAGAAAACAATTAAAAATTTAGTAGAGTCTGAAGAATGGATAAAGGAAGTCGAAACACAGGGATGGGAAATGGAATATAAGAATGGCGAGGACTTTAAAGCATTTTTAGGAGAGCAGGAAAAACAAGTGCAAACCCTGCTTAAGGCTGTTGGAATGTCGAAATAATTGTGAAGCTGAAGAAGGAGGCAGTCTCCTTCTTTGCTTCAAGTTTTTTAGAAACCTTAAAATTTACCGTTTCTATATCTAGCTCCACCGCCCAACTCCCCGGCCAGAACAAATTCACTCAGGATAGTCAAATCAGACTTTTCTGAGGGAATTCTAATCTGTCATGCCTGAGCTAAACGGGCGGTTCCGCTTTTCCTATTAGAAAGGATGATTCAGATGTCAATCAAGTTTGACAGGGCAGCAGCCGTTTTGTTTTTAGCGGTGGGAGCGCTCTTTATGTATGGCAGTATGCAGATAGCGGAATCTTCATATGGAAGTGTTGTCGGACCTAATATTTTTCCGTTCTTTCTAGGTGCCATTCTTTTTCTGCTTAGCCTTCGTTTGTTTTATGAAACCTTTCATTACGAGAAAAAATACGGAAAAAAAGAACCTTTGCAGATGAAAGCTTTCATCATTATTTTTCTTGCAGCACTGCTTTACATAGCAGCACTTGAAACAATCGGATATGTTATCACGACATTTGTTTTTCTATTTATATGCTTTCAAACAATGGAGCGCGGAAAATGGTTGAAATCGATTGTAATATCTGCTTGTTTTTCTGCCGGGATCTATTACTTATTTGTTGTTGTTCTAAAAGGAACCCTGCCAAGCTTTCCGGTATGGTCTTAAGTAAATGAGATAAGAGCGTACAAAATTAAGCACATTGATGGCAAGCGCAAGCGCCTGCCCCCTCCGTCAGAACGGCTCCGCCAAAAAGTCAAATCCGGACTTTTTCACCGGATCCTTATCTGCCTGCCGGAGCTGAACAAGGCGCTTAAAGCTTTTCTTATTAAGGGAGGAAATGCACAATGGGAACTCTTGATTATCTGCTGCAGGGCTTTCAGTCAGCCTTCATTTGGTATAACATCCTTTTTGCTTTTGCAGGCGTCCTGATTGGAACGGCAGTAGGCGTCCTGCCTGGAATCGGACCAATGAGCGGTGTAGCTCTTTTAATACCGGTCACAGCTTCAATGACTGGGGGGCTGCCGCCGGAACAAGCGGCAACAAGCGCCATTATCCTGCTTGCCGGGGTTTATTACGGAGCCATGTACGGAGGCTCTACAACATCCATTCTATTAAATACACCTGGAGAATCATCTTCTGTTGTTACCACACTTGATGGCTACCAAATGGCGAAGAATGGCAGGGCGGGAAGTGCTCTTTCCATCGCTGCAATCGGATCCTTTTTTGCGGGCATCGTAACACTGATCGCACTTATTCTATTAGCAAAGCCTTTATCCAGCATAGCAATTAAGTTTGGCCCGGCGGAATACTTTTCACTGATGCTGCTTGGTATTGCAGCAGTCAGCGGTCTTGCAGGCAAATCGGTGACAAAAGCACTTATCATGACGATCACAGGCTTATTGCTTGCAACGATTGGAGTGGATAATGTTTCAGGTGTTGCAAGATTTACGTTCGATTTTCCGTGGCTTTATCAGGGAATTGAATTTTTAACAATAGCGGTTGGACTGTTTGCATTAGGAGAGGTCTTCAAGACAATCCTTGAAAAAGAAGAGGAAGACACAGAAATTGCTAAAATCAATAATATCTTACCTTCAAAAGAGGAATTGAAGGAATCCGCAGGTCCGATCGCAAGAGGTTCATTATTAGGATTCTTCATTGGAATACTGCCGGGAGCCGGCGCCACATTGGCTTCATTTTTCTCATATATTATGGAAAAGAAAATCAGCAAGGATCCATCTAAGTTCGGTAAAGGTGCAATTGCAGGTGTTGCTGCACCGGAATCTGCCAATAACGCGGCATCCGGCGGTGCGATGATTCCATTATTGACGCTTGGCATTCCGGGATCAGGGACAACTGCGATCCTGATGGGTGCCCTGATGATGTATAACATTCAGCCGGGTCCGCTGCTGTTTGAAGATCATCCTCAAGTTGCGTGGGGGTTAATTGCAAGTATGTTCATTGGAAACATTATGCTTCTCGCTTTAAATATGCCGCTTGTTAAGGTGTTTGCGAAAATTATCCAAACGCCGAAAAAGTATTTGATTCCTATTATTATCGCAATTTCGATTTTTGGTGTATATGCAGTGCAGGTATCCGTGTATGACTTACTCCTTCTCCTTGCATGCGGCGTTCTCGGCTACTTTTTATCCAAGAATGATTACCCGATTGCTCCACTGGTATTAGGCTTGGTATTAGGCCCGATGATTGAAAACAATATGAGAAGAGCGCTTACCATTTCAAATGGAGACTACAGCATTTTCTTCTCGCGTCCCCTTTCAGTATCATTCTTAATACTTACGGCGCTTTGGCTTCTGATTCCTGTTTTAATGAAAAAACGGGGAAAGGATGTAGTCATAAACGTAGAGGGCTAAAAAAACTCCTTTTTAATAAGGAGTTTTTTTACTATGATTATTCAGAGGTGAGTGAATGCGTTTACATGCTAAGCTGATGATTGGGATAAGTCTTGTGGTAGTCCTGATGGCAGGTATATTTGAACTAACCTTTAAGTCCATCATGGAGAACAATTTGAAGAAAGATAAGGGTATGCAGGCGCTGTCTGTTGCAGAGACAATCGCATATATGCCTGAGATCGCGGAAGCCTTCTTAACGGAAAATCCGTCTGAAATCATTCAGCCGATCGCAGAGAAAATCCGCAAAGAGGTGGGAGCGGAATTTATCGTCGTAGGAAACCTTGATGAAATCAGGTATTCACATCCTGATGCTGATCGTTTGGGCGAAAAAATGGTTGGCGGAGATAATGAAGAAGTATTCAAAGGGAGAACCGTCATTTCTGAATCTGTCGGTACCCTTGGACCATCTCTTAGAGGAAAAGCACCCATATTCGGTCAGAATGATAATGTAATTGGAGTCGTTTCTGTCGGATTTCTTCAGGAGGATATTGAAAAAGAACTGACAAACCTTGAAAACAAAATCTTATTTTCTACGATTGTTATCTTAATAGGCGGGATTATTTCAGCGTTATTAATCTCATTAAACATTAAAAAAGCAATCTTTGGCCTTGAACCGCGTGAGATTGCCTGGATGTATCAGGAAAAACACGCCATATTGGAATCTATACATGAAGGGATCATTGCCATTGATACCGACGGGAAAATCACGGTTGTGAATGAAAATGCCCATAAAATCCTGGAGATTCCAAATGAGATTCTTTTAAGGGGAAAGCGGATCGAAGAGATCATTAAAGACACCCATCTGCTGCAGGTTGTTGATTCCGGACAAGCTGAATATGATCAGGAATTCATCATTCTTGAGGATGTTTTCGTCGTAAACCGCATCCCTATTTTTGATAAAAGAGGAGAAGTTATAGGCGCTGTAGCGAGTTTCCGGAATAAATCTGAACTGTCACAGGTGCTGAAGGAACTGTCACACGTCAAAGCATATGCAGAGGGGTTAAGAGCGCAGACACATGAATATTCGAACAAGCTCTACACCCTGCTCGGACTCATCCAATTAGGGTCTTACAAAGAAGCGATTGAGTTTATTTCGACAGAAGTAAATGTTACGCAGGGATTTATTGGCTTCATCATGAGGGAAATTCCCGATCCTATTCTTGCGGGATTTATATTAGGAAAAATCAGTCTTGCAAGCGAATTAAAAATCCATTTTTCCATAGATGAGGAAAGCAGCTTTAAGGATGTTCCGGACTCATTGAATCGTGATGCTTTAATAACCATTTTCGGCAATCTGCTGAATAATGCCTTTGAAGCTGTCAGAGAAAAAGAAGACGGAGATAAAAAGGTATCGCTCTTTTTAACTGATCTGGGCAAAGAATTGATTATTGAAGTTGAAGACAATGGACCAGGTATAGATGAGGAGCATTTCGAGAGCATTTTTCAGCAGGGGTTCTCTACAAAGAGCAGGGACAAAAATGCAGGAATCGGTCTGAGCCTTGTCCGGCAGGCTTTGAAAAAAGTAGGAGGAACGATCACTTTTTCATCGAAGAAAGGAGAAGGAACAGCGTTTACTGTAGCCATTCCAAAAAGCAGGAGGTATGATGATGAATCAAGCCATTGAGGTGCTGATCATTGAAGACGATTTAAGAATTGCCGAGATTCAAAGAAGATTTCTTGAACAGATAGAGGGGTTTCACACCATTGGCATAGCTGCTAATTATGCTGAGGCAAAAAACTTGATTGATATATTAAAACCGGATTTAATTTTACTTGATGTGTATTTTCCTGATATGAACGGATGCGATCTTTTAAAGGAAATCAAGCAGCTTGATAAGCAAACGGATGTCATTATGATAACAGCTGCGCGGGAAATTGAGACGGTGCAGGAAGCCATAACAATCGGAGTGTTTGATTTTATTATCAAGCCTGTTGTTTTTGAACGGTTCAAGCAGTCCTTAAAAAGATACGAAGAACATTACCGCAAACTTAAAGCAATCAGATTGGAAAACAAAATCATGGGTCAGGAAGAAGTCGACAGGCTTCTTTATAAGGTGCATGAAATTTCTGAGAAGCCCCTGCTGCCAAAAGGGATCGATAAACTGACGCTGATTAAGGTCATGGAAGTGCTGGATGCGGGACAGGGAATAACGGCTGAAACAGTAGCGAAGCAAATCGGTGTGAGCCGGACAACTGCAAGGAGATATTTGGAACACCTCATCTCCCAGGAGAAAATTGCGGCTGATTTATCCTATGGAACAATTGGAAGACCAGAACGTGTTTATGTACTTAAATAAGGTTGTTTTAGTGGAATAAATGACGTGAAGTTTTTAATATATTCTAATAGTAGGAAGGAATAATTTCTTTTCTAGTCATATTCGCCTATGTGCAAAAATAGTTTAATAGATAGTTGCCGGATTCATCCCCATATTTTAACATAACTATAAGATGCTTCTAAAACAGGAAGAAGGACGTGGAAAGAATTTGTTGGATATGATCGAAGACTTCTTTGAAGACTTGGAGAGAAAGAGAAAGCAAGCCGAATACAATCGTGATGCAGATGAACTCGAAGCATATCTGGCTGCTGTTAATCGTGCAATGGGAACGTTTGATGACGGAGTTTTTCATTTTCATAACCTGCATCAGCAGTATGCAGATGAATGGACTGGTCAAACAAAAATAGCCTATGAAAGTATTCGGGATGACATTCGTGTCACTTATAATCATATATACGATATGAAGGATGAGCTTTTTCAGGAGCTGAGAAACGAAATCGGAAGGCTTAGAGAACTGGCCGCTGGCCTCGCCTAATACAGCGCTGCAATTGTTTTAGAGGAACAAAGGAGAGGTAGACGCACATGGAAATTAAAATAAGACCAGAAGAGCTTGAAGCGTTCGCACAGCACATTGAACAATCCCGCTCATATACGGGAGAAGCCCTTGATCTGTTAAACTGGGAATCTGCCAGACTGCGCTTTACCTCTGTTGCACGTGTAGGAAGGGCTCTTGATCTCCAGGAAGAGATCCGGCACTTGGTGAATCGGTTTCATACGCTGACAGATGATGCAAAAGCATTAATTGAAAACACCGCAAATGGCATGAGAGAAGCAGATGAGGCCGCCAAATCGTCTGCTTCTTCAGGCTGGGGCGGTTTTTTCTCAGGATTATGGGATGGCGCTAAGAATGGACTTACAGACGCTTGGGACGGGCTTGTATCCCTCACGGAATGGGAAACATATGAAGCAATGTGGGATGCCATCATTCACCCCCTTGAAACCCTTGAATCAATGTGGAACACGCTCTCTGAAGCTTGGGAAACAAAAGTAATAAATGGAGATATCTACAGCAGAACGGAATTCTTTACATATGGTGTCGTCTCTATTGGACTTGGCATTCTTGGAGGCAAGGGAATCGATAAGCTCGGAAAAGCTGCGAAGCTGACAAAAGTACCTGATGGGACATCCTCTAAGCCGAAAGTGGAGACTGTCACTCATGGGACAGATACGAGTTTTGATTATGCAAAACTTTCGCAGGGGAAAGGGTTTGCTGCTGAGATTAATTCGGTGCTAGATGAAGCGGGGCTTTCTAAGCAAGAATTTTTATCCCTTCAATCACAATATTATAAAGATTTAACACCTGAGGAATTGGACAAAATGCATCAAGTCCGCGAAGCTGTACCGCCTGTCAATGGATCCACCGTTTTGCAGAAGGTCATTGATCAGGATAAAATGACCTTGTATTTATCAGGTCAACTTACAGACGTCGGGGGATGTATAGCAAAAATGGATGATGTCAGCGATATTACAACGTCTGCAGATATGTACAATTCCTTGCGGATGGACTATCCGAACACACCGTTTTCTCCTGACAAAGAATACGCTGTGATCCGATTTACAACAGAACAAAGCGACCGTCTCAAAATTCCATATGCAGAGGAGCTTAATAGCCCTCATGCAGCAAAGCCTAATGAATATATCAGCTATCCCCAAACTGGCCATGGATTTACAGCTGCAGAAAATGGTAAGATTGTCCCTGAGTTTGAAACGGTTTATGGAAATAATGCCAGACCTAGCGCAGGTGAAATCTATGTTGTCAAAGACGGCGCAGAAGAACTGGTAGGAATCTATGATAAATATGATCAAAGATTTTACAGTATAGAGGAGTTAAACAGTCATGATTAAAAAAGGAGAATACGGCATCTATCAAGGAAAAGAGTATTCAATCATCCCTGAGGGAAGCGGAAAGGTCACTTTGCGCACGCGAGACAAAGCAGCTCAAGGCGCGGGATTTCAGGCAGCAGGATTGAAGAAAAACATTTTCATTAAAGAAATTGCTCAATCTGAATTAGAGGCTGCCTATGAGTATAAACCTTATGCCATCTATAAAGAGCGGGAATTTATTATTGAAGGCATCAATGAGGCAGATCAATCGGTCATCTTGAAATCTATTGATCCAAACACAGTGGATGAACTTGGATTTTCATCCCTCGGAAAATATGAGTATATAAAAACCGTTGATATAGCTAATGTAAGTATATCGGAGAAAAAGAGACCGATTTTAGGATTCGGAGAAAAATGAGCAATCCATTCAACACCTTAGAAAAAGCTTTGATTGATGCCATGAGCCACAGTGATAAAATAGCAGACTTTTACGAAATACTCGGAAAAAGTACGATTTGGCTGATTGAAAAGCAGACAAATGAAATAGCGGCAGAAGGACAAGATGTTTTTTCACTGGAGCAGTTTCAGATTATGGAGAAGAAAAACCGGAAGCTATTGCCTGTTTTTTCTTCAAAATTTCCAATTGAGAAAATGTTCAAAAATAGTACGGCATTCGCTGTGTCTTTTCAGGAAGTGCTTAATCAGATAGATGGACAAACAGGGGTCATTTTAAATCCGGACACTCCTATATCAAAGCTGCTTATTCCGCAGGAGCTGGATATGATGAGAAAGAAACAGAACTTTTTTAAAGGTTGAGAAAAAAGAAGAAGCTAAAGAGAGGAATAGGCCTCTCTTTTTTACTGCTCTTGAAAGGGACTGGTTGCCTTTTGTTATGGCAGAATCAGCCTTTCAAAAATGTTTTCGGACAAATTAACTTTTTTTACCTGTAAAATGAGCCTTTTGAATCACACGCTAATCACATAAGGGATTATTCTCCTTTAATTTACCGGTGTTTACCATTATTTCAAGGGAATCTGGATTATTTAATCACATGGATACCAACTTAAAGCCCAGGTATATATCAAATGCTGACCCGCCTAGATCCTTAGTAGTGTAAAAACCGGCAAAACGGGTATACATAAATAAAGCATTCTAAATGCATCTTTTGATAGAATAGACTATTATAGATAAGTTTCTAGTGTACGTTAGGTGGAGGATAAAATGACAAACGACAAACAGTTGATTCATAAAGCATATTTTGAAAGGTTTATGGAAGACAGTGCTTCTGCTCAGCCTGTACAGGTGCTTGGAGAACTTTATTTCGAGGAGCAGGCAAAGGAAGTTTACGATCTGTCCTATATTCGCTTTGCACAGGGTGAGGTCTATTTTCACAACAAAGATTATGAGACTGCGATCTTCAAGTGGGAAAATATCAGCAATGAATTAGAGCCATGGGCCAAGAAAAATATTGCGGACTCATATTATGCTCTTGGTCATCTTTCAGCTGCAGAGGATATTTACACATCTATTCAAAGTGATTCGAAGACTTTGAAAATGGAAGTGGCGCTTGAATTATTTTCACTTTATCTATTGAGAGACAAAATTGAACTTGCATATAAGGTTATTAAAAAGGCGCTTGATATTCATTCAGATTATCCGAATGTAACGGATCTGGCACGATCTTTCTATGAGGATCAGCAGGACTGGAAGAATGCCGTTGAGCTTGCTGTTGCTGAAGGCGTGCGAGCGGAATCGCTTGAATGGTTTGAGCTGCTGGATGAGTATGTTCAAGCGGGATATACGAAATCGTTTGATCCTGAATACTTTTATCAGCCGCTTATTTCACTTTTCCGAATCAATCAAAAATTATTTCAGAAGGTTACGGCTTCTTTGTGGGACAGCTACCGAAATGAAGATTCCTACTTATCATGGCTGAAAACCGTTAATACAATCTTCCTTAATGTTGAGGTGCAGCCTTTTGAATCCTGGACGAAGATGTCTGATATCCACCAGAATACTTACTTAAGTGTGATTAATGGCACTTATTTGGTAAAGGATTTAGAAGATATTATTCCTGTGCTTTTAGCAAACTGGCAAAAGCTTGCGAATCAGTCAAAAGCGCTATTTGCTGCAACAGCCGTACTTGCATGGAATGAAATTTTCCCATCGTCTATGGATGCTGCGACTCTTAAGACAGCGGAAAAGCTGATCTTTGATTCTGAGCATGACAGCATCAGTCTTGAATACAGCCTGGATTTATTTAAGTCTCTTGTTTCATGGGCAGAGAATAACCATATTGAAGTGGGCTATAAAAAGACATGGCTCGTTTCAGGACTTTCCGATTTAAAGACAACCCATCTTTTAATCAGCGGCACAACGGAAAGCGGAAAATCCGCATTTATTAATCATATCCTTCAGGAAAATCTGGTCAGCAACACTAGTTCACCTGTGTTTGTACGTTCTGAAGGTGATTTGGCGGAAATGAATGAAATTACAAATGCCGGCATAAGAAGGATATCTGACAATCCTGAGTATCAGGAATCAGAAAACACTTGGATTGAAGTGAAATGGCCTTCTGCTCTTTTAGAAGAGAACAATACGGTGTTCCTGCATACACCTGAATTGGATCGTATTGGAGATGTAGAACAAACAGCTGAATTTCTGCCGATATCAGATGGAATGCTGTTCGTCCTTGATAAAAATACGCCTTTTAATGAGCACGAGCTTGAATTGCTGATGAAGCTTCAGGAATATGCTCTTGAAACACCGTTTCACTTTATTCTGAATCACTCATCTGAACAGTGGAAATTGGCAGAAGAGCTGCAGGGAACAATCAACCAGTTCTTCCCGCAGTCACAGGTATTTGCTTTTTCCCCGGATAATCTTGGTCGTTTGAGTGAATTTTTGAATACTGTTTTCAGTAAATCGGACGCGAAGCTGGAAGAAAAACGCACGGCAAAACTTCTATATTTCATACGCAAAACACTCACGGATCTTTTGAACAAACGCGTTCAGATGGAGAATCGATTAGTAGAATCGGTTAAATGGAATGAGGATATTTTAGTAAGACTGAACGGCTTCATGAATCATTTAAGAGACGTGGAGCAGGAAAAGGCGAAATCCATCTCGGCTTCTTATCGTGAAGTGACTGCTGAGATGAAAAGTGACATGGCTGTGCAGCTGCCGAAAATCCTGCGCAACTGTTCTGCTCATATAAGTGAAAACAGTGATTTCAGCCAAATTCACATATCGTTAAACAAGAAAATGAATGAAGAAATTGGCGCTTATATCCATCAGAACCTGATTCCAAAATTCCAAACGTCTCTGCGTGAATGGCTTTCCCAATCAAATGAAGAGCTAAACGAAAGCCAGGCGTATCTTGATGAAATGAGTCTGTCTTTCAACGGTTTATACGGGGAAGAAAAAATGAAGCTTCTCTGCGATTTTAAAGTCATTGAAGACTGGCGCCGTGATTTAAACAGAATGACAAGCAGAGCGGATGTTGACGAGCAGAATATCCTGCTTAGATTTAAGCCGACTGAATTCCTGCTGAAAAGCGCCGGAAAGCTGTTCGCCGCTCTTCCTCAAAACAAGTCAATGCTGTACAACCAATATAAAAAATATGTCGAAAGCAAAAACTACGAGGACACAGCAGAAGAAATTTCAAAAAAATTCTTCCTTGAATTCGATTTATTTGAAAGGGCTCTGAAAGCAGATATCATCATGTTCTTCCAAAATCCGATTCTGTATGTGGAACAGACCATTCAAGAATCAGAAAATGAAATTTCAGGTTCAAAAGCAACCCTTGAGAAAATGAAAGCAAGTCCTGAGATCTATTACGATCCACTGCGTCTCTTTGAAGTAAGACTCCTTCAATATGAATTTATGGTGAAGGCAAATGAAGAGAATACGTATATTAAAAATCAATAAACAGAAGGACCCTTTATTTTAGGGTCCTTTGCTTTGTGCAAAAATTGATAATCCCCCAAAACTCAGATAAACTGAAACAAACTACAAACATAAATCCTGACTTGAAGGGGAATATCAAGCTATTGGAGAGAACATAAAGATGAAGAGTCAGCAAAATTATTCTTATGAGATCATGGAGGTTTGTCTGCTTGCCGGAAAAATTATGCTGATCAGCGGAGCTGAAACGTACCGGGTAGAAGATACGATGATGCGGATTGCTGCATCATTCGGTGTGAAGAATTCGCATAGTTATGTGACACCGACTGGCATTATCTTCTCGATAGAGTCAGATGAGCCGACGAAGACGAAATTAATTCGAATCATGGAACGAACGACGGATCTTGATAAGGTTACGAATGTGAACGCCATTTCAAGGAAAATAAGCAATGGAGATTTAAATGTTGATGAAGCCTATGATTTGTTAAAAGAAATTGATGAGGCGAACTCTACCTACTCTCTCTTTTTGCAGGTAATTGCTGCAGCGATTGCCAGCGGCTGCTTTCTGATTATGTTTCAGGGGCAGTGGTCTGATTTTATTCCTGCTGTACTGGCAGGGGGGCTCGGTTTTATGGCTGTTATTTATTTCCATCGCCTTGTGCCTATTAAATTTTTTGCGGAATTTCTGGCGGCATTCATTATAGGACTGCTTGCTTATTTGTTCGTAAGGACCGGTTTTGGATCTGAAATGGATAAAGTGATTATTGGCTCAGTTATGCCATTAGTTCCAGGACTGCTGATTACAAATGCTGTCAGGGATTTAATGGCCGGGCATTTAATATCAGGACTTTCAAAAGGAGCAGAAGCGTTTTTAACTGCATTTGCCATCGGATCTGGTATTGCGGTTGTTTTTTCATTATTTTAAGGGAGAGAAAAAATGATGTGGGTCTTGGGACAGCTAGTGACAAGCTTTATTTCTACAGCTGCATTCGGCATTATTTTTCAGGCGCCTAAACCTTCCCTCATTAAATGCGGACTTGTAGGGATGTGCGGCTGGATGATCTATATATCTTTGGTGGGCTATGGCTTTGATGCAGTTCCTGCTACTGTCATTGCAGCAGTATTTGTAGCTGTGACAAGTCAGGTTTTTGCAAAGATCTACAAAACGCCGATTATTATTTTCAGCGTAGCCGGCATTATTCCATTGGTTCCTGGAGGAATGGCGTATGACGCGATGAGAAATTTCGTTGAAAATGACTATAATACCGCGATTACATTAGCTGCAAAAGCATTTATGATATCAGGTTCCATTGCGATCGGCCTTGTTTTTTCTGAGGTAATCAATCAAGTCATAAGAAGGTCTCAGCTTCGTACAAAGGTTAAGTAAATGGGAATACAAATGAAACCGGAGACAGCGTTAAGGAGACTTGGGGAGACGGAGCTTATATTCTCAGCGCTCGGACTTGGCACGTGGCAGTCAGCAAAGGCAGCTAAATGCCTGCCCTGCAGCCTTAAAACGTATGCAGCCGCTTATTGAGCTGCTGGATCAATTGGCGCCTGAATAAAGAGAAAAAGGATACTAAATTGCACAGCAATTGGTATCCTTTTTTTACGTTTTGTGAGAAGTGATTATTATTGTCTTTCAAGTGAGCGGGTCTGTTTTGGGGAATCAACCGCCCCTTATGATTCCTCAAAACTTGTAGTAGTGCTGTTTGGGGAATCAAAGGCCCTTTATGAGTATCTAAAACCATGAAGTAGTGCTGTTTGGGGAATCATAGACCCGCTATTAGTATTCAAAACCGTCAAGTAGTGCTTGTTTGGGTAATCATAGACCCGCTATGAGTATTCAAAACCGTAAAGTAGTGCTTGTTTGGGTAATCATAGACCCGCTATGAGTATTCAAAACCGTCAAGTAGTGCTTGTTTGGGTAATCATAGACCCGCTATGAGTATTCAAATCCATGAAGTAGTGCTGTTTGGGGAATCAAAGGCCCGCAATGAGTATTCAAAACCGTCAAGAAGTGCTTGTTTGGGTAATCAAAGGCCCGCTATGAGTAGCCAAAGTGCTGTTTGGGTAATCAAAGACTCGCTATGAGTATTCAAAACCGTCAAGTAGTACTGTTTGAGGAATCATAGACTCGCTATGAGTATTCAAAATTATAAAGTAGTGCTGTTTGGGGAATCATAGCACGCATGAGTATTCAAAACCGTGAAGTAGTGCTTATTTGGGTAATCAAAGACCCGTTATGAGTATTCAAAACCGTCAAGTAGTGCTGTAGGAGGAATCATAGACTCGCTATGAGTATTCAAAGTTATAAAGTAGTGTTGTTTGGGTAATCATAGCCCCGCTATGAGTATTCAAAACCGTCAAGTAGTGTTGTTTGGGGAATCAAAGGTCCGCTATGAGTATTCAAAACCGTAAAGTAGTGCTTGTTTGGGTAATCAAAGACCCGCTATGAGTATTCAAAACCGTCAAGTAGTGCTTGTTTGGGTAATCAAAGGCCCGTTATGAGTATTCAATACCCAAGAGAAGTGCCGTTTTGGGAATCCATCCACCAAATCCACCATCAATGAGTATCCAAAACCCATGAGTAGTGCTGTTTGCAGAATCATTCACACGAACCTCGTAGTATTCCTGTAAGATGATTCTCCGCCCGAAATGATTCTCCAAAATCCGCGATTTTCCCAAGGTAGATACGTTTATGCTAAACGGTTTCTTGTATTTTACAAACCCCTAACAATTCCTTCATATAAATCTATATTATCTTCATACTGGGTTTACCTTAAAGAGGTATGATGGAATTCGTTAAGGACAAGTGAATTTAGCCATGTGGGAAAAATACCCTCAATTAAAAGTGACAGTTGATCAGCTGCATGACACAAAAGCAAATGCAGTGACACAGGGAGCGTTAATATCTGTTTTCCCTGAATCAAGACAAAGATTGTATCAGGAATGGAAAACTTTATCAGGGAATGAACCCTCAAAAAGCATTAAATCAGGCGGCGAAAGAAACAGTTCGTGCACTTAAAACAGCAGGGAAGAAACAAGGGAAATAATAGGAGGAACTGATGAATCAGTCTTTTAGATTCGTCGGTTCCTATTTTGACAGAATCTCAGAATTGCTTCATGGAAAGGAGGACAAAGTCTTGAGCAAGCCAGTTGAAATATACGCACACCGGGGATGCAGCGGCGAGTTTCCTGAGAACACGATGGCCGCATTTGAAGCGGCCTGCAAGATTGGGGCAGATGGCATTGAGCTTGATGTGCAGATGACAAAGGATGGAGAAGTTGTTGTTATTCATGATGAACAAATTGACCGGACAACGAATGGGATTGGATTTGTAAAAGATTTCAGATACAAACAATTAAAGTTGTTTGATGCAGGAAGCTGGTTTCACCCTAAGTTTTCGCGGCAAACCATTCCCTCTTTACAGGATGTCCTGGACTTAATCAAAACAAGCGGTTCTGAAATGAAAGTAAATATTGAACTGAAAAATAACGTCTTTCCGTATGAAGGGATCGAGGCGAAAGTGCTGCAATGTGTTCACCAATCCGGAATGGCGGACTCAGTCATTCTCTCATCCTTTCAATTTAAAAGCTTGGGGAAAATACGAGAGCTGGACAGCAGCATACAAACGGCCCTTTTATTTGAAGGAATCCCATCTAATATTATCGAGGAAGCCCGGAAGGTTCGCGCTAATGCTCTCCACTCTGAAGCTTCTTTTGCCGTCTCAGCTGCTGGAAAGAGAACCATTGATGCAGGGTATCCACTAAGAGTTTTTACTATTAATCAGACAGATAAGCTTGAAGCGTTCCGGAAATCAGGAGTTTCAGCCATTATTACCGACTATCCAGGCCTTTTCCTGGAGAATGAGAGTGTGCCTTTTTAGGCACACTCTTTCTTTATGTACTTTTTTTAACACGAAATGTAAGTAAAAAGAACCGAAATATATATGGGTTATTTGCGTTCTCCAAACTATTTTCATGTAACAAATGGCACATATTCTATCAAAATAGTGATTGTGCAGTTATGACTTATCACTTATAATCTAAAAAGAAAGAAAATTCAGTATTATGAGGGGGATTTTTATTGGAGGCTTTTGTTAATAGCTTAAACAGTGTTCTCTGGAGCACACCCGTTATTTACATTTGTTTGGCTGTAGGTTTTCTTTTCTCCATCTTGACCCGATTTATGCAAGTGCGTCATATCAAAGATATGGTGCGTCTGATGTTTCAGGGGAAAAGCTCTGAAGCAGGAGTTTCTTCTTTTCAGGCATTATCAATTGCGTTATCAGGACGTGTTGGTACTGGAAATATCGCTGGTGTTGCGACTGCTATCGGCTTCGGCGGACCAGGAGCAGTATTTTGGATGTGGGCAATTGCCTTCATTGGAGCATCAAGTGCTTATATTGAATCAACACTGGCTCAGATTTATAAAGTAAAACAGGACGGACAATACCGCGGGGGTCCGGCTTACTATATTGAAAAA
Organism: Metabacillus hrfriensis; assembly: GCF_030127205.1. Lineage (NCBI taxonomy): Bacteria > Bacillati > Bacillota > Bacilli > Caryophanales > Bacillaceae > Metabacillus > Metabacillus hrfriensis. The sequence continues at coordinate 527,933 of NZ_CP126116.1, forward strand.
GGAACAGGCTGGAAATGGTACGGCATTATTTTTGCATTTGCTGCTTTACTTGCGATGAGCTTGCTTATGCCTGGTGTTCAGGCTAACTCCATTGCGCTTGGCCTTGATAATGCTTTTGGCTTAAGCCCTGTTATTACTGGTTTAGGACTTATTATTGTTTTAGCACTTATTATTTTTGGCGGTGTTAAGAGAATTGCGAGTGTAGCTCAGGTAGTTGTGCCATTCATGGCGCTTGGCTACATCCTGGTTTCTCTTGTTATTATTGCTTTTAATATTACTGAGCTTCCTGCAGTTATTTCGCTTATTTTTAAAAGTGCATTTGCATTAGATTCTGCATTTGGCGGAATCGTTGGTATGGCTATTGCTTGGGGAGTTAAGCGCGGCATCTACTCAAATGAAGCTGGTCAGGGTACAGGACCTCATCCGGCTGCTGCTGCAGAAGTTTCGCATCCTGCTAAGCAAGGCTTAGTACAAGCTTTCTCTGTTTATATCGATACTCTTTTCGTATGTTCTGCTACTGCATTTATGATTTTATTCACCGGCATGTACAATACACAGGCTCCGGATGGAACGTTCATTGCGAACGAACTTGGAGCTAAGGTTGAGCCTGGCCCTGTCTTTACACAGGCTGCAGTAGAATCGGTTATTCCGATTCCGGGATTTGGTTCAGGATTCGTTGCAATTTCACTGCTTTTCTTCGCTTTTACAACAATCATGGCTTATTACTATATCGCTGAAACAAACATTGCTTACTTAACGAGGGGGAAAAGCAATAAAATCCCGATGTTCCTCGTTAAAGTCGTTCTTCTTGGAGCAACCTTCTATGGATCTGTTAAAACAGCATCATTGGCATGGGCTCTTGGGGACGTTGGACTTGGCATCATGGTCTGGCTGAACTTAATTGCCATCCTGATCTTGGCCAAACCGGCGCTGATTGCTCTGAAAGATTACGAAGCTCAAAAGAAGCAAGGTCTTGATCCAGTATTTGATCCAGTAAAGCTTGGCATTAAAAATGCAGATTTCTGGGAGCATGAATACAAGTATGAAGCCCCAGACACAGATTCTGTGCTGGATAAAAAAGACCGGACTTTAAATTCTTAAATGGCTGGACCTCTTGTTTTAGGCAAGAGGTCTTTTCATGTCGTTTTAAAGATGATCATATGGAATCATCTGCCTAGATGTGAAGTATTGACAGTTTGGCCATAAAAATGATTAATAGATAGTAAGAATCTGAGTCAGGGGGGATCATGAAGCGCTGTAAGAAGAACCCTGGGCTTGTTGCAAGGCTGATGCAGCTTCCCTCTTGTCAAAAAACTATCGAACCGCGCACGAGGGGATTCTTGCAGGCGGAAGGGAAATCACCAGAGCTGATGTCGTTCATTTTTTATTGAAGGCATGGATTCAAAATGATTTTATTCATACTTCTGCAGGTCTTTCCTATTAATGGATACGCTAATGCTGTCACTTGAGCGTATCTCTTTTTGGTTTCATTTAGATGAGAGGATTACATTAAAAGTAAAATCTAAATATTCAAATTTTAACCAATAAGGAGTATGATAGAATAGATGAAATTCAAGATATTAGTCCAGCTAAATATGTACATAGAATGTTGCAACGTTTGGAGGCAGCCACATGTCGAAAGTATTTTCTTTGCTAAGGCCTTACCGTCTTGCGATGGGTGTGGCCCTGACCCTGATGCTGATCGAGCTTGGGGTAGAGCTGCTGCATCCGCTTTTAATGGCAAAAATAATTGATGATGGCATTTTAAAAAATGATTTATCAGTTGTCATCTATTGGGGAAGCGTCATGGTTGGGATTTCAATTGCGGCCTTTGCTGCAGGTGTGACGAATTCCTTTTACGCGGCTCACGTCAGTCAGAGCTTTGGGTATGATGTACGCAAAGATTTGTTTGAGAAGGTCCAGTCCTTTTCTTTTGCGAATTTCAGCCTGTTTCCGACATCGTCTCTCATCACGAGGATGACGAATGACGTGACTCAGCTTCAGAATACGATTTTTATGAGTCTGCGGATTATGCTGCGTGCTCCCCTATTAATAGTAGGGGGGACGATCATGGCTTTAATCGTCAATTTTCAGCTGGCACTTATTCTCCTCATTTCTATTCCGCTTTTAATAGGTTTCTTATTGTGGATGATGAAAAAGGGAAGCGGTATGTTCAAAGCCGTACAGGACCGGCTTGATTCCGTCAATGGCGTTATGCAGGAGAATCTGACCGGAATGCGCATTATCAAGGCCTTTTTAAGAAGAAACTATGAAGTCTCAAGGTTTACAAAAGCGAATGAAGAGTTAAGGAGCGGGACCGTTTCAGCACTCAGGCTGATGGAGATTGCCATGCCTGTTTTATTATTGGTTATGAATATCAGTATTCTTGCCATTCTCTGGTTTGGCAGCATCAATGTGGGCACAGGAGATGCGAAGGTTGGGGAAGTAGTGGCGATTGTAAACTATGCGCTGCGGATTTCCTCTGTTTTATCCATTTTTTCTTTTATCATCATGGCTTTTTCACGTGCAAAAGCATCAGCTGACCGCATCAATGAAGTTTTGGAGACTGAAGCGGACTTGACTGATTCACTTGATGCAGAAGAAATAAGTGTGATTGAAAAAGGCCAAATTGAATTTAAATCCGTTTCTTTTACTTATCCGGGAACGGACACCGCTGTGCTGAATGACCTTTCCTTTACTGTGAATGCCGGAGAGACAATTGCCCTCCTTGGAGCCACAGGCTCTGGGAAATCGTCCATTTTCAATCTGATTCCAAGGCTTTATGACGTGACGGACGGGGCGATTTACATTGATTCAAAGAATCTGCTTGATATGAAGCTTGATAGTCTCCGGGGACAAATTGGTTTTGTCCCGCAGGAGTCCCTCTTGTTCACAGGCTCGGTCAAAGAGAATATTGCATGGGGAAAAGAAGGGGCATCACTTGAAGAAATCAAGGAAGCGGCAAGAAATGCCCAGATTCATGAAACGATTGAAAGACTTCCGAATGGCTATGATACAAGGGTGGGCCAAAAAGGAGTCAATCTATCTGGAGGCCAAAAACAAAGACTTTCGATAGCGAGAGCACTAGTCCGCAAGCCTAAAATTCTTCTGCTTGATGACAGCACAAGCGCTCTTGATTTAACTACAGAAGCAAAGCTATTAAAAGCGTTAAAATCATATGACTGCACGATTTTTATCATTACACAAAAAATCAGCACAGCTATGGAGGCGAGCCAGATCCTCTTACTGGATGAAGGAGAAGTTCTGGCTCAGGGTTCTCATCTTGAATTAATGGAAGAATCGGCTCTGTATCAGCGGATCTATGAATCCCAGTTTGGAGAGGAGGCCCTGCAGGATGTTCAAAGAGCTAAGTAAGCCATTCAAGTATCCAAAAGTAAAACAGGAAGAACCACTACAGAAAAAAACAGTGAAACCAAAAAACTGGTTTGTCACGATAACAAGGGTATGGTCGTATCTTTCTTTGAATAAAGGACTGCTTAGCCTGGTTCTTCTTATGGTAGTTCTTAGTTCCTTTTTGGCCCTTCTTGGTCCTTACCTGATTGGGAGAGTCATTGATGATTATATTGTCACCAAAGAAAGCAGCGGGTTTGTTAAGCTGCTGATTGCCTTGGTCGTCATTTACCTTGTCCAATCCGTTTCTCTGCTGCTGCAGAACGTCTGGATGATCGGAATCGCCCAGAATACCGTTTTCACCATGAGAACTCAGCTTTTCCGCCATCTGCACAGCCTGCCGATTTCATACTTTGATAAACGGCAGCACGGGGAACTGATGAGCAGGGTAACGAATGATATAGAAAACGTCAGTTCGACGTTGAACAGCTCTGTTATTCAAATTTTCTCCAGTATCCTGACACTTGCAGGAACCATTGGTGTCATGCTCTGGCTAAGTCCGCTGCTAACATTAATAACTCTTGCCATTATCCCGAGTATGTTCTTTGGGATGAGGTGGATCACGAACAGAACAGGAAAGTTATTCAAAGCACAGCAGCAGAACTTGGGGAATCTTAATGGCTTTATTGAAGAAACCATTTCAGGCCAGCGCATCGTTAAGACGTTTTCACAGGAGCAAAAAGTGATAACGGAGTTCCTGGAAAAGAGTCAGCGGCTTAAAGGAGCAGGTTTTTGGGCTCAGACCATATCGGGCTTTATTCCGAAGCTGATGAACGTCCTGAACAATTTAAGCTTTGCAGTGATTGCAGGAGTTGGCGGCATCCTCGCTCTGAATGGTCTGGTTTCAATCGGGGTAATCGTAATTTTCACTGAATACTCCAGACAGTTCACACGTCCTCTAAATGAACTTGCGAACCAGTTCAATACGATTCTATCTGCTGTAGCAGGTGCTGAGAGAGTGTTTGAAATTTTAGATGAACACGAGGAAATGAAGGATGAGAAGGATGCTTCTAACCTTCAAGAAGTGAGGGGAGAAGTTAGATTTGACGGGGTTTCATTCTCTTATGAGGAAGAACAGCAGACAATTCGAAACCTGAGTTTTCATGCATCTCCCGGTGAAACGGTAGCCATCGTCGGTCCTACCGGTGCAGGAAAAACAACGATGATTAACCTGTTATCACGGTTTTACGATCCTGATGATGGAAAGATTCTGATTGATGGGACGGAAAGCACAAAAATCAGGCGAAGCAGCCTGAGAGAGCACATGGCCTTTGTCCTCCAGGATCCCTTCTTATTCACAGGGACAATCATGGAAAACATTCGCTACGGCCGATTGGATGCAACGGATGAAGAAGTGATGCAAGCTGCAAAAGAAGCAAATGCCCATCCTTTTATCATGAAAACAAAAAATCAGTATGAAACGGTTCTTACTCAGGACGGAAGCGGGATCAGCCAGGGGCAAAAACAGCTGCTTTCCATCGCAAGAGCGATCCTTTCTAGTCCTGTTATTCTAGTTCTTGATGAAGCGACAAGCAGCATTGATACCATTACAGAGCTGAAAATCCAGGAAGCCCTTCAAAGATTGATGAAAGGCAGAACAAGCTTTGTGATTGCACACAGGCTGAATACCATTCAAAAAGCTGACCAAATCCTTGTGCTTGAGAATGGAACGCTGATTGAAAAAGGAAGTCACGAGTCTCTTCTTCGTGAAAAAGGATTTTACTGCGGTCTATATCAAAGTCAGCTGAAAGACGATGTTATTTGAATGCCTCTGTTTTTCATTAGTGAAATGGTCATGCTATACTGAATGTGGAGGTGGGACAATGCGTTTATCAAATAAAAAAGTTATTGCGCTGGTCAGTGCTGATTTTGAAGATCTTGAATTATGGTACCCTGTGCTTCGTTTACAGGAAGAAGGGGCAGCAGTCCACTTAGTAGGTGAAAAAGCAGGCGAAACCTATATCGGAAAGTATGGTGTTCCAGCCACATCGGATTATGCTTTTGGGGATATACGCTCTGAAGATTATGACGCCATTTTGGTTCCCGGAGGATGGGCGCCTGATAAATTAAGACGATATCCAGAGGTTCTTCAAATGGTGAAGGACATGCATGAGAAAGAAAAGCCGATCGGACAAATCTGTCATGCAGGTTGGGTGCTGATTTCAGCCAGAATATTAGCAGGCAGAAATGTAACAAGCACACCAGGCATCAAAGATGATATGGAGAATGCAGGTGCAACGTGGCATGATGAAGCAGTTGTAGTCGACGGACATATCGTTTCGAGCAGAAGACCGCCCGACTTGCCTCCTTATGTAAAAGCTTTTGCCGATGTTTTAGCTGAAAAATGAATATATAAAGATAATAGATAGAGAGTATCATGGAATGTGATGCTTTCTTTTTTATTTTTATATAAATTATTGCATAAATACTATTGATAATGATAGATTTTAGCCTGCTGTCTTGATAAAGGGATCAAAAGCAGCTGAAATGTCAATAGATAAAAAGAATAGAATACTATAGACGAATAGCAAATAATATTATAATATATTTTCAGAATATTAATGTTTTTTAGAAGAATCATATTATTGGGACTAAAGATCCTTTTAGGAGGTGATTCGCTTAGAATCAGGAACTGACAAGACCGAAAGTTTGCATCAAAATATGATCAAAAACGGGGGATACAAATGAAAAAGAGAAGATTAATGGCAGTGTTTATGTCACTTATGATTTCAGCTGGTGTGATGGCTGGATGCGGTGCAAAAAGCACAGGTTCATCCGAAGGAGAGACAATAAAAATCGGAGCGAACTTAGAATTATCCGGCGGGGTGGCGTCTTACGGGCAATCCATTTCAGAAGGCCTTGAACTTGCTTTAGAAGAGATCAATAAAAAAGGCATTGACGGCAAAAAGATTGAACTTGTTGAATTTGATAATAAATCAGATGCAGCTGAAGCAACAAATGGCGCTATCAAACTTGTAAGCCAAGATAAGGTAGCTGCCATCATTGGAGCTGCAACAAGTACAAATACTCTGGCTCAGGTGCAGATTGCACAAGATAATAAAGTGCCGTTAATTACACCAACTGGAACGAACCCGACAATAACAAATACAGATGGCAAAGTGAATGATTATGTATTCCGTACATGCTTTATCGATCCGTTCCAAGGAACGGTAGCTGCAAACTTTGCAACAGGCGACTTATCAGTAAAAAATGCGGCTGTACTAATCGATAGCTCAAGCGATTATGCAAAAGGTCTGGCAAAATCCTTCAAAGAATCATTTGAAAAAAGCGGCGGAAAAATTGTCTCAGAGGAAGCTTATGTGGCTAAAGACACAGATTTCCGTGCAACTCTTACAAGAATTAAATCATCAAATCCAGAATTTGTTTTCCTTCCTGGCTACTATGAAGAAGTAGGCCTAATTGTGAAACAAGCCCGTGAGCTTGGCATTGATGTTCCTTTCATGGGAGGCGATGGATGGGATTCTCCGAAGCTGATTGAAATTGCAGGCGGAGAAGCTTTGAACAACACTTTCATTACAAACCATTATTCTGCTGCTGATCCAGATGAGAAAATTCAGGATTTCGTAAAAGCGTTTAAGGCGAAATACAAAGATAAATCTCCAGATGCATTTAATGCTCTTGGCTATGATACAGGCTATTTCCTTGCTGATGCGATTAAACGTGCAGGAGGCGCTGACCCTGAGAAGCTTCAAAAAGCAATCGAAGAAACAAAAGATCTTGCTCTTGTTTCAGGCAACCTGACGCTTGATGAACTTCATGATCCGGTTAAGTCTGCTGCTATCCTTGAATACAAAGATGGCGAGCAAACATTTAATACGAAAGTAGATCCTGAATAAATAATCACATAACAGATGGAGTAGGGGGCCATGCCCCCTATTATTCTGAAATTAACAATGAAAACTGCCATACAAAATAAAAGACTTTCAGGGGAGAAAGAGACTATGGAAATTTTTCAGCAGATTGTCAACGGAATATCTCTGGGCAGTATTTATGCTTTAATTGCACTTGGCTATACAATGGTATACGGCATCGTGAAGCTCATAAACTTTGCCCATGGCGATGTGTTCATGATAGGCGCCTTTGTAGGTTTTTACTCGATTACGATTTTAGAACTAGGGTTTTTCCCGGCATTAATCATCTCTATGGCAGTTTGTGCATTATTCGGAGTATTAATCGAGAGGATAGCTTATAAACCTTTGAGAAATGCGACTAGAATTGCAGCACTTATAACAGCAATTGGAGTTTCCCTCCTCATTGAATACGGAGTTATTTACGTGAGAGGAGCACAGCCGGAAGCATATCCTGGAACAGTTCTTCCATCGGAAAGCGTTTCAATTTTCGGCGTCACAATTAGCAGTCAGTCATTATTTATTCTGGGTATTTCTGTCGGGCTTATGATCTTGCTTCAATTTATTGTTCATAAAACGAAAATCGGTAAAGCCATGCGCGCGGTTTCACATGATGCAGATGCAGCAAGGCTGATGGGAATCAACGTTGACAATACCATTTCAGCGACTTTCGCAATTGGCTCTGCTTTAGCGGGTGCAGCGGGTGTTATTTTTGGAACTTATTATATTAAAATTGAGCCGCTTATGGGGATTATTCCAGGCTTGAAGGCCTTTGTCGCTGCAGTATTGGGCGGAATCGGGATTATCCCGGGTGCGATGGTTGGCGGATTACTTCTCGGAGTCATTGAATCACTGGTAAGTGCAATGGGCTACTCCTTATGGCGTGATGGTGTAGCATTTATCGTCCTTATTCTCATTCTTATCTTCCGTCCATCAGGGTTGTTTGGCAAAAACGTTAGAGAGAAAGTGTAAGGGGGGATGACAGCAATGAAGAAATCAAAAGGGTTTTGGTTATCTATCGGTTTGGCACTTGTTGGTTTCATCGTCGTACAAGTTTTAATCACGGGCGGGTTCTTGAACATTTATCTGGTCAATGCTCTTTACTTTATGGCCATTAATATTATGCTGGCTGCAAGTCTTCATCTTATTATCGGAATTACCGGTCAATTTTCAATTGGACATGCAGGGTTTTTAGCGGTAGGGGCATATGCTTCGGCTATTATTACAATGAAGATGCAATTGCCGTTTTCGGTTGCCCTGATTGTAGGCGGACTAGCTGCAGCTGTTGCCGGTCTTATTATTGGAATACCAAGTTTGCGTTTAAAAGGGGACTATCTTGCAATTGCTACACTTGGATTTGGTGAAATTGTCCGCATTGCGTTTTTGAATATTGATTATGTTGGCGGAGCAAGCGGCATGCAGGTATCCCATCTTACAACTTGGCCGTGGGTGTTCGGATGTTTGCTCATTACGATTCTTGCCATTGTCAATTTTACGAATTCAACACATGGACGAGCTTGTATTTCTATTCGTGAAAATGAAATAGCAGCTGATGCGATGGGAATCAATACAACGTACTACAAAGTTGCTGCCTTCGTGATTGGTGCCTTTTTCGCAGGAATTGCAGGCGGACTGTTCGCTCATAACTTTTACATCATACAGCCAACAAACTTCGGATTTTTAAAGTCGTTTGATATTTTAATCTTTGTCGTTCTTGGCGGGCTCGGCAGTATGTCTGGTGCGGTTCTGGCAGCAATCCTGCTTACGATTGTTTCTACTTTCCTTCAGGAATACCCAGAGACGAGAATGATTATTTACAGTCTTGTCCTGATTGTAATGATGCTTTATCGTCCTCAAGGTTTGCTGGGTACGAAAGAGTTCACTTCATTTTTCAAAAATCGTAAAGGCATGAAAGGGGGTGCAGGTCATGACAGCAAAAACACCGTTGCTTAACGTGCAGAATTTAGGCATAAAGTTTGGGGGTCTTAAGGCTCTCTCATCTGTCACTATCGAATTGAATAAGGGTGAGCTTGTTGGATTGATCGGCCCAAATGGAGCTGGAAAAACGACCTTTTTCAATCTGTTAACAGGCGTATATGTACCAACAGAAGGATCGCTGATGCTTGAAGGTCAAAAACTGAACGGTCTTGTACCCTATAAAATTACGCGCAAAGGAATCAGCAGAACGTTTCAAAACATTAGACTGTTCAGTGATCTTTCTGTTTTGGATAATGTAAAAGTGGCCTATCATTCTCTTGCAAAGCATTCCATTGCAAGTTCTATTCTCAGGCTGCCTTCCCATTTTTCCGGAGAACGTGAAATGGAAGAAAAAGCGATTGAATTTCTTAAGATTTTTAAGCTTGATAAAGTGAAACATGAGAAGGCAAAGAATCTTCCATACGGTCAGCAGCGCCGTTTAGAAATTGCCCGTGCACTTGCAGCTAACCCTAAACTTTTGCTTCTTGATGAGCCTGCAGCAGGGATGAACCCGCAGGAAACAGAAGAACTGATGAATTTGATTGCATTTATTCGCGCGAAGTTTGATTTAACGGTTTTGCTGATTGAACATGATATGCCGCTTGTCATGGGTGTTTGTGAACGAATTTATGTACTTGATCATGGCCAGTTAATTGCTCAGGGAGTGCCTGAGGAAATCAGAAACAATCCAAAAGTCATCGAAGCGTATCTCGGCGAGGAGGTTTCATAATGCTGAAAGTAAATGGAATCAATGTATACTACGGAAATATACAAGCAATAAAGGATGTATCTCTAGAGATCAATCAAGGTGAAATTGTGACCTTGATCGGTGCAAATGGAGCGGGGAAGAGCACACTTTTAAAAACCATTTCTGGACTTTTAAAGCCTAAAAAGGGAGAGGTGCTTTTCCAAGATAAATCAATTGCAGGAAAAGCAGCTCAAACAATCGTTAAACAAGGCATATCACATGTTCCTGAGGGACGCAGGGTGTTTGCCAACATGACGGTTGAGGAGAATTTAGAGCTTGGAGCTTACTTGCGCAAAGATAAAGCAGAAATAAAAAGGGATTTTGAAAAAGTATTTGAACTCTTTCCTAGGCTGCTTGAGCGCAAAAAACAGCAGTCAGGAACACTGTCAGGAGGGGAACAGCAGATGCTTGCAATGGGACGCGCGCTAATGGCGCGCCCTAAGCTGCTCCTCCTGGATGAACCATCAATGGGACTTGCTCCGCTGCTGGTTAAAACGATCTTCAGAATTATTGAAGAGATCAATAAGACTGGCACAACCATTTTATTAGTTGAACAAAATGCAAACATGGCTTTGTCGATTGCTGATAGAGTATATGTGATTGAAACAGGCAAGGTTGTGCTGTCTGGAACGGCAGATGAATTAAATGCAAGTGATCAGCTGAAAATGGCTTACCTGGGAGGCCATTAATAGAAAAAAACCCTTCAACTCTTAAAGGTTGAGGGGGTTTTTCATTGTCTAGGAAATTATAAAAGGTAATAGGTTGTGGATAACAAAATAAAGTTATCTGCGTCCAGCGCAAGCGCCTAAATCCTCGGTCAGAACGAATCCGGCAAAAAAGTCAAACCCGGACTTTTCTGTCGGATTCTTATCTGCCTGTCGAATCTGACCAAGGCGCTTGCGCTTTTGTTCTGTTAAAACAGCTGTTTGGCTTTTGTTTCTTTTCCAAGAACGATAACAGCCAGTACACCGATCAGAATGGATACACAAAAGATTGAAAAGATCATGGTCATCGGGGTATCTTGAGCAACAAGATAACCAACAAGCAATGGCCCTAAAATTCCTCCAATACGACCGAATGATGCAGCCATTCCGGCGCCTGTTCCGCGAACAGCTGTCGGATATTGCTCAGGAGTATAAGCATATAACGCTCCCCAGGCTCCGAGATTGAAGAATGACAGGAATATTCCTGATGCAAGAAGCAGAGTGAGAGATTCAGCCGTTCCAAAGAAATAGGCGCTTAACGCAGTTCCGACTAAATAGGTCGTTAACACAAACTTCCTGCCGAATTTCTCTATAAACCAGGCTGCTGTGAAATAGCCTGGAAGCTGAGCAAGAGTCATGATAAGAACATATTGAAAGCTCTTGATTAAACTGAAGCCTTTCATAACCATGACACTTGGCAGCCATAAAAACATGCCGTAGTAAGAAAAGACGACACAGAACCAAAGAATCCAAAGCATAGTGGTCTGACGGATGTAATCCTTTGACCAGACCGTTTTAATATTCTCCAAAATGGAAGGCTTCTGTTCTTTCTTAATCTCCAAAAACTGTGGAGAGTCCGGAAGTTTGATCCGTAAGTACAGCGCATAAAATGCAGGCAATGCACTTAGAAGCAGTGCCGCTTGCCATCCGTAGCTTGGAATGATGAAATAAGAGATAAGGGCGGCAATAAGCCAGCCTGCAGCCCAGAAGCTTTCGAGCAGGACAACAATTCTTCCCCGTTTTTCAGGCGCTACACTTTCAGACACGAGAGTCGATGCAACAGGAAGCTCTCCTCCAAGCCCCATTCCAACAAAAAACCTTAATATGAGGAAGGCGGTCAATGTAGTTGTGAAAGCAGACAGTCCGCTTCCGACTGAAAAGAGAAGCAAAGTAATTATAAAAACATGTTTCCGTCCGATCCGGTCAGACAGTAATCCAAACACGAGGGCGCCAACGGCCATACCGATAGAATTCATGCTGCCGATCCAGGCCATTTGTTTAACGCTTAAACCCCATTCAGATTGAAGCGCCGCTATAATAAATGAGAGCATTCCAACATCCATGGCATCAAAAAGCCAGCCAAGTCCTGCAATTCCAAGCAGTTTTCGGGTTGGAAGTGTATTCTTTTTCTCCATCGTATCCTCCTTAACAGCTTTCACCGATAATAGAATGAAGTAATCTTTCTTATTTTAGTCTACCTTCTGAATTATATCTATCTTTGGATGAGTCTAAAGAAGGTTATTTTTAAAAAATAAGATAACTAAATTTACATACTTTTCAGATAAATATATAATGAGAGTGTGAAAATTTGGAATTAAAGGAGGTTTGGGTTTTTTATAAACTTTTAACTAAGGGGGAACCAATAGTGAGTAATGAAGAACAACAATTGAAGTCCGCACAGTCCTCAGTAGATTACACCAAAATTGTTCAGTCGCAATCCTTTCAAAAACTGCTTCAGGCAAAACGAAATTTCATCTTGCCAATGTCATTATTTTTCTTAGCATTTTATTTTACACTGCCGGTGTTAACGGCTTATTCCACCGTGCTGAATGAGTATGCAGTCGGCGCGATCAGCTGGGCATGGGTATTTGCCTTTGCCCAATTTATTATGACTTGGACGCTGTGTATGCTTTATTCCAGCCGTGCAAAGAAGTTTGATCAGATGGTAGAAGAAATCAAAGCTGAAGCAAGAAGGTAAAGGAGGAAACTTTCAATGAACATGCTGGCATTCTCTCTCTTTTTGGCAATCGTTATTATGACATTATTTATTACCTATTTTGCCTCAAAACGCACAAAGACAACCAGTGATTTTTACACCGCAGACAGCAGTTTAACCGGCTTTCAAAACGGACTGGCTATCGCTGGCGATTATATGTCCGCTGCATCCTTTTTAGGTATTGCCGGAATGATAGCGCTTTCGGGCTTTGATGGTTTCTTTTACAGCATAGGATTTTTAGTTGCTTATCTTGTGGTGTTATACATAGTGGCTGAGCCCCTTCGGAATTTGGGTAAGTATACAATGGCTGACATGATAGCAGCAAGGTTTAATAACAGTAAAGTGCGCGGTGTAGCGGCTCTGAATACGATTTCTATTTCAATCTTTTATATGATTGCTCAGTTAGTGGGAGCGGGAGGGCTTATTCATCTTCTCCTTGGCATTGAATATGTGTATTCTGTTCTGATTGTTGGCACTCTGATGACAATCTATGTGGTATTCGGAGGAATGACTGCAACGAGCTGGGTGCAGATTGTAAAAGCTGTTCTTCTTATGATAGGCACATTTATAATCTCAGTTATTGTGTTTGCTAAATTTGATTTCAGCATCATGAAAATGTTCTCTGAGATGCAGACGGCGACGCCGCTTGGCGAAAGCTTTTTGAATCCTGGGAATAAATTTAAAAATCCGCTTGATACAATTTCGCTGAATCTGGCGCTTGTTCTTGGAACAGCCGGACTTCCTCATATTCTGATTCGTTTCTTTACAGTGAAGGATGCCATTACAGCACGTAAATCCGTTGTATATGCAACCTGGATTATCGGTGCATTTTATGTGATGACTGTCTTTTTAGGTTTAGGAGCTGCAGCGTTTGTCGGCTATGATAATATTATAGCTGCCAACTCAGCTGGGAACATGGCAGCGCCATTGCTTGCAAAAGCGATCGGCGGGGATTTCTTATTCGCATTTGTTTCGGCAGTAGCATTCGCAACAATACTGGCTGTTGTAGCGGGACTCGTGCTATCAGCTGCTTCTGCATTTGCACATGACTTTTACAGCCATATTCTTCGCCGAGGAGAAGCAACTGAGAAAGAGCAGGTTGTCGCAGCCAGGTGGGCATCTATCGGTGTGGCGGTTCTTTCCATTCTTCTCGCATTGTTTGCGCAGAACATGAACGTTGCATTTTTAGTCGCACTGGCCTTTGCTGTTGCGGCAAGCGCCAATTTGCCAATTCTCCTGCTGACGATTTTCTGGAAACGGTTTAATACATCCGGCGCTGTTACAGGTATGCTGACTGGTTTGTTCAGTTCTTTGATTCTTGTAGCTATAAGCCCGAATGTATGGTCACCAGAAGCAGGAGCAGCCATTTTTGTTGGAGATCCTTTGTTCAGCCTTTCTAATCCGGGTATCGTTTCAATCCCGCTTGGATTCCTTGGTGCTTACATCGGAACCATCGTTTCAAGCAAAAAAGAAGATGCGAAGAAATTTGATGAGATTCTCGTGAAGGCGAATACTGGAATGAAATGAGGCATAAAAAATCCTTCCGCTTTGAAGCGGGAGGATTTTTGTATAAGACCAGTGACCTGATTCGGGCTGAACAAAAAGGCGGCCCGAAAGAATTGGAAAAACGGCTGAAAAAATCGCTATTTCCGCTGAAAGATTAATCACTTGAAGATTCATCTTTTGTTTTATGTTTCTTTTTTTCATCCTGAAGTCCGATTTTCACCTCTTCGGTTGGGATAGCGTCAACGGTCATTTCATTTTCCTGTTCAATAAGTGTTTTTCCGTCACGGCCTGGTATCTGCTCGGGGTTATCTTGTTTTTGTTTCGTTTTTTTATCAGTCACGCCAATCACCTCCATGTATGTACAGATACCTGTTTTACTGAGGGTTAAAACATTAAATAAACGTTTGTTTAAATATAATCTTCATTAAAAAAACAAAGAGGAGTTATGCGATTTTTGTCGAATATCAACTCAATACACAAATATAATTGAGGAAATTACGATGCTTGCAGAGAAATTAACATTACATGTTTTAATCGTTTTGGTTCCTGTCTTACTTTATACGGTTATTTTTGAAAACAAGCGCATTACGGCATCTCCTTATTTCTCCGGAGTTATTTACGGAATCGCTGCCTTTTTGTGCATGATTTTTTCGTTTTATGATTACGGTCTTTATTGGGATTTAAGGTATGTCCCAATGGTGCTGGCATTGTTGTATGGAGGTCCTGCTTCAGGCCTGATTGTTTTCTTTTTCATCCTGCTCGCCAGAACATACATAGGCGGGGAAGCGATCGTTTTTGGATATATAAGCGCCTTCCTTGCATTGATTGGACCGTTCCTATTTTCAAAGCGTTTTAGAAAGTACAAGCCTAAAAAAAGAATTCAGCTTTCTATCATTATTGGATTCTGGCCAGCTGTTGTCCAGCTTTTCATTCTGCTTTCTTTTTTAATCACATCTGATTACACCTTCAGCAGCAGCAGGGAGCTGTTATTTTATGTGTTTATCTTCGGAACTTTACAAGTTATCTCTATTGGGATGGCTGCTAAACTGATTGAAGCAGGCATTGACAGGAAGATGATGAAGCAGGAGATTATCCGTACAGAAAAACTGAACACAATTGGAGAGCTTGCTGCATCCATCGCACATGAAGTTCGAAATCCATTAACCGTTGTAAAAGGTTTTTTGCAGCTTATGGAAAAAGAAAAGAAGACCGAAGAACAATATATGCGTTTAATTTTGAGTGAGCTTGGCAGAGCAGAGTCCATTCTGAATGATTACCTTAATTTTGCTAAGCCTAAGCTTAAAAAAATTGAAGAATTTCAGCTCTCAGAAGTTATTCAGGATGTTGTCTATTTATTAAATGCACTTGCGGTCAAGCAAGGAGTTAAGTTATCCTGCCAGCTGCAGCCGGGCCTTTATGTTGAAACAGACCGAAGCCAGCTGAAGCAGGCACTTTTAAATTTCATTAAAAATGCAATTGAAGCAACTCCCGGAGGCGGAAGGGTCCGAATACAGCTTTTTTTGAAAAACAGCCATGCCCATACAGTCATATCTGATACAGGCAAGGGGATGACAACCGCGCAGCTTTCCCAGATTGGCACTGTCTTTTATTCTACCAAGGATAAAGGCACCGGTCTTGGAACAACCGTTTCTCTTCGCATTATTGAAACCATGAAAGGAAGAGTAGCTTATAAAAGCGAGCTTGGTGCAGGTACAGAAGTGACCATGATCCTGCCGGTGAAAAATAAGAAAAGAGGCGCACCACAGTAGTTACTGTGGTTTTTTATACTCTATTCAGGAAAAACGCTATTCCAGGCACCCAAAACAAAAAGAGCACTTAAATCACATCTTCCAATCTAAAATTCTAGTATTAACCTACTAAATTAGTAAAAATAATTATTTAAAAATTCAGATAACAAAAGTATAATAGGTTTGTATGTTACAGAAGGGGTGATGCAGATGAAGGCTTTGAGGTCTATTATTATTTGGGGGTTAGTCTCTGCACTGGGAGCAGCAGGATTTGCAGTCATCGCTCTCAATCAGGGGGAGAGCATTAATGCAATTTGGCTGCTGACAGCTGCTGTTTGTTCGTATGCGGTTGCATACCGTTTTTACAGCCGTTTTATTTCGAACAAGGTATTTGAGCTTGATGACAAGCGGGAAACACCTGCAGAGACACACAATGACGGCAAGGATTATGTGCCGACCAACAAATGGGTATTGTTTGGTCATCACTTTGCAGCAATCGCGGGAGCAGGACCGCTTGTAGGGCCAATACTTGCTGCACAAATGGGTTATTTGCCGGGTACGATCTGGATTATCGTCGGCGTTATCCTTGCAGGAGCCGTACAGGATTTCATTATTTTGTTCGGTTCAATGCGCCGAAAAGGAAAATCATTAGGGGAAATGATTAAAGAAGAAATTGGTCCGATAACGGGAATCATAGCCATGGTCGGTATTTTAGGTATTATGATTATTTTATTAGCAGTTTTGGCTCTCGTTGTTGTGAAAGCGCTTGTAGGAAGTCCGTGGGGAATGTTTACAATCGCAGCAACGATTCCAATTGCTGTGTTCATGGGCATTTACATGAGGTATATTCGCCCGGGAAGAGTGGGGGAAGGTTCAATAATAGGTGTCGTGCTTCTTCTATTATCGATCTTCCTTGGACAGTACGTTGCGGAAACTCCGGAACTTGCAAAGCTATTTACATATAAAGGCGAAACAATTGCTATTTTAATGATTATATACGGTTTCATAGCTTCTGTTTTGCCGGTTTGGCTCCTGCTTGCACCGAGGGATTATCTAAGTACATTCCTGAAAGTCGGAACGATTGTTGGTCTCGCACTTGGAATCATCGTTGTAGCTCCGGATCTGCAGATGCCGTCTGTTACACCATTTATAGATGGTACAGGTCCTGTATTTGCAGGGAATATGTTTCCGTTTTTATTTATCACGATTGCATGCGGTGCTGTTTCCGGTTTCCATGCTCTAGTATCTTCGGGCACAACGCCGAAAATGATCGAAAGAGAATCGCATGCCCGTCCAATCGGATATGGCGCGATGCTTACAGAATCTTTTGTCGCTGTTATGGCGATGATTGCTGCCTGTGTTCTTACGCCGGGTATCTATTTCGCTATTAATAGTCCGCCAGCATTGATTGGGACGGAAGCTGTACAAGCGGCAGCAACCGTTTCAAGCTGGGGCTATACGATCACACCGGATGATTTGACAGCGCTTGCAGACGATGTTGGAGAAGAAACGGTTCTCTCAAGAACTGGAGGAGCTCCAACTCTTGCAATCGGAATGGCTTATATCTTTTCTGAAGTCATCGGCGGTAAAGCGCTTATGGCCTTCTGGTATCATTTTGCCATTTTATTTGAAGCCCTATTTATTCTGACAACAATTGATGCAGGAACCCGGGTTGGGCGCTTTATGATTCAGGATTTATTGGGTCATGTCTATAAACCTTTGGCCAGAACGGAATATCTTCCGGCCAATATTCTTGCTACCGCACTTTGTGTTTTTGGCTGGGGGTATTTCCTCTATCAGGGTGTTATCGATCCGTTAGGCGGAATCAACACACTCTGGCCGCTGTTCGGCATTGCCAATCAGATGCTGGCAGGAATTGCATTGCTGCTTGGAACGACGATTCTTTTCAAAATGGGCAAAAAAGCATACGTTTGGATTACACTTGTTCCGACGACTTGGATTTTAATCGTAACGATGACAGCCGGATGGCAAAAGCTTTTCCATGAAAATCCGAAAATAGGATTCTTATCACATGCAAATCTGTTTAAGGGTGCGCTTGATAAAGGAGAGGTACTTGCCCCTGCTGCAAATGCCGCTCAGATGAAGCAGGTATTGGTAAATGATTATGTTGATGCAGGTCTTTGCGCCATCTTTATGCTTGTAGTAATCGCCGTCTTGATTTCGGCCATCCGCATATGGATAAAGGTATTGACCAACAAGAAGACCACATTGCACGAGGCGCCGTATATTGCCAGGTCTGAAGGAGGCATAAGCCACCATGTATAAGAAGCTGTCTACCATTCTTAAGTTCAGAAAGCAGTTTATCAGCTTGATGGCAGGTGTTCCAAGCTATGAAAAATATGTGGACCATATGATGATGCATCACCCGGATCAGCCGGTCCAAAGCAGAAAGGAATTTTTCTGCGAGGCACAGGAAGCACGCTACAACGCAAAAGGCGGAAAGGTTTCGCGCTGCTGTTAATGATGAGAAATCGCCCATCTTCCAGGTGGGCGATTTCTTTTTATCCTGAGGCTAAAACCACTAAATATCTGATAAAATAATAACAGGTGATGTCGAATGAAAGAAGTGCATATTTCAGTCAGAACACTAGTAGAATATGTTTTTAGATCGGGAAGCATTGATTCAAGATTCAGGACAGCTGCAACGATGACAGAAGGGACAAAAGCACATCAGACGATTCAGAAGACATATGAAGAAGCGGATCAAAAAGAAGTATTTTTAAAGACTGTCATCGAGCATAACCACCTCTCGTTTTTAATTGAGGGGAGATGTGACGGGCTTCTGTTAACTGAAGATATGCCATATATTGATGAAATAAAATCAACTGCGGGTGACCTTTCTTTATTAAAAGAGGATTCTCATCCAGTTCACTGGGCCCAGGCGAAATGCTACGCTTATATTGTTTCAAAAGAAAGAGCATTAGATCACATCGGTGTGCAGCTGACCTATGTCAGCGTAAAGTCAGGCGAACAAGTAAGGTTCAGAAAAATAGTTTCATCAGCAGATCTCGATTCTTTCATGGAGGAATTGGTAAAAGCTTATTCTCCATATGCTGAATTAAGAGCAGGGCATCAAAAGAAGCGTGATGAAAGCATTGAAAAGTTATCTTTTCCTTTCGAAACATACAGAGAGGGTCAAAGGAAGCTTGCTGGAACAGTCTACAAAGCGATCAGTGACAAGGAGGACTTGTTTGCTCAAGCCTCAACCGGAATCGGCAAAACGGTTTCTGCAGTCTTTCCAGCTTTGAAAGCTATGGGAGAGGGTAAAGTAGAAAGACTATTTTACTTAACGGCTAAAACGATTACAAGAAAAGCAGCAGAAGATACCTTTTCTTACATGGAAACAAAGGGACTGTGCTTAAATACCGTTACGATTACAGCAAAGGACAAGGTTTGCTTAAAAGATGAGACCCGCTGTCAAAAGGATTACTGCGAATTTGCAAATGGATACTATGACAGGATTAATGGTGCGGTGCTTGATATCCTCTCAAATGAAACCCGTTTAACAACAGACGTCATTAAGAAGTATGCGTTAAAGCATACCGTTTGCCCCTTTGAATTTTCCTTAGACCTCGCATCTGCTTCTGACGGAATGATTTGTGATTACAATTATGTGTTTGATCCGCGCGTATCCTTAAAACGTTTTTTCGATGAACAAAAGAAAAAATCGGTCCTGCTGATTGACGAAGCGCATAATCTGGTCGACAGGGGAAGGGCGATGTTTTCCGCAGACTTGAAAAAATCGGAATTTCTTCAGCTGAAAAAGGAATTTAAAACGGACAGCAGGTCCATTTTCGAACATGCAAAAAAAATAAATGATATTTTCATTGCTCTTAGAAAACAATGTGAAAATCATGAAATGCTGATGGAGAATATCCCTAATGAGCTAATTGAGCAGCTGGAACCATTTATTTCAGACGCAGAAAAAGAGCTTTTAATGGGAAGTCAGTCACAGCTTCTGTTAGATTGTTACTTTCAGGCTCAGACGTTTGTAAAAATGTCCAAGCTCTATGATGAGAGGTATGTGACGACAGTGGCAGCAGATCGAAGTGAGGCTGTGATTAAACTGCTGTGCCTTGATCCATCCTATCTTCTGCAGCAGGTGAAAAAACCGTTTCGCTCAAGTATTCACTTTTCAGCCACACTCTCTCCTATCCATTTTTACATGGACATGCTTGGAGGAGTTTCTGACGATTATCAAGTGAAAATTCCTTCCCCATTTGCCAGGGAAAACTTAGATGTCTATATCAAGCCGCTTTCTACCAGATATCACGACAGGGAAAAAAGCAAGAAGCCGATTTCTGAAGTGGTCATGCAGCTGCTTGAAGAACGGGGTGGAAACTACCTTATCTTTTTTCCTTCTTACGTTTATATGAAGGAGGTATATGAATCTTTGACAGAGGTGAATCCGCCTTTTGAAATGATGATTCAGCAGCCTCAGATGACGGAAGCAGAGAGAGAAGCTTTTTTAGCTGCCTTTCAAGAAAACAGCAGCACGACATTGATTGGATTTGCCGTCATGGGCGGGATCTTTTCAGAAGGTGTTGACCTTATAGGCAACCGGTTAAATGGGGTCATTGTTGTTGGAGTGGGTCTGCCTCAGATAGGCTTTGAAAGAAACATTATGAAAACCTATTTTCAGCAGACGGGAAAAAACGGGTTTGATTATGCCTATGTTTTCCCTGGGATGAACAAAGTTCTTCAGGCAGGCGGAAGACTGATTCGTTCTGAAAAAGATACCGGAACCATTGTGCTGGTCGATGACCGTTTCTTAACCGATAAGTACCAATCACTTCTGCCGTATGAATGGAAGAACTTTGTCATTTTAAACTGAGACCTCTTTTCTATTCATTCAAACTCTCTGTACAAGGGTTTTTAATCTGCGTATAGGGGTAAAAAGGGAAAAGAGGTGATAATAAATGAGTGAATTTTTAAAGGAATTCTTTCTATTTATAGGCGGATTCTTAAATATCGGAGTAATCCTGATGTTTGTCGTACTTGTTTTTGTCGTAATTGGAGTAAAACGAAAAAACAAACGCAAGGCTGGTCATATGAAAGATCAAAATCATTAATAGGAAGAAAAGATGCACTTCAGACAGGGGTGTATTTTTTTGTGCTTTTAGGTTTAGGGAGCACTAGTCTCATTCTCTCATCTTTTGTAAAAAAGCAGGATTATGACGCAAATTTACAAAAACGTCATAAATAGTTAATGTTCCCATAGTATTCTATTTTCGTGATAATCAGAAAAATGAGGAGGAATACCATTTTGCTTAAAAACAAACATGCTGCAGTGATCGTAAAACTGGCACTTATGATTAGTTTATTTATTCCTGTGTTTCAAGCTTCGCCATCACAAGCTTCAACTGGAGACGGCTCTTGGACAGCACCGTATTCAGTAGCTCAGGCAAATGCCAATCAAACTGGTTCTGTTAAAACGGTTAAAGGATACGTTGTGGGACAGCCGACCGCCGCTAACACGGTAGTGACATCCAATTATCCAAATGATTATGCACTTGCTCTCGCAGATTCACCGTCAGAAACAAGTACTTCTAAAATGATTTATGTCCAAATTCCATCCTCGTTCCGAACACAATTTGGTTTGAAAACGAACCCTTCTCTAAAAGGCACGGAAATGAAAGTGACGGGTAAACTTGCAGCCTATTTTTCTCACAGTGGGATAACGGGTGCGACAGCTATGGAAAAACAATCTGGAACCACTGACCCGACTGACCCGACTGACCCTAGTGATCCACCCCCTTATGATGACACATATTATCAATCTGCTATAGGGAAGACAGGCGAAGCTTTAAAGACGGAACTTCATAATATCATAGACGATCATAGAGAGCTTTCTTATGACAATGTCTGGGAAGCACTCAGAAACACAGATGAAGACCCAA
The DNA here is from genome assembly GCF_030127205.1 of Metabacillus hrfriensis. Classification (NCBI taxonomy): domain Bacteria; kingdom Bacillati; phylum Bacillota; class Bacilli; order Caryophanales; family Bacillaceae; genus Metabacillus; species Metabacillus hrfriensis. Next base: position 549,813 of record NZ_CP126116.1, read on the forward strand.
ACAATCCGAACAACGTCATTCTGCTTTATACAGGACGTTCACAAAGCAAACTTTCAAACGGCGGAAATGTGAATGATTGGAATAGAGAGCACGTTTGGGCCAAATCACATGGCGACTTTGGAACAAGTGCCGGTGCCGGTACTGATATCCATCATTTAAGACCAACTGATGTTTCAGTAAACAGTTCAAGAGGCAATCTTGATTTTGATAACGGAGGAACACAGCACTCTGAAGCTTTAGGCAACTACTATGACTCTGATTCATGGGAGCCGAGAGACGCTGTGAAAGGTGATGTGGCCAGAATGTTATTTTACATGGCGGTCCGTTATGAAGGTGACAGCGGCGAGCTGGATCTTGAACTGAACAACAATGTTAACAATGGATCAGCCCCGCTGCATGGAAAAATGTCTGTTTTACTTGAATGGCACAGGGAAGATCCAGTAGATGCACGAGAAAGAAGAAGAAATGACATCATCTTTAAAGACTATCAATCTAACCGCAATCCATTTATAGATCATCCCGAATGGGCTGAATCCATCTGGAACTAAGTAAATATCGGTAGCCTCCCAATCTGTATCGGGAGGCTTTTTATGTTTGATGGAATAAGAAAAAGGCAAATAGATTAGTATAAATGAAACCAAAAAGGAGACTAAATCATGCTGAAAGCTCTCTATTTGAATTGCTCTTTAAAAAAAGGAAACGAACCCTCCAACACAGAATCATTAATGAGACAATCCCAAAAACATATGCAGAATGAAGATGTTCAAACAGAAGAATTGCGGATTGCGGACTACAATATTGCATTTGGCATGTCAGAAGATATGGGCAGAGGCGATGATTGGCCGCTGATTATGAAAAAAATAGCCGAAGCTGATATCGTTGTGGTCGGAACTCCGCTGTGGCTAGGAGAAAAGAGCAGCATTGCTTCTCTTGTTATGGAAAGACTTTACGCATCAAGCAGTGAAACGAATGAAAAAAGCCAGTCTATTTATTATAATAAGGTTGGGGGAGTTGCAGTAACGGGCAATGAAGATGGCGCGAAGGAAGCAGCCCGCTCCATTTTATACGGACTGCAGCACATTGGATTTCTTATCCCGCCTAATGTGGATGTGTATTGGGTTGGAGAAGCAGGGCCGGGGCCTTCCTACATGGAAGCGGGAAAAGAAAATGCGTTTACGATTAAGAATACAAGAACAATGAGCTTAAATTTAGTTCACTTGGCGAGGCTTCTGGCCAAGCATCCGATTCCTGCTGCAGGAAATACATTATAAAAGCAATGGAGTGTGTACGATGATAATCAATGAATCCATTCAGCATGTCAGCCTGTCTGTGACAAATCTTGAGATGGCAAAGCATTTTTATGAAAATGTATTATGCCTAAAAGAAATCGAAAGACCGCCTTTTGATTCTGATGGCGTGTGGTATGAAATCGGCGACTCACAGCAAATTCATCTAATTGTCGATGAAGATTCGCAAACACTGAGAAAGAATTATACCCTGAATTCCAAAGAAGGACATCTTGCCCTGAGGATTGCCGATTATCAATCTGCGGTTGATTGGCTTATTTCACATCAAATTGAATATCGGGAAGACATAAATGGAGTGAGCGGTTTTGATCAAATATACTGCTGTGATCCAGACGGCAATTTAATCGAGCTGAATGTTGAACAAAATAAGTAAGAAAGAGGGATCATGTGTCTCTCTTTTTTTATGGGAAAGGCTGAGTTCGACATTTCCTTGGAAATAAATTAGGTTATTTGCGGATTCCTGTAGAAAAAGGATGAGAAGTTTATTGTGATTTATCCAAGCTTGTCAGTCACATAGGAATGGAAAATATCTTATGCTAGTTTTTGTGCATCTAACTGCTGTACAATATAATGAAACATTATACTAAGGGCGGATAAATAAATGAGCATTCTTTCTGTAGAGAATTTATATAAAACATATGGCGAAAAGACTTTGTTTGATCATATTTCATTTTCAATTGCTGAAAGGCAGAGAATTGGATTAATCGGGACAAACGGAACAGGGAAATCAACCCTTTTGAAATATCTTTCAGGACTTGAGACTGTTGAAGAAGGAAAAATGATTCATGCAAATTCGTTTCATATTGAATACCTTCCGCAGCAGCCTGAGCTTGAGGAAGAATTGACTGTCCTTGAACAGATCTATTACGGGGATTCCTTGATCATGCGGGCGATGCGCGATTATGAGCTTGCTCTTTCTGAACTGGAAGCAGATCCGTCTAATGAACAAAAACAGTCCAAGCTTCTTTCAATGCAGCAAAAAATGGATGAAAATGACGCCTGGGAAGCAAGTACTGTTGCCAAAACCGTCTTGACCCGACTGGGCATTTCCGACTTTGCAAGGCCGGTAAGGCTTTTATCCGGCGGTCAAAAGAAACGTGTTGCGATTGCAAAAGCTTTGATTCAGCCGGCAGATCTGCTGATTCTTGATGAGCCTACAAACCATCTGGATAATGAAACGATCGAATGGCTGGAGACTTTTTTAGCACAATACAAAGGCTCTATTCTTCTCGTGACCCATGATCGTTATTTCCTTAATCGGGTAACAAACCAAATTTTTGAATTAGAAAATGGCAAGCTGTATGTTTATGAGGGAAACTATGAAGTGTTTCTGGAGAAAAAAGCAGAGCGTGAATTCAATGCCGAACAGTCTGAAAGCAAGCGCCAAAACCTGCTGCGCAGAGAGCTTGCCTGGCTGAGACGCGGGGCTAAAGCCCGGACAACAAAACAAAAAGCACGCATTGGACGTGTGGAAGACCTTCAGGATCAGGAAGGACCGGCAGCAAAACAGAGCGTTGATTTTGCCATCGGGTCAACAAGACTTGGAAAAAAAGTAATTGAGCTTCAAGGTGTTTCAAAAGCATTTCAGGACCGTATTTTAATGACAAATGTAGATTATCTTGTGGTTCCGGGAGAGAGACTTGGAATCATCGGACCTAACGGAAGCGGAAAATCGACACTATTGAACATGATAGCAGGGCGCATTCAGCCTGACAGCGGCAAAGTTGAAATTGGCGAAACCGTTAAAATCGGCTATTATACTCAGGATCATGAGGCAATGGATGAAGATCTGCGTGTCGTTGAATATATAAAAGAAGTCGCGGAAGTTGTGCAGACAGTAGATCATCAAACGATTACAGCAGAGCAAATGCTTGAGCGCTTCATGTTTCCAAGATCGATGCAGTGGACATACATCCGCAAGCTATCAGGCGGAGAGCGCCGCAGATTGTATTTGCTTAAGGTATTAATGCAGGAGCCAAACGTTCTCTTCCTTGATGAGCCTACAAACGACTTAGACACTCAAACACTAAGCGTCCTCGAGGATTATCTTGATCAATTCCCTGGCGTTGTCGTCACTGTTTCCCATGATCGCTATTTCCTTGACCGTGTAGTGGATCATCTCCTTGTTTTTGAAGGCAGCGGCAAGGTCAGCCGATTCCAGGGAAGCTACACAGATTACATGGATGCAAGAAAAAGAATGAAAGAAGCTGAAAGTGCAGCACCAGCCCCTAAAGTTCAGGAAACGGCGGCAGCTCCGAAGCAGAGAAAAAAACTCTCCTATAAAGAGCAGCAAGAATGGGATGTTATTGAAGATAAGATTGCGGAACTGGAAGAAAAAAGAGAAGAGCTTGAAGGCCAAATCGCTTCAAGCGGCAGTGATTACGGCAAAATCCAGCAGCTGATGGAGCAGCAGAATGCTATTGATGCGGAGCTTGAAGCAACAATGGAGCGCTGGGAAGAACTCTCGCTTATGGTTGAAGAAATAGAAAATGCGAAGCAGCAATAAGTGTAAACAAGCAGCCCGGAAGGATTTTCTTTCCGGGCTGTTTGCTGCTTAAGAGAAAGGATGAAATTTTGCGCATTGGTGTCTTGCTCCACCTCCTGGCCCCTCGGCCAGAACAAATTCCCTCAGGAAAGTCAGACCCGGACTTTTCTGGGGAATTCTTATCTGTCTGTCGGGTTTGGCCAGTCGGTTCCGCTTTTCTTATTTCTTCAGATCCTTTTTCGTTTCTTCACTTCGGATGTTGATTTCTTTTGAGAATTCAGTATCCTGCTTCTTGTTGTTGGGATATTTGTTCTTCGATTCACGATTATCGTTGCGGTTAGTCAAGGTTATTCCTCCTTTAGTACAGATTAGAAGTTTATTTTGGTCCAAATCAGGCTTTTTTATCCGAAAAAAACACCTTCAGTTTAGAAGGTGCTGCAGGTTAAAGCAATGATTCTGCTCCATCAATATAGACTTCAGTGCCCGTAATATGACTGGATAAATCGGATGCAAGAAAATAAACTAGATCTGCCACTTGTTCAGGCGAGCCTGCTTTCTTTTCTAAAGGCTGCTCGCCCTCTGGAAACTCGACTGGGATTTCTACCTTTTTTATGTTTTCTTCTTCTGTAAAGGTATTGCTGTCGATGTTTGTTTCAATGGCTCCAGGACAGATCATATTGACTCGGATTTTATATCCTGCAAGCTCCAGGGCAGCCATTTTTCCAAATCCGACCTGGCCTATTTTTGACGTGCTGTAGGCTGACCGGCCAAATCCTCTGTATAAGCGGTTGCCATTAATAGAGCTGGTAATGATAATGCTGCCGCCATTTTCTTTCATATACGGAATCGCATATTTGACACTCAGAAATGTACTTCTTAAATTCGTGTTGATTGTTTGATCCCAGTCCTCTGGAGCAAGGTCCTCAATCGGGGTCCATCTGCCGTTAATCCCCGCGTTTGCAAACACGATATCGATTTGCCCCCACGTGCTGATGACTTTTTTGTAGCTGCTCTCCATTCGTTTCGCATCGGATACATCACACTCAACAATGATGGCCTCTCCGTTATTAGCTTCAATCGCAGATTTCACTTTTTTGGCATTTTCCTCTTTTATATCTAAAAGAGCTATTTTTGCTCCCTGTTCTGCAAGTTTCATTGCGGCAGCTTCACCGATGCCGGAGCTTGCGCCAGTAACAATCGCTACTTTGCCAGATAGATTCATAATGGGGACAGCCTCCTTATTATTGCACTTTTCTTGTTATTATCCCCTTATTGCCGAGTAAGGAAACCCCTTTATAAAAAGGCTGTGGCCGGATGCTTTATGTATTGTATATCTGAAGTAGTGAAGATCTCGCCATTAATATCGTTGTGTTGACTGATTTTACAGTGTGCACCATAACATTTCAAACGCATCGGGTACAAAGTGAAATTCAATCTTTGAATAGGTAATAAAAGAAAAACAGGTACATTTATGTAATGTACCTGTTTTTTGTTAAGCGCCTTTTCTGATAGGTTCATGCTGCTTTTTATTCTGAAAAAGGAATTTGGCAACATGGTTTGTTTTTGCTGAAAAAATCGGATTTAAGATGAATAGAGTCAAGAAGTTAGCTGATAATCCCCAGAAACCTTCATAAACTCCAAAAGAAAGGCCTGTTCCATATACTGTGAATGTTACCGTCAGTCCTACGAGGAGACCGATAATGGTTGCTTCCTTCGTCTGCTTTTGCCAAAAAAGGCTGAGCACGATGGCAGGGAATATCTGAACCATTCCTGATACCCCAAGCAGCTGCAGGGATACAAGAGCAGTCGGAAATAATAATCCAAAGATTAAGGCTAAACCGATTACCAGAAAAACCATGCTTCTTGTAATCATTGTCAGCTTTGCCGGTTTTACTCGGGGATTGATTAAATCTCTATAGATATTATTAGCGAATAAATTCGATGCGCCAATCGCCATGATGGAGCATGGAATGAGAGAAGCAAGGGCAATTGTTGAATAAGCGAGGCCCTGTGCAACACCGCCATAGGATGTCTGAATCAGCGTCAGCAGTGCAAATCGCGGATCCGTATCTCCCGGCAGAACGAGAAAAGCAATGAATCCCAAGAAGATGACAAGAATTAATACGACATTATATAAAGGCAAAAATATCGAATTCTTACGGATGGCATCTGCGCTTCTGGCTGTAAATACACCTGTAGCAGCATGAGCCCACATAAACAGGGCAAGAGAAGAGACAACTGCCGCACTAGAGAACCACATCAGCCCTTTTGGTCCTGATTCAGGGATCGTTAAAAGCTGGGGAGCTTCTGTCACTACTTTATCGATCATCGGTGTCCATCCCCCAAAGTGAATGATTGGAAGAGATGCAACCATGAAAAGCATAATGGCCCATACAAGAACATCTTTAATAATGGCTGTGTATGTTGGACCTTTGATTCCACTGAAGAAAGTATACAGTGCAACTAAGAAAAAAGAAGTAATAACAACGACGGTTACATTAATATATCCAGTTCCCGCAACACGCAATGTATCCATAATACCGCTGAGCTGCAAATCGATATAAGGAATCAGCATAAGTACGCCAACGATAGCAATTAACGACGAAAGCAGCTTGCTGTCAAAGCGCTCGCGTGCATAATCTGCAAGTGTTGTCAGCTGAAATTTTTTTGCCACCTTCCAGAGCTTCGGAAGGAAAAAATAAGCGATAAAGTACGCGAGCACCGAATAAGGAATCGCGAAAAAGGCAATGCTCCCGGCCTGAAATGCTGTACTGGTCAAACCAAGAAAGGTATAAGCGGTGTATAGATCTGCACCTACTAAAAACCAGACAAGCAGTCCTCCAAATTTTCTGCCTCCAACTGACCACTCTTCAACAGAGCTTCTCGATGCTTTATCACGTCCGGCTAAAAAACCAATTAATACAACCGTTAAAATAATGAATATCGTAATGCTTAGTGCTGTCACATTTCCCTGCTGCATCATTCAAGACCTCCCTGATTCTTTTGGATTTTAAAGATTCCCCACGTACATAAAGGAGTCAGGGCAATCCACAGGAAGAGCCAGAGGTGAAGGAACGGCAATCCGAGTATGATCGGATCGATCCTGTTTACGAAAGGAAGCAAGATAATCTGTAAAAATGGGATAAAAATAAGTAAACCAATAAAATATTGCTTTTTCACTAAAATGCCTCCTGTAGTTACATAGTTGAATGTTCATTATGATAACAAGGAAATAAGTATCGGACAAGAGGGAATTTTTAAAATTATATAAAAATTTAATATATTAGAAGGAATAATGTTGGACCATGCGGTCTCATGGACTGCTACGCCTCAAGTCTTAGTTCAAAATAAAGCTCTGGCTCGTTATGAGAAAACCGCAGGGAAGGTAGGATAGAGATATAGAAAGGAGGAACAGAATATGAAAAAATTCGGTTTATTGATCGCAGGGGGAATAGCAGCCATAGTCCTGCTCGCAAATCTTGCCCCAATGCTGGCACTGGCCATCAGTCTGGTTATCCTTTATTACTCGTATAAAGGATTCATGAAGACTGATTCAACTGGAATGAAAGTTTTCTGGGCAATCGCCGGAATCATTGCCTTATGTGCGTCGGCATCAAATCTTCCAGCCGTACTTGGCGCAGTCGCAGCTTACATCCTTTATATTGTCTATAAGAAATGGAACAACAAAGAAAAGACTGCTTTTAAAGAAACAAACGACCCATTCACAAATTTTGAAAGACAATGGGCAGAAATGAAAAAAAATCAATAATTGAAAGAGGAGAGGTAAAAAATGAGTAATTTGTTTACAAGAATTAAGGAAACAATCAAGGCAGATTTTCACGAAATTCTGGATCAAAAAGAGCAGAAAAATCCAATCGCTCTGCTGAATCAATACTTAAGAGAATGTGAGCAGGAAACTGATAAGGTCCGAAACCTTGTGGAAAGACAGTATTTATTAAAAGAGGAATTCACACGCGAATATAAGCAGGCAGAGCACCTTACTGAAAAACGCAAGCGCCAGGCAGAAATTGCAGCACAGGCCGGCGAGACAGAACTGCATGAATTTGCAGTGAGAGAACATGAACAGTATCAGGAGCGTACAGTAAGATTGAGCGAATCCTTAAAAGAAGTAACCCGTCAATTAGAAGATCTTGAACGCAAGTATGAAGAAATGAAGCATAAACTAAAGGACATGTATATCAAGCGCATGGAACTGATGGGCCGTGAAAATACAGCACGCGCTTCTCACCGCATGAACAAAGTATTAGACAACAGCAGCTATTCGGCTGGTTCGTATGGCCGCTTTGATGAGATGGAAAACTATCTTGAGCGATTAGAGCATCAGGTCAATACAGGCTATCACCGCAATACAATTGATGGCAGAATTGCACAGCTTGAAAAAGAACTTAAAAAAGAAGATTCTATTACACAATAAAAACATGGTATTCTAGAGAAGGCGTAGGTTTCTGCGCCTTTTTAAAAACAAAATCGGGAAGGAAAGGAGGTAAGCCCATATGCTCAAAAAAGCGAACGCTGATATGATGACGTATATTTTACTCATTGGAATCGTGCTGCTTATGCTTGAAGTCCTGTTTGATCATGGAGGGCTTATCTTTTTTCTGTTTTTCTCATCAATCTGCATATATCTTGGGAAAAAACGCCTTGCCAGGAAAACGGGAAAACTTCTCTTTTGGTTTGGCTTAATAAGTTTGATTATCACGGTCATGAATTTATGGGCAGTAAAATTTTTGATTTTCGCTTTCGCTATTTATTTATTGTTTCAATACAGGCAGTCTAAAAAAACGCCCGCTGTTATTACACCTGAAATCAAAGAATCCATTTCTCTGCAAAAAGAAGATGTTGTTTATAAGAAACCACTGTTCGGCAACAACGTTTTTGGCCAGCAGACTTCTGCAGAAGAAATCTATGAATGGAATGATATTAATATCCAAAGCGGAATCGGAGACACGATCATCGATCTCAGCAACACCGTATTGCCGAAGGAAGAATGCATCATCGTGATCCGGAATGTCATCGGAAATGTAAAAATCCTTCTCCCTTATGAGCTTGATGCAGCTTTTCAGCATTCTTCATGGGCCGGAGCAGTATCCATCTTTGAACATCGTGAGCCAAAGTTTTTTAATCAGGTTGTTTCGTATCAGACAAAAGGCTATGAGGATGCCGTGCAAAAGGTAAAAGTGGTGACATCTTCGATAGTTGGTGATCTAGAGGTGAAAAGGATATGAGCAGCATTTTTCGGCAAATGGCTTTAGGTGCAGCCATTTCTTTTTCCGTTCTCATCTTCTTATCTGCCAGTTTTTTTGTTATGTTTCCGCTTGATGACTGGAGCATTTTATGGGAAAGCGAAATGCTGGATCTTCCTTTAATCTATTTCGTTCCTGCAGTCAGTCTTTTAATTGGCTTGTTTCTCGGCTTTCTCTCGGGGATTTTTCTGCGAAGCGATATTGCACAGCTGTCGGATGGACTTTCACAGCTGGAGCAGGGAAAGTATGTAGATGGCGCTTTTAGCCGAAAATCAGGAGAGTTTGAAAAAATCTGGATACATCTGCGCAATCTTCAAAAGCACATGACAGAGCAAACAAAGCTTTCTCAAAAGCTTGCAAATGAAAAAGCGGAAGAGCAGGAAAAGCGCATTCAAAAAATAGTTTCTGAAGAGCGCAACAGGCTTGCAAGGGAGCTTCATGATTCAGTCAGTCAGCAGCTTTTTGCAGCATCCATGATGATGTCGGCAGTCAATGAATCAGCTGATCATCGCAGTGAGGCAGAAAATAAACAATTAAGCATTGTCGAGCAGATGATTCATCAGTCTCAGCTGGAAATGAGGGCTCTTCTTCTGCATCTCAGACCGGCTGCCCTAAAGGGGAAAACGCTTCACGAAGGAATGCAGGAGCTGTTAGAAGAGCTGCAGCAGAAGGTTCCGATGGAGATCTCATGGAAAATGGAAGAGATGAAGCTTGATAAAGGAATTGAAGATCACCTTTTCCGCATCCTCCAGGAATCTGTTTCAAATACTCTGCGCCATTCAAAAGCAGAAACACTTGAAGTGCTTTTTATTCAACGGGATGATCTGATATTGCTTAGAGTGATGGATGATGGAGCAGGATTTAAAGTAGATGCAGCTAAGACAGGAAGCTATGGTCTGCAGAATATGCACGAACGCGCAGCTCTGCTTGGCGGCACGATGAAAATAGTGAGCTTCCCCGGAAAAGGAACGAAGCTCGAGGTTAAAATACCAATTGTAAGGGGTGAGAATAATGATTAAAGTTTTATTTGTAGATGATCATGAAATGGTGCGGATTGGTGTGTCATCCTATTTAGCTGCTCAAAGCGACATCGAAGTAGTCGGCGAAGCTGATAACGGATTTAAAGCAATCGAACTTGCACTCGAGCTCCGTCCTGACATAATCTTAATGGATCTTGTCATGGAAGGAATGGACGGGATTGAAGCAACCAGACAAATCATCGAGAACTGGCCAGAAGCCAAAATCATTATTGTCACAAGCTTTTTGGACGATGAAAAAGTGTATCCTGCTCTAGAAGCAGGCGCCACAAGCTATATGCTGAAAACATCTAAAGCAAGCGAAATCGCAAATGCAGTCCGGAATACGTTTCATGGGCAATCTGTTCTCGAACCAGAGGTAACTGGGAAAATGATGATGAAAATGCGTCAAAAACCTATTCATAACCCTCATGATGAGCTGACCGCCAGGGAGATGGAAATTCTGCTGCTCGTGGCAGAAGGAAAAACGAATCAGGAAATTGCCGATGAGTTATTTATAGCATTAAAAACAGTAAAAACCCATGTCAGCAATATCTTAAGCAAGCTCGGCGTGCAGGACCGCACACAAGCCGTTATTTATGCATTTAAACATTCCCTTGTACAATAAGGCGTGAAGGGATACATAGAGTGAGGACAAAGTGCAGATCACAAAAGATTTGCGCTTTTTTTTTTGCGGACAATAAATAGATTTGGGACTTTAGTTTTATCTTTTTATGCCGATAGTAAGAATAGAATGTCATTTTTAAAGATTGAACGTTTTTAGATCTTCTTAATAATAGAAATCAATTCACTAATTAAAAATAAGGGGTACGAGCATGCTGAAACTTTTCTCAAAAAAACAGACGGCAGAAACATTTAATCCTGTCATGGGGTTTCCTGATAATAAACAGATGGTATTTGTTGAAGATAAAGAATTATCTTCGAGGCTTGCATACATGGGTTATACCAATGAACAGCTCGAAACATTAAAAGAACTGAAGCCAGTTGTCCTGCCGCTGCTTGATGAGCTCCTTGAATCAGTTCTGAATCACTTATATAAGCAGCCTGTATTAAGCAGGATTGCTATGGATCATACGACAAGAGCACGCTTAAAAACAGTGTTTGCTGATTATTTTAAAAGTCTCCTGAGCGGTGAAATGGATGAACGATTTTTTGAGATGAGAAACCGTATCGGCGGAACGCATAACAGTGCTCACTTGCCTGTTACATGGTTTTTGGCGACATACTCGGCAATCAGCTCCCTGCTGATTCCACAAGTCATTCAGGTGCTTCAAAATGAGCCTCAAAAACTCTCTGTGGCCCTGCTGGCTCTTACACATGCAATAAATCTGGATTCACAGTTAGTAGTTGATCAATATATGCAAAAAAGAATGAATGAGCTGAATGATCTGAACGAAGAAAATGTAAACCTTCAACGGGAGCTGTCTTCCATCAGCCAGGAAATGGCGGCATCTGTTCAGCTTACAGACTCCACTATGAACGATACAAGCTCAAAGGCCGAACAAATCCGGGAAGAAATTCAATCAACTCAAAAAAGCAGCAAAAACCTCCTGAATTTGACGAACAAGAACGAAGAGCAAATGGACGAAATGGTTTCAGCGTTTGGAGAGGTTATTGAAAAAGTGGAAAACTCTCTTGAAGGCATCGGCAACCTTAAAGGCATATCAGATCAAATTACGAGAATGACAAAAGAAATTGAAGGCATTGCAGATCAAACGAATTTACTGGCTCTAAATGCATCAATTGAAGCTGCACGGGCAGGAGATCATGGAAAAGGCTTTGCTGTTGTAGCCAGTGAAGTCAGAAAGCTTGCGGAAGATTCCAAGAGAACGAGCAACGAAATTAACTCATTAATATCAAACAGCAATAAGCATATGGATACGATTGTCTCTATCATGAGTTCAATGAATGATTCAACTCAAACCTCCCAATCTCAAATTGCACAAGTTAGAAGCGGTCTGATAACTGTAAAAATGGAGATGGAGAATTACATGGAAATGTTTGGGCGGAATAAAGTGGATTTGGACGCAATTGTTGATTCCATTCAAGAAATTAATAAAACGACAGAAAGCTTATCGGAACTGGCCAACGTTTTACTGCAAAAAGCGGAGAGACAGCTATAAATTCCATATCAATTCTATTCAATCAAAAGGCCTTACCTGAAAAAGGCAGAGCCTTTTAATTTTGGTTCCTTCAATGTCTTTAACTGGAAAGGTTTCGATATTCACTTGGCGAACAATTTTTCAAACGGCGAAATATCTTGTAAAAATTTGAAGGACTTTGGAATCCAGTTTCAAAGCAAATATCCAGATTATTTTTGTCCGTGCTTATCAGAAGATGGGCAGCCTTGTCGACTCTTATTTTTTCCAAATAGGATCGTGGAGTTTCAGCCGTTTCCTGTTTGAATAGCCGTTCGAGATAAAACGGACTTACTCCGGCATGTTCTGCAATATCCTGTAATTGGAGCTTTTGATTATAATTGTTTACCAGGAAAGCAATAACCTTTCTGACAAGTACAAGATGAGGAGAGTGTTCTATTTCTGGCTGACACCTCTTGCAGGCACGGAATCCGGCTTGTTCTGCACTTAATAGGTCATTGTAAAATTCAACATTTATTTTTTTAGGCTTTCTGGATCGGCAAGAAGGACGGCAATAAATTTTAGTTGTTTTCACTGCCGTAAAAAATAACCCATCATAGGTTTGATCACAAGCAATGATTTTCTCCCACTTTTCTTCAAAAGAAAGGTTAACATCCGGCATAATAGGACACCCCGCCTCAAGGTTATTTCTCGTATAAGTGTGCAGTATCGCTATACTCTAATAAGTGAGCGGCATTCATCTCTAATAAAGATATCATTTTGTCAGATAGTGCATTTCCGAAGCTGAAGCGTTTAACTCCTAATTCTTTAAGCTTAGTACCATTCGTTAGCCCAGGTAAAGATAAAATATTAAGCGGAGCGTTTACATGAAAGACAATTTCCTTTATTTCTTCATCTGCTGACAAACCGGGAACAAAAACTCCGCTGGCTCCGCTTTCTGCGTATGCCTTTGCCCGATCGATTGTTTCCAAAAGAGGATGTTCCTTTTGGAGATACGTATCGATTCTGGCATTTATATAAAATCCTTCAAAGCCAGTACGATCTAACTCTGTTCTCATTTTTGACAATAAGCAGCTGTGCTGTTCAACTTCTTTAAGTCCCATTTGTTTCTTCAGTGAATCCTCAATATTTATACCTGCGACACCTGCATCAGCTGTTCTTAACACATTAGAAACGATTGTATCCATGTCTTCTCCATAACCAGCCTCAATGTCTGCAGAAACGGGGATTTTAACAGAATCAGCAATCCTTTTAATAATCTTTAAATGACTATCAAAATCAATGTTTTCACCATCTGTAAATCCAAGAGAGCGGGCAATTCCAAAGCTTGTCGTGCCAATTGCTTTAAACCCTGCTTTTTCAAGTGCCAAAGCAGACAGCTGGTCCCAGGCATTGCCTAAAAATAATAAATCTTCTGTTGAGTGGAGCTCATTAAACGTATTTATTTTGTTCATTTTCCAGCCTCCTAATGTTTTGGATGTTCCTATTTTAACAAGGAAGCTGGATCCATTTCGTCCTCATTCTTGCTCTTATGGTCTTTCGGTGAGTATGGGGCTCAGAGAGGCTGAATCTTAATTATTTCCACGATAATCATACCTCGCTTTATTCATTACAAGATAAAGGAAGACCAGTATACTTGCTGTGAAAAAGCTGATCCAAATGGAGAAAATGGAAGATTGATAAAAAAGGGATATTGTTCCGGCCGTCCATCCTGCTAATGAGCAGTACGGCAAGTAAGCGGGAATTTCCTTTCGGTAGAAAATAACTGCTGCCATTGTTGGGATAATCGATGCATAGACTTGCCCAAAAAAGAAAATGAGCTCAAGTAAATTGGGAGACAGAAGAGAACTAATTGCAAACAGCGACAGAGAGAGAATACCCGCAGCGATGTAAGTATTTTTAAGCTGGGTACGTTCGTTCCAATTAAATTTGTCAGTAAGCATATTTCGGATAATCATAATAGATGTTGCATGCAGTTCGGCGCCCACTGTAGATGCTAGAGCACTGAAGCAGCAGCCGATAAACAGCAATAATAAAAATAATGAGTCCATTTTATCAATGAGCTGGAAGAGTACGGAATAAAGATTTTCATATCCTTGGCTGAAAATCGCTATGACAATCATTCCGGAGAAGGCAATGGGAATGGTTGCCCAAATAATGCCTGCCATCATGAATGATGTCCTGATTTTCTTTTTTTCAATAATGTAGAGTCGCTGCCAGCTGGCTCTATCTATCAAGACCTGCCCAAATCCGATTAATAGAGCAGTAAGGACAAAGGGGGTGACAGAGCTGTTTTTGAGAAATAATAAGTAGGGATGGTAGAGATGAAGGCCATCATAAACAGGAAAAATCCCTTCTTGGATAAAAAAATAAACGGGTATTAGAATAATAGCAGCAAAAATAAGGGAAATATGTACCCCCTCAAATTGATGAATTTTCTTCATACCGCCAATTCCACCCAGTAAAAAGCAGTATACAAAAAAAATGAACAGCCCAACAAAAACAGGAATGTCAAATAGCAAATGAAGCAATATACCTGCCCCAAGGGACTGTATAAAGAGGGAGTCAATACTTGTAATCAATAAGACTGTCATGACAAACCAGTAGGAATTCCCCTTGAGCCTTGTCGTTAAGACATCGCCAATTGTCATGGCATCTGGAAAGCGTTCTCGTATAATCGGGGCAATCCAGCCAAAAGAAAAGAGAGCAAAGGCACCCATTAATGCGTAGCCCACACCTCCTAAAAGTCCATATTTAACAAGTGTTTCTGGTGATGAAAGAATGGTATTGCCTGTAATCCATCTCGCTAAAAGAGAAACGACGCCATATGCAATCCCGAATTTAATGCCTCCTTGAATATAGTGATGATAGACTCCCTGCTTCATAATTAAACCTTCTCTCTAAGCCTGTATTCTCTCGGTGATAAACCAGTCTGTTTTTTAAATAAAACGCTAAAATAATGCTGGCTATTAAATCCGCACTCTTCTGAAATAGAAGATATGGATTTCTCTGATTCCTGCAGTAATTGTTTCGCCATTTCAATTCGATAGTCATTTAGATATTCAGAGAAACTGATTTTCATTTCTTCGTGAAACTTCCTGCTTAAATAGGCACTGTTGATATGGATTTGATTCGCCAGAAAGGAGAGGGAGAGTTTTTGGCTATATTGTTCATGGATAATATTTATTGCTTCTTGAATGATGTGTGATTGAACATCCGAATGCTGATAGTTCTCTAACACCTTGCACAGCTCTTCTTCAATAATCGGCTTGGTAATATAATCTTTTGCTCCTAATCGAATGGAAGCTTGTGCATAATCAAAAGACTGATAGGCGGTTACCATTACGATGTCAAGTTTTTTTAGCCTTTTTAATTCTAGACCTAGTTCAATGCCGGACTTTCCTGGCAGCTGAATATCCAGCAGAGCAAGTGAAATAGGATATTCATTCATTACTTTTACAGCTTTTGATGCATCAATTGCTTTATGGATAGTCCAATAAGGAAAACGGTGCTGTATGATATATTCGAGTTGTTCTAGTTCAAGAGGTTCATCATCGACAAGCAGTATATGCATATTTAACTCTCCTTTTGGAAATTATAGCGGTTTTCTATCAATAATTTTGGCCAGAGAGTTTGAACGTTTGTCCCATGCTCTTCTTGCTGCAGTTTAAGATAGGTCTGTTTTAGCGGGAACAGCATTTGCAGCCTTTTTTGAATATTCAATAGACCTAAGCCTATTTCATCGTCTTCCTGATAAGATGCGTAATCAACTTCAGGAGAAGAGGTATTCCATACATCTAATTGAATATGTTCGTTTTCTTCTTTAATAGAGATGATTAATTTGACACTGCCGGGTGTCTTTTCCAATCCATGTTTAAAAGAATTCTCAACAAGAGTTTGCAATAAGAAAGGCGGGATAAGGGCGCTTAAAACCTCATTCTCAGTTTTCCATATGATTTCAAGTCTTTCTCTGAATCGGATTTTTTGAATATCCAGATAGTACTGTGTGTATCTTGCTTCCTCTTCAATCGTGATGAAAGGCTCTGTTTCTTTGTATTTGAATTTTAAGTATTTAGAGAGAACTTCGATGGAGGAAATCAGTTCTTCTCTTCTGTTTAATCTTGCTAAACTAAGGATGACATTCAGTGTATTGAAAAAGAAATGCGGCTGTATTTGACGGCTAAGCTGATTGTATTTTGCTTCTTGAAGCTCCTGTTTCAGCATTAACTCTGTTTTTTCCTTTTTTAATTGATCTAATCTTTTCTCAAAAATGAATAAGAACAATAAGCTAAAAGCCCCGAGTAAAGGGGCTAAAACACAAATCATTATATAGAAGGAAAAGGACTCAAGTGTAATCATTGTAAGACTCCCCGAACTAATTATGTATCTATTCTAGTAGAAAAAGAAGATTCTGAAAACATCTATTAAACGTAATGACAGCGGGAAAAATGACCATCTTTTCCAATCATAGGGGGGAGTTCAGCTATACATAGATCTGTCGCTAAAGGACAGCGAGTATGGAATTTGCATCCGGACGGCGGATTTAAAGGAGAAGGAACATCTCCTTTTAAAATGATTCTCTCTTTTTTCTTTACTGAAATTTCTGCCACTGGAATTGCTGATAGTAATGCTTTTGTATAGGGATGCTGCGGCTCCTGAAACAATTGGTGTTTTGATCCTACCTCTACAAGCTTCCCTAAGTACATGACCATCACACGATCAGAAATATGTCTTACTACACTAAGATCGTGTGAAATAAATAGGTACGTTAATTGCAGCTCTTTTTGAAGCCGTTTTAATAAATTCAAAATCTGTGCTTGGATGGAAACATCGAGAGCAGAGACGGCTTCATCACAAATGATGATTTTAGGGTTAACTGAAAGCGCACGGGCGATGCCGATTCTTTGTCTTTGGCCGCCGCTGAATTCATGAGGTAAACGGTCTAATGAAGCAAGAGGAAGACCGACATAATCCATGAGTTCTTTCATTCTTTGCTCTTGCTGTGATGGTGGAAGCACCTTCTGAATAGTCATTGCTTCTTTCAAAATTTTTCTTACGGTTTGACGCGGGTTTAATGATGCATATGGATCCTGAAAGATAACTTGAATATCACCTCTCATTTTTCTTAGGTCTCTTTTAGATAGACTGGTTAGGTCTATTCCATTATATTTAATGACTCCCTCAGTTGGTTTTTCCAGCTGCAGGATAGCACGGCCGGTAGTTGATTTTCCGCATCCCGATTCCCCAACAATACTTAATGTTTCCCCTTCATAAAGGGTGAAGCTGATGTCATCAACTGCTTTTACTTCCTGTTTGGGCTGAAACAGAGATTCACGTTTAACAGGAAAGTATTGCTTGAGTCCACTGATTTCTAATAATGGCTTTTTTACTGCTATCGCTTCTGTCATTTTGCCTTCACTCCTTTTTTTGGTGAGTCTGGGGTATAAAGGAAACAGCGAATTTGACTGCCATCCTCTAAAGTAGCAAGAGATGGTTCCTCCTCATGGCATTGCGCTGTTGCCAGCGGACATCGAGGAGAAAAACGGCACCCCTTCGGCATATCGTATGGCGAAGGGACATTTCCTTTCATTGTTTGTAATTCTTCCTGGTCTTCATGCAGTTTAGGCAGAGAGGACATGAGACCGGTTGTGTATGGGTGTTTCGGGTTTACAAATAGCTGTTCAGTTGTACTGTATTCAACGATCTGACCTGCGTACATAACAGCAACTTTGTCACATAATTCAGCAACAACACCAAGATCATGAGTGATAAAAATAATGCCCATATTTAATTTCTTTTGAAGATCTTTCATTAATTCCAGGATTTGCGCTTGTATAGTTACATCAAGTGCTGTAGTCGGTTCGTCTGCAATTAATATCTCCGGATTACAAGCTAGAGCCATTGCAATCATTACCCGCTGACGCATTCCGCCGCTTAACTGAAAGGGCTCCTGTTTTGCCCGTTTATCAGGAGAAGGTATCCCAACGAGATCCAGCATCTCAACCGCTTTTTTCCACGAGTCCTTTTTAGACAGCCTTTGATGAACCCGTATCGCTTCAGCAATTTGTTCTCCAACCGGTATGACTGGATTTAAAGAGGTCATTGGTTCTTGGAAAATCATCGAAATTTGATTTCCTCTCATCTGACGCAGCTCTTTCTCAGACATTTGTAAAATATCTTTCCCCTTAAAGTTAATTGTTCCATCAACAATTTTTCCCGGGGGAGAAGGGATAAGACGAAGGATGGAAAGCGATGTCATACTTTTTCCACAGCCTGATTCCCCGACAATCCCAAGAGTTTCCCCTTCATGCAGAACAAAATCAATGCCATCGACAGCTTTGGTTACGCCCTTTTTTGATGAAAAATAGGTTTTGAGATTATTTACTTTCAGCACAACTTTTTTATCCATACCTGATCACTCCTAATTTAACTCGATTCGTTTATTAAAGAATCGATATAAAATATCAACAAATAAGTTAACAAAAACGAAGACGAGGGAGGCGATAAGAACGCCGCCTTGTACCATTGGCAAATCCCGCATGCGTATGGAATCTACGATCATACGCCCGAGACCGTTAATGGCAAAAACGGATTCGATCAAAACTGTTCCGCCAAGTAAAGCCCCAAATTGAAGTCCTACTACAGTGATAACTGGTATTAGTGCATTTCGAAGTGCATGTTTATAAATAATGACGTAACCTTTTAGACCTTTCGCTTGAGCCGTGCGAATATAATCCTTTCGCACAACTTCAAGCATGCTCGAGCGGGTCATTCTGGCTACGATTGCAGCGCCTCCTAACCCAAGGGTAAAAGCAGGTAAAATAATGTGGAGGATACTGTCCCACCCTGCAACAGGCAATAGATGCAATTTAACGGAGAAAACATACATTAAAAGCATCCCAAGCCAGAAGCTTGGAAGAGAAATACCTAATAAGGCCACAATCATGACAGTAATATCAGTAGGAGAGTATGGTCTTACTGCCGAGATAATACCTGCTGCCATTCCAAGGACAATGGTAATCATTATGCTGTAGAACGCTAATTCAATTGTAATAGGCAGTCTTGCAAGGACCTCTTGAAGGACAGGCTGCTGACTTTTTAATGATGTTCCCAAGTCTCCTTGAAAGACATTGAGGATATAGTCGCCATATTGCATGTACAGAGGTCCATTTAGACCTAATTCTTCTCGTATTTGATTGATTGTTTCTTTTGATGCACCTTCACCTGCAAGTAATACTGCTGGATCCCCTGGCACCATCTGCATAATTAGAAATACAACGAGTGTTACTCCAAATATGACTGGGATTATTTCCAGTAATCTTCGAAAAATATAAAATATCACAATTTTCTCCTCCGGTTCATTATGATTTTAGCCGCGGATCCAAGGCATCGCGCAATCCGTCTCCAAATAAGTTAAACCCGAGAACAAGAACAGAAATGGCGAGCCCTGGGAATAATGCGATATATGGAGCACTGAACAGAAAATCTCTGCCGCTGGATAGCATCGTTCCCCATTCTGGTGAAGGGGGCTGAGCTCCCAAGCCTAAGAAAGAAAGACCTGCGGCTGAAAGAATAGCTGTTGCTAAGCGCAATGTTCCTTGAATGATGATAGGTGATAGGATATTCGGCAGAATATGCTTGAAAATAATTGTCCCATCATTTGCTCCCAATGAACGAATGGCGTCGATATATTCGAGTTTTTTTGTTTCAAGAGTTGAGCCTCTCACTACCCTTGCGAATAAAGGAACCGAAAATATTCCAACAGCAATCATGACATTCACTAGACTTGGTCCTAGCGCACTGATAATGGCAAGTGCTAATAGAATCCCAGGGAAAGCGAGCATAACATCTAAAATCCTGCTGATTATTGTATCAACCCAGCCGCCATAATATCCTGCTGCAAGTCCCATGATAATTCCGAAAAATGCCCCAAATGAAACTGCAGCAAATCCGATTCCCATGGATAATCTTGATCCATAGAGGATTCTTGCCAGAATATCCCTTCCCTTATCATCTGTTCCCATCCAATGCTCAAAGCTCGGCTGCTGAAGCTTTTTGTCTAATTGAATTTCAAATGGATCATGTGCAGCAAGGAGCGGAGCAAAAAGGGCAATTAAAATATAAAAAAGGATAATCGCCCCGCCGACTACGGCTGCTTTGTTTTTAGAAAAGATTTCCCAAAATTGTCGTAACCTTCCGATGAACAGTGTTGGGCCAGGTTCAGAAAAGCTTCTTTGTACCTCTTCAGCCTTTAGTTCTGTCGTCATCATGTGTCCCCCTCATGAAATTTTTTTGTGTAACCTAAAGATAGTGGAAGCAGAAAGAAAAAAATAGACAATCTTTTAGAATTGTCAAAATAGTAAAAAAACAAGTAAAGATATTGCAAAAAATTCTGTGATTTCTTTTTTATAATGCAATTAAGCCTTGCAAACATAAAAAAGGAAGAAGGGGAAAAATGAGGAATTCAAGAAAACTTAAGAAGAGTATGAAAGGTCTTATGGTTCTATTCATCATCATGTCGATGCTTTTGGTGCAAGCATGTTCTACAGGCAATACCAGTAATGAAACAGCATCAAGTGATGAAAGCGGAAAGAAGAGAGGGGGGGTTCTAAAGGTCGTTCGACTATCTGATGCCACGAATCTGGATCCTCATTTTATTACGGATATTCCCTCGGCAAATGTTTTATATCAAAAGGTTTATGAAACATTGGTCACATTTGATAAGGACATGAAAATTGTTCCCGGATTGGCTAAAAGCTGGGAACAGACTGATGATATAACATGGGAATTCACTTTAAATGAAGGGATTACTTTCCACGACACCTCCAAGTTTAATGCAGATGCTGTAAAGAAAACCTTGGATCGTTTGATAGATCCAAAGACAGGCTCCCCTCAAAAGGATAAGCTCGGCATGATTAAGGAAGTAAACGTTCTTGATGAGAACAAGGTTCAAATCAAACTTAGTACGCCATATGCCCCTCTCCTTTCGATTTTAGCCAGTAATGAAGGGAGTATTATAAGTCCCAAAGCAATTGAAGAAAGTTCAGATACCTTATCAAAAAAACCAGTAGGAACTGGACCTTTTAAATTTGAATCCTGGAAATCAGGCGAGTCCATTACCCTTGTGAAAAATGATAAATACTGGGGAGAGAAACCTCTTATTGATGGGATTGAATTTGAAGTTGTTCCAGAGGATTCTACTCGTATTGCGATGGTTGAAACAGGAGAAGCCCATATCAATGATCAGGTGCCTGTAACGGAAATTGATAGAATTAATAACTCAGACACTCTTAACCTCTACCGGACAGAAGGACTGGCCGTTGAATACATTGGATTTAATACACAAAAAGCTCCTTTTGATAATGTGAAGGTACGCCAAGCGATCTCTTCTGCCATAGAAAGAGAAGCGATAATAAAAGGGGTTTACAACGGAGCAGGAACACTGGCCAATGCGGCAATGAGCCCAAAAGTGTTCGGATACAGCAAAGAAATAAAGCCATACGAGTATAATCCAAATAAAGCAAAAGATTTGCTGAAAGAAGCCGGCTTCAAAGACGGATTGGAGTTAACGTTAATAACAAGTGACCGTAAAGAGAGAATTAACATGGCAGAGGTCATTCAGTCACAGTTAAAAGGGATTGGCGTTAACGTAAATATTCAAGTATTAGAGTATGGAGCCTATATTGAAGCGGTGGATAAAGGTGAACAAGATATGTTTATTGGAGGGTGGGGAAATGCCACAGGAGATGGAGATTATAATCAGTATAACTTGTTCCACTCCGACTCTCATGGTTCTCCGGGAAATCATTTCTACTATACGAACAAAAAAGTCGATCAATTAATTGAACAAGCCAGAAAAGAAACAGATCCAGAAGTGAGAAAAAAGCTGTATGAGGAAGCGATGGCCATCGAAATGGACGACGCTGTGTACATTCCAATAAGAAACTACGAGCACATGGCCATATATAACAATGAAGTAAATGACTTCTGGCTTAATGCTGTCAACTATTTAATGGTAAATGACGTTACACTAGAGTAAGAGGAATAGGTGGCTCAGGCGAAAAAACGCTCCGGGTCACCATCCTTGGTTAATAGAAAAAATCAATATGGGGGGAACTTTACAGTGAATACATTTTGGCTGAAAAATGTCAGGCTTGAAACGGGTTTTAAAAAGGAAAATGGCACAGTTACGGGGACCGTTGCGCAAGAGTTTCATTTGAAAATAGAAAATGGAAAGCTAACGTCCATGACAGCAGATGAAAACGAGATCAAGAATTCTTTACCTGTTGTTGATGCAAAAGGAAAGCTCATGCTGCCATCCTTTCGTGAAATGCACATACATATTGATAAAACGTATTTTAGCGGTCCGTGGAAAGCGTGTCGTCCAATTACAAATGGCATCTTTACCAGAATTGAGGAAGAAAAGGACCTGCTGCCTAAACAATTCCCATTTGCTCAAGAACGCGCAGAGAAAATGATTGAGCTGCTGCTGCAAAATGGCCATACACATATCAGAACACACTGTAATGTTGAACCGACATCTGGCCTGAAAAATCTTGAAATAACAATAAATGCGCTAGAAAAATATAAAAATTTCATAACCTATGAAATTGTTGCCTTCCCTCAGCACGGGTTATTGCGAAGCGGCTCTGTGCAATTAATCAGAGATGCAATGAAAAATGGAGCAACACATGTAGGCGGAGTGGATCCAGCGACAATCGACCGAAATATTGAAAAATCTTTGTGGACAACATTTGATATTGCGGCAGAACACAATGCAGGTATAGATATTCATCTCCATGAACCTAATTCATTAGGAGCCTTTACTTTTGAACGTCTTGCTGATTTTACGAAAGAAGCCAAAATGAAGGGGAAAGTGACAATCAGTCATGCCATTGCACTGGGTGATCTAGAAGGTCAGCCGCTCGTAGATATTATGAATGTTTTAAAAGAACAAGAAATTGATATTACAACTACTGTTCCGATAAATCGTCATACTATTCCAATTCCTGCATTAGATAAACATGGACTAAAAGTATCTGTTGGCCACGACAGTCTTACTGATCATTGGTCTCCATTTGGAACTGGGGATACAGTGGAAAAATTAAGTGTTTTAGCGGAACGTTTCCGTTGTATTGATGAATTTTCATTAAATAGATCTTGGAAATATGCCTCAGGCGGTGTCACTCCTCTTAATGATGCAGGTGAACAAGTGTGGCCGAAAGTTGGGGACCAGGCAGACTTTATTTTAGTGGATGCAAGCTGTTCAGCTGAAGCTGTTGCAAGAAGAGCACGAATTGTATCTGTCTATAAGAATGGGAATAAAGCAGATCAATCTTGCTTAGAAAGGAATGATGAACTTGAAATGGCTGAAGAACGTTAAATTAGAGGTGGGAAATCAGCTTAACGAAGATGGACTTATTGAAACGAAAACAGATCTATTCCATATTGGAATTAAAGAGGGAAAAATTATGGAGCGGCTGCACCATACTGAAAGTATCTCAGAACAGGCAGAAGTAATTGATGCAAACGGATTACTTGCGATTCCAACCTTCAAGGAAATGCATAATCATTTGGACAAAACCTATCTATCTTTGGATTGGAAGGCTTGCAAGCCAGTAAAGAATTTAAATGAACGGCTCCATTTTGAAGCGCAGGAACTAAAAGAACTTGCACCAACAGCGAAGCAACGGGCAATGAGCATGATTGAAATGATCTTATCCAAAGGCTCAACCCACATCAGAACGCATGTTAACATTGATCCCTATATTGGTCTGAAAAATTTAGAAGGTGTTCTTGAAGCACTAGAAGAGTTCAAAGGTGTGATTACCGCTGATGTCATTGCTTTTCCGCAGCATGGATTATTAAGAGATGATGTTCCGCAGTTAATGAGAAAAGCGATGAGAAATGGAGCTACAATGGTCGGAGGACTGGACCCTGCTGGTATCGACCGCTCGATTGAGAAATCATTATACGAAACAATGGAAATTGCTGCAGAGTTTAACGCAGACGTTGATATTCATTTACACGATGGAGGAAACGTAGGAACCTATACAATAGATAAGTGGATGGATTACGTTGAAGAAGCGAACTGGCAGAACCGCTCTGCTATCAGCCATGCTTTCTGTATCGGAGAGGTTCCTGAAGCTCAGCAAAGAGCACTTGCAGAACGCTTAAGGGAAAATGGTGTCTCAATTATGTCAACCATTCCTCTTACAAAATCTTTACCGCCAATCGAGCTTTTAGATGCTCATGGCGTAGATGTCCACTTTGGCTGTGATGGTTTTTATGATTCATGGAGTCCTCATGGGAATGGAGATGTGCTCGAGAAGGTTCAAAAATATGCACAAATTAGCCGCAGAATTGATGAGGTGTCGCTTCGGAGCACGTTAAAGTGGGCAACGGGAGGCGTAACAGCGTTAACAAATAAAGGAGAATATCTATGGCCGAAAGCTGAAGATAAAGCAAATTTCATTTTCATAGAGGCTGCTTCCTCAGCAGAAGCAGTTGCAAGACGTCCAGATCGGAAAGCCATCATGATAAATGGGGAAATTGTATACGGAACGTTAAGTAAATTAGAGTATACAGTATGAAGCATATTCTTATGAGAAAGCCCATGTTCATCTATATGGGCCTTCTTTTTTGTGTCATTTGCTGGGGCAGTAACTTTATCTTTGGAGCAATCCTGATAAACTATTTCCGTCCAATGGAAATTGCATTCATACGGCTCCTTTTCATCAATCTCTTTTTATTTATCATTTTGTTTAAAGTTGTTACCGCTCATCAGCCATTTAAAAAGGGCGTCCTATTTCTTATGATGATCGGATTCATTGGTGTTACATTAAATCATTGGAGTTTCTATGCAAGTTTAACAAAAGCAGAACCTGTTACTGCGGCACTTATCTTAGCGACTGCACCCATTTTCACAGCGTTTATTAATTTTGTATTATTTAAGGAAGCAAAGAAAATCCTCTTTTGGGCTTGGAGTATGCTTAGTTTTGCAGGTGTGACTCTGGTTATCGTGAAAAAAGGTTCTATTGTAATCGGTGCTGGAGAGGGATACATCTTTCTTACTATGTTATCTTTTTCTTGTTTTATGGTTATGGTTGAAAGATACGCAAACAGTTTCTCTTCTGGAATCATAACCTTTTACTCCAGCTTTTTTGGCATGGTATTCATGACAGCCGCCCTTCCATTCTCGGACGTCAGCCTAACGAGAACTGCACCGGCAGGTATGTGGTTATTGCTCATAGTGACCGGCATTATCATGCATGGAATCTGTCCGCTTATTTGGAATCATTGTATTTCCAAGGTCGGTTCTACCAATGCATCACTGCTATTAAATATGGAGCCATTTATTGCAATGATGGCAGGTTATCTGATTTTAAAAGAAACGGTAAGTTCCATCCAATTTATTGGATCGCTGCTGATCATTACAGGGGTTGCTATGGCGATACAGTCGAATAAACGGAATGCCTTAGTAGCGGGAGACGGCATGAGCAATGAGTTTTTGCGTAATCTTGGAAAAAAAAGAGACAAATCTCTTAAACTTTAAATTGAAAGTAAGGCTGCGGGTATGTATGATACGCAGTCTTTTTGCATTGAGATAAAAAATTAACACAAATGATAATAAGAAAATAATGTAAAAAATGGTAAAGTAAAATGATGGGAGTGATTCACGTGGAGTTATTTCAATTTTTTAAAATCCTTCATATTATTGGCGGATTTATTGCTTTGTTTGTCTTTTGGGTTCCAATCGTCACGAAAAAAGGAGGCAAGGCCCACCGGGTAACAGGCTGGGTTTATACCGGCGGTATGATTGTGGTGGCAATCAGCGCTTTTTATATGGGTGCATACCGCATTTTTTTTGACCAGCATGCAAATCCAGAGCTCGTTTCATTTTCATGGTTTTTAATTTTTATTGCCATTTTAAGCTCAGCAGCAGCTTATTATGGCATTCGTGTCCTTCGGTATAAAAATCGAAAGGATCGGCACAGAAATGTACTTGATCTCTTCTATCCTTTGCTGCTCCTTTCATCTGGAATTGGAATGTGCATCTACGGGGGTGTAAATGACGTTCCTTTGCTGACATGGTTTCCGCTTGTTGGTATATTTCTTGGAATCTCCCAGCTTTCATATTGGCTTCAAAAACCGAAAAAGAAAATGCATTGGTGGTTTGAGCATTTTTCCGGTATGCTTGCCTGCTGCATTTCGACGATCACGGCTTTTATGGTATTTGGAGCTCCAAGGCTGCTTGCAATAGAATCAGTTAGTATCCTCTTGTGGTTCCTGCCGACAATCGTGATTACGCCTTTAATCGTCGGATTATCGATTTATTACAGAAAAAAATTTATAAAGAAAGCTGCTTAAGAAGAACAGAGGGGCATGGTCCCCTCTGTTTCTTTTTGATTTTAAAGACAAAGGAATACAACAAAAAAGCACACAAAACAAATTCTTAACTCCACGTTAATATTTGCTTAACATTGTGGTTTTATATTGTATTTGTAAGGAAAAATACTAAACGGGGAGAAAAAACAATGAAAAACCACATTCTTAAGCTTTTCGTTTTACTTATGTCTTTCACACTGTTGGCTGCTTGCGGGTCAAATGCAACAAACGGAGAAGCAAACAAAGAAATAGAAGGTGAACTTACGGTTTACACTGCTATTGAAGAAGAACTTATTCCAGAATACTTAAAATCGTTTGAGGAGAAATACCCGAATATTAACTTAAATATTGTCCGCGATTCAACCGGAATTATCACAGCTAAGCTTTTAGCAGAAGGTAAAGATACTGAAGCAGATGTTGTTTGGGGACTGGCTGCTTCAAGTCTGCTGGCGCTGGATGGGAAAGAAATGCTGGAAGGCTATACCCCAAAGGATTCAGATAAAATTCTTCCGGAATATAAAGATGCCAATCAGCCTGAAAAATGGGTTGGAAATACAGCATTTATGACTGGGATAGTTGTAAACGAAGTGGAGCTTGAAAAGAAAAACCTGCCAATTCCAAAAACGTATGAAGATTTAACGAAACCTGAGTACAAAGGGTTAATCGTTATGCCTCACCCTGCATCATCAGGCACAGGATACTTAACGGTAAATGCATGGCTGCAGATGATGGGCGAAGACAAAGGCTATGAATACATGGAAAAACTGCATGAAAACATCGGTACCTACACACATTCCGGGTCAAAGCCTGCTAAGCTATCTGCAGCTGGCGAATATCCAATTGGAATTTCATTAGTATACAGTGGTGTCACACAAAAACAAGATGGTGCCCCTGTAGATGTCATCCTCCCTGAAGAAGGCTTGGGCTGGGATGTTGAAGCGAATGGACTTATTGCTAAAAATGAGATGAAAAATGAAAAAGCTGCAAAAGCTTTCTTAGATTGGGCGATTACAGATGATGTGATGAAGAAATATTACGATGCAAATGGATTTTCAACAATGGAAAACAAGTTTGAAAAAGCAGAGGCATTTCCTGAAGGTGTACAAGATAAAATGTACAAAAAAAATGATCTGAATTGGGCTGCAGAAAACCGCGACATGATTCTTAAGAAGTGGGAAGCTGAATTTGGGGAAAAAGCAGAACCAAAAGAGTAAGAAAATGAGGCTGGGCGAGGACTTAGTTTCTCGCCAAATCCATTAGAAAGGCTGGTATAAAGATGCCGAATTCCTATCTGAAGGTCGAAGGAGTAAGTAAAAACTTCAATCAGTTTACAGCTCTTAACAATGTATCTTTTGACATTCGTAAAAATGAATTTGTTTGTCTGCTCGGACCGAGCGGATGCGGAAAAACAACCCTGCTGCGCATCATTGCAGGACTTGAGGAACCAAATGCAGGATGTGTTTATGTGAATGGCAAAGATATTACAGGTTTGCCTCCGGCTAAACGCAACTTCGGAATCGTGTTTCAATCCTATGCGCTGTTTCCTAATCTAACAGCTCTTCAAAATATCGAATTCGGACTGAAAACCCGCAAGGTTCCGAAAAAAAGAGTGAAAGAGAAAGCCCTGGAAGCTCTGAATCTAGTAGATCTTCTGCATGTTAAGGACAAATATCCGGCACAGCTCTCAGGCGGTATGCAGCAGCGTGTTTCACTTGCAAGAGCGATTGCACTTGAGCCGGACTTCCTGCTGCTTGATGAACCGTTATCAGCGCTTGATGCAAAGGTGCGTGAAAAACTGAGGTATGAAATTCGGGCCATTCAAGAAAAGATTGGGATCACAACCATTATGGTCACGCATGATCAGGAGGAAGCATTAACAATGGCAGATAGGATTGTCGTCATGAATCATGCTCAAATTATGCAGGCGGGTACACCGCAGGAAGTGTACCATCAGCCTAATCAGCCATTTGTTGCGAACTTTATCGGTTCTATGAATTTCTTGAACTCTGACACAAATCACCTGATGGCGATACGGCCTGAGCATGTTCAGGTTACGAATGACAGCGGAGCAAATGCAGTGATTGAAGCAGTTGAATTCAAAGGTCCTGTCTATCGTGTGAAAGTGAAAATAATAGAAAAGGAATCAAAGCTATATAATCAGAATTTGCTTGTAGATTTATCGGCTCATATGGCGCACCGGATGGATCTCTCGAAAGGGAAATCTTTGAAGATTACGCTGCCTGATCATCGATTGTTAGCCTACAAAGAACAGGTGGTTGTCTAAATGGAGATGCGTATTGCAACCGCACATTCAAAACTTTCATCGAAAAAACGTAAACAGCAAAAAGCAGGATTAAATGAATGGCTGCAGCGTTTGCTCTTGATCTTCTCGCTTTTAGCTGTTGCTGCAGTATTAGTGCTCCCATTACTGATGTTGTTTGTACAAGCATTCATTGACAGTGAAGGTATTTTTATTGGCCTGCAGAATTTTGTCAGTTATTTTCAGTCGGAAATTCTTGTTCAATCCTTGCAAAATACTCTCTTTGTTTCAAGCATTACTACAATCCTGGCAGTGAGCCTGGCATTTGTATATGCATTTGCAATCGCCCGGACAAACATTTATGGAAAAACGATCTTTCGCTATTCTGCTTTGCTTCCGTTATTTGCCCCTACGATGATGCACGGAATTGCCTTGATGTATCTTTTTGGTAATCAAGGCTTAATTACAAATGGATTTTTTGAAACGATTCCTGGGTTTAAGATCGATTTGTATGGTCCAATCGGGATCATTATGGCTGAAACAATTTACACCTTTCCACAGGCATTCCTGATTTTAATGGTTGCTTTATCAGGTGCCGATCAGCGTCTATATGAAGCAGCTGACTCTATGGGCGCAAGCGGAATAAAAAAGTTTTTCACGATTACGCTTCCATCAGCGAAGTACGGCTTAATCAGTTCCATTTTTGTTGTGTTTACTCTGAGTTTTACAGATTACGGGGCACCTAAAATAGTAGGCGGCCAATATAACGTTCTTGCGACAGATGTCTATAAGCAGGTCATTGGCCAGCAAAACATGGGGATGGGAGCCACGGTCGGCATAATTCTCATGCTTCCGGCGATACTCGCATTTGCAGCTGACCAGCTATCACAGCGGAAACAACAAGGTGCTGCCAGTTCAAAAGCAGTTCCTTATCAAATAAAACACAATCCTTTAAGAGATCGTTTAGCATTTCTTTATTGCTCTGGCATATCATTAGCCGTTTTAATCCTGTTTTTAGCTGTTTTCATTGCTGCCAGCGTGAAAATCTGGCCCTATAATATGACGTTTACTTTAGAGCATTTTGCCTTTGACAGCTTTACTGGCGATGGCTTAACGGCTTATAAAAATAGTTTGCTGGCAGCGATCCTGACTGCTGTCTTTGGAACGATTTTCACGTTCATTTTTGCTTATATGATTGAAAAATTCAGAGGCATGATTGGATTAAGGAAATTGAGTACCTTTTTGTCTCTTATTCCACTCGCAGTTCCTGGTCTTGTTATTGGTCTCGGGTACATCTTTTTTTTCAGTAAACAAAATCTATCAATCTTTGGATATACGATAGCAAATCCGTTTCATTTTCTATACGGAACCATAGCTATCATTGTCATTGTAAATATCGTTCATTTTTATTCCGTTTCGTTTATTACCGCAACAACGGCATTGAAAAAACTGGACAAAGAATTTGAGCTCGTGTCAGAGTCTATGGGCGTTCCATTTTATAAAACCTTCATGAAGGTGACGGTTCCAATGTGTCTGCCGGCTATTCTTGAAGTAGCGATGTATTATTTTGTGAATGCCATGGTGACAGTTTCAGCGGTCATTTTCTTATATACAGCTGATTTTAAACTTGCCGCAGTATCAATCGTAGGCATGGATGATGCCGGGAATTTAGCATCAGCAGCTGCCATGAGCATCTTGATTGTTGCGACGAACATTTTTGTCAGGGTTTGCTATGAACTGACTGTAAAATGGATGAAAAATCGAAAAGCATTGAAGGAGGAACTATAAATGGGGAAAATTGAAGGAATAATCTTGGATTGGGCTGGAACAACGATTGATTATGGATGCTTTGCACCGCTCCAAGTGTTTATAGAAGTTTTTGAGAATCGGGATGTGAGCATTACAGCAGAAGAAGCACGCAAACCGATGGGATTATTGAAAATTGATCATATTCGCGCACTTTGCGAAATGCCGCGCATTAAAGAAGAATGGGTGAATGTTCATGGACAGGAGCCTTCTGATCAGGATATTGAATCGATGTATGATGAATTTGAAAAGATTTTATTTGCCATTCTTCCGCAGTTTACGACACCCCTTCCTGGTGTGGCAGGAACGATACAAAAGCTACGCGGACAAGGTTTGAAAATTGGATCTACCACTGGCTACACAAAAGAAATGATGAAAATTGTGGCACCTCATGCAAAGGAAAAAGGATATTATCCCGATTATCTTTTCACTCCTGATGATGTAAAAGAAGGCCGTCCTTATCCCTGGATGTCATACATGAATGCTATGGAAATGGGCATTTATCCAATGAACAAGCTTGTAAAAGTCGGTGATACCGTTTCAGATATGAAAGAAGGCATCAACGCTGGCATGTGGGCAGTAGGAGTTATTCTTGGCAGCAATGAGCTTGGACTGACTGAAGATGAAGTGAGCACACTTGGTCAAGAAGAACTAAAGGAAAAAATGGATGCAGTCAGAGAGCGTTTCTATGACGCTGGTGCTCATTATGTAATCAATAAATTTGAAGAACTGATTCCTTTATTGAAAGAAATTGAAGAGGGGAAGACAATACATGAATAATCCATACTTGCTGTTAACGCCAGGGCCATTATCAACTTCAAAGACAGTCCGCGAGTCGATGCTGAAAGACTGGTGCACGTGGGACAAGGATTATAATGCGATCGTACAGGATATTAGAAATCGATTAACAGCTCTTGCAGCTCCCGGTTCAGAAGAATACACAGCTGTTCTCATGCAGGGGAGCGGAACATTCTCCGTTGAGTCTGTCATTTCAAGCGTAATCCCAAAAGAAAAGGGGAAGCTTCTCGTTGCATGCAACGGGGCATATGGCGAACGAATTGCAGAAATGGCGGATATCCTTGAAATTCCGACGATCATTAAAAGAACAGATGAGCAGTCTGTTTTAGATATCGAATCCATTCAAGAAATACTTGAATCCCACAAAGATCTTACGCACCTTGCAGTCGTGCATTGCGAAACTACAACCGGGATGCTTAATCCAATTGAAGATATTTGCCGTCTTGCAAAGAAGCATGGATTAATCACAATTGTTGATGCCATGAGCAGTTTTGGCGGAATTCCGATTGACGTCTCAGCCTTGAAAATCGATTATATGATCAGCAGCGCCAATAAATGCATTCAAGGTGTTCCGGGTTTTGGATTTATCATTGCTAAAAAAGAAGAGCTTGCTAAATGCAAAGGCAATGCGAGATCTCTGTCTCTTGATTTATATGATCAATTTGAAACGATGGAGAAGCATGAAGGAAAATGGAGATTTACATCCCCAACACATGTTGTCAGAGCTTTCTTTCAGGCCCTGAATGAGCTTGAAGAAGAGGGCGGTGTTTTGGCAAGGTATGAACGCTATAAGGAGAATCAGCGGCGTCTTGTCGATGGCATGCAGAAAATGGGTTTTGCTGCATTGCTGAATCATGAAAACCAATCTCCGATTATTACGGCATTCATGTATCCTAAAGACACTTCATTTACATTTGCCGGGTTTTATGAAGCATTAAAACAAAAAGGATTTGTGATCTATCCTGGGAAAATATCTAAATTGGATACCTTCAGAATCGGAAATATCGGCGAGGTTTATCCGAATGATATAGATCAATTATTAGCTGCAATTAAAGAGACATCATCAGAGGAGGCTGTGAAACTATGAAAGTATTTTGCTTAGGCGGAGCAGGGAAAATTTGCAGAGAAGCGATTTTAGATTTAGTGGAGCATTCGAAATTTGAAAAAATCACAGTAGCAGATTTCAATGAAGAAGAAGGCAAGAAGGTTGTAGAGTGGCTGAATGATCCGCGAGTCGATTTTGTAAAAGTGAACGTGTTTGATCATGAGGATACAGTCTCCAAAATGCGGGGCTATGATATTGTAATGGACGGCACCACGATAACGCTGAACGGAAAATCAACGGCTTGCATCGCCGAAGCGGGCTGTCATGGCATTAATTTAAACGGCTTTGGCGAAGAGGATTCTCAGCACGAATTATTTCAGATAAATGAAAAAACGTGTCTTCCCGGTTTTGGCATGACGCCCGGCCTGACCCAAATGATGGCCATGCATGCTGCAAATCAGCTTGAGACAATAGAGTCTGTAAGAGTCAGCCACGGTTCATTCCGTCCTATTGCGTTTTCTCGCTCGATTGCAGAAACAACTTCCTATGAGTATGATCCGAATCTCCCATCACGGGTCGTCTTTGAGAACGGTGAGTTCATACAGGTGCCTCCATTTGCGAGACCAATGGAAATTGAGCTTCCGCAGCCATATGGAAAAGGTGTGCAGTATATTATTCCGCACTCAGAAACGAAAACATTGGCTCAAGCTTTAAAGCACAAAGGAGTTCAGTTAATTGAAGTCAGAGGAACTTGGCCGCAGCAAAATATGCAGCTTGTTCGGGCATTATATGATTATGGTATTCTGCGGAATGATAAATTTGTCATAAACGGTACAGAAATAGGGATAATGGATTGTATCTCAGAGTACTTATATCAATCAAAAGAAGGCACAGAAACAGAGCAATATGGTTATGCCCTTCATATACAGGTCATTGGAACGGCAAATGGCGAAAGAGTTGAGCATATTCTAACCCATACGCATCCTTCTTCAGATGGCACGGTTCAAGGCTGGGAAGGATTGAGAGCCTACACTCGCAACGTAGCGATTCCTTTTGCAATCGCAGCAGAGCTGATTGCAAAAGGTGAGGTTGAGAAAAAAGGAATCGTAATACCAGAGGATGCTTTTACCGATCCTGTACAAATATTTAATCAGTTAGAAAAACGTGGTATATTTATCCATGAAGAAATCAATAAATTGGATGAAAATAATATTTAATATAGGAGTCTGAGGAATGTCTTTATTAGCAGAGGAAAGAAAAAGAGTCATTGCGGAGCTAATAGAAAAACAAGGTAAAGTGAAGGTCAACGATCTTGCTAAGGATTTTGACGTATCAACTGAAACCATCAGGCGTTACTTAGAAGAGCTTGAAAGTGAAAAAAAACTTAAAAAAGTGTATGGAGGCGCCGTAAAAGTTTCTGATGAAAAGGAAGAACCAGCACTTTTTGAACGGGAAATCATTAGAATTGAAGAAAAGCAGTGCATCGCACAGAAGGCTGTGTCTTCCATTAATAAAAACGACGTCATATTCATTGATGAAGGAAGTACAACTTTGCAGATGGTCAGGCCATTATGTGATTGTCCAAATGTGACCGTCATTACAAACTCCTTTCCAGTCGCATCGCTCTTGATCTCATACGCCAATAAGAATTTATTTGATGGAGAGGTTATATTTATCGGCGGAAGCGTAAGAAGCAAGCACTATCGGTCTTCGGGAGCTCTGGCAGAGCAAATGGCAAAAGAATTTTACGTGAATAAAGCCTTTATCTCGATAGACGGCATTTCCGCTGAAGAAGGCATTACTTGCTATGATCTTGAAAAGGCGGTTTTATCAAAGATACTCATCCAAAATGCAAAGGAAGTCTATGTTTTAGCCGATCACTCAAAAATTGGCTCACGCGCCAACTATAAAATGGTGCCTATAGAAAAAGTGGACAAAATTATTTCTAATGCCGATAAACCAGCAGACTGGGATATTTTGTGCGATTGGATACAATGCTGAAAAAGTCGACCGATTATGGTCGACTTTTCGTTATAGGAAGGAATATTTTACAAAGTCGGCTCAGCAATCTTTACAGGCTGCTTTCCTATATTCGTTCCTTCAAACAAGCCAAGGAATGCCTGTGGAATGTTGTCAAAGCCGTCAACGATCGTCTCTTCATATTTCAGCTTGCCTTCCTGCAGCCAGCCTGCAAGCTGTCTTGCGCCATTGCTGAAGCGGGAAGAGAAGTCTCCGACTACAAATCCCTGCATAAGGACACTTGATTTGATCAGCGTTGTTTCAATGCGCGGACCTAAGTCAGCACCTTCTGAATTATAAGTTGAAATTGCACCGCATACCGGAACTCGCGCGAACTTATTCAGCTGTTTATGGACAGCATCTGAAATTTCTCCGCCAACATTGTCAAAATAGACAT
The DNA here is from genome assembly GCF_030127205.1 of Metabacillus hrfriensis. NCBI lineage: Bacteria > Bacillati > Bacillota > Bacilli > Caryophanales > Bacillaceae > Metabacillus > Metabacillus hrfriensis. Next base: position 584,718 of record NZ_CP126116.1, read on the forward strand.
CCACGCCATTCTGAGCATGCTTCCGCAAGTGCTTTTTCTACATCTTCTGTTTTATAATTAATAGCAGCATCAAATCCAAGTTCATCAATCAAATCCCTACCTGAAACAACGGCTGTTGCGCCTTCTCGATATCCCCTTGTTTTAATTTACTGCCTTTTGAATCAACAACTTCACCAACAACTCCGCCTGAAATTGGGTCATTCAGCTGAAAAGGTGCGACATAGGATTTCCCTTCATTCATGTGGCCTCTCATATAGGGGGCAACAGATAAATACAGAGAACGAATAAGGACTTGACCTTCCTCAGTGGTGTGCACAGGCGGTCTGTTGGTTTTCCTGTTGGACGATCTGCAAACAATATTTGTTTTTGTGAATACGTCATTTAATTCATCCTCCTGATAGTGTTTTTATTACCGCAACACTGATAAAAGAGTCTTTTAACATGTTCTAATGAAAAGGAAAGGGGGAATAAATTGATTACAATAAAACGATTGGATTCAGCAGATTCGGAAGGGATTTCAAAGCTTGTTGAGGAAAGTAAAGAAGATGGATTTCGTTTTTTGGAAAGACTCGTTACTGAGTATCAATCCGGAGAAAATACGTTTCAAAAGCCAGGGGAAATGCTGGTGGGTGCATATCATGATGAAACTCTGATTGGTATCGGGGGCATAAATCAGGATCCATATTCACAGCATGAAAAGGCAGGGCGGATAAGGAGGTTCTATGTTTCAAAAGAACATAGAAGGCAAGGTGTCGGCGAACTTCTATTAAGTGCTCTATTAACGGCAGCTGATGATTTCTTCGATTTCGCTGTGCTAAGAACAGATACTAAGGAAGCGTCCCTCTTTTATATACAGGCGGGATTTATAGAAGATAATCTTTTTGAAAACTCAACACATTATTTAGATTTGACGCGAAAGGGGGAAAATCAATGAAAACGAAAGACGAAATTCGACAGGATAAGTGGGACAGGCTTGAGAAAGAGAAGCTTGGAGGATTTCCGTTTCCTTTGAAAAATAGAATTCCGAATTTTAAGGGAGCAGCGGCGGCAGCAGAATATGCAGCACAGCTTGAGGTATACAAGAACGCTGATGTGATAAAGATTAATCCCGATGCGCCACAGCTTCCCCTTCGTGCCCGTGTCATAAAAGACGGAAAAACACTTCTCGTTCCGACTCCTAGGTTAAAAGCAGGTTTTATTATGCTGAAAAGAGAATGGGTTCCTGAAGGAGAAGAGCGCCGGGCTGTGAGCTTGAAGAATATTAGAGAATATGGAAAAGAAATTCCGTTATCCGGCCTGCCGAGAGTTGACTTAATTGTGGCCGGATCTGTGGCAGTTCATAAAGACGGAAGAAGAATCGGCAAAGGAGAAGGGTATTCGGATCGGGAGTATGCCATTTTGAGAGAGCTTGGGAATCCTCATGTTCCAGTCATATCAACGATCCACAGCATCCAAGTGACGGATGAGGAGTTTGAGGTGGATACATATGATTTGCCTGTGGATTATATCGTAACAGAGCTTGGTGTGATGGAAACGAACACACCATACAGGAAGCCGGACGGCATTCATTGGGATAGGGTAACAGAAGAAGAAAAACTGGAGATGCCGGTTTTAAATGAGATTTGGGAGCTGACGAAATAAACCTAAATTTCAGGAAGTTTTCACGTTTCTGCTTTTTTGTTAAGATAACTTGTACCACAAAAGAGCATAGAACATGAGTAAGGAGAGACGAGCATGAGTTCAAATAATGAAGAATTAGCAAGAGGACTGAAATCAAGGCATGTGACTATGATTGCCCTTGGCGGAGCGATCGGAGCAGGCATTTTTCAGGGCAGCAGTTCATCCATTGAGCTTGCGGGACCTGGCGTTATTTTATCTTATTTATTAGCGGGCATTATTTTATATTTTGTCATGCAGGCTATGGCTGAAATGGCTGTTCAGCAGCCTGAAGCGAAAACTTTGAGAGATTTGATTCAGACGATTCTCGGACCATATGCCGGATTCTTTGCAGGGTGGATTTATTTCATCAGCTGGATGCTTGTTATGGCAGCAGAAATGGCAGCTGCAGCCGGGTTTTTGAAATATTGGTTTCCAGATACACCGCTATGGCTGCTGTCGCTGCTTGTTTCTGTATTAATCACAGTTATTAACTTGTTTGCGGTTAATATATTTGGAGAGACAGAGTACTGGCTTTCTGCGTTAAAGGTATCCGTTTTGACCCTGTTTATTTTACTTGGAGGCGTTCTGATTTTTGCAGGCTTTAATGGAGAAAGTGCAGCCGGGTTTGGAAATCTTACCGCGCATGGCGGCTTTCTTCCGTTTGGCATATCAGGCATTGCCGCTTCTATGCTTGTTGTTATGTTTTCATTTGGCGGAACTGAAATGATCGGTATGACGCTTGGAGAAACAGAAAATCCCGAAAAGGTTATACCAAAAGCAGCACGCAGCGTTATTATCCGAATATTAGTCTTTTATGTCCTTCCGATACTTGTCATTGTCAGTCTGATGCCATGGAATGAGGTTGGCAAGCAAAGCCCGTTTGTAACAGTATTCGATACACTTGGCATTCCTTATGTAGGAGGCTTTATGAATTTTGTCCTGCTGACTGCTGTGATATCTGCGGCAAACACTGGGATGTATGCTGCATCCCGTCTCCTGTATACACAGGCTTTGGACGGAAACGCACCGAAATTTTTCTCGAAGTTATCTTCTAAGCGTGTTCCTGTCAGAGCGCTGCTTGCAAGTACTTCATTCTTATATGTCGGAGTAATCATTGCGGTATTTGCTGAAGGCGAAACGTTTGGCTATCTGATGGTGGTGCCTGGTTATGCGATTTTAACGATCTGGATTATGCTTACGATTGCTCATTTGAAAAGCAGAAAACCAGGAGTTGCATTAAAAGGTTTTTTTGTAAAAAGCTATCCATATACATCATGGTTTTCACTAATTGCATTACTTGCGATTCTAGTTGGGATATTAATGACTTCACCGCCTATTGGTACGTTTATCACACTGGCGATATGCATCATTTTGTCGCTGATATACATGATTGGTGCAAAAAAATAATCCAAGGGGATTCCCCTTGGATTTTTTTTAGAGATAAAAAAGTATAGAACTTTGCGCATTTTTGTCTAGTTTCATCGCCAGAACAAGTCCTGCAAAAAAAAGCCCGGACTTTTTTGCAGGATTTGTTCTGGCATGCCTGAGCTAAACGGACGCTTCCGCTCGTCCTATTATACCTTTTGACTAGAGGAACTGGCTGAATCAGAACAATCCTTCTTCTTGTAGACAAAACGGTAGAGAAGGAATAGGACAAGCGCCAATCCGGCAGCAATTATCATATAAGTCTGCATATCAGACATGAATGCAGTAATCGATTTTAGGCTGCCAATTTGTCCAAGCCAGAGCATGGTGATATTTAGAGGGAATACCCCTAAAAATGTAAGGCCGGCAAATGGCAAAGCCTTCACTTTTGACAGTCCTGAAACGTAAGAAATATAATTGCCGATTCCTAAGGGCCGTGCAATGGCAATGCTCCAAAGACCGCATTTATTAAACCAGCGCTGCGTTTTTTCAAATGTTTTTTTCTTTTTTGTCAGCTTCTTTTTCATTTTATGCTCTAATTTATATCCAATCCAATAAGGAATAAAACTGAATACCGTGTAAACTGCACTGCCTAAAAGGGCAATCCAGATTAATTGGAGAATCGATAAATCCAATAAATAGCCATACGCAAGGGTTATAAGTGAACCTGGAAAAGGCAGGGATGAAGCTTCAATTGCAAGACCCGCCATCAGACCCCATATTCCAAACTCCCGCAATAGATTTATGATGAAATCTAACATGAGATCTCCTTTCTCCTTTTTCGTCTTCTTACCGTGAAAATACCCTCTGTCATATATATCAAAACTGGTACATTCAGGAGAAATCAGTCAGGACAGTATTTTTTCTTTCTCCGGCAGACGCGCATCGCATTTATTTCACCGCCAAGCAAAATGGAGAAGGCTGTGAAATACAGCCAAATCAGTAAAATAATGATGCCTCCCAAACTTCCATAAGCAGCATTAAATGCTTTGAAATTATCAACGTAAAAAGAAAACCCATATGAGCTTATAATCCATAGCGTTGTGGCTAAAAGAGAACCGAAATAGATATCAAAAAATTCAAGCTTTTCATTTGGCGCAAAATAATAAAGGGCGAGCAAAACCAGGTTAATCATGAAAAATGAAAGAAACCACCTGGCCTGATTCAATAGCGGATGAATATTTTCAAGAAAGGGCGCATACCGAGTCGCACTGTAGATGATAACTCTCCCAAATACAGGCAGAAGCAGGGCAATTGTAATGATAATGATAAGGCCCGCTGCCAACAGCAAGGCATCAATGCGGACTTTAATGAAAGGACGGGTTTCTTTAATTTCCAGTGCCCGGTTAAATGCCCGAATCAAAATATGTGTTGCGTTACTTGCAGACCAGAGCGCTGCGATCAGGCCGAATGCGAGAATGTAGCTATTTGTTTCCCCAAACAGACTTTTGATCTGTTCTGTAAGCAGTTCAGCTGTTTCAGAAGGAACGTAGTGATTAATCCATGTTAATAATGGAGAAACATCGAGCGAAAAATATGGAAACATGGCAATTAAAAAAATAAGCAGCGGAAAAAGGGAAAGTAAAAAATAATAGGCAATAACGGCTGATAAGTCGTTTAATTCGTGCTGGTGAATTCTTCTTAGCAAATCTTTCATAGTCGGCCTCCCTATAACCTTTTTAATTTCCCCGTGAGATATGAAGGATAAACACAAAAAGAAGAAGAAAAGATGACAAAATAAAAAAAGCTGCTTCTTTATAAAGAAGCAGCCTTCATTTACATGCTAATCTCTGTCTCAACACCATAATGATCTGAAACGACAGGTTTATATTCACCGTTGAAAATAACTTTGGATGACAGAACTTTAACCTCATCACTTGATAAAATCAAATCAATGCGCAAATCCTGTTTATTTTCGTCCCAGCCGGCAATTTTGCCTTTAACGGTTATGCCTGAATCCTTTTCTTCAGCAAGTTTATAGGTATCATATAAACCGTTTGACAGGAGGTAGTCATAACCTTCATCTCTTATATCAGCGCTGTTATTGAAGTCACCCATTAAAAAGTAGGGATGGGATCGGTCAAGCTTTTGAAGAAGAGAATCCATCTGGAATTTGCATGGCTCCTCTTCATCATGCCACCAGCCAAGATGACATGAGTAAAAGGAGAGTAATCGCTCATTGTATTGAATCGTGGCACAAACGATAGAGCGGGCTTTCCAGGTATTCCGACCTTCGGTAACGAAGAAGATTTCTTTATTGGTTATAGGATGCTTGGATAAAATGGCCAAGCCTTCCTCGTATCCAGGATATCCCATGTGAGCAAAGCCCCAAACGAGGTGATAATCAGTTACTCCAAGCTGTTTCAGCTCATCGAGAAGTACTAACGCATAATTGTTCTTTTTTAACTGATCATAAACGATGGGCCCATCTTCAAGCTGGCTGACTTCCTGAAGGGCAATGACATCATATGATTTTTCCTGGATTGTGTTTGCCAGTGTTTTGATTTTCTCCATCTGGTTTTCTTCTTGCCAAGAGTGACAATTAAGTGTTAATAATTTCATGGTTAAGCTCCTAACGTATCTTGAATATCAGATTTTAAAACATCTGCTTTCGGTCCGTAGATTGCTTGTACACCTTTGTCTTTAATAATTAAACCAAGAGCGCCGTTCTCTTTCCATTGCGCCTCGCCTGCAACCTTGCCTGAATCTTTTACAGTAACACGAAGGCGTGTCATACATGCATCTACATCTTCTATATTAGCAGATCCGCCAAGTAAAGTAATGATAGCAGAAGCCTGTGAATCGCTGTTTACTGCACCAGTGCCTTTAGCAGCAGGCTCTTCAGAATCGATGTAGTTTCCATTGCGGCCCGGAGTAGGGAAGTTAAATCGTTTGATCATGAAGTTAGCGATTCCGAAGTTAAGACCAAAGAATACTAAACATGCAAGAACAAAGTTCACAATATCCATCCATAATCCGGCTTTAATGATCATTGGAGTACGGGTTAATAACTCAATGAAACCAAATGAGTGAACACGGATGTCGATGATATCTACGATCGCAAATGCAAGCCCTGTTGTAATAGCGTATACAACATACAGTACAGGAGCAGCGAACATGAACATGAATTCGATTGGTTCTGTTACACCAGTTAAAAATACTGCAAGACCTGCAGATAAGAACATTGATTTATATTTCGTGCGTTTTTCTTTATCAACATTGCGGTACATCGCATAAGCAATACCGATCAGTGAAGCTGTAGAAAGAATCATTTGTCCAACTTTAAAACGGGCTGGAGTCACTTCATTTAACAACTGATTGTAGCTTGCAGTATCTCCTGCTGCAAGGAAGTTATTTAAGTCGGCAATCCATGCAAGCCATAAAGGATCTTGACCGGATACTGTTGAACCAGCGCTTCCGCCAGTTAAGATTTCGTATGTTCCGCCAAGAGACGTATAATTCATCGGCACTGTCAGCATGTGATGAAGGCCGAAAGGAAGAAGCAGACGCTCAAGTGCGCCAAATATAAATGGTGCAACAATTGGTGCCGTGTTGCGTGAAGTGGCAATCCATTGACCGAAGTCATTTAAAAGTCCTTGAATAAATGGCCAAACTAGAGATAATACGATAGCGGTTACAACAGATCCGCCGATAACTGCGAAAGGCACAAAGCGCTTGCCGTTAAAGAATGAAAGCGATTCTGGAAGCTTATTGTAATTGTAATATTTGTTGAACAGGTTTGCACCAAGGAAACCTGCGATAATCCCCACGAATACACCCATGTTTAATGCCGGAGCACCTAATACAGATGTGAAGTAATCCTTAACAATTAATTCTTGTCCGAATAAAGAATTTACAGTCGCTTCAGGGTCTGCAAGCATAGCAGAATTAACTCCGAAGATCGCTCCTGTAATACGGTTAATAAGAATGAAGGCGATTAATGCAGCGAATGCTCCGCCGGCGCGTTCCTTAGCCCAGGAACCCCCAATTGCAACTGCAAACAGGATGTGGAGATTGGTAATAATTCCCCAGCCGATGTCTTCCATTACACGTGCAATCGTTTGCACGAGCGTGATGTCTCCGCCTGACATGGCGATTAACTTGCCAAGTGAGATCATAATACCGGCTGCTGGCATAACTGCTACAACAACCATCAAGGCTTTTCCGAATTTTTGCCAGAAATCAAACGATAATAAGTTCTTCATCTTTTGCCCTTCTTTCCGTTATTAAATATAAATAGTGTAAACGAATTCATTATTAGGAAGAATTGCTTACTTATTTTTTCATATAATGTTGTGCAAATATGAGTGCAACTACGTGCAATCGCTTGCATAAACCTATTTTAAATAAAGGGCTTTCATAATGCAACAAAAAAATGATAAGTTTTTCATATTTTTATAGAATATCTTTTTTCTAAAGTGAAATTCCTCCTGAGAGATATGAATTAGGCGAGAATCCTTCATGTTATATTTTCCGTATAGAAAAGTTCATCAAAGTTTTGCTTGCAATAAAAGTATGCTTGAATAGGGATGATATACTGTAAGGATATCGGAAGGAATTTTTTTTTGAAAAACTTACGTAGTTCTTACTATATAAGCTTGGTTTATTTAGGAGGTTATCGTGGCTGCACAACTTGAATATATGATAGAGGCAGAAAAATTTATCAGACAATGTTATCAGGAGCTGGGCAAAACGGAAGAAGAAACCGTTGCCCGTCTTTTGCAAATCAAATCTCTGCTGGGTAAAGAGGGTCAGTATCATTTAACGTTTGAAGAACTTGAGCACGGAGCTAAACTGGCGTGGAGAAACAGCAATAAGTGCATTGGCCGCTTATTCTGGAACACGCTAAGAGTTGTGGATGCAAGAGACCTTGTGGCGGAAGAAGAAATTAGGGACGCACTGTTTTCGCATATTGAATATGCAACCAACAATGGCAAAATCCGTCCGCTGATTACGATTTTTAAGCCTGTTGAGGATGGGACCGAACCTGTCCGAATCTGGAATCACCAGCTGCTGAGATATGCGGGCTATGAAACGGATTCAGGCATTGTCGGCGATCCAGGGTCCATCGCATTTACAAAGAAATGTGAAGAGCTTGGATGGGCGGGAGGGGGAACGGACTATGATCTGCTTCCGCTTGTCATACAGGCAGGAAATCGGGAGCCGGTGTGGTATGAAATCCCTTCTGAAATTGTGTTTGAAATTCCAATCACGCATCCTCAATTCCCGGAGTTCTGCGAGCTGAATTCCAAATGGTACGCTGTTCCGATTATATCCGACATGAGCCTTGAGATAGGCGGGATAACGTTTCCTGCAGCACCGTTCAATGGCTGGTATATGGGAACGGAAATCGGGGCAAGGAATTTAGCTGACGAGGGAAGATATAACATGCTTCCAAAAGTGGCTTCAATTATGGGAATGGATACCTCCTCCAATGCGACGCTTTGGAAAGACAGAGCACTTGTTGAACTGAATGTTGCTGTATTGCATTCTTTCAAAGAAGCAGGAGCAAGCATTGTAGATCATCATACCGCTGCCCAGCAATTTAAACGCTTTGAGCACAACGAAGCGGCAGTGGGACGGGATGTAACTGGAGATTGGACATGGCTGATTCCTCCGGTTTCACCTGCTGTGACTCATATTTTTCATAAACAGTATGAAAATAAAATCGTAAAGCCGAATTATTTTTATCAGGATCGTGCTTATTAGGACAAGCTTATTTATAGGCTTGTTTTTTTAATTTCAATGCTTTGTTCTAATGGATATACCAGCTAAAAGCTTGACAGTATTATTCTGTCTCTTCTATATTGTGTACTCTTCTTATCTAATTAAAGGTCCCTTTTTTATTGAAAAAGCATCTGCCTTTCACCCAAGCAGATGCTCCATTTATGTGTTTCTTCTATTTAGAATTGATTTTGCGTTTCATAATTAATTTTTATAAGGAAAAAGGTATTAATTTTGATTAAAAATAACTAATTTTTGTTCCGTCATTTCCTCAATGGCGTACTTTACACCTTCCCGTCCAATCCCGCTTTCTTTTACACCCCCATAGGGCATATGGTCCAGACGGAATGTAGGGATATCATTTACTATAACGCCTCCAACGTGCAGCTTTTGCGAAGCCATTAATGCCGTACGGATGTTCTCTGTGTAAATACCCGCTTGCAAGCCGTAGCGAGAATCATTGACAAGCTCTATAGCTTGATCAACTGTTGAGAATTTATTGATCAATACGATAGGGGCAAACACTTCTTGGCAAGACACTTTTTGGGACGGATCCACTTCCAATAAAACAGTGGGATGCAAAATATTCCCTTCCGATTTACCTCCTGTGGCCACTATTGCCCCTTTCTGCTTCGCTTCCTCAATCCATTCGAGGGATCGTTCTATGTCTCTGGGACTTATTAATGCAGAAACATCTGTCATCGGATCAAGAGGATCTCCTAGTTTTAGCTTTTGAGTCGCTGCAACGAATTTTTCTACAAATGTTTCATATAGTTCTTCATGAACATAAACCCGCTGAACGGAAATACAGACTTGTCCTTGAAATGCAAATGCTCCCGATACACAACGTGAAATGATTTTGTCAATATCAACGCCTTTGTCAATAATGACCGCCGCATTAGAACCCAGTTCAAGGGTGACCTTTTTTAATCCAGCTTTATTCCGAATGCCAATGCCTACGGAGGGGCTTCCTGTAAAAGATATCTTTTGAATTCTTTCATCTGTCACAAGCTTTTCCCCTATTAATCTCCCGCTTCCTGTTACCACATTGAATGCTCCTGCCGGCAACCCGGCTTCCTGGAGTAACTCAGCAAGAAATAATGAGGACAATGGTGTTTGTGCAGCCGGTTTTAAAACAACAGAATTGCCTGAAGCAAGTGCAGGTCCAACTTTATGTGCTACTAGGTTCATAGGAAAGTTAAAGGGTGTAATAGCCGCAATGACTCCTATTGGCTCCCGGACAGTATAGGCAACTCTTCCTTCTCCTCCTGGAGCAGCATCAACCGGTATCGTTTCTCCATGTATCCGTTTTGCTTCTTCAGCAGAAAATTTATATGTTTGAATCGTGCGATCAACTTCCCCTTTTGCAGTAGTTAGTGGTTTAGCTGCCTCCAGAGCAATTATTTCTGCCGCTTCATCTGATCGTTGTTCTAATAGAGCTGCAAGATTCTCTAAAATCCTTGCACGCTGGTGACTTGGCATAACTGCCATTGTTTTTCTGGCTTCATAAGCGGCAGTCAACGCCATTTCTACTTCTGTAAGAGTTGCTGCAGGAACTTCTGCAATCACCTCTCCACTGTAAGGAGATAATAAAGGACTATAGCTTTCTGCATGTACCCACTCACCGTTAATAAATAAGTTTTTTTTCATAATAAATCTCCTCGCCTTGCATATTTGTGTATGAATCATTTTTTTGTTTACTTGGCTGCACAGTTTTCTGAAGCAAGATCTGCTTCGATAACAGAGATAGAATGGTTTAGAATCTCAATCATTTTCTTGATTTCATCTTTATTAATCGTTAACGGCGGTGCAAATACTACTATATCTTGATCATCCAAGACGACGGATCTGCAAATAAGGCCTTGTTTTGCAGCTTCTAAAACAATTGCTGGAGACATAGGGGCAGCGAAACGTTCTTTTGTATTTAAATCTTTGACAATTTCAATACCTGCCATTAATCCAAGTCCTTTTACTTTACCGACTATTTTTCGCTCTTGCTTGATTCGGTAAAGTCCATTTAGCAGTTCCTGTCCCATTGCTTCAGCATTTTCTATTAAATGTTCCTGTTCAATAATCTCCAAATTTTTCAATGCAACCGCACAAGCCATCGGATGCCCGCTATACGTGTAACCATGCAGCAAAGTGCCCGTTGAGAGCTCCGTTAATTCCTGATGGATCTTTTCTGATATCATGACCCCTCCAAGCTGAGCATACCCGCTTGTGACACCTTTTGCAAAGCACATCATATCAGGTGCAACACCGTAATGATCCATTCCAAAGTACGTTCCTGTTCGGCCAAATCCAGTTATCACTTCATCTGTAATAAATAAAACTCCATACTCATCGCAAATTTCACGTACTTCCTTAAAATAATTTTCCGGAGCTACGTGAATGCCCCCTGCTCCTTGTACAGGTTCTGCAATAAAAGCCGCAATCGTTTCAGGACCTTCTGCTGCAATTAATTCACGTAAAGATTGAGAAGAAAAGTTGTCTGCGTACAGAAAATCAGGAGCCAGTGAGTTTGTGAAATCCCGAAAAGCTTTCAGCCCAGTAGCACTTGTTGCCCCCATTGAGACCCCGTGATAGGATTTTGTTCTTGAAATGATCTTTTTTCTTCCTGGCTGCCCTTTTAGAATCCAGTAATGGCGTGCAAGTTTATAAGCTGTATCATTCGCCTCCGAACCGCCAGAAGTGAAGAAAGTTGCGCTTAAATCTCCAGGAGCTATTTGTGCAAGTTTTGCGGCCAATCGAATGGCAGGTTCGTTGCTATAGGTGGCAAAACAGGAACTGAAACCCAGTTTTGACATCTGCTCCATCGCCGTTTTGCCTAATTCCACACGTCCATGCCCTACGTTTACATTCCAGAGAGATGACATACCATCAATGACTTTTTTTCCTGTTGCATCTTGAAGATAGACTCCCTTTCCTTCTGTAAAAATAAAAGCAGGCCCCTGTTCTTGCTGCTGTTTAACTGGGGATGTTGGATGGATAAAATGTTTTTTATCTAACTCTCTTAATTCCTGGATTGAGTTTTCAGTATGTGTCATCATGAACACCCTTTCATTTTGAAAAAATAAATATGATCTTACCTATTTATTATGCAAGATTCGTGCCAACTATTTTTCCTGGAGAGAAGGCTGTTTTTTAGTTTGATTGATTTAAAATTAAATCAAATATGTGGTTTTTGATTTAATTATTGATTATTTTCTCTTTTTTGATTTATATTTTAATCAACATCTATAGACATTAAAGGAGGGGACCGTATTGGAAGATGGAATACTGGAGATGGAATTAAATAAAATTATCGAAACATCGAATAATAACATTACAATTACTGATGAAAAAGGAATTATTTTACGATCTAATCGAGAACATTGGGCAATTTACGATATGCAGCCTGATACATACATCGGTACATCGGTTTATCAATTAGAAAAAGAAGGGCTGCTTTCACCTTCCATCAATGCAATCGTTTTAAAGGAAAAAAAATTCACTCGTATTATGCAGCATACAAGAACAGGCCGAGTTGTCATGTCAACTGGCTATCCACTTTTCAATAAGGAAGGCCACCTGGTTAGAGTGATCAGCTATAGTCAGGATCAAACCGAAATATGGAAATTGCAGGAGCAATACGAGGAATTACAACGCAAGGTAAAGGGCTATCAGACAGAAGTCGAGGATTTAAGGGAAAAGGAACTTGGTCATCATTCTTTTATTGCTAGAAGTAATCAAACTCAGCAGATTTTAAAAACGATTCAAAATGTCGCTAAAACCGATGCCACGATTCTTTTTTTAGGACCATCTGGGGTAGGGAAAAGTACGTTTGCACGCGCTCTTCATAATCAAAGCAATAGAATTAAAGAGCCATTTATAGAGGTGAATTGCAGCACAATCCCAGAAAGTTTGTTTGAATCAGAGATATTTGGATATGAACCAGGATCCTTTACAGGGGGGAACAAACAAGGCAGGCAGGGACTGATTGAACAAGCTGACAGCGGTACTCTTTTTTTAGATGAAATCGGGGAACTCCCCCTTGCCCTGCAAGCAAAATTATTGAAAGTGCTGCAAGAGAAAAAGATAAAGCGCATCGGCGGAAAAAAAGAAAGACTTATTAACTTCCGGCTGATCGCAGCAACAAATCAGGATTTGGAGAAGATGGTAAATGAGGGGAAGTTTAGATTAGATTTGTATTACCGTTTAAATGTGATCCCCATTCAAATTCCTTCATTACTTGAGCGTAAAGAAGATATACCAATCTTAATTCAGCATTACTTGCAGAAAACCAATGATAAATACCAGACATTAAAAAAATTACATCCCTCGACTTATGAAGTATTGACTCATTATGAATGGCCTGGAAATATACGGGAATTAGAAAATTTAATTGAACGGTTAATTCTGACCATTGATGAACCCGCTATCTATCCCAAACACCTTCCCCTCGCCATCACAGGGGCAGTGGAACAGAATGAAGATTCCTCTTCCTTCTCAATTGAACAGGAATTAAACGGAAAACAAGATCTTAAAAAGACGTTGGAAAAGATTGAAATACAATTGATTGCCAAAGCATATAAACAATGTAAAACGACATATGAAATGGCAGATTATTTGGGAATTAGTCAGCCGTCAGTCATCTATAAATTAAAGAAATACAAGGAACATCTTTGAATCATCAGAAAGAATCTCTGAAACCATATAAAAGAAATTTATCAGCTGATGAGGCTAATCCGTCATCCGCTAAACTAAACAATGGGCGGTCATTCCGAAAGCCGTTTTTTTCACCAATCAGCATCATTGGCCGGGAGTCGAATCCCTTACAGGCCATAGCAAAAGCACTTGATATTTTCTGAGTGCTTTTTTGTTCTATCATCTTTGAAAATGGAATTTTCAGATTTACATAGTTAAAGAGATAAATAGTTCAAATCCAAATGCTATAATTTACAGGTAATACTATCAATTACATAGAGCGGAGATGAAGAAATGAAATCTTTAGCAAATCAGTTTTCCACTCACTTTGAATGGATATTGAATGTGATTAATGTTGGTGTCCATATCGTTAATAAGGATGGAGATACCGTATTCTACAATGAAATGATGGCTCATATCGATGGGCTGAATCGTGAACAGGTGTTAGGAAAAAATATCTTTCAGCTGTACCCATCATTAACTGATGAATCCAGTACGCTTTATTTGGCATTGGAAAAAGGCATAGAAACGAATGAGTCTATTCAAACCTATGTCAATTTAAAGGGGGAAAAAATAACTTCTATTAATAGTACGTATTCTCTATACGAGGAAGGTAAAGTTATTGGAGCAGTGGAAATCGCCAAGGATATTACTAAGGTCATGAGCATGTACGATCAAATTGTGGATTTGCGTTCTCAGCTGGCCGAAACCCACAAGAAAAGCAAGTTCTTTGCAGGTACAGCCACTTATCATTTTAGTGATTTAATTGGGGACAGCCCTGCGTTTCAAGAAGCTATTTCTTTGGCGAAAAAAGCGGCCCGTACACATTCTCCAGTCATGATTTATGGACCTACAGGAACAGGGAAAGAACTAATTGCTCAAAGTATACATAATGTAAGTGCTCGGCGAAATCAGCCATTCATTGCACAGAATTGTGCTGCTGTTCCAAAGGAATTAATGGAGGGACTGCTGTTTGGTACAACGAAAGGGGCATTTACGGGAGCTGTGGACCGTATGGGTATTTTTGAACAGGCAAATGACGGTACCCTGTTTCTTGATGAACTGAATAGCCTAGACCTTGGACTGCAGGCAAAATTGCTGCGGGTTTTACAAGAAGGGGAAATACGCCGTGTTGGTGGATCGAAGGACCAGAAAATTAATGTGAAAATCATTGCTGCGATGAATATTTCTCCAGATGAGGCGTTAGAGCGGGAAATTATTCGCTCAGATTTATTTTTCCGTCTAAATGTTGTGACAATCCAAATGCCATCTCTCCTGGAACGCAAAGCAGATATTCCTGAAATCGCAAATCACTTTATTCACAAATTCAATCGATCATTCGTTTCGGACGTACAAGGGATCAGCCGAAAAGCTATGCAACGGCTGCTTCAATATCCATGGCCGGGAAACATTCGGGAATTGGGTCATGCTATAGAGTTAGCTTTTAACGTCATGGACGCGGGGGAAAAAACAATCGATGAACATCATCTTCCTGCTTATTTATTCCCATCAGGAAAGTATTCCGCATCAAATACGCAGAACCATCATCCTCCATTAATAAATGAGATTGATTTACCTGTCGTGCTGGAGGAAATAGAAAGGGATATGATTATAAATATGTTTGAGAAATGCAACGGGAATATAAGCAAAACAGCTGAGGCACTCAATATAAAGAGACAGGGTTTACAGTATAAGCTAAACAAATACGGGATTGAGAAAGTATTTACCGGAAGAACAAAAAAATAAAAATAATCAAGATAATTTTGGAAACGCTTCCAGTCGGATGAGGCAAAAGTAAAATTGTAATAATTGCCTTAGAAAGGACCTGCTCTTTTGTGCTGTATCATTTGGCGTAACTTTTTAGCAGAAGGCATTAATAAATTTAACTTGGAGCAAATTAATTGGCTGCAAAACATCATGCGTAACGCAAAATATCTTGCGTTTTTAAAAAGAAAGAGGGCATACAGCCCTCTTTTTTCTATGTTTTCATAGTTTTGTATGTTGGCATCATTCTTGCAAGTAGATAAATATAAAGAACAATCCAAAGTTCTTAAGATAGAAGGAGGTAATTTTAATGAGTTTGATGGAGATGGACTTAAAACGTAAAGAATACCTTGGTGGACGCAGACACTATAATGAGATTGAGCTGTGGAAAGATGTAACGGAAGAGAAATGGAATGATTGGCTCTGGCAATTAACAAATACAATTAAAACTCTTGATGATCTGAAAAAAGTTGTGAACTTGACACCGGAAGAAGAAGAAGGGGTTCGAATTTCGACTCAAACAATTCCTTTAAATATTACCCCTTACTATGCATCCTTAATGAATCCGGATGATCCTCGCTGCCCGATTCGTTTACAGTCTGTACCGCTTTCGGCAGAAATGAACAAGACCAGATATGATTTGGAAGATCCGCTGCATGAGGATGAAGATTCCCCAGTGCCAGGTCTGACGCATCGTTATCCGGACCGCGTTCTATTTCTTGTCACGAACCAATGCTCTATGTATTGCCGTTACTGTACTCGCCGCCGCTTTTCAGGCCAGGTTGGCATGGGGGTTCCTAAAAAGCAATTAGACGCAGCGATTGAATATATTCGAAACACTCCAGAAGTGAGAGACGTTCTGATTTCAGGAGGAGATGGTCTGTTAATCAATGATAAGATTCTCGAATACGTATTAAGTAATTTACGTGCTATCCCACATGTGGAAATCATTCGGATTGGTACTCGTGCACCGGTCGTTTTCCCGCAGCGGATTACAGAGAATTTATGCAATATTTTGAAAAAGTATCATCCAATCTGGTTAAATACGCATTTCAATCATTCACTTGAACTGACGGAAGAAGCGAAAAAGGCATGTGATATGTTGTCGATGGCTGGAGTGCCGCTTGGTAATCAGGCTGTCATTCTTGCTGGGATTAACGATAGTGTTCATATCATGAAAAAGTTAATGCACGACTGTGTTAAAGCTAGAGTGAGACCTTATTACATTTATCAATGTGATTTATCTGAAGGGATTGGCCATTTCCGTGCCCCGGTTTCTAAAGGACTGGAAATTATTGAAGCGCTTCGCGGCCATACATCAGGATATGCGGTGCCGACCTTTGTGGTAGACGCTCCTGGAGGAGGAGGAAAAATCGCCTTGACTCCAAATTACCTCCTTTCACAGAGTCCTGATAAAGTGGTCTTACGAAACTTTGAAGGTGTTATCACCAGCTATCCGGAACCTAAGAACTACATTCCTGGAAGTGCAGATGCTTACTTTGATGAGGTGTATGGTACGGAAGAAAGAAAAGAAGCCGTGGGAATTGCTGCTCTTATGACAGACGAAAAATTCAACTTGGTACCAGAAGGCCTCCGCCGCCTCGACAAGAGAAAAGCGTATGAGAGTACTGAGGAACATGCATCCTTAAAGGATCGCCGTGATAAACGGGATGAAATGAAAGAAAAATTGATGAAAGCTCAAGAAAAAAAGAATCAGCCGACGGTGTAGACTCGGTAAATAATAAGGCAAGGGGGAATAAAAATGGATTGCTTGTGGTGTAATGCCCCAAACGTGGAGGAAAGTGAAAAGAAGGATTGTTACTGGATTATGCCTGATGGTAAAAGATCAATAAAGGTTCTTCAAGTTCCAGCTCTGAACTGTCCGAATTGCGGAATCTATGTGTCTGACATGATGAATCAAAAGGTAGATGAAGCTTTATATATATATGACGTGAGTGAGTATCCTGATGAGTTTACGTATGAACAGCTTCTTTCAGCGCCTGTAAAGAAATTGTTTAATTGGAAATAGAATGCCGGGAGAAGGAGATGAAATCATCACTTCTCCCTAATTTAGATGAGGAGGGTACATAATGTCTGTTCAAAACCTGCCTTTTTTCACCCGAATTGAGACTGGGGAATGTTTTACGCTAGAGCTCTTTCTTGATCATGCGAATCTTCGCTTACGCATTGATGATTATCAAGGAAATATCAATAAAGCGATAGCCCGAGCACTTGTCATCGCTCAGGAACATGGTTTTACAAAAGTGATCCTTAAAGCTAGACAGGAAGATTTATCTGCGATATTGGCTCATGGATTTATGCTGGAGGGGAAATTGAACAGGTATTTTAAAGGGAATGATGCTTATTGCATGGCATTGTATTTTACCAATGAGAGGCGAACAAGCGACTATTGGATGAAAGAAGACAAAATTCTAAAAGAAATCATTGAGATTCCCAGGCTGATAGAAAAGCCGCAAATACCTGAAAATTACTCCCTCCGATTTGCTGCAGTTGAAGATGCACACGAGCTGGCAAATTTATATCGTACAATTTTTGAAACCTATCCAACGCCAATGAATGATGAGCATTATATAAAAAAAGTGATAGAAGAAGGTACGGTCTTCAGTGTTATCCAATATGAAGGATCCATCGTGAGTGCCGCATCCGCGGAGGTTAATGATATCTATCATAATGCTGAACTAACAGACTGTGCGACTATCCCTCATCATAGAAAGCATGGTTTTATGAAAGTACTTATCTCGGCATTAGAACAAGAACTGATCAGGCGAAATATTTATTGTGCCTATTCTTTAGCACGAGGTTTGTCAATGGGCATGAACGCCGTTTTTCACCAGCTGGGATATGAATATGGAGGAAGATTAACAAAGAATTGCAATATTTGGGATAAGTATGAGGATATGAATATTTGGGTTAAAGATTTATCTTCTTTAAATAGATTATTAAAATAGGAGGAAATTTTATTGGCTAAATACACATGGGTAGATAAAGATACTTGTATTGCCTGTGGAGCATGCGGTGGAACAGCACCAGATATTTATGACTTTGATGAACAGGGCCTTGCTTTCGTTGTCTTGGACGAAAATCAGGGGAGTGCCGAAATTCCGGAGATTCTTCATGATGATATGAATGAAGCAATGGAAGGCTGTCCTACAGAATCAATTCTCATTCAGGATGAACCTTTTAATAGGTAAACTCGGTTTCATAGATTCAAATTTGCCATTTATTCTTTCATTTATTTAATCGGATTTTTCCAATAGATTAAGTTGATTTGGACGTACACTCACACCTCATTTACCCTTGAACTTCATAGATCATAATATATGGTATTACCAGCTTCTAAAACAAATTGTACGAATGTACGGAATGCAGGGAATGGACAGTGGAAATCTAAATTGTTGTTCCTTTTATATATTCAAATTAATAGGTTAACTGACTCATAGAAAAAGGGCAGTGGGCAAGAAACTTAAAAAAGGAGAGATGAAATGAAGCGGAGTCATTTGATTAAGCCTATTCTAGATCATAACTATCCCACCGTCTCTCATGGGAGTGGAATATATCTTTATGACATGGATGGAAATCAATACATCGACGGATCATCAGGTGCGGTTACAGCAAGTATTGGTCATGGAGTATTAGAGGTTGTTGATGCCATGACGGAGCAGGCAAGCAAAGTTTCTTTTGCATATAGATCTCATTTCACAAGTGAAGCCGCAGAGACATTAGCACAAAAGTTAAGTGAGTTAGCTCCAGGAGACTTAAATTGGACGTTTTTTGTAAACAGCGGATCTGAAGCGACGGAAACGGCGATGAAGATAGCGATTCAGCATTGGCAAGAAAAAGGATATGAGCGGAAAAATCGCATCGTCTCCCGCTGGACGAGTTATCACGGGATTACGATGGGTGCTTTATCAATGTCCGGTCATGTGTTAAGAAGAAAACGTTTTGTTCCGCTATTAGAGGATTTTCCTGGTATCTCTGCTCCGTATTGTTATCGATGTCCTTATAATAGTGAGCCTTCTAGCTGCAGGCTGCAGTGTGCAAATGAATTGGAGACGGCCATTCAAAGAATTGGATCTGAGAATATTGCCGCATTCATTGCCGAACCAATTATCGGGGCATCCGCAGGTGCTGTTACACCGCCTGACGGATATTATCAAAGGATTAAGGAAATATGCGAACGTTACGACATTCTTTTTATTGCTGATGAAGTTATGACAGGAATCGGACGTACGGGAAAAATGTTTGCCATGGAACACTGGGGCGTAACCCCGGATATCATTGCATTGGGTAAAGGAATGAGCGCTGGCTATACTCCGATGGCTGCCACTTTGGTTAGTGATCGTGTTATGGAACCCATTTTAAAAGGCTCAAAATCAATCATGGCTGGACACACGTATAGTGCAAATCCACTATCTGCTGCTGTTTCCTTAGAAGTTCTTAATTACATTGAGCGAAAGAATTTGGTTCAGGAAGCGGAAGAGAAAGGACAATACCTATTGCAGCAATTACATGGACTTGCTGAGAGATTTGACATCATTGGTGATGTGCGGGGAAAAGGGCTTCTTCTGGGACTTGAGTTTGTTTCCAATAGAATATCAAAAAAGTCATTCCGCTTGCAAAATGGCATAACCACAAGGATCGTAAATAAAGCATTTGAGAAGGGATTGCTGATCTATCCCGCTTCTGGTGCCATCGAGGGAATCGAGGGCGATGCGGTTATTATTTCTCCGCCGCTGGTTATTTCAAATGAAGAAATTGACCGCCTTGTAAAGATGCTGGAAGCATCAATTGAGGAATTACAGCATGAATTGCACGCGGAAGGCCTGATAGAGAACATGCAGGCTATTTAGGAGGAACGATATGAAGCAAGCCATTGCGAAAAAAAACAAAATTGTAACCATAGAAGAAGCACTCAAGCATATCAACGATGGATGTACACTCATGTATGGCGGGTTTGGGGGAGTGGGGACTCCGCCAACACTCATACAGGGCATCCTGAACAAGGGTGTTAAGGAACTGACTTTGATTGGCAATGATGCAGGATTCCCTGATATCGGAATTGGCCGGCTGGTGTCTGATGAAAGAGCAAAAAAGGTCATCGCCTCTCACATCGGATCCAATCCTAATGCGGGCCGGCTCATGAATGAAGGAAAGCTGGAAGTAGAATTCTCTCCGCAAGGGACATTAGCTGAAAGGATTCGTGCAGGCGGAGTAGGCTTGGGCGGGATTTTTGTCGATATCGGAATTGGCACGATAGCTGAAGAAGGCAAGGACAAAATCGTAATCGACGGAAAGGAGTATTTGATTGAAACGGCTTTAACCTCGGAAGTGAGTGTTGTCTATGCCAAAAAGGCAGATCCGCTTGGAAATCTGGTGTATGACAAGAGTGCCCGCAACTTCAATCCGCTGGCAGCGATGGCAGGGGCCTTTACCATTGCAGAAGTCGAAGAAATTGTTCCGGCAGGCGAATTGGATCCGGAGTGTATTGCCACTCCAGGTATTTATGTAGATATGGTAATTCCGACAAAAGGAGTGAATTGGAAATGGGCATGGGAGTAGATGTACGAAACCGCATCGCCAAACGCGCTGCCAAGGAAATCCATGATGGATTAATCGTCAATTTAGGTATTGGCATTCCAACCTTAGTGGCCGATCATTTACCTCAAGATATCCATGTGCTGTTCCATGCGGAAAACGGTGTCCTTGGTACAGGTCCCAGTCCGAATCCAGGGCAAGAAGATCCTGCTCTCTGTAACGCAGGCGGGTTCCCGATTACGACCGTAACAGGGGCTTCTTACTTTGACAGTGCAACTGCATTTGGCATGATTCGTCGAGGATACATCGACATTACCATCCTTGGTGCATTGGAAGTGAGTGAAAAAGGGGATTTGGCCAACTGGATTGTCCCAGGCAAACGGGTACCGGGAATGGGCGGAGCAATGGAGCTGGCCCAAAAAGCCAAAAAGGTGATTGTCTTGATGAATCACGTGAATAAGCAGGGTGAATCAAAGATATTAAAGGAATGCACGCTTCCTTTAACCGCAAGACGAAGTGTAGATTTAATCATTACCGATATGGCTGTCATGGAAGTTAAAAAAGAGGGATTGGTGCTGAAGGAAGTTATGGCACCTTATACAGTGGATGAAGTGATTGCGAATACAGAGGCGACGCTTAAAATCCCGGCTGTTGTCAACAGCATTGAATAGCTGAGAGGAGGCAGAAGCATGAATGAGGTTGTCATCGTTGCTGGAGCGCGAACGGCAGTCGGATCATTTGGGAAATCACTCCGGAATGTTAATGCTGCCGAATTGGGCCGTCAAGTATTAGAAGGCTTAATGGAAAAGTCTGGGATAGGTAAAGAAAAGGTCGATGAAGTGATCTTTGGACATGGCTATGTTCATGGAGGCGGTCTTAACTCTGCCCGGATTTCATCGCAGATGGCTGGTTTTCCGCAAAATATCCCTGGTCACATTGTAATCAAAGCATGCGGATCAGGTTTAAAGGCCATTACCAGTGCGGCTCTAACTATCGCTGCTGGACAAGAAGACGTAATCATCGCCGGCGGAGTGGAGAGCATGAGCAATGTACCTTATATCGTGAAAAATAGATGGGGCGGTAAATTTGGAAACGTAACGTTGGAGGATGCTCTGCTGGCAGATGGATTAATATGCTCCTTAGAGAATGAGCATATGGGAATAACAGCTGAACGTCTGGCTGAACAATACGGTATCCGTCGCGAGGAACAGGATCAATTTGCTTATCAAAGCCACAAGAAGGCCTGGAAAGCTGGGGCAGAAGGTCGCTTTGATCAAGAAATTATTCCGCTGAAAATCAAGGATCGAAAAGGTCTTCATATCTTCAGCCAAGACGAAGCGGTTCGTGAGGACATTCATCTGGATCAACTAGCAGGCCTTCCTGCAGTATTCAAAAATGAAGGAACCATTACGGCAGGTAATGCCTGTCCCATGAATGATGGAGCAGCAGCTGTACTTTTAATGTCCAAGCAGCAAGCAGAAGAAATGGGATTAAGATCGCTCCTGAAAATCAAGGCTTTCGCCAGTGCAGGTGTTGAACCGGGAGTTATG
This sequence comes from Metabacillus hrfriensis, assembly GCF_030127205.1. Classification (NCBI taxonomy): domain Bacteria; kingdom Bacillati; phylum Bacillota; class Bacilli; order Caryophanales; family Bacillaceae; genus Metabacillus; species Metabacillus hrfriensis. The sequence continues at coordinate 607,082 of NZ_CP126116.1, forward strand.
GGGATCGGACCCGTACCAGCGACTCGAAAAGCATTGGCAAAAGCAGGACTATTGTTAGAGGATATCGGCCTGGTTGAACTTAATGAAGCCTTTGCTGCTCAAGCACTTGCGGTGATCAAGGAGTTAGATTTGAATCCGGATATCGTCAATGTCAATGGAGGGGCAATTGCACTTGGTCACCCTGTAGGAGCAACAGGTGCAAAATTGACAGTCACATTGATGCATGAAATGCTGCGTTCTCAGGTTAAGTACGGAATGGTAACGTTATGTATGGCAGGCGGAATGGGACTTTCAGTTATCTATGAGAATATGTGCATATAAGGAGGATAAAAGTGCCAGATATTAAAAAACGCATTCACCAATGGATCAAGGATCACCGGGAAGAAGGAACGGACTTATTGCAACGATTGGTACAAGCCCCCAGTACGCAAGGAAATGAAGCCGCGGCGCAGGATATCGTCGCCCAAAAACTAAAGGAAATGGGTCTGCAGGTTGATATTTGGGAGCCTGACGGTGAGGAACTGAAAAAGCATTCTTATTTCTATTCTCCTCGCAGCGATTTTTCAAACAGCCCTAATGTGGCGGGAATTATGAAAGGATCCGGAGGAGGCCGCTCCATTATCTTGAACGGACACATCGATGTGGTTCCAGATGGTGATCGGGAACAGTGGGATGACGATCCATACAGCGGAGCTATCAGGGATGGAAAAATGTTTGGACGTGGCGTAACAGATATGAAAGGAGGCAATGTATCCCTTATTCTGGCAATGCAGGCGTTACAGGAAAGTGGCATCCATTTAAAGGGGGATGTGATTTTTCAAAGTGTGATTGAAGAAGAAAGCGGCGGAGCCGGAACTTTAGCAGCCATTTTGAAGGGATACAAAGCCGATGCTGCCCTTATCCCTGAACCGACAAATATGAGGATTTTTCCCAAACAGCAGGGTTCGATGTGGTTCCGTATTCTGGTAAAAGGCCGGTCAGCCCATGGCGGAACAAGGTATGAAGGAGTCAGCGCCATTGAAAAGAGTATGACCGTAATAAATCACATTCGTGCTCTGGAAGAAAAGCGAAATGCACGCATCAGTGATCCGCTTTATCAGAACACACCTATCCCGATTCCTATCAATGTAGGGGTTATTGAAGGCGGTAATTGGCCTTCCTCCGTTCCCGACCTTGTGAAAATTGAAGGGAGAATGGGTGTTGCGCCGGAGGAAACGATGGAGCAGGCGAAGAACGAAATGGCTGAATGGCTGTTACAGCTAAAAGAAGTTGACGAATGGTTTAAGGAGCATGCTCCCGTTTTAGAATGGTTCGGAGCACGCTGGGTACCTGGGGCAATCGACGCAGAACATGAACTGATGAATACGCTCGTCCATCAATATCGGCAAGTTGCTGGACAGGATCCGGTCATTGAAGCTTCTCCGTGGGGGACTGATGGAGGATTGCTGACTCATGTCGGTGAAACGCCTGCAATCGTCTTTGGTCCTGGAGCAACAGAGGCTGCCCATTATCCAAATGAATACATCTTACTAGATAACGTGTTTACGACAGCGGAGATTATTGCCCTTACTTTAATTCAATGGTGTGGTATTGAAGGGGAGTAAAAAACCGATTTGCGAATGATGTGAGTCTGAAAATGTACACGGAACAAACGAAACCGTAAATTGGGAGTTGCCTGCTGGAATAATGTTTAGTGAAAATTCAAGCAGGGAGTAAGGAATGTCGTACCAATTGAACGAGACATTGATAGAAATTGAAGATCAACCCTTTATAATTTACACAAGACGGATAGAAAAAAAAGTTATGAGATTTGATGTCTAATCCCCGTTTCCTTATAAATCCAGTAAAGTGAAGCTTCCATTTGGGTAGTGGAACGAATCAGGTTCTTAAGTTAGAATAGATATGAATCTACTATCTGCTGTTAGACAATTCTCTTTTATTATTTCTGAAAATTTAAAATTCAAATGAATAGTAGGTGGGAACTAAATGGACATGAATCTCATTGAAAATCAGGAACCGACAGTTAAAAGAAAATTGAAAGCAAGGCATATGTCTATGATCGCGATTGGAGGTTCTATCGGAACTGGCTTATTTTTGGCAAGCGGTGCAACCATCCAAAGTGCAGGACCTGGCGGTTCTCTCACTGCATATGCATGCATAGGAATTATGGTTTATTTTCTTATGACTAGCTTGGGAGAAATGGCGACATATATGCCTGTATCGGGATCCTTTTCCACCTATGCTACACGTTTTGTAGATCCCGCATTTGGTTTTGCGCTTGGCTGGAATTATTGGTTTAACTGGGCGGTCACCCTTGCGGTGGAAATAGCTGCGGCAGCTATCATTATGAAATTCTGGCTCCCTGAAGTGCCAAGCATTATTTGGAGTGCATTGTTCCTTGGTCTCATCTTTATACTGAACGCTCTATCCATTAGAAGTTATGGTGAATCAGAATATTGGTTTGCCCTAATAAAAGTCGTGGCCATCATTGTTTTTATCATTATTGGATTATTGACAATTTTGGGAATTTTCGGCGGAGATATGATTGGATTTGAAAACTTTACCAAGGGTGAGGCTCCTTTCAAGGGAGGATTTTTATCGATTATTAGCATCTTTCTTATCGCCGGATTTTCTTTTCAAGGTACAGAACTGGTTGGTATTGCTGCTGGCGAAAGTGAGAATCCTGAAAAAAATGTTCCGAATGCGATTCGCCAAGTATTTTGGCGCATCTTATTGTTTTACATCGGAGCCATTTTGATACTTGGCTTGTTAATTCCATATACGAGTCCAAGTTTATTAAGCGGGGATTTAGAAAACATTTCTGTAAGCCCTTTCACGCTCGTTTTTGAACGGGCAGGACTTGCGTTCGCAGCTTCTGTCATGAATGCTGTTGTTTTAACATCATTACTATCTGCAGGAAACTCGGGGCTTTATGCATCAACTCGGATGTTATGGTCGATGGCAAAAGATAATCAGGCTCCAAAGTTTCTGGCAAAAGTTAATCGCAGGGGAATCCCTATGAATGCTTTGATTATCACGACTTTAATTGGAGGACTGGCTTTTTTAACGTCTGTTTTTGGGGATCATGTATTTACATGGCTATTAAATGCTTCAGGATTAACGGGATTTATCGCTTGGATTGGAATTGCCGTCAGCCATTATCGTTTTAGACGTGCGTACATAGCACAGGGCGGTGACTTAAACGAGTTAAAATACAAAGCAAAATGGTTTCCGCTCGGTCCGATTCTTTCATTTATCCTTTGCATGATTGTCATTGCAGGGCAGAATTACGAGGCGTATTTAAGCGGCAGTATTGACTGGTATGGGGTCGCAGTTTCCTACATTGGTTTACCATTATTTCTAGCGATTTGGCTGGGGTATAAGGTTTTTCATAAGACCAAAATAATTTCATTGAAAGATTGCCATTTTGAAAAATCACTTTAGGACATATAAATAGAGTCAAGCAGCAGATAGAAAAAAATGATATCAAGTAACCTGAGGTCCCTGCGGGACTCAGGTTCTTTTATTTAGATTGAGAAGGATTTAATATCAAGCTTTAATAAAGAACACACATATTTGATTATATGTGCGTTCTTTTGTTTTCGTATGTTTCCTTAACAAACATAAATATAAAAGAATAAAGCTATTTTTTATTTACTTGACGTCCGCTTTTTTTTTGGCTCTGTGAACTAGAATTACCGATAGAATATTCGTTTCCTGATTCAACATCATTTCTTAGATCCTGTTTCTCGATTTGATCTCTTGTCTGATTATTATTATGCATACCTTGTTTAGACATTCTTTAATCCATCTCGTTTTCATATTTAATCATCTTTAATATGCTCAAAAATAAGGGAAAAAATGATGAGTTTGAACAAAAGGAAATTACGGTTGATTCCTAACGGTGTAAATGGAAGAAGAGCATATGCACGGACACCTGGTTATTTGAATTGTACCCGAGAGAAAACGCCTGAATTGGGGGTTTTCTGGAAAAAGGGAAGTGAATGCTGAATTTATGAAAGTATCTTAAAGAAATTGGCGAGTAAAATGGTGAAAATGGAAAGTAAACATCTATCACAGTAGTACTGTTTAAAAAAGAACACATTTAATGTGTCGATGTGCCTGTTTTCGTTAAAATTATCTGTACTCACAGCCCTATCAGCATGCTTTTTAATACAATATTTCAAATGCAGCAAACCTCTCAGAATCACGTTTCTCTGTTACAGAAACGTTTTCTGCTTTGGAATATCGATTCCCTTTTTTTAAAGCATTCAGAAAAACTTCTAAATGCCCGCTTTGTCCTTGAGCCATGATTTCCACCGACCCGTCTTCTCTATTTTTCACCCAGCCTGTCAGTTCGTTTTCCGCAGCTGACGTTTGGGTGTAAAAACGGAATCCGACTCCTTGTACTCTGCCAGTTACGATTATATGTAATGTTTTCATCCTAAAATCGCCTCCTTTTTTGCCTTTTCCCGTTGTTTTCTTATTATAATCAAAATATAAGTGTCACAAAGGAGATGATGCAGTTGAAATGGGAGAAAGAAGGATACATCGTATCAGATGATAAAACACTGCTTCAAATGGGAAAAATAGAAGCATGGATCAGCGGAGCGTATTGGGCAGCAGGCCGCTCTAGAGAAATCATCGAAAAAAGCATCCAACACTCCTTGTGCTTTGGAATGTATGATAAAGATGGCAGGCAAATAGGTTTTGCCAGAGTCATTACAGATCAGGCGGTTTTTTCGTGGATTATGGACGTGATCATTGATCAGGAATTCAGAGGAAAAGGCCTCGGAAAAAAGCTCGTTGAATGTATAATCTCACATCCGGACATAGTGCATACTAAAATGGGATTAGCTACAAAGGATGCTCACGGGCTTTATCGGCAGTTTGACTTTGAAATGGATGAGTGCATGAGGAGGCCGCTCTTATAAAAAGCTGTGTACGCATAGATTGTTGGTTTTCATAAATAGGTTTCTTTCACGTCTATTAGTAAAGTATCGAGTTGCTTTCTAATAAAACCGCTCAAAACTCACCCTGAAAAAATTTGAGCGTACTTAAAACAACTTGAAAAGCAACGAAGCTTTTAGAAAAGGGCCTATAAAAATATCAGCCCGTATGCCAATAAATGCAACGGGCTTTTCTGCTTAATGTATCATTCCTTTTCTTAGTCTGACAGCCACAGCCTCTGCTCGATGCTTCACCCCTAATTTTCGAATGACGGCACTTATGTAATCCCGCAAAATCAGGATTTTGGATACTTAAAGAGGTTGTTTGATTCCCCAAAAGCCGCAAAATCAGGATTTTGGCTACTCAAAGAGGGCGTATGATTCCCCAAAAGCCGCAAAATCAGGATGTTGGTTACTCAAAGAGGTTGTTTGATTCCCCAAACCCCGCAAAATCAGGATGTTGGATACTCAAAGAGGTTGTTTGATTCCCCAAAACCGGCAAAGTCAGGATGTTGGATACTCAAAGAGGTTATTTGATTCCCTAAAAGCCGCAAAATCAGGATGTTGGATACTCAAAGAGGTTGTTTGATTCCCCAACCCCCGCAAAATCAGGATGTTGGATACTCAAAGAGGTTGTTTGATTCCCCAAAACCGGCAAAATCAGGATGTTGGATACTCAAAGAGGTTGTTTGATTCCCCAAAACCGGCAAAATCAGGATGTTGGATACTCAAAGAGTGCGTATGATTCCCCAAAATCGGCAAAATCAGGATGTTGGATACTCAAAGAGGTTGTTTGATTCCCCAAAACCGGCAAAATCAGGATGTTGGATACTCAAAGAGGTTGTTTGATTCCCCAAAACCGGCAAAATCAGGATGTTGGATACTCAAAGAGGTTGTTTGATTCACCAAAACCGGCAAAATCAGGATGTTGGATACTCAAAGAGTGCGTATGATTCCCCAAAATCGGCAAAATCAGGATGTTGGATACTCAAAGAGGTTATTTGATTCCCCAAAAGCCGCAAAATCAGGATGTTGGATACTCAAAGAGGTTGTTTGATTCCCCAACCCCCGCAAAATCAGGATGTTGGATACTCAAAGAGTGCGTTTGATTCCCCAAAAGCCGCAAAATCAGGATGTTGGATACTCAAAGAGGTTGTTTGATTCCCCAACCCCCGCAAAATCAGGATGTTGAATACTCAAAGAGTGCGGTTGATTCCCCAAAACCCTCAAAATCAGGATTTTGGATACTCATAGAGCGGGAATGATACCCCTAACCCGAAACAGCCCTATTCTCAAGGCGCTAAAATAACAACAACTTTTATGTTGCTTGCACCATTTTTGTGGGAAAATAATGATAAATAGTCTAAGACAGGATGGGGACGCCGTGAAAAGTAAAAAATATGCATTGGAATCACTGAATGTTGGCCAGCCAAGGAAGGTTTTATATAATGGACGTGAAATTGAAACGGGAATATATAAGGAGCCTGTTGATCGTCAGCTTTTCCTCTCAAAAACGAATTTTGAAGGAGATGGCCAGGCAGATCTCGTACATCACGGAGGAGAGGACAAAGCAGTTTGCGTGTATTCGTATGATCATTATTCTTTCTGGGAAAATGCCTTGAGTATACGATTAGAGCCGGGAGCTTTCGGAGAAAATCTTACAGTCAGAAGGCTGACGGAGGAAGATGTATATATTGGCGATGTCTATCAGCTTGGAGAAGCTATAGTAGAAGTAAGCCAGCCGCGACAGCCGTGCTTTAAGCTTGCTATGAAACACCAGGTGAATGATTTGCCGGTTCAAGTTCAAAATACGATGTTTACCGGCTTTTATTTTCGTGTTTTGAAAGAAGGAAAAGTCAGCAAAGAAGATGCACTGGAGCTGATTGAATCACAAGCAAACGGTGTTTCCATTGCGGCTGCTAACCATATAAAATACCACGATAAACAAAATACACAGGCTATAATGAGGATCCTTGAAGTAAAAGCATTGTCAGACAGCTGGAGATCCTCTTTTGAAAAAAGACTTTAGAGTACAGTAAATAGCACACGGACTTAAATCCGTGTGCCAGCTGTACTTCTTTTCTCATAAACCGAAAACATCAGCCAGTAGAGCAGCGCACTTACGAATGCAAGGATCCCGAAAATGGCGAACGTCCATTGAAAACCAAACCAGACTGTCATCGGGATGGAAAGCGGGGCAATCGTCCGTCCTACGGTATATCGAAGACTGGCTGCGGCAAAATATTGTCCTCGCATGTGTTCAGGAGCAAGCTTTGAGATGAAGCTTTGCTGCAAACCTGCCGTCATCAGTTCAGCAAATGTAAAGAGCGCCATAGCAAAAATAAGTCCCCAGATAAAGCTGAACTGTCCAAAGAGGAAGATCGACACTCCGTATAAAATAGAGGAAAGAATAAAAACGTTCCTTTCTTTATAGGCCGTCATCCACTTAGTTACAGAAATTGTCAGGACGGCTACAAGCAAGCCATTTTCTGAAAGCAGAAACCCGAAAGCCTGCTCACCCCCGAGAGAGACGGACCATTCTCCAATTGAGAACAGCTGCTCATTCTGCACGGTTTCTTTTGTATACACAGGAATCAGCATATCAAGCTGCATAAAGGTTTGAGCTGCAAGCACGCCTGCACCAATATAAAGCAGGAATGCTTTATCCTTAAAAATAATCTTGTACTCCCGAATCTGATGAAGAAGAAATTCATACCACTTGGAGCCGCTGCCAAGCTTGCTGCCGGCAAAAGGGGCGGTTTCGCGCGTCCATAGAAAAAGCAATCCTGCAAGCAAGAAACAAACGAATCCTGCAAACACCAATAATTCAAAAAAATAATTCACATAGAAAATAGCACCCAAAATCGGGCCAATGACGACGGCCAGATTGAGGGATGTGTAGAAGACGGCAAACACATTGCTTCGGTCTTTTTCTTCTACGACATCTGCAATCATGGCCTGACTTGCCGGCCAATAAAATGATCCGAAAACTCCTGCAAGCGCAAAGCAGATAAAACCAAGCAGCGGAGCTTCAAACCATGGTGAAACGGAAAGAGCAAACGTAAGAAATGACAGGCCCTGACCGGCAGCAGACAACACCATCATTTTCTTCCTTCCGAACCGGTCCGCGCAGTAGCCTCCCATTAAATTCGCCATAACAGAAAAAATCTGCGAAAACACAAGCAGAAATCCCGCCTGCTCCTTCCCGAATTCCTCAGCAAAATAAATCGTCAAAAAGGGGAAAAACATCCAATATGTAATATTCATCATTGCTTCGCCAAATAAGCGTATTTTTAAATTTCGATCCCAATCCCTAAGTCTCATGCTGTTTTCCTCGCTTTTTCAATATCACACCTTCTCTATGATACTCCTCAGCAGAATAGAAGAGCAACGCATTCATGCTTGTGAATACCTTTAAGAGATGATAGGTTTTAATGACAGACCGTTTTAGATTTATTTTATAGAATAATAGAAATAATTATCCGCTTGAAGAAAAGGAGTGAATCTATGGAATTCAAACTGGATCACATTGTTCATTTTGTTGACAGGCATCCACTTGAAGCCGCAAATATGTTCATAAAACAGGATTTACATGCTGTTATGGGCGGACGTCATGAAAACTGGGGGTCTCACAACAGCCTATGTTATTTCAGCGATCTGGCCTACTTGGAGTTTCTTGCTGTTGAAGACCGCGAGAAAGCAAATACGGCAAATAATCCGCTTATTCACCGGCTGTTAAAGCAGCGTGCTGAAGGCTTGGGGCAGCTTGCAATCCGGACTGAGCGGATTGAAGAAGTGAAACAGAAGCTTGAAGAAAAAGGGCTTGAGACAGGAGAAGTCATAAATGCCAGCAGAAAAAGAGAGGATGGCACTTTATTAGAATGGAGAATGCTCTTTATTCAACAAAGCGATGAAGACTGTCCGCTGCCTTTTTTTATCCAATGGAACCAGACAAATGATGAACGGAAGCAAGACTTGCATAAGAACGGTGCTTTAGGGGCTCAAAATCTCGACGTATCTATTTCAGCCGTCCATTATATCGTAAAAGATTTAAATTCCGCCGTTACCAAATGGAGAAAGTACTTTGATTTGCCAAGGGGAGAGGAAACGGTGAATGATGAGTGGCGTGCAAGAAGCTATGCCATCCAGCTTCCATCCTTTAAGCTCATTTTTACAGAAGCATCCGGAGCGGGCACCGTTCAGCAAATGCTTGAGAAGAAAGGCGAAGGTCCATATTTGGTTGAATTCGAGCCGCCGGTTTTTAAATCATACTATCAAATTTGCGGCAGTATGTTTAAATAGAAAATCCGCTTCCTTTCTATCTGGAAGCGGATTTTTTATTAAAGAATGGTTGATCTTCTTTAACTTTATTTAATAAGCTTAACCACAATAGCCTGAGAGCTTTTTTTAATCAAACAGTCTTTTAATTCTTCTTCTGAAACCATTCCAAGTGTAAGGGCGGCATCAATTTTTTGCTTGTCAGGCTGTTTTACTGAAATAATACAATCAGTTAAATTTAAGTCTTCTAAAACCTTGACTGTTTTCTCAGGATGATATTGTTCTGAATGCCGGATTTGCCTCTGAATCTTATAATCACCGATTCTCTCTTCCCCTTTGCAGAGCTTTCCGTGCGAATGATCAAAAAAGGAATTGAAGATTTTTTTCATCTCTGCAAGTTCCTCTTCAATCCTTTTCGCCTTTTCATTCAATGAAGCATATCGTGCAACCATTTCCTCAGGGATTTGAAAGGTTTTTGAATCGCTCATATGGATGCCTCCGTTTTTCGTGTGATTCTAAACTATATGCTATACAGCCCGGCTGTAGAACGTTTGTTTGATTCTTTGTCATGAAACATCTATATTTTAAGAAGGAATAACGCAGCTGATTGTATAACCTAAGTAAGAGAAGGATTTTTAAGTGGAGGGAGAAAAATGGATTTTTTCACGATTCTTTCAGAAGATAAAATTAAACAGGCGATAAAAGATGGTGAGTTTAAACAGCTTCCCGGTATGGGAAAGCCTCTTGAGCTTGAGGATTTGTCCCATATCCCGCCTGAACTCCGAATATCCTATAAAATACTGAAAAATGCGAATATGATGGATGAAGACATCGAGCTGAAAAAAGCGATTCATACGTTAGAGCAGCTGATTGCCCAATGTCCTGATGAAATGGAGAAAGAAAAGCTGCAGGTGCAGCTGAACGAGAAAGCATTTCAGCTTGATAAAGTTCTAAAGAAAAGAAATACCTTCAGTTCAAGAGCTTCTGCTTTTTATAAAGATCAGATTTTTTCGAAATGGTCCTAATAGACATCGATGATGGAGTGATTCTCATGAACGTCGTCTGGTTTAAACGTGATTTACGTATAGCTGATCATAAGCCGCTTGCTGACGCAGCTCTATATGGGGAAGTCCTCCCGCTGTATGCAGCCGAACCATCTATATGGTCTGGGGAAGACTATTCTGCAAGGCACTTTCAGTTTGTCAGGGAAAGCTTAGAGGAACTGCAGAGCGCTTTGGAAGATAGGGGCGGCAGATTATTCACCTATATGGGGGAGATGGAAGAGGCGCTTTCTGCACTCTTTAAAACATACGGCCCATTCACTTTGTATGCTCATGAAGAAAAAGCAGGGAAACGTGTACATGACAGAAATACAAGAGTGAGAGAATGGATGAGTGACAGAGGTCTCAGGTTTTTGGAGTATCCCATTAATGAAAAAAACAGCGGAAGAAAACTTCAGGAAAGATGGAACGGTTTTTGTCGAAGTGAGCCTCTCAGCCGCCCTGAGCGTGTCGAAGTACCAAAAACCATTCCAGAAAGCTTTTTCATTGGGGCGGAAAAACTTAAAGCTTTTCCTGTCAGTGGGGAACCAATCAGATTTGGCCAGCAGGGCGGTGAACAGCAGGCGCTTGAAACGCTTGAAACTTTTTTGGAGGAACGTTTTCACTTATACGAAGAGCATGGTTCTAACCTGCTTCAATCAACTGTTTCATCAAGCAGGCTTTCGCCATATTTGGCATGGGGAAACATTTCGTTTCGTACAGTTGTCCAGAAAACGTCGATAAAGATAGAAAATTGTGATAATTTGTTTCTTGTGAAACAATTAACATCTTTTCAGGAGCGTCTTAAGGAAAGGTGGAAGCTGATGGAGCAGGGAGATCTCTTTGAATTGCAGCCTTTTCCTGATGAAAAAGGTGCAGGCGATGATTTGTTTTTGAGATGGTTTGAAGGGAAAACTGGGATTCCCATGATAGATGCATCAGTAATTTGTCTTCATAAAACCGGGTGGATCCCCTCAAAATATCGGGGTATGCTTGCGTCTTTTGCAATCAATACGCTTTCCCTGAACGTGAAAATATGTTCGGATGGGCTAGCTTCCCTTTTTCTGGACTATGAGCCCATCATTCATGTTCACCAGATTCAAAAGATGCCGGAGAAAGTGCTGGATCCAGTGAAAATAGGAAAAAAAGAAGATCCAGACGGAGTTTTTATTAAAAGATACTTACCAAGTCTTTCGAATGTTCCGGCTAAACATATTCAGGAGCCTTGGCATTATCCAGGTTTTTTTCGCCTGGATTATCAGGCGCCAATAGTAGATATTAAAAAAGCGAATCAGGCTGCAAGGAAAACCAAGTCGGGTATATCAGAACGTCCTTCAAAGTCTTCTGATCATGAACAATTGAAATTCGATTTGTGAAAAGAGACTGATTTAAAACCACGCTAAATAGGGTAAGGGGCCGTTTTGAATCCTCACAATCACACCCTATTTAGCACTAGAAAAAACACCAAGATTCGCAGATTAGATCGCACCGCTTTAAGCGGAGTTTTTTGCACGCCAAAAAACTCAGTCCTTATTTGAACTGAGTTTATAACATTTTTTTATAGTTACATTATTAAAGTCCCCGATTTTCACAACCCCCCTCCAAAATTATGTAGTAGAAATCTATTGGTGGTAGTAAGGGACAGCCGTTAATTTCACCGCCTCCTTAAAGTTTGCGGCTCTTCGGACGCAGCGCCCACGAGGCGATATTTAGTGCAGCATATGAAAGCGGAAGGATAATATGAAACCCGTAATCACCAAAATCGTTGGCAAACGCATGAGATAAAGCCGCACCGGTCATTAAAAAGAAGATACCAGCATGAACCCATTCTTTAAGCCGAGGAAAACCTGGCACCACGAGAGCGATGGCTCCAAGCACTTTCCAAATCCCGAGAATGGTCAAGACGTATGATGGGTAACCAAGATTCGTCACTAACTCGAGGTTTCCCCCATATTGCATCAGTTGCCCGATACCACTTAACATAACAGCTGCTGCGAGTAGTAATGTGACTGTCCAATAAGCAATCATTTTTCCTCGGGGCTTGGTTTCTACTCTCGCGGTTGTTTCCGCACCGATTATCTTACTCATATGTTTCCTCCTCGAGACTGTTTGTTATTAATCCTAAGCTGGAACGACAGAGTCGCCATAAAAACAGTTACTCCTAACAAGAACAATCTTCCTTACGTTACCACATATACCTAAATGGCTAACCCTTCGGCGTATCCTTTAGATAGCTATTTCTGAGCTCATATGTTTCAAGTTCAAAAGACACTCTCCCTTCACTTTTAAGGAATAGTTATAGGTATTCTTTGGATTCTTTAATAATTACTTATTCAACAATCCTGCCCTTAAATTAAACAAACAAGCTTTACTCCTTCTTAAAGTAAAGCACCCATTAGTGAGATCCCTACTTTAGTTTCCAATTCATTTAAATGTGTAGCTTTCTTTGAATCATTGCCGATCTAACCTTAGTCTATGATTGATATGCCTATTAATTTTTCAATGCATTATACATCGAATAATCCACTTCACCTGAAATATTTTCCAAGCCGTTTTCACTTAACTCCACAGCCATTAAATACTCTTCTGAAGGCGGAAGGTTATTCTTGGATGCATATATACCAAATTCAGTTGATGTTCTAAACCCAAAGCGTCGATAGTATCGATAATCACCTTCAAACGATTTATTAATTGAGACAACTTCTTGTTCTTTATAATAAGACCTGCCTATAATCCCCCTTTTGTGCTATTTGCTGTTTTCTTCCCCTAATCGGAATCCCTTATAAATAGAGCGTACTTTTTTGTTTGCGGAAAATGGACTTGGGCAGTCATAAATGTTCTATTAGCGGTCAGAAAAAGGGAAAGCCCATTATAAATCATGCAAAGCATCCAGAAAAAATATTAAATAGAGTGCTTTTTTGCAGGAGTTAGAGGGTATGGATACATGAAGTGTGTGAACACAAGATTCACGAATGTCAAAAACGGAGGGATTTGGTAATAGCCTGTATAACAGAATAAGCAGCCAGAAAAATGAAAACGATTACTCTTTTTTGTTGACAACATGTATATACAGGACTACAATATGCTTATAACTTGTATATACAGGAGTGAGAAGAATATAAATTGCTGACTCTTTAGGCAATACCAGGTTATTAATGAAAACGATTACGGGAGGTTGAAATAGATGAGTGTGAACAAACAGGAAGTCCGCGATATCGTTGATGCTGTCGGCGGCAAGGACAACATTGCAGCAGCCACACACTGTGTCACTCGCTTACGATTTGCCTTGAAAGATGAAGGCAAAGTGGATAAAGAAAAACTGGAACAGATTGATATGGTTAAAGGCTCTTTTTCAACAAATGGACAATTCCAGGTTGTGATTGGACAAGGTCTTGTTGATAAAGTTTACAAGGAAATGGCAGAACAAACGGGAATGGGCGAGTCTTCAAAAGAAGATGTAAAAGATGCAGCTTCAAGCAACTTGAATCCTCTTCAAAAAGCTGTTAAAATGCTGGCTGATATTTTTATTCCGATTTTGCCGGCTATCGTAACGGCTGGTTTATTAATGGGAATAAATAATATTCTGAGCGGTTCGGGAATTTTCTTTGATGATAAATCTCTGATTGAAGTTTATCCGCAATGGGCTGATTTATCAGGCATTATCAACTTGATTGCGAATACAGCGTTTACATTCCTCCCGGCTCTAATCGGCTGGTCGGCTGTGAAACGCTTTGGAGGAAGTCCGCTTCTTGGGATTGTCCTTGGTTTAATCCTCGTGCATCCGGATCTTCTGAATGCATGGGCATATGGTGAAGCCCAGGCTAAAGGGGAGGTTCCGGTGTGGAACATATTCGGCCTCGAGATTGAAAAGATCGGCTATCAGGGGCAAGTTCTTCCTGTTTTGTTTGCCTCTTATTTACTGGCTAAAATTGAAGTCTTTTTAAATAAAAGAGTACCTGATTCAATTAAGCTATTAGTGGTTGCCCCAATTACCTTATTAGTGACTGGCTTTGCTGCTTTTATCTTAATTGGACCAATTACGTTTGCAGCAGGAAACTTCATTACAGACGGTGTTATTGCGATTTTTGATAACTTTGCAGCTCTTGGCGGTTTGCTCTATGGAGGCTTATACTCACTGCTTGTTGTAACAGGTATGCATCATACTTTCCTTGCAGTTGACCTGCAGCTTGTAGCAAGTGCTGGAGGCACATTCCTTTGGCCGATGCTTGCATTGTCGAACATCGCACAGGGTTCAGCAGCATTTGCCATGATGCGCATTGTGAAAGATGAAAAACAAAAAGGTTTGGCTCTGACTTCTGGAATCTCGGCTTACCTTGGTATTACAGAGCCTGCTATGTTTGGTGTGAATCTTAGATATCGCTATCCATTTTTCGCTGCCATGATCGGTTCTGCAATTGCAGGTATCTTTATTACAATCAATCATGTAAAAGCATTTTCAATTGGTGTTGGGGGAATCCCTGGATTCTTATCGATCCAATCCGAATACTGGACGGCATTCTTTATCGGAATGGCCATCGCAATCGTTGTGCCATTCGTACTGACTTACGTATTTGCCAAGTTTAATTGGAAGAAAAAATAATAAACAAAAAGGACAAGCCATTGTCCTTTTTGCCGTTTAAATCTAAAAGATGGTGGTGCATATGAAAATGAAACAGCCTTGGTGGAAAAAATCAGCGGTTTATCAAATTTATCCGAAAAGCTTTAATGATACGAATGGGAATGGAGTAGGCGACATTCAGGGCATCATAGAAAAATTAGATTACTTAAAAGAGCTCGGCGTTGATGTTGTATGGCTGACGCCAATTTATGAATCTCCTCAAAAAGACAACGGTTATGACATCAGTGACTACTATTCCATTCACGAGGAATATGGAACGATGGAGGATTTTGAATCTCTGTTGCAAGAGGCTCACGATCGCGGGATTAAAATCATCATGGATATCGTTGTCAATCATACTTCTACTGAGCACGCATGGTTTAAGGAAGCAAAATCATCAAAAGAGAATCCTTACCGTGATTTCTATATTTGGAAAGAAGGAAAGGAAGACGGCTCTGAACCGACTAACTGGATTTCGAAATTCGGCGGTTCAGCCTGGAAGCTGGATGAAAAAACAGGCGAATACTATCTGCATCTGTTTGACGTCACTCAGGCTGACTTGAACTGGGAGAATGAAGAAGTCCGCAGAAAAGTCTATGAAATGATGCAATTCTGGTTTGAAAAGGGTGTAGATGGCTTTAGACTTGACGTAATTAACCTCATTTCAAAAAATCAGGATTTCCCGGATGATGACGGAAGCACAGCTCCTGGCGACGGCCGCAAGTTTTACACAGACGGTCCGCGCGTGCATGAATATATGAAAGAAATGAATAAGGAAGTTTTCTCGAAATATGACAGCATGACAGTTGGGGAAATGTCTTCAACGACGATCGAAAACTGTATTGAGTATTCCAATCCGGAATCCAAAGAACTAAGCATGACATTTAATTTTCATCATTTGAAAGTGGATTATCCGAACGGGGAGAAATGGGCACTGGCAGATTTTGATTTTGGTGCACTTAAGCAAATTCTTTCAACATGGCAGGTGGAAATGCACAAAGGCGGGGGCTGGAACGCACTGTTTTGGTGCAACCATGATCAGCCGCGGATTGTTTCAAGATATGGAAATGACGGTGAATACCGCACCCAGTCCGCTAAAATGCTTGCGACAACGATACACATGATGCAGGGAACTCCTTATATTTATCAGGGGGAAGAGTTTGGCATGACTAATCCTAAATTCGAAAGCATCAATGAATATCGGGATGTAGAAAGCCTGAATACATTCGAAATTTTGAAAAACGCAGGGAAGTCAGAAGAAGAGATTATTGAGATTTTAAAAAGCAAATCGAGAGATAACTCACGTACACCAGTCCAATGGAATAATTCCAAGCATGCCGGGTTTACAACAGGAACACCTTGGATCAAACCTGCAAGCAATTATCCGGAAATCAATGCCCAGAATGCTCTTCAGGATGAAAATTCTGTTTTTTATCACTATCAAAAACTGATTCAGCTTAGAAAAGACATTGATTTAATCACGTACGGCGATTATGAACTGATCCTTGAAGATCACAGCCAGCTGTTTGCTTATGTGCGAAACGGTGATGGAGAGAAGCTGCTGGTCATCAACAACTTCTATGAAATGGAAACAGTATTTACTTTGCCGGATCATATTGATGCAGAAGGATATAACAGTGAAATTCTTATCTCCAACTATCCTGATTCTGCGCAGACATTTAAAGAAGTAACATTGCGCCCGTTTGAGTCCGTCGTTTATCATCTTAAGAAGTAATGGTAAACTAATAGTGGTGGTTAAAGATGAAAACAAACAATAAATATTTGGCGATTTTTCAGGAGTTATCAGACAGGATTAAACAAGGACTTGTAAAAGTGAATGAAACCTTGCCTTCTGAAAACGAGCTCGCTGTGCAATATGAGACTTCAAGGGAAACGATTCGCAAGGCACTTAATCTCCTTGCCCAAAATGGGTACATTCAAAAAGTTAAAGGTAAAGGATCAATTGTTCTCGATGTAACGAAAATGAGTTTCCCTGTTTCGGGTCTCGTCAGTTTCAAAGAGCTTTCGCAGAACTTAGGAAGAACCTCTCAAACAACAGTTGAGAAATTCGGCCTCATCAAGCCAGGTGATTTTATCATGCAGCAGCTGAACCTCGGTGCCCGTGACGAAGTCTGGGAGGTTGTACGCTCAAGAAAAATTGATGGCGAGAACATCATCCTTGATAAGGATTATCTCAATCGCAGGCACATTCCTTTTTTAACAAAGGAAATATGCGAAGACTCAATCTACCGCTACATTGAAGAAGAATTGAAATTAAAGATCAGCTTTGCAAAAAAAGAAATTGTTGTGGAAGAGTGCACAGAGGAAGATTATCAGTATTTGGATTTAAAAAATTTCCAGCATATTGTCGTTGTGAAAAATCACGTTTATCTGGAAGATACAAGTCTGTTTCAGTACACAGTATCACGCCACAGACTTGATAAATTCAGATTTGTTGATTTTGCGAGAAGAGGACATTAAAAAAGCCAGGCTTAATTGCCTGGCTTTTTTTAGTGGAAGCATATGAGCTGGGTTTGAATGGCTCAAGACGGAAAAATATGAAGATAAAATTTTGATTTTCACTGAAACATTTAGAAAAACGGGTGAATAGCTCTCATAAACGGCTGAATAAACCACGAAATTGGCTGTGAAAAAACCGCCGCACCGACTTTGTGCATTCTTATTCCTCAGTTAACCGTATTTCTTTCACTGTACTGTTAGCAGTCACAGACCCCAAAGTTTCAATTGCTCTGCATAATTAAAAAAACTTTTACAGAACTTAAAACAGCAGCTTTACATTTTTCACCTATGATGAAAGAGAATAATATGATGGAAAAAAGGGAAGTGAAGGTGATTCCATGTGGATTATTGTTTGTTCCATACTCGCCGTTTTATTAACTATCCTCGCTGTGTCCTGCTTTTTCAGCAGCATGATTACCGTTCCTAGAAAAGTGGCATACGAAAAAACGTATTTGCTTGGAGTAGAGAGCGGTGAAATCAATACTGATATTTTTGAAAGCGCTCAAAAAGAAGAGTGGTTTATCGACTCTTTTCATGGCTATCAAATTCACGGAATGTGGTTTCCTGTATCTGAGAGCAAAAAAGCCATCATTATCGCACATGGAATTACCTGGTCTCTGTTTGGGAGCTTCAAATATGTAGAAATGTTTCAAAAAAGGGGATATCACGTGCTCCTATGCGATCACCGTTTTCATGGTTTGAGCGGAGGAGATCACACATCTTTCGGTTATTATGAAAGTGATGACTTAAAAGCATGGGTGGACTGCCTTTATGAAAAACTGGGGAAAGATGCTTTTGTAGGGATTCTTGGGGAATCACTTGGAGCAGCTTCTGCCCTGCAATATGTAAAAAAAGATCCAAGAGTCGCGTTTTGCATCTCGGATTGTGCATTCAGCGATCTGACGGAATTGCTGAAAACAAGGCTCAGAATTGATTTTAAGGTTAAGTTTTACCCGCTGATTTCCTGGACCAGTCTTGTAACAAAGTTTCGCTACGGCTGGGGATTTGAAGAAATAAAGCCTGCCCGGGACCTTGAACATACGAAAACGCCGATTCTTTTTATTCATGGAAAAGAAGATCATTTTATCCCGATGAAAATGACGCTTGATATGTATCATTTGAAAAAGGGAATAAAGCAGCTGTATTTAGTTCCAAAAGCAGGGCATGCCCAGGCTTTTTTAACAGATCCTAAAGGATATGAGAGAAAAGTTCTGGAGTTTATTTCAACTATAGAAGAGTATAAAGAGAGTGCAGCGGAGATGATTTAAGGTTGAGCATGATCAGAAGGGTCTTTCAGCAATTTACTCCATAAAATAACCCCTTCTCGTTTTGAGAAGGGGCTTTTCTTCATTAGGTATTCCCTAACCGGCGTCTTTGAATGAAGTAAAAAATGCTTCCTGCAAGCAAAATGACTAAGCCTGTCAGGATGATGTTGAATGAGCTTGTTGCTGTGTGAGGAAGTCCGTTTCCTCCGCCATTGTGATTGCCTTTATCAGGGGTGTTTCCTTGTCCTGGGCTGCTGCCGCTGCCAGGATTGTTTCCATTCCCGGAACCATTGCCAGGATTACTTTTATCATCTGATTCCAAGACAGTAAACTCGCTGAAATGGCTTGTAGACCCATAAACAGCCCCGTCTTCATAAGCTCCATCCAGTTCTGTAAGTTTTTCTTTTTCACGGTCCACGTAGTAGACTCGAGGATTTTCAGCCTCTTCAACGAAGAAGGCAATCGCTACTTCCTCTTTGAATTTAGTCAGTGCTTGACCATCTTGAGTGAGCAAAAAGTCATATGTGTCTGTTAATGCATCTTCAATTTCTTCCGTTTTTGCAAATGAAATACTCGTTTCTTTTTCTTCAAGATTTGAAAGCGGAATATCAAGTCCGACAGCTTCATTATTGAAAGACAGACTGGAATCTTTCGCTTTTAATGCTGCGATTTGGCTGCTTGTGAACTTCAGTTCAACTGCATCAAATTCAGATGTTCCGAAAAGGTCAATCAGGACCTCATTTGTATGTTCAACATAAGGAATGAAAGTATCATCAAATGTAATCGTTGCTTTATTATCTTGAACATCAACTGAAGGTGTGAAATATTCCATAATGCGTCCTTCAATTTCTGGCTGAACGGATTTTTTTGCTTCAAGCTGCTCAAGGAATACTTCATAATCTACGAAGAAAAGATCTTCAGCATAAGAGGCTTCCTTAAAGACATCATATCCGTCACCGCCGGCACCCATAAATCCATTTGTTGCAATACGGTATGATTTTTCCAGCTCTATAGCAGAGAAGGTACCATCTTCATTCTCAACTTGAACATCCATTATTCTCTCTCCTGCAGGAAGACCTTTAGAGAATGAGAATTTAACTCCAGCAACTTGAGGGAACTGTCCTTTTCCTTCTTCTGCCGCACTTACTCCGTGCTCAAGAGCTTCGATAATTTGCTCCCCTGTTATGTCAAGAACAAATAATGTATTTCCGAAAGGCATGACGGTCAATACTTCTCCGAGGGTAATATCACCTTCGTTGATGGATTCACGGATTCCTCCGCCGTTTGTAATCGCGAGCTGAGCACCTTTTGCTTCTTTCGCTTTTGCAAGCATTCCATCAGCTATCAGGTTTCCAAGGTTTGTTTCTTTAGAACGGACGTTTTCGCGTTTTCCGTCCAGAGCAACTTTTGTATGTCCGACTACTTTATCTTTAAAGCTGTTAATCTCTTCTTTGTAGCCATCCAGCAATGCTTTTGCTTCAGGATCTTCTGCTATTGTTTCATCGATGGCAATCAGTTCTGTACTTGATTCAGCAGGAACAACTAAACCATCTTTGTTAAAGGCAACATCAAGTTTACCGAGGAACTTGCCGTAATCCTGCACTTGGGCAACGATCGTAGGCGTTTCATCCTGATCTACGACTTTTAATGTATCGACTAGTGTATGTGTGTGGCCGCCGATAATCACATCAATTCCTTCAACCTTCTCTGCAAGCTCAAGGTCTTTCTCGTATCCAAGGTGAGTAAGAGCAATTATCTTATCGACTTTTTCTGTTTCTGTAATGGTCTTTATTGTTGCTTCAGATGCTTTGATTGCATCATTGAATACAATGTTTTCACCAGGGCTTGAAGCTTCAGGCGTATCTTCTGTGGTCAGACCGTAGAGAGCAACCTTCTCCCCATTCACATCAAGAATGACGTACGGATAGATAACACCATCTTTTTTCGAAGGAAAGTCTTTAGGATCTTTTACTAGATCACTCAATTTTGATTCGTTGGCCACATCTACATTGGAACTGACAATCGGGAACTTCGCTTTTTCAATAAAAGCTCGTAATACTTCAGGTCCTTTGTCAAACTCATGATTTCCAAACGTCATTGCATCATATTGCATCATGTTCATAAATTCAACATCGGCAAGTCCGTTCCATCTAGTAAAATATAAATCTCCTGAGAATACATCGCCGGCATCTAATAGAATGCTGTTTTCTTCTTTTGCACGAATTTCTTTTACTTTTGCAGCACGTCGGGCGACGTTATCCAGATGTGCATGTGTGTCGTTCGTGTGCATAACAGTTAACTTCCAGCTGTCTGCAGGAGGCGTGACTTCGCCGCCTTTTAAATCAAGGGAATACTTTGCAAACTCATCAGCTGCTTCTCCTGCATATCGGATATTTTTCGTTTTTTCGGCAAAATCCCTTGCAGCCGGAGTTGACTCAAATACAACTTCAGCTTCTCCCTTAATTGGAGCAATGGACCAGTTTCCGTCAGCAGAAGGGTTGATTGTCTGTTCTTCTGTAATATAGTTCATTAAGGCCTGACGGTTTTCATCAGCTGAAATGTACGCAATATTTTCCGGCTTCATGTTAGGGAATCCGCCGCCTCCGGAAGCACGGTAGTTATTCGTCACAATTAAAAACTCTTGCTCCGGATTAACTTCCTTGCCTTCATATTGGAAGTTAACAATTCTGCTTGAATCAGCGTTTATCACTTTTCCATCTGCCGAGTATTTAGCGGGCTTTGTCACATCAATTTGATAGGTAACGCCGTCAATGACATCAAAGTTATAAGATCTGAAGTTTGCATCAAGCAATGCCTGTTCGCCTGTTTTAGCAGGATCAATCTGATTAAATTGTCCGGCAGACATCTCTAGCCATTCCTTTACTTGAGATCCGTTCAGCTTTATGATCTGCACAGTATTGTCGTAAAGGTATAGATCACCGATATTTTTGATGGCCAAATCGCCTTTTGCAATATTTGTGTAATAGTCAACACCGTTGCGTCCGCCGGCTTTAAACGGTGCAGCAGCGGAAAGGATCGGCAGCCCCTGTAACTTAGGGTTTTCAGCAGCGATTTTTTTCGCATACCATTTTTGAGCATCGTTCACAATTTGCACAGAAGGATCATCCTGGACTAAAGCAAAGAAGCTGTTAATGGGTGCTTCTGTCGTTCCAACTGCTTTTCTTACATAGTTAAGAGTACTTTCGTGAGTTGATTTGATTGTATTTACGATTTCTTCATCTTTAGTTGTGACAGAAGTGATTGGAGCTGCAGTTGACTGAGAATCAGTAACCGTCCATTTTCCGTCTTTTTGTCCTAATTTCAAATCGATTAAACCTAAGTGGCTTCCCCAGTTTTTAGGCATGACTACCGGGACGCCGTTTACTGTCCCTTTAGCATTGTCGATTTCAGCAATTCCATTGTACTTTTTGTCTCCGGGGAAAAGACCATGCTGATGACCTGATACGATTGCATCTATGCCTGGTACTTCTTTTGCCAAATCAAAGACCATATTTTCAGATCCTGCAGCCTGCGAAGCCGTCTCTATTCCAGTGTGAGCCATGACAACAATTAAGTCTGCACCTTTTGCTTTCATTTCAGGTATGACCGTTTTGGCTATTTCAACTATGTCTTTTGTGACAACTTTTCCTTCAAGATGCTTCTTGTCCCAAACGTTGATTTGGGGAGGGACGAAGCCGGTGTATCCAATTTTAACGGTATGCTTATTGCCGGTATTATCAATAAGTTCTTTTTCTTTAATAGCGTATTGTTTGAAATAAGGCTTGTCAGTTTGAGCATCAAAAACGTTTGCACTTACTACAGGGAAATTTGTCCCTTTGAGAGAGCCGTTAAGATAGTCTAATCCGTAATTGAACTCATGATTTCCAAGCGTGCCTGCATCATACTGAAGGGTGTTCATTGCGTCGAAAATAGGATTTGTTTTAGTGCCGGCTGCTATATCAGCACCTAAATTTTTATAAACATATTCACCCAGCGGGTTCCCTTGAATAAGATCTCCGTTATCTACTAAAATACTGTTTTTTGCACTTTTTCGGTATTCATCAATTAAAACAGCTGTGCGGGCTAATCCGTAGCTCACCGTTTCTTTATCTGAATAGTAGTCATAGTCCATAATGTGGGCATGAATATCGGTAGTTTCCATCAAACGCAGATCAATTGAGGGAAGCTCCTCAGCAGCTGCATTTAATGCCGGGAAGGGGAGAACACTGAGTAAAACAAGGAAAGCAGCAAATGAATTGAATAATTTCTTGCCAAATGTATGGCTTGTTTTTCTTTTCACAAACATCCACCTTTCAGTATTTTTCACAACATTTAAATTTTATAAATTTTTTGTCTATAAATCTATGAGTATTTTGTCATTTATTGTTAAAATAAAGTAAAGATTTACAAAACTTTGTATTTACATTTACCGTCTTTTTATGGATATAAATGACCTGTTATTGAAGATTTTTTTGTCTTTTGAAAATGGTTCGTGGTTAAAAAGTACTTGTATTTTTATAAAAATTTTCATTCTTTACACTAGCAGCCTTCATAATTCGACAAGAGCAACTATTCCTGTCATATGTTTTGTTTCTTTTACAAAGGGTAGATTAAAAAGTGTTAACAAGTAGAGGAGGTTCTAGGAGATGAGTAAAAAAATTGCTGTTGTTGTAACGGATCATTTTGAGGACTCTGAATATACGGAGCCTGCAAAAGCTTATCAAGAAGCTGGTCACCAATTGACTGTTATCGAAAATGAAAAAGGCAAAACAGTAAAAGGGAAACAAGGACAGGAAACAATCAAGGTAGATGCATCGATTGCTGAAGTAAATGCGGATGACTTTGATGCGCTGTTTATTCCAGGAGGTTTTTCACCGGATATCCTGCGCGCTGATGATAAGTTTGTCACATTCACGAAAAAATTCATGGATGATAACAAACCGGTCTTTGCTATTTGTCATGGTCCGCAGCTGCTCATTACAGCAGAAACGCTTAAGGGGAGAGATGTGACTGGGTATAAATCAATTGCCGTTGATTTAAAGAATGCCGGTGCAAATTTCCATGATAAAGAGGTTGTCGTATGCGGAAATCAGCTGGTGACAAGCCGCACGCCTGATGATCTGCCTGCTTTTACACGTGAATCGCTGAATCTTTTAAAATAAATAAAAGAATAGCCCGCGCAGAAGGCGCAGGGCTATTTTTTATCTTCCAGATCTGGATTCTCCGCATTGGGGAGCGGATCTACATTTATAGCATCTTCTGTGTGAATCGCAGTCTTAAGTGAATAAACAACAAAAACAATACAAGTAATCAATAACAGGAATAAAACAATTGTTGCAAACCACCACATTGCAGCCATTTTTCAGCCCCCTTTGTACACATATATGCAAAAGGGGACGTGCTGAGAATCTTTTTTATTCTTTTTAGAAAGGAAAGTCCGATTTAAACTTTGCGGAGGTTTCCTAGTTCTTCAACAATAGCCTGCATTTCATTGGGTGAAAATGTATTCTTCTTCATGACTAAATCGTATATATCCTTCAATTCTTCATACATTTCTTCGTCAAAATGTGACGGTTTAATCGCTCCAATGTTAATGACGCGCAGTTTTTCTTTAATTTGTTCAATCATGTATTCTACATTTTCCACTGATTTTTCTGATAGATTATTCAACTGCATTCATCCTTTCAAACTTTCCCATTTAAGTATTATTTATTGTAACATGTTTTATGTAAATAAAAGATGCTAATTATAAAATCACTTGTGTAAAGAATAGAGAAATGTACCATAAACAGAGCAAGAGGAAACATACATATAATAAAGCTTGGTTTTTACGGCACATTGTCTTAATCGCAGGAGGAAAATGATGATTAAAGTAGTATTTGTTTGTTTAGGGAATATATGCCGATCCCCGATGGCAGAAGGAATAATGAGGCACTTAATTGATGAGCAAGGGCTAAGCAGGGCTATTGTGACAGATTCAGCCGGAACAGGAGACTGGCATATCGGCCATCAGCCCCACGAAGGAACAAGGAATATTCTTGATCATCACAAAATCGGGTATGAAGGGATACAGGCAAGAAAGGTGACCCTTGATGATCTTCTGGAAGTCGATTACATTATTGCGATGGACAATGAAAACCTTGGTTACTTAAGAAGGCTTGCGGGCTACTCCAAAACCGGCTTTGTCGGAAGGTTAATGGACTTTGTGCCGGATTCAGATCTGGCAGACGTACCGGATCCTTATTTTACAGACAACTTTGAAGAGGTTTACGAAATGGTGTACACAGGATGTTCTCATTTGCTTGCGTGTATTAAAATAGAACATAACTTATAAGAAGAGGGGTTATTTCAGATGAGTAATGAATCGAACAGTTTGTTTCTAAAAGGCTTATTCGCCGGTGCAGCGGTTGGAGGAGCACTTACTCTTCTCCATAAGCCGACAAGAGATCAGTTTGTCGCACAGGGAAAATCCTTAAAAGACAAAACAGCCCTTTATATTGAAAATCCATCTCTATTGACAGAAGAGATTAAACAGCAAATTGATCAGGCAAAAAACGTGATTCAGGAAGCTAAAGAAGATATTGAATTTATCAATGAAAAAATAAATGAACTAAAAGAAACAGCGCCTCAAATGATTGAAATGATAGAAGAAACAAAAGAAAGGTTTATAACAGATCAAAAAGAGAGGTGAATAAATGAAAAGCGTGAAGCAGCGCCAGCATAAACAGAGATCCATCCTGAGAGATCTGTTTGAGCGTTTTTCAAAAGATGAAATCATTGGCCTTTCGGCAGAACTCGCCTATTTCTTTTTACTTTCACTGTTTCCGTTTTTAATCTTTTTAATGACTCTTATAGCCTTTCTTCCGCTTTCTCAGGAAGATATACTGAATTTTCTTGCGCAATATGCACCCGGAGAATCCGTTGCTATTATCAAAGAAACATTGGCTGAAATCATCAGCAATTCAAATGGAGGATTGCTGTCGTTTGGGATCCTTGCCACTTTGTGGTCTGCCTCAAATGGAATTAACGCCATTGTCCGTGCCTTTAATCGCGCCTATGATGTCTCTGAGAGCAGATCATTTATAGCAGCAAGGGGTATGTCGGTTTTGCTTACAATTGCGATGGTTTTTGTCATTTTAGTTGCCCTGCTTTTGCCTGTATTCGGGAAAGAAATTGGCATGTTCCTTTTTTCTGTATTTGGACTGTCAGATGAATTTTTAACCGTGTGGAATATGGGAAGATGGATTGTCAGTGCGCTTATTTTGTTCATTGTTTTTACAGCTCTTTATTTCTTTGCTCCGAATAAGCATTTACACCTGAAGGATGCAATGCCGGGTGCTGTTTTAGCAACAATTGGATGGGCCTTCGTGTCATTTGCCTTTTCTTATTATGTCGGGAGCTATGGCCATTACAGTGCCGCCTATGGGAGTTTGGGCGGAATCATTGTTCTGATGATCTGGTTTTATCTTTCCGGAATGATCATTATGATTGGCGGAGAGTTAAATGCCATTCTATACAAAAGAAAAGGGTCTCATTAATATTTCCAATGATTGTGTGTCATAGAGAGCGGAAAATAGTGAAACAGTAAAGAAGAAGACATGGTCTTCAAAATCTTGCTGGGCAGGTGAATCTTCATGGCAAAGCATACGAAAAAAGGCGGAAGCCATAACAAGCAGAATTCAAAAAGCAAGCCGCAGCATAAAACAAGTGGCAGTGCAAACGGTCAGAACGGCTACCATTAAACAAAAAAAGCAAACCGCTACCTGTGCGGTTTGCTTTTTTTATCTGTCTGTCGCCTCAGGCTTTCTTCTGAAATCAAGCTGATTGTGCTTTTAACTCAGGATTAATGCTAAATAGAAAAGAATTCGGCAAGTTAATTTAATTACTTATATCTAAAATATGAACGGCTAAATTAAACTTAATATCGGCTAAATAAAACGGGAAATCCGCTAAATAATTGTGAATTTCAGCTAATAAAATGGCGATTTCGGGTAAATGCTGACTCAGCAGAGCAGCTGCCACTAAAAAAAGCAAATCGCTGTCCCTGCGATTTGCTTTTTTGGGTTCCGCTTTTTGTATTATTCAGCAAGCTGGATATAACTATGGTATGCCGAAGAATAAATATGCTCGATATCCTCATCAGTCATATACATCAATGTTTCTGTTTCGATATCCTTCATTTTTGCGATAAATTCGATCATGTTTTTGCGCTCTTGTCTTTTCATAATAATAATTCCTCCTGTTATATTATTGTTATGATACAGAATGTATTTGTTAATACTATTATATAACAGACAATTCAAAATGTTCAACCTATATTTTAAAAAAAACGCCAATTTTTTAGAGATTAGGGAGTATGCAATTTTTGCGCTTACATGTCTGGCTCCATCGCCTAACTCCTCGGCCAGAAAGGATCCGCCAGTAAAGGCAAAAAGCGCCTTTTCTGACGGATCCTTATCTGTCTTTCGGAGCTAAACAGGCGCTTGCGCTTTTCTTAATTATTGGCGGTTTTATAAGCAGGCTGTTTAAAGAAAGCGGTCGTTATGAAAATAAGGAGTAAAATAAAGCTGACTACATGAAAAAAATTAGCCGATGCCACATGCTCAATATATAATCCGCCTAAAAAAGGACCGGATATGCTTCCGATGCTGAAAAAGATGCCGCACAGCAGGTTTCCTGCAGGAAGCAGGTTTTTAGGAAGCAGATCAGCCATAAAGCTGATGCCAAGCGAAAAAGTGGACCCAACAAGCATGCCAGCTGTAAAGAAACAGATAACGAGCGGAATGAGTGTGTCTGCAAAGCTTGCGGCCATAAAACTAATAAATCCAAACAGCATGACGAACAAAATGGTATTTCTTCTTCCGAATCGGTCGCTGATGATCCCGAGAGGAAGCTGAAAAACAATGGCTCCGATGGCAAAGGAAGATAAGATAATGGAAACAGATGAGACATCTAATCCTGTCCGAAGCGCATAGACAGGGTAATTTCCGTTAAGAGAGGCTTCCAAAAAGCCATATCCGAACGTAGGAAGAAATGCAACCCATGCAAGCTTTGATGCTTTTGCAAAGCGTTTTGCCGTCCCAAAAAATGAAGTCGATCCCATGTCTTGTTCAGGAAAATCATTCTTCAGAAAAAAGACGAAGGCCCATGCGATTAAACTAATGCTGCCAGAAAGAATAAAAGGCAGGCTTGGGCTTATTTCAGCAAGCGGAACCATAAGCGGCCCTGCTGCAAAGCCAAGTCCAAAAAACAGTCCATAAAGAGAGATATTGCGTCCGCGTTTTTCCTCAGAAGAGATGGATGTAATCCATGTTTGCGTTGAAAAATGGAGCATGTGATCACCTACACCAATTAAAAGCCTGAGTAAAAACCAGAACCAGAATGACTGAATCCAAAGAAAACCAAACAAGCTGAGAGCAACCATGATTCCTCCAACTAAAATCAGAGGCTTAAAGCCAAACCTCTTCAATGGCCCTTCCATAAAAGGAGAAGCAATCAAAACACCTATGTAGAGCCCTGTGGCATGCAATCCATTGACAGATGATGAGTATCCTTCCTGCTCAAAGATGATGGCGATTAATGGGAGAAGCATTCCCTGTGAAAAACCTGAAATAGCGACAATACTGACGAGGATAGCGAATTTGAATTTCGGCATAATCTTGACTCCTTACTCTATTTTCCATCCTGAATGTTACACTCATTATTCAAAGCAGACAAGAAAAATTGCATTTCCTTTTTGGGTATGATGGGAGAAAGAAAGGGATGGTGACAGTGAAATTTAAAATGAGGGAAGCAGGATTCAGCGCAAATTTTGAATACGGGGAACTGCATGCTGCAGGAAATAAAAAATATGGTTTTCGTCCCTATCAGCTTATGGTTTCGTCAATTGCCGTTTGCAGCGGCCGGAGTGCTCAGGGGAATTCTTGAAAAGAAAAGATTAGCTGCAGAGGACATCACGAAAAGAAACGAAAATCCAGTAGCACCAGTACCCAAATTCAGGGTTGAGCCAGAAAAGAGGAATCATACGCACTCAATGAGTACCCAAATTCAGGGTTGAGCCAGAAAAGAGGAATCATACGCAAGCAATGAGTACCCAAATTCAGGGTTGAGCCAGAAAAGGGGAATCATACGCACTTAATGACAGAAAAGAGGAATCATACACACTCAATGAGTACCCAAATTCAGGGTTGAGCCAGAAAAGAGGAATCATACGCACTCAATGAGTACCCAAATTCAGGATTGAGGCAGAAAAGGGGAAACATATGCACTCAATGAGTACTCAAATTCAGGGGTGAGCCAGAAAAGAGGAAACATACGCACTCAATGAGTACTCAAATTCAGGGGTGAGCCAGAAAAGAGGAATCATACGCAAGCAATGAGTACCCAAATTCAGAGTTGAGCCAGAAAAGGGGAAACATACGCACTCAATGAGTACCCAAATTCAGGGGTGAGCCAGAAAAGGGGAATCATACGCACTCAATGAGTACCCAAATTCAGGGTTGAGCCAGAAAAGAGGAATCACACGCAAGCAATGAGTACCCAAATTCAGGGGTGAGCCAGAAAAGAGGAATCATACGCACTTAATAAGTAGTACGCCCGTAGCACCCGTTGCGAGCGAAACGGATCTTGAGCATTGCCCTTCATTTTGTCATTTAGGGTAATGACCTTCCCGTGAAGAAAATAGAGCAGTCCATTAAGCTTGCCAGTGCGATCGGTGAAAGTCAGCAAAATTACTTAAAACCTTAGAAATTAAAAAATGAGACTGTGCATATCGCACAGTCTCATTTTAAAGTTCGATGATTTCAGGTTCGCTTCCCGCTTTTTGATAATACCTGATTGATTTAGGTGTTATTTTTAAAAGTAAGTAGTTTGGATCGTCTGGTCCGGAAATCCACTCTTTTAACTCCCCGTTCCAGAATTTTTCTTTTAATTCGGCAGATTCTTCTACAGAAGCACTGCCTTCTATTTCTGCATAATCATTTTTCCAGGCGTCGCCATTAAAGCCAAGAAGAACATGAACGCTTGGATTGTTTTCAATATCTTCTGCCTTGTGGGTATCTTTGTTTGTAGCTGTATATAAAGTTAGTCCATCGTGGAAAAACAGCATGAACCTCGAAAATGGTTTGTTTTGACGGATTGTGGCAAGTGTGCCGATTTTATGTTCTTTGAACATTTGCAGAACTTTTTCTTTAGGTTCACTCATATTCATTCACTCCTTTCATATCTTTCATTAATCTGCATCAAATGCGTCTTTTCATACGCAGCAAAAGCGTGTGGTTTAATTTTTCGCGAAATAGAGAAAGAATAAGTAGAAGAAAGGGTGAGAATGAAATGAATCGAATCTTTTTTATTGTTGTAATGGCAGGTGTTCCTCTATCTGTTATAGGGAGTCTAATGCACTGGCCGCAGATCCTCATGTTTGCCATTTATTGTATTACTATTATTGCTCTTGCCGGCTATATGGGAAGAGCCACAGAAAGCCTGGCAATCGTGACAGGTCCACGAATAGGCGGACTGCTTAATGCTACGTTTGGAAATGCTGTTGAGCTCATCATCTCTATTTTTGCATTAAAGGCAGGTTTAATTGGAGTGGTGCTTGCCTCATTAACAGGCTCTGTTCTTGGAAATTTGCTTCTTGTAGCCGGCCTTTCGTTTTTCGTAGGCGGATTAAAGTTTAAAAGGCAGGAGTTTAATGTATACGACGCGAGGCATAATTCTGGTCTATTAATTTTCGCTGTTGTTGTGGCATTTGTGATCCCTGAAATTTTTGCAATGGACATGGATGAGACAAAAACGTTAAACTTAAGTATAGGCATTTCAGTTATTTTAATTATTTTATATTTAGCAGCCTTATTCTTTAAGCTTGTTACTCACCGCGGTGTTTATCAGCATAAAACAGATGAAATCGAAGATCACGAGAAGCCTGAATGGACTGCTAAAAAAGCATTGTTTATTCTGTTGCTTGCAACAATTGCAGTAGCTTACGTTTCGGAGAATCTCGTACATACATTTGAGGCTGTTGGCGAGAGCTTCGGCTGGAGTGAACTCTTCATCGGGGTCATTATCGTTGCAATTGTCGGTAATGCTGCTGAGCATGCATCAGCAATCATTATGGCCTATAAAAATAAAATGAATATAGCAGTTGAGATAGCGGTAGGGTCCACACTGCAGATCGCCATGTTTGTAGCACCGCTTCTGGTCCTGATTTCCTTAATGTTCACAAAAAAAATGCCGCTTGTCTTTACAGTGCCGGAATTGATTTCAATGGTAACGGCCGTTCTGCTGACCATTTCCATTACGAATGATGGGGACACCAACTGGTTTGAAGGGGCAACCCTTCTGGCAGCTTACTTGATCATGGGCATTGGTTTTTATCTTTTGTGAAAAAAAAAGGGACTCTGTGCAAAGCACAGAGTCATTTTTACGTGTAGGACGAAACAATTAGTAAGAAGCTAACCCTCATGAAATCATGTGAGTTATTATAAATGTAGCATGTTATTTAAAAAATGTAAATATTCAGTTTTTAAATTCTCTGCTGCTAAAGAAGGACATACATATAGAGAGAAAAGGGGATGGAGAGCATGATTTATCGATTGGGCTTTTTTGTAATCGGTTTATTTGTTTTGGCATTTGGTGTGACACTGACGATTAAAGCAAACCTGGGAGCTGGAGCATGGGATGCATTAAATGTGGGATTAACCGATCAAATCGGCTTAACAGTCGGCAGCTGGATTTTTATTGTGGGAATCATAATTATTTTGTTAAACGCTGTTCTTATGAGAGAAGCTCCAAAGGTACTCGGCGTCTTTACCATTTTATTGATCGGCTTTTTTGTTGATTTTTGGATGCTTTCTATTTTTCAGGATATCATCATACAAAATCTATTTTTTAAAGCAGTCATTTTATTTTTAGGGATTTTATTAATAGCAATTGGAGTTTCTATTTATCTTCAAACAAGCTTCCCTGCAAATCCGATTGACCAGCTCATGCTGACGCTGCATCAGAAGTTTGGACTGAGTCTGATGGCTGCAAAGACGATTGGTGAAGTGGGTGCGCTTGTTCTTGCTCTGTTATTTGCAGGTCCTATTGGCCTTGGAACAATCATTATTACATTCGGAATCGGACCGCTGATTCAGCTGTGCAATCCTCCTGTAAACGCGGTAATTGGAAAATGGATGGCGAAAACTTAGTTAAAATATTGGATAAAGAAGTAAGAGCTTGAAAACAATAATTGTAAAGCAACCGAAAGGGGTTTAGGAAATGAGAAAATGGATGCTCGTTTCAATGGCTTTGCTCTTATCAATTAGTTTTTCAAGCTCTGTTCTTGCGGCGAACAAAGCAAGGGTGCCAAGCTCTGTTCTGGATATCTCCAAGGAGAATACGTATCCGAACCCAACTCAGGATCTGCCGTATCTTCAGCCGAGTGAATTTGCTCAAAGCCTGATTGAAACGTCTAAAATTCCGATTGAAAATCCTAATTTAATCCGTCTCTTGAATGAATCATCAATCTCTGATAATCCGCTGTCAATCGGATACAGAGCAACGATTTTCCTCGGGCAATGGGCATTAAATTATGAATCAAGCGAAACCGCTGTTAACTGGGAGTTCCAGAAAATCAATACAAATTTCTTTGATAACCGCGGCGGCAAGGCAACAACTCAAATTCATTATAAGCAAGAATCCCAAAAGCAGGTAAAAGGCGGATTAACTGCTCATATTCCCAGTGAAGATGATGTAAAAAAAATGATGCTCTTAAAGGCGATGAAAAAGACAAACCTGCCTTTATCATTTCAGACAATCATCGGAACAGGGTCAAAAAAAGAACAGATCTATAACATCCCGCCAAAAAGAATCGGATATTTAAATGCATACGCACCGGCAGTCAATGAAAAGGGCAAAGTAACATATGGCGAAGTCTACTTAGTGTTAAAAGGAAATAAAAGAAGAATTTCTGTTCAAAATGTGACATCCCAGGGAATAGGGGCCTGGATTCCTGTTCAGGATCATGCATCTTTCGGATTTACCGTTTCAGAACAACCGAGATAAACAAAAAAGCGAGCCTTAAACGGCTCGCTTTTTTATATGAAGGATTTCCTTTTTTGAAAATCTATATCCTGATAATAACTATTTTTCACTAAAAGGTTTGGACCAAGACATGAAACAGCCGGGCAATGGCAGTTAAGCTCGCGGGCAAGCTTAGATTCATTCCAGCGGTCATAGGCGGATTGGAGCGTATCATTTTGAATGTTGCCAAGCTCAGGCGTATCTCCAAAGTCTGTCACAATGATGTCCCCATTGAAAATATTGACATTAAGCCTTGAACGGCCGTCAGGATCATTGCGCACTGTTACGTTTTTACTTTCCCGAAGTCGTCTAATGAGCTTTATATCTTCTTCTTCCTCACTGCAAGCGTAAAAGGGCAGTGTGCCAAAAAGCATCCATACATCTTCATTTCGTATATCAAGCAGCTGATGAATAGCTGCTCTGACTTCATTTAAAGTAAGTGTCTCAAGGGCACTTGCGAAATCTGAGGGATACATTGGATGAATTTCATGACGCTGGCATTTCATATCATTCACGATTTGCTCGTGAATTTTTTCAATATGAGGCAATGTACGCTTATTCAGCATCGTTTCTGCAGAGACCATAATTCCTGCATCTACAAGGGCACGGCTGTTTTCAATCATACGATCAAAATAAGCAGTGCGCTGTTCATAAGTTGGCTTCCTGTCCATCATCGCAAATCCGCCTTCTGCGAAATCATCGAGCGTTCCCCAGTTATGAGAGATATGTAAAACGTCCAGGTATGGAGCGATTTTTTCATAACGCGCCAAATCAAGCGTCAAATTAGAGTTTATTTGCGTACGAACTCCCCGTTCGCGGGCATACTTTAGTAAAGGAAGCACATAATTGTCTACTGACTTAAGCGACATCATTGGTTCTCCGCCTGTAATGCTGATTGACCTGAGCGTTTCTGCTTCGTCCAGCCTTTTTAGGATTAAATCAATCGGCAATGCTAACGGATCTTTCGGGGAGAGTGTATAGCCTACAGCACAATGCTCACAGCGCATGTTGCATAGAGTCGTTGTCGTAAATTCAACATTTGTTAAGGTTAATTTACCATATTGCTTTATATCTAAATAAGCCTCCCACGGATCATAAGAAGGTGTAATGGGCTGCAGTATATTTCCAGCTGATGCATTCATTCATAAAACTCCTTTTTCAAGTTCACATAGAGAACATTCTATCATGAACATCATATTTTGGAATACCTTCTCCGATTGTACTGTTGTCAAAGAAGGACGAATAAGCTACGATATCACTATCAGTGAAAGGAGAGATACATCTTGGGCAACGCCGTTCATGATAAAGACTCACAGTTAAAATATTTAAAAACACGCTTAAATATGTTTATGAATGTCATCGATTCAATGGATCCTGAGTCAACAGACGTCGAGGATATTGATCGTTTAATTAAAATGCTTGATGAGCTTGAAGTGAAGCAGGAACAGTTTAAAAAGGACTGGGATAAAAAATAGAGGGAATCAGCTGCTGAGGCAGCTGTTTTTTTTATGTAATTACAAGTAAAATCAGGTGATGATTGGTAAAAGCTTTATGCGAGTAAAAAGAACATTTTGGAAAGTAATGAATATCCCCTTGTAAAAGTTTTTCGGGTAAATTCTTTCCAGGCTGTAAGCCTTTCCAACTAAAACGCAAAGGAGTATAATAAAAATTGAATGAAATTGACCGAATACTATAGACAATAAGGGGAGAAACAGGATGGAAAATTTTTATCAAAGCATGTACAACTTAATTGTCGAGACATCTACAAACCTTCCTAAGGATGTCCGCCGTGCAATCTTGAAAGCAAAAATGAAAGAGAATGCAGGTACGCGCGCTGCATTGTCTCTTGCGACTATTTCTGAAAATATCAAAATGGCGGATGAAAATGTATCGCCAATTTGTCAGGATACAGGACTTCCGACTTTCAAACTGAAAGTTCCCGTTGGTGCTAATCAGCTTCAAATGAAAGAAGAGATCAAACGCGCCATTGCTCAAGCGACAAAAGACGGAAAGCTTCGTCCAAACTCAGTGGATTCGTTAACCGGTGAGAACAGCGGAGATAATCTTGGATATGGCACACCCGTCATTAAATTTGAGCAATGGGAAAAAGACTATATTGATGCCCGTTTAATTTTAAAAGGCGGCGGCTGTGAAAATAAAAATATTCAATACAGTCTGCCGTGCGAGCTTGATGGACTTGGAAAAGCTGGCCGGGACTTGGACGGCATCCGCAAATGCATTCTTCATTCTGTTTATCAGGCACAAGGACAAGGCTGCAGTGCAGGGTTCATTGGAGTGGGAATTGGCGGAGACCGCACTTCCGGCTATGAGCTTGCAAAAGAACAGCTTTTCAGAAGTTCAGAAGACGTCAATTCAAACCCGGATCTTCAAAAACTTGAAGAGTATATTGTGGAAAAAGCCAATCAGCTCGGAATAGGCACAATGGGCTTTGGCGGGGAAGCTACTCTTTTAGGGTGCAAAGTTGGAGTGATGAACCGGATTCCTGCCAGCTTCTTTGTATCTGTTGCATATAATTGCTGGGCATATCGCCGTTTAGGGGTAAACATTGATGCTGCAAGCGGTGAAATTCAAAATTGGCTGTACCAAGAGGGCGAGATGCCAAACTTGAATGATGCAGATCAAACGGATGAAGCACCGGATTCACGTGAAGTTGTTCTGGAAGCGCCAATTACAGAAGAAAAAATCCGTGAATTAAAAGTTGGCGATGTTGTTCATATCAATGGAATGATGTACACGGGCCGCGACGCGATTCACAAATACTTATCTGACAATGACGCCCCGGTCGATCTTGAAGGTCAAATTATCTACCATTGCGGTCCAGTTATGCTGAAGGATGAAGATGGGAATTGGCACGTGAAGGCTGCCGGGCCGACAACAAGTATTCGTGAGGAGCCTTATCAGGGCGATATCATGAAAAAATTCGGTATTCGCGCAGTCATTGGAAAAGGCGGCATGGGGCCAAAAACGCTGAAAGCCCTTAATGAACATGGAGGAGTCTATCTGAATGCGATTGGCGGAGCCGCACAATACTATGCAGATTGCATTAAATCAGTTGAAGGTGTTGATCTTATGCAGTTTGGCATTCCAGAAGCGATGTGGCACCTGAAGGTTGAAGGATTTACCGCGGTAGTCACAATGGACTCACATGGCAACAGCCTGCATGCAGATGTTGATCAGTCCTCTCTTGAAAAGCTTTCACAATTCAAAGAACCTGTTTTCAGTTAAGGCGAAGCCGGATTATTCCGGCTTTTTTTATTAAAATAATAAGAGAAACTTGGCTAAAAAGACAAAATGACGAGGAAGTATTTAGTGAAAATCAAAAAAATTACATCCGTAATTAAACTCAAAAACCCGCTAAATTAATGGTGATTTTCGCAATAATAAACCTATGGACTTTCTTGAAAAACTCTTCGCAGTTCCTTCCCATATGTTACCTGCTAAAAAACAGTATGTAATTTATGCTCTTTCCGACACTATAGATAGAAACTATGTCAGGGGAGCGATTATTTTGAGATACTGTTGCGCTATTTTAAGCGTTCTGCTGTTTTTATCATTCGGAATTCATGAAGCAAAAGCGTCTGTCTCTAACCAGCCGATCAACTGGGGCTTTGAAAAAAGCAAAAATCACAAATCTGCAAATCCCGGTTTGCCGATGGAGAAGCTGCTGAATAAATATGATTCTTTTTTTATGGGTGACCCAACTCAAAAATATATTTACTTAACATTTGATAATGGTTACGAAAACGGCTATACAGGAAAAGTCCTTGATGTGCTGAAAAAAAGAAAAGTACCTGCCGCTTTTTTTGTAACAGGTCATTATTTGCTCGATCAGCCGCAGCTTGTCAAGCGTATGGCTGATGAAGGCCATATCGTTGGAAACCATTCATGGCATCACCCGGACTTAACAAAAGTCAGTGATGAACGATTTAAGAAAGAGCTGGACTCGGTAAGACTGAAAACGGAGCAGTTAACAGGCTACCATGGCATCAATTATTTGCGCCCGCCAAGAGGTGTTTTCAGTGAACGGGTTCTGTCTTTATCAAGAGAACTTGGCTATCAGCCGGTATTCTGGTCGCTTGCCTTTGTCGACTGGCATACGAATGCACAAAAAGGCTGGAGATACTCATATGATCAAATCATGACTCAAATTCACCCAGGATGTATTCTTTTGCTGCATACTGTCTCAAAAGATAATGCAGAAGCACTTGACCGTGCGATAGATGATTTAACAAAACAAGGCTATATCTTTAAAAGCCTTGATGATCTGATGATTGACCGAACATTTCACCAGAAATTCCTTTACTCCCTTTGACCTATGCTCGGAGGGAGTTTTGCGTTTCCCGCTTGTGTATTCATGGTATAATACACAGTATCAAAAATAAGGGATTTGAGATGACTATGTGGGAAGAACGTATACGTATAGAACCTCCATATGATTTTGACCGTGTGCTCGATCGTTTATCCATGGATCCGCTTCATCATGTTCGTTTAGAGGAGCGTGAGGTTTCTATACCTCTCCGAAACCAGAACAATGATCCATTTGTTGTAACCGTAAAAGGAATGGGGACAAAAACGGCTCCTGAATTTCTTCTCAGCGGCAAATCGGATAAAGACTTTGCAATAAAAGAAACGATGCGTATTTTTCAGTGGGATTTTTCTTTAGTTGATGTTCAAACACATTTTCGTTCTACAAACATTGCAGAAATATTCGAAGCGCATGACGGGACGCCGATCGTCCTTGAATTTAGTCTTTACGGCTGTCTGATGAAGTGCATTATTCATCAGCAGCTCAACCTGAAATTCGCCCATACACTGACAGAACGTTTTGTTCATACATTCGGTGAGAAGATTGACGGTGTATGGTTTTACCCGGCTCCTGAAAAAGTGGCTCAACTTGATTACAGTGATTTAAGGGAGCTTCAGTTCAGCGGCCGCAAAGCGGAGTATGTGATTGATACATCAAAGCTTATAGCTGAAGGCAAAATAAACCTTGAAGAACTTCAGAATATGGAAGATGCAGCTATTCTTAAGGAACTTGTAAAAATACGCGGTGTAGGTCCCTGGACAGTCCAGAATCTGCTTTTATTCGGACTCGGCCGTCCAAACCTTTTTCCGTTTGCAGATATAGGTATACAAAATGCATTAAAAAAGCATTTTCAGCTTGAACGGAAACCAACCTTTGAAGAAATGGAAATCCTAAGCAAAGAGTGGTCACCTTATTTAAGCTATGCATCTCTTTATTTATGGAGAAGCATTGAATAGAAATGGAGCGGCAAACATGAAGAACAATCAGAAAAACATCGGAATTACCCTTGAAAAAGGACAGACTTTTCCACTTACAATAAAAAGACTCGGCATTAATGGAGAAGGGGTAGGCTACTTTAAAAAACAAGTTGTTTTTGTGCCAGGCGCCCTTCCGAACGAGGAAGTTGTCGTAGAAGCAACGAACATCGGACAGAAATTTGCAGAAGGCAAGATCAAGAAAATCAGAAAGGCATCTCCTCACAGGGTAGATGCGCCGTGTCCGATTTATCATGAGTGCGGGGGCTGCCAGCTTCAGCATTTTTCCTATGAACAGCAATTAAAAGAAAAGAGAGACATTATTGTTCAGGCAATGGAGCGGTATTCAGGACTTGATCTGGGCAAAGTTGAAATCAGACAAACAATCGGCATGGATGATCCCTGGAACTACCGGAATAAAAGCCAGTTCCAGACTGGTTTGCGAAACGGAAAAGTCATTGCCGGCCTATACAGTAAAAACTCTCATCATCTTGTAAATATTGATCACTGTATTGTACAGCATGAAGCAACAAATAAAGCGACTCAAACAGTAAAGCAGATTTTACAGGATTTGAAGGTCTCAATTTACGATGAACGTAAGCGCAAAGGAATCGTACGTACGATTGTCAGCAGAATCGGCTTTACAAGCGGTGAGGTACAGATTGTTTTGATCACATCACAGGAGAATCTTCCTCGCAAAGAACTGATTGTCAGTGAAATTCAGAAGCGTCTTCCTGAAGTGAAATCCATCATGCAAAATGTGAACGGTGAAAAAACGTCATTGATCTTCGGAGAGAAAACCATTCACTTAGAAGGAGAAGAAGTGATTCAAGAGGAATTGGGCGATCTTTCTTTCGAGTTGTCAGCTCGGGCATTTTTCCAATTGAATCCTGTTCAGACTGTCAAGCTGTATGATGAAGTGAAAAAAGCTGCACAGCTTACAGGTTCTGAAAAAGTAGTTGATGCATATTGCGGAGTCGGCACCATTGGCATGTGGCTCTCAAAGGGTGCAAAGGAAATCAGGGGAATGGATACAATCGCAGACTCCATTGCAGACGCGAAGAAAAATGCAAAGAAGCATGGAGTTAAAAATGCAACTTATGTAAAAGGAACGGCTGAGCACTGGCTCCCAAAATGGCTCGGCGAAGGCTGGCGCCCCGACGCAGTCGTTGTCGACCCGCCAAGAACAGGCTGCGACCAAAAGCTGCTTGGTGCGATTCTTAAGGTGAAACCAAAGAAGTTTATTTATGTATCATGTAATCCGTCTACATTGGCTAAAGATATTAAGACACTTTCGAAGGCGTATAAGGTTGAATATATTCAGCCTGTGGATATGTTTCCGCATACTGCGCATGTGGAGTGTGTGGTGAGGTTTGTTTTGAAAAGTAAATAGTCAGAGTGAAGTATAAATTTAGTGAGAGAAATAGAAATTATTTCTCTCTATTTTTTTGTTTTATAGCTTAAAGATACATATGGCGATTGATTGATGTGGTATTATTTGGATAGTGAATGCGGATGAATCAGGGAGTTGTATAAATGTAACTATAGAACGTTTTCAAAAAATATAAACACCATTTGGATTAAAGATTAAGCTTGAGTGTGAAAATGAACCTTGCTGCCTGGGCAGCTGATTGAAAGCGGTAAGACTATTCCTTCTAAAACAACGCACAAAACAAAACCCAGGAATGCTCTTTGCGTTCCTGGGTTTTACTTCAATTCTTCCTCT
This sequence comes from Metabacillus hrfriensis, assembly GCF_030127205.1. NCBI lineage: Bacteria > Bacillati > Bacillota > Bacilli > Caryophanales > Bacillaceae > Metabacillus > Metabacillus hrfriensis. Next base: position 646,843 of record NZ_CP126116.1, read on the forward strand.
CAAAAAGATCTTCTTATTAAGAGAAACTAGTCTCAAACTCAATCTTCCTAAACGGACTGTGTTTGGATGCCATCAGTTTAATCAAAGTGTTTTTCTGGAAGTTCAAGTATTTTTCCTGATCGTCTGTACTTTTCTGGACAAATTCTGCTCCTGCTGTGCAGGCGGTCAGGTACTCGCTCCAGCTTGTGTACATGGTCTGGGCAAGTCTGACTGCCCGGATTTCGTAGGATTGTGCTTCTTTCTGGGTAAGGAGGCCTGTCCTTTGTGCGTGCTTTGTGAGCAAAAGCGCACTGGAGAGATCGAATGCTCCGATGCTGTGCTCATTTAAGCGATGCATGTACTTCTTCACGGCAGAGAGCTTGGCAATGAGCGTTTCATCTTCGCCGATGGAAAGCAGCTCTTTGGCCTCAGCCTCTGAGAGGAAAAGGAGGGAGCTTTGCAGGACGTAAAATTCTCTTCTGTTTCCCGTTGTTAAAAACCACTCCAGTCTGTCCTGGGCGGTGTTTTTGTCTGTGATTTCATACTGTTTCAGATGTTTTCTGGCTGTGCGCTTGCTGAATGGAACCTCTGAAAGATAGAGAGAGTAGTAGAAAGTGTAATATCCAATCATACACAGGGGTGCCAGTGTGTTCACATATTTTTTCTGTTTTCGGTTCATACGGCTGCTCCTCCTTTCTATAAGAACGTTTTTCGGACGCGGTTCCATTCTTTTAACAGGGTTATGACGGTTATTGTCCATATCATCGTCCAGAACAGCGGTGTTAATGTGTACTCGAAATAAAAAGAAAGAACCGTGTATTTAAAAATAGAAAAGAGGGCGACAATGACCACCCAGACTGGATTTGACTGCCATTCTTCTCCTAGAGCAAGAAGCCTGTTATGACTCACCATTAAAAAGCTGAGAGCAAAAATCATCTTCCATTTCAAATGACAGCCCAGAAAAGCAGTCAGCTTTTGGCTGAACGTGTCAGGTCTGACATCTTTTTTAATTTCTTTCTTCGTCAGGGGCTTTCGCTTAAAGCTGTTTCTGAGAAGGAAATCATTGATCTTAGCCAGGTAAACAACTGTCTCTGCATCTTTGCCCTGAATGCTCTCTAGATGCCTAAACTGTTCACGGGCTTTCTGCCATTCCTCGGTTTCTAAATAGATTCTGCCTAAAAGACTGATGGCATCCGGGTCATCCGGATGATCAGAAAGGAACTTGAGGAAGTCCTGCTCCGCTTCTTCCAGTTTGCCGGCTTTATGCAGCAGCTTTGCAAGCAGCGTGCGGTTCTTAGTGTTTTCAGGCTGGAGCGTGCATGCTTTTTTTAAAGCAGCAGCAGCTTCTTCAAACCGGCCGATTCGTTCGAAAATCATTCCGGCTATTGTCTGCAGATGCGGGTCATCCTGAAAAATGGACAGGGCGGTCTTCAAATACGCTTCCGCTTCTTCCAGCCGATTTTCAAGGAGTTCATCAAGTGCTTTTTCCCGGTTCATCAGATAAAGATCATAGGGAATGTTCTCTATATGTAATAATGCTTGATACGAAAGAGATGGATAGAGTCCAGTGTTGTCGTTCAGACGCCGCAGAAATGCCTCAGTTTCTTCCTCACCGAGAAGGTACGGATCCTCCCGAAGCAAGTCAATCCATTGGAACGTGTCTTCAAGCAGTTTCCAGATGTAGTCAGGAAGATACGGGTTCAGTTGAAGAAAAGTCAGAAGCCGTTCACTTAGATAGTCTCTTTGCTCCAAATCCCACAGAGCATCATCATTCAGGAGCTCAAGCCATTTCTCTCTGTTAATACGTGAGGGGAAATCCTGATAGAGCTTCTCAACTTTCTCCATAAACAAATCGATAGATGCTTGGGGATCTGCTTCTGTCTCGTGCCATTCCGGAAAAGGAAAATGAGAGGAGATGAAAGGGGCAGGCTCCTCTATTGGTACGGTGACAGTCTCTTTGTAGACACTTTCCTCGCTTGTCTGGAAATTCCGGGCTATTCTTTTTCTTTCTTTTTTTACAGTTTCAAAGGCCTCCCGCAGCCTCTGATAGCCTTCAGGATCGTCTTCAGGGTGATGGATTTTGAGCTTTGCCGAATAGGCTTTTTTAATAACAGTGAGGTCGTCAGTCGGTTCGACTCCTAGAATATTCCATGCTGAATTCATCGCTGTCTGCTCCAGTTTTCCATCTCTTCGAGGATCTCTTTTAACCGTGCTGCTGCTGCGCGGATTTTCTGATCATCCTGTGAGGCGAGGATGTGTTCAAACTGTTCAAGGGCAGCGGCTGCAGCTTCCCGTTCGCGTCCGAGCGTTTCTTCATATAATCGTTCGCCTCTTGCGAGAAGGAGCCTGTTTTCTGTGCGGTCTCTCGGATGGATTTTGAGGGCCTTCAGCTCCTCCATTCTCTTTTCCATTTCAAGAGGGGTCATGCTTCCTGCGTTTTTTTCAATCATCATTTTCTGTTTGCGGCCGGTGCTGATGGTTGTGACCTCAACTTCAAGCAGCCCGTTAATGTCGTATGTATAGCGCACATCGACGGATTCCTCTCCTGCAGGCGCTTTTGGGATCTGAACAGTCAGTTCGCCGATCTTCAAATTGTTTTCAACGCGTCTGCTTTCTCCCTGATAGATGTCAATGACAATCCGGTTCTGGTTGTCCCGGATGGTGTACAGGCGCTCCACTCTGCTGACAGGAATCGGCGTATTCCGCTCTATAATCGGAAGAAAATAGCCGGAAGTATATGAGTCAGCATCATGCTGCTTCACGACGTCTGTTCCAAGTGAAAAGGGGCAGACATCTGTAAGAATCAGCTCGTCCACGGCTTCATTTCGTTCCTTCAGGGCTACCTGAACCGCTGTTCCAAGAGCTACTGCTTCATCAGGATGAATCGTAAGAAAAGGAAGTTTGCCGAAAATCTTTGTCACAATGCCTTTGATCATAGGCAGTCTTGTGGCTCCGCCAATTAGGATGACCGCATCAATCTCGTCCGTCTGCAAATCGGCATCCCGCAGCGCGCGCTCAATCGGATTCCGTAATTTCAGCATGAGCGGCTGGGACATTTTTTCAAAGGAGGACCTGTCCACACTGGATGAATACTCCTGTCCGTTGTGATGGAGTACCATATGGCCCCGCTGATGATGGCTGCCAAGCTCCCGTTTGCATGCTTCTGCCTGTTTAAACAGAACAGATTGTGCCCGTGCATCCAGGTCATCTGCCGCAAGCTTATGTTCGTTCAGAAAATAATGCATGAGCAGGTTCGTAAAATCCTCGCCTCCGAGAAAGTTGTCCCCCGCAATGGACTTAACCTCCATTACCCCTTCGAAAAGCTCGAGAATCGATACATCAAAGGTTCCGCCGCCGAGGTCAAATACGAGGAAGCGGGTATCCTCATTCTGCTGGTGAAAGCCGTATGCGATGGCAGCAGCGGTTGGTTCGCTGATCAGACGGTCGACCGTAAGTCCGGCAAGCTCGGCTGCACGCTTTGTCGCTTTCCTCTGCTGGTCATTAAAATAAGCCGGAACACTAATAACTGCATGCGTGATTTCTTCCTGCAGGAAAACTTCTGCATCTCTTTTTAAAGACTGTAGAACAAAAGAGGACAATTCCTCCGGAGATAAATGATAGGTTCCAAGATGATAGGTTTTAGCCGAACCCATATAACGCTTAAAAGCAGATGCTGTGAGGTGAGGATGTGAAATCTGACGTTCTTTTGCAATTTCGCCGACGAGGATTTCGCCGTTATCATCAATGCTGACAATGGATGGAGTCAAATTGCTTCCGAGTATGTTGGGAATAATCTTCGGTCCTTCTTCAGACCAAAACGCTGCAAGGCTGTTGGATGTTCCAAGGTCTATGCCAATGACGGTCATTCTGTTCTCTCCTCTATGAAAAGTTCTTTTTATGGAGTCTATTATATAAGCTAGAACAGAAAATTTAAATCAATAACTGGTAATTTTCAGGATGTTCTTACCGCTAGAAAGTTCAAGAGCTGTTTTTCCCTCCGCCGAAATGGTATATAATAAGAAAATGCGTCTTTCTTTATGAAAGACGGACTTCAGATACGAAAAGGTGAAAACAAATGAACAGCACATGGTCACTGCTTGAAGAAGCAAAACCATTTTTACAGGAAGCCTGGAAAAAGGCCTCGTATACAACTCCAACCGCTATACAGGAAAAAGCCGTGCCTGCCATATTGGACGGCCGCGATGTGATTGCAGAATCACCGACTGGAACAGGCAAAACGCTTGCCTATCTGCTGCCTGTCCTGCAGCGCATCAACCCTGAAAGCAAGAATGTCCAGACATTGATTATGGCGTCTTCAAGGGAACTTGTTATGCAAATCCATCAGGAGATTCAAAAATGGTCGGAGGGAAGCGGCATTTTAGGAGCTTCTTTCATCGGCGGAGCAAATGTGAAAAGACAGCAGGAAAAGCTGAAAAAGCGTCCGCAGATTATTGTCGGTACGCCGGGCCGTGTCTCTGAGCTTATTAAACAAAAGAAAATCAAAATGCATGAAGTTAAAACAATCGTCCTTGATGAAGGCGATCAGCTCCTTCAGCCTGAACATTTGTCCGATATTAAAAATATCATTAAAACAACACTTAAGGATAGACAGCTCTTGCTTTTCTCGGCAACTCTCCCGGAAAAAACAGAAGCAGAAGCGAGAAGCCTGATGCAAAACCCGGAAGTCATAAAAGTAAGCAGAGATGAAAGTGTCCAATCAGAAGTTGATCATATTTACTTCACTGCAGAAGCCAGAGATAAAATTGATTTACTTCAAAAGCTCTCAAGATTAGATGGGGCTAAAGCGATTGCATTTGTTAAAGATATTGGAAATGCAGCTGTTTTAGCAGAAAAGCTTATGTACAAAGGATTGCCGCTTGGTATTCTTCACGGGGATTCTACAAAGCGCGAGCGGGAAACAGCCATCAAAAGTTTCCGTGCAGGAGAGCTTCCGATGCTCCTTGCAACAGATGTAGCGGCAAGAGGCCTCGATATTGAAGGGGTTACACACGTTATTCATTATGACCTTCCCGAAACAGTTGAGCAATATGTTCACCGCTCAGGCAGAACAGGCCGAAATGGAGCAGACGGAACGGTCGTTTCGCTTGTGACAGAACGAGAAGAGCGTGAACTGAAGCAAATCTGCAGAGGATTAAAGGTTGAGCTTCATAAAAAGCGTTTTTATAAGGGTGAAATAGTAGAATCTAAATAAAAAAATCCCGCAGCCATCTGGCTGCGGGATTTTTTATATACGTCTCTCCTTTCTTGCTTATTACAAAACGTGTAAGGAAATGTAACATACTTACTACTTTTTTCAAGGATATATGAAATAATGATAATCTCAACTACCATCTTGAAGGATGTTGGAGGTTTCGAAATGACTAAACAAAAATTAGTAGTAGTAGGAAACGGGATGTCAGGGGCCCGATGTGTGGAGGAAATTGTTAAGAACGGCTCCGAAATGTTTGATATTACTGTCTTCGGAAGTGAACCCCACATTACTTATAATCGAATTTTATTATCTACCGTTCTGCAGGGCAGTATGACTTTTGAGGATCTTACAATAAATGATCATAATTGGTATGCCGAACATAATATACAGCTGTTTGCAGGTGAAACAGTGTTGAATATTGATACTTTGAATCAAATCATTCAAACAGATAAGGAGAGGGAGTTATCCTATGACAAGTTAATTCTTGCCACTGGTTCTGTTCCTTTTTTTCTTCCTGTCCCAGGAGCTGATAAAGAGGGAGTAATCGCTTTTCGCACAATTGATGATTGCCGGAAAATGATTGAAAGTTCGCGTCAATATAAAAAAGCGGTGGTTATTGGTGGAGGATTATTAGGCTTAGAAGCGGCGAGAGGACTATTAAACCTTGGCATGGAGGTTAGTGTCGTCCATATTTCAGAATATTTAATGGAGAGACAGCTTGATCAGACAGCATCTATCCTTCTTCAAAAAGAGCTGGAAAGGCAAGGCATGCACTTTCTTTTAAAAAAGGTGACACAGGAAATCATCGGAAACAGCCGTGCAAAAGGCGTTCGTTTTCAAGATGGAACAGAAACAGAGGCAGATTTAGTGATTATGGCTGCGGGAATCAGACCAAATATAAAGCTTGCAAAAGATAGCGGAATTCTCACAAACCGCGCTATTACTGTAAACGACTATTTAGAAACAAGTGCCGCCAATATTTACGCTGTCGGAGAGTGTGCAGAGCATCGCGGCATCGTTTACGGACTTGTAAAACCTCTTTATGAGCAAGGGGCTATAGCAGCGAAGCATATTTGCGGCATCAAAACTCAAGGTTATCAGGGATCAGTCCTTTCTACTCAGCTTAAAATTTCGGGAGTGGATGTATTTTCAGCCGGGCATTTCGATGATCAAGATTCAACAAAATCAATAACATCATTTGATGAACTTGACGGCTGTTATAAAAAGGCGGTTTTTCAAGATCGAAAACTCGTTGGCGCTGTTCTTTTTGGTGATACAAGGGCAGGTGCAAAATTATTTGATTTGATCTTGAAACAGAAAGACATATCCACAGAGGAAAAGAATAGCCTGTTTCAAACCTCCACACATTCCGGCGGAAGTCTCATTGCTGAAATGGCATGGAGTGATCTGATTTGCAATTGTAACGGAGTAACAAAAGGAGGCATTATTGAAGCTGTACAAAAGAACGGATTAACAACAGTTGAACAAGTGAAAACATGTACAAAGGCATCAAGTTCTTGTGGCGGCTGTAAGCCGGCAGTAAACGAACTTTTATTATATGTAAATAGTGATGAATTTGATGAAGTGATTGAAATAAAGAGCATGTGTTCATGTACTGATTTAACAGAAGATGAAGTCGTGCATGAAATGCAGCTCCAAAACTTATCATCTAATCAAGAAATCATGACTGCCCTTGGATGGAAAAATAGTGACGGCTGTCCAACCTGTAAGCCTGCTCTTACGTATTATCTGGGAATGATTTACCCAGAGTATGAGAACAGTCAAAAACTGATTTTTATAAACGAAAAAATGAATGCTGTCCGGCAAAGTGATGATCTGTACACGGTTATTCCCCAAATGTACGGTGGAATGACGAATGCTGAAGAACTCCGGAAAATTGCTGATGCAGCAGATAAATATAACATCCCAAAGGTTGCTGTAACAAGTGAACAAAGAATTCATTTAATGGGTGTTAAAAAAGAGGATCTAAAAGGGGTCTGGAGTGATTTAAACATGCCGCTTTCTTCTAAGGCCGGCAGCTATGTTCAAAACATCAAAACATGTACTGGAGAGCATATCTGCAGCTGCGATAAACAGCAATCCCTCATACTTGCCGTGGCTTTAGAAAAGAAACTTAATCTTATATCAGCGCCTTATCGTGTGAAAATAGGTGTATCTGCCTGCATGCATAATGGAGCAGGATCCACAACGAAAGATATAGGAATTATGGGAATTGACAGAGGCTGGGAAATATATGCAGGTGGGAGCAGCGGACGCAATGTGCGGGCGGGGGAATTATTGGCCGTAGCCAGTACAGATGAAGAAGCCATTAAATTAACCTGCGGTTTTATTCAATATTACCGTGAAACAGCCAATTATTCAGAAAGGACTTGGCAATGGATTGAGCGCGTAGGCTTACTTCATATCAGGGAAGTATTGTTTAATGAAGAACTTCTTTTGCAGCTTCTTCATTATTTTGAAAGCGACGCATCTCATCGGAAAAATTTGATGGAGAAGCAGCCGCTTATTACTTAACATTTCAGATTAATAATAAAGTGATTAAGCAAAGGACGTGAGAGCTTGACAGAGTTATTATTGAAATATTTCCGTGAGAAGCAGCAGGAAGTGCAATCGGAAAAATCATATGATACACAATGTCCATTTTGCAGTGTGCAGTGTAAGATGCAATTGCTTGAACAATCGATTGTCACAAGAAAAAAGTATGTGACAATTGGCAAAGACAATCCTGCTTCTGAGGGCCGTTTATGTATAAAAGGGATGAATGCCCATCAGCACGCTTTGCACAATGAACGTCTTAAATTTCCGTTATTAAAAATAAATGGTGAATTTATTCAAGTTTCCTGGGAGCAGGCTCTGGAACACATCAAAGAAAATTTTTATGAAATTCAAGCAAAAGATGGGCTAAATGCTTTATCTGTTTATGGAAGTGCATCCATTACGAATGAAGAAGCTTATTTACTTGGAAAATTTGCAAGAGTGGCTTTAAAAACGAAATACATCGATTATAATGGCCGTTTGTGTATGTCTGCAGCGGCTTCAGCTGCAACTCAAACTTTTGGGATGGATAGAGGTTTAACAAACAGCTTATCAGAAATTCCGTTCACAAAATGTATTATATTGGCGGGGACAAATATTGCGGAATGCCAGCCAACAATTATCCCTTATTTTGAAAAGGCAAAAGAAAATGGTGCCTTTATCATCGCAATTGATCCCAGAGAAACCGCGACAACGGATCTTGCTGACTTACATATGAAAGTTAAGCCTGGGAAGGATGCAGCTTTGGCTAATGGATTGCTGAAAGTGCTGATAGAGGAGGACCTTATCGACCATGAGTTTATCAGGAAACGTGTGGATAGTTTTGAGGAAGTAAAGGAGTATATTACTTCTTTGGATTTGGAAGAGATTGCTCACATGACTGGTGTTTCTGCTGATCAAATCCGTTTTGCAGCGAAAACGTTCGGGCAGGGAGAATCAGGAATGATCTTTACAGCAAGAGGTGTTGAACAGCAAACAGATGGATCTGCAGCAGTTCGAAATTTCCTGAATATTCTCCTCGTTACAGGGAAAATTGGAAAGCCTAACTCCGGTTATGGAGCTATTACGGGACAGGGAAATGGTCAGGGCGGGAGAGAGCATGGTCAAAAAGCAGACCAGCTGCCAGGATACCGCTCTATTGAAAACGATGAACACAGATCATATATTGCGAGTGTGTGGGGAATCGATAAAGGAGATTTACCAAGAAAAGGTGTCTCTGCTTATGAAATGATAGAGAAAATACATGAAGGTGAAATTACCGGAATGTTTTTAATGTGCTCAAATCCTATTGTTTCTAATCCAAATGCTGATTTTGTCAAAAAAGCATTAAAAAAATTAAAGTATCTTGTAGCTGTGGATATGTTTGTTTCCGAAACTGCAAAATTAGCAGATGTGATTTTGCCTGCTTCCTCCTATCTGGAAGATGAAGGAACGATGACCAATTTAGAAGGCCGAGTTACATTGCGGGAAGCAAGCTTTCCATCACCTGGACATGCGAAGCATGATTGGCAAATTATTTGTGAGATCGCTCGTGTCCTTGGAAAAGGCGAGTATTTTTCCTTTCAATCCGCTGAAGAAATTTTTAATGAATTAAGAGTGGCAAGCCGCGGGGGAACAGCTGATTATTATGGCATTACATATGATCGTCTAAGAAAAGAAGGAGGAATTCTGTGGCCATGTCCAGATATTGAACATGTTGGGACGAAAAGATTATTTGAAAAAGCTTTTGCACATCCGAATGGAAAAGCGGCTATGACACTCGTTCCAAACAGCCCGAATGTCCCGAAAGAAGAGCCGACTAAAGAGTTCCCATTATTTTTAACAACTGGAAGGGTTATGTCACACTACTTGACAGGGGTGCAAACAAGAAAAAGCTCATCACTGGCAGCCAGAAATTTCGAATCATTTATGGAAATTCACCCTAAAACAGCCAAGGAGTATCACATTAAAAATCATACGCTGGTGAAAATTGAGTCAAAGCGGGGCAGTATAATAGTCCGAAGCAAATGGTCAGAAAAGATTCGCCAGGATACCATTTTTGTCCCATTTCATTGGGCAGACTCTCAAAATATCAATCTGCTTGTCTCAAAAGAATTAGATCCGGTATGTAAAATGCCTGGATTTAAAGTGAGTGCAGTAAAAATAGCGCCTCTTGTTGAATCGGCAGAATAAATCAGAAGAATAATCCTAAAACCGGCTGCTTTTCACAGCCGGTTTTGCTTTTAAAAACATACGTTTGAAAGCAATATTTTAAATTATCAAAAAAAACAATGTTAGAAAACCTTACATAATAAGTTAAGTTTATTTCTTGCTGTGATATAGTTTAAGAAACTTTCTAGGAGGAGGAACGCCAAGTGAAGAAAAAGCTAATTCTTATCGGTAATGGAATGGCCGGCGTCAGAACCATTGAGGAGGTATTGAAGGTATCAGGCGAAGAGTTTGAGATTACGATTTTCGGAAGCGAACCACATCCGAATTATAATAGGATTTTACTTTCAAAGGTCTTGCAGGGAGATACAGAAGTTAAGGATATTACATTAAATGATTGGGAGTGGTACCAAGAAAATAACATTCAATTACATACGGGAGAAACGGTCATAAAAATTGATGCGGAGATGAAGACTGTTTTTTCTGACTCAGGAAGAGTCGAACGTTATGATGAGTTGATTTTAGCTACGGGATCTAATCCTTTTATTCTCCCTATTGCAGGTGCAGATAAAAAGGGTGTTACGGCTTTTCGTGATATAAGCGATACAGATGAAATGCTTGAAGCCTCCAAGAAATATAAAAAGGCTGCTGTCATCGGAGGAGGATTGCTGGGGCTGGAGGCGGCAAGGGGACTGTTAAACTTAGGTATGGATGTCTCTGTGATTCATCTGGCGCCAAGTTTGATGGAACGTCAATTGGATCCAATAGCTGGAAAGCTTTTGCAAAAAGAATTAGAAAACCAAGGGATGAAATTTCTGTTAGAAAAGCAAACTGAAGCGATAATCGGAAATGATCGGGCTGAAGGTTTGAGGTTTAAAGATGGTACGGAAATAGAAGCTGATTTAGTCGTAATGGCAGTTGGCATCAAGCCTAATACAAAGCTTGCAAAGGAAAGCGGGCTTTCGGTAAATCGGGGAATTATCGTCAATGATTACCTGCAAACAAATATTCCTCACGTATATGCGGTAGGCGAATGTGCAGAACATGACGGAATAGCCTACGGGTTAGTCGCACCGTTGTATGAGCAAGCGAAAGTATTAGCTAAACACATTTGCGGGAATCATACAGATCCATATAAAGGATCTGTTGTATCTACTCAATTGAAAGTATCAGGTGTTAACGTATTTTCTGCAGGCGATTTTATAGAAGGAGAAGATAAAAAAGCGATCAAGGTTTTTGATGATCAAGATGGAATCTATAAAAAAATCGTATTGCGGGGGAATCAAATTGTCGGCGCTGTTTTATTTGGAGATACGAATGAAGGCAGCCGTCTTTTCTCGATGATTCAAAAGCAAGCCGATGTTTCAGGGACATCCAAAGTATCCATCCTTCAGCCTGCAGGCGAATTGGCTGGATCAAGCCTTGTAGAAAGCATGAGTGCTGAAGAGATGATATGCGGATGCAATGGAGTATCAAAAGGAACCATTGTCGATGCTATTCAAAAGCAAGGATGCTCCTCAGTTGATGAAATAAAAGCTTGTACTAGTGCTTCCCGTTCATGTGGAGGCTGTAAGCCGCTGGTTGCAGAGCTATTGCAATGCACGCTTGGAGAAGATTTTGATGCCGGCTCTCAAAAAGAAGCGATTTGCAGCTGTACAGACTTATCAAGAGATGAAATCGTCGATGAAATTAAAGCCAAAGGATTATCGCATACAAAAGAGGTCATGAACGTTCTAGGATGGAATACAGAGGAGGGCTGTTCAAAATGCCGTCCAGCTCTGAACTATTATTTAGGGATGGTAAAACCGACTGAATATAAAGATGAGAGAGAATCACGTTTTGTAAACGAGCGCATGCATGCGAACATTCAGAGAGACGGAACATACTCGGTTGTACCCCGTATGTATGGCGGTGTTACAAATGCCAAAGATTTAAGGCGCATCGCAGATGTTGTAGAAAAGTATGAAATTCCGTTAGTAAAAGTAACTGGCGGACAGCGCCTGGATTTGTTTGGAGTTAAAAAAGAAGATTTGCCAGATGTATGGAAGGAGCTGGATATGCCTTCTGGTTATGCTTACGGTAAATCCCTTCGTACAGTGAAAACGTGTGTTGGGGAACAGTTCTGCCGCTTCGGCACACAAGATTCCATGTCACTTGGTATTGCCCTTGAAAAAAAATTCGAAGGATTGCAAACTCCGCATAAAGTAAAAATGGCCGTTTCTGCCTGCCCTAGAAGCTGTGCAGAATCTGGATTCAAGGATATTGGATATATTGGCATTGAAGGCGGATGGGAACTCTATGTAGGAGGAAATGGCGGAACGCACGTACGCGGCGGAGACTTGCTGATCAAAGTAAAAACGGAAGCAGAAGTGATGGAAATCACAGGTGCATATTTGCAATATTACCGGGAAACGGCAAACTATTTAGAGCGTACCTCCGCATGGATAGAGCGGGTTGGATTGACTCATGTTCAATCTGTTTTGGAAGATAAGGAAACATGTAAAAAGCTTAATGACCGAATGAATGAAGCTCTATCTGTCTATAAGGACCCTTGGAAAGAAATTGTAAATAATGATAAAACAAAAAAAGAATTGTTTGAGAATGTCGTTATGTCTTAATACAGCGGTCTGCAATGAAAAGGGGGAAATCATTCATGGTAAATAATAGTTTAATAAAAGTGCTGGTTTGTGCTGCTGATGAACTTCCAGAACGTTTAGGAAAAACGGTTCGTGTTGAAGGAAATGAGGTTGCGGTATTCAGATTATCTGATGGAAGAGTTCGTGCTGTCGAAAACCGCTGTCCTCATAAAGGCGGGGTGCTCACAGAAGGAATTGTCAGCGGTGAATATGTCTATTGCCCAATGCATGACTGGAAGATCTGTTTAGATAATGGCATGGTCCAGGATCCAGATAATGGCTGTGTAAAAACATATGAAACGATAATAGATGATAATGATATTTATCTTCTTTTGTAGAATGGGATCCGGTCAATGTAAATAGTATGGAGTCCAGAATCAGTTAGATACTTCTCAGAGCTGGAGGAAAAGGATGAAAAAAGGAAAAGTCTATATTGTTGGAGCTGGACCTGGTGACCCGGAATTAATTACCCTCAAAGCTGTGAAATGTCTTGCAGCAGCAGATGTCATCCTGTACGACCGTTTAGTCAATCCTGTCTTGCTGGAACATGCAAAGGAAGAAGCTGAGTTCATATACTGTGGTAAAATTCCGGGAAACCACTGTGTTCCACAAGAGGTTATTCAGAAATTGCTCATTGAAAAATCTCTTGAAGGGAAAACAGTTGTGCGATTAAAAGGCGGAGATCCATTCATCTTCGGGCGGGGTGGAGAAGAGGCAGAAGCGCTCGCCCGACTTGGCATTGCTTTTGAAATTGTGCCTGGCATAACAGCAGGAATAGCAGCGCCTGCGTATGCAGGCATTCCTGTTACCCACAGGGAGTATGGAGGTTCCTTTGCTTTTGTCACAGGTCACTGTACGACAGGTAAACCCGATAACATCCGATGGGAGTATTTAGCTAAAGGGGTTGACACGATATCCATTTACATGGGGATAAAAAATCTTCCTTATATATGCAGCCAGCTTCAATCTTGCGGTAAAAATCCCCAAACTCCAATAGCAGTAATCGAACAAGGCACGACAATGAATCAGCGGATTGTAACAGGGACTCTCGAAACAATCGTTGAAACAGTTAAAAGTGAAGCAGTCACAAATCCGGCCATGATTATTATAGGGGAAGTTGTTAATTTGTCGCAGCGTTTATCTTGGTTTTCACCAAGAAAAAGAGAGAAGGTATTCATATAAAACGGCAGTAGCTAATCAATATAAAAACGCTTAGGGAAATACCTAAGTAGCTCCGTTTTGGGAGAGCAGGCTAATTCGCAAGCGAATTAGACCTGCTATTTTTGTTGCAGTATTATGATTTTCACCGATTATGACCACTCAATTGGCTAGCGGGCAATAGTTATTGTCCAGCGAAATTTTTGTGTTAGTGTGCTATTCAACCTGTAAAACGATCCTTCTTTCTATTACGCAGTTTATTCCCAAACGTTTAATGGGATATTATTATAAATATGGGTTATTCGATTAAACGGCAGGTTAGTTGAATAATGACAAATAATTTACTCATGAATGAGTGTTGTAAGACAAGCAAAACCCCTTCAGATACATTTGAAGGGGTTTCTAAATACTATTTTTTCTCGTTGATAACGAATAAAACACCTGTGAGAATCAGGATAGAACCGATCCAAAACGTTACACCTATGTTCTCTCCCAGAATAAGCCATCCAAGTAATGTTCCAACCACGGGTTGAAAGAAGAAAAATATTCCTCCACTTGAGGCGTTAAGCATTTGTAATCCGCGATTCCAGAGTAGAAATCCGCCTGCTGTTGAAACAATACCCAAATATAAGAGTCCTCCCCAAATAGTCGGGTGAGTCAGTTCAGAGATATGAATTTCGTGTAACCGCGGCAAAACGAAAGGAGTCAACACGATTAGGGCTACTAAGATGGAATAGGTGGTTACCACAATTTGTGGATAATCACTTGGCAAAAGCTTTACAAGTACAGACATGAGTGCCCATGTTAATGCTGCAATAAGCAGTGCAATACCTCCAAGTGTGCCGGACATATTCACATCACCAATTCCGACAATGAGAAGTACTCCAATTGTCGCTAAACAAACGGAGATCCCCTTTTTTAACGTCAACCGTTCTTTAAGGATTAAGCGAGCAAAAATAACCATAAATGCTGGTGTTGAAGAAGTTATAATGGCTCCCATTTGTGCTGTGGAAAGCATTGTACCAGTTTCCTGAGCAACAATTGAAATGGTATTGCCAATGACCCCAATAGCTGTGATTAATAAGAAATAACGTTTCTCAATTCGCCAGTTTTGTCGTGTTATCAGGCCGATAACGAGAAGTGCAGCAATTGCCACTAAATATCGCATCCACACAAGTTCTAGTGGAGGTATGACCGATACTACAATTTTAACAACAACGTACATACCGCCCCAGATACTGGAAGCTAAAGTTAAATATAAAGAACCTAATAAGGTGTTTTTCATTTTTTATACCCTCCGTTTTTTAATTAGGTCGAAAATGCCCCTAACGGAGAGATGTAGTCACCTTCCCTCCACTAAGAGCAGAAGTGTGCTACTGGTACATCGTTTTCAAATAATGGAGTCCAATACATTATGTTCACCCCTAGTCCATTTTTTTCTACCTGCAATTATATGTATTTTATTATAGCAAAGAATATTATACCTGCGTTATCAGGCTTAATAGGAAATTACTATACTGAGAGCAGATTGTAAAAGGAGTGTACAAAGCAGGGTGCGTTAGTTAAAGACAAATTGTGGGTTGAGCAATTTAGGACTGAGGCCATATTGTAGTTATTCTATTAAAGGGGGGATAATGGAGTAAGATTTGAATACGGATCAAAAAGCCCAGTCCTAAAGGGACTGGGTTTTAGTATGCAAAAAACACCTCTAAAAGCGGTGCGAGATTTTAAGTTTTCCCCCTGTAAACGGACCCTTAGAAAATATCTAAGTGTTTTTTGATTTTCACCAACTTATTTGTTAAATATTATCTAAATTCTACTATAGAAGAAAATGCGTAATTAAAGCTAAATTTTGACTGACTTCTTACTGATAATCCACGTCTTTCTCCACGAAAACTGTGCTGATATTAAGATCGTCAATGCGGCAATTCCAACTACAGAAAAAACGGCAAATCCAGCATCATATGTGCCCGTAATTTGTTTTAAAGTACCAAGTATGTTTGGTACAAGAAATCCTCCTACACCGCCAGCTGCCCCTACAATTCCGGTAATAAAACCAATTTCTTCGGGAAATCGCTGTGGAACTAACTGAAAGACAGCTCCGTTACCCATACCAAGGAACAGCATGCCGAGAAACAGCAGAACCGTAACGGCAGTAAAAGATGATAGAACACTAACTCCAAGCATACTGATCGCAACGCCAACAAACAAGAACAATAGAAGTTTAACTCCGCCTATCTTGTCTGCGATAAATCCTCCAACTGGACGAAAGAAACTGCCTGCGATGACACATAATGTTACAAAGTCACCTGCTCTAACCCTGGTTAACCCGTATTCATCCACAAAATAGATGCTCAAAAAGCTGGTAAACCCTATAAAACCTCCGAAGGTTACACTATATAGCAGGCAGAAATACCAAGTATCCTTCATTTTAAATACATTAAAATATTCTTTGACTGGTTTAGCAGCAGGCTGTGATGGAGCGTCCTTTGCGATTAATAGATAAATGACGAAAACGATAGATAAAGGGATTAAGGCTAATCCCATTACATTATGCCAGCCAATTGATTCTGCAAGACGCGGTCCGAATAATGTTGCAAAAAGTGTACCGCTATTTCCTGCTCCAGCTATCCCCATGGCAAGGCCCTGCAAGTGGGGAGGATACCAGCGGCTGGCCATAGGAAGAGCAGCAGCAAAGCTTGCACCTGCAACTCCAAGCAAGATTCCAATCATATAAAGTTCTGCTAAACTTTCTCCTAATAACCATCCCCACAAAAGGGGAATCATTGTAACCAGCATACCGCCGATTGCTGTTTTCCGAGGGCCGATACGGTCTGTCAGAATACCTAAAATGAGCCGGAATAACGATCCTCCTAAAATTGGAATGGCCACAATCAATCCTTTTTCAGCTGGTAAAAGTCCAAAATCCTTTGTAATATAAACCCCTAATGCCCCTAATAAAACCCAAATCATAAAACTGACATCAAAATAAAGAAATGATGCAAAGAGGGAAGGGGCATGACCGCTTTTTCTCAAGTCATTTAATTTCATTATCATCTCTCCTAATTTAATTTTTTTAAATATTCACTTATTCTACTATTAGTGAATGGAGATTTCTTTATTCGTGTAAGGAAACATGACATACTTTTAGTTGGAGATGCTATAAATAAAAAAAGAGCTGCCTGCTGGCAGCTCTTTTTCAGATATCATGATGACAATCATTGATGTATAGTTAAAATTTGTAAAATCTCCAAAAAATATACGAATATCCATTAAAATATTTATCCACAATGAAAACCCATAAAATTTAAAGGGTCCACAAATTTATACACATTATTCACAGTTTAAATAGAGGTTGTCCACAATATTACTAAAAAATCTGACAATTTTTCATTCAATCATATTAATATGTGTCTAATTTATATTATCCACAAAATTCACATGGGTGTGGATAACATTATCCACAGATTATCTAAGAGAAATAATAAAAAGGAGAGCGCATTAAGCACTCTCCTTTTTGTATCGTATATAAATCGTTTATTTTCCCTGACGCTCATCTGCAGCTTTAGCTCTTGCTTGAGCTGTTTTATCTGCCTGATCTGCGAGTTCAGCCGAATATTCTTCATAAACTCCATCAGATTCTTTTTTAAGATTTTTTGGAACTTGTGCTAAATCATTTTTGCTTTTGCTTCTAGAATGCTGACTGTTTGCTCTGCCCATTTTTTAGCCCCCCTGAAGTTAGCTTGAACATTCATATGTTCATTGCTTAGTTTTATCTCAACTGGAGGATGGTATGCTGGCAGTTAATGACTTGATTTGCTGTTTATGTATCCGCCTGCACGGTCAGCCATTTTAAAAGCTCTTGAATAGGTTACTTCCTGTGCACCGCTTAAAGAATTGCGGGTTTTTTCGCGTTTTCTTTTATCAGCCATTTCGTTCACCCTTTCTTTTATGTGTCAGCACTATTTTTGTCATCTTTCATGAATCTCATACAAAAAAACCTGCTCAAGAAGATAAGCAGGTTTTGTATCATTATGCTTCTTTAAGATGCTGTTCCCCGGTTTCAGCGGCAGTACGCATCGTATAGAAGGTATATAGGTCTTTTGAAATTTCGTATAAGTTATAAATATCCTCGCCCTGATTGATTTCGTCGAGAAGAGGCTTTCTTGTTTCATTGGCATTTACGACATAAGGCAGCTTTTCAGCGGCTTTTGTTGAGCGAATGTTTTTCTTTCTGATGCGGAGAAAAATCCGTTCAATGTCAAGCTCAAAAAAGAGTTCATTGAAAAAAGCATCTTTAGCAGCCTGGTTATAGCCTTTTCCGTGAAATGGCTTCCCCAGCCATGTACCAAGAAACCCCGCATTGTCCTGAACATCAAATAAACTGATCGTTCCGATTGGAGAGCCCCATTCATCGAGAATGGTACGTGAAATCAATTCCCCGCGCTCTTCTGCTTCAATCGTTTGTTTGGTTAAAAATAGATATTCATCAATTGATGCAGCTTTGTGGCGCACAAAAGGGAAGACATCAGGGTGAACCATTTGATCATAGAGCGGCTGACTGTCTTGAATATCACGTTTTTTTAGCATCTGCTATCCCTCCAACCAGAGGGCAGACTTACAGACTTGTCGTGTTGAAGTCCCACCCTCGAAATTTTTTAAATTAGATAAAAAAATTTCGGGGTGGGAATCGAACCCACTAGGACCAGTTTACTGGTGGCGCACCATTTGCCTTCCCACGCATTTGCATCATTCGGTTTTTAGTAATTATTTTATTACTCTATCCTCTCGTATCATACTCGATTTTTTTTCAAAATGAAACTATTTTTTTGTTATTTTTTTATGAATTTAAGTACATTTTTTCATGCGGGAAAATGCGTATATTTCAAGAGGGAAATTCAGGTTTTTTGAAAGGCGATTTTCCCGTCAATCATTGTCAGCTCGGGCTTTGCAAGGTAGTGAAAAGGGTGGTGATTCCATAGGACTATGTCCGCGTCTTTTCCTATTTCAAGACTCCCTGTGCGATCATCAATTAACAGGTTTTTGGCAGCAGTAATGGTAATGGCTTCTAGCGCCAATTTTTCCTCAAAACCTTCTCTTACGGCGATGGATGCCACAACATTTAAGTACTGTATAGGTGTATATGGATGATCTGTTGTAATGGAGACCTCAACGCCGCGGTCTGCTAATGCCTGATAAGTAAGCCAGCTTTTATTTTTAAGCTCTACTTTGGACTTTCTTGTCAGAGTAGGACCTACGCTGACCTTTATGTTTTTGCCTATAAACTCATCTGCAATAAGATGTCCTTCTGTACAATGTTCAATTCTGAAATCAAGATTGAATTCTTCAGCAAATCGTATGGCTGAAAGGATATCGTCTGCACGGTGAGCATGAATACGTACCGGTATTTCGCGATTTAGCACTTTGCGGATGGAAATGGATCTGAAATCATCAGGCTCTTTGCTGCACTGTGCTTTGTAAAAAGCCTCTCTGAGCATCCCCATAATACCCATTCTCGTAATGGAATCTTTGTTGCCATGACTGTGAATGCGTTTAGGATTTTCCCCAAGTGCGATTTTCAAAGCGGCCGTTTCAACGACGATCATGTCCTTAATATTTACGCCATGTGTTTTAATGACAGATGTTGTGCCTCCGATCACATTTGCACTTCCAGGCATAATATGAACGGTGGTAATGCCATACTGAACGGCATCTTTAAAACCTTGATCAAGAGGATGAACCCCGTCAAGAGCGCGAATGTGAGGAGAGAGCACTTCAATGGTTTCATTGGCATCATTTCCTGCCCATCCTGTACCTTCATCATAAAGGCCAAGATGTGTATGAACATCAATGAAGCCAGGTAACAAGAATTGCTCCTTGCAGTCAATGATTTTAGTTCCTTCCGGGCATGGCAGCTGTTTGCCGATTGCCGTAATTTTGCCGCGGGAAACATAGAGATCGGATTGATAAAGTACTTTTGATGTAACGGGATAAATTGTTGCGTTCCTAAATAAAAAGCTATCCATGATAAACTCCTATTCTGGTGTCCTTATGTGGATTTTAATATGTCAGATAGAGCTTCTTCAAGCACTGAATGAGAAAATTGAAAGTTATTTTCCAGTGCGACTTTCGGAATCACCCGCTGGCCTTCGAGAACAAGCATGCTTTTTTCTCCGAGTGCCAGCTTTAAAGCGAAGCTTGGTGCGGGAACCAAATGAGGACGGTGCAGCACTTTGGCAACCGTTTTTCCGAAATCCTTCATTTGAACAGGATTTGGAGATGCTGCATTAACAGGACCTTCAATCGATTTTTGAAGAAGCAAAAAGTGAATAAGTTTCACTACATCATTTATATGAATCCATGACAGCCATTGTGTACCGGAGCCAACCGTTCCTCCAGCAAATAATTTATAAGGCAGTACAATAGAAGGAAGAGCGCCTTTCTCTCCTAAAATAATACCGAAGCGGGTAAATACAGTCCGAACACCAAGGTCTGATATCCTGGCTGCTTCTTGCTCCCATTTAATAACCGTTTCTGAGAGAAAGTCTGATGCTTTCGGTCGTGATTCCTCTGTAAATGTCTCTTCTTCCGATGTCCCGTAAATTCCGACCGCGCTTGCATTTATTAGCACCTCTGGCTTAGTCTCCAGGTTTTGAATGATCCTGTATACTTCACTGGTCGTTTTGACTCGGCTTTCAACAATTTGTTTTTTGGCTTCATCCGTCCACCTGTCATTTATGGATTTACCTGCAAGGTTAATGAAAGCACTTATTCCATCTAGTTCGCGTTCAGGAGCTGCACCTTCAGTCATCCATTCAATGTATTGAAGTCCGGATTTCGTACTTTCTTTTTTCGTTCTGCTCAAAATCAGCACTTGGTTTCCGTTTTCTAAAAGATAGTCAGTGAGCTTCTTTCCTATAAAACCGGTTCCGCCAGCAATCGCAATTTTCATTGTATCACTCCTTGTTATTCTCTATCCTTATATTTCAGCAATCAAACCCCGATAATCCTTCTTAATATGCTGAGAAACATAAGTTTCTTTAAATGGTGCGCCGTCGCTTACACTAAGCCTTCTAAAAGCGAAATATGATAAGATGAAGGAGAGGTGTCAATATGCCAATAATAACGAAAATTACGGCTCAAAAAAGCAGTGAAGAGCGTTTCAATATCTTTTTGAATGAGGGAAACGGCGAAAAATTCGCATTCAGTGTCGATCAGAATGTCCTTTTAAAATTCGGTCTTAAAAAAGGTCTTGAACTGGACGAGATGGAAATCCTGGAAATTCAATATGGAGATTCCGTGAAAAAAGCGTTCAATAAAGCCATTGAATTTTTAGGATTCCGAATGCGCTCCGAAAAAGAAGTTGCGGACATGCTTCTGAAAAAAGAATATGCAGAAGCCGTTGTTTCTGAAGTGATGCACCAGCTGCGCCACTATAAGTATGTAAACGATGAAGAGTTTGCAGATGCTTATATCCGCACGCACTGGAAAACCGGCGGAAAAGGGCCCGGTGTGATGAAGCAGGAGCTTTCATTAAAAGGAATCAGCAAGGACATTGCCGAAAAAGCTCTTTTGCAGTATTCAAAAGAAGATCAAGTGGAACAAGCGATGGTCCACGCCGAAAAGGTCGTTCGGAAAGAATCGAAGATCTCCACTGTACAGATTAAGCAAAAAGTGGAACAGACACTTATGAGAAAAGGCTTCAGCTATGATGTCATTTCTATTGTAAAAGAAGAATTAATGTATGAAAATAATGATGAAGAAGAGTGGAATTCTCTTGTTCTTCAGGCAGAAAAACTGAAAAGGAAGTATGCCAAAGGAGCAGCACAGTCACAATATAAAATGAAAATGAAGCAGGCTTTATACAGAAAGGGTTTCTCAATTGAAATCATCGACCGTTATTTAAGCGAAGAAGAGCAGGATTGATATCCTACTCTGCAATGATTTCTGTTCTGCCGTCATCAAGACGATAAATCTTTTCTGCAATAACTGCCGGTGATTTAAGACGGGTTTTATCCTTAATGTGTTCGTTATTGTCCCAAAAGGGTGTATCCATGCCGCCCATATAAGCTCCGGCAATCGAAATGTCCGTTCCGTCCAGCTCTTTTACAAGACTTTCTGTAAAACCTCTGACGGCGAATTTCGATGCGACGTACACACTTTCGTTTACCTTGCCCCGCAGTCCGGCGGTAGAGATAATATTTAGAATTTTACCTGTACCTTTTTTCGTAAATTCTTTTATAAAAGCCTGGGTTAAAAAAATGGTGCCTTTAACATTTGTATCCAGCATTTCACTGATTTCTTCAGCAGATAATGAAGTTACGGGCCCAAAGTGGCCTACTCCCGCATTGTTAATGAGTGCAGCTGCATCGTGCTTGGTGAACAACGATGTGCATAAAGTCTCTACTTCATGCTGGTTTTGGATATTCACGGTATATGTAAAGACTTCAAGCTCCTGGCTTTGCAGCAGAATGTCTTTTGTTTGCTGAAGCCGTTCTTGATTTCTCCCGATTAAAATAATTTCATTAAAACTATTGCTGTATTGCAGAGCAAGTGCTCGCCCAAGCCCAGATCCGGCTCCTGTAATAACTATAGCTGACATTGGCTCACTCCTTCTAATTATTACTTATATTCTATACTTATTTTAAAGAAATGAGAAAGGATGATCATTTTGCAGACAAAACGATACAGTACTCTGACTGAATATGAGCTAAAAACAGAAATTGCCCAGCTGCGTGAAAAAGCTCGTAAAGCGGAACAATTGGGAATGGTTAATGAATTTGCGGTTTTAGATCGTAAAATGACAATGGCGCAAGCCTATTTACTGAATCCGGACAGCTTCTTGCCGGGAGAGGTTTATGAAATAGAAGGGGCACCAGGAACGTTTTTCAAAATCACCTATATGAATGGTGTCTTTGCCTGGGGCTATCGTCTGGAAAGCCCAAGTGAAGAAGAGGGTATTCCGATTTCAATGCTCGGTGAGAAAAAGGATGAAAACGAACCACACTGAATATTTTCATTCAGCATGATTCGTTATTCATTAAAAATCTATGATCTTTTTCTTGTTTGTGCTTCTAAAATAATTAAGTCCTGGGTCAGCTGTGTCTGTCCATTTACCTGAGAATGTGCATGTTTAGGATTAGCCCAGGGCTGCTGAAACGGATTTTCATATCTGTTGTTATAGAACTTCTTATGGTTTGAACCCATTATAAGCACCTCCGCAAAATTTATGCAAAATCAAGAACCAATATCATTGCGTTCGCCTGATGCTCTCATTCTTTCCTGCGGGTTAGTGTTGGTCGTACCATTCGCTCTTTTTGAGGCGAAGTCATCTTTTGCTCTTGGTTCTCCCTCAAACTTATTGCTGGATTGAATCGGAAAGTCTTTTGCTTTATTCCGCATGCGTATGACCTCCAATGGGTTTAAAATAGCTTCAATAACTGAAGCGTATTTATAGTATGTGATGCTGATGCTAAAACTATAAGCAAGAATCAATGCCACGAGGTGATGAAAAATGGAAACATATTATGAACGTTTAACTAAGCTGCTGATGGAAAAAAATCCGTCTTTAAGCTATGAAAAAGCCCGGACGTGGATTGAACTCCTTTGGGAGGATTTTGAAGCAACCTACGCCAAAGCTGGCGAAAAATACCGCGGAAAAAATGTAACGGAGAAAATAGTGACGCAGTGGATTACCAACTACGGTGAGCATTTGCATGAGTTTTTAGCAACAAATCCTAAATATAAACATTTATTGAATGATGATGATCATTTGCTGCATTAAAAAAGTTTGATTCATGAGAAATGTTATCTTTATTGAAGGGGATAACCGAAAAATATAGATGAAAATGGGTACTGAATTTCACCGAAATTTGTACCCGTTTTTTTTGACCGATTTGTAGTCCTGTTTAAAGAATTAGTGGCCATCTTTGAGTTCTCAAAAACGGAAAGTAAATCTGTTTGAGGACTCAAAGGGGTGCTATGAGTCCTCTAAATGGGAGAGTAAGCTTGTTTGAGGACTCAAAGTCATGTTATGAGTCCTCAAAAAAGGAAAGTAAACCTGTTTGAGGACTCAAAGGCGTGGTATGAGTACTCTAAATGGGAGAGTAAGCTTGTTTGAGGACTCAAAGGCGTGGTATGAGTACTCTAAATGGGAGAGTAAGCTTGTTTGAGGACTCAAAGTCATGCTATGAGTCCTCAAAACCGGAGAGTAAGCTTGTTTGAGGACTCAAAGTCATGCTATGAGCCTCAAAAGCGGAGAGTAGTCCTGTTAGAGAACTCAAAAGTGTGGTATGAGTCCTCAAAACTGGAGAGCAGCCTTGTTAGAGGAGTCATAGGCGTGGTATGAGTCCTCAAAACCGGAGAGCAGCCTTGTTAGAGGACTCAAAGGAGTGGTATGAGTCCTTAAAAACGGAAAGTAAACCTGTTTGAGAACTCAAAGGGGTGCTATGATTCCCCAAAAACGGACAGTAAGCTTGTTAGAGGACTCAAAGGCGTGGTATGAGTCCTCTAAATGGGAGAGTAAGCTTGTTTGAGGACTCAAAGGAGTGCTATGAGTCCCCAAAAGCGGAGAGCAGCCTTGTTAGCGGACTCAAAGGAGTGGTATGAGTCCTCAAAACCGGAAAGTAAACCTGTTAGAGGACTCAAAGGAGTGCTATGAGTCCCCAAAACCGGAGAGTAAGCTTGTTTGAGGACTCAAAGGAGTGATATGAGTCCCCAAAACCGGAGAGCAGCCTTGTTAGAGGACTCAAAGTAGTGATATGAGTCCCCAAAAAACGAAAGTAAGCTTGTTTGTGGATTCCACCACCATCTATAATTCCCCGAAAAACTAAAAAAACGCCCAGATAATGAAATCAGGCGTTTTTGTTCTCTGTTAGGCTCAAGTCTTCTATTCAGGCAATAAATCCAATTTCTTTCTGAGCTTTTCCTCACTGAATATCCAGCCTGTATAAGAACTGACAATGTTTAAATCCTGATCGAGCTGAACGATGGCAACAAAGGGATAATGCCCTTTGCTCCGGTAGCGCAAGTCGATAAATTTCACCTCGTAATGGTCTGTATATTCGTCAACCTCCCACCTGTAAACAGGGGAGAAAGATAAGAACGCAGAAATATTTTCATCCTGTTCAGCAGCTTGAATAACATCTGTTTGAGGTACTGGAACCCGGTCATATTCATCAAGGATTGTCAGTTCATTATTAAGTGAACGTCCCACATAATAATGGTTTTTTGAAATGATCGCGATCCGCCATTTTCTGAATTTCATCGTCGGAGAAATAATGATTTTTTCTACATCGCCATATTTCTCATGGATTTTATGAACAATTCTTCTCTTCATGATAAATCTGAGAATGTAGTACCCGAATGCAACGATAAAGACAGTTATAAATGTATAGCCTGCAGGTGTTCCAAATATCCAAACCACAATTCCTGCTGTGTAAATCAAAAACAAGATTGGATCAAAGGTATTAATCATGCCAAGTGCGATCCACTTTTTTGAAAATGGACGAAGTGCCTGGGTTCCGTAAGCATTAAAAATATCAACAAATACATGAAGTACAACAGCAACTGAGGTCCATACGGCCAAATGCAGCAAATCAGCTCGCGGGATGATCCAGTACAAAAGAGCAGTAATTAAAACGGACCAAAGAATTACAGCAGGTATAGAGTGAGTAATCCCACGGTGATTGCGAATATATTTAGCGTTATTTCTGAATTTTAATACGGTATCAAGATCGGGAGCCTGAGACCCTGCAATGGCTCCGATCATAACAGCCTGTGCAGTCACAGGATCTGTGCCTACTGCCGGATCAAGTGTTGCAAGCCCGCCGAGAGCAATACCCATCACAACATGTGTGCCTGTATCCACCCATTAAAACCTCCTGTCACTTTCATATGATGTATAAGGTTTTCTCATCCCTTTATTTTATAGGATATATTACTGATTATTATGGTTTTTGTGAGTAGGCATGCCTGCCCCTTTTTAATTTGCGGCGAATGCTGTATGATTTTTTAGTTGACACAATCAAAGCGCAAGCGCCCGTTTAGCACCGACAGACAGATAAGAAATCACCCGAAAAGTCCGGGGTTGTATTTTTTTGGAGATTTTATTCTGGGCGCGGAGCTAGAAATCAAAGCGCAAAATTTTTATACTTTCTTAAAACTCAAATGAAAGCCTACCATCTATTTTCCCAAATTTCCTATAAAAATAACATACGGAGGATATTTAAATATGCTCGACTCAATTGAAAAAAATTTACATTCAATGAATATAGACGAATTTAGAAAAGATTTAATTTCGTGGTATTTGCTTGAGAAAAGAGATCTGCCTTGGAGACTTGATCAGGATCCTTATAAAATATGGGTTTCTGAAATTATGCTTCAGCAGACAAGAGTTGATACAGTAATTCCGTATTTTCTTGCCTTCACAGAAAAGTTCCCGACACTTGAAGCACTGGCTGATGCGGATGAAGAAGATGTTCTGAAAGCGTGGGAGGGACTTGGCTATTATTCAAGAGTACGCAACTTGCATTCGGCTGTTAAAGAGGTCATGAGCAGCTACGGGGGCATTGTACCTGATACACCTGAGGAGATCAGTAAACTAAAAGGAGTGGGTCCTTATACAAAAGGGGCCATTTTGAGCATTGCCTACAACGTGCCGGAGCCGGCAGTAGATGGTAATGTGATGAGAGTGATGGCGCGTATTCTATCTATTTGGGAGGATATCGCAAAGCCGAAAACACGCAAGATTTTTGAAAACATTCTATATGAGGTAATCTCAAAGGAACAGCCTTCAGAATTTAATCAGGCATTAATGGAGCTTGGCGCGATTATTTGCACCCCAACGTCCCCAGCATGTCTTATGTGCCCTGTCAGGGAGCATTGCCACGCGTTCCATGAAGGTGTTCAAAGTGACCTCCCTGTCAAAAGCAAGAAGAAAAAGCCTAAGCAAGTCACTATGGCCGCTGCCGTTCTTAAAGATGAAGATGGCCATTATTACATCCATAAACGCAATTCTTCAGGACTTCTCGCAAATTTATGGGAGTTTCCAAACTGTGAAACATCGATTGACATCGTCTCGCAAAAAGAACAGCTTGTGAATTTCCTAAATGATGAATATGGGACTGATGCTGAGCTTGAACCGCTTACAGGCACCATTCAGCATATATTTTCTCATTTAGTCTGGAACATTTCCGTCTATACCGGTCAGCTTAAACCTGGCAGCAGCTATAAAGATCTTGTAAAAGTGACAGAAACTGAAATGCAGAGATACGCGTTTCCTGTTTCACATCAGAAGATTTATCAGATGTCACTTCAGTAATGTTTTTGATAAAACGGGTGAGAGTGTGCAAAAAAATTTGTGGAAATTAAGTGAGTTTGCCATAATTACATAATTTACAGAGATAGGAGTTTTTCACCCGTGAACAAATTGATATGCATGCTTCATTTAAAAACACAAAACCGGCCTGATTACGGCCGATTCGTGTTAGTCATAGCTTATTTTTGTCCCGTGTGTGTAATCAGCTTCATTGCGGTTTAAACCGCCCCGTTCTTCAATTTCCTGGATGATCTCACGGTGTATTGTTTGTCCTTCGGCGTTTAAATAAAGCATCATTTGCTGAAGTCCATGATGAAAGTAAGCTAATTCATTGTCCTTCCACTCATGGATGGACATCATGGATAATTCAGTCATATCACGGCCTACATACATAAGCAATCCTCCTCTACTACTCGCTTGTCCTATTGTTTGATACAATAAAAGCAACTATACGATTAACAGCAAATAAGGAGATGTAAAAATGAACCAGAACAAAACAGCACTAATTACAGGAAGCAGCCGCGGAATCGGAAAAGCAATCGCACTCCGTCTTGCTAAGCAGGGATACAATATTGTCATCAATTATGCCAGAAGCAAAGGTGCAGCTCTTCAGACAGCAGAAGAAATTGAAGAGCTTGGCGTAAAGGCGCTTGTAGTAAAAGCAAACGTAGGAAAACCTGAAAAGATTAAAGAAATGTTTGCCGAAATAGATGAGACCTTCGGCCGTTTAGATATATTTGTAAACAATGCTGCATCAGGTGTATTAAGACCATTAATGGAGCTTGAAGAAAGCCATTGGGACTGGACTATGGATATTAACAGCAAAGCTCTTTTATTCTGTGCTCAGGAAGCTGCGAAGAGAATGGAGAAAAATGGCGGAGGAACAATAGTCAGCATCAGTTCTTTAGGTTCGATCCGCGTTCTTGAAAATTACACCACAGTCGGAGTATCAAAGGCTGCGCTCGAATCTTTGACACGCTACCTGGCAGTCGAGCTTGCATCAAAAAATATTGTAGTGAATGCTGTTTCAGGCGGAGCTGTTGATACAGAAGCACTGAAGCATTTTCCAAACCGCGAGGAACTGCTTGCTGATGCGAAAAGAATGACTCCTGCAGGACGTATGGTGGATATGGAAGATATGGTTGATGCTGTTGAATTTCTCGTTTCAGACCAGGCATCGATGATCAGAGGACAGACCATCATCGTGGATGGCGGACGTTCCCTTCTGATGTAGAAAACTGCAAAAATCAAAAAAAATTAAAACCTTTGGATATTAATTTCACCTCCGGGACATGATATATTTCGTGGAGGTGATAATCATGGCAAATCAACAACAACCAAACAAAACTCAAGCTGGCACTAACGTACAACAAGTAAGACAACAAAACGCTCAAGCTGCGCAAGGTCAACAACAATTCGGAGCTGAGTTCGCTACTGAAACAGATGCTCAACAAGTGAAAAAACAAAATCAACAAGCTGAAGCTAAGAAAAACCAAAACTCTTAATTTTAAAAACAGCTAAATAAGAGACACTTCTTCCTTGTGAGAAGAAGTGTCTTTTCTATTTTTATTTTAGCGTTGACAATCCCTTTCAACGTTTTTAATAGAGCAGCTGGCCCGACAATGTAACAATCTGCACAATTCTGCATCCGACAAAACCTCTTATTCCTCAACATATAAAGTCAAAGGAAAATGATTTATGAAGAAGAAAAAGTATGTGTACAAATAGGCAAGACGGAAGAGAGAGGTGTAGTTGGATTGAAAGATTTTGATCAATTAGTCGGCAGCCAGCTCCAGACGATGGAAAAGCTGCTGTGCCTGCAGTCTGAAATTGAGAGATGTCAGCAGTTAAAGGAGCAGCTGTGCAGTTTTCCGGATGAAATAAAATGCAAGGAGATTGAGTCAGAGATTGACTTTATGAAGGATGAACTGCATATGATTCAGAAAGTGTTTGAAAAGCAGACAGAAGAGGTAATTCTTTCTTATCAGGCTGTTCTGCCATTACGCAAATAAAGGCTATTTCAAGAGTCTCCCAAAACCTCAGGGGCGGCTCTTTTATTTTCTTTTTTTTCCTGCAAACGGTATAATAGTAAAAACAATTAGTTGAAGATCTTTGCTCTTTAGCAAAGCGGCGATACGGAAAGTAGGGGAGTAAAATGGGATTTCCCAAGGAAGGAGATAACATACAAATTCATAGCTACAAACATGATGGGCATATCCACCGAATTTGGGATGAAACAACAGTATTGAAGGCTAGTCAGCATTGTATTATCGGCGGAAATGACAGGACCGTTGTGACAGAATCCGATGGCCGAACCTGGATTACCCGTGAACCTGCCATTTGTTACTTTCATACTAAGTACTGGTTTAACGTAATAGGCATGATCCGGGAAGACGGCATTTATTATTATTGCAACATAAGCTCGCCATTCGCATGGGATGATGAAGCGCTGAAATACATAGATTATGACCTTGATGTTAAAATTTTTCCTGATATGACCTATATCATCTTAGATGAAGATGAATATGAATATCACCGTAAAAAAATGAATTATCCTGATGTCATCGATCTTATTTTAAAGAGCAACCTTGAAAAATTGCTGCGCTGGATCCGACAGCAAAAAGGTCCGTTCTCAGCAGAATTTATCGATGAGTGGTATGAACGTTATTTAACACATGTAAAATGATTTGTTATCCGTTCACACTTCCTGATGTACAGCATATAGATAGCAGATTTGGGGATGCACAGCCTGAAAGCCTGTTTGATAAACAGGCTTATTCTTTTTGCCGGTATATTTTTTAAAGCCAATCAATGCGCTGCAAAGGCAGGTATGAGATGTTCTGCTGCGCGCAAAATAGACAAAGAAAGGGGGAGACAAAGACCCTTGAGTTCTGTAAAGCGTTACATGAAATTCGTCAAACCATATAAATTTCAAATAGCAGGAACGATCCTAATTGGAATTATAAAATTCTCTATTCCTTTATTAACACCGCTGCTGCTTAAGTATGTAGTAGATGATATATTAGGCGGAAAAATGTCAGCGGATGAAAAAACGGCAAAGCTGCTGACAATAATGGGAATCATGTTCGCCATTTTCCTTATAGTCAGGCCGCCAATTGAATATTATCGTCAATATTTTGCACAATGGACAGGCAGCAAAATCCTTTATGATATAAGGGACAGCCTGTTTACACATCTGCAAAAACTCAGTCTCCGCTACTATGCAAACACAAGAGCGGGAGAAATTATCTCGAGAATCATCAACGATGTTGAACAAACGAAAAACTTTGTCATCACCGGTCTAATGAACGTATGGCTTGATATTTTTACAATCGTGATCGCAGTGATCATCATGTTTACAATGGATATCAAACTTACACTGGTATCAATCATTCTGTTTCCTCTTTACGGCTTTTCCGTCAAGTACTTTTACGGAAAGCTGAGACATCTGACTAGAGTAAGATCTCAAGCTCTGGCGCAGGTGCAGGGACATCTTCATGAGCGAGTTCAGGGTATGCCTGTCATCCGCAGCTTTGCCATTGAAGAACATGAGCAGGCTGAATTTGATAAAGAAAACCATAACTTTTTAACGAAAGCGCTCGATCATACAAGCTGGAATGCTAAGACGTTTGCAGTTGTGAATACAATTACGGATGTTGCCCCCCTGCTTGTTATATCATATGCTGCCTATCAAGTTATTCATGGGAACATGACAGTTGGGACAATGGTAGCATTTATTGCTTATATTGATCAGCTTTATAATCCGCTCAGACGCCTTGTTACTTCGTCAACTACTCTCACTCAGGCCCTGGCATCCATGGACCGTGTGTTTGAACTAATTGATGAAGAGTACGATATCACAGACAAACCGAATGCAATAGAAGCAAAAGCGGTAAATGGAACAATTGAATTTGAAGATGTCTCGTTCAAATATGAAGAGAAAGAACCGATGATCCTTGATCATGTCTCTTTAAAAGTGAACAGAGGGGAAACAGTTGCCTTAGTAGGCATGAGCGGAGGCGGGAAATCCACGTTCATCAGCTTGATTCCGCGTTTTTACGATGTTTCAGAAGGGCGCATTCTTCTTGATGGGATTGATATCAGAGACTACCGGGCTCAAAGCCTGAGAGATCAAATTGGTATGGTTATGCAGGATACGTTTTTATTCAGTCAGTCTGTTAAAGAAAATATTCTGATCGGCAAGCCTGGAGCATCGGATGAAGAAGTGTTTGAAGCCGCAAGAGCTGCAAACGCCCATGAATTCATTTTAGGCTTTCCTCAAGGCTATGATACAAAAGTCGGTGAACGCGGGGTTAAGCTTTCTGGCGGACAAAAACAAAGACTTGCCATTGCAAGAGTTTTCTTAAAGAATCCTCCTATACTTGTTCTTGATGAAGCAACGTCAGCTCTTGATTTGGAAAGCGAGCACCTCATACAGGAAGCACTGGAGAAGCTTGCTCAGGACCGAACTACGTTTATCGTAGCTCATCGTCTTTCAACCATTACACATGCAGATAAAATTGTTGTCGTAGAAAACGGGAAAATTGCAGAACAGGGGAATCATTCTGAGCTAATGGAGAAGCAAGGCCATTATTATTCTCTATTCCAGATTCAGCAATTGGATTAGTTCATGTTTTTCTATCATAATAAAATCACATTTTTAGGAAAAAAGAATTCCATATTAAGTAAAACAAGCAATCCTTTCGGGATTGCTATTTTTTTTGCTTCAAAAATGCTTCAAAAGTGCTTCAAAGGACATGAATTTAATTAACATAATCACTTTATCAAAGTAATGCAATAAAACTATTTAGGTACAAAGGACTATTTTAATATTTAGAATATTTAGTCTATAATTTGTACATATCCAATTTTTTTGTATTTTGAATAGTATCTTACAGAAATATCAAGAGAGAGCAAAGAGGATGATCCGGCATCATATGTTTTTATGGTGTTGGAAAAAGAGTGTCCTCACTGGGGGTGAACGGTCTGACACGGGAAAAAATTTTAGAAATCAGGGATTTAAGCATTACATTTATGCAAAGCAAAGAAGAAACGCGTGTTGTGGATTCCATTCGCTTTGACGTACATAAGGGAGAAATTTTAGGTATTGTAGGAGAATCGGGATGCGGAAAAAGTGTGACATCGCTTTCGATTATGGGGCTATTGCCAAAGAAAACATCAAAGCTTACAGGAGAAGTGCTGTTTCAAGGGAAGGATCTTCTGAAGCTGAACGAAAAATCACTCCGGAAAATGCGCGGAAATGAAATCGCGATGGTCTTTCAAGAGCCAATGACTTCGCTCAATCCATTATTTAAAATAGGCAACCAGCTTGAAGAGTCACTTCGTGTTCATCAGAACTTAACTAAAAAACAGGCAAAGGACCGGGTCATTCAAATTCTAAAGCTGGTAGGACTGCCGAGACCTGAGGAGTTATACGGAGAATATCCCCATCAGCTCTCCGGAGGTATGAGGCAGCGTGTCATGATTGCGATGGCGATGATCTGCGATCCGAAGGTGCTTATAGCCGACGAGCCGACAACTGCACTTGATGTAACAATTCAGGCGCAAATACTGAAATTAATGAAAGACCTAAATGAAAAGCTTGCAACGTCCATTGTCTTTATCACACATGATCTTGGTGTGGTAGCAGAAATGTGTGACCGCGTCATGGTCATGTATGCAGGTCAAGTTGTGGAAGAGGGAAGCGTCAAAACCATTTTCAAAAATCCTAAGCATCCTTACACAAAAGGGCTTATGAAATCAGTGCCTGATATCCGGCATAAAAATGACAGGCTATATTCCATTTCCGGGCAGGTGCCGCGTCCTGGCACCGTTCAACAGGGATGCCTGTTTGCAGGGCGCTGTGAATATGCAATGGCTGAGTGCATAAATGATGCACCTCCGCTGTACAAGTTAGAGGATTCCCATCAATCAAGATGCTTTCTGGCACGAGAGGAGGCTATTCATCATGACGAAGCCTTTGCTTAAAGTTGACAAGCTGTCAAAGCATTTTCCGATAAATGGCGGAGTGTTTGGCAGAAAAGTAGGTGCAGTCAAGGCGGTAAATGATTTGTCTTTTGAAGTATATGAAGGAGAAACACTTGGAATCGTCGGTGAATCGGGCTGCGGGAAGTCAACTATGGGCCGGCTTTTGCTGAAACTGATCGATGCTACAGAAGGCACTGTTTCATTTCAGGATGAACAGCTGCTCTCTAAGTCTCAAAAAGAGATGAGAAAGATGAGACGGGAGCTGCAGATGGTTTTTCAGGATCCTTATGCATCTCTCAATCCTAGAATGACTGTAGAGCGAATTCTTGAAGAGCCGCTTATCGTACATAAAATTGGAAACAAGGAGCAGCGCAGGCAAAAAGTAAAAACGATGCTGAAAATTGTCGGTCTAGATGAAGCTTACGGAAAAAGATACCCGCATCAGTTCAGCGGAGGACAGCGGCAAAGAATCGGGATTGCAAGAGCATTGATGACGAATCCGAAGCTGATCATTGCAGATGAGCCAG
Source organism: Metabacillus hrfriensis (assembly GCF_030127205.1). Lineage (NCBI taxonomy): Bacteria > Bacillati > Bacillota > Bacilli > Caryophanales > Bacillaceae > Metabacillus > Metabacillus hrfriensis. Next base: position 680,365 of record NZ_CP126116.1, read on the forward strand.
TTTCTGCTCTTGATGTTTCCATTCAATCTCAAATTCTGAATCTATTAAAAGACCTGCAAAAGGAATTTTCATTAACTTATATTTTCATTTCCCACGACCTGGGAGTGGTTCGCCACATCAGTGACCGGCTTGGAGTCATGTATTTGGGAAGTTTAGTAGAGCTTGCAGACAGCGAGCAGGTGTACGCTGAACCGCTGCATCCGTATACAAAAGCGCTGCTTTCTGCCGTGCCTCTCCCGGATCCTGAGGCAGTTAAAGAACAGATTGTTTTAAAAGGGGATCTTCCGAGTCCGGCCGATCCGCCTAAAGGGTGTGCTTTTCATACGAGATGCCCTGCCTGCTTTGAACCATGCAAGGTGAAAAAGCCCGCATGGACTGAAGTAAAAGAAGGTCATTATGTCGCGTGTCATTTATATCAATAATGGCACAGATGTGATTGATAGATTGATTAATAGTTTGATTAATAGGAAATAGGGGGATGTATGCGTGAAAAAGAAAAGCCTGTTGGTCTCAATTATGTTTGTGCTGCTGTTATCAGCGGCATTGATGGGATGCAGCTCAGATGACACCTCATCAGATGGTAAATCAGAAGGCGGAAGCAGCGAAAAGAAACAGGATAGTCTTGTTTTTGGACGCGGCGGGGATTCTACATCACTTGATCCAATTACAACAACAGAGGGAGAAGCATTTAAAGTAACTGTCAACGTATTTGAAACACTGTTGAATTACGGTGAGCAGGATACAACTGTTCAGGAAGGTCTTGCAACAAAATGGGAAGTTTCTGAAGATAACCTGACGTATACTCTTACTTTAAGAGAAGGTGTTAAATTCCATGACGGAACGGACTTCAACGCTGAAGCTGTTGTGTTCAATTTCGAGCGCTGGATGAATGGGGATGCCGATAAATTCCCTTACTACACAATGTTTGGCGGATTTAAAAAGGATGAAGGCCATGTTATTAAAGAAGTGAAAGCAGAAGGTGAGAATAAAGTTATTTTCACACTAAAGCGTCCGCAAGCTCCTTTCTTAAAGAACCTTGCGATGTCTCCATTTGGAATTGCAAGTCCTGCTGCAATTGAAAAGCACGGAGATAAATTCAGAGAAAATCCTGTTGGAACAGGGCCATTTAAATTTGTAGAGTGGAAGCCGAACGACAGAATCGTTCTTGAGAAAAATGAAGACTACTGGATGAAAGGATACCCGAAATTAAATCAGGTAATCTTTAAATCCATTCCGGAAAACTCAGCCCGCTTAAATGCATTGCAGACGGGAGAAATTGATTTAATGGATGGAGTGAATCCATCTGATACTGCATCTATTACAAGCAATAAAGATTTACAGACGTTTGAGCGTCCGTCCATGAATATAGGGTATGTCGGATTAACGACAAACCGCAAGCCTCTTGATAACAAACTTGTGCGTCAGGCATTGAACCATGCAGTAGATAAACAGGCGATTATTGATTCTTTCTATGGCGGCCTTGCTGAACCTGCGAAAAATCCAATGCCGCCTTCATTAGAAGGCTATAATGATGAGATCGAGCCATACCCGTATGATTTGGAAAAAGCAAAAGCGCTTCTTGCTGAAGCTGGACATCCTGATGGCTTTAAAATGGAGCTTTGGGCAATGCCTGTACCGCGTCCGTATATGCCAGAGGGTATGAAAGTGGCAGAAGTTCTTAAGTCAAGCTTTGCAAAAATCGGTGTTGAAGCTGAAATCAAAACATATGACTGGGCAACTTATTTAGACAAAGCAAGCAAAGGGGAAGCGGATTCCTTTATGCTCGGCTGGACTGGAGATAATGGAGATGCTGACAACTTCCTTTATACTCTTTTAGACAAAGACAGCATCGGCAGCAATAACTATACGTACTACAGCAATGATGAACTTCATGACATTCTGATTGAAGCACAGTCTAATGCTGACCAGGAAAAACGCAACGAGCTCTATAAAAAAGCGCAGGAAATCATTAAAGAAGATGCACCTTGGATCCCGATTGCTCACTCAACGCCAATTTTGGCCGGAAGCAGCAGCTTAACTGGATTCATGCCGCACCCAACTGGATCTGACATTTTAACAAAGGTTGAATTTAAGTAATCTTGAAGGAGGAGGACTTGTCCTCCTCCTTTTTTCAGAAATAAATGCGAGGTGAGACGATGGTTTCATACACAGTAAGAAGAATTGGATTGCTCATACCGGTTTTAATTGGGATGACACTAGTCGTTTTTTCTATAATCAGAGCCATTCCGGGCAACCCGGCACAGGTCATTCTCGGGCAGCGCGCTACACAGGAAGCAATCGAAAAATTAACGCAGCAGCTTGGTCTTGATCAGCCTTGGTACATCCAATATTTTGATTATGTTGGAGGACTGCTGACCGGTGATCTTGGTCAGTCCATTCGAACTGGAGCACAAATCAGCCAGGAGATGACTCCATATTTGGCTGCAACAATGGAATTGACGATTTTTGCTATGATAATTGCTATCGTGGTAGGAATCAATGCAGGAATCATCAGTGCCTGGTTCCGGAATTCCTGGTTTGATTATACAGCAATGGTTATCGCATTAGTCGGCGTGTCGATGCCGATATTCTGGCTTGGACTAATGGAGCAGTATGTCTTCTCCATTCAGCTTGGCTGGCTTCCTACTACAGGGCGGGAGGAAATTCGGAATCCGATAGATTCTATCACAAATCTTTACTTGCTCGACACCCTTCTGCATGGAAGATTTGATCAATTTATAGAAGTTCTCAAGCATATTCTTCTGCCGGGAATTGCGCTCGCTACGATTCCAATGGCGATCATTGCAAGGATTACCCGTTCAACCATGATTGAAGCAATGGAGTCGGATTTTATCCGGACAGCACGCGCTAAGGGCCTTCATATGTTCTGGGTTGTATACAAGCATGCTTTAAAAAATGCCATCATTCCGATTTTAACAATTATTGGACTGCAAACTGGATTATTGCTTGGCGGAGCCATTTTAACAGAGACCATTTTCGGCTGGCCGGGGATGGGAAGGTATATTTTTGATGCCATCAGCTATCGTGATTATCCGGTTATCCAATCCGGAATCTTAATTATCGCAACGATTTTTGTATTTATTAACCTGATTGTTGATCTTTTATATGCTGCAATTGACCCAAGGATTAAATATTAGGAAAGGGGGAGACTGCTATGTCACTACCATCGCTGCAGGAGCAGCAGACTGCCATTATAAAACAGGAGAAGGTTGTCACTCCTTTTCAGCAGAAGCTGCGCGTCTTTTTACAAAATAAATTAGCAATCGCAGGAAGCTTTCTCGTCCTTTTCTTTGTTATTATTGCAATCACGGCACCGCTGATTGCCCCTCAAGGCATTGATGAGCAGGAGCTCTCAAAGAGATTGCTTCCTCCTTCATCTGAGCATTGGTTTGGAACGGACGATTTTGGCCGGGATATTTTTTCAAGAGTCCTGTTTGGGGCAAGAATTTCCCTGTGGGTTGGCTTTTTCTCAGTCCTTGGATCAGCAATAGTGGGAACGCTTCTTGGTATTATGGCAGGCTACTACGGCCGTATCATTGATACCATCATTTCAAGGATTTTTGATATCATGCTTGCCTTTCCGAGCATCCTGCTTGCCATTGCGATTGTTGCTATTTTAGGACCTTCCCTGCAGAATGCACTGATCGCCATTGCTGTCATTAACATTCCGAACTTTGGCAGGCTGATCAGAGCGAAAGTGCTGAGTGTAAAAGAAGAAGAATACATACACGCAGCAAAAGCGGTCGGAACAAGCGATACCCGAATTCTGCTTGTTCATGTTCTGCCGAATAGCCTTTCGCCGATTATTGTACAAGCTTCTCTTGCGATTGCAACGGCCATTATTGAAGCAGCTGCTCTTGGATTCCTTGGACTTGGCGCACAGGCTCCAAATCCTGAATGGGGGAAAATGCTTGCCGATTCCAAGCAATATTTAGTTCAGGCTCCTTGGACACTGTTTTTCCCCGGTCTTGCCATTATGCTTACCGTTCTTGGGTTTAACTTAATGGGTGACGGACTTCGGGATGCGCTTGATCCAAAAGGGAAGCATTAATAAAAAAATACATGAAGAGTCCAGATCCTATGGGATTTGGACTTTTTTATTTGTGGGAAATACTAACGGGGAAAGAAAGATTTTTTTAGAAGGTATCTTTCGCAGTTTGTCTAGCTCCAGAACGTATCTATTAAAAATTTAAAACCCAAAAGGTACAGCTTAAAAAAAGAGGACTAACCATTAACGGGTTAGTCCTCTTCTTATTTGCAATCAATTCAAATCAGCTGGTTTCTTCGATTTCATTAATTTGAAGTTCATTTTCATCTTTATGATAATTATGGAAGCTGTTTATAAGAGTATCTAAATGCTCAAGCTGTTCGCTATAGTCAATGATGACAGCGATAAGAGGGAGCAGATGATAGAAGCATTCCTGATCAATGCAGTTTCCTTTAAATTTCATAAAAGTATCGACAAGTTCCTGCTTGTTAAACTGGCCTTCCTTAATAAGGTCAGTTGTGGACTGCGGTTTAATTTTGCCAATAAATTTCAGGAGGCTTCTTTCATGAAAATCGATCAAATAGTCCAGCTCATTGACAAGAATTTCTTTAAAATCTTCTGGAAGGTGATGCAATTCATTTTCCAGCCTGTGAAGCTTTTTCAGGGTATCCAAGGAACGATTCGATGTAACAAGCATTTGCCTGAACAGGACGAGCTTGCGCGATTTTGCATAGATATTTCTTTTGAAATAAGCCCGTTCTTCCTTATACAGCAGATAAAGCTGATCAAGCTTAATCATTTTATCTTTTATTTTCTCAATGTCTGTTTTCAGTTCGCTGTAATCGGAAACCTGCCTCATGTTAATGCGGATCCATTTAATTATTTCCTCTGTATTGTCGACAATCCTGTAATATAGCTTTGTCTCGTATTTAGGCGGGATAAAAATTAAGTTGACTATGAAGGCCGATAAAACTCCGAGCAGGACTGTTCCAAACCGGATGAGGGAAAATTCAATGAAATCTTCCCCGGGACTTTCTAAGATCGCAATAACTGTAACGATGGATACAGGAATCGTATTTTCAATTTTTATTTTTAAATTAATCGCTATGACAATAATCACAGTTAAACCAATAACAAACGGATGGGGACCAAAGATCAGCCCGAACAGTATGGCAAAGGCTGCTCCGATGATATTTGCCTGTACTTGCTCTATGACAGATAGATAAGAGCGATATATGGTTGGCTGGATTGCAAAAATGGCTGCAATACCTGCAAACGCGGGAGACGGTATATTTAATAACGTGGCCAAGTATAGAGCCAGCGTAATGGCTATCCCCGTTTTTATAATGCGGGCACCAAGTTTCATAAGGTGTGTATGGACATTCCCTTCTTTACTAATTGTTGTTGGGCTGTTTCGCACAAATGAAAAAGAACAATGTTTGCTGAAAAGCCTTCTTGTCAAATAATTAATGACTATACAACGTTTAAACAAATTATTCAAGTTACATTTTTCCGTTTTGGTAAAAAAAAAATAACACCTGACAGGCAGGTGTTATTTGAAAGTAGTATTATTCAGTTGATACAGATGGATCTGCCTGCTCTTTAACAGGCACCAGCTGAATAAAGTTATTTTTTAAATCCTGTAAAAGCAGTTTCAGTTCTTCAGCTTCATCATGTTGACCATGACGCCCGAGAGCCTCGATATATGTTGTTAGCAATTCTGATACATCACTCTCGCCTTTTGAATTTAGAGGTGAAATGTCAATTTTAGCGCCTTTTGCAATTCGGCGTTCTAAAGCCTGCTTTGTTAATCCAAGCTCAGGCTGATGTCTGACATACACGACCCCGCCAGTCATCCCTGCACAAATCCATGGGCCTGGATCTCCCATGACAAGTCCTCTGCCGTTTGTCATGTATTCGAACGCAAATCCTTTAATATTGGCGTTTACTCCAATATTACCCTTCTCATTTGCAGGAATTGGCTTATCAATCTTACCGCCAATAATCATGTCTGCTCCTGAGAGGCGAATTCCAGCGCGTGCATCCGCATTGCCTTGTACAAGCAGCAGGCCGCTTTGCGCGCCATAGCCAAATCCTTTACCAACAGAACCGTTGTAGTACTTACCGTCAGTTCCTTTAGATTTGAATACTTGGATGCTGCCTCCAAATGACGTTTTCCCTGTGCCATCCTGCGCTCCGCCTTCAACTCGGATATTAATGCCGCTTGAATTGTAGGCGCCAAGACCGTTTCCTGGAATAGAGCCTTCTTTATAATAAAGCTCAACGTCATCCAGTTTTTTGTACGAGCCATCGAGACGGCCGCGCACTCTGTGACAGGAAACCCGGCTGCCGAGGATGCGCTGTTCAGATGTAACGCTTGAGAATTCTCTTGAATCATGAAGTTCATTGTCATCGTAATCTAAATACTCAGCTCCGGCTGCAACAGCGAGACGTTTGCTTTCTAAGCTTGCTGCAACTTCTTTATGAGAAAGATTTTGAATATCCAATGTTTCAAGCAAGAGTGACAGATCCATTTCTTCTTTGCCGCGCGTTTGCTCAAGCAAGTCAGATCTTCCGACAAGCTCCTGAAGATTTGTAAATCCAAGTGATGCTGTCAGTGCCTGAAGCTCTGAACCGAATGCGCTGAACAAATTAACAAGGCCCTGTACAGCGGGATCGTATTTTCTTGGAACAAAGCGTCTTAAGCCATGCTCTTTTGCCTGAGCTTCTGATTCAATTTGAGTGGCAATCCCCACGTGGCATGTATCTAAATGACAGCCGCGGCATGTTGTACAGCCGATTGCAATCATCGATAATGTTCCAAACCCGACGCGGTTTGCTCCAAGCAGAACGACTTTCATAACGTCGAGTGCACTTTTAATTCCGCCGTCTGCCCAGAGCTCTACTTTTTCACGCAATCCAGCTTCGAGCAATGCGTTATGTGCCGCTTTAACACCGATTTCAACAGGCAGCCCAACATGCTGAAGTGCATGGATGCGGGCTGCACCAGTACCTCCGTCAAATCCGCTCAGCGTGATGATGTCGGCTCCGGCTTTTGCAATTCCTACAGCTATCGTTCCGATGTTAGGAACAACAGGAACTTTAACGGAAACCTTTGCCTGGTCATTAGCTGTTTTCAGTTCAGAAATCATTTGCGCCAAATCCTCAATCGAGTAGATATCGTGGTTATTTGACGGCGAGATGAGATCTGATCCGATCGTGGCATTCCTGGATTCTGCAATTTTCGCTGTTACTTTTGAACCCGGCAAGTGACCGCCTTCACCAGGCTTCGCTCCCTGGCCGATTTTAATTTCCAGGAGGTTGGAAGAGTTCAGAAGCTCTGCATTTACACCAAATCTTCCTGATGCGATTTGCTGTCCGCGTGTGCGCGGATATTTACCGAGCATATCTTTAATTTCTCCGCCTTCACCGTTCAGACTAACCATATTTAATTGTTCAGCAGCTTCTGCATAAGCACGGAATGCTACTTCATTTTGTGAACCGAAGGACATGGAGGCGATCACGAATGGAAGACTGTGCTCTCCGACTCCGATATTTACTTTTTCTTTTGGCACAGCAGTTTTAGTTGTTTTTAAGTCAGTTAAATGTCGAATGGTAATCGGATTGCTTTCTTCCTGCTCTGTCAGTTTTTCGCGATAACCGTCATAGCTGCCCAATTTTGCAACATCGCCAATCGCTTTCCAGATTCTCGGGAAAATATGGAATGTCTTGCTTGGACGGGCTTTTTCATTTTCAAAGTCCTGGCTTCGTTCAAGTGCATCGGCTTTGAGGCTTTCAAAATTATATTTAAGAGAACGAGAGCCTAAAAAGTTTACAATGTTAAGCTCTTTTTCGATTTCTTCATTTAATCCGATAGCCGAGAAGAGACGTCCATATCCTCTAAGCTCATGAATGCCGATTGTAGAAATGACCTTCTCAAGTCCTTTGTTTAATGATTCATACAAGTTAACAGCAGGTTTTGCAGATTCTTCCTCAGCAACAGTAGCAAAAAGGATATATGGATTGATTAAATTTGCTCCAAGACCGTATGCAATCATAATGTCATGCAGGGATCTGATGGCCCCTGTGCGAAGAACGATCGAGCAGTTTCTGCGCAGGCTTGCTTGAACCAATGCCTGATCAATAACGGCAGTAATCAAGTGCGGATCAATCCACAGCTTTCCGTTTTGATGGGCTTCCTGATCGTCAAGCACAAGTAATACAGCGCCTTCGTTTACAGCTTGAATAGCTTCAAGCTTCAGACGGTCAAGAGCGTCTTTCAGGCTCTCACTTTCAGAGTAAACAGCAGATAGGACATACAGCTGTTTTTCCTTAGAGAATGTCTCGATAACTTCTTCATATGGAAGCTGTTCAATATGCTCAGTTGCCATGATTCCAAGCTTGCCTTCAAGCAATAATGGTGAAGGAAGCTCAATCATAGCTGTTCTTTCCTGCTGCTCAGTCAGTGAAGGGCGTTTCCCGATCACAGAGCGGATGGAGAAATGCTCTGACTCGCGATCACGGTCAATCGCCGGATTGGTAACAACAGCAACACTTTCTTTAATAAAGTCAGCAATGTTTTTCCGGTCTGGATGGATGGCTGCAAGAGGACCATCATGTCCGAGCGAGCGAATCGGCTCTGCTCCTTTTTCAGCCATTTGCTCAAGCAGCTGAATGTGCTCGCGATCCCAGCCGAATGCAGCGTAATGTCCATTGTGAACTTTGAAAATAGGGGACGCTGAACATTTGCCTTTGCTGACTGGATGCGCTAATCTTCTGCGGTACCCGTCAATATCCGTTCTGCCTGAAAATCTTTTATAGACTTCCTCCTGAAGAGAAGGATATTCAAACAGTTCAATATCGTCCTTGTTCCATTTAAGTCCAAGCTTCTCGCCAGGTCCAAGCGGTTTAGGCTCGCCTGCATAAAGAGAAGTCGGAATGATTCCCGGTTCAGATGCAAATATATAGGAAGATTTTGATTCTACCTTCCACAATGGTCTGAGTCCCAAAGCATCTACGCTGAAAACTGCTTCATCTGCGAATCTCGAGATAATGCCTGCAGGACCTTGTGCGAAATGTCCCCAAGCTTCACGAATATACGTGTATAAGTCCTGAAGGTGGTCTGGATATGCTTTAATTTCATTAATAATAGGAGGAAAAAGAACATCCAGTGCTTCAAACAGGCTATAGCCGTCTCTTGCCACCAATGTTTCAATCGTTCTGTTCAAGTCTTGAGAATCACTTCCGCCGTCTGTTAGCGGAACATTCATCATTCTTGCTTCGTCACGAAGCTTTGCAATTGTATTGATTTCACCGTTATGACCTAACAGGCTAAATGGCTGCACACGAAAAAAAGTAGATAATGTATTAGTAGAATACCTGTTATGTCCAAGAGTCATCGTTGATGCTGCAAGCGGATCTGCAAGATCATGATAAAACTTCGGAAGTACATCTCCCGCACCCATAACCTTATATACAGCAGCATGCTGACTGAGCGATGCGACATGAACATTGAGATTTTTCTCAATCTGAATCGTCAGCTCAAAAAGATCCTTATTAAGAGAATCATGCTTGCCGGCTGGAATCATGGCAAATTGCCAAAAGAGAGGTTCTTCTTGCAGGGCGATGGGTCCTAATGCAGATGATGTTGTGACTTTATCTGTTTCGAAAACAAGTTCGAAATTCTTTTCGGATAGAAGGTTTTTGATTTCTTTTTTCAATTTATCAGGGCTTTCGTTTTTAGACAAAAAGAGGTGTCCGACGATAAAATCGCCACGCTCAGCCAGTTGCTGATCAAGCTTTGCGTCTGCAAGCTTCTGCTTCCACAGGGCTCTTGGAATATCAATATGAATGCCGACACCGTCTCCTTCGCCGTTTATAAACCCGGCGCGGTGATTCATCGTAATCAATGCATCTATACATAAATCAATGTTTTCTTTAGTCGGCACGTTCCGTTTTTCGATGACTGATACAATGCCGCAAGCGTCATGCTCTGCGTTGTAATATTCCTTAAACTTACTTGGGCTCCAATTTTCTTTCATAAAAGCGGCTTGAAAGGGGAATTTGTTCCCGCTTATAGCCTTCACCTCCCGATAAAATATGAATCTATCATTTGAAAATATAGATTTCTTGTGAGATTTAATAACAAAATTTTCAGAAATGTAATACTTATCATATCATTTAGATTGAAAAAATTCAATTATTTATGCATGTTTTTGAGAGGCACATACAAGTTTGAAAAGTTTAAATATTCATGAAAACTTGCGGTTGCTTATTTGTAAACGTTTTCAGCGAGGAATAAAAAAATAAAAAAACAGGGACTAAAATCCCTGTTTGAATAAATTGTATATTTATACATTATGCAATTTATTGAATGAGCGCTCGACTGCAAGCAATGTATCCTTGATATCTTCTTCTGTATGAGCTGTTGTAAGGAACCATGCCTCGTACTTAGAAGGAGCAAGATTAACCCCTTCATGAAGCATCAATTTAAAGAACTTGGCGAACATTTCGCCATCCGTTCTTTCCGCCTGTTCATAATTGACAACCTTCTCTGTCGTAAAGTAGATGGTCAAAGCACCTTTTAACCGGTTCATCGTAATTGGAATTTGATAGGTTTCTGCATGTTTTTGAATGCCTTCTTCAAGTATTTGTCCAAGTCTATCGAGATTTTCATATACCCCTTTTTCCTGAAGCACTTCAAGACAGGCGATCCCTGATAAGATAGAAGCGGGGTTGCCTGCCATTGTTCCGGCTTGATAGGCAGGACCAAGAGGTGCAACTTGTTCCATGATTTCTTTTTTTCCGCCGTATGCACCAATTGGCAGACCGCCGCCAATGATTTTCCCAAGGGCAGTCAAGTCGGGTGTGACACCAAGCATATCCTGTGCACCTCCGTACATAAAGCGGAAAGCTGTGATGACTTCATCATAGATGACAAGTGCTCCGGCATCATGAGTAAGCTCGTTAATTGCTTCTAAAAAACCTGGGTAAGGTTCGACAATCCCGAAGTTTCCTACGATTGGCTCAACCAGAACAGCTGCAACCTCGTCTCCCCATTTCTCAAGTGCTTCTTTAAAAGGTTCAATATCATTAAAAGGAACCGTGATCACTTCATTTGCAATGCTTTTTGGAACCCCTGCAGAGTCGGGTGTGCCGAGAGTCGAAGGTCCGGAGCCCGCCGCAACAAGCACAAGATCTGAGTGGCCATGGTAGCATCCTGCAAATTTAATGATTTTATCCCGGCCTGTATACGCCCTTGCAACCCGGATTGTTGTCATAACGGCCTCTGTTCCGGAGTTGACAAAACGTACCTTGTCCATTGCCGGCATTGCCTCTTTCAGCATTTTAGCGAACTTCACCTCATGGGGAGTCGGAGTTCCGTAAAGCACGCCATCTTCTGCTGCTTTTTGAATGGCCTTCGTAATGTGGGGGTGAGCATGTCCGGTAATGATTGGGCCGTATGCTGCCAGGTAGTCTATGTACTTATTGCCGTCAACATCCCAGAAATAAGCTCCTTTTGCTCTTTCCATCACGACTGGAGATCCGCCGCCTACCGCTTTATAAGAACGGGAAGGACTATTAACCCCGCCTACAATATGCTGTAACGCTTCTTCGTGAAGCTCTTCAGATTTAGTGAATTTCATGTCTTCCTCCTGAAAAAAATTTCTAAAGTCTATTCTAGCATGTTTAAAAAGGATGAAAAACTTTTGCGCATCTTTTAGTATAATAGAAAGAAATAGATGATTCAGTAAGTAAAGGGTGGACGCGGACAAGTGCTGAAAAAATACCTGACTTTTCTTATTAGTATAGTTTTCTTAACATCATGCGCCTCTCAGCAGAGCGGACCTGAAAAGAAAACCGTTTTGCTTGTTTCGGCTGCAGTAAGTTTAAAAGATTCATTGAATGAGATAAAAGAACAATTTGAGGAAGAGAATCCTTCTATTGAAGTTCGCTATAATTTTAGTTCGACCGGCGCTCTAAAGCGTCAAATAGAACAAGGGGCTCCGGTAGATGTCTTTTTTTCTGCTTCAAAAGATCTTTTTGAACAGCTGGGTAAAAAGGGCTTACTAAATGAATCCCTTCAAATGGATTATTTGGGAAACAGCTTAGTGCTTATTACAAGTAAAGAGAATGAAACATTAAAAATGCAGGATCTCGCATCAGGTGATATTGGCAAGATAGCAATAGGCACACCGGAAACGGTTCCTGCCGGCAAGTATGCGAAAGAAGCTCTTGTGCATGATGATTTGTGGGAAAGAAATAAAGATCGAATAGTATATGCCAAAGATGTGCGACAGGTCCTGTCCTATGTTGAAACAGGCAATGTTCATGCGGGAATTGTATACAAAACAGATGCCGCGACTTCAGAAAAAGTGAATCAGACCCCGATAGAACCGGCCTCTTATGAGAGTATTATCTATCCAGCCGGTGTGCTGGAGGAAACTGAACACGAAAGAGAAGCCGAAGTTTTTTTTCGTTTTCTGCAGAAAGAACAATCGATAAAAGTATTTGAGCAGCAGGGATTTAAGGTGCTTCATAAAGGTGATCGCGATGTGGAGTGAATTCAGTCAGCCTATTGCGCTGTCGCTTCAGGTTGCAGTGGTATCTAGTGTAATAGTCGTATTAAGCGGAACTTTTATTGGCAGGATCATGGCAAGAACCTCGTTTAAAGGGAAGACAGTGATTGAGACATTCCTCATGCTGCCGCTTGTTCTCCCGCCTACGGTTGTTGGATTTCTCCTGATTGTCATTTTCGGAATGAATAGCCCGGCTGGTCAACTTATTGAACGCATTGCAGGATTTCCAGTTATTTTCACCTGGTGGGCAGCCGTTATTGCGGCATGCGTAGTTTCTTTTCCGCTTATGTATCAGGCTTCTAAGCTTGGCTTTCAAATAATTGATCGTGAAATCGAAGATGCTTCGAGGGTAGATGGAGCGGATGAACGCCAGGTTTTCAGGCATGTTTCGATCCCGCTCGCGATTCCGTCACTCGTCACGGGGGCGGTTCTTGCGTTTACAAGAGCTCTCGGTGAGTTCGGGGCAAGCCTGATGTTTGCAGGGAATATTCCGGGGCAGACACAGACGGCTGCAACTGCTATATATGTTGCAATCGATTCAGGGGATATGACGATCGCGTGGCTTTGGGCTGGAGCGCTTGTCTTGCTTTCGTTCAGTCTTTTGTTCGCTGTCCAGCTTATAAGAAAATAGATGCGAAATTTAAAGACAGGCCGAATATTAAGGACCTTCTTGTATATATTGTACCATTACGTGTTTTGAACATGAGGTGCTGCATATATATGGGAGGGTTATTTGCTATAGCTGTATCGCTGTGTTTGCTGATGAGCTTTACCATCTTCATCCGCACTTTTAAGGAACGAAATTTTCTATCTATAGATACACTGTTAATTGTCATCTTCTTATATCTTTCAATTTTGATTGGCTTTAGTATGATTTTCTTAATTTTGGACTCCAGCGGGTTTGAGGTGCTTGTTGATAATGGGGTTATTATGGAAGGAACCTATCTTGACCGTTTGCATACTTGCCTGTATTTCAGCGCTGTTACTCTTTTTTCATTAGGATACGGAGATGTCATTCCGATCGGGTTTGGCAGACTGCTTGCTGTTCTCGAAGCGCTTATAGGCTATGTTCTGCCTGCTGTTTTTGTTGCAAGAACGGTATGGGGACTGGAAAAAGGGTCATAAGTTGAATCATTCTGTGGAATTGGGTAGTCTTATACTAAACCAATTTTGCGGAGGCTGATATTTTTGACAACTCAAATCGGACAAACTGCACCAGATTTTGAACTGACAGCTGATAACGGGGAAAAAGTGAAGCTTTCAGATTTTAAAGGAAAGCATGTCATACTTTATTTTTACCCAAAAGATATGACCCCGGGCTGCACAACTCAGGCATGTGACTTCAGAGATCAGCACAAAAGCTTTGAGGAGCTTGATGCTGTTATTCTTGGAGTCAGTACAGATGCACAGAGCAAGCATGAAAAATTCAAAGCCAAGTACGATCTTCCATTTCTTTTATTGGTGGATGAAAATCACGAAGCTGCTGAAAAATACGGAGTATGGAAGCTGAAGAAAAACTTTGGAAAAGAATATATGGGAATTGAACGTTCAACTTTCCTTATCAATAAGGACGGCGAGCTTGTCAAAGAGTGGCGGAAAGTAAAAGTGAAGGGTCATGTTGAAGAAGCCCTTCAATATATGAAAGAAACTTTGTCATAACAAGCCTTTTTTTTAGGAACTGAGTCAAACGTCCAGACAAAAAATAAGAACCCGGAGTATGTTGTAAAGAAGGCATAACCTCCTCATTCGTTAGCGCAATTAAGTGCAGGAACTTTGGTTCCTGCACTCTTTTTATTTTTGGTAAAATAAAAGGAAAAAGGAGAAATTGGTTTTGAAGATTTTATCAACAGTAAAGCTGCCTGTTTATTTAAAGGAAGAATTAGTAAATGAATTTCCTGATTTGGATTTTAATTTTGACAACAGGATAAATGATGTTCTTAATGAGGTAAAAGAAGCTGAAGTGATTTTGACATACGGGGAAGATCTGACAGCTGACATTATTGGGCAAGCAAAAGAACTGAAATGGCTGATGGTTGCGTCTGCAGGGATGGACAAGCTCCCTTTTGATGCTTTAATACATCAAAAAATACTGGTAACCAACTCTAAAGGCGTGCATAAGATTCCAATGGCTGAGTATACAATCTCAATGATGCTGCAAATTTCAAGAGAGTCACAGCAGCTGCGCGAGAATCAGCAGGAGAGAAAATGGGACCGCAGAGTCAAAATGCATGAACTTCATGGGAAAAAGATCTTTATATTAGGAGCAGGTGCAATCGGAACTGAAATTGCAAGGCTCGCAAAAGCTTTCGGGATGAAAACGGAAGGGATGAACAGATCCGGGAGAATCGTTGAATATTTTGATGAAATTCGTACATACAATGGTTTAGAAGAAGGAATGAGAAAAGCAGACTTTGTTGTATCTGTTCTCCCTAGTACAAAAGAAACAAAAGAGTTGTTGAATTATAAAGCATTCAGCTGGATGAAACCAGCAGGCATATTTATTAATATCGGACGCGGAGATGCTGTATGCGAAGCGGATTTAGTAAAAGCATTAAACGAGGGAAAGCTAAAGCATGCAGTGCTTGATGTGTTCGAAGAGGAGCCATTGAGAGAAAATCATCCATTCTGGAGAATGAAGGATGTCACAGTAACACCGCATTTGTCGGGCATAACTGAGAACTATCTACCAAGAGCGATGGCTATCTTTAAGAGAAATTTGGCGTTATATATAGATGGAGATTATTCATCCATGGAAAATGCAATCGATCTAAAACAAGGATACTGAGGCCTAAAATAAAAAGAAGGCTGTCTAACCGCAATTGACAAAAGTCCCAGTCACAATGTACACTATTTATAAATATTATAAAGTAAGAATGTTTTTCAGGAAAGAGGTGCATAGCAGATGTCTGAACATCAGTTAAAAGAAGCACTTGACACGCTGAAGCAGACTGGAGTGCGCATTACTCCCCAGCGTCATGCCATTTTAGAATACCTTATTCAATCTATGACTCACCCTACAGCTGATGATATTTATAAATCCTTGGAAAGCAAATTTCCAAATATGAGCGTTGCAACGGTCTATAACAATTTGCGTGTATTTCGCGAGGTAGGCCTTGTCAAAGAATTAACATACGGGGATGCTTCGAGCAGATTTGATTTTGTCACAACGGAGCATTACCATGTTATTTGTGAAAAATGCGGAAAGATTGTAGATTTTCATTATCCGGGACTAGATGAGGTAGAACATCTTGCTTCACACGTGACAGGTTTTAAAGTAAGTCACCATCGCATGGAGATCTACGGAGTGTGCGGAAGCTGCGAAAAGAAAGAAGCGCATTAAACGGACTGAATGTCTTTATAAGCATTCAGTCTTTTTTTCTAAAATATAAGCGGGGTGCATATACTGCACTCCGCTTTTTTTATTCGACCGTTTTGCGATTGTATTTTTCATCAAAGTCTTTGCCTTCCAGATTCGGATCCAGCGTCAGCGGTTCGTTGCAATACATGCACATATCAACCCTGCCGAGAATCTTCGTTGTTTTGCCGCATGAAGGGCATGTTACTTGAACAGCTTTAGTCGAGAGCATGCCGATCCAGAAGTAAACAACCGTGCTTCCTACTATAGATAATAACCCGAGCATCATGAATATGGTCATGATAATCGGAGAAGTTCTGAAGAAGATGCCAATATACATAATAAAAAATCCAATAAAGACTAAACTCAATGCAAACGTGCGGATTTTATTAATCTTGCTAGAATATTTCGCTGCCATTATTCCGACCTCCCAAATACCAATATAGCACAAATGTAAGGGATTTCGCAGAAAATATCCAATGGTGCCTTAAATAAAAAAGACAGGAAATCTCAGAAAATAATAGATTCTCTATCAGCATTCACTTATAATTTTGAAGTGCTGTATTTGAAAGGGATTTTATCTCCTATGTAGAATTCTGATATATAGTCATAAATTAAATGGGGGAATCACAATGGAAAATCTTCTCCGTCCTATTTATCAAGAGAGAGCAAGTCATCCAGACACATTAGCAATCGTCATGATTGAAAAGAGAAACCAAACATCACCGCTTACAGATAATTTGGATGTCGCGCTGCTTGTTATTGTAAAAGAAGCGAAGCAGCCTGTTTATATTAAGCATTATGAATTTGATAATCAAAAGGCTTCACTTAATATCGTGACTGATGAACAGATTCAGCAGTGGATCCTGCTTGGAACAAACCGGCGCATTGTAGAATGGATTTTAAACGGGAAAGTTCTCTTTGACAGAAATGAATACCTTGGCAAGCTTTTGGATCGTCTAAAAATGTTTCCTTTCTCAGAACGCAGATTAAAAATCGGCCTTGAGTATGGCAAGCTTATTAGAAGATACTTGGAAGGCAAGGTGTTTTTTGAATCAAAGCAGTTCCTTGATGCGTACAATCATATCGTTCACGCCCTTCATCATCTGGCCAGACTTGAAGTGATTGATCATGGATTTTATCCTGAGGTTACGGTCTGGAATCAAGTGAGGCAGATGGAACCGCAGGTTTATAAGCTGTATAAAGAGCTGGTTGAAAGTGAAGAGTCATTAGAAAAAAGACTTGAACTTCTCTTTTTGGCGAGTGATTTCCTGATTCACTCCAAATCAGAAATTGGTGCAGGACATCTGTTAAGCATCCTTTCTGAAAAAGAAGTGTGGCACTATGCAGAGCTTCTCGAGCATCCGGAAGCTAAATATTATTCGGTAGACTTAAGTGTGTTATTAGAGTTTCTTGTAGATAAAAATTTCGTTGAAGTTGTTCAGATTGAAACGAAAGGACAAAGGATTTTCCATCGCGGATATTCTGTTACAAAAAAGTATTGACTTTAGTTTTTTACGATGATATATTAATAAGCGTCGCTGCTGAAGCAAGTTCAAACATGACGGCGCAGACAGCGACTTTCAATTAAAAAAACTTCTTAAAAAAATGTTGACACTGAGTTAACGAAATGTTATATTAAGAAGGTCGCTTCAAGAGCGAAAATGATCTTTGAAAACTAAACAAAACCAAAAGCGTACCAAACGTTTTAAATTTTTAAGTCAGCAACAAATCGAGTCACAAATTTTCTTCGGAGAGTTTGATCCTGGCTCAGGACGAACGCTGGCGGCGTGCCTAATACATGCAAGTCGAGCGGACCTCTTCGGAGGTCAGCGGCGGACGGGTGAGTAACACGTGGGCAACCTGCCTGTAAGACTGGGATAACTCCGGGAAACCGGAGCTAATACCGGATAGTATCTTGAACCGCATGGTTCAAGTTGGAAAGACGGTTTCGGCTGTCACTTACAGATGGGCCCGCGGCGCATTAGCTAGTTGGTGAGGTAATGGCTCACCAAGGCAACGATGCGTAGCCGACCTGAGAGGGTGATCGGCCACACTGGGACTGAGACACGGCCCAGACTCCTACGGGAGGCAGCAGTAGGGAATCTTCCGCAATGGACGAAAGTCTGACGGAGCAACGCCGCGTGAGTGATGAAGGTTTTCGGATCGTAAAACTCTGTTGTTAGGGAAGAACAAGTGCGAGAGTAACTGCTCGCACCTTGACGGTACCTAACCAGAAAGCCACGGCTAACTACGTGCCAGCAGCCGCGGTAATACGTAGGTGGCAAGCGTTGTCCGGAATTATTGGGCGTAAAGCGCGCGCAGGCGGTTTCTTAAGTCTGATGTGAAAGCCCCCGGCTCAACCGGGGAGGGTCATTGGAAACTGGGAAACTTGAGTGCAGAAGAGGAGAGTGGAATTCCACGTGTAGCGGTGAAATGCGTAGAGATGTGGAGGAACACCAGTGGCGAAGGCGACTCTCTGGTCTGTAACTGACGCTGAGGCGCGAAAGCGTGGGGAGCGAACAGGATTAGATACCCTGGTAGTCCACGCCGTAAACGATGAGTGCTAAGTGTTAGAGGGTTTCCGCCCTTTAGTGCTGCAGCTAACGCATTAAGCACTCCGCCTGGGGAGTACGGTCGCAAGACTGAAACTCAAAGGAATTGACGGGGGCCCGCACAAGCGGTGGAGCATGTGGTTTAATTCGAAGCAACGCGAAGAACCTTACCAGGTCTTGACATCCTTTGCCACTTCTAGAGATAGAAGGTTCCCCTTCGGGGGACAAAGTGACAGGTGGTGCATGGTTGTCGTCAGCTCGTGTCGTGAGATGTTGGGTTAAGTCCCGCAACGAGCGCAACCCTTGATCTTAGTTGCCAGCATTCAGTTGGGCACTCTAAGGTGACTGCCGGTGACAAACCGGAGGAAGGTGGGGATGACGTCAAATCATCATGCCCCTTATGACCTGGGCTACACACGTGCTACAATGGATGGTACAAAGGGCTGCGAGACCGCGAGGTTTAGCCAATCCCATAAAACCATTCTCAGTTCGGATTGCAGGCTGCAACTCGCCTGCATGAAGCTGGAATCGCTAGTAATCGCGGATCAGCATGCCGCGGTGAATACGTTCCCGGGCCTTGTACACACCGCCCGTCACACCACGAGAGTTTGCAACACCCGAAGTCGGTGGGGTAACCGCAAGGAGCCAGCCGCCTAAGGTGGGGTAGATGATTGGGGTGAAGTCGTAACAAGGTAGCCGTATCGGAAGGTGCGGCTGGATCACCTCCTTTCTAAGGAAGATATGAGGACGCTTTTGGTTTTTGTTTAGTTTTGAGAGATCATTCTCTCTATGATAGAAGACAAATCATCCGATTTGTCGGTTGTTCTTTGAAAACTAGATAACGTAATTGATAACAAGTAATTCACTGAGATTTACGCTTACCATAATTAGTGATTTTCTAGACATTTATGTCTAAACAAACAACGAAATGCGAAACGCATCTTATGATGCGGTTGACCATTTAGGTTAAGTTATGAAGGGCGCACGGTGGATGCCTTGGCACTAGGAGCCGATGAAGGACGGGACTAACACCGATATGCTTTGGGGAGCTGTAAGTAAGCTTTGATCCAGAGATTTCCGAATGGGGAAACCCACTGTTCGTAATGGAACAGTATCTTTATCTGAATACATAGGATAATGAAGGCAGACCCGGGGAACTGAAACATCTAAGTACCCGGAGGAAGAGAAAGCAAACGCGATTTCCCAAGTAGCGGCGAGCGAAACGGAATTAGCCCAAACCAAGAGGCTTGCCTCTTGGGGTTGTAGGACACTCTATACGGAGTTACAAAGGAACGGGGTAGATGAAGCGACCTGGAAAGGTCCGTCAGAGAAGGTAATAACCCTGTAGTCGAAACTTCGTTCCCTCCAGAGTGGATCCTGAGTACGGCGGGACACGAGAAATCCCGTCGGAAGCAGGGAGGACCATCTCCCAAGGCTAAATACTCCCTAGTGACCGATAGTGAACCAGTACCGTGAGGGAAAGGTGAAAAGCACCCCGGAAGGGGAGTGAAAAGATCCTGAAACCGTGTGCTTACAAGTAGTCAGAGCCCGTTAATGGGTGATGGCGTGCCTTTTGTAGAATGAACCGGCGAGTTACGATCCCGTGCAAGGTTAAGTTGATGAGACGGAGCCGCAGCGAAAGCGAGTCTGAATAGGGCGTTTTAGTACGTGGTCGTAGACCCGAAACCAGGTGATCTACCCATGTCCAGGGTGAAGTTCAGGTAACACTGAATGGAGGCCCGAACCCACGCACGTTGAAAAGTGCGGGGATGAGGTGTGGGTAGCGGAGAAATTCCAATCGAACCTGGAGATAGCTGGTTCTCTCCGAAATAGCTTTAGGGCTAGCCTCAAGTATGAGAGTCTTGGAGGTAGAGCACTGATTGGACTAGGGGCCCTCATCGGGTTACCGAATTCAGTCAAACTCCGAATGCCAAAGACTTGCTCCTTGGGAGTCAGACTGCGAGTGATAAGATCCGTAGTCAAGAGGGAAACAGCCCAGACCACCAGCTAAGGTCCCAAAGTATACGTTAAGTGGAAAAGGATGTGGAGTTGCTTAGACAACCAGGATGTTGGCTTAGAAGCAGCCACCATTTAAAGAGTGCGTAATAGCTCACTGGTCGAGTGACTCTGCGCCGAAAATGTACCGGGGCTAAACGTATCACCGAAGCTGTGGACTGTTCTTACGAACAGTGGTAGGAGAGCGTTCTAAGGGCGTTGAAGCTAGACCGTAAGGACTGGTGGAGCGCTTAGAAGTGAGAATGCCGGTATGAGTAGCGAAAGAGGGGTGAGAATCCCCTCCACCGAATGCCTAAGGTTTCCTGAGGAAGGCTCGTCCGCTCAGGGTTAGTCGGGACCTAAGCCGAGGCCGAAAGGCGTAGGCGATGGACAACAGGTTGATATTCCTGTACCACCTCCTCACCATTTGAGCAATGGGGGGACGCAGGAGGATAGGGCAAGCGCGCTGTTGGATATGCGCGTCCAAGCAGTTAGGCTGAGAAGTAGGCAAATCCGCTTCTCATATAAGGCTGAGCTGTGATGGCGAGGGAAATTTAGTACCGAAGTTCCTGATTCCACACTGCCAAGAAAAGCCTCTAGCGAGGTGAGAGGTGCCCGTACCGCAAACCGACACAGGTAGGCGAGGAGAGAATCCTAAGGTGAGCGAGAGAACTCTCGTTAAGGAA
Source organism: Metabacillus hrfriensis (assembly GCF_030127205.1). NCBI lineage: Bacteria > Bacillati > Bacillota > Bacilli > Caryophanales > Bacillaceae > Metabacillus > Metabacillus hrfriensis. The sequence continues at coordinate 701,544 of NZ_CP126116.1, forward strand.
CTCGGCAAAATGACCCCGTAACTTCGGGAGAAGGGGTGCTTTTTAGGGTTCATAGCCCTGAAAAGCCGCAGTGAATAGGCCCAGGCGACTGTTTAGCAAAAACACAGGTCTCTGCGAAGCCGCAAGGCGAAGTATAGGGGCTGACGCCTGCCCGGTGCTGGAAGGTTAAGAGGAGAGGTTAGCGCAAGCGAAGCTTTGAATTGAAGCCCCAGTAAACGGCGGCCGTAACTATAACGGTCCTAAGGTAGCGAAATTCCTTGTCGGGTAAGTTCCGACCCGCACGAAAGGCGTAACGATCTGGGCACTGTCTCAACGAGAGACTCGGTGAAATTATAGTACCTGTGAAGATGCAGGTTACCCGCGACAGGACGGAAAGACCCCGTGGAGCTTTACTGTAGCCTGATATTGAATTTTGGTACAGCTTGTACAGGATAGGTAGGAGCCTTGGAAGCCGGAGCGCCAGCTTCGGTGGAGGCATTGGTGGGATACTACCCTTGCTGTATTGAAATTCTAACCCACAGCCCTGATCGGGCTGGGAGACAGTGTCAGGTGGGCAGTTTGACTGGGGCGGTCGCCTCCTAAAATGTAACGGAGGCGCCCAAAGGTTCCCTCAGAATGGTTGGAAATCATTCGCAGAGTGTAAAGGCACAAGGGAGCTTGACTGCGAGACCTACAAGTCGAGCAGGGACGAAAGTCGGGCTTAGTGATCCGGTGGTTCCGCATGGAAGGGCCATCGCTCAACGGATAAAAGCTACCCCGGGGATAACAGGCTTATCTCCCCCAAGAGTCCACATCGACGGGGAGGTTTGGCACCTCGATGTCGGCTCATCGCATCCTGGGGCTGTAGTCGGTCCCAAGGGTTGGGCTGTTCGCCCATTAAAGCGGTACGCGAGCTGGGTTCAGAACGTCGTGAGACAGTTCGGTCCCTATCCGTCGTGGGCGCAGGAAATTTGAGAGGAGCTGTCCTTAGTACGAGAGGACCGGGATGGACGCACCGCTGGTGTACCAGTTGTCTTGCCAAAGGCATCGCTGGGTAGCTATGTGCGGAAGGGATAAGTGCTGAAAGCATCTAAGCATGAAGCCCCCCTCAAGATGAGATTTCCCATCACATTAGTGAGTAAGAACCCTGAAAGATGATCAGGTTGATAGGTCTGAGGTGGAAGCGCGGTGACGTGTGGAGCTGACAGATACTAATCGTTCGAGGACTTAACCACAGTCTAATAAAGTGTAAAACCTGAGTGAAACTTGTTATCATACGTTATTTAGTTTTGAAAGAATAACTTCTTTCGAAAAAAAAAGCTTGAAATCTTCGGATTTCATAGTATAATAATTTTTGTCACTATGTCTGGTGATGATGGCAAAGAGGTCACACCCGTTCCCATGCCGAACACGGAAGTTAAGCTCTTTAGCGCCGATGGTAGTTGGGGGTTTCCCCCTGTGAGAGTAGGACGTTGCCAGGCTAGTGAAAATATTATTCCGCAGTAGCTCAGTGGTAGAGCTATCGGCTGTTAACCGATCGGTCGTAGGTTCGAGTCCTACCTGCGGAGCCATTTTGGAGAGCTGTCCGAGTGGCCGAAGGAGCACGATTGGAAATCGTGTAGGCGGTAACCCGTCTCAAGGGTTCGAATCCCTTGCTCTCCGCCACTACTTATATAAATGGCCCGTTGGTCAAGCGGTTAAGACACCGCCCTTTCACGGCGGTAACACGGGTTCGAATCCCGTACGGGTCACCAATATCATTTTCACTGCGGAGGATTAGCTCAGCTGGGAGAGCATCTGCCTTACAAGCAGAGGGTCGGCGGTTCGAGCCCGTCATCCTCCACCATCTTTACTGAAATAAAGCAGCAAAAAAACTTCATTTATTATTGTCGCGGGGTGGAGCAGTCTGGTAGCTCGTCGGGCTCATAACCCGAAGGTCGCAGGTTCAAATCCTGTCCCCGCAACCAAATGGTCCCGTGGTGTAGCGGTTAACATGCCTGCCTGTCACGCAGGAGATCGCCGGTTCGATCCCGGTCGGGACCGCCATTCTTAATTAAAAAAGAATAAAATGGCTTGGTAGCTCAGTCGGTAGAGCAAAGGACTGAAAATCCTTGTGTCGGCGGTTCGATTCCGTCCCAAGCCACCATTTACACTTAAATGCCGGTGTAGCTCAATTGGTAGAGCAACTGACTTGTAATCAGTAGGTTGGGGGTTCAAGTCCTCTTGCCGGCACCACTTACAGTGTGGAGGGGTAGCGAAGTGGCTAAACGCGGCGGACTGTAAATCCGCTCCCTCCGGGTTCGGCGGTTCGAATCCGTCCCCCTCCACCATTTTATTTAAAGAATATAGGGGTATAGTTTAAAGGTAGAACAGAGGTCTCCAAAACCTCCGGTGTGGGTTCGAGTCCTACTACCCCTGCCAATTTAATTAATCTTATATAGTATAATGGCGGTTGTGGCGAAGTGGTTAACGCACCAGATTGTGGCTCTGGCATTCGTGGGTTCGATTCCCATCAGTCGCCCCATTTTTTACTTAATAGGGTTTTTATTTCTGTTTTGGGCTATAGCCAAGCGGTAAGGCAACGGACTTTGACTCCGTCATGCGCTGGTTCGAATCCAGCTAGCCCAGCCATTTTCAATCTAAAGTCATCTTTGTGCAGCTCCTGCATAAAATACATTACAATGCGATTTGCGGAAGTAGTTCAGTGGTAGAACACCACCTTGCCAAGGTGGGGGTCGCGGGTTCGAATCCCGTCTTCCGCTCCAATAGTTGAGGCGGCATAGCCAAGTGGTAAGGCAGAGGTCTGCAAAACCTTTATCCCCGGTTCAAATCCGGGTGTCGCCTCCAATTTTTATTTATCACCCTTGCCGGGGTGGCGGAACTGGCAGACGCACAGGACTTAAAATCCTGCGGTAGGTGACTACCGTACCGGTTCGATTCCGGTCCTCGGCACCATCTTCATCACAATTTCATTTGCCGGTGTGGCGGAATTGGCAGACGCGCACGACTCAAAATCGTGTTCCTCTGGAGTGCCGGTTCGACCCCGGCCACCGGTATCGAAATTTTATTACTTTCAATTACAAGTGAATTAAGTAATATCAACGTTTAAAAACGTCTCTACAGTTATTGTAGAGGCGTTTTTTTGTTGTCTTTTTATCTTTTTTTCACATGACATCCTCAAATGAAATCGTGTTCCTTAATCGTGTGCACCGTTGAAGGAGGAATTATTATGACAAGGCGTAAGAATGTTTTAAATGATGATGAACTGGCTGTTATTCAAAGTAAGTAAAAGCTTATGTAGAGACATTTAAAGATGCTATTCAATTGTTCATTAAGGATTGCGAATTTCGAAATTTAAGACCTCATACAATTCAATATTACTTGAATGGAATACAAGCATTTTTAAATCAACTTAAAGATCAGGGTATTGATATTACTTTATTGAAACCATCTAACCTAACTGAAGAACATATTAAAAACAATGTGATTCTCTATATGCGTAATTTTAAGGGTAGCAGAATCGGCAGTTACTGGAACTTCTTTTCCTAAGCCGGAGTTGATTTCAGAATGGTTAGCACTTATATTTAATATTCAAATTAAATTATTTAATATTTAAGTTCGCTTTTATAAATTATTTTAAGTTGATATTTGATATTATTAAAAAACGTAGTATAATATGGTTAATAAAAGAAAGGAGCAAAACATGGCATATCCTTTACTCACAAATTGCCCGGTTTGCAGCGAATCATTAAAAATTACAAAGCTACAATGCGGACATTGTCAGACAACAATAGAAAATGAATTTGAAGCTTCAAAACTGTCTGCTTTAGGTCAGGAACAACTGCATTTTATTGAAACTTTCCTTAAATGCCGCGGGAATATAAAAGAAGTGGAGAAGGAATTAGGCATTTCCTATCCAACGGTCAGGGGTAAATTAGATGATATCATTTCCATCCTAGGATATAACGCACAAAAGAAACCGGGAGTCGATAAGAAAAAGATTGTTGGCCTTTTAGAAAAGGGAGAAATTACAGCGGAAGAAGCAATCCGTTTATTAAAAGAGGGGGAAGCAGAATGAAGGATGAAATTTCAAGGGTATTAACGTTGATGGAAGAAGGAAAGATTGATAAAGAAAAAGCGAGTGAATTAATTAATATCCTCCGAGAAAAAGACCAGCCAGAACTTTTTTCATTAAAGAAAGAAGTACCATATGGCAATAAAATATTAAAGATTCGTGTTACCTCTGAAGAAGGTGATAATGTAAATGTGAATTTACCAATTAATCTGGTAAAAGCTGTTTTGAAAGTAGGTACAAATATTGCGGAAAAAATCCCCGAGGCAGAAAAATATGTAAAAGATATTAATGTTGACCTGCTCATCGAGGCAATCGAAAACGAATTGGACGGACAGATTGTTGATATCACCTCGGCTAACGGTGATAAAGTTTTCGTGGTGATTGAGTAGTTTATGTTAAAAGTTAAGGTGAAAGTAAAGGATAAGCGGTTCTCCATTCCCGTTCCTTATGCGGTTTTAAATATGGTTAGTTTGATTATTACTTCAAAGAGAGTTAACCGCATAATTAATAAGGCAATTGAAAAGGATGGCAGTAAATTCAGTTTTCCGGAAATTGAAAGAAAAGATTTAAAACCATTGTTGCAAGGACTTTCTATGCACAAAGGCCTAGTGCTTGTGGAAACCAAATTAAAAGACGGTACCGAAGTAAAAGTGAAGTTGTGAAGCATTATTCGAATAGGGATAATGCTTTTTTAATAGGGGTAGCGTCATGGAGTTGATTTACAACTTTAAGGAAATTACAATATAAAAAAGCCCAATTTTCAGCACTGAAATTTTGAAATTGGGCTTTTTTATATTTACTTATAGTGCAAAATAGCACTTAAAATAGCCCCTAAAGGGACAGTTCAAGCAGCAAGTTATGAAGAAGGAGAAATACTAGAAAATGAAATAATCAAGCAACTAGAAGAACTTCAAAAGTAAAGTTCATGACGATTTCAACTGATGCTGGACCGCTGTTGACAGCTCTTAAACGATACGTTTCATCCCACCGAGCGGTTATTCTCCATTGCTGGTTGCCGCAGTCCAGGTACTCCCAAACTTGCACATCGTCTCCGGCAGAGATTCCGGAAGCATCCAGTACGAACTTGCTTCACCCACGTGTACTTTATATGCTCCATGGGAAACTCCATCTATCTTCCACCTTTGATCGTTCTAAATCAGGAGACATCAGTTTTTCTGATAAGTTTTCCGCCTATCATGAAACAAGAGTTACGCCAAAGAAAAAACGAGTGAAACTGAGTATTTTCGTAGACGAATCTTCCATTGAGGTATTTGGAAACGACAGCCTTTCTGTATTCCAAAATGTTGTGTTTCCGGACGGAGCAAGTGATGGCCAGAGCTTTTACAGCAAGGGGGTTCCGTTCAAGATCAGACTATAACGTCGTGGTATACATTTACTGCAGGAAATTTACAGTTATGAAATATCATCTTTGTCAATAAAATGAAAGAGTTATTTATTTTACATAAGGAGGTTTGTATATTGGGAGAAAAACTTAAGATTCTTGTGATTATGAAACACTTTCAAAAACAGTTTCCGACTTATCAATCTCTTTATGAAACGATAACTGAGCTGGAAAAACAGGCTGAGATTAAATACTGGGATAAAGATGGAGATATTCATGATATCCTGAAAACATTGAATTTTTTACCGGATTTTATTCTTCAATATGACGTAGCCTGGAATCACGCTTTCTCACCAAAGGGTAAACGGACTTGGTGAAGTCGACATACCAAAAGGCTGCATTGTCATAGATATCCATTATTCCCCTCAAATAAGGAATCAATATTTTAATGATACGAAAATAGATCTTATCTTTTCACTGACTAAATCAGCTTTTTTAAACAGGTTCGAACAGTATAGAAATAAATTTAAATGGTTTCCCTTTGCCGTCAACCCTATGATCTACAAAGATTGGAAAATGGATAAAAAAATAAACTTCTTATTGATGGGGCAAGTGCATGACCGTGAAGGAAGAGCAATTGATGTTCCAAAAACTCCCCGCGGAAAATACCCATTCAGAGAAGAAGTGCTGATAAAAATGAGGGATGTTGAAGGCTTTGTTTTCAATCCTCACCCCGGGCAAGCGACAAGGTCAAAAAATGCCATCATCAACGAGAAATATGCACAAGAAATCAATAAATCTAAAATTTTTTTTACTTGCGGGTCCATCTATAACTATCCCGTACAAAAATTTTTTGAAGCTCCTGCCTGCAGGACCTTAATGCTGGCAGAGCCTGCAGATGACATTTCAGAGTTGGGGTTTAAGGACGGACATAACTTTGTTTCATGCAACAAGGATAATTTTTATGAGAAAGCAATGTATTACTTGAAAAACGAAGAGAAAAGGCAGGAGATAACGGATAATGGGTATACGTTTATTCATCAGCATCATACAAACAAAGAAAGAATAAAAAGATTACTGCAGGACATTCAACAATTCATTGAAAGCAAAAAAAACACTACTTAGGAAGAGTTTCAGACTGTCGACAAATCCCCCTTTTTTGGGGGAATTGTCGACAGTTTTTTTTATAATTAAAGTAGAACAATTCAGAGGTGATTTGGATGTTGTCAAAAACTTGAGAAGATTACACTTGAACAGTTGGTGCCGAAAAATCACTTAGTCCGTTAAATTGAACAGGCTCTCGATTTTTCTTTCAGCAATTCTTTAGGAGAGAAAGTCTACTCCGCAGATCGAGGCCGTCCAAGTATTGACCCAGTTATTTTGATTAAAATGGCCTTCATCCAATACCTTTTCGGTATTCAATCACTGAGAAGAACCATAGAAGAGATTGAAAGGAACTGTGCCTACCGGTGATTTTTAGGATTTGCCTTATCCAAATGAATAAAAATATAGTCAAAATATTGCACCTTCTTCGTCAATTTAGTCTCCCTATATAAGTAAGCGCTACTATTATAATAAAAGAAAGCGATTACAATAAAAGGGGTGGTGATACGGTTGGAAACGAAAATTCAAACGGATCCGGTAAGCACGAAATCTCATATGGAGGCAGTACCTAAAAAGAAATTTAAGTATAAGAGTTTACTAACATACGCTGCCTTTGTTGGACCGGCACTTTTATTTTTCTTAGTTATTCAAATTTTTCCGTTCTTAATGGGTCTTTATTATTCATTTACTTCATGGAATGGAGTCAGCTCAGCTGTTGAGTGGGTAGGAATTGAGAATTATAAGAAGATCTTTACGAACGATCCGGCCTTTTTTAATTCTTTTATGTTTACGACGAAATTTATGTTTGCGGCTGTTATTATTAGTAACTTAATAGGTTTTGCGTTTGCGCTGATTTTAAATGCTGCGCTAAAAACCAAGAACATATTGCGGACCGTGTTTTTCATTCCTAACGTGATCGGCGGGTTATTGCTCGGATTTATCTGGCAGTTTATTTTTGTAAAAGGATTTGCTTCGATCGGGAACATGACGGGCATCGAATTTTTCAAAATGCCGTGGCTTGGGGATGAAACGACAGCGTTCTGGGGAATTGTCATCGTATTTGCATGGCAGACCAGCGGTTATATGATGGTCATCTATATTGCAGCGCTTCAAGGTGTGGATAATTCACTGCTGGAGGCTGCGAAAATGGATGGTGCATCAAGCTTCACACTTTTAACAAAAATCATTATTCCTTTGATATTACCGGCATTTACGATTTGTCTGTTCTTAACGATTTCGATGGCATTCAAGATCTTTGACCTGAATATTTCCCTGACAGGCGGGGGGCCATTCAATTCAACTCAGTCTGTAGCGATTAACATTTATCAGGAAGCCTTCCAGAACAACCGTTATGGATTAGGTACAGCGAAGTCCATTCTGTTCTTTGTAGTAGTTGCAATCTTTACTACAGTTCAGGTAATGATGACGAAGAAGAGGGAGGTTGAGGCTTAATGGGTAACCGGTATACAAGCAGGACGTTTATATTAGAGATAATAGCCATTGCCGTCGCGCTCATTTTCCTTGTTCCTTTTTACTTCGTGCTGATCAACTCTGTCAAGCCGTTTGCGGCAATCCTCATTGATGCTGCAGCATGGCCGAAGGAATTCATGTTTTCTAACTATGCCAAGGTGTGGGAGATCATCAACTTCCCTCGTGCATTCTGGAACTCCCTTGTGATTACAGTTTTCAGTAACATTGGTTTAGTTATCATTAGTTCGATGGCTGCATGGAAAATGGTCCGCACGCCAGGAAAGTTCAGCAAGATTTTATTCATTCTCTTCGTAGCTGCCATGGTCATCCCGTTTCAGACGGTCATGATCCCGCTTATGAAGCTTGGCGGTACGCTCGGGATAACAAATAGTATTCCAGGCTTAATCATGATGTATTTTGGATTTGGTGTTCCGCTGTCGCTGTTCTTATATCATGGATTCGTAAAAACAGTTCCTGTGGAAATTGAAGAATCAGCGAAAATAGACGGATGCAGCGAGTTCGGAGTATTTTGGAGAATTGTTTTCCCTCTCCTAAAACCGATTACTGTCACGGTCGTTATTTTGAATACACTATGGATCTGGAATGATTATCTGCTTCCATTGCTGGTTCTTCAGGATGCAGAGCTGCGGACGATTCCGCTTGCAGCAAGCTCATTCTTTGCTCAATATACGAAGCAGTGGGATATGGGTCTTGCCGCGTTAGTGCTTGGTATTACACCAGTGGTCATCTTCTTCTTATTCTTACAGAAGCACATAATCAAGGGAATTGCTTCTGGCTCGATCAAGTAGATATAAAGTTTCTGCATTCATTGGATGTAATGAGTGCAGAAAATTATATAATATAATAGTTATCAAGGAGGTCAATCCATTCATGAAACGCTTTCTGTTATTATGTATGTCTTTAGTATTCGTATTTGGTATTATGGCTGGCTGTTCTTCTAAGGAAACGGCTAAAGATGGGGAGTCAGGCGGAGATTCTAAGTCTGGTGATGAAGTAGTAACGCTTAATTTCTTCCAGTTCAAGGTTGAAATTGCTGATCAGCTTCAAGAGATGATTAAAGAATTCGAAGCTGAGCATCCAAACATTAAAGTAAAGCTTGAAACAGTTGGCGGAGGTGCCGATTACGGTGCAGCGCTTAAAGCAAAATTCGCTTCAGGTGAAGAGCCGGATATTTTCAACAACGGCGGATTTAAAGAATTAGAGCTTTGGAAAGAAAAGTTAGCTGATCTATCAGGTGAGCCATGGGTTGAGCATGTTCTTCCAATCGGAAAAGTGCCAATGACAGATGCAGACGGCAAGCTTTATGGTATGCCTGTAAACCTTGAAGGATATGGATTTGTTTACAACAAAGATTTATTTGAAAAAGCGGGTATTACAGAGCCGCCTAAAACGATTGATGAATTAAAAGACGCTGCGAAAAAGCTTGAAGCTAAAAAGATCACTCCATTCTCTGCCGGTTATGGCGAGTGGTGGGTAATTGGACAGCATTTACTTAACATTCCATTTGCTCAGCAAGAAGATCCAGAAGCATTTATCGCAGGATTATATGATGGTTCTGAGAAAATCACAGGCAACAAGCAGTTTAAAGAATTTAAAGAAGTATTAGACACAGAGCTTAAATATGCAAACGATAATCCATTAACAACAGATTACAATACTCAAGTTACACTTTTTGCTTCTGGTGAAACAGCAATGCTTCAACAAGGAAACTGGACTGAGAACATGATCACTGAAATCAATCCTGAAATCAATATGGGCTTCCTTCCAATTCCAATCAGCAATGATGAAAGTGCAGGAAACCTTCCTGTAGGCGTTCCAAATAACTGGGTATTGAATAAAAACTCAGAGCACCTTGAAGAAGCTAAAACATTCTTAAACTGGATGGTTTCTTCTGAAACTGGCAAACGCTTCATCACAGAAGAATTTGCATTCATTCCAGCATTTGATAACATTGAGCCAGCAGGTTTAGGCGATCTTGGAACATCAATCCTTGATTACTCTAAGGAAGAAAAAACAATTCCTTGGACTTGGTTCAAATGGCCGGATGGAGCGAATAAAGAATTCGCAGCAGCTATTCAGGAATACGCTGCAGGCAAAATCGATTATGATACACTGCTTGAGAGATTCCAGACATCTTGGGATAACTTGAAATAATAATAGCAGCAGAAAGCATGCCTTATGGGCATGCTTTTTTGCCGGTTCATAAATTCTCATAATAGAGGCTTTAAGCTATAAAAAGGTGATTTCAGATAATAGTAAAAAAATCAGCTTAAAAAACAGAAAACCGATTAAATAAAAGGTTCGAAATCTATAAAAATTGTTAAAATGGCTAATAAAAATTGAATTCCCTCTAAAAAGATGGTGATTTTGGCTAAAAACCAGGTTCATCAGCTTCTATTGTTTACGCTATTCAATGACTTCAGCTCAGTCTCCCTGACCCTCTGTAAATACAGGCGCCTCCGCTCTTCGAGGTATTTGCAGGAAGATTCGAAAAAGTCCTTTTAAGAGTAAGAACCTCACTATATACTAAAGGTTAAGTAAGACCTGGGAGGTCCGTCCCCATGCTGAAAAAAAGCATCCGGAATAAACTAATTGTTTTATTAATGATTACTACAATTGTGCCTTTTGGCAGTTCGATCATTATTACCTATTTATATACGAAAGGCTCCATGGAGGACCAAGTCGTTCAGGAAAGCAGCAATCTGCTGTATCAGGGCAAGGTTAACCTGGAGAGCTACCTTAATGAGCTGAATGGTCTAACTCTTTCTCTCTACAATAATCCTGATTTCATTAACTATATGAGATCTCCGGATACTGAGAATAATTATTTAACCATTGGAATTGTTAAAAATGTGATGCAGACCATTCTTTATACAGCGGATACCATTAATGAAGTGAAAATTTCATTTGCAAAGGATGACCGGGTTATTTCTGCGACGAAACGTTCTACAGTTGTTTTTTCCACAAGCATAGAAGATTCCAGGAATGAAGCGTTTAACAGTGCAGAACGCAGTCCTTATAACATGTATATTGAACCAATCTTTGCAAGCCACGAGAACAACACAAGAGGAGCAAGAGACATCATTAAAATCCACAGGGCATTGACGAATGTTCCCGGCAATGAGGTCCTTGGTTATATTACACTTGGGATTTCACCTGATAAGATTATCGATTTAAGCAGAAATTTATATAATCGTGATACAGAAGAATTCTATCTATTATCATCAGAAGGAGAACTAATTTACAGCTCAGATACAGATATCCCCGACAATCAAAATCATCAAAAATGGATTGACCGCGTTCTTGAAGCAGAGAAATCTTCAGGAACAATGGAGTGGAAAGAAGACTCTTTTAATGGGGTGATGATGTACGATCAGCTTTCGGCTTCATCTGGAGGCTGGATTTTAGTGAAAAGGGTTCCATATCACATCTTATATGAAAGTGCTTATAGTGTAGCCAAAATTAATATTCTATTTGGGGTTATTGGATTATCATTGGTTGTATTAGCTACCCTGTTTGTTTCATTTAAAATCACATCGCCTATCCGAATTTTGCTTCAAAATATTGAACAAGTGGAAAAAGGAAATATGAAGGTTCCGGTTCAGTCCTTTGGTTCAGATGAAATCGGCATTCTCGGATACAGGTTTCAGCAAATGATTGAACGGATCAATCACTTGATCACCCGTGAGTATAAGCTTGAACTGGAAAACAAGACAAATCAGCTAAAAGTGCTGCAATCACAGATCAATCCGCACTTTTTATACAATGCGCTGCAATCAATCGGTACAGTTGCTTTAAAAAATAAAGTTCCGCAAATTTATTCCTTAATTACGCACTTATCTAAAATCATGAGATATGGAATGAACATGGAGGAAGATTTAGTTCCTTTGAGTAAAGAAATAAATTATACGAAAGCGTTTCTTCTTTTGCAAAAGGAACGCTTTGGCGAAAATCTTGATTACACCATAGATGTCGATGAAAACGTCCAAGAGGTTCAGGTTCCAAAAATGATTTTGCAGCCGATTATTGAAAATTATTTTAAACATGGGTTTGATAGTCGTGAAGGTGTTGGGAGCATCCGGCTAAAGTGCTACAGGGAGAGCGATGAGCTTGTCATGAAAATAAGCGACAATGGAATCGGAGTGACGGAAAACAGGTTAAATGAGATATATGAGCATTTTAAAGCTGAGGCATTGAATAAAAAAGGAAAAGAAACAAATATAGGGCTGAAAAATGTATATGTCCGGCTAAAGCTCTATTATAATCTGCAGGCTGATTTAAAGCTTGAAAATCAAGAAGAAGGAGGCTTTATGGTAACCATGAGGCTGCCTATATGGATGGAAGGTGAAGGAAATGAAAGCAATCATCATTGATGATGAAAAGCATGTTCGTGAAGGTCTGCTTTTATTGGCGGATTGGGATAGGCACGGAATTCACACCATTCTTGAGGCTGAGGATGGCGAGGAAGCGGTAAAGCTGATCACAGAGCACAGGCCGGAAATCATTTTTACGGATATGAGTATGCCAAGAAGAGATGGTATAAGTCTGTTAAAATGGCTATATTCCGCTGATTTAGGCAGCAAAACGATTGTCGTAAGCGGATATGATGACTTTGATTATATGCGAAATGCCATTGCTTACAAGAGCTTTGATTATATTTTAAAGCCCATTGAGCCGGATGTCTTAAATGAAACATTGGAACGGGCTGTGACAGAATGGAAAGAGCAGGCCCATTCAAGAAATTCTCAGGCTGAGGAAAGCCGGGTTATGAATGAAGTGAAGCCGCTCTATTGGGACCAGCTGTTCTCGGGCCTCTGTACAAAAAAGGAAATACCGCAATCAGCAGAAGAGAAAATTGAAAAAGAATTTGGCATTTCAATGACGCTCGCTGAAAAAACAGCTGCCATCCTTCCAATAAAAGCAATTGTCATGAAATCATTCCAGGGTGATTATGAGCTTGCCTATTCTGCCCTTTCAAATATGTTCAGCGGATTATTAAGAAAACAGAATGACGGTGTTTGTTTCAGGAACATTAATAAGGAAGAAGAGCTTGTTATCCTCTTTTGGAAGAATAAGAATGTGACTTATCTTTCAGAAGAAATCAGCGCTTTAATTTATCATTCTTATAAAATCAATTGTATTCTTGCTTTGGGAAAAAGATCGATTGATTTAAGCGAAGCCTATGATTCTTCTGAGCAAGTATATATAAAACATAATTTATTGAGTAAGCAAAAGATTGTGACAAGTAATGAGGTTGATTTAAAGCCGCTTCTTCATCTGTTTGATTTTTCAAACGAACTGAAATGGGCGCTTAAATCGGGGAGTGCTGCCCAGGCGGAAATACAGCTGGATCAAATTTTCACCAAGCTGATCAATGATCATACGCTGTCGCTGGAGCAGATTAAACTATGGGAAAATCAATTTGACTTATTGAGAAGCAATTGGATCAAAGAATATGAGGTCCATCATCATCCGGCTTTTTATTCTGGTACGGATTATTGGAAGGAAGACGGTTCTTTTTCTTTTGAAAAGTTCAAAGAAGAAAAGAAAAAAGAATTCGGACAGCTAATCAAATTTCTCTCTAATGTGAAGTATCAGAAAGAAAAAAACAACATGCAGCAAATTGAAGAATACCTGCAGCAGCATTATCAGGAGGATATCAATCTCCAGGATATTGCCGATCGGTTTTTCTTAAGCCGTGAATACATTTCAAGGAAATTCAAACAGGATTATCAAGCAACACTAACAGATTATCTGACAAATATCCGCATGGAAAAAGCAAAAAAACTGCTTGAGAATCCTTATTTAAAAATATATGAAGTGGCCTATGGAGTAGGCTATCAAAATGAAAAGTACTTCAGTAAGGTGTTTAAGAAACAAGTTGGGCTTACACCAAATGAATACCGGCATTCCCTGACTTCTAAACCGTAATTGAGGATAAAGAAAAAGCAGAAATTCCTGTTTTTTCTTTATCGTAATTTCGACAAAATGTGATTTTTTATGTTGAAGAAGGGTACATTTTTTGCTATAATGTCTTTATTACCTTTTGCGGGTGTAGTTTAATGGTAAAACTCTAGCCTTCCAAGCTAATGTCGTGGGTTCGATTCCCATCACCCGCTCCATACATATATTAACGCAGTGTTTCGTTTTTTGACAAACGGGGCATTGCGTTTTTTATATTTTTGTTAAAAACGAAATCCCTCCCTGCAAATCAGGGAGGGAATGCTATGTATGCTGCTTTATTTAACTAAGCTGAACTTTCCTTCTCCGCCATGAATCTGAATGAACATTTTCGTTAATGATGATAACATTTCATCCGCATTTTCATCATTCATGCTTGGCTGGAGATAGATTAAGTGAAGTGCGTTTACCGTTTTTTCAGTGACAGCTGTCCGCTTTGAGTCCACATAAGGGCTTCCAAAGGCACCTTTCTCATCTGCTGAAAGCAGTTTTCCGTTCATGGAGACATCCCGTCCATTGATGGCCATATAAACATCAGATTCCTTGCCAACTCTGATTTCAATATTCCCGGATAGCTTATCGATATCGTAAATGCCGAATGGGATTTGATGCTGCAGAGAGAAGAAGTTATTTAAATCGACGGCTGAATGGATAGGTTCAAGATACTGCTGCTTTTGAATTCTGCGGTACAGCGCTTCGCTTGAAGGACGATACCGGCCTGGATCTGCGCCAAGCTTTTTAAAAATGCTTCGCCATTCCTGAATCGGTTTTAGATCCTGTACTTTTTTGTCTTCCATTTCAAAGAAGATTGATTCCTGGAAGAGCCTCATTCTTCCTTTAAGCATTTGCGGGGATTCTGATACACTTATTGCTGTATACTCAATAACGCCCAGCTTAAACTCAGGAAAATGCTGTTTGATTTGAGGGCTTATAGAAATTTCCATCATTTTATCCTCCACTTTTTAATGTACTTATTTTACCATATAAGATAATGTCTTTCGAAAATATAAACCGAAGGGAGGTGCAGGACATGAATTATGAAGAGCTTAAACAGGATATTCTTTCATTCAGCAAGAGCATTGGCATTGATAAAATCGGGTTTGCGCAGGCGTCTGTTTTTGATGAACTGAAGCAGCGGCTGATTGTTCACGAACAAAAAGGATATCATTCCGGTTTTGAAGAGCCTGATCTTGAAAAGCGGACAAATCCCGATCTTCTTCTGCCAGGGGCGAAATCGATTATTTCCATTGCGCTTGCTTATCCATCCAAGCTGAAGAATGCACCAAAAAGCACGAAGGAAGATAGAAGAGGTATCTTCTGCAGAGCATCCTGGGGACAGGACTATCACCATGTGTTAAGGGATCGTCTGAATAAGCTCGAGGCATATATGCGGGAGCGGGTTCCTAACGCAGAGCTTAAGTCAATGGTTGATACAGGGGAACTGTCAGACCGGGCTGTGGCAGAGAGAGCGGGCATTGGCTGGAGCGGAAAAAACTGCGCGATCATCACTCCGGAATTTGGTTCGTATGTATACTTGGGCGAAATTGTCACAAATATCCCATTTTCGCCGGATACACCAATGGAAGACCGCTGCGGCAGCTGCAATATCTGTGTGGATGCTTGTCCGACAGGTGCGCTTGTTCAGGGCGGCCAGCTTGATTCTGCTAAATGCATCGCCTTTTTAACGCAGACGAAGGGCTTTTTAGCAGATAAATACCGGAAGAAGCTGGGAAACCGTTTATATGGCTGTGATACTTGCCAAACAGTATGTCCAGAGAACAAAGGCAAGGATTTTCATCTTCATGCAGAAATGGAGCCTGACCCTGAGATTGCAAAGCCGAAGCTTAAACCCCTTCTTACCATGAGCAACCGGGAATTTAAAGAGAAGTTTGGACATGTATCGGGGTCATGGAGAGGGAAAAAACCGATTCAGAGAAATGCGATTATTGCACTCGCGCACTTTAAGGACCTAACCGCTATCCCAGAATTAATACAGCTGATGCACAAAGATGTGCGTCCGGTCATTCGCGGAACGGCTGCATGGGCAATCGGATCAATTGGTGAAAAAGAAAGTCTGATCGACCTGCAAAAAGCCCTTCAGCTTGAAGAAGACGAAGAAGTACGGAAAGAAATCAAAAAAGGAATATCGCTTATAGATGCGTAAGCTTCATACTTGCCAATCTCCTTTCATATGGTCTTACTAAAGACAAATATGGCGGTGAGGCATGGATGAAAAATAATCTTTCAGCTGCAGTAAAAGCTAAGTTAGAGCTGCTGATCAACAATCGGCGTGCTAAAGAGCTTGATATAATAGAAGACAGCAAAGTGCTGCTGCGGAAAAAAAAGATTCTCGAAAACAGGAATGTCGAGATGGTAAAAGGAAATGCTTCCGTTCAATTGCAGAATATTGAAAAGGTATCTAAACGGGAGCAGCGTGTTTCCTACCAGTGTCATTATAAGTATTTTCATAAAGATCAGGAATCCTTTTATCTTGAAGAAAAAACGGAAGACCGTATCGCTGTATTTCAAAATGGAACAATCATCAGGGATTATAAGGTAGAGCATCAATATGATGAAGCTTTTGCAGAAAGCGATGATTCTTCTAATGAAAGAGTATCTTTCTTGTACGACAGACTTGCTGCCGTTCAATATGCCGAGAGATGGTGGAACACCCACAATCCAAAGTTTAAAAATTTCGATGTAAACTGCACGAATTATGTTTCCCAGTGTCTTCATGCGGGCGGAGCTCCAATGAGAGGGTACCCGGGGCGATCAGCCGGGTGGTGGATGCAGAATAATATCTGGAGCTACAGCTGGACGGTTGCCCATTCTCTCACCCTGCATCTCGGGAATTCTAAATCAGGCTTAAGAGCGAAAGCAGTGGGAGCACCAGAAGCGTTAATGCCGGGGGATGTCATCTGCTATGATTTTCAAGGCGATGGCAGGTTTGATCATACTACCATTGTTGTCGCGAAGGATCAGGCAAACATGCCTCTTGTGAATGCAAATACGTACAACAGCAGAATGCGTTATTGGGATTATGAAGACTCAACAGCTTACACACCGAACATTAAGTATAAATTTTTTCATATCGAGGATGATTCGGGTTCTAAAAAATAAACAGTGGTATAATACGGGTAACAGATTTTGATGAGGTGAAGAAAGTGGCATTACATGTCGTACTCTATCAGCCGGAAATTCCGGCAAACACAGGAAATATTGCACGTACTTGCGCTGCAACCAATACAACGCTGCACTTAATCCGTCCTCTTGGATTTTCAACGGATGACAAAATGCTGAAGCGTGCAGGACTTGATTATTGGGAGTATGTGAATGTGGTTTATCATGATTCCTTAGATGAGCTGTTTGAAGCATATCCGCAGGGCGAATTCTACTATATAACGAAATTCGGAGAAAAACCGCATACAACATTTGATTACAGCAATCATGAGGAAGATACCTTCTTTGTTTTCGGGAAAGAAACGACAGGACTTCCGAAAGACTTAATCGCAGAAAACCTGGAAAGATGTCTGCGTTTGCCGATGACAGGAAATGTAAGATCCCTGAACTTATCGAACACCGCTGCGATTTTAATCTACGAAGCATTAAGGCAGCAGAACTATCCTGGATTACTCAAAAAAACGACCTGAGAAGCGATTCTCAGGTCGTTTTTTATATGTTTATTTTTTCAAGCCTGGCTTATCATTGTATCCAGCAGTGAATATAGAAACTAAGAAAGTGATGCATACCCCTAAGATTAATGCCGTTTTCATCGTGCTGATTCCTCCCTTATATGTAAATGATGACCCTTACATAGCTAGTCCTATTATATCCTATCCCAAATATCATGTGAATAAAAATGGGAAGATTTCCTGAATTATCTTTTTTTAGGAAGAGGCAGAAAGTATTTAGACGGAAACTGATAAATGTTTGATTTAGACTGATAAAAATGCAGTATAGACCGATAAAACGCCGTTTTAGACTGATATTTCTTTAAATTACAACGATAAGTTTTGTGGTTAGACTGATAAAACTAAGTTGGATCATTTTATGAGGCAGACTTCGATGAAACCAGCTGGAAAAGGATGATTTCATCAGTTTCGATTAAGTTCAAATAGGAGCTTTTCTATTAGAATCTTTTCTGTCTGCCGGAGCTAAACAGTCGGTTCCGCTTTTCTATACAAAAAGAGAATGTTAAAGGACATCCTTGCATAAAGTGTATTAATCGCGCTCAAGTATCACCAATGATGGAGGAGGTCCTTATGGATATCTTAAAAAAAATTGAAAAGTACAGAGAAGATGAACAGCGACTGAAGTGGGAAGGAACCTTCGTTGAGTATTTAGAGATGTTAAAAGAGAAACCATGGGTTGCACAATCGGCTCACTCACGAGTTTACAATATGATCAAAGATGCCGGTATAGAGGAAGAAAACGGATCAAGACGCTACAAGTTCTTTGATCATAAGCTGTTTGGACTTGAAGAGTCGCTTGAGAAACTTGTAGAGGAGTACTTCCACCCGGCAGCTAAGCGATTGGATGTCCGGAAACGGATTTTGCTGCTTATGGGTCCTGTCAGCGGAGGTAAATCAACGCTCGTGACCATGCTGAAAAGAGGTCTTGAGACGTATTCTCTGACAGATCGCGGTGCTGTATTTGCGATTAAAGGCTGCCCAATGCATGAGGATCCTTTGCATTTAATTCCCCACCATCTAAGAGAAGATTTCTTTCAGGAATACGGTATTCGCATTGAGGGGAATCTGTCGCCTCTAAACCTGATGAGACTTGAGCAGGAGTACGGAGGCCGCATTGAAGATGTGCTGATTGAGCGGATCTTTTTCTCCGAGGATAAGCGGACAGGAATCGGAACGTTCAGCCCGTCTGATCCGAAATCACAGGATATTGCAGACTTGACTGGAAGCATTGATTTTTCAACCATTGCGGAGTTTGGTTCAGAGTCTGATCCTAGGGCCTATCGTTTTGACGGCGAGCTGAATAAGGCAAACCGCGGGATGATGGAGTTTCAGGAGATGCTGAAATGTGATGAGAAATTCTTGTGGCACTTGCTGTCTCTTACGCAGGAAGGCAATTTTAAAGCAGGTCGATTTGCCTTAATTTCCGCCGATGAGCTCATAGTAGCGCACACCAATGAAACTGAGTACCGCTCCTTTATTTCCAACAAGAAAAACGAGGCACTCCATTCAAGGATTATCGTGATGCCTGTTCCTTATAACTTAAGAGCTTCTGAAGAAGAAAGAATTTATGAAAAGATGATTATGGAAAGTGATGTATCAAATGTTCATATTGCACCTCACACGATGCGTGTTGCAGCTATGTTTACCATTTTAACGAGATTGAAAGATCCTAAGCGCGGCGACATTGATCTCGTCAAAAAGATGCGCTTGTATGATGGCGAGAATGTAGAAGGCTACAATAACGTCGATGTAGAGGAGCTGCAAAAGGAACATGTAGATGAAGGAATGAGCGGTATTGACCCGCGGTATGTCATCAACCGAATTTCTTCGACCATCATCAGAAAAGAAATACCTTCTATTAATGCACTCGATGTCCTCAGATCTTTAAAAGAAGGATTGGATCAGCACGCATCCATCTCAAATGAAGACCGCGAACGCTACTTGAACTTTATCTCCGTTGCAAGAAAAGAATACGATGATCTTGCGAAGAAAGAAGTGCAGAAAGCATTCGTTTATTCTTACGAGGAGTCTGCTAAAACGCTTATGGATAACTACCTGGATAATGTGGAGGCTTATTGCAATAAAAATAAGATCCGCGATCCGCTGACTGGGGAAGAGATGAATCCGGACGACAAACTGATGCGCTCAATTGAAGAGCAAATCGGAATCTCTGAAAATGCGAAAAAAGCATTCAGGGAAGAAATATTAATCCGAATTTCTGCTTACGCCCGGAAAGGAAAACGATTTGATTACAACTCTCATGAGCGTCTTCGCGAAGCGATTCAGAAAAAACTGTTTGCTGATCTGAAGGATGTAGTGAAAATTACAACGTCCTCGAAAACACCGGATGAGCAGCAGCTGAAAAAGATCAATGAAGTTGTGAAAAGACTCATTGATGAGCACGGCTATAACTCAACATCTGCAAATGACCTGCTGCGCTATGTAGGCAGCCTGTTAAATCGGTAAAGGTAAGCCGGGCTAAAGTGCCCGGCTTTTATCACGTGTAAAGGGGTTGGCTGATAGGAACTGAAATCCGGCGGTTATAATCAAAAAAAGGGATGAAAGATTTCCATTTTCGGCTACAAACTGTCCAATTTCAGTAATATCCCCGATTTTGGCGGAAGAAACATAATTTAGGCAGGCGGATCCAAGGTTTGTCTATTATTCCTCATCCTTACCAAAGAATCTTAGTCCAGTTCGCATATCACATTTAGGTTTCAATTTGGATAATATCGGGAAAAGGAAAAATAATACTGGAGGTGCTTACCATGACGAAAAAAAATGAAACAGAAACAGAGAATGGCTCAATGGTGCGCAATATGAAGGATTTAGTAGAGCATTCGAAGATCATGGAGCATATGAAAACAAATCAGGAAGTGAAAAAAAGCGGCAAAAACCCTGATCCTGCTCAGCATGAAGATCATAATAAATAAAAACTCTCTGATGTGAATGTCAGAGAGTTTTTTTCTGTCCTGCTTTACACGATCACATTGCTTGGTTATAAAAAGATGCATATGTATAAAATCAGGCTTCACATGATAAGGGATATTGATCCGCTTTTTTTTGAATAAACCCAAACATGGCTTTAATAAATATACAGAATGAAACTTGTCTATTTTTTAAAGGGACAAGTCTAATTTTCTAAATTATTTGTCAATTATCTCTTTTTTCAGCATAGGATAGAGTAATCTAAACAATACCGAAATCTAGACCCAAAGCTATTTTATGTAAATAGGTGCAGTTTGGTGAATCAATTCCAAAATTTTTTTTGGAGGGGGAGAAAATAAGATGATAGAAGGAAATGGGCGCAACTTTGTCATTTCGAATGAAGATTGGTCCCTCCATCGCAAAGGCCACGATGATCAGAAACGTCACCAGGAGAAGGTTCAGGAAGCTATCCGCAGCAATTTGCCAGATCTTATTACAGAAGAAAATATTGTGATGTCAAACGGTAAAGATGTCGTTAAGATTCCGATCAGGTCACTGGATGAATATAAAATCAGATACAATTATGATAAAAACAAACATGTTGGTCAAGGAGATGGAGACAGTAAAGTCGGCGATGTTGTAGCAAGAGATGGTTCTCAGCAGAATGCAAATGGTCCCGGAAAAGGGCAGGGAGCAGGCGATCAGGCAGGCGAGGATTATTATGAAGCAGAGGTTTCGCTGATGGAACTTGAGGAGGCGCTGTTCAAAGAGCTTGAGCTGCCGAACCTTAAGAGAAAAGAGTTAGATCAGATTGTTGTAGAAAATATTGAATTTAATGATATTAGAAAAACAGGATTGATGGGAAATATTGATAAAAAACGAACAATGCTTTCTGCCTATAAGCGCAACGCGATATCAGGAGCACCAAAGTTTCATCCGATTTATCCTGAGGATTTAAAATTTAAAACGTGGAATGAAGTTGTGAAGCCTGAATCACGCGCTGTTGTTTTAGCGATGATGGATACAAGCGGATCAATGGGCATTTGGGAAAAGTATATGGCAAGAAGCTTTTTCTTTTGGATGACAAGATTTTTACGCTCCAAGTATGAAAAAGTGGAAATTGAGTTTATTGCCCATCATACAGAAGCAAAGGTTGTCTCGGAGGAAGATTTCTTTTCAAAAGGGGAAAGCGGCGGAACGATCTGTTCATCTGCCTACCGGAAAGCACTTGAAATTATTGAAGAAAAGTACCAGCCGAGCCGCTATAATATTTATCCTTTCCATTTTTCAGATGGAGATAATTTAACATCTGACAACGCCCGCTGCGTCAAGCTGGTGGGAGAACTGATGAAGGTTTCGAATATGTTTGGATACGGTGAAGTTAATCAGTACAATCGCCATTCTACTTTAATGTCCGCTTATAAGAATATCTCTGATGAAAGATTCCGCCACTATATCCTCAAGCAAAAAGTCGATGTGTTCCACGCGATGAAAGGTTTTTTCCGGAAAGATGAAGAGCAGATGTATGCTTAGAAAAAGAGGACGAAACATCGTCCTCTTTTTCTGCTTTTCAATAAAAAATGACCTTTCATTCAAGCTTAAAAATAGGTAAAATAGGATAGTTCATATCGCATACAGAAATTACATAATCCGGAGGTTCGAATGTCAGAGCATATACACAGAAAAGAACATATTTATTTTATTATCCTGCTATTAATCAGTATCCCGGTGTATTTAATACTTATCTTTACGGGAGTCGGACTTTTAATTTTACTTCCTTTTATACTGATCCCGCTCATTGCTCATTTGCTTTCTATCGGAATGATCCGCGGCAATGGAGTGAAGGTTACCCCTTATCAGTTTCCTGAGATTTATGCAAAGGTGAATGATCTTGCGGTCAAAATGGAAATAAAGAAGCTGCCCGATATTTTTATCGTTGAATCTGAGGGCATGCTGAATGCGTTTGCGACAAGATTTTTGGGCAGAAACATGGTTGTACTTTATTCCGGATTAGCTGAACTGCATGTAAAGGGAGGAAAAGAAGAACTTGATTTTGTCATTGCACACGAGCTTGCGCATATTAAAAGAAATCATCTATTAAAAAATCTCTTCGTTCTATTTG
The DNA here is from genome assembly GCF_030127205.1 of Metabacillus hrfriensis. Lineage (NCBI taxonomy): Bacteria > Bacillati > Bacillota > Bacilli > Caryophanales > Bacillaceae > Metabacillus > Metabacillus hrfriensis. The sequence continues at coordinate 724,238 of NZ_CP126116.1, forward strand.
GAAACTGGGTGCCGTTCCTCGGCAGCGCCTATTCAAGAGCCTGCGAGTATACAAGTGACGCCATCGCTCATTATTATACGGAAAACCTGGATGCATCAAAACGCGCATTGACTGTCCTTGCAATTGGTCCAGTGCTATATAAACATGTTAACGAGACTGATTATCTGCAAGAAAGCAGCCGCGAAAAAAACCTGTTTGTCTGGTATAGTGAAAAATTATCTACACACCCTGTTCTTCCAAAGCGAATTCATCAATTAAATGTAAAATTTGGAGAGCCTGATCCATCCATCACATTTAAGACAACTGCTTTGTTTAAAGCTGGACTAGCAGGAGTATTTGCCTTTCTTTTGCTTCTCGGAGCAGGATGCGTCTATTTGGTTCCAATGCTGGCTAAAACAAGTCTTTACAGTGATTTTGTGCTGGACAGCGAGGAAACAACCCAGCTTATGGTTGCAGCTTCAGAGAATGACTTAGAGCGTGCAGAAGAGCTAATAGAAGATGGTGAAGATGTCAACGCTCAGGATGCATTTGGCATGACGCCCCTTATGTATGCAAGTTATCCACCCGCAGATGAGTATGAAGAAGAGCTGATCATCAACACTGAAATGGTTGAGCTGCTCCTTAAACATGGGGCAGATCCAAACATTATTTCAGATAATGGAGATTTGGCTACTGTAGATATCATCTACTCAGGCAATCTTGATTTGGCTGAACTGCTTATTGAAAAAAATGCCGATATCAATTTAGAAGACGGCTACGGGCAAACAGCGCTTACTGCTGCTGTATATGAAGAAGATGTGAAAATGGTTGAACTTCTGCTGAATGCAGGGGCTGATCCTGATTATGTCACAAGCGAAGAGGAAACAGCCCGTTCAGTAGCAGAGGAAGTGAAGGTGCCAGAAATTACTGCCATGTTAAAGAAGTAGCTTGCTAATCTTATAGAACAGGTAATTTACAACATTACACTTACAATTATTGTTCTCGTGAATATGTATGTTCTCAGTATTTTAACCTTAGAGGTAAAAATCCGCCGCGTGTGCAAGCTGCTTCCGGTAATATGGCTGTTATTCAGTCTTATCAGGAATTCCGGCCAAGATAAAAATGAACTCTCGGCTTATAGATGAGTGAAAATGATAGGTATTAAAAGTCCAAATCCCATTTGATTTGGACTTTTTTTCTGCTAAGATTCCGAGTTATTAAGTCTATACGTAAGAAAATATAAGATACGAAATTCATATCAGTCAGAAATTTTAGATGTGTTCAACTAGCGGAAACTAAAGCCTAATTTCTCACATGAAACACAGAGAAATTAGGCTTTAGTATTTGTATACCCTTAACTCCTTCATTTCCAATGAATCTATGCCTCCTGAAATTCCCCGGGTATTCTCCGATACTAATAGAAAATGAATTGACACACTAAGCAAAAAGGAATGAACACACTGACACTTTCAATACCAACACACTATTTAATGAATAAAACACAATGATCCCTCTGGCTTGATAACTCAGAAGATAAAAGAGTTGGCACAGGACTTGCATTATAAATAAGTGATAGAGAAAAACAAATGGAGGGGAAACGATGAATATTTTACTTGTATGTTCAGCAGGAATGTCGACCAGCATGCTGGTGACAAGAATGGAAAAAGCAGCGGCGGAACTAGGGGTTGAAGCAAAGATTTGGGCAGTTTCCGGTGACGCGGCAAAAGAAGAAATGAAACAGGCGGATGTTGTTTTGCTCGGTCCTCAAGTAAGATTTTTGCTGAAAAATATGAAAGCGATTGCTGATCCGCAAGGTATACCGGTCGAAGTCATCAATTCCATTCAGTACGGAATGATGGACGGCAAGGCTGTCCTTGAGACTGCTGTAGGCTTAGCGAAAAGATAGATTCTATATACTTTGAGATTGAGGGTGAAAGATGATGATGGAGTTTATTGAAAAGTATATTCTTCCCGGTGCTGTTAAATTTGGAAATAACCGTCATTTATTAGCGATTCGCGATGCACTTATTGGTATGATTTCTATAACGATGATCGGATCGTTTGCCGTCCTGTTTAATAATTTAGGCGCAGCCATTCCGCCTTATCAAAAAATGATGGTATGGATTTTCGGGGATACGTGGACAACTCTTGGCGGAGATATATGGTGGGGCACCTTTGCATTCATGACAGTCTTTGCTGTCGTTGGAATTGCCTATAAACTTGCAAGGTCCTATGATGACGATGGATTTGAGGCAATGCTTGTTGCACTGGCATCATTTTTCGTCCTTGTTCCGCAAGTTGCAAAAGTAACACTGACGATTGCAGATAAACCTGAAACAGGGGACGCATGGGGCTTTATCAGCAATACGTATTTAAACTCTACTGCTTTGTTTACAGGAATCGCAGTTTCTCTTCTTGCAACAGAAGTTTTTGTCAGATTGGCCAGAGTGAGGTTTTTAATCATCAAACTTCCAGATGGTGTACCGCCTGCAGTTGCAAGAGCCTTTGCAAAGCTCGTTCCTGGAATGATTACCATTTTTGTGTTCGGTCTTGCCGGTTTGCTATTCAGAAAGGCAACAAATGGCATGTATTTAAATGACTGGCTGAACCAAGTACTTGTTGCACCGCTTACAAATGCAGCCGATTCTCTGCCGTTTGCCATTTTACTTGCGTTTTTTATTCATGCTTTTTGGGCAATTGGTTTACATGGCCCGAATATTCTTGGAGGAATTACAACGCCTTTATTTACACAGCTTGGAAACAAGAATATTGACCTGGCTGCTGCCGGGGTTGATGATCTCAGCAAATATGCTGTTATGGCAGGTCCATATTTCGATGCCTTTGTTTTCTTGGGCGGATCAGGAGCAACTCTTGGACTATTAATTGCCTTGCTTGCTGCATCAAAAAAGCGCAAGCAAATCGTAGCCCTCGGCATGCCGCCGGGAATCTTCCAGATTAACGAACCCGTCTTATTCGGATTGCCGATTGTGCTGAATCCAATCTGGCTCATTCCATTTATCTCAACACCAATTGTCCTGACGATTACATCTTATTTAGCCATAGACATTGGTCTTGTCCATCCTGTTGTTACGAACATTCCTTGGGTTACACCTCCGATTATCGGCGGCTACCTTGCAACAGGCGCCCATTTATCAGGAGCCGTTATGGCAGGAATCAATCTCGTTATCTCAATTGCTATCTATCTGCCATTTGTCATCATGCAGGAGCGGATTGATACGAAAAAAATAAAAGAACAAACAGCAGCGGACAATAACAATTTATCTGTTTAATGAAAGGGAGGAAGCACGACCATGACAGCAAGCATTTCAATTGAACAAACGGCCTTCCAAATCATCCTTCACAGCGGCAATGCACGCAGTTCACTAATAGAGGCGATGCAATATGCAAGAGAAGGAAAATTTGAAGAAGCGGAAGCATGTTTTGAATTGGCAAAAAAAGAGCTGACAAAGGCTCATCATTCTCAAACGGGACTTATTCAAGAGGAAGCGCGCGGTCAGAAAGCAGAAGTGTCCATCCTTTTAGTGCATGCCCAGGATCATTTGATGAATACGATCACCGTCCGCGAGCTGACACAGGAGATTATCTATTTGCACAAAAAGATTGAAGAAAAAAACTGAAAAAAGAGTGAAGGAGAACGAACTGTTAACGCGCGGATGATTCCTCTTTTTTAGCCCCATCCTGGATTTGGGTACTCATAGGGTGCGTATGATGCCTCTTTTTTGGCTCTATCCAGGATTTGGATACTCATAGAGTGCGAAAGCTGCCTCATTTTTGGCCCCATCCTGGATTTGGGTACTCATAGGCTGCGGATGATTCCTTTTTTTTGGCTCCATCCTGGATTTGGGTACTCAAAGGGTGGGAAAGCTGCCTCTTTTTTGGCTCAACCTGGATTTGGAGACTCATAGAGTGCGGATGATTCCTCTTTTTTTGCTCCATCCTGGATTTGGGTACTCAAAGGGTGGGGATGATTCCTTTTTTGTGACTCATTCTTGGATTTGGTTACTCATAGGGTGGGTATGATTCCTCTTTTCAGGCTCTATCTTGGATTTGGGTACTCAAAGGGTTGGAATGATTCCTCTTTTTTGGCACAATCCTGGATTTGGTTACTCATAGGGTGCGGATGCTGGCTTTTTTTTGGCTCCATCCTGGATTTGGGTACTCATAGAGTGGGTATGATTCCTCTTTTTTTGCTCCATCCTGGATTTGGGTACTCATAGGGTGCGGATGATTCCTCTTTTTTGGCTCCATCCTGGATTTGAGTACTCATAGGGTGCGGATGATTCCTTTTTTTTGACTCAATCTTGGATTTGGTTACTCATAGGGTGGGTATGATTCCTCTTTTCAGGCTCAATCTTGGATTTGGGTACTCAAAGGGTGGGAATGATTCCTCTTTTTTGGCCCCATCCTGGATTTGGTTACTCATAGGGTGCGGATGCTGGCTCTTTTTTGGCTCCATTCTGGATTTGGTTACTCATAGGGTGGGGATGATTCCTTTTTTTTTGACTCAATCTTGGATTTGGTTACTCATAGGGTGCGGATGCTGGCTCTTTTTTGGCTCCATTCTGGATTTGGGTACTCATAGGGTGCGGATGATTCCTTTTTTTTGACTCAATCTTGGATTTGGTTACTCATAGGGTGGGTATGATTCCTCTTTTCAGGCTCAATCTTGGATTTGGGTACTCAAAGGGTGGGAATGATTCCTCTTTTTTGGCACAATCCTGGATTTGGTTACTCATAGAGTCCATATGATTCCACTTTATTGGCTCAACACTGAATTTGGATACTCATAGAGTGCGAATGATTCCCCTTTTTTGGCACAATCCTGGATTTGGGTACTCATAGAGCGCGAATGCTGCCTCTTTTCAGGCTCAATCCTTGATTTGGTTACTCATAGAGTCAATATGATTCTTCTTTTTTGGCTCAACACTAAATTAGGATACTCATTGCGGGCGTCTCCGTTCTTTTTTGGAAATAAAAGTTTTTATGTATTGATGTCTAGTTTGCCCAGTTCCTTTGCCAGAACTCTGTCATGTCAAAGCTAAACGGGCACTTGCGCTTTTCTAATTAATTTTAATGAGGTGAATGGGATGAAAATTGTAACGATTGGCGGCGGTTCAAGCTATACACCGGAATTAATTGAAGGATTTATCAAACGCTGGAGCGAGCTTCCTGTGTCGGAAATATGGCTCGTTGACATCGAAGCCGGAAAGGAAAAACTGAAGATTGTCGGACAATTGGCCAAGAGAATGATTGAAAAAGCAGGACTTCCAATAAAGGTTTCTTTAACAACAGATCGGAGACTTGCACTGAAAGGAGCGGATTTTGTAACCACCCAAATGCGTATCGGCTCCATAGATGCCCGAATATTGGATGAGAAAATTCCGCTTAAATATGATGTGATCGGTCAAGAGACAAATGGACCGGGCGGGTTATTTAAAGGGCTGCGAACCATCCCGGTGATACTTGATATTTGCCGCGATATGGAGGAGCTCTGCCCTGATGCCTGGCTGATCAATTTTACAAATCCTGCAGGAATGGTGACAGAAGCTGTATTAAGATACAGCAAGATTACGAAAGTTGTAGGGTTGTGCAATGTACCGATTGGCATGAAAATGCACATAGCTAAAACCCTGAATGTTGAAAGCGGGAGAATCCATATTGATTTTGCAGGATTGAATCATATGGTATTCGGATTGCGTGTATATTTAGATGGGAAGGACAAAACAGCTGAAGTCATTGATAAGCTGATTGCTGGGGAGAAGCAAATGTCGATGCAGAACATTGCTTCCCTTGAATGGGAACCGCAATTTTTGAAAGCACTGCAGGCCATTCCATGTCCATATCACCGCTATTATTATAAAACAAGAGAAATGCTGCAGCAGGAAAAAGAAGAAGCTGCCGTAAAAGGATGCAGGGGAGAAGTTGTGAAACAGCTTGAGAACGATTTGTTCGAACTTTATAAGGATCCAAACTTATCGATTAAACCTCCGCAGCTGGAAAAGCGGGGAGGAGCTTATTACAGTGATGCAGCCTGCAGCCTGATCAATTCCATCTATAACAACAAAGGGGACATTCAGACTGTAAATGTCCAAAATAAAGGAGCCATTACGGGTCTTTCATATGAATCTGCTGTAGAAGTGGACTGTATCATTACAAAAGAAGGTCCGAAGCCGATTGCAATGGGAGAGCTCCCAGTTGCTGTAAACGGACTTGTTCAGCAAATCAAATCGTTTGAGCGGACGGCGGCAGAGGCAGCAGTTACAGGCAGCTATGAAACGGCTTTGCTCGCCATGACTATTAATCCCCTTGTTCCTTCTGATCGTGTGGCCAAGCAACTCCTTGATGAAATGCTGGAAGCGCATAAAGAACACCTTCCGCAGTTTTTCAAAGAAGCATCTTATCGTTAATGGTATTTTTAGAGTTTGGTATTGGCGAAGAAAATGGGGTCTGTCATTTTTTGAAAATAACGATGTGAAAACAGGTTTTATTAGAAGACAGGAGGAGTCTTATGCCTCATTTTATTATCAATGCAGATGATTTTGGCTATTCACGGGGTGTAAATTACGGAATCATTGATGCACATACTGACGGCATTGTAAATTCAGCGACAATGATGGTGAATATGCCTGGTGCACAGCACGCCGTTTCGCTTGCTAAGGAGCATCCCGAGCTGCAGGTTGGCATTCATTTAACGCTCACTTGCGGAAGGGCTGCAAGCGATCAAGTACCTTCTTTAATAGATGATAATGGCTACTTTAACATTAAGAATGATCCTAACCAGAATCAGAATATAAATGCTGCCGAAGTTGAGATTGAATGGGAGACGCAAATTCAGCGGTTTTTGTCATTTGGCCTTGCTCCTTCTCATCTTGACAGTCATCATCATGTTCATTCATGGCCAGTACTAGAACAGGTTATAATGAATCTGGCAAATAAGTATGATTTGCCGGTAAGGCGTTTTTGGGAAGGGGAAAAGGAAGGACTGCAAGCATTCTCTGATGTATTTGTGCATACTTTTTACGGGGATGATTTAAGTCCGGATTATTTTACGGAGTTGAAAAAATCATATCAAGGGGATATTCGTGTTGAAATCATGTGTCATCCTGCGTATATCGATGAAGCACTATTAAAGGGTTCTTCCTACTGCTTGCAGAGAAGCAATGAACTGTCTATATTAATGGCAGCTCGACGTATATAGCTTGCAGGTCAAGAGCAAAGTGCCCAAAGGAAACTAATGAATGTGATATGTGAAAAGTGTATTAAGAAGTGAGTGATTTTGAGAAAGAAGAAACTTCAAAAGATACAAAGAAAAGCTGAAGAATCACTTCAGCTTTTTTGCAGTCTAAAAATCAAATGAGGTAATCTTACAGCGGGATTCTGCATATAGCTTCCGTGCGAACGGCGTCAGAGGAAACGTCAAATAGTGATAGCTGTAATTTATTACAAAAAAAGTAGAGTTTAAATTGACATAAAAATCAAATAAAACATCGTTGACAAATACAATAGACTTTACACATACTAACCATATTAGTTGAGGGAAATAAGAATGATTATCTCTAATGTTATAAAAGGAATCCAAGATTATCTATTAAATTTCTAAGGAGTTAGAAAATGGAAAAACCACTGTTTGATATTCCGTCAAGTACCTATTCAATGTTAAGTGAGACCGAACGTTATCTTCTTGAATATATTCACAAAAATTTAAATGATATTGCAACTATGTCGATTGTCACACTAAGTGAGCGTGCAGCTGTTTCTACGGCAACTATCGTAAGGTTAATGAAGAAAATAGGTTACAATGGCTACACTTCTTTTAAGTATAGATTAAAACAGGATAAGAAAATGGTTGATTACGATGATCAGCTTGGTGATATTGATGTTTCAATTAAGCAAGCGATAAAGAAAAATGAGGAAGAAGTTCTTAGAACGATTCAGCTTCAAAGCATCGGACAAATTGAGGATGCTGTACAGAAGATATACAATGCGGAAAAGATTTATATCTTTGGCCGCGGCTTCTCGGAAATGCTGGCCAAAGAAATGACGGTCAAGCTTCAGGTATTGGAAAAAACGTGTGAGAACCACGATGACCCGAACATTATAAGAATCAAATCTCGTAAAATGGAGAAAAATGAACTGGCTATTTTCATTTCGTTAAATGGTGAAACTCCAGAGCTCGTTGAAGCTTGTCAAAATCTAAGCATGAAACAAGTTACTACAATCACTCTAACCACCCGGATCGATTCAACTTTAAGCAAGCTATCTGATATGACATTACTAGGGTATAAGAGCGACCAATCTCTATTTCCAGAATATGAAGTTCGCTCACGTCTCTCACTCAATGTCATTGCTCGGATTCTTCTTGATGCCTATGTGATTCGTACTAGGAATAAATAATTTCAAGCCCTTCAAATTACAAGATTTGAGGGCTTTTTTATGTGGTGAGCTAAATCAGAGTTCATATTCCCAAATCGCGGATGTTCAATAATCCGGTTGGGGTTATCCTAAATGATGATACTTAAGGAAATTCAGATAGTGAAATACGAGTAAGAAAGGCTTTACATAATCTGAAAACATTTTCAGAAATAAACATGAGATACTTTCCTTATCAACAAATGAAGGAAGGTGAAGCAACCGTGCTTTATACATGCACCATGAACACTGCCATTGATTTGTACGTAGCGGTTGATGAATTAAAACCAGATACAGTAAACCGCACGCACGATGAGGATTACCAGCCGAATGGTAAAGGGGTCAACGTATCAATCATGCTAAAGCGCTTAGGTATTGAAAGTGTTGCTTTAGGGTTTATCGCTGGGTTTTCTGGTAGATATATAGAAGAATCATTACTGGAAATGGGCATTAAGACTGATTTTGTCAAAGTCGATGGCATTACACGCATTAACGTTTTTATAAATTCAGAGAATGAATACAAACTCGTTAATCAAGGACCGATGATTGAGCAAAAAGAGCAAGAGATCCTTCTGAAGAAAGTGAAGGAGATCCCTGCTGGCAGCATGCTCATTGTCTCGGGGAGTCTTCCAAAAGGTGTGTCTGATTCCATTCTCGTTGACATCGCCAAAATTTGCAGCAAACATGACGTGAAGCTCGTTCTTGATTCAAGTGTGTGCACAGTAATCGAAACGCTTGAGTATAAGCCATATTTGCTGAAACCAAATGAGGAAGAAGTAGCCAATCTATTTAATAAGGCTCATCCACTTTCAGAGACAGAGCTTATTGAATGCGGGAAAGAGCTTCTTAAACAAGGAGCTCAGAATGTAATTATCTCAAGAGGAAAGGATGGAGCCCTTTATTTTTCACAAGAAGATTTGTTAAAAGCCACGTCACCACAAGGACAAGTTGTCAATACTGCTTGCTCGGGTGATGCAATGCTTGCCGCCTTTATCGGTAAGCGTATGCAGGAAAATTCTTTGGAAGACGCACTCGCTCATGCCGTTGCAACAGGTGCATCTACTGCTTTTTCAAAAGGGCTAAGTGATTTAGCCGATATACCATCTCTTCTTAATCAAGTAACCATTTCAGCTTATAAGGGGGCATAACCATGGGACGCAAAAAAATAATAGCCGCAACTGGCTGTCCGACCGGAATTGCACATACATTCATGGCTGCTGAAGCGTTAAAAAAAGCAGCTGCTAATCTAGATGTTGATATTAAAGTCGAAACACATGGTCAAGTTGGAATTGAAAATGGTTTAACAGAACAGGATATTCGCGAAGCAGATGGAGTTATTGTCGCTGCAGATAAGGATGTTAATACGGACCGTTTCCATGGCAAACGTCTAGTAGAAGTACCGGTTGCACGAGGCATTCGTGCACCAAAAGACTTAATCAGCCAAATCTTAAATGAAGAAGCGTCTGTTCACTATGTTAGCGGTTACACAAAAGACAACCAGAAAGAATCGCCGAATTCAGCTGGAAAGGAAACATCATCAACTAATTCAGGCAGCAATAAAAAATGGCTGCATACCATCTATAAAGATCTTATGAACGGTGTCTCTCACATGCTCCCATTCGTTGTCGGAGGGGGAGTGCTCATTGCACTTTCGTTCTTGTTTGGAATTTATTCATCTGATCCCAATCATGAACAGTACAACCAGTTTGCCGCCTTATTAAATAAAATCGGCGGATTAAGTTTTAGCTTAATGGTTCCAATTCTTGCGGCTTTTATCGCTGAATCCATTTCAAAGCGTCCAGGTATGGTTGTTGGTTTTATCGGAGGTCTTCTTGCTAACCAAGGAGGAGCTGGCTTTCTGGGTGGGATAATTGCCGGTTTTCTAGCCGGTTACCTTATTATTTTGTTACAAAAGCTGTTGAAAAACATGCCAAAATCTTTAGATGGATTGAAATCAATTTTCTTGTATCCAGTCTTAGGTATTTTCCTGATTGGTGCGATTATGACACCGATTCTTGTCCCTGTTACAGGTTTAAATGAAGGAATGATGGCCTTCTTAGCCTCTGTACAATCATCTAATCCGCTTCTTCTTGGGATTATTGTTGGAATGATGTCTGGCTTCGACATGGGCGGTCCCTTTAACAAGGCGGCTTACGTAACTGGAACCGCGTTATTATCTGAAGGCAATCTTTACTTTATGGCTGGTGTATCTGCGGCTTGTATTGCACCGCCGCTTATTATTGCCTTTGCTACAGTGTTTTTCCGTAAGTATTTTACGAAAGATGAAAGAAATGCAGGAATGATTAACTTTATTTTAGGATCTACGCACATCACAGAAGGAGCGATTCCATTTGCGGCAAAGAATCCAGTTGTCGTCATTCCGATTATCATGCTAGGGTCTTCAATTGCTGCCATTATGACATATATGTTTGGCGTACAGGTCCCAGCTCCACACGGAGGGTTTTTAGTTCTTCCAGTAGTGACAGGCGCCATCCAATGGGTGTTTTCCATTCTGGCAGGTTCCATTATCGCAGCCGTAATTTATGGCTTGTATCGTAAAAAAATAGCCAAAAATATCCCAGTAGAGGAGTAATTAATCATGACAAATTTGATCCAGCCAAATTTTATTCAATTACAGGCTACAGCTTCATCGCAAACAGGTGTCTTTCAATGCATAGCGGACATCGCTGTTCAAAATGGCATTGCCACATCAGCAGATGAGGTTATTAAAGGCTTACAAACTCGTGAAGCTCAAAGCACAACTGGCTTCCAGGATGGCTTTGCTATCCCGCACACACAAACAGCAGCTGTAGTAAAGCCTGCCATAGTAATTGTTCGTACCGAAACGGGTATTGATTGGGAATCATTTGACGACCAGCCAGCTTTTTTCTTTCTTTCTCTTCTGATTCCGAAATCAGAAGCTGGCACAACACATCTACAAGCATTGTCATCTCTATCACGGGTTCTCATGGACGAAGACAAACGACAAGAACTGCTGGATGCGAAAACCAATGAAGCACTGGCTGCATTCATAGAAAAAGCAATCAGGGAGGAAAACTAAAATGGCTCTTTTATCAACAACATCTATGCTAGAGAAAGCAAAGCAAGATAAACACGGCATTGTCGCATTCAATGTTCATTCGTTTGACAGCATCTTTTGGGTACTAGAAGCAGCAGCCGATTTAAAATCACCAGTCATTCTGCAAACAACTGTTGGTACAGTCAAATCACTTGGTGCCAAAAACATTGTTGAAGTTGCAAAAGCTGCTTCCGAACATTTCAATATTCCAACAGGCTTGCATCTTGACCATTGCACAGACTTTGAAGTAATTAAAGAAGCCATACGGGCTGGCTATACATCAGTCATGATTGATGCATCGATGCATCCTTTTGAAGAGAACGCAGCCCGGACAAAAGAAGTAATGAATCTCGCTAAGTCACTGGGTGTTAATGTAGAAGCAGAGCTTGGAAAAGTAGGCGGAGTAGAAGATGATATCGTTGTAGCAGAGGAAGATGCCGAAAAAGCAGTACCAGGAGAATGTAAGCAGTTTGTAGAACTGACTGGCGTTCCAACACTTGCACCTGCAATCGGTACTGCACATGGCATATACAAGGGGAAGCCGGATATTGACTTTGACCGAATTGCAGAGATTGCTAATCTTGTAGATGTTCCCCTCGTTCTCCATGGCGGCTCTGCAATTCCTGATGAAGACGTACGCCGCTGTGTATCTCTGGGTATGGCAAAAGTCAACGTATCAACAGAACTGAAAAATGCTTATTCAGCAGCTATTCGTAAACATTTTGAACAAGAGCCAGACAGCCTAGACCCGCGTGCTTACTTGCAAAAGGCTAAAGAGGCAGCAATAGACATGGCAAAATCCAAAATTCAAATGGTGGGAAGCGAAGGCAGAGTAGTTCCATCGTTTGTATAAGACAAGATCAATGTATAGATCGGCGTAAATGCGCTATGAAAAGGTATGAGGAAAAAAAGCCGATTGTTCGTATGAATAGGACAATCGGTTTTTGGTTTTAACAAAGACTAACGTAAGGAAGGGTTATCATATGAAATTAATTGCCGTTGATTTGGATGGAACACTGTTGTCAGAAGATTGTTCAATTAGCCAAGTAAACAGGGAGGCAATTCATGAGGTTCAGAAGCAAGGGAATATTATTGTCATATCCTCTGGCCGTTCTTTTCATGATACAAAGCAAATTCTTCAAAAAGCTGGTATAGAGTGTCCAATCATATCGGGGAATGGGGCTATTTCATTCCATACAGAAAAAATTATTCAAAACTTTTCCCTTCCTGTTAATGTCATATCGGAAATGATGGAAATTTTAGATGAAACCAATTTTTACTACGAGATATATACAAGAAACGGTATTTTATTAAAACAGGATGGAAGAGACCTGTTAAAAAAGGAAATCAAATATATGCAAGAGCAAGAAACCGGTTTTCCTGAGGAATGGGCTTATGGTGAAATTGATATTCAATACAATCAACATGGTTTGCTTCATGTTCCCCACTATCAAGATATAGATTTTACCCATTTAGAGGTATACAAATTATTTGTTCTATCCTTCGATAAATGTAAACTCATTAAACTCCTGGAAAGGGTATCGGGAAGAAAAGATATATCAATTACGTCTTCAGGAGGTACAAAACTTGAAATTGGCCACTTGGATATAAGCAAGGGGAATGCATTAAAATTCATGGCAGATTATTTGGGGATCCCTTTAGAAAAAACAGTTGCAATAGGTGATAACTTGAATGACCTTTCTATGTTTGATGTTGCTGGAATGAGTATAGCGATGGGGAATGCTGTAGAAGAGGTAAAAAAGAACGGTACTTTTATTACGAAAAAACACAATGAAAATGGGGTAGCATTTGCTTTACGAAAATATATTCTTGCATAACAATCTTCTACCCCCTAAATGCCTGTTTTAAATATTGAAGAAAACTATAGGCAACATACGAAATAACAAAAATAAACAGGGTATATAGCTGGGTCCAAACCAAATTCTCTGTAATGTTTTTCAGTTCTAAAATATTTAACCCCAAATCAATTATTTTTATGAAAAAAACATGAATAATATAAATACCAAGAGCATTGCTGCCAATTTTCGTTAAAAACAAACCCTTTCCTAACTGTTTGTTATTCAGTGCAAAGGAAAATAAAAACACGGTTAGAAAAATTGTGGATAAAAAATATTCTCCATGACTGCCTGATAATATCTTTTCTAAAATGTAGCCCTCCATCACTTGCAGAACTGAAAAAACAAAAAATAAGTATAAATAAATATTTTTGTTTATTTTCAGGGGTTTCATAAATTGTGAATGAAAAGCAAAGCAAAATCCCAAAGTTGTATAAAATAAACCGAAGAAAATGGCATCTCTTGTACTTAGTGGAATTTTGTAAAACATTGAATAGGATTGTCCGAAAAGGCCTATTAAGTTCGAAATAAAACAAAGTGTTAACAGCACATTTATTTTTTTTAGTCTGAAAAAAATAAACACAATGATAATACTCCAAATTAAGGACGTTAAAAACCACAATTGATATCCGCTAGTCCCTTTGCCATAATACAAAAGATTCAGCATTGTAAATTCATCAAAATACTTTATTAATTTTTGGTTTACATTAGAATCACTTAGATATATGACGAGAACATCGTATATTGTATAAAAAATGAGCCAGCAAACGTAAATTTTAACTATTTTTATAACATACTTTTTGAAATATACAACAGACTCACTGGTATATACTATTTTAATTCCGAACAAATAACCTGAAGCGGCAAAGAAAAAAGGAACAGCGAATCTAGAAAGGTTATCAAGAATAAACAATCCAATCTGACTATCTAATGGGAAAGTATGTATCACTACTACAGCAAAGATCGCAAAAAATTTTATAAAGTCTATTGCATAATTTCTCTCCATTATTTAACCCCTTCGTTTTAAGCTTTTACCTTGTTTTAGAATTGTCTTATTATTTACTGATATTGCTTTAATAATTAAAAAAATGTCCGTCTGGAATATATCAGACGGACGTTTTATTAGTTTTAGCACTGCTCTCATTTTTTAATAAGAAATCCATAATGAAACATACTTCATCATTCGGAATGGCAATTTGATAAGCTTCTTCGATTTTATTGAGCGCTTTTCTGATTTTTAAATAGAGAAGATAATGTTCATTGATTTTCGCATCTTTATCAGGATATTTGACAAACGGCTGATTTTTCCGGAGCCTGTCCAGCATGCAGCTGATATGAAGAACAATGCCCATCAGACTTTCATGATTTAAATATGTATTTGTCTGCAGCTGGAGATCATTTAAAACGTTCCGCACAATTGTAATGACTTCGCCTGCATCGTCAATTGTGAGAGTCTGCTGCAGGGCATCAGCCATTTTAATATACGTTTCTTCATGAGTAATCAGCTCTTGAATTGTCTTGATCTCTTTCATATTCAGGATATCCTGAACATGAATGGTTCTGTATGGCAAGGCAATCTCAAAGTTGCAGACAACACAGAGAATGCTGCGCTCCTTTGATATATTAGTCAGCATTTTTTGCATTTCTTTTCGGTTGAAAATACTGATCGGCAAAATTTCAATGATTTCTGAATTAAAATGCAGATAATTTTCAAGGATATTTTTAAGGGCAATCGCACTGCCTTCCCCGGTTAAGCAGGCGGTCAGGATCACTGATTTCAGCGTCTTGCTGTTTGATTGCTTCTCTTTTTGAGTCTGCATATAAAACGGTGTTAAATTTTTAACATCCTCGTAAAGCTCATCCAAGTGATAGCCAAGGCTTGCTTTTCGTGATGCTTCGATGACATGGGCGGTGCTGACCATAGGTATGACTTTAACGGGAATAGAAAACTCCGTTTCAATCATTTCTCCGATGAAGGCAAGAGACCCCATATCGATTAACAGGAGCAGTCCGGTGCAATGGTTCAGAGGCTGCATTTCTCTTTTAACACGCTGCAAAAATTCCTCAGGCGATTCATGGAGCGGCATATCAATGCCGGTGACGTCTTCATTTCCAAGCAGATGGTTGGTTACAGCTGCCATCTCTCTTGCAATTCCATTTCCATGTGCCAAAACGAAGACTGCGGTTTGAAAGCTTGGCGTTTCATCAGAATCGACGACGAAAAACATTGTAAGAAACGCAACTTCATCAAATGGTATCGTGATCGAAAACGTATCCTCTACGAGCCTCATACTTTCTATGGCCACATTGAACTGATCCCGGTACTGCTCGCGTATCGCCGTTAAATTGGGATGGTAGATTGATTTGTGGGATTCAAGACGCTGCATTAAGGTTTGCAGATGAAGGGACAAGCCTACAAATACCTTCTCATCAAATGTGCGATTTAATCTTTTTTCAGCTAAATGAATGATTTTTTCACTGACTTTTACAATCTCGGCTGACAGAATTTTTTGGAGGTTATCTTTGCTCATCTGCTGAATCGTTTGTTTTAAATATTGTTTGAAAAGAGACTGAATGTTATGGTCCATCAGCATCGCAAGCTCTGATTGATCAATATCCCGATTTTTCAGTTCCTCATATTTCAAATCAATATGCTCATAGATAGAATGGTCAAACGAAGGCTGACTCTGTACCGAATAAGACTCGGTAGGGCTGAATGTGTACTGTTCATTCATTTGAATAAGCGTGTGCTTCGTTTTCTTTTCAATAAACAAACCTTCTTTGATATACCAGTTCAGGTCTGAAGACCGGATATGAATACTTTGTTTTTTATTGGTGACATAGTCGGCATAGGCTTTAGCACATGTCAGCTGAATATCTGCTTTCAGCTGGCCAATGTTGCTTGAGCAGGGATAAAAGAGCAATGCCCTGATGGTATTCGTTGAGACTGAGATTTCTTTCCCCAGGCGGATGCTTTCATCTGTGAAGAAGCGTTTTATTAACAGCAGCCGTTCTTCAGAGGAGCGTTCCCTAAGCGGGGGCAGGGTGATAAACATCGGCATTCTCCGCTTGAATGTCCCGAGCAGGGAAGAAACAGGATCTTCCGTTGTAGCAGCCAGAATGAGAACCTGTGCCGTCCGTTCATTCTCTGATTCTCCCAGTCTGCGGTACATGCCACCGTCAATAAATGTAAACAGCATCTCCTGTCCTTCTGGTGTAAGACGATGCACTTCATCTAAAAACAAAATGCCGCCGTCTGCTTTTTCAATCAGCCCTTTTTGCTCAACAGCACCTGTATAGGCCCCTTTTTTTACACCGAACAGCTGGCCAAGCAAAAGCTGAGGGTTATTTGCGTAGTCTGCACAATTAAAGACAACAAAAGGAGCCGTTTCATGCAGCCGGCCTGCTTCAAGCGCAAATTGATGCATGATGGATGCAAACATGGATTTTCCGACGCCTGTTTCACCGAAAATGAGCGTATGCATGCCATGTGGAGGATATAGAATAGCAGATTTAGCCTGATCAATGGCTGTCCGTAAACTGCGGTTTTCCTTTTGGAAAGAGTCTAATAAACTGACCTCGGATTTATCAGCTGCCAGATCACGATCGGCATTTAAAAAGAAAACGACAGGCCTTGATGAAGACTTTGAAAGCAGTTCTTCTTTCACGAGTTTATTCAGATCGCTGCTTACATTTGCACGGTCAAGCTGAAGCAATTCTGAAATTTCAGCTGCAGAATAGGAGACTCTGCTCTGCTTTTTAAATAAGCTGTAAATCAAATCCTTTCTTTTCATAAAATACAACAGCCTCCTTGCACAAACTAGTATAAAGCGCTTACAATAAATGGCGGAAATCTCCTGTTTTCAGTGGATAATCTACTATAAAAATAGCATAGAGTCTATAAAATGAACATCATTTTCAGGGTGTAAAATAGATCCAATGGAACAGGCCCGTTCCTAAATTGGACGGGCCTTGCTAGAAGATTTAAAGCGGGAATTTAAGCGTAATGACTGTACCTTTGCCAAGCTCGCTCCAGACGGCGATCTCGCCATTATGAGCAAGAATCAGCTGCTTTGCAATGGCAAGTCCGAGTCCGGTCCCTTTTGTTGATTCTTCTGTATTTGTGCCTCTGAAGTAACGATCAAACAGATTATCCTTTGTTGCCTCATCCATCCCATTTCCAGAGTCTTTAATCAGGATAGAGAAGTACTCTTCTTCTTTTTTTAGAGAAATCCCAACCTCTGTTGAAGATGGATTATGCTTGAATGCATTAGCAACAAGGTTTTCAATAATGCGTTGAAACCATCTTTTATCAATAGGATAATAGATTGCATCTTCCGAAGGGTGAAAATCTATTTCCCGTTCTTGATAAAGCGGGTCATTTAAAAAATGCACGATGGATCTTCTGATTGTTTCATTCATTTCCTCTGATTCAATATGAAGCGGAAGAGCATTATTTTTCAGCCGATAGGTCAGATTGAAGTCTTCAATCAAAGATGTCATATAGCTTGCTTTATCTTTCATAATTCCTGCGAAATCCTGAACCTCTTCCTTTGTCCAGTCATATTGATCAGACTCCAGCATGTATGCATAGCCGTACAGAGAGCTTAAGGGAGTCTTCAAATCATGAGACAGACCTGTAATCCACCCTTCTCTTCTTTTATCCATCATGGCCCTGTCTTTATCCTTTTGAATTAAATTAGAGGTAAGGACATTGAGAGAGTAGATAATGTCGTGATAGATTCTAAAAGAGTTTTTTAACTTTCCGTTTTGTCTCGAGCTTGCCCGGACGCCTTTTTTTGAAAGAGGTTCCTCATATCTTCCAGTGGCGAGATTTTCAAGCCATAGAATCGTATGAAGCAGCGGCTTTCCAAGCTTATTTGAATACCAGATAGAGATAATGAAAAATAAGATTCCAGTGAAAAGAACAAAAACGATTATCCATTTGAATAAAGTGATCATGAGACTGTTGTCAAACTGATCGTCGGGGAAGTACTCTTTATTTGGCGAACCAATGACATATTTATAGCCGGTTGCCGGATCGGCATAAGTGGAAATAGACGTTTTATGATTCCACGGTTCTTTTTTATAAGACATGATCTCGAAGTATTTTGGCAGATTTTTATTCTGTTTATTATGAAAGTAAATTAAAGAGTACTCAGAATCATAGACCGCAAGCCAGGCTTTTTGTTTTGAAAAATTGGCCTGCATTTCTTTAGAAAGCACTGGCTTCTCATTAAATGAAAGGCCGTTATCTATAAGGTCAGTCATCAGATCGGTATTAGCGGAATGCTTTCCGTAGAGGACAATATAGGAATCTTCTTCCTGGTGAAGCATCCAATACGTCTGGTCATAGTGAAAGGCTTTTTCCACATCTGCAAAAAAGTGAGGCAGTGAATATTTCTTCGGTATGGAAGAAGGAGTCAAGTATGAAAAGACAACGCTCCCTTCCTCATCAATTACCTGCAGCCAGCCATTTTGTTTTTTAATCGCATCTCTGGCAGACTTGTCAAGTGAGATGTCATCATCTGAAAACTGAAAGATATCTCCTATGTACAGCGGGTCAATGCGTTTCACTTCTTTTTCAAGCATGTTATTGAAATCCTGTGTCATCAAGATCGCGAGTGATGCACCCGTGATGGTTAAAAAGAAAATAAACCAGACAATCATATGAAAAATAAAAAAACGAGTGAGCTTTCTTTTTAAGTTCATGGTTTGACCCTGTCATCCACAAATTTGTAGCCAAGGCCTCTGATTGTTTTGATGTAGCGCGGCTGACTTGGATTTTCTTCAATTTTCTCTCGGAGCTTTCTGATGTGGACCATTACCGTATTATCATCGACCATGTAATGCTCATTCCAGACGTTTTCATAAAGCTGATGTTTGGTAAAAACACGATTTGGATGTTTGCAGAAGAAAATCAGCAGCTGAAAAAGCTGCGCGGAGCAGTCAACTGTCTGATTCGCTACGGTCAGTTCTGCTGAAGAAACATTTATGCTAAAGCGCTGATACTCATACTTCTCCTCTGCCGCAGTCTTTTGACTGGATTGAGGCATGGTGCGTTTTAAAAGGGCTTTAGCGCGTGCAGCCACTTCAAGAGGATTAAAAGGCTTAGTAATATAGTCATCAGCGCCGTATGCAAAGCCTGATAATTTGTCGAGATCACTGCTTTTTGCGCTTAAAAAGATAATTGGCGCATCTGTTTTTTGTTTAATAAGCGGGCAAAGCTCAAATCCGCTTAAATCAGGCAGCATGATATCAAGCACGATTAAGTCATATTTTCTATTCTCAATTGCCTTAAGAGCGCTTGCTCCCGTTAAGGCTTCATCTATATGTGAAAAGCCTTCTTTTTGCATAACAGTTCGGACGAGCTTAATAATGGCTTCTTCATCGTCCACTAATAGTATTTTGCATGTATGAATCAAGGAAATCTTCCCCTTTCTGTCCTTCATTACCTTAATTCAAATCAGTGCATATGTTAAGAGTTTCCTGCATGTTTTCATTTCTTTTTTTGTGTCATATGGCAAACAGGCCGCTAAAAAACAAAGCACCAAACAACAAGTGGTGCTCCTCTTGCGAATGATCATCCAAAATCTCTTGAAATCATCAATACACACATGCACCTTTTGCGATGAACCTGAAAATGATTCATTTAGTAAACTCTTATGCTTGCACTCTCACAAGTCTATCAGCTGAAGCTTTACACATAGTTATCAAAACCTTAAAAGCAGCTTAATTGTTAAAAACAGGAAATATATATTCAGGGGTGATTTTATCGTTATTTAATGATTGTAACAGGGGTCTATATCTTTTTTACGGAGCGGCCAGAATGGCAGTAGAATTATCAGGGATACCTATAAAACATATCTAGATTACTTTCCTTATATTGGATGACTATTTTTCCATGTCTTACTTGCTGAAAGTTCCCATTCACAAATGACCGGCATATTCTCTCTCTTTAAAAATATAATTTTATCAATGATTTTTTATAAAGGGGGGAAATTTTAATGTATAGCTATTATCGTGCAAATCAGGCTGAAATAGATCAAATTGCAAAAGCACTTGCTGGAGAATATAATGCGATTCAGTGTTATGAACATATGGCAAATTTGGCGAAGAATGAAGAAGAAAAAAAGCAAATCATGGAGATTAGAAATGATGAAATAAACCACTACCAGACATTCGCTGCTATTTATCAGAGTCTGTCCGGGATGCAATACAGTCCTAAACAAACGGAAAAATGCCCTGGGGATTATATTGGAGCGCTGACAGCGGCTTTTAAAGACGAGCAGGAGACTGTGGATTTTTATCTTGATATTGCAGAAAATGCAAGTAGCCCTTATATTCGAAAACAATTTAAAAGAGCATCAGCAGATGAACAGAATCATGCCGTGTGGTTCCTGTATTACTTTATGCAGAACAAGTGAGGCATAAATTTCATCGCTGATGCCAGCCGTTACTTCAATTGATAATCGACCTTGCTGTACAGCTTCGTTCCGTTATGAAGACCAAGCTTTTTTTCCTGATTTTCATCAAGACCGTTAATGCTGATGACAATTTCGTCTCCTCGAAGGGAAATCGTTCCTTCAACCGGCTTTTCAAGTGCAGGATCCTCTATTGTAAAAGGGCCATCGCCATTTCCGCGAATGGTCGTTTTTGTTTTGTTCTCACGCAGAATCTTGTTATCCTTCGATTTCAGTCCAAGTGTCAGCTCTGCAACCTGCCCATCCTCTGGAAAATTGACGATGGCAAAATTGCCTTCCTCTTTCACTTTTACCCGGTCTACCCAAGTTCCGTTATATATACCCTGCATACTGTAATCTTCATTCTTAAGCTGCGGACGGTTGCATCCTGCGAGAATGACTGCAGCAATAGCAACGAACAAAAGACTTATTTTGAGTTTCTTCATAGCAGATCCCTTCCTGTTCCAAATCTCTCTCTTATTATCGCCTAAAAAGGGGGAAAGAAGCAAAGGATAGGGAACTTCCGGCCAGATATGATTAAGCATTATGCAGAGCGACAGACTCGGTACCAGGGAGCCCAACTCGCAAAAATTGCTTGCCAATTAGCGAAAAAGAAACTCCAACTTGCAAGAATCCCGGTTCAACTTGCAGAAAGGAGCATTCAATTCGCAAGGCACAAATTCAATGAAAAAACCACTTAATAATGCCCATTTCTAGCTGCGGTTGGCCAGTTAAAAAAAGATTCAGCATAAAAATAAAGAGTTTCAGCTGTGTAGAGCATCAGGGCATGGTACCAGGGAGCCCACCTCGCAAAAATCGCTGGCCAATTAGCAAAAATGCAACTCCATTTCCCAGGAATCCCGGCTCAACTTGCAGAAAGGAGCATTCAATTCGCAAGGCACAAATTCAATGAAAAAACCACTTAATAATGCCCATTTCTAGCTGCGGTTGGCCAGTTAAAAAAAGATTCAGCATAAAAATAAAGAGTTTCAGCTGTGTAGAGCATCAGGGCATGGTACCAGGGAGCCCACCTCGCAAAAATCGCTGGCCAATTAGCAAAAATGCAACTCCATTTCCCAGGAATCCCGGCTCAACTTGCAGAAAGGAGCATTCAATTCGCAAGGCACAAATTCCAATGAAAAAACCTCATAATAATGCCCATTTCTAGCTGCGGTTGGCCAGTTAAAAAAAGATTCATCATAAAAGTAAAGAGTTTCAGCTGTGTATAGAGCATCAGACACGGTATGGGGGAGCCCAACTCGCAAAAATCGCTGGCCAATTAGCGAAAAAGCAGCTCCAACTCGCAAGCATCCAGGTTCAACTCGCATAAACGGGCATTCAATTCGCAAGGTTCAAATTCCAATGAAAAAACCTCATAATAATGCCCATTTCTAGCTGCGGTTGGCCAGTTAAAAAAAGATTCATCATAAAAGTAAAGAGTTTCAGCTGTGTATAGAGCATCAGACACGGTACGGGGGAGTCCAACTCGCAAAAATCGCTGGCCAATTAGCAAAAATGCAACTCCATTTCCCAGGAATCCCGGTTCAACTCGCGTAAACGGGCATTCAATTCTCAAACAAAATTCAAGTTAAAAATTTCAGCTGAACAGATAAGCAGAGATATCAGTTATCTAAAATAAGTCCGTTTAAAGTAAAAAAAAAGGGGTATACATATAGCTTACGACAAGAAAATCGCAGAAGACGAGAGGATTCCATAAATGAAATTAAAAAAGAATATCGCACTTATAGCAGCAATTAGTTTAGCAGCAATCGTTTTTATCATTCAGACTATAAAGCCAGAGATTTCAAATGGAGCCAGTGATGGAAAGCACGAAGGAACGCCGACTGTCTTTGTGCATGGCTATAGAGGCACGCTGAATTCGTTCGAAGGCATGATGGAAAGATTTCAGTCGGATTATGAATGGGGAGAAAAAACTCTTATTTGCACCTCTGATAAGAGAGTCGCGGAGTGTAAGGCCCTGACAGACGAAAAAGTGAAAAACCCCCTTATCCATGTTTACTTTGAAGACAACGATTCGAATTTTGAGAAGACAAGCATAGAACTCGGAAATATTCTTAAGCTTTTAAAGGGAAAATACGGACACGATAAGGTCAATATCGTTGCGCATTCTATGGGAGGTCTTGTTTCCGTCAATTACATTCAGGAAACAAGACAGGAAAAAGAGTTTCCTAAAGTAGAAAAGCTCGTTACAATCGGAACTCCTTTTAAAGGCATTAAGAGAGAAGTATTTGAAAAAAGATATAAGGAGAAAAAGCATGATTTAATCGCAGATTCACAGGCGATTCAGGAATTATATTCAGAAAAGGATAACTTTGATCCAAATACACAAGTATACTCAATTGCAGGTAAAATCGGTAAAAAAGAAGATGGCGACGGTCTTGTCTCAGTCCATAGTGCAACTTCCTTAAAAAATGTAGTCGCTTCAGATCATTACCGCGAACAAATCATTGTATCGAAGAAAGCAACACATAATGGATTGCATGAGAATAAAGAAGTCGATGAAGAAGTCGGCAGATTTTTGTGGAAGTAGAAGAATTGAGAGTCCAGTGCGGGCTCTTTTTTTGTGGATCAAATGCAAATTGCTTAAGGATAAAAAATTAAATATTTTCCATATTGTAAATGCTTTCATATGGTGGTACTATAAATTTACGAAAACGTTTACGTAAAAGCAGGGAGAAGGTGGGAAATGAATTATACCATCAAAGATGTAGCAAAA
Source organism: Metabacillus hrfriensis (assembly GCF_030127205.1). Taxonomy (NCBI): domain Bacteria; kingdom Bacillati; phylum Bacillota; class Bacilli; order Caryophanales; family Bacillaceae; genus Metabacillus; species Metabacillus hrfriensis. The sequence continues at coordinate 747,782 of NZ_CP126116.1, forward strand.
AAAGCGAATGTTTCGATTGCAACTGTTTCAAGAATTCTTAATAATCAGAAGGGTTACTCTGAAAAAACGAAACGGAAGGTACTTGAAGCGATTGAAGAATTGGACTACCATCCAAACGCCATTGCAAGAGGACTTATCAATAAGAAAACGTCAACGATTGGTGTATTATTTCCGGCACTATCAAGTATGTTCGTAACGGAACTGTTAGCCGGAATAGAAAAAGCAGCTCATCAGCTTGGATCAAGCGTGATTGTCTGCCATACAGAGTCCAACGGTTCAAAAACAATGAAATACCTGCAATTGCTCAATGAAAAGCGTGTTGACGGAATTATTTTCACAAGTGAAATCCTAAAAGAGGAATACTATGAATTTATTCAGAAAATGAGTATTCCCTTAGTTCTTTTATCGACGGAATCACGTATTTATTCAGTGCCATACGTCAAAGTGGATGACAGGCATGCGGCGTATTCTGCGGCTCAGTACTTAATTAAGAAAGGCCACAAGCGCATCGGCATGATCAGCGGAAATCAAAATGATCTTATAGCAGGAAAACCAAGAATTGATGGGTTTAAGGATGCGTTACTAGATCATGGCTTTCCTGTTCATGACAGTCAGATTGTCTGCAGTGAAGGATTTACCTTTGCAGACGGCAGAGAAGGATTAAAGAAAATGAGACAGCTGGCGCCTGAAGTGACAGCAATCTTTGCGGCAAGCGATGAAATTGCTTTTGGAGCGATTTCAGAGGCTTATCAGCAGGGCATAAGAATACCCGAGGAATTATCGATTATCGGCTACGATAACTTGAGTATTGCCGAAATGTCGATACCCCCGTTAACTTCACTCGCTCAGCCCTTATATGAAATGGGTGAGAAGGCAGCAAAAATGATATTTGACATGATCAATGGCGATCAGCTCGTAGAAAGCCGGATTATGCCGCATTCCATTAAGGAAAGAAGCAGTGTAGTAAAAAAAGAGGAATAGCTTCTTCTTTTTTGTAAATGACGTAAACGTTTACGCAGAATGAGCGGCAATTATTTTTTTTGCAGAAAAGAGTAAACGTTTACTTATTATGAACTGGGAGGCGAAATGATGTTCAAGAAAATTACTGCACTTTCCGCAGGCTTGGTGCTTGGCGCTGCCATATTGGCGGGATGCTCTTCAGGGGAAGAAGCGGACGGGAAGGTCACGCTGAATCTTTTCTCCAACAAATCTGAAAATATCAATACATATAAAGGTCTGATAGAAGAGTTTGAAGCAGAAAATCCAGATATCAGGATCAAATTTGATTCTCCTCCGGAAGCAGAAACCGTGCTGCGGACAAAGCTTATTAAGAATGATATTCCTGACGTTATGCTGATTGCAGGTAATGCTACATACGGTGAATTGGGAAGAGCAGGAGTGCTTGAGGATTTTGCTGATACAGAACTTATCGATTCCATCCAGCCTTCCTATCTCGACATGATTGACCGCTTAGTAGGCCCTGAAAAAGATGGGGTCTACGGACTGCCATATGCGACAAACGCAAACACGGTTATCTATAACAAACAGAAGTTTGAAGAGCTTGGCCTTGAAGTTCCGAAAACGTGGGATGAATTTATCGCCATATTGGAAAAAGCTAAAGCTGCTGGTGAAATACCAATCTATTTGACTCTTAAAGATGCATGGACTGGAATGATTTCCTTGAACTCTCTTGGAGGAAATCTGGCAGGCGAAGAATTTGCAGAAAAGAAAAGCTCTGGAAAGACGTCATTTGTAAAGAGCTACGATGAAGTCGCAGACAAGATGCTGACCCTTACAGAATACGGACACAAAGACAACTTTGGAATTGCCTACGGCGATGGCAACAATGCGTTCGCAGCAGGCGAGGGTGTCATGTATATTCAGGGGAACTGGGCGATTCCTGAGATTTTAAAAGCAAATCCTGAAGCAGAGCTTGGCGTTTTTCCGATGCCTGTAACCAACGACCCAGAGCAAAACAAACTTGTTTCAGGTGTTGATGTTCTGCTGACAATCAGCAAAGACAGCGAGCACAAAAAAGAAGCCGAAAAATTCCTCAAATTTATGCTGAAGAAAGAAACAGCAAAACGGTACATTGATGAGCAAAAGGCTTTCTCTGCAATAGAGGGAGTTTATCAGGAGGATCCGGTTTTCGAAGGAATAAAAGAAAACTTTGAAAAAGGAAAAATCACCAGTTTCCAAGATCACTATTATCCAGCAGGAATGGGAGCAGAAAACATCCTTCAGGAATTTCTGATCGAGAAAAAGAAAAGCGCTTTTTTGAAGAAAATGGATAGAGAGTGGGAGAAGGTAGAGGATCGCTAATAATTTTTAGAAGGGAGATAAATCAATGAATAATAAAAACAAAGTATTTCTCATCATGACTGTTCCTGCCGTTCTCCTGTTCTTTATTTTTCATACGTATCCTGCCCTTCAGGGGATATTCTACAGTTTTACGGACTGGAGAGGATACGGGGAGTGGAACTTTGTCGGTCTGAAAAACTATCTGAATGTATTTAAAGATGAAAGAGCTCTCAATGCGTACGGCTTCACCTTTAAGTTTGCCATTATTTCAACGATTCTTGTGAATTTTTTCAGCTTGCTTGTGGCAATGGGGCTTAATGCAAAGATTAAGTTTCAAAAAACACTTCGGGCTGTCTATTTCATGCCTTATATCCTAAGTATTCTGATCGTTGGTTTTATCTTCAACTTCATTTTCACTCATTTTCTGCCTGATATTGCAGGCGGCCTTGGAATTGAGGCATTATCTAAAAATATTCTCGGTGATCCAAACCTTGCCTGGGTTGGTATCGTTATCGTAGCTGTTTGGCAGGCAATCGCGTTCAATACAATCCTGTACCTTGCAGGTCTTGTAACCATTACGGAGGATTTATATGAAGCCGCAAGCATTGACGGTGCTGGAATTTGGACAAAGTTCTGGAAAATCACCTTTCCGCTGATTGCACCATTTTTTACTATTAATATGATTTTATCCATGAAAGGTTTTCTGATGGTTTTTGACCAGATCGTTGCCCTTACAGGCGGAGGACCCGGTCAATCAACAGAATCGATTTCGCTTCTGATCTATAGAGGCGGCTTCCAGGGCGGAGAATTTGCCTATCAGTCTGCAAATGCGGTCATTTACTTTATTGTTATTGTTATCTTTTCTATCTTTCAGCTTAAGATTCTTGAAAAAAGAGAGGTGGGCAACTGATGATCAGCAAAAAGACAAACTGGCCTGTCACCATTCTCTTAATTTTAGGGGCAATTTTCATTATCCTGCCGCTGTACTTAACCATTACCATTGCATTTAAAACACCGCAGGAGCTTGCGGGAAACCTGCTTGCTCTGCCGCAGTCATGGTCTTTTGACAACTTTGCGAAAGCGATAGAAATGACGAATTTCTTCAATGCATTAAAAAACAGCGTATTCGTCACTGTATTAGTCGTCATTTTTACTGTCCTGACGAATTCAATGGTCGCTTATGCGATTGCACGCAACATGCATAAAAAGTTTTATAAATTCACGTTTTACTATTTTGTCAGTGCGATGTTCATCCCTTTCCCGATCATTATGCTTCCGATTGTAAGACAAACAGCATTGTGGGGCATGGATAATCTGGTGGGATTAGTCATTTTGTACATTGTCTACAATCTATCTTTCAATATCTTTATCTATGTAGGGTATATAAGATCCATTCCGAAAGAATTGGAAGAAGCTGCAATAGTAGACGGCGCAACAACATGGGGAGTATTCTGGAAGGTCATTTTCCCGCTGCTTGCACCAATGAATGCAACTGTGGCCATCCTTACATGTCTTGGGGCGTGGAACGATTTTCTCCTGCCGCTCGTCGTTCTGAGCGACAGCGACATGGCAACATTGCCGCTTGTGCAGTATATTTTCCAATCACAGTTCAGCACAGACTATAACCTGGCATTTGCCTCTTATCTGCTTGCACTGATTCCGATGATTATTGTCTATGTTTTTGCACAAAAATGGATCATCAGCGGAGTAATGAAAGGATCAATTAAATAATTAGGCTTAATTAATAGGCTGGATTATTGTATATTGAAATAGATAGATTAGCTTAAATATTAAAAATAATTCACTATAGGGAGATTTAACAATGAAAATTACAGTTTGGAACGAAAACCGCCATGAACAAAAAAATCCAACAGTAGCAGAAATTTATCCTGAAGGCATTCACGGCGCCATCGCTAACTTTTTAAAAGAAAACGGCTTTGATGCTGCGACTGCAACATTAGATCAGCCTGAACACGGTTTAACAGAAGAAGTATTAAGCGAGACAGACGTTCTTTTCTGGTGGGGACACCTTGCACATGATGAGGTAACTGACGAAATCGTTGAACGAGTTCAAAAACGAGTACTTGAAGGAATGGGCTTAGTTGTTCTTCATTCAGGACATTTCTCAAAAATCTTTAAAAAGCTGATGGGTACATCTTGTGACCTTAAATGGCGCGAAGCCGACGACAAAGAGCGTCTATGGGTTGTTGATCCTTCTCATCCAATTACGGAAGGAATCGGCGAGTACATCGAAATTGAAAAAGAAGAAATGTACGGAGAGCATTTTGATATTCCGGCACCAGATCAATTAGTATTTGTCAGCTGGTTTGAAGGCGGAGAAGTGTTCCGTTCAGGATGCACATACCAAAGAGGAAACGGAAAGGTTTTCTACTTCCGCCCTGGCCATGAAACATACCCGACTTACCATAACAAAGAAATTCAAAAAGTATTAGTGAATGCGGCTAAATGGGCAGCACCTACAAAACGCGAGTATCCGGTTTACGGAAATGCTCAGCCGCTTGAGAAAATTACTGTTAAGTCATAATGAAAAAGGGTACGAAATTTCACAGGAATTTCGTACCCTTTTTTTGTTGTTTTGACAGCGTGATTTGTGGGGGAGAAGAGGGGAATTTGGGGATGAACCGCTATATATGAGTTCCCAAATACCTGAGAACAGTCCTGTTTGAGTACTCAAAGGGTAGTTATGTGTCCCCAATCCGCGCTAGAAATTCTGTTTGAGTACTCAAAGGGAAGTTATGATTCCCCAAATCGAGAGAAGAGTCCAGTTTGAGTACTCAAAGGGTAGTTATGAGTCTCTAAATCGAGAGAAGAGTCCAGTTTGAGTACTCAAAGGGTAGCTATGAGTCTCTAAATCGAGAGAAAAGTCCAGTTTGGGTACTCAAAGGGTAGCTATGAGTACCCAAAACGAGGGAGATATCCTGTTTGAGTACTCAAAGGGTAGCTATGGTTCCCCAAATCGAGAGAACAGTCCGGTTTGAGTACTCAAAGGGTAGCTATGAGTCTCCAAAACGAGGGAGAAATCCTGTTTGAGTACTCAAAGGGTAGCTATGGTTCCCCAAATCGAGAGAACAGTCAGGTTTGAGTAATTAAAGGGTAGTTATGAGTCCCCAAATCGAGAGAAGAGTCCAGTTTGAGTACTCAAAGGGTAGTTATGATTCCTCAAAACGAGTGAGAAATCCTGTTTGGGTACTCAAAGAGTAGCTATGATTCCCCAAATCGAGAAAAGAGTCCAAGTTTGGGTACTCAAAGAGTAGCTATGAGTCCCCAAATCGAGAGAACAGTCAGGTTTGAGTACTCAAAGGGTAGTTATGAGTCCCCAAATCGAGAGAACAGTCCAGTTTGAGTACTCAAAGGGAAGCTATGTGTCCCCAATCCGCGCTAGAAATCCTGTTTGAGTACTCAAAGATTAGTTATGAGTCTCCAAATCGAGAGAACAGTCCGGTTTGAGTACTCAAAGGGTAGCTATGAATCCCCAAACCGCGCTAGAAATCATGTTTGGGTACTCAAAGAGTAGCAATGATTCCTCAAATCGAGAAAGAAATCATGTTTGAGTACTCAAGGATAACTATGAACTAGTAACTAAGCTCTTCCTGAAATAAGATACTTGTTTACAGGCCTCCCGACACCGCCATATTGAATATCAATCTCTAATTTTCCTTCTCGTTCAAGGTGTTCAAGATATCGTCTAGCTGTTACTCTGGCAATTCCCACGCTTGAGGCTACATTCTCAGCTGATACAGGATCGCTTTGATCTTTGAGGTAGGTAAGAATTTTATGGAGAGTCACCTCATGCAATCCTTTTGGCAAGTCCTTTTTCTCTTCAGGCTCTTCTTTTTGAAACCTGATTGAATCAAGTTCTTTTTGTGTCAGACGGGATTTATCTTTCAGCTTTCTGCGGTAGGCTGAATAGTTTTCAAGTGATTGCTTCAGCCGTTCAAATTTGAAGGGTTTCATTAAATAATCAACGGCTCCGTGAAGCAGAACATTTCGGACTGTTTCCATATCACTTGCGGCCGTTATCGCAATAATATCAGAGGCATGTCCTTCTGCCCGAATGGCTTGAATGGTCTCAAGTCCATTCATTTTGGGCATATACATATCAATCAAAATCAGATCAGGAGCAAGCGTTCGCACAAGCTCCAGGCCTTCAGCGCCATTTGATGCGATTCCAATAACCTCAAAACCATTCACTCTGTCTAAAAACTCCCGATTCACTTCCTGGACCATTAAATCATCTTCTATCAGAAGTACGGAAACTGGTTTATCCGGCATCAAATCTCCTCCATATAAAATGTAACTGTGAAGCTTGTTCCCGCCCCTTCTGCAGACTCCGCCATGATCGTGCCATTTGCCTGCTGAACAAGCTGATTGACTAAATAAAGCCCGATTCCCCGTTCATGGCCTCCTTTTGTAGAAAAACCCTGATCAAAAATGCGGGGGTAATCTGCTGCTTTTATTCCGCTTCCATTATCTTCGACTAAGAGTGTCAGTATTTCTGCATCCTGCTCGATGCTGATAAAAATATGAGGGAAGGGACCTTGATAATGTTTAAAAGAATCAAATGCATTTTCAATCAGGTTGCCAAGGATCAGAACAAAATCATGATGATCAAGCCTATCTGGGAACCTATTAAACTGGCTGTTGCGGTCAATTTCCACGCTGATTCCAAGTTCGGTTCCTCTGCGGATTTTACTGAGCAGCAATCCCGCAATGCTCTCATCTCTGATGTTTTTACTCAAAAATTGAATCAGTTCTTCTTGCTCTTCAGTGGTTTGAAAGACAAACTGGAGCGCTTTTTCGTGATTCCCCAGCTGAATCAGTCCTGCAATCGTATGGAGCTTATTATTGTATTCATGATTCTGGACACGTAAAGCGTTTACAAAAGCTCGTACGCCTGTTAATTCTTCCGCCATCTTTTTCACTTCGGTCCTGTCCTGAAAGATGGCCACAGCTCCAACCGTTTGGCCGCTTACTTTAATCGGAACCCGATTGCTTAAAATGTTCAGGTTGCCTACATTAAGTTCTTTGCTGTATATCGCATGATCAAGCTTAAGAATTTCAGGCAAGGCGGTATCCGGAATAACCTCTCTGATGGATTTTCCAATCACGTGACCGTTTATCCGCATCATTTTCATGGCTTTATTATTAAAAATAGTAATCTTTTCATTCGTATCAATAGCTATTACACCTTCGTGCATGGCATTGAATGTTTCAGTGCGCTCGACAAGGAGCCTTGCAATTTCATGAGGCTCAAGGTGAAACATCTGTCTTTTAATTTGCCGTGCCAGAATCCAGGCGCCCCAGCCCCCAAATAATAAAGAGAGACTTGATGTGATGAAGATTTCAAGCACAAGGCTTTGCAGCACTTCTATAAAGACTGGAAGTTTATATCCCGCAAGGACGACTCCAATCTGTTCATGGTCATCGTTCATGACAGGGACAAATGCACGCATGACAGTCCCGATTTCTCCATTAGCCTTAGATGTGTAGGAGTGTTCTGCAAAGGCCGGGCCTTCATCGTTTCCCTGTGAGCGGGTGCCGATCATATCATGTACGGGATGTGTCAGTCTTTCGCGATCCATGTTTAAAACAACAATATAATTTGCGTTGTTGATGATTCTTAGGCGGTCGATTACTTTATTAAGATCATTCTGACTGCTTTCAAGAGCTTCTTTCACTTCAGGAAGTTCGGCGATCGTCTGCGCTGTTACGAATGAACGCGCCTTTAACTCTTCTTCTTTTCCGCTTATATAATTGCCGATTAAAACAATGCCTGCCAGAAAAAGAGAAAACCCTAATATAAAGAAGATTAAGCCTGTAATTTTCCATAAGATTGAAATTCGTCTCATATTGGTTCCTCATTATTCTGAAGAATAAAATATCTTTCATTGTAACATGCACCAAAATCTCATGATACAATGAATCTACTAAAAAATTGTTGAAACGGTGGATAGTATGAAATGGTTTATTAGCGCAAGTCTTTTAACTGTGCTCTTTTTAGTGGCAGTTTTTTCACATGATCCTATGCACAAAATAGAAGATGACGATGAACAGCATGGTTTGAGTGATCAAATTGTCATTAAGTTCAGTCATGTGGTTGCTGAAAATACACCTAAGGGACTGGCTGCAGAAAAATTTGCAGATATTATCGCAGACCGGACAGATGGAAAAATAAAAGTGGAAGTTTTTCCGAACGAAATTATGTATTCCGATGAAAAAGAGCTGAATGCGCTTAAAAAGGGCGATGTTCAAATGATTGCTCCTTCTTATTCAAAAATGACGGAGGTCATCCCCGAATGGCAGGTGCTTGATTTGCCTTTTATTTTTCAGGATGAGCAGCATGTACAAAACGTTTATACAGGAGAAGTTGGAAAACGGCTGCTGGGCGAACTTGAAAGTGAAAATATTAAGGGCCTCGCATTGTGGGGAAATGGCTTCAAACAAATGACAAGCAGCAGGGGGGCATTGATCGAGCCTGAGGATTTTTCAGGACAGCGCTTTAGAATAATGCCAAGTGATACAATTGCAAAACAGTTTGAATTGATGGGTGCCATTCCAAAAGCTTCTTCCTTTAATGATGTTTACATCGCTTTGGAAGGAAATGAATTTGATGGCCAGGAAAATACGATTTCAAATATTTATTCAAAAGGATTTTATCGGCTGCAAAAAGACATGACGGTTTCGAACCATGGCTATTTAGGCTATTCTGTCTTAATGAATGCAGAATTCTGGAACAGTCTGGAACCTGAACTGCAAACTCAAATACAAAAAGCCATGGATGAAACGACTGAGTGGATGCTTAAAGAATCAAAAAAGATGAATGACTCACAGCTAATTAGAATGAAACAAAATTCAAAGTTGAAAATCCATGAACTGAGTGAAGCCGAAAAAGATAGATGGCGTAAGGTGTTCATGCCGCTTTATGAAACGTATTCCTCTGAATATGGGGAGCGGTGGATTGAGGATATCCGGAATGTTCGATAAGAATTTTGGATGCATAACAAGGGACAGATAGACAGCATCTTCGGCTAAATAGCTAAGATGCTGAGATATAAGGCAAACTTCGGCTGAAAAGCTAAAATCAAATGACTCCTAAAAAATGAAATAACGGCTATTTTGGCTGATAGAGAAGCTTCAACTTAAAATGGTTGGAGCTTTTTTATGTGATTTCATAATTACGAACTCCTCGTCCAGAACGTATTTCCCAAAAGTCAAATCCGGATTTTTCCGGTGAATCCTTATCTGCCTGCGCTGAACGGGCGGTGCCGCTTTTCTGGTGACCAAAAAGACCAAAAAGAACAATAATACCAAAACGGAATGATGTCTAAATTATCAGTTAATATAAAGGTATTCTTGTAAGCGTTATCAATGAGGAGAATGGAGGATACTATGAAAATTAACTTTAAGAATTTGACGGTTCAGGTCATTATCGGAATTATTTTAGGTATTGCTGTTGGCTTTTTGTTTCCAAGCTTTGGGGTTGAGCTGAAAGTATTAGCAGATGTCTTTATCAAAATGATTAAAATGGTGATTGCGCCTATTATCTTTTTTACGGTAGTAATCGGAATTGGCAGCATGGGTGACTTAAAGAAGGTCGGAAGAATCGGAGGCAAGGCTCTCCTGTATTTTGAAATTGTGACGACCTTTGCGCTTGCAATCGGAATTATTGTAGTAGGAATTGTAAAGCCTGGCGAAGGCTTCAACACAGATGCCGTTGAGGGTGGAGATGTATCTCAGTATACGGAACAGGCAGAAGAAACAAGTCATGGCTTCATTGACTTTGTAGTCGGCATTATTCCTGAGAATGTTGTAGGCGCGATGGCTGAGGGAGAACTGCTCCCTATCTTATTCTTTGCTGTCTTGTTTGGAATTTCAATGGCAGCGATTGGGGAAAAAGCAAAACCGGTTGTCGTTTTGTTTGAAAGGCTGACAGATATTTTCTTCGGTGTTGTAAACATGATCATGAAAGTTTCACCGTATGCGGCTTTCGGAGCAATGGCATACACTATTGGACAATTTGGATTAGGATCGCTTGTTGCTCTCGGTAAGCTGATGGGATCTGTTTATATCACCATGTTCCTATTTATCATCTTTGTTTTAGGGGCCATTGCAAAATATTATGGTTTCAGCATTACAAAATTTATCGCTTTTATTAAAGAAGAGATCCTGCTTGTACTTGGAACATCTTCATCAGAATCCGCACTTCCGAAGATGATGGAGAAGATGGAGAAATACGGATGCTCTAAATCTGTTGTTGGACTGGTCATTCCGACAGGCTATTCCTTTAACTTAGACGGCACATCAATCTATTTATCAATGGCGGCCATGTTTATTGCACAGGCATATGGAGTAGACCTCAGTATTTGGCAGCAGCTGACCCTTCTTGGAATTCTGATGCTGACATCTAAAGGGGCGGCAGGAGTAACAGGATCCGGCTTTATTACATTGGCAGCAACGCTTGCTGCATTCCCGATGATTCCGGTTGAAGGCATCGCCTTACTGCTCGGAGTGGACCGTTTTATGTCTGAAGCCAGGGCAATCACTAATCTCATTGGAAATGGTGTTGCAACTGTTGTTGTTTCTAAAATGGAAGGTGAATTTCATCCTCCGGCTGAACAAGCAGAACCTGCAAAAATTTCAATTGCTAAGTAAAAAAAAGCGGAGTTTCCGCTTTTTTTTGTGTTTTTTTAAAGTTGTGTAAATTTGCTTAGAAATCATTACCATAGAAATATTTTACTAATATTAATACTTTGTAAAGATATTGTAAAAATTAACGACAAAGTCTTTTCGTATTCGACAATTACGTATATACTTTTTAAGTTGCAAATAATAGAGAGAAAAACAAAAATATATGGCTCCATGGAGGAATAAGCAATGGCTATCAAAAGAAGAAAAGATAAGTTTTCTGAAATGTTAAGTCAGATATCTGAGAACTTAAAAGAAACTGGGCAGTATTTTGTTGATTTCAAAATCAATAATGCCAATGATCTAAAAGTATTCTCAGAAACAATTAAGGATTATGAGTCAAAAGGCGACTCGTTTGTTCATACCATCATCATGGAACTGAACAATGCATTCATTACTCCGATTGAACGTGAAGACATTCTTCAGCTTGCAATGATTATGGACGATGTTTTGGATGGCATCGAACATTCTGCTGCATTGTTTGAAATGTATTCTGTTACACAGCCGACTGACTACATGGTAAAGTTTGTTGACACAATTAATGAGTGTACAATTGAAATTGCTAAATCAATTGAATTGCTTTCAAACAAAAAGTTAAGCGATATCCGCACTCATGCTATCCGTTTAAAAGAACTTGAGTCAAACTGTGATAATTACCTGCGTACTGCTGTGAAAAATTTATTTGCAATTGAAAAAGATCCGATTAAAATCATTCAATATAAAGAGATATACGAAACACTTGAAGAAATTGCTGATAGCTGTCAAGGTGTTGCCAACACACTTGAAACTATCATCATGAAGAACGCGTAAGAGGCGATATTATGGATACTATATTAATTCTTACCATTCTGGTTGTTATTTTTGCCTTAGCGTTTGACTTTATTAACGGATTTCATGATACGGCAAATGCAATTGCAACATCTGTATCAACTAAAGCCCTTAAACCAAGACAGGCAATCATCCTTGCATCTGTCATGAACTTTGTCGGTGCAATGACATTTACAGGAGTAGCAAAAACGATCACAAAGGACATTGTTGACCCGTTTACCCTGCAAAATGGATCTGTTGTTATATTAGCTGCACTGATTGCAGCCATCACGTGGAATTTAATTACTTGGTATTATGGAATTCCAAGCAGCTCCTCACATGCGATTATTGGTTCAATCGCAGGTGCTGCGATTGCTGCGGCAGGATTTAATTCTCTAAACTATTCAGGGTTTTTGAAAATCCTTCAGGCACTTATCATTTCGCCTATCTTAGCGTTTATAGTCGGTTATATTGTTTACAGTATTTTTAAAGTTGTCTTTAAAAACAATAACCTGACTAAAACAAACAGAAACTTCCGTGCGATTCAGGTTGCAACAGCTGCTTTGCAATCTTACACTCACGGTACAAATGATGCTCAAAAAGCAATGGGTATTATCACGATGGCCCTTATTGCCGGGAATCTTCAAGACTCAACTGATATTCAATGGTGGGTTCAATTCTCATGTGCACTTGCAATGGGACTTGGTACAAGTGTCGGCGGATGGAAAATCATTAAAACTGTTGGCGGAAAGATCATGAAAATTCGTCCAGTTAACGGTGTAGCAGCTGACTTAACTGGGGCAGCCGTAATATTTGGCGCTTCGATTATTCACTTGCCTGTCAGTACAACACATGTTATTTCATCTTCAATACTTGGCGTAGGCTCTGCACATCGAATCAAAGGTGTAAAATGGGGAACGGCTAAAACGATGGTCATCACATGGTTCATCACCTTGCCGATTTCTGCTACATTAGCAGCGATTTCCTACTTTATTTTAAATCTATTCTTTTAATTAGCAAACCCTCCTTAACTGGAGGGTTTTTTTTTAGGATCGTTTATAACATAAGGAGTGATCGTGCAAGAAGTCTCAAAGCTTTGAATGGACCAGAAAAACGCGCCCGCTCTTTGAAAAAAGTGCATCAAAGCAAGTGAATGCCGCAAAAAAACGCGCCCGCTCTTTGAAAAAAGTGCGTGAAAGCAAGTGAATGCCGCAAAAAACCGCGCCCGCTCTTTGAAAAAAGTGCATCAAAGCAAGAGAATGCCGCAAAAAAACCGTGCCCACCTTGAAAAAAGTACATCAAAGCTGCGAATGAAGCACTCACAGAGCGATTGGGTACTCTAAATGAACAATTCGGGATTTTGAGCACTCATAGAGCATGATTGAGTACTCAACCTGGAGTCCCCCTAGTTTTTGAGCACTCAAAGAGAGCAGTTGAGTACTCTAAATGAATAAATTCGGGATTTTGAGCACTCATAGAGCATGATTGAGTACTCAACCTGGAGTCCCCCTAGTTTTTGAGAACTCAAAGAGAGCAGTTGAGTACTCTAAATGAACGAATTCGGGATTTTGAGAACTCAAAGAGAGCAGTTGAGTACTCTAAATGAACGAATTCGGGATTTTGCGAACTCAAAGAGAGCAGTTGAGTACTCTAAATGAACGAATTCGGGATTTTGCGAACTCAAAGAGCGCAGTTGAGTACTCTAAATGAACAAATTCGGGATTTTGAGCACTCAAAGAGTATGATTGAGTACTCAAATTGAATGAATTCGGTATTTTGAGAACTCAAAGAGCGTGATTGAGTACTCACCCTGGCCTCCCCCCTAGTTTTTGAGAACTCAAAGAGAGCAGTTGAGTACTCTAAAAGAACGAATTCGGTATTTTGAGAACTCATATAGCTCAGTTGAGTACTCTAAATGAACAAATTCGGGATTTTGAGCACTCAAAGACCGTGATTGAGTACTCAACGTGGCCTTCCCCTAGTTTTTGAGAACTCAAAGAGCGCAGTTGAGTACTAAACTGGATTACAAAGCGGTGATGTACAAAACACTCCTTAAGTCCGCTTCCTATTAACCCTAGAAGATGAATACAATATCTCTCCTTCAATAAAGAAGTCACCAGTCTTAAATTGACGAAAAAAATACAGAGTGATACTATTGCTTTAGATGATAGTGAAAATCGTTATCAATTGGAGGAGAAAAAGATGATTCAGCAGCAATCTATTTCAGCAGTAATACGGGAAAGAATCTCAATCAAATCAAATTACCTTCCTCTTGAGGTAAAGGAAGAAGATATTGTAACTCTGCTAAATGACGCTGTCTGGGCGCCTAATCATGGTCTAAGAGAGCCCTGGCGGTTTTTATTTGTAAGCGGAGAGCGGAAGGAAGCTTTTATTCAGACTGTTCTTGCGTGCTACGAAGCAAAAGCACATGAAAAAGTTAGGTCAAAGCTTGCAGATGTTCCTGCATTTTTAGTTGCCATTATGCCTGAAGATCCCCGCCAGAAAATATGGGAAGAGGATTTTGCGGCGATCAGCACCCTTATTCAAAATCTGCAGCTGCTTGGCTGGGAAAAAGAGCTTGGAATGGTATGGAAAACGCCAAATCACATGTATGACCCAAAATTCCGCCGTGCCATAGGAGTTCAAAATGGTGAAAAAATCGTTGGCATTCTGCAGCTTGGCTATTTTGATCCTGCCCTGCATGTGAAAGATAGAAAACGGACGAATGCATTGGAAAAACTAAGTTCATTTTGAGAAAGATCCTTTTGTTTTCATGAATAAAGCTTGGTAAATTCAATGAAATTTCCCATACTTAAAAAATCCGTATTTCCCGGATCGAACGATAAAGATGCATGAATCCTCGAATGGGTTCATGCGTTTTGAATTTACGAATATAAATACTTAAAAATCTCGGGCACTCTCTTTCTCCATGCTGCTTCATTGTGTTCAGCATCTTCGATTACTTCATAGCGGCAATCGCTAACCTTTTCTTTTAGAATATCATATACGGCATCACTGGAATCAATATAATCCTGATGATGAAAGGAAGCAGTTATTTCTTTTGTGCCGACATCCATATAAAATTTTTCAATTGCTGACAAATCACTATCTTTTATCAAAGCTTCTATCTCTTTTTGATTAAACCAATAAGCAGATGAGAGAGAAGCGGTTTTTCTGAAGATATGCGAATAGTTGCAGGCGGCATATGTAGATATTAATCCTCCCATCGAACTTCCAGCCATTGAGGTTTCATCAGGAAGTGTGCGATACTTGCTGTCAATCAGCTGCTTTAATTCATGAACGATGAAGCTGATATATGCATCGCCTTCGCCTCCAAGATCTTCATCCTGTCCAAACAAATCCTGAGCGAGACTGCGGTTAATCCACGGACCATATTCATTAAATCGATTGTATCCGGTATGATTGCAGTCGATGCCCACCACAATCAATTCTTGGCCACTTTGTTCAAGATAATCTTTTATTCCCCAGCTGAACCCAAAGCTTGCATCACGGTCTTCAAATAGATTCTGGCCGTCGTGCATGTAAAGAACTGGATAAGATTTAGAGCTGTCTCTGTAGTTTTTAGGTAAAAAGACTGTAATTCGCCTTTCCCGTTCAAGTGTTGAGATGAATACTTCAAATTTTTCAATCATGATCGTACACTCCTGTTTAAGCTAGCTTGATATTTATATTATAGTGAAAATTTTAGAATATAGCTTGAAATATATAGCCATGACGGCAACTGCAAAACAGAAAAATATCAAACAAAATCATATTATTCTCATACTCCGCAAACAATAATAAAAAAGCGATTTTAGGAGAATGAAATGAATATATTGATTATTTATGCTCATCCGAATCCGGAAAGCTTTAATGCAGCGATATGTGATGCCGTGGAAAAAGAATTTAAAAGCAAAGACTTTCAGGTGAGAAAAAGAGATCTCTATCAGATGAAGTTCAACCCCATTTTGACAGAAGACGACTATTCATCCTTTTATCAGGATAAAGTTCCAGCTGATATTCAGGCGGAACAGAGTGAACTTATATGGGCAAATATTTTTGTCTTTGTTTTTCCAACATGGTGGGCCGGGATGCCGGCGATTTTAAAAGGGTATTTTGACAGAGTTTTTACAAACGGTTTTGCTTTTCGGTATTCTGATGAAGGTCCGGAGGGATTGCTGAAAGAAAAACAGGCACTAATTTTCCAGACTACAGGGCAGCCTGAGAAGTCTTTGAAGCCCCCGCAATTGACAATGGCCATGCAGGCATCGTTTGATGTTGGCATTATGAATTTTTGCGGAATCGAAACGCTCGCCCACAAGTTTATTTATTCGGTTCCATATGTTGATGAAGAGACACGGAAAATAATGCTGAATGAAGTCAAAGAAGTTGTTGAAATGATTGGGAAACAAAAATAAAAAAGATCTTCCTGTAAACTAACGGGTTCGGTTCAGAGGTGCAAAACATTAAAACAGCATAGTAAATAAGACAACATTTAACACCCCAATTATCAGCATAATTGGGGTGTTTTATCTTCCAATATAACCTTTTCAACTGTGTGATTTGAAATGGAAATAATGGTTATTCAGCAAGCTATTCAAAAAGCCTTATACGTAACCTGCATGGAAAAAGGCAATCCACAGAGAATGGATTGCTCTTTTTAGTTATCCCTATTAAATAAATAAAAGTAGCTTAGTGGCAAATAGACAAACGGGTTCAGAAGAAACGAAAATCCTGAGTCCAATAGAATGTGGAACCAGGTTGCCTAATTTCTTTTTTACATTTTTAAACTGATTTTATACTGAATTTTAACAAAACTCGGATTTTTACTTAATAATTTACATTTAATCTATTACTGATATAAAAAAATATTGGTGAGGAGATATGTACTTTATGAGTAGTCAAACATCTAATAATGGCATGAATAGGAGAGATTTCTTAAAAGCGGGAGGAATGGGCACACTTGCTCTAACCCTTGGATCGACTGGAGTACTAGCACTCGGTTCAAAAGCATTTGCGGATGCTGCCGATAATCCAGCCAGCGGATTTGGCGGATATGGCCCTTTGGTTCCGGATCCGAATGGTATTCTTGATCTTCCAAAAGGCTTTCATTACAAAATTATTTCCAGAGAAGGCGACCTGATGACAGACGGAAGCAAAATCCCTGGAGCTTTTGATGGAATGGCTGCATTTGAAGGGCCAAACAATACAACTATTCTTGTTCGTAACCATGAATTAAAGGATGGCCCAGCATTTGGAAGCAATCCATATGATGCAGCTGCTTTAGGTGGTACAACGGCTCTAGTTGTAGGTCCAAATCGCGAAGTTATTAAAGAATATGTAACATCTTCAGGAACGATCCGAAATTGTGCGGGTGGTGCTACACCTTGGGGTACTTGGCTGACTTGTGAAGAAACACGTTCCGAAACACACGGATATGTATTTGAAGTAGATCCACAGCAGCCGGAGAATGAAATGTCCAGAACCCCAATTAAGGAAATGGGGCGCTTTTCTCACGAAGCTTGTGCCATCGACTCTGCGACAGGTTATGTATACTTAACTGAGGATGCAAGCCCAAGTTACCTTTACCGTTTTATTCCAAATGACTTGAGCCAAAAACCAGGCGCGTTACAAAAAGGCGGTAAGCTTTATGCAGCTGCGATTGAAGCGGTAACTGATCCAACAGCAAGCACCTTTAAAACAGGACAAACATTTAAGATTGTTTGGAAGGAACTAGATCCTCATTTATGCCGCGAGGACGCTAAGGAACAAAACTGCATTGAATTCAGTAGACTAGAGGGAGCGTTCTTCCAAGAGGGTGTTTTCTGGTTCGATGACACCTCTGCCGGTGACAAAAAACTTGGACGCGTTTACCGTTATATTCCTCACACTAATACATTGGAGCTTTTCTATGAGGGAAATGATGCACGAGAAATGGAATATCCGGATAATATCTGTTGTACTCCATGGGGCGACCTTTGGTTTGCAGAAGATGGTTCAGGCCAAGATCGTATTATGGGAATTACCCCAGAAGGCAAGGTCTATCCTTTTGCCGCCAACCGTTTAAGTGGTGATGAATTGGCAGGCCCAACCTTCTCACCAGATGGAAACACACTTTTTGTCAATATTCAAAGCCCAGGCAAAACCTTTGCCATCTGGGGACCGTTCCAACGCAGAAACTCTGCGCGCGCAAGGGACATGTCTTATGCTGCTCCTGCAAATCTTGCACCGCAAGTTTCAGAAAAAGTGGCTAAGGTTGCCGAGAAACAAGGTATGTCCGTTCTAGAAGCGGCAGCATTTGAGCGCCACGGAGTAAAAATGATTTAAATTGTTTTACAGGATACCATAAAAAAGATGTAAACTAACACTTTGTATGGTTTACATCTTTTTTTACATTCCAGAGTATTTGTTGCAGGTGGACATTAAAGTGGGATCACATGTCCAGATAACCTACACTTTGATAGTAAAGGAAACCTTTGTGGAGTGGAAGATTTTGGATCGGCTTTTGTATGCCTGATACTAAAGATATTTTGTAATAAAGTTTGATCAAAATCCAGTATTGATTTAAACAGGATTTTTCTTTTTTGCTTTTGCCGATGTTGTAAAACTCCATGCGTGTTACTCCACTAAAGGGCCAAATCGTTGATTAAAGGAAGGAATTATTAGAAAATTAAAACTGAGCTTTAAGTTATTCAATTGTATGAGTTAGTTGAAGATCGGAATGGAATAAAATGTTTTTTTATCCTATTTTTTCAAAAATGATTATTCCATAAAGAATAGAAAAGCCCCTGAACAGAAGATGTCTAGGGGACACTAGTATGTTCCGGCTAAGACTTCCTTGCGAACAATACAACAAAATTAAAGTATTTATAGACACAATCTACATCTTTAAAACCACTATTTATTAGCCAATTAATTTGATTGACTAGTGTAGTCATCTTATCAAGTTTCATTCGCTCATGTGCTGCCTGAATTTCGATACCCTTTAAGCCACTCCTATTTATTTTATTTTTCCAATCATTTTTATAAATGGAATCTATAAATGGTGTATGACCAAGTACTTGATCAGCATTTATGAAAACCCCATCAGGATTCAATATGAAGTAAATATTATCGAACAACTTCTTTTTTGCTTCATCTGTTAAATGATGAATCGAAAGTGAGGACACCACAATATCAAACTTTTCTTCAAATTTATGCTCAGTATAGTCAGCAATCAGATAGTCAATATAATCATCTTCTTTAAATCGACTCTTAGCTTGTTCCAACATATTTTCGGAAATATCGATTAGTGTCATTTTTGCTTTCGGAAACTTTTTTCTTATGAAGGAAGAAAATAACCCAGTTCCAGCCCCTATGTCTAAGACCCTTGGTGATTCCTTATATGTCTCGATAATTGATATTGGAATGGAATAAAAGTCATCAAAACAAGGAATTAACTTCCTGCGTTGATTATCATATTGAAGTGCGTTTTGGTTAAACTTTTCTTTTACCTTATTAATAGTGGTATCCATAATTCATTCCCCCTGTGATGAATTTATATTACTAGAATAATCCAATTGTAAAACATTTTAGTATATAATGGAAAATAACAAAATTGTTGAAAATCGATAACTAACTGTTATTAATAAAAAGGGCTGAAATTTCATGGACATTAAGTGGTTAAAGACTTTTATAATAGCAGCAAAATATGAAAACCTTCGCCGGGCTTCTGAGGATCTCTTTTTAACACAACCAGCTCTCAGCAAACATATAAAAAGCCTTGAAAACCATTTGAATACTATATTGTTTGATCGAGTCGGCAAAAACATTTCTCTAACTCCTGCCGGTTATAAGTTTCTTTCATTTGCTACACAGATTGTAGAAAAATATGATAAGGGTATGGAAGAATTTGAAGGCTGGAAACAAGGATATAATCGCAAACTGACTATTGCTGTAGCTCCGCAAATCGCATCCTCTGTACTCCCGGATATTCTGCGGGGCTTTATAGATGAACATCCTGGTATAGAGGTCATTATAAATATTGTAAATTCATTCAAAATAGGGGAACAGATTAGACTTGGCAAAGCAGACATTGGCATCTCCAGAATGGAGCCTATTCAAAAAGACTTATCCTATGAAGTTATTCATCGAGACCCGGTTATCCTAGTGGCACCATATAGGAAGGAAAAAGAACAAAATGAACATCTTCCTGTTGAGGTAGAAATACTTAAACAATATAGGGTTTTAACAAATAACCATCCCACTTATTGGAGCAACCTTCTAACCGAGATTAAAAGATATTATCCAAGCATTCGGACAATGCCAGTTACTCAAATTGAAATTTCCAAACGGTTTATTGAAAAGGGATTAGGGGTATCATACTTGCCTTTATCTATGGTCCGCGAAGAATTAAAACACCAGAAAATGATCGAAGTAAAGCAAGATAAAATCCTTTCACCAATGTCTTTTACTTACGTTGTTACCAAAATCGAAACTCCTGAAGTGAAACTGTTTATATCCTTCCTAACAAAGGCATTTGAAAAATAGGAATAATGTTGATCACCCAAATAGGCAACTCAATTGGGCATTTTATTCTTGAACTAACAGATGCTTTTATTCAAGAGGGAGACAGTAATTTCTTACATATTGATGTAGATTGGATCTTCAACATTCGGGTGCGATTGCTTAACAAAGTGTCGCCTCTTCTTATTAAGGCAAAGGGCAGTTTAACAGAGTAAGCGGATACTGAAGTTCTTCTACATAAGGACCAGATAATTGAATAACACTTGGTTGTTAATTTGGATATTTTAAAATAGAGATTGTGAAGGAATATACTTATAGTAACGGGGCAGTTTAGTTTAATAAAAAATGCGTTACTGTTAAATAAAAAATGGTCAACCAAATATCTGGCTGACCTTACTCATAACTTAGCAATTTAATTTATTTAAAACAGAGAGATAAGAATAAGAGCAATAATTTATTACACTCCATAAATATCTATATTAATTTTTTTAGCTTCTGTAATAATATTTCGAATTAATGATTCAACGGTTTGACTTTTAGCTAATCTTGGACTCTGACCAGACCAAAGTGACATTAATTCTTTATTATTTTGTGCACTAGAAGTCTTTCTAATATCCTGGGTTAGTATATTTTGAACAGGAAAATCTGGAATATGGAAAAGTTAAAACAATATTCATTTATAGAAAAGATAAATATGTACCTACGGCATTAATTAAATTTAGCAATATGTTAGGTGAAGAGGATGGATTGTAAATAATAAGGTTTATTTTTAAAGGGTTAGCCATTGACCTGAATTATCTAGATTGTGAAGAATTAAAATTAAAGTAACGGGTGCTTGAGTTCAATAAGTGCGAGCCAGCTTCAACAGCCTTTTATCTTCAACATTCGGGTGCTTTTCTTCGATAAGACAACATAAATGATATTCAACAATCGGGGGCAATAATTGAAGAACGAAAAGGAACTCCATAAAAATCTGGAGTTCCTTATTTTTATTTACCCAATTAAATTGGTATTAGAATTAGCAGTACAAATAAACGCACTCTGCTGACCAGCATATGCTTGCTATTTCTTATGCTAATTTATGTGTTGAAAATAGCATTGTTTCCCTATATAACCCTTATAAATCAATAAAAAAACATACCAGAAGCTATGCTGATTTGTGAGCTATTTATACTGCTAATTAAGATGTTTGCACCCCGCAACCGAACCCGTTACCTGTAAACGGGAAGATCTTTTTTTACGCACAGCGTTTATTTTATAGAACTTTCGGGGAGCAAGAGCTGCAAGACTGAGGGATTTCTCTATCATAAGACTCATGAGACATGCTGCCAACAGGGGGGCGAGTATGATTTCAAATGTGAGAAAACCATTTCAAAATTTAGTCATTATATTTAGGTTTAGAGGTCTTTTTCCCAGTACAACAATCCTATGTTCATGTGATAGATTAGTAGAGTATAGAAGAAAGTGAAAAATTTTCTAATCTTGGAAACTCGGGGGAGCTGGTAGTTTTGGGAAAAGGCGTTAAGTTAACCGCTTTAATAACTTCACTTTGTGTAGCAGGAAGTGTTGTATTTATGCCGAATGTTCAGGCGGAAGCTGCACCGCAGAAGCAGCAGCTGGAGGAACTGAAGCTGAAGGAAGCGGGGTATGCATCATTCCGCAGCCATAATCGGTCCGGCGGAAAAGCGATGTTTAAAATGGAGAGCTATATCAGCAAACTTCCAAAGAATATGAAGAAGAGGCTTGAGCAGACAAGTTCAAAAAACTCGCTGTATGTCGTGCAGTTAAGAGGTCCAGTAACAGAAGCAGACCGATTATTGATTACAGGTACAGGTGCAGAAATCATTGAGTATGTACCTGATTATGCATTTGTGGTGAAGGCGGATAAAAAAGCGGTTCATTCTTTAAAAAAGGGAAAGGATACTGCGTCTGTCAAGGCTTACCTGCCATTATATAAGTTAGATCCAGCTCTATTTGAATCAGGATACAGCAAGCTCTTTGATGTTGAGTTAAAAGACGTCAACAAATCGAAGAAAAAATTGGTAAAGAAAAATCTTACAGAACTTATTGAATATGCCACTCAGGAAAATACTCTTTTTATAGCCAAAGAAAATACGTTTCAGCTTAACAACGATGCGGCAGCCGGTATAATGAAGGTCAATACAACAAGCAGCACTTATGGACTTTCAGGCGCAGGCCAGACAGTTGCGGTTGCAGATACCGGCCTTGATACAGGCAGAAACGATGCTTCTATGCATGAAGCATTCCAAGGCGGAAAGATTAAAGCACTATACGCATTAGGACGGACGAACAATTCCAGTGATCCAAACGGCCATGGAACACATGTAGCAGGATCTGTGCTTGGGGACGCTCAATTCAAAGGAATGGCTCCTAAAGCTGGACTCGTTTTTCAGTCGATTATGGATGCGGGAGGTGGCCTCGGAGGATTGCCGAGCAGCCTTAACACACTTTTCTCACAGGCCTACAGCGCAGGGGCAAGAATCCATACGAATTCTTGGGGCGCTCCTGCAGCCGGTGCGTATACATTAGAATCAAAACAAGTAGACGAATATGTCTACAATAACGATGATATGACTGTGCTGTTTGCAGCAGGCAATGATGGGCCGAGTGCCAAAACACTGAGCACACCAGGCACAGCTAAAAATGCGATCACAGTCGGTGCTTCTGAAAATAACCGTCCGTCATTTGGATCGTACGCGGATAATATCAGCCAAATCGCTGCTTTCTCATCTAGAGGGCTTACTTCAGATGGAAGGGTGAAGCCTGATATCGTTGCACCTGGAACATTTATTTTATCCACCCGTTCTTCGCTCGCGCCAGATTCAACTTTCTGGGCGAATTATAACAGTAAATATGCTTATATGGGCGGAACATCAATGGCCACTCCGCTTGTAGCGGGAAATGTTGCTCTGTTGCGCGAGCACTTTATTAAAAATAAGGGAATTACTCCAAAGCCTTCCCTTATTAAAGCGGTTCTGATTGCTGGTGCACAGGACCTTGGACTTGGCTATCCAAGCGGAAATCAGGGCTGGGGCAGAGTCTCTCTGGACAAATCAGTCAATGCTGCTTTTACAAACGAAGCAAAAGCACTCAGAACAAATGAAAAAGCAGCTTATTCGTTTCATGCTGCAAGCGGCAAACCGCTGAGAATTGCTCTGGCATGGACAGATTATCCTGGAAACCCATCAGCATCTGTTTCATTAGTCAATGATTTAGATCTTGTCATTAAATCACCTGGCGGAAAAACTTACACAGGAAACGATTTTATTTCTCCTTACAATAATCAGTGGGATGGAAGAAATAATGTAGAAACGGTTATTCTGCCAAATGCGGAAGCCGGGACTTATACGATTGAAGTGCAGGCATACAATGTTCCGTCAGGCACTCAGGATTTCTCTTTTGCAGTTGTACAATAGAACAGATAAAAGGAGCGGCTTCATGCAGAAGCGGCTCCTTTTTTGATGACATCATATCCATTAATGATTGTATGTTTTAAACGGCTAAATTTTTTCAGATTGATTTTATTGCAATAAGAGATTGACAGATAAGGAAATAAAGAATATAATTACTTTGAATTCAAGATATTTTAATTAAAAGTAATTTCCCTGCAAGGTCTGCATATAAATTAAAGAGTAAATTTTTTTAAGAATATATCTCGAATTAAAAATAATTGAAAGAAGGATGATCAGGATGTTATTAGATTTAGGACTTTTACTTATTCGTTTAGTGATTGGACTTTCGTTCATGGCTCATGGAGCACAAAAACTGTTTGGTTCATTTGGAGGTCACGGCATTAAAGGCACAGGGGGTTTCTTTGAATCAATTGGAATTAAACCTGGAGTTGCAATGGCGGTACTTGCCGGCCTTGCTGAGTTTGCCGGCGGAGCATTTTTTGCAGCAGGATTCCTTACCCCGCTTGCAGGAGCTGCATTAGCTGGCACAATGCTTATTGCGATTGTTAAAGTTCATGGACCAAACGGCTTCTGGGCTGCTCAAAATGGCTATGAATTCAACCTGACTTTGCTTGCTGTTGCAATTGGTGTAGCTTTAACAGGTGCAGGTGCTTATTCACTTGATGCATTATTCTTCTAAAAATAACAAAAGGAACTCAGTGCTTTATCAGTTCTGTACAGAGTGAAAAACAGTATATCGCAATGCAGGTTGCCCGCCATCTAGCAGTTTAAATGGCGGGCTTTTTCGTTTATATATTTGAGGCAGGTAATTGGACATTTATGCTAATATGGAAATATAAGTTATTCCATTAAAAAGATTACGGAATAAGGAGATAGCGAAACAAGCATCAAAATACTGAAAAAGTCATGTGGTGAAAGGAAAATAAATAATTACATAAGAAAAGGAGACATCTTATAATGACAACTTCACAAAAAAATTTAAGGACTTGTAATAAAGGGCACAAATATTATAAAAGCAGCGATTGTCCAACCTGTCCGATTTGTGAGCAAGAACGTAAACCTGCTAATGGATTTCTTTCCTTGCTCTCGGCACCAGCAAGACGAGCATTGGAAAACAATGGGATCAGTTCTTTGCAGGAGCTATCAAAATGCAGTGAAAAAGAGATTTTGCAATTGCATGGTATGGGACCAGCTTCTTTGCCTAAACTTAGGACTGCTTTGAAGGAAAATGGGTTATCATTCAGAAACTAAACACCAAGAATTAATACAGGAGTATGATTTTATTTGATTTTTTCTCAAGTAAATTATTAAAAATTATTATGAATGGCTGAAATATTTTCAGCGATTTTTTTGTTAATTAAAAATGAACGTTTATTCTGTACCATGAAAATAACCTTCTATAACTCCGAAAAACGACAATTGTCGCCGAAGGACTGGGGAATTGCGCTCCTCGCTGTTAAGAAGGCCTCACTACAAATCTCAATAATAAATCGACTTTTGGCATCTGATAATTTTCATCTCCCTGAATATTCAACGTCATTAGCCCGGAAAGAAGGGATAAATAGCATGATATCAGTTCACTAGGATTATCTTCTACAAGTTCCCCCTTCTTCTGTCCTTCAATGAATAGGGGTTCCAATATGTCGATGTAAGTCTTCATTGTATTCTCCTCAATAATCTTTTTGGCGGTTATTGGTACTTCATCTGACGTCCGAGCGTGATGCATCAGCATGAAATAAAGCTGGGAACCTTCATTGAGTATCTCAGCGGTTAACGTTTTTATTTTATCTAATGGGGACCCAGGCAGTTGATAGATGCTCTTGATTCCGGTAATTGATTCGTCTATTGCTTGCTGAACGAGTGTAGTAAATAGTTCGTCTTTGGATTTAAAATAGCGGTAGAGAAGCCCGGCACTTATTCCAGCTTCACTAGCGATCATGCTCATTTTCGTGCCAATAATTCCTCTTCGGGCAAAGACCTTGAGGGCTGCTTCTATAATTTGTTCTTTTCGTTCATCACGAATTTGCTGCAGCTGTTCTTCGTTTAAAGGTGCAATGATGTTTCACTCCTAGATTCATTTCATTATTATTTGCATTCAAATATTCATAAGCTGTTGAGGGAAAGGTTGGTATAATCTGAAACAATTGTTCATCAAGTGTCTGACCACTTGCCATTGAGAGTTCAGAGTGCAATTCTTTACTTTCGGAAGATGTTTCTTCAGAAGCAAGAATGGCAGCTAACATTTGCGAATTTATTATTTTATTTAGTGGTAAAAGTAAAGTATTCACCGCCCAATACAAACCATATCGTTCAAAATTACGTTTGGCAGTGGCATGTTTAATATACAATGCAAAGTATTTTTGGGCAAATTCAATCCCTTTAAGCGGTTTGCCTGCATATGTTACTCCTTGCCACGGCAGATCAGCAGCACAATTCAACCACCAGGCAGGTTCAACAATTTCATTCACTTTTTGGAGTATGTTGCGTTCAAAATAAGGCAAGGGATGATTCCGCTGTTCACGCAAGCAGGATTCTAACATTTCTGCTTCTATTGCAGCCATTGTAATTCCTTGGCCAAAAATCGGATCAAAATTGCAGTAAGCATCTCCTAAAACCAACAATCCGGATGGCCATCGCTCCATTTCTTCAAAGTGATGACGGACTAATTCATTTACTCTATAACCTCTAGGAGCTGTAATTGGTTCAAGCTCTTGCAGCACTTCTGCTATTAATGGATCGGCCAGCTGGGCAACCTCTCTTTCATATTCAGCGGCATTCGTCGTTGGATAATGCCCGCCAAGACTATAAAGTACTGTTTCAGCTATGTTATTCTCAATTATGGAAAATACCCCAGTTAAAGTCTTATTGGAGGGATCTCCAGCAATTCGAATGACATCCCACTTTACTGACAAATGAGAGGGAATCTTATAATGGCGAGTGCTGTAACCAAGCGAGACTTTGAGGATATCAGGATTTGGTACATCAAATCCGAGGTGCTGCAGCCATTTTCCCAATTTAGATGAACGGCCGCTAGTATCAATTACTAAGTCTGCCATCAGTGTTTTCTGCTGATCTAGTTGTTCTCGTTCTCGCACATGGACCCCTGTTACAACGGTTTGATCTGATGTCATTAGCAAGCCGATTACGTCAACTTTTGTAAGAAATTGAACATTTGAAATCCCTTTTACTCGCTGACGACATACCCACTCAAGCAGAGCTCTGCTGAATGTTGCATCATTTTCTGTGTTGGGCATTACAAGGGATCCATATTGATTGGTCTGGTGAATCATTTTATTTTGTGTGGATGGAGCGCCGCAAGTCAGTAATTCATCATTAAATCCAGTGAAGAATCGTTCCATTATCATTTTACCTCGAGGTGTAAATCGATGTGGGTGAAAAGCTTGAGGAGTGCCTGCGCGAATATCGGGTTTTACAGGCAGATCATCTTTTTCTATGATAAGCACTTCTGCATAATAATCAGAAAGTACTCTTGAAGAGAGTAATCCAGCCATTCCTCCACCAATTACAATCGCTCTTTCCCACTTGCCTTTTTTTAATGTTTCCCCTGTTTTGATCATCTTTATCGCCCCCATTAATATATTCATTACAAAAGCATTAATAATAAATTAGCTTGTAATGATAAATTAGCCCCGAAGAATGAATGAACAGTTCATTCAACAAAAGAATAAAATGAATTACATAAAATGTCAACAAAAATATAAACATTAATTCAGCTCTGAAAATAAGAAAATATTTGCAGTCACAAGGAGGGCTTTGCATTTAATAAATTAGAGCACATCTCAGAAAACCAACAAATTTCACCTTGGAATATTTTTTCAGCTTCAAATAAAAAAGAACTATAACAAAAAGAGGATTTCCAAAACAAAATTCTTTTAAAAATGAAGGTTGTTTATGTTAAGTGATTTTTGGTGTAACGAAAAATCCCAATTCCTCAGCATTAAAATTGAGAAATTGGGATTTAGGTATATCATTTTTTTTTACTAAAGGGAGCTACAAAATAATACAGCGAATCAACCAATTAGTGAATCAAGAAATACTCTATGGTTGTTCAACTGATTAAGGCAGTACATTACCTGCAGCACGATAAATGCCATACCACTCCTCGCGAGTAAGACGGATATCACTTGCCTTACAGCAATCCTTTAAACGGCCTTCATTCATCGTGCCGATAACCGGCTGCATGTTTGCTGGATGTCGCAATAACCACGCGATAGCGATGGTTGAGCTGCTTACTTCATATTTGTTCGCGACTTCATCAATCTTTTGATTCAATTCAGGAAACTTGTCGTTACCCAGGAAAACTCCCTCAAAGAATCCGAATTGGAAAGGGGACCATGGCTGAATGGTAATATCGTTCAGTCTGCAATAATCAAGTATGCTGCCATCTCTGTTCACAGCAGAATCATTAACCATGTTCACATTAAATCCATTAGAAATCATATTTGCATTGGTAATACTTAATTGAAGTTGATTAGCGACGATTGTTTGCTTCACCGACTTCTTAAGTAATTCGATCTGCATTGGATTCTGATTGGAAACACCAAAGTGACGAACTTTTCCAGAACTTTCAAGAATATCGAAAGCTTCTGCTACTTCTTCTGGTTCTACCAACGTATCCGGACGGTGCAGAAGCAGAATATCCAGGTAATCTGTATTCAATCTCTTTAAGCTTCGGTCAACTGATTCTAAAATATGTTCTTTTGAAAAGTCGAACATTCCTTCTCGAATACCGCACTTAGATTGCAAAACAATCTTTTCACGAATATCATCGTTCATATGGATGGCTTCAGCAAATATTTCCTCGCATGTTCCACCCCCATAAATATCAGCATGGTCGAAGAAATTTGCACCTAATTCAAGTGCTGATTGCACAAAGTGTTCAGCCTCGGCCTTTTCCAGAGAATTAATGCGCATACAGCCCACTGAAACAACAGGCACCTCTAAAGTACTTTTTCCAAGTTTCATAGTCCTCATGATAGATCCTCCCTAATGTAACTGTGTAATTTCATATAATTCGTTTGAACTTTTCTTCGGCAATGGTAGTCAATAAATTGAAAATTCGGTTATGTATCCCTTATTGATTGTGACACACTGGTAAAGCGTTTTCAAGAAATTACTCCGATGTATTCAACCTTGTCCTCCATACAGAGGGCAGTTGCTCTTTTCCATAAAAATAGTCAGACCTATATTGATATAAACCCTATTTCCCTTTTCCCTATTGTCATTAGCAAAAGAGTTCCTATTGCAATTTGCCCAGCTTACACAGCGGCGTTAAAAGAGAACCCTTATTTTATCTGTATTAATTATAAAATGAATTTAAATCTTAATAATCCTTTACAAAAATTAACTTAACGATTAATAAAGAAATGATAAAACTAAATATCTGGAGGTGAATTAATGGAGAAAAAAATCCTTGTAAAAAATAATCCTATTATAGCTGCTGTACGTGATGTCTCCTTAATTGAAAAAGCGGTTCTTTCACCTGTAGAAACGATATTTTTAATGTCCGGTGATATTTTTACAGTTGAACACTGTGTGGAGGAAAGCAGAAAAAACAACAAATCTATTTTTTTGCATGTTGATCTTATAAAAGGGATAGCCAATGACCGTGAAGGAATAAAGTATTTGTCAAAAAAAGTGAAGCCAGATGGAATTGTTTCAACAAAAAATCAGTTGATTCAAGCAGCTAAAAAAGAGGGATTACTAACCGTCCAGCATTTATTTATGATAGATACACAAGCTTATGAAAATGGTATACGAAATATTTCTACTATAAACCCCGATGCAATTGAAATTATGCCGGGATTAATGCCGCGAGTGATTCGAGAATTTTATGAAAAAATTGATTGCCCTATTATTACAGCGGGATTAATCAAACATCCAAATGAAATAAGAGAGGCAGTAGATGCTGGAGCACACGGAGTAGCCGTTGGAGCACCTGAGTTATGGGACCTGGACTATAAAAACTATTAGAATGAACTTTTTATTTAAATAAAAATGAAAAAAACACATAAAAAAATTCTATTTTAATAAATGAGTCTTAAGATTGAATTGTTGATAGGTAAAATCAATAATTCTTAACGTAAAGCTTATATAAAATTTACAATGCTATGTCAAAATATCCTTATAAGCAACAACAACTGCACACTTAACATACCCCAGGGTGGAGTATATGGAGAAAACCCAGGTATAGTTACTAGTTCTATTAAACATATAACCGTATGTTTTATTAGGACTGACTATACTTGGGTTTTTTGTTGCTAAGCTTATAAAATATCAGTTTAATTAGGAGGGAAAAACATGCCTTTTGGCAACATTGGAATTCCTGGATTAATTTTAATCATCATTCTAGCCCTTATCATTTTTGGCCCCTCAAAGCTTCCTGAACTTGGAAGAGCTGCTGGAAGTACACTGAAGGAATTTAAGAATGCAACAAAAGATCTTATGAGTACGGACAAAGAGACGAATAAGGATCAAAAATAAGATTATCGAAAACAAGTCTAGTAATCTATTAGGTTCCAGGGTAGAGGTGCCGTAGTATGAACGATAATGAGATAGAACAAATTGCTCACTTAGAAGAGTTGAGAAAGCGTCTGATGGTTGTTCTTGACCTATTTTTACATAACAGTAACGCCTGTTCTATTACTCCGCCTAATTTGATTTCAAACATTTTAGTTCTAGTTCCTCACGTTCAGCTTAGAATCTGGGGATGCAATTAAAGTTTGCAGCAGGTATATATCGGAAAATTAGTGATCTAGCAATGTCCTTACCTTTAAAAACGATCAAATGGGAGAGATACAGTTGAAATACGAAAATTGGTTAAAGGATTTTAACTCTAAAAAAATGACACGCCGAAGCTTTCTAGAATCCACTGGAAAAACAGCTGCCTTTACAGCACTCGGCTTCTCGCTGCCTGCAATCAAATCGGTTCAAGCAGAGGAGGCACCAATTTTTTCTGCTTACCCATTCACTCTTGGCGTTGCCTCTGGTGATCCATTGTCAGACAGTGTTGTTTTATGGACAAGACTTGCTCCAAACCCGCTGGCAGAGGACGGAAACGGAGGAATGGACAATCGGTACGTCCCGGTCGAATGGGAGATTGCAGAAGACGAGCAGTTCAAAAAGGTTGTTCGAAGCGGTAAAGAAGTTGCAGGCCCAGAGTTAGGTCATTCAGTGCATGCAGAAGTCTTTGGTTTGAAACCATGGAGAGAGTATTATTATCGTTTCAAGGCCGGAACAGAACTCAGTCCAATTGGCCGGACGAAGACTGCTCCTGAAGAGGGAGACCATCTGAAGAGTCTCTCGTTTGCAATCGCTTCATGCCAATCCTGGACAGGTGGCCGCTTTGCAGCTTATAAAAATATGGCACAAGAGGATTTAGATGTTGTTTTCCACCTAGGAGACTATATCTACGAAAAAGGCAATACAGAAACGCTGACAGATTATCGCCTTCTTCATGCTCAATACAAAACATCACAAGATTTGCAGGAAGCTCATCTAGCCTTTCCGTTTATCGTGACGTTTGACGATCATGAGGTTGACAACGATTGGGCGAATGATATTTCGGATCCGAATTTTCCGGAAGGGGAGCGTGAGCGTTTTCTGGCAATTCGTGCGGCAGCATTCCAGGCGTATTATGAGCACATGCCGCTTAGACGCCGTTCGAAGCCAAACGGCCCTGATATGCTTCTTTACCGTAAATTTACCTTTGGAGATCTTGCAGAGTTTAGTGTTTTGGACACAAGACAGTATCGGGATAATCAAGTCGGGACAGGATTCCCGGGAGGACCGCTTGATCCAGAAGCTTCGAATCCAGAACGAACAATCATGGGTTCTGAGCAAGGAGCCTGGCTAATCAATAACCTCAGTCGTTCGCGTGCAAAATGGAATGTGTTAGCGCAGCAAACGATGATGGCACAATATGACTATGACACAGGCGATGGCATCAGTGTAAATCATGACCAGTGGGATGGGTATTCCGCTGATCGGGACCGTCTTTTTGAATTCATTAAAAGACGCCGGCCATCCAACCCGGTTGTTTTAGGCGGCGATTGGCATTCAAGCTGGGTCAATGATCTAAAGGAGGACTTTAACAATCCTAAGTCCGAAACACTGGCAACTGAGTTTATTGGAACGTCAATCAGTTCTGGTTGTGGCTGGAAGGACAAGGTAGAAGAGGCGCTATCCGTAAATCAGCATGTAAAGTTCTTTGACGGTGACTATCGTGGATATGTACGTTTCCATGTCACACATAAATCTTGGCAAAGCGATTATCGTGCTGTTTCTTCAGCTAGTGATCCAAATGCTGCCGCTAGCTCCCTGGCATCTTTTCTTGTAAAGAATGGAAAACCTGGGGCCATCCGCATCGGTGGAATCGATGTATCCAATATTGTTGCGAAAACAATGTTCTCGGGAAAACCAAACCCTGTTTTAGTTGACCTTAGCAACGGGACAGAAAAAGCAGTTAAGGTAAAGGTGGGCATAAAGGTTGCAAAAGAATGGAAGTGCGAGTTCAAAAATATCGTCCTTGAACCGGGCAGTACGACAACAGTGGAGTTCATGGTAACACCTCCTCCCCGCATGCCGGTTGCGGAAAAACTTAGCTTAGATATAAAAGCTGGCAAAACACCTATTTATGGAGTCGCCAGAGAGTTATATGCTGTCTCAGTTCCATCAAGTGACGAGCTTGTACTCGCGCTCGATTCAGGAGGTACTTCAAGTCCAATTCTTCCGTCTTATGCCAGACTTTCTCCTGATGATAAATGGGATGAGGCCAAAGGGTATGGATGGATCGGAACTGTGCCGGAATTTAGAGACAGAAATAAGCTAGATGAACTGCAGCGTGATTTTACCTTATCTCGCAACGGAACAACCATTCTTAGACTTAAGGTGCCTGCAGGGATTCATAAAACATCTATACTGACAGGAGATGCTACTTTTTCTTCTGGAAATACAATCATAAGATCGGAGAGCAATCTTCTGGGTGAATCTGGAGAAGAACTGACTCCTGGTCAATTTAAATGGATTACCTTTGACTTAGACGGAGGAGCACTGGGAAGAGAAATTGATCTTGAAATTACCGGGGCTTTGAAGGAAGGGTTTTGGCGTATAGTTTCCTTAATTATGATGTAATATAAGGCACTTTGATCTTATAAAATGGGGCGATGGCAATATTATTGTCACCATCTTAAGCATACTGCCAAGCGTGGAGTATAGGTAAAAACCCAGGTATAGCCTTAGTTTGATGTGACATAAACTATAAAGTTTGTGTTTATGCCTAACTATACTTGGGTTTTTTCTGTTTTCTTTCATAGAAGACTGGCAAGTGATGGCTAAAAATACCTTAGTTTTTTAATTAGCTCAGCGCTGAGTTCCTTTTTCTTCTATTATCAACGCTTGATCAGACTCCAGCCTTTCAAGAATTCTTCTTTTCTGATATAACATAATTCCTGTTTCAGCAATATCCTTAACCATCGAACGATTTGTATATGCCCCGAACAGCATGCCGGCAACCGGCACCATCTGCAGCAATTTTTTCAGTCCAAATTGGTCGCGGTATGTATAAACAACCTCGCGCCATCCCTGAAGTTTTGACATCATTTCGGCAGGCTCCATGCTGCGGTTATAATATCCCGATAGTTCGTTTAGGATCGCTTGTTTGCCGACAATATCTGCTGAAGCAAATTGAAGGCACTTTACGATGAATATCCTCTCTTCCTTGTCTTCAGGATCATAGCCATAAGCAACCGAGATTTCCTGGAGCGTTTTTAAAGAAAGTCCGAGCAGGACAGGAATGTCAACGGCAAGAGTGAAAATTCCTCCAAATCCGGTTGTCGCACCCTGCACAGTGGCAACATTTCCCCGGTTTGTTCTCAGATCCCCGCTTACGAGGTTCATGACTTTTAAAGGCACTTTTTTCATATCATCTATGGTGTTTACCGTCTCATCCGGAATGAGCAGCTGGACTTTTTTCAGAATGCCGTTTTTTTGTGTTAAATACTTGCCGCCGCTTTGAATGAAGCTTCCCAGTTCATCAAGCAGAACACCGATTTTCTTTTGAATAAAAGAAGGTGTCAGCTTATCTAATAATTTAAAGGGAATCCGGCCGATTTTCTCCCAGAAAAATAACCCTTTTTGGTCATCTTCCCATTTTTCAATCTCTTTTAAATGACTGAGGAGCTGTTCTTTCGTTTCCATTGCACAAACCGCACCCTTTCACATAACAATCTTCTTCCATTTTAGCAAAAAGAAGGTGGAAATAGAAAATATGAGTCATATTTTTTGGATTTTGCAGAAGTTTATCAGATAATGAAGATAAAAGCTGAAAGGGGAATGATATCATGGCAAAAAATCTGCAGGATTCAACATTATTACATAATGGCGTGAAAATGCCTTGGTTTGGACTTGGAGTATTTAAAGTAGAAGATGGAGCCGAGGTTGTCAATTCAGTGAAATGGGCAATTAAAGCAGGCTACAAAAGCATTGATACTGCTGCTGTCTATGGAAATGAAGAAGGCGTAGGACAAGGGATTAAAGAAAGCGGCGTTCCCCGTGAAGAATTATTTATCACAACAAAAGTGTGGAACGCAGATCAAGGATATGAATCCACTTTAAAAGCATTTGATGAAAGCATGAAAAAGCTTGGCTTGGAATACTTAGATTTATATCTTGTTCACTGGCCTGTAAAAGGAAAGTATAAAGATACATGGAGAGCGCTTGAAACGCTTTATAAAGAAGGAAAAATAAAAGCAATTGGCGTAAGCAACTTCCAGATTCACCATCTAGAAGATGTGATCAAGGATGCTGAGATTGTACCGATGGTTAATCAGGTGGAATACCACCCTCGTTTAACTCAGAAAGAACTTCAGGCATTCTGCAGGCAGCACAGCATTCAGCTTGAAGCCTGGTCACCGCTTATGCAGGGAAAACTTCTTGATGATGAAACGTTAACTGAAATTGCTGAAAAGCACGGTAAATCTGTTGCCCAAGTCATTTTGCGATGGGATCTGCAGAACGAAGTTGTCACGATTCCAAAGTCTGTTAAAGAACACCGCATTTATGACAATGCATCGATCTTTGATTTTGAATTATCACAAGAAGAGATGGAACGCATTGATGGTTTAAACCACGACGAGCGTGTAGGTCCGGATCCGGATAATTTTGATTTTTAATTAATAAGTGAGACAGGCTGTCCAATGCGGATAGCCTGTTTTTTCTTGTTTATTAGCAAAAAATTTACAGCATCCAAATCAAGCTCCTGACCCTTAATCCAGTCCATTTATTTGGAAAATTCTGATGTGCAGTTTAGACATATTTGATATAATCAGATTGATTAAATGCGCGGACAAAGGGGAAGTGCCGATTCCATGAATATATTCAAAACCTTTTCACTCTTATTAATTATTGGAGGCCTTCTTTTTACGGGATATGGTGTATGGCAGATTGTTGAGACAAATGTAAAAACAAATCAGTCATTGGCAGACGCACAAGCTGCGATCAGGTCATCAGAGGAAAAGAAAATGCCTTCTCCATCACAAGAGAAAAGGTATGAACCGGAGATTGGGGATGCTGTCGGTATTCTTAAAATTGACCGCTTAAATGCAGAGCTGCCGATTGTGGAAGGAACAGATCCGGATGACCTGGAAAAAGGAGTAGGGCATTACAAGGGGAGCTACTATCCGAATGAAAACGGCCAGATCGTGCTGTCAGGGCACAGAGATACAGTGTTCCGTAAAGCGGGAGATCTGATAATTGGCGATTCATTAAAAATTCTGCTGCCATATGGCGAATTTGAATACAAAATAAAGTCCGCTAAAATTGTCGATGCAGACGACATGAGCATTATCACGCTTCAAAATGAAAAAGAAGAGCTCATTTTAACAACGTGCTACCCTTTCAGTTTTGTCGGCAATGCGCCCGAGCGCTACATTATTTATGCGGAAAAAGTAAATTAGCGGAGGTTTATCATGATTGCTATTCGGGAGATTAAAGAGGAAGATAACTTTAAGAAAGCTTATCCAGTTATGTCTCAATTGCGCACAAATCTCAGCGAGGAAGAGTATCTTCATTTGCTCGAGCCGATGAGGAAGCAGGGATACCGTTTAATAGGCCTATTTGAAAATGAACAGGTTAAGGCATTAGCAGGTATCATCGAGCTTACAAATTTCTATAACGAAAAGCACATTTATGTATATGATTTAGTCACAGATGGAGCATCTCGATCAAGCGGGTTTGGGGAAAAGCTGTTAAACTGCGTTGAAGAACTTGCTAAAGAAGCCGGCTGCGGCATGATTACATTAAGCTCAGGCAATCAGCGGATTGATGCGCATCGTTTTTATGAAGAGAAGATGGGCTTTGACCGCGTCAGTCATGTATTTAATAAGAGATTATAAAAGAATGCCCCAGAAATTATGGGGCATTTTCTTGTTTTAGGAGGAAACTGGAAAAAAGAAAGTAAAAGGCTCTTTTTGGCAAATAAATCAGAAGTTTAAGCAAGTAAATGTCTTTTTCCTGCAAGTAAAACCGGTGATTTGGAAAGTATTTGCACAAACCCCAAAATGTGATCTCTTAAAATTGCAGCTTCATCATTAATTTTTTCATATCTTCTGGGAAATCCGCGCTTACTGACACTTTTTCAGCTGTAAAAGGATGCATAACTGTTATTTCTGAAGCGTGCAGAGCTTGGCGGTTTATCAAGTTTTTGTTCCCGCCATATAAGTCATCCCCTGAAATCGGATAGCCAATGTGGCTCAGATGGACACGAATCTGATGGGTTCGGCCGGTTTCCAGCTGCAGTTTAACAAGTGACACATCAAAACGAGTATTGTAATCTTCCGTTTTAAAATGAGTTAGTGCAGGCTGACCGCTGGGAGATACTCTTCGACGGGTCGAATGATGCCGATCCTTTCCGATCGGCTGATCAATCTTTCCTTTTTTCTGCTTCAATTTCCCTTGTACGATGGCTGTATAAGTTCTTTTGATTAGCCGTTCTTCAAGGAGGCGGTCCAGGATAGCATGAGATAAGGCATGTTTGGCAAAAACGATTGCACCTGAGGTATCGTGATCAAGTCTGTGTATATGTCTTATTTTTCTAGTCATCCCCTGAACCTGTAAATGAAAGGCGACTCCATTAGCAAGTGTGCCGGTTTGGCCCGGTTCATTTGGATGTGTATCCATTCCGGCAGGTTTATTGACGATTAAAAAATGCTCGTCCTCAAATAATAAATCAAGCTCCATGTATTCTGGGATGATATCAAGATCCTCATCTTGAAATAAACGAATCATAATGGAGTCTTTTTCATTTAATGGCGCCGTCCAATTTGGAAGGGAGTCATTTATTTTTACTTCATGTTCCATCCGCCATTTATGAATGAGCGTTTTTGGTGCATTCAGTTTTTCTTTCAGAAACTGCTGGAGGGAAATCCCTGCCCATTCTTTCTTAACCGGAAATTCCATCCATTCTCCTTTGATTTTCATTGCAATCCCCTATCTATCAGTAGTCTACCAAGTATACTAAAGATGCTAATTGGATGTCCAAGCTAGAAACGGAAACACTTACCTCTCCTTCAGGCATTAGAGCTATGTTATTCTAGCAGTAAGATAAATGCCCGATCGCATTA
The DNA here is from genome assembly GCF_030127205.1 of Metabacillus hrfriensis. Taxonomy (NCBI): domain Bacteria; kingdom Bacillati; phylum Bacillota; class Bacilli; order Caryophanales; family Bacillaceae; genus Metabacillus; species Metabacillus hrfriensis. The sequence goes on from NZ_CP126116.1 coordinate 785,175, forward strand.
AAGAGGTGAATGAATTTGAGAATTGTTTTTGCATCAACCGAAGAGCAGGAGCAGTACATTGAAGAACTGATTGAAACTATGTATGAAGAAATTTTCCCGCAGTATTTTTCAGATGAAGCGATTGATCAGCTGGATGAACTTGCCGTTTTAAAGCCGCAAACAGAAGACATGCAGTATAATGGCACGCTAAAAGAAGCCTTTCAAATCATGTCCAGTCTTCAAGCCCTTACAGCATTGCTTAATCATTTGGATCAGCGGTCTGAAGAAGAACACAGGGAACTTTACGACCGAAATATAACTATCTTAAAGCAGTACGGCTATCAATTCCCCCTTACATTTGATCATTTTCTTTCTTCAAAAGAGAAGGCTGAACAAATCAGCAAGTACGGGAAGCCGGCAAATAAGTGGATCGTATAATAAAAGGGTACACGGCCGTGTACCCTTTTTTTTGTATTTAGAACCCGGACTTTTCTGTCAGAGCCGTATCTGTCTGCCGGGGCTAAATGGGTGATTCCGCTTTGCTTATTTCCAATTACTCAATAAATCCTTAAAATAAGCCCCATCATTATAGCCTTCTACACGATCGACTTCTTTTCCGTTTTGATAGCGGACAAGTGTTGGAGTAGCTTCGATTCCGTACTGCTGCCAGCCGTCTTCAAACTCAAGCAGGTTGAATTGGCCGATTTCTACCCCTGCTTCTTCTGCAGCAGGCATTAATTCAGGAGTCGTTCTTTTGCAGTGTTCACAAGTTGGACTGAAGTAATAAACAACAAAGTCCTCTTTTTTATCCATTTTTTCATCTACTTCTTCAGGAAGAATGATGTTCTGATAATTTGGGTCTTCAAGCTGGTCAACAGTAGCAGGATTCAGCTTGTCCTTGCCATATGGATTGCCTTCTGCTTTTTCTGTTTGCTGATAATTTGTTACAAATGCCAAACCGCCGAATAACACGATAACAATACCTGCAAAAATTAAGAGCTTCTTCATATTAACGACCTACCTTCATTTTTCTGTAAATATTTAAGCTTGTCACAAATACAATTGTAAATCCGATTAGTGCCAGAAATGGTATTGTAATAAATCCAAGCCAGTTGATGTATTCTCCAGTACAGGGAACAATGCCGCATGATGCTGAATTTTCGCCTACAAAATCAATTTTTTGAACCGCATAATGATAAATGGAAATCGAACCGCCAATCGCAGATAAAATCATGGAATAAAACGCAATTTGGTAATCCTTCTTATAGATCGCAATGCCAAGAATGACGACAAGAGGATACATTAAGATCCGCTGGTACCAGCAAAGATTACAAGGGATGAATTCCATAATTTCTGAAAAGTATAAGCTCCCAAGCATTGAGATGAATGAAGCCGCCCATGCAATAAATAATTGATTTTCTATGTATTTTTTAAGTTTCTCTGACACATTATCGCCTCTCCATTCATGAGTTTACACTACATATTATAGTCCTCGATCAGAGTCTTGTAAAACCAAACTTTCAAACGGTCCGAAATTGAAAAAAAAGGCCCTGATATGCTGATCCGCTCATGTTTCTTTTTCTATATTCTTTTGTCTTTTTGTTTCGGTCTGATGTTCCAAATTTGTACAGTTCTGAAGCAATCCATATTAAAGGAAAACATGATCGTTTCAAATGAAGGATCCTGTTACGCCGCTCCATTTTAGTCTGCTTTCTTCTTTCAAAACGTTTATCCTCTACACCTCTTAATGAAAAAGAAAGGTGAATGCCAACTTCAAATTACCGGCAAAAATTCATGGATTTAATTGAGAGTAAAGGTCACATTTTCTAAAAGAAAAGACAGAATTAATGCACATACTATTAGCTGAAAGGAGCTGTTTTAAGTTGAATTCATCTATCAGAGAAAGTATGTCAAAAGATCTTGTCACGATTTCTTCCTCACAAAGCATTCAGGAGGCTGCAGAACTGATGAGCAGCAAAAATGTTGGTTCCATTCCTGTTGTGGACGGGGGGCAGGTAAAAGGCGTCATCACAGACCGGGACATCACGCTCCGTTCAACAGCACAAGGCAAGTCTAATGATACGAAAGTGGCAGATGTCATGTCTTCAAACCTTGTGACAGGAACACCTGACATGAGCAGCGAAGAAGCAGCGCAGCTGATGGCGTCAAATCAGATTCGCCGCTTGCCGATTGTTGAAAACAATCAGCTTGTAGGCTATGTTGCACTGGGTGACCTTGCAACTGATCAAATGTCTAATGAAGCCGCAGGACATGCACTGACTAATATTTCAGAGCAGCACTAATAAGGGAGGCACCTGCGAAGTATAAGCAGGTGCTTTCTTTTCTTTTTCCGTTATATAATGTTCTTATTAATGACAGGGGGGAAGATTCATGATTAAAGCCATTATCTTTGATTTTGACGGATTGATTCTTGATACAGAAACGCACGAATATGAAGTCCTCCAGGAAATTTTTAAAGAACAGGGCAGTGAATTGCCTATATCAGTATGGGGTAAAGTGATAGGAACCGCATCTGATTTCAATCCATTTGCGTACTTGGAAGAACAAATCGGAAAATCAGTCAATCATGAACATTTAACACACTTGCAAAAAGAGAAGTTTGAAAAGAGAATAGCAGCTGAAGCTGCCAGACCTGGTGTAGAGGCTTATTTAATGGCTGCAAAGGAATTGGGGCTGAAAATTGGCCTGGCATCAAGTTCAAGCTATGAATGGGTATCCTCGTACTTAGAAAGCTTGAATCTAATTGATTATTTTGAGTGCATACGCACATCCAATCATGTTGAATTCGTTAAACCAGATCCTGCCTTGTATATAGAAGCAGCTAAATGCCTAGGTGTTGAACCAAGCGAGTGTCTGGCCTTTGAAGATTCCGCAAATGGCGCACTCGCTGCTAAAAAAGCAGGCATGTTCTGCATCATCGTTCCAAACAGCGTGACCAGTCATTTGGAGTTTGAAGACATTGATCATCGTTTAGAGTCGATGGCTGAAATGGATCTTGAAAAAGTCATCTCGCTTATTGAGTCAAGGAACTGAATATGTTTCGGAGCGGACTAATTAGGGAATAAATTGCTGTTACTATATAAAGGAGCGATTGTTTTGACCGATACAATTGATTTGTCCAAATTCGAGAAAAAAATGATAATCAGAAATATTGAGGAGAAAGACATAGATGAAATATTAGCCATGCAGGCTTTATGTTTTCCAGGGATGGTTCCTTGGGAAAGAGAACATTTAGAAAGTCACTTGGAGCATTTCCCTGAAGGACAGTTCTGTGCTGAATTTGAAGGAAAGATTATTGGTTCATGCTCAAGTCTGATCATTAACTTTGATGAGTATGATGACCGTCACACTTGGGATGACATTACGGATAACGGCTATATATCAAACCATAATCCTGACGGCTACAATATGTATGGAATAGAAGTGATGGTACATCCTGAGTACCGCCGGATGAAAATCGGCCACAGGCTTTATGAGGCAAGAAAAGATCTTGCGAGACGGCTGAATCTTAAAAGCATTATAATCGGGGGTCGAATCCCGAATTATCATAAGTTTGAAAAAGAAATGTCTCCGCGTCAGTATGTGCAGGAAGTCATTCATCATAAAATCTACGATCCTGTACTCTCGTTTCAGCTGCTGAACGGATTTTTGCTGATGAGAATTAATCCAAACTATTTGCCTGACGATCGTGCTTCCGGTAAATACGCAACTCTAATGGAGTGGAACAATGTTGATTACATGCCAAACACTAAAAGATTCTATAAAACGGCTCTGCCGGTGCGTATTTGTGTTGTGCAGTATCAAATGAAACAAATTAACTCGTTTGAAGAGTTTGCGAACCAGGTGGAATATTATACAGACGTTGCATCTGATGCATCTGCTGATTTTGCTGTATTCCCGGAATTGCTTACGACTCAGCTGATGTCCTTTTCTGATGAAAAATCACCAAGCAGGGCGATCCGCAGACTGACTGAGTATACAGAAGAGTACATTAGTCTTTTTACAGAGCTTGCAGTAAAATATAATGTCAATATCGTTGGCGGTTCTCACTTTGTAGAGGAAGATAACGGAAAAATTTTTAACGTTGCCTACCTTTTCCGCAGAGACGGCACAATTGAAAAGCAATATAAAATTCACATCACTCCAAATGAACGCAAATGGTGGGGAATCAGCAGAGGGGATGATGTCAAAGTTTTTGATACTGACTGCGGCAAGGTCGCCATTCAAATCTGCTATGACATTGAATTCCCTGAGCTTGCGCGCATCGCTACTGAAAAAGGGGCTAAAATTATATTCACGCCATTTTGTACAGAAGATCGCCAGGGCTACTTGCGTGTCCGCTATTGCTCACAGGCGAGAGCCGTGGAGAATCAGATCTATACTGTCATTTCAGGTACAGTCGGAAATCTCCCGCAAACAGAAAATATGGATATTCAATACGCACAATCCGCTATTTTTGCTCCGTCTGATTTTGAATTTGCAAGAGACGGCATAGTTGGCGAGTGCAATCCGAACATTGAAATGGTCGTGATCGGAGATGTGGATCTTGAAATACTCCGCAGGCAGCGTCAATCCGGAACAGTCAGACAGCTGAAAGACCGCAGACATGACGTTTATGGAATTCGATATAGGAAGAACTAGGGCAAAGATAACTCATCTTTGTCTTCTTTTTTTGAAGGTATAGGAATGCACTTGATTGCAAGCGGAAGCGCCCAACTCCTCGGTCAGAACGGATCACCAAAAAAGTCAAAACCTGACTTGATACTTACCTGCCCATCGGGCTGATCAAGGCCTTTCCGCTTTTCTTGATAAAAAGAAACCTTGAGTTTACAGGAATATATGTAGTACATTCCATTTAAGCATTTATAATAAATAATTAAAGTGGGAGGTGCAGACGATGAGTTTTGAAGGTCAGCAAATATTGCCTGCTATCCGCAATATGAAGCAGTTTGAACGATTTTTGGAAAGTCCGTATCAGTACGGAGTTCTTCTTGATACTCATCTCGGACAGGTTCGAAATATTGTCAGACTGGCAAATGCTTCGAACAAGAAAATTCTCATTCATGTCGACTTAATTCAAGGCTTGAAGCATGATGAGTATGCAGCAGAGTTTATCTGCCAGGAAGTAAAGCCGGCAGGATTAATTTCAACCCGGTCAAACGTGATTGCAAAAGCAAAGCAGCGGGGTATTTATGCCATTCAGCGGCTGTTTCTTCTTGATTCGAGTGCACTTGAGAAAAGTTTAGAGCTGATTGCAAGAAACAAACCGGATTATATTGAGGTACTTCCAGGTCTTGTTCCTAGTTTGATCCAAGAAGTAAAAAAGAAAACTGGAATACCTATTTTTGCAGGCGGTTTCGTCAAAACCTCTGAAGAAGTGCATAAAGCGCTCGCAGCAGGTGCTACAGCAGTAACATCATCAGAAATGGGTTTATGGAAAAATTATCAAAAAATATAATATTTTTCTGTTGACACCGCTTACATTAGCATGTACCATAAAGGCAAGTTAATAAATGTGATGGAGAAACGGAGATCCACAGCAAATCTTTACTTATTGTAAAGTCATTTGCTGTGGATTTTTTTATTCTTTTAATCTATAAAAATCACATTTATCAGATAGGAGGATATAAAAAATGACGGCTTTTTGGGGAGAAGTAATAGGTACGATGATTTTGATTGTGTTCGGCGGAGGTGTATGTGCAGGCGTCAGCTTAAAGAAATCATTCGCGCATAACTCTGGCTGGATTGTCATTACAATGGGATGGGGATTTGGTGTTGCCATGGCTGTTTATGCAGTCGGCGGAATAAGCGGGGCGCATTTGAATCCGGCTGTTACATTTGCTCTTGCTTTTGCAGGTTCCTTTGAATGGAGTCAGGTGCCATCTTATCTTTTAGCTCAAATGATTGGAGCATTTTTAGGAGCAGTGCTTGTTTTCCTTCAGTACCTGCCGCACTGGAAGGAAACAGAGGATCCAGGTGCAAAGCTCAGTGTGTTTTCAACAAGCCCAGCGATTCCAAATCACTTTGCCAACTTTATCAGTGAAGCGCTTGGAACATTTATCTTTGTGCTCACATTACTTGCGATTGGAGCGAATACATTTACTGAGGGCTTAAATCCGCTTATAGTAGGATTTCTGGTCGTTGCAATCGGGCTATCTCTTGGAGGTACTACAGGCTATGCAATCAACCCTGCACGTGACCTTGGGCCAAGACTGGCACATTTTGTTTTGCCGATTGCAGGAAAAGGGAGTTCGAACTGGAAATATGCATGGATACCAGTTGTTGCACCTTTAGTAGGCGGATCTTTTGCAGCGGTCTTTTATAATTACGTATTTAAGGGCAATATCAATACTGCCTTCTGGTATGTAGCAGCTGCTCTTGTATTTATGCTTGGAATTGTCTATGCACTGTCAAAGAAACAATCGAGTTCGGAAAGCACAGCAACTTACTAAAGTTCAGGGGGATTTAACATGGAAAAGTATATTTTGTCTTTAGACCAGGGAACGACTAGTTCAAGAGCTATTTTATTTAACAAACAGGGTGAAATTGTTCACATTGCACAAAAAGAATTTAAACAATATTTCCCTAAGCCAGGCTGGGTAGAGCATAACGCAAATGAAATCTGGGGTTCTATTTTAGCTGTAATCGCAACTTGTTTATCAGAAACGAATGTAAAACCAGAGCAAATTGCAGGAATCGGCATCACGAATCAGCGCGAGACAGCTGTTGTCTGGGATAAAAATACTTCACAGCCTGTATACAATGCGATTGTATGGCAATCAAGACAAACGGCTGGCATTTGTGAAGAATTAAAAGAAAAAGGCTATAATGATACATTCAGAGAAAAGACAGGATTATTGATTGACGCTTATTTCTCTGGAACAAAAGTAAAATGGATATTAGATAATGTTGATGGTGCAAGAGAGAAAGCTGAAAAAGGCGATCTTTTATTCGGAACAATTGACACATGGCTGATTTGGAAGCTGTCAGGCGGTAAAGCGCATGTAACTGATTATTCAAATGCTTCCCGCACATTAATGTATAACATCCATGAATTAAAGTGGGACGATGAGCTATTAGAATATTTAACTGTGCCAAAATCCATGCTTCCTGAAGTTAAGCCTTCATCGGAAGTGTATGCAAATACAATAGACTATCACTTCTTCGGTCATTCTGTGCCAATTGCAGGCGCTGCAGGAGATCAGCAGTCAGCATTATTTGGCCAGGCATGCTTTGAAGAAGGGATGGCTAAAAATACGTACGGTACAGGCTGCTTCATGCTGATGAACACAGGCGAAAAGGCAATCCGTTCTGAAAATGGCCTGTTAACGACTATCGCATGGGGTGTGGACGGCAAAGTTGAATATGCGCTTGAAGGAAGTATTTTCGTAGCCGGTTCTGCGATTCAATGGCTGCGTGACGGACTCCGCATGTTTAAAGATGCAAAAGACAGTGAGCGCTATGCTGACCGTGTCGAGTCAACAGAAGGTGTTTACGTTGTTCCGGCATTTGTAGGGCTCGGAACACCATACTGGGACAGTGACGTGAGAGGAGCTGTTTTCGGCTTAACACGCGGCACTTCAAAAGAGCATTTTGTCCGTGCTACACTCGAATCACTTGCATATCAAACGAAGGATGTCCTTACTGCTATGGAAGCAGATTCAGGGATTTCATTAAAAACACTTCGTGTTGACGGCGGTGCTGTTAAAAATAATTTCTTAATGGATTTCCAAAGCAACATGCTTGGCGTGCCGGTTGAGCGTCCTGAAGTAAATGAGACAACTGCGCTTGGTGCAGCATACCTTGCAGGTCTTGCTGTCGGCTTCTGGGAGGACAAATCTAATATTACAAAGCAATGGAAATTAGATAAGCAGTTTGAACCGGAAATGGAAGATGAAGTCCGCGATGAGTTATACGGCGGCTGGAAAAAGGCAGTAAAAGCAGCTCAGGCTTTTAAATAAACACATCTTGTGATATACTAAAATCAAGTTAATAGAACGGTTGGAGATTTGGAGAGGCCACAACACTAGAGCAGGCATTTAATTGCTGCACTAGCTTGTTGTGGTCTCTTTTTTAATCCCTTCTGGAAAATTTTAGGAGGAATATCAAATGGCTTTTTCAAGCGATAAAAGACACGATATCTTAAATAAAATGACGCAGGAAACGTATGATGTATTTGTCATTGGCGGAGGAATCACAGGGTCCGGCATCGCGCTTGATGCTGCTTCAAGAGGAATGAAAATCGGTCTTGTTGAAATGCAGGACTTTGCAGCGGGAACTTCAAGCAGATCGACAAAGCTTGTGCACGGCGGACTCCGCTACCTCAAGCAATTTGAAGTCAAAATGGTGGCAGAGGTCGGTAAAGAAAGAGCCATTGTGTATGAAAACGGACCGCATGTAACAACTCCTGAATGGATGCTTCTTCCAATGCACAAGGGAGGAACGTTCGGACCATTTTCAACATCCATCGGTCTTCGTGTATATGATTTTCTTGCAGCTGTTAAACGCGGAGAAAGAAGAAAGATGCTAAGCGCCAAGGAAACACTTGCGAAAGAGCCGCTTGTGAAAAAACAAGGACTAAAGGGCGGCGGCTACTATGTGGAATACCGGACAGATGACGCAAGACTTACAATCGAAGTCATGAAAGAAGCTGTGCGCTTCGGTGCAGATGCAGTTAACTACGCAAAAGCAGACGGGTTTATTTACGAAAAAGGAAAAGTCATCGGTGTTCATATTGTGGATACGATTTCTGGAAAAACATATGATGTGTACGCTAAGAAAATCATCAATGCTGCAGGTCCTTGGGTCGATCAGCTGAGAGAAATGGATAAATCTAAAAATGGAAAATCTCTTCAGATGACAAAGGGAATACATCTTGTCTTTGATCAAAAAAAATTCCCGCTGAAACAGGCTATTTATTTTGATACGCCTGATAAACGAATGGTATTCGCGATACCGCGTGACGGCAAAACTTATGTAGGCACAACAGATACAGTTTACAAAGAAGATCCGAAAAATCCCCGTATGACAGTGAAAGACAGAGATTATGTGATTGAGTCCATTAACTATATGTTCCCTGACTTGTCGATCCGTGCTGAGGATGCTGAATCAAGCTGGGCCGGCATTCGTCCGCTTATTCATGAAGACGGCAAAGATCCTTCTGAAATATCAAGAAAGGATGAGATTTGGACATCTGAAACAGGACTCATCACCATTGCAGGCGGAAAACTGACAGGCTACAGAAAAATGGCAGAGCACATTATTGACTTCATTGTAAAAGATTTTAAAGAAGCAGGATTAAAGGATTTTGGAGCATGCAAAACAAGAAATATGCCCATCTCAGGCGGACATGTAGGCGGTTCATCAAGTCTTGAAACCTTTATCAAAACAAAAACTGAACAAGGCAAGACCCTTGGACTGACAGAAATGCAGGCGAAACATTTATCAAGAAGGTATGGATCTAATGCAGATGCGCTGTTTGAAAGAGTAGAGACGTTAAAACCGTTTGCTGAAAGATACGGTTTGCCTATTTACATTCTCGCTGAAATTGACTATGCAATAACAGAAGAAATGACAGCCACTCCGTCCGACTTCTTTGTCAGAAGAACAGGTGCCGTGTACTTTGATATTAACTGGGCGAGAACCTATCAGGAGCCTGTTACAGATTACATGGCGGACAAACTGAAGTGGAGTCCTCGTCAAAAGCAGCAGTACTTTGATAAGCTTCAAACTCATCTGCACGATGCAGTTGTGCCTGACGAGGTAAGAAAAGCAAACTGATAATATGAATCCGGCAGCCGAGTGATGCAAAATCACAATCGGCTGCCATTTTTCATTAGATTTTATTTTTTTGAAATTGAATTTTTTTAACAAAATTAAAATATCAGCAAGTCCCAATATGTGTTAAAATAGCTTTGGAATCGACTGATTTCTATTTTTTACATACGAATTTAGGCAGGAATTGTCTAAATAATGAAGAAATAATTACATAACACTTACAACCTAAAATTATTGGAGGTACATTATGAGTTTTGAAAAAAGCTATCAGCGCTGGAAAAGCAAAACAGATTTAGATTCAGAATTAAGACTTCTTTTATCAGATTTAGAAAATAACGATAAGGCGCGCGAGGATTGCTTTTACAAAAACTTAGAATTTGGAACAGGCGGCATGCGCGGGGAAATTGGACCTGGAATTAACCGCATGAACATGTATACTGTCCGAAAAGCATCTGAAGGCCTGGCGCTTTATATTGAGTCTTTCGGCGAAGAAGCGAAAAAACGCGGAGTGGCGATTGCTTATGATTCACGCCATAAATCACCGGAGTTTGCAATGGAAGCTGCAAAAACTCTTGCAAGCCATGGCATTCAAACATATGTCTTTGAAGAATTGCGCCCGACACCTGAACTGTCGTTTGCAGTACGGTATTTAAATGCGTTCTCTGGCATTGTCGTCACAGCCAGTCATAATCCTCCTGAATATAACGGCTATAAAGTATACGGCGAAGACGGAGGACAATTGCCTCCTGCAGCAGCAGATGAAGTCATCGCCAAAGTAAACGAAATTGAAGACGAACTTAGCATCCAGGTAAAGGATGAAGCAGAATTAAAAGCTTCAGGGCTTATTAAAATGATCGGAGAAGAAATTGACTCCGCTTATACTGACAAGCTTGTAACGATCTCTGTGAATCCGCAGCTATCTGAAGAAGTAGAATTAAATATTGTTTTTACTCCTCTTCATGGAACAGCAAATAAGCCTGTTCGACGCGGCCTTGATGCACTTGGCTATAAAAATGTAACCGTTGTATCAGAGCAGGAACTGCCTGATCCAAACTTCAGCACAGTCAAGTCTCCAAACCCTGAGGAGCATGCAGCATTCGAGTATGCCATCCGTGACGGCCAGAAAACAAATGCGGACTTATTGATTGCAACAGATCCTGATGCAGACCGCCTTGGAATCGCAGTGAAAAATTTAGAAGGAGAATATGTCGTTTTAACGGGCAATCAAACAGGGGCCATTCTTCTTCACTATTTATTGTCCCAGAAAAAAGAAAAGGGCATCCTGCCTGCCAATGGAGTTGTTCTGAAAACCATCGTAACTTCAGAAATCGGCAGAGATGTAGCGGCGTCCTTCGGTTTAGATACAATCGATACACTGACAGGCTTTAAGTTCATCGGTGAAAAAATCAATGAATACGAGCGCACTGGCCAATATACTTTCCAATTTGGCTATGAAGAAAGCTACGGATATTTGATTGGAGACTTTGCACGTGATAAAGATGCTGTCCAAGCAGCAATCTTAGCTGTTGAAGTGGCAGCTTATTATAAAAAACAAGGCAAGACGCTTTATGAGGGCTTACTCGAAATTTTTGAGCAAATTGGCTATTACCGTGAAGGACTTGAGTCATTGACACTTAAAGGAAAAGATGGAGCTGAACAGATTCAAAGCATTTTAACTTCATTCCGCAGCAATCCTCCTCAGACGATGGGAGATAAAAAAGTTGTGACAATTGAAGATTATAAAGCAGGAACCCGCTTCAACGCAGAAGCTAAAACGACAGAAGAGATCACGCTGCCGTCGTCTAACGTTCTGAAATACTATTTAGAAGACGGATCATGGTTCTGCCTGCGTCCATCCGGAACGGAGCCGAAAGCGAAATTCTACTTCGGTGTAAAAGGAGAAACACTTGCGGACAGCGAACAAAAGCTTGAAGCACTTACTTCTGCCCTTATGAAAAAAGTAAACGAATTGATCTAATAAGGAAGCTATTTTAAAAAATGCAGCTGGAAAAGGAGATGACCTTTTTCAGCTGTTTTAATGGGAAAGAGGTTTTATCATGTTGAAAAATCAGACGGCAATCGTAACGGGAGCATCTAGAGGCATCGGAAAGGAAATTGCCATTCAGCTTTCAAACCAGGGCATGAATCTCGCTTTAGTTGGAAGCTCAGATGAAATTTTTCAAACAGCTAAGGAACTTGCTGAGGCCGGCAATCAAAATATAAAAGCTTTTCAAGTGGACATTGCAAATGAAGAGCAAGTGACAGAGATGGTTAAAGAAACGATTTCTGCCTTTCAATCCATTGACGTCCTTGTAAACAATGCAGGCATCGGTTTTTTCAAAACAGTAGATGAAACATCGCTTGATGAGTGGAAAAAAGTGTTTGAAGTAAATGTACAAGGCGTATTTGTAGCTAGTAAGGCTGTTTTATCCCATATGAAAAAGCGCAAAGCTGGAACGATTATTACAATCTCATCTGATGTCGGAAGATACACGATTGCAAATGGTTCAGCGTATACAGCGACTAAATATGCGGTTCAAGGCTTTTCAGGCTCACTTGCTCAGGAAGTGCGCGAATACGGCATTCGCGTAGGCACAATCAATCCAGGAATGGTCGATTCCTATTTCAACAATGGAGTTCAGGGTGCGGAGGAGAAAAAAGACTGGCTTAAAGGAAAAGACATTGCAGATGCAGTTGTCTATATGGCAAGCGCGCCAAAGCATATGATCATTGATGAAATTGTCGTTCATCCGCTTGTACAGCAATATCCGATTTCGTGAAATCCGCTGATTCAGCGGGTTTTTTTGCTCTTTTTTCAAATCCTGGAGGGGAAATTTACATATAAGCAGCTAAAGCAAAGTAAAAAGACAGTCTCCGGGAGGAGTCTGTCTTTTTTATTCAACGTATACCGATAATGGTGATGATGGAATGTGAATCAATTATGATTTGGTTCCAACGCCAATTATTCAACTTTTCTAACAGAGTTCTCAATAATCGTTTTTGTAGGAATAATCGTACGTGCCTGCACATTTTTATTCTTCTTGATTATGTCAAATAGGAACTGGCTGCCGGCATCTCCTAATTTTTTTACTGGAATTTCTATACTAGTCAATGCTGGAGACAAAAATGGTGAAAAGTTCGAATTACTGTAGCCTACGATTGATAGCTCATCTGGAATAGATACACCATGTTGTACAGCAGATCTATAAATACTCATCACTTTTAAATCATCTGTTGCAAAAACAGCAGTCGGCCGTTCCTGACTGTCGAATAACCCTTTAATCGATTCAGATGCACTTTCGACTGTGTAGCCACTATCAATTACCCATTCTTTCCGGACCGGCAATCCATTTTCTTTCATGCAATTTTTATATCCTTCCAATCTGTCTATTGACACATAATAATCTAGAGGCGAATGCAGACAAGCAATATCACGATGCCCGTGATCTATTAAATACTTCGTTAGATTATAACTATCTTGATAGTTATTTGTATCGATGGAAAAAACATTCGTATAGCTTCCTTCTACTTTTCCTATCACAACAATTGGTATGTTAAAACCATCTAATTGTTTGAAGAAATCTTCATTTACAGGGGAACTTAGCATAATAATCCCTTTAATCATTTTTGCTTTAATTTTAGTTATGCACTTTTCTAATTCTTCTTTACTGTTTTTTGATGTCTGCAAAATGACATCAAAATTTTCATCCTCAGCTTTTCTTGAAATGGCGTTAATGATCTCAGAGAAAAAAGGATTGCTCGCAGTTGTCTTTGTAGAGCGTGATACAATCATGATGGCGTCAAAACCAGTGGATAGTGCCCTTGCTAATTTACTTGGCTGGTATTCTAATTCTTCTATAGCTTTTAATACACGAAGCCGTGATTCTTCAGAAATGTTACTTTTGTTATTTAGCACCCGAGATACAGTAGACTTTGAAACCTTTGCGATACGGGCGATATCATAAATAGTGTGGGCCAATATACCTCCCCCTTCAGCAGGATATGATCTCCCGTGAAAATAAATATTTATTATAATACTTATTTATGACCACGGCTAAGATTTTAATGTGTGAAATAGACTAATAAAGCATTTTATATACGTTCATTTGAATGTGTTTTCAATAATAATTGCATCTAACAGGTCAGGATGTTCAGCAATACGCATCAATTTTTTAAGTGCAGGGAGCGATATAGGATAAATTATAGTAATGAATGGCAGAGGTAGCAATAAAAAAAAATTTGGAAATAGATAGAGAAAAAATCTCTCATGAAAAATTTGCTTTAAATGATAGGGAATCACTAGGATAAATGCATAAAAAAACCATAGTTTCTTTTGTTGACAGTAAGCGTTTTCTATATTATATTTACTTCGTGGGAGCGGTACCACAGATGTGGTTCTATTAAAATAATATAAACTATACTTACTTTTGTGGAAACGGTACCACAAGTGTTTTTTTATCTTTATGGGAGCGGTACCACGAGGAGGATATGATGAAAAAAATTAAAGAAAGACTTTCATTTATTTATAACAATCAAGATATTGAGGGACTTTTTACAGAAATAGAGAAACGCATTGCAAAAACAAAGGCTAAATCCCTTAAACCACGAAAACAAAATTGGGATCAAGAGGATCTGGTGTTAATTACTTATGGTGATCAATTCTATGAAGATGATTATCCTACTCTCGAAACCTTTAAAAAATTCTTTGATCATTATTTATCAGATAAATTTGATATGGTTCATCTTCTTCCTTTTTACCCTTATTCATCAGACGATGGATTTTCAGTAATAGATTATAAAAAAGTAAATCCAGTCCTTGGGAATTGGGATGAAATAGAGAAGCTGTCGAAATCAACCAGAATTATGTTTGATGATGTATGTAATCATATTTCTGCAGAAAGCGATTGGTTTCAAGAATACTTAAAAGGTAACCCAGAATATGACGGCTTCTTCGTTGAGATGGATCCATCAGCTGATCTAAGTGTAGTAACAAGACCAAGAGCACTCCCATTGTTAACGAAATTTACTTTAGCAAATGGAGAAGAAAAACATATTTGGACAACATTCAGCGAGGATCAAATTGATCTTAATTTCAGCAATCCTCAAGTACTGTTCAGAATGATAGATGTCTTGCTCTTTTACCTTGAGCAGGGAGCAGAATACATTCGTCTCGATGCAATTGGATTTATGTGGAAAGAGATAGGGACTTCGTGTATTCATCTTGAAAAAACACACGAAATTGTAAAATTATTCAGAGATGTAGTAGAGGAAGCGGCAAAGGGAACAGTAATAATCACTGAGACAAATGTACCGCATAAAGATAATGTTTCTTATTTTGGAAATGGAAAAGATGAAGCACACATGGTTTATCAATTTCCACTGCCGCCATTAGTCCTTTACTCCATTCACAACGGAAATGGAAGGGCACTGACCAAATGGGCGGATGAGCTGCCTCCAACAGGGATTGATACAACATTTTTCAATTTCTTGGCTTCTCATGACGGGATTGGATTAAATCCAATCCGCGGGATCATTTCTGAAGATGAAATCCTTGAAATGGTAGAGGATTTGATAAAAGAAGGGGCACTGGTTAATTACAAGAAAAATCCAGATGGAAGTGAAAGCCCTTACGAAATTAATGTGACCTATCTGGATGCGCTAAATAAGAAATCAGATGAAGATGAGATCCGCGTAAAAAGATTTTTACTGGCTCATTCTATCCTTTTAACACTCCCAGGTGTACCTGCTGTATATATTCAAAGTATGCTGGGTTCCAGAAATGATTATGAAGGCGTTTCAAAAACAGGAATGAATCGGTCCATAAATCGGAAGAAGTACAGCATTAATGAGATAGAAACAGAATTAATGAGTACAGACTCTTTAAGGCGCAAGATCTTTACTGAATTGACAACTATCATTCAAACCCGCAAAAATGAATCTCTTTTCCATCCGAATACAGCAATGGAAGTAATGGATTTGGGGGATAAAGTGTTTGCTTTTAAACGAATGAACTCTAGAGACGACAGTTTAATAGTTATCAACAATTTGACAAATGAAACAGTAACCTGCGATCTGACAGGGAGCTTCATCAATATTAACACTGGAGAAAAAATAAGCTTTGTTGAAGATATGCCGTTAAATCCTTATCAATTCCTTTGGTTGAAACCAATTAAACAGGAGGGAAAGTAAATGCTGAAAAAAGGTTTAGGACTTATGATGATGCTGCTGCTGGCAGCAGTAATGACTGCTTGCGGCGGTGATGAGAGCGGCGATGGAAAGACAACAATTGAGTTTATGCATTCTTCTGTGGAACAAGAGCGTCTTGCTGTCATTAATAAACTGGTTGAAAAATTCGAGAAAGAAAATCCAGATATTAAAATAAAACAAGTTCCTGTAGAAGAAGATTCTTATAATACAAAAGTTGTTACATTAGCAAGTGCAGGAAAGCTTCCGGCAGTCCTTGAAGTCGGACAAGACTTTGCAAAGGTAATGGATAAAGATGAGCTAATTGACAAAGATGCAGTAAAAAATACACTTGAAAAAGCCGGTGAAGGTAATTTTTATGAAGGCGCTTTGAAATTAGTTAAAACCGAAGACGGCAAAAGCTATACCGGCGTACCGATAAGCGGTTGGGTACAAGGTATATGGTATAACAAGGAAATGCTTGCATCAAAGGGATTTGAAGAGCCTGAAAATTGGAATGATGTTCTTGCAATAGCAAAAGCATTTACGGACAGCGGAAATAAAAAATACGGAATTGCTTTGCCGACTGTTGAAGGCGGATTCTCAGAGCAGGCCTTCTCTCAATTCGCTTTGTCAAACAATGCGAATGTGCTGGATGAAAAAGGAGAATTAAACATTGATACAAAAGAGATGAGAGAGTCTCTAGCTTATTATCAAGAATTAGCACAGTACACAATGCCTGGTTCAAATGATACAACCGAGGTTAAGGATGCATTCATGAACGGAACAGCACCGATGGCCCTCTATTCCACTTATCTCCTGCCTTCTGTTTATGAAGAAGGAGAGACTGATAATATTGGTTTTGCGATTCCAGCAGAAAAAACAAAGTCTGTTTTTGGAATGGTATCGGCCTTAACCATTTCTTCTGGATTGGAAGAGACTCAAAAAGAGGCTGCACAAAAATTCACTGCATTTATGTCTGAACCAGAAAACATGACAGAATGGGTGTTAATGTCACCTGGCGGCGCACAGCCTGTGAATAAAAAAGTAACAGAAAATGCAGCTTACCAGCAAAATGAAATTGTAAAATCCTTTGGCGACCTTTCAACTGAAATCGCAGCAGCTTTTAATGATATTCAAGTATTTGGTTTAGTAGATAACAAAAACTTCTTAAAAATGGGCGATGTAACGAGTTCTGGAGCTATTGCTAAAATGGTAAATGGCACCACAGTTGGCGGAAAAAGTGTCAAAGAAGAGCTTGAAAAGGCTGAAAGTAAAATCAAAGATGTCTTAAATAAAAAATAAAATGAAACAGAGGGGAATTACCTTGGGCGGTAATACCCTCTCCTTTTTAAATGATGTTGCCTGAGCAACACCGATAGCTATAAAGAACTAAGATTTCATCAGCAAGCAAAAAATAGTGTATTTTGGTCAAATGTTACATGACAGCGTTATCGATCTTATATGAACGAAAAGGTTCATAAACAAAAACATTACTCCGGGGGGTACTATGAAAACGATAAAGAGAGGGAAATCGGATATAAAGCTTGCGGCCGCATTACTTTTTCCTAGTGTGTTTTTAGTGCTGCTGCTTGTTGCATACCCAATGATATCCAACATTCAAATCAGCTTCTTTGATCAGCCGATTAACCCAAGGTTAAGTGCAACCTTTGTCGGGCTGAAAAACTATATAGATATTCTTACAGATCCGGCATTTATTAAATCATTAGGGATTACGCTTTTGTACATGATCCTTGCAGTCGCAGGAAGTACAGCGCTTGGATTGGCGGTTGCAATTTTCTTTAATCGGCCATTTAAATTCCGGAAAATTGCCCGATCATTAATCATTTTATCTTATGTTACACCATCTATTTCATTAGTCTTTGCTTGGAAATATATGTTCAATAATGGATATGGTGTCGTGAACTTTTTGGGCGGAGACGTTTTACATTTGTTTGATAAGGCACCTCTTTGGTTTGACAATCCGGTCAGCAGCTTTATCCTGGTCGTTCTATTTGCGATATGGAGATATTTCCCATATGCTTTCATTTCATTTCTTGCCATTTTGCAAACCATTGATTCCACCCAATATGAAGCAGCTGAAATAGACGGAGCATCAGCATGGGGGAAATTTAAGATTGTTACCCTTCCGGCAATAATGCCTGTCTTGGTGACGGTTATCACATTGCGCTCCATCTGGCTGTTCTATATGTTCACAGATGTGTATCTGCTGACAAATAAAGTGAATATTCTCGGTATTTACCTGTATGAAACAGCATTTGCATTCAATGACCTTGGCAAAGCAGCATCCATTTCCGTCATTCTTTTCATTATTCTCTCGATTGTTATTATTGCAGCAAGAAAGCGGGTGAAGTTTTAATGGCAATGGCTAGCAGCAAAAAAAATAAAGCAGTAAAAAAAGTAGCATTTTACGCTGGATTAATAAGTCTGTTGACGGTTTCCCTGTTTCCATTTTTCATTATGCTGATGACTTCCTTTAAAAACTCAAAGGAAGCGGTGGCGACCAATCCGACATTCTTTCCAAAGGAATGGACAATTCAGCATTATGTAGATATTTTCAATCCGGATATTTTCCCGTATATTACCTATTTTAAGAATAGTTTAATAGTGGCGCTCACAGCAGCAGGCTTAGCTGTGGTCATTGGTATCTTCGGGGCATATGCCCTATCAAGACTGAAATTTATGGGACGGACAACAATTAATGCCAGTTTTTACACAGTATACATGTTTTCCGGCATTTTACTTGTCGTGCCTTTGTTCAAAATCATTTCTGGTTTGGGTTTATATGACACAAAAACGGCGCTAATCATAACGATGATTGTTCAGACATTGCCAACGGCCATTTTCATGTTAAAAAGTTTTTTCGATACGATACCGGATGACCTGGAAGAAGCAGCCATGATCGATGGATTAAATCGTGTGCAGATCATCTTCTATATTATTATTCCATTATCCATTACAGGAATTATATCGGTATTTGTTTATTCTTTTATGGTTGCATGGAACGATTACTTATTTGCATCCATTTTCTTATCCGATTCGGCAAATTTCACGCTGCCAATTGGGTTAAATACCTTGTTTAGCACACCTGATTATGTTTGGGGCCGTATGATGGCCGCATCGCTCGTAACAGCACTGCCAGTTGTGATTATGTATGCCATATCCGAGCATTTTATTAAAGGAAACTTAACAGAAGGCGGCGTAAAAGGTTAATCCGCCTATTCAGAGAGGAAGTAATACGATTATGAAAAAGCTTGTTGCTGTTAAACCAAGAGAAGCTGCATTGGTAGAATATGAAGATCGTACGGTTCAACCACATGAAGTGAAAATCGAAGTAGAATTTGCCTCGCCTAAGCATGGTACAGAAGTAATAGACTTCCGCGGGCAGACTCCTTTTATGGATGAGAACTTTTCTGAAGAATGGCGTATGTTTATGCCTCGAGAAGAGGGTGCTGAAAAAGGGATTGTATTCGGTGAGTTCCAGCTTGGAAATATGATTGTTGGGAAAATCATTCAAGCTGGAAGCGAAGTTGTTGAATACCAAGTGGGAGAGACGGTTTGCACGTATGGGCCGATTATGGAAACTGTCATAGTCAATGGAGTTGACAATCACCGCTTGCGCAAGATGCCAGAAGGTGCTAAATGGCAAAATGCCGTTTGTTATGATCCTGCACAATTTGCTTTAAGTGGTGTAAGGGATGCAAATGTCCGTGCAGGAGACTATGTGGTCGTAGTTGGATTGGGTGCAATTGGACAAATTGCAATCCAGCTTGCAAAAAAAGCTGGTGCAAGCATCGTTATTGGTGTTGATCCTCTTAACCATCGCCGTGATATTGCTCTTCGTAATGGCGCAGATGTTTGTTTCGATCCAATTTCATGTGATGTGGGATTTGAAGTAAAAAAACTTACAAACAAATTGGGTGCAGATTCAATTATTGAAACGAGCGGAAACGCTGCTGCTCTTCAAGCTGCACTAAGAGGAATTGCATACGGAGGCACCATTTCTTATGTAGCTTTTACAAAACCATTCCCTGAAGGGCTGAACTTTGGCCGTGAAGCTCATTTTAATAACGCCAAGATTGTTTTCTCACGTGCAGCAAGTGAACCTAATCCGGATTACCCGCGCTGGAACCGCAAGCGCATAGAAGATACGTGCTGGGAATTATTAATGAATAGCTACATTAATTGTGAAGATATTATTGATCCGATCGTTTCGTTTGAAAACAGTGCTGAAGCATACATGGAGTACGTGGATCAGCATCCGGAACTAAGTATTAAGATGGGAATCGAATATAAAAAATAGAAGAAAAGCTAATAGGGCTGGCCTTAGCGGTTGGCCTAAAAGCTTCTAATAGTATGAAAATGGCTTAATGACTAAAATCCTTCTATTTTAGATGGGTTTTGGCTGAAATAATAAATAGGAGGAGTTATCAATGAAAATTGGCACACAAAATCAGGCATTCTTTCCAGATAATATAATTGATAAGTTCCAATATTTAAAGAAGGCCGGATTTGAAGGCTTTGAAATTGACGGCAAGTTATTAGTCGACAATATAGATGAAGTAAAAGAAGCGATTGCTGAAACGGGAATTCCTGTTACCACTGCTTGTGGCGGATATAGCGGCTGGATCGGAGACTTCATTGAAGAACGCAGATTAAACGGCTTAGCAGATATCAAACAAATTTTAAAAGCATTAGAGGGAGTTGGAGGAAAAGGAATTGTTGTACCAGCGGCATGGGGAATGTTCACCTATAGGCTGCCGCCAATGGTCTCACCCCGCAGCGGGCAAGGGGACCGGAAAGCAGTAAGTGAATCTCTCATTTATTTGAATGAGGCTGCGGAAGAAACAGGCACATCCATTTTCCTTGAGCCCTTAAATCGTTATCAAGATCATATGATAAATACATTGGCAGATGCGAGAAGTTATATAGAAGAAAATGAGTTGAAAAATGTGAAGATTATTGCCGATTTTTATCATATGAATATTGAAGAGGATGACATTTCTAAAGCACTCCACGAAAATCGTGATTTAATTGGGCATATTCATCTTGCAGACAACCACCGATATCAGCCGGGCAGCGGGTCTCTTGATTTCAAAAAGCATTTTAATCAATTAAAACAAGATGGATATGAAGGATTCCTGACGCTTGAATGCCGTATAAGAGGCAACAATCCAGAAGCTGAATATTTAAAAGCATTACGACACCTGCAGGAATCATTAATCTGAGAGGGGTAACATCGTGGAAAAAAAGAGAGTTGCGATCATTGGAGGAGGACAAGTTGCAGAAAAAGTTCATGTTTCTTACTACGGTTCTCGGGAAGAAATTGAATTAGCTGCCGTCGTAAGTCCAAATGCCGATCGAGCAAAGAACTTTGCTGAGCGTAATGATATCCCTCATTATTATACGGATGCATCGGAAATGTATGCTGCGGTAAAGCCTGATATGGTCAGTATTTGTACGCCAAATCGGAATCATTATGAAAATGTCATGCTGGCTTTGGAAAATGGCTGTGATGTATTGTGTGAAAAACCACCTGCTATCTCAGCTGATGAAGCAAGGAAAATGCGGGATGCTGCCATTCAAAACAACTGTCTCCTGGCCTATAATTTTCATCATCGTTTTGCGGATGATGTGACCATTATAAGAGAAAAAGCAGAAGAAGGCATGCTTGGAGATATTTATGTCGTAAAGGTAAAAGCATTGCGACGCTGCGGAATTCCAGGCTGGGGGAGCTTTACAAATAAGGAAGTGCAGGGGGGCGGCCCTCTCATTGACTTAGGTGTTCATATGCTGGATGCTGCTTTATATGTGTTAGATTTTCCAAAGATTGAGAAGGTAACTGCTAAAATGTACCAGAAAATTGGCACAAAAAAATCTGCCGGAACCCTTGGAGAATGGGATCCGGAAAAATTTGAAGTTGAAGATTCACTTTTTGGATTTGTTGAGTTAGAAGGCGGACGATTGCTCCAGCTCGAAACATCGTTTGCTTTAAATATAAAAGAAACATCCATTATGAATGTTGAATTCTGCGGAGATCAAGCAGGAGCCACGCTTTATCCAGCTCAGATTTATACAGATGAAGGCGGAGAGCTGGTTTCGCTCTTAAAAAGAGAAATCGCTGATGCAGACAGGCATCAAAAAAGCATGCGTTCTTTTGTTGATAAATGTTTAGGGAAAGACGTAATGGTGGCTGATGGGGAACAAGGATACGTCATCCAGCAGCTCATCGAAGCACTATATGAATCTGCAGAAAAAGGTGAAAGTGTGTCCTTATGATGAGAGAACAAGTAATTTATGATAAACATTTTGATCTGCATTATATAAATAAGTTTGCTAGTTTAATGACATTAGGAAATGGCTATTTAGGTCTTCGTGCTACGCACGAAGAAGACTACGCAGAACAAACTCGCGGTATGTATGCAGCTGGTATTTATAATAAAGCTGCGGCTAATGACCCGTCAGATTTAGTGAATCTGCCAGATATGATCGGAATGAGAATAGAAATCGACGATGAGATATTCTCGCTATTAAATGGAAACATCCTTTCATATGAACGAAAATTAAATCTGGCTAATGGAGAATTGCAGCGTGAGATCCTCTGGAAAAGCAATTCAGGCTCTCGGTTTCGTCTGATTTTCCAACGTTTTGTTGCTAAAAATGACTTGCATTTACTAGCAGCAAAAGTAACGATCACTAGCTTAGACAAAAAGGCTAAGTTAAAAATTGTGACTGGAATCAATGCTCAACAAACAAACTTTGGCAAACAGCACCTTATCGAAGAGAAGGTGCGTGTTATTGATGAACAAATGATGCAGGGAGTATATAAAACGACTGAATCAGGACATACGATTGCACTCGCAGCAAGCTGCAGGTGCTCAGTTCAAAGTGATGTTTCCTTTACAGCTAAGAACAGGCAGCTGCTGTCAACCATTAAGCAAGACCTTACGGTTAACTCACCGTTTGTTCTTGAGAAAATTGGTAGCGTTTTTACATCACTCGATCAAGATCAAGCTTGCAATGACCCTGAGTCTTCAAGTGAGAACGCAATAAAAACAATTGAATCTTTTAGCTATGACGATTTACTGGCACAGTCAACACGTAAATGGGAGCAATTTTGGCAGCGAAAACGTGTAAAAGTTACGTCAACCAAAGAGTTTGATCAATTTTCACTTGATTTCGCTTTGTACCAGGTAGAGATTATGACACCTGCACATGATGCCAGATTCAGTGTTGGAGCGAAAGGATTGACTGGAGAAGGCTATAAAGGGCATGTTTTTTGGGATACCGAAATATTTATAGCACCGTTTCATCTTTTTACTGAACCGGAAACAGCCAGGAAACTTTTAAGCTATCGTTATCTGCGTTTAGAACAGGCTAAAGAAAAGGCAGCACTAAATGGCTATGAGGGAGCCCTCTTTCCATGGGAAAGTGCTTTTTCAGGAAAAGAAGAAACGCCTGAATATGCAGCAATAAATATTAGGACAGGGGAACGGCAGAAAGTAGCTTCAGCATTAGCAGAGCACCATATTGTTGCAGATATAGCTTATGCCGTGGTTCAGTATTACAGCAATACACATGATTATGCATTCATGAAAAAAGAAGGACTTGCCCTTCTTAAAGAAACCTGCCGCTTTTGGATTAGCCGTGCAGTGAAAGAAAATGGCCATTTATCCATTAAAGACGTAATCGGACCTGATGAGTATACAGAACATATCGATAACAATGCATTTACAAACTATATGGCTGCTTATAATGTGGAGCAAGCTCTCTATTTTATGGATAAGTTCGGGGACATTGATCATTTACTTATGGACCGCGGACAAGATTTCCTAAACCATTTATATTTGCCGAAACCAAATGTACATCATATCATTCCACAGGATGATACATTTTTGTCTAAACCTGAGATTGATTTAACCCGCTATAAAGAAAATCAGGGCAGCCAAGGTATTTTACTGGATTATTCCCGCCATGAAATTAATGAAATGCAAATTTTAAAACAAGCGGATGTTGTCATGCTTCTGTATCTTTTTCCAGAGCTATTTCCAAGCGAGGTGGTAACGAAAAATTTACATTATTACGAGGAGCACACGATTCATGATTCCTCACTGAGCAAAGCCATCCATGCGATTGTTGCAGCCCGATGCGGCGAAAATGAGAAAGCCTACCGCTTTTTCCAGGAGGCATGCCTGATCGATTTAGGTCCAAACCCTCATTCATCAGATGAAGGGCTTCATGCTGCATCCCTTGGAGCCATTTGGCTTGCTGCAATATTTGGATTTGCAAATCTATCTTTTAAAAACAATCGGTTAATTCTAAACCCTAAACTTCCGGCCAGCTGGTCTGAGCTTACATTTCCGCTTCACTTTCGCGGTACAAGCTTAACCATTTCATTAACCCATCAAAAAATCAAATTGACGAAGGTTGAAGGACCAGAGATTACAGTTGAGGTAAATGGCGAAGAAATTAGAGTATCCGACAAAATAGAAGTCTTCCGATAATCAAGAGGAGAAAATGAAATCTGTTGCTGTACATTCATTTAGCTTCGGAAAGAAGGGAATAAAAACATGAGTAAAAGGAATATTGATGCTGTTGTTTTTGACCTGGATGGGGTCATTACCGATACAGCACATTATCATTTTTTAGCATGGAGACAGCTTGCTGAAGAACTGGGAATTGTCATTGATGAGGTATTTAATGAAAGGCTGAAGGGTGTAAGCAGAATGGACTCTCTTGAGTTAATCTTACAAGAGGGAAATCAGCAGCATAACTTCAGTTTAGCCCAAAAAGAAGAGATGGCCGCAAAAAAAAATCTTCATTATTGTGAGTTTTTAAAGGAGTTAACACCTGATGACGTATTGCCGGGAATTTTGAACCTCATTGCAGATATTAAATCTGAGGGAATTTCAATCGGGCTTGCTTCTGTTTCAAAAAATGCGAATACGGTCTTAGAGGCATTAGAGCTGCAAAAGGTATTTGATTTTTGTGCAGACGCAGCAAAAATAAGCAAATCCAAACCTGACCCAGAAATTTTCCTGACTGCCTGCAATGGACTCGGTGCTCTGCCGCAACGGTCGATTGGCATTGAAGATGCTGCAGCTGGAATTGAAGCTATTAAAGCAAGTGAAATGTTTGCAGTTGGAGTAGGAAGCTCCCTGCACAAAGCCGATTACCAGGTAGAAAATACTGATCAGCTTTGTTGGGATAAAATTAAAGAGGCTCATAAAAACTGGATAAGCATTTAGATATTAAAAAAACTTGTAAATTTCAAATTTACAAGTTTTTTTATATATTTAAGATATCACTTATATTTTGGGATTCTCCATCAAAAGTCTGAGAAAAAATCAGTCACATTGAGAAGGCAGCAAAAGGGAAAACGCTGATATACTATCAATATAAACACTGTGAAGGAGATAGATATGTCTAACGATGAAAAACGCATTTTGGAACTGCAGACACTAAAGACAATCGCTGAAACACTGAATCAGTCAAATGATCTTAAACAAATGCTTGATGACGTTCTCAGAAAGCTTCTTCACGTAACAGGACTTGAAACAGGCTGGATCTATCTTATTGATTCAGATAAGCAATATCGATTAGCTGCGGATCATAAGCTTCCTCCTGCACTTGAAACAGATAATAAAAAAGCAATGTGCAGAGGGGATTGCTGGTGCATCGATAAATTTGCGGACGGACGTTTAAATAAGGCTGCAAATATCATAAACTGCAAACGTTTAGAAGACGCGGAGCAATTTGAATGGGGCGAAACGAATGAAATTACCCATCATGCTACCGTTCCGCTTAGAACGGGGAATGAAAAAATCGGTTTATTAAATGTAGCTTCTCCGAATAAAACCCATTTCTCGACCGAAGAGCTTGCCTTGCTCGAAGCTGTTGCTTTTCAAATAGGCACTGCCATGAAACGGATGAAGCTTGTGGAAAACGAACAGCATCTTGCTCTAATTGCGGAGAGGAACAGGCTGGCGCAGGATTTGCATGATTCCGTCAATCAGCTTCTTTTTTCAATTATGCTAACTGCAAGAGGTTCAAAGGAAATGACAGAAGATCAACAGATGAAAGAGATGCTGTCATATGTTCAAGATCTCTCACAGGAGGCTCTTTCAGAAATGAGGGCTTTAATCTGGCAGCTTAGACCTCAAGGGCTGGAAAATGGGATTGCATCTGCGCTGATGAATTACGCAAAAGTATTGGGCCTAGAACTTGAAACGGATATTCAGGGTGTTCAAACCCTCCCATGCGATACGGAGGAAGCCTTGTGGAGAATCGGTCAGGAAGCGTTAAATAATTGTAAAAAGCATGCACAAATAAAAACTGCTTCCATTCGCATACACCGTTTGAAAAATGAGGTAATCATGACAATTAAAGACCAGGGAGCAGGTTTTTCTTACAATGAAAAATTGCCGCTGCCTTCAATGGGGCTTCAGGGAATGAAAAATCGCGTTCAAAAATTAAACGGCACCTTTCAAATAACCGCCGGAATAAATAGAGGCACGGAAATAGAAGTGAAAATACCAATCTAAGGGGGCATGAACATGGGAATTCGCCTGTTAATTGCTGACGATCACAAAGTAGTCCGCAGAGGGCTGCACTTTTTTCTCTCTACCCAAAAGGATATTGAGATTGTCGGAGAAGCTGAAGACGGGGAAGAGGCTGTAAAGATGGTGCGCACGCTGCTGCCAGACGTGATATTAATGGACCTCTCCATGCCCGTCATGAATGGAGTAGATGCAACAAAGGAAATCCGCACATTCAACGAACAGATAAAAATCATTATTTTGACGAGCTACGCCGATCAGGACCATGTGATCCCAGCCATTCAGGCAGGAGCATCTGGCTATCAGCTTAAGGATGTCGAACCGGATGAACTAGTTCATACGATAAGGGAAGTGCTGAAAGGAGAAAGCAAACTTCATCCCAAAGTCACAACTCACGTCATGTCCCATTTGATGCAAACGAATCAAAAAGATGAAAAGCTATTGACACCGCTTACGAATCGGGAGAATGATGTATTAAAGGAAATTGCAAAAGGAAAAAGCAATAAAGAAATTGCCGCTTCTTTATACATCACAGAAAAGACCGTAAAAACACATGTGTCAAATATTTTATCCAAGCTGTCGCTCTCTGACCGCACACAAGCTGCCCTATATGCAGTCAAGAATGGCTTAGACAAATAAGAGAGGAAGAATGAAAATGAAATTGCTTGTTATTAATGGAAGTCCAAGAAAAAAAGGAAGAACCCGTCTTGCAGCAGCATTTATTGCTGAAAAATACGGAGCAGCGCATATCGATTTAAGTGTTCTGAATCTCCCAATGTTTAATGGAGAGGAAGACCAGGAAAAGCTTGAAGCAGTCCAGGAACTGAAAAACCAGGTTAAAGCAGCAGACGGTGTCATTTTATTATCACCTGAATATCACAGCGGCATGAGCGGAGCATTAAAAAATGCCCTTGATTATTTAGGAAGTTCTCATTTTGCACATAAGCCTGTTGGCCTGATTGCTGTTGCCGGCGGAGGAAAAGGCGGGATCAATGCTCTGAATAATATGAGAACCGTGATGAGAGGAGTTTATGCAAATGCCATACCAAAACAGCTTGCCCTTGATCCGATCTGTTTTGATTATGAAAACAAAAAACTTCTTGAGGATTCAGCGGCGGTGCTAGTTGCCCAGCTAATCGAGGAACTAAAGATGTATGTGGAATTTTATATACAAAAGCAAAAGTAAAATGGAGGGGATTCCCTCCATTTTTTTTATTAGAAATGTTAAGTCAGATAAGCATATTCTGCATCCTCAAACTCATGTCCTATTTCTACAGCGTGATCGATATAGCGAAGGAGTGAATATAATTTCTTTTCGACTTCTCCGTAATTGTTTTCGAAGTTGTATGCGTGCAGGAACTGCTCAATCCGTTTTGAGAGCATATCATCTTTTGTTCGCACCATTAAGATCAGAAGATTATCCCATTGTGATCGGTGAGTATAATATAATGCTTTGTCGTAATCGACTGTCTCCACAAACATTCCTCCCTTGAAGGAGATATGTTTATTTTGTGTGAAACGGACAATGATTTTCTGTGTAAAAGTTGGAGGGCCTGTATTCATCAGCTTGGAAGTGTTTCCCCGGGATAATTGTTCTGTAAGCGGCTCATAAACATCTTTGTTCAGGAGAAGAATAATGATTAATCACCTGTATTAGGAAGTGTAAAGAATGGATTTTTTTCATGGTCAGGAAACTCTTACATCCATTCAATGGATTCTGAGAGCTGTTTTTGCTTTTTTCTTTTTAGCCTTGTCCGCTAAAGTCATGGGCCAGAGATCGATTGCCCAGCTCCGGCTCCTTGATTTCGTGATCGCACTCATCATTGGCAATATCATGGCTCATCCCCTTTCTGATGAAGGACTTGGACTAAAAGGTTCAATGATCACGATGACCGTTTTAATTATTCTGTATACAGCGGGCATATTTATCAGTCTAAAGTGGCATGCGTTTCGTGTATTTCTTGATCCGTCCGCTTTTCCTTTAATCACAAATGGCAAGATTTCTTACAAAAACTTAAAAAAAGCAAGATTAACCATTGAAGATTTGCTTTCGGAACTTAGGAAACAGCAAATTGAAGATCCTGAAAAAGTTGCCGCAGCCCTTTTCGAATCAGACGGCAAGATATCCTGTTTTTTAAAAGCGGATCATCAAACCGTTACAAATCTTGATCTGAATTTAGCCCCGGCTCCTTTCGATCTTCCTGCAACCATCATCCGGGAAGGCAGCATAAATCAGAAAGAACTTCAGCGTTTTGGGAAAGATGAAGAATGGCTGGTCACTGAACTTAAAACTGTTCACCAGACAAAAGTGAATGAAATCCTTCTTGCCATTATGGATCAGCAGGGCAGTCTGAGGGTGTTTCTTTATTCATAATATCTCCTTAAAACAATTTTAAATGAAATACAAAATTTTGAAAAAACATGGGCATACCGATAAAAATCAGGTTTTACTAATAATGTGTAACCGGTTACATATATTTGGTAGTGCATAAAAAAATTTTATTTTTCAAGGGGGATGGCATGAGCAAAGAAATCCGGATTTTGTCACCATGCGGCATGCTTGGATACGGTTTTCCGCTTGAGAGCTTTCAGAACGGCATGAGAAAGAAGCCTCATGCGATTGTTGTGGATGCCGGTTCTACAGATGCAGGTCCGCATAAATTGGGGGCAGGTGTCGGCATCGTTTCAAAGAGAGCTGCGAAAAAAGATTTGGAGATCCTTATTTCTGCTGCTTTGGACAATCACATTCCACTTATTGTCGGTTCAGCGGGAGGGGCTGGTGCAAAACCTCATGTTGAATGGACGCTGGATATAATGGAAGAAGTCCTGTCAAATAAGAAGAGCAGACCTAAAGTTGGCGTCATTTGGGCGGATTTTAATAAATCGTCCATCACTCATGCCTTAAATGAGGGGAGAATAGAGAAAATGAGTCCGAATGTGCCCGATTTAACTCATCTATCTTTGACCGACACTCATTCAATTGTTGCCCAGATGGGACATGAACCGATTTTAGAAGCGCTTCATCAGGAGTGTGAACTTATCATTTGCGGGAGAGCATTTGATCCATCTCCGTTTGCGGCTGTTGGCATTTTTCACGGCATGGATGCAGGCCTTTCCTATCACTTAGGAAAGATATTAGAATGCGGTGCCTTATGCGCTGAACCTGGAACGACGAAGGATTGTATTCTCGGTACAATTAAGGAATACTCGTTTACTGTTCAGTCTTTAAATCCAATCAGAAAATGCAGTACAACAAGCGTGGCAGCTCATACCTTTTATGAAAAAGATCATCCCTATCTGCTCCATGGTCCAGGATTTTTATTGGATTTATCTCAGTGTGAGTTTAAAAGTGCAGGCGAAGGTTTAATTGAAGTATCTGGCAGCAAATATGTTCCTTCAAAGGATTACCATGTGAAGCTTGAAGGAGCAAGAGTGAAAGCATACAGAACATTTGTCCTTGCAGGGGTTCGAGATCCGGTTTTAATTAATAATATCGAAAGAATTGAAGCCTCTGTAAAAGAAGAAGTAATAAGCCATTATAAGGATATCCCTGAACATACTTATCAAATCAACTTTTATCATTATGGAAAAAATGCCGTATTAGGAGAAAGTGAGAGTGAACCCTTTTCAGGTCATGAAATAGGTCTTGTATTTGAGGTTGTCGCAGATACTCAAGAAGCGGCAAGCAGCATATGTGCAACACTGCGCTCCACTTTTTTGCATTACGGCTATGAAGGAAGAAAGTCGACAGCTGGAAATCTGGCCTTTCCTTTTGCTCCGAGCGATATTGAGTTTGGACCTGTATATGAATTCTCAATCTATCATCTTATGAAACTGAAAAAAGGTGAGATCCCGTTTCAATTGGAGGTTCTATGACAACTTTAGGTGAATATTCAAAGGTGCTTAGAAGCAAAAACTCCGGTCCATTTGAAATCACGCTGGATGTTCTATTTTGCAAAAGCATTGATTATTTTCATGTGAAGCATTCAAACAAAATTACCGGGGACGCTATTTGCAGGCTCTATCGTCTTAAAGCGGAGCAGCTGAAGCATATTGTTTTTTTTGATCAGGCACTTGGATTCAAGATTACCTTTTTCAGAAGCCATTCGTCCGGATCTGTGTTTGACCGGGATGTGTATGGTGCGCAGCAGCATGCACCATTAATGGACCTTGAAATAGATTAGGAGATTTGACTATGAATAAAATAGCGGTCATTGGCAGTTTAAATATGGACCTGGTTGCCGTAACAGATATTTCTCCTAAAATGGGAGAAACCGTAATAGGGAAGGATTTTCATATGTTTCCCGGCGGAAAGGGAGCCAATCAGGCAACCGCTGCTGCTAGGCTCGGCGGCTCAGTCAAGCTATTTGGAACGCTCGGAGACGATCAGCACGGAAAATTTCTGCTTCATCAATTAGAAAACAATAAAGTAGATGGATCAAGCATTCAAATGCGGCGGGATGCACCGACCGGCTGCGCGATAATTGAAATCTGCGAGGCCCAAAACCGGATCATCGTGGTCCAGGGTGCAAATGCCAAAACGGATGAAGATTATTTGCAGAAAAAAATAAATGATCTTTTAGAAGCTGATGTCATCTTAATTTCAATGGAAATTCCGATGCAGCCAATAGAATACATTATCAAAGAGCTTGCCGATCACGAAAAAATCATCATTCTGAATCCTGCCCCGGCTGTTCCTTTATCTGATGAGTTAATCAGCCATTGCACATACTTGCTTCCGAATGAACATGAAGCAAAAATTATTTTTAACGGCAAGTATGAAGAAACAGAGGCTTTAAAAAAGTATCCAAATAAGCTCGTGATTACAAAAGGAGAACAAGGCGTCACCTTCTTCAATGGACAGAAAAT
Source organism: Metabacillus hrfriensis (assembly GCF_030127205.1). NCBI lineage: Bacteria > Bacillati > Bacillota > Bacilli > Caryophanales > Bacillaceae > Metabacillus > Metabacillus hrfriensis. Next base: position 816,584 of record NZ_CP126116.1, read on the forward strand.
GGAAACCGTACCGGCCATCAAAGTAAATCCAGTTGATTCAACAGGTGCAGGTGATACGTTTGCAGGTGCATTTTCTTATGCGCTTTCAGAGGAAAAGCCTCTAAAAGAATGTATTCAATATGCTGTGATCGCTGCAGGATTGAGCGTTGAAAAACGCGGGGCGCAGAGCGGGATGCCGACCGCAGCAGAAGTAAAAGAATATTGCAGCAGGGCGGCTGTTGATGATTAAACAAAAATTAGCGCTCATGCGCAAAGACTGGGTCTTATACTTCATGATTTTCCCTGCGCTCCTGTACTTTGCTGTCTTCCATATTGTGCCCTTGATCGGCATGAAGCTCGCGTTTCAGGATTACAGAATTATTGGTGACAATGTGTGGGTTGGCCTGAAGCATTTTAATGTCCTGTTTGATTCGCCAGCGTTTTTCTCCGTGCTGAAAAATACGATCATCATCAGTACGATGAAAATCATTTTTGTCTTTCCAATTCCCATTATTCTTTCTCTTCTCATCAACGAAGTCAGAAATATGCCTTACCGGAAATATGTTCAGTCGATTGTTTATTTGCCTCATTTCCTGTCATGGGTTGTCATAGCAGGGATTTGGATCAGTCTGCTGAGCCCTGTAGACGGCGGAGTGAACGTAATCCGGAATTTCTTTCAGCTGCCTTCGCTTGACTACATGACAAGCAAGGATCAAATACGCTGGGTGCTCGTCTTTTCTGAAATGTGGAGAAGCGCCGGCTGGGACTCGATTATCTATTTAGCGGCGATTATGAAAATCAGTCCTTCTCTGTATGAAGCGGCTCGCATGGACGGAGCATCAGGCCTGCAGCAAATGAGGTATATTACGCTGCCTGAAATGAGCAATACGATCATTACGGTCTTTATTCTGAATTTAGGTTTCTTTATGAATGCAGGTTTTGATCAGGTGTTTAACTTTATGAATGATTCCGTTATCAGCGTTGTCGATATTCTGGACACATATGTATACAGAATCGGAATTCTGAACGGTCAGTATGCCTACGCTACAGCAGCGAGTCTCTTCAAAGGCGTAATTGGGGTCGTTCTTATTTTCGGCACTCATTTCCTTGCAAAACGGCTGACCGGGAAAGGAGTATGGTGAGGAATTCTTATGAAAACATTGAAACTGTCTAAAATCCTGCTTTACTCAGCCTTATTTTTAATAACACTTACAATGATTATTCCAATTGTGAATCTGCTTGCCATGTCCCTTACAGCACCTGAGAATGCTCACAAAATGACGGGGCTTTCTCTGATTCCGAAAGGGTTTTCGCTGATTAATTATCAAATTCTGCTTTCCAATCCGCTTATCGTGAAAAGTTTATTCAATTCAATTTTCATTACCGTTTCGGGTACTTTGCTGAATCTTCTTCTTACTGCACTGGCAGCCTATGTTTTAACAAGAAAAAGGCTTGTCGGCAGAAAGTTTTTTATGGTCATCCTGATTTTGATCATGGTTTTTGAGCCGGGATTGATACCTGAATATTTAGTTGTAAAGGATCTTGGTCTGCTTGATTCCTATTTATCTCTTATTCTCTATAAAGCCATCAATGTCTATTACTTGTTTATTATGATGCGATTTTTTGAAGATGTGCCCGAAAGCATTCAGGAAGCAGCGAGAATTGACGGAGCAGGTCACTTGAATATATTTTTTAGAATTATGCTGCCGCTGTCAAAGCCGGCACTTGCAACTCTAGGCTTATTTTATGCTGTCTTTCATTGGAACGAATTTTTCAGAGCTTCCATTTATCTTACGGACCCGGGAAAATGGCCTCTGCAGCTTGTGCTCAGGCAATTCGTTGTTGAACGGGATAATGCATCATTAGTCGGAGTACAGACCCTTTTAGAGTACAAAAGTGTCGCCAATCTTGATTTTGGCTCGCTGCAGGCAGGTACGATTATGCTTGCCATCGTACCCCTCTTAATCATGTATCCCTTTATTCTGAAGTTTTATGCAAAGGGTGCATTAGAGGGAGGAGTAAAGGATTAGAAAGGCAAATTCATCATAAAAAGGAGAATGGCAATGAAGAAACTTTTGCTGATTATGCTTGCAGGTCTATTTGCTTTTGCTGCAGGCTGCTCGGAAAAAACAGAAACGGCAGAGAAAAACGAGGATGGTTCAACTGCAATCCGCATAGTCATGAAGGATGAAAATCCGTCGAATCCTGCTTCAGTTGCTTACTTCGAAGCGCTGGAAAAAGGATTAAAGAACGATGAGAATCTGAATGTGAAATTTGAGCTTGTAGAAATGCCTCAGGGAAACTATGCAGAAAAACTGAATTTGCTTCTGCTGAGCGGTGATATTCCGGACATCATTTATTTCCAGGGGGGAGATCAGCAGATTGCAGATCAGGATTTGCTGGAAGATTTAACGCCTCATATTGAAAAATCGAAGTATTTGAAGGACAGTCTTGAGCCGTGGAACGAAAAGAGACTTGAAAATTATCCGTACTTATTGTGGGTGAAGCCTCTTTCTCAGAAGACGCCAGTGATCAGAGGCGATTGGTTTGAAAAAATGAAATTGTCGAAAGCGCTAGTTGCCGATCCTACGATTGATAACTACTATAATTTCTTTAAAGAATTAAAAACGAACCCTCCGGGCGGGGCAGGAAAACCTGCGTATGCTTTTACGGCTGCTGGAGATCTCGAGGAACTGAATGCCATTTTCAACATGTCGTTTGGCATTACCTCGTCATGGCTGAACAGCGGCGGGCAATTTGAGTACTACAAAGTATCGAATCAGGAGAAGGAGAAGCTTGCATTCTATCAAAAGTTATATAAAGAAGGTCTCCTTGATCCAGGCTATATCACGAAAGAATGGGATACAAAAGAAAAAGCCTTTTATGATGGGGAAGCTGGTGTGATTGTCGGTACCGCGGGCAAAGTCATTGATATCTACAATGGGAAAATGATGCAGACTAATGGCGAAAATACCGGGGTGAAGGTATTGCCGCCTGCTAAAGGAGAAGGCCAGGGATTTGGCGCTGCAGATGTCACAAAAGAAGCAAGAGGAGTAGCGATATCCTCACAATCAGAAAAGAAGGAGCTTGCATTTAAAATTCTGGATTACCTGGCCAGCCCTAAAGGACAAATGATTGACCGCCTTGGTTTTGAAGGGGAGCACTATGAGGTAACAGACGGAAAAATTGATCTTACAAGCACGTATTATGAACAATGGTTTGCGAGATTCTGGGAGCCATCTGAATTTAAACCCGAAATGCCTCTTAAAAAGCCGCTGCTCGGAAAAACGGCTGAAGAATCTTTGAATATGGTCAATGAATTCTACAAGGAAGATAACCTCTTTATTTTGCCTGAAGAATATATCGCAAATTGGGATGCAATGGAGAACCTTTATAAAGAATATGCAACAGACATCATCACGGGAAAGCGTCCGCTTGAGGATTTTGATGGATTCGTAAAAGAATGGAATGCTGCAGGCGGAAAAGAGATTACAGAATATGCAAACAAGCAATTGAAATAGAAAAAGAGAGAGCTTCTGAATTCGGGGTCTCTCTTTTAAAATGAATAAAGTTTGGCTCATCGATGGCGAGCGGAATCGCCCAACTCCTCGGCCAGAACAAATCCGCAGGAAAAGTCAAACCCGGCCTTTTCTGCCGGATTCTTATCTGTCTGTCGGAGTTAAACGGACGATTCCGCTTTTCCTATAAAAAACATAGAATGATAGCCTGTCCCCAAACGTAAGTTAGAAAGAACAGCAGGAATTACAGCGAAACTGAAATGGGAGAGGGGAATGGCGTTGATTCCTGGAGATTATCTTGAGCGTGTGTATGCAGGGTTTCTTGGAATGAATATTGGAATAAGGCTCGGAGCGCCGGTTGAGCCTTTGGAATGGACATTTGAGAGAATCGAAGATGTGTATGGTGATATAAAAGGATATCTTAAAGACTATAAAACCTTTTCTGCCGATGATGATGCGAACGGACCAGCTTTTTTTATCAGGTCTTTATATGACGATGCAGCTGACCGTGAGCTGACGGCTGAAGATGTCGGACGCGCATGGCTGAACTACACCCGCCAAGGAATCGGGATGTTCTGGTGGGGAGGAGAAGGGATCAGCACGGAGCATACGGCATATCTGAATTTGCAGAGAGGAATTCTGCCTCCTCAATCAGGATCTGCAGATCAAAATGGCTTAACGCTTGCGGAACAGATCGGGGGGCAAATTTTTGTCGATACTTGGGGGCTGCTTTTTCCGGGAGACAGCGAAAAGGCGGCTGATTATGCAGCCAAGGCGGCAAGTGTCTCGCACGACAAGAATGGTATTTACGGGGCGAGATTTATTGCTGCATGTATTGCGGAGGCTTTTCATGCAGAGAGTATCCCGGAGATCATTTCAAATGCTTTAAAAACCATTCCGTCTGACAGCACCTACGCCAAAGTCGTTAACGAAGTAATTGATTTTCATTGGGAGCATCCCGAAGACTTTAGAGCCTGCAGAACGTTTTTGGAGGAGAACTGGGGGTACGATAAATATCCGGGTGTCTGTCATATTATTCCTAATGCAGGTGTATGCATTCTAGCGCTTTTATACGGAAATGGAAGCTTTGAAAGAACGATCGAAATCGCAGCCATGTGCGGATGGGATACAGATTGCAATGCAGGCAAAATCGGGACGATTACGGGGGTATGGAATGGAACCCAAAAAATACCGGATCATTATAGGAAGCCGATCAATGACTTTATTGTACTATCAAGTGTCTCGGGCTATTTGAACATCATGGATATTCCTACATTTGCAAAAGAGCTTGCCCTGCTCGGCTATAGGGTGTCAAAGCAGCCGGCTCCAAGCGGTTTGCTGAAAAGCTTCAAAGAAGAGCACATCTATTTTGACTTTACCCTTCCAGGATCGACGCACGGTTTTCAAACGAATTATCCTTTCAAGACATTCATCAGACACAGCAATGAAATCGGTTATGAAACAAATGGGGCTCTCGAAATATTTATTGACCGGATGATAGAAGGAGAAGCAAGCAAGGTATTCTTTAAACCTTTTCACAGAAGAAAAGACTTTAATGACGAGAAGTATAAACCGTCATTTGCCCCTAAAGCCTGCAGCGGCCAAAAGGTCAGCATGCAGATTTATTGTGATAAGTGGCAGGGGGAGGATTTTTTTGTCACTCCGTATGTGAGAAACACGTTTAATGAGGAGGATATTAAACTTGAACCACTCAGGCTGATCAATCAAGCGTGGAATAATATAGAGTTTATTATTCCTGAGACAGACGGAGCGATTATAGATGAGATCGGAGTAATGATAGAAAGTCCATCTCCGCTTTTAAACCGGTCATTTGGGAAGCTATTTATAGATGAGTTTCAGATAGCAGGAAAAGCGAACTATAAAATTGATTTCAGCAAACAGGCAATAGAGTTTCAATCTGTTACACCTTTTGCCCATCACAAGGGTGCAGCTAGCCTCGAACACGGAAAAATGAGATGCAGGTCTGAGGTTGAGTGCTCTTCTTTTACCGGGAATTATTATGCCAAAAACTATAAGTTCAGAGCCGCTGTTCAGCCGCTCAGCGGTGTTCAGCACATGATGATCCTCAGGGCGGAAGGAATCTGCCGGCATTACAAAGCCGGTTTTGACGGGCAGAATAGGGTTTCTTTGGTCTTAACCGATTTTGGCATGAAAAGACTGATAGAGGTGCCATATAAGTGGACCGCTGGCGCGGAGTACTGGTTTGAAGCAAGCTGTGAGGGAGACATGATTGAGTTTTTCATAAACGGCAAACGGATTTTTCAGGTTGAAGATGATCGATTCAAGCGGGGAATGTTTGGATTCTCTGTCCTTGGAAAAGGCGAAGCTCTTCTATCAGATATAGAAGTGAAGGAACTATAGAATCATCAGGGGGAAATCACTTGAGGGAGAAGAAAGCAACGATTCGGGATGTGGCAAGGAAAGCGGATGTTTCAGTTGCCACCATTTCCAGATATCTGAATAAAAAAGGATATGTCAGTCATGCAACCGAAAAAAGAATTCAATCTGTCATGGAAAATCTGAATTATAAACCAAATGAAATTGCAAGAGGCCTCGCCAGGCAAAAAACGAATACAATTGCCCTGTTTATTCCTGATATCAGCAACCCTTTCTTTCCCCAGCTTGTTCAAGCAATCGAAAAAGAAGCAGCCCGCAAAGGATACAAAATAATCCTGGTGCCAGCCGGCTGTAAAGAAATGACGGGTATTTTTATGTGGGAAAGCTTTGAAAATATGTATATTGACGGGTTTATTTTCGCTCCCTATCAGCTTAAGGAGAAATCAATTAAGCTTCTGAAGGAAAAAAAGATTCCGTTTGTGATTATTGACCGTGCAGCCAACATAACTTCTGCAAACTCAGTGGCAGTCGATCATTATACAGGTGCAAAGCTTGCAGTCTGCCACCTAATAGATGTCGGGTGCAGAAAGATTATTCACATAGGCGGGCCGAAACAGCTCATTCCATCAAATGAGAGGCTGAGAGGTTATGCGGATAGTATAAAACAGTTTTCCAGGGAGCACCCTGTGATTCATTATGAAGGTGATTACAGTCTTGAAAGCGGGAGAATTCTGACTAAGGAGGCGCTGAAGCAGCATCCTGATGCAGATGGATTTTTTCTTGGAAACGATTTAATGGCAATTGGCTGTTTGAAAATGCTGAAGACTCTTAGGATAAAGATTCCTGAAGAGATTGCGATTGCTGGTTTTGACGGCATTGACCTCACGGCGCTTGTAGAGCCCGAGATTACAACGATTGAGCAGCCTGTGTATGAAATTGGACTGGCTGCAGCAGGCAAGCTTATTCAATTAATTGAAGGGAAAACAGGAGGGGATGAAGCATTTCCGAAGCTTGCATTAAAACTGCTGGCAAGAGCCTCCACTCTTGGTTTTAAGGGAAAGGAGAGGGACAATGACGGAGCGGATGCTTGAAAAAATAGAAGGTGTTCTATATGGCGGTGCTGTCGGGGATGCAATGGGTTCTCCGACAGAGGGGCTGCTCCCTGAAGTAATCAGGGAGAAATTCGGTGTTGTAACATCATTTCGGGAGCCGGCAAGTGATGCGTGGAAGGAACCAGGCAACATGAGACCTCTCGAAAAGGGAAACGGACACATAACGGATGACACCTTAATGGTAGAGGCGCTCCTTAAGGTATATGAAAAAAAGCAAAGGCATTTAACAGCTTATGATATAGCAGAAGAACTAGTGGAGGAAATAGCTGAAAAGAAGGTCTACATTCCTGAGCTGCGAAAGGAAGCGCCTATTATAACAAGACTTTATTATCCAGAGCAGTATCTCTTTCTAAGGCACAGGCTAGCAAATGTGGATCCCCGGGAAGCGGGCATCGGCAATATGGTGAATTGCGGAGCAGCCATGTATATGAGTCCAGTCGGAATTATGAATGCAGGAGATCCTGAACGAGCCTATCACGAAGCAATTGATCTTGCCGGTGCTCATCAAACAAGCTACGGCAGGGAAGCAGCCGGTGTAATGGCAGCTGCTGTTGCTGAAGGCATGAGCGAAAACGCAACAGTGCAAAGTATTCTAAAAGCCGTACAGACGCTCGCTAAAGACGGTACAAAGCTTGCTATTGATGCAGCGCTGGATGCTGCAGCTGTTCATTTGGATGTTCTCGAAGCAAGAGAGGATCTAAGACGGGCTATTGAACCTTTTGATACAGTGAAAACCTTTTCTGACCGCAAAAAGCAGGGAAAAGGAAATGCCAACACACCGAGCAGAATTCATTCTATTGAGGAATTGCCGATTGCCCTGGCTTTATTTTTGACAGCAGGAGGAGACACGATGAAGACGATCATTGGCGGTGTGAATTACGGCCATGATTCAGATTCTATCGCAAGCATGGGCGGAGCAATCGCAGGGGCATTAAATGGAAAATACTCATTGCCTGAGGAGCTTATGAAGGAACTTGATGCTGTTAATAAACGCTCGTTCAAAGAACTATCAAAAACAGCATATGAAACGGCCATGACTGTGATCAAGAAGGACAAAGCTTATTTTGAAAAGAGGATAAACAGAATAGGGTTGTAATAAATCTGCCGCTGCAGGATAGACTGCTGCGGCAGTTATAATTTCATAGGGATTATCCATTAAATGGATATAAATAAATGTGTAATCTGTATGAAGAGGGGGTAAAGATTAGTACAAACTAAAGAAAGAGGTACAGCGATGAGAAAACCTACCATTTACTTTCTGTCGTATTTTAACTCTTGCAGGAGCTTAATTGCAGAAGCATGGGCAAAAAAGCTGTTCTCCAGTAAGTGGCAAATCGAAAGTGCAGGTCTTGTCACATCACTGGCCGACCCTGCTTGCGTAAAGGCCATGAAAGAAGTAAATATGTTTATTGAAGACCTTGACTCGGATAAAATTAACCTGGAACTAATAAAAAATGCATCAGTTGTTGTTCAAATGTACGATTACAAACAGGAAAAAACACCTCCTGTTGAAGAAGGAAAGAATGTTTTTTCATGGAATCTGCCCAATCTGTCCATGTATTCATTTGAAAGTGACGAGGAAGAATTTGCCCACTACCAGGAACTTTGTGATGACATTGCCATGAGAGTGAAAAACCTCAATGAGAAGGTTGAAGGCAAGACATCGAATCATACCTCTTTTGTGATGTAGTGCACGGAAAAAGCTTGGCAGCTGCCAAGCATACATAGTTTATGCTAAGTATTGTTCAACCGCAGATTTAATTTCCACTTTATCCATCGCCGCTCCGGCATTGATGAAGCTTAGGCTCATCTCTGCTCTCATCCCTGTAAGAATGGTTTTTATTCCAATCAGACATACACCACGATCTCATCAACCTTTTATACTCCCGAAAAGTCGACGATCAGAGTGTTTAATTTTCAGCTTTGATACTCGAGATAATGATTGTTCAATTAAAACATTTGCTCTCTTTTCATCAATTTCGCTTAGGATTGGAAGTATGGGCATTAGGGAGGTGTTGTTTATTTTTGTGAAATAAGACGAAAAAAGACCTGTTCACTTATCATGTGCAGGTCTTTACTTCGTGCTTGCGAAAATTTCTTATCGATTTTTTCTTTTATTAACGGAAAACATAAAGCAGCGGCAGTTGCATCTGTTTACGGTGAAGAGGCATGAGGGCAGCTCAAAGAAATCTGCAGAAGCCACATTGATACTTTGTAGATTACGTATGAATTAAGCAAACACCGGTTTTGAGTACTCATAGAGTGCGTATGATTCCCCTATCAAGCAAACACCGGTTTTTGGGTACTCATAGAGTGCGTATGATTCCCCAAATCAAGCAAACACCGGTTTTTGGGTACTCAAAGAGTGCGCATGATTCCCCAAATCAAGCAAACACCGGTTTTTGGGTACTCAAAGAGTGCGTATGATTCCCCAAATCAAGCAAACACCGGTTTTTGGGAACTCATAGAGTGCGTATGATTCCCCAAATCAAGCAAACACCGGCTTTTGGGAACTCAAAGAGTGCGTATGATTCCCCAAATCAAGCAAACACCGGTTTTTGGGAACTCAAAGAGTGCGTATGATTCCCCAAATCAAGCAAACACCGGCTTTTGGGTACTCATCCATGGCGTTAAAACATACATTTTTTAGCGAAGTTCCATTACTGCGCACGAAGACCATTTTCAAACATATATAACAAACCCTGTTCAAACCCTGCAGCCCAAACCTGCATCCCGTGGCCGCCGTTTAAAATTCTGAGTTCAGCCGGGCTTCCGGGCACAGGTTCCCATTTCTCAAAAGGCCGATTAAAGACATTCGATCTGTGCAGGAATTGATAGGAGGTGACTGCCTGAACTTCCATATTGTATTTGAAGGCATCCTCCGGCAAATCCTCTTTTTCACTTATATGATTCCAGTCATCGTCTCCGGTCATAATAAAAATCGGCACTTTGAAAGGCTGCTGGCCATATGCTTCAAGAGCTTTAGGATAGTTTAACGAATCCCATATTGCAGCATCAAAGGGATCTCCGAATGAACCTCGTTCAACTGCACCTGATGTTTTAGGTGCGTCGAAAGCCTGTATGGCAGGACTTAATAGCGACGTTCCGCCGAAGAGGTGAGGATAAACAAGAGAATAGCGCAGTGCTCCATATCCGCCCATTGAATAGCCAACCAGACCGCGCCCATTCCTGTCTGGAATCGTTTTAAAATCCTTATCTATTTTCTTTATCAAATCGTTTATAAATGCAGATTCCATATTTCCATATTTGAGAGAATCCACCCAATAGCTGTTGCCTGTCACAGGTGCAACAGCCATGACGGGTTCTATCTTTTTCTCTTCAATCATTTTATCTAAAATTGGCCAGAATTTGTCCCAGCTTTTTTCATCTCCATAAGAACCATGGAGCAAGTAGAGGACTGGATATTTTTTTTCAGCAGTTGGATTATATTCTTCAGGCAAGTACACGACATACTTTAATTCATCATCGCCAGGTGTTTCATCTTGGATCAGACTTGGTGCATGGAGTGAATAAGTATTTACAGTTCCTTTCTTTTCAGAGCTGTAGCTGTCAGGATCATAGATTGGAGAAAATTCAGGACTTTCAGCTTTTCCGAACATATACTTTAATCCTTCTTGAAATCCCTTCAGCCACACATCAAGTCCATGGCCGCCTCCTATGATTCTTAGTTCAGCGGGACTTGAGGGGACATCTTCCCACTTTTGAAAATCTATGCTGAACAGGTTTTTCCTGTGGAGCTCCTGATACAGCTGCACAGCCTGAACCTCCATATTATATTTATATGCATCAGGAGGAAGGTCTTCTTTTTCACTCAAATGATTCCAGTCATCATCTCCTGATACAATATATACCGGTACCCGATAAGGCTGTTTTACGTAACTATTGATTGCAGTCGGGTAATTGTTTGCCTTCCACAGAGCAGGATCATATGGTTCTCCGAAACTGCCTCTTTCAACTGCCCCGGATGTAGCAGGAGGCTCTGCGTTTTGGATAGCAGGGCTTAAAAGAGTTGCTCCTGAAAAGAGATCAGGATAAACCATTGAATATCTGAGTGCCCCGTATCCGCCCATTGAATAGCCTGAAATAAATCTGCCGCTGCGGTCTGCAATAGAATTGTATTTCTTATCGATATGCGGAATTAAGTCATCTATAACGGCACTTTCATAATGACCGAACTTTTTAGAGTTTACCCAATAGGAATTGCCCGCTGCAGGTACTACTGCAATAAACGGTTCAATTTCTTTTTTTTCGATCATTTCGTCAAGCTTTCCAAAAAAATCATCCCAGCTGTTTTCATTTCCTTCGCTGCCATGCAGCAGATAAACGACCGGGTATCCATCAGAGCGTTTTTTATCATATCCTCTTGGAAGATAAATCTTATAGGTGAGCTTATTGTGCTTTGGCCGCTCATCTGTCAGCAAAGCTTTGGAAGTGATCGTTTCTACAACGGTTTTGCTTGCGGGATCATGCGGATTTTTTGCTGCAGTGAAAGAAGGAATTGTCAGGTTGATCATGATAAAGACAAAAAGAAGCACAAGCCATACTTTTTTGTTCCCCACTTTGGAACCTCCTTTTGAAATATTCCACTTTATATAGGTTATTTAAATGATCCTGATTTGATCATATAAGATTATTTACAAACTATTCTTATAGTCGAGCTCCAGATTGTCTCATGAAAATAAAAAAACTGCCTTATCAGCAGTTTTCTTCCATGTTATTTAATAATCGCACCAGCATCGGTTTGTTTTTAACCAGGTCTGCAAGCGTATAGCCGTCAAGCACTTCAAAATAAGCCTGCAGCGCTTTATGAAGCACCCCTTTTAATGTGCAGGCAGGGGATATCGTACATGCATTGCGTTCAGGATCGAAGCATTCCACAAGGCTGAAGTCGTCTTCGGTTTGACGGACGATGAACCCGATATTGATTTCTGAAGGATCTTTCGCCAGACGAATGCCGCCGCCCCGGCCTCTTATTGTTTCAATTACATTTAATTTGCCAAGCTCATAGGTTACTTTCATTAAATGATTTTTAGAGATTTGATAGGCTTCAGCTATTTCTTTTATATTGGATAGATTATCTTTTTCTTTTGCTGCCAGATAAATCAGCACCCGCAAAGAATAATCTGTATAGTTTGTTAATCGCATAAATTTCACATCGCCCCATTACATGAAGTACGTCTATCTTACCACAGCAGCAGAAACTTTAAAAAAAGTTGAATTTAAATTGTGACAGTTTTTCTAAAGATGTATTTGAAATATTGCTTTAAATGTTTTTTCGATCTAAGATAAAGATGTATTTTAAATACTACTTTAAAACGAAGGGGAGCATCGAAATGCTTACTCAAAAAACAATCGAAATTATTCAATCTACTGTTCCAGTATTAGAAGAAAAAGGTGTAGAAATCACATCTGTTTTCTACAAAAATCTATTTGAAAGCCATCCTGAGCTGCTGAATATTTTCAATCATGCCAATCAGAAAAAAGGAAGACAGCAGACCGCCCTTGCAAATACGGTATATGCTGCAGCAAAACACATTCATCAGCTTCATATGATACTGCCGGCAGTGAAACAAATTGCTCATAAGCATAGAAGTCTGGGTGTAAAAGCGGAACACTATCCAATCGTTGGAGAACATTTGCTTCAGGCGATAAAACAAGTTCTTGGAGAGGCTGCAACGCCTGAAATCATAAATGCCTGGGCTGAAGCATATGGCGTCATTGCCGATGTATTTATCGAAGCGGAAAAAGAATTATATGAGGGCGCAGATTGGTCTGGATTCAAGCCTTTTAAAGTCGTGCGCATTGAGAAAGAAAGTGAATCGATCTCCTCTTTCTATTTAGAGTTGCCAGAAGGCCTTCCAGCTTTCAAGCCAGGCCAGTACATTTCCGTAAGAGTCAGCATTCCTGGTGAAACATATACGATGAACAGACAATATAGTTTGTCAGGCAGCAAAGATATGCCGCATTTAAGAATTTCAGTAAAAAGGGAAGGCGGACCCGAGACTGAAGCAGGGAAGGTGTCCAATTATCTTCATGATCATATAGCAGTCGGAGATATGATCGAAATCAGTGCCCCTGCAGGTGAATTTACATTAAATGAGGCTGCTGAAACACCTGTCACTTTTATAAGCGGAGGAGTAGGCATCACTCCATTTATGAGTATGCTGCACACTATTGCAGCTGAGCAGACAGAGCGGGAAGTGACGTTTGTCCATGCAACACAAAACAGCAGCACTCATGCATTTGTAAAAGAAACAGCATCATTATGTGCAAAGCTGCCTAACAGCAGAATGTTTGCCTTTTACAGCAGCCCGTTAGATCAGGATTGCACAGATCAGCGCTTTTATAAAGAAGGCTTAATCTCTAAAGATGATTTGGAGCGTATTCTGCAGAATAAAGAAGGAGATTTCTATATTTGCGGACCTGTATTATTCATGAAAGCCATGATTCAAAATCTGCTGTCTCTCGGTGTTGAAGGAGACAAGATTAACTACGAATTCTTTGGGCCGGCAATGGACTTAAAGATAGACGTTCAACCTGTTTCTTAATATCATAAAAAGTTCCAATCCTTTCTCGTTGACAGAATGACGCCAAACAACTTAACATAGTTAAGTATTTGAAAAATGAAATACCTGATGCAGCAGTTTATTATAGAAAGAGGGGCTGTCATTTTGTCAGCAGAACAAAAGAAAAAAATGTTTATTTTGATGATCAACATGTTTATTGCGATTGGAAGCTTTGGGATTATCATTCCCATTCTGCCTGCCTATCTGGAATCCATTAATCAGGGCGGTACAGCAGCGGGTTTAATGATTGCTATTTTTGCCGGAGCACAGCTTATCTTTTCTCCAATAGCCGGAAAATGGGCGGATGAATACGGCCGCAGAAAAATGATTATTTACGGGTTAATTGGATTGACTCTTTCCATGTTTGTCTTTTATGCAGTTGATTCCATTTGGTGGCTTTATGCTTCACGTGTGATTGGAGGAATCGGAGCAGCGCTGCTTGTTCCGGCAATCTTTGCATATGTTGCAGATATCACGTCAATGGATCAGCGGGCAAAAGGAAACAGTTTTGTTTCTGCAGCAATGTCGCTCGGCATCGTAGTAGGACCTGGAATCGGCGGATTTCTTGCAGATTTCGGCCTGAAAATGCCTTTTTTGATTTCGGCGATCGTATCTTTGGCAGCCGTGATTTTCTCTATCGTTGTCCTTGAAGAAAGCGAAACGAAGGATGTTTCCGCAATGGCTATGCCGCAAGATACTGAATCAATGGCTAAAAAGATGGTGCGCTCAGTGCGCATGCCGTATTTTGTCCCGCTTTTGATTACTCTTGTCATGAGCTTTGGCCTAATGGCTTACGAATCAGTGCTTGGCCTTTTTGTAGACAATCAATTTAATGCCACGCCGCAGCAAATCGCCCTTATGATTACATCAACGGGAATCATAAGTGTTATTGTCCAGCTATTTGTAGTGGACCGTGTAGTAAGGCGATTTGGTGAAGGAATGGTCCTGAACATTTTCCTTGCCATAGCAGCCCTAGGATTTTTTCTGTCGCTGTTTGCTTCAAGCTATGTTCTTTTCTTTGGCGTTACACTGCTTATTTTCCTTGCAACATCTATCCTTCGTCCCGTGCTTAATACGCTTATCTCAAAAATGGCTGGAGACGAACAAGGTTTTGCAATGGGAATGAATAATGCCTATATGAGCATCGGGAATATTCTTGGACCAACACTTGCAGGTATGCTTTATGATGTTCAGATCGTGTATCCTTTCGTATTAGGTCTTGCCTTCCTTGTTGTGACGCTAGTTATGACAATCATTTGGCAAAAACGAACGCTAAAGCAAAATATGTATGTAAAGCCTGAACGGGTTTAAATAGAGTAAAAAGCATGGATCCTCCCATAAGGATTCATGCTTTTTTATTTGTATCGGAAATTTCTAATCTGCGCGCTAAAATGAAAGATACAATCAATAGAAAGAATAATGGCTCATTATACATAAGTTAAATCAGAAAAATCGTTCGCCAGTAAATTTCTGAAAATGGCTGAATGAATGAGAAAAATGGCTGGGAAAAACAAGATTTCGCTTTTAAAGTTTCCGTTTTTGCTGATTGCCACCCTGCATTGCACCTGCTAACCTCTTTTCTGAAGTATGATTCCTCTTTTCTGGGTCAACCCTGAATTTGTGTACTCATTGCTTGCGTATGATTCCTCTTTTCTGGGTCAACCCTGAATTTGAGTACTCATTGGGTGTGTATGATTCCTCTTTTCTGGGTCAACCCTGAATTTGAGTACTCATTGGGTGTGTATGATTCCTCTTTTCAGGGTCAACCCTGAATTTGAGTACTCATTGGGTGTGTATGATTCCTCTTTTCAGGGTCAACCCTGAATTTGAGTACTCATTGAGTGCGTATGATTCCTCTTTTCTGGGTCAACCCTGAATTTGAGTACTCATTGGGTGTGTATGATTCCTCTTTTCTGGGTCAACCCTGAATTTGTACCGGATTTCCTTCATCTTTTCCGCCCGCCATTCATACATTGTCTTAAAGACGAGATAGGGGGAAAACGCGTGAACGAAGCTTACAGAAAATCACTGGAATATGCCATTGCGGAAATCACGGAAATTGCAGATGGATTTGGACTTGACTATTATCCGATGCGGTATGAAATTTGTCCTGCTGATATCATTTATACATTTGGCGCTTACGGAATGCCGACCCGTTTTTCACACTGGAGCTTCGGAAAACAATTCTTCAAAATGAAGCTTCACTATGACCTTGGATTAAGCAAAATCTACGAATTGGTCATCAATTCGGATCCATGCTATGCGTTTTTGCTTGATACCAACTCCCTGATTCAAAATAAATTAATTGTGGCTCACGTCCTTGCCCACTGTGACTTTTTCAAAAATAACAGCAGGTTTCAAAATACGAAGCGCGATATGGTTGAAAGCATGGCTGCGACAGCCGAACGGATTAAACAATATGAAATTGATCATGGCAGGGCAGAGGTAGAGACATTCTTGGATGCCGTGCTTGCAATTCAAGAGCATATCGATCCGTCCTTAATGCGGCCGAAGCTTTCCTGGACAATGGGAGATGCTGAGGAGGAGGATGTTAAAAAGGCTTCACCGTATGATGATTTGTGGAAATTGGATGATAAGGAAAAGCCAAAAGGAGCTCCTCCAAAAAAGAATAAGAAGTTTCCGCCATCACCTGAAAAGGACATCCTGCTGTTTATTGAAGAATACAGCAGGGACCTGGAAGACTGGCAGCGCGATATCCTTACGATGATGCGAGAGGAAATGCTCTATTTCTGGCCGCAGCTCGAAACAAAAATCATGAACGAAGGCTGGGCATCCTTCTGGCATCAGCGGATACTGAGAGAGCTTGACCTCACAACAGATGAATCCATTGAATTTGCAAAGCTGAATGCAGGTGTCGTTCAGCCGTCACGGACTGGTATTAATCCTTATTATTTAGGACTTAAAATTTTTGAAGACATCGAAGAACGCTACAACAATCCCACAGAAGACATGATAAGACGAGGGGTAGAGCCCAACTCTGGCCGAGAAAAAATGTTTGAAGTGCGTGAAGTCGAATCTGACTTGTCATTTATTCGAAATTATTTGACAAAGGATCTTGTTAATAGAGAAGACATGTATCTCTTTCAAAAGCAGGGAAGAGATTACAAGGTTGTCGATAAAGAGTGGGAAAATGTCCGAGACCAGTTAATCAACATGCGTGTAAATGGAGGGTTCCCGTACATTACAGTGAACGATGGGGATTACCTTAAGAATAATGAATTGTACTTGAAGCACTGGTACGAAGATATTGAACTCGATTTAAAATATCTTGAAAAAGTGCTTCCTTATATTCATCAGCTGTGGGGACGCGCAGTGCACATGGAGTCGATTCTGGAAGGGAAGCCTGTTTTGTTTACGTATGACGGGAAGGCGATTCACCGCAAGTATTTATAAAAAAGGAAGCAGCCTGCGCTGCTTTTTTTTGATGTACAAATTTTCAGGATTCAATTGATGTTTATTAAAGATATAATTAATGAAAGATTTGTGACTTTTCTTGCTAATGAGGGTTAGTAGTCCATAGAATAGATATAGATCTTTCTAGGAGATGTGAAAAATGAAAATCAGAGCCGTTTTATTAAGCAGTGCAACAGCTTTTACATTATTACTTTCAGCATGTTCTGATCAGCCAGAGGTAAAGGGAAGTACAAGTAATGAAGAACACGCTGACCATGGTGATCATTCTTCAACTGGAGACATTCGAGAAGAAACAAAAGGTCTTGGTTCCCTGCCTTCCTTTTTAGAGGACAAACCTGAAGATATGCAGTTAATTTATTCAGCAGCAGCAAAAAACAGAGAACTTTTAGAGAATATTCCATGTTACTGTGGTTGCGGTGAATCGGCAAACCATAAAAACAATTATGATTGCTTTGTTTATGAGAACAAGGAAAATGGAGAGATTGTCTGGGATGACCATGGAACAAAATGCGGAGTTTGTCTGGAAATAGCAGCACAATCCGTTTTACAGCTGCAGGAAGGAAAATCAATTAAAGAGATCAGATCTGAAATTGATGAGAAATATAAAGAAGGATACGCTAAACCAACTCCAACCCCAGAGGTTTAATAATAAAAAGATCATTCATCAACCAAGGAAATGACCGCCAAATTTTGAGATTTTTTTTATCTTTAGTGTTTTGATGGCTGCAATATTTGCTGCTATAACATATGTAGGGATGAATATTCATATTCATTCAATAAAACTAGATACCATATTTATGAGTATGGCTATATGAGCCTTAACCTATGTTGTTTTCGTTGAAATATTATATAAAGGCTTCAAAGAAATAACTTTTCAGTCACTTTTCATTAATTTACTGGGTGTTTTAATGATCAAGGTCTATTTTCTTTTAGAGTGATTGGTTTTAGCTTTGCATGTTAATTGACTTGTATATTTTTTATTAAGACGAATTGCAGCAGATAACATAAATAAGGGAACTCCCTCTTTATTTGGAGTTCCCTCAGTTATTCATTTTTCGCCACCGATTGCGGAATATGAAAAGAACAAATCAACTCTCAGATCGGTTTGGTGGACAGTATTCATTTTAAAATTTCATCATTCTTTTGTTCTGCGAGACCATATCACGACTGGAATGAGTAATAAGGACAAAATTCCCCCAGTAAATGATAATGTTGTGTAACTTGAATTAGCTACTATCATTCCAGACATTGCTCCACCAGAAGCTCCTGCTAACGCAATAAAAACATCTACTGTCCCTTGAGTCTTGGCACGTGTTGAAGATTCTGTTGAATCGACAATTAGAGCGGTACCACTTATCAAGCCAAAATTCCATCCTAATCCAAGTAAAGAAAGAGAAATAACTAGGAGAATCATAGAATCACTTGGTGCAATTGCCGCAATTACACCTGCAAGAAGTAAAGTAGCTCCAGATGCAATAGTCATAGCAGTTCGGCCTATCTTATCTACAAGGATTCCCGTTATGAGTGAAGGGAGGAACATTGAACCTACATGCACACCAATAACAAGACCAATTTCACTTAAACCATGTCCATGATGTTTCATATGTACTGGTGTCATTGTCATAATGGCAATCATCACAATTTGAGTAAGGACCATAATTGTGGCTCCAACTGCAATGCCTCGTTTGTTATTTGCTTGTTCAGCAGCTGCCAAATTCTTTTTATGGTCACCATGTTCTTGTTTATATGCTTCTATCATTTTTGCCATTATGAATGGGTCTGGACGAAGCATAACGTAAAGGACAAGACCTGCTAAGATAAATGCGGCTGCGGCTAATATGAAAGGACCAGCAAGTGCCGGGACGCCAATAGAAAGGGCAAAATTGCCCATTACATCCACTAAGTTTGGACCGGCAACTGCACCAAACGTTGTTGAAACCATCGCAATACTAACAGCAGTCCCTCGCTGTTTCTTATTTGCCAAGTCCGTGCCTGCATAACGGGCTTGTAAATTTGTCGCAGTACCTGCACCATAAATAAGCAGGGAAGCAAATAAGAGGAAAACACTATTTGTTATAGCTGCAATGACAACACCAATCGCCCCAAGTCCTCCTGCCATAAAACCTGTCGTGAGACCTGTGCGGCGTCCAAAACGTTGAGAAAGTCTCCCTACTAATAAAGCAGCTCCTGCAGAGCCTAACGTAAATAAAGCAGCTGGCAGTCCTGCAACTGCATCTGTTCCGAGCATTTGTTGTGCAAGAAGTGCACCTACAGTAATACCAGCAGCTAGTCCTGCCCCACCAAAAATTTGTGAAATACTCACAATGATTAACGTGCGTTTGTATAACAATTTTTGTTTTTCTGGAGAATCTATATAACTCTGGGTTGATTCATCCGATTTACTAGACATTTTTATACACCTTCTTTATAAAATTCGCTGCATATTTAGTGCTAAAAAAGGTGACAATCTTGTCAGCACATTTTACAATTATAGTATAGATTGAAGACTATGGTACTGAAAACCTCTGCGTTTTATTTACTTAACTTTTAAGTATATGGATTGGTAAAATTTATATGTATCTATAGTTCAAGAGTAGAGATGTTATGAGTTCTGTTTTGAAGTATAAAACAATTACATTCAAATCTAACTAGAAAGAAAAATAAGAGCCTGACGAATGTTTCTCAGGCTCTTTAATGTATCCTGAAAAATTTGTTATTTTCCATTTTCTTTTTCATCATCTTTTCCATCATCCATCATTCCTTTAGTTGACTGCTTGAATTCTTTTAGGGTTGTGCCGACAGCTCTGCCAAGTTCCGGGAGCTTCTTAGGTCCAAAAATGATTAATGCCATCGCTCCTATTAAAACAATACTACCTGGTCCTACCATGTAAATCCCTCTTTAGAAAAAATGCGGTGAAGTACATAATCAAGATTCCAATGGTAAAACAAGTCTCACTGCGCTACACGATAAAAAAAGATACAGCAATTCTGAATCGTATAAACCACTTTTTATAGTAAGACCCTGTTTATTATTAGAATGGATAGCTTTCACAAATAGGCCGTTTACTAACGGCTGTTTTAGGCCAGTTGCTTATTTAATAAAAAACTGAAAAACAAATAATAAAATACTTGTAAAATGCAAATAATAAGCGTATAACTAAAGTATGAGGTGATTATATGGAAAACACTCGAGAACTATTTCAAATCATGACCCGGCGCTTTGGCTTACTAAATAAAAACTGCTGTACAGCAGGCGGAATTGATATTTCTTTAATTCAGAGCCATATTCTCTATGAAATTGAACATATGCATCAGCCGTCTATTCAGCAAGCAGCTGACGTTCTCGGAACAGATATTACGACTTTCAGCCGTCAAATCCAATCTTTGATAAAGTTGAACTTAATTAAAAAGACGCCGCATCCTGATGATAGAAGAGTTCATGTTCTTTCGCTGACAACCGAAGGGAAATTTGTTGCAGCAACAATTGATCATCAGATGAATGCTTATTTGGATGAGGTCTTTTCTCACATGAATGAGTTTGAAAAAGAAACGGTCATTCGCTCAATTAAACTGCTGAATGCATCTATGGCAAAATCGAGCGTATGCTGCACTCCTTTGGGGTGATTTCTTTTTAGTTAATACTTGCAAAATGCAAATAATTATTTTGCATGATGCATACTAATAATTTTATTTGATTTAAATTTAATCATAATGAGGAGGATTTTTTATGGTAAACCTTACTATCTCACTTAAAGCAAACGGGTGCTGTGCACCACAAAATCAATCTTTTCCAACAAATGCTGAGGTGTCTCATGAGCCTAAATCAAAACTGCCCGTCGCCATTATTGGAGCAGGTCCTGTAGGCCTTGCAGCAGCTGCTCATTTAGTGAGCAGAGGAGAATCCTTTATCTTATTAGAAGCTGGTCAGCAGGCCGGTGCTAATATTTTAACCTGGGGCCACGTTCGTTTATTTTCACCATGGCGGTATAACATGGATAAAGCGTCTTTAGCATTACTTGAAAAACATGACTGGACTCAGCCGGAGCCAGATGCTTTGCCGACCGGAAAGGATCTCGTGGAACAATATTTGCAGCCGCTTTCGAACCTTCCTGACATCCAGCCATTTTTACATTTAAATACAAAAGTTTTATCTATCAGCAAAAAAGATACCGATAAAATGAAAACGGCAAATCGCGATGGAGTTCCGTTTATCATCTGCGCAGAAAAAGACGGCATGTTTCAAACGTTTGAGGCAAGAGCGGTATTGGATGCAACAGGAACATGGGGGAACCCAAATCCATCTACTTCAAATGGAATATGGCTGAATGATGAAAAATCTCTTCAAAATCATATTTTTTATGGAATTCCTGATATATTGGGAAAAGAAAAAGAGCGGTATGCAAAAAAACGTGTGTCCGTTGTGGGCGGCGGCCATTCAGCAATTAATGCTTTATTAGAACTTGCAAAACTGAAAGAATCTTATCCTGATACAGAAATCATTTGGGTGATGAGAAGGCAAAGTGTTGAAGATGCCTATGGCGGGGAAGAAAAAGATGCTCTGGAAGCAAGAGGTGCATTGGGCAGCCGCATTCATCAGCTGGTTGATCAAAAGATGATAAAAGTAGAAACGCCATTTTTTATTCAGAACCTTAAAAGGTCTGAAAACGGTATAAATATGATCGGTACACAAAATGGAAAACAGCGAACTCTTTCAGGAATAGACGAAGTCATTGTTAATACAGGCAGCCGTCCAGATCTTACAATAGTCAGTGAACTGCGTACATCAATCGATCCTTCAACCGAGAGTACAGAAGCCTTAGCCCCTCTAATTGATCCTAATATTCATAGCTGTGGAACTGTACGTCCGCACGGGGAGAAGGAACTTCGCCAGCCGGAAAAGAATTTTTATATGGTCGGTGCCAAGAGTTATGGGCGTGCGCCTACATTCTTGATGGCAACAGGATATGAACAAGTCAGATCAGTTGTTGCATATTTAAGCGGAGATCATGCCGCAGCTGAAAAAGTTGAATTAGATCTTCCTGAAACAGGTGTGTGCAGTTTGAACCTTAAATCTAAATCCTCATGTGACGAAACTAGTTCTTGCTGTTAATTAGAATAAGGGAGAATTCAGTTCTCCCTTTCTGTCTGAAAAATAAACTGGATAAAGAGGTGAGTGTATGGTGATCAATCACGCAGGCACTTTAAGGCCAGAGTTTTTCATTGCCTATATGAATTTGATTATGAATGCATTTGAATGTTCAGTCGAACAGGCCCGCAATTTGACATTTGAACGCCTCTTTCAATCAAAAGAAGATGATTTAGGAAATGAAAGCTATAAACAGTTTCTTAAAGCGTATGAAGCAATAAAACAATAGGAATTTGAAAGCAGGTGATATGCAGCAATGGAGGATTCAAAAAGGAACGATCAGAATCAAAAAGTGATTACAATGGTTGCCATCATTACAGCACTAAGTTTACTGGGAGATTCCATGCTTTATATTGCCTTGCCTATTTTCTGGAGAGAAGCAGGCCTCGACTCTATTTGGCAGGTGGGAATTCTTCTTTCCATTAATCGGTTTATTCGTCTGCCCTTTAATCCAATTGCAGGATGGATTTATAAAAAAATCTCCTTAAAAACCGGGCTGATCATTGCGATCATTATTGGAGCATTTACTACGCTTGGGTATGGTATATTTAAGGGGTTTATCGCTTGGGTTATCCTCCGTGGCTTATGGGGAATTGCCTGGTCATTTTTTCGGATCGGCGGACTTTCCAGTGTGGCATTATATGCGGATGAAAACCATCGCGGTGAAGCAATGGGGTTATACAACGGAATCTATCGTCTGGGCAGTTTGTTTGGAATGCTGCTTGGAGGATTATTCGTTCCGGTTTTAGGTTTGACTGTGGTCTCTATAGTATTCGGCATGCTGACGTTGCTTGGACTTCCGCTCATTTTATTTTCCTTTTCAAAAAAGAACGATGCTCAAAAAGACACCCAATCAGATCCATTAATGCCCGCTGCCTTATCATTTGTATTTAAGCGGAAACTTCTCATTATTATCAGCGGCTTTTTTATTACCTTGCTGATTCAAGGAGTGCTGACCTCCACGTTAACCTCACTCATAGACTATCATTATGGTCAGGAAATCAGTTTCTTTGGCTTAATCGTCAGTGTGACTTTTTTATCAGGAATGATCCAGTCTGCAAGATGGATGTGGGAACCGTTCCTTGGCAGAAAAATTGGTTTCTTGTCAGATGGACCAAGCGGAAGAATTCCCCTATTTATCTCTTCCTGTATCTTAACAGCGGTTTTATTTGGACTGATTTCATACAGTCTGCCCATATGGTTATGGACCATTGTGATGCTTTCAGTTCTATTAGGAGCTACAGCTATTTCTACCCTGTCAGATGCCATTGCAATTGATGCAGCAAAGAGTGCAAATGTTGTTTCTTTCCTTACACTCTACTCAATCGTTCAGGATGTAGGAGCCGCATTGGGGCCATTCCTAAGTTACATGCTCATTGAGCTTAACCGCGGATTTATCTATTTGTATTGGGGAGGAGCCTGCGTGTTTACAGCTATAGGATTTCTATGGTTTCTCCTATACCTTGCTGAAAAGACAGCGGGATCAATTCATAACTTACATAGTTGATTAAAATTTTGAAGCTTGGAGCGTAAATCCAAGTTTTTTTGTTTTTTGATTTCAAAAAACGAATATGTTTACAATAAATTTACACAGTTTTTATACATAAGCACTTTATTATATAAGTGAAAAATTATATAATGATTTTCGACATGGAGGTGCTGGTAATTTGGAAGTGAGTTCAACGCTTGATATTCAGAAAGTGTCTCAAATACTTAAATTGCTTGGAGATAAAACACGTCTCACGATGATGAAAATGCTCGAGACAAATGATTGCTGTGTCTGTGAATTTACAGCGATTTTTAAAACAAGTCAGCCAGCAATCAGTCAGCATTTGCGTAAACTTCGTGATGCAGGATTGGTAAAAGAAAACCGGAAAGGCCAATGGATTTTTTATTCCACGAATAAAGAGAATGAATACTATCCAATCATTAAAGGATTATTAATTTATTTACCTGCACAAGATAACTTATTAATAGAACTAGAAGCACAAGGATTGCGTATTACCTGTGAATAGAGAGGGGAAGAAAGATTGACTTCAGTACTTTTAGCATCCATCATTTTTCTTTTAACTCTCATCTTAGTGATTTGGCAGCCTAAAAATCTCTCCATCGGCTGGTCAGCCTGTGGAGGAGCTTTAGTTGCTTTATTAGTTGGAGTAGTTGATTTTGGTGATGTCATGGATGTCACGTCGATTGTCTGGAATGCGACACTTGCATTTATTGCAATTATTATCATCTCTCTGATCTTAGATGAGATTGGTTTCTTTGAATGGTCTGCCTTGCATATGGCAAGAGCAGCAAGAGGAAACGGCGTAAGAATGTTTGTTTACGTATCGATTTTAGGAGCACTTGTCGCTGCGTTCTTTGCGAATGACGGTGCCGCTCTCATTTTAACTCCTATTGTTCTTGCAATGGTCCGGAACCTGAATTTCGAAGAGAAAATGGTCTTTCCATTTATCATCGCAAGCGGGTTTATCGCTGATACAACGTCATTGCCGCTTGTAGTCAGTAACTTAGTGAATATCGTTTCTGCTGATTACTTTGATATTGGTTTTATCGAATATGCTTCAAGAATGATTGTTCCTAACTTTTTTTCTTTAGGTGCGAGTATCCTCGTTTTATACTTGTTCTTCCGTAAAAGCATACCGAGAAATTATAACCTTGGTGATTTGAAGACTCCAAAGGCTGCGATTAAAGACGAAAAGATGTTCCGCCTTTCTTGGATCGTGCTAGGGGTTCTGCTCATTGGATATTTTATTAGTGAGTTATTGCATATCCCAGTATCTATTGTTGCTGGTGTCGTCGCCATTTTCTTCTTGGCTATGGCTAGACGCAGCCCAGCTGTTCATACCAAAAAAGTTTTAAAAGGGGCTCCATGGGCGATCGTTTTCTTCTCTATTGGGATGTATGTCGTCGTGTATGGTCTCAGAAATGCCGGATTAACGGCTGTTTTAGCTGATGTGATTCAGGCAGCAGCTGATCAAGGGTTATTTGTCGCAACCATTTCAATGGGCTTCATTGCCGCAGTCTTATCTTCGGTCATGAACAACATGCCGACTGTCATGATTGATGCATTAGCCATCGCAGGTACAGATACTGCGGGCACGCTAAGAGAAGCATTGATTTATGCAAATGTGATTGGTTCAGATTTAGGACCTAAAATTACACCAATCGGTTCTCTTGCCACGCTTTTATGGCTCCATGTTTTGAGCTTGAAAGGCGTCAAAATCTCTTGGGGCACGTACTTTAAAACAGGTATCATCTTAACGATTCCAACCTTGTTTATTACTCTAATTGGACTCTATCTGTGGCTGCTCATCATATAAAACATCAAACTCAACTTAAAAGGAGACAACAACTATGTCTAAAAAAACAATCTACTTCTTATGTACTGGGAACTCTTGCAGAAGCCAAATGGCAGAAGGCTGGGCAAAAAAACATCTTGGCGAAGAGTGGGATGTGAAAAGTGCCGGACTTGAAGCACATGGATTAAATCCAAACGCTGTAAAGGCAATGAAAGAAGTTGGGATCGATATCTCAAACCAAACATCAGATGTGATTGATCCTGAAATCTTAAACAATGCGGATTTGATTGTTACACTTTGCGGACATGCAGCTGACAATTGCCCTGTAACACCTCCACATATCAAACGCGTACACTGGGGATTTGATGACCCAGCGAAAGCAGAAGGAACAGAAGAAGAAAAATGGATGTTCTTCCAGCGTGTACGTGATGAAGTTGGCGAAAGAATTGAGCATTTTTCCAAGACTGGCGAATAATAAAACTGAAAACGCCGCTTCATCTTTTCGAGGCGTTTCTTCTGTCATATTAAAGTCTCAGAAATGAGGCTTTTTTCTTTTAAATAAAAAAGCTGAATTTTATAATAAATTAGAAGGAAACAAGAGATTGAGGGGTGCTTGCATTGAACTATCAAATTAAAGAAATGATTGACAGCGACTGGGATCAGGTTAAAACTATCTATCTTGAAGGCATTGCGACTGGTCATGCAACATTCGAAACGGATGCGCCTTCTTGGAAAAGCTGGAACGAAAGTCATTCAAAAACGTGCCGGCTTATCGCTAAAGACGGAAATAAAACCCTTGGCTGGGCGGCATTAAGTCCTGTCTCAGGGAGATGCGTGTACGCAGGAGTAGCAGATGTCAGCATTTATATCAGCCAATCATACAAGGGACAGGGGATTGGAACTGACTTGCTGCGTTCCATAATAGAATTAAGCGAAAAAGAAGGATTTTGGACACTTCAGTCAGGAATTTTTCCCGAAAACACTTCGAGCATAATATTACATAAAAAGGCTGGTTTCAGAGAAGTTGGGATTAGAGAACGCTTAGGCAAAATGAATGGAGTTTGGAGAGATGTCGTCCTATTAGAAAGAAGAAATGGGATTCTTTAATCTTTCAATGAAAAATAAAAAACGAAGAGTTCTTAAACAGTCTCTTCGTTTTTACTATTAAATTCAATGGATTTTCCCATTCATCTCTATTATTTGCTTAACTGTTTTTTCATCCAGTCGTTTGATGACTTCATAAAGAAGTTCAACTGCATGATCCAGATCGTCTTTGTGTACGATGGAAACGTGGCTGTGAATATATCTTGCCGGAACGCTGACTACCAGTGTAGGAACCCCCTGATAACCAAGGTGGAATTTCCCTCCATCGGTTCCTCCGCCAGGCATGATATCTACTTGGTACGGGATTGAGAGATCTTTTGCCACATTGACGACAAAATCACGGAGTTTTGGATGAGGGATCATGCTTGCATCGTAAAAGCCAAGCAATGGCCCTTTTCCTAATACCGTATGTCCTTCTTTCTCTTTCATTCCGGGTGTATCGCCAGCTACTCCAACATCAAGTGCAAACGATAGATCAGGATTGACTTTATTGACTAAAGTCTGTGCTCCTCTCAGGCCTACTTCTTCTTGTACAGTGGCCCCTGCATATAAAATATTTGACGCCTTTTTATCTGCAGCGATTTTCTCTAATGTTTTCAGGGCTACGTAGCAGCCCGCACGGTTATCCCAATTCCGGGCAAGCAGAAACTTAGGGTTTGGCAGCACTTCGAATGGGCAGACAGTCGCGATCGGATCGCCGGCCTGAACACCAAAACTCTCTGCTTCTTCTTTACTTGAAGCACCAATATCAATAAACATATTTTCGGGCTTCAGCACATTTTTGCGTTCTTCTACGGATAGAACATGAGGAGCCTTAGAACCGATGACACCTGTCAAATCTCCTTTTTTCGTCAGCACTTTTACGCGCTGCGCAAGCATGACATGACCCCACCATCCGCCTAATGTCTGAAACCTTAAAAATCCGTCATTTGTAATGGTTTTTACCATAAGGCCGACTTCATCCATATGACCGGCGATTAAGATTTTCGGGCCTTTTTTTCCCGTAACTCCAACAATACTTCCAAGATGATCTTTTTGTATCTCAGGTGTAATTTGACTTATGTTTTCTTCTAGCACCTTATGAATCCTTGCTTCAAAACCTGAAGGTCCTTCAGTTTCGGTTAATTGTTTCAACAGCTGTAAGTCTTTTTCCACTATACATCCCTCCATTAAGTAGGATGCCATGGATCAGGAGATTCTACGCTTATTTTTATATGGCATTCAAAGCTCGTTCATTCCGATTAATAATCCTATAAATGCCAGTAATAGCCCGCCTCCATATGAGAAGAGGAGATATTTAATAAGAACAGGCTTGTTATCCTTTTCACTCAGCTGGATATTCTCCAGTTTGAATGTGGAAAACGTTGTAAAAGCTCCCATAAATCCAATGCCGAACATCGAATAAAAGCTTTCAGAAACCCCTTCTCCAGTCATCCACCCGAGCAAGAATGAGCCGGCTAAATTGACCGTGAGTGTGCCGGCCGGAAATCCAGTCTGACTTTTTATATTCATCCGTGAGCTGATAATAAAACGGGCAATTGCCCCTAAACATCCGCCTGCAGCAATTAATAATAAATTCATGATGCAGCTTCGCCCCTTTTCTTGAACATGCCGCGTCCCAGGGTGTAACCGCACCACGTCACGAAAAGCCCTCCTGCAAAACTGAGCAGCACATAGATAAACGCAATGAGGATTGAACCGCTCCGAAGCAGCATAACTGTCTCAACACTAAACGTGGAAAAGGTTGTGAATGAGCCGACAAGACCTGTTCCGAGCCCTGCTAAAATATGAGGATGAAAGAGCTTCAGCCTCACAATACTAGTTGTAAACCATCCGAGAATAAAGCAGCCAATTAAATTCGCAAGAAGGGTTCCCAAGGGAAAACCATCGCTGAGCCAAGGGTGGGTAAGTACGCCTAAAGAATACCTAAGCAAACTGCCAATTATTCCACCGGCACCGATCAATAAATAAATCATCTTGCAAACCTCCAATTTCAGATAAAAAAATAGACTCCTGCCCACATTGATTATGAGCAGGAGTCATCAGCACAGAGGCGGTTGCGGCGAACGCCATCGCCTATCATCATGTCTTAATAGCCTTATTTTAATAATGAACCTCATCTTTTTCAAGTTTTTGTCATTGGAACTCTTTATAAAAACTCATAAAAACTTCACATCATTGTTATAAAATAAGGATTATACTTTGGTATAGAACTTTAAAGCTGGGTCTGAATTGAGTATACAATAAAGGTTATCATCATTGATGATGAAGAAACAATGACACATACCTCATTCAAACAGCATGGGGTGTAGGCTATAAATTTGAGGTGTAATGATTGAAACGTCTGAACTTAAGCCAGAAAGTGCTGATGCTGATCGGCATCTGCATCATTTTCAGTATCTTATTCTCGTTCTTTTTTCTTCATTTTTTATATAAAGAATTGTACTTTAACAGCATTAAAGAGTCTGTCATTTATCAAGGCGAGCGAACTGCCGCCCACTATCATTACGGTTCTCTGAGTGATGAAATTATTGAAAAAATTCACTGGTACAATGTCGTCTCTGAATATGAAGTGATTGTACTGGATGATATTGATGATTTAAGCACGTATTTTCCCTATGAAGTGAATTATGAAGCTCTCATAACAGGTGAAGACCGCAAAATCCTTGAAAATGGAGATTACATTGTAAAGGATGGCTACGTAAAAGAATTGAACCGTGAAATTATTGGCGCCGTCTTCCCGATTATGGGCGATAAAGGGCTTATAGGTTTTATCTATATATATGTTCCATTAGCAGATCTTCAAGAAGTATTCGAAGGCAGTCTGCCCATTCTTCTGCTTGTAGGCTCGCTCTTTTTTATGATACTCTTTTTAGCCGTTAATCAAATTCGGCGATCCCTTTTTCAGCCGCTGAATGAGTTTCAGGAATTTTCAAGAGAGGTGTCAAAGGGCAATTACTCAAATCGCCTTCTAAACAAAAATCATGATGAAATTGGGCAGCTGGCGCACGCCTTCAATTCCATGAGTCAGTCGCTTGAGGAGCAAGAAGCCAGGAAAAAAGAGTTTCTTGCAAATGTCGTGCATGAGCTTCGAACGCCTCTAACTTATATTGGAGGTTATAGTCAGGCACTTAAACACCAAATGTATGCCTCACCAGAAGAAGCGGATCATTATTTGATGACGATTGAAAGAGAGACAAATCGCCTGAATAAGCTGATAACCGATTTAATTGACCTTGATCATCTTCAGGAAAACATGTACACGCTGAATGCTGAACCTATAGCGATTGTTCAGCTGTTTTTAGATACCCTTGCATTATTTGATATCAGAATTAATGAAAAGAAGCTAAAAACAGAACTGGATATTCATGAAGATCTAGTCGTTACAGGAGATCCAAAACGGCTGCAGCAAGTGTTCTACAATCTCCTGGATAATGCTATAAAGTACTCTTCGGAGGAAAGCTATATTAAAATGACCCTTACTGAGGAAAACAAGCAGCTATTGTTTCGTCTGAACAATAAGGGAAATGAAATATCAGAAGATGATCTGGCCCATATAGGAGAACGTTTTTTCCGTACGGATAAAGCAAGAAGCCGAATGACAGGAGGAACGGGTCTTGGTATTTCAATTGTTAAAGAAATTGTCAGGCTGCATGAAGGTGAATTTACGATCAGCAGCGATAAATCAAACGGGACAACAGTAACTGTATTACTGCCGGGACTATTATAATTCCGCTAAACCGTCCGATTTTTTTGGACGGTTTTTCGCTGTTGATTAAAAGTGAAGTTTCTATTCTTAGTCATTGATAAGATCAAAGAGTATGAGTGGTAACGCTTGAAATGGAAAAAAAGTGTCCCAAACGCCTTTTCTGAGTCTCACAAAACACTTCTATCAGAAAAAAGTGTCTTCATCCGAAATAAAAGAAAAATGAGATTTCAATCATACCTGTGTGAAGCGGTAATGGGGGAGCAGTTGAATAAAATAGCCACAGCCGCCAATGAGATTGGCTGTCAGCTCATTTATAATGTGGAGAAAGCGTAAGCATCAAGGGAAATCAGGTGCATCAGTTTAATCAAAGAGGCCCCGCAGGGAAACATCATTAAAGGAAATTAAACAGGCCGTAAGCTGAAAGTAAAAGTTTCATTTAATAAAATGGAGGGAAGATAACCTTTAATTAAAATAATTAAGAGAGAAAGAAGGTAAATGCGATGTTATGGACGATAATTGGACTATTACTTTTATTTTGGGTGCTCGGTCTTGTATTTAATGTAGTTGGAGGAATCATTCACGTTCTTCTTGTTCTTGCTGTGATTGTATTTCTTTATAACTTTTTTGTGAAAAGACGCAAAACGAGGGTTTAAATTGAAAAGAAGACTGAGGTGAAGGCACAATGCGTGCTTTTGTCTCAGTCTTTTTTTATACCGTTTTATTAATGCCTTTCTTAGGCAGAAGGTGTGATACAATTAAATAATAGCTGTAAAAATAATGACTCGGAAAAAGAAAGTGATCAACAGTGCTAGGAGACTAAACATGACAGTAGAGAAAAATGTAAAGATTATTCCGCTTGGCGGAATGGGTGAAATCGGGAAAAATATGTACCTCGTCGAATATGAAGGTGAGATTGTGATTGTCGATTCAGGAGTAAAATTCCCTGATGAAGAATTAAGAGGCGTAGATTACATCATCCCTGATTATACATACTTAGTGAAGAATGCCCATAAAGTAAAAGGGCTTTTTATCACTCATGGACATGAAGATCATATTGGCGGTGTGCCTTTCTTATTGAAAAAGCTGAATGTTCCTGTATTTGCAGGAAGACTAGCTATGGGATTTATCAGAAGCAAGCTTGATGAGCATAACCTGCTCAGAGATGCAGAGCTGCATGAAATTACAGAAGAAAGTACGATCAATCTTGAAAGTCTGAAGGTCACGTTCTTCCGGACCACTCACAGTATTCCGGATTCGTTTGGCGTAGTCATCCATTCGCCAATAGGGAACATTGTTCACACTGGCGATTTTAAATTCGATTTGACACCGACAGGGCCGGAGCAGGATTTATCAAGGGTTGCCAAGGTTGGGCAAGAAGGTGTCCTTTGTTTGCTATCCGACAGTACTAACAGTGAAGTACCCGGTTTTTCTGTATCTGAAAAAAAGATCGGGCAAAATATTTTAGATTTGGTCCGAAAACAGTCCGGGCGGATTATTGTTGCCTTATTTGCATCTAATGTCTTTCGCCTTCAGCAGGTGATTAAAGCATCTGTTGCCTGCGGCAGGAAGGTAGCCTATACAGGAAGAAGCATGGAAAGAGCGATATCAATCGGCCTTGAGCTTGGCTATATTGAAGCGCCAAGCGGAACGTTTATTGATCCGGATGAAATCAGTTCCTATAAAAACAGCGAACTGACAATCCTGTGTACAGGCAGCCAGGGGGAGCCTTTTGCAGCTCTTTCAAGAATTGCAGAGGGAAAACATCGCCACATCCATATTGAGGAAGGCGATACCATTATTTTTTCATCGTCCCCTATACCGGGCAATGTTCTAAGTGTAAACAGAATTATTAACAAGCTGATGAAAGCCGGAGCAGATGTTATTGATAATAAGCTCTATGACATTCATACCTCAGGACATGGCGGACAAGAGGAGCTCAAGCTTATGCTGAAGCTGCTGAATCCAAAATTCCTGGTGCCGATTCACGGTGAATACCGCATGCAGAAAATGCATCAGACACTTGCAATGGAGTGCTTTATTCCAGAAGAAGACATATTCATTTTAGACAATGGACATGTCTTAAATGTTTCCAGCGATAAGGCGTATCCTGCTGGGAAAGTGCCGGCGCGTTCTGTCTATGTGGACGGAAACGGAATCGGAGATGTTGGAACATCTTTACTTGGCGAACGCAAGCAGCTTGCAGACAGCGGAATCATTTCCATTCTGATCTTTAAAAATGGAGAAGCTATCATCCGCAAACCGCAGATCATTTCAAGAGGCTTTGTTTACTTAAGAGAATCCAATGATTTCATTGTGGAAATTGAAGCATTGGCTGCTGCTGTTATCAGGGAAGATAAGATTGTTGGGGATATCGAGAAACATTTGAATTCAGTGATTTCCGATTTTATATATAAAAGACTTAAAAGATCTCCTATTGTTGTTGTTAAAGTGATTGATGTGAAAAAAGAAAAATAACACAAGCTAAAGCTCTGTACATGTACAGAGCTTTTTATTGTCTTTCAATCGGAATTTGTTCAATTTTGCCTAAAACCACAGTATAAAAGAGCAATCCAATTACTAAAACCGCCGCTGCAAGAACAAATGCTATATTAAAGGATCCTGTCTTATCAACGATGTACCCTGTCAGAAAAGTGGCAATGATCCCCCCGAATAAATTGTTCGAAAAGTTAACCATCGAGCTGAGGATAGCTGTAGTGCCCGGTGGTGAAAGCTTAGCTGCAATCGTCCATCCAACGGGGGCAGTAGCGGAAATACCAGCTAGTCCAATAGAAATAAAAAGCATAGACAGGATTGGATCCTTCGTGAAAATAGAAGCTAGAAATGTAAGGCCGACTGTCATTCCAATGATGATGATTCCCTTATAAACTTTGTTTGGAGCATAGCCTTTTCCAATGAAAAAATCGACGAGCCATCCTCCCGCAATAATTCCTGAAAGAGCGGCAATCAGCCATGGAATGGCCGTATAAAGGGAGGAGGAAAGTAAATCAAGTTTAAACTGCTCCCTGAAAAAAGTCGGAAGCCAGAGCAGCAGCAAATTAAAGGTATAGCCGTAACCAGTAAAGCCAATCATTAGTCCCCATACTTTCCTATTTTTAAAAAAGGTTTTTAATACACGAAGAACTTTGTAGGATGGTATATCTGCAAGATCCCCATACTTTTGAATGTAATTGATTTCTTCTTTTGAGATGCTCTTATGTGAACGCGGTTCATCATAATATTTCCAGAAGATGATCGTAAAGATGACATTAATGACTCCAATCGTTAAAAAGGCCATTTTCCAATCATAAAGAGTAATCAAAATTGCAACAAGCGGCCCTCCGATTACATTGGACAGTTTTGCTGATGAATCAAAAAGAGCGTTTGCGAGCCCTCGTTCATGAAAAGGGAACCAGTTGGCTGTAGCTTTTGCTGCTGCAGGAAAAGCGGATGAGCTCGTAATTCCTGTGAAAAAGCGGAGAATATAAAGAAGTAGTGTTCCTTGAACGAATACAATACTGATGGTTAAAATTGTCCAAAGGATCATGCCGATTCTCGTCACCCATCCGACTCCCCATTTATCGAGCATTCCGCCAATTGGAAGCTGCATAAGGGTATAAGCATAGTTATAAATAGTGAAAACAAGTCCCATTTCAAATGCACTGAGGGAAAAAGCCTTCTGAAGTTCAGGTGCTGCTGCAGCTACTGCTACTCGGTCAAAATAATTTAATATAATAAAACTGCTAAGGAGGGAGGAAATGGCCCATCTCGTGTTCTTGCCGTGAGGACGGATTATTTTTTCTGAATTGCTCAGGGACAGACACCTGCCTTTCAGCTGAGGAATGGAATAAAAGGATTTCCTGCTTAAGGTTTCCTCTTTTGCCATTCATCATTCTTACCGATAGGGATACACAAAAATAATTCTCTCAGAGAACGAAAAAGAGATGCACGGATGTGCATCTCTTAAGAATTAATGGTTTGCTGCTTTCGTATGTGATTTGTCATATACGGCTAATTTATTCAGAAGATTGGAACTGTCGTTATTCAGTCCTGTCATTCTGACTTCTGTTCCATTTTGCCTGTACTTAAGAACAATCTTATCAATGGCTCCTGCAGCTGAATCGTCCCAAAGATGAGCATGATTTAAGTCAATCACGACAATGTGAATCTCTTCTTTGAAATTGAATTTAGAAAGAAAATCTTCCACTGAAGCAAAAAAGATCTGACCGCTGACTTTATAAGTTTTTATTAAAGTTTTATCATTTATAGAGGTTTCTACATGAACTTTGGAAATTTTTGCTGCGAAGAACAGGGCGCTCAAAAGGACTCCTGCAAGTACACCTCTTGATAAATCATGAGTAGCAACAACTGTTACCACTGTCACAATCATTACCGCCGCGTCTGTTTTTGGCATATGATGCAGCTTTGTTAAAGAAGACCAGTCAAATGTGCCGATGGACACCATAATCATAACACCGACAAGAGCTGCCATTGGAATTTGGATAAGAAGGTCGTTTAACAATAAGATCAGAACCATTAAGAATACACCGGCAACGAAGGTTGATAATCTTCCTCTTCCGCCTGATTTAACATTAATAACAGATTGTCCGATCATCGCACATCCTGCCATACCGCCAAAAAATCCATTGATTATATTAGCAATACCCTGGCCTTTTGCTTCCTTATTTTTATCACTTTCCGTATCCGTCATATCATCTACAATCTGTGCTGTCAGCAATGATTCCAATAATCCTACAATAGCTAAAGCGAATGAGTACGGAAAAATGATTTGCAGAGTTTCAAAGTTTAATGGAATATCAGGTATCAAGAAGAAAGGCAGCGCTTGTGTGAGTTCTCCCATATCTCCTATCGTTCTTACACCTGCTCCTGTCATAACTGAAATAATCGAAATCACTATGATTGCAACTAATGGAGAAGGAACGGCAGTAGTAAATCTGGGAAGGATATAGATAATTGCTAAAGCACCTGCTACCATGGCGTACATGATCCACGTTTCACCAGCAAAATGCGGAAGCTGAGCCGTAAAGATCAGAATAGCCAATGAATTTACAAATCCAACCATAACAGACCTTGGAATGAATTTCATCACTTTTCCGAGCTTTAACACACCCATAACAAATTGAATGACCCCTGTCAGCACAGTTGCAGCCAATAAATATTGCAGGCCGTGATCAGCAACGAGCGTCACCATCAGCAATGCCATTGCTCCTGTAGCGGCCGAAATCATACCTGGTCTTCCGCCTATAAATGAAATCACAACTGCAATACAGAAGGAAGCGTATAAACCGACCATCGGATCAACTCCTGCAATAATAGAGAAAGCAATCGCTTCAGGAATGAGGGCTAAAGCAACGACGATACCAGATAAAATATCTCCCCGGATATTGCCAAACCACTCTTGTTTAATTGTCTGTACGTTCAACCTAAAAACACCTCTTTATCTTATTTTATTGGGACTTTCAACTCTCATGAAAGCCGTGGCCGTTGATAACCTGGAAATTATACCACCCTTTATGAATTAGACGTAGTTTGAAGTAAGCGAGTACATTTGCATATTGCTCTTTATTGCCTCTGTTTTCGGCCATTCACGCTGAAAAATATAAACATAGTATTGATAGCTATTAAACTTCCAATTTCCATACTGCATTTGGCCATTGTCCAAAATCAACAAATAAAGCGCTTGATTATTGTATTTTTAGAACGTTGTGAAAATTGTCGAAAAAAAGTAAGATTATCTTGTGATTACAACTTCTACAGGAGGTGTGCGTTGGCGATGGAAGCGATTACAAGGGATTTTTTCTTATTCTTATCCAAAAATAACTTACTTAATAATATTGCAAAGAAGCGCGGCGGCAGTTTTGCTGCTGGAAAAATTATTGGTGGAACAGATTTTCAAAGTTCCATCAAATTCATTAAACAGCTGAATGAGAGCGGCCTGCTGGTAACAGTCGATCATCTTGGAGAATTCGTAGATTCAGAGGAAGTAACAAGAGAAAGAACAGCGGAATGCATCGAAACAATTGAATTGATCAGCAGGGAAAAGCTTGATTCACAAGTATCTCTAAAGATGACATCCCTCGGTCTTGATATTGATCATAAGCTGGTCATTGAAAATATGACGAAAATCCTTGATACGGCGGAAAAACACAATGTTATGGTTACAATTGACATGGAGGATGAAGTCCGCTGTCAGGCTACTCTTGATATTTTCAGCCAGTTCAAAGCAAAGTACAGCTGCATCAGTACAGTCTTACAGGCTTATTTATATCGTACAGAGAAGGATTTAAGAGACCTCGCGCAGTATAAGCCATTCCTGCGTCTCGTAAAGGGAGCATACAAAGAGTCTCCTGAAGTGGCTTTCCCTGAAAAGGCAGATGTTGATGAAAACTATAAAAAGCTGATTGAGCAAAGTCTGCTTAATGGCAACTATACTGCCATCGCGTCTCATGATGACCAAATCATCGAATATACAAAAATGCTGGCTAAAAAGCATAACATTCCTAACACCATGTTTGAATTCCAAATGCTTTACGGAATGAGAAGCAAAACGCAATTGGAGCTTGTCAAACAAGGATACAAAATGCGTGTCTATGTACCATATGGGCTTGACTGGTATGGATACTTCATGAGAAGACTTGCCGAAAGACCTTCTAATATTGCATTTGCATTCAAAGGCATGGTGAAAAGTTAAGTTTTTTAAAAAAATTATTCTTAAGGAGCGATTTCTAATGATTCCATACAAACACGAACCATTCACTGATTTCACAAACGAGGAAAACAAAAAAGCCTACCAGGAAGCTCTTCAAAAAGTAGAAGGCTATTTAGGACAGGACTATCCTTTATATATCGGGGCAGAAAAGGTAACGACAGATGATAAAATTGTGTCTTATAACCCTGCTGATAAAGAAGAAGTGATCGGCCGTGTATCAAAAGCAAACCGCGACCATGCAGAAAAAGCGATGCAGGAGGCTTCTGCTGCGTTTGAAAGCTGGAAAAAAGTAAAGCCTGAAATCCGTGCTGATGTCCTATTCAAAGCCGCTGCCATCATCCGCCGCCGCAAACATGAATTTTCAGCCCTTTTAACTAAAGAAGCAGGAAAACCATGGAACGAGGCTGATGCAGATACTGCTGAAGCAATTGACTTCCTTGAGTTTTATGCACGTCAAATGCTGAAGCTGAAAGATGGAGTTCCTGTTGAAAGCCGCCCGGGCGAATATAACCGCTATGACTATATTCCATTAGGCGTCGGCATCATCATTTCACCTTGGAACTTCCCGTTTGCTATTATGGCGGGTACTGCTGTTGCTGCAATCGTAACAGGCAACACGATCCTATTAAAACCGGCTTCAACTACACCTATTGTTGCTGCTAAGTTTGTAGAAGTCATGATGGAAGCCGGACTTCCTTCAGGCGTTCTGAACTTTGTTCCTGGAAGCGGAGCGGAAGTGGGAGACTACCTTGTTGACCATCCAAAAACTCGTTTTATCTCATTCACTGGCTCTCGCGATGTAGGCCTTCGCATCTTTAACCGTGCGTCACAGCTGAATGACGGCCAAATCTGGCTGAAGCGCGTGATCGCTGAAATGGGCGGTAAAGATACAATTGTAGTAGATAAAGAGGCAGACCTTGAGCTTGCAGCTCAATCGATCGTAAAATCAGCATTCGGTTTCTCAGGACAAAAATGCTCGGCTTGTTCCCGCGCAGTTATCGTAGAAGATGTTTACGATCAGGTCTTAAACCGCGCTGTTGAATTAACAAAACAATTAACAGTCGGCAATCCAACAGAAAATCATTTCATGGGACCTGTTATCGACCAGGCTGCTTTTGACAAAATCATGAGCTATGTTGAAATCGGGAAAGAAGAAGGACGCATCCTTGCAGGCGGAGAAGGAGACAGCTCTAAAGGCTACTTCGTGCAGCCGACAATTGTTGCTGATGTTGATCCAAAAGCACGTTTAATGCAGGAAGAAATCTTTGGACCGGTTGTTGCGTTTGCAAAAGCAAAAGATTTTGACGAAGCACTTGAAATTGCCAACAATACAGAGTATGGTTTAACAGGTGCTGTCATTACGACAAACCGCTCTAACATGGAAAAAGCACGTGAAGACTTCCATGTCGGAAATCTGTACTTCAACCGCGGATGTACTGGCGCAATCGTAGGCTATCAGCCATTCGGCGGCTTCAACATGTCAGGAACTGATTCTAAAGCAGGCGGACCAGATTACCTTCAGCTTCATATGCAGGCTAAAACAACATCTGAAACATTTTAATAGATAAAGAATCAGAGATTCCATATCCATTCTTACATTATTCATGTAAGACAACTCCAGATTCAATTTGAGGAAGTGACAAAAAAGGTTGCTTCCTCTTTTTAAAAAAATATAGAAATTTCTTGGTTATGAAAGGGGTTCCTCTATGATTGATTACGCATTGGTTTTATCTATAAGCATTTATATGGCGGGAATGCTGCTTATCGGTTATTTTGCCTATAAAAGAACGTCCAATCTAAATGATTACATGCTTGGAGACCGCGGTCTCGGAGCTGCTGTTACGGCTTTAAGCGCTGGTGCAGCAGATATGAGCGGTTGGCTGCTGATGGGACTGCCGGGCGCTATGTTTGCGACAGGACTCAGCTCCATCTGGATTGTCATCGGTTTAACGCTTGGCGCTTATGCCAACTGGCTTTATGTTGCACCTAGATTAAGAACGTATACGGAAGTAGCGAATAACTCGATTACCATTCCGGCTTTCCTTGAGAATCGATTTGCGGACGGAACACGGATTCTGAGATTAATTTCGGCTTTAGTTATCTTAATATTCTTTACTTTTTATGTATCATCAGGGATGGTATCCGGCGGTGTTTTATTTCAAAGTACATTTGGGCTTGATTATCATACGGGATTATGGATTTTAACTGGTGTTGTGGTGGCCTATACATTATTCGGCGGATTTCTTGCGGTAAGCTGGACCGATTTTGTTCAGGGTATCATCATGGTTGTTGCCTTGATTCTTGTACCTATTGTTACACTTATTCATGTTGGGGGTTTTGGACCTTCCATTGACACAGCACGATCGATTGACCCTGCACTTTTAAATATTTTTACTGGAACGAGTCTTTTAGGAGTTATATCATTATTTGCCTGGGGACTTGGCTATTTTGGCCAGCCGCATATCATTGTCCGCTTTATGGCGATTAATTCAGTAAAAGAAATCAAAAAAGCCCGTAACATCGGGATGGGCTGGATGATATTCTCAAGTATCGGTGCGATGCTGACGGGATTTATCGGAATCACTTATTTTTCTCAAAATGATATGAAGCTAGACGACCCGGAAACGGTTTTCATCGTATTAGGAGAAGTACTGTTCCATCCATTTATTACAGGATTCTTAATTTCTGCTATACTGGCAGCGATTATGAGCACAATCGCTTCACAGCTTTTAGTAACTGCCAGCTCATTAACAGAGGATATTTACAAAACGTTCTTCAGACGCTCTGCTTCAGATAAAGAGCTTGTCTTTTTAGGCAGATTGTCCGTTCTGCTTATCTCGGTTATTGCCCTTATTCTTTCTTGGGAGAAAAACGACACGATCCTTGGACTTGTCGGCTATGCATGGGCTGGATTTGGTTCATCTTTTGGACCGCTGATTCTGCTCAGCCTCTTCTGGAAGCGAATGACGAAATGGGGAGCATTGGCAGGGATGATCGTAGGTGCCGCAACGGTTATCTTCTGGTCGATGGCAGGCCTGTCAGAAACTCTTTATGAAATGATCCCTGGTTTTGGAGCAAGCTTACTTGCTATTATTGTGGTCAGTCTGCTTACTGCTCAGCCTTCAAGAGAAGTAGAAGCACAATTTGAAGAGTTTGAGAAAATTGTAAAAGAATAAGTTTGAAGGGCCGGGATTTCCCGGTCCTTTTTATTCGCTGATAAATCCTGAATGACTTATTTTTGATCTCTAATGCAGCCGCTATTCCCTTCCTGCTGTTAAAAGTATTATAATTAGGTTCATCATTTATATTTGAAGCAGGAGGGCCATATATGTTGCTGGAAAAAATTCTGACACTGACAAACATTAACGATATTACAGATATGGTCAGCACTAATTTAAAAAAACCAGTCGTCATTGAAAATGATCAATTCTCTTTGCTGTCCTACAGTTCTTATTACATAGACCATTTCGATCAAGCCAATCAGCAGACCATTTTTACAAAGCATTGGCCAATTCCTATTCTTGAGAAATTCATGGATGAAGGCATTGTCGATCAGCTAAAAACGATTCCCCATCCGTTTCGGGTGAAACAGATAAAAGAAATCGGCTTAAATCAGAGGGTTGTTGTAAGCGCAATCTACAGGGAGCAGGTTTTTGGCTATATATGGGTTCAGGAAACAGAAACTATGACAGATTCAGATCTGAAATTCCTGCATGAAGTTTCGCATCATATCGGCAAACTTCTTTATCAGAAAAATCAGATCAGCCTTAGAGAGAATGAAGAAAAAAATGAGTTCTATAAAAAAATCATCGGTGAGGCGTTCCAGACTGAAAATCAGATCAAGTGGGAAGCAGCTAATCACAGTATCCTGATTCCCGAAACGTTTCTTGTTAATATTTTTACCATTTCTCAAAATGATGAAGAATTGTTTGAAGAAGTAACAGAAACAGTTCGATTATTTGCAAATGCCTTAAATCATTTGTCCCATGTTTTTACGGAACAGCTGAAGATTGTCGTTATAATCGGGAGCAATACAAAAGGCTTAAGCCAGCTTTCGGAAAGCGCAGAGGAATTAACGAGTACGGTCCTCTCCCAATTTAATGGACGAAAAGTGTATGCCGGCATTGGAAGTGAGTATTCGTCTATTCTTCAATTGAAGAAATCTTATCTTGAAGCGCTTGAAGTAATCAATGCAGCCAAATTTATCGGAACACCTGATAAACTTCCTTTCATATACAGCAAACTCGGAATTTTCCGTTATCTCGAAACGATCTCCAAGCATCATGGGATAACAGGCTACATCAATAAAAATATTCAGATTCTGCAAAAAAAGGATCAGGAAAGCCAGACAAAATTACTTCAAACGCTTGAAATCTATCTTCTTAACAACTGCCGCATCAAACCGACAGCCGAACAGCTGTTTATACACACAAACACGTTAAAATACAGAATCAATCAAATTGCTGATCTTACCTCCATTGATTTCGATGATTTTCATTCACGAATCCAGCTTTATATTGATTTACAGCTCATCAAGCAGGAAAGCTAATTCGTCTGAAAGAGCAGGGGGAAATCTCCCTGCTTTTTTAGGTGCATAAAGGGGTGGCAAAATGGTTTACACAATCTGTTTATTCTTGCTGGCAGGCCTTGCTG
The DNA here is from genome assembly GCF_030127205.1 of Metabacillus hrfriensis. NCBI lineage: Bacteria > Bacillati > Bacillota > Bacilli > Caryophanales > Bacillaceae > Metabacillus > Metabacillus hrfriensis. Next base: position 858,217 of record NZ_CP126116.1, read on the forward strand.
AAATTGGCGGGGGATATTTAATTTGGCTCTGGCTTCGGGAAGGAAAACCCATTTATTGGGGAGTTTTTGGAGGTTTATCTTTAGCTCTTTATGGAGTCATTGCTGCTATGCAGACTTTCCCTTCTTTTGGAAGGGTGTACGCTGCATATGGAGGTATTTTTATTGTGCTTTCAGTTCTGTGGGGATGGGGAGTTTACCGGAAAACACCTGATTTCTATGATATATTTGGTGCAATCATTTGTCTTGCCGGAGTGTCAGTTATGCTATTTGGGCCAAGAAATTAAGCACCTCGAGAGGTGCTTAATTTCATTAGATTTTTGAATCAACGTCTGATGTATCAACCTGATCGCCAAACCATTCAACAAGCTTTTGTTTAGCCTGATCCTTTATATCCTGATCAATGTACATGGCTACTTGCAAAAGTGCCAGGCCGAGAGCTCCAAGGTCATCTGTGTAGCCGACGCCGACAGCTAAGTCGGGAATGAGATCAAGCGGCAAAATGAAATAGCCGAGGGCGCCAATAATAATCGCTTTTGTTTTTGCCGGCACTTCCGGTTTTTGAAGCGTAAAATATAAAAGCAGCACGGCATAAACAACTGAGGATCCTGCCTTTTTTCCATACTTCTTTAATTTGCTCCAGAATTTCGTCTCTGAATAGTGTTTTTCAGATTCCTTCAATTGCTCGTATGTTTCCTGTTCCTGCTTTGATGGCACGTATTTCACCTGCTTTTCATAAGGTTTAAGTAAATTTTTGCATTGATTGGCAAGCGGAAACACCTAGATCCTTGGTCAGCACGGCTCAGTCAAAAAAAGTCAGATATTTCTCTGCCTGTCGGAGCCGGACAGTCGGTTCCGCTTTTCTAAGATGTCTAGCTTCACCTCCTAACTCCTCGGCCAGAACAAATTCCCCGAAAAAGGCAAACCCGGCCTTTTCCGGTGAATTCTTATCTGCCTGTCGGAGCTGAACAGTCGGTTCCGCTTTTCTAAGATGTCTAGCTTCACCTCCTAACTCCTCGGCCAGAACAAATTCCCCGAAAAAGGCAAACCCGGCCTTTTCCGGTGAATTCTTATCTGTCTGTCGGAGCTGAACAGTCGGTTCCGCTTTTCTAGTATACCGTACCATTATTTTACTACAATCCCTGCCCTTCATGTTAAGACTTCGATACTTAATATAAGCTGATAAACAAAATGGTAAAGAACTCCTGAATATTGTACATTGTTCACAAAAAATCCATTCTGACCGGTTTGGCTGGATAGTTTTACAGGGGATATGATAAAAGAAAGGGGAAAACTAAGAAAAACCGGAACGCAGGAGGGATCTCAAAAATGTTTTTTCATCCAATGGATATTTTGATTTTTGCGGCATTTGGACTGGCGCTTTGGGCGCAGTTTAAAGTGAAAAGTAATTTTAATACATGGTCAAAAGTTCAGGCTTCTTCAGGAATGACCGGAATGGAAGTTGCAAGGAGAATTTTAGACCACAACGGCCTTCATCATGTTCCGGTAGAACCTGTTAGAGGAAAGCTGTCGGATCACTATGATCCTTTAAAAAAAGCTGTACGGTTATCTGAACAGGTTTATTACGGAAACTCCATTGCCTCAATCTCAATTGCTTCACACGAAGTGGGTCACGCCATTCAGCACAAAGAATCCTATGGGGCTTTAACCTTAAGGCACAAAATGTTCCCGGTCGTGAATATTTCCTCAGGGATTGCTCCCTTTTTGCTTATAGGAGGCTTTTTATTAGGATCCTTCAATCTAATCGGTCTTGGAATTATCTTTTTTTCAGCTGCAGTGGCCTTTCAATTAGTCACACTGCCTGTAGAATTCAACGCCAGCAGAAGAGCAAAGGATTTTATCATTGCAGAAGGAATCATCCGCAATGAAGAAGAGCGCGGCGTAAACAAAGTTCTTGGGGCAGCAGCGCTGACATATGTAGCAGCAGCTCTCATTTCACTGTTTGAATTGCTGAAGTTTATTATGATTTTCAGCCAGGGGCGGGAAGAGTAGAAAAAGACAGCTAACTCATAATTTTGAGCCAGCTGTCTTTTTTTGCTGAAAGTGGAAAGAGGAATTAACAGAACTTTACGCTAAAAAATGCATACCGCCTTTTGGTGTTTACCAGCAACTGATACAATAAATTTATTCATTACGACACTCGCAAGAAGACTCGGAAACCCGGAAAAATCTTATTCTTCCCGGAAATGATGCTGTTGTTGCAATTTAATGAACTGCGGACCATTATAAAAAGGATATAGAAAACCTTGGAGTAACAGGAGGAAAAAAATTGCTTACTTTAATTAAAAACACAGAAGTATACGCACCCCATTATTTAGGCCGCAAGGATGTTCTGCTTGCGGCAAATAAAATAGGCTATATAAAGGATACGATTAATTTGGATTCCTCATCTATTGATGTAAAAATAATTGATGGAACAGGAAAGCTCCTTGTGCCGGGATTTATTGATGCTCATGTACATTTAATCGGCGGAGGAGGAGAAGGGGGCTTTAAAACCCGAACACCTGAACTGAATTTAACAGATGCTACAACTGCGGGAATCACAACGGTAGTTGGAGTGCTCGGAACCGATGGAACAACAAGACGGATTGAAAGTCTGCTTGCTAAGGCCCACGCTTTGGACGAAGAGGGAATCACGGCTTACATCCACTCCGGATCGTATCAGATTCCGGTGAAAACATTAACAGGGAAGATTGAAGAGGATTTAATATTTATTGAGAAAATACTTGGTGTAGGCGAGATTGCTATATCTGATCATCGTTCTTCTGAACCGGCTTTTGAAGAACTGGTGAAAATCGCAGCTGCAGCCCGAAATGGCGGTTTAATTACCGGAAAAGCAGGACTTTTGGAAATACATGTAGGCGACAGTGACCGCAAACTTGATCTTTTGTTTGAGATTGCAGAAAAGACGGACATCCCTATGCATCATTTTCACCCGACCCACATTAACCGAAACGCGGAATTATTTGAAGAAGGCATCAGGTACACGGAAATAGGCGGATATGTGGACTTAACAACAAGCACGATTCCTCACTTTCTTGAGGAAGGAGAAGTGAAGTGCAGCAAAGGCTTGCGGCTGATGCTTGAGAGAGGCGTTTCAATTAATCAGATTACGTTCTCATCAGATGGACAGGCAAGTCTCCCATATTTTAATGAAGATGGCGATTTTGCGGGTCTTCAAGTCGGGAGAGTGTCATCTCTTTATAAGGAAGTACGTTCATCTGTATTGGATGAAGGAATTCCGCTTGAATCAGCTCTTCAGGTCATCACCTCTAACCCGGCACGAATTTTAAAGCTTAAAAACAAAGGTGAGATCAAAGAAGAGAAGGATGCTGATCTTGTAGTACTGGACAAAGAGAAGCTGACGATTGATACCGTTATTGCAAAAGGAAAAGTGATGGTCGAAGGAGGAGTCCCGATCATTAAGGGGACATTTGAAAACTAAATAAACTGGAGCTGAAGGAATAACCGGCAGGTGGCAGCATTTATATTGGTGAGGCAATACTGTGGGGCTAAAGAAGAAAATCGCAGTGATTCATACCAGGTATAATTGACCATCATTTTGACAACAAAGCACAGCTTGGCAGATTGATTGCAGTGGTTTATGAAAAAGGAGAAAGCAATCAGCCGTCTATTATGCCGCTTATAAAGTTGAAAACAAGAATAATCAAGACCTTCAGGAGAAAATGCTTGAACTGAAGTCAAACAGAAATTAATTATTCTGAACTTTTTAATATCCATTGTTCAATGAAACCAATTCCTATATACTTCTAACTATTATTTTAAATTTTATATTCTTGTATAATTTCAGTCAAGATGGTCTGATCGTTTCTACCTGGCAGCCGCTAAAATGCCAGACTACAAGAAGGTATGAACAACAAAGATGAGAAGATGGAATGGTAAGGTATGCTAATCATCGATTATCCTGTTTGCTTATTAGGATTGTCTTTGAATTGCGTATTGCACAGCGATTCCGTATGCACGCTCTTATTTTTTCGTACTTTCTGTCTTGCGGCTGAAGGTATGAAAGAATAAGGGCTTTTTGGATATTGTAAAAGAATGAATGCCAGCTGATGTATAAATTCTTAACAGCCAGAGGAGAGAGACAGATGGAATTGCTAAAAGGAACGGCGCTATTATTAGTGGTACTTGGGTTATTTTCTTTATTCAGCTATAAAGCACCAAAGGGTATGAAGGCGATGGGAGCCCTCGCCAATGCAGCAGTTGCCGCTTTTCTTGTTGAAGCCTTTCAGAGGTATGTTGGAGGAGATCTTCTGAAGATTGAATTTCTTGGGGAAGTCGGGGATGCTGCAGGCGGCATGGGCGGCGTAGCAGCAGCTGCTCTTGTGGCGCTTGCTCTTGGTGTGTCCCCGGTTTATGCTCTGATGCTTGGCGTGTCATGTGCCGGACTTGGTTTGCTTCCGGGCTTTTTTGCAGGGTATCTGGTTGCATTCCTGGTAAAGGTGATCGAGAAAAAAACGCCTGCAGGTCTTGATTTGCTGGTCACCATTATAGTGGCAGCCCCGCTTGTCAGATTAATTGGAAATGCCCTTACTCCGGTTGTCGATGCAACGCTTTTGAACATTGGCGGCATTATTACTGAAACAGCCAACAGCAACCCGATTATAATGGGGATTATCCTTGGCGGTGTGATTACCGTTGTAGCAACGGCTCCTTTAAGTTCTATGGCTCTGACAGCCATGCTTGGATTAACTGGACTGCCTATGGCGATTGGTGCATTGGCTGTATTTGGTTCATCCTTCATGAACTTTGTTCTTTTCAGCCGGTTGAAATTTGGAGACAGAAGAACGACAATTGCCGTAGCCATTGAACCTCTCACTCAGGCAGATATTGTTACAGCTAACCCTGTCCCCATTTATATAACGAACTTCTTCGGAGGCGCTGCAGCCGGAGTTGTCGTCTCCTTATTCGGACTTGTTAACAACGCAACAGGAACCGCAACCCCGATAGCAGGTCTTGCTGTCATGTACGGGTTTAATGACCCATTAACAGTTACCATTACTGCCGCGCTTTGTGCTCTTGCCGGCGGAATCTCTGGACTCCTTGGATCGATTGTGTTTAAAAATTTTAAAATCAAAACAGTTTCTGATATTAGAGAAAGCAGTGATTTTAAGGAGGCTGCGTAACGAAAAAAAAGCTTCTGGAGAAATTCTTTCCTCAGAAGCTTTTTTCTTTCCTTGCTTCGATATTCAGCTTTTTCATTCTGTATTGCAGACTCTGGCGGCTTAGGCCCGCTTCTTCTGCGGTTTTTGAAATGTTGTACCCGTTTTTTTTCAGCATGACTTTTATATAGTGAGCTTCCGAGCGGTCCATGTGTTCTTTTAGCTTGGATGATTCGATTGTTTCTTCATACAGCTGTTCTTGTGCAGAAGAAGCCGTTTGTACTTTTGACTTTGAGCGGAAATGCATGGGCAGATGGTTAAAGCGAATCGTTTCCTCATCTGCCATTAAATTCATTGCTCCCTCAATCATGTGCTGAAGCTCTCGCACATTGCCCGGCCATTCGTAAGTATGAAGAGTTTCCATGACTTCCTGATCAACACGCTGAACATCCATTTGGAAGAGCTCATTGTATTTGCTGATAAAACGCTGGATAAGCAGGGGGATATCTTCGGTTCTGTCTCTTAGCGGAGGGACAAAAACAGTTACTACACTCAGTCGATAGTATAGGTCCTTCCTCATCCGTTCTTTCGTGATGGCTTCAATAGGATCTTCATTTATTGTCGCTATGATTCTTACATCGATTGGTGTATCTTTCGTATCGCCAATCCGCCTGATCATTCTCTCCTGCAAAGCCCTCAGCAGCTTTGACTGCAAATGGGGATTCAAAGAGTTAATTTCATCAAGCAGCAGTGTACCTCCTTCTGCCTGTTCAAATAAACCCGGGTGATCAATTGCCCCTGAAAAAGCTCCTTTTTTGGTGCCGAATAATAGGCTCTCAATCAGACTGTCGGGCAGTGCAGCACAGTTCTGAGAAATAAAAGGAGCCGCAGAACGGCTGCTTCCGTTATGGATGCTCTGGGCAAAAAGCTCTTTTCCTGTACCGGTCTCCCCGACTATCAAGACCGATGACGCTGTCCGGGTCGCCCGTTTTGCACTTTCAATCACTTCTTTTATCGCGGGTCCTTCTCCGATAATGCTCTCAAACGTATACCTTGTTCCTCCCTTTCTTTTAATAGTGTCCTTCATCAGCCTTTCTATCTTTGTAATATCTTTTGCAATCTCAACAGCACCGACGATCTCTTCTCCATCTCTGATGGGGAAAGTATTGTTGACTGTTGTGATTTCTTTTCCTTTGTTGTTGAAATAGGTCTGTTTGATATTCTTTGTTTCTGTACCGTTCTGAAGAGCCTGCACTAGTGTGCTGTCCCCGTCTTTAGAAAACATGAACACATCGAGTAGGTTCTTATTCATGACATCCCGGCTGTCCATTGATTCAATCTGCATCATTTTTTTATTGTAGAGGATGGTGTGTCCTTTTTTATCAATCACGTGAAGACCTACATCGATTTCATCAATGATGGCACCCATAAACAGATGCAGATCTTCTTTTTTCAGATTCATAGTCAGTCCCCCCGTTTTGACTCTTTTATTCTATTTTATCCTGTCAGCCGTATTGAAGGCAAAAAAATTTTGCGTCAAGGGTGCAAAGAAATTATGCAAAGCAAAATAATTTTGCATCTGAAGGACCTTTTACTGGCGTGATTACATGTTGGCACGAAACTTGCATTCTATATATCTGAAGAAACAAATTAGGAGGAATTGCCATGACCGTTCCATACAAACATGAGCCTTTTACTGACTTTGCAATAAAAGAGAATCAGCAGGCCCTTCAAGAAGCACTTGCATACGTTAATACCCAGCTGAATAAAGAATATCCGCTGATCGTCGGTGAAGAGCGAATTACGACAGCTGAAAAAATAACATCGGTTAATCCAGCCAATAAAACAGAAGTAGTCGGAGTTGTATCCAAGGCTACAAAAGAATTGGCAGAAAAAGCAATGGAGAAGGCAGCAGTTGCCTTTGAAAAGTGGAAAAAACAGAAGCCTGAAGCGCGTGCATCCATTCTGATCCGCGCAGCAGCCATGCTCCGCCGCAGAAAGCATGAGTTTTCAGCCTATCTGATTAAAGAGGCAGGCAAGCCATGGAATGAGGCAGATGCCGATACAGCAGAAGCCATCGACTTTCTTGAGTATTACGCACGCCAGATGCTGAAGCTGAAGGACGGCGTTCCTGTACAGAGCAGAGAGGGAGAGCAGAATGCGTTCAGCTATATCCCGCTTGGAGTAGGCATCGTCATTTCCCCGTTCAACTTTCCGCTTGCCATTATGGCGGGAACGGCAGCCGCCGCAATTGTTGCGGGAAATACGATCCTTTTAAAGCCAGCAAATTCAACACCTGTTGTTGCAGCCAAATTTGCAGAGCTCCTTGAGGAAGCGGGACTTCCTGCCGGTGTCCTGAATTACATTCCGGGAAGCGGTGCTGAAGTAGGAGATTATTTGGTAGATCATCCGAAAACCAGATTTATTTCCTTTACTGGTTCGCGTGAGGTGGGGTGCAGAATCTATGAACGCGCTGCAAAAGTCCACAGCGGACAGATTTGGCTGAAACGAGTCATTGCTGAGATGGGCGGCAAAGACACTGTAGCTGTTGATAAGGATGCAGACCTGGATTTGGCCGCTTCTGCCATCGTTGCTTCTGCTTTTGGTTTTTCGGGACAGAAATGCTCAGCGGGATCACGTGCAGTTGTTCATCAGGATGTTTATGATGAAGTTCTTGAAAAAGCAGTGGAGCTAACAAGAAAACTTACTGTGGGGAACCCAGAAGAAGCAGGTACTTATATGGGGCCTGTCATCGACCAGAATTCCTACAGCAAGATTATGAGATATATAGAAATTGGCAAGGAAGAAGGCAGGCTCATGACGGGCGGTGAAGGGGACGAATCGAAAGGATTCTTCATCCAGCCTACTATTTTTGCAGATATAAGTGAAAAAGGCCGTCTTATGCAGGAAGAAATCTTCGGACCAGTCGTTGCTTTTTGCAAAGCGGATGATTTTAACCATATCCTTGAGATTGCCAATAACACAGATTATGGATTAACCGGTGCACTCATCTCGAACAACCGTGAACATATTGAGAGAGCGAAAGAAGAGTTTCATGTCGGTAATTTATATTTTAATAGGGGCTGCACAGGCGCAATCGTCGGGTATCAGCCGTTTGGCGGATTTAATATGTCAGGAACAGATTCTAAAGCCGGCGGTCCAGATTACTTGCTGCTTCACATGCAGGCGAAAACTACTTCAGAGACGTTTTAAGGAGGAATAAAAATGACAACATTGACAAAATCCCAAGAATTAATAAAGCAGACATCCCAATACGGTGCAAACAATTATCATCCGCTTCCAATTGTTATTTCAGAAGCAGAAGGCGTTTGGGTAAGAGACCCAGAAGGCAATCAATACATGGATATGCTGAGTGCCTATTCTGCTGTAAACCAGGGACACAGACATCCAAAGATCATTCAGGCGCTTAAAGACCAGGCAGATAAAATTACGCTCACATCCCGCGCGTTTCATAACGATCAGCTTGGACCATTCTATGAGGCTGTTGCAGCATTGACTGAAAAGGAAATGGTCCTCCCAATGAATACAGGTGCAGAAGCAGTCGAGACGGCGATTAAAGCTGCACGAAGATGGGCTTATGATGTTAAAGGAGTTGCAGAAGATCAAGCTGAAATCATCGCCTGCATCGGAAATTTTCACGGACGCACGATGTCTGCAGTTTCCCTGTCTTCAGAGGAAGAATACAGGAGAGGTTTTGGGCCAATGCTGCCTGGAATTAAGCTGATTCCATATGGAGATATAGAGGCATTAAGATCTGCCATCACAGCTAATACAGCGGCTTTCTTGATTGAGCCTATCCAGGGCGAGGCAGGTATCGTAATCCCTCCGAAAGGATTTTTAAAACAGGCAGCAGAGATGTGCAGAGAGAACAATGTTGTTTTCATTGCAGATGAGATTCAATCCGGACTCGGCAGATCCGGAAAGACATTCGCGTGTGACTGGGAAGATGTAAAGCCTGATATGTATATTCTCGGCAAGGCTCTTGGGGGAGGTGTATTCCCGATTTCCTGTGTGGCAGCAGGTAAAGACATTCTCGGTGTGTTTAATCCGGGTTCACACGGTTCAACATTTGGAGGCAATCCGCTTGCATGTGCCGTTTCTGTTGCAGCCCTGCAGGTTCTAGAGGAGGAAAAACTGGCAGAGCGATCTCTTAAGCTTGGAGCTTATTTTAAAGAGAAGCTCTCTGAAATAAAAAATCCGCTTATTAAGGAAGTGCGGGGAAGAGGCTTGTTTTTAGGAGTTGAACTCACAGTGCCGGCACGTCCGTACTGTGAAAAATTAAAAGAAGAAGGACTGCTGTGCAAAGAAACGCATGAAACGGTCATCCGTTTTGCCCCGCCGCTTGTCATCTCTGAAGAAGATCTGGATTGGGCGATTGCTAAGATCACACGCGTTCTATCAAACTGAGAAAGCTGGCACAGGGGTTTAATCTCTCTCAAAAAGATGAATTCGCGCGCTTTCAAAAGTAATTCACAATACATGCGAACAAGTAAAACTCACAAGTAAAAGTAAAACAGTTTATTATTCATATCAATGGGGTGGAATCATGGGGATTGTAAAGGACATACAGGCAGATAAAGAAAAAGAAAGCTTAAATTTATTTAAATCCACGCAGACGATTATTAAAGAAGCGCTGAACAAACTAGGCTATTCAGAAGAATTTTTTGAGCTTTTAAAAGAACCGATCAGAATGCTCACTGTCCGGATACCGATTCAAATGGATGATGGTTCGGTAAAAGTATTCACAGGCTACCGCTCCCAGCATAATGATGCAGTTGGACCGACAAAAGGCGGCGTCCGCTTTCATCCGGAAGTAAATGAAGACGAAGTGAAGGCTCTGTCTATTTGGATGAGCCTAAAATGCGGAATTGTGAATTTGCCATATGGAGGCGGAAAAGGCGGAATTATTTGCGATCCGAGGGAAATGTCGCTGAAAGAATTAGAGCGGCTGAGCCGCGGTTACGTCCGCGCAGTCAGCCAAATCGTAGGTCCTACAAAAGATATCCCTGCCCCGGATGTGTTTACGAATTCTCAAATTATGGCGTGGATGATGGATGAATACAGCAGACTGCGTGAATTTGACTCCCCTGGTTTCATCACCGGAAAACCGCTTGTCCTTGGCGGATCACACGGAAGAGAAACAGCTACAGCCCGCGGCGTTACCATTTGCATAGAAGAAGCTGCAAAGAAAAAAGGAATTACTCTTGCAGGAGCTAGGGTTGTGATACAGGGTTTTGGCAATGCTGGAAGTTTTTTGGCTAAATTTATGCATGACGCAGGTGCAAAAGTCATCGGCATTTCAGATGCATATGGCGCACTTTATGATGCAGACGGTCTTGATATTGATTACTTGCTTGATCGGCGTGACAGCTTCGGTACGGTCACAACACTATTTAACTCAACGATTACAAATAAAGAATTATTAGCGCTGGATTGTGACATTTTGGTGCCCGCTGCGATTTCGAACCAAATAACAGCTGAAAATGCACATCAAATTAAAGCGTCCATCGTGGTCGAGGCTGCAAATGGTCCAACAACCATTGAAGCCACTAAAATTTTAACGGAGCGGGGCGTTCTGCTTGTACCGGATGTGCTGGCAAGTGCTGGCGGTGTTACCGTATCATACTTCGAATGGGTTCAAAACAATCAGGGGTATTATTGGTCAGAGGAAGAAGTCACAGAAAGACTTCAAAAAGTGATGGTTGATTCTTTCGAGAATACGTTTCAAACAGCACTTGTCCATAATGTAGATATGAGACTCGCAGCATACATGATCGGAAGCCGGAAAATGGCGGAAGCTTCACGTTTTAGAGGCTGGATTTAAGAGGCGGCTGTAATCTTGATTACTCTGCTCCTCATACTGCGTTCACAATTGTACGGAATTATTTTGGAAAGTCTCGGAATAAACTCCAAAAGTCTTGGAATAAAGTCTGGAAGTCTCGGAATAAATTCCAAAAGTCTCGGAATAAAGTCTGAAAGTCTGGCTGCCTCTATTTAGCGCGCATTAATGCCAAATATCGTATACAAAAAGAGCCTGGAGAACTTCTCCGGGCTCTTCTATATTTTCGCTTTAAATTTCAGGGCCACAATACAAATGACAAGCCACGCGCCTCCCGCAGCAAACCCTGCAATCACATCGCTTGGGTAATGCACACCTAGATAGATTCTACTGAAGCCAATTAAAAAAACGATGAAAAAGAACAAGGCCATAATAAGAACTTTCAGGCTTTTCTTTTTGACCATTAGAGTTAATAAGTATGCAAGAATACCAATGAACGAAAAGGAAACCATAGAATGTCCGCTTGGAAAACTATAGCCGCTTTCTGTAATAAGAGGATTAAAAGTGGGGCGGTCCCTTTTAAACATCCATTTCAAATAATAATTCAAAAGAGATGAACCAGCTACTGCCACAATTAAAAACAGCCCTTCCCACCACTTACGGTTGATGAACAGCAGAATGAGAGCGATGGACATTCCAATCATGATGCCGGTTACTGAACCAAGGGAAGTAATGCCAGACATGATTAGGCCAAGCAGAGGGGTGCGCAATTCGTGTATATATTGCATGATGGGGGTATCAAAGGAGCGCAGCTCCATTTCGATGACTTCATCAGCAAATTCAATAAAGATAAAGCTGAATGCCCCGATCATCAGGATGGAATACATGATAAAAGCCTTTGACATCTTTTCTTGTGCATCATTCTTCATTGCAAAACTCCTTACCGTATTTAATAAAGAAAATACCACTTTTGATTTTACAGCAAACATTATCGATCGTTTCAGGTTTTAAGATGCAGATTTAAGGAAAAAGAATACTACAATTGGAGGTGTCGCAGATTGATTAAAGAACTTATTAAACGAATACAGCTGCATGAAACAGGAGATCAGGCAGCTGTGCTGTCCCACTTCTTTTTACTATCCTTATTTCCGCTTCTTATTTTTTTGGTCGCATTGCTTCCTTACTTTAATATTGAAACGAGCAGTATGGTTGATATTATAAACCAATATGCGCCTGCAGAAGTAGGGGGAATGCTTTCTGACCATTTAGAAGGGTTAATAAACGAACCTAACGGAGGCTTGCTGTCATTTGGTATTTTGGCTACTATTTGGTCAGCGTCTAATGCAACAAATGCCCTTATCCGGTCGTTAAACAAAGCGTTTATTGTGGAAGAATCCCGTCCATTCTGGAAAATTCGTCTTCACGCAGTTATTATGACAATCGGTCTTGTCATTACGTTTGCCCTTACACTTTTATTGCCTGTGTTTGGAAGTGCTATTATCGGATTTATTGGCAATTATTTTTCATTTGTAAGTGACAATGAAATTATATTAAATGTAATGAGGTTTTTAATATCTTTTCTAATGATGTGTGCGGTGCTGATGGTTTTGTATTATTTGGCTCCTAATGAAGAGATGACTTTAAAAGGTGTCTGCTTCGGGGCAATCATCGCAACAATCCTATGGCAGCTCGTATCGCTTGGGTTTGCATTCTATGTTTCTCAGTTTGGGAATTTTAATGCTACATACGGCAGTCTTGGCGGTGTCATCGTTCTCATAACCTGGCTTTATTTATCGGGATTTGCGATATTGATCGGCGGAGAAATAAATGCCATCAAGGTTTGTGAGAGGAACGGAAAAAAATGTGTATAAGCCTTGATGGAAGAAACGACAGCTTTATAAATAAAAAAAAATAACTATTGACATTTAATAATAAATGATGTTAAAATTAAAAATTTGATATATACACCTCCATATGGTATACTGTAAATAGATACCATATGGAGGTGTTTTTTTGTTCAAAATAGGCGACAAAATTATGTACCCAATGCACGGAGCAGGAATTATAGAATCTGTAAAAGAGATGGAGATACAAGGCAAGAAACAGGAGTACTTTGTTATTAAGCTGTCCATCGGGAATCTGCAGATTATGATCCCTCTGCAAAAATTGAATAAGCTCGGCATTCGTCCTGTTGAAAATCAAGGAAAGCTTGAAGAAGTATTGGTTGTTTTCCATGACGGGGAATCAGATGAGCTGCTGCCTTGGAAAGAACGATATAAAACCAATATGGATAAAATAAAATCAGGGGAAATCCAGCAGGGGGCAGAAGTAGTTAGAGACCTCATGCGGAAAAGTCACGATAAGGCCTTAAACACAAGTGAAAAACAAATGCTGAACAACGCCCGGAATATCTTTGTCAGCGAACTTATCTTAATCAAAGGCTGCACGGAAAATCAGGCTAATGAAATGCTGATGACCAGAAAAATATCATAAGCTGTGCCCAAAATAGTGAGAGCTATTTTTTTTTTGCGAAAAAATCACAAAAAACATTAAAAAGTGATCTCTCAGTCTCCCTAATCCTCTCGGCAGTTTGATTTAAACAGGCTGCATAATTCATTTGAAAGAAGCTGATTCACTTCTCTTTTATTAAAAGAATAATAACTCCAAGTGCCTTTTGACTCTTTTGAAATCAACTCTCCGTCCAATAAAATTTTTAGATGATAGGATAATTTAGATTGGGGCATGTTTATCATTTCACTCAAATCGCAAACGCACACGGACTGGTGCTGGCAAATGAGATGAAGAATTTCCAGGCGTTTTTGGTCAGCGAGCGCTTTGAATTTTTTTTCAAAGAGTGCTAATGTTTCGTTATTTAGAGCTTGTTCCATATTTATCACCTTTCATCAGGATTGATCATCTTTCATCAAGGATTAAAGTATATTCGGTATGAAACGATTTGACAATGTTTTAACAATAAAAGTTGATTAATTGCTCGGTTGAAACGGAAATAGGACAAAAAACGTCTATCAGAGAAGATAGACGTTTTTTGTGTTAGAAGATGGCTGCGATAACAAGTCAGTTCTGCATTCTTTATTCCCACTTCACAAAAGCCTCCAGCAAAATTGACAGCAGAATTCCCATCATCAGACCGTTAGATAATAGCGGGGAAATATAGACGGATAAATCCTGAAAAACAGCTGGATCTGTGTTCATGATGCTTACGCCGAGCAATAAAGGAGCTGCAATCCGGAAAATGGTTTTTGAGTCAAAGTTTGTTCCTTGAATGCTTTTAAGTGCTGTGCCGAAAAGCTGCAGATAAGCAACGAAGAGGACAGCGTTTCCGACTGTTATCGGAAGCGTGACAAGAATGGCAACGAGCGGCGGGAAAATGCCCAAAAGGGTAATGAGAGCCCCGCCAATGAGAAAAGGCTTGCGCCTGAAAATTTGAGTGCTTTCCAGAAATCCGATTGTTGAAGTAAAGGGTGCATATGAAACAAGGCCAAGCAGGGAAGCACCTGCAGAATAGGAACCTGTTAAAAAAAACGACCTCCTGAAAGAAGCAGCATCAGGATGATTTTTATAAAGCTTTGCAGCAGCCTGTATAGATGCAATCGTATTGCTGAGGTTCATCATGCCTCCAAGAAAGGCAATCAGGATAATCCCCCATTCCAGATTTGGTTTTCCAAGCGGGAAGAAGATGGAACCCTGCCCGTTAACGGCCTGCATGGACCCTTCCGAAGGAAATAAAAGCAAATACAGAATCCACCCGACGACAATTCCAAGGAGGATAGAGAAATTGCCCAGAAAAGCATTTCCCTTTATTTTTAATAAGCTGACGAAAAAAACAAGGGCAATGGAAAATAAACTTACAGCAGCATTTATTGTTCCATCCGGTTCTATTTTCAGCATTCCTTTGAAAAAGGTCAAAATTAATTGAAAAGCAAGCAGGAAAAGATACACACTGGAAACCATCGGTGTGAAAATCTTCTGCACGGCGGAAGTTAAGTTTAATGCAGCCAGCACGATCGTTACAATTCCTGCAAGCATTATTCCTGTAGCAATTCCTCCGCCAATTTGCGAAAAGCTCATGCCGAGTGAAGAGGCTGACATGCCGAGATTTAAAATCAGACCCCAAATAATCCCGGAATGTCCCTCCATTATAGGGTATCTGTGGCCAATCCACCCTTGAAGAAAGCATGCGAGACCTGTAAAAATCAAAGAGCTTCTGAGAGTTATGGCAATTTGGTCTGGTGTAAGTCCAAATGCAGTACCTACTGAAATAGGAACGACAATCGTATTTGCAAAGATAAAAAACAGCCACTGTATCGAGGCAAGCGGAGTTGTAAATCGGGATAATTTCATTATTCTTTCACCTATTTCGATTATGCCTTAGAACAGAACGATAAGAAGAATATATTCTTAAAGGCGTTATTTGGAAGACGTGGCGCATTATTTATGATCATATAAAATGATCCTGAATCAATCCTTTTCATGCTATTAACTGACTAATTCCCCTTCCTATGCAGCAATGGTTTTTCTCTCATTTTTTTCGTTTCCTATTATTTATGCTATCATACGATTAAGTATATGAAAAATATTTATTTAATCAATAAACTATATGAATTTAGTATATGGAAAAGGCAGGTTATATATGGATATCAGACAAATGAAGTATTTTATCGCCATTGCAGAAGAAGGCCAAATAACTGCGGCGGCAAATCGTTTGAGAATGGCACAGCCTCCTCTCAGTCAGCAGCTGAAAGCGATGGAAACTGAGCTTGGTTTACTCTTGGCGGAAAGAAAGGGAAAATCCCTTGAGCTTACAGATGCAGGACGTAAGCTGTATCAGCATGCTCTTAAAATAACAGATGCCATGGAAGAAGCCGTGCTCGAAGTAAAAGAAACAGGATCAGGTAAAAAAGGAAAGCTTTCAATTGGAGTGAATACGTTATCGAATTATGATTTGCCGAGATTATTAAAAACATTTCAAAAAAGATATCCAGGTGTATCTTATAAGATTCAGCAAAATGAATCTACGCAGCTGTGCAAACTTCTTAAAGAAAGAGTAATCGATCTCGCAATAGTGAGATTGCCGCTTGAACTTGATGAATTTGACGCAATTTCGCTTAAACCGGAGCCTTTTTATTTCGTAACTGCTGATTCATCACTCATTATGTCATCTTCTGTTGCGTTTGAGGAGCTTACTGATATTCCGCTCATTATCCCAAGTACAGAGGGGCTTGGTTTGTATAACAAAATTTCTTTTGCTTTTACGAGCAGAGGGTTAAGTCCCGACATCATGTGCGAGTGCTCTGATATTTCCATTCTTTTTGATTTGGTTTCCTCTAAATTCGGATCTACCATTGTCCCCGAAACAGCGGTCAGACTAAATTCGCTGAAAGATTTACATGTTTATCTTGTAGAGGACACAGAAGAGCTAGGGGAATCAGGTGTAATTTTCATTAAAAATCACTACTTGCCAAAAACAGCTCAAAACTTCCTTGAACTAGTACAAGAAGGGTAATATGGCTAAACAAACAGAGGGGTAAAGGGAAAAAAGTTGTTTTAGAAACGGGTTATAAATTTTAAGAAAATCACACAGATAAGCAGGAGCCCCTGCATTTTCTGGCGAAAATAGTGGCTAAGGAGGGTTAGGAAGGAGCAAACATACAGAAAAAAACAGACGTTATCTTAATTGGCGGCTGAGTCATGAGCGCGACTTTGGGATCATTACTGAAAGAGTCGGAACTGAAATGACATATACTCTCTAAGACTTTCTAACATTGGTATTCGATTCTAAAGCCTATAAAAAATAAATATTCTAAATATATTGACATTTTTCCTTAAAAGAGATAATTTTAAAATTATAAAGTTATAATATTATAAGGAGAATTATAATGCAGATAGATAAAAACCAGCTTATTCCCCTTTACAAACAAGTGGAACACGTTTTAGAGGAGAAAATAACATCAGGTCATTGGGAAGTAGGGAGTCAATTACCAACTGAACAAGAATTATCTGACCTTTTTGATGTTAGTACCATTACTGTTAAAAGGGCCGTAATTGAGCTTGTAAATAAAGGATATCTTTTTAGGCAAAGAGGGAAGGGAACTTTTGTCTCGGGAGCTGTAAAAGAACAAGATATCAATTCTTTTATTTCTTTAACAACTGATTCTGAAGAAGAGCATCCGCATGAATTGATTAGTTTTTCTATTGAGGATGCGGGAATCGAGGTTGCAGAGAAAATGAATCTTCAAAAAGATTCACCAGTGATTAAAATAAAGCGCTTAAAAACCGAAAATAGTGAACCGCAAGCGCTTGAATATACATATCTTCCAGCCGCAAAATGCCCTGGTCTTACACCAAATGATATCAACAATGAGCTTATTTATAATTTACTTAAAGGCAAATTTAATATTGCATTAGGAAGAGCCAAGGCAATTATTAAACCTTTCATTGTACTTAATGAACAAGCGAAACTGCTCAATATTGAATCTGGCAGCGCCGTTTTTGAATGGGAAAGGTTTACCTATACAAAACAAGAAGAGATTATCGAGTACTCGAAATTTTATATTCGGCAAGATAAAGAAACTTATTATACTGAAGTCTTTTTTTAAAAAAATTGATTCCATTTACACAAGTTATAAAAATATAAAGTTATAATATTATATTTTTTTAATCATTATTATCTGATAATTTATAATATTATAATAATATAAATTATAGATGGAAAAAGGAGTGAAAATCCATTATTCTTCATCACGATCAGCTCTTTATGTGCAGGAAATGCAAGTTAAATTGTTGAGGGGGAAAAATGATGAAAAGAACAACCTTTTTTACCGTATTAATTTGTTTACTGCTAGCCATAGCTTCTGGCTGCAGTAGCCAAGCAGGAACTTCAGGTGCAGGCTCAAAAGAGAAAGATGGACAAAAAACATTAGTTTTGGCTGCCTACGGCGGTAGCTATGAACAAAAGATGAAAGAAGTTCTTATCCCTAAATTTGAAAAGGAACATGACGTAAAGATTAAGTATATTACCGGAAGTTCGGTTGATACTTTGTCAAAGCTGCAAGCTCAAAAGGACAATCCGCAAATTGATGTTGCATTTTTAGATGATGGTCCGCAGGCACAAGCAAAAGCCTTTGGGTTACTTGCGCCTTTAGATCAGGAAGTAGTTACTAATTTAGAAAATGTATACGACATCGCAAAGGATAAAGATAATATTGGAGTCGGTTTTGGAATCATTTCGACGGGACTGGCGTATAACAAAGAATTCTTTGAGAAAAATGGCTGGGAGCCATTAACATCTTGGAATGATTTGGCTGATCCTAAGTTTAAAGGGAAACTTGTATTGCCTTCGATTGCCAATACTTACGGGGTTCATATGCTTCTCATGACAGCTATTGCTAACGGGGGCAGTGAAGAAAATATAGAGCCAGGTTTTGAAAAATTAAAAGAAATTGCCAAAAATGCAGTCACATTTGATAAAACGGCAGACGTTTCCAACTATTTCATGCAGGGTCAGGCTGTGGCAAGTGTATGGGGCAGCAGCCGTGTATACACGCTGCAGGACACAGGTTTTCCAATCGAGTATGTAGTACCTGAAGAGGGGGTTCCTGCACTGATGCCAACTATTAGTGTAATTAAGGATGCACCAAATGCAGAACTTGCGCAAAAATTTGTCAATTTTATTTTAGATGAAGAAGCACAGACTTTATTTGCTAATTCATTGTTTGATGGTCCGGTTAATAAAAACGTGAAATTAGAGGGAGATATTACTAAAAAGATCATTTATGGCGAAGACCAAATTGCAAAACTTATAAAGGTAGATTGGGATGTTGTGAATAAAAAAAGAGCAGAGTGGACTGAAAAAGCAAACAAAGAAATTGAAGTAGCCCACTAACGAAGAGGTGATATGATGAGTTTTTTAAGCCTTGAAAATGTGTTAAAAACATTTAATAAAACAGAAGTGGTAAAAAAGTTAACTCTTGAGATCCAAAAAGGGGAGCTTATGTCCTTTCTTGGTCCATCTGGATGTGGAAAGACAACAACCTTAAATATGATTGCGGGATTTTTGGATGTGGATGGCGGAAAAATCAAGGTGGACGGGAAACCCGTTCACCTGACTCCTCCAAATAAAAGAGAAATGGGCATGGTATTTCAAAACTATGCTTTGTTTCCTCATATGACTGTTTTCAATAATGTGGCATATGGGCTGAAACTTCGGAAAGTCGGAAAAAGTGAATTGAATAAGCGTGTGCTTGAAGCATTGGAAATGGTCCGATTATCAGGCTATGAAAAACGTTATCCGAAAGAGCTTTCAGGCGGACAGCAGCAGCGTGTCTCCTTGGCAAGAGCTTTAGTTATCAAACCGAAAGTACTGCTGCTTGATGAGCCATTAAGTAATCTCGATGCAAAACTTCGCCAGGAAATGCGCGAGGAAATTGTGGATATTCAAAAGAAGGTCGGAATTACCACTATATTTGTTACACATGACCAAGAGGAGGCACTTGCGATTTCAGACCGGATAGCGGTTATGTATGAAGGGAGAATTGAACAGGTTGATACTCCTGCTGAAATCTATAATCACCCGAAAACTGATTTTGTGTCCCAATTTATTGGAGAAGTAAATCAAATTCAGGGAAAAGTGCTGGAAATCTATGAAGATAACAAATGCAAAATGCACTTTTTCGGTCATGAACAGATTGTTTCGGTCAATTCGAAGAAGAATTCAGAGGTTGATTTTTTTATCAGGCCTGAAAAAATACAAATCTCTTTAGTAGATCCCTCTGATAGAAATGCAGGTTTTCCGACGAAAGTCGAAAGGAAGATGTTTCTGGGTGCTAAGACAAGATATATTTTAAAAGCACAAGATAAACAGCTGGTTGCTGATATATCAAATACAGTATTAAATCCTAATCAAATTCACGAGGGAAACAACGTATTTGCTATTTGGAATCCAGAGGATTTATTACCTTCCAGAAAGGTGAGGTGACAGATCAAATGCAAACCCCTATCGGAATGGAACAAGATATATTGCTAAAACAGAAGAAAAAGAATAAAAACAGGAAACGCCTTGATACGTGGCTATTATTGGTTCCTGCTCTTGGAATATTCATCTTTTTCTTTTTACTTCCTCTCTTTTTCCTTTTTATCACCAGTTTTAAGACGTTCGATGCCGGAAGTGGAATTGGAAGTGAATGGACATTCCAAAATTATATCAAATTCATTTCGGACCCTTTTTATTTAAGCGTCGTATGGAGAACGGTAAAAATCGCTTTGCTGACAACATTGGCTTCAATCATCATTTCTTACCCTGTGGCATTTCAAATTTCAAGAGCAAGCGGAAGAGTGAAAAATTATTTAACATTGCTTGTATTATCGCCGCTGTTGATTAGTATGGTCATCCGCTGCTATGGCTGGGTTATTTTACTGTCAAATAACGGTGTAGTGAATAATACTTTGATAAACCTGGGCTGGATTGACCAGCCGTTAACTTTACTGTATACGGAGTTAAGTGTGGTTATCGGTATGGTACACGTCTTATTGCCATATATGGTGTTAAGTATCATGGGTTCGCTTGAAAGAATCGATCCTTCCGTTATAAGGGCCTCACAAAATCTTGGGGCAAGCTCATTTAGAACATTCTTTTCGGTTTTACTGCCTTTAACATTACCGGGAATTTTTGCAGGATCTGTTATGGTATTCAGTTTAAGTGTAAGTTCATTTGTTACACCTGCTATTCTTGGCGGTCCACAGGTGAAAGTTATGTCCTATTTAACATATGAGCAGGTTGCCGTTATGTTGAACTGGCCATATGGTGCAGCAATTGGCTTCTTATTAATTATTATTGCGACGATTACGATCATCGCTTATAGCAAAGTTCTTGCCAGTTCGGAAAAAGGAGTGGCAATTCAATGAAGAAAAAGAAATTTCCCAAATTTCTATTTAACTTTGTTTGTTTCATAGTATATGTCTTTTTACTTGCACCTATTGTCGTTGTATTAATGTCTTCATTAACAACCACAGATTATATTGTTTTTCCGCCAAAAGGATTGACTCTCAAGTGGTATGTTGAGCTTGTCGAACATCCCGAATTTATGCAATCTTTGGTGCTAAGTATTATTGTGGCAGTTGGTACTTCAATGATCGCAACGGCAATCGGGACGCTTGCATCCATCGCTGTTGTCAGGCGTCAATTTAAAGGGAAAACAGCCATTGTCCAATTAGTTGGATCACCTCTCTTAATACCATCCGTCGTGTTTGGAGTGGCCCTTCTCCAGTTTTATTCTTGGATAGGTTTGGCAGCAAGTCCTCTTGCTTTAATAATTGGACATATTATTCTAACAGTACCTTTCGTTATGCGCTTAGTAGTTGCTAGTTTGGCAGGCTTTGATCGCTCCATAGAACAAGCTGCCATGAATTTGGGGGCTGGGCAAGTTAAAGTGTTTTTCCAAATTACTCTTCCTGTTATTAAATCCGGGGTAATAGCAGGTGCCATTTTTGCATTTATCACATCATTTGATGATTTAACAGTAGCGTTATTTATTGTAAGTACCGATGTCGTTACGCTGCCGGTCCGGATCTATACTTACATGCAATACCAATATGATCCAATCATCACATCTGTATCAAGTATTATGATTTTATTAACCATCGTGCTGATGCTTGTCATTGAAAGAGTTTTAGGTGTAGGAAAGGTCTTTGCATCGAAAAAACAATAAGAAGGGTGTTTTTATGCATATTGAAAATCATCCCGTATTAGGGAAACAACTGACAAAGCCTGTAACGATCTATTTTAATAATAAAAAATATAAGGCATATAAACAGCAGACGGTTGCAGCAGCCTTAATAGCCAATGGAGAAATTAAATTCGGCTTAAGCAGGAAGTTAATCCAGGCAAGAGGGCTTTTTTGTTCCCGGGGCAGATGCTGCAGCTGCTATATGACGGTGAATGGAGAGGAACATGTACGCTCTTGCATGGTAAGGGTTGAAGAAGGGATGGAAATATATCCAAACCTAGAAGACCCAGAGGTAAGGAGCGATGACTATGGAGACTGATGTTCTCATTATCGGAGCCGGACCTGCGGGACTTGCAGCCGCATATGAAACGGCATCAAAAGGGATTGATGTAACGATCGTAGAGGAATCCATTTCAGCAGGCGGACAGCTAATCCAGCAAACGCAAATCATACAATCATTGCCCTCCTCTTTTCAGCCAATGCGGGGTTTTGAGCTGGCTGAAAAATTAAAAGGTCAGTTAAAAGAATTTCCTATTCGTTATTTATTCCAACATCGAGTGATTGGCTTATATGCAGATGGCAGTGTTGGAATTACGGATGAACAGAATGTTTTTCCGGTGAAAGCAAAGAAAATAATCGTGGCCACTGGAGCAGCTGAAAGCGCCGTTCTTTTTCCGAAATGGACCTTGCCGGGAGTAATAACGATTGGTGCAGCTCAAACATTAATCAACCGGGATTTTGTTCTGCCTGGCAAGGAAGCTGTCATCGTTGGTTCAAGTGACTTTGCGATGGAAGTTGCTCTCCAGCTCATAGAGGTTGGCGTTAACATTAGGGGGATTGTTGAAAGTCAGCCTCAGGTTACTGCCAGAGATAAGGAAAAAATGGAGCAAGTGGAAAGATGCGGAGTTCCATTTTATTTAAACTCTTCTATTAAAGAAGCGAGAGGAAATGGGCAGCTTGAAGAAATCGAGATTCAGCTCCAGGATGGAATATTAACAGAAAAAATCGATCTGGCTTGTATCGATGGCGGGAGAACGCCGATTCTTGATTCTTTTTATCAATTAGGATGTTCGTTCAGTTATCAGGAAAAGCTTGGCGGTTGGATCCCACAATATAATAAACGTTTCCAAACAGATCGTGAAAATGTTTTTTTAGCCGGAAATGCAGCAGGTATCAGCTCACAAGGAGTACTGCTAGTAACCGGTATGATAGCAGGTATAAGTGTATGTGAGGCCTTACAGGCAATAAGCAATGAAGCTGCTGAGGAAATAAGGCTTTCCCTTTGGGATGAGTTAGAGCTGCTCGAAACAAAACTAAATACGGAAGTCTTGCAGGGAAGAAATCAGCATATTGAAAGTTTTGCAAACCCAATGCTTAAAGATCAATTTATTTCATAGATAAATAGAATAAGTGACTAGAAGGTGAATTAGTTGGATAAAACAACAATCATTTGTCGATGTGAAGAAATAAGCTATGAGGAAGTTGAGGAAACCATTGGACATGGAGCAAGAACCTTTGATGATGTTAAAAGACTGACACGATGCGGCATGGGTCCATGTCAGGCGAAAATATGCACAAACCTTGTTGCAAATGTGATTCATGAACAAACAGGCAAGCCATTTCATGAGATTCCATTGCCTCGGATGCGGATGCCCCTATCCCCAATAAAACTTGAAACATTAGCGACTGACAGCACATTGTTTTCCGCAGTGAAATCTGTTTTAGATGAGGTGGAATTAGAGGACGGGAAGGTGAGATAAATGGAAACACGTTACGAAACAGTTGTTATTGGTGGCGGAGTCATTGGGAATGGAATTGCCTATCACCTTTCTGAACGCTATAAGGAAGGGGTACTAGTTCTTGATAAGAAATATCCTATGTCAGGAACATCAGGATCCACCCAAGCCTGGGTGTGGGTACATAATAAAACCCCATCCTGGTATGCTGAATTTAATATGTACAGTGCTGAACTCTATCCGTACTTATCTAAAAAAATTGGAGATGTTGAATATAAACGGACAGGCGGTCTATCTCCATTTTTCAATGAGAAAGACCGGGAAAAAGCATTTCAGCTTGCAGAGTCATACCGGAAGATTGGCATTAAAATTAAAGTGCTGTCAAGAGAAGAAGTACTGGAGAAGGAGCCCTCTATCAATCCTGAGGTCGCAGGAGCAACTTATAGTTCGATCGACGGAAACGTCAATCCATTTCGGTTGATAGACATGTATATGAGAGCTGCAAGGAAAAATGGTGTGAATTATTCTACTTATAACAAAGTAATAGACATACAAAAGCAGGAAGAAAAATTTATTGTTGTTTCAGACAAGGAAACCTATGTATGTAAAAACCTCATTCTCGCTGGCGGAACTTGGTCAAAGGAACTGGGAAGTATGCTTGGAATCAATATTCCGGTGAAACAATTAAGAGGGCAAATTCTTGTTTCGGAACCTCTAAAACCATTCCTGAATTATACGATAAGCGGGCTGAGACAGGCTAATAATGGTGAGGTATTAATGGGGTATTCAATGGAGGAGGCAGACTTTGACCGCTCAACAACTCTTGATGTTATTCAGGAAACAGCAAATATGGCTGTTCACTATGTACCTTCATTGAGAAAAGCAAAAGTTGTCCGTGCCTTTTCAGGAATTCGTGCCATGCCAGAGGATGGTTTCCCGATTATTGGAAAAGTGCCTGAAATTGAAAATCTATATGTGGCAGCTACACACAGCGGTGTAACACTATCTCCTCTAATTGGAACGCTAATAACTGAATTAATTTTGGATGGAGAAACATCTATTCCGATTGATCGGTATTCGGTTAGCAGATTTGGGTGAGAGTATTACATGTATTAAACAAAGGTTTATGCTAAAAACACTTAATTTGGAGGAATATAAATGCCCCACTTAATTTTCAGAGGGATTTCAGTTGAACAGGTCAAAACGATAAGTAAACCATTAGTACAGGAGCTAGCTGAAATCTGTGCTTGCGGGACTGATAACTTTACTCTAGAAATAGTACAATCTACTTTCGTATTCGATCAAAATGAAGTGCCGGGATATCCTTTTATTGAGGTGAAATGGTTTGAACGCGGCCAAGACATCCAGGATCAATTTGCCAAAGCTGTTACAAGAAATGTTCATTCTCTTGGTATTCCAGAAGCAGAAGTTGCATTTACTGCATTTTTAGAGTCTGCTTATTATTCTAACGGAAAGAGTTTCGCCGAAGAGTAAAGGACCAGGCACTACTCGTTTAGTGATTAGAATTTATAGAATAATACCTTAACCAAATATAAACCTTATCAGGTTTTAGTTCTTATGATTGCTGCTAATACTCTTGCTGCCGTCAAAGCATTTATCTATGTTTCTGCATGGGCTATTTGGTTATAAACCGGTCTACTATTATATGAAAGGTGCTGGGTAAATGGAGACAGAAGTAATCGTTATAGGCGGTGGTGTCATTGGCTCTTCTATTACTTATCACTTAGCACGTGATGGTGTAAGAGTTAAGCAATTGGAAAAGGGGAGCATCGCTAATCAAGGCGCTGCATCAAGGGCATCTGCAGGTGGAATTAGATTAAACAATCGTGATCCAAGAGAATTATCATTGGCAAAAGCGAGTATCCTTAGGTGGGAATCACTTGAAGAAGAGCTTGAAGCTGATTTAGAGTATTTGCCGGCAGGTCAAATCATGTTATTTGATCATCGCTATAATATGGAAGATCTCTTTAATCAGGTAAAGGAAGATCGAAAAAATGGGATTGTCTCTCGAATTGTCGATCAGGACGGTTTAAAAGAGTTAATCCCATTCATCTCACCTTTAATTTCAAAAGGGATCTTTTATTCAAGCGGCGGTCAAGCAAATGCATTACTTACGACAATTGCGTATTCATCAGCAGCACGGCGTTTAGGCGCAGAAATAATAACTGGCATTGAAGTACACTCGATAGCAAAACAGAATCATGCAGTTACAGGTGTATACACAAGTTCTGGCTTTATGCCATGTAATATGGTCATTAATGCAGCCGGAGTATGGGCGCCTAAATTGCATGAGACTTTAGGACTCTCCCTTCCACAAATAAAGCCTTTCTGTCATCAGATGTCTGCAACATTTGCTGCTCCTTTACTATTGCCGGGTCCCACGATTAGTGCAAAAGGGACGAAAATATCCCTAAAGCAAACGGTTGATGGACGAATAAGAGCAGGTGGAGGTTATGCTGCTAAGCCTGGACCAAACAAATATACTGGTCTATTCAATGAAGAAAGTCTTAAAGAGCAGCGTAATACTGTTTTATCCATTATTCCAGCCATTAAAGATTATGAAGTAGATTTTACATACTACGGTGCAGAAGCTCACTGCATTGATGATATTCCAATTTTAGGTCCAATCCCTGAAATTACAGGGTATTTATTGGCAGCTGGATTTAGCGGACATGGATTTACAATTTCCCCAGCTGTTGGGCAAGTATTGTCTGAAATTGCCCAACAGAAATCACCTTCGATTTCAATTGATGAACTCTCTATCAATCGGTCATTTGATGCAGAAAAATCAAAGGATCATGCAATTCGTCACATCCCAGGATGAATAAATAATAATTTATTGTAAGCACTTAATGACTATTATTTCTGAAGAACAATCTAGTGATCAAATGAAGTCCATAAAATGCTCCAGAATTTGGAGTTATTTAATCTGGAGCAGAAATTACTTTCTGTGCAAACGAATAAGTATGCAGTGAGTCATAATAGATCCAGTATCTTTCACACGAAAAACCATAGGCGGCAGATAAAAATATAAGGAAATTTCTGAAGAGCATGATCACGATCTGATCAATTGCTCTTTTAGCATTTTATTCTAGAGATTAATAAAATGAGTGATTTACATAAAATTTACTTACTTCCTAAATGAAGTAAATTATTAACTTATATCCTATTTTTATCATATCAAAAAGGAGAAACAATTTATGCGAATGAAAACTATCATAATGGCCTTATCACTCGTATGTATGATGGTTTCAATCTTTGCTTATCCTGCAGAGGCTTCTAGGTTGGCTGTACAAAAAGAATCTGACAGCATTGTGGCGGATTGGAAATTTTCGAAACAACATGTAAAAAGAGGTACGATTGAAAGCGGGAATTTGATTATTGAAGACGCAAGTGAAAACGGGAATGATTTAGAGCTAGTAACGATTGGAGATCCAGCTTCAACAGAATTAGAAAATATGATTAAATGGTCAGAAGAAGATTATTATCATCAAAAAAGTGTAGATACTTTACAATTTTCTAATTATAAGAATGCTCCTGCAGGAAGATATTTAAGAACAATCAAAGATGCACAAATCAATAAGGAAAACTTTGATAATGGATTTACCTTCGAAGCAATTTTCAAACTGCCGAGTGATTTTAATAGCAGTTTACATAGCTGGATGGGGATATTAACAAGACAAGGGCAAGCTGCTGACCTTAATAAAATGGAAGGCGAGAAAGAAATACTTACTACATTATCTGTATCAAGTGACAAAGAAATTCAATGGACAAGCC
The DNA here is from genome assembly GCF_030127205.1 of Metabacillus hrfriensis. Taxonomy (NCBI): domain Bacteria; kingdom Bacillati; phylum Bacillota; class Bacilli; order Caryophanales; family Bacillaceae; genus Metabacillus; species Metabacillus hrfriensis. Next base: position 885,434 of record NZ_CP126116.1, read on the forward strand.
ATCCATCTAATCTAGACTATAATGTAAGCAACTGGTCTCGTTCATTAAATACTGATGAGTGGTATCATTTAGCAGTTGTTAATGACGGCCAAACAACGACATTAACTGTTAATGGCGTTAGCGATTACGGAAAATCAGAACAAGTCGCAGGAATTGCAGCTTTAGAAGGTAAAGGCTGGAACATTGGTGCATCTGAGTGGGGAAATGAATTAGATGCACTATTTGCAGGCAACATCCAAGAAATACGAATTGCTAATGAGGCTTTAACCGAAGAAGAATGGCTTGTGCAAGGTGCTGAAGACGATGAACCATTCGAAGGAACTAACGATAGAATTCCATTTTTAACAAACAAAAACAATTTTAATTTTCTTTTTGTCCCAGATACACAAAAATATTCAAGCCAAAATCCAGAGATTTTTTATAGCCAAATGAATTGGATTGCTAAAAACACTAAGAAGAACAATATAGTAATGAATACATTTGTTGGTGACATTGTCGATAGTAATTCAGAAAAGCAATGGCAGAATTCCCTTGAAGCCATTTCGTATTTAGATAAAAAAGATATTCCTTATATGATTGCAGCTGGGAATCATGACTATGCCGAAGGAGATCCGTTCTTAATCCATTACGGACCGCAGCGTTTTGAGAATAAAGAATACTATAAGGGATCTTCTCCTTCCGGATATGGCTCTTATGCAATAGTTGAAGCAGGAAGTTATGAATACTTATTATTAATAGTTGATATGGAAAATCTTCAAACAGACATTGAATGGTCAAAAGATGTTTTAAATCGTCATAAAGATAAACCGACTATTATCGCTTCTCATGATATTATTTATCCTGAGATTCAAAAGAATAAAACTGTTGTCGCTGAGTCGTCTAACGGCCGACTGATTTGGGATGAACTTGTAAATGATTACAATCAAGTGTTCATGACGGTAAATGGACATTATTTTGGAATCGCTCACCACGTTAAACAAAACGCATCAGGGAACGATGTCATTCAAATGCTAGTCAATTACCAATCAAATTATCGAGGGGGAAATGGCTGGCTAAGACTTGTAGAATTTGATGAAAAGAAAAACAAATTGTTTTTCCGTACTTATTCCCCATTTGTCGATAAAATGCCAAACAAAGAAAAAACATATATCGATTATAGATTTTTAACAGATGAATACAATTTATTTGAATTAGATTTGAATTTTAAAAAGAGATTTAACTTGAATTGAAGATCCATTTAGGATGGTTCGTTTTGAGGAAGAAATTTTATATTTTTTTACTTTAAGTTTTATTCCTTCTATTTTTGTCGTTAAGGAATGCTCCATTTCGTTAAGCTGTAAGCAGCTGAATGGAATGGAGCTTTTCTTTGGAAGCTGATTCCTGAAAGGGTGCAGTCTTCGTCAGACTTTGGAAAGAAGCTTTTTGACTGTTATAGGATAAAGCGGTTACAATAGTTATCGTGTATAGACTGCTTCTTAATAGGAGAGGAAAAATGAAATGAATCGAATACTAGCAGCTTTATTTTTAATAGCCGGTTTAATGCTTGCCTCGGCCTGCACGATGGACTCAGGTGATAACTCAGCTGAAGGTTCTTTAATGGTTAACGCTGATATAAGACTGCCTTCTGAAATCAGCAAAAATAAAGAAGAAACGCTCTCTGTCGCTGTAACACAAGGCGAAGATGCTGTAGATGATGCTTCCGGCGTGGAATTCGAAATATGGAAAGCTGAAAGTAAAGAAGATAGCGAAATGATCAAAGCGGTACATAAAGGCAAAGGCATCTATGAAATCAAGAAAACGTTCAGCGAAGATGGCATCTATTTTGTTCAAACACATGTGACCGCCCGTGACATGCACGTTATGCCTAAAAAAGAATTTACCGTAGGGGAATTTCCTAAAGAAAAGGCTGAAAAAGCAAAAGAAGCTGAAAAGACAAAAAATGCAGAAGATGATCATAGTCACCACTAGGAGGCCAGGGCCGATGCTCTGGTCTCTTTTGTATTCTTAAAAAAGATAAAAAGAGGATTATTGCGGTTAACCTTTTTATCATTCAATCTTTACATAAAATTAATAATTATTTGTTACATTATTGCTAAGCAATATCGAAATCCGATATTAAGGAGGCGCTTCTTATAATTGCGTGAATTCATTCTTGGAGCCATTAAAATTCACATTCTGTATCATGCGAAAATCGAGCCGATTTACGGCTCATTCATGATTGAGGAATTGCGCAGCCACGGCTATGAAATTGGACCGGGCACACTATACCCGTATCTGCACAACCTTGAGAAAGCAGGATTCCTTACTAGGGAAGATAAAAAAGAAAAGGGGCGGATCCGCAAGTATTACAGCATAACAAAAGAAGGGGAGAAGGCATTGGAAAAATCAAAAGAGATGCTGAGAGAGCTTGCCAGAGAAGTCTTAAAGGAGGAATGGTGAAAATATGTTTAGAACGTGGCTTGAAATCCTTCTTGTGTCTACTAAGCTTGGGCTGACGTCATTTGGCGGTCCTGTTGCACATTTAGGTTATTTCAGAGATGAATATGTAAAGAAGAGGAAGTGGCTTGACGAACGGGGCTATGCTGATTTAGTGGCCTTGTGCCAGTTCCTTCCGGGTCCGGCGAGCAGTCAGGTCGGAATCTCAATTGGCATAGTCCGGGGCGGCTTGGCAGGAGGATTTTTATCATGGTTTGGATTTACAATTCCTTCTGTCATTGCCCTCATCTTATTTGCTTATTTTGTAAAAGGCTTTCAGGCGGAAGACGCAGGATGGATCGATGGTCTGAAGGTTGTGGCTGTGGCAGTTGTTGCGCAGGCCATTTTGGGCATGGGGAAAAATCTGACTCCGGACAGGCCGAGAATTACAATGGCCATTATTGCTGCTGTTTGTGCCCTTTTCTTTCCAACCGCCATTGGGCAAATCGCTATTATATTAATTGCAGGTGCTGCTGGATATTTGATATACAAAAATAAAGAGGTTTCAAAGGCAGAAAAGTTGAATCTATCCATAAGCAGAAAAACAGGTATCATAGCCTGGGTTTTATTTTTGGGGCTGCTGATTCTTCTTCCGGTGATCAGGCAAGTGTTTCCCTCTATATGGACGGCTATGTTTGATACCTTTTACCGTGTTGGTTCAATCGTATTTGGCGGGGGACATGTCGTGCTCCCGATGATTGAACGGGAAGTCGTGCCGCAAGGATGGGTAAGTGAAGAGATCTTCCTTGCCGGTTATGGAGCTGCACAGGCAGTACCGGGACCGCTGTTTACTTTTGCAAGTTATCTGGGTGCATCGATCAATGGTGTATCAGGTGCAATTGCTGCAACAGCAGCAATGTTTTTGCCGTCGTTTCTGCTCGTCGTTGCTATGCTCCCTTTTTGGAATACGCTAAGAGAAAAAAGCAGCGTACAAGCCGCATTAATGGGAGTGAATGCGGCTGTTGTCGGTATTCTGCTTGCAGCTCTTTACAATCCGGTATGGACAAGTGCAATCAAAACGTCCAGCGATTTTGCCCTCGCTTTAATAGCATTTGCACTTCTTGTCTACTGGAAGCTCCCGCCTTGGCTAGTGGTTCTTGCAGGGGCTGCCGGGGGAGTTCTCATTCAAAAACTTGGATAATAAAAGAAGAGAGAATAGTTGGAGAGGGATGATAAAATGCAAGATTTAAAGTATCCTATTGGTCTTTTTTATGCACCTGAAAAAATAGAAACAATCCATTTGAAAGGCTGGCTAGATGAACTGGCTGCAGCGCCCTCAAGATTAAAAACAGCCGTTTTGGATTTATCAGATTCACAGCTGGATACGCCCTATCGCGAAGGAGGGTGGAGTGTGCGCCAGGTAGTTCATCATTTGGCAGACAGTCATATGAATGCCTATATAAGAATAAAACTTGCCTTAACAGAAGAGAACCCGGTTATTCGTCCATATGAGGAAAAGGCATGGGCAGAATTATCAGATTCAAAGCATGGGGAAATTGAGGTGTCGCTCGTATTGCTTGAACATTTGCATAAACGCTTGGTCATGCTTGCATCGTCTCTCTCTGAATCTGATTTAAACAGGACATTTTATCACCCTGCGAATAAAACCTCCGCTACATTGGCTGAAACACTGGGTGTTTATGCGTGGCATGGGAATCATCATATTGCTCATATTGAGAGCCTTAGAAAAAGAATGGGCTGGTAAGTAAAAAGGAGATCTTCACTAAGAGATCTCCTTTTTCATTAAAAATATAGATATGGGCTAACCTGCCCAACCCCTCGGCCAGAACGGATCCGTCAGTAAAGGCAAAAAGCGCCTTTTCTGCCGGATCCTTATCTGTCTGTCGAAGCTAAACGGGCGGTTCCGCTTTTCTAGGCAGCAGGATCAACCTCAACTGCTTCATTTAACACTTCTTCAGGAATAGAGAAGTTCTTAAGCTCATTCATTTCAGAGAATTCAGATGTGATCGTTTGCTGCATCTCGATCTTCTGTTCATTTTCAGTGATAAACATTTTAATGTCCATTTTTAGTGATTTGGGGAAATAAGTTTCTTTGTCCAGTGTGTACGTATAATCAATTTGTTCTATGTCCATTTGCTCCAATGCTGCCTGCATTGTAGGATCAGAGCCCATCATATTCCCTGTAAGACTCATCAGTTTTTCACCATTGCCTTTAACATTAAGTATATATTCACCTTCGGTTTCTTCCATCTGGATATCATCTGCCATTTTTTCCAGCTGTTTGATTTGCTCAGCAGGAGTCATCGTTTTCTGCTGATTCATCATTTCACCCATGCCTGGTCCGGCCTGTTTCATTTTAACCCATCCGCCTGACTGTACATCTTTTATGTAAATGAATTCCTTATCCATATACATTTCAATTGTATTTGTTTGTCCTTCAGCTTCCATTTGCATCGTTTGCTGCATGAAAAGTGGCTCTACATTTGTTTTTGTCTGCATGTCTGCATTTGTTTCCATCGTTCCTTCTTCAGTTGTCATAATCATTTTCAGTGTGCCGTCCATAGCGAAGTTTTTAAGCTCAGCAGATTTTTCACTGGCAGCAGCCAATACTTCTTGAGATGTTGCATTTTTGTCAGTTTCACTTGTTTCTTTGGTTTCAGCTTCGGTTTCAGCAGTCTCTGCCGCTTTATCTTCTTTTTCTGTAGTAGCGGTGCTTTGACCGCATCCGGCTAAAAGCAATGCAATCAATAAACTGATAATCCATCCTGATTTTTTCAAAATTAACGAGCTCCTCTCCAATTTGGTGAATCAAGGTGTACACTTTCTTAAACGATTAAAACTAAATAAAGTTTCACTTTTTTTCCATAACCCCTAATTTATATTTGGAAAACATTTGAACTATCCCCTTTAGTATCCAATTTGAAACGCTTATTTAGAAAAAATGACAAACAAAAAAGACCATTTAAAAATGGTCCATTTTGTCTAACCTTTTATTCAGTTTCATTCATTCCCCATGTTTTCACTCCGTCTGATTCGAAAATGCCAAGAGTGACATCTGCAATATCAGGATCGGTATATAAGTGATCCTTCACCCTGATTTTAATATCATCTGCAACAGCTAGAGATAACCCGGGTTTTAGTTCCATATAGCTTTCAACATGGTATTTGCGCCCCTCCTGAAGAATACGGAGATTTTTAATGTCTTCAACGTCAGGATCAGATAGAATCATTTCTGCAATTCGGTCCTCTACATCTTTAGGGGCAGCAACTCCGATTAATCCAATTGTATTTTCATAACCGATTTTAATGGCAATGCCTATCAGCAATACTCCAATCATCATCGTACCTACACCATCTAAAACGTAAAAACCGGTGAAATAAGACACTACGATTGATACAAGGGCCAATAATGCACCAAATGTAGCAATAATGTCTTCGTAGAAAACAAGTCTTGTTGGAGGCGAAGCAAGACTTACATGTTTAAATGCATTTGCTGCAACGCCAAATCCTTTTGCTTCTGTTCTTGTCTCATGTGCAATTTCTTTCATTGCTTTAATAAGAATGAGACCGTCAATTATAACAGCGATAACAAGGATTCCCGCATTTAACAGGATATTTGTGGTTGCTTTAGGGTGCTGAATCAGTTCCCAGCCTTTATGGAGCGTTTCGTATGCCATAATGGAAATTACGATAACCGCAATCAAAACGAAGAGATTCACTACACGGCCGAAGCCGGTTGGAAATCGTTTTGTCGGAGCTTTTTCAGCAAGAGCACTTCCGATAAAAACAAACCCCTGATTAATGGCATCCGCTGCTGAATGCAAAGTGGTGGCAAACATGGTTCCATTCCCGCTTATAAAAGCAGCGATTCCTTTAATAATCGTTAATGCCGTATTCCCGAGAGCTGCAATGCCTGAAGATTTATTTCCCTTTTTAAGAAGCTGAAAAAACGTCATATGCACACCTGCCAAATCATGATTATTTTTCTATTGTTACTATCCTTCAAACCTGCTGAAATTACTCAATTTCAATGTCCGCATTCGTGTTCCGGATTGGATCGAGCCGCTCTTTCCTGAGAAGGTAAAGTCTGTAAGAATGGCTGCATATGACCTTCAATATGGCGTAGGTCGGAACGGCAAGCAGCATTCCAAGCAATCCTCCCATGCTTCCCGCAACAATCAGGAGCAGGATGATAGTTAAAGGGTGAATATCAAGTCTTTTGCCCATAATCAGCGGTGAAGAAATATTGCCGTCGATTTGCTGAACAACAATAACGACTATAAGTACTTGTACAACCATAAACGGTGAATCCAGGAAGCCTACTATTACAGCAGGAATTACTGCTATAAACGGTCCAAGGAAAGGAATGACGTTTGTCAGCATCGCAAACATCGCAAGCAGAATGGAATAATCAAGTCCAATAATTAAGTAACCTATGTACATCATTACACCAACGACAAGACTGACAAGAGCCTGTCCCTGAATGTACGAGCTTAGGGCATGATCCATATCCTTTAAAATGAGCTTCGCTTCGTTTGCTTTTGTATAAGGCAAAAAGCGCAAAACTTGTTTTGGAGCATATTCACCATCTTTCAGCAAATAAAAAACAATAAACGGCACCGTAACAAAGATTGTTGCAATGCTTGTCAGAATGCCAATGAAATTAGAAACGCTGCTGCCGATATTGCTTACATTCGACTGGAAATAGTCTGTAACAGAAGCTGTCATCTTTTCGAAAGTCAAAATATCATTCTGTTCAAACCGGGCAAACCATTTATTTTCTCTTAGAGCAAGAAGATTATCCTGCAGGGTTTGCACAATCTGAGGAAAGTTATTGATCAGTTCTTGAAATTGTTTCTGAATAACCGGTCCGATCAAGAAGATTACTAATGTTCCAAGGCCAATAACGAGCAGATAAATAATGATGATCGAGATGGTATTCGGAACGCCTTTTCTTCCTAAAAATCGCACGATCGGGCGAAGTAAATAAAAGATGATTCCTGAAACCAAAAACGGGAAAAATAAGGTCGTGAATATGATTTCAAGCGGTCTGAAAATGAAATCTACTTTAGTCGACAGCAGAATAATCGTTAAAAAGATAATGATTCCATAACCAATTTTAAAAATGCGGTCCTTCGGCAAATGATATGCACCACCTTTTGATGTATTTCTCACTTCCATGAGTTTGCGGAGATTTGCCATATGTAGCTTTTCCCATAAGGGGGAAAGGTGAAACAAATTGTTTTCATTATATCATTCCATAGCCCAGTCTCACTAACTCGGTTACAGGGATAAATGCAGCAGGCTGCGCCATGCCATTCTGTCATTCCCATAGTTTGTAATGCTTTTCAAGCTCATTAAGGGATAGTAAGTTTTTTTGCAGGGCTGGAGGACAAGAGCGGTTATATTTCATAATTTCTTTATTAATTTGTTCAGCTTCTGTTATACGTTTTTCATCATCAGTGAGTTTCATCAATTTTTCTATGCGCTGCTTAATTTCTTTCTGCATTCTAATCCATGCAGGGAGGTAGTTTGCATTTTTGACAATTTTCGTGAAGATATCCCCCTCAAGAGCGCTTTTTGGAAGTGGCTTACCCATGCCCGGCAGTTTTTCAGCACCGCCTTTTTTTTCAAAATCCTTATAAATAGAACTCATTAAATCTCTGTTTGATAAATCCTCATTGTTTTTCTTCAAAAAAAGACCCCCTATTGTTCATTTATAAGGATAACTTCTTGATGAATTTGGAAAGTCCTGTAAGAATCTTAGTCAAATTTGTGAAATAGAAAAACCTATCATAAAAGATAGGTTTCAGAGGGCGGTGTTTATGCTTTGAACATAGGTGACATCATTGTTCATTGAAATCTGTTTGGATAAAAGATGTCATAAGTAATCTATTATATAGGAGGAAGAAACATCCAGGGACTTTCATTAGGAAAATCTTTTTCCTTAGGCCAATTTCTAGACGATAAGCTGAATGTTGCGATAAAATAGACTTATTCCTCTATTAATTCTCTTCAAAACGTTGTGTAAAATGAAACTATGAGGTGATGCAGTATTGTCGTTTTCTGTTGATAATATCATATTAATTTTAGCTGTTCTTTTAACAATCGGTGTTTTGACTGCAAAGTTTTCCTCTCGGCTTGGTTTGCCTTCACTCGTTTTTTTTATTGTTGTCGGTATGGTGCTCAGCAATTATATTTATTTTGATAATGCAAAGCTTGCCCAGTTATTTGGAATTATTGCCCTGGTGATTATTATTTTTGACGGGGGATTGCAGACAAAATGGGTGGATGTCAGAAGAATTCTTGTGCCATCATCCATGCTTGCTACAATCGGCGTTTTTATTACGACGATCATAATCGGCTTATTTGCAAAATTTATTCTCGATTTAACCTGGCTTGAGGGGTTATTGTTTGGGGCAATCGTCGGATCAACTGATGCAGCAGCAGTGTTTGCTGTTCTCGGCAACAAAAACATCAGAAAGAAGTTGACGTCTACTCTGGAGGCTGAATCTGGTACGAATGATCCAATGGCCGTATTTCTGACAGTAACGATCATTCATCTGATTGGGCAGCCAGATACGAGTTTTATTGAACTTGTCTTAAGGTTCTTCTGGGAGATGGGTTTTGGTCTTGCAGCAGGTTTGCTCTTCGGAAAGCTTGCAGTGTGGACCATTAACAAAATAAATTTGGATTCATCTGGACTTTATCCCGTTTTATCGCTTGCATTTGCCATTTTAACATACAGCTTAACCACGTTCGCACATGCAAGCGGACTCCTTGCTGTTTATGTCATGGCTGTCATAGTCGGAAATTCAGATTTAACCTTCCGGCATTCCATCATTCGTTTTAATGAAGGCTTTGCTTGGATGATGCAAATTTTAATGTTTATATTACTTGGCTTGCTAGTGTTCCCGAATCAGCTTTTGGGCATCGTTTGGGAAGGTTTGCTGCTGTCAGTGATCTTAATGATAGTGGCGCGTCCAATAGGAGTCTTTATCAGCATGTTTGTTTCAAAGTTTTCAATAAAGGAAAAACTGTTTATTTCCTGGGCGGGATTAAGAGGAGCTGTTCCGATCGTTTTGGCTACTTATCCGATGCTTGCTGGACTTGAGAACAGTCAGCTGATCTTTAATGTCGTTTTCTTCGTTGTCCTGACTTCGGCATTGCTTCAGGGTGCGACGATAACACCTCTTGCCAATAAGCTGAACCTGTCAGAAAGCAAGAAAAATTCATTGAATCATACCCTTGAATTAATCTCGATCGGCAAAACTAATAATGAAATGATTGAGCTTGAGGTTGGGGAAGGCGCCAATGTTTCAGGAAAAGAATTAAAAGACATTGAGCTGCCGAATGATGCTTTAATAACGGCTGTTATAAGAGATGAAAAACTTCACACTCCGAGAGGAGATACAAATATTTTTTCAGGTGATACCTTATATATTCTCGTCTCCAAGAAAAACCGGGAAAAGATTAAAGCGATTTTTCAGGGAGAAATCGTGGAGAGTGCCGGTAATTTTGATTAAATGCAGAGGGAGAAAGCGATGCAGCACAAGCTGCATCGTTTTTTTATTGGGTTATTTAAATTCTTATCAAAACATTATTCTTGCTTTTTTTACAAAATTCGTTCTTTTTTACTACATATTGTCAGTATTGATATATAATAACATTGAATAGTGAAAAAATTACGATTAATCAGTAAAAACCAATATGAAGGAGGAATAAAAAATGAGAAAAATCATCGCGTGTGTATTAGCCATTTTCTTTTTTACCGTATATTCAGCAGTTCCTGCCGTTTTCGCTGAAGAAAACACAGGATTAAGCGAAGAAGAAATCCTTCAGCTGGTAATGGAAACAAACGAGAAGATCGATTCTTTAATCGTAAAAGCCGTTGCAGAAGCAGAGAAGATTGAGAGCAAGTACTTACATAATAAAAACAAGACGGAAGAGAAAATGGCGCAATTGCAGGCAGAACTGACAAAATTATCCTCAGAATTTCCGGATGCAAAAGATGATGAAAAAATGAAGAAGAGAATAGAGAATTTGGAAGAAAAGCTGCTGAAAGAAAAAGAAAAATTTGCAGAGTTTCAGAACGAGTTCGACAGAGAGCTTGGTGACTTAATTCAGAACTTGGTGGATGTAACAAATGAAATGTCTGCTAAGACCATCAGCAAAGCTGCTGAAAATGGCGTAACTGTGGAATGTACATGGGTTTTAGTTGAGCTCGGCGGAAAAAAGGTCTGGGTGGATCCGCTGAAAGTTGTTGGACCATAAACAGAGAACAAGGTTCCGCAATCCTTTTCTAATTTGGGGGGCTATCATATGGAAGGGCTGCATATTTTTAAAAAGGGCAGTTACATCAATAAAGTAAAACAGGAGTCGGCAGAATTAAGTCTGCTGCTGAAAAATGAAGGAACTGAAATTCTCTTTCAAAGCATAGTGAAGGATCGCATGTTCTACATTTATCCAGGAGAAAAGAGAGACTCCTTTGAATTTTATTACATCATTAAAGGGGAAGTTCTCTTTGAGGAGAATAACGAAAGCAAAGTACTGAAGGAGAAAGATTATTTCTATGTTCAGGACTTGAAAAAACCAATTTTTTTTAAAGCATTAACCGATTTAGAACTGCTTTGGTTTATTACAGAACCGGCATTTGATGATTTAAGCGACGAAATAGAGAAATGGACAAGCATGGTACAAAAAGTAGAACAAAAAGATCGCTACACATATAATCACAGCATGCGGGTTCAAGAGTATTCCATTAAGATTGCCAAAGAGATGGGGCTTGATAAGAAGAGGCTTGAGAATCTCTATGTTGCATCGCTGCTTCATGATATCGGGAAAATTAATGTAGGGACTGATATCTTAAATAAACCAGACAAACTGACTGATGAGGAATTTTCTATCATTAAGAAGCATCCCGCAGACGGAGCTGATATTTTAAAACATCAGAAAGGTGTAAGTGACATCATTCTTCAGCATCATGAAAAATTAGATGGTTCAGGCTATCCTTTTGGACTGAAATCGGAAGAAATCCTGCTGGAATCAAAAATCGTGACAGTAAGCGATACATATGATGCGATGACACAGGATCGTGTTTACCGGAGTGCGCTTAGTGCAGCCGAAGCGGTGCGGGAACTGAAGAAATGGAGTGGAATCCATTTTGATCAAGAAATCGTGAATACGTTCATTTCCCTCTTGAAAAAGGAAGGTAAAATTGACTAAGGCATCTTCCTATTCTAAAGCTTTTTATCTTAGTATAATGGAACATACATAAAGATGAAGGCAGTGAGAAAATGGAGATTTCGGAGATACTTGTTTTTATAGAGGAGTATGGCTATCTTGCCTTGTTTGTGATGCTTTCTGCCGGAACCTTTTTTATTCCTCTTCCGAATGAAGTGATTGTTATGATGGGCGGATTTGCTTCATCCCATGGGATTCTGCACCCAGTACCTGCTTTTTTTTCATCCTATTTAGGGATCATGACGGCACTCACCTTCTGGTTTTTAGTTGGGAAAAGCTTTGGGGAACTGGCTCTGTCTTTTTTAGTCAGAAGAGAAAGAGCGCAGAGCAGATTTATCAAATTTCAGCAATTATTTGCAAGACATGGCGATTATACACTGGGCATGACCTATTTTTTCCCGCTGCTGCGGCATCTGGGTCCAGTCCTGGCAGGGATGAATAAATTAAAGTTCTGGAAATTTGCTCTGCTGGCATATGGTTCATCCTTTTTGTGGGCCATTCTCTTTTTTTGTATGGGCAATAAATTCGGCGCTTCCATTGATGCAGTAAATGGGTATCTTTCTAAATTTGGACCGTTTTTTATCGGGGTTGGATGTATTCTATTTCTGTCGATTATTATTATTAGATATTACCGAAGAAAGAAATTGAGATCACCCAGAAAAGGTAATTGAATAAATATAGAAACATTTTTGTTCGAAGAAGCCATTCAGGCATATTGAAAGACACAGATAAGCAGCTTTTATATATCGATATTAAACAATTGCAGATAACTGCTGAAAAACTCGGGTCATTTTATTCTCGGGTTTTTTTTATTAGATTGAACATCCAAACAAAAGAGTATACCGTTAGCTTATTAAACAAACCTTTAAAAGACAGTGTTTAGAAAACTGTCGAATTTCTGCGAATGGGAAGATGACGGATCATGTTAAGATGAAAGTTGAATCTAGGCATAGAAAGGAATAACGATATGAAAAAGATACTCTCTCTATTAGGAATGCTCGTTTTAGTTATTTTACCGAATACAGTTTTTGCGCATACACATATGACTTCTTCAACTCCTGAAGAAGGATCAACAATAACGGAACCAATCAAAGAAATTGAGTTAACCTTTGATACAGCGATTGAGTCACTGAGTACGATTACATTAACTAAAGATGGTGCTGAGGTTCCACTGGAAGTGAAGGCTGAAGGAGAAACACTTAAAGGAATTTCATCGAGTGAACTCGAAAATGGATCATACACAGCAGACTGGAAAATTATCGGAGAAGATGGACATGAGATGGAAGGCACTCTCGCCTTTACGGTTCAGCAAGAAGTCAAGGAAGAAGAGCCTCAATCATCAAAGGAAGACGAATCAGCTGTAAATGAGGCTGAGGATAATCAGAAAGCTGATAATGAAAAGGCAGCACAAACAGATGAACAAACAGAAAGTTCGGAATCAGAGCAGGCTGAGAACAGCCCAGTCATGACGATTATCCTTGTTGCTATTGGTGTGATTGCCGTTATCGGTATTGTTTTCTTAATGAAAAAGAAAGGCTGATAAACATGGCTTATCTCATACCGATTGGAGAAGGGATCACGTATGTTCTCTTCTCTTTCTTAATTGGGCATGTTGTCCTGCAGTTTGTCAAAAAAGACAAGAAACCTGAAATTCGAATTCCAAAACCATTTTTGCTTCTAACAGTTTTGCTGGTCGTTGTTTTTTCTTTTCTGCCGGTATTAAAAATTATCCTGAGTTTTTATCATATGGCTGGTCTCAGTCAAACGATAAAATCGGTATTGGCTGATTTTCAGGCGGGTCAATCGTGGTTAATGACTGCAGCCGCAGCAGCATGTCTATGGATTGCCATATACTTGGACGGTTCTAAATATTTTCAGGGAGTACTTTTACTTTTCATGATCGCTGCATTGGGATATGCAAGCCATGCTGCAACATTATCCTTCTGGCCGGGGATCGCATCTCACAGCATTCATTTTCTTTCCGTCACATTGTGGACGGGCGTATTGCTTCATACAGCTTGGTTTTCAAAAAAAACAGCGAATTGGCAGGCTTTCCTCAGCTGGTTTACGCCGTTTGCGCTCGTATGTATGACAGTTTTGACTGCAAGCGGGTTAATCGTCATGACATTTGTCGTTGATCTGAATGATTATGTCCATGCATGGAGCCTATCTTATGGACAAGTGATTCTATTAAAACATATCAGTATAGTCCCGCTGCTGGTCTTTGCTTTTCTGAATGGCTTTGTAGGCAAAAGGGCCGGTCATATCCAGACTCTTGTCTGGGTAAGAGCCGAGAGCCTTGTCGTCATGATCGTTTTCTTTTTAACAGGAGTATTAGGGACACAGGCTCCTCCGCATGATGTCAACACAACCTTTCGTTCAGACGGTGCTTCGCCTTTATTTGAATTCATTAAAGACTTAAAGATCCAGGCGCCGATTGAAATCGGATTTGCTTTCTCACTGAATGGAATGCTGCTTTTTATTTTTGCAGCTCTTTTTCTTGGCATGATCGTGATCAGTTTTATTAAAAAAAGAAATGCATATGCAGCTTGTGCATTTGCGGTATTATTTATTGTTTCTGCTTATCTTGCTTTTATGGCGAATGTTGCTGTGAGTTAATCAGCGGGCCGATAATAAGACAATATTCTATAATAAAGGAAAGGAGGGATTCTCATGCCGGAACATTCTTTTCATTTAAAAGCACATTGGCCAGGCCTTAGAAATGACGTCGGGGAAATCGAAAGCGGAAATTTAAAAACACAGGTGTCGATTCCGCCGGAGATGGAAGGTCCTGGTGTTGGAACAAACCCTGACGAGATGCTTCTTGGAGCTGCTGCAACCTGCTATATCATCACACTTGCAGCTATGATGGAGCGCAGCCGATTGGAAAAAGAAGACCTTGCGATGACATCAGAGGGAATCGTCGATGTTACAAAAGGTGTGATTACGTATAAAAAAATTATTCATCGGCCTGTCATTGTGTTAAAAAGCACAGCAACTGTCAAAGATGAAGAGCTTGCAAGAAAGCTTGCAGAGAAGGCAGAGAGCTCTTGTATGATCAGCCGTGCGATTAAAGGCAACGTTGAAATGGGTCTTGAAGTGAGCATCATTAAAAAAGCAGTCACCTCCTAGAGGCAACTGCTTTTTTTTAGATTGAACACAAGATTCCAGTGTTGAAGTCAGAGCCGAATTCCTATAAGCAGTTTTTCTGATTAAACGTGTAATCTCTTCTTCTTAAGTGTGGTTATAATGCTATATGAAACTTCTTTCCACAGCGATTCGTCTTCTTTATACGATGCTGTTAAAGTCTGGATCATTTCTGATTGCTTTGCTTTGAAATCCGGGTGCTCTTTATCCGGCAGCGATTTTCTTAAACGTTCAACGAGCTGCTGAATTTTTGGAGCCCGGGGTCCCCAGACAGCTTTTTCGTTTCCAGCTTGATCGAAGAAGATAAAGATAGGAATCGCACGTGATGTACCGTTTGTTAAATATTGATCCATGAGCTCAAGGTTTGAGTCGCGCAGCAAAAAGCGGACGTCCATACCTGCTTCTTCTGCAATTTTTAATAGAATGGGATTGTTCAGCATGGCATCTCCGCACCAGTCCTCAGAAAGAACAATGACACGAAGGGATTGATTGCGGATGCTCTCAAGAATGGATACATCGTCTTCATCCAATGAAAACTTCTGATAGATTGTGTTCATTTCTTCTTTATTTACATTCATTTTTTCGATATATTCCTGTGCAGTTAATCCTTTAGCAAACCATGTATTTAGTGACATATTTAAGACCTCTCCCAGGATTGATTTAATGATAACGGTATCAGAATCTCCTGTAAAAATCCAGAAAGTTGAACTGATTATTTAAATTTACGATTTGTCTTTATAATGGAGCTCAGATTCATGTACAAGAATGACGCGTAAATAGCCTCTTGTTTTTAAAATTTCACAATATCCGCTTTCATATTTATGAAAAAGAGTATAGATTTCATTTTTGTAAATCACGAGGTCCTGCATTTTTCTGCCGCCCTTCAATTTGTTTTGTTACAGGAAAGACGCAGGAAATATCCTCAAAGTTACCAGTTTTTATAAAAAAATAGGGACCAAAAGACGATGAGGTTTTCGAATAGTTTAGTATAATAGTATTTTGTTAATACATAAGGTATACAGAGTAAGGGGAGAAGTTCATGATTGAAAAATATATGACGACTGAAAGTTTAATTGAAATTGCTGTAAGCATCGGTATTTTCGTGCTGTTTATGGTCCTTCGAAAACTTTTTACGAAATACGTATTCAAAATGATTTTGAAGTTCAGCAACAAAACACCGACTGATATTTTCAGGAATGTCCTGGTTGCCTATGAAAAACCGCTCCGCATGTTTTTTATTCTGATCGGTTTATATATGGCCATTCTGTATTCGCCTTTTTTAGATAACCAAAGGGACGTTCTTAGTCAATTCTATCGATCTTCCATTGTGCTTGTGCTTGCATGGGGTCTTTACAATCTGACGGCATCTTCATCTCTCTTATTTGATAAAGTGAATCGCCGTTTTGAACTTGAGATGGATGATATTCTTGGTCCCTTTTTATCCAAGGTTATGCGCTTTCTTATTCTTGCGCTGACATTCAGCATCATTGCTCAGGAATTTAAGTATGATGTAAATGGTTTTGTGGCAGGGCTCGGACTTGGCGGTCTTGCATTTGCCCTTGCAGCGAAAGAGACGATCGGCAATTTTTTTGGCGGAATCATTATCATTACAGAAAAGCCTTTTACGCTCGGCGACTGGATTAAGACGCCAAGTGTCGAAGGAGTTGTAGAGGATATCTCATTTAGAAGCACGAGAATCCGGACATTTCCGCAGGCGCTTGTAACTGTGCCAAACTCAACACTTGCCAATGAGCCCATTACGAACTGGACGAAAATGGGCAAAAGACAAATTCAATTCACTATTGGCGTGACATACGATACAACAGAATCTCAGTTGAAAACATGTGTGAAGAGAATTGAACATATGCTGTCTGAGCACGATGGGATTCATGATGACACAATCAATGTCATCTTTAATGCTTTTGGCGACAGCAGCCTTGATATTTTCTTAAACTTCTTCACGAAAACAACAGCCTATGCAGATCATTTAAGTGTGAAGCAGGATATTAATTATAAGATCATGGCGATCCTTGAAGAAGAGGGTGTAGGTTTTGCATTCCCAAGCCGCACAATATATGTGGAAGGCGCTAAGCAGGATGCATTTGAAAAAACAAAGCAGTATAGCTAGGGACCGGTGTTAAGACACCGGTTTTTTTGTGCTCTCAAGTTTGATAAAATAACGAAAGATGATAAAGAGAGGAAGAAGTTTTTTGAAAAAAAGCACGATTTTATTTATTGGGGCAGGCCGAATGGCGGAATCCATCTTATCTGGACTTGTACAATCTCCAAACGTAAAGGACATTTATGTATCGAATCATAGGAATAAAGAGAAACTGTTTTACCTTCAGAAAAAGTATCAGGTAATCCCTTCTTTAAATTGGAGGGAAGATATTGAAAAAGCGGATATGGTGGTTCTTGCAATGCCGCCAGAAGTTCATTTGAGTTTATTGCAGGATATGTTGCCGTTTATTCATAATCATTTTGTTGTTACAATAGCAGCCGGGATCGGGCCTTCTTTCTTGGAAAAGCATTTGCCTGAGAATACTCCTGCTGCATGGGTGATGCCTAATACTGCATCAGAAATCGGTCAGTCGATGTCCCTTGTCGCATACGGGAAAGCTGTGCTTGAAAATCATAAAAGCATGCTGAAGCAAGTACTTGATGCAATAGGCGAGGCTGAGGAGTGCTCAGAAGAGCAGGTTCATCAATTAACAGCAATCACAGGAAGTGCCCCCGCTTTTCTTTATGCATTTTCAGAGAGTTTAATTGACCAGGCTGAGTCCTACGGAGTCTCTCATGAAACGGCTGTCAGACTTGTCGCGCAGATGCTGGCCGGCTCATCTTCCATGCTGAAAGCCAAGCTTGCTCCACAAGAACTTAGAGAGCAAGTGACAACACCCGGAGGAGCCACCGCTGAGGGAATAAAAGTGCTTCAAGAAGGCGGATTTGACGACTTAATTAAAAATGCAGTCATTGCTACAAATAAAAAAGCCATGAGCAAAGGGAAGGAATAAGCTAAAAAGACAGGGAAGGGTCAGGCGCGTTTCGAATTTTTAATAGTTGTTTCGCGCTTTCCCGTCCCATTGCAAGCTGGGCATGTTTTTCTGAAAAATGGAAGCTTTGATCTGATCTGTCCTTTTCCGCTGCATTTTACACAAATATTAATCATTTTCATTCGCATCACCGTCTGAATTTTCTTACTATTTATTTTACCACAGAATATCAGCTTAGAGTTAGTATCAAACACCCTGAATATGGGTGTTTTTTTTTTTCAAAACAGTCATTTCAGCGATAGTCTGCACCTATATTTTAATATATAAACTAATTGGAAAAGAGTGACTAAAAGGAGGAGGATAAATGGAGCCCCATCAAATGTCCGTCATCAAACAGCACAAAAAGCTGCCAAAGGCTGAAATTGGCAAACGTATGGTGCTGATTTGTTTCGGTGCAGTCTTGATGGCAATAGGTCTGGAAATCTTCCTCGTTCCTAATCGTGTGATAGATGGCGGGATTGTGGGAATTTCCATTATCCTTTCTCATCTGACCAAAGTTAAGCTTGGTATTTACTTGTTTTTTCTGAATGTGCCCTTTTTCTTCATTGGGTATAACCAGATTGGAAAGACGTTTGCGCTTTCTACTTTGTTGGGTGTAGGAGTTATGTCTTTTACGACGGCTTTGCTTCATCCTGTTCCTGTTTTGACTGAGGATCTCTTGCTTGCATCTGTTTTTGGAGGAATTATACTTGGCATCGGAGTCGGTCTGGTCATCAGGTATGGAGGATCCCTTGACGGTACAGAAGTTCTGGCGATTTTATTTAATAAGCAATCTCCTTTTTCCGTTGGGGAAATTATCATGTTTTTTAACCTGTTTATTTTAGGAAGTGCCGGTTTTGTATTTGGCTGGGACCGGGCGATGTATTCTCTTATTGCTTATTTCATTGCTTATAAAACGATTGACGTGGTCATACAGGGACTTGATGAATCGAAATCTGCATGGATTATAAGCGAAAATCCGGATGAGGTGGGTCAGGCAATCTTAGCCCGCCTCGGCCGCGGAGTTACGTACTTGAACGGGGAAGGAGCGTATACCGGCGATAATAAAAAGGTCATTTTTTGTGTGATTACAAGACTGGAAGAAGCAAAGTTAAAATCCATTGTTGAGGAATTAGATCCTTCTGCTTTTTTAGCTGTTGCCAATATTACAGAAGTAAGAGGAGGCCGCTTTAAAAAGAAGAGTATCCATTAAAAGACATATTTTTTTAAAATACAGCAGGATAACAAAAAAAATTACACGTGCAGCTAAGTAAAAAGACCCGAATTCTTTGTAAATTGTTAAATCGTGTCGCGCCGGTCTCTTTCCATTACGAGAGTCGAAAATCTCCATTAAAAGAACGATGTATTTTGCCCTTAACCTAGTCGGGATTCAATAAATAGTCAAATAAATAGGGATAAATCATCATTTACTAAATTTTCAGATTAATTATGATATCAATAAAGGAGGAGATAAAATGGGTAAAGGAAGAATTCGTGTGGAAGAAAGTATTAAAGTGCAGACGGATGAAGAAATGTACGAAGCAACTTTAATTGAAAAAGCGGAAGAGGAAGAAGTAAAGTAAGAATCAGCCGTTTTAAGACACCGTGTGAATCCTTGATGATTTTGTCTCTAGTGAAAAAAGGTATGGTTTGCCCTGATTGTTGGATCAGAGATTTATGAACGAAACGAAGAAGAAAGGTAAAATGTTTATTACCCAGATCCTAAAGCTGAGCAATAAAAGCAGAACAGGAGATTCATAATTGCAATCGGGATATGAACAACTTTCATGGACAATAAATGGGGAGACTATCTTAGCGGATAGTCTCTTTTTTGATTTCTGTTAGAAGATTCAGAAAATAGAGTTTTAGCATATAAAAAAGAGGGTACGGTACACCGTACTCTCTCTAAGTGGTTATAGCTGTGAAGCAAGAACCACAGCACCTTCAGGAGCTTTGTTTCCTGCTTTTGGTTCATATCGTTATGGCTATAGTATCCCAATTGAGCTCGCCTTCCAGGTTCATTTCGTACATGACGGCACCATGTCCGGATGAATCTGGAACGAATGAACCGGCTGCGACTGGATTTTCATTCTCAATCAGCCAGATTTGATAGACTTCGCCGTCTTTCAGCTGCTTCAGCTGTTCAGCCTGAAGGATGACCATTTCTTTTGAATCGTTTTTCATCAGTGAGGCCATTGCCGTTACGCTATTCATTTGCTCATCTACCGGGGCAAGTGCAACTTTTTTTTTCAAATCTTCGCTGCTGAATGCTGCTCTATTGGAGGATTATCTGACATTTGTTTTAAGAAATAGCCGTTTCCGAGATGTGATGCGAAAAGCAAGGCAGCTGCTGAAGGAAGAAGTAACCTGTTGGGCCGTTTTCAAGTGTCATTTCCCAATCTCCTCTAATTTGATCATTCTTTCATAAATTAAAGGATATCATCAATAGTCGCAATTTGAACTTCTGGAGATGTCCTTCATCGTATATATAGGATAACGGATATAAAATCATTTTGTATCACTTTTTATCTAAAAGCGGCAAACAAATAAACCGCCTTTAAAAACGGTTTATTTGTTTTGTTATATATTATAGGTCATCAAATCCGTTGTCGATGGAGTTGACTTTCGTATACTGACGTGATTTTTGCTCAAAGAAATCAGACTTTCCGAGATCTACTTCTTCATAAGCTTTGATCCACTTCAGCGGATTTGTCCGGTTTTCCTCAAATGGGCGGTCAAAGCCAAGCTGATTGCACCTGACATTTGCATAAAATTTTATATAATCCTCAACGTCCTTCATATGAATTCCGTCTATTTTATTGCCTATGATAAAGCGTCCCCACTCAATTTCAAGAGCTGCAGCTTCCATAAAGGTTTCTTTGACAAAAGCTGCGAGTTCCTCTGTATGATATTCCGGGTACTCGCGCAGAACTTCTTTGAATATTTTTACAAACAAATCTACGTGTATTTGTTCATCACGGTTAATGTAGTTAATCATCGTGCTTGTCGCGACCATTTTTTGATTGCGGGCAAGGTTGTAGAAATAAGCAAAACCTGAGTAAAAAAACAGACCTTCAAGAATGACATCATACACAATGGATTTAAGAAGATTGCTGACGTTCGGCTCTTCAGCAAAGTCCTGATATCCATTCGTGACAAACTCGTTCCGTTTTCTTAAAATGGGTTCGCTTCTCCAATATTCAAATACTTCATCCTGCACATGCTTCGGAACAATGCTTGACAGAACATAAGAGTATGAATGATTATGGATGACTTCCTGCTGTGCGAGCATGATCATCAATGCGTTAATGCTTGAATCTGTTATATATTCCGAGACCTTTCCTGCATAATCGGTCTGGATGCTGTCAAGCAGTGCGAGCAGACCGATGATTTTCAGAAAAGCATCCTGCTCTTCTTTTGATAATTGAGGGAACTGCTTAATATCGCCGGACATATTAATTTCAAAGGGTGTCCAGAAGTTTGCCAGCATTTTTTTATATTTTGCGTAAGCCCAGGGATAGGAAACATCGTCCCAGTTCAATACATTGGAGCTGCTGCCGTTAATAATGGCTGTGGACCGGTTTGGTGCCCCTGCATCCATAATTGACCTTGCTTTCAATGAATGTGTCATGATTTTTCTCTCCTTTTAGCTCGCGCAAGACTCACAGTCTTCTATGGCACTTGAAGTAGACCGGACATAATAGGTGGTCTTTAAACCTGCCTTCCAGGCTGATAGGTGCAAGTTCAGCAATTCTTTTGCTTTTATCGTGTTCTGTACATAAAAATTAAACGAAACCGATTGATCAATATGCTTTTGTCTTGCGGCATTCTGCCTGATGCTCCACATTTGATCAATGAAATAGGCTGACTTATAGTACCATGTGGTTTCGGCATTTAAATCTGGAGCAGTAACAGGTATTTTATAATCCTTTTTCTCTTCAGAGTACATTTTTTGGAAAATTGGATCGATGCTCGCTGTACTGCCAGCAAGAATGGAGGTAGAAGCATTTGGCGCCACAGCCATCAAGTAGCCGTTGCGAAGCCCTTTTTCCATAACCTGCTGTTTTAATTCATCCCATGGCATATTTTCCGAAGTGTAATCTCTGCTTTCGAAATACTCTCCGGTATGCCATTTTGATCCCTCAAAAACTGGATAGGCTCCTTTTTCAGCAGCAAGCTTCATACTTGCCTGGATCGTGTAAAAGGCAATCTCTTCATATAACTTGTCAGCATACTGTACGGCTTCTTCGTCTTCCCATTTCAGACGTTTTAAAGCAAGCAGGTGATGCCAGCCGAATGTTCCAAGGCCGACTGCACGGTATTTCTGATTGGTGAGTTTAGCCTGCATCACAGGTATGTCATTCAGATCTATCACGTTATCGAGCATTCTGACCTGGATGGTAATAAGACGCTCAAGCACTTCATCAGCGGCAGCTCTTGCAAGATTAATAGATGACAGATTGCAGACAACAAAATCACCCGGCGTTTTAACGGTGATGATTTTTCCGTCTTCTGTGAATTGCTCATCCATTGTCGTTGCGCTCTGATTTTGAGTTATCTCTGTACACAGATTGCTGCAATAGACCATGCCCTTATGTGAATTCGGATTGCTGCGATTCACTTCATCACGATAAAACATGAATGGGGTGCCTGATTCAAGCTGGCCTTTCATGATGCCTTTCATAATTTCAATAGCAGGTACGGTTTGTTTAGATAGATCAGGATGATTGACGCATTCCCAATACTTATCGCGGAAGGAGCCGAAACCTTTTCCTTCATCGTAAAAATCTTCTAAGGAATACCCCATCACTTTACGGACTTCATGCGGATCAAATAAATGCCAGTCGCCGCGGTTTTCCGCCTGCTCCATGAAAAGATCCGGCAAGCAGACACCTGTAAATAAGTCATGAGTTCTTAAACGCTCATCGCCATTATTCAGCTTTGAATCCAGGAATGAAAAGATATCTTTATGCCACACATCCAAATAGACAGCGATGGCTCCTTTCCTTTGACCGAGCTGGTCTACACTTACTGCCGTATTATTCAGCTGCTTCATCCATGGGATGACACCGGATGAGACCCCTTTAAAGCCTTTGATGTCACTTCCGCGGCTGCGGATTTTTCCTAAATAAACTCCGATGCCTCCGCCTGATTTTGAAAGATTTGCAATATCTGTATTGCTGTCAAAGATTCCTTGCAGACTATCATCTACTGTATCTATAAAACAGCTCGACAGCTGGCCAACAGGCTTGCCGGCATTTGAAAGCGTCGGTGTAGCAACGGTCATGTACAAATTGCTGAGGGCCCAGTAAGCTTCTTTGACAAGCTGCAGACGGTGCTCTGTCTTTTCATTGGCCATTAGCGTCATGGCAATGACCAAATAACGTTCCTGAGGCAGTTCAAATATTTTTTTATCAAAATCTCTTGCTAAGTAGCGGTCAGACAGAGTGCGAAGTCCAATATATGTAAACAGCTTATCTTTTTCCGGCTGAATGATGGAAGAGAGGCTTTCTATTTCTTCATGTGAATAGGCGTTAAGCAAATGCGGACTGTATATGCCCTTATCAGTGAGTGTTTGGATTAAGTTCACAAACGAATCATATCCATTATGCTGATTGCGGTTGAATGCAGCTTCCTTATAAAGCTTTCTTAGATAAATGCGAGCACAAAAGTAAGTCCATTGAGGCTCAAGCTCACTAATATTGGAGAGGCCTTCGAGAATAAGGAGATTGGAGATTTGGGATGTTGTATATTCACTGCGGCCATCGATGCTTTGGATGACTCTTGTGCTGTAATCATCCAGGTCAAGCTCTTTAAAGTCGTGTCCGATTTCATCTATGAAATTCTTAATCCGTTTTTCTGAAAATGGGGATTTCTCAAGTGTAAGTTCATTAAAAATAATAGTTGCCATTGTGGTTGCCATTTGACATCCTCCTAAAAAATAATAAAAAAGCGCAAGCGCCATTATCAGCTTCTAGTTCTGAACGGGGAGCCTGAATTTTTATGCCTAAAAAAAATCCGCTCATGGGATCATGAGCGGATCAAACGATAGAATAACAGGGTGAAAGCAGTCCTGTTATTAACCATCGTTCCATCTCCTCAGTCCCCGAAGAATTCGAAACTATCTAGCAATCAAATGGCAGGTCTCCTGACTTGTGATCATTCTTCGCTGAGTCCTTCCCATACTTCAATCTCGTACAGTGGTAATCCCAGTTCGTCACACTTACAGTTGCGGGGACAGTTCCGGATTTGCACCGGATTCCCTTTTAAGCCAATAAATTGGCACCTTTGCTCGCTGTTGTTTTTCAATATGTAGTATTGTAGTTTTGATTAAATATCAATATGTTGTGTTCTTGGCTAATTTCATCATAATGGACAGGAAAAGAAATTTCAACTTAAATCTTCTGAAATTCAAATAAAAATGTAAAACCATTTTACAGACCAGCGTGTTTCATCATAACATAGGGAGAGGAAGTTTTTCATTCAATCACATTTATTCGATCCGATTTATTTTTGAAAACAGCTTTCAATCTAAATAAAGGAGCCTTCATATGTACATACTTTTAAACGGTAAATTTAAACAGAAAAACGAAGTATCCATTGACTTTGAGGATAGAGGATATCAATTCGGGGATGGTGTGTACGAGGTTATTAGAGTATATAATGGCTCATATTTTGCGATGAAAGAGCATATGGAGCGATTTGTCAGAAGTGCAAAAGAGATTAAGATTGTACTGCAGAATACAGCAGAGGAATTAACGGCGATGCTTAATGAGCTGCTTCGGAAAAATCAAGTGCAGGACGGCGCGGTCTATATGCAAATCACACGGGGCGTAACAGGGAGGAAGCACCTTTTCCCCGGGCAAGACGTTAAGCCTCAAATTGTGGCCTATCCAATTCCCTGTTCAAAACCTGCAGCAGAACAGGAAAAAGGAATTAAACTGCATTTGATGGAGGATGTCCGCTGGCTCAGATGTGACATTAAAAGTTTGAATTTGCTGGGGAATGTCCTTGCAAAGCAGGAAGCTTTTGAAAATGGTGCATATGAGGCTCTGCTGCACAGGGGCGAGCATATAACGGAAGGCTCTTCATCCAATTTTTACGGAGTAAGGAACGGTGTGATTTATACTCATCCTGCCAATAACTTGATTTTAAATGGCATCACACGGATGAAGGTCGTTGAACTGTGTGAAAAAAACGGTTTAACGCTAATCGAAGAAATGATCAAAGCAGATGATCTTGTAAACCTTGATGAAGCTTTTATTACTTCAACAACCAGTGAAGTCATTCCAGTTATTGAGATTGACTCAATGAAAGTCAATGGGGGAGTACCGGGTCCGGTTACGAGAGAACTTCAGCGATTGTTTGAGGAAATGATAGATTAAGATTTTCAGGATCATAATAAAAAAGGAAAGAGCTATAGCTCTTTCCTTTTTTTATTATGATGCAATTGATTCTAAGTTTGGATTCCCGTTATTTTTACGTTCAGGAAGAAACCCGTACAAAATGCTGAACAAAGGAGAAAGACATAAAAATAATGCAAATGGGATGTATACGATGGCGTCAACACCAAGAGTCTGTGCGAAAAAGGCTCCGCTGACCCCCCATGGAACTAATGGATTGAAGAGTGTACCGCCATCATCAAGGGATCTTGATAGATATTTTTTATTGATATTCAGTTTTTCATAAACTCCCTTGTAGGATTGACCGGGAATAAAAATGGATAAGTATTGCTCACCTGTAACTAAATTGACTCCTATTGAAGAAGAAACCGTTGCAAGGATAAGCTGGCCCTTTGTTTTTACCCGACGTATCAAACCGTTCAAAAGTGTTTGAATCAACTGCAGCTTGTCCATTAATCCACCTAAAGCAAAGGCGATCATGATAAGTGAGATGGACCACATCATGGACTGCAGACCGCCGCGATTCAGCATATTTTGAACCATTTCTTGTTCAATGCTGAAAGTTGTGCCGTTTTGAAGAACATTTAAGAATTGGGCAAAAGTGGCATGATCCTGAAATAAGATTCCAGTTGCACATGCCGTGGCAACTCCAACTGCAAGAGCAGGAATGACGGGAACTCTTGTCATAGCGAGAACAATCACTATAAGGGGAGAGATTAACGTCCAAGCACTAATCTGCACATGCTGCTGCATCACAGAAATGATTTCCTCAATATTAGCCAAGGTTGCAGCATTTATGGTTAAAGTTGTCCCTAAATACCAAAAAATAATGGCTGTGATTAAAAAGGCAGGGCCTGTTGTTTTAGAAATATGACGAATGTGCGTAAAAATATTGACTGATGAAACACCTGCTGAAAAGTTTGTCGTATCAGACATTGGCGACATCTTATCTCCGAAGCATGCTCCGCAAATAACTGCTCCCGCAGCCCATGGGGCAGGAATCCCAGCGGCAACAGCAACTCCCATTAGAGCAACTCCAACTGTACTGACTGTTGTAAAGCTGCTTCCAACCAATAATGAAATAATCGTACAGCAAATAAGCGAGAGAATGAGCAGCGATCCTGGTTCAATCAGATTTAATGCATAAACCATAACAGTTGGAATCGTTCCGCTGAACATCCAGGCACCAATCAAAATTCCAATTAAAGCCAAAATGATAATAGGCTGTACACCTGACTGAACTCCCTTAACAAGACCTTCTTCAATTTCTTTCCAGGAAAACTTATAGATGAGAGCAATTCCGCTTAAAAGGACGAGACAAAGCATAAGCGGCAAGTGCGGCTCTGTTTTTAAATAAAATAAACTAATCAGTATAATGGCAATCATGGATATGAAAATCATAACTGATGATGCAAATGAAACAGTTTTTGGATGATTCATTAATTCTAATTCCTTCCTTTTATACTTAAACGCTTTTATGCTTTTGCGCATAAAAGTATTATATCAATCTATTAACTTATGTCAACTGGAGAAATTAGTAAGCAATTAGTCCTCTGTTCAATGAGAAATATTATATAGCTGCCTAATATGGACTTTTCCTTTCATGAATACAATTTTCACTTGCGGAAACCGGTATAATACTTGCCAATGAACGCTTTTTTTTTCCATAAGTCACTAAAGAGACACAATAGAGTAAGACAGCTGAAGCAGCTTTGCTGGATTGAAGACTGAAGGAGTGCTGATGCGGGTTATAGGAGAAATTGAATGACTTTACCCTTACAAAGAATGAGAAGCCCAATAAAAAGAAAGAGCAAGCTTAACTAGTAACGGGTTCTGGTCAGAGGTGCAAAACAGCAAATCGCAATGTAAGTAGCACTCCATTCACAATCGGGCTATATTCTTGAATAAGAGAGGAATTTTTAGATAGTAAAGTTATATCTCTCCGTTGATTAAATATACAATCAATTGTATATTTATAACATAAAAGGGAGGGATTTAACTTGGAGGTAAAATTTGCTGAGGTATCGCATGCACCGATAATACACGACTTAATGATCAAGGCATTTATGGAATATAAAGACGAAGTACCACCCTCAAGTGCTTTGGAGGAAACTATACAATCTGTAGTAATTGCTTTAAAAGACGGTGAGCAGGGTTTAATTAGCTATGTTGATAATCAGCCTGTTGGAATGGTTCGTTTTCAATTAAAAGAAGACGGTTTATATTTTTATAGACTATCAGTAATTCCAGAAAAACAGGGTCTTGGTATTGCGAAAAAAATATTAGGGTCTTTAGAAGATGCCGCAATAAAAAAAGGAGTAACTACGATATTTTGCAAAGTTCGTATGACTGTGCCTAAAAATATAAAGTTATATCGTTCAACTGGGTATGGAATCTATGATGAGGAAGTTGTACATAAGCCAAACGGCATAAATATTAAAGTTGTTTCTATGAAGAAGAGACTCGATTTGGGCAAGCATCACAATAATTGATTGAGGAGTGGAGCTAGTGTATCTAATATGTGAAAGTGATAATTCAGAAGAATATTTGCTTGAATTAAACGAGATTAATTATTCTAACCCTTTGATAAAGTCGAAAGTAGATGAACTATTTAATCCATCTCAATCTGAAATTGAAAAGGCAGAGGTTGCTTTTGAATTTGTTCGAGATGAAATATCTCATTCGTGGGATATCCAAGGGAAACGAGTTACGTGTAAGGCATCAGATGTATTAACCTATAAAGAAGGGATATGCTATGCAAAATCCCATTTACTAGCATCTTTATTACGTTCACAAGGAATACCAACTGGTTTCTGTTATCAACGTTTGATGCTGTTTGATACACCAGAAAAAGGGTACTGTATTCATGCTTTGAATGCTGTCTTTTTCAAAGCACTTAATAAATGGCAAAGGCTAGACGCTCGTGGAAATAAAAAGGGAATTGAAGCCCAATTTTCAATTGATAAAGAAAAATTAGCTTTTACGCCCCAAGAGAAGTTTGATGAAAAGGATTATCCTATTATTTATAGGGAACCACATCCAAAAACAATAGCTGTGTTAAAAGAACAAACAGATGTATTAGAAATGTATAAATATCATTTACCAGAGAGCTTATAGTTATTCCATTTAAGGGCGCTATTCTTCGGTAAGACAAACTAAATGATCTTCAACAATCGGGGGCTTTCAGGGAATATCTATGCAGCGTTGATGTTCTAAGATGATCTTCAACAATCGGGCGCGTTAATCGAGGATGAAGGCTAACGACTCTGAGGTTTTTTAAAAGTTTAATCAAAATGTATCCCAAATAAAACATTGGATGTAAAATACCAAATGGCTAAGTAAAGCCTTTTTAGAAACAGGCACCAAAATTCAAGCGCATATTTTCACTCACACAGGTAACATTACTACTTGTACGATCCAAGCACATCCCTTAGGTGGTTTTCATACATCGACAAACACCGTGTGGAGACTGGTGATGTGACGCTTCATAAGGACATTGTTGAGGAAGAACAATCAGTGAATGTCCCTGTTTTACATGATCAAGTCGTTATTGAACAAAGAGCCGTTGATCACGAACCAACAGATGAACCAATTACAGAGGAAGAAACGGTTCACATTCCAGTAACTGCTGAAAAAATTAGAAAAGCATACAGTCGTCACTGGTGAAGTCTCTGCTCATAAACGTTCGGTTCAGGAAACAGAACAAGTACGCGACGTACTTCGGAAAGAAGTTGCAGATGTTGAATCGCATGGTAATACAGATATTATAAAAGAGGACTAATTGTGCCTACCTACTTAACTTCTAGTTAAGTAGGTTTCTTTCCATCCTCATATATATAAAAGAACTTCAGGAGGTCCTATGGGAAAGTATATTACTATTGGTGCGATAATCGGTAGCATAATCGGTTGGGTAACAGGTTTTACAATCGTTACAGGACTCGTTATAGGAGCAATCGCAGGCGGCATTAGTTATACAATGAATTCGAGAAGGAACATCGACAAACCGACTAAAAAAACAAATGAAATTAAAGAACAAACGCTTCAATTACGAGAAGAGCAGCTGGATATAAAAAAAAAACGAGTACAAACGGGGGAGGTTAAAGTTCATAAAGAAGTCGTCGAAGAACAGAAAACGTTCACTGTTCCTATTAAGCGTGAAGAATTGGTAATAGAGGCAGGAAATGGGGAGGAACTTCGAATTCCTCTGAAAGAAGAAGAAGTTGAAATAAACAAACACCCTGTGCAAGTAAATAAAGTATTGGTTACAAAACGACAAATTGAAGAAATAAAACAAATAAAGGAAAAGCTGAAAAAAGAAACAGCACAAGTTTACGTTACAGGTGATAATGTGGATGTCATAAAAAAGCCGCCTTCTGTAACAAAGGACTAAACCATTTCCCGCCTTATTCGTGTAGGGCAGGTGAAGGCGCTAATCAACTCCTGCTCCTTTTACGTAACCTTCGAGACCACCTTCGCCTCCAGCAATCAACAGCGCTGCATTGATAACACTATTGCAGTAAACTGCATCACAATTGAATGAACTTTCTCATGTTCCAGAGCCTCATCAGCCTACATAAGACCTCAAGAATTGATTATGAAATTAGTCCATATCAAAACATTGCCAGCATCATCAAATCCATGATAGCAAATATTAGATGAAGGAAGGGAAAAGTTTTTGCTTTCCAAATATAAAAAGAGGAAGTGCTTGAAAATGAATAACTGGATAACCGCGCTTTTGAATACAGGGAGAAGACAAAACTTTTTAAAGATGTTTGGCAGGAAAAGAAACAATAGAGGCATGATGTGGGTGTCTTTATTAGGTCTTGGAGTTAGTGCAACCGCATTTGGATTAGGCAGGAATCGAAACAGAAATATGCTGCGTCCTGTTCAAAATGTAATGAATAATATTCGAACCCGAACAGCTGGCCAAATGCCAAACGCTACTGCTATAACAGAGTTTTCAAAGGAATTAGTACCTTACAAAAATCCTATAAAAAACAAATGAATTTCAGTACACATAAAAATGCCTACTACAATGTAGGCATTTTTATGTGTAGAATTGGAACCGGTAAAAACCGAATCAAAATTTTCTATTGATAAAAGACAGATTACTGTTACAACTAATAATAATCATACATGTTTTCGACAAAAATATAGCTACTTTTGACGGGCGAAAAAACCGACTTTTTACAAAGTAATCCCTTATCGTTATTAATCTGCATTTTGCTTGTGATACTCTGAAAAAAGAGTTTGCTTTTTTTAACTAATCTGATTCCATACTCTTTCCATATCTAATGGGACATATATCTTATCCCCATTTATCTCCCTATGCACGATGGGATTTTTAAAGCTGTTCTCTAAATAATACATTTGATTTTTACGCCTTGCTTTACGATGTACTCCTAATATATTTTCTAAGCTTTCTCCTGACGTTTTCATTGTACCTTTCTCCTTTTATCTATGTTGTTTATTTATTTTCAGGGTATGGTGTCTATTTTATTAGTAATAACTGACCAAATAAATACTGCAGTAACTAGCGATAGTAATAATATATGAATCGTTTTTTATCTTTTCCCATATTTTTCACTCGAATAGACTTATGATATTTTGTAAAAAACAGAAATTTCTAAAGGGTGGTTTACACGATCAAAAAAAACAATACATTGAAAAATATGGGATTTTTATTTGTTTGAGATAATACTAAATTCAACTTGTGCATTGAGTAAGGAAATTTTAATTCCTTACGTGCTCTTTAAACATCCTTTATGAACAACTCTTGTATATTTTGTAATATATTTTCAACCTCGATAATCTTATATTTCCTTTAAAGCATTTTTTTATTATCAATTGTTTTGGTAACAAACACCTTAAATTATTTAGTTTTTTATAGCCAAGATATTAAGGTTCAGGAAATGAACAAAAATCTTAAAAAAGGTGATATAGATGAAGACAAACATGGATAAAATTTTACCGGTTTTCGCTTCAGTCGGAGTAGGTATTGCAGCTTATCAAATGATGAGTGGAAATGGTGGGAAAATGAAAAATATGATACCACTGGCCTCAAACATGATGGGAATGGGGACTGGGATGCAAGGACAGAATCAACAACAGTCCGGAAATCAATAAGGCTATGTATTAAATCAATCCTTTATGGATGAAAGGTAATTTTTATTTCAAAGCGTTCTTTGATTCATTCATTATACAGATTAGTGTTATGAATTTAAGAACGCTTTTTTTTACTCTAAAACAAAAGAACAAAATAGGAAGCCGTTTAGGCATCCAAGAATTATATTATCTTGAATCTACCCGACGGTTTGAAGCTGCTTTTTACAAATAATTAGAATCTACATTTGCTGTTTCTCAAAAGCGTTGATTTGCTTACTAGTTTGTACAGTTCATTATATTCAGTTCCAAGATGATTTTGAATTTTGGTCTATTCATTTAAAATGTCTCATCATATTTAGCTAAAATTTGTCCAACCATTACGGAAAAGTCCTGTTTTGATAATTGTTGGTGATAGGAGTTAAATTGTTTATCTAAAACGCTTCGATGCCGTTCGCAATATAAAATTGATAGTATCTGTTCTTCAAGATGTGATTTTGTTTTCCAATTTTCCAAATGGAAAACGAGGCCGAGTTTTTTTAAATATCGTAAATTAATTTCTTCCTGGCCGGGCAATGCGTGATACACAAAAATAGGAATTTTTTTGTATAAACTTTCGCTTATTGTTACTCCGCCAGGCTTCGTAATAATTGCGTCAGCTTCATTGTACAACTGATTCATTTCTTCTTTTGATGAAATGTATGACAATGGTTTGATCATCGGATTGCTCATTTGCTTAATCAAGCGATACAGCTTGTTGTTTTTTCCACATAAAACTTTATAGTGAATATTGCCAGCCGGCTCAAGTTTTTGAACGAATGTTTTGATTGAACCAACACCAAGGTTTCCACCTGATATCAATATTGAGTATGTTCTTCGTTTTTTCGGCTCACTTGTTCCTGTCTTTAACAACGGATGAATCGGAATACCAGTTACATGAATACGCTCTGATTCAATACCCCGACTTATTAAATATTCCTTTAACTCTCTGCTTGGAACGAAATGATAATCTATCGCTTCAATCCCCCATATTTGATTAATGAAGTAATCAGTATAGACATTGATAACAGGAATGGCATGTTTTTTTCTGCTTTTTAACTGGTTCAACATATAAGAAGGTAATGCATGTGTACATATAATTAGGTCCGGTTTTTTTTCTCTAATTAACTTTTCCATCCAAACTAAAAACAACAGTTCATATAAACGGAAACGTTTTTTCTCCTGCTCGTTTTCAAACACTGATTTCCGATAAATCCAACTGTACATACCAGGAAAGAGATGAATCCACTTTAGATAGAACGCTGACACAAACGTTTCCATTTTCCCATAGCTATAAGACAAAATATCAATCTTTTCACAACATAAAGATTCATCTATTTCATGCATGTATTCCATCATTCCATCTGCTGCATGATGATGACCAGATGATATCTGCAAAAAAGGCATAAATAATACCCGTTTCATGAACGCACCCACCTTTTTTTATTTAGCTTGTGTTATTGACTGTGAATCATTCCCCTGAAATTCCCATCAATATTTGTAAGAAAGCTTAGTCAAAATAAGTGTATAATCTTTTCCGCTTTATAAAAGACAATTGCAAGGAGAATAACAATGAGAGTAAGACTTTACGTTATTTCAGCTTGGAGTATAATTGATCCTTTGTATTTTTTCTTTACTCGCTTGCACTACCTTGAACAAACGAAAAAAAATGATACTATTTTCAGGGTAAGACTAACTCGCTATAAAGGTCGTTTAGTCGTCCTGTCTGATGGAACAATGATTAAGAAAAATGATGTTCTAGTCAAGATACATCTACATAACGCTCGCTTATTAAAAGAACTTCAAAGCATTGACACTGATTTTAAAAAAGCAATGCTACTTTATAAAAAAGTAAAAGAGTCGTTGCCTCATCTTGCCTTATATATTCAACGTCATAAAAATAAAGGCGAAATTAAAGGGATAATTGGTATTACGATGCTAACCAAAGGCTGCGAACGATTAGGATTTGAGTCTTATACAATTTCGAGTCCCACGTATAAATGGTTTAAAAAACTGGCACTCTACCCAATCTATCTCCTTTCAATGTCAAAACTGCCTCCTAAAGGCAAAAAAAGACCTTCTCCGAAGTACGTATTTATGTCAAAAGAAAGCTTGTATGAAAAAAGTGAACTCAATAAATCTGGATGAATCTCCATTAATTACAGGTAACAATATCCCCTCCTTTTTCCTATAATTGTTTAAAGGAGGGGATACTATTGTACATTTGGTTGACGATTATGTTGGTTGCATTTATTGTCAATTTATTATTTTTCATTGTTTACAAAGGCTATAAGAACACCCAAAACATTGTAATCAACAACGTTTCAATAAATACCAAACAAAATGAGCATCCTTATCGTGTTTTGCACATTTCCGATATGCATCTTGAAAATATCTCTATTACACCTGAACAGCTTTATGAAAGTCTAAGAAATCAACCGATTGACTTAATTGCATTAACAGGTGATTTTTTAGATCGAAAACGAAGTATTCCAAAATTAATTCCTTATTTAAAGGTGTTTAATAAATTAAAGCCAAGACACGGAACGTATGCCGTATTTGGTAATCATGATTATGTGTTGAGTCACCCAAACTTCCTTAAACTAAAGCAAGTGTTAGAGGAATATGGATGTAAAACAATGCAAAACGAAAATGATGTACTCATGATTAACGGCAAGCCATTGAATATTATTGGGATCGATGACTTTAGTACAAAACGAAGTGATATTCACAAATCATTTAAAGGACTTGCAAACGGATATAATCTTGTATTGACACATGATCCAAATATCGTTCTCAGAATGAAAGACGTTCCTTTTGATTACTTGATTTCAGGTCATTTCCATGGTGGGCAAATTCATTGGCCAAAGCCGTATCACCTAGTTAAGATGGGCAAATTAGTACGAATGAACATGGTGAAAGGTTTGCATCATCATGACGGAAAGCCATTTTATATCAGTGAAGGCTTGGGACAAACGGGACTAAACATTCGTATAGGAAGCCGACCAGAAATTACGTTTCACAATCTAAGGCTTAAGTCGAGCACAGATAAAATAGAAAAAACAGCGGAAGCAGTCTAAACCACCCAAAGAAAAAAATTCTTGGGTGGTTTTAATTTTGTCTCGCTTTTAAACTTAGAATATTTACGGTTGGCGCAAGTCATTTCCGTCGTATTAATCTTTGGAGAGGTGAGCATATTTTGGTGCCGTCAAACGAAGGGCAGTATAGTTGAAGAGTGGTTTCAAGAGTTTGATCAACAATCGGGCCAGATTGTGGAATAAGTAATAGTGAGGGCGCTTATACAGAAAAAGCATCTTTAATATTAACAAGTCTGATTTAAAGAAGCATTTATTTGATGCCATTAATTAACGAGTACAATAAATAAAAATCCAGCTGCCATTTCAGG
Organism: Metabacillus hrfriensis; assembly: GCF_030127205.1. Classification (NCBI taxonomy): domain Bacteria; kingdom Bacillati; phylum Bacillota; class Bacilli; order Caryophanales; family Bacillaceae; genus Metabacillus; species Metabacillus hrfriensis. The sequence goes on from NZ_CP126116.1 coordinate 920,242, forward strand.
CAGCTGGATTTTTATTTATCATAGTACGGGTTAATATTACCTATAAGAGTCATGAGTTGGACGAAACAAATCTTCCTCTGAATATCTGACCATCGAAAAGTGTTCGACATTATCATGACCATGAAGGGTACGATTATGATGCTTTATAATTTGTTCTGCACTTAAAACATCATTGTCCGTTGTTGAATGCCCATCACCGACCAATGTTACATCCAAACCACACATAGTAGCTGTTCTGACTGCACTATCTATACAGTATTGTGTTTTACAACCCATAATAACAATATGTTCAATCTGGTGAGTTTTTAAATGTTTTAGAAGACCTGTCCCGTGAAAGGAATTCGTCGCAGACTTATCGAAAATCTTTACATCCGTGGGTATATTGATTTCGTTGTGAACTTGAAATCCTCCACCTTTTCCCTCAGCAACATCAAGATCCCTTACAAACACAACTGGGACATCAGCTTCTTTAGCTTTTTCAATTACTTTATTGATATTCCTGATAAGATGTTCTTTATTAAAAACAGGACTTTCTTTTTGAGTACCATCAATTAATTCTTGTTGAGCATCGATGATTAATAATGTTTGATTCAAATGATTTTCCCCTTCCAAATTGTGGGGAAACGTTAAACTGCTTAATTAGTTAGACGTTATCCCCTTAGAATTTTCCACGCTAACATTTACTTTGTTTGTCATAATATCTACCTCCTAAGCAAGGGTTGTCTAAATATTTAAATTAATAATTTTAATATTTAGACAACTTTATTGTACCATATTTCTTCAAAAAACATTCCTTTTTTTAGAAGTGATGCATGTTTGCCTTCCATTCTTTCTTCATAGAGGGAGTTTGATAAGATTATTGTTCTTTTTCTTATTCAGCTAACCCAGCTAATAGAAGCTACCCAGTCTTCCCTATAGGTTGCTTGTATGTATAATGAAATAATTGGAAGAATCGGAGAATATAGATGCCAAAAATACACTATCTTTTAAAAGAAATGAAGAACAATATATATTAAACTCATGACTCAGGAGACAAAGACGAAATGGTATGTTATTCCATTAAAGGGCAGTTTAACGGAGTAAGCGGATACTGAAGTTCTTCTAAATAAGGGCCATTATATTGAATAAGAATTAGTTTCTGTTCAAATTTAAATTCAAATGTTATTCAGCTTCTTATCTGAAGCAAAATAAAGCCGTTTTCCTTAAAAATTACTAGGAAAATGGCTTTATTCTTAATGATACCAAGCATCTGTTTTATAAAAACACGTTGGATGCTACTTTCTTATTTCTTATAGATTCTTGCCAAAGAAATCTGTTAACTTAGGTACAGCTTGACCTATATATTCTGGGATATCATACATAGCAATATGCGTTGCACCTTCAACTTCAAATAATTCTTTTGGTCCATTTGACAATGAGTAGAATTGGTCGCTGTATCCTCGTGTGTCAGCCTCAGTTCCTACAATTAATAACATCGGTTGAGTTAGGTAGGTGCCAATTTGGCTTGATGCTGAGAATGACATCAGTTTGTCCATACTTGTAAATTGGAATCGATTTGTAGAATTAGGATGCTGTGCTCTAGGTGTTCTATAGTAGTCATAAGCTTCACGTAAAAGCACAGGTGTATCTTCGTTAATTTCTTCAAGCGTATCAGGTGCCCAAGTAAGTTGGTTCACTTCTGTACCGTTTGCTTCGGCAGTACGCTGCTTCGCAACTGCCTCAAGTGTTTGCAATTGTGTTTCAACGCTTGCTTCTCCTCGGAACATGGCACCAATATCCACTGCACTGACAGTTGCTACTGCTTTGATGCGACGTTCAGTTTGAGCGGCAGAAACAGCATAACCGCCACCGGCACAAATACCTAGTGCTCCAATCTTTTCTTGATCAATATATGGAAGAGTCGTCAAATAATCGATTGCACAACGGACATCTTCTACCCGGGCATATGGGTCTTCAAGTAAACGTGGTTCTCCCTCGCTCTCTCCCTGACAAGACGCGTCAAATGCTAACGCAACAAAACCATTGTCAGAAAGCTTTTGTGCATATACCCCTGCAGTCTGTTCTTTTACTCCTCCACCAGGATGTACAACAACAATCCCAGAATATTTTTTACTTTCTTCAAATCCCTCTGGTAAATAAAGGTTCCCTGCCATCTTTAAATCACCATTTTTAAACGTTACTGATTTTTTCATGTTTTTTTCTCCTTTTATCAAAAATTTAGCACCTACCTTCAGCCTATACACTGAAAAAGTAATCCTTTTTTGACCATATATATTTTGTTTAGCAAATAATTTTTTAGTCACCATAATGACAACAATGACATTTAATTAATTCCATAGAAAGTAAGATAATTAATTATTTCTTATTGAAATTTCCATCCCTTCTTTCGTTGAGATTTACCTGTTTTATTATGTTGCAGGCAGTGAAATGAAACACGAGAGAAATAATGCGTGTTGATGTATTATCTCGCCTGTGTGTATAATATAAAAGAAAAACAGGATGTTTTCAAACGTCAATTTCGTTGGATTCATGTATTAATGCACGAATCAATTGAAATTGTGTATTAATTTTCAAGAAAGTTTGGTGACTAAGACAATGACTAAAGTGGATAGAAGAATACTTAAATCTCAAGAAGCCATAAAAAACGCTTTTATTGAACTCATGTCGGAGAAAGATTTTGATAAAATTACGGTAAAGGATATTTGCGATGGAGCGAATGTAGGGAATAGAACGTTCTATCTACATTACCTAGATAAATTTGATTTACTCGATAAACTCATTGAAGAATATATCAATGAGCTTAAAATATTGTGTGCATCGGTATCTGAACTGAGTTTTAAAAAAGCGACTCTCATTTGGTTTGAATTTTTGGAAAATCATTATTTATTCTTTTCGACGATGTTAACAGGGAAAGGAGCCTTTGCTTTTCATAAACACTTTTTAGAATTCATCATAGAAGAATTAAAGAATGACGTAGATATTATAGATGGGAAAAATAAAGGGTTCAGTGAAACCATGATTCTTACCTTTTTTGGGTCAGCTATTGTAGGAGTAGTGGAAACCTATTTTATGAAAGGAATTCCTGATCCACCTGAAGTTGTAGCAGAACAATTGGGGATGTTATTAGATAGAAATCTGTAGTTATGAAAAAGTATCTTCATTCGAAGATACTTTTTAAAATTGGTTAATTATATTCAACAATCGGGGGCGATTGCTAGATAAGTTGTCACTCGCACCTTTATTAAAAATTGGGTGGTTTAGTTAAGGAAGATTAGCTTGAAAAATTGTAACGAGGTGAGCACTTATGGCAATTAAATTTAAAGAATTAGAAGAACGAAAACTTTATGCTGCAATGTATTTTCTTTTTAAGGGAATATCTTTATTGGATGATGTAAATTCAACTGTTTTTGAAAGATTGGATTTTGAAAATGAAATATAAAGAACCTACTGTATCAAAGTCATTGATGGTATACCCTCTGTTAATTTTCATGAACAGCAATTCTCCAATTACTGAAATTTATAAGTAATAACACCAATAATTAATAACAGGAATAATGCAAAAATGCATATCGTTCCAATTGAAGCTAAAACATTAAGGATTTTATTTGCTTTTGTACTAAACAGCTTACAAAATACAATATAAACTCCAACTCCAATAATTCCACCTAATGTATTTCCCATAAGGTCAGTTATATCGCTACCTCCTATAGCAAAGATGAATTGCAATACTTCAAATAACAAACTAACTCCTGCTATTACTGCAATCTTTTTCAAGAAAGACCAATTTGGTTTTAGCATACTGATATAAATTCCAAATGGGATAAATGCAAGTACATTAAAGATTATTTCATTAAAATCTATTTGATTATTAACACTAGCTGAACCAGCAAAAGGGATTAAGTTGATTCCCCTAAAATCCGGCAAGTCTTGAAATGAAAATTGCATTTTAACGAGTATAATCCATGTTAATACAAATAAATATACGGCCAACAAGCCAGCAGTTATTTTATTTTGATTTTTCCATATAAATCCTCAATTCCTACATAACATAGCGTTACTTCTTTTTATTTTTCTTATCGAGACTAGATCCGATAGCTACTCTAAAACAAAGACCCCTTCTTCGTCTGAAAATGTCGTTTTTAATGCGACTGCCTATCCGGAGGTTCATTTATACTGCCCGATAAATATTTTTAAAGTGTTACATCCAAGATGGATGATATAGAGTTTACAGTAAAAGATATAAAATATGCCAAAAATAGTGATCAAAGTTATCTTGATCACTATTTTAAGTTCCAAATTTCCTATGTCTTCTATATAGCAATAGTCAATATGGGTTTCCTAAATTATGAATTATATGTTTCTCTGTTTAAATTCACAATATCTTTATGTGAAAATTCAGCTGAAAACTTTTCCATTGCCTTATCCCGTAGGAATGGGGCTTTTTCTTTATTTGCCTTTTTCAATGCTTCCGTTAGTTCCTCTTTTGTTAGTTCTGTGCAGTATGCAGGAGTTCCCGGCTGTTGTCTCCACGAATCACTTAAAGAACCACTGTCTACTGCGTCGAAGCCTAGCTCGTTTACTATGTCCATAATTATTTGTTTTTGTGATAGGTCATTACCAGCAATTGCCATGGCAATGCGTTTACTAGTACCTTCGGGGGTTCCTTTATTTTCTAAAGTATAAGCTAATTGATTGTTGAATGCTTTAATGATAGGTCTACCTAATTGATTTGAAACCCAAACACTTTCAACCATCCCGTTCTCAATTTCTTCAATTTTATTGTCTCTAAAAGGATAATAATTTGAAGTGTCTACAACGATTACTTCCTCTTCAGATTTATCTACAATGTTGCGAATACTTGGCATTACATGAAAAGGGATAGATATTATAAGAAAGTCAATATTTGTTATTACATCTTCTACACTCACAGGTGTTCCAGCAAGCTCTTTTCCTTCTAAACGTTCAATTCCTCGAGCATCTGCAATTTTGACATCATGTCCATTCTTAACTAATTTTTTAGAAATAATTGCCCCTATTGGTCCTGCACCTATAATTCCAAATCTCATTATTGTTCCTCCTAAATATAATTTGTTCGATTATGATTAAATATCAGCTATGGAATTTTCCAATACCTCAACACGAAATTGTCTACATTCCTTTTTTGCAAGCATTAAGGTAATTGAGTTTTGGTTATAAATAATATAATGAACTCATTACTCTTACTTTTAAAGTAGGCAATAAAAAATGATATAGTACACTTTTTTGTACTTTATAGAAGAAAAGGGATGTAAGTATGGCTAGAATATGCAAGGATGGATTTGAAAAAGAGTTTATTAAGGAGCAAAGAGACGTTTATGGTATTGCGTATACTCAAAATATGCTTTCAGGACGCTGGAAGTATCTTATTCTTTGGTTTTTAAAAACAAAGGAACGTCGTTATAACGAAATTAAAACTTTTTTATGGGACATTTCACAAGGTTCTCTTACAAAACAGTTGAGAGAATTAGAAACAGATGGATTAATTAAACGAGAAGTTTTTCCTGAGGTACCTCCACGTGTTGAATATTCATTAACAACTAAAGGGCGTGAATTTATCCCAATACTTGATTTGATGGAGAATTTCGGCAAAAAATTCGGGGAGAAACCTGAGTGAAATAATAAAATGATATTTTTTATTAATTGGGCCGATATTGTGAAGTGTTGTACTTAAATTAACGGGGGCGTTTCTGAAACAACGGAAACGCACTTTTCTTCTTTAAGTAACCAGCTAATAGAAGCTCAATCTTATTCCATTAAAGGGCGCTATTCTTCGATTTAACGGAGTAAGCGGATTCTGAAGTTCTTCTACAAAAGGGCCAGATTGTGGAGCAACTTCTTTAAAGAAAATTGGATTTCTAAGCTGAATTTTAAAGGAGATTGTGAAATTATGTACTTAAAGTAACGGGGCAGAATAGTTTTAGAAAAAAATGTAAAAAAGAAAACGATATGATAAATAATAAGTTATATTATGGAGGTGTTATTGTGATTTGGTTATATTTATTGATACCTGTCGTTATTATAGGTGGTATTGCTGTTTATCTTGAAAAAAAATCTGGAATGACTCCACCCGATGAAAATATACAAGATGAAAAGCTAGGGGAAATTTTTAATCAAAATGGCATCAATTCTAATGGAACAGGAACAGATTATTTTAACTAACGGGTAGCGGGTGTTTAAGAAGAATTGTGAATTGAGTGAACAATTTTAGGACTGAATCCAAGTTGTAGTTATTCCATTAAAGGGGGAGATTGCTTAACAAAGTGTCGCCTCTTCTTTATTGAAGTAAAGGGCAGTTTAGTTGAATAAGAAACTATAGTCAAATTCAGTCTTAAAGAAGACAACACATTCCTTTATGGCGAACAACCGAGCTAAAAAAAAATCCAAACAACTCTATTTAATGTATTAATAAATAAGAACCCAATTTCTCTAATTTAATACAGAGAAATTGGGCTTTTTAGTATTGAAGTTTCCTTAACGTTGTAAAACCGTATTTTCCTGACGCTACCCCTTATTGAGTAGAGCGTACTAAATTAATAAACTTCCTAAGTCCTTCAGAGATTTGTTCTTCACTGGCATAGGAATAGCTTAACCGGAGCCATGAGGATGGCTCCTTTAAGGGGTCAAATATTTGGCCGGGAACAAAGGAAATTGATTGCTCCAGACTATTGACCAATAAGTCTTCTGTTGACAGGCAGCCTGGGAGCTGTACCCATAAATTCAAGCCACCATTTGGGCTGGTCCATCGCCAATCAGTTACGGACAGTTCTTCCTCCATGATTTCCTTTCGTATTTGCAGCGCAATACGCAGTTTCTCAACATGTTGCTGCAGCCTTGGAGATGATAAGTAACGCAGGAAAATCTTTTGATTTAAAAGCGGTGATCCATTATCGGCCAATGATTTTACTGCTAGCAGTGATTTCACCACGGAAGACTGACAGTTCATCATGACGGCTATTCGCAACCCCGGTGATACATATTTGCAAAAGCTTTTGATATAAATCACCATTCCGGATGTATCATAGGTATACATGGGCGGCGGAGGCTCCTGATCAAAAAAGATGTCGTTGTAAACATCGTCTTCTATTAACAGACAACGGTAGTCCTCGGCTAACTGGACTAATTGCTTTCTTTGAGCCGATGGGACCGTGTATCCGGTTGGATTATGGAAGGTTGGATTCAGATAAAACAGACGAGGTTTGTGTTTTTTCATGATGAATTCAATCTGCTCTAAATCATATCCGTACGGATGAATATCGACGGTTACAATATTGGCTCCTTGTGCTCGAAAAATATCAATGGCAGAACTATAGCTCGGCCTCTCCAAAAGGATAGTGTCTCTTGATTTTACATATGCCTGGGCAATCAGATGAATGGCTTGCTGGGAACCGGTCGTAATTAATAGCTGATCTGGATGTGTAATCGTTTTATATTGCTGATTAAAATAGTCAGAAAGTGATTGACGCAGTTGATGATCGCCTTGTACGGTGGAGTAGGTGGAGAGAACCTTTGGGTAGAGGTCAAAAACTTTTTTTACATAGTCCGTTATGAAGCGATTTGGCAAAAGATTAGGGTCAATTAATGCCTGTGAAAATTGATAGGAAACAGGTGCCTGATGGATTTCCGATAAATGATTTTTTTGTACATATGCAGAAACGATCGGATTTTCCAGGCTTTCTAATTTATTAATTTCACGGGATTGGACATAATAGCCGGATTTATCTTTGACATAGACTCTATTTTCCTGTTTAAGAAGCTGGTAGGCCTTTAATACGGTTAAGCGATGAACCTTCATCTCAGCAGCTAAATTTCTAATTGAAGGGAGCTTTTCATTCTCATTCCATTCATTGAGTTCGATTCGATGTAATACATAATCGTATACTTGTTTAAATAAGTAATCTCCATTCATTTCTTTCCCTCCCAACCCCTTTGATTTTAGCATATTTCTCCTTGATCTGGTCTAATGATTTTCATCTGTTCTATTCTCCTTCACCTATAATGGAGCAAAAAGGAGGAATTGATATGGATTTTTATATCGTAGATGTCTTTGCTGAAGAAAAATATGAGGGAAATCAGCTTGCTGTTCTAGTGTCAGACAGTAATCTCACAACGAAGGAGATGCAGCAGATTGCCAAAGAAATTCATTTTTCGGAAACGACCTTCATCATGTCCAATAAACAAGAAAATGGCGGGTATGATGTTCGAATCTTCACCCCAGATGAGGAGGTGCCCTTCGCGGGACACCCTACCTTGGGCACAGCGTATATCATCAACCGGATTATGGAAAACGGAAAAGCCTCCAAAGTCGTCTTGAACCTGCCTGTCGGACAGATTCCAGTTGTTTTCAACGGCAACACTCTCACCATGAGCCAAAACGAACCTTCCTTCGGCATGAAGATAGACCAGCTCGAATTTGTCGCAAGGGTGCTCAATATTCAAGTGGAGGACATATGGATAGATTTTCCAATCCAGCTGGTCTCCACAGGACTGCCCTGCATCATTGTCCCACTGAAAACGGTCGACGTGGTACAACGATGCAGCCTCGACCATGTACAGTTCAAACGCTTTCTGGAAACTTATTATAAATGTAACCTGCTTGTTTTTTCTGAGGAGGAAAGCAGGGACTCAAACTGCCTTCGTGTGCGTGTATTCATGAGCGACACAGGATTTTATGAGGATCCTGCGACAGGTAGCGCAAATGGAAATTTGGCGGGCTACCTTCTGAAATATCGGTTCTTCGATAAAGAAAAGATCGATGTTCGTGTCAATCAGGGCTACGAGATGGGACGTCCCTCAAATGTGAATATTGCCGCCAAATTAAAAAATGGAACATATGATATCCAGATTGCCGGGAAGGTGCAACTGGTCGCAAAGGGAGACTGGTTATCGAGTGACTGAGAGGAACACGGGGACAGGTCTCTCGTTCTACCGTATATTTACATTTGACAGAATTGATTCTGCTCTGTGGTGAGGAATTTCTGCAGGGCTCTTCTCTTTTTATATTCATTTCTAAAGTAAAAGTAAGAACAAAGTATTAGTCTGAGTACAGCACCAGATAATTTTTCTGCTCAAAGACTATACGAAAAAAATGGATACATACGGGATTCACAATTTTATCATTATGAATTAAGTTTGACTTAATAACAGTCTGATCAATTATTCAACTAAAGGGCGGATTGCGTCCTTTATTCAATTAAAGGGGACGATTGCTTAACAAAGTGTCGCCTCTTCTTATTGAAGTAAAGGGCAGTTTAATTGAAGAGTGGATTCAACTTTTTGTTCAGCATTCGGGCCAGATAATTGAATAACACCTTCAAATAGTACTGGATATTTATGTTATTATTATATGAGATTGTGAAAGAATGTACTTAAACTATTGAAGCAGTTATGCAGAACTAGAAACCACTACGCTAATCTATTCAAAATGAGGTGAAATTCCTTAATGATAATAATGATAAATGGAGCATTTGGAGTAGGTAAAACCACTATCTGTAACGAACTTTTGATAGAGATAAATAATAGTATGTTATTTGACCCTGAAGAGGTAGGTTTTATGTTAAGAAATATTATCCCAGAGGAAGTAAAGCGACTTGAAGCTGAAACAGGGGATTTTCAAGACTTGCAATTATGGAAAGAGTTAACTGTTAAGGTAGCAAAACTTTTAATTACTAAATATAATGTCAACTTAATTGTTCCTATGACTATTAGGAAACCAGAATATTTTAACTACATTTTAACTGGATTTAAAAGTGTTGATAAACAAACTTACCACTTTTGTTTGACAGCAAGTAAGGAAACTATTTACAAAAGGCTAAGGAAACGTGGAGAGGAAGAAGGAAATTGGTGTTTTCAACAAACTGAGAAATGTATAGAAGCCTATAAAGAATACAACTTTGGAGAGTATATAGACACTGAAAATGTTAGCATCACCGCCATTATCGAAAATATAAAGGACAAGCTAAACCTTTCTTGAATAAAATCGATATGTTATTACGGGTGCGTTGATCTAAGAAGGATTAGTGCTTTTTCTGTTGAAGTTATTGTACCAAACCAGCTATAGAAACTTTAATGATCTTCAGCAATCGGGCGCTTTTCCAGAACAAGGAAAGCGTGTTTTTAATGATTATTCCACTAGCGCAGGTATAAATAAATGTTTTTGTTGTCACCAATGTTACTAACGGCTAATCAAGACAGTAAATGAGTACTTATAATGTTATACTAAATCTAAATAAAGAAAAAATACGTTGAAATTCTAGGGGTTCTTTTAATGAACATACTAATCAAAAGCATAATACTTGGAATTGCTGCCACTATACAAGGTGTTGCGATGGCGACTTTTTTATTCCCGCACTTTATTCCCTCAGGTGGTGCTGCTAGTGTTGGTGTTTTGTTAAATTACATAATAAATATACCGTTTGCGATTACACTTTGGGTTGTAAATGCTAGCTTGTTACTAGCTGCAGTAAAATGGCTTGGAAAAAGTAGTGCACTTTGGACAATGTATTGTGTGTCAGTAACTTCTGCTACGATCAACTTTATTTCCCCGTTTATGAAAAATCCCATATCAAATGTGATGATTGATCTCACTTTTGGTTCAGTTGTCTTTGGTATAGGACTAGGTATATTGTTTCGAATGGGAGCCTCTTCAGGTGGGATGGATATTTTGGCCTTAATACTTTCCAAAACAAAAGGACTTTCACCAGGAAAAGCGCTCTTTTGGATAAACGGAAGTTTAGTAGTTTTAACCGGAATTGTCGTTGATTGGAAAATCATTTTGTATGCGTTGGTTTGCCAATATATTGGGACAAGGGTTTTAGATCAAATCTATAAATTCCCAATTAAATCGAGGTATTTTGAGGTTGAAAAAATTGAATCATTTTGATTAGGCTTAATTAGCTAAACAGCTAATCGAAGTTATAATGATCTTCCACGAACAGGGGGCTTTAGTGGGAGTCTCCTTAAAATAAGTGTACATATACTAATATCGATTTTCAGCCAAACGGGCGCTATTCTTCGATAAGACAACATAAATGATATTCGACAATCGGGGGCTATAATGGAATAACTGAGGGAACTCCAAATCAAGCTGAGTTCCCTTTTTATTTTACTCTGTTGTAATACCGGGTAATAAATGGCGGTACAAATAGCACCTCAATTAGCAGGACTTTATTTAGCAGCAAAGTCCTGCTGATTACTATACGATTTGATATGTTAAATATGACACACGGAAACTCTTATAAATCAATAAAAAAAGCATACCAATTCCTATTCGAATTGATACGCTAATTGATATGTTATTTGCCGTGTTATATAGCGGTTTGCACCTTTCAACCGAACCCGTTCCTTAACTAGCCTGCTCTTCTTTTTTGTATATATACAAGGTATCATCATCACCATAGTGGAAATGTATGTTGTGGCCATTACTATTTAACACTGGAATTAGGGTGTTGTGATACTCTTCATCATTAACATCTCTAAAATGAAGCTTCAAAGCTTTATTCGTCATAGAAACTTTACCGCTCAGCATTTCAAGATGCTCGGCATCTTCAATTGAGGCACGGAGAAGATTTGGATTAAGGATAAAGTATTCATGAATGTCATATAAAACAATATTTAAATTACTCATCAGCGGTCCTCCTGAATATAGATAATTTATTTATATCCAAAAGAGAAGGGAGGCATACAGTTCTGCTATAAGTCATTTGCAAACAATTTTAAGGTCGTTGATCTACTTTGAACATCGGATAAACTTGAAAAAATAGTAATGAAGACAAAAAAACGAATGCAGGAGAGCATTCGTTTACTGGGTTATTTGGCGATCAGCACCGAAATAGCTGAGTTATGGGACACTTTATCGCTTACTCCGCCAAACAGCAATTTTTTGAGACCGCCTGAATCTCTGCTGCCCATTACGATTAAATCAGCATTTATTTCTTCTGCATAATTCAGAATCGCATCTGATGGAGAACCTGATAAAATTTCAATCTCGCCAATAGCCTGATTCTCATCCATTTTCATCTTGATTCTTGAAACGATTTGATCTGCGTTATCAAAATAATCATGCTGGGTGTGAGTTTGATCGAGCTGATGTGACGGGTCAGGCGCGACCGGATAGTTTTGCAGATTGTCTGTCAAATAGCCATTAGCTGGAGCACTCGGAATAACGGGCTGAACTCCTTTGGTGTGCATCACGTGTTCTTCTTGGTAAACGTGGACAACAGTCAGTCTGGATGCTAATTGTTTGCTCAAATCTATTCCTGTTCTTAAAGCTGCCTGACTTTCATCCTGTCCATCATAAGCTACCACTATATGATTAAACGTATTCATTTTATCAAATCCTCTCTAGAGAAAATGTGTTTATTAATCAATACCCTTTTTCTGAAAAAATAATCAATTATCATAAAGAAAACGGTTTTATAAAAATATTTTGGACCTGACAGACACATTTTTCTCTAAATAGGCGTACCCCTTTGATAATTAGGGTAATAAGTAGAAGGATTTATTTTTAAATTACTAATAGAATAGAATTGTGCGCATTGATTTCTCTCTCTACTGTCCAGCTTCCGGCCAAAACATATCAGACAAAAAATTAGAAACCCGGACATTCCTCCCGGATTCTTTATGTCTGCCGGAGCTTTAGCTGGCACTTGCGCTTTTCTATATTCAGGGGGTTACTCATGGTCAAGTCACTTTTTTCAATTAAGGGTGTTTTTACGAAGCTGATTATTTTCGTGCTGCTGGCAATCATCCTTGTGTTTATGGTACATAATGTAGTCATCGCATCACAGGATGTCAGCAAATTAGAAGAAAGAGCAAATGCGCCAACTATTATTTATGATCAAAATGGCAAGATTGCAAGCAAAATTTCAACCTCTAAAAATGAATGGATAGATTATCAGGATGTGCCGGAGCATTTCTACGAAGCTCTTCAAGCGACGGAAGATCAAAATTTCTACAGTCACGGCGGCATCGATTATTTCGGCATTGTGCGCGCTGCCTTTAAGAATGTGGCGGCAGGAGGAGTAGTTGAGGGAGGAAGCACACTCACTCAGCAGCTTGCCAAAAATACGCTGCTGACTCAGGATCAAACGTTTAAACGAAAATTTGATGAGTACTTTATTGCAAAAAAGATTGAAGAAGAATATTCAAAGGAAGAAATTTTAGAACTCTATGTCAATAAAATCTATTTCGGAGAAGGAGCATGGGGGCTGAAAAGGGCAGCTAAAGTTTATTTTGGAAAAGAAGCTGCTGATCTTACAATAAATGAATCAGCTATATTAGTAGGACTTATTAAAGCGCCGACGCACTATTCTCCTGTGAAAAATCTTGAGAAATCATTAGACCGCAGGGATGTTGTCTTAAGTTTAATGAAAAATGAAAAGTTCATAACGGAAGAAGAAATGAATGAAGCGAAAAATGAAAAAGTCGTGCTCGAAAGAAAGGAACTAGATGAATATAAGGGACGCTTTCCATTCTATGTGGATCATGTCATTGAGGAAGCCATTAAAAAATATGGCCTGACTCAAAATGAAATTTTAGCTGGCGGCTTTGAAATTCATACAGAGCTGCGACAGGATATGCAATCATCCATTGAAGAGGTTTATAAGAATGATGCTAATTTTCCTGAGAGTCAGAGTGATCAGCTCGTTCAAAGCGGAGCAGTTCTCGTTAACCCTAAAACAGGAGGAGTACAGGCACTTGTTGGAGGAAGAGGGGAGCATTCATTTAGACAGTTTAACAGGGCAACTCAGCTGAAAAGGCAGCCTGGTTCGACGATGAAGCCAATTGCTGTTTATACACCTGCCTTGGAAAACGGAATGGACGTTTATTCAAAATTGAAGGACGAACCGCTTGATATAAACGGTTATTCACCTAAAAACTTTGACGGAACCTATCATGGCGAGGTTACCCTGTATGAAGCTCTAATTAAGTCATACAACGTTCCGACAGTATGGGCTCTAAATGAAATTGGCGTACAAGCGGGCGTTGATGCCTCTAAACGCTTTGGCTTGCCGATTACCGAGAATGACCAGAACTTAAGTTTAGGCCTCGGGGGTCTTGATAAAGGCGTGGCTCCTTTGAATATGGCAGAAGCTTACACTGCTTTTCCAAACGAAGGAACCCGTGTTGAGGCTCATGCCATTACCAAAATTGTAGATGTTCAGGGAAATACGATAGCAGAATGGAAAAAGAAAGAAACAAACGTTACTACAAAGGAAGTAGCTCAAAAAATGACCCATATGATGCTTGGGGTAGTAAAAGAAGGAACAGGGAAAAAAGCACAGCTTGAAAATCATGAGCTGGCCGGAAAAACCGGCTCCACACAGCTTGGTATTGATGGAATAGATGGAGTAAAAGATCAATGGTTTGTCGGATATACTCCTAACGTTGTTGGTGCCATGTGGCTTGGCTACGATCAAACAGATCAAAACAATTATCTGAACACATCAAGCAGTGCGACAGCTGCACCATTATTTAAAGTTATTATGGATGCAGCCCTTAAAAATGAAAAACCGGAGGAGTTTAATCTTCCTCCTCTCAAGGAAACGGAAAGCAAGTCAAAGAAAAAAGATCCTTCAAATAAAGAAAGCAAAAAGATACAAGCAGAAAAAAGAAAACAAGAAGCCGATGAAAAAGCTAAACGGGATGAACAGGCAAGAAAGGAAGAACAGGAACGCTTAAAACAGGAAGAAAAAGCAAAAGCCGATGCGGCTAAGCAAAAGGAAGAAGACCAAAAACAAGAGCAAAAACGCAAAGAAGAACAGGCTAGAAAAGAAGAGGAAGAAGCTAAAAAAGAAGAAGAACGCAGAAAAGAAGAAGAACGTAAAAAAGAAGAAGAACGTAAAAAAGAAGAAGAGAAAAAACAAAATGAAGAAAAACCGGCAGAACCTGAACCTCCGGCAGAACCGACAGAACCGCCAGCGGATCCAGAGCAGCCTGAAGAGCCTCCAGCAGATGGAGGCACTGACAACGGAGATACATCAGGAAATTAACAGGAAAGCTGAACGAGATCAATCTCGTTCAGCTTTTTTAATGGGCTCCTGCTCATTTACAGTCCAGCTTCTCAGGTCAGGAGGAATCTTTTTCAAAATAAAATCCACACCATGCAATGCAGGGTGTGGACTTGAAAATCTGAATTTAGTTATTAAAACATTGGTAAAATATAAGTAATTAAAAACCAGATAATACCGAAGAATATAACCAAATATGCCGCATATTTAATAAAAGTGGCTCCAAGAAGACTATTATTCGTTTTATGTTCTTCTTTTCTCTCAACATTTACTTGTTTATGTTCAGACATAAGGTTCCTCTCCCTTGTTTATCTTTATAGAATTACATTAAGCAGCCAGCCGATAACAACAATTGCTCCAATAACGATTAAAATAGTTCTGATCATAAATAATAATCTCCTTTTCTCTGATGTAATGTAAGTAAGTCATACTCCCTTATCATTTGTAGGGGTTAATTGATTTTATACCTTTACTTTTTCAGCTGTGTTTAAAAAATTAGATGAAAATCTTGATTCGGTTGAACAGATTGTGTCCATTTCATTCAAGATTTCGCTCGGATTATCCCCATCAATCAGCACTTTAATCTGTTTAGATCCAGATGTTATCAGAAAGAAAGTAATCAAAGAAGGAAACTTTGAGACATCGACAATGCTTCGTTTTCCATCTAAGAAGTACACCTTTCCTTTATAGTTTTTTGCGAGCTGATTCAAACTGATAATTTGATCCATTCTTAATTGATCCTGGGTACATAGACTAGTGGAAACTAACTGGCTCATTGTTTTCCTCCTTCAATTTTCCTGAACTTCTGTTGTTTGTTACAGTTCTTTACCTTGTTTTCTGTTATTTGAAACATCCAGAAGGTGAAAATAGTGATTTGTGCCTATTCGGCGTTCTTTTTATGGGGGTCGTTTTAAAACTGAGTAGTTGAAAAGATGCAGCTGAAAGAGGGAGGTTCATGCAATCCATCTTCATGCTCCTCAGTTTCCTGACTCATTTTGCTTCACATAGTATCGATGTGTACTTTATTTACAGTGTTAATGGCCGGACTGAAAGAAAAAAGGAGGATGATGAAAGTGATAATTGTAACCACTGACTTTGTTCCGGGAAAAGAAATTAAAGAACTTATAGGATTTGTCAAAGGAGCAACTGTGCAGACAAAGCATATAGGAAAAGATTTAATGGCGGGGCTTAAAACGATTGTTGGAGGAGAGATTTCTGAATACACTGAGATGATGGAAGAAGCAAGGCAAAAGGCAATCGGACGCATGGCCGAGGATGCAAGAAATCAAGGAGCAAACGCGATCATAGGCATGAGGCTGCAGAGTTCTGCCGTTATGCAGAATGCCTCTGAAATTATTGCCTATGGAACGGCTGTGTTTGTTGAAGATTAATTATGGGACGAAAAGCTGAAAAGAAGGAAAAATCCCAATTGACAAAATAATGAAAAAGATGGTAATCTATCTAAGGATAAAAACAATAAATTGGTAAAGGAGGGGTTTAACATGAAAAAATTAATTGTGATTGCGTACGATCGTAACGTTATTTCTTGTGCAGCCCCGCCATACCTTTATACCGTTTAGAGAAAATCAGTCTCTGAATATAAAAAGGAAAAGGCACAGGGTATGCTGCATTGTATACTTCTGTGCCTTTTTATGTTTGATTGTAAAAAGGCAGACCCCGGCATGCGGAGGTTTGCCTTTTTTATATAAATTAAATCTTAAAGGAGGAAGAAAAGATGTATGTAATGATGCTGAAAGCAGAGAAATTAGTGAAAAAGGGAGATCCAGAAAGCGGTTAGCTAAAAAGAGATAGAGAAACAAAGGAGATGATAACATGTTTGCGGTGTTAGTGAAGTTGGGATGGTTTTTTAAAAAGTATTGGAAGCGGTATACAGCTGCAATCGTATTGCTTTTAATTGTAAATGTGCTTGAAGTTATTCCCCCTAAATTGCTTGGGAATGCAATAGATGATATTCAGATTGGAAAGTTTTCGAGTGAGCTGCTTGTTCAATATATTGTATTGTTTCTTGGACTTGGTGTACTTGTTTATATTTTATCTTATTTCTGGATGTACAATTTATTTGGCGGCGCTCATTTAGCTGAAAGAATCCTAAGATCAAAACTGATGGGGCAGTTCTTGGTTATGACACCGCGCTTTTATGAGAAAAACAGAACGGGAGATTTAATGGCCCGTGCCACGAATGATTTGAAGGCTATTTCGACAACTGCCGGATTTGGTATTTTAACATTGGTTGACTCAAGCATGTTTATGCTGACGATTCTGTTGACAATGGGAATTCTCATCAGCTGGAAGCTTACTTTTGCCGCGATTCTTCCACTGCCGATTATGGCGATCGCAATGGGAATCTACGGCAAGAAAATCCACGCCAGATTTATGGCAGCTCAGGACGCTTTTGGCGACATGAATGACCAGGTGCTTGAATCAGTGGCAGGCGTGCGTGTGATTCGTGCCTACGTTCAGGAAAAAGAAGATGTAAACCGTTTTAACACATTAACGGATGATGTTTTTCGGAAAAATGTAAGTGTAGCAAAAATTGACGCTCTGTTTGAACCAACAATGAAATTGCTTGTCGGGATCAGCTATTTAATTGGACTCGGATACGGAGCTTACTTAGTCTTTCATAATGTAATCACTCTTGGTGAACTGGTGTCCTTTAACGTTTACCTGGGAATGATGATCTGGCCGATGTTTGCAATTGGAGAACTGATCAATATCATGCAGCGTGGAAACGCATCACTTGACCGGATCAACGAAACATTATCTTATGAAGCGGATGTGAAAAATCATGAGCAGCCGCAGCATATAGATTCACCTAAAAAGATTGAGTTTAATAATGTATCGTTCCAATATCCCTCATCAGAAGTGGTGAACTTAAACCATGTCAGCTTTACTGTAAATAAAGGGGACACAATCGGCATTGTCGGCAAAACCGGCAGCGGAAAGACGACAATCGTCAAACAGCTGCTCAGACAATATCCGGCTGGAAGCGGTCAGATTACAATGTCCGGGGTTCCGATTGAGAAAATCCCGCTTGAAACATTGCAGCGTTTTATTGGCTATGTTCCTCAAGATCACGTGTTATTTTCAAGAACGGTAAGAGAGAATATTTTATTCGGAAAGAAAGATGGATCAGATGCAGAACTGAATAAAGCGATTGATCTTGCTTTTTTCAGAAAAGATCTTGAAATGCTGCCGGATGGTCTGAATACATTAGTAGGGGAAAAGGGTGTTGCGCTATCCGGAGGTCAAAAACAGCGGATCTCTATTGCACGTGCACTTCTGGTCAATCCGGAAATCCTGATTTTAGATGATTCCCTGTCAGCTGTTGATGCAAAAACGGAAACGGCCATCATATCTAATATTAGAAGTGAGCGTGCTGATAAGACAACATTCATTACGACACACCGTCTGTCTGCTGTAGAACACGCAGACTGGATACTTGTGCTTGATGAAGGGAAAATCATTGAAGAAGGCAGGCACCAAACACTGCTTGCGAATAACGGCTGGTACAAGGAGCAATATGAACGCCAGCAAATTGAAGCTGAAAACGAAGGCGGGGTGGGAGCATGAGCACAGGAAAAAGACTGATTCGCTATGCAGCCCTTTATAAAAGAACATTAATACTGGCCTTAATCATGCTTGCGGTTGCAGTCGGGGCTGAACTTACAGGTCCGTTTATCGCAAAAAAAATGATTGATGACCACATATTGGGCATTGAGAAAAAGTGGCATGAAACAGCAGAAGGAGAAAATGCTGTAAACTACAATGGATCCTGGTATAAACGTGAGGATTACTTTGAACCAGGTGAAGAAAAAGGCAAGGAAATTCACATTCTGCAAGTGCAGCGTGATTATTATTTCATACCGGGTGAAATTCAGTTTGACGGAGACAGAAGAGCGGCTGGCAATTCGGTCATTATTGAACGCGGGACAGAGTCTGCTTCTTATACAGGCAACAAGCTTACTTCTGAACAGCTGTTTACGTTCTATCAGCCTGAAATCAAAGGGCTCATTACTTTGATTGCCATTTATTTTGGTTTACTTGTATTTGCCTCATTCTTTCACTATGGGCAGCGCTATTTTCTGCAGATTACATCAAATCGCATTATTCAAAAAATGCGTCAGGATGTATTTGAACATATCCAGCGCCTGCCGGTTGTATATTTTGATAACCTTCCGGCCGGCAAGGTTGTTGCAAGAATTACAAACGATACGGAAGCAATAAGAGAACTGTTTGTAGCGGTGCTCTCAACATTCTTTACAAGCGCCATTTATATAACAGGTATTTTCATTGCATTATTCCTGCTTGATGTAAAACTAGCGTTAATCTGTACAATTATCCTGCCTATCCTTGTCGTCTGGAGCATCGTATACCGAAAATACGCTTCAACCTACAATCATAAGATTCGTTCCCTTGTCAGCGATATTAACGGAACAATCAATGAATCAATTCAGGGTATGACGATTATTCAGGCTTTCCGCAGGCAGGAAGAAACGAAAGCGGAATTTGAAGAATTAAATACATCCCATTTTCACTATCAGAATAAGCTGCTGAGTTTGAACTCCCTGCTGTCGCATAATTTGGTAGGATTTATGCGGAACTGTGCGTTCGTGGCACTCATCTGGTATTTCGGCGGAGCCTCTTTAGGCGTTGGTTCAATCGTATCAATAGGAGTTCTTTATGCGTTCGTAGATTATTTAAACAGACTTTTTCAGCCAATCACTGGGATTGTGAATCAATTCGCCCAGCTTGAAACAGCACGTGTTGCTTCTGAAAGAGTGTTTAGCCTGCTTGATGAAAAAGGCACGGATGTCAGCGAGAAAAAAGAGCCGCGATATAAAGGAAATGTCGCGTTTAAAAATGTTTGGTTTGGCTATAAAGAAGACGAATATGTTTTGAAAAATATCGATTTTGAAGCGAAACAGGGTGAAACCGTAGCACTAGTCGGACACACTGGTTCCGGAAAAAGTTCGATTATGAATTTATTGTTCCGTTTTTACGATATAAAAGAGGGTAAGATCACAATCGACGGCAAAGATATTCTATCAATGCCGCGCCAGGCGGTTAGAGAACATATGGGAATTGTGCTTCAGGATCCATTTTTGTTCACAGGAACGATCGCTTCGAATGTAAGCCTTGATAATTCGGATATCACCAGAGAACAAGTGGAGAAAGCATTAAAAGATGTTGGCGCTGATCAATTGCTTAAGCATTTGCCGCTTGGGTTCGATGAGCCTGTTATTGAAAAAGGCAGCACGCTCTCATCGGGACAGCGTCAGCTGATTTCATTTGCAAGAGCACTTGCTTATGATCCTGCAATCCTCATATTAGATGAAGCTACGGCAAGCATTGACACAGAAACAGAAGCTGTCATTCAAGATGCACTTGAAGTTCTGAAAAAAGGCAGAACAACGTTTATCATTGCTCATCGGCTTTCTACTATTAAGAATGCAGATCAAATTCTTGTCCTTGACCGGGGTGAAATAGCGGAGCGGGGCAATCACGATGAATTAATGAAGCAAAAAGGAAAGTACTATCAAATGTATGAACTGCAGCAGGGAAAACAGAATACCCTTGCAGGATAAGAAAAGCACGTTCCTGATATTTTAATCAGGAACGTACTTTTTTGTTTGCCCAGAAAACAGTAAAACCTTAGTAAGCAAGTCCAGCACGTTTACAGATAAAGGACCGTTCAGTGAGAACCTGATAAGTGAAATAACCTGTATCTTCAGCAGATATTTGCTTTCCGTCCTGGGGAAGATAATCTTCTTCAAATCTGAATTTCTTTGTTAATTCTCCATCCGGCAAATAGGTGGGACAGACGATTGTCCATTGGAGATTTGACTTTTTAAGTGTCAGGAAGGCATTTAAATGTTCGTTCGCTGCTCTCGTCATTGTCCGTTTTGACTCATCTGATTGAAATCTGTAAAGCTCGGGGTTAGACCGTGCCTGTAAAATACCAGCTGTACCAATTGTAATCACTCTGTTAATGTTTGCGCTTTTCATTGCCTGGACAATAAGCGGCACTGAGACTGTCAGAGTATTATCTCCGTCCGTGCCGAGACAGCTGACAACAGCATTACAGCCTGAAACTGTATTTTCAATACATTGAAGGTCCCGTGCATTTCCGTTAATGATTTCAGCATTTTTATGTATGTCCTCTATTTTTGCAGGATCTCTGACAAGCATTCTAACCTGGTGACCGCCATTTATGGCCTGTCTTAAAAATGCTTTGCCAACTCTCCCTGTTCCGCCAATTAATGCGATTTTCATAACAAACTCTCCTGTCTTTTTCTTTCATTTTACTTCATTTACAGGAGAAGAGAAAACATACTCTGTTCCAATCTGGTTACACTAAATAAAAATAAAACAAATGAATTGACAGAAGGAAGTCTTGGAGGTAAGATTCTAACGTACTTAAATAAAATCCGATAAGATTAGTGGGGGTTGGTTTACTATGAAAAGATATTTTAGTCTATTTGCGCTTTTATCAGTGTTTGTACTGATTTTGTCTGCCTGCGGAACAGGCGGAGATACTAAGAACGAGGGAGATCAGGCAGGTTCTGGCAGTGATGCTGAACTGTTTGATAAAGTAAAAGAAGAAGGTGTCCTTGTCATTGGTACAGAAGGTACATATCCGCCTTTCACATTCCATGATGACAAAGATAAATTAACCGGTTTTGATGTAGAGATCGCACAAGAGGTTGCAAAGCGTCTTGGTGTGAAAGCTGAATTTAAAGAAACTCAGTGGGACGCAATGTTTGCCGGTCTTGATGCTAAACGCTTTGATATGATTGCCAACCAAGTCGGAATCAAGCCTGAGCGCGAAGAGAAATATGATTTCTCTGAACCATATATTTCATCGGCAGCTGTACTTGTCACACATAAAGAAAACAAAGACATCCAATCATTTAAAGACTTAAAAGGGAAAAAAGCAGCTCAATCCTTAACAAGCAACTACGGGGAAATTGCCAAGGAAAACGGAGCTGAGCTTGTTGGGGTAGAAGGATTTACACAAGCAATTGATCTCATTAATTCAAAACGTGCAGATGCAACGATTAATGACAAGCTTTCAGTACTCGATTTCCAGAATCAGCGCGGCAACGCTCCGATTCAAATTGTAGATGAGAGCAAAGATGCTGCACACAGCGGATTAATGTTCCGTAAAGACAGCGGCAAGTTAGTGGAAGAAGTGAATAAAGCATTAGCTGAAATGAAAGAGGACGGCACATACAAAAAAATCTCCGAAAAATGGTTTGGCGAAGATGTATCTGAATAATATTTTTGCAGACCCTGAACGGTTAGAACGTTTGGCCAATATTGCACAAAGTTCCCTTCTCCCTTTGGTGAAGGGAGCTTTGTATTATACTCTTCCATTAACACTCATAACATTTGTCATTGGACTTATTTTAGCTGTTCTTGCTGCTTTGGCAAGAATCTCAACAATAAAGCCTCTTCAAATAATTGCAAGAATATATGTATCAATCATTAGAGGAACACCTTTGCTTGTTCAATTATTTATTATTTTCTATGGCCTTCCAAGTGTCGGAATCACAATCAGTCCGTTTATTTCTGCAGTTATAGGGTTTTCCCTGAATGTTGGAGCTTATGCATCTGAAATAATCAGGGCAGCAATATTGTCAACACCTAAAGGACAATGGGAAGCTGGATATTCAATTGGAATGAGTTATGCACAGACTTTAAAAAGAATTATTTTGCCTCAGGCAACACGCGTGTCTATACCGCCGCTGTCCAACACCTTTATCAGTTTAGTTAAGGATACGTCACTTGCATCATTAATTCTTGTAACAGAGATGTTCAGAAAGGCACAGGAAATTGCATCGACGAATTATGAATTTCTTTTGATGTATTCTCTGGCTGGTCTTTTATATTGGATTATCTGTTTTATTCTATCTGTCATCCAGCAGCGCATTGAAGGGAAACTTGATCGCTATGTTGCAAGGTAATAAAGGAGCACTCATATGATTTCAATTAAAGGATTGCATAAAAGCTTTGGTGAGCTAGAAGTTTTAAAAGGCATTGATTTAGAGATTGAAAAAGGAAAAGTTGTTGTTGTCATTGGTCCATCCGGATCAGGGAAAACAACTTTCCTAAGATGCTTGAACGTACTTGAACTTCCGACAGAAGGAATCATTCAGCTGGATCAGCAAACACTCGATTTCAGCGGTAATGTGGCTAAAAAAACAATTACGGAGTTTAGAAGCAATACCGGCATGGTATTTCAAAGCTATAATCTTTTTCCGCATAAAACAGCTCTTGAAAATGTGATTGAAGGACCAGTCATCGTTAAGAGAGAAAACAAAGAAACAGCCGTAAAAAAAGCAAATGCTCTCCTTGAAAAAGTTGGTCTTGGGGATAAAAAGAATTTTTATCCTTTTCAGCTCTCAGGAGGACAGCAGCAGCGCGTAGGCATAGCAAGAGCTCTTGCTATGGAGCCTAAAGTGATGCTGTTTGATGAGCCTACCTCAGCCCTTGATCCAGAACTCATCGGAGACGTACTGAATGTCATGAAAGATTTAGCTTCAGAAGGAATGACCATGGTGGTAGTCACTCATGAAATGAGATTTGCAAAAGAAGTGGCTGATGAAGTGATCTTTATGGATAATGGAGTAATCGTAGAACGCGGTGCACCATCTGAAGTATTTGATCGGCCAAAAGAAGAACGGACAAAACGTTTTCTTAGAAAACTTGAAGAGTAGGCGCGAGCAAAAGCAGCCTGCTCTTTTTTTGCGGGAATTATGAATTTCCAGATGGAATCACAACTTTACTGATTTAACATCTTTCAACAGCTGCTTTTTTTCCTGTTCAAAATAATACACTCTGGGCAAGTTAAAGTGAACAATCATTTCATGTGCAAGGCTTGCACAAACGAATGTGACAGATCTCCAATCAATGGTTTCAAACATTTGAGCATTCTCCTTCTGGATGTCTTATTCATGTATATGGAGAAGGGAACTTGTTTGATACTAAGGGGCGAATAAGAAATGTTTGCTTATATCAGAAAAGAACCCGGCAGAATGCCAGGGTCCTTTAAGCCATGTTATTCAATTTTCTTATTTAGAAAATCCGCTCATGTTTGATTGAGCAAATGAAACTAAGCGCTTTGTGATTTCTCCGCCAACAGATCCGTTAGCACGAGAAGTTGTTTCTGCACCTAAGTTTACTCCAAATTCAGAAGCGATTTCGTACTTCATTTGATCAATTGCTTGCTGTGCACCAGGTACAACTAGTTGATTTGAAGAATTGCTGTTTGCTTGTGCCATGTAAATACACTCCTTGATATAATATAGTTTTTGGGTAAGCTGGAGTTGCACCAGTGCATGAGTCTTAATGATTCATGGCCTTCTCGGCTAACCCATCATGATAAGGTGCTGCTGGTTGTTTATCTGTTGTTATTACGTATTATGTATTTCCCGAGAAAATATATGCACATGCTAAAATGGTAATTATTATGGAAAAATAGGTATTACATAAAGTGAAAGAGAGTTAGGGAATATATAAAGAGGAAGCAAGTATATGAAGCTGCAGGTGATAAAAATGAACATGTGCCCGCTTTGTAATGGGTTTAACGATGAAGTCGAAGCTGCAACCTGTCCGAATTGCAAAATTAACATGATGGATCATGGGAAAATAACCGATTATATGGATGCGTACAGCGCATATATGGAGATTGATACAATGAAGCTTTTCGATGGGGTAATGGATTCTCTTGAATCACATCAGTGCATCCATTTGTTTTCATGCAGCAATTGTCTGCATGAAGAAGCAAAACAAATCAGGGAGCAGGAAACGAATGGTTATGCGGAGGGAGAAGCCTTGCAATAAAAAAAATCAGCCTGAGAGAATCTCAGGCTGATTTGGTATTTATTATTGTTCACTTGCCGGACGGATACGAACCTCTGTCTCTTTATCAAAGAAGTGAGATTTGTTCATATCAAGAGCAAGCTGAATAATTTGGTCTGGTCTTACATCTGTGCGTGAATCTACGCGTGCAATGAAGTCCTGGCCGTCGATTTTAGAGTAGAGCATCGTTTCAGCACCCATAAGCTCAGATACTTCAATTTTTGCATCTACTTTTGATCCGCGAGAAGATTCGATGAAAACTGGCTCATCATGGATATCTTCAGGTCGAACGCCCATGATCAATTCTTTGCCGACGTAGCCCTGCTCGCGAAGATACTTCATTTTCCCTTCAGGAACAACGATGGATTGAGTTCCGATTGAGAACTTGCCGTCTGTTAATTGACCTGTAAAGAAGTTCATGGATGGTGAACCGATAAATCCGCCAACGAAAAGGTTTTCAGGCTTTTCATATACTTCTTTCGGAGCGCCGACCTGCTGAATGATACCGTCTTTCATAACAACAAGGCGTGTTGCCATTGTCATTGCTTCTGTTTGGTCATGTGTTACATAAATTGTCGTTGTTTGCAGACGGTGGTGAAGCTTAGAAATTTCAGCACGCATTTGCACACGTAATTTGGCATCTAAGTTTGATAATGGCTCATCCATTAAGAATACTTTTGCGTCACGGACGATGGCACGTCCAAGTGCAACACGCTGACGCTGACCGCCTGATAATGCTTTTGGCTTGCGGTCTAAGTATTGATCAAGACCCAAAATGCGTGAAGCATCTTTCACACGGCGATCGATTTCTTCTTTAGGGAATTTGCGGAGCTTAAGTCCAAATGCCATATTGTCATAGACAGACATATGAGGATAAAGCGCGTAGTTCTGGAATACCATCGCGATGTCGCGGTCTTTCGGCGCAACATCATTCATGCGTTTGCCGTCAATTGAGAAGTCGCCTTGTGAGATTTCCTCAAGGCCTGCAATCATACGAAGAGTCGTTGATTTACCGCAGCCTGATGGGCCAACGAAAACGATGAATTCTTTATCTTGAATATGAAGGTTAAAGTCTTCAACTGCCGTTACCTTGTTATCATACAGTTTATAAATATTGTTTAATTTAAGCTCAGCCATTTGAATCCTCCTCAGAAATGAAAACGTTTTATTTAATAAATTCAGTGTAATTCATTTTTGAAGATAAGCCTATGGACAGGTTGCACAAAAAAAATGTAAGGGTTTTCGTGCAAGATGAACAGCTGAGTTATTCAGTAAAGTGTTCTAGAAACTGCATAACTAAAAATGCAGCGGCAGCTTCATGGAAGTGCTTAATATCTATTCCGGTTTTTTCTATGAATTTCTCGATTCGGTATTGGACGCTGTTCCTGTGCATATATAACTTTTTAGCGGTAAGAGAGACGTTAAGATTGCATTCAAAGTAAACTTGGAGTGTTTGAATAAGTTCCCTATCCTTAAATGATTCGGTTAAAAATTCGGAGAATACTTGCTCGCTGATCAGGCTGCTCCCATCAAAAATAAGGATGGGCAGAGCTTCATGGAAGGTTATGCATTTCTTCCGTCTAAAGGACTTATAAATCGTCTCAAAGCAGCTTTGTTCTGCAAGTATTTTCGTCTTTAATGAGCCGGTCATTCTGTGAAGCTGTCCAATATAAACATACAGCTCAATGAAAAAATCACTTGTAAATGTATCAATCCACTGATCGAAGCTTTCTTTATCAACAACGGGATCAGAGTTTTCTTCAAAAATAATCCCTTTATGACGGCTGATCCATAATATCGTCGAAGATGGAATCGATCCCTGCATC
Source organism: Metabacillus hrfriensis (assembly GCF_030127205.1). Lineage (NCBI taxonomy): Bacteria > Bacillati > Bacillota > Bacilli > Caryophanales > Bacillaceae > Metabacillus > Metabacillus hrfriensis. Next base: position 947,000 of record NZ_CP126116.1, read on the forward strand.
GCTTCTTCAAAGTTTTGTTTATCTGCGACCTGGTGCTTGCTGTAGAAATAATAGCACCTGATGCTGTTTGAAGAAGGTAGAAATGGAGGACTGTTTTCACCGTACAAATAATGCAGCCATTTTTCAGAACGATTGCTGTGTTCCCCGAATCCATGGTCATATGGTGTATATAATGTGGACAGCAAGTTTTCCTCCTGCTCTGTCACAGCACTTTTCAAAATGCCAAACAGCTGCCCCTCATCTGATTTAAACCACAAATATTCGGCCTTATCATGAGAATAGGCAAGAGAGAAGGCTTCTTTGTAATGGGATGCTAATTTCTCAATCATAATGATATCTCCTTTCCCTGCCTTTCTATTATATAAAAAGAAGAGAGCCTGGCGATAGCCTAGCTCTCAATTTGAGCGGGAGGTTCTTCTTGTTCGAGGTCACGTGCTTCTTCAATATTCGTGTACTTATCCCGCATATGCACAGAACCGCCTGATAATCCTTCATTGATCATTCGGTCTATATCCAGATATGCTTGATCTCTGCCCTCATACTCCGTATCTTTTTGTTCATTTGTTTCCTTGTTTTTCATGATGATCCCTCCTTCGGTGTACTGTTTTTATTTTGCGAAGGAAGAGTGGAAATTAACCATCATAAACATGAAACAGCATTAACTCGTGAATATGAGAACGAATCTGTTCTTCATCATCTAATGGAGGAGTGGAAGTTCCCCATTCGATTTCGCCATTTTTATGGTAAACCGCATCGTAGTGAATTCCTTTAAAGTAAAAAGAGACCCGCCAGCCAGGCAAATTTGTTTGTTTGAATAAAGGCTTCCATTGAAAATGTGTAATCATCTCATACATCGCTCCTTATCATTTCATCTTAAAGGAAGTTGAGAGCGAAGTGAAGATGTTCCTGCAGACAGCTGCAGAAATAAATCTGAAAGCTTGTCGATGCGGTGTGTTTGAATATGGGACTCATCAAAGCTCATAGGCTTGCTGTTTACTTCGTAAATGACCGGGCCTTTTTCTGTTACTCCAATATCCATTGAAAATTCTCCGATCTGCCCAAAATGGGTGACTAACTCCCTGCCGGCAGTTTTTACAATCAGCTGAAGCTCCTCCATGCTGACTCTGTCTGCAACTGATTCAAATGATAAAATTGACCCGCCATTTCGAACATGTGTGGTAAGTGTCTGATTATTGGCAGCTAAACGTACGCCAATTCCGCAGATGAGAAAATCATTTCCTGATAGAAGAGCAAGTAACCGAAGGTCATATTTTTTGTGATTAAACGTATTGGCGGCCATTTCTTCTTGCATGAGATAGCCATCATAAAAAGGGAATTTTTTTGCTGCAAAAACCTGTTTATCGAAGAATTCACATGTGCCGTCAACCGATGTTACCTCATAATGATGGACTGAAGAGCGTATCCGGTAGATACCCTTGCCCTGACTGCTCCTTAATGGCTTCAAATACGCACATGAACGGGAAGAGAGAAAAGATTTGATATCCAGTGCAGAATGAACTTTTTCTGTATAGGGAAGATAGGAATGCAAAGATTTGGACAGGACTTGGTGCACCTTCCACTTATCAAAAAAGAAAGGATTAAAAAATGGGATTTGTGCTGAAATCATTTGTTCTTTGAATAACTGAAAGTGCTCTCTGCTTTCTTCATCCCGGGAAGCGATCCGGTTGTAGATGACATCCGGATACGGACATGAAACTTTTGCCCATTGCTGTTTTTTCATACTGAAGGCAAATCCTTCAACATGGCGATCTTTCACGCCGCTCAAAGTAAACACATAGCAAAATCCGCCAATTGCTTTCATTTTGCGCTGAAGGCTTTTAAAGTACGTTCCATCTCCATGAAATATTTTCCCCTGTCCTCCTTCACCCGTAAGGATGCCGACGATTGGTCTGCAGAGAAGCAGGCTCATTCGTAAAGGGCCTCCGGTTCTTCAATCGCTATTTTTGTCAAATACAAAGCGTACTGCAGAGACAGCTTTCTCGAATGCAAATCTTCTTCTTTTAATGCAGGATGAGAAAAGATGGATCTTCCCGGTTTTGAATTTGCCTCAAACAGCCACACATTTTTGCAGGCGTCAATGCCCAAATCAAAACCAATCTCACCAATAAAACCCTCAATGCTTTGGTCAATCTTCTCACTTAGGACGAGAGCTGCAAGAGTGAGTGAATGAAAAGCCTGATTACGTTCATCTTCCTGTTCAAAAAGCTCTTCAAGGGTCTTGATCATCCCGCCATTATCAACATGAGTAGTAACACAGCCTTTACCTGCCATTTTGGCGGCAATGGCTGTAACATGAAAGCGGCCTTGTGAATCCTTATTTGTATGAACACGAAAGTCGATCTGCTGCTGATCAATCCGGATTAGTTTTATCCGCTCTTGCAGGAGATAATCATCCATCTTCCTGCTTCCAAATGAATACATGAAAAATTGATCCAGCGATCTGTATTTGCGCAGAATGTTATCTTCCTGATCTGAACGGTATCTGCAGTAGTAAGTCTGCTCATCTGGAGAATAGATTAACTGAAATACACCTAGTCCAAGACTGCCGTTGCGCGGCTTTAGATACACGCTATTATGCCGATGGAGCATTACTTCTATCTCCTCTTTAGAGGGAGCAAGCTTTGTTTCCGGCAAATACAAGGCTGTCTCAGCGTGGGGAAGGAGGAGCTGGTGAATGGTCCATTTATCAAAAAAACCAGGATTAAACCATGGAATTCCATACTCCGTTCTAAGACGCCTTTTGACCATTTTCAAGGCATGATGTTCTTCAATCTCCCGGTTCGGCAAACGGTCATATACAACGTTCGGAAGCGGAATCTTAAATTGTCTCCAGCCATCATCATCAAATGTAAAACCATTTACGATGCCAGTTTCCCAATCAATGTGGTGTGCCCCAAATACATAAGCAAACAATCCTGCTGATTTTTGAGCTGTTAAGTACTTCGCAAAAAATAACGAGCGATTTCCTATTGGCCGCAGAATCGAGCCGGTGAATCCGGCAGTGAATATGCCTATCAGCGGTCCAAGGTAGACAGTGTTCTGGTGAAGAATCAATTGCGTTTTTCCAAGAGGAAGGAGGAGATCATCCATTAAGTCCTTTGAAATTTTAATGGCTCCATTCAGCTCCTGAAATTCGACAAAACAACTGGAAGCTGCGGTTCCAAAGATAACCTCCGTAATATCATGATTTGTTTCATGCCTTGCGGAAGCCGGCAGAATCAATGTTTTTGAGGCCGTGAAAGTGACGGTTATGTTGTAAGAAGGATTCATAGAACACCTCCTGCATATTTTTTTATGTCAGCTTAATGGCTTTCATCCTTATAAGATTCGCTTAGAAATAGACAGTAATCAATAATTGAGCGCGCTGATGGACGTGCTCCCAAGGATTTGCGCTCTTCTGCATTTTTGGAAGGCTTTGTGTTGACTTCAATAATCCATGGATGACCTCCTGAATCAATGGCAAGATCAATTCCGAATTCGCCGAAAAGCCCGCCTGAAAACATACCAAGCGCCTCCCCAATCTCAAGTGAGAGTTCATTTAAAAGCTTTCTAATATGAGCAGCTTCTGACAATTCAAAAGAAGAAGATAATGCATCTTTAATCGTATACAGCGAGCCGCCGCGGGCTAAATTAGCTACAAATTGATTTTCTGCTGAAACCCGGGCTACGGCAGAAGAAATTTTCCACTGCGAGAAATTTCTTTTATGGCACAAAATCCGAAAATCCATTGGCCTGTTCTCGTAATTCAGCAGGTCGATTCCTTCCTGCACGATAAAAGCCTCCTTCTTTATTCTTGGAAGCAGACTTTGAAAAAGCTCGTCGAAAGAAAGGTAATCCCTCAGCAAATGTCCTGAAAATGTAGAATAATCAAGTTCAAATCCTTCATCTGAATGAGAGATTCTGTAAATCCTTTTTCCCTGGCTGCCGTTAATAGGTTTGAGGAAAACAGCAGGGTACAGTTGAACCATAGAGTTAAGAACCGTTTTTGACGTGATCAATTCTGTTTTCGGCAGGAAGGGAGTCAGGTGGGAATTTGAACTTAAAATCTGATGAACTTCCCATTTATTTAAAAATCGGTCATTAAAATAGGGAACTTTATGGTGTATGAAATCTGCTGTCATGTTAAAAAAGTCCTGTGACTTTTCCAGGGTGCGGGAATGAATGCGATTATGAACAGCACTTGGATGCGGTACGGAACATTCCTGCCATTCATTCTGTCTGAGGATGTAGCCTTTCATCTTTTCTTTATGAAAATCAGACAGGCAGAAAACATAAAAGAAGATTCCCTTATCAAAGCTGCAAGAAGCGAGTTCTCTGCAAAACAAATCAATACTTCCAAAGGATATAGGATTCTCACAAGCATTCATTTCAGTTAAAACCGCAAAAACAGGCCCAAGCTGAAGCAAGTTTCTCTCTGAATCGTATCTTATGCTTATCGTAAATGAATGAACAGGAAGCGAAAGCTCTTTAAGCAGTTCTTCATGAACAGAAACATGTGAATGTTCTTCATTCATACATACGATTTTTGCAAAAATACTATTCCTTCCGCACACTACTTTTGAGGAGCCTGATGCAAATGGCAATCTTAGTTTTTCTCTCAAAGAATGACTGATTCGAATGCTTTTTCTTCCATAAATTGTAAGGTGGGGTGATACATCTATTTTTTCTATATTCATAGGAAACCCTCATTTGCTCACTGTTCTAACAAGCACTATAATAAGTTTATAGGCAGACGCTGATATGAGCATAGTATGATAAATCAGGGAATCGGTGTGATTTGGAAGGCAGATGGATATAATTGAATTGATATTCATTTTGTTTATGGCTGCTATTGGAGAAATGCCAAACCACCTTGCTATGAAGATGTTCTTCAAGCCGTTATGCTTTTAGGATAGAGAAATGGGCACGAAATGAAATTTGTTGAATAGTTTGTTATAGTTGTAGGGTGCTTTAAGGCACTGCGTGAAAAGATGTTAGGAGGAATACTTATGGCAGCGAATGTTTATGACTTAGGATATGATCTTGAGAAAGCACTTAGAGAAAGCGATGATTTCAAAACACTAAAGAGACTTTATGATGAAGTGAACGCAGATGATTCAGCACGCACTTTGTTTGAAAGCTTCAGAGATATTCAATTAAATCTTCAGCAAAAGCAAATGTCAGGCCAGGAAATTTCTCCTGAAGAAATTGAACAGGCACAAAAATCGGTTGCCCTAGTTCAGCAGCACGATAAAATTTCTAAGCTGATGGAAGCTGAACAGCGTATGAGCATGACAATAGCAGAATTGAATAAAATCATCATGAAGCCGCTTGAAGAGCTTTACGGCAGTCTTCAGCAATAATAAGGATGAACGGAGCGAAATAGATGCTCCGTTTTTTTTATGGGTGGACATTTGCAGCTAGTAAATTGTGATTTTGGCTAATTTAAGGCACTTTCAGCTTATTGGTATGAATAATGGCTTAAACATCAATCAAAAGGATAAATCAAAATTCGGTTCAAAATGAAAAAACAGCTAATCAAAATATAACTTTCGCAAATAAATTGGGAATTGCGCTAAAAAACATGGTCCCTCCGGCATATAAGGTGATGGATTCGTTTTTTCTTAACTGCCGATCAGCAATACTTGATTATTTTTCAGAATAAAACAAATAATAAAACGCTTTCATTTTTTTATTAAAACCTCTTGTCAAAATAGGCTTAACTTGCAATAATAAATGTAAGCGTTTTTATTGCACTTATTTAATGGTTGCGATTATGGGGATAATCGCTTGAACCGTTCTGTCTTCGGAGTTTGCGGGTAACAGATTCCGGCACGTTCTAATGGGAGAAAGTTAAATATAGGGGTTTTTCACTTATATAAACAGCTCTGTGACTTGATTCACAGAGCTGTTTTCGTTTTTTAGAGGATTGATTTTTAAATCACTTAACAGAGGGTGCAGGGCATTTCGTTCTAATTTAGGATGAAAGGACATATCCTCATATTAGAAATCAGACATCAGCTGAAGGGGGATTCACAGTGATCTACCGACTACTAGCGTTAAATATTGATGGAACATTGCTTCGTTCCAACGGTCGACTTCAACCTTCTACAAGGGAAGCGGTCCATTATGTTCAAAAAAAGGGAGTTTACGTCACTCTCGTTACAAGCCGCCATTTTCAGATGGCCAAAAAACTTGCAAAAGCGCTTAAGATAAACAATATTTTGATTACGCACAGCGGTGCGTTCATTTCCGATAAAGTTGACAGATCTTTATATGAAAACAGAATATCCGAAGAAAAGACATTTAACCTTGTTCAAGTGCTTGAAACATTTGATTGCAATGTCCGGATCGTGCATGAGCGTTTTTCTCTCGGAAACCGGAAAAAAGTATCATCAAATATCGTTGGAAAAACATTATTAAGCCCAACGGATCCTTTGTTTTATCCAGTCCAGTTTGTTGATTCACTTGGAGAAAACTTAAGAGATGAACCGCTCTCGGCTCCAAAGATTGAAGCGTACTTTTCAGAAGAACATGATTGCAGAGAGGTTGAAATGATCCTTTCTGATGCGTTCGAAGGCATTACAATAAGGGTCAAAAACCAAACAGTGCTTGAAATTACAGCGAAAGGCGTTTCAAAGGAGAACGGCTTAAGGCTGCTCGGTCAGCATTTAAACATTCTGCCAGAAGAAATGGTCGCAATTGGAGACGCGGATGATGATAAAGAAATGATTGAGATGGCCGGTCTTGGAGTAGCGATGGGGAACGCGCCAAATCATGTAAAAAAAGCTGCTGACTGGATTACCAGAAATAACGATGATCAGGGTGTTTCATACATGGTAAAAGAACATTTCAGAAAGCAGCACCGGATCGAGTTTTTAGATAAATTGAAGGTTGACCGATAAAAGGAGACCACAGCTTAATAGGCTGTGGTTTTTTTAGTTCACCCTTCCTTTAAAGCTAATTGTAAATTCTATGTTAATCTGTATCCTTTTAAAAAGGATTTTTATAGATTAATAAGAAGATATAAGGATGCTGAATAAGGAGGCCCATCATGATAAACAAAGCAGCTGTACGAAAGCCGTTTCAGTTTCTTATGAAAATGTGGGAACATTACCCGAAGCTTTGGAAAGGATTAATTGATTTTGGAATACTGATGAAATACAGGACACTAGATATCAGCAAACTTCCAGACAAGATTGTGCTGCCGTCCTCAACCGTTCTTTTTGTCGATGCAAAGGAGAATCGGGGCAGAGCCCTGCTGATCAGAGGGGGAGTAACACAAAAGAGGCTTCTTTCTTTTTGGCAGCATGCTGTTGAAACGGTGAAGCCGGACTATATCATTGATATTGGCGTAAACTACGGCGAATGTATTTTCTCAGTGATTTATCCGAAACATACAAAGATATATGGGATTGAAGCAAACAGAAACCTGCTTACATATATCAGCCAATCTCGGGATGCTCATCCGAATCATTCACAAATCAGGATAGTTCATGCTTTTGCTTCTGATTCAGACGGAGAAGATAAACTCTTTTTTATAGATAATCATTGGTCAGGCACATCTTCAGCCTCCTATATGCCTGCGCATCAAATGGTAGACGAGGTCTCAATCAAGACAATAACAGTTGATTCATTATTTAAAAATGGCATGGAAAATGGAACGGTTCTTTTTAAAGTTGATGTGGAAGGATATGAGGCTTTCGTTTTAAAGGGAATGAAGCAAATATTTGAAAACAGCCGTTCAGTTCTTGGTTTTATTGAATTCAACAGTGAGTATTTTGAAAAGTCAGGAGTAGATCCGAATCACTTTTTCGAGTATCTGAATCAGTATTTTACCATTTATATTTATAAAGAGAATGACGATATTGTAAAAGTAAAATCACTCAAAATAGAAAAACTCCATGAAATGTTCGGATCTCATTATGTTCATACAGATCTTATCTTAGCGACAGATGAAGAAATGGCAGATTCATTAACAGGGATTGAAAAGAGCTGATGCATACAGCTTTTTTTTTTGAGATTTTTGTATTCTTATTAAAAACAATCTATGCAAAAACAGTCATTGTTCAAAAGAACGAGAAGGTATTTACGTTTTTATTTAGAAATAATAAGATATATATTTTTTTCGAGTGATAAGAGAGTATAAAATTTTGCGCATTGATGTCTGCCTCAACGCACAACTTTTCGGACAGAACTAATGCGTCAAAAAAGTCTAATCCGGACTTTTCTGCCAGATTCTTATCTGCCATGCCTTTAGCTGTACAGGCGCTTGCGCATTTCTTATCATGTACGGGGCAATCACACTATTCTTGGGTCACTAACTAAAGAAAGAAGGTAAAGAGATGAAAGGGGACTTCTTTTCAAATTACGAAAAGTATATTATTTTGCCGCTCGAAGTACAAAATGCTAATAAGGAATTTAATCCAGGCGAGTATCAATCGCATTTTATTCTTACACTGTCCCTTTATGATTCGCTCATCTCAAATTGGAGTGAAGCATGCAAATTTGAGATTGAAATAGGAATGGGCCTTGAAAAGGTTCTTGAAGATTTTAACCGTAAACATGGGGATAGTTATCATCTGCAAGTTCTCGAACTGGATCATGAAAAGCCATATTTTGTTTTGGCTTTCTCAAGTAAAGCCAAAATTGCGAGTGAAGAAGCCGAAGACCGGATTTCCTATGTGTTAGAGATCCTGCTTTCAAATCACTTTTATGTCGGTCAAAGCTGGTACAGGCTGATTGGTGATAAAGGGAGAATTAAACGCCAGCTTTTCAGCTACTCTATTAAAGAGTACATTGCAATGGAATCCGCTAATGTTTAATGAATAATAAATCTGTTTTAACAAGTAATATGAGACAGCTGCAGGCATTCATTGGTTTATCAGCCGGGAAAATGATATTCTATGTAAAGAGCTGACAAGGTATAGGAGGATTTTTACATGAATATTAAACTTATTGCACTTGATATGGATGGCACACTTCTAAATGAAAAAAAAGAAATTTCAGAAGCAAATCGAAAAGCGATCAGAGACGCTGAAGCTCGGGGCATACATGTCGTGATAAGCACCGGCAGAAGCATGGCGACACTGAGGGATCTTGCTAAGTCACTCAGCTTATCTTCTTATTTGGTAACTGTAAATGGAAGCGAGATCTGGGATGAGCATGGGGAACTTGTAGAGAGGAGTATTGTCCATAATGATTTGATGACATGGATGTTCGACCTTTCTAAAACACATAAAACGGGCTATTGGGCAACGAGCACAGAAAGAGTCTTCTTCAATGAAATGCCGGAGGACTTGAGCACTTATCAGTGGCTGAAGTTTGGATACGAAATTGAAGATGATAAAGCCCGCGAGACCATTTTAAAAGAACTCCGCAGCAGAGGGGAATTTGAAATCACCAATTCAAGTCCTACAAACCTTGAGGTGAATGCAATTGGAATCAATAAAGCCAAAGGCATTGAGAAGGTATGCGCACTGCTCGGCATTACAATGGAAAACGTGATGGCCTGCGGCGACAGTATGAATGACCTGGCGATGATTAAAGAAGCCGGTCTGGGTGTTGCCATGGGAAATGCACAGGAGATCGTCAAAGAAGCAGCAGACTGGGTCACTTTGTCAAATGATGAAGACGGAGTTGCAGAAGCAATTAAAAAATACGTGCTTTAAATTGGGAACAGATGGCGTTTTAGCCATCTGTTTTTTAACTTTTCCGGCTAAAAAGATGATTTCAGCTAAATCAAATATGCAGATTAATGCAGGAATGATTGGCTAGAACGAATAAGCCGTTAGCTAATTAAAATGTTTGAAATGGCTTGAATGAATCAGAAAAACCGCTATAAAACTTAAGTTTTCGCTGCTGAAAATACCATTTTCACAAAATGGCCAGCTGCATTTGGTTCAGGCTCACTGCTTCTGGCAGATTCCAGATAACAAATCCATCTCTGGTGCTTGCGAGCGCCTCTGCTTTTCTAAATTGACCATAAGCTCCAGGTTTTGTACACTTAAGGAAGTTTTGAATCTAAAAGAAGATAAGGTGAGAGTCTTGCGTTTTAATATAAATGGCATAAGCGATGAACGATTTCATCGTCCGCTGCAGTTAATTTCAAATTTGTTTTATGAAGAAACAGAGCTGAAGTTTGAAGAATCAGAAGCGGACATCAGCATTGTTTTTCAAATAGAAGAAAAGAATGGCAGCATCAGCGTCCGCGGAACATTGTCGGATGCGAAAGGATATGAACAAGCCGCAGGGCACGAAAAAGTCATTTCAGATGATCTGAGTGAAAAAGAAGTATTCAAAGCGGTCAAACATACACTCGTTTACGTGCATCTGAACCTGCTTCAGGATTACACGGGCATTATTCAGCAGTGGGGTATTTTAACGGGCATCCGACCGACAAAGCTTCTTCATAAAAAATTGCGTGAAGGCATGTCAAAAGAAAAGGCTCATCAAATGCTGAAGGAAGAATATTTAATTTCAGACGAAAAAATTCAGCTGATGCAGCGGATCGTAGACAGGCAGCTGAGCGTTGTGCCTGATTTATATGACCTTTCAAAAGAAGTGAGCATATATATTGGAATCCCGTTCTGTCCTACTAAATGTGCTTATTGCACCTTCCCGGCATATGCAATCGGCGGAAGACAGGGATCAGTCGATTCATTTCTCGGCGGACTGCACTATGAAATCCGCGAGATGGGAAAATGGCTGAAAGAGAAAAACATAAAAATCACGACAGTATATTATGGCGGAGGAACTCCAACCAGCATTACGGCAGAAGAAATGGATATGCTGTATGAGGAAATGAACGCAGCTTTTCCCGGTGTGGATCAAATTCGTGAGCTGACAGTAGAAGCGGGCCGTCCAGATACAATTACTGAGGACAAACTGAATGTGTTAAAGAAATGGAATATCGACCGAATCAGCATCAATCCTCAATCATATATTGATGAAACATTAAAAGCCATCGGCCGGCATCATTCTGTTCAGGAGACCATTGATAAATTCCATTTAGCACGCCAAATGGGCATGAACAATATTAATATGGACTTGATTATAGGACTGCCAGGTGAAGGAATTAAAGAATTTGATTATACTCTATCCGAAACAGAAAAATTGATGCCTGAATCCTTAACGGTTCATACCCTGTCCTTTAAACGCGCATCAGAAATGACAAGAAATAAACAAAAGTACAAAGTAGCAGGCCGTAAAGAAATCGAAGAAATGATGGAACATGCTGTCAAATGGACAGATGAGCACGGCTATACACCATACTACTTGTACCGTCAAAAAAATATCCTTGGAAATCTTGAAAATGTCGGCTATGCTCTTGAAGGCCAGGACAGCATTTATAACATCATGATCATGGAGGAGCAGCAATCCATCATTGGAATCGGATGCGGCGCTGCAAGCAAATTCATTCACCCTGAAACAGGTAAAATTACGCAATTTGCAAACCCGAAGGACCCAAAATCCTATAACGACAGCTTTGAGCATTATACAGAAGCGAAAATTAAGATTCTGGAAGAAATGTTTGGGTGATCAGAATATAATAGGCTTTCCCGTGGGGGAGCTTCTTTTTTATGGATTTTTAATGAAGCTGAAAAATCAGATGCAATTTAGAGCCTTTATTTCACTTATGAAAGGGATTGGGGCAATTTAGTATTTATTACTTAACATGATAGAAAGTATAGTATATTAGTTCACTTTCAAAATGAATAGAATGATCCATCGTTTTAATGAAAGATTTAGTATATGGTAGAAATAGGCAGGGACAGAAAAAATCGGAAGAATATTTCTTTAGGAAAGGAAAAAGCGGCGGCCTTCAATATAGTGACTATCATAATAAGAGCTTTTTTTCTTTCGAACTTGAGCATTTTTGGAATGCATTCTTTTGATTATGGCGGATTTCTCCCTTATAAGAATTTGAACATTTTTCATCATATGTACGGCACCCTAGTATTTACCGCCTGTAAGACAAGACGCCGTGCAGAAAGCTATCATTTGTCGTTCCTATATCGTATAGTGCCCAAAACATTAGATATGGAGGTAGGAAAATGAAGAAAAGATCGTATTGGCTATCCGTGGCCCTGATTCTGACGGTAGTGTTTAGTTTTTTAGTTCCTCCGGAGTCGATTGAGGCCAGACAGAATCAAGTGTCAGACGTTGAAGGTGCGAGTAAAAAAGTATCCTCGGAAAGTAAACCGCAGATGTATATTATCCCGACTAGTGACCCGAAAAAAGCTGATGAAGTAATGAAACAGCTTGAGCGGGGTAAATCTCCAAAAGAACTGGGTCTGATTTCTGATCAACAGCATGCCCCAAGAAAACAAACCTTGCAGCAGATGGCATCTGAAGCTGCAAAAAGTAAAAAATTCTATCCGGTTAGTGTGGACAATTTTAGAACGGCTGCTGAAGGGGACGATTGGACTCCGCCTGTTTTTGAGTATGATGATATACAATTTGATGCATGTGTTGAGAACGATCAATCCTCTGAAGGCTGGATCAAAAACCACTATTCATATTGCTGGTCTAATTATATCGTGTATTCCGATCCAGCTGGATGCGGTCCAAGCCCATTCCCGTTCTTTTGCGATTGGGTATCATTTAGATTGACCGTTATTGGCAATAGTATGAATGGGGCGCGAACCGTCTTCTACAATTATACAGTAGACGACATTGATATGGACTTTGACAGTAAAGGCTGGATCGGTTCTAAAGTATCAGTCAGTATTCAGTGTGACGGCATCTCTGAGAACCGTGATTGTTTAGGGGATGATTCACCAACCACTCGCACATTGGCTCAATGGAAATCAAATGATGATGGATCAACCTTATTTGATTCAGATCCGCCGCCAATTACTGCAGGGAATAAGGATCAAATAAGTTATATGGACCTGTGGCCGAGAGTGACAGTCGACCCGCCTGGTAATAAATACCCGCCGATTACCAATGATGGACCTAAAGAGAAGATTCGTATGGACTCAGCTGATTATCTGTTTGTGTTCAATCCTAATTTCTATCCAAAAGAAGGGGCGGTTTTTGCTAACGTCCAACCGGTTTTCTTTTATGATATGGATAAACCCTACTTTAGTGTTATGAAGGAGGCTTTTCAACATCATAAGGACGCACTTACATCCCCAGGAAGCTTAATCCCGGGGGTAGAAGGAAGGCCGCCTCTCACTCGATTGTATTCCAAATATGATCCTGCGCAATATGCAGCTAATAGAAAAGCCAAAGATGCAGCCTGTTCCAAACTAAGTAAGCCTGAAGGGTATGAATGTGACGAATTTCCGTTTGCCAGCACTTATGAAGGGGCTGGGGCAGGAGATGGAAGATTTTCGGTGCGATATATTCCAAGAGCAGCTAACAATACTCATGGACGCTGGCTTGGCGCATGGTACGCTTATGATCGAATTTTACACAAAGATCCGTTCTATATCGGATTTAAATAGTATAATTGAAACGGTTTACGCTGGGAGAGACATGATAGAAAAAGTGAGCAAAGTGTAGCCAGTTCCTTCAGATGTGTAAAACAGTAAATCGCATAGAATGTAACACACCATTTAACATAAAATGGTGTGTTTTTTTAGTTCAATTATAATGCAAGGCTTAATATAGATGACTTTGATTCATATGCCTGATCGATTCTTGCATATCAAGCATCATTAGCCTGGGGAAAATGTTTCACAATGATTGAGGACAAAACCTGCTTATCCAATTATTTTGGCATCCGGGTACGATTAACATTGGCATTAGCCGAGAACATATCATAAGAAAGGGCATATAAATATTATGTAATTCTTTATTTATGCATAGTAGATAGGAAAACCGTGATTGGCACATAGGTACCCATGTGAAAGTATAGCCGCTATTTCTTCTAATTTCTTCCAGCATACTATCTGGCATGGCGATACAAATGAGGCGAATCAAAGGAGGACTTTACAGTATGGCTGGAAATACGTTCGGCGAGGTATTCAAAATCACGACCTTCGGAGAATCGCATGGAGCGGCGGTCGGTGTCATCGTGGACGGTGTGACGCCTGAGGTCGATCTGAGCGAAGAATATATTCAGATTCAGATGAATCGCAGAAAGCCAGGCCAATCCGCCGTGACTTCACCGCGCAAAGAATACGATATCGTCCATATTTTATCAGGTGTATTTGAGGGAAAAACGACCGGTACGCCGCTTTTTGTGATCCTGCACAATCATGACATGGACCCGGCAGCTTACAGCAGTATTCAACATGCTTTCCGCCCGGGCCATGCGGACTTTACGTATCTCAAGAAGTATGGAATTCGTGATCACCGAGGAAGTGGGAGGGCATCCGGAAGGGAAACAGCAGGCCGAGTAGTAGGAGGGGCAGTTGCTCGTAAACTACTGGAACGAAGGGGTGTGCAGGTGCTCGCTTATACGAAAGAAATCGGGGGAATTGCATGCCGGTTGTTCGAAGAGCAAGCCATCGAGAAAAATGCCGTCCGTGCCTGCGACCCGACAGCAGCAGCTGAAATGACGAAGAAGGTCGAGCAGCTGGCGGCGGTTGGCGACAGCTGCGGAGGCATCGTAGAATGCCGGATCCGCGGTGTCATCCCCGGCCTTGGTGAACCGGTATTCGATAAGCTGGATGCAGAGTTAGCCAAGGCAATGTTATCTATCGGTGCAGTGAAAGGCATAGAATTTGGTTCTGGCTTCTCAGCAGCTTCGATGCTTGGAAGTGAGCATAACGACGAGATGAGCTCCGCTGGTTTTTTGTCTAATCATTCGGGCGGGATTATCGGCGGAATAAGTACAGGACAAGAAATCATTTTCCGAGTTGTCGTAAAGCCGACGTCATCGATTTCTGTTCCGCAGAAAACGATCAACATTAGAGGGGAAGAACAGGTGATTCGGACAGAAGGCAGGCATGATCCATGTATTTGTCCGAGAATCGTGCCGGTCATCGAGGCGATGGCATGCCTGGTATTGGAAGATCATTATAAACGACAAACCGCTATGCTGGGCTGAAGATTATTTGGAAGGGGGAGTTATGCATGTCTGACGACAAGCTGGAGAGAGAGAAGAAATTAATGGATTTACTGGTACGTTTAACGGATTCGCCATTTTACAGACGAAAATTAGCGGATTATAATCTGATGAACATAGGACTAAAGCAAATCTCTACATTGCCGATTACAGTAAAAGGCGAACTTCGAAAGGCAGGAGCATTTGACAATCTTGCTGTTGACCGTAAAGAAGCGGTGCATTATTGCGAATCGTTCGGCACTGCTGGAGAACCGACATCTGCTTGGTTTACGAAGGAGGATTTGGAAACCGGCATAAGACAAATAAAAGGGTGCGGGGTACGGTTTGCCAAAGAAGACATTGTACTGCTTCGATTTCCACATGGATTGACGGCTGCAGCATTGCTAATGCAGCAAACCTGTCTTAAAGTGGGGGCGACCATCATCCCCGGGCACAGTTCGGCTACACCTTATCCTAAGGTGCTTGATCTCATGAATCGATTAAACGTCACGATCATTGCCGGATCTCCTCGAGAGATAGAATTATTGGCCGAGACGACGCGCTTGCTTGGATTAAACAGCAGCGAGCATTTCCCCTCTCTTCGGGCGATCATTGTTACCGGAGAGGTAGTGGGTGAACGTCGGAAGGAGCATTTAAAACAGAGGTGGGGTGTTCCAATAATTGATATATATGGTACTGCCGAGACTGCTAATATTGCAGCTATGTGCGTGCATGGCTCGATGCATGTCTTAGAGCAGGACGTTGTGGTTGAAGCGCTGAAGGAAGATGGTTCCGGGCTTGCCAAATCGGGGGAGAGGGGGCTCGCTGCGATAACGACATTGTCCCATCAAGCTTCACCGCTGCTGCGGTATCTCAACGAAGATGTGATCTCCGTCGAGCATGGTTTATGTGCATGCGGCCAAACCGAAAGCAAGCTCGTCCATTATGGTCGACTGAAGGATAGAACTAGATTTGGGGAGATTGTGCTGGATGACAAGGATATTCAGGACGCCATATACTCGTTGACTCCCGTACCAGATGCTTGGAAAGCTATACAGCAAGAGAACGGATTTCATATGATTCTCGATTCGGAGCGATATGCCGATTGGTCGTTGGAGGGAATTCAGGTTCAATTATCCGAAATGCTGAAGGTGACGGTAACCGCGGAGATCGGCTTCGGTATGCTGCTTAACCGGGATGAGCTCGTACGAAATGTTGCTTCAAAGAGACAGGTCTATATATGTAAGCGGGACAACGAAGATCCCGACACAAGCAGCTCCATTCTACTGCGAGACTTGCTTCGTCGCGGTTACAGCGAGTTTATGAGCAGCAAGTACGAGAAAGCACAGCAATTGTTCGAAGAGGCGGTAGCACTGATTCCCGGCAGTGCAGAAGCACATGCATGGCTGGCTGCGGTTTACGGTCGGCAGATCGATGCCGCTTGGAGTTTGACGGAGAAAATTAAACTTTTTCCGAAGCTGGAAAACGAGATCACAACCGCTCTTGAAATCGACCCTGCATTGCCGCTCGCCAGGAGAATGAACGGATCCAAATTGTTGAATACGCCGGATATGCTGGGGGGAGATCCCGCCGCCGCCGCCAATGAATTCCGTTATTGTATCGACCAGGGGATGAATGACGTTGAAATATGGGTATCCCTGGCTGAATGCTATATGAAAACGGATGATCCTGTTAAAGCGAAAGAAGCACTAAAAGCAGCATTGGCTATAGAGCCAATGAATGAAAAGGCGGCACAATTATTGGAGCAAGCAAAAAAACGCAAGAATTTATGAAAAATAACGAGAGTAAAAGGTAAGAAAGTATAAAGTTCCTGAGAATATCACAGCCATAGTAACTGTGATATTTTTTGATATAATAATATCAGAATTTATAAATGGGTTCCTCATATAAGCCTGCTCGAAGAAGGGGGAAGGCTTCTATGTGCATGCACCGAAACAGAAAAAGATTGTCAAAGAGCTGTTGCAATATATTGCAGGTTATATTCGCCGATCTGTGATAGCGTTAGGACGGATCGAGGAATATGGCGGGGAGTATGTAACTTTTAAGTACGTCGATAAAAACAAATGGGAAAGAGAAGCGAGAAACACTCTCCGCAGAAGCATTTAACGGACGATTAGTGCCTCATATACCGAATGAACATTTTAAAACATTTCGTTATATGGGGTATATTCACGTCACCTTAAACGTCAAAGCAAAAAAAAATCAGCTTGTTTCAACAAACCAGCCGTCGTCAAATCGTGAAAGTGAAACGGATAGGGAGTAAAAGAAATTTGAGAGAGCGGATACAATACCAGACAGGGGAAGATCCGATGATTTGTCCTAGTGTTCGTGTTATGATGAATACAAAGGAGAAGTCTTTCCTTTTGATGGCGAGTTAGTGAAAAAGGCAGTATGTGAAACTATCATTGCTTGGATTGTTAAGAGGAAGGGGAAATTCCTTATGATGTCGTACTAGATTTTGACATCATAGATGAAGGAAATCCGACCATCCCATCACAATTCAGCTGTGAAAAATGCAGAACAGAAATGTATCCAGAATACTGCAAAGGCATTCATGGCCAGGAATACAAACTATCGGATGTCCTCTCATCATGACAAAGGACCGGGCTGGTTATGCCCGGTTTTTCTTCATACTCTTTAACCCATTCGTCATCATCTCTTGTCCAGCTGCTTTGGCACCATTCCTCAAGGTAGTAAGGATTGGGGGAGACTGATTTAAACCACTGCCGCTCGCCGCATCATCCATTTCATTGATGACTCGGGTAGCACCGGCGATCAAAGCAGTTGCAATGATAGGCTTGGATTGTTCGCCTATTTTCTTAACGATCTTCATTACAGCATCTTTTGACATGCGTGTCACCTCCTTTCAAAACAAACTTTCCCTCCCTATGGCCTGTTGCAGCATGGACTAGCGCCGTCCTTTCTTTTTGAGCTGATTGTGAGGGGTTTCTTCTTTCTTTAGCTGCTCCGCCCAGCTTATGAGCTCGCTCCCGGCGGCACGAACGGCCTTTCTTATCAAAATTGATTTGATGCTCTCGGCGTTCGGAATTTGCTCAACAGCTGGTTTCCCTTCCAAAGGCTTAAGCTTTAGGTTGAGGAGATGCAGAAAATCAGGATCCTGCGTTTCGTTCTTTAGCCTGTTCCAGCACATAGCCGCAGCCTGATTTTGACCGATCCGGCAGTATACCTCGCCAAGTTCGTAGATAAGCTGCAAGTATTTTTCGGTCTCAAGGAAGCTTTCTTTACCCTGATCGATGAGAAAGGTATAATCTTCAATCGCAGTTTGGGCCCGGTGGAAATGCTTTTCAGGCAACATATACGCGGCCTTGCCTCGCAGCAGTCGGATCATGATATCATGAGGGGCAGCACTTACCGCTCCATCAAGAAGCTTCAGTCCTGCTTTCGACCACCTCAATTTTTCCAGCGGTTTTGTCTTATCCCGAGCGATTAGAATCATGGTGCTGCCATGATATGCATCCGCAAGCGGGTGGCCCGGATAGTCGGATCGCACCCGTTCCAACAACTGATGCATATCTTGAACGGCCTTTTCATTGCCTTCCACGGCTTCCTTGTGTAGCGGAATAACCTGCTCAAGTAAATTCCCGATATCCTTCTCGCTTACATTCACCAATGTCTATTCCTCCCCTAGTATTTTTTTTTCTGTTACTTTTTCTTTGATTTCAACTTGGTTAATCGTTGCGATACTTCATTCGCCTCGCCAAATTTCCCTATATTTTGGTAAGCAGTACTTAGATCCTCCATAATTCCCCTCACTTGCTTATTAGTAAGGTAACTGGAATCTTCTTTATAACGATCAAGCAGGAAGTTGAAGTCCTCGATCGCCGTCTGTGAGCAATGGAAGAAGGACTCTGGCAGCCGCAGACATACATTCGCACGCAACAACCGAATTTCTTTCTGGTTCGGGTCCATGGAGATTGCTTGATTCAATGAATCTAGCCCTTCTTGAGCTTTATCCGCTTTTTCCAGAGGCTGAACAGCATCTCGTCCTAATAGCGCAAGAGTGCTGCCGTAATAGGCTTCAATAAGAGCATTGTCGGGCTCGGAATTGCGAAGCTTTAAGAAAATCTCATAGGCGATTTTCACAGCCTTTTTATCTCCGTCTACGCCTTTAAGAAGAATCTTTTTTCCTTCCTCGAATTCCTTCATATTGGTGTCGTTTTTTTTCATTTCAATTTTCCCCTCCCAACGAAAAATCTGGATCAAGAACAAGAATCTGATACACCTGCTGCGCTGGCAATGATACAAATCGAGAGATTCTAAATTCGGGATTGTAGACATAGATTCCGCCATCCAAGCAGCAATTCGAGAACTCGTGAGGGATTCGTAAAACATGCCTCATCCTGCTCTGTCCGATAAAGATCGTATCGTCCGTTATTGCAAGTCCTCGTGTAAAACCTGGCAGTTGAATCGGCGCCTCGTTCCCGACTATGACACTGAACGACATAGAGTCACAATATGATAGTTTGTTTTGATGCACCATTATCGAATGAGGCATATACAAACTCTTTACGACGACATGATTCGCCGGGTCTATGTCGAGGTTTTGTCCGGGATGAAAATCGGTCAAATCAATCGCGACAATCGCACCGTTTTTATGAATCGGGTCCAGATACCATTTTCCATATGGAGAAAACATAGAAACATATAAAGTACGACCATCTAACCAAATGTCATTAATATGATGAACGTCTTTATCCTCAGAATTGAATCGAATCTCCCCTATTCGGGTGAACGTATCGGTCTCATAGCATCCGATCGCATTAATCGCCGTTTCCACAACCAAAACAACATTATCATTAAACTTAACGATGTCGTGAAAATCGAGTTTCAAGTGTTTCGTTTTCTGGATGACTTGGAACCTCTGGTCCATAGTAATGATCTGATTATCGTCGGACGCTATGAATAATCGATCCTTAACCAATGTCATTCCCGAGCAACTGCCGGTATAAAGCTTCTCCAAAGCGTTATTTTTAAAGTCCAGCAAAAATAGTCCACCCTGATCTGAACCACTGGCTGGACAGCTTACCAGAAGACGTGTATTGAGATATTCAAAATCTTGATCATTCTCCAGTCCGAATAACAACACGGATCAATCCCCTCCTTAAAATAAACGATTTGTGCTAGTTACGATATGTATGGTTTATATGAAGGGTTTGGACAGAATACTCATTTTTATAAAATGTGTATTTGTCCGAATCAAGTCTGACTTTCCGTGCATTTCATAAAGAGTAAAGGAAGGAGTGAAGAACATGAGTGATGGAAAGAAAAATAAAGAAGAGAAAAAAGCCAAAAAAAATAAAGAGAAGCTGGCAAAAAAGCAGGGTAAAAATAAATCGAATTGCCAAAAAGGTTGAAGCAAGAAATTAATATAGATGGATCAAAACTGTCCAAGGAAACAAATCGCAGTATATCTAGGTTGTAAAGCTGTTTATAGATGAGGGTATGGCACGGACCGTGCCCTCACTCGTTTTTTACTTCTTAAAGGTGATTTTATCAAAATTTATGTAACGCGTTCGCTCGGCGAATGCGAAGGACGCGAACCTAAAGGTCTATATAAAAAGGTCAATGAAGGTGAAATATCCTATCCTTATGAATTCTAGTCCACAAGAGACCGTTATAGAAACCGACAATCAAACGGTAAAGATATCGTGCGCAGATCCTGTATTGCTTTACATTTCTATAATTATATTTTCTAAGAGACGCAATGATAGTTTCCGTTGGGACCGCCAAATCGATTCTATGCTTCAGGTGGCTGTAGGATGTTGTCTGCCTTAGGGCCATTGGTACATGCAGTTTAGGCAGCGCAGATTCTAAGAGTATAAAGAATACATGGAATGGAGGACTTAGATGAAGTTTCAAACTCATAAGATGACAGTTTCCGTTGACGAACATTCATCCCATCTAGAACAATTCAAGGAATTTTATAAGCAATTGGATGATGAAGGAAAAACCATTGAAATAATTTCTCATCAAAAAATAGAAGATTATCAGTTAAGAGCTGTTAACGCCACACTTGCTCATGTGTGGAACCGAAATGAATACTACCGTTCGACGTTGGAAGAGGCAGGCTTCACAGAGCCTAAAATCGATAGTCTCGATCAATTAGCTTCCGTACCGATGCTGATGAAAGATGTCATTAGAGGCGATAAACAAAAGATATTATGCGTCGATCCGAAAGAAATAGGCCAAGTTCACCTAACCAGCGGCACATCGGGTAAGCCCATATATACCTCTTACACATTAGCTGATCAATATGTATACGATCTGCTGCCGAAGTATTTGGAGCTGTTTAAGGAGTCGGACGATGATGTCGCGGCAGTAGCGCTGCCTTATGAATTTGCGCTGCCCGGCCTTGGATTTCAGCGATTATTTCAATTTGCGTTTGGTACGGCGGTTCTATCGCTTGGCAAAGGCGGTTACATGGCTCCTATTGATAAGTCGCTGGAATTAATGAAGGAATTTCAAGCCACGGTCCTTACTACAACCCCTTCTTACGCAGCACTCCTAGCAGAAGAAAGCGAGAAGTTCGGTATAAAAATTGGTGAAGATATTCGCCTGAAGAAAATTTGGCTTACCGGAGAAGGATGCTCCTCCACCTTCCGCGAACGGCTGGAAAAGTGGTGGGGATGCGAAGTCTCGTTCTTCTACGGCTCAACCGAGTGCGGAGTTATCGGTGTAGAATGCAGTAAGCATAAAGGGTATCACGTCATGGAAGGGCATGTGAAAGTCGAAATCGTTGATCCTGTTTCTGCGGAAGTGCTCCCGTACGGTCGAACGGGAGAAATCGTTGTGACAACGCTGCTGCGTGAAGGAATGCCGATGGTACGCTATCGGAGCGGGGATCTTGGCAACTTGCAAAAATCCAAATGCGATTGCGGAATCTCATTGGACGTTATGCAGCTAAGAGGCCGAATGGAGCACATGCTGCGCGTGGGTACTGAAGACTATTCTCCATTCTTGATCGAGCACTTTCTCATGGAAATTCCCGAAGTAGGTTTATGGTATCACCTAAAGCTGGATCAAGGAGTGCTCACAATTGAAGCCGAGAAGTTTCGAACGAAGCTAAGTGACGAGCAATTGGCGGCAAAAATTCAAAAGCATATGGCTGATCGGATTGGGCTGCAATGCGAAGTTGTAATCAGACACGATATCCCTCGTACGTTCGGCAAAGCGACCAGAGTATTCAATTAGCTATATACAAAAAAGGAGAGAGGAGGTGTCTTAATGAGCGACATCGATAGAGAGAGGGCGCGAAAGTTTCAGGAGATGTTTGTGCGTATTCTAAAATCCCCTCTGTACAAGAGGAAATTATCGGACTATACATTAAACGGCATTGGATTGAGTCACATCCAGTCACTTCCGTTAACGACAAAGGAAGATCTGCGGAAAGCCGGCATCTTCGGTCACCTCGCCGTCGATATGAAGGAAATCGCTCAATACCACGAATCGACCGGCACGACCGGGGAGCCCTCCGCTGCCTGGTTTACGCAAAAAGATATGATAATTGGCGGAAGACAATTGAAGGAATGCGGTGTGCGTTTGACGTCAGAAGATCTGGTGCTGATCCGCTTTCCTTATGCAATGGCTCTGCCTGCATTCTTAATGCAGCATGCAGCTTGGCAGACAGGAGCTGGGGTCGTTCCTGCAAGCGGACGTACTGTAGTTACCCCTTACCCCAGAGTATTAAGCCTGATGAAACATCTTTCTGTAACTGTGTTGGCGGGGCTCCCGCGTGAGATGGAACTGCTGGCCGAAGCGGCTCGTCTCAGTGGTTCTGAACCGAGCAAGGACTTTCCGGCTCTGCGCGCCATATGCGTCGCCGGTGAATTAATGAGCGACAAGCGCAGGGAGCATATAGAAAAGCTGTGGAGCGTGCCTGTATTTAATATGTACGGTTCGACGGAAACTGCCAATATCGCTACAATGTGCGAGAATGGCACAATGCATATCGTAGAACAAGATTTTTTCGTAGAAGTACTGAATGAGGACGGTTCAAGCCCCGTCGCTTATGGAGAAAGAGGGTTTGCGGCGATTACGACGCTTTCCCATCAGGGTTCTCCTCTGCTGCGATATTTTAATGAAGACATTATCTCTGTAGAGCCCTGTTTATGCAATTGCGGCCGAGATGGAACCAAGCTGGTTCATTACGGCAGAAGCAAGGATCGAATCCGTTTCGGAAACATCGTCCTAGATGCAATGGATATTCAGGAAGCCGTATATTCGTTGTCTCCTGCTCCGGATGCTTGGAAGGTGCTAGAGCAGGAAAAGGGGTTGCACTTTTTACTGGATTCGCATGATTCCGGGAAGTGGTCGGAGGAAAATGTTTGTTCTCGATTATTTTCTCGACTTCAAGTGCCGGTCACCATTGAAATCACTACGTTGCTCGATCGTGTCGATCTCATGAGTAACGTTCCATCGATAAAGCCTGTATATATCAAAAAGCGAAGTAATGGCGCATAGTAATAGATCCATTGAATTCGGATAGCAAAACGATAATTGGTTAGGAAGATTCCTATTAATTAGGCTGAAAGAAAGGATTGTTCATCATGAGCGACAAATTGCAACAAGAGAAATCACCGCTTCTCGTAAGCCGCCGCCATAAAAGCGAGGATACGATTATTAATATTAAGCAAGCGGTGATCGGTGGTTCTTCGCATACGCTGATCTCAGGCCCCTGCTCGGTCGAATCGAGAGATCAGCTCGTAACGGTTGCTTCCGCTTTAAAGAAAGCTGGCTTAACGGTCTTACGCGGCGGGGCATTCAAGCCGAGAACTTCTCCTTACGATTTTCAAGGGCTCGGTGAAGAAGGATTAAAAATTATGAAGGATGTGGCGGATGAAACCGGAATGGTGACAATCAGCGAAATTATGAGTCCCGCTCAAATCGATACAGCCGCCCGTTATATCGATATCTTTCAAATAGGCGCGCGCAACATGCAGAACTTCGACCTGCTGAAAGCCGTCGGCCAAACAAAGAAGCCCATCCTGCTGAAACGCGGCCTTTCCGCTACTTTGGAGGAGTTTATGCTCGCAGCAGAATATATTCTGCACCAAGGGAATGACCAGGTCATGTTAATGGAACGCGGTATACGCACTTTTGAGAAAGCGACTCGCAATACGCTTGATATTTCCGCTGTTCCAATCTTAAAGCAGGAGACCCATCTTCCAGTGCTGGTGGATGTCACTCATTCTACCGGGCGGAAAGATATTCTGCTTCCTTGTGCTAAGGCAGCGCTTGCCGCTGGCGCCGACGGGATTATGGTTGAGGTGCACCCGAATCCCCCAGCCGCTCTCTCCGACGCGAAGCAGCAAATCAACATTGAGGAGTTTCAAGCATTCTGGAAGGCGCTCTGCGATTCCGGTTTGTACCATTAACAATTTTCAAGTAACTGGCGAAGAGAGTCGCGCACAATTGTCTAATGGAGGTGAAGTATGATAGATCCACAGTTTGAGGGAAAGGCGTCGGATGTTTTACACGGATTGATATTTGACTTTCTATTAGTAACGGATGGACGGACAACGGATTTGCTGGAAATGCTGTTGAACGAGAAAATGATTGTACATGTGGTCCGGCAAGAACAAATAGGTGAAGAGGATGCAAACCTGATGGGTGAATCCTCGGGAGGTCCGTACTATATTCGAGAATCGGTTTTGATCGGCGAGAATAGTCGATTTGTCGTGTCACACAACATTGCGCTTGTATATTCTAAGCATGTACCTCCCGCTTTGTTCGAGAAAATTGCACATCAACAAGAGGGAATTGGAAAAGCGATCAGCTCACTCGGAATGCGTACATTCCGAAAGGTTGCCGACTCCGGATTCATGAACGAAACGGAAACGGTCGATCTTTTCGGGCGGCCGATCAAGATCCACTTTCCTAATCTGCAAAATAAGGTGCCTTACAAAAGATACTTCATTTATTTCGGACGTAAACCAGGGATTCAGATACTCGAATATTTCCATCCGAGCATCATCGGACACCGGTTACAGCAAGGGATGACGAAAGAGCAATCGAACAAAGAAGAATAAGATTCTAATAGAAATAACTAATCAATGGCTGGCTCTGCAGGGAGAAACGCATCCCTTAGAGTCAGCCATTGCTTTTGAATATGCAGGCCCAAGCAGTGAATTAAATGCAGCAGGCTTCCTTATTTTTTTCTCGATTTTGCTTTCATTTGTTCGAAGATATCGACTCCGGAGCCGGCCATTTGTTCACCAGCATAATGTACACCCTTCTTTACGGCTTCGAATAATTTTCCTGCAACGATATCGATGGGTTGATCACGATCTTTTACAGCTTCAATGATTTCTTGTTCGGCTAGGTCTGCTCCGTTTTTGACCGCCGTCGTGTAGGTAGCGGTAAAGGATCTAAATTCCCGATTGATTTCGCTGAAAATTCGTGATAACACTTGATTTTTCCTCGACAACTGTTTCACCTCCTTACGAAACTATATTTAGCCATTCTCGGCTCTTTCCTCGTTCAACAAATCACTGCAATACTCCGCTTCCTGAAAACGATCGACCCGTTGATGCGCTTCACCAAATTCGTAAATCATTCTATAATAAGTGTCTTTATCAAGCCCGGTTGACGTATTTCCCACTCAGGTAAGATGGATATAGTCTTCTATGGCTGTTTCCACAGGATACAAGAATCGAAGGCAACTTCACCCGAGAAGCCTCAGCTCTGTCCCGCCTGCTCTTTCTTTTCTATCTGATTCAAGGCACCCCATGCCATTAAAACCACAACGCTGCCGTTCGTTACCCGAGCATCCGGGATGATCCAGACACAATTGTGCGAATATGCGGTTTGCTTTCTAAATGGCGTCTGCATTTCCTTCTGCCCATTTATTATGAAACTAAAATCGCTTCAGCCAGCCTTTACTCGTCGGATTCAGCTTTTAACGCGATCGCAGCCTCGTCTTCCTGCATCGGAACGGACTCAATCGTTCCCGTTCGTTTCTTGCCGTCCCTAGACGTAAGCAATGCAACGATAACGCCCGCCACTAGTACGAAAACAAACACGCCGCATAAAGTCATACCGAGAATGAATAAGATTCTATCCCTAATAAAATCTATGTTTCTTGTTTTCATTCTGCTTTCAGTCCTTCCTTATAAGAATAGTTCAGTATATGATTAAATGTCCTAGATCATATAGGTAATGGACTATTATTGGGTGAATTCCGCTTCAGCCCAATCCAGATTCGCTAACTCACATAAACATATACAGAGTCATTTAACATATAAAAGGAGGTTCCCAATCAATGGATCATATCCAGAGGGAAACTGATTCTAATCCGGTCGCAGATGAAGCAGCACTTTCGGCAGTTTCGAAACAGGAGGGCGATTTGGAGTGGAAGCGGTTTATCCAAAAAGAGTTAGATAAACTAGAAAATCAGGAAAAGGATGAAGGGAAAGAAGACTCAGAGAAGGCCCCGCCGGCTGAGACGGAGTTTACTCTCAGTTCCCTTATTGAGCAGATACCTGTAGAAAAATTGATCGGTTCGGCAATACGAATGTTTAATAAGAATACAGAACCGGAAGAAACAGACGACAACCCAAAAAAGGCATCTATTATAGAAAATGAAGATGAAAAAAAGATAAAAAAGGAGAAAAGAGAAAAAGAAAAAGAAAAGAAAGAACGCAATCAATTGACAGAGAAAAAACGACAAATAGATGAAAGTAATAATAACTACCATGAAGAGAAGAAAAAGAAAAAAGAATCTAATAAAGAAAAGGAAGAAGAGAAAAAGAAAAAAAAGGAGAAAAAAGAAAAAGAAAAGAAAGAACGCGATCAATTGACAGAGAAAAAACGTCAAATAGAAGAAAGTAAAAATAACTACCATGAAGAGAAGAAAAGGAAAAAAGAATCTAATAAAGAAAAGGAAGAAGATAGAAAGATAAAAAAGGAGAAAAAAGAAAAAGAAACGAAAGAACGCAATCAATTGACAGAGGAAATCCGACAAATAGAAGAAAGTATAAATAACTACCATGAAGAGAAGAAAAAGAAAAAAGAATCTAAAAAGCATGATTATGATAAATATGAAGATGATCAGGAAGAAGAAACATTCTTAATCATCCGTTCTAAAAGGAAAAAATAAGGATTCCCGCCCTAATTTTTTCTCATTTCGTCTGTGATGTGCAATGGTTCAGATGCCGGAAAAAACAGAACCGGTAAAAAGAGAATGGCCAAAGCGACTAAGAGAAGGAGCATCTCGACTGATGAAGGAGACTCTTTTATTTTATTCCACTGTTTTACGAAATATAGCGTCATTGTTCTTATTTGGGACACTTATTATCATTTTACAAACAAATCAATACCTGCTGATGAGTATTTGGGGAATATGCGCATGGTTATTCTTCATCAATAAATCAATGAGATTTTTTATCGTGACAACGATGGCTTTCGGAATCGGATTCTTTCTATATGTCTATGTGAACTCACATTGGATCACTGACCTGAATCCTGAGGGAATGCACATCATTCTCAACAGGTTGTCGTTGATTTTTCTCATTCTTCCGTTAACAGCCATATCGCTTATTTACAAACTTCCTTTCATGCGCTATTGGCAGCTGCCGCAATGGGGTGAGTCGGTTCGCGTACCGTTTATTTTGTCAGGCTTCCATCAAACCAAGGTAAGTGCATTTCTCTCCATTGCGATGATTATAAATCTCATTGCTTTTATGCCATTTATTGTGAATAATGGCTGGGCATACATCCAGGAAATTTGGCAGTTCATGATTATTTTTTCAATCATTAACTCCGTGCTTGAAGAAATCATTTGGAGAGGCATGCTTCTAAGTCGTTTTTCTGAGCACTTTGGCAATCGATGGGCGGTAATGATAACGAGCATAGGCTTTGGGCTGCAGCATTATTCCCTTGGATACTCTTGGGGCAGTTGCCTTGTATTTACTTTGGGAGGGCTGTTTTTCGGGGCTATTACAGTCAAATCAAAAAGTATCGTTCCTGCAGTAATATGGCATATGTTAATCAATGCCTTAATGGTTCTTAGCGGAATGATATTAAAATAAACCAATGTATGGATGTCCCATGCCAAATGAAAGGAAAATCTGAAGACCAGCGTGAGAAAGAGCCTGTCCCAAAACGAAAGGAAGACATAACTCAACCTATTCCACAGCGATGATATTGAGGACGTTCATTATGAAAGAGGTGAATCTCACGGGATCGGAATTAAATCGATCCCGTATTTCCCGAGGGACAGGGGGACAGAATATCAATCTATCTTCACCAGTATCGTCAATTTCCCGTTCATTAGAGACTAGGTTTTTCGATTTCCTAATGAACTTTGTCGAACCGTATCCATAAATAATCTTAACCTCTGCTATATGTAAGTCGTTCCATTAAAGTCAATCATTTTAGGGTCTTATTTCTTTTGTGAATTATCAGCAATTCCATTTTACATAACCATCTAATGAGAGATTTAGAGATGCAATGAAGGAATTTTCAGAAAAATGATGAATGTTAATAAAGGGTTCATTTAAAAAGGCAAGACTATTACCTTATTTTTTGTAAACGCTTTCTATATAAAGGAGGAGTTTCTATGTATTTAACAATTGGAAAGACTTTTGATTTGACTGCTGAGAAATACCCAGCAAAAGAAGCAATTTACGATGTCCGCAGGGGTATTCGCTTATCGTATGCCGATTGGCAGAAGGAAGTGAATAAGCTTGCAAATGCTTTTTTAGAAGCGGGCGTAAAAAAAGGAGACCGCATCTCAACGTATCTTTTTAATACGATTGAGCTCGCAACCGCTTATTTTGCAAGTGCCAAAATCGGTGCAGTCATCAATCCAATCAACTTCAGGCTGAAAGCTCAGGAGGTCGCTTATATTTTAAATGATGCCAAGCCTTCCATCGTCCTTTTCGAACGGGCGCTTGAGCCTCAAATCAGTGAAATACAATCTCAATTTGATCAGATCTCCTTCTGGTTTATAGACAGTGAACCGCCTTCATATGCATCAAGCTACCATGATAACGTGAAGGATACAAAAAATAATCTTGAAGAAATTGAAGTAACTGAAAATGATTTATATGCCATCATGTATACGAGCGGAACGACTGGAAGGCCTAAAGGAGTTCTTCATCGTCACCGCGATATGATTGAGCAAAATCATGTTTGTATCGCTTCAAAAAGGCTGACAAAGGATGACCGGGGATTGGTAGCAGCGCCAATGTTTCACTGTGCTGAGCTCCATTGCTGTTTCCTTCCGCGTGTTCAGGCCGGCGGGAGCAATGTCATCCTACATCACTTTGAGCCGGAGCTTGTCCTCCAGCTTATTGAAGAGGAAAAAATTACGGTTTTCTTCGGAGCGCCAACGATGTGGAACATGATGCTTCAAGAAAAGATTGAAACCTATAATCTCACATCCTTGCGTTTAGGGTTATATGGGGCAGCGCCAATGGCACCGGCTCTTGTCAAGCTATGCAAAGAAAAGCTTGGAACAGATCTTATTCAGGCGTATGGCATGACTGAGATGGGTCCTGCTGTAACGTTTTTGTCAGAGGATGAGCAGCTGACAAAGGCAGGCTCGGCTGGGAAAGTATGCTACGGGCATGAACTGCGGATTGTAAAGCCTAATGAAGACGGACCATCAGAGCCTGATGATATTTTACCGCCTGGTCAGGTTGGAGAAATCATTGTGAAAGGGCCTTGTATGATGGCAGGCTATTTCAACATGAAAGAGGAGTCCGAAAAAGCGCTGTACAAAGGATGGTACCATTCAGGCGATTTAGGATACCTGGACAATGACGGCTTTTTATATGTGGCAGACCGTGTAGATGACATGATCATCAGCGGCGGAGAAAATGTGTATCCGCGAGAAGTAGAGGATATTTTATTTGAGCATTCAGGGGTTTTGGATGCTGCTGTTTTAGGGCAGCCGCACGAGAAATGGGGAGAGTGCGTAACTGCCTTTATTGTAAGGAAGGATTTGAATTTAACCGAAGAAGAGCTTGAGGAATTCTGTAAAACGAGTGATAAGCTTGCTCCTTATAAAAGACCGCGAACGTATCACTTTGTCGATGCACTGCCTAGAACCGCAAGCGGGAAAATACAGAAATTTTTATTGAGGGAAAAACTCGCAGAACAGCCAAGCACATAAAAAGGGGGACCTGATTCAAATGCCTGCAGCATATTTGCAAGATGAGCATCAGATATTTCGTGAAGCACTAAGAAAATTTCTTCAAAAGGAAGCAGTACCATATTATGATCAGTGGGAAAAAGCCGGAATGGTTCCGCGGGAGCTGTGGATTAAAATGGGAGAGCAAGGTTTTCTCTGTCCATGGACCGATGAAAAATATGGCGGATCAGGCGTAGACTTTGCTTATTCCGTCATAATAAACGAAGAACTTGAAAAAGTGGGCTCAAGTTTAATAGGCATAAGCCTTCATAATGATATTGTAGTGCCTTATTTTGATTCTTATGGAACGGATGAATTGAAGCAGAGATTTCTGCCGACTTGTGTAACGGGAGAAACGATTTCGGCAATCGCAATGACTGAGCCTGGTGCGGGCTCAGATCTCTCTGCCATTAAAACGACAGCTATTAAACAAGGAGACTGCTATATCTTAAATGGAGAGAAGACATTCATTACGAATGGGATCTGTGCTGATTTAATTGTTGTAGTCTGCAAAACGGATCCAAAGGCGGTGCCTGCTCACAAAGGAATCAGCCTTCTTGTCGTTGAAAGAAACACACCTGGCTTTAAAAGAGGAAGAAAACTGGAGAAAGTAGGCTTGCACGCTCAGGATACAGCAGAGCTCATATTTGAGGATGCTAAAGTGCCTGCAGCAAACCTTTTAGGTGAAGAAGGCAAAGGGTTCTATTACTTAATGGATAAGCTGCAGCAGGAGCGTCTCCTTGTAGCAATCGGAGCACAGACGTCTGCAGAAAGAATGCTTACGATTGCCAAACAATATACAAAGCAAAGGAAAGCTTTTGGAAAATCTATCAGCGATTTTCAAACCGTCCAGTTCCGCTTAGCAGAAATGGCAACGGAAATAGAGATTGGCCGGACATTTTTAGACTCTGTCATTATCGAGCATATGTTAGGGAAAAACGCTGTGACACGCGTTTCCATGGCTAAATATTGGATTACGGATATGGCAAAAAAGGTCGCATCAGAGGTCATGCAGCTGCATGGGGGATACGGATATATGGAAGAATACGAGATTGCCAGACGATATCGGGATATTCCGGTTTCAGCCATTTACGCCGGCACAAATGAAATCATGAAAACCATCATCGTAAAAAATTTAGATTTAGCTTAATCCAATCACCATAAATCAAGGGGGACTCACTTCCATGAGTATACAGAAAATAGCTGTTATCGGTGCAGGTTTAATGGGGAGCGGGATTGCCCAATCCTTTGCAGCGGCAGGAAAAACGGTTCACTTATATGATGTTTCAAAAAAAGCGCTGGAAAAAGCACAATTTAAAATTGATAAAAGCTTATCAAGGTTTGTTAAAGCGGGTCATCTTTCAGAAGCTGAAAAGTCAGCAGCATTAGAAAATATCCGCCATTTTACCGTGCTGGCAGATGCAGTGAATGCAGCAGAGCTGGTTGTTGAAGCAGTTCCTGAAAATCTGGACCTCAAAAAAGCGATCTTTAAAGAACTTGATGAATTAACCGAAAAAGGTGTTATCCTGGCAACAAATACGTCAGAACTAAGTGTTACAGCCATTGCAGCTGCAACAAAAAGACCGGATCAGGTTATTGGCATGCACTGGTTTAACCCGGCCCCTGTCATGAAGCTGATCGAAATTGTAAAGGGCATAGATACCTCTGACCAGACCATAGAAGCAATCAGGAAATTATCAGCTGAAATAGGGAAAGAAACGGTGTTAGTAAAAGATGCTCAGGGCTTTGTCACAACAAGAGCTCTGTCTGCTCATATGCTTGAATGCATCCGGATTTATGAGGAAGGCATTGCAAGTGCAGAAGATATCGACAAAGCGGTTAAGCTTGGACTGAATTATCCAATGGGTCCGCTTGAGCTTGCTGACTTAGTCGGCCTTGATACGATGCTGTTTGTCAGCAATGGGATGGCGGATGCATACGGTGACCGCTTTTTGCCTCCGCAGCTGTTAAGAAAGCTAGTTGAAGCCGGCCATTACGGGAGAAAAACCGGAAAAGGATTTTACATATACGAAGGAGAGAGAAAATGACACGGGAAGTAGTAATTGTTGAAGCGGTAAGAACGGCTGTTGGAAAAAGGAAGGGCGCCTTTAGAGAAACACATCCTGTTCATCTAGCAGCTGCGGTGTTAGATGAGGTTGTAACAAGAGCAGGTATGCCGAAAGAACAGGTTGAGGATGTGGTCATGGGCTGTGTATCCCCAATTGCAGAACAAGGCTTTAACATTGGCAGGCTCGCCGTTCTTGAAGCCGGATTTCCTGTCACCGTGCCTGCCGTTCAAATTAACCGCATGTGCGGATCAGGCCAGCAGGCAATTCATTTTGCCTGCCAGGAAATCAGGTCGGGTGATATGGACATAGTCATTGCAGCGGGTGTAGAGAGCATGACGAAGGTTCCGATCCTAAGCGACGGCAACGATGAAACGATCCCTGTGAGCCTGCATGAAAAATATAACTTTGTTCATCAGGGCATTTCAGCCGAAATGATTGCAGAAAAACATCAGATTACCCGGCAGGAGCTTGATGCTTTTTCACTCAGGAGCCATCAAAGGGCTCTTGAAGCCATTAAAAGAGGAATCTATCAAACTGAAATTCTGCCTCTTAAAGGGCTGAATAAAGAAGGAGAAGAAATCGTATTTGATCAGGATGAGGGCCCTCGTGCCGATACCTCTCTTGAAGCTCTGGCAAAATTAAAAACAGTCTTTAAAGAAGATGGCGTTGTAACGGCAGGCAATGCCAGCCAAATGAGTGATGGGGCAGCGGCAGTGCTATTAATGGAAGGAGACAAAGCACGAGAGCTCGGACTTAAACCCAAAGCAAGAATTGTGGCACAAGCCGTTGTAGGCTCTGATCCCACCTATATGCTTGAAGGAGTCATTCCTGCGACTCAGAAGGTACTTGCGAAAAGCGGGCTTACTGTAAACGATATTGATCTTTTCGAAATCAATGAAGCATTTGCTCCAGTTGTCCTTGCCTGGCAGAAAGTGATCGGGGCAGACCTTGAAAAAGTAAATGTAAATGGTGGAGCGATCGCTCTTGGACATCCTTTGGGTGCTACTGGGGCAAAGCTTATGACGAGCCTCGTCAATGAGCTTGAACGCAGGAATGCTCGCTACGGTCTGCTGACAATATGCATTGGACACGGAATGGCGACAGCCACAATTGTGGAGAGAATTTAAATTATCTGAAAATAATATCAATTCTTTTCAGAACGAGCTATAATAAATGGTGAGGATGGAAATTGAATTAAGGGGGATGGGTATGGAAACTGTTACATATTCGGTACATGGAAGATATGCAACGATTGAAATGAACAGGCCTGATGTTTTAAATGCCATGAATGAACAAATGCTGAGAGAACTACTTCAGGCATTGAAGCTTGCTTGTGAAAGTGAAGCGGATATTGTGGTTCTGTCTGGAAGCGGACGGGGATTCTCGGCTGGCGGGGATATTAAAACCATGCTGAATTCAATGGATAATTCAGGTTTTTCAGGGGTAATGGATTTAATTTCAGAGGTTATCACGACGCTTTATACACTGCCTAAGATAACGGTCAGCGCCATTCACGGACCGGCTGCCGGCTTAGGATTCAGTCTTGCTTTAGCGGCTGATTACGTTGTCGCACATTCAAGCTCTGTTCTTGCCATGAATTTTATCGGCATCGGTCTGGTACCTGACGGAGGCGGACACTATTTCATGGAAAAACGCTTAGGCGAAGCGAAGGCCAAGCAATTGATCTGGGGCGGTGATAAGTTAAGCGCGGATGAGGCTTACAAACTTGGACTTGTTGACCTAGTCTGCGATGTTGATTTAAAAGATGCCGTACAATCTCTTGTCAGCGAATGGCTGCAGAAACCTGTAAAAGCGATGATTGCCAGCAAAAATATTTATACTGCTGTAAAGAAATCAGAATTGGAACAAATCCTCTCACTTGAAAAAGAAACACAATATAACATGAGACAATCTAAGGATCATCAAGAAGGCATAAATGCTTTTTTAGAAAAAAGAAAACCTCAGTTTACAGGTAAATAAAGGGAGAGCGGTTGCGATTGTTGTAACCGCTTTTTTATTTCACTTTGGGAATTAGGAGGTGAATGGAAATAAGAAAGTAAATCGTTCTTTTTGGAAAGTATTTAGCAGACTTTGGAAAGTAAGCCGATCTTTTTGGAAAGTAAACACAGTTTCTGCTTGGAACAGTGCCCTTTCAAACAACAAAGTTTAACTGCAACTAGGAAAAAACTATGCGTTTTATACCGATAACTGGAAAAGAGCATTTTGAGAAGACATTTAGAGTTGCATCTAAACATAAAGAGAATGATTTCAAATAGTTACCGCCAGATTGTAAGTATAGAACGATTAAAAGGACATTCCATATAAGAAATGCCCACATCAACTTCTTTATGATATTACTATTCTTATCTTTCAAATAAAATCAATTTACCGCTTGCCGATGTACAGCGGTGCGTTTTTTTCAGATAATTTTTTTCATCAAGCATTTGCTCGCCGACTTTTTTTGCTTCCACGTCGCTGTCGGCTTCAAAGCTTTCATCCATTAATTTTTCCCCGTCTTTATTAAATGCCGTTAAGTAATACTTGCCCATTTAATAGCCCCCTTTGCATATGAAGTATAAAAATTTTATATAGGCTTACACCTATAATTCTCATTATCTTCTCTTTTTCCTGCAAGGAATGAAACATTTGCTTAATGGGATTCGTACATAAGATAGACAGGAGGAATCAGGATGACATTAAAATTGGATGGAATTACAAAACGATTTGGATCACACACTGCGGTTGATCAGCTTTCATTAACGATTCCAGAGAGTGAAATGTTTGGTTTGCTCGGGGCCAATGGCGCTGGAAAAACGACAACATTCCGGATGATTTTAGGCTTATTAAATCCATCAGCCGGACAAATTTCATGGGACGGAAAGCCAATCGGATATGATGCGAGTGATGAAATTGGCTATCTCCCGGAGGAAAGAGGGCTTTATCCTAAAGTGAAAGTGCGTGATCAGCTTATTTATTTAGGGCGGTTAAAAGGGCTGAATAAGCAGGCGGCGCAAAAAGAAATGAATGAATGGCTTGAACGTTTTAAAATTCCGGAATATGCAAACAAGAAAGTAGAGGATCTTTCAAAAGGAAATCAGCAAAAGATTCAATTCATTACAGCAGTTCTGCATCGTCCTAAGCTGCTGATTCTGGATGAGCCGTTCAGCGGTCTGGACCCAGTTAATGTAGAGCTCCTTAAGGAGGCTGTATTGGATTTGAAAAACGGCGGGACATCCATTGTATTTTCCAGTCACAGGATGGAGCATGTAGAGGAGCTGTGTCAGCATTTGTGCATTATGCATAAAGGAAAGCCGGTAGTTCATGGGGCATTAAAGGATATTAAGCGTTCCTTTGGAAGGAAAAACGTGATCGTTCATGCTGATTTTGATTTGTCCTACTTGAAGGAATTTGAAGGTGTGACAAAATATAAGCCGTTATTTGAAGGAATTGAGCTTCAGGTAACAGGCGAAGTGGTCTCGCAGGAAATAATGGCTTCTTTGCAGGGCAAAGGATTTGTCCGGAAATTTGAACTGGCAGAACCATCTCTGAATGATATTTTCATTGAAAAGGTTGGTGCGGCGTATGAATAAATTTTGGATCATCTTTTGGCATACATATTTAAGCAAATTAAAGACAAAATCATTTTTAATTACAACAGGAATTACGCTGCTGCTGATCTTTGGGCTGACAAACCTGCAAAATGTAATTGAGTTTTTTAATAATGGGGACAAAGAAGCGACTAAGGTTGCTGTTATTGATCAAACGGGAGACAAAAGTCTATATCCTGTTTTTGAGCAGAATGCTTCAGCACTGGATGAGAAACTGCAGCTGAAACGTGCAGAGAAGTCAGAGGAACAGCTGAAAAAGGATGTCCTTGATGAAAAAATGGAAGGATATTTGATTCTGAGTCTTGACCAAAATGGTTTGCCGCAGGGCTCCTTTTTTGCAAGGTCCATTGCAAATTCAAGTGTTTCAGAAACAATGGAGCAGGCCCTTCAGCAAACGAAAATAGCAGCAGGTACAGCAAACCTTGGCTTGAAAAGTGAGCAGCTGAATCAGCTGTTTGCCCCTTCAGAGCTTAAGAA
The DNA here is from genome assembly GCF_030127205.1 of Metabacillus hrfriensis. Lineage (NCBI taxonomy): Bacteria > Bacillati > Bacillota > Bacilli > Caryophanales > Bacillaceae > Metabacillus > Metabacillus hrfriensis. Next base: position 983,333 of record NZ_CP126116.1, read on the forward strand.
AACGGCTCTTTTAGAAAATGCAAAATCTGAAGAAGAGCTCGATCAGGCAAGAGGGCTGGTTTACGTTCTGCTGTTCATTATTTATTTTTCAGTAATCTTATATGCAAGTATGATTGCGATGGAGGTAGCTGTAGAAAAATCATCACGGGTGATGGAAATTCTGATCAGTTCTGTTTCTCCCATCAAGCAAATGTTTGCGAAGCTGCTTGGAATCGGTTTACTGAGCATAACACAGTTCGGTCTTATTATCTTGGTTGGATACAGCTCTATGAAAGGGAATATGGAAAATGCCGATTTAATGGGTGACGGATTCTTCAATTTTTCAGAAGTACCTGTTGCAACATTAATCTATGCAATTGTTTTCTTTATTCTCGGGTACTTTATTTTTGCAACTCTCGCTGCTTTTTTAGGTTCGCTAGTAAGCAGAATTGAAGATGTTCAGCAAATGATTTCACCCATGACGTATATAATTGTGGGTGCATTCATTATCGCGATGTTCGGTCTTGGAAATCCTGAAGCCTCTTTCATCACGGTTACCTCCTTTATACCGCTTTTCTCTCCAATGATCATGTTCTTGAGAGTAGGCATGCTGAGTGTTCCTGCATGGGAAATCGGGTTATCAATTGGAATTTTAGTTATTACCATAATCGCTCTTGCGGTATTGGGCGCTAAAGTTTATAAAGGCGGCGTGCTCATGTACGGCAAATCCTCTTCATTCAAGGATGTCAAGAAAGCCCTGCAAATGTCAAAGGATCAATAAGAAGAAGGAAGCAGAGTCTATGCGGCTCTGTTTTTTATTTTGAATGAAGATTTGCAGTAGTTCTTATGGGCGTTTCCATATTCGGTTAAAAGTTGATTTGGCTGAAAAAGGATGATTTCAGCTGATAGAAAAGAAAAACGGCTGTAAAAATTCAATTTCCGGCTGATAAAATTGTGAATTAGGCTTAATGATTGGGTGCGGTTGTCCAAGTTCGACGGGTGACTCCGCATTTCTTATTGTCCGGCTTCACCTCCTAACTCCGCGGTCGCAATGAGTACACAAATTCAGGATTGAGCCAGTAAAGAGGAATCATACGCAAGCAATGAGTACAAAAATTCAGGATTGAGCCAGAAAAGAGGAATCATACGTACTCAATGAGTACACAAATTCAGGGTTGAGCCAGAAAAGAGGAATCATACGCAAGCAATGAGTAAACAAATTCAGGATTGAGCCAGAAAAGGGGAAACATACGCACTCAATGAGTACACAAATTCAGGATTGAGCCAGAAAAGAGGAATCATACGCACTCAATGAGTACACAAATTCAGGGTAGAGCCAGAAAAGGGGAATCATACGCACTCAATGAGTACACAAATTCAGGATTGAGCCAGAAAAGAGGACTCATAGGCAAGCAATGAGTACACAAGTTCAGGGTAGAGCCAGAAAAGGGGAATCATACGCACTCAATGAGTACACAAATTCAGGGTTGAGCCAGAAAAGAGGACTCATATGCAAGCAATGAGTACACAAATTCAGGATTGAGCCAGAAAAGAGGAATCATACGCACTCAATGAGTACACAAATTCAGGGTTGAGCCAAAAAAGAGGACTCATACGCAAGCAATGAGTACCCAAATTCAGGGTTGAGCCAGAAAAGGGGATTCATACATACGCAATGAGTACACAAATTCAGGATTGAGCCAGAAAAGAGGAATCATACGCACTCAATGAGTACCCAAATTCAGGGTTGAGCCAAAAAAGAGTACTCATACGCAAGCAATGAGTACACAAATTTAGGGTTGAGCAAAAAAAAAGAGGACTCATACGCACTCAATGAGTACCCAAATTCAGGGTAGAGCCAGAAAAGGGGAATCATACTCAAGCAATGAGTACACAAATTCAGGGTAGAGCCAGAAAAGGGGAATCATACTCAAGCAATGAGTACACAAATTCAGGGTAGAACCAAAAAAGAGTACTCATACGCAAGCAATGAGTACACAAATTCAGGATTGAGCCAGAAAAGAGGAATCATACGCACTCAATGAGTACCCAAATTCAGGATTGAGCCAGAAAAGAGGACTCATACGCAAGCAATGAGTACACAAATTCAGGGTTGAGCCAAAAAAGAGTACTCATACGCAAGCAATGAGTACACAAATTCAGGATTAAGCCAGAAAAGAGGACTCATACGCACTCAATGAGTACACAAATTCAGGATTAAGCCAGAAAAGAGGACTCATACGCATTCAATGAGTACACAAATTCAGGATTGAGCCAGAAAAGGGAAATCATACGCACTCAATGAGTACACAAATTCAGGGTAGAGCCAGAAAAGAGGAATCATTGAACGGCTCCTCCAGTAAAGACAAAAAGCGCCTTTTCTGTCGGATCCTTATCTGCCTGTCGGAGCTGACCAGTCGAATCCGCATTTCTTGTTGTCCAGCTCCATCGCCCAACTCCTCGGCCAGAACAAATTCCCCGAAAAAGTCAAAACCGGACTTTTCCGGTGAATTCTTATCTGCCTGTCGGAGCTAACCGGGCGTTTCCGCATTTCTGTTGTCCAGCTTCACCTCCTAACTCCTCGGTCAGAACGGCTCCGCCAGTAAAGACAAAAAGCGCCTTTTCTGTCGGATCCTTATTTTGCCTGTCGGAGCTGATCAGTCGGTTCCGCATTTCTTGTTTTCCAGCTCCATCGCCCAACTCCTCAGCCAGAACAAATTCCCCGAAAAATTCAAAACCGGACTTTTCCGTTGAATTCTTATCTGCCTGTCGGAGCTGATCAGTCGGTTCCGCATTTCTGTATAGAACGTGCATTCGTATTTCTGAGGTGGTACAATATAGAATAAGAGAGAAGTAAAGGAAGGAAACAAGGATGGAACCTATTCGATTTATTCATGCAGCGGATTTACATATAGACAGCCCGTTTGCCGGAATGCATCAGCTGCCGGAAAGAATTTTTGAAAGGCTGAAAGAAAGCACGTTTGCCGCTCTGGACAATTTGGTTCGCCTAGCTATCAGCGAAAAGGTTGATTTCATATTGATAGCCGGGGATTTATACGATGGTGAGGACAGGAGCTTAAAGGCGCAGCTGAAGCTGAAAAAAGCATTCGAACAGCTTGAGCAGCACAGAATTCAGGTATACGTAATACACGGTAATCATGATCATATGAGCGGAAGATGGCTGGACCTTAGCTGGCCGCAAAATGTTCATGTTTTTTCAGATAAAGAAGTGGAGTGTAAAACATTCTGGAAAAACGGAAATACACCGGTCAATTTATATGGATATAGCTATCCAAAGCGCGCTGTCGTTGAAAATATGACATCTTTCTATAAAAAGCATGGAGAGGCCGGTTTTCACATTGGACTTCTTCATGGGTCGATTGCAGGCAATACAGACCATGATGCGTATTCTCCTTTTTTGATCAGCGATCTGCTTGAAAAACAGTTTGATTATTGGGCCCTTGGCCATATTCATAAACGGATGCATCTTCATGAAAATGAACCGCCGATTCTGTATTCAGGCAATATTCAGGGAAGAAACAGAAAAGAAACCGGAGATAAGGGATGCTTTCTTGTTTCCATGTCAGAGAGCACCGTCTCTTACATGTTTAAACCGCTTCATGATGTGAAATGGGAAGAACTCGCAATTGAGATTAAAGGAAGTTTTCAGGAGTGGATCGACAGCCTGCATCAGCAGCTGCAGCAGCTAAGAGGCAACAATGAACCGCTTGTGGTTACGATCCGAATAAGCGGAACAAATGAGCTGTACCATTTGCTTCAGGAAGAGAATGTTCTGGAAGATTTAATGGATCAATGGAATGAAGAAGAAACAGGGCGTGAGAACTTTGTATGGATCTCCTCCATCATCAATGAATCAATGCCGGTTATCAGCAAGGAATCGCTTCAGCTTGATTCTCATTTTTTATCGGATTTAACAGACATTATTGAAAGCTTTGATGACTTTGAGGACACCATTCAGCCGCTGAAACAGCATGCATTATACAGGAAACACATTCCTGAATTTGATGACAAAGAACAGCAGCAGATTGAAAAAGAAGCTGAATATCTGCTGTTTCAGGAACTATTAAAGCATAGAAGACTGTGAGGGTGAAAAGATGAAAATCATTGAACTGAATATCTATGGGTATGGACAATTTAATCATATAAATTTCACCCTTCATCCCCATGCCTTTCAAGTTATTTACGGAAAAAATGAAGCAGGAAAATCTACCATTATGTCATTCATACAGAGTATCTTATTTGGATTTCCTGCAAAAATTCAAAATGAAAACAGGTATGAACCAAAACGAGTGAAAACATACGGCGGAGCCCTGATTGTCGATACAGAGCAATATGGAAAAGTCAAAATTGAGAGATTGCCTGGAAAAGCGGCAGGTGAGGTTACGCTGTACTTTGAAAATGGAGAAACCGGAAGCGGAGAACTCCTTAATCAAATGCTGGCTCATTTTGATAAATCGATGTATAAGTCTATCTTTTCATTTGATATTCACGGCATTCAGCAGGTCAGTAAAGTAAGTGCTGATGAACTCGGGAAGTTTTTATTGTCATCAGGCTTGCTTGGGACAGATGCTCTCTTACAGACGGAAAGCCATCTCTTGAAAAAACAGGAACTGCTGTATAAGCCTAATGGCAAAAAACCGGAGATTAATGCAGCATTAAGCAGACTAAAGAGTATTCATTCAGAAATGCTGAAAGCAAAAGAACTGATTCAGCCTTATGAAGAACTTATGAAAGAAAAAGAAATGATTGAACATCAGCTTAAGGAAAAAGAAGAAAGCAAGTCCATGCTGGAAGCAAAATCAAGAAGGTTTGCTGAAATAATAGATGTTCTCCCATTGTGGCTTGAAGAAGAGACGATTCATACAGAATTGACAAAGACAAATCAGGCATTTCCGGCAGATGGATTAAAGCGAATGGATGAGATTGAAGCTAAGGAAGAGCCTTTGCAATCTGAAAAGCTGTCCCTTATGCGTTCAATAGAAGACCTTCAACAAACCATTGATCAGATGAATGTCAATGAAACTATCCTTTCGCATCATGCGGAAATCGACCATCTCAGGGAGACATACTCCGCATATCATGCGAAAAGAGATCAGCATCAGCAGTACAGTCTAAAGCACGAGTCACTTACACGGCAAATTTTTGATGAAAAAATGCGGTTCTTTGCAGAAAATATAGATGATAAAGCCGTGCTTTCATTTAACACTTCTATAACAGCTAAAGAAGAAATAAGAGAAATCGTTACGGATTATCAGCAGCTGCAGCAAAGAAAACAGTTGCTTGATCAGCAGTTTGAACGGGCAAAAGAAAATCTGGAGGAAAGCGAAAATAGATTAACAGACTATGCAAAAGGAATGCTTGATCCAGAAGAGAGAAAACTTCTGGAAAAAAAGGTAAAGCAGCATGAAGCCATGCAGCAGCAAGTGCTGGATGAAAAAAGATTACAAGAAGAATATCGGAATAATGAAAAGAAAATCAATGAACAAAGCAAGACGAACCAATCTAAAAAGAATCAAATGAAAATGATGAAGGCGGCTGCGGCAGTTTTACTGATTTTATGTTCCGGATGGCTCATATATGAGCAGCAATGGCTCATCTTGCCGTTTCTCTTAGGCGTAACCGGGCTCGTTTTATTCTTTATTTTTCAAAATGATAAAGGAGAAGACGCGTTTCTCATTCATTTGCGGGACAAACAAGAGGAATTAAAACGTCAGCTTGAACAATCGAGGGTGCAAGGTTATACAGAAACGGAAGAGCTGGGAGGCATCCTTTGGAAAGATGAGCAGCTGAGACGATCTCATGAACTTGAGCAAGTGACATTTACACAGAATGAGAGAGCGTACCACCGCACAGTAAGCGGTTTTGATGATTGGGAAGAGGAACTTTATCAGTTAAACCGAAGAGTCAAAAAAGCGTACAGTCATTTTAGAGTGAGCAGTGAATTCTCTCCGCTTGCCCTGCCAGATCTTCTGCAAACATTGATTCAGCTGCAGAAAGATGTCCGGGAGAGCTCTCAAATTGAAACGAAACTTTCTGAGCTCACAGCTGCTCTTTCGGCTTATGAAAACAGGCTCGGGGAAATATGTGAAAAATGCGGTTTTGAACAAAAGACTGATTTGAATGAAACAATGCGAAATTTGTCTGCCGCACTTCAAGATTCGATTGAAAAGAAGAGCAGCCAGCTTATGTATAAAGAGAAAATAGCTGATGCCGAGGAACGATTAGCAAAAATCGAAGCAGAGCTCAGTCTTCTATCTGATAAGAGAATAGAGCTTTTCATCTTATCAAATTCAGCTGATGCAGAAGATTTTCGGAAAAAGGCAGAAGAAGCGAATCAAAGAAAAGCATTTGAGCAAAAATTAAAATGGATTCAGCAGCAGCTCCAGGCTAAACAGCATTTGCTCAAAGATGGAAAGCTGGATCTTCTGATCGATTATAAAGAAGAGAAGCTTTTATGTGATAAGCTGCTTAGAGCAGAAATGGAACAGGAAAGCGGCTTGCATCGGCGGCTGGCAGAGCTAAAGGCTTCTCTTCGGAATATAGAGAGCTCAGGCCTTTACTCTGAGCTAAAACAGAAGTATGAGCTTGAAAAGGGCGCAGTAAAGCAGCTTGCACACAAGTGGGCCGTGCTTGCAGCCGCGAAAAATATGCTGAATAAAACAGTGGAATTTAACCGCTCAGTGAGACTGCCGAAAGTATTGAAAGAGGCAGAGCACTTTTTCTCTGTCATGACGAATCAACAATACAGAAAAATATTTCTGCCGGATGCTGAACAAACATTAATTGTAGAAAGAATGGATGGAAACCGATTTGCTGCAAATGAACTATCTCAGGCAACAGCAGAACAATTATATATTTCACTGAGGCTTGCCCTTGTCCGTCACTTGAGCACAGGACAGGGCCTCCCGATTATTATTGATGATGGTTTTGTGAATTTTGATTTTGAAAGGACAAAACAAGTCCTGTCACTGCTGAAGGAATTTTCAAAACAGCACCAGATTATTTTCTTTACTTGCCAGGAGCACCTGCTGCCGCTGTTTGAAAAAGATCAAATTCTTGATTTAAAAGCAGTTGAATTAGCTTCAAAACAAGTATCTATTGGTCAGAGATTATTGTAAAATGAACTGACGAAAGGTACCTGAAAGGAAGTACATAATGCAGCAAAATAAACATGAGAAAAAGCCTTTGGGCAAACCTCTTTTTTTACTGAGCTTTAACTTATTTATTATTATGGTGGGCATAGGCTTAGTCATCCCGATTCTGCCGTTTTATGTTGAAAAATTCGGAGCAGATGCAGCAACGCTTGGATTTCTGGTTGCTGTATTTGCACTCATGCAGTTTTTTTTCGCCCCGATATGGGGGCGGTTATCTGACAGAATTGGCCGAAAACCGTTGATAACACTTGGTTTGTTTGGATTCGCATTAGCTGAGTTTATTTTCGCTTTTGCAACGGATTTATGGATGCTGTTTTTATCAAGGATAATTGCAGGTATATTCGGTGCGGCGATTATGCCGAGTGCAATGGCATACGTTTCTGATGTAACAACACCTGAAAAACGCGGACAGGGTATGGGGTATTTGGGCGCCGCAATGGGTCTTGGTATTGTAGTTGGCCCGGGGATCGGCGGCTGGCTTTCTGAATTCAGTCTTTCTTTTCCGTTTCTTTTTGCGGGTATTGCGGCATCACTGGCAGGAATTGTATCAATCTTCGTTTTGCCTGAGTCTCTGTCACAAGAAGCGATGCAAAAGACTGCTGCTGAAAATAAAAAACGCGAAAATCAGTTTATTCTAATCAAAAAAGCCCTTCAAAGCCCTGTTGGCTTTTTACTGATTCTTGTCTTTATGATGAGTTTCGCATTAACGATTTTTCAGGCGATCTTTGGCTTCTATACATTAGAGCGCTTCGGTTATGGACCTCAGGAAGTCGGTTTGATTATCCTTATAACAGGGATTGTTGGAACAATCACACAAGGAGCAGCAGTTGGAAGGCTTGTGGCTAAATTCGGCGATGAACGGGTTGTCACCTCTGCTCTTTTGTTGAGTGCATTTGGATTTGTGATTATGACATTTGCAAACTCCTTCGCAACGGTCTTATTGACAACCTCTGTCTTCTTTCTGGGGAATTCTATTTTGAGACCTTCCTTAAATACGTTTATCTCAAAATTAGCAGGAAGCAAGCAAGGTATGGTGATGGGGCTTAATAATTCTTTTATGAGTCTTGGGAATGTTGCGGGTCCTATTTTAGCGGGCTACGTATTTGAGTATCAAATCAATCTTCCTTATTATATTGGTGCTGCGGTCATGCTTGCTGCACTTATTTCAACTAAGATTTGGATTTCAAGAAGACAGCAAGCTGATGTCTCAGCCTAGCTGCAGGCAGGAAGAATAGACAAAATTTATGCTATACTCAGGATACTGAGGCAATTTGGGAGGGACCATTTTAATGATGACAAAAGGAATTAATCATTACGAGGTAGGCGAGCAAGCGGATGTTTTTCTGCTCGTTAAATCATCGACTAAAGGAATAGCCAGTAACGGAAAACCATTTTTAACATTGATTCTCCAAGATCAATCAGGGGAGATTGAAGCAAAGCTATGGGATGCAGGACCAGATGATGAGGTGTCCTACAGTTCACAAAGCATTGTAAAGATATATGGCGATATTCATCACTACCGTGGACGAAATCAGTTGAAGATCCGCAATATCCGAACTGCCTCAAACACGGATAACGTAAAAGTTTCTGATTTTCTTGAAACAGCTCCTGTTGGACAAGAAGAAATGATGGAAAAAGTAACACAATATATTTTCGAAATGAAAAACCCTAACATACAGCGTGTGACAAGATATCTCATGAAAAAGCATCAAAGTGAATTCCTTGAATATCCGGCTGCAACAAAAAATCATCACGAATTTGTATCTGGATTAGCTTATCATGTTGTTTCAATGCTTGATTTAGCAAAGTCCATTGCAGCTTTATATCCAAGTCTTGATACAGATTTGCTTTATGCAGGAGTCATTCTGCATGACCTCGGGAAGGTAACTGAGCTGTCAGGTCCGATCGGCACAACTTATACAGTCGAGGGAAACCTGATCGGCCATATTTCCATCATGGTAAATGAAATTGCCAAAGCAGCAGAACATTTAGGCATTGAGGGAGAAGAAATCGTGATCCTTCAGCACCTTGTCCTCAGTCATCATGGCAAAGCAGAGTGGGGAAGCCCTAAACCGCCGCTGATCAAAGAAGCCGAAATTCTTCATTATATTGATAATCTCGATGCGAAAATGAACATGCTTGACCGTGCATTAGAGCGGGTGAAGCCCGGCGAGTATACGGAACGTGTTTTTGCACTTGATAATCGGTCGTTTTACAAACCAACATTTCATAACTAATTTTGAGAGTCTTTCTTCTTTGAAGAAAGGCTTTTTCAGCTGTTATTGATCAATCGGAATATAGCTTGAAGTCTAGAAATAAAAATGGGAAGTCTCGGAAATTCGGAAATCGGAAAAAAGTGTGGAAGTCTCGGAAAAAAGTGTGAAAGTCTCAGAATAAAGTGTGAAAGTCTCGGAAAAAAGCGTGAAAGTCTCGGAAAAAAGTATGGAAGTCTCGGAATTAAGTGTAAAGTCTCAGAATTAAGTGTGAAAGTCGGAAAAAAGTGTGGAAGCCTCAGAATAAAGTGTGGAAGTCTCGGAATTAAGTGTGAAAGTCGGAAAAAAGTGTGGAAGTCTCGGAAAAAAGTGTGAAAGTCTCAGAATAAAGCGTGAAAGTCTCGGAATTAAGTTAAAAGGTCTCTGAAATGCTTCGGAAACTGACTATCCCGATTTATAGCATCCAAGAATCATAACAAGTTCTCTTTTCATCTTATAAAAATCATGTATAAATGGATCGAGATCCTCATATAGTGCAGTAAAGGGCTTGTCAATGAAAAGGGGGAAGCGGGAATGATCTTGCTGCCGTGGTGGGTTTACCTCTGCATACTTGGGATTTTATACAGCGGTTACATGGCTTTTTCAACAACAAGGAAAGAGAAAATTGTTGAGGAAGCCTATATAGAACAAGAGGGTAATGTATATATTGAAAGAATGCTTAAGGAACGTGAGATTCGAAGAAAAAATCAGGATGATGAAATGTGAAAAACTCCCCCATTTTTTATATGGGGGAGTTTGCTTGTTATTTTCCTTCAGCAGGCTCTGCAGGAGCTGCAGGTGCTTTGAATGTATCTTCTAATTCTTTGTCTTTAACCTGAACGTCTGCTTCTTTAAGAGCTTTGTCCAATGCTCCCTGAACAGCATCAGGCTGACTTGTTTTTTGTTTTTTTACATCTGCTTCAAGTTCTTTTTTCATTTCTTCATATGGCTTCACCGTTTTTGTCACTTTAATGATGTGATAGCCAAATTCAGATTTTACAGGCGCGCTTACTTCGCCTTCTTTAAGTGCAAATGCTGCTTTTTCGAATTCAGGCACCATTTGTCCTTCGCCGAACCAGCCTAAATCTCCGCCGTTTTGTCCAGATGGATCTTTAGAAGCTTCCTTCGCTAAATCTTCAAACTTTTCGCCTTTATCAAGACGGGCTTTGATTTCTTTTGCTGTTTTTTCATCTTCAACGAGGATGTGGCTTGCTTGTACTTTGCCTTTTAGGCTTTCATAGTATTGTTTTGTATCTTCTTCTGTTACTTTGACTTCTTTTTCAGCTGCTTTTTTGCGAAGCAGGTCGACTTTTACCATATCTTTAACAGTCTTTTCACCTTGCTGCTGAATGACTGCTTCAAATTGTGGGCCGTATTGCTGAGTTAAATTGTCAATTTCTTTATTTACTTCTTCGTCAGAAACTTTGTATTCTTTGCTTAAAACTCTTTCATGTACAAGCTCTGTTAAAACATCTTTTCCGAAGCGGTCTTTCATAGCTTCATAAAATTCATCTTTCGTTACATTGCCTGCTTTTGTTTCAGCAATGACCTCGGAACCGCTGTCATTATTACTGCATGCGCCTAGCGCCAAAACACTTGATGCTGCTGCTAATGCAAGAGCAAATCTTTTCATCTGATACAACTCCTACTTCTGTTAAATTTAAAGACTGCCTAATAATTGGAACACTACCACATTGTGCCATGAACTAAAAAGTTTTGCAATAGGACTAGAGTAATCAGGGCATTCGTCTAGGTCAAAATGGGAAACCGTCCATATGATGTATGGAACGCCGATAAGGGAGGTTTTAACATGGGTGGAGGATATTCAAACGGTTTTGCATTACTTGTTGTTCTGTTTATTTTGTTGATCATTATTGGTGCTGCTTATATTTGCTAGGAAGCAATAAGGCCTTTAGTTTTTTTAAAAAAGATTTGCCTAAAACAAATGATATATGCCTATTCGTTACATGATGATCGTGCATAGAATACCTTACCGACGCATAAAGGAGGTGTCATTATGGGAGGATACGCTGGAGGCTTCGCGTTAATCGTTGTTTTGTTCATCTTATTGATCATTGTTGGTGCAGCTTGGCTGTAAGCCAAAATAAACATAGCTGACAGGTAAATCTGTCAGCTATGATTGTATAAGCTGTGTGCTAATGATTGCATACAGCTTTTTATAATGGTGAAATCTAAGTAAATAAGATTTCTATGTAAGAAGAAACTAATAAAATGGTAATCAGGACGTTGATTGTCCTGAATACTTTTGTTTGTCGGTCTTCAGGAATCTCTCGGACCAGGCACAGCGTATTGGTCAATTTATTTATATAGAATAAAATGAACACGGCAAACAAAATGAAAAATGCTATCATATGAGATTCCCCCTCTCCTCACTGATACATATTACATTACCAAAAAAATGATGAAAAAGATAGCGATGACTCCTAATAAATAGCAAAAGAAAAGCTTCTCTAAAAAGAGAGGCTTTTCTTATTTATAAAGCATTTTATCTTCATGCTAAAAAACTGCTTAATCATATGGCCAGAATTTCTTTTATTTCTGAAATAAAATTTCAAAGCTTTCATCGGCTTCTTCAATGAAACAGGCTTTCGGAGCTTTAGAAAGCTGGCTTAAAAAAATGAAATCAGTGATACACAACCCGGTATGAAAGGCAATTCCTAAACAAAAGTAGTGCAAATAAGAAGGAAATTGAATCAGTCCTGCAGTCATAAATGCAGTGACAACTATAAAAGGTGTAATAAGAGAGAGCAGCATATTGGCTTTACTTACATTGCAGTTTGTTTTCAAAAAAAGAATCGGCATGAAAGACTGGAACTTCAGTTTAAGTGATACGCGGTATCCGGACATCCACAAAGGCAGGGCATGAAGCAGTTTGTGACATGGCACGATGCCTGCGATAAACAGCAGCAATAAGAAAAAGTAATCTTCTTTTAATTGGATAGAAGGAAAAAAGACCACAAGAGGTAAATATATGCTAATAAAGGTAATCATCATTATTAATACAGAGACTATAAAAAGTCTATGGAATCCATAATCTTTTGAAAGATTAATGGTTTTCCAGCAATTCATTTAAATCACCGTCCGAAAGTTATAAATGTTCATGCAGGAGCATGATGGATCAAGTCCCTACATACTTTACGATGTTAAGTTGGAAAAAGCAATATGAAATTTTGCGTGTAAGCGTTTTAAATAAAATAAGTAAAGTTTTACAAAATAAGAAACTTTCGAAAAAGAGAAGAATGATTTAAAATAAATAAACGAAGAAGAATGAAAGAAGTGAACCTTAGTGGAATCCTTGGAAAAAAGAATGGCAAATTTGGAGTACTACCAGAGGTTGCTTGTGCAGATGGCTGACGCGGAGAAATACCCTTTTTATCTGTCGGTCATGAAAACAGGTTTATCTGCTGAAGAAATTGAGGACATTCATCGCATTTGCGCGGAACTTGAGCAAATGCTTGCAGAACAAAAAGAGCAAGGACTCCTCGATTACATGAGCCTCCTTACTCTTTTCGCCGGACAGCTGAATCATAAGCTTTCAGTTGATGATACGATTCTTGCCTTACATAAGCAGGGAATGTATGTGCCGCTGATGACAGAATTCAAAAAAATTATTCGGAAATAGCTGAAGCCGTTTCAGCAGCAGGATCTTCCCGTTTTTTGAGCTTCCTGTTTTCCTCAACAAATTCTTTCTCGATATTCGTAAAAGAATGTTCGAAGATCTCCATAAAGTCATCTCCGTATATGTTTCGTATGATACACATCATTTCCATAATTTCAGGAAATTTCCCATATAGGTTTTGTAGCGGCAGAGCGCCTTTAAAGACAGCGTTTCTGCTTGGATCATAATCTTCTAAAAGCTTCAGCAGTATTTCCTCTCCTCGTTCCGTCAGCTGAATGTACGTATTGCGTTTGTCATTCTGCTTTTTCGAAAACTCAAGATAGCCCCTCTCTTCAAGCTTTTTTGAAAAGTTGAATGCAGTCGATACATGCATCACTCCAAATTTAGCAATCTCTGAAATAGAAGCACCCTTTAAATGATAAGCAATCCATAAGATATGATGCTCATTGATATTCAAATCATAGGGCTTAATCCATTGCTGCCAGTCTTTTTCGATGGATTTCCACAAAGCTTTGCTGAGCTGCGCGATTCTTTGGCTGAATAAAAGCGCTTCTTTTATAGAATAATCCTGTTCGTTACGTTTCATCCCCAGTCACCTACTTTTTCTCTTTTGCTCTTATATTCTATTATGCCAATAAAATAAAGATTAATAAAGATTAAATTTACGAAATTTTTAAATAAATCTTAAAAACTTAGGAAAAGCGTTGCATTTTCAGGTAAAAAAAAAGAGCGGCATGTGATGAAATCTGCCGCTCGTACAAGTTAATTGCTTTGTCTACAAAAATATTCTATTTGTTTAATGTTTGCTCTAATTCTTTAATTTTCTGTTCGATTTCATTAATTTCTTTTTGAAGTTCATTTTTATGAGGCTCAATTTCTTCTTGCCAAGTCTCAATTGATTTTTGGAGATCCGCTGTTACATCTTTTAGGACTGCAGCACTTTCTTTAGCTGTTTTCACCACTTGATCTTTTAGTGATACACTGTCATCTTTCAGCTGAATTAAAATATTTTCGAGTTTTTGTTTATTTTGCTTTAGCTGGCTGCGCAAATCTTTTCCGGAAGATGGAGCGGATAGGATTGTTGCTAACCCTCCAATAACGCTCCCAACTAAAAGACCAGCCATTAATGATTTTCCTTTTGCCATAGGTATCACTCCATTTGAGTATAATAGTATGTACTTTTCAAGAAATGAACAGGAAAGTCCTTCTTATATAAGTACCCTTTGTCAGGATAGATAAACGTTGTTTTATTCATAGCTTATGATGCCTGTGCATAGATATGAGTAAAAGGGGGGAGGAGCTTGGCTGGTGTCATCTTTCTATTTTTCGCCATAAGCTTGCTTTGTTTCATAGGTGCTTTTCATTACCTCAAACTAGCGCAGCAATCAGCATCCTATCCGCCAAAACATGTTGTTCACCAAAAAGCTGCTGTGCTTGCGGGAGGCGGCGTACTTGCTCTGATGCTCGGCATTTTATTCTATTCTTTCCAATAGGCTTCATTTTCATAGATTTTCACAAAAAACCCGACCGGCTAGGATCGGGTTTTCTTATATGTTATTCAACAGCGATGTTAGAACGCTTTAATATAGTCTGTACAATCGGATAAATGAAAACCATTGCGATAGTATTAAGGGCAACTGTCGGCAAGACAACTGCTATGAATAATGCCATAAATCCTGCACCGCCCGGAAGACCGACAATGAATAATGCGGCTGTCAGGAATACAGTACCGGAAATAAGTGTTCCGACTGCTGTCAGAATTCCTGCTCCAGCAGTGGATGCAGCAAATTTCTTAATGAAAATAACTAAAAGATAAAAAACAAATGCAGTCACAAATTTATCAATGACATTCGGCAGAAGTCCGCCTGGAAAACCAGTTGTTAAACCGGACAAGACACCAGTAACAGCTCCAAGTAAAAACACATTGCGAATGTGAGGGAACAGCAGGATGCCTAAGAACATCATAGTGAGCATCATATCTGGCTTCATCCCACTGAAAAATGGCGGGATAATACTGTGCAATGCCAGTCCCATTGCGACAAATAAAGATAAAACGACTAAAACTTTTGTATTCATTTCTCAACTCTCCTCAGACTAAGCTCTTATTTTTGAACTCCCCAATAATGACCTATGTCTTATTGCAGAAGAACTTACAAAATAGTATATCAGGTATTTCAGACCTTGTAAAAATAATTATTCGTGCTTTTTCTGGAATTCAGCCATGAATTCAGCAAGTGCTTCGCACGCTTCTAACGGCACAGCATTATAAATGGAAGCCCTGCAGCCCCCAATTGACCGGTGTCCGGCAAGACCTGAAAAGCCTTTTTCAATGGATTCTTTTAGAAAAGCCTTCGTTAAATTTTCATCTTTAAGAGTAAATGTAACATTCATTGCTGATCGGCTATCCTTTTCAGCGTGTCCCTTATAGAAGCCGCCGCTTTGGTCGATGCACGAATAAAGCAGACTTGCTTTCTTCTTATTCAGCTCTTCAATCGCTTTTAAACCGCCATTATCCTGCATCCACTCCAGAACAAGGGAAAGCATGTAGATTGCAAATGTAGGAGGTGTATTGTATAGGGAATTCTGCTTTGAATGAGTGCTGTACTTCAAAATAGCAGGGATACCCTCATTTGCATTCTCAAGCATTTCTTTTTTTACTATTACGACTGTAACACCTGAAGGGCCAAGGTTTTTTTGAGCACCGGCATAAATAAGCGAGAATCGGCTGACGTCAATTTCCCTGCTCATGATGTCGCTTGACATGTCAGCAATTAAAGGCAGTTTTGTTGAAGGGAATTTTTCCCACTGCGTGCCGTAGATCGTATTGTTTGAGGTTAAGTGTACATAGCTTCCTTCTTCAGGATCCTCAAAGCTTTCCGGAATATATGTATAACGATCTTCTTTACTTGTTGCAAGGATAGTCGTGCTTCCGAGTTTGCCTGCTTCTGATTGTGCTTTTTCAGACCAGACTCCGCTCATGATGAAATGGGCAGAAGCCCCGTCTTTTAAAAAGTTCATCGGAATCATGGCAAACTGAAGGCTTGCCCCGCCTTGAAGAAATAGTACTTCATAATCCTCAGGGATTTCCATCAGTTCTCTCAATAAAGAGGCTGCTCGGTTGTGAACTTCTTCATAAGGTTTGCTTCTGTGGCTCAGTTCCATGACTGACATGCCTGTTCCGTTAAAATCAACAAGTTCGCTTTGCGCTTTCTCCAAAACAGCAAGAGGTATTGCTGCTGGCCCTGCGTTAAAGTTATACGTTCTTTTCATGGGAAAATGACACTCCTTACTTTGTCGCGTTGCATGATTAAATACTTTTTATTATCCTAACATGAAAAAGGGGGTTGGAGTCGGAATTTTAAAAAAATATTACAATCAACAAAAAAACCCGCATTATGCGGGGGTTAGAGCAAGTCTTCCTGAATGGATGATGCGATTTGCTTTAAGTCTTCTGGTGTATATTC
Organism: Metabacillus hrfriensis; assembly: GCF_030127205.1. Lineage (NCBI taxonomy): Bacteria > Bacillati > Bacillota > Bacilli > Caryophanales > Bacillaceae > Metabacillus > Metabacillus hrfriensis. Next base: position 999,843 of record NZ_CP126116.1, read on the forward strand.
TTCTGTATGCGTTTTCCAGACAGCGCCAAAACCATCGCCCTTTCCATAGCGGGGAATCAGGTGAATATGATAGTGAAACACAGATTGTCCAGCTTTTTCGCCGTTATTATTAAGAATATTCATGCCGATAGGCTCGAATTGTTTTTTTATGGAATTCGCAATTTTTGGAACGACTTCAAAAAGATTTCGTGCAATATCCGGAGTAAGCTCGTAAATATTTTCTTTATGTATTTTTGGAATAACTAGTGTATGTCCTTTTGTTACTTGACTAATATCCAGAAAAGCAACCACATGTTCGTTTTCAAAAACCTTTGCGCTCGGAATCTCACCGTTCACAATTTTGCAGAAAATACATCCGCTCATCATGTTTCATCCCTTTCTCATTATAAACTGAACTTAACCGTATTTTACCATAAATAATTGAGGGATAAAATCACTTAAGAAAAGTGCAAGCGCCTTTTTGTGCAGGGATGGCGGATCCGTTCCGGCCGAGGAGTTAGGCCATACTCTGCCATCTTTGTGCAAACCCTTTCTCTTTCCTAAATAAGAAACAGGATGATCAAAAAGATCATCCTGTCCTGCAGAGGAAGCAAACTGGCGCAGCTTAAAATTTAAGGCTCGCAAAACTCTTTGTCATCTCCCTCATTTGCTAGGAAATGAAGGAAAAAAAGAGTGAATAATCGTTGTTAAACATTGTTCAAAGCAACCATCCCCTAGTTAAGAAAATCACATAAAGGATAAACTCTTAACAAATCAGTAAACGGTCTTTGACGAACACCTCATTCACAAAATGAATTTATATATGAGCATCTATTACTAAAAGTAACGGCCCGTAGACACCTCATCTCGAAATGGAAATTGATCATCATTTTATCAATGTTAACTTACTCATGGATTCCTTAACATAAACTGTCTTTAACACACACCTCATTTGAAATGAATGTCTGTGACAGCTGCTTTCCTCTACACTCATTATGATGTCCGGAAAAGAATTGATTATGCATTGTAAATTAGCAAAAGTGTCACGTGATTTGTTAAAATAAAAGAAAACGGTGAAGGGACGAAAACATGAGCTTATTAAAAGTAAATCACCTGACAGGAGGATACACACGTAATCCTGTCTTAAAAGATATATCATTTGAAATTGAAAAGCACCAAATTGTCGGTTTGATTGGTTTAAACGGAGCCGGAAAAAGCACAACAATCCGTCATGTGATCGGGTTAATGGAGCCGCATAAAGGTGAAATTTCCATTAACGGCATTTCCTTTCACCAGCAGCCGACTGAATACCGCAGCCAATTTTCATTTATTCCTGAAACACCGATTCTTTATGAGGAATTAACGCTTTATGAGCACTTGGAGCTTACGGCGATGGCGTATGGACTAAGTCAGGAAACGTTTAAACAGCGTCTTCACCCATTATTGTCTGAATTCAGAATGGAAAAAAGACTAAAATGGTTCCCAAGTCATTTTTCAAAAGGCATGAAGCAAAAAGTTATGATTATGTGTGCGTTTTTAGTTGAGCCTGAGCTGTACATTATTGACGAGCCATTTGTCGGATTGGATCCGCTTGCAATCAATGCTCTGCTTGAGATGATGAACAAAGCGAAAAAAGACGGAGCGGGAATTTTAATGTCAACACATATTTTAGCAACAGCTGAACGCTACTGTGATGCGTTTATTATTCTACATAATGGAAAAATCAGAGCAAAAGGGTCGCTTGAGGAGCTCCGGTCGGAGTTTGGAATGAGGGACGCAACGCTTGATGATTTGTATATCCAGCTCACGAAGGAAGATCAAAATGAGCAGCATTGATCAGATTTGGAAAACCCGATTAGAGGCTCATCTAAAAGAAGTGCAGTCCTATACAAAATATATGTTTAACGACCATTTAATTTTTGTTCTTGTATTTTTGGGAGCAGGCGGTGCTCTATCTTATCAGGAATGGCTGAAAACAATGCCTGATGACTTTCCGGTACTTGCGATTATGACGGCTGTATTTGCTCTGATCATTACGGCATCGAGTGTCCGGACGCTCTTAAAAGAACCTGATTTAGTTTTTCTTTTGCCTCTGGAAGAAAATATGGCCGGCTATTTTCAAAAAGCTCTTGTATACAGTTTTTTTAGTCAGCTGTATGTGTTTTTGATCGCAGCATTAGTGCTTTCACCCATGCTGTTCAGGGCTGAGAGCTTAACCGGAACAGACTTCCTGATTATCTGCATTCAAATCCTCCTTGTAAAAGGCTGGAATTTAATGCTGAATTTCCGAATATCCTTTTATACTGAGCCGTCAGCCAAAATATATGATTTTATTGTCCGACTCGCAATAAATGGATTAACCATTTTCTTTTTGCTGTCAAAAGCCTATATTTATGTATTCATTATGTATGGAGTAATGGCAGTGCTCTACATTTATTTTCAAAAAGCCACAAAAGCAAAAGGAGTTAAATGGGAGAAGCTGATAGACCTGGAGCTTGAGAAAAAGCAGTCATTCTATAGAATTGCAAACCTCTTTACAGATGTTCCAAAGCTTAAGAAAAAAGCAAAGCGCAGAAAGTATTTAGACGGTCTGCTTGCGTTTGTGAAATATAAACAGGAAAGCATGTACAGTTATTTATATACAAGGGCATTCTTTCGTTCCAATGATTATCTGGGCATCTTTTTGCGTCTGACAATAATCGGGGGAATCGTTCTCTATATTATCCCGACAAATCAGTTTAGTGTGCTCGCGATAGCAATCCTTGTTCTCTATTTAACCGGGATTCAAATGATCGGTCTTTATAAGCATTACGACATGCTTGCTCTGCCGGACTTATATCCGGTTCAGCCACAGTTTAAAAAAGCAAAATTCCTTAAACTTCTGTTTATCATGATTGTAAGCCAGCACGTGATATTAACTCTGATCGCTCTGATTTCGGGGAATATCATTCCTGCTCTGATTCTCTTTGCAGCCGGATTTATTTTTGCTTATGGGTTTGTTTATCTTTATGTGAAATTAAGGCTGGTGAAAATGGATGCCAGCGTATTCTAGGGTAAAGGCAGCTGATGCAGATGATTTATGAAAAACAGCTGGAAGAGGATCTATTTCAGTGGAAAAAGAAATTGCTGAGAAAGTCTTCCATGCTAGAACGTGTTTCTAAAAAAACACAAACGAAGATTAATGAGCATATTCCGGAAAAAGTCCATGCAATCATTACGGAGAGCATTAAAAAGATGGTGCAGGCAACACTTGCCGGATCAAACCTCACAACAAACGAAAAGAAGCTGGAAGGACTGTCACTTGAAGAAAAAGAAAAGAAAGTCAGGCAAACAATCGGCACCTTTCAAAAGACTGCTGCTGTAGAAGGAGCAGGAACCGGGGCCGGCGGAATTTTGGGGTCGGCTGCTGATTTTCCTTTACTCCTTGGCATTAAAATGAAGTGCTTATTTGAAATTGCGACTTTATACGGGTTTGACCCTAAACAATATGAAGAGAGATTGTTTTTACTCTATGTCTTTCAATTGGCTTATTCCAGTGATGAACATCGAAGGAATACGTTCGAGCTGATTGAAAGCTGGGACAAAAGAAAAAATGAACTGAAAGAGATTGACTGGCAAACCTTTCAGCAGGAATACAGAGATCACATTGACCTTGTCAAATTGCTGCAGATCATGCCGGGAATCGGCGCTGTTGTCGGCGGTGTAGCGAACTATCACCTTGTCCGGCATTTAGGTGAAACGGCAATGAATTGTTATCGGCTTCGAATTATGAATAAATAAAAAGAGTGCGATTTTAAAATCGCACTCTTTTGGATTCTACTATTTATTTCTCAACCGAAACAGTTTTGTGCTCAGACTGATAAGTCAATAATGCCAAACTTAATGTTTTTGCTGCGATCAGCATAGCTTTTTCATCAATATCGAATTTAGGATGATGGTGAGGATAAACTGTTTCTGAATAAGTTGGTTTCGCTCCTGTGAAAAAGAACGTGCCTTTAACATGCTGCAGGTAATAAGCAAAGTCTTCGCCGCCCATTTGCATTGAGCTTTCTTCGACAATTTGAACCCCGGGCACCTTTGAAGCAAGCTCTGCAAGCTGCTCTGTTTCCTCGCGGTGATTGACTACAGCTGGGTAGCCTCTCTCAAAATGATATTCGTAGTCAGCGTCATAAAGGGCGCAGGAAGCTTTGACCACACGTTCGATTTCTTTCTCAATCAAAGTGCGCACATCTTCTTCAAAAGTACGTACCGTTCCAATCAGCACCGCTGAATCTGCAATGACATTAAAAGGATTCTCAGCCACAAAGGATCCCACAGATACGACCGCTGAATGAACTGGATCAACTTTTCTGCTCACAATCTGCTGCAGGTTCAGGACAAGCTGTGAGCCAATGACAACTGCATCTTTCGTTTTATGAGGCTGTGCTCCATGTCCGCCTTTTCCATTAATCGTAATCTGGAACCGATCGGCAGCAGCCATGATAGGGCCGACACGATATTGAATTTTCCCAGTTGGTTCTCCTGCCCATAAATGGGTTCCGAAGATGACATCAACCCCGTCTAAGCAGCCATCTTCAATCATGGAAACCGCTCCGCCCGGTGCATATTCTTCAGCATGCTGATGAATAAATACTACGCTGCCTTCAAGAGTACTGCTATGTTTATGTAATATCTTTGCTAGTACAAGTAATGATGCAGTGTGGCCATCGTGGCCGCAGGCATGTGCTACACCCGGGACAGTCGATTTATAAGGAACATCTTTTTCATCCCCTATAGGAAGTGCATCAAAATCGGCGCGGAGAGCAATGGTCTTTCCAGGCAAATCACCTTTTATAACAGCAACGACTCCATTTCCGCCTACACCTGTTCTGGCTTCAATGCCAAGCTTGTGATAAAACTCGGCGATGTAGGCTGCCGTTTTGAATTCCTGGAATGAAACCTCCGGATGCATATGAAGATAGCGTCTGATCTCCACCATTTCTTCATAACTCGCATCTAAATCTGAACATATGTCAGTGTACAAAATTTCTCATCCCTTCTTTTTTAAAGACTTATATTCATCAAATCACTAATAAGATAAAATAAAACAGATATTACAATAAATTCTAGATAAGTTGTTTGAAAATTACAAGAATAAAGTTTGGAAGGGGAAAAAGATGAAAAATGAAAAAAGGTTACTTGATTGCATATTTTCTTATTCTTACAATTGGAATCATTCTTTCAATGGATACTGCATTTATAAAGCAGGCGGATGCTATTTCGCTTGAGGCCGTTTCGTGGGTTCATAATTCAAATTTCCTGCTGTCTTTTTTAGATGGTATAGGATTCCTTGCTTCGAAAACAGGAATCATAAGCATACTTGCTCTTGCCGCGATATTACTTGCACTTTTATATAAGCATATTCTTCAGCCGCTACTAATTGTATTGGCTGTTTATCTGGGAGACCTGCTTAACAAAGCATTAAAAAGCTTTTTTGGGCGTGAAAGACCTCTTGAACCGCTGCACATTGAAGAAGGCTTCAGTTTTCCAAGCGGGCATGCGATGGTCGGTGTTATTTTCTATGGATTTTTAATCTATTTGCTTGCAGGGAAAATAGCGTCATCAGCTGTAAAAAGGTGGCTTTACGCTGCCGTGAGTATTCTGATGCTGCTGATCGGCATGAGCAGAGTTGTCACAAATGCCCATTTTTTATCTGATGTAATTGGCGGATATTTCATTGGTCTGATTTGTTTAATTCTTGTGATTGCGGTATATGACAAACTGAATGAATTTCTTTCTGCTGCAAGAAGCAAAAAAAGCGGCGTATCTGTTTAAAACAGTTCAGATGCAATTCAAAGAGGCACTCTTTCGGGAGTGCCTCTCATTTATATGCTGATCTTATCTCTGGATGAGGGGACATTTTTAAGATTTGGTGAATAAATGAGCTTGGGACGTCACTTTTCTTTCTATTTATATAAGAAACATAGCCACAATCGTTGTCACAATCAGCCCAATTGTCACAGGCAGGATATTTCGTCTTGCGAGTTCAAATGGATCGACTCCGCAAATGGCAGCAGCGGGAATCAGCGCCCATGGTATGAGTGTTCCGCCTCCCACCCAGATGGCTGTGACTTGGCCTAATGCGGTTAAAGTAGCAGCTCCCGTACCAATTGCTGTGGCAAACAAGCTGGCTATTGAGCCTGCAAGCGATATACCTGAAAATCCAGAGCCATCAAGACCTGTGAGTACACCAACACCAGTCAGTGTAATTGCCCCAATTTCTTTTGTTAATGGAACAACAGTTGCGAGAGCAACCCCGAGGTCATTGACTATTCCCTGTGAAGTATTTGGTAAAAAGTCCCCGACAATTTTAATAAATCCTGCATCACCCAGATAAAAGAAAGCTGCAATCGGAATGACAGGACCAAACACCTTAAAGCCAAACTGAAATCCTTCAATCATGTATCCGGTTGTTTTTTCAAGACTTGCATTTTTATGGGCGAGCAAACAAACGGAAAGCAGAATTACCAGTGCAGTTCCTCCGATTAAAGCTGTTGCATCTCCGCCCTGCAAGTTAAGCTTAACCATTAGAAGAATATCAATCACAAATAATATGGGGATAAACATGGCCATTAACAATTTCATCCTGTCCGTCAGCAGCTGCGTTTTTTTCTCAGCAGAGATTGGCATTGTAAGAGATGGGAAAGACTTTCCAAGCTTCATATCTCTCATTAAGAAGAAATAAGCTGTAATGGTTGTAACTGCCCCCATCACAATAACGAGCGGAATGGACGCGCTGATTACATCACCAATCGGAAGACCGGCTGCATCTGAAGTAAGTTTTGGAGCGGCTTGAATGACAAAGTCGCCTGAGAGAGCAATTCCATGGCCGAATAAGTTCATGGCCATTGCTGCCCCTAATGCCGGGAGACCTGCTTTAATGGCAACAGGAAGCAGTACGGCGCCAATCAGGGCAACAGCGGGAGAAGGCCAGAAAAACCAAGAAATCGTCATCATTAATAGCCCAATTGTCCAGTAGGCAAGCGTTGGATTGCGAATGATCTTCGTAAATGGCGACACCATGGATTCATTGATTCCGGTTATTTCTAAAATCTTGCTCATTGAAACAATGATAGAGATAACAAGAATTGTCGGCAGCAGCTCAGTAATAGCATAAATGAAGCTGTTAAAGACACTTGTAATTGAATGACTCAAAGAGTGGCTTGCAACAAATGAAATGATAATGATTCCAATAATACTGATTACTGTTGTATCTCTTCTGAAAAGCATAAAGCCTATGATGCTTATAATAAAAAACACATAAAACCAATGTATGAGCGTTAACTCAGCTCCCATAGTAATCACCCCTGTATATGCCTAAATTCCTGTAATACAGGTTATGACCGGCATAGCAGGGTGTGATTGTTATTTTATAAAGAATAGGGTGCAGTATATTAGTAGAATGCTGTCATTTCCAAGGAAATATTGTCACACGAAGAGCAGAGCCGGTGTGACCGAGGAGTTTAGGAGGTGCGGTAGGACAGAAGTGTTCAAAAATCTTATCTTTGAAATAAAAAAAACCCCGCACAATGCGAAGGTTCAGTTTTTTCATTTATTCAGATACAGTATGGTAGGTTGTAACGTAAGAAGGTCTTGGGAAAATCGATTTTTGGTCCGAGCCTGCGCTTGTCCCTCTTTTTTTATGAGCCTGTTCAAAGGATTTTGATTGCTGCCAGTTTTTAAATGAGGATTCATCTTCCCATAGAGTAAGAATGACATATGTATCATCATTTACAGGTCTAAGGACGCGAATCGCGACAAATCCCGGCTCGCCTTCAATCATTCTGGCCCGTTCTTTGAAGCGCTGTTCAAAGAGAGGCTTTCCTTCGTCAGATACAGGGATATTGTTCAGCACAGCATAGCTTCCTTTTTGAAAGTCACCAGCGCCATCAAGTACTTCGTATTTTTTAGGCTCCTTAAAAAGTGATGTCGCATCGCTTTCATGTAATAGAATCCCTTTATCCTCATTTTGCATAAGAAGCATTTTTTCATTTTGATGTTCAGATACTGTTTTAGCTAAATAGTCTGCAGTTCCAAATGTGACATAAAAATTCATTTTACATTCACCTCTTTTTGTTTCATTATAACAATGATTGCACAATTATTGCTATTTTCAGCCTCCATTGTACATATTCATTCCTTTTTTTAACAATAATAAGCTTATCTAAATTAAACGAATTGTAGGTGATGATATGCAGAAAAAAATCATCCTTTCAGCAACTGTTGCGCTTTCAACAGCTATTATTGCTTTTGCAGTCTACCTGCTCATTTTAGTGATCGGCGATTATTCAATTGATGAGAAAAAGCTAGTTATGGATTCGACAACTGCTTTAGTGGATTTAAAAGGCAACGAGGTTGCAGAGCTGTATTTGCAGAACCGCGATCCTGTCACGATAAAAGAAATTCCGGCACATGTCCGCAATGCATTTATTGCTGTAGAAGATAAACGATTTTATGAACATAATGGAATCGATTTGAAGGCTATAACGAGAGCTTTGTCTAAAGATTTGATTGCAGGCCAGAAAGTAGAGGGCGGAAGCACAATTACTCAGCAGCTTGCAAAAAATACGTTTCTCTCTAACGAGAAGTCTCTTTTAAGAAAAACAAAAGAAGCTGCCATCGCCATGAGTCTTGAAAATAAATACAGTAAGAATAAACTGCTTGAAATGTATTTAAATCAGGTTTATTTCGGTCACGGTGCTTACGGCATTCAAAGTGCTGCACTTTATTACTTCAATAAGGATGCAAAGGATCTGACGGTTGAAGAAGGAGCAATGCTTGCGGGTCTCCCAAAAGCACCTTCGAATTATTCTCCGATTCTTCATCCTGAAAAAAGCAAAGAGCGACGTGATACGATTTTAAGTTTGATGGGCGATCAGAATTATCTGACACCTGAAGAAGTCGTCCGCTCACAAGGGAAGACTCTGGGTTTAAACATCTCTGAAGAATCAGAAACCCCGTGGCTTACAACCTACATTGATATGGTCATGGACGAAGCGAAAGAAAGATATGCTTTATCTAATGAAGAATTAATGCGGGGAGGCTATACAGTCACGGTTCCTATAAATACGGAAATGCAGGAAACAGCCTACGAGCTGTTCAAAAAAGAAGAATACTTTCCGGGAACAGATCAGCATGCAGAAGGAGCATTTGTCCTCCTTGATAATAAAACAGGCGGAGTTTTGGCTGCGATCGGAGGCAGAAATTATACACAAAAAGGGTTTAATCGCGTCAATACTAAAAGACAGCCGGGTTCAACATTTAAGCCGCTTGCCGTATATGCCCCGGCAATGGAGGAAGACGAATTCGGACCATATTCTCTTCTTAAGGACAAACCGGTTTCATATAACGGGTATCAGCCCAAAAATAATGATCTGAAATATGATGAAGAAGTAACCATGTATGACGCCATTGCTGCTTCTAAAAATGCACCGGCTGTATGGGCATTAAATGAAATCGGCATTTCAAAAAGCAAGAAGTACCTCAAGAAGTCGGGTCTTTCAATAAAAGATAACGGTCTTTCGATTGCCCTCGGCGGATTAAAGGACGGGGTTTCTCCTCTGCAGCTTGCAAATGCCTACAGATCATTTGCTGAGTATGGAGTTTATAGTGAGCCGTTTGTTATCAAAAAGATAGAGGACCGTGAGTCAAAAAAAATTGGCGAAGTAAAACAAGAAAAGAAGCGGATCTTTTCTTCCCAGACTGCCTGGAATATGACAAGGATGCTGCAAGAGGTTGTTGAAGACGGAACAGGACAGACAGGTTCGTACGAAGGTGAGCTTGCTGGAAAAACAGGAACAACCTCTTATGTCGATAAAAAAGGGGCTGTGAAAGATGCATGGTTTGTAGGCTACACCCCGAAAGTCTCAGGTGCTCTCTGGATGGGCTACGATAAGACAAATCGGGAGCAGCATCTAACAAATGGCAGTTCCTATCCAACGAGACTTTTTAAAGAAATCTTGATGAATACTTCGATGGATCAGGATGCTGCGTTCAGCCTTCCAAAAGATGTAGAGGAGTTGGAAGAACCAATCAGGCTGAAAAACCTGGGTGAGGTTGATGCAAAATATACATTCAAGCCGCTTGGATTATTCACCGTCACACTGAACTGGGAAGCTCAGGAGGATGACCGTGTCGTCTACAGGATTTATGAAACAATAGGAAATGAGGACAAGCTTGTTGGCTATGTTAAAGGAAGAGATTCATATGAAATCCCATATTCTAATCTTTTCTCAGAGGCTTCCTATAAAGTTGTTCCTTATAATGAGCAAACCGAAAAAGAAGGGAAAGGCTCAAAACCTGTTAAACCGAAACTATTTACATCGGCTCCTTAATAGCGGGCAGTATTTCAGCCTTTGTTAGATTTTAAATTTGCGAAACGCTGTCTGGTTTTTGCGCTAAGCCCTAGAAGGATCTGGCAGTTAAGTCAAAACCGGACTTTTCTGCCGGATCCTTATCTGTCTGCCTGCGCTGAACAGTCGGCTCCGCTTTTCGGTGCTGTCTAGCTCAGCCTCCTAGCCCCTCGGCCAGAACAAATTCACCGAAAAAGTCAAAACCGGACTTTTCCGGTGAATTCTTATCTGTCTGCCGGAGTCTGAACAGTCGGCTCCGCTTTTCGGTGCTGTCTAGCTGCGCCTCCTAACTCCTCGGCCAGAACGGGTCCGCCAGTAAAGGCAAAAAGCGCCTTTTCTGTCGGATCCTTATCTGTCTGCCTGCGCTGAACAGTCGGCTCCGCATTTCGGTGCTGTCTAGCTCAGCCTCCTAGCCCCTCGGCCAGAACAAATTCACCGAAAAAGTCAAAACCGGACTTTTCCGGTGAATTCTTATCTGTCTGCCGGAGTCTGAACAGTCGGCTCCGCTTTTCGGTGCTGTCTAGCTGCGCCTCCTAACTCCTCGGCCAGAACGGCTCCGCCAGTAAAGGCAAAAAGCGCCTTTTCTGTCGGATCCTTATCTGTCTGTCGGGTCTGAACAGTCGGCTCCGCTTTTCGGTGTTGTCTAGCTGCGCCTCCTAGCTCCTCGGCCAGAACGGCTCCGCCAGTAAAGGCAAAAGCGCCTTTTCTGTCGGATCCTTATCTGTCTGCCTGCGCTGAACAGTCGGCTCCGCATTTCGGTGTTGTCTAGCTGCGCCTCCTAGCTCCTCGGCCAGAACGGCTCCGCCAGTAAAGGCAAAAGCGCCTTTTCTGTCGGATCCTTATCTGTCTGCCTGCGCTGAACAGTCGGCTCCGCATTTCGGTGTTTACGTCAATTTTTTGACATTTAATTTTGAAATCTATACAAGCAAGATTGAAACAGTTATAGTGTAAGAAGCAAAACTTAGGATAGCGTGTTTGTTTTACATAGAAAGGTGGATTTGAGGATTTATGACGGATATAAAGCAGTTTAATGATACATTCCTTAGGGCGTGCAGAGGTGAAAAAACAGATCATGTTCCCGTATGGTATATGAGGCAGGCAGGAAGATCGCAGCCTGAGTACCGTGCTATTAAAGAAAAGTACAGTCTGTTTGAGATTACACATCAGCCCGAGCTTTGTGCATATGTCACGAGATTGCCGGTGGAGCAGTATGGTGTAGATGCGGCTATTTTATATAAGGATATCATGACACCGCTTCCATCAATTGGGGTAGATGTAGAAATCAAGTCAGGGATTGGTCCTGTAATAGATAATCCAATTAAATCGCTGTCAGACGTTGAAAAGCTTGGCGAAATCGACCCTGAAAGCGACATTCCATATGTGCTGGATACGATTAAATTGCTGACAACAGAGCAATTGAATGTTCCATTAATCGGGTTTGCGGGAGCACCATTTACAATGGCAAGCTACATGATTGAAGGCGGACCGTCTAAAAACTACAATAAAACAAAAGCATTTATGTATGCAGAGCCGAAAGCATGGTTTGCGCTGATGGACAAGCTTGCAGACATGACCATCATTTACTTGAAGGCTCAAATTAAAGCAGGGGCAAAAGCGATTCAAATTTTTGATTCATGGGTCGGAGCATTAAATGAATCGGATTATCGTTACTTTATTAAACCTGTAATGGAACGTATTTTCACTTCAATGAAGGAAGAAAATGTTCCGATGATTATGTTTGGTGTGGGAGCAAGTCATCTTGTACATGAATGGCACGACCTGCCGCTTGATGTAGTCGGTCTTGATTGGAGACTGCAGGTAGATCAGGCCCGCTCTATGGGACTTACAAAAACGTTAATGGGGAATCTGGATCCTGCAATCCTTCTTGCGCCTTGGGAAGTGATTGAAGAACGTGCTAAAACCATTCTTGATCAGGGAATGAAACAGGACGGTTATATTTTCAACCTTGGACATGGTGTTTTCCCTTCTGTCAGTCCGGATGTTCTCAGAAGATTAACAGGTTTTATTCATGATTATACAAAAACTGCCAAGCGCGCGAAGAGCATCTGATTTGGAATCTTGCCCTGAGTAATGGCAAAATAAGACTAGATCTTGTAACTAACCAAAGAGGTGTATGAAAATGACAAAGAAAACGATGGGTCTGCTCGTTATGGCATATGGAACACCATATAAAGAGGAAGACATTGAACGCTATTACACACATATTAGACACGGCCGTCCGCCTGCTCCTGAAATGCTGCAGGATTTAAAGGACCGCTACGAGGCAATTGGCGGCATTTCACCTCTTGCTAAAATCACATTGGATCAAGCCAAGTCCCTTGAAGAACATTTAAATGCTGTTCAGGATGAAGTGCAATTTAAAATGTACCTGGGACTTAAACATATTGAGCCTTTTGTTGAAGATGCAGTGAAGCAAATGAAGGAAGATGGCATTGAAGAAGCCGTCAGCATCGTGCTTGCCCCTCATTTCTCAACTTTCAGCATCAAATCATATAATGGCCGGGCAAAGCAGGAAGCAGAAAATCTGGGCGGACTTGAGATTACATCTGTTGAGAGCTGGTATAAAGAGCCTAAATTTATCGATTACTGGACGAAAAAAGTAAAAGAAACATATGCATCAATGACCTCAGAAGAACGGGAAAAAGCTGTTTTAATTGTATCTGCCCACAGCCTGCCTGAAAAGATTATTGCAGCGGGAGATCCATATCCTAATCAGCTTCAGGAAACCGCAGATCTGATCGCACAAGCTGCAGGCATTGAAAACTATGAAATTGGCTGGCAAAGTGCGGGAAATACACCTGAACCGTGGCTTGGACCAGATGTACAGGACTTAACTAGAGATCTATATGAACATAAAGGATACCGCACGTTTGTCTATATACCAGTCGGTTTCGTTGCGGATCATCTAGAGGTTTTATTTGATAATGATTATGAATGTAAAGTTGTTGCAGACGAACTTGGCGCCAAGTATTACAGACCGGAAATGCCAAATGCCAAAAAAGAATTCATTGACTGTCTGGCAACGGTTGTCTTAAAAGAATTATCGATGAAAAAGTAAGGCTCTTTCTGTGAGAGGCCAAAAGTAAACAAAAAAGAAGGCGATAAACAATGACTGACAAGAAAAAGAAAGTTGTCATCATTGGCGGAGGGATAACTGGATTATCCGCGGCATTTTACTTGCAAAAAGAAATACAGGAAAACAACCTTCAGGCAGAGTCAATCTTGATTGAAGCAAGTCCAAGACTTGGCGGTAAAATTCAGACTGTCCATAAAGATGGATTTATCATTGAACGCGGACCTGACTCGTTTCTAGAAAGAAAAGCAAGTGCACCGCAGTTTGTTAAAGATGTTGGACTCCAGTCAGAGCTTGTAAACAATGCAACAGGACGATCATATGTCCTTGCAGGAGACCGGCTGCATCCGATACCGGCAGGCGCTGTAATGGGAATCCCGACACAAATCCTTCCATTTGTTACAACAGGGTTATTTTCCATTCTGGGGAAAGCAAGAGCTGCCGGTGATTTTATCCTTCCTGCGAAACGGGAAACGGGTGATCAATCACTGGGTCATTTTTTTAGAAGACGTCTCGGGAATGAAGTTGTAGAAAATCTGATCGAACCTCTCCTTTCAGGGATTTATGCAGGGGATATAGATAAGCTGAGTTTAATGTCAACTTTTCCGCAATTTCATAAAGTGGAGCAGGATTACCGCAGCTTGATACTTGGAATGAAAAAAGGACTGCCTGCATCGAATCAAAAACATGAACCAGCCCGAAAAAAAGGGATTTTTCAAACCGTAAAAGGCGGACTGCAGAGTTTGGTGGATGCTGCAGAAAGCAGGCTTACTGATACAAAGATTTTAAAAGGTGTTAAAGTGGAAAGCATTGCGAAAAATGCCGCTGGATATATTCTCCGGTTAAGCAATGGGGAGATGATTGAAGCTGATTCCCTTATCATCACAACTCCTCATCAGCAGACTGCAAACATCCTGCCTGATAAAGAAAATTATCAATACATGCAGGAAATGCCCTCAACATCGGTCGCTACTGTTGCCATGGCTTTCCCTGAAGAAGACGTTGATATTGCAGGGAACGGCACTGGATTTGTTATTTCCAGAAACGGTGATTATACGATTACTGCATGTACATGGACTCACCGAAAATGGCCTCATACGGTACCGGCAGGCAAAGCGCTGATCCGGGCATATGTGGGAAAAGCTGGCGATCAGGCGATTGTGGAGCAGCCTGATCATGAAATTATCGCTGCTGTTTTAGAGGATTTAAATAAAATCATGAAGATTGATAAAAAACCGGATTTCACCGTTGTTTCAAGATGGAAAGAAGCGATGCCGCAATATAACGTCGGTCATCAGGAGAAAATTCTTGAGGTGAACACAAAAATCATGAAATCATATCCAGGGATGTTTTTAGCAGGTGCTTCTTATTCCGGTGTAGGGATTCCAGATTGTATTGATCAGGGAAAAATGGCTGTTGCAAATGCATTGGACTATCTCAAAAAGGCAACTCTTTAATAGAGAGTTGTTTTTTTAATGATTCATTTAATTAAATCTTGATTATGAGAAAGTCATGTGATATATTTATTTCTGTACTAATTGACCGAAATTGTCATTTGGTCATTTCGGATGGAGGTTAGACAGTTGAGCATTGATCGAAAACATTTGATTGTGGAGGCTGCAAAGAGGTCGTTTACACAATTTGGCTATAAGGCTACAACAATGGACTCTGTCGCAAAGCTTGCCAACGTGGGCAAAGGGACCATCTACACATTTTTCAAAAACAAGGAAGAACTATTTGATGAAATTGTTTCTACGCTTCTTGCTGAAATGAAAATAGAAGCAGAAAAAGCAATGGATGATGATCTGCCTTTTTTCGAAAATGTACATCGTGCTCTTTACAGCCTGCTTGAATTTCGGAAAAAACATCAATTCACGATCAAAATCTTTCAAGAAAGTACGGATGTTGGCACTCCTGCCGTCCAGGAGGTTGTACAGCGCCTTGAGAAAATGATTCTGCAATTTATTGCAGCAAAAATAGAAGCTGCAATTGCAAAAGGTGAGCTCCGGGAATGCAATCCCGAAGTAACGGCATTTGTCATGGTGAAGCTATACATTTCTCTTATTTTCGATTGGGAAAAAAATCACGAACCGCTCGAAAAAGCGGAAATAGCAGATCTTTTTCAGCTTTACTTATTAAAGGGATTGTCAAAATAGATGGTCCTCTATTTTTTTAAACAGAATTGACCAAATGAACAAAATGGTCAATATGTATATTTATAGGAGGAGATTTTTGAATGAGCTTAATTGCGAAAGAATGGAAAGCCTTAGTTTCCAACAAAAAAGTTCTAATTCCAGTACTCGCTGTTTTATTTATTCCGCTAATGTACGCCGGAATGTTCCTTTGGGCGTTTTGGGATCCATATGAACAATTAGATCAGCTGCCGGTTGCAGTAGTAAATGAAGATACTGGCGCTGACTACGAAGGAACTGATTTGAAAATTGGTTCAGAACTTGTTGATAATTTAAGAGATAATCCTGAATTTAAATGGGATTTTGTTTCAAAGGATGAGGCAGTAAGAGGCCTTGAAAATGAACAATATTATATGATGATTGAAATTCCGGAAGACTTTTCTAAAAATGCAACTACTTTAATGGATGAAAACCCTCAGTCCCTGGAATTAAAATACGTTCCGAATGAAGGCTTTAACTTCTTATCAGGGCAGATTGGGGGAACAGCGGTTGCTCAAATAAAAGAAGAAGTCTCAAATACGATTACGAAAACCTATGCAGAAAGTATTTTTGAAAACATTGATAAGCTTGCAGACGGTATTGGTCAGGCAAGTGACGGTGCCAGCGAGATAAATAACGGTGTAGGTGAATTGAAAGACGGATCAGGCAAACTGAAAGAAAATCTTCAACTTTTGGCTGAAAAATCAATCAGCTTTAAAGATGGATTGAATAGTGCATCTGCTGGTTCTAAGGAATTGACAAACGGCATCCAAAGCTTGGACAGCGGACTTGGTCAGCTCCAGAACGGCGGAAAGCAGCTTCAGAACGGATCTTCTGAAGCAGAAGCTGGGACTGGTAAGCTGAACGAAGGGCTGGGTACATCTCTTGCAGGGATGAAAAAGCTGCAGGAATCAGCTCCGCAGTTAACAGACGGTTCAGCTAAGCTTAGTGCGGGTGCGGGAGAGCTTTCAGGCGGTTTAAATCAGCTGGCTGATGGAGGCAAAGCATTATCAGCAGGTGCAGGAGACCTCTCAAGCGGCTTAAATGAACTTTCAAAAGGAAATCAGGCTGCACAGGCAGGAGCTGCTGAATTATCAGCTGGGTTATCTAGTCTGAATGATCAGTTGGCATTGATGCTTCCTCAAATTGAAAAGCTTCCTTTACCTGAAGCTGAAAAACAAAAATTAATTGAGGCAGCAAAAGGTGCAAGTCAATTATCAGAAGGAAGCAAACAGCTTGAAAGCAGTCTTGGGCAGCTTTCAGCCGGAGCTCAAAAGGCTGAAGCAGGCGCATCAGCCCTATCTGAAAAATCTATGGCTCTTTCAAAAGGTGCAAATGATTTGAGCAGCGGCGCCGCTGACCTTTCAGAAAAATCCGGGCAGCTTGCAGCAGGTCAAAAACAAGTTGAATCCGCGTTAGATCAGCTTGTTGCAGGTCAAGAAGCTTTATACGATGGTTCCGGCAAGCTTTTAACCGGCCAGCAGAAGCTTACAAATGGATTAGAAACATATAATCAGAAATTCGCCGAAGCAAAAGCAGGATCTGCGAAGCTTGCAGCAGGCAGCGGTGAACTCAATTCTGGAATCTCCAAGCTTGCAGACGGTTCATCTGCTATACAAGATGGAACGAATCAGCTTGCTGACGGTGCCGGAAAAGTAGATGAAGGTGTTGGCAAACTGTCAGAAGGAACAGGAGAGCTATCTTCTAAACTTGGAGAAGCTGCAGAAGAGACAAAAGACACTGGCGGCTCAGATAAGACCTACGACATGATTTCCGATCCTGTAAAAGTGAAAGATGAAAAAGTAAATGCAGTTCCTAACTATGGAACAGGCTTTGCACCTTACTTTTTGTCACTTGGTTTATTTGTTGGGGCATTGCTGCTTTCAATTGTATTCCCATTGAGACAGGCGGCTGGCGAACCTAAAAGTGCAATCGGCTGGTTTATGAGCAAGTTCGGCATTCTCGCAGTCATTGGCGTGATTCAGGCATTGCTTGCAGATGCGGTGTTATTATATGGATTAAACATTGAAGTACAAAGTGTTCCATATTTTATCCTGTTCAGTATTATTACGAGTCTGACATTTATTACACTTGTACAATTCTTAGTTACAACATTAGGTGATCCGGGAAGATTTGTTGCGATCATCATCCTGATTTTACAGCTTACAACAAGTGCAGGAACATTCCCGCTTGAACTGATTCCAAATGCGCTGCAGATCTTTAACGCATGGCTGCCGATGACTTACTCAGTCTCAGGCTTCAAAGCAGTTATCTCATCTGGTGACTTCTCCTTCATGTGGCAGCAGGCAGGAATTTTGGCTCTCTTTATCGGTGCTATGATGATTGGTACAATTGGATATTTCTTCAATGCTTTAAGAAAGAATAAAAGAGAAGAATTAGAAGAGGCAGTATCATAATAGAAAAACGTCTAAAGCGATATGCTTTAGGCGTTTTTTTCTGGAATTGTTTAGAGGGGTGCGAGCACAAATGCTTGTTGCACTTGGAAATTGACGGTTAGATGGCAGCCTCTGTCAATTAAAAGGGTTAAAAAGAAGGAGAAGAATGATGCTTAAACGAAAAGTGCAGAAACAATCAATCTTTTTATATATTGAAAGCCCTTACATTTTAAAATATAATGGTAAATGAGAACGATTTCATTTTTATAGAGACACCATTTGTTTGCAAGATGAGGGGGAAAGCAAGTGTCTACAATTGAGGATGTTGCCAGACTTGCAGGACTGTCAAGAACCACGGTATCACGAGTCATCAACAACCATCCGTATGTATCTGAATCTAAAAAAAGGGTTGTACTGGAAGCGATGGAAGAGCTGGGTTATGTACCTAATTCATCCGCCAGAAGTCTTCGCAATCAAAAAACAGAAATTATAGCTGTGTTCATTCCAAGAGTTCTAAATCCTTTTTTCAGCCAGTTCATTGAGACATTGGAGATTGCTTCGTCTGAAAGAAACTATCAGCTGATTGTCTGCCAGACACAATATTCTAAAACCAAAGAACTTAAATATTTAAACCTGCTTAAAACAAAGCAGGTTGATGGCGTGATTCTTGCATCCCTTGAAAATGACTGGAGCAAAATCGAACCGTATATGGAATATGGTCCAATCGTATTATGCAATGAGTTTGAAGAGAATGCAAAAGTTCCCATGATCAGGCTAGATCAGGCATTTGGAGGCTACATAGCGACAAAGCACTTGATTGAGCAGGGCCACAGACATATCGCGTATTGCTGCGGCGGCCACAGAAGCAATGTTGCAAAAGAACGGGAAAGAGGATTTAAACAAGCCTTAGCAGAAGCAGAGCTGCCTTTTGACGAAAAAACCGCGTTCAGAGACGCATTTAATATTGAAGACGGAAAGAGAGTTTTTCGTGAATTAAAAGAGCTGGAAGAAAAGCCTACAGCGGTTTTTACTGGTGCTGATGAAGTAGCTGCAGGAATCATTTCTGAAGCAAAAAAGCATGGCTGGAACGTTCCGGAGGAGCTTGCGGTCGTGGGCTTTGATAACCAGGAAATTACGGAATTGCTTGATCCAATGATTACAACTGTTCACCAGCCTGTCGGAGAAATGGCTAAAAAAGCAATGGATGTGATGATTGATAAAATTAACAGGAAAATCTATCATTCTCTTGAAATATATCAGTTTCCGCTGAAGCTTATTGTCAGGGATTCGACTGTGAGCAAGGATCTTGCGAAAGTATGAATTAAGAAGAATCATTAAATCTACTCAAAAATTTTTCTGCTAATAAAAACTTTATCTAGGCAGGCTAACATCAGCTTCTGTGAAAAAGTATAAAAAAAATCCTCGGATTAAAATAATCCGAGGATACAACTATTTAGAAATCATAATCGTCTATATTATCTTTTGTAAAAATTACACGTTCTGGCAACAGAATAATCCCGCTGTCTTCCGCTTCATAATCGTAGCCTTGAATGGAGTTAGGCTCAATCTTCACTTTACCTACATCTGGAACCTCGAATTCATCTCCAACCTTAAGCTCTTTGCCTTCTGCAGTCATTAAATAAGCAACATAAGCCGCTAATGCCCCTTGCTTTTTGACATCCCATAAGCCAAATTGTTCAACAGTACCCCGTTTGACGTAGTCTCTCATAACATTAGGAGTTGAGAACCCAGTAACAACCACTTCTTTCTCTTTTTTGAGATTTTCTGCTGCCTGAGCCATTGCAGGAAGGGCTGTCGCATCCGGGCAAATAATAGCGTTAATATCAGGGTATGTTTTAAGAATGCTTTCACCTACAGAGAGCGATTTTTGTGCATCATTTTCCCCGTATTGAGTAGTAACAATTTCCCATCCAGGATATTGCTTTTCAATTATTTCTTTTGCTTTAGTAACCCACTGGTTTTGGTCAGTAACGGTAGGGCTCGAGTAAAAGAAAGCAACTTTGCCTTTATCTCCAATTTGGTCAGAAGTCATCTTTATTAAAAGTTCCGCTAATTGTTCAGGGGTTCCTTGATTTATATAGAATGAGCGATCCTTAGGATTTACATCAGAATCCCAAGTCAAGATTTTGACCCCGCGGTGCTTCGCTCTTTTCAGTGCTTGACTCAGGCCATCCACAGAAACAGATGAAATCATAAGAGCATTGTAGCCTTGGTTTACGAAATTGTTAATATATTGAACCTGACCTGCAACAGAGGCTTCTGTAGGCCCGTCATATTTCAGGTTAGTTCCTAATGATTCAGCCATTTCTTTAGCGCCCTGTCCGCCTGAGGTAAAAAAGCCTACACCAGTAAGTTTAGGAATAAAGGCAAGTTTTACATCTTTGGTATTTTTCTTTTCTTCCCCTCCGCCAGAAGATGAGTTCACATCAGAACTAGACTTTTGATTCCCGCTGCAGCCCCATATTACGCTCATCATTAAAAGCACAATTAAGAATAATGAAATCATTTTGAAATTCTTCATTTTTGATTCCCCCTTACTATTTTTTCAAAACGGATGGTCTATTCCTTTTGAAGTTGGAACTAAGGAGATTTTTAAGATTATTCCAGTTAGTGCTTCTGAACAGAACCGCAATAATAAGCATTGAACCAATTACAATATTGGTTTGCTGGCTTGACATATTTGCCATTTGCAAACCATATTGCATCAACCCAATCACAATACTTGCTATCGCTGTGCCAAAAACACTTCCCTTGCCGCCAAAAATGCTTGTGCCTCCTAATACGACAGCAGTAATAATAGGCAATACAGCTTCAGCACCTAAATCAGAACGTGCCGAACTAAAATATGAAGTGAGAATAATCCCGCTTAAACCACCTCCAAAACCTGATAACATGTAGGTGCTCATGACTGTCCATTTCGTTTTTATACCGCTATACCTTGCAGCTTTTATATTAATCCCCACTAAATACACGTTACGTCCATAACGGGTGAAGTGAAGTAAAGCCCCAAATAAAATCATTGAAGCCAACAATATCCAAATTGGATTGGGGATCCCGGCTATTTGTCCATTTGCAATCTCAACAAATTCATTTGGAAATCCCCCAATGCCTTCATATCCAGATGCCTTTGAGCCACCTGAGAGTACAAGAGCTATTCCAGAAAATAAAAACATTCCGCCCAATGTCACTACCAATGGCTGAACATCAGTTAGCGCTATCAGCAGGCCATTAATGGAGCCAGCAATAACTGCAATTAGTAGTGCGATAATTAAGGCTGGCCAAACGTTAATTCCATTCATCCATAATACTCCGAACGTAATTGAAGATAATCCCATAATCGAACCAATAGAAACATCTATCCCGCCAGTAATGATAACAAAAGTCATTGGAATCGCCGCTAATGCAATATATACAAAATCATTAAGACTATATAAAAGATTATTTACATCAAAAAAATTGGAAGAAAGCTGGCCGAAAAAGAAGATTTCTGCAAAGAGAAATATAAATAATGCCAACTCCCATTTAAGTAGCCGTTTTATTTGGGGTGTCATGCTCTGTATCTCCTTTTTAAAAAATCTTTTGATTTATAATTTTTCCTTTTCTTTCACTTCTAGTAGTCTGCTTGATTAAATACTTTTGGAATTTAGAATCACCTACTACGATTATTAATAATAGAAGCCCTGAAATAGCGTCATTCCAGTATGCAGGTATTTTCAAGTAAACTAACGAACTATTAATCACCGTAAAGAAAACAGCACCTAATCCAGCTCCTACAACACTTCCAACCCCACCTGTTAAACTAACCCCGCCTAATACTGCAGCCGCAATTACTTGTAACTCCATTCCGCTTCCAGCCTGATTAGGAACAAATCCTATATTCATGACAAAAACCAATCCGGCTACAGACGCGGAAATACCGGAGAATATAAATGCCAGAACCTTGATTTTTTCTACTGGCAATCCGACAGATCTAGCGCCATTTTCATTGTCCCCGACAGCATAAAAATATCTGCCTGACCTTGTTCTTGTCAGATAAAAATGTGCTAGAAAGAGAATAGCTATTGTTATCCATACAGGCAATGACACCCCCAATAATGTTAATCCGGATAATTTTTTATAAAAATTCGGGATGTCTTCAATCCACATCCCCTCTGTATAAAGAAGCATAATGCCCCTAATGATGCCCAACATACCAAGTGTCATAATAATAGAAGGAATTTTAAAATAGGAAACGCCTATCCCATTTACTAATCCAATAACTGCCCCAACTAGAACAACCGCAAAAAATACTAGCCATATATTGTATCCGCTTGTAAGAAGAACACCGCAGACTGCAGCCGCAAAACCCATAATGGATCCAACAGATACATCGATATTAGAAGTGAACAGCACAAAAGACTGTCCAATTGCCATTACTAGAAGAATGACACTCGCTTTTACCATTAACGAAATGGTAGCTCCTGCGATGAATTCGTGGTTTATTGCCCCCACTACTACGAAAAAAAGGATCATAAATAGAAGAATGGATAGTTCTCTGGCTTTTAGAAGACGAAATAATAAGGACATTAAGTAATCGCCTCCTTATTGATTCCGAAAGCGGAAGTGGTGATTTCGTCAAATGTAATATCCCTTTTTTCAAGTGTCTTTACGATATGTCCCTCGTGCATGACAATAACTCTGTCGCTCAATTTTTGAATCTCTTCAATATCTGAGGAAATCAGCAAGACTGCTCGGCCTTCTGCCTTTAAATCCTCAATCATTCGATAAATATCTGTCCGGGCATTTGCATCGATTCCTCTGGTTGGTTCATCTAGCATGATTACTTTTGGTGCTGCAGCCAGGTATTTTGATAAAACTACTTTTTGTTGATTTCCTCCTGATAATTCCTTAAGCTCTTGATCACTATTCGTTGCTTTGATTTTTAAATCTGAGATGTATTTTGATGTGAGAAGTTTTTCGTGTTTAACAGGTAAAAATATACCTTTTAAACGATCTAATATAGTAGAGGTGATATTATTCTTAATTGAAGTAATTGAAAATATCCCATGAGTATGCCGGTCTTCGGGGAGATAAACGAGTCCTTTATTAATTCTTTGTCGAATTGACAGCTTACTTATATCAACTGCATCTAATAAAATTCGACCTTGCGAAAACTTGCCAATTCCAAATATAGATTCTGCTAATTCAGTACGGCCCGCTCCAACTACACCTGCAATTCCAAGTATTTCACCTGGGAAAAGCTGAAAGGAAATAGTGTGGAAACACTTACTTGAAAGTTGGTAAACATCCAGAGCAGGTTTAGTTGAAACTGTTTCTTTATTGGAAATTACGGCAGGCCCGCTATCTAAAAAATTTGTTTCTTCTTTATGTCTTCTGAGAGAGGATGCTGCAGGCACAAGTCCTTCAAGCAATTTTTCGTAGTTGAATTTTGAAACAGGACCTTTTGCCGATATTATCCCGTCTCTTAAAACTGCTACAGAATTTGCCAAAGTAAATATTTCAGAGAATCTGTGAGTTATATAGAAAACCCCTAAACCTTCAGAAGATAACTGTTTAATTGTTTGAAACAATGAGTTAATCTCACCGAAAGTAAGAGTAGATGTAGGCTCATCAAGAATCAATATTTCTGCTTCACGAACCAGGCCTCGTATAATTTCAACCAGTTGCTGTTCTGCTATAGCAAGAGAGAAAGCATTTTTTTGTAAATCAAGTGTCCAGCCTAAACGGATGAGGATTTTCTCAATTTTCTTTTTTAAAACTGTTTTCGTTTCGGATAGACCGATCATAATATTTTCTTCAACAGTCATATTCGGAAAGATCAACGGTTCCTGAGGTACTAAATAAATACCATGCAGATGGGCATCATGTGTATTTGAGAAAGAAACCTGTTTTCCTCTAATTATCATGGTTCCGCTGTCAGGCTTATATAAACCTGTGATAATTTTCATTAAAGTTGATTTTCCTGCGCCATTACCTCCAACTATGGCATAGATCTCCCCTGAACGGAGAGTTAAATCAACCCCTCTTAATACTGGATTGCCTGAAAATTTTTTATATATTTGATTGATTTCAAGTAAGCAGGCAAAGTCATTCAAGTTATTTTTCACCAGATTTTCACCACCTATATTATTAATAGTCAAAAATAAAACGCTTTCATTTTTGAGTCTAACAAGAAGTTGTGATGATCATTTTTTAATTGTATGATTATTTGTTTATTGCAGAAGAGTGCTTGTTAAATATTTACACAAATCATAAAACAATAAAAAAGGTAAGTCAACAATACTTTTATAATTTTCAGACTTTTTAAAATAAAGATTGATTTGTAAAAAAACGGATGATATACTTTTTGTAAATTTAGAACAATTATTCATCGTTCGGACAAAAGTTGAAAGGTTGATTCTTCAATGAATAAAAATATTTTTACGGAAAATTTATTAATAAAAGTCGCTTGGTACTATTACAAAGAAAATTTAACTCAAAATGATATCGCTGAAATTTTGAATATTTCTCGAAATAAAGTAGTGAGACTGCTTGATAAAGCCAGAGCAGAAGGTGTTGTACAATTTCAAATAAAAGGATATGGATCTAACTGTCTAAGTATAGAAAAAGAATTTAAGGAGACTTTTTCACTTCAAAATGCATTTGTTATTCCAACTCCCATTGCAGAAAATGATTTAAGTGCTTCATTAGCTAAGGCTGCAGCGCAATTTATTCAAAACAAGCTTGAGAAGCAAGACCTGGTAGGTTTTGGTTGGGGAAAAGCAGTTTCTAATACAATCGAACATCTGTCATTGGAGCCAGACAATGAATTATCTGTCGTAACTCTAACAGGAGGTGTGAATTATTATTTTCCTAACAGCAACTCAGTCAGTGGAGGGATTGGGAAATTTAACAAAATACATGTTATTCCGACCCCCTTCATGGTTTCAACTGAAGAAATGGCAGCTAAGTTTTTAAATGAGCCATCTGTAAAGGAATTTCTTGATCTCGCTAAATTATCAAAATATGTGGTTGTAGGAATTGGCGGTATTTATCCGGATGCAACAATTATACTTGAAGAAAAAATGACCATTAATGAACTGACTCACATTAAACAGCAAAATGCTGTAGGAGATATATTAGGTCAGTTTTTTAATAGAAACGGGGAAGTTCTGGATTTGCCTCATCATGCCAGATTGATAGGTACAAAGCTCTCAACACTTAAAGAAATGAACAATGTCATTGCAGTAGCGGGAGGTGATAAGAAAGTAGAAGCGATTTACGGCGCTTTGAAAGGTAAATATATCCATACTATGATTACAGATGAATCAACTGCAGAATCTCTAATTAAAATGGAGGTGGAAAGCAAGAATGAATTACATTCTGGCGCTTGATGCGGGCACAGGGAGTGTCCGTGCAGTTTTATTTGATTTAGAAGGTAACCAGGCATCTGTTTCACAGGCGGAATGGACTCATTTATCAGATGAAAATTATCCAGGCTCAATGGACTTTGACTGGAGCAAGAATTGGGAGCTAACTGTAAGATGTATAAAGAATTTGTTAGAAGAAAGCAACATAGATCCACATGAGATTAAAGCTATCAGCGCTACTAGTATGAGGGAGGGATTTGTGCTATACGATGAAAACGGAGAGGAGATATGGGCTTGTGCAAACGTAGATGCACGCGCTTCAGAGGAAGTTAAATTGCTTAAATCAATAGATTCAGACCTAGAACAGAAAATCTATGAACTATCTGGACAAACTTTTGCTTTGGGCGCTCTTCCCAGATTGTTGTGGCTGAAGAATCATAAACCTGAACTTTACGAAAAAGCTGCATCTATTTCAATGATAAATGACTGGATTCTTTATAAGTTGTCTGGAGAATTAAAGGCAGATCCTTCCAATGGCTGTACCACTGGCATCTTCGATTTAAGTAAACGCACATGGACTTCCGCAGTCACTGATCTTTGCGGAATAAAAAGCAGTATATTCCCTCAAGTAAAAGAAGCTGGCACCATTCTTGGCACAGTCACAAATGAAAGCGCATCCATAACAAGCTTGAAACCTGGCACCCTGGTGATTTCAGGTGGAGGTGATGCACAAATGGCATCGGTCGGAGTGGGTGCAGTCCGTAAGCACCAAACCGTTATTTCGGGCGGATCGTTTTGGCAGCAAGAGGTGAATATCGATAAGCCGCTGGTTGACAGACATGGGCGTATCCGTGTGAACTGTCATGCTGTACCAGACTTATGGCAAATTGAAACAATAGCTTTTTTTCCGGGACTTGTGATGCGGTGGTTTCGGGATGCTTTCTGTGATAGTGAGAAAGAACAAGCAGCTGCTTCCGGGAAAGATGCTTATGAAATACTAGAAGAAAAAGCAAAAGATGTACCAATTGGGTCTCATGGAATTATGCCTATTTTTTCAGACGTCATGAATTACATGTCTTGGCGACATGCATCACCTTCCTTTATCAACCTTAGTCTAGATCCTCACAAAGCAGGCAAAAAAGAAATGTTTAAATCACTCCAAGAAAACGCCGCCTTAATCACCCTAGGAAATCTAAAAATCATTCAAGAAGAAACTGGATTCTATCCAAAAGAAGTTATTTTTGCAGGTGGAGCTTCAAAAGGGAAACTATGGAGCCAAACATTGGCTGATGTTTTGGGGATTCCAGTGAAAATCCCTGCAGTAAAAGAAGCAGCTGCGCTAGGTACAGCTTTATTTGCAGGGATTGGTGCAGGTCTATATTCCGATATCTACGAAGCCGTTGAGAAAGTAGTAAAGTGGGATCGTATTCACACCCCTAATCCTGTCAGTCATGAAAAATACCTTGTTATTTATGAACATTGGAGAAATATTTATATCGAGCAGCTGCGCATTGCTGACAGTGGATTAACAAATCACATGTGGAAGGCTCCAGGCCTATAAAATTCACTTTGAAGGGAGGTGAATAGATGAAAAAAGTGAATGAAAATGACTTTGAATATCGCTTTGGAGATAACGGGCCCAAATACTTACTTCAAGGCCCTAATGTTGATATAGGGATTGTTGTTTTAAAACCGGGTCAGGATTTTCCCAATCACTATCATACAACCTGTGAAGAGGATTTCTATATTCTTGAAGGATCGATAGATTTTTATATTAATAATAATAAATATACGGCAAAGCCAGGAGATTTAATCCAATGCCGGCCTGGTGATTCTCATTATCTGTTCAATAATTCATCTGAGATATTTAAGGCTGTATTTATTAAGTCACCTCATATAACTGAAAAAGATTCCGTCATTGTTGATAACCCTATCATTAATTAAGGAGAGGATAGATTATGAGTTGGGGATTTAGAAATCGTTTGAATAAAATATTGCCGGATGGAAGAGCTGTCATGCTGGCTATTGATCATGGTTATTTTCTAGGACCAATCAGCGGGCTGGAAAAGCCGGGAGAGACGGTAAAAGAACTGCTGCCTTATACAGATTCTTTATACTTAACCAGAGGGACGCTTGCTGCAAGTATTTCCGATAACACTGAAAAGCCTATGGTCCTGCGAATTTCTGGAGGGCCAACAGTAGTTGGGAAAGACCTGGCAAACGAAACGATTGTCACATCAATAAAAGAAGCAATTCGTCATAATGTTGTTGGAGTGGGTGTTTCTGTGTTTGTTGGTTCAGAATATGAAACTCAAACAATTACAAATCTTGCACATGCTGTAACAGATGCACATGACTTTGGGCTGCCTGTTCTAGGTATTACAGCAGTTGGGAAAGAGCTTGAAAAGAGGGATGCCCGCTTCCTTGCTTTAGCATCGAGGGTAACGGCGGAAATGGGAGCAGATATTGTCAAAACCTATTACTGTGATGATTTTGAAAAAGTCACTAGTAAATGTCCAGTTCCAATCGTTATAGCTGGGGGACCTAAATTTGATACTATTCGCGAAGCATTGGAAATTACCTATAATGCAATGGAGCAAGGTGCGGCTGGAGTTGATATGGGCCGCAATATTTGGCAATCATCCCATCCTACAGCCATGATTAAAGCGATCCATTCAATTGTTAAACAAAATTACTCTGTCAATGAAGCTGTTGAGTTATATGAATCTGTTACAAGAGTTAAGACATCATAAATCTTTCAAAATCTTGAAGGTGAATAATGCAGGCAGCGAGACACTGTAAAGGCAGTGTCTTTTTTATTTTTACTCTAATTTTACAAAAAGCCTGTTTTAATTAAAAATGAGTTTCATTGCCGAAATTATGTGGTAATTCAATAGAGTAAATATAATAGAACGGAAGGATGAATCAATTGGACAAGCACTCTAAAAACAGCAAGGACGAACAGTTAGAAGCCTACCGGGTTGATGATACAGGGAAAAAGCTGACAACGAATCAGGGGCTGCGTGTTTCAGATGATGAGCATTCTTTGAAAGCGGGTGTCAGGGGCCCAACACTTATGGAAGATTTTCATTTCAGGGAAAAGATGACTCATTTTGATCATGAGCGCATTCCTGAACGAATTGTGCATGCTATGGGCTACGGGGCTCATGGTTATTTTCAGGTTTACGAGCCGATGAAAGAGTTCACAAAAGCTAAATTTCTTCAGGATCCATCTGTTAAAACACCTGTATTTGTCCGTTTTTCAACGGTGGCGGGCTCCAGGGGTTCAGGTGATACAGTAAGAGATGCAAGAGGATTTGCAACGAAGTTCTATACGGAAGAAGGAAATTATGATCTAGTCGGAAATAACATTCCGGTTTTCTTCATTCAGGATGCGATTAAGTTTCCGGATTTGGTGCACGCACTAAAACCTGAACCGCATAATGAAATGCCTCAGGCATCTACTGCTCACGATACGTTTTGGGATTTCATTGCTAACAATCAGGAATCAGCACATATGATTATGTGGGCAATGTCCGACCGGGCAATCCCGCGAAGCTACCGGATGATGGAGGGATTTGGCGTACATACCTTCAGATTTGTAAACGAGGAAGGAAAGGGCCGTTTTGTTAAATTTCACTGGAAACCAAAGCTTGGTGTTCATTCTCTTGTCTGGGATGAAGCTCAAAAGCTTGCAGGAAAAGACCCTGATTTTCATAGACGGGATCTCTATGAAGCTATCGAAAACGGTGACTA
This sequence comes from Metabacillus hrfriensis, assembly GCF_030127205.1. NCBI lineage: Bacteria > Bacillati > Bacillota > Bacilli > Caryophanales > Bacillaceae > Metabacillus > Metabacillus hrfriensis. The sequence continues at coordinate 1,029,000 of NZ_CP126116.1, forward strand.
TCCTGAATACGAGCTTGGTGTTCAAATTATAGAAGAAGAGGATGAATTTAACTTCGACTTTGACATTCTCGATCCGACAAAACTATGGCCGGAGGAAATCATTCCTGTAAAATTGATTGGAAAAATGACATTGGACCGCAACCAGGATAACGTATTTGCAGAAACTGAACAGGTTGCGTTTCATCCGGGAAGTGTAGTACCCGGCATTGATTTTTCAAATGATCCTTTGCTTCAGGGGCGTTTATTTTCATATACAGATACACAGCTCTCAAGACTTGGCGGTCCAAACTTCCATGAGCTTCCGATCAATCGTCCCGTCTGTCCGTTCCATAACAACCAAAGAGACGGCATGCACCGCATGACGATCAATCGCGGTCAGACGGCTTATCATAAGAATTCACTTGCTCAAAATGACCCTCGTCCCGCTGCTGAAGAAGAAGGAGGCTATGTCCATTATCAGGAAAAGGTAGAGGGAAGTAAAATCCGTCAGCGCAGTGAAAGCTTTAAGGATCATTTTTCACAGGCTAAGCTGTTCTGGAACAGCATGACAGAAATTGAAAAGCAGCACATAACTGCAGCCTTCCGCTTTGAGCTTGGAAAAGTGAAGAGCAAAGATGTTCAGCAGCAGGTTGTGGACATGATCAGTTCTATAGATATGAGGCTTGCAAAAGAAGTCGCAGCAGGCCTTGGAGCTGCCGTCAATAATGCTGCTTTAGAGTCAGGTGCAACGAACTCATCACCTGCACTCAGTCAGGAAAAAACAATAAAAGTTCCGGACACACGCAAAGTAGCGGTACTAGTTGAGGACGGATACATTGCTGCTCAACTAAATCCATTCTTAAGTGCTTTAGAAGAAGCAGGTATGACGCCAGAAGTGGTCAGTCACACCCTGAGCCCGCTTAAAAGTGATGACGGTCACGAGCTTGAAGTGGACCATACTTTCCTAACCAGTGATTCCGTTTTATTTGACTCCATTTACATTGCAGGAGGTACTAAAAGCAGGGATCTCTTACTGCAGAAAAAAGAAGCGATTGCATTCTTGAAAGAAGGCTTCAGCCATTTCAAAGCGATTGGGGCAGCATATGAAGCTGCCGAGATTCTAGAGGCAGCAGGAATTGGCAATGGTTCAGGCGTAGTAGTTGCTGAAGAAGCAGAAAAAGCGGCGACTTTCTCTGATGCATTTATTGCAGCTGCAGCCGAGCACCGCCACTGGGACAGAGAAGTTTAATAGAAGAAAAGGCACTGTTTTCTCAGTGTCTTTTTTTGCATAAAAAAAGAGAAAGAACGCAGGGCTCTTTCTCCAAATATAGGTATTGTTAGGATGAACAAAGGTTAAATGTGGTTGATTTTCATGCATTTATCGCATGTATTGCCATAACACTCATGCTGTTCTTCAATTTTATCCCCGCACTCCAAACACTTCTTTGCAGGCAGGTTTTTGAAAAATTCAGTCATTTTAACTAACATTGGTATCCCCTCCAAGTTGTTGTTACTGTTATTGTATTATAACAGATGGCAATATGTCAACATCTGTTTTGTAACAATGTCATAAAACATGCAATTTTTTATAAAAATGGGTATATTGAGAGGTAGGAATAAAAATAAAGGAGGATTGTAATGAAGGTAACAGTTGTTGGTTTTTGGGGCGGGTATCCTGCTGTTAATGAGGCGACATCAGGATATCTTTTTGAATCGGACGGGTTTAGGCTGCTTGTAGACTGCGGAAGTGCTGTTTTATCACAGCTGCAGAATTATGTGAAGCCTGAAGAACTTGATGCTGTCATTCTTTCCCACTATCACCATGACCATATTTCAGATGTGGGACCTCTGCAATTTGCAAGGCTGATTGCAGCGTATTTAAAAAAGAGCAATAAAGCACTGCCGATCTATGGACATGCTGCCAATCAGAAGGAATTTGCAGGACTTACATATAAAGATGCAACAATAGGGAAGGCTTATAATCCAAATGAACAGATTCAAATCGGTCCTTTCACCATTCGTTTTTTAAGAACAAAGCATCCGGTTGACTGCTTTGCAATGAGGATTTCTGATGGTGCTGCAGAAGTCGTTTATACAGCTGACTCAAGTTTCATTGATGAGTTTATTCCCTTTTCGGAAAATGCAGACCTGCTTCTTTGTGAGTGCAATTTTTACGGAGAGATGGATGGGTCAGGTGCAGGCCATATGAATAGCTACGATGCAGCTAACCTGGCGAGCCGTGCTTCCGTAAAGGAATTAATGCTTACTCATTTGCCGCATTTCGGTAATCATTTGGACTTAGTGGGAGAAGCCAAGACCATATATAAAGGCCCTGTCCGCCTTGCTGCTTCCGGCTTACAGTGGACACAGGAAAATTAGGAGGAACAAAAAATGCTATTTATCGATAATCAAGGGATTACGGATCCAAGAATAAACCTGGCGATCGAGGAGTATTGCCTGAAAAATTTAGATCCTGAACAAACTTACCTTCTTTTCTATATTAATGAACCTTCCATCATCATTGGGAAGAATCAAAATACAATAGAAGAAATTAATACGAAATATGTAGAAGATCAAGGGCTGCATGTTGTCCGCAGATTATCAGGGGGCGGAGCGGTTTACCATGATCTTGGAAACTTGAATTTCAGCTTTATTACGAAAGACGATGGAGACAGCTTTCACAATTTCAAAAAATTCACTGAACCTGTGACCCGTGCATTAAAACGTCTTGGAGTTGATGCAGAGCTTAGCGGAAGAAATGATATTTTAGCTGAAGGCAGAAAAATATCAGGCAACGCTCAATTCTCTACGAGAGGCAGAATGTTCAGCCATGGTACACTTCTGTTTGATTCTGAGATGGAGAATGTTGTTTCCGCTTTAAATGTGAAAAAGGACAAGATTGAATCCAAGGGCATAAAATCGATTCGCAGCAGGGTAGCAAACATCAGCGAATTTCTTGAAGAAAAAATCACGATTGAACAATTCAGAGAGATCATTCTCCGTTATATCTTTGATACAGATGGCGAAATTCCCCAGTATAAACTGACAGAATCAGATTGGGAAAAGATCACTGAACTCTCAAAAGAACGCTATCAAAACTGGAACTGGAATTACGGCAAATCTCCAGCCTTTAATCTTCAGCACTCAAACCGTTTTCCTATCGGCCAAATTGATGTTCGCCTGGAAGTTCATAAAGGCAGGATTGAAAACTGCAAAATCTTCGGGGATTTCTTTGGAGTCGGAAATGTTGAAGATATTGAAAATCGCTTAAAAGGCCAGCAATATGATCGTTCATCGATTGAAATGGCTTTCAGGGATGTTGATATCAAACACTATTTTGGAAATGTGGAAAAAGATCAATTTATCGAGCTGCTGTATTAACATAAGTAAGGGGATGTCCGAAAAATCGGGCATCTTTTTTTTGAAATAATTTAGGTGAGCCGTTTCTTGAGAATTTCTGTACCATAAAATATAATAGACTTATAGTTTTAAATTTTTAGAAAATGAATGGTTGTTCATTCATTTTTAAAAGGGGTGGGAGAATGAATTTATTATCACAGTTGTCTTTATCCGCAAAAACGCATAAAGACAAGCCGGCGTTTATCTTTGAGGGGAAGGAAACATCCTATGGGGAACTGGATGTATTAATCAGTAAATTTGCGGCCGGTCTGCAGAAGCTCGGGGTGAAAAAAGGGGATCACCTTGCTCTTGTGCTTGGAAATTCACCATATTTTGTTATATCACTATATGGAGCAATGAGGGCTGGTGCTACAGTCATTCCAATCAATCCAATCTACACACCGGATGAAATCGGGTATATTTTAAACAATGGTGATGTAAAAACAATTGTAACCCTTGATGTGCTGCTGCCTTTATTTGAAAAAATGAATGATGTTTTGCCATTGGCGGAGCATATCATATCATGCGAAACTCCTCCATCTGATGCTGGATCAGGATTGGATGTTTCGGCTCTCTCAATCAGCACAAAATTGAAATCGTTTACAAGTTTACTTGCTACATCTGTGTCTGAGCCGGAAGAAGTCATCCAGTCAGAAGAAGATGTTGCCGTCATCTTATATACATCAGGCACCACAGGTAAGCCTAAGGGAGCAATGCTCACTCACAAGAATCTATACAGCAATGCGAAGGATGTAGGATCTTATTTGAAAATGAATGATGCGGATAAGGTGGTAGCGACACTGCCAATGTTCCATGTTTTTTGTTTGACGGTTTCACTGAATGCGCCGCTGATCAGCGGAGCAACACTGTTAATCGTGCCGCGCTTCAGTTCTGCTGAAGTTTTTAAGCTGATTAAAACCTATGAAGCTACTGTATTTGCGGGTGTGCCGACGATGTATAATTTCCTATTGCAGCATGAGGCGGGAGATGCAAACGATTTACAGTCTCTCAGACTCTGCATTTCAGGGGGAGCATCCATGCCGGTTGCTCTATTAAAAGGATTTGAGCAGAAGTTTAAGGTCGTGATTTCTGAAGGCTACGGTTTATCTGAGGCTTCTCCTGTTACGTGCTTTAATCCGCTTGATCGTCCGCGCAAGGCAGGCTCAATCGGCACGAACATTCTAAATGTCGAAAATAAAGTAGTAAATGAATTAGGCGAAGAAGTCCCTCCTGGACAAGTCGGCGAACTGATTGTAAAAGGGCCGAATGTCATGAAAGGGTATTATAAAATGCCTGAGGAAACAACCCATACAATTAGGGACGGCTGGCTTTATACAGGGGATCTGGCCACGATGGATGAGGAAGGCTACTTTACCATTGTTGACCGCAAAAAAGATATGGTGCTAGTCGGCGGATACAATGTTTATCCGCGCGAAGTCGAGGAAGTTCTATACAATCATCCTGGTGTAGTTGAGGTTGCTGTTGTCGGCGTTCCCGATCCAAATCAGGGAGAAGCAGTGAAATGCTTTGTTGTATTAAAAGATCAATCACTGACAGAAGAAGGATTAAAAGCATACTGCCGCGAACATTTAGCTAAGTATAAAGTTCCAAGTTCCATTGAATTTTTAGAAGAACTTCCTAAAAATACTACGGGGAAAATTTTGCGCAGGGCGCTTAAAGATCAAGTTCTTCAAAAATAGTCAGGAGGAAGTCTGTTTTGAGCAATATTTTATACACATTAGAAAAGCACCTGGCCGTTGTCACGATAAACCGTCCAGAGGTATTCAACTGCTTCAACTATGAAACACTGCTTGAGCTTGAGGCAGCAGTTGAAGATATCCGCACGAACCCTGAAGTGAGAGCTGTGATTTTTACAGGTGCAGGGGAAAAAGCATTTTGTGCAGGCGCCGATCTGAAAGAGAGAAAGACTCTGACAGATCAGCAGGTAAAACGGAATCTATTTAAAATTGGCGAGGTATTCACAAAGATTGATGCCCTTCCTCAGCCCACCATTGCAGCCATCAACGGGTATGCATTCGGCGGTGGCATGGAGCTTGCTTTGTCATGTGATTTCAGGCTGATAGCAGAAGGCACGTCTGTCGGGCTGACCGAAACGGGCCTTGGCATCATTCCTGGTGCAGGGGGAACGCAGCGTCTTCCGCGCATTATCGGCGAGGCTAAAGCGCTTGAGCTTATTTTAACTGCCCGCAAAATTACTTCCAACCAAGCACTGGAGTATGGTCTGGTTTCAAAGACAGCTCCTGATGTCATGGCAGCTTCAGCAGAGCTTGCAGAAGAGATTCTCAGAAATGGGCCAATTGCTCTCCAGCAGGCTAAATTTGCAATCAAACAGGGAATGAATGCAGATCTTCAGACAGGCTTGCATATTGAGCGCAAGGCTTATGAAGTAACGATCCCGACCGAAGACCGTGTTGAAGCTTTAGCGGCTTTCAGCGAAAAACGAAAGCCTGTTTTTAAAGGGAAATAAGAAGGAGCGGCCAAATACCCGGCCGCTTTTTCTATGGTCTTTTTTCCCTTGGCTCCAAGTTACGATTACCATATCTTTACTATCCTCTTCTATCCTTTTTATGACACCTTCGTCAATTTCCTTTTTTGTCAGCCATCTCGAACCATCTGCTTCTAAAACAAATCCAAGAAGGATCGAACGATATAAACAGTTTGGCCATACACCAACTTGCTGCTTCCTTGAATATGAAACAGCCGCCATCTAACAGTCGATTTTGAGACTTCCTCATGTCTCATGCTTCAAAAGCGTAAGAATGAATCCAGCCGACAACAAGTGTGATTGGGCCATATCTTTCAATCGCCATTTTTATGTGCGTATTCAGCATGAAAGAATCGAGAGATAGATGGAGATTTCCTTGGACTTTAGTCTTAAAAATCAGAATATTGCTATTTCTATATTGTTCAAAATATAATACGAATGTATACTATATAAAACAAATGAAAAGGGAGAACTTATGAAATCACTGCAGGAACAAATTGGCATCAATTTAAAAAATGTCCGTAAAATGCGGCAGTATAGTCTTGATCAGCTTTCAGCCGTTACGGGAGTGAGCAAAGGCATGCTTGCGCAAATTGAAAAAGGCCAATCAAGTCCAACCGTTAATACGCTCTGGAAAATTGCGAACGGACTTGGCGTTTCTTTTTCGTCTCTTGTAGAAGAAGAACAGACTAGTGTTGCGGTTGTACGCAGGACAGATAAAACAGCCGTTCAGGATTTGAATGAATTATATAATGTCTTTTCCTATTTTCCATATGATCAGCAGAAGAAATTTGAAATTTTTCTGCTTGAGCTGCTTCCGGGATGCAAGCATGTATCAGAGCAGCATCTAAGCGGAGTCGAAGAGTATCTATTTGTAAGTGAAGGTGAAATGGCCGTTTCCATTGGTGAAGAGCATTATGAGCTGAAAAAAGGAGACTCCATCAAATTCACCGCTAATCGTAAGCATGTGTATGAAAACAAAGCGGATGGGTCCGCAACCTGTTTTCTGCTGATTTATTATCCGTAAAGAAGAGAGGGAGAAGGATGGCAACAACAGCATTTTTGAGAAAACAGTCACATTTTTCAGAAGGAATAACAGCAGGTCTCAGCATTGCAATAGGCTACATGCCTGTTGCTATAACATTCGGGCTTCTTGCAAGTGATACCGGCCTCACTCTTTCAGAAACCGTCTTAATGAGTATTTTCGTTTTCGCAGGTGCTGCACAATACATATCGCTAAGTCTGATAGCAGCAGGAACCGGGGTCTTTGAAATTATTTTTACTACTTTTATTGTGAATATCCGGCATTTTTTGATGTCGGCCTCATTAAATGAAAAGGTCGAGGAAGACAGTTTATGGAAAAAAGCGCTGTATTCATTTGGGATTACAGATGAAACATTTTCGGTTGCTTCTATGAAAGAGGGAAATGTATCAGCGGGTTATATGTTTGGGCTTATTTTCATATCCTACTCGAGCTGGGCAGTGTTTTCAGGCGTTGGACATCTGATCGGCGCCAATTTGCCGGAAACACTGCAGGAAAGCATGTCTGTAGCGTTATATGCGATGTTTATCGGGCTTTTAGTTCCTTCTATGAAAAAACAGCGGAAAGTTGTATTTTTAGCATCAGCTGCTGGGGTCATTCATTCGTTTATTTACCTGACTGGCCTGCTTTCAACTGGCTGGGCAATTGTTTGTTCTACGCTGCTTTCAGCTATTCTGATCGAAATGATCTATCCGAAGGAGGAGAAGCGCAATGATCAGTAATGTTCTGATGATGATCATCGGCATGGCAGTCGTCACATATTTGCCAAGAATGATCCCTCTGGTGGCTCTAAGCGGAATTGAATTGCCTCCTTTTGTTCAAAATGTATTAAGAAATGTTCCGTATGCGACACTTGGCGCATTGATTGTACCTGGTGTTTTTCTTATTCAGGAAGATATCTGGTTTGGAATCATTGGGGCGATTTCGGCTTTTGCCGTTGCTTATCTGGGTGTCAATGTCATTGTCGTAGTGATGAGCTCAATCCTGACGCTGATTGTATACGGACTCTTGTTTTAACCTGAATTTTAGTTCTAACTCTCTTTGTCTTGAACTACACTTATACAAAGAGCTTGTTCGAGGGGGCATCATCATGCGCAAATGGCTGACTGTATCAGTCCTTATTTACTTCTTATATGGCCTGTTTGTTTATTGGTATATCTATATGGGGGCAGACTCCGCCCTTCCAACTCAATTTCAGGGGAGCTCTGCGGACCCAAATACGTTTATGAACAGTCGTGAGCTGGAGCTGTCAGGCGAATATTCCAGTTTGAGGGATTTTCTCTATTTTGTCACTGCGCCATTTGAATGGTTTATCTTCTTCGTCATTCTTGTAATAGGATTTTCTAAAAAAATACAGCAATGGTCTGAAGGCATTTCACGCTTCTTTGTGATTCAGACAGCGGTATATGTGTTTTGGCTTTCTTTTATCGTGGCACTTTGTGCATTTCCAATTGAATGGCTGCGCTACAAGATCTCGCTTTCTTATCACATTACAACGCAAACCTTTACTGGGTGGATGAAAGATCAAATCATTGATTTCTGGGTCAATTATGCATTTATGATTTTAATTGTTGCTGTGCTGTATGGTCTTATCCGCAAGTTTTCCGGGAAGTGGTGGCTTTTTGCCTGGATTCTGTCGATTCCATTCAGTCTGTTCTTAATGTTTATACAGCCTGTTTTAATTGATCCGCTTTACAATGATTTTACCCCGTTAAAAAATAAAGAACTTGAGACCAAAATCCTTGCTATAGCGGAAAAAGCGGATATTCCCGCAGAGCATGTGTTTGAAGTGAACATGTCGGAAAAAACAAATGCGCTAAACGCCTATGTGACCGGAATTGGAGACAATTCCCGAATTGTCCTCTGGGATACAACGTTAAATAAGCTGAGTGAAGACGAAATCCTGTTTATTATGGCACACGAAATGGGACATTACGTTATGAAGCATATTTACATCGGAATTGCCGGCTACCTTGTTCTAACTCTGATTGGGTTATATCTGATCAACAGGTTAATGAATTTTACGATCAGGCGGTTCGGGCATATTCTCAATATCACCGAAAAACAGCAGCTTGCTTCACTGCCGTTATTTCTGATGCTCCTTGGGATGCTCACCTTTGCCTCAGATCCATTTTCCAACATCATTTCGCGCCATCAGGAAAAGGACGCAGATCTATACGCTATTGAAATGACTGAAAATCCCGAAGCAGCCGTCAATACGTTCCAGGAATTGACGAAAGCAGGCTTAAGCCAGGTGAACCCGCCTGGACTGGTGAAAATTTTCAGATACAGCCATCCAACGATTCTTGAGCGGATTACCTATCTTGAAGAGTGGGGAAGCAAAAATCCTGATAAGTAAAAATAGTAACAGCGCTGTCTCCATGTGGAGAAGCGCTGTTTTTATTTTCCGTAAAATGGGCTCTATTTTCATCTGCAGAACCAATCAACTCCAAAACAGCAACCGCGGAAATCTCATTCTATCAATCATTCAAACACCAAAAATAAAAAATTCAAAAAATTTAAAAGAAAATGATTCCATTTTCAATTAATCTGTTATATATTAATACTATAAAATCTTAACTGTATTATAACAAACTAAACAAACTATTGGAGGGATCAGGAAATGACAAACGAAAGAGTACAAAAATTAAAAGAGAATTGGGAAATGGATGCAAGATGGAACGGAGTAGAAAGACCATATACAGCGGAAGAAGTAATTCGTCTTCGCGGTTCCATTGATATTGAACATACACTTGCACGCAGAGGTGCTGAGAAGTTCTGGAACCTGCTGCAGAAGGAAGATTATGTACATGCACTGGGCGCACTAACAGGAAATCAGGCAGTTCAGCAAGTAAAGGCAGGATTGAAAGCGATTTATTTAAGCGGCTGGCAAGTAGCGGCTGATGCAAACCTTTCAGGACACATGTACCCGGATCAAAGTTTATATCCGGCAAACAGTGTGCCGTCGGTTGTAAAACGAATCAATCAGGCTCTTCAGCGTGCCGATCAAATTCAGCATCTTGAGGGAGAAGGAAATATCGACTGGTTCGCTCCGATTATTGCTGATGCAGAAGCTGGCTTCGGCGGACAGCTGAACGTATTTGAATTAATGAAAGGAATGATTGAAGCTGGAGCAGCAGCGGTTCATTTCGAAGACCAACTGTCATCTGAGAAAAAATGCGGCCACCTCGGCGGAAAGGTATTGCTGCCGACACAAACAGCTGTAAAGAATTTAATTTCAGCACGTCTTGCAGCTGACGTTATGGGCGTTCCAACATTAATCATTGCAAGAACAGATGCAGATGCAGCTGACTTAATCACAAGTGATGTAGATCCTGAAGATCAGGCATTTATTACAGGGGAGCGCACACCGGAAGGCTTCTTCCGCACAGCTGCCGGCATTGATCAGGCAATTGCCCGCGGACTCGCTTACGCTCCGTATGCAGACTTAGTCTGGTGCGAAACGTCAGAGCCGAACTTAGAGCAGGCGCAGAAGTTTGCTGATGCCATTCATGCAAAATTCCCAGGCAAGCTGCTTGCCTACAACTGTTCGCCATCTTTCAACTGGAAGAAAAAATTAGATGAAAAGACAATTGCCCAGTTCCAAAAAGAAATTGCTAAAATGGGCTACAAATTCCAGTTCGTTACTCTTGCCGGATTCCATGCACTAAACTACGGCATGTTCGAACTTGCAAGAAAATACCGTGATCATGGCATGGCTGCTTACTCTGAGCTGCAGCAGGCTGAATTCGCAAGCGAGCAATACGGCTATACAGCAACAAGACATCAGCGTGAAGTTGGAACTGGCTACTTTGATGAAGTATCACAAACCATTACAGGCGGAACTTCTTCAACAACTGCATTAAAAGGTTCAACAGAAGCAGAGCAGTTCACGGGTGCTCAATCTTAATAGGACAGAAAAGCTGCCGCATCATTTTGGTGCGGCAGCTTTCTTTTCGTGTACTGGAATTTAATTTCGCTGTATTTTTGAGATCAAAGAACACATATGATGCGCTTCAACCGAGAAAATCTTAAATAAAGGTACCCATAAGAGCTGTATGATGCCCCAAAACCGGGAAAATCTTAAATGAAGGTACTCATAGGAGCTGTATGATGCCCCAAAACCGAGAAAATCTTAAAAGAAGGTACCCATAGGAGCTGTATGATTGCCCAAAACCGGGTAAATCTTAAAAGAAGGTACCCATAGGAGCTGTATGATGCCCCAAAACCGAGGAAATCTTAAAAGAAGGTACCCATAGGAGCTGTATGATGCCCCAAAACCGGGAAAATCTTAAATGAAGATACCCATAGGAGCTGTATGATGCCCCAAAACCGAGAAAATCTTAAAAGAAGGTACCCATAGGAGCCGTATGATGCCCCAAAACCGGGAAAATCTTAAATGAAGGTACCCATAGGAGCTGTATGATGCCCCAAAACCGAGAAAATCTTAAAAGAAGGTACCCATAGGAGCCGTATGATGCCCCAAAACCGGGAAAATCTTAAATGAAGGTACCCATAGGAGCTGTATGATGCCCCAAAACCAGGAAAATCTTAAACGAAAGTAATCAAAGAGGCTGTTTGCCGACCTCCGAATTTTCCATCAACAACATAAAAGCAAGCCCCGCTTCGGGGCTTGCTTTTAAATGATTAAACGCAGTTCTGCATATTCTTTGGCTAACTTTAAAAATAACGGTTTGTCATTGCGGTCCAAGGACTCATCGATCTTTTCCTGAAGGAGGGACAGTTTCCGGGTTAACACAGCTTCATCCAACACCATTTGAATGTAAATATCAAGTACGGTTTCCTGTTTCTTTTCCATCTTGAATGTGTTACGGGACTTCATGATCTCGGTATACGTTTTCCTGTTTTTCACGAAAGATCACCCCTGATGCCTTTTTTTAATTATATGGATAAAAGGCCTAGAAATCAACTAAATATTTATAATTTTTAGAAAACTTATTTCTCCAAATTCTGCAATTATTAAATGGAACCGAAACAGGAGCATGAAATAAATAGGTCTGTAAAGTATGGATGAAAAGATCTCATGATGATCTTTTTGCAGAAAAATAGTCATTTTAAGGCGAATGTATTGATTAACCATTAATTGAAGAGTTTTAAAGAGTATTGATTGAAACAGGCAGCCAAGCTTTGCTGTCTGTTTTATTTTGTTTTAATCACTCAATAGGAGATAGGCACTCTTGTGAACTTTTATTAGTTATGGTGGAAAAACCTTATCATTTCATATCGTTTCATTGACTCTACTTTTCAATCAAAATATTGTTAAGGTATTAAACGAGAAACCGCTTACAATAATGAGGTGAAAAAAATGAAAAATAAGAGAACAGCACATATCATATCACACTCCCATTGGGACAGGGAATGGTACATGTCTTTTGAGAAACATCGATATTATTTAGTGAAATTAATCGACGAACTACTTGAATTATTTCAAAAAGAACCAGATTTTAAAAGTTTCCATTTAGATGGACAAACGATTCTGTTAGAGGACTACCTTGAAATTCGACCTGAAAAAAGGGAAGAATTAAAAAAAGCAATAAGTGAAAAAAAGCTTCACATTGGACCATGGTATGTTCTTCAAGATGCTTTTTTAACAAGCTCTGAATCAAACATACGAAATCTTCTCTATGGCTTAAGGGATGCTAAAGAATTTGGATCGGTCTCAAAGCTAGGTTACTTCCCGGATACGTTCGGGATTTATGGTCAGGCGCCGCAGCTGTTAAAGCAAGCAAAAATCGAGACAGCTGCATTTGGAAGAGGTGTAAAACCTACTGGATTTAACAATACGGTGGAAGATGCAAAAAACTTCGAGTCACCCTTTTCAGAACTAAAATGGGAATCACCTGATGGTTCATCCATCCTTGGAATTCTTTTTGCGAATTGGTATTCAAATGGCAATGAAGTACCAGAGGATGAGAAGGATGCTCTTAGCTTTTGGAATACAAAAATTGAGCAGGCCATGAAGTATGCGGCGACTCCACACCTGCTTTTCATGAATGGGTGTGATCATCAGCCAGTTCAGCACAATCTTCCAGCGGCCATTTTAACGGCTAAAAAGCTTTTTCCTGACATCGATTTCGTTCATGCAAGCTTTGATGATTATCTGAAAAACCTTAAAGCATCTTTACCTAATGAATTACAGACAATCACAGGGGAGCTGCGAAACCAGCGAACAGATGGATGGTCTACACTTGTGAATACAGCTTCCGCAAGAATCTATCTCAAACAAATGAATCAGGAGTGTCAGGCGTTGCTTGAAAAAGCAGCCGAACCTCTTTCGGTCATGGCACATCTCGTTGGGTTTGAATATCCGAGTCACTTCTTAAACTATGCATGGAAAACATTAATGAAGAATCATCCGCATGACAGCATATGCGGATGCAGCGTAGATGAAGTACACCGCGAGATGGTAAGCCGGTTTGAAAAAGTTTTGCAGATAACTGAAATGATTGTACAAGAAAAAGGAAAAGAAATTGCTTCCCGTATTGATACAAGGATAGATAATGACTCAAAAACTTGTATCCCTATTGTTATTTTTAACGGATCGGGTTCGAAGCGTGAAGAAGTAATTACGAAAGAAGTTGAACTTGAGAAGATTTATTTTTCAGAAATGGATTTTCAGCAAATCCCAGCTTATTTTGCCGGGAAATCTATGCCAGAGCTTGAAGTGAGTGATTCGATGGGAATCGCAGTTCCAAGTGTCTATCATGATAAAGGTATCCGTTTTGGCTATGACTTACCTTCTGACGGCTTTAGAAGACCCTATTTTGCCAGGATTGCAGAACTCACATTTTTAGCTGAAAATGTGCCCCAAATCGGTTATAAAACGTATTACGTAAACCAAAGCGAAAATCCGGCTCAATTTAAACAGATTGACATTATGAATCATGACCGTGAAATGGAAAATGATTTTGTTCATATTAAAATCCATGAGGACGGCTCTTATACTCTTACAAATAAGAAAAGTGAAAAAACATATGAATGTTTAGGAATATATGAAAATACGGGCGATATTGGCAATGAATATATGTTTAAAAATACTTTGGACTCACTCCCGCTTACTACAAAGGGTCTGAAAGCCCAAATTAAAGTGCTGGAAAACAATAGCCTAAGAGCAAGGGTTGAAATGATCCACAAATGGGTGATCCCAAAGAGCGCAGATCAAGCATTTGAAAAGGAAAAAAGGATGTTAGTCTGGCACAAAAACAGAAAAGCGTCTCGTTCAGCGGAGACCGCAACTATTCAGATAAGAACCATTATGACGCTAGATCAAACATCAAGAGGACCATCCTTTCAGGCTTTTATTGAAAATCAAGCAAAAGATCATCGAATAAGAGTGTTATTTCCAACAAATATTCAAACGGACTCTCACCATGCAGACAGTGTTTTTGAAATCGTTAAAAGAAAAAACAGCCCTGAAATAGAATGGGAGAATCCTAGCTTTGATCATCATCAACAAGGTTTTGTCAGTATGTCAGATGAACGGAAAGGATTGACCATTGCAAATAAAGGCTTACATGAGTATGAAATCATAGAAGAAAACAAAACCATCGCCTTAACATTACTTCGTTCTGTCTCAGAGCTTGGGGATTGGGGAGATTTCTCTGCACCTGAAGCTCAATGTTTAGGGGAGAATGAAGCAGAATGGATGGTTATCCCTCATTCCGGTGATGTGATTACATCTGAATCTTATCATCTTGCCTATCAATTTCAGGCGCCATTAACGATGATTCAAACGGATCTTCACCATGGGGAATTGCCTAAGGATAACCATTTCCTCGAATGGAATGGTCCATCGCTTGCCATGTCGACTTTCAAGATGGCTGAAGAGGGCGATCATGTGATCACCAGATGGTTCAATACTTCAGATGAAAAAGTTGATTTAAAAGTAAACATGCCTCTTGTTAAACAAGGATTTGCCAGCAATATCATTGAAGAGAAGCTAGAAGTTCTGCAAAGCAACAACATTGAAATAGACTTAAAACCGTTCGAGATTAAGACGGTAGCCTGGACCCATTAAAAGGAGTAGATGATGTGAACGCAACGATACCTGAGTCAATGAAAAAACTCATTTCAAGAGTGAACGAACATTTTCCGAATGATAAAAAACTTCAGGAGATGTTTGCACAATGTTTTATTAATACCTATACAACAACTTTAAAACCGCAAGAAGATGGAACAACCTTTGTAATTACAGGTGATATACCTGCAATGTGGCTAAGAGATTCAGCAGCACAAGTGAGACCTTATCTCATCTTGGCTGAAGAAGATGAGCAAATCGCAGAAATGATTGAGGGGGTTGTTTCTAAACAATTCCAGTTCATTAACCATGATCCTTATGCAAATGCGTTTAATGAAACCTCAAGCGGTAAGGGTCACCAAGGCGACAAAACAGACATGACTCCTTATATTTGGGAAAGAAAATATGAAGTGGATTCCCTTTGCTATCCCTTGCAGCTTGCCTATCTGCTTTGGAAATCAACGGGACGCACTTCCCATTTTAACGATTCTTATCAAGCGGGATTAAAAAGCATTTTGAACGTGTGGAAGGTAGAACAAAATCATGAAAATAAATCAACATACCGTTTCGAACGTGAAAATGTTCGGCAATCAGACACACTCACGCGCAGCGGCATGGGATCAGAGGTAATAAAAACCGGTATGACTTGGAGTGCATTTCGTCCCAGTGATGATGCTTGCCACTATGGTTACCTTGTTCCAGCCAACATGTTTGCGGTTGTAGCTCTTAAATATTCTGCTGAAATTTGTCTTCAGGTCTTGCTTGATTCCGAACTTGCTAAAGAATGCATGCAATTGGCTTCTGAAATAGAGGAGGGAATAGAAAAATATAGTGTGATCAACCATCCTGTCTATGAAGAAATGTACGTCTATGAAACTGATGGCAGGGGAGGTTATAACTTAATGGATGACGCGAATGTTCCAAGCCTTCTCTCGATGCCATATTTAGGTTATTGCGATTTTAACGATCGAATCTACCAAAATACGAGACATTTTTTGCTGAGCCGGGATAACCCTTATTATTATGAGGGGAAAGCAGCAAGCGGAATTGGCAGTCCGCATACCCCAGATCATTATATATGGCATATCGCCTTAGCCATTCAAGGTATGACAGCACAAGAGGAATCTGAAAAACAAAGAATATTATCCGTTTTTAAAGAAACGGATGGTGATACAGGCTATATGCATGAAGGGTTTAACTCAGATGATCCAAAGGAGTACACAAGAGAGTGGTTTTCATGGGCAAACTCTATGTTCAGTGAATTTGTTTTAAGTCTTTGCGGATATACAGTCAAAGGAAGTCCGCTGAATCAATGGCTTCAAAATAAAGAATGAAGAGGGGATGTAAGGTATGGTTCGGTCTAAAAAGGGGTTATGTTCCATTGTCGTTTTTCTGTCTGTTTGTTTTGTGATCTTTATGCCATCCGGCAGCTTTGCAGCTCAGCCGGAATCATCTTATTGGTTTCCAGAACAACTCCTTAAATGGAGTCCTGAAAGTGATCCTGATGCTCCATTCAATCGAAGTACAATTCCTTTAGCAGATAGGGAGACGCTTTATAATGTCAACAGCAATGCTCAATCAGAAGCAAAACTTGTTGCATTATCAGCGTTAAACAAAAACACTAGCGGTGTACCTTCTCAAGGAGGGAAAGAGTTCTTTGCCAACACGTTTAGTTATTGGCAGTATGTCGATTTAATGGTGTATTGGGCAGGTTCATCCGGCGAGGGCATCATTGTTCCTCCAAGTGCAGATGTGATTGACTCTTCCCACAAAAATGGTGTTCCGATTTTAGGGAATGTTTTCTTCCCTCCTGCTGTATATGGAGGAAAAATAGAGTGGTTGAATCAAATGCTTGAGCAGCGCGCGGACGGTTCATTTCCTGCAGCAGATAAATTGCTTGAAGCAGCAGAATATTATGGATTTGATGGCTGGTTTATTAACCAGGAAACAGAAGGCGGAAGCCAAGAAACCGCTCTGAAAATGAAAGAGTTTCTCATGTACCTTCAAAAAAATAAAAAAGACGGCATGCACATCATGTGGTATGACTCGATGACAGAAGATGGCAGAATTAATTGGCAAAATGCCTTAACTGACAAAAATAATGCCTTTTTGCAAGATGGAAATAACCGGGTATCCGATAGCATGTTTTTGAATTTTTGGTGGAAAAACCAGGAAGCATCTAACTTGAAAGCTAAGGAAATCGGAAGATCCCCCTATGATTTGTATACGGGCATTGACGTGGAAGCAAAAGGAACACTAACAAAAGTTCCATGGAATGGAATTTTCCCGGAAGGAAAAAGTCCAAATACTTCTTTAGGAATTTATCGTCCTGACTGGACATTTAACTCTTCTAAAACGATGAATGAATTTTATCAAAAAGAACAGGATTTCTGGTCTGGCCAAAAAGGGGATCCTTCCAGTACGGATGGAAATGGCGATTGGAAAGGAATGTCTCACTACTTTACAGATAAAACGGCAATTACTCACTTGCCATTTGTGACTAATTTCAATACTGGCAGCGGACAATTTTTTGCCGTAGAAGGAAATAGGCTGAGTCATAAATCATGGAACAACAGAAGTTTGCAGGATATCCTTCCAACTTGGAGATGGCTCATTGAAGGAACACCAATCTCTGTTCAATTTGATTGGAACCAAGCGTATACAGGTGGAAGTTCTTTAAAAGTGTCAGGTGAACTAAACGGGAATGAATCATCCCATATTAAATTGTACAAAACAAAGCTTCCGGTTGAGAAGGATACGGAACTTTCGATTACGTATAAATCTGCAAAACCAAATATGAAGGTTGGCATCAGTTTCTTAGACAAACCGAATCACTTTGAATTTTTCGATGTGAAAAAAGAGGCAAAAGGAAAATGGGTAACTCAAAAGATTAAACTGAAAAGGTTTAAGGGAAAAGAAATCGCTGCCATCTCTCTCAAATTTGATCAACAAGAAGCCATCGATATTAATATTGGTGAGATAAAAGTCTCTAACAAAAAAGATGACATAAAAAAAGTTCATCAACCTGAAAATGTCATGATAAAAGAAACGGAATTCCAAAATGGGATTTATGCAAATGTTTCTCTGACTTGGGAAAGAAACAAACAAGCAGATTACTATGAAATTTATCGGGTGCTGCCAAATGGTGATAAAGAATGGCTAGGCGGAACTCCAAACAACTACTTTTATCTCTCTGATTTAAAACGAGAGGGAAAAGAGACGAAGACCGAATTGGAAGTAAAAAGTGTTTATAAAGGAAATCAGCGCAGCAAATCTGCTGAAGATGTATTTGACTGGCCGCCCTATCCAATGCCGAAAGCGAATTTCAGTTCAGATAAAACACTGGCAGCACCAGGTGAAGAGATTCAATTTATGAATCAATCATCAGAAGTGACAGAGGAACTTGAATGGCGTTTTGAAGGAGGATCACCATCCAGCAGCACAGACGCGAAACCTGTTGTTACGTATGAATCAGAAGGAACTTACTCTGTTACTTTAGTGGCGAAAAATAGTGAAGGGGAAGATATTGTCACTAAGGATGCCTATATTACGATCTCAAAAGAAGCAAATAATGTTACGAATGCAGCATTGAATAAGCAAGCTGCTGCTGATGGTCAATGTGCTTCATCTGAAGGTCCAGGATTTGCACTTGACGGTTCTAAATCCAGTAAGTGGTGTGCTCTGGGAGATGCACCTCATTGGTTAAAGGTGGATCTTGGCAAAAATTACGCACTTTCTAAATTCGTCCTTCACCATGCCGCAGCAGGGGGAGAACCAAATGCCTTTAATACAAAAGCTTTTAGAATTGAAGGAAGTACAGATGGGGAGAATTGGTCTGAAGTTGTTAAAGTGACAGATAACGCAGCAGATGTTTCCGAACATAGTATTCAATTGACTGAAGCAAGATATGTAAGGCTATGGATTGATCAGCCTACTCAAGGGGGAGACCAAGCAGCCAGAATCTATGAATTTGAAGTTTTTGGTTATCCTGCTCCATAGACAAGTATTAAGGGGAATCCATCAGGGTTCCCCTTAAAAGCAGAAGAACCGTGTGGCATAGCGGGGGCGGCGCTTTAGATAAACATAAATGAATATCGGAAACTTATATTCTGGTATCCGCCGAAAAAAGGAGATGACGGTATCATGGGCAAATTTGTCCAGGAAGCAAGTGAGTGGATTTGGAGAATTCTTGTCGCAAACGTGTTATGGGCAGGATTTACACTGCTGGGCATTGGAGTATTTGGTCTTTTTCCATCCACAGTTGCCTTATTTACGGTTACAAGAAAATGGGTACAAAAGGATTTGGATTTTTCTATATGGAAAGTATTTAAAGATACATTTAAAAAAGAATTTATGCCTGCTAACAAATTGGGAATTTTCTTTTTAGGCATAGGATCCTTTTTGTATATTGATTTAAAATTTGCTTTTGCCATGCAAGGAACGGGGTCTGTCATTCTCTATTTCTTTTTAATCTTTGTCTCCTTTTTATTTGTGTTAACACTTATTTATTTCTTTCCATTATATGTTCATTATCATTTATCTTTTTTTCAATACATCAAACAGCCATTTATTCTCGCAATTCTTAGTCCTAAAACGACTATATTGATGGGAATCGGTCTGTTTTTTATTGGATATTTGATTAAATCGATGCCAGGGCTGTTCCCTTTTATAGCAGGGGTATTTCCGGCGTATTGGATCATGCATGTTTGTTACAAAAGATTTACAGAGGTAAAAACCGGCATTGGAAAGGAGAATACCCTTGTTTTATACGGAAAATAAGCTTGAAGCAAGAATAAAGGAATTATCAGAATACCGGTACCGGCATAAACAGGAGATTTCAATCTTCAATTGTACGCAAGATACTGGGGAGATCGGAGCCTATCCGCCGGATAAACCATCAGGCAAGACAATTAGTATTGGAGACAAATGGAGAGGCCGGGATGTTTATTTATGGCTCCAGACAGATTTAGAGATTCCGGCAGAGTGGAACGGAAAAAAAGCAGTTGGATTATTTGACTTTGGCCGGACAGGTGGAGGAAATAATTCAGGATTTGAGTCTCTTTTATTTTTAAATCAAAAGCCATTTCAGGGAGTGGATTCTAATCATCAAGAGGTCTTTTTCCCAGAAGATGCTGCTGGTCATTCTATTCGGCTTGATTTTCGCTTATGGTCAGGACTTGAAGGGGGCGGACCGCAGAAAGAGCAGGAATATACGATTCGCACTGCTGAGATTGCATGGCTTGATGAACAAATAGATGATCTATATTTCACCTCACAAGCTATCTATGAAACAATTAAAGAATTAAGAGAAGAGGCTCCAGAAAAGCAGTTATTGTTAACGTCCCTGAACCAGAGCTACAAAGAAATTGACTGGACGGAACCTGGAAGCAGCTGCTTTTATGAGTCTTGTTATCAGGCCCGGGCCATACTTAATGATCGGTTGGAACAAATTGAAAAAAATCATTCTGTTACGATTCATGCCATCGGCCACACGCATATAGATGTCGCCTGGCTGTGGAGATTAAAACATACACGAGAAAAGACGGCCCGATCTTTTTCTACAGTCTTAAGATTAATGGAACAATATCCTGATTATGTTTTTTTACAAACGCAGCCGCAGTTATACGAATATTTAAAAACAGATTATCCAGAGATCTATGAACAATTAAAAATGCGGATTAACGAAGGAATGTGGGAAGCTGAAGGGGCCATGTGGCTGGAGGCGGATTGCAATATTCCAAATGGAGAATCTCTAGTCAGACAAATTTTATATGGCAGCAAATTTTTGAAAGACGAATTTGGGATTACATGTCGTTATTTATGGCTTCCAGATGTTTTTGGTTATAGCTGGGCTTTACCGCAAATCTTAAAAAAATCAGGTATAACCACGTTTATGACCACGAAAATCAGCTGGAATCAGTATAATCGGATGCCGCATGATACCTTCAGGTGGAGAGGGATAGACGGAAGTGAAATCTTGACACATTTTGTGACGACGCCAGAACCTTGGAATTCAGATGACTCTTGGTTTTATACCTACAATGGTTTGATTACTGCTAAAACAGTTAACGGAGCTTGGAAATCCTATCGTGATAAAGATATAAATCAAGACTTGCTTCTTTCATATGGGTATGGGGACGGCGGCGGCGGAGTCAACCGTGAAATGCTTGAATTTAGGAGAAGATATGACAAGATGCCCGGTTTGCCGCATGTAAAGCCTTCAAAAGCAGGTGATTATTTTACAAGACTTCATGAAAACATCCAAGCAGCAGAAGGCTATGTTCATGATTGGGATGGAGAGCTTTATTTAGAGTATCATCGTGGAACATATACAAGCCAGGCCTATAATAAAAAAATGAATAGAAAGCTTGAGCTTGCCTATAGAGAAACAGAATGGCTGCAAGTATTGCATGCCCTTCAAAGTGAATGGAGTCACTATCCGAAGAAAGAACTGGACCAGGGCTGGAAGATCATCTTGAGAAATCAATTTCATGATATTATCCCAGGGTCATCTATTAAAGAAGTATATGAAGACTCGAAACTTGAGTATGATGAGGCGTGGAAAAAGCATAAAAAATTTACAGACCATGCAGCAGCTCAATTAACAAGTTCAAACACGGGGAAGCATTACACAGCCTGGAATTCCTCACATTGGCAATGTGAGGAGCTGGCTTTCATCCCTTTTGATGATGATAATCAAAAGGAAGGGAACTGGCATGATGACAAGGGATGCGAATTAACTGCACAGCAAACAAATGAGGGATGGCTTGTTAAACTTACCAAAACCCCGTCATTTGGCGGAATAGCACTAGAATTTCGTGCATCTTCCTTGAAAGAGAAAAAGATCATAAAAGCACCATTTCAAATGAATCAGAATTCTTTATCCACACCTTTCTATGAGATTGCTTGGAATCATGCTGGCCAATTAACTCAAATATATGATGTGTCTGAAAAGAGAGAAGTGTTAGCGGAAGGTTCAAGGGCAAATGTCCTGCAAATTTTTGAAGATAAGCCATTAGCACATGATGCATGGGATATTGATCTCTTTTACCAGGAAAAAATGCAGGAGGTAACAGAACTTATTTCAATAGAATTGATCGAATGCGGTTCAATTCGCACGATTGTACAGTTTAATTGGAGCTTTAACCAAACAAAAATCAAACAGCAGATGATTGTTTATGGTCATTCCAAACGAATTGACTTTAAAACGCATATTGATTGGCAAGAACGCCGCAAACTTCTAAAGGCTGCCTTTCCTGTAGATGTCAGAACGACAGATGCGACTTATGATATTCAATATGGGAATGTAATGAGGCCGAATCATTGGAACACAAGCTGGGATATGGCCAGATTTGAAAGCGTTGGGCATCAGTGGGCAGATTTATCTGAAACAGGATATGGTGTAAGCTTGCTTAATGATTGTAAGTATGGTTACGACATTAAGGGAAATGTTCTCCGGCTGTCTTTATTAAAGGGTGCAATGTACCCTGACCCAACCGCTGACTGTGGAGATCATGAATTCACTTATTCGATCCTTCCTCATAAAGGAGATTGGCGAGAAGGCGGGACTGTTCGTGAAGCTTGGTTTCTGAATAGTCCGCTCCTTGTACATAAAGGTAAGTTATCGGATTGCAGCCAATCATTTCTTTCTCTGTCCTCTCAAAACTTGCATATTGATGCCGTAAAAAAAGCTGAGGAACATGACATGGTGATTGTTCGGTTGCATGAATTTGAAGGAAGAAGAGGCGAGGTTACTCTTTCCTCTGATTGGAAAATAGAAGAATGGCACGAAGTGAATTTACTAGAAGAGCCCCTGTCAAAGACAAAAAGAGGTTCAAGCGTCACATTTAAAATCAAGCCATATGAAATTAAAACCTTTGCTATCCGTTTCACATGAAGCCTATGAAAGCGTTTTAAGTTTCTTTATAATAGACGTAGTGCCATTTAAGGTACTGCGTCTGTTTTATCTTTAAAGTAAGATTGATCAATGATAGAGGGAGTAACTGCTATGCTATTAAAAATAAGAGAATGGCGGAATAAGATTTTCCATCGCATTTTGTTCACATATTCTGTCATTATTTTATTGTGTATGTTTTTGCTGTTTTCGCTTTTATCTCAGTATTATACAGAAGTAGTTGTCCAAAGAGAATTGGATGCAAATACGAGAATACTAGAGAGAGTGGAAACTTATTTTAATCGCAAACATGATTATGTTGACAGTGTTTTTAAGGAACTCTATTTTAAAACAGATCTTATTGAAGATATCTCATTCGCTTTGCAGCACGATTATAATCAATATCTTTCTTATCGGCTTGACCGTTACAGTGAAAGCAGCTCTTTTGTACCAAGTGATCTCGAAACATTCATTGAGAATTACTTTAGTCAAGATTCAGATGTTAATGCGGTCAGCATCAACAGTGATGCTACCCTTAGTGAATATTTGTATATCTTTAATCACTACAGATGGTCGCAGTCAGTTAATCAAGTTAGTGAAATAAATTTAGATAAAGATTTCCTAATATCTGAAAGGAAATCCAGCGGACTTGTAAATGATATCAGTCAACGATCCATTCAAAACAGCTACCATGTCACGAAGAAATTAAATGACCCCGGCACATTAAAAAAACTTGGTGACATATCAATCTATTATAGCTTTGAAGGTTTAGAGAATCTCCTTCATTTACGTCAGCAGCAATTAAAAGGGACAGTTCTTATCTATAATAACTTAGGTGATCTTCTATATCCCTCTAAGGCAGCTTCGATAGAAAAGGAAGGAAGTAAGCCTGATTTTCAAACCATTTTAAAAAAGACAAGAATTAAAGGGGAAACCTATTATGTCAACACATTAGCAGATGAACGCTCACAGCTTATGATTGTTGGTCTAATTCCTGAAAAAGAAATCCAAGGCGTTACACTAGTTCACCGGACCATGCTGCTGATCACGATTTTGTTAACGGCTGCCGCCATTTTGCTTACCTATATTGCTATGCGAAAATACTCAAAACGCATTCAGGTCATCGAACATTCCATGTCTGAGGTACAAAAGGGAAACTTGGATGTCAGGATTCAAGATGTTCATCAAAAAGATGAATTGAGTATGATTTCAACCAGCTTTAATCAAATGGCAGAGGATTTAAATCGCTATATCGATCAAATGTTTATTTCAGAAATCAAACAAAAAGAAGCCGAAATGAAAGCCCTGCAATCTCAAATCAATCCCCATTTTTTATATAATACCCTTGAAGCGATTCGTATGAAAGCAATCGCAGATGGGTCAAAAACAACCAGCACGATGATTTATTATTTAGCTCAATTATTCCGCTATTCTTTAAAAGATAGTGAAGCTGTCACCGTACAAGATGAAATAGAGCATGTGAAACAATATCTGCAATTATTTCAGGTGCGCTATCCAGAGCGTTTACATGTACATTACGATATAGAGGAACAGGTACTAAACTATGAAATTCTTAAATTTATGCTTCAGCCCATTGTCGAAAACTATGTCATTCATGGATTAAAAAAGCATGAAAGCACGAATCATCTATACATTGGAGTTCATAGGAAGCAAACTCAATTAATCATCATGATTCGCGATAATGGAAGAGGAATCGCACCTGATCGATTAGCTGACATTCAAAAGCGGTTAAAAGAAGAACATGAAACATTTGAATCGATTGGATTATCCAACGTCCTGCAAAGGATAAGGCTGAGATTTGGAGATGAGTACGGATTAATCATCGACAGCACAGTCGATGCAGGAACAGAAGTCCAGATATCAATGCCAATCATAGGAGGAAATGAGCAGGATGTATAACGTTTTTCTTGTTGATGATGAACCATTTATTATTGAAGGAATGAAATCAATTATTAATTGGGAAGATATCGGGCTTCAAATAATCGGGCATGCCTATGACGGAGAAGAGGCTCTAAAAACACTTCAAACAAAGGAATGCGACATTCTTCTTACGGATATCATGATGCCTCAAATGAACGGTTTAGAATTGATCACAGCCTTAAAAGTCATAAAGCCTCATATGAAATATATTGTGCTGTCAGGCTACCAAGAATTTGAGTATGTTAAAAAGGGCATTTCACTTGGAATTGAAAACTATCTATTAAAACCGATTGATGAAGAAGAGCTTGCTGCAACATTACGTAATACAATCGAAAAGCTTCAGCAATTGCAGCACGAGGATGAAGACTACTATGTGCTAAGAGACAATGCAATCTGGAGATGGTTAAACAGGGATATCAGCCACCAGGAATTAAAAAAACGTTTGGACATTTACGATCTTCATCTTCATGATTCAACGCTCGTATTTGCCATTGTGCAGCTGGAACTTGCAGCTGATCATAGGGGAGAACGATCAGGGATTCGCAAATGGATTGAAGAATGCTTGGGATGTCTATGTGTGATAAATCCAGAGGAAGAGATGATATTAATTTGGTTAAGCAAACGGCCTGATGAGGTTGAAAGTGATTTACATCATTTACAAATGAATCTTGATCAAAAGCAGGAGGTTCACGATTATTTCATCGCTCTTGGAAAGGAAAATTGTTCAGCAGATGATATTTTTCTAAGTTTTTATCGAACCAGGGATCTCCTGAAATATAGATTTGTCATTTCTGAGGGCACAAAGTTAATTCTTGAAAAGGACGCAGAAAAGTTCTCCGAGACCACAGAAATGATTCGGACATTTAACTTTCAGGAACTTTTGAAACAAGTGCTGACGGGGAATCACTGTGAAGTGGAGAAATGGATACATTCTGCTTTCGATCAATTTTCTGAACGGATATCTTTGGATACCTCACAATTAGCTAAAAGCTTTTCCATCGAATTAATGTCCACCATCCGCAGTTCACTCGATTTGCCAAATGATTTAATGAAGCTTGCAAAAGAGACATCAAGTGTTCTTCAAGCGGATACAATCACTGAATTACGAAATGTGGTGATTGCATTTTTAAAAAATCTAATGGAGCAAATAAAAAATCGAAATGACCAAATGAGCCCGATTATCCATAGTGTTCTTCAATATATTCAGACCTCATACCATGAAGAGCTCTCCCTAAAAACGTTAAGTCAAAAGTTTCACGTAAACACCATTTATTTAGGGCAGCTCTTTCAAAAAGAAGTCGGAAGCGTTTTCTCTGATTATATTAATCAGCTGAGAATTGAGAAAGCAAAGATGATGTTAAAGGAATCCCATTTGAAATCGGGGGAAATTGGAAAAAAGGTAGGGTATTCAGACTCCACTTACTTTTATAAGCAATTTAAAAAAAGCATGGGTGTAACTCCAACCGAATGGAGAGCACTGCATAGTTATGAGAGCCAGTCTTAAAAGGGCTGGCTTTTTTTGTTTGGTGGACACGGCTAAATGGATCCATGAAAGCTCCTCGAGGTCACTTGAAAGACAAAACCGAACTTCTTAGCTCTATGCAGCTTGCCCCAGGGTGAACAAGGTGTTATCACTTTTCGAAGGAATCCTAAATTAGTCCATCAAATCTAAAAATTGTTAACTTTTAACCAGAAGCGTTCAAATTTACAATAAGAGTAGGAGAAGAAAGGGAGGGCCTCTATGAAACGGATCAAGAATTTCTTTGTTAATGTGTACAAAAATCGTGTGTGGCTCCTCATGGTTTTGCCAGGGACGATTTGGTTTTTATTTTTCTCTTATTTACCGATGTTTGGAACCGTTATTGCTTTTAAGAATTTTCGCTACGATGCTGAAGGATTTTTGGCAAGTGTATTAAATAGCGAATGGGTTGGATTTCAGAACTTTGAATTTTTGTTCAGTACAAATGATGCCTTCGTAATTACCAGAAACACAATCTTATATAACGCAGTCTTCATTATTTTAGGATTAATACTTTCTGTTTTTATTGCGATTGTGCTGAGTGAATTAGCGAATAAAAAACTTGCAAAAGTGTATCAGACCGGAATGTTGTTTCCTCATTTTTTATCATGGGTTGTTATTAGTTATTTTGTTTTTACCTTTTTAAGTGTAGATAGAGGATTGCTGAACAAAATTTTTGAGTGGTTTGGATTGGAAGCGGTTTCCTGGTATAGCGAAACAGAATATTGGCCTTTCATTCTTATCTTTATGTCAATGTGGAAAGGTGTAGGGTACGGAAGCATCGTCTATCTGGCAGCGATTGTTGGGATTGATCGAACATATTTTGAAGCTGCAATGATTGACGGGGCTAATAAGTGGCAGCAAATTCGCCATGTGACGATGCCGATGATTACACCGCTTATTGTCATTTTGACTATTTTAAACGTCGGGAAAATTTTTAACTCTGACTTTGGTTTGTTTTTTCAAGTGCCGAGAGATTCCGGTGCATTATATCCCGTTACAAATGTTATTGATACCTATGTCTATCGAGGACTAACGACTATGGGTGAAATAAGCATGAGCACGGCTGCAGGACTCTATCAATCGGTCGTTGGCTTTATCCTGGTTATGCTGACGAATTATCTTGTTAAGAAGATTGATAAGGAGTATGCATTATTTTAAAAAGAAAGGAGACAAAAGTGTGGGACCAGCAAATACTCAAGTAAAAGATCCGGATGTAAAGATTGACGTGCAGAAAAAAAAGAAGCGGCAAAGAAAATATAACCCGCATGAATTAAATGGCTTCCCAAATCTGATCATGAATGTGATCTTAGGCGGATTTGCCATGGTATGTGTGTTTCCTTTTATATATGTTATTATGATTTCTTTAACGGATGAAAAGACGCTTGCCGCTAATGGGTTCCAAATTATTCCTGAAAAATGGAGTCCCGCTGCCTATCAATATTTATGGGCTATGAAAGATCAGTTGTTTCAATCCTATTTCATTACGATACTCGTTACAATTTTAGGTACATTAATAAGTGTGATGACGATCTCTTTTTATGCTTACGCAATCTCAAGAAAACAGTTTTTGTACCGCAAATTTTTCACATTTTTAGCTTTCTTTACAATGTTATTTGGCGGAGGATTAGTTCCTTTTTATATCGTGGCCACTCAGGTTCTGCAATTGAAAAATACGATCTGGGCTCTAATTCTGCCGCTTGTTGTAAACGCTTTCTACATTTTGATTATGCGAACCTTTTTCATCAGATCGGTACCTGAATCTGTATTAGAATCAGCACGCATTGACGGCGCAAGTGAATGGAGAATCTTTTTTCAAATCGTTTTGCCATTATCCTTGCCTGGTATCGCAACCATCGCATTATTCAGTACACTTGGTTACTGGAATGATTGGTTTAATGCCTTGTTATTTATTGATAATCCAACACTGGTTCCGTTGCAATCTCTTTTAATGAAGGTTGAGGGCAACTTGGAATTCATTCGCCAGAATGCATTAACAAATGGTCAGCAAGCAGGAATATTAACCGCCATTCCGCAAGATGCAGCAAAAATGGCGATGGTAGTCATTTCAACCTTGCCGATCGCGATTGCTTATCCATTTTTCCAAAAATATTTTGTTAGCGGGCTGACAATCGGCAGTGTAAAAGAATGATAAGTTAAAAAGTAAACAAACAATAAGGGGGAAAAAACGTGCAAAAGAAATGGGTATCGATTTTTATGGCAGTGATTAGTTTAACCTTGATTTTATCAGGATGCATGGGGGGAGCCAAGGAGAGCAATTCAACTGAAAATGGGGAACTAAAACCATATGAACTGACGTGGTATATGATCGGAACACCTCAAAAAGATGCCGATAAAGTCATGGAAAAAGTAAATGAATACACAAAAGAAAAAATAAATACTAAAATCAACCTGAAAATGATCGACTGGGGTGACTATGATAAAAAAATGCAGGTCGTGATTGCCTCGGGTGAGCCGTTTGATATTGCATTTACAAGTTCATGGGCAGCAAACTATGTATTAAATGCCCGAAAAGGTGCTTTTGTCGAATTAGATAAATTACTGGATTCTGAAGGAAAAGAATTAAAAGAAGCATTAGACCCTGCCTTTTTAGAAGGGGCAAAAATTGACGGGAAATTGTATGCCGTTCCAGCCAATAAAGAAGTAGGACAGCAAAGTGTTTATGTTTTTAATAAGAGATTAGTTGAAAAACACAACCTGGACATTAAGAAAGTTCAGTCACTTGAAGACTTAGAGCCATTATTAAAAACCATTAAAGAAAATGAACCTGATTTCACCCCGATTTCTACGTTTAATCCATACCTGCCGTTTGATTATATTTTAGATGATAAAATGCCGTTTGCTGTTCATCTGGATTCATCGGATCACAAAATTGTCAATGTGTATGAAACACCAGAGATGGAGCAAGCATTAAAAACGATGCACAGCTTCTATAAAGCGGGATATATTAAGTCAGATGCTGCAACCAGCAACGATCCTTGGCCGCTTGAAGTAGAAAACTGGTTCGTTCGCAAAGAAATGTATCAGCCATATGCTGAGCTTACATGGGCCCGTACTTCAGGATATGATTTAGCAGTTCAGCCAATTCATGAGCCGATCACTTTTAATGGTTCAGTAACAGGCTCGATGCAGGCTATCTCTGTGACATCAAAAAATCCGGAACGTGCGATGATGTTCTTAAATTTATTAAATACAGATCCATATTTACGAACTTTATTGGATAAAGGGATTGAAGATGTTCATTATGAAAAAGGAGAGAATGATAAAATTAAAGATTTACAAGCACGTATTGATAACTTTAATATGCCAAGCTTTGCCATCGGAAATCAATTTATCTTACCTTTATATGACAATGATCCAGATGATAAATGGGATGCCTTTGAGAAATTCAATAATGATTCTATAGCTGCTCCTACGCTTGGATTCTATTTTGATCCAAATCCAGTCCGTACGGAAATCGCTGCTATCGCAAATGTCTCAAGTGAGTTTTCAAAACCGCTCATGACAGGTTCAGTAGACCCGGAAGAGTACTTGCCAAAAGCAAACAAAAAGTTTAAAGAAGCCGGACTTGATAAAGTCATGGCTGAAATTCAAAAGCAATATGATGCTTGGAGAAAAACACAGGGTAAATAATCATACATGACACCAAGCTGGATTAAGCGGCTTGGTGTCCTTTTTAAGAAAGGGGTTTAAAACTTGGAAAAACAAATGAATTATCTTTTTCCTGACGATTTTTGGTGGGGGTCTGCATCATCCGCAACGCAAATGGAAGGACATGCAGAAGGAGACGGCAAAGGGCAAAATATTTGGGATTATTGGTTTGAGACAGAACCACACCGTTTTCATAATGGAGTAGGACCCAATCATACTTCAAAGTTTTATGAGAAATACAAAGAAGATATTCAATTAATGAAAGAAGCCGGACATAATAGCTTCCGATTTTCCATCTCATGGTCAAGGCTGTTTCCGGACGGAGAGGGAGAAGTAAATCAGCAAGCGATTCATTTCTATGAAGATGTCATTAATGAATTAATTATCCATAACATCGAACCTTTCATCAATCTCTATCATTTTGATATGCCGCTTGCTCTGCAAAAAAGGGGAGGATGGGAAAGCCGTGAAGTTGTGGATGCTTATGTGAAGTACGCAAGCACCTGCTTTAAACACTTTGGTGATCGCGTGAAAAAGTGGTTTACCCATAACGAACCGATTGTGCCTGTCGAAGGCGGTTACTTATACGGATTTCATTACCCTGCTATTTGTGACTTTAAAAAAGCCGTACAAGTAGGTTTTCATACCATTTTAGCCAGTGCAAAAGCTATTGAAGCATATCATGACAGCAGGCAAGACGGAAAGATCGGAATCATATTGAACTTGACTCCTTCCTATCCGCGCAGTCAGCATCCAGAAGATGTCAAAGCAGCGAGAATGGCGGACCTATTCTTTAACCGATCGTTTTTAGACCCAAGTGTAAAAGGAAAGTTTCCTGAAGAACTAGTTGCTCTTTTGAAAAAGGAAAACTTCCTGCCTGAAATGAAAGAAAAGGATTTAGAAACCATCCAACAAAACACTGTTGATTTATTGGGGATTAATTATTATCAGCCACGGAGAATAAAAGCAAAGGAACACCTTCCAAACCTTCATGCCCCATTTGTGCCGGAAAGATATTTTGATTATTACGAAATGCCTGGAAGGAAGATGAATCCTTATCGCGGATGGGAAATCTATGAGAAAGGCATCTATGATATTTTGATGAATGTCAAAAAGGACTATGGAAACATTGAATGCTTTATTTCTGAAAATGGCATGGGTGTAGAAAATGAGGAGCGTTTCAGAGATGAAACAGGCAAAATTATTGACGATTACCGAATTGAGTTTATGCAAGCGCACCTTAAATGGATTCACCAAGCATTAAAAGAAGGCGTGAATGTCAAAGGATATCACCTCTGGACTTTTATGGATAATTGGTCATGGCTGAATGCCTATAAAAATCGATATGGGCTTGTCTCTGTTCATTTAGAAGATCAGTATAAAAGATCAATAAAGAAAAGCGGTCAGTGGTTTGCTCAGCTTTCAAAAAATAATGGATTTTAAAATTTAGAAAGCGGAGGGAGATAGTTGGAACTAACAGCGGTATTTGATATTGGAGGAACATCTGTTAAATCAGCCGTCATGAATAGTGATGGGAAGGTAATTGAATCAAACGTGCATCAAACACCACCACAAGGGAACAATGAAATTTTCACCATGCTTATTGATCAAACGGAAGAATATAAACAAAAATATTCTGTTAAAGGGATCGCACTCAGCGTTCCTGGAGCTGTTGATGTTCAAACAGGGAACGTCTTTTTTGCTGGGGCGGTAACGGATTTACAGAACAAAAGGGTTAAGGAAGAGCTTAAAAGTTTGAAACTGCCTATAGAATTAGAAAATGATGCCAATTGTGCGGCGCTTGCAGAAAAATGGAAAGGTAACGCAATCGCTAACAATCATTTTGTCGTCTTAACAGTTGGAACTGGGATTGGCGGTTCTATTTTTATCAACAATGAGTTATACAGGGGAAGACAAGGTATGGCTGGAGAGTTTGGTTTAATGTGTCTGCAAATAACGGAAAAGCTTCCTTTACTAATGGAAACAGCTACACTGAGCAGATTAGGCTCTACCTGGAATCTGATCGACCGTGTGAATAATCGGCTTCATCAAGCTTATACAGGAGAAGAGATATTTGACCTTTATCAGAAAAAAAATCAAGTGATAACCGAAGAAGTGGAAGCATTTTTCACGGCCCTTGCAGTTGGGACTGTCAACATCATTCATTCTTTAGCTCCAGAAAAAATTCTATTTGGAGGAGGCGTAAGCTCACAGGAAGCTTTCATTTCTTTATTGAAGGATAAGATTGGACTGATACGGCCTGAAGCTTTGGAACTAACGAATATCGATCATTGCCGGTACTTCAATCAATCAGGCTTGCTGGGTGCTTTATATCATTATCATAGACAAAGAAATATTGTATAGATCAAAGAAAAAAAGAGAGATATAACAATCTCTCTTTTTTTATACTAGATAGTCTGTTTTATGGTGAGTAAAAGCAGGCAATATTGGGAATTTGCAGAAAAAAAGGAAGAATACGCTAGATTTTGAAAATAGTAATTGAATAAAAAAAAAGAGTAAGCTAAAATAGATAGAGAAAGCGCTTACCTTATTTTCTTTCTTTAAATTTCTGAATATTTAGTTATTAAAACGTAAGAATTTATTGTCAGGAGTGATCACGATGGCTAAAATCCGCTGGGGAATCATTAGTGCTGCAAATATTGCATACAACGAACTAGTTCCGGCATTGCGGCGTTCAGACCGAGCAGATGTAAGAGCTGTGGCATCTAAAAGCTTAGAAAAAGCGAAACGTTTTGAAACACCTATTATTTATGAACAATATGAACAGCTTCTTGATGATCCATCCATTGAAGCCGTTTACATTCCACTGCCAAATTCACTTCATGCCGAATGGGCGGTAAAGGCATTAGAAAAAGGAAAACATGTTCTTCTTGAAAAGCCAGCAGCGTTAACGGAAGCGGAAATGGAAGCTGTGAAAACAGCAGCTAAAGACAATAACGCAGTCTTTATGGAAGCATTTATGTACCAATTTCACTGTCAGCACAAGCGAGTAAAGGAATTGCTCGGATCCGGCCTCATCGGGGAATGCCGCCATGTGAAAGCCCATTTTTCCTGGATGCTTGAAGATG
Organism: Metabacillus hrfriensis; assembly: GCF_030127205.1. Lineage (NCBI taxonomy): Bacteria > Bacillati > Bacillota > Bacilli > Caryophanales > Bacillaceae > Metabacillus > Metabacillus hrfriensis. The sequence continues at coordinate 1,062,079 of NZ_CP126116.1, forward strand.
AAGAAGACATTCGCTTAAATTGCGAATTAGGCGGAGGCGCTATGCGTGATGTCGGATGTTACGGTTTGCATGCAGTCACACAAATTGCCGGTTTTAAACCTGTTCAACTTTCAATGAGCGGAAAAATTCGCAACGGAGTAGATACAACATCGACTTGTGTATTAATAGATAAATATAATCGGACAGCTGAAGTATCAGCTTCAATGGAACTTCCATTTATTAATCGGTATGAAATCATTGGTCCTAAGGGCTCCATTATTGTAGATTCCTCGTTTCGTCCAGATGTATCAGCTGATGGATACGGGAAAGTAACTGTGAGAGACGAAAATGGCAATGTGATTCTTTTTGAAAGGTTCAAAGACGATCAATATTTAAATCAGGTTGAACATTTTCATGACTGTATCCTTGAGGGGAAAAAAACGGTTTACAATGAGGAACATTCCCTTTTGATGGCCCGTTATCTTGAAAAAAGCTATCAATCACTTCACAGCAAGTCTGTGTTAACAGACGTTTAATAAAAGGAGATTAAATACAATGACAAAAAAAATTCGCTCGGCTGTATTTGGATTAGGAAGGCTTGGGTATTGGCATGCAGTAAACGTGGCTAAAATTCGAAACGCAGAACTTGTGGCTGTATGTGATATGAACATTGAGACGGCCAAACGGGTTGCAGAAGAACTTGAGGCGCCGGTTTTTACGGCAAATCCTGATGATATTTTTCAAGATGATACAATTGAAGCCGTAATCATTGCCTCCCCAACGAGCACTCATTTTGATTTGTTGAAAAGAGCATCAGAATCAGGTAAAGCTATTTTTGTTGAAAAACCGCTGACAATTGATTTAAAAGAAGCAAATGAAATTAAAGGCATGATAGAAAAAAACAATTCAATCTGCCAGGTTGGTTTTATGCGCCGATTTGACCCTGCTTATGATGCAGCAAAAAAACGAATTGATGCAGGTGATATCGGTGATCCGATATACTTCCGCGGAATTTCCCGTGATCCCCATGCGCCTCATGAGGCATTCATCAAGCATAGCGGCGGGATGTTTGTAGATGTGTCCATCCATGATTATGATATTGCCCGTTATTTGATGAAGTCTGAGGTCACTTCTGTGAGCGCTCATGGCCGTGTTTTGAAATATCCTTTTTTGGAAAAGTATGGGGATGTCGATCAATCCCTTACTTATATAGATTTTGCTTCTGGTGCTGCAGGAGATGCAGAAGCAAGCCGTAACGCTTATTATGGCTACGATATACGGGCAGAGATCATGGGGACAGAAGGCTCGATTTTTATTGGAAATCTTCGGGAGCATAACATTCAGATATTAACTAAAGCGGGTAACACGCACGATATATTACCGGATTTTCCATCTCGTTTTACGGATGCCTACAATTTGGAACTCTCAGACTTTTTCCGGGTTGTAGCTGAGAACGGAACACCGCGTGTCACAGTAGACGATGGCGTAAAGGCACTCGAAATTGCTTTGGCAGCACGGGAATCCTATGAGACTGGACAAAAATTTGAGCTTTCGCAACTAGTAGTGAGTGTTAAGCAGAGTTGAAGAATAAAAGAGTGCTGTTTTTTTGAAAAAAATAAATATTCAAAATATGTTGAAATTAAGATGCGAAGTCATTATACTTCATATTAGGAAAGCGCTTTCTTAAAAAACATAAATGATGGAATGAATAGAAAGGGGTCTGTACATGGTTACTCATGCAGGAAGCCTCCTCGAAATAAAAGGAATTAAAAAGAGCTTTGGTCAAAACCATGTTTTAAAAGGGATTGATTTAGATGTAGTAGCCGGTGAAGTTCATGTTTTACTTGGTGAAAACGGTGCAGGTAAATCGACTCTCATAAAAATTTTAACAGGCGCTTACGAAAAGGATGACGGAGAAATTTATTGGGAAGGCAAGCGGGTCGAACTTAATACACCTGTTGAGGCTATGAATCTAGGCATTGCTACCATTTATCAAGAATTAAATGTCATTCCTGAATTAAAGGTTTATGAAAATATTTTCCTTGGAAGAGAATTAAAGCGTGCCGGAAAGTTGTCGCTTCTTAACCAAAAAGAAATGCGCAAGGAAGCAGAACGCTGTTTGGAGATGCTGGGCCAGAGCCCTTCACTGGCAGATAAGCAGCTTGGGGAGCTCGGAATTGGGCAGCAGCAACTTGTTGAAATTGCGAAAGCGCTTGCCCTGGATGCTAAATTGATTATAATGGACGAGCCAACATCCAGCCTTAGTGGAACAGAGGTAGAACAGTTATATAACTGTGTTGAACAGCTTACGGAAAAAGGAATCGCGATTGTATTCATTTCCCACCGCTTGGAAGAAATCAGAAGGATGGGCGATCGGTTAACCATTCTTCGAGACGGATTTAAAATAGATACACTGCAGGTTAAGACTACCGAAACTGATTACTGGATTGAGCTAATGGTTGGCCGTGCGCTTGATGAAAAGTATCCCAAGCAATCGTTTATGCTTGGAGACGAAGGATTTCGGGTTGAAAACATAATGGTAACTGGAACTTCAGAACCAGTTGGATTTTCCATCCGTTATGGTGAAATTGTTGGCATTTCCGGACTAGTCGGCGCAGGCCGTACAGAACTGGCACGAGCCATTTTCAGCGCAGATTCACATGAAGGCGGAAAAGTCTTCATAAATGGTGAGGAAGTTCGAATTAAGTCACCTCGGGATGCAATTGATGCCGGCATTGCCTTTATTACAGAGGACAGGAAAAGTGAAGGTCTCCTGCTTGATCAGCCGCTCGATTTCAACATTGCTATGGCTAATATGAAAAAATTTACAAATAAATCTAGATTAGTTGATTTAAAAGGTATCCGTGAAGAAGCAAAAAATTATATTAAAGAATTGAAGGTGCGCCCTGATAACATTGACCTTCATGCCCGAAATTTAAGTGGAGGCAATCAGCAAAAGGTTGTTATTGCCAAATGGCTATGCACACAAGCAAAGGTATATATCTTTGATGAACCGACAAGAGGCATTGACGTTGGAGCTAAAGTTGAGGTATACCGCTTAATGAATCAGTTAGTTGAAAGCGGTGCCATAGTGTTGGTGATTTCTTCAGACCTTCCAGAAATTCTTGGTATGTGCGATCGAGTCCTAGTGATGAGTGAAGGAAAAATAACCGCTGACCTGGAGATAGAAGAGGCTTCTCAAGAGAGAATTATGAAAGCGGCAACAGGAGGTTAATATAATGAGTGAAGCAGTTTTGAAAAAAACAGACAATGATGCACCAAAACAAAGCAGAAAGCTAAAGAGTTACTTAAGTAAATTTGGACCGCTTATCGGTCTTGTCCTTTTAACTACAGTGCTCACATTTTTATCGGACAAGTTTTTAACATTGAATAATATAATGAACATTGCCCGACAATCTTCTATCAATGCCATTCTTGCAATGGGGATGCTTCTTCCAATATTAACAGCAGGGATTGATTTGTCTGTTGGATCCATTCTTGCAGTCTCCATTATGGTTATGGGAATTGTCTCAGTTAACATGGGCTTGAGTCCAATCCTAGGTATTATTGTATGTCTTGCCGTCGGTGCTGGATTTGGTTTAATAAACGGGTTGTTATTAACAAAATTACGTTTGCCGCATCCGTTTATTTCTACACTTGGTACAATGAACATCGCACGTGGGATTGCGCTAATTTTAACTGCTGCAGCTCCGATTGCTGGTTTCCCATATTTAATTCAATTTATAGGCCGTGAATTTGTAGGTCCTATTCCAGTTAGTTTCCTTCTTGTTATAGTTGTATATATCATCTTTCATATTTTCCTAACCAGAACACAGACAGGGCGTTATATTTACGCCATTGGCGGTAACAAGGAAGCTGCTCGTCTGTCAGGTATTAATGTCGATCGCGTGTTAATTATTGTGTATACAATCAGTGGTTTAATGGCGGGGCTTGCAGGTCTTGTAACAGTTGGCCGAGTTAACTCTGCTTTTCCTCTTGCTGGACTTTCATACGAACTTGACGCAATTGCGGCAGTTATTATTGGCGGCGCTAGCTTTATGGGAGGCGTTGGGACTGTTTGGGGTACATTAATCGGAGCTATGATTATCGCTGTCCTGCGTAATGGCCTAAACCTTTTAAACGTTCCTGCTGATTTCCAAATGGCAGTAATCGGATTTGTTATTATCGCCGCCGTATATGTAGACGTTCTTCGACAGCGCAAAAGTAAGAAAGGGTAAACTTGTCTACTTTGGTAAAGCGCTTTACTAAAAATAAAAAAGGGGGAAATGAAATGAAAAAACTTAAATTGATTGGAACGGCATTGGCAGTATCATGTATAGCATTTGCTGCAGGCTGCAGCGGTGCAGATAAAGAAGCAAGCGGCAACGGGGACGAAAGCGTTGCAGTCGTATTAAAAACATTATCAAGCCCTTACTGGAAATATGTAGAGGCAGGAGCTAAAGCTGCCGGGAAAGATCTTGGAGTAGATGTAACGGTAGTTGGACCATCTGCAGAATCGGAAGTGATCCAACAAGTAAATATGCTCGAAGATCAAATAAGTCAGTCACCTGGTGCTATTGTAGTCGCTCCATCTCAGCCAGAAACAGTTGTTCCAGTATTAGAAACTGCATCTCAATCGGATTTACCAGTTCTTCTAATAGATTCAGATGCTGAGTTTGCAGGAAAAACAAGCTTTATTGGTACAGAAAACCATACAGCAGGTATAGAAGGCGGAAAATTGCTCGCTTCTATGCTTCAAAAGGGAGATAAAGTGGTCTTAATTTCAGGAGCGCTCGGTAATCCTGCTACAGATGACCGAATTAAAGGTGCGAAAGAAGCACTTGAAGAAGCAGGTCTCGAAGTTGTCGCTGAACAACCTGGAGATAGTGATAAAACAAAAGCTATGTCTGTTATGGAAAATATTCTTCAGAAAAATGGGGATGTAAAAGGTGTTTTCGCAGCCAATGATGATATGGCGCTGGGTGTATTGCGTGCAGTCGAAGCTAAAGGAAACGATATTAAAGTAATCGGCACAGATGGAACAGAAGAAGCAGTTGAATCTATTTTAGATGGGAAACTTGCTGGTACAATTGCACAAAGTCCTTACAACATGGGCTATCAAGGTGTCGAAAACGCATTGAAAGCAATTAAAGGGGAAAAGGTCAAAGAGCGTATAGACAGCGGAATAGACATCATTACAACTGAAAACGCAGAAGAAAAATTAGAATTTTTAAAGAGTATTTCTAAATAAGGTCTAAATTTGGTACAGCAAATTTCCTTCATGCTAAACTAATGAAAAAGACAATTCGGAGGAGTTTGAAAATACATGAAGCTCACTATCTATGATGTAGCAGAAAAGGCGGGAGTCTCAATTGCTACGGTTTCCAAGGTGCTGAATAATACAGGACGGATCAGCAATAAAACAAGGAATAGAGTAATGGAAATCATGCAAGAACTTGAATACCAGCCAAGCAGTGTAGCAGCAGCGCTGACAGGTAAGAAAACTTTTACAATCGGAGTGCTTGTTCCTGATATTTCCAACCCCTTTTTTGCTGAGGTAGCCCGGGCTTTGGAAAACAGCGCACGGGAAACGGGTTATGCCATCATATTATGCAGCACAGATTATCAGCGAGAACGTGAACAAGATTATTTAGAGCTGCTTTTAAAAAAACAAGTTGATGGAATTATTATTGCAACAGAACCAAAGGATTGGAAGGTTTTTAAAAAACTCCAAAGCAAGAGTATCCCTCTCTTAATGTTTTCGATTGATCATCCATCTTTTGCTTCTCACGTTGTTACGACTGATGATGTACGCGGCGGATATCTGGCAGGCCGTTACTTGCTGGATAAAGGTCACACGAAAATTGCTGTGATTGCAGAATTAAACCGTGCGAGCGGTGTGCTGCGTTTGCAGGGCTTTAAACATTCTCTTGCTGATGAGGGAATTCATTTAGATGAAAACTATGTTGTACATTCAAAATCAAAAATAGAAGAAGCGAAAGCGGCTGCCCGGCAAATATTGAAAATAGAGGTTAAACCCACTGCAGTATTTGCTTCTACGGATCTAATCGCTGCAATATTCATTAATGAAGCAAGAAAAGCGAAAGTGGCGATTCCACATGATATATCAGTGATTGGTTTTGATAATACGATTCATGCGGAGTTAGCAGATCCAGGTTTAACTACAATCGCACAGCCTATTGAGGAATTGGCACACTATGCTATTCAAAAGCTGCTGCTGTCAATTGGAAATCCAGATATGCCTGGACACAGAATTATGCTTGCACCAGAGCTGATTGAACGTCATTCTGTCAGAGATTTGAATGAAATTGAGGCTAAGAGATAAGGATTTAACTTGCCGGCTTGGGCCGGAATTTTTTTCAAGTCAACAGGAAAGCGCTTAATCGAACCTATAAAAATTTAAAATTAACGATTTAGGGGGAATCGGTCGATGACATTGACTGTGGGAATTATTGGAGCTGGACGTATCGGAAGATTGCATGTTGATAATTTGAGGTTGATTCCGCACATTCGGATTAAAAGTGTATCGGATGTTGCTGCCCAACATCTTGAAACAAGGGCAGAAGAAAAGCAGATTGAAGTATTAACAACAGATTATCATGAATTGCTGAATGATCCTGTTATACAAGCAATTTTTATTTGTTCGCCAACAAATACTCATGCAGACATTATTAAAGAAGCAGCAGCTGCCGGAAAACATATTTTCTGTGAAAAGCCAGTCAGCTTCTCGGTGGAAGAAACAGAGGAAGCACTTGCTGCTGTTGAAAAAGCCGGTGTAAAGCTGCAGGTTGGTTTTAACCGCCGTTTTGATCCAAATTTTCGAAAAATTCGTACACTTGTTCAAAAAGGAGAAATCGGAACACCTCACATTTTGAGAATCACCTCACGCGATCCAGAGCCTCCAGGTGTTGATTATATTAAATCATCAGGCGGATTGTTCATGGACATGACCATACATGACTTTGATATGGCGCGCTACGTAATGGGCAGTGAAGTGGTGGAAGTTTTCGCGAAAGGTGCAGTGCTTGTTGAACAGGCGATTGGAGAGGCAGGAGACATTGATACAGCTATTATTACCTTGAAATTTGCAAATGGCGCTCTTGGTGTAATCGAAAATAGCCGACGTGCAGTTTACGGTTATGACCAGCGTCTTGAAATCTTTGGTGATAAGGGAGCAGCGGAGGTAAATAACAATCGGGCAACAAACGTTGAAGTTTCAACCATTAATAGTGTAACGAAAGAGAAGCCGCTTTACTTTTTCCTTGAACGGTACACTCAAGCATATATCGATGAAGTAACTGAGTTTGCTGCTGCAGTCCTAAAAAACCATGAAGTGAGCTGCAATGGCTTTGATGGTTTACAGGCTGAACGTATTGCCAGAGCAGCAAGACAATCACTTGAAACGGGGGCCCCAGTTCAATTAAAGCCGGCTGCCCAAACTGCAGCAAATTAATTGTACGGAAGGAAGGATCATATGAACCCGCTCAAATTTGTAAAGGATAGACCCCTTGATATTATTGCTGTCGGCAGGCTTTGTATTGACTTAAATGCCAATGAAACAGATCGCCCAATGGAAGAAACGAGCACATTTACCAAATATGTCGGCGGTTCCCCGGCCAATATTGCGATTGGTTCTGCTAGATTAGGTCAAAAAACGGGATTTATCGGCAAAGTTGCTGATGACCAAATGGGCCGTTTTATCACAAATTACTTAAAGAAAAACAACATCGATACAAAGGGCGTAACAGTTGACCAAACAGGTGCGGTCACAGGTCTTGCTTTTACTGAGATAAAAAGTCCGGCTGAATGCAGTATTTTGCTGTACCGTGACAACGCCGCTGACTTGAAGCTGCATCCTTCTGAGGTAGAAGAGGATTATATTAAACAATCAAAAGCTCTATTAATTTCAGGAACAGCTCTGGCTAAAAGCCCATCCCGGGAAGCTGTATTTTTGGCGCTCGAATATGCGATTAAACATAAAGTAACGGTTTTCTTTGATCTTGATTACCGCCCGTATACATGGACTGACGAATCCGAAACAGCTGTTTATTATAACTTGGCTGCTGAAAAATGCGACGTCATTATCGGGACTCGCGAAGAGTTCGATATGATGGAAAAATTGTTGAATATCGATGAATCAGATGACCATTATACAGCGTCCCGCTGGTTCTCATACCGTGCAGATCTTGTTGTCATTAAACATGGCGGTGCAGGATCCATTGCTTATACAAAAAACAATGAATCACATAGAAGCGGAATCTTCAAGACGAATGTTCTGAAAACGTTCGGTGCAGGCGACTCTTACGCATCTGCTTTCATTTACGGCCTAATGAATGGAAAAGACGTGTCGGAAGCGATGAAGATGGGCAGTGCCTCGGCATCCATTGTTATTTCCCGCCACAGCTGCTCAGATGCCATGCCGACAAAGGAAGAGCTGATCACTCAAATGGAAACAGCAGTTTACGAACCAGTTCAAGTATAGAAAGGGAGAATATAAAATGACACAAACAACTGTAAAAACGCTAAAAAACTATATTGGCGGTGAATGGGTAGAGTCAGCTTCTGAAAAAACAGAAATCGTCTATAACCCGGCAACAGGTGAAGAGCTTGCTATAGTACCTCTTTCTACAAAAGAAGATGTGGACCGTGCTGTGCAAGCAGCGAATGAAACGTTTAAAACTTGGTCCCAGACATCCGTTCCAAAACGCGCGCGTATTCTTTTTAAATATCAGCAGCTCCTTGTAGAGAAGTGGGATGAGCTTGCAAAGCTTATAACAATTGAAAACGGAAAAAGCTTTCAAGAAGCACACGGCGAGGTGCTTCGCGGCATTGAGTGTGTTGAATTTGCTGCAGGCGCACCTACGTTAATGATGGGTAAACAGCTTCCTGATATTGCGACAAACATCGAATCTGGTATGTATCGCTACCCAATCGGTGTAGTCGGCGGAATCACACCATTCAACTTTCCAATGATGGTTCCCTGCTGGATGTTCCCGCTTGCAATTGCTTGCGGCAATACATTCGTTTTGAAGCCGTCTGAACGAACTCCGCTTCTTGCGGTACGTCTTGCAGAATTGTTTGAAGAAGCAGGCCTTCCTAAAGGTGTATTAAATATCGTGAATGGTGCACATGACGTTGTTAACGGCATTTTAGAGCACAAGCATGTAAAAGCTATTTCGTTTGTCGGTTCACAGCCTGTTGCAGAATACGTCTATAAAACAGGCACTGCAAACTTAAAACGTGTTCAAGCATTGGCAGGAGCTAAAAACCATTCAATTGTATTAAAAGATGCAAACATTGATGCAGCAGTTACACAAATTACAAGTGCCGCTTTTGGATCAGCAGGTGAACGCTGTATGGCAGCGGCTGTTGTAGCAGTCGAAGAGCAGATCGCGGATGAGCTGATTGAAAAGCTTAACAAAGCTGCTGATGAGATTACAATCGGTAATGGACTGGATGAAGGCGTATTCTTAGGACCGGTTATCCGTGAATCTCATAAAGAACGTACACTTGGCTATATCGAATCTGGTGTTAAGCAAGGTGCAACGCTTGTCCGTGATGGTCGAGGCGATGAAGCGGCAAACGGTAAAGGTTACTTTGTTGGACCTACAATTTTCGATCATGTCACACAAGAAATGAAAATTTGGCAGGATGAAGTATTTGCGCCAGTTCTTTCGATCGTGCGCGTAAAAGATTTAACAGAAGCGATTGATGTAGCAAATGCTTCACCATTTGCAAATGGGGCATGCATCTATACAGACAGTGCATATGCTATCCGCCAGTTCCGTGAAACAATTGACGCAGGCATGTTAGGTGTTAATGTTGGAGTTCCAGCACCAATGGCATTCTTTCCATTCTCAGGCAATAAAGATTCATTCTACGGCGACCTTCATGCAAATGGTACGGATGGTGTCGAATTTTACACCAGAAAGAAAATGGTTACCGCTCGTTTCGTGAAGTAAGGATTAAAAAGGGAAGTGGCGGGACCGGGTGCCGCTTCCCTTTTTCATTTTGCACTAGGAAGGCTTCAGGAAATTTTCTTTTTCAGACAAATCATGTGTGTTTCTTAATGAGAGAGGAGAGTTATAAGTGAAGACGATACAAATGACAACGGCACAGGCACTCGTGAAATTTTTAAATGAGCAGTATATAGAATTTGATGGAAAACAGGAACGTTTTATAAAAGGGATTTTTACTATTTTCGGTCACGGGAATGTGCTTGGACTTGGCCAGGCACTAGAAGAAAATCCAGGAGAACTGGAAGTCTATCAGGGACGAAATGAGCAGGGAATGGCTAATGCTGCGATGGCGTTTGCTAAACAGAAACATCGGAAACAGATCATGGCATGCACCTCATCCGTTGGACCTGGAGCAGCAAACATGGTCACTTCTGCCGCTGCTGCTACAGCGAATAATATTCCTGTTCTATTATTACCCGGTGATGTGTTCGCAACACGCCAGCCGGATCCAGTGCTTCAGCAGATCGAACAAACCCACGATCTGTCCATTTCAACAAATGATGCATTCCGGACTGTAAGTAAATATTGGGATCGCGTTACCCGGCCAGAACAGCTTATGTCTGCGATGCTGAATGCATTGCGTGTATTGACGAATGCTGCAGATACAGGAGCTGTCACGATTGCACTTCCGCAGGATGTACAGGGTGAAGCATGGGATTTCCCTCAAAGCTTTTTCGAAAAACGGATTCACCGGATTGACCGCAGGCTTCCATCTGCTGAGAGTGTGCAGGATGCAGTGAAACTTATTCAGGTAAAGAAAAAACCATTGCTGATTTTTGGCGGAGGCGTCCGTTATTCTGAAGCAGCTGACTCTTTAGTGAAATTTGCAGAAACGTTTAATATCCCATTTGGTGAAACCCAGGCTGGCAAAAGCGGTGTGGAAAGTAATCATCCGCTCAATTTGGGCGGAATCGGCGTAACGGGCAACTCGGCTGCTAACACACTGGCAAAAGAAGCAGACCTGATTATTGGGGTCGGTACGCGTTTTACTGATTTTACAACAGCGTCTAAGCAGTTGTTTGGAAAGGCTGACGTACTTACGATAAACGTTTCGGAATTCCACGCAGCAAAACTTGATGCTGTAAAAGTAGTCGCCGATGCAAAAGCCGGACTTGAAGCCATTGCAGCAAAACTTGGAGACTATCGTTCTGCTTATGAAAATGAAATTGAAGATGCGAAGCAAGGCTGGCAGAGTGAATTAAACCGATTATACGGGATTACTTATGGCGATCGCTTCACACCGGAAATAGCTGGTCACCTCGATGAAAAGCTGCCTGAATATAAAAAAGCGCTTGGCACTGAATTGACACAGACAAGCGTGCTTGGAGCATTAAATGAAATGGTGGCTGATAATGCGATTGTGGTTGGGGCAGCCGGCAGTCTGCCAGGCGACATGCAGCGTATGTGGATTTCGAGAACACGCAACACCTATCACATGGAATATGGCTACTCATGCATGGGCTACGAAATAGCTGGAGCTCTGGGAGTTAAGCTTGCCGAGCCGGACCGGGAAGTATACGCGATGACCGGTGACGGCAGCTATTTGATGCTTCATAGTGAACTCGTCACATCCCTGCAGGAAGGGAAGAAAATTAATGTTGTCCTGTTTGATAATTCAGGTTTTGGCTGCATTAACAATTTGCAGATGGAAAACGGAATGGGCAGCTTTGGTACAGAATTTCGAAAAAGAAACCCTGAAACGGGAAAAATGGATGGTCCGGTCATGGCTATTGATTATGCAAAAGTTGCAGAAGGCTATGGTGTTAAAACATACTCCGTCAGAACGATGGATGAACTTCACGCAGCCGTCATTGACTCGAAAAAGCAAACTGTAAGTACACTGATAGACATTAAAGTGCTTCCAAAAACGATGACACACGGCTACGATTCATGGTGGCATGTTGGTTTAGCCCAAGTTTCTGAAAAAGAAAGCATCAAGAGTGCATTTGAAAATAAGGAAACCAATCTTGAAAAAGCGCGTGCGTACTGACGGGGGGGAACAGCAATGTTTAAAACCAATCAAGTGAAATTAGCTATTGCACCAATCGGCTGGACAAATGATGATATGCCTGAGCTTGGCGGGGAAGTGACATTCGAGCAATGTATTAGTGAAATGGCGCTATCCGGATTTACAGGAAGTGAAGTGGGAAATAAATATCCGCGTGACACAAAGGAACTAAAAAAGGCATTGTCTTTACGCGGTTTAGAAATTGCCAGCGCATGGTTCAGCTCCTTTTTAACATCAAAACCATTTGAAGAAACTGCGGATGCGTTTAAAGAACACCGTGACTTTTTGTTTGAGATGGGTGCAAAAGTGATTGTGGTATCTGAACAAGGCAACAGCATCCAAGGACAAATGGAGACATCGCTGTTTGAGCATAAGCCAGTCTTCACAGAAAACGAATGGACACTGCTATTGGAAGGTTTGCATCATCTTGGAGATCTCGCAGCGGAAAAAGGAATGAAAATTGTCTACCATCATCACATGGGTACTGGTATTCAGACGACAGAAGAAATTGCCCGGTTAATGACTGGAACGGATCCTGAAAAGGTTTCGCTTCTATACGATACAGGGCACCTTGTATTCTCAGGGGAAGACCATCTTGCCGTGTTAAACACCTATATGGATCGCATTCATCATGTTCACTTAAAAGATGTCCGGGCCGATATTGTTAAAAAAGTGCGTGAAGAAAAGCTGAGCTTTTTACAGGCTGTCAAAGCCGGTGTATTTACAGTGCCGGGAGATGGTTTAATCGATTTCAAGCCAGTGTTTGAAGCGTTGAGTGCAGATGAATATAAAGGCTGGTTTGTCGTTGAGGCTGAGCAGGACCCAGCAGTTGCCAATCCTTTTGAATATGCAGTGAAAGCACGCCAGTATATTCGTGAAATAAGCGGGATTTAAAGTTTTGCAAATTGAGGAAGTACGTTTGAAGCAGTCCACGCTTCATTTAACCATGTGATTGAATTGGCGAACGGGGAAGCACCTTTCCGTAATTACTCAGGGCGTACCCTATATCGAAGGAGGAACTGTACATGTATGAAAAATTAGGTGAACTAACAGAAGGGTATACGGAAATGACAAAAGGCGACGGCAAACACAGCGATATGATGCAGGATATCGGTATTTATGCCATGCAGGCTGGTAAATCGGAAACGCTAAGCGACAGTATTCAAGAAACAGCGATACTGCTTCTTGAAGGTGCCGTTCAAATAGAATGGAGCGGGAAGACACAGGAAATGAAGCGTGATAGCGTTTTTGAAGAAGATCCTTGGTGTCTTCATGTTCCTAAAGGTGTAGATGTAACGATTACGGCGCTTTCAGCAAGCGAAGTGCTAGTTCAAAAAACAGACAATGACCGTATATTTGAAGCGAAATTATATACGCCGAAGGATTGTAAGAGCGCGATCGCCGGAGAAGGCGTCTGGAACGGAACGGCAGAACGTGTCATCCGGACTATTTTTGATTATAATAGTGCTCCTTATTCGAATCTTGTTATAGGAGAAGTCATTTCCTATCCAGGCCGATGGTCCAGCTATCCGCCTCACCATCATGCTCAGCCGGAAGTGTACTATTACCGTTTTGATAAACCTCAAGGCTTTGGATGTGCAATGGTCGGACCGGAAGCATACCGCGTTGAGCACAACAGTTTTATTACGATTCCAGGTGACCTTGATCATCCTCAGGCTACTGCACCGGGATATGCTATGTATTTCTGCTGGATGATCCGCCATCTGGAAAACAGTCCATGGACAGAACGAATCATGGAAGAGGAACATAAATGGCTGCTTGAGCCCGATGCAAAAATCTGGCCGGAAAAATAAATACTCCCCGCCTGCATGCATTCGAAAAGCGTGCAGGTTTTTCTGACTTTTGACAGTAAACAGACATATCAGCTTTAGCGCATGGAAGTTTCAAGGGATGGAATAGGGGAAGAAGGAAGGTGTTTTAGGGTGATCAAAGATAAAATGCGGCAGCCTCAGAATTTTCATATCGTTTTTCTCAGTATTGTTTTTTGCTTTTGGTTTTCGATGTATATTTATATCCCAACATTCAGTATTTATTTGGATGTATTAGATATGGGATATTATGCCTCAGGAATAATCATGGGCAGCTATGGGATCATGCAAATAATCATCAGATTCCCATTAGGCATCGCGGCGGATAAATATAAAATCAGCAGCAAATTATTGGTGGCCTTCGGGTTTGCCGTTTCATTCATTAGCGCACTATTGCTGGCCTTGACGAATGACTTTATGCCAATCTTTTTCGGACGGTTTCTTGCGGGTGTTACAGCTGCCATGTGGGTAGTCCTGACCATTTGGTATAGTTCTTCTTTTGAAGAAAGCCGGTCACTAAAAGCAATGGGCATTTTACAATCAATGACTGTTGCCTCTCAATTGATCAGCATGGCAATCAGCAGCTGGATTGCTGATGTTCTGGGTTTTACAAGTTTATTCTGGATCGGTGGAATTTTTGCTTTAATCGGACTCTTCCTTGTCCTATCCCTGTCTAGTGCTGACACGGTGGAGGCAGAAGACAAAACAGGGGAAGGTAAACAGGGTAAATCAATTGTCAAGCATGTGGTGAAAAATCGGAATTTGTGGTCACTAAGTCTTTTATCCCTCTTGTCCCACGCGGTTCTCTTTACAACTATTTTTGGTTTTTCATCCGTCTATTTTAATGAGCTGAATGATCATGCTGCAGCCATACTTCTGCTTGTCATCGCTTTTATGGTACCGCACGTCCTTGCTCCTGTTATGCTTGCATTGAAAAAAAGATCCTTCACTAACCCCTTTTTAATAATGTTCATTTGCTTTGTTATAGGAGCTTTATCCCTATTCCTGATGGGAGGCACAAACAATTGGGCTGTTTACTGTTTTTTGCACACGATATTAGGTTTGTCCCTTGGTTTTATCTTTCCTGTTCTCTTGGACCAAGTCAGCAAAACAAACCATAAAGCGGGATCCAAAACGGCAATGGGATTCTATCAGTCCCTCTATTCAATCGGAATTGTTGCGGGACCGATAGCAGCAGGCTATGTTGCCAGACAAGTGGACCTTAGCGCCGTCTTTATCATGTCGTCCATTTTGCTTTTCATTGGAGGTATGATATCTGCTGCAGAAAGCGCAGCTTACCAGAAATCAAGAAAATATAAAAGGGAGCATCAAGTTTCAACATAACTTTGTTTCCCACATATTTATTTCCTCACCTTGTTAAAATATTGTAAAATTGTAGAAAAAAGGAGGTGGATATGCTAGATTAAAAATAGTTCTATACTCCTATATTATTGAAGAGGTGAAAACATTTGGGAAATGAGCAAGAAGAGTATTTAACTGTATCTCCTTGTCTCACATAACCAATATTCATTATTAGACTCCTTTCGTCTATAAATTAACAATATTTTACACCTTTAATTGTAGAATATCTTTTTTTAATATAAAGTACATAAAAAATAACTTATAAAAATAAGTGTCTAGAAGTTACAACTTTTATACAAATCTTGATTGATTATAAATGTAAATAAAAGAGGAGATTTGAATCGTTCACTATTAAACAAATTTTCCTAATGGATATTTTTTGAAAGAAAACTTTTGCATAACGTTTTTGATAGTGAAAAAGGAAATAAATTAGAAAAAGGAAAATAAAATGAAAGTTCGTAATTTTACATACTGGATAGCAGCAAAGATCAAAATGAAGAACGTCAGCTTCAAGCCATGCTGGAAAATGGTCTCAATGAGCGAGATATCTTTTTGGATAAACAAAGTGGGAAAAATTTTAATCAAGAGCTATATCAGCTGCTAAAGCGGATGATCCGAAAAGGAGATATTCTTTACATTCATTCCCTGGATCGTTTTGGCCGGAACAAAGAAGAGATACTTCAAGAATGGAATGACATTACTAAAAATATTCAAGCAGATATTGTAGTGATGGATATGCCGTTATTCGACACTACCCAATATAAAGATAGCCTTGGTACATTTATCGCTGACTTGGTTTTACAGATACTTTCCTGGATGGCTCAGGAAGAACGAGATCGCATACGAAAACGGCAGCATGAGGGTATAGATGTTGCTATAAAAAACGGAGTAGCTTTTGGAAGACCAAGAGAAAAGGCTACAGAAGAATACAAAGAAGTTTATGAGCGTTGGAAATCAGGAGAGATAACTGCAGTAAAAGAAATGCAAGATTTAGGCATTAAAAAGACAACTTTTTAGAAGTTAGTTAAAGAATATGAAAATGCTATTAAAAAGATCACAATATAATAGTGGAAACTCGTCAGAATAACAGTTTCTAAAAAAAACCAAGGGTGCAAGGGAAGAAAAGTTGCTGCTACCATACCGAACAGTGAAATCATAATTGATACGGATTCCATCTATATCTTCCTTTCTTCTTTTTAGGATAATTATTCCATTTTACATTTAATCAAACCACCCCAAATTAGTGAATTTTGTATCAGTAGTTGAAAAAAATGGTATAGAATATATGTTAATTTTTATCTCTCATAGGGTTGAATTAGTGATCTAATCAATACATTTAAATCAAAAAAATATATTTAGAATGGTTTTCGCTGTGAGGAGGAGGGCCCTAGATGTTTACTCACTAGCACTAAGGGTGTGGTAGGAGTCCTTAGCAATACCTATGAGAATAAAGGGAGGCAATTCATTATGAAGCTATCATTACATCAAGCATTAATCGAATTGAAAATGTTAAACAAACGTATTCTCGGAGCTATCAATGAAAAGAAATACGTAACATACCAAATTGGAGATTTGATGTTGATTTAGAACAGTAAAAAAATAGCAAATTATGATATAATTAGACTATTGATGGAGGTGCTAAGTTGAATTTCCAAATACCTATACCAACAGACAGCGAAGGATTCTATTCTTTAAGATGTCCACATTGCAAAGGAAGATTTAAAGCCCAGGCTGGAGACATAGACGCAGAAGAGACAATTGATTTATTTTGCCCATCATGTGGCTTAATGGCTGAAAGCTCAAATTTTACTCCGCCTGAAATTATTGAGCATGCTACTATAATTGTTAAGAATTATGCTCAGGAACAAATGTTTAAAGCATTTAAACAATCAAGTAAGAAATTAAAAGGTTCAGGTATAAAAATAAAGGTAACTAAACCAAAAGAAGAGCTCCCTAAGATTCTTACTGAAGATGAAAATCTTGAGGAAATTACTCTAATTTGCTGCGACAAAACAATTAAACTTGACCTTGATCAGATAGCTTCGGTTGTTTATTGTCCTTACTGCGGGGTGAATTGATTTGTCTCAAAGCATAACCCTAAAAGAAAATGAGTTTAAAAAATTTTCTAAGCAATTCAGAATGATGGCAAGTAGGTTTTTATACACCTCTTATGATGATGCAAATGATAACTTAGATAGGTTTTTACAGTTTATCAATAGTTCTCCTATCATTTCTTCCTTTATTGAAGAACATAACAAAACCGAATACGATATGCATTCACTCATAGAAGGAAGTCAATTTAATACGAGATACAAATTACCTCTCGATCCATCAGAGGAAATTGCTTATGTGTATCAAATGCTCTCGTATGTTTCTACCAATAATATTGACTTTTTCAGGGTTATTATGGGTTATTCAGGTAGAAGATTCCAAGAAATGACTGATAGTTTTAACAACCAAGTTGTAAAAGTACTTATAGATCATATTTTAACTTATTTAGGGGAGTTGGCAGTCGATATGGGCTATGATAAAAAGTCTGGTGGTACTCATTTTAACTTTGGTGGAGATTTTAGAGGTCAACTCAACCACGCAGAAGGGCAATCTACTATTTCTGCAAATCAAACTTATATTGAAACACAAATTGCTGAGTTAAAGGGAGTTAGCCACAAATATATCAAGGCGTTAGCGGACGACCAAAGCATACCATCTGAACAGAAAGAAGAAGTTGCAGAATTTTTAGAAGCAGCAGTCGTTGAAGCTGAATCAGACAAACCTAAAAAAGCAATTGTTAAAACAGCAACTGAAAAATTACAAGATGTTCAAACTGTAGCAACAACAGGTTCTGCTGTTTATACACTCGGAGAACAGCTTCTCACCTTAGTACAAGGAATAATATCATAAAAATAATCGTCTCTAATGAGACGGTTTTTTATTTTACAAGGACTTTAGCAGTTCTTTTTTATTTGGAGGAAAACCATGACAACTATGATTACTAAAGATTCAGATGTACGTTTCACGATTGAAAACGAGACGGGCTTTTTAAACCATAGTAGAAACTCGTTAATAAACTGTAGATTATCATATTTCTAAGAAAACTTCTCTTAGAATTAGACAGTACTATTCAACTAAAAAAACATAGTAATTTATTGTAAATTTTGATATATTTATACAGTGAATTGCGATTACATTAGAAAATTTTCCTAAAAAATATAAAAGCTAGAAAATATATTTTAGGCAACGGGATATGTTATTTGTTAATTTCCTCCGAATTATGTTCTTATATGGGAGCTATTTTGAGTCATTTGTGATATTTTATCTAAAAGGCTACTCCTATAAACTTACATCAAATATTGGAGATCAAGGTTTAGATATTATCCTATACATACACAAAAGGAGTTCGCAATTGCGGCTCTTTTTTATGAATTTAAGTATATAAGTGAAAAAGGGATGAACATAATGGCCAATGAAGATTTAATAAATTTTATAGATAAAGATCATTTGAAAACATTGTTTCCTTTAAGGTCGACTCAATTTATAGCAAAGTATGGATATAAAGAAATACTTACATATATAAACGAATTCATTTTTAAAGAAAATAATGAAAAAAACCATCAAGAAGAATTTTTCTTTTTATCACAACCTTTAGTTTATGCTGCTAAAAACAGTCATCATTTAAGACAGTGTTTCTTTTTAGATCCCATTGCAGTAATTTATTTATATGATTTTGTGTTTAGAAATTCTAAATATTTTCAAATGCAAAGTATTAATTATCGTCAACGATTTGGCTACAGCTTTACAGGTAATAAATCAAATTCATCTACAAATGAATATAAAGCATTTAGAGATAGAATATCTGAACTTAAAATAAGATATTCCTATTTAGGAATGATAGATATATCAAATTGTTTCAATAATATATATCATCACGATTTAAAAAGTTATCTCTGTAGAAAAATAAGTAATAAAGAAGGCAGCAGGTTTGGGAAATACTTACGTGAAATAAATGAGGGAAGGTCTACAAGTTGTATGCCTCAGGGGTACTTTCCTATAAAAGTAATAGGAAATCACTTTCTAAGTTTTATAGAACAATCAAGAGAAATTAAAAGTGAACATATTGTAAGATTCATGGACGATATTTATCTCTTTTCTCATAGTATGGATACCATAAAAGAAGATATATTTGTGATTCAAAGATTAATTGGAGAAAAAGGTCTTTCTCTCAATGAAGAAAAAACATTTGTAGGTAATTCTAAAGATAAAGACAACAATATAGGCGATATAAAAAAATCTTTGCTGGAAAAAAGACGAACTTACATTACTTCATACCTTGATGATTATGAAGAAGATGAAGTTGATTTAATTTTGACTGAAGAAGAGACACTTTTCTTGAAGGAACTTCTTCATAATGAGAAATCTTTATTAGATGAAGATATAGAATTGATACTATCTTTGTTAATTAATGATTTAGAAGAAACATTAGATTTAGTAGAATTAGTATTAGAAAATTCCCCCCATCTAACAAAAGCACTTTATCACCATCTAAGAAAAAACGACAATATACCCAGCAATATTATTGACATATTCGATAAATTTCTGGAAAATGTCAGGATCCAAGAGTTTCAATTATTTTGGATAACAAAAATAATGATTGATTATTTTGAAATAAACGAAGACACAATTGACTTATTATTCAAAATATACTTCCATTCTTCTGCATCTAACATTATTAAATGTCTTATACTTGAATTAAATGAAAACAACTATGGATTGCTTGAAATTAAACAAAAGGTAGCTAGGGGCGCTGCTCCAGAATTAGTGATTAGTGCATTAATTGGATTGTTAAATCACGAAAAATCCAATAGAAATCATATATATAATTATGTGGGGAAATCAAGCAAATTTATGAAGATTATAACTGAAGTATTAAAAAAGATTGATATAAAAGAAGATACTGATTTATATCTTAATAAGAAAAAAGAAGTAGTGTTAATTAAGAAAGCTGTTAAGAAAAATCAATCATTAGAATTTTTATTTGGTGATTCTGATGATGATGACCTTCCATTTTAATTTATGTTTTTTGTAGAGTATTACCAATCTATTATTATATTTATACTACAGTTTACATAATGAACCTTATTTCCGGTAAAGAGCAGTTAGCGCTGCTCTTTTTGATGTATTGGCGCAGGTATCAATTTTTATGTATTTCAAAGTGTCCTGTTTTTTAAATGGAAAGGAAGGGATACAAACAGCGCACTTGAAATACAATTTATTCAACAATCAGGCCAGATTCTAGAATTAGATATTGTATAAATTTAGGTAATTTGAAATAATTGTTATAGAGATAATAGGTAAATATATCTTTTTTGACAATACTTTTTGTTATCAACACCTTATTTTAAGACTATTGCAAATAGATAGTTTAGTTTTAGAGGTTGGCCTGAAATTGGAGCGATCAGCACGGTTAATCTTTATTGTAGCCCTAAAAATGAATGAGAAATTTTAACGGTTTGATAAAAAACGATTGAATGGGAGAACACATTTAAAATGAGTGATTTTACTTATACGTTACCTTTTGCTAATGAGAAGTATCTTTCAGGAATACTTAGAGAGCTTAAAAGAAAGGGTGAAATAGAGTTATATAACTTTTTAAATAAATCTAGTCTTTCAATAGATAATTTGGGTACTTCCTTTTATGTTGATCGTTCAGGTAGGTGGAATGCACAGGGTATTAATATTAAATTCTATGTAAATCCTGCGAATATCGACTCTCTCAATATAGATACTAACAAACATAAATTATTTATAATATGCAATAATTTAATACCTGGAGAAGTAGGTTTTGATCTTAAAGAAATTGTTTTTGCTCCTGATCTGAGCATTGATTTCGAAGATGAGGAGGATATTCTCACAGATTTGGAAAATAAAGTAGGTCAAACGTCTAATTCTATTCTTAAAAGAATACTTCCAGAAGATATTAGAGAAAAGGGTAAATACATGGCAGAAGTATATACATACCTATATTCAGTGGAAAACTCACTAAGAGTTTTTATTGAAATAGTTTCGAAAGAGAAGTATGGTGAAGATTACTTTAGCAAACTAAAAATAACAAAATCTTTAGAAAATACCATATCAGGCAGAAAAGAAAAAGCTAAAAATAAGAAATGGTTAAGTGTAAGAGGTAATAATGATTTATTTTATTTAGATTTTAAGGATATTGGAACTTTAATTAACAATAATTGGGATATATTTGAAGGGTATTTCGACACCCAAGATTTTATATTACCTAAGATTAACGAGATGGCTGAGTGTAGAAATCTGATTGCTCATAATAGTTATATAGGCAAAACTGAAAGAGATTTACTTAAATCTTATTACAATTCAATTTTAAAGCAGATAGAAGATAAATTTGATGACAGCATTAATGATGTTTGGTTTTAGTGCTGTATTTGATGCAATAAGGAGAATTAACAACAATAGAATTCAAATTGATAGCAAATTATACAGCAGGAGAATTCATTATACTTATCCAAGAATTAGTGAAAATGCATGAATTGAATTGAAAACAAAATTAGTTGAGAGAGAGGTACTGGTTGTAAAGGATCTATTTGGTATATGTTAAGTTCTTTTCAATATACAATATTACCTATTTTTACAAAAAATAATATCACAGTTTATTTATAATAAGGCGTATAATTGTATATTGATATACTTACATTGTTTTCCTGCATCTTGTTTATATTCGTACCTTAAGACAAGGAGTTTAATCATGACTAATGAAGAATTAAAGAAATTAAAAGCTAGGTTATGGCAGACAGCCGACCAATTACGTGCTGGAGCGGGATTAAAATCAACTCAGTATGCTTCTCCGATACTAGGGCTTATTTTCCTGCGCTTTGCAAATAGTAAATATTCAAAATATGAACTCGAGATTCTTGAAGAATATAATAAGTCAAAGGGCACAAGGGCAGAAAGGGAAATCCATGAAATAGCAACTATTAAATGTGGATTTTACCTTCCTGAAAATGCTCGATATGATAAATTACTTAACCTTCCAGAGGAAGAAAATTTAGCGTTTAAGATAAAAGAAGCTATGATTGAAATAGAGAAATTTTCTCCAGAACTTGAAGGTGTTTTGCCTAAGGATGAATACTATGCAATAAACTCCTCCGAAGATAAATCTTTGCTTAAAAAGTTGCTTAAAAATTTTAAAGATATTCCTGATAATATAAGCATTGATATATTTGGTGAAATATATGAATATTTCCTTGGAGAATTTGCTTTAGCTGAGGGCCAAGGTGGTGGAGAGTTTTTTACACCATCTTCAGTCGTTCGATATATGGTTGAGGTTTTAGCACCAACTGAAGGGAAAATATTAGACCCTGCATGTGGTAGTGGGGGAATGTTTGTACAAACAGCACATTATATAGCAAGGCATAAAGAAAAACATGGAGAAAGCAATGAGATAAATCTACGGGCCTATGGAGTAGAGAAAACAAGCGAAACAGTAAAGTTAGCGAAAATGAATTTAGCCCTTAATAATATTAGAGGAGAAATCATTGAGGCAAATTCTTATTACAGTGATCCTCACAATAGCTATGAATCATTTGATTATGTAATGGCTAATCCACCTTTTAATGTTGACGAGGTTGAGCTTGACTTGGTTAAAAACCAGAGACGTTTTAATGAATACGGTGTTCCACAAAATAAAACAAAGTCATCTAAAAAGGATAGTGATAAGACTGAAAAAGTACCAAATGCAAATTATCTTTGGATAAATCAATTTGCAACTGCATTAAGGCCAAATGGCAGAGCATCTCTTGTTATGCCCAATTCTGCATCTGATGCGGGAAAGAGCGAAAAGGATATAAGGATTAAACTTATAGAAAGTGGGATTATCAGTCAAATGGTGACTTTACCATCTAAAATGTTTAATACTGTTACTTTACCAGCAACTCTTTGGTTTTTTAATAAAACAAAACCTAAGCCAGACGAGATACTTTTTATAGATGCAAGAAATATTTTTACATTTGTAGATAAATCACATCGTAAATTTACAGAAGAACAAATAAAAAATCTTGCTATTATTTCAAGACTGTATGAGGGGAAAAAGGAAGAGTTTTTTGCTCTTATAGATGAATACAAGTTAAATATGAAAAATGCCTTGAACAAAAATTATTGGCAAGAAAATATTGACTGGCTATTAGAGAGGTTCCCGAATGGTGAATATCAAGACATAATAGGACTCTGTAAAGCTGCTACCATTGAAGGCGAAGAGGGAATTAAAGAGCAGGATTACTCTCTTAATCCTGGAAGATATGTTGGTGTTGTCATTGAGGAAGATGGAATGACAAAACAAGATTTTAATAAAGTAATCCATGAACTAAACGAGGAACTAACGACACTAAATAAAACTGCTCAACAGCTAGAAAGGAAGATAATTGGAAATTTGTTGTCTTTGGTGAGTGAGTAATGTGGGAAAACGTACCTATCGGTTCGTTAGGAAAAGTAATTACTGGGAAAACACCTCCTACGGATCAAGCAGAATACTGGGGTGGTGATGAGTTATTTGTTTCTCCAAAAGATATGGAACGAGATAGCAGATATATATATAAAACTCAATCTTTAGTTACTTTAAAGGCTATAGAAAAATTTAAAAATCAAACGCTACCTCGGAATGCAGTGATGTACACAGCACTTAGTTATGGATTTGGAAAAATTGGTATTGCATCAAAGAAGTTAATAACAAATCAACAAATTAACTCGATAATTGTAAATGAGGAAAATGATTATCGATTTGTTTACTATTTGTTAAGGGTAAGCACTCCATATATTTTTGCATATAACTCCGGTATTGATACTCCGATTGTTCCAAAATCAGTATTTGAAAAAATAAAAGTTCTTGTTCCAAAACTTTCTACCCAAAAAAAGATAGCAGATATATTATCTGCTTATGATGACTTTATAGAGAACAACAACAAAAGGATTGAACTTTTAGAAAAAGCTGCAAATGAAATATTTAAAGAATGGTTTGTGCGTATGCGTTTTCCAGGTTACAAATCATTAAGATTTGAAAACGGTATACCACAGGGATGGGAGATAAAAAGGATTAGTGATTTTGGTAGAGTTGAGACAGGTAAAACACCTCCTACATTTAATATAGATAATTATGGGGGAAATATAATGTTTATAAAAACCCCCGATATGCATGGAAAACTTTATGTTATTGAAACTGGAGAATATTTAACCGAAATCGGACATAGCACTCAACACAAAAAATTATTACCGGCAAATTCTATTAGTGTTAGTTGTATCGGAACGGGTGGTATTGTATCCATAAATGCAGAACCTGCACATACTAACCAACAAATAAATTCAATTATTTTAGACGATATAAAATATTTAGAATGGATGTTTTTTACAGCGAGATCATTAAAGCAAACAATTGAAATGTTTGGTTCAACAGGTACAACAATGACCAATTTAAGTAAAGGGAAATTTGAGAAGTTGAAGGTTATTTGTCCAACTGAAGAATTGGTGTATCAGTTTAATGAAATTGCTTCTCCAATTTTGGAAGAAGTTAAGTGCTTACTATTGCAAAATAGCACCCTAGTTAAGCAACGTGATTTATTACTACCACGCCTTATTAGTGGTAAAATCGAGTTAGATTAGTCTTAGTAGATATGAAGCTTTCATTTATTTAAAGGGGGTTGATTTCATGGCAAAGATTATTACTGAAGATATGTTAGAAAAGGCGATGCTAGATGTATTAACATCACCAAAGCTTTCTTACTCACATATGAATTGTTTTACAATAGACCCTGATGATTTAAATGATGGTACTAATCGGGAAAATAAAAAACAAGTTATTCTATATAAAATTCTTTTGCAACAATTAAAGAAAATCAACCCCCACATTCCTATAGATATATTAAAAAACCTTGCAAATGATCAAGTTACTTCAAGATTAAGTATTGATTTAATGAAAGTTAACTATTACAACTATAATAAAATTAGAAATGAAATAAAAGTTGAATATCAAAAGAATGGCAAAAAGGAAATAGGGTATGTGAAGCTTATTGATTTTAATTGCATATATAATAATGACTTTACGGTCTGTTCTCAAATGTGGATCAAGGGTGAAACTTATTACAGGCGACCAGATTTGATTATATTCATAAATGGACTACCTATTGTATTTATAGAACTCAAAAACTCGGACATAAAGGTAAAAAATGCTTACGATAAAAACTTGAAGGATTACTTAAGAGATATTCCGCAGCTTTTTTATTTTAATCAAATTTGTGTACTTTCAAACGCTCGTGAAACAAGGCTTGGTAGCTTTAATGCTGAATATGAGTATTTTTTTGAATGGCTTAAGTTTGAAGAGAAGGAAACACCTGATAGGAAAAAAATTAAATCTGATGGAGTTAGTCTATTATATCTTGCTGAAGGATTACTTTTAAAAGAGAATTTATTAGATTACATTGAAAACTTTATTTTGTTCGATCGAAAACAATCAAAATTAATAGCAAAAAACCACCAATATTTAGGGGTTAACAATGCTGTTAAAGCATTTGAGAACAGAGAAAATTTAAATGGTAAGCTAGGAGTTTTTTGGCACACTCAAGGTAGTGGTAAAAGCTATTCTATGGTGATGTTTACTAGGAAGATAAATCGGAAATTTAAAGGCAATTTTACCTTTCTAATCATTACTGATAGAGATGATCTGGATGGTCAAATTTATAAGAATTACTTGCGAACTGGTGTTATTTCTAAAGATGAAAAGGTTCGCCCCAAAAACAGTTCTCAACTGAGGGAATATTTACAAATGAATAAAACATATATATTCTCTCTAATTCATAAATTTCGATATGATAAAGGAAAAAAATACCCAGTTCTCTCAGAACGTGATGATATTATAGTTATAGTCGATGAGGCACATAGAACACAGTATAAAGAACTTGCAGAGAATATGAGAGCCGGACTTATAAATGCACAATACATTGCCTTCACTGGAACACCTCTATTAGGTAATAAGCGCCTTACTAATGCTTGGTTTGGAGATTATATAAGTGAATATAACTTTGGACAATCTATTGAAGATGGAGCAACAGTTCCTCTTTTTTATTCAAAGCGAGTACCAACAGTTGATTTAATTAACATTGATTTAGATAATGACTTCGCCGATATTATTGAGAGTGAGGATTTATCTGAAGAAGAGCAAAAACGTCTTGAAAAGCATTACAGCCATGAATTGGAAGTGCTAAAGCGAGATGATCGTCTTGAAGCTGTTGCTAAGGATATCGTCTACCATTTCCCACGTCGAGGTTATCTCGGGAAAGGTATGGTAGTCTCTGTTGATAAATTTACTGCAGTTAAAATATATGATAAGGTGCAGTATCACTGGAACGAAGAGATAAAGCGTTTAAATAAAGAGATTAAAAAGGAATCTGATGAAATAAAGAAGGCAACGCTTAAAAATATTGTTGATTATATGCGATCAGTTAAAATGGCAGTTGTAATAAGTCAGGAAGACGGAGAAGAAGAGAAATTTGCTAAACAGGGTCTAAATATAAAAATCCATCGAGATAGAATGAACTCTGTAGATGAAAACGGGTTTGATATTGAGGACCATTTTAAAAACCCTCAACATAAGCTTTCACTGGTTTTCGTATGTTCAATGTGGTTAACAGGTTTTGATGTCCCTAGTGTATCTACAATTTATTTAGATAAACCCATGAGGGGTCATACGCTCATGCAGGCTATTGCAAGAGCAAACAGAGTTGCCCCAGGAAAAACGAGTGGTATTGTTGTTGATTATCTTAATATTTTTAAATATATGAAAAAGGCACTTGGAGAATATGCTGATTCCAAAGATGACATTGAAATGCCTGTAAAGGACATGAATAATTTAATTGAATTAATAAATCAAACTTTAAATGAAACAGAGGAGTTTTGTAGTTATATTGGGATTGATTTAAAAGCCATAATAGATGCTGATAATACATTTGAAATGTTAGAACTCTTCATGGATTATGCTAATGTTATTCTTGGCAACGATGATAATAAAAATCAGTTTAGAGTTTACTCGAATTTGGCAGAGAATTTATATGAAGCTAGTAAACCAGAGATTTTTTCTACTCAATGGGATAATCCATTACTGAAGGTAATTTTGTATTTACGGGGTATTATTGACGGCACTGTTAGCGATGAGAGGATTGAAAATGCAAAAACAAAAATTAGTGTATTGCTTGATCAGAGTATCGAAGCGGCTAGAGTAGAGGGGGCAAGTGGGGAATATGGAATTGTAAAGTCAAAAGTAATTGACCTTTCAAAGCTTGATATTGATAAAATAAGAGAACAATTTAAGGTAACTCCATATAAAAATATAGAAATTAGTGATTTGAGAGTGTTTATTGAGGAGAAACTTAATGCAATGCTGAACAAAAATGTAACTCGCTCTAAGTTTTCGGAATTGTTTAAAGGAATTATAGACCGATATAATGCTGGGGGTTCTGAAAATGAGGAATTCTACGAGGAGTTACTAAAATTTATTGAAAAAATGCATGAAGAAGATGAACGACATATTAGAGAAAATCTTAAAGAGGAAGAATTAGAGTTGTTTGATCTCCTAAAGAAAGATAAACTAACCAAAAAAGAAGAACAACAAGTTAAGTTATCTGCTAAAGAATTATTTGAAACTTTGGTAGAAAAGAAAAATGGGTTACTAATTGTTGATTGGTATAAAGATGAACAACCAAAACTAAGAGTACAGTCAGTTGTTCAAGATGTGCTCGATAAAACATTACCTCAAAGTTATGATAGATTAATATTCAAACAAAAACTTGATGTGGTTTTTAACCATATAGTGGATAGAGCTACGACTGGATATAACTATGTTGCAATGTAGCAGTAATGGTTGATGATTAATAATTATTTACAAATTCTAATAATTATCGCAAAACCCAATTGAGTGCTTTTTAAAAAACTTACTGAATAAGTAAAAATCAAGCAGGATGTATACCAAATTGTTAGTGTTCAAGAAAGGTCGGAAAGGATATATCTCATGAGCAAGCCTGAAGAATATCTGTCCGAAAAAATACGAGTGGTAATGTCCTGCATAACTAGCACTCTAATTACCTTGTTAACTTAATACAGATTATAGACAGCAGAAATATTTTAGAAGAGCAGTGAGAACTGCTCTTTTGATTGTTGACAACTGCTGCTGTTGGATGACAATAAAAAGTTTCATTTCAAATAAAGTTGTTACTTTTACAATAATAATTGTTTATATCTCCAGTTAGTTTTCCATCTAATTTACATACAAATTTATAAACAGCAACTAGAAAATGAATAGGAAGGGTCAAGAATAGCTGAGTACGATAACCTCCACCATCCATAATTAAAATAACCAAAGGCTGCGGAAGAAGGGTGAATGATTCATAAATTAAAATCCCAACAACCCAAAGGGATATATAAAATACCTTTACATACATCGTGAGCTGAACAAGCACTAATTACTTTTTTAGGACTTTAAATAAATAATCCTCCATCAGTTCGCATACTTTATTGCGTATTCGGGGATTAAAATAATTGTGCTGCTCCTCGTAGCCTTTAAAGATGAATGAATACATGGTAAAGGCTTCATCCCTTTGTACCTGGCTGACTTTAATGCTGTTTTTTTTCAGTTCATGGCGTACGACTGTCAGATCCTTTTGTGCAAGCTTGAGTGATTCTTCCACGATGTTAAGATAGGGCTGTTTAAGCTTGAATGGACTTTGTTCAATGATAGATAAGTCCCGGTTGAATATGGAAATGGTCATCGGGAGGTAAATGGACATTTCAATTGCATCTCGAAGGTCTGAGGGAATTCTCGTCATCAAAAAAACCTCGCTTCAACATTATAAAAAGAACGTATGTTCGATTTTATTTTACTTTATCAGCTTATGAAATGCAAGACTGTTTTATGCATGCTCCACACCGCAATATACCCTCTATGTTTAAAGTCTTTACACAAAAGTGTAAAATAATAGCATAGATAAAGATATAAGGAGCTTACCGCATGGAACTTGAGGCGTTTCTGGATTATTTTACAATGGAAAGAATGATGGAGTTTTTCAAAGATTACCGTTCGTTTGGCCCGCTGCTCGGCATAGGCCTGCCTTTGCTTGAAGCATTTCTGCCATTTTTGCCGTTAGTGGTTTTTGTTGTAGCCAATGCTAATTCGTTTGGTCTGTGGTTTGGTTTTATCTATTCATGGATTGGCAGCTGCCTTGGGGCACTCATTTTGTTTTGGATCATACGTAAATACGGACAGGAGAAGTTCTTCAGGGTTTTCAGCCGGAACGCGACTGTGCAGAGAATGATGGGGTGGCTTGAGAGGCACGGGTTTGGTCCTTTGTTTTTACTGCTTTGCTTCCCGTTTACGCCTTCTGCAGCAGTTAATATCGTAGCAGGACTGTCCAAGGTGAGTATTTGGCAATTCAGTTTGGCTGTGCTGTCCGGAAAGTTTGTGATGATCTTTTTGATCAGTTTCATCGGCTACGATTTGCGGGCTATGATTACGCAGCCTGAAAGAACTGTCATTGCCGCTGTTGTGATTTTTTTATTGTGGTTGATCGGCAAGCAGCTCGAAAAGCGCCTGAATGTTAAAATGCTTGAGAAGAAAAGAGATCATTAAATTTACGGAGGAGTTAAGATGAGAAAAAGATACTTGTTTTTTTCAACTGTCATCACTTTCTTGCTCATTATTACCATAAAAAATCTCGTTTTCGTTGATTACAAAGTAGAGGGTGTTTCCATGCAGCCCACTTTAACAGCCGGACATCTGCTGTCCATAAACAAGGTAAATCACCGCCTGTTTGATTTCAAGCGTTTTGATATCGTTGTGTTTAAAGCACCAGGCGGAGAAGATGCTTATATCAAAAGAGTGATCGGTTTGCCCGGGGATGAACTGGCATATAAAAACGATAAGCTGTTCGTGAATGGCAAAGCTATGGAAGAACCCTATTTGAAGTCGCAGAAAAAAGGGACTCCTTTCGGCAGATTAACAGGGAACTTTACATTAAAAGATATCACCGGAAGAAAAACAATTCCTGAAGGCTATCTTTTTGTTTTGGGGGATAATCGTCTCGTAAGCCGTGACAGCCGCCAATTCGGATTGATCAGCCAGGATGATGTGATCGGGAAAGTGAAAGAATGAGCTTATTTTCTGATTGTAAAAAGAACGGCTATGCTGTAAAAGACTGAGAATAAAAACAGAATTTCATGAAAAGAGAAGATGCCTGCAATTATAGGGCCTAAGCTTGCACGGCTAAAAGCAGAAATGAACAGAGGGATACGGCAGGTGCCCTGCCACGGCCTCCGTATTCGCCGGTAAGTGAAATGAATGCGGGTATACAAACAGAAAGCGATGCCGTGTATAAGACAGAAAATCCGGCTGACATGTAAAGGTTCGGGCGTGAAAATGTAAATGAAAGGACCATTCCAATCATTGCATACCTGACAATAGTCAGTTTCCCGTATTTTATAATCAGCTTAACACTGATGAGCGAGAAGAATACCCCGGTTAACCCTGCTGCTTTGCTCCAAAACAAAACCTCATTTGAAACAGTTCCTCATGATTATCGGAATAGCATATAATGCTGCTTGCGACCATAATGGCGGTGAGTAAAAAAAGAATGAAAGCAGATTGATTCTATTCCCTTTTCTGCCTTCGTTAACCTCCTGTTTCTGCAAAACTTGGCAAATGTGCGGGAATGGTATTCCCATGTCTTTTCAAGTAAAATAGAGGGAGAGAATACGACTGAAATAGATGAAAAAATAAAAAGGCATAATGGTATGCCTTTTTATTCTTTAAAGATAAGAAAAGATAAAAGGCTAAAGACCCAGAGTAAGGTCAAAGCGCGGTGCGCTTTTCATAGGAAACGATAAAATTTTGATCAATGATGGCAAGCAAGCGCCTAAATCCCCGGTCAGAAAGGCTCCGCCAAAAAACGTCCAGCCCGGACTTTTCCGTCGGTTCCTTATCTGCAAGCTGGAGCTGAATAAGGCGCTTGCGCTTTTCTAAGAGAGGGGTCCTGAATGTGGGAGTAAGATTTGTTTTAGGGAGATCTGGAAGCGGGAAAACACACCGGCTGTTAAATGAAATCCGCATGGATCTTTTTGATCAGCCTGAGGGAGACCCAATCGTTTATTTGGTGCCGGATCAAATGACGTTTGGCATTGAATATGAGCTGATTAAGACGCCTGATTTAGGCGGGATGATGCGGGCTCAAATATTCAGCTTCAGCCGTCTGGCCTGGAGGATTCTGCAGGAAACCGGAGGAATCAGCCGTTATCATATTTCTGGCACAGGGATTCAAATGATGCTCCGGAAGCTTGTAGAACAGCATAAGCAGGAGTTTAAAATTTTTGCAAAAGCAAGCAGCAAAAGCGGATTTATCGAACATATTGAGTCGATGATTACAGAACTGAAGCGCTATTGCCTCACGCCGCAGGATATGGAAGAGAAGCTCGAGAGGATGTCAGTAAATGCCACCCGTCAGGAAAAGGCGCTTGCTGATAAGCTTCATGATGTTATCCTCCTTTATAAACAGCTTGAGGTTGAACTCAGCGGAACGTATGTTGATTCAGAGGATTACCTCAAGCTTTTGGCAGAGAAAATTGCTGAATCATCTTATATTCGAAGTGCTGATATTTATATAGATGGATTTCACAGCTTTACACCGCAGGAGTATGAAGTAATCAAGGCAATTATGAATCATGCGAAAAGCGTAACCATTGCACTTACAGCGGACAAGCCGTTTCATGAGCATCTGCCGCATGAGCTGCATTTATTCAGAATGACGGGAATGACCTATCATAAGCTCTCAATGCTTGCTGAGGAATCAAAGATGGATGTGGATGAGGTGCTCGTATTAAACGAGATGCCGAGATTTATAGAACGTCCGTCTCTTGCCCATCTTGAACGATATCTTGAGTCAAGACCATTAAAGCCGTACGAAGGAGAAACAAACGCGGTGATTGCCCAGGCCGCGTCCCGCCGCTCAGAAATAGAAGGGATAGCCAGAAAAATCCGCGGTTTTGTTATGAATGAAAGGTACCGCTATAAAGATCTTGCCGTTTTAATTCGGAATATCGGCGACTATCAGGACTTAATTGAACAAGTGTTCAGAGATTATGAGATTCCATTTTTTATCGATCAAAAGCGTTCCATGCTGAATCACCCTGTCATTGAACTGATCAGATCCGCCCTGGAAGTCTTAAATGGCAACTGGCGCTATGAAGCTGTGTTCCGCTGTATTAAAACAGAACTCCTTCTTCCTCTTGATGCCGACAAGCAGGATATGCGGGAAAAAATGGATCAGTTTGAAAACTACGTGCTTTCATATGGGATTCAGGGCAGCAAATGGACGAAGGAAGAACGCTTTGTTTACCGCAGATACTATTCTCTGGACGATGAGTATGTCAGAACAGATGAAGAAAATGAAATGGAAGAAATGATCAATCAGCTAAGGGATCTGGTTGTCCGTCCGCTTCACGGACTCGCTCAAAGAATGAAAGGCGCTAAAAACGGCATCGGCATGGCTGAGGCTCTGTACCTGTTTCTTGAAGATCTGGATATCCCGCTTAAGCTTGAGCAGCTGAGAGTGGAAGCTGAGGAAGCGGGAAGACTGATCGAGGCAAGAGAACATGCACAAGTATGGAGTGCTGTAACAGGAATGCTTGATGAATTTGCTGAGATGATGAATGAGCATTCCCTTTCCCGCAAGCTATTTTCGGAAATGATTGAAACGGGTCTTGAAGCAATGAAGTTTGCGCTGGTTCCGCCAGCAATTGATCAGGTTGTCATCGCAAGCTTAGAACGCTCAAGGCTGCTTAACGTAAATATTTCATTTGTTGTTGGTGCGAACGATGGTGTCCTTCCTGCCAGACCGATGGAAAAAGGTGTGCTGACAGAGGAAGACAGGATGTCCCTCCACCATCAGGGGATTGAGCTTGCGCCAACTGCGCGCGAGCAGCTTTTAGATGAGAGTTTTATCATTTATTTAGCATTGGCTGGCGCATCCCATGAGCTGTATATTTCCTATCCTCTTGCAGATGAAGAGGGAAAAGCTTTGCTGCCTTCCATGATCATAAAAAGGTTAAGAGATTTATTTCCGGACATTCAAACGGAAATCTTTATAAATGAGCCTGAGGAGCTGCCTGAAGAGGAGCAGCTGTCCTTCATTGTGAATGAAGATGTTACGATATCTTATTTGACATCCCAGCTTCAAGCCTGGAAACGAAGCTATCCAATCAGCTCCATCTGGTGGGATACGTATACGTATTTTACCAAGCATGAACAAAAAGAGACGTTATCGAAAGTCGTGGGAAGCCTGTTTTACCGAAACGAGGCAGAAACGCTGCAATCAGACATCAGCAGAGAGCTGTACGGCGAGCACATTCAAGGCAGTGTTTCGCGGATGGAAATGTTTAAGGCCTGTGCGTTTTCCCATTATGCTACGCACGGATTAAAGCTAAAGGAACGGCAATATTTCCGCTTGGAGGCACCGGATATCGGTCAAATGTTTCACTCTGCTTTAAAGCTGATTTCAGATCGCATGCAGCAATTAAAGCTTGATTGGAAGGATTTATCGAAAGACCAGTGTGCCCGTCTTTCCCATGATGCAGTTGAAACGCTGGCTCCAAGGCTTCAAAGGGAAATTCTATTAAGCTCAAACCGTCATCACTATTTAAAAAGAAAGCTTGTCAGCATTATAACGAGAGCATCGTCTATCTTAAGCGAGCATGCGAAGGCAAGCGGATTTGCGCCGGCCGGTCTTGAGCTCGGTTTTGGCAAAGGCGGTCCGCTTCCTCCTATCCGTTTTCAGCTGGATAATGGATGCACGATGGAATTGATCGGAAGGATTGACCGCGTGGATAAGGCGGAAAGCTCAAAAGGGGTTCTTCTCCGAATCGTTGATTTTAAATCAAGCGATAAAGCTCTGAATCTAGCAGAAGTGTATTACGGACTTGCCCTGCAAATGCTGACGTATTTAGATGTGATTATTACACATTCTAAAAGCTGGCTTGGAGTGGAAGCGACTCCTGCAGGCGTGCTTTATTTCCATGTGCATGATCCGATGATTCAGACTGCATCTCAGCTGCCTCAGGATAAAATTGAAGAGGAGATTTTCAAGAAGTTCAAAATGAAGGGGCTGCTCCTTGGAGATGAGGAAGCTGTACGGTTAATGGATCAGACATTAGACAGCGGTCTTTCGAAAATTGTATCTGCCGGCCTTAAAAAGGATGGCAGCTTCAGGTCTGACTCTGCGATTGCAAGCGAAGGCGAATTTGATTTGCTCCGAGGACATGTGCGCTCCATTTTCCAAAGCATAGGAACCGATATTACAAACGGAGTTGTTGACATCGCTCCATACAAAATGAAGGAGAAAGTGCCATGCACGTTTTGCTCCTTTAAGTCAGTCTGTCAATTTGATCAATCATTGGCGGAAAATCAATACCGCATGCTGAAGGATGACAAAAATGATGTTATTCTCACTAGATTGCGGAACGAAGCAGGGGGGGAAGAGAATGATACCGAAACCAAGTGACAGCCAGTGGACAGATGATCAATGGAAAGCGATCGTCTCAAGCGGGCAGGATATTCTTGTGGCAGCAGCTGCAGGATCAGGAAAAACAGCGGTGCTCGTAGAGAGAATCATCCGCAAAATCATTTCAAAAGAAAATCCGGTCGATGTGGACCGGCTATTAGTCGCAACTTTCACGAATGCTTCTGCGGCAGAAATGAGAAACCGGATCGGCGAAGCTCTTGAAAAAGCATTGAAGGATAACCCCTCTTCCCTTCATTTGAGAAGACAGCTGTCCCTTTTAAATCGGGCAGCGATTTCTACGCTGCATTCCTTCTGCTTGAATGTGGTGAGGAAATACTATTACTTAATCGATTTGGATCCGGGCTTCCGGATTGCAGATGAAACAGAGGGACAGCTCCTGATTGATGAGGTGCTCGATGATATTTTTGAAGAACAATACAGCCTTGCAGATAATGATGCTTTTTTTGATCTAGTAGACCGCTATACAACAGATAGAAGTGATACAGACTTGCAGACACTTATACGTGCACTCTATCAATTTTCACGGTCACATCCGAATCCTTCCATGTGGCTTGACGAGCTTGCAAAGATGTACAGCGAAGAAGAACGGCTTGAAAACTTGCCATTTTTCCCATATCTTACAGCAGATATATCCATGCAGCTTACAAGCAGTCTCGAAAAACTGCAGCGGGCGCTTGCACTGACTGAAAAACCTGGCGGCCCCGCTCCGCGTGCGGAAAATCTGACTGATGATATCAGACAGGTCCAGGAACTGATTGAAGTAAGGGATTCTTGGCAGGAATTGGCGGGGAAAATGGCGCTGACGTCATTTTCACGGGCAAAGGCATGCAGGGGTTCTGAATACAGCAAGGAATTGCTGGAACAGACTACAGCGCTGCGAAATTCAGCAAAAAAACAGATTGAACAGCTGCAGGAAGAGCTGTTTGGACGTTCTTATGAAAGCCATTTGCAGGATTTACGGGAATTAAAACCTGTCATTGAAACACTTACAGGGCTTGTGAAGCTGTTTGGAGCACGTTTTGATGAAATGAAAAAGCAAAAAGGAATTGTTGATTTCTCAGATCTTGAGCACTACTGCCTTCAAATTCTTGGAACACCTGATGAGCTTGGTCATCTGCAGGCAAGTGAAGCAGCTCTTGATTATCAAAATCAGTTTAAAGAGGTTCTTGTCGATGAGTATCAGGATACCAATCTTGTTCAGGAAACCATTCTCAAGCTAGTAGCAAAAAGGGGTCCGGGAAACCTGTTTATGGTTGGGGATGTAAAACAATCAATCTACAGATTCCGTCTTGCTGAGCCGTTCTTATTTTTAAGCAAATATAAAACCTTCTCAAAAGAAGGACAGCACAGCGGCCTCCGCATCGATTTATCTAAAAACTTCAGAAGCCGTTCAGAAGTAATCGACGGCACAAACTTTCTTTTCAAACAGCTGATGGGAGAGAAGGTTGGGGAAGTTGCATACGACCTTGATGCTGAGCTGAAGCTTGGGGCGTCTTATCCGGATTCTGAGAAAATGCGGGCTGAACTTCTGCTTATAAACCGCGGCAAAGATGAGGAAGAGGACGATTCAGAGGATGATGCACCATTCCATCCCGAAGAACTTCAGACCGTTCAGCTTGAAGCAAGAGTCATGGCAAAGAAAATCCGCGGCATGATTCAGGATAAATTTCAGATTTATGACCGCAAAATCGGCGGAACCCGGAACATCACATACAGGGATGTTGTGATCCTGCTCCGCTCTATGCCATGGGCGCCCCAAATTATTGAGGAGTTTAAGCAGGAAGGCATTCCTGTGTATGCCAACCTCTCAGGGGGCTATTTTGAAGCAACAGAAGTCGCTATTATGATGTCACTGCTTAAAGTGATTGATAATCCATACCAGGATGTTCCGCTTGCATCCGTTTTAAGATCGCCTGTTGTTGGACTGAATACAAATGAACTGGCAATCATCCGGACGTATTCAAAAAAAGGCGCGTATTTTGAAGCGTTAAAAATTTTCTTAGCAGAAGCATCCATAGAAGACGCTGGACTCAGCAGAAGACTCCAGTCATTTTATAATCAGCTGCAAACATGGAGGGAACTCGCCCGCATGGGCTCAGTTTCCGAATTAATCTGGCAGCTGTACCGGGATACGAAATTTTTTAATTATGTCGGAGGAATGCCGGGCGGCAAGCAGCGGCAGGCAAATTTGCGGGCGCTTTATGACAGAGCCCGCCAGTATGAAGCAACAACCTTCAGAGGACTTTTTCGTTTCCTTCGCTTTATAGAGCGCATGCAAGAGCGCGGTGATGACCTTGGTGCTGCAAGAGCTCTTGGAGAGCAGGAAGATGTGGTCAGGCTGATGACCATTCACAGCAGCAAAGGACTGGAGTTTCCGGTCGTATTCGTTGCAGGGCTTGCAAGACAGTTTAATATGATGGATATGAATAAAAAATATTTGCTCGATAAGGAACTCGGATTTGCTACGAAGCTGATTCAGCCGTCCCTTCGAATCAGCTACCCGACCTTGCCGCTCTCAGCCATGAAGAAAAAGATGAAAATTGAACTGCTGTCAGAAGAGCTCCGTGTTTTGTATGTTGCTTTAACACGGGCAAAAGAGAAACTTTTCTTAGTTGGCACTTTGAAAGACGCAGGAAAAACGCTGTCTGATTGGCAAAATTCAATGACACAAGAGGAGTGGCTGCTCCCGGATTTTGAACGGGCACAGGCTAAATCGTATCTTGACTGGATCGGTCCGGCATTAGTCCGGCACGCGGATGCAGAAAGGCTCAGGGAGAACAGCGAAGAGACTAGTCCTTTCATTCTGGATCACCCATCCAGGTGGGAAGTGAACGTAATGGATGAAGAGGAACTGTATGACAGTCAAAAAGAGGAGAAAAAGTACGATCAGGAAATGCTAAGTGCATTGAAAAACCTTGAACCTGTTGCACAGCAGTCAGATTATCAAGATCAAATAAAAGCCCGGTTATCATGGACGTATCAGCATCAGTTTGCCACCGTATTCCGTTCCAAGCAATCTGTATCGGAAGTGAAAAGGCAGCAGGAATTCAGAGATGAATACAGTGATGAAACCATTCTGCGGACTCAGATAGACACCTTTATGTTTGATCGTCCAAAATTCATGCAGAAAAAATCGCTCACGGCTGCAGAAAAAGGGACAGCTATGCATGCTGTCATGCAGCAGCTCAACCTGAGAGAACCGGTAACGTCCAAAAATACCGAACAAAAAGTACAAGAGCTAATCACAAAAGAAATTCTGACGGAAGAACAGGCAGGCAGCATTGAGATTGACTCCATTGTTCATTTTTTCCAGACGGATATCGGAAAAAGACTTCAAAAAGCAGACCGAATTGAGAGGGAAGTTCCCTTCAGTTATGCATTGCCTGCGGAAGAACTATATGAAGAAGCAATGGGTGAACATGTCTTGATTCAAGGGGTAATTGACTGTTTATTTGAAGACAAAGATGGTGTTGTTTTGATAGATTACAAAACAGATGCCATTCAAGGCAAGTATCCGGGAGGATTTCAGCAGGCACGTCCTATTTTAGCGAAACGCTACAGGGTTCAGCTTGATCTTTACGGAAAAGCCATTGAAAAAATAACGACGAAACCTCTTTCATCAAAAATTCTTTACTTTTTTGATGGAGGAAATGTACTTGAAATATAGCAAATGAGAAAGAAAGGCTTTTCTTTTTTATATTGAATATTTGATAGATTGGCTAGCGCAAGCGCCGGGCTTTCCGGTCAGAACGGCTCATCCGCAAATGGCTGAGCTGACCAGGATGCTTGCGCTTTTCTTAATAGATAAGAAAGTACAAATTTTTGCGCATTGATGTCTAGCCGCATCGCCCAGCTCCTTGGCCAAAATAAATCCGGCAAAAAGTCAATCCAGGACTTTTCTGCCTGAAACTTATCTGTATGTCGGAGCTAAACGGGCGCTTGCATGAATAGAAAGGACGGGAAATCTCTATGCGGATTCTACACACAGCAGACTGGCATTTAGGCCGAACGCTTGAAGGGCGAAGCCGTCTGCGCGAGCAGGCCCAATTTTTAGACGAGCTTTCGCAGATCGTTATTGATGAAAAAGCGGATGCGGTCATTATGGCAGGAGATGCCTTTGATACCGTGAATCCTCCTGCAGCGGCGGAACAGCTCTTTTATGAAAGCATTTCGAGGCTTTCAGATATAGGCCGCCGTCCTGTCGTTGTGATAGCGGGCAACCATGACAACCCTGAACGGCTGCAGGCAGCTTCACCGCTTGCAGATACACAGGGCATCCATCTGATTGGATACCCGGCCTCAGGCGTTATAACCGTTGATGTGCCGGCTGTCAATCAATCAATGATGATGGCGGCGCTTGCTTACCCTTCAGAAGCAAGATTAAAAGAGGTGCTCTCAGACAGTCATGATGAAATTCTTTTGCGAAATTCCTATGATGAAAGAATAAGGGATTTATTCGCATATATGGCAGAGCAGTTCAGAAGTGATACAGTTAATCTGGCAATGAGTCATATATATGTAGCAGGGGGAAGCTCCACTGATTCTGAACGACCGATAGAAGTGGGAGGCGCATATACGGTAGCAGCTTCTAGTCTTCCTGAAAAAGCGCAGTATGTGGCGCTTGGGCATCTGCATCGTCCTCAGACTCTGAAGCGCGCGGGCACAATGGCAAGATACTCAGGTTCGCCTCTTGCCTACAGTTTTTCAGAATCTGGCTATGCCAAATCGGTCTCCATTGTAGACATAGAGCCGGGAGGACAGGCTCAAGTTTCTGAAGTGTTGCTCTCAAGCGGAAAACCATTAGTGAAATGGAGAGCTAAAGAAGGCTTGCACCAGGTGCACCGGTGGCTGGATGAGGGAAAAGATCAAAACGCCTGGATTGATTTAGAAGTCCATTTAAAAGATACGCTGTCACTTGAAGAGATTCATAGATTGCGAAATTCTCACCCCGGTTTTGTGCATATACGTCCTGTCTTTGAAAAAAATATAAATGAACAAAGCCGGGAAAGCAGAGCGAATCTTCCTATAGATGAACTTTTCGCCAAGTTTTATGAGCAGCAGACCGGGGGGGCACAGCCCGATCAGGAAACGATGAAACTCTTTCTGGACATGATTCACGATGAGCCCGAAGATGAGGAGGACAAGGAATGAAGCCAATATCCCTTACCATTTCAGGATTGCACAGTTTTAGAGAAAAGCAGGTTATTGACTTCAGTTCTCTTTGCGAAGGCGGCGTGTTTGGCATATTCGGCCCGACAGGCAGCGGAAAATCCTCTATTCTTGATGCGATGACACTTGCTTTGTACGGAAAAGTAGAGCGGGCAGCCAATAACACTCAGGGAATTTTAAATCATGCGGAGAATGCCATTCACGTATCTTTTACATTTGAACTTGAGAATGCAAGCAGTTCCAGACGATATTCCGTTGAACGAATGTTTAAGCGAACGGATGAGCAGCGTGTTAAAACTTCGCTTTGCCGCATCATGGAGCATACCGAAGAAAGCGTAGTTCTTGCTGATAAAGCGGCAGAAGTAAATGAAAAAGTGTATGATCTTCTTGGTCTTACAATTGATGATTTCACAAGAGCGGTCGTTCTTCCTCAAGGAAAATTTGCTGAATTCCTGTCCTTAAAGGGAGCGGAAAGAAGGCAGATGCTGCAGCGTTTGTTTCATTTAGAGCAGTATGGGGATGAGCTCGTTAAAAAGCTCAGAAAAAGATTGCTGCATGCCAAAGGGAAGCAAAACGAACTGACAGCTGAACAGGCGGGGCTTGGAGATGCTTCAATTGAAGCAGTTAATCTTGCTGAACAAGAGCTGCAAGGGGCAAATATCCTTTTTGAAAAAAGACAAAAAGAATACGATCAAACACTCAAACAATATGAAGAGTACGAAGAAGTGTGGCAGCTTCAGCTTGAAAAGGGAGAGTATGAAAGCATACAGTCAGGCCTTGAGGAGCAAAAAACTGACATTGCGGCGCTGTTGGATCGTCTGGAAGCTGCGGAGAAAGCGGACTACGTCAAGCCATATGCAGAGGCGCTTCAATCAGCTGAACAAGAAAAGAACAACAGCAGCACACAAATGAAAGAACTGCAGCAAGTCCTTATGCAGCACAAGAACCGTTATGCAAAAATAGTGAACTCCTATGAGCAAGTACGTGAAAAGAAAGCTGCAGAAGAACCCATTTTAGTGGCGAGAAAAGAACAGCTATTGCAGCTTAGGGAGTTGGAGAAAGACCTAAAAAATGAATTGACTTTCATTAAGGAATTGACGGAAAAGGCTAATGAGGCATCGAAAGATCTAAAGCAGCGGGAAGAAGCAGCGGAGCGGGCAAATGAATTATTGAAAAAAGCGCTTGAAAAGCAAAAGGCGCTAAAAGACCAAATAGATCAGAATACTGTTACTGTTCAAGAGAGAGAACAAATACGGATGGCATCCGAGCAAAGGTTTCACCTCGCTAATACGGAGGCATCCTTAGCTGAGTGGAGGAAGAGAGCGGATAAAAAAGAGGCTCTTGTCAAGCATGCAGAAGAACAGCTGAGGGACACAAGACAGAAGCACGAGGCTTGTGGCACTAAAATAAAGGAATGCTACGGTGAAGTGCAGCAATTTTATCATAGAAGCTGCGAGCTTCTTAACGTGCATCAACATCAGGCTGAAATACGCAAACGGCGCCTTTTGGATGAAAAAAACAAAGCTGAAAAACAGCGTGATCAGAAAATGGCGGCCGAGCTTGCAAAACATCTTTCACATGGCGATCCCTGTCCGGTATGCGGCTCGTCCCATCATCCGGAGCCTGCCAAAGAGACGGATCTATTAGAAATATCAGGTTCACTGGTTGAGGAGCTTGAAAAGAAAACAGCTGAAGATACAGCAATCAGCGCGCATCTTCAGCACTTAAAAGAAAAATGGGAAGAACTCTCAAGAGAAATGATTTCTGCCTGTCCCTTTTTGTCGGAGATGGTTGTTTCTTTAAATGAAGAAGAGAACCAGGATATTGATCCCCATACGGAATATAAAGCGCTGAACCAGGATTTTCTGCAAACGAAAGAACGGTTTCAAAAGCTTCAAAGCATCGAAAGAGAATGGCAGGAGAAAATCAATCATAACCTTTATACTCATAAGAACAATGAAGAAGATTTAAAGGAATTGAATGAAAAGCATGGTCAAATTGAGTCAGAATATCTTGCCGGACTTGAAAAATGGAACGGGCAGTTCAGCGGGCTCTCCTTTCTGCAGGCAGAAGAAAAGCAGCGGCAGATCAGTGAAAAGGATGCTGTTCTTGAAGACCTGAAAGCAAGAGTGAAAATAAGCGTTCAATTTATTGAAGAAAAAGAGAAGCAAATCAAACAGCTGGAGCACGAAGCCCAGCAAATCAAAAATACTCAGATAGAGCTTTCAGCTTCGGTTCAAAATAGGCAGCAGGCAGCAGACGAGAAGCAGAAAAGGCTGAATCAAGAGACAGTAAACGGTGACATTGCCTCCTTGCTCCAAGAAACAGAGCGTACATTAGAAGAGCTTGTTCAAAAGGAAAAAAATCTTTACAAAGAGTGGCAGACTGCCCTGCAGGATGTTCAAAAGGCTGAAAGCAGCAGCCATGCAGCAGAGAAGGCATTTGAACATGCAGAGCTGCGTTTTGCCCAGGCTAAAGCGAAATGGGATCAGGTAAAGCAAGCGACTCCATTCGCAGATATTGAAGCTGCTGTGAAAGCACTGGTTTCATCTGCAGAGAAACAGAAAATGAAAGATGAAATTGATTCCTATCAGGATAAAAAGAAACAAGTACTGGCAGACTTAAAACGTGTAGAAACAAAATTGAATCATCGTTCTGTCAGCCTTGAAAAATGGACAGACATTAAGCAGCTCAAGTCTGAAAGCAAGGCACAGATTGACCTTGCAGCGGAAGAAAAAGGAGCTGCAGCAAAAGCATTGCAGCTGCTGAAAGAGAAACATAAACGCTTTATGGAAATAGAAGAAAAGCGTGTGGAACTTGACAGCCTTGCCGCGCGTCTTGAAAAACTTCAATCTGTCTTTAAGGGCAACGGCTTTGTGGAATTTTTGGCAGAAGAACAGCTTCACCTGGTAGCAGAGGACGCTTCCGAACGTTTAGGACAATTGACGAGACAGCGTTATGCCATTGAAGTAGATTCGGGCGGCGGCTTTATTATGAGAGATGATGCAAATGGGGGAGTGAGGCGTCCTGTATCAAGCTTATCCGGCGGAGAAACGTTCTTGACTTCGCTTGCTCTTGCCTTGTCCTTATCCTCTCAAATCCAGCTGAGAGGGGAATATCCGCTTCAGTTCTTCTTCTTGGACGAAGGATTTGGGACTCTTGATGGGGAGCTGCTTGAAACGGTAATATCAGCCCTTGAAAAGCTGCAGTCTGACAATCTTGCTGTAGGCGTCATCAGCCATGTCCAGGAGCTTCGTGCCAGATTGCCGAGGAAGCTTATTGTAATGCCTGCTGAGCCGACTGGAAATGGAACAAGCGTATTGCTTGAAGTGATGTAGGGATAAAAAGGATGGATGGATATGGCGAAAAAAGGGCCGGGAACATGCGAGCTATGCCGACGGCAGGATGTAGAAACGACAGAACATCATTTAACTCCAAAAGAAAAAGGCGGGACCTTTTTGCCGACAGCACAGCTCTGCATACCGTGCCACAAGCAAATCCATGCTTTGTATACGAATGATGAGCTTGCCATTCGCCTGAATACAATAACAGAACTAAGGAATGACCCTAAACTTGCAAGCTATGTAAAATGGATCCGCAAGCAGCCTTCTTCAAGACTTGTCAGGACTAAAAAATCAAATGAGCGGAAGAAAAGAATATAAAATGAAAATGACGTGCTGTCTAATAGGCACGTCATTTTAGTTATTTCCAACAATATTTTGATCATTTAAATCAGGATCGATTGAATTCGT
This sequence comes from Metabacillus hrfriensis, assembly GCF_030127205.1. Classification (NCBI taxonomy): domain Bacteria; kingdom Bacillati; phylum Bacillota; class Bacilli; order Caryophanales; family Bacillaceae; genus Metabacillus; species Metabacillus hrfriensis. Next base: position 1,105,837 of record NZ_CP126116.1, read on the forward strand.
AGCACTTACAATATTATTTACGATGATAAAGTCACCTGTATTTCCCCCGCCAGAACCTGATGAAGACTTTGATGAACTCTTAGGAGAAAGATAAAACGAGTCACCGAAGTTTACAACACCGCCTCCGACAGAATTAATGCAGATAGGACCAATAATAGCTGGCATGAACGAACATCCTTTGGCTTTCTGTCATATTCACAGTCTATGCATTAAGGCTGTTTACGTTCATTCCCGCTCAGCAATTGTCTGATGTGCTTCACACGTGTTTCAGCTGAGATCGTGTTTGTGGAACCGAATTGAACAACAGCAGATGAAGAAATAGATATTACTTTAACTGCCCCAACTTTAATGGTTGGATTTTCATGATGAAAAGAGGTCTGAATCTTTTCTGTGATCAGAGGTTTTGGCAAAAGCTCCGAGTAAAAGCTGTATTGCTTTAAGTCACCCTCGTTTCCCAAAAAGATTTCTGCCTCCCTTTGCACGGCATAGACGTTAGTTCGCGGAACGATATCTACACTGTCTCCGATCTGAAAAAGCGAACTGATCCCGATGGAGTTAACATACGCCTTGTTAACTATAGATAATCGATTGATCATTGCGGCTTATTGCGGTGCAAGAGGAACAAATGGACCTATAATCAATGATTCAGGCGGCGTATCAAAAACCGATGACAATGTAATGCAGTTCACATCGCCAATAAGGAAGACGCTGGAACTTGCAACAGCGGCCACTTGGATGGCACCAACTGAAAGTTCTTTATTTACTACGTTAAAATTCATGAGTTGCTGTCGACCCCTTCTTTTGGCAGGGCTTGGATAAAGTGCGTAATGGAACGCTCCACATCCTGCTTTACTTTAGATGTAATATCCTCAATTAACGCGCTGACAGGCACGGCTTCATCATATGTTCTTTGTTTTAAGTAGTATCTGATCCGGCTGTCAATTTGCTTGCGGATATCCTCAATGATAAATTCCTTATGCGCATCATCAAGCTCATAGCTATATTGTGCAGCGAGCTGTTCAATATATTTGACGCAGTCTTCGTTCAGAAAAGCAAGCAGCCTCGCCTGAACAGCTTCAAATATTTCTTCCTCGCGCTTCGTGTTATTTACTTGGTTAACTTGAAGTCCTCTTTGATCCACCTCAAAGTTTTCAATTTGATCAGGGACGGTTGGATTAAGTCCTATATTTAATGTGCCTTCCAGCGTTTCTACTTTTAATTGATCAAATTTATACTCTATTTTTTCAATTGTTGTACTAGGGCGCTTTTTCAATTCTTCTATTTCGTCCATCATGGCGGAAACAGCGGATTCAAGTTTTTTGATTTTCTGATCCTGAGCCTGAACAATTCCGTATAAATGCTGCACACACTGCACCATTGATTGATCATAGTACAATTTCATTCACCCCGCTTATAAAATCACGTACATAGTATCTAGATTTATTTATATGCACCGTACTAAAAATGGGTGAATGCCTATGCCGGATTAAATTGGAGCAAGCGGAACGAATGGACCTTCTGTTTGAGTCTGCCATCCCGGACTTACTGCAGCAGGAGCAGGTGCTGTAAATGCCCCGGTATTATAAAGGTTTGACAGCGGTTTAATAATACCTGCGCTTCCGATTTGAAGGACAGAAGAGTTGCTTACCGCCTCCACCTTCAGGTGATTAATTTGGATTGTCTGGTTAATGTAAAAATTCATGTTTTCACCTCTTTTTATGCATTTCCCGCTATTGGCTGGTCAATCGTATCGTTGTCGTAAGTATTCGTGACACTATTTTGATTGTAAATTTTCAAACCATCTCCCGTATTGAAAGATCCAGCCCCTGCAAAGGTTTTGACTTCGCTGTATGGCGAGATGGTAATGACATCCCCGATATGAACAATGCTGCTCGTACCAACGGCATTTACTTTAAATGCTCCTACTATGGCTGGCATATCCAACATCCTTTGCTTTTTGAGGTAAAGTACTGCACCTTTAAAATATCGTATGAAAGATAGGCAAACTTGTGATAAATGCGGATTTATTTAGAGGATTTTGTTTAGCGGTATCACTGCTGGTATAGAAAAAGACCAGCACAAATTGCTGGTCCTTTCAATTAAAGCCGGTTTCACTTTTTTAGTTATTTCATTCCCGATATCGTATATCCTTCAATAATGTGCTTCTGAAATAAGATGAAAATGATTATGATTGGAACAACCATAAAGGTTGATCCAGCCATCTGAAGGGCAAAGTTTCCGCCATACTGGCCTTTTAATAAAGACAAACCAACTGAGAGGGTATACAGTGCTTCGTCATTTGCGATAATCAATGGCCAGAGGAAGCTGTTCCACCCTGCAATAAATGTCAGGATTCCCTGAACAGCAAGAATCGGCTTAGATATCGGCAGAACGACTTGTACGAAGACGCGAAATTCGCTTGCCCCATCCAGTCTTGCCGCCTCAAGTAATTCATCTGGTATTGTGGACATAAATTGCCTGAACAGAAAAATACTGAAGGCTCCAACAAGACCAGGCAGGACAATTCCAGCCATTGTATTTGTCAGCTGCAATTGATTTAAAATTAAATAAACAGGAATCATAGTGACTTGTCCAGGAATCATCATAGTAGCAAGCACCATATAAAAAATCTTTTCTCTTCCTTTAAAATTAAATTTTGCAAATGCATAACCCGCCATCGCATTTAGAAACAATCCAGCAAAAGAAAAAAGCACTACGATAATGGTGTTTTTTAAGTAAACGGTAAAATTCATGTTTGCGAACAGATTAACAAAATTTTCAAGAGTAAATTCACTTGGCCATAATGTTGGCGGTATCTGCATAACTTCACTCTCAGTTTTAAAAGCAGAGAGTATCATCCATATGAATGGAATGGAGATAAGAAAGCCTCCAATTGTTAAAATGATGCCAAGTGTCCACTGTTTATAACGCTCTTTTGAAGTTAAATACACAGGCTGTTTCATTGTCTTTGTTTTCATCGTTTTCACCTCTTCATCCTCAATAATCAACATCTTTCTTCTGTAATCTGAATTGAATCATTGTCACAATGATGATGGCGATAAACAAGATAAACGAGCCAGCAGCTGCATAGCCAAAGTTGCTGAGCTGAAATCCATTACGGTAAATAAATAAGGCGACGGAGGTTGTGCTGTCAAGCGGTCCGCCCTTCGTCATAATAAATGGTTCCTCAAAAAACTGCAGCCAGCCAATCATCGTAGTAATCGAGACAAAGAAAATCGCATAGCGCAGCAAAGGGATGGTTATTTTTGTTAACTGTTTCCAATCACTTGCACCGTCAAGCTGAGCCGCCTCATAATACGTTTTGGGGATACCTTGAAGCGCTGCTAAAAAAATAATCATATTGATCCCAATAGCCCGCCATAATGCTAATGCAATTAATGATACTTTTGCCATAACAGGGTGCTGCAGCCAGGGGACAGGAGGAATGTGGAGAAGCTCCAATATGTAGTTAAACAAACCAAATTGAGGGTTATATAAATAACTCCATACAACGGCGACTGCCACAACATTAGTGATCGAGGGCATGTAGAATACAGCTCTGAAGGCTTTAAAAATACGTGCTTTTCCATAGTTAATAAGCAAAGCGATTCCAAGGGAACAGATAATCACAAGCGGAACCCCAAAGATTACATAAAAAAGGGTGTTAAGGATAGATTTAATGAAAATCTCATCGCTTAAAACATCTGTATAATTTCGCAGCCCAATAAAGTTAATAGTTGACCAATCTGCTAAGCCTGCTAAATCAATATCAGTGAAACTGATGATCAGCGCCACGAAGATTGGCAGCAATGAAAACAAGAACAACAAGATAATCGCAGGCGCTATGAAGAAATATGGTGTTTTGTTGTTAATGATGGTTTTCAAGGGAATCCCTTCTTTCACGTTAGCCGAAATAATTGATGATGTCTGACAGACAGAGGATTCTGCCTGTCAGCACAATGCTGTCACCTTATTTGTTTAAAATTTCTTCGGACTTCTTGTTGAATTGATCTAATTCTTTTTCAACATCTGCACCGCCGCGGTAAATCTTTTCAAAAGTGCTTAAGTAAGTTTGTGCGATTTTTTCCCATTCCTTCATAACAGGCATTGATTGTGAATGCTTCATTTGCTCTCCAAACGTTTTGTAAAGAGGGTTTTCTTTTAAGGATTCATCTTCCCAAGCTGCTTTTGTTGATGGCAGTGAATTTGTCATTTCCATCCACTTAAGCTGTGTTTCAGGTTTACTCATGTACGCTAAGAATTTCAGAGATGCATCTTTATTTTTTGTATGTTCAAAGATCGATAGATTTGATCCGCCAAGTGCCGAGATATTATTTTCTTTTGCAGGAAGAACAGCAGTAGCCCATTTTCCTTCAAGTTCTGGTGCCTGGTCATTAATCAGTTTAATCATCCATGGGCCGCTGATGAACATTGGAAGAATACCGTCATCACGGAAGCCTTGGATGATATCAATTCCCAGTTCATCTTTAGGCGCTGAACCATTCTTGAAAAATCCGTTTAAGTACTCAACAGCTTCAGTAAATTCAGGTTCGTTAAACAGCGGCTTATTTTGTTCATCAAGCAGGGTTGAACCATTTTGTCTTGCGAACATGAATGCCAGGCTTTGTTCTTTTATATCAAGGCTTATGCCATACTTGCCTTTGCCGCGTTCAGATAATTTTTTTGCTGCATCCTGAAGTTCATTCCATGTCTTTGGTGCTTCGTTATAGCCTGCTTCTTTTAGTAAATCTGTACGATAATAGAGAACTCGCGTATCAATGTACCAAGGAACTCCAACCGTTTTATCTTCAAATTTCGTTGTTTCTACGGATCCTTCATAATACTTGGCAGGATCAAGTTCTGGATAATCTTTGATATGGGGTGTTAAGTCCATTAATGCATTTGCAGAAGCAAATTCAGGAATCCAAGTCGTCCCCATCTGCAGTACATCAGGGCCTTTTTTTGAAGCAACAGCGGTTAATAATTTATCATGCGCTGTATCCCATGGAATTGCCTGAACTTTTACGTCAATTTTCGGGTTTTCCTTTTCAAATTCATCAGCAATTTTTGGAAGGGACTTCGCTTCCTCGCCCATGCCCCATACTGTGATCGTGGTTTTATCTGATGATGCAGAATTACTTGAACAGCCTGCAAGCGTACCGGAAACCAGCAATGTGCCTAATACTGCTGCACTGATCCATTTTTTGCTTTTAAATTTAGCAGAATTCTTCTTCATTTTATTTCCCCCAGTTCATGTAAGTCATTGACCTGAATCAATGGTTTAAACTCCAAGCATTAAAAGTATGAAATGTGTAAGATTGAAAGATTTAACCCATCCCCCTTTAGTGAAACGTTTCTATTAAGAAGAAAAAATATAGATTGACTGATTACAGCAACGTTAATCCATCCTTTTGCAAAGTAAGAAATAAACTAAAAGGTGTAGAAACGTTTCGATAGGGCTATTATAATTGAGAGTGTAATCGTTTTCAACATAAAAATTTCAGATTATATTAATTTTTACAACACATTCCGATCATATATATACGGATAAATTAGAAATATGGATAATTAACACCTTTAAAAACGTTTCGATATAGTTTGACTGATAAAATGAAAGCGTTTATAATCCAATTAAATAGTAAATCGAAACGTTTTTATTGCATATTCCTAAAAAACTGTTAATATATGGGGGATGAAAAATAGTGAAGCAGAAACTAAACTCTATGATCCAAAAGATGACACTAGATGAAAAGATTGCTCAGTTTATTCAGCTCGCAACTCCTTTTTATAAAGGAGCAAGCAGTGAAGGGCAAATAACAGGCCCTATGGCAGAAATGGGAATCACAAAGGATATCATTCAAAATAGCGGATCCGTTTTAGGTGCATCAGGAGCGCAAGAAACAATGGATATTCAAACTGCCCATATGAAAGAAAACCGATTAGGAATACCGCTATTATTCATGGCGGATGTGGTACACGGTTATAAGACAATTTTTCCTGTACCGCTTGCTGTCGGATGTTCATGGGATCCTGAATTAGCTGAAAAAAGTGCGGAGATTGCTGCTAAAGAAGCAGCTGTGTCTGGTGTTCATGTGACATTTGCACCAATGGTTGATTTAGTCCGTGATCCGAGATGGGGTCGAGTGATGGAATCAACGGGGGAAGATCCATATCTTAATAGTCTATTTTCAAAAGCATTCGTTCTCGGTTTTCAGGGTACGGATTTAACATCCGATCTGAATCGGGTAGCGGCGTGCGTGAAGCACTTTGCCGCTTATGGAGCCGCAGAAGGCGGACGTGATTACAATACCGTTGATATGTCTGAGCGTGCGCTGCGTGAATATTATCTTCCCTCTTATAAGGCAGCGCTTGATGCAGGCTGTGAGATGGTTATGACGGCTTTTAATACAGTAGATGGCATTCCTGCAAGCGGAAATAAAAAGCTGATGCGGGATGTACTGAGAAATGAATGGGGATTTGACGGTGTTCTTATTTCTGATTGGGGAGCAGTCAAAGAGCTGATTCCCCATGGCGTCGCCGCTGATGAATCAGAAGCAGCCCTTAAAGCTTTCCAGGCAGGAGTTGATATTGAAATGATGACTGCTTGTTACGTAAAACATTTAAAGAGTTTAATAGATGCCAATTTGCTCGATGAAAAGCTTGTTGATGAAGCAGTCATGAGAATTTTGGAGCTGAAGCAAAAATTAGGATTATTTGATAACCCGTATCGGGGTGCAGATGTGCAGCTTGAAAAAGAAGTAGTTCTTAGCAGGGAGCACCGCCAAACAGCGAGAGAGCTTGCAGCCAAGTCTTGTGTTCTATTAAAGAATAAAAACGTTCTTCCTTTGAAGACAAGCCAGAATATAGCGCTCATTGGACCGTTTGCGGAAAGCGGAGATCTTTTAGGGCCATGGTCATGGCTCGGTTCAAAAAATGAAACTGTAAGGCTTATAGATGGGTTTCAAATGAAAATAGATTCTTCAAAGCTCCAGACTGCCATAGGCTGTGAGATTGAAGATGGGGATAAAAGTCAGCTTGAAGAAGCTCTAAAGGCAGCACAAAAAGCAGATGTGATCGTTCTTGCTTTAGGCGAGCATACTGGTATGAGCGGAGAAGCAAAAAGCAGGTCTAATATCCGCCTTCCTGAAATACAGGTTGAGTTAATCAAGACAATGAAACAGCTGCATAAACCGATTGTAACAGTTCTCTTTAATGGCCGTCCTTTGGATTTGCACGGTGTGATCGATCAATCGGATGCTGTCCTGGAAGCGTGGTATCCTGGGACAGAGGGCGGTGCAGCCATAGCAGATTTATTATATGGAGACGTTCATCCATCAGGTCGTTTATCAATGTCATTTCCATACTCTGTCGGACAAGTGCCTGTCTACTACAATAGCTTCAACACCGGCCGCCCGCCTGAAAATGCACAGGATGAGTATGTTTCGAAATATTTGGATATCCCTAATGAACCGCTGCTTCCTTTTGGATTCGGTCTAAGCTATACAAATTTTGCTTATAGCGGTGCCCGCCTATCTGCAGATGAGATTACACAAAATGAGACTTTGCAAGTATCAGTGAAGGTGACAAATACAGGAGAAGCAGCAGGGGAAGAAACCGTACAATTATACGTTCAAGATATTGCTTGCGAAGTAATCCGTCCTTTAAAAGAACTAAAAGATTTCCGGAAAATTCACCTCCAGCCGGGGGAAACAAAAGAAGTGACCTTCAAATTATCCGAAGCAAAGCTTCGCTACCATCATTCAGATCTGACCTATAAAAGTGATCCTGGCAAGTTTCGTATTTATATAGGTCCAAACAGTGCGGATGTTATGGCTCTGCCATTCGAATTATTGAAAGAATATGAGGGATAAAAACATGACAATGATGACGGATTCAACATTTGAAATTAAAGCGGGAGATTTTTGCTTCAGCTTTTTAAACAGCGGTGATCTGCGATTAGCCGCCCATAAAGACACAATGATTAATCAGTGGATTGCAAATCCAATAGACGGTTCATTAAATAATCTGTATTTGCGCTTGCATAAAGAGAATGAGATTGAATTTTTCCCTTTGATTGGCGTACAATCCAACAGCACAGTATCATTTTCAGATTCCGAGGTTATTTGGGAAGGAAAAGCAGAACAAGTTTCTTATCAAGTGACGTTTCATTTAACAAAAAGAGGCATTTGGTATTGGAATATTGATCTTGATGGGCATGACGTAAGTGCAGACGTAGTTTATGGACAAGATATAGGAATTGCAAACAAAGGGGCTGTCCGTACAAACGAAGCATACCTTTCCCAATATATTGATCATCGTGCATTTGAACATGATCGTCTCGGATATGTGGTCTGCTCCCGCCAAAATCAGCCTCAGAGTTCTGGATTTCCTTATATTCAACAGGGTGCTCTGACAAAAGCTGCTGGTTACTCAACGGACGGATTTCAGTTTTATGGATTATCTTATAAAGAAAAAAACATTCCTGAAGCTTTACTGAAAAAAAATCTGGCAAATGAAGTGTACCAATATGAATTTGCTTATACAGCCCTTCAATCTGAAAGAGTAACATTAGAAGGCAAAGCCCAGGTTGTTTTTTATGGGCTGTTTAAAGAAAATCATCCGGAAGCCGTTGCCGTACTGGAATATTCAAATGAGGCAGAGGATGCTTGGAACGAATACAGGACAGAAAGCAGGAAACAATCTCAATCTATTGAAAAGGTTTCAATATCTTCTGACATAGGAACTCCGTTAAAAACATTATCTATGTCTTTAGAAGAAATTAATCAATACTTTCCAAACAGACATCAGGAAGAATGGGAAGGAGACACCCTGCTTTCCTTCTTTACAGATACACATGAGCATATCGTTTTAAAGGAAAAGGAAATGCTTGTCGAACGTCCGCATGGCCATATTCTGATGACCGGGAACAATGATAAAGTGTCTGAACACATCCTGACTACCTCTTCCTTTATGTATGGGGTATATAACTCGCAGCTTGTAATCGGCAATACATCCTACAATAAAATGTTAACAAATACTCGTAATGCGCTGAATGTGATGAAAACATCCGGACAGCGCATATACGCGGAAATCGAAGGCGTTTATCAGCTTTTAACTATGCCTTCGCTGTTTGAAATGGGATTCAATTATGCCCGCTGGTACTATAAGCTTGAAAAAGATATGCTGATTATTACAAATTTCACGACAGTTGATTCACCTGAAGTTCATTTGCATGTACGTTCTTTAAATGGCAGCGCCTATCGCTATCTTGTTACGAACCAAGTTTCAATGAACAATAATGAATATGAGACCTCGTTCAAAATGGTGAAAGATGGACAAACTCTCACTTTTTATGCAGATGCTGCTTCAGATAGTGCTGGTGTTTATCCGGAATTAAAATATCGTCTTCATCTAGATGGTGCAAATGCTGTGATCAAAGATGAAAGCACACTTGCTCAAAATGCGGAGCCCCTTTCTGCTTCCTTAGTTGTAATGGAGCTATCCGAATCAAATGAATGGACCATTCGAATCACGGGGCATTTGAACGGGGAAGAAAGGTCTTCATCACTTCTTGACGCAGAACAGGAAATCGAGCGCTATCGTGCGTTTTATAAAGGGGTAATGAATGGATTCCATTTATCAATGCCAGGCGGTGAATCTGAAGAAGTTGAAAAGGTAAATGACCTTGCCTGGTGGTACACACATAACATGCTTGTCCATTATTCTGTTCCTCACGGCCTTGAACAGTACGGAGGAGCCGCATGGGGCACACGGGATGTATGCCAGGGGCCAGCTGAATATTTCATGGCAACCCAAAACTATGATTCCGTTCGCGAAATGATCAAAATCGTGTACTCTCATCAATATGAAGATGATGGAAATTGGCCGCAATGGTTTATGTTTGACAACTATTTTAAGATTCAGCATGGAGAAAGTCACGGTGACATTATCGTCTGGCCTCTTAAAGTATTGGGTGATTACCTTGCTGTTACGAAGGACTACAGTATTTTAACTGAAAAAGTGCCTTATACCATCCGCGGATCTTTTCAATTTACAGATGGAGAAAAAACAATTTTAGAGCATGCAAACAAGGAAATTGACTATATTAAAGAGCACTTTTTACATGACACCTGTTTATCTTCTTACGGGGACGGAGATTGGGATGATACTCTTCAGCCGGCAAATGCCAGTCTGAAAAAATACATGGTCAGCAGTTGGACAGTGGCATTGACATATCAGGTGATCAGCCAGTTTTCACAATGTCTGAGGGAAGTGGATGAGAAAGAGGCAGAAAGCCTTGGGAATCTTGCTGCAGGAATTAAAGCTGATTTCAATAAATATATGCTTCAGACTGATGTGATTCCTGGGTTTATTTATATGGAAAAAATGGGTGAGGAAGAGCTTATGCTGCATCCTGATGATACGAAAACAGGCATCAGCTATCGGCTTCTCCCAATGACGCGGAGCATGATCAGTGAATTGCTGACGCCAGAACAGGCGGAAGCACATTACAAGCTGATTAAACGTGAACTTTACTGCCCGGACGGTGTCCGATTAATGAACCGTCCAGCAAAGTATGCAGGAGGGGTAAGCACTCACTTCAAACGGGCAGAACAAGCAGCAAATTTCGGACGTGAGGTAGGACTTCAATATGTTCATGCTCATATCCGTTATGTTGAAGCGATGGCTAAGCTCGGAAAAGTAGATGAGGTTTGGGACGGACTTTCGCTTATTAATCCGGTTGGCATTATTCAATCAGTCCCAAACGCGGAACGCCGCCAAAGCAATGCGTACTTCAGCAGCTCGGACGGGAAATTCAATACTCGCTATGAAGCACAAGAAAGGTTTAACGAATTGCGCGATGGCACAGCTCCTGTGAAAGGCGGATGGAGAATTTATTCAAGCGGGCCTGGCATTTATATGAATCAATTAATTTCCAATTGCCTCGGAATCCGGCAATTTCAAGGTGACTTAATCATCGATCCCGTGATTCCTCAAAGATTAGATGGCCTTAAATTCCAATTTGAGTATATGGGACGGCAAATAACGTTTAATTATCACATAAAAGGTAAAAAACTAAGCCATGTTCTAATTAATGGGTATGAGATTGAAGGGGAAGTCCTAAAGAATCAATACCGCGCGGGCGGTTTACGCATTTCAAGAGATGAACTGGAAAAAGGGCTTGAACACCATACAGCTGAGATTGAAATCTTCATGTAAAGCACAGATACGGTATAATTGCCCGCCAACTTGTATAATAGCTGTAATGATAAGGGAAGAGATAGGAGAGAGTTTCTTGGTCAGTATTAAAGATATTGCTAAAAAAGCAGGAGTTTCCATTTCGACGGTTTCATACGCACTAAACGGCAGCCCGAAAGTAACAGAAGAAACCTCTGCCAAAATTTTAGCTATTGCCAAAGATTTAAATTATATTCCTAATGCTTCGGCCCGTAACCTTAAAAAGAGAGAGACAAAAGTCATTGGTGTCTATTTGACTGATTTCAGCGGAGCATTTTATGGCCAATTGCTTCAGGGGATTTTGGAATCTCTCAGCAGGAACGACTACGGACTGATTGTATGCAGCGGAGAGCATTCTCACCGGTATTTGCCTGAGCGCATGATTGATGGTGCAATTGTTCTCGATTCAACTTTTTCAAGCGACGAACTTTTGACTTATGCAGAGCGGGGGCACAAAATTGTGATTCTCGACCGGCAAATTGAACATCCCAATATTAATCAGGTTTTATTGGATAATAAAGCTGGCGCCACACTTGCCATTGATCATATTGTTGAAAAAGGACATACAAAACTGTATGTGGTGACAGGTCCGGAAGATTCATTTGATTCTATGCAGAGATTACACGCAGTAAGACAAGCCGCAAAAAGGTATCCGCATATTGAATATACAGAAATAGCAGGGGACTTTACTAAAGAAGCAGGTGAGCGGGCCGCAGAGCAAATAATGAATGAATATGATCAAATTGCTGCTGCCTTTTGTTTAAATGATGAAATGGCTATCGGCATGTACAATTACTTGGCTAATACAGAGTACAGGGCAGGAGAGCATATTCATATCATCGGATTTGACAACCTGGAGGTTTCACATTACACTAAGCCCCGGCTATCTACGATTGACTATTCAAAACGCAAATGGGGTGCACTGGCTTCCGAACAATTATTGAAGCTGATCAAGGGTGTTCCTGTTGAAAATGAACGGATTTATGTTACCTTGATTGAAGGCGAATCGATTAGTGAAAAAAAAGCTTAAACCGTATAAGGCGGGAGTGAAAGGAATCAGTAAGGATTCTTTTCATTCCCGTCTTTGTTTGTTCACTGCCAAAATTAAATTTCTCCTGCTGTACACCCCCTAAACTTAGTGAGAAATCTATATTTAGGATCTGGCGGTGCCGTGTTTTGTATTTCTTTTTCAAAGAAGATGTTTCATACTGTAGATAGAATGAGAGGACATCAGGTACAAATAAAAAAACTCTTATATGTTTTTCTTTGGTAAAAAATATAGTTCATGATAAGGATTACTCCATAAAAAATGATGGTATCAGAGACGGGAATATTATTAGCAGCATTAAATACTGTCATTGATAGATAATCCTAATTTCTCTTGTTTTTAATTTATTTTAAAAAACAAGTGTGCTCAATACTTAACGGGTTCGGTTCAAAGGTGCAAAATGAATATTCACAATAAAATTGTTGAATGACCATAAAGATGTTTAATTACAAATTAAGTTGCTACATTTACAATAAAGTTTGAAAACCCAGCCATGTTATTCCATTAAAGGGCCATTTAATTGAGTAAGAGGTTGAACAAAACTCCACTTTTTTATGCAACTTCCAGGCTTCTTAAGAAGCCCAAAAAGTATAAATGTATACCTCCATTATGTCCTCGACCTTTGGTTTGAGAAAAGGGTTAGAAAACAGTGCAAAGGACAAGCATATATAGTGAGATATGCAGATGATTTTGTTTGTTGTTTTCAATATAAGAGTGAAGGTCAGGAATTCTTCCATTCTTTAAAGATGAGATTAAAGAAGTTTAACCTAGAAATAGCTGAGGATAAAACCAAAATTATTCCCTTCGGGAGGTTTGCGGAGAAAAATGCAAATCAAAAGGGAGAGGGTAAACCAGCAACCTTTGATTTCTTAGGCTTTACAAACTCAAGGAATCTAAAGAATGGTTAAAGAATAATAGAAATAAAGATATTCATATGATTATGGATAGATTCAAACGCTCACTAACAGGTTATTACAACTATTACTGCATCACAGATAATACCCAAAATGTTAACAACTTCAAAGACAAAATCCAATACTTATTGTTTAAGTGGCTCAATAGAAGAAGTCAAAGAAAATCCTTTACTTGGGGTAAGTACAGACTCTTTCTTGATAAATATCCACTACCATCACCAAGAATTAAAGTGAATATATACGATTTAAGAAAAGAGATTAGCTACATTCTGTAAATGATGACTAGGAGGAGCCGTGTGCGTTAATAGCGCAAGCACGGTTCTGTGAGGGGGGAGAAACACAATCTACCGCAAGGTAGAGAGGTTCTCTTCTACTCGACTTGTTTAAATAGAATCTTTTAAAACAATAAATGCATGAATTCCAAAGAAGGAGATTCATGCATTTATTGTTTTTTCATGTATCATTCTAAAACGCTTTATATCTTCTCTTGGTGGTAACCCAAACATCCGAGAATATTCACGACTGAATTGAGAAGGACTTTCATAACCAACCCTAAATGCTACATCGGATGCATCTGAAGACTCAGATAATAACAAACGGCGTGCTTCTTGAAGTCTCAGATGTTTTTGGTATTGAATCGGACTCATAGCAGTAACCTCTTTAAAATGCTTGTGTAGCGTTGCTACACTCATACTTGCTATTTCCGCAAGTTCTTCAACCCTGATTGTTCTTTCAAAGTTGTTCATAATATGTTCGATAACATCTTTGATACGTAAGGTACTACTCCCCTGTACTGCGATTTGTTGCAATGTAGCCCCTTGTTCTCCGTTCAGTACCCTATATAGAATTTCCTTCTTGAACAAAGGTGCAAGTACAGGAATATCCTGTGGATTGTCTAGTAAACGTACTAATCGGATCACAGCATCCAACAAAGGCGAATCTATACGGCTAACATACATAGCTCGTTTAGTGGTGCCTTTGGACTGAACAAATAACTCTGAATCCCTTAAAACATCTAATATTTCACTTGGGTTAAACTCAAGTTTGAAAGCTAAATATGGAGATTCGGGAGTGGCTTGGATGACCTGACCAGTTATAGGCAAATCAACTGATGCTATAAGGTAATCTGAAGGTCCGTACTTATAGCTTTCCCGTCCCAATAATATCTCTTTATCACCTTGGACGGTAATACACAAGGAAGGGTTGTGAACTCCATAATTTGGACCTGTAACATCGGAGAAACGAGACAAAAATAAATATGGAATAGTTGTAGAATAATATCCATCCTGACCCGTGTGCCTTTCAACTAAGTCAGCAAGTGTTTCTTGCTTTAAAGGTAATTCTTTAAACATAATATCATTCCCCCGTTAGGTGATTATTTAAATCTTGCTACATATTCATAGGATTTATAAATGGGATTAAGAGGATTAGGCAAATATTTAAGATTAATTTGATAACGGTGGCTTTTGAGTCTGCTGCATAATAAGTTTATGCCACTGTAATACTCTTACTATCAAAATAGATAAATAAGCAAATAGGAGGAATTATTTATGCAAAAAGTAACATTAAACAATGGTGTTGAGATGCCTATTCTTGGCTTTGGGGTTTTTCAAATTCAGGATGAAAACGAATGTGAACAAGCTGTATATGATGCAATTATGGCAGGCTATCGTCTAATCGATACAGCTGCTTCCTATCTAAACGAAGAAGCTGTCGGTAGAGCAATCAAGAGAAGTGGTGTTCCAAGAGAAGAATTATTTATTACTACAAAACTTTGGGTTCAGGATGCTGGTTATGAAAGCACAAAGAAAGCATTCACAAAATCACTCGAAAGACTTCAATTAGATTATTTAGATTTATACTTGATTCATCAGCCATTTGGTGATGTATATGGTTCATGGCATGCAATGGAAGAATTGTACCGAGATGGAAAGGTTAGGGCAATTGGAGTAAGTAATTTCCATCCAGATCGTTTAGTTGATTTAATTATTCATAATGAGGTAGCTCCTGCCGTAAATCAAGTTGAAACTCATGTCTTTAACCAGCAAATCGAAAGTCAAAACATTATGATAGAGAACAATGTTCAGATAGAGTCATGGGGACCGTTTGCTGAAGGGAAAAATAACATGTTCCAGAACGAATTATTAGTATCAATAGCAGAAAAGTATAATAAATCTGTTGCGCAGGTTGTCTTACGATGGTTGACACAAAGAGGTGTCGTGGCGATTCCGAAGTCTGTTCGTAAGGAAAGAATCGAAGAAAATATCAATATTTTCGACTTCGAATTAAGTCCAGAGGATATGGAAAGAATCGCAACGTTAGATACGAAAGAGAGCTTATTCTTTTCACATAGAGATCCTGCAATGGTGAAAGGGATTGGTACTCATAAAATTCATGACTAATTTTCATCGTAAAGTTAAAAAAACAAGGGATTTCCTTAGGGAAAACCTTGTTTTTTTATATTAAAATCAACTCTTATTCAACAATCGGGGGCGTTTGCTGCATAATGTGGTAGCTCACTTCATTAATAATCATATTAACTTTTTATTTTGTTTAAGGGGTAAACCAATGAAAAAAAGAATTAGGAAAAAGCTTAATAAGAGGAACAGAGAAGAATTAGTCAAAGCCATTTATGAAGGTCATTTTGGAAAAGTGAAATTGTTAGTTCGAAGTAATTCAAGTGCAGATAACAAAGACGAGGATGGATGGACCCCACTCCATTGGGCAACACAAGAATGCCAAATGGAGATTATCCAATACCTTTTGTCTAAGGGAGCTAACATCAATACCAGGGATATTAACGGCTTTTCTCCGTTGTATCAAGCAGCCTCTGAAGGTCGTTATAAAAACCATTTCTAAGGACTTTGAAGCCACATATAACATTGACTTGAATATGATATTCAACAATCGGGGACGATTGCTTAACAAAGTGTCGCCTCTTCTTATTAGTAAAGGGCAGTTTAATGGAGCAAGCGGATTCTGAAGTTCTTCTACATAAGGGCCATTTAATGGAATAAATCTAACCGTTTCTAGAGGAAACGGTCAGATTGACGAGAGAAAGTTTATTCACTCGTATTTCTTTAAAACAATAGCTGCATTATGACCTCCGAAACCAAATGAGTTAGATAGACCCGTATTTATTTTCACTTGGCGAGCAACAGATGGTACATAATCTAGATCACATAATGGATCAGGATTTTCTAAGTTAATTGTTGGAGGAACTATCCCTTCCTTTATGCTCATTGCTAAAGCAATTGCTTCAACTCCACCAGCTGCCCCTAACATATGACCAAGCATAGATTTATTAGCTGTTACTGGAATCTGATAAGCTTGTTTTCCAAACAGCTGCTTAATAGCCATCGTTTCAGAGATGTCCCCCACTTTTGTACTTGTTGCATGGGCACTAATAACATCAATTTCTTCAGGCGATAAATTGGCATTTTTTAAAGCTGATCTCATTGCAAGATAGGCACCTTTACCTTCCGGATGTGTAGCTACGATATGGTGTGCGTCTGAACTTGCACCATATCCAATAACTTCTGCATAAATCTTTGCGTCTCTACGTAAAGCATGAGATAAAGATTCTAAGATTAGAATTCCAGCTCCTTCTGACATGACAAATCCGTCTCGATTTTCATCAAATGGACGACTAGCTTTAGTAGGCTCATCGTTTCTTGTTGATAGTGCTGTAGCATTACCAAAGCTTGCTATTGATAAATCTGTTATAGCTGCCTCCGTTCCACCCGCAAACACAACGTCAACTTCTCCATAACGAATTAATCTAAAGGCTTCTCCAATAGCTGTATTTCCAATTGCACAAGCAGAAACAGGCGACATAGAAGGCCCCATCGCGTTCCACTTGATACTAATTTGTGCTGCTGCAGCATTAGAAATCATGGCAGGTACTAGGGTCGGGCTGACTCTTCTTGGCCCCTTCTGCCTAAGCGCATCAATATTTTCAATGAAGGTTTCAATTCCACCTATACCTGAACCTACGTATACGCCAAACCTTTCTACATCTATACGATCGAGGTCTAACTCAGAATCTGCCCAAGCTTGTTCAGCTGCAGCCAAAGCAAATTGAGAAAAGCGATCTAAACGTCTTGCTTCGTTCTTTCCTAAAACTTCATCTGCATCAAAATCTTGGACGATACCTGCAATTTTTGTTTTATGATTAGTAACATCAAATGTATCAATAGTGGATATACCAGATTCCCCGTTAATCAGATTGTTCCAAAATGTTTTGATGTTGTTTCCTATAGGAGACACTACTCCCATACCGGTAATCACAACTCTTTCCACTTTTCATCCCTCCAAATCAATAATTTACTTGTATTTTACATCTCTTTTATCCTATTACAAGGGATAGTTTATCCTGGTATAATTACTACTAGGTTAAATTGATAAGATGAGGAGTTTTAAAAATGAATGATCAAACTAGGCTTGAAGCTTTGTCGACATTCTTAAAAGCTAAGCGTGCCCAAATTAAGCCAGAGTCTATTGGTTTGCCTGCCGGAACCCGGAGAAGGACACCTGGGTTACGAAGAGAAGAGGTTGCACAATTAGCAGGTGTTAGTACCACTTGGTATACATGGCTAGAGCAAGGAAGAGATATAAAAGTTTCTTCAATCGTACTTGATTGTATTTCTGCAGCTCTACAATTAAATAATGATGAAAGAGACTACATATATGACCTAGCATTAGAGGCAAAATCAGAAATTACCCATCAAGAAAAGGATCAATCAGAGCTTAGCCCTTCTTTAAAGCGAATACTAGCTGAATTAATATATTGTCCGACTATCATTACGGATCGACATTGCCATATTGTGGGCTGGAATCCTGCAGCTGCTCATGTTTTTTTAGATTTTGAACGAATACCGAATGATCAAAGAAATTTGATTCGTTTAGTGTTCACTAGAAAAGAATTAAAAGCATTGGCCGTCAATTGGGAACATTTTGCGAAAGGTTTTCTTGCTATTTTCCGTACCTATTATGGACACTATTTAGGCGATGAATGGTACAACCAATTTATTAAAGAAATGAGTCATTCACATTCAGAATTCCAGGATTTATGGCAAGAAAGTCAAGTGAGTAAGGCTCCAGAAATGGTAATTGAATTTAGACATGCTAAAGCAGGCAAAATGTTGTTTAATTTAACTTCTCTTCAAGTTCAAGGTGATATGGATTTGCGGTGCAGTATCTATACACCAGTAGAGGAAACAGATACAGAAAATAAATTAAAGCGATTAATGAAGAGGGTTTCCGTTGAAAATTAATAAAGTAATTTCATTACACTAGCGAAATGATACTGATTACTTAACGAAGTTATTATTCCTTATGGTAAAAAGAGTTAACTTTACTGTTGTCCTCTTGTTCTGCCATGATGCTTTGAAAATACTGAACTTCTATATTGAAAAGAGATCAGTAAATTATGTAGTAGATGTCGATATTAAAGGATTCTTTGACAACGTTGAGCACAAATGGATGATGGAGTTCTTAAAACTTCGAATCGCTGACCCTAACCTACTAAGAATAATTGGTAGGTTTCTTAAAGGTGGATACATGGAGGAAAGTAAGAAATACAAAACAGACAATGGCACACCGCAAGGTGGAGTAATATCTCCGGTATTAGCCAATGTGTATCTCCATTATGCCCTCGACTTATGGTTTGAGAAAAAGGTCAAGAAACAATGCAAGGGACAGGCATATATAGTAAGGTATGCAGATGATTTTGTGTGGTGTTTTCAATATCAGAGCGAAGCTCAGGAATTCTTCCAATCATTAAAATTTAGATTAAAGAAATTTAACTTGGAAATTGCCGAGGATAAAACCAAAATTATTCCCTTCGGGCGATGTGCCGAAAAATATGAAAAGCAAAGGGAAATAGTAAACCAGCAACCTTTGATTTCCTAGGCTTTACACACTATTGTGGGAAAAGTAAACAAGGGAAATTTCGGGTGAAACGGAAATCGAGTAGAAAGAAAGTCCAAGGTAAATTAAAAGAGTCTAAAGAATGGCTGAAGAAGAATAGAAATAAAGATATTCAAATGATCATGGACAGATTTAGACGCTCGCTTATAGGTTATTACAACTATTATTGCATCACTGATAATACCCAAAATGTTACCAACTTCAAAGACAAAATCGAGACCTTACTGTTTAAATGGCTCAATAGAAGAAGTCAAAGGAAATCCTTTACATGGGATAAATTCAGACTATTTCTTGATAAATATCCACTACCTTCACCAAGAATTAAAGTGAATATATATGATTTAAGAAAAGAGATTAGCTACATTCTGTGAATGATGACTAGGAGGAGCCGTGTGCATTAATAGTGCAAGCACGGTTCTGTGAGGGGACGGAGTGCAATTTACCGTAAGGTAGAAAGGCTCCCTTCTACTCGACTTCTGCAGCAAGAATTGTGATCTTTCTTTATGTTAAGGGCCATTTTCTTGAATAAGAAGTTGCATAAAATCCCACTTTTTTATACAGCCACCAGGTGCGCTTGAGTGTGCGCAAACTTTTATTAATGATAAAATCCTGCATAAACAGTAAATAGTGACAGGTTGAACCCCTTAGTTCCCAAGGTGTTTTAAGAGGGAGCTTCTGTTAGGACATATTATGTCAACCTAATATATTAACATATATACATAATTTTTGTTCTTTTTTGGAAATATAAAATTGTACCGTTTATAAGAAATAGCGTGGAAAAATGAGAAGTAATGAACTTTCTGAAAGTAGTAACCCTGAATTGTGAATAAGGAAGTGACCAGCAATGATTACCAGTTTTAAAGACCGAATCACGACTGAGCAAGTAACTGTTATTGTAATCAATGCTATATTCGGGGTAGGAATCCTCACCTTGCCCAGAACTGCAGTAGAGAAGGTGAAAACCCCAGATATATGGATCAGCGTTATTTTAGGCGGTCTGATCGCGATGATCGCAGGAGTGATCATTGTTAAATTAAGCCAACAGTTTCCCGGAAAAACCTTTTATGAATACAGTCAAGAAATTGTTGGTAAATGGGTTGGAGGGTTACTTAGTCTGCTTATTGTATGTTATTTTTTTACAGCTTGTGGGTTTCAAGTCCGAGCGCTAGCAGAAGTATCGAATTTTTTTTTGTTGGAAGGCACCCCTACCTGGGCAATCATAATGCCATTTATGTGGGTAGGTCTGTATCTAATCATTAGCGGAATAAATCCAATCGCCCGAATATTTGAAATTATCTTGCCTATTACCGTCATCTTTTTTATAATTGTTGCCTTTATGAGCTTCAAAATATTTGAAATTGATAATCTACGCCCGGTTCTAGGGCAGGGAGTGATACCGGTACTAAAAGGAGTACAGACAACTGGTCTATCATACACTGGTTTTGAAACCATTTTGTTCCTTTTGCCATTTATGAAAGAACCAAAGAAAGCAGTAAAAGCCGTTCTAATTGGAATTGCTTTACCGTTGATTTTTTATTTGATGACAGTCGTGATGGTCATCGGAGCATTTTCCGTCGATGGAGTAGTTACAAGAACATGGCCGACGCTTGATCTCATGCGAAGTTTTGAAATTCCCGGTTTGATCTTTGAACGGTTTGAGTCTTTATTGCTCGTGATATGGATTATGCAAATGTTTTCTTCCTTTACGATCTTCTACTATGGTGCTGCTTTAGGACTGGCTCAACTCTTCAAAAAAAGCATTCGTCCATTTATGTATGGCTTGCTTCCGGTTATCTACATCATTGCCATGATTCCGAAAAATATCAATGATATGTTTAAATTAGGGGATTTACAGGGCAATGTCGCGTTGTATTTATTCGGTTTACTGCCACTGGTGCTTCTAATGGTCTCGCGATGGAAGGTTAGAAAACAAGAAGTAAAGTCATAACAATTTACGGTTTCTTTTGGTTTCGTTGTTGGTTCTTTTTCTCCTATCTCTTACCATAGATTTCTAATAAAGCGACTTCCGATAACTATTTTCATGTAAAATAGGCAGACAAGTTTATTCCGCAATCGGGCTATATTGTTGAGTAACTTATTTTCAAAAATGGATATATAAGTAAATGTCGGTATGAGATTGTGAAGAAATGTACTTAAAGTAACGGAGCAGGATAGTTTAATAAGTACAATAATATCGTCGGCTTGTTTTTGAGGGAAAGTCAGGTAATTTAGATTAAAACGTATGCAAATGTCGCTCTTGTTTGGAATAGCAGAGATGTAACTAGCCCTATTATTAAAGAAAATGCAGAAATTTGCCAAAAGACCTGTCCGAATTTCAAAGGATTTAGCGGTGAAATGGAGGAAACTTCAGAAGTATTTAACAGCTTTTTTAAGAATGGAAAGTATGAGTTTAAAAAGTATCAAAATGATTTGCTATTTGATTATGAAGGATTTTTAGGAAGGAATTTATCAGCGTCCTATGCTCCGAAAAAAAATGACGAAGAGTATGGAACTATTTATTTTGAAGAAGCCTACGTTAGAAAACTGATCGTTCTTCTTGCGTAAAAGATTTTTATGTATTATAATGTAATTGATCAATCACTAACTATTGTTGAAGCAGGTGTTTTATGTTGACTAGACCAAAAAAAGAGGAACGCAGGGAAGATATTCTTGAGGCTAGTTTGGAAGTATTTTCCGAAAACGGCTATTATAATACAACTACTGCACTCATTGCAGAAAAAGCTGGAATATCACAACCATATGTTTTTAGATTTTTTAAAACAAAAGAGGAGTTATTCATAGCAGCTCTTGATCGTGCATATGAAAGGATACTCCAAACGTTTAAAAATGTAGAGGCAGAGCCTGAGCAATTGGTCACCAAAATGATTGAAGCTTATGAAGAGTTATCTGTGTCACATCCTAATGAAATTGAGCTGCAAGTCATTGGACTTTCAATCACAGAAGAAACCATAAAAAAGTCTACAAAATCAGGTCTTTCTAGTATTAGGAACTACATTTTGGAAAGGTTTCATTCAGCAGGTATTCCCAATTCGGAAAAAGAAGTTACGACATTCTTAGCAAGAGGAATACTTTGTAATATTTCTTATTTTATCGACTTTCCGGAACTTATTGATGGAAAAGGTAAATAGCCGAGTATCTCGGTTTTTCATTTCAAATTTTAGTTAGTGATCAATCACTAACTAAAATTTGAAATATAGGAAATACCTTTAACTTTTTTCTGATGTGTTCTAGTTGATTTAAAGGAGATGATAGCCATGTGAAACAAAAAAATTATTCTTTTAACAACTTCAATAATATTAGGCATAATAGCCATTGAGACATTATTATTTTTCATTTTAAAATGAGTAAAAGAAAATTGGTAGGCATAAATCACTAACTAAGTTTTTTTTAAATTAATTGTAATTGATCAATCACTAACTAAGGATTTTTTAATAAAATTTAATTGATTAATCACTAAATAAAAGGAGAGGTAAAAAATGAATAAAGCAATCGTATTAGGAGCAACTGGCGGGACTGGTCAAGTAATTGTTACAGAACTATTATCCAGAGGAATAGAAGTGATTGCATTTGGACGGTCTGAAAATAAATTAAAGGATTTAATCACACAACACCATTCTACACCATTGTTAACATACAAACTTGGCGATATCTTTGAATATCAAACCATTGTCGAAGCAGCAGTTGATGCGGATGTAATATTTCAGTGTGCAAATGTTCAATATCATGAAATGGCTGATAAACTACATTTACTTGGAGAAAGTGTGATGAAAGCAGCAGATATTTTAGGCAAGAAAATTGTAATAGTTGATGGAATTTATGTCTACGGCCGCCAAATTGCAAAAGGAGATGAAAATCATTTAAAACAACCTCATACAAAAAAAGGGAGTATTAGGGTAGAATTTGAGAATTTAGTATTTGATAAGAAATGGAAGAATGCAAAAGCATTAATTGTAAGATTACCGGATTATTATGGTGTAACTTCTCAAAATTCTTATTTACAACCTACATTGACGGGGCTAGCTGCAGATAAAATATCTGTTTTTATAGGCAATTTAAAAACACCAAGAGAATATGTTTATTTACCAGATGCAGCTAAGATGATTGTGGAAATAGCAATCAAAGATGATTCCTATGGGGAAAATTGGAATATTCCTGGCGGAGGATTGATTACAGGAAAAGAAATAATAAAAATTGCACACGAAATAACTGGAAATAGAAAATTAGTCATTCCTTTAAACAAAAATGCAATTCGAATCATTGGCTTATTTGATCCAGTTATGAGGGAAGCAGTAGAAATAATGTATCTTACAGAGGAAGGATTTATTCTAAGTGGTGAAAAATATGAAAATAGAATAGGGAAAATTGCAGCAACACCATATAAAGAAGGACTAGAGGAAACGTTAAAACTGTTAATGAAAAAAGGAAAATCTTAAAACGACATTTTAAACAATGATTCTTCCGCAATCGGGCGCATTTCTGGAATAAGGAAAGCGTCCGTTTCCATGTTTCCCAACAACTTCGAGCTTTTACAATAAAGTAAATCTATTAGATTGTTGAATAACCATCGTATAAAATCTACTCTTCCTGTTCATACTAGTCTCAAGATTAAATATTGAATTATAGGTGGAATTTATAGATATTAGTTTTATAATGTCTCTCTTTATCACTAAAGGCAGCACTACTTCTAAAGTAATGCTGCCTTTTAATCTAATTGGAAAAATTTCCTTATTTTGAAAAAATTAAAAAAATGAACCTCCAGGTTCTCTATTGGTAATAAGTAAGTGAAAGGAGGCATTATTTTGGATGAGACAATATTAATTAAAAGAGCTTTAAAAGGAGATGACGATGCTTTTAACACTTTATTAACGCCATATATAAAGCGAGCTCATCAAACTGCTTATTTACTTTTAAATGAATATACTCTTGCGGAAGATGCCGTACAAGAAGCACTTATTCAAACTTATTCTTCACTAAAAAGGTATGACTCTAATAAAGCTTCTTTTAAAACGTGGTTTAATCGAATTGTTGTAAATTGTTCTTTAAAGCAAAAAAGAAAAAAACGTTCTCATATTCAACTGAAAGACATTTATCCAAGTGATGAAAACGCAGAGATAGACTATGTTCTTAAAGAAGAAGAACATTCCATTTTTACTGCAGTAAGTTCTCTTAAAGAAAAGTATCAAACAATTTGATAATGCATTATCAACAATGGCATCAATTATAAATGAAGATGATGTTCTGCTTTTTTATTTTTCTGGGAATGGTCAAAATTTTGATCAACAACATCATCTTATATTAAGTGACGATTTTATAAGCACAAACGAGTTAATAAAGAAATTAGAAAAAGTTCCTGCAAAAAGTAAAGTAGTATTTTTAGATTGTTGTTATTCTGGTAATTATTCAATTGAAGACCCAGTAAATCCAGAAGTTAATCAAATGATTGCAGACTTTCAAGGAAAAGGTTACGCAGTTTTCTCCTCAAGTAATGCGGAACAAGTCTCATATGGACATCCGGATAAACCGATTAGTATCTTTACAAGTTTTTTATGTGAAACATTTGAAAACAAATTGATTGTTAAAAAAGGTAGAGTTTCTTTAAAAGATATACATAAACTGGTAAATATTTATTTGGATGTTTGGAATAAAAGAAATCCTACATTGCAACAAAATCCAATTTTCAAAAGAAATATGGAGGGAACTATTTTCTTTAAGGTTGATGATTACAAACCTTTCAATACAGTGAAGATATATTTCGAAAGCAATCAATATATCATTTATGAAGTTGAACCAGTGCATACTGGGAAATGTAAAAGATATGGAGTAAAGGTCATTCTAAAAGAACCACTTTCCTTTGAAGAGATCTCTAAAGTATCCATTGAAATAAGGGATAAAATTAAAACGGCTGAAGGATATAAAAATCAAAGAAGTTCTGAAAGGTGGAATGGTAAATTAGCCAATATAGTATGGATATATTTTGGCTTTGATGAAAGTGACATGAAAAGAGGTAATTTCATATGGCATACGACTTGGTGTGATGATAATCAGAACAAAGATTGGTGGTATAATATAGATGGTTCAAACAAGTTTATTATAAAAGACACACATTTTAATGTGCATGCTTATTATGAAAGCCTCAAAACTCTTAATCAGGATAACACAGGTAACAAAGAAGAATTAATGTTAGCTGTAAAAGAAATATCTAGAACAATGTTAAAATCAGCTGAAGAAGTAATTAGTCTTTATAATGAATATACGAACGGATTAATTTCAGAAGCAAAATTTGGTTGAGCAAATAGCGCCTGCACTTTCTAAAATTGAAGAATTTTTCATGGCAAGTACAGAATCAGAACTCGCGCCTAATGATTTATATGACTGGATGCAAGCTTACTCAAATATTTTTGCAACAATTCATGACTTTACATTTTGTTATAACAAAAAACATATATCACAACGTACACCTGAAAATAGAAAAGCCTGTATGGAAATGACTATTAAAAATTACTATACTGAGTTAGAAGAAATAGTAGAATTAGAAAGTTAGAAGATTTATAACTTTTTAACGAAGTAAAATTAAAAAGCGTCAAATAATGTTCGCATTTCTGGGCGTGATATTATTTGACGCTTACTTGTTTGACTTATTAAAAAAGTCGAACAAGACTTATACCTTATAATATATAGAATAAAGGAGATTGACCTATAAATGGGATGCGTATTAATCTTGGCAGAAAAACCTGATCAGGGGCGTAAACTCGCTGCTCCATTTCCTTTTGTTAAAAGAGAAGGATACTTGGAGATTGGGTCATGCTCTGCTTTTCCAAATGGTGCGAAGGTCACGTGGGCAATCGGCCATTTAGTTGAGCTTAAAAATCCGGATGAATATAAAGATGAATGGAAAAAGTGGAGGCTTGAAACTCTGCCGATTATTCCAGACCAGTTTTTGTATAAAGTAAGTAAAGGAAAAGTGAAGCAATATAAGATTGTTAAAGATCTATTAAAAGAAGCGGACGAAATTATTATCGGAACAGATCCGGCACGGGAAGGTGAAAACATCGCACGCCTGCTGATCATGATGGCTGGAGCAAACCAAAAGCCGATAAAACGGCTCTGGACCTCTTCTTTGACAGAGAATGCGATCATAAAAGGCTTTAACGAGCTGTATGACGGCAGCAAAACCATTCATCTGTTCCACGAAGCACAGGCCCGGCAAATATCGGACTGGCTTGTCGGATTAAATGCAAGCAGGCTCTATACCCTTCATCTTCAAAAAAAGGGGATCCGCGATGTGTTCAGTGTCGGCCGTGTGCAAACCCCTGTATTAAAATTAATTTATGACAGGCAAAAAGAAATCGAGAATTTTAAACCAGAACCTTTCTTCGAGCTTCAGGCAGCCTTCAAGGTCGAGAACGGGGAGTATACAGGCAAGCTGAAAGGCCGATTTAAAACATCTGAAGAGTTGTTTGCAGCAGTAGCACCTGATATAACGGAAAATCAGAAAACGTATGATGCAAGGGTTAAAAGCACCGAAGTTGCTGAAAAACGTGTGCCTTCGCCTAAGCTTCACAGTTTGTCCACCCTGCAGGCAAAGCTGAATAAACAAAGGAAATTGAGTCCGAGCCAGGTGTTGAAAACGGCTCAATCTTTGTATGAAAAAGGATATATTTCTTATCCCCGGACGGATTCGCAATATATTACAGATGAAGAGTTCAGTTACATCAAAGCAAACATCAGCCAGTATCAGCAGGCACTTTCCCTGTCTTTTAACCCTGTGCGCCTTCATCCATCCAAAAGATATGTAGATTCTAAGCGTGTCAGCGATCACTATGCCATCGTGCCGACTGAAAAAAAAGTCAGTCCTTCTGTTTTTAACTCTTTTAGCTATGAACAAAAATCCGTCTACGAAGAGGTAATCAAAACGGTACTTGGAATGTTCATGGATGACTATGTATTTGATGAAACAACCATTGTCACTTCTATTGGAAAAAATGAGTTCATCAGTAAAGGAAAAACAATGAAAAATCGGGGATGGAAGTCGCTGTATCAAAAGGAACCCGTTGAAGCGGATGAAAAAAAAGAAGATCAAATGCTTCCGAAAGTAACCAACGGTGAAGCAGCCGTTGCCTCTGTAAAAGTAAAGGATGGCATGACACAGCCGCCTAAACCTTACACTCAGGGCCAGCTGATTACCCTTATGAAAACTGCAGGCAAACATGTTGAAGACAAGGAAATGAGAGAAGCGCTGAACAGCACCGAAGGCCTTGGAACAGAAGCAACACGCTCTGGAATTATTGATACCTTGCTGATGAGAAAATTTATTGAAGTCAAAAAGAACGAGGTTTTTGTTACAGGGAAAGGAGAAATTCTCTGTGAAGCTGTTGAGGGTACACTGCTTTCCAAACCAGAAATGACGGCTAAATGGGAGGTTTATCTGAAAGGAATCGGCAGCGGTGAAAAGTCAAAAGATGTCTTCATTGATACTGCAAAAAAATTCTGTTTCACATTGCTGGATCAGGCAAGTGTAAGTATGGAGAAATTAGAAGTGACTGCACAGCCGGCTGCTGCAGACACAAGAGAAGCCATCTGTCTTTGTCCTGCATGTAAAACGGGCAGCATCATGGACCGCAAAACTTTTTATGGGTGCACGGATTACAAAACTGGCTGCAAACAGACGTTTCCGAAAAAGCTTTTGGGAAAATCTATTTCGGCGGCGCAAATTAAACAGCTTTGCCTTAAAGGAAAAACGAACAAGCTGAAAGGCTTTAAAGGGAAGAAACCATTTGATGCAAGCCTTGTCCTTAAAGAAGGGAAGATCGAATTTTCATTCTCATAAATCACTCATTAAAATCCCTGGTCTTTCATTAATCAGCCTATAATTTTCGCTGAAAATGAAGGGAGAGCAGGCCGCAGCATAAGCTGTGCTATGGCAACAGAACGGCGTCAATCCAGAAGATATTTTGAAGCTTGCAGATCAGGCGCTGTA
Source organism: Metabacillus hrfriensis (assembly GCF_030127205.1). NCBI lineage: Bacteria > Bacillati > Bacillota > Bacilli > Caryophanales > Bacillaceae > Metabacillus > Metabacillus hrfriensis. The sequence continues at coordinate 1,133,966 of NZ_CP126116.1, forward strand.
TGTTTCTTAGACTTCGGGAAAAGATAGATGAGTTTTGTACAAAAGAAAAACGCTTAGGGAATCGTTCCTAAGCGTTTTTTCAATCAACTCAAATCCTTATTCGTCTGATTCTTCACCAGAACGGCTTTTTTGAGTCGGAAGTGTATCCCAAAAGCTTACATCCGCATTCTCGATTGATCCGTCTGCGATGGCTCTGACTGTAGAGTCAAGCGTTGTGATCGTTTGTTTAATCAGGTAGCCATTGCTTTTTTGTCCAAGCGCATAGGATTCAATATAGTGATCGGACATTCCGCGCATTTCAAACAGAAGAGTAGAAATGCCATAACGGACAGCTGCTCCGTTGCGTCCGATATTTTGACCGCTGCCTCCATCGTATTTGCCAATATGGCCCCAGCCAGTGTTTTCAATAGAATGATAGACAACCGATCCCAGTTTTTTGGAACGCTCAAGAACATCAGCATCGACATTAGAATTAGTCGGATGCAGAATTGATCCTGATACAAGCTCCCCCTCTGTTTCACTTAGTGTTCCTTGATGATGAAGGTCTATCATGTAATCAATCTTGTACTTTTCAAACACATTTTCATATAAAGCTTTAACTTCTGCCTGCATGCTGCCAATCGGTTTATCATGCTCCCGGTTTAAATCAATCTCATTTGCATTATACCGGGTTAAATGGCGGCCGCCATCAGCTAAATAGTTATCCAGTGAAAAATTCACATCACCCATGGCACCGTCAGCATTTAGCATTGGAATGACCAGGATATTCACATTCTCTAGAATACCTTTTGTTTTATTGGTGCCTAAGTGTTTGATGAATTCAAGGGCTCCCTCTGTTGTCAGCTGCTCGTTGCCGTGCTGCTGTGTTAAAAAGAGAATAGTAGGGTTGTCCGGGTTTGATATGTATTTTGCTAAGTAAATATCCCGGCCTTTTACTGTTTGGCCGATGATTTCAAGCTGCATGGCCTCCTGCTTGGCATCTTGTGTTTTTAAATAGTCTACCATGCTGTCATAAGTATGAAGAATGGATGTTTGGATTGATCCATTCCCTGCGCCAGGTCCATTGCCGACTGCACTTACTGGTGAAGAAACAACGGAAATAGCGCTAATTGCCATAAGACCGGATAGAGAAACAGACAATACTTTCTTTTTAAGATTCATTGAAATCCTCCAAATGTTTAATGATAAATAATTCGTTATGCGAAATATTTATACTTATATGCTATCTTCTAAAGGTTTCTTTGTTAATAAAAGGTTAGTCCTGTTGTTTTGACAGTTTATTCTGGGTATTAAGGCGATAAAATCAGATTTATGGGCATTTTATATGAAAATAGTAACTGATATCGCGTTTTTTATACTGGAGGAAATACCTATAAATAATCTTTCATTCAATTCTGCAAAAAAAATGTCGAAAGGAAATAGTCATGAGGATATGTAATAAGAAAAAGGGCGTTTATAGACTTGTAAAGCAATGTGATATGATATTTTGTAACTAGAAGAAATTGGAGGATATGATGGATTCATTATACGCAATACATAAAAAAGACCGGCTTCATGTACTTGACATCTTGAGAGGGTTTTCGCTGCTGGGGATTTTATTGGTGAATATGAAATCGTTCCATGAGCCTGCTTTGTACGAAAGCAGCTTTGTAAGCAGTACGACTTCACTGGATAGGCTTATAGAACAATTTATTAATTTATTTGCACAAGCGAGTTTTTATCCGCTTTTCTCGTTTCTTTTCGGTGCGGGAAGTGTGATTTTTTATGAGAGGGCAAAAGAAAAAGGACATTCGTTTGGCCGATATTATTCAAAGAGGCTGATCGGACTTTTCATCATCGGAATACTTCATGCAACTTTGATTTGGCACGGGGACATCCTGATTAATTATGCAATCATTGGGTTTATCTTTATGATTTTTCTTAAATGGAGTGCTGAGCGTCTTATGAAATGGGCACTGTGGATTCTAATCCTGCCGAATGTCCTGATGTCGCTTGCTCTGTTGATTGCATATATGGGGGAACCAGGAAGTCTTGACCCAGGAAAATATGGATCACAGGAAGCGATTCAGCAATCATTGGAGGTTTACCAAACGGGAAATTTTATTGAAATCACGCAGCAGCGGCTGACGGATTGGGCGTATGTAAACAATGCTGAGAATGCTATTTTTCTGATCTTATCGATTCTTCCGCTGTTTATGCTTGGAGCGGCTGCATATAAGAGGGGCTGGTTTCATCAGTCCATGATAAAAGAATGGAAACGGACGGCGATCATTACAGGTGCTGCAGCTGCCGTTTTTAAAGCCATGCCATATTATTGGGATGAAAGTATCCTTACTCAGCATCTGCAATTATCACTTGGAGGGCCTGCTTTAACCCTTTGTTATGTATCGCTTGCCCTGCTGTTTTTATATAAATTCAAATTCAGGCTTGAGCCAATAAGAGCTGCAGGCAGAGGATCACTCAGCAATTATCTGCTGCAATCGATCATATGCACGTTTATCTTTTATTCTTACGGTCTTGGGTTCTATGGTGAAATTTCTGAATGGACTGGTTTCATCCTTGTTCTATTCATTTACGGGATACAGGTGTTTTTAAGTCACCTTTGGTTTAAGCGCAATGCATTTGGACCTGTTGAATGGCTGCTGCGAAAATGGATTTACTTTTCACATCGGGCTTAGTTGACAGCAGACTGAAGGGGCATATGATTTTTAAGCTGCTGTTTAATTTGTTCGATAATCAATAAATCAAGTTCCTGGCTGCAGCGCACGGTTTCTGAGGAGTTCATGCCATAGTCTTTTGCAGCTTCGAATAGCTTTTGTCTGTAGTTTTCAATCTCGTTCAGTGCCATTATCTTTTCTCCAACTTTCATGGTTTAATGTGTCTTGTTTTCAGGCGGGAAATGTACCTGAAATTGTGAAATGGATTCCTGAAAAAGCATGTCTGTATAGGTAATAAACTTATTATACACAGGGTTGTACAAAATGGTTTACATTCGATAAAATAACAAAAAACATTACAGATTTCTACAAAAACCCGTTGTTTTGCGGATTGGGTAGAGTGATTGCTTCATATTTTCAGAATGGAAGCTTGCGCTCTTGCAGCTGCAGATTTTCAAGTTGAAAGTTGACTGGGTTTGAAACTTCACCTGTTTTTTTAGAGGAAATATGTCATTGTTTAGCGAATATTTTACTTTAGAGAAGGCAAGGTACAAGCAAATGTTCAATCAAAGGCAAAATGGGGGAAAACTATGAGACTAGCTACTGCACAGCTTCACGGTCGAACATTCATCGGACTGATTATGGAAGAAAATAAAATTCTCGATATTCAAAGGGCAGAAAAAAAATTGTTTGATTTGACTTCAGCCCCGCAGACGGTTATTGAATGCATTGAAATGGGAGAAAAATTCATCAATCATTTAAAACAGCTCGAACTATGGGTGAAAAAATCAAATGAAACCGAATCTTATTTATATTCATTTTCAGATATCAAATGGCTCGCACCTATCCCGAATCCCCGCAAGAATATTTTTTGCGTCGGAAAGAATTACCGGGAACATGCGATTGAGCTTGGAAGCGAAGCGGATATTCCTGAACATGTTATGCTTTTTTCTAAAGCGCCCACGACAGTGATTGGGCATGAAGAACCGATTGATCCGCATTTGCATCTTACAAGAGAACTTGATTATGAAGGGGAACTTGCGGTTATTATCGGGAAAAAAGGAAAACTCATTTCTGAAGAGGAAGCCATGGATTATGTGTATGGCTATACCATTATTAATGATGTAACGGCGAGAGACCTGCAAACAAGGCATAAACAATTTTTGCTCGGTAAAAGCCTCGATACATCATGTCCGATGGGTCCTTACATTGTACATAAATCAGCTGTGCCGGATCCATATACACTGAATCTGATGACAAAGGTGAACGGGGAAGTAAGGCAGAATGGACATACGAAAGACATGATCTTTCCAATAGAAAAGGTGATCTCCACGATCTCGCAGGGAACAACACTTGAGCCGGGGGATATCATTGCTACGGGAACACCTGCAGGCGTCGGCAAAGGGTTTAAGCCGGCTAAATATTTAAAGCCGGGTGATGTTGTAGAAATTACGATCGACAATATAGGTACACTCTGGAATAAGATTGGAGAATAAATGAAACACGCCAGTGGAACTGCTGGTGTGTTTTTAATAGGAGGAAACATATAAAAGCTGTTTTTTATGGCGGATCGATCGGCAATGGGAATATGATAGAGACCCTGAGAATTGTGGTGGATCCATATAAATGGAAAGATTTCATCCAAAATAAGAAAATCAGGCCAAATAGGTAAGGGAAACGTTCTGTTATACGAAGACTTTAAAAGACTAATAGAGCATTTAATGCATTTAATTATTTAAACTTTGCTCCTCAAACAAAAACAGTGTTAATCCAAGGACGATTAACACTGTTTAAAGAACTATTAGGCGAGAACCTTTTTCACTTTTTCAATCGCCCAGTCAAGATCTTCTTTTGAGATGACAAGCGGCGGTGCAAAGCGGATCACTGTTTCGTGCGTTTCTTTGCAGAGAAGTCCTTCTTCTTTAAGCTTTTCGCAGTACGGGCGTGCTGATTCAGTCAGTTCCAAGCCGATGAATAAGCCTTTGCCCCGTACTTCTTTAATAATCGGATTTTCAATTTCGCGCAGGCGGTCCTGCATGTAGCTTCCAAGTTCCAATGAGCGCTCAGAAAGTTTTTCATCAACAAGCACATCCAAGGCTGCAATGGAAACAGCACATGCCAGCGGATTACCGCCGAATGTTGAACCGTGTGATCCTGGCTCAAAAACGCCAAGTACATCTTTATTAGCGGCTACACATGAGATCGGGAAAACACCTCCGCCGAGTGCTTTTCCAAGAATATACATATCCGGTTTAACATCTTCCCAGTCACAGGCAAACAATTTTCCCGAGCGGCCAAGTCCTGCCTGGATTTCGTCTGCCACATAAAGGACGCTGTTTTCTTTACAGATGTCATATGCAGCCTTCAGGAAGCCTTCTTCAGGAATGTGAATGCCTGCTTCGCCCTGAATTGGTTCAAAGATGAAAGCGGCTGTATTTGGCGTAATTGCCTCTTTGAGCGCTTCCAAATTGCCGAATGGAATCACTTTAATGCCAGGAAGCATAGGGCCGAAGCCGCGTTTGTATTCTTCGCTTGAGCTCATTGATACCGCTGTCATTGTACGGCCATGGAAATTCTCCTCGCATACAATAATCTCTGCTTGATCTGACGGAACACCCTTTACATCGTAAGCCCAGCGGCGAACGGTTTTAACGGCTGTTTCGACTGCCTCTGCGCCTGTATTCATTGGAAGAACCATTTCTTTTCCTGTAAGATTAGAAACCTTTTCATACCACGGACCAAGCTGATCGTTGTGGAAGGCTCTTGATGTTAAAGTGATTTTATCTGCCTGCTCCTTTAGAGCAGCAATAATTTTTGGATGACGGTGTCCTTGGTTTACAGCAGAATAGGCGCTGAGCATGTCCATATACTTGTTGCCTTCAGGATCTTCTACCCAAACTCCTTCTGCCTTTGAAATAACGATTGGCAGCGGATGATAATTGTTTGCTCCATATTTTTCAGTCAGGTCGATGATTTGTACTGATTTTGACACAATATCTCCTCCGAATACGATTAAGTCTGGAAATACATAAATCTAGCATTCCCTCATGTACTACAATATCCTACCTTTTTTAAGAAAACAATAGACAAGTCAATGCGCTTACATTTCATTTTTTATAGGCATTCATGATACTATATGGATGGGAAGTTATGAAAAAGAGGAGGATTTACCAATGACTACACACTTACATATTACGACATGGGTTGTCGCACTTATTCTATTTTTTGTCGCGAACTCCCTCTTTAAGTCGGGAAAAGAAAAACCTTTCAAAATTGTGCACATGACTTTAAGACTTTTCTATTTATTGATCATCGCTTCAGGCCTGCAGTTATTACTCAGTTTGGCAGTTATCAGCGGCGAATATATCGGAAAAGCAATTCTTGGCATCTACGTGATTGCGATGATGGAAATGATCCTTGTTCGAGCTAAAAAGAGAAAGCCGACACGCGTTTTCTGGATTCAGTTTGTGATTGTTCTGATTGTCGTGATTTTGCTGGGACTGCGTTTGCCAATCGGTTTAAGATTATTTTAATGGAAAGAACCTCTGCCGGGTGCAGAGGTTCTTTTTATAGCTTGAATTTGTTTTCGGATAAGCAGAGATGAATAGAGCAAACCGTATTTTGCAGCTATTGCTGCATCTGTGTTAAAATCGCCCTTTTTCCCGTGCAAGTTGTAAATTCAAAACGGTCTTCATTCTTGCTGCCCCTAGAAAAGTGATGCTGTACTCCGCAAATGGCCTCTTCGTTGTCAAATTGAAAGAAAGAAACCCCTTTTTTATCCGTTTTTCCGTCCTGAAAAACCATATGATTATAGCTGTATATACAATCATGGATAGAGAATGACAAAGCATTCAGCTTAGCTGTAAAAGCAAGAAAAGAATCGTCACTGGATTCCTTCAGCATATATTCTAATGCGAAAGGCACCTTTTTTTGAATGCGCAGCGTATCATTTGTTTTCAATTGATGGATGCCCATCGGAATAGAAAGCTGTCCATCTTTTAAATAGTTGCCCGTATACCAGCTGTCATTCAGCAATATCTCCAATGATTCATCCTGTTTAAATTGCAGAATGGAAACCTCTTCATGCACATCATCATAAAATAATAATTCCTGATCTTCGCCAATTTCAATTGAACCTGTGACGTGAGCCCGTTCCTGCCGCTCGAGCAGGCGGTGTTTTTGTTTTGAAAGCACCTGAATGAACCTCCCTTAAAATAGATTCTTTATCGTTCGTTTTTTCCATTAAGAGGGAAGTTTATTCAATACACCTTTTTATGGAAAGGAAATTTGTGATCGATTATTCACAGACATTCGGGCTAAACTTGCCAAAAGCACCCCTTTACAAATAAAAACGTGATACGGACAAATCAACTCTTCATAAGTTAAGCATAGGATAGGTACATCTTTTACTGTCTGAGTAAAACTCAGGCTGTTCAAATGGGGGAGATGATAGGCGGATGTGTGGAATAACAGGCTGGGTTCATTACCAGAAAGATCTGCAGCAGCATAAAAATGTCATAACAAATATGGCGGAATGCTTATCAAAGAGGGGACCGGATGATGCGAATGTGTGGGGAGAGCAGCACATTCTTTTTGGCCATAAACGTCTTGTAGTTGTCGATCCTGCAGGAGGAAGACAGCCGATGACCCGCAAAAAAGGAGAAAATACATTTACAATTTGCTACAATGGCGAGCTATATAATACAGAAGATATCCGCCTGGAATTACTAAAGCGGGGGTATACCTTTGCAGGCCATTCTGACACAGAAGTTCTGCTTTCAGCGTACATGGAGTGGAAAGAAGAATGTGTGCATCATTTAAATGGTATTTTTGCCTTTGGGGTTTGGGACTCGGGTAGTGAAAAACTCTTTATTGCAAGAGATCGATTAGGGGTAAAGCCGCTTTTTTATTCAGAGCAGAAGGCATCTCTTATTTTTGGCTCAGAACTGAAGGCAATCCTTGCACATCCTGATCAAAAGGCCGTTCTTGATCGGGAAGGATTAAGTGAGGTATTTGGACTTGGACCTTCCAGAACTCCTGGAATAGGCGTTTTTAAGGGAGTAAAGGAGCTCCGTCCTGCTCATGCAATGACGTTTTCAAAAGAAGGGCTGAAGGTTTGGAGATATTGGAACGTACAAAGCAGAAATCACCTTGATTCTTTTGATGAAACAGTCAGCCGCGTTGGATTTTTAGTCAATGATGCAGTGACTCGCCAGCTTGTTTCGGATGTTCCAGTGTGCACATTTCTTTCAGGAGGACTTGATTCAAGTGCGATCACCGCCATTGCTGCAAAAGAGTTTGAAAAAGAAGGCAAAGGTCCCCTTCACACGTTTTCCATTGATTACGAAGATAATGATAAGTTTTTTAAAGCGAATGAATTTCAGCCAAACTCAGACGCTCCATGGATTGATAAAATGACGGATGCTTTTCAAACGGTTCACCACCGGTCAATCATCACACAGCAGCAGCTTGTTGATTACTTAACGGAAGCCGTTGAAGTCAGAGATCTGCCTGGTATGGCGGATATTGATTCTTCTCTTCTATGGTTCTGCAAAGAAATTAAAAAAGATTTTGTCGTAGGACTGTCAGGGGAATGTGCAGATGAAATATTCGGCGGATATCCGTGGTTTCACAGGCCGCAGGATTTATCCGAAGATGCATTTCCGTGGATGAGATCAACGGATGCGAGGATGAATCTGCTTCGTACAGATTGGCAAAGCAAGCTGAATTTAAAAGAGTACGTGAAAACAAGATACCAGGAAACATTGAAAGAGACACCTCTTCTTGATGGTGAGTCTGAAACGGAATCTAAACGCAGGCAGCTGTTTTATCTCAATATTCTTTGGTTCATGACGACCTTGCTGGACCGGAAAGACCGCATGAGCATGGGAGCGAGTCTCGAAGTCCGTGTTCCGTTTGCGGACCATCGCCTCGTAGAGTATGTTTGGAACATTCCATGGGATATGAAAATGCATGGAAACCGGGAAAAAGGAATTCTCCGCAAAGCATTAGAAGGCGTGCTTCCGGAAGAAGTCCTTTACCGTAAAAAAAGCCCGTATCCAAAAACACATAATCCTCACTATACAAAAGCCGTAAAAACTTGGCTTCAGTCATTGACGAAAAACCAGGATTCTGCCCTTCACGTCTTTTTTGATAAAAAAGCGCTGAACGATATTATCGAATCAGAAGGCAATGCGTTTCAGGCGCCTTGGTACGGACAGCTTATGACAGGTCCACAGCTGCTGGCACACCTTGCGCAGATTCATGTCTGGTTTGAAAAGTACAGAATCAATATCGAGGAATCTTAAAGAGTCAGCTGAAGTAAGCTGGCTTTTTGTTTTTGTGAGCGCGCAGAAATATAGCTGTAACCTATTAAACAGTAAGAAGATCTTTATAAAAAGGATTAAGTTTGAAGGTTGTCCGCAGATCCAAGGAGTGAGCCAATTTAGGGAAATCATACGCTCTCATTGAGTATCCAAATCCAGGATTGAGACTGTAAAGAGGAATCACACGCACTCAATGAGTATCCAAAACCAGGATTGTGCCTGTTTAGGGGAAACATACGCACTCAATGAGTATCCAAAACCAGGATTGAGCCTGTTTAGGGGAATCATACGCACTCTATGAGTATCCAAAACCAGGATTGAGACTGTAAAGAGTAATCACACGCACTCTATGAGTATCCAAAACCCGGATTGTGCCTGTTTAAGGGAAACATACGCACTCTATGAGTATCCAAAACCAGGATTGAGACTGTTTAGGGGAATCATGTGCTCTCTATGAGTATCCAAAACCAGGATTGTGCCTGTTTAGGGGAATCATACGCACTCTATGAGTATCCAAAACCAGGATTGAGAATGTTTAGGGGACATACGCACTCAATGAGTATCCAAAACCAGGATTGAGCCTGTTTAGGGGAATCATACGCTCTCTATGAGTATCCAAAACCAGGATTGAGACTGTAAAGAGGAATCATACGCACTCTATGAGTATCCAAAACCAAGTTTGAGACTGTTTAGGGGAAACATACGCACTCTATGAGTATCCAAAACCAGGAGTGAGAATGTTTAGGGGAATCATACGCACTCAATGAGTATCCAAATCCAGGATTGAGACTGTAAAGAGGAATCACACGCACTCTATGAGTATCCAAAACCAAGTTTGAGAATGTTTAGGGGAATCATGCGCTCTCTATGAGTATCCAAAACTAGGATTGAGACTGTTTAGGGGAATCATACGCACTCTATGAGTATCCAAAACCAAGTTTGAGAATGTTTAGGGGAATCATACGCACTCTATGAGTATCCAAAACCAGGAGTGAGAATGTTTAGGGGAAACATACGCTCTTTATGAGTATCCAAAACCAGGATTGAGCCTGTTTAGGGGAAACATACGCTCTCTATGAGTATCCAAAACCAGGATTGAGACTGTAAAGAGGAATCATACGCACTCAATGAGTATCCAAATCCAGGATTGTGCCTGTTTAGGGGAAACATACGCACTCTATGAGTATCCAAATCCAGGATTAAGCCTGTAAAGAGGAATCATACGCTCTCAATGAGTATCCAAGATTTTCGGCTAGGCTAATAAGAGGGCATGTTAACTTAATAAAATGAGAAATCACAAAATACTGCGTTTTTCAGCTTAATCAAATAAGGGTATGGCAAAATAAAGTATTTATTAATAGATTCTTATCTGTCTGCATCACACTTTTTTGATTATTCTAAAATAATGATTGACAGAATGAAGCTGTGAGTATATTATACAGATATTCGAATTTAATAGCTTGCTTATCAAGAGAGACTGAGGGAACAGGCCCTGCGAAGTCCGGCAACCTCCTTAAATGGAACGGTGCTAAATCCTGCAGAATGATTATTCATTCTGGAAGATAAGTCGTCATACATACGATTCCTCTTTCTGAATGAAAGGGGAATTTTTTGTGTAAAAAAAGGAGGAGAACAAATGAAAAAAACAGTTTTAGCACTTATTGTACTTGTAATGGGAGTATTATCTGCATGCGGAGCAGAAGGCTCAAATGGAGAAAAGAAAAGCATCAAAATTGGAGCATCGGCAGGTCCGTACACGGATATGGTTGAACTGGCGATCAAACCGGGACTTGAGGAAAAAGGATACGAGGTTGAAGTTGTTCAGTTTAATGATTACATTCAGCCAAATCAGGCGCTCGGCAATGATGAGCTTGATGCCAATCTGTTTCAGCATAAAATCTATATGGAAACCTTCGCAAAACAAAGCAAAATGGATTTATCTGAAGTGATTACTGTCCCTACTGCTCCGATGGGGATCTATTCTGACAAAGTCAAATCACTCAGTGAAGTGAAAGAGGGCGCGACCGTCGCCATTCCGAATGATCCAACGAACGCAGCGCGTGCGCTTCAGATTTTGAAAGATGGAGGATTAGTTGAGCTGAATGAAGATGTGAGTCCTATCCAAGTATCTGAAAAAGATGTGACTGAAAATCCAAAAAAATTAACCTTCGTTCCAGTAGAAGCGGCCCAATTGCCAAGAGCGGTGGAAGACACAGACTTGTCAGCTGTACCGGGAAATTTCGCTTTAGCCGCGAAAATGAATCTTGCAGATTCCGTCCAGCTCGAGAATATGAATGATGTGCATCGCAATCGTGTAGTGATGAATACGAAAGATGCAGATTCAGAGCTTGCTAAGGATATTAAAGAAGTTGTTGAATCTGAAGGATTTGAAAAAGCAATTGATAAAAACTTTCAGGGATTCGGAAAACCCGATTGGATGGAACAGAAGAAATAAAGAGAAAAACCACTTCATGGGAAGTGGTTTTCTTTAAAAGAGCTGTTCAATATCTTTTTGCTAAAGCCTCTCCTGAAATTATTCTCCTTTTCTTTCAAGCCGTAGTCTTTTTACCTGAATTGCTTTCTTCAACAGCTGCAAATGATTCAGGATAGCCGTAGCTGCCATGTTCACTCATATCGAGTCCGATCATTTCTTCTTCTTCCGTTACGCGGATTGTGCCCATAACTTGTTTCATCACTTTTAAAATGACGTAGGAGATGACAAACGCGTAAGCAGCGCATGATACGATTCCAATCGCTTGAACACCAAGCTGAGTGAAACCTCCGCCGTAGAATAATCCTGCTAAACCGCCGTTTCGTTCTGCGAGTTCCGGAGTTGCAAAGAAGCCGGTCGATAAAGTTCCCCAGATTCCGGCAGCACCATGAACAGACAGGGCGAAAATCGGATCATCAATTTTAGCTTTATCAAATAGCTTCATGCTGAAATAGACAATGACCCCGCCGATTAATCCAATTACAACAGCTGCCCAAGGAGCAACAAATGCACAGGATGCTGTAATAGCTACAAGTCCTGCCAGTGCGCCATTCAAGGTTGTTGGAATATCCGCTTTTCCTGTCATCATTCGAACAATAATCATTGCAGCAACTGCACCTGCAGCAGCGGCTAGCTGAGTGTTTAATGCTACATAGCCAAAGAATCCGTCTGACACGCCAAATGTGCTTCCTGCGTTAAAACCAAACCATCCAACCCAAAGGATCAGAACTCCTAATGCTGTATACACTTGATTGTGGCCGGATAATTGATTCGTTGTTCCGTCTTTCCCGTATTTCCCTAGCCTTGGTTTAAGGACGATTGTAGCTGCAAGAGCTGCCATTGCGCCAGTTAAATGAACAACAGTAGAGCCTGCGAAGTCCTGTTTGCCTAAATCCTTCAGCCAGCCTGCTCCCCAAATCCAGTGTGCGACAACAGGATAAACCAGGGCTGAAAATAGAACTGCGAAGATTACGTAAGCTGATAATTTAGCACGCTCTGCAAAGCCTCCGAAGGCAATTGTCAATGCAATTGCTGCGAATGCCAGCTGAAAAAAGAAATCAACCGAAGTCGTTAATCCGTCCTGTGCAGGTGCTGCATCTCCATAAAAGAAACTAGATAGACCGATGAATTTATTGCCATCCCCATAAATAAATCCATAGCCGACTGCCCAGAAGACAAGAGATGCAATTCCGATTGTGAAAATGGTTTTGCCGGCAATGTGGCCTGCATTTTTCATTCGGGTAGAACCCGCTTCAAGTAAAATGAAGCCGCCTTGCATAAGCAGAACCAATATTCCTCCAATAATTACCCACAAATTGTCCATTAACACTAAAGCATCCATAAAACACGCTCCTTCTTTCAAAATGGTGAACAAGAAATAAATAAGACCAAAGACAGAGAGATGATTCAAAGTGATGTTAGGAAATATAACACTTGTTGTTATGTTTATTATCATATGCCATGAATATGCAGAAATCAAGTATTTTTCTGAAAATTTAAATAAAAAATATAGGGAGAAAAGACTATAAATAAATGAAGCGATTTCGTTTCCTGTTAATTTTTCTAACATAAAAAAACCTGACTGATTAAGTCAGGTTTATGATACTGCTTTTTGTGATTGTAAAATAAATCCTTTATTCACCCATACTTTTGATCTCCATCGAATTAACATCAGGATGCCCCGAAGCCATTCATCAGCTATAAAAGCCACCCAGATTCCTGCAAGGCCTAATTCAAAATGTATTCCCAAAAGGTATGCGAGCGGAACGCTTATTCCCCACATCGACAGAATTCCCATATAGACAGGAAATTTGACATCTCCTGTTGCCCTTAAAGCGCTGATAATCACAAGATTAAATGCCCTGCCTGGTTCAAGAATAACCGTCAGCAGCAGAATGGTCGCGCCAATTTGCAGAATTTCCGGATTGCTTGTAAAGATTCCGAATAAGAAATCAGTGGAAATACTGAATACAACAGCAATTGCAGTGGACATTCCAATCGCCCAATAAAGTGTATTGATACATCGTTTATAGGCTCTGTCATACTCCCGGGCGCCTGCCATTTGCCCGATAAGAATCTGATTTCCCTGACTGATGGCTAAGCTGAAAAGAAAAATGAACATCATTAAATTTTGAGCATAAACCTTTGTTGTTAACGCTTCAGCTCCAATCATTGTAATAAAAATGGTTATGACAATCTGCGATCCATTGTATGACAAATGTTCACCAGCTGAAGGAACGCCGATTTTAAGCAGATTTTTAAGATGTGATACGGGGAGTTTGAAAACTTGCCGAAATTTTTGTTCAAATGAAATTCGTTTTACAAGAAGATAAGAAATGACGATCAGTCCGATGAATCTAGAAGCAACAGTAGAAAATGCAACACCTTCAACACCAAGAACCGGCAGTCCAAAAGGCCCGTAGATAAAAATATAATTTCCAAAGATATGCAGAATATTCATGCCGATTGTAATGTACATCGTGTCTTTTGTGAAGCCGTAGCTTTTTAAAACGGCACCGATCGTCATAATCAAGGCCTGAATGAAGCATAACCCGCCTACTAAGCGAAGATAATAGTTAGCTTCTGGCAGCAAGTCTGCAGGAAGATTCATCATTTTCAGCATGGATTCGCTGAAAATGATCACAATCAATCCTACCGCAATGCTGAGAATCAAATTGGCTGCAATCGAAATTTGAGAAATCTCAAGCGCACTTTTATTGTTATTTGCACCTATATTTTGAGTGATTAGAACAATGGTGCCAGTTGCAATAAAACCAAACATGACAATCAGTACATTCAAGATCTGGTTAGCAACTCCGACAGCTGCAACAGAATGATCTGAGTATTGACTAAGCATGATGGTATCGGCGCTTCCCATCAGCATATGTAAAAATAATTCAATGAATATAGGCCAAGTAAGAGCGAATAATGTCAATTTTCGATCTTTTATTTTTTGAGGCAAGCAGGGCACTCCCTTCTGAAAAACACTTATAAAATCATTACTAGTTTACATAGGATCTTATATAATAAAAAGAGATGATTTCGATCATTCTTGGAAAAATACGACCTGACAAAAGGGAGAACAGCATGACTTACATTGGTTTTGATATTCCGCCGTTTCCTACTTTTATTACAGGAGGAGATGCCATATTTAAAAAAGGAACGAAACACTTTAAACGAGTTTTTACCGTTTTTGATATGCTTTATGTTCAGTCAGGAGAGCTTTATATAACTGAAAATGAACAGCCATTTATAATAAAAGAGGGACAATATCTTATATTGATACCGGGGTTTGAGCATTATGGCCATAAAGCCTGCAGGGAGGATACTAGAGTTTACTGGACTCATTTCAAAATGGAGGGCCCATTTTCTCTTTATGATAAAGGAAATGAAAACTGGGCAGAGGTGCAAACCGTCGACGGGGATTTCGTGGAACCATCTAAATTTCATTTTAAGATTCCTGCTTTTGGGGAATGCATACATATAGACTTTGTAGAAAAGCTGTTTGATAATTTGGTCAGCATGAATCATCAGACCCCTGATTATCCTTTAAGACAGCAGATCTACTTTGAAGAATTGATTCTTCATTTGCAAAAGGAGTCTCTGCAAATACCGAGTGCTGCCGAAAAAGTAGTGGAGGAAACTCTAAGGTTTCTAAGAAAGAATTATATGGAAGAGATCAAAATGGAGGATTTTGCGAGAGAGCTGCATTTTCATCCGGATTACATCACCCGGTGCATGCAGAAAACGATGGGGCTGACGCCAATTCAATACTTGACCCACTACCGGATGGAGCAGGCTAAGCGGCTGCTGTCGACTGCGGATCACAAAATTTCATCGATTGCAAAAGAAGTGGGAATCCCTGACGCTGCTTATTTCACTAAAATATTCAAACGTCTTGAAGGTGTATCCCCGCTTGAGTACCGCAAAATTGTTTCAAGAAAGAAATGAAATTTTGATTAAATTGCCGGATAATAGGTGAGGATGGTACTACTTTAAAATGGAGGAGATACAATGCCGACAATACATGTTCCTGGGAAAGGCTCGTTTGAGACAGAAATGGGAAGAAAGCTCGTTTTAGCCCTTGAGGATAACGGAATTGACATTCTTCACCGCTGCGGCGGGAAAGCAAAATGCACATCCTGCCGAGTCGAAATTCTTGACGGTGATTTTGAGGATTTAACGAATGTAGAAAAAAACGCCTTTGCAGAAAAAGGCGTTGAAGACCATTTGCGTTTATCGTGTCAAATCCGTGTAAATGGCGATGTAACCTGCAGGCCGATTATGACCGTTGAAAGCAGAGGCATTGATGCCGGGCCGCGTCCCGAAGAGTGATTGATTGGATAGAAAGAAGGCAGGCTGATTAACAGCCTGCCTTCTTTCCTGAACAGTTAACTAATTTTATGATCGGCATATGTTTTATCGTTTTTCTTGTGATACCCTTTGCCGTAATAAATCCCTACAAGAAGCAGGATCCATGCAGGTCCTACAATTAAGGCAATTCTCGTATCAGGGAAAAATGCCATAAGCCCAACCACCAATACAAGAAATGCAAGTGAAAGGTATGAGGTGAAAGGATATAGCGGCAGTTTGTATTTTAACTTCTTCGATTCACCTGGTTTCAGTGATTTACGGAACTTCAGCTGAGAAAGCAGAATCATTGACCATGTCCAAATTGCACCGAATGTTGAGATGCTTGTTACATACATAAATACCTTCTCAGGAACAAGATAGTTTAATACAACACCAATCAGTAATGCTCCTCCAGTTGCCATAATAGCAAAACCAGGAACGCCGCCTTTTGTGAGTTTTTCAAAAGATTTTGGAGCTTCGCCCTGTTCAGCTAGATTAAACAGCATCCGTCCAGTACTGAAGATTCCTCCATTACAAGATGATAATGCAGCAGTTAAAACAACGAAGTTAATAATGCCTGCTGCTGCAGGTATCCCGATTTTTTCAAAGGTTAAAACGAATGGACTTCCCTGTGTTCCAATTTGATCCCAAGGATAAATGGACATAATAACAAACAGTGCGCCTACGTAGAAAATGAGAATTCTCCAAAAAACAGTATCGATTGCTTTTGTTAACGTTTTTTCTGGATTTTTTACTTCTCCTGCAGTAACTCCAATGAGTTCAATGCCAAGATAAGCAAACATAACCATTTGGAGGGACATCAGGACACCTGTAAAGCCGTTAGGGAAGAATCCTCCATTTTCCCATAAGTTGCTGATGCCTGTCGCGACACCGCCGTTACCGAATCCGAACAAAATCATTCCAAATCCAACAATGATCATAAAAATGATTGCGACTATTTTAATCATAGCAAACCAGAATTCGAGTTCACCGAAAAACTTTACAGCCAGAAAATTGACCGTTGTCATAATGGCAAGAGCAGCCAGAGCCCAGATCCATCTTGGCACATCAGGATACCAGAATTCCATATAGATGCCGACAGCAGTGATTTCAGCCATACATGTAATCACCCATAAGAACCAGTAGTTCCACCCGGTAATGTATCCTGCGAGCGGTCCCAGATAGTTCCTTGCATATCTGCTGAATGAACCAGCTACAGGATTATGCACGGCCATCTCGCCTAGTGCTCTCATAATAAAGAACATGATCATTCCGCTAAATGCATACGCAAGCAGAATCCCTGGGCCTGCCATTTGAATCGCCTTTGCAGAACCGTAAAACAGACCTACTCCGATAGCAGCTCCCAAAGACATTAGTGAGATATGTCTTGGTTCAAGACCACGCTGAAGTTCTTGGTTGTGTTCACTCATTTTTTAATCCTCCTATTGTTAAAACTGCAGATGAATGTGAACGCTTTCAAAAGTTATTGAAAAAATAAAACATAATGGTTATTGAAAAGCATTACTCCATAAAGCTGATGAATGATAAAATCATAGCAAAAGAATCGATGAAAATCAAATATATTAATATAGTAAAATCTGCTTAATAAAGTCTAGTAATTCTATAGGGAAAGAAAAACTGGTAAAAATCATGATGATTCTTACCAGTTATCCATTAATCTTCAATTAAGAAAAATGCCATTTCGTAAGGCTGAACGTCAACAGTCAGTTTCTTTGCATGCGCGGCATATTCTTTGCCTGTCATTAAGTCGATTAATTTTTTATCCTTTAAATCAAAAGGAAGAGCTGCTGTTAACTCTGTTTCAGAATTATTAAGGACTGAAATCATTTTTTGCGCTTCGTTTTGTTTCGTGAAAATGACATGATTGGTTTCATCGTTTGCTTCAATAAATGTAATATCTCCGCCGTTTCCGAATACAGGATATTGCTTGCGGAGGCCAATCAGTTTTTTCACATAATTGAAAAGCTCACGATCCTGCTTCTCCTCATCCCAGATCATGCATTTGCGGCAGCCCGGATCCTGTTCTCCGTCCATGCCGATTTCGTCACCGTAATAAATACAAGGAGAGCCGATAAAGCTTAATTGATAGGCAAAAAGCAGCTTAAGTTTCGCTTTGGAGTGCTTTGCTGTATTTAAGATGCGCGGAGTATCATGGCTGCCAAGTAAATTGAAAGCTACTTCATTGACGTTTTTCGGATAAGAGTGAAGCACGCTTTCCATAATATTTACGAATTCCTGAGCCCGTACTTTATCATTGGCAATAAAATTCATTGTGCCCGTAGTAAACGGATAATTCATTACAGCATCAAACTGATCGCCTAAGAGCCAGGGCATCGAATCGTGCCAGATTTCTCCTAAGATATAAACATCTTCTTTTTCAGCGCGTACCGCCTGTCTGAATTCTCGCCAGAACTGATGATCCACTTCATTTGCAACATCAAGTCTCCAGCCGTCAATGTCAAATTCGCGAACCCAGTAACGGCCAACCTCAAGCAAGTATTCCTTCACTTCAGGATGTTCAGTATTCAGTTTGGGCATGCTCTCTACAAAAGCAAATGCATCATAGTTTAATGTATGATCTTCATTTTTCAGCGGGAACTGATGAATATGGAACCAATCCTTATACTTGGAATCCTTTCCATGTTCGAGCACGTCCTGAAATTGAGGGAAGTAATAGCCGCTGTGATTGAAAACCGCATCAAGCATAATTTTAATTCCGTTATCATGACATGTTTGAACAAGTCGTTTGAACGTCTCTTTATCTCCAAATTGGGGATCGAGCTCCATGTAGTCGATTGTGTCATATTTATGATTGGAGTACGCTTTAAAAACAGGTGTGAAATAAAGGCCGCTTACGCCCAATTCTTTCAGATAACCGATATTTTTGATAACGCCTTCAAAGTCTCCGCCAAAGAAATTGCCGCTCGTCGGCTCCGTGCTGCCCCAGTCTAATGTCTCTTCTGGATTAATAGAAGGATCTCCATTTGCAAATCTTTCGGGGAATATTTGATACCAGACTGTATCCTTTACCCATTCTGGTGCTTTAAAGACATCAGCCTTGTTCAAAAAAGGAAACGCAAAATAGGGAGCAGTGTCATCTGTTGTTATTTCATTCATAAACCCTTTTTCTGTATAAATGAGCTTTTCTTCTCCGGAAGAGAGCTGAAATCCGTACCGCAGCCGGCGGTATTCGGGCTGAACAGCTGCAAACCAGTAATCAAACAGCTCGTCCGAACCGCTTTTATGCATCGTATCCAGTTTGAATTGCCAGCCTTTTTCGCTCCATTCATATGGATCGCCATGAATCAGACTGACAGCGTCAGCGTCATTCTTTTTTGTGCGGAGTCTGAGATGCATTGTTTTTTCATCATAAGCATAAGCAAACTGATTTTTAGGGCGGTGGTAGATGGCTTCTTTTAACAAGATGTTCACTCTCTTTTCTTTATAAATATGATGGATTAAGGCGAATTCAGCAGAGACACGCAAAAATAGAAAACATGACTTTCATCCTATTCTATTGATTACCTGCATTAGCCAAAATTTAGAATATGTACCCATTATAAAACATTGGGAAAACGTTTGCATATATTTAGAAAAAAATATTGACTTTTAATTCTGGCAATCTTAAAATAAAAATTAGTTAGTAGGGAAAACGTTTGCACAACTGATTGCAGACTGTGCTCACAAGTTGATTTCAGTTTTTTTTTGAGAATGATAGGAAGCGTTTTCACTATTGGACTATGAGACTTTGGTTTCAGTTGTGCGCATTGCCTTCGGGCACTAAGTGCAATGAAATAGATTACAACAAAATAAAAGGTGGGGAAATTATGAGAAAGATTTTATCTTTATCTCTCATTGCTTTGTTGATGTTTGTTATGGTTGCATGCAGCAAGCCTAGCAGCCAAGAGCCGGCAAAAACAGAAGGCGGCGACAAAGAGGGCGGCAAAAAGACAGAAGAAAAAGTAGATTTAACACCTGAAGAAGGGGCAGAATTAGTCCTTTGGGATAACGCGGATTCAGAAGCTGAATGGGCATCTTATGTAGCAGAAGAATTCACAAAGAAATACGATATCCCTGTTGAAGTACAAGAAGTAAACCACGTTGACGCTGCTGGAAAGCTTGAAGTTGACGGACCTGCTGGCCTTGGTGCTGACGTATTCCACGCACCTCATGACCACGTAGGAAACATGGTTAAAGCTGGTCTTATTTATGAAAACGTTTTAGCAGATGAGTACAAAGAAAGCTTCCTGCCTGCTGCAATCAGCGGTACTTCTTACACTGAAGAAGGCGGCGAATCTACTCTTTACGGATTCCCGATGGCAATTGAAACTTATGCACTTTACTACAACAAAGATTTAGTAGACAAGCCTGCAGAAACTTTTGACGAAATTTTCGATCAATCTAAAGGCTTTGCTGGAGACGGCAAATACGGCTTCATGATGGAGCCTGCAAACTTCTACTTTGCACATGCATTCTTCGCTGGATATGGCGGATACATCTTCGGAAACGAAAACACAGATGCATCTGATCTTGGGATTAACAATGAAGGCGCTGTTGCTTCAGGTGAATTCATGCAGCGCATGAATAAAGAACTTCTTCCATTGAAAAAAGAAGATATTACTGGTGACTTAATCAGTTCTTTCTTTAACGATAATAAATTGATGTACCGCATCTCAGGTCCATGGGATATTAAAAACCATGAAGAAGCAGGCATCAACTTCGGTATTGCTCCGCTTCCTAAATTAGACAACGGCGAAACTCCAAAAAGTTTCTCTGGAATCAAAGCTTACTATGTAAACTCTTACTCTAAATATCCAAAAGCTGCTACTTTGTTAGCACAATTCGCTACAAGCAAAGACATGCTTGAAAAACGCTTTGAAATGACAGGACAGCTTCCTCCTCAAACGGAATTAATTGAAAGCGAAGCTATCCAAAACAACGAAATCGCTTCAGCATTCTTAGAGCAGGCTGAATCAGCACTGCCAATGCCTAACATTCCTGAAATGCAATCTGTATGGGGTCCAATGGAGACAGCTTACACAACAATGTGGAATGATGGCACAGAACCTAAAAAGGCACTTGACGCAGCACTTCAGCAAATTGAAGATGCTATCTCTTCACAAACGAAGTAATAGTCAGTTTGAGCCGATACCTATGGTATTGGCTCAAATTTTATACATTAACCTTTATTGGCAGGCAGCAGCCTCTACCTCTATGCGTATGGGATGCATGGAAAAGAGGTGCAGGCTAACTGCCCGTAAATGGGGACAGCAAAGGGACAATGGGGTAAAAAACAAAATCAATTTTCTCAAATGACACTACTTTCAAACAACGTGAGGAGGCCTGACATAATGCGCGGACCAGCTAGAATAGGTGCATTACTATCATTTTTATTAATGGGGCTTGGACAAATCTACCACCGTCAATATCTTAAAGGAATTTTATTTATTCTTTTAGAAGTTTACCTTCTGGTATTCTGGTCTTTGCCTTTCAGATATGCAATGTGGGGCTTAACAACACTTGGCGACACCCCGCAATCAAGAAATGGATTTACAGTCGTACAAGGTGATCACTCCATTTTCTTAATGATCGAAGGAATTATTTTCTTAATATCCTTCCTGCTTTTCTTATGGGTTTACTACTTAAACATTCGTGATGCATATAAAGTAGGAAAAATGCGCGAGCGCGGCATTAAGCCAAACACAGCAAAAGAAACACTTACTAATGTATGGGAAAACGGTTTTCCTTACATCCTTTTAACACCATCGATTCTATTTACAATGTTTTTAACAATTCTTCCTCTGTTATTTGGAGTCATGATCGCATTCACAAACTATTCCGGTCCAAATCATCTGCCGCCAAAGGCTTTGGTTGACTGGGTAGGATTTGATACTTTCTTAAACCTTTTCCAATTAAAAACATGGAGCACAACGTTCTACGGAGTTTTTGGCTGGACGGTTGTATGGGCGATTTTATCAACAGCGACTACATTCTTCCTGGGGTTGATCTTTGCTGTACTGATCAATCATAAAGGCATTAAGCTCAAGCGCTTATGGCGCAGCATCTATATTCTGCCATGGGCTATTCCTCAATTTGTCAGTATTTTAATCATGAGAAATATCTTCAACGGTGAATTTGGACCGCTGAATCAATATTTAAAAGCACTTGGACTTGAGGCTATTCCATGGCTGTCTGATCCGATGTGGGCAAAAGTAACGCTTGTAACAGTTAACATGTGGTTTGGATTCCCGTTCTGGATGGTTCTTATGAGCGGTGTTATGACTACGATTGATAAAGAAATGTTTGAAGCGGCAGATGTTGACGGGGCAACGCCTTGGAGCAAGTTCTGGAAGATTACAATGCCGATCGTTATGTTCTCAACAGCTCCGCTCCTAATCATGAGCTTTGCAGGCAACTTCAATAACTTCAACATTATTTACCTATTAACTCAAGGTAATCCTGTTAACGTGAATTACAGCTATGCCGGATCAACGGATATCCTTATCAGCTGGATTTACAAAATGACGCTTGAACAAAGTCAATTTGCTACCGCTTCTGTTGTATCGATCTTGATCTTTATCGTAGTAGCAACTCTTTCTATCTGGAATTTCAGAAAAACAAAAGCATTTAAGGAAGAGGATATGATGTCATGATGAATAAAAAATTAACTGATAAACTCGTCGTTGGCTTTATATACGCCATTTTAATCATAACAGCGATTCTTGTTCTTTATCCTGTTTATTTCATCCTGATCGGATCATTAAATCCAGGAGATTCATTGTTTGCAACTAAACTGATTCCTGAAGCATTAACTCTTGATCACTATCGTTATTTGTTTGAAGAAACAAAATATCTGACATGGTATCAAAATACGTTCAAAATTGCCTTTTTTAACATGCTGATTTCAACATTCCTTGTAGTAACTGCAGCATATGCTTTTTCGCGCTTCCGTTTTCCGGGCCGCAAACAGGGATTGATGGCGATGCTTGTTCTGCAAATGTTCCCGAGCTTCATGGGGATGATTGCGATTTACATTTTACTTCTTCAAATCGGCTTATTAGACAATCACTGGGGCCTTATCTTAGTGTATGCAGGCGGATCGATTCCTTTTGGAGCATGGCTTGTAAAAGGGTACTTTGACGGCCTTCCAAGAAGTTTGGAAGAAGCAGCTAAAATGGACGGTGCCAGTCATACTACGATTTTCTTTAAAATTATGATGCCATTGTCAAAACCTATCTTAGTATTTATTGCTGTTAATAACTTTATCGGACCTTGGATGGACTTCATTTTTGCCCGTCTGATTCTCCGTTCAAACGAGAACAAAACACTTGCAGTTGGTCTATTTGAATTCGTTACAGGCAGAACGAGCACTCAATTTACTACTTTTGCAGCAGGAGCGGTTTTAGTAGCTGTTCCAATAACGATTCTGTTCTTGATCTTCCAAAAGTACATTGTTGAAGGATTGACAGCCGGAGCGAATAAAGGGTAAAATTCGGAAATCGATTTCATATTGAAATAAAAGACATAGTTTAATAGTCTTATACGTAAAGCTGTCTGGAATCCGCACTAATGGAGACGGGGCAGCTATTACGCAGTAAGGGGGGCTGAGGGATGTATAAACGTATATTTCAAGTACTGATCATCCCTTTTTTCCTTCTCTCAGGTTTTTCAGTAAACACTGTTCGGGCACAAGAGAAGGAAGAACGATCGTGGCAAGATGAAAGTATGTATTTTATTATGATTGACCGTTTCAATAATGGAGATACAAGCAACGATTTTGAAGCAAATCCTAAAAATCCGAAGGCATATCATGGCGGTGATCTCCAGGGAATTATCGATAAACTGGATTACATTCAGGAAATGGGGTTCACATCTATTTGGCTGACTCCGGTCTTTGATAATGAAGAAGGCGGATATCACGGATATTGGATTCGTGATTTTAAAAACGTTGATGAGAACTTCGGAACACTTGATGATTTTAAGACGCTTGTAAAAGAAGCGCATAAACGAGATTTGAAGGTCATGCTTGATTTTGTCGTCAATCATACTGGCTATAAGCATCCATGGCTGAATGATCCGGAAAAGAATGACTGGTTCCATGAAAAAAAGGACATTGCCAACTGGCAAAATCAAGAGGAAGTAGAAAATGGCTGGCTGTTTGGATTGCCTGATTTAAACACAGAAAATCCTGAAACGAAAGCCTATTTAATGGATGCTGCCAAATGGTGGATTACCGAGACAGACATCGACGGATATCGCCTGGATACTGTTCGTCATGTACCAAAAGCCTTTTGGGAGGAATTTTCAAAAGAAGTAAAATCAGTAAAGAAAGATTTCTTTCTGATGGGCGAGGTATGGGATAAAGATCCGCGCTACGTAGCGGGTTATACGGAATCAGGACTAGATTCTGTGGTTGATTATCCTTTTTATGAAGATGCTTCCAATGTGTTTTCAAAAGCAGGAGGCTCAACAGGCATGCTTGCCAACGTGTTTAAGCGCAATCAAGTTCTTTATAAGGATCCTTATCTATTAGGAAATTTTATTGATAATCATGATAATGAACGATTTACAAGGAAAGCTATTACAAATAATCAAAATCCGGTTACCCGGCTGAAAATGGCATTGACGTACATGTATGCTGCACCTGGTATGCCGATTGTGTATTATGGGACAGAGATTGCGATGGATGGCGGCAATGATCCGGACAATCGCCGGATGATGAACTTCCGTGCCAATGATGATCTCATCAAGTATGTGTCAAAGCTTGGGAAAATCCGCTCTGAATTTCCATCTTTAAGACGCGGTGACCTGGATGTTTTATATGATGAAAAAGGAATGACCATTCTTAAAAGATCCTATAAGAACGAGGTAACTGTTATTGCCCTAAATAACTCCGCTGAATCAAGAAATGCTATTGTCCCTGCAAAAGCTCTTGATGAAAATAAAGAATTGCTCGGGTTGCTCACAGGCGATATAACGGAAGAAAAGAATGGAGAGTATGAATTTATTCTCGACCGTGAAACTGCTGAGATCTTTGAGGTTGGGGAAAAAACAGGCCCAAACTTTCCGCTGATCAGTGTATTCGTGGCAGTTCCAGCAGTATTTGCGGGATTCTTATATATGAACAGAAGAAAGAAGCAAGCATAATGCAAGTGTTCCAAAGGGAATGATCTAAGTCCCTTTGGTTATAAAGTCTTTAAACTGAATGCGTTTACAAAATTGGCTATTTTAATAAAATATGTTAAATTAGACTTTTCAATTTGGAGAAAAAACGGCTCCAAACAAGTTGAAAGTAAGAGAGGGATGGGATTGTGGCAACAATAAAAGATGTCGCAAGGTTAGCAAATGTAGCTCCATCAACTGTTTCGAGAGTGATTGCTAATAACCCGCGTATAAGTGAGAAAACAAAAGAAAGAGTAAGAGAAGCAATGACTGAGCTTGGATATCATCCTAATTTCATTGCCAGAAGTCTTGCAAATCAATCAACTCAGGCAATTGGAATTGTGATTCCAGGTTCTGCTGACAAAGCGTTTTTAAATCCCTTCTTCCCAGAAGTCATTCGCGGCATCAGTAAAGGAGCCCACCAGAAACATTATGCCCTGCATATGTCCACTGGTGAAACCGATGCAGAAATTATGGAAGGTGTCGTGCAGATGGTTGAAGGAAAACGGGTCGACGGCATTGTTCTCTTATATTCACAAGTAGATGATAAACTGACTAAATATCTTCTTTTGAAAAATTTCCCGTTTGTAATCGTTGGAAAACCATTTAAGGACGTTGAGTTAATCACACACGTAGACAACGATAATTACCGGGCTGCAAAAGAAGTAACAGAACATCTGATAGAACTTGGACACGAACGAGTTGCATTTATTGGCGGTAATCTCAAGCTGGTGGTAACCGTTGAACGCCTTTTAGGCTATGAAAAGGCCATACGCAATGCAGGTTTGGAATACCGCGATGACTATATTGTACATGCTCAATTTCTTAAAGAAGGCGGACAGGCTGCGGTTCAGGAATTGTTTAAATTGAATGAGCCGCCAACTGCACTTGTCGTAGCCGATGATCTGATGGCACTCGGAGTGCTGAACATGCTTGATGACATGGGCATCAATGTTCCTAATGATGTCTCTGTTGTATCGTTTAATAACGTAATGCTGTCAGAAGTTTCAAGACCGCCGCTTACGACTGTGGATATTAACATTTTTCAATTAGGCTATGAAGCTGCCAAGCATGTGATCCAGCTGGTTGAAGATCCACTGGACCCGATAAAACGGATTATCATTCCTCATAAATTGATGAAGCGTCAATCCTGTATAGAATATCACTCAAAGAAAAAACTGCACCAGGAATAATGGTTAGAGGCTGCCCGGAAAATTTCAGGCGGCTTTTTTCTTTTATCGGATGACGGGAACTAATTTCAATCATTCCCAAACTGCATTTAGTTGGAAGTGAATTTTTATTAGCGGAAATGTTGAATTATTTAGCCAAAGACGGTAATTTTTTATCCAAGCCCTCATTTATTAACATTTTGTATCATTAATATGGAACATTTCGCAGGAAATGAAGTAAATTCGTCAGCCGCAGCCGACAAAAAAATCTTCAAAGCTAACATCCTGAATAAAAACAGACAGCATGCAAAGGCATGATGTCTGTTCTTATCATTCCGGTCATTTCTCCGGCAATAATGTCAATTTCTCTCCCGCATGCTCAGGCTGTATATCCGTCACATGATAAGTACCGTTTACCCAATCCTGAAGCTGATCCTGATACCAGCTGCTTCTGACATGACCTGACTGGCCCGGTCCGACAATGTGATGTCCTTTGGCGAGGTCTGCTGCATCAATGACAAACCTCCAAGAAGCGCCGTGGTCCACAATTCCCTCTTCATTGTAATTTGCTGCGCCCACCGTAATTTGGCTGCCGCCGACAGGCACTGGTTTCTCATGATTAAACAGCCATTTTAAAACTGGGGAGGCATTTGAGAGAGGGTGTCCGAAATAAAGCTGATGATAGTCACCCCATTTCCATGCCTTAGGGTTATCCCCGTATTCTTCTTTAAGAGAAACTACCACATTCTCAAAAGAAGTGAGCAATACTTGATCAAGGCCGCCCTTATCTGAGAACCACTCAGATTCATCGCCGTTAAATGCACGTCTAAGGAGTTCATCAACGATTCCCTGTTTTCCTTCAAATAAGTCATCCATTTCTTTTGGTACAGCATCCTTAAAAAGGGTGAGCGGAATTTCTTTCATCAGCAAGTGAAAGAGAAGAGGAGCTGCCAAGTCTTTATCATCTGTCATATTCCATTTTGAAAGCAAATTCACAGAAGCTTTTTCGGCCTTATTCAGATCACCCGCTCTAATCCTTTCAAGAATAAAAGGCAAAAATTCTTCGGCATATAAATTCCGCTGATCCATCTGCAGTTTTTTCATATCATTTAAAGTGAACTTTTCTTCTTTCTCTAAAACCTCTTTTATCCTCATATACCGATAAGGCTGGGCCCAATGATGACTGAGATGGTAAGGATAAGAATCATCAATCACCTTATTGTTTGCCGTAGCAACAAACCCTTCTTCGGGATTGACCGAACGGGGAAGCTCGTCATAGGGGATGAATCCTTCCCATTCATATTCATCTGTCCAGCCCGGTACAGGAATCATGCCGTCTCCTTTTTTCCTGATTGGAATTTTCCCGTTGGCTTTATAGGCAATCGTTCCGTCTGCCCCGGCAAAAACAAAATTTTGCGTTGGAACGTGAAAATCTTCAAGTGCCTGTTCGAATTCGTTCCAATCTTTAGCTTTGTTCATTGAGAGCACTGCCTGGAATTCTGTTGACGGCATAAGGGCTGTCCATTTCATTGAGAGTGCTGTATTCTGTTTTTTATCAAATGCAAATTCAGACATAATCGGACCGTGTCTTGTTTCAATAACCTCATATTCAAGTGTCTTTTCATCCTTAACCGCAATTGGCTCTTTAAACACTTTCGCATCTTCCCATTTGTTGTTATATAAAAATTGGTGCGGATTAACCGGATTTCGTTTTTCAATATATAAATCCTGTACATCTGGTCCTGTATTTGTCACCCCCCAGGCAATATGATCATTGTGTCCAAGAATAATTCCCGGGACCCCGGCAAAGACAACGCCGCTGACATTCATGCTGTCACTTTGCAGATGCATCTGATACCAAATCGACGGTGTGGCGAGTGAAAGATGGGGATCATCTGCAAGCAGCGGCTTTCCGCTTTCGCTTTTCTCACCGCTTACAACCCAGTTGTTGCTTCCGTTAAATTCAGGTGGAATAACGGCACTTGCAAAACTTTTTTCCAAGTTCATATCCACTTCCTCATAAGCGGACAGAATTTCAGGTGCATCCTTTGGATAGGACGGGAATAAGTCATATGCTTTCTCTTTTGAAAATGTACCTAAAGCCCAGTAGCGAAACGCCTGCCCGGACCAGTGACCGCCTAAATCAAAAGCCATGTATTTGCCGATTGTAAGTGAATCGATTGGTGTCCATTCTGCCGGCTCATATTTCAGCAGTTTAAATTCAAGAGGCAGCGTACCTTCTGCTTTTGCTTCTTTCATAAAAGCATTTACACCGTCTGCAAACCACTGCATAGCATCTCTGGAGGATTGATCATACTCAGGATATGAAGCTTCAGCTGCCCTTCTTAAGCCCAGCGTTCTGAAAAACTTGTCCTTATCAATAGTGTCCGTGCCTACCACTTCACTCAGCATTCCTGATGCCTGTCTCCTGCTTAAATCCATCTGGAAGAGGCGATCCTGAGCCTGTACATATCCCTGCGCGATGTATAAATCCTTTTCAGATTGCGCGGTAATATGCGGAACTCCATTTTTATCCCTGGTTACTTCAACTGCATTGGTCATTCCGCTTACAATTACTTCTCCCTTTAGTTGGGGAAGACTTTTCTCAATGAAAAGGTTTACAAAAATAAATGCACTTATTAATAGAAAGAGAAGTGCACCAAGTCCAATCCATAAACTCCTTCGCCGCTTAGGTTCAAATCTTCGTTCAGCCTTTGCTTCCATGATTCTCACACTCCAAATATCAGTTAAGTGAATATATTACACTCTGTTCGTGAAAATCCTGTATGCTAAAAAAATTTTGAACTAATCCTCTTTTTTCGGAGGAAAACGTATCATTCAATCTTTTTTAAATCCATATATATAACCAACTGACAATAGAAAATAGGTGGATTCATAATGAAAAAGATTTTACTGTTTGCAGATCCCGGCATTGATGATTCTTTAGCCATTATCTATGCTTTATTAAGCCCCGAGATTGAGCTATTAGGCATTGTTACAAGTTATGGAAATGTAACGAAACAGCAGGCAACAGAAAACGCAGCATATCTGCTTAAGCTCGCAGGAAGAGAAGACATTCCAGTGGTAGAGGGGGCGACCTTTCCTTTGAGCGGCGAGGTTTCGGTCTATTATCCTGAAATACATGGAGAAGAAGGACTGGGCCCGATTAGACCTCCAAAGGGATTGAATGTAGTTGTGAGGGATTTTAGTTATATTTTCGATATCATTAAACAAAACAAAGATATCACCATAGTTGATACCGGCAGAACTACCTCTCTGTCTAATGCATTTAATTTAAAACTTGAATTGATGAAAGAAATCAATGAAATCTATTTAATGGGAGGTGCTTTTTTTGTACCGGGAAATGTAACCCCTCTTGCAGAAGCAAATTTTTATGGAGATCCAATAGCTGTTAATGTTGTCTTAGACTATGCAAACGAAGTCTATATCACACCTTTAAACGTCACCAACCGAGCTATTGTTACAAGAGAAATTGCTAATTATATTTATTCAATAGCCTCAAATCCTTTCAAAGAGCTTATTCCGTCCATAACAAACTATTATGCAGATGCTTATGCTAAACTGAGGCCTGGAGGGAGAGGGGCCTCTATTCATGACGTGTTTACGCTTTACTATATGCTGAATAAAGACAAGATTTATTCTGTTACTAAAGATGTGGAGGTATCTGTCTTAGAAACGGCAAGAGGACTCAGCTATGCTGATTTTCGCACTAATCAGATGCAGCCAGGTGCAAGGCATACCATTGCCCTTAATTTTCAGTATCAGGACTTCCTGGCTGATTTTATTAAAGTTATGTCTTCACCGCTTAGGTAAGCAAATTGTATGCTCTGATAACCTGCATATTGTACTTGGTGTGCAGGTTTTTTTATTAGAAAAAAACGGCTTACAAACTATATAAAACAAAGTATATTTAAAGAGAAGAAATTTACATTCTGAATAATCTGGCGAGGGGTAAAAATGAAGATATCATACATAGAAGAAATGCTGAAAAAACATGACTATTCTGCTGCAATCCGTCACTTTTTAGAAGGATACAGGGAAGTCGCGGAGGAGAAAAAGCTTACGCGTTTCCGCGGTTTCATCCGGTCATTCCTGGATGAAAGCCAACTAAAATACTTGCTTCAAGTTTTAGATGCATCATTAATGGACCAACTTAGCGGTATCATTATAAGAGACAGTTACCGCAGATTAAAATCTCCTCAAACGGCTCTATGGTATTGCGAGCAGCTGATTGATGAGAACAAGCTGATTGAGGCAGAAGAACTTTTAAAGGAATTAGAAGAGCAGGAACTACCCGATGAACTGAGGGAAAAGCTTTATTTTACAATGGCAAGTGCACTTATTGGGATGCGGCGATTAAAGGCTGCCGAGGCTTATCTGAAGAAGTGCGAATCAGCAGCCGATGATCCGATGGATACACGCTGGGCGTACTTTTATTTGCAGACCGGAGAATGGGACAAGGCTGTTTCATACTTAGAAGCAGGTACAAAAGATAAAAAAGATGGTGTGATCGCTTATTTGCTGCTTGTTCAGCATTATGCCATTCAAGGCGAAGCCGGAAAGTCACAGACTCTATTGGAAGAAGGACTATTACTTTATCCAGCCTATCCAAAACTGATCCTTGAAAAAATTAGACTTAGCTATAAACAGAAGCGCTGGACGGAGATGGAGAAAGCAATCTCAGACTTAAATCAGCTGGCTCCTTTTCATGAATATAAAAGAATGGCAGAGTATTACACGGCTGATTCCTTATATGACCAGAAAGAATTTGAGAAACTTCAAGCATTTTTGGCAGAGCATAGTGAATTTAAAAAAGAATCCCATTATAAAAATTTTACTGGCCGAACGGACGATGCTGCTAAAATGCTGAACTTTAAGCCGGTTGTACAAAAATATAATTATTGTGTCCCGGCATGTGCCGAAATGATTTTCAGCATGTACAGCAAATCATATAAACAGGATGAAATCGCAGACTTTGTTTATTCAGTTTCAGGTTCAAAACTCTCCAAAATGATCGAGTATTTTGAAGAAAAAGAGTTTGCAGGCAAATACTTTTTTGGAAATCCCGACGTTTTCAAAACCCTGATTGACCAAAATACGGCTGTTATGATTAATATCGACTTTCCAACGACATCCCATGTTCAATTTCTTGCGGGCTACGATGACAATTTACAAGTCTTCCACGTTCAGGATCCTAATCTCAGAGACACACATGAAGTGATGTATGAGGACCTTGAACGGGAGTATGGGAACAACGGAGCCTTGTCATTAGCTATTCTTCCTGAAAATGAAACTGCAAAATTGGAGGTTTTGTCTGACAATGAACACGAATTAGCAATCAAACTCTTTTCATTGACCGAGATCTCTCACGGGCAGCTGAGTGATTCTGAACAATCCTTTTTAAAAGAAAATCTTCACAATATGGCTGTCTCTGCCTATATCATTAAATATCTTCCTGATTTAGTAGCAGAAGAGATTTTGGATGCAGCGGCAAAGCATGTTTTTGAGCATTCGAAGGAGTCAGAATACCGCAGCCTCTCTGCAGCCATGGCGTATTTCAGCGTAAAAAACAATGACCGCGCAGTGGAATACTTGGAACAAATTCCTTTTAGGCATAACCTTGCTGCTTATTGGTATGCAAAAGGCAGATTATGCTATAACAAGGATGACTATGACAGTGCTTTTACGGCATTTACTGAAGCCTTGAAATTTGAACCGGATGACCATATTCTTTGGGGCTATCTTGCTCTGACTGAACTAAATAGAGACCGTGTAAAGGAAGCTTTGAGATATTCGGAGATTGCGATGGATATTAATGAGGAAGATGGGTTTTCACAAATCAACCATGGAATTATTCTAATGGATATGAACGAGCATGAAAAAGCGAGAAACCTCTTCCACACTTTCTTGAAAAGAGAAAAGCAGGACGGGTATGTATGGTTTCAGCGGGCGTTGTGCGATAAAGAATTAGGCAGATACCATCTTGCAAGGAGAGGATTTCAGACTGCTATTGCACTGGAGCCGGAAACACCGCTTGGATATAAAGAGCTTGCAGGGCTTTATGAATTTGTATATGAGGATGTTCCTGCAGCGAAAGAGATACTTGAGCAGGGGATTAAAGCTGCTGAAGATAAACAGATGCTGATCCATGAAGCGGGAGATTTATTTGAGCGTGCCGGAGAATTTGATCAAGCAAGGCGATTCTATCAACAGGCAGCTGAGCTGAACCCGAAAGATGTGTATGCTCGTATTTCCCTTGCAGCTCTTTATAAAGAGGAAGGTAAAACAGATCAATTTTTCAAGACCATTCACCTTGATTTTGAACAATTTCAAAAGGACAGTGAATTTCTAATCAATGCCGGAAAGCTTATGTTTGCTGCTAGTGTTGAAATGGAAGAAAAGGATTCATATATGGACCTGGCACTTTCTTATGTAGAAAAAGGAGTTTTATATGCAGATGCAAATATAGGGGAAGCCGTTGAGATTTATGTTGATCTGGTGTCTGAAACGCCATATTCACGCCGAGGGGTGGAGTTTTTAGAAAGCTTGAAAGAAGGAAAAAAAGACGAATTTTTTCTTATCAGCTATATCGGCTGTTTATATGAGTCTCAGGGTCTTTTGGATAAAGCAAAGCAGTATTTAAAGCAGGCTATTTCCTTAAATAATGATGATGTTCTTCCTTTTTACCGGCTTGGGGAGATCGCCTTAAATCAAGAAAATTTTGATGAGGCAGAAAAACAGTACAAACGGGTGCTCGCGCTTGATCCTGCACATGAGCAGGCGTTGCTGGATCTCGCTTCCATAGCAAATGCCAGAGAGGACAGGGAAGCAGAAAAAGAATACCTGATGTCTGCATTTAAACTCGATCCATATTGCATTTCTGCAGAAGCAGTACTTGGAGTACTGGAGTCTGAGCAGGAAGTTGAAGCGTTTAAAGCTCTTCTGATGAGCGTGAAAGTTGAGAAAGCTTTCCTCTATGATACTCTTGCCCATATACACGGAAAGCTTGGAAATCTGAAAGAAGAGGAAGAAAACTTGATTAAAGCGTTTGAACTTGCGCCATCCCAATTCCAGATCCTGCATCATCAAGTCAAACTCTGGATAAAGCAGGGCAAAACGAAACAAGCAAAATCCCAGCTTCACACGCTGCTTATGGAAAACAAAGAGAATAAAATTCTTTACGATACATGGATTGAATTGATGCTGAGCACAAAGTCCATGCATAAAATTGAGACTGAAATTAAAAAAATGAAGCTTTCCAATGAAGAGAAAAGCGTAGTCTTTATGAATGCAGCAGCTGCATACGAACGTCAAATGCAATCCATTCGTGATGCCTGCGAAGAAATGGAAGAACAAAAAGGATGGCTGAAGCGGTTCACGAATTTTTCAAAGATGAGTCTGAAATTCGGTATGGTAATTGGACTATATGAAGAGGCGATGAAGCATGACCGTGAAAATGTAACAGCCGTTATGTGGTACGTCGATTTTCATTTAGAGGCAGGATTAGCAGAGGATGCCATTAAAATTCTGGAACAGTGGCTCCGCTACCAGTGGGAGCCTGATGTTGCCTCCAGGCTTGCTGTTCTTTATGTAAATGAATTTGAAAATGTTCCAGAGAAAAAAGCAGTTAAGTATTTGTCAGGAGCATGCAGCCTAATTGAAACGCTGCTTGAAGAAAACGAGGATCCAGACTATCTCATTTTGCTTGGAATGGCTTTACTTGAACTTGGCGAATATGAAGAATCAGAAAAAGCTCTCATGCGTGCATTAGAAATTGAGCCTGCTGTGGAAAAAGGATACTTTCACCTGGCTAGAGTCTATGAAGCTATAGATAAATACAGCAAAGCAGAAGAGGCAATCCGGCAAGCAATCGCTGTAAATCCAGACGATCATGACAACTATAATCAGCTCGGCCTGATTTATAGACATCAAAATAAACTAAAACCGGCACTAGAAGCAGTTGAGAAAGCTATTTCAATGGAGCCGGAGGATTTAATCAATTTATATAACAGGGCTTGTTATCTTTCAGCTTTGGGCAGATACAAAGAATCTGGCGAGCAGCTTGAATCTCTATACGAGCTTGATGAAACATTTATTTTCACTGAGATGGCAGAGGAAGACGAAGATTTAGAACCGTTGAAGGAAGCGGGATATTTTCCAATGAATCCGCTTCTGAAGAGATAATAATGAATGAGATGGACATTGTCGGCGAAGGCTCTACAGCCATTATATATTCTTATGGAAAAGATAAGGCTGTGAAGATTTATAGAGTTCATTCACCTGATATTCACTGTGAATTTCAAGTGAACAGCTACTTGAATCAGCATTCCGGAAGCTTATGAGCTTGTGGCTTTTGGAACTGCCTTTAGCTGCAGCCAGACTTTCAGTGCCAACTCCGCAACATGAAATGCAACAGCTGCCTGTAATCATAAGACCACACTTGAAAAAGTAAGCAAAACGGTTAATAATAAAGTGTATCTTCAAATAAACTTAAAAAAATAGACAGTAAACGGCACAATTTTCTGTTAAAATAAGAAAATATACGCCCTTTGATGCGGCAAAAAATCTATAGTATTTACAGCAAAGGAGTTTTTTAGATGGAAAAAGTTTTAATCTTTGGTCATAAAAATCCCGATACAGATACAATTTGCTCTGCAATTGCGTATGCTGATCTTAAAACAAAACTAGGATTAAATGCTGAACCGGTGCGCTTAGGTGAAATCAACGGTGAAACTCAATTCGCATTAAATGCATTTGGAATCGAAACTCCCCGCCTTGTAGAAACGGTGGCAAATGAAGTAAGCGGGGTTATTTTAGTTGATCATAACGAGCGTCAGCAAAGTGTAAGTGACATTGATGATGTCCGAGTACTTGAAGTTATTGACCATCATCGCATTGCCAATTTTGAGACAAGCGATCCATTGTACTATCGTGCAGAGCCAGTTGGCTGCACAGCTACCATTTTAAACAAAATGTACAAAGAAAATGGCGTAAGCATTTCTAAAGAAATTGCTGGATTGATGCTTTCTGCCATTATTTCAGATTCTTTATTATTTAAATCTCCTACATGTACAGAGCAAGATATTGCAGCAGCCCGCGAATTAGCGGAAATTGCAGGCGTTGATCCGGAGGTCTACGGCCTTGATATGCTTAAAGCAGGTGCAGACTTAAGCGACAAAACAGTAGCTGAGCTGATTTCACTTGATGCTAAGGAATTTTCTATGGGTAACTATAAAGTAGAAATAGCGCAAGTAAACGCTGTAGATCCAAACGATGTATTAATTCATAAAGAAGAAATTGAAGCATTGATTTCTGCTGTTATCGCTGAAAAAGAATTGGATTTATTCATCTTCGTTGTAACAGACATTTTAATTAATGATTCCGTAGCATTGGCTCTTGGACGCGAAACACGTGCTGTAGAACAGGCATATGATGTAAAGCTTGTGGATAACACAGCTGTTTTAAAAGGTGTCGTTTCCCGCAAAAAACAAATCGTGCCAGTCATTACAGACATTTTAACAAGTACACAAGTTTAATATGAAAACGCATGGATTCTAATCAATTCATGCGTTTTTTCTATATGAAAAATCAGAAACGGCTTACCTATAAGGCAAGCCGTTCATTTGTTATTAGCAGCAGCCGTGGCCGCCGTAGTCAGCTCCGCCGACAAAAGAAGCACCGATGATGATCAATAAAATAAACAATACGATAATTAACGCGAAACCGTTGTTGTAGCCGCCGCCGCAATTTCCATCTTTACTCATTAAAAATTCCTCCTAATTTTAAATCGAGATGATGAGCATTTTCATGACTCAAAGTTAAGGTATGCCAGATAAAGAATTATGTTAGCCTATTTATGGTTTAGTCAAAAGCTTCAATATGTATAAAAAAAGACCGGCAATCCAATTGCCGGCCAAAAAACATGACTACTTATTAAATAAGCTTTTAACGCCGTGAAAGATTAGAACAAAAGAAAAAACTAAAATTGCTAAAACGCCCACGACAGTTGTGAAAGGCTCAATGCTTGCCAAGAATGTACCTGCTAACGGCATTTCAACTAAAGCAAAGCCGGCAAGAATAGCAGCTAAGAATAAGAAGATTAATCGATCCATGATTTTCCCCCCTTCCTAGTACATTATATGTAAACGCTTCCAAAAAAGTATTAGTCATTCACACATTTTATAGAGGGGGAAAATAAAATTTCAAACAAAAAAACGCCTGAATCTTCAAACTCAGGCGTTCCTGAAACTAGGTTTATCCGTTAATGATTTTTCCGCCATTTACGTGAATCATCTGACCCGTTATATAAGTAGAATCGTTGCTGGCAAGGAAAACGTAGCTTGGAGCAAGTTCATCAGGCTGGCCGGGACGCCCCATAGGAGTGTCAGCCCCAAATTCCGAAACTTTTTTTGCATCAAAGGTAGATGGAATGAGAGGGGTCCAAATTGGGCCAGGGGCCACTCCGTTTACCCTTATACCTTTTTTTACAAGGGACATGGAAAGAGATCTTGTAAATGTTGTAATTGCACCTTTCGTTGATGAATAATCAATCAGCTGCTCATTGCCCGCATATGCTGTAATGGAGGACGTATTGATTATACTGCTTCCTTTTTTCAGATGAGGAAGTGCTGCTTTCACCATATAAAAAAAGGAGAAGATATTCGTTTTGAACGTCCGTTCGAGCTGTTCTTTTGATATCTCTTCAATTCCTGCCTGAGGATGCTGCTCTGCGGCATTATTTACAAGGATATCGAGTTTTCCAAGCTGATTGATGGTTTCTGAAACAATTTGTCCGCAAAAAGATTCTTCGCCTATATCTCCCGGCATAAGAATACATCTTCGGCCTTCTTGTTCAATAAGCCGTTTCGTTTCATTTGCATCCTCATGCTCGTCTAAGTAAGAAATGACGACATCTGCGCCCTCCTTTGCGTAATGGACTGCAACTGCCCGTCCAATTCCTGAATCTCCTCCTGTAATAATAGCCACTTTATCAAGCAGCTTCTCACTGCCCTTATATTGAAGTGCATCAAATTCAGGCAGAGGGTTCATTAAGTTCTCATGTCCCGGCTGTACATCCTGATGCTGTGCTGGCATTGTTTTTTTGCTTTGATTATCTTGACTCATCCAAATCCCTCCATGGTTTAATCATGATTAGTATGGTGAAAAGTATGTTGAATATGTAGCTGTTCTTTAGAATATATTCCCTGAATAAATGAGATGAAACGTAAAAATTCCCATAAAAAAAGAACTAAAACCTAAGTTTTAGTTCAATACATTGAAATATCTTGCTTCTGGATGGGCAACAACGAGTGCCGTTACTGACGCTTCCGGCTCCATCATGAAGCCTTCAGTCAGGTTCACGCCGATATCTTCCGGAGATATGAGGTCAAATAATTTAGCCTGGTCATCCAGATTCGGACAGGCCGGGTATCCGAAAGAAAAACGCTGACCCTGATATTTCGCAGAAAAGCGCTGATCCATAGTAAAATCCGGAGGATCAGGAAAGCCCCACTGGTCACGGATCAGCTGGTGAGTCCGTTCTGCAAGGCCTTCGGCAAGCTCAAGTGCCAATGCCTGTACAACATGGCTCTTTAAATAATCTCCCTGCTCTTTAAAACGGTTGGCAATTTCCCTTACTTTTTTTCCGGCGGTTACCGCAAAGAAGGAGACATAATCTCTTTGTTTGTTCTCATCTTTTGGACGGATATAATCAGATATGCAGCGGTGCGGCAGCTTTGATTGCCTTGGGAATTCAAATGTCTGCAAGGTTTTTTCCGTTTCGGGATCCAGAATATGAAGCATATTGCCATCTGACTCTGCAGGGAAAAATTGATAAACGGCTGCAGGCTGGAACCATTTTTCCGCGTAGCCCTGTTTAAGAAGCTCATCTATTGTTTCTTTTAAGGCAACAGCTTTCGGATCTTTATTTTTAAGCATTTCCTTTACTTTTCCTTTTAGGCCAAGATGATGGCCAATCAGCATCTGCATGTTAATGTAAGGAATCAGATGTGACAGTTCGATATCTTTAATAATATGCCGCCTGCAATCCTCTGGCACAAAATAAGGAGAGGGAGTGAGTGCAGCCCTTTTTTCCAGCAGCTCTATTACTGCCGGAATTGCTTTCTTTTCAGCAGATCTTTCAGGAACGGCTTCTTTTTTCTTAAATTGTGTAGGATCTATTCTGATTCTGTTTGCAAGGGACAGTCCATCCATTGCATCCTTGGCGTAAATGACAGGTCCGCCGTACTGTGGAGCAATTTTTCCGTCAGCAAATTTTCTGGATAAGGCAGCACCGCCAACCATGATTGGCACGGAGATTTCAGCTTCTTTTAAATCCTGTGCAGTCAATACCATTTGCTGGGCGGATTTTACGAGAAGACCCGAAAGTCCGACGATATCGGGATTTTCTTTTTTGACAGCCAGAATTAAGTCCTGAGGTGTCACTTTTATGCCTAAGTCTACAACCTTGTAGCCATTGTTGCTCAAGATGATATCGACTAGATTTTTGCCGATATCATGAACGTCTCCTTTTACCGTAGCAAGCAGAATTTTGCCTTTCCCGCTGTCATCCTTTTTTTCCATGTGTGGCTCTAAAAAGGAGACGGATGCTTTCATGACTTCTGCGCTTTGCAGCACTTCGGCAACAATAAGCTGGTTTGTATTAAACAGCTCTCCTACCTCAGCCATGCCTTTCATAAGTGGACCGTTTATTATATCCAGCGGTGTTGCGTACTCTTTTAAGGCAATCTCAAGATCTGCAAGCAGTCCTTCTTTCGTACCCTCGACCACATATTGAGCAAGGCGTTCTTCTAGAGGAAGAGACTGAACCGGTTTTTTTACGGTTTTCTTTTTGCCTCTGTAGTGATTTGTAAAGGCAGCCAATGTTTCGTCATTCGTATTGAAAAGAAGAGTTTCTGACATTTCAATTTCTTCTTTTGGAATCGATGCAAATCGTTCGAGTTTCTCCGTATTGACGATTGCATAATCAAGTCCTGCCTGAGTGCAATGATACAAATAAACGGCGTTCAGTACTTCGCGTCCAACAGGCGGGAGGCCGAAGGATACATTGCTGACTCCAAGGATTGTCAGGCATTGCGGCAAGCGTTCTTTAATTAAGCGGATGCCCTTTATCGTTTCTTCTGCTGAGCCGATATATTGCGCGTCTCCTGTTCCGACAGGGAATACGAGCGGATCAAAGATGATATCTGATGGATTTAACCCGTATTTTTGAGTCAGCAGCTCGAAGGAACGGACTGCGATATCAAGCTTTTGCTCAGCAGTCAGC
Source organism: Metabacillus hrfriensis (assembly GCF_030127205.1). Lineage (NCBI taxonomy): Bacteria > Bacillati > Bacillota > Bacilli > Caryophanales > Bacillaceae > Metabacillus > Metabacillus hrfriensis. Next base: position 1,173,451 of record NZ_CP126116.1, read on the forward strand.
GCCATTCCTTTTTCATCAATCGTTCCAACAACAACAGCTGCCCCGTATTTGTGAATGAGCGGGACGACTGCTTCAAATCTCTCTTCACCGTCTTCTAAGTTGATGGAATTGATGATCACTTTCCCTTGAGAATAGGAAAGTGCCTTTTCAATGACTAACTCATCCGTTGAATCTATGACAAGAGGTGCCTTTACTTTTTTCGTAATCTCTTTTATGAAGGCTTCCATATCTTCTACTTCTTCGCGGTCAGGATCAGCCAGACAAATATCGATTACATGGGCGCCATTCTTAACTTGAGCTCGGGCAATTTCAGCTGCTTCTTCAAATTTCCCCTCCGCTATTAGTCGTTTAAACTTTCTGGAGCCAATTACATTTGTCCGTTCTCCGACGAAGAGAGGCCGCATGGAATCATCATAAATAAGCGGCTCGATGCCAGAAACAGTATGAGCCGGATCACGTTCCGGAACGGAGCGGGGCTCGAGTTCACCTACAGCATCAGCAATGGCGGTAATATGTGCAGGTGTAGTCCCGCAGCAGCCTCCGACAATGTTCAGCCAGCCCTGTTCTGCAAATCCTTTTACTTTCTGAGCAAGAGAACGGGGAGATTCATGATAATTTCCTTCCTCATCAGGCAGGCCGGCATTAGGATAGCAGCTGACAGCTGTATGGGCCATGCCTGATAGCGTCCGGATGTGGTCGGTCATGAATTCTGGCCCTGTTGCACAGTTTAGACCTACAGATAAAGGCTTCATGTGCTCAAGCGAGATGAAAAAGGCTTCGATATCCTGGCCGGCAAGCGTCGTTCCCATAGGTTCAATTGTCCCTGATATCATCAGCGGAATTTCTTTGCCTGCTTGTTCAAAGGCGCGTTTAATGCCGAGAAAGCCTGCTTTCACATTTAATAAGTCCTGGCTCGTTTCAAGAAGAAGCAAATCAGCACCGCCTGCAAGCAGGCCGAGCGTCTGTTCTTCGTAATTTTGAATAAGCTCTTCAAACGTTGCTCCGCCTGTAACAGAAAGTGTTTTTGTCGTAGGGCCCATTGAGCCCGCAACATAACGCGGCCAGTCAGGAGTTGAATATTTTTCAGCTGCCTTTTTGGCGATCTCCGCCGCTTTTTTATTTAACTCAAAAGCGAGGTGACCGAGATTATATTCATCAAGAACAATCTTGGTAGCGCCAAATGTGTTGGTTTCAATAATATCTGCTTTAGCGTCCAGGTAAGCATCATGAATGGATTCGATGACTTCTGGTGCAGTAATCGTTAAATACTCATTGCAGCCCTCGTATTCTTCTCCGCCGAAATCATCTGCAGAAAGATTTGCATCCTGTATCATGGTGCCCATCGCTCCGTCCAGAACGAGGATTTTTTTCTCAAGCTGCTTTTTTATATCAGACATGCGTAATCTTCCTTTCATTGACCTCAATTTGTTTCTTGTGAATGTAATTTGTCAGTTCAACGGTTAATTCATAGTTTAAAAATGGTGTAATTAAGTAGATTCCATTAAATAAGTCAAAGGCAGCATCGATCAGTCTTTTAGAAATCGCCAATCCTTCCTGATAGGCTTTCTCCCGATTGTCGCCTGCCCGGGCCATTCTTTCACGAATACTGTCAGAAAGAGTAATGCCCGGAATTTCGTTATGGATAAATTCTGCATTGCGGCTGCTTGTGAGCGGCATAATGCCGATATAAATCGGAACGGTTAAGTGCTTCGTTTCCTCATAAACATCAATCAGCTGTTTTTCTGAGTAAATTGGCTGTGAAATGAAATAATCTGCACCGCAGGCAATTTTCTTCTCCAGTCTTTTTACCGCTTTATCTAGATATTTAACATTGGGATTAAACGCAGCGGCAACTGAAAAATTGGTTTTTTCCCCAAGAGGTTTTCCTGAATAAGAAAGACCATCGTTAAATTGTTTAATTAAGCTGATCAAATCAAATGATGAAAGATCATAAACGGAAGTAGCTCCCGGAAAATCCCCGATTTTTGATGGATCGCCCGTAATCGCCAGCACATCCGTAAGTCCCAGCGTATGAAGACCCATTAAATGAGATTGAAGGCCAATTAAGTTGCGGTCGCGGCATGTAATATGAATTAAGGACCTGAGTCCAAGTGTTTGCTGAACGATGGACCCTACAGCCACATTGCTTATTCTCGGTGATGCAAGTGAGTTGTCTGCAAGTGTTAAGGCATCGATTCCAGCAGCTTGCAGTGCTTTTGCACCTTTTATAAATTTGTCCAGCCCAAGCTTTTTAGGAGGATCGAGTTCTACAATCAGAGAGCGCTTTTTATTGACTATTTCCGGCAGGGGAGGGTACTTTCTTTCCGCTGCAGACGTGACAGAAATCTCTTTCTTTCTTATTTTAACTTTCTTTTCTGTAACTGGAGGGAGTCCTTTAAGCGCTGCTGCCATTGCTTCGATGTGGATTGGGGTTGTGCCGCAGCAGCCTCCAATCAGTCTTGCTCCCTGATTTCTGAAGGCTAGAGCGCTTTCTGCAAAATATTTTTCTCCAGAGCCATAGACAAGTCTTCCTTCTTCAAGAGTAGGCAAGCTGCTGTTGGGATAAACAGATAAGAACGCTCTTTCCGGGAGCGGAATTTCTTCAAGTGATGAAAGCATATGGTAAGGACCAAGTCTGCAATTCAGACCGACAACGTCAGCACCAAGGGCCTCAAGCTGAGAAAGGCCTTCTTGCAGGGGTGTTCCATCCTGCAAGACTCCAATTTCGTGAAGGGAGATGTTTGTAATAATCGGGATATTCGTTTCTTTTCTGGCGATCTCTAATACGGTTTTAATTTCTTCAAGATCATAATAGGTTTCAAGCAGCAGACCGCTTACCTCTTCACTGAGCATAAGGTAAAGCTGTTCTCTGAAATTTCGTTTAATGTCCTCAAGGGAATAGGCATTTTTCTTGAAAGCACGGATGCCGCCTATTGTTCCAAGAACATAGGTGTTATTGCCGGCTGCTGCTTTTTTAGCAATCTGAACGGCAGTACGGTTAATTGCTCTCACTTCATCTTCAAGTCCATATCTTGATAGTTTAATATAGTTTGCACCGTAAGTATTTGTCTGAATGACATCTGCACCGGCTGCAATATACGCCTTATGAACATTTAATATTTCATCAGGCTTCGATAAATTCAATTCTTCAAAACACCTGTCAACTCCGTGTGAGTAAAGCAATGTTCCCATTGCTCCGTCGCCAATCAGGATCTTCTTCTGTAAATCGTTTAAAAGTGTCAAACTCCAAACCTCCTTAGTGCAATAAAAAAACAAAAAAAGCCTTCCAAGAAGAAGACTTTTGAACGTTCAGGACTTCTTCTTATCGTTCGATGGATGCATCGCTGGAATTAGCACCTTGGATTGAAATCTCTGATGAAGACAGATGATTTCATTATGCCAGGTTGCTGAAGCTTCAAAGGGCCAGTCCCTCAGCTTCTCTAGATAAGAATGGTGAAATATGAAATTTTAGAAAAAGATATTATATCTAATTTACATGTTTTTTCGGATAGATTCAATACAAAAATAAAACTTTTCTGAATAGACGGGGAATTTGTTGAGGGGAAATCGAAGCAGATACTTGCAGAACAACGAAAAAAACACTCAGCAGAGGATAGCCCGAGTGTTTGTTCACTTTATCTGAAATTAATGAATTGAACATCTATCGGCAGGTCGGCTCCGCGAACGGCTGCGATCACCTGCTGAAGGTCGTCCTTATTTTTGCCGGTCACACGGACCTGATCGTCCTGAACCTGAGTTTTTACTTTTAATCCGGAATTTTTAATAATGGCATTAATCTTTTTTGCATTATCCTTATCAATACCCTGAATGAGCTTAGCGCGCTGGCGAATCGTTCCGCCCGATGCACCTTCGATTTTTCCGTAATCAATATTTCGTGTCGCTACATTGCGCTTTATCAATTTAGAAATAAAAACATCCTTTAACTGATCCATTTTAAACTCATCATCTGAAACTAAAACAATCTCTTCTTTTTCAAGAGAAATGCTGCTTTTGCTCCCTTTAAAATCATAGCGGGTGCCAATTTCCTTCATTGTCATCGTAATTGCATTCGTCACCTCAGGCATATCCACCTTTGAAACAATATCAAAAGAACTGTCCTTCGCCATAAGAATCCTCCCAAAAGTTTATATTATCTATAGATTATAGTAGAATGAACAGGGGATAACAACTAACGAAGTGCGGAATCGCCCGTTTAGCTCCGACAGACAGATAAGAATTCCGCCGAAAAGTCCGGGTTTGACTTTTTGGGGGAATTTGTTCTGGCCGAGGAGCTGGGCGATGGAGCCGGACAATACGAAGTGCGGAATCGCCCGTTTAGCTCCGACAGACAGATAAGGATCTGCCAGAAAAGGCGCTTTTTGCCTTTACTGGCGGATCCGTTCTGGCCGAGGAGCTGGGCGATGGAGCCGGACAAGACGAAGTACAAAACGTAAAAGTTGGAGTAGTCTGCAGCAATGAGGATGAAGTCCGGGTTTGACTTTTTGGGGGAATTTGTTCTGGCCGAGGAGCTGGGCGATGGAGCCGGACAATACGAAGTGCGGAATCGCCTGTTTAGCTCCGACAGACAGATAAGGATCTGCCAGAAAAGGCGCTTTTTGCCTTTACTGGCGGATCCGTTCTGGCCGAGGAGTTAGGCGATGGAGCCGGACAATACGAAGTACAAAACGTAAAAGTTGGAGTAGTCTGCAGCAATTAAGCACCCGATTAGCCCAGACGATTAGCCGTTAAGGTGCACATTCATACATAAATGTCCGCTTCAATTTGAAAACTAACAGCAGATGCAACCTGCAAAAGAAAGGAACGAAATACAATTGATGAATCCAGGAACGTTTATGACGCTTTCGATAGATGAAAAATTAGATTATGGCTATTATTTAACAGATGGGGAAAGCCGTGTGCTCCTTCATAAAACGGAAATCACGGAACCGATTGATGACAAAGAAGAAGTAGAGGTTTATTTAATTGTTGATCATGAAGACCGTCTTGCTGCAACAATGAAGAAACCGAAAATTACCGAGGATCATTACGACTGGGTTGAAGTTGTAAGCGTAAGAGAAGACATGGGAGCGTTTGTTGATATTGGTTTATCCAAGGATGCCCTGGTAGCAAACGATATCCTTCCAGCGTTTATCGAGGTTTGGCCTGAAGAGGGGGACATGCTTTATTGTTCTTTGAAGGTAACGAAAAATGGCAGGTTTTTCACGAAGCTTGCAACGGAAGATGTCATGCAGGAGAATATCGTATCAGCAGAAGGTGCAGCCAACAATCAAACTGTGACAGGCAGAGTTTACAGAATGATTATTGCCGGCTCATATATTATTACAGAAGAAGGCTACAAAGGATTTATTCACTCTTCGCAGCGTAAAAGAGAGCCTCGTTTAGGCGAGCTGGTAACAGGACGTGTAATTGAAGTGAAAGACGATGGAACAATCAACGTATCTCTGCTTCCCAGAAAGCATGAAGCATTGGATGAGGATGCACAGCAGCTTTATGATTACATGGAATCAAGAGGCGGAGCGATGCCATTTTTCGATAAGAGCGACCCAGAGGATATTAAAGAACGCTTTAACATGAGCAAAGGCGCGTTCAAGCGTGCAATCGGATCATTAATGAAAGCTGGGAAAGTTTATCAGGAAGACGGCTGGACATATTTCAAAAAGGAACAGTAAGCGAGTTGATCGCTTGCTGTTTTTTTTGAGCAATTTCAGGTTTGGTTGATAAAAATCCCAATTTTAGCGGATAAATTCTGAAATTTAATTAATATCATTATGCGTCTCAGTTATCTCAAAAAAAATTTACTCGCTTTACCCTTCCTGCAATAAAGATTTCCGTAAATCAGTCGATATGACATGAGGAGATACTTTTAAAGGGGAGAATACATCAAATGAAAAGAAAACATATTGCTGTGCTGCTTTCATTTTGCATCACGATTTTGCTTGCAGGCTGCGGACAAGCTGCAATGGAGAGCAATGCAGATGAAAAGATAAAGGTTGGGATTATGCTATCTGACGTCGGACTGGGAGATCAGTCATTTAGTGATTCAGCATTTGGCGGACTAATTAAATCCCGTGATGAGCTTGGAATCTTATTTGATTATAGGGAAATTAAAGATACTGGCACCTATGAAAAGGGGTTGACTGAATTAGTTGAAGAAGGCAATGACCTTGTTATCGGACTGGGTTTTATGGTTCAGGAGGATCTTGAGAAGACGGCGAAAAAATATCCGAAACAGAAATTTATATTAATTGATGCGATTTCAGAGCTGGATAACATCACGTCGATTACGTTTAAAGAGGATGAGGGAAGCTTTTTGGCAGGAGTTGTTGCCGCCATGACATCAAAATCGAATACTGTAGGATTTATTGGAGGAGCGGATGTTCCGCTTATCAATAAGTTTGCAGATGGATTTTCAGAAGGTGCTAAAGCGGTTAAACCGGATATTGCCATTATCACGGAATATGCCAATGATTTCGGCAACGATAAACTTGGCAGTGAAATAGCGAAAAAAATGATTGGCAATAAGGCTGATGTTTTATATGCTGCTGCTGGCTTTACCGGAGTAGGGGCACTAAAAGCAGCACAAGAAAACCGTATTTACGCAATTGGAGTTGACAGCGATCAGTATTTTTACGCTGAGAAATCAGTGATAACCTCTATGCTCAAGAATGTAGACGTGGGTATCTACCAGCTGCTTAAGGAGTATGCAAGAGAAAATAAGGTTCCTGAAGGACATATAGAATTAGGTTTAAAAGACAATGGTGTTCAGCTGGCGCCAATCCGCGTTATTTCGCTTACGGATGAACAGCGGAAAACTCTTGATGAATGGCAGAAAAAATTAGCAGAAGGCAACTAGGGGGATGACTTGTGTCACTTAAGAAAAAACTTTTGCTGAATTCACTCAGCATCATTATTATGGCAACTTTGATGATTGGTTATATTATCGTGAATATGCTTTCCATTCAATCATCTAATCAAAATGAGGTTCCTGTTCTGCTAAATATTGAAAAGCTGCAGGGAGAGCTTACTGTAACAAAACAAAGTCTGAACAACTTTGCCTTTTCATTGACAGATGCTCAAAAAGAAGAGACTCTTCAATCACTTCAGAGAAATGAAAAACTGTTTGAAGAAATAAATCAAACCGTGAAGGATAAAAATACAAAACAAGCATTTCAAAAGGCTTCAATTAAATTTAAAGCTTTTAAAGAAGAAACAGGCCAGGCTCTGAATCAAAAAAATCAAGCAGAAGCCAAGCGCCAGTCTGTTCGTGTTGATGGGATTTCCAATGATGTGCACTTGATGAATTTTTATGCGAATGAACGATATGAGATGCTTCAGGAGAACTTGAAAAAACAAATCGAATTCGTTATATTATCGGCAATAATCGGTACAGCTCTTTTAATTTTATTATCTTCTTATATTGTGATTCGAATGACAAATGCCATTACAAAGCCTCTCAAAGGGCTTTCCCATCAGGCAAGTGAAATTGCAAATGGAAATTTGGCAGTGGCTGCTATTTCCTATAAGGGAAAAGATGAAATAGCAGCACTGAATGATTCTTTCACTTCAATGACACATCAGCTTAAAGGACTTCTATTCTCAATCGACAGCGTGAGTAAAGAAGTAGAAGGTTTTGCAAAAGATCTCGAGGAAGAGAACAGAGCATTAACTGAAATCAGTAATCAGGTAGCTGTTTCTACAGATGAATTATCTGCAGGATCACAATCGATCTCCTCCGATCTTCAAGATGCGGTTACTTTGATTGAGAGAATGGATTTTGATTTCAGCGTAAATGTAACCCGGTCTGAGCAATCCGTTCAATATGGAAAAGAAACGGTGAATGCCATCACATCAGGACAGAGCGCGATTAAAGCACAGCGGCTGCTTATTCAGGAGAATATGAATACGACCCGGCAAATTGAAGAATCAACAAGAACATTTATTGGGTATATGACGAAAATAGAAGATATGGCTAAGGTTGTTTCAAATATTGCGGATCAGACGAATCTGCTCGCTTTAAATGCCGCCATTGAGGCTGCGCGTGCCGGTGAGGCAGGCAAAGGTTTTGCTGTTGTTGCTGCTGAAGTGAGAAAGCTTGCAGAAGAATCCACCGGTGCAACATCTCAAATATTTGAAATGGTCAGTTTAATTCAGTCAGGAATATCCAGTATTTCAGAATCTGTTGTGAATGGGGTATCGATTGCTCAAAAACAGCAGAACGGAATGGATCATACAACAAGTGCTTTTGAAGCTATCGATCATAAAGTAAAAGGAATTACATCCGAATTGAATGATTTAAAATCAGGAATATTGAATTCCAAGAAACTTGGAGAACAAGTGCTGCAAAATGTAGAAAGCATCAGTGCCGTTGTAGAAGAGACAGCAGCAGGAAGCGAGCAAATTTCTGCTTCGACAACTGAACAGCTCCTCGCATTCGAAAAAATGGTGGAAAAAGTGATTGAACTCAGACAGCTGACAGATGATTTAAATCAGACGCTTTCGAAGTTTAAGCTTCAATAAAACAAAAACAGCAGCGGAAAATCGCTGCTGTTTTTATATAAGAAATTAAGAAATTTTGCGCATTTATGTCTAGCTTCAGGCCTAATTCCCAGGTCAGAAAGGATCCGCCGCAAAAAAGTCAAACCCGAACTTTTCCAGCAGATTCTTATCCTTTCAGAGCAAACCAGGCCGCTTTTGCTTCTCTTATAAACGGTCGGTCTTTTTAGAATATTGTCTTTCGCCTTTTTGGCGGTTTTTCTCGCGCATCATGTTTCTTTCATGTTCTTTGGCATTATTGTCTTTTGCTTTTTTGTCGTTATCGCTTGTATGCGGCATCATAAAAACTCCTTTACTGAAAAGATACGTTTATGTTGCCCTGTAAGTATAATATTATGAGATCGGTTTGTTTGAAAAGAAAATGGCAATCGTGCCAGGTCCGGAATGCGCTCCAACTGAACAGCCGACTGTGTTTATATATACTTCTTTCGGATGAAATTCAGTTTCAATCATTGCTTTTATTTCCTTGGCGGAGACCTCATCATCCCCGTGACTGATGGCGATGGTCTGACTTTCAAGATTTACGCCCCGCTCTTTCATCAGCTCGATGACCCTTCGGAAAACTTTTTTCCGGCCTCTTAGTTTTTCAAGCGGAATCAGCTTGCCGCCTTCGACATGAAGAAGCGGTTTGATGTTGAGAAGACCGCCTACAAAGGCAGATGCTTTGCTGATTCTGCCGCCTCTTGCTAAATATTCTAAGTTGTCGACGGTGAAGATGTGCTCTGTATGTTCACAAAAGTCTTTTACAGAAGCTTCAATTTCTTGCAGAGTGTTTCCTTTACTGGCCAGGTCAACTGCATATTTAACTGAAAGTCCAAGGCCAAGGGAAGCACATTTGGAATCCACAATGGAAAGCTCAAAATCAGGATATTCTTCTTTGACTTCGTTTCCAATCATGACAGCAGTCTGATAGGTTCCGGAAAGCTCCGATGAAAAAGCAACATACAATACCGGCACTTTTTTCTTAGCAAATTCAGTGAATGTCTCTTTTACATCAAGAGGAGAGATTTGAGTCGTTTTAGCTATTTTCCCTTCACGCATCGCGTCGTATACTTCTTTAGGGGAAATCGTGACTAAATCGCGATAGTCATTTTCCTCAATATGTACACCAAGAGGGAGAAGTGTTACGCCGTGTTTCTCATAAAATTCAAGCGGCAGATCGCATGCGCTGTCTGCGACGATATGGACCGTCATTTTGACACCTCATTTCATCTGGTTTTACCCGCAAAACGGGATAATAGCCTCATATATAGTTCTAAATTAGCACTTAGCCAAAAAGAAGTAAAGAATGTTACGCTGTCCTAAAACACAATATTTGTATTGATCTGCAAGAAATTGTGGTAAATCAGAAATACTATCATTATCTTATAGCCCGGGAGGATTTTCTGCAAATGGTTTATGATGAAGTAAAAAAAACGGTTGTCGTTATTTTTGGAGCGCTGCTGAATGCTGTCGGCCTGAATTTATTCATGATTCCTGCTGATGTTTATGCGAGCGGATTTACCGGCATCGCCCAGCTTTTATCAAGTGTAATTAAAGAATACACCCCCCTTTACATATCGACAGGGGTGCTTCTGCTCCTTCTTAACATTCCAGTAGCCATACTTGGATGGAAAAAAGTTGGGAAATCGTTCACGCTGTACAGTTTACTTAGTGTAGCAGCCACCACAGTATTCTTATCAATCGTCCCTTTATATCCTTTGTCGGAGGATATTTTGCTTAACGCTGTATTTGGAGGCGTCATTGTTGCGATTGGCGTAGGCATTACGCTTAAATATGGTGCTTCAACAGGCGGACTGGATATTGTAGCTATGATCCTTTCGAGAATGAAGGATAAACCTGTCGGCACTTATTTCTTTATCTTAAACGGAATTATCATTTTTACAGCGGGATTGCTATATGGATGGGAAAAAGCGCTTTACACTCTTGTTACGCTTTATGCTTCAACACGTGTTATTGATACAATTCATACACGACATGAAAAATTGACAGCCATGATCATTACAAAAAAAGCTGATGATCTAAAAAAGGCCATTCATGCTAAAATGGTAAGAGGGATTACAATGGTTCCTGCTAAAGGTGCTTTTACAAACGAGCAAAAGGACCTGCTGATGATTGTGATCACACGCTATGAGCTTTATGATTTAGAAAAAATCATTAAGGAAGTTGATCCAAAGGCATTTACAAATATCATTCAAACAACAGGAATCTTTGGTTTCTTCCGCAAAGAATAGGAGACGTGCACGATATGAAAAAGCTTGTATTCATTATGCTGGGCTTATTATTTCTTGTCGGCTGCGGTCAAACTGCTGAAAATAAGGATGAAGCGGAAGAGGTGTCCGGTGACGTGGAAACGAAAGAAGTTCAATTAGCTGTTGAGACGAAGGAAAGCCCTGAAAGTGTGCAAATCAATATCACTCTAAAAAACAATACAGATGAAGAAAAGAATTTCGAGTTCTCATCAGGACAGAAATATGAAATTATCATTACAGATCCAAACGGAGCAGAAGTGTACAAATATTCAAAGGGAAGAATGTTCACTCAAGCACTGCAGTATCTAAAGCTGCCTTCAGGAGAGAGTCAAACCTGGCAGGAAACATGGGACAAGAAAAGTGCAGGGAATAAAATTGAAGCCGGTGAATACACAGTAAAGGTTTTATTAACCGGAAAAGCAGAAGGTGTAAAAGCCTTAGAAGCAAAAGCTAAATTCACGGTAACTGAATAAAGAGAAAAGCTGCGGAAAATTCCGCAGCTTTTTTATTACTATGGGCTAATCATGATGCCCTGCTTCATTGCTGACATCTTGGTGCGAACGGATCTGCCAGTAAAGAAAAACGGCTATTTCTGCTTATCTGCTAACCGGCCGTTTTAGCCCTTTTTACTACATATTCTTCAATTCGTCTTGAAGTTCGCTTAGCTGTTTTTGTTCCGCAGGAGAAGCGTTTGCAAAGGCGGACATGAGTGCACCTTCTGCTTTTGCTTTTGCGTCTGCATCTACGCCCTGGTGGCTGTTCTGTGCGCCATTTTGGCCTTGGTGCTGACTTGAATACTGATTTTGCTGACTGTCATCATGCTGGCTGAATTGGTTCTGCTGATGATTATGATCGTCATTCATCTTGCCGCTTAAAACCTCGCCAGCCTTTTCTACCGCTTTTCTTGCTGCCTGAAATAGTTGATTGCCCATATTAAAAGCCTCCTAAAGAGGATTTTTCTGCCATTTGAGCTTTGCGCTCTTCTGACTCAGCCATTGTTGTGTGATAAGGGAAACGTTCATCATGTTTCGTAACGGAATCTTTACCTTGCTGTACAAAGCGTTTAGATTTATTGCTGCTCATGCGAAATTCCCCCTAAAAGAATATTTGCTGACGCTGCTGATGCGTCTTCTTTATTTTGTCTCATTGGGGTTTGTTCTATGGATGGTAATCTTCACTAAAAAAGGACGCCCTTATAGCGACAAGGTGTCCTTTAAGTAAATGGCAATGCCATCCTCTTCATTTGTTTTCGTTTCTCTGTTCGCAACCTTCTTGAGTTCAGGAATGGCATTACCCATTGCAACACCCTGACCAGCATATTTCAGCATTTCAAGATCATTGTCTTCATCGCCGAATGCAATGATTCTTTCTGCGGGAATGTTGTACGAATCAGCAATTTTTTTTAATCCCACGGCTTTATTCATTCCGTGCTTGATGATCTCAATAACGTGCCACGGGGCAGCCCAGCGTCTGTGATCGACAAGCTCAGCATGAACATCTGATAAGTAGTTGCGGATATTGTCCACTTCTTCCTCAGAAGCATGGATTAGAATACTTGTTACATCATCTCCAAGATTTTTACGCAGGTCTCCAACTGTGATGTCTGAAGTATTCATTGTGAAAATATCCAGAAGTTTTTCGTCGTGATAATGGAAATACACATGATCCATTACTTCAGCAAGTATATTATTGACGTTGTGCTTTTCGCACACTTCAACGATTTGCTTTACAACATCTAAGGAAAGAGTTGTGTGAAACGCTCCCCACTTATCATCTTTTGGATGATGGACGAATGCTCCGTTAAAGTTGACGATTGGCGTATCGAGTCCAAGCTCCTCGTAATACATTGAACTGGCACGATACGGCCGTCCTGTTGAAATGCAGACAATATGTCCTGCTTCTTTTGCTTTTTTAATGATTTCTTTTGAATAAGCAGAAATCGTTTTATCATCTTTTAATAAAGTACCATCTAAATCAAGGGCAATTAAATAAGGTTTTGTTGTCATAGAAGCTCCTTTATTCTTTGAATTAAAAAACCAGTCCTACTAACAGTGTATCTTTTTTCCAAGATTATTGTCTACATGTTACACTTAAGATAAAGAAAAAGAGGGAGGCATAAAACATGATCGCTGTTGAAAAAATGAATGCAGCAGGTATTCCATTACTTCATGTGGTAAAGGATTCTGCCAAAAATGAAAAAACGCCGTTTGTCATTTTTGTCCACGGTTTTACAAGCGCGAAGGAACATAACCTGCACTATGCCTACCTGCTTGCTGAAAAAGGAATTCGTGTTGTACTGCCGGATGCCCTGCATCACGGAGAAAGAAGTGAAAATCTTGCAGGACTAGAGTTAAATATGCAATTTTGGAGCATTGTAATAAATGAAATCAATGAATTGCAGATAATTAAGGACTATTTTGAAAATGAAAAACTGATTGATCCCGGTCAAATCGGTGTTGCAGGAACTTCCATGGGCGGGATTGTGACCCTTGGAGCATTGACGCAATACAAATGGATCAAAGCAGCTGCAAGCTTAATGGGAAGTCCTTATTATGAACAGTTTTCCCGGCAGCAAATACAATATATACAAAAAATGGGCATTAAAGTTCCGCTCACTGATGAAGAGCTTGAGCAGCACTTCTTAAGTCTGCAGGCTTATGATTTAAGTATACATACTGAAAAGCTCGCAGCACGTCCATTATTATTCTGGCACGGTAAGAAGGATCAGGTCGTTCCTTTTGATCCGACCTACACGTTTTTCCAGGAAATCAAATCGTCCTATGAGGAAAAGCCTGAATATCTGAAATTTATCGCAGATACTAATGCAGATCATAAAGTTTCAAGAGAAGGACTTATTGCAACTGTCGACTGGTTTGCCGATTTTTTACTTGAAAGCAGATAATTTCAGATTGCTGCATGGTTTCGATATACTTTGCTATGAGGAGTGATTGCTATGGAAGAAGCATTAAAAGAAAATATATATGGAGCGCTTGAACTTGTCGTTGACCCGGAGCTTGGTGTTGACATTGTGAATCTTGGACTTGTTTATGATGTAGAGCTTGACGAGAACGGCACAGCGCTTGTCACGATGACCTTAACTTCAATGGGCTGTCCGCTTGCCGGGACAATCATTGATCAAGTAAAAACAGCCTTGCGTGATATTCCTGAAATTAAAGAAACAGAAGTAAACATCGTCTGGAATCCGCCTTGGACAAAAGACAGAATGAGCCGAATCGCAAAAATAGCATTAGGCGTGCAGTGAGAGTAAATTCCAGTTCTATATTTATAGGGCTGGGATTTTTTTTTTTGAAATCGGGAATCATCTGAAGCTATTTAGACTCGTCCAGACTGGATTTATTCCAAATTGCCAAAATCTTCTGAATCGGCATATTCCGGAATTTGTTCTTTTCCTTTTCGCAATCAATCTATAAAACTTAAAAATATTTAAATATACAATTGATTTTATTTTTATGCAGTATTATAATGGGTACTAATTCAAACAGCAGAACGATATAAATTAAAGGGTGATACATTTGAATGTAGGTATTATAGGCGCAACGGGCTACGGAGGCAATGAGTTATACCGGCTTCTCACAAAACATCCAAAAGTGAATAAATGTATTCTTTATACATCTTCTGAAGAAGGAAAGCCATACAGGGAATCTTATCCGCATTTAACCGGCATCAGTGATGAATTACTGGTCAGCATAGACAGTAAAAGGATTGAAAAAGAGGTTGATACCCTTTTTATGGCTTCTCCGCCTGGAGCTGCGGCTGAGATTTTGCCTCAAATCAACCTGGATGAGGTAAAGGTAATTGATTTATCAGGAGATTTGAGATTAAAAGATTCTGCTTTATACGAGAAATGGTATAAACGAAAGGCTGCAGACCAGAGGATTGTTGATGAAGCGGTATATGGTCTTTCTGAGCTGAATAAACCATCTATTATGAACGCATCCATTCTGTCAAATCCAGGCTGCTTTCCGACAGCTTCCATCCTCGGCATTGCGCCGGCTGTATCTAGTGAGCTGATCAAGGAAACTTCCATTATTATAGATGCGAAAACAGGTGTTTCCGGTGCAGGCCGAAAAGCAGGCGCAGGTGTTCATTATTCAGAAGTAAATGAAAACTTGAAAATCTACAAAGTGAATGAACATCAGCATATTCCTGAAATTGAACAAGCGCTTCAGTGCATGAATGAAAACATTTCAGCTATTACCTTTCAAACGCATTTAGTTCCAATGACAAGGGGTATAATGGCAACCATCTACGCGAATACAAAAGGAAAAATGAGTTCAGAGGAATTACTTGCATGCTATCAAGCTTTTTACAGAGATTCCTATTTTGTAAGAGTGAGGCCGCTTGGGGAATTTCCATCAACTAAAGAGGTATACGGTTCAAATTTTTGTGACATCGGTCTTTCTTATGATGAGCGGACAGAAAGAATCACGATCGTTTCAGTGATTGATAACTTAATGAAGGGCGCTGCAGGCCAGGCAGTGCAAAACTTTAATATTATGAATGGATATCAAGAAACAATGGGACTTGAGCTCACACCGCTATATCCATAGGAGGTTGTATTATGCTGAAAGTTAAAGAGTCAATCGGGCTCCGGAAAATAGATGAAGGATCGGTTACATCGCCTGCTGGATTTACGGCAGATGGCGTACATACCGGGTTGCGATATGCAAAAAAAGATTTAGGCGTTTTGATAAGCGAAGTTCCGGCAAGCTGTGCTGCAGTTTACACGCAAAGTCATTTTCAGGCAGCCCCGCTGAAAATAACACAAGAAAGCATTGAAATGGATCACAAACTGCAGGCACTTATAGTGAACAGTGCGATTGCCAATGCATGTACAGGAGAGCAGGGATTAAAAGATGCATATGAGATGAGAGCTTTGTGCGCGAATTCTTTTGCATTAAAAGAAGAGCATGTGGCTGTTGCTTCAACAGGAGTTATCGGAGAATACTTGAAAATGGACTGCATTCGGAATGGTGTGGATGATATTTCTCCTTCAAAAGACGGGTCACCGGCTTTTCAAGAGGCGATTTTAACGACCGATACAGTGACGAAGAAAACATGCTATGAGATGACGATTGACGGAAGAAAAGTCACAATCGGCGGCTGTGCAAAAGGCTCAGGGATGATCCATCCCAACATGGCGACAATGCTTGCATTTGTTACAACTGATGCCTCCATAGAAAGCAGTGTTCTGCAGCAGGCCCTCAGTGAATTAACAGATGTATCTTTCAATCAAATTACGGTCGATGGCGAAACTTCAACGAACGATATGGTTTTAGTCATGGCAAACGGCTTGGCGAATAATGAACCTCTGACACCGCAGCATGATGATTGGGTTACCTTCAAACAAGGCCTTAAACTTGTATGCGAGGATCTTGCAAAGAGCATAGCAAGAGACGGTGAAGGCGCTACGAAGCTGATTGAAGTGACAGTTGAGGGAGCAGCAAATGATGCGGAAGCCAGAATTACAGCAAAAAAAGTGGTAGGTTCAAGTCTTGTTAAAACAGCCGTTTATGGATCTGATGCAAACTGGGGAAGAATTATCGGTGCAATCGGCCACAGCAGCGCAGAAGTGAATCCTGATAAAATCGGCATCTTTTTAGGTGATCAATGTCTGTATCATAATGGCCAGCCTCAGAATTTTTCAGAAGATAAGGCAAAAGAAGTGCTGGACAAAAACACAGTGAATATTCATATTGACCTCCGAATCGGAAACGGAGAGGGAAAAGCCTGGGGCTGTGACCTGACATATGATTATGTCAAAATTAACGCAAGCTACAGAACGTAAGGAGAGAATCATGAGCAAAGTTGTCGTGTTGAAGTGCGGAGGAAGTATTGTTGATGAACTGTCTGAGGCTTTTTTCGGAAGCCTGCACGAGCTGAAAAAACAAGGCTATAAAGTCGTCATTGTCCATGGCGGCGGACCTGCAATCAACAGCGTTCTCAAAAGCATGAACGTTCAGACTCAATTCATTAATGGGCAGAGAAAAACAACAAAGCAGGTCCTGAATATCGCTGAAATGGTGCTTGCAGGCCAAATCAATAAGCAGATTGTAAGAGCTTTGGAACAAAATAATCTCATGTCAGCAGGAATTGCGGGCTCTGATGGCGGAATGCTGACTGCCGAGTTTTTGAATGAAACAGAACTTGGGTACGTCGGAAAAATTTCTAACGTCCATACTCACCTGATTAAAACTCTGATTGACGGCGACTACGTACCTGTCATCGCCCCGATAGCGAGAACAGAAGATCATCAAACTCTTAATGTTAACGCTGATACAGCAGCTGCAGCTATAGCAAGTGCACTTGGTGCCCAAAAACTGCTGTTTGTTACAGATGTGCCAGGCATTTTGAAGGAAAAACAAGTAATTAATCATACAACGCCAGATGAAATCGAAGAAATGATTGGTGCAGGCATTATTAACGGCGGGATGATTCCTAAAGTCCAGGCAGCGATGAAGTCATTGTCTCAGTCTTTAAAAGAAGTGATGATTGTCAGCGGTCAATCAATGTTTGTTGCAGAACAATCCATCTTGGGAACAAAAATTACCATGAACAAGGAGGCTGCATTAAAATGAGTCATGTATTTCCTACATATGCGCGATGGGATTTGGAGATAAA
Organism: Metabacillus hrfriensis; assembly: GCF_030127205.1. NCBI lineage: Bacteria > Bacillati > Bacillota > Bacilli > Caryophanales > Bacillaceae > Metabacillus > Metabacillus hrfriensis. Next base: position 1,190,919 of record NZ_CP126116.1, read on the forward strand.
GGAAGCAAACGGTTCAGTCGCCACCGATCAAAATGGCAAAACCTATCTTGATTTTATCTCTGGAATTGCTGTTTGTAATTTAGGCCATGGAGACAAAGATGTGAAGCAGGCTGTTCAAGATCAGCTTGATAAAGTCTGGCACGTTTCCAATCTTTTTCAGCATTCATTGCAAGAGGAAGTTGCGGAAATTCTCACAGCAAACAGCTGCGGTGATGCAGTATTTTTTTGCAACAGCGGCGCTGAAGCAAATGAAGCTGCGATAAAGCTTGCGAGAAAGCACACGGGCAAAACGAAGATTGTTACCTTTAAGCAATCGTTTCATGGAAGAACATTTGCTACGATGTCTGCAACAGGCCAGTCCAAAATTCATGATGGCTTCGGACCATTATTGCCGCAGTTTGAATATTTGCCTTATAACGATACAGAGTCTCTTCAGCAATTAGAAGGAGATGGTTATGCTGCTATTATGCTTGAGGTTATTCAGGGAGAGGGAGGAGTCGTACCGGCAGAAGCCTCTTTTATAGAAGAAGTAAAAAAGACATGTGAACGTCTTTCCGCCCTCCTGATTATTGACGAAGTGCAGACTGGCATTGGACGGACGGGACTACCGTTTGCTTATCAGCATTTTCAAATTGAGCCTGATATTATTACAGCAGCCAAAGGACTCGGCAGCGGATTTCCTGTTGGAGCCATGATCGGAAAAAAAGAATTGATTGCATCCTTTCAGCCAGGCTCACATGGGACGACGTTTGGGGGAAATCCACTTGCTATGGCTGCAGCAAAAGCCACGCTCACAAAGATTTTTCAGCCCCAATTCTTGCATGAAGTTGTGAAAAAATCAGAGAAAATGGCCGATTTGCTTAAAGATTCATTGCTTCATGCTCCTGCTGTAACTGAGATTAGAGGTAAAGGCTTTATGATCGGTATTCAATTAAATCAAGAATCAGCCCCAATTATTTCTGAACTGAGAAGCAATGGTTTATTAACACTCCCTGCAGGTCCTGATGTAATCCGTCTTCTTCCTCCGCTTACTGTAACGGCTGATGAGATAGATGAAGCGATTGCTATCATTGAAAAAACGATCAAGCACACAGCACTGACAGTAAGTCAGTAACATAAATTTTTTTGTGATAAATTGTATAATTATACTTATATATTAATAAAAATTCATTACGAGGTGAATGAAAATGAGCGGTTACCTGCTTCTTGAGGATGGCACAAGCTACAAAGGAAATCTGAACGGTGGCGACAGTGAGGGCGAGATCGTATTTTATACAGGCATGACAGGCTATCAAGAGGTGCTGACAGACCCTTCCTATCAAAATCAAATCATCGTATTTACTTATCCTTTGATCGGCAATTACGGCATTAATGCAGTTGATTTTGAAAGTGAGAGACCGCAAGTAAAAGGTGCCGTTTTTTATGAATGCTGTGAACATTTCTCTCATTATGAGGCCGCTTATAGTGTTAAAGAATACTTAAGCAAATGGAATATTCCATTTATCAGTCATGTTGATACTAGATCCATCGTCAAGCAGATCCGCAAAAACGGGACGATGAAAGCACAGCTCTCGGCGGATTATTCAAACCTAATACAGAGTCAGCCGATAAAGAAGAAATTGCCTGAAATCGAACAGGGGATCACTACTCTTGGAGAAGGATCCATCCACATTGCATTACTTGATTTCGGATTCAAAAAATCAATCCTGCAATCTTTTCTGAAGAGAAACTGCAAAGTAACAATTATTCCTTATACAGAGCTGAAGGAACTTGAACGTATTCAGCCTGATGCAGTGGTTCTTTCAAATGGTCCTGGAGATCCGAAAGAACTTGAAAACTATTTGCCTGAAATAAACAAGATTGCCGGCAGCTATCCAACTCTCGGCATTTGTCTTGGGCATCAGCTCATTGCTCTAGCTTATGGAGGAGACACGATGAAGCTGCCGTTTGGTCATAGAGGAGCAAATCACCCTGTCATGGACCGGAAAAAAGGAAAAGTCTTTATGACATCCCAAAATCACAGCTATGTGGTGACGTCGGGTCATCATAAAGAGTTCGGAGTCAGGTTTGTGAATGTGAATGATCAGTCGGTTGAGGGCATGTTTCATCAGACACTTCCGATTCTATCTGTTCAATTTCATCCAGAAGCACATCCCGGACCTGCCGAAAGTGAATATATCTTTGATGAATTTCTGGAAATGGTTCTAAACACAAGGAGAGAAATGGTATATGCCTAAACGTCATGATATAAATAGCATCTTAGTAATCGGCTCTGGCCCAATTATCATTGGCCAGGCTGCAGAGTTTGATTATTCGGGGACCCAGGGCTGTATTGCCTTGAAAGAAGAAGGCTACAAGGTCGTTCTTGTGAACAACAATCCGGCAACAATTATGACGGATCATCAATATGCAGATGAGGTCTACTTTGAACCATTAACGGTAAAGAGCCTCACGAAAATTATTGAAAAAGAAAAACCGGATGGCCTGCTTGCAACTCTTGGAGGTCAAACGGGACTCAATTTGGCTGTAAAGCTTCATGAAGCCGGTGTCCTGCAAAAACATAACGTGCAAGTTCTCGGTACATCCGTCCAGTCGATCCAAATGGGAGAAGACAGAGAAAAATTCAGAAAACTGATGTATGATCTGAAACAGCCTGTACCTGCGAGCGAAATTGTAACAGGTGCACAAGAAGCGTTGGCCTTTGCAAAGGAAATCGGCTACCCGATCATCGTCCGCCCGGCTTACACACTTGGCGGTAAGGGAGGCGGAATTGCGGATAACGAGAAGGAATTGATTGAATTGATGAAAAGCGGGTTAAGTGCAAGTCCGATTCATCAATGCCTAGTTGAAAAAAGCATCGCAGGCTTTAAAGAGGTTGAATACGAAGTCATGAGGGATGCAGCCAATACGTGTATAACTGTATGCAATATGGAAAATATCGATCCTGTCGGGATTCACACTGGGGATTCAATTGTTGTAGCTCCTTCACAAACTTTGACTGATCATGAATATCAAATGCTCCGGAGTGCTTCATTAACCATCATTTCTGCTTTAAATGTAGTTGGGGGCTGCAACATACAGTTTGCTCTAGATCCGGTAAGCAAGCAATATTACGTCATAGAGGTGAATCCGCGTGTCAGCCGTTCATCAGCTCTTGCCTCAAAGGCGACTGGCTACCCAATCGCAAAACTTGCAGCAAAACTTGCAGTTGGCTATGCGTTAAGCGAGCTTAAAAACCCATTGACACAGTCTACATTTGCAAGCTTTGAGCCTGCTCTTGATTATGTGGTCGTGAAATTTCCAAGATGGCCTTTTGATAAATTTAAAGACGCTGACCGCACACTTGGCACCAAGATGAAAGCAACCGGTGAAGTGATGGCGATTGAGAGAAATCTCGAAGCGGCTATTCAAAAAGCAGTATCATCACTTGAACTCGGAAATATAGGAATATACTTTGAAGAGATATCACTGCTGTCAGATCTTCAACTTTTAAACATCATTAAAAAGGCAACAGATCAGCGGTTCTTTGCCATTATAGAGCTGTTAAGAAGAGGAGAAAGCTTAAACGTCATTCATAATGAAACAGGAATTGATTATTATTTCCTAAACAGCTTTCTCTCACTTGTCACATTGGAAAAACAGCTTAAATCAGAAACATTGCATCAGTTGACAAAAGACCTCCTTTCATATGCAAAGGAAAAAGGCTGTTCAGATGAGTACCTCGCACATTGTTTAAATGAAGATGAATCAGCTGTTAGAACTCTGAGAAAATCATACGGCATCACAGCTAAATTTAAGCTGGTTGATACATGTGCAGCGGAATTTGAAGCAAGAACCAATTATTATTATTCGACTTATTTCGGAGAATGCGAGCTTGAAAAAGCTGCAAACCCAAGAAAAAAAGCACTGGTCCTTGGATCAGGTCCTATCCGCATCGGACAGGGAGTTGAGTTCGATTACAGCGCTGTGCAAGGAATACAAGCCTTGCAGAAGCTTGGCTATGAAGCGATTATGATCAACAATAATCCTGAAACAGTCAGCACAGATTTTGAAACTGGAGACCGTCTGTACTTTGAGCCGCTGACAGTCGAACACGTACTGAATGTGATTGAAGCTGAACAGATAGACGTAACGATCGTGCAATTTGGAGGGCAAACCGCCATCAATCTTGCAGCTGGACTTGAGGAAAGCGGAGCAGTCCTTCTCGGAACAGATTCAGAAACACTTGATATTCTTGAAGAACGGGAGAAATTTTATCACCTATTAGACGAATTAGACATTGCTCATCTTCCGGGGACAACTGCCCATAACGCAGATGAAGCTATCATGGAAGCAGAAATAATCGGCTATCCTGTGTTAATCAGACCTTCTTACGTCATCGGGGGGAAAGGCATGATTGTGCTTGAGAATAAAGAGCAGCTTAAGAAACAGGTTGAAAAAGCCGGCAATCAATCTTATCCCATCTTAATTGACCGCTATGTCTTAGGCCAGGAAGCAGAAATTGATCTCGTTGCAGATGGGGAAAGCATCCTTATTCCAGCAGTGATGGAGCATATTGAACCAGCTGGTGTGCATTCAGGAGACAGCATGGCGATTATCCCTTCCAAGAATATAAGTGACGAGTTGAAGCAAGAAATGCATCTTGCGGCTAAGAAGATTGTGAAGCAGCTTGGCTTTAAAGGAATCATGAATATTCAGTTCCTGATTCAAAATGAAAAGCTGTATGTTCTGGAAGTCAATCCAAGAGCAAGCCGGACAGCACCGATTGTCAGCAAGGTGATGAATGTCCCTATGATTGAACTAGCAGCTGGGATGATGAATGGCGAAAAGCTGACACATGTTTATATAGAAGACGAAAGACCATATACGGCTGTAAAATATCCCGTTTTTTCCAGTCATGCCCTTCAGAATGTAGATCTTAAGCTAAGTCCTGAAATGAGATCAACAGGGGAAGGCTTGTGCCTTGCACCTACATTGAAGGAAGCACTCGGAAAAGTATTTGATGAAGATCGTGATAAAAGCAGCATCAGTATTTTTATGGATGAAATCGATTATTCCCTGCTTCAAAAAGCAGAAGCCGCTGGACTGAAAACAGAAACTGAATCCTTTGAAAAATGGGCTGACACTGCTGAGAACGGCGTGTTTGTCAGTCTGAAAAGTGAAGAATCCAGAGAAAAACGCCTGCTTGCTGCTGAAAAAGGAATAAAGGTGTTTTCAGATGCATCATCCTTTAAGGCTTACTTGAAAGCGGCACCTGACTACGAGGTTTATTCAATCAGAGAATTAACAAGAACGGGAGTGAACATGATATGAGTTCTGTAAAAGTGGCACAAACTAAATCTGCACTATTGGGAAAAGATTGTTTGACCCTGCTTGATTATACGACTGAGGAAATTCTGCATCTTGTTGAAGAAGGCATACAAATGAAGAAATTTCCCATTCAATCCATTCTGTCCGGAAAAATATTGGCAATGATTTTTGAAAAATCGTCAACTCGGACTCGGGTTTCGTTTGAAGCGGGAATGCAGCAGCTTGGAGGCAGCGCGCTCTTTTTAAGCAGTCAGGATCTTCAATTGGGCCGGGGAGAAAGCGTAGCTGATACAGCCAAAGTCCTGTCAGGTTATGTAGATGCCATTATGATCCGCACGTTTGAGCATGAAAAAGTAGAGGAGCTTGCGCTGCATGCTTCGATTCCTGTTATTAATGGACTGACAGATACCTTCCATCCATGCCAGGCCCTTGCAGATTTAATGACGATTCTGCAGCTGAAAAAATCGTTTAAAGGAACAAAGGTAGCTTACGTTGGCGATGGAAATAATGTTGCGCACTCTTTACTAATTGCATGTGCGAAGGTAGGAATGGATGCAGTCATTGCTCATCCAGAAGGTTATGGGCCAGATCACCAAGTGATGGGAAAAATAGCTGAGATCTGCAAACAGACAGGTGCTGTGATCACAGCCGTAACGAATCCGCAAGAGGCTGTTCATCAAGCAGATATCGTGTATTCAGATGTATGGACGAGTATGGGGCAGGAAAAAGAAAATGAAATCCGCCTCTCGGCTTTTAACGCCTATCAAATTAACGAAGAGCTAATGAGCTTCGCCAAAAAAGACAGTCATTTTCTTCACTGTCTGCCGGCTCATCGGGGAGAAGAAGTTACAGCGGAAATTATTGACGGAAGCCAATCTGCCGTCTTTCAGCAGGCCGAAAACCGTCTGCATGTTCAAAAAGCGCTGCTGAAAGAGCTGCTGATCGGGTAGTTACTTCTAGGCTGTCATTGAACTGTAATTTTGAAATAGCACCCTGCAAATAAAAAACGGATGGATCAGCGGTCTGATCCATCCGTTTTGTCATGCGAGAACATTAAAAGCAGCCTTGCAGGTTAAATTTCTATTTCAAATTACATGTAATCATAAGAGATTTGCCATACTAGTTAAAGAAGGAACCTTAAGGAGGGATCTTATTTTGGGGCAGCAGCATCGCTTTAGATCAGGTCAAAAAGCACCTAATAATGGCATCTACGTAGAAGTTGGAGAAACAGGTTCAATGGTCAAAAATCCTCAAAAAATTAAGCTTCAGGCAGGAGATCGTTTCCCTGAAACGTCAAATGATGACCGGCACTGGACGTATCAAAGAAAACCTTAATAGTGAAACCAAAAAAAAACCCTACTATCTATAGTAGGGTTTTTTGTGTGCAGAGTCGAAAATTAGGTATTAATGATGTCCATCTGCAGTTCGGTCCGGCACAACTTCCCCGAGGATCAGGATGAGAACGGTTGCAACAACAGCAAGAATAGAAGCAGTAACAAAGTTATATGCAACACCTGTCATTGAAGAAACGACGTAAGCCATCATTTGCATTAATAAAAACGTCCAAAAAAATGTCCAAAAATAGCGCAATCTGTTCACCTCATTCTTCAAACAATTCTATGTCCATATTATCATACATAGATTGTGGAATAAAAGCTTTATTTACCCTTAATGTTGACTATTTCTTGAACGTTCATTGCTGAATAATTAGGTATATATCCATTCGCTTTCACATGACCGAACATATCTTATATAAAGTGCTCAAAGTACGAATGAAAGGTGGTGGGCAAAAGATGGGAATTACAAAGCGGTTTTTTCAGCTGGAATCAGAATGGAACGTCATCCATTACCCTTATAAACCAAATGGATTCGCGGTCTTTATCTTAGGCGACAAAACGCATTTTGTGGATGGAGAAACGAGCTTTTGGCTGCAGCATTACGGCAGAAATCAGCTCCTTTCAATCTTGCTTGACGCAGGCTATACAGTTTTCACATCTAATCTTTACGGTGCGAATTGGGGCAGTCCAAAAGCGCTGAATCTTACAATGAAGATTTATCATATAGTCATGAAAAAAGAAATTTTAAATGAGCGGGTTCATATTCTTTGTGAAGGAATGGGAGCTCTGATAGCAAAAGAATTTATGAAGCTTTCAAACGAAAAAATTCGTTCTGTCGCAATGCTTAATCCATGTTTAAATCTGCAAGCCCACCTTGAAAAAGAAAGAGAGAATATGTTTTTTTATAAGAGACTGACGAAAGAAATAGCTAATGCATATGAGATAGACTCAAAAAAGATTAAAGACTGCAGTTTTGAATCAAGCTTCGACAGCTCAAACCTCCCCGTTCATATATGGCAGAGAATGAACAGCATCACATACCCTTATCATGATCACAGCAAAATTTATGAAGACTTCAGAAGCAAGCAGGGCTCCCCGATCGACTTGACCTTTCACCTGGCTGATAACCAATACAGGCTAAATCATTCCGTAGTGAAATTTTTCAAAGAGAATGAAAAAAAATTATAAACGAATCGTTCCTGATGATACTGGGGACGATTCTTTTGTGCTGAAATGCTGCATACGATACTATAACGCTTTCTAAAAGGAGGAAAGGAATTATGCGAAAAGCATTAATTGCAGGATTCGGACAATTTGTAGGTTTTGCTCTATGCAGCCGTCTGCTCGAAGAGGGCATCGGGGTTGATGGATATATGAATAAGTATCAAGATGATCAAGAACAAAAAATAGCCGAAGAAAAAATGATGCTGATTGGCAGAAACGCTTTGTTTGAAAATATATCCTCAATCACAGAAGCGAAAGAAAACGATGTCATATTTTATTGCATTCAGGATCCAACAGATCAGGAGAATAGACTCGATTTGAATTTATTAAGGGATTGTGCTGATCTTTCTATTAAACAAAAAATCCCATTTATTCTCATATCATCTGCTGAAGTATTCGGCGAGATGCAAAAGGAGATTGAAAAGGACACAGTTCCCGTTCCTTCAACCGAAAATGGGAAGGCACATCTGAAGCAGGAGTCAGAAATCAGAGAGCTCTTTGGAGAATCGGAGCAATTTAAGATTGTCAGGATTCCTGGACTTTATGGACCATGGCAGCCGCAGTCAAGCTTTATTCACCAGTCCATCATTTCAGAGTTAACGGGAAAAAAATCAGCAGCTGATGCAAACGAAGAAAAAAGAGATATTCTTTACATCGATGATGCTGTCAGAACTCTATTGGATATCGCAGCCACATCTCCTTTTAAGGAACCAGTTGTTCACCTCTCATCCATGAAAGAGGGCCAGTGGAGTGAAATAGTTGAATTATTTTCTGAAAAGGCCGAGAGAAACCCTTCTTATAAGTTATCGAAGGATATCATCCACCCAGTTAAAAATAGTGTTTCATTAGAAAGAGGAATACAGATACAAACAGAATGGGTCAAGCAAAACCTGTATATTTACCAATAATTTTAGATAAAATTCAAGTTTTAATCGTTATTGGGAAATATATCCTTGTGCGATGAATTGATTACAGTCTAAAATATAGGTGTAATCATGACTTGCACAAGCCAAAAGGAGTTGCTTGTAATGCTGAAGAAAAGTATTCTTTTTGCCATATGCCTTTTTTTTCTGACAGGATGCGGACAACCAAGGCAGAATGAACTTGAGAAAGTGGGCTTGCTTGTCCCGGATACAATCAGCGATCAAGTATGGGGCACGAAGGGATACAAAGGATTATTAAAAATACAATCACGTTACGGTATTGAAGTTTTTTATAAAGAAGGGATGAATAACCAAGAAGTAGTTAGAGAAGCGGTAAAAGAGTTTTCGGGAAAAGGCGTCAATCTCATTTTCGGTCATGGCAGTGAATATGAAACTTTTTTTGCAGAATTGAATGAAGAATATGATGATATTCATTTTGTCTTTTTCAATGGAGAGGCAAAGGGAGATAATATGACAAGCCTTAATTTTGACTCAAATGCTATGGGTTTTTTCGGGGGGATGATTGCCGGTGAAATGACAAAGACAAATAAAGTCGGTATACTGGCAGCTTATGAATGGCAGCCTGAAATTGATGGTTTTTATGAGGGTGCGAACTATCAGAATCCTGATGTTCAGGTTAAAATCCAGTATGTGCAAAGCTGGGATGATGTAAAAAGCGCCCTTAATCATACAGATGAAATGCTTGCAGAAGGCATAGATGTTGTATATCCTGCAGGCGATGGGTATAATGTACCTGTCATTGAGCGGATAAAAGAGAAAGGTTTGTATGCAATTGGTTTTGTTTCCGACCAGTCAGATCTTGGCGAAGCAACTGTCCTTACAAGTACGATCCAGCATGTAGACCTTTTATATGAGCTTGTTGCTGAAAAATATTTGAATGGTGAGCTTGAAAGCGGAAATTTGTATTTTGATTTTCAGGATGATGTCATTGAACTCGGCAAGTACAGTCCAAATGTGGACAAGTCCTTTCAAAATAAAATCCAAGAGCATATAGAAATATACAGGCAGACAGATAAGCTGCCTAATCAATTTTAAAAAAGGAGAATACATATGAACAACGAACCTAAAACATTAGAATTTATGCAAATCGCCATGAAATATCTTCCGGAAGCCAAAGCAAAGCTTGATGAAGCAGGCATAGAAATTACGGCTGACCATCTTCAGCCGATGATGGAACTGCTCACAAAAGTTATGAATGATGCTTACGAATTAGGAAAAAATGAAGCAGGCAAATAATGAATGAACCGCAGCAGAACATGCTGCGGTTTTAATATGTAATAAAACCGGATATGCTATCCGGTTTCATAGATTATTTCTTATTTGCTTTTTTTCGCTCTTTTTTCTCTATATAGGCGAGTTCTCTTTGCAGCTTGCGATAGCTTTGAAGTCTGGAGGCAGTTAAATTCCCTTCCTCTATTGCCTGGTTAATGGCGCATTTAGGTTCGTTCTGATGGCCGCAGTCTCTGAAGTAACAGGCTGAAGCAAGTGACTCAATGTCTTCAAAGCTATGCTGAAGTGATTCTGAATCCCAAAGCTGCAATTCTCTCATACCAGGTGTGTCGATCAGAAGTCCTTTTTTTGGAACGGCTATTAATTCGCGGTACGTTGTTGTATGCCGGCCGCGGCTATCGTCTGCCCTCACTTCTCCGGTCTGCTGCCTTTCTGTTCCTATTAAGGCATTTATCAATGTTGATTTACCTGCACCTGACGAACCAACAAAAGCAGAGGTGGAACCTTCTTTAAGATAAGTTGAAAGCTGTTCAATACCGCTTCTTTCAAGCGCGCTTACCGGATGTACCGGGACTCCGAACGCTATACTTTCCGCAGAACTGACAAGTTCGTTAAGTTTACTGCAAAGATCTGATTTAGTTAATAAGATAACAGGGTTTGCCCCGCTTTCCCACGCCATGACGAGGTAACGCTCAAGTCTTCTTAGGTTAAAATCATGATTCAAAGCCATAACAATGAAGAGATTATTAATATTTGAGGCTATTAATTGCTCCCTCCCGCTTGTTCCTGCAGCTTTTCTCGATAGCTTGCTGAATCTTGGCAGCACGTGATGTATCGTAGCCTTCATTTCTTCTCTCATTGATAGGGCTACCCAATCCCCGACTGCCGGATAATCCTCCTCCGAATAAACTTCAAACCGGAACTTACCGGATAAAGACGCTAAAACCTCACCATGAGCAGTCATTACTCGATATAAGTGTTTGTGTTCTAATGAGATCCGCCCGAATATAAGCGGCTGATAAGAAACACTTATTTCCTCAAAATAATCGTTCCAGCCCAAATGCTGTTTGCCATTGAATAAATTCATATTGTTCCTCCTGAACTGTTTTTGAATATGAAAAAAAACCATGAGCAGACACAGCCCATAGTTCCTTGATCAATCAATTCAGGTAGAAAATGATCATCATTCCGGAAGATGAACAGCGGGCTGTGTATATGAAATTAACGGCATCAGTACAATTAACATTTTCATAAAACATCCCTCGCTCTCTCTTGGTTAATAATTCCATAATATGAAAATAATTCGGGTTTGTAAACGTTTATTTTAATTTTTGTTTGAAATAGTCCAAAATAGGAGAAAATTCCTTTATCACTGGCTTTAATTCTTTTAAAGAGTCCATAATATCATCAATTTGCATAAAAATCTGAAAAAAATCAGTCCCTGACTGAGGTTCCTGCTCATCTAGAGCGGGGCTTTCTTCAGCTTCCTCCTGTTTTATGCTCCGCTCTCTTTTTTCTCCAAACATAAAGGATGAAAAGAAATCTCCTGACTCTTCAGATCGTCTTTTTTCGCTCAACACAAACACCTCGCTTATTCTTCCTTATTCATACTGTATGTTTTGTTTAATAACTTGTACGGGGCATGTGCACAGATTTTTGATTGAAATTTTAAAATAGATAGGATAAAATTAGTACCAGGTAATAATAATTGATTCTAAATACAAGATTAAAGGAGCTGCGTATATGAGTGCAGGGATAATTGGAATCGGACGGTATAATCCAGAACGCGTTGTAACAAATGCGGATTTGGAGAAAATAATGGATACGTCGGATGAATGGATACGCACACGGACTGGTATTGAAGAGCGAAGACTTGCAAATGATGAAACAGATACTTCTGATATGGCCTATTATGCCGCAAAAAAAGCAATTGAGAATGCGGGAATAACAGCTGAAGATATAGATATGATCTTGGTGGCTACTGTCACACCTGATCAGGCCTTCCCATCTGTAGCGTGTATGCTTCAAGAAAAATTGGGAGCAAAAAAAGTGGCTGCGATGGATTTGAGCGCAGCATGCGCGGGCTTTATGTATGGATTAATTACGGCCCAGCAATTTATTGAAACAGGTGCTTATCAAAATGTTCTTGTAGTAGGAGTAGAAAAACTCTCAAAAATCACAGACTGGAATGACCGGAATACAGCTGTTCTTTTTGGAGATGGCGCAGGAGCAGCAGTCGTCAGTAAAGTTACACCGGGCAAAGGTTTCCTTGCATTTGAGCTTGGATCAGACGGTTCTGGCGGAAAGCATCTCTATCAGGATGAGAAGCTTATTATGAATGGACGCGAGGTGTTTAAATTTGCGGTCAGACAAATGGGTGAATCCAGCGTAAATGTTATTGAAAAGGCAGGACTTAAAAAGGAAGATGTTGATTACTTGATTCCGCATCAGGCAAACATCCGAATTATGGAAGCTGCCAGGGAACGTTTAGAGCTTCCGGTGGAAAAAATGTCAAAAACGGTTCACAAGTATGGGAATACTTCTGCAGCATCTATTCCTATTTCTCTTGTTGAAGAACTGGAAGCAGGAACGATTAAAGACGGAGACGTCCTTGTTATGGTTGGTTTTGGCGGAGGTTTAACATGGGGTGCCATTGCTATGAGATGGGGCAAATAATAAATATTACAGCTAGAGAAAGGTATGGTGTTTTTATATGAGTAAAAGGCGAGTTGTCATTACGGGTATGGGAGCAATTACTCCGATTGGAAATGATGTTGCATCAACATGGGAGAGCGCGGTAAATGGAAAGTCAGGCGTAGGTCCGCTTACCCGCATTGATTCAAATGACTATCCGGCTAAGGTAGCTGCGGAAATAAAAGATTTTGATGCTGAGAAATTTATGGATAAGAAGGAAGCCAGAAAAATGGACCGCTTCACTCAGTATGCGGTAGCTGCATCTTTCATGGCCGTACGTGATGCCAATCTTGAAATTACTGAAGAAATCGCTCCGCGCGTTGGCGTCTGGATCGGTTCTGGAATCGGCGGAATGGAAACCTTTGAAAATCAGTTTGAAACACTTCTTACTAAAGGCGCAAGACGCGTAAGTCCATTTTTCGTTCCAATGATGATTCCTGATATGGCAGCAGGACAGGTTTCAATTGCTCTAGGCGCAAAAGGCTTTAATTCCTGTACAGTGACAGCATGTGCTACTGGTACAAACTCCATTGGTGATGCTTTTAAAGTTATTGAACGGGGAGATGCTGATGTCATGATTTCCGGAGGAACGGAGGCGCCAATTACCAGAATGGCATTTGCAGGCTTCTGTGCAAGCAAAGCTCTTTCAACAAATCCGGATCCTGCTACAGCAAGCAGACCATTCGATGCAAATCGCGATGGATTTGTCATGGGTGAAGGAGCGGGGATTTTAGTCCTGGAAGAACTTGAACACGCCATTGCCCGCGGAGCAGAAATTTATGCAGAAATTGTCGGCTATGGCGCAACAGGCGATGCCCACCACATTACAGCTCCTGCTCCGGGCGGGGAAGGCGGAGTACGTGCCATGAGAATGGCCATGGAAAACGGCGGACTTTCACCTGAAGACGTTGATTATGTGAACGCTCATGGAACAAGCACATCCTACAATGATAAGTTTGAGACGCTTGCCATTAAAGAGGTTTTTGGAGAGCATGCTTATAAGCTTGCGGTTTCATCAACTAAATCAATGACAGGCCACTTGCTTGGAGCAGCCGGCGGAGTTGAAGCGATTCTTTCTATTCTTGCAATTAAAGAGGGCATCATCCCTCCTACGATAAATTACAGCGAAAAAGATCCTGAGTGCGACCTGGATTATGTGCCGAATGAAGCGAGAAAAGCACAAGTGAATGTGGCTTTAAGCAATTCACTTGGATTTGGCGGACATAACGCAACGATTATTTTCAAAAAATACGAGCAGTAAAACAGAAAAGTCAGCATAGCTGGCTTTTTTTTTATTCACGGAATCATGTAATGGGGGCTGCTCATCCATTCACTTCCTTAAATACACCTTCATAGAATACGGCAGGAGGGAGTGTGGGGGTTCCATGACGGTCGTCAAAACAAACGAATGGCTCGAACAATCCGCAGATCATTTGAAAATATGCGAGCGGCTGAAACCGTACTTTCATGAGAATAATCCTGAGGACATCAGCAAATATCTTCATGCATTTGGAATGTTCAGAGGAGAGCAGACTGGTCAAAGCCTTTATTCAAATTTAAAGAAGAACAAAGTTTGGGAGTTTGTAAAATCAGATGAAGCTTTTTTGAAAAAAGAGTGGGGCGGCCCAGACGTGCCGATTTTTATTTTGCCGGCAGATGCAGGTAACCGGAAGATGAGAAATGAATTTGGAGGAAAATCAGGCCTGGCTTTTCATGATAAGCTTTTTTTATTTTTATCCGATAACAGCAAAAAAGAGATTCAGGTCATCCTCACGCATGAGTACCATCATGTATGCAGACTTGCTAAGGACCCTAAAAAAGAAAAGGACTATACGCTGATTGATGCCGTCATTCTTGAAGGTCTCGCTGAGAATGCTGTGCGGGAGAGAATGGGGGAAGAGTTTGCCGGTTCATGGACAAAACGTTATTCAAAAGAGCAAATCTCTCAATTTTATCAATCAATCATTGAACCTAATCAGGATTTAAAAAGAGATTCCCGCAAGTTCTCTCAATTGATGTTTGGAACCGGCTTTTATCCAAAAATGCTGGGGTATGCCGCAGGATATCATATAGTTAAATGTTACATGGAGATGACAAAAACGAATATTAAAGATTTATTCGCCGTTTCATCAGATGAAATAGTGAAAAAGTCATTGATTAAACCCAATTAAGGGTTTTTTTGTTGGTATTTTTTCCTAGTAATGGTCGTATTATTAATATAAAATTACATTTTTTTAAAAATTAGCTTGATTTTGTAAAACTTTTGTAATACTATACAAATATATATTTTCTGACTATTCTATTTATATAAAAAGTTATGATGATTTGTAAAATTAAGTTTTTAAGCGGTTTTATCTTTTACATCATAGGGCGGTGAAGGGTATTGTCAGTACTGTTGGAAGTTAAAAATCTAAAAACATATTTCTACAAAAAGAAACAAGCTGTCCCGGCTGTGGACGGTGTTGACTTAAAGATACATAAAGGCGAGACGGTTGCATTAGTAGGAGAATCTGGTTCAGGTAAAAGTATCACTTCTTTATCGATTATGGGACTTGTTCCAAGCCCTGGAGGCAAAATTGTTGATGGCGAGATCTTATTAAATGGCAAGGACTTGGTGAAGTTACCTGAAAAAGATTTGTGTAAAGTCCGCGGAAATGATATATCGATGATCTTTCAGGAGCCGATGACATCTTTAAATCCGGTGCTTACAATCGGAGATCAGATTACAGAAGTGCTTATGTATCATCAAAAACTTCCAAAAAATCAAGCAGTTAAAAAAGCAATTGAGTTACTTAGATTAGTAGGCTTCTCTCGTGCTGATGAAATCATCCATGATTATCCCCACAGATTATCAGGCGGTATGCGCCAGCGTGTGATGATCGCCATTGCCATGAGCTGCAATCCGAAGCTGCTTATAGCAGACGAGCCAACAACAGCACTGGATGTAACCATTCAGGCGCAAATTCTTGATTTAATGAAGGACGTCAGTCAAAAATTTGATACTAGTATTCTATTAATCACTCATGATCTGGGGGTTGTATCTGAAATTGCAGAGCGGGTGGTTGTTATGTATTGCGGTCAGGTGGTAGAAGAAGCTTCTGTTGATGACTTGTTCAATGAGCCGCTCCATCCGTATACACAAGGATTAATGGAGTCCATTCCTTCCATTGATGGAGATATAGAAAAGCTTAATTCGATTCCGGGAAACGTTCCGACTCCTGATAATCTGCCGGCGGGATGCCGATTTGCTCCAAGATGCCCGAAAGCATTTGACAAATGCTTCAGTGCACTTCCCGCGTTAACGGAAAAATCAGCTCATCGCTCTGTCCGCTGCTTTTTATACGATGATGAGGAGGCCGCTGTTTAATGAAAGTAGTAGACGCAGAAAAAAAATCACAGCTTCTGAAACCGGATGAAACCATCCTCCAGCTGATAGATGTTCAAAAGCACTTTCCGATCAAAGCAGGGATTCTGCAGAAGACAGCAGGACATGTAAAAGCTGTTGACGGCATTAATTTAACGGTAAAAAAAGGTGAAACCATTGGAATTGTAGGAGAATCAGGCTGCGGAAAGTCTACAGCAGGCCGCACCATTATCCGCCTGTATGAACCGACAGGCGGCAAAATTATTTTTGACGGCCAGGATATTTCACATCTGCCCGAAAGTGAACTCCGCAAAACTGTCCGCAAAAATATTCAAATGGTGTTTCAGGATCCATTTGCATCATTGAATCCAAGAAAAACACTCGGTTCCATCATTAAAGAACCAATGGATACACATAGTTTATATAAAGGAAGAGAGCGCTTAGAAAGAGTAGAAGAGCTGCTTGAAAAAGTAGGCTTAAACGCCTCTTTCATTAACCGCTATCCGCATGAATTTTCCGGTGGCCAGCGGCAGAGAATCGGCATTGCAAGAGCCATCGCCCTGAATCCGCAAATGGTTATTGCCGATGAAGCAGTTTCAGCGCTTGATGTTTCCATTCAGGCTCAAATTATTAACCTGCTTGAAGATCTTCAGGATGAGTTTAACTTAACATATATGTTCATCTCGCATGATTTAAGTGTAGTCCGCCATATCAGTGACCGTGTGGGCGTTATGTACCTTGGTAAAATGATGGAGCTTGCAGACAAGCACAGTCTCTATTCAGATCCACTGCATCCTTATACTCAAGCCCTTTTGTCCGCAGTGCCAGTTCCAAGAAAAGCAGGTCAGGCCAGACGTGAGCGCATCGTTTTAAAAGGAGAGCTTCCAAGCCCGGCCAATCCGCCGCAGGGCTGTGTTTTCCATACAAGATGTCCTGCTGCTACAAGCGTATGCCGCGAAGCGGTGCCTCAATTTAAAGAAGTAAAGAAAAATCATTTTGTTGCCTGCCATCTATACTGATGGCAGGATCAGCATATAATCACCTTCTTGAAGGGAGGAGATGGACCAACAATAATAGGCATGTTAAGAAAACTATAAATTCGAATTTTTAAGGGGGAAATACGAAGTGAAACAACGTAAAAGTTTATTAACATTACTCAGCTTATTGTTAGTTTTCTCTTTGTTCTTAGCTGCTTGCAATAGTGGCGCAGGCGAAAAAACACCTGCTTCAGGGTCAGGCGGAAAAGAAGATAAACCGGCTGAAGATGCAGGCGAACCGCAAATGGGCGGAGACTTAGTTGTTGGTTCAATTGGCGGACCAACATTGTTCAACCCTATGTATTCTACAGATGCTTCAAGCTCTGATATCGAAGGCTTCATTTTTGACGGTATTGTAAGCTCAGACACTGAGTTCAACCCGACTTTGAACTTGGCAGAAAAAATTGATCCGTCTGAAGATGGCTTAACATACACTGTAAAACTCAGAGAAGATGTTAAATTCCATGACGGAGAACAGCTTACTGCTGATGACGTAGTATTTACATACGGCATCCCTAAGAGCCCTGACTATGTAGGTGAGCGCGGTTCTGCTTTTGAATCTTTAGAGTCTGTAACGAAAAAAGGAGACTATGAAGTAGAATTCAAGCTTTCTAAGAAAGATGCTTCATTCTACCCTGTAGCTCTTAGCTACGGAATCCTGCCTGAGCACATCCTTGGAAAAGTTCCGGTTGGTGAGCTTGGCGAAAACGAATTCAATACAAAATCTCCAATCGGTACAGGACCATTCAAATTCGTTGAGTGGAAAGACGGAGAATATGTAAAAGTGGAGAAAAACCCTGATTATTTCTTGGGCGAGCCTTACTTAGATTCAATCACTTATAAAATTGTTCCTGACCAGGATGCTTTATTGGCACAGCTTCAAGCTGGCGATGTTCATTTCACTGAAGTTCCAGGAACAGATATTGAAACAGTTAAAAGCACATTCAGCGGTGTGAAAGTTGAGTCTGGCTTAGGTCTTTCTTACACTTACATCGGCTGGAACCAAAAGAACGACCTATTCAAAGACGTGAAAGTGCGTCAAGCTTTAACAATGGCACTTGACAGAGAATCAATGGTTTCTTCTGTTATGAACGGTGACGGAGAAGTTGCACACGTTCCTGAAAGCCCGCTATCTTTTGCTTACAGCGACGATGTAACAAAATTCTCTTTTGACCAGGAGAAAGCTAAATCATTATTAAAAGAAGCTGGCTGGGAAGATACTGACGGCGACAAAATCTTAGACAAAGACGGCAAAAAATTCTCATTCTCTTTAAAAACGAACCAAGGAAACAAAATCCGTGAAGACATCGCTGTAGTTGTTCAGCAGCAATTAAAAGAAATCGGCATCGAAGTAAAGCCTGAGATCATTGAATTCTCTGCTTTCATCGAGCAAGTGTCTGCACCAAACTGGGATTTTGATGCAATGATCTTAGGATGGAGCTTGTCAACATTCCCTGATCAATATGACATTTTCCACTCAAGCCAAATTGCTGAAGGCTTAAACATGATTGATTACAAAAACGAAGAAGCAGATAAGTTAATGGAAGAAGCGAAACAAATTCTTGATCAAGATGAGTATGCTGCAAAACATGCTGACATCTACAAAATTCTTGCTGATGATCAGCCATACACATTCTTGTACTATCCTAACGTTCACCGCGTAATGCCTGAAAACTTACAAGGCTATGAGTTCAACGCTAAGAGCGAATACTACAACATCCACAAATGGTGGTTAAAACAGTAATTATTCATTGATTGCTGCAACACTTCGGGGAAACATGCAGAGGGAAGGGAATACTCCCTTCCCTCGTTTTTTATGAATTTGAAAATTGAACGGGTCTGCTGAGTATTTTGGACATTGTTTTTATTTATAGAAAAATGAGAAGGAAAGGGGAGAACTAGCTGTGCTTTCTTATATCATCCGCCGTACATTAATGGCTATTCCCTTATTATTAGGCATCACCATTATCTCTTTTGCGATCATTCGTTTAGCTCCAGGAGATCCTACAACCTTATTGATGGATCCATCAATAAGTCCTGCTGATAAAGCGAAATTTATGGAGAAATACGGATTAAATGATCCTGTGCACATTCAATATTTAAAATGGCTTGGAAGCATGGTGCAGGGAGACTTTGGCACATCATTGATCCGTAAAGGGGTACCTGTAAGTGAAATGATTATGAACCGTTTGCCAAACACTTTGCTGTTAATGGTTGTATCAACTATTCTTGCTTTAATTATTGCCATCCCGTTTGGAATTATTTCTGCAGCTAGACCGTATACGAAAGTTGATTACACTGTTTCGGTTACTTCCTTTTTAGGTCTGGCTACACCCAATTTTTTTCTCGGTTTGATTTTAATTATGGTATTTGCAGTCCATCTTAACTGGTTCCCGACAGGGGGGACCTCCACCTTGAATGCTGAATTCAGCGTGTGGGACAGAATCCATCATCTCATGCTGCCTGCATTTGTACTGGCCTCAGCCGATATGGCAGGGTTAACCAGGTATTCAAGGTCCAGTATGTTTGATGTCCTTAAACAGGATTACATGAGAACAGCCCGTGCAAAAGGCTTCAAAGAATCGAAGGTCATCATCAAACATGGTGTCCGCAACGGATTAATTCCAATTATCACGATTTTTGGTTTGATGATTCCTTCATTTATTGGGGGAGCCGTTGTCGTTGAGAAAATCTTCTCATGGCCTGGTATTGGTCTATTGTTCATTGATTCAGCATTCCAGCGTGATTATCCGGTCATAATGGCTTTAACAGTTATCTCAGCTGTATTTGTAGTCATCGGAAACTTAATTGCGGATATTCTTTACGCAATCTTTGATCCGAGAATTGAGTATTAGGAAGGGGGAGCAAAATGGCACAAACAAACCTAACACCGGAAACCTCTAATCAGCTGGCGATTCATGGGAATTTAAAAGAGAACCCTGATACGTTAACGAAAATATTTTTCAGGAAATTCTGCAAAAACAAATTAGCTATAGCTGGCGCTGTTTTTCTAATCTTCATTATATCTACAGCGATCTTAGCGCCTGTCATTGCGCCATATGCTTACGATACTCAGGATCTGACTAAAAAACTGGTTCCTCCTGGAGGCAGTGAAAACATTCTCGGAACGGACCGGTTTGGAAGGGACTTGCTGACGCGTTTGTTGTACGGTGCCCAAGTATCCTTACTGGTTGGATTTGCCTCTGTGCTCGGTTCCATTACAATCGGTACGGTAATAGGAGCTATTGCTGGTTACTTTGGAGGCATCATTGATGCTATTTTAATGAGATTTGTTGATATTGTTCTTTCCATTCCTCAAATCTTTCTTCTTATTACACTAGTGACAATCTTTAAACCAGGTGTAGACAAGCTGATAATTATTTTTGCTGTACTGGGATGGACAACAACTGCACGTCTTGTACGAGGTGAGTTTTTGTCGCTGCGGACACGCGAATTTGTCCTTGCATCCAAAACAATTGGGACGAAAAGCTTTAAAATTATCTTCTCGCATATTCTTCCCAATGCGATTGGACCAATCATCGTATCTGCCACGCTTTCTGTAGGGGGAGTAATCCTTGCTGAATCAACGCTGAGCTACCTGGGTCTTGGAATTCAGCCTCCAACGGCGAGCTGGGGCAACATGCTTCAGGACGCACAGAACTTTACTATTCTTTTGAATTCACCATGGTATCCGTTATTACCGGGTATGCTGATCCTCTTTACCGTCCTTGCCTTTAACTTTGTAGGAGACGGGCTGCGGGATGCACTCGATCCAAAAGTGAATGAATAAGACAATGTAGTCAAGAATTTATTCTTGACTATTTTTTATGGCTTTGTTCAGCTCAAAGTATTGAGCGATTTTACTGCTTCACGGATAAAAACGTATTTTCGCTGATAGAATTGCCTTTAACTGTTTGAACAGAATAAAGATTGATTCAAAGAATACTCAGGGAGAACTTTATTAGGGTCGGGCATGGAAAAACTACTATTTATGTGGATATACGATGATAAAGGTTAGTTTATTTTTCTCTTGTAAAATTGACTCACTTTTTCCTGATGGGAGAGCCTTTTTTTGTGCTGCAAGCTCCAGTTTGACGCACTTCCTTCGGGGAAGAGAGCCTTTTGTGTGCTGCAAACTCCGATTTGACGCACTTTCTTCGGGTGAGTGATCCTACTTTGTGCTGCAAACTCCAGTTTGACGCACTTCCTTAGGGTGAGTGATCCTACTTTGTGCTGCAAACTCCAGTTTGACGCACTTCCTTCGGGTGAGTGATCCTACTTTGTGTTGCAAACTCCTATTTAACGCACTTCCTTCGGGTGAGTGATCCTACTTTGTGCAGCAAACTTCGGTTTGAAGCACTTCCTTCGGGTGAGTGATCCTACTTTGTGCAGCAAACTCCGATTTGACGCACTTCCTTTGGGTGAGTGATCCTACTTTGTGCTGCAAACTTCGGTTTGACGCACTTTCTTCGGGTGAGTGATCCTACTTTGTGCAGCAAACTCCAGTTTGACGCACTTCCTTAGGGTGAGTGCTCCTACTTTGTGTTGCAAACTTCGGTTTGACGCACTTTCTTCGGGCGAGTGATCCTACTTTGTGTTGCAAACTTCGGTTTGAAGCACTTCCTTAGGATGAGTGATCCTACTTTGTGCAGCAAACTTCGGTTTGACGCATCTTCTTCGGGTGAGTGATCCATCTTTGTGCTGCAAACTCCAGCTTGACGTACTTCCTTCAGGTGAGTGATCCATCTTTGTGCAGCAAACTCCGATTTGAAGCACTTCCTTCGGTCAGGAGAGCCATTTTTGTGCTGCAAATTCCTATTTGACGCACTTTCACCTGGTTGGAGAGCCTTTTTTGTGCAGCAAACTCCAGTTTGACGCACTTTCTTCAGGTGAGTGATCCATCTTTGTGCAGCAAACCCCGATTTGAAGCACTTCCTTCGGGTGAGTGATCCATCTTTGTGCTGCAAACTCCGATTTGACGCACTTTCTCCTGGTTGGAGAGCCATTTTTGTGCTGCAAACTCCAGTTTGACGCACTTTCTTCAGGTGAGTGATCCATCTTTGTGCTGCAAACTCCGATTTGAAGCACTTCCTTCAGGTGAGTGATCCATCTTTGTGCTGCAAACTCCGATTTGAAGCACTTCCTTCGGGTGAGTGATCCATCTTTGTGCTGCAAACTCCAAGTTTGACGCACTTCCTTTGGGTAGGAGAGCCATTTTTGTGCTGCAAACTCCGATTTGAAGCACTTCCTTCGGGTGAGTGATCCATCTTTGTGCAGCAAACTCCGATTTGAAGCACTTCCTTCGGGTGAGAGAGCCATTTTTGTGCTGCAAACTCCGATTTGAAGCACTTTCTTCGGGTGAGTGATCCATCTTTGTGCTGCAAACTCCGATTTGACGCACTTCCATCGGGCCAGAGATCCATTTTTGTGCTGCAAATTCCGATTTGAAGCACTTCCTTCGGTCAGGAGAGCCATTTTTGTGCTGCAAATTCCTATTTGAAGCACTTCCTTCCACGAATTTCGTTTAGACTGATAGAACATAGATTTACACTGATACAATTTCATTTTTACTGAGAAAACACAAAAAACACTGATAGGAAAACTCTAAGTGTAAAAGACTAATAACAGACCTTGCTCAAAAATTGTCGAAAGAAAACATCCATAAAATGAATGGAATGGAATATATTTTCTTCTCCCTGCCTATACTGAAAGACAAAAGCATCGGAAGTGAGGGGTAATAAATGTTGTTTCTTCATGATGTATGGGTGAACTGGTTTGAAGGAGAAGAAAACGGGTACAATGTGTGTCATTTTCATGAATGGAGAAAAGATGACAGTGTTGAGCTTCTGGACCAAGTTCCTCTATTTAAAGTAAACTCGGTCTTATACCATTATATTGAGAATGATTTGTCGGAGCTGCCGCAGGGACTGTTAAAAGATGCCTTTCAAAAAGCGTATATTCGCAAAAATCATGAGCGCATTCAGCTGGATTACTGTTTCGTCATAACAGACGGACAGGGTATACTTGCAGTCGATACGATCGGCTACAGCATACCAGTCCGCAAAAGCCGGTTAATTCCGCGCCAGGAACAGCTTGTCTATGAAATGATTAAAGATGTTGAGGCAGAGGAATACTTGTTTGAGGCGGAATCGATGGAAAAGGAATTTCATATCCTGTCGCCAAGTCCGTCACATATGAGCGGTTTAACAAGAAAAGAACGCCAGTTAAAACAGCTGCTGTTTATGGCCCTGGATCAGCTGCAGTCAACAAAAAATGCTGCTGAGGTTAAATACTGGTACACAGAGTGGAATCCGACAATGTATGAAACGATTCAAGAACTGAGCTTTGAGGACGTTTGGAGAAAGCTTTACGATGAAACGGTAAGCGGCTGGAGTCCCAAGCATAAGACGCTATGTGAACATCTGATAAAAGGGCAGCCTTTTTTTGAGAAGCTGTGGGAAATGGAGCATGAATCAAAAGTGAATTAGGACAAGCATTAATGAAAGAAACCAATTCTATATATAGAATATGGTTTCTTTTTTTATGTGAAAAAACGGTATGAACTGAAAATGAATGGTAAACTAAACAGTATGCGACTATTAACGATTAGCGAGGGTTCATATATGAGCAGTGAAAAAGAACAAATTGCAGCTTTACAGTCGGAAATTCTCGAACTTAAAAAGCAATTAGAAGCAAGTGCTGAGATAATAAAGGAGATTTCTGTTCCGATTATCCCGTCCATTATTCCTGATACTATACTTGTGCCCATAACAGGAAGGCTTTCTTCTGAAAGGTTTGATCAGATTATCTCAAAAATATTAGAGGTTTCCCATTCAGATGAAATTTCTAATGTTATTGTCGATTTTTCAGCAATCTCAGAGAAAGAAATATGGGAGCTTGATCTGTTTGGAGCCTATATCCATAATATGACGTCAGCAATCAGGCTGATGGGCATTCAAATATTATATGTAGGCTTTGGACCGGCTTTAACCCAGCTGCTTGTCACTTCTGGATTAACGAACTACAATGATATTCAGTCATTTTTGACGTTCAGGACAGCCCTTCAATATTTAATGAGTCAAAAAGGATTGGAAATTGAACAGCAAATATAAAAAGAGCATCGCAAGATGCTCTTTTTATATTTGCTATCTTTTTCTGCCAAGTCCCATTGCGTTTTCCATTTTTTTAATCATTTTATTAGCTGCAGCATTTGCTCTTTCTGCGCCCCGGTCTAAAATTTGATCCAATTCTTCTGACTCTAATAAAGCATGGTACTTTTCTTGAATTGGCTTCAGCACTTCAATCACAGCAGCTGCTGTATCGTTCTTGAAATCCCCGTAGCCTTTGCCTTCATATTTTTTTTCTAAATCAGCAATTGATTCTCCAGAGAGAATGGAATAGATAGATAGAAGATTCGAAACACCTGGCTTGTTTTCTTTGTCGTATTTTACAATTCCTTCTGAATCAGTTACTGCGCTCTTTATTTTCTTTTCAATCGACTTAGGTTCGTCTAAGAGAGTAATAAACGATTTTAAGTTTGAATCTGATTTGCTCATCTTTTTCAGAGGGTCTGCAAGCGACATGACTCTAGCGCCGACTTTTGGAATTCGGACCTCAGGGATTGTAAAGATGTCGTTATACTTCTTGTTAAAGCGCTCTGCCAGATCACGTGTAAGCTCTAAATGCTGTTTTTGATCTTCTCCGACAGGAACGATGTCCGTTTTATATAGTAGAATGTCGGCAGCCATTAGTGGAGGATAAGTTAATAATCCAGCAGAAACAGCTTCTTTTCCAGTAGATTTATCCTTAAATTGCGTCATTCTCTCAAGCTCCCCGATATATGCAACACATTGAAGCATCCACCCTGCCTGAGCGTGCGCAGGAACTTCAGACTGTACAAATAATGTTGCTTTTTCAGGATCGATGCCGATCGCGAGGTAAAGTGCTGCAAGACTGCGGATATTTTTGCGCAGCTGGAGGCGGTCCTGAGGGACAGTTATAGCATGCTGATCGACGATGCAAAAGTAGCAATCGTAATCATGCTGCAGATCAATAAATTGCTTCAATGCCCCGATATAATTTCCTAATGTAACGTGTCCTGAGGGCTGAATGCCCGAAAAAATGGTTTTCATTTTATCACTCCTATATTGGTTTACATACAAAAAAGCCCATTCGTGTCCTGCTGAACAGGGACGAATGGACCGCGGTGCCACCCTAATTATTTCTAAAAGAAATCACTTAACGTCTTTTAACGCAAGACGAAACGGCTGATCCTACTAACTTTCAGTCAGCTGCTCAAAAGTCCATTCCACAGTTTTCATTACCCGCATCCCAGCAGCAGCAGGCTCTCTATAAATGAATTCACTATGTACTACTCTTTATCATCGCTTTTTAAATAAAGATTTTATTAAAGATATAGGAAAGTTTAAAGTTTTGCAGACATTGATGTCCAGCAAAAGTGCCTGATCCCCGGTCAGAACGGATCCGCCTTTCGGAGCTGACCAAGGTTCTTCCGCTTTTCTTATTATAAAAGCTTACACCAAGATAATCAACTGCATTAGAGGTAATAGAACACCAATCCTGTAAACATGGTGGCGGCAAGAAGAAGTCCTGCTAATAGGAAGGGCATATATTCAACGCTGAGCAGCTCTGAAAACAGCCTCATTTCCTCTACCTCTTCCTTTTCTAAATCTCTGCCTTTTGATTGAAAGGTTCTTCGGAAGCCTTGGGTAATTCCATCAAAAAATCCGCCCTCAGCTACAAGCAGGAACATCGAAATGAAGAGCAGGATTCCAGATAGATAAAAAGAAATATTGATATAGTGAAGAAGCGTAATTTCTCCATAAAATAAAAGGGAAAGCATAAAAACTAGAACAAACGACACGGAAAACGCTAATAAAAATAAATTTCGTTTCATAAATACCCTCTTTTTTTAACTAATTATACTAAAGTGCAATCCGTTAAATAGTAATTTTGTATAGAAATATACGAAAGATATTATAGCAAGAATAATAAAACTAGTCAGAATCTTTTCATTATGCCCGCAAAATAGTTTATTAGCTATTGTTGTATATTGTATACATTTTATATTTTACACACTATTTAACTTCTTTACAAAGACTAAGCCTTTAGTATTCGCTGTGTTATTCAAATGAAATATCAGGACTAATTCCGACACTTTATATAGGTATAAAGAACTATTTTTCATTCAAAATAGTCTTAATTTTATTGCATTTGTGTAAATTTTATTAAAAAAATGAATGTACAAAAATTCGAAAGCTTGTATAATAGTGTTTGTAAGAATTTTTTAAAAATAAAAGGGAGGGTTATTAATGAAAAAGTCAAAATTTTCATTGCTTTTAGTTCTTTCGCTTGTTTTAAGCGTTTTCTTAACGGCTTGCTACGGCGGAGGCAATCAGGGTTCTTCTGACGGAGGAGACAAAGATAAAGACTCTAAAGAAGAATCAAATGTGGCACAGGAGCTTAAAGTTTTAGAATCATCTGAGATTCCATCGATGGACTCAGTACTAGCTGAAGATACTATCAGTTTATCTCAATTAAACAATACGAACGAGGGTTTATACCGTATTGATGAAAACCAAGAGCCAGTGCCTGGTATGGCTGACGGCGAGCCTGAAGCCAATGAAGACGGCACAGAATATACAATTAAATTAAGAGAAGATGCTAAATGGTCTAACGGTGAGCCTGTTACTGCAAACGATTTCGTATTTGCTTGGCAGCGTGCTCTTAATCCTGAAACAGGATCTGCATATGGTCCATACATGATGATGGGTAAGATTAAAAATGCAGAAGCATTATATAATGGAAAAGCGAAACCAGAAGATTTAGGTGTTAAAGCTAAAGATGAAAAAACATTGGTGATTACTCTTGAAAAACCAATTCCTTTCTTTAAATCATTAATGGCTTTCCCGACATTCTATCCTCAAAACCAAAAGTTTGTTGAAGAACAGGCTGCAAATTTCGGTAAAAAATCAGAAAATTTAGTGTTCAATGGACCTTTCACGATTCAAGGATGGGAAGGACCTGCTGATACTGAGTGGACTTTAGAGAAAAATGCTGAATACTGGGATGCAAAAAATGTAAGCCTTGAGAAAATTCAATTTAACGTTTCAAAAGATCCTCAAGCTGCAGCAAACGCATTTGAAGCTGGAGAAGCAGATGTGACTCCTAAACTTTCAACACCAGCAGTTATCGCACAATATGAAGGTGACGACCGCCTGTTAAGATGGTTAGAGCCTACAATTTTCTGGCTTAAATTAAATCAAAAGAACGAGGCGCTTGCAAACGTTAACATCCGTAAAGCAATTGCTATGGCTTTCAACAAAGAAGATTTAACAAATGAAATCTTAAACAATGGTTCTATTCCAGCAAACTATGCTGTACCAAAAGAATTCGTTACACATCCTGAAAGCGGCAAAGACTTCCGTGAAGCTAATGGAGACTTACTAACTTATAACGCAGAAGAAGCTAAAAAACTTTGGGCTAAAGGCTTAGAAGAAATTGGCCAAAAAGAAGTGACATTAGTTTACCTAGGCGGAGATACTGAAACGTCTAAAACAGTTGACTCTTACATGAAAGATCAGCTTCAAAACACACTTGAAGGATTAACGATTGATGTACAAAGTGTTCCTTTCAGTGTTCGTTTAGATCGTGACAAAACAATGGATTATGATATCCAGGCTGCAGGCTGGGGTCCTGACTATCTAGATCCAATTTCATTCTCAGATCTATGGATAACTGATGGCGGAAATAACAGAATGGCATACTCTAACGAAAAGTATGACAAATTATTGAAAGATGCTCAAACAACTTTAGCTAACGATCCAGCTAAACGTTTCGAAGCACTTCAAGAAGCTGAAAAAGTTGTATTAGATGAAGATGCAGGTATCGCTCCAATGTATCAGCGTGCTTCTAACCTTCTTATCAACAAAAACGTTGAAGGTTTCACTTATCACCTTGTAGGACCTGAATACAGCTACAAGTGGATTAAAATCACTGACGCTGAGTAATAATTATTTACGAAATTAAGGCAAATGATTATAATCAAAAAGAATAAAAAGAGAGTATATGGTATATACTCTCTTTTTACCTGCTAAAGAATTGTCGAATTATGTAGATGATTCTGAATTTTCCATATAGTTCTAGGAGGTGCACACATGGTTAAATATTTAGGCCAACGTATGATTTACATGCTTATTACTCTTATATTAATTGCTTCATTTACATTTTTCCTTATGAAACTGATCCCCGGTACTCCATTTAATAACGGTAAGTTGTCAGATGCACAGGTGGAAATTATGAAAGACAATTATGGGTTGGACCAGCCTGTACCCGTGCAGTATTTTACTTACATGACAAACTTGGCTAAAGGTGATCTTGGAGTATCATTCCAATTTGACAACACTCCGGTATCAGAGCTGCTTGCTGCTCGTATAGCCCCATCTGCTATCCTCGGATTTCAGGCAATGTTTGTAGGAACGTTATTCGGAATATTTCTAGGTATTATCGGTGCACTGCGCCAAAACACTTGGGTAGATTACGGTGCAACATTCTTTGCTGTAATCGGTAAATCCATCCCCTCATTTGTTTTTGCCGGTTTATTGCAATATTACATCGGAGTCAAGCTCGGATGGCTGCCAGTTGCATTCTGGCGCGGACCTGAATACAGCATTTTGCCTACAATAGCTCTTGCTATGTTCCCAATTGCGATTGCTGCACGTTTTATGAGAACGGAAATGATCGATGTTTTAAATTCTGATTACATTACACTTGCAAAAGCAAAAGGTGCAAGCTACTTTGAAATTGCCTTTAAACATGCCCTGCGAAATGCATTAATTCCAGTTGTAACGGTTTTAGGACCGCTTGCAGTAGGACTCATGACAGGATCACTTGTTATTGAGAAAATATTCTCCGTTCCTGGACTTGGCGAACAGTTTGTTAAGTCAATTACTGTGAACGACTACCCAGTCATTATGGGTACAACCCTTTTATTTGCTTTCCTATTTGTCTTAATTATTCTTGTTGTCGATATTTTATACGGCATCATTGACCCACGAATTCGTTTAGCGGGAGGTAAAAAATAATGGCACAAAAAGAAATCAACAAAGAATTATTTCAACCCGCTAAAATTGATTCTTCAAAGAGTGAAGAAATAAATAAGCCGAGTCTCAATTATTGGCAGGATGCATGGCTGCGAGTAAGAAAGAATAAAGCTGCCGTTTTCAGTTTAATTGTAATCGTTCTATTAACTCTTTTAGCATTTATCGGGCCTGCTGTCAGCGGATACGACTCAGCCCGTCAAAAAGCAACACATGCTAATTTGCCTCCACGTATTCAAGGACTTGAAAACATCAGCTGGCTGCCTTTTGATGGAACAAGAACTCTTAATAATGGTGAAGAAATAAAGATTTATGAACAAAAACAAATTAAAGAATATTACTGGCTTGGAACAGATAACCTGGGCCGAGATCAGTTTACCCGCATCTGGAAAGGGACACAAATTTCTCTCTATATTGCCTTTTTAGCTGCATTCATCGATATGATCATCGGTGTAGCTTACGGTGCAATCTCCGGTTACTTTGGAGGACGAATTGATAACGTCATGCAGCGTATCATCGAAGTTCTGATGGGGATACCGAACCTTGTTGTCGTTATACTCATGATATTAATTTTAAAACCTGGTATTATCTCCATCACAGTTGCATTAACCATAACTGGATGGGTTGGAATGGCCAGGGTCGTTCGTGCACAAGTTCTTAAACTTAAGAATCAGGAATTCGTACTGGCATCGAGAACACTTGGTGCAAGTCATGGAAAAATTATCTTTAAACATCTCATTCCAAACTTAGTTGGGGTAATAATCATCAATACAATGTTTACCATACCGAATGCTATTTTCTTCGAGGCGTTCTTAAGCTTCATCGGACTTGGATTACAGGATCCTCTTGCCTCTCTAGGAACGTTAATTGACGAAGGGTTTAAATCAATGAGAGCGTTCCCTTATCAAATGATATACCCGGCGATCGTAATCAGTGTCATTATGATTGCATTTAACATGATTGCAGATGGACTGCGCGATGCGCTGGATCCTAAGATGAGAGACTAGAAAAAGGCAGGTGACCCAAAGATGGAAAAAATATTAGAAGTAAAAGATTTGCATATATCGTTCCACACGTTTGCAGGAGAAGTACAAGCCATTCGCGGTGTGGACTTTGACTTGAAAAAAGGGGAAACTCTGGCGATTGTAGGTGAATCAGGCTCTGGTAAATCAGTTACAACAAAGTCCATCATGCGATTATTGCCTGAGAGCAACTCTGAAATCAAAAAAGGGGAAATCCTCTTTAATGGAAAGAACTTAGCTTCCTTAACGGATAAGCAAATGCAGAAGATCCGCGGTAAAGATATTTCGATGATCTTCCAGGATCCTATGACTTCTTTAAATCCGACGATGATTGTTGGAAAGCAAATCATGGAACCTATCGTAAAGCACCAAAATATGAGCAAAGCCCAGGCAAAGGAAAGAGCGATTGACCTTTTGCGCCTCGTTGGAATTCCAAAGCCTGAACTGCGCTTCAAACAATATCCTCATCAATTTTCGGGCGGTATGAGACAGAGGGTTGTTATTGCCATCGCGCTTGCATGTAATCCGAAAGTTTTAATTGCGGACGAGCCTACTACCGCACTTGATGTTACGATTCAGGCACAGATTCTTGAGCTTATGAAGGATCTGCAAAAGAAAATTGACACATCGATTATTTTCATTACCCACGATCTTGGAGTAGTTGCAAATGTAGCTGATCGTGTAGCAGTTATGTACGGCGGAAAAATCATCGAGATCGGAACAGTAGATGAGATTTTTTACAATCCGCAGCATCCATATACTTGGGGCCTGATTAGTTCAATGCCGAGCCTTGATTCACAAGATCAGGAGCTGTATGCGATACCTGGAACGCCTCCAAACTTATTGCATCCTCCAAAAGGTGACGCTTTTGCACCGCGTAACGAATATGCGATGCAAATTGATTTAGAAGAACAGCCGCCAATGTTTAAAGTATCTGATACACATTATGCTGCAACATGGCTGCTTCATCCTGATGCACCAAAGGTTGAACCGCCTGCAGCGGTAAAACTTCGCCAGCGCAAGTTCCCTGAAATGAAGGAGGGAAAGTAGAAGATGAAAAGAGAAAAACTTCTTGAGGTTAAAAACCTAAAACAGCACTTTAATGTAGGAAAAGCAAATGAAGTAAAAGCAGTTGATAATATTTCATTTGATATATATAAAGGTGAAACTCTTGGTCTTGTAGGTGAATCAGGCTGCGGAAAGTCAACGACCGGCCGTTCAATTATCCGTTTATACGACGCTACAGACGGTGAAGTAAAGTTTAACGGCGTAAATGTTCACGGAAAAAAATCCAAAAGCGAGCTGAAAACCTTTAACCGCAAAATGCAGATGATTTTCCAAGATCCATACGCTTCCTTAAACCCTCGTATGAAGGTATCTGACGTTATTGCCGAGGGAATTGATATCCACGGTCTGGCAAAGTCCGATAAAGATCGGATGGAAAGAGTGTACGAGCTTCTTGAAACAGTAGGTCTGAATCGTGAGCATGCAAACCGTTTTCCTCATGAATTCAGCGGCGGACAGCGTCAGCGTATCGGAATCGCGCGTGCACTTGCAGTAGATCCGGACTTCATTATTGCAGATGAGCCAATCTCTGCTTTAGATGTATCGATTCAGGCACAAGTAGTAAACTTAATGAAGAATCTGCAAAAAGAAAAAGGACTTACGTATCTATTTATTGCGCATGACCTTTCAATGGTAAAATACATCAGCGACCGCATCGGTGTAATGTATTTCGGCAAGCTGGTTGAGCTTGCAGACGCAGAAGAGCTTTATAACAATCCGATTCATCCGTATACTCAAGCTTTGCTTTCTGCTATACCGCTTCCGGATCCTGATTATGAGCGCACTCGTATTAGAAAGAAATACGACCCGGCTCAGCATCAGTATACAGAAGGAGATGAGCCGCAGTTCCGCGAAGTAAAACCAGGCCATTTCGTGATGTGTTCAGAAGCTGAATATAAGCAGTACAAAACTTTATATGCAAAATAATGAAAAGTGATCTCATGAACTGAGATCACTTTTTTTTTGAAAAGCATGAGAAATGACAACAGAAAGCTGTTGGAAATTGTCAAAATAAGTCCCAATACATGTATAAACATCCTGATTTTTCATTTATAATGAGGACAGATCAGCAAATGGAGGGTGTTAACCGTGGCTTTTTTTAAAAAGATTGTACCTGCATGCCTGGTAGCAGGTTCTATAGCTGCAGCAGGAGCAGGCAGTCAGACAGAAGCAGAAACAGGCTTAGTTGCATCTGCACACGATAGTAAAGCACTTGTGTATCAAAAGAAAGAACTCCCGGAATCGATGCCCCGTTTTGTTTTTGACTCGGGACTGAACTTTGAATATCCAGATGCAATCAGAGGAATCTACGTGTCGGGACACTCTGCCGGCGGCAGTAAATTTGCACAGCTGACAAAGCTAATGGATTCGACTGACCTAAACGCAATGGTTATTGATGTGAAAGATGATTATGGAAATTTAACTTACCGCCCTGATCCATCTTCTCCTTATTACGATATTAGTCATCAATACATAAAAGATCCGCGGGCGATGCTGAAAGAGCTTGAGAAAAAGAAAATCTATCCGATTGCGAGAGTTGTTGTATTTAAGGACTCGGTTCTCGCAAACAAAAAGCCGGAATGGTCTTTTAAAGATGGAAACAGCGTCTGGAAGAACGGGCGGGGAGAGTCATTTGTAAACCCATTTGTAAAAGAAGTATGGGATTACAATGTACAAATTGCCATTGAAGCTGCAAAGCTCGGTTTTCAGGAAATTCAATTTGATTACGTCCGTTTTCCTGAAGGATTTGAGAATAAAGATGCCACGTTAAAATACAGCCATGGTGATTATACAGATACCAAACAAGATAATGTTCAGAAGCGTGTAACAGCGGTAACGGACTTTGTTGAATACGCGAGGGGAAAATTGAAACCTTATGGCGTTAAAACCTCAGTTGATATCTTTGGATATACAGCTACATTGCCAGAAGCACCGGGTATTGGCCAAAACTTTACAAAGATCTCTGACCATGTTGATGTCATATCATCGATGATTTATCCTAGTCACTGGACGGCCTATTTTGGAATTGAGAAGCCCGACTTAAAACCATACGAACTCATTACAGAATATGCCAAGCTTGAAAATAAAAAACTTGATGAGCTGAAAACAAGACCAGTGTCGCGGCCATGGCTTCAGGATTTTACGGCTTCATGGCTCGGCAGCGGAAACTACAAAAAGTATGGAAAAGAAGATATAGAAGCTCAAATCAAGGCATTGAATGATCAGGGTATAAAAGAGTACCTTCTGTGGAATGCCGGAAATAACTATACAAAAGGCGTAGATTACACGCCTTGATTATCAGCAACTGCTTATTTAAATAATCGGATTCTTTTTGAAGGGATACAATTGCACTGCAATTTGTATCCTTTTTCTGTTGGTTTTGTGCAGTAAGTGCATTCTATGTTCCAAAAAAACCTGTGTTAGGTCGGTTTTGGTGAGTAAATGAACTGTATGATTCCCCAAAATTCAGTATCTGTGTGATTAGAGTACCCAAAGGCTTGCTATGATTCCTCAAAATTCAGTATCAGCGTGATTAGAGTACTCAAAGGCTCGCTATGATTCCTCAAAATTTTGATTCAGTCTGATTAGAGTACTCAAAGGGCGTCTATGATTCCTCAAAATCCAGATTCAGCGTGATTAGAGTACTCAAAGGCTTGCTATGATTCCACAAAATCCAGACTCAGCGTGATTAGAGTACTCAAAGGGCGTCCATGATTCCTCAAAATTCAGTATCAGTGTGATTAGAGTACCCAAAGGCTTGCTATGATTCCCCAAAATCCAGACTCAGCGTGATTAGAGTATTCAAAGGGCGTCTATGATTCCTCAAAATCCAGACCCAGCGTGATTAGAGTACTCAAAGGCCATCTTAGATTCCCCAAAATCCAGACCCAGCGTGATTAGAGTACTCAAAGGCCGTCTATGATTCCTCAAAATCCAGACTCAATGTGATTAGAATACTCAAAGGGTATCTATGATTCCCAAAAATTCTGATTCAGTCTGATTAGAGTACCCAAAGGCTCGCTATGATTCCCCAAAATCCAGATTCAGCGTGATTAGAGTACCCAAAGGCTTGCTATGATTCCCCAAAATTCAGTATCAGCGTGATTAGAGTACTCAAAGGCTCGCTATGATTCCTCAAAATTTTGATTCAGTCTGATTAGAGCACTCAAAGCCCGTTTATGATTCCACAAAATTCAGTATCAGCGTGATTAGAGTACTCAAAGCCCGTCTATGATTCCCCAAAATCCAGCCTCAGCGTGATTAGAGCACTCAAAGCCCGTCTATGATTCCCCAAAATCCAGCCTCAACCTGATTAGAGTACTCAAAGCCCGTTTATGATTCCCCAAAATCCAGACTCAGCGCAAATAGAGCACTCAAAGCCCGTCTAAGATTCCCATCAATCGGATTTCTCTCACTTCAAATCAAAACAAAAAAAGCGGTCAAAAATGACCGCTTTTCTTCATTAAATATTAACTTCGTCTGCCGCCGACTTTTCGCCATCCTGCCTGGGTTTTTAAAGTGTGTTCAACGTTTTCATTTTTCTTTTTTCCGCTGAAGATGGTTTCTCCGATTCCATTCGTTATGACTCCCATTAAAGCTGTTATTCCAATAACCAATACAGCAACAAGCAGAAAATCGAACGCATATTCAAACAAAATCCTCACCATCCCATTATTTACTTATAATTTTATAGTAGCTCATGTTTAACACTAAGAAAAGAGGGTATATCTAAATTAGAAAGAAATGAACGTAAAAACGTGCAAGGAGCGGGTCAATGAACTGGTATGAGAAATTAAATCAATACTTTCCTATTGAGGAAATGAAATCTAAAGAACACATTGAAACTCTTTTGAAAGAGCGGGGTGATATTTATCATAAAGATGAAGGGGAATATCATGTTCTTATGTATGCTGAATTAGAAGATTTCATCTTTATTGATTACTTGTTTGTATCGAAAAAAGCAAGAGGACAGGGTCTCGGACATAAGCTGATTTCAAATTTAAAAGAATTAGGAAAACCAATTATTCTAGAGGTGGAACCCGTGGATGAAGATATTCTTGATACGGGCAAGCGCTTAAAGTTCTATCAGCGAGAAGGATTTCAGCATGCAAAATCAATCGGATACAGAAGAAAGTCGCTTGCTACAAACGAAGTGAATGCAATGGAAATTCTTTATTGGTCCCCTGAAGATTCTTCAGAAGAATTAATTTATGAAGCAATGAAAAAAACATACTTAATGATTCATACTTATAAAGATAAAGAATTTTACGGAAAAGAATATCAGGATGTACAGGAAGTTTTATCCATGCAGGAGCAGGATAATCAGAAAGATATTTTCGATGGACTGGATTAATTGAGAATCAGATGACCGCATTCAGAGGGATTAATGATGTTGAAAGAACAGGGATTCTGAGTGAATTTGATAAAAGTATTACATATATTCCTCCAATATTTACGGAATTGTAACTGTTTTGTCAAACATTTGTATTTAAAAAGTGTATACTTACTTACTTTTCTATAGTATAATTCGTTATAGATATTACTTAATTGTAGTAATTTCAATTTAAAAGCAAAGTAATACTTATTACTATTATAAGCAGTCTGCTCATTTTACACAAAAAGGAGTGAAAGGTTTATGGTAACGTTATATACTTCACCAAGCTGTACTTCTTGTCGTAAAGCGAAGGCATGGTTAGAAGAACATGAAATCGCATATACAGAGCGCAACATTTTTTCTGAGCCGCTATCAGTTGACGAGATTAAAGAAATCTTGCGCATGACTGAAGATGGAACAGATGAAATCATTTCTACTCGTTCAAAGATCTTTCAAAAATTGAACGTAAATGTTGAAACAATGCCTCTTCAAGATCTTTATGATCTGATTCAGGAGCACCCAGGCCTATTAAGACGCCCTATCATCATTGATGAAAAGCGATTGCAGGTCGGATACAATGAAGATGAAATCAGACGCTTCTTGCCTAGAAAGGTACGCACATATCAGCTGCGTGAAGCACAGCGTTTAGTGAATTTCAGTTAATGAATCATAACCCATAGAAAACCTTCCTTAGCTGTTAAGGAAGGTTTTCGTTTTTTTCTATGCGCTGATAAATGAAGCCAGATAAAATCAAAAACAAAATGAGCAAATAAGGAAGCATGACCCCCATGCTTGGATGAGTATGGAATATTGGCGCAAGCTTGTGTTCATGGATAATCATTTTGCCTGCCGTATAAGCAAGCATTCCTCCACCGATATAAATGAGAGCAGGATATTTGTCTAATATTTTTAGAATGAGATTGCTGCCCCAAATCATGATCGGGATCGAGATTAACAAGCCGATTATCACTAGGAATGTCTGGCCATTAGCTGCCCCGGCAACCGCAATGACATTATCCATTCCCATCAGCATATCAGCCAGTACAATCGTCTGAACCGCTTTTCTCAAAGATTGATGGCTTTTTATTTCTTCTTCTTTTTCCTCAGTTCCTACAATTAAGTGATAGGCGATATAGAGGAGCAGAATCCCGCCAATCAGCTGCACAAAAGGAATCTGGAATAAATAGACTGCGACTGAAGTAAGCATGATGCGAACCCCTATTGCGAAGACCGTTCCTAAAATGACTGCTTTTTTTCGCTGTTTAGGGGGCAGATTTCGGCTTGCCATTGCAATAACGATCGCGTTATCTCCTCCAAGGAGCAAATCAATGCCGATAATCATAATCAAAGACATGAGAAATTCCTGTTCCATTTAAGTACCTCTTTCCCTGTTATTGACTGCTCGTACCATATATATGAAGCGATCTTTGAATTATGAGCCATTCTATATAGGTAAATAACTGTTTTTGTAAATTCAAGGTTTTTTTATTTCATTCGGAGCTGTTTTATCATAAAATAGGAGTACAAGAATCTTGAAAGGCAAGTCTCATTTTCAAGACAAGTTTTATAAGCTAATGATGCGTTGCGCTGACGATTAAATAGCTGCTGATTTGGGTAAAGTGTAGAAAAGTGCAACTTATTTAGGGGTTTAGTTGTCCCTTCACCATCATATATAGAAGGGAAGGTTGTAAAGATGGAGATAGAACGTATTAATGAATATACCGTAAAGTTTTATATTTCATATCTTGATATAGAGGAACGCGGTTTTGACAGAGATGAAATCTGGTACAACCGCGAAAGAAGTGAAGAGTTATTTTGGGAAATGATGGATGAAGTTCACGACGAGGAAGACTTCATGGTGGAAGGGCCGCTATGGATTCAGGTTCAGGCTCTCGATAAAGGCTTAGAAGTCATTGTAACAAGAGCTCAGCTGTCAAAAGACGGCCAGAAAATTGAACTTCCTTTATCTGAGGATAAAGTGAGGGAATTACCGGTCGATGAGAACATTGAATCTATTTTAGATCAGCACTTTAATGATGATCTTGATGATAAATCAGACGGTTCGGCGGAGGAAGAAGAGCAGCAGCTGCAATTTCTGATAAAATTTAATGATTTTGAACATATTATTGCTTTAGCACAAGTTCCTGTGAGCGGATTTGTCAATTCACTTTACTCACTGGATAAAAACTACTACCTATATGTAGAGTTTGATGAGCAGCATTCAGATGAAGACATTGAGAATATGCTGAGTATTATTCTCGAGTATGGACAAGAATCGCGCATGACCATTCACCGAGTCACGGAATACGGCAAGGAAATTATTGCGAATGAAGCTCTTGACGTTGTTAAGAAACATTTTAGCTAAAAAGTAAGAAATGCCGATTTCATGAAGTTTGAAGTCGGCTTTTTTTAGCATTAAATTTTATACAGGCTGTTTTCGGACAATTTTTTTGTATAAGCATCCGCAGTTATCGCTAATACTAAAGAACCTTTTATAAAAGTCAGGGGTAAAACATGAAAAATACGGTTCGAGTGCTTTTGTTTGCAATTATTATTGGTTTTTTTATCTACATAATTCAAAATTTTACGGGCAGTATTTCAAGTGAATGGATGATTACAGCTACCACTGTTCTCTTTGCATTTTCAGTTATCTTTATCGGATTTGTCATTTTTCTTGAAAACCGGAAACCCTCTCAAACGATTACATGGCTTGTCGTTCTTGGAAGTTTTCCGCTGATCGGCTTTTTATTTTACCTTGTATTTGGACGCAATGTGAGAAAGAAGAAGTTATTTGACCGAAAAGCGCTGGTTGATGAAAAAATCATGTTTGAAATTGAAGGTAATCAATCGTCTTATGAGGATAAGATTGATTTAATGGGCGACCATCAGCAAATGCTTTTTAATTTAGCGCATCGCCTTGGACATACTCCAATTTCATTTGCTACAAGGACGAAAGCCTTGACGAATGGCAATGAGACATTTAATCATATTTTCGGGGAAATTGAGAAGGCTGAGCATCACATCCATCTTGAATATTATATTGTCAGGCACGATGAAGTCGGCAACAAATTAAAGGATGCTTTGATTAAGAAAGTGAAAGAAGGCGTAGAGGTTCGCTTTTTATATGATTCAGTCGGAAGCTGGAAATTATCAAAGGCGTACATTAAAGAAATGCAGCAGGCAGGCATTGATGTTGTTTCATTCCTACCTGTGAAAATGCCCTTTTTGAATAACAAAGTCAATTTCCGCAATCACAGAAAAATCATAGTCATCGATGGAACTGTCGGGTTTGTCGGCGGCTTGAATGTCGGTGATGAATATTTAGGCAAGAATGAGTTTTTCGGTTTTTGGCGTGATACCCATTTAATGGTGTGGGGCGAAGCCGTCCGCACGCTGCAAATGATCTTTCTTCAGGATTGGTATTACATGACGGGAGAAAATATTGTGAAGAAGGAATATATGACGCCTTCTGTTAAGCTTGAAGAGCATGAAGGGGGCGTACAGATAATTGCTGGCGGACCTGATAACAAATGGGAGGTCATTAAGAATCTGTTCTTCTCGATGATTACATCTGCCAAAGATTCCATCTGGATCGCATCTCCTTACTTTGTACCGGATGAAGATATTCTTTCAGCCTTAAAGGTAGCTTCATTGAGCGGTGTAGACGTAAGGCTGCTTGTGCCGAAGCGTCCAGATAAAAAAATTGTCTTCTATGCTTCAAGGTCTTATTTCCTGGAATTGCTTGAAGCTGGTGTGAAAATTTACGAATATGAAGAAGGCTTTATGCACAGCAAGATTGTCATTGTTGATTATGAGCTTGCTTCTATAGGAACTGCAAATATGGATATGAGAAGCTTCCATTTGAATTTTGAAGTGAATGCCTTTCTTTACCGGACAAGAAGCACGCAAAAGCTTGTCGATGAGTATGAGCGTGATCTCAAAGTATCTCATGAAATTATCATGGATGAATTCAACAATCGCCCATTCAGGCAGAAGCTTTATGAATCAATGTCCAGACTGCTTTCCCCCTTGTTATAATTTAAGGAGACATGCCGTAAATGGCATGTCTTTTTTTGGTCGTATTGATAAAATTTACGTGCTTATATGGCTAGCGCAAGCGCAGATCCCCGGCCAGAAAATATCGGCCAACTTGCGCTTTTGTTATAAAAACAGATTCCTTAATAAGGAAACTTTTTATATAATGAAGAAGATCATAACAAAGGAGCTGATGCAAAGTTATGCTAGTTGCCAAAACCGGCAAAGGAACTATGATTAATCTTTCGGACAAGCAATGGGAAGCACAGATCCTTATGCAATTAAGAAGGAAAGAGGCCTTCTACTGTCCAGTGTGTGAAAATCCGCTTGATTTAAAGATTGGCAGCATTAAAGTCCATCATTTTGCACACCAAAAAAATAAAACGTGCTCCATAGAGACTGAGCCTGAAAGCGAGTACCATCTGAATGGGAAGCTCCAGCTTTATAAGTGGCTTCAGGGGCAAGGAGTCCAAAGTGCAAAGCTCGAACAATACCTCCCAAGTATTTCTCAGCGCCCTGATGTGCTTTTTAAAAACAGGAATAAATACACAGCTGTAGAATATCAATGCTCAGTGATGCCTGCTTCTCTTTTTTCAAAAAGAACCAGCCAATATAAAAAAGCCGGGATTAATGAGATGTGGATATTAGGCGGTAAAAATACTGCACGGTTAAGCAGTCATACCTTTCGCATTTCCCCTTTTCAGTGGCTGTTTGCAAGAGCAGGTGAAGACCCGCTCGATCCGCCGTTTATCCCTACGTATTGTTCAAAAGTGCAGGCATTCCTTCTGATTGAACACCTCATTCCTTTTTCAAAACAAGTCTTCTTCTCCATTCCAAGATATTTGCCTCTAAATCAAACCGCCATTTCTGATCTTCAAAGTCCAAAAACGCATTCTATTAAGTCCCATCTTTCAAAGTGGATTCACCTCATCAAATCACATCGTTTAAAACCGGCTGTACATCTTCAGAGGGAAATGATCCTGCTTCAGAAAGAACTTTATGAAAAGAAGCAGACTCCGCTTTCCCACCTTCCTGCTGAAGCCTTTCTTCCAATCAAAACCAGCTATCTGTTTGATTCCCGCATTTGCCTTTGGCAAACCAAAATTCTCTTGTTCATAGATCAGATCCAAACACACACAGTTTTTACTCTTGAAGAGGTTACAAGGGAAATAAGGGCAGATCCTTCAACTAAAGTCCGTGATCTAACACATTTAAAGCATCTTACTATTGGGGCACCGATTCTTGAATATTTGGAGGCATTATCGTTTATGGGCATGCTTCAGCGTGTAAATAAAAACAAATATGTGAAACAAAAAGAAATTACATGGCAGAGTAAACCTGCTGATTTATTAAAGAGAGATGAGCTTGTTATGAAGCTATTTACTCAATATAAATGATTTGTATGAACAGGGTAAGGACGAAGCAACCTATGAAAGAGTGAATATGAATGGAGGAATGATGATGTTTTATAAAAAAAGAAGGAAAAGCAATTTGTTTGATTACACCTTAACAGCTGTCAGCACAGGAGCCATTGCATACCTGATGACGAAGTCGATGCGCGAAAATGGAGAGAAGGATGTCGACAGCCGTCAGGACTTGTCTGATATGCAGGGAAAATAGCAAGACTCTTAGATTGATTTGCAAGAAAATATAGAATATTATTGGGTTAATCATGTTAAAAGGGGGATTTGGATAACTATGGCAGAACAAACAGCCGTTAAAACATTGCCGAAAAGAACGGACATCGCCGTCGAAGATACATGGAAACTTGAGGATATTTTTGAAAATGATGAAGCTTGGGAAGCGGAGTTTAAAGAAGTGAAAGCTTCCTTGCCTAAAATTGGAGAATTCAAGGGCAAACTCGGAGATTCAGCTGATGGTTTTCTAGAAGCACTTACATATCAGGATGCTGTGATGGAGAGATTAGGAAAGCTTTATACATATGCCCACATGAGATACGATCAAGACACAGGGGATTCACACTATCAGGGCTTAAATGACCGTGCATCAAACCTTTACACACAGGCGAGCAGTGTTTCGTCCTACATTATACCTGAAATCCTATCAATGGATGAAGCGAAAATTAAAGGCTTCTTAAATGAAAAAGAAGAGCTGAAGGTTTACGGGCATACGTTAGACGAAATTAACCGCCAGCGTCCGCATGTATTATCTGCAGAGCAGGAAGCCCTTTTAGCGCAGGCTTCAGATGTATTGGGATCATCAAGCAATACATTCGGCATGCTGAATAATGCAGATCTTGAATTTCCTTCAATAAAAGATGAGGACGGCGAAGAGGTAGAAGTAACCCACGGCCGCTATATCCGATTTTTAGAAAGTGAAGACCGCAGAGTTAGGCAAGATGCTTTTAAAGCGGTATACAGCACATATGATAAATATAAGAACACATTTGCAAGCACGCTTGGCGGAGCGATTAAAAAAGATAACTTCTACGCAACAGTAAGAAATTATCAGTCAGCACGCGAAGCAGCCCTCAGCAATAATAATATTCCTGAAGAAGTGTATGAGAATCTCGTTAAGACGGTAAACGATAATCTCCACCTGCTTCATAAGTACATCGAGCTCCGCAAAAAAGTGCTCGGACTTGATGAGCTTCATATGTATGACCTTTTCACACCGCTTGTGAAAGACGTCAAGATGAAAATTCCTTATGCTGAAGCAAAGGACTATTTGCTGAAAGGTCTTGCTCCGCTTGGCGAGGATTACCTGGCTATCTTGAATGAAGGCTTTGAAAACCGCTGGGTTGATGTGCACGAAAACAAAGGGAAAAGAAGCGGTGCCTACTCTTCTGGAACTTACGGAACAAACCCATATATCCTGATGAACTGGCAGGATAATGTGAACAATCTCTTTACATTGGCCCATGAATTCGGTCACTCCGTGCACAGTTATTACACAAGAAAATCTCAGCCGTATCAATATGGACATTATTCAATCTTCGTAGCAGAGGTTGCGTCTACATGCAACGAAGCGTTATTGAATGATTATCTGTTAAAAACCATTGATGATAAGAAAAAACAGCTTTATCTCTTAAATCATTATTTAGAAGGATTCAGAGGCACAGTATTCCGTCAAACGATGTTTGCTGAGTATGAACATACGATTCATAAAAAAGCACAGGAAGGCGAACCGCTGACCCCAGATCTATTAACGAAGCTATATTATGATCTGAACAAAAAATACTTTGGTGAACACTTGGCAGTGGACGAAGAAATAGGCCTGGAATGGGCAAGAATTCCACATTTCTACTACAATTACTACGTGTATCAGTATGCAACTGGATACAGTGCAGCAACTGCACTCAGCAAGCAGATCCTTGAAGAAGGAGAGCCTGCGGTCCGGCGCTACCTTGAGTTCCTCAAATCAGGAAGCTCGGATTATCCGATTGAAGTGCTGAAAAAAGCAGGCGTGGATATGACGTCGCCCCAGCCAATTGAAGAAGCATTGAAGGTATTTGAAGAGAAGCTGAATGAGATGGAGCAGCTTTTGTCAGAGTAAAATAAGAAGAATGCAGCCTGGGAGCTGCATTCTTTTTTAGTATCTGCAGAAGGCGGGAAGAGAATAAAAAAGCCTTAAAAGTACTATTAAATGACCGCTGTTTTTCTGTTCAAAAAACGGTTCAGCTAAATGTTACTTAATATTTCTGGGAGAAGCTTGATAATCGGCTAAAAAATTAACAAATTCCGCTTGAAAACGATGGCTTGAAAGAGCTGGCCAAAATACTGGTATCGATTGAATTTAATCAGTATACAGAGCCGCGGCTAAAACCCCTTAAAAGTTTTCCGGTGATTCATTAAATATAGTGTCACAAAGATTGAAATAAACAAAAGC
The DNA here is from genome assembly GCF_030127205.1 of Metabacillus hrfriensis. Lineage (NCBI taxonomy): Bacteria > Bacillati > Bacillota > Bacilli > Caryophanales > Bacillaceae > Metabacillus > Metabacillus hrfriensis. Next base: position 1,234,524 of record NZ_CP126116.1, read on the forward strand.
GGGGACGATACCAGCAATGGAAACATCTCCATTAATCCAAGTATATTTAGAAAGAAACTAATAATAAGCAGAATGATACTGATAATCAGGGGAAGGCTGCTGTTCAATTTGAAATCCTCCTTGTTTGTCCTTTCTAAAAAATATGAAAGCCACGCTGTATTTATGTTTGTGACAAATTTGTGAAATGAGTTTCAATGGGTTGTCATAACTCGACAATTTCTGATATATTATAGATGTGAAATCAATCACAAACAAACATTTACCCCTTTGTTTGACCGTGAAAAATTTCTCCCATCCCCTTTGTTGTCGTTAAGACATACAGAAGACTCCGTATTACCCGTGCGGAGTCTTTTTAAGAATAATAAAGTAAACGTTTTCAGGTTAAAAAAGAAGAAATCCGGTACAGGAAATTGTACCGGATTTCTTTCTTTTTTATCCAATGTATCTCCAGAACGTACCATGCTTCGCTGGCACGCGCTCAACCTTTTGAGCAAGCAAATACTTTTTCATTTCCTTTTCCGCGTCTTCTGCCGTCATATTGTAAACTGCCGCAATCTCGGCTGTAGCGACAAATTGAAAATAGCTTAAAAAGATTTCAAGCGGCGGAGCTTGAGATGGCTTCGGTACATCCCCGAGCATTTCTGATAAGATGCCAACATACATTTCATAAGGATAATACCCGCTGATTTTCAGCCCTTCCTGATCAACATTCTGATTAAAGAAAGTGAGTGTAGGATTTTCCTGAACGTCCATTTCCGCAGATATTTTTAAATCACATTGCAGCGCTTTGGCGGCACTGGCTGAATGAAGATCTTTTACAAACTCATCAGCATCAAGGCCGACTTCTTGTGCTATTTGTACAAGAACTTTCTCTTCTGCAATATTCTTTGTTTGAAGAAATAAGACTTCCTGAAGTTTCCGCAAATAGCGGATACCTGCTTTTCTGCCCTGAAGTTCTGCTGATTTTATCGCAAGCGAAGCTGCAAATGGAGATGAAATCGAACTTTCAGATCTTAGTATCCCATCACAGGACATCCCAGTTAAACTGGCTGTTTTTTCCCAGGCTTGCGCAAGATTTGCCGGATTTTTCCGTTTTATCTGGTTAAGCGTTTTGATGCGTCCGCTGATAATATGTTTTAGTGTAAAGAATCTCCCATATTCAATCAGCAGTTTTTTTATGATCGGTTCAAGTGCCCAGCAGTCAGGGCATAGTGGGTCGATGAAGATATAGATTTCGAGCGGTTTTTTTGAATTGCCCTGACAGTGAGAGAAAAATGGAGCTGATTTTTGATTCTCACTGTGCTGAATCATCATTGCGGAGAACCCTTCGGCTGCTGTTTTTCATCTGGAGTGTTAACCATGTGCTGGGCTGTCAGTTCCAGCCGTTCAAAAAACCATTCCCGAAATCGTTCATCAAGGTCTAATTCATCCATAGCTTCTTCCATGCAAGAAAGCCATGCCCCGGCTCTTGCAGGGGTAATTTGAAAGGGTAAATGTCTTGCCCGCAGCATGGGATGTCCATGTTCTTCTGTATATAAAGACGGTCCGCCTAAGTATTGCGTCAAAAATTGTTTTTGTTTTCTAGCTGTTTCCGACAAATCATCTGGAAAAATCGGAGAGAGCAGAGGATGCTTGTGCACTTTATGATAGAAGGCATCAACCAGCTGCGAAAGTGTATCTTCCCCAATCGCTTCATATGGTGTTGCAAATTGATCAGCCATGCCTGTGATCTCCTTTATTAATAAGATAAGCTTATTGTAACAATTGACCTAACATTGCTCAAACAAACTGCCTTGAAAAGAATATCTTGTTTAAGATAATAGCGGTCATGTTATATTCTAATCCATATAATCAAGATGGAAAATGGGCGATAAGCCTTTTTTTAGTCTCAGTATTTATTTAGTCTCCAGGAGTATATCTCCAGCTCCATAGCTTATATCAAAGGTCAGATGGGATCTGGAGCTGCTTCCGCTTTTCTTAGTATATGTGCAGGGCTTCTTTCTATGAAATGAAAAAGGGAGCTGATTTAAAGCCGCTTTCGCTTTAAATCAGCTCCTTTATTAAGCAAAATAGGAAGCAGTAATTTTTTGTACGTAGTTTTGTGTTTCTTTAAACGGGGGAATGCCGCCGTACTTATCAACATTTCCAGGCCCGGCGTTATATGCTGCAAGAGCAAGTGGGATATCACCATTGTATTTCGTTAGCATCTGCTTTAAATACTTTGTTCCGCCTTCAATGTTTTGAGCGGGGTCAAAAGTATTCAAAACGCCAAGTGACTGTGCCGTTTTTGGCATAAGCTGCATAAGTCCTGCAGCCCCTGCAGCACTCTTGGCATTAGGGTTGAAACCCGACTCTTGAGAAATGACGGCTCTGATCAGTTTTTCATCCAAGCTGTATTTGGCTGCCATTTCAGAAATAAGGCTGTCAATTTCCTTGCTGCCTGCCGGTTCAGAAGGTGTCGTACGGACATTTACGTTTACTTGCGGCATTGTCAAAGGGACGGCAGCTTGCTTAAATTGAGGCGGGACTTCTTCAGTCTGACCGTCAATATAAGACTGAAAGATATCCTTGAACATGTACGCAGATGAGGACTCGGACGTTTCATCCGTTTGGGACAGGCTCCGTAAAGCCTGAAGCTGCATCATTGCTTTCATATGGTTAATTTCCACTATTAAGCTCCTTCTCATTAGCGATCTGACGTTTATGATCATAAAAACGTTTAATTTTGTTTGGCGTTGTGCGCAGAGGAATCTGCAGGGAGGCGAGCAGCTCGTGAAAAGCAAGCAGTCCTTCTTCTGCATCCAAGACCTCATATTCAACCTCATAATCCTCTTTATTTATATATCGGCTGTGATCAAGAACAATTAAGCCATTTTTATAGGTTTTCTCTGCCCGATTTGTGGATAAAGTTCCAAAGAAGGAAATGCCTTCAGAAAGGATTCCGAGTAAGAGTATCCGTTCTAAAACCTGGCCTTTTGGAAGAGCTGAAGCGGATGAAAGAAGCTCAGCCGCTTTTTTTTCTGTAATTTCCTGGTGAGTTTCAAGCAGGCCGACAGGTGCAGGTTCTTTTAATGTCAGTACGTACCTGCCGTTTTTAAAGCGAATTCGAAGGGCCGCACCCAGCTTTTTAAGATGGAATTCGGGCGTATCAAAATAATGATTTTCCTGGTGTCTGAAGTCATCATCAGAGATTTGAAAAAAATCAGTCAGTCGGGAGAATTCATTTTCAGTAAGCAGATTTTTATATTCAATTTCAATTTCCTGGGTCATGGTTATAACGTTCCTTTCGGTTATCAGATATTAATATGGTAAGCAACATTGCATGCGGGCTCCGCTTTTCGGTGTTGTCCAGCCCCAGAACGGGCGATTCCTCATTTCTATTTATTATGGCAATTAAAAAAACGGTTTTCAATATTTATCATGCACAGGGTGAATATGATAAAATAGACGTGGAATTGATTTGGAAGGAGATTTTTATGAAACGAAGAATTGAAGTGAATGAAGCCGTACTTGATCAAGAAAGAATGATACTTAAAGCGATGCCTTTTGGAGAAAATGATTTGAATGGTTTGACTGCAAAGGGACAGATGCTGGTCGACTCCGATCAATTGGCGTTTATTTACATAATGGATAATAAGGAAGACTTTATTTATACAAACCTGCCAGCAGAAGTTTGGCCGCAGCTGAAAACTGCATTAGACAGCGGAATCCCCGTAGATCTGAATGTAAACGGATTGACGATTGAGCTGACAGATATCCATGATGAATTATCCTATTTGCTTGAAAATATTAAAGATAACGCAAACTATGGGGAAGAAATGGAAAAGAAAGTCGTTGAGGCATTTGGTTTAGATGACTAATACATAAAAGCGTGTTTATTTATAAATAAGATAAAGTTTGCGCATTGATGGCAAGCGGAGTGGTCCAACTCGCTCGGCCAGAACAAATCCGCCAAAAAAGTCATACCCGGACTTCTCTGCCGGATACTTCTGCCATGTCAGAGCTAATCGGGCGCTTCTGCTTTTCTAAATGACGAGGGGGAAGGCTATGATCGGCAGAAAATGGGAAGTATTTTTAGCACCGTATCATCAGGCGGTTGATGAGTTGAAAGTAAAGCTTAGAGGAACAAGAGCGCAATATGAACTAGAAGGCAGCCATTCGCCGATTGAATTTGTTACAGGAAGAGTTAAACCCATTGCCAGTATTCTTGATAAAGCAAGACGCAAAAATATTTCGCTTGATGCGCTTGAGACTGAAATGCAGGATATAGCTGGAATTCGCATGATGTGCCAGTTTGTAGATGATATAAAGCTTGTCGTCGAAATGCTCAGACATCGGAATGATTTTGAAATCATTGAAGAACGTGATTATATTTCGCAAAAAAAAGCAAGCGGATACCGCTCCTATCATGTAGTGGCCAAATATCCTGTTCAGACAGTTTCAGGTGAAAAAAGCATTTTGGTTGAAATTCAAATCAGAACGCTTGCGATGAATTTTTGGGCAACTGTTGAACACTCTCTTAATTATAAGTACAGCGGGAATTTCCCCGAAGACATTAAGATCAGGCTGAAAAGTTCAGCAGAAGCAGCTTTTCTTTTAGATGAAGAGATGTCCAAGATTCGCGGAGAAATAAGAGATGCACAAGTCATTTTTTCAAGGAAAACAGAAACGAAAGATAAATGATGAATAAAGGGGCATGCTGTTATGAAATTTGCGGTCACTTCTAAAGGAGATACCGTTTCAAATACACTAATGCATAAGATGAAAGCCTATTTAATGGATTTTCATCTCGAATATGATGAGGACAAGCCTGATATTGTGATTTCAGTCGGAGGAGACGGGACACTTTTATATGCCTTTCACCGCTACCGCAGCAGGCTTGATAAAACGGCATTTGTAGGAGTACATACTGGTCATCTGGGTTTTTATGCCGACTGGGTTCCGGATGAGATTGAGAAGCTTGTGATTGCGATTGCAAAGACACCATATCAGGTTGTTGAATATCCGCTGCTTGAAGTCATCATCAGACATAATGACGGAGGACGGGAAGCACGCTATCTTGCCTTAAATGAATGTACCGTGAAAGCGATTGAAGGCTCTCTTGTCATGGATCTTGAAATCAAAGGGCAGATTTTTGAAACCTTCCGCGGAGATGGTCTTTGCATATCTACACCATCAGGAAGTACAGCTTACAACAAGGCACTTGGCGGAGCTATTTTGCATCCATCAATTCCTGCGATTCAGGTTGCGGAAATGGCTTCTATCAATAACCGGGTATTCAGAACAGTAGGTTCTCCTCTTGTTTTGCCGGATCACCATACTTGTTTATTAAAGCCGGTTAATGATGTTGATTTCCAAATCACCATCGATCATTTAACGCTTCTGCATAAAGACGTAAAATCGATTCAATGCCGTGTTGCCAATGAAAAAATCAGGTTTGCGAGATTCAGGCCATTTCCATTCTGGAAAAGAGTCCGCGACTCATTTATTTCCGAATAGGATCCTGAGAGGAAGATAGTTGTGAACGCGTTTCAATTAACATGGACAATCCCTGCTGCTGAAGAAGGCATGCTCATAAGGGATTATCTTAAGGAAAAGAATATATCAAAGCGCGCTTTAACCGATATCAAGTTCGGAGGCGGATGCATTTTAGTAAATGGTGAACATGCAACCGTCCGCTTCGAGCTTAAGTCAGGAGATGTGCTCAAAGTCATCTTTCCTGTTGAAAAGCCAAGTTCAGGCATGCTTCCTGAAAAAGTAAACTTTGATATTGTGTATGAAGATGAATGGTGTCTTGTAATTAATAAGCCGCCTTATCTTCCAACAATTCCCTCACGTGAACATCCAGGCGGGACGCTTGCAAATGGTCTGCTCTTTTATTACAGGGAAAAAGGGATCGATGCAACTATTCATGTTGTCAACCGTCTCGATAAAGATACATCCGGGCTAATGCTTGTCGCAAAGCACCGTTTCGCACACTCCTTGTTTTCCTCTCTTCAAAAGCAGGGCGGAATCAAACGGACTTACGCTGCTTTGGTTGAAGGGAAAGTGTTGATGAAGCAGGGTACAATTTCTGCGCCAATCGGCAGGAAAGAGGACAGCATTATAGAACGGACCGTCAGAGATGATGGCAAGCTTGCTGTTACCCATTACCATGTTATTGCGTTTTCCGAATGCAATACACTAGTTTCCCTGAAGCTTGAAACAGGAAGAACGCATCAAATAAGAGTTCATATGTCCCACATCGGCCATCCGCTGTGCGGCGACAGTTTATATGGGGGAAGTCATCAGCTTCTATCAAGGCAGGCGCTGCACAGTGCTGAACTTTCATTCTTTCATCCGTTTTTGGAAAAAGAAATGAACTTCAAGATTGATTTGCCGAATGATATCCAATCGGTTATAAATAAGAAAGACTCATGCTGAGTACGGCATGAGTTTTTTTGATATTTAAAAGTGGTGATCGGAAATAAATCCGATGATATCGAAAATAGATTTACTCTTACCCTAATATCAGGCTCTTCAATCCATCTCCCGGAACCTAGATTCGTCATACGGCAAAGATGATTTGACTGTGACAATCTCTTTTTCGGGATATCTGAGCGCTGTTAAATAGCCTCCAAATACTGCTCCAGTATCAATGTTCACCGTATTGCCGACAAACCGTGCTTCCCGTACTGGTGTATGCCCATAGACAATGAACGGTTTACCTTTATAAAGCTTTGCCCAGTCTCTTCTGACAGGAGTTCCGTCAGGGTTAGTCTGGCCGGTTATGTCCCCGTAAAGCACAAATTCTTTTACTTTTTTGTGCGTTTTACCTATGTAGTCAGCCCTGATTCCTGCATGGGCAATGACCAGTCTGCCCTCATCCAATACCTGATAGAGAGGAGATTGATCGTAGAGCTTCATAAAACTCTGATAGACATCCTTTCGTTCCTCTTCTCCCAATGCTTCAAGTTCTGCCGCTGTCGTTTCCAAACCGTGTGCAACCTGGACTTTGTTTCCGAGCATGTAACGGTAAAGTTTGTTGCAGTGGTTGCCTGGCACATAATATCCTGCTTGGTTCGAAGTGATTTTTATAACGGCCTCGATTACTTTTATAGAATGGGGTCCCCTGTCAGCCAGATCTCCTACAAAAGCAAGTTTTCTGGTGCTGTGAACAGGAAACCCATTATTCCAATCATAGCCAAGCTTTTCCGTAAGCTCGCAAAACTCGTCAAAACAGCCGTGAATATCACCGATAATATCAATTTTCATCTGAATCCGTCCTCATTTGTCTCTTTTTCTAAGATGATAGCAGATATCTTTAAAGAATCAAAAATATCATATACCTTCATCGTTCCATTAAAGAAAGAAAAGAATTCAGGATAAAAGAAAAAACCCGTTATAAAAACGGGTTTCATCATTAGTCAAACATATACTTTCTGGTTCGTGATCTGACATTCAACACAATGCCGATGGCAATCATGTAGGTTGCAAGTGAACTTCCTCCATAGCTGATAAAAGGAAGCGGGAGTCCTGTAATTGGAAGGAGGCCAACGGTCATGCCGACGTTTTGGAAAACCTGAAACGTGATCATGCCGATGACTCCTGTGCATAAAAAGCTTCCGAATGGGTCGTTGCTCTCAAGTGCAATATGAATCATCCGGTAGATAAGAAGGAAGAAAAGAGAAATCACGATACTGCCGCCGATAAATCCGAACTGCTCAGAGATAATGGCGAATATAAAGTCTGTATGCCCCTCAGGCAAGTAAACCTCAAGCTGCTGATATCCTTTTCCGTAAAGCTCACCCGAACCGATTGCAAGAAGAGATTTGATAAGCTGAAATCCGATATCGCTGGAATATTCATACGGATTAAGCCAGCCATAAACACGATCTAGTTTATAAGAATTGGTGTCTAAAATGTACTTGTTGAAGAAATCCGGAAATGTGAAAAAAATAAATACGCCAATAGCGGCCATTCCCGCACCTGATAATATAAAGCTGAAGATGATTTTCCATTTAACACCCGAGACAATAATTAATGAACCGATAATAGCGCAAAAGACCATTGTCATCCCTGTATCCGGCTGTCTCATCAGCAGGAGTATGGGAGGTGCCGCTGCGGCAAATACTTTACCTAACAGGAGCAGGTCATCTCTGACTGTATTTGTGGCGTATTTTTCCCGGTGGTCAGTAATGATTTTGCTAAGAACAATAATCATAAAAATTTTCATCAGTTCTGATGGCTGGAAATTACCGATTCCAGGAAGGGTATACCAGCTTTTTGCACCTTTAATCGGCTCTACAATAGGCGACGGCAGAACTTCAAGCCCCAATAGCAAAATCATCCCAAATCCATATAAATACCATGAGAGCTGTTTGAAGCGGTCAAAATCAATGACCATTGTTCCGATGACTGCGATAATACCGATGATGTACCATCTAAGCTGAAGAAAGGCAAAGTTTATATTCTGCAATTTTTCGGGTAGAGTAGGTTGGGCACTGCTTATCGCAATGGCACTGGTCAGCGCCATTAAAAACATGATAAAAATAAGTGTGTAGTCTAACTGCTGCTGTGGGGATTTATCTGTGTTCATTATGGATCCCTTTCTATTAAAAAACTAATAATGCAATGAATGATATTTTTTATTCTCAACCACCAAACAGTGGGGAATAAACTCCCTGTGAGTGAAGTTTCACTTTATCAATCTTAGCGAAAATTAATGAATTTGCAAAGGATTCATTTGTAAAACATCGCAAAACATGCTACCTTATCACAAGGAAAAAACGACAGTACAGAGCGCAAACGCTAGTGCTGCGCATGTTTTCTGCATGTATATAAAATGTATCACAATTTGATGACATTTTGATGTCTTGGCTTTAATATAGGAACGGATTGGGGAAGGAGGAGACTCTGGATGTCAGATGAAAGAGAAAAATTAGAGATTGAAGCTGCGGAATTGGTAACAGCTTTGGAAAATGAAGACTTAGACGGGTTTCGCTCCATGTTTTTGGAGCAGCATCCGTATGATCAGGCGAAAATCTTTGTGAAGCTTGAGCAAGAGGAGCGAATGAAGCTTTATCATTATTTGTCTCCTGAAGAAATGGCTGCTCTTTTTGAGAATATTGAAGATGAAGAGTACAATTACGAAATGTATTTATCCGAAATGGATCCGCGTTTTGCATCACAAATGCTTGAGCACATGTACGCGGACGATGCGGTAGACGTGCTTAACGAATTAAACAAAGATCAGGTAGCAAGCTATCTGACCATCATGGATGATGAAGCTGCACAGGAAATTCGTGAACTTCTGCATTACGAAGAATTTACGGCAGGAAGTATCATGACCACGGAATTCATTGCCATTATTGCAAATCAAACTGTCAAATCGGCCATGCATATTTTAAAGCATGAAGCTCCTGACGCTGAAACGATTTACTATCTTTATGTAATCGATGAAGATAAGCATCTAGTGGGCGTTATCTCGCTTCGTGATTTAATAGTCAGCGATGATGATCTCATGATTGGCGAAATTATGAGTGAACGGGTATTTTCCGTATCTGTAGGAGAAGATCAGGAAGATGTAGCAAGAAAAATGAGAGATTATAATTTCCTTGCACTGCCGGTAGTTGATTTTCAGAATCATCTTTTAGGAATTATAACGGTTGATGATATCGTTGATGTTATCGATGAAGAAGCATCTGATGACTATTCGAAGCTTGCAGCTGTATCTGATGTGGATTCCATAGACAGGGGTCCTCTGTCAGCCGCTAAAAAAAGATTGCCCTGGCTTGTGATTCTATTATTTCTCGGAATGTTAACGGCAAATTTAATAGGACAGTTTGAAGAAACGCTTAATAAAGTGGCCATTCTTGCTGTTTTTATCCCGTTAATTGCCGGAATGGCGGGGAACACTGGTACTCAGGCACTTGCGGTAGCCGTCAGAAGAATAGCGATGGGTGACCTTGAAGAAGGCGGTAATTTTAAAATTATTGCCAGAGAAGCTGGTACAGGAATTATCAATGGTGCCGTGTGCGGGGTTCTAGTGACAGGCGTCGTCTATTTTTGGCAGCATGATTTCTTCCTGGGACTTTTAGTAGGCATTTCCATTCTTGCAACCCTGACTGTTTCGACAATCGCGGGCGCTTTTGTCCCGCTGGTGATGCACCGGCTCAAAGTTGACCCTGCTGTTGCATCAGGTCCATTTATTACAACGATTAATGATATTATTTCCATATTTATTTATTTTGGTATGGCTACATTGTTCATGCAATATTTAATCTAGATTTAGTTAGGAGGGAAATACTGTGCATGGAGATTCCTTTTCATCACTAGTTATCGTACTGTTAGCCGCTTTTGTAACCCCTCTCCTGCTGCATCGCTTTAAAATTAAAGTCATGCCTGTTGTAGTTGCCGAGATTATAATGGGGATTATTATCGGGCAAAGCGGATTTAATCTTGTTCAGGAGGATATGTGGCTCGAAACGCTATCCATGCTCGGTTTTATTTTTCTTATGTTTTTGAGCGGACTTGAAATTGATTTCACTGCTTTTATCGGTGGACGGAAGAAAGAATTGCTGCCGAGCGGGAAGGAAGCGCCAAATACGTTTGCCGTTTCTTTTCTTGTCTTTGTTGGCATCTTTATCTTGTCTCTGCTCTTATCGTATTTGTTTGTTTTCTTTGGTTTTATAGAAAATGCCTTCTTGATGACGCTGATCATTTCCACCATATCGCTCGGGGTGGTGGTCCCTACACTGAAGGATGCAGGCATTATGAAGTCGAATATCGGACAGATTATCTTGCTCGTTGCTGTCATAGCAGACTTAGTGACGATGATTCTGCTTGCCGTGTTTGCATCGATTTATGGAGGAGAAAATACAAATACATGGCTGCTGCTGCTGTTATTTGGTGCTGGAATTGTTTTATATTTTCTCGGCAAAACCTTTCAGAGCAGATCATTTATTGAAACGATGTCTAAAGGTACGATTCAAATTGGGACAAGGGCTATTTTCACTCTGATCATTGTCCTTGTTGCCTTATCAGAAACAATCGGGGCAGAAAACATATTAGGAGCGTTTTTAGCGGGTGTTCTGGTCTCACTGCTGTCCCCAAACAAAGAAATGGTTCAGAAAATGGATTCCTTCGGCTACGGATTTTTGATACCGATCTTCTTTGTTATGGTTGGTGTCGATCTTGATGTATGGTCGATGTTTAAGGATCCAAAAATTTTAATGCTGATCCCATTGCTGTTTATTGCCTTGCTGATCTCTAAAATTGTGCCGATTTATTTACTGAAGAGATGGTATGACACAAAAACAACGCTTGCTTCAGGATTTTTGCTGACATCAACCCTTTCCCTTGTTATTGCGGCAGCTACCATTGGAGAAAGAGTAAATGTGATTGATGCACAAATGTCAGGTGCGCTCATTTTAACGGCTGTTCTGACGAGTATTTTTACTCCGATTGGATTTAAGAAGCTTTTCCCTGAACAGCTGTCTTCGCAAAAGAAGCTGAAGGTAGCTTTTATAGGAGCCAATCAAATGACACTGCCGGTGACACGCGAGTTAAATCCGAAGATGTACGATACGACGGTGTATCATACTTATGTCGATAAAAATGAACAGCAGATCGCTGAATCATTGTTTCATATTGAGGAGCTTGAAGATTACTCAATTGAGACCCTGCAGTCCCAGGGAGTATTTGAAGCTGATATCCTTATTGCTGCTGCAGGAGATGAGGATACGAATGCTGAAATCGCCATGTTTGCAAAAGAGGTTGAAGTTGGACGGGTGATTGCAAGCATCTCATCACCATTATTAGACGAGCAGCTAAGAGCGAAAGACATTGATGTCTTCTCTGTTCTGCTTTCTACCAAAACCTTGCTGAGGGCTCTTATTGAAGCACCTGGCATCATGAAGATTCTGACCAATAACGATTCAGCTCTTTATCAGATAAAAATGAACAACAGACGCTACGATGGCATGGTGCTCCGCAGCTTTCCATTTACAGGCGACGTTATTTTTGTCCGTATTTTCAGGGAAAATGAATCGATTGTGCCGCATGGCGATACAGAGCTGAAACGCGGAGATTTACTGATTCTGACTGGATCAGCTGAATATGTGGATGAGCTCAGGCAAGAGCTTGAGTTCCATAAAAGTTGATAATTTTGACTTGAAAGTTTCTTTGAGCATGGTATGATGTACATGTAAATATTTCTAAAATAATATATAAACAACCGCTAGGGGAGCCCTTTTAGAAGGGCTGAGATTGAAGTTTGCCTTCAAGACCCTCCGAACCTGATCTGGCTAAAACCAGCGTAGGGAAGTGGTGTAAAGGTCTATTCATACACCACTTTTCTATGCGAAAAGTGGTTTTTTGCCGTTTTTATACTAAAAATGAGGAGGAACAAAACATGTCATTTTCAAAAGAATGCCGGGAGTATGCAGATAAATGGTGGGAAGGAAGCTTTGAACATCCTTTTGTAAAAGGAATTGGCGAAGGCAGCCTTTCAAAGGAGAAATTTAAATACTATGTGATGCAGGATTCTTATTACTTAACGCATTTTGCAAAAGTGCAGGCTTTTGCAGGGGCGATGGCCCCTGACCTTCATACAACATACCGGATGTCCGTTCATTCACAGGGAACCTATGAAGCAGAGCTCTCTTTGCATCAGCAATTTTCTGTCCTGCTTGGAATCACAGACACCGAACGGAAGGAGTTTAAGCCATCGCCAACTGCGTATGCTTACACCTCCCATATGTACCGTTCAGTTGCGACAGGAAATCTTGGTGAAATCATTGCAGCTCTGCTTCCATGCTATTGGCTCTATTATGAAGTCGGGGAGCACCTGAAAGATTGCAAGCCTGGTGATGAAGTTTATGAGAAATGGATTGCGACTTATCACGGTGATTGGTTTAAAGAGCTTGTCCTCGAGCAGATTGCAAGATTTGACGAGCTTGCTCTGCGTGCAAGCGATCACGAGAGACAAATGATGAAGGAAAACTTCCTCATCAGCTCGATGTATGAATATCGTTTTTGGGATATGGCGGAAAAGATGGAAGCGTGGGATGAGACACAAACCATGCTGATGCAAAAGTGAAATTGCACCTTGTCACAGATGGACGGCACTCTGCTGCAGAGCTCGTAAAAATCATCACAGATATACATACCTCTGCAGATGCCATTCATATTAGAGAGAAGAATAAATCAGCTGGGGAACTGATCAGCTTAATTGAAGAGCTCCATCAAAATGGGGTTCCGAAATCAAAGCTTGTCATGAATGACCGTGTGGATGCAGCTGTTCTTTCTGGTTTGCATCAGGTTCAGCTCCCATCGCACAGCTTCAATGTGAAACTGGTGAAACAGCGCTTCCCGCATCTTGAGGTAGGCTGTTCAGTCCACACTGCTGCTGAAGCAGTATATTGTGCTGAAAATGGGGCAGATCGTCTCCTTTTCGGGCATGTATTCCAAACATCATCAAAAAATGGTCTAGAAGCAAGAGGGATAAGCAAGCTTGCGGAAATAGCGGAATCTGTCAGCATTCCAGTCATTGCAATTGGAGGAATCAATCCTGCTGTCATTCCTGATCTAAGAGATATAAAGATTGAGGGAGCAGCCGTGATGTCCTATGTTTTTTCAGCGGAGCATCCAAGTCATGCGGCACTTGAACTTGCTGATCAATTAAAAAGGGGGATGGGCCATTGAAGCCTTTATTTGATGCCGGCATTATCGGCGGAGGAGTCATCGGGCTTGCCTCTGCCTATTATTTAGCGAAAGCCGGACTTCGAGTTGCGGTATTTGAAAGCGGAAAAACAGGCAGCGGAGCATCCAGTGCTGCGGCGGGTATGCTTGGCGCCCATACTGAAACTGAAAAGGATGATGCTTTTTTCAGGTTTGCTAAAGAAAGCCAGGCGCTTTATCCAAAATTAGCTCATGATTTACTGCTGGAAAGCGGAATTGACATACAGCTTCAATACAATGGAATGTACAAACTGGCAATGACGGCTGAGGAAGCCGATTCTTTGAAAAAAAGAGCAGAAATTGAAAAGGACGTAGAATGGCATTCCAAAGAAAAAGTCCAAGAATATGAAAAAGGCATAACAGATGCGATTTACGGGGCTCTGAAAATTGAAAAAGATGGAAAGCTTACTCCAGCCGCGCTGTGCAAAGCCTTTACAAAAGCCATTCAGCTGATGAGCGGAAAAATCTTTGAAAACACACCAGTATACAAAGTCAGCAGATTTGAAGGCTCACACTATGAAATCGAAACGCCTCAAGATACGTTTTTTTGCGAAGCTCTTATTCTTGCAAATGGCACATGGAGCAGCCGGCTGATAAAGGAGTTCACACGCAATATATTTGTACATCCTGTTAAGGGCGAATGTTTGTCTGTGACAATGAAAGATGGAAAACTATCTTCTACTGTTTTTCATGAAAGCTGTTATCTTGTGCCAAAGCTTGATGGAACAATAGTTATTGGGGCAACGATGAAAGAAGGAACCTGGAATACAGAGCCTTCCGTACAAGGAATCGCTGCTCTCATGAATAAAGCAGTTAAAATTATGCCGGCAATTGAAGATGCCTCTTTTCAGCGTGCATGGGCAGGATTAAGGCCGGGAACAGCCGACAGCAAGCCATTTATTTTCAAGCATCAGGGCATACCGAATCTCTTTGTGGCAACAGGGCATTACCGAAATGGCATCCTGCTCGCTCCCAAAACAGGTGAAATGATCAGAGATTTATTTTTTAATCGACCGGCAGCTGAAGAATACGTTCATGCATTTAGAATGGACCGTGCGGCAGGGGTGAAACTATGAACATAAAAGTGAATGGCAGCATGATAGAAATGCAGTCTTCAGTGCGCACCGTTCAAGATTTGCTTGCTTTTTATGAGGTGAGCAAAAGAATCATCATCGTGGAACATAATTCAGAAATAATAGCCAAAGAAGAATACGCGAAAACAGTTATTAATGATGGGGATGTTTTTGAAATTGTTCAATTTGTAGGAGGAGGATAATTTATGTTAACGATTGCAGGAAAAACCTTTCAATCAAGACTGTTGCTTGGAACGGGAAAATATCCCTCTTTTGATATTCAAAAAGAAGCGGTAAAAGCGGCTGAAGCAGATATTTTAACATTCGCTGTGAGAAGAATGAATATTTTTGAACCGTCTCAGCCTAATTTTCTGGAGCAGCTTGATCTTTCCCGCTACACGCTGCTGCCGAACACCGCTGGTGCGAAAACGGCTGAAGAAGCTGTCAGAATCGCAAAACTCGCTAAGGCTTCAGGGTTATGTGATATGATTAAAGTAGAAGTGATCGGGTGTGCGAAAACATTGCTTCCCGATCCTGTTGAAACCTTAAAAGCAAGTGAGGAGCTTGTAAAGGAAGGATTTATTGTACTTCCTTACACGTCTGATGATGTCGTGCTTGCAAGGAGACTTGAAGAAGCAGGCGTTCATGCGATTATGCCAGGCGCGTCTCCAATCGGTTCAGGACAGGGCATTATCAACCCTTTGAATCTATCATTTATTATCGAACAAACGAATCTGCCGGTTATTGTGGATGCAGGGATTGGATCAGCTGCTGATGCAGCAAAAGCGATGGAGCTTGGAGCGGATGGTGTTCTGTTGAACACTGCTGTTTCTGCTGCAGGCAATCCGGTAAAAATGGCAGCTGCTATGAAGCTTGCCATTGAAGCAGGAAGGTTAAGCTTTGAGGCAGGCAGAATACCAGTAAAATCTTATGCATCTGCAAGCAGCCCTGAAGAAGGAATGATTACATCCTAAATGGAACGGTACTCTAGGCAAATCTTATTCTCTCCAATAGGAGAAAAAGGACAGCAGAACATTCGAAATGGTCATGTGTTAATCATCGGTGCGGGAGCTCTTGGGACAGCAAATGCGGAAATGCTTGTTCGTGCGGGTGTCGGCACACTGACGATTGTGGACCGTGATTACGTAGAATGGAGCAATTTGCAGCGTCAGCAGCTTTACACTGAAGAAGATGCGGTTTTGCGTCTTCCTAAAGCAGCTGCTGCAAAACAAAGACTTTCCCAGATTAATCATGAAGTGGAAGTCCAGGCGGTCATTGAAGATGTAACAGCTGAAAATATTTTTGCATTCAGTCAGCATGCAGACGTTATTGTAGATGCGACGGATAACTTTGAAACTCGTCTTGTGATAAATGATGCAGCGCTTAAGCAGGGTATTCCGTGGATCTACGGCGCATGTGTCGGAAGCTACGGCCTGACTTATACAATTATACCGGGACTCTCGCCATGTTTGAATTGCCTTTTAAAGCAAATTCCAATGGAAGGCCAGACGTGTGATACAGTTGGCATTATTAGTCCAGCGGTCCAAATGGTTGCCTCTTATCAAACAGGGGAAGTGCTGAAATTGTTAACCGGTGCAGCGGATCAGGTGAGAAAAGAATTGCTTTCTTTTGACGTTTGGAGAAATCAATTTTCACAAATAAAAGTGCATGCACTAAAAGACGAAGCCTGTCCATCATGCGGGGACTCTGCCGTTTATCCATTTTTATCACGCAGTAATAGTGTGAAAATGTCGGTTCTCTGCGGCAGAGATACGGTTCAAATAAGGCCGGCAGTCTCTAAAGAAATGAACTTTAAGGAGCTTGCAAAAGCACTTGGAAGAGCAGTAAATGATATAACTGCAAATCCGTATTTGCTCTCTTTTCAAACCGAACATCACAGAGTCGTTGTGTTCCAAGACGGGCGAGCCCTGATTCATGGGACGAAAGATATGGCTGAAGCAAAACGTATTTATCAGCGTTATTTGGGATAAGAATATAGAATAAAAAAACTGGCCATGATTTTGGCCAGTTTTTTATATGATATGATTGGATTTATTTCTCTTTTTAGACTAGCATGGATAAAAAGATATACTTTTTCATTTTATTTTATAAAGATTGAGGGTACGAACATGTCTAATAAATCAAAACATTTGGCAGGAATCTCACTTGCCATTATGGGAACGGGGTTTGCAGCAACAATTCCTTTTCAAGGAACAATTGCTGGAGAATTTTTGCAGGGAGGATTTGAAGCTGGCCTGGTTGGGGGATTAGCTGACTGGTTTGCCGTTACAGCGTTATTCAGACACCCATTCGGCGTGCCTATTCCTCATACAGCTTTATTGCCAAAAAATCGAAACAGAATGATTAGGGCTCTCGTTAACACAATTGAAAATGATTGGCTGTCAAAGGAGAGTATTCAAACTAAATTAGCCCAAATAAACTTGACAGAAAAGCTGCTGCCAATACTTGAAAAAGAGCTTCATTCCGATTCTTTCAAGAAAACAATGAAATCTCTCATCATGCAAATGATTGAAAGTGCAGATTTGGAAAAGATTGCTCCTCTTATTAAGAATCAGCTAAAAGGATACCTTACATCCAATGAAGTAATGAAACTGCTTCAAGCTCTCATTCATCAAGTACTTGAGCGGAAATATGATGAAAAGTGCTTTGATTATCTGCTTTTAAAGACTGAGGAATGGGCATCAAGACGTGATCAAAGAGAGGAATTTGGCAGATTTGCCATGAGAGCAATGGACCATGTAGAGGCAGATGGATTTTTGCAATTCGCCTTAAAATCCTTTCAAAATATTGTAAATGAAGAAAAGCTCGGAAAGATCCTTCAAGATATTATTCTTAATGTCATCAGAGGTTTGCGCAGACCAGATAGTGAAAATCGTCAGGCAATCCTTGATCATATTCGAAAAGAATTGCTCAATATTCAGGAAAATCAAGCACTGGCAGTGGAAATAGACCGCGTGGTTTCAGAGTGGGACCCTTCCGGAAAGCTGCTGACAATTTTAAAGAAAACTCAAATAAAAGCACTAAATTATATAGAAGAAGGTTCTTTTATTGAGGATCATCTCATGCCTTTTGCTGCTCGATTACTGGAAAATATCAGTGGTGACAAGGAAAAAACGGATGCAATCGAGAACAAAGTACAGGAACAAATTACTCTTTTCATTGAAAAAAATCATTCAAAAATCGGTAAACTGGTCGAAGAGAATTTAAACAAACTGGATGATGAGAAATTAATTGATATGATAGAAAATAATGTAGGGAAAGATTTACAGTGGATCCGTGTGAACGGTGCGGTGTGCGGATTTTTCATCGGTATCGTTTTGACGGGACTTAAAATGCTCTTTTAATTAGCTGAAATGATCCAGGTTCATTCATGAAATCCAGCAGCGGTCTAGAAATACGGCAAATAGCATGCTATAATTATAACCAGGTACTAATAACATGTATTAATTAGGAGGATTCCAAATGAATTTATCATTAGCTGGACGCAATGTAGTCGTAATGGGCGTCGCAAACAAACGAAGCATTGCCTGGGGAATTGCCCGTTCTCTTCATACGGCAGGAG
The DNA here is from genome assembly GCF_030127205.1 of Metabacillus hrfriensis. Taxonomy (NCBI): domain Bacteria; kingdom Bacillati; phylum Bacillota; class Bacilli; order Caryophanales; family Bacillaceae; genus Metabacillus; species Metabacillus hrfriensis. Next base: position 1,252,902 of record NZ_CP126116.1, read on the forward strand.
CGCGTCTTATTTTTACATATGCAGGTGAACGCCTTGAAAAATCAGTGCGGGATTTAGTTGAAACGCTTGACCGCAATGATTCGATTGTTCTTCCTTGTGATGTAACAAATGATGCTGAAATTGACACTTGTTTTGAAGCGATTAAAAATGAAGTAGGCGTTATTCATGGAATTGCACATTGCATCGCGTTTGCACAAAAGGAAGAACTGAGCGGAGAATACATGAATACAACCCGCGACGGATTTTTGCTTGCTCACAATATCAGCTCTTATTCACTGACAGCTGTGGCAAAAGCTGCAAGAGGCTTGATGACAGAGGGCGGAAGCATTGTGACACTCACATATCTTGGCGGAGAAAGAGTCCTTCCTAACTACAACGTTATGGGAGTTGCGAAGGCATCACTTGATGCAAGTGTGAGATACCTGGCAAGCGATTTAGGAAAAGACGGCATTCGCGTGAATTCGATTTCTGCCGGCCCAATCCGTACGCTTTCTGCTAAAGGAATCAGCGATTTCAACTCCATCCTGAAAGATATCGAAGAACGCGCGCCGCTGCGCCGTACAACAACTCCAGAAGAAGTTGGGGATACAGCACTTTTCTTGTTCAGTGACCTTGCCAGAGGGATGACTGGAGAAAATCTTCATGTAGACTCTGGATATCATATCTTAGGTTAATCAAAGCCTGCAGTCTCTTTAATTTTAATGGAGATAACAAAATACAGAAGAAAACGGGTAATGAATTGCACAGCAATTTTTGCCCGTTTTTTTTTGTTTGGGTGAGTATTGTCAAGTTGTGATTTTAGGAAATACCGTGTTTAGGGGCTCAAAGGGCCTGTATGATTTTCCGAATCAAGGATGGATGGTGATTAGAGGACTCAAAGTCCCCGTATGATTCCCCAAATCCAGGAAAGAGGATGATTAGAGGACTCAAAGGGCTTGTATGATTCCCCAAATCCAGGAGTGAAGGTGATTAGAGGACTCAAAGGGCCAGTATAATTCCCCAAATCCAGGAAAGAGGGTGATTAGAGAACTCAAAGGGCCAGTATGATTCCCCAAATCCAGGAAAGAGGCTGATTAGAGAACTCAAAGTCCCCGTATGATTCCCCAAATTCAGGAAAGAGGATGATTAGAGGACTCAAAGGCTCGGTATGATTCCCCAAATCCATGAAAGATGGTGATTAGAGGACTCAAAGGGCTTGTATGTTCCCCAAATCCATGAAAGATGGTGATTAGAGGACTCAAAGGCCCTGTATGATTCCCAAAATCCAGGAAAGAGGGTGATTAGAGAACTCAAAGGGCCTGTATGATTCCCCAAATCCATGAAAGAGCGTGTTTAGAGAACTCAAAGGGCCTGAATGATTCCCCAAATCCCGGATTGAGGGTGAATAGAGGACTCAAAGGCCCTGAATGATTCCCTAAATCCCGGATTGAGAGTGATTAGAGAACTCAAAGGGCCTGAATGATTCCCCAAATCCCGGATAGAGTGCGATTAGAGCACTCAAAGGCCCTGAATGATTCCTCAAATCCCGGATTGAGAGTGATTAGAGAACTCAAAGGGCCTGAATGATTCCCCAAATCCAGGATAGAGTGCGATTAGAGGACTCAAAGGGCCTGAATGATTCCCCAAATTCCGGATAGAGTGCGATTAGAGCACTCAAAGGCCCTGAATGATTCCCTAAATCCCGGATTGAGAGTGATTAGAGAACTCAAAGGGCCTGAATGATTCCCCAAATCCCGGATAGAGTGCGATTAGAGCACTCAAAGGCCCTGAATGATTCCCCTAAAACAGTAAAGAGCGCGTTTAAAGGATCTAAAATCCCTGTATAATTCCCCAAATCCAGAAAAGAACGCGTTTAAAGGAATCAACTACCCTCCTGATAGTCTCTTTAATGAGGCGGTTTTTTTATTCCTGAAACAAAAATGTTTTTGCTTGTCTATGCGGTGTCTCCAATTCTGATAAAATATGGATAAGGAATAAATCCTAATCATAAGGAGGATTGATTATTGCATGAGTGAATTTCAAGATCAAGTCACTGTAAATGCACCGCTTGACCAAGTATTCAATTTTGCCGCTGACGTTGAAAATGCCCCTCTGTTTATGCAAAATGTGACGAAAGTCGAGAAGCTGACGGATGGACCTGTTCAAGCAGGCACGAAATACAGAGAAACCCGTGAAATAAGGGGAAGAGAGGCTACAGCGGTTATTGAATTTATAGAGTATGTTCCGAGCGCAAAGTACTCAGTTAAAAGTGAAATGAAAGGGATGGAAGCCATCTATCATTACACGTTTTCTGCATCAGGCAATCAGACGACAATCCGTTTTGAATGTGAAATCAATGCGAAAAAATTCACAATGAAACTCATTAAGCCGGTATTTGTGAAGATTATGAAAAAAGAAGACGGAGATCATCTTCAGCATCTAAAAAAAGCATTGGAAGCTCAGGCTGCAGAAGATAAAAAAGGACAGTGACCAATTATGGGGTTAACATTTAAACTGGCAGCATCAGACGAATTAGAAGAAATTTACGAATTAGCCGGCGAAAACCGCAGGGAAGCAACCAATCACGTTTCGGACGATAATAAGGAAAAAATGATTGAAGTCTATGAACATTCCGCAAAATATCAGGCTTATTTTGTTTGCTTGATGGACGGCAGCACACTGCTTGGCTGGATCATGATTGATAAAGCATTCGATTTCTTAACGGGCGATGAAATTGGCTGGATTAATGATCTATATGTAAAAGTGCCATACAGAGGCAAGGGATACTCCAAGTTATTGATGGAGGAAGCAATAAAAGAATTCAAAAATAGCGGGTACAGCGATGTTAGGCTGAATGTGTATGCACATAACCAAAAAGCAATGAAACTGTATGAACAAATGGGATTCAAAGACGTCAGCAAATTTATGAAAATATCTCTATAACCCTCTCATCATAAAACTGATCTCCTTGCATATACTTCTTTGTAGAGCATGAACATGAGGAGGGACGTCTGTGAAAAAGCATCAATCTGTTAAAAATCCTCCGCTGCTGTATATCGTTCAGCCGGAATTGGAACCTGTTTTAACATCTATGCAAAAAACATATGTCTTAAGAAAAGATCTGCCGGCAGAAACAGCAGCGGTACCTGAAGAGCCAGTATTGAGCGGGGAAGTGAAAGCAGAGCCTGCTGTGCTAAAAGAAAAAAGGCTGACAAAGCCTCTGCATTCGTTTAACGATCTTACAAATAAAGAGAAAATTGAGCTGCTTCTAAATTTACCTGAGAGACTCTCCAGTTTAAATTGCAGCATCAGTACAAATGTAAAGACTCATATTGGAAAAGTAACAGAATATAAAGATGAGTGTATTTTGATTAATGGGGAGAAGATTCCGTTAAACGAGATTCAGGCTATCACTTTAAAAGATTTATAAAAGAACCCCGGTTTTCCGGGGTTCTTTTATGTTCTCAAAAGATCTTTTTTCTGTCTCTTTCTTCTTTTAAAATTTCTACGGCTTCTCTAAACCTCTGAGAATGAATGATTTCCCGTTCCCTTAGAAATCTGAGAGAATCATTTAAATCAGGATCATCAGACATATCAATAATCCATTGATAGGTAGCGCGGGCTTTTTCTTCTGCAGCAATATCTTCGTATAAATCAGCAATAGGATCTCCTTTTGCCTGTATATATGAAGCAGTAAAAGGAACTCCAGCAGCATTTTGGTAAAACAATGCGCTGTCATGACTTACGTAATGATCTCCAATCCCTGCTTCTTTCAATTGCTGGGGGGTTGCGTCTTTTGTTAATTTATAAATCATTGTAGCGATCATTTCTAGATGAGCGAATTCTTCTGTTCCAATATCAGTAAGAAGTCCAACAACTTTATCAGGAATGGTATAGCGCTGATTCAAATAACGCAATGCAGCAGCAAGCTCACCGTCCGCTCCTCCATATTGTTCCATTAAAAATTTGGCCAAAGTAGGGTTGCATGTACTGACTCTAACAGGGTATTGCAGCTTTTTATCATATGTCCACAAACTGATCCACTCCTTTCGTCATACTTGCCATGGCCATGGACCGCTTTTCCATGTCCAGTATTCTCCAGAAGGATTAGGACTTCCTTGACTGAGAGGTCCAAATTGAGATTCGAACGTTCGTTTGATTTGTCTGCCATATTGTGCATACTGGTTATATTGGGAGATCGCCTGAGAATCATCAGGATGCGTGTCTAAATATAAGGTTAGTTCGACAAGAACAAAATCAACCGCCTGGATTTCCTCTAACTTCTGATAGTATTCGGGCGGAAGTGTTTTAGCCATCTTCAGCTTCCTCCTTTTTTATATGGATTTTCATAATAATCATAAAAAACAGGCCATAATGTACCTTTTTTTAAGGCTTCATATGGGGAGAATTGAGGAAGATTGGGCGGCTGAAATCCCAGATATAAGTTTGGGGGGGTCGAGTAGTATTTTTTGCCGATCGGCGGACAGGGATCGAATTGGCTGTGAAAAGGAATATAGGATTTAACCGTGGAGAAAGATTCCTGATTTTTCATTTTCTTACACCTCTCATTATTTTAGTCTCTTACGAATGTATTCCTTTAGTAATTAAATAATGAATGACTTGGAAGGATATAGATTTGTACCAAGATTAATGGTTTAACTCAGCATGGTTTTGTCTTTTATTAAAATAAAAAAAGATGACAGCAGCCAGCAGCTGAAATCATCTTTTGATTAACTTTATGAATTAATTAAGCTGTTTAAATGTGCTTCTTTGATTCTTTCATACTGGAAAGCCTGAGCAAGCTCTTCTGGTAACATATCTGTTTTTCTGACGAACTTTTCCCGAGCAATATCATACATTTCATAAGGGAAAAGCATATCGATATACATCACTTCTTTTTGTTCAGATGTTAAAGGATTGACACTTTCATAAGCATTCATCATTAATTGGAATCTTGCTTCATCCCACACTCCTGTTGTATCAAGTAAAGGTATAATCATTTTTCGCAGGTCGCGGATAGGAAGATCATAAGAGACCGTATCTAAGTCGATGACCCAAATCTTGCCGTCATTCCCAAGCACAGTATTTCCTGCGCCATAATCCTGATGACAAAGGGTTGGATTTGCAGACTGTTCTTCAATCCAAGGGACATACTTTGAATTCATCAGACGGTCAAGGGTTTGGCGTCCCTGTTCGATGAAATAGTCAATTTCCTGCAGATACAATTGAGAGAACGGGTTATCTGGAGTATTTTGGGCGATGATTTTCCATGACTCCATTTGCTGACATCTTTTAATATAGTGATTTGGCCAGCGTCCGAGCTTTTTAAACACAGGAATGCCCTCTGGCGGATGATAACCTTCAGACCAAAGATGAAACTCCGCCAGGCCTTTCATAACTACTTCCAAATCAGGATCCACTGCTAAATCAAATACGCCGCCTTCAATCCAGTCATAAAGAACGAATAAAAAAGGACCTTGTTTTGTAAAGAGATCGTTGTGTATGTTACGGATGATTCCAGGTACTCTGCCGCCTTTTTCGGCTAAGTAATTCTGTGCATTAATGGAGAATAATGCTTTCTTCTCAGGACGGTGAATCCGCTTTAAACAGACCGGTCCATTGCTCGTGTGAATTTTCCAAACGAGTGCCATTTGCCCGCCTTGAATGACTTCAATCCGGTCAACCTGAACGTCCCAGCTCTGAATAATGTATTCCGCAAGCTTAACAAGTTTGGCTTCTTCTTCAGGAGTAAGAACGTATACTTCTTCTTCTTCGTTCGCTTCCTTGCGATCCTCTTTTTTCATTTTCGCTTCTTTGAATATTTTTTCAGTAAATGGGTCAAGTGCGATAAAATCATCTGTCGTTTTTAGTTTTTCTTTTCTTGCTTTTGCCTCAGATGACATCGGTTTCTTTTTCTTTTTTTCCTTCTTTGATTTTGGAACACTTTGCTTTGCAGAGACAGTGTTTTCTTCCTCTGCTGCTGTTTCTTTTTCTGTTCTTTTTGCCGAAGTTTCTTCCAATGCTTTTTTGCCTGGCTTTTGTTCTGGCGTCGCTTCAGATAAAAATTTGACAGAAGCATGTTTTTTCTTTGAATTGTTCCTGCTTTTTTGGCGCCTTCTTGAGCTTAGCACGACTTGTTCAGCTGAATCTGTTTCTATTGTTTGCTTTGGTGCTTCTATTGATTGATTAGGTGCATTGTCAGCAGCTTTTTTTTGATCAATAAGTGAAAAAATATTTACCGTATCCTTTACTGAAGCATGAAAGGATCCTGTGTTTGCGTTTTCTTCCAATATGGTCACCATCCCATCCTTTTACTTCATAGATTATGAGAAAAGGTTGTTTTTTGTCCTAGGATAAATGCCGCCGTCTGAAAAAAGATTAAAAAATAATCATATCGCCTTTTTTGAAAATGTTACATGAAGAATAGCACATACTCCCAGTTTTTTCGTATTTTAAGATAAGGGCTTACTAGACGAATGGAGGTAACGTATGAAGATTGCATTAATAGCGACTGAAAAACTCCCTGTTCCCGCAATTAAAGGAGGAGCCATCCAGATCTATCTGGATTCCATTGCCCCGCTTATTGCACAAAAACATGAAGTGACAATCCTTTCAATTCAGCATCCAGATCTTCCTGAAAATGAAACGAGAAATGGTGTTCATTATATACGTTTTGCACAAAGCGAATATCTGTCTTTTCTCGGGGATCATTTAAAGAATACAAAGTACGATGTGGTTCACCTGTGCAACAGACCAGCCTGGATTCCTGCCCTGCATGCCCAGTCGCCGAATACGAAATGGATTTTAAGTGTTCACAATGAGATGTTCGCGGTAGAAAAAATGACGGATGAAGAGGGCAGAGCCTGTATTGCAGCCGTTGCTCAAATCGTAACGGTCAGTGATTATATTGGCCGTACCATTACAGACAGATTCCCTGAAGCAAAAGGGAAGGTAAAAACCGTTTATTCAGGTGTAGACCTGCAGACTTATTTTCCCGACTGGACGCAGGAAGGCAGAAGGCTCAAGGAAAAAGTGCGTTCTGAATTAAATCTGAAGAATCAGAAAATCATTTTATTTGTAGGACGTTTAAGTAAGGTAAAGGGGCCTCATATCCTCCTGCAGGCAATGCCTAAGATCCTTGAAAAACATCCTGATGCTGTTATGGTTTTCATTGGCTCGAAATGGTTTGGCGACAATGAAGTCAACAACTATGTCAGACATTTATATACACTCGGGGCCATGTATCCTGAAAATGTTCAATTCATTCAGTTCGTTCAGCCTAAAAATATACCCACTCTGTATGCCATGTCAGACATTTTTGTATGTTCATCGCAATGGCAGGAACCGCTGGCACGTGTTCATTACGAAGCGATGGCCTGCGGTCTTCCAATCATTACAAGCAACCGCGGGGGTAATCCCGAAGTCATTGATGAAGGCAGAAACGGTAAGGTTATCAATAATTTTGAAGAACCTCTTGCTTATGCTGAAGCCATAAACTCCCTGCTTGACAGCTCTGGAAAACGTAATGAAATGGGAAGATACGGAAGATCAAAAGCAGAACGTGAATTCAGCTGGAACACAGTAGCCGGGAATTTACTTAGAGTTTATGAAAATGGAAGATAGAAAGGGTGAAACATCTTGGATACAGAACTAAACAAGTATGAGCTCCAAATGAATATCCTAAACTTGTACCCTTTTGATGTGCAGTCGATAACCCTTTTAACCAACAAAAGCGGGCGTACGACTTGGAAAGTAGAGACGGGTCAGGGTGTGAAGATTTTAAAGAGAGTTGTCATGAAGCCTGCAAGGATGCTTCTGATTGCAGAAGGACATGAGCATCTGCAGGACAATGGTCTGCCGATTGCAGGCATACACCGCACAAAAGCAGGAGCAATCTGTGTCGGAGCTGATAATTCAGCATATGTCCTGTATGATTTGCAGGAAGGAAAAGAAGTGCTCTATTATGATAAAAAACAAATGCTTCAAATCATGGAGTTCATTGGAAAGTTCCATCAAACCTCAGCAGGCTATATGCCGGATGAAATGAGCAAAAAAAGAAGCCGTCTCGGCAAATGGCATAAATTATTCAGATGGAAGCTGCAGGAACTTGAAGGAAATAAAATGCTCGCTATAAAATCGGATAAAGAAAACAATCTTCCAGCTCCGGCTGTCATCGAACCTGATGCAGAACAAACATGGCTTCAGGATCCCTTCTCAAAAATGGTGATTGAATCAATTGATGAAATGATTCTCCGCGGCAAGCAGGCTCTTCTGGAACTTGATGAAGGGCATTATGAGAAATGGTCTCTGGAATGCCTTGAATCCAGAATGTTTTGCCAGCAGGATTTTACCCTTGCCCGTTTTATTGAGACGGAAGAGGGGCTTGCTATGAAAGAACTGCATTCGATTACATCCGATCTTCCATCAAGGGACTTACGGGTTATTTTAAATAAAGTGCTGAAAAAAATGTCAGTCTGGGATACTGAGCTTGTCATTGAGCTATTAAGAACATATGACAAAATAAATCCTCTTACAAAAGATCAGTACAGGGTTTTATGGACAGATTTGAAGTTTCCTCATTTATACTGTTCGATTGTTCATAAGTATTTCCTCGGTCAAAAAACATCCTGGTCAGATGAGAAATATATATGGGCCCTGCAGAACATTATTTCTGTTGAGCAGTCAAAGCATGAATTTTTAACTGACTTCGATGGGTTATTTTCAAAAATTAAAGCATAAAGGAGGGTGAGCAAGATGAGTATGAATCACTCTGAATTCAGTGAAATTCCAAAAGTGGAACTAGTGAACTTTTCATTTTCTCCTCCTGGTCCGATGGGATGGAGCTCAGCTGAATATGAAACGATGCTTGAAGATCCAGAGACTTTCTTGTCAAAGTATAAAGTACGGCATGAAGAGCCTGCAACTGGAAATATAGAGCTGGTTGAACTGCCAATTAAGAAACGGAAGCTCCAAGTAACTAATCTGAATGTAGAGCCATTGAACGAAGAGGTGCAGGAAATCGTTCAACTGCCGGTTCAAGAAATACTAGAGACAGCAGAAGAACCTGCAGTAAAAAAAGGGAAAAAGTCTAAGAAGGTGAAAAAACAGCAGATTGCATCTGAGCCTGCAGCTGAGATGCCGAAATTAGAGGTGCAAGAGCCTGCTGCATTAGCTGAAGCTGAAGAAATGCTCCCTGCAGCTAGGCTTGAAACGAAACAAGAACAGCAGGCGGAGGCATCAGAACCGTCATTAACCGAATCTTTAAAAGTTGCCGGAAGCAGAGATAAACAAGTTTACAGCTATGACAAATTAATTGATATATTTAATGGAGTCAACTCGGATTCCAATCAATCAAGCAAAAATCAAGATCGAACAGCGCTTCGCTTTTCCTCAAGAAAATCAAAATCAGTGTCTTCGACGCGCAAAAACAGAATCATATTTTTAGATTAAAACAATGAAGTTTGGATATCAGCTAGCTGATATCTTTTTTATTATTAGATTAATAAGCCGTCCCTAAATGAAAAGAACCAGCCATTCAGCCGGTTCTTTTAAGCATTTAAATAGATTTGCTCCAATTTTTCTGCTGTCTTTAAAAATGAAAAATTCATTTCAGCATAAAGGCGGCCATTCTTCCCCAGAGCTGCAGAGAGTGCAGTGCTCGTAAGCAAATCTGAGATATGTGCTGCAAATGCCTTTGGCTGATCATACTCTTTGATAACATAGCCATTCATTTCATCGATAATGACTTCTGAATTTCCTCCTCGATCTGTCGTTATGATTGGAAGACCGGCTGCCATGGCCTCGTAATGAATTCTCGCCAAAGGTTCATGCCATTGCGAGCTGCATACGAGCATATCTCCCATGAGAAGTACATTTGGTATTTCTTCAGAAGGTATATATTTTGTAAATAGGATATGTTTTTTTAAAGACTCTGATTCATCGTATAAGTACTGAACATATTCATTTATTCCATTTTCACTGAACCATTTTCCTCCGACAATGACCAAAACGGCGTCAGGGTGCTCTTTAATGACTTCCTCCATCGCTCTTATTAAAAGGTGGGGTCCCTTAGTCCGGCTTAATCTGCCGATAAAAAGGATCACTTTTTTATTTTGCAGTCCGTACTTATTCCTCCATAAATCCTTAATTTTGATGCCTTCAGGAGACCCGCTTGGATAAAACTTTGAAAAATCAACACCAGAGTATACAACATGAGTTTTTTCTTCTGCCTCCGGATAGCGGACAGTGACAGTGCGTTTAATGTATTCACTCACTGTTGTGATTGCATCGCAGTCTTGAATGGCTGTCAATGCCTGATTGGGTTTTAGTTTTCTCGTTGAGAACATATCGTTATGCAGGCTGAGAATCAGTTTGCTGTCTGGGGAAGCCTGTTTATATCTCCAAATTTCGTTCGGGCGATTAAAAACATGAATATGTGTAAAAGATTTTTCCTTTAGATTATGTGCTGTCTCCTCATGAAAGGATGACCTTGGAAAACGAATATATGAAATGCCATTTTCAGTATTTTCAGCAGGTAGAAGAGGGTCTGTAATCGAATAAATTGTGACGCTGTACTTTTGGCTGAAATAAGGGGAGATGCCGTCCAGCATAAGCTGAATGGCACCTCCTTTCACAGCTGGTGCGGGGAGTTTTTCCGTGCAGATAAAAGCGAGATTCATGGCGATTCTCCTTTTAAAATGACCTTCATATAGTTAAATTCTTTTATAAGCCCTTCGCTAAGGGAAATATCAGGTGAATAGCCTAACACCCTCGCTGCGTGAGAGATATCTGCATGAGTGTGTTTCGGTTCTCCGATAGCTGCATCTAAATACCGAATGACAGCTTTCTTTCCTGTAATTTTTTCCATTTCACTTATGATTTCATGAATGGCTGCTCTTTCCTTTCCGCCGATGTTAAAAATTTTTCCGATGGTATTCTCTGCGTTCATGACAGCGGCTGTTCCTTTAACGCAATCATCAATGTACGTGAAATCACGGGATTGAGTGCCGTCGCCAAATAGAGTGAGCGGCTGATCCGTTAGAATTTGTTTAAAGAAGCGGTGAAAGGCCATGTCCGGCCGCTGTCTTGGACCGTACACGGTAAAATAGCGCAAAATCGTAACAGGAACATTAAAGTTCTGATGATAAACGGAGCATAAATGCTCGCCTGCAAGCTTTGTTACCCCATAAGGCGAGAGCGGATCGGGCATCGCATCTTCAGAGACCATTCCATGTTTGTATCCATAAATAGACGAGGTGGAAGCATAGATGAACTTTTTGAGACTTACAGACTTAGCAGCCTCCAATAAACGCTGTGTAGCAAGGATATTATTTTCAGTATAAGGGAAAAAATCCCTTCCCCAGCTTGCTCTTACTCCAGGAATACCTGCAAGGTGATAGACGATATCTGCTTTTTTCAGGAGGTCGGCACAGTCAATATTCATGATTGATTCTTTAATCAGCTTAAAGCGAGGATGAGGCAGCAGATTAGATACGTTTAAATCTTTCAAAGAGCCTGGTGTGGGACCGATAAAGCAATCAATCCCGATAACTGTATTTTCTTCTTGTTCCAGCAGCTTTTCGCATAAATGAGAGCCAATAAATCCAGCGCATCCTGTCACAATAATTCTCATAGTCGGCCAACTCCAATATAATCTAAATCAGCATTCCTGATGAGAGCAGGATTAAGACAATTTCTTGCATCGATTACTGCTTTGCCTTTCATAATATGCCGTACCTGCTTCCAGTCGAGGCCGATGATTTGCTTCCAATCCGTAGCGACAACAATTAAATCTGCATTCAGAATAGCTTCATAAGGAGTCTCAGTCTGCTCAACCATACTGAGCTCTTTTGGCAAAGCTGCTTTGGGATCATAAGCAGACACTGTACATCCATATTCATGCAGTTTTTTAATGAATGCAACAGCTGGGGATTCCCGGATATCATCTGTATTTGGCTTAAAAGAAATGCCAAGAACGGCAATTTTCATAGAGGACAGAGCCGGAAACAAAGCTTTTATTTTCTCAAAATAGACGTTGATTTGTGTGGCATTTACAGATTGAACAGCATCCAGTATGAGCGGCTGCAGCCCGTTATCTTTAGCAGTAAAGCTTAACGCTTTTAAGTCTTTTGGAAAACAGGAGCCTCCGTACCCAATGCCTGCCTGCAAAAAAGAATGGCCAATTCGCGCATCCAGGCCGATCCCTTTAGCTACATGTGTTACATCCGCGCCAAAAAGTTCACAAACCCGGGCGACTTCATTTATAAAACTGATTTTAGCAGCTAAAAATGCATTAGAAGCATATTTAATTAATTCTGCTCCAGCATAATTTGTTACGATGACGGGCGCTTCAATTCCTTTATAGAGTTCATTTAATTTACCAAGTAAATCCTCGTTTTCTTCCGCTAAGCCATAAACGATCCGATCAGGAAACTTCATATCATGAAGAGCTGATCCTTCCCTCAAAAATTCCGGATTTGAAACAAGATCAAATAGGGAAGGCTGATATCCTTTTTCTTTCAGAAATTTCAGGATTGCGGCATTGGTGCCCGGAGGAACTGTACTTTTTATCATGATTATTTTATAGGAAGCGAGATGGTCCATCACATCAATCATCGCTTTATAAAGAAAGCTTAAATTAGAGCTGCCATCCGGCAGGGACGGTGTTCCTACTGCCATAATAATGATTTCTGTATTGCTTAAGCCTGATGAAAGATCGTCAGTAAAGCGGAGCCTGCTTTTATTTTTCTGGACGCAATCTTCTAAATCAGGTTCAAAAATTGGAATAGAGCCGTTCTGCAACGATGCAATCTTATCAGTGTCCTGATCGATGCATGTAACGTGATGACCAAGATCTGAGAGAACTGCTGCAGTTGTTAAGCCAACATAGCCAGCGCCAATCACGCAAACATTCATAGTAGAAACCCCTTTCTAAACACCATCTCCCATAGCCTATTATGAAACAAGCATGAAAGGTTACAGCTGATGAGAAAAAACTCATAAAAGGGCCTTTTCACAGGGACAAATTACATTCAGGGCATCTTGTGAATAGGCTACAACATAAAAAAATGAAGAGCGGTGAGGTAGAAGAATTCTTATCTTTACCTTGAGCAGAGGAGTGAATCTTCTCAGATGGAAACAATTGCGCATTATTTAATGGAAGATGTGAAAATCAATCAGCGCTTTATATATAATCAAATGGTTTATCAAGGGCAGTACCGCACTATTGTAATCGGTCCATTTCAAAGGAAGCAGGACACGGATTTCCCCTTAGATTCTTTTTATAATATAAATGAGATTCCGGATCTGAATGCCTTTTTTAAAGAACAGAGGGTAGCAGCCATTCATGCACATCATGGCAAGCATGCCGTTGATGTCTTTCCGCTTGCTATGCAGCATAACCTTCCATTTATAGTCAGCATCCGCGGTTCTGACGGTTCAGCACAAAGCGAAGCGCTGTATAATAGAAACTTTTCGCGCTACCGTTCAATTGTCAATCATGACAGTTTATTCGTGCCGGTTTGTGAATATCTTGGAAATGAGCTTCTGAAGCTTGGGGTTCCAAGCAGCAAAATAAATGTTCTGTATGGAGGAATTGACCTGGATGTTTTTCCATTTCAAGAACGACGCAAACCTGCTGATGGGGAATTTGTCATCATTTCAGTCGGAAGACTGGTTCAAAAAAAGGGGCATGATATACTGATACGAGCTTTTAAGTCGGTCCATGAAACATATCCGAATATTAAGCTTAAAATCATCGGAGGAGGAAAGGAGAGAGCTAATCTCGAAGCGCTGATCGGGGAACTGCATCTAACGGATGCTGTGTTTTTATTAGGAAAAATGAGCTTGTTTGATATAGCTGAAGAACTGAAAAAAGCACACCTCTTTTGTTTGCCGAGTGAAATAGCCCAAAACGGAGATGTGGAAGGCATTCCAAATGCTATTAAAGAAGCGATGGCGATTGGTCTGCCAGTGATATCAACCAGGCATGCAGGAATACCTGAGCTAATCTCTCATCTTCGCACAGGCTATTTAATTGAAGAAAGAAATGTTCAGCAGCTCTCGGACGGAATTGAATCATTCCTCCGTTCACAAGAAACATGGAGTGACTATACCCATGCTGCAAGACATGTGATTGAAGAACAATTCGACTTGAAAAAACAGCTGATTAAGCAGCATGAAATGTATGAAAAATTTCTTAAGAGGAATTGGAAATAAACGCAGAGAGAAATCTGCGTTTTTTTCTGCTGCCGTTAAGAAAAGCCCAAGTGCCTTGGCAAGCGCAGGCATGGAGGATCCATTCAGTCTGAGGATTATGGCGCCGAGTGCGGCTATCTTTCTTACCCAATAAAAAAACACCTGACTAGGTGCCAAAGTAATTGCTGTTTGCATCCATGATAAGCTGAGGAACCTCATGCAATCCCTCTCTTTTTAAAAAGGCAAGCAGCTTCTCTTTTTCCTGCTTCGTGACATTCCAATCTGATGGGATTTCTGCGAGAATTTCCCAAATTTCCTCTTGCTTTACATTTCTCATTTTTTCACTGAAATCATAAAGCAAAAAGGGATCCTTAAGAAGAGAACTAGCCCATTTGTATACAGGCATGTTAACGCGGTAAACAGGCTCTTTAGAAAGGGTTTCTTCATTCCATTCATACATGCCCGGAAAACATCTGCCATGATCAATCATCCAGAAGAAATAGGTTCCGTTTTCTTTTTCTTCAAACAGTATATTTGTCCGGCTGCGGTCATTGTTGTTCACCCACTGATCAAACACGAGCATTCCCGCCAGGTCCTTCATATTTACCAGGTTTTCTTTTTGCGGAGGCATCGCAAGCTCTGCATAAGATTTTACATTTGTCAGATATGGAAAAGCCACATGATTACCTGGCTTATATGAGGAATAGCGGTATGGAGGTATATCTGCCAGAGAGTCTTCAGGAATATGAACAACCTTAATAGGCAAACCAGGCAAATCAAGAAGATGGGCAAGCTTTGCTGTAAGCCATTCATTTACGATTTCCCGTTTGCGGTATTTCCTCACCATATGAAATTTAACCACATAATGATTCCCATCACTGAATAAAAACAGCTGGGCATAATTTCCTTCCAATGTTTTTAAGTATTGTACTGGCATGATCTCTTTATCTGACAAGAATCCATCCCCCTCATACTAGGTAGAGCTTTTATCTACAGCTATTTACTCATCCTCTCCTTCAACAGCATCTTCACTGAGCGGAAGCTCAAGTCCAGTAATTTCATCTAAATGGAAAGTAACGAGTTCTCCTCCATTTTCATAAAAACGGTCGATGATAAAAGCTGCTGTTTCATCTTTTGAATTGTATGATTTGAAGGCAGCTTCATAATGAATTTTTTCCCCGAGATGAACATTTACTTCATCTCCCTCTGTTAATCCGGCCAATTTTTGTTTTATATTATTTGATTCTTCAAAGTTAAAAAAGATTACTTTTCTCATAATATCCTCCTTCGATGCTTCATTTATTAAACAGTATATGTAACACCTCCCCAGAAAGTATGGATATTTAACCAGTAAACGCGAACTTCAGTCATAAACACCCTGACCTTTCATAAAATGTATCATTATTCAATGCAGAGAAGGAGAAATATATGATTGGATGGATCGACTTTATCTTACTGTTTTTAGCGAGCTTCAGGCTTACCAGATTGCTTGTTTATGATAAAATAACAGCTTTTATCAGAAGGCCCTTTCATAAGGAAGCAGAAGAAGTTTTACCGGATGGAAGCAAATTTTCCTATATTGAAATAAAGGGAGAGGGGCTGCAGAGGTGGATCGGCGAATTGCTCAGCTGTTACTGGTGCACGGGTATTTGGACTTCTGCCTTTCTGTATATTATTTTCATTAACATGCAGGACCTCGCCTCTCCGCTAATACTCATACTGGCGATCGCAGGCTGTGCAGCGATTCTTGAATCTATCATTGAAAAATTAATCTTCTAAAAAAAGAGTCTATGCCGCTAGACTCTTTTTTGTATTCTTTGCACATAATCCTTGGGGCGGGCTAAAAAGAGTATTTTTCCTGTCTGGTCCTTATCTGTCTTCCTGCGCTAAACGGGCGGCTCCGCTTTTCTTTATTGTCCAGCTCCGCCTCCTAGCCCCTCGGCCAGAACAAATTCCCCCAAAAAGTCAAACATGGACTTTTCGGGTGAATTCTTATCTGTCTGCCCGAGTCTGATCAGTCGGCTCCGCTTTTCTTTATTGAATCGAAATTTTGTTTAACGAGGGCACTCCTCTCTGCAGTTCTTTGGTGTAAACAAAGCCATTTACGGTTATGGGACGGCTGTCTGGTTTTGGGAAGGATATTTCGAAACTTGAGAAAACTAGATGATCATTTGGTTTAATTGGTGCATCGCTTAAAGGCTGGAGCCAGTATTGATTGTCGCTGCGGATTCGCTCACGCCAATTTTCATGGACGTGTTTCCAATGATTATTTGCAGCATCTTCGTAAACTTTTGTATCATCCATTTTTCGCTGCAGGATGATTTTTCCGCTTAATGATCCAAAGAGAAGCGGTGTAATTTGTATACAGATAATCGGCTGATGCAGAGGCTGATTGCCGGTATTTTTTATGATGAAGTCTCCAAATACAGTCAAGTTGTCATCTTCTTCCTGAGGAAGGAGGATGGAAGCCTGAAAGTGGGCGCTTGCTTGCACAACCGGTTCTATGACAGCTGGTTTTGCCTGATCTTCCTGCATCAGTATTTTTTTGCGCAGATCAGCTGTCCGTTTTTTTTCTTCCTCAAGAGCGACTTCCAGTGTGAGCACTTTTTTCTCAAGCTTAAACACCTCTTTTTCAAACTGATCGGTGTGGGTATGGAGTGCTTCGTTGAGTTTTTCCTGCAAATACTGATTCCGGATGAGCTCTTTCTTTACTTGATTTTCTGCATCATTGACAAGCTGCTGCATACGGCTTAGTTCAGAACGGTAATGCAGAATTTGCTGCTGCAGCTGAAGAGAGCGCTCACCGGAATTGGGCTTTTCTTGCTTTTTCATTTTTGCAGCTCCTTTCTGAACTCCCTAAAGCATATGTATGAAGGAAAGCATCAAATCATTTCTTGGTACCTGCATATAAAACAAAAAAATAAGAGGCTGTATGTGATAACAGCCATCTTAGTTTAATTAGTGTACTGGGAAGATTTCAGGGCATTGCGGCGGGAATTTATTGTTGTCGCATGCATTGATTGCTTCTGTTAACTCTTCACGCGGCTTGCAGATTTTAGCTTCAACTTCTAGTTTCACGTCAGCTTCCATTTGGATATCTAAGCAGAATGAAATGGATACATCAAGTTGTGAGAACACGTCTGTGCAAACTAAAGTTGCATCGCACTCAAAGAAGTTAACATGGCAGTCAAGTTCAGTTCCTTCTGGGGCACAAAGGATGAATGTTTGAGCTGTAGCAAACGGAATTGGTTTTGATTCACAAATAACCATGTCATTTGCATCTAAGAGTTCAACTGTTACAAAGCCTTTAACAAGAACTTTTACTTTCTGCAAAGTAACTTCGTCCCCGTTTGGAAGGTTTACTGTTACATCTTGTCGTTTGTCAACCGGTGAAATCTCCATGCAGAGAAATGACTTGCTTTTCTCGTTTGGATCAATGCGATCACCGTCTTTATCACTTAGGAAGCAGTTTACTGTTACGTCTCTTGTATGACCCTGTTTCTTTAAGAACCTGCAAATATCGTCTGTTTTGCCGTCGCAGTCAAATATTTTATCTAATTCATTATCGTTCACACTGATTAGAGGCAGCTCTACTGGACGTGTAACCCAGTCGTAAACTTTACGCGTCTTAATACAAACTTTTTCTTTTCTAGATTGACTCACTGTTGTTTTCCTCCTATCTTAATTTCTCCCGTCCAATTTAATGAACAGATACATTAGGTGTCGGGACTAATGTATAGTATGTTTTTTCCCAATTTGTGTGCCGTGATATGAGCGGAATTTTAGGTGAATGTCAGTTTCCTGCATAAAACCTCTGAAGGCTGAATCTCTTAGTAGTAAGGGAATAATTTAATATATGGATGGGAGAGAGGATTGTGACAAATCAACAGACAGAAAACGTAAAAGCTCTAAAAGCGCGGATCTCTTACTTGCAAAGAGAACTTTCACATACGCGGGCCCAGCTGCTGGATTATGAAGAGGATGGTTCTTACAATGAACTGCGCAGAGAAAATAAAGAACTAAAGGCAAAACTCAATCATCTTGAAGGAGAAAATCTCGTTCTATTTGAATTGCTTACAAAAACTAAAGATGCAAAAGAAAAAACAGATTCTGCGCAGGAAGATAAATATTATGACTCATGGTTTATCAGCAACCTGAAAAATCAAGCTTCAAAAGATGACGATAAACCGAAAGAATAACATACTCTTAAATAAATGACTTACCAGGTGTCCCGCTTTTAATTTTAGTTCTTTTGCTGAAGTCAAAGGGATGGTTTGTGACATAGATTATAAGCAAGAAACGTAAGGGAGGATTATCATGCTAAATAAAAAAGCAACGAAAGCGCCAAAATCAAATTCAGCCGTCTTTTATGGCTCTTCCCACTATAATCAGCAGACTTATGGCAGCATGAAGAAAACAGGCTGCGGCTGCGGCAAGAAGAAGATGATTGTCAGAGATTAAATAAATGATAAAAGTCCTCTGCATTTTGCAGAGGATTTTTATTTTCTGGAATAAATCTTAAGCACTCTGCAGGCAAGCGGCTTGTAAACCAAAAACAAATCCTTTAAATCCTGAATAGGTTAATAGATGAGGTGAGTGATTTGGGAAAGATTAGCGGGAAATTCGAAAAGTTTCTTGATGGGATGTATGGCCGCCATGATGAGAACCAGGTAAAGCATTCAAAATGGATGAACCAGAAGGAAAAGGATCTATTAGATCTTGAAAAATCTGCAGGCTGCTTTGAAAAACGCATGGAACAGATGGCAAATGAAGCAGAGAGATGGATGACAGCTCAGGAAAAGCACCTAAAGTCTTAAATTTCCGCACTTGACCTGCTCAATTTGTCCAACCAAAACTGTATCACTGTCATATGCTGTATAGACGAAAGATAGAAGGAGGTGGCTAAGATATGGGTTACGGATACTATGGCGGATGTGGCTACGGCGGAGGTTACCAAGGCGGAGGATACTACGGTTCAACATTCGTTTTAATCGTAGTGTTGTTCATCTTATTGATCATCGTAGGTACTTCTTTCTTCCACTGCTAAGCAATTCTAAACGTGATAAAAAGGGAAGTACGGGCATTATTGTCCGTACTTTCCTATTTTAAAAAAGATAAGCACATCAGATACAGAGCTTCATAGGATATATCATCGTAAAGGAGGCAACAAACATGGATAATCACTTCTTTAAAAATCTTGAAAAGAAAACAGGCGTCAATATGAAGGAAGTATTGGATCTTGCAAACTCCCTTCAAAATGCCAATTTCCAAGATGAACAAACCGTCCGCAGCGTCATTCGCCGCGTCTCTCAAATTGCTAATAAACCAGTTAATAAAGAAATGGAAGACAAAATCGTAAACAGCATTGTGAATGGAAAAGAGAAGCTGGACTTTGGAACAATTTCTAAGATGATTAATAAGAAATAAGAAAACGGCCTCTCCAAATCTGGAGAGGCCGTTCCATTAGCGGGTTGGCTGAAAGAATCATGATTTCCGCTGATTGCCTCAAACTCTAAACCATCAATCCTCTGATAAAGCGTGACGGAATCGCTTTCCGTCCCCGTCTGTATTGAGGTACAGAAACAGACAGAGAAGATTTAGCACGTGTCATGGCGACATACATTAAGCGGCGTTCTTCTTCAATTGGCTTTTCATCGCCTTTTCGGAAGGAGTCCAGGGCGAAATCATGCGGAAGGCCTCCGTCTACAGCACCTAAAATATAGACATGTTCATACTCTAACCCCTTCGCCCGGTGCACCGTCATCAACTGAACGGCATGGGGTTCCCGCTTTTGTTTCCATTCTTTCGATTTGGCTGTCATATGCTCGACATGCGCAAGAAGTTCTGCGATCGTATCGAATTTATTGGCAAGCACTCTTAAATCTTTCAGATCGTCCGAGCCTTTTTCAATGGCATTCCCTTCATTGCCTCTTTTTTTCAAAAAGTCAGAGAACCCCATATCTTTTTCAATCATATCAATGGCAGCTGTCGGCTTTAATGCTTTCAATTTTGCAAACATAGGGACAATCCGCTTGATTTTTGCCTTTTGAAAAGGCTGAAGGGAATCTAGTTTGGTCAGCGCTTCAACAAATGTGCAATCGTGTGTGATGGAAAAAGCCTTTAAGTCGTTCAGGGCACTCTGTTTTATGAACAGGGCGCTCATCACATGGACGATGGCTGCAGAATCATCAGGGTTCATCCCAAGCCTTAAGTAAGCAAGCAGCCCCTTAACCATTCTCCTTTCGTAAAAAGAAAGGCCTTCCTGTTCAATCGTAAAAGGAATGCTCGATTGAGCGAGCCGCTCGAAAATGGCGCGGCCTGCCGTATGGGTCCGGTACAGGACGGCAAACTCACCCGGTTTTGCTCCGTTTTCAAGCTTTTCCTTCATGTCATTCACAACTAGCGTCGCTTCCTCTTCTTCATCATGAGGAAAAAAGAAGAGCGGAGGTGCCTCATTTTGATATTGTGCGTTCATGGCTTTTTGGTGGCGCTGTTTATTTTTAGAAATAACAGAATTGGCGCTTGAAACGATTTCATGGCTTGACCGGTAATTTTCTGCAAGTGTCACAATTTTCGCGTCAGGAAAATCACTTTTGAAATTCAGAATAAAAGAAGGATCGCTGCCCCTGAATGCATAAATAGATTGATCATCATCGCCGACAACACAAAGCTGATTTGTGTGAGATGACAGCATTTTTAGCAGCTCGTACTGAACGGGATTAATGTCCTGGAACTCATCCACGAGAAAATAACGGAATCGGTTTTGATATTGGGCAAGCAGATCAGGATTTTCTGCTAAAAGCTCGTAGCATTTGATCAGCATATCATCAAAATCGAACTGGTTCTGAGCGCTCTTCATTTCTTCATATTTTTCGTATAGAAATAAGGCCTGTTCTTCCCATTCTGTTTCAGGCTTAATGCCGCGGTTAGAGAGAAACGTATTTTTCCAAAAGCTAATCTGCTGCAGAGCCTGATCGTATGGAAACTCTTTTTCATTTAGACCAAGCTCGCGTCCGGCGGATTTTATGTACTGCTCTTTCTGCCAGTCCCATTTAATTAAGTGCTGACCATTCCATCTTTCGGGATCACTGTGCATCAATATTTTGTAAAAAATGCTGTGGAAGGTACCGCAAACCAGCCTTCCTGATGAAGGCGATGCGGCATATTCATTTAAACGGTGTTTCATTTCCTGTGCGGCCTTTGAAGTGAAGGTGACAAGCATAATGGAGGCTGGGTTTATTTGCTGTTCCTCCATCATGTAAAGAGCGCGTGTGGTTAAAACACGGGTTTTGCCGCTCCCGGCGCCAGCGAGAACAAGAAGCGGACCGTCAATAGTAGTAACAGCTTCAAGCTGTGTATCATCAAGCTTTACTTCCAGAATGCTTTTTGCAGCCGTTTTTTCTTTTGCACGCAAGGGTGTTTGTCCGAGTTTTGCAAGCTGGTAAGGCTTCCAGGCAGTTTCTTTTTTAGGCTGATCCCCGCCTATGGCTCTTTGGGCAGGCATACGGAAACCGTTTGTTTCTTTATAAACGATCTCTTTTGAGGCAGCAGCCTGCTGAATCGTTTCGCTGTATTGTTCACATTGTTCATGTATCGCATGATCAGCATGATAAAAATAAGGTTTTTGTTTGATGCCTAAGTATAGCTTTAATGGCTGATTACAGCATGCGCATGTTACTTTTCCATGAAGGCTTGCTTCATAGACCTGCTGAAAACGTTCTCTGGCCAAGTAAGGGAGCTGTATAAATTCATCTTTAAATTTTCCGCAAATCAACGAAAGTCCTCCCATAATTTCACAGTAAAATGCGTACCTTTATAAATAAAGACACACAAGCTCTATCTTATCAAAAGGAAGCAAAACAAAAAAGGGGAAGGAACATTCGTTTTAGAGAACGAAATAATGGGAATAGATACTGACAGGGGTGATGGAGATGAGTTACGCAGCACCAATTCTTATAGATCAATATGTGCAGTACACCAATCGGATGGTCAGGCAAAAGCCGGATTATGCAGAATTATCAAGTGTCGCGCGAATTGAACTAAACACCAGATCGAGGAAGGAAGAGAAGAAATTTGACCATATGCTGAATCAGTCAAAACGGACAAAGCGGCTAAGTGAGGTTTATTTGAAAACTTTGACAGGGAATGGACGTCTGTTTAACGAATCGATTTGAAAAGACTTAGTCAAAAGGGGTATGTCATGAAATGCATCAAACTAACGGAAAAATGCTTTTATTTTCAAGGTGCCGTTAATATCGGCTATATCATGAGCGGCAATTATGGCATGCTTATTGACGCAGGACTGGATCCTCAAACAGCAAAAAAAGTCTGCAGGCAATTAACAGCCCAAGGCTTTCCATTAAGCCATTTATTTATCACGCATGCTCACGCCGACCATTACGGCGGCGCTGCATATATTCAGGAAAATCATCCAGTTCATACATACGCTTCAAAAGAAGAGGCAGCCATATTAACCAATCCGATATTAGAACCGCTTTATTTATTTCAAGGCAACAAGCCCCTCCCTGAGCTGCGGAACAAATTTCTGGAAGGGGCACCTATTATCATTGATGAAGTGGTAACGGAAGGAAAACACCAATTTGGCGATGTCTTATTTGAATGCATGGCATTCCCCGGTCACAGTCTTATGCAGCTTGGCGTGATAGTGGACGGCATATTATTTGCTGCGGACGCCTATTTTGGTGCAGAACAGATAAAAAAACATAAGATTCCTTACATCATAGACGCCGAAGATACACTTAAATCCTTAGAAAAACTTTTAACCATCGAATGTCTCGGAGCGGTGCCGGGTCATGGGAATTATGAGGAAGCGTTTCAAGAAACGGTCAAGCTAAATATAGAGTATCATCATTACGTTCTCTCCGTCCTTTTGGACATTCTCTCAAGCAGTCCTCATACTCATGAACAAGTCATCCAAAAAATGTGCCGTCATTTTGGCGTTAATCCATCATCCCTTTCATCATGGCTGCTGTTTAGAACGGCAATCATGGCATACGCGACGATGCTGATAAAAGATCAAAAAGCCGAAATGGTGATTGAGGATGCCATCCTTTATTTAAAAAGTTAATTCATTTTTTGAAGGTAAAGCCCTTCTCCTTCAAGCCATTCAGCGTATAAGACCTCTTTGTAGGTCTTTATATTTTGCTTCTTGAGCTCTTCCTGCAGCCATTCTTCTGAAAATCCTGCTTCCTGTACATTATCAAGCAGGACTTCACCATCAAGAATCATTGAAAAAGGCAAAATAGCCTTTTCTTGCGGTATGCTAAAATCATTTCGCGTCGGCATTTCAAATTCGGGTTTTTTTAAGATGTTTACGGTCCCATCTGTTTCCAGAACAGCAAAAGCTACTTCACTCAATGAAAATGCGCCTCTTGCTCTTACCAGATGCTGAAGCTGATTGAGATCAAGCTTGCTTGCTTTTAAACTCTCACGAATAATTCTGCCCTGATGAATAATAATAGTGGGTCTTCCTTCTAAAAAGGCTCTCGTGTTTTTCCATTTTTGCGTAATAATTTCAAGGAGATAAATAAGAGATCCCCATACAGAAATGGCGAAGAGTATTTTAAGTATGCCGGTATCGGCGTCAAATACGGCATTTCCTACAAGCTCCCCAAGTACTAGAGCAGAAATGAAGTCAAATGTAGTAATTTGGGTAATTTGGGTTTTACCTAAAATTCTTGTTAAAAAAAATAATCCGAAAAAACCAACGATTAAATCAACACCTGTATGTAAAAACTCCATAGCGTCACCTTGTCTCGTATTAGATGAAGTTAGCATGTGCAGGTTTGGCCTTTTTTATTGAAGAAGAAATCTTAAAACATCGGTATTAATTGATGCTGCTGGAATTTAAATTCTAAAAAACAAGACAGCATCAAGTATTACGGTGTATAAGTACTTAAAAAAAGCCAGCTCCATGGGATTGAGTACTCAAAGAAGGTGTATGAGTACTCAAAAAAGCCAACTTCAGGGTTTTGGGTACTCAAAGAAGGTGTAGGAGTACTTAAAAAAGCGCCAGCTCCATGGGCTTGAGTACTCAAAGAAGGTGTATGAGTACTCAAAAAAGCCCACTTCAGGGTTTTGAGTACTCAAAGAAGGTGTAGGAGTACTCAAAAGAGCCAACTTCAGGGTTTTGAGTACTCAAAGAAGGTGTAGGAGTCCTCAAAAAAGCCCGCTCCAGGGTTTTGAGTACTCAAAGAAGTTGTATGATTCCTCAAAAGAGCCAGCTCCAGAGTTTTGAGTACTCAAAGATGGTGTATGATTCCTCAAAAGAGCTCACTCCATGGTTTTGAGTACTCAAAGAAGGTGTATGAGTCCTCAAAAGAGCTAACTTCAGGGTTTTGAGTACTCAAAGAACACTCTATGGTTTTGAGTACTCAAAGAAGGTGTATGAGTACTTAAAAAAGCCAGCTCCAGGTTTTTGAGTACTCAAAGAAGGTGTATGAGTACTCAAAAAAGTCAACTCCATGGGTTTGAGTACTCAAAGAAGGTGTATGAGTCCTCAAAAGAGCTCACTCCATGGTTTTGAGTACTCAAGGAAGGTGTATGAGTCCTCAAAAGAGCTCACTCCATGGTTTTGAGTACTCAAAGAAGGTGTATGAGTCCTCAAAAAAGCCAGCTCCATGGGCTTGAGTACTCAAAGAAGGCGTATGATTCCTCAACAAAGTCAACTTCAAGGTTTTGAGTACTCAAAGAAGGTGAATGAGTACTCAAAAAAACCAACTCCATGGTCTTGAGTACTCAAAGAAGGTGTATGATTCCTCAAAAGAGCCAACTTCAGGTTTTTGAGTACTCAAAGAAGGTGTATGAGTACTTAAAAAAGCCAGCTCCAGGTTTTTGAGTACTCAAAGAAGGTGTATGATTCCTCAACAAAGTCAACTTCAAGGTTTTGAGTACTCAAAGAAGGTGAATGAGTACTCAAAAAAACCAACTCCATGGTCTTGAGTACTCAAAGAAGGTGTATGAGTCCTCAAAAGAGCCAACTTCAGGTTTTTGAGTACTCAAAGAAGGTGTATGAGTACTTAAAAAAGCCAGCTCCAGGTTTTTGAGTACTCAAAGAAGGTGTATGAGTACTCAAAAAAGCCAGCTCCAGGGTTTTGAGTACTCAAAGAAGGTGTATGAGTACTTATAAAAGCCAGCTCCAGGTTTTTGAGTACTCAAAGAAGGTGTATGATTCCTCAAAAGAGCCAACTTCAGGTTTTTGAGTACTCAAAGAAGGTGTATGAGTACTTAAAAAAGCCAGCTCCAGGTTTTTGAGTACTCAAAGAAGGTGTATGAGTACTCAAAAAAGCCAGCTCCAGGGTTTTGAGTACTCAAAGAAGGTGTATGATTCCTCAAAAGAGCCAGTTCCATGGTTTTGAGTACTCAAAGAAGGTGTATGATTCCTCAAAAGAGCCAACTCCATGGTTTTGAGTACTCAAAGAAGGTGTAGGATTCCTCAAAAGAGCCAACTTCAGGGTTTTGAGTACTCAAAGAAGGTGTAGGAGTACTCAAAAAAACCAACTCCATGGGTTTGAGTACTCAAAGAAGGTGTAGGATTCCTCAAAAGAGCTAACTTCAGGGTTTTGAGTACTCAAAGGAGGTGTATGAGTCCTCAAAAAAGTCAACTCCTTGTTTTTGAGTACTCAAAGAAGGTAAATGATTCCTCAAAAGAGCTCACTCCATGGTTTTGGGTACTCAAAGAAACCCTAAGAACAAATAATCACAACAAAAAAACGGATACCACTTGCACAGTGCAATGTAGTACCCGTTTTCTTCTTTATTTTGCTGTTTTATCGCCTTAAAAACTCAACCCGTTAGCTGTTTTTTAAGCTTTTATTTCTTTTACCATCGTAACATGCGGAATGCCTGCATCTAAAAATGTTTCTTTTGAAATGGTGTTATAGCCAAGCTTCTCATAGAAAGGCTCTGCATGTGTTTGTGCATTCAGCTTTAGGGTCTGCATTTCTTTTGAAGCAGCGATCTCTTCAAGTTTTTCCATGATGATTTTGCCTGCGCCTTTAGAACGGTAATCAGGAAGCACGCAAATTCGTTCAATTTTGCCGATGCCGTTCAGGATGCGAAAACGTCCTGCACCAACCGGTTTGTCTCCGTCATATAAAACAACGTGAGAAGCTTCTCTTTCAAACTGATCGATTTCTTCTTCCTCAGGCACATGCTGTTCTTCTACAAATACTTTTGTTCGGACATCATAGGCGTCCTGCAATTCTTCATCTGACTTCACAATTCTTGCGATCACTTACAGACCTTCCTTTCCAAGAAGAAATGTCTCATAAACCGTCCATGATCCATTTTCCAGCTGATAGAGGAGATGGAAGCGGTCAACAGTTTCTTCATGCTGAAAATCTGTCATTTTCAGGCGGCCAAGCACATCTGAATGCTCATCATCAGACAGATTTTGACCAATCGTAATATGAGGAACAAAGGCATATTCAGGCTCAATATGTGAGAAATATTCTCCATGAAGAGCATCATACAGATTCAGGATTTCTTCTGTCGGTTCAACTTTAAGATAAATGACGTTGTTTACTGGTGAAAAGGAACTGAATTTTCTGATAGAAAGTGAGAGCGGCTGCATTCTTTGTGCAATCTGACGCAGTTCTCTTGAAATGTCCCTTAGCTGCTCTTCTGTCGCTTCAAATGGCTGTTTAAGCGTCAAGTGAGGCGGAATCAAAGCGTAATTGGGATCATAGCGCTTTCGGTAAGAGTTGACTGAATCCTGCAGTTTTTTTGATGGAAAAATGGCAATACCGTACTTCATAAGTGTTCCCTCCCATGTATAAATATGTATTCATAGTATATCAAAAATTACGGTTTAAAGCATATGAGCCAATTAGAACATTGTTTTTAAAATCTTTTTCAAAGACGGCTGCCAGAAAGTCCATTTGTGGTCGCCTTCAAATTCTTCATAGACGGATGGAATTCCTTTAGCGTCAATGGCCGCGTGCAGTTTCCTGTTTGGGGCAAGGAAGTCCTGAACTGCGCCGTCAGTCGTTTTGACTTCTGTTTCTTTCGTGCCAATTTGATGATAGACCGATAATAAGGCAGGAGAAGAAAAGTCCTCTACCATTTGCAGAACCGTTTCATCTGAATAAGGTGATTGCATAATTACTTTACCAAACGTATTCGGATAAGTAAGAGCAGTCATAAAGGATACCGTTCCAGCCAGAGAATCTCCAATTAGAGCCCGCCCGGCACCCATTTGATAGGTTGGAAACTCCTTGTCCAGAAAAGGAACAACTTCATGAGCCAAAAAGCGAATATAAGCTTTTTGCTTCGGCCCTTCAGGATGATATTTATCACGGCGGTCATGCACGTCACGATACGGTATGCCGACAATGATCACATTTTCAATTTCTTTCTCACTTAACAGCTCTTCTGTCTGCCTTGAGATGCGCCCGAGTCTGAAGTAATCCTGACCGTCCTGTGCAATGATCAGGCTATACTTATAAAGCGGCGAATAATTCTTCGGCAGATAAATCAGGAGCGTTACTTCTTCTTCTAATTCTTTTGAATAAAGCAGCGTCTCTTTTACAATTCCTGCTTTTGCTGTCATCACAAATACCTCCAAAGATGTTGGACGCTGTCACATCCATTATTAAAAACGCTTCCATTTATTTTAGCATGAATTGTGACAAAATTCTTGCTTCATGCACGATTGATTTTTGCTGATACGTCTGAAATGAATTGACGGGCCTCATCCGCATTCAGAAGAATAACATTTGCGTTCTTTGCTCCTGCTGGAACAGGCTGCATAAATGGAAATCGGTAAATCGCCGCATTTGATCCCGCTATGAGAAGAACAAGGATTGTAAAAAGACCCCATTTTGGCTTTGTTAATGAATATGTCATCCGTATTGCCGCCTTTCACTTATAGGATAAATATACCAAGGTAATCTGTAAAAAAAAGACAGTTCATTTGAACACTTTTTGACAGATTTAAACCCGTCATAATTCCTTTATTCCGTACATATTCCTTATAAGAAGACAAGCCTGATAAAGGGAAGGATGCCTGAAAATGAGGAAATCAATTCATGTTACAGCAGGTATCTATGCAGCTGTCTCAATTTCGTTCTGGGGAATTTCCTTTGTATCAACAAAAGCTGTTTTAGTTCAGCTGGAACCTTTTACATTGCTTGTTTTGCGTTTTGGTATTGCATCTCTCTTTTTATTCCTCCTTCTTTTCCTTTTTCGTCAGCCTTTAAAAATAAAAATGGATTATCTCCCTGAGGTTTTTATACTTGCCGTACTCGGAATCTTTGTCCATCAAATCATACAGGCTGCGGCATTGAAGTCTATTCAGGCATCAGAAGCAGGATGGATCATCTCTTTTTCCCCGATATTCACAGCAGTTCTGGCATCTCTATTTTTAAAAGAAACGTTTACGCTTTTTAAAGCTGCAGGCATGTCAATTGCTGTACTTGGCGTTCTCTTGATTACATCTTATGGACAAGGCGGGTCATTAACCTTTCATGCTAATATGGGATATGCACTGATGATCTTAAGTACATTAAATTGGGCGGTTTATTCCATTCTTATAAAAAAATTAAAAATCCCTTATCCTGCATTAACCATTACTTTTTATACAAGCCTTATTGGTTTTTTGATGACAATTCCATTCTTTATGAGAAATAACGGCTGGGTTCAGCTGACTGTGCTGACACAGGAAAACTGGACTCATTTGCTGTTTCTCGGAATCTTTGTCTCGGCAGTCGCTTACTGGTTTTGGGGAAAAGCCCTGGAGGTCATGGAGGCGGCTAAAGTGTCATCCTTTCTTTACTTTGAACCGCTTGCAACTGTTATTGCGGCAGTCATCTTGCTGAATGAACCTTTTTTATTAATGAGCGGGGCAGGCGGTTTGTTGATTATTGCAGGTGTGATGATTGTGAATCGTAAATATTCATAAAAAACCCCTTGCAAAATATTTGATAATGAGATAAGGTTATAAAAACAATTCAAAAAGTTCATACTATTTATTCTTATCCAGAGAGATGGAGGGTTCTGGCCCTGTGAAATCTCAGCAACCGGAAAAGAACAGAGAATGTTCCTGTTCGAACCAAGGTGCTAAATCCAGCAAGCGCAGGTAATAAGCTTGGGAGATAAGGAGAAGCAATCATTCGATATCAACGTCTTCTTCTTAAATGAGGAAGACGTTTTTTATTTTAGAAAAAACAATGGGACGGTGTTGGAAATGTCAGAACGCATTGAAACAATCTTGGCGCAAATTGGAAATCGAAGTGAAAACGTAACGGGAACAGTGAATCCGCCCGTCTATTTTTCTACAGCATACAGGCACAATGGAATTGGGGAATCAACTGGATTTGATTACATCCGCACTGGAAATCCTACTCGGGCGATACTTGAAAAAGCCATTGCAGAGCTTGAGCATGGAGATCAGGGATATGCCTTCAGTTCAGGAATGGCAGCGATTCAGACATTGATGGCATTGTTTAAAAGCGGAGACGAGCTCATTGTATCCTCAGATTTGTACGGAGGAACCTACCGTTTATTCGAACGGGAATGGAGAAAATACGGACTTGTTTTTCATTACGCTGATTTTAACGACGAAAACTGTACGCAGCAGCTGATCAATGAACGCACAAAGGCCATTTTTCTGGAAACTCCGACTAATCCTTTGATGCAGGAAACAGAGGTCAGCAAGATTGCTAAAATAGCCCGTGAAAACCATCTGCTGCTGATTGTCGACAACACCTTCTACACGCCGATCCTGCAAACGCCGATTTTAGATGGAGCGGACATTGTCATACATAGTGCCACCAAATATTTGGGCGGACACAATGATGTGCTTGCCGGTTTGGTTGTTGCTAAGGGAACAGAGCTTTGTGAAGAGCTTGCACAGCATCACAACGCGATCGGGGGGGTGCTTTCTCCTTTTGATTCATGGCTCTTGATCCGCGGCATGAAAACCCTGGCCCTGCGGATGAACCAGCATGAAAAAAATGCCGGAAAGCTTGCAGTATTTCTTGAAAATCAAACAGAAGTGACAGAGGTGCTTTATCCTGGCAAAGGCGGAATGCTTTCATTCAGGCTGCAGAAGGAAGAATGGGTGAATCCATTTTTGAAAGCCTTAAAGACGATCACATTTGCAGAAAGCCTGGGCGGAGTGGAAAGCTTTATCACATATCCAGCGACTCAGACTCATATGGATATTCCTGAAGAGATTCGCGTTGCAAATGGCGTGTGCAACAGGCTATTGCGCTTTTCTGTCGGAATTGAATACGCAGGAGATTTGGAAAAGGATTTAACAGAAGCATTTGAACTGATGAAGGAGGCGGAGAAAGTTGAGCAACGATGATTGGAAATTCGAGACGAAGCTGCTCCACAATCGTCAAAAGGTGCAAAAGGAAACAGGAGCGGTAAGCGTGCCGATCAATCATTCCTCTACTTTTCACCAATTTGACTTTGATGACTATGGAAAATTTGATTACAGCAGATCGGGGAACCCGACACGCGAGGCATTAGAAGAAACAATTGCCGAACTAGAAGGCGGTACCAAAGGATTTGCCTTTGCTTCTGGAATGGCGGCCATTTCAACCTGTTTCTTGCTCCTTTCTAAAGGAGACCACGTTCTAATTACTGAAGATGTATACGGCGGAACATACAGGATCATCACAGATGTATTGA
Organism: Metabacillus hrfriensis; assembly: GCF_030127205.1. Lineage (NCBI taxonomy): Bacteria > Bacillati > Bacillota > Bacilli > Caryophanales > Bacillaceae > Metabacillus > Metabacillus hrfriensis. The sequence goes on from NZ_CP126116.1 coordinate 1,283,739, forward strand.
GCAGATTCGGCATTGAATACAGCTTTGTCGACATGACCGATTTGCATGAAGTGGCGTCACACATCAAGCCGAATACAAAAGTTATCTATGTTGAGACACCGTCAAATCCGCTTTTGAAAATTACCGACATCCAGGGCATTACGAAACTTGCAAAAGCAAATAACTGTTTAACATTTTTAGACAATACGTTTTTAACACCAGTCCTTCAGCGTCCACTCGAGCTAGGAGTCGATATCGTGCTTCACAGCGCAACCAAGTTTTTGGCCGGACACAGTGATGTACTTGCAGGACTCGCGGTTGTAAAAGACGAAGAGCTTGCTGCACAGGTAGGAAAACTGCAAAATGCGTTCGGTGCGGTACTCGGCGTGCAGGACAGCTGGCTTGTGCTCCGCGGAATGAAAACACTGAACGTCAGACTACAGCAATCATCAGCATCTGCGAGGAAGCTGGCAGAGTACTTGTCTAAGCATAAAGCTGTCCGAAACGTTTATTATCCAGGATTAACGTTCCATCCTGGCCACTCGATTCAGCGTTACCAGGCGGATGGACCAGGTGCCGTGCTATCATTCACATTAGCCGATGAAGACGCTGTCCGCACCCTTGTTAAAAATGTGGAGCTCCCTGTATTTGCTGTAAGCCTCGGCGCAGTAGAATCTATTCTTTCCTATCCGGCCAGAATGTCTCACGCTGCCATGCCAAAAGAAGAGCGGGAGCGCCGCGGGATCTCGGATGGTTTATTGCGCATCAGCGTAGGTCTTGAGGATGCAGACGACTTGATCAAAGATTTTGAGAAGGCCTTGGCGAAGCTGCCTGCACATGCTATTAATAAATTGAGAGCTTGATAGAGTTTAGGACGATTCCTTTGTGGGGAATCGTTTTTTTTTTCGTGTTGTATAGAAACTTTCGCAAGACAACTATGAAATGGATGGTCAAAATTATTCCAAATTGGACGGTTATTACATTTGTTCTTAATTGTATAATACGGTAGAGTTTATAAGTAACGCAGATAAGCTGAGAAGCTGCCTGTGCAGATAATGAGGTGTATACCATGGAACTTGCAATAGGTTTAGTGATAATTATTGGAATCGTTTCACTTATTTCCACTTTATTAATAGCTGGAAAAGGCGATAAAGATTATAGGAACGCAGTAAAACGAAACACTTCCAATTTAACTTGGATTTACGTTATTGTTATTTTTATTTCTCTTATTGCAGTAGGCGTATATGTATCATGGTTTGCCTAATTTAGATCATGTCAATAACCTAATGGATCTATAAATCAGAAGAACGTGATAATAATTTTGTCAGGTGTACATTTCCTGTGGAAAAAGAAGAAAATATTGATTTAGGTATTTAAAGAATTTAGGACACATCATTAGGTTTATAGTGTTATAAAAGTTCAACTATTAAAGGAAGGAGAATGATAAATATGACTTGGGCAGTTTTGATTTCATTAATTCTAATGAGTGCTCTTAAAATAGTAATAACCTGTATTCCAACGTTTGGTGTTGAATGGCTTCTCAGCAAATTTGAGATTCATTCAAAACTTAGTGACTCAAATTCCACACTAACTATTAATGGGAATTTATTGGAAGGTGAAGAAAAAATTCAAGTTATTAATTATTTTAACGAAGCTACATTTTTTAAAAAATATTATATCTATCCAGGGAGCGAGAAATTATTTTTACATCCAGATAACAGCGGGACTCCAATAGTTATTGATACTAAAAGAGGAAAAAAGGATGTTAGGTTATTTGTATACAGTTACAAAGATCACGTTTATGTAGTAAAACAGTACAAAAAGAAAATAGCCGCCTACAGTCTGCTTTCTGATAGCCTCCAAAAACGTTCGAATTCATTAACAGAGGAAATCGTTTAAAAACTTGGCATAATCCTTCTGCCAAAAAGAGTGCAAATAACTCACCTCAAGCATTCGTGACTAAAATACAGGTATCCGCCTGCCTCTCATTACTGCATCTTAACCGGCAGCTGAAAAAACAGAAAATACATTCTCGAACTTCCAGATGAATGATATTATTTTAGAGAGAGGTGTGAGATGCAGTGGGGTGTTTAGGTTTTTTGTTTAGACTCTTTTTTCTTTTAGGTGCGTCATTTTTTGTTTTGATTACAGGAGTGCTTGCCATTTTTAAGTTTATTGCGATTCCTTTTGAGGGGACCTTCGGTGAATTCCTGCAGATATACTTGATCTGGCTTGTGGGGAGCTACTTTGTTGGATGGTTCATTGAGGAAAAAATGAGAAATGATGATGTTGAGACCGGCAGTTTTTTTATGGATGCATTGTTGTGGTTTAATGTTTTAAATTATAAAATGATCAATCAGATTTTCAGACGGAGACATAATCGGGAAAGCAGCCGTTAAGTTTGACTATAAAAAAAAGATAAGCTATCTTTCTATACATATGCTGATCGGAAAACCGAAGGCCCTTAACATCCACTTGTTAGGGGTTTTTTCTATTAGGAGGGATTTGTTCATGAACTATAGTTATCTATCACATTTAAGCTGTCCGAAATGCGGGGCGGAGTATTCAGCAGAAACGATTCAGCAGCTTTGCGCGTGCGGATCGCCGTTACTGGTAAACTATCATTTGGATCAAATTAAATCTGTTTTGACGAAAGAAGAGGTAAGTCAGCGGGAGAACAGTCTATGGAAATATCATGAGCTGCTGCCGGTAGAAAATCCGGACAATATTGTTTCGATGGGAGAGGGCATGACACCGCTGCTTAAGATGGCCAGAATCGGAGGCGAACTCGGGATTCAACATCTTCTTATGAAAGATGAAGGTCTCATTCCAACCGGTTCTTTTAAAGCGAGAGGAGCTGCTGTCGGTATTTCCAAAGCGAAGGAACTGGGTGTGAAAACATTTGCAATGCCGACAAACGGGAATGCGGGTGCAGCGTGGTCACTCTATGCAGCAAGAGCGGGAATTGAGCCGTATATTATCATGCCTCTTGATGCGCCTCTTATTACTAGAAAAGAAACAGCAATATCCGGTGCGAACTTGTATTTAATTGATGGATTAATAAGTGATGCAGGCAAAGTTGTAGCGCAGGTTGTAAGTGATGAGGGTTTTTACGATGCTTCTACTCTAAAAGAGCCATACCGCATTGAAGGGAAAAAGACGATGGGGTATGAAATTGCGGAACAGCTGAATTGGAGTGTACCTGATGTTATTTTGTACCCGACTGGCGGGGGTGTGGGCATAATCGGAATCTACAAAGCACTTCTTGAATTGCAGGAGCTTGGCTGGATCAGCAAGGACAAGCTTCCCCGTCTTGTTGCTGTTCAGGCTGAGGGCTGCGCGCCAATTGTGAAAGCTTTTGATGAAGGCAAAACGGAATCAGAGTTCTGGGAAAACTCGCAGACGGATGCGTTTGGCATTAATGTTCCTAAAGCGATAGGTGATTTTCTGGTTCTTCAGGGAATTTATGATACGAATGGCTGTGCAATTGCTGTTTCTGAAAAAGAGATTCAAGCGGAGCAGTCACATGTTGCTGAATTAGAAGGCTGTTTTATTTGTCCCGAGGGGGCGGCGACTTTTGCAGCGGCACGTATTTTAAGAGAAAGAAACTGGATTAAAGAAGATGAGACAGTAGTCTGCCTGAATACAGGGCAGGGAATCAAATATCCGGAAACTGTTCATGCAGAAGCACCGCTTCTTCGAAAAGGTGAAATGCTGAAACTATAAGCTTCTACTGGCCATGGCCGAAACATATAATTTACCAATGTACAGCATGTCTTGTACATAATCGGCCGTGGGGGTGCTATATGTTAATTGAGCTAAGTGCTGTCGGAGCTGCTTTAGCGTTTATTTGTCTTGTCGGGTATTTGATTCAAACGCTCAGAAGGGGAATGGTTACACTTGAAGAGACTAATGAGACGCTAGTTGAGGTAAGAAAGGCTGTTCATGATTTGACTGGAGAGGCTGAGGATCTGATTCATTCTGCCAATCAAATTACAGTCGATGTGAAAAGCAAGATGAAATCGGTAGAACCTTTGCTTGAATCTGCTCAGGATATGGGCGAGGTCATCCACAGTGTAACGAATACAGTAAAACAGGCGGCAACTGGGTATGGATATGGACTTCCGCCGGTGAAAAACGATAAGGCGCCAAACCGCGAAGTGAAAATTAAGCTAAAATGAAAATTCCCCGGAAAGGGGAATTTTTTAATGGTTATACCGATCCAGCATGGCACGCGCATGTGATAATATCACCTCTATCAGTTCCTGTGGTTCTTCTACGCAAGCGTCCCCTCCAAGCAAATAAAAGTATCTCGCCATATAGTTGATTTCATCAATAGGGATTTTGGAAGAGATGCTGCCTGTTCCATCATTATGCAGAGTGATATGTTCAGCAAGGGATGGTATGCTCTTGCATTCCCTCACTCCATTTTTGGTCAATTGAACCTTAAAAGGAATCTGTTCCCGCTCTTCCATTTTAGAAACCCATTCTGACAGGTTCGTTCTTATAGATACTTCTGCATCCATGAACTTAATGCCGCAGATTCGGTCCACTCTGAATAATCGGTCTTCCTGATGGCTGTAGTCATAGGCTGGACAATACCATAACCCTTTAGATGCATAAATGCCATATGGAAGAATTTTGCGAAAGGCTTTTCCTTTTTTTCCCTCATATTCTATCTCGATCTGCTTTTGGCTGACGGCGCTGACGAGAACATCATTTAAAAAAGGCGCGGAAACTTTCTGAGGAGGAGTCCAAAAGGAAATGTGATTCTTTATTTCGTTTATTTTCTTTTTGATTGCGTCATTAAATGATAAATATAGTTTATCGGAAGCGGCCTTAATTTCAGTTTGAAACGGCAGGGTTTGGTAGTGCATCAGGTGCTCATATGAAAAATATAAAGCCAGTCCTTCGTCTTCAGTAAAGAAAAGCGGCGGAAGAATGTTATTTTTCAAAACAGTGTACCCCCCGTGAGGTCCTTGTTTACTATATAGAGGCATGCCCCATTGTTCAAGCTCGGCCAAATCACGCTGGATAGTGCGGACAGATACTCCAAACTCATTAGATAATTCGTCTGCCGTTACTTTTCTGTTCCGGTTTATGTAGAACAGGATACTGAATAATCGCTGAAATTTTGACATGTTTTTTTCCTTTCTGATCACGACTAATTTTGTCGTCATTATCTGTTACTATGAAAGCGAAAGTCAATCCTAATTACTAAAGGAGATGTAAATATGAGCCGGAAGATTGTTTTATTCATTGTAATTAGTCTTGATGGATACATTGCACGAAGACAGCACTTAATGCGGGCTTCAACACTAGATAAGTGCTTCAGAACCGAATTTGTAGCACTTAATATGGGCTCCGACACGATATAAGTGCTTCATAACCGAATTTGCTGCACTTAATATGGGCTCCGACACAATATAAGTGCTTCATAACCGAATTTGCAGCACTTACTGCGGACTTCAGCACCAGATAAGTGCTTCAAAACTGAATTTGCTGCACTTACTGCGGGCTTCTACACCAGATAAGTGCTTCAAAACTGAATTTGCTGCACTTAATGTGGGCTCCGACACGATATAAGTGCTTCAAAACTGAATTTGCTGCACACCAGATAAGTGTTTCATAGCCGAATTTGCTGCACTTAATATGAGATGGGGATATCAGCTGGCTAGATGAGGTTCAGGGTGAAGGGGACAATGGCTATAGTGAGTTTATCGGATCCGCTGATACGGTCGTGATGGGGAAAAAAACGTATGACCATGTTCTTGTTTTAACCAATAATCAGTATCCGTATGAAGGAAAAACCAGCTATGTATTTACAAGAAAAGAAACCAGCACAAATTCAGATATTCATTTTACAAATGAAGACCCTGTTTCGTTAGCTGGAAAATTAAAATCACAGCAAGGCAAAGACATATGGCTTGTTGGAGGAGCCGGACTATTGGACAGCTTTATGAAAAAAAATTTGGTCGATGAGTACATCATCACGACTGCCCCAATTATTTTAGGTGATGGCATTCCGCTGTTTAAGACAAATAATCCTGAAATCAGGCTAAAGCTGAAGAGCACCAGACAGTTTGGGGAATTTGTACAGAATCATTATGTGAATGTCTGAAAAAACGCATGTAAGCTCCATGCGTTTCCTGAACTTTATACGAACAGAATTTCATCCGTCAAACGATATTCGCTCGGGGTAATGCTCACATATTTTTTAAAGGTAGAGCTGAAATAGTTCGGGGTATTAAAGCCAAGTTCATCTGCAATTTGCTCAATTGTCTGATCCGTATGCCGGAGCATCCAGACGGCGCGCTGCAGCCTGACGAAGGTTACATATTCTACAAAGCTGCGTCCGGTTTCCTTTTTGAAGAGTTTGCAGAAATAAGGGACACTGATGTTAATTTGATCTGCAACAATTTTAGTCGTCAGATCACTTTGACAGTGTTCAGCAATAAAGCTTGTACATGTATTGATTTGAGGATGATCGGTTATTTCCTCAAAATAGCGAAGGGAGAGCCGGTTGTAATGCGGAGTACGTCTTGCTTTGCGTGCTTCCCGGTAAGAATTGGACAAAAGCAAAGGCTCTCTGTAAATGGAACCGACACCTATATATAAATGAATGCCATGTTTATTTTTCAGTACTTCTATACCATGGAGCAATTTGCTTTCGCCTTCCTGCCAAGTCCGAATGGAAGAGAAGCCATGCGGAACCTGGATGAGCATAAGCAAATGTTTTTTGTAAGCAAGAAAAGACGGCTGCTGGCCCACTTGGGAAAAAAGCTCTTTAAAGACTGTCTGAATGAGAAGAGGGGCAGATTCTGCTTTTTCCCTGCTCTGATTGTGAATAAATCCCTGTATAAAGCAAACTGCGTTTGGGACTGAGTTATCAGGAAGATAGGGCCGTGCTGCAAACAGCTCTTCTTCTGATTTTACTTCGGCACGGAGCAGTCTGCGCAGGAAAGCTTCTTGAAAAGGAAGGAGACGGGCATCAGTCCCGCGGTCCTGTTCCATCTGCTGAACGATCGAATCATAATTTGTTATGACTGCGCTTTCATTTTTATTGGACGTAATCACTTTTCTTAAGCTTTTAATAAATGTATGTTTTTTGACGGGTTTTACAAGCATGGATTGCAGCTGCAGTTCGATGGCAATTGGAGATGTTTTCAGCATAGATGTGTCAAGAAGCGGAAAGATGATGCAGTCATGGTGCTGTTTTTGCAGCCGGTGAATTTTGACCCAGTCAAATAGCTTGGCAATCTCTACAACGGCAATAGTAAGAGAACCGATTTTATTGCCTTCATCTGTTTGCAGGGAATCCTCTAATTCTTCATGTATCCATGCAGCCATTTTATCTTTTTCTGCTGTTTCTTCCACTATGAATGTAACGTTGTACACGCGTAATTCCCCATCCCTTACAGTATGTCTCTAGTACTAGTATACATGAAATGGTGAATATATTAAATATTTATACATTTCTGATAATTTATTGTAAGGTATGCCGTTTCCTTCTATTGTAAAATACAGGCATGCAGTGAAAATAGATAAAAACAAAGGGGGAACGGATTTTGGCCGCTGAGTTTAAAGACTATGATTATGTAGAAGCAGGGACAGTTGACGTTCGGGAGCTTGCGCCGCTTGATCAGCAGACACGCCACTTGATGAAAAGTGAATTTCGTACAGGTTCGAAACTCACACTGTTTTATTTTGCCTTTATTTTTGCGATGCCGATTCTGAATTGGTTTGCACCCGAGTTTATGTTTTCAAGTTTTTACGGCGGAATGACATATGCCTGGTTTTTTACAGGGATTGTTGCGATGGGAATGGCCTTTATTATTGCTTATATTCATACTGCTTTATATGAGAAGAGATTGAGAAAGAGCCAGACGACAGAAAGCTCCATTCATCCTTCTGACGGAAGAGGTGTCAACTGATGGCTGCTTTATTCGAACCAAAAATGCTGCTCACCATTTTTCTGATGGGAACGATTGTCTACATTACGTATCTTTCAAAGCGGAACACAACGGCTTCTGACTTTTTTGTAGGCGGCCGGAGCTTCGGATGGTTTACAAATGGATCTGCCATCGGAGGGGATTATTTAAGTGCTGCCACATTCCTCGGGATTGCAGGCCTGACGTTTCAGCTTGGCTATGATGGAGCCTATTATGCTTTTTGCTTCTCTATCGGATTGACCCTTCTGGCAATCTTTGTTGCGGGACCGCTGCGCAGATTTGGTGCCTATACGGTTGCGGATTTTCTTGGCTACCGCTTTCACAGCAAACGGGCCCGACTGGCCGCGGTTGCCGTCGTATTGGCTATTTCAGGTTTCTATGCTGCACCGCAATTATTGGGAGCGGCACAAATTTTAAGCATGTTCTTTGGTACAAGCTATGAATTTGGAATTATTTTTACTTGCAGTGTCATGATCTTCTATGTTGGAATCGGCGGAATGAAAGGAACTACTTTAAACCAGGCGCTCGAATTATGGATTCGACTTGGCGCATTTATTTTAATGGTAGTAGCGGCCATTTACGGCGGTTTATATTATGAAAGAATTCTTGCATCCGTTACAGAATTTACAGGAACCATTGCCGGAACTGCAACGTTTGCCCCTGACGGAAAAGACGTTGTTCATGACGGTCAAACTTGGATTGGCACCGGAAACTACTTTCCTTCCTTCTGGCAGACTATTTCCATGACAATCGGACTTGCGTTAGGTACGATTGGTCTTCCGCATATTCTATTGCGCTTTTATACAAACCCAAGTGCAAAGGCCGCTCGTAAATCAGCTCTTATGGCGATCCTAATTGCAAGCGTTTTCTTTTTCTTCGCGGTTTACCTTGGAGCAGTTGGCAGATCTATTTTCTTAAGCGGTTCAGCGGATCCTCAAGTGATGAAAGATCTTGTAGCCGGTGGAAACAACATGGTCATTCCTTCAACTGCACAGGCTCTAGGCGGAGAATGGCTGCTTGGGCTTGTTATTGCAGGCGCATTTGCAGCAGTATTCTCAAACTTGTCCGGATTATTTATCGCAAGCTCTGGTGCTTTGGCACATGATTTATATGCTACTTTTTTAAGAAAAAATATCACTCAAAAAGAACGCGTTATAGCAGGTAAGGTCTCGATTCTCGTTTTAGGCGTTCTATATGGAGCTCTTGGTCTTCTTGTAAAAGAAGCATCAATTGGTCACCTTGTTGCACTGGCCTTTACTGTTGCTGCAAGTACATTTACACCTATCTTCATCCTCGGTATCTGGTGGAGAGGCATGACAGAAAAAGGGGCAATTGCAGGACTGGTTCTCGGGCTGCTTTCTTCCATGTATATGATTTTCTTCCCGACGACACTGCCTGAATTCCTTCAATTCAGAGTACCTGGACTGATTACCGTTCCAATCGGATTCCTGTCTGTTTACATTGTATCGAAACTTGACCGTAAAGTTCCATCTGATGTAAACGACTTTATGAGAAAAGTGCATTCGAAAGAATCTGAGATTGCTTAACAATAATAGGGAAGAGGGCTGAATCCAGCTCTCTTTTTTTGTGGTCATTTTAGATTTGCATAGACCCGTAACCTTATGGACAAGGCGAATTCAGCGATCATGTTCCATTAACGGAGGCGGGTATCTTTTTACTATTGAATAATGAATGGTTAAAAAGGGAATCGAAAAAATCCACATTTTATGCTTGGCGGTCAAACCCCCCCGCGGTGCTTCCAAAACTTGAAAAACTTCTTCAATTGGGAGCTTAAAAAGATACTGTTTGTAAGCTAAGTAGACACCCGCATCTGAATCCGGCTTCTCTCTTTTGCTGGAAAGCTGAAGGTTCTGCCCATTCTGCTTGAGTTCCAGTATCCCAATCATCGCTGAGCCGGGGAGAGGAAGCGCAATGTTCATATAGGTTATTTCATTTGTTCTGTGATACGAATAGAGGGCTACAAAGGCAGTTTCGCCATTTACTTTCCTCACCCATGCACGGGCAGATTCTCTCTCATCGTGTTCTTTTTTTACCGGATAGATGTTTCCGGTCATTTCAGCCTGCTTGCTTGATACCGGCAGATTAATTTGTTTCACTTGCCGGCTGAATAGTCGGTAGAGGATTGCGAATGGCTTGAACCAGTTGTGCCATTTCACCTCTGCAAGCAGGCGGTATTGATTCGTATTTTCATAAAAGCTGATAATGTCTTTAGACAGTGTTTTCAGAGAAATGTGAGGTTCATAGATTCCCATATTATCTACCAGTCCATCGTATTCAGCTGAATTCTTGTCTGCAATCTTATCCAGTATTTTTTCGCCAATTACTTTTTTTCCTCTGACTTTGCTGATTGGAAAGGGCGCAGCATCTGGGGCAGAAGGCGTGAAAATGGACCATCCAATCACCCCAAGTAAAGCAAATAAGCCGCAATTCAGGATGCCATGAAAAGTTAGCATAAAGGTAATGGTTACGGTGAAATCTCCCCATACATTTCCCAGGGCATAAGCCAAAGAAAAAAGAATCGTGATCCCAAGAGATGAAAAGGACAGTCTGATCAGCCATTTCGCTTGATGAAGCGGCACATTAAATGAGAGATAGATCAAACCATAAATGCCAACAATGTAAAATAGGACAGACAATAGCTCAAGCCAGACTGAAAAAGTAATCCCCAGAGCTACTATAATTGGCGATACAATCAGGATGGAAGTCGAAAGCCGGTAAAATGGAGGTTTCGAAATTCTCCCCAAAAACCCTGCAAAAATCGGCAGCAAAAAGGAAGAATAGTGAAAGTGAATGCCTGTAAGCCACCTGATGATAGGGGAAAAGCCAGTTTCAATGTCTGCTGTATGGGCAAAGAACCAGGCACCGCCGACCATTAAGGAAAACAGACCCATATCCACGGAAAACTCCTCAAAATGGATAAAACCCCGGCTTAAAAAACGTGAGCATCCATAAACTGCTGCGATAATCGTAAAGAACAAATAGACACCTGCAAAAAAGACATCCAATGAGTTTTCACCCGTTATTTGCAAGATAAATACAGATGCATAACCAGGAATCGAAACATAAGGATACAGCTTATAAAACCAATCTCCTTTTTTCATAACGAGCTGCAAAACAAGCGGAACATAGACAAGCTGTGCTGCTGTAAGCAGTAGAAAATACCATGGACCTGCATGGAAAAGCACGGATAATAGAAATAAAACAATGTGAATAATAGCTATGCTACGAAATTTCATCTGCTGTAAACTCTCCTTCATATGTAAAAACAGTGCCAATGACAGGATTTTTGACTGCAACCTTTATTAAAAAGATATTTCTTTCATCGTCATATGATTCTGTAACCGAGGCCATTCCCTGAAGCATTCTCGGCATGGGAATCTCAAGATTTAATAGAATAAGCCGCTGACATCTGGACTCTATTTTTAATTGCCCGCTATCATTCACATGGAAAGCTAAATCTGAATAGAACAGTTTCGGCTCACCCAGGTAATCTTTAATCAAGTTTTTCTTAGAATCCAGTCTCATTAATGCATTGAAGTACCTTTTTTTATTTTTAAAATAAAAGATCCGTTCCCAGTGAACCTGTTCTTCTCCGTTTGAACCAGTGCACGGTGTATTCCTGATCGTAAACGGAATATCTTTCCCATACTCCGGAAACAGGATTTTAAAGCGGACTCCTGCTAAAAAGAAGGGATATAACCATTTAGGACCGCCTTTTATTGTTCTCATCACCCCTTTAGCTGTAAAGGGAACCTCATACCTTTTTTGAAGCTTGGGATGGAGCCGTTTATACTGATCGCCTAAAACACTTCTATAAATAGACATCGTTATCTCCTAATCTCTTTCTCTTGCAGCTGCTTGCTGTCGGAAGATCCCGGCTTTGGAAAAATCCAATGATAGAAAGGATGAATAAAGCAGCATTGAAGGTAATTGGACTGAATGGATGAACCAGGTTTGCAGGCTCCGCCAAAACGGCTGAAAGCGATAGAAGCGGAAAAGCCATGATCTGCACGCCAAATAACCTTCTTTTATTAATCGGAAAAAGCCACAGCAGTCCGAATAGAATTTCAGCTATGCCAACAGCAGATACGATTGAGGAAGCCTGTCTCACGGAAATGGACAGCAAGTTTTGTGTCATAGATACTTCTTCAGGCTGCTGGAAAAGCAATTTAGGCACTGTGCCATGATAGGTCCATATAAAAAAGAAAAGAAAGGAAATAAGCCATGTACTAAAAAAGCGTAAATACTGGGAGGCTGGCGCTTCGTTCTTTTCAAGCCATCTTTTCAGGACATCAAAGCTTAAGGCAGTTGCCCAGCCGATTAACGGCCGAAAGATCATTCCATCACAGAACGTTCCTAATCGGCCAAAGTTCACTTTATAATCGTATTGTGTAAGAAAAGCAAGTTTGTCTTGTTTTTGTATGTACTTCCAGTAACCCTTGCCTTCTTTGATAAGAGACATTTTTTGATCAGTTCCGAAATGAAGGGAAGATGTCCTCGATCCATCTTCAGCATGAAAGGTCCCTGCACTTTTTCCCCATCCTTGGACGCTCTGCCCAAAGCCAATGTTGGTTTTGTATAAAAAATGCTGAGGTTCGTTCTCTTTTTTCGGAAGGTATGTAATCGATGAAAAACGCAAATCCCAGCTCGAATGCAAGTCTGGAGTTTGTGTTGCGTTCCATAGTTTTTCCATGTCTGAGCCGATCAGTATTTCTACGTAAATTGGTTTTCTTTTCATCGTCTTCACCTCACTTTTAGAGTATCATAATCTTAGATGGAAGAATTAGAGAATGATAGAAATTAATTGAAAGGAATGGATCCGATCATGACGAAAATAGGGATTATCCGGCATGGACGCACGGCTTGGAATGTAGAGAGAAGAGCACAAGGGAGCTCAGATATTCCGCTTGATGAAAATGGAATGGCAGAAGCAGTGAAGCTCGCGGAAAGGTTAAGCTCTGAGGACTGGAATCTGATTTATGCAAGTCCGTTAGCAAGGGCAAAACAGACCGCGGAATACATAGCAGCAAAGCTTGGAAATCTGCCTATTCAATTCGATGCAAGACTAAAGGAAGTGGATGGAGGTCAAATAGAAGGAACGACAGAAGCGGAAAGAATAAAGAAATGGGGAGCTGACTGGAGGGAGCTCGATCTTGGAATTGAGAAGACTGAAGCTGTCATCAAAAGAGGTCAGTTGTTTTTTGAAGAATTAATAAAGAAGCACCCTGAAAAAAACATTTTGATTGTCAGTCACGGAATGTTTATCTCCCACTTTTTAAGACAGGCGGTGCCTCATTTAGAAATGAAGGATGCACTGAGAAATACGTCGATCTCGACAATCGTCAAAGGGGAAAAGGGATGGGATTGCGACTTATATAATTGTACAAGGCATTTGTAAGAGCAGTCACCGCAAAGCATAAAATGACAGGATTTGAAGAATCTGAATTGGTAAGATTGGTTCAAGGAGTGAGCGATATGACATGGATTAAGTCAATACAGAAGGCGATTGACTATATGGAAGAACATTTGCTTGAAGATATTTCAATTGAACAGATTGCTAAAGAGGCAAATGCTTCAGCCTTTCATTTTCAGCGGACGTTTACCATCTTAACGGACATTTCTGTTGGGGAATATCTTCGGCGCAGACGTTTAACATTAGCCGCCCAGGAACTTGCAAACAGCCGCTCTAAAGTGATTGATCTTGCCTATAAGTATGGCTATGACACTCCCGAATCGTTTACAAAGGCTTTCAGGCGGCAGCACGGGATTTCACCTAGTGATGCCAGAAAAAGCACGTGTAAACTAAAATTCTACAGCCGCCTGACCATTCAGGTGAGTTTGAAAGGGGCAGATCCATTGAATTACAAAGTGGCAGAACGAAAAGGGTTTGATGCAGTCGGGATTAAACGTGAGTTTTCTTGTGAGAATGAGGAAAATCTGATTGGAATTCCTAAGCTTTGGAATGAAGTAAATCAGGATGGAACCAATGAGCAGCTGATGAATCTGAACAATGGAGAAATTAAAGGCGTGATGGGAATTTGTGTAGCAGGCAGCAACAAGATGATGGATTATTGGGTAGCTGCAGAGTATGACGGTGAACCGCCTGTAGGCCTGTCAAAGCTTACAATTCCAGCGGCAAAATGGGTTGTATTTGAAGTTCATGGCCCTATGCCGGATGCCATGCAAAATGCGTGGAAGCAAATTTTCTCAGAATGGTTCCCGACGAGCGGATATGAGCATGCCGGCACACCTGATTTAGAAGTGTATTCAAATGATGATCCATTTAGTTCAGACTATTATTCAGAGATTTGGATTCCGGTTAAAGCATAAAAGATGATATAAGATAAACACTCCTGATTTATTTTAAGGGGTTCCGTTTAAGGAGAGAAAACAGTATATAGCATTAAAAATAGCAGGGTAATTCGCATATGAATTAGACCTGCTTTTTTTGTTGATATAACAAGGATTTCAACCGTTTTTGAGTAGAATTAGCACCCTATTTAGCAAAAGGACAATAGCTATTGTCCATCATAAAATTAGTGTGCGAAATAATGTGCTAATTGGTTTACGAATTCCCAATCAATTTATTACCGGATGACTGTTGAAGCACCACGTTTAAATGGGACTTTTATGATATTATTATAAATAATGGATATTCCATTAAAGGGCAGGATTGTGGAGGATTCGATTTCTTTCATCTTTAGTTAAAGGGGCATCTAAATAAATTAGTGTTTTAGGCAAAAAACGCTTTCTTTAAATAAGTCATATTGAATCTAAGTACATTCCCTTAATAAGTGCATAGGATAATTTTATATTCTGTGAAGGGATTGAGAAAAATGTACTATGATCCTTATATGTATCCATATCAATATTCTTATCAATATCCTTATTATGTTAATGTGCCAATGAATAACTATGGAAGACAATCTGTTTACTGGACGTTTCCTAATCAGATCGTGCATGCAAACAGATTTGATGCTTTTCGCTCTTCAAGCGGTGATGGAAGTAATTTGTTAACAGATTATGGACCAAAATCATTTGTCGTAAATATCAATGAAGCAACGAAGCAAAACAATACTTATCGTACTGCTTTATGGACAGGAACACATTTACAAGTGACTTTAATGAACCTCAATGTTGGTGAAGATATCGGTTTGGAAATGCATCCTGACGTAGATCAATTCTTACGTATTGAACAAGGCCAAGGGATTGTTCAAATGGGCAAGAGTAAAGATAATTTAAACTTTGAAAGAAATGTCTATGATGATTCTGCAATAATTATACCTGCTGGAATATGGCATAATCTTACAAATACAGGGAACATTCCGCTAAAACTTTACTCGATATATGCTCCTCCTAACCATCCATTTGGTACTGTTCATGTTACCAAATCAGATGCATTGGCTGCGGAAGAGGGCAACGGTCATAGCAATGGAAAAACAGTTATCTTTGGCAGGACTCCAGATGAATGGGTACAGTACACGGAATTTTTGGTAAAAGAAGGGTTAGAGGATGTTAAAAGAGGAATAAATGCTACACACATTCTTCAAGAATTTGTTCTAATGGGAGTTCTTGTAGGGAAGGGATATACCCCTGAAAAAGCATATGAAACAGTTGAAGAATGGGAACGTACAGGACAATCCAAACTTCTTCAGCAAAGCAAAATGATGTAGAAACAGAATAAAAGGATATCGTTAAGAAAAAGAAATTTATAGGGTTTTGTCAGATTGGCGAACCCTTTTTATTTTTACATAATAAATATAACGCAAAATGTTAAATCCACAATTGGGGGAAATTCAAGAGTATGAATTGCGTCCATTGTTCCGTTAAAGGGGGCGATTGCTTAACAAAGTGTCGCCTTCTCTTATTGAAGTAAAGGGCAGTTTAATGAAATAAGGATTTAGCGAAACTTATATTTAAGTATTAGCGTCCTACTTAGAAAAGGTGGGGATTTTATGAAAAAGTTAGAATTTATTCCGATGCTAATTCTTTTATCAATAACTTTATCTGGTTGTAATTTATTTGATTCTAAAAATAATTTACCGATTGAGATGGTCGCATTTAATAGCCTTACGGATAAAGAAAAAGATATGATTCCAGTAAGTCCTAAAGATTCAATTGTAGAAAAAGTGACTGTTAATGGTGATGTTAAATCTTTAATTGATAACAATTATGGCAAAGACAAAGTTTACTCTGTTACATTTAATCATACCAAAAGTGTGCCTTTTGGGAATCTTGTAGTTTTTGTTGATTTGGATGAAAAAACAGTATTAGGGAAAGGGTTTAGCAGCAAATAAATAGCTCTTCCTCCACAAACGGGGGCGATTGCTTAACAAAGTGTCGCCTCTTCTTATTGAAGTAAAGGGCAGGATTGTTGAAGAAGGAGATAATTAATAACTCTCGAATTTTTAATCTAACTTTTATGAAAAGAAGTGATTTCTTTATGAAATATCAACAAAGAGAGTTTTCAGAGGATTTATTGGAGAAGATCAGAAATACCGAAGTTGCTTTAAAAGACCATATTGATCGTTTGTTATTGAAGTATAAACCTGTTTTTGCTAAGAAGAATTTAGATTTAAATGCTGGGTTTTATAAAGAGGGTAACGACCCTTTTATGCCTGAATATCGTTCCTCGGTTTCGATTGGAATTGCTGAAGAAAATGAGGAACTTATTGATTTACATACAATTAACATATGGGAATGCAATCGTTATTTTTTAGGAATGCCCACTTCAAAAAAAATTCCTGGCAGTAAAATTATTGGGGAATTACTTGATGAGACGATTGAAGATGTTAAAGAAGAATTAAAAGAATATATTAATGACTTTTTAGAAGAGTAACGTATGATTTTATTCCACAATCGGGTGTTTTTCTCAAGTAGGAGAAGTGCTCATTTTTATTGAAGTAAAGGGCAGAAAGTTAAACAAACGTTACCGTATACTAATGAAACCGCCTATTAAAGGGGGAGTATTATTGTCATATTCGAGCATTGAAATTATTCAATATGATGAACAATGGATAACCAATTTTAAATCAATAAAACAAGTGATAAGTAAGTCTTTATGTGACTTGATTATTGATATTGAACACGTTGGAAGTACATCTATACAAGGGCTTGCTGCCAAACCAATTTTGGATATTGATATCGTTATAGAGAATTATGATGTTTTTCCTAATGTAATACAAGGTCTTGAAAAGATAGGGTACCTACATCAAGAAGAATGGAGCTTTGAAGGTAGAGAAGCATTCGGTAGAATAGACACACTTACTCCGTGGGATGGAAAAGGTACGCAATGGATGGAGCATCACCTTTATGTATGTGACAAAGATAGCGAAGAACTTCTTAGGCATTTAGCATTTAGAGACTATCTTCGAAATAACAGAGAAGCAGTAATTGAATATGAAAATTTAAAAAGGAAATTAGCAAACACAGTTAAAGATCGAAATTCCTTTTCACTAGGTAAAACAGAATTTATAAACGGAATATTAAAAAAAGTATTAGGTTAAAGGACAATCTTATTCAACAATCGGGGACTATAATGGAATAACTTATTAACTCAGTTCAACAATGAACTGAGTTTTATTATGCAAAAAAACACCGCTAAAAGCGGTGCGAATTAGTGTAATAATCCTAATGCTATTCCCGGTGCTAAATAACGTGTGATTTCAGGTTTTCCCTCTCAAAAAGGAACCCCTTAAATTTATTTGGAGTGTTTTTTTGTAATAGGCAGAGGCTGATGCAAATACCTCTGAACTGATTTGCGTTTTTTCTCAAGAAAGGTCCCTCCCTCCATCAATTGATATGATTGAGCTTATTTTCTTGTCTGATTATATTCATCCATTTATTACTGATGCATTTTTTGATACGCATTTTATGATAGTGTTAGATTAAATGAAAATGCGGGGTATTAGGAATGAAACAGGATAAAATTTTAGAAAAGGATTTATATCTGCCAATACAAAGATATTTTTTAAAACAGGGATTTGAGGTGTATGGAGAAGTAAATGACTGTGATCTGGCTGCGGTTAAGGCTGAAGAACTGATTTTAGTTGAACTGAAGCTCAGGTTAAACGTAGACTTGCTCATTCAGGCTGCAAAAAGACAGCGGTATACTGAGCAAGTTTATATTGCTATTCCCAAACCATCATACAGTTTGCGTTCAAAAAAATGGAAGGATCTTTGCTACTTGGTGAAGCGGCTGGAGCTCGGTCTGATTATCGTGTCTTTTCGTCAAGGAAAAGGCTATGCTGAAATGAAAATGGAGCCTGCTTCCTTCGATAGAGGTAAAAGTATGAAGCAAAGCAAGAAAAAGAGAGACAGAATACTCGCTGAAATTGCCGGGAGAAGCGGAGATCATAATGTCGGCGGAGTGAACAAAACGAAAATCATGACAGCTTACAAGGAAAGATGCATTCACATTGCCTGCTGCCTCGAGCGGAAAGGTCAGCTCAGTCCTAAAATTCTCCGAGAAATGGGAACGGGCGATAAAACGCTCTCGATCCTAAATAAAAATTACTATGGCTGGTTTAAGAGGGTAGAGAGAGGGACGTATACCTTGAGTGAAACCGGAAAAAAAGGATTGCTGATGCATGAAGCATTGAGTGAGTACTACTATACTAAGATTGAAGATTAGATCCTGCGGTTATGTGTGCTGCAGGTTTTTATTGTTAGTCTGAAGATTTCTGATTTTAGCAGAACAAATAGGAAAACGGATTTAATAGTTGAATGACGGCTGAAAATTTGACAAGGTCGGTCTTGGGTGAGAGCAAAATGACATGATGCAAGTAATTATTCGAAATATAGCACGAAAAATCAAAAAAGGAATACAGGCATCTTGTAAAATATGGGTATAGGGAAGACGACGAAGGGTGTGAAGACATGGATACGTATCATCGGATTCAAAATGCAATTGAGTATATTGAAACAAATCTCTTTGAAGATTTAAAGATTCACCACGTTGCATCTCAGGCTTTTTTCTCTCCGTTTCACTTTCAGAGAATGTTTCAGGCAATTTCAGGATTTACTGTTCAAGAATATATTCGAAACAGAAGGCTGTCTGAAGCAGCTGTTCTTCTGAAAAAAGACATACCTATATTACAAATAGCACTCGATTGCCAATATGGCTCGCAAGAATCGTTTACAAGATCATTCTCTGCTTTCGCAGGAATACCGCCATCTAAGTACCGTAAATCACAGATATCCCTAAAGCTGCAGCCTAAAATGAATTTTCTGGATTTCAAGCAAAGGATTAGAGGTGAATTTCAAGTGAACAAGCCTCAGATTGTGAACCTTTCACATATTCATATCATCGGATGTGAATACAAAACAAACTTAAACAATAATGCCCATTATGAAGAAATACCAGGATTCTATCATGATTTCGGCATGAATGAATACTATATGAAAATAGCAGATAAACTCGCGCCGGGCATGGCCTACGGTATCGCCTGCAGCTTTAAAGATGATGGAGGTTTTTCATTTATCATTGGTGAGGAAGCAAAAGAATCAAAAGCTATATTACATGAGCCCCTTATTCATTTTAATATTCCTGAAGGGAAATACGCGGAATTCAAAGTGAACGGCTCCGCCGACTCGGTTCAAAATAATCGCAGGTACATATACGGCACTTGGCTGCCTCAATCCAATTTTGAACGGAGAGAGGGACCGGATTTTGAGGTAACGGATGTACTGGGCTCAAGCTACCCTGACAAAATGAAGATAAATATTTATATTCCTGTTTATTAAACCAATTCTTCCGAGAAGAATTGGTTTTTTGATGACAGAAATCTGTAAAATGGGTTTAGAGCTGATTTGAGGAATCATACACCTCCAATGGTTACCAGATTCATGTTATTGCGCAGTTAAAGGGAATCAAACGCTCAGTATAATTACCTGGGCCACATAAGGTCACGATTGGAAATTTTTTTTCGAAAGCTTATACACAAATGGTTTGAGATTCTAACCGTATAGTACTATCCTTATAGATAGAACATCGTTTTGGAAAGGAGAACCATGCAGTCTGAAAACAAATTAAACATAACCCTTAAGAAAATAAATAAAGAGATTATAGATCAAAAACAAGAACTGATCCAAGCAATAAAAGGAGAAAAGGGCATCAAATATCCGAATTTCAATCAGTCTAGCAGCGGGGACCTTTCAAATTGGAGAGAAAAATTGGTGAATGTTTATGCTGAAGCGATTTTGCTTGAGAAGCAGGAATCCATTGTTTTCTTAAACAGCTGGGGAAGAGAAACGGCTGATTTGCTGATTGCGATTCAATTTCCGCTGGATCTTGCCATGAAAGAAATCAAGTTTTACCGGGATATGATTGGCGGCATTATTAAAGAACAGGCGAAGGCCGCCAGTTTATCTCTGGATGAATTTTACGAACTGCTTTCTTCTTTTGATCATGTGGTGGATCATGCCATTCATCTGATCAGTGTATTTTATATGAAAAAATACTCAACTAACATTCAATCTGCCAAAAATGCAGTTGATGAGTTATCTGTGCCAATCGTGAATGTATCAGAAAAAATTGGGGTTCTTCCTTTAATCGGAGACCTTGATACACAGCGTGCACAAGTATTGATGGAGGTTGCTTTAACGAAAAGTGCTGAATGTGAATATGAGTATTTGATTATTGATTTATCGGGCGTGCCAGTCATTGATACGATGGTGGCACACCAAATTTTCAAAGTGCTGGATGCTCTTCAGCTGCTGGGCGTTGAAACAAAATTGAGCGGAATCCGCCCAGAAATTGCCCAGACTATGATAAGTCTCGGTCTTGATTTTAAAGATGCAAAATCCTTTTCAAGTCTGCATCTTGCCTTGAAATATATAGGATTTGAACAGATAAATGGAGGATAGCCTGACGCGGTATCTCTGTATGGGATGCCGTGTTTTTAATAACGGGCGCATTCGTTTTAAAAGATTCAGCAAAGGGAAATGATTTTAAAGAAAAGGCCGCAGTGAAGGAGTGAAGTAATTGGAGAACTGGATTACAGATTTTATGGAGCAATATGGATACTTTGGCATCTTCCTGATGATCGCATTAGAAAACATATTCCCTCCTATTCCTTCAGAAGTTGTTTTGCCTTTTGGAGGCTTCATGACAACCAATTCCGATATGAATGTGATTGGAGTCATACTCGCCGCTACAGCAGGTTCTGTTGTCGGTGCAGTCATTTTATTCTGGATTGGACTGCAGCTGGATGTTGAACGGCTCGAAAAAATCATTGATAAGTGGGGGCATGTCCTAAGGGTAAAGAAGAAGGATGTCCACCGGGCAGATGCATGGTTTGATAAATACGGCATATGGACCGTCTTTTTCTGCCGTATGATTCCTCTGCTTCGCAGCCTCATCTCCATTCCGGCGGGCATGTCGAATATGAATTTTCTGAAATTTGTTCTATTTACAACCTTTGGAACCCTAATTTGGAATATTGCACTTGTTATGCTGGGGGCATCACTCGGTGAGGCCTGGCCTAAAATCAATGATTATGTAGGTGTCTATTCGTCAGTCATTTATGCAGTCCTTGGAGTTGCCGCAGTTGTATTTATTATCTGGTTTATTCGCAGACGGCAAACGAAGCGTACACAGTAAAAGGATGAAAAAGACCAAATCCGAGTGGGGATTGGGTCTTTTTTTTTATGCAGCCTGAGGCTTGCTGTATGTCTGTTTAAATGTATTCATCATGGAAATGTTCACAAGTATTCCAGCAGAGATGCAGAGCAGGATCAGCGATGATCCCCCGTAGCTTACGAATGGAAGGGTAACGCCCGTAATCGGAAGCAGTCCGGCTACCGCTCCAAGGTTGACGATTGCCTGAATCCCGATCATGGATGAAATGCCGATCGCAAGGAGTGAGCCAAATGGATCCGGACAGTTTTTGCTGATCGCAAAGCCTTTTAGCACGATAAACGCAATCAGCCCGATGACAAAGAGTACTCCGAACAGCCCTAACTCTTCACTGATGACTGCCATAATAAAATCCGTATGACTTTCAGGCAAATAGCCATATTTTTGAATGCTGTTTCCAAGGCCGAGCCCGACCATGCCGCCGCTGCTGATTGCATAGTAGGAGCTGACCAGCTGATAGCCTGAATCGGCGATATTTTCAAAAGGATCCATAAAACCTGTAAATCTCGACATCCTCTCAGATGAGAAAACATCTGCTAATTTATTTGTGACAAATAAAAGCAAAAGCCCGAGCGTCACTGCAAGCGCTGTAAAAGCCGATAATTTAATAAAGCTTTTTAACGTAATACCGGAACAAAGAATGATGATCGCGGCATTCAATAAAATGATGAGTGCTGTTCCAAAATCGGGCTGAAGCAAAATCAAAATAAAGATCACCACAACAAAAATAACAGGCGGCAAAATGGCGTTGCCGAAATCATCCATATATCTCTGCTTTTTTGCAAGCAGAGCTGATAAATAAATAATCACCCACATCTTTGCAAACTCTGCGGGCTGAATAGCTGCTCCGCCGAATTTCACCCAGCTTTGAGCATTTCCGGCTGTATGCCCAAAAACGATGACAAACAATAAAGAACCAATGGATATGTAAAATAAGAGCTTAATCATTTTTTTCTGAAAAAAGATTTTATAAGGGAAAAATGATAGGACAGCAAACATAATGAACCCTATCAGCAGAGAAATACTCTGTTTTTTGAAAAAATAGCTGCTCGTCACATCGTATCTTAAGATGGATGTTATCACACTTGAGCTGTAAACCATAAGGAGCCCGAACGTACTTAAAATAAAAATGGCTGCTATTAATGAATAGTCGTAAGATTTAAGAATTCTGATGAACATGGTTGTGGCTCCTCTATTAAATTGGTGTGCAACATAGTAGATGTACCCAAAAAATTTGATGGAATAACCTAAAAAGACGTTTTTTTAAATAATATATGAAAATCTTTGCCTGTAAAGCAGGAGCAGTTTAAGAGAATCGCTGAAAAGGCCATCCTTTTTATTTATCGGAAGACATACAGATAAATTAACAATCTAAGCTGCATTCATGAAAAATCATAATGGAAGGGAAGTCCAGTGTGAGAGCCTGCCCTAACCAGCCATAATGTTCATTGTTATATAACACATTCTCTCATTTGTGCTATAATTACTGTGAAAAATAATTGAATATTTCGACTAAAAGGGGATGAAGAGATGAAGGTGCCATTGCTGCTGCCCCAGTTTTTGGATCGGGCTGTCAAGCTTTACGGGGAGAAAACAGCTGTGATTGATGAGTTAAAAGAATTTACATATGCAGAAGTAAATGAAAGAGTCAATCAGCTTTCGCGGGGGCTAAGGGAATTAGGGATTGAAAAAGGGGATCGCGTTGCGTATCTTGCACCCAATTCTTCTGAAATGTACGAGGGGTTTTACGGGGTTCTTCAGCTTGGAGCTGTTATTGTTCCTCTGAATACAAGGCTGATTCCGGATGATTATGTGTATATATTAAATCACAGTGAAACAAAAGCATTGTTTGTTGATCATGAACTTTATTCACAGATTGAGCCTGTCGCAGATCAATTGAAAACCGTTAAAACCATTATTGTCCATGGTCTTGAAATCAGTGGAGACGGGCTGGTTGCTTATGAGCAATGGCTTAGTCAATATGAAAAACATGAAATCGACCGTCCTGAGATGGAGGAGGACGATCTGGCAACTCTCCTTTATACGAGCGGGACAACCGGAAAGCCTAAAGGTGTCATGCTGACACACCGCAGCAACTATTTGCATGCACTCGCTTCGATGCATCATCTTCGGGTTTCTGATCGGGATGTTCTTCTGCATGTTCTTCCAATGTTCCATGTCAATGGATGGGGATCGCCATTTTATTACACGGCAAATGGCGCGACACAGGTATGTCTTCGAAAAGTGCTGCCGGCCGATATTTTCAAAAAGTTAAATGACTATGGAGTAACCGTCATGCATATGGCTCCAACTGTCCTAAACAGCCTGCTTCAGTTCTCGGAAGTGAACGGCTTCACAAAACAGCCGCAGGATATCCGGATTGTCATAGCAGGATCTGCCCCGCCGCCTGCATTTGTGAAGCGGGTCGAAGAGGAATTGAAGTGGGAGTTTATCCAAGTCTATGGCATGACTGAAGCATCCCCGCTAATTACAACTTCCATTATTCGTGATACACAGGAGCATCTTAAACCGGAGGAAAAATATCGTTTAAAAGCAAAAGCAGGCTATCAGTTCATTGGAAGCGATGTGAGAGTTTTTAATGAGCTTGGCGAGGAAGTTAAGCACAACAGTCAGGAAATCGGTGAGATTGCGGTGCGCGGAAACGGTGTAATGGAAGGCTATTGGAACAATCAGGAAGGAACGGATGAAGTCATTCGCGGCGGCTGGTACTATACCGGTGACATGGCTGTTGTGGATAAGGATGGCAACATTGAAATTGCTGATCGAAAAAAAGATATTATTATCAGCGGAGGAGAAAACATTTCTTCCATCGAAGTAGAAGGCGTCCTGTATGATCACCCTGCAGTGCAGGAGGTCGCTGTCATTTCTGTTCCCCATGAAAAATGGGGAGAAACGCCGCAGGCCATAGTCGTCATAAAGGATGGACTGCTGACAAGCGAGGAAGAACTTATCGCCTTTGCGCGCAGCAAGCTAGCCCATTTCAAAGCTCCGACGAAAGTGATATTTGCAGATGAGCTGCCTAAAACGGCATCAGGCAAAATTCAAAAAGTTCATCTTCGGAAGGAATTCTGGAAGGAAAAAGAGAAGTTTGTAAACTGAAAAAAGAGGCGTGCAAGATCAAATGAAAACCAGGGAAACCTGGTTCTTTTTTAAGGAGAAAAGGGGTGAAACATGTTTCCAATCCTTTTATTTATGTTCGTTTTTGCCTCTGGAGCGGCTTACATGGCAGCCATTTATTATAAAAAAGAAACATGGATGTATGCACTGAAGCCAGGAACGATGCTTTTGATCATTGGAATTGCCTTAATTAATTTTAAAGCCGCAGGAATTTACGGAATACTGGTTGTCTCGGGATTGCTGTTTTCGCTTTCAGGCGATGTTTTTCTCATGTTGCCTGCTGATCGTTTTTTGCAGGGGTTAAGTTCTTTTTTTATAGCTCATGTTCTTTACACTGCGGCTTTTATCTCTGAGTGGGCAGAAGGTGAAAGCAATCCCCTTATTTGGAGTGTGCTGATTGTCCTTGCGCTCCTCTTTTTCCGCCTTCTTTTTAAAGGAGTAAAAGAAAAAGGCGGGATTGCTATGATCGCAGCTGTATCGCTGTATATAACGGTCATTACTCTGATGACCGGGACGTCTTTTTTCAGCGGACAAGTTCTGATCATCGCAGCAGCATTATTTTTTTACCTATCAGATGCAGTGCTGGCATGGGACCGGTTCAGGAGTTCTTTAAAATACAGGGATTATCTGGTGATGAGCACTTATTTTCTGGCGCAGCTTCTATTTGCTGTCAGTGTCTATCTTTTTAAATAAGAAAGGGTGATTGAAATGAAAGCAACAGATGAAATCTTATCAGTATGGAAGAAATTTGATGAATTTCCGATGGAAACCCTTACTAAGGCATGGTATTACGGGAAAGCCGGTTCAAAAAAGCAGAGAGATCTTTCGTTAATGAAGGAACACAAGGAGCAGTACGGCATAACAGGCAACTGTTTTGATTTATCGATTTGGCTGCTGGATGAGTTTGCAAAAGGAGGAATTGATGCTTACCCTATTGGAGTAGATCACGCTGCTGTCATCGCGCTTGATGAATCGGGCAGAAGATATTTGTGTGACTTGGGAGATCAGTGGCTGAATCCAATTTTGATTGACGCCAATGCACAGGATTTCACGACTGAAAAACTAAAGGGATTTTTTCCTGCAGCAGAAATAAAGGTGGAACCGGACGGAGATGATGTGAAGATTACTTACTATCGTCCGAACGGAAAGTGGTCCGCACAAATCTATCAGACTATACCAATCGATCGAACACTGTTTATGGCAGCAGCTGAACAATCTCAAAATACAATCAAGCGGGAGCCGCTTTTAGAAAAAAGAATTGAACTTGGAAATGAAACAGCTCATTGGGAATTTTATAATTGGAAAAGCTTTTTAAGCACCAACAGCGGATTGTTTGACGACCTGGATGCAGAAACCATAGATGAATGGGCTGATCGAATTCATCAAAAAACGGCGTATGATAGAGACTTTCTATTAGAAACATTGATGATTTATAAAAAGATGGAAAAATAGCTGCGTGTTCCCCTATTTTTGTTAAGTTATATAATGGAAATTTATAAAGAAGAGAATTGAGGGGTCTTCAAAAGATGGATAAAGAATTACTTCGTATTTATGATGAGAATCACAATCCAATAGGAACAGCTGCCCGCTCAGATGTCCATAAGTCAGGCTACTGGCATGAAACCTTTCATTGCTGGTTTGCGGGAAGAGAGAATGGCAGGGTGTACCTCTATTTTCAATTGAGAAGCAAAGTGAAAAAGGATTACCCCAATTTATATGATATTACGGCTGCAGGCCACATTCTGGCCAATGAAACGATTGAGGATGGAACTCGGGAGGTAGAAGAGGAAATCGGCATTCGCCTCTCCTTCTCAGATCTAGTCCTGTTGGATGTCCTGAAGTATAG
The DNA here is from genome assembly GCF_030127205.1 of Metabacillus hrfriensis. Classification (NCBI taxonomy): domain Bacteria; kingdom Bacillati; phylum Bacillota; class Bacilli; order Caryophanales; family Bacillaceae; genus Metabacillus; species Metabacillus hrfriensis. Next base: position 1,310,314 of record NZ_CP126116.1, read on the forward strand.
TGTATCTCAAAAAGGGTTAATTGATAATGAAATTGCATATGTGTTTTTTTATCCATTTAATCAGCCCTTTGAAAGATTTACCTTGCAAAAAGAAGAAGTAGCGGGAATGGCTCGGGCAGAATTGCATTTAGTTAAAGACCTTATGGCTGGGAGAAGAACTGGTCTTCTAATGGACGGTTTTGAAGTGGATCAGGCCGGAACTAGAAAAAACGTGCAAACAAAAGTAGATAAATCCAGATTCGTGCCTCATGAAGATGCCTATTATGAGAGAGTTTTAGAATTGATTGAAGATGAGATGATGAGAAAGTAATAGGGAAATAGAGTTTGAAAAAAATCTATGATTTTCTGAAACCTTTTCACTAAATCTTTCGTATTTACATATTAGAGAGGAAAACAAGATGATTCCAGTTTGGGGTGTGGTTTTAACTGTTGTGCCTGCACTCATTTTGTTTTATTTTGCGATGGGAAGTAATTGATCAGGTTATGATTTGAAGCAGCTCGTCTGTCATGTATGCTTTCATACTATTCCGCAGGGCAGGGAATTGGGAAATGCAGCTTTGAGGGTAACGTGCACCCCAAGGCAGTAAGCCTATTTAGATAGGAAATACATAACGACTGCGATCAGCAGTCTTTTTTTTAAGTATTAATGAAATAATATCGTATGCAGCGTCAATGTCTTGCAGCGCCTAGATCCTCGGTCAGAACGGTTCCGCCATTATCTGACTGCCGGATCTGATCAAAGCGCTTGCGCTTTTCTGCACCTTATAGTGATGTGAGAGGGTTTGCGAAAAATGGAGAAAAACGAACATCCTTTTGATTTTAGTCTGGTTTTCATTTTATTTTTATTTTCGATCATCAGTTTTCTATCAATCAGCACGGCTCAGGAATTCGGACAATATAATGAAAATTTTCTTGTGAAGCAAATTGCCTGGTATATAGTAGGCTGCGGAATTATATTGGCAGTCATGTATTTTGATATGGAGCAAATTGAGAGAATGCAATGGTTTGCTTACGGATTTGCCATGCTTCTGCTTATCTTTTTGATTCTCGCGCCAGAATCGATTGCAAGGCCGGTAAACGGAGCGAAAAGCTGGTTTCAGATTCCTGGTATTGGCTCCCTGCAGCCGTCTGAACTTTCCAAAATCGCCCTCATACTTACACTCAGTCATCTTATTTCAGCACATCATGAGAAATATGGATTAAGAGATTTGAAATCAGATTTTCTCCTATTAAGCAAAATGGGTCTCGCAACATTTGCTCTGATTGCGATTATTATGCAGCAGCCTGATTTAGGGACGTCACTTGTGCTCATTGCCATTTTCAGCGGGCTGATTTTAGTTTCGGGCATTTCGTGGAAAGTGATTGTCCCTATCTTCCTTTTTATGAGCACTGTTGGATGTTTGCTAATTTATTTCATTGTGTTTCAGCCAGATATTCTGAATATCATCGGAGTCAAGCAATATCAGCTGGGACGAATTTACGCATGGCTCAGCCCGGAAGAATTTAAAGAAGGGGACGGGTATCACTTGTATCAGTCCATGCTCGCGATTGGATCCGGATTGATTACAGGAAAAGAAGCAAGCTTAGGCAATGTCCATTTGCCGGAGGGGCATACCGATTTCATTTTCAGCGTCATCGGAGAAAAATATGGTTTTGTCGGAGCAAGCTTTGTCATCAGCCTGTATTTTCTTTTAATCTATCGAATCATCAGCCTTTCACTTGATGTGAAGGACCCTTTTTCTTCGTACATATGTACAGGAGTGATTTCAATGATTGCTTTTCATGTATTTCAAAATGCCGGAATGACGATCGGCTTGCTGCCGATTACCGGAATTCCTCTTCCATTCATCAGTTATGGAGGAAGCTCAATGATCAGCAACATGCTTGCACTGGGGCTCGTTTTCAGTATAAGCTTCCGGAATAAGAAGTATTTTTTTGATCGTGAATGAAAAAAATCCTCCTTCGAATCAGGGGGATTTTTTTTATGAAACAATGCAAGATAATTCTTTTGATCAAAAGAAGGAAAGCCAGTCCTCTTTACAGAAGTTTAAAAGCTTACGATAAACCCAGAAAAGGAATGAATAGTTTTGAATAAACGCAACCCCTATTTTCTTCTTGTTCTTGCGACAATTTTATGGGGAGGGAATTTTGTCATTGGCCGTGCCATAACAGAAAGCATGCCTCCATTTACCCTCTCCCTGCTCAGGTGGTGTACAGCATTCATCATTTTTCTGCCCTTTGCATGGCCTCATTTAAAAAAAGAGCATGCACAATTAAAAAAGAACTGGCACATCCTGATTTTAATGTCTATAACAGGAATTGCAGGATTTAACAGCCTGCTTTATCTTGCGCTGCATTACACAACATCCATTAATGCTTCATTAGTAAATACGTCAACTCCGATTGTGATTTATATCCTGTCTTTTTTTATTCTCAGGGAGCAGCTGAACAGAAATCAGATGATCGGAACCGTTCTTTCACTTGCGGGGCTATTTTTTATTCTTTCAAAAGGATCTCTTGCAGTTCTTGTAAATTTCTCTTTTAATTTTGGAGACTTCATTGTCCTTGCCGCAGTTGTTTGCTGGAGCATCTATTCCATTTTAATAAAGCGTTATACAGGAATTTTACCTGGATACAGTACATTTCTCGTTTGTATAGCTGTCGGTATTCTCGTACTGCTTCCGTTTGCTTTTTATGAGACTTTCATTTTAAAGATTCCTATCCTGTGGTCAAGTTCTTCGGTTTTCACCATTTTATACACAGGAGTTTTTGCATCTATTGTTGCATTCATCTCCTGGAATACGGCTGTTGTAAGAGTAGGAGCAAATAAAGCGGGTATCTTTCTGAACTTGATTCCGGTCTTTGCCGTCATATTTGCTGTTTTATTTATTGGAGAAAAAATCATGTGGTATCAGCTTGCAGGGGGGCTTTCTGTCATAGCTGGAGTCTACCTTTCAGCAAGAACAATTCCGCTTGGGAAAAAGGAGAAAAAGATATTTTTAGGAGATAAGGGGTATGACAGGTGAAAAAAGCGGGCCGTTTTTTTCACGGCTTGGCACCTCTTATCTCTCTATTCGCCCTTCTTGAAGGCACCGTTTTTTCTAGTTTCATGATATATGACTGCATTCTAATCCAAAGTGGGCCATTTTGTATAAGAAGGCCAGTAAGAATAATAAACTCTTATCGTTAGACATGTAAAAATCTAAAATAAACGAGAATGATTCCTAAATCTGCAAGCATGTGAGAAAGTACGGCAGGGATCAACGTCTGGAATTTATGGCGAAAATACCCCCAGACCATTCCTGCCAGGAAGACTGGTATGACACCTAGAAGGTTAATGGGCCAATTAAACAAAGAGATTAGAGACAGCATGTGATAAAGGCTGTAGAAAAAAGATGTAATCAGGAGCGTATTAAAAATATTCATTTTTAGGATCAGATTGGCATACATGAATTCCCGCCAATAAATTTCTTCCAAAAGAGGATTGACGATCAGCAGGATCAGAATTAGCATGATTTGATGCCCGCCAGTAAAATTCCAGTCTATTAACAGCTTCTGAAGCTTTGCTGAATCAAAAAAGGTTTCAGAGAAAGCTGATACTGTGCCAAAGATTATGGCTAAAAAGATGATGCCAGTAATAAAACCAGTCAGCAAACCTTCTTTTGAGAATAATAGATTTCTCTCAGATTTAAGGCATTGACGGATTCTGGCGCCGGAGATCAGCAGAAGCCAGCCGTAAAACAGAAAAAATGTCAGGGGAACACTGTTTAATCCGTGCAGTCCCAAAGCAATCATGATCGTTGGCCCAATAAGAAGCAGCATGGATTTTAACACCTCATCACCTCTTCCAAATGCGTTCCATTTCTTCTTCTGGTTAAAGATGAAAAACACCTTCAAACAAAACCTTTTCATTTTTAATTTTGATTTATCTTAAACCTGTTTTATTAACAAAATACTGACAAAATTAGCGGAAAATCTTCTTTATTCGACAAATTTCACATCTATTCTTGCAATGTTTTCTTATTTTATGGCTTCCGCTGTAAACAGGAGTCGATATTTTTAAATATCTTTCAAGTTCTATCTGGGGTAATATAAACATACTTCCTAGTTTCTAGTTTTTGGGAGGGATCATTATCATCATGAAATCTGCGGAGGGATCTGTATGAGTGTTACATTAGAAGTGAGGAAGATTGAAAGTTATGCTGAGTTGACAGATGAGATTTTGCTTGAACTCGTTCAAAAAGGAGATTCAGAATCGACCGACTTTTTAATCACCAAATATCGCAATTTTGTCAGAGCAAAAGCGAGCAGATATTTTCTCATAGGCGGAGAACGAGAAGATATCGTGCAAGAAGGAATGATTGGCCTATATAAAGCCATTCGTGACTTCAAAGTGGACAAGCAGGCTTCATTCAAGGCGTTTGCAGAATTATGCATTACCAGACAGATCATAACGGCCATTAAAACAGCCACCCGTCAAAAGCACACCCCTCTTAATTCCTATGTCTCTTTGTACAAGCCTCTTTTTGAAGATGATAACCACACGCTGCTCGACGTGATTCCAGGAACAAAAACAATGGATCCGGCAACCTTGATCATTAATCAGGAAAAAGCGCTGGATATTGAAATGAAAATGGCCGAAATGCTGAGTGATCTGGAAAGAAAAGTACTGGCCCTTTACATGGACGGACAATCATACGTTGAAATCTCCGAAGAGCTGAATAAGCACGTTAAATCAATAGACAATGCTCTCCAGCGGGTAAAGAGAAAACTCGAAAGATACATGGAGATGCGGGATTACAGCCTGATATAAAGATAGATATCAGAATAGCGTGAAAATGGACGGCATGACTTTAATCGGTGATGCTTTTTGTTTTGTTTGTTTTTTCAGATATTAAAGAAATTGGCAGTCTTGTAAAATGTAAATAATAGATTATAAAATGAGAGGGTTTGATGAGGATTTATGGAAAAACTGCTTATATTCAATGATGGAGCATCCAATAAATTTTGGAAGATAAAAGCAGAAGAGAACTCCTATACAATTACATACGGTAAGATAGGCACAGGCGGAGCAGTCAAAACTAAAACATTTGAGTCTGCTGAGATTTGTCAAAAAGAAGCTGAAAAACTAATACAGTCTAAGTTGAAAAAAGGCTATATTCCTGCTGAGGAAAGCGAGGGGATTATAAAAGAAAGCGCCATGATAGATAAAGCGTTTTGGGATCTTTTGAAATGGGTTAAAAGCAAGGCTGAAGATAGTGAAGAGCAAATAGAGTATCTGATTGACTATTTATCCAAATTGAGTGTGAAAGACCTGATTAAATTTGATTCTATTCTAAATCAGTACATGAACAAATCGTACACCTCAGACCTGTGGGCTGCTGCCTATACCATTTTGGGCGGATGTTCTGATGATTGTTTTGACTATTTTAGAGCATGGCTTATTTTTCAAGGAAAAGATGTTTACGATAATGGCAATAAAGATCCAGAAAGTCTTATTCCTTTCCTTATAAAAATGGAAGAACTTGATGATCTGCCGCAGTTAGAGGATTTATTATCTGCGGCATGCATGGCTTTTGAAGAAAAAACTGGTCACGATGATGAAGCCTATTACGATCTCTATGAACTTCTTGCAGGGTTTGAGGAGCAGCCTGAATTAGAATTTGACTGGGATGAAGACGATGAGGAAGGTATGAAAAAGAGGTTTCCAAAGCTATGGGAACGATATGGTGAAGTACCGGTCGAATGGTAGAAAAGCTTGCGGCGTTATAAGAGCCGCAAGTTTTTTTATTGTCGGGCAGATAAGGTTTCAGGCTGTACTTTGAATTCTTTTATGTTCTTCAACTGATCCACAATCATAAAACTGACAATCACCAGCAGCAGCCATAAGCTGATTTTTCCGATATGGACAATTTCCCAGTGTTCTGATTTGGATTACCCATGCCCAAAAGAAAGTCGTAATATTTTCTGCTGTCCAAATGAAGAATCCTATTAGAAAAAAGAATAATGTAAGCGGCATGGAATAGGCAGTTTTGTTTATTGTGAAAGATACAAACGACTTTAGGAAAACAAAAATGATCAGAAGTGAAGGGGTAAATATCGTGCCTCAATGTTATCTCAAGATCCGCACCTGGCATTCGGATCTGCCTTTCGGAGCGGTCTCACTTTTCTTAGTATGGTTGAAACGAATTGGGAAGTATATATAATTAAGCGATTTTCTTATTGGACAATTGTAAAATAATTGCTTGACTTCTTTTGGTTACGAAAATATAATTACTTACATAAAGTAAGTTGAACTATTATCATATTAAAGGGGGATTCATTTATGGAGTTTCATCAGCATCCGCATACGTATGTAGGTCAAGTCAGCATTAAAGTTCAGGATTTAAACAGGGCTCTAACGTTTTATCAGGATGTGATCGGCTTTAAAATTCTTGATCAAACTGAAAGGCATGCTAATTTAACAGCTGACGGCAAGACTGTTTTTCTGTCGCTTGAACAGCCGGAAAATATTTCACCTAAACAGCCTCGAACAACTGGGCTTTATCATTTTGCTCTGCTGCTGCCTAACCGGTCAGACTTAGGCAGGGTGCTGCAGCATTTGGTTCAGATCAGCTATCCTATTGGAGCATCCGATCATTATGTGAGTGAAGCCCTTTATTTAAATGATCCGGACGGCAACGGAATTGAAATTTATGCAGACCGTGCAGCATCAGAGTGGACATGGCAGGATGGTCAGGTTTCCATGGCTACAGAACCGCTTGATGCTCAAAGTGTTCTGGCTGAAGGGAAGGGTGAACCATGGACTGTTCTTCCTGATGAAACAGTAATGGGACATATCCATCTGCACGTATCTCACTTGAAAGATACAGAAGAATTTTATGGAAAAGGTCTGGGATTTGAGGTTGTCACCCGTTACGGCAGACAGGCTTTATTCATGTCAACAGGCGGCTATCATCACCATATCGGTTTAAACACATGGGCTGGAGAAGGTGCCCCTGCTCCGTCCGAAAACAGCGTCGGGTTAAAATGGTTTACACTTGTCTTTCCGGATGAAGAAGCAAGAACTAAAGCTATTCAGCAATTAAAGCAGACAGGTGCAGACGTCTTGGAGGAAAACGGCGAGCTGATCACGGCAGACCCTTCCGGTAACCGGATTTTATTAAAAATTTAATCACTGCTGCAGTCTTATTGGTGATGGCACCGGTAAGGCTTTTTTTTTGTTTCAACTGAGAATAATGATTAAAGTTTGATTTGCAATGATTAGACTTAGATTTTCACTGATAGAATCTCAATTTTTACTGATATAAGAGCTATGGAGCACCAAAATCGGTTAAAGGCTGAAAAAAGTGTTCCAAAAGAGCAGAATGGAGCACCAAAACCGGTTGAAAGCTGAAAAAAGTGTTCCAAAGGAGCAGAATGGAGCACTAAAATCGGGTAAAAGCTGAAAAAAGTGTTCCAAATTAGCAGAATGGAGCACTAAAATCGGGTAAAAGCTGAAAAAAGTGTACCAAAGTAGCAGAATGGAGCACTAAAATCGGTTGAAAGCTGAAAAAAGTGTTTCAAAGTAGCAGAATGGAGCACAAAAACCGGGTAAAAGCTGAAAAAAGTGTACCAAAGTAGCAGAATGGAGCACCAAAATCGGTTAAAGGCTGAAAAAAGTGTTCCAAAGTAGCAGAATGGAGCACCAAAATCGGGTGAAAGCTGAAAAAAGTGTACCAAAGTAGCAGAATGGAGCACCAAAACCGGTTGAAAGCTGAAAAAAGTGTTCCAAAGTAGCAGAATGGAGCACTAAAATCGGGTAAAAGCTGAAAAAAGTGTTTCAAAGGAGCAGAATGGAACACCAAAATCGGTTAAAGTCTGAAAAATGTGTTCCAAAGGAGCAGAATGGAGCACCAAAACCGGTTGAAAGCTGAAAAAAGTGTTTCAAAGTAGCAGAATGGAGCACCAAAACCGGTTGAAAGCTGAAAAATGTGTTCCAAAGGAGCAGAATGGAGCACCAAAACCGGGTAAAAGCTGAAAAAAGTGTTCCAAAGTAGCAGAATGGAGCACTAAAATCGGTTAAAGGCTGAAAAAAGTGTTTCAAAGTAGCAGAATGAAGCACCAAAACCGGTTGAAAGCTGAAAAAAGTGTTCCAAAGGAGCAGAATGGAGCACCAAAATCGGGTAAAAGCTGAAAAAAGTGTACCAAAGTAGCAGAATGGAGCACTAAAATCGGTTAAAGGCTGAAAAAAGTGTTTCAAAGGAGCAGAATGAAGCACCAAAACCGGTTGAAAGCTGAAAAAAGTGTTCCAAAGGAGCAGAATGGAGCACCAAAATCGGGTAAAAGCTGAAAAAAGTGTACCAAAGTAGCAGAATGGAGCACTAAAATCGGTTAAAGGCTGAAAAAAGTGTTTCAAAGGAGCAGAATGAAGCACCAAAACCGGGTAAAGGCTAAAAAAGGTGTTCCAAAAGAGCCCTAGAACTCCGATCATCCCTGTTCAAACCCGTTTTCAAATACATCAAATAAAATTCAGAAAAAAATTCCATGAACATTGTGTGAAGCGGATTGATTTACCTATAAAGCCGGAGTATAGTAAGGGTATAGAAAGTTAGTGAAAATATTCACAAACTTTCTGGGCAAAGCTGGCTTGTCTAAGTTTTTTCCCTTTTTTTAACTTAATATGTGAAATAATTCACAAAAAGGAGATGTCTATTATGGCATGGTTAAGAGGAACAAAGATGGCAATTGTTTGGACGGTTTTGCGGATCTGGCTTGGTATACAATGGTTTGAAGCAGGCATTGGAAAGATTACTGGCGGTTTTGATGCGACAGGTTATGTACAGGGCGCAATTGCAAAAGCGGGAGGGGATCATCCTGCTGTACAAGGCTGGTATGCGGCATTTCTGAAACATGCACTTTTGCCGAATGCTGATCTGATCAATTTTCTGGTTCCGTGGGGTGAAACGCTTGTTGGAATTGCTTTAGTTGCAGGACTTGCAACACTCCCGGCTCTATTGGCAGGTGCATTCATGAATCTGAATTTCATGCTCTCTGGGACAACAAGCACAAATCCAATCCTCTACACCGCAGCTATGGTATTAATGGCAGCAGGTGCAGCAGCATGGTTTTATGGGGCTGACCGCTTTGCCATTCCAACTATCAAAAATTATTTGAAACGAACTAAAGGGCTGAAAAAAACGAATCAAAAACATGCAGCAGCTCATTAATATAAGCCCGGCCCAGAGAGTGATAGAGGATTGAAGGCATTTCTATCTAGTGTCAGCGCCTCTTCGGTCACAGAATGGATCCGCCAGTAAAAGCAAAAAGCGCCTTTACTGGCGGATTCTTATCTGCCTTTCGGAGCTGACCAAGGCGCTTGCACGGTTCTATTTAAGAAGTTGGAGCTCCCATATCAGACCATTCTTCTTTTGAAGGCCCATAAGCGCCCGTAACTGGAAGTCCTGCCTGACGCATCAAAACAGTCAGTTGTCCGCGATGGTGGATTTCATGTTTAACGAATAGTGATAAGGTCATCCCGTTTTTCCACTGAAAACCAAACACTTCTTTAGTTTCCTGCATCTTCTCATCATCCCATTCACTTACGCCCTCAAGAAGAGATTGAACCGACACGCGGTATTGCTCTGCAATCTCTGCTGCTTTTGCTGGATGCTCGCTGTTTGGAGGCCCCTGAACTTTTAACCCCATCGGTTCAAGCATTCCTGAAGCCGGCACCAAATGCCATGCCAGATCACCAAGAGACCGATGGCCGGGTGCAACACCCTGCTTTAATGAGGAATCTGTTAAAGAATCTAGCAATTTTTGTGTGACTGCTGCTTCATTTTTGTAGTCGCTGATAAAGCTTTGTACAGTTAAATACATGTGATTAGCTCCCATCCGATTTGAATTTAAAATAAGAACATACGTACTGTTCACCTATACAATTCTACATAAGATCCTCATTTCCTTCTAAAAACCCATAACGTTTATTAAATCTTAAAAAATACGTATAGAATATTTTTAACCTGCAGAAAATGAATGTGGAAAACATCTCCATTCCGTATATGACATTTATCATGTATCCAGCATGACACCTATGTCTGCACAGATGAATGGAATACCTCTATAATTTGAATTACCTTATTTAGAAGGGAATCAAAAAAAATGAGCAAAGAATTGCAAAAAAACTTACGAAAACAAGTAGCACCATATGAAAAAGCAAATACGAAAGACAGCATCAAGCAGATCATCAATACGATAGTACCCTTTATTATCCTTTGGGTGCTTGCATATCAGAGTCTGTCGATTTCATACTTCCTGACACTTGGACTTGCTGTCCTCGCTGGTGGATTTTTAATAAGAATTTTTATTATTTTTCATGATTGCTGTCATCACTCGTTCTTTAAGAACCGTAAAGCAAATAAAATCGTTGGTACGATTACTGGTGTTTTAACGCTGTTTCCATACAGCCAATGGCAGCATGACCATTCGATTCATCATGCAACAAGCAGTAATTTAGATAAGCGCGGAACAGGCGACATTTGGGTTCTCACAGTGGATGAATATCTGGCAGAGCCGGTATGGCGCAGAATTGCCTATCGTCTATACCGCAATCCTATTGTGATGTTCGGAATCGGACCAACCTACGTTTTTCTTATCAAGAACCGTTTTAATAAAAAAGGTGCAAAGACAAGTGAAAAAATGAACACTTATCTTACGAATGCATTAATTGCAGCAGCAGCGGCTGCTTTGTGTTTCACGATTGGATGGGAAGCCTTTCTTTTAGTACAAGGTCCGACTTTCTTAATCTCGGGATCATTGGGAGTATGGCTTTTCTACGTACAGCATACATTCGAGGATTCTTATTTTGAAGAAGATGAAAACTGGGATTATGTAAAAGCAGCTGTAGAAGGAAGTTCTTTTTATAAGCTTCCAAAGCCGCTTCAATGGCTTACAGGCAACATCGGCTATCATCATGTTCATCACTTGAGCCCGAGGGTGCCGAACTACCGTCTTGAAGAAGCGCACAACAACACAGCACCTCTTCAAAACATTCCGACGATTACACTTGCAACAAGCTTGCAGTCACTAAAATTCCGTTTATGGGATGAAAGAAGCAAGAAGTTTGTCGGATATAAAGAAATAAGAGCTCTCGCGAAAATGAGAAGCAGTCATCAGATATAAGAATAATTGGAAGATACATGCAGTCTTAATAGGCTGCATGTGTTTTATTATGATAAAATAGTTAAAAAAAGGAGTTTCCATCATGTTTAAACGATATATTAATAACGGAATTTCTCCTTATATATGGGCCGTACTCAGCATTCTGCCATTTTATTTTATCCTTCAATCATCCTCAACGGCTGAGATCATCATTGGAATCTCTTTGACCATTTTATTTTTTATTATTTTTAGGTTTGCATTTATTTCAAAGGGCTGGCCTGTTTATGTTTGGACGTGTCTATTAATCGCCATTTCTTTTACGTCAATGTTTTTATTTACTTACATTTACTTTGCGTTTTATATTGCATATCTGATAGGAAATATAAGCGACCGCATCGCTTTCTTGACACTTTACATCATCCATTTAGTTGTTACTACAGTTGCCATTAACCTCAGTATTATTTTACAGGAAGCATCTTTTTTAGAGCAGCTTCCATTTATTATTATCACGTGCATCAGTGTCATTCTTCTTCCTTTTAATATCTATAATAAGAAGGAGAGGGGACAGCTTGAAGAAAAGCTTGAGGATGCCAACAAGAAAATCTCCGAGTTTGTAAAGCTTGAAGAGCGTCAGAGAATTGCCCGCGATCTGCATGATACGTTAGGACAAAAGCTTTCGCTTATCGGTCTGAAAAGTGATCTGGCCAGAAAATTAATCTATAAAGATCCTGAAAAAGCCCGCGAAGAATTAAAAGATGTTCAGGCTACAGCAAGGACAGCTTTAAATGAAGTGAGAAAGATGGTCTCGCAAATGCGGGGCATCAGGCTTAAAGAAGAAATGGTCCGCGTAAAACAGATTTTAAAAGCGGCTGAAATCGAGTTTGTGCTTGAACAGGATGCGGCACTTTCTAATGTTTCCCTGCTTACTGAAAATATATTGAGCATGTGTTTAAAAGAAGCGGTGAACAATGTTGTGAGGCACAGCAAGGCAACAACCTGTTATTTCCGGGTTGAACAGACATGGGACGGAATTGTGATGACGGTCCGTGATGATGGAATCGGAAGCATCACAGAGGGTGATTTTACAAAAGGCAACGGACTGAACGGCATGAAAGAGCGCTTGGAATTTGTAAATGGAAGTCTCGAGATTCACTCAGAAATAGGAACCACGCTTATCATTAAAGTACCGAATGATGTAAAACAAAAGGATAAGGAGGATCTCATATGATCCGAATCGTTATTGCAGAGGATCAGCAAATGCTTTTAGGCGCATTAGGATCACTGCTGAATTTGGAAGATGATATGGAAGTTGTAGGGAAGGCTCATAACGGGGAAGAGGCTGTGGCCCTTGTGAAAAAATTCAATCCTGATATTTGCATTACAGACATAGAAATGCCTGGAATGAATGGACTCGAAGCCGCCGAACAGCTGAAGGCGGAAGGCTGTAAAGTGATTATCTTAACAACGTTCTCACGCTCTGGATATTTTCAGCGAGCGGTAAAAGCGGGAGTTAGTGCCTATCTATTAAAGGACAGCCCAAGCGAAGAGCTTGCAAGCTCGATCCGCAGTGTAATGGAAGGCAGAAGAATTTACGCACCTGAACTCATGGATGATGTGTACAGTGAAGAAAATCCTTTAACTGAACGGGAAAAAGAAGTGCTTGAGCTGGTCGCAGACGGAATGAACACAAAAGAAATTGCCGAAGAACTTAGCATTAAAGCGGGAACCGTCCGGAATTATATCTCAACAATCTTTGAAAAGCTGGAAGTGAAAAATCGGATAGAGGCCATTTCCCAATCGAAGGAAAAAGGCTGGTTTAAATAAATGACTGTAAACCTTGATTAAGTGGAAAACACTGAATTGAGGTTTTTTTTTTGCTGGAATTGGATGGAGTCTGGAATTAAGATCGTTTTCGCTCAAATCGGCCAGTATTTTAATGATTCTCCCAGTCATGAAATAAGGACAGACGAAACGATACAAAATTCAGGTAAGTACTCAAAAGGAAGGATGCAAAATGAAATTTGCATCCTTCCTTTTAAGATTTCTTAATTGCCTGGTAGATCCGCTTTATTGTTTCAATATGCATGGCTTCGTGATAGAAACTGAATAAAAAGGTTGCTCCTACAGTATGAAATGTGATGCCGGCACGATTGGTGAAGGGCTCATTCAACTTTTGATGAAAGTGGCCGGGAATGAACTCTTTTAACCTATCCTTTTGATTTTTCAGCACTTCTGAGATCTCAGTAAATGAGGGCGGTGTGCCATTCCAATCAGACGGTTTAGTCCCAGCGCTGAACAGTTCCTTGTAATGCCCAGGCACTCCAGCTTCTTCTCCAGCGAGGTCAAAAACAAGCTTTTCCTGTATGTAGGCAATATGTCCAAAGTTCCAGCGGATGTTATTGTTATAGCCTGCAGGTATGATGTCTGCTGTTTCCTCAGGTATTCTGCTGAGTGTGTTTACTGTTATTCCTCTCACAATCTCCATGTGCTGCATAATTGTATGTTCCATGAAAAAATCACTCCTTTATATGATTTATTCGTGTCTATGCCCTGTTTTCCTCCTCTTTTGCCTTTTTTAAAAGGATTTTTGATTTCTCTTAAAGAATAATACTTTGATAGTCAAAACTTTACAGGTTCTGGAGGAACAACATGTTAACTGAAAAACAGCTGGTCGAGATTGGGGAGCTTCAGCATGAGTGCGAAGCTAACGATAAAATACAATTAAAACTGAACTGGGAGATGCTTAGAAATCGTTCTGAAAATGAACAGAGTGATTTTCTTCTTTATGAAGATGGAAAGCTAGCGGCATTTTTGGGAATATACAGCTTTGGAAAAAAAGCTGAACTATGCGGCATGGTCAAACCAGAGTACAGAAGAAAAGGGATTTTCTCTAAGCTTATGAAACAGGCTTTGTCAGCCTGCACAGAGCGAAAGTACAGGGAAGTTCTTTTTAATGCTCCTGCACAGTCTGCTGCTGCAAAGGATTTCCTGAAAACCATTTCATGTGAATATTCCTTCTCTGAATATCAAATGAAGTGGGCGGAAAAAGAACTTGCCGCCGATAATCATGTCACGTTAAGGCAATCTGAACCCAGTGATCTGCCGCTCGAGATTCAGCTGGATGTAAGCTGCTTTGGATACATGGAACAAGATGCATCAGATTACAGCCATTGCATCAAACGTGAAGATGATCAGGAATTTATTATAATTGAATTTGAAAACAAAGCAGTGGGGAAAATGCGTGTTTCTCATACAAATGGGGAGGCATGGATTTACGGATTTGCTGTGCTGCCTGATTATCAGGGCAGGGGCATCGGAAGAAATGCTTTGCATAAAATAATTGCAAAGGAAAATGAAGCAGGCTATCCGATCTTCCTTGAAGTTGAGGCTAAAAATGCTCATGCTCTTAAACTGTATGAATCATGCGGATTCAAGTCGTTTCATGTTCAGGATTATTATGAATGGCAGAAAAGCAGTTAGAAATATTTTTGTCATGGCGTTATCAATTTACTTGATGACGCTTCTTATCTCTTAAGGTGACACAGTGTTTATTAAAAAAAATAAGAGGAAATGCTACTCATCATTAAATGCCTCTTTATAACTTTTTTGACAGGAAGTTATGAGGAGGAAATTTTTCTGATGAAAAAAACGATTGAATTTTTTGCATGCCCTGAGACTTATAAAAAGCTGCAGCTCTTCAGCACATGCGAAGAGCTTGACGCATCCATCTACAATCATTTGAAAGATGAGAATAATAGGCTTACCAAAACAATGATTGAGGTTTTAAAGCTTATTGGAAGATACAGTTTGAAGTACATGGGAGTCTCTTTTTTATCAAAAAATAAAATAGGTGAATTAACAGGGAAAAGCCGAAGAACGGTTATCCGTGTTTGTCAAAAATTAGAGGAATTTGGAATGATCAGGCAGTATGCGCTTAAGCGCAAAAGCGACAATCAGCAAACGTCAAATGCTATTGTCATTCTGCCTCATCAGCAAAAGCAAAATGTCACACAAGAGAGATTGCAAATTGTCACACCAATAAGCCATCCTTCCTTAAGCATAAAAACAGAATTAAAAACGTATCCGGAGATTGAACCCCTGTCACCTTTTCAAACATTTCAGCACATGTGCCATTGCTTTATAGAAGATCAGAAATTGATTAGCCGCATGTATGGAATATATCAGGCGCATATTGTTCATTTAAAAGACATTTACATAGAAAAGACCTTATTAAGCATAGGAATTGAAGCAGCAAAAATTGCGTTTCAAGCAGTAAAGCGAAAAAAGATACGCAGCATTTCAGGATATTTCAATGGGGTTCTAAATCAGCTGCTTGATCGATTGTATTTTGAGGATATGGAGGAGAATTACTGGTGTTGTAATGATTGATAAAGAGCAGGTTCGTTCATCATTTTAAAGGTTATCTGTGTCATTTCTGAAAAGCTGTGCATAATCATAACAAATGACCAAGCATATTCTCTTTGCAGTATTCAGGGAGGTACAGACAATCAGGAGCGGAACAGGATTTGTTGATTTTTTAATTGTAGATGAAGAGGAATTAGCTTCATATCAGCCATTGGCAGGATCATTTGTTATTTTCAGAAGCAGGGGTAAAATTTTGCTTTGTTTCAGTATAAAGAAAAAGAAATGGGAGCTTCCCGGCGGGAGAAGGAAGTTAGGAGAATCTCCGAAAGAATGCGCGATAAGAGAGTTATTTGAGGAAACCGGGCAAGTTGTTCCGGAACTGGAATTTGCCGGTTTGCTGAAAAAAAGGAAGAAGCGCACTGGGAAAATTAAGTACAGTCCAATTTTTTTTGCTTCTGCAAAGGATTTAATGCCGTTTAAAGTGAATAAAGAAACATCTGAGATTCGTTTATGGGACCTTACTGAAAACATAGGCTCTGTAAATAAAACCGATTTTAGGCTCTTGACCCGTTTGGAAGAGATGCTGTTAGATGGAAATTGGACTTGGAATGAAGGATAAGAGATTAGAAAAGAGATAAAATTTGCTAAAGGATGAGGAGCATGAACAAACGCCCGGAACAAAATGAATATGCAAAGTATTATGCAGGATATATCAGCATGATACCTGAAGGAGATATTGAACAGCTTTTAAAGCAGCAAGTAAAGGATACGCTGCATTTGCTTAACGACCTTTCTGAAGCAGAAGGGGAATTCAGATACGCACCGGGTAAATGGAGCATAAAGGAAGTGATCGGCCATGTTGTGGATACGGAAAGAATCATGGCATACCGTCTTTTATCCATTGCAAGGGGAGATGCGGCGCAGCTGCCTGGCTATGATGAAAATGCATATGTAGCTCAGGCGAATTTTAATCAGGAGAAGATGGAAGATCTCCTTCAGAACCTGTTCGTTGTCCGAGAGGGAACGCTGCTCCTGCTTAAGAGTTTAAAAGAAAAAGACTGGCAGAGATGGGGAACGGCCAATGAATTGGGTGTTACAGTACGGGCGATAGCATGTATTATTGCCGGTCATGAGCTTCATCACCGAAAAATCCTTAAAGAACGCTATATGGGGGCAAAAGAATTTTCAGCTGGATGAAGCTTGAAGATCACAGCTGTGAAATAGTGTTGTTAATGTAAAATAGAATAAATGCAGAATGAAGGTACATATATGAGACGTTTTCACTATAGCTGGATCATTTTATCTGTCACTTTTTTGGCTATTATTGTAGCTGGAATTATCAGATCTTCCTCTGGGGTATTTATCGTGCCTTTTGAGAAGGAATTTGGCTGGGAACGGCCCGTCATATCGCTTGCATTTGCCATCAGTCTGTTTCTATATGGCCTGTCAGGTCCATTTATGGCTGCCCTGATCGAAGTGCTTGGCATAAAAAAAATGATGATTCTTGCAATGGCCACCTTACTGTCAGGGATTGTACTCACTTTTTTCATGCAGGATTCCTGGCAGCTTATTCTCATATGGGGTGTTATTATAGGTCTTGGTTCTGGGTTGTTTTTGACAGTATTGAGCCCTTATGTTGCAAATCGATGGTTTATTAAAAGGAGAGGGCTTGCTGTTGGAATTCTGACAGCAAGCACCGCTACCGGCCAGTTGATTTTACTGCCGGTTTTAGCCTGGATCACAGAAGCTTATTCATGGCGGGAAGCCATTTCCCTCGTTTTATTTCTTTGTCTGGGAATGTTTGTAATCATCCTGGTTTTTATGAAAAATTCACCAATGGATATCGGGATTTTGCCTTATGGATCAGAGAATGAAGAACCAATAGAAAGCTCGGCCGAAAAGAAAAATCCGATCATCATGGCATTTCAGGGCTTAATCGAAGCAATAAAAGCAAAGGAGTTTTGGCTGCTTGCAGGAAGCTTTTTTATATGCGGGCTATCGACGAGCGGGTTGATCGGAACGCATTTTATTCCGGTGTGCATCAGTTTTGGTATACCGGCAGTGACAGCTGCGGGCTTGCTGTCCTTTATGGGCATCTTTGATTTAATCGGAACAACGGCGTCCGGATGGCTTTCAGATCGATTTGATAATCGATGGCTGCTGTTTTGGTATTACGGACTAAGAGGTTTGTCTTTGCTGTTATTGCCATATGCATTATTTGAAGGCTCTACAACTCTATTAATCATTTTCTCTATTTTTTACGGATTGGACTGGATTGCGACTGTTCCGCCCACGATTGGCATATCGCGGCAAGTCTTTGGTATTGAAAAGAGCGGAATTATTTATGGATGGATTTTTGCTGCACATCAAGCTGGTGCTGCAGCGGCCGCATTTGGCGGAGGAATGATCTATAAGGTTCTCAGCTCTTACACGTGGGCTTTTCTTATATCTGGTCTATTCTGCTTGGTGGCGAGTCTGTTTGTTTTAGTGATTAAGAAGCAGGAAGCGCCTGCTATTTTGAAAGGCCATACTGTAAAAGGCTGACTAGAAAAAGCTGTGCCGCATGAGGATACAGCTTTTTCTAGTTATATAGCCTGGCGCTATTTAAGACAAACGTCCTTTTGTTCACAATTATACGGAATTAATATGAAAAGTATTGGAATTAATGGAAAAAGTCTTGGAATTATTTCGCAAAGTCTCAGAATTAATGAGAAAAGTCTTGGAATTCGTTTAATTTATTTTCAATGAGAGACATTTTCATACCATTGGATAGAGGGGGATTGCATGCAGTTATTAATAAAAAAGATGAACCGAAGAATGGCTGCTGAAATTCTGCAATGGAACTACAAACCGCCTTATGATTTTTATAACATGGAGCTTACAGAAGGCAATATCAATGGAATGCTGTCAAACTCTTATTATGCAGTGGTTGACTTAAACAGCAGATTAATAGGCTTTTTTTGCCTGGGAAAACCGGCTCAAGTTCCGAACTGCACTCTTCCGGAAATCTATTCAGAGAATATGATTGATATCGGCCTTGGTCTTGAGCCGGACAGAACAGGCAGAGGAATGGGCCATTTGTTTTTTTCGTTCATCCTGCATCATGTTCACATGGGATTTCCCAATATGCCTCTTAGATTAACTGTGGCTTCTTTTAATAAAAGGGCCATTCGTCTATACAAAAGTGCAGGATTTATTGAAACAGCAAGTTTTGACACAGGGCATTCAGCCTTCTTAGTCATGGTCAAAAAATAAAGGCTCTGTCTTTTAAAAGATAGAGCCTTTTGTGTGAATTAAACAGCAGTCTGATTCAGTACTTTTTCAATAAAATGAAGCGTCTCATCAATGATCTGCTGCTGGTCATGGTCAAGCGTAGCGACATGGTAGCTGTTTTCAAGTGTGATCAGATTTTTATTCCTTGAAGAAATTTCTTCATAAATGACCTTTGAGTTATCAGGCGGGACAACGTTGTCCACTGATGAAACGAAAATAAGCGCAGGACATGTAATCTCGTACAGGTTTTTTTTCACTAATGCCATGAGCTTATTAATCTCTTTTAATGATTGAACAGGTGTTTTTTCATAAGCAAGCTCGGTTACCGCAGGATTTTTAATATCAGAACCAATTGCGTCCAGAAATCTGGCCTGAATTTGCTGGGCTCCTGCCATCGTCGGAATATCAATAGCAGCATTTATGGGGATGATCGCTTTTATTTCCGGATGTTTTTGGGCGAGATAGAGAGTAAGCGTGCCTCCCATTGAAAGTCCAGTAACAAAGATGGTGCTGCAGCGCGCAGACAGCCATTGATAACCTTCTTCAACAGAAGCAGTCCAATCCTCATAAGTTGTTCCTTCCATTTCCTCATAGTGTGTACCGTGGCCTTTTAGCCGAGGTCCGCATACAGTGTATCCGGCTTTTGCGTAGGCTTCTCCAAGCGGGCGCATGCTTTGTGTTGAGCCTGTGAATCCGTGTGATACGAGAATCCCGACCGAATTCCCTTCAAAATAAAATGGTTCTGCTCCTTTTAATACCGGATATCTTTCTGACATAAAAAAACCTCCTGCCAATTATTTAAAAATCTCAACGATTTACCATTCGCTATTAGACTTGCAAACTCCTACTAAAGGTTGAGATTCATCCTTCCATTTTAGGATTCGGAAAATGAGAAATTGTGGTAAACTAGCTTTTATCACAAGGTGGAGGTACATTCATGAAACAGCTTAAACAGATTCATCCGCTTGGGTGGAACATCTTAATCGGCACGATTTTCGGCAGAATGGCAACATCTATGAGCATACCATTTCTGGCCATCTATTTAACTCAAGTAAAAGGCGTCTCTGCGTCCATGACAGGAACGATTATTGCCGTCAGCTCACTTGCCGGCATTTTATCAAGCTTTTATGGAGGTTATTTGTCTGACAAACTTGGAAGGAAAAAAGTGCTGCTGACATCCATCTTTCTATGGATACTTGTTTTTATTGGTTTTGGAGTGGCAGACAGTGTGCTTTCATTTTTTATTATGAATGCTCTGAACGGGGTTTGCAGATCGGTATTTGAACCAACCACGAGAGCGCTGTTATCGGATATTACAGATCAGAAAAATAAGCTGCTGATTTTTAATTTGAGATATGCTGCCATCAATGTCGGGGTTGTATTCGGACCGATATTAGGCATCTTTTTGGGATCAGCAAAAACGACCTTTCCCTTTTATATTGCAGCCGCGATTTATACCCTTTACGGCATCTCACTGCTGCTCACATTTATGAAAACGGAACTTGCAAGTGAAGCAAACGAAACTACCCGCATTTCATTTAGGGAGGCATTTCATGTAACGAGAAAAGATAAACTGCTTCTTTTAACTTTAGTAGGCATTATTTTATGCATTACAGGATTTTCACAGCTTACTTCTACATTGCCCCAATACTTTGCCATGTCTCCTGAGATTAAGGACGGGGCCAGAACGTTTTCCATTCTGCTGTCCCTGAATGCTGTCGTGGTTTTGATCATTCAGTATCCGGTAGTCAGAATAGCGAGGAACTATTCTCCGATCAGATCAATTATGCTTGGGAATTTATTTGTCGGTTTAAGCCTTTTCAGCTTTGCTTTTGCAAAAAGCATTTGGATGATCGGCCTGGTTGTCATTTTCTTTACGGTTGGAGAGGTCCTGCTCTTCGCGATGATGGATGTCCTGATTGATGAAATTTCCAATCCCGATATGAAGGGTACTTATTTTGGCGCTATGGGATTTACTCAGCTCGGGAACGTTCTCGGTCCTTGGATCGGCGGACTGCTTCTCGATTCTTACGGTGTCAGCGATCCTGCCATTTTATTCGGCTGTCTGATGATTATCACATTAAGCGGTCTGCCAGTTCTGCTGCTTGTGAAAAAAGAAATGGAAAAAAAGGCAACAATTATTAAACAACATGTTCATGTGTAAAGAAGGAGGGATGCGTACATCGTGCGCTTCCTTCTTTTTAAAAGATTTCAGTTATCCTTCGCCTTGTTTCATGATTCTCTTTTATTTACATACGTTACCAATAAAAGCAGAACGGGCAGTCATCATAACCTTATGCTTATATAAAGGTTCTATAAAATGGTTAAGAGAGAAAATTCGGAAAAAATATTGGATTATTATCAAATAATGTATTATTATCAAAAGTGATAAAGGTAGTTTTTTTATAAAATGTTATCATTATTAATATTGATAACAATGAATACACTGGAGGATAGAGACATGAATAAATCAAAGATGAACCTGATCCTGCATCCTGTGAGAATGAAAATTATTCAATCTCTGCTGAACGGCAAAGAAATGACAGTCAGCCAATTGGGGGAGCGGGCGAAAGATGTTCCTCAGGCGACACTGTACAGACATCTTAATAAACTTCTTGAAGCCAAAATCATTCAAGTTGTAAAAGAAAATCAAATAAGAGGAACGGTTGAAAAAGTTTATATGCTAAATCAGCCATCCGTTCAGTCGCAAGAAGACTTTTTATCCTTATCAAGTGAAGAGCATTTAGAATTATTCATGAATTTTACCACTCAGCTGATGGGCATGTATGAGAATTATTTACAGCAGGGAGAAGCAGATTTGATGAAAGATGGAGTAAGTTACACTGTAGCAAATATCCATTTATCAGATTCCGAATTTATGGAACTGTTAAAGGGGATGGGTGAACTGCTGCAAAAGGCCATGCTTAATGAACCTTCGCCCGAACGTACAGGAAGAAACATTGCAACGATTGTCATACCTGAAGGCAAAAGTAAAAAAACGTAAAAGCTGAAGAGGGAGAGGCTAATGAAGAGAATGGATTTGAAACTGGCTTTGTTGATTTCAGGGATCTGTTTTGCATCTGGCTTTCTTTTGCTGCCATATCAAATGGAGTTATTAAAATCAGCGATGTCTGCAAATGAATTTGAGGAAATGACCGGCGGTGCCTCCTTGGTTGTTTTATCTCTAGTATCATCTGTTCAATTATTTATCATGAGTTTCATCCTTGCTTTTCTTGGTTTTAAACTGGCACGAAATACTGGTTTTTCTTTTGACATCCTGCAATCTCTCTTTGAAAAAGGAAAAAAGAGGCTATTCAACCGTTCATCTCTGTTGCTTTCCATTGTTCTTGGAACTGTGACGGGATTCATGATTGTCGGCTCAGACCGCTTTTATTTTCAGTATCAGATTCAGCAGATAGGGGAGAGCACGCCTGAATTCTCTTGGCTCGGATTATTCGCGGGTGTTCTGGCAGGCGGAGTGTTTGAGGAAACCCTGATGCGGCTGTTTTTAGTGAGTTTGCTGGCATGGATTTTTCAAAAAACGGCTGGAAGAAAGAGGCAGCAGCTGCTTAAATTTTATATCTGGGCTGCCATCATCATTGCTTCACTAGTATTTGCTGCCGGTCATTTACCGTTCACTTCAATGGTATTTGGTGATTTGACTGGTATGATTCTTTTCCGCTGCTTCCTGCTGAATGGTATCGGAGGTTTGTTTTTTGGTTACCTCTATTGGAAAAAAGGGTTTGAGTATGCAATCGTCTCGCACATGTTTGCTCATATCTCGATGCAGCTGCTGTTTATTCCATTATTCTATTAAAAAGGGAGCTTGAATACAGATGATTGAAGTCGCAGGTGTTACAAAAACGTTTGGAAGTCAGACTGTGCTGAAGAACGTCAATTTTAAAGCAGAACAGGGAAAGATTGTAGGACTCCTTGGACCAAACGGAGCCGGGAAAACAACATTTATCCGAATACTAAACGGCGTCATTAAAGCTGACAGCGGGACGATTTCGATCTTGAATCATGATCCTGTAACACATGGCGATGAGATCAGAAAGATTTCAGGCATTGTTACAGAAGGTGCAGGTTTGTATCATCAATTAAGCGGTGAAGAAAACTTAGCTTTTTTTGCAGATTTATATGGAGTCAAGGATAAATCCAGAATCATTCAATTGCTTGAGCTGTTTGATCTAGCTGAGCATAAAGATAAACCTGCAGGAACATACAGTACAGGCATGAAAAAAAGACTTGCGCTCGGAAAAGCGCTATTACACAGTCCCAAATTGCTGTTTCTGGATGAACCGACAAATGGCCTCGATCCGGACGGCATCAAAATGGTCCTCGCATATTTGAAAAAATACAACGAAGAAACCGGCACAACTATGATTATCTGTTCTCATGTACTGCATCAGCTGGAAGCTGTTTGCGATTCCTTCGCGTTTCTTGAGCATCAAACCATTGTTGAGCAAGGCACAATGGCTGAACTTGAGAAAAAGTATTTAAAAGAAATCAAGGTAAAAGTAAACACAGATATGAAGCTTCATAGAAAAGAATACTTGGAGTTTCGTTGTGAACAGCGAGCAGAAGGCGAAGTCATCTTCACACTGCCTGCAAAAATTGATATCCCTTTTTTACTGAGGGGGATTTTAGAAAATCATCATGTCTATTCCGCAGAAATTTTAAATAATGATCTTGAATCTATTTATTTTAAAGTAAGGGAGATGCACAATGAATAGCGCAATGATGAAGGCGATTATCAAAAAAGATTTAAGGGATATTTTTCGCAGCAAAAATTTGTTTGCTACGCTGATTATTATTCCGGTTATTTTTTCAGCAATCATACCTGCAGCTCTCCTTGGAAGTGCTCTTATTTTTGATATCGAAGAGATGGCGGGAAATGATGCACAGAAGCTGATCAGCAGTTTCCTGACTCATTTAAAACAGGAGAATCTCGTGCTTGAAACAGCCGAACAGCAATTTGTTTATTTGTTTATTAACTACATGCTTCCGTCCTTGTTTTTGCTGGTGCCGATAATCACGGCAAGTGTGGTGGCCGCCAACAGCTTTGCAGGGGAAAAGGAGCGGCGTACACTTGAGAGTCTGCTTTTTTCTCCTGTGCCGATTAAAACTCTCTTTGTGAGCAAAATTCTTGGATCTTTTATTCCGTCTCTTCTCGTCTCCTTTTTAAGCTTTTTAGTGAGCGGATTGATTATTAATATTCTGGGTTTTCAGCTGTTTGGAGAAATGATCTTTCCATCTGCCAATTGGCTCGCTCTGATCTTTTGTCTCTCACCAATGGTGTCTCTTATGACGGTCTTGCTTAACGTCTTTATCTCCTCGCGTGTCAAAACATATCAGGAAGCGCAGAACATTGGAGGCTTGATTATCCTGCCTGCTGTTGGAATGATGGCTGGTCAGTCAAGCGGTTTATTTTTTGTGGGGGCACAAATTACACTGCTGATCTCACTTGTGATTCTGATCGTGAATGCCGTTTTGCTGGAGAGAATCACGAAGTATAATGATCGGTATGTGATATTTGAAAAGCAGATTCATTGAGGGAACTCAAATTCAGGCGATAAAATCAGGTTTGCTTAATACGGATAAATCCTTGATTTACACTAAAAACCTGATTTGCACTGACAGAGCTAAAAAACCCCCTTGCCTTCTGGCACAGGGGGTTTTTTAGCTGTTAAATCTTAAGATCAATCTTCGCGTTTTTCTTCAATTCTTCCACTTTTTGAGCAAGCTGTTCCTGCTGTTTTTGCTGCTGAAGAGATTGTTCAATCTGAGGTTTTACTTCTTCTAGTTTTGGAACTTCCTGTCCGCTGCTTTTTCCTTGCTCAGCGTATTGGTCATATGTTTTTTGAATTTCTTCAGCTGAGATTTCACCTGCAGGCACTTCTTTTTCAACATACTGTCTGAATTTAATATCATCTGCAATTTGAGCTTCAAGTGTTTTCATGTCCATGCCTGATTTCTTAAGAGCTGCTTCGAATTCTTTTTCGGTTTTAAACTGTTTTTTCGTTTCGTCAAGCTGTTTTTTAACGTCTTCATCAGATGCTTTATAGCCTTTTTTGTTTGCCTCTTGAAGCAGCAGGGTTTGTCCGACTAAGCTGTCAAGTGTTTGTTTTTTCACTTGCTCTGCAGCTTCTTTAGAAGTAGGGTCTTGTCCCATTTGCTGCATTTGGCCCTGAGTCGACTGCAGGACGCTGTTATAATCGCTGCCAAGGATTTTTTCGTCATTCACAAGAGCAACAGTTTTCTTTTCATCCACTTGCTGCGCTTCTAATTTCTTTTGCATTTCTTCCATTTGTTTTTGCTGATCCTTCTGCTGATCGGTTTCGGCTGTTTTTGCTTTATCATCATTTTTTGCTTCTTTGCTTTCTTCATTGCCTCCGCATGCTGCTAAAACAACGGCCATTAGACCGGTTATTAATGATAACATTACTTTTTTCATAATCGATCTCCTTCCTTCAAGCTAGAAGTATAATTTTTTCTTTTGAAAAAAAATCATCTAGTGCGCATTATAAAGGAAATCCTGTGAAAAAGAAACCTTATCGAGCCGATCTGAAGAATTGTAACAGGATTGAAACGTTTAATATCAGCAAAGGGCATTAGGAAAATATGTTAGAATATGGGCATCTGAGTAAAAGGCAGGAAAATAAATCCTGATGCTAGGGACTAGGGGACCTTCCATGGAGCTGGAATGTTTTAATTCTAGAATTAAAGCATAGCCTGGACAACCTCAATTGTCCTACCTGCAGAGTATATGGAAAACCGCAGGCCCTTTGGAATTGCTTTAGGGGCTTTTGCTTTTAGTGAGGGGCCTTTAATCATGCTTGGATATACTTATGAACAGCATACGAAGCTTAGAAGAAGTCCATACTTTGAGAAAGAAATTCAGCAAAATTCTAAAAAAATGCAATTAAAAAGGAGATTACTATGACACAGATACCTAACAGCAAACCGTGTTCAGAATCAAGAGTTTTTCAAACAAACCGTGTACTGCCGCCTGATACGAATAATCATCAAACCTTGTTCGGCGGGAAATTAATGGCTTCAATAGATGTTGTAGCCTCAATTTCAGCTGCGAAACATTGCCGGTCAGAATGTGTCACAGCATCCATGGATTCGGTGGATTTTCTGCATCCGATTCGACCGACTGATGCGGTGCATCTTGAGTCTTTCGTCACTTTCACGGGAAGATCATCAATGGAGGTATTCGTAAAAGTAACGGCAGAAGATTTAATAAGCGGTGAATCCAGAGTAGCAGCGACAAGCTTTATCACATTTGTTTCATTGAATGAACATGGTAAGCCAAAAGCCGTTCCGGGAGTTTATCCTGAAACAGAAGAGGAAAAATATTTATTTGATTCAGGTGAGGAGCGCTCGTTAATCAGGAAAGCAAGAAGAAAAGCGAGCATTACATTCTCGGAGAAAATTAAGCAATATTAATTGGCCATACATACCGCGCTCGCCTTGATAAAAGTACACCAAAGCAGTGTATTAGGGAAGAAAATCGCCTCCACCCTGAAAAAAGCCGCAATAAAATCAATAATAAAAAAGAGGGAAGATCCTTTGGGGAT
Source organism: Metabacillus hrfriensis (assembly GCF_030127205.1). NCBI lineage: Bacteria > Bacillati > Bacillota > Bacilli > Caryophanales > Bacillaceae > Metabacillus > Metabacillus hrfriensis. The sequence continues at coordinate 1,336,680 of NZ_CP126116.1, forward strand.
CTTCCCTTTATTTAAGACTAATGAAATTGCGATTTTCATACGAAGCAACACAAACAAATCTTGAAGTAAACTTATATTCAATAGATAAGCTAGAATTTTTCTGGAAACTGCTTCATAATTCCTGCCGAAAGAACATCGGACAGCATCATCAAATGATCCAGCCCTTTATCAAATGCTTCAATACTCGCATTCCAATCCTTTTTAAGTCGGGCAGACAGATCTTCAGAAATAAATTGAAGATGAATATATAATGCTTCCTTCAGTTCTTTTTCAGACCAGTTCGGATTTGCGCTGCTCAAGAACTTGGCCATGTCATCTGCATTCTTATGCCATTCAGTATTAAATTTCTTAAAGTCAGATTGATTGCCGCTTTTTGCAGCTGCAGTCAATTTTCCTGCAATCAGAATGTGTTCTCTTAAGAGCTCAGCAAGCTTGTTTCCTGCTTCTTCCCCGTAATAAGGCTTAATGGCATTGCCAATGTCATCCTGATTTTTTAAGAGCCTTGCAAGCAGCTCTTTTTGATTCTCAAGATCGTTAAGGGAACTGACCACATAGCTTTTTGTCCAAACCGCATGATCAGTCCAGAGCCTCCTCATGCTTTCTTTTAAAGCAAGCGTTTCTTTTGTGATGCATTCTTCGCGTGCCTGTGTCATGTCTTTTGCATCAGTTTTTATCGGCGACATGACGAAGACTAAGGACATAATCAGCATTCCAGCAGTTATTAAGTGTTTTTTCAATTGGAAAATCTCCTTTATAAAAGTAGTGCGTGACATCAATAATTTGCATGTAATCCTAAGTTTCATTCTTCTTCCGCATGAAACTCCCGATCTGCTTTTTCTATTGGATTATTTTCAAAACCGTATACCTTATTGATCTCTTTTGTCACTTCATCTAAAAATTCATCAGATATTATCGGTATGTTTTCTTTAATCATTAAAATCCTCCTATGCTTGAATAAAAATAGTGTTAGCGCAATGGCACAACATCATACATTTCCTCCTTTTATTGACCGGTAGCTTATTGGATTAAAAAAGTCAAAGGATATGAATTATTTTTATTTACAACTCTTAAGGATAGGAGTATGATAACCAACAGTTTCATATTTATTATTCGCTTAATCCATAAGGAGCGGGGAACCCGATATTGTGATAATTTTCGCAAAGGGGTGAATCCTATTCATATAGGTAGGGATACTCTTTTGTCCCGAATCCGTCAGCTAACCCCGTAAGCGTTAAAAGAGAGGATGTGTAGCGGTGAGACTGGGATCCTAATGTCCATTATGCTGTTCGTAATGACTTGCGGACAATTATGATTGATTCGCTAATTAAATATTTACTTTCTTAAATGATACCTTCAAGAAAAAGGTCAAAGGGCGAAAAAATGGTGGTGCAGAAATGTTATCTATGCTTAAAAGAATAATCATTGGGGCTCCCTTAAAATCTACAGAATTAGGAGAGCAAAAATTAAATAAAAAGAAAGCACTGGCTATTCTGTCTTCAGATGCCTTATCTTCTGTAGCGTACGGGCCAGAGCAGATCCTGCTTGTCTTAGTAACAATAAGTGCTGTTGCATTTTGGTACTCCATGCCAATTGCAGTAGGGGTACTATTTTTATTAACGGCTCTGATCTTATCCTACCGTCAAATTATCTATGCTTATCCACATGGAGGAGGAGCATATGTCGTTTCAAAAGAAAACCTTGGAGAAAATGCAGGTTTAGTTGCAGGAGGTTCACTCTTAGTCGATTACATATTGACAGTAGCTGTAAGTGTCTCAGCAGGAACAGATGCGATTACTTCTGCATTTCCAGGCTTACATGATCATAATGTCATCATTGCTTGTTTGCTGGTTGTTTTTATCACCATACTAAATCTCAGAGGAATCACCGAATCGGCTTCGATTTTAGCCTATCCAGTCTATTTGTTTGTATTGGCCCTTTTTATTTTAATAGGGGTAGGGATATATAAAATCATAACCGGGGATGTTTCATCTGATTTGCATGCACCGATAGGGACTCCTGTTGCAGGCATTAGTTTATTTTTGCTGCTGAGAGCCTTTGCTTCAGGAAGTTCTGCCTTAACTGGGGTCGAAGCAATCTCAAATGCGATACCGAATTTTAAGGAACCTGGTCCTAGAAACGCAGTCAGAACGCTGATGGCAATGGGGTTATTGCTTGCCATTTTATTTTCAGGAATCGTATTTTTAGCCTATTACTTCGGGATAGCTCCAAAACACGAAGAAACCGTTGTTTCCCAAATTGCAGCTGAAACGTTTGGAAGAAACTTTATGTATTATTTTATCCAGGGAACGACAGCTATGATTCTTGTTCTCGCTGCCAACACTGGATACTCTGCTTTTCCATTGCTTGCATTCAACCTTGCAAAAGATAAATACATTGCAAGAATGTTTACGATGAGAGGCGACCGATTAGGGTATTCAAATGGGATCATCACTCTTGGAGTCACGTCCATTTTACTAATTATTATTTTTAAAGGGCAGACAGAACAGCTCATCCCCCTTTATGCAGTAGGCGTGTTTATTCCATTTACCTTATCCCAGACAGGGATGCTCGTGAAGTGGCTGCGTGAGAAGCCTAAAGGCTGGGCGGTTAAACTTGCGATAAATTTAACTGGAGCACTTATCAGCTTTCTTGTCATGATGATGTTCTTCATAACAAAGTTCTCGCAGGTTTGGGCGGTGCTGATCTTTTTGCCTCTTATCGTTTTAGGATTTCATCAAATTAAGAAGCACTATGTGGCCGTTGGAGATCAGCTGAGACTCACAACATGCGAGCCGATCAAGCCGATTGAAGGGAATGTCATTATCGTGCCGGTAGCCGGAATGACTCACGTAGTAGAAAATTCTTTGAACTATGCAAAATCATTATCCGCAGATCAAATCATTGCGGTTTACGTTTCATTTGAACGAGTCGATGAAAAAATATTTGAAGATAAATGGAACAAGTGGCAGCCGGATATTCGGCTTGTAACTCTGCAGTCTTATTATCGAAGCATCATTCAGCCGTTGACTAAATTCATTGATACAGTAGAGAAAAAAGCAAGTGAATCCAACTATAGGGTTACGGTTTTAATCCCGCAATTTATTCCAAAAAAAAGCTGGCACAATATTCTTCATAACCAGTCAAGTATCTTAATAAGGACGTTTCTGCTGTATAAAAGAAATGTCATTGTCACTACCGTTCCGTATCATCTGAAAAAATAGCGGGAATATCAAGGAGCTCTTTAAAAGAGCTCCTTTTCTTATGGGTAAAAGAAATGGCAGTGTGCATGTATTGACATTTTTTTATTCGGACATTAAAGTTAAATATGTTAATAGTTAAACAAGTGAATAATTAAACAATAGAACAATCGATGAAATGAGGTGGAAAAATGTCAGGAGAAAATATTAAAGAACTGGTAGACCGGTACATAGCGGTATCTTTTTCTGTTACAAGCATTGCCGAGAATCTGGTCAAAGAGCAGATTGGAAGTGATCTGACGAATGACCAGCACTATATGCTCAGGTATATCAATCATGCACAATCATGCACATCTTCTGAATTGGCAGAAGTGTTTAATGTGAAAAAAAGCGCGATAACCGCGATTATCACAAGAATGTTTGAAAAAGGACTGATTGAGCGGACGCGTGATGAAAATGACCGCCGCGTTGTCTATTTGACGCTCACCGATAAAGGAAATGAACTGTATGAAAAAGCAGAAGACCGGATTCATAAACTTGTGGAATCCTTCATTAATAAGTTCGATCCGATGGAAATTAAACAATTTATAGAAACGTATGAAAAACTCAATAAAGTTTTAATAGAAAGCAAAGAACAATAACTGGGGGAAGATCATGAAGACAATTATTAAAAGCAAATGGCTTGTTCTGATTGCCTGGCTTGCTGTTGTGGCAGGATTATTGTTTGCGGCCCCGAATATGGCGGATTTAGTGAGGGAAAAAGGACAGATTGATGTTCCTGAAGGGTATTCTTCCTCATATGCCTCTGAGATTTTAGGCGAAGTGCAGAAGGATGAAGGCGGCGGAGATGAAAGCAGCGTTGCACTTGTTTTTTACAGTGAGAAAAAACTGACGAAAACAGAAATAGCCGAAGCTGAAAAAGCCATCAGGCTGCTTGAGAAGAATGAAGATAAGCTTGGAATTACAGAAATTCTCACGCATTTTAATGAAGATAGTTTAAAAGAACAGCTTGTATCCAAGGATGGAAAAGCAATATTGGCCTCAATCAATGTAGCCTGGAATGAACGTGAGCCTGATGAGGTCAGAGAAGCCTTATACAGTGCGATCCATGAAGTAAAAGTAGATCACGATTATACGGGGAACTGGATGATCAATGAAGATTTGATGAAAAGTTCAGAAGAGGGCCTGAAAAAGACAGAAGGCATTACAGTTGTCTTTATATTAGGCGTTCTGCTCTTGGTTTTCAGATCAATCGTGGCACCTCTTATTCCGCTGCTTGCAGTTGGATTTAGTTATTTAGCTTCACAATCAATTGTTTCGTTTTTAGTCGATTCATTTCATTTTCCGATTTCCAATTATACTCAAATCTTTTTAGTTGCCGTCTTGTTTGGGATCGGAACAGATTATTGTATTTTGATTTTAAGCAGGTTTAAAGAAGAATTATCTGCTCATGAAACCGTTCCTGAAGCCATTGTGGCAACTTACCGCAATGCCGGACGCACAGTGTTTTTCAGCGGTGTCGCCGTTATGATAGGCTTTGCAGCGATTGGTTTTTCACAGTTTAAACTCTATCAATCTGCTTCTGCGGTTGCGGTTGGAGTTGCTATTTTACTAGTAGCTTTGTTTACAATTGTTCCTTTTTTCATGGCGGTTTTAGGCGGGAAGATTTTCTGGCCGTCAAAAAGTAAAGCAGAACACGGAGAAAGCAAGCTGTGGGGAGTATTAGGAAGATTCTCTCTTGCACGTCCGTTCCTTTCGCTTCTGATCGTAGCTGCCATTTGCGTTCCATTTTTAGCAGTCTATGACGGAGAGCTATCCTTTGATTCACTTGAAGAGGTCAGCGGAGATGTGGCCTCGATTAAAGCATTCAATGCAATCGCAGACAGCTTCGGTCCAGGGGAATCCATGCCGACTCAGATTGTCATGAAAAATGATGAAAAAATGGATTCTGCAGAATATGCAGCACTTGCAGAGAAAATCAGCCAGGAGCTTGAAAAAGTGGACCTGGTCGATAACGTCCGCTCAGTTACACGTCCTGCAGGAGAACAGGTAGAAGACTTCTTTGTCGCCAAGCAGGCGGAGAGCCTCGGTAAAGGCATAGGCGATGGAAAAGAAGGACTGGATGAAATCAGCAAAGGGCTGAATGAAGCAGGCAGCGAGCTTTCAAAGTCTGAGCCTGAGCTGAATGATGCAGCAAATGGCATAAACGACTTGATTTCGGGTACTTCGGAGCTTCAATCAGGACTGACGGAAGTTCAAGCGAATTTGGCGAAGGTAGAGGATGGGATTCGTCAGGGTTCAGCAGGCTCCAGTGAAATTAAAAAGGGGCTGGAACAGGCTAAAGCAGGCAGTGAGGAATTGCTTGCGGGATATAAAGAGCTTCTTAAGGGATACGAAGATATTCAAGGGAAATTGGAAAACTTGAGTGCTCAATATACACAGATTCAAAACGGCTTGTCGACTTTGGATGGGGCTATGGCTCAAATTTCACAGCAGGATTTTGCTTATCTTGAAAAGAAATATGCAGGAATAGAAAATGAAGCCCAGTATCAAAAATTAAAAGGAACAGTTGGCGCTGTCCAGCAGGAGCTGCCTAAGCTTTCTGCAGGATTAAGACAGCTGAACTCCGGTTTAGCTCAATTGACTGCAGGAATGAATCAGGCAAACGCAGGCTTCGCTGAAGCTAATGCAGGACAGCAAGGAGTAGCTGGGGGTCTTGATGCTCTTATTACAGGCGTTGATCAGCAGCTCGCAGGACTTAACCAGCTTGCTGACGGTCAGGGGCAAATCATTGATAATATGCCGATGTTCACAGAGGGACTTGTCGGAATTAACTCCGGCCAAAAACAGCTGCTTGACGGGTTTGGAGATCTTGGGGGGCAATTAGGTCAGCTCACAGATGGACTGAATCAAAGTGCAGACGGACTGAATCAAGTTTCAGACGGACTTGGGTCAGCTCAGGATTACCTTTCAGGCTTATCAAAGTCATCAAATACTAAAAGTTTTTATTTGCCTCAGGAAGTGTTAGAGAGTGAGGAATTTGAGCAGGCTCTTGATGCCTACATGTCAGAAGACCGCAAAACTATGACTCTAGATGTGGTAATGGAGGCAAGTCCGTATTCAAATGAGGCGATTGAACAAGTGCCCGAGATCAAAGAAGCAGTAGAAAGAGCTGTCAATGATACGAAACTTGAAAATGCAATAGTAGCAGTTGGCGGGATTACAAGTACAAATGCAGACTTAAGTACAGTTTCTGCACAGGATTATTCCCGGACAGTAGTCCTGATGCTTGTCGGCATCTCGATTATTCTCATTTTTATGTTCCGATCTATTATTATGCCAATCTATATTATTGGGTCCTTGGTTTTAGCTTATTTTACCTCTATGGCTATTAACGAAGTAATCTTTGTAGATATTCTGCAGTATGCCGGCATCAGCTGGGCGGTGCCATTCTTTGGATTCGTCATTCTTGTCGCCCTTGGCGTCGACTACAGCATCTTCTTGATGGACCGCTTCAACGAGTACCGCGATCTCTCAGTAGGTGAGGCGATGCTGATGGCGATGAAAAAGATGGGAACCGTCATTATTTCAGCAGCGGTTATTCTTGGCGGAACCTTTGCTGCTATGATGCCTTCTGGAATGCTGTCCTTGCTCCAGATTGCATCTATCATTCTAATAGGGTTGTTCTTATACGCGCTAGTTATCCTGCCGCTGTTTATCCCGGTGATGGTGAAAAGCTTTGGGCAGGCGAATTGGTGGCCGTTTAAACGGATTTCTGACTGAACAGTATTAAATAAAGCCGTCCTCTTAATGAGAACGGCTTATTTGATTAAAGAAGCATTGAAGCGCAGTGTTTTCGAAATGTAAAATATATAAATTGCAAATAACCTTAAATTGAAGGTGGATTCCGGGCATTCGGAGGAATGCTTTTTTCTTATTATTTAAATGGAATTATAATCCTGCTGATCGGGAAAAAGAATGACTTTTTACTGGAAATTTATAGGTAATATTGATAAGCTAATGAGGGGCAATAAGAAGTAATCATTGTGTTCTTTCTTTATGTGAAAGGCCTTGGTTTTTGTTGAATATCCCAGCGTTTTATTTGAATGAGTATTATTTAATGATGTTTAAAATTAATTTTAGCAGGAATAGAGAAGGTCGTGATTAAGTGAACTCAGCAAATGGAATGGAAGATTGGAAAAAAAATATTATTCTCTTTTTAAGCAGTCAGACGATATCCCTTTTTGGTTCATCCTTGGTTCAATATGCGATTTTGTGGCATATCACACTTACTACTGAATCAGGTGTAATGATGACGCTGTTCATCATTTGCGGCTTCATACCTACCTTTATTTTATCCCCCATTGCGGGTGTATGGGCGGATCGCTACAATCGAAAAATGCTGATTATTTTATCAGATGGACTGATTGCAATCGCAACACTTATACTCGCAATTGTATTTTTAATGGGATATGATGCGATTTGGCTGCTCTTTGTTATGGCTGCAGTTCGTGCAATCGGAACAGGCATTCAAACCCCGGCGGTGGGAGCCATTTTACCTCAAATCGTTCCAAAGGATAAGCTGACGAAAGTGAACGGAACAAATGGAAGTCTTCAGGCAATTATTATGTTCGTGTCACCACTCGTTAGTGCAGCACTGTTGACAATGGCTTCCATCGAAATGATTTTTATGATCGATGTCATTACCGCAGCTATTGCGATTTTGACGTTACTTGTGTTTTTTAATATTCCGGTGCATGAGAAAGCAAGCGAAAAACAAACTACGAGCTACTTCGATGATTTTAAAAAAGGATTAACGTACATTAATAATCACGATTTTCTTAAGATTTTCTTTCTGTTTTTCGCTTTTTTCTTTGTCTTGATGGCACCTGCTGCATTTTTAACCCCATTGCAAGTTACTCGCAGCTTTGGAGAGGGTGTTTGGCGGTTAACAGCCATCGAAATCGCTTTTTCGATTGGTATGATGGCGGGTGGAGGAATTATTGCTTCTTGGGGAGGATTTCAAAACAAAGTTTATACGATGACATTCGCAAGTCTTTTAATGGGAGCTTGTACGTTTGCGCTCGGGATTGTTCCTGTCTTTTGGATTTATTTAATTTGTATGGCTGTATTTGGAGTTGCTATTCCACTTTTTAATACGCCAACTATGGTTTTATTACAAGAGAGAGTAGAAGAAAATTATCTGGGGAGAATTTTTGGTGTATTTGGGATGATATCGACGTCGATGATGCCGATAGGGATGCTCATTTTCGGTCCAATCGCAGATATAATAAAAATTGAATGGCTGCTTATTGGAACTGGGCTGCTCATTTTAATACTTGCAATCTTTTTAGGCAGAAACAAAATATTAATTGAAACCGGAAAGCCAATGAAAGAAGATTCCAATTAGTTAGGGAATCAAACGCGCTCTCTAAGTACTCAAAACACTGATATTGCCCGTATTAGGGAATCAAACGCGCTCTTTGGGTACCCAAAACCAGGATTTTACCTGTTTTGGGGAATCAAACGCGCTCTTTGAGTACTCAAAACCAGGATATAGCCTGTTTTGGGGAATCAAACGCATTCTTTGAGTACTCAAAACCAGGATATTGCCTGTTTTGGGGAATCAAACGCACTCTTTGAGTACTCAAAACCAGGATATTGCCTGTTTTGGGGAATCAAACGCACACTTTGAGTACACAAAACCAGGATATTGCCTGTTTTGGGGAATCATCCGCGCTCTTTGAGTACTCAAACACTAATTTTATCTGTATTAGGGAATCATCCGCTCTCTTTGGGTACCTAAAACCAGGATATTGCCTGTTTTGGGGAATCATCCGCGCTCTTTGAGTACTCAAACACTAATTTTATCTGTATTAGGGAATCATCCGCTCTCTTTGGGTACCTAAAACCAGGATATTGCCTGTTTTGGGGAATCAAACGCATTCTTTGAGTACTCAAAACCAGGATATAGCCTGTTTTGGGGAATCAAACGCACTCTTTGAGTACTCAAAACACTGATTTTATCTGTATTAGGGAATCATCCGCTCTCTTTGGGTACCCAAAACCAGGATATAGCCTGGTTTGGGGAATCATACCCACACATTGAGTACTCAAAACCAGGATATAGCCTGTTTTGGGGAATCAAACGCACTCTTTGAGTACTCAAAACCAGGATATAGCCTGTTTTGGGGAATCAAACGCACTCTTTGAGTACTCAAAATCAGGATATAGCCTGTTTTGGGGAATCAAACGCGCTCTTTGAGTACTCAAAACCAGGATATAGCCTGTTTTGGGGAATCATATGCGCTCTTTGAGTACCCAAAACCAGGATATTGCCTGTTTTGGGGAATCAAACGCACTCTTTAAGTACTCAAAACCAGGATATTGCCTGTTTTGGGGAATCATACGCACTCTTTGAGTACTCAAAACCAGGATATTGCCTGTTTTGGGGAATCATACTCACTCTTTGAGTACCGAAAATCAGGATTTTGCGTGTTTAAGGGAATCATCCGTACTCTTTGAGTACCCAAAACCAGAATATTGTCTGTCAACAAAGAGGAGAAGTGTTTATGAAGGAAATATTCATACATTCGCTGAAATATATATGTATGGATACTAAATATACGGGTGTAAATGACGAAACCCCCCTAGGAGATGATCTGAGATGGAAACACGGGTGAATCAAATTGAGCTGAATGGACTTACTTTTCAATATCGTGAGAGCGGGGACCCTTCTGCACCGCCGCTGGTTGCACTTCACGCGCTGGGAAAAAGTGCAGAATCATGGGATCAAGCGGCTGCAGTATTAGGAGAAAAATACCGTGTTCTAGCATTAGATCAACGGGGGCACGGCGGGAGTGCGAGAACAAGTACATACACTTTTGAACTGATGTGCGATGACTTGCTTCATTTTGCGAATGAAATGGATTTGGAACGGTTTACGCTAATTGGTCATTCCATGGGTGGGACAGTATCCTATCTTTTCTCTGAAACTTTTCCGTCAAGGGTAGAACGGCTGATTGTTGAAGACACTCCTCCTCCTTTTCTGGATAAGCTGATCGAAGTTCCTTCCAAACCAGCTAATCCCCTGCCGTTTGATTGGCTGGTTGTGCCTTCGATTCTGCGGCAGCTTAATGAACCAAATCCCGAATGGTGGGCGCGGCTTACCGACATTACCATGCCGACTCTTATTATAGGCGGTGGGTCCAGTCATATTCCTCAAAACAAATTGCAGGAAGTTTCTGAGCTGATTCCGAATTGCGAATTGGTGACGATAGAGGATGCTGGGCACTTTGTGCATGAAGCTAATTTACCAGCCTTCTTAGCTGCCGTAAAAGGTTTTCTTCATTCATGAGTTTCCGAACGCTTTCATGATTTCCTTTCCTTTATTAAACAAACGGGCGCATTTCTGTAAATGGCATGATCCCCTTATAGTAGACACATTTAAAAAAGCGCATTAATCTGTCTACTAGGAGGGGGTATTTTTTATGGAGAAAAAAGCAGAGACTTATGATATATCGTTTAAGAAAAAAGCGGTGGATTTATATCATCAAAAGAAGAATTATTCAGCTGTTTCCAGAGAATTAAACATTCATCGAAAAAACATACAACGGTGGGTTAAACAGTTTAGTGAAGATGGGATTGTTAGTCTTAGAGAGAAACGCGGAAGAAAAAGTATGTCTAGTAAAGTCTCTTCATCTACCATTGAAAGTCCTCAAAAGAAAATAAAGCGATTAGAAGCTGAGAACGAACTGTTAAAAAAGCTTTTAAAGATGTGAAAGGGGGAATTGATTTAGAACTTAGTAATCTATTTCAAATCATCGATGATTTATCCAAACAAGCTCATTCTATACAGCTACTTTGCCATCTGGCTAAAGTATCAAGAAGTGGATACTACAAGTGGGTAAAGCGTAAAGCATTACCTTCGGATAAGCAGATAGAGGATGAGAAGCTAAAGCAGAAAATAATGGAATGCCATCAGAAATATAGGGGCATCTATGGTTATAGAAGAATACAAATTTGGTTAAAGAGAACCTATGATATTCACATTAATCACAAAAAAGTTCAACGGTTACTAAGTGAGCTAGGTATTAAAGCAATTATCAGGAAGAAACGAATTTATTACGGTAAAAAAGAACCTTATCTTATCTCGAATAATTATTTAAATAGAGCCTTTTACGCTTCACGCCCTAATGAAAAGTGGGTAACTGATATTACGTATCTCATTTTCAATGGACAGAAACTATATTTGTCTGCCATCAAAGACCTATATAATAACGAAGTTGTTGCGTACCAAATTAGTAGACGCAATGATTATAAACTAGTCTTGGATACGTTTAAAAAAGCCATAAAAGGAAGGAATGTAAAAGGAATCCTGCTCCATAGTGATCAAGGATACCAATACACGTCCCATAACTATAATCAGCTACTCACAAGATATAAAATGAAAGCTAGTATGTCTAGAAAGGGCAACTGTTGGGACAACGCTAGTATGGAAAGTTTCTTCAGTCATTTAAAAACAGAATGTTTTAACCTGTATACTTTTAAAACTTCACAAGAGGTTAGAAGGTCTATTAAAGACTACATTCTCTTTTATAACCACGAAAGGTTTCAAAACAAGCTAAACAACCTGACTCCTATCGAATATAGAAGCCAGGCTTCTTAACTGCGCTTATTTTTTGTGTCTACTTGACAGGGGTCAGATCATAAAAAGGAGTGCGCCTTATTAAATTTTATAAAGTAAGGAGCAAATGGCTTGGTTTTAAAAATGAAGCAATCGGGCAGGATTGTGGAATAAAGCCAATTGAGCATAACCCGTTAGTTCAAATAAGGGATAAGAAAAAGTTATTAATCTTATTAAAAAAATAGTCATACTATTTCAATAAATGTAGTGTTATATTTCCTTATAAAGGGAGTGTTGAGAATGAGTATATTTACTATAAATTCAATTGGAGCAGTTTCCAACGAACGTAAAACACCAGAAGATGATTTTTGGGGGGAAGTTGTTTCGGTAATAAATTTAGAAAAAGAATGGGATATAAGTTGTCTAGATGGTATAGAATCGTTTAGTCATTTAGAAATAATATACCTCTTTCACCTGGTTTCAGATGAAAATATACAATATACCTCAAGACACCCAAGAAATAATAAAGAGTTTCCTAAAGTGGGGATTTTTGCACAGCGAGGAAAGAATCGTCCAAATAAAATAGGTGCTACAATTGTTGAATTTATCAAAAAAGAAGAACTATCTATCATGGTCAAAGGCTTTGATGCAAATGATGGTACACCAATAATAGATATAAAACCTGTTATGAAAGAATTTTTACCAAAAAGAGAAACAAAACAGCCTTCATGGGCTTCTGAGTTAATGGAGAATTATTGGGAATAGTAGATAAGAGGTATTTATATTGGGTCAGGAATTAGGTAAGACTTTCCGTGCTATAAGGGAATGATTCCATAAAAGATGGAGTTAATCACCTAATTTTTAAATATTTCGGACATATTAGTTGAAGATTGGTTTCATGATATGGGATCAACAATCGTGCCATTTACTTTACTAATAAAGATTGGCTTTTTCTTCTTCAACTAAAGGCAGGCAAGGTTTAGTTCATTTCTTCACACAAACTATATTTTTACAATATAGTTATAGTAGATAATTAAATTTATAAATAATTTTAATAGACTATGATATAGTTATAATTGAGACAGAAAAGGTGTGTTCCTAGGTCGCGCCTGGCTTTTTGTAACATCTGAGCAGGAGCCCCTACATCTTTTTTGCAAATATAGGGGATAAGGACGGGTATAATGAGCAGCATACAGAAAAAAACAGACGTTATCTTAATTGGTGGCGGTGTTATGAGCGCGACTTTGGGATCATTATTGAAAGCGCTAGCACCGGAATGGGAAATCAAAGTGTTTGAGAAGCTCGCAAACGCAGGAGAAGAAAGCTCTAACGAATGGAATAATGCGGGTACGGGACATTCTGCACTGTGTGAGCTTAACTATACATCCGAAAAATCTGACGGATCTATAGATATTAGCAAGGCTATTAAAATTAATGAACAGTTTCAAGTTTCAATGCAGTTTTGGTCTTATCTCGTTAACTGTAAGCTGATTAATAATCCGCAAGACTTTATTATGCCAATACCTCATATGAGTATGGTACAAGGGGAAAAAAATGTTGCGTTTTTAAAGAAACGTTTTGAAGCGCTGATAAACAATCCTCTGTTTAAAGGTATGGAATTTTCGGATAACCCAGAAAAACTGATGGAATGGATCCCGCTAATTATGCAAGACCGTCCATCAAACGAACCTATTGCAGCAACAAAAATCGACTCTGGTACAGACGTTAACTTTGGTGCTTTAACACGCATGTTGTTTGATCACTTAAAGAATCAAAACGTCGATATTAAATACAAACATTGTGTTGATAATATTGTACGTACTAGCGATGGCTCATGGGAATTAAAAGTGCGTAATGCCGATAACGGCAGCATAGAACGCCATACTGCTAATTTCGTCTTTATCGGAGGCGGGGGAGGAAGCCTGCATTTACTGCAAAAATCTGGTATTCCTGAAGGGAAACATATTGGCGGATTCCCAGTAAGCGGAATATTTATGGTATGTAAGAATCCGGAAATTATAGCGCAGCATCATGGAAAAGTATACGGAAAAGCTAAGGTTGGAGCTCCTCCAATGTCTGTTCCGCATCTTGACACAAGATTTATCGATAATAAAAAAGCGCTGCTATTTGGGCCATTTGCCGGCTTCTCACCAAAGTTCTTAAAGACAGGTTCAATGTTTGATTTAGTAACTTCCGTAAAACCGAATAATGTCTTAACAATGCTTGCGGCAGGCGCAAAAGAGATGTCATTGACAAAATACCTGATCCAGCAAGTTATGTTATCGAAAGAAAAGCGCATGGAAGAGTTAAGAGAGTTTATCCCTAACGCTAAGAGCGAGGATTGGGATTTAGTAGTAGCTGGCCAACGTGTACAAGTTATCAAAGATACTGCTGAAGGCAAAGGAACGCTTCAATTTGGTACCGAAGTTATTACTGCAGCTGATGGCTCGATTGCAGCATTACTGGGTGCTTCTCCAGGTGCTTCTACTGCTGTTCACGTTATGCTTGAGGTAATTAATAAATGCTTCCCGCAGCATATGAAAGAGTGGGAACCAAAAATCAAAGAAATGATTCCTTCTTATGGCGTGTCACTAATGGAAAATCCAGAGCTTCTGCACGAAATTCATACTTCAACAGCAGAGACGCTTGGTCTAAGCGCAAAAGAACTAGCCTATAGTTAATTCTTTGGATGTAAAAACGAAGGTATATAATGAAAAAGTTTAAGTTGCATTTTTCATATATGGACAATCGTTTAATTAATCAAGAGGTTTAAAAGGCGATAATTGTAAAAAGAGATAAAGAAAATTCACATAAAGAATTGAGTAAATAATCGAATATCGTTGAAGATAAAACAGAGGACCTTTAATCTATCTTTAGATTGAAGGTTCTTTTTTCATAAAAACGCCAGTTATTTTATTCCAAAAGTGGTTCAGAAGGATTTATGCATATTGAGATAACTTGGGCTTTGGTTTTACCTTATAAAAATTGGACAAACTGAAATGTATTCTTAAAAGTATTGATGTATAATTAATTTATATGAAATTAACTTTCTGAATTATTACTTTTTTATTGGAGGAAAATATGAAACTAGGTGCATTTTCTGTAAGTTTAAGTGTAAAAGACATTAACAAATCAAAATTATTTTACGAAGATCTAGGATTTCAAGTCTTTGGAGGGGATATTACTCAAAATTGGCTTATTATGAAGAATGAAAGCTGCATAATTGGTCTCTTTCAAGGAATGTTCGAAAAGAATATTCTGACTTATAATCCTGGGTGGAATGAAAATGCCGAAAATCTTAAGTCGTTTACAGACATTCGAGACATCCAAAAGCAGCTTAAAGCAAAAGGAATTAAAATACTGTCTGAAGCAGATGAAACAACCGAAGGGCCTGCAAGTTTTACAATTGAAGATCCTGACGGTAATCCCATTCTTGTAGATCAGCACAGATAAAATAGAGGACGGAATAGGAACAACATAAAATTCTCCTTCTGTTTCAAAAAAACGTTTAGTCGATTTCACTTGGGATCAGTCTTTTTGATTCACCATAGGTGTTAGAATGAAACTTCCTCAACGAAAAGGAGGAAAGGGGGCTTTACTTCAATAAGGAGTAAAGCCTTTTTATTTAACTAAAGGGTCAGAAATAAAAGAAAATCTCTATATATAAGAAGACTTTTTCAGAACGGAAGTGCTTACTCACATTTAATTTTGAATTAGTATGAATATGGACAACAAATCAAATATATATTTAGATAGGAGTGTGTAAATGGGGGGGGGATTACTCTGGCAAACGCAATTGTTGCAAGGTCGCTTGACGAAATAAAATTTTGGTCAAGGATTATGAAAGAGCACGCCTTATTTTTAAGTTTAGGGTTTACCCATGAACAGAAACAATTGATTACTGAAGCACAGCAGTTTATCACTGTTTTTGAAAGAATAGAGGAAAAGTTGAGCAAGTTCACGGTAAACTCAGATTTACGTCAAATACAGGCTTTTAATAGAGAGGTTTTTCAAGCAGCTGCTTCAATATGGCAATACAAGAGAAAAGTGTTAGGTTTAACATTGCGCTGCGAAATTCGTTCTAATAATTTCCCGTTATTGGTTGATCACATTAGCAGAGAAGCAGCTTACTTTGCTAATCGACTAAAAGAACTCAATGAAGGTAAACTAGTCCCTAAACCAGAAGCTATTATAGAAGAAAATGTTTTCTTTCTCAGAATCATGGCAGATCATGCTAAGTTTATCGGACATCTTTTAGATCCTTCGGAACGAAAATTAGTAGAGCAGGCAAGGGAGTTTAGTCATGATTTTGATCAATTGGTTTTTCAGGCAGTTGACTTGGAATCTATGCGGCCACAATCAGAAACTGGACCTATACTAAGCCAATTCTTAAATCAAAATAAAGTTTCAGTAGCTTCGTTAAGGGATTTTAAGAAAACAGCAAGAGAGTTAATAGAAGCATGCCGTATTAAGAGCATTATACATCCCCTTTTAGCTGATCATACTTTTAGAGAAGCTGAGAGGTTTCTTGAGATCATCGATTTATTTGAAGCGAGTCTAGAATAGGCCATAAATAATTAAATTGATGGCTTTAGTGATTACAAAAGGACGTATTTAGTCCTTTTTTTGTTTTTAAGGTTATATCCAAACATCATAAGAGTGTCTGTCGTCTGCATAATAAAACTGCATGCACTCTAATATGAACATGAAGCCCGTACAGGTTACTTTGAATTAGTCCTTTTGGATTCAACTGTAAAATTCACTCTTAAACATGGATCTTGTGCCTGCTGATTTTGTAGAGAAGGAAGATACCTTTGAATGTTTAAACTATGGTTGGCCTGATATCCTAAGTAACTTGAAAAGGTTGCTTGAAACGGGAAATACTTTGTCGTCTCTATCAATAGATAAATGAGTTAAGTTATAATTGAAGTATATTTATATGGTAATGATTATCAATAGAAGAAAATAGGATGAATTTTTTCAGACATATAAAAAGCTCTAGCAGATATAAACTAGAGCTTTTCGTTGTGTACCTGGCTAGGGTGCAGTTTTAAGTTATCTCATATTTATTGAGGTAACAGCAAGATACCATCACCGATTGGACGTTCACCTGCAGCATCAGAAGGTGTGCCTGCCAATTTTTGATTTACTGTCATGGTTGTGGAGCCGCCCCCATCAAGATTTAGGGCGTTTACGGCACCTAAAGATTTTAAAAGTTGTGCACTTTCTTTAAAGTTAGCTCCAACGCTATAACCTGGTTTTCTTCCATCAATGGTTACCAAAAGGATAGTACCATCAGCTTTAATTCCAGCAACGGTTCGGGGGTGCCGTCTTTGGCCGAACTGATAAAAGAACTCAGGGTTATCAGGCTGGTGAAATCCTTCTGCAGTTGAAGGGATGTTTATCTTTTTATTTTCCAGGAGTCTTGGGCCGCCATTGATAATTCCAATTCCTTTTCTTGAAGGAAACGAGCCTTCTTCTGTAAACATCTTTTTCTTAATATTCACCTTTTCTCCAGCTTGCAGATGATCATGAATCCACCGTGCATTTTCTGATGTACCCGATAAAACTGTACTTCCTTCAGGAATTTTGCCTCCACGTGCATCTTTGATTTCAGTAATGATCCCTTTGCTGTTAATGACAGCTTCAGCACCGTCACCAGAAGGAGTATTTGTTCCAAAGTGTGAAGAGTACTGGATCAATTCGCTTGCATCTGTGCAAGTATAATCATGTTTTGGCTGATTGGTTTCTTTATCACCGACACCACCGCATCCCCGAATAAGGCCAGGTACCCGGTTTAGACCATCTATTTCCCTTTTTTCACCATCAGATGTTTGTATACTGAGTTTTGTATTTACCGTAGATATGGAGGCATGATTTTTCTCGTTCAAAATGAGGCTTGTTCGACCATTTACAGCCTCGCTGATAAGCTTGCCATCTACCATAGAAATACCTGCAAGGTCGCCCTCAGTTCCATCTTTTGGACCCATTACAAAATATCCGCCATTAATACCGGCTAATGCATTCATCCTCATCGACATACTAGTCAGCTTTTCTTTACTTGGGACTTGGTCATTTGCTATAACAGGCGATATATGCCCTTTAAACGTTTTTGGGTTTATCTCAAGAACATTAACAACCCATGGTCCTGTAGTCGCATCTCCATCTTCTCCCGTAAAAACAACCCTTGAATCGCTGTAGCCTCCTGACGCCAGTTCCTCTTTTAAACTCTTTGCTTCTGACTCTGCCTGGAATGGACCGATTCTCACTAGATATCCAAGAGGTACTCGTTCTGGATCGTCTTGTGCTCTTTCATTGATCTTTTGAATAAATGAATCATAGCCTTGAGAAGCCAACTTTTCTTTTAGTTTAATTGCTTCATTATTTGAAGTAAGGAAATCTACATTTACCATAAAGGCATCTTCACGATTTGTTTTTCCGTAAACGAGTCTAGAAAATGTTACTCCGTCCTGTAATTTTTGTGATTCTTTAGTTTCATACTTCATAAATGGTGATTGAGTTTCTGTTTTAACAGTTTTCATTTTTGCATCGTAACCATAGGTAAGAGATGGAGTTAAAAAAATACATAAAGCTGCTAAAGTTATATGAGAAAACCTTTTAATACCTTTTTTATGAAGTTGAAATATTTGTTTCTTCATCATTGCCTCCCTTAGAGTTGTGTCTACTTTAGTTTAGTTTACTTTACTAAATTGTTATTAAGCTAGAGTAAAGGGAACATTATGTGTTTATGAACATTTGTTTACAGAGTTAGAAATAGAAGGATTTTGATTGATAATAAATAATTTATCTATTTGGTTAAGACGTTTTTGATGCTATTAACAAACAAAAATGCACTAGCATAATTATGCTAGTGCATTATAAAATCTTTCAGCTAATTCTTAAAATAGATCAAAACGTCACTTCATCCTGATTTCTTACAACCAGCAGCGTTTTCCCTTTATCCAATTCTTCTTCAAGCTTTTCAGCCATTTCTTTTTCAAAGCCGATTTCTTCCATTTTCGCACGCAATTTATCGCCTTTGCTTCGGAACACATTTTTTAAGGCAGTTCCGACTCCGGTTACGCCTACCCCGATTTTGTTGGCATCAGTTTCTTTGCGGTCACGCCTTACATGGTCGTTGTCATGTGAAAGGATATAAATATCATCATCTCTGATTCCATCATTTCTTAAAGTATCAATGGATTTGCTTAATTGCTCGTCATCGTGAAATACTTTGAATTTCGGTTTCATTTAGATCGCCTCCATAGGTTAGAGATACCCGCTCTATTAACTGGATAAACAAGCCTTTCTTTTTCAGCAAGATACTCGTGAAAAATGAGGTGAATTTGATATAATAGATTGAATGCAGTAAATAACTAGTTTTAATCATGCAGCGAACTTTATATAGGCACCCGAAACTGCCTTTTATATGAACGGAAAGAGAGTGAAAGAATATGGGTCGCAAGTGGAACAATATTAAAGAGAAAAAAGCGTCAAAAGATGCTAACACAAGCCGGATTTATGCGAAGTTCGGACGTGAGATTTATGTGGCAGCAAAGCAGGGCGAGCCTGATCCGGAATCAAATCAGGCGTTAAGAGTGGTGCTTGAGCGTGCAAAAACTTACAGTGTTCCAAAAGCAATCATCGACCGTGCGATTGAAAAAGCAAAAGGCGGTTCAGAAGAAAGCTATGATGAACTTCGTTATGAAGGATTTGGTCCGAATGGATCAATGGTTATCGTGGATGCCTTGACTAACAACGTTAACCGTACAGCATCGGATGTCCGTGCGGCATTTGGCAAAAACGGAGGAAATATGGGTGTTAATGGATCTGTTGCCTATATGTTTGATGCAACAGCTGTTATCGGCATTGAAGGCAAAACAGCAGACGATGTTCTTGAGCTGTTAATGGAAGCGGATCTTGATGTGCGCGATATTTTGGAAGAAGAGGAAGCTGTGATTGTTTATGCAGAACCTGATCAGTTCCATGCTGTTCAAAAAGCATTTAAGGATGCCGGCATTACAGAATTTTCAGTTGCAGAACTAACAATGCTTGCGCAAAATGACCTCGAGCTTCCTGAAGATGCACAGGCACAATTTGAAAAAATGATTGATGCTCTTGAAGATTTAGAAGATGTTCAGCAGGTTTATCATAATGTAGATTTAGGTTAATAACGTCAGAAAGAAGAAAAATACAGAAGAAAACGGGTACTAAAGTGCACAGCAATTTAGTACCCGTTTTTTGTTATTTTAACGTTTGTTCTTTGAAAATAAAGATACTGCAAGTTTAATTGTTTGAAAATAATTGGGATGGATAATATCCAAAATTTTTTCTCGCTATAATAATAAGGTGACTCTAGGTTCAAACAAAAGGGAGTGGGAGAATGTTTCCTGTATTAGAAACAGAACGGTTAGTTTTGAGAGAACTTATTGAATATGACGCATTAGATATATTTAATTGTTTCTCTAATGCAGATGTATTACGTTATTACGGACAAAATCCATTAACAAGTCTTGATCAGGTGAAACAAATTGTCAGGAATTTTTCGAAGAATTACAATGAAAAACGCGGTATTAAATGGGGAATTGAAATGAAGGGTACGTCAGGTATTATCGGGACAATTGGGTATCAAGAGTGGTCTTCTGAACATAAGAGAGCAGAAATAAGCTATGCACTTTTTCCTGAACATTGGGGCAATGGATTTGCAACTGAAGCTGCTGCTAAAGTGATTTCATATGGTTTTAAAGAGTTTGGTTTAATGCGTATTGGAGCAGTTGTTTTTGTTGAAAATAAAGCATCTAATAAGTTGTTAACAAAATTAGGCTTTGTAAAAGAAGGGATTTTGAGAAATTATATGTATCAAAATGATATTCCGTTTGATACGAATATTTATTCTTTGTTAAAGTGAAAACCATTGTGAAATATCAAATTGTAAATCAAACAAACGGGTGCGATGCTTTAACAAGGCATTGCCTTTTTTTGTTTGATTAACGAAGCAGATTGTGAAGTCTTTACTTAAAGTAACGGGTGCTTTTCTGAAATAAAAAAACATGTATTTTCTTCCAATGTACCATCTAATAAGAGCTTCTTGCTTATTCAAGAAAAGGGCGCTTTTATGAAGTAACTAAAGCCTAATTTCTCATTTGCAACACCGAGAAATTAGGCTTTTTTATATTTGGTTATATAACCATGATGTACTTAAAGAATCATGATGATTATGTACTGGCAAAAAGAAGCCTTGTAATTTCATTTTTCATTTATTCCTTGATTTGGACCGGGCGTGTTTTGTCCGGTTTTTTATTAAATAGTTAAAGAGTAAATACAACTTGAAAATTCCATTTATTTGCGTTTTTATACTATACTAAGCTAAAAGAAGTAAAATATACGATAAATAACAAGTAATAAGGGGGAGGTATTTTTGCTTATAACTGAGCGTCATCGTTTGATATTAGATTATTTAAAGGAAAAAGAGAATGTTAAGGTTCATGAACTAGTAGAGTTAACAAAAAGTTCAGAATCTACATTGCGACGCGATTTGGATCAACTAGAAAAGCAGAACTATATAAAACGTGTACATGGCGGTGCTTCACTGTTACAAAGAAAACGGGAAGAACCAAGTATGATTGAAAAATCAACTCAGAATCTTAAAGAAAAAAACAATCTAGCAAAATATGCTGCCCAATTAATTAAAGTTGGAGATTGTGTATACCTTGATGCAGGTACAACAACCTATCAAATGATACAGTATTTAGACCAAGAAAACATTGTTGTGGTTACAAATGGGATTGACCATTTGGATGCATTACTTGAAAAAGATATAAGTACCTATATAATTGGGGGATATGTAAAAAAAGTAACAAAAGCGATGATTGGCAGCAATGCATACGAAAGTATTCAAAATTATCGATTTGATAAAAGCTTTATAGGAACAAATGCAATCCACCATGAACTAGGTTTTACTACTCCAGATCCTGAAGAAGCACAACTGAAAGCAAAAGCTATCTATCTCTCTCGTGAATCGTTTGTACTTGCAGATCATACGAAATTTGGCGAAGTTTCATTTTCTGAATTTGCAAAACTGCATCAAGCTAAAATCATTACGAATGAAGAAGATTCGATGATATTGGAGAAGTATAGGGAGAAAACGGAAATTTACTGTGCACCTCTTTAATAAACTCTCATTTTTCTACATAAAAAAGTTTTAATTGGAGCTGACTCACATGTCTACTGAATAGACAATAGGGATTTAAAGCTCTTTTTTTTTTGCCTTGAATAGGCAAAATCTCAAAAAAATTTTTCCCCTTTTACATTTAGTTTCTCAAAGTAAATATATTGGTAAACCGTTTATTTGAAATTGGAAAGAATGCAATGTAGATCAAAATCTTCCATTATTCATTTAAAAACGCCTAATAATACTTATATTGAGAATTATAACAAAAAGTAAAATTAGCTAATATTTACATTACCAATATAATTTACTGAATTTTCTCAATATATTGACAGTTTTTAAAGAGCATAATATAATCAAAATCAATCAAAAAGAGTCAAAGATAAGCAAATTAAGTGGTGGAATCCACCATAAAAAATCATAACTCCTTTATTTATTTAACTTGAACCCACTAACAAATATTGAAATTTTCAATATCGATATATTCTAAGATTATTCTTTAAAGAAAAATGAAATCATATTTGAACGACTTAAAGGAGGTGTTGCAGCCACAAGATTGTAAGCGTTATCAATGGTATTATCAATTTATTTACTTCTAAGAAAAATGAAATTTGTATTTATTAATTTCTAGGGGGCTCACAATGAAAAAGAATGTAAAAACTTTATTCGTGTTAGGTTTAATGGCATTAATGGCTTTAATGTCCGCATGCAGTAGTGCAAGTGAATCTTCAAATGATAGCACTGGACAGGAAAACAGCGACGATAAGTTAAAAATCGGATTAACTGTAGGTACTTTAGCAAATCCATTTTTCGTTGCAATGGGAAAAGGAGCTGAAGAAGCAGGGAAGGAATTAGGTGCAGAAGTTCTTGTAGAAAGCGCTGAATATGATCTTTCAAAACAAACCTCTCAAATTGAAAACTTTATTACAAAAAAGGTAGATGTGATTTTATTAAATGCAGTTGATACGAAGGGGATTGCTGCAGCTGTTCAACAAGCAAAGGATGCCGGAATTCCAGTAATTGCAGTAGATACGAATGCAGAGGGCGGTGTTAATGCAACAGTCACTTCAGATAACTACCAAGCAGGTAAGCTTGCTGGTGAATATGTGGTTGAACAATTAAATGGAAAAGGAAACATTGTCATTATTGATGGACCTCCAGTTTCAGCCGTTACAGATCGGATTCAAGGATTTGAGGATGTGATTAAAGAGTCTGGAATTAAAGTAGCTGCAAAGCAAAATGGTGAAGGAAACCGTGAAAAAGCATTATCTGTTATGGAAAGTATTTTACAAGCGAATCCATCTGGATCAATTGACGCTGTATTTGCGATCAATGACCCTGAAGCAATCGGAGTAGAAATAGCTTCAGAGCAAGCTGGAAGAAAAGATGAGTTTTTCATTGTTGGCGTCGACGGTGCTCCTGAAGCGGCAGAAGCAATGGCGAAAGAAGGAAGCTCTATTATGGCGACTTCTGCTCAATCACCTAGTGAAATGGTGAAAAAAGCAGTTGAAATTGGAATGAAAGTGAAAAAGGGTGAAGACGTTGAAGAACTTATTAAAGTGCCTGTTAAGCTTGTAACTCAAGATACATTAGATTCTTACCAGGGTTGGTAAGTCTCCTTGAATAAATAGGCTGATAAGGGTCCATCCCTAATTCAGCCTATTTCAAATAAGGGTCTTACTGTCCGTTAAGAATGGGATAAATAAGGGGTGGGATTGACTTATGGCTGTTAAGGATATGTTAATAGAAAAACAAAAAACTAAAAAAATGCCATTACTGAATATGGAAGGGATAAGTAAAACATTCTCAGGTGTAAAGGTATTAAACAATGTGAGAATGGAGCTTTATCCAGGTGAAGTACACGCATTAATGGGAGAAAACGGTGCCGGGAAATCAACTTTTATGAAAATCCTTGCAGGGATCCATACTCCTGATCATGATGGGACCATCTATTTAAAAGGTCAACCAATATCATGGAAGAATCCTGTCGAAGCAAGGAACAGAGGAATAAGTGTTATCCACCAGGAGTTAAATCTCTCTCCTAATCTAACAATCAGTGAAAATATTTTAATGGGCTCAACTTTTCCAAAAAATCGACTGGGAATGGTCAGGTGGGACGAAGTTCACGAACGTGCACAAAAGGTGTTAGATTCAATGGGATCTAATCTAAATCCCCGTCAACTCGTTTCAGCCTTGAGTGTCGCACAACAGCAAATGGTAGAAATCGCACGGGCATTATCCTTTAAGGCAGAGGTTCTGATCATGGATGAACCTACAGCTTCGCTAACAGATAAAGAGATCACAAAGCTGTTTCAAATTATTGACGATTTAAAAAAACAAGGAGTTGCGATCGTTTATATTTCTCATAGAATGGACGAAATCTTTAAGATTTCAAATCGATTTACTGTCTTACGGGATGGTGAGTGGATAACAAGCGGGCCGATTGAAGAGACAAACCCCGACCTCCTCGTAAAGCTAATGGTAGGTCGTGATTTAAAGGATTTATTTAATCGAACGAAATCATCTGAGACAACACTCTCATATGAAGCAGTCCCTGTTCTAGAGCTGAAAAGTGTCTCTGATAATACCATTGTTAAAGACGTTTCGCTGAAAATTTATCCTGGTGAAATTGTTGGTTTAGCGGGACTTGTAGGTGCAGGCAGAACGGAGCTGGTTCGGGCTTTATTTGGTATATCGGAGTTGAAAAGCGGAGAAATATACGTGGATGGCAAGTCTGTAAACATAAAATCACCAATTGATGCGATTGCAAATGGAATTGCCCATGTGCCTGAAAGCCGAAAAGAACAAGGTTTATTTTTATCCATGTCAGTAAAAGAGAATATTTTAATGGCAGAGTTGAAAAAGCACTCTAAGTCAGGAATTGTTAGTTGGAAACAGGTTAATTCTAGTGCAGAACAGTTTATAAAAGACCTGAATATAAAAGTTGCCTCTCCCGAACAGCAGGTCTCAAACCTAAGCGGCGGTAATCAACAAAAAGTAGTCATTGCTAAATGGCTGTCCATTACACCAAAGATTTTACTGCTTGATGAACCAACCCGTGGTGTTGATATTGGGGCAAAGACTGAAATACACAAAATTGTCTCACAGCTTGCGGATGAAGGACTGGCCGTGTTAATGATTTCATCTGAGCTGCCGGAAGTATTAGGAGTCAGTGATCGAATCCTTGTCATGAGCGAAGGTAAATTAACGGGGGAACTTTCGAGAGAAGAAGCAACACAGGAAAAAGTTATGCACTTAGCTACTAGAGGGGAGTAAAGAAAAATGAAGGCAAATACTCAAACAGCATCACCATCGCAAAGCCTGGAGGCGGGCAGAATCCTTCTTGCTTTATGGAATCGTTTAGGCATGATTATGATTCTATTATTATTATGTATTGTCCTTTCGTTCACTGCACCTAACTTTTTAGATACAGCCAATATGTTAAATGTATTAAAGCAGGTTTCCATTATTGCGATATTAGCTGCAGGGATGACGATTGTTATTTTAACAGGCGGCATCGATTTATCCGTAGGTTCTACAGTTGCATTATCTGGAGTTATATCAGTTATGGTTTCAGCTGCAGGAGTTAACCCGATTATTGCGATGTTATCAGGTGCAGCAGTAGGTTATGCAGTAGGTCTTATAAATGGCTTTTTTACAGCAATAACGAAATTACCATCATTTATCGTGACATTAGGAAGCTTTACGTATGTTCGCGGTCTTGCTTATGTCATAAGTGGCGGTTATCCAATTGTTTTGCAAAATGAAACCTTTAAATTCATTGGCGGCGGTGCTATTTTAGGCATACCAACACCAATCTATATCATGCTTTTGGTGTATGGCGTGATGTTTTTTGTCCTGAAGTATACAATGTTTGGCCGACATATTTATGCAATTGGCGGAAATGAAGAAGCCGCGCGCTTAACAGGAATCAAGGTTGAAAAGTCATTAATAAACGTTTATTCCATTAGTGGCTTATTAGCTGGGTTAGGTGGTGTCGTATTAGCAGGAAGGTTGTATTCTGGCCAGCCAACTGCAGGACAAATGTATGAATTAGATGCCATTGCTGCGGTTATTTTAGGTGGAACAAGTTTAACTGGAGGAAAGGGCAGAATACAAGGAACGATCATAGGGGTTTTAATCATGGGTGTTATTAGCAATGGATTGACACTTATGGATGTTAATTATTATTGGCAGTTAGTTGTAAAGGGCGGCGTAATTGTAGCAGCTGTTTTATTGGATCGTTTAAGAGGAAGCAGTGCAGCGTAAGGTCTGCACTCCGCGACATTAAAGAGTTAAAGGGGTTTTTAAAAAAAATGTCCATAACGAGAAAGATTTCTTTATATCTAATCAGCTTAATCGTTCTTAGTTTTCCATTAACAAGTGTTTTCGCAGAAGATTCCGGGTATTATAATGAACCTTTTCGTAATCAATTTCATTTCTCTCCTGAAGCAAACTGGATGAATGACCCGAATGGAATGGTCTATTATGACGGTGAATACCATTTGTTTTATCAGTATCATCCATATGGAACGACATGGGGACCGATGCATTGGGGACATGCTGTAAGTAAAGACCTTGTTCATTGGGAGCATTTGCCGATTGCCTTATCACCTGATGAAAACGGTGATATTTTCTCTGGAAGTGCTGTGATCGATTGGAACAATACAGCAGGATTTGGAAAAGAAGCGATGGTTGCTATATTTACTCATTCAGGGGAAAAAGGCCAAGTCCAAAGTCTTGCATACAGCCTTGATAAAGGAAGAACGTGGGAAAAATATGAAGGTAATCCTGTTATGCCTGATCCTCCTATCCCTGATTGGCGTGATCCGAAGGTTTTCTGGCATGAAGATTCAAGCAAGTGGGTGATGTCGTTAACAGCAAAGAATAAGGTCATGTTTTATACGTCACCCAATTTAAAAGACTGGGAGTTTGCTAGTGAATTTGGGCCAGATGGCGGAATTCAAGCGAATAGTCTTGATCGCACCTCTTACGCGATGTCCTCGCAAATAGGCGGATCGTTTAGCTATGAGAGTGACATTACCCTTAACGAAAAGAATGGGAGAGAAGGTGCAGGCGGCCTTATTTTTCGTGCTGACAAGCGGGCGGAGAATGGATATATTGCCAACCTGGATGCAAAAAACGATGTTGTCACATTAAGTAAAAATGTGGAGGGCATCACGAAAGAAATTGTCCGCAAACCATTACCTCTAAAAACCTCAACGACCTATCATGTGAAGATAGATGCCAATGGGGATCAAATCAGAGTTGCTATAAACGATGAGCTTGTAATTGAAGCAAATGATCCATCTTTTGAAAGCGGTTACTACGGCTTATCAGCGTGGAATTCTACAGCGGCTTTTCAAAATGCAGAATTTAATAATAAATCAAATTTTGTGTCGAACCTGTCTAAATGGAAGGTTGTCAATGGCTCTTGGGAAGATACATTAGCTGGGAAAAATGGGAGCTCTACAGATGATGCTTTTATTATGAGCGGTCAAACGGCTGGGAATTTGATCTATGAAGCAGATATCACGATTTCTGGAAATAAAGGGGGTAATGGCGCAGGTTCACTTGTTTTCCGAGCAGATGAAGAAGCAAAGAATGGCTATTTTGCAAATATCGATGCCCTGAATGATACTGTGAAACTAATGAAAATTGAAAATGGAAAAATATCCGTCTTAGCTGAAAAATCGATGAGTCTTGATACAGATAAGCTATATCATTTAAAAGTAAGTACGTACGGCGAAAACATTAAAGTCTATATAGATGACCAGCTTATTCATGACATAAATGACGCAACGTTTTCCTCTGGGTTTGCAGGTTTGAACATTTGGAATTCCTCAACGAATTTTCAAGATGTTCAACTGAATAAGAACATCGCAACAAATGAGAAGGAAATCAATAACCATGATTTTGAAACAGGTGATTTAACTGGTTGGAGCCTAATTGAAGGGAATGCTTTTACAAATGATCACGTCACAGATGCAGCATCCTATTGGGGAGGTCAATTTGGCCATGAAGGAAATTATCATTTATGGGGATTTTCAGATCTTCATAATGGAGACGATGCAACCGGTGAACTGCATTCCTCATACTTTAAGCTAGGCGGAACAGGTGAAATTAATTTCTTATTAGGCGGTGGGAATGACTTTAACAGCCGCTATGTATCATTGGTGAGAGCCTCTGATAATAAGGAATTAATTCGCCAGGCAAATACGAAATTTAAAGAGGAAAAGTATAACAAATACGTATGGGATGCTTCTGATTATATCGGTGAAGTACTCTATATGAAAGTGGTTGACCATGCTGTAGGAGGCTGGGGGCATATAAACCTAGATGATGTTCATGTTTATAATGAAGGTCCTATGCCAGCAGAAGTTGACAATGTTGCAAAAGAACCTGTGGAAGCTGAAGTTAAGCAGAGCGGAACCATTACAGACTGGATGGCTGTTTCCGGTGAATGGATCCCTTCTACACATGGCAGCAACGGCGGTATTTGGGAATGTCCTGCTTTAGTTGAATTGCCAATTGATGGCGATCCGACCAAAACAAAGTGGGTGCTGCAAGTAAGTTTAAATGATGGAGCCCCTGCTGGCGGGTCTGGTGGTCAATATTTTGTTGGCAGTTTTGATGGAAAAACGTTTGAAAATGAGAATCCGTCTGATCAGGTATTATGGAGTGATTATGGAGCTGACTTCTATGCAGCAGTAGAATGGAGTGGAATTGAGGGCGAGAATGGTGAGAAATATTGGTTAGGCTGGATGAGCAACTGGCACTACGCCAACAATACACCAACATCAACATGGAGGAGTTCAATGAGCCTCCCTCGGAAGATGGAGCTTACTGAAACAGAAGAAGGAGTACGTTTAAAACAAACGCCGGTTTCAATCAATTCAATTCGTGACAAAAACCAGAAAGTATCTTATCAAAATAAAGTAATTTCAGATGAGAGCAATCTTCTGGATGATTTTTCAGGAGATGCTTATGAAATGATTGCTGAATTTGATGTCTCTAATACCACCGCAACTGAATTTGGCTTTGAAGTTCGCAAAGGTTCTACTAATGAGTATACAAAAATAGGGTATGAAGTTGGGAACAAGCAATTATTTGTTGACCGTAAGAACTCTGACAGCTTTGATTACGGCAGCAATGTTGTAAACATACACAAAGGTCCTCTTTCTGTGTCAAATGGAACTTTGAAAATGCATATTTTTGTCGATCATTCAGCTGTAGAAGTATTTGGCAACGATGGAGAAACGGTGATTACCGATCAAATCTTCCCTAGTCCAACAAGCAAAGGAGTAAAGATTTATAGTAAGGATGGAAATGTTACATTGAAATCCTTGAATATCTATCCTGTAAAAAGTATCTGGAAAAAAAGCGGCTTTAAATCAACCTTAAATGGCTGGAAAGCTGTAAATGGCAAGTGGGCAGATACAATTGCTGGAAAACAGGGGCAAAGCAGCGGGGATGCATTCATTTTATCAAATGAAGCAGGAAGCAATTTTAAGTATGAAGCAGACATGAAAATTCTTGATACGGACTCACATCCGAATGATCCTAATAAGGATACAGCTGGTAACTTAGTTGGTGCAGGAGCACTGGTTTTTCGCTCAGATTCAGAAGGGAAAAACGCTTATGCTGTCAATGTTGATGTGAAAAATAATGTTGTCAAATTAATAAAATTTGTGAATGGTGTTGGCCATGACCTTGCATCCTATAACAATGATGGAAATCTTAAACTGCAAGCAAATGAAAACCATCATCTTAAAGTAGTGACGGCAGGCGATAACATTAAGGCTTATTTAGATGACAAGCTTGCCATTGATACAAACGACCAAACCTATAAAGAAGGCTACTTTGGACTAAATGTCTGGGATTCAACTGTTGTGTTTAACCAAGTAAAAAACAAGGTTAACATGGGTACAAGATGATTGGGGGAGAATATATGAATGGCATATTATTTTGAACGAGGGGCCATTTCCATAGACTCAACTTCATTGTGGTATTTTACTGCTAAAATAAATATTTTTCGTATATTCTGATGTTCACTTTTGTATCTCACAAGTTTCCACGAAAGAAATGAAGAGGGAACAAGCAAAACAAAAAAGTCCGCTCAGTTGTTATTCAGCTTCTTATCTGAAGCAAAATACAGCCGTTTTCCTAAAAAATTAGGAAAACGGCTGTATTCTTAGTGATAACAAGCTTCGGTTTTTATTTATACATCAAAAGGGAAAGACGCAGAATATGAAATAAGAATTTTGGAGTTAGCAATGAGCAACATCTATCTTAAACAGTCTGCTAAGTCGCTATCTAATTTTTCATTTAAATATAATAAGAGTCTATTATTCATTAAGGGATAATAAACGTTTTTTAATGTCTTCTGGGCTGATAATTGTTTGGGCCACTCCACTGTCTATTGCCGCCTGTGCTACAGCTGCTGCAACGTGAGCAGCAACTCTGCGATCAAATGGATCTGGAATGACATAGTCTGAATGAAGCTCTTGTTCTGAAATGAGTTCGGCAATAGCGTAAACTGCTGCTGACTTCATTTTTTCATTGATTTCTGTTGCGTTTACGTCAAGCGCACCGCGGAAAATACCAGGGAAGGCAAGAACATTGTTGACCTGGTTCGGAAAGTCGGACCGACCTGTACCGACTACTTTAGCACCCAAATCTTTTGCTTCTTGAGGCATAATTTCCGGGATTGGATTAGCGAGAGCAAAAATGATTGGATCATGATTCATGGACTGAACCATTTCTCCATTGATAGCACCGGCAGCCGATACACCAACAAAGACATCGGATCCAACCATTGCATCTTTTAATGTTCCTTGTTTCTGCTCTAAATTCGTGATAAGTGCCATTTCTTCTTTAAAAGGATTCATGCCGAGAGGGCGGCCTTTATAGATAATTCCTTTTGTGTCACATAAAATCACATCTTTTACACCCATTTGCAGTAAAAGCTTCACAATCGCTACACCGGCTGCACCTGCTCCATTGACAACAACACAAATTTCTTCCAACTTCTTACCTGCAAGCTTAAGGGCGTTAATCAATCCAGCAGCTGTTACAATCGCTGTTCCATGCTGGTCATCATGAAATATAGGGATGTTGCAAGCTTTTCGTAATTGTTCTTCAATCTCAAAGCATTGCGGTGCTGCAATATCCTCCAAGTTGACTCCTCCAAAGGTAGGCTCTATCAATTTAACCAATTCCACTATTTTTTTAGGATCAGTCGTATTGAGGCAAAGAGGGAAGGCATCCACATCGGCAAATGATTTAAAGAGAAGGGCTTTTCCTTCCATGACAGGCATTGCAGCACGCGGTCCGATGTTTCCTAAGCCAAGCACAGCCGTACCGTCTGATACGACCGCCACAAGATTGCCTTTCATCGTATAGTCATATACTTTTGATTCATCATGATGTATCTCCATGCACGGTTCTGCAACGCCAGGGGAGTAAGCAAGACTTAAATCATAGGCGTCACGCACCGGGACTTTTGAGTGAACACCAAGTTTTCCTTTATTTTCTTTATGCATCTGCAGCGCTTTTTCACGTAGACTGTTCATTCTTTTGTTTCTCCTCTCGCATATTGGTTAAAAAGGGGGGAAGGCTGAAGAAAAGGTATTTCTTCAGCCTTCTATATCCCTCTTAATCTTGTATGATCATGATTGTTTTTTATCGCGTTTAGGCTTTTCTGTTCTTACATCTTGTTTAAGCTCATAAAGGTTTTCATAAAAGAACTTAACAAGAACCCGCAGGGGAGATTGGCATCCGCTAATACGAAATCTAGATGTTTTAATCCATGTCCAATGATTTATGCGGATTTAAACAGCGGGTTACTCTCTTTCAAAAAGGGATGCACCTGCAATCCCCGGGTTTGTCATCTCGTAAGGATTTAAAATGAGATCAAGCTCTTCTGCTGTCAATACATCATATTGAAGGCATAGCTCGCGTACAGATTTTCCATTTAAAATGGCTTCTCGTGCGATGCGTGCAGCCACTTCGTATCCAATATGCGGATTTACAGCTGTAATAATCCCTGCGCTTTTTTCTACATATTCTTTTAACCGGTCTTCGTTTGCTTCAATGCCTGCAAGGCAGTAATCGGTGAAGGAACGAAATGCATTGTTCATTATACTGATTGATTGAAGTAAGTTGAATACAAGCACAGGTTCCATCACGTTTAGTTCAAGCTGACCCGCTTCAGAGGCCAAACAGATCGTATGGTCGTTGCCAATTACCTGGAATGCCACTTGGTTAATCATTTCCGGCATAACCGGATTTACTTTTCCCGGCATAATCGATGAGCCTGGCTGTCGAGCAGGCAAGAATATCTCCCCAAATCCCGCGCGAGGGCCTGATGCCATTAAACGCAGGTCGTTGGCAATTTTCGACATGTTCATCATACATACTTTTAGGGCGGCAGAGACTTCTGTGTAGGCATCCGTATTTTGTGTTGCATCAACAAGATGCTCTGCACCTACGAGAGGAAGACCGCTGATGTCCGCTAAATGCTTGACCACATTTTTGATATAGCGAGGGTCTGCATTTAAGCCTGTGCCAACGGCTGTGGCCCCCATATTTACTTCATACAGATGCTGGCGTGATTGTTGAATGCGTTTAATATCTCGCTCTAATACACGGCTGTAAGCTTCAAACTCTTGGCCAAGCCGGATCGGCACCGCGTCTTGGAGGTGTGTACGGCCCATTTTAATGACATGATCGAATTGCTTCGCCTTTTTTTTAAACACTTCCTGCATATATTGCATTGTGTCTAACAACTTTCCAACTAAATTAAGTGTTGCAATATGAATGGCGGTTGGAAACACATCATTCGTTGATTGTGACATATTGACATGGCTGTTTGGGCTCAACTCAGCATATGCCCCTTTTTCTTTGCTGAGCAGCTCAAGTGCACGGTTCGTAATAACTTCGTTTGCATTCATATTCATGGATGTACCGGCACCGCCTTGGATCGGATCTACGATAAACTGGTCATGCCATTTTCCTTCAATAATTTCGTCTGCTGCCTGAACAATCGCATCTCCAAGGCCTTTGTATAAACGTTTCACATCCATATTCGCGAGCGCAGCCGCTTTTTTGACGATTGCCAATGCTCTAATTAATTCCTCGTGAATGCGATAGCCAGTAATCGGAAAGTTTTCTACAGCCCTTAATGTCTGGACACCATAATAGGCATTAATAGGCAATTCTCTTTCTCCCAAAAAATCTTTTTCTTTTCGTACATGTTCGTTTTTCAAGTTGAACTCCCCCATCTATATCTTGCTCACTATGATGTTAAGAAAGATTATGCTACATTTGTTTGTTTACTTGCTTCAAGTGATTTGATATAATCTTGCGCTTTTTGTTCATGGAATTGACCTTCCCATTTAGACATTACAATGGCCGCAAGAGAGTTACCTATAACATTGACCACTGTTCGTGCCATATCTAATACACGATCAACACCTGCGATAAAAGCTAATCCTTCCATCGGGAGTCCCATTGCGCCGAGCGTAGCCAAGAGCACGACAAATGAGGCACCAGGTACGCCGGCCATTCCCTTTGAAGTTACCATCAGAACTAACACAAGGGTCAGCTGTTCTGGAATAGACATGTCAATTCCATACATTTGTGCGATAAATAAAGCGCCAATCGCTTGATAAATCGTCGAGCCGTCCAGATTAAAAGAATACCCTGTCGGAATGACAAAAGACGTTATAGCTTTTGGACAACCGAAGCGCTCCATTTTTTCCATTAGTTTTGGCAGCACCGCCTCTGAACTTGCGGTAGAAAAAGCGAGTACCATTTCATCTTTCAAGATTTTCATGATCGTAAAGATATGGGTGCCGCACCATCTTGCAATTAATCCTAGTACAATCAATACGAAGAAGATCATGGCACCGTATACCACTATTACAAGCTTGCCAAGCGGAATAAGGGACGCAAGTCCAAATTTTGAAACTGTGACGCCGATTAAGGCAAATACCCCAAACGGTGCAAACTTCATTACTTGATTTGTCACCCAAAACATGGACTCGGCAACACCCTCAAAGAATGTCAAAACGGGCTTCCCTCTTTCACCGAGTGATGCTACCCCAAGACCAAACAATACTGAAAAGAAAATAATCGCAAGCATATCGCCCTTCATTAAGGACTCAAATATGTTCGAAGGTACGATGTTAACGAAAGTATCGGCAATTCCATGACTATTTTGTTCGTTGGCTGAATCGACATATTTATCGATGCTGGCCGTACCTAACTCATCCATTTGAATGCCTGCACCAGGCTGTACAATGTTTGCAGCCAGCAACCCGACGATAATCGCAATGGTTGTGATGACTTCAAAGTATAGAATCGTTTTGCCGCCAAGTTTTCCAAGCTTTTTTACATCACCCACGCCGGCAACACCGACAATCAATGTTGCGACGACAATCGGCACGACAATCATTTTAATTAAGCGAATAAAAATATCTCCAATCGGCTGGAGGAATCCTTCAATATTTGGATTTCCATAAAAGACAGCTCCAACCGCGATTCCTAAAATGAGACCAATTACAATCTGCCAAGCTAAGCCAAGTTTTAGTTTTTTCATCCCATCCACCCCTTCAAGTCTATTACCAATATGAGTGTAAGCGGTTACCTACAATAACCTACTGATTCATACGAAAACCTACAAATACTTATAAAAAAATAAAAAAAATTTTCTCATAACTGTTTCAACTTTCCAAAGGTTTGAGTACAATGTGTAATGTTTGTACATTATTTGGTATGGAGGTGTCCGAACTGAAGGAACGAATTTTAGCAGTTTTATTGATGATGATTGCCGTACCGCTCGCTGGAGAGTTTAAATTCTATCCGTTCAATGATGCATTCCGCGTCAGCCTGGGGACACCGGCATTTTTCTTGTTTTTGTTATGGAACAGAGGCATTCACCCGTATATTGCAGGGGTTTTGACTGGGACAAGTGTGTTTGTGTTTCGGTTTTTGCTGGCGGTCATTATCAGTGACATACCGGTTGAAGAGGCAATCTGCCGTCATCTTCCGGTGTTCCTTTATTACGCCATGTACGCTTTCATTTTTCATATTACAAAGCTGAATGAGAAGCATAATAAGCCGTTTATGATTGGAATACTAGGCGTGGTCATTGAATTTTGTGCAAGCTTGTCGGAAATGGCGATTCGATCCTCGTTAGCGGATCAGATTATTTCATTTCACGCAATCAAACAGATTATCTTTATCGCGTTTATCCGAAGTTTTTTCGTACTTGGTTTTTTTAACATTATTAAACTGAGAGAAGCAAAATTGGCAGAGGAAGAGCAGCGCAGACAAAACGAGCAAATGCTGCTGTTCATTTCGAATTTGTATGAGGAATCTGTTCAGCTTAAGAAAACGATGCAAAATGCAGAAGAAATCACCCACAAATGTTATGATTTTTATCGCAGGCTGAAATCGGGAGATTCACATGGTCATGAGGCTCAAACAGCATTGCAAATTGCAGGTCTTGTACATGAAATGAAAAAAGATAATCAGCGAATTTATGCTGGACTGTCAAAGTTGATGACCTCTGAAAAGCTAGAGGACTACATGAGCATTGAGCAGCTGAGTAACATTATGTTTGTTTCAAATAGAAGGTATGCGGAGTTATTAAATAAACACGTTTCGTTTTCTCTGCATGTGGAAGGGGAACATCCGCCATATCAAGTAAACATGGTGTTATCATTGATAAATAACTTGATCGGAAATGCGTTGGAAGCCATTGAACAAGAGGGACATATATCGTTGTATGTCATTCGAAGAGACCGGATGGTAGAATTTCAGGTCTGTGATAATGGACCAGGCATTGAGCAAAAGCTGAAAGAAATCATTTTTAAAGAGGGGTTTACAACGAAGTATGATGTTTCCGGCAATCCTTCTACAGGCATTGGACTTTCGTATGTGAAACAAACCGTTGACAAGCTTGGCGGACATATTAAGCTAATAGATAATCATAAAGAAACCATATTTGTCATCGGGCTTCCGATTGATGCGATGATACAGAAAGGACAGGTCAAATGAATTACTTCATTATAGACGATGATCCAGCTATTAGAGCGATGCTGACAGACTTGATTGAGGATGAGGATTTAGGCAAAGTGGTGGGTGAAGCAGAAGACGGATCATTGGTGGACAATGGGAAGCTTGCGCTCAAAAAAGTAGACGTGGTGCTCATGGATTTACTGATGCCAAAGAGGGATGGAATTGAAACAATTCGTGTTCTTTCTTCTGAATTCCAGGGGAAATTCGTGATGATTTCTCAAATGGAGGCAAAGGAGCTCATAGGGGAAGCATATAGTTTAGGAGCAGAATACTACATCACAAAGCCGTT
This sequence comes from Metabacillus hrfriensis, assembly GCF_030127205.1. Classification (NCBI taxonomy): domain Bacteria; kingdom Bacillati; phylum Bacillota; class Bacilli; order Caryophanales; family Bacillaceae; genus Metabacillus; species Metabacillus hrfriensis. The sequence continues at coordinate 1,373,048 of NZ_CP126116.1, forward strand.
AAACCGCCTTGAAATAGCAGGAGTGTTAAAAAAGGTAAACGAGCGGGTCATTCTGGAAAAATCAATTCGAGGCATTCAAGAATCGTTAACATTATTTACAGGTCATCAGTCGCCGCCATCCAGCTCTTCTCATACAAAAAATATAATCGAAGCAGGCCGTTCATTGATTTCAGATTTAGGGATGATTGGAGAAAGCGGCAGTGAAGACTTGATGAAAATTTTAGAATTCCTGCAGGATGATAAACAAAAGTTCGGATCCTCCTACTTTCCGCCTCTAAAGGAAATTTTTTATGGAAATGCCCAAAAAAAGCTTGGAGAACAGGCTGCCGAGGCGGAAGTGCAAAAAGAAATGAAAGCCTCCGAACAGCGGGTTCGCAGAGCAATTTACCAGGCGCTCAACTATATTGCCTCATTAGGGTTAACAGATTACACGAATCCAAAATTCGAGACGTATTCATCCACATTTTTCGATTTCTCGGAAGTCCGGAAGAAAATGCTGGAGCTTGAAGATAAAAGTGAACGAAGCACCAATCAAAGCCGAATCAACATGAAAAAATTCATTCAATCGCTCTATATAGAAGCGCAGCAATTGGTGGATTAGCGGAAAAATTTGTTTCTTGCAAATTGCAGGGATTATGTGCAGTCATGTTGTAACAAGGCTGTTGTTACTAGACAACATGTTCAGAAACGAACAATAAAACCTTGATACTCCTACATGCATAAATAAATACCATTTATTTTGTATGAAGCTCGGTTTGCACAAGATCCTATGATGAAAATAAATACTAAGGCTGAAGGTTGATTAAGAAAAAAGCCTTCTGAACTAACAATTAGAGCATGATCTTAGAGATCGTGTTCTTTTTTGTATCAGCACCTAAGAACACCAATTTTCGTGAGCAATTTCATACACTTTTTAATTAATTGCTTGTTAAGCTACAGGAACAAGTGCGTACGTCATGACCAAGGTTGTTTCTTTCTAAAACAACCTATAGGAAAACTAAAAAAACGGGAGGGATACACTTCCGCATATTTATACAAAGTAGTGCAAATAATAATTGAATATTCTTCGATTTTTCAAATGAAGCTGGAATTTCTCTTCCTCGGAACTGCATGGCTAATTCATTTTATTAGGCACAAAATCGAATAGGGTTATCGTTAATGTTCCGGGTTACATACTAATCTAGAAGCTTTTTTAACATTAATAACAACATTTTAGAAATGTTTATTCCTAATGTCAGTTGCGGGCTTTGGGTACTTAAAGGGTGATTAATATGTGGAAAATGGTGGTTTCCTATCTTCCGGACTGGAAAGTCTTTATTCAGGGTTTTATCGTATTTTTCATTCCGTTTTTGATCACAAAATTTTTTAAATGGGTCCGTACTTTAGAGGAAGAGTGATGAGAATGAAATGGTGGAAATCAAAGATAAAACAAACGCAGAAACCTTCCATTCAAAGTGATAAAGAGCAGAAAACTCCGTTTTTTCAAGATTCAAAAGGTCAAATTACAGGCGATTTCGACTTAGATCTGGAACTTGTCAAGCAAGAAATGGCTCATAACTCGGATGTTCACTTTCGGGAGTTTAACATAGGGCGCACAGGCATACGGGCGGCGATCATTTTTGTCGATGGGCTGTCAGATAAAGATCTCATCGACAAACATATTATGAAATCATTGATGCTTAATTTTTGTGAAGAATACAAACAGGAAACTCCATATGTGAAAGGTACCATTTCAAAGGAATTTATTAAAAATCAAGTCCTTTCTATTAGTGAAGTAGAAGAAGCCCATCATATAAAAGAGTTGATGACAAAAGTATTGACAGGTTCAACAGCCCTTTTGATTGATGGGTCATATGATGTGTACATTCTTGGTACAATAAAAGCAAACAAACGGAATATTGAAGAGCCAGTATCAGAGGCATTGGTCAGAGGTCCACGGGTAGGTTTCACTGAGATTATAAGCGATAATACCGCGCTTTTACGACGCCATGGTGAAAATGAGAACCTATCATTAATAAAATTTCAAGTTGGAAAGCGTGCAAAAAAAGAACTGGTCATCGCCTATATGCAAGAAATTGCTGACCCTGAATTAATAGAAGAGGTCAAGAAAAGAGTTCGGAAAATCGATATTGATCATGTACCGGAATCTGGCTATGTAGAACAACTGATCGAAGATAATTACCTCAGTCCTTTTCCCCAAGTACAGAGTACGGAGCGCCCTGATCGCGTCATTAGTGCATTGATGGAAGGAAGAGCAGCAATCTTGTTAGATGGCACGCCTTTCGCTTTGATCGCCCCAGTTACATTTAGCATGCTGCTGCAATCGCCAGAAGATTATTATGAACGTTGGATTCCAGGCACGCTTTTTCGTCTGCTGCGTTTTGGAGCAGCTATTGTTACGTTGTTTGCACCTGCTTTATATATTTCTTTTATCTCATTTCATCCGGGGTTGATTCCTAGTGAGTTAGCCATTTCTATCTCAGGGACAAGGGAAGGTGTTCCGTTTCCTTCTTTAATAGAAGCACTGCTTATGGAAGTAGCAATCGAAATATTGCGGGAAGCTGGTCTGCGATTGCCCAAGCCTATTGGTCCAGCAATGGGGATTGTTGGCGGACTGATAATTGGTGAAGCAGCGGTGCAAGCAGGGATAGTCAGCAATATCATGGTTATCGTAGTGGCAATAACCGCCATTTCCTCCTTTGCGATTCCGAGTTATAGCGCGGGGATTCCATTGCGCATTCTTCGCTTTGTAGCCATGTTTGGCGCTGCCTTGTTTGGATTGTATGGGGTTATTCTATTTTTCCTCTTACTTTGCAGTCATTTGGTTAAACTAAAGAGCTTTGGCGTACCTTATGCTAGTCCGGCTGTGCCTTATCGATTAAACGACTGGAAAGATTTTATGGTTCGCATGCCGCTTCAGATGATGAAACGACGTCCGAAGATGATGCACACGAAAGATGAAATCCGTAAAGGATAGCCTACTTAGAAAGGAAGTGAACCCTAGATGAATCTCAGTCCGAAAGACCGATTAACCACTCCCCAAGCAGCTGTTGTCGTCATTAATTTTATCCTCGGATCAGGGATCCTCACTCTGCCCAGGACATCTGTAGAAAAGGTAAAAACACCAGATGTTTGGATTACCGTTATTCTAGGCGGACTAATCGCTATGATAGCAGGGGTGATCATTGTGAAATTAAGCCAACAGTTTCCCGAAAAAACCTTTTATCAATATAATCGAGAAATCATAGGAAAATGGGTAGGCGGGCTGGTCAGTCTCCTTATTGTATGTTATTTATTAATGACTTCCGGGTTTCAAATCCGTTCAATGGTTGAAGTAACAGGCTTTTATTTACTGGAAGGCACCCCTGCTTGGGCAATCACCATGTCATTTATTTGGGTAGGTCTCTATTTGATCATTGGAGGAATCAATCCGATCGCCCGTCTGTTTGAAATAATATTCCCTATTACGATCATCCTTTTCTTGCTGGTTGTCTTTATGAGTTTTGGAATATTTGAAATGGATAATCTCCGTCCGGTATTAGGATTGGGAGTCATACCAGTGCTAAAAGAGGTAAAGACTACGGCTCTCTCGTATACAGGAATTGAAATCATGTTGTTCCTTCCGGCATTTATGAAACATCCGCATAAAGCAGTAAAAGCTGTTGTAGTCGGAATAGCTATACCCTTGGTCTTTTATATAATAACCGTCATTATGGTAATTGGAGCGTTTTCCGTCGATGGAGTGGTCACAAGAACATGGCCGACCCTTGATCTCATGAGAAGTTTTGAAATCCGCGGCCTGATCTTTGAAAGATTTGAGTCTATGCTGCTCGTAATATGGATCATGCAATTATTTGCTACATTTACCATCTCCTACTATGCGGCTGCTTTGGGGCTGGCTCAACTCTTCAAAAAGAACATTCATCCATTTATGTATGGATTACTTCCTGTTATTTACATTATCTCTATGGTGCCGAAAAATATTAATGACCAATTTAAACTCGGTGATTTGATTGGCAATGCCGCGTTGTATTTATTTGGTTTACTGCCTTTGCTCCTTCTCATAATCTCGAGATGGAAGGTGGGAAAGCATGAAGCAAAACCGTAACAATAAACTACTCCTTTCAGTTTCGCTGTCGGTTCTTTTACTCCTTTCTCTTACAGGATGCTGGAGCAGTAATGAAATTGAAGAGATTGGATTAAGTGTAGGTTTAGCATTGGATGAAGGAAGAGAGTCAACAATTGAGAAAGAGCTAAAGAAACAGGGTGGGGGGTATACTAAAAGCGATATCATAACGATGACCCACCAATTTGTTAACGCACAAGGAAAAGGATCAGAGAGTAATGGGGGAGGAAAGCAAAAACCTTATATAAATATTTCTGAAACCGGTGATTCCATCCATCAAATAACTCGAGAATTTTCTTTGAGAAAGGATCGCCCTATGTTCAGCCCGCATCTAAAAGTTATTGTCATCAATTCGGATCTTGCACGCAGCTATAGTCTTGAACAATTACTTGATCAATTTCTCCGTGATAATGAGATTAGACCAAGCTGTCTTGTGTTCATTAGCAAGGGGCAAGCCAGAGAGACGATGGAATCAAAGGAAGCAGGAGAAATTCCAGCGTTTCGTTTGCTTGGAATAGCAGATAATGAATATCGAACAACAAGGATTTCGCCCTCTATATCGCTTGCTAAATTAGAGGGAAAGATGCAATCAAAATCTAGTTTTCTTTTACAAAATGTAATCTCGACGAATGGAGAAGTAAAATTTTCAGGAGCTGCCGTGATTGAAGGAAAGACCAAAAAGCTGCGTGGTTTTTTGAATGAAGAAGAATTGGAAGGCTTAACGTGGATAACCGGAAAGGGAAAAGGCGGTTTGGTGAAAAGCTTTGATAAAGAGACAAGTCAGCCAATCATATACGAGGTAACGTCAATGGAAAGCAAAATTATACCTCATGTTAATGGAAAAAATATCTCTTTTGATGTGAATATCGAATCAGAGGGACGCCTATCAGAAAATTGGGTGGTTTCGGAGAAAACATCTGAAAATAAATTTTTAAAGAACGCTGAAAAAGCCGCTGAAGAAGAAGTAAATCGATTAGTGAATAATGTTTTAGAAATCATGCAAGAGGATTACCAAGTCGATGTTGCCGGCTTTGGAAACCAACTGAGAATTAAACATCCTAAAGTATGGGAAAAGGTCAAAAAGGATTGGGATCAAACATTTAGTGAGATTCCTATCAAGTACAACCTGAAATTAACTATCACTGAATATGGGGCATCAGGCTCCAGCAAGTGAATCCTTGTGTACAGTTTTGATGATTATTTCTAAAATGAAAAGAAACTCCATCTTAAATATTGTTTAAGACTATTCATCTGTCCAAAATAGAGAGTATAAATCAAAAAAATCCATAAGTGTTATTCAACTATCTGGTGCTTTTCTGAAATAAGGAAAGCCTCTTTTTTTATGTAAAAGGCCATTTTGTTTTGTTGTCTAAGGGATTAAAAGCCAATAAACATCCGTTCATGGTACCACTTTTATTGAACTAAGCTGAGGATCGTGAAGCGAACTTTTTTGTTCCGCAATAGGCCATTTTGTGGAGTAAATACAATTAGCTTAAAGATTAAGGAAGGAGAACCGTATCATAAGCAAATGAGGTTTAATAGCACGTAAATATAAATAAGAACATTTTTGAGGTTGAAGTCTGGTAAAGAAATTGATAGAATAGAGGAAATGAAAAGACTATGTGTAACTGGCGAAACGCGGATAACCGCGGGGGAGCACATAGTGTCGTAGCCGTTCGCCTGGGCAGAGGTAAGGGATGTATCCCTTACCTCTTTTTGTTTATTAAAAAAATTATTATAAAAAAAGGAGAAAAATATGAGCCCAATAACATTAGACAAAGTGAAAAAAATTAAAACATTAAATAATATTGCAGAAGGAGGTTTAAATGTCTTTCATAAGGATACCTTTACGGTTGATAATGACTGTGAAAATCCTGATGCGATTCTTGTTCGCAGCTTTAATATGCATTCAATGGAATTCGGTAATAATTTAAAAGCAATCGCACGGGCCGGGGCAGGTGTCAATAATATTCCAGTAGACAAATGTACAGATCAAGGAATAGTGGTTTTTAATACCCCTGGTGCTAATGCTAATGCTGTAAAAGAGATTGTTTTAACCTCAGTAATGGCTTCATCACGAAATCTTTTTGCAGGTGTTGCATGGACAAAGACCTTAGAAGGTAAAGGGGAACAAGTTCCAAAGCTTGTGGAAGCAGGAAAAAAACAATTTGCAGGAACAGAAATTAAGGGGAAGACACTGGGTGTTATTGGATTAGGTGCAATTGGTGCGCTTGTAGCGAACGATGCGATTGCTTTAGACATGGATGTGATTGGATTTGACCCGTTTATCTCTGTTGATACGGCATGGAATTTATCGCGTAATGTTAAACGTGCTATTACCATTGAGGAGTTGTTTGCAAGCGCTGATTATATTACCGTACACACACCATTAACTGATGATACAAGGGGAATGTTTAATCAAGCAACATTTAGCATAATGAAACCAGGTGTTCATATTTTGAATTTCTCACGCGGGGAACTTGTGAATGAAACGGATATTGAAGCTGCACTTGAAAGCGGGATAGTGGGTAAATATATTACAGACTTTCCAAATGAAAATGTATTGAAAATGAAAAATACTGTGTCAATACCACATCTTGGTGCCTCCACAAAAGAATCTGAGGATAATTGTGCGATTATGGCGGGTCGCCAGATTAGGGATTTCCTGCAGACAGGAAACATTAAAAACTCAGTGAATTTTCCAAATGCTTGCCTTCCATATACAGGTAAGCAACGTGTAGCAGCTTTTCATCGAAACGTCCCTGGCATGGTTGGAAAGATTACCTCAGCCATCTCAAGCTATGATTTAAACATCGCAGATATGGTGAACAGAAGTCGTGGGGAATATGCCTATACAATGATTGATATTGATAATAATGTAACGAGTGATATCATTCCCCTTTTGGAGGAAAAAATCTACAAGATTGAAGGCATTGTCACAGCACGTATTATCTAATGGCTGTTTTAGGAAAGACAAGATAAATCTCTTATAACATAGGGGTTCGTACACTTTTTTAATGGTGATACAAGTTTCTGTATCACCTTTTTTGTTTTCTGCTTTTGCATGGCATAGAAACCCGCCGGTTAAACTGGTGCGGAGAACCGCATCATAAGAATCAGCCGCCCACTATGATTTCCAAAAAACTGAATAAGGCGTTTTATCCGTTAGATCAATCGGCCGGTTGCTTTTTTCTGCTGCTCAGGTTCTCAACTTCAAACTTATAGCCTACACTCCATACAGTCTGAATCAGCTTTGCCTCATCCTTTAATTTTAGCCGCAGGGTTTTAATATGAGTATCGACTGTCCTGCCGGTGCCTTTATAATCATCTCCCCAAACAGACTGCAGGAGCTGATCACGGGAAAAAACAGTCCCTTTATTTTTTGCGAGAAGTGACAGCATTTCAAATTCTTTCAGTGTTAAGGAAAGCGGCATACCATGTATGTAGGCACGGAACGCCATGAAATCCAGAACGAGCGGACCTGTTGATAATTCTGTGCTCTGCTTGGTTGAGTAATTGGCTCTTCTTAACACGGATTCAATTCGGGCAAGCAGCTCCCCGGGATGGAAAGGTTTAACAATATAATCATCCCCTCCAAGCTTAAGACCATGAATCTTATCCCATTCCTCTCCTTTGGCAGATAAAAAGATGAGCGGGATGTTATAAGATTTCTTCAATTCTTCTGCAAAAACAAATCCATCCATAAAAGGCATCATCACATCTACAAGGATAAGATCAGGTTCTTTCTTTGAAATCAATTCAAGGCCTTTCAGACCATTAGAAGCTTCCAATACAGCATATCCATCTTTGTATAAAAAGGTCTTAATCAATGATCTCATCGGTTCTTCATCATCTATTATCAAAATCTTCGGTTCATTCATACTGAGTCCCCCGCAGTTTTTAATCACAACTTCATAATCTCTCAAGTCATTTTATAGCAAAAAAAGAAAATAAACAAAAAAGTGATCCATATGAAAATAACGCTCGTTATTCTAAACAAGAAGTTCAAAAAGAACTTTCATCTACTACCATTCAAAGAAGAGTGTACTCATGAAAATCAAGAAGTTATTAGTACCTGCACTTAGCATATCATTACGAGACCTCTCTTCTTCTTCAATAAAAGAGGTGTACGGTCCTATGAAAAAAATCATCATTCTTTCAATACAATTATGGTATTTTTCCTAATCAGCAATCCTCACCAAAACAGTCCCGCTAACAGCAGAGCGAACTGAAGTTCAAGCGAAGAACGCAACAGCTGAATCAGAAAACGCAGAAAGCACATTAACCGATGAGTTTACTCTATTAAAATCCGAAGTTAAAAAGCTGACAGAAGCACAAGCTAGAGAATCGGCGCAAATGAAAGGCATCATACCAGTAAAAGTAGAAATACCTGCAATATATGTGGAAGCGAACATTGAGCAAATAGGCATCTTAGCTAATGGACAAATGGGAGTTCCCCGGGAAATCAATGATGTCGGCTGGTTTGAACCGGGGGTAAGCCGGTAAACAGAGGAAGCGCCGTTCTTGCTGGAAACGTGGACAGTAAAACAGGTCCCGCCATCTTTTATACCTTAATAGACTTAAAGCAGGATGATGAAATTACCGTAACGGATGAAAAAGGAACGGCCCTGACTTTTATTGTGAAAAAACAAGAGAGCTACATCGAGGATCAGCTCCTATTGATGAAATTTTCCAGACAAGAACAGGCCGGTATTTAAAGCTGATTACATGCTCGGGCACATTTAACCGTTCAGCAGGAACTCATGAAGAAAGACTCGTGGTATTTGCTGAGTTGAATAAAGAACAGGAGATCAAAAAGGAAGCACCTCCTGCTGCACCTGAAAATGTAGAGGTGACCGGGACATTTGTTACATGGCACGCTGTACGGAAGGGGAAATAGTGGGTTACAGAATTTACAGAGGAGACAAAGCGGGAAGTAAGTTTGAAAAAGCCGGAAGCATCTCATCGCATGAAAGAAAGAGCTTTACCGATGAAAATGCAGCAGATCACGTTTATTACGTAACCGCAATTGGTCAAGAATCAGAGCCTTTTTGACTCGCTGCAGTAAAATGATTTTTTTAGAACCAGTCTGACGGAACAGACCGCTTTTACTTTTTTTGAAGGGGAACTTCATTTTTTAGAGAATATACTTATTTAGCCATATATTCATAAAAAAGGGGTTACACCATGACAAAACCAAATGTTGCAGAACCAGTCATTATTAAAAAACGAAAGAGAAAGCTTTTTCTTGGAGCTGTTCTGTCCTTAATGCTGCTTTCTGTATGTATCGCTTTTTATCATTATTCAAAACCGCTTCCCCCTGGGATTTCGCATGAAGGGGACATTCATTCATCCGGTCAGGTTGAGTTTTTATATGATCTTACCTTTGAAAATGGAAAGAGCATCACACATGATCAGGTTATTTTTAATCAGATTGAGACCATGATTGACGAAGCCCGCGATTTTATCCTGATGGATATGTTCCTGTTTAACGATGAATACGACCGTTCCGCGAGCTATCCTGCTTTATCAAGAAGTTTAATGGAGGCTTTAATAGAAAAAAAACAAGAGGATAAAGAAGTTGAAATCACGGTTATTACGGACCGCATAAATACCTTTTACGGATCATATCCGTCTGATATTGCAGAAGAACTGAAAAAACATGGGATACAGGTTGTGTTTACGGATTTGAAGCCGCTGAGAGATTCCAATCCTTTTTATTCAGGCGGGCACCGGACATTTCTTCAATGGTTTGGAACGTCTGGCAGCGGCTGGATTCCAAATGCCTTCAGTCCGGATTCACCGGATGTCACGCTGAGATCATATCTGGATCTTCTGAACTTTAAAGCCAATCACCGAAAAGTAGTAGTGAACGAAAAAGAGGGCCTTGTAACTTCCGCCAATCCGCATGACGGCAGCTCGCTGCATTCCAACATTGCATTTCTCGTCAAAGGTGACATATTGAGGGAACTTGTTCAAACAGAAAAAGCTGTAGCGGACCTTTCAGGTGCAGAGATAGAGAGTGCCGAAAGCGCAGCTGTTTTCGAGCAGGCTGAATCCGGTGAGTATGATGTTCAGCTTTTGACAGAAGGTAAAATTAAAAAACATCTGCTTGATGAACTGAAAAAGACGCAGAAACAAGAGAAAATTACGGTTGGAGCGTTTTATTTATCAGACCGCGATATTGTAGAAGAACTGCTTGCAGCATCTAAAAGAGGGGCTGATGTTAAACTGATCCTGGATGCCAATAAAGATGCATTCGGACGCGAAAAGAATGGTGTCCCAAACAGGCCTGTTGCTCATGAACTGGTTACAGAATCTGATCAAAAGATTCAAGTGCGCTGGTACAAAACAAATGGGGAGCAGTATCATACAAAGCTGGTCTTTTTTGAGAGAGATCAAGAGGCAACAGTGATTGGAGGCTCCGCAAATTTTACAAAGCGGAATCTGGGTGATTTTAACCTTGAAACGGATTTAAAGATATCGGGTCCTGCTGACACTGGTATGATGGCAGATGTCGAAGAGTATTTCCATACGATCTGGACTAACGAGTCAGGTACTTATACAGAAAATTATGAGGTCTTTGCAGATGATTCGTTTGGACTCCGGTTCCTATATCGCTTTCAGGAGTGGAGCGGCATCTCAAGCTTTTAACAAAACGGCAGCGTGTGAGCTGCCGTTTTGCTTTTAATACACTTTATAGGTTTGACCAGTTTGTGCACCAAGGACACTCTTTTTATATGCAAGCGCAACATCCGCTGCCGGAACAGCTTTAAAGCCTTGAAAAAAATCAGCATACTTATCCATTGATTCAATGAGGACATTTGGACTTACATTGTTGATGCGGATCCCGCGCGGCATTTCGATGGCTGATGCTCTGACAAAAGCCTGAATTCCTCCGTTGGCCATGGCTGCAGAAGCTCCTTTAAGAATCGGATCATCCATCATGACTCCGCTGGTCAGGGTAAAACTGCCGCCGTCGTTTATAAAAGGAATGCCAAGTAAGACGAGGTTGATTTGACCTTTTAATTTGCTCATGATCCCTGTTTCATTTAATTCAGGCGTCAGTTCTTCAAGAGGTGCAAATTGTGCTCTTCCCGCTGCGCTGACAACTGCATCTACTTTACCTGCAGCTTCATACATCTTTTTTATACTTTCGGGAGATGTGAAGTCTACTTCCACGTCTGCGCCATTACGGCCTGCGCGAATGATTTCATGATCTTTACCAAACTCTTTTACAATCGCATTTCCGATTGTTCCGCTTGCACCTACTAATAATAGTCTCATTTAGCTGCCTCCCTATGTATATATCTGATATCTATTATATCCTCTCAAATATCTCAGCCGCCAATCATTTAAACTGAAAGTAATGGCTGCATTCAATTGGGAGTACCGGATTTAGCAAACATGAAAGACTGACGAAGTTCTGCAGCAATCAGGTTATAGTAAAGAACAAATTTTTGATTTTAAACAAAATAAGGTAATTTAATAGAATCAAAAAGAACATAGCGAAATGACATCAGCCAATTCTGCTATGTTTTTTTTGTTTTACAGTAAACGGTCAAATTGGATAAAAAATTCTGGTGCTTCCCTAGTGCTGTTCAGCGGGAAGTTAAATAAATAAGAAGCACCTGCACCATCCCTGCCAGTCTATTAATCCATCGATTTTCCGAGATTCTGCTTGCGTTCCTGCTCGGCGATCATTTCGTTATCTTCGGCGTTATCTCTTGTTACTTTCTGAGTAAGAATGGCTCCGACTGCAACCAGCATCATAACCGCAATGTAGTACCCTTTTTCATTCAGCTGAAGATTGTCAGCATTGTAAAGACCGATACAAAATAATGCAACACCTGCAAAAAAAGTGAAATAGGCTAAAAAGGTGAATGCTGGAGTATTTCTTCTTCTGTACTTTTGCATATTTATGACCTCCCTGATAGTAAATTTATGTAAGTAATGACTTAGATATAATACCATAATTTCCCTAAATTGAAACCTTTGTATTTAATTTTTTTTTGATTGTTATTGGATTTAGCTGGGAAAAAGATAATATTTTTGATAAAGAAGAAAGTATTTTATGCATATTGGCAAGTATTGGCCGCAAACTGGAAAGTAAAATCTTTATTATGGAAAGTAATGAAAAAAAGAACGATCTGCCGTCAGCAAATCGCTCTTTTTTTCACTTTACATTAATGTGAACAGGCCCCTTAATTCGGACTGGAGGTTCATTTACTGAAATTTCGGTGCGCTGTGCCCGTTTTCCGCCAAAGACTGCACCAACCTGTTTGATTGAGCTTGTTACATTATGAATCATTTCTCCCACATCCTGTGCGGACTCAAGCAGCGGATCAACCGTTTTAATTTTCCCTTTCACATCAGCGGTAATCTGATTAGCTGTATGTATCAGCTGCTCTGCTTCTTCGGTCAGGCCATTCACCGCATTTCTGACCTCAGCAAGCGTCTTGTTTGTTTCATCAAGTGTGACCATCCCTTTTTTTAATGTCCCGACCAGATTGACTGCAAGAAAAATAAATGCGCCTGATGCTCCTGCTACACTCAATTTTATAAGCATTTTTTCACTCCTTTTTACTTTCACTTTATGTTTTTCCAAGAGCGTACATTCCTATATTTAAGAGATAGAAATTTAATGGGCAAATACGGTAAACTATTGGTGGTAAAGACAAAGAGTATGAGTGACAGAAAGGGATGAACAGATGTTCACGATCAGAGAAGAAACAGCTGCAGACATTGCTGCAATAAAGGAAGTAAACGATGCAGCATTCGGTCAGGAAAATGAAGCAAATTTCATTCATGAAATCAGACAATCTGAGTCCTTTGTGAAAGGTCTGTCATTGGTTGCCGAAAACGAAGAAGGTGAAGTGATTGGACATATTTTGTTCAGTAAAATAATCATCGAAACGGAAAACGGGGAAGTGCCTTCACTAGCCCTTGCTCCTATGGCGGTTAAACCGGGGTTTCAGAAAGAGGGCGTTGGTTCTCTGCTCGTACGTGCAGGACTGAAGCACTGCAGATAACGGGGTTATGATTCAGTCATCGTTCTTGGACATCCGGAGTTTTATCCTAAGTTTGGTTTTGTTCCTGCAAGCAGTAAAGGAATTAAGCCGCCGTTTGAGGTTCCGGATGAGGTTTTTATGCTGACTGAGTTAAAGCCGGGTGCGCTTGATGAAGCATCAGGTACTGTCAAGTATCCGCCTGCTTTTATGAATGTGTGATCTTGACCTGATTATCAAAATTCTCATCATTTAGTGTTGACACAAATTCAGATTGCCTTTAAGATAAGAGTATACAAATCGAATAGTTCTCCTAAAGGGGAGTAGCTTTTACAATAGAGTCGTCATTTCGAAGCTTATGCTTCCGGCCCTATTGGCAACCATTACGTTGTTAGCAAGACCTTTACCTATAACGGTAAAGGTCTTTTATTATTTTCCAGATAAAACCTTTGCCGGATTACAGGCAAAGGTTTTTTTTATTCGAAAAATGTCATGGAAGGTGAGATGAAAAAATGAAAAAAGTCAGAGGTTCAATTGAAAAGCTTATTAGAGAAAACAAAGAGGAGCTGCTTAAAGATAAACGCCAGCTCGAAAAAATTGAAAAACGCATTGATGATAAATATTCAAAAGTAAAATCATAAAGGGAGGATTGTCCAATGATACTCAGAAAATATATGTCGATTTTAGGAATAGGCTCAGCGCAGATTGATCTTATTCTGCCAAAGGAAGAGTTTCAGCCGGGAGAATGCATAAATGGATATTTTTTAATTAAAGGCGGTGTCATTGAGCAGCAGCTGAAACGGATTGATTGTGATTTAGTTATGGCAGATTTGTCATCACGAACTGAAAAGGTTATAGAAACAGCCAATATCTTAACGTCTAAACAAATTGAGTCAGATGAACAGAACCGAATTGATTTTATTTTCCGATTGCCTAAGGTTTTAGCGGCTTCCGCTGAAGAGAGGTCGTATTACTTTAATACAAGACTTGTTTTTGATGAAGGTGTAATCAGCAAGGATCAGGATTTTATTACGGTAAAGGAGGACTGACTAGATGGAAATGACAATGTTAATGGAATATGGCTGGGTGCTGCTCCTGTTGATTGCGATTGAAGGGCTGCTCGCGGCAGATAATGCCCTTGTGTTAGCCATCATGGTGAAGCATCTTCCTGAAGAGCAGAGAAAGAAAGCCCTATTTTACGGTCTTGCAGGGGCATTTGTTTTCCGCTTTGGATCCCTGTTCGCCATTTCTTATCTCGTTGATGTATGGCAGGTTCAGGCAATTGGTGCTCTATACTTGCTGTTCATCGCAGCAAATCATATATTGAGAAAACTTGTTTTTAAGAAAAAAGAAGATGAAGCCAAACCTGACGGCAAGAAAAAGTCTGGATTCTGGGCAACAGTGCTTAAAATTGAGCTTGCGGATATTGCCTTTGCGGTTGATTCAATTCTTGCAGCCGTAGCTCTTGCCGTTACCCTTCCAAATACGAGTCTGCCTCAGATTGGCGGCTTGGACGGCGGCAAGTTTCTCGTCATTTTTGCTGGAGGAATCATCGGACTTGTGATCATGCGATTTGCGGCAAACTTCTTTGTGGAGCTGCTTCATAAGAAGCCTGGCCTGGAAATCGCAGCCTTTGGAATCGTGGGATGGGTCGGTGTGAAGCTCTCGGTTTACACGTTGTCTCACCCGGAGCTCGCTGTATTGCCTGAAGGATTCGCTAAATCTCCTCTTTGGAAAATCACATTCTACGTAGTTCTTGTTGGAATTGCATTAGCGGGATGGTTTTTATCAAAAGAGAAAAAGGCAGTAACACCTGTAGATCAAGTGAAAAATGCTTAAATTAGAATCGGTATCTTCTTTGCCATAGCTGGCAAGGAGGATGCCGATTTTTCTTTGCCGGAGAGTTGGAACGGGATTCCGGCGAGTTGGAACATGATTTCCGCGAGTTGGAGTCCTGAACTGCGGGCAGGAAAAGGGTACTGCGGAGAAGAAATTTCAGTGTTTGGAGTGAGTGAAATTACTGACCATGTTTATATTACAAGGAGCGCCTCCATTAATATTAGCTGTGTTATTTGCTTTTCTTGGTGCAGATTCTCCTGAAAAAGACAAGCTTCTTTCGAAAGAAGAGCGGGATTATATTGTTCAAAATCGAAGTAAAAGAACATGGCTCTTTCTTAGATGTGGTGAAAAATTACCGAGTATGGGTCTTCTCATTTATATATTTCTTGTGGATTACCGGTGTGTATAGCTTTGGGTTATGGATGCCAAGCTTGATGAAACAATTGAGCAATAGTGGCATCGGTATAGTAGGCTGGCTGTCAGCTGTTCCATTTATTTTAGCTGCAATTTGCATGTACTACAATTCAGTCTGGTCGGATTCTGTAGGGGAAAATCGGGTTTTATTCGTATCGGTTCCTTTAATGATTGGCGGCTTGGCCCTGGCTATTCAACATTTTGTTGAAGGCGGGATGGTCTTTAATATGATTTTGTTAATAATAGCGGGAATAGGAATTTATTCAGCTTTTGGCCCTTGGTGGGCATGGGCAATGTCCTTCTTCCCGAGCAATCAAGCAGGTACAGCAAATGGATTAATTAATACGTGCGGAAATATTGGAGGTATTGTAGGGCCAATCATTGTTGGAGCAGTAGCGCAAAACAGTGATTTAACGGACGGATTTTATGTGTTAGGCTTTTTCTTAATGGCCGCTTCTATACTGGCTGTCCTTTTTGGAGCAGTGCTTAAATCAAAAAGCGGAATTATAGGTGTTAGTGAAGGAAGTGAAGCAAAAGGGTAAGGGTGATTTGAGGAATTCCCTTTGCTGAGTGCATGAGAAAGAGTTTTCGTTTCTGCGAAAGCTCTTTTTCTTTTTTTAGTACCCTAATTCCTGACTAGTAATAAAAAGCTGCATTTCAAAAAATGATGATTGAAAATAAGAACAAACATTCGTATACTATAAATCTATTATAAAGAAGGTATTCCCATGCTTATGATCCCTAAAGAGAAACGCAACAGCATTCAATTATTAATCAGCGGATCTTTGGAGTTTCATTTTGAGCTATCATTTATTTATCTGCATGGTGATCAGATTGTGCATTTTATCGGCACCGTTCATTACTTGAATGAAGGAACGGACGAGATAAGAGCTGTAAACAGATTTAATGACATCGTCCTGATGCAGCTTACAGACCTTATTGCCATATACAGAGTTACATAATACTTACATTAAGATCTTAGCCCAGCCAATTGTTCACATATGCAGCTATTCCCAAAACAGCTCCAATAGCAGCACCAAAAAATACTAAGGATACGGACTTCACTTCTATGGATTTGCTCTTTTTAACGGTCATAAACGATTCTCCTTAAAATGTAATCTCCTATTATAACTCACAACTTACAAAAAATTTAAGCTCTTCGTTCAATCTGTTAATTTACGATATATATAAATTATTTTTAATAGGCATATCTACAAAGACATTGGTAATCATGTATGGTTACTTACCTTCTACTTACTTCCATTCTTCTATGTCACAAATTTGTTATCTTCAGTCAAGTAATACGATTTCAGCCAGTAAGCATTATTTTCAGCAAACTTCTCTGCAACTTTCCATATATTCTTTTCAGTTAGACTGCTGACGACGAGCATAAGCGGTTCAGGCAATAAATAAGAAAGTTTCTCTCTCTTCATCAAGGAAGAAAAATTTTCAGGTGTAGTGACGACCATGGTATAAGTGCAGCCATCTTCAAGCTCCACCAAGATATCAATGATGTCATCTGATGCATTCTTGATTTTACTGAGTGATGTCGGATATGAAATCTCTTTTATTTTCACTATGTCCTCCTGGAAAAAATACAATTATGCTTGTCTGTAAACGACTAATATGTAAGAAAAAACAGGTTTGTCTAATCTATATACGATTATCCGTGCAAAAAGTTTCGTTAAAAAATCGGCCTTTTTAATTTATATATATGTCATTCTCTGGAACTTTTTATCGCCAACAATCGTAATTATTATGAATCCATTTTTAGGGAGGACTATTCAAAGCAAGGCCATTTTAGAATTTACCTGGAGCTTAGATGATGATTTTAGGGTGAAATTACTCTTCCATAAGGTCTGTACATAAGTTCATATTCGGGTGTCCGTTAGAATCTCATAATATTTGAAGAGAGGGAGTGAAAGATTAATGTCCTGGAAATTATTTGGAAAAATAATGATACTAGTCGGAGCAATTGCAATGGGATTAAATGTATTGTTTTTTAAATCGAACGAATATTTTAATCTGGTACGCGGAGTATCATTTGGACTATTTATATTGGGAATTATCCTAGTCCCGGTATACTCAAAATCTAAAAGAGACTAATACGGCAGAATTAAAAAAGGTATGAATCAAGATCAGCTTTCAAACGCCATTTGCTCCATTTCTTCATTAAAAAGCATGATTATCTCCTTTGATCAATATTGGAAAGTACTGTTTTGTAATAGGAGAGCATATAATTAATATTCTTGGATTTAATTACCCGACTGATATTCGTCTTATTACTCAAGGTATAAAAAATGACAATTCATATGAGTTCAAAAAAAGAAAATTGCATTCTTGAAAAAAAAGCAAAAATATTAGTTTTTTTTATAACTTTTTAACCAAGAAATGGGCGAACATGAATGAAAATAAAGATGCCATTTAGAAAGATTCTTTTCACACTGCTGGCAATTGGCCTTATTTATACTGTCTTTTTACATTACAACATCCACAGATACAGTTCAGAAAAGCCGATTGAAGACGCTGATTATTTAATCGTGCTAGGTGCAAAGGTAAATGGCACGGTTCCGTCGCTTGCCCTGCAATACCGGGCGGATGCAGCAGCAGAGTATTTAATAGAAAATCCAAATACGATTGTGGTTGCTTCAGGGGGACAGGGGCCAGGCGAAGAAATAACGGAAGCAGAGGCCATCAGCAGAATCCTGCAAGATCATGGAATAGAGAAATCCCGTATAATATTAGAATCAAAGTCTACAAGTACGATAGAAAATTTGACCTTCTCGAAAGCAATGCTCCCGCCAAGTGCGAAAAAAGGTCTCATTGTTACAAATGATTTCCACATCTACCGTTCATGCATGGCTGCAAAAGATCTTGGTCTTGATGCCAAAGGGCTCGCAGCTAAAACGCCGAAAGCGGCTGTCTTAAAATCTTATACAAGAGAATATTTAGCCATCACAAATTACTATGTAAAGAGCCGTTAAGAGGCAAAATAAAAAGAACCATCTTTTCCGTCTCCCTGGAAATGGTTCTTGTATTTTTGCTTATATAGCTGCTCTTTTTTTGTTTTTGTTTGTCTAGTGCGCAAATCCTGAAAAATAAATGGGCTTCTTCCAGCCTCCGGATTTCTTTCTCCTTCACGCATTTTCTTCAATCGCTGTTTCTTTGCCTTAGATTGACTCATACTTAAACACTCCTTGTCATGTATTTCTATTAGTATACGAGGAAGTGAGCCTTTTTGTACAGTAAATGGAAAAAAGAAGCAGACTGTGTCTGCTTTTTTAAGGAAAAATCAATTAAATGAGAGACGGAATAAAAATCACTGCTTGCAAATAAAGCAGTGATTTTTATATTTTTATTAATGTTCAGTATTTATAAATAACTCAAAATTGTTTGACTATTATATTCTAAAAAATGTATAATTCTAGAGATGAAAATTATATTTATAAAGTTCTAGACAGCTGGAATGAATGCCTGCAATCAGAGATAAGGGGGAGCAGCATGATTGTTTTTGACAATGTAAACAAATATTTTGGTGATTTCCAAGTTTTAAAAAACATTAATTTAACGATAAAAAAGGGAGAAGTGGTCGTGATTATTGGTCCGTCCGGATCCGGTAAGAGCACGATGCTCCGCTGCATCAACCGGCTTGAAACAGTGTCAGAAGGTACATTAACAGTTAACGGCATTGCGGTTAATGACAAGAAAACAGATATTAATAAAGTAAGACGGGAGATCGGCATGGTCTTTCAGCATTTTCACCTGTATCCTCATAAAACCGTTCTTCAAAACATTACGCTTGCTCAAGTCAAAGTTCTTGGGAAATCAGAGGAAGAAGCGAAGAAAACAGCGCTTTATTACTTGGACAAGGTTGGAATTCCCGATAAAGCCGGTTCTTTTCCTTCCCAGCTTTCAGGCGGACAGCAGCAGCGTGTTGCGATTGCCAGAGGCCTCGCGATGAATCCTGAGATTATGCTATTTGATGAACCGACCTCAGCCCTTGATCCTGAGATGATTGGCGAGGTATTAGATGTCATGAAGAATCTGGCGAAAGAAGGCATGACAATGGTAGTTGTTACACACGAAATGGGATTTGCCAGAGAAGTTGCAGACCGCATCGTGTTTATAGATCAAGGTCAAATTTTAGAAGAGGCTGTACCGGAGGAGTTTTATGCGAATCCCAAAGAAGAAAGGGCACGCTTATTTCTCAGCCGTATTTTAAATCATTAATATAAAAATAGGGGGACATTTTATGTTGAAATCAAAGAGTTTGCTGAAGCTGCTTTTCGTATCTATGCTTGCTGTACTCGTTCTTGCAGCGTGTGGAAAATCGGAGGAAAAAGAAACTGCAAATGCACTTGAAGCCATTAAGAAGGATGAGAAAATTGTTTTTGGCGTTAAAAACGATACAAGACTATTTGGACTTAAAAACCCAAGCAGCGGAGAGATTGAAGGCTTTGACATTGATATAGCGAAAGAAATTGCAAAGAAAATCGTTGGTGATGAAAAGAACATCGAATTTAAAGAAGTTACCTCTAAAACACGTGTGCCAATGCTTCAAAACGGTCAAATCGATGCGATTATCGCAACGATGACCATTACGGAAGAGCGTAAAAAGGAAGTTGATTTCTCAGACGTTTATTTTGAAGCAGGACAATCACTTTTAGTTAAAAAAGGCAGCGATATTAAGAGTATAGATGATATTAAAAAAGGTACAAAAGTTCTCGCAGTTAAGGGATCAACATCCACAAAAAATATCCGTGAGAAATCACCTGATGCAGAGGTGCTTGAATACGAAAATTACACGGAAGCATTTACAGCTTTGAAATCAGGTCAAGGGGACGCTTTAACAACAGACAATGCAATTCTCTACGGAATGGCTGCTGAAGACAGCAGCTATGAGGTAGTCGGCGAGCCGTTCACAGATGAGCCATATGGAATTGCCGTTAAAAAAGGAAATGAAGATTTGGTGAAAGAGATCAACGCTGTCCTTGAAGAATTAAAATCAAGCGGCAAATATGATGAAATATATAAAAAATGGATTAAAGAAGATTTATCCAACTAAACAGATCCTCAATCAGGATGAGCAAGTGATGCTCATCCTGATTAGTTAAAGGAGTGAAAGATGTGCTTGATTTCTCTATACTTGTCGACAATATGGACATGTATCTAGAAGGGTTTAAGAACACTGTAATGGCAAGCTTAATTGCTTTGATTGGAAGCTTTTTGCTTGGAACCCTTATTGCTGTTCTTAGGATAGCTCCGCTAAAACCTTTGAATTGGCTGGGAACTGTATACGTAGAATTCGTCAGAAATATTCCGCTGCTGATTATCGCGTTCTTTTTTTATATTGGATTGCCGGCACTCGGTTTAAGGCTTGATGGGTTTACAGCCGGGACCATTGCACTTGTGATTTATACGGCCTCTTTTATCGCAGAAGCCATTAGAGCTGGAATATTATCCGTTCCTAAAGGACAAATGGAAGCAGCCAGATCATCAGGGCTCACTTATAACCAGACGATGAGATTAATCATTTTGCCTCAGGCTATTAAAATTGTTATTCCGCCTCTTGGAAACCAATTCATTAATCTAGTGAAGAACTCCTCAATTCTTAGTGTCGTAGCTGGACTTGATCTTATGTATCACGGAGATTTGATTTCATCTGATACGTTTGTCGTTTTTGATGTATATATATTTGTAGCTGTATTTTATTTGATTTTAACTATTCCTTTAAGTATTGGCGTTGGTTATTTAGAGAAACGCCTTGCAAAGAGTAACTAAAGGAGGGTGAAAAATGGATTTTGCTGGTGCATATACCCCAGATCATTTCATGTTTTTGCTTGACGGGTTCTATATCACATTAAAAGTAGCATTTATTTCAATTATCCTAAGCTTTATCATCGGCGGAATTGTCGGTACATTAAGATATGCAGAAATTCCAGTGCTATCAAAGGCACTTGCTGTAGTTGTCGAAACGATCAGGAATTTACCGCTATTATTAATTATCTTTTTTACATATTTCGCCTTGCCTGAGATAGGAATTGATTTGGGGATTACTTTATCTGCCATTGCTGCATTAACCGTGTTTGAATCAGCCATGTTGTCAGAGGTCATTCGAAGCGGACTGAAGTCAATTGAAAAAGGGCAAATTGAGGCAGGACGTTCTTCAGGACTCACATATGTACAAACCCTAAGATACATTGTGATGCCGCAGGCTCTTCGCAGAATGGTACCTCCCATTGTAAGTCAATTCATTTCATTGTTAAAAGATACATCGCTTGCTGTGGTCATTGCGCTTCCAGAACTGACTCACCATGCACAAATAATAAATGGGCAAAAATCGACTTATATCATCCCTATTTTTATCATGATTGCATTCATGTATTTTGCAGTGAACTACTCACTTTCGCTGCTGGCCCGCCGACTGGAACTGAAAAGTGCATAAGTTTTATGAATTTCACCTCAAAGCAGAGGCAGCTCTGCTTTGAGGTTTTTTTGTATTCTTTTCTTATGAAGGTAATATCCAATATTTTGTAAATGTGCAATCCAGGTTTCTTTTTCTCCTTCGATGGGAATTTAACACTCAGCAGGCATTATATATAAGGGAGAGATAAACATGGAGTATTCTGCAAAAGCAGATGCCAAGCAAAAAGCAAATCAGGCAAAACAAGAAACGAAGCCTTGGATCAGGCGTTTGGGAAGATACGGATATATGGCACAAGGCACCGTTTATTTTTTAATCGGGATTCTTGCTCTTTTGGCAGCGCTTGGTCTTGGAGGCAAAATGACAGGAACAAGCGGAATGCTTGAGACGGTTGCAGGCAAGCCCTTTGGAGAGGTTCTTCTTTGGCTTATCGGCATTGGCTTAATTGGTTATGTGATTTGGGAAATTATAAAGGTGATAAAAGATCCGGAGAACAAAGGAACAGATGCAAAAGGTTTGTTGACTAGAGCTGGCTACGCAGTGAGTGCAATTATATATGGAGCAATTGCGTTTAAAGCCATCTCCATCGCTATGCATGCAAGTTCGGGAGGCGGATCTGAGAAAACAATCTCTGCTAAATTACTGGCTCAGCCTTTTGGACAGTGGATAATCGGACTTGTGGGCATTATCATTATTGGATACGGACTATATGAACTGTACAATGGTTATTCAGAGAGATTTATGAATAAGTTCAGAGTAAGCGAAATGAATCAGCATGAGAGAAAAATTGCAAGAAATTCAGGGAAAATGGGCTTGATCGCCCGCGGTGCTGTTCTTGCTATGATCGGTTATCTCTTTATTCAAACAGCAATTACGGCAAACCCTGACCAATCAAAAGGAATTGACGGGGCACTTGCAGAACTTGCTTCAAAGCCTTACGGTCAGTGGCTGCTTGGAATTGCTGCAGCAGGGCTGATGCTTTATGGTATTTACGGAGTGATTCGCGGACGTTATGAACATATGAGCTTTGGCGGAAAATAATAAATGGAGCAAGAAATCCTGAATGGATTACTTGCTCTTTTTTACTCGCAGTGAATTTGCTGTGCAAGTCCAGTGAAAAATATAGATGAATACACAAGCAACCCTCCTAAAGAAGAATAGACTAATATAAGGGAGTGATGAATGTGTCAAAAATATACAAACATGCGTCAGATGATCTTATGTATAAAGTCGTTTTTTTGGATGAAGAAGAGACAGAGCATACTGAAGCTTTCGGTGATGTTGCGGATCAGTCAGAAGATGCATTAGAGCAGACAGAAGAAAAGATTGAAGCGGATTTTGAACAAAAATTCAGCAGAAAACATAGAGAGAAAAAAAGCGATAAAAAATATAAAGAAAAAAAATACAAAAATAAAATCAAAAAAAAATTCAAGGGAAAAGAAGATCAAAAGGCCTTTGGATCTTTGTATAACTTTGATATAGGCGGATTTGCAATGGACGCTGCTCCGATTAATTTTACAGTGGAAGGGCCGGAATTCAATACTGATGCAAATCCAGAAGAAGATACGATTCATATTTTTAAAGACGGGAATTATGAAATCACCTTCTTTATGGATATATTGGCAAATTCCGCTTTAGCCAACTTTGCTATTTTTAGAAATAATACTCAAATTAATGAGTCGAAGTTTTCATTTGTTTCAGAAGATACGATACAAACAACGTTAGGAAAAACAATTCATACAGAGCTTGAAGAAAATGATGTAATCTCGGTACGAACGATTAATACTAGTTCACCGAATGTAGGCTATGAACCTCCGACGATCAGATATTTGAATGCTGCGCTTACAGTGAAATTATTAAATGGTAAGGACTTATAGGAGACATCTTTAGATGTCTCCTTTTCTATTTGCCCCGAATTCATAAAACTAATTGTTTAAACAAATAATAGAAGAAATTTATCTTGGAGGAATATTTCATGCAAGAAGGAAATCGCCCGAATCTTACATCAGCCGAAATTGCATGTCTTTGGACAAGCTTTATGAACGACAGTATGTCAAACTGCATCCTTGCATTCTTTTTAGAACATGCAGATGATAAGGAAATCCTTCCTGTTATTCAAAGTGCCTATGATCTTACTGTCGCTCATTTGGAAAAGATGACTGTTATTTTTAAAGAAGAGGATATTCCAGTTCCCACAGGCTTTACAAATGAGGACGTAAACCTGAATGCACCTCGGTTATATACGGATCTTTTCATGCTTACCTATATAAATCATATGACAAAAGTTGGCTTGCTTGCTTACGGCGGTTTTATTTCAATGAGTGCCAGAAAAGATATCCGCACCTATTATATCGAGGGTCTGGAGGAGACAGCAAGACTATTCGATATAAGTTCTGATATAGCCATTTCAAAAGGAATATTTGTAAGAGCTCCTTATATTGCCTATCCCAAATCCAAGGATTATATTGACAGCAAAAAGTATCTAAGCGGTTTTTCGCTGTTCAGTAAAAAGAGGCCATTAAATACGATTGAAATTTCTCATCTTTATATGAATATCCAAACAAATCTTATGGGAAGCAAACTGGCACTTAGTTTTGCACAAATTTCACCCCGGGAAAACATTCAAAAGTGGATGTTAAGAGGAAGTGAGATCTCTCAGAAGCATATTCAAATTTTCAGCAAAACGCTCTTAGATAATCACATCCAGCCCCCGATTTCATCTGATGCGTGTATTACAGATTCAACGACATCGCCATTTTCTGATAAGCTGACATTATTTCATATGTCACTGTTAAGTGCAGCTGGTTCAGGGAATTATGCAACTGCAGCGGCAGCAAGCCAAAGAAGTGATCTCATTTTGAATTATGAGCGCCTGTCACTTGAAATTGCACAATATGCAAAGGATGGAGCTGATATTGTAATCAGCAATGGATGGCTTGAACAGCCTCCCGGGACACTTGATAAAGAACAGCTGATAAGAAAAAAGGACTGCTGACGTTCTATTTATTAAATCTTTCATATTTTGCAGCAAACAAGGCATGTTAAGAACGTCTTGTTTTTTTGTACGAAATATCCTCAACAAGAGGTGGGGGAGATTATGTTTTCTTTTTTTAAGAAAAATCCATCCTTTAAACAACAAAAAAAAGCGGATGTGAAAAACGATGATCCTAAGCTTGAGGTTCTGCTGAAGCAATGCAAGCTGTCAGCTGACTTTACATCTTATCGTTATTCACAAAGCAGTCCCTATTATATTCATTACTATAAAACTTTAGTAGATATTAATGTTTTACAAAAGCATGTTCTTCCTTTTTTAACCGAAGGACAGAATAATACAAGTTTATTTGAACTGCAGGAAGTTCTGCCGATTGATAATACAGAAATCATCAGCAATGTAGACAAAATCCAGGATAGATTAATGTCCGGTTTTATTGCTGTTCAATCCGAATCAAATATTAATGAAGTGCTCTTGATTTCGGCAATTTCCCTTGAGAAAAGAGCGGTGAGCCTTCCTGAGGTTGAATACAGTGTTGTTGGACCAAAAGAAGCCTTTGTTGAATCCCTGGATGCCAATCTGAACTTAATTCGAAAAAGATTGCCGATCCCCGAACTCATTGCAGTAGAGATTAGGGTAGGCAGGCTTTCTAAAACAAGAATTGCTGTTTTATATATTAAAGATATTGCGAACGACGAGAACGTAAATACCATTGTACAAAGAATAAAAGATATCGATTATGACTCGATCCTGGACAGTTCAATGATCGCACAGATTATATCAGATAATAACAATTCGCCATTTCCCCAAATGATTGATACAGAACGGCCTGACAGGGTAGCCGGTGTTCTGTCGGAAGGGAAAATTACGGTCTTAGTTGACGGTTCCCCTCATGCACTGACTGGTCCTACGACGCTGGTAGAATTTTTTTCTGCTTTTGAGGATTATTTTTTATCCTGGCCGATTGCCTCCATTTTCAGGCTTATCCGGCTTTTTGCGGTTTTCTTTTCTGTTATTTCTACTGCCATGTATGTTGGGGTTCTTACCTATCATTACGAAATGATTCCGCAAAACCTGCTTAATCCGCTTGTAGCTTCGAGAAGCGGTGTGCCGTTTCCGCCAATATTAGAGGCAATTATTCTTGAGCTGACAATCGAGCTGCTGAGGGAAGCGGGAGCCAGATTGCCGACTAAGATTGGCCAGACAATCGGTATCGTAGGAGGGATTGTAATAGGAACAGCAGCTGTTCAAGCAGGGCTTACAAGCAACGTACTGCTGATCATCGTGGCACTTGCAGCACTTGCATCCTTTACTACTCCCGTTTATCAAATGGGCAACGTCATCCGCTTAATCCGTTTTCCTTTTCTTTTTGCCGCTCAGCTTTTTGGTCTCATAGGGATTGCCTTTTGTTTTGCTTTTTTTCTGGGGCATTTGCTTAAGCTATCATCCCTTGGAAGGCCATATCTTGCACCAGTCTATCCTCTGAGGCTTAAAGATTTAAAAGATTCGCTGTTTAGAGTGCCGATGTATATGCAAAATAAACGGCCTCTGCAAATGAGAACAGCCACAC
This sequence comes from Metabacillus hrfriensis, assembly GCF_030127205.1. Taxonomy (NCBI): domain Bacteria; kingdom Bacillati; phylum Bacillota; class Bacilli; order Caryophanales; family Bacillaceae; genus Metabacillus; species Metabacillus hrfriensis. The sequence continues at coordinate 1,399,421 of NZ_CP126116.1, forward strand.
CTGATCGTTTTCAGCCGAAGCCTCATAAAGAAAAGAAACGGGATATTGAGGATTAAAGGAGGTAATTCCATGTTCCCATTGCCTAAAGAAGATAAAAAGGTATCCAATTACTTTGTATTTTATTTGATTCATAAAATGCAAATAGGTGTAGGCATCTTAGGATTCGAGAGGTATATCGCAAAGTCTGCCGGCCATAGCTCCTGGATAGCCATCATTACATCCGGCATCACAATTCTTGGTTTGATCTGGTTATCTTACTTAATCCTGAACCGGGGAAAGAATGATATCGTAGCCATCCATCACCAGATTTTCGGAAAATGGATTGGCGGATTTTTCAGTTTTTATTTCATTATTTATTACGCTATGTTTGTCGTTGTGCTGATACGGACGTATGTTGAAGTTATCCAAGTGTGGGTTTTTCCGGATGTCTATCATTGGGTATTCATCGCCATTATTATTCTGATTTGTTATTCATATGTTACAGGGGGATTCAGAATAGTGACCGGGATTGCTTTTCTTGGAGTCATTTATGGATTGCCGTTATTATTAGTTAAATATTTCCCCATAAAAGAAGCTTATTTTGGCAGCCTTCTTCCTGTTTTTGATCTATCGTTCAAGGAGCTCCTGTCAGCTACAAAAGGAATGACTCTTAATTATCTGGGGTTTGAAGTTCTTTTTATGTTTTATCCGTTTATAAAAGATCCCCCTAAGTCCCAAAAATGGGCTCATTATGCTGTTTTATTCAGCATGTTTATTTATCTGATAACTGCTCTGGTTTCCTTTGCATACTATGATCAGAATCAGCTGAAATCTACCATTTGGGCGACGCTTACTCTATGGAAAATTGTAGACTTGACCATTATTGAGCGGTTTGAATATCTTGGAATTTCGATTTGGTTCTTTGTGGTTTTGCCCAATATGTGTATTGGACTATGGAGTGCAAGCAGGGGAATGCACCGGCTTTTTGCGATGACACAAAGAAATGCATTGCGGATTATCTGCTTTTTCATTTTTATCTTTGCCGTTTTTTTAAAAGACAGAGAACAGATTGATCTGCTCAATACCAATATGTCAGAGATAGGTTTTTATACGATTTACGGCTATATCCCATTGCTGTTTGTTCTGCAGGTCATCATCATGAAGGTGAGGAATAAAAAATGAATGGGTACAAAGCTTGCGCACTCCTGCTCTGCATGTGTCTTTTAAGCAGCTGTATTCCTGATTCAAAAGTCCTTGAAGATGTTCAGCTGATTCAGTCAATAGGCTATGACTATATTAGTGATAGAGAATTCCAATTGACTGCCGGTGCGACTTATACTCCGCCAGGAATTCAATCGAAACCGCAAAATATAGCATTAACAGCTATCGGCCGGACAAGTAAGCATATAAGACAGGAAATTCAGGCACAGTCACCAAGACCCATTGAAATAGGCAGGGTAGGGGTGATTCTATTTGACGAGGAACTGGCGAGAAGAGGAATTGGTGATCACGTTGATAATCTGCAAAGAGACCCAAATATAGGCAGAGACATCAGTTTAGTTATATCAAAAGGAAAATCAAATGAAATTCTTTCAGCACAGGTCGATCAGCATGAATCTGTTTCACAATTTGTTATTGACCTCGTCAGACAAAATATGGAGAGGACGATTCCAAGAATCAATCTGCATCATTTTCTTTTTCAGTACCGGGGCCTTGGGTTTGACCCTTTTTTGCCTCTTATTGAAAAAAAGGGTGATAACATTCAAGTTTCTGGGGTCGCTCTTTTTAACGGAGATCGATTAATCGATACCATTGATTTGAAAGAAGGATATACTTTGAAAGTTCTATATGAAAAAATCCGCAAAGGCATCATTGAAATCGATTTAAAAGAAGAAAAGGAGGTAAGCATTCAAAATCTTTCCTCCAATACGAAGTTCAAACCTGAAAAAACAATAAACGGGTATAAGTTCAATGTCAGCATAAAAATGGATGGAAGAGTCATGGAAGGCGGAGGATTAGATCTTACACAAAAAAAGAATATCGAAAAAATTGAAAAGAAAACTGAAATCATGCTGGAAAAAGAAGCTCTAGCTTTGCTTGAAAAGCTGCAGAAATTAAATGTCGATCCGCTCGGCATTAAGGAAGAGCTAAGACAAGCTGGCTACAAAGATTGGAAGAAGCAATATGGCTCTGTTCAATTTGAGGTAGACGCAAAGGTTCATCTCATACAGGCTGGGATTATGGAATGAAGAAAATACGAATAGATTTCTCTCTCTGATACAGAATAGATATGTATATCTTAAAAAGATGAGAGAGGAATGATTAATGTGGATCAATCAATGAACATTGCAGGATCTGAAAACATGCAGGCTGGAGCTGTGCCGCCCCAATTAAGCCATGGCGGACATGAGATGTTTGATGTATCTGAAATTTTATCTGGTGCCATCAATACATTAAACTTATATACCATTTTAAAACCGCATGTCAAAGATCCGGAACTTCTGGATATGATGAACCGTCAAGAGCAATTTATGATGACGGAATACAACACGATTGTTGAGTGTTTCCAGACAGGGATGAAGCCTTCAGTTTCGACAGAAGTCTATAATATGAAGCAGGGAAATGACTTTGTTTATGGCCTAAAACCTTCACCGCCGATGAAGCCGATGAATATGCCTGCGGAAATAAATGAACAGGTTATTTCAGACCTCATGCTCGGATCTGTAAAATCGAATGCGTCATTAAAAGGTATGGCTACGACAGAGGTAGCTAATCCGGTTGTCAGACGAGTTTTGGCTGATACCATTCCAAATTGCATTGAAATGGCTTATGAGATTTCAATCTACCAAAATAAGCATCACTATTATCAGGTTCCACAGCTTACAGAAGGTGATATGCAGCAGATGGTGAATTCATATGCTCCTGCACAATCGAAAAATCTTCCGAATTGAATGATCTCTCAAAATAGACCTCTCAATCTTGAGAGGTCTTTATACTTGATCCATTTATTAATAGACTTTATTTGAAATTTTTCAAACAAGCCCTTGAGAGACATAAAAAACAGCCTGAAAAAATGGCCGTTTTTATATTTATTGATTCAAATCATTTAAGCCTGGGCTGTGTTCATTCGGCATATCTGGAAAATCTGGTACAGGATAACCCTTTGGAGGATCAGTAACCTGTAAGTTACCACTGTCTCTGCTCGGAGATTCCCCGCTGAAAATTTCGCCAATACGGGTTGAATCAAGCCGGAAATTAAATTGTGCATTATGAAAGCCCATTTCCACATACTTTCGGCATTCAGGGTACTTATTAATATCATAATTTGGGATTGGAAAAATCTTGCCCCAGTTGACTCCTAATGTTTCAAGAGCTTTGGCAAATGCATTTTGATGGGCGTTGTCGCGGACAATCAAAAATGCAAGGGTTTCTCTGAAGGTTTTATTAGAGCTCATTTCATAAATTCTTGATTTTTGCAGAACACCTGTTGATTCCAGGATGACATTATTAAGCAAATCGCTGATTAAATTTCCGTGGCTGTACACCCATGATCCGTTCCATGGATTTCCTCCAGCATCAACAGGCAGAGAAGATTGCGCTCCCATAATATAATGATGAGGATTTCCATGCATGACAGGGTCTGCAAGCGGTGCTTGACTAGGCCCGGAGTTTCCTGCATCGTCCACTTCACCTGATCCATTTAAAAGCTGATTAATAGTTGTTTGAACAAGTTCTACATGGCTGATTTCTTCTAGAAAAACGCCTCTGATCAAATCTCGGTATTGTTTATCTTTACCTCTGAAATTGGCACTTTGAAAAGAGTATTGCATCATTGTCCGCATCTCACCAAACTGGCCGCCCAATGTTTCCTGTAAAACTTTTGCTGCAGCGGGATCCGGTTTGTCCGGAACAATCATATTGATTAAATCTTCTTTATAAAAGTACATGTCCTGACTCCTTTATTTGCAAAATAAGGCAGTAAAAAACTACTGCCTGTTTTTAATTATTTATCTAAATGAAGAGGAGGCGGAATTAACCAGCCTTTTTCTTTATTTAATTGAAGAATTTTCCCGCCGTATTGAACTTTTTTAGCATGATGCTGAGTAAACAGCAGGGCAATATCTTCCCGGATACATTGTCCGATCATGGTACTGTCAGCCACTAATCCTTGGGCAAGGTCTTTAGAGATGCTCATAGCCACTTCTGGATCTGAAATGCGTGCACCCGCAGGGATTTCTTCTAATTTAGCATTTGGTCTTTCAGGGGGGGCAGGCGGCAAACCGACCTCATTCTTTTTTAATAGTGCTTCAAGTTCTTCAATGCAAGGCAAAATATTATTTTTAATGATTTGATCTATTAATTTTTTAAGGTCGGCATCACCAGTGTGATTGTAATACACTTGATAAGCTGCATGAGATGCTTTTGCAACAGATAACGCACTCCATACTCCGAATACCTCTCCATAATGCATTGGTTCATCTGTAGGATTTCCGCTGAGAATACCCATTTTGATCACTCCATTTCATATTTTAAAAACTACACATTCTATTTTGTACCAGATGATTTAATTGATACGGTTTTATGAATATAAAATGAAGAATAAAAAATTCTTGTTTGAAGAGAATAAAAAACGTACTAATAAAAAATGGAGGTTTTCTCATGATGAAAAATGTAATGATGATCCTATGTTCAATGGTTATCGCAGTTATGGTGTCTGGTGCAGGCGTTTATGCAGAAAATAACGACAATGACAGAAACGATAATATAGGCACAAGAAATGTAAATACAGAAACTGCCGCTGCAGCTGACGATGACGATGATACGGACATGGGATGGATTGGTTTATTAGGTTTAGCAGGGCTGTTAGGTCTTAGAAGAAAAGATAGAGATCGCAGGGATTAAGCTAACTGCAGAAATATAAAAGCATGCGGCAAAAATGCCGCATGCTTTTTCATTATGAATTTATGGTTTTAAAACAACCTTCACACAGTCATCTTCATGATCATTAAAAATTTTGTAAGCTTCACTGGCTTTGCTTAAAGGAACTTTGTGAGAGACAATTTCAGTTGGATCCAATTTACCTGATGTAATCATCTCAAATAGCATTGGCATGTAATGAATAACAGGTGCCTGTCCCATTTTAAGATTGATGTTCCGTTCAAAAATATTGCCAAGCGGGAACATGTTGTATTTTGAACCATATACACCTGTCAGCTGAATGGTCCCGAACTTTCTGACAGCATTCATCGCAATTTCAAACGGACTTAGAGTTCCGCCTTGCAGCTTCAGCTTTTGGCCAATTTCTTCAAGTGCTGACTTTTTCCCGTCCATTCCGACACAATCGATCACGGCATCTGCTCCGCCGCTTGTCAGTTCTTTAATATGAGAACCTGTATCTTTAAAATCTTCAAAATTGATAATTTCAACATTGTTCATTCTTTTTGCCCGTTCTAATCTGTAAGGAAGATTATCAACGGCAATGACCCGTTTAGCGCCCTTCATCCAGGCGAATTTTTGAGCCATTAACCCTACTGGTCCACAGCCAAGCACCACTACAGTATCATCACTTTTTACGTTGGCATTTTCAATGCTCCAATACGCAGTAGGCAATACATCTGACATAAACAGCAAGGCTTCATCCTCAAGCTCGACAGATTCAGGAATGACAAACGGCATGAAATTTCCAAACGGCACTCTTAAGTATTCAGCCTGCCCGCCAGGGTGATTCCCATACCTCTCTGTAAATCCAAAGTAACCGCCTGTATCAATTTCCGGATTGGAATTTGAATTATCACACTGGCTTTCAAGGTCGTGTTTGCAATAGAAGCAGCTTCCGCAGGAAATATTAAATGGGATGACAACTCTGTCGCCTTTTTTAACTTTTGTTACTTCTGGTCCGACTTCCTCCACAATCCCCATCGGTTCATGGCCAACTACATAGTCTTTTTCAGCAGGAAGGGCTCCTTGGTAAATATGTAAATCTGATCCGCAAATGGCCGTTGAGGTAATTTTGACAATGATATCGTCCTTTTTCTGAAGCACGGCATCCGGAACTTCCTTCACTTCCATTTCCTTCATTCCCTGAAATGTGACAGCTTTCAATTTAACAACCTCCTGTATAGTGATAGTTTTGATATACCCGCTGAAAGAGACAATAAAATGAAAAAAGGGAAAAATGAGTCTTTCGTCTGCCTTTTTTGCGTGATTCTTTCTTAGTATTTGATAATTCTTCTTGAAATATAAAAAAGAACAGCGTCCCTTATAAAAGGACGCTGTTCAAATAGTATTTTATTTCTCGTTTTCATTGGGTTCCTCAACAAGATGCTTCAGCATAGACAGCTTGTTATTCCAGAATTGCTCGTAATAGGAAAGCCATTCATGTAATTCCGCAAGCGGTTCCGGATGAAGCCTGTACCTTTTTTCTCTTCCTGTTTTTCTTCCGCTTACAAGTTCAGCCTCGGAAAGAATGTGAAGATGTTTGGCAATAGCTGTTCGGGTTACTTGAAAATGGCTTGTGATTTCTGAGATCGGCATCTCTTTTTCTGCAAGCAGCTTTAACACTTCTCGTCGCGTTGGGTCAGCGATAGCCTGAAAAACATCATATTTTTGTGCAGAAGATGACACTAGTTTCCAACAACCTCTCCCAGGCGTTCGATAATCTTTATCCAGCCATGATTCATGCGGTCACGAATGACAGAGGCTTTTTCATTGGCTTTTGGCAGAATCGTGTCTGGTTGCTTCCAGCCGCCATGGATAAGGGTAAACTCCGTTTTACCATCCATTTCTTTCAATAGGAAAGTGACGATCCAGCCATCTGTATCCCATGTGAATGAAAGCCGGTGAGGGGGCTCTAGTTGGATCACTTTACATGGTGACGGGCCGAACGGAGATTGCAAGTGAAATTCATGCCCAACTTCGGGCTGAAAATCATTGGGCATAAACCATGCGGCAATTCCTTCAGAGGTGGAAACGGCATCCCATACTTTTTCAATGGGAGCGTTGTAGACAACGGTCTGTGTAATGTCCTGCAAATTAGTTTGATTCATCATGTATTCTCCTTATCATAAATATAAAACCAAATGGTTTCGTATTTGATTATATAAAACCATTTGGTTTCATGTCAATGAATTTATTTTGTCAAAGTAAATAAAAACCATACCTTATAATTGAATAAAACGTAGGGTTTGAGATGATCAGGCTGCAAGGTAAAATACCAAATGATTTACAGAATTTCATTGCTTACTTTACCCGAAACTTGGTCAATGAATTCGGCGATATTATCAGCGGAAATGGCTGAATTTACAATTCTGAATCTATGCAGAATCATCTGTTCTTTAGAAACAAAGGAAATCGTTTCAAAAATAGAAGCTGCTGAACGACTTCTCCTTAAACTCCTAGAAAAGTGGCACCGAATAATGAAAGAAGAATCATAATAAAAAATCAAGAAGAATCTTTATACAAGAATCGTCTGCATAGAGCAATTGACTGCCATGGTTTTTTAAAATATGCCATTCAATACTGTCAGCTTCATTATTTTAAGGAGCAAAAATAAGTCTGTGTCCATACGCAGGCTTATTCAATTTCTGTACTTACTGGATAAAATCTACACAAACCCCATAGGGAAAACTCATCAAAAAGGTGATTCCCGCACACTGCCAGAACAAATCTCCATGCATTTTGCTCCGCAGCATCTTCAATCATAGGAATATGGAAACGAAGGATCTATTCTGGGTGTATCAAGCTCAGCATAAGCAATAGGAAACCCGAGATATAAAGGGAAGGCATGTTGCAATTCCTCTGGAGACGTTATTTCTTCGCTACCTGCAAATTGAGAAATCCACACGAATAAGGCTGAAAAAAAGAATAGGGCTAATTTTAGATGCTTAATTTAGAAGCCCCTCCAATAGTATGTGATTAGTTAATTTGAAATATTAAGAATAGATTGACAATTAACTTCAAACATATGGTAATATAAAAAGTAGTAATGTTACAATTAAATGACAAAAAGGGGGAATTTTACTAGTGAAAATGAGTAAAAGTTTATTTGTAGTGATGCTGCTTGCTCTTATCATGATTATTTCTGCATGTGGCGGAAACGATGCAACATCGGGTTCCGGCGGTGGTTCTGGCGATTCCAAGCCAAAAACGCTGCGGATTTTAACAGGCGGAACGGGTGGTACATATTACCCTCTTGGCGGATCGTTTGGAGATATTATTACTGATAGCACAGATTACAAGGCAACTGTTCAGTCATCAGGAGCTTCTGTAGAAAACATGCAAACTTTAAAAAGCGGTGACGCTGAAATAGCATTCTCTCAGACAGATATTGCGACATATGCTTTAAAAGGGGAGAGTATGTTTAAAGATAACAAGATTGATAACGTGCTTGGACTTGGCACGCTATATAACGAAACAGTTCAATTAATTACTACGGAAAAAAGCGGAATTAAATCTGTTGCAGATCTAAAAGGAAAAAAGGTTTCCGTTGGAGCGATCGGTTCCGGAGCTTATCTGAATGCTACTCAAGTTCTTGAAGTTCATGGTTTGACAGTGGATGATATTCAGGCACAAAATCTTTCATTTGATGAATCAACAGATGGAATTCAAGGCGGAAGCATTGATGCGGCATTTGTAACAGCCGGAACACCGACTGCTGCAGTTGAAACCCTTTCAGCTCAAAACGAAGTCGTTGTTGTTCCTCTTGAAGCTGACAAAGTGAAAGAGCTTATCGAAAAATATCCTTTCTACTCAGAGGAGGTTATTCCAAGCGGCACATACAAGATTGGTGAAGACGTTCATACAGTAGCTGTTAAAGCGATGCTTGTTGTTCAAGATGAGCTTGATGAAAATCTCGTATATGACATCACAAAATCAATTTTTGAAAACACAGATAAAATCGCTCATGCAAAAGGAAAATTAATCAAAGCAGACACTGCACTTGAAGGAATCGGTGACTTAAAGCTGCATCCGGGTGCAGAGAAATACTTCAAAGAAAAAGGCGTATTGAAATAATGGTTTAAGGGATAGGCCGCAGCGAAACTGCGGTCTATCGCTTAATTTTGGAGGAAAGTGGGATGAAAAAAAAGCTAATATACGTTTTCATGCTTTTCATCACTATTCTTCTCATCCTTTTTATCCCGTTTAAGAATACCGTAGCTTTTCATTACGAAGACACCAGCAAATTATTGGCTTACCTATCTGTTAATGATATGGACACTTTTCAAATAAAGTACACACATTCCATTCATCTGACAGATGTCATTGAAACGTATGAATTATCGAATAAGCAAATCAAACAAATAGAGCTTTCATATGACACGTTTGCAGTAGGCATGCCTTCAGGACCTGAGGGAGATGAGATTTTTGAGAGAAAAGATGGCCAATATATCATTTCAAATATGAACCGGACATTCCCGTTTATTGATCTCAGCACAGGACAGGTAGTAGCCAATCATAGAGTGGTTTCTAAAGGTAAAGAATATGAATTGAAAAAGTACATAAAACCTGGTACCTGGGTCAGAATCAGCTATGAAACCATGAATCTTTTTCAGCTTTTGAGAGGAGTGAAAATGAATGAAAGATGAAGAAGTCAAATTTTTATCACTTGAAGAGCAGCAGGAAATTCTTGAAAAGTACGATCCGGAAGCTGCAACAAGAAAGCTTACAGGAATCATGGGATGGATTGCTTTCCTCGGTTTGCTCTCATTCTCCATTTTTCAATTGTACACAGCTATTTTTTCCGTTTTTACTGCTCAAATTCAGCGTTCCGTTCATTTAGGATTTGCATTGGCGCTAATTTTTCTATTATTCCCTTTAAGTAAGAAAAAGAAAGAAACTGGCAAGTGGCAAGTTGGCTGGTACGATATCGTGCTTGCTCTTCTCAGTATTGCTGTAGGTGCATATTGGCCGCTTTTTATGGAAGATATCGCAATGCGGGTTGGAATCCTAACGACAACTGACTTTGCAATTGGAATTATAGCAATTCTGCTAGTACTCGAAGCAACAAGAAGAGCAGTTGGGCTTCCTATTACCATTATTGCGGTTATTTTTATGCTTTACGGAATTTTCGGACAATATATGCCGGGATTTCTTCAGCATGGGGGCTTGAGTCTTGAGCGATTGGTACAGACAATGTTTTTCACAACAGAAGGTATCTTAGGAACTCCGCTTGGGGTTTCGGCAACATTTATTTTCTTGTTTCTGCTATTCGGTTCGTTCTTAATTCAAACTGGTGTAGGCCAATATTTTAATGATCTATCAGCTGTAATCGCTGGAAAAAGAGTAGGCGGACCGGCTAAAGTAGCTATTTTTTCAAGTGCCCTGCAAGGCACAATAAGCGGAAGCTCAGTTGCGAACGTTGTAACCTCTGGGGCATTCACCATTCCTATGATGAAAAAATTAGGATATAAAAAGGAATTTGCGGGTGCTGTTGAAGCCGCATCTTCAACTGGTGGACAATTAATGCCGCCAATCATGGGAGCCGCTGCTTTCTTGATGGTCGAGTTTATTGGAAATGGCATCACTTACTGGGACATTGCAAAGGCTGCAGCTATTCCAGCTATCCTTTATTTCACTGGCATCTGGATCATGACACATTTTGAAGCGAAACGATTAGGACTGCGGGGACTAACAGAAGAAGAAATGCCTAATCGTAAAGAAGTCGCGAAGAAAATCTACCTTTTGCTTCCGATTTTAGCGATTATCATCTTGTTAATGACAGGTATTCCAGTTATGCATGCTGCACTTTATTCCATTTTAATCGCCATCGTAGCCGGATTTATAAATAAAGAAACAAGAATGGGTCCCAAAGCAATCATTTTAGCATTGGTAGATGGGGCGAGAACAGCTTTGTCTGTAGCGGCGGCCACTGCAGCTGCTGGTATTATTGTTGGGATAGTAACGAAAACAGGACTTGGGCTAACATTGGCAAATGGATTAATTGACCTTGCACAGGGCTACATTATTCCAACGCTGATTTTCACAATGATCGCATCTTTAATCTTGGGAATGGGATCACCAACAACGGCAAACTATGTCATCACATCAACCATAGCAGCTCCTGTTATCATTTTCCTGGGCTATCCGGATTTAGCTGCACATCTCTTTGTTTTCTATTTTGGAATCATTGCGGATATTACACCGCCGGTGGCACTTGCAGCTTTTGCTGCTGCTGGAGTATCCGGAGGAGAGCCTATTCGTACAGGGATACAATCGTCGAAGCTTGCTATCGCAGCATTTATCATTCCATACATCTTTGTTCTTTCTCCAGAAATGCTATTAATCGATACAACAGTCCCAGAAGTCATTTGGGTTGTATTTACAGCTGTGACGGGAATGATTGCAATTGGAGCTGGAATCATAGGCTATTGGATGAGACCTATGAACTGGATAGAACGAGTACTGGCTATCATTGCAGGCTTGCTTTTAATCTATCCAGAGGGAATTTCAGATGTTGCCGGTCTAATTATGTTTGCAGGATTGTTTGCTGCACAGTTCCTTATGAATAGAGATAAAGATCAGAAAATCGTACAGCAGGCATAATTACCTGATGAAGCATGAAAATCAACTTGATTTTCATGCTTTTTGTAAACATCAAACTCAGACGATATCTAGGTATTTCGTCGATTATTGTCCGGGAAATGAGTCGAATGGAATTATTGATTTTATGGTAAAATACTCTTTATATTCCAATGATTGATCTTTCAGTCACTCCCTGATCTTGCAAAATCTAAGGCCTGAACAACTTTTTGCTTGAATCGCTTCTTTCAGCGGTGCTTTACCGATAAAACAATACGGATACGCATAATCCGAATAGATTTAACCGTCATCTTTGTTCCTTCACCATGTGATAAGCCTATTGTAGCAGACAAAAAGAAGCGGAGAAGAGCACGAATAATTTTTATTGACATTGCGTACGCAGCCTCATATAATAGAGTTTGTCAGCAACACCTACATACTGCGACTTGTTAGCTCAGTGGGAGAGCACTTCCTTGACAGGGAAGGGGTCGGGGGTTCGAATCCCTCACAGGTCATATACCTATAAACGTTAAAATAAAAGGGTTTCCCAAAAATGGGAGACCCTTTTATTTGTCTTTAAAAAGAAGTAACTGACCAAATGACTGACCGATTTAATTTCTGACCTTTAAAAAATGCATTTCCAACGTCTGAATCCATTTTTTTAGTGACATGTGTATATAAGTTCATCGTGGTTCCAATATCTTTATGACCAAGTCTTTCTCGGATAGCTTTCATACTATAACCTTCACTTAACAAATAGGATGCAGATGAATGCCGAAGATCATGAAAAGCCATTTTCTTAAGGGCGTATCGCTTCACTATTCGCTACCAAAACTGACTAAACAGAAGAAGGAGAGTAGGGAGTGCCATCTAAATTGGCGAAAAGGAGGTTCACATGTTCACGCATTATCCGGCGGACTTAGCCCTTCTATGAAAGCAGAGTACGAAAAATGGTTAGATGCCCGTGGATGGTACTATGAAGAAGTTATGGAGTAATCAGTACCTTTATTTAGCGCATTTTTCAAGAAAATCAATGAATGCCCTGAGCGTTTGTCCAAACAATCTCAGTGTTTCCGCATAATTTAGTAGTAGTTAAAGTGGGAAGGAGGAATTTTAAATGAGTGATTATCAAGGTGATTTTCGTAGGAAAGACAAAAATTTTGAGTTAATCGTTGTGTTGTTTATTTTATTGATTATTGTAGGCGCTTCTTTCATGAAAGATCATTACTAAAAATTGTTTAGCCGACTCAATACCGTTTTATCATTAAGGCAAAGAATTCTTCCTATCCATCTGTGTTTTAGCGTTGTACTACAAAAATGGGGTATACCACCAGATATCTCATTTTTAGGCTGCTGATGAAGTATCGGCAGCTTTTTTCTATACAAAAAGCCCTTCTCATAATTGAGAGGCGCTTTTTATCGTATAAACTGATTTTATACAGCACATAGTAGTATAAGACATTTTATGTCATACATATTAATTAAAGGAAGGTAAGCAAAAATGTACGATGGTAAATTAATTTATTCAAGCACCGTTCGTAAAAGGAACAGTAGCAATGAAAGAGAACATAGCTATACAAACCCAATAATACACAGAGAAATTCATGGAGATAAAGTCTATGTACCCTTGAACTTGGAACGTGTTTGGCATAAATAATGAGAAAAGCCCTTATCTTAAATGAGAGGGGCTTTTTCAGGGGAAGCCCCTTATTTTATTTGGACTCCCCCTCAAGATTTTAAACTTATTTTTTACCAGCTACCCAGTTTAATCTCCAGCCCCCTTTGTTCGGCTGTTTAGACATTGCCTAGATAGCTTCGCGTTATGTTTTGGAGAACAATTTTTCCATTCTTACTGTATTTTTCGAATACCTCTGACAGGAGAAAAACAAAACGTTCATACTCTTCGTAATTTTTTTTCGGAGCATAGGACGCTGATAAATTCCTTCCTATAAATCCTTCATAATCAAATAGCAAATCATTTTAATACTTTTTAAACTCATACTTTCCATCTTTAAAAAAGCTGTTAAATACTTCTGAAGTTTCCTCCATTCCACCGCTAAATCCTTTGAAATACCAGTAGTAGAATGGTGGTTTAAAAAATACTGGTACAACTGGATTTGTCACAAATTCTCCTAAACTTACCCAGCAATGCTATTTCCTTGACAGGGAAGGGGTCGGGGGTTCGAATCCCTCACAGGTCATATACCTATAAACGTTGAAACCTAAAAGGGTTTCCCAAAAATGGGAGACCCTTTTATTTGTAAGAGCATTAAATATCAAGTTTATGGGTACCGAGCCATTTCACAATTTCAGGGTCTTGATGTGAAAAGAATAAGCTCTCTTTCGTATCTAACGCTGCAATACTTTCCTGGTCTTCTTGATTTAATTCAAAATCAAAGATATTGAAGTTTTCGATCATTCTTTCCTTACGAACAGACTTCGGAATCGCAACAACTTCTCTTTGTGTCAACCAACGTAAAATCACCTGGGCAACGGATTTATTATGCTTTTCGGCAATTGATACTAATAATTCGTTTTGGAACATGTTATTTTTTCCTTCAGCAAATGGTCCCCAAGACTCTATTTGAACATTGTTCTCTTTCATGATGTTCTGACTTTCTATTTGCTGGTTGAAAACATGAGTTTCAACTTGGTTTACGGCAGGAACTACTTCATTATGAGTAATCAAATCCACTAAACGGTCCGGGTAGAAATTACTTACTCCAATTGCCCTTACTTTTCCTTCGCGGTACAATTCCTCCATGGCACGCCAAGAACCATATACATCGCCAAACGGCTGATGGATTAAGTATAAATCTAAATAATCCAATTGAAGTCTTTCCAGTGATTTTGCGAATGCTTTCTTTGTGCTTTCATAACCAGCATCCTGAACCCAAAGTTGATGTTTGGTCTGCAGCCGAAAGAAGATATAAATCGCCTGAAGGCGACATACGTATAAAAAAGTGCATAATCCGATCCCGGATTAATGCCCTTTTTTCATTTAACTGTTCATTTTAAGCTTATCCTTGTAGTGCTTTTAAAATTGTACATGTTCATAAAGATTCCAGCACATATAAGAAGTGCCCCGATAATAATACCAGTTGTTATGATCTCCCCAAGTTGTAGCCATCCAAATATAATACCTAGAATAGGAACAAACATTAATGCCATAGATGCTTTCGAAGCATCTATTTTTTTAAGTACCCAAAACCAAACTACAAATGTAAAGGCAGTTGAAAACAAACCATTAAATAATAGTGATAATACTGCCTCATTAGACCACTCGATTGAATGGTTTGGTTCTAATATTAAAGAGAAAATGAATAAAAATATTGTTCCCATAATAAGTTGCCAAGCATTCATATGAATAATATCTATATTTTTGAATTTTAGTTTGCTAAAAACATTTGCTGTTGCCCAACTAAGGGCTGAAATTAATACTAATAACTCTCCAAATACCACTTTTGGATCAAATTTAATAATTTCTGTTCCTAAAATAAATAAAAGACCGACTAGACCAAATATCAATCCCACCATTTTATAAATAGTAACTTTCTCACTTAATTTATAATGACTAATAATGGTAACAAATATAGGCATTGTGTACACTAAAACCGAAGTTTTTCCTGAATCAACAAATTGCATACCATAAGTTAATATTCCCATATAACCTAAAGCCATGAACAAGCTCATGATGAGATAGTTTTTAAAATTCTCCTTACCTGCTTTAAGCCTTTTCCTTTGTATTATGAGAAGAATAAATAAAGGAATCGCCCCAATTAATAAACGTAAAGATGAAAATAAAATCGGGGGGATGTCACTAATTGCTATTTTCATCGTAACCCATGTATACCCCCAAACAAGAGTAACAGAGATCATTCCCAAGAAAACTTTAAACATAATTTAATCCCCTTTCTTCTGAAGTGATTTCATATTATGTTATATTTACCTATAACTCAAATACATTTATATTATAGGAGGTATAACTAATTGGTTATGAACATGAATAACCTGAAAATATTTATGAAAGTCGCCGAAAAAATGAATGTTACAGAAGCTTCTAAAGATTTATTTATATCACAACCAGCAGTAAGTAAGGCGGTTAAAAATTTAGAAAAGTCCCTCAATCTTAAATTATTCATTAGGGATAAACAAAAGGGATTAATGCTTACTGAGGTGGGGAAAGAAATTCTGATTTTGGCGAGACAAATGAAGGTTATTGAGAACAAAATATATCAAGTTGCTGATCGAGAAAATAAACTTCTTAGCGGTAAGATTAAAGTAGGTTCTTTTCCTGCTGTATCAACAAATATTTTACCAAGCACCATCGCATTATTTAGGTCAAAATATCCACTTGTTACTATAGAATTGGTAGAAGGAACATCAAATCAAATTAAAGAATGGGTGGAAGATCGGACTGTTGATATGGGGATCGTTGCCTCTCCCTTTGATCCGTATGAATTTGAAATAATAAACAATGATTATATGGTTGCAGTAATTCCTGAAAATCATAGATTAAGTCAAGAAAAAAAGATTGATCTAGAAAAATATCAGAATGAAATTATTTTTTGTAAAGGTGGACATGAAATTGCTATATCAAAAATATTTCAAAAAAATAATATTGAGTTTAAAGAGAACCTAACAGTCCAAAATGCTCAAACTTTAATTAATATGGTCAAAAACAACTTAGGTATAGGTATTATTTCGAAATTTACACTTTCTTCTGTGTCTCATAATTTAATCATAAAAACCATTAATCCGAGGATAACCCGTGATATCGGTATAATAACACACTCATTTAATGAGGTAACACCTTCAACAAAAGAATTCATCAACGTTATGATTCAATCTCATAAATCTGAGTCTTTTTAGGATCAAGAAGATCCATATATTGACAAATAAAAAGAATCTGTAAAAACGGAAAAATCGAATTAGGTCATAAATTCTCCTGAACTTACCCAACTAATTTCCTTGACAGGGTAGGGGTCGGGGGTTCGAATCCCTCACAGGTCATATACCTATAAACGTTTATATAAAAGGGTTCCCCGAAAATGGGAGACCCTTTTATTTGGCTTATAAAAAATGGATATTCCGTTATAGGGCAGTTTAATTGAAAAGTGGATTCAACTTTTTGTTCAGAAATCGGGCCATATAGTTGAATAAATTAACTCTTTACTAACCACGTCAAGAAGTAGTCACAGAACAGAAAATGAGACGATTGCTGAACTCGTAAGTGACAATAAGGGACCGCTGTACTTAGCTATCTGTCTTTAAAGTATTGACATTGATTCATAATAAAAATAATTCTTGATTTTTTTTCCATATCGATTTATTATTTATTTATCAATAAATAAAAAAGGAGAGGGAAGTATTGGCTGGCCGCGAAGATCGCAAAGAACAAATCATCGATAAAGCCGTAGGACTATTTGCGGAACTTGGATATTATAAAACAACTACAGCTATGGTGGCTAAAGCCGTAGGAGTTACACAACCGTATGTGTTTCACTTTTTTAAAAATAAAGAAGAGCTTTTCAAAGCAGTTAACGACAGGGCAATGAATCGAATATATGAAACCTTCACCCAAGTTGAAGCACCTCCTGATCGATTAATGGAGACAATGGGGCACGCTTTTATTCAAATCATGGAAGCCCATAGAGATGAGATTATCATGGTCATGCAAGCTCATGCCATTTCTGAACCAGTGATTCGGGATTATGTGAGAGAGCAGTTTCAGATCATATATGAAGCAATTGTCGTGAAGTTTAAATCAGCAGGAATTTTGAATGCTGAAGAAGCAGCTTCGCAATTTTTTGGAACAGGTCTCTTAATTACGGTCTCAGAAGTTTTAGATTTACCACAATTACTCTGTTTTAAATCAAAGTAACCATTCAAACTATAAAAACGAAACAAGGCAGTAGAATAGCTGCCTCTTTTCTTTTAATTTTATTTATTTATTGATAAATAAATAAAATGTGCATTCTAGTTCCATTCAAAAATGAGAGAAAGGAATGATTCATTGATGAAGGCGAGTAATGGAAAGGTTAACAATTCGGATTTGAAGCTATTTAGAGGAGAAAAACTGCTCGTAATGATTAGTTTGCTCGGGTTTGTGCTTGCAATTGGGGTTGCTCTTTATATCGGTATATTTGGGAATGTGGTTTTACCAGAAGGAAACTTAGATCGTGCGTTTTCCTTTGACGCAGCAATCGCATTGTTTCTTTTGTCCATAGCAGCCATTTTACCAATATCGGGTCTAAGTTCGCGCAAACGTGCTGCTGCTCGTTGGTTTTTTATACCTGCAATACTCTATGCCTATGCGGTCGAAACAATTCAGCATTTTCGCGGGATTAATCCACGATTTTCAAAAGCTGGTTCTAACACAGCCGATTCAATTGCTGGTGCTTTATTCGGGCTTGATTCGCTATTGATCATCATTGTAGTTGCACTGCTTTCCATCTCGTTTTATCGCAAAAGACAGATGAATGAACGTCCGCTTGTAGTACTGGGCATCCGGTATGCATTTCTATCCATCATGCTTGCCTTTGCCTCTGGATTATGGATGATCGTTCTGCAAAGTCGATATACAGGGGAATCAGGAAACCTAATTGTCCTTCATGGTCTTGGTTTCCATGCTTTGCAGGCATTACCGTTGTTAGGATGGTTATCCGAGAAGGCACGTATTGAAAACAAGCATGCAAAACGGCTCATCCATGTTGGGAGTTTAGCTTGGACTATTTCTATCCTATTGATTAGTATACAAACAGTCTTAGGACGTTCCGTTTTTGAATGGACAGCACTTCCAATCCTTTCCGGCATTATGCTGCTTATCTGGTTTGCATCAGTTGTTACAGCTGTATTTAATCTTTTTTGGCCAAAGACAGTGATTCTCGATCTATCATCGCATAGTGACTAATCAATTATCTTATAAGGAGGGGATTTTAAAGATGTATGAAAAGTTATTTTCTCTTGCAAGCATGGTTATGCCGTTTTGGCTTGTCTTAATAGTGTTTCCGAAGTGGCGAGTTACACGGTTTCTGGCGAATATAGCTGTTTTTCCTATCTATCTTGCCGCACTTTATGTTATTGGAACAATCATAACGATTGCAGGATCTGGCTTTGGATTCGTTCATGATTTTGGTTCTGTTGAAGGGGTCACTAAATTGTTGTCCCAACCGAACTTCGCTATACTTGTCTGGCTTCATATACTTTGTTTCGATCAGACTATCGGACATTATGTTTTTAGGGATAACATGGAATATCGGTATTTACCCATACCGGTCCAATCTATTATCTTATTCCTTATCCTAATGTTCGGCCCTCTTGGATTTTTATGTTATCTAATACTGCGAAAAATACTGAAAAAAGAGAAGAAGAATTTTCATGTCTAGACCAGTCGCAAAAGCCACAATATATATAAAGCGATATCTTGTTGCACCGAGCTAAAGTAACAGGGAATATAAATGGGTCTAAAAGCGGTATTGTAACAATGGTACCTTATAATACCAGTAAATATACAGTACCATTCCCAGCAAATTAAAAAGCCAAAAACCCTTCTCTAAATGAGAGGGGCTTTTTTATTTAACTTCCAGTTCCCGGGTCTTTAAGAATCGGGCTGCCGCCAACATCTGGATCTTTCAAGAGATTTACCTCTTTCACTTTTACTAATTCGGTAATGTCAATTTGATTATATAAGACTTTGTATAGCTCTACATTATAAATAAAGTCACGTTTCAATTTCTTAAACCACTCCAAAGCTACGCTTGCTGCTTCCTCATGAGGATTGATATTAAATTCCCTTACATTCACTTTGAAATATCCGCATTGTAAAGTTTTCATTCCATTCACAAAATAATGGAGATCTATGACTATTTGCATCTCCTCACCTTTTCTATACAGTTTAAATATATTATAAGAACAAATGTTCGAAGAAGCAATTAGGTTAGAATGTTTGTTCGTATATATTTAGAATACAACAAAGAAGCTGATCATATGAAGGGCTTATTAGAGAGAGCAAAAGTGAAACAGTGATACTACATAAGAACTTTAATTCGATTGATGAAAAACCGTCCAGACGGTATACTTTGTATATCGAGTTATGGAGGTTATTATATGTCTATTTCAAAGCATGCTAATAAGAAAAAAAATATATTGACTGCTGCATCTGAAATTGTAAAAAAAGAAGGAGTTGTCAAACTCACATTAGAGGCGGTCGCCCAAAGAGCTGGTGTGAGTAAAGGTGGATTATTATACCATTATCCCAGCAAGGAGGCATTAATTAAAGGAATGGTGGAAGATTGGACAGATAATTATTTCGAATGCATTAATACGTTAGTTAATAACGATAAAAATGCATTAGGAAAATGGAGTAGGGCTTATGTTAAATCTGCATTTTCCGATTTAGAAAACAACAAACTAAATTCCGCACTAATGGCTGCAATGTTTATTAATCCAGATTTATTAGATGAATTCCGGGAGAAATACGATATTTTGCATACGAAGTTAATAAAAGATGGGATTGATCCTGTCAAAATAACAATTGCAAGATTATCAATAGATGGTCTATGGTTCTCAGAAATATTCGGAATGGCACCATTAAATGAAGAACTAAAAACACAAGTTTTTGATGAACTAATAAACATGATTCAGGAGGACGAATAACAATGCCGTATCTATATTTAGCACTTGCAATAGTTGGGGAACTTATTGGTTCTTCTTTATTAAAAGCATCTGAAGGTTTTTCAAAACTCTTTCCTACAATAGGGGTAATAATAGCTTTCGTTAGTTGTTTTTTCTTTTTGTCAGTGTCACTGAAAACGATCCCCTTAAATACTGCGTATGCAATATGGTCGGGATTGGGTGTTGTTTTTACTACTATCATTTCTGTTTTAATTTGGAAAGAAAAAATTAACATGGCTAGCATTGCAGGAATAATACTGATTCTTGTAGGTGTTGTAATATTGAATTTGTTTGGGCCAGGGCATGGAGAAGCTGGTCATGAAGCAGGCGAAACAATTACAATCAATGAATAAATGGAAAAACATAAAAAAGTCCTTCTTAATAAAGAGAGGACTTTTTTACTTATTTAAGAGTATTTTATGAGAGCTATTCACAACATGGGAATAATGTTGTCATTTTACTATATAAGAGGTCCCGCCACATAACTAATGTTTAGCTTGATAGGCATGGGGTGGGACCCCAATCTGGTATCACCCAAGCTGTTGCCGTTAATTGTTTTTTAACAAGTCCGATATGTTATTAAAATGAATTTCGCTCAAACTTTCTTCTTTAGTTAAAGGGCCATATTCTTGAATAAGGAAGGGATTATGCGTAAGTAATCGAACTATAAGTTATTCAATTAACTAGGGCATGATAGCGTAATAGTTGCCTTGCAGTTATATTGTTCAAAGACGGATATTTAATTGCTCCATTTCATAGGATGTTTAACAGTGACCTGTGTCAAAATATTCGAAAAAGGTAGGCGAGGTGTGTGAAGAAGGATCCTGATAAGATTTACAACACTGCGGTAGAGGCAACTTTGGAGGTGATTGGAGGAAAGTGGAAACCTGTGATTCTCTTTCATCTAACATTTGGCAAGAAACGTAACAATGAATTGAAAAGCTTGATACCTGCAATTACTCAAAAAATGTTAACGCAGCAACTTCGGGAACTTGAAGAGGAATGCATCATCTTACGCATTTCTTACAATCAGGTTCCGCCAAAGGTCGAGTATGAGTTGACAGACTACGGCTGGAGTCTAAAGGAGATTCTGCATCTGATGTGTAAGTGGGGAGATTCGCATATTGATAGAAAGTACGGGGGAAAGGCTACCGTTCTGGCCAATCCACAGCTTAAAGACGTACATAACAAATAAGAAGCCGACCTAATATCCAAGGTCGGCTTTTTGTTTATGGGATGACTTTGCGTTTGCGGAAGTCATCGAAGATGTTCATAAACATCGCTTCGGTATCGACGTATTCGTGAAAACCTAAGCGCCGGGCCTTAGTTCCGTCGGCGAAGAAATCGTAATCCCAAGAGAACACGAAATCACCGAAACGCCAGGAGGATACGTCTTTATAGGAATGCCGAGCAAGCCCATGATTCTCGACCATTTTATTCCAAAGCTGCTCCTTGTCCGCCATGACAACATCCAGTGACATCTGCAGCGGAGGCGCCGTCTCCAAGCCGAAGTAGTGAGCAATTTTCGGCCATAATTCATTCCAGCGGAACAGATCGCCGTTCGTGATGTTGAATGCCTGATTGGCACAACGATCTTCAGTCGCCGCCCAAACTGTTGCCTTCGCGAGAAGCCCCGCATCTGTCATCTCCAAGAGGCTGTCGTAAGCACCCGGCTTGCCCGGAAACCGTAGCGGAAGTCCAAGCTCCTTCGAAATTGAGGCGTAGATCGCAATAACCATAGCGAGGTTCATCGGATTTCCAAGCGAGAAGCCGCAGACTACAGAAGGACGGAGCGCCGACCAAGTCCAAGCCTTGCCTTTTTGCCTTTTTTCCAAGAAATCTTGCTGATCAACATTGAACTCGGGCGGCATATGGTTAGCATCTGTCTCACGGGCAGGCGTCTTGAACGGGCCGAGATGTGCTCCGTATACCTTGTATCCCTGCATCAAACTAACATGTTTTAAACCCGACGCGATTGGTTCGATCGCCTCCAGGGTGTTCACTAGCATGGCAAGGTTTGGCGGAACAAGTTCGGCCCAAGTTGGGCGGTCCTGATAGGCGGCATAGAAGATGTGTGTTACCTCAGTTAAACCGCCTAGCTTCTCGAGGGTGTCGTCTATATTGAGAAGATCCGCAGCCACATACCTGACACGGCCGACAGACACTCCGCCTCGACGAGATACGCCGATCACGTCCCAATCAGGGAGAGTAACGAGGTGTTCAATGAGGTTGCGGCCGATGACACCATTGGCGCCTACCACCAAGGCGACTTTGCGTGTTGTTTGAGATTCAATATTCATAGCGTTGCAGCTCCTTCTATACTGTGTTTTGTTCACTGTTATTTTGTATCAAGGAACCACACTTGAGAAGTACGCACTTTGAAGTGCCATAAGCACTTTTTTGTAATCCAGCAGTGCTCGAAAGACAAATATTTGGTATTAAAAACCTAATAACATCAAAAAAGCTGGTTTACTAAATTGTTATATAATCCTATCTCTTATTCTATTCGTTCTTGCGCTAACGGGAGCGGTAGTAAAATAACTTAGAATCTAATTTTGCATCGGCTTTCGTATTTTTCAATCTTCCGCAATCGGGCGCTTATCTGAATAAGGTAAGTGTCCTTTTTAATGGAATAAATGATTGAGATAATCGCCTAATTTTGAAATATAGTATTAGGCAATTTGGCAGGAAAGGGCATCTGTTTCCATAAACAAAAATAGTGTAGAGTATATGTCTAATAATTTTCCCTAAGGAAACTTTTTTAGCTATATGCATATATATGTCTTACGGGAAAAATAAGCGAGGAAACTATGAGGTCTATGAATGGTACTGATAAAAAATAGGAGGTTCGGTATGTTTGTTAAATTTTTAAGAGAAAATGTCTATATTCCTTATTTACTTACAGTATTTCGTCTTTATATTGGATGGCAATGGCTACAAGCCGGATGGGGGAAAATTACAAACGGATTTAACGCAAGTGGGTTCCTGACAGGAGCTGTTAAAAACGCTGCTGGAGAACATCCAGCCGTTCAACCTTGGTGGGTAAAGTTTCTAAATGGATTTGCAATACCTAATGTTGAAGTGTTTAATGTATTAATTCCTTGGGGAGAATTTCTTGTGGGACTTGGCCTAATTTTAGGTATATTTACTACTTTTGCTGCATTAATGGGAGCAGTTATGAATTTCGCTTATATGTTTTCTGGATCTACAAGTATGAATCCTCAAATGGTTCTCATTGAGATATTTATCCTTATCGCTGGCTTTAACGCTGCTAAAATTGGATTGGATTATTGGATAATCCCATTTATAAGAAAACAAATATTAAGAAAAAAGGAACAAGAAATCTCCACCTACACTGAAAAGTAACCACCCAGTTAGCTTAGTAAAAAAGTTTCCGGTATTCAATTAAAGAGCCCCATTGCTGAATAAATGAACTTAATCTTTTGGGCTACTCTTAATGTTTAGCGATATAACTGCCCGAAAAACTGACCAAACTGACTGTAGATGCTTTAAAAGTTTTATAAATTAGTATAATGATGGTTTAAAATATATCGGTGAAAATGGATTTATCCTGTACTGTCCTGAACGTGCAAAACTATCTTATTTCCTTGACAGGGAAGGAGGCGGGGTTCGAATCCCTCACAGGTCATAAGCCTATAAACGTTTAAAAGGGTTTCCCGGAAAGGGAGACCCTATATATTTGCTACGGAAATAATTTAACTGACCAATTTAATTTCTAATCTTTAAAAAGCATTTCCAGCGTCTGAATCCATCTATTTAGTGAAATGTGCAGAAATGTTCATAGCAGTCTCAACATCTTTATGTCTGAGTCTTTGAATAATAACTTTATAAAGAGCTACTTAATTTCTATATTAACAGCTCTTTAATTTGAACTCTTTTCAAAATAATTATCTTAGTAAGCCTACTTTAATACCTTTATTTAATATATTTTGATAATCAATAAATTCATATATATCATCTTCAATTAATGAACTTAAATGCTTGAATTCGTCTACAGTCAACTCTTCAATTGTTTTATGATTATCTTCACAATAAATTACAATAGAACCAACAATGCTATGAGCATCTCTAAAAGCAACCCCTTTGCTGACCAAATAATCAGCAACCTCTGTTGCATTGAGAAAACCATCTTTCACAGCTTTTTTCATGTTTTCTCTATTAACCTTCATTGTAGATATCATTTTAGACATAATTTTCAAACAAGCTAATACTGTATCCAGGGAATCAAAAAAAGGTTCTTTGTCTTCCTGCATATCTTTATTGTATGCCAAAGGTAATCCTTTCATAGTTGTTAATAGCGATGTAAGTGATCCATATACTCGTCCTGTTTTTCCTCTTATAAGCTCAGCGGCATCAGGGTTTTTCTTTTGAGGCATGATACTGCTGCCTGTAGAGTAAGCGTCATCGATCGTAATAAATTTAAACTCTTGACTGCTCCATAAAATTAATTCTTCACTTAATCTGCTTAAGTGCATCATGATAATTGAAAAGTCAGACATTAATTCTAAAAGATAATCTCTATCGCTTACTCCGTCCAGGAAATTATCCACCGGTTTAGAGAATCCCAGCTCTTCTGCTGTAAATTCTCGATTAATATGATGAGTAGTTCCTGCCAGAGCCCCACAGCCAAGCGGACTTTCGTTCATAATTTCAATTGCCTTAAGAACTCTTTTTCTATCCCGATTCAGCATGTTATAGTATGCCATTAGATGGTGTTGAAAAGTTATTACTTGAGCACGCTGAAGATGGGTATATCCTGGCATAATTACATTATTTTCTTTTGCTTTTTTTTCTAGGCTATTTTGAAGGTCCTCAATCGATTTGATCACTTCTAAAGCCTTACTTTTAGCGTAAAGTCTAATATCTGTAGCAACTTGGTCATTTCTGCTCCGTGCTGTGTGGAGTTTTTTTGCTGTGTCACCAATTCGTTCTGTCAAATTCACTTCAACAAAGCTGTGGATATCTTCAAAATTTCCTTCGATAGGCAATGTTCCGTTTTCAATGTCCTCTAAAATCGAAAGAAGAGATTTTACAAGATCTTCGCCTTCTTTCTTTGTGAGCAAATCACATTGCACTAACATATTGACGTGAGCAATACTTCCTTTAATATCTTCAGAATAAAGCCTTTTATCAACCTTAAGTGAGCTGTTAAAGTCTTCCATTAATATATTTTCTTCTTTTCTAAAACGTCCTCCCCAAAGCTTCATAACGAGTTCTCCTTTTGTGGAATTTCTGACTTTTAAGATATTTTAGTTACACTTTCTTGTAATTCTTCAATGTTCCCTTTTTTACGCATGTACCATACTCCGTTATAAACTGCAAAGTAGTAAAAGATAAATCCAAGTATTGCCGCAACTATAGACATAAATGGCTCAGGAACAATACCATTGCCGCCAAAATTTCCTATATAGGACAGCAAAACAAGCAATAGAATATAAATAACAAGATATAACCCGCCTAAGATTTCAACTGATTTATGTTTATTGATAAAATGGGTTACTAAATAACAGCCAATTCCTAAAATTAACCCTGTAATTGCAAGTTGTACCCTGCTCCAGTTTGTCCAATAAATAAGAAGCGTAGCAAAAACAAAGGCTAATGGAGCAATGATATGCATACCCGGGAGACCATTGTCTTTTGTCAAACCAACCTTACGGAAAACCATTACAGTTACACATGCCGAAGCATACTTGAAAATACCTATTGCTCCCACAATAGCAACAATTGCAGTCCAGCTTTTTAAAGGGAATAAGAATAGCATTCCGATAAAGAAATTGAGAGCAAGTGCACGAGTCGGGACACCAAACCGCTTGTTGATTGTTCCGAAGAAAGATGGCAGGAACCCGCTTTTCGCCATTCCAAAAACATGTCTTGAAGTTCCAGCTGTATAAGTAAGGGCTGAGCCTGTTGGGGAAATCATGGCGTCAGCTGTTATGATCCATGATAACCAAACCATATTTGCCATAAGTGCCAGATTAGCAAATGGAGAATCAAATTTAATGCCACTCCAGCCATTTGCCAGCATTTCCGGTGGAACTGCTCCAATAAAAACAACTTGAAGTAACACATATAAAATTGCTGCAACTACCAGAGAGGTGATCAAAGCCAGTGGAATATTTCGTCTAGGGTTGACCACTTCTCCACTCATCATGATAACGTTTCCAAATCCTGTGTACGCAAAAAATATACCACTGGTTAATATCGCACTTAATCCAGCGCTATAACCATTAGGGGCAAATCCCTGACTCGTAAAGTTCTCTGCATGAAAACCTGTCATAAAAAAAGCCAGGATCGTTAGGACGGGTACAACAAACTTAATAGTGGTAATAACGGTGTTCGTGACTGCAAATAGTTTTACTCCAAAATAGTTAAAAACCACAAAGAATATCATTAAAAGTGTTGATGCCAGAATGCCGGTTGTTGTAAGTTGCTCCTTAGTTACATCATATAGCCCTGGCCAAAACTGATTGGCGTATTGTATAACTCCGGCAGATTCCACTGGTGCTGTGGCACAATAGCCAAGCCAGATAGAATAACTAGTCACTGTAGCAAGCATTTTTCCATGGGAATAGAGGGGATACCGTCCTAAACCACCTGTTTCAGGCTTAACTCTGCCTAATTCAGCATAAATAAGAGCTATGAGTGTTATGGCAACTGCACCAATCATCCAAGAAATAATAGCTGCAGGACCAGCTAATTTTGCTGCTGCCCATGGTCCAAAGAGCCAACTTGACCCTATTATTCCCCCGAGAGATAGTGCTGTAAGTGACCAAAATCCCATTTTCTTTTTCAAATATTGTTCTTGATCCATGAATTTACCTCTCTTAACTAAGTATTTACCTTTTAAATTCTCAATTTCCTTATTTTGATTCCATTTAAAGAATCAATTCAATAACTCCTTTCTTATTTTTCAGTTGAAACTTAGAGCATAGTTCAACCCAATGTGTCGAGAAAAAAATTTAAAATAAAAATTCAAAAAATCTAAATATGACACTTCAGGTTTAACAATGATTGACTCATAGTTTATGAATTAGCTCAATTGAATATTTTAGGGTAAATAAAAGGTATTTTCCCTAAAATGATTTTATTTTAATCATTCATATTTTTCAATATATTTTCTGAAAATTTATAAAAAAAATAACCAATCCATGGTGGATGGTTATTTTAATCGATACATTTTACCTGGTCTTCCACGAGAAGAATAAGACTCCTCTCCGATATACTCAGCCAAATCAACCTCACATAGACTTACTACAACGCGCCTTGCATTACGTTCATCCCAATAGAGATGTGTCGCTAAATCTTTAATCGTAAAATTACTCCAATTCATTCTTTTGATTAGAGCGTATAATTTATTATAATTTTTCACACTGATTTTGACTTTTTTTAGTTTATCTAAAAAATCTTTGTCATTTATACGGTAAGAAAAACTTAACTCATCCTCTTCACCTGCAGATTGGATAATAGTACCGTCCTCTTGAATAATGACAATCCCATGCTCTGACTTTTCTTTTGATAGTTGAATAGCGCGCTTGGCGTTTATTTCTGCTGAATGAACGGTCACCCCATACCCAATACCTACTGTGACTGCAGTATCAGATTCATGAGAAAGTTGGTAGACAGTATCTTGTAAATCTTTGATTTTCCGTTCAATCGCACCGCGTGAACTGAAAATTACGTAACGGCCGTTGCCTTTTTCTAATAAAGACCCATCTAATTGTTCACAGAACCTAAGCAGAGTTTCTTTTAATCGTAATTCTAAATATTGCAAGTGATATGAACTTTTAACCTTCTCTGATAGTTTGTCAAAATGTTCAATTTCGATAATTTGAACACCAATTTGTGTGTCCTTAAAGTAAAAAGTCCTAGTCTTTTCTGCAAGAATTCTTAAAGTTTGGCGGATTTCCATGTCAGTTGTTGAAATTCGGTAAGTCGGCACTCCGGCTTCTTTTAAACTGAGATATACAGCTTCAAAACAAGTCAAAGCTCCCTTAGTCTTTTCACTTTTCCACAAATCGATGTGGAAATCAATTAATTCTTGAGTGTTCGAGTTAATGTTAAAGGTTTTCACATAGATTTCCTTGGGAGCAAAATCTATTTGCTGTAATGCCTGTTCCAAATGGGACGTTGTTAATTCATCGATACTCACTTTATTCAAAAATTCTGCTTGGTAATATCCCATATGCAAAAGACTTTTATAAATTCCGGATTCAGTATGTTGAATATAAACTAAGTTTTCTCCCGAATTTAAAGTGTTTTTCGCAATCATATATGAAATTCGGCTGGAAAAAAACCAGACATCAACATAGGAATTATATTCGAGGACAATTCTTTCAGTATCCTGGAAATCGCTATACGGATAAGCTATAAAATCCATGGTCATCTCATATTCTTTACCTAAATTAATAATTCGTTCTACGGATGAATTAGGACCGATAACCCCAACTTTATACATTATTTCCTCCTATTTTAGAAAACTTTATATATTAACATTCTATATAGAAATTTAAAGAAATTATAGTCTCAACCATAGGTTCAGGTACAGAAATTTCAAATTTCTTGAAAGGAATCTTTGACTTTCTGAACATATCACAGAGTGTACCTCCTTCACCTTCCTGGTATATTAATGAACCTGCATTAAAGAAATTAAAAAGATTTATATATTTTTAATTTTTTTTTTGAAAATTTGAAACTTTTCCCAATGTGAAAGAGTTACATAATTGAATTTGATTTCCTAAATCAATTTCAACAAAAACCGAAGGAGGAAATTTTGTGAGATTAATAAAATCATTTATCTGTTTGTCTGCTGCAGGAATTATGGCATTTCACGTTCTGCCTTCAACAATGGCAGAAGCATCTTCAATCACCGCATCAACCCGCACAATAAGTGCCGTAAGTGATCCCTATCCAGGCCATGTCATAAAGTATGGGGATCGGGGATCGGATGTAAGAAAAGTACAAAACCAGTTAAACAAAAACAATGTACCAATCTATGTAGATGGGATATTTGGTCAAACAACACTCAAGAAGGTCAAAGAATTACAGATGCGAAGACATTTGAAAGCAGACGGGATAGTAGGTCCATCAACGTGGACAGCGCTCTATCATACTGAATTTCCTTATCCAGGCCATGTTGTGAAGATAGGGGACTCGGGCATAAATGTAACACACATCCAAGCTCGTCTAAATGATGCCGGCGGATCGATTAAAATTGACGGTATTTTCGGCCCTAAAACTCAGCTGAAAGTAAAAGAATTTCAGAAAAAATTAGGATTGAAAGTAGACGGAATTGTCGGACCGGAGACGTGGGACATTTTGTTTAACTATGAAGAATAGATAAATAATGAACAGACGCCAATCTCTTGAACCGTAAAGGATTGGCGTTTATGCTCACTTCATATGGATTAGCAAGTATATAGTATTTGATTAGGAATCTCCCATAATATTTTTTAAAACTGAATGTCAGTCAGTGAAACAGTCATATGGTGTTCCAAACTTTTATAAAGAGGTGTACTGTTAAATGAAACCCAGTAAATCAATAGTGTGGATTAATGTATTTACTGCCAAACCAGGAAAACTGGATGAATTGGTTGCAATACAAGCTGAAGAACTACTCAACTTTAAGAGTAAAGGTGTTCCTGGCTGGATAAGTAGCCGCTGGCACCGTTCTGTCGATAATAACAAGGCAATTATGGTGACTACCTTCGAGAATATTGAATTTCATAAAAGCTGGTTAGAAAAAAATGACTTTTCTGAACACCTAAACAAGATTAAACATCTTATTGAAGGAGCTGAAGGCGGGTACTATACGCTGGTGGAAAGCATTGAAAACTTGTAGATCCCCTAAATTCTATGCGATAGTGGGACATGAAAGAAAAGGGTGATATAGATTTATGTATCACCCTTACCGGCTAGCAGCCGGTCGTCTTTCTAATGATAGAAGTGAACAGTGAAACCTTTGGTGCTAGTTGAAGAAGAATGAAAGTATTTTACCTATTAATTTAACTTGAGGCTTTTTCTAATTTACATATGAATTTATAAAACAGCAGCAAGAAAATGAATAAGAAGGGGTCAAGAACAGCTGCGTACGATAACTTCCACCATCCATAATTAAAATAACCAAAAGGCTGCGGAAGAAGGGTGAGTGATTCATAAATTAAAATCCCAATAACCCAAAGAAATATATATAATCCCTTTAAATACATTGATCTTTTAAATGGATACCAATTCAAAAACATCATATTAACAGGTGGAATTATAAAAAGATGAGGAAGTAAATCGATCCATTCAATTTCTTTATCAAAATACCAATAGCCATCATATTTTATTTCTACAAATACATCAAAGGTGCATTGAAAAGCAATCGTAAAAAGCCAAATGTGAACTATTTGATTTCCTGTTATATTTCTGTTGGTTCTAAATGCAATAATGAGAAAGAGGAAAATACTTGCTAATAACCCAATCATATTTATCCCTTTTTATGATTTGCTAATTTATTGCGGTCTTCTGAAAGTGGCGGTTCTTCAAGCCAGCCGTTTTTTATCATTATGTTTGCACCGTTTTCAGCATATTCTCCTATTTCAGCAATTAACCGCACATAATGGAAAGCTATGTCCCTTCTAGCACTTACTGACATACTCGCTCCATAAAATCCAATACTCAAAGCAATTAAAGCTGTCGTCATAAACATCATCATTTTGTCTGAGAATGGAGGGATCTTTGAAGCAGTTACATTAGAAGCCCAGGCCATTGGAACTGGCAGATCATTTTCTTTTAATAGTGAGCCAAATATTTCAACATGTTTTGAAGCAATTTCTTTTCCTCTCGCCATGAACCTGGCTACTTCAGCAGATTTTGCTACTTGACTGAATCCTAACATTGTTACAATCCCTAAGGCATTTCTTTGTAAATTGGCAAATATATTTGTGATTTCTATTGCTGTTAGAGGCCTTTGTTTTCCAAACCACCCGGCTAAAAAATTTTGCTGCTCAACAAATCTGACTTCATTCGGTGGATTCAAGTAAGGGGACCTGATAAATAATCCTTTAGATAATAAAACGTCTTTTACTACCGTATCAAATTTGTTCATCTCAGTAAGACATTCCGAAAAGTATTGATCTATATCTGAACGTACAACTAAAACCTTAGAGGCAGCATAAAAACTTAATGCTATTTCATCCATGCTTTTTATAAAATATAGAACAAAACTATCTGAAAATAACCTTGGAGCAGTCATATTTACGTCATTTTTAACATTAAAACCCTGGGGTATTGGATAACTTTCCTTATTAAATATTTCAGACAGCTTCTTTAAATGTGCATCTGCAAGTTCTAATGACTGTTCTAATATTGAACGTATTTGATTATCTTCAACAGTTTCTAAAAAGTATTTAAAAATACATTTAGACATACTACTATTCATGTACGCTGACCAAAGCTGTGAAATTTCTGAAGCAGTTAATTTAACGTTATGTTCTGTTTGCATGACTTTAATTCTCCTTTTATGAAGTCAGTTTATTTTCTCTCCAAAATAGCGAAATATGTAAAAAGTGTAAAATCATTGCATAGGTGTAAACAATACCTGGCAGTAGTTTGGTCCTTGAAAGTTGGATTGTAAGGGGAAGGGAGGTTATTAAAACTTTGCATTAAAATATGTATTTAATGAGCTTTTCTAAAGCATAAGAATTTTTTGCACAGGCTTGTGAAATAACAGAGGAGGTATTTGGAAAGAGAAATAAGAGTGAAAAAAACCGGTTTTTTTCTAACGGGTTAGGTTGCAGGGTGCAAACATATTCATTAATAGTAAATAATGAACTCCAGATTTTTATGGAATTCCTTTTCGTTCTTTAATTATTGCCCCCGATTGCGGAATAAGAACAACCTATTTCTTTGTCTGCCTATTTTACATAAAGCTTCTTCTAGGAAGTTTCAACTATATTCTTTTCCGATTTTTACTGGTATAATATGGTTGATTTTGTTAATGAGAGGGGAGAAAAAGATGGATCAACTTGTATTTAAGCAATTTGAGATGACAAGAGAATACTTCATTAAGATTGTAGAGTCCGTTTCTAAGGAACAAACTGATGTGCAGCCAGATGGTTTTAATAACACAATTCATTGGCATATAGGTCACGTTTTGACAATTACTGAACAAACTATGTTTGGTTTCCCGCATATAACAACTCACCTTCCCACGAATTATATGGAATTGTTTGGAAATGGTACAAAACCAGCTGATTGGACAGGGAATATACCTGCTATGGATCAGCTTATTGTACAGTTGAAAGATCAATTAACTCGTTTAAAGCAAATTCCTACTGAACAGCTGGATCAAGATTTGGATACACCATTCTTGGGGTGTAAGACTGTTGGAGAACTTGCAAGTTTAACATTAATGCATGAAGCTGCTCATATGGGGCAAATTCAGGCAATGAAGCGTATGATTGAACATGTAAGTGTTAAAAACTGAATTTAACAAAGTGTTACATTGATATAAAAAAACCAGTCTAATAAAACTGTTTTTTTCTTTTGGAAGTTTTAAAATTCTGAAAATAAAATATGTACCACATACTTAAAGACTGGTTCAAATGTATTATCAATAAAGAATAACTTAACACTTTTTAAGTGTAAACTTGAACAAGTCATTTTTAAGCAATAAACGATTTTAATAATTTGCTGTATGGTATATTCTACCGTTATCCATAAGAAAAAGATAACGGAAAAGTGAAAAAGGATGCTTCACAAAAGTTATGTAATCTTTTGGAAACATCCTCAATTTCGGAAATTCTTAAATAAATGGTATCAAAATGTTATTTTTTTGTTCAAACCTCATTTTTCTTCATTACAGAAATGCTCCCCTTTACTTCAATAAGAAGAGGCAACACTTTGTTAAGCAATCGCCCCCGATTGTTGAAGATCATTTATGTTGTCTTATCGAAGAATAGCGCCCTTTGACGGAAGACTTGATTTCAAGATATTCATTAATAACGATCTTTCGTTATTGCTCCCGTTTGTTAAGCAGGAATATGGGCTTCACGTACAAAATTCTCACTAACCCATTTCCCCACCCTCTTAAAAAAACCTAATACGATTATTCGGTCCGTCGGCGGTTGCTCTATCCATTTTTGCAAGGTACGCACAATAGGTTTTTTATCAGGGAAATGGTGGATAAATATTTCGGATTGCTCGTGAAGCCGTGTCGACCAAATCTGCGAACGCACCATTACCATTGAATAGTATGTTCGAATTAGTTTTCGAGCGAAGCCTTGTGAAATTGTTTTAATCTCACCGATAGATGCAGTTTCTAACCGACTTATTGTCCGATTAATAACTTCACAAATATCTCCATTGAAGCTTATAGCTATCTCCGGTGTGAGTTTGTAAGGACCAAATCGCTCTCGAAGATCTTCTCCGTGCACACAAACACAGAGTTCCATAAGAAATGCTTGTTAGTAGTAATTCGCTGGATCAATTGCATAGTCGTAATATGCAACAGCTATCCCAACATCACGAACCAGGGAGCTATATTTTTGAGACAATTCCCTAGCGATGTTTTTTAATTCAGTGGATTGATCGGGACTCAGCATGCAATCAAATAGTGCGAGAAGGTCCAAATCTGATTTGCGTGGTATAGCATCACCTCTTGCTACACTACCGTACACATACTGGGATTACGTTCCCTGGTTACATGGGCGCCTTAGTCATGGGAGCTGTAATCCGAAATATTGTCGATGCAACCGGCAAACATCATCCAGATAATGAAATAATCACAACTGGTGAAGTGTCTCTATCCTTATTCCTTGCCATGGCTATGATGGGACTAGAACTTTGGGTGTTGGCTGATTTAGCGATTCCAATCATTGTGATTCTCACTGTCCAAGTACTATTTATGTTTCTGTTCAGTTATTTTATACTTTTCAATGTATTGGGTAAGAATTATGATGCAGCAGTTCAGACTGCAGGCTTCATTGGCTATGCAATGGGGTCGACGTCTAACGCGGTGGCAAATATGCAGACAATCACAAGAAAATACGGTCCTTCTCCAGCTGCTTATATAGCTATACCAATCGGGGGGACGTTTTCAGACTTCTTTAATGCGATTATCATTACAGCATTCTTAAACTTCTTTACTTGATCAGAGATGATTGATGATCTTGAAGCGAAATGCCGTGAAATGAAAAGCGGAGAAATATAAGAGTAAATATAAGAGCCTATTTCTAGGCTCTTTTTAACTGTGTGCCCCTGTTTTGTTGCTAAGATTCTTATTCGGATAAAGATGATGCTCT
This sequence comes from Metabacillus hrfriensis, assembly GCF_030127205.1. Lineage (NCBI taxonomy): Bacteria > Bacillati > Bacillota > Bacilli > Caryophanales > Bacillaceae > Metabacillus > Metabacillus hrfriensis. The sequence continues at coordinate 1,433,899 of NZ_CP126116.1, forward strand.
CTAGCTCATTAAAGTAACCATTCAGTTTTCTCTTTTTAATATCGCTTGACATATATATTCCGCTGCTTTTCCATCTCCAAATAGGGGTGGTTGAGAATATTTCAGACAGTCTAATTTTCGCGTAACCGTTTTAGTAATTGTTTGAACTTCTATTCGACTTAACATATTCCAACCATTTTCTAATGTTTCAATCCATTCCGTTTGGTCCCTTAGTGTTGTACATGGAGTCTTCAGGAAGTAAGCCTCTTTTTGAAGGCCTCCAGAATCAGTCACAATCATATAAGCGTTTGCTGTTAAGTAGAGCATTAATAAATATCCGACAGGATTGATAATGGTTACATTTTTAAATTTGATATTCAATTTATCAATTAATTTACGAGTTCTTGGATGCAACGGTATCAGTACCGGTTTATCCAATTTTTCAAAAGCTGAAAAAATGATTTGCAGCTTTTGAAAGTCATCAGTATTTTCAGCCCGATGAATAGTGGCAAGGTAATACTCATTCTCTTGAAGATGAGAAGGAATTACCTCATTTTCAGTCTCTAAGGATTCCAGCCAGGCGTCTTTAGAATAGAGGCTATTTGAAATTGTGATAAATCGATTGACTGTATCATACATAATGTCACCAGTAAGAATCACCCCTTCAGTAATTCCTTCCTTTTTCAAATTTTCTACAGCGGTTTTTGTTGGACATAACAATAAATCAGAGATGTGGTCTGTTAGTACTCTATTTTGTTCCTCTGGCATGCCTTTATGATAACTGCGTAAGCCTGCTTCAACATGAAAAACAGGGATGTGTAATTTACTAGCCGCTAGTGCACCAGCCAAAGTAGAATTTGTATCACCGTATACGAGTACTCCATCAGGCTTTTCTTTTAAAATAATATCTTCAATCTTTTCAAGCATTCTTCCGGTCTGGAAACCATGATTTCCCGAGCCGACCCCTAAATGATAATCTGGTTCAGGTATACTGAGCTCTTTAAAGAAAATATCTGACATATTTTTATCATAATGCTGCCCCGTATGAATGATTATCTCGTTATGTTCTTTTCGAAATACATCAGAAAAAGGTGCCGATTTGATAAATTGCGGCCGCGCACCTATTACGGTTATAAGCTTCAAAATACATCAACCTTTCAAAAACAGTTTAGATTTCAATAAACCATTCTATGTCCACCTGTACTATTTATTACCGTCGGTTTATAGAATAACGATGTAGTCAAAAGGGATTAACAGCACCGTCCAATCGAAAGGGAGTTTTACGACATAAGGTAGTTAATGATTATTGTTTTGGAGGTGAGGGATATGGTGAAAATTTGTAAGCTGATTAGAGAACATTCCTTTAAAGATATTCGAATTTTTGAAAAAGAAGCAATAAGTTTAAGAAAAATAGGCCACGATGTTACGATTGTGGCAGGAAAGAATGGCAAGTATGTTTTAGGGCCGGATAGGAATTATATAACAGATAAAACATATCAACAGGATTCTTTTATATATAAAGATGTTCACTTTTTAACTTATGTTATTAAATATCCTCTAAGTTCTCACGTAAATGAGATGATTAAGGCCCTAGAGGAGAACCGGCAAGATTTTTTTATTGACACATTATATGATAAGGCATTGTCTACTGATGCTAACGTTTATCACGCCCATGAATGGCATACTTTGTATGAGGCTGTACAGATTAAAAGGAGTCTAAGAAAAAAGGGAAGAAACGTAAAGGTTGTCTTTGATGCTCATGAATTAGAGGCCGATAACACTTTAATGGCGTTAATGATGAAGGAAGTGGATCATCTTATTACGGTATCTGAGTCTATTAAAGAAATATATATAAAAAGATATCCGGGAATACCTGTTACGCTTATCTATAACTCTCCATCCTATCAAGAAGAGATCCCTGTGAAAAATGACAATAAGGATTCCTTTACCATTGCATATGAAGGTGTCGTAACAGTAGGAAAAGGTAATCCCCAAAAAATACTAGATATCACCAATCTTTGTAAATCAAAAATGGAAAATTTCCGATTTGAGATTATAGGAAGGGTTCCAGTACGTAAATATTATCAGGTAATGCGAAAGAAAATAAATGACAATCCATATATTGAGTGTAGATGGGTCGATTACCATGATCTGCCAAAAGAATTAAGTAATGTGCATGTTGGCTATATCTTTTTTGGAACAAATGAAGAAAATAGAAATTATGCTCTGCCCAATAAATTTTTTAGCTACTTGAATAATGGAGTTCCTGTTGTTGTTAATCAATCACATGAAATGAAAAACTTTGTTGAAAAATATCAATGTGGTATCGTAGTAGAAAAAGAAGACCCTACTGCAGAAGAATACGTAGAGGCGTTCCAACTACTATATCAGGATCGTCAATTATTAAATCAAATGAGTAAAAATGGCAGAGAGGCGATGCGCACTATTTATTGTTGGGAAAGGATGGAGGAGCGTTTAGCAGAAGTTTATAATAGTCTTAAATAATAATAAAGGCTCTTTCCACACAAGTGAGAAGGGTCTTTTTTATGACAATCCCATCCGTAATCGAGGGGAAGGATGTTATTGCTCAAGCACAAACAGGTACAGGAAGCGTTAATCCTTTGTGTGTCAAGGAATTGACGCTTTTTTGTTGTGAAAAAGTGACTATCATTCTGCATATTTTGGTTTTTTTAAGTTATTTCATTGAGGAATTCTGCAATCTTATCTCCTAATTGAATATATAGCTATAGCTTGTCATAACTTGATATAAAACTAATTGGAGAGTGGTTTTATGCGTTATGATACACACATTATCACTTCAGTTACAGCGGGAGCGGGCATCTCACTAATACTGAGTGTTCCTTTTACTTTCGGTTATGTTACCGGCATAATAATCGGCAGTATACTTCCTGATATTGATGAGCCGAATTCATATATTAGTAGGCGATCATTCAGTATTTATAAAGTGATAAACAGTAAATATGGTCACCAAGGTATTACACATTCTCTGTTTATTTGGCTAATATTTTCCATATTTTCTCTTTCCATTTTCCATAACTTTTTTGGCTTGGGTTTATCACTTGGGTATTTATTTCATATATTGGGTGATTTGTTCTCTGTTTCGGGAGTTCCGTTATTAATGCCATTTGGTGCTAAGAAAATTCAATTACCTAAGTATCTAACATACAAAACTTCTTCCGATAGTGAAACAAGTATATTTTTCTTTTCTTTCATTATATTAGTCACAATCCTAGCCATAGTAGTTGATTCTCAATTTGTAACCTCATTGCACTCTTTCAAAACTGAATTAATAAAATTAACTTCTAGATTTTCTTAATTTAATATTAATATTTAAAATCTATAACAGTATAGTAAGCATCCTCAAAATATACCTCAACAGAGAAATCTACTCATATAAACGTTCTACTAATCTATTTAAATTTATCCATTTCAACGAATCCATAAAGTGAAACTTCATTCAGTGGGGGTTTCCGACGCAGAGGACGTGCTAGTGCCGGCGTTGCGACAGGACGTCGCGTTTTTAGCCGGCCTACCTCCCCCACTGAATGTTAGTTGAACAGAATCAGGGATTTACGGGCTGCTTATCCCCCACCTTCACATGTTGGTTATCCTTATTTTTATTGACAAAACTAGGACGGTCAACTTCTAAGCCTTGTTTGCTGCCAGCGATATATATTCAAAGATTAAAAAATGGGTAAAAAAATAAATGAAAATGAATTTACATAGGGTAGAGGGGTATGGTATATTATTTTCGAGGAGGGAAGTTAATGGAAAATGAAATGGAGAAAATGGATCTTCCTATTGAGGATGACAGCTGTAATACTTCTTCCCGAAAAAGTCATCACTCAGATGCAGTAAAAAAAAATTTAGTAACCCGTTTAAATCGTGTCGAAGGGCAAATCAGGGGTATTAAAGGTCTTATAGAAAAAGATACTTATTGTGATGATGTTATTACACAAATAGCAGCGACTCAAGCAGCTCTTAACAGTGTTGGGAAAATTCTGCTTGAAGGCCATTTAAAGGGCTGTGTAGTTGACCGGATCAATGAGGGCGATATGGATGTTCTCGATGAGTTTGTCGTAACGATACAAAAACTAATGAAAAAATAAAAGGAGAAGTGACAAATGGAAACCGTAAAATTGAATGTAAGCGGAATGTCTTGCGGACACTGTGTGAAATCTGTAGAAGGCAGTGTAGGGAAACTTGAAGGCGTTAATGAAGTAAAAGTACATTTAGAAGATGGAAAAGTGGATGTTGCTTTTAACCCGGAAAAAGTTTCTTTAGATAAAATTAAAGAAACAATTGATGACCAAGGCTATGATGTTGAATAAAAAAATGAGAGTGCTTTTTAAGCACTCCTTTTTCTCAATTAAATATACCCCCACTAGGTATAAAGGGGGAGGTTCACTTGAATAAAAGAGCAGATGTATCATTTGTTCCATGAAAATATACCCCACTATAGTATGTGGTGATAGGAGTGTAAGTTTATGAGCGATAAAAAAGAAACAACACTTCAAATAGCTGGCATGACATGTGCTGCTTGTGCGGTGAGAATAGAAAAAGGTCTCAAAAAAATAGATGGAGTAGAGGATGCGAGCGTGAATTTCGCATTAGAAAAATCAAAAGTAACATTTGATCCATCCAGATCAAATGTAAATCAGCTTAAAGAAAAAGTGGAATCTTTAGGTTACAAAGTAGTAACTGAAAAAGCAGAATTTGATATAGGCGGAATGACATGTGCAGCGTGTGCTAATAAAATTGAAAAACGTTTAAATAAGTTGAATGGAGTACAAAATGCAACGGTAAACTTCGCCTTGGAATCTGCGTCAGCAGAATATAATCCTAACGAAGTATCGGCTGCTGATATGAAGGAAGCCATCAAAAAACTGGGCTATTCATTAGAACAAAAGAAAGAAACTAATGGCGAAAAGGTTGATCATAGACAGAAAGAAATTGAGAAACAAACAGGTAAATTCATTTTCTCTTCTATTTTGTCTATCCCTTTACTTTGGGCAATGGTCAGTCATTTTGAATTTACATCGTTTATTTGGCTGCCAGAAATGTTTATGAATCCATGGGTACAGCTTGCGCTTGCTACTCCAGTTCAATTTTTTGTCGGCGGTCAATTTTATGCAGGTGCATATAAAGCATTGAGAAATAAAAGTGCAAACATGGATGTTTTGGTTGCGCTTGGCACATCTGCAGCTTATTTCTACAGTATCTACCTGAGCATTCAAACAATAGGTTCTGATGCCCACATGGCGGAATTATATTTTGAAACAAGTGCTGTATTAATCACCCTTATTATATTAGGTAAACTGTTTGAGGCAAAAGCAAAAGGACGTTCATCTGAAGCCATTAAGAAGCTTATGGGCATGCAGGCCAAAACGGCCACGGTGTTTAGAGGCGGCCAAGAATTGAATGTGCCAATTGAAGAGGTAATCGCTGGTGATATCGTATACGTGAAACCAGGTGAAAAGGTACCTGTTGATGGTGAGATTTTTGAAGGAAGATCTGCTCTTGATGAATCAATGATTACAGGTGAAAGTATTCCTGTTGATAAAACAGCTGGAGATTTAGTAATAGGATCAACCATTAACAAAAACGGGTTTATAAAGGTAAAGGCAACAAAGGTTGGGAAGGATACTGCCTTAGCGCAGATCATCAAAGTAGTTGAAGAAGCACAAGGATCAAAAGCTCCTATTCAGCGTCTAGCCGACGTGATCTCCGGAATTTTTGTCCCAATTGTAGTTGGGATAGCCATTGTGACATTTTTAGTTTGGTACTTTGTTGTAAGCCCTGGAGAGTTTGCAGCAGCTCTTGAAAAGTTAATCGCCGTATTGGTTATCGCATGTCCATGTGCACTGGGTCTAGCTACGCCTACTTCCATTATGGCCGGGTCGGGCCGAGCTGCAGAATATGGAATTTTGTTTAAAGGCGGGGAGCACCTTGAAACGACACATCGATTGGATACAGTGATCCTTGATAAAACGGGAACTGTAACAAATGGAAAACCAACACTTACAGATGTTATTCTTTCAGATGAATTTGAAGAAGATGAATTTTTAAAGGTGGTCGGTTCTGCAGAAAGAAATTCTGAACATCCGCTGGCTGAAGCAATAGTTGAGGGCATTAAAGAAAAAGGGATTGAACTTGGAAGCACTGAACATTTTGAAGCAGTTCCTGGTTTTGGAATCGAATCTAAAGTTGAAGGTAAATCCGTGCTTATTGGAACGCGCCGGCTTATGGAGAAAAATAACATTGATGTTGGGAACATATTACCTAAGATGGAAAACTTAGAAAAGCAAGGTAAGACCGCAATGCTGGTCGCAATTGATCATCAATTTGCAGGAGTGATTGCTGTCGCAGATACAATTAAAGAAACCTCTCAAAAAGCGATTGAAAGGTTAAAAAAGATGGGTCTTGAGGTTGTTATGATTACAGGTGATAACAAGCGGACAGCTCAAGCAATTGCAAAAGAAGTCGGAATTGAACATGTTATAGCAGAAGTTTTGCCGGAAGGAAAGGCAGAAGAAGTTAAAAAACTGCAAAAAGCCGGGAAGAAAGTGGCGATGGTCGGTGACGGTATTAACGATGCACCAGCGTTAGCTACTGCAGATATAGGCATGGCAATCGGTACTGGCACTGATGTAGCAATGGAGGCTGCTGATATCACCTTAATCAGAGGAGACTTAAATAGTATTGCCGATGCAATCTATATGAGTAAAATGACGATTCGGAATATCAAGCAAAATCTGTTTTGGGCATTTGCTTACAATGCGTTAGGCGTTCCAATTGCCGCACTGGGCTTTCTGGCACCATGGCTTGCAGGGGTAGCAATGGCATTTAGTTCAGTTTCCGTTGTTTTAAACGCACTCAGATTACAAAGGATTAAGTTAAAAGGATAATTTATTCTAATAAAGAGAGGAGTGTTTTTATGAAACAGAAAAAGATAGTTGCCTGGGCGATTTCAGCTATTGTTTATCTCGGGTTGGTAATTGGCGGATATACCGTTTATGCAAGCATGAATCAAAATAACGATCACACTGAAAACCATTCGGCAGCATCACATAGTAACGAGAAAAAAGAAACTGGTACTGAGGAAGAGCATAACGATGAACATACTAGTCAAAAAAGTGAAGGTGCGGATTCAGGGCATTCAGATCATGCAGCTCGTGCAGAAAGAGAAGTGGCCGCAAACGTAAAATATGAGGAAGGCTTAATTACCATTGATTTAAAGGATAAAGATCAAAATTCACCTGAATTAGAAATTTCACATGAAAAAATGATGCATTTAATTATTGTAAGTGCTGACTTAGAAGATTATTACCATTTACATCCTGAGGAAAAAGGAAATGGCACCTATACTCTGAAATTCGACCTGCCTGAAAACTCATATAAAGCGTTTGTTGATATTAAACCAAAAAACCTTGCCTATCAGGTTAGTCCGATAGAGCTGCATGTGGGGAATGGTCATGGTGAACATGAGGATAATACACTGAAGGCTGATACAAACTTAACAAAAACAATCAATGAAAAGACAGTTGAATTAACAACTGCAGAGCTAGTATCAAACAAAGATGTTACGTTAAATTTTGATACAAAAGGGATTACTCCAGAGCCCTATCTGGGGGCTTTAGGCCATGTTGTTATTTTGGATGATAAGGGTGAGAAATTTGTACATGTGCACCCTGCGTCAGAAGAAAAGACAGTATTTAAAACAAAGTTCGATAAACCTGGGCTCTACAAAGTGTGGGGAGAATTTAAATTTGACGGTAAAGTCAATATCTATCCATTTGTTATAGAGGTCAAATAAATAGGAGGAACAAAGGGGAATTTTTATGAACTTAGATGGGTTTAGCAAACATCTATTAATTTGCAGCGGGAAAACATGCACGAAAAATGGAGCTGAAGAAGTAACAGAGACCATTAGGGGAGAATTGAAAAACTCAGAGCTCCAAAAGGAGATTCACACAACAAAAACATTATGCAACGGCCAATGCAAGCATGGTCCAATCGCTGTTCTATACCCACAAGGAATCTGGTATAAAGAAATGAATAAAACAAAAAGTGAAGAACTTATCCGTCAATTAAAAGAAAATAACAATGATCATATCGGCTCTGAACTTTATTGCCATGATGGGAAAACATTTAAGAACCATGAAAGCAGCGAACGGTAACATCTTAACTCTATATCAAAATAGGCGTTCTGTATAACAGGACGCTTTTCTGCTGCAATAAGTGTCCAGCAACAATTGCAATAAAGTCAAAGATGGGACATAAACTCAGGAATAGATTTGATTAAAGTCAGTCATCTTAACACTAAGGAGATGATGTAAATTATGCCAAGGAATGACCAAAATAGTGAAGTAACTCCCCATTTTGATGGTGAAAAAGAAAACGTCATAAATGATTCAACAGCCACGCAAGGGAAGCAAATGGGAATAGTTATCAACGCTGACGAAGAATTCAATCAAGATCAAAATCCATATCATTTTTCTAACATAAAGACTAATGAAAAGATGGAAGATTTTGAGAAAATTATGCGTGGGAATAAAATCAACAATAAAATCAAGAAGTAAGTTGGATAAAAAGGGGTACTTTATTAACTATTGCGAGTGGGGTACCGTATTAACTAACTCATATTTATATGAAAAAGACTCGTCAAATGGGACGAGTCTTTTGTGTTTATTCTTTTTCAGCTGCCATGTCAAAACCACTGGCATTTTAAATTTGATTAAAATAAGTATAGATATTATGTGGGAACAATTGGTATCATTACTTAAAGAAGAATTAGATAATAAGGGAGAACGGCTTGATGTGGAAAAAGCTAATAAAGATGCTGCAAGAAAATAAAGATAAGATTTATTACAGCATCATACTGATTTTCTTTGTTCTGGCGGTTGTATACGGAGTAAAAGGATATTTTCATCATCAATCTATTCACGCAGTTAAAGATGGCAATGACCTTATAGGCAGAATTTTTTCACCGTTTATATTAGCCGTTCTGAGATTCGTCTTAGTTGTGCTTTTAGGAATTTTCATTGCTATGATTGTCATTGCAGCCCCTCTAAAGAGAATTAAAGTGATGCAATTTGAAGTGGAGTTTGCGGAAATAGCTAAACAGCAAGAAAAGCAATTAAACCAATTTCATTTTATATCGTCTGTTCTGAAGTTAAATACATACTTTATAGGAAGAGTGTCTTCCTATTCTCCGGTCCCATATGAAAGGACCATTCAAGAAATCTTAGCAAAATACGAAGAATTCTTTCAAAATGAACTTTTAATCAATATTCAAGCGCAAGTATGGGAATATCAAGCGGGTACTTCACCATTCTCGAATCCATATTACACAAATGTAATGGATAGGCTGGTTCTTGAAACATCGTCTGACAAACAAGTTTTTATAAAGAATAAAGTATCTGTTGACACCAATATTTTAATGGCAGTCAGAGAAGAGTTTGGGAAAAAGGTTATTGTCCTCATAGAGAGTAAAGAGCACACATTTACAGATTATGATAAAGAAGTAGTTACCAGTATTTTTGAATATGGAAAAAATATTTGTCATACAACCCTTCTGATCCCATAACTGCTTGAGTGTTTACATAGATATTGATTTGGATATACAATAGAATAAAGGGAGTGAATTAAATGGAAAATAAAAATTCACATATGCGTATTTACCATTCCGAAGATGAAGAATATGAAAATTGGAGAAAACGTCAGGATTCTGAATTTTCTATAAAAGAAACATATAAATCACACTTTTTAGAAACAATCAAAAACAGTAAAATTTCTGATGTTCAAATAAACAAAGTCAATGTCTCTAAAAACGACCCAGTATTGAAAAACCTTCAAGCTTTTCTAAGTGCCGGCAGCGCAAAATAAAAGGAAACCGGGACTGCCGGTTTCCTTTTTTGTGGTTAATGAATGGTATATAACAATCACAGCCTTCTTAACAGGCTTGGAACAGGAATGAGTTTTAAAATCACGTCTTTCATTGTTGGATAGGCGATTTTTTTTATGTTGGGACCATGATGACGTTCTTTTTCCGTCCTAATCTCTTCTAACAAAGCTTTTTTCCACTCTTCTTTATTCATAAGTGTTCAACCACCTTATTATTTATCCATCAGTTAATGTATTCACTGCTTCTATTATTCATTCTTATTTCAAACGTTGCTCAGTCATTACATGACACAAAAAAAAGAGCCTTCTTTGGCTCCATAGTGTTTAAAATTATTTCCAAATAAACTGCTTTAAATACGATAAAAGTTGAATTTTATCTACAAAGTGAGAGATAATGCCATACGTTTATTCATTGAAAAACGCAGTGAAATTCGTAAATGAATTCCCCTGCGTTTTAACTTTTTCTTAAAATTAGCATTTTAGGATAAAATCTTCAGATGTTTTTCTGCTATTAATGATTACCAGGTTTCATCAAGGTGCTGTGCATAATAAGAAATCCCTCGTTTAAAGTATTGGAGGTTTTCATCATTCGTTGTTTCCATCAAATTCATCAAGACTATTTCCATTGCTTCTTTATAATTGCCGGTATTATACAAAGCCAATGAATAAAAGATTTGCAGGCCGCGATGTTCAGGAAACTGAGTCACACCGCGATGGAGTGTTTCAACCGCTTCAGCATAGTGTCCCAAAAGACGATAAGTACTGCCAAGACCGAGTAAACATCTTTGTAGATCTGGTCCTGAAAGGCCTTGCTCAATCGCTTTAACATAATAAGGGATTGCATCTTTCCCAAAGCCGGAATTATCATAAGCAATCCCAATCTGATAATTAATTTCTGCGTTGTCGGGATAATCTTCGGACATTTTTAAAAGGAGCGTACGTGCTTCATTCAAAAGAGTCATATCTTGTTTTGCACGCCCGTCTTCACGTAATGCAATAGCTTTGTTCAGTAGTAAACGTAAATTTGCATTTTCAGAAGAGTTCTTAAATTTTCCATTCATTTTTTTATCTCACCTACTGTTTTAGTACTGGCAAGCTGCATTAATTCTATTAATACTGCCAGGGAGTATTCATTTCAATTCTGTGCACTAACTTAGAGTTTATTTGTATAATAATGTTTATTGTTTAAACGGTCAATGAATAAACAGAATTTTTAAACATTAAATCAGACTTGTTTATAGCCTCACGTATTGTCGCATTATTCTACGGGGGATATGGTTGGAAGACTATTATGCTCTTCAGCTTATCTTTGCTGCTGCAGAGTTTGCAGCATACCTGACGGATAACCGTAATTTATCTAATTATCAACAAACGGGGCGTTAATCCAAAAAGGGTTAACGCTCCTTCTTGTTGAATTGTATTACTTTAAAGGGCAGGATTAGGGAAGAAGGAAAAGTTTAGGTACCATTAAAAATCAAGAGAGTTATAGATAGATCGGCTTCCGAAGAAAAGGGAGATATTGCTGGATGAAGAAATTGACATGTAAGGAGGAATAGCACGCAAAACAGATGAAAAAGTCTAGAAATACAATTAGTAATGTGTCGATTTTACTGGATCAAACGTTGACTTATTAAAGGTAAAATAAAAGCTGTTAATAACAGCAAAATGTAAGCCAAATCACTAAAATAAAGGAGATGTCAAAATGATATATCTATGTTTAGGTTACTTCAATCCAGAAAAAATGGACGCCCGTCCTAAGGAGGAGATTAAGACTGTCATGAGCGAATGTCAGCCCCACCTCAAGGAATTCTACAAGAGCGGTCAAGTGATAATGGATGCCGGGCTTGACATAGAGACCAAGTGCTTGCGCCGGGAGCACGGGAAGGTAATGGTTACGGACGGTCCTTTTGTAGAAACCAAAGAGTTGATTGGCAGTGCGTTCCTCATTGAAGCACAGGACATGAAGGATGCAATTCGGATAGCCTCACTACATCCTGCCGCACAAGTTGCTGAAGGTGAGCAGTTTGGATGGCGCATTGAGATCCGTCCTGTTCATTACTTCGAGAAGAGAGAAGAGACGGTCTAATTTTTTACCTCAAGATTCCGCTAGAGGGAACTTCTAGTTCATACTCCGAGGAAGAGAGGAATACTACATAAGGAAATCAATCAAATAGTTTAACGATTCACGTAAACAAATTTACAGGAAAAAAATAAGTATTAGCTGAATAAATTAGTGTTTGTCTTTTAAACGATTCTGAAACAGAAAGGAGAAATGAAATTGAGCGAGCAATTATCGGAGGTAAATATAAAAAAGAGAGCGAAATTCGGACTGACCATTCAAGTTCGTTTAGTCTCAAACTTAAAGAAATCTCAGGAATACTATCGTGATGTTCTCGGATGTAAGGTAGATAACTGGGGACACGCAGAACGAGACGGAATGATTTTTATTCTTCAACAGGCAGTCTCCCGAGATGATGTGCGGCCGAATGCCTCCTCAAAAAAGCGTTCAGATTATCCAACAAAATGGGAAGGTCCTGACTGCGGATGGGATACATTTATACACGTTAGTTGGGATGACTTGGACACCCTTGTCGAAGAAGTACGTGAAAAAGGCGGAAATATAACAGTTGAGCCATTTACTGATGTACACGGCAATTCGGAGTTTAAAAATGTATATATACAGGACCCTGATGGATATAACATCGTGTTGGGTGCGATGCGTGAAATTCAGCAATGACCCACCCGCCATGCCCCCCCGGTCCCAATTTTCAATCCCAGGCCGATAGCTTTTGGTGGCTTTTATCTTAAACTAATGAGGACCATAATGAAATAAAAGCCCTTATAAGGGCTTTTCCACGTTTTATTAGGGAAATTAATTATATACTAAAAGCCACCCAAAGGCGGCTGATGAAAGTGTATAAAAAGGTAAGGGGATTCTGCTTGTGGATTCTTATAAGTTATGCAGGAGTCAGCACTATTGTGCTTTTATTATAAAAGAAGATCAGGTATCAGCCCCTGATCTTGTAAGACAGATAAGTTATTATTACCTTTTAATTTGCTTTAGCAGTATCCGCCGCCGTTGCCTCCGCCGTAACTGCCGCCAACAAAAGCAGCACCAACGATGATTAAAAGAATAAATAGTACTACTATTAAAGCAAAACCATTATTATAGTTTCCTCCATAACTCTCACCCATAAAGTATTCCCTCCTTTTTAGAACTAAAATACTTTATGATGCAGCGGGGACTTTAGCTTAGACTAATAAGCACATTTTGCAATTTCACTCTAATTTTTAATGTGTGTATAGCTTCCCAAGGAATTTATCCATTTTTATTTCCAGTTAATTCTAGGTGCTAAAGTAAGACCCATATAGGCTATTAGTGGTTGAAATTGATTAGATGAAAAATAGGTAAGAAGAATTCCGCCGCTTTCAGATGGATATGGAAAATGCATTGCTCACAAGGCGGCATCACCTTATGCTCCAGAATTATTAAAGCCCCGCTTAGCGGGGCCTTAATATACTAAGTAGTTTTAGGATTTTCTTTTATCCACCAATCAATATGATCCAGATTAAAAATAAGAATATTGTTGATGGGGCTAAGATGGGGGATAACTTTCCTTAGCAGCAAATTAGTGACTTCCTCCTCAGTCATTGGATAGTCGACTGAATGTAAATACTCAATTAATCTCTGGGTTCCATAAACTTTTCTCAAATAATCACCTCCCACCAAGGTTTCTTTATTCATAATAATGAGCAAAGAAAGCTTAGCGGCAGATACTAGATGAAAATAAGCTTAATTTTATATACCCTATCTTCAAAAAAAGTAACATTCTGTAAATATGGCAGATCATCTAGAATAATACAAAACCTTAAAGCGTGAAAAGTGACTGAATAAAATAAATTCCGCCATTAAGCAGTTTTAGTTTTACTTTTATCTTAAAATCTAAATGGAGGGGGTATTTAGAATGTTTAAAATCCACAAAGAATCAAATGAAGTAATCATTGTCATTCACGAAATTTATGGAATTAACAAACATATGACGGATTTTTGTGAAGTTTTATCCGAACAAAATTTTGATGTTATCTGTCCAAATTTATTAGAACATGAATTACCTTTTGACTATTTTCAAGAGGAAGAAGCCTACCTTAATTTTATGAATAATGTTGGTTTCACAAATGGATTCAATAAAATAAAAGATATCTTATTTGATATTAAAGATGAGTACTCAAAAATATTTATTATTGGATTTAGTGCAGGGGCCACTATTTCTTGGTTATGCAGTGAGCTGGAGTATGTGGATGGTATTGTCGGGTACTATGGTTCACGTATTAGAGACTATGTAAATATATCTCCAAAATGTCCAACCTTGCTGTTTTTTCCCCAAGCAGAAAAATCATTTAATGTTCATGAATTCATTTCAAGTTTAGATAAACAGGGTATATATGTACATTTATGCAGGGGCGAACATGGATTCAGCGATCCTTACTCACATAAATACAATGAAGAATCTGATCAATATACATTTAGAGAACTATTGAAATTTTTAAGAAATAACTGAGTCTTTACTCTGCAAAGAGCGCATTTACATGAATCTCGCTATAAAGATAAGTTATCAATGATATTAAATAGTGGCGATGTTCCAAAAACTCCACTTGCCTGCCCTGAGGAAAATTTTTCTTTTTTTAGATAACAAATAAAGGGGAATAGGGCTAGTAGGAGGGGACTAAAATGGATTTGTTAAAAATGGCATTAGACTTATTAGTTGGTCTTCTTGCTCTAATTTTCATCATGCGTTTTCTCGGGAGAAAAGAACTGGCTCAAGCAACCCCGCTTGATATTATCTACGTGCTGATTTTAGGCGGGATCGTTGAAGAAACAGCACTTGACCCCAAAAAAGGATTATCGTATTTAATTACAGGGTTACTTGTTTGTTCATCAGCAATATGGCTTTTTGAAAAAGCAGCACAGAGAATAAAACTTATTCGGAAAATATCAGAAGGAAAGCCTGAAGTAATCATTGAAGATGGATCAATTAACTGGCACATTGCAAAACGGGCACATTTAGATCAGGATGAAATTTTAATGTTGTTAAGAATGCAAAATGTCTGGTCGGTTGAAGAAGTAAAGCTTGGAATACTTGAAACTAATGGAACTATTTCAGCTAAAAAAAATAAGTGATTATTATTTATCTGGCATTCTTATATCCAAAGAGAATCACTTAAAATTTGGCTGTATAATGATGTAACGGCATTAGTGAATTGTTGTCTGCTATCCAACTGTATTTTGCTAAATTCCATTAGTTAAACTTTATATGAAGAGAATTGTGGAGCCTGCTCCAAAAGGCAGGTTCCCTTATTTTAATATTACTATAAACTTTACATAGCCTCTTAAAAGTTCAGGAAGAAAAGGATAAAAGCTCATTACTTCTTGTATAATATGGATGAATTATCATTAGGGGATAAAAGATAGGAGAATAAGTCATGCAGCTAGAAAAATTTATTGATCGAAGAAAAACACATTCTGTTAAATGGTACATAGAGGATCAAGATATTATTCCATTATGCATTGCAGATATGGATTTTCAAGTTTCAGAAGAAATCGTAAATGCGATAAGTCAAAAAGCAGCGCATGGAATATATGGTTACAGCACATTTTGTGAACGTTATTATGATGCTGTTCAATATTGGTGGAAAACACAGTACAGCTGGGAGTTAAAACGCGACTGGATTTCTTTTAGCCCTGGAATTATTCCTGGAATCAATTTATTATTAAAAGCGTTAACACAGACAGGTGATGCGGTGATCGTGCAAGATCCTGTCTATTATCCTTTCTTTTCTACAATTGAAACACAAGGATGTACCATTTTATATAATTCTCTTGTGTCTTCGAATGGATACTATGAAATGGATTTTGAAGACTTCGAAGAAAAAGCATCACATCCCAATACGAAAATATTCATTTTGTGCAGCCCTCATAATCCAGTAGGAAGAGTTTGGACTCGTGAGGAATTGCGTAAAATTGGAGAAATTTGTGAAAAACATGGTGTTTTTGTTATTTCGGATGAAATGCATGGAGATTTAACTTACGCAGGTTATAAGCATATACCATTTGCAACCGTTCACCCAAACCATTTAAAGTTTTCTATTACATGTGCTGCACCAAGTAAAACTTTTAATATCGCGGGCATGCAAAGCTCTATTTTTATTATTGCGAATAGAGATGTGAAAGAAAAATATGAAGCCCTATTAACAGGATACGGTTTAATGCGTCCAAATGCTTTCGCCGTTGAAGGAACGATTGCTGCCTATTATAAGGGATTGCCATGGCTTCAAAAAGTAAGGGGTTATTTAGAAGAGAACCTTCAGTATGTATGTGCTTATTTAAATGAACATATTCCTGCTATTAAAGTGCTGAAACCTGAAGCGACTCATTTGATTTGGCTGGATTGCCGTGATCTTGGGATTCCGCATGAAGAGCTGCATACATTCTTTTTAGAAAATGCAAGAGTTCGGCTTGATGAAGGAATGAAATTCGGTAAAGGCGGGTATGGGTTTGAACGTATAAATATTGCATGTCCCCGTGAGGTCTTAACGGAAGCTTTACTTAGAATGAAAGCTGCTGTAAAAGGAAAAGAAGAAACCTTCTAATTTAGCTGGAATAAAAAATTTAAACACGATTAGGAGAACAGATTATGATTATCGAAGCCATCGCAGATTCACTTGAAGATGCAAAAACCGCACAAACTGCTGGTGCCGATCGGATAGAATTAGTCACTGGTTTGTTGGAAGGAGGGCTTACGCCAAGCTATGGCTTAATTAAAAGTGTCTGCAGCGAATTAACGATTCCAGTGAATGTGATGATTCGCCCGCATAGCCGCAGCTTTTGTTATACAGAAGAAGACTTGAATATTATGTTAGAAGATATTGAGATTTGCCGCAATTTAGGTGCTGCTGGAGTTGTGTTTGGTGTTCTAACGCAAGAGAAGAAAATAGATGAAGATAAGTTAAGTAAATTAATTCAAGCCTCAAAAGGGTTAGATATTACCTTCCACCGGGCGTTTGACGAGGTTGATCATCTGTTCACGGCTTTAGAAGTTCTTCAAAAATATCCTGAGATATCTAGAATCCTCACATCAGGCAGCAAGCAAAAAGCTACAGAAGCGGTCGAAGAGCTGGGACAGCTGGCTGACCTTTCGGCAGGGACTGGACTTTCCATTATGGCAGGATCAGGATTAACACCTCAAAACTTGCAGGCATTCTTAAAAAAGGTAAACGTGAGTGAGGTACACTTTGGTTCAGGAATCCGTTTTGAATCAAGCTATAACAACCCTATCGATCCCAATAAAATAAAAACAATCAGGAAAATCGTTTCATAAAGAGAGTCATGTAAAGTTTTTCAGAAATAGTTTAAGGTTCTTCCCTTGAGGTAGAATTCGCTTTTACGTCAGATATATTAGGCCCCAAAATATTCAGCCATCAGTCAAAAGGCTGCAGGTATTTATTAAATCCTGCAGCCTTTTGTCTATGAAATTTTTTTCAATGGGATCATTGTTTCAGATTGCTTTGGCTGTTTTTTTCGATAAACGAATTTAGATAAGCTCACACTGATTTCATATAAAACGAATAACGGTACAATAACAAGTATGTCTGAAATAAGATCAGGGGGGGTTATGAAAATAGCGATCAGTGTAAGTAAAAAGTAAGAAATCTTTCTTGCTTTAGAGAGCAGCATCGGATTAATGACGCCAATTGAGGTAAGAAACATAGCTATTAAAGGGATTTCAAATAGCAATCCAAACGGGAGTGTCAGATTGATCATAAATTTAAAGTACTTTTCTGCAGTAAACATGGTTTCAAAATGTCCTTCTGATAAAGAGATTAAAAAATTAAGGACAAGCGGATAGACGATAAAATAACCGAATGATAGACCTGCAGCAAATAAAGTAAACAACCCTGGAATGTAGGCTAACGCTGTTTTCCATTCCTTATCGGTTAATGCCGGTTTTACAAACAGCCACGTTTGATAAGCTGCAATAGGAATAGTCAGTGCAATGGCAATGACCCCTGCAATCGTAAAATAGACCCACAGAATTTCACTTGGCCCTAAGACAGCTAAGTCATGACCGAGATCCCGAACCAGCCATTCGTATATTTCCTGTACATATAGGAATGAACCAAATAAAAAAACGGCAAAAGCGACTAAAACATAGATTAACCGTTTCCTTAATTCCCCAAGGTGATTGACAAAAGATAACTCTTTATTGTTCATATTAGCTTCTCCCTTTTTAAAATAAGAGGAAGATGCAAACATGGTGTTTACATCTTCGGCACTTTTACTTAGAGCTGCTTTTCTCTTCTTTTTCTTCTGACATGATATCCTTTGCTGAGTTCTTAAATTCTCTTAATGTATTTCCAAATGCACGGCCGATTTCCGGCAGCTTCGAAGGTCCAAATACGATAAGCGCGATAATCAGAATGAGGATTAGTCCAGGGACGCCTATATTTTGCAGCATGATCATTCCTCCATCTTTCTCAAATTTTATAAGAATTAACTGTTCGTCTGTTCAGTATTTAAAGGCAGTGGATCTATACTTTGATCATTCGCAGTTAAATCAATTCCATAGTCCTTAGCGAAAACCATATGAGTTTCAACAAGTCCGCCTTCTTTGTTCTCATCTAAATTGAATACCCGTGCTCCGCGAAGTCTATTTCTTTGTGCACCTGAAAGGCCGTATGTGCCAAAGCCTGTGTTTCCGGCATATCCAAGGAGAATTCCATAGTAATTTCCGCAGTAAGTGTTTATATGATCATGTCCGCAGAAAACTCCTTTAACGTCTCCGCGCTCAAGCATAGCTGAAAATAAACCGCCGTTTACCGGTCCAGGACATTCATCTTCATTTCGTTCACCTGTGATTTGATGCCTTGCCATTGCAAGCTCATGGCTTGCTTGTGTTCTTACGTCTACGCCTCCATGCCACATAAAACGATGCTCCCATAAAGGGATATGAATGAATGCGAGTGAAGGCACTTTATAACCGTATTGCTTCTCAAGTTTCTTAGATTTCTCATAATACCAGTTCACCTGATTAAAACGGAGCCAGTCCCAAGTAGGGTAACCTTTAAAATCTTGTCCGGCGATTTGTGATGGGGCATATCTGCCGCTGTCAAGAAGCCATAGATTGAATGCAGCCTTATTGCCTTTTGAATGTCTAATGAGGAGGTTCATGTTGCCTGTACCAGTAAGGCCATTTTCACCTGGCTCGTTCATATTATATTTGTACTTCATATAAAATTGCAGCATCGCTTTCTCGTCCATTCCGCTCTTGGAAGTGGAGTCTTCATCATGGTTTCCAAACGTAACCGCCCATTTAATCCCTCTTTTTTCCATAGGCTGAGCAACATTATTAAGAGCTTGCTTCATCTCGAGTTCTGTATCACAGCCTCCAGCAATATTGTCGCCGTTCAGTACAACAAAATCCGGTTTTTCAGAGTCAAGCACCTTCTCCATAAGCTCAAGTGTTCTCCGGTCAATACGTTCATCATCCTGAGTATCATTAAATTGAACGACTTTAAATTTTCCATCTGAGTTGAAGTGAAGCTTAGCGTCCGGTTTTTTTTCTGCATGTACAGTGTTCGTCAATAAGTTTCCCGGCAGGCCAGTTGTTGCCAGTGTTAACGCGAGTGTACTCATTCCGCCTATTTTTATAAAACTCCTTCTGTCTAATCCCTTTTGCTGATCTTGATTACTCATAAAAAAACCTCCAATTTTTTAATTGATTGATTAGCATAACAATTGAAAAGAGCAATAGTAATGGAGAATCATTTATGTAATGCTGCAAGCATTCACTACGTAAATGGAGAGGGCGCCACGATCCCCGTTAGCTACCTATTCATCATAAGATATAAATGTTGATAGATTATTAAACAAAACAGCAATGTAAGTAAATAAAACAAAACAAAAAACAAAAAAACAAAAATTAATTGCTTGTTTCGCATAAAAAAGAAGGTTTTTAGAATTTTTTATGAGGTAAAAGCCTGATGAATCGCAAGATTAGGCTTTTGATTTCGTTTTCATTTTTGTTTAATTTTACAAAAGTTAATATTTTTACAGTCTATTATTTATATTCCTTTTTTATAATGGGTTAATCCAAAACAAAACAAAACAAAATGGGGGAAGGAAATGAAAATGAATGATAGATATAAAGCGATAATAAGAGAACTGGAAATGAAAAATAAAATTGGCGTAGCAGATATAGCTATAAAATTAAACGTGACGCCTGAAACAATCAGAAAAGACTTGAGCGCACTCGAAGAGAAAAAGAAATTGCGCAGAATTCATGGTGGAGCCATCCAATATTTTGGTGTGATTATAGAGCCTCATTTTAATAAGAAAGTCGGGATCTTTCATCCTCAGAAAAAAATGATTGGAGAAGCTGCGGCGACATTTATTATGGATGGGGATTTAGTCGCTCTTGATGTCGGCACAACAACTTTTCAAATTGCAAGTGCTATTAAAGACGTCAAAAATGTAACAATCGTGACCAATTCTCTGGCAGCAGCTGAACTATTAAATAGCCGGATCGAAAACAGGTTATTTGATGGAAAAGTCATTGTCCTCGGAGGTATTTCCAATCCTCTGCAGCGTTCTATAAGCGGGTCCATAACAAATAAGTTATTGGAACAATTTTATTTTGACAAAGCCTTTATTTCATGCGGGGGAATAAACAAGGAAGGAATTTGTGATTTCAATGTAGAAGAAGCAACGGCTTCTTCCATTATGATGAAGAGATCAAAACAAATAATTGTTGCAGCTGATTCTTCTAAATTGAATCAGAGGGCTCTTTTCCATATAGGGCCGTTCTCTGCTATTGACTATTTGATTACTGATCAAAAAATGCCGGCTGATTGGTCTAAAGATCCAGTCTTTGGTCAAGTAGATTGGATAACTGTAGGTGACGCCAATGAGAGTTGATTATCACGTTCATCTTGAAGAAGGACCTTATACATCTAATTGGCTGAAAAAAACCTATCAAAACCTTCTATTGGGACAGCATTCGCCAGAAGAAAAATCCTCGAAACAATGGGCTGCCAAGTCCGTGCAAAAGTTATCTGAAAGAATGATAAAAGGAGCTTATGATCCAATTTGGCTTGATTTATATCTTGAAAATGCGAAAAGAAAAGGAATCAAAGAAGTCGGGATTGTGGATCATTTATATCGTTTTACAGATTGCCGAGAGTATTTTGAAAAGAACATGCTGCTTGATGAAAGCCCGATTGGCCGCCTGCAAAAGCAGTGGTTAAATCTGGTCATGACCGAAAGCATGGATCATTTTGCGGAATCCATTTCAAGAAATAAAGAAAAATGGGCCAAACAAGGTGTGCAGTTAAAGGTAGGAATAGAAGCAGACTACTTTGAAGGTGATGAAGAGGATTTATCTGCATTGCTTTGCAGGCATGATTGGGATTTTATTAATGGCTCTGTTCATTTTATCAATGGATGGGGGTTTGATAATCCTAAAACGATCCATGAGTTTGAAAATTATGATGTCCATGTATTATATGAAACCTTCTTTAGAATCGTGGAAAAGGCAATCAGAAGCGGCTTATTTGACTATATTTCGCACCTGGATAATATTAAAGTCTTTGGCTACCGACCGCATACTGATCTTTTGATGCCCATGTACAAAAGGATCGTAAAAGCTTTAAAAGAAATGGATGCAGCTACAGAGGTTAACGCAGGTTTATTTTACCGATTCCCGGTAAAAGAAATGTGTCCAAGTGAACCATTTCTTCATTTATTAATCGAAAATGAGATTCCATTGCTTCTTTCTTCTGATGCCCATTTTCCAGAGGATATAGGTGCTTTTCTAGATGAAAACATGGATATGCTGATTAATAAAGGGGTAAAGGAAATCGCTACTTTTGATAAGAGGAAACGGATTATGAAGCCTCTTTCGATAGAGGGATCTTCATTGAATATCCTGCGTTAGAACAAAAAGCAGAAAAAACACCTGAAATCATAATTTATTGGGTTCCCTTTTGTGAGGGAAATCTCAATATCACACTAGAATTAACGCAGATTCGCACATTAAATTGCACCGCTTTTGCGGTTTTTTTTTTTGCACAAAAAAATCAGTCGTTATTTGAACTGAATGTACTGCATTTTTAAAAGTTACTCCATTAAAGTTCCTTTTAATGGATTAGTGCTTCAATTAACAAATGTCCATATATCAATTTAATATGGCTTTTTTCTCATAGATTGTTGTTTCTGTTGTGAATTCGCTTTGCAAGATCGGTTTTGGCGCACTAACTTCGAGATTTGTTTATGATAAGCCACCGATAGCTGAATAACTCTTTTACCCAGACCGAGCTGTAGATCTATCAAAGGTCAGTGCAAGTGCTCTGGAGAGTTTTTCAGCCGCATAGCCGGAGCTTTTGTTATTCTGATGAAGACTTGAATATTATGTTAGAAGATATTGAAATCTGCCGGAAATTAGGTGCAGCTGGAGTTGTATTTGGTGTTCTTACTAACGAGAAGGAAATTCATGAGGAAATGCTTACTAAATTAATTCGCGCATCAAAGGGGTTAGATACCTTTCACCGCGCTTTTGACGAGGCCAATCATCTGGCAACAGCTTTAGGAGTGATTCAGAAGTACCCTGAGATAACTAGAGTACTCACATCTGGCAGCAAAGATAAAGCTACAGAAGCAATAGAAGAGCTAAGTCAGCTAGCAGATCTATCAGCCGGAACGGGTCTTTCAATTATGGCAGGATCAGGGTTAACCCCTCAAAACTTACCTGCATTCTTAGAAAAAGTGAACGTGAGAGAAGTTCACTTTGTTTCGGGAATCCGTTATTAATCGAATTATAGTAACCCTATCGATCCCATTCAAATAAAAGCGATCAGAAAAATCGTTACATGATACTTACAAATAAAAAGCTGCAGGCATTTAAAAGTGTCTGCAGCTTTTTTTTCGTTTCTGATAGTTTTGGTATATCGGAACATCTGAAATAGAATCATGGGTAATATTTACAATACTTAAATAGTAACAAAACTCCAATCATTATCGAATAAGGTATTTTCAACGACAAATCTTTGATTCATAAATTTTCATCAGGTCTCATTAATAAATCCTAGCATAAACTTTATTAACGCTTAATAATGGCAGGTGTTTTCCATGCATGAGATGTCGCTCATGTCAGAAATTCTAAAGATTGTTTCCCAAGATGCTGTTTTACATGGGTTCTGCAAAGTGACGCAAATAGAAGTCATAGTCGGAGATTTATCGAATGTGCTTCCAGACGCTCTTGAGCTTGCGTTTTTTCATCTGAGGAAAGATACTGTCAGCTTTCCTATTAATGAAAAGACCGAATTACATATTATACGGGAACCTGCGCTGTCAAAATGTCAGAACTGTCATCTTGAGTTTGAACCAGACTATCAATTAGCACGATGCCCAAGGTGCGGCATTCCAGATTGTCTGCTCATTTCTGGGGAAGCGTTCAGGGTTGATTCTTATGAAGGGAGTGAGGAGAATGAAAATTAAGATTGAAGAAGATGTGTTGAAAGATCATCATAAAGCAGCTGAATTTAATAGGGTACTCTTTGAAACAAGCAAAACGCTTGTAATAAACATAATGAGCTCCCCTGGTGCCGGTAAAACGACTTTACTAGAAGAAACGGTTAAAGCATTAAAAGATGACTATTCTATTGCAGTGATTGAAGGCGATTTAGCCACAGACCGGGATGCAGAGCGCTTGCGGTTACTTGGAATCAAAACGGTTCAAATCAATACTGTGGGCGGGTGTCATCTTGATGCAAGAATGATTGCTAAAAAACTCCCGCAATTTGAGCGGCTCGATCAGTTTGACCTTCTGTTTATTGAAAATATCGGCAACCTCGTTTGCCCATCAGGCTATGATTTAGGACAGCATTATAAGGTAGTTGTCCTGAGTGTGCCAGAAGGCAATGATAAAATCCCAAAGTATCCAGTGATGTTCAGGAGGACAGATCTCACTATCATTAATAAAGTGGACCTCTTGCCATATGTATCTTTCAATCTTGAAGAAGCAAGACGCGATTTAGAAGCAATCAATCCCCAGGCGCAGTTTAAAGCGGTTTCCGCAAAGTCTGGAGAAGGTATGGTTGACTGGATAAATTGGATAAAGGACGCTCATTTCCAATGCATCAAACAATAAAGATCATTGTTAAGGGGAGGGTACAAGGGGTCGGCTTCCGCCCCTTCATCTATTCACTATCTAAAAAGTACCAGCTTACAGGAACCGTCCAAAACAACGTTGATCATGTCATCATTATTTTTCAAGGAGAAGAAATTTCATTAATAAAAGCGGTAGACGATTTAAAAATGTCTCCGCCTCCCATATCAAGAGTGAAAGAGATCTCGATTCATCAAGTTCCCCATTCTGACTATAAAAAATTTACGATAGCTGCAAGTCAAATAAACAGCCATTCTTCTCTTCCATGGATAGCAGCGGATGCGGGTATTTGCAGACAGTGTTTAGAAGAAATGAAAGAGCCGTCTAATCGCCGGTTTCAGTATCCATTTATAAATTGTACTCAATGTGGGCCACGATATACGATTATTAAGGACTTGCCCTATGATCGTCCCAAAACTACGATGAGAACATTTAAAATGTGCGAGGAATGCCGGAAAGAATACGAAAATCCGTTAAATCGGCGTCATCATGCACAGCCGATTTGCTGTTCAGAGTGTGGACCTGCGCTTATTTTGCAAAATCAGCAGACGGATACTCTGGCTGAAAACCAACTCGCAGTCAGTCAAACAATCGATCTTTTAAAAGGCGGATCGATCATTGGTATAAAAGGAATCGGAGGCTACCATTTAGCATGTGATGCTTATCAGGAGGGGGCCATTAATCAAATTAGGCTTAGGAAAAAACGGCCGCAGCGTCCGCTTGCCATCATGGTAAAGTCTATCGAGGCAGCAAGAGAGCTGTGTCATATCTCAAGCCGAGAAGCAGAATTGCTTACAGATACCGCAATGCCAATTGTTGTTCTGCGGAAGAAGAAAACGTGCTTATTACCCGAAAATCTTTCACCTGGTTTATCTACTTTAGGAATCATGCTGCCTTACACACCAATACATCATCTGCTGTTTGAAAAAAACAGGCTGGAATGTCTTGTCATGACAAGTGCTAATCCATCAGGCCTTCCCATCATATACAGAGGCAGTTCTATAAATTGTTTACAAGAACTTTGTGATTATGTTTTAACCCATAATAGAGAAATCTATCTTCCAATCGATGATTCTGTTGTTCAAAGTGATGGTGAAAAGCCGATGTATTTACGGCGTGCCAGAGGATTTGTTCCTGATCCCATTAAAACGAATTCGAAAGTTGATGGAATCATTGCCCTCGGCGGAAATCAAAAAAATACGTTTGCTCTCGGAAAGCAAGATCATATTTTATTGAGCCCCCATATAGGCGATTTAGATAATGAAGAAATGATTCACTTCTTTGAAACACAGCTTGATCATTTTAAAGATTGGCTTGGCATGAATGAGACATATATAGCTGTTGATAAACACCCTCATTATGCAGCTCATCGAATGGCTGACAAACTAAAAGGCCAATTTGTACCTGTCCAGCATCATCATGCCCATCATGTGTCCTGTATGGAAGATAACGGACTTGTGGAGCCATGCTTTGGCCTGATTTTGGACGGAACAGGTTACGGAGAAGATGGTCATATTTGGGGTTTCGAGTGCTTGTATGGAAATGCTGATTCATTCGAACGTCTGGCTCATTTGCACTATACCCCGTTGCCTGGAGGAGAAAAAGCTGTTAAAGATCCATGGAGAAATGCTGCAGGAATGTTGCTTTATTACTGGCCGGAAGAAGGCAAAGAATTAGCAGTGAATCTATTCCCGGGCAAGTCACACGAAATTGCCATCATCGAACAGATGATTAAAAAACAAATCAATACTCCAATGGCAGGAACGTGCGGCCGAATTTTTGATGCAGTGAGTGCCATCCTTGGCATCTGTCTAACATCCACATATGAAGGTGAAGCAGCCATTAAATTATCGGATTATATGAATGAACCTCAAATAGAAAAGAAGGACGAATCGTATCCTTTTCATCTTAAGACAAACAAGGACATCCTGCTTCAGCTTGATTTATCTCCCATGATTAAAAAAATCATTAAAGACCGGCAAAATGCTGTCCCGCTTGAAAAAATCATCCAAATCTTTCATCAAACGATTGTTAAAAGCTGTGTCCAAATGGTTCTCACACTTGCAAAAAAGAGACCGGAATTAAATAGAAGTGTGGTTCTCTCGGGAGGTTCATTTCAAAATAGGTTTCTAGTTAAAGAGATAGCCAGTGGTCTTCAAAAGGAAAGCTTTCATGTTTATTCCCATCGTAAAATTCCATGCCACGATGGCGGTTTAGCTTTAGGACAATTGATAATCGCTTCAGCGGCTGAAAGAAATCAAAGGCGGTGAATTCATATGTGCATAGGAGTACCTGCAAAAGTCATCCAAATAATAGATGAGTCAGCACTGGTAGATGTTATGGGGTCTAGAATGCATGTCGGAATCTTATTTGTTCCAGAGGTCAAGGAAGATGATTATGTTCTGCTGCATGCAGGGCAGGCAATGACAATTGTTGATGAGGAATATGCCAAAGAAAGTATTGAGGAATGGAGGAATGTATTAGATGGAAACCATGGACATCTTTTCTGATCCAATCTTGACTCGTCATTCGCTTGAAGCTGTTAAAGAGTTAGCAGGGAAGTTTAAAGAAGAAACAGGAAGAATGCCGGTCTTTATGGAAGTATGCGGATCACATACGATGGCATTCGCCAAGACAGGCATCAAAACCGGATTAAAAGACTGTGTAAAGCTGATTGCCGGCCCAGGCTGTCCGGTATGTGTGACGGATCAAAAATCGATCGATGCCATGATTCAGCTATCTGAAGGAAATGGGAGAATTCTATGTACCTTTGGTGATATGATGCGCGTGCCGGGGTCTAAATTCACCCTGATGAAAGCCAAAACAGAAGGCAAGGATATCAGGGTTGTATACTCTCCGCTTGATAGTGTGAAAATTGCGGAAGAAAATCCCGATAAAGAAGTCATCTTTTTAGGAATAGGTTTTGAAACGACGATTCCGATTCTCGCTCTGGCCATTCGCGAGGCAGAGCTGAAAAAGCTGAAGAATTACTCCATGTGGATGACAACTAAGCTAGTAGAACCTGTATTGAGAGCGCTCCTTGATTCTGGTGATGTGAAATTGGACGGGTTTCTTTTGCCTGGGCATGTTTCCGTCGTTTTAGGAAAGCAGAACTACAGTTATTTATCCGAAGAGTATAATATTTCAGGCGTGATTACTGGATTTGAACCTGTTCAATTACTCAGCGGCATCTATAAATTGCTGCAGCTTTTGCTGGAGAAAAAGACTGATATCCTGAATGATTACACCTATTTGGTAAAAGATCATGGCAATCCTGCAGCTCAGCGTTTAATGGAGAAGTATTTTGAACCCTTTGATGAAATATGGCGGGGGATGAGCGCGATACCAAAAAGCGGATTAGTGCTTAAAGAAAAATATGCCCAATTTGATGCGAAAAAGAAATTTACGGTTTCAACAGGGGAACCAAGAAAAACAAAATGCCGCTGCGGTGAAATCATTCGGGGATTAATCACACCGGAAGAGTGCGTGCTTTTTGGGAAAAGCTGCTCCCCATCCAATCCAATTGGACCTTGCATGGTATCTGCAGAAGGAACCTGCGCTGCTCATTACCAATACATGAGGGAGGAATAGACATGGTTCAGCGAATCAGTTTGGCTCACGGAGAAGGCGGGGAACTGACTCATCACCTCATACAAGATGTATTTATTCAATCATTCGGCCATTCAGAGCAAACACAGCTTGATTCTGCTGTTCTTGCCTTTCCCTCGCAAACAATCGCAGTCACAACGGATAGCTTCGTAGTAAATCCCCTATTTTTTCCCGGAGGAAACATAGGGAGGTTAGCCGTAACAGGAACAGTGAACGACTTAGCTGTTTCAGGGGCAATACCTCTTTTTATGACAGCGGGTTTTATTATTGAAGAAGGCTTTCCTCTCAATGACTTAAAAGAGATTGTAAAGAGTATGGCAGCAGAAGCTCTAAAAGCCGGAGTGAAAATTGTTGCAGGCGATACAAAAGTAGTTGAAAAGGGAAGTGCAGATGGTTTATTCATAAATACAGCTGGAATCGGGGAGATACGGGATCATCGGCTAAAATCTAAAGAAATCCGTGAGGGAGATTGTGTGATCATCAATGGAACCATTGGGGATCACGGGATCGCTATACTCAGTGCACGCCAAGAACTTGGGTTGTTGACAGACGTGAAAAGTGATTGTACCTCGTTAAACCAGCTTATTCATGAACTCATGAAGGAAATCGACGGCATTCGGATCATGCGGGATCCTACCCGCGGCGGATTGGCGACAACTCTAGTAGAACTGTGTGAAGACTTTCACTTTACTGTTGAGTTAGATGAAATCGCAGTTCCGATTCGTAAAGATGTTAGAGGTGCATGTGATATTTTGGGCTTTGATCCTCTTTATCTGGCAAATGAGGGAAAAGTCGTGATAATAGTTGATGAAAATCAGAAGCAAAAAGTACTGAGAATTTTAAAGAACCATGAATATGGTCAAAATGCATGTGTGATTGGCCAGGTCACATCCTGTCAGAATCAAGGCGGTAAACTACTCCTGAAAACCCCTATAGGCACAACAAGACGCCTGCATCGGCTCGCGGGCATGATTTTACCTAGAATATGTTAGGGAAGCTGAATCATATGCATTAGAGAGGATGAAAATGTGCCTTAAGGAGAGAACATCATGCAAAACACCGAACTGCTCAGAATGCAGCTGAATGACCTTATTGCTCAGGCGCGTTATGACATCTATACCATGTCGAACTTGCGGAATCCAACAGCGAATCAGCAACATCTTCAGCGATTATGGAATACACTTTCAATGATTTCCTTCCACAGTAACCAGATGGCAAATCAATGTATGACGAATAATCGCTTTCTAATGTCAAATCAGGCACCTTACCCTAATCCATCCATCTCAAAATCACGGCAGCGTACTTTTACAATTGAAGAATTAGCAGTCAATGACGGGAAAAACGGCAAGCCTGCCTATGTCGCCGTTAATGGCACCGTTTATGATGTCACGAACAACAGAGCATGGGCAGCTGCCACTCACTTTGCTTTAACTGCAGGTAAAGAATATTCAGCAGAATTTGCCTCTTGTCATGCCGGGCAAGAAGCAATATTAAGCACGCTTCCAGCCGTGGGGAGGTTATCATCATGAAACAGCACATATTGCCGCCGGAGCCATTAACGAACGAAGCCATAGCCGCAAGATTAACCAATACAGCAATGAATAGCATCAATAAGGGGTTAATCAAGAAGAAAAATCTAGTTTATTTAGAGCTGAATGGGTGTTCGGGGAATATTATTTCGCTGCTGAACGGACAAAATCCAGATTTTGAGTATACCTTAAATTCAATGGTTAACCTTCGCTATAGTAATAGTTTAATGGCATCAGAAGGAGAGCGGGCTATTGAGAAAATGATGAAGGCTCTGGATGAGGGAGACTATATCCTTGCCGTTGAAGGCGCTGTCGCTTTAAAAAACAAGGGCTTATACAATATCATCGGAAGCTGGCAGGGAAAACCGCTCACAGGTCTTCAGGCAGCAACAATGCTTGGAGCGAAGGCATCACATATTTTAGCAGTCGGCGCATGCGCCACACACGGCGGAGTCTCTGCTGCTAAACCAAATCCATCTGAATCTGTCGGTCTTCAAACCGTCCTTCCTGATGAAAAAATGATCAAACTGCCGGGTTGCCCCGTTCATCCAGACTGGTTTTTGGGGACATTAGCTCATCTCCTTTTATACGGCGAACCTGATACAGATAAGCTAGGTCGTCCGCTGATGTTTTACAGCACGCTTATCCATGACCGCTGCCCAAGACGGCCATTTTTTGACCGCGGTATTTTCGCAGAAAAATTAGGGGATAAAACATGTCTTTTTAAGCTCGGATGCAGAGGTCCTGTAACAAGGGTAGATTGTCCAACGAGACAATGGAACGGACACGTGAACTGGCCGATCGGAGATAACACGCCATGCATAGGCTGTGCACAGTTTGGGTTTCCGGATGCAATGGCTCCATTCATAAGCTTTGACACGACAAGGGTGGTGGATGATGAGTAAAAGAATTGTTATTAATCCTTTGACGCGAATAAGCGGTTTTATGGAAATTGATGTTCTCGTGGAAAATAATAAAGTGGCAGATGCCAAAACAAAAGGGAATTTATTTCGGGGATTTGAGCAAATGTTAGTAGGGAGAAATCCGTTTGATGCGGTTTATTTCACACAGCGAATATGCGGAATTTGCTCAGCAGCACATTCGATGGCCTCATCATTGGCATTAGAAGATGCACTAAACATAGAACCGATGGAACAAGGAAGGTATCTTAGAGATATCATTCATTGCTGTGAGTTTCTGCAGAATCACATTCGCCATTTTTATCAATATACGGTTCCGGATTATGTGAAAATTGAACAAAATTCTCTTTTTCTATCAGACCATGGCGATTTTAGACTGCCCAAAGCAATAAATGACAGGATTTCAAACCATTACTTCGATTCACTCGCGATAAGCCGGTCAGCACATCAAATGCTGGCGGTATTAGGGGGGAAGGCTCCTCATAATCATGGCGTATTTATTGGAGGTATTACGGCGCAGGCAACAGCAGAAAAAGTCGTTCATATTGATTCCATTCTTGAGGAGATCATCTTATTTATAGATGAAAAAATGATACCTGATGTATATGAGATTGCCAGGTATTATCCGGAGTACTTCCGATTAGGCGGAGGATACGGCAATCTTTTGACCTATGGTGCCTTTAATGATTATAAAGAGCTGGGAACGTTATATGTCAATCCTCTGGTATCTGTTCTCGGCACTGTAGAAGCTTTTAATGAGAACAAAATCACGGAAAAAATTGATTACTCCTATTACACAGCAAAAGAAAGCACATACGGGCCTGATGCAGAGGTGCCTGAGCCTGACATGGATAAAGAGAAAGCATACTCCTGGGTAAAAGCGCCAAGGTACAATAATCTTCCCTTTGAAGTTGGCCCGCTGGCGAGATTAATCTTAAGCGGTTCATACAGCAATGGAATTTCAGCCATGGATCGGACAATTGCCAGAGCACTTGAAGCGAAAAAAATAACAGAAATTATGAAAATATTATTAAAAGAGCTTATCCCGGATGTAGATGTTCAAAAAAAATATGAGCTTCCGCAAACTGCATCAGGAAGAGGGCTTGTCGATACAACAAGAGGCGCTTTAGGGCATTGGCTTAAAATAGATGATAAAAAATTATCATACTATCAAATTATCACCCCATCAACATGGGATTTTTCCACCAGAGATGAAAAGGGATACAGAGGCGTTGCAGAAGAAGCGTTAATCGGCACACCAATTGAGAATCTTGATAATCCAGCTGAGATTGGAAGAATCCTTCGTTCCTTTGATCCATGTATGTCTTGTGCGACACATGTATACATTCCTGGAAAACAAGTTAAAACCATTAAGGTATTTTAATGGAAAAAATCATCGTATTGGGGATTGGAAATCAATTAATGATGGACGATGGAGCTGGAATCTATCTTACAGAAGAGCTGGCGAAGCTTGATCATTATCCAAGCATCGATTATAGAATAGGTGAATCAGATATTGATTATTGTATCGAAGTGATTGACGGAGCATCGTTTGTGATAATTCTCGATGCTGTATCCTCCGGCAAACAAGCCGGACAATTATCAATCTATCCTCTGGCAGCATTACATGAACACCGGACACTTGATATCTCTCCGCACAACCTTCATTTATTTGAAGTGCTGTATCAGCAAAGAAAAACGATAAAGGGATTTCTAATAGGTGTGGAACCTTATCAAATTGATTTTCATATAGGTCTGAGCGACATGCTTACAGAAAAATGGGATGAGATTTTAGAGGAGACAAGGAAGGCGATCCGGGAATTAATAAAGGAAAAAGAGGAAGTGTAAAACGTCACTGGATTAATGGAAGGCGGGCTTACGCCTAGCTATGGATTAATTATAAGTGTCTGCAGCGGATTAACGATTCCGGTGAATGTGATGATTCGCGCATCAAAGGGGTTGATATTACCTTTCACCGCGCGTTTGACGAGGTCGATTATCAGGTCACTGCTTTAGGTATTCTTCAAAAGTACCCTGCCATATCTAGAGTACTCACATCTGGCAGCAAAGATAAAGCTACAGAAGCAATAGAAGAGCTGAGTCAGCTAGCAGATCTATCAGCCGGAACGGGTCTTTCAATTATGGCAGGATCAGGGTTAACCCCTCAAAACTTACCTGCATTCTTAGAAAAAGTGAACGTGAGAGAAGTTCACTTTGGTTCGGGAATCCGTTATGAATCGAATTATAGTAATCCTATCGATCTCATTCAAATAAAAGCGATCAGGAAAATCGTAGAATAGAACTGCAATTAAAAAAAGCTCCAAGCATTAATGCCTGGAGCTTTTTTGTTCGTTTATAATATCTTTTTCATTGGGATAATGGTTTTGGCTTGCTTTGGCTGTTTTTTGATGGGTCTATTTGTAAAGTTTGTAGCGAGAATTAGTAATTCTTGAAAAAATCTATTTTACTTAATTTCAATTGCCGAAGCCTTGTTGTTCCAATCCAAAGCCATATTAGCTGTTTTGCCATACCAATCGGAATGTCTAAAAAGCATTCCTCTGCCGTAGCCTTGAGATGAAGTATGCTCCCACAGAGTCGTTGAATAACTTGAAGAAGGTGAAGCTGTGCTTAAGGAGTGAAGAAGAAAAACATGGAACTATTTTAGTTAACTTTTCTTCGGGTGACAGGGGAAACATGGTACCTGGGAAAGCCGCTGCTGTAATTAAAACGAAACAACCTGAGGAACTTGTGAATCGTTTTAAAACATATTGTACGGAACAGGAGCTGCATGGAGAGGTCAGCAAGTCTGATGAAACGATTACTTTAACCCTTTACGGTAAAACCGTGCATGGAATGGAACCGCAAAATGGATTGAATGCTGGACTGGAGTGCCTGCATTTCTTAAACTCATTAAGCTTTGCGGGTAGTGACCAATCATTTATCACATTTGCCGAAAACAGCCTATATAGTGATCCTTTTGGGGAAAAGTTGGGAATCCAATACAGTGAAGATGTGCTCGGACCTTTAACGGTTAATGCCGGCATTTTTAATTATAATCATACAGCTGGTGGCTCAATTCAGTTGAACATTCGATTCCCATTAAATAAAGATTACCAACATACCATTGAAATGATCACGAAAAAAGCTGAGACCTGCCATTTTACAATCGCTGATGCGCAACAATTCTCTCCACATTATATCCCTGCCGATCATCCAATGATTAAAACACTACAATCGGCTTATCAATCGATTACAGGGGATGAACCCACACTTTTAACATCGGGCGGGGGAACATATGCAGCGTTAATGAAAAATGCAGTGGCTTACGGTGCGCTTTTCCCTGGTAAGGTAGACAGCTCTCACCAAAATGATGAATTTATAGAAATCGATGATTTAATCAAAGCGACAGCTATCTATGCCAAAGCATTATATGAATTAAGCCACTTATAAAATCAAAGGCCAGGTTTGTAGTTTAGTCAACAGGTCAACCAGAAAAATAAAAAGTACCCTATAGAGTAGACACTTAAAAAGGTCTGCCCTATAGGGTACTTTATTTGTCATGATGAAGGAATAAAAGCTGGATGAGCCGAATAAGTCATAGTAATCATGGTTTTGTTGTATTCTCAGAATAAAAGAATGGAGTATTTCATTGAGAATATTTTTTCGTTATATGGCCGACAGTCGAAAATGAAAGTTATTTTATGCGTATGAATGGCTTTTTTGAAATTGATTGAGGATTATTGTTATCGTCACCCGGAAATTTCGGATTACCCTGCCATGTTGGAGAGGATTAGAAGCTGTAGAGAAAGGTATGTCCAATATGGAAGGGACCACTTGGTTTTGGTTTTTACCTTTTTAGGACCGATTAATTTATAATATAGTCAGATTTTTTCGTGTCTTTTAACTTTGAAAGATTACACTAAACAGTGAGGAGATTGGTTGTATGCAAGTTGTAACCAAAATGTTTTTAGAACAACTCGACATGCATTGTCATGAGAATGATTGGTTTGCATCCATGGATCAGGCGCTTCATGGAGTCATCGCAGCTGAGGCTGCATGGACAAGTTCGGGAATCAGCAATTCGATTTGGCAGATTGTCAACCATTTGATATTTTGGAATGAAGACGTAATCCATCGAATTAAGGGCACGGAGAATCCGCATAAGGCAGAAGACAATGAAGAAACCTTTGGAAATCCGGGGGATCCAGAAGACGAAATTGTGTGGGCTCAGACAGTGCAGCGCCTTAATGAAGTCATGAATGAATTAAAAACGGTCATTGCGGACCTTGACGATGAAAAGTTAAAAGCCCCGTATGCAGCTAACAGGTACTCTATTGAGCGTTTACTCAGCAATATCATGATGCACGATACGTATCATCTCGGTCAAATTGTTCTGTTGCGAAAGTTGCAATCCTCTTGGGGTGGCGTTGATTGGTCCTAAAGCACCATAATTCAGCGACATTCCTCGCCCAGCCGTAGAAGCAATATTGACGGTGTGAAGCCCTTTTCATTCTCTCTGGTGAAGCGGTTGATTTTATGGCTAAACGGGTGTGTTAGTCAAATAAATTAGAACGTATTGCAGAGCGATCTTTCGCATATTTCATTGTTCAACAGTCGGGCGCTTTTCTTAAATAAGAAGGCGTCTTTTGCATGTACAACACATTTAGGAAATGAGTTTAATGAGGTGTAAAAAAAGATTGTGAAGTCCTGTACTTAAAGTAAAGGGGCTTTAGTTTAACAAGCAAAAGGCAATAATCTCATCTTGATATTCCACAATCGGGCGCAATACACAAATAGTGAATCGTGTCCTTTATTCAACAATGGGGGCGATTGCAGCAGAGAGTGATTGCAGCAGAGAGTGATTGCTCTTTTCCTTATTGAAGATTTGTCCAGTTTAATGAAATAAAGACAAGAATAATTTCTTTAATTCAAATAGTTGGCGTTTTAGGTTTTGTTTTTGGTATTTTGCAATTTGAAATGGGGTACTGGTGTATTCTTTATTTCGCTTAATAAAGAAAAAGTTAAAAGCTTTGGAATGTTAACAGGGCTGATATCTATTTTCTATTCGTTTTACTATTTATTTGTTCAAACCAATCTTATTTTAAAAGAGTTTTTTTATTCAATTAAAGGGGGCTTATCCGGAATAAGATAAGTCCTCTTTTTATGCAGTTTTTTGTTGTTAATACGACCTCAATTTGAAATAATTGGTATTAAGATATTGGGCTGGATTCCTATAGCAAAAAATAGAGTTGGTGGGTGTGAATGTGAACAAGTTTATTGATGATTTGTCTGGTGCAATCTATGATTTCATTAAGTTTATTTTCAAAAGTATATGTTACCTTTTAGCTGGAATGTTAATTGTCGGAGTACCGCTTTATGCAATCGCATTTGCTTTTAGGTTATTCCATTAAAGGGGGCTTTAATGGAATAACCTATTAACTCAGATCAATAAAGAACTGAGTTTTATTATGCAAAAAAGCACCGCTAAAAGCGGTGCGAATTAGCGTGCTAATTCTAATGCTATTCACGGTGCTAAATACCGTGTATTTTTAGGTTTTCCTTCCAAAAACGGAACCCCTTAATATTTGATCAGAGGTGTTTTTGCAGAGATTTTGCTGATTTTCTAAGTGCCAGCTTTGGCTCCATCAGCTGAGTAAGATTGATAGAATCTGGGTGTTCAATTAGAGAAAGTAATGATGTGACCATTTTCTCAGCTAATTGTTCGATCGGGACACCAACACTTGTAAGCTCTGTTTCAAGGCTTGCCATCTGCGGAATATTATCATAGGAGATAACAGAAAGGTCTTCAGGAATTCTGATTTTCAGTTCTTTGGCAGCACGCAGAACCCCGACGCTGATATCATAGCTTCCGCTGATCAGGGCTGTTGGCTTGCTTGTTTTAAGCAATTCTTTTGCTGCAAGATACCCATCATACCAGCTCAGTCCTTTAGTATTGCCGATGCTATTTTCATGAACAGTCAGACCGGCATTTTCCATAGCTTCATAGAACCCATTCAGCTTCTCAGTTTGCCGCTTATCTCCGGGAGTGGCATCCCCAATATAGGAAAGACTCGAATGTCCCAATTCTATCAAGTGGCTGACTGCCAGGTGAATGGCTTTTTTATGATTTACGTCAATGATCGGGTAAACATGATCCCCTGATACACCGTATGAAAGGATCGGGATAGAAGAGAAGACATCTGAATGGAGCATGGTTTCTCTGCCTTCTTCAAAAATCATGACACCGTCCACTTGGAATCCTATGAACATCCCAATGGCCTTGTCTGCTTCATCCACTGAGAGAATCATAAAATAATTTTCAGCTGTTACAAGTTCATTTATCTTTGAAACAAGGGCTGTTAGGGCAATCCGGTCAATTGCAGGCCACACAAGCCCAATCGTTCTGCTTTTTTTAGAGACAAGGTTTTTAGCGGCAAAGTTAGGCGTATATCCGAGCATATTTGCTGTTTCAAGGACTTTTTTCTTCGTTTCAGGCTTAACAAGCGGGCTGTTATTAAGCGCCTTTGAGACAGTTGAATAACTGACTCCAGACTCCCTTGCGATATCTTTAATCGTCACACTCATTTTAAATCCTCCAAAAGGAATTGTTGAAAATTTTCGGAATACATATTATACTGAAAAATAACAACGTTGTTACTTGTAGTATAGTATAAAAAGCTGAAGAATAACATGCTTTTTGATGAAAAATAACAACGTTGTTATTTTGCGAATAAAAATAACAACGTTGTTAATTAAGACTCTTCTCGTAAACTTTGTTGCTTTAAATGTAGATATTTAAAACCATGAGTGGATTGTAGCGGAAGGAACTTGCTCCTGTGGGAAAATAGAGGGAAATGGGAGACCCCACAGGCAAAGCCGAGGAGGCTCCCAGCCGGAGCGCGGAAAGCAAGTTCCTGGAGCGGAAAGGGAACGGACAACATTGTATCATCAAAAACAACATTCTATGCGAAACAGCCTTAATTAAAAATGTAACCGTTAACAAAGGGGCAGTATAATTTCAGGAGGGATGGCATTTGAAAAAATGGATGGCATTTATGATGATCTGCCTGCTTGCAGCTGGCGTATTGTCTGCATGCAGCACACAGGCATCAAGTCATGGATCGATTACGATGAGGCTCGCACATAACCAAAGCGAAACGCACCCTGTGCATAAATCGCTGACTGAGTTTGCGAGATAGCATGATGACACGACATTTGAAGAAAACGATGATTTTATGCTCGGAGATAACCTGTTAGTCGCATCTGTTGTAGAAAAAGGGAAAAAACAGCGGGACGTCTATTTGCCGCAGCACGACGGAGGCTGGTATGACTTCCATGAAGGAACATGGTTTGAAGGCGGACAGACGGTTACCATTCCCGCACCTCTTCATTATGTTCCCCTGCTTGTAAAAGGAGGAAGCATCCTTCCTGTTAATCTGGCGGACGTTTCATTTGCTGATAAACATAAAGATGAAAGAGGGTTTCTGTTATTCCCTGGAAAGGGCAGCAGTGAATCCGTGTACAGATTATATGAAGATGACGGCGTGACAGCACAATACAAAGAAGACTTCGCTTATGTGGCTGTCAAAATGAATACAACAGAAACAGAGATTCATATAAACGCTGAAATAGAGGGGAATTTCACTCTTCCATATGACACAGCAGCATTTATTTTGCCGCAGGGTGAAAAAAGAAAGCTGATTATAGACAGTGCAGAGTATAAAAGCGGAGATCAAATCTATTTGAAACAGGAGGAAATCTGAAGTGAAAAAATTTATGGATGACGATTTTCTATTAGATTACGAAAGCTCTAGGATTCTCTACCATGAATATGCAAAAGAAATGCCGATCTATGATTACCACTGTCATTTGAGTCCTGAAGAAATTGCGGAAAACAAGCAATTCCGAAACTTGACAGAAATCTGGCTGAACGGCGATCACTACAAATGGAGAGCCATGCGTGCAAACGGCATCAGCGAAGATCTGATTACAGGCAATGCAAGCGATAAGGAAAAGTTTGATGCATGGGCAAAAACAATGCCATCCTGTATAGGCAATCCCCTTTATCATTGGACTCACTTGGAGCTGAAGCGGTATTTCAACATCGATTTGCCGCTGAGTGAAAAAACAGGAGACGAAATCTGGGAGAGCTGCAATCATCTGCTTCAGCAGAAGGATTTTTCTGCTCAGTCCATCATTAAAAAATCAAACGTTCATGTGATTTGCACAACAGATGATCCGGCAGATTCACTTGCCTATCATAAGGAAATTCGGGCAAATGAAAGGATAGAGACAGCTGTTCTGCCAGCTTTTCGTCCTGATAAAGGCATAGAAATTACGCAGCAAGGTTTTCTTCGTTACATAGAGAAGCTGTCTAAAGCAGCAAATATCGAAATCAAAGGCTACCAAGATTTATTAAAGGCTTTTGAAAATAGGGTCGATTATTTCGACGAAGCAGGGTGCAGAGTGTCAGATCATGGTTTTGACCATCTTTTCTATGAAGAAGCAGCACTGGAAGAAGTTTCAGCGATATTTGATAAGGCCATTCAAGGTCAATCCATCACCTTATCTGAAGAAAATAAGTATAAGACATATACACTTCTTCATCTCGGAAAATTGTATCATTCTCATGGCTGGGCAATGCAGCTTCACATTGGGGCGATCCGCAATAACAATTCAAAAATGTTTGAGAAAATAGGTCCTGATGCTGGGTTTGATTCCATGAACGATTTTGAACTGGCAAAGCCGCTGAATCAGTTTCTGAGTCGTCTTGACAGAGAGAATGAGCTGCCAAAGACTATTCTCTATAATTTGAATCCTGCTCATAATCCGATCATCGCTTCAGCCGTCGGGAACTTTCAAAATGAAGAAGCAAGAGGGAAGCTTCAATTTGGCACAGGCTGGTGGTTTAACGATCAAAAAGACGGGATGATCCGCCAGATGACAGACCTTGCAAGTATAGGACTGATCAGCAATTTTGTAGGCATGGTGACGGATTCCCGCAGTTTCCTGTCTTATACAAGACATGAATACTTCCGCAGAATTCTATGTAACTTAATCGGCGGCTGGGTTCACAAAGGCGAAGCACCAGATGATTATGAACTGCTCGGTCAAATGGTGCAGGATATTTGCTATAACAATGCGAAAACATATTTTGAGATTACTAGATAATCAGATGGAGGGAAAACGCTTATGCAAATGA
The DNA here is from genome assembly GCF_030127205.1 of Metabacillus hrfriensis. Lineage (NCBI taxonomy): Bacteria > Bacillati > Bacillota > Bacilli > Caryophanales > Bacillaceae > Metabacillus > Metabacillus hrfriensis. Next base: position 1,473,284 of record NZ_CP126116.1, read on the forward strand.
CATTTCGCTGGTATGGGGACAATGATCCTGTTACCTTACAAAAGATCCGCCAGATTCCGGGCATGACTGGAATTGTATCCGCTATTTACGATATCCCTGTCGGGGATGCCTGGCCTTACGACAAAATTATTGAGCTCAAAAAGAAGGTTGAAGAGAGCGGCTTAAGCCTAAGTGTAATAGAGAGCGTTCCTGTTCATGAGGATATAAAGCTCGGCCTTCCTTCCAGAGATCGATATATAGAAAACTACAAAACTACGATTCGAAATTTATCCAGGGCTGGAATTAAAATTGTATGTTATAACTTTATGCCTGTCTTTGACTGGACTCGTTCATCACTTGACTATGAATTAGAAGATGGCTCAACTGCTCTTATTTATGAAGAAGAAAAAGTAAAGCAAATGAATCCGATAAACGGAGACTTAAAGCTGCCGGGATGGGACACAAGCTATGAACCGGAGCAATTAAAAAACCTGCTGAACCAGTATCAGAATGTATCGGAGGAGAAATTGTGGGCGAATCTCTCGTATTTTATTAAAGAAATCATTCCGGTTGCTGAGGAAGAAGAAGTCAAAATGGCCATTCATCCGGATGATCCGCCATGGTCAATCTTCGGACTGCCGAGAATTATTAACAGTAAAGAGAACTTAGACAGATTCGTCAATCTATATGAAAGTCCATATAACGGACTTTGTTTATGCAGCGGTTCGCTCGGTGCAAATCCAGATCATGATTTCCCTGAATTTGTCCGTTATTTTGGCAGCAAAGGGAAGATCAATTTCGTTCACTTAAGAAACATTAAATGGACAGGTGAAAAATCCTTTCAGGAATCTGCCCATCTTTCAACGGACGGTTCATTGGATATGTATGAGATTGTCCGTGCCTTAAGAGAAGTTGATTTTTCAGGACCGGCAAGACCGGATCATGGCAGAATGATCTGGGGAGAAACAGGAAAACCGGGTTATGGTTTGTATGACCGCGCTCTTGGTGCTACCTATCTAAATGGTTTGTGGGAAGCTGCAACAAAAGAAAAAAACAGACAAGGCGAAACGGGGAAGAAATATGAAGATTCCTTTTCAAATTGATTTAGAGGGAAAAGTGGCTGTCATTACTGGTGGAAGCGGTGTTCTGTGCAGCCAATTTGCCAAAGCTCTAGCAGCATGCGGAGCAAAAACGGCAGTCATAAGCAGACGCCAGGAATCTGTGGAACGCGTTGCCGAAGAAATTCGTGCAGATGGCGGGACGGCTATAGCACTATCTGCTGATGTGCTTGATAAAACAAGTCTTGAGCGGGCAAAAGCAGAAGTGAATGAAAAGCTTGGCCCCTGCAGCATTCTAATAAATGGTGCAGGGGGAAATCACCCTAAAGGGAATACGGATAAAGAATACTATTTCAATGAGGATTTGAAAGACTCAGAAATCAATACGTTTTTTGATTTGGATTCAGAAGGGGTCCGTTCAGTCTTTGATTTGAACTTTCTCGGAACCCTGCAGGCCACTCAAGTGTTTGGCAGAGATATGGGCGAAGGTGATGTGATCATTAATGTCTCATCAATGAATGCCTATACCCCACTGACAAAAATTCCAGCTTACAGCGGGGCAAAAGCGGCAGTCAGCAACTTTACTCAATGGCTGGCTGTGCATATGTCTAAGGCAGGCATACGCGTTAATGCCATTGCACCGGGCTTCTTTTTAACGGAGCAAAATCGAAATTTATTAACGAATACAGACGGCAGCTACACAGATCGGGCTAAAAAGATTCTTAACCAGACACCGCTCGAGAGATTTGGAGATCCTGAGGATTTGAATGGAACGCTGCTTTGGCTTGTCAGCAATGAAGCATCCCGATTTGTGACTGGAACGGTGATTCCGGTCGATGGCGGATTTTCAGCTTATTCAGGAGTTTGATGACAGCTGACTATTCGTTTGGTGGATAAATTAGATTGAAAACGAACCTTCCTTGAGAGGGTTCGTTTTTATTTTGAAGGAAAGTCATTCTAAAGAATAGAACTACCTCAGGGAACACGGGTTAGATGACTGGTTTTCCTTATTTATTGTGGTAAAGGTGAAGGAAAATAGCATAATACGAGATAATCCAGAGACTTTGAAACTTTATTCCAAGACTTTCAATCCTAATTCCAAGACTTTTCAAATTAATTCCGAGACATTTCAAACTAATTCCAAGACTTTCAATCCTAATTCCGGGACTTTTCAAATTAATTCCGTACAAATGTGAACTCGAACGAAGTCGTTTAGCGAGCGAGCACACCAAGAAAGTAAATGCCTCATTATAGAAAGTAATTCAGTTAAACCGGACAGTAAATGGATAGTTTCGGACAGTAAAACTATAAAAATGGAAAGAATTTTTAAAATAATCATAATAAACATTGTTGGATCGTAATTTCTTAGTTAAAATCAGCTAAAACGGTCAGGAGGAAATCAATGATTACCTATCCTATCTTAAAAAATGAAGCAACAATCGGAGTAACGGCACCCTCATCAGGGGTTCCGTCAGAATTGCACGATATTCTTACCCAAGCCTGCACCCGCATGGAATCTAGGGGGTACAAAGTGATCTGCGGAAAAACACCGTGGACGCAGGAAAAAGCAAAATCAGCTCATTTTAGAACTCGGGCAGAAGAATTTAACTGTATGATGCAGGACGAAGAAATTGATCTGATTATCCCACCCTGGGGCGGCGAGCTTTTGATTGAGATTCTTGAATTTATAAACTATGACTCAATCAAGCAGAAATGGGTGCTGGGCTATTCCGATATCAGTCCGCTTCTGCTTGCCATCACGCTAAAGACCGGAATGGCCACTGCTCATGGAACCAATCTTGTGGATTTAAGAGGCGAGAAATCCGATCCTGCAACAGCAATGTGGGAGAACGTTCTTAAGACAAAAAGCGGGGAATCGATTCTTCAATTCTCTTCCTGCCATTACCAGAATGAGTGGCAGCACAACAATCCGACTCCGCACATTTTTCATTTAACTCAACCAACAGAATGGAAGACCTTGTCCAATCGGTCCGAAAAAGCAGAAGGCCGATTGCTCGGAGGATGTATTGATCTGATTAGCCATTTAGCCGGAACGCCATTTGGCGATATCAAAACGTTCAGCGAACAGTACATTCCAAACGAACCCATTCTCTGGTACTTTGAAAACTGTGAGCAGACAGCAACCGATTTGCGCAGATCCCTTGTTCAGCTGAGGCTGGCAGGATGGTTTGAAAACTGTTCGGGAATTTTGTTCGGAAGAAGTGCCGCAAATCATCCTGTCGATGATTATACAGTGTTGGATGTATACAATGATCTTGCTGAGGAACTGGACGTTCCAATCATATATGATATCGATTGCGGCCATCAGCCTCCGCAAATCACGTTAATTAATGGAGCTTACGCTGAAGTTAATGTGGATAATGGAAGGGGTTCAATCCTTCAAAGGTTTCAGTAATCGTCTAAAAGTGAAAAGAAGAGCTGCAATCATGCAGTTCTTCTTTTTAAGTAGTTGCCAAGCAGGATAACGACTTCAGTAATCTCCCATTCGATTCAAAAGTTCATAGGGACGCACCTTGAATGCTTCATAGGGGATGTATCGCCCAGACATCGCATCCTTTACCCTAGGCTGATATTTTGCACGAGTAACAAAGTTTTCTATATTAGAAGAGTCCAACTTATGAAACACTGCTTCTTTTGTTTCATCAGAAGGCATTACTTTACCGCCTTTGTACGAGCCAATAAAAACAATTGTAACAGTAGTACCATTTGAATAAACACCGGAAACACCATGAAGTTTAACCTCAATACCTGTTTCTTCAAGGATCTCTCTGCACAGAGCTGTATCTAGTGTTTCCCCTTCATCAACTGCTCCGCCCGGAAGTTCCCATGTATCCGTTCTCCAAAAAGTATTTACGAGCAGAACTTCACCTTCTTTATTCGTAATATAGCCGGATACAGTAACGGTGTGTCTGGGAAAATGATAGTTTCCCGCAGGGTTAAGAAAATCCTGTTTACTTGATGTGAAAAGTGTACCAAATGTCTTTAATTTTTCTGCCGCCAGCTTATGCATATTATCTTTTTTTACACGTTCTTCAATTTTTATATATTCTTCATAACTATCATACTCCCATATAGCGACAATTTCGTCTTTCGTTTCGTTTATCCAGCGGCCGGTCAATCTCGCTCCATTTTTGAGCTGAATCGGCAAAAGGAAATCATGGAAAAATTGATTAAATAATTTCGCTTTTTCAGGCAGAATTTTATAGGTTTTTCTTCTGTAGATCAATTTTAATCACTCCCGTCACATCCAGGCTATATTTCGATAACTGTTTTGGAAAATCCTTTAAATCATGCAGGGTAAGCTAGTAAATAATCATTTCAAACTGTACTTCTATCCATGTCAAAATAGGGGGTAATAGCATTTACTATATAAGAATTGTGTTGTAATTTGACATAAATCAGCAAAGGAAGTGAAGAAAGTGGCTTCGATTAAATGCAAAGAAATAAAAAAGAAAGCAAGGCAAATTAGTGTAATAAAGTTTGAGGATATGGATGTAGAAGTTGAAAATAAATCCGGTCTCGAAATGATCGGAAAAGGGAGACAGGGAGCTGTTTTCAAAATCAATGATCAGTTATGCATGAAAATTTATGGTGAAATAGAGGATTGTGAACGTGAATATTATGCTCTTTCATTAGGAAAGAACACTCCGCTTCTTCCAAAAGTGCATTGCAAAGGGGAAAACTTTGTTGTCATGGATATGGTATATGGCGTAGATCTGCGTGAATATCTTCAGGTGAATCCTTTAACGAAGGAGCTCTCTTATAAGCTGATTGAAATGCTTTTGGTTTTTAAAGAAATTGGATATGAGCGGATTGATCATCATAAGAGACAAATTTACCTTCAGCATGATGGATCGCTAAAAGTAATTGATGTAGGAAGAACTGTGTGGAGGAATCGGACATACCCCTATCCCCGAAAACTTTTAATGAGCCTTGGAGAGGATTATAAAGCTGTGTTTCTCTCACATGTAAAGGAAGCAGCACCAGAACTCTATAATGAGTGGGAGCACTATATGCAGATGGAGGAAATATCCAGGCAGCTTTTCGATAAAATTTCTTCCGAAAAGTCCATAGACTCAAAATCTCTGGGTGAAAAAACAACAAATTTACTTACGACAAACGATACCGCGAAACATTACGCACAGCTCGAAAATCTTGTCCGTAAAGTAGTAAAAGAAGAGAAAAATAGAGAATTAGAAAAGCAAAATGAAATGGAGGATCAAAAGAAAAAGGCAAAGCAAAATGAAATGAAGGCTCAAATGAAAAAGGCAAAAAAAGAAGAGAAAAATAGAGAATCAGAAAAGAAAAATGAAATGAAGGCTCAAAAGAAAAAGGCAAAAAAATAAAATAAAATCAGAGAGAGGAGAACCTAATGAAGATCTTAGTTATTTGGCGTCTGCTGACGGTCGGCGGTGTAAATGCAGGCTGGAGAAATCGGGCCATCTATTTTAAAAAATATGGGATAACCACTGATTTTCTTTATAGTAAGGACTTGGGCGGAATGCACATGATACAAGATATAGCAACGGTGTATTTAACTAATGACAAAAAGAAAATAAAGAGGATTTTAACAGAAAATCATTACGATGTCATTATTGTTGTTGATACAAGTAAAGCATATCAGTGGCTTGAAGAGGCAAATTACAGCGGTCCAATCGTAGTGGAAGCACGAACGCCGGAAATTGTAAAATTGCACCGTAATCTAAAAGGCGTTGAAAAAAATAAACCTTATACCTTTGTTGTCCCATCTGAATATCAAAAGCGGGTTTTATCCATTCTGATCAATCAGGAAACCCCAATTGAAGTGATTCACAATGGAATCGATCCTTCTCTTTTTCGCCCAATTGAAATAACAAGTAAAAGTGATCCATTACTTCCCCCGGATAAAAAAATAGTTGCTTATATTGGAAGATTGGATGTAAGAAAAAACTGGAGGCTCATGCTTAAAATTGCCAAAGTAGTCAGCAAAGAAAGGGAGGATATTCAATTTTGGGTTATCGGCGGGGCAAAGAGTGTGGAACGTGATTTGTTCGAAGCTGAATGGAAAAGGCTGGATCTGACAGACATTGTAAAATGGTATCCTGTCATTCCTTATCATGAAATGCCTGAAATCTATTCAAAGGTTAGGCAATCTGGCGGCTGCACCCTTGCGACTACTCTTGCAGAGTCATTTGGAAACACATTTATCGAAGCAATGGCTTGTGGAGTTCCAGTAGTGGCTCCTAACGTTTCTTCCATACCTGAAATCGTCGAACATGGGAAGACAGGCTACTTATTTCGCGAAAATCATGTCAGAGGTGCAGTAGAGCAAATCTATAAAATAGTCGATCACCCTGAAAACTATCAATCGCTTTCAACTCTTTCCACTGAACGTGTTGAAAACATGTTTCAGCTCTCACACTGTGCTGAAAGATATATTGAGATTCTAAAGGAAGTAAAGAGAGCTGATGAAAAATGACTGCTCCCATTTATAAAAATCTTTTTGAGAGCAAGACGAATAATGCCCATCTCATAACTTTTGAGGATAAGCGAGATTATGTTGTTAAATTTTATAAGCCTTCCGAAAATAAAGCGCTTATTAATGAATGGTTTGGTTACTGCATTGCCCGTTTTATGGGATTGCCGGTGCCATATTCAGCAATAACCGACCTATCAGAATCTTTTTTTGAGACGATCCCCCAGAATGAAGATCTTCAGTATACCTCCAAACAATTTGCAAGTGTGTATATCCCAGATAGTGTGAATGGACATCAGGCAGAAGTGAAATCTATAGTAAATACCTCAGACCTTGCAAAGATTATTGTTTTTGATTATTGGCTCTGCAATACAGACCGGACGAAGAAAAATATTATTCTGCAAGAAAAATCTCCTGGAAATTATATTCTGAATGTCATTGACCACGCAGAAATTTTTGGATCTTATTCTTGGACAGCAGAAGACCTGCAACAGCTTCCGCATACATTATTGAAGAGTGCAACCCACCAAATGATGGCTTCATTCATTAAGGAAGAAGAAGTCTTTTGGAAGGAAATTGAGAGGGTGCAGACAATTCCGACACAGCTGCTGGAAGAAATCTTTGCGTTCATTCCCCCAGACTGGAATCTTTCTTCTGATGATCAGCTGGAAATCATAAATGTATTGAATACCAGACGGCATAAAATCTTACCTGAGGTGATACGGAAATTTATCAAGACCATTTACCGGCCGCTTCATCCATAAAGAAAAAAGCACTTGAAATGGTTCAAGTGCTTTTTTCTTTAATAAATTTCTTTAATTCCTGCAAGCCTGATAGAGAAAATATTCTTGTTTTCGTCCTCTAAAGACAGTGTCTGATCACTAAGGTCCAGGTTGTGAACGCGGCCTTTTAATGTCTGAACCGCACCGTCGATGTAATAGTTAACCGTTACTAATTTATTTCGCCTCAAAGCTTTTAAGATCATGGTGAATTCTCCTTCCGCAAGTTGTTATATTTAAGGTTAATTAGTCTATAAAATTGACTTTCTGTGATTATATTCCTATTATACTACAAGTTTTTGAAAGCGATTACATAAAGTTTGAACACTTTGTGAAAAAAAACACATTGGCTGTGCTGAGAAACGATTGAAACAACCAGTACATAATGATACCTTTAGATATAAGAAAAATCGGATATGCCAATTGCTTGGTCCATTCGAAAAGGCTTTTCTTTAATATAGTCATAGGAAGTGGGGATATAAAATGGGAAAAGGCTTAGAAGGAAAGAGGATTGTCATTGCAGGCTCCCGCAAAACAGATGAAATCAGCACATTAATTGAAAAACAGGGAGGGATTCCTTTCGTCCGTTCTCTGCAGGGGACTGTTTTTTTGGCTGAAGAGCAAGTTGAGCCGGCACTGCGGAAATTTATTCATGAAGGTGCGGATTGGGTCATCTTTACAACGGGTATAGGAACGGAAACGCTGTTAAATCTTGCCCGGAAACTAGGGGAAGAGGAAGGTTATTTAAATAGAATTCATCAGGCGCAAATCGCATCGAGAGGGTATAAAACATTTGCTGCTCTAAAAAAGCTTGGTTTAGTACCTGCGGCAAAAGATGATGACGGGACGACAAGAGGGCTTGTCCGTGCTCTGGAAAATGAGGATTTGAACGGAAAGAAGATCATGGTTCAGCTTCATGGGGAAACGGCTCCGGCTTTGATCCGATTTCTTGAAGAAAAAGGCGCCTCTGTTCTGCAGGTTTTGCCTTATCAGCATATTGCTCCAGATGAAGCGGCAGTCAGCCTCCTTTGTGAGGAAATGCTGAGCCGTAAAGTAGATGCTGTTTGTTTTACAACCGCAGTGCAGGTGCGCGAGTTATTTGCTTATGTGAAAAAAAAGAAGTGTCTGCCGCAAATCCTTCACGCGTTTGAGACTCATGTTTTGCCGGCAGCTGTTGGGAAAATAACGGCAGAGGCACTGATGGAAGAAGGCGTCAAAAATCCGCTTGCACCTGAGTTTGAAAGAATGGGTGCCATGATCATTGAGCTTGCAAGGTTTTATGACGAAGCAAAAATAAAATAAAGGATGATGCATCATGCCAAAATGGCTGAACAACACGCTGTATGTCCTGGTTTTAATTGTAAGCATCGGATGTGTTTCACACGGTTTTGAGTGGAAAAAATAGATGGGAAGTTCTTGACATAAAGACGTTTACTCCGCATAATATATAAAAATCAATGAACGTTGAAGAGGGACTAGTATGCGGGTCTTTATGTGACAGAGAGCGGGGTTTATCAGCTGGAAGACCCCGCCGCAGCAAAGCCGCAGAACCTGCCCTCAGAGTCCTATGTCAAAAACATAGGCGCTATAAACCTGGCGTTATCAGGCAAAGCGGGATGCTGTGTGCATCCAACTAAGGTGGTACCACGGAAAAGCAAAGCCCTTTTCGTCCTTTCTATAAGGATGAGAAGGGCTTTTTTGAATGAGGTACTGGATATAAAATCATTTGCCCGGACGGCCCATCATACGGTTCGGCTAAATGTTTTCCAATTTCCGTTAATAAATCTTCAAAACCGGCTTGAAAAAATGTAGTTTTCGCTAATAAATTTCTGGTTTTCGCTAAAAAGAAAATGCAGGCCGTCCATATTGTATCAAAATAGGAGGTTCCATCCCATGAAAAAACGAATTGTCGTCAAAATTGGCAGCAGCTCCTTAACGAACCGCAAAGGAGAAATCGATCAGGAGAAGTTTACGGATCACATTGCTGCAATCGCCGCCCTTAGACAAGCTGGTCACGAGGTTTTGCTCGTCTCATCAGGAGCAGTAGCTGCAGGCTTCAGAAAATTGGGCTATCCAGCGAGACCCCTCACCCTGAAAGGAAAGCAGGCAGCAGCAGCGGTTGGACAAAGTCTCCTGATTCAATCGTATATGGAGCAGCTTGGCAGTTTTGGCATCATTCCTGCTCAAATTTTGCTCACCCGCAATGATTTTTCGAAAAAGGAACGCTATAAAAATGCTTATGCCACAATCCGTGAGCTCCTTGACCGGGGCATCCTGCCAATCATCAATGAAAACGATACGGTTTCAGTAGAAGAGTTAACCTTTGGCGACAATGACATGCTTTCGGCTCTTGTCAGCGGACTCGTACAAGCAGATCAGCTGATTATTTTGACCGATATCAACGGATTGTATGATTCTAATCCGCGTGAAAATCCAGCTGCCAAAAAGTTCGATCAGCTTATAGAAATCACAGATCAAATGATGCAGGGAGCTGAAGGGGCAGGTTCACTTGTTGGAACAGGGGGCATGAAGTCCAAGCTCATCGCAGCAAAAACGGCTTTATCTCTAGGCGTGAAAATTTTTATCGGCGCCGGAGCGGGGTCAGAGAAATTAATTGAAATCCTTGACGGAAAAGGCGACGGAACGTACATAGGCGGAGACAGCCGTTTCTACGTCAACAGCAGCAAGCAATGGATCGCCCTGCATTCACTCGTCAGAGGAAAAATCTATGTAGATCAAGGCGCTGAGCTTGCATTGACTGCAAACGGAAGAAGTCTTTTGCCGGCGGGCATTTATGACATTACCGGCACGTTTGAAGCAGGGGACGTCGTAGAAGTTTTCGGGACAAACGGTCTGCTCGGGAAAGGAGAAGTACTCTATTCATCAGAAAGTCTGAAACAAGTAATGGGGAAACGAAGCCACGAATTGACAGATGAAATTATCTCTATCGAAGTGATTCACCGCGACCGCTGGGTCAAAGCCTGAAACGGAGGGGAAAACATGAGCGAAGTACTAAGAAAAGGCAAGGCAGCCAAAGCTGTCAGCTATCATTTAATTGAAAAAACGACTGAAGAAAAAAATACCGCATTAGAAAAAATTGCCCAGCAATTAGAAAGGGAACAAGACTATCTTGTCACCGAAAATCAAAAGGACCTTGATTTTGGAAGATCTAATGGCTTATCTGACTCCATCCTTGACCGAATGCTGCTGAACAAAAAGCGCATTGAAGACATGGCACACGCCATCCGTCTCCTGATCAAACTGAAAGATCCAATCGGAGAAACACTTGAAACCATCGAAAAAGAAAACGGCCTTCTTATCCAGAAAAAGCGTGTTCCTCTTGGAGTGATCGGCATGATTTATGAAGCAAGGCCAAACGTCACCATCGACGCCGCAACACTTTCATTGAAAACAGGAAATGCCGTCATCTTACGAGGCAGCTCTTCCTCCATCCATTCAAACAAAGCGCTTGTATCCGTCATCCACCGCGCTCTTGAACAAACGGCAATTCCGCAGGAGGCCGTGCAGCTCATCGAAGACACGAGCAGGGAAACAGCGAAAGAGTTATTCACCCTAAATGAATACCTCGATGTTTTGATCCCGCGGGGCGGAAAAAAACTGATCGATACAGTCGTTAGAGAATCCACTGTTCCAGTCCTTGAAACAGGCGCAGGCAACTGCCATATATACATTGATGAATCAGCAGATCCAACAATGTCTGAACGGATCGTCTTAAACGGAAAAACACAGCGTCCATCCGTGTGCAATGCCATTGAAACGATTTTGATTCATGAAAAGTGGCTTCAAACGAGCGGGGAAAAGCTATTGCAGCAGCTTCACGATCAATCAGTTGAAATCTATGGTGATGAGCAAATCCGCTCTATTTTTCCAAAAGCAAAACCAGCAGCTGAAGAAGATTGGAGCACAGAATATTTAGCACTGACCGTCAGCGTAAAGTCAGTGAAGGATCTGGAGGAAGCCATCCATCATATCAATAAATATGGGACAAAGCATTCAGAAGCCATACTTACAACGAATGAAGGAAACGCATCACAGTTTCAGACAAGGGTAGACGCTGCCGCTGTTTATCATAATGCATCAACCCGATTTACGGATGGCTTTGAATTTGGCTATGGAGCAGAGATCGGCATCAGCACACAAAAACTGCATGCAAGGGGACCGATGGGTCTGCCTGCGCTGACATCAAGCAAACATTTCATTTATGGAAATGGACAGATCAGGGAATAGCTAACAACATCAATTCAGGAAGGACTGAACAAATTGAACACATCAATCAAATGGAACGGAAAAATGAGTTTCTCCGGAACAACGCCTTCAGGACATGAAGTGAAAATGGATGCCGCAGAAGAATTCGGCGGAGAAAATACAGGTGCAAGGCCAACGGAGCTGCTTTTACATGCAGTTGCAGGCTGTACTGGAATTGACATCATTTCCATCCTGCAAAAAATGAGGCTGAATCCTTCCTCTTTTCACATGGAAGTAAACGGTACACGTGCAGAAGATCATCCGAAACGCTTCACAGCGGTCCACATTCACTATATATTAGAAGGAGATCTGCCTGAAGAAAAAGTGATAAGGGCGATTCAGCTGTCGAAGGACAAATATTGTTCTGTTTCGCAATCGCTGAATGCGGAAATATCAGTTGGGTATTCGATTAATGGTGTAATCGGTGCACAGAAAATATAATAAAAAAAGAGAGCTGCCTAGTACTGCAGCTCTCTTTTTTATTTATTAAAATCGTTCCCCCGTCATGGTTGACATGAATTTAGAAAAGAACAGACTGTAATTGAGTTCAAATGCGATACGGTGTTTTTTCTCTTTTTCCCCGATTTTCACATAGGGTCTGATATCTGCAATACTGTGGCCTCTTTCTATCCCATCCTTTGATTGGACAACATAAACGGGCAATGATCTGTAGCTCAGCATTTCCGGATGAAGCGGAGCCATAATCGTTAAGGCATCATGAACAGGACTGCCTGGTGCAGCCGGATTTCTTTTTTTGTAAAAAGCAAAATAGTAGTCAAGCAGAGGCTTTAGAATTTTGGCTTTCCCTATGCTTGCAATGTAATCGACCATTTCCTGACTGACAATGGCTCGTTCGGTTACATTCAATGGGATAATCGTCAGATTGCTTGCGTGAGTCAGAACCACTTTGGCTGCAACAGGATCTGCATGGAAATTAGCCTCTGACACAGGTGTCACATTTCCAGGCACCCAAAAAGCTCCGCCCATGACATAATATGCTTTGACGCTGTTCATTAACGTTCTATAGTGAATAAACATGGTAGCAAGTGATGTGAGCCTGCCAATGCTGATAATGGTCAGATCTTGTCCATGGGCTTCAATAAGCTTTACTATTTCCAGAAAGTTATCGCCCTTGCCGGAATACTCCTGCTCAGGTATGATAGGGCCCATCCCGTATTCCCCGTGGATTTCAGGATAATAGGTCGGATTTTCTCCTGTCATCGGAAGCTCTGCTCCTTCAAAAATAGGGATGTGATCAGATTGGTTAAATAAATCGTGCAAATACTGGACGCTGGCCATTGCATTTTTTCTTGGAATGTTCCCGTAATCAGCTACAACCCCAACGATTTCGATCTCCTCATGCAGCGCTCCATATATTAGGGCAACAATGTCATCAATGCCGATATCTCCAAACAGCAAGACCTTTAACGCCACCGCAAAGCCTCCTCGTATTTGATGGTATTTCTAATCTGTATCCTTTTACCTTATGTAAAATACCTCTTATCTACAGGTTTTGGAAAATCACTTCCAAATACCTAATTCATGGAAAAGCAAAAAAGACAAATCGGTTGATTAAGCTATTCTTAAAAACCGCACTATTAAAAAAATCGAAATCCCAAGAAGGAATTTCGATTTTTTCATTTACTTATTCAGAATACTTTCCTCAAGAACCGCCGATTTATCCCCATACACCTTCGTAATATGGCCTTCTCCCCAGGCACAGAGTGAATCTAAAATCGTCTGCAGACTCCAGCCGTATTCGCTGAGCTCATATTCAACTTTGGGAGGAATCTGCTGATGGACAATCCGGTTAATGACGCCATCATCTTCAAGCTCCCTCAATTGCTGTGTCAGCATTTTTTGCGTAATGTTTGGCATCAGGCGCTTTAATTCGTTTGTCCGTTTTTTGCCGTGAGTCAAGTGACAGAGAATCACGCATTTCCACTTGCCGCCAATGATTTCAAGTGTTGCTTCAACAGGTATATTGTATTTTTTTTGCATGAAATCCCTCCTATATTATAGGCACCAAAAAGTGCCTACCGAACTTAAAAGTTCCTACAGCACTTAAAAGTACGTACTTTTCATGATGTCCGATATGTTTCATAATAACATTTGCCGGCTGATCTTTACCATACACTTATTTTTAATAAATATTCAATTTTTTAGGAGGAGAAAAGATGACTTTAGATAAAAAGAGAAGTACGCTCGCGCTGCTCGCATTAGCAGTCAGTGCTTTTGCCATTGGTACAACTGAATTCATCAGCGTCGGTTTGCTTCCGATGATTTCTGAGGATTTAGCCATACCTGTTACAACTGCAGGATTAACCGTTTCTTTATATGCAGTGGGGGTCATGTTCGGGGCACCGATTCTGACATCGCTCACATCAAACATGTCACGCAAAACGTTATTGCTTTGGATTATGATTGTTTTTCTTATCGGCAATAGTCTTTCTGCCGGAGCTACAAGCATTGGAGTTTTATTAGGCGGACGTATTATCGCAGCACTTTCACACGGTGTGTTTATGTCGATCGGTTCAACGATTGCAGCCGACCTTGTACCAGAAAACCGCCGGGCAAGTGCAATTTCCATCATGTTCACCGGTCTGACAGTAGCAACTGTAACAGGAGTTCCGTTTGGAACATTTATTGGCCAGCAATTTGGCTGGAGACTTGCATTTATTGTGATTATTATTATTGGGCTGGCTGCACTTATTGCCAACAGCATTTTAGTGCCGTCTGATTTGAAAAAAGGCAATCGCACAACATTTGCCGATCAGCTGAAGCTAGTAAAGAACGGCCGTCTGCTGCTTGTCTTTATGATTACAGCTCTTGGATACGGCGGAACATTCGTTGTCTTTACGTACCTGTCACCGCTGCTTCAAAATGTAACAGGTTTTAAAGAAGGAACAGTAGCAATGATTTTACTTGTTTATGGAATTGCGATCGCCATCGGAAATATGATTGGCGGAAAGCTATCGAATAAAAATCCGATTAAGGCATTATTTTATATGTTTATTGTGCAGGCTATCGTACTCTTCGTGTTAAGCTTTACCGCTCCATTCAAAATTGCAGGTTTGCTGACGATTTTATTGATGGGACTATTTGCTTTCATGAACGTGCCTGGGCTTCAGGTTTATGTCGTCATGCTTGCGGAACGTTTTGTGCCAAGTGCCGTTGATGTGGCATCTGCGATCAATATTGCTGCGTTTAATGCAGGAATTGCGATTGGCGCATTCTTGGGAGGAATCATTACGGATTCAATTGGCCTGATTCACACTGCCTGGATCGGAGGATTCATGGTTTTGGGCGCTGTTATTCTTACGGGCTGGAGCCGCGCGCTAGAAAATAAAGATCAGAAAATGCAAGGACAAAAACTAGCTGGATAACTTATTGAAATTATAGGAGGAATATGAAAATGATGAACAACTTACAAAGTACAACAACTCTGCATAACGGTGTGAAAATGCCATGGTTCGGGCTTGGCGTGTTTAAAGTAGAAGAAGGACCAGAGCTTGTAAATGCCGTAAAAGCAGCCATTAAACATGGATACCGCAGTATTGATACGGCGGCTATTTATGGAAACGAAGAAGGCGTTGGACAAGGAATACGTGAAGGGATAGCTGAAGCTGGTATCCGCAGAGAAGATCTATTTGTCACATCGAAGGTCTGGAACGCGGATTTAGGTTACGATCAAACGCTCGCAGCTTATGAAACGAGCTTAACTAAACTTGGTTTAGACTACTTGGATTTATACCTGATTCACTGGCCGGTAGAAGGCAAATATAAGGAAGCATGGAGAGCGCTTGAAACTCTTTATAAGAGTGGAAAAATTAAAGCGATAGGCGTAAGCAATTTCCAAACTCATCATTTGGAAAGTCTGATGGAAGATGCGGAAATCAAACCAATGATTAACCAAGTGGAATTCCATCCGCGTCTGACTCAAAAAACTCTTCTATCGTTTTGCAGGGAACATGGTATTCAGCTTGAAGCATGGTCTCCTTTGATGCAGGGCCAATTATTGAATCATCCGCAGCTGCAGGAAATTGCAAATAAATACAAGAAATCAATTGCCCAAATCATTCTGCGGTGGGACCTTCAAAACGGAGTGATCACGATTCCAAAATCAACAAAAGAGGAACGCATCATCCAGAATGCAGCGATCTTTGATTTTGAGTTAACAGACGGGGACATGGCTCTTATTGATGGACTGAATAAAAATGAACGAGTTGGCCCTGATCCTGACAATTTTGATTTTTAATTAGAGTCCTCATTAATGGATTAGTTCAGTGGCGTAAAAGCATTATATAACATTCTATTTTGGCACACCATTTTTTTAAAAAAATGGTGTGCTTTTTCGCATTTGCAGTACTATGTCTGGAGTAATTGTATGGGATTAAACGTAATGGTCATTAAATCGATAAAAAAAGCACAAAGAGGAGTATAGCCTCCCTTGTGCTTTGCTTAACGCTATAAATTTATAAATATATCTAGTAAAGTTATTATTTTATTTTTTAAGTAATTTTACATCGAGAAAGAGTAAGGATGAAATATTTCATTTATTTTAGTGCTTACATTAATTCCAAGCTCTTTCTCTACAAACTTAATATTACGTTCAGCTACATTTTTTGCCTGTATAAACAAGTTATTTTCCAGCAGCTTCTTAATATATTCAAGATAAATTAATTCCTGATAAGGATCTATGGCCAGTATTTTTTCAAAGTATTCAATTCCATTAGTAAAATCATTTATACTCCAATTATAATGAGCCAACGTTCTTAAAATAGTAAGGTGTTTTGCCCGTATTCTCTCACGTTCTTGCTCAATGAAAGGCTCGTAAGGATATTCTTCAAATAAGTTTCCTTTATATAAAGACTCCGCCTTTAATAGTTTCTCTATTGGAATTTTTGATAAAGAATTTGAATTATTATCCGATAGAGAAAGAAATTCATCCACGTCTAAATAAAGATGTTCAGATTTGAGTATATAATGATCATCAATTTGACTGATATAACGTGAATTTCTTCCTGAATTTAGTTCAGGTTCGAGCACTTTTCGTAAAGTCGATAATGAAACATAAAAGTGGTTGTTTATGGATTCAAAAGTAACTTCGGGAAAAAGAGTATCAAGCATGTAGTCTTTTTGTAATTTTTTTTGTCTATTTACGATTAATAGCTGAAGCATTTTTAGGCTCGATTTACGTTTTATGATGACAGGTTTCCCATCAAGAGTTACCTTAAAATCCCCTAAAACCTTAATGGATAATGGCTGGACCATTGGGATATTACTTATTAGGGTACATCTCTGGGTTAGGTTGATTTGTTCAGCTAAATAATGATATTGATTTATCCGGCAGATATTTAATAAATCATTCCTCATTTCATTGGCAGCCTTATAATCACCTTTTAATTCGAATAGATTTACAAGCTTGCTTTTTGCTAGACAACGATAAAACGTAAAATATTCAAGTTCCTTCACTGCTAAGTTTAAGCATTCTTCTGCTTTATCCCAATTTTTCATTTGTATATAGGTTTGCCCTAATTGAAAGTATGATCCGCCGAGGTCAAGGTCATTCCCAAATTTATTAGCATCACGCATCCCTTTTTCTGCAAATTCCAGTGATTGAGCATAATCCTTTTGCAATGCCTTTAACCGACTCAAAGAATAATAAAGATAAACACTTCGAGCGTCATATTCTATAGCATGATCCAATAACGTTTTCAATTGTTCTAAAAAAGGTAAAGCAGTATCGGCCTTATTTTGTTGCAGATGAATTTCAGCCAAGAACCAAAGTGCGTATATTTGACAATGAGTAATCTGGTATCTTTCTGATAAAAATAACGCTTGCCTTGCTTTCTTTTCTGCTTCATGAAAAAGACCAGAATTGAGATAGACTTCTGAAAGTCCAACAAGATTCAACACAGTAGAGGAGTGAATGTTCCATTTTTCACTGTAATCTAATGAAGTAAGGTAAAAACATTTTGCCTTTTCGAACTCACCTTTGTGTCTGTATATTGTAGCCAAACAATATTGAAGATGACATAACTGCAGAAGGTTTTCTTTTTCTTCTAAGATTTTCATATACTTTTCAATTGGAAGGATCAGCTGATCTAATATGGCTAGGGGAATGCAACGAAAAAGGAAAACGCTATCAAATGGCATCTTGTCGTGAGCGTAAATCCCATCTAACCAGTTAAGAATAAGGATCAAAAATTTGTCAGGATTATATCTTAGCTCCATATTTCTTACTAATTGAGCGGCTTGATAGTAATCCTCACCTGCAACATAATGCACAAACGAAGGGAAAAACATACATTTATCTTTGTAGACTTTTGCGATCTTTATATGGTGATCGCTAATATCTTGATCAGAATCTTTCAGTATATCCTGAAACTCTTCATATAAATAAGACTGAAACATAGGATGATAACATAGAACCCCTTGTTCATCTTTGGAAAGGAAGACCCCTCTTGTTAATAGACCATCTATTATTTTCTCAGAGTTAGGAATTGCCAGGAACTGATTAATAACAGATAGGTCAAGTTCTGTAAGCAAAGAGGTTTTATAGAGAAAGATTTTCAAATCTTCTGGCAGTCTAGCCATTACATGAAAAGTAAAATAATCATGAATGTCATGAATACCGGGAAAATTCATAATGGCATCACTGTGAGTTCTATCCTCCATATCTTGAATAGATTGAAGATAGAATTGTATACCTGTTATCCACCCATCTGTTTTTTCATGGACAGCAGTAATTTCATGATTTTGTTGAATGCCGTGCAAATGTCTAAGATATTGTTCAGTTTCTGTTTTCGTAAAAGATAAATGTTCCTTATTTATCTCTATAACTCTGCGATTTAATTTTAATTGTACTGGGATTCGTTTAATTCTAATTTGTCCTATTAAAATAAATGTTATGGAAGAAGAAGAATATTGAAGAAGTTGATCTAGCATCTGGTGTATTTTGTTATTGCTTTCTATGTGCTGGCAGTTGTCTATAACAATAAATAGGAGATCAGACCAATTTGTTAGGATGGAAAGAAGATCCTGGAATTCACTTTCGATCTCTTCACGATTAACAATTAAATTCATTTCATTATTTGAAGTTATTCTTAAAATAGCAGTTTTGAGATAACTAAGAAAAATATGAGCTTCCTGATCATCCGCGTCCAAATGGTACCAGACGGCCGGCACTTTTTTATGCCGCACATATCCTGAAACTAAAGAAGTTTTTCCATATCCTGCATCACAGTTTATTAAGAAAAGGGAGGCAGAAGAATGTTTATCTAGGTACGAATATAGTCTTTTACGAACAAAGTAATTATGTGGGCTGGGTATTTTAATTTTATGTTCTAAAATTCTTTGCATATAGGATAGAAAGTTCCTTTCTAAAGATGTATAAAGATTATACCTAAAAAATAGATTAAAGTTTGCATTATATAAAGATTTATTTCTTTTATAATTTTTCTGAATTTTATCAACACCATTCAGAACCGCTGTCACTTAAACTAATATACTAGTTAGATTTTAGCTAGGTAGTCAAACCAGAGATTTTATAGAAGCTATAATAAATAGAGAATACAAGAATGCTCTTAATGGAGTAGCGTTGCCCTTCATGCAAATAGGAGTGAGATTTAGTGCATTCAGAATCAGCAGGGACTGACTTATATAGATAAGACAGTCTTTTTTATTTTAGTTAACGTAAAAATAGCATTCTGTAAGAAATCAGTAAGATTGAAACATTATGATGAAGACAATTTCAGAAATTGGGACTGTGATGAATGAAACGAAGCAAGTAAATGTTCTGAATGCGAATTTTGCAGGAGCAGAAGATCTGCCGCGGTTTCCATATGGAGCTGGAGCGTGAATCCAGGTCAGTTCCTTACACTTTTAAACTCTTCCCCTGAAGTGCAATTGCCCTTTATAGTGGCACCCCTTACTGGAAAAGGCTCCGTTCTTGGTCGTAAAGAAAATCGCGAGAGACCTGCAACAGATTTTTATGTGTATGGACAAGATTATCTGAACGAATATAAATCAAACTGAGGACAGACCTATCAGGGGTTTGTTCTTTTTACATTAACTAAAGATAAGGATTATGGCTAAAAAAATAGAACAGTTAAGAGTACTAGATAGTTTTAATTTCGGATTAGCACGTTTATACATCAATCAGTGATTTATTTTTTCTAGTTTCTATCTTTGATGGCTAAAGAAGAACAATTATGTATTCGTGGACGGAAAGGTTAGTTCATAAATAGAATCCCAGAAAGGAATATATAGATATGAATTCCATAAGGAATAACAGTGTTGAAATAATATTGAAAAATGCTATCAAATCACAGGAAGTAAAGAGAAGTCAAAAACCAAAAAAAAAGGGAAAGAACCGTTATATTAAAGGGTTGGACGGTTTAAGAGCCATATCCGTTCTATCAGTAATTGCCTATCATCTAAATTTCAAATGGGCATCAGGAGGTCTTTTGGGAGTAACTGTTTTTTTTGTACTTTCTGGTTATCTGATCACAGATCTCTTAATTTTAGAATGGAACAATAATGGGAAAATTGATTTGAAGCATTTTTGGATTCGACGAGCAAAGAGGCTGCTTCCTGGTATGTTAGCTATGCTGGTGGTGGTTATGGTATGGATCATGCTTTTTAATCATTCTTTACTGATGAAGTTTTGGGGAGATACATTATACGCACTATTATATATAAGTAATTGGTGGTATATATTTCAAGACTTATCTTATTTTGAAAAATTGGAAATTCCATCTCTTCTTACTCATTTTTGGTCATTGGCTGTTGAAGAGCAGTTCTATATAATCTGGCCATTGTTAATTTGTCTTTGGTTTCATTTTAGACTTAAAACTAAACTCCTCTTTTGGTTAACTATATTTTTTGCAATTGTTTCAGCACTTGCAATGGCACTAATGTATCAGCCGGGTTCTGATCCCAGCAGAATATACTATGGAACTGATACAAGGGCTTTTTCCCTTCTTATTGGAGCAGGGCTTGCTTTCTTATGGCCAAACAGAAGACTTTCTAAAGAGTTACCGGCATTGCTTCGTTATATAATGGATTCAGTTGGCGGAGCAGGCCTTTTTATCATTCTTTTCATGATATGGAATATTAATGAGTATGAAGGCTTTCTTTACCGTGGGGGTATGATCCTTCTATCTATCGCTGCTGCATTACTGGTTGCGGTGCTTGCCCACCCTGCCAGCAATCTAAATAAATGGTTGAGTTTTAAACCTCTTAGTTGGATAGGCGTGCGTTCCTATGGGATTTATCTTTGGCACTACCCTGTGATCGTGTTAACTAGCCCACAAATTGATGTTGGTGAACCAAATATTTTCAGAATCATATTCCAGCTTGCATTAATCATTGGTCTTGCTTCTCTGTCATGGGAACTCATTGAGAATCCTATACGAAATGGAATATATAAAAAGGTTTGGAATATGATGCTGTTTGGAGAGAGAAAGGAAAAAATGAGATTTCTTAGACAATCTCTTTTTATCTTCTGTTTACTTCTTATTTTGGTAACAGCTATATCTAAAGTTACTGCTCTTTATAGTGAGACAGCTGCAGAAATGTCAAAATATGATTCGGTACTTGTTAAAGATGAAAAAAAACAAACAGATTCTGTTATTGAAAATAAGGATAAAGCCAATGACATTATTGATTTAAAATCACATACGCAGTCTTCTAATAAGTGTAATAGAAATTCTACTATAACTGCTATTGGAGATTCAGTTATGATTGATGTCGCTCCATATCTTAAGAAAGAATTTCCGAATATCATGATTGATGCCAAGGTTGGCAGACAAATGCAAGAAGCAGCGAATATTGTCAAGGTCCTTAAAAAATCCAATGAATTGGGTAGTTGTGTAATAATTGAACTAGGTACCAATGGCAGTTTTTCTGAAGAACATTTGTCGTCTCTAATTGAGCTGATTGGCAGCAAACGGGATATTATTTTAGTTAATGTAAGGGTTCCGAGACCTTGGGAGGCTGTCGTGAACTCGATATTGAATAATGTGGAATCGGGCCACCCAAATGCGGAAATTGTGGACTGGTATTCGGCAAGTGCCTATCAAGAAGAGTATTTTGCTCCTGATGGGATACATCTTAATGAACAAGGTTCGCAAATGATGGCTTTTTTGATAGCCGAGAAAATAAATAAATAGAGAAAATATGAAGAGGAATGCTGTAAGATTGGCATTCTTCTTTTAATGGCTGAGCTGCAGTGAAATTATATAGCGGATAAAAAGGTAACTTCCGAAGTGATTGGTAAAATTAAATTATATAGGGTAGCGTTTCTTCTATAGGAAGAAGCGCTTTTTTTGTGAAATTTAAACAAATGACAGAAGAGGAAAAACGTAAAGAGTATTAAGGGGAATATTGTTAATTTTCAATTAAGTTATTATTGACGAACATTTGTTCTGTGTTGTAAAATACATTTATGGGTAATAATGTGAAAGGGGTTACAGCCATTAACAAGTTCAAACGGAGGTTTGAAGGTTACTCAAGCATTTGTATAAAAATTTGAGCCAAGGAGCTGCTGAATTATGACATTGCGAATGTCCCCCTATTTAATGATGAACGGAAATGCAAAGGAAGCGATTCAATTTTACGAAAAAGCATTGGACGCGAAAGTCCTCTTCAACCAGACTTTTGGAGAAATGCCAGAAAATCCAGAATTCCCTTTACCTGAAGAAGCAAAGGAACTCGTGTCACATGCAATGGTGAAAGTTGGCGAAACGGACCTCATGTTTTCAGATATGTTTCCTGGTCAAACCAGTCAAATTGGAGATCAGGTTACGATCTGTATTTCATCGAACGACATCGAAAAATCCAAACAAATCTTTGAATCGCTAAAGCAAGACGGAGAAGTGAAAATGCCGCTGCAGGAAGCTTTTTTTAGCCCTGCTTATGGGATCGTAACGGACAAGTTCGGTGTAACGTTTCAAATTTACACAGAGGGCGAAAAATAATAAAAATAGCCCCCATGGATAACCCATAGCGGCTGTTTTTGATGCTCTTAGCAGGAAATTACCGGCTAAGGTGATACTAAGTTAATAAAAGACATTTCCCAAGGTATTCAGGCAAAAGGGAGCCAGTAAGAGCAACGAAAGCCGAATTTCTCATTGTTTCAACGAGAAATTCGGCTTTAGCTGCTTTTTACTGCTTCTTGGATACCAAGAAGACCCCGTAACCGGTTTTACTAATAGCGTTATTTATTTTACATCAATCTTTGGCTGGTATTGCTCGGAGAGGATGATATCATTTTCCATTAACACATATGGATGTGTTTCCATTAAAATCGTATTGAGATAGTCTGGCATTCTCTCAGCTTCGTATGCACAAATTAACGGAAACGAAAGCTGGTTTACAGCTTCGTCTACTGCTTTCTCTAAATCACTTATTAGATGCAGCGGATCTCCCATAGTGGCCCACTCTACATGTGCCCAAGATCGGAAAGAAATTTTATTTTCCACATATGGCTGAACGGTTTTATTAAAGTATTCAACGATTGCAGGAGGATGATAACTGCCGCTTGAATAATAGAAATCGAAGTTGTTTACAAAGTGAACGAATTCCATTTGCTTTTTTGTTAACCGAGTGCTCAGTTCTTTGTGAATCGCACGGTAAACACGTTCATTTTCAATAAGAATAACGTAATCTCCCGCCAAAATGCCATCTTGGATATAACTCACTGCCTGATCTATGTAATTCTTCGTTCCACTATAGGAATACAGTACATGAATATTCCTTTGGTCATCAAACAACTGGTTCATTTTGCTTTTCAAGTAATCACCCTTTTTTATTTTCCCTCATTATAATGGATTTCTGTGAAGAAAGCTAAAAAACGAATGAAGAATAGAGCTTTCCTTAATCGCTGAGAGTGTGCGTCTTATACAGAACAGTATGAACGGTGACTAGTCTCACGATTAATTAAAGAAAATAATAAAAACGCCATATACAAGACATGGCGTCTATTTCATAAAAGAAAACCATTTAAAGAAGGGATTTTTCTTTTTGTCTGTTATTTTAATTTCATCCATCAGGAGTTTATCTTTACGTTCAGCTATCCATTGATTTAATTCATGCTTATCCTGGCAGTGGGTCATATACGTTTCTCCGCCTTTACCGCTCGCGTTAATGATATATCTGCACGAATTATTTTTCATTTCGTCCCGCCTTTTTTTTCATAATGTGCTTTAACTTCCACCTATTATAACAAGTTTAATTAAACCGTCTACCCCTAATTTGAAAATAATTTTAGATTTTATTTTACTGATAGTATCCCCCGTTATTTATAGATAAATTGTAAAGGGTGCGAATAAGTAATTTTTACTAATCATTAACAAAAATTTACACCTAATTTCCAAATTCTGTTGTATATTTATGGAGTATGTCTATTTCATATTGTTGGGGGATAAGCAAATGTCTATTTTAACCAAGTTCTCGTTAAAAAATCGGGCAGCGATTGTTATCATGGTGTTTCTGATAACAGTACTCGGTGTGTATTCGGGTTCCCGTCTGCCGATGGAGCTGCTGCCGAGCGTGGATGCACCGATGATTACGGTCACCACGTTTGGTGAGGGAATGGATGCCGAGACGGTTACCGAAGAGATAACGGAACCGCTTGAACGTCAATTGAAAAATGGTACGTATCTTGACAGCATGACTTCTTCAACAAGTGAAGGAATCTCCATGATTACGCTCAATTACACGTCAGAAGCCGACATGAAAGAGGCTGCTTCAGAGGCAGAAAAGCTGATCAATCAAGTTCAGCTGCCGCAGAACACAGGAAAGCCGGTTGTGTCTCAGCTTAACTTCTCGATGATTCCGCTTGCTCAGGTGGCACTTGAATCTGAAGAGGGATTTTCGAAAGCAGATGAAGATCGGATTGAAGAAGAAATAAAAACGAAATTTGAAGACATAGATGGTGTATCCAGCGTCACGTTTTACGGAAAGTCCATTTCGGAGCTTTCTGTTAAAATCGATCCGGAAAAAATGAAAGAAAAGAAAGTGTCTGCCGAACAGCTGATGATGGCTCTGCAATCTCAAAATGCATCGATTCCTGCTGGAGAAATTGCAGTGGACGGTAAATCAAATGCCGTCAGGGTGCTCGGGGAAGTAACAGACAAAACACAAATAGAGAATGCGATACTTGCACAAGATACAAAAATAAAAGATATTGCGGATGTTTCCATTCGTCAGTTTTACGAAGCAGATGCAAGGTTAAATGGTAAAGAAGCACTGGTTTTGGTTATTTTTAAAGAAGCAAGCAAAAACGCTGTTGAAATTGGAAAAGAAGTCGACCGGAAAGCCGAAGAATTAAACGATATCTATAAAGATGATTTCTCCATCCGCACGGTTCAAAATACAGCAGAGGATGTTGAAGGCGCCGTGCTTGGCATGGCAAAGGAAGTGGCGATTGGGGCAATCGCTGCAACGCTTATCATTCTGCTGTTTTTAAGAAACATCCGAACAACCTTAATTGCGGTCGTCAGTATTCCGCTGTCGATTCTAATTACACTGTTCTTACTTGATCAATCAAACATTACGCTAAATATTTTAACCCTTGGCGGATTAGCCGTTGCGGTCGGACGATTAGTCGATGACAGCATTGTTGTTATTGAAAATATTTACCGCCGCATTCAGACTGAAGGCTTGTCAAAAGAAGTCATTCTAAGTGGAACGAAAGAGGTTTCTACTGCGATTACGTCTTCAACGCTTACGACAATCGCAGTCTTCCTGCCGATTGGTCTTGTTGGCGGTTCGATTGGAGAAATCATGACTCCGCTGATCTTGTCAGTCGTCTATTCGATCCTTGCATCCTTGCTTGTCGCATTAACAGTAGTACCGCTGTTAAGCTTTGTCCTTTTAAAGAAGGTGAAGCAGAAGGAGCAACAGCCGTCTGCTAAGTATATATCTATTTTGAAATGGTCATTGAATCATAAATGGATTGTTTTAGGTGCCGCGTTGATCATTTTTGTTGGATCCATTTTCACCTTCAATTCGATTCCGCAGGCCAGTGTTAACAGTCAGTCTGAATCGTTCGTAAATGTCTCCTTAACTTACCCGGCAGATTTTGATTTAGAAGATGCCAAAGAAAAAGCAGGGGAATTTGAGCAGGAATTATTAAAAGAAGATAAGCTCAAGGATTTATTTTTCCAGATGGGCTCTACAGCAGAAGATGCAAAATACGGTCAGGTTTTATCTGAAAAACAAGCGAATTATTCTGTGATTTTTGAAAAAGGAAAAGATGTTGAAGCATTTTTAGAAATGATCAAGGAAAAAAATGAAGAGTATGCTCCAGGCAAAATTGAAGGAACTCAGTTCTCATTTGGCAGCTTTGGCGGAGGAAATGGCATTCAGCTGAACGTGACGGCATCAAATGAGGATGACCTTGCAGAAGCAGGAAAGCTTGCTGCAGCAGAACTTGCGAAGATCGAGGGAATCGAAAAAGTCAAAAGCAACTACGAAGAATTGAAAAACGAATGGATTGTCAATGTGAACCAGGAAAAAGCGTCTGCACTGGGCTTAAGTCCAGTACAAATCGGCCAGCAGGTCCGCGCCATGCTGAATAAAACGCCGCTTGGCCAAATAAAAGTCGGCGTAGAGCAGCTCCAAGCTGTGATCGAATACGATGATATAACCTTTTCGACAACTAAACAAGTCCTCGATACGTACGTCACTTCACCTATTGCCGGACCTGTACAACTCAAACAAGTAGCTGAGATTGAAGAACGGGAAATTAAAACACAGGTGTATCATCAGGATGGAAAAGAAACGATTCAAATTTCAGGTGAAATCAGTGCCGACGACTTAAAAGCGGCAGGAATGGAAATCGATCAAATGACAAAAGAAATCGACCTCCCGGAAGGTGCATCCGTCTCCATTTCAGGCGCTACTGAATCGATGCAGGACGATTTCACTGATCTCTTTAAAATGATGGGAATCGCTGTATTAGTCGTGTACCTCATCATGGTCGTCACCTTCGGCCAGGCAAGAGCGCCATTTGCGATTCTGTTCTCGCTGCCGCTTGCTGCAGTGGGAGGTATTCTTGGACTCGTCATCTCACAGACACCAGTTGACATCAATGCCTTGCTCGGAGCTTTAATGCTGATTGGCATCGTGGTAACAAACGCCATCGTCTTAATCGAACGCGTCCAGCAAAACCGCGAAAAAGGACTCGATGCCAGAGAAGCACTGTTAGAAGCGGGATCGACGCGGCTGCGCCCAATTATCATGACGGCCGTAACAACAATCGTAGCCTTAACACCTATGATTTTCAGTGCAACAGAAGCTGCCAGCATGGTCTCAAGAAGCTTAGCAGTAGTTGTAATTGGCGGACTAATCGTATCCACTGCCCTAACATTGGTAGTTGTGCCGGTTATGTATGAACTGCTGGCGAAAATGGGGAGAAGGCGGAAAAAGAATAAAGATGTTGCAGAGGATATTGGGGTTTAAGAAATATAAGAACACAGAGGTGCAGACTTTTAGGTCTGCCCTCTGTTTTTTACCTAAAAAAGAAAATATGGTATATAATTGGGAAAAGAAGGATTTTCTAATTCTAATAGGAGAGGGTTTTCAAAATGGCACTGGAAATGAGATCAGTATGTGAAAAATGTTCTGCAAATCTTCATAACAAATCAGATGCTTACATCTGTACATATGAATGCACATTCTGCCATACATGTACGGAAGAAATGGAATTTGTCTGCCCAAATTGCGGGGGAGAGCTTGTGAAGCGGCCGAGGAGCGGAAAAGCTGTTTTGGCTGAATGAAAAACTATTTAGAAAAACAAAGAACAGTCAACATCTCACTTTTCTTTGTTTTTACTGGCTGGTAAGGGGGTGCCGAAGTGATTGGCTTGTTAATTATAGGGTGTGAAATTGGATTTTGGGTCTTTGTTCTAGCGGGTTTAGTCGCAAGGTATCTATTGAAAAAGAAGAAGCTTGGAGCGTTTCTGCTGATCTGTACACCAGTAGTTGATTTGGTGCTGCTGGCAGCAACCGTGCTTGATTTAAAAAACGGGGCGACTGCGACAATGGTACATGGAATTGCAGCCATTTATATTGGAATCAGTATTGCTTTCGGCCATGGGATGATCAACTGGGCAGATCAGCATTTTGCCTACCGGTTTGCAAATGGAGAGAAACCGCCGAAGAAAATCAAATACGGAACCGAGCATGCACGACGTGAAAGAGAAGGATGGTTCCGCCATCTCCTTGCCTGGATAATTGGTGCAACTTTTCTCGGGGCCATTATTCTCTACATCAACAACGGACAGCAGACAGAACAGCTGCTTAAAACTCTTCAGCTTTGGACCCTAGTCCTTGGACTTGATTTTCTCATCAGCTTCAGCTACACCATATTCCCGAAAAAAGAACCGTATAGGGGAAGAGACATGTAAATGAAAAACGGTTTGCTTTTCTCATAAGAAAGCAGGCCTTTTTAGCATGATACAAATTACCATAGGCATAGGGTTAAGTAAAAGCTTCTAAAAAGGGCTGATCAACTTGAAGCGAAATCCTTATGTTCCGCTGATTGCAGGATTGAGTCTGATTTTTTTCGTTTATGTGATTGTCAATACAATGAAACATGTAAGAGTCTATCTCGTATACAGCTCGGGCCTCGGTCCGTTTATCATTGGCGGATTGCTGCTGGCAGTGATTTTAGTTTTAATTGTGAAGGGAAGCAGTTACCGATGAAAAAAAAGATCGGACCTTTAATGGGATCGGTCTTTTTTTATTGTGGTGGCATCCCGGCTCTATTCTTTTTTATTCGGCATCTCTTTAAGACTGCAGTAAATAAAAAAAGACCCAAAAAGGATCCATGCGCTGTTATTCATTTTATTCTTTTGAGCCTTTTCCATCGTCCTGCTGTTTAGTACCCTTACTCGTATAAGGCTTAAAGCTCTTCTTTTTATTGGCACTTGCCTGCCAGCGGTTCCAGCCCTTTTTGCCTGTTCCTCCGCCTGTCCCGCCTTTACTGCTTTTCGTTTTAGCTTTAGCTTTACCCATACTATCACTCCATTATGATTGAACGCTGAATTGAAGCGTGTTTATTTTAAACATATTAGTACTACACTACCACAAACATCAGATTCTATGTAAAAACCAAAAATAGTTCCAATATTCGGTTTAAGTTTTACCATTCAAAGCTTCAATCACTTCATCTGCTTTTTTCCAGGAATCAATCGATGCTCCTGCTGCGAAAGAATGACCTCCGCCGCCAAACATACGGGCGATGTCATCAATCGGAATATTCCTTGAACGGATTCTTACACGAATTTCATTCGGATATTCAATAAAAAAGACCCAGATTCTCACTCGTGCCATCGAAGACAGGACATTCACAAGATTAGCCGCTTCCGCACGGTCCACCCCATAAGCAGCCAATTTTTCATCCGTTAAATAAATATAGGCAACTCCATGATCCGTCACCTTAAAAGTCATTAAAATCGCCTCGCGAAGACGAGAAACACCGCTGCTTTTCTTATTTAAATGATTATGAATCCGTTCAGGCTGAAAATGAAACTTCCTCAATGCCTTTACGGCCATCAAAGTACGCGGTGAAGCAGTGCCATTCAGCAAACGGCCAGTATCCCCAATAATCCCGGTATAAAAAGCTCCTGCCGCCTCTTTATTCATACTAAAAACTTCAGGGTACTCCAAAAACAAATCAACAAGCATCTCACTGGCCGAGCTGTATGAAGGGTCTACCCATGAGAGATCACCGTATGGTTCATGATCAGGATGATGATCGATTTTTATCAGCATGGCTCCTTTTGAAAATCGCCGGTCACAAATACGAGACGTATCAGCCGTGTCACACACAATGACTAAAGCATCTTTGTATGCTTCATCTGGGATGACGTCCATCGTATTGATGAAGAGAAGACTTTTTTCGTCGTGGCCAGCTGCGTATATGTTTTTGTCGGGGAAAGAAAGTTGAAGCGTTCTCTGCAATCCTGCCTGGGATCCCATGGCATCGAGATCGGGGTTGATGTGGCGGTGGATGATGATGGTGGAGTGCTTTTGTATAGCATCTACTATTCCTTTTTGTACTGTTTCCAAGTCATCATCTCCTTTAAACCTTTATAAGTTCCTTACTTTTTTTCATCCATTTCTTTCTTAATTGCATCCACATATTGTTTTGCATCAAGCAAAGACAAGCCCAAAGCGTCACGTACCGCTTTCACTGCACGAACATCTTTCCCTTCATGCAATAGCTTGCGTATGTCATCATCTACTGGATTGACCTGTACATCTCCGTTTATGGAAAGCTGATCAATCTTAACTTTCATACTTTTAATCTGATTTTCAAGTGCTTTAATTCTGCTGGAAGTGACCATGTAGATGAAAAGCAGAATCACGATGATTATGGCATATTCCATTGATAACCCTCCTGTATTTTAGATCCTTATCTAATTCTATTACTTCTTGGTAGGGATTATCAAATTTAGTAGAGTCTATTTTTATTTTATTCCTTATATAGTAGAATTTTACTTATCTATTATTAATTCAGTTCGTCAGGAGATTTGATATGATCATCGAAGAAAAATTGATCGTTAACTCAGATAAAGGGAATTTATTAAATGAACTATCACGATCGATTCTGGAATGTGAGCGGTTTTATTTCAGTGTGGCATTTATCAATTTTAGCGGCTTGCAGCTATTATTAGATTCTTTTAAAGAAGCAGAAAAGCGAGGAATAAAAGGAAAGATCATTACCTCTACATATCTTAATTTTACAGAAGCAAAGGCCCTAAGGAAAATAAAGGACTTTGAACATATCGAATTAAAGGTTTTTGTGACAGACAAGGAAATCGGGTTTCATACGAAGGCTTACATCTTTGAATATGTAGATCACTATAAGGTATTCATAGGATCTTCTAACTTAACGCAAAGTGCATTAAAAAGTAACATTGAGTGGAATGTGAAAATCATGACTAAAGAGGATACGCATTTTATCAAAGAAGTGTTAAGTGAATACAATCACCTTTGGGAAAGAAGTGCGGAGGCTGACGAAGACTTTCTTAAAAGATATGAAGATTTTCTTAGTAAGCTGACTGCTATTACAACGAAACAGAATCTTATTTATGAAAACACCGACTATATCATTCCGAATAGAATGCAGAAAAGAGCAATGGAAAATCTCGAACGGCTACGTTCTTTTGGAGAAAGCAAAGCTCTAGTTATTGCTGCAACAGGTACAGGGAAAACGTATATGTCCGCTTTCGATGTAAAGAATTTCAGACCTCGCAGACTTCTTTTCATTGTCCATAGAGAAGAAATTTTAAAAAAAGCGAAGGAAACGTTTGAAAAACTGATTGTAAATGAAGCAAAGACGTTTGGATTGTTGACTGGTAATCATAAACAGAAGCATCCGGATTATGTATTCACTACCATCCAGTCGTTGACTAGATGCTATCAAGAATTTAGAAAAGACGAATTTGATTACATCATTTTTGATGAAGCCCACCATGCAACAAGTCCAAGCTATGAGGCAGTCCTAAATTATTTCGAGCCAGACTTCACATTAGGAATGACTGCTACGCCTGAACGAAGCGACAACCACAATGTCTTCGCATTATTCGATAATAATGTAGCAATAGAAGTCCGATTACACGAGGCATTAGATGACGAGCTAATTATCCCATTTCATTACTTTGGCATCACGGATATAGACGGAATCGATCTAAGTGATGTCGATATTGATAATATTGCTGAGGTTACAAAACGCTTAAAAGTAAATGAAAGAGTAGACTTTATTATAGAAAACTTGAATTTCTACGGTAACGATGGGAAGAAGAGAAAGTGCTTGGGCTTCTGTGCAAGCGTAGATCACGCTCATTACATGGCGGAAGAATTTAATAAAAGAGGGTATAGCAGTGTAGCTTTGTCGGGAGCGAATTCCGTAGACCAGCGCTCCTATTTCATAAAACGATTAGAAAACGACGAAGATGAGTTAGAAGTTATTTTCACCGTGGATATTTTTAATGAGGGTGTCGATATTCCATCTGTTAATTCCGTGTTAATGCTAAGACCTACAAACTCTCCAATTGTTTTTATTCAGCAGCTGGGGAGGGGACTTCGGAAACACGAAAGCAAGAGCTTCCTAACGGTTCTCGATTTTATCGGCAACCATAATAAAGCTTTTCTAATTGCCCTCGCATTAAATGGGAGCAGATATTATGACAAAGAAAGTTTAAAAGTAGCCATTGCTACTGATTTTGCTAATATTCCTGGGTGTACTCATATTCAAATGGATCGGATTTCACAGGAACGGATTCTTGAACAAATTGATAACGAGAATTTTAATTCAATGAAGTATTTAAAGGAAGAGTACTTCGAGTTTAAGAAAATGAATCAAGGTCATATACCATACTTGTTACTGGATTATTTAATGTTTGATGGGGCACCTGATCCTATTAAATTTATTCAAAAGGAAAAAACGTATTTAAAGTTCCTGAGCAAAGTTGAGAAAGATGATTACCTCAAGGGCATGTTAACCGATGAGGCATTCGAAAGAGCTCTCAAAGAACTATCAGATATGCTTCCATTAAAGAGAATATACGAATTTGTAATAATAAAAGATTTAATGGAAAATGAAACGATATCTTTCGATCGTGCAAAGATAGAAATCTTGAAGTATGTGTCTGAAGTTTATGAAGATAGCGTTTATCATGCGTTTGAAAGCTTAAATCATGACTATTTTGACAGCGTTCAAAAAAAGAGTAAGTTGAAACTGGTCGATTTAGAAAATGGGATCCTTCGTAAAACAGTAAGTTTTTCAAACGTGCTAAATAATCTTGAGTACAGAAGATTTATTGAGGATATCGTAAATTATGGCCTATTTCGATATGAAAAGGAATTTAAGAACACGGATTACGGGGTTCCACATTTTAAGTTATACGAACAGTATCAAATGATAGATGCAGCTCTCTTGTCCAATTATAGAAAGATCCACAGTTCATTTAGAGGATCTGGATTATTGACAAACGGAAACGATTATTTTCTCTTTATCGACTTGCATAAAGAAGAGAATATCAAGGAGAGCATCAATTATCTGGACAAACTTATCAACGAAAGCACTTTTCAATGGCAGACTCCAAACAGCACAAGTCAAAGTTCTGAACGTGGGAAAAATATTATCTTTAATAAAGCTAGAGGCATTCAGCTTCATTTGTTCCTAAGAAAGTATAAAGAAATCGATGGAAAAGTAGAACCATATATTTATATAGGCAAGGGAGACGTATTTGAATACGAGGGAGAAAAACCAATAACCGTTCAAATAGAATTAGAACACAAACTACCAGGACCTCTTTATACTGAATTCGTAGTAAAAGTATAGTCTTCTCAACTTGAGAAGACTATTTTTTCATTTATTAACGCTTCAACTGCTGGAATATCGGCTGGAGCCCAATTCAATGAAGCAAGATTTTCGCGCTTGAGCCAAATCAGTTTAGAATGCTCACTTGGAGCAGGAGCTCCATCCGTAATCTTAGCCTTGATACACAGAAGCGTAATGATAAACGTGTCATATTCATGAGTGTGTTCATGAAATAAACCATCTGTAACAATCGTACATCCCAATTCTTCATCAATCTCTCGAATCAAAGCAGAATGGATATCTTCATCCTTCTCTACCTTCCCGCCAGGAAACTCCCACATGTTCGGAATGGCCATCTCTGGAGACCTTAAAGCGCAGAGGATTTCGTTTTGATCGTTTTCGATGATTGCTGCGACAACTTTTAGTGATTTTTTCAAGGTGGAATCCTCCCTAATTAATTTCAACTATATTTTATCATAGAGAGACAATTGGAAAAGATTTTTCTATTTATTTCTAATCCTGTAAAATAGGGATTAATTAGAAAAAATAAGTTTTGAAGGAGTTATCCCATGCCAACCTACAACAAACTAGTCCGAGATCGTATCCCGGAAGTAATCAAGCGTACAGGAAAATCATTTAATACAACGATTTTAACGCAAGAAGAATACATAAAAGAACTGAAAAAGAAAAGCTATGAAGAACTTGAAGAGTATATGGAATCTAAAAATGATGAAGAAGCTTTGGAGGAGCTTGCAGATGTCCTTGAGATTCTCCATGCATTCGCAGCAGTTCATGGCTCTTCAATTAATGAAGTAGAAGAAATTCGCAAGAAGAAAGCTGAGAAACGTGGGGGATTTCAGGAACGTATTTTCTTAGTAGATGTAGAAGATTGAGTGAGGTCCATTTAATAACAAGTCAACTTGTTGATCGGCTGATAGAAAACATTGAAACAGCTGATACCATTTATATTTTAACCTCCTTTGTTATGAAATCTGGAGTCGATTTACTAGAGAAGCCATTACTGAATGCAGCTGAACGGAA
Organism: Metabacillus hrfriensis; assembly: GCF_030127205.1. Classification (NCBI taxonomy): domain Bacteria; kingdom Bacillati; phylum Bacillota; class Bacilli; order Caryophanales; family Bacillaceae; genus Metabacillus; species Metabacillus hrfriensis. The sequence continues at coordinate 1,507,228 of NZ_CP126116.1, forward strand.
CGCAGATATCAAGATCTGTACTGGAGATTATTTGTACATTACTCAACCTGAAGCCATCCATAAGCTTGCAGCAATTCATCCATCAATTGAAGTTCGGATGTGGAAAAGTAAAGGGATTAGCTTTCATCCTAAAGCATATTTGTTTGAAGATGAGAGAAATGGTACATCTATTATTGGATCCTCTAATCTTTCAAGATCTGCATTAACCAAGGGCTATGAATGGAACGTTGAAGTAAATGAAGAGTCTGATGGGGACTTATTTATAACCGCAGCTAAGACATTTCTTGAGGTTTTCCAACATGAACAAACAATTGCTTTAAATGAAGTGACAGCAAAATTGTATAAGTCAGAATATGAAATGTTCCATGCGAAAACCCCTCAACTCGTGAAAAAGTGGACGACATTAGAAGAGCAGGATTTAATGCTTCCTGTTCAAGAGGACAAAATAGATATTGTAAAGGATCCTCCTGCAATTTACGAAACAATACAACCGCGATTTGCACAAATTGAAGCCCTAGAAGAATTAAACACTGCATATAAATCTGAGTACGATTCCGCAATGGTCGTGATGGCTACTGGATTGGGAAAAACATATTTAGCGGGATTTTTTGCAGAGAAGTTTCCAAGGATTTTATTTATTGCTCATTTAGAAGAAATTCTTTATCAGGCAAAGGCATCTTTTGAAAAGATCATGCAAAATCGATCGCTTGGAATCTATAATGGCAAAATGGAAGATTCAAAAGCTTCTATTGTTTTTGCTTCTATCCAGACCTTAAGCAGAAAAAAGCACTTGGAAGTGTTTGATGCGAATGATTTTGATTTGATCATTGTCGATGAATTTCATCATGCAGCAGCTGCTTCCTATCGAAAAGTGATCAACTATTTTGAGCCAGCTTTTTTACTGGGAATAACAGCAACTCCAGATCGCAATGATAATCGTGATGTATATGATATTTGTAAAGGAAATGTAGCGTATAAAATTGATTTTCTGGAAGCAATTGAAAAGGATTGGCTGTCTGCTTTCAAGTATGTAGGTGTATACGATGATACAGATTACTCCCGCATTTCTTGGCTAGGTACAAGATACGATGAAGAAGAGCTTTTAGTTGCACAGCTTAGACAAGGGATGTCTGATAAAATTATAGAGGCCTGGGAGAAACATAAACAGTCTCGAACGATTGTATTTTGTTCTTCAATACGGCAAGCTGATTTTTTGTCACAGTCGTTTACTGGCAGAGGTTACCGAACAGTCAGCCTCCACTCACAGAATAAAGGACTAAATCGGAATCTGGTAATTGAACAGCTCGATCGTGGGGAACTGGATGCCATATTCACAGTGAACCTTTTCAATGAAGGGGTCGATATCCCATCTGTAGACACTCTTTTATTTGTAAGACCAACAGAATCATTAACCGTGTTTACCCAGCAAATAGGTCGGGGACTAAGGCTTCATCCGGATAAAGAAAAATGTGTCATCATCGATTTAATCGGAAACTATCGAAATGCAGATCTTAAGCTTAATATGCTAAGGGTACCTGAGGTATTAGATAAGAAGAAATCAGGTGTTTTGCCAACATTGCCTGAAAATTGTGTGCTTGATTTAGAGATGAAAGTAATAAATTTACTTAATGAGATGATGAGGAAGAAGCAGCCGAGAAAAGAGATACTATTGGCAAATTACAATAGGGTAAAAGAGGAAATAGGCAAAAGACCTTCTTATCTAGATCTTCATTTAAAGGGAGCAGAGCCAGCTTCAGCCTATAAAAGTGAATTTAAATCTTATCCAGCTTTCTTGAATTGGGCAGATGAGCTTCAAGAGAATGAGATAACGGTTTTTGAAGCATATAAGGATTGGTATACTGAAGTTGAGAAAACAGCTATGACTAAAAGCTATAAAATGATTGTACTTCTCTATATGCTAAATAAAGGTCCTGAAATCTGGCTTAAGCCAGTTACACCTGAAGAAGTGGCGCCATTTTTCTTTAAGTATCTCACGGAAAAAGAGTATAGAAGAAATATTGATTTTTCAGGGAAAGCAGCCAAGGAAATGTGGAACGGAGACTTAAAGAAGGTTTCTAAACTCATTAGAGATATGCCGATGACTAAATGGAGCGGGAGTTCGAATGGGTTGGTTATTTTTAATGAAGGTGAATTCTCTTTTAATCTTTCAGTGAATGAAAAAGATGCGGTGCAATTGTATAGATGGACAAAGGAAATTTGCGAGTATCGTTTGCATCATTATTTTGAGAGGAAAGAGAATCAAATTGTAAAAAAAGGATAAATCTTTGGGATTTATCCTTTTTTGATAACTAAAATGCGGAAATCTTAGACCAGTCAGATACTTCTATAGTAAATGTAGTGAAATAATTTAATGATATCTGGGAATAAGAAATTATCTTTGAGATGCTCTAAAACCAGCTTTTTCTGCTTCTTCTGGAGAACAGAACCACTGTATATCATCCTGTGTTTTATCATAGTAGGCACCATCAGGCATATGATAAATTTTAGAGTTCATATTTCCCTTTATTTGTCCTTTGCAAGACAAATTAGATTCTTTATCATCACTTGGATCATTTACAAATGCCTCTCCATTACCACTTGTTCCAGTACTTTGTTTTGCGGTTTGAGTCTTTCGCTCGGCTTCTTGTTTGGCAGCAGCTTGCTCTTGAGCTTTTCGCTCGGCTTCTTGTTTGGCAGCAGCTTGCTCTTGAGCTTTGCGTTCAGCTTCTTGTTTGGCAGCAGCTTGCTCTTGAGCTTTGCGTTCAGCTTCTTGTTTGGCAGCAGCTTGCTCCTGAGCTTTGCGTTCAGCTTCTTGTTTGGCAGCAGCTTGCTCTTGAGCTTTGCGTTCAGCTTCTTGTTTGGCAGCAGCTTGCTCTTGAGCTTCACGTTCAGCTTCTTTTTTATCTGTTTCTTCTTGAACTTTAAGTTTTTCGTCTTCTTTATCCTTTTCTTCAAGGGCAATTTGTTTGTTCTTTTTATCTTCTGCCGCAGCAAGCATTTCTGTAGATTTTTCTTTCGTTTTTGTAGGTTGGGCAACTTGAGCTTCACCTAAAAATCCAACCATAAAGAAACAAATGAAAAATAAGTAGATATAAGTATATAGGACTTTTCTTCTTGTTTGGTAGTGACCCATAGGTAATACTAATCTTGGTTTAATTAGGCCAACAATTAGAGCAAGAATACTAATGAAAACTCCTGTCGCAGCTATATTAGATATTATTTCTGATTCAGGTAAGATAAAACTTAAAAGTAACAAAATTAGAAAAGAATAAAAAAGTGACGCAAGAAACATTTTCCATCCAGTTCTTGAACGGTAACCAATTATTTTTCTCCCACGATTAATAATAAAACCCCCGATTTTTTATTGTGATAGTATTTCTTTTCCATCTCTCTTTATATAGAGAAAAGTGTACAAATCACTTTTTTATTATAAAGGGAAAATCTTATTTTGTAACAGAAAATTCCTTTTTTGTATTTTATTCTTGGAATAAAACAAATAAGGATATGAAATAAATTCATATCCAAAAGGTGATATTTTATTTGATACATTATTCAATCATCCGGATTCAAAATCGCCAAAACCTCATGATCCTCCCATTTCCCATTAATCTTCACATTCTTTCTCGCAAGTCCTTCTTTATGAAAGCCTGCTTTCTCGAGTACTCGAATAGAACCGATGTTGTGAGGCATAACGCCGGCTTCTATACGGTGCAGTTTGAGTTCTTCAAAGGCATACTTAATAATCAGTTTGACTGCTTGGGTTGTGTAGCCTTTTCCGTTGTGAGCCTTGTCCAGAAAATAGCCTAGGACAGCATTTTGGAGTGAACTCCGCATGACTTGGAAGAGGCTGATGGTGCCGAGTAAACGATTGTTCTCATTCAGGAAGATGCCGAATTGATACTCGGTGTCTTCTTTGCTTTTTTGTTCGTATTCTTGGATCATGGTGCGCTGAGTTTCCAGGGTGTAGAAATCTGGTGTGCGGATCATGGAGAATTGTTCAAAGAACTCGCGGTTATTGAGCTGAAGCTGAAGTCTTGCTTCTGCATCCTCCACTGTAAAAGGTCTTATATGTATGGTTTCATTTTTTAACATCAAATCATCCCCTCTCTCTTAATTGTACCGAATTTAAAAGGATAAACAAGATAGCAGATGGAATATAGTGGATGGAATTGTTTTAATAGTCAGGGAGTGATGGTCATAAGTCTTGAGATAAGAAGACCAAGAATGGAAGATATGGAAGAGCTGAATCAATTTTTCAGTATAGTCATTAGGGATACATTTAATAAAGAAGGTATATCGGAACTGCTTGATGATATGAAAGAGGAAATTGAAAGTAAGAAACGATATTTGAAAACCGACTTGGAAAGCAATGGGGAGAAACGATATTTTTTAATCGCTTTAGATGAAAATGAGATTGTCGGTTCAATTGAATATGGTCCTGTCAGTGAGTTGATTGTTACATGCACAGAGGGCGTGTTGAGAGAAGGAGTCGAGGTAGGAACCGTTTTTGTTCATCCGGATTATCAAAGACGGGGTTTAGGTTCGCTGCTTTTGAATTTAGTGCTTCTTACTCTGCAGAATAGAGGAATCAACGAGTTTTGTCTGGATAGTGGATATAAAAATGCACAAAAGGTATGGCGGAAGAAGTTTGGTGATCCTGATTATTTGCTTAAAGATTATTGGGGAGAAGAGAGTGATCATATGATTTGGAAAAGAAAAACGAATGATATGTCCTTACTTTTTCATTTATAAATGGAATATTTAATGAATCTTAACAAGGAAAACGTTTGGTAAGGAAGAATAGTACGTAGTGGAGGCGGCATCCATGGATTTTTATTTTGAGGCGGAGGAACGGTCTGAGATTCTTGAGGATTTAACAGTTGATCAGCGGTCGTATTTACTTGAACGGTTAAAGCGCGGAAAACGGACTCTTTTTTCAAATGAACTGGCGAGAAGCAAGGGGACGTATAGTGGTTCAGATCAGGAGCTTGACCGGGAAATTAACGACTGGGAGTTTATTGAGCTGCTTGATGGCGGTCTTGGAAATCGCCCGTTTCGCTGTGAGTGCGGCATGCCGCTTAGGTATCAGTATATTGTGAAGAATACAGAGACAGGCGAAATCAAGAAATTTGGAAAAGATCATTTTGAATTTCATACCGGGATTCCGGCATCCGTTGTGAAGGATATCATCAAAGGGTTTTCCCAGATTGATTTTGAACTGGATGAAATGCTTTATAAAGTGATGAATGGCTGGGACAGGAAAGTTCTAACGGAGGCTAAAGCGGTTAATATTGAACTTCCTGAAGAGATTCAGGAACTCATTAAGCTCGACCTGCCTTTGTTAAATCGACAGATTAATAGACTTTATCGAATGGTTCAAAAGGAGAAAGGTGCTCGCCGTAAGGCACTGCGTCAGCCTGAAGCCGCAAAGGTGATTACAAGAGCTGCTCCAAAGAAGTTAAACGTGATTCCTAAGGTAAGTTCTCCTTTAGGGGTGGAAATTCATCAGGCAATCATTCGTTTAATTGAAAACACCGGAACGACAAGTGTGCTGGAGGTGTGCAGCGAGATTAATCAGTTCAATCATCCTTTTAAAGGATTTTATGATTCTGGAAAACCGAAGTCGTTTGTCTATGTGGCAATGGTGCTGGATCAATTGGTGGATCAGGGAGTCTGTCAATTAGATAGTAAGACGTTTGATGACCGGTGGTATTCAGTGAAATGAGATCTGCTTAGTATGAAGGCATTTTCTTTTTGTGCCGAAGATTTTTTAGGTAACTGCTTATTAGATAAGTTTACTTGTTAATATTAACGCAATCTGAACTCATAAAAGATAGGACACATCAATATAGGGGTGAATGAGATGTACCTGCCAAAAGCATTCGGAACGTTTCTAAAAAAGAAGAATCACATTTTCCGCCAGTCAGCTTACCTTCAATGGGGAGTGAGTGAAAAATCGATCGGCAGTTTTCTGCTGCTGAACCCTGGAAGTGCAAGTCACGATGCTGTAAGGGATTTGCAGGATGGGGAAAGTGTTTTCGCACAGGTTTCCCTGGATCCCACGATGAAGCAAGTGGTGAAATTGGTTGAAGCATTCTACCATCTTGAGCCTTTAAATGGAAGAATTCATTTGTATAATTTGTTCACGCTGCAGAACCCGAAGGACAGTGAGGCCATTGCCTATAACGAATATTTGGGCGGGAGAGGGATGGTACTTCCATCCGATATGCAAGTGCCCGTGAGTGAGCTGAAAAAGAATCCATGGATTTGCATCGGGTGGGGAGTAAACAATAAGAGTACATACACATTTTTAAAGCAGCTGAAAAGCCACTGGCTGGAGCAAATAGAACTGGCAGGCATTCCTTCATTCGGCAAGAAAAATCAAAATGGAGATTATTATCACGTTTGCCCGCTCCTAATGGCAAAAAAGCATGCAATGGTCGAAGAGCTCAGGCACTTGTATGTGCAAAATGTTAATCCACAAGATCTATCAGATATCATTGAATTTACGGTCGCTGCTACTCGTCCTAATCTTTATCTTGGTCCTTTTACTTCTTATTATCAAGAAAATGAAGGATGGGCGGTTTCAAGAGATAATCCTGAACGTGTCATTGAAAGTTTTTCACAGCTGCGAATACGAAAGAATTACAAATTAAGAGCCTATCAATATACGGCTGGCGGAAACGGAAATTCTGCCGTGTGGGCTATTCCTCATGATCGGGAGCTGCCTTCGCCTGAAGAATGCATGTATTCAGACGAGCATAGCTTGGAGCATCCGAAACCGGATTTTGCGTATGATCACTTCATGAAGGCAGTGGACGGGGATTATTCTCCGCTATCCTACTTGCAGGCAGCCATTGCTTATCATGAAATCGGGGAATTTGGCGCGCTGTGGCACGGGTGCTATTGGAGTGCAGGCGATATTTTGCCTATAGATGAGGCCGAATACAGAGTGGCAAACAGCGTAGTAGATTACTTGTATACACTAGGTGATTGGAATGAATTTAAAACCATTCCTCCTTCACTCAGACCGGTTTTTTTCTATGAAAATGAAAGGCCGACTGTTGTCTTCTACACGAAGAACGATGTAGGCATGGTTAAACTGAGCCGGTATACACATACTTTTGAAAAAGACAGTTATGTTCAGAAAGTAGAGTGTGAGGATTTGGCTTTTGCCGGGTTGGGGGTTATTTTTTGAAAAGACATGATGAAGCTCATGTCTTTTTTCTATTCCCAATTTTAGTCCTTAAATTCCTTGTTCTCATCTATAAGTAAGGAATGGTATAATCATCCAGAAAGGAGCTGTATATGATAAAAAAAGAAAGAAAACTCCCCATAATTATTCTCCAATATGAAGCTTTGCTTAGGAGAATTCCCGCAAATCATCCCAAGCGTCCTCACATCCTTGAGGAATTGGCAAAAAGCAAGGCAGGTTTCAACGGAGAGAAGTCTTTGGATTATCAATTATCAAGTATTGATCAAAAAAAGTATCACATATTCCACGATCTCCGTCTTTCCTCCGAAGACCGCAATTTTCAGATTGATTCACTGATTGCCTCAAAGAATCTTTTCATTGTATTAGAAGTTAAAAACATTTCCGGCACCCTCTATTTTGATGAAAAATTCAGTCAGCTCATTCGGACAAAAAACGGCGAAGAAACAGGTTTTGCAGACCCGTATTTGCAAGTCGGCCGTCAAGAAGCCCTTCTGAGAAATTTCATCCTTCAGCATAAAATCACGTGCCCTCCAATTAAAGGTTTCATTGTCATCAGCAATCCATCAACTATTATTAAACCCACGTCCAAAATGATTAGAAATGGCACCAAAATTATTCATAGTGCTGCGCTTCCGCTTGAATTGAAAAACCTCGAGACCAATCATCAAACTCCCATACTATCTGATAAGGAATTGAAAAAGCTTTCCAGTATTCTTATGAAGAAAAATATTCTTTTGATCAGAGAAATTTTGACCAAATTCAAGATTAAAGAATCTGATCTTATTAAGGGAGTTTATTGTACGAAATGCATGCAGCTGCCCATAAGTAGAGTCCATTACTCGTGGGTTTGTCCAAAGTGCAGCGGTACCTCACGCAAAGCGTACGTCCATTCATTAATTGATTATGCTCTTTTGATTTCTTCAGACATTTCTAATAAACAGATGCGAGAATTTTTACAAATCTCTTCAGATACATCTGCTTTAAACTTATTAAGAATCTTGAATATTGATCACTCCGGAGAAACCAAGGGAAGACGATATCATTTGACCTCGCTGATTGAACGATACAGGGATGGTTTGTTGTAGGCATGTAGAGAAGCTGTTTACAATTAAACGGAATTATTTTCAAAAGTCTCGGAAAAAAACCGCAAAGTCTAGGAATTCCTTCAAAAAGTCTTGGAATAAAGGTTGAAAGTCTCGGAATTAAAAGAAATGGTCACTCTAGTGTCGAGGAGGAATAGTCTTTTTCTAGAAAAGATCACTTTAAACAGTAAATGAGCACCAATTGAAGAGGGGACCACGCTAAAAATAGCCTACATGCTTTCGATTAGCCAATTTTTGATGGGCGTTCACATTTATACGGAATTATTTTCAAAAGTCTCGGAAAAAAACCGCAAAGTCTAGGAATTCCTTCAAAAAGTCTTGGAATAAAGGTTGAAAGTCTCGGAATTAATAGAAATGGTCACTTTAGTATCGAGGAGGAATAGTCTTTTTCTAGAAAAGATCACTTTAAACAGTAAATGAGCACCAATTGAAGAGGGGACTGCGCTAAAAATAGCCTACATGCTTTCGATTAGCCAATTTTTGATGTGCCGTTCACATTTATACGGAATTATTTTCAAAAGTCTCGGAAAAAAACCGCAAAGTCTAGGAATTCCTTCAAAAAGTCTTGGAATAAAGGTTGAAAATCTCGGAATTAATAGAAATGCTCACTCTAGTGTCCAGGAGAAATAGTCTTTTTCTAGAAAAAGATCACTTTATACAGTAAACGGGCGTTAATTGGAGACTTGCCGCGCTAGAAATAGCCTGCCTACTTGCAAATAGCAGAATTTAAAGTGGCGTTCAAAAGGGAGAGCCAGGCCAACAGCCGGGTTCTCCCATAATATATATTTTGTAGAATTTTCAAAATTATTATTGACACAAAGCATATTTTTCCTTTTAATTATAAATGTAAACGCTTTATGAAATCGTTTGCACACCGTGCAAGAACTATCCGCGTACACACTTTCTTACCAGTTTCAAAGTTTCATTTAGTACAAGCTAATAATAGGGAGGTTGAAAGATGCCAAGATTATTGAAAAGTGCACTTGTTTTTATTTTATTTATTTCAATGGTAATTCCAGCATTACAGCTGCCAAAAGCAAACGCAGCTGAAAAGGACCCTGATCTGCCTGAAAACACGGTCAGAATTCACTATGTCAAAGACGATAAAAACTACAAAGACCTTGGATTGTGGTTATGGGAGGATGTAGCGGAAGCGCCAAAAGAGTGGCCTAAAGATGCTGTGCCGTTTACTGAAGAGCAAACCGACGAGCATGGACGCTACATCGATGTGAAAGTGAAAGAAGGCGCGAAGAAACTTGGTTTCCTTGTTGTCAATCGCGTGACTGGCGAGAAAACAGGCGGAGACAAAGTTTTCACGATGCTTGAGGACTACAATCACCTCTGGATTAAAAATGCAGATGACACGGTTTACACATCATCTGAATGGGAAAATCCGATTGGTATAGTCAGTGCAGAAATTGTTTCAAAACAAAAGCTTCTGATTGGATTGACAAGAACAGAAGGGTTAACGGAAGAGGAACTGCTTTCTTCTATAAAAATTCAGGATGAAAACGGCACAGATATTCCAGTTGAAAGTGTGAAAATAATATCCGGTTCTACAGTGGAAGTAAGTACTTCTGCTGAACTGACGAATGATTCTTACACCGTTGCATACGGCGGTAAATCAATTACGGCAACTAAAGGCTGGAGAATGATTGATGAGCTTTATTCGTATGATGGCGATGATCTGGGAGCTGTCTATCAATCTGGCAAAACAGTGCTGAAACTATGGGCACCTAAAGCAAGCAAGGTTACAGCGGTTTTTTATGATAAAAAGAATGCAGCAAAAGAGATTGGCAGGCTCAATTTAGCTATGGGAGAAAAAGGAGTCTGGTCAGTTGAAGCGAAGCCAAAGAATCTTGGAATCTCTGATTTAAAAGGATACTATTATCAATACGAAGTAACAAATGGCGGGGAAACAAAGAAAGTTCTCGACCCTTATGCAAAATCTATGGCTCCTTTCACTGTAAATACAAAAGGTGAAGCAGGTCCAGATGGTGATACGGTGGGGAAAGCAGCCATTGTTGACCTTGCAAAAACAAATCCGAAGGGACTTGATTTTGCGAAGATTGACGGCTATGAAAAAAGAGAGGATGCTGTAATCTGGGAAGTGCACGTCAGAGATTTTACATCAGATCCTTCCATTGAAGAAGATTTAACATCTGACTGGGGTACGTATGACGCGTTTAAAGATAAGCTTGAATATATCAAATCTCTTGGTGTGACTCACGTTCAATTGTTGCCGGTGATGGCCTGGTATTATGGCGATGAAACGAATATGAGAGAACGCGAGCTTGAGTATTCTGCGGCAAACAATGAATATAACTGGGGCTATGATCCTCACAGTTATTTTTCACCTGACGGAGCTTATTCAATGGATCCGAAAGATCCTGAGCTTAGAATCAAAGAATTAAAGGGGCTCATTGATGCGGTGCATGATTCAGGAATGGGTGTTGTGCTTGATGTGGTGTATACCCATATGGCAAAAGCAAGCATGCTGAATGATATTGTCCCGAACTACTATGCTTTCCAGGATGCTAATGGAAACTTTATCGGCGGATTCGGAAACAACCTTGCAACAAACCACGTTATGGCTGAAAAGCTGATGGTTGATTCCGTTAAATATTGGTTTGAAGAATACAAAATTGACGGCATGCGTTTTGATATGATGGGTGATGCTACGTACGATTCCATTCAGAATGCCTACAATGCTGCTGCAGAAATTAATGAAAATGCCTTATTCATCGGCGAAGGCTGGAGAACATTCGGCGGCCATCTTTCAGATCCATCTCTTGCAGGCAAGGGTGCCGATCAGGACTGGATGAACAAAACAGATGATGTCGGAGTTTTCTCAGATGAAATCCGCAATGAACTGAAGTCTGGTTTCGGATCAGAAGGAGAACTGCGATTCCTGACAGGCGGAGCAAGAAGCATTGATCTTATTATGAAAAATATTAAAGGGCAGCCTACCAATACTGCCGCAGATGATTCTGGTGATATGGTTCAGTATATTGAAGCGCATGACAACCTGCCATTGTATGATGTCATCGCTCAATCAATCAAGAAAGATCCGGCCATTCCTGCAAACAATGAAGAAATTCATGACAGAATCCGTTTAGGAAACTCCATGATTCTCACTTCGCAGGGCACAGCCTTCCTGCATGCTGGCCAGGAATATGGAAGAACGAAACAGTGGCTTGGAGAAGGAGTGCCTGAACAGAAATTCCACGCACTTCAGGATGAATCTGGCAAAGTGTTTGGTTATTTCATTCACGATTCATACGATTCATCAGATGCCATCAACAAATTCGACTGGAAAAAGGCGACAGATGATAGCGCGTATCCAATTAATAACACGACTCGCGAATACACGGCAGGTCTAATTGAACTGAGAAAATCAACTGATGCTTTCCGTTTAGGAAGCAAGGAGTTAGTTGATTCCAATGTTACGATGATTGATGCTCCTGAAATGAATGATTCAGATTTAGTCATCGGCTATAAAAACGTATCTTCCAATGGAAAAGAAGCTTACTCTGTATTCGTAAATGCAGATACAAAAGCAAGAACGCTTACTCTTTCCGAGGATTTAAGAAAAGGCGTAATTGTAGTCGATAATGACGAAGCAGGCGCAAAAAAAGTTAAAAAAGCATCTGGATTCAAGCTGAAAAAAAATTCCATTACAATCGAACCTTTAACGACGGTTGTCATAAAAGGAAGCAATAAAAAACCTGCTAGCCCTAAACATCCATCTTGCCGTTAACCGCGTAGATGCTACAATCGGCTTGGTGGCTTGCTAAGATTTATATAAGATAATAAAAGACCAAATGGCCAAGCCATTTGGCCTTTTTATTTATTCATCCCCTTTAACTTGCTGGTCAATGGTTCCCTCGTAATAATCATCACTGACTTGCTCATGAGTCTCGGCCAGTCCTTTTTCCAATTGTGTTTCACCTTCATAATTAGAAACATCAAATTGTTTTCCTGCAATTTCTGATGATTGTGTGTTTTTCTTTTTCATCATTCATGCACCTCATTCATGTGTATTTATTTATAGAATGCTCTTATGTCAGTAAAACATTCCAAATCATTAAAATAGCCGGTTTGTACATACTTAAGAGTACGAGGAAAATACTAAGAAAGGTCTGATCTAATCCTAACAAGCAGGAGGTCAAAGATTTGGGTGCATCCATGGTCAGTGAGGAGAACAAACTAAGCAAGTGGTGCATAGTAAGTATGGCTTCTATTCCACTCGTTATGACACTCGGCAATTCAATGCTTATCCCTGTTTTGCCGATTTTTGAAAAAGAGGTTGGGATTACTCCTTTTCAGTCAAGTATGGTAATTACCAGTTATTCGATTGCGTCCATTATCCTTATCCCATTTGCAGGATACTTATCTGATCGAATTGGAAGAAAAGCAGTGATATTACCCAGTCTGTTTATTGCTCTCATCGGCGGATTAGTGGCAGGATTTGCTTCTTGGAAGTTAAGTGATCCATATACGATGATCATTCTTGGGCGTATTCTTCAGGGGATAGGAGCAGCAGGTGCCTCTCCCATCATCCTGCCTTTAGTAGGGGATTTGTATAAAAACGATGATGAAAAGGCAAGTTCATGCCTGGGTGTAGTGGAAACATCCAATACATTTGGAAAAGTGCTCAGTCCAATTATCGGATCATTATTCGCTTCCATACTATGGTTTGTTCCGTTTTTTTCCATTTCTTTTTTTAGTTTAATTTCCATTCTTCTTGTTTTCTTTTTTATAAAGGTTCCTAAAAGGAAAGAAAAACCGGCTGCTTTTAAAGAATTTCTTTCAAAAACAAAAAAGACCTTTCATCAAGAGGGAAAATGGCTCTACCTTTTGTTCGCCCTTGGAGCATTTGTTATGCTTATTTTATTCGCTGTATTATTCTTCTTATCAAACCATCTTGAAAAAGTATATTTACTAAAAGGAATCAAAAAAGGATTTTTGTTAGCCATTCCCCTTATGGTTTTATGCACTTCAGCATTTATAACAGGTAAATGTATAAAGGGTGATATGAAAATAATGAGAATCATCACGATTTTCTGCCTTTTAATTTTATCTTTAAGTGTTCCGTTTATAGGCTACGTTAAAAATGATTTTTTTTGGCTTTTTTTTGTTACCAGTATCATTGGTATGGCTATTGGGGCCATGCTTCCTACCTTGGATGCAATTGTAACAGAAAATATCGAGAAGGAAGAACGGGGCACGATTACCTCATTTTACAGTTCTGCAAGGTTCATCGGTGTTGCCTTAGGGCCGCCAATTATGACTGCGGTGACAAAAAATTATTTGAACCTGAGTTTTATAATAGCTGGTATTACAGGCATTCTCCTGTTGTGGTTGGTGATAAAAAATTTCAAAGCAAAGCCTGAAAAAAGGAAAATGATTTACTTTTGACTTGCATCTGGTTAAATGCCGGATGCAATTTATTTTCAAGTAAAAAAGAAAGAACTCGAAATAGAGTTCTTTCTGCATTTAAATCAGTGAATCAAATGAAAACGAGTCAATGGATGAAATTTTTCCTCTCCACCAGGACGCAGAAGCAGTCATTGCCGGCTGATTATATTTTGCGTTTTTCAGGTGAATATAGGTTGCGGCAGCTTCCTCATCGTCTTTTTTATCCCCTTGTTCCTGCTTTTGTTTTAAGTATTCATCTCTTAAGTCACCAAATCGTTTGGCAATAATCTTGGACATTGTATCGTCTTTTAAATGAAGGGAGGATTCCGTAATCCCGTCATAATAAGCTCTGGAACCAATTAATATGCCTGTAACGATGGCTCCCTGAATGTTCAGGGTAATCGCTACTTCTATGCCGTCATTTTCGGCAAGGGACAGGAACATCAGCAAGACTGCATCATCTGTAGGAGTCTGTTCTTTTTTTGAATTCCCCATTTTAGTCACTCCTTAATAATATCTAATTTTTATTTTTTCTTGTTTCCAATATTTTTTCATCTTTAAGCAAATTAAAAAGATAATGAGCACAAATAACAGACTAATGTAAAAACCTGGTCTGACGGCCTTGTCCATTAACGTTCCGCTTACAGCAGCAAAAATCAATACAATTCCAAGATATGAAGCAAGTTTAGTGATCCATTTCGTTTTCAGCAGTTTTAAGGAAGATATAATAATGAAAAACCAATTGTACAGAAGAAGTATTCCTGCTGCAGTGGTTATATACTCGTATATTTTTCCCGGCAGAATTAAGGCTGTTATGATGGATGCAACAAGTCCTATTGATGCTAATGCAAGAGAAGGGATAGGAAGCTGTTTGAATCTCTTGCTTTTTTTAGAAAAAAGAGCTGGAGCATCTCCATCTTTGGACAACGTAACAAGAAGGTTCGTTACACCGAAAAGGGAAGCAGTCATAGTAGAAAATCCAGCGATAATAATTGCTGCATTAAATACGTGCGGAAAAAACACAAGGTTATATCCAGTTAATGCCGTTACAAATGGGCTTTCTTTTTCATGAAAAGAATCAGAGGACACCAACAATACTGCAAGTGCCAAAGAAATGACATAAACGGCGGTCAGACAGACGAGCATCACTTTTCCAGCCTTTGGCGCATCTTCCTTCTTTTTAAGCTGTATGGCCATAAGACCAATTACTTCAATTCCTCCATAGGCATAAAAAGCATATGTCAATGAAGCCCAAAATCCTTTCCATCCATCCTTGAAAAGATCAAATGCTCCAGCAAACACTTCCGGTTTTTGGGGGCCTTTAATGAATCCCATAAGTGCCAGAACTGCCAGAATAATAAACATGATAATCGCAGCAAACTTTAATATGGCAAGAAGGTTTTCTGTCTTATCGAACCCTTTGGTGCCTGTAATAACAACCAGGATGGAAAGAATCGCATAGCAAACGGCAAAAATCCATAAAGCTATATTTGGGAACCAAAATTGAGAGAGTATAGACAGGGCAATAAGCTGACTGCCCATAATTAAGATATTGGAGGCCCAGTAATTCCACCCGCAGCTGAATCCTGCCCATTTGCCGAATGCTTTCCCTGCATAATAACAGAAGGATCCTTCCTGCGGGTCTTTTGCTGTCATTTTTGCCAGAACATTAAAGACAATATATGTACCTATTGATGCCAGGAAAAAAGAAATGACAATGGAGGGACCAGTAATCATAATTCCAATGCTTGATCCAAGGAAATATCCGGTTCCAATGGTGCAGCCGACTCCGATTAAAGATAACTGCCACCATTTTAAATCTCCGCTGCTTGAGCTGCTTTTATTAGAACTGCCTGGAGTGCAGCTGCTCATGTAACCCCTCCTTCACAGTTTTATTGTTCGATTTAAAGTCATTGAATATGTATTTTAATTTGGAAGGGATATATGTATTTTTTCCGTTAAGCTTAAGCGAGCTTTTAGTTCTTTTACAAATTAAAACAAGCCAGAATTCTGGCTTGTTAAGGAAGGAAAAATAAAAGTGTCTTATTATTAATTTTTTACTAGGTGTTTTCCTAAATCATGATGCAAATGATCGGCAGGTATTTTAGGTTTCGGCACTTGTCCTTTAGGTTCAGGATCGGAAACATACACAAAATCACCGGTTCCATCGGGAGCGCTGCCATTAGCCCATGGGCCCTTGCCTGATTCTTCTCCTTCTGATAAGCTCCAGAATTTGTATGCTTCTTCCTGGGACTCTAATTCTGCTTCAGGAGGGAACGAAGCAGGTACGACGACACCATTCTTTTCTTCTAGTTCCTGAATGGCGGCCATCCACTGATATTGATGATACCGATCACGGGCAAGCATTTTACGGAATGTTGCACGTACACCTTCATCTTTTGTCATGTGGTATAACCTGGATACTTGAAGTCTGCCTTGAGTCTCAGCATGCAAGTTAGATCGCATATCAGCCAAGAGATTTCCGCTTGCCACTATATATGACCCGTTCCATGGTACACCATTAGAGTTTGACGGCAAGCCGCCAAGACCGCTTACAAGCAGATGCTGCGGATTTATTCCTCCCATGATGGCAGCCATTGCAGGATCCTCGGCTGCTTTTGCCTGATCTTCAGGGGAGGCACCATCCAATAATTGACTTATCAATGAGCAAAGCATTTCTACATGACCGATTTCTTCTGTTCCAATATCCATCAGCATGTCTTTATATTTCTCTTCACCGCGGCAGTTAAATCCTTGAAAGAGGTACTGCATCATAACGGTCATTTCTCCAAACTGTCCACCTAATACTTCTTGAATTTGACGGGCCAGCATTGGGTCAGGGTTGTCTACTTTCACTTCAAATTGCAAATTTTTCTGATGTCGGAACATTTAAATTTCTCCTCCTAATATATTGATTATATTTACAATATCTACATACCCGGTAATTCTTTTACAAAACGTTGGAAGAGTAAAAAGATGAATTAACCAGCAGTCATACTTCTGGTCAATTAGGTAAAAGAGGGAGTATAAAGTGAAAATGAGTTTTACCTGACTTTAAAAGTGGCATACTTTATATGGATAAGGCCGTTTTTGTGTGGAAAAATATTCGTAAATAATCTAAAAGCAGGTGAGGAATTGATTGAAACAAATTCAACAAGATATTGTGAAAACTGCAAAAAAGAAACACTCCACACAATAACTGAAGATGCTTTAGAAATAAATTATCTTTGTTCTGCATGTGAGAGAGATGAACATTTAATAAAAACCTTTTTTTAAATTAATTGTTCTTCTAAATAAAAACAACTTTCTCAAACCTGATTTTCTTAACATTTAAAAAGACTTCTATCGTAAAGATAGAAGTCTTTTTAAAAAAGTTAGATGTACTTTTGTTCATTTCTGTTAAACCAGGGCATTTAAAAAGAGCAGATCATTCCTGTTTTATTAAACTTCGATAATGATGGGAAGGATCATAGGTCTTCTCTTAGTTTGAACAAATAAAAAATGCCCAAGTTTTTCTTTTATCTCTTTTTTGATTGCGTTCCATTGGTGGTTTTTCTTTGTTAATAGTGAATTTACAGTTGTTTTTGTAAGCTGATTAACCTCTCGCAACAGCGCTTCAGAATCACGTGCATAAACAAAACCTCGAGATATAGCATCTGGACCGGAAATGATTTTTGCTTCCGTTTTGCTTAAAGTGATTACGATAACAAGCATCCCATCTTCTGAAAGCTGTTTCCTGTCTCTTAAAACGATATTGCCAATATCGCCAATACCTAAACCATCAACATATACATTGCCTGCTTGTATTGAACGAGTTTGAACGGCTGTCTGATTCGAAATGTCTACAATATCCCCATTTTTCATAACAAACATATTGTCAGCTGCGACACCCACGGATTCAGCCAGTAAACAGTGATGGTGGAGCATTCTGTATTCTCCATGAATAGGGATGAAATATTTAGGTTTCATCAAAGTCAGCATCAGCTTGAGTTCTTCCTGATAGGCATGGCCTGAAACATGCATTCCAGTTGAACTGCCAGACCCGTATATGACAGTTGCTCCTAAGTTAAACAAGTTATCTATAATACGGGAGACATTTCTTTCATTACCTGGGATTGGGGAAGCTGAAAAAATCACCGTATCTTCAGGCAATACTTCGACATTCCGATAACTGGAGTTTGAAAGTCTGGCGAGAGCAGCCATTGGTTCACCTTGACTTCCAGTACAAAGGATCGCTACCCGCTCAGGAGGCAATTGATTGATTTCATGTGCTTCAATCAGCATGCCATCGGGTATTTGAAGGTATCCTTGATCGATAGCCACGGATACCACATTAACCATACTTCGTCCGAGTAAGGCTAATTTTCGATTCGTTATTTTTGCAGCATTCACGATCTGCTGAACACGATTTACATTTGAAGCAAAAGTAGAGATGAAAATTTTTCGATTAGCTTTTATGAAAGCTTCTTCTATATGTTCTCCTACGATTTGTTCGGAAGGAGTAAATCCTGGCCTTTCAGCATTTGTGCTTTCTGATAAGAGCAGCAAAACGCCTTCACTGCCTATTTTGGCCATTTTATGTATGTCAGTATGCTGATTATTTACCGGGGTCAAATCAAATTTAAAATCCCCGGTATGGACAACAGTTCCTTCAGGGGTATTAAAAACTACGCCAAGACAATCAGGGATGCTGTGATTTGTTTTAAAGAAACTTAATTTTAGAAATTCAAAATCAATTTTTGATTCTGAGTCAATTCTTATCAGTTGTGTTTCAGCCAAAAGGTTATGTTCTTTTAACTTAATCTCGATTAATCCTAAAGTAAGCCTACTCGCATAAATTGGGAGGTTCAGCTGTTTTAAAAGATAGGGGATACCACCGATGTGATCTTCATGTCCATGAGTAACCACTAAACCTTTGATTTTGTCTTTGTTCTCCTGCAGGTAAGCAATATCAGGAATGATCAAATCAATTCCCAATAGACTTTCATCGGGAAATTTTGATCCGCAGTCAATGACTACTATTTCATTATCGTACTGTAAGGCATACATGTTTTTACCGATTTCATTTAATCCGCCAAGTGCAAATATTGAAAGCTTTTCACTAGTCATCAAAACAAAAATCCTCCTATGTATCTAAACTTTTTTGAGAGTGAATTACGGAATTCGTTTAATTGGCAGCGTGCAGCAGCGGAATGATCCGCCTGACTTTATAATTTCACTAAAATCAATTTTAATCACATCATACCCGCGCTTGCTTAATTGCTGATTGACTTCTGCGTTTTGAGGCAAACTGATGATTTTTCTATTTCCTAT
The DNA here is from genome assembly GCF_030127205.1 of Metabacillus hrfriensis. Classification (NCBI taxonomy): domain Bacteria; kingdom Bacillati; phylum Bacillota; class Bacilli; order Caryophanales; family Bacillaceae; genus Metabacillus; species Metabacillus hrfriensis. The sequence goes on from NZ_CP126116.1 coordinate 1,526,281, forward strand.
TGAAAGTACGTTAACACCCATAGAAAACTGTTCTTCTTTAGAAACCTCAATTAAATCAAATCGATTGGCTAAAAGGTTATATTCACTTTCATTGAGGCCATCTTTATAAATAAGGGCCTCTGTATCTGAAATAATATTGAAGATACAATCTAAATGTAAAATTTCTTTTTTAATAGGGATAGGAATGACCGTATAATCTATTAGATGTGATTGGATTTTCTCAATGGCACCGGCTGTTGTCCTTTCACTTAAACCAATATAGACTGTTTTACGGTCAATAATAACATCGCCGCCTTCAGTCTGATCTTCGACAAGGTCTATGTACTTTATTCCAATGGTATTAAGCCATTCTTTTAGAATTCCTTCTTCTCCCTGTCTGATTGGCATTTTCATATCTGAAATAAATAAAACCTCTCCTACAGCAAATCCGATATCTCTAGTAAAAACCTGTTCTGGATATTTTTCTTTTGAAGGAAGGATATGAGTCTCGATTCCGTTATTTTTAAGAGCATTAACAAAAGATTGATGTTGAATGATTGCTTTTTCCACTTGAATATTTTCTTTATGATATCTTCTTTGAGTCTCATTAATGACCTGACTGATCCTCATAAATCTTGGTTCGCACAGGATTACATTCTTTAAAGAATCATATTCGGAAAAGCAGCTTACTTCTGATTTATCTTCTTGATGCATTCCATTATCCTCCAAATTGTTTTAATTGATGCTCTGCAGGGCAACTAGTGTTTCATTTAAATGCATTAAATGTTCTTTAGCATGATGAACCATCGTTGCCTGTTCTTCATTTTGCAACTCCTGGTGCATAACAGTGCTTAATTGGTCTTTAGCTAACTTTAAAGCTCTTAAGGCTCTTTGGTATTCATCGGAGTTAAAATTCATTTGGGCGTGAATCACCGCATTTCTTGCTTGTTCTACAAGCTCGAGCATTTCATCAAAATTAGTATGTTCCATTATCTTTCCTCCAAGAGACGCATGATCATAATTTTGTTTTTCACTTTCATAAAACCAGATTATCGTTGAACTAGTTTAACTGCTTCAAATTGATTGATTGAATGCATGATTTTCTGCTGGGGCTTTTGCTTGCAGCACGTTTTCTTTATATTGTGCTCAGGTAACATAAGACTCATACAGATAAATGAAATCCCTGTTAAGATAAACTTTGGTCTGTGTTAAGGGCAAATTTTCCACTCAAGATTAAATCATGCTTTCATAGCTGGTTTATAAAAGCTTTCATTTCTATCGCATTTTGTCGTAATCAGCCATCATGTAATGTGATCATGTCACCGGTTTTGACAGATCCTTCTTTTAATACAGCAGCATACACACCAAAAATATTATGATTTTCTTTAAAGACCGTTTTTAGCACCGTTCGATCAATGATGCCGGAGGAAGGATCAATATTAATGATGGAACAGCGTTCACAGCCTTTTTTAATAACAACTTCCACATCCCCAATTTTCAATCGTTTACCAGCCCAGGTTTGCTCTGAAAAAGGTTTTTTATTATATAAATCTATGACGATATTTGGCCGAAAACGGAGGTGATTTACTTCATTGTCTAAGACGTGAGAGATGTATTTTATTGAGGCATCAGTCACCAGAAGAATGTTTTCAACTTCGATTGCACCAAAGGGTGTATAAGCGGGATGATGTTTTATGCGGGTTAGCCTCTTTTTAGATAATTTCTCAAGCCTTTCAAGGAGGGCTGTATCCTCAAAAGCAAATACTGTTCCCTCTGCTGAAATAACTTCCACAGGCGGATAGTTTTCTGGTTTTTCATCACCTTTAAAACGTGCTTTAAAAGTTGTCATCTCAGGCAGTTGTGTTTGAGTTAAATATTTCCCGTCCCCAGTCTTGAATCCGTGACTTCGATCTCCATATAATCCATGTCCCAATACATTTACTTGATTAATTTTTTCCCCGTGAAATGATTTTACCGGATACCTTATTATTTCTTTCACATTACCAATTATCATAAGATTTTCACCTTCCTTTTAGCTTTCTCATCTTATACGCGCACCCTTTCCCGTTCCCAAAAATAAATTGGGTGGAGGAGGGATAATACGTGAAGCTCATATATGATAAAATCAGCCTTGATAAAAACGAAGCTATACTTGGCGACTGGGAAAGAAAAGCATTTCATTTATTCTCAGAAAAAATACAAAACAAGGAGCTTAAATTTCCTTGCATACCAGCGACACAAGGGTTTGCTATGAATCACTTTAGATATGCGTTCATAGATGATCCGCTTGACATGAACTCTCTCTCTGATTTTGCCGGCAAGTTCACCTATTATTCCGAAATCTCTAAAACGACTGGAACATACTCTTCACTTATTGTTTTCTTTAAAAACATACCTGAAACTGAAAGATATACGCCGGAGAATTATGAGGCTCTTTTTTGGAAGATATTATCAAGCATAAAGCAGTTCGATGAGGAGCAATGGCCAATAGACATACCAACAGATCCGGAAAATAAACTCTGGGAGTACTGTTTCGCTGGGGAAAAGTACTTTATGTATTGTGCAACCCCCAGTCATCGTCACAGAAATAGCCGTTTTTTTCCTTATCTCATGTTAGCAATTACACCACGCTGGGTGTTAAATGAATTCGAAAAGAATAAAATCCTCAGCAGCAAAGTAAAAAAAGAGATAAGGAGAAGATTAAATCAATATGATACAATTTCCCCTCATCCGGATTTGAATCAGTATGGGAAAGAAGATAATTATGAATGGAAGCAGTATTTCCTGCGGGATGATCATTCATCACCCAAGTCCTGTCCATTCTCAGGCTATGGGAAAAATGACATAAACTCTGAGTCTAAGAAAAATAAGAATAATCTTTGAGTTTTAAAATAAAATCACCCATGCATGATAGCCAAAATAGATTCCAAATCCAATCATCGATAATGATGAGAGGAATGAGATTGCGATCAATATTTTAGAGTGAAGGAACTTTCTTGCATAGCTTGAGACTGCGGCCATTGTAAAATCCCAGATTAAAATTCCGCAGATGATAGCAGTACTGTATAATAGAAGCTGATTGACACTGGAACTGGAAACAGTTTTAGCTAAAACTGATCCATAAATGCCTAACCAGAACATGATGGTCAGCGGATTTGAAACAGACATGACAAATCCTGATAAAAATGAGCTTAAGCCCGAATTTTTCAAAGAAGCATCATTCCTGATATGTATTTCTCTTATGCTCAAAAGACTTTCGATCCCTGAGTAAATAAGGACAAAGAAACCAAAAATCCAAAGAAACGTTTTCATAAATGAAGAGTCAATAAAGTGAATCACACCAAAATATACAAGCATCATATAAAGAAGATCAGCGAGCAGCGCTCCTATCCCAAAAATCCATGCATGAAAAAATCCCTTTTTTATACCGCGATTAAGCTGAGCTGCATTTACAGGACCAATAGGTGCTGCCAGAGAAATACCAAGGATCATGTAGGTTAAGAAAATGTTCAAAGCGGTGCCCTCCAAATTATTTTTATATGTAAGCATATTCCTAAGGATAGGCATGTACCACTTTTTATTAAAGAAATAGCTTTACTTTTATTCAAATGAGGACGAGGTATTACTTAAGGAGAAACATAAAGCGCTCAGAATAACTTTAAGGGGTTCCGTTTAAGGAGAGAAAACAGTAAATAGCATTAAAACAGCAGGGTAATTCGCATATGAATTAGACCTGCTGTTTTTGTTGATATAACAAGGGATTTCAACCGTTTTTGAGTAGAAATAGTTACATAATTAGCACCCTTATAATATGAAAGGGCAGGATTGTGGAGGATTCAATTTTCTTTCTACTTTTGTTAAAGGGCCATATTGTCGAATAAAAAATGCAGATAGTCCGGAATTAATATCTCTTTCCTTTTAAAGAATTTGTTAAAATAAATAAAGTAATCATTCATTAACATTGTTAGTCAGACACCAGGAAGAGGTAAAACCATGATAAGATTCATGTACATATTTTGTTTGATTGTATGGGGACTTAATTTTATTGCGGTAAAAATTCAAGGAACACCAGTAAGCTTGGAATTATCCTTAACTTATCGTTTAGTTATAACATCCTTTTTATTTTTGGTTCTTGTTTGGTTCCTTCGCCCAAAGGGGAGACCAGCAAGAAAAGATATTCCATTTGTAATGGTGTTTGGTATATGTAACTTTGCATTAAGCTATTTGTGCCTTTATTACGCCACAATTTTGAGTACGGCAGCAATCGTAACACTGGTTTTTTCGTTAAAAGTGATTCTGACTCCGATAGCTCTCCGAATTTTTTTAAAAGAAAAATTACATTCACGGGTTTTAATTGGGGGAACTCTAGGTGTATTGGGCGTATGTATTCTTATCTATCCGACTTTGGAAAATTTTCAAGGGTTCAATGACATAAAAGGAATTATGATTGCTTTCCTAGGTACACTTCTGACGTCAGTTGGTGACGCCAGCTCGGCAAGAAATGCTAATCGAAAGGTTGATCCAATTTATGCAAATGCAATTGGATTTACAGTGGGCAGTATATTGATGGGGGCAATTGTATTGTTCCAAGGTCAAGAATTTATAATTCCAAGATCTGTTTCATACTTATCTGCGTTGTTATATTTAACTCTGGTTGCTTCATTTGCGGCATGGTTATTTTATTTGAAGCTTGTAGAAAGAATTGGAGGAGCTCAAAGCGGCTATATGGTCGCTCTTTTCCCAGCTATTGGTGGAGTGGCCTCTGTTTTTATCGGTGAGTCAGATTCATCAGTGTATTTATTTGCTGGTTGCCTATTTAGCTGTATTGGCGCTGCAATTGCTTTAGGATTTGGAATAAGAAATCAGAATGTGAAGCTGCCTTTCAGGATTTAGTAAGAAGGAATTTACTTATTAATTTAATAATTGCACTCATTTAATGAATGGAATCTCAGGTTATTGACAAAGAATCCAGAAGAAAATCTAGCTATTTAACTTAATAGGCTTATTGAGCTAACCAGCTTAAATAGTAATCTTCAACCAATCGGGGGCGATTGCTTAACAAAGTGTCGTCTCTTCTTATTGAAGGAAAGGCCAGTTTAACGGAGTAAGCGGATTCAGAAGTTCTTCTGTATAATGGCCAATTAATTGAATAAAGAAGAAGTTTTTTAACAGTCAATCTAAGGGTTGTTTTGTTAAAATTTACTGGAATTAAAGATATAGCAAAATTTTATAGCGATTTTACAATACATCCTTTGCAATAAGATTGCATAATGATCTATTGTAAAAGATGCCTATTTCATATACTTACCTAAAGGAGAGTGTAACTTATGCGACGCAAAACCTGTGTTCCGACTGGCGTTGAACGAAAAGACACTGGCTTTGGATATACGTTGTCCTTAATAGGCGGTAAATATAAAATGATCATTATATATTGGCTGTCTGAAAATAAGGTTATGCGGCATAATGAGCTGAAGCGAAGTATCGGTATCATTTCTTTTAAAACGCTAAGCATCATGTTAAAAGAGCTTGAGGCAGATGGTCTTATCATACGCAAGGAATTTCCCCAAGTGCCTCCAAAAGTTGAATATTCATTATCTGACCGTGGTCTTTCTCTCGTTCCATTGTTAAATATGATGTGCGAGTGGGGAGAGAAAAACCGTTTGCCAATTCTGGAGGATGTACAGAGGTAGGCGTAGCTATTTTGTTTAAATCAAAAGAAGTATTTCCTCAATAAAAATACTTCTTTTTTATAGCTTTAATTAAGCTGCCTATTATAGGTTGTCAACAAAATTCAAATAATCCTGAGCGCTTTTTTCCAATTCGCTTGCACCCGACTCATTTTCTTCTTGTTCGTTTCCACCCGGCTCATTTTCTTTGCCATAAAACGCAAAGAACGAACGATAATCTGCACTGCAATATAGGAAAGTCGTTTCAAATGGAACTAATAGTTGTTCAAGTGTATACTGATATCTTCCATTTTTACTATAATCCTCTTTTTTGATTCCTGCAGATACACCTAAAGCAATTTTACGATTCTTTAATTTATCTCCGCCATTTGAACCATAAGCCCATCCATAAGCTAAAACATCGTCAAACCATTTTTTAAGGAGAGGCGGACAATTAAACCAATATATAGGGAACTGCAAAACAAGATTACCATGTGATTCAACCAATTTTTGTTCTTTTTCCACGTCTATGTTTCCATCAGGGTAAACTTTAGTCAATTCGTGAACAGTAAACTTTTCCGGATACTTTTTCAGTTCTTCTACCCATCGCTTATTAATAACGGATGTTTCTATGCTGGGATGTGTTACGATAACAAGAGTTTTCAAAGAATTGTCCTCCTAAAGTATTATTTATATTTTGATAATAAAGTGCAAACTGCAAATATGTAAGTATGCACTTTTAGTACAGGTACTTACATAAAGGTGAGCGTCAAATCAGTCATAAAAATATTTTTTCTATAAGGAGGACCTGCGAACCTATTACCCGCAAAGTAGAATAGCTACATTCTCGGGGTAACCGTACGTTGTTAGAAAAAATCGTGTACTAAGTCATTTTTTAGTTATTCAAGAATCGGGCGCTTATCCAGTACAAGGATGGCGCCTTATTTAATGGAATAAAGTATTGAGTAAATTGCTTGATTTTGAAATAATTGGTATTAAGCAATAGGGCAGTTTAAGGGGGGCGATTGCTTTACAAAGTGTCGCATCTTATTATTGAAGTAAAGGGCAGTTTAACGGAGTAAGCGGATACAGAAGTTATTCCACATAAGGGCCATAATGTTGAATAAGAGGTTACATAAAACTCCACATTTTTATGCAGCAACCAGGCTTCTTCAGAAGCCAAAAACGTTGATGTAAAAAAGTTGTATAAAATCATGCATAAATGATAAAAAACGAACAGATGCCAAACCCTTTAACTGTATGGGTTTGGCGTTTTGGGCATCTTCCTAAATTAAGTGATTGTGTTAACTGGAAATGTATAGGATACACATTACTTTGTTTACTGGATATAAAAAAGCCACCCTCAAAATAGGTGGCTTGTGATATTTGTCATTCTTGTTTTATAAATAAAGAACCTGCTGTATCAAAGTCATTGATGGTATACCCTCTGTTAATTTTCATGAACAGCAATTCTCCAATTACTAAAATTTAAACCTAATAACACCACTAATTAATAACAGCACTAATGCAACAAGGAATATCACTCCGATTGAAGTTAAAACATTAAGGATTTTATTTGCTTTTGTACTAAACAGCTTACAAAATACAATATAAAATCCAACTCCAATAATTCCACCTAATGTATTTCCCATGAAGTCAGTTATATCGCTAGCTCCTATAGCAAAGATGAATTGCAATACTTCAAATAACAAACTAACTCCTGCTATTACTGCAATCTTTTTCAAGAAAGACCAATTTGGTTTTAGCATACTGATATAAATTCCAAATGGGATAAATGCAAGTACATTATAGATTATTTCATTAAAATCTATTTGATTATTAACATTAGCTGAACCAGCAAAAGGGATTAAATTGATTTCCCTAAAATCCGGCAAGCCTTGAAATGAAAATTGCATTTTAAAGACTATAATCCATGTTAATGCAAATAAATATACGGCCAACAAGCCAGCAGTTATTTTATTTTGATTATTTTTTGATTTTTCCATATAAATCCTCAATTTCTAATTCTTTTTCAAACTTATAATCTAAGCTTTTATCCGACTTTACACTATGCTATCATCTCCGAAAATTTTTCAGCTATTTCTTCTGATCATTTTATTTCACTATTAAGTAACTGGTATCCGGTTGTTAATTCTTTGTGTGTAAATAAATTTATGATATCCGATTTTATACCAGCTTGTTGAACAGCATATTCACTGTTAACCAAAAGCAGATTCCCTGTTAACCAAAAGCAGATTCCCTTGATAGATCTGCTATTCTGTAATCTCAATCTTTTGGGTATTTTCAGTAGCTATATTATCATTTTGTTCATATATTTGATCCTCTACTTTATCTTGGGATATCGGTAATATATTAAAAATAAAAACTAGAAATAATGCAAAAACCAATAAAAATCCCCACTTTTTCATTTTTAGTCTCCTCCTTGATGTAACTTGTTTATAGGATAGGAAAAACTTTTAAAATAAAAAGTGGGATAAATATTAAATTTTTCTTAAATTTTTACTTGGATTTTATTATTAATCTTCTTAGGAATCCGCCATTGGTAATTAATTGCGATGTTTGTAAGAAAGATGCGAAGTTTTGAATAAAGTTGTGATACTTTATCTTTTCAATCAAAGATTTCTAAATGAGTTTTGATTAAACTTTTTTAGAAAACGGAGAGTCCATTCAAAAAGAAAGGAAACCATTTTGATTAATCTTTTTTCAAAATGGTTTCCTTTTATTAGCCATAGCTTGTGGGTTTACAGAAAATTTTTAATCAAACTTTATTCAAAACCAACATAAAAGTGGATTAGGGAATTGTTGAGTGACAATAGAGTTGTTCTGCAATCGGGCCATATTCTGGAGTGAAAAAAGACAATTAGGTGGTTCATCTCGAAATGTATGTTATTCCATTAAAGGGCAGGATTGTTGAAGAGTGGTTTCAAGAGTTTGATCAACAATCGGGCCATTTTCTTGAACAAAAGTTTTTAAAAAAATTGGTAGGTTCAATCTCTAAAGAAAGATCAATGATTCATAAGTCTGATAAAAATATTCAGGAGTTTTTTACCTTATATTCCATATTTCTCCTGTGTAAACTGATACTGAGTTGATAAATAAATTTTTTAGTGACGGAAAGGAGAAAAATGAATTTATTCCTCAAGGAATGATAAGAGCTGTTACTGTTTTTTTATGCTCTTAAATGCTTTTGTATTTTCGCCACAGTCTAAGGACCAAAAAGCATCATCCCCTGAACATTTTATATAAACGGTGGGGAGCGAAACGGGGTCCATTCATTGGTTTACAGTTCGAAAATAGATTGGGGCAAAGATTTACTGATGTTCGGTAAATTTAAGTGTCATTCTGGCTCGAAAATTTTTGTAAAATTCAAATATCTTTTGATAAAGACAACAAGTTCTATTAAAAAATAATACTTGTAAGGGAGTTGATCTAATGACATGATTTCAAGGATTTTGACAATATTTCTTCGGTTGGGAACCACGATAACGTCAATAGGTTAAATAAATATTTTAATAGAGGAGATTATCACGGTGGGAAAAAAATTAAAAAGGATGTTGAGTTTTTTATTGATCTTTGCAATGATTTTTAGCGGATTTGGGCAAGCGGTCGTTGCCAAGAGCAATAACCAAGCTAATCAAGGAAAAAATAAGATTTCTAGTGAGCAAAATGTAAAACAGTGGTTAAGTGAATATGAATTCTATGAGGACACAAGAATTGCAAAAATCTATGATCAGATTGCAATAAAAGAATTAAAGCGTTTTGCCACAGTCATAAAAGAAACGAATGCGAAGTTTGATTCTAAACTGCTAGCGGAAATGGATGAAACTGGAGACTTTAAACAAAAAGAGATAAATGAACCTGATGTACTTCAACAATTGATTAACGAATATGAACAAGCTGTTGAAGAGGAATACATAAAAGAGGTGGTTCTTAAAAGTGATCGGCTCTTGAAAATCAAACATAAGTTAACCATAGGTCTATGGGGGTATGTAAAAGAAAACGATTTTAATGAACCAACTGAAGTATTAATTTCAGATATACTCTTTAATTTTTATTTATCGGATAAAATTGTCAATAAAAATGCTATCGGCATTTTAAAGGATATCTCTGATCAAACGGATCACAAAGGAAATAAAATAAAAGCTCATTTGAATAACGCTGTGAAAATGTCTGAAAAAGCGAATGCGTTTCTAGAAAAAGATCTAGCTATCCCTGCATCAAAATCCTATCAAAATGTATATAAACAAGTATTATTCGGACTTGAAAAAGCAGGCTATCAATTTAACACAGAATTCTTTGAATCTACTTCTGACACGGATGGTGACACGATAACCGATGGAATAGAATTCCTAGAGGGAATGAATCCATTTGAAAAGGATACAGATGGTGATGGATTAAAGGACAATATTGAATATGAGATGAAATCCTCTATTTCCCCTATAAAATATGATACAGATGATAATGGCATAAGTGATGCAGATGAAGATAGCGATGAAGACGGCCTGAAAAATAATGATGAGCAGGCTTATCAAACAAATTTGATGAAGAAAGATTCAGACCAAGATGGTTTAACTGACGGATTTGAAGTTCAACAGTTTGATTCATTACCTAATAAGGATGATACAGATAGCGATGGATTAAGTGATGGAGATGAACATGCTTTAAAGACAAACCCGAATGCTGCAGACAGTGATAATGACGAGACCACGGATTCACAAGAACTCCATCAACAATCTATTCGTCAATCATTGAAACCGTCTGGTAAATCAGAAATTACAAGTGTAGAAGTTAGTTTTAGTGCAAAGGATAATATTAATAAAACGACTAGAATTAGCACAAACAAAGGCAATATGAAAACAACTAATTTACACGGTATTATTGGTTCTCCTATTAGGATCAATACGCAATCAGAATTTGAGAAAGCAAGCATTACATTTACTTATGATGAATCAAAGCTAGGAGACACGTTGGAAGATGATCTAGCCATCGTTTGGTATAATGAAGAGGAAGAAATGTTTGAAAGCCTTAACGCTGTGTTAGATACAAGTAAGAATACAATAAGTGTGGAAACGACTCAGCTTAGTGAATATATGGTTGTTGATAAGAAAAAATGGTTGGAGCTTTGGAGTAAGGAAATAGACTACTTAAGCAGAGATAAGAATATAGTATCTAGTAGCGATGATTCAAGTGGTGGAGAGACAGATCCAAAAGATTCAGATGGGGATGGCTTATACGATACCTATGAAACTGAAGGAATGAAAACACCATACGGTATCATCTACTCAGATCCTAACAAGAAAGATAGTGACGGAGATGGATTAACCGATGGGCAAGAAATGGGTCCATTCAAAACATTCACGGTGGAATTTTTTGGAATTACTATTCATTTTGAAGGTTTCTTTCCAACCAGTTTTCCTGACCAAAAAGATAGTGATGGAGATGGAATTTTTGATAAAGAGGATGAAAGACCGTTGTTGTACGCTGATTTATCCAATTTAGTAATTTATCAATCAGATAGACCAGAAGGCTATGATGAAAATGGAAATGTAGCGAATGATATGAAAACAAATGATTATACTGGAGATGAAATGACTGACATTAGCTGGATGTTCAACTTCCAATTATGGGAATCTGATTGGCCAGATATTCTCTTTGATGAGTTCGAGTGGATGTCAACAAGCTTATTTTCTACGGGAGAAATGGAAGATGTTATTTTAGATATGATTGATCACTTTGAGGAAGGAAATGGTACTGATTATCGCAATCAGACTTTAACGAAAAAAGCGAGGGAGCATGAGACTACAAAAGCCTATATTGAATTCCTCAAAAACGCTTTAGTTGATGAGTTAAAGAAAAATGGAGGTAATTTGTCAGCACTTCAGTTTGATAAAAGTACAAAGGATACAGATAAATTTTATCAATATATACAGGATAATGCTGTTTACCCGACGTTTAGCACTTGGGACGATAGAATAGGCGGACTTACAATTTCAGTAAATGATACTTGGGGGAATACCGTATCCGTCAAAGACTTTTCAGTAGAGAACAATCACTTTAAAGGTGTTATGCATGTTCGTTTATATGATCATTTTGGGTTAGATCAGCCAGATGTGGAGAAGGAGTATGTCAACTTAGCAGGATTTCGTGCCTGGTTTGTCTTACAGCATTATGATGAATATAATGGGAAATATAAGCCCTTTGTTTCTGTAATGGAAATGGATATACCATTTGAGGGGAAATTGAGTGATTAAAATTAATGTAAAAATTATCGTTTTAATGATTGGTATAGTTTTAATTCCATTAAACGTAATTGGATGTACAAAGAATGAGGAATCAAGCGGGGAAACAAAGATTTTCGAAATTGCCAATACAGAACAGATCGTTGGTAAAAAGGATGAAGAAGAGGTGACTCTTAGAAAGCATTATATGATTCTGAATCCACCAACAGATTTAATAGATTTAAAAGAATTAGTTGAAAAATACATTAAGAATCATCCAGTTGAAGAAGACATGAAAGTAATAGAAGGAAAAAACAGGATTTTTTATATGTCCTTCTACAGGGAAAGTGACGATTTGCCAAGAGACTGGCAGCCTGATGAAAGTTACATGAATACGGATCGGATGGAACATCATAAGCATGATCTCATTGCATCGATCATTTGGTCAGATGCTGAACCACAAAAAGAATACAATGTTTATGATAAAAGTAAGGAAGGAGAAATAATTAAGTGGTTGCGTTTTATTGAGGATCAGCTTGTTGAGTGATTAGACTGGGGATCACTATTCCCATATGACCCTCATTACTCGAATCGTTTCCATGTTCCGTTAAAGGGCGCTTTTCTTCTATAAGACAACATAGATGATATTCAACAACCGGGGGCGATTGCTTAACAAAGTGTCGCCTCTTCTTATTGTAGTAAAGGGCAGTATAGTTGAAGAGTGGTTTCAAGAGTTTGATCAACAATCGGGCCATATTCTGGAGTAAGGCTAATTGAACTCACGGTGCAGAGTAGTGGAAAAATGGTGCTAATTAGATAAGAGGTGAGGTGCATGGGTCTTGTTCTTTTTGCTTTCATTCACATACTAATTGGATTAGCACTAATATACTTTTATGGTAAATTACCAAAAGCCTTAACGACATTTGTGTTTGTTTTTTTTACTATGAGTTTTCTTTACTGGGGAGTCGTTTTAACAGATTTATTCTTGAACTAATATGGAGGAAGAAAAATGAAGATAATAGAACTACCAATTGAATTTGAATTTAATGGACAAAAAAATTATATTTATCCTAGCTTAATTATATTGAATAATGAACTAACCTTGGTCGATACAGGCTATATAAATTTTTTAACTTTAATCGAAAAAGAAATTTTTAAAAATGGATATGAAATGAAGAATTTAAAGAATATAATCATTACTCATTATGATGTTGATCATATAGGTTCCTTATATGATTTTAAAGAAAAGTATCCTTGGATTAACATTATAGCTAGTGAAATTGAATCAAAATATATTTGTGGTGAAATAAAGTCAGAAAGATTGGTTCAAGCCGAAGAAATGCTGGAAAATATGCCAAATGAAGAAATGGAATTTGGTAAATGGTTTATACAGCAATTAAAGAATTTGAAGCATGTTTCAATTGATGAAAAGGTACATGATGGTGATATGATTTTAGATAACAAATGTAGAGTAGTAGCAACACCAGGGCATACCTCAGGGCATATTTCATTATATTTTCCAAGTTTAAAAAGTGTAATTACAGGCGATGCAGCTGTTAATGAAAATCATGAATTAGTTATTGCTAATCCACACTTTTGTTTAAATGTTGAGAAAGCAGAACAGTCTTTGAATAAAATTAAAAATCTTAAAGCTGAAAATTACTATTGTTATCATGGTGGAAAATTCATTTTATAATTGGGGCCTAAACGCTAATATTCGGCTCTCAAATTAAATAACTTTATTATCTCTACACATAAGACTGGTTTAACAAGTTTTTATAATACAATAGATCTTCCGCAATCGGGCGCGTTAATTTAACAAGCAGCAAAAAGGATCTTCGATTGGTCTTACCCCCGTCAAGTAGACAATGAAAAAAAGGGTACACTAATTAAGCAGCCGTAGCCCTAAATTCAGTAGGGCTGAGGTTGTTTAATTTCTTTTGAAAACGTTTATTATTATAAAACTTGATATATTTTCTTACTGCTGTTGTTACTTCTTTTGAAGTCTTGAATCGAGAACGGTAAAAACATTCTGTTTTAAAGTGGCTAAAAAAACTCTCTATACAAGCATTATCAAAACAATTTCCCTTTCGGGACATACTTACGTTTATATTGCTTCTTTTTAATAGTTGGTTATATCTTATTGAGGTGTATTGAAATCCTTGATCGCTATGCAATAGGAGTCCTTTGACATCTCTTTTTTTTATGGCTGATTTTAAAGTGTCAGTTACTAGTTTAAGATCATTTCTTTCACTTATCTTATACGAAACAACCTCATTATTGTAAAGGTCCAATATTGTAGATAAATAGATTTTCTTTCCATTAAATTTGAGACAGGTTATATCTGTCACCCATTTTTCATTTGGGCGTGTAGCTGAAAATTCTCTGTTTAAATAGTTATCAGAGACGACACATTTTTCTTTACGTCCAAAGTGCCTCCACTTCTTTTTTCGTATCTTTGCTTGAATTCCATATCTCTTCATTAAACGATAAATTCTTTTATGATTAACTCTTAGACCGTAGGTCTTTTTTAACCAAGTTTTGATTCTTGGATAACCATAACTCCAATTAATATCAGGATCTTGTTGGCATTTAATAATTTTTGTTACAATTGATTGATCTTCCAGCTCTTTTTTTGAAGGGTTATTTTGGCGTTTAAACCATTTATAATAACCACTCTTTGAAACACCTGCTATTTTACATAAGGTGATGATACTAAATTGTTTTTTAAGTTCATGGATTATTTTATATACTAACGATTTTTCTTTTCTTTTAACATCCCCCTTTTCGCAGCTAAGAGCTTTTTTAGAAAGGCATTTTCTGCTTCTAATCGATTTATTTTTTCTGCCTCACTTTCATAATCTTTATTAGGTCTACCTTTAAACTGGCTACGTGATGTTCCTCTTTTTTCCTCTAAGCCTTGGACTCCTTCACTTTTATAATGAGATATCCATCTTTGGATAGTTGTATATCCTATACCCAACTCTTTAGAAATTGATCTAATCCCCATATCATTTATGTACAAATTAATTGCTTTTAATTTAATCTCTTTTGTATAAGTCTTTCTAATTTTCCCCATGATAAAATCCCCTCCAAAATAAACAGTACAAACCTTTCTTTTTACTGTCTACTATAAGGGGATAATATCAATCGAAGATCCTTTTTTTCATACCGATAACAATCAATTATGTTTATGTTAACTAAGAATGTATAAAATATACAAAAGAAAAGACCTGTTTTATTAGACTGGTTTTTTTATCTCAATGTAACACTTTGTTAAATTCAGTTTTTAACACTTACTTGTTCAATCATACGCTTCATTGCCTGAATTTGCCCCATATGAGCAGCTTCATGCATTAATGTTAAACCTGCAAGTTCTCCAACAGTCTTACACCCAAAGAATGGTGTATCCAAATCTTGATCTAGCTGTTTAGTAGGAATTTGCTTTAAACGAGTTAATTGATCTTTCAACTGTACAATAAGCTGATCCATAGCAGGTATATTCCCTGTCCAATCAGCTGGTTTTGTGCCATTTCCAAACAATTCCATATAATTCGTGGGAAGGTGAGTTGTTACATTAGGGAAACCAAACATAGTTTGTTCAGTAATTGTCAAAACGTGACCTGTATGCCAATGAATTGTGTTATTAAAACCATCTGGCTGCACATCAGTTTGTTCCTTAGAAACGGACTCTACAATCTTAATGAAGTATTCTCTTGTCATCTCAAATTGCTTAAATACAAGTTGATCCATCTTTTTCTCCCCTCTCATTAACAAAATCAACCATATTATACCAGTAAAAATTGGAAAAGAATATAGTTGAAACTTCCTATAAGAAGCTTTAAGTAAAATAGGCAGACAAAGAAATATGTTGTTCTAATTTCGCAATCGGGCGCTGTTCTTCGATAAGACAACATAAATGATCTTCAACAATCGGGGGCGATTGCTTAACAAAGTTTAGCCTTTACTTATTGAATTAAAGGGCAGTTTAATTGAAGAGTGGATTCAACTTTTTGTTCAGCAATCGGGCCATTTAATGGAATAAGAATCGTAAATTGAATTGGATATTTATGTTAACATTAGTGTAGAGTTTGTGAAGGATTGTACTTAAACTAAAGTTGCAGTTTAGTGGAATAAGCAGGTTCTTTGGTTGAACAAAGAAGTAGTTTGTATGAGTGTAGGTATTCAAGACAAGGTAGCCAAGGAGACTAAAATGATCAAGAAAAACTTAAATGTTCTAAATGTGGAAATGAAATCAAAGAAATTGAAAATTTTATTGTTGCTTTAACATTACCAAGTAATGAAATAACCCCAAAATGACAGTACGGAAGGATACCAAAAATGAACGATTAACAGTATTTACACAATATTTTATGTAATAGATGTCAAAGTCGAATAATAAAATTTACAGTTAAAGGAAAATGAGATTATGCGAAAAAAACAATTTGTAATCGGTAAAATGATCGTAATCGCCATACTAATGCTAATGACAAGTGTTAACGGAGTTGTATTTGCAAACGATAATGAGTCTACAAATGGTAATCTGGATATTTCTAATATTGATGAGTTTATGACAAATGAGATAGAGAGACTGAACATTCCTGGTGCTTCATTGGCCATCGTAAAGGGAGATCAAGTGGAATACTTGCAAGGATATGGTGTTTCGAACCCAGATGGGACAGAAATGACATCGCAAACGCCAGTTGTTCTTGGATCGACTACTAAATCGTTCACAGCTCTTGCCATTATGCAGTTAGTGGAACAAGGAAAAATCAATCTAGAAAAACCAGTGCAATCCTACATACCTTGGTTTCAAATTGCAGATGAAGAGGCATCTAAAAAAATCACCATTCAACATTTACTGAATCATACAAGTGGTCTTTCTACAAATGATGGTCAAGTATCTATATCACAAGGGGATAAAACATTAAAAGAACATATTCAAAGCTTGGCAAATACAGAATTGACATACCCTGTGAGTGATCAATATCAATACTCGAATTTAAATTATAACATTTTAGGTTTAGTCATCGAGGAAGTTACGAATAAATCGTATAAAGAGTATATTAATGAATTCATATTCAAACCGCTTGAAATGAACAATAGTTATGCTGACCCAAAAGATGATATAAACAATACAATTGCGGCCGGATATCAAACTGTATTTGGATTAAAGATGCCTACAAAGCAATTAATCCATGAAGGAACTGTTTCTTCAGGTTACCTTATTTCCAGTGCGGAAGACATGGCAAATTACATGATCGTACAATTGAATCAGGGAGAATTCAAAGGAAAAAGTATTTTATCAGCGAATGCAATGAACACAATGCTTCATCCATCAGCACTCATGGGGAATGATACCTACTATGCGATGGGGTGGGAAGTGAATAATGAAGGAATCTCCCATAATGGATGGACAGAAAACACATACTCAAAAGTTGTGTTAGATGGGGAGTATGGCATCAGCCTGCAGATCAATTCAATGGATTATTTTAATCTTAATGAATATGATGCCATCATAAGTGGGATAAACAAGCTGGTACATAATGAAGAACCTTCTATATCTGATAGCAATCCATTTATGAAATATGTAATTATTGATTTGATTTTACTGGCAATAGTTGCTTTAATTGTTTGGTCAGCTTACAGAATTTTTAAACCTAAAAATCGTAAAGTAACTACATTCCGTAGGATTCTAAATGGGTTGTCTATATTAGTATTTAACTGGCTGCTGCCGTTGATTATTTTAATTGGATTCCCTAAATTATTTGGTCCTTTGTCTACGGTAACATTATTTGCTCCAGGAATAGGGCATCTCTTATTTTTAATACCTTTACTCCTTTTAATTGTGGGAATCGTTAAATTAGGTAAAGTAACACTAACATTAAAGAAAAATACTTTCGATGCATAAGCTGAAAAATTGTGATTTTATGAATTCTCTCTCTATTAATTGAAAAAGTATGTTATTTTAATTTCATTTCATCATCTTATCCCCATTAATATTTTTCAATAGGAGATCAAGGGCGATACTACTATAAGGGGTGTCGCCATTTCTTATTGAACTAAAGGGGCTTTAGTTTAATAAAAATTAAGTGATTGTGTTTTTAGGTCTCGTTCATAATTTAAGTTATTCCATTAAAGGGCGCTATTCTTCGATAAGACAATTTAAATGATATTCAACAATCGGGGGCGATTGCTGAATTAGTGTCGCCTTTTCTTGTTGGGGTAAAAGAACGACGTAGGTTAGTTATTAATAAAATATGGACTATTATTGAACTGTAGTCCGAGGTTCCTATAAAGTTGCTTGATTTATTAATTTTAAATTAATTGCAAAGTAAGGAGAATTTTTTAGTATGAAAATAAAATGGTTTGGTCATTCTGCTTTTTTACTGACATCTGAAGGAGGAACTAGGATTCTCATTGATCCATATTTTCGCTTCATCCGCTACCGTATGCCGATTGTTGAATCAGATATAGTTGCCGTTACACATAACCATTTTGATCACAGTAGAATTCAAGCTGCAACAGGTGATTACTTGCTTGTTAATGAGCCGAAGGAATACATCGGCGATGATGTAAGAATTAGTGGATTTAAGACATTTCACGACAAGGTTAATGGTGAGAAAAGAGGCCTCAATATTTTATATCGTTTTCAAATGGATGGTCTAACTATCTGTCATTGTGGAGATTTAGGGCATCTAATTTCAGATGAACAAGTAAATGAAATTGGAAAAGTTGATATTCTCATCATTCCCGTAGGAGGCACATTTACGATTAATGCACTAGAAGCTACTCAAGTAATGCGCCAATTGAAACCTACTATAACAATTCCTATGCATTATAGAACAAAGGCATTGTCGGTAGTTGGCTTGATGTTTTCAAAGGTAGATAAGTTTCTTCAGCTTTCCGGACAACGAACAACCGAAGTTAAGACATTGGATATTTCCAAAGAAAATTTGTCAGAATATGCTGGAGTCGTAACTATGCTGTATGAATAAATATATAGCTGGGCCTTCTCCTGAATAGACATTATTGATTTGTTAAGCATTTTAGATGGAAATAAAATATTTTAATATTTAATTTATTAAAGAATAACTTATGATCAAGGAGTGGGGGTGCAGGAGCAATGGTACTAGGTCCGGATATATGGAATAACTTATTAACTCAGTTCAACAATGAACTGAGTTTTATTATGCAAAAAAACACCGCTGAAAGCGGTGCGAATTTAGTGTACTAATCCTAATGCTATTCCCGGTGCTAAATACCGTGTGATTTCAGGTTTTCCCTCCCAAAACGGTACCCCTTAAAATAACTTCTAAGCGTTTCATTAGTGATTTCTACGGCTATTCAATACAGTTCAAGCAAAACAAGGATCATTAAAGTAAACAATTTCAGATAGAAACTTGCTGCCTTTTAACTTTTTGAAAGCATCTCTGGCTTCTTTTTCTGTGCTGAATTCGTACATTTTAATCGATCCCTTTAAAAAGAGCGTGATCACCCACATGATATCCCCTCCTTGTTCAGCCGATTTAGTCTTCTTATTAAAACCTATTTCGAGATGGACATATTATGACTAAAAATCGACATGTGGTCAGGCAAGCATTCCGGTAACAGCATAGTTTTTCTTTGTGTACACGTACCCATCCAAGATAATTCTTGCTGTTCGAACAACTTTGATGGCACGGATATGGCCAGCGATTATATCTGTCTTTGTCTGCATAATTCCTGCCGGGTGACCTAGGCGAAAAACTTCATTTTGGACAGTTATAAAATCTGATAAGATCGTATCTTTCAGATATGCGCAAGAGGTTGTACAAATGGCTCCGGTAATGGCAAGGGCCTGATGCGGCTTCTGCATCGACATCATTCTGATTGTGCAATCCATTTCAGAAGCGGATCTTGGCGTTCCAGTTACATCGATGTAATCCAATGGGGGAGCAATAAGGGTCATTTTTGGCACCGCAGGAGATTGTTTTGTTGCCGTTTCTTTGTTTGCAAAACCGCATAACTCAGCTGCCGCTGCTCTGATTTCCTCAAGTTCTGCCAAATTCTCCGGTGTAAATTCGTGGGGAAGCTCAGTTCCGTTAAGACCCACATCTTTAGCATTTACGAAAACGAGCGGATTGGCCACATCAACTATTGAAACCTCAATTGGACCTCTCGGTGTTTGAATAACATCTTTTTCGTTTCCAGTCGGAAAAAGCTTTCCAGTTACAGCGCCATCTGCATTTGTGAAAGAAAGATAAATAGGGGAACCAGTTCCCGGCACACCTGGAATGGAGCACATTCCCTCTGTTTTTACCCGGCCATTTTCTACCTCTACCTCCGCGATGATGATTTTTTGAGTATTGGTATTGAAAATTCTCACCCTGGTAATTGGTTCGATTGCTGGTACAAGTCCCTGCTCAATCGCGTAAGGACCAACTGCCGATGAAATGTTTCCGCAATTTCCTTTAAAATCAACCAATTGATTTTCAATGCTGATTTGGGCAAAGGTGTATTCTACATCAATCTCTTCTAAATTTGCCTTTTTGATGATTGCCGCTTTACTGGTTAATGAATTTGCTCCCCCAAGTCCGTCAATTTGCCTGCGGTCAGGGCTTCCCATAATGTCGAGTAAAAACTCATCCCAAAGCAATTGATCAGCCGGCATATCTTCAAAGTTCAGAAAAACTCCTTTACTTGTTCCTCCGCGCATCAGGACAACAGGCACTTTCATCCCGCATAACCACCTTTTCCTATTCATTTTCAAAAAGTACCGGTGCTTTTAAAAATATAGTATGATAGAGATAATCATAAGTAAAATAGATAATTTATTAGTAGAATATATAAAAAAACTTATAATCAAAGATCGGAGCTGAATGGAATGGATGAAAAAGACTGGATCGCTTTACGGATTTTAAGCGAAGAAAAAAATATCAGCCGGGCATCAGAACGTCTGTATATTTCTCAGCCTGCGCTGACATATAGACTGAAAAACCTGGAAGAAGAATTCGGAACTCGTTTGTTTTTTAAAATTAAAGGGGGAATAGAGTTCACATCAGAAGGACTGCACTTAGCAGCGTACGCTGAAGAAATGATCAAAAATCTGCAGAAAACGAAAGATTACATGCTGAACATGCAAAATGAAGTAAGGGGAACTCTCAGGCTTGGTGTTTCAAGCAACTTTGCACAATATAAGCTTCCCAAACTATTAAAAGGCTTTTCTACCGAGCATCCTCATGTGCAATTCAGCGTGAACACTGGATGGAGTACGGAGATTATGAGCCTTCTGGATTCTTCAAGTGTTCAGCTGGGCATTTTGCGCGGAAATTATGATTGGTATGGGACGAAAACGCTTCTCCATAAGGAAAGGCTGTGTCTGATTTCGAAAAAAGAAATCAATATGGACCGGCTGCCACAACTGCCGTTTATTCAATATAAAACAGATAGTTCCCTTAAAAATCTAATAAACGGGTGGTGGAATGACCGTTTTTCAGAGCCGCCATTTGTGACGATGGAAACAGACAGGCAGGAAACGTGCAAGGAGATGGTGAAAAATGATTTAGGAATTGCCATTCTGCCTGAAATTTGCCTGCAGCCATCTGATAATCTATATACATATGGTTTGTCCTATAAAAAAGGGGAACCTGTCTTAAGAAATACATGGCTTATGTATAATCAGGATTCCTTGCAGCTGTCTACTGTTAAGCATTTTGTTGACTTTTTAAATAATCATCCTGATATTTGAGGAAAGGAGAACTTTCCTCTTTCTTACTGAGATAAAAAATATAAAGAGTTGCGCATTAAGGTCTAGCTCCATCCCAACTCCCTCAAAATAAAAACCTGTCTTTTCTGCCGGATTCTTATCTGTCTGCAGGAACTAAACGATTGCATCCGTTTTTCTCATTATAAGATTTTTTTAAAGAATACTTAAAAAAATATATATTTTACTTATTTCCTTGTTTCTAATAATCTTAAAATATGCAATATTGCGAATGATAATAAGAGTTATTTGAAAGCGGTTACTTACTACAAGGAGGGGATGAAGATACTTACTTTTTTAGGAATTTCAATGGTGGCGGTCTTTACCTATTTGATTATGGCAAAGCGGTTATCTCCTGTTACGGCCCTGGTCATTGTGCCAATTGTTTTTGCAATGATTGGCGGTTTCGGGTTAGAGCTTGGGGAGATGATGATGGAAGGCTTGAAGGTAGTAGCCCCTTCAGCAGCTTTACTCCTGTTTGCAATCTTGTTTTTTGGTATCTTAATAGACGCGGGATTGTTTGATCCCCTTATCCATAAAATGATGAAATTGGTTAAAGGCGATCCAGTGAAAATAGCGATAGGAACCGCTGTGATCGCGATGATTGTTGCGCTTGATGGAGACGGAACTACGACACACATGATTACCATTTCGGCTATGCTTGCGCTCTACCTCCGAATAGGCATGAATACACTTATTCTCGCTACGATTTCGATGCTGTCTGTCAGTATCATGAGCGGCATGACGCCGTGGGGAGGGCCTGCGACAAGAGCAGTTGCTTCTTTAGGCTTGGATGCAAATGAATTCTTTCTGCCTATGCTTCCGACAATGCTTTCAGGGATGGGATGTATTCTATTTATCGCCTTTGTTCTTGGGAAAAAGGAGAGGGCGCGAATAGGAATTATTCAAATGGAAGAAGTGTCGAAGGAGTCAATGGCGCTGAGTGAGGCTGCAGCCGCTTATACGATGCAGGATGATATCAAACGGCCAAAACTAAGATGGGTAAACCTGGTATTAACTCTCACGGTGATGGTGATCCTGGTCATGGGCATTCTCCCGGTTCCAATTCTGTTTTTAATCGGTACAGTGCTTGCCGCAATGATTAACTATCCGAATTTAGAGCAGCAGAAGGAACGAATTCTTTCACATGCAGGAAATGCTTTAACAGTTGTCATCCTTGTGTTCGCGGCGGGTATCTTTTCAGGGATTTTTTCGGGAACAAAAATGGTCGATGCCATTTCAAATTCATTGGTAGCCATCATTCCGGAATCTGTTGGTTCATTTTTCCCGCTGGTTGTGGCGCTGACAAGTATGCCGTTTACATTCGTGCTTTCAAATGATGCTTATTACTTTGGTGTATTGCCGATTCTTGCTGAAGCAGGAGCTGCTTATGGAGTAAGTCCTTTGGAGATTGCGAGAGCTTCTGTTTTAGGCCAGCCCGTACATTTTCTGAGTCCGCTTGTTGCTTCAACACTTTTGCTAGTTGGTATGGTCAAAACCGATCTTGGCGAATTTCAGCGCTATGCCTTTAAGTGGACTCTTCTATGCTCACTTGTCATCATTATTGCTGCTTTTATAACAGATGCTATTTCTTAATAGGGGAGGAGCCTGCTAAATGCCAGGCTCCGTTTCTTTTTGCGCGGCGACTGAAATGATCCTGACAATGATCTTCGCCAGGTTCATGATTGTATAAAGACGAGTATCATTTAAAAATTGTGAAGCCGGCAGCGGATCGATATAATTCACGATCCCTTTGAAATGGTAGTCCCCTACCTCCGGAAGCATTTTTTCAAGAGCTTTTCCCGGCGCAAGGGGGCCCTTATTAAAACTAACAGAACCGACTTGACCCTGATCGCCGAGGCATGCATCCATGCTGATGATGAGAGGTTTCTTTGGTTTTTGAATCTTTTTAAGGATTCCTTTCAAATTAAACGCATGAACCGGTTCTTCCAAAGTTCCGTATACACGATAGGGTATTTCATGTTCCAACAGCATTGTTCCGACTAATGGTCCTAATGAATCGCCGACATAACGGTCAGAACCAATGCATAAGAATACAATCTCCTGATTCTCCCGTTCAGCATGCTGGAAAATTTCATTTAATTTCAGGGCTGCACATTTAATTTCTTTTTCTTCTGTTTTACTCTTGGATTTTACATAAAAAGCAGGTTCTTCTGTCATTTCATTATAAAATAGATTCACTGTTGTCCCCCCAATCGGCTCTGTTCATTATAACCTGAACATTATGCAGAAGCCCGCGATTGCTTCTTCTTCTTACATTCTAAAACATGTAAGAATCGAAAGAAAGGAGGGAGGATCATACAGACAGCTACTACCCTCAGCACTTGAACCGCGGCGACAAAGGCAGAGTCGGCATGAAACACGACTGCAGCCGTTGTCATTTCTGCAATGCCGCCCGGGGCAAATGCAAGCACCGAGGTGATGAATGGCAAATCGGTTGCAGCTGAAACAAGATAAGCACATAAAAACATAGAGAGCACAAGCCCAGTTGTACTTAAGAATGAAACAAACAAGGTTTCCTTCAACCCGATGAACATTTTCTTATGAAAACGGGAGCCTATGCTTGCCCCGATAAAGATTTGCGAAAGAATTATTAATTCAGGCGGCCACCAGGCTGTCAGATCATACCCGGCTGTAAAACTGAAAGACTTTGCCATGGCAACAAATATCATTGTCCCGATCAGCCATGGAGCAGGAAATTTCAATAATTTAAATAAGTAAGAGCCTAGCCATGCGGCCAGTACTAGGATAACAGTCCCTGACAACTCTTTGAATTCAAAAGTTGATACAGCAGGAGAAACCGTGTGCTCAACCGGGGTACCTATCCACATAAAGAGCAGAATTGGGATGGAGAGAACGACAATGAATATGCGCATGGTCTGAATGATGCTTACCATTCCTGTATTCGCGCCTGCTTCTTCTGCCATACCCGGCATGGCGGACAAGCCCCCGGGCGCAGAGGCGAAAAAACTGGTAAGCATATCAAGTCTGCTGTATTTCCATAAAATTAGGCCTGAGAGCAAGGCAAAGAAAAGAGAAAGAAGCAGCATCATCATGACAGTCAGCCAATTCTCTTTAAAAATATAAAAAACAGAATCATTTAATTTCATGCCCAGTTCAATCCCTAAAATACCTTGCCCAATTAATAGCCAGTGCACCGGAATACCTGTTTGGGGCATTTTCAGCCATTTCGGACTCATGATGGAGAGGAAAGCAGCCATCAGCAGTGTTCCAATCATCCAGCCGACTGGAACGCCTGTAAGAGAAATAAGAAATCCACAAGCCCCGCAAACTGCCATAAAGAAGACACATTGAAAAAAAACGCTGTTTTCTTTCATTCAAGCTCCTTCTTTCCATGATTTAAAGCTGTGAACGGATACATCACTAACTTATTAACCCAAATATAGTATACTTTTAGATATAAATAAAATATTAAATTTTTATTCTTATCCATAAATAAAATTGATGTTTAATAGGGAGGAAATGAGGGTGGATGAACGGGATTGGCTGGTTTTACAAACGCTTTACCGCGAAAAAAACATCACAAAGGCTGCGCAGCATTTATATATTTCACAGCCGGCATTGACGAATCGCCTGCAGCAGCTGGAAAAGGAATTCGGTGTGACCATTGTGCACAGAGGAAGGCGCGGCGTTCAATTTACTCCACAAGGAGAATATTTGGCGAAATGTGCACATGATATGCTGTCAGCCATTCAAAAAATAAAAGAAAATGTCCTGAATATGGAGGATAACACAGTTGGAACTTTAAGGCTTGGCGTATCTAACTTTTTCACAGATTACAAGCTTCCCAATCTATTAAAATTATTTAAAGAGCAGTATCCGAAAGTGGAATTCAAGGTAACGACCGCATTCAGCAGCGAAATTGCCCATTTAATTTACGGCGGGGATGTTCACATCGGGTTTGTCAGGGGAGATTACAGCTGGAAAGGGCAAAAGCGTCCGTTGTTTGAAGAAACCTTGTGCATTGCTTCAAAAGAAGAAATAGATATCTCGAAACTCCCTGAACTGCCGAGAATTGATTATCATACAGATCCTCTTCTGAAAACAGCTGTCGATCATTGGTGGTCTGAACATTTCACTCAGCCTCCATTAATAAGTATAGAAGTGGATAAAGCCGATACGTGCAAAAAAATGGTTGTAAACGGATTAGGCTATGCCATCTTGCCGAGTATGATCTTAAGTGATGTTGATGACCTGCACAAAATTGTGATCGAAACAGTTGATGGAAAGCCTATCATGCGTAAAACATGGATGTTTTTTCACGAGGAATCTCTGCAGCTGAATATTGTGAAGGCGTTTGTGGATTTTATCGAGAATTTGGATTTTGAGAATGGGATTTAGGCGGAAAGGAATAAGAAAAGCGCAAAACATCAATGCACAAAATTTTATCCTTTCTTATCTATAAAAAATAAGCTGATGTGGATTCACATCAGCCTTTTTCAGTATAGGACTCAGCATGTCCTTTTATTTTTTTCTTGTTAAACATACTCTGTCTTTTTTTCATCGACTTCGTCAAATAACCGCCTTTAAACGAACGGATTTCATAGGACATCATGAAAGCAGCCGGTTCTCTTTCCTGAATAATTTCGAGCAATTCCTCTTCGCGTGACCGCTTTGAAACGATGTCTAAACGATAGCGGGTGGAATTGATGCCCTGTCCTTCAAACGAAGTAACGCCGAAACCTGCATTTCTTAAATCATTCACAAGCTCCGAATTTCTCTCCGGAATATTTACTTGATACGTTATATAGCCAATGGCCAGCTTCTTCTCCAATAATCCGCCGAGGAGCAAACCAATACTGAATCCAACGACGTAAGCGATAATGTTATAAAAATTTGAAAGATCCTGAAAAACAATCCCTAAGCTGATGATGTAGATAATCGCTTCCAATAACCCGACACCAGCTGCTGATTTTGTTTGATTTTTTACAAGAAGGATGGTTCTCATCGTGAGGACCGGAACAAAAATCAGCTGCAGTAAAAAGATTAACAACGCTTGAAGCATCATGTATAAAACTCCTTCTTCCTGACATAGGGAAAGCTTAACATATTTCGTAAATCTTTTCAGTTATTCGTAATTATTCATGAAATTACCATTTGGTTGATTTAAATCAATCAATAAATATTATGGATGTGAGCCTATTAAAATAGTAAATACCGATAGAGAAAAAAAGGAAATAAGACCCAATTATAAATATTAGAAAATTTAGAAAATAGTAACAATTAGCCATTTAATAAATCATTGCTTCATGTGATAATGTAGTTGAATTCAACTTAATAAAAGCATTGGAAAAAGTAAGTGTCAAATTGTTTCATTTCCCTCACCAAGATAGGAACTATCATCCTGCGTCTATTCACCAAGATAGGAACTATCCATCCTGCGTCTATTCACCAAGATAGGAACTAACCATCCTGCGTCTATTCACCAAGATAGGAACTATCCATCCTGCGTCTATTCACCAAGATAGGAACTATCCATCCTGCGTCTATTCACCAAGATAGGAAAATCCATCCTGCGTCTATTCACCAAGATAGGAAAATCCATCCTGCGTCTATTCACCAAGATAGGAACTATCAACCCTACGTCTATTCACCAAGATAGGAACTATCAACCCTACGTCTATTCACCAAGATTGGAACTAACAATCCTGCATCTATTCACCATGAGTTTTCATCACAAATTCAACCAAGAACTTTCACATTACATACCATTATTATCCATAACTATTAACTTAGTTATCATCCTCACAATCTTATTAAAGTCATTGGAAAAAGTAAGTTATTTATTGGGGGTGTTTGCCTAAATGCGAAGAACTGGGGATTTGAAACTAATTCAAGAACTCAATCGCTCTATTATTCTTGACATGATCCGTAAAGAAGCTCCAATCTCCAGGAGTGAAATCGCCAAACGAATAAATATTAGTCCAACAACTGTGACCTCTGCTGTAAACGAGTTGATGAATGAAGGATTTGTCAGGGAGGATGGCATTGGTGTTTCGAATGGAGGGAGAAAACCAGTTTTGCTGAGGTTTGATCCAAATAGTCATTTTATTATAGGTGTTTCCATTTCAAATTCCTATATAAAGGTTGCTGAGATGAATTTGGAAGCGGAAATACGGCGTAAGGCAGTTTACTCTACAAATCTGCATTTCGGGCAAGCTGTGATTGATCATATTTTAGAGAGTATTAAACAGTTCCTTCAAAACACAGTTAACATGGAGAGATGTGTTGGCATTTCAGTTATTACACCGGGAATTGTCGATGCGGATAAAGGCTTCATCTCATATAACACAAAATTAAATTTAAATCATGTTCCCCTGAAGAAATTAATCGAGCAGCAATTTGGTCTAAAGACCTATTTGGACAATGACACGAATTCCTTTGTTCTTGCCGAAAAGCATTTCGGTTCTTACAGCCATTATAAAGACGTGATTTATATTACGGTCGGGGATGGCGTTGGATCGGGCCTAATGATCAATGGTTCCATTCACCGTGGGTATAGGGGAAGTTCCGGTGAGCTTGGGCATACAACCGTCAATAGAGGAAGCGGAGTAAAATGTGAATGCGGCAATATCGGATGCTTGGAAAGCTATGTGAATTGGCCTGCGATATATTCAAAGATCCTCACCGCAATTCTGACAAGAGGCCAGCAGACGAAAATCCAAGAGCTTGTGTCTGAGGATCTCAGCCAAATAACTCCAGAAATTTTCATAAAAGCAATAAACATGGGAGACTTGATCTGCTTAAAAATTATGGATGAAGTCGTCTCTTATTTATCTGCAGGCATCGTTAATTATATCCATTTATTTAATCCGGAAGTTATTATACTTGGAGGCAATATGTTCCAAGATAATTTATTGTTTATAGAAGCTATTCAAGAGGAGGTGTCAAGACACGTCATCCCAGCCTTAAAGGATGATATTCATATTCTCCCAACGACACTCGGGCCTGAATTTGAAATGATGGGTGCTGCTGCTGTGCTTTTACAGGAAAAGTTTCGTTCACCGGGTTTTTTTAGCTAATTAGATTTCTGAATATTTAAAAAACAGGAGGGCTCAATATGCTGAAAGGTATTAATCAATGGTGTTATCCGGATGGAACATCACTTGAAAAGATTTTTGAATATAGTTATGAATCTGGCTTTGAAGCAGTAGAACTGAATGTTTATGAAGAAGGAGGAATAGGGCTGACAATGGAAACGGCTGCTCAGGAAGCGGCCGCTATTGTAAAAATGGCAGAGAAATATGGCCTGAAGCTGCCGAGTCTTTCGACGGGATTATTATGGAAAGCACCTCTATCCTCACCTGATGAGAATGTAAGAGAAAAAGGCAGGAGCATTGTGAAAAAACAAATCGAGCTTGCTGAAGCCATGGGAATCGGTACGGTCTTGGTTGTTCCTGGGGTTGTCAATGAAGAAACCTCTTATGCAGAGTGTTATGAGCGAAGTCAGATAGAACTTCGCAAGCTGGCTGCTTTTGCTGAAGAAAAAAAAGTGCATATTGGGATAGAAAATGTCTGGAATAAATTCCTGTTAAGCCCCCTGGAAATGGCAAGATACATTGATGAGATTGAATCTCAGTATGCAGGAGCTTATTTTGACGTCGGGAATGTCCTTCAATTCGGTTACCCTGAACAATGGATCCGGATCTTGAATGACAGGATTCGAAAAGTGCATGTGAAAGATTTTCGGACAAGCATAGGAAATATAACCGGTTTTGTCTCATTGTTGGCAGGAGATGTAAATTGGGCTGCAGTGATGAAGGCTCTGAAGGAAATTAAGTATGACGATGTATTAACAGCAGAACTATCACCATATTTGATTGCTCCACAAGAGCTTGCAAATGACACAGCTCGACAAATGGATGTTATTTTATCAAGCTGTACAATCACACAAAAAGTATAGGAGGGAATAAAAGATGACAAAGGTCAAGGTTGGGTTTATTGGAGTAGGCGGCATTGCATCGGTGCATTTAAAGAATTTAAGTTTGAATGAATATGCCGAGATTGCGTCCGTATGTGATCTATCAGCAGAGAGAGTAAAAGAGGCAAGCCGATTGTATGGAGCAAAAGGATATACAGATATAGATTTAATGCTTGAAAAGGAAACACTGGATGCGCTGTTTATTTGTGTTCCTCCATTCGCACACGGGTTTATTGAAGAGAAAGCAGCAGCAAAGGGGATACATTTGATGGTTGAAAAACCGCTGGGACTTGAGCTGGAAGGTGTTGCCGCGAAAGCAAAAGCGATTGAGCAAGCAGGGATTATCTGCGCAACCGGCTATTGTTTGCGCTATCTGGACACTGTGCAAAAGGCAAGGGAATATTTGCAGGATAAGGAAATTGCAATGGTGCGCGGACATTATCTGACTTCTTTTGTTTTAACGCCATGGTATCGAAGCATAAATAAATCCGGCGGACAATTAGTCGAGCAATCAACACATACCTTGGATCTCATCCGTTACTTGGCTGGAGATGTAAGCACGGTTTATGCAAACATGTCGCTGCAGGTGATGAATGATATCCCGGAAATTGATATTCCGGACGTAACTTCTGTCAGCTTTACGCTTGAAACAGGCGCAGTGGGCCATCTTGCCAGTTCGTTTATCCAGGCCGATCACAGTTCAGGAGTTGCGCTTTATGGGCGTGACTTCAGAGTAGTTATTGATAACACAACCCTTCACATTATTGAAAAAAACAAAACGGTCACTTACAAATCAAGCATTGATTTCTATGCTGAGCAGGATCGGGCATTTATTGAAGCGATTCGATTAAAGAATAAAGCCTTAATTCTTGCACCATATGAAGAAGCGTATAAAACATTGGGTGTAACGCTTGCTGCCAATGAATCAAACAAATCGGGCAAGGCTATTCATTTAAAAGAATTTATGTCTGCTGCTGCGGGGGTTCACTAAATACAATCTCACCAAAATGAGGTGAGAAAATGAGGGAAGTAGCGGTTGGTGGGACGGGAATTATGGGGAAGCTGCACCTTGAAGCATGGTCTAAATTAAACGACTGTGAAATTTCAGCGATTATTGGAACTGCTGTTCCTTTTCCTGCAGAAGTATTTAATAGAAGGAATTACGTTGAGCGGGGTTTGGCAGGAATCGCATTCGATGCGTTTAGAATACTAAAAGATATTAGATGAATTTAAAGTTGGTTATTTATAGGGAAATGGGGGGATTATGTGCAAACTACAACTCAAACATCTCCAGGAAACTCTAGCAAACTGGTTCTAAAAAGACGTAAGAAAATTTTTACAAAGCGCGATGCTGCCGGATATCTTTTTTCAGTACCTCTATTAATAGGAATCTTTGGATTTGCTATTTATCCAATGATTGGTGCACTTATCTTGAGTTTTAAAAAATCTTCAAGCTCATTTGAAGGAAGCTGGACAGGTTTTAGCAATTACAAATATGTTCTAACGGATTCTATGTTTTGGAAATCAATCTACAACACTCTCTATATGGGGGCTTTTACGGTTATATTGGGAGTTTCTTCTTCTTTTATTCTGGCAAGTTTGATTCATAATGTCGCTTCCTCCAAATGGAGAAATTTCTTTAAAGGTGTTTACTTTCTTCCCAATGTCGTTTCGCTGGTTGCAACAAGTATCTTATTCTCTTTTCTTTTCAGTCCTGGAGAAGAAGGGCTTCTAAATTACGTTCTCGGCTTGTTGGGAATGAAGCCTATTGGGTGGTTTACTGATCCCTCTTATTCTCGTTTTAGTATTGTTTTGATGACGCTTTGGGGAATGCTCGGCTATAATACGATTATTTTTATTGCTGCTTTGACTAGCGTTCCAAGGGATTTATATGAAGCAGCTGAAGTGGACGGAGCGAACTGGTTTCAGAAGTGGCTTTATATCACTGTTCCATATTTAAAGCCAATTATTATTTTTATGGTCATTATTGGCACGATTAATGCAATGAAACGTTTTACGGATGTTTGGCTGATCGGGGGAACAGCCGGAAATCCTGCAGGATCTTTGATGACAGCTGTCCTTTATATTTATAGAAATGCCTTTTTGGCTTCTCAAATGGGAATTGCTACAGCGGCATCCTATATTCTTTTTATGATAATACTTATCCTGACCATTATCATGCTGTATTCAAATAAAAAAAATAATCTGGATTAAAGGAGGAATACCATGAAAATTGTACCTGATCAAATTCATCAGAAACATTCAGGCAGATTAATCCTTAAAGAAAAGGCCCCCAAAAAAAAGATTCGATTTGGAGGACATCTGTTAACTGGAATTTTGTTTTTGGGCTCTCTCATCATGATTGTCCCCTTTATCTGGATGGTCACAACAAGCTTTGACTGGGGAGCCAGGCTGAATATTCCTTTTCCACCAAGATTTTGGCCAGAGGAGGCTTCGCTTTTGCCTTATGAGGCAGCATTTACAAATGTCCCAATGATCAAATACATGATTAATTCGCTTATTGTAGCAATAGGAGTAATTTTAATCAGTTTAATGTCAGCCATATTTTCCGGATATGCCATATCCAAGCTTAAATTTAAAGGTGCAGGGATTATTATGGTACTTGCACTCAGTACGATGATGATTCCATTTGAGATGACAATGATTCCTCAATATTTGCTTTTCGATAAACTGCAGCTTCTTGATACTTACTGGGCCTTTTATCTTCCCGCATTAAATTATGCATTCGGAACTTTTTTGGCAAAGGCATTTATTGATCAGCTTCCAGGGAGTCTGCGAGAAGCTGCAATCATAGATGGAGCGAATGAATTCACCGTTTTTTTGAGAATTTACCTTCCATTGTGCATTCCGATCCTTGCAACGATGGTCATTCTTCAATTTTTGGGTGTCTGGAATGATCTATTATGGCCGCTGCTCGCACTGAAAAGTCCCGATAAATATACCATTCAATTAGGGCTTGCCATGTTTACGTACAACAAAGATATTCCTTTGCCTTCTATTATATTGGCGGCAACAAGCGTAAGTCTTGTGCCTATCGTTGCTGTTTATTTATTTCTGCAAAAATATATAGTGGAAAGCATTGCTTTATCAGGAATTAAGCAATAATTGTCCTGTTAAGTCGGGATAAATTGCATAAAAAAGAAAAGAGGGGAACCAGAATGAAAAAACTTATGATCATGTTTCTGGCATTTCTGATGTTTTTTTCGCTGATCGCTTGCTCTTCAGAATCCAGCAGTACAAGTGAAAACAAAAATATCAAGGTGGTCTCGGAGGTAAAAGGAACGGTAAGGGTGGCCCTTGCAGGGTGGCAGCTAGAGAATGGACTTGATCCAATCACAGGCACTCTGGCAACGGGATTAAATGAATATGTTGAAAAAGAATTCAAACCGAGATATCCCAACATTAAATTAGAACTGTATCAAGTTCCATGGGAAAATGCTCAGGCGAAACAGACTGCTCTGCTGCAGTCAAAAGATGTTGATGTTCTTTATACTGGAGGCGCATTCGCTTCACAGTGGATGGAAAAGGGATTGCTCCGTGGAATCGACGATTTAATGGAAAAGGATGCAGCATTTGATTCAAGCATCTATTTAGATGGTATTTGGGAGAATTCGTACAGTACAAAATCGTTTAAAGGAGAGAGATACGGTCTTCCTGCAGTCCTTGGAAGAAGGATAACCATCTACGATAAAAAAATCTTCGATGAATGGGGCGTAGATTATTTATCTGAAAATCCTACTCCTGAAGAGATCTTAGATAAAGCGAAAGAAATGACAGGTAAAAATCCGAAAACAGGCAAGCAAAACTACGGGTTATGGTGGAATGGGAATGCATTAAATGCTTCTACTTTTGTTGCATTGGCTCATGCTTATGGTGCTAAAGGGGCAGAAGGAAGCTTGGATGATACTGCTAATATTAAATGGATGCTTAATACTCCAGAAATGGTAAAGGTTCTTGAATGGCTTGAAAAAGCTGCAAAGTATCCTCCGAAAGCATTTATTAATAATCAGGGAGCAGAAAACTTCGGACTGGAAAAAAATCGAATTGCCATTGCTTTAGATCATTCTGGAGCGGGCACAATGGGAGAATTTCAGGCAAATAAAGATGAAAAGCTTTTAGAGCGATTTGATACAAGTTTAAATCTTGGACCAAACGGCGAAGGCTGGGTGGCTGCAGATCCTTTTGTTATGGCAAAAGATGCAAAAAATGTTGAGGCTTCATGGGAGGTCATGAAATTTTTAACTGGCTATGAAACTCAAAAGCACAACTATGATAACTACAAATTTACGCCAACTTTAAAAGAATCTGACTTTGTGAGTAAAAATGACAAATATATGAAACGGGCAATGGAGGTAGCGGATATTTCGAAATCGACGCTAATGGATGAGGCAAATCCGTTTTTCAGCAGTGAAATAGCTCCGGCTATTAATGGATTTATCAGTAAAGCAGCAAATAAACAGGCACCTGATATTCAAACGTTTCTGGATGATCTGCAAAAACGAGCTGAGAGCTGGTCTGCCAGACAATAGAAAAGATATGAGCGTGATGAAACGACTCAATTAAGAGGTGATTAAATATGAAAATTGGATTAAGTTCGTATAGTCTGGTTTCAGCGCTGAAATCAAAAGAAATTGATATTTTAGAAGCGATCAGCTGGATTGCGGAACAAGGAGGAGAGCACATTGAAATTGTTCCCTTCGGATTTACACTCGATCACAACCCTGATTTAATCGAAGCAATTCGCCAAAGGGCCGAGAGCACCGGCATCGAGATATCTAATTATGCCATTGGAGCTAATTTTATTTCATTAACAAGTGAAGAATTTGAGAAAGAAATCGATCGTGTTAAGGGACAAGTTGATATTGCCTCACAATTAGGAGTTAAGCTGATGCGCCATGATGTTGCCTCAAGGCCACCGCAAGAGGCTTCCATTCAGCAATTTGAAAAAGATCTGCCGAAGATTGTTGAGGCTTCCCGCAGGATTGCTGATTATGCTGCTGAGCATGGAATTACAACAAGTATTGAAAATCATGGGTATTTTGTTCAGGCGAGTGACCGTGTTCAAACAGTTGTGGATCATGTGAATCGGCCTAATTTTAAAACAACGCTTGATGTGGGGAATTTTATGTGTGTGGATGAGGAATCTGTATCAGCGGTAAAAAAGAATATACCGATTGCTTCCATAGTTCATATTAAAGATTTTTATATGCGGCCGTCGCATTTCAATCCTGGAAAGGGCTGGTTCCCGACAGCATCTGGAAACTATTTGCGGGGAGCAATTATTGGTCATGGCGACATAGCGATGCGGGAAGTTTTAAAAGTGATTAAACACTCAGGATATGACGGGTATTTGTCAGTAGAATTTGAAGGAATGGAAGAGTGTAAAACAGGCTCGAGAATCAGTATGGAAAATGTGCGCAGAATGTGGGAAGAAGTTTAAATTAATGTGGGAAATGGGGGATCAAGCGATGAGTAAACTAAAGATCGGAGTCATTGGTGCTGGTTCTATTTCAGAGATGCATATGCAATCCTATGAAAATAATGATTTTGCAGAATTGTATGCGATCTGTGATATGAATGAAGAAAGAGCACATGAAAAAGCAAAAAAGTACAATGCGTCAAAGGTTTATTATGATTATGAATCGCTTCTTGCTGATAAGGTGATTGATGCTGTCAGCATATGTACTTGGAATAACTCTCATGCCGAAATTGCCATTGCTGCACTCGATGCAGGCAAACATGTATTAGTTGAAAAACCACTTTGCACAACAGTAGCTGATGCATTGAAAATTGAAGAAGCAGTTAAACGAAGCGGCAAGCTCCTGCAAGTTGGTTTTGTCAGACGTTACGCATCAAATACTGAAATCATTCAAAAATTCGTGAATCAAAATCATTTTGGCGAAATCTACTACGCAAAAGCCTCTTGCTTGCGCCGTTTAGGGAATCCTGGAGGCTGGTTTTCGGATAAAGAAAGATCAGGAGGAGGACCTCTTATCGATCTTGGAGTCCATGTCATAGACATTTGCTGGTACCTAATGGGGAAACCGAAAGTGAAATCGGTCAGCGGCAATACGTATTCAAAGCTCGGAAATCGCTCTAATGTTAAGCATTTATCGTTTTATCAAGCAGCAGATTATGATCCTGATAAGAACACAGTGGAAGATCTGGCTAACGCCATTATCCGATTTGAAAATGGCGCTTCATTGATGGTGGATGTCAGCTTTACCATTCATGGGAAAAAAGATGAATTAACAGTGCAATTGTATGGAGATAAGGGAGGATTTGAGCTGGAGCCTGAATTATCCATCGTAACTGAACAGCATGATATTATTTTGAATGCAACGCCTCAGATTAATAATCTGTCTTTTGATGTTGTACAGGCTTTCCAAAATGAAATTGATCACTTTATTGCTGCATGTAAAAGAGAAAAAGAAACGTTGAGTCCGGTAGAGGATGGAATTGAAATGATGAAAATACTTTGTGCGATCTATGAATCTAGTGAAAAAGGTACGGAAATACAGTTCGGACAGAGTGTTGAAGTGTAATAGAATCTGATTGTGTGTATGGAAAGGAGGAGAATCGTCTAATGAGTACCGGCTGGGTTACTGGAAATCTCTACAGACTATGCGATTGGTTTTACAGGCTCGCTTTCTTAAATTTATTATGGATTGCGTTTACTCTGGCCGGATTCATTCTATTTGGCATCTTTCCATCCACGACAGCCGTATTTACTGTCATAAGGAAATGGTTAAGAGGAGAAAATGATGTACCGCTTGTCCGTACGTTCTTGCAATCCTACCGGAAGGAATTCTTTCATTCTAATAGGCTTTGCCTTCTTTTTGGACTAGCAGCCTGCATCCTCTATGTTGATTTGAAGTTTGTACAAACTTTGCAGGGGGCCGCATTTATCTTTTTAACAAGCATTTTTAGTTTGATGATTATTTTGTTCGTCTTTACTCTGATCTACATTTTTCCTGTATATGTTCATTATGAGATGAGGACACTCTTATACTTTCGGCAAGCTTTCTTTATTGCTATCGTAAATCCTTTTCAGACCATTTTGCTGGTGCTGGCCTCTGTACTCTCATTCTATGTCACAATGATGCTGTCAGGTCTCTTTCTTTTCTTTGGAATAAGCGGTATCTCGCTTCTGATCATGTGGTATTCATTACGAATCTTTAGGTATATGGACTGGGAAATGAAAAAGCATCTTGCTTCAGAAAGTTAAGGTGAATACTAAAAAATGATTTTCATTTTAAAAACCTTCTACTTTTGTTTCAGCTTAAGCGTAGGTTCCCTTCAATTTCTTAATTTATATTATGGAGAGATTGGGCTTGCAAAAGGGCAGATTGGCATGCTGTTTGCAATCGGACCGCTTGTGATGATTGTGGCTCAGCCTGTATGGGGTGTGCTGACTGATTTATGGGACCGTCCCAAGGCAACGCTGCTTTTGGCTCTCCTTGGTTCAGCTTGTACAGCCGCCTTTTTTCCTTTTGCATATGATTTTCATCATTTCGTGATTTTAAATCTTTTTTATTGGTTTTTTCAAAGCTCTATTAACCCAATTGCCGATAGTACAGCTCTAGCTTTGCTGGTAGATCGCAATGATTTTGGCAAAATTCGTTTGTGGGGCTCATTAGGGTATGCAATCGGTGTTATCAGTATTGGGAGAATTCTTGATTTTATCGGGTTAGAATTTATGTTCTTGCTTCACAGCGGAGTGCTGCTTATAACATTGCTTGTATTATTAAGACTGCCGATTCAAAAAGGCGAGAAGAAGCATTTTCTTATAAAAGAAGCGGCTGGTCTCCTTAAAAACCAAGCATTTGTACTGTTCTTGTTTTTTAATTTTTTGCTGCAGCTGACGATCAATGCGAATAACTCGTTTTATGGAATTCATATGCAGTCCCTTGGAGCCAGCATTACAATAGTAGGCTTTACCCTGCTATTAAAATCAATTTGGGAAATACCTTTTTTCGCGGTTTCAGGCAAACTGATGAAGAGATTTTCTTATCCTATGCTTTTGTCATTTGCTGCTTTTATTTATGCATGCAGGTGGAGTGTCCTGGGTTTCAGTGATAATTTGCAAGTGCTGATTTGGACTCAGATATTGCTTAGTTTTTCTTTTAGTATTCACTATTTTGCATCTGTAGCCTATGTAGATGTATTGACGCCGCAAAATTACCGGGCTACCGGGCAAACTCTTTATACGGCTGTGACCCTGGGATTGGGGGGAGTGACTGGCAATCTTTTGGGCGGCTGGGTTCTGAATCATTTTGCAGCAGAGACGATGTTCCAGCTAACGACTGTCCTGGCATTGGCTGGCATTCCTTTTTTATGGATGGAAAAGAAAGATCCCTCAATAAAGGTCAGCAGAGAAAAAGATATCTAAAAAGAGGATTTGGTGAAATGAAAGTCATTCTTTATTGAATATAACTCTAGTAAGTCTCTCTCATAACAAGGAGGGGCTTTTTATTTTTTTTACTGTATTTTCAGCGGGATTGTTTAAAAAAGTATGAACAAAATGACTTAATTCAGGAAATCCTCGAAAAAATGCCGGCTCAAAAACAGAGCTGGTTTTTCATCTGAATAGTCAAAACCAATTAAAATTTCATAAAATAAAAATATATAACCGAACCCGTATTTTCATCCCCCTTCATTCCTTTAAAATGCAGAGAGGTTAATAAGGAGTGAGATCATGCACGGTAACAGGCTGTCAGACATAAAAAAACAGGAATGGCATGCGTTTGAAATACTTGAGCACTACCCAAAGTTACAGCAAAGTTGCCAGTTTCTGACCCAAAATAAACATGACGGGGAAGATGTAGTCCAGGATGTGATACTAAAAGCGATGCCGACATCTCATATTGGTGCACTGTTATCTTCTTGGGGTTAGTGCTCCTTGTAATTTTCTTTTAAAAATCGGTTAAATAAACTATTTATATTAAGGAAAAAAACACTTGGAATTTTTTATTCAGTTGTATAAAAAATCAAACAAACTTGCGCTTCTGTCGCAGTTTTTCTGCTCTACTTTCCTCTATAGACACCTGGTGTAACACCATATTTCTTTTTAAAAGCTCTAATAAAGTAGTTTGTTTCCATCCCCAGTCTTTCAGCTATTTCATGAACATGCCATTCTGGTTCTTCTTTCAGCAAAAAAATGGCTTTCTCGAAACGTATTTTATTTAAATATTGATAAGGTGTCAGACCGTACATTTTGCGGAAAATTCTTGTGAAATGCTGTGGTGTAAAGCCGGCAAGACTTGATAAGCTTGTCATTTCCAGAGGTTCGTCGTAATGTTCGTGAAGAAGATTTACGATTTTGCGAATGTTTTCGTGAGGTGAATGTTCTGCGCTGTTTATATGGCTTTCGCTGTTCGTTTCTTCCAGCTTTCTCAGTTCCAGCAGGAAAGAGTAAAGACTGACGGATGCATTCATTACGGCATCATTCTCATTTTTCTTTGCAATTTGCCACAGCTTTTCAACATATGACCAAAGAGATGAAAATGATTTTACAGTCATCACTTTCGGCTGTTTAAGTCCTATATTCTCAAGGATTGGATTTACCGAATTTCCCTCAAACCCAATAAACCCTAATTGCCAGGGCGACTTGGTTAATGGGAAATACTCATGCGCCACTCCGGCAGGTAAAACAAGGACATGCCCCGCCTTTAATTCAAGCTCGCCAAGCCCAAAAATTCGAAATACCCCCGTGCCCTTTTTAGTCAAGAAGACTTGATTCACGGGAAATCCGACGGGCCTGTTCATGTATACCTGATGCTCCCATCCAATTGAGTACAAAGTCAACGGTATTCCTTTGTTTTCCCCTCTTGTATTAAGAAAATGAATTGGCAGCATGGCCCTCCTCCTCCGTATGTTCAAAATATCCTATTTATTCGTTTGTTTTGTCCTATAGATTTGTGAAATATTCCATTATGATAAATATAACTAAAGATTATAAATATTTAAATAATTAAAAAGATGTCAATGAGAAGTTGCCGATTCAGTCAATGTGCCTATGATCTGCCGTTACAGAAGGGAGGAACATGTACAACTGAAGGAACAATTGAAACCTTTTTCATGTGTGCCTTTAAGAAAATAGCTGAAGAGTCTCAGCTTGTTTGCAGTAAAATGAAAGCGCTTTAAAAAGTGCTGTTTGATCCTTTTCAGTTCTTGTAAGAAGTGTAATTATGACTATTTCAAAAGGAATGATTGCAATGAAGTCAAGGAAGGTTTCAGGAATCGTCATGATCCTTTTTATGTTTTGCGCTGTGATCGGATGTACAAAGCCTGTAAGTACGGAAGATGCAGACGCTGATAGCAAGGTTCAGCTTACAATATGGTATTACAATCGATCGATCGATGATGAACTTTTGGCAAGAGTTCAGGAGCAGTTCCCTCATGTTAGATTGAAAACCCAAAAAATTGACAGTGCCACATACAAAACAAAACTTCAAACTACATTGATTGCAAAAAACGGAGCACCGGATATTGTTGCAATGAACGATTGGGTTTCTGAGTTTTTGCCATATCATGATGAGTTTGTAAATCTATTAGATTTAGAAGGTGAAAAGATAAAAGATCAATATCTGGACTGGAAGTGGAATCAGGCGTTAACACCAGATAAAAAGCATTTAATTGCCCTGCCGATGGACATTGGTCCAACCGTTTTATTCTATAGGGAAGATTTATTTAAAGAAGCTGGGCTTCCAACCGACCCGGCTGATGTATCTGCACACCTTTCAACTTGGGATGATTATATAAAAGCTGGAGAACAAATGAAAGTCAAAACCGGAGTCTACATGTTTGATACGATCAACAGAGTGTTCACCCAGCTCACAAGTCAAAGGAAAGATATATTCTTCAATAAA
Source organism: Metabacillus hrfriensis (assembly GCF_030127205.1). NCBI lineage: Bacteria > Bacillati > Bacillota > Bacilli > Caryophanales > Bacillaceae > Metabacillus > Metabacillus hrfriensis. The sequence goes on from NZ_CP126116.1 coordinate 1,566,765, forward strand.
TCTGATCAGTTTATAGGGGATGGGCCATCTATTAAAGAAGATTGGGAATATGGCGTGGAAATCCATAAAAAAGGATTAAGCGCAAACTTAGAAAATGGACCTGAATGGAGCGCCGGCATGAACAATGGAAAAGTGGCTTCATTTGTGGGCGCTTCCTGGGAAAAATTAATTCTTCAGGATGCTGCTCCTGATACCGCAGGAAAGTGGCGGGTTGCAAGGGGTCCAGGCGGCGGCGGGAACAATGGAGGTTCATTTATAGGAGTATTAAAAAGCTCAAATCATCCTAAAGAGGCATATGAGGTCATCAAGTGGCTGATGAATCCTGAAAATCAGCTTCAATCCTATTTGAAAATGGATTTATTCCCTTCAACACCCAGCATATATGATCAACCGGAAATGATTGAGGAAGAATCGTTTTTTGGAGGCCAAAAAACGGTGGAGGTCTTTAGCGAAGCAGCCCAAGATGTTCCAGTAGCATACTATGGCCCTGAGCATTCTACAGCCAGAGCCGCTTTCGATGAACAATTGTTAGTGATAGCAAGACAAAATAAAGATCCCGGCAAAGCATGGAAAGATGCATTAGAAAAAATTAAAAGGGAACTTTCACATTAATGATCTGGCTGGACCTATTTAGCATTCTTCATGCAATGGACTGAAGGCTTCTTCAGCAGATTAAAGGAGGGATTAGAAAGGTGGATGGCCCCATGAAAATTGAAAAAACGGAAGCACTTGCACACCCAGCCGTTCCGTTACCTAAAAGCGGCATCTGGCATGATATTTATAAAAATAAAGTATTGTATCTCTTTATATCGCCATTTTATCTTCTCTTTTTAGCATTTGGTTTGTTTCCTGTAATCTTTTCTTTATTTCTTTCATTTCAAAGCTGGGCCGGAATTGGAGAAATGGAGTTTGTCGGGCTGGTCCAATTCCAGTATTTAATAACGGATCCTGTTTTTTGGAAGGCAATTGGAAATACCTTTATTATTTGGTTTTTATCAACCATACCCATGCTGTTTGGTGCATTGTGCATTGCGTTTTTGCTGAATGTACCCAGTCTCAGATTCAAAGGATTCTACAGAACCGCTTTTTTCTTAACTAATGTTACGTCTATCGTAGCGGTTACCATTATCTTTAAATCTATATTTGGAAATCAGTATGGGCTCCTCAATTATATTTTAACCGTGATCGGTCTTGAGCCTGTTCAATGGATGAACTCTGGCATTCTAGTCAAAATTGTGATTGCTTCCATGGTTGTCTGGCGATGGGCCGGTTATAACGCCATTATCTACCTTGCAGGCCTTCAAAGTATTCCAAATACACTTTACGAAGCTGCAAAAATAGATGGTGCGAATTCATATCAAATGTTTTTTCATATCACGATTCCCATGCTTCGGCCTATTATCCTGTTTACAGTTTTAATGACAACAATAGGATCCATGCAGCTGTTCACTGAACCGCAGGTTTTGCTTGGAGATTCTGGGGGCGTTGGAGAGTCGGGCTTAACAATTGCTTTGTACATGTATCAGCAAGGGTTTATCAAGCATGAGTTTGGATATGCAGCAGCCATTTCATGGGCACTCTTTCTAATCATTGCTCTTTTTTCATTATTCAACTGGAAAGTTGTACAGAGGACTGGCGTGAAATCCTAGAAGGGAGAATTAATCTAATGAACCGGATGAAGGCACGGTTAAATAAAATGATCCTGCATCTTATCTTATTAATAGGTGTTTTCATTTCTATCTTTCCTTTTTACTGGCTTGTCGTGATGGCATCAAATAAAACGGGTGACATTCTTGCGTTTCCTCCTAAGCTGATACTTGGCGATGAGCTTTTTGCAAATATCAGTAAGGTCATCGAGAATGTGGACTTCTTTCAGGCTTTTTTAAACACTTTATTTGTGGCTGGAGCATCAACAGCTGGCATCTTATTCTTTTGTTCACTTGCAGGATTTACGTTCGCAAAGTTTGTGTTTCCCGGAAAAAGAATATTGTTCGGGGGCCTGCTGGTCACAATGATGATTCCTTCGCAGCTTTCATTTATTCCATCTTTTCTTATGGTCGCGGAAATAGGCTGGGCCAGTACGTTTAAAGCGCTGATCATCCCGGGCATCGCCAGTGCTTTTGGGATCTTTTGGATCAAGCAGTTTGCTGAGGAAGCTATCCACGATAGTTTGCTTGATGCGGGAAGACTCGATGGCTGCAGTCCCTTCAGGCTGTATTGGCACATTGCTCTGCCAATTTTGAGACCGGCGCTTGCATTTCTGGGTATTTTCTCTTTTATTGGCAGCTGGAATGACTATTTATGGCCGCTTGTGGCTTTAAATGATCCTGAGAAATTCACGCTGCAAGTTGCTTTATCGCAGTTAAATGGGATATACACAACAGATTACGGGATGATTATGGCAGGTACATTAATGGCCACTCTCCCATTAATCATCTTCTTCATTTTCGTAAGCCGTCAATTTATCTCCGGCATAACAGCTGGTGCCATAAAAGATTAATAGAATTGCTTTAAAGGAGGTGGGGCCTTCACTGAATGATTATTTGGAAGCTCCAGTAGAGGATGAAACCAATTAATAGGGAGGCTATTTTTATGACGTTGAAAATTGGATTTATAGGTACAGGCGGTATTGCAAAATTCCATATCAATAATCTTGCCAAGATAAAAGATGTACAAGTATCAGCCTTATGCGATGTTCAAGTGGAAAGAGCGCAGGCCGAAGCACAGCAATGGCCTGATGCAAAGGCATATGCAAATGTAAACGATATGCTTGACGATCGGAATTTAGACGCCGTTTACATATGTGTTCCTCCTATGGTGCATGGTGAAGCAGAAAAAGCTGTTATTGAGAGAGGTATTCCTTTTCTTGTGGAGAAGCCGCTTGGCATTGATCATAAACAGCCGGAAGACATTTTAAAGCTTGTAGAAGCAAATAAATTGATTACATCTGTAGGGTATCATTGGCGCTATCAGGAAGGAGTTCAAAGAGCACTTTCTATGCTCACTGAACGTAAGGCGGGTATGGCTCTAGGCTACTGGATGGGAGGCATGCCCATGGTGCCATGGTGGAGACTTCAGGAAGGTTCAGGAGGACAATTTGTTGAACAAACCACTCATATCGCTGATTTATTGCGCTATCTTTGCGGAGAGGTGAAAGAGGTTTATGCCTCCTACGGTAAACGTGTGATGCATGAAAAAGTAAAAGGTACTACCGTTGCTGATGTAGGGACAGTTACATTGACTCTCCATAATGGAATGGTTGCAACAATATCCAACACATGCATGTCTCCTGTTGGACATAAGGTTGGCCTTGACATTTATACAGAACAGGGAGTTTTGGAAATTACAGGATCAGGACTGAAAGAGATTTCTCCAGGCCGTACTTTTGACTATCATGATAGGAAGAACCCTTATCTTTCAGAAGATGAAGCTTTTATTCAGGCTGTACAAACAGGTGATCCATCCAGTATTTTATCAGATTATAGAGATGCTCTAAAAACGCACAAGGTAACATTGGCAGCGAATGAATCGGCTGAATCCGGAAAACCGGTTTCACTTAAGGAGTTGTCAAGAATATGAAGTTTTCTCTATGTATAGGTGCTTATCAAGGGAAGGATGCTATTTACCATTTAGAGAAAATTAAAGAAAATGGTTTTCACGGTTTGGAGTATTACAGCTGGTGGGACCTTGATCTGGAAAAGATCTCAAAAGAACAGGAACGGATTGGTGCAGGCATTATTGCTACTTGCACACGCTATTTTAATTTAGTTGATTCAAGCAGGCGTGCTGAATATTTAGCAGGTTTGAAAGAAACCATTGAAGCATGTAAAATTCTTGGAACTCAATCTATTATTACTCAAACCGGCAATGTTCAGGATGGTGTATCCCGGGAAGTACAGCAGCAGGCAATGATTGAAACATTAAAACAGTGTGCTGTTATGTGTGAGGATGCAGATGTCATTCTTGAAGTTGAACCTTTGAATGGACTTGTTGATCATCAGGGACATTTCCTCCAATATTCAGATGAAGCTGTGTCAATTATTGATAAAGTCGACAGTCCGAATGTTAAATTAGTATTTGATGTGTACCATCAGCAGATTACAGAAGGGAATGTCATTCGAAACGCTACGAAATATGCGGAGCGAATCAGCCATTACCATATTGCTGATAATCCTGGGCGGAATCAGCCTGGTTCTGGAGAACTGAATTATGTCAATATTCTTAAGGCCATTAAAGAAACGGGATACAATGGTTTTGTAGGGTTAGAGTGCGGTTATACGAAAAATACGGATGAAGCTCTAGAAGAATTTTCACAAACCATTCTTAATCAAGTATTTCCATCTGAAGCGGGTGCCAGATAATTGCAATTAAGAGCTTTTTGGAAACTATCAAACTAGTAAGTCTCTCCCATATAAGGGAGGGGCTTTTTCTTTATTTTTGCCGGTATTTTCAGCCTGAATGTAAAAATAGTATGAACATAATAACAAATTTCGATGAAACTTTACATAAAACTAAAACTCTTTTACACTGCCTTAACCATCCCAACTTGTTGATAAGTTACATTTAATACAGTGAGTGAAAAGGAAAGGGGGCAGCAGAATGAAGGTTCAGGATGAGGCGATTTTGCACTTGCAGATTGCGGAGTCGATTATTGAAAAAATACGCAGCGGGGAGTATAGGGAAAGCGAAAAAATCCCTTCTGAAAATGAGCTTTGCCGTCAATTTCATGTGAATCGCCATGTGGTGAGGCAGGCGATTGCGAGAATGACTAATCTTGGGTGGGTGACGCCTGTGCAGGGAAAGGGCTGCTATATTAATCGAATCATGAAACCTGTTCAATATGTTCTGTCCTCTCAAACCAGATTCTCTGAAAATATGTCAAATCAAGGCGTTCCGCATAAAAGCAAGCTTCTTCATTGGGAGGCAGGATTGCCTTCAGAAGAGGAGCGCACCCATTTACAGCTGAAAAAAAATGAAACTGTCTACCGTTTAGAAATCTTGAGATATGTAGATGACACACCAATGTCCGTAACGACGACTGTGTTTCCAGAAGCAGAAGTTCCTGGACTGGAAAACTATTTTGAAGGATTTCATTCTTTGTACGGGCTGCTTGAAACATACTATCAGTTTCGGCCAGTGCGAAGCAAATCCATCTTTCATGCGAGTCTTCCATTTTTGAAAGATGCAAAAGTACTGCGCATTCCTGAAAGCGTGCCAATCGTGCAAATTGAAAGTCTGATGAACCATCCAGGCGGTTCACCGCTTGAATACAGCGTTGCAAGAGTCCGAAGCGACATGCATAGATGTCTGATCGAATTTTAAGGGGGTGTTGTCTGCATTTCTTAAAGCTTTGCGTTTTCTGAATTCGTTATCCACCAAACTAAAACAAGTTAAAAGGAGAATCTTCAATGAAAAAATGGTTTGTTCTTATGTTCCTGTTTAGTTTTGCGGCAATTTTGTCTGCCTGCTCGGCTGACGCACAAAGCGGAAGCGGCGGCAGTGATGATACGCTGACGATTGCCTGGTATCCTAATGAATCCGGGGCTGATTTAAAAGGTGCACGCGAGGAAATCGGTAAAGCGGTTGAAGAAGCAACCGGCAAAAAAGTTGAGCACAAAACGACGACAGATTACATTATTGCAATTGAATCGATTGCAAATGGAAATGCAGATATCGCATTTATGGGAGCGCAAGGCTACATCGAAGCTAATGCTAAAAACGATAAAGTACAGCCGCTGGTTGTTCCAAGCGGTGCATCAGGCACAATCGACGATGCTGTTTATCACAGCTGGCTGGCTGTACAAAAAGAAAAGGCAGAGTCATATAAAGACGGCGGAGAATTCAAGATTGATGAAATCAAAGATAAAAAGTTTTCATTTGTCTCAAACAGCTCTACTTCTGGTTTTAAAGTACCTTCAGACGGCATTGTTTCCTACTTCAGCAAAATGGACGAGTACAAAGATCTTAAAGCAGAAGACCTGCTAGAAGGCGGAAAGTTTTTCAGCGAGGTTCAATATGGCGGTTCCCATCAAGGGTCTGCAGTGAATTTACTGACAGGAAAATCAGATGCAGCAGCTTTTTGTGATACTTGTGTTCAAAACTATGTAGAGCTGTCTGAAGGTGATGAGAATACTGCAGGATCGGTTTACAAAGTCAAAGAGGATGCAGCGGAGCCATTTAATACAGTCCCTGGTAAAGAGTTCACATTGATTTCTGTCACACCGGTATTGAATGCACCATTTACAGTCAATACAGAAACAGTCAGTGAAGAAGATATCAAATCTCTTAAAGAAACCTTTACCTCTGATGAAATGGCAAGCAATGAGAACATTTTCGTTCCGGAAGATTCAGAGACTTCAGGCTTATTCTACAAAACGGACAAAGAAAGGTTCCTTGAAGTAGAAGATGCATGGTTTGATCCGATCCGTGAATTATCTAAATAAATCATGAAGAAGAGGGAGATAACAATGAAAGCGTTGCTTCAGTTAAACGGAGTATCTAAGCAGTATGGGAAAGATACGAAGGCGTTATCAGATGTTACCTTCTCTGTAAACGAAGGAGAGTTTGTTTCCATTATCGGTCCATCCGGGGCGGGGAAATCGACGCTCCTTCGCTGCATCAACAGAATGATTGATGCAACAGAAGGAGAAATACTATTTGATCAAACAAATTTGAATTCTTTAGGAAAGCGGGATTTACGAAAAGCGAGAACGAAAATGGGTATGATTTTTCAGCATTATAATCTTGTGAACCGTTTAAGTGTGATTGAAAATGTTTTGCATGGACGACTTGGATATAAATCTGTTTTAGCAGGGATGTTTGGCGTATACAAGGAAGATGAAAAGAAGGAAGCATTAAAAATTCTTCAAGCATTGGGACTTGGCGATCAAATTTATAAGAGATGTGATCAGCTGAGCGGAGGGCAGAAACAGCGTGTCGGCATTGCAAGAGCCTTGATTCAGGATCCGAGACTGCTGCTTTGTGATGAACCGATAGCGTCCCTGGATCCAAATGCATCTAAAATTATTATGGATCATTTGAAAACAATCTCAACATCAATGGGAATTACGGTCCTTGTCAATTTGCATCAGGTAGATGTGGCTTTAGCCTATTCCGATCGCATCATTGGCGTCAGCAAGGGAAAGGTTGTATACGATGGCCCTCCGAAAAATATCACGAATGAACAAATACACAGTATTTATGGCTCAGAAGCGGGAGAATTGATTATGGATGCAGGTGGACGCAATGCAGGGTAACTTCTTTTTGAAAAAACGAATTCAATCTGCAGTGATCCTGGCTGTCCTTTTATCAGTCACATACGGGGCGATGATGATTACGCAGTTTAATTTGCAAGATGGGTTATCCTCCATTCCAAAAGCGATTATATGGGGATTTTCAAATTTTTATCCAACAAGTGAATCATTAGAAAATCTTCCTTCTATCTTTGATAAGTTAATTGAAACGTTGCTCAATTCCATTGCAGCAGCATCTGTGGCATCCGTGCTTGCCGTATTCTTTGCTATTGCAGGTTCGAAAACAACCAAAGTAAACGGTTTGTTTGCAGGCGTGAGCAGAGGTATTGCTACCCTATTCAGGAATATCGATGTTGCTGCCTGGGCCATGATTTTGCTTTTTTCCTTTGGACAAAGCTCGCTGACAGGGTACTTTGCTTTATTTTTTGTGTCCTTTGGTTTTTTGACCAGAGCATTCATGGAAACGATTGATGAAGTCGGTCATGGCGCGGTTGAAGCATTGCAGGCAACAGGCGCCGGTTATTTTACGGTGATTATTCACTCCGTCATTCCGGCGAGTCTACCGCAAATGATCAGCTGGGTGCTGTTTATGATTGAGACGAATATCAGAAGTGCGACGCTCGTAGGAATTCTGACTGGGACAGGCATTGGATTTTCTTTTGACTTATATTATAAAAGTCTTAATTACTCTTCTGCGAGCTTAGTCGTTCTTTTGATAGTAGTGTCCATTTTGCTGATTGAAGCGGTCTCAAATTATGTAAGGAGGGTGATTTTATAATGAGATCAGATGGATTTTCCATACCTCCGAATGCTGCAGGAAAGCGGATTCAAGTAAAGCCCTTTAATAAACAGTCATTCATCATCCAGCTTACGATGGCTGCTCTTGCAGTTTTGACGGTTTATGGGTTTATAAGCTTTGATTATAAGGATGTTACTTTATTAGGCGGACTTGCTGCTGCTTTTGAAAATTTCAAGATAATGTTCACAGAGGCTCATTTTGTTCATTTCACTTTTGCGGAAGCGGTTTATCAGGTTTTAATTACAATCGGCCTTGCAGCTCTTACGACATTGTTTGGAGCTGTCATCGCCTTATTTCTTGGGCTGTTTGCAGCGCGGAACTTATCGAATGATAAGGTTTCAGCTGTAATCAAAGGAGCGGTTGCCTTTATTCGAGCTGTTCCTACGGTGCTCTGGGTATTAATTTTTGCTGTTGCTGCCGGACTTGGCAGCGTAGCCGCCGTAATCGGAATGACATTTCACTCTGTCGGATACTTAATTAAAGCTTACTCAGAATCCTTTGAGGAGATGGATGAAGGAGTCATTGAAGCCCTGCGGGGAAGCGGGGCAAGCTTTTGGCATATTGTGTTTCAGGCAGTCATACCTTCAACGATTACCTATTTGATTTCATGGACGTTTCTGCGATTTGAAATAAACTTTGGGGTAGCTGTTGCAATGGGTGCGGCTGCAGGTGCGGGCGGAATCGGGTTTGATTTGTTTATGGCAAGCGGATTCTATTTTGACTTGAGAGAAGTTGGAATGATCACCTATTTCATTTTAACGTTTGCGATTTTGCTCGAACTTTTAGCTATCCGGATTAAATCAAATCTGCGTGCAAGATAGCGGGACGCCGAATTATTCGGCGTTTTTTTTAGTGTTACGTGAAATGGTGCACTTATTACTTAATTCCGAGACTTTCAGCCATTTTTCCGAGACTTTTTCATTTAATTCCGAGACTTTCAAAAATAATTCCGAGACTTTCCGAATGAATTCCGTATAAATGTGAACAAAACGAACCAGAGATATATAGTCTTTCTTTACTCATTCTTTACCTTTTTTTACATTCACTTAACCTTTGAAACTTGGCGACAAGTTAGATTGTAAGTAAGGAAAAGATGAAACGCTCTTTCATCTTCATACAGACTGTTTATGAGAGGAGAACCAATGAAAAAATCAAGATTATCAAAGATTTTAATAGAAGGAAATCCAAATCTGCTTAAGAAATTTTCAGCCCAAGTTGAGGAAACTCACACAGTTAAAGTGAACCGTTCACCAAGTACTGGTCTTGTCATGATGAAAACGCGTGATTCGGTTTCCAGGCAGCCATTTTATATGGGTGAAGTTCTCATTACAGACTGCACCGTTGAAGTCCATGGCTCACAAGGATTAGGTGTGCTGATGGGCGAAGAGCCTGAACGGGCATATTCGCTTGCCGTTGTTGATGCCGCCTTTAATGCAAAGCTCCCGATTGCCGGGTTATGGCTTCATGAACTTGAAGAGGAAGAAAGGAACATAGCAAAGCTAAAGCAAAAAGAAATGTCAAAACTTGCTCGTTCACAAGTAAGTTTTGACACAATGGAGGATTACAATGACAAAAGTTGAGCCGTTTGATGCTGTGATCCATACACAGCAAATTTACCGCAAGCTTCTGGATTGCATGGCAAGACCGGGTAAAGTGAATTCCATTGAGCCTTATTTAGTCCAAGAAGATCATGAGAATTTATTTTCCAAGCCCCTGCTTAGTCTTGCTTATACGCTTGTCGATCGGGAAGTGAGTTTTCACGTGATATCTGATCTTAAAGAAAAGGCTGAACAATATATATATTGGCAGACTTTCAGCCGAGCTGCCGAGCTGCATGAAGCCCATTATGTTTTTATCGGGAAGCAGCTGAGTGATTCAGAGATTCAAAGTGTAATGAATGAAGTAAAAGCCGGAACTCTGGAAGATCCTCATTTAAGCGCAACGATTCTGATTCAAGTGAATACACTGACTGATAGTCCTGGAGATGGCATGAAGATAAAGTTAACTGGCCCCGGCATTCAAGGCACAAGAGAGGTATATGCAGATGGAATGCCTTCTGCCTGGATAGCCGAGAGAAAGAAAATAAACAGTGAATTTCCGCTCGGGGTTGACATGATTCTGACAACCTCTTCTGGTGAAATCATGGCGATTCCCCGTACTACATTAATTGAAAAGGAGGAGATCTGAATGGGATATGTGGCAGTAACTGGAGGACAAAAAGCGATTGAGCATGCAAGTCGTCTAGTTGATTATTTTCGCTTAAAGGATAGGGGAGAAACCTTAAAAACGAATCAAATTGAAGGTCAAATGCGCCTTTTGATCGACCGGGTAATGGGAGAAGGCGGCTTATATGCACCTGAATATGCAGCTCTTGCCCTCAAGCAATCAGAAGGAGATCCTGCTGAAGCGGCATTTTTATTAAGAGCCTATCGCTCGACTCTTCCAAGAAACTATTATTCTCTCACCTCCGAACCGGGGGATATGAGAGTGGTCAGAAGAATTTCCTCTTCATTTAAAGATATCCCTGGCGGACAGCTGCTTGGCCCAACCTATGATTATACCCATCGCTTATTAAATTTTCATTTAAGAAATGAAGATGAACAAGAAATTCAATCATTTTTGGAATCTATGAATCTCGATGCAGAAGACATCAAGTTTGAACAAACCTTTCAAAAGGTTGCAGACTTGCTGAGAGATCAGGGTTTTCTTTCAAACCGGGAGAAGAAAGAAGCGGAGCCTTTTGATATTACCCGGGAAAAAATAACGTTTCCGGCTTCACGATCTGCCAGGCTTCAATCTCTTGCTAGGGGTGAAACTGGAGCCATGACGGCGATGGCTTACAGCAGTATGAGAGGGTATGGAGTCGTTCATCCGACGATTGGAGAATTGCGGGTTGGACACACAGATGTTCATATCCCATACCCGTTCGGAGATGAGGATGACAGTCTCTATATTGGAGAAGTCCTGATGACTGAAGTTGAAACCATCAACTCTTTTACACAGAACGATGAGGGCGAAGTTGAGTTTATGCTGGGTTACGGACTGACATTTGGTCAAAACGAAGTAAAGGCGATCGCTATGGCCATTTTGGAAAGAAGCTTGGAGACCAAGGGGACATCCCCTGCACAGGATGAGGAGTTTGTGCTGCTGCATATAGACAGCATTGAATCAAATGGCTTTGTCTCCCATTTGAAATTGCCTCATTATATTACCTTTCAATCCACTTTGGATCGAATCCGGCAGGCTCAAGCAGAAACAGCTTCTAAAACAGCCCAATTTGAAAGCGAAGGATCGTTCAGTCATACATAATTCTGGAGGGAAAGGAGTGTTAATCATGAAACAGCAGTTAAAGCAAGCATACAATTATGCTTTTTTAGACGAAGGATCAAAAATGGAAATTCGCCGTTCCACACTGAAAGCCATTGCTATCCCAGGCTATCAGGTCCCTTTTGCATCAAGAGAGCTGCCAATCGGCAGAGGCTGGGGAACAGGCGGACTGCAGCTTACATTATCATTAATCGGAGAGAGGGACTGTGTGAAGGTTATCGATCAAGGTCATGATGACAGCGTGAATGCGGTCAGCATAAAAAAGTTAATTGAATCTTGCTCAAACGTCATAACTACCAATGACTCTGAGGAAGCCACGATTATTCAAACCAGACACAGAGTACCTGAAACACCACTGCGCGAAGATCAAATATTAGTTTTGCAGGTGCCGCTTCCTGAACCGCTGAGAAGAGTAGAAGCAAAGGAGCAGGAAACGAAAAAGCTGCATGCTGAAATGGACTACAGCTCAATGTGGCTAAGATTATATGAAGATATTGTGCACTACGGAAAAATTACGATAGGCGCTGATTACCCAAGCTTGGTGAATGGACGCTACATTTTTAATCCAAGTCCAATCCCGCGCTATGATTTGCTGAAGCTTCATCAGGCAGATGGCCTCTATCTTTTCGGAGCAGGAAGGGAAAAGAAGATTTATGCCATTCCTCCTTATACGAATGTCGCTCCGCTTGAATTTGAGGATTATCCTTTTGAAACAGAACGCTTTGAAGGTCTTTCATGTTATATATGCGGCAGCAAAGACACGTTCCTTGATGAAATATACAACAGCGAAACAGGAGAGAAAATGCATCAATGTTCAGATACCGGCCATTGTGCAAAGGTTCAGGGAGAAAGGGGGTTAGAGGTATGATCCAGCCATCGGGGGACACCCATCTATTAAAAGTAAGAAACCTGAATAAACGATTTGGGAAAGGCTGCACTCATTGTCATTCACCGAATGATCTGAAAAACAATGACAACCGCTGTCCAAAATGCGGCAGTGTCTGGGCGTGCATAGATGTTAATGTGGATTTGTATCAAGGCGAAATTTTAGGGATCGTCGGCGAAAGCGGTTCAGGGAAGAGCTCCTTGGTTAAGAGCCTCTATTTTGATGATGCTGTCACTTCAGGAGAAGCAACAATCTCCACATACCATGACGGAAAAGCTAACATTTTTTCAGTCTCTGCCCAGCAGAAACGGTACATCCGCAATTACATGATGGGAATGGTTTATCAAAATCCATGGCTCGGTCTTAAAATGTCGTTTTCAAGCGGGGGAAACATTGCAGAAAAATTAATCGCATCAGGGACCTACCATGTCGGAAACATTCGTGAACGCGCATCAGAACTGCTTCTGCATGTTGAAATTCCGGTCGGCCGGATGGATGAGCTTCCGAAGAATTTCAGCGGCGGCATGCAGCAGCGCGTGCAGATTTCAAAAGCGATGGCGAATAATCCTCCCATTCTTTTGCTTGATGAAGTGACAACTGGCCTGGATTTATCGGTACAGGCAAAAGTTTTGGATCTTATCCGCAGCATTCAGCGTGAGTTTGGCGTATCAATGATTGTTGTATCCCATGATCTTGGCGTGATTCGCATGCTTGCTGACCGGACGCTTGTGATGAAAAGCGGAAGAGTTGTCGAACAGGGATTAACCGACCAAATCTTAGAAGATCCAGAGCACCCTTATACTCAATTGCTTGTGCATTCTCTTTTATAAAAATTAGATGAGGTGACCTATGAAAATCTATCATGCAAAAATCGTAACGCCCGAAAACGTCATCGAGAATGGGACGATTGAAATTCTTGAAGGAAAAATCGCTTCTATTACTGAAGGAGAACCGGAAGCGATTGGACTTGAGGATATTGATGCAGCAGGAAGATGGGTTCTCCCAGGTTTGGTTGATTCCCACAGCGATGCAATTGAATTAGAGCTGGAACCTCGTCCAAGCAGTACTTTTCCAATAGAAATCTCATTTTTTGAACTGGAAAAAAAGCTTGCAGGAGAAGGTATTACGACAATCTATCACTCTTTATCGCTTATGGAGGAAAATGCAAAAAAATGGATTCGTCAAAATGATACGGTGCTTCAGGTAATTGATGATATTAAACGGCTGTCTGCCGGAAAACAGCTGATCCGCCACAAAACACACTTAAGATATGAAATAACAAACACAGTCGCAGTTGAAGATGTGAAAAGAATGATGAAGGACGGGAAAATTGATCAGTTATCTTTTATGGATCACACGCCTGGACAAGGTCAATTTCGTGATTTAGAGGTTCATAAACGATTGTTAATGGAGCACCGTCATTTTACAGAGGAAGAAGCAAAGCAGGTCATTGAAGACAGCAAGCTGCTGCCGAAATTAGACGGTGAAATCTTAACGAAGCTGTCAGAGCTTGCAGCAGAATATGACATCCCCCTTGCTTCTCATGATGACGATACACTTGAGAAAATTGAATTGGTTAAATCATGGAACGCTGTCATCAGTGAGTTTCCGATTGAGCTTGATGTAGCTGTGAAGGCGAAGGAAGAAGGACTTTATGTTGTCATGGGTGCGCCAAATGCCCTGCTTGGAAAATCACACAGCAATAATGTTTCTGCCCTGGAAGCTGTTCAGACTGGTGCGGTTGATATTCTATGCTCTGACTATTATCCATCCTCTTTATTGCATGCAGCTTTTAAATTGTATAAAGGAGGAATGCCAATCTATCAAGCTTTTAATATGGTGTCTTTAAATCCAGCGAAAGCGCTGGGTATTGATGCGGAAATAGGTTCAATTGAAGAAGGAAAGCTTGCCGATCTCATTTTTATCAGTGAAGAAGGTGTGCGTCCGGTTCTTGAAATGGTGATGGTAAATGGCCAGGTTGTCTGTCAAATGAATTATCACCACCATGCGGCAGTCCCAATTCCAATGTGAAGGATGAAAAAGAATGAAATTATCAGAAAAACCAACCATTCATGAGGGTGCAAAGGTTCTTGACAGTACACTTGGCGCCTGGACAGAAATAGGAGCAAACTCTGTTATAGAAGAATCTATCATTGGTGATTACACCTATACTGCCGGAGATGCTCAAATTACGTATTCAGAGGTCGGGAAGTATTGTTCAATTGCCTCCCATGTGAGAATTCATCCGGTTAATCACCCAATGTGGAGAGTCACACAACATCACATGACCTACCGCAGAGTTTTATATGACTTAGGTGAATCTGACGACACGGAGTTTTTCGAATGGAGAAAAGATCATAAAGTAACGATTGGCCATGATGTATGGATCGGCCATGGTGCCATTATCATGCCGGGTGTATCAATTGGCACAGGTGCAGTCATCGGTTCTGGGGCTGTTGTGACCAAAGATGTCCCTCCTTATATGATTGCAGCTGGAGTGCCGGCGAAGCCTATTAAAGAACGCTTTCCAAAAGAAATCGCGGAAAAACTGCTGGAGATTGCATGGTGGAATTGGGATCGCCCTACATTGGAAGAACGCTTTGAAGAATTAAATGATGTCGAACGGTTTATCCGGAAATATGGCAAGTAATCTCCGCCTTAGAAGGAGGAAAACAATGAACGAATTATTGAAAGTAGAAAACTTGCAAAAAACGTTTAATATGCATGAATTTAATGAAAAACAGATTATAGGCTGCAATGGCATCAGTTTTTTACTTAACGAAGGGGAATTTATCGGAATAACAGGCAAAAGCGGATCAGGAAAGTCAACTGTACTAAAAAGCATTTACCGGACGTATGCACCGACAGGCGGTTCGATCCATTACAAATCGGAGCAGTTTGGACCCATTGATTTAGTGAAAGCGACCGATCGTGAAATGATTGCCATCCGAAAACATGAGATAGGATATGTATCTCAATTTTTAAATGTTATGCCAAGGATTACAGCCATTGAGGTTGTTGCAGAAGCATTGATGGAAATGGGAAAAGGAAGCGAACATGCAGCGGCAGAGGCAAAATCCATATTGGCTCATTTCAACCTTCCATCTTCCTTATGGGATTCTTACCCCCGCACATTCAGCGGCGGAGAAAAACTGCGGCTGAATTTGGCACAGGCCATGGTTAAACGCCCTAAATTATTGCTGCTCGATGAACCGACTGCCTCCCTTGATGATGCATCTAAGATTTCGGTTAAGGAAATGATTCTCCAGCTGAAAACAGAGGGAACGAGCATGATTGGCATTTTCCACGATCTTGATTTCATGGAGACAGTGGTGGATCGTGAATACAGCTTAACGCAAGGTGTATTAAAGGATGAAATGACCGTTTAAGAATGGAGCTGACAGAAAAAATGATCGATTTGCATTGTCATACAAAGATATCGGACTGTTCATTTACAACAGAAGAAGTGATTTCAATGGCTGAACAAAAAGGTGTTACGCATTTGGCTATCACAAATCATGACACAACTTCAGGGCTCAGTGAAGCAGCAGAAATCGGAATGGCACTTGGCGTTTCCATTATTCCAGGCATAGAAATTTCGGCATTTGATTTCACACGGGGAAATCGCGCCCACATATTAGGACTGTATGTGACACCTGGACATGAAGCAATAAGTGAACTCTGTCAGCCTTTAATCGAACAAAGAAACAAAGCATCCCAAATGATGGTCAGGATTTTAATTGAAGCTGGCTATGACCTGTCGTGGGATGAAGTCGAGGAGCTTGCTGCAGGCGGAACAGGTGTCTATAAACAGCATATTATGCATGCATTATTGAAAAAGGGCTACACAAATTCCATTTATGGCACGCTTTACAAAAAGCTGTTTTCAAAAGGACGTAATGAAAAAGAGAGAGGAATGGCGTATATTCCTATTGAATATGTATCAGCAGAAGATGCGATTAAAGCCATTCGAAGGGCAGGCGGAATACCTGTCCTTGCACACCCAGGCCAATTTCACAACTTTGATGCAGTCGAAGAATGGGTACAGCTTGGCTTAGAGGGAATTGAAGTCAACCATCCGCTGCATAATCAAACAGACAGAATAAAAGCTGGACATTTAGCAGAGTGCTTTAACTTGATTCAAACCGGAGGATCCGATTTTCACGGTTTTTATAGTGATACACAATCTGAAATTGGAGCTTTTGCAGCGGATCAAGTGGAATTTGATAAATTGATTGCGAGAAGAGAAAGTATGCTAAAGCTATGATGTGTGATAGATATCCAGAGGGGTATCTTTTTTTCATTGCGGAATAACAGTTTTATTCGTAGAGCTATGTAACGATTTGAGAAGTGTTTCTATTTATTCAGAGGCCGGACCAAACTGCAAGAGCCGGCCTCTTACAAAGGAACTTAGCGGATAAAGTTAAGCCTGAGACATTTTAAAGATTTTCCTATAAGTATCATTCACTTTTGAATTCCGCCTAAAATCGTTCTTATGAATTTTTGGCTTTCATCTAATAGATCGTAATTCTCTTCAAACAATAGCCAATCGTATAGTGTTCCTCGCATGCACCGCGTTATTAACATCGTTATTTCATTTGGTGAAAGATCTGTTTTGATTTCACCAGCTTCCTGTCCTTCTTTCACTAAAGTAAAGACAATCTTATAAAGATTTCTATCCGTATTGGAGAAGTAATTGACTTGTGCCGGAATTAAACCGCTCATATAAACTGTTCTCATAATATCTTTACCTAAAGAATCCCTTAGATAAATCATTTGGGATTGTGTAAAGAGAAGTATTTTTTCATGAGAGGATATTCCGCTCGGAAGAGATTGAATAAAAGACGCATAAAAGTCATCGATTTCCTTGAATTTTTCAAGGAAGATTTCGTATTTAGAATTAAAATGCACATAAAAAGCGCCTTTAGAGGTTTGGCTTTTACTGACTATTTCATCAACAGTTACATGATCAAATCCCTTTTTACTAAAAAGCTCCAGTGCTGTTTCTAAAATTCTTTGTTTTGTTTGCAGTGCTTTCAGTTTTCTCGGAGTCAACCGTGACATAATAATTCTCCTTTAGCTAACAAGGTAATAAAAAAGGTAAATAAAAAGAAATATTAATAGATATTTTACCATTAAAAACTAGAATCTGATTAGATGTTACCTTGCCCAAATCATAACATATTTATATTTCTAAAAATTCAGAAAACATAATTGACGATAGAAGGAAGCTGCTCTACAATAAATGAAAGACTATAGTTTCTGACTATGGTTTGTTAAATCGGATAAAATGAAAGCGTTTAACCAGGAGGGGGTTTGTATGGATATTGTCGGGGATAAAAACTTGCGGGATTTATTAAATGAGAAAGTTGCCGCACATCGTGATAAAACGTTTCTTATTTTTGAAGATAAAGAGGAACGAAAATATGGCTTTACTTATGGGGAATTTGCTGAGCGTGTAAACCGATTGAGTCAAGTATTCAACGATTTTGGTGTAGAAAAAGGGAATCATGTGGCATTGCACCTTCCTAATAGTTTGGATTTCATGACTTCATGGTTTGCTTTGGCCAGCATTGGAGCCATCATGGTTCCAACAAATCCTTTATCCACTTCAAACGAAATGGAATATATCTTAGAACATTCAGAATCAGTCCTAATTATTACTGAGAAGGAACACTTGGATAAAATTAATTGTATTCGTAAAAACTTGCCGAAACTTAAAGAAATATTGTTAGCCCGTTATGAAGGGGAGGATTTTGAAGGTCAAAATTTAAATAGGTTAATAGAGAACGCTAAACCAAATTATAAAACTGTCAAAATAGATTCAGAAGATCCAGCAGCAATGTTATACACATCTGGAACGACTTCTAAACCTAAAGGGGTTCAGGTTACTCACGCAAATTACATCTTTACAGGTGAAATGATGTCAAAGTCAATTCGTTTATCTCCGAATGATAGACAATTCATTGTTCTGCCTTTGTTTCACGGAAATGCGCAATACTATTCGACAATGTCAGCTTTGGTGGTAGGCGCAAGTATCGCCATTACCGAGCGATTTAGCGCTTCTGGTTATTTCAAACAAGCAAGAAGGCTCAATGTGACAGTTGGTTCGCTGTTTGCTGCACCAATCAGGATGATTCTTGCACAAAATTACGATCCAAATGACATAAATCATTCATTAAGAATAATCTGGTTTGCTCAAATGGTCTCGGAGGAACAATTAAAGAAATTTGAAGAAAAATATAAGGTTCCATTGTTACAGATGTATGGAATGACGGAAACGGTAGGCGTTCCATTAATGAATCCAATCGATGGAATACGTAAAAACATGAGTATGGGTAAACCGACGATCGGGTATGAGGTGAAAGTGGTGGATGATGATGGGAATGATGTACATATAAAGGAGACAGGTCAAATCATTGTTAAAGGAATTTCAGGTCGCACGCTGATGAAAGGGTATTTTAAGAATCCTGAGGCAACTGCAGAAACACTGCGGGATGGCTGGTTATACACGGGTGATAATGCAAGGGTTGAAGAGGACGGTTATTTTTATTTTGTTGACAGGAAAAAGGATATGATTAAACGGGCCGGAGAAAATGTTGCGGCCAATGAGGTTGAAAGTATTTTAGCTGAACATCAAAGTGTATACGAGGCTGCAGTAATAGGCATACCCGATGACATTCGTGATGAAGCAATAAAAGCATATGTTATTTTAAAAGAAAATTATGCAGGATCTGAGCAAGAGTTACTATCTTACTGCCGTGAACGTTTAGCAAAATTCAAAGTTCCAGATTCAATAGAGTTTATCAAGGAATTTCCGAGGACAGCAGTTGGAAAAGTGCAAAAGCATATTTTAAGGCAGAGACATAAAGAAAGCGGGAAGGCACACTTATAAATGTTTTCTTATAAAAGCTTTTAAATTATCCGAATGTAAACGTTTTTGATCTGACTAAGTAAATGTCATAAGGGGGAATTAGCATGAAAAAAAGCCGTGTTCTTTTTGCCAGCCTTGCTGGTTCGGTTATAGAGTGGTATGACTTCTATTTATATGGTACGGCAACTGGATTAGTATTTTCAACTCTCTTTTTTCCAAATCAGGATCCCGCGATATCACTCCTTATCGCTTTTGCTACCTTTGGAGCTGGATATGCTGCACGCCCGATAGGAAGTATCATTTTTGGACACATGGGTGATAAGATTGGGCGAAAGGCTACACTTATGCTGACACTTATCGGTATGGGAGGGAGTTCCTTTCTAATTGGTTTACTTCCAACCTATGCCCAGGTCGGGTTGCTCGCCCCTATCCTGCTGGTGATCCTGAGGATTTTTCAAGGGATTGCCCTTGGCGGTGAATGGGGTGGAGCAGTCCTTTTAGCAACAGAGTATGCTCCTAAAGGGGTTCGCGGATTATACGGTTCCATTCCCCAATTAGGTGTTCCATTAGGTTTGGTTGCAGGGTCCTTCAGTCTAACGTTTATAAGTTCAATGACAACCGATGCTCAATTTTTAGCATGGGGATGGCGTATTCCCTTCCTGTTCAGCGCTGTGCTCATTGTTCTGGCACTTTGGATCAGGAGCGGTATAGATGAGACTCCGGCTTTTCAGCAGCAAAAAGAGAGTGGAGAACTGTCAAAGGTGCCTATTATAGAGACCTTCCGCAACAACTGGAAAAGCGTTTTTCATGTGATTGGACTTAAATTGGGTGACGGATTTTTTAATGTATTTCTTATGTCCTATGTTCTTGTCTTTGCAACGTCCTATTTGGGTTACTCACGCGATATTGCCCTGACCGCCCTGACAATAGGCTGTGCAACAATGATTATCACCATTCCTGCTGTTGGGTACCTATCTGACTTTATAGGCCGTAAAGTTATCTATATTGGCGGATTAATTCTAATGTTCCTCTTTGCGGTTCCATACTTTACAATGATCGGGGAAGGTGCCATCTGGCTGTACTATTTCCAGGCAGCAATGCTCGGCATCATCTGGGCGGCGATTTTTTCAACTCAAGGAACCTTTTTCTCTGAGTTATTCCCTGCAAAAGTTCGATACACCGGTTTGTCAGTTGGGTATCAGATTGCAGCTGCTATTGTGGGATTTGGACCAATGATTTGGACCTCAATGGCAGAATCATATGGGCCATCACCGTGGGTTTTTGGCGGATTCATGATGTCGGGGATAGCTATCTCCCTTGTCTTATGTATCTTTGCACCAGATACCAGGAAAATTTCCCGGTACGAAGATCGTGTGGATACGTTCGAATCAGACAAGACTCTTAATGTTTAATTTTATTCATGAAACAAAAAAAAATCCGTCTCTAAAACAGTAAGGGGTTCCGTTTTGGGGGAACCTGAAATCACACGGTATTTAGCACCGGGAATAGCATTAGAATTCCAATTCGCACCGCTTTTAGCGGTGTTTTTTTAGCATAATAAAACTCAGCTCATTGTTGAACTGAGTTAATAAGTTATTCCATTATAGCCCCCCTATAATGGAATAATATGGACTCTGTCCTAAAAAATGCCGCCTTAAAGACAGCTCCACTCTTCAGCTAATGCCCCCGATTGCTGAATATTGCATTCCATCATACCTTTTGGGATTTTTAACGTAAGCCCACAGACAGTCTGGAATATTCAGAGAATGCTGTCGGGTAAGTGGTTGTATTGAAGGATGTGCTGATAAAAATTAACGCATTTTAAAAAGCGTGGCAATAGGCCACGCTTTCCATCTATTCTGCAAATAATTGATCGATTGCACTTTGTGGAAGAGCTGTCTCTCCTCCAAGGATATAGTAGACGTACATTTGGTCCATATATTTTTCTACTGTCGTTTTGGTAGCTATGTTCGCTTTAGCCGGATTTGTCAAAATGACAGGACTGGAATATTGAGCTGCAAGAGCAGATCCTGCTAATGCATCAGGATAATTAGTGCCAGTTGCGAAATAAGTGAAAAACGTATCAATGTCTTCAATAAACGTATCAATGATTTTACTGTTTGTCGCGTAACGGTCTGCACCGCTGATTCGTTTTACTCCGGGCAGTTTTTTCGCAGCCGCATCTGAAATAGCATTAACTCCTCCGATAACATAGCTTCTTTCTACATCCCAATTATTAATAAAGGTTGAAACTGCGCCTGGTACTGAATCTTTCCTAGAAAGAAGAATTGGCATTTCCAATTGAGCAGCAATCGGAGCTATTGATAAAGCATCAGCGAAGTTGCCTCCTGTTGCAACTACAACCGCACCTGCTCCAATTTCATCTGCAATTTTCACAGAAGTCGAATACCTGTCAGTACCGCTTAGTCTAGTTACTTTAATCCCCATATTCTTAACCTGGTTTTCAACATCTGCTGAAACAGCACTTGTGCCTCCAACGATGAATACTTTGGATACGCCTAAACGAACAAGCTCATTTTTAACAACTGCTGGCAGGGATGCTTGCCTTGTCAGCAGCAATGGTGCACCGTAGCGGTATGCAAGCGGAGTTGCACTGAGGGCATCAGGAAAGTTTGCTCCAGTCGCTAAGACAGCCGTTTCAGCTTCTCCGTCCAACCACCCGTCCTGTGAGATTTTGACTGATGTTTCATAGCGGTCTTCGCCGGCGAGTCTTTCAAATGATTGTCCATACCCGTAAACATCATGAAAGATTGCATAATTTTCATTAAGAACAGTTGAATAGGAATTCGTGACTTCCAAATAGTAGGTTCCAGGTGTAAGAACGCTCTCAATGCTTTGCAGATCATATCCATCCTCACTGAACAAAGTGCTCTTTGCTACTTCTTCTCCATCTGATGAAAGTACACGTATTTTAAGTGTTTGTTCTCTTTGATTCTGAGTATATGCAACGAGAGAATAATCTTCTTCATCTTTTAATGTGAATTTATAAAGATCAATATCCTTTCCATTATTAACAGACTGGTTGTGACTGCTTCCAGACAAAAAATACCCAGTCTCTACAGGAGTGGCTTTTGCGAAAGTATCGTTTGGCTCATCTTCATAATAAGTTCCTTCATCTTCATTAAATCCAAATAGTTTCATTTCATGTGTCTGATGCACTGACCATTTTTCTGCCAATGCTGTTTTTCCCTCTGCAAAACCCTGCCCCACAGGTAGTGCAAGAAAGAGTCCGCAGGCTAACAATAATTCTTTTTTCATAGTATCCCCCTGAATATATGTATTAAATCTACTAGATTATAACTCCTAATCCATTCAAATGTAATAGTTATTTACTATTTTATGGTAATACATAACTCTATTTATTTCGACTTTTTTTGACATAAACAAAGCCCTGACAAAAGTCAGGGCCTGCATGTGCTGGTCCTATTCAGACAATGAAAGGATTGAGTCTTCCGGTAAAGTAGTTTCACCGCCGATGATGTAATACATTTCAGCTGAGTCAGTATACGAAGCAAGTGTATCTTTCGTTGTTTGCTCTGCTCCAGCTGGGTTTATAAGGTTCGTAGTTGCATTTTTTAGCTGCAAGTACAGACGGAAGTATTTCCTTTATTTCACTGCTTTATTCAACTAACGTCCCCTTTAATGGAATAACTACAATATGGCCACAGTCCTAAAATTGTTCAACTTACAATTCTTCTTTAACTAACGCTACCCGTTAGTTAAAGTACAATCCTACACAATCTTATTCTCTCCCGTTTGCTGAAAAACAGTAGAAATCGTTTAACATGCACGCCAACTATAAAAAGCAAATTAACCTCTTCTTGCATAGCGTATTGGATTCCAGTACTATGATTATCGAATAGGAGGCGTTTATTATGACAAATTACAGAACTGGGTTGAAACATATTTAATCAGGGGAAGAATCACCTACTGACCCAAAAACTGTGACTTCTTCTTTTAATAAATGAAGAGAGAGGTTTCATTTAATGAAAAACAGTTCATTAAAATTCTACGATTATCATATTTGGGCAAATAATAAAGTTTTTGCTCATTTGCAAACATTGCCTCAAAACGTTACAACCGAAGAAGTTACTAGCGTATTCGCATCAATAAAAGATACTTTGGTTCATATGTACGTTGTTGATCACGGATGGCTTTCTACTATATTAAGGGATGAAAGTTCCGATATTGATGAGATGAAGGAAAGAGTGATAGTTTTAGCAGAATCAGCTCAAAAACAAGATATTACTGGTTTGCAAAAATTATATGACGATTTATATTTAGAATTTAGACAAGCTTTCAATGAAATCAATGACTTTGATCAAATTGAATCCATCTTTTTTGGTCAATTGGATTGTTCGTACCATGATATGATTACGCACATTGTCAATCATGGAACTTATCACAGAGGAAATATAACGGCTATGTTAAGACAACTTGGATTTACTGGCTGCAATACAGACTATGGTGCATTTCTTTTCGAACAACAAAAATAGTTACAAAGGGAGCTGCTTTTTGAGTAGTGCTTTTTTAGCTTCAATTTTCCACTAGTGTATTGTCAGTTGTATAGTAAAACGAAACATAAATTTAAATGCGCATCTACAACCAAAAATTAACTTTCGTTATTGAACTAATCTGCCCCTTTAGCTCCATAAGAAAAAGAGCTGCCAAAGCAACTCCCTTATTTAAGTGTGTTGATGTGGAATACACCAATCGAATCCTTCTTTTTATAGATGCGAGTAACATTCTTTAAAACTGTTACGAATTTATATGTTACTCCATTTAAGTTTCCTGCACGGTAAGCGAACTACTAATATTAATACGAGTCTTTTCCGTCTATGCTTGAATTAAAGTGTGACAATAATCGGACCATTTTTAGTAAGGATAATCGTATGTTCCAATTGAGCTACATAGCTTTTTTCTGTAGCATAGGTCCAACCGTCTTCTTTTTGGAATACTTCTTCTTCAAAGGTTGAGATAAATGGTTCGAATGCGATAACCATCCCTTCCTTTAATAGTTCATTATCCCATGGATCATTATAATTACAAATATGGTCAGGTGCTTCGTGTATTCTACGTCCAACACCATGTCCTGTAAGGTTTTTGATAACAGTGAATCCATGCTGTCTCGCTGTTTCGAATACTGCTTTTCCGATTCTGCTTTTTTTGGAACCGGGTTTTGCTTTCTTAAGACCTGCTTCAAATGCCTTTTTAGCAACGTCGCATATTTTCGTTAATACTTCTTCTCCTTCTCCTACTACAAATGAGATTCCTGTATCTGCGAAATAACCGTTCTTTGAAGCAGATACATCTATATTTACTAGATCCCCTTCATGAATAACCCGATGACCCGGAATACCATGTGCCACTTCTTCATTAAGACTAATGCAAGTATAGCCAGGAAAATCATATTCACCTTTTGGAGCTGAAACTGCACCTGCTTTTTCTAAAAGTTCTCCGGCTATATCATCAAGTTCTTTGGTCGTTATGCCAGGAATTGTTCTTTTTACCAATTCATCTCTAATGGAGGCAATAATTTTGCCAATTTCCTTCAAACCATTAAAATCTTCTTCTGTTTTTGCAATCATTTTTTTCCTACCTCATTATCTTTTTTCATCAATAAACTATATAAGTATTAATTGTTCCTTTATTTTCTCGAAAAATAATAGCAATGTAAATTATTTGGTGCAATACCCCCAGCTTGAATTTTTCTTCGATCAAGAAATAGACCACAAAAAGGATCTAGTACATATGACTATACTATTAATTGGATTTACCTTCCACTTTTCTTATAGAGAAAACCTGTCCCTTTAGTTTAAGTACATTTCTTCACAATCTCACACCATATAATTATATCGAATCCTCCATAATCCTGTCATTTAATGGAATACATATGCGAATTACCCTGCTATTTTTAATGCTAACTACTGTTTTCTCTCCTTATACGGAACCCCTTACTAAAACAGAGCCGGTTTTTTTCATCTAAGTGGTCAAAACCAATTGAAATTGTATAAAATAAAAATATATAACCGAACCCGTATCTTTTCATCCCCCTTCATTCGTTTATAAAGCAGAGAGGTTTAAAAGGAGTGAGATCATGCACGGTAACAGGCTGTCAGACATAAAAAAACAGGATTGGCAAGCGTTTGAAATACTTGAGCAGTACCCAAAATTACAGCAATATTGCCAGTTTCTGACCCAAAATAAACATGACGGGGAAGATGTAGCCCAGGATGTGATGCTAAAAGCGATTCTTAAATACGAGCAAGAGAAAATAAGTTCTGCCCTTTTGAATAAAATGGCGTACAATCACTGGGTCGATTTGATTCGAAAAAGGAAAAAAGAATCTCTTGGCGAGCTTCCTGAGCTGAGTGCAAGGGATCATGCAGCACGATTGAATGAACTTTCAGAAATGATTGATCATTTAGTGGAGAAGTGTACTCCAAAGCAAGCCGTTCTTTTTCTCCTGAAAGAAGGATTTCAATATCAGGCCAAAGAGCTTGCAGAAATGCTTGAGACGTCCGAGACTTCGATTAAATCCGCTTTGTTCCGTGCAAAGAAACGGTTAGCGAAGGATAAGGATGAGGCTGATTCTTACTGGGACGAGGAAGAACGCGAGCTGCTTTCTGATTTGATGTATACCTCCCTGCAGTTTCAGGACCCATCTCCTTTGCTTCAGGCATTGCCGGAAATTCTTACATTTGATGGTACTGACAGCCCTGCGCTCACACTTGCAAGTGTGCGCCCTTTACCGAGCTTCTCTTCTTCGGCCTCTCTGTGCATGGCTGCATAGCCTGCTAAATCGAAAAGAGGAGGAACTCCAATGAGTACGATTCCATATGTCATTGAACAGTCAGGGCGCGGAGAGCGTTCCTATGATATTTACTCGCGCCTATTGAAGGACCGCATTATCATGATCGGTGATGAAATTAATGATCATGTAGCAAACGTAGTTGTCGCCCAGCTCCTGTTTTTGGCGGCAGAAGATAACGAAAAAGACATATCCATTTATATAAACAGTCCTGGTGGATCAATTACGGCGGGGTTCGCAATTTTTGACACCATGCAATATATCAAGCCGGATGTCAGGACCATCTGCACAGGCATGGCCGCTTCATTCGGAGCGATGCTGCTGTTAGCTGGAACCAAAGGAAAGCGGTTTGCGCTCCCAAACAGCGAAATCATGATCCATCAGCCGCTTGGAGGTGCACGCGGCCAGGCCACTGAAATTGAAATATCCGCCCGCCGCATCCTGAAGCTTCGTGAGCACATCAATAAGATCATCGCTGAACGCACAGGTCAGTCCATTGAAAAAGTAGCAAGAGATTCTGACCGTGATTATTACATGAGTGCTGCTGAAGCGAAAGAATACGGGATTATTGATGAGATTATTGTTTCGAGATAAGAAGAGAGATACATGACTGCCTATGGGGCGATCATGTATCTTTTTTTTTTGAATATATTGAACTTTCCTATTGCCAATTGTAAATTAAAGATAAATTCATTTTATGGAGGCGATTATATAATGTTAAAAATAGTAAAAACAAACGGCAAGAATCAAGATTTTAGAATGCTGGTCAACCTATTAGATTCCGACCTCATTGAAAGGTACGGTGACCTGCAGCAGCAATACGACCAGCACAATAAACTGGATCATATCCATGATGTTATCGTCATTTACAAAAACGATGTTCCTGTGGCCTGCGGCGCCTTCAAAGAATACGATCGTGAAACGATTGAATTAAAACGTATTTTCGTAGGAAAAGAGAATAGAAGACAAGGGTTATCAAAATTAATCATCAGGGAGCTGGAAAAAGCAGGAGATGAAAAAGGGTATTCATACGCCGTGCTTGAAACGGGAACCAAGCAGCATGAGGCCATTCATTTATATATAAATGCCGGATATTCTGAAATTCCAAATTACGGACCTTATATAGGAATGGAAAACAGCATTTGTATGAAGAAAATGATATGAGGTTTTCAACACACTTAACATTACAATTGCTTATATGTATAATTCCTTGTTTTGGTGAATGTTTGTCAAACATCTCATTCTTTTTCCTTGCAGACGTTTACACTCACCTTAATGTAATACCCACGATCGGATCATGATTCATTTTAATAAAAAGGAGGAAGAATAATGAACTCACATCTAAAAGAACATTTAAAAGAATTAGAGAAAAGCCATACAAGTCTAGAAGTGCGGAAAAGCCGTGAAAAACTGAACAAGATACTTGCGGATGATTTCTTTGAAATAGGCAGTTCTGGTTATATGTTTGATAAAAAAGAATGTCTGGAAAGCGGAGTAATGTTGACAGAGATGACTTTACATAATTACGAAATTTATCCTTTAGCTTCGGATGTTGTATTATCCACCTATTTTATAAACGATAAAACCAGAAAGCGAAATACACTTCGCAGCTCAATCTGGAAATTGATCGACGGCAGGTGGCAATTGTTTTTCCATCAAGGTACTATAACCGATTTGCAGGTAAATGATGTTGAAAAAGGATACTGATTAAATCCTTTTAAAATGTGTACTAGGAATCGCCGATTTTGATCCAAGAAAAATCATGACCCTATAAGAAAAAGGCCAGAATCGGTGGCTCAGATAGATCTAATGCATTGTTTTGACTGCCCCCAGCGACTTGTGACCTTTTAGACCATTATTTTTATATAGTAAGTCAAAAGCGTAGAACCGTTTCCCTTTGCCGACTCCATCAGGAGAGCGGTTTATTTCTTTTTCGACTTAAAAAAGCAGCCTATAGGCAAATCTTAATATTTCTTTAAAAAATCTTAAGAAAAAGTTTCCTTTCAACATGCGATAAGCTGACATATAATCATGACATGGAAAGTTAATTTAACGAGAATACTAGAAAGTCGGGTGAGTCATTCATGCCCCCAGCAGCTATAGTAAGGGAACAGACTGCTTTTAATGATATTTATCAAACTTATTATACGGTGATTTACCGGATTGCACTGCGGATGACAAAGGATCCTCATTTAGCTGAGGATATTGCACAGGAAACCTTTCTTAAGGCTTTTTTGAAGATGGATACGATATTTGAAAACGGGAAGCTGAAAAATTGGCTCTCAGCCATTGCGAGGAGAACGGCGATTGATTTGTTTTTAAGAAAGAAGAGAAACGAGATCTCGATTGAGGAGCAGCTCATAGCGGACGGCAGGGAACAGATAGAGGATACGATTGACTATACGCTG
This sequence comes from Metabacillus hrfriensis, assembly GCF_030127205.1. Taxonomy (NCBI): domain Bacteria; kingdom Bacillati; phylum Bacillota; class Bacilli; order Caryophanales; family Bacillaceae; genus Metabacillus; species Metabacillus hrfriensis. The sequence continues at coordinate 1,595,144 of NZ_CP126116.1, forward strand.
TTAAAAGAGAAGACGAAGCTTCTGGTTTCTGCGCTTAAATCCGATTACAGGGAAATTATGACCCTAAAACTTTTTTTGGAAATGAAAGATCAGGAGATTGCAGAGTATCTTTCTTTGAACCTATCGACTGTTAAAACAAAAATACATAGAGCACGAAAGGAATTGAAGGCTGCGCTGTAAAAGAGGATGAAAACTCATGGGAGTTCATCCTCTTTTTATTCCTTTGGTGTAGGGTCTAGTTCTATTTCCATTGTGTTTAGAAAGACGACTATCCGGAAATGGATTTCATCTAGGAAAATAGTGATATAACCAAAGCTGAGACCTTTTGTTCACAATTGAATCAAGGTGAACAGTATACGATAAAATACGTTCGGGAAGATGGTTTATTGAATGTGCCTCATTCTACAGAGAACCTCGACAGTAAATCCACCCGGTGCTTTAACATAGAATGTCCAGCCATGCAGCCTTTGCGGGGGTTTCACATCAAACCCATCATCCTTCAAGCGTTGATTGATCTCGTTCACCTGCTCTTCGCTCTCCAGCGAAAATCCTATATGAAAGCTCTTAGGGTAGCTGACCTGAGTACCTTTCATTAAGGCGAGCAATAACCCGTTGTCGTCGGTCAGTACAGCGAATGAATCGCCATGCGTGCTCTTGGTTTGCAGGTCGAAATATTTCTCCAAGAATTCTCGAGCTGCGTTAACGTCAGTGACTGTGAGATTGAGATGGTTTAGTTTCATTGGTTACACTCCTCTTTTTAGTGATAATATCTTACTCCCCGCTAACGAGGGATTTCTTGGACTAATGTATTCTGTCCAGCAGCGACCATCCACGTTCCCTGTTCTTTGACCATCACGTAAATGGCGAGACTGCCTTGCCCATTTTCTATTATTTTCCCTTCTGAGGTTGTCGGATATTGCCGAATGTGTACAGTAGCCACATCTGGACGTACAAAAATAATGCTATCGACCGTATAACGAGCATATGCGTTACGGAGTGGTCCTGCCAAGATTACTTTGTGCGTTTCATTGATTTGCTTCCAACCAGATAGCTGCACACCGACCACATTGACCCATATGGCGTTTTGAGTGAAGTGACGATCTAATTCGTCTGCATTATGTTGATTAAATGCAGCCTCAATCTCGATGATGGTTTGCCGGATGGCGTTTATTTCTTCCTGCCGATCCTCTGAATTGTAAACTTCGGGTTTGTCAGACATTAACATTCCTCCTCCTATTTTTATTGGGAATTGTTGGTTTCTTTCTATAATGCGGACTTTCTATACTTTCTTTGTGTTAAGTAAATAACTGGTTCTTTAGAGAAACCTTATCAGCATTCAGTCCGTTTTTTGGTTAATATTACGATTTATCCCAATTATAAAGGGAGATAAAACTTATCTTAACAGTCAAATGGATGAACTTGCTTCCAACTTTTGCTGTATGAGACTTACTTTATAAATAATTAAACGCAACTCTTTACTCATACATTTTTACAGCTCTTTCACATATTTCAATATATCTGCAATTTGGCGCGTTTATTTAGGAACGCGTCTTTTTCAGGTATTGGGCCATTTTTAAGGAATAAGAGAAGGGGTTATACTTTAGTAAATCGAAGTTTATCAGAAGTTGTTATGACGCTTATTTGAAAACTTGCTTAATGCTGAAAAAGGGAAGAAATAACAAAAAAATTATGGTGGGGGATTTAACATGAAGGTTATTGGTCTTATTGGTGGAATGAGTTGGGAATCATCTGTTGAGTATTATCGGATTATTAACGAAGAAGTGAAAAGAAGATTAGGAGGGTTACATTCTGCAAGATGCCTTTTATACAGTGTTGATTTTGAAGAAATTGAGCGTTATCAGTCAGAGGGCGACTGGAAAAAGGCTGGTGAAACATTGGGTGATGTTGCACGTTCTTTGGAAAAAGGGGGAGCAGACTTTATCGTAATTTGTACCAATACCATGCACAAGGTTATTGGTGACATACAGAAAAAAATCAGCATACCTATTTTGCATATTGCAGATGCAGCAGCTAATCAAATTAAAAAGCAAGGAATTAATTCCGTAGGGTTACTTGGCACAAAATATACGATGGAGCAAGACTTTTACAAATCACGCTTAGATTCTAATCGTATAAAGGTTATGGTACCAAATGATAATGAAAGAGAGATCGTAAACAAAGTTATTTATGAAGAGTTATGTTTAGGGAAGGTTCAACAAAAATCAAGGGATTATTATAAAAAGGTTATCCGAGGTTTAATCGAAACTGGCGCTGAAGGTATTATATTAGGCTGTACAGAAATTGGATTATTGATAAAACCGGAGAATTCTGAAGTTCCTCTGTTTGATACAACTTATATACATGCTCTTGAAGCAGTAAATATGTCCTTACGGAAATAGCAAAGTAATGAAGATACCTAAATAATTAATATAATTTACTGATGAAGTGGGTTAAATAAGAATCGCTTTTTTTTGTTTAACTAACCGTTCAGCTTGAGTTTCTGCTTTTTTATTTGGATTTTTAAGAATTGGTTCATTTTTCCTGAAAAAAGTGAAACTTCTTGTCTAGTGACTCGTACCTATAGTACAGTTCTAAAAACTTGGACTCATACATAGTGGAATCAGACATGTGAAGTCGGGTCGGCAGAATTGAATGATCGATTTTTCAGGGGGAAATAAGAATGTCTTTAGATGCAAAAGCGTATTCATGCAATGGAAGAAGTTCATGGTCAGGAAGTTCACGAACGGAAACAGAAGGGTATCAATGGATAATCAATACCTCGGACAAAGGCTATGTCAAATCTGGAGTATCCATTTGCGGAGTAGTCCTGAGCAACACTATTATTGATTTCAGCACTTCCTTTATCGTTAAGAATGGCTATTCAGGCAACAAATCATCTTATGTTGCAAGCATTCAAAGAACGCTTGCATGCCTTGGCTATTCACCGGGCGCTGCTGATGGGATCTTCGGAAGCGGGACAGAACGGGCAGTGAAGGACTTTCAGGCTGACAAAGGCCTTGCTGCTGACGGAATTGTGGGCAAGGATACATATTATTGCTTATCAACTGCCAGATACTAAAAAAGCGTGTTATCCTTCACTGTGAAGGATAACGCGTTTTTTATTGGATAAATTTATAAAAAAAATATAAAAACCTAGTTGACTTATCGGATTAATGTATTATAAAATACAGACAATTAAAAAAATAATTGATTTGCTAATCGGAAAACCGAAGGCTCCAGGTCTTGCTTCAAAGCAAGAATTGGAGCCTTTATGCTTATCAAGGAAAGGATGTTAAAACATGAGTTATATTGTTGCTATTTCGGGAAGTCCGTCGTCAGAATCCAGATCTTCCATTCTGACAAACTACTTGAAGAGGGAAGCTGAGCAGAATGGAATTCAAATAAAAGAAATCTCAGTTCTTGATTTTGAGCCTGATGTTCTGATCCGCGGCATTTACGATCATCCGTCCATTCTGCAGGTTACACAGGAACTAAAGGGGGCAAGCGGTGTCATTATCGTATCGCCCGTTTATAAGGCTGCTTATTCTGGGGCTTTAAAAACCCTGCTGGATCTTCTTCCCCAGGATGTTTTAAAGGATAAACCTGTGTTTCCTCTGATGGTTGGAGGAAGCGGGGCGCATTTGCTTGCGATTGATTATTCATTGAAGCCTCTGCTGGCCGCTTTAAGTGCCCAGACCATATTAAAAGGCGTCTATGTCTTAGATAAGTTTGTGGATAAGTCTGACCTCAGAAACCCAATTAAAGATGAAGAGGTTCAGTCGAAAGTAACCGTTCAATTTAAACAGTTTATAGAAATTGTTTCAAACTTAAGAAGCTCTGCTGAATTGAAGTAAAAAAGAACAGGGAGGAAAAGCGGATGGCTACTATTAACGAGACAAAGGTTCAGCAAATTATAACCGCTCTGAAAAAAATCAATTACGGCTCTGTACTCATTACCATTCACGATGGTGAAATTACGCAGCTTGACAGCACGGAAAAGAGCAGATTCTCAAAGACTAAACCTGTTAAAAGCTGAAAATTGCCTAACTGACAGTCATTCGACCGGTCATCCGGAGAAGACACGAATTCTACTTGTAGAGCGTGTCTTTTTTTATTGAAAAAAAGAATCGAAAGGGATGAAAGAGTGTGAGTGATACAGGAAAAGAGGTTGAATTTGGATGGTTTATACCTACAACTGGCGACGGGAAATACATTGGCGTGAAGCCTGAGAAAGAATCAACGGCTGAGTACATGATTGAGGTTGCACAAAAAGCAGAAACGGCGGGTTTTACGTTTGCTCTGATTCCAACGGGAGGCTCATGCCTGGATGCTTGGATTGTAGGTTCCATGATTGCCTCTCATACCAGCATTCTAAAACCTTTAGTAGCTATGCGTCCGGGATTGATTGAGCCGGTGCCTGCAGCAAGGATGGCGGCAACTCTGGATGTTTTATCCAATGGGAGGGCTTTAATAAACATCGTAACTGGCGGGTCTCCAGACGACTTAAAAGCAACAGGAGACCCGTTGGCCAATCATCATGACAAACGCTACGACAGAACACTTGAATTTTTGCAGGTTATAAAAGGACTCTGGAATAACCAAATAGCTGCAGAAGGTAATGAATTTTTAGCAGCGCATGCCAAAAGCAGTGAGAAGGGTTTATTTTTCAAAGGAGACTATTATGCGATTGAAAATGGTGAAAGTCAGCCTGCACCCATTCAGAAACCGCATCCTCCTATTTATTTTGGAGGAAGCTCGCCTGCAGGAAAACGGACTGCTGCTGAAACAGCTGATGTATACCTCATGTGGGCCGAACCCCTTGATTGGATCAAGGAGCAAATAGATGAGGCAGAAAGTCTGGTGAAAAAGGTGAATGAAGAAAAAGGCTTGAACCGCCGGCTTCGGTATGGACTTAGGGCTCAGGTTCTGGTTAGGGAAACGGAGGAGGAGGCGTACCGAGCTGCATGGGAAATTATCAGCAAAGTGGACCAGCGCGCAGTTGATCAATCCAATCAGCGCTTCACGAGAACAGATGCAACGAATCAGAAGAGACAGAATCAGCTGAGAGTGCAATCGGCTGATCAGGATTATTTTGCAGGGCCTAATTTATGGACCGGTCTTTCTTCAGTCAGAGGCGGGGGCTCACTGCTGCTTGTTGGCACTCCGGAACAAGTGTCTGACCGCATACTTGAATATGCAGATCTCGGCATTTCTTCCTTTATTTTATCCGGATATCCTAATCTGGAGGAAGCAGAGATTACCGGGAAACTGCTTTTGCCGCTTGTCAAAGAAAAGCTGAAAGTAAAAGCGTAAAGAAAGGAGAAGGTTATGGCTTTACTTGAAATGAATGATTTAAACAAACGGTTTGAAAGTGAAAAAGGACATACTCATGCGCTGAAAGATATAACGCTATCTGTTAAAGACGGTGAGTTTATTACGATCATCGGACCAAGCGGATGCGGCAAAAGCACCATGCTGAAAATTATTGCCGGACTTGATACGGATCTGTCGGGCAGTGTTCAGATCGAGGGGGAAGAAGTAAAAGGACCGAGTATTGACAAAGGGTTTATCTTTCAGGAACCGAGACTTTTTCCATGGTACACGGTTGAGAAAAACATAGCAGCCAATTACTCGCTTCATGAAAGAGAGACGTGGAAAAAAGTAAAGGAGCTGATTCAGCTTGTAAAGCTGGATGGGTTTGAAAAAGCCTATCCTAAGGAGCTGTCAGGCGGAATGGCCCAGCGTGCTGCGATTGCAAGGGCCCTGCTTAGAAATCCAAAAGTGCTTTTGCTCGATGAGCCGTTTGGAGCGCTTGACGCTTTTACAAGATCCCATATGCAGGAAGTGCTTCTTGATATATGGCAAAAGAACCGGACAACGATGCTCTTTGTGACACATGATATCGATGAAGCTATCTATCTCGGCGACAGGGTCGTCATTATGAACGCAAGACCGGGTTCCATCCGAAAAACGGTGACGATTGATCTGCCGCATCCAAGAAAAAAAACAAGCCGCCCGTTTCAGGAATACCGCCAGCTTATTTTAAATGAGTTTGAAAAAACGGAAGAGCTTGAGCTGCTGAACAGTGCAGGTATCTAGTGAGGTGAATAGGAGATGAGTCAAAAAGCTTTATGGATATTTACACCAGCCTCCAAGCAGGGGAATAAAGGCTTCTTAACAAAACAAAAGAAGAAAAAGGCTCAAACCAGTTCTTTTATGAGGGGATTATTGTTTCCCGCTGCCATACTCGTCATATGGGAGCTTGCAGGTTATCTGGGAGTCATTTCTCAAACTTTGCTGCCGAGGCCAACGGACATTTTTGTTTCATTTATTGATCTGCTGACAACAGGCAATCTGATCTATCATTTTCAGGTCAGTTTACTCCGTGCTTTGGGGGGATTTCTGATTGGAGGAACACTCGGGCTTCTTGCCGGTCTTCTAGTTGGCTTTTCAAGTAAAACAGAACAGACATTGGATCCGACCATGCAGATGCTGAGAACCATTCCAACACTTGCTGTGATCCCTCTGTTTATCTTGTGGTTCGGGTTCGGGGAAGTTTCCAAGCTGCTTTTAATTGCCAAAGGTGCTTTTTTTCCGCTCTATGTAAATACTTTTCTAGGGATCCGGAGTGTAGATACAAAAATGTTTGAAGTGGCCAAGGTATTGGAATTCAGCAGATGGAAACAAATTAAAAATTTGGTGCTGCCATCAGCTCTCCCTAATATTCTGCTTGGCTTGCGTCTTGCTCTCGGTGCAGCCTGGCTCGCTTTGGTAGCTGCGGAACTGATGGGCTCGAGTGAAGGAATCGGCTATCTGATTACAGATGCCAGACAATTTTCTCAAACAACGGTCGTTTTCGTGGGAATAATCATTTTTGCCGTTTTTGGAAAGGCTTCGGATTCTTTTGTCAGGTTCTTTGAGAGAAGACTGCTTAAATGGCGGGACAGCTATAAAGGCTAATACTTAAGGGGGATAATAATGGCGGAGCGAAAAAAGCGGAAAATGCATTTGAATTTGTTTCTGACAAGCATGGGTCATCATGAGGCAGCGTGGAGGCATCCGTCCTCTGAGATAGGACGGATTCATGATATCGGCTATTATCGCGAGATTGTCCAAAAGGCAGAAGCAGCCAAGCTTGATTCTATTTTTCTGGCAGACAGGTATTCTGTTTCTAAACAAGCGGTTAAATTTGGGGAGCTTGGAGGCGGGGGCCTGGAACCTCTTACTCTCTTATCGGCTCTCGCGGCCGTGACAGAAAAAATCGGCCTGATTGCCACCGTATCCACCTCTTTCAATGAACCTTTTAACGTAGCAAGAAGGTTTTCTTCTCTTGATCACATCAGCAAAGGAAGAGCCGGGTGGAATGTGATTACTTCAGGCACAGATGAGGAGGCGGTCAATTTCAATTTTTACCGCATTCCGCCTCATGCAGAAAGGTACAGGCGTGCAAAAGAATTTATGGATGTGGCCATCAAGCTGTGGGGCAGCTGGGAAGAAGGAGCACTTTTAAAAGATAAAGATTCAGGCATTTATGCAGATCATGAAAAAGTGCATGAAATTCAACACAGAGGCAATTATTTCTCGGTGAAAGGCCCTTTGAACAGTTCCCGTTCTCCTCAGGGTCAGCCCGTCATCGTACAGGCCGGTTCCTCAAAGACGGGAATTGATTTTGCGGCACAATATGCGGAAGCCGTTTTTACTGCCCAGCAGTCGCTGACAGAGGCTAAAGGATTTTATCAAGCCATAAAAGCAAAGGCTCTGGAATATGGTCGGTCCCAGAATGAAATCATTATCCTTCCCGGAATTTGCCCGATTATCGGCAGAACAGAAGCAGAAGCGAAGGAAAAGGAAGCAAAGCTGCATGAATTAACGAATCCAGAGTACAGCCTGATTCAGCTTTCAAACCGAATTGGGATTGATTTGACAGGCTATCCGCTTGACGGACCTCTTCCTCGGCTGCCTGACATCAGTGATATTCAGGGCCATAAAAGCAGGACACAGCTAATTGTGAGTTTAGCAGAAAAAGAGAAGCTGACAATTAGAGAGCTGCTGCTTCGTCTTGCAGGAGGGCGCGGTCACTTCACGATAGCAGGAACGGCAGAGCAGATCGCAGATGAACTGGAATTGTGGTTTGAAAATGGTGCAGCAGATGGCTTTAACATCATGCCGCAGCTGATGAGTGAAGGTTTTGATGACTTTATTCAGTTTGTTGTACCGGAGCTTCAGCGGAGAAGTCTTTTCAGAACGGAATATGAAAGCCATACATTGCGGGGAAATCTGGGTCTTTCGTTTCCGGAAAATCAACAAAAAATACGAAACTATTAGTTGTTCATTAGAGAGGAGCATGTATTCATGAAATCTGCAGCCAGCCTTGGAAAATGGGGAATTTTTTTAAGTTTACTAATGGTCATCCAGCTTTTTCTTACAGGGTGCGGCTCAGAAACGAGCTCTGCTGAAGAAGAAAAAGCCCCTTCTGCCGGTCAAAAAACGGTGGTTCACATTGGAGTTCAGGGAAGTACAGGGATTTTGCCATATGCACGGGAAAAAAAATCGTTTGAAAAGGCTTTTGAAAAAGCAGGGGCAGCAGTAGAGTGGCATGAATTTGCAAGCGGCCCGCCGCATTTTGAAGCACTTGCTTCAGGAAGACTGGATTTTGGGGCAACTGGAGGGACACCGCTGATAGCAGGACAATCAGGAGGTGTTGACTTTAAAGCCATAGCGGTAACAACAGACGGTAAAAAAGGAAACTCAATCGTTGTTCCAAAAGGAAGTGCTGTTAAGGAACTCAAGGATTTAAAAGGGAAGAAGATTGCAGTAGCAAAAGGAAGCAGTGCCTACAATTTCTTATATATGGCGCTTGAGCGGGCAGGATTACAAGATGAAGACATTAAACTGGTTCAGCTTCAGCCGGATGAAGCGCGGCCAGCGCTCGATAATGGCTCAATTGATGCATGGTCTACATGGGAGCCATACGTGACGACGGCCGTATTTCAAACAGGAGCGGATGTCCTCGTCAGTGGGGCAGACTTAAATATCAATGCCCCAGGCTTTCTGATTGCACGTACAGGTTTTACGGAAGAGCATCCGGAACTGACTGTTCTCTTTCTGAAAACATATGAAGAGGTCAGAAAGCACTTTACTGAAAATCTAGATGAAGTATCGCAGGAAATAGCAGATGCAGAAGGAGTGGACGTAGACATTATTTCAACTGTCCTGAAAAATTCTGAACCTATCTTATCTCCTGCAACAGATGAATTTAAAAAAGCGCACCAGGATCAAGCTGATTTTCTTTTTGAAGCAGGAGGTATTCATAAAAAACTTGATACCTCTGAAGTCATTGAGAATCGCTACATTGAAGAAGCCTTGAAATAAGATGAATGCGGGAAATGAGAGTATGCTTTTATCAGCATCCTCTTTTTTCTATATAAATGGAGGGAAACAAATGAAGGATCTTTTGTTTGTTATTGGCCCTTTGATAGGTGAGCGGAAGATGAAATCGTTCTGGACCAATTTGGCTGAAAAAGGATGCAGGGCAAAATCAGTTTATCTTTGTGATTTTCACCCGGATGTTCTTTTTAACCCCCAGTCCGGTCATCCGAAATTCCGTCATTTAATAGATGGAATAAACTCCTCAAGAGTCGTCATACTCGCGGTTCCAAAACAGTTCCTGCCTTCTTTTTATGCGATGCAATCCATCCTTGAAGCTTTACCTGCTGAGATTTTCAAAGGAAAGCTGCTGATGCCTGTGTTTTCACCTGCAGAGGAGAATGAAGACATTCCGGAAAAGATCATGCGTCTGATTAGCCGTTTTCATGAAACAATTATTATAGAAGAAAGCAGATAAAGGCCCTCCTTGAAGTTAAAGGAGGGTTTCATTTTTCATATAGGCTTACTCATATTCCTTTAATACTTTTTCAATGAATGAATTATCCACTACTTCCGAGACGTTCAGTTCTTTTTTCAGTCCTCCGAGTTCGAGCAGAAGATCAGCAGTGCTTTGCTGTTCATTTATGATGCTCTCATCGATCGGTGTGTTTGCAGGCACGGAGTTTTCAAGAACTTTTCGGATCACTTCTTTATCCGTTTTCTTAAGTTCAGAATAAATCGCAATTGCTTCTTCTTTGTTTTCATTTTGCCATCTCGTTGCTTTTTCTGAAACTTTCAGATAAAGCTCAACAAGTTCAGGATGTTCATCAGCAAATTGAGTGCGTACGATTTGAAAGCCAGGGCTGAAGGTGCCGATCGCTTTTCCGTTCGAGAGAACTCTTGCTTCATTTTTTACAACTTGGATGGACTGATAAGGCTCCCAAATCGCCCAGGCGTCTACTTTATTCGTTTCAAAAGCAGCCTGCGCTTCATCAGGCTGAAGCTGAATGATCTGTATTTCAGATGGATCCATGCCTTCCTTTTCAAGGAAGCGGTACAGCAATCCAAATGCGCTGCTTCCTTTGGCAACCGCTACTTTTTTTCCCTTTAAATCCTCTGGTTTTTGAATAGGGCTATCTTTATGGACAAGAATAGCATCCCCTTTTTCTCCGGTGCTTGCTGATGCGATTTCTTTAAACGGAATATCAGCACCCTGGCCGGATAGGACCGGAATATTGCCGACCCTCCCAAAATCAATCCTTCCTGATGCAATGGCTTCAAAATAGGAGGGGCCGCTTTGAAATTCGACCCATTTAACTTTTGCGCCAGCCTTATTGAATTCTTCCTCAAACCAGCCTTTATGCTTTGCAAGCAAAATAGGCCAGATGCTTTGCTGAATACCGATATTGACCGTTATACCCTCTTTCTTTGATTCGCTGTTCTCTATTGAACCAGCTGATTTAGACCCGCACCCAGAAAGAACGGTGAGCAGCATAAAGAAAATCAAGTACCCAGTAAAACGATTCGTTCTTTTCATATTCATCCCCCTAGAAGATATGTTGAAATAGTAACCCATTTTCACTTCCTTTTCTCCGCTGAAACAGGAAAGGCCCTATCTAACAGCATAAAGATGCTGCTAGACAGGGCCTTCGGTTGACAGATCGGCTTATGTATGAATATATATCCATGTTAATACTTACTATTCCGATTTGTCAAGTGTGATTTATTTTCAAATCACATTGATAAATCAGAATATTCGGAGTAAAATAATAACAATAACTGAAAACGTCGACCAGACTGCTGGAGGCTTTCGTTCCTGTTTATTTTTCTCACAGAATGAAAGCCTCTTCGTCTATACAAAAGGAGGATGCTGTTATGAAGTATTTGCTGATTGCAGGCGGGGATCGCATCGAGCCCATCGTGGCGAGACTTGCGCAGGAAGGGGTAAAGGTGATTTCTCATCTGGACGGAAGAAAACCCAAGATGACCGTCAAAGAAATTCCATGCAAAGTGGAGGTGGTACTCATACTCACCGATTACATCAATCACAATCTCTCCACGATTGTAAAAAGAAAGGCTCAGGAGAAGGCGATTCCTGTTTTTTTCTCGAAACGCTCATGGACCTCCATATCCTGTGAATTGAAAAAAATCATGACAGCGTAGTCTAATTATGCATTAAAACCAACTTGACACATAGGATTAATTAGTATTAAAATAAAATCAGAAAAATCGCTGATCGGTCGACCGAAAGCTCATACCAATAGGTATGGGTTATTTTTGTGGGGACACTATGGTCTAATAGAAATTCTTCTTATCAAGAGAGGCGGAGGGAATGGCCCGATGAAGTCTCAGCAGCAGCTTCTACGTGTGAAGACTGTGCTAAATCCATCAAGCTTCAGTGCTTGGAAGATGAGAAGGGGCACGTTCATTTTAAATGAACCCTCTTCTTTGTAATCAGAAGGGGGTATTATTTATTCCCCCTTATATTAAGAAAAAGGGGTGTCTGAATTGGGAAACATGATTCGTCAGGCTATTGAAAAAAGAAAAAAACATCTCATCGGCAAACTGCTTAGCAACGGTATTTATAAGAAGAATGATTTACATTTATTTGAGCTGACTTTAACGGAGCTTGAGGAGGAATTCAAGCGGATTTTAAAAGTGCAAAATTAAATGAGAGTGTTCCAAAAGTCTAACTTTTGGTCACCCTGGCAGACTGGCAGCTTACCTCAGCTGTGATAGAAATAACTATCATACAAACCAAAACCACTTAAATCATACAAAGAAAAAAGCTGAATCAAAAGTGTCGTTTTTAAAACGGCCTTTTGATTCAGCCTTTTGAACAGGTTTGAACCCGAGATATTATTAATCTTTACTGCTCGCTTCCTTCATCTGTTTCCTCAATCGGACTATTGAACTCTTCAATGATTTCTGCACCTTCAGGCGGTTCAAGTTTAAATAATCCATGATTTTTTTCATATTCCTTTACTTCAAACTGGATGACTTTAGGCTGATCATCGATTGCTTTCCCCTCAGCCACAAGCATTTCTTTCACCACATATCCTGTTTCTTTATCAAACCAGAACTCAACGGTCCTATCAGCACTATAGGTAATTTGATAACGGTCTGCCTTTCGTCCGGCGATCGTCGTTTCCCCTAAACTCTTTATCTGATCAGGATCTAATTCTTTCAGAATATCTTGTGTAACTTGAGAAGCTGTTAAAAGCAGTTCAGTAATAGTAAATGTGTTCTCTTCTTTATCGTAACTTTTCTGGAACTTTCCATTTACAACTGTCACATTCCCGTTCTCATATTCCCGTCTTTCTTTTCTTCCTGAAACGTACTGCTTACTGCTATCATCAAAAACAATATAAATAATCAGCTCTGTTTCCTTCTTCTTTTTATCCTCATCCTTATGCTCCAATGGTTTGTCCATTTCTAAAAACTTGTCTCTGATTAACTCATTGAGCGCTCTTTCTATCGCTGCTTTGACAGGAGGTGTGTTCCAGGCTGCAAGACAAAGAATGAAGAGGGATGCACAAATGAGTGCTGCGCGTTTTAAGTATTTATATGGAAGTGGCTGTTGCTTTTTCTTTTGAGGAAGCATGACCTCTTTATCTTCGAGAATGATGTCCAGAGCTTCTTCAAGCTGCAGAAATTGTTCAAAGGATTCTGAGCATTCTTCGCATTCTTCAATGTGCTCAAGCAGGGCATCCTGTTCCGGCTCTGACAGCTGATCAAAGATAAGAATTTTTTCCTGGCATTTTTCGCAGTTCATTTATAGCACCCCCTTACTTTTAAGAGCGTCCATTAATTTCTTGCGGCCCCTAAATACTCTTGTCTTTACTTTTGCAAGTGAAATTTTAAGGCTTGCGGCTATTTCTTCGTATGAACGGCCTTGATTTCTTAAGATGAGAATATTCTTTGTTTCTTGATCAAGTGTCTGAAAAACTTCTTTAACCTCGCCGATCATTTCTTTCGACAGAAATGCCCGTTCAGGTGTTTCGGTGTTGATGCTGATGTTGTGCTTGTATTCTTCACTCACATGCTGTACAGTGTCCTGATTTCGTTTCATTTTTCGTAAATGGTCATAGGTTGTGTTTTTTGACAGAATCGTAATCCAAGCTTCGATATTTTCAGGATATTCTTTCTCTTTGTCTGAAAAGTACCGAAAGATTTTAATTGAAGCATCTTGAAGGATGTCGTCGACTAGAGAAGAATTCTTGATTAACTTCCTGATGGTTTTCTCCATTCTGGGACGGTGCGCTTCAATCAGCTTTTCAACATTTACTGTTTCCAATCTTCCCACCCTTTTTCCATACTGAATTGACGTCTCATATTACGATTAGTTTCAAAAATATGTAAAATAAATCATAAAAAATCCAAACCTCTGTCATTATAACAAAGGAAAGCGTGTCCAAATGAAATTATTTTATGATAATGGAAACTTTTTCCCTGATGGTTCGTATTACAATTGAATACATAAATCGACAGAAAGAAAAGAGGTTTTAAATCATGACGCAGTATGCACTTGAAGTGCAGTCTCTGACAAAGAAGATCGGCAAAAAAACAATCGTGGATGATGTCAGCTTTCAAGTAGAAAAAGGAGAGATCTTTGGACTGCTTGGCCCTAATGGAGCCGGAAAAACAACAATCATCCGAATGATTGTCAGTCTGATTAACCGCACTGGCGGGAATGTCATCATCAATGGCCATAATCTCGATGATTCCTTCAAGGAAGCGATGAGCGAGATTGGCGCAATCGTTGAGAACCCGGAGTTTTACAAATATATGAGCGGATTAAAAAACATCCGTCATTATGAACGAATGGCTGTAAAAGATATTTCAGAAAAACGCAGAAACGAAGTCATTGAACTTGTGGGACTTCAGCATGCGATGCATCAAAAGGTAAAAACATATTCTCTTGGTATGCGCCAGCGTCTTGGAGTTGCGCAGTCATTATTACATAATCCCTCTGTTTTAATTTTTGACGAGCCCACAAATGGCCTTGATCCGCAGGGAATCAGAGAGTTCAGAGATTACTTGCGCAAACTTGCAGACGATGGGATCTCTGTACTTGTATCTTCTCATATGCTTTCTGAGATGCAGCTGATGTGCGACCGGTTTGCGATTATTGAAAAAGGAAAATTGATTCATATCTCATCCATGCATGATTCAATGGAAGAAAGCAAAGAAATGACGCGTGAGGTTATTTTTGAAGTAAGCGACATCTCTGAGGCGGCCATTCTTATTAAAGAAAAAGGCTTATATGAAGGTGTAATTGAAGCAAATGGTGAGCAGCTTAAGCTTCATTTGGATAAGGAAAAGACAATGGTCATCAATCAGCTGCTCGTTCAAAACGGAGTCGGCGTATACGGAATCGTAAGCCATAAAGCAACACTTGAAGACCGCTTTTTAGAGCTGACGAACAAAGAGAAAAAGGAGCAAATGCAATGATTGGACTAATACAAAATGAATGGATGAAAATCTTTTCGAAAGTGTCCAGCTGGATATATCTTATATTAATAGTAATTATCGTATCCGGCGCTGCTTTTATTGATTATAAGTTTACAGAAAAGCCAAGCGATGACTGGCGTCAGGATGTTCAGGCCGAAATCACTCAGCTGCAAAAGGGAATGAAAGAGCTGCCTGAAGAAGAACGGGAATGGCAGCAAATGCAAATCGACGAAAAGCAGTTGTATTTGCAGGAAGATATAAATCCAAGTGCCAAGAGCACGTGGCATTTTCTGAATAATATCGTCTTTATGATCACTTCTGTCGTCACATTGTTTGCCGTTATTGTGTGCAGCGCCAACGTTGCTTCTGAATTTTCGGACGGCACCATTAAACAGCTTCTGATCAGGCCGCATAGAAGATGGAAGGTATTGCTTTCAAAATATATCGCAGCGACGCTTTATTCGCTTCTTCTTTTGCTCGTGCTGCTGACTGCCGGTTATTTAGCAGGTCTAATCTTGTTTGGAGCAGGCGACTTTAGTGAAAGAATGTTTGAGATTTCGATGGAAGGTCAAATGAATCCTGAAAATATCGTCGCTGTAGGCGATCAAACTGTCCTGAAGCTGCTTTATTTCCTGCCAAGTTTATTCATTGTGACGGCGATTGCTTTTATGCTGTCGACTTTATTTAAAAGTCAGGCGCTTGCCGTTGGCATCGGGATCTTTGTCCTCTTTTTCTCATCGACAATCGGAAGCGTCATTCTTTTCGTAGCTGAAAAATACACATGGACGAAATTTTTAATTTTTCCGCACATGGATTTGACTGTATATGCGTATCAGGATAAAATCCTTGAAACAATTACGCTGCCAATCTCCTTGCTGATTTTGGCCATCTATTATGCCGTATTCATGACGGTGACGTTTATTTATTTCCAGAAAAGAGATATTAGCATATAATTTGCCACCAAAAAAGAATCAATTCGTTTGGTTCTTTTTTGGTTTATGGAGTAAAATAGAGGACAGACAAGAGTGGAGAAGAAATCAGGAGGAAAAACATCGTGCACAGAAACCAGAAATTCTATAATTATTTGCAGCAGCGGGCGCATCATTTAACAGAAGAGTGGTATGAGTCCCTCGATAAATCGAAAACAGGCGGAGTGTACACATCGAATGATCCTGAAGTCATTAAAGAGCTGAAGGCGCAAAACCAGGAATTTCATAAGAGATTTATTCAGGTATTTGCCGAGGAAGACATTAATTTTATGGAGCTTTTTGAAGAATGGATCGAGAAAATCGCTAAGGACGGTGAGCATTTAAATACTCCGATCCAGTTTATTATTAAAGAATTTATGAGAACGAGAAGTCAGTATTTAGATGAAGTATGTACATTTGCAGGTCTGTATCCGGATGAATACTCACAAGAGCAGATTAATGCCTGGAAGGATTTAATCGTCAGAGCACATGACAGAGTCATTTTTCATTACGTTGATGAAACACAAAAAACAGCTGACCGTCAATTAAAAGCTCAACAGGAAATGATTTATGAGCTCAGTTCGCCTGTTATCAAACTTCAAGATGATACTGCCTTGCTTCCGCTTGTTGGAGATATTGACACAGCACGGGCTAAAATGGTCCTAGAAAATACATTAAAACAATGTTCCGAAAAAAGGGTTTCTCATTTGTTTATTGATCTATCAGGAGTGGTTATGATTGATACAATGGTAGCGCATCAAATTTTTCAATTGATTGATGCGTTGAATCTTATTGGGATTAAGACAACCTTATCAGGCATTCGCCCTGAAATTGCGCTTACTTCCATGCAGCTTGGTCTTTCATTTGACAATATTTCAATTAAATCAACGTTATCTCAAGCTCTTGCTTCTAAGCCTGATAAATAATATTGGTGTTCAGGTTTACAGATTTATGGCCATAAAATGTATCCTATCAACGAAGTGTGTTGTGGTGTCTTTCTATTGATATAGGCCCATTAAGGGGTAATGAATGTTGAATCAAAAAATTTTGCAGCTTACAAAAGAATTACAGCTATCATCCGGCGGTCATATCTTTTATTATTTTCATGATGAACAAAAATATATTGAAAATACGGTTTCCTATATTCATGCTGGCATTGAACAAGGGGATTGTGTTCTTATTATTGAAAATGAAAGAATATTTCCTTCTGTATACAAGAAAATGCAAAGTCTTTTGACAGAAGAACAGCTTACTATGATCCATTATATAAATAATTTTGATTTCTACTGTTTGAATGGTGATTTCCATTCTGAAACAATAATAGATTATTTTTCTTCTATTTTAGATCCATATCTTACAAAAAATATTTCTGTCCGGACTTGGGCACATGTAGAATGGGGAAATACAGGAGAAATAACGGATCTAATCGGAGATTTTGAAAATAAGGCAAATAAAGCAGTATCTTCATTGGAACTAATCTCAGTGTGTGCCTATGATGCAGACAGAGTGCCTGACTCGCTTAAGGAATCATTATTGAGGTCTCACGAAATTCTAATGACGGATGAAGAAATCAAGAAGCAGACTATAGAACAAGAAAAATAAAATCGTTTTATGTAAGAGCGAAGAGAAAATCTTCGCTCTTATTTTTTGTATTCAACTGCCGCAGTTTCAATTTTAGCTAAAATCGTTGTTATTTTTCCGTTCAGGTCTTTTTCTTTGACGGGTATCACACGCCACCCTTGTTTATCGAGGTACTTCCTTTTTTTAAAATCCTCAATTTTGTCGGTTTCACAGACGCAGCGCAGGGCAATCCGATAATATGGGAGAACTAAATCCAGTGTATACGGTCCGCATTTTTCTTTAACCCTTACATAATAGCCATTGTTGCGGAGCGTATCATAAAGCCTTCGCTGCATCCTGTTTTCACATTTCTGATATTGATTCAGAAAGATAGCTGGGTCAGAACTTACATGAAGATAAAAGAGCACAATTAATAATGGCAGCCATAAAAAGAATATGAATAAAAGCGTAACCTGTGTCATGCTTATCACCTCTGTCCATTAGCTTTTGCAAGTCAGGTGTGATCCATTCTTTTTAGAGCTGGTGGAAAATAATGCAAGCATTCATGATAAAATAAAATAAAGCAGCTGCCAAACCTGTAATGAAAAGCACAAAACTTCTTTTCTTATTGTAAAAGCAGGAAAGCAGGAGCAAGAAAGCTTCAATTTAAAGCAGTCAAGCGTGTATAATAGAAGCATCAAAATCCAGAAAGAAGTGGAAGCTTTGAAGCTGAGTATTCTAGATCAGGCGCCGATTGCAAGCGGTGCAACCCCGCAGAACGCGCTGCAGGAATCATTGAAGCTTGCACAGCTCGCCGAAAAAACAGGTTATACTCGTTATTGGATAGCCGAGCATCATGATATGCCCGGGCTGGCATGTCCTGCGCCGGAAGTGATGCTGAGCTATATTGGTGCGGGGACAAGCACAATCCGGATCGGGGCTGGTGCGATCTTATTGCCGCATTACAAACCGTACAAAGTGGTGGAAACGTTTCATTTGCTTGCCTCTCTTTTTCCGGGAAGAATCGATCTGGGAATTGGACGGGCCCCTGGCGGATCAGCTGAAGCAACGATGGCGCTGTCTGATAATTTCCTTGAAAACGTAAGGACAATGCCGCAAAAATTGAAGGAGCTGCTCCGCTTTTTACATAGTGATTTTCCAGATGAGAATATGTTCTCGAAAATTAAGGCATCGCCCATTCCAGCAGAGCCTCCTGAAGTTTGGCTTCTCGGGACAAGTGAAAAAAGCGGAAAGCTTGCTGCTCAGACAGGAATAGCTTACGCATTCGGCCAGTTTATGAGTGATAAGGACGGGGCGGAAATTCTGAAAGGTTACCGTACCCATTTTCAGCCGAAATATGAACTAAAGCAGCCCAAATCCATTCTGACCGTAAATGCCGTTTGTGCAGAAACAACAGAAAAAGCAAAAGAAATGGCATTGAGTGCTCATCTTTGGAGAATTCAGCAGTTCCAAGGGATAACATCCGGCATTCCATCAATAGACGAGGCAAAAGCTTACAAATACAAACCTGAAGAACGGGAAATGATTGAGGCAGCGGAAAAAAAGATGGTGATCGGAAATCCGTCTGAAGTTCGGAAGCAGCTTTTGGACATCGCAAGAAAGTACGGTGCGGACGAGCTGATGATTGTTACGATTATCCATAGCTACGATGACCGTCTCAAATCTTATGAATTAATTGCAAATGAAATGGGAGAGATGATGAAATGAAGAAATTAGGTTTTGTACTAATGACGCTGCTTTTACTATTAATGGCAGCATGCGGCAATGAAGCAGATGATCAAGGTTCTGATAAACCGGCAAAGAAGGTTGAAAAAAATCCAGTTGTCACAATTACAATGGAAAACGATAAGCAAATCAAAGTTGAGCTGTATCCGGAGATTGCCCCCAACACGGTGGCTAACTTTATTTCGCTTATCAACGATAAATTTTATGACGGTTTGATTTTCCACCGTGTCATACCTGAATTCATGATCCAGGGCGGTGATCCTGAAGGAACTGGAACAGGTGGCCCGGACTACGCTATTAAAGGGGAATTCAGTTCAAACGGATTTGAAAATCCGCTCAAGCATGAACGCGGAGTCATCTCAATGGCCCGTTCGCAGTCCCCTGACAGTGCAGGCTCCCAATTTTTCATCATGGTTGCTGACTACCCAAGCTTAGACGGCGAATATGCCGCTTTCGGAAAAGTAACAGAAGGCATGGATGCAGTAGATGAAATCGTAAGCGCAGAAACAAATGGAGAAAAGCCAGTTAAAGATCAAAAAATGAAAACCGTTACCGTCGATACATTTGGCGAGGATTACGGGAAGCCTGAAAAGGTGGAGTAGAGGAAAGCAGCGGGAATCCGCTGCTTTTATTTTGCTTTTTTAGGTTCCTTTTCTTCATACGGAGCTTCGTGTTTTGTTTCACTCATTGGTGTTTCATTCGAATAAGTGCGGACAAGACCATTGTCGATATCGTTTGCAGGTGTATATTTATTGCTTGGCAGCTTGCGGTTTTTCCTGATGATTTTATAGAGAGAAAAAGTAATGAAACCAAGAATGACGGCGAGAAAGAAGATTTCCATTTGGACACCTCCGTTTGGTTATCCGTAAATATATATTTCTTTATTCTATAAAGAGAATCCTCCTTCTTCCATTCAAAGGTGGAAATTTAATGAAAATATTCCAGATTTTATTGCTTACCGCTTACACCTGTCATATAATTATTACATATGAAACAACAATTAAATGGAGACCAATTATTAAAGGTTTTAGAGGCTCTTTCTAATCCTTACCGTCTAAAGATTTTGGCTGTCCTATATAAGGAGAGGCAGTACGTAAGCCAGCTTGCAAGGCAGCTCGGCATAAGCAGGCCGCTGCTTTATTTGCACCTTCAAAAACTCGAAGATGCCGAATTAATCAAAGGTCATCATGAAATCTCTGAAGATGGAAAAGCGATGAAATATTTTGAGCTTATCCCTTTCAGTCTTCCAATCGATGAATCTATGATTGCCAGTGTGGCTGAAAGTGTGACGATAAAGAAGAAAAAGGAGTGAAGGATTTTTCTATTTAATAACGGAAACGGGGGTTGGAGAAGTGGAGATTTTGACTACTTTAGGACCAATTATAATCATGATTTTAATGGTATCTGTTCCATTATTCGTGATCATTCGATTATTTCGGAGAATGGAAGCACGAGCTGAAGAAAGACTAAAATTAGATCGAGAGCAAATTTCTTTTCAAAAAAATCAACTGAAAGCCAGTCAGGAATTAAATAGACGTTTAACTAACATCGAAAACATGCTTAAAGAAGTTGAATAAATAGAAAACCCACCCTTATGCCAAATGCAATAAGGGTGGGTTTTTTACTTTACTGATTCAGAAATTTCACACAAACCGGATCCGGAACCGTTATATCAGATTGAAGCAAAGTAAGTTTGCCTGTTTCCTGATCTCTTTCAAATAAAACAAGGTTGCTGCTTTCCTGGTTTGAGGCAATCAGAAATTTTTCTGTCGGATCAAGTGCGAAGTCACGCGGCCAGTTACCTTCTGTAGATGTGCGTTCAACAAATGTCAGCTCGCCGCTGTCGCTGTTTGTGCTGAATACGGCAATGCTGTCATGTCCGCGGTTGGCTGCATAAACGAACCTTCCGTCAGAAGAAATGTGGATCGCGCTGCCTTGATTATTTTCAGTGAAATCATCGGGAATTGTTGAGATGTACTGTAATTCTGTAAAGCTGCCATCTTCTTGGCTGTAAGCAAGAACGACAACTTCATTGCTCAGTTCGGTCATTAAATAAGCGATTTTTCCGTTCGGATGGAACGTCATATGTCTTGGGCCGCTACCTGCATGTAAATGAAGGCTGTGTATTTCGTTTAATTCACCTTTGTTTAATTCGTAGGTATACAGTTTATCTGTTCCTAAGTCGATGGCAGCCACATATTTCTGGTCAGGAGTAAAGCCTGCATAATGGGCATGTGGTCCATCTTGTCTGTCTTTATTGGGTCCATCTCCTACATGCTTTTTAATAGAGAGAGAAGGATAAAGAGTTTCGCTTTCAGTATTCATTTCATACGATTCAATCGTGCCGTTATGATAATTGGCCGAAACAACAAATTGATTTTCGTCATTCACACTGACATGACATGGAGAGGCGCCCCGCAGAAGCTGGCGGTTCAATTCCTTTAATCCGCCTGTTTCCGTATTTCTTGAGTAAGCAACTACGCCGCCTGCCTCTCCTTCTTTAGCAACAGCATAAACAAAGCGGTTGTCCTTGCTGAGGTTTAAGTATGTAGGGTTATCAAGTGCTGCAGCAACGCTGACTTCACCCAGTTTTTTAGCAGCTGTATCAAGTGTGAAAGAGTAAATACCTTTGCTGTCGCCTTTTGTGTAAGTACCAATATAACCAGTATACTTCATCTTTTTTCCTCCTATTTAGTAGGTTTGCCTTTATTTTAGCACATGAAGCGCGTGAACTCTCATTTGAAAGGTCAGATATTTTTCCATACCCTCCCGGCTTGAAAAAAGAAACCCTTTTTCTTTAAATATATCCAGAAGCTATTCCAATCATTTCGGTACGCTTTGCAGTCGTTTTTTTTTTACAAACCTATCAATCGAGTATTACCAAGTCATGAGAGAATGCTGGAAGCATTCTTTTTTTTGTGTATTTTCAAACTATTAAAAAAATTTTTATTGAAAAAAGATTCGACAACCAATATGATAATAAAAAATGCACTCATGTAATAAAAGGTAACATTTTGTTATTTTTTAGGAAAAAAGGAGGTGAAAAGCTAAGTTACTTGAACAAAAAGAAAACCATTAGAAAAGGGGAAAAATTCAATGAAAAACAGCAATAAGCTTATAGGTGTCCTGTTATTTGCCATTATTCTCATGCTATCAGGATGCGGCAGCAGTGAAAAAGCAAGCAATAGTGCAGAGCCAGATGAGAAGAAAGTCCTTAAAGTTGGAACCGATGCGGCATTCGCGCCGTTTGAATACATGGATAAAGGGAAAATTGTTGGCTTTGATGTCGATTTTCTGGCTGCAGTTATGGAAGAGGCAGGCTATAAGCATAAACTCGACAACATCGGGTGGGATCCATTATTTGCATCCGTACAAGGGAAACAAATCGATTTGGCTATCTCAGGTATTACAATCAATGACGATCGCAAACAAACCTATGATTTTTCAATTCCTTATTTTGAATCCACACATATGATTGTTTTTAAAGAAGGTACAGACATTAAAAGCGCTGAAGATCTTAAAGGGAAGAAAATCGGCGTGCAAAACGGTACAACCGGACAGCTTGCTGCAGAAAAAGTAGTCGGCGCAAATAACAATATATCAAAATATGAAAATACCGCTGTTGCATTTATGGCACTTGAAAATAATGATGTTGAAGTCGTTGTGACAGATAATGTTGTGGCAAGTGAATATACAAAGAATAATCCAAACAGCAAAGTCAAAGCGATAGAAGATAAAGACAGCTTTGAATCTGAATTTTACGGCTTAATGTTTCCGAAAGACAGCAAGTTAAAAGCAGAATTTGATGAAGCAATTAAAGCGGTCATTGAAAGCGGGAAGTACGCAGAAATCTATGAAAAGTGGTTTGGAAAAGAGCCGAGTGTAGACACTCTATTAAAAGCTGAATAAATACCGGGCTTTTCATTCGATTTAAACATAAAGGAGACAGCTATGGATTTCCGTTTTGATATTATAGCAGATTATCTGCCGCTTTTTATAGAAGGAACACTATGGACAATCGCCATCACTATTATGGGCGTGCTGCTTGGCGCAATTTTAGGTCTTTTTATCGGAATCGGTAAAATGATGAAAAACCCGCTGGCAAAACTGCCTTTTGTCTGGTATATCAATTTTTTCAGAGGAACACCGCTGCTTGTTCAAATATTCATAATCCATTTCGGCGTTATGCCGTTGTTTATGACTACTGTGAATCCCATCATATCAGGAGTTGTCTCCTTAGCCTTAAATGCTGCTGCTTACATAGCGGAAATTTTCAGAGCCGGCATTAAGTCAATCGACAGGGGACAGATGGAAGCTGCACGATCACTTGGAATGAATCATATGCAAGCAATGAAGGAAGTGATTTTGCCGCAGGCAGTGAAACGGATGATTCCTCCGCTTGGAAATGAATTTATCGTGCTGCTTAAAGATTCTTCGCTGATTTCGTTAATTTCAGTGCCGGAATTAATGTATTGGGGCAAGGCCGCTACCGGTCAATATTACCGGATTTGGGAACCTTACTTAACAGTCGCTTTCGTTTATTTAGTGCTCACATTAAGCCTAACCTATTTGCTAAATTATGTTGAAAGAAGGTTAGACACTGAATGATCTCGGTAAAAGCACTGAAAAAATCTTTTGGCAAAAATGAAGTACTCAAAGGGATATCAATGGAAGTACAGCCGCAGGAAGTTGTCGTCGTTATTGGGCCTTCAGGCTCAGGAAAATCAACGTTTCTGAGATGTTTGAATTTATTGGAAACCATTTCAGACGGGCATGTGTACATCGAAGGTGCTGATTTGACCGCCCGATCGACAGATATCAATGCTATAAGAAAAGATGTGGGAATGGTCTTTCAGCATTTTAACTTGTTTCCGCACAAGACAGTCCTTGAAAATCTGACGGTCTCTCCAATCATTGTACGAAAATGGAGCAAGGAAAAAGCAGAAGCTAAAGCACGTGAGCTGCTGCAAAAAGTGGGGCTTTCTGAAAAAGTAAATGTTTATCCTGATTCTTTATCAGGCGGACAAAAGCAGCGTGTGGCGATTGCGCGGGCACTCGCGATGGAACCGAAAATCATGTTATTTGACGAGCCAACCTCAGCACTGGATCCAGAAATGGTTGGAGAAGTGCTCGAAGTTATGAAGCAGCTGGCTAAAGAAGGAATGACAATGATGATTGTCACGCATGAAATGGGTTTTGCCCGCGAAGTAGGGGATCGTGTTATCTTTATGGATGAGGGAATGATTATCGAAGAGAACACTCCTAAGGAGTTATTTGAAAATACGCAGCATGAACGAACAAAGAGTTTTCTCAGTAAGATATTGTAGAAGCAAGCAAAGGACAGAATTAAAAAAAGCTGCAGCCAACTCAAATGGCTGCAGCTTTTAACGTTTTCGAAATCCTAAATCATGCAGAGCGTGTTTCATATTGAATTTAGTCGTAACTGCATGAAAATCAAGTCCAAGACTCATAATGGTCTGGGCAATTTCAGGACGAATGCCTGTCAGTACTGTCTCAATGCCACTAAGCTTTAAAGCATTAACGATTTTGAAAAGTTGATCAGCAACCATTGTATCGATAATCGGAACTCCTGATACATCCAGAATCACATGCTCTAAATTCAGACGGGCTCCTTCATGGAGCGCAACTTTCATAATTAAGGAAGCACGGCGAGTATCGATTGCGCCAACAAGCGGGATAACGGCGATGCCATCGGCAATCGGCACAACAGGAACAGATAATTCTTCAAGTGCCGAATAAGCGATCGCCATTAATTCATTGGTATGATTTTCATAAACATTGCTGATTACACTGCACGCCTTATCAAGGAGGGGATCGATTATTTTTGATACATCAAGCATCGTAATGGCTGAAAAATTGTTTTTATGGAGCTCCTCAGTGAGAGTATCCCATAATGCAGTACGGTAAGCAGCAATTGCACGCAGACATTGGCTTAACGGAACATCAAAATGGATCGCCCGCATAGAAAGTTTCATGCTCCAATTCTTCACATTATCATTTTTTACAGACTCTTTTTCTCCGCATAAAGCCTGCCCTAAATATCCAATCAGTTCTTCACGTAATGCGATACGTTCTTCTAATGGAAAACCGGATTCTTCCAGCTGCTGTGTATGCTGTGAATCTTGAACCTTTGGTATATTCAGCGTTATCTGCCATGCGTTTTCCTGTATTTTATGACCGATATAATGCAGCTCTTCCTTCATTAAGTACTATTTCTCCTTTTGAAACTCAGATAGGTTAAGTATAAAAGATTCTTGAGTGAAAAGACAGGAGGCGAACGAGGAATTAAAAAAATACATAGCTTGTCCCAAAATTGAATGCTGTTCATATATGAGTACCCAAAGAGGTCGGAATAAAATAATGAGGGAATCAAAAGGCTTCTATGAGTACTCAAATAGGTGAGGATAAGAAAATGAGGGAATCAAAAGGCTTCTATGAGTACTCAAATAGGTGAGAATAAGAAAATGAGGGAATCAAAAGGCTTCTATGAGTACTCAAATAGGTGAGAATAAGAAAATGAGGGAATCAAAAGGCTTCTATGAGTACTCAAATAGGTGATGATAAGAAAAAGAGGGAATCAAAAGGCTACTATGAGTACCCAAATAGGTGAGAATAAGAAAATGAGGGAATCAAAAGGCTTCTATGAGTACTCAAATAGGTGAGAATAAGAAAATGAGGGAAACAAAAGGCTTCTTGAGTACCCAAATAGGTGAGAATAAGAAAATGAGGGAACCAAAAGGCTTCTATGAGTACTCAAATAGGTGAGAATAAGAAAATGAGGGAATCAAAAGGCTACTATGAGTACCCAAAGAGGTGAGAATAAGAAAATGAGGGAATCAAAAGGCTTCTATGAGTACCCAAAGCGGTGGGAGTAAGAAAATGAGGGAACCAAAAGGCTACTATGAGTACTCAAATAGATGAGAATAAGAAAATGAGGGAACCAAAAGGCTACTATGAGTACCCAAAGAGGTGAGAGTAAGAAAATGAGGGAACCAAAAGGCTTCTATGAGTACTCAAATAGGTGAGAATAAGAAAATGAGGGAACCAAAAGGCTACTATGAGTACCAAAAGAGGTGAGAATAAGAAAATGAGGGAATCAAAAGGCTTCTATGAGTACTCAAAGAGGTGAGAATAAGAAAATGAGGGAATCAAAAGGCTTCTTGAGTACCCAAAGAGGTGAGAATAAGAAAATGAGGGAAACAAAAGTCTTCTATGAGTACTCAAATAGGTGAGAATAAGAAAATAAGGGAATCAAAAGGCTTCTATGAGTACTCAAAAAGGTGAGAATAAGAAAATGAGGGAATCAAACGGCTTCTATGAGTATCCAAAGAGGTGAGAGTAAGAAAATGAGGGAATCAAAAGGCTTCTATGAGTACCTCAAAGAGGTGAGAATAAAAAAATGAGGGAATCAAAAGGCTTCTATGAGTACTAAAATAGGTGAGAATAAGAAAATGGGGTCTTATTCAGCCTCTATGAGTACCTAAAGAAGTAAAAAAAGAAATTGGGGTCATCAAACAATTTCTATGAGCACCCCAAAAAAACAAAATTTGAAAAGAGATATTTTTAAATAGATTCCGTTTTATTAGCAATCCTCTCAATGATCTCCCCAAGCTCATCCGGCCGGTGAAACTCAATCGGCGAGACACCTTTCTCAAACTGAATCGTATCCGCTTCAACCAGCAGCACATACCGTCCATTGATCTTACCTAGGTGAATGTTCTCCCCAAAGTCGGCAAGCAATCCTTTAATAGACGTTTCACCAAGCTTCATTTTCAGCTCAGCTTCAGGAGTGTGTTCAACAATCTGAGCTGCAGCTTCAATCACTTGGTGCGTGTCTAATCGCTCTTGAATTTCGCGCTTTTCGCTTGCTTCCCAAATTTCCATGTCATGTTCGAACTGCTGGCGCTCCTGGCTGTTTTCCTCGTATGTTTCGAGGACATGCTCCTGGACCATGCTCATCACTTGAGTTTTCATGATTTCGGGCATGGATTCTCCGTATTCGACGAATTTTAAGAAGTCTTCAAAGTAGCGGGCGTGTGAGGCCTGATGAATTTTCAGCTCGCCCGGCTCTGTCATTCCTTCCTCAGGCATATGCGGGTACTGGATTGATTTCATGTTTTTTGTTGTGATTGCCATTTGCACGTTGCGGATGAGCGTGGATTCATCAGAGATTGAAGCAACTTTTGGTTCGAAATCACATTTTAAGATGAACAAAAAAGTATCTTCAAAGTACTTTTCTGGAGTGGCGGAAAGAACTAGAAATGCCCCGCCGCGAACTGCGCTTGCATCTAAATAAGCCCCGACAAATCGTTCGCTCGCTTCTTTAAACGATTCTTTTGTATCAGCAGTCAGCGCTTTGTGGAAAAGGTTGTAGTTCGGATTAGAATCCAGCTCATAGCCTGGCTCAACGACAAAGTGGCCAAGCTTCGTCGGAACCTGTTCGCTGCGCGGATGCTTCTCGACTTTGCGCTTGACGATTTTCTTCAATTCGCCGTCCAAAAAGTCTTTCAGTGCGTTTCCTTCGTATTCTTCTGTTGTTAATGTTTGAAAATGCTTGTATTGTTTATTGGCATTCTCCTCTTTGCCATCCACTTGGATAAGGTAAAATGAGAGATAGTTAATGTTGAATTCCATAGATTCACCTGCTTCTTTTTCAGTTCCTCAAGTGTAAAAGATTGGACTAAAGCAGTCAATCTATTACACTATTTTTATCAAAAGAAGAAGAGGGGAAAATAGATAGAATTTTCAATTAAAAGATTGCGATTTCTTCCGGTTATGTGTATAATCCTCTTAACTAAACGTATTTCACGCTTAAAGAGTTAGCCCTCTTGTGTTCCGTGATCTAGTTTATAACCAGCTTGAATAGGATTTTTATAATCTGCTGAATTGTCTATGGAAGAGCTTATTAACGTTGACAAAAGCCAGCTGCCTTTAGTGTGCAGCTGGCTTTTTTATATTTACAATAAAGGGGATGAGGTAAATGATGAACTTTAACTTATCAGAAGAACATAATGCAGTAAGGAAAATGGTCCGTGATTTCGTAGATAAAGAAATTAATCCGAATATTGCAGAGTGGGATGCTGCTGGGCATTTCGAGCCTGCCATATTGAAAAAGCTTGCAGAGCTTGGACTTATGGGAATTTGTATTCCGGAAGAATACGGCGGCAGCGCCATGGACTACAATACACTTGCAATTGTATGCGAGGAGCTTGAGCGCGGGGATACAGCTTATCGAACAGCTGTTTCGGTTCATACGGGTTTGAACAGCCTGACGCTGCTGCAATGGGGAAATGAAGAACAAAAGCAGAAATACTTAGTACCGCAAGCGAAAGGCGAAAAGGTTGGGGCGTTTGGATTAACAGAGCCGAATGCGGGATCTGATGTGGCTGCGCTTCAAACGACTGCAGTTTTAGAAGGTGATTATTACATACTGAACGGTCAGAAGACGTGGATTTCTTTATGTGATTATGCGGATCATTTCCTCGTGTTTGCCTATACGGATAAAAGCAAAAAACATCATGGAATCTCAGCATTTATTGTCGAACGCACAATGCCGGGCTTTGATTCAAAAGCAATCAAAGGCAAGCTTGGGATCCGCGCAGGCAACACAGGAGAAATCTTCTTTGATCATATTAAAGTTCCGAAAGAAAATCTGCTTGGGCAAGTTGGAGACGGCTTTA
Organism: Metabacillus hrfriensis; assembly: GCF_030127205.1. NCBI lineage: Bacteria > Bacillati > Bacillota > Bacilli > Caryophanales > Bacillaceae > Metabacillus > Metabacillus hrfriensis. The sequence continues at coordinate 1,623,939 of NZ_CP126116.1, forward strand.
AAATAGCGATGTCCGCACTTGATAACGGGCGTTTCACAGTTGCTGCAGGAGCATGCGGGCTCATTCAGGCATGTATTGAAGAAAGTGTGAACTACTGTCACGAACGGAAAACGTTCGGAAAAGAAATTGGAAAGCATCAGCTCGTTCAGCAAATGATCGCAAAAATGGAAGCGGGCTATCAAATGTCGCGGCTGCTGGTATTCCGTGCAGGCTGCCTGAAAAACGAAGGCAAGCGCAATACGAGAGAAACGTCGCTTGCAAAATGGCAGTCCTGTGATTTCGCAAACGAAGCAGCTAACGATGCCGTGCAAATTCACGGGGCATATGGATATTCCAACGAATATCCAGTCGAACGCTTCTTGAGAAATTCAAAAGCACCGGTCATTTATGAGGGAACAAGAGAGATCCACACGATCATGCAGGCGGAATACGTTTTAGGATACCGTGAAGATAAAGCGCTCTCAAGTATGCTGCCCAGCTGGCCGTTTGAAGAGGCTAAGGAAAAAGTAAAAAGGTAAATGTGGAAGCCCGCGGCGGATAGCTGCGGGTTATTGTTATATGTTCAAAATTTATTAGGTTCCTCTTTGTGCGGCAGGGGTATTGGATCGTTAGGCCATTTTAGGGAATTCACTTTTGTTCACATTTATACGGAATTAAATTGAAAAGTCTCGGAATTAAGATATAAAGTCTCGGAATTAAGTTGAAAAGTCTTGGAATTAAGTTAGAAAGTCTCGGAATTAAGTTGAAAGTCTCGGAATTAAGATATAAAGTCTCGGAATTAAGTTGAAAGTCTCGGAATTAAGATATAAAGTCTCGGAATTATTTCGAAAAGTACCGGAATTACTTCCTCCGCTCCAAAATAATCCAGAACACAAGTCGCAATCACTTTATTTCATAACGGGAATCCTCAAAAGAAAGCAGGATTCCCCCGATAAATAAAGAAGTAAGTCAGTATCAAATTGGGGTTTTTGTCGAAAGGACGGGCTGCACGATGCATTCACAGACGATGTTTATTGCCGGCCATGCACGTTTGCCAGCAGGAATGGCTGCAAAAAATGTTTATGATATGCTGACCATTACGGTTGAAATTGATAAAAGGTATGCGGTGATTTTGGAAGCGTCCTGTACACTTGCGACAGAACACGGGAGAGATTTCGTCGGACGCCTGCTTCGCGGCTACAGTCTTTTGCATGGTGTGGATGAAGTCGTTCAGCATGTAAAAGAAAACTACTGCGGGAAAGCCATTCATGCGATTGTTGCCGCTCTATCAGACCTTCATTTTCAGTATCAGCAGCTGAAATTAGAGAGGTGACAGGGATGAATGCGAAGATCATTGAACATATTCCTTTTCCATGTATTGTGACGTCAAACAGCCATATCATTTTACACAGCAATGAAGTTGTCCTGAAATTTACCAAGCGCATTGGCGTTCAAAATATGAAAGTCAGCGAGTTATTTGATGTGTGGGAAGAACTCGAAGGCGGGAAACTGATCCATGCGAGCAGCAATGGCTCAAGCTGTATTTTTATGAAGACAAAGCTTGCCGATTCTTCTGACAAGCTCTATATTGGAACCGTTTCCACTGAGCTGATTTCCTTGATAAATGAGCTTAAGGAGTCGAAGAGAGTCAATCGGGAACTTGATGCAATTATCGAAAATTCATATGACGGCATTTATATTACAGATAAAGAGGGAATTACGTTAAAGACGAATTCAGCGATTGAGCGGATAACCGGCATTCCGAAAGATTACTATATCGGGAAAAATGTGAATGCCCTTATTAACCGCGGCATTCTTGAAAATTCAGTCACTCATAAAGTATTGGACAAAAAACGGAGTGTTTCCGTCGTTCAGCTGAACCGGGCAGGGAAAGAAACGCTCCTCACCGGCAATCCGGTATTTAACGATAAAGGCGAAATCGAGAGCATCGTGACAAATATCCGTGATCTCTCAGAGCTTAACGAACTTCAAAGTGCATTGCGGAAAGCTACGAAATTGAATGACAGCTATAAAAAAGAAATTGAGAGGTTAAAAGGAAAAAATGATTTGAACGGAGATTTCGTCATTAAAAGCGAAGAATTGGTCTCCATTTATGAAACGGCTGACAGAGTTGTGGATGTAGATGCAACAATTTTAATCCTAGGGGAAACCGGCGTCGGCAAGGACGTGCTTGCCCGCTACATTTACAGCAAAAGTGCCCGTGCAGGAAAGGGTGAGTTCATTAAAGTGAATTGCGGGGCGATCCCTGCTGATTTACTTGAATCGGAGCTGTTTGGCTATGAAGCAGGCGCTTTTACGGGAGCGAATAAACATGGGAAACCAGGCATGTTTGAAATGGCGCACAAGGGTGTCGTGTTTTTGGATGAAATCGGCGAGCTGCCGCTAAGTCTTCAGGTAAAGCTGCTGCGTGTCATACAGGAAAAAGAAATTCAGCGCGTAGGCGGAACTTCACCCAAAAAAGTGGATGTCAGAATCCTTGCCGCCACAAATAAAGATCTTAAGGACATGGTTCAAAACGGAGAGTTCCGTGAGGATTTATTCTACCGTTTAAATGTTGTCCCGATTCTCATTCCTTCGCTAAGGGACCGAAAAAGCGATATCCTGCCGCTGACGGAGCTTTTTTTGGAAAAAGCCAACAAAAGGTATGAGAAGAAGAAACGGATGGATACGGCTCTTAAAGATTTTTTTTATACATACAGCTGGCCTGGAAATGTACGGGAGCTTGCGAATTTAATTGAAAGACTCGTCTTAATCAGCGAAGAGGATTTATTAAAGACCCGGCATCTTCCTTCAGAGTATAAGCGGCAGGAAGGACCCATTCATATTTCTAAAATTGTCACATTGAAGGAAGCGGCAGAGCTTGCTGAGGAGAAGATCTTGTCGCTTGCGGTTAAAAAGTACAAAACGACCTATGAAATTGCTGAAGCTCTAGACAGCAGCCAGCCTACGATTGTAAGAAAGATGAAGAAGTATGGATTGTGTTTCGAACAGCCTGTCCAATAAAACGCCTCCCGAACCCGGGCAGTCTGCAGGAGAATCCTTCATACAATTGTCGAATATTAGCATATAATCTCGTGGTACAATAAAACATATTGAATCATGAGGAGAGAATACTTATGGAAGAAACAGCTCGCACAGGCAAGAATTATACAGCGATTATCGTCACACTTTCCCTTGTCGTAAATGCGATTATTCTTGGTTTGTTCTTTTTGCCGATCGGCTATGGCGGCGAAGTTAAATTTGATATTCATATTTTTCCGCGGATAAATGCCGTACTGAACAGCTTTACGTTTGTTTTTCTAGTCATAGCGCTTGTCTCCATTATTAAGAAAAATGTGAAGCTGCATAAAGGCTTTATTTTAGCCGCTTTTACTACGACATTGCTTTTCTGTGTGTCTTATCTGACGTATCACTACATGTCAGGTGAAACAACGCGTTTTGGCGGAGAAGGTTTCATTCGAAATGTCTATTTCTTCATTCTGATTACACACAGCTTCCTTGCTGCAATCATTGTTCCGCTTGCCCTGTTCTCACTTGTCTGGGGCTGGACAGGCCAGCTTACAAAGCACCGCAGGATTGTACGCTGGAGTATGCCGATCTGGTTATATGTAAGCTTTACGGGTGTCATTGTTTACTTGATGATCTCACCGTATTATTGAAAAAGAGCTCAGCTTGCGCTGAGCTTTTTTTATTCATTTTTTTCAATAAATAGATAATCAGTCTGGGAAATGACGTCCAGTTTCTTCCCATTTTCTCGTACGTTGTCAAAGCCCAGGATACCACCACATTACCCACAAGAAACGTCTTAACGTAGCTTTTTAATAGTACTTCGTCGTTAAGTAGTCGTGGCCATAGTATTAAAATGTAAAAAACACCCCGAAGGATGTTTATCATGTTTCTTAATGATCTTCTTGTCTTGTAATGATTTCATTTCGTTCTCCACCATCAGCAAGTTCTTCTGAGAATTCATAATCATTTTCATGTTTAGATGAAACTAATTTTGAGGACCGAATTTCTTTTGAAGACAAGTTGTTGTTAGGAGCAGCTTCTTTATTCATTTTTCCCATTCGATTTCATCCTTCCTCTTTTTTTTAGTATGTGACTAATAATAAAAGGACATTCAATTAAACACCCCAAAACGAAAAAAGGGCTACTTTTTCTGTAAAATCAATAAAAAAAAGAATTTTTTCGTTAAGAGGATACAAATATATCTTAGCTTGATTTGCGTGTGTCAAAGCCCCATCTGATCGATTTTCTCCCAGCTCCAAAGTGGCAGGCAAATAAGCAGCAGGGAGACCATCCTCCTCTGAAGCGAGTGACCGGCTGTATTCTTCGAAGGCTTTGTCATTAGAAGACTTACTAAGCTTTGCACTCACTGGTACCGGGAAATCCTTGGCTAATGGGGAAGCGTGGTACAATGCATAGAAATAAATGAGCAGCGCTGCAATCAAAGTGCAAGGAAGAATAACCCGTTTTTTTATTATTGATACAACGACCTCCATAAATAAAATACTGCATACGCTTCCCATCCCTGCCAGCCTTCAGAGAGTTCTACTAGTTCATCCATAGAAGGCTTCCTCTCTAAACCCAGCTGAGCTTTTATAGCATGATGCAGACCGACGTCTGCAGCAGGAAAAGCAGCTGTCTCCATTAAACATTTCATCATGACATAATCTGCTGTCCATGCACCTACACCGCGAATGCTTAGCAGAAGAGACCGTGCTTCATCTGTTTCTAATCGAAGCAGCTTTTCTTTAGAAAGATCGCCGTTCGAAATCTCCCTCGCAATGCCAAGAATATATTCTGCTTTTCTCTTTGTGAATTGAAGGTTTTGAAGATCTGATATCTCAAGTGAAGCAATCACTTCAGCTTTTGGAAAAAGCCACAGCTGTCTTCCTTCAAAATAATGGCACTCACTGAACTGTTCGATTAATCTTCTTTTTAGCGTATAGGCAAAATTAAGATTAATTTGCTGGCCAATGATTGCCCAGGTCAAGGCTTCAAACAAATCGGGAATGCCAATGATCCGCAGTCCGTAATGCTTAGTGACGACGTTTCTTAATAGTTCATCCTTTTCAGCAAGCTCGTAAAAAGGCTGCATGTCCCTGTCTAAATCAAATAGAGTCCAGATGTATTTGGCTGCTTGTACACGGGTGAACTTGTCAGGTGTAAGATCAGGGAATTCAATGACTAGTCTATCTTGCTTCAATGACACCTTCATCATGACCCTATTACCATCGATTTCGATCCATTTGAGCAGGAACCCCTCTTCGACATGGTGAAGAACTTCAGCAGAGGATCTTCCGAGAAACGCAAGACATTCACTGAAGGCAAAATCATTTGGAGGGATTAATTCTATGTAACTCTTATGATCAATCCATTTACTTTGCAGAAAATCAGGAAAACATTTTTTGCATGAGCGGAACTGCTGGTTTTCAGCATCGGCTGCCGATTGGAAAAAAATCACATTCTCAGGAAGCGGTTTTTTTGCATAACAGGAGGGTAAACAATAGATTTTCGTGGTTTTTACGCCGGTGTAGAATACGCCATCAAACATTTTGTCAGCAGATAGCATTGCTTTAAGCATTGTGCTGCGGGGTAACACTGTCATGATTTCATCCCCTCTCTTTTTTTAAAATGATACCACTATTTTACATATTTTTGTATGATGATGTAGATTTCATCACTTTGAAACTTTTCTTATACCAGGTTCATCTAACATGTGAATGGAGAGAAAACGTGAGTCATGTAAATACAGTAGAGAAAGCAATCAAAGGAAATGAAGAAGCATTTGAAGAGCTGATTAAAAATCGGTTTTTTTATATGTCCGGAATACTTCAGAACGTGTAGTGACGAAAATTTTAATCCGCACGGCTTAGAAAAAGAAAAAATCGTTTTAATCGAGAGTGCAATAGACCGGTTTTTCAAATAATTCAATCCTGAATCCTCTCATTCAAAAATGAATCACCAAAACCCTCCTATATCGACATGTGTGATTCAAAAATGAATCTTCTGCACCTGACACTCACATTACCTCAGCTTTTCCACAGTTGGCACACTTCTTGCATCTATAAAACTAAGAATCTAAAAGGGGGATATATAGATGCAGGCAACGGTTACTCAGGAAATTGAACAAATGAAGAAAATGGTGAAGAGCTTTGTAGATAATGAGGTTGAACCATACGCACAGCAGATTGAAGATGAAGACAAGATTCCGGATCATTTAGTAGAGCAGGCGAAGGACCTTGGTCTTTTCGGCATCAGCATTCCAGAAGAGTACGGAGGGATCGGGCTGAATGCGGTTGGAAAAGCAGTGGTGCTTGAACAGCTCGGACATACGCATAATGGTTTTGTCAGCTTAATCAGTGCACATACAGGAATCGGAAGCACAGGTTTAGTGAAGCTTGCTTCCGAACAGCTGAAGCAAAAATATTTGCCTGATATGGCAGCCGGCAAGAAAATCGCCGCGTTTGCTTTGTCAGAGCCCGGTGCTGGTTCCGATGCTACGAACCTTGCAACTCGTGCAGAAAAACGGGGAAATCAGTGGATATTGAACGGGACAAAGCATTTCATTACGAATGCGCCGGTTGCTGATGTTTTTACAGTCTTCGCGCTAACAGATAAAGAAAAAGGAGCAAAAGGGGGAATTACCGCATTTTTGATTGAAAAAGATTTTCCGGGATTCATGCTCGGAAAAAAAGATAAGAAAATGGGGCTGCGCGGATCTCATACCGCACAATTGATTTTTGAAGATTGCGTGGTGCCTGAGGAAAATGTAATCGGGGAAGTCGGCATGGGATATATGTCAGCGCTGAAAATATTAAGCGAAGGACGTGTGGGGCTTGCAGCAAGAGCAGTTGGATCGTGCGATAAGTTGATAGCGCTTTCAGCTTCATACGCAAAAGAACGGGTTCAATTCGGAAAACCGATTGCTGATAATCAGGCGATTCAATGGATGCTTGCCGATATGGCGACGGAAACGGAAGCTGCCAGAACACTGACATACATGGCTGCTTCTATGATTGATGAAGGAAAAAAGGTCATTAAGGAAGCATCGATGGCAAAGCTGTTTGCTTCAGATGTTTTCAACCGGGTAGCGGACAAAGCGGTACAGATTCACGGGGGAATGGGCTATGTTTCGGATTATCCAGTAGAGCGTTTTTACCGTGATGCCCGGATTACGAAAATTTATGAGGGAACAAACGAAATTCAGCGTCTGATCATCGCAAGACGTGTACTGGAAGAAAATTGAGCAAGAGCGGATAGGGGGAGTTAGATGCGCTGGACTGTGCTTGTTTTACTGTTCTTTGGGATGTTCATTAACTTTGCGGATAAATCGATTACGGGTCTTGCAGCTGTACCGATTATGAAGGAATTTAATCTTTCCTATGCCGATTGGGGTCTTGTCGGAAGCAGTTATTATTGGCTGTACCCGGTAACAGGGATTTTCGGAGCAGCATGGGCCGACCGGATCGGAGCAAAAAAAGTGCTCGGCTTTCTGATGCTGACATGGGCAGTCTTGCAGATAGGTGTGCTTGCCATTGCAGGTCTGCCATTGCTGCTGCTTTACCGTTTTTTACTGGGTGCTTTTGAAGGTCCGTTCAGCCCGATTGCATATAACCATGCAAATACTTGGTTTCCTCCGAAGCTTCGCGGTCTTGCTAATTCTGTCGTTGTTTCAGGAGCTACGTTAGGTGCGATGGTTGCGGCGCCCATTCTTGTGGCGCTTATCCATATTTTCGGATGGCGCATTGCCTTCGCCTTTTTAGGAGTGGCAAGTATTGTCTGGTTTGCCGCGTTTCAATTCACGCGTGACGTTCCGAGAGCTGAAGAACTGGAAGAAGACGAAAAACCGAAGAAGAAGCAGCTTGAAAAGCTTGATATAAAAGCTTTTTTAATCCTGCTGTCTAGGCCATCATCCTTGTTCACGACGCTTGCATATTTTTCAACCTACCTGCTTGTTGTCTGGTTTGCCGTATGGCTGCCTGTTTACTTAGTAAAAATCGTCAACATGTCAAACATTGAGATGGGCTATGCGGTATCAGGCATTGGCGTTGTTTCAGTCGGAGTTTATATCGGCGTTTCCGTTTTATCTGACAGAATGTTTAAACGGAATAAGGACTGGCAGACTTCCAGGGTGTATGTAGTTGGACTGGCCATGATCATCGGTGCGCTGCTGCTCGCTTCAACGGCTTTTTTTACAAATGCCGTCTGGGTCATTATTGCCATGTGCCTTGCAAAAGGTCTTACATATGGAATTTTAACGATAGGACCAACCATCATCATCCATCTGCTTCCGGAGCGCGGCGGGCTGATGACGAGTATATTAACTTCATCTGGCAACCTGGCAGGCATTGTTGGACCTTTAATTACAGGTTATATCGTAGGATCTTCCGGTAATAACAGTGCGGCCGGCTTTGATTTGTCCATCATTTTCATGGCAGGTCTGATTACGTTATTTGGGATTTTGTTCACTGTTTTTGTAAGACCTAATTCGAAAGTGGACCTTGCATCAGATAATCATGCCGCAATCGGAAAGTAAGGAGGGGTAGTGTGGAGCGTATGATTCAGCGTCCCTGGCATTCTTTTTATCAGCACGGGGAGGTTCATATTCCGGAACAGTCTCTTTATACGATGCTTAAGAAAACGGCTGAACGCTATGGCGGTCAAACCGCGATTATTTTCGAAGAGGAAGAACTGTCATATCTGGAGCTTAAGAGCAAAGTCGATTTGCTGGCAGGCAAATGGAACGAAATGGGGTTCAAAAAGGGTGAGCGCATTGGATTAATGCTTGCCAATCACCCCGATTACGTCATTTCATATTACGCTGCTCATGCACTGGGGCTGATTGTGGTGCAGATTAATCCGATGTACACAGCAAGAGAGCTGCTTCAAATCGTAACAGATGCTGAAGTGACTTCGATCGTGGCAGATGCCTCGGGCAGGAAAACAATTAATGAAGTCAGCGACCTGTATTCCTTCAGACATATGATGGCTTCTCAGCTGTCAGACACAGACGGCCGTTATCTGAAGCTTGAAGAGTTAATAGCCTTTGGAATTCCTTTAAAAAGTCCTGCTGAAATCAATGCGAAGGAAGATGTGGCAGTCATTCAGTACACAGGGGGAACTACAGGGAAAATGAAGGGCGCGATGCTGACACATTTTAATCTGTCAGCCAACGTCTATCAGAGCTGCCTAATGTACGGGGAATCCATGGTTCAGGGAAAAGAAACGGTGCTGATCGCAACACCGCTCTATCATGTGTACGCTATGACAAGCGGCATGAATTTGGGGATCTTCATTGGAGGCAGACTGCTTTTATTCAGAAAGTTCGAGATTGATGATGTGCTTGCGAAAATCAAAAAGCATAGGCCTACTTTTTTTCCGGGCGTACCGAAGATGTACATCGCTTTTGTCAATCATCCTGAGATTGAAGAGGCAAAGCTGAGTTGTCTAAAGTTATGTTCGTCAGGATCTGCTCCGCTTCCGGTTGAAATCATTCAGCGTTTCGAACGCTTGACGGGAACGCGGATTGGGGAAGGATTCGGATTGTCAGAAGCTTCGCCTTCCACACACCGCAATCCGCCGTTTGGCAAAAGAAAAATCGGCAGCATCGGTATTCCGGTTCCAGAAACAGACTGCATGATTGTGGATGAGGACAACCGGGAGCTAGGGGAAAAAAGTGTCGGGGAGCTTTTGATCAAGGGTCCGCAAATTATGAAGGGCTACTGGAACAATGCAGCTGAAACACACGCAGCGCTGCAAAATGGCTGGCTGTACACCGGGGATCTGGCGACGATGGATGATGAAGGTTACTTTTATATTGTCGGCCGCAAAAAAGAAATGATCATTTTGGGCGGTTTTAATATTTATCCGCAGGAAATCGAAGGTGTCCTCTATGAGCACCCGGATGTGAAGGAAGCGGCTGTTGTAGGATTGCCTGATGAAGAGCACGGAGAAAGAGTGAAAGCGTATGTTGTGCCAAAGGATGGGAAGACAATTGATAAAGAAGAGCTGAGAGGCTATTGCTATACAAAACTGACACCCTATAAAGTTCCAAAGCAGTTTGATGTGCGAGACAGTCTGCCGCGGAATACGGTTGGAAAACTGTTAAAACGGCTGCTGATAAAAGAAGAATCAGAGAGAGGGGACAACCTGAATGGGAATTGAATCAATTGAAAAAGCAGCTGTGATTGGAGCAGGGACAATGGGATCGCAAATCGCGATGGTCTGCTCACTTGCAGGATATCCGGTTACATTGCAGGATGTAAGCGGGGAAAACCTTGAAAAAGCAAAGCAGTTTTTAGGTGTACAAATGGAGAAGCGAGTGAAAAAGGGAAGGTTTACCGCAGAGGAAGTTGAAACTGCGTTCAGCCGGATTTCGTTTACCGCGTCTCTTGATGAATTAAGGGAAGCAGATCTTGTTATTGAAGCGATCGTTGAAAAACTGGATGTAAAAAGAGCGCTATTTAAGAAGCTGGATGAGATCACCCCGCCGCATGCCATTTTGGCCACAAACAGCTCAACAATCGTCAGCTCAAAAATAGCGGATGTAACTGGCCGTCCCGATAAGGTCTGCAACATTCACTTCTTCAACCCTGCATTAGTAATGGAGCTTGTGGAAGTTGTGAAAGGACCGCACACCTCTGATGAAACTGCTCAAACGTCAATGGACTTTGTGAAAAAGATTAATAAGCTGCCAGTTTTATTGAATAAAGAAATCTCAGGATTTATTGCCAACCGCATTTTAGGAAAACTGATGGATGAAGCGGTGTACCTTTTTGAAAACGGCTATGCAGCCTTTGAAGAAATCGACCTCGTTTGTACAAAAGCGCTGAATCATCCGATTGGCCCGTTCGCCTTAATGGATCTGACCGGCATTGATGTCAACTATTTTGTCAGAATGCAGCGCTATGAGGAAAGCGGAAATGAGCGTGATAAGCCTGCCAAGATCGTTCAGGAAAAGGTGGAAAAAGGGGAGCTGGGCAGAAAAACCGGCAAAGGTTTTTACACATATGACAACAAAAAGGCAGCAGTGAAATAGGGGGGATTCTGTGCAAAAAGTCAGTGTAATTGGTGCAGGAACGATGGGCCGGGGGATTGCCTTTGCATGTGCGGCTGCAGGGTTTTCAGTTGTTGTTCAGGATATTCATGAACAATCGCTGAATACTTGCCGCGCCTATGTGTCAAAGCAATTCGAAAAAATAGGCAAGACAGATGCAGAGGCCAACATGATCTACACTACTGAACTAAAGCAGGCAGCAGAAGACGCAGATCTCATTATTGAAGCAGTGCTTGAAGTGATGGAACTGAAAATCAGCGTGTTTAAAGAGCTTGACCGCTATGCTAAACCTTCAGCGATTATGGCAACCAATACATCAACTATGAGCCCGACTGAAATCGGTGCCCAAACAAGCCGCCCCAAGCAGTGCATTGCGCTTCACTTTTTCAATCCTGTGCCAAAAATGAAGCTGATCGAAGTCATTTGCGGCCTGGAAACGTCCGAAGACACAATCGATGCGTGCTTTCAATTTGGAGAAGCACTTGGAAAAGAATGCGTAAAGATTAATGAGTTTCCCGGTTTTGCTGTCAGCCGCATGAATTGTCTGATCGGAAATGAGGCGATGACAATGGTGATGGAGGGAGTCGGTTCTGTTCAGGATATCGATAAGGCGATGAAGCTGGGCTTAAATTATCCAATGGGACCGCTTGAACTTGCTGACTTAGTCGGGCTCGATACGAGGCTCAGGAATATGGAATATCTTTATAAAACGCTTGGCGAAAAATTCCGTCCGTGTCCGATCCTTGTGAAATATGTAAAGGCAGGCTGGCTAGGGAAAAAAAGCGGCCGGGGATTTTATAAATACAGCCAGGGGGCAAGCTCATGAACTTTCAATTTGATGAGGACATTCAATTTTTAAAACGGAGCGTCCGTGATTTTGTTCAAACAGAAGTTGAAGCTGTTGCGATGGAAATTGAGGAATCAAATGCGATACCGGAACGGATCATTTCGATGTCAAAGGAACTGGGGCTTTTCGGATTAAGCATTCCGGAGCAATACGGAGGTCTAGGCATCGGAATGGTTGGAAAATGTGCTTTGTATGAAGAAATCGGTGCAACTCATAACGGATATACGACGTTAATCGGTGCTCATACAGGCATTGGAACAGTCGGAATTGTCGAGATGGGAAATGAACAGCAAAAGCAGAAGTACCTGCCTGCCATGGCGAGCGGCGAGAAAATCGGCGCCTTTGCCTTAACAGAGCCGAGTGCCGGCTCTAATGCGACAAATCTTAAAACGTCTGCTGTGAAAAAGGGAGATAAATATATTCTTAACGGCACGAAGCATTACATCACAAATGCGACTGAGGCAGATGTATTTACTGTGATGGCCGTAACGGACTCTTCAAAAGGTGCAAAGGGCATCACGTCTTTTATCATAGAAAAAGATTTTCCGGGATTCCAAGTAGGAGCTGTTGAAAAGAAAATGGGGCTCCGCGGTTCACATTCAGCTGAGATCATTTTAGAAGATTGTGAGGTTCCCGCTGAAAATATACTTGGTGAAGAGGGCCATGGGTATGTGAATGCTCTTAAAATCCTCGCAAATGGACGTGCAGGTCTTGCGGCCCGAAATCTGGGATCGTGTCAAAAGCTGCTTGACCTATCGATGACGTATTCCCAGGAAAGAGTGCAATTTGATGTTCCTATTTTTGAACATCAGGCAGTTTCCCATATGATTGCAGAGATGGCGATGGAAATTGAAGCCCTGCGGTCGTTTACCTACCGGGTCGCCTGGATGGTGGACGAAGGCATGAAGGTGATTAAAGAAGCGGCGATGCTGAAGCTGTTCGGATCTGAAGTGTATAACCGTGTGGCAGATAAAGCCGTTCAGGTACATGGCGGAATCGGCTATATTGCTGATTACCCCATCGAGCGATTTTTCCGGGATGCACGGATTACGAGAATCTATGAAGGCACTTCCGAAATTCAGAAAAACATCATTGCAGGTCAATTGAAAAAGCAATATCAATAAAGGAAGGAGCAGCGAAACCATGGAAACCATTGTAATTGCAAGTGCCGTGCGAACACCAATTGGCCGGTACGGAGGAGCGCTAAAAGATGTTGGGGCCAGTTTTTTGGCTTCCTATGCGATAAAGGAGGCACTTAATAGAGCCGGAGTTCCTGCAGAACAGGTCGATGAAGTCATTTTAGGGGAAGTCAGACAAACCACCCTTGCCTCTAATGTTGCGAGAGTTGCAGCTCTTCGGGCTGGTATTCCGGAAACAGCTCCTGCATTTTCAATTAACCGGCTTTGCGCTTCAGGTATGCAGGCCATAGCCTCAGCCGTACAGCAAATTCAGTCAGGGCAGGCTGAAATCGTTGTTGCCGGCGGCACGGAGAATATGAGCCAGGCGCCGATTTATCTTCGAGGCTCCCGTTTTGGCGGAGATGCTGCTCATTTGGTTGATTCAAATAAAGAGAACGGGCAGCAGCCAAAGGAAACGTTTGGGGAGCATCTCGGAATGGGCATTACAGCTGAAAATGTTGCCGAGAAATATCAAATTTCCAGAGAAGATCAGGATGCCTTTGCCCTTGAAAGTCAAAAGAGAGCGGAGAAGGCAAATCGAAATCTGCTCTTTCAGGATGAAATAGTGCCGATTGATGTTCCTCATAAGAAAGGGTCTGCTTTATTTAATACAGATGAACATCCGCGCCCTGAAACAACCTATGAAAAGTTATCACAATTAAAGCCTGCATTCAGAAAATCTGGGACAGTGACCGCTGGAAATGCATGCGGACGCAATGACGGGGCAGCCGCTTTAGTCCTGATGGCAGAAAGCAAAGCAAAGGAGCTCAATATAAAGCCGATTGCGAGAGTAGCAGATTGGGCGGCGGCAGGTGTTTCCCCTGAAATTATGGGCATTGGTCCGGTACCGGCTGTGCGGAAGCTTTTAGAAAGAACCAATAAAAGCATCGGCGATATTGATGTGTTTGAATTGAATGAAGCATTTGCTTCTCAAGCCCTTGCTGTAATCAGAGAGTTAGAGCTTGATAGAAAAAAAGTCAACGTAAATGGCGGGGCAATTGCACTCGGCCATCCACTCGGCGCGACAGGTGCAAGAATTGTGACGACGCTGGTTCATGAGATGAAACGGAGAGATCACAGGCTTGGTGTGGCGACGCTCTGTGTTGGAGGAGGCCAGGGAATGGCCATGATGATTGAACTCATATAAGAGCCGAAAGGAGCGGGGCAGATGCTGGACATTATGCATTCTTCTTTTTTTGACCATTTGTCCCTTCGGAGGGAGCAGAATCAAGGAGAAGAAATTATCATTTCCGCTGTGATTGAAAAGGAGCATCTAGAAGATTCCGAAACGATTGGGAGCGGGATTTTTTACACGATGCTTGATATTGCTATGGGAACAGCTGCATCTAAAGCGGGAGGTGCTCCTTCTGCAACAATTGCCTTAACAACAACCATTTTTGATTTATCCGTCAAGTCGTCATTATTATGCAGGGCTAAAGTGACGCACTGTTTTGAGGGCATGGCATCTGCTGAAGGCTGGGTCTTTGACGAATACCAGACCCTGATTGCGAAAAGCCAGGCAGACTTTAAACTGCTGAAAAAAAGGAGCTGAAGAAAGATGAACACTTTTGCAAATATTGAGATCAGAAAATCAGATGGACTTGCTTATCTTGTCATCAATCGACCTGAACTTCGTAATGCCTTAAATAAAGAAACGTTAAATGAAATGATGGAAGCTTTAGAAATCCTTGCAGCAGATGATAAGACCGGATGTGTGGTGTTTACCGGAAGCGGCGAAAAATCATTTGCAGCAGGTGCTGATATCCGCCAGCTGAAGTCAAGAACAGCACTTGATGTCTTTAACCGCGGAGGCATGCAGCAGGTTTATGATTACATAGAAGCCTACTATAAACCAACAATCGCCATGGTGAATGGGTATGCACTTGGCGGAGGCTGCGAGCTTGCGATGGCATGTGATATCCGGATTGCTTCAGAAAATGCCAAGTTCGGACTGCCTGAGCTGAATTTATCCATCATACCAAGTGCCGGCGGAACACAGCGGCTTGCAAGACTTGTTGGAAAAGGTGCAGCAATGGATATGATTCTAAGAGGGAAAATCATTGATGCGAAGGAAGCGTACCGAATAGGGTTAGTGTCAGAGATTGCAAGCATCGAAGAGCTGCAGGAAAAAACTGAGGTAACAGCGGGACAAATTCTTTCAAAAGGCCCTCTTGCGGTAAAACTTGCGAAGCTTGCTGTGCATGCAGGATTTGATGCCGATCAAAAAACAGGACTTGTGATTGAAAAGCTAGCGCAGGCTGTTCTTTTTTCAACTGATGATAAAAATGAGGGAACGTCTGCCTTCTTAGAAAAAAGAAAACCTCAATTCACAGCCAAATAAGAAAGGATGAACACACTTGGCCATTCTCGTTCAGGATATTCGGGAAAGCTTTGAAAGCAGCCCTTTTTTCAACCATATGGGAATTGAAATCATTCATTTTGAAGAGCATTCCGTAAAGATTAAGCTCACAATCAATGAACATGTCCTGAATGCAAATGGAACACTGCACGGCGGTGTTCATGCGACAATGCTCGATTTTATCCAGGGCATGCTGCTCAGATCCATTACGAAAACTAGATGTGCAACACTAAACCTGAACACGCAATACTTGGCAGCCATCTCAGAAGGTGACATTTTCGCAGAAGCAAACGTTTTGCAGCTTGGCTATAAGCTTGCTTTTTTGGAGGGTGAAATAAAAGATTCATTTGGAAAAATAGTGGCCAAGGGAACAGGAACGTTTAAAGTTATCAGAGGATCAGAAAGTATTTAGATGGACGAAGATTATGCATGTGAAATTCGGCAGGGAGTCTAAATAACTGTTTTCCTGCAGGCGGAATAAAACCTGCCGAATGGAAAGTATGCAGATCGGGATATTTGTCCGGGTATGTGCCGGATGGAACGGAATCTGGGATGGAAGGTCGTTCAAACCCTTTATATATAAAGGGTTTTTTGTGCTTGCTGTTAAAATTATTGTCTTTTAAAATTCCTGAAAAATTCATTCTTTTACTCTATCTATTGACTTGAAAGATAGGTTTTCCTGCACATTAATTCTACTAAAATGTGTATTTATTAGGGCTTTTTATCCATGGTAAATGAAGTAAATGTATTCGGGATTGTGTATTTTTATGTAAATGTTATTGTAAAGTAATGATATTTAATTTATAATTTTAAGAAAATTGGAAATATAAACAGGGGGAATTTGGGTGAAGATATATGTCTCAGTTGACATGGAAGGAATCACTGGACTCGCTGATGAGACACATGTGAATTCATCTAAGCACAATTACGAACGGGGCCGTCAAATCATGACGGATGAAGCCAATTATGTCATCCAATCTGCCTTTGACCATGGTGCAAAAGAGGTCATTGTCAATGACAGTCATTCAAAAATGAACAATTTGCTGATCGAAAGACTGCATCCGGAAACACAGCTGATTACGGGAGATGTAAAACCATACAGCATGGTGCAGGGACTTGATGACAGTTTTTACGGTGCGATGTTTGTCGGGTATCATGCACGCGCTTCAAAAAAAGGCGTGATGTCACATACGATGATTTTTGGGGTCAGGGAGATCTACATAAATGATACGGCTGTTGGAGAATTAGGTTTTAATGCTTATGTTGCCGGCTATCACGGCATACCGGTTTTGATGGTTGCGGGAGATGATCAGGCAGCAATGGAAGCGGAAGCGCTCATACCGAATATCACGACAGCTGTCGTAAAGGAAACTATTTCAAGGTCTGTCGTCAAATCACTGACACCTGTCAAAGCAGGAGAGCTGCTCATAGAAAAGACTGCCCTCGCCATTAAAAACAGAGAAAACGTAATGCCGCTCACTCCTCCAGACCGTCCGCTTATGGCCATTGAGTTTGCCAACTATGGACAAGCTGAATGGGCAGCGCTTATGCCGGGAACAGAGCACTTAGAAAACACCACGATTGTCCGCTACCAGGCACGCGACATTCTTGAGGCTTACCGGGCAATGCTCGTAATGACGGAGCTTGCGATGAGAACGACATTCTGTTAGGAAGTGAGAATTTATGAATACATATCTTTTTAAACGTCTGCTTTCCATGGTCCTTACACTTTGGCTGATCATTACGCTCACGTTCGTTCTGATGCATACGATTCCCGGTTCGCCTTTTAATCAGGAACGCGGGACAAGCGAAGCGGTTCAGCGAAATCTTGAAGCTTATTACCATTTAGATGAACCGCTGCCGGTACAATATGCGATGTACATGAAATCACTTGTCACGTTTGATTTTGGACCTTCTATCAAAAAGTCTTCTCAAACAGTCAATGAACTGCTTGGCCGCGGCTTTCCGGTTTCCTTTGAGCTTGGAATCGTCACGCTTATTGTAGCTGTCTTTTCAGGAATTGCGCTTGGCATCATTGCAGCGCTCCGCCACAATGGATTCATTGATTATTTAGCCATGACAATCGCCGTTCTCGGGATATCCGTTCCAAACTTTATTATGGCGACCCTATTAATTCAAAATCTGGCTGTTAATTTAAAAATACTGCCTGCTGCAACCTGGTCGAGCCCGATGCACATGATTTTGCCGACACTTGCGCTTGCTACAGGACCGATGGCGATCATTGCGCGTCTGACAAGGTCAAGCATGCTTGAAGTGCTTACTCAGGATTACATTCGGACAGCCCGGGCAAAAGGACTTTCACCAGTCAAAATCGTGTTCAAGCATGCACTTAGAAACGCACTGCTGCCAGTTGTAACCGTTCTTGGAACGCTTGCTGCCAGTATTTTAACAGGAACATTTGTAATTGAGAAAATTTTCGCGATACCCGGCATGGGAAAATACTTCATTGAAAGCATTGGAACCCGCGACTATCCGGTCATAATGGGCACGACCGTTTTTTACAGTACAATTTTGATCGTGATGCTGTTCCTTGTAGATGTTGCATATGGAATTTTAGATCCGAGAATTCAATTAAATAAAAGGGAGGGAAGATAATGGAGCTTAGAAAACAGCATGATCCTCACCTTTCCCGGGATATCCCTGATGATTGGTTTGTTCCAAAAATCAGGGACAAGCAGGATGCAGAAGCCGTCGTCAGACCGAGTCTTTCCTACTGGCATGATGCCTGGAGAAGACTGCGTAAAAATAAGCTTGCCATGACAGGCTTGCTCTTCTTGATTTTTATTGCCTTTATGGCCATTTTCGGGCCGATCATTTCACCGCATTCCGTCAGAACACAAATTCTGACTGATCAAAATCTGCCTCCGTCCGCTAAATACTGGTTCGGTACAGATGAACTTGGCCGCGATGTTTTTACAAGAACTTGGTATGGGGCGAGAATTTCGCTTTTCGTGGCAGCGATTGCCGCATTAATAGATTTTGCGATTGGGGTTCTTTACGGCGGAATTGCCGGCTATAAAGGAGGGAAAATCGACCATTATATGATGCGTGTCGTTGAAGTCCTGTACGGCCTTCCTTATTTGCTTGTCGTTATTTTGCTCATGGTCGTGATGGGGCCAGGTTTGTTTACTATTATCGTTGCGCTGACTGTCACAGGCTGGATCGGTATGGCGAGGATCGTAAGAGGACAGGTTCTTCAAATCAAAAACTATGAATTTGTTCATGCTTCTAAATCATTCGGGACGAAAACCAGCAGGATCATCAGGAAAAACCTCCTGCCCAATACAATGGGGCCAATTATTGTTCAAATAACACTTACGATTCCTTCTGCTATTTTTGCAGAAGCGTTTCTGAGTTTTCTCGGACTTGGGATTCAGGCTCCGTTTGCAAGCTGGGGTGTGATGGCAAGTGATGCTCTTTCAACAATCTTAACAGGACACTGGTGGCGCCTCTTTTTTCCTGCCCTCTGTATCTCTCTGACGATGTTTGCATTTAACGTGCTTGGAGACGGACTGCAGGATGCGCTTGATCCGAAGCTAAGGAGGTAACATCATGGAAAAAGTACTGGAAGTAAACGAACTCCATGTTTCTTTTCAAACATACGGGGGACGTGTAAAAGCGGTCCGTGGCGTAAGCTTTGATTTGCGAAAAGGCGAAACACTCGCAATAGTAGGAGAGTCGGGCTGCGGAAAAAGTGTGACTTCCCAAAGCATTATGCGCCTAATTCCTGAACCGCCGGGAACAATTGATTCAGGCTCCATCCTTTTTAAAGGAAAAGACGTAACCAAAATGAAGGAAAAAGAGCTTAGAAAGCTTCGCGGCGCTGAGATTTCGATGATCTTTCAGGATCCGATGACAGCGCTGAACCCAACGCTGACCATAGGTGATCAAATCATGGAAGGCATTATCCAGCACGAAAGCATGCCGAAAGAAAAGGCAAAACAAAAAGCACTTGAGATGATGAATCTTGTTGGCATCCCAAGCCCTGAAGCTCGGTTAAAGCAGTATCCGCATCAATTCAGCGGAGGGATGCGGCAGAGGATTGTAATTGCGATGGCTCTTGTCTGCGAACCTGAAGTGTTAATCGCAGATGAACCGACCACCGCTCTTGATGTGACGATTCAGGCTCAAATTCTCGATTTATTCCGCGACATTCAGAAGAAAACAGGCGTTTCCATTATTCTGATTACCCATGATTTGGGAGTTGTCGCACAAGTAGCTGACCGGGTAGCGGTTATGTATGCCGGTAAAATCGTGGAAGCAGGATCAAGAAGAGAAATTTTTTATCAGCCGCAGCATCCGTACACAAAGGGACTGCTTCGTTCCATCCCGCGTCTTGATATTGAAGGAGAAGAGCTGATTCCGATTGCAGGTTCACCTCCTGATTTATTTTCTCCTCCAGAAGGGTGCCCGTTTGCGGCAAGGTGTGAGCATGCAATGGAAGTTTGTGATCGTGTGTATCCTTTTACGTCTGCATTGAGCAAAGAGCACCAAGTGGACTGCTGGCTGCAGGACAGCCGCGCATTAGCTGCAGCATCAATGAAATAAACATATAGATCAAGAATAAGAGGGGGAGAACAATGAAAAAGTGGATGGCTATATTCCTGACTGCCTTGTTAGTATTTATACTTGCAGCATGTACAGCAAATGAGAGTGCAGGAAAGGATACAGAAAAAGAAGAAAAAGAGAAAGAGAAAATTTTGCACCTTAATAATGGAGCTGAACCAACATCATTTGACCCTGTCATTGGATTTGACGCTGTTTCATGGAATGCGCTGAACAACTTAATGGAGGGTCTTACCCGTTTAGGAAAAGATCATGAGCCTGAAGCAGCAGCGGCTGAGAAATGGGACGTTTCTGAGGATGGCAAAACGTATACTTTCCACATTCGCGAAGATGCAAAATGGTCAAACGGCGATGATTTAACAGCCGGCGATTTCGTGTTTGCGTGGAAACGCCTTTTAAATCCTGAAACAGGATCAGGAGCAGCATTTTTAGGCTACTTCATTGAGGGCGGAGAAGCTTACAACAGCGGAACTGGCTCTGCAGATGATGTAAAAGTGAAAGCCGTTGACAAAAAGACATTTGAAGTTACACTAATCAGTCCTCAAGCATATTTCTTAAGTGTCATTGCGAACCCGGCATTTTTCCCGGTGAATGAAAAAGTAGCTGCGGAAACACCAGACTGGTTTGCAGAAGCTGACACGTTTGTTGGCAACGGACCCTTCTCACTCGAGTCATGGGAGCATGACAAGGAATTTGTAATGAAGAAAAACGATCAGTACTGGGATGCAAAAAACGTGAAGCTTGATGGCGTTCATTGGGCGATCGTAGAAGATACTAATACAGAATACCAGCTCTACCAAACAGGCGAATTGGATACATCAGACGTGCCTGCTGACTTGGCAGAATCTCTTTTTGAAGAAGGAAAAGCAAATGTTGAAGAACAGGCTGGAGATTACTTCTACCGCATGAACGTAACAATTGAACCGTTCCAGAACGTAAACATCCGCAAAGCATTTGCAATGGCAGTTGATCAAAAGCAAATCGTTGATTTCGTAACGAAAAACCAGGAAACAGCAGCATACGGCTTCGTGTCACCTGGCTTTAAAGATCCATCAGGCAAAGACTTCCGCGAAGCAAGCGGCGATCTTGTGAAAACAGATGCAGCTGAAGCAAAAGCATTGCTTGAGAAAGGCATGAAAGAAGAAGGGTATGACAAGCTGCCTGAAGTAACATTAACTTACAGTACAGATGATACGCATAAGAAAATTGCGGAAGCGCTTCAGCAAATGTTTAAGGAAAATTTAGGCGTGGATGTTAAACTTGCGAACCTTGAAGCGAACGTATTTGCAGAAGATCAAAAAGCATTGAAATTCCAGCTTTCAAGAAGTTCATTCTTAGCTGACTATGCCGATCCTGTAAACTTCCTTGAGAACTTTCAAACAGGACATTCCATGAACCGCACTGGCTGGACAAATGCTGAGTACGATCAATTAATCAAAGACTCTAAAAATGAATCTGACGAAGCAAAACGCTTTGAAATGCTGTACAAAGCAGAAAAGATTTTATTTGAAGAAGCACCGATCATTCCGATCCATTTCTACAACCAGGTTTACTTGCAAAATGAAGATGTATCAGGCATCGTCCGTCACCCTGTCGGATATTTAGAACTAAAATGGGCAGATAAGAAGTAAGCCAGGCAAAAGGGGTGTTCAGCTGATTGAACATCCCTTTTCTATATAAAGGAGACTAGTAGCATGATAAAACCCCAGGCTTTAAAAAAAGGCGATACGATCGGCATTATTTCCCCGGCAAGTCCTCCGAATAAAGAGAACCTTAAGCGCTCTCTTTCTTTTTTAGAAGAAACAGGCTTGAAATTTAAGCTCGGCAAACATATTGAACGGGAATACGGATACCTTGCAGGAACCGATGAAGAAAGAGCAGAAGATATTCATACGATGTTTCAGGATCAGGAGGTAAAAGCCATCATCTGCGCTTGCGGCGGCTTTGGAACAGCCCGAATGGCCTCTCTATTGGACTATGACCTTATTCAAAAGAACCCGAAGATTTTCTGGGGTTACAGCGATATTACTTTTTTACATACAGCCATCAGACAGAAGACCGGTCTCGTTACGTTTCACGGACCTATGCTCAGCTCTGATTTTGGAGAGGAAGCCGGTGTTCTTCCGATAACCAAACAGTATTTTCATCAGCTTTTTGAGAACAGCCCTCTAACTTATAATGAATCTCTTTCGCCCCTTGAAATCATGATTGAAGGAAAAGCAAGCGGTGAGCTTGTTGGCGGGAATCTATCATTAATCACAAGCTCGGTCGGTACCGCTTTTGAGATTGATTCGAAAGAGAAACTGCTTTTAATTGAAGACATTGATGAAGAGCCTTATGCAGTCGACCGCATGCTGAATCAGCTTTATATGTCGGGCAAGTTAACAGACGCAGCTGGTATTCTCGTCGCTGATTTTCATAACTGCGTTCCTCAAAAACGAAAAAATTCAATTCCGTTTGATGAAGTGCTGGCCCATTACATAAAACTTGCAGGCAAACCCGCTTTAAGAGGGTTTAAAATCGGACACTGCAGTCCTAATATCTCTGTTCCGCTTGGAACACATGCAGAAATGAATACATTCGAAAAGAAAGTTGTAATCGAAAGCGGGATTCTTTAATAAAGGGTGGATTTTTATGAAAATCGAAAAAGTGGAAACATTTCGGGTGGCTGTCCCTCTGACAAAGCCTTTTAAAACGGCACTCCGGACAGTTGTGACAGCAGAATCCGTCATCTTAAAAGTGACGTGCGAAAGCGGGATTACCGGCTGGGGCGAAGCGCCGCCGACACTTGTTATTACGGGTGAAAGTCTCTCGAGTATAGAAGCCAGTATTCATCAAGTGCTGAAACCGTTTTTAATCGGAAAAAATCTATTGAACTATGAAGTTATTTTCCAGGGAATACAATCGGTCTTAGCAGGCAATTCAAGTGCAAAAGCAGCAGTGGACATGGCCCTTTATGATTGTCTTGCCAAGCATAGCAGACTGCCGCTTTATCAATATTTAGGCGGTTATAAAGATAAAATGGAAACAGATTTTACCGTCAGTGTAAACGACGTGCGGGAAATGGGAGAAGATGCGGCTTCCTATATTCAAAAAGGTTTTAATGTTTTAAAGGTGAAGGTTGGGCTTGGCGACAGTGCTCTGGATATCGATCGGATCAGGGAAATCAGAAGCCGTGTCGGTCCGGATATTAAAATCCGTCTTGATGCCAACCAAGGATGGAAACCAAAGGAAGCGGTCACTGTAATAGGCAAAATGGAAGACCTGGGCTTGAACATTGAATTAGTTGAGCAGCCAGTAAAAGCCCATGACATTGAAGGATTAAAGCAAGTAACTGATACCGTGAAGACGCAGATTATGGCGGATGAAAGTGTGTTTACTCCGAAACAGGCCTTTGAAGTGCTGAAAACCAGAAGTGCAGATTTGATTAACATTAAATTAATGAAAGCAGGGGGCATCTATCAGGCAGCCATGATCAATCAGCTTGCGGAAATATGCGGGGTTGAATGCATGGTCGGAAGCATGATAGAAACGCGAATCGGCATTACCGCAGCTGCGCATTTTGCAGCGGCCAAAAAGAATATTACACGCTTTGACTTCGACGCCCCGCTCATGTTTGCAAAAGAAATTGTAGAGGGCGGAGTCCGGTATAACGGAAGGAAAATAACATTTTCAGAAGGAATCGGGCTTGGAATCTCAGATGTTCTTGTAAATGACGGGGAGGCTGCAGCAAAATGACAATACGAAAAGGAAGAGTGGCGGTATCCGTTGCAGCCGTATGGACGTCAAAGGATTCCCCGCGTGATTTGGATGAAAAAGCAGTTGTGAATCCGGCTGATATTGAATCATGGCTGAACGGGCTAACATATGAAACGAGTCTTGCTCTATGTAATGAAAATCGGATCCAGACTCAGGCTTTGCTTGGAGAAGAAGTATTGATCATAGACGAACAGGATGGCTATGCACATGTCATTATACCTGCTCAGTCCTCCTCAAAGGATGAAAGAGGGTACCCGGGGTGGATGCCTCTTTGCCAAATCGAACTGAATGCAGAATCACTGCATGGACCTATCGCAGTTGTTCAAAGCAAAAAAACCATGCTTTATTCAGAAGATGAAACACCTCAATTTGATCTAAGTTTTCAAACCATTTTGACGGTTCTAAAAGGAGGAACAGAGTGGATTGAAGTAGAAACACCATATGGCAAAGGAAAACTGAAGACAGCGGATGTTTCCATTTATGATGCTTTTGAAAGTGTTCCAAATGGAAGCGGTCAGGACATTGTGGCTTGTGGCGAAAGATTTATCGGTCTTCCTTATCTTTGGGGCGGAATGAGCAGCTTTGGATTTGATTGTTCAGGGTTCAGTTACACAATGTGCAAAGCAAATGGATACATCATTCCTAGAGATGCCCATGATCAGGCTGCTTCAGGGGAAAAAGTAGAGCTTACCGCGATTAAACCGGGGGATTTATTATTTTTTGCGTACGAAGAAGGGAAAGGAAGCCTTCATCACGTAGGCATTTATTACGGAGACGGCAAGCTTCTTCATTCGCCAAACACCGGAAAGTCGATTGAGATTCTAGATATGGCCGGAACCATTTATGAAAAGGAATTATGTGCAGCTAGACGCTATTGGCTAAAGACGGAGGGATAACAGTGGACAATTTGCTTGAAGTACGAAATTTAAAGAAACATTTTCACCTTGGTAAAGGGGCAACTCTAAAAGCAGTAGACGGCATTTCATTCACGGTGAAAAAAGGAGAAACGTTCGGAATCGTCGGGGAGTCGGGGTGCGGAAAATCAACTGCCGGCAGAACCATTCTTGGCTTATACGATCAGACAGAAGGAGATGTATTATTTAACGGCAAAAACATCCATGAATTAAAAGGAAAAGACAAATTTGCCTACTATCGTCAGATGCAAATGATATTTCAGGATCCATATGCATCATTAAATCCGCGGTCAACCGTCCTTGAGATCATCTCTGAACCGATGGAAGTTCACGGCTTGTATAAAAATAAGCAGGGCCGGACGGAAAAAGTGCATCAGCTGCTTGAAGATGTGGGATTAAACCGTGATCATGCCAACCGATATCCGCACGAATTCAGCGGAGGGCAAAGACAGCGGATCGGTATTGCCCGCGCACTTGCCCTTGATCCGGAATTCATTATCGCAGATGAGCCGATTTCGGCTCTAGATGTTTCCGTGCAGGCTCAAGTTGTGAATCTAATGAAACGCCTGCAAAAGGAAAAAGGACTCACCTACCTTTTTATTGCGCATGATCTGTCCATGGTGAAGCAAATCAGCGACCGCATCGGTGTTATGTACTTAGGCCACCTTGTTGAGCAGACCGCAAGCAGCGAGCTTTACAAAAAACCGCTGCATCCTTATACTCAGGCACTTTTGACAGCAATTCCGATTCCTGATCCGGATATAGAGGATAAGCGGGAGCGCATTATCCTGCAGGGCGAGCTGCCGAGCCCAATGAATCCGCCAAGCGACTGTGTATTCAGAACACGCTGTGCCTATGCGATGGAAGCCTGTGCATCTAAAAAGCCCGTGTGGCAGGAAGTAGAGGAAAATCATTTCGTTGCCTGTCATTTATATGACCGCAGCATCATGGGCGACCAGGATTTTTCCCAAATCGCAGCGACGAAATGACGGGATTTGAGCAAAGGCTTGAGGAAGTGATGGAACGCTGTCCTGGAAGAATAGGACTGTCAATAGATCTAAATGGGAGAATCTTCGAACGGGACAGCCGCGTAATTTTTTCATCGGCGAGTCTGATCAAACTTCCCATCCTGCTGACAGCTTTTCATCAAAAAGAGCACGGCATTCTTACTTTAGAAGAAAAGGTGAAATTGTGTGATATTGAAAAAACAGGCGGAGCCGGTGTCCTGCAGTCTTTTTCAGATGATGCTGTCTTAACCATTTTAGATTTGCTTACATTAATGATTGTCGTTTCTGATAATGCGGCGACAAATTACATGATTCATAAAGCCGGAAGACCGGCAATAAGCGCCTGTATAAAGGAACTGAATCTCACAGGGACTGAACTGAACAGGAATATGATGGATTTGGAAGCAATCAAGAACGGTTTGAATAACTGGACGGCAGCAGATGACATCCTGAAGTGCCTGAAAGTAATCGGCGGGGAAGGTTACTTCTCCGCAGCAAGCAGAAAACAGATGGCAGACATCCTTCAAAAGCAGCAATTCACAGACAAGCTTCCCTATCACATGGATAAGGAAAAGGTATACGCAGGCAACAAAACCGGAGAGCTTCCAGGCATTGAGCATGACTGTGCGATCATCCGCTTTGGCGATCGAACGGCCTATGCTTCCGTACTGATTGATCAGCTTCAGAATAAGGAAGCAGGCAGAAGGACAATCAGTGAAATCGGGAAGTTAATTTATGAAGAGCTTACAGACATGTAAAAACGCACATTTTTTTATGGACAAGCAGTTCAAATAACTAAAAAAAACTAGTAAAACGAGTATGAAATCGCAAAGATTATTACTCGTTTTTTTATTGTCTCATGCTTATCCGAGTTTAAGCGAAGGCGTCATTTTTCACTAGACAAAAAAGTTGAAGGAGGTATTTAGTCAATGATAAAGAATCTTTTAAGGAATCCGTTTTCAAACTCTAAAAGTGCGGTATTAATTAATGTGAATAAATGAATCTTCAACAATCGGCTGCATTACTCAAATAGGAATGCGTCTCATTCATTAAAGGTCTATAATATAATCTTATCTAAATGCTATAAAGTTGATAGTCAAATGGAGAGTATGACATTATGAAATAATTGAAAATAAGCTTATTATTACTGAGAATTTGAAGAGCAGGGAGAGATAAGATGCTTTATATATGGGATATTGAGAAAATAATTAAAACGACACTGCATGAGCACAATTTAGATATTAACTATGAATTTGATAATAATCTGCCAGCACCTATGAGTTTTAACGTATCGACAAATACAATTAAATTTAATTATCTTCAAATTAACGGGTATAGAGGGAAAGTAAGAATTAAAGAGTCGGATGAAAACTTTGTGAAAATCATTCTTTATCATGAGATTGGCTATTATTTAAGTTTTAAGAAAAACAAACATGATTTAAGAACCCTGATCTATGGCGGCGATGATGAAAAAGAAAAACTTATGTCTGAAATAGAAACTAACGCTTGGGAATATGGGAGAACATTGGTATCTGAACACCTATTAGAGTCATATGACAAAGTGCGTGAATTAGATAAAATGCTAATAAAGAGATAATAATTGAATAGATTGAACTGTAATTAAAGCAGAATGGGAGATACTAGCCAAACAAATGTAAAGAGGTGTTTTTATGAAACAATTTGTTTTGGCTATATTCTTAATTACTATTTTTGCTATGAATCCTGCTCAAACAAATGCAATCAGTATGCCTTGCAGTATGGTTTTAGAGCCAGTAGATAAAAATCTGAAAAATGCAAAGGGAACAGCTTTGATTTATAAAGTTCAGCTAAATCCGCCTAGTTTCGCTCGCACGAATGTGAGTATACTTGCTGTTCACCTCCCAGAACCTTCTTCCTATGGGAATTACGATAGGTATGAAGGATTTGCCTTTATACCAGGTGAAATAAGTTGGCGTTTTAAGCTGTATCCTACTCCTGAAGAAGATAGTCCAACATGGGCAGGAAGATTTGATTTAATTACGGCAAGGATGAAAAACGCAGAAGTTCAGGTTAGACTTTCTAACTCGAAAACCGAAACATTGGGACCAAGTGTATTAACAAAGCCTATTACATCCTGTAAATGATATATTAATCAATCGAGGAGTTTTATGAAGTAAGACTTTTTAAAAAAAGAAAAGCTTAAAGGACAATTATAAAAGGTTCTGTTTTAAAGGAGAAAAATAGAATATTGATTTGCTGATAAATTCGCAATAGATAATGCAGCTTATTCTAACCAATGGTTTCCGGATCAAAATGAATATATATCAAAAGAACCAGTCCAACTAAGGTGGGCTGGTTTTTTTATGGCAGGTTAGTTCAGCAAGTCCCGAGATAAAGCAGCCCCTTTTTGGGGACTGCTTCTAAAGCTGTTGCAACATTGTGGAGTTATGTATACTGCACATCGAAATCCAATCTAAATTTCTTTCCCTGAAAATGGTTAGAAAACAGCCATTAAGACGTTTGTTCCTCTTTTTTTCCCTCTTTTATCAACATGACACCGAACAATCCCATTAAAGAAAATAGGACAGGAATGATAAATCCATAATGATAGCCAACATTTATAGAATCTTGAGGATATAGATCCAGTACATTTCCGAAAACACTTGGCAATAAAACTGCACTTAAGAATCCGCCCATATTGGCAAATCCTGATACAACACCCACTTGTTCCATGGGAAAGGATTCCCGTACCACTGCAAAAGTTAATGAGCTTGCTCCATTTCCAAAACCTATAATAAAAAGCAAAACCACGATCATAATAAATGGAGGTTTCACACCTGCCAAAAACAACCCGCTCCAACTAAACAATACAATGAGATGAATAAGGGTGTAGATTTTTTTAATAGAATCTAGCCGGCTTGTAATCCAGCTAATTAAAGGACCTCCAATGATGGCTCCAAAAAGACCATACATAATAAGCTGGCTTGCCTCTGAACGAGACAATCCAAACACATCAATTCCATATGGAACTCCCCACGAACCGATAAATCCTACATATGTGCCGACCACTCCAAAGTGGCAAAGGAACGTTGCCCAGGCTTGGCGAGTAGAAAACATTCGGCGTAATATTATCCAAGCACTTTCCCGGTTTTTAATAGGACTTTTCCTCGCTTTGGAATCATCTTTAAATATTCGTTTTGGTCTCGATATAAGAACAGTAAATAGAAGAAAGGCAGAAACCACTAAAATAATTCCTATGCTAAGGAATGGCAATCTCCAGCCTGCGAATGAAATCCACAAGGAAAAAGGCACGGTAGCTGATAATGAACCAAGGCTCGCAACCATGGCAACCACACCTAACAAACTTACAAATTCCTTTGCCTTAAACCATTGACTTAAGATTAAAACCAAATTGACAAAAATGGCTGCATCTCCCGTTCCAACTAAAAATCGGGAAAAAATCAATACATATTCATTGGGAGCAAGACTGTAGAGAAGGCTCCCCAGCCCAGTAAGAAGCGTACCTATAATAAGAAATCGATTGGGACCATATCGGTCTGCTAATAGACCAACCGGAATTTGTAATCCTGCATAGGCTAAAAATTGAATGCCGATCATAAGACCAATGGTAGAAGCTGAAACATGAAAATCTTTCATTAATTGATCGGTAATAAGTCCTGGAGCTGTTCTTTGGCTTACAATTAAGAAGTAAGCAAATAGTACGGTGCCAAATACCACCCATCTATAGCCGCTTTCCTGTTTATTCATCTTGATGAATCCCCTCCATTAGAAAATTCGTAAATCCTGCCAGTCCGCAAACAAATAAACAGAGCAGTGCTAAACACTGCTCCTGAAAAAAGGAACCCTGTTACTTATTAGGATTAGGGTCAGCAAAACCCGGAATATCGGGAATTGCCGCTGCACCACAATTTAATCTAAACCAAGCACTGGATGCGGCCATACGGCTCTTCCAGGAACGCAATTTCTTCAGGTATTAGAAAGAGCAGCTGCTGCATCTTCGAGATGAGACATTTTAGCAGACCCAATGATTGAGAAGTTATAGGTTCCTTTTGCAGCACCAAGGTCCAGTTCACCTTGCAATTGACCCGTTTGCACCGAGCATTAATATATTATTCAATTTAACCTCTTCTCTCATTATTTGCAAAGTATAAGGTAATGAACAAGCACCCCTAATAACCGGCAGCCGCATTACAAAAGTTTTCTTTTTAGAGTTCTTGAATTGTAGCATAAAAAGCAAGATGGGTAATAACTTCAATAAGGACCACGTCCGACAGAACGTTTTCTTTTACTTTATATTAATGAAATCCGGGTTGTAGCGTAATTACCGCTAGTGATCATGTTAAATAATGTAATAAATGATTGAATTCTCATCTTTATTTTGAAATAATTGGTATTAAGTTAAAGGGAAGGATTGTAGAATATGATGATTGTTTAAAGGGGTTGCTTATGATATCCGATCCAGAATTTGATGAATAGAATAACTATTATCTTCAATAATCGGAGGCTATTATGGAATTAACCATTTAAATTATAAAAGACTCAGAGCAAATCCTCTAAGCCTTTTTTGTATTCCTGATCTTCTCTTTACTAAATTTGCAAGGGAATTTCATAGCAATTTTCAGGTATTGTATACTTTTAACGCTGCTCCTCCCAAACAGGGAAATCCAGATAAAATATAGTACCGTTTTCGTCACTGCTTGCCGTCATTGTACCCTTATGGTTCTCGACAATTTTTTTCGAAACAGAGAGACCGAGTCCTGTTCCGCTGTCTTTTGTAGAGAAGAATGGATCGAATATATGATGCAGAGCGGAAGGGATAATGCCTTTTCCATTATCAGAAAAACTGATTTGCAGCCGATTTTCCTGGCGCGTGCAAGAGATGTGAATTCTAAGCGGATCTGTGTTTTTTGCCTGAAAAGAATTTTGAAACAAATTCAGAAAGACCTGAAGAAGTTCATCCTTATTTCCAAGGATATATATCCCTTCTGCAGTGGGGTCAATTTTGACTTGAAACTCAATGGAGTAAAGAAGCGATTCGCTTTCTAAGATTCTTCCTAAATGATTCAGGAGAAATTCTTTCACTTCAAAATGCTCAGACCGAATTTCGGCAGGTTTTGCGATGCTCAGGAAATCTGAAATGATTTTATTTGCCCGGTCGATTTCAGGAATTAAAATTGTCTGAAATAAGCTTTTCGTTTCAGGATCTGCTGAAGCTTGAAGCACCTGAAGAAAGCCTCGGACCGTTGTTAATGGATTTCTGATTTCATGGGCAATCCCAGCGGCAATTCTGCCGGCGATCGCCTGTTTTTCGGCTTCTTTTATAGCGTTTAAAAAGTAGAAGGTGCCGATTACCCGTTTAATGGATCCGTCGCTATTCCAGAGGATTTTCGTATTCAGGATTCCATAATTTTTATCAAGTACTTCACGGTCAATGAATTCAATCCCGGTGCGGGCGGTTTCAAGTGTCAGAAGCTGATCGTCTGGAATGCATACAAGCTCCCTTAAATGCCTGCCGATAATCTCGTCCCGGTTGACCCCGTGATCCTTTGCTGCTTGAAGATTGCATAAAGTAACAATGCCCGCTTCATCAATAAAAACAACATGATGGGCAACTAAATCGAAGATGTCGGATAGAAAAGCTTCTGTGTGATGAAATGAATCAATAGCTGATGATGATAGGCAGAGGCGCTGATTTGTGTGAGCCGTCAGCTGTGCGCTGGTCATTTTCTGAATGGATGGAGGCAAGTCTGCCTTCTCTTTGCAAACCGCAAGCTCGAGTTCCGGATTTACATAAGTAAATGCAGTAGGCCATTGTGTGATGAGTTCTTTTAAAAGCTGATTTTCTTTTCGTAATGTTTCTAGTTCATTATCAATTTTCATTCTTTCCAGCCTCATATGAGAAAAATATAGTTCAACTTTTAAAACTATATAACAATTAAACATGTTTGACAATTACTAACAGCGTGATTAAAAGAATAGGCGTCAGATAATGTCACAAAATAGTTTAATATTTAAGCCGTTTAGGGAATAATCTCATAAAAGCAATCATAATGGGGGAATTTATTTTGACGACCATTCGAAAACCAGATCAGACGTTAGCCTGTTTTAGCGAATATGATTCATTAAAGCGGGTGCTGGTATGTCAGCCAAACTATATGCGGATCACCGAAGTTATTAATGAAACACAGAGGCATTATGCCGATGAAAATATAGATTCAGAGCTCGCAATCAGACAGCATCAGCAGTTTGTCCGGACATTAGAGGAAAATGGGGCAGAAGTAATTATGCTCACACCTTATGAAAAATACCCTGAGCAAGTATTCACCCGTGACATCGGCTTCACTTTAGGCAAAACCGTTTACGTTTCGGAAATGGGCCAGGACATCAGACAGGGAGAGGAAGAAGTGCTGCGCAGCTGGCTTGATGTACAGGGCTATCCGCAGCAGTGTCTGAAAGAACACCGGATTGAAGGCGGAGACGTGATCATCGACAGAACGGCTATTTTCGTTGGGGTGAGTGACAGAACGTGTATGCATGCGATCGAAAAACTGCAGTCGCTTGTTCCAGCCTTTGAGGTTATACCTGTTCCGATAAATGAAAAATACCTTCATCTAGACTGTGTATTTAATGTCCTGTCCGAAACGGAAGCCCTGATCTTTCCATATGCTTTTGAAGAGAAAGAACTGAAAATGCTTAAGCGGCGCTACAACTTAATTGAAGTATCGGAAGCCGAACAGTTTACAATGGGCACAAACGTCCTTTCGATAGGCGATAGAAAAATCATCAGTCTTCCTGTTAATAAAAATGTAAACAAACAGCTCAGAGACAGAGGGTATGAGGTGATTGAAGTGGATATCACTGAAATCATCAAATCTGGAGGCTCTTTCAGATGCTGTACATTACCTATTTTAAGAGCGGTATAAAGGGTATAAGCGCCGGCTGCTAAAATGAGCAGCCGGCTTTTCCTGTAATCAATCAATCTAGCTTTCGGGAGTTAGGAGCCATTGCAAATTAATTGGGCTCTTTCAAAGAAAATTCGCGGCTATTCTTACATAATTACGCATAAATTAGACATACAGCCTCATGTCTAAAAGGAAAGCTGGCACACCATTAGAGTCGCTTTATGGCGGTAATAGGAACTTAAATATTTGGTCCTGGACATTTAAGTCAATGATCTGTATACTCAACTTAAACGATTAAGTGAAAATGGTGAAAGAGATGAAAAAAGCAACAATGAAAGATATTGCGTCTCAAGCGAATGTTTCTGTTGCGACTGTGAGCTACGTTTTAAATAATGCAGAAAATCAATCGATTCCAGCAGAGACAAAGGAACGTGTGCTCCAGATTGCAAAGAAATTGAATTATGTGCCTAACCTTGCTGCAAGATCACTTGTTAAGCAGAAGACAGGGTTAATCGGAATTCTTATAAACCGCTCTGCACACGAAGGGGTATGGAGACGCGCGCATCACGCCGAGTTTATTTTTGAGCTTGAGCAGCTGCTGACAAAACAGGGGTATCACGTTGTGCTTTCAAGTATTGATGTGGAGAAGCCCAATCTTGAGATTATCGCAGAACGGAAGCTTGATGGCGTTTTCCTGATTGATGTCCGGGAAGATTTCTTCTACAGCATCTCAAACACCGTTCCAGCAGGAGTGCCGCTCGTACTCGTTGACAGTGTAATTGATGATGAATTGTTTTACAAGGTCATGTTTGATTACAAGAGAGCTTTTTCAGCTGCAAAAAAACAGCTGAAAGGAAAATCAGCCGTTTTAATTATGGAGAAGTTTCACAATGCTGGACTTACTGAGCATATTAAGATGGCGTCGGGTCTTTCAGAGGGTGACATACATCTTATGGAGGATGAAAAAGTCCTTGCTGAATTTTTAGCAAAGAACACTGATCAATCAGCGATTATTCTAAACGAGTTTTTGGCCTCCACTGTATCGAAATTCCGGAACATTGAAAATGATGCCGTGATTTGCACATCCAATTGTCCGGAGATCCTTCCTGTGGGAGCAAAAATGGTTTTATTCAGGGATTCTAAAGCGAATATTGCATTCAAGGTTTTATCCGATCTTATTAAAGACAACAGAGGTTTGCATTTAGAAAAATACACTAATATACCGGCAGAGTAGCTTCTGCTTTTTTCTACCGTTACTTAAACGTTTAAGTCTAGAATTGGGGGAACTGAATCCGATGTTAAAAGAAGCGGTTTACCACCGTCCTAAAAATAATTTTGCATATGCTTATGATAAAGATACGCTGCACATCCGTCTGCAGACAAAGAAAAATGATGCTGAAAAGGTGAATTTGATCTGGGGAGATCCATTCACGTGGGAGCAGGAAAGCAAAGGAGTCTGGAAATGGAAGTCTGAAGAGCATATCGGGATGACTCTGCTTGGAAGAACGGAGCTTTACGATATTTGGACGGCTGCGCTTAAACCACCGCATAGACGTTTGAAGTATGGGTTTGAGATACTATCGGGAGATCAAACACTCATTTTTACGGAGCAGGGATTTTTGGATAAAAAGCCGCAAGATCATAACGGTTACTATTTTACCTTCCCTTATATTAATGAAGAAGATATTTTTGCTGCCCCGTCATGGGTCAAGGACACGGTCTGGTATCAGATTTTTCCTGAACGCTTTGCGAATGGAGACCAAGCCCTGAACCCTAAAGATGCTTTGCCTTGGGGAAGTACAGAGCCGACAGCAGCGAACAGCTTTGGCGGAGACTTTAAAGGGATCATTCAAAATATTAATTACCTTGTGAAGCTTGGGATTACGGGTATTTATTTCACCCCTATTTTTAAAGCGTTTTCGAATCACAAGTACGATACGATTGATTATTTAGAAATTGATCCGCAGTTTGGAGACAAAGAAACGTTTAAAAAGTTAATGAAGGTCTGTCATGAAAATGGCATTAAAGTGATGCTTGATGCTGTGTTTAATCATTGCGGCTATGAGTTTCCGCCGTTTCAGGATGTGGTCGTAAACGGAGAAGCGTCAAAATATAGAGATTGGTTCCACATTGATCAGTTTCCGCTGAAAAAAGACGGCAAGGTTCATTACGAAACGTTCGGTTTCTCGGAAAATATGCCAAAGCTCAGAACAGGGAATCCTGAAGTGCGGGAATATTTGCTTGAAGTTGGGCGGTACTGGGTGAAGGAATTTGGCATTGACGGATGGAGACTCGATGTGGCAAATGAGGTTTCCCATGACTTCTGGCGCGAGTTCCGCAAAGAAATTAAAACGATTGATCCTGAGGTTTATATTTTAGGAGAGGTGTGGCATGATGCAATGCCTTGGCTGCAGGGTGATCAGTTTGATGCAGTAATGAATTATCCGTACACAAGTGTGGCAATCGACTATTTTGCTCACGGAAAAGTAACGGCATCAGAATTTATCAGCCGAACATCAGAAGCTCTACTTATGTATCCTGAGCAAGTGTCGGAAGTTGCATTTAACTTGCTTGGAAGTCATGACACTCCTCGTATCGCTACTGTCTGCGGAGAAAATACAGATAAAGTAAAGCAGCTTTTCGCTTTTCTGCTTTCATCACCGGGCGCACCGTGTATTTATTATGGGGACGAAATAGGCATGACGGGCGTGATGGATCCAGGCTGCCGTAAATGCATGATTTGGGATGAGGAAAAACAGGACGGGGAATTATTGAAATTTATTACGCAGATGATTGAGCTTCGCAAAAACAATCCGGCCTTCGGCAACAAGGGGAAAATTCAATTTGTCGAAGCTGGCCGAGAAGATCAGCATATCATGTATACAAAAACGTTTAACGATGAGAAAATCCTGTTCATTTTAAACGGGGAAAATCATCCAATTGATGTTTCTCTTCCTGAGAATTTAAAGAAGGCTTCATGCCTATTAACAGGTCAAGAGATTTTAAGTTCAACACTTGCACTTGATGCTCATGGGCTCAGCATCATCTCATATGAATAAGGTCAATCAGCCGATTTCCCATTATGGGGTATCGGTTTTGCTATTTTAAGGATGTTTGAAACTGTTATAATATAGAAAAAGCAACTAAAAGGAGAGAATCTAATTTGAATGAAACGATGCAG
Organism: Metabacillus hrfriensis; assembly: GCF_030127205.1. Lineage (NCBI taxonomy): Bacteria > Bacillati > Bacillota > Bacilli > Caryophanales > Bacillaceae > Metabacillus > Metabacillus hrfriensis. The sequence continues at coordinate 1,659,735 of NZ_CP126116.1, forward strand.
CTGATCAAAGAGCTCGTGTCCATACCGAGTCCATCTGGGAATACAAATGAAGTGATTACATATGTAGAAAACTATTTGGCTGAATGTCAAATCGAGACGAGACGCAATCGCAAAGGCGGACTGCTTGCAACCATTCCGGGAAGAGACAATTCACATCACCGCATGCTGACAGCGCACGTTGATACGCTTGGGGCAATCGTAAAAGAAATTAAAGCAAGCGGACGGCTGACGATTGATTTAATCGGAGGTTTTAACTATAACTCGATTGAAGGTGAATATTGCAAAATCGAATCTTCATCGGGCAAGATGTTTACAGGTACAATCCTGATGCACCAGACTTCAGTTCATGTCTATAAAGATGCAGGAAAAGCAGAACGGAATCAGGCCAACATGGAGATCCGCCTTGATGAAACGGTGAAAAATGCCGATGATGTAAGGGCACTCGGCATTGAAGTCGGAGACTTTGTCTCGTTTGATCCCCGTGTGGAAGTGACGGATAATGGCTTTATTAAATCCCGTCATTTAGATGATAAAGCAAGTGTTGCGCTTTTGCTTATGCTTATGAAGCAAATCAAGGAAGAAAAATTACTGCTGCCATATACAACTCATTTTTTAATATCAAATAACGAAGAAATCGGCTACGGCGGAAATTCTAATATCACACCTGAAACAGTCGAATATTTAGCTGTAGATATGGGTGCGATGGGTGACGGACAGTCAACGGATGAGTACACCGTTTCAATTTGTGTGAAAGATGCAAGCGGTCCTTACCATTATGAGCTCCGCAAAAACTTAACGAATCTGGCGAAAGAGCACAACATTGGCTTTAAATTAGATATTTATCCTTACTATGGATCTGATGCATCAGCAGCGATCCGTTCCGGCCATGATATTGTTCATGGATTAATCGGACCGGGAATCGACTCCTCACACGCGTTTGAACGCACTCACAAAGACTCGCTTGAAAATACTGCGAAGCTGCTTTATCACTATGTGAAATCTGCTATGGTTCTGTAAAAAAAGGGTAACACCAGCAAGGAGCTGCGAGAAGCAGCTCCTTGTTTAAATCTACCTTAAATATATAGAAATGTTTTCCAAGAAAGAAATTTCTATGTTTTAATAGAAAATGTAAATATTATGAATCTATTAAGCGGAGGTTTCAAATGACGAAAAGAAAGTTTAGCAGTTTCATGGCAGTCATTCTGATTTTTGCCCTGTTTTTCAGCCAATTTTCTGTAAAGGATGTTTTGGCAGCAGAAGCAGATGTGCCGAAAGAAGAAGCGAAATTAACCATTTCAGAACCAGTGGAAGGTTTGTTTGAGGAATCGGAACAAGTACAGTGGTACACGATAGATCCAACGGAAGCAGAAATTAAAGATTACACGCACCTGCGCGTAAAGCTTCAATCAGAAGCTGAATTGAATGTAACGGTATATTCCAGTCTTGAAAATGCAATTGATAATCGCGCATTCGACAGATATATGGGGTATTCTTATGCAGATCAGCCGGCAGTCATTGATTTCCCGGTAGCATGGGCGGGACCTTTTTATATTAAAGTAGAGCATTACACGGGTGAAGAAGAGGTCATAGAAGAAGAGATGACGATTGAGGAAGAAGAGGAAGAGCCTGCAGAGCCACCCGCTTCCTATACGATCGGATATGATGGGATAACACTTCCTCCTTCTGAATATGTAAGTTCGGAAGAGTGTCCGGCAGAGCTTAGCACAAAAGAAAGAGAAAACGGCAAAAACATTTTAAAGGACTTGAGAACCATTCGTGAAGATGTCCTTGCTAAAACTGAAAATGGAAAAGAATTATCTTCCATGTATTACAAGATTGCTCCATTTTTAAGCACGAAAATGGTTTTCAGCAAGACGATCCGCGATAACGTTTATCAGGATTTAGTCCAATTAAAAGGCTTATTTACAGATGTTGCAGAAAAAGGAAGCAGCAGTACGTATAAAATTACCCGCGCGGATCAAGATGCGATCAATCGTTTATATCAAACAGCGCTTGAATCAGTACCGTCTTTCCTTAAAGATCAAATTGAGAAAACCGGGAAAAGCATCGGTCTTTCAAATGTAACGAACAAAACCGTTTCTTCTATTTTACAAAAAGGCGGATATGCAGTACCTGCTGCAAGCAGCTATGAAAACCGCGTCATTGTAAAGTTAAAAGAAGGAAAGAAATTAAGCAGCATTCAGGCAAAAACGAAATCATTTGGCATTCAGTCGGTTTCTCAGCTAAAAGCGAGTAAATCTGTTTTCCCTGATATGTATGTGATGGAAGTAGAAGGAAGCACAACAGGCTATAAAGCTTCAGCGAGTTCTTTAAAAACAGCGGCAGGACAGCTTGCAAAGCTGCCGGAGGTTGAATTTGCGGAACCTGTTCAACAGTACAAAGCATTTACTGCTGATACTCAATATCCATATCAATGGTCGCTGAAAAACGAAGGGAAAGATGGCGGCATTGCTGATGCTGACATTAAATTTGAACAGCTTCAAAAAGTATTAAAAGGCAGACAGCTGAGTGAAACAGTGATTGCTGTAGCTGACACCGGAGTAGATCATACTCTTGCAGATCTAAGCAGCAAGGTACTGACTGAAAAAGGCTACAACTTTATTGAGAAAAACTCAAATGCCATAGATGACAATGGGCATGGAACTCATGTTTCCGGCATCATTGCTGCTGAAGCAAATAACCATTATTCAATGGCTGGCATTAATCCTCATGCCAAAATTCTTCCTGTAAAAGTCCTTGATGCAGCAGGAAGCGGCGACACAGAGCAAATTGCATTCGGAATTCGATATGCAGTTGATCAAGGTGCAGACGTGATCAACCTGAGTCTTGGCGGAGGATACAGCCGCGTCATCGAGAGTGCGTTAAAATATGCTTACGATCATGATGTAACAGTTGTAGCAGCAAGCGGAAATGATGGCTTGGAAGAGCTTTCTTATCCTGCTTCTTCTAAGTATGTTATCTCAGTAGGCGGAACAAACCGCATTGATCTAGTATCGGATTATTCAAACTATGGAAAAGGGCTGGATCTAGTTGCACCAGGTACTGACATTCCTAGCATAATGCCTGATGGCAATGTAACGAATATGACGGGAACATCAATGGCAACACCTCATGCAGCAGCAGCAGCAGGCCTGCTTCTTTCACATAATATGGATTTAACGCCGGGTGAAGTAGAACGAATCCTGACGAAATCTGCTGCTGACATTGCATTTGATGAACAAGATAACCCTATGGATGACTTGGAAGAATATCCATATGACGAAGAATACCCGTATCCTGAAGAAGAAGTCATTCCAGGTTATGACACAGTATCTGGCTGGGGCCGACTTGATTTATTCAGCGCTGTTAAAGCATTTGATCGAATGAATATTCCGGTGGAACGCATTTCTGGTTCAGACCGTTATGAAACAGCTGTAAAAGTATCAAAAGAAAGCTTTACTGGGTCCGGAACAGTTGTCATTGCAACAGGCAAAAATTATCCGGATGCATTAAGTGCAACTCCTCTTGCTCATAAACACAAGGCCCCTCTTTTATTAACAGACACGAATTCGCTTCCTGCTGTGGTAAAAGGTGAGCTTAAGCGCTTGGGAGCGAAAAAAGTTATTCTGGTTGGCGGAAAATCTGCCATAACTGCAAACGTAGAAAAAGAGCTGAAGGCTGCCGGCATAACATCGATTTCCAGAATCAGCGGCATAGACCGTTATGAGACATCCGTTAATATTGCTAAACAGATTGGAACGGCGGATCGTGCTGTAGTTGCTACTGGCGAAAGCTTTGCAGACGCCTTATCCATTGCACCAATCGCTGCATCGAAAACGATGCCAATATTACTGACAAAGAAAAATGCAATACCGAATTCTGTCAGCCAATACGTTAAATCAAGCAGCATGAAGCAAACCTTTGTTATTGGCGGCACAGCTGTTGTGCCTGATAAAATTGCTAAAGTTTTCCCAAATCATAAACGCATCAGCGGGGCGACTCGTTATGAAACAAACAGCAGCATCATCAGCTACTTTGCTGCTGACTTGAATATGTCGAGTCCGTTTATTGCAACTGGAACAAACTACCCTGATGCATTGTCAGGTTCTGCTGCAGCAGCAGTTCATGGAAATCCTATGATTTTAACAAATCCAAAAGCAGCTGAGCAAACAACGATCGATACAATTGCGGCTTATGCTGATTCAGCTAAAAAGTATTACATTATTGGCGGAGAAAATGCTCTTCCTGAATCTGCAATAAGTTCATTATTTGAATAAGTTTTTCATGAAAAGTCCTGATCAAATCAGGGCTTTTTTTTAATGAAAGTATGCACTTGCCGCTCAATACTTCAGCCAGGTTGTTTTAACAAATCCAAAGACTGCAAACGGCGCAACTAAAGCTACTATACAAAAGTATAAGGAACAAACATTTGTTTATTACATTCTCGGAGGAGAAATAGGTCTTCCTCAAAGTGCAATTGATCAGCTGTTTGTATAAAAGAAGCGCGGCTTGCTGCCGCGCTTTTAAAATGCCTCAATCTTCGCAATCACTGCTTTTAATATATCCACGGAACCCACAGGATCACCATCCAATTCTAAACTATGATTCGCTTCAGGAATAAGGACAGAGTTAAGAATCGGGTTATCCTTCAGCTGCTGAAATCTATCTTCCTTATAATAAGGATCTTTATCGCCAATCATGCACAATCCTCTTTTTTTGCTCTTTACAATCGATCCAAAAACATCTTCTCTATTTAATAGCGGTGTTAACCAAATTACTTTCGCATCGAAAAAAGCTGTTCTGCCGAGCTCAGAAGCTAATGCGATGGTTCCGAGCGATTTTCCTATTAGATAAAAAACACTGTAAGTATGTGCGCTTAAGACAGTATCGATTACGTTTCTTACATCTCTTTTTAAAGCCTCATCGATTTCTTCATTTGTAAAAGATTCATAGAATGCAGCATTGTATTGATAATTGATATGAAGCACGTCAGCATTCTTATTTAAGAATACCCCAGTTGAGTAATGAAAAAGAGGTCCCTGCGCTGTATAGCCTAAGCCTGGAAGCATAATGGCCAGGCTTTTTGTGTTGGAATTTTTGCTGAGAAGCGTAAATGGAATGTTAGCATCCTTAAATCCGATTACAGAATCTGTTATGATCTTCATCACTGGCTTCACCCTCTCTTTTCTAGTATTATACAGATAATTCCACTATTGCTTAAGAGAAAGTTTTCGTTATTTCTAAAAAGATGAATAACTTCTGAATATTTCGGGTAATAGAGGTAAAGGTATGACGATTTTTTCATTATAACAATAGAAAAAGGTGAGCTTATGATCCGCTTTGAGAACGTATCTAAGGTATATAAGGATGGTACAAAAGCCGTTAATGCCTTGGATTTAACTATAGAAAAAGGGGAGTTTTTTGTTTTTATCGGGCCATCAGGCTGCGGAAAAACAACAACAATGAAAATGATTAACCGTCTGATAGATGCAACGGCTGGATCTGTCTTCATAGACGGAAAAAATGTTCATGACTATGACATTCATGAGCTCCGCTGGAATATCGGGTATGTGCTGCAGCAGATTGCTCTGTTTCCGCATATGACGATTGAAGAAAATATCGCGATCGTTCCTGAGCTTAGAAAATGGGACGCTGAGAAAATCCGCAAGCGGACAGATGTGCTGCTTGAAATGGTAGGTCTTGATCCTGATACATATCGAACACGGAAGCCGAGCGAATTATCCGGCGGTCAGCAGCAGAGAATCGGAGTCATCAGGGCGCTTGCTGCTGATCCGGATATCATTCTCATGGACGAGCCATTCAGCGCGCTGGATCCGATCAGCCGAGAAAAACTGCAGCAGGATATGATTGATCTGCAGAAGCGGATTCATAAAACGATTGTATTTGTCACACATGATATGCAGGAGGCCCTGGCTTTAGGAGACCGCATTTGTGTGATGAAGGATGGAGAGGTCATTCAAGTTGATACACCTGAAGCTATTGTTAGGGATCCTGCAAATGAGTTCGTAAAGGAGTTTATCGGCCATCGTGCCGTGACAAATGTTCTAGAGGGTTCGATTGAAGGGTTTGTTCGTCCTCTTCAGGAAACAGATCCCCTGAAAGTTCCGTTGTCTTATTCTGCAGATATCAAGGTGGCCCTGGCTCGATTAGGAGAAGAAGATATGATTCCTGTAGAACGGAATGGACAGATTATCGGAACCATTACAAGAGAGTCGGCCGTACAGTTTTTATCGGGGCGAACGGAAGAAAGAGGTTAACGTATGAATGCATTCATTGATGTTTTTAAAGAAAGGCAAGGCGAGCTATTATCTGCTTTGTTTGAACATATCCAAATTTCGTTTATAGCTCTTTTGCTTGCTGTTATCATATCTATTCCCCTCGGTATTTATTTAACAAGAAAAGCCAGAGCTGCAGAAGGTGTCATAGGAATCTCAGCAGTGCTACAAACCATACCTTCCCTTGCCTTGCTTGGATTGCTGATTCCGCTTGTCGGGATTGGAGTCATACCGGCAATCGTTGCATTGGTTATTTATGCACTGCTCCCAATCCTGAGAAATACATACACGGGAATTAAAGAGGTTGATCCTTCCTTAATTGAAGCGGCAAGAGCGATGGGAATGAACAATTCCAAGCGTTTGTTTAAAGTGGAGCTCCCTCTTGCCCTCCCGGTAATTATGGCCGGAATCCGGACAGCGATGGTGCTGATCGTAGGAACGACAACACTAGCAGCTCTAATTGGCGCAGGGGGATTAGGGAAACTGATTCTGCTTGGCATCGACCGCAACGATAACATGCTGATATTACTTGGAGCAATTCCAGCAGCTCTTCTTGCAATCTTGTTTGATGTTCTCCTCCGTTTAGTTGAAAAAACATCAGCGAGAAAATCAATGAAAGCAGTTGGTATTGCAGGATTAGCCGCAGTCTTAATTGTTGCTGTTCCGCTTGTTTTTGGAACTGGGAAAAAAGATATCGTCATCGCCGGCAAACTTGGATCTGAGCCTGAAATTTTAATCAATATGTATAAGCTGCTGATTGAGCAAGAGACAGATTTAGAAGTGGAAGTTAAACCTGGTCTCGGAAAAACCTCATTTGTTTTTAATGCGCTAAAATCAGGAGATATTGATATTTACCCGGAATTCACTGGTACCGCCATAACTACATTTTTAAAAGAGGAAGCTGTAAGCACCAATCGAAACGAAGTATATGAGCAGGCCAAAAAAGGGATGATGGAAAAATTTGATATGGCCTACCTAAAGCCGATGAAATTTAATAACACGTACACTTTAGCCGTACCAAAAGAAGCAGCCGAACAATTTGGCCTTGAAAAAATGTCAGATTTAAAACAAGTGGCAGGCAATATGAATGCTGGATTTACACTTGAGTTTTCTGATCGTGAGGACGGATATAAAGGTATTCAAAAGCTTTATGAAACAACCTTTCCAAACATAAAAACGATGGAGCCAAAGCTGCGTTACGAAGCCATTCAGTCCGGTGAAATCAATTTAATTGATGCATATTCAACAGACAGTGAGCTGCAGCAATATAACTTAACGGTTCTAGAAGATGATAAAAACTTATTCCCGCCTTATCAGGGTGCGCCGTTATTGAAAAAAGAAACGCTAGAAGAGCATCCGGAGATTGAGGACGCGCTAAATAATCTCGCAGGAAAAATTACGGACGATGAAATGCGGGAGATGAATTATCAGGTAAATGTTGAAGGGAAGCAAGCTTCAGAAGCGGCGAAAGAGTACCTTCAAAAAAATGGCCTGCTGAAAGAATAGAGTTAAAAAGAGAGAATCCAACCGGAATTCTCTCTTTTTGCTATTTGACCAAGGGAACTGGTTATGAAATGTTAGAAAATCATACAAATTAAGCTTTCTGAATAGATTCCTTTGTTTATCATAAAAGAAAAATGATATATGATGAGATTTGATGTCTGCGGTTTTTCAAAATTTCCCGTCAAGTTTTTATAGATGTATTGTGTCAATTTACACTATCATCAAATGTATCGTATAAAAAACGGTGTTAAATCCACAAAATAATGAATATAGAATTGTTCCAAAGATAAGCAGGTGAACCTAATGAATGCAAGACAGCAAGAAATCCTACATATTTTATTAACTCAATCAGATCAGCATTTGTTAGTGCAGGATATTGCAGAAAAAGTGGATTGTTCTGAAAAAACAATACGCAATGATTTTAAGGCAATTGAAGAATACATAAAACAGCATTCAAATGCTTCTTTAATTCGAAAACCAGGGTTAGGCGTATACTTAGAAATTGAAGAGCGTGACAAGACAGCCCTGTTTAAACAGCTCCACCTGGCAAACAATCCAGTCTATGAATCTAATGAAAGGGTTCTACAAATAGCTTATCAGCTTCTAATGTCCGTAAAGCCAGTAACAGTTCAGGATTTTGCTTTGCAGTATTTTGTGAATAAAGCAATTATCAAAAAAGACTTGGACAAAATCGATGAATGGCTAAAGGATATGGACTTAACATTAATTTCTAAGCAAAGAGTCGGCCTGACGATTATAGGAGCTGAAAAAAATAAACGAACCGCTTTTTCCCGATTCTATCAGCTGACCAACAATATGACATCCAGTAATCAATTTATAAAAGAACAATTTTCATCTTATGAAGCAGAAGCAGTAAAAATAGAATTGAAAGAGCTGCAAAATCGGCATTCCTTATATTTTACAGATGAAACTGTTGAAAGTTTAATCATACATACACTCCTGATGATTAAGCGAATAAAACTTAAACAGCCTGTTTCCATCTCAGAAAACGAAAAATCTCTTCTCAGAGATAAGAAAGAATATGAATGGACTTCTGAATTTTTAAAAAGGCTGGAACCAGTTTTTTCATTGCATTTTCCAGAAGAGGAAATCACATATTTGGCTTTACATATATTAGGCGGGAAAATTCGTTATCAACAAAGAAACGAGACAGACAAACTAGCTGGTTTTACTGAAAATAACCCTATGCTATTAATGCTGGTGCATCTTTTAGTAAATCGTATGACCGAGTTAAATATGATTGAATTTACAAAGGATCAAACCTTGTTAAGCGGACTTAAGGTTCATTTGTATACAACATTAAATCGTCTTAATTACGGTCTTTCCGTTACAAATCCAATGTTGGATGATATAAAAAAAATGTATCCATATATGTTTGATATGGTCATCAACGTCTTAGAAGAAATTAATCAATCTTTCGCTCTGTCAATTCCAGAGGAAGAAGCAGCCTATGTTACTTTGCATTTTCAAGCATCGATTGAACGGCTTAAAAGCACCAGAGAAAAAAAGAAAAATGCCGTTATTGTCTGTCATATGGGAATTGGTACGTCCCAGTTATTAAAAACAAAAATTGAGAGAAAATTTTATTCCATCCATATCATGGGGTGCATAGCCAAGGCAGACTTAAAAGAATTTGTATCAAAATATGATGTCGACCTTGTGATATCTACTGTCTCTTTGCCAGAATTAAAGATTCCACATCTTGTAGTTTCCCCTTTGTTAACGGCAGCAGAAGAAGAGAAATTAATGAGTTTTATCAATCAGTTTGAAGAATCTGTTCATCATAAAATAGAAGAATCTGTGCTGTTGAAATATACGAATCCCTTTTTAGTTTTTTTACAGCAAGATGCAGAACATCGTTATGAAATAATCGAAATGCTTGCTGACTCCTTGTATGAAAAAGGATATGTGGAAAAAGAATATGCACATAACGCCATTAATAGGGAAAAAATGTCATCAACAACCATTGGTGCAGGCATTGCCATTCCACACGGCAGCCCCAAACTGATCAAGCAGTCAGCGATTGCAATTGCTACTTTAAAAAAACCGATTAAATGGGGATCAGAAAAAGTAACACTCGTATTTATGCTCGCTGTCAAAAATGATGAGCATGAAGAGACAAAGCAGCTATTTAGTGAATTGTCCTATCTGACAGAACAGCCTGCTTTTATTCAAACTCTCATTAAAGAAGAAGATAAAATGAACTTTTTATCTAATTTTCATGTTAGAAGATAGTATCCTAACATGTATTAAAACCGATATTTCCGGAAGCTGCGGTAAAAAGTTAAACTTTTCCCCTCGTTTTTTCGCGTTATAGTATGAATGTAAGCGATTGCGAAACAAATTTAGGAGGATTAGAAATGAAGATATTAGCGATTACATCCTGTCCAAACGGGATTGCTCATACTTATATGGCTGCAGAAAATCTTCAAAAAGCTGCTGAAAAGTTAGGCGTTCAAATGAAGGTTGAAACCCAGGGCTCAATCGGGGTAGAAAATGAATTTACTGAGAAGGATATTCGTGAGGCGGACGGTATTATTATCGCTGCTGACAAATCAGTTAATAAAGATCGGTTTATTGGCAAAAAGGTGTTAGTTGCTGGTGTTCAAGACGGAATACGCAAGCCAGAAGAATTAATTAATAAAATAAGCGGCGACGTACCTGTGTACAAAGCATCAAAGGCTGCAGAAAAAAATCATAAAAAAGAAGAAAAACAAAATCCTTTTTACCGGCATTTAATGAATGGGGTTTCTTATATGATTCCATTCATTGTAATTGGCGGATTATTAATTGCGATTGCATTAACTCTCGGAGGAGAAAAGACTCCTGGAGGCCTTGTGATTCCGGATGATTCATTCTGGAAAACGATCGAAAAGCTCGGTGGAGCATCCTTTACATTCATGATTCCAATTCTGGCAGGATTCATTGCCGTTAGTATTGCAGATAGACCTGGTTTAGCTCCTGGTATGATTGGCGGATATATTGCAGCAAATGGCAGTTTTTACGGAAGTGAAGCTGGTGCAGGCTTTATCGGCGGTATTATCGCGGGTTTCTTAGCGGGGTATGTAGCTTTAGGTATTAAAAAACTAAAAGTACCAAAAGCCATTCAGCCGATTATGCCAATTATCATCATCCCGATCATTGCGTCACTTATTGTCGGTCTCGTATTTGTTTATATTCTTGGAGCACCTGTTGCCCAAGTTTTCGAATCATTAACATCATGGTTAGCAAGCATGCAAGGTACAAGTTCAATCCTGCTGGCATTAATTTTAGGTGCAATGATATCCTTTGATATGGGAGGTCCTGTAAATAAGGTTGCGTTTCTTTTCGGATCTGCAATGATTGCAGAAGGAAACTATGAAATCATGGGCCCAATCGCAGTTGCAATCTGTATACCGCCTATTGGAATGGGACTTGCAACGTTCTTAGGAAAGAAAAAATTCCAGCCTGCAGAAAGAGAAGCAGGTAAAGCGTCATTTACAATGGGATTATTCGGAATCACAGAAGGAGCAATTCCGTTTGCAGCTCAAGATCCGCTTCGTGTCATTCCAAGTATTATGGCCGGTTCTATGATTGGTTCAGTTATCGCAATGCTTGGACATGTTGGAGATAAAGTTGCACATGGAGGACCGATCGTTGCCGTACTCGGAGCTGTTGATAATGTTCTGATGTTTTTTATCGCCGTAATTGCAGGTGCGTTTGTAACAGCTCTATTGGTCAATATCTTGAAAAGAGATGTTCAGACATTAGATACCCCTGATGCAAAAGAAGCTGAAGAAACCCAAGAAGTACCGCAAAAAACACATCAAAAAGAGATCAAGACAGCAAATATAGAAATTAAAAAATTAACAGATATCACCAGTCCGGAGCTAATTGACGTAAATCTAGCCGGATTAACACGTGATGATGTTATTGATGAAATGATACAAAAGTTAGATGATGCAGGAGCATTAAGTTCAACTTCAGACTTCAAACAGGCGATATTAAACCGAGAACAAGAAAGCTCAACAGGAATTGGCATGAACATTGCTATCCCTCACGGAAAATCAATTGCCGTAAAGAAACCTCGCGTTGTTTTTGGTCTCAAAAAAGACGGGGTAGACTGGAAAAGCCTTGATGGTACAGATGCAAAGCTGATTTTCATGATTGCTGTTCCTAAGGATAGTGAAGGGAATGAACATTTAAAAATCCTTCAAATGCTTTCTCGTAAACTGATGGATGAAAGCTATAGAGAACAATTATTAGCTGTTAAAACAAAAGAAGAAGCCTTTCAGCTTTTAGAATCGATTGAATAGGTTCGTTGCCAAGATTGTTCAGCCCTCAAACTAAAGGATGAATGTCAGCCCTTTTCTCATTTTTTTAATGGGAAAAGGGCCTTTTGAAAAAAGATGTTTCAAAGGACACAGTATGACAGCTTAGAGACAAAGACAGGTATACTTAAAAAATAAAAAGAATGAAAGGGAGAGAATTGTTTTGACCATTGAGCCATTGTTTTTTGAACCTATTTTTAAAGAAAGAATTTGGGGCGGAAAGAACCTGACTTCCTTCGGATATGATATTCCATTTAATCAAACAGGAGAGTGCTGGGCATTTGCAGCACATTCAAATGGACAAAGTGTTGTAAAAAATGGTGCATATAAAGGGTTATCCTTGGGTGAACTATGGGAAAAACACCGTGAGTTATTTGGAAATACAGCAGGAGACCGTTTTCCTCTTCTTACTAAAATATTAGACGCAAATCAAGACTTATCGGTTCAGGTTCACCCTAATGATGAGTATGCCAGGATTCATGAGAATGGAGAGTTAGGGAAAACCGAATGCTGGTATATTATTGATTGTAAAGAAAATGCCGAAATTATTTATGGACATCATGCAAAAACACAAGAAGAATTAATCCGAATGATTAATGATGAGGAATGGGATAAACTGCTTCGTTCAGTAAAAGTCAAACCAGGTGATTTCTTCTATGTGCCCAGTGGAACCATACATGCGATTGGTGAAGGTATTATCATTTTAGAGACGCAGCAAAACTCTGACACTACTTACCGTGTATATGATTATAATCGGAAGGATTCAGAAGGGAATCACCGTGAGCTTCATATTCAAAAAAGCATCGAAGTAACTGAAGTTCCTTTCACAGCAAATAAATTAAATACTCAACCTGAAAAAATAGCGGGCTTAACGATCGATTCACTCATTGAATGTCCTTACTTCACAGTACAAAAATGGGAATTAGACGGTACAGCCAGCTTAAAACAGCAAAAACCTTTTCTTCTTGCCAGTGTCATTCATGGAGAAGGAGAACTAATCCATAATGGAAATCATTCCTTCTTTAAAAAAGGAGACCACTTTTTATTACCTGGTGAATTCGGTGAATTCGGGCTTGCAGGTAAATCAGAACTTATTATTTCAAGTATATAAAGGGTGCTATTGTATAGACCTGATATCTTAATCGACAGAGAGAAGTATGTAGAAAAAGAGCTTGCTATTATTTATTTCAAATAGCAAGCTCTTTTTTTAATTACAAGACCTTGTTCATCTTGCAAAATTCAAGCGGTCATTGGTAAAGAGGCATCCTAGCGGGGAGAATAGAACCAAGACTGCACTATTTATATTGAATATTAATCCATTGTTTGAATTATAATAACGAAATAATTAAGTAACAAAAAAAGGGTGATCTATATGGGAGATATTAATCATAACACTCGTCTAACCTCAGCTGAAATATCAAACCTTTGGAGTCAGTTTGTGAATGATAGTATGGCGCTTTGTGTAATTAGTTATTATTTGAAAAATGTAAAAGATAATGACATTCGTTCTGTTCTTGAATTTGCATTAGACTTATCACATTCGCATATAGAAAGCATTAAAGAATTTTTTATGCAAGATAATTATCCTATCCCAAAAGGATTTACAATTGAAGACGATGTTAACCTCAAGGCACCTCCTTTATTTTCTGATCCATTTTTGCTTGTCTATTTGCATATCATGACGATACATGGATTATTAGGCTACGCTGGAGCAGTAGGTACTTCTATTCGCGAAGATCAAAGAAAATACTTTATTAAATGCAATATGGAAGCGATGGAATTATATAACATGATAATGGATGCTATGCTAAATAAGGGGATAGTAAGCAGACCACCAGCTATTAACGCACCGGATAAAATTCAATTTGTGGAAAAACAAAGCTATTTAACGGGTTGGTTGGGAAGGAAAAGACCACTAAACGCTATAGAGGTAAGCGGTATTTATTTTAATATGCTAAAGAATGTCGTAAAAATAGTATTGGAAATCGGATTTAGTCAAGTTGCAGAATCTAAAGAAGTCCGTGAATACATCCAAAGAGGTAAAGGACTTTGTGATAAGCAATTTACTATTCTAAGTTCTTTTTTATCGGAAGATAATCTTCACTCCCCCAAAAAATGGGATGATGAAGTTACAAGCTCAACAGTTTCGCCATTTTCAGATAAACTGTTGATTTTTCATATTGTATCATTGATTTCAACTGCTTCTGCATATTATGGCGCAGCTTATTCCCTTAGCCAAAGACGTGATTTGGCAGCAGAGTATCTACTCTTGATAGCGGATGTTACAAAGTACGCTGAAGATGGTGTAAACATCATGATAGATAACGGCTGGATGGAGCAGCCGCCTATATTTGATGACCGGAATGACTTGGCCAATAAAAAGTAATGGGAGATCTATAACAATTATGAATAAAAAACTTTAATAATATATATTTGAACCCCTGGTAATTTTCTTTTGATGCAATCACGTTCCTTTGCTCCTTATTATTAGGGAGCTATTTATATGGGAAACAAAAAATAAGAAAGGACAACTCTAAGAGTTGTCCTTTCTTATTTTTCACTAAACGCGATTTGCAATCCAATAAAGCCCAGCAGTGAACCTTTTATGACGTTCATTCTCTTTGCTATAAACGTTTTTCTTAATAGCAGATTACGTATTTTATCCGAAAATACACTAACTGCTATAAAAATGATTAAAGCCTGTACCATAAAAATAATTCCTAAAATAAGCATTTGGATTGATGCATGCCCCATCGTTTTATCAACGAATTGAGGTAATAATGCTAAAAAGAATAAGGATACTTTAGGATTTAGAATGTTCATCAAAATCCCTTTTTTGTACAATGATTTATAGTTTAAAGAATTCTGTTTGCCAATTGCAAAATCAGATTCTCTTTCTCTAAAAGACTGCCAAGCTAAAAACAATAAATAAGATGCCCCGGCGTATTTAACAATTGCAAAAGCCAGCGCTGATTGATAAATTACTGCTGAAATGCCAAGTGTCGCTGCAGATATGTGTATGACAAGTCCTGAGCAAAGCCCCAATGCTGTTGTTATACCAGCTTTTTTATTTTGTGAGATACTTTGGGCAATGACAAACAGGATATCTGGACCAGGCATCAAAGTAAGAAAGATTGCCGTACCTAAAAAGGATAATACTACTATTACTTCCATTTTATCAGTCCCTCCAAATATTGAAATAAAATTTCATTTAATTATAAATCTAAACTTTTCCAAAACTAAAGTAAAGGAACTATTTAGTCTTAAGGAGACAGTAGTAAAGGGTATGTGTTATTTTATCTTTTTTTCGCCCATTGAATTTTGTAAAAGCCTGATAATGTGCATATAAGCGATAAAAAAGGCAAGTATATCAATCCATACCAGCTATTCGATCAGTTTTAATGGTTCAAGGATTTCAATTTTCTTCCTAAGCTCAAGGACAACCGGGCTAGTGAGTAACTATATTTAACAATTAAATCTTTATTATGTTGAATAACAAGAATAATTATATTGTTTGAAGTTAACATTATGACTTGATTGTTATAAAAAGAGAGGGGGTCTTAATATGAACAAACAACGTGCACAAGAGATTGCTGCATCACCAGTTATGGCTAATGTAACCTATAATGAAACTCCAATCTATATTCAGAATGTGGATGAAAACAATGAAACAGCTAGAATTTATCCTATTGATGAACCACAGAATGAACAAGTGGTTCCTTTGTCTAACTTAATAGAACATTAAATCTTCAAAGCGATTTCATAAGATGTGTTCGGCGAGCGGATCTCAGGATGGAAGCAAATTAATGAAACGCACAAGGCAGTATTATCGGGATCACTCCTTAACTCATATGCACGGTATTCGGCCGAGAACATCCTCTTTGTGTGTCCGGATGTGACTGTTGCACATATTCGACAATACCCGGCGACTGATGGTCAAGGCAGTCTAGCTATTTACGTGATGGTCAAAGAACAGGGAACGCGGCAGGTCGCTGCAGGACAGAATACGCTAATCCAATCACCTTATTTCAACTAAAGAGTTGCGTTAGTAAAGATCGGAGCTGCCTTTTAGGCAGCTTTCTTTCTTTTATCAACTATCTGGTTTCAAGCTAATTATTGATAATTAACCTGATTTTATAGGAATAATCGTTTTTGGGGTCTTATTATATGATTAAAGTTATAGCCCTAAGTATTTTTCACGTCGTCTAATAGGAGAAAAGTAATAAAGGTTTTTTAAGAAATGGATCTTTTATCCATGTTTCAAATTAGACCTATTTCCTTTTTGACGAAATATTCAGATTATATATAATCAATATGTAGATATATATCGTTATATTTTTCATGTGTATCTATATAACAACATACCAACAGAGAATGAAAACAGCAGAAACGAACGGATCTGCTGTTTTTTCTTCATAGGGAAAACACCAATCAAATGACAGGAGGTTAAAAGGGTTAGCCAGTTCAATTAAATTTACTTAGGAGGTTTTTATGAAATCAATTGTTAGTCTGCTAATTACATTGAGCATCTTCTTATCAATCTTTAGTCCAATGAGTGTTCAGGCAAAACAGCATCAAACGCAAAATGCAGAAAGAGCCGTTCAGTCATATGAGTCTCTGCAGCAATACTTTTATAAGGAAGATTCAAAATTGTATTTAGAGGAATTTCCCTATCAAAGCGGAAATCCATATTCCTATGTTTGGCCTTTTTCTCAAGCGATGGCAGGAACTATTGACCTATCAGGAGTACCAAAGATAGGTTCAGATTATGAAGATGATGTACAAGACCGTTTAGATGCGCTTGAACTGTATTGGAACGAAGAAAAACAGCCAAAAGGCTATGACTCTTATGTCCTTGCTCCGTATGGACATGGGGGAGATTTTTTTTATGACGATAATGAATGGATTGGTCTTGAGTTTATTCAGCTCTATAAAATGACTCATGACAAGAAATATTTAGAAAGAGCAAAAGAAATATTCAATCTTGTTGTCTTTGGATGGGACAATGATCCATCTCATCCTGCTTCTGGCGGCGTCTTTTGGACACAAGCATCCTGGAGCAGCGATCGAAATACAGTATCAAATGCCCCAGGGGCCGAGCTTGGGTTCCATCTGTACGAAATAACAGGCCAGACACATTATTTTCAATGGGCAAAGAAAATGTATGATTGGACAAATGAATACATGCTCGCACCTAACGGGCTTTTTTGGGATCATATTGATTTAGCGGGCACGATTGAAAAAACGCAATGGAGCTACAACCAGGGTGTAATGATTGGAGCGAATGTTCTTTTATACCGTATTACGAATGAGAAAAAATATTTAACAAGATCAGAAAGCATTGCAAATGCAGCTTTAGCCTATTACGAAGAAGAAGAGCGACTGTATAAACAGCCAGCGAGATTCAATGCGATTTTCTTTAAGAACCTTTTATTGCTAGAAGCAGAAACAAAAAACAAAGAATATTCCCATGCGATGCAAACCTATGCAGACAAGGTCTGGGAGCAGTATCGAGACCCTGAAACCGGACTATTTAAATTTGACGGTGAACATTCTGTTACTCTTCTGGAACAATCAGCTATGGTGCAAATTTATGCTTCGCTTGCCTGGAAGAAAAAAGATTACCGGAAAAAAGCTTAATGGAGGTGTTATATGAATAATCGTAAAAAGATCATATCATGGATGACCATTCTGCTTATCTTGATGGCTTGTCATCCACTATATACAACAGCTAAAGCACAGGATCCGGAGCATATTTACGTTATCAAAACGTCTGAAATGTCGGCTGAAGAAGCGACAATGATTGCCACTCTTCAAGGCTTATTGGCTCAGCAAAACTCAAAAATTCAGCTTTACCTTGACCGCGAATATGGCGGGTATCAAACATGGTTAAAGGACTTGGAAGAAAACTATGGCATCCCGTACTCTTATACCGACAACCCTTGGGAACTTGTGAAGAAATCAAAAATAAAGGACTATATTCTTTTTAAAAAAGGAGATGATTCGATCAATTCCGCAACAAGCTTAGCTGGGGTGACAGGAGCAATTGCGGTTGAGGAAAGTCTTGTGGGCAAAGCAGAATTTTATGGTTTAAAAGAAAAAATGGATGTGAGAGGCAAAGATGAAAAATGGGTAAAGGATCATTATTGGCCACAATTTAAGAAGGATAAAATTGTTGAACAAAAAGAGGATTTTGCCTTTCAATTAAGAGATTTTGCAGTGAAAGAAAAGTCGATGATTTTTTATGACGGAAACTCGCCTTTCCGTTCTGAGTTAATGGAGGGACTAAAAAAAGATTCAACAGCATTTGGATGGGGAGATGCATCCTCAGGGGAGGATCAGTTTATATCTCCATCATCAAAAGCCGGTGTATTTACGATTCCTTCTGACCATGCTTCTAATCTATCGATGTTATCATCTATTAAAACCGGACCTCTTAAGCAGAAAACAGCCGATACAAAGCGTCCGGCAAACAAAAACACCCATTATGTTACATTTTTGATGACAGATGGAGATAATGTCCAGTGGCTTCTCGGTGATTTTCAATCAGACAACAGGTGGTATTCGAGCAAAGAAAGAGGCACTTTCAATATGGGCTGGGGAATATCCCCGCTGCTTTCTGAACTTGCTCCTTCCGTTATGAACTGGTATTATGAAAGCGCTTCACACGGTGAGCACTCTGATCAATTTGTAGTCGGACCATCCGGCAATGGCTATATGTATCCGAGTCAATATCCAGAGAAAGAATTAAATAAGCATGTAAAAAAGCTAAATCAATATATGGGTAAAACTGATCTGCACATTGCACAAATTATTGATTTCAACTCACTGGAAAATAAATCTCTTTGGAACAAATATACCTCGCAGAAGAATATAGACGCCTTGTTTTACCTTGAATATTCAAGGTATGACACCCATAAAGGGAAAATTGTCTGGTCAAACGATAAGCCGATCATATCTGCCAGAGAAATGTTATGGAGCGGACTTGCCGGTGCAGACGAAAAAAGTGTCATAGAAAGCATCAATTCAGCACCGCGAAATCCTGAAAGTGAACAAGGCTACACACTCGTATTGGTCCATGCATGGAGCAAGTCGCTTTCCGATGTGAAGACCGTAGTGGAACAGCTCAATTCAGATGTAGAGGTCGTGACACCAGAGGATTTTACTTCCCTCATTAAAGAAAATGTAACCCATTAACATATGGAAGGTGCAGAAATAAACCAACAGGTTCGGTTCAGAGGTGCAAAACATTAAAACAGCATAATATATAAATGCAATTAATCTGATGGTATATCGTAACATTACAACAAAGTAGGATGTCAAACTCCAGTTTGTAAAGTTGAAATAATTAATCCATAATGCAATGCAAAAAGGATTAATTCCCATCTTTCTTATTATGTATTGAAGATTGTGAAAGTGTGTGTTTAAAGTATCGGGCTCGATACCTGGAGATCAGCCAGGTGACCTCCAGATTTTTCCTTCTTCAAATAATCGGCACAATTGCGGAATAAGTGAAGAATCGATTTAGGGGGATTTTGATGGAAAGCCATATTAACAATTGGGCGGGAAAGTGAAGAAACTATATAAATCATTAAAGCTGACTTGAAGGGAGGACCTTCAGTCAGCTTTTTATTTACATGTTAATCAATAGTTAAACCTATACTATCTTTTGAGGTGAAGAATATGTATAAACTGTTATCTCATAATGATCTCGATGGAGTTGGCTGCGGTATTTTAGCAAAACTTTCTTTTGGCGAGCAGGTCAAAGTACGCTACAATTCTATTTCAGGTCTTAATCGTGAAGTGGAATGGTTCTTAGAAAATGAGGGGAAGGAAACTTTCTTATTTATTACAGATTTGTCCGTAAGTGAAGAAAATGAAAAAAGACTGGAAGAATTCTTTCAAGCAGGGGGAAAGGTTAAGTTGATTGATCACCATAAAACGGCTCTCCGTTATAATGATTATAAGTGGGGGCACGTTGTGGTGGAGGGTGAGGAAGGGAAGTTAACTTCAGCTACTTCCTTATTATATGAATACCTCATATCTCATCAACTAATGGAGCCATCAGACGCAACAGCGGAATTTGTTGAACTCGTAAGACAATACGATACGTGGGAGTGGGAGAAAAATGAAAACCACCATGCACAGCGACTGAATGCATTATTTTTTCTTCTCTCAATAGATCAATTTGAAGAAAAAATGATTTCCCGGCTGCAAACGAGTGATCATTTCTACTTTGATGAATTTGAAACAAAAATCCTTGATATGGAAGAAAATAAAATTGACAGATATATTCGCAGGAAAAGAAGGGAGCTCGTTCAAACAGAGGTTGGGGGACTTTTTGCGGGTGTGGTTTATGCGGAATCGTATCACTCAGAACTCGGGAATGAACTCGGTAAAGAAAACCCGCACCTAGATTATATAGCCATATTAAATATTGGCGGCAAACGAATGGGTTTTCGAACAATTCACGATCATATTGATGTGTCTGATGTTGCTACACAATTCGGTGGCGGGGGACATGCAAAAGCATCCGGCTGCACCTTAACAGAAGATGCCTACAAGCAATTCGCAATTGATACCTATCATCTTGAACCGTTACCAGAAGATGCGAAAAGAAATCGATATAATGTAAAAGAATCCACTTTTGGTACCATGTATAAAAACAGAAGTGACGAGATCTATCTTATATATCCTTTAGAAAATGGGGAATGGGGGATTGAAAAAAATAAAACAATAACGGAACAGACCCACCCAAGTTTTGAAGAAGCAGAAAAGTTCTTAAAAAGAAAATATTCAGTATGGCTTGTAAATGATGATAATTTCGTCAGAAACTTAATGGAAGAAGTAAAAAAGGCTAAATAATTTTAAAAAAAGCGAACAGCGACAGTGTTCGCTTTTGAGATGAACACCATTTTATTAATTTATTTACGTATTCCTGAATCATTTCAACGGTAACATTTTGTTTAAGTGGAATATTACGTAAATTGAGTCGGTTCATCTTATTTGTCACTTCATTGATTTTATCTGTTGTAAAAGGTTCCATATTTACCATAACTCAGTCGCTTCGTCAATACATTTCTCACGCTGCTAGTGGGCAATAATGGAAGAACAAAAAGGAACTCCATAAAAATCTGGAGTTCCTTATTTTTATTTACCACTTAAATTGGTATTAGAATTAGCAGTACAAATAAACGCACTCTGCTGAACAGCATATGCTTGCTATTTCTTATGCTAATTTATGTGTTGAAAATAGCATTGTTTCCCTATAAAAACCTTTTAAATCACTAAAAAAGCATACCAGAAGCTATGCTAATTGGTATGCTAATTTGTGTGCTATTTATACTGCTAATTAATATGTTAACACCCCGCAACCGAACCCGTTAAAAATAAACACGGCACCCATAATCTCTTTCACAAGAAATATGTGAAGGCCATATGCGTTCCCTTAAGCTTCTGAGACGTTGTTTTAAAAGCATTTATCCAGGCATTGCTTTTATCTTAATACTCTATTGCATCGAAATCTTTAGGCTGAGGGACCGGCTGCCCGTTTTCGCTGTTAGAAATATCATTAATTGTTTGCAGCTCCGATTGGCTTTCTTTATGATCCTTTTCATTTTGCTTTTCTTGCTTTTTCATGGTAATTACCCCTTCCAATTGTTCTAAAAATTAATATGCACCACTTAAGGTTTCATCATGCATCAATGAAAAATGCTCACTTGAAAGTCGATTGAATCATTTTTTTATCTGACAGATCGTGCATTTTCTATTTGAAAATCCAGGCAGATTTGCTGGGAAAAGTGAATAAACAGCAATCTAAAGTTAATTCTATATACATAAAGAAAGAATGTTAAAAGGAGATTACATCGTGAATCCATATGAAATAAATAACATGATTATTGATGACGAGTTTGATGGCGAAGAATCGGTGACAGCTGATTTTACTCACAATAATAAAGAATATAGTGTTACTTTCAAAAAAGCAGACCTTGAAATAATTAATTCCTGGGTTTTCGAGGATGGTACATCTATTCCTGCAAATTTATCAGACAATATGATTGAATCATTAAAAGAAGATGTTAAAAAGAGGATCTAGCCGCGTGTACTAGATCTTTTTTTATGGGTCCCGAAAGATCTATATTTGATTTTTTCTAATACTTATTAAAAGTGGCGATTAGTCTTTAAGTCCATTTGGATATGATCAATTGTCATTCTTTGAGAATAATGCATGGCGATAGCCTGAATTGATTTTTGCTGATTAAACATGATTCTTTCCCATATACAGCCATGAGGTCAGGCTTCATTCTGGAGAGCAATGGTTCGTTCACGACTCATTCATCTTATTATATTGGGTGGAATGAATCATTTGAACATTGTGAACAGGAATTTTCAAATAGAATCTTGAAGGTAAGAGAAAGAAAATTTATCATGCGAGGTGACAGCTAATGAAGGCAGATGCCGTATTTGAAGGCGGTGGGGTGAGGGGAATTGCTTTCACAGGAGCTATCCAGGCGATGGAGGAAGAACAGGTAGAGTGGGAAAGGCTTGCCGGGACCTCGGCAGGAGCCGTTATCGCTTCACTTCTGGCCTGCGGCTATAAGAGCTATGAAATTCGTGATTTGCTGAAAGAAATGGATGTCTCAAAATTTAGAGGAAAATCATTCCTGAACTATATTCCGATAGTCGGAAGCCTGTTTGAGCTTATGATTCATTTAGGATTTTACAAGAATGATTACTTGGAAAAATGGGTGGAATCGCTTCTTGCCGCAAAAGGCATCAGGACGTTTGCTGATTTGCCTGAAAATAAATTGAAGATTATTGCTTCTGATGTATCAAATGGTGAAATTCTTATATTGCCAGATGATTTAACAAAGTACAGCATGACCCGAAGCGACTTGAAAATTTCAACAGCTGTCATGATGAGTGCATCCCTTCCATTTTTTTTTCGGCCAGTCATATGGAAATCAAAATCGAGATATAAATCTTATATTTTAGATGGCGGGCTGCTCAGCAACTTTCCCATTTGGATTTTTGATTCAAAAGATGAACCCCGTTTTCCGACGTTTGGCTTTCGGTTTGTAAAGGATGAGATTAAGATGGGTGCGGTGATTCCGACACCTGTTCATCTTTTTAAAAATATCTTTAAAACAATGCTTCAGGCCCATGATCTCAGACATTTGACAGAAGAAACAAAGGGAAGGACGATTCAAATTCCAACTGGAGGCATTACTGCAACAGATTTTGAGCTGACAGATGAAGAAATTGATTTTCTTTATGAATCCGGATATTTATCAGCAAAGGCGTTTTTAGAAGATTGGAATTTTGAGAAATATAAAGAATTACGAAAGAAAAAGAATAAAGTTTAGACCAAAGGAAATAAAAAAAGCCAACAAATCATTTTGATATTTAAGATTTTTTTTGGATTGTAAAAATGCTTCTAAAGGGTGAGTGTCTATAAATTATCATCTAGTGGATGGTACATTCTTTCTATAAATATTTCGATTTACGAAATATTCGTTGCATCTTTTGTCCTGCTTAACGTAAATCGAATGTAAGAATCGAATATCATGAGTATAACAAACTATTCTTAATTTTTTGAAAATAATCAGTCTTTCCTCTATCATTAGATTCATAAGAAAAAGAGGAGGCAGTCCATGAAAAAGGTTCTTAAGAAAAGCTCAATTCCAGTATTATTGACAGCCAGTTTTTTATTAGCCCCTGCAGTCAGTGCAGAAACTCCTTATTACGGAAAGGATTACAGCCAGCCTGAACAGGTACGGCATCTTTTTCCTGAGGTAGAGGCAACGGATGGAACACCTGCATTTGTGAAAGATGAAGAAGCATTTACAACTCAGGAGGAAATGCTTGCTTACATAGAAGAGCTGAAAGGGAAGAGTCCATACGTTTCGGTGAAAAACATCGGCACCTCACAAAATGGCCTTGAAATACCGGCCCTCTATTTTACTAAAGATCAAAAAATCAATCCCAGTTATTTATCACAAAAACCAACTGTGTGGATTCAAAGTCAGATTCACGGCAATGAGCCGGCAAGCGGAGAATCGATTTTAGCGATTGCAAACCGATTGACAGGTGATCTTGGAGACGAGGTATTAGATAAAATTAACGTCATTGTCGTTCCGCGGGTGAATCCGGATGGCTCGTACAATTTTAAACGTCAGCTGCAAAACGGACTTGATGGAAACCGGGACCATGTAAAGCTTGATTCTCCAGAGGTACAGGCTATTCATCATGAATTTAACAAATTTACGCCTGAAGTTGTGATTGATGCGCATGAATACTCCCCGTATACGAGTTCATTTGATCAATTCGGCGAGGACGGGCTGCTAAAGTATCATGACATCCTCCTATTATCGGGAAGAAACTTAAACATTCCTGAAAAAATCCGCGCAATGTCCGACAATCTGTATGTAGACCCGACTTTAAATACTTTAGAAGACATGGGCTTTACAGGTGACCGCTATTATACAACTGGTGTAACAAACGGAGAAATCGACATTCTTGAAGGGGGAACTGAACCCCGCATTGGACGGAACTCGTTTGGCTTGCAGACATCGTTTTCATTTTTAGTAGAGAGCCGCGGAATTGCCATTGGGAGAGAAGATTTCGGCCGCCGTGTTGCCGCTCAAATCGCAACCCACGAGCATATTTTAAGGCAGACCGCAGAGAATGCGAAAAAGGTAAAAACGACAGTTGCCTTAGAACGGGCAAAGCTTGTTAGAAAAGGACTGCTTCCTAATGATAAAGATCCAATCATCATAAACAGCGAAGCTGCTGAGCTTGAAAATCAAACACTTGAAATGATTGATATCGCTTCAGGTACTGTAAAAGATATTCCAGTGAACTATTTCAGCGCAACAGAAGCAGAACCGACGTTAACGAGAGAACGCCCGACAGCCTATGTGCTGAAGCCTGAACAGGCAGAAATTGCTGCCAAGCTTCAGAATCAGGGATTGAAAGGGTTCCAGCTGCCAAAGCAAATGAAGCTGTCAGTTGAAGCTTACGATGTAACGAGCAAAGAGAACACGGAGAAGTATGAAGGCAAACAGCTTGTAGAAGTACAGACAGAGCTTGAAAAGAAAGATGTCGTGTTCCCAAAAGGCACATATGTATTCTTATCTGCACAGCCAGAAAACAACTTGCTGTCACTCTCTTTAGAGCCGGAATCGATTGACAGCTATGTCACATTTGGATACATTCCTTCTGAAGTTGGAAAAGAGCTGCCGGTCTACAGGTTTATGCTTAACGGGAAGAAGCTGAAGTAAGGGGAAAAAACAAAAAAAGCAGCGGGATAAACATTCCCGGCTGCTTTTTCTTATAGTACGATACTAACAATGATCGCAGATAAAATACTTACAAGTGTAGCACCGTAAAGCAGTTTCAATCCAAAGCGGGCAACAACGTTCCCTTGTTTTTCATGAAGTCCTTTAACAGCACCTGCAATGATTCCGATAGAAGAGAAGTTCGCAAAAGATACTAGGAACACAGAGATTATTCCAAGTGTGCGTTCGCTGAAGTTCTCAGAGACTTTTGCCAAATCCATCATCGCAACGAATTCGTTTGTCACTAATTTAGTAGCCATAATTCCGCCGGCAGCAACTGCTTCACTCATAGGAACACCCATAATGAACGCAATTGGTGCAAAAATGTAGCCCAAGATTCCCTGGAATGTAATGCCGAAAATCATATCAAAAATATTGTTTACAGCAGCAATTAAGGCAACGAAGCCGATAAGCATTGCTCCTACGATAATAGCTACTTTAAATCCGTCCATGATATATTCGCCAAGCATTTCGAAGAAAGATTGCTTTTCTTCTTGAATTACCAAGATATCTTCTTCATCTGTAACAGTATAAGGATTGATAATCGATGCGATAATGAATCCGCCGAACAGGTTGATGACGATTGCCGTTACAACATATCTTGGCTCGATCATAGTCATGTAAGCACCAACGATAGACATGGATACGGTTGACATAGCGGATGCACAAAGCGTGTAAAGTCGCTGTGATGTTAATTGGCCCAGCTGTTTTTTTACGGTGATGAATACTTCAGATTGTCCAACAATGGCAGATGCTACAGCGTTATAAGATTCTAATTTACCCATTCCATTGATCTTGCTTAGAACAAGACCGATTCCTTTCATAATAAAAGGAAGAATTTTAAGGTATTGGAAGATGCCAATAAGTGCTGAAATAAAGACGATTGGAAGTAAAACATTCAAGAAGAACGGAGCTTGTCCATCATTGGCAATTCCGCCGAAAACAAAGGAGATCCCTTCGTTTGCATATCCTAATAATTTTCCGAAACCATTCGCAATAGCTGTGATCATGACAAGACCAAATTTAGTATTCAGCAGCAGGAAAGTTAAAAGAATTTGAATCACAATCATAAGAGCTACAGGTTTGAATTTAATTTTTTTGCGGTCGCTGCTTGCAACCCATGCTAATCCAAGAACGATTGCAAGACCGAGCAGTGCTATTAGGTATTTCATTTTCTTCACCTCTGAGATATATTTAAAAGCATTTTGAAAAGGAAATCTGTATACGCTTTCATCTAATTCCATAAAAGATAGTCAGCGTCATCTGATGTCTGACCTCTGACGTATTCAACTATAATAGATTTATAGGAACAAATCAACCCTATATTTAAAAAGAATTTTGTTTTATTTATAAGATAGTTTGCTACTCATTTTAAATAATAAACCTTCAAATTTAGGGTAAAAATACTGAACAACAAACCCTAATGTAAGCGTGACGATAAATGTCCCGATTCCTATAGCCCCTTGAAAAATAAAAGCAAGAAGCAGTGCAAATGCTTCACTGATGATTCTTGAGTTTCTTAAGTTCAAGCCAAAACGTGTATGAATGGCTACCATTAATGTATCCATCGGGCTTGCAGGAAATTTAGCCTGCAGATAAATGGCTACTCCGACGCCCATTGAAAGAATGCCGGCGATAAGAGCTGAAGCCTGGAAAAACAGAACAGTTGGTGAATAATGCTTTAAAACAACCAATAGCCAGAAATCAATCAGTGCTCCAATTAAAAGAATACTTGCTGCTGCTAAAAGTTCAGGCTTTTTCTTCAGAAAAAATGCATTAATAAAAATTAAAGCGATTCCATTAATGAAAATACAAGTTCCGACTGTCAGGCCAAACATGTTTGATTCACCTACAGCCAGTGCATCCCAAGAGGAAGCGCCTAAACCTGATTTTATAATTAATGCTACACCCAGTGTTAAAATCAATAATCCTGTAATAAAAAATAAAGCTCTTTCTTTCACTTAAAAATCCCCTCTCAAGCTGACATCTATTGTAATTATTTGGATGTTAGTCATCAGACCTCTTTGAACCGTTTTCATCATACTCAATTCTGCCTGCAAAAGCAATATGAAATTTATTGTAAAGAGAACAAAAAAAAGACGAGAGATTCTAAAATCTCTCGTCCAGTCTGGTTATTTAGATATTGATACAAGTCAAAAATGTTGTGGATAATATAAAATTAGCTGCGGCTATGTCCGGCGCCGAGATCCCCGGCAACCAAGGCGCGTTTTAACTTTTGTGATTAATTCAGCTGTGTCGTTTTAAGAAATTCTTTCGTACGCTCTTCTTGGGGATTCGTAAAAAAGTCATCTGGGTGACCTCTCTCAACAATGCGTCCTTCGTTCATATAAACAATCCAATCGGCCACCTCACGTGCAAATTGCATTTCATGGGTCACGACAACCATCGTCATTCCCTCTACAGCAAGTTCCTTCATGGTAGCTAAAACTTCACCCACAAGCTCCGGATCAAGAGCTGAAGTTGGTTCATCAAAAAGCATAATTTCAGGCTTCATCGCAAGGGCGCGGGCAATGGCCACACGCTGCTTCTGACCGCCGGAGAGCTTGTTGGGATACACATCGGCTTTGTCAGAAAGACCTACTTTTTCAAGCAGGACACGAGCTTCAGAGGCTGCCTGATCTTTCTTCATTTTTTTCACCATTAAAGGTGCTTCCATAATATTTTCAATGACTGTTTTGTGCGGAAATAATTGAAAATGCTGAAACACCATTCCGACTTTTTGGCGAACCTCATTGATGTCATGTGTCGCTTGAGTAATTTCCTCGCCATTAATGATGATTTTCCCATTGTCTTTTTTCTCAAGAAAGTTCAGACATCTGAGCAGGGTGCTTTTTCCAGATCCGCTGGAGCCGATCAGACAAACAACATCGCTCTCATTTACTTTCAAATCAATATCTTTTAATACGTGCAGATCACCGAATGATTTATTCAGCTTTTCAACCTTAATCATTTCTTTCGTTTCCAAAAATCATTACCTCCTTAGCGGTCGCTGATTGACATTTTCTTTTCCAGACCATTAACAATAAGGGTTAAAATGGCCACTAAAATTAAGTAATAAACGGCAACAATTAATAAGAATGTCATTTCATCAAAGTTATTTGAACCGAGTGTGGTCGCCACATTAAAGAGCTCGTTTATAGAAATAAAGGCTGCAAGTGATGAATCCTTCAGCCCGATAATCATCTGGTTTCCAAGCGGCGGAAGAGCGCGTCTGAAAGCCTGGGGCATAATGATCCGTCTCAATGTAAGGCCTCTTGTCATACCAAGAGAGCGGCCTGCTTCCATCTGTCCTTTATCAATGGACTGAATGGTTCCGCGAAATATTTCGGCAATATAGGCTCCATTATGAAAGGCAAGTGCCAGTGATGCAGCCCAGAAATCAGGAATTAGAAAAAGTCCGCTAAAGCCGAAGTACAAGATGAAAATTTGGACAATCAAAGGCGTCCCGCGAACTAAATAAATGTAAGCATCCGAGATAATGCCAAGGACTTTTAATTTCGAAATTTTTAAAAGGGCAAAAAAGAGGCCAATAACAATACCGATTAATATTGAAACAACCGTTAACTGCAGGGTAATAAGCATCGCATCAAAAAAGACGCCCTTGTTCGCAACTAACGAATCGAAAAAATGTGAAAAACTAGGCAAAATGAACAACATCCTTTCTGTGCAATTGGTGGGTTATTCAGGTTTCGTCGTAATGTCTTCTCCGAAGTAGTCAATGCTGATTTTCTTCAGGGTACCGTCCTGTCTGAGTTTTTCCAGCGCTTCATTCACTCTTTTTAAGAGAAGGGGATTATCCTGTGGAATGACAACGGCCTGCTCGCTTCGTTCAATAAGCTGCTGTCCGGCTATGTCAAATCCGCCTTTAGCTGCACTTTTTCCTGTTACAAAATCAGTTATGACCGCGTCATGCCGGCCTGTACTCAGCGCTTTAAGGGCAGTAATATCGCTATCGTACATCTTTATGTTCTTCGTGTATTTTTCTGCGGTTGCAGCATATGTAGAACCTTTGGCTACGGCAACTTCTTTTCCTTCTAAATCTTCTACTGTTTTAATATCACTGTCAGGACGTGTGAAAATCTGAGGACCCGAGTAGTAGTAGGGAGTGGAAAAAGAAACATGCTTTGCACGCTGATCGTTGATGGTATGGCTTGCAACTGCTGCATCTGCTCGGCCGGTTTTCACACCTTCAACGATTCCTTTAAATTTGATCCGCTTTTGAACAGGTTCAAGGCCAAGCTCCTTTGCGATGGCTTCGCCGACAGCAACATCAAACCCGGTCATCGTCATATCATCCTTAACATAGCTGAATGGCTTGAACTCACCTGAAGCCGCGAATACAAATTCATCTTTGTCAATCAGTTCTGCGCCATCTGATAATTTCTCTTTTTCTGCGCAGGCGCTAAGCATGCAGACAAGAAAAAGGGCAGAGAATAAGAGTAATGCTTTTTTTCTCATTGAAGGATCATGGCTCCTTTCTTTTTTTGAAATAGCTCGATTATGGTAAACAGGAAAAAATGCACTAGTTGTATATACCCTAAGTTTCAGGAGAGAAAACCTATCATTTTGTAAAATTAGAAATGATGGGCGAGTGGGAGAGGGGATTGATTCATGAAAAGCAGTATGAAGCACTTATCTGGTGTAGAAACCGCAGTAAGTGCAGCAAATTCAGTTTTGCAGCACTTATTTCGTGTCGGAGCCCATATTAAATGCAGCAAATTCGGTTTTGGAACACTTATTTTGTGTCGGAGCCCATATTAAGTGCAGCAAATTCGGTTTTGGAACACTTATTTTGTGTCGGAGCCCATATTAAGTGCTGTAAATTCGGTTTTGGAACACTTATTTTGTGTCGGAGCTTGCAGTAAGTGCAGCAAATTCAGTTTTGAAGCACTTATATAGTGTCGGAGCCCATATTAAGTGCAGCAAATTCAGTTTTGAAGCACTTATCTGGTGTAGAAGCCCGCAGTAAGTGCAGCAAATTCGGTTATGAAACACTTATCTGGTGTAGAAGCCCGCAGTAAGTGCAGCAAATTCGGTTAAGAAGCACTTTTCTGGTATAGAAGCCCGCATTAAGTGCAGCAAATTCAGTTTTGAAGCACTTATCTGGTGTAGAAGCCTACATTAAGTGCAGCAAATTCAGTTTTGAAGCACTTATCTGGTGCTGAAGCCTGCAGTAAGTGCAGCAAATTCGGCTATGAAACACTTATCTGGTGTGAAGCCCGCAGTAAGTGCTACAAATTCGGTTCTGAAGCACTTATATCGTGTCGGAGCCCATATTAAGTGCTGTAAATTCAGTTTTGAAGCACTTATCTGGTGTAGAAGCCCACATTAAGTGCAGCAAATTCGGTTATGAAACACTTATTTCGTGTTGAAGCCCACATTAAGTGCTGTAAACCGCATTTAAAGGATTCCACTTAAATCGCCTAATTTGAACGCGTTCATTGAGTCGTTTCACAGTATTTTAGAACGGAGTGTTATCAACGAAGTTCACCTTTGAATCTTTTATCGAATAGATGAATTTATTGAATTCTATAATCATCACCGTGACCATGGCAGCTTAAATTATGAAAAGTATTCAAATGGAGATAATCAATTAGAAAAGGCGATCAACCTATGATCGCCTCAGAAGAAAGGAGAAATGTGTCCAAATAGGCTTTGCTGTAAAAAATCAAAATCCGGCTGGCAGAGCATCCTCCGCATTTTCTAGCCCAACAAAAAAGAAGCAGATCATATCTGCTTCTCAATACATATCATTCCACTCAATTTCGCCTGCTTGCTTCTCGTAGTCAATGTTTACTTTGAAGTCGTGTTTTTCATAAAAATGCACAAGACGGTCAACGTGATCCCAGTCTCGCTTGGCAATGTCGCCCGTGATGTAGGGGATGTTTTGATCCTTCGCAAACTCCTTTAAATAATTCATGCAAATGGATCCGTAGCCCTTATTTGCAGGGCCTTTAATATCTCCGATGTGGATCGCTTTATCGTCATTGTATGTGGCATGAATGGAAAAATCCCAGGTGCCCCGATAAGCAGATTCACAATCATTCAGCATCACCTTGCATGAATCACCGTCATTTTGTGCATAAACCACAACCCATTTATCTTCCTTCGTTTGATCAATTCCGACAACCTGCCACCGCTTTGCAATTTCCTTCAGATTATCCTGCATTCTAAAGAGCTGAAACTGAAGTTCTTCAGCGTCTATGGATGTCTGATCGCTGCGTGTTAATACAGAATTATACATACCTGACTCCTTCCCTAAATAAGATCCGAACGCAAAACACAGTATATAATTTTACTAGATTTTAAAAAGGGAATCAACCGTTTTGCCCGAATTGGCAAGAGTTGCAGATCTGTCTATTTTTATGAAAAAAAGCACCCGCATTCAAGCAGGTGCCATACCTTTATTCTTCTTCACTATCATAAATAAGATGGTCAAAGCTGTTATTATTAATGGCGTTGAGCTTCTCAATTTTATAAATTAAAAATTGATGGTCGTCACCGTACAGATCAAGTTTATTTGCTGCTTTATACTCCCGAAGCGCAGTCCGTGCTTTTGTTTCTTCAGTGAAAATCCCGACAACATTCGAAGCTTCTCCGCAGTCAGAACAGCCAATATCCACTACTACGTAATACATCTGATCACCTTCTAGTTTTGGTTCTTGCATTCATTTTCTCATGAGGCTCTTTTGAAAACAAGAAATCGGCACAAAAAGAACCGGCAGACTGATGCCGGCTGCTGGTTCCCTATACTTCTAATGTTTGCGGTGACTCTTGTCCGCTGTTCATTAATCTGATTTTATTTGGCTTGATCGCAAGAACGATATAATCAGGATCATTTGGTCCTTCAAACCAGTTTTTCATTTGATCATTCCAGATCTTTTCTTTTAATCGCTGATCTTCGCTGATGCTTGCCTTGCCTTCAAACTCAATATATTCATCTCCAAAACCTTCGCCTTCATAACCGAGCAGGATATGGACATTGGGATTTTCACCGATTTCTTCTGCTTTATGAGTGTTCTTATTTGTTGGTGTATAAAGCATTAATTCATCATTAAAGAATGTCATATAGCGGGAATGGGGCTTATTATCCACTACAGTAGAAAGCGTGCCGACCTTATGCTTTTTCAATATATCTAATACTTCTTTGTTTAATTTCTGCTTATCCAAGTGAAACATCTCCTTTTAGTAGGTGTTAGTGTATATATTCCTTTTTATTAGCAGATTAAAACATTGGAAGGTGCCGGCAGTTCATGAAAAACCGTATTGTTAAAAATAGCCACTAAGTGTAAAATGTAACTAAATAACACATTTTTCTATTTGGCGGTGGAAC
The DNA here is from genome assembly GCF_030127205.1 of Metabacillus hrfriensis. NCBI lineage: Bacteria > Bacillati > Bacillota > Bacilli > Caryophanales > Bacillaceae > Metabacillus > Metabacillus hrfriensis. Next base: position 1,692,559 of record NZ_CP126116.1, read on the forward strand.
TATGAAAAAGAGATATTTAATGCTCCTCACTCTCGGATTTATCATTGTTTTTGCATGTTCACTAAAAGCGGCTTCAGAAGAAGAAAAAAATGATCCGTTAATCATGACAGATGTCAGCGGCTTAATGCCAATAAAAATTGATAAGGTCATAAAAGGAAAAGAGATTGAGTCATTCAAAAAAGCAATCAAAGAAGCAAGAGAGACGAATAAGAAAATTTCAATTGCGGGAAAGCAGCACAGTCAGGGAGGACATACTTATTACAAAGATGCAATCGTGCTTGATATGACTTCCTACAATAAGATTTTGGACTTTGATAAAGAGAATAAGACGATAACTGTTCAAAGCGGGGCGACTTGGGACGATATTCAGCGTTACGTCAATCCGCATGGACTTGCAGTCAAAGTCATGCAGTCTCAAAATATTTTCACGGTGGGAGGCTCGATGAGCGTGAATGTACATGGACGGGATATCCGCCATGGTTCTCTAATTGACAGTATTCAGTCCTTTCGATTGCTGAACGCCGATGGAGAAATTGTACGGGTCAGCAGAACAGAAAACGAAAAACTATTCCCGCTTGTCATAGGCGGATACGGATTGTTTGGAGTGATTTTAGACGCAGAAATCAGTTTAACGGATGATGAGCTCTATGTAATGAAAACAAAAGCTCTCGATTACAAAGAATATGCCGATTATTTTAAACAGGCAGTCAGAGGCAATGAAAAGGTCAGGATGCATTTTGCCAGATTATCCACTGCACCTGACTCTTTTTTGAGCGAAATGTATGTGACGAACTATGAGCTTGCAGGTGATCAGGGGGCCCGTACAGAATATGATGAACTAAGTGAAGAAAAGAATGTTGCGCTCATGAAATTCCTGCTTGGTTTATCAAGAAACTACGATTGGGGAAAAAATGCTTTTTGGAATGCCCAAAAGTCATATTTTTTAAAAAAAGAAGATTCCTATATTACAAGAAATAATGTGATGCGGTCAGAGTCTGAGTTTCTGGAGTATGAACATGAAACAAATACGGATATTCTTCAGGAATACTTTGTCCCGGTTGATGCATTTCCTGACTATGTGGACAGTCTGCGGAAGACATTGACTGAGGAAGAGCTGAATCTATTTAATATGACCATTCGCTATGTTGATCACAATGAAGACGCTGTTTTGTCCTACAGCCGAGATGAAATGTTTGCCTTCGTTTTATTAATCAATCAGGGTTTGTCTGATGATGAAATAAAGAAGACCAGAAACGTGATCCGAAAGATGATTGATGTCACCCTTTCTTTTGGCGGCACATATTATTTGCCTTATCAGCCTTATCCGACTAAGGAGCAAATGAAGCGTGCGTATCCAAGAACAGATGAGTTTTTCGGACTGAAGCGAACATATGACGAAAAGGAAATTTTTATGAATTACTTTTATGAGGAGTATGGCCGCGATGAAAAATGATTCGTTCAGAAGATTTGTTGCGGCTCAGAGCACCCTGTTTTTTGCGGGCAATTTCATCTTCCCATTCTATATTTTGTTTATAAAAAATGTAGGGTCCTCTTTTTCACAGTTCGGCATATCGTATGGATTATTTGGTCTCTCAGCAGCGCTTGTTCATCCGCTTCTAGGCCGTATGTCAGGAAAAATAAGCGACAAAGTGATGTTAGCGGTTTCTTCTTTCGGAATGGCTTTGATTCTTTTGTATTACCCGCACATAGGAACGATTGAAGAAGTATATGTATGTCAAATGATCATGGGCATCTTTGGCGCGATGCAGAAGCATGGGGAAAAAATGCTGTTGACGCAGTGGACGACGGAAGAAAAACGCGGCATGCAAGTTGGAAACTATCATTTTTTCACATCGCTTATGTCAGCGGCTGCGATCATGGGAGGCGGATTTTTAGCTCAGTACTTTACTGTAACATTTCTTTTTTTCATTGCCTCATCCGTCTACTTTATTGGCGGAGTCAGCGTTTTAAGAATATCAGATTCATACTTTGATAAGGAACAGAAGGTGCCGTACCATGCAGATTCAGCTCCATCCCATAACGAAGCATAATTGGGAAACATGTATATCGCTTAAGGTTCAAAAAGAGCAAGAGAGGTTTGTTGCGAGTAACCTGTATTCCCTGGCAGAATCAAGATTTGAAACCACCTTTTTGCCGCTGGGCCTTTATGCGGGAAATAAAATGATCGGCTTTGCGATGATCGGAAAGGATCCTAAAGATGGGGTGTACTGGCTGGTTCGGTTTATGGTTGATCAAGCCCATCAAGGAAAAGGGTATGGCTTTGCAGCTTTGCAGATTGTGCTCAGTTTTATGAAATCACGGTATGATGTCAGCCCATTTCTTTTACTTGGAGTCAATCCTGAGAATGGTCAGGCGATAAGGCTTTATCAAAAAGCCGGTTTTATTCATACAGGTAAAGTAGAAAACGGCGAGGCCATTTACCGGTTGGGTATATATTAAAGAAAGAGTGCCGCACGAAAGTTGTGCCGGCACTTTTTAAGGTGTTGAAAGGAAGGGATTTTGCTTCGTCAGTTCACTGAAAAAGCCAGTTTCGTCCTTAGGCAGTGAGACAAGTGCAAATCTCGCGGAGAATTGAGGTCTGGGTCCAATCGGCTTTGCAAAAATGATCTCAAGTCTTTTCAGCGTCCAGGCGGGAGAAGAGAGCGGGTTATTTGAATAGCGGATTTCCTTAATATCCCTTAGAGGTATTTCTTTTTTTATTAATCCGAAGACGATAATCAATTTTTGATTTTCAATAACAAAGTAGGATTTTATTAATGCATGGGCTAAAAAAGCTGAAAGCAAAAAAGGGATAATCAGGGATGGAAGGGATTCAGACCGGAAAAGCAGAAAAAATGGCAGAATGATCAGAAACAGCACAATGGCAACAAGAATCGGATTTTTCTTAACTTGAAAGATCATATATAAAGTCCCCTTTCAAGAATTATTTTAGCACATTTTTCCTTTTTGCTGAAGGTATTGTTATCTAGTTTTCATACCATACTAAATTCCCTATAGAGTGAAATCAGGAAAAATAAGGATAGGACGAACGGACTAATATTCAGATAATTCTGACGTATTGCTTGATTCTCTATTTTCTTTTACATATGGTAGAGATGAGATTCTGCTTATAAGGAGGAAGGTTATGAAAAGAAGGTTGAGTGTTTTCCTGATTGCGATCTTGCTTGCTGGAGGATTTCCGGTCAGTACAGAGGCTAAGAAGCCGGAAAAGAAAGAGGAATACAGTCAGGTCGATGTTGGACGGGACGGCATGGTGACAACGGCCCATCCGCTGGCATCTAAAATTGGAGCTGATGTTCTTAAAAAGGGCGGAAATGCGATTGATGCAGCTGTTGCGATTCAATATGCGCTGAATGTGACAGAGCCGATGATGTCCGGAATTGGCGGCGGCGGTTTTATGATGGTGTATGACGGCAAAACAGAAGAAACAACGATTATTAACAGCCGCGAGCGGGCGCCTGCAGGAGCGGCGCCAGATATGTTTCTCGATGAAAACGGAGTTCCGATTCCTTTTTCAGAACGATACAAAGGCGGAACTGCAGTTGGAGTGCCAGGGACGCTGAAGGGATTGGAAACGGCTCTGGACATGTGGGGCACGCGATCAATGAAGGAACTGATCAGTCCTTCGATTCAACTCGCTGAAAAGGGTTTTAAAATTGATTCGGTTTTAGCAGCAGCGATTTCAGACAATGCTGATACGTTATCCGCTACTGCTGCAAAGGACGTCTTCCTTCCAAAAGGTACACCGATAAAAGAAGGGGACAAGCTTGTTCAAAAAGACTTGGCGAAAACCTTTAAACTGATTCGTTCAAAAGGAACGGATGCGTTCTACAAAGGTGAAATCGGGCAAGCTCTTGCCGGCACCGTACAGGATTTTGGAGGCTCCATGACGCCGGATGATTTGAAGCGATATAATGTCACAATTGATGAACCAATTTGGGGTGAGTATCAGGGGTATAAAATTGCAAGCATGCCGCCTCCAAGCTCAGGCGGAGTTTTCTTGCTGCAGATGCTGAAGATCCTCGATGATTTCAATTTGTCTCAATATGACGTGCGTTCGGCTGAGAAATATCATTTACTGGCAGAGGCCATGCATCTTGCCTATGCTGACCGTGCAGCCTATGCCGGTGATCCTGAATTCGTAGATGTGCCAGTAGATGGACTGCTCCATCCGGATTACATTGCCAAAAGACAGCAGATGATCAGTCTTGATAAAGTTAATCCAAATCCTCAAGCGGGTGATCCGTGGAGGTACGAAGAAGGTACTGCCGACTATGAACAAACAGTGCAGCCAAATGATAGGAAGTACGGAGAAACGACTCACTTCAGCGTGACAGATAAATGGGGAAATGTCGTCTCTTATACAACAACCATTGAGCAGGTTTTTGGAACCGGCATAATGGTTCCAGGATATGGTTTAATGCTGAACAATGAACTCACTGACTTTGACGCTGTTCCGGGCGGAGCCAATGAAGTTCAGCCTAATAAACGTCCCCTCAGCAGTATGACTCCAACCATTGTATTTGAAGATGATAAACCTGTTTTAACTGTCGGATCTCCTGGAGGACCAACGATTATCACATCCGTGCTTCAAACGATTCTTCACACTATCGAATATGATATGGAACTAAAAGCAGCAGTTGAAGAACCTAGGATCTATACGAATAATCTGAATTCGTATCGGTTTGAAAACGGCATCTCTTCAGACCTCATCGCTCGCTTAAATCAAATGGGTCACCGGTTTGGCATAAACCCTGTTGTCATTGGCAACGTGCAAAGCATCCTGATTGATAACGAAAAAGGAACATTTAAAGGAGTAGCCGACTCAAGCAGAAATGGCGCTGCAATCGGCGTTGATCTGAAAACGAAGAAAGATAAGTAAGAGAATGCAGCACCCTATTGGAGAGGGTGCTGTTTTTTTGTTTTCAAGTTAACTTAGGATTTTGCGGAAGTTCACAATTTTACGGAATTAATTCGAAATGTATGGGAATTATTTCTAAAAGTCTCGGAATTAAATTCAAAAGTCTCGGAATAAAGGGGTAAAGTCTCAGAATTGTTTTGGAAAATCAATAAGTCTGGGAATAGAGGTAGATAATTTCGGAATTGCGTGGTAAGATCATCCTTTATTTTAAAGGATTTAAAGCAACTCGGTGACTTTGCCGGCTAGTAGTATTATTTCAAGAATCTAGCATATTTTAAATATAACATTTGATTTATGCTCAAAAATGGTTTGAATTGTAAAAAAAAAACAGATTAACTGGTATAGATAACTAGTTGAATCCGTGGTATAGTGAAATTGAAAACGAATACAAGGAGTCGTCTTCATCAAGTAAATCTAAATCCTTTATTATCCTATACTTTATTTTGGAGGAATGTAAAATGATGAAATATCTACAGAAAATCGGCCGTTCATTGATGCTGCCTGTAGCAGTATTGCCGGCTGCGGCGATTCTGATGGGAATCGGTTATTGGATCGATCCTGCAGGCTGGGGAGCAGGGAATCCGATCGCAGCATTTTTAATAAAAGCCGGATCTTCTATTATTGACAATATGGCGATTCTTTTTGCAGTTGGAGTAGCACTTGGAATGTCAAAAGAAAAAGATGGTTCTGCCGCTATGAGTGGTTTGGTGGCTTACTTGGTTATCACAACGCTGCTTTCAACAGACTCAGTAGCGATGCTTCAAGGGGTTGACCCGGAAAATGTCAACGCTGCTTTTGCTAAAATCGGAAATCAATTTGTTGGGATTCTTTCAGGTATCGTAGCATCCATTATGTACAACCGTTTTAGTCATGTACAATTGCCGGCTGCATTATCTTTCTTTAGTGGAAAACGTTTAGTTCCTATCATGACAGCTGTTTCTATGTTGCTGGTTTCAGTAGTATTGTTCTTCGCATGGCCTGTAATCTTTACTGGATTAGTTGCTTTTGGAACATGGATCAGTAAATTAGGATTTATTGGTGCAGGATTATATGGTTTCTTCAATAGAATTTTAATTCCTACTGGGCTGCATCATGCTTTAAACTCAGTGTTCTGGTTTGATGTCGCTGGAATTAATGACATTGGTAATTTCTGGGCAGGAACTGGAACTAAGGGAATTACAGGAATGTATCAAGCTGGGTTCTTCCCAATTATGATGTTTGGTTTACCAGCCGCAGCGTTAGCAATGTATCATACTGCAAAAACGAAAAGAAAAAAACAGACGGCATCGTTGATGTTAGCTGCAGGTTTTGCTTCATTCTTTACTGGGGTAACAGAACCGCTTGAATTTGCATTCATGTTTTTAGCTCCGGCACTTTATGTTGTCCATGCAGCCTTAACAGGTCTTTCATTAGCTGTTGCAGCATTTTTCCATTGGACAGCAGGATTTGGTTTTAGTGCAGGATTTGTTGACTTTGTATTAAGTTCAAGATTACCGTTAGCTAATCAGCCTTATATGTTGCTTCTGCAAGGACTTGTGGTAGCGGTCATTTATTATGTATTATTCAGATTCTTAATTACAAAATTCAATTTGGCAACGCCTGGAAGAGAAGAAGATACAGATGAAGGTACAGTAAGCAGTGATTCATCTCACATAGAAGGCTCTAAGTTTGCAGTAATGGCTGCCAAGATCTATGATGGCCTGGGCGGAGACGCAAATGTAACGTCTGTAGACAACTGCGTGACTCGCTTAAGAATTGAAGTGAAAGATATGAATGCAGTAGATCAGAAAAAGATTAAAGATACGGGTGTACCGGGAATTAATATTGTCGGAAAAAACAGCATTCAGGTAATCGTGGGTACACAAGTACAGTTTGTAGCTGATGAAATGGAAAAAATAAGAAAATAATTGAGAATAGATGTTTAAACTGAATATTATTCAATAAAGCTATTCGTTTTAAAGTGTAATTATTTTCTCTAAACATAAACTCCCTCCAATGACAATTGCTTGCTTAAATCATAGGAGGGAGTTTTAACTTCCAATCCATATAATACAAGTGATCTCAAGATACTGGTATAGACAACTAGCTGAATGGGTGTTATAGTAAGTCTGAGAATAGATGCAAGGAGCTGTAACCATGCCGAAAACCTATATAACAAACGCAAAATTATATACAGGTGAAGTCGTTTACCAGAACGGTTTTATCCTCATTGAAAACGATAAAATTATTGAAGCTGGGGACTTAGCTGAAATGACTGAACCTAAACCTGAAGATAAGGTGATAAATCTTAGAGGCAGTGCTTCCATTTTGCCGGGTTTTATTGACATTCATATCCACGGTGCAGATGGTGCAGATGTGATGGATGCGACAAAAGAAGCGATTTTAACGATGAGCAGAGCTCTTCCGAAAGAAGGGACAACGAGTTATCTCGCAACAACGATGACTGCAGATCGAGGAGAGATTACGGATGCCCTGAAGAATGCAGCTGATTATATCAAATATGAAAATAATGAAGGAGCAGAAGTGCTTGGTATTCACTTAGAAGGTCCTTTTCTGAATCCAAAGCGTGCAGGTGCCCAGGCTCCAGGCAATATCATTGAACCATCATTCGAACTTTTTAATAAATGGCTGGAAGAAGCAGAAAATTATATTAAGCTGGTCACACTTGCACCAGAACGCAAGAATGGATATGAACTGGCCCGGCATTTAACATCTGCGGGCATAACGGCCTCAATTGGCCATAGTGATGCCGTCTATTCAGAAGTTGAAAAGGCTGTCGAAAGCGGCGTGAAGCATGCCACACATCTGTTCAATGGAATGAGAGGTATTCACCACAGGGAACCAGGTGTAGCAGGTACTGTGCTAATGATGGATGAAGTGAAAACAGAAATGATTGTGGATGGTATTCACATTGCCCCTGAAATGGTGAAGTTTGCTTATAAAGTAAAAGGCAGTGAGGGAACTATATTAATTACAGATGCGATGAGAGCTAAAGGTCTTGGAGCAGGCAAATATGACCTTGGCGGGCAAGAAGTAACGGTTGATGCGGACAGGGCGACGCTTGCTGATGGTACTCTTGCAGGAAGTATTTTGACATTTAGAGACGCTGCAGTGAACATGATGAATTATTCAGGCTGTTCACTAGAAGAGATTGTAAAAATGTCTTCCGTTAATCCTGCTAAACAAATCGGCGTTTATGACCGCAAAGGTAGTCTATCAATCGGAAAAGATGCTGACATCGTCGTACTCGATGAAAATTATGAAGTGCTGATGACGTTTTGCAGAGGCAAAATCTCTTTTACAGGAAGTGTTGAACAATGAAGCTAATTGAAGCAAAAGATTATCACGAAATGAGTATGCTCGCAGCAGGGGTTATATTGGCTCAAATCAAGTCAAAACCTGATTCTGTGCTTGGTTTGGCAACTGGCGGGACTGTACTTGGCACCTATCAGCAGCTGATTTTAGATCATCAGCAAAACAAAACAGCCTATCAGCATATTAAAACGTTCAATCTTGATGAATATGCAGGCTTATCAAAACAAGATGAAAACAGCTATCATGCATATATGAAGAAACACTTTTTTGATGAGGTCAATATTCCTTCTTCTCAAACCTTTCTTCCAAACGGGGAAGCACATGATATGGAAGCGGAATGTAAGAATTATGATCGAAAAATTGAGGAATTTGGCGGAATCGATCTTCAGCTTCTTGGCATCGGTCAAAATGGGCACATTGGATTTAACGAACCGGGAAGTTCTTTTGAATCGAATACTCATTTAGTTGCTTTGGAACAGTCAACCCGCCAGGCAAATGCCCGCTACTTTGATTCAATTGAAGATGTACCAACTCATGCAGTAACAATGGGGATCGCTACAATTATGAAAAGCAAAAAAGTGCTGCTTCTCGCTTCAGGATTGCAAAAATCATCTATTTTATATGATCTGTTTCATTCAGATGTTACAAGCTCCATACCGGCAACGATTTTAAGAAATCATCCGGATACAATCATCATTGCTGATCAAGAAGCATTGTCAAAATTGCATCAAGATGAAAGGAAGATGTTTGCCAAATGATTCAAAAGAATTCTCCGCTCCCAATTTATTATCAGCTTGAAGAAGGAATAAAAGAAGCCATTCAACAACAAGAATTAATACCTGGTGAAATGATTCCTTCAGAAAGAGAATACGCTGAAAAGTATGGAATAAGCAGGATGACGGTGAGACAGGCTCTTTCGAATCTGGTGAATGACGGCTATTTATACCGGCAGCGTGGAAAAGGGACCTTCGTTGCCCATCAAAAAATTGAGCAGCCTCTTCAGGGCTTAACAAGCTTTTCAGAAGATATGCGTTCGAGAGGACTTGAACCGAGCACTCGCGTCATCAGTTTTACTGAAGTTGAAGCCAGTCATGATCTTGCTGCCAAGCTTGAGGTTGAAGCAGGGGCTCTACTCTTTGAATTGAAACGTGTGAGGCTTGCTGATCAGCTTCCAATGGCGTATGAAATGCTATATATATCAAAAGAGCTTGCACAAGGACTAACGAAGGAAATAGCAGTGAACTCCATTTATGATTATGTAGAAAATAAGCTTGGATTAAAGATACAGCATGGAAGACAAGTGCTGGAAGCCTCCATTGCCAGAAAAACGGAGGCTGAGATGCTTGAAGTTGCTGAAGGCGCACCAGTACTGCTGATTGAACGGAGAACCACGCTTGATACAAACAAACCGTTTGAGCTCGTCAGGTCCGTCTATCGCGCAGATCGCTATAAATTCACAATTGATATGGAGCGATTATAATGGTGCGTAAACCAACCGAAGAGAGAAATGAGAGAACTTCGCTTATTGATGAAATGGATTCCCTTCAGATTGTGGAAATGATGCACAAAGAAGATTCAGCAATAACGGCGGCAGTAAATGAAGCATTGCCGCAAATTGCCAAAGCTGTTGATGCGGTCGTGAAGCGATGGAATAAGGGAGGAAGAGTCTTTGTAATTGGTGCGGGAACAAGCGGCAGAGTCGGAATGCTTGATGCAGTGGAGCTTGGCCCAACCTTTTCAGTAGAAACCGGCAGATGGACTGCCATTGTATCTGGCGGAAATGAAGCGATGTGGCAGCCGCTTGAAGAGACTGAAGATGATGAAAGCGTTATTCGCAATGAGCTTCAATCCTATCAGTTAAACACATCTGATTGTGTAATTGGACTTACGGCCAGCGGTTCCACACCGTTTGTTAAAAGCGGTCTGTCTTATGCAAAAGAAGTTGGAGGATGCACAATTTCCATCAGCAACAATAAACATACTGACGTTTCCAAAATAAGTGATGTCTCAGTTGAATTGTCAACTGGTCCTGAAGTCATTAGAGGTTCCACAAGGCTGAAAGCGGGCACAGCCCAGAAAATAGCGCTTAATATGATATCTACTGCCGTGATGATCCGGCTCGGAAAAGTGTATCAAAATGAAATGGTGGATATGAAACTCATTAATTTGAAGCTGAAAAAGCGGGCTGAAAATATATTAATGGATTTGACCGGAATTAATGCTGAGGCAGCTGAATCTGCCATGCATCAAACACATTACAATTTAAAAGAAGCGATCTTTATGACTGTAACTCAATCTTCACATGAACAAGCTGCAGTTTCTATAGAACGGGCTGAAGGGAAACTGAAACAGGCGATACAGTATTTTTTCGATAAAGATAAAAAGTAGAGGAAATCATTCCTTAACAGTTTTAAGTCATTTACAAAAGATTTAAAATTAGGCTACTGTCTTCGTCTTAAACATGAACATTTCGGTAAGCTTGATTATGGTACAAACAGGAAATGGGGCAAAAAGAAGGAGACAAGGTTCTTCCAATTAATCTCTTCTAGGGAAGTGCAGAGAATCTGCTTTTGGATGGAAATTGCTAAAAAAAGCTCGGACTTATTTAGTCCAAGCTTTTTTTATATAACAAACTTTAATGAATTTTTTTCCTTTATAAACTGAATTGCGACTGCATTAAATTGCTCAGGCTGGTCGGTATTGCAAACGTGGCCTGAATTTTCTATGTAAATAACTTTGACTTCTTTATGTGAAGCTGCAATTTCCTTAACGGCAGACAAAAATAAGTGGTCTTCATCACCCATCACAAAGAGTGTCGGAATCTCGTGGAAATCCTTCTGAAGCTCCTTTAAATATGGATTCACAAATCGTGTCAGTGAGAACCACTGAATAAATTCATTCTGGCACATTGTCTGTGCTTGAGAGATAAACATTGACCGTGCTTCTTTATGATTGGAGTAAGGCATGATGATCCAGGCAAAGAAAGCATACAGCCACATGTACGGCAATATCCGTTTCCCCAGGCTGCCGAGAATGAGCAAAAAACGGGTAAAAGCATTCAGCTTAGTGATGGCTCCTCCTAATAGCATAGAAGAAATCAGAGCAGGCCTAAGCCTCGCAGCTGACTGGATAACAATCGTTCCAAGAGAAATACCTGCAAAATGGGAAGAGCTGATATTGAGGTGATCGTGAACATCAATGACTTCCTGAGCAATCTCAGTGAAATCATCCCCTTTTTTCCACATTCCTTTTTGTGATTTGCCATGACCTCTCAGATCGATCAGCAAAATATTAAAATGAATTTTAAATTCGCGTATTTGTTTGTACCATATCGCAGAACTCCCGCCGGCTCCGTGGATAAACGTGACCCACGGCTTCTGCTCATGATTCCGAAGTGTCCGGTAATATAAAATGTTCTGCACCTGCAATCTTTCATTTAATTGGAACTTCCATCTTAATATGTTTAGAGAGTGAATGTGAAGCAGATTGCTAAATTGTAAGAAAAGCGACACATTTCGAAGTTGTTCAAAAAATTGGATAGCAGCCTAAAAAAATATGAGAAACGGTTGCGGGCTGAGGCCCAATTTGCTATACTAAGAGTAATTATTTTTGTTCGTAATATGATTAAAAAGGCATTCGTCTTGAAGAATATTATCTAGAGCAGGGATAGTAATACAATTGTGCGGATGACGCACGAGGAGGATACACACATGTTACAAGGTAAAGTTAAATGGTTTAATGCAGAAAAAGGTTTCGGTTTCATCGAAGCAGAAGGTCAAGAAGACGTATTCGTACATTTCTCTGCTATTCAAGGCGAAGGCTTCAAAAGCTTAGAAGAAGGCCAAGAAGTTACTTTCGAAATCGTTGAAGGCGCTCGTGGACCACAAGCTGCTAACGTTCAAAAGTAATTGAACGAAAGGACTCCCATGCCGGGAGTCTTTTTTTATGCATAAAAATTGGAGGTGGAAATATGCACGAATTGCCAAATTGCCCAAAGTGTCAATCCGCTTATACGTATGAAGACGGCAGTCTATTTGTCTGCCCGGAATGTGCTTATGAGTGGACAGCAGATGCGGAAACTGAAAGTATGGAAGATCAAAAGGTTGTTAAAGATGCAAACGGAAATATCTTAAATGATGGTGATTCTGTTACAGTCATCAAAGACCTCAAAGTAAAAGGAAGCTCATCGGTTATAAAAATAGGAACAAAAGTAAAGAGTATCCGTTTAGTGGATGGAGATCATGATATAGACTGCAAAATCGACGGTTTTGGTGCGATGCAGTTAAAATCTGAATTTGTTAAAAAGGTTTAAGTGCAGCATTGAAAAAGGACAAGAATGACTCTTGTCCTTTTTAAGTCTATTCAGATTCAGCATCCAGTACTTTCAGAGGCTTATCTGCAGGTCCCTCGATCACCTCTCCGCTGTAAGAAAACCTGGATCCATGGCATGGGCAGTCCCACGTACGGTCGCCGCTGTTCCATCCTACTTCGCAGCCTAAATGAGTGCATGTCGTATCAACGAGATGGAGTACGCCATGTTCATCTTTATAAGCGCCGGCTTTTTTACCCTGAAACATGACCGCGCAGCCTTCATTTACTTTAAGATCTTCAGGTTTTTTGGATGGACGTTTGAGCTTGCCTGAGATTAAATGCTTGGCTACGTCCGCATTTTGTTTCAGAAACTCTTTTACACTCGGATCGGATTGGAAGCGGGATGGTGTAAAAAGATCAAGGTAGCGGGATTCTTTTTTCACGATCAAGTCCCTCAGCAGAATGGCAGCAAAGGTTCCGTTTGTCATGCCCCATTTATGAAAGCCTGTTGCAGTATAGATGTTTTTTTTGTTTGAAGTAAGATTTCCGATGTACGGCACCTTATCAAGAGTATATAAATCCTGTGCCGACCATCTATGTGTGATGTCATTTAAGCCGAAAACTTTTTCTCCGAATGATTCAAGGTTTTCATAAAGCTTATGCGTATCGTTTACCTGACCTGTTTTATGGCCCTCTCCTCCGATAATGACAAGCTCCTCTCCGCCGTTTGCTGCAGAACGAAGCGAGCGTTTTGGTTCGTCCACACTTAAATACATTCCACCTGGATAGGGCTTATCGGTCATAGCACTTAGTACATACGAGCGCTCTGCATACATTCTTGCAAAGTAAAATCCATTCCCATCATAAAAAGGAAAATGCGATGCTGCAATGACATGCTGACAGGTGATTTCAAATCCTTCATTCGTAATCAGCTTCGGTTCATCTTCTGTTCCTTTTATATCGATAATCGCTGTATTTTCAAAAATTTGAACACCAGTCTGTGACATTTCCTGAAGCAGGGTATGTAAGTATTTCAAAGGATGGAATTGGGCTTGATTTTTTACGATCAGCGCACCCTGGATCTCGATATCAATCGGAATGGTATCTGTATATTCATATGGAATGCCAAGAGTATCATAGGCTTCTTTTTCTTTTTGCAGTTTTTTTAGTGAGTCATCTGAAACGGCATAAAGAATTGCGTCTTCATCAGAGAACCCGCAGTCAATCTTCTTATCATCAACCATTTTGCGAATAAATTCGAGACCGCTTTTATTTGCTTCGTAATAATGTTTTGCTCCATCAGCGCCAAAGTGCTGAATAAGCTCATCATAAATAATATCATGCTGCACGGTTATTTTTGCAGTGGTATGGCCGGTTGTCCCGTTTAACACTACGTCTGAATCGACTAATGCTACTGAAAGTCCCTCTTTTGAAAGTAAATAGGCAGAAGTAATCCCGGTGATTCCTCCGCCAACAATCGCCACATCTACATTCACATGTTTTGAGAGCTTCGGAAAAGATGGCAGCTCGGCAGAATCTCTCCAGTAAGGCTCTGGAAATTTAGGCAGCTTTGAATTCTGATTCTTCAAATGGATCCCTCCTTTATTTAACAATTATCCTGTATTTATGAATAGTAAACTTTTTTAATAATCTCTGATGAAAGTTCCATTTTATGATTTCCATAAAATACAAATAAATGTATATAAAATAATTAATTGATAATTTTGACAGTCATCGGTTATACTTGTAGTAACTTAAAGAACGGAGGTGGATAAGAGATGATGAGTTTGAAAGTGTCGCACGGTAAAGAGTTGTCATACCTTTATTTATGTCGTGCAATTTTTCATGCAATTGTGATCAACGGGATACGTATGCCCTTTTTTACTAATTGCATAGGCACAATCAAACGTTAAGAAGATTCTCTTATCCATTCAATTAAAAGTGATGCGGAGAGCTTATTAGCTCTCCGTTTTTTATGTCATCAATGTCTAGCTGCACCGCCTAGCTCCCCGGTCAGAAACGCTCCGCCAAAAAAGTCAAAACAGGACTTTGGCGGATCCTTATCTGCCATGTCTGCGCTGAGCAAGGCGGTTTCGCTTTTCGATAGACCAGGATAAGCAGGAAACTGTTTCTTTCTGGTCTTTTTTTAGTTTTAAGAATTACAGAGCTATGCGCATCGATGTCTAGCTCATGGCCCAACTCCTCGGCCAGAACAAATCTGTCTTCCGAGCTAAACGGGCAATTCCGCTTTTTAAATAAAAGGAGATGTTACTTATGACAATATGTTCAGTTCACCAATTAGCAAAATCATATGGAAGCCAGCTTATTTTTGAAAATTTATCCTTTGAAATAAATGAAAATGAAAAAATCGGATTTGTAGGACGAAACGGGACGGGAAAAACGACATTGTTTAAATGTCTGTCAGGAATCGAGCACCCTGACGCAGGAACGATTTCAATCAGAAAAGGGATGAAGGTCGGATATCTCGCCCAAATTCCGTTGTTCCCCGCCGGAACAACGGTTGAGGAGGTTCTGAGACAAGCTTTTGCCGAGTTAAATCTTTTATCGAACGAGCTTGCACAGCTTGAAATGGAGATGTCTGAAACAGAGGATCCTGATAAATTGGAAAAAACAATTGCACGATATGGCATTTGCCAGGAAACATATGAAAATCAGGGCGGATATGAGATGGATGCCAAAATCAGCGCCGTTGCAAACGGGCTTCAGCTGCAGCCCCTTCTGAAATCGGATTTTGACAAAATCAGCGGCGGAGAGAAAACAAAGGTGTCCCTTGGTCTGATGCTGCTTCAGGCACCCCAGATCCTTTTACTTGATGAGCCGACTAATCATCTTGATATAGCTGCTGTAGAGTGGCTTGAAGGCTTTTTAAAAGAATATAAAGGGACGGTTGTTGTCATTTCCCATGACCGGGCCTTTTTAGATGAAGTGGCTGCAAAAATCATCGACCTAGAAGATGGGGAGGTCACAGTATACCATCACAATTATTCAGGCTTCATTTCGGAAAAACAAAAGAGGCTGATGGCTGAATTTCAGGCTTATCAGGATCAGCAAAAGAAAGTGAAGAAAATGAGAGAAGCCATTAAAAGACTGAGAGAATGGGCTAATCAGGCAAATCCTCCAAATGAGGGACTGCACAAACGTGCACGGAATATGGAGCGTGCACTTGAGCGGATGGAGAAATTAAAAAAGCCTATTTTGAATCACAGGAAAATGGATCTCCATTTTGAAGGGTCTGACCGAAGCGGCAAAAAAGTCCTGACCTTTGAAAAAGTAACAAAAACCTTTGGAAGAAGACTGGTGTTTGAAAATGTCAGCATGCAGCTTTCCTATAAGGACAGGGCGGCAATAGTCGGAGAAAACGGTTCAGGCAAGTCAACGCTGCTGAAACTGGTCATGGGAGAGCATGAGCCTGATGATGCAGGTGTGCGGATTGGCAGCAGCGTGAAAATAGGCTACCTCTCCCAGCAGCTTATTCTCACAGATGCAGAAGTTTCGATCATCGATTATTTCAGGGAAGATTTGTCTATCTCAGAGGACGATGCACGCCATATATTAGCAAAATTTTTATTTTACGGGTCTGCTGTCTTTAAAAAAATGAAAAACACAAGCGGGGGAGAAAGAATGAGAATCCAGCTGGCTAAGCTGATGCAGAAGGATCTTAATTTTCTCATTCTGGATGAACCGACCAATCATTTGGACATTGATTCAAGGGAAGTGCTTGAGGAAGCAATTGAACATTTTGACGGTACCATCCTCGCTGTTTCCCATGACAGGTATTTTCTGAACAAACTTTTCACAAAAACGTTTTGGATTTATGAAAAACGGCTTCATTCATTTGATGGTAACTACTCCTGGGCACGGGAAAAGATGAAGGGGCACTTGGCTGAAAAAGAGGTACCTTCAAGGGAAGTTCCAAAGCTTGCGGTGAAAAAATCAAACGATGTTTTACAGGCTCCAGGATCAGCAGAAATTGAAAGACAGATCGAACAGCATGAAAACGAATTATTCCGGCTTGAAGAACAGATGCTTTCGCTGACTGATCTTGCGCAGCTGATGGAGCTGAACAGACTGAAGGAAGAAAAAGAAAAGCAGATTGAATGGTTATATGAACAGCTTGAAGCGATCAGCTGAATAAAGAAAAGGTCCATTGCCTATCTGCAATGGACCTTTTCTTTATTTGAAATTTTCCACTTCATCAGGATTGTTGGCATGATTGTCTTTTAAAATGCCGTGCTCTTCAATATGGCGTCTCGCTTCCGCGTCTCCAAGCATGTAGATCATGGCATAAATCTTTCTCATTGAATCATCATAAGCTTTATTTTCGGCATCATGATGGTATTCGCGAAACGGAACCTGTGCGCGCTGAAACGTTTGAAAATCCGCAGCACTGTTTTCACTGTAATACGACTTCAATTCATTCAGTTCGGATGGATTTGCAAAAATTTTAAAGCTTGGACTGGATTCGACCGGGTATTCAAGGATTTCTCCGCTGGCAATATCGACAAAATAAGTTCGTTTTTCTTGTTCCATCTTAGTTCAACTCCTTTAGTGGCTTTAGTAAGCATTTACCACTAAAGAGAGAAAGCTAATCCTGAAATGACTAGAATTATGGTAAGTACTAGGGAGCATGAATATTTAGCATCTTGGTCAGAACCAATTCCCAAAAAGACCAACCCGGATGTTACTGTCGAATCATTTTCTGCCATGTCCCCACTGAGGGAGGCGCTTCCTTTTCTAACTAAGCATCACTTTATCAGAAAGAGATCCATTTCCTTTTATTTTCCCAAACTCATTTAAGAGAGCTGTTACGGTCAGTTTTTTCTTCTGCTCGCCTTCTGCTTCAAAGATAATGCGTCCGCTGTCCATCATGATCAGGCGATTGCCGAGATCAACTGCCTGCTGCATATTGTGAGTAATCATCAAGGTAGTCAGGCTGCCGTTTGTGACAAGTTTTTTAGTGAGCTGTGTAATCAGCTCAGCACGTGCCGGATCTAGAGCAGCTGTATGTTCATCCAAGAGAAGAATATCGGGATTTGTAAACGTCGCCATCAGCAGGGAGAGGGCCTGCCTTTCTCCGCCAGACAGCAAACCTACTTTTGCGGTCAGTCTGTCTTCAAGCCGCAGGCCAAGTGATGCAAGCTGTTCTTTAAAGTATTCTCTTCGTTTGGAGGTAACACCGGGTCTGAGTGATCTTTTTTTCACGCGAGAATAAGCAATGGCCAAGTTTTCTTCAATGGTCAAAGCTGGAGAAGTCCCGGCCATAGGATCCTGAAAAACACGTCCAATGTACTTCGCGCGTTTATGCTCGCGGACGAAGCTGACGGTTTTTCCGTTTATGTCTACATCGCCTTCATCCGGAAAGATTCTCCCGGAAATGACGTTTAAAAGAGTCGATTTTCCAGCACCGTTGCTGCCGATGACAGTAACAAAGTCTCCTTTTTGCAGAGAAAGAGAAAGGCCGTTTAAAGCCTTTTTTTCATCTGGTGATCCCTCATTAAACACTTTTTCAATCTGTTTTAATTCAAGCAATTTTGACACCACTCTTTCTCAAGCCGCCTTTTTTCCGCTTCCGCTTGGCAAGCACCTGCGGAACGACAAGCGCTGCAATGACGATACATGCGGTGATCATTTTCATGTCTCCCGTTTCAAGGAAATCGGCTCTTAGGGCGAGTGCAATAATCATCCTGTACACAATCGCACCAATAATGACCGCTAGTGTTGCCCGGATAATGGTTTTCGTTCCAACAAGGGCTTCACCGATAATCACGGATGCAAGACCGATAATGATCATTCCGATTCCCATGCCGACATCGCTGAATCCGGAATACTGAGCAATAAATGCTCCTGAAAAAGCTACAAGAGCGTTTGACAGACCAAGACCAATAATCTTCATCATGTCGGTATTAGCTGAAAAACTTGCGATCATCTTTTCGTTATCGCCGACTGCACGAATGGCGATGCCGACTTCTGTTTTCAGGAAATAATCCAAGACTAACTTGATAAATGAAATAAGGATCAGCATTGCAATAAGAATGGACCATGTTTTAGGAATAAAGTTTTCAAGACCGACAGAAAGAAAGAATGATTGCATGAAAGAGTCAATACCAAGCTGGTTCCAGCCATCAAGCAAGGCAGTAAAGACTGTGCTTTCTTGAAGAAGAGGGACGTTTGACTGTCCCATGATCCGCAGATTGATTGAATACAGGGCAATCATCATTAAAATACCGGAAAGCAGCGGGTTAATGTTTCCTTTCGTGTGAAGGATGCCCGTCAGACAGCCCGCTGCAAACCCTGCAAGCAGGGCTGCGAGCGTAGCGATAAATGGATTAATGCCGTTTACGATCATTGCTGCACATATGGCAGCTCCGGTTACAAAGCTGCCGTCCACAGTTAAATCGGGAAAATCTAAAATTCGAAATGAAAGATAAACACCGAGCGCCATAATAGCGTAAATCAGTCCGGATTCGACGGACGAGAAAAGAGCAGTAAACATGATAAGACCTCCTTAGTCGATAATTTCTGCATCTTCCCATTCTTCTTTAATTTCAACATTCATCGCTTCAGCAGCTTTTTTGCTGATCTGAAGTTTCAGCTTCTGCGGGTATTCCACAGGTATTTCGCTTGCTTTCTTATTGCCGGCTAAAATATCGGCAGCTTTTAATCCCGCTTCATAGCCAATGTCGTTGTAGTCAAAGCCATAAGCTGCAAATCCTCCGCGCGCCACTGAATCAAGCTCTCCTACAAATAGAGGGATATCTTCGCCGCCTGCTACAGAGATAACCGATTCCAGTGCAGAAACGACGGTGTTATCCGTTATGATATAGAAAGCATCCACTTTTCCGACAAGTGCTTCAGCAGCTTGTTTGACTTCCGCGGAAGTTGAGACAGATGACTCCACGATTTCTAAATCAGTACCTTTAATCGCTTTTTCAACAAGATCTATTTGGGCAGCTGAATTTTGTTCTCCTGAATTGTATATCATCCCAATTTTATTGCCTTCAACATTTTCATCAATAAATTTGACCGTACTTGGAACTGCATCCGGATGAGTATCGGTTGTGCCTGTGATATTTGCTCCAGGCTCTTCAAAGCTTTTAACAAGTCCTGCTCCAATAGGATCTGTTACGGATGTAAAGACAATCGGTATATCCTTTGTTGCATTCAGAGCACTTAAAGCACTCGGTGTTGAGTTGGCGAAAATAAGGTCAACGTCATCTCCGACAAAATTGCTTGCGATCGTCTGGCTGTTGTTTTGATCGCCGCCAGCAATTTGAACATCATATTCAACCTTCAGTCCTTTTTCATCAAGCGCTTTTTTAAATCCTTCAAGTGCAGCATCGAGTGAAGGGTGCTCTACAATTTGAGTAACCCCGACTTGATAGGTCTTTTCACTTCCAGCACTTCCCGCTGTATCTTTACTGCCGCAGCCTGCTGCAAGAATCATTCCTGAGATTGCGGCACTCATGCCAAGCTTTGTTTTCCAGTTCATTGTAATACCCCCATTTTTTATTCTACTTTTACGCTTTTATGCTTTTATTCATTAAATTATAACTCATGTTTCGTTTTCTTCAATCATTATTTTCAGATTTAACTGAAATTTCTGCTCTTTTTAGGTCATTGGCAGTATTTTTCGCTTAAGATTCTCCTAATAACTCACAAATTTATAACAAAACAATGAAAACTATATTACAAAATGATTATATGAAACATTCGTCCTAAGACAATATGTATACTTATTTGCAACAGATTGGATTAGGTGGCCGGTATATGAACATTAATGACAGAGCATTAGTCAATCTATCAAGGTTATATTCAAAACTATTAGGTTATTTGCTTGTCAAACGGGATGCGGATGGGAATGTGAACTATCAAATCAGCGAGCTCTCTGAAGAACTAGGCGTTTCAAAGCGATCTGCCATTCAGAAGCTCGATCAGCTCGAGCAGTTCGGGGCTATTCAGTCGAAGAAGAGCGGGGTATGCAGAATTATCAGCACCCGCATTGAAAAAACGCCGATCTGTCTTTGCTATCAGGCGCTTGCTGCCCTAAAAAAAAGTCCGTCGCTTGCCGGCAATCCTGCGAAGCTTGCGGATGAAATGAATGTGAGAGAAAAAGATGCGGAGATGATTCTGCAGCTGTTATCCAAATAGACGGATGAGAAACCTCGGGGTAACCGGGGTTTTTTTGCTGTTTGGAGAAAATTATTATCATGGAAGGAATAAGGAATAGTTTTACCCTTTCTAAAAATTTGGAGCCCAATACAAGTAATCATTTCAAGGGAAAAAAAGAAGCAAATGAGATGAATTAAGACACTCATTTGCTTCCTTTTTTTTCATTTTGATTATAGCTAAGAATATGTAAACAAAAGTCAAGATCTGATTGAAGATGATTTTTCATCAGGCTCTCGGCTTCTTGCCCGTCTCTTGATTTTATTGCTTCATAAATTTCTTCGTGTTCATCAATTAAACGAGGGCGGCTGTAAAGAACCACTGTCTTGCGGAATAGATAAATAATTGACTGCATTCTGTTGATGGTATCAATCATCATAGAGTTACCAGTGGAATGAACGATAATTTCATGAAAGCGTTCATTAGCAGACATGATTTCATCAGTCGTTCCTTCTCTTCCAATATTAATGCATTCAGATAGGGATATTAAGTCTTCCTCAGGCAAATATGTTGCAGCAGACCGGGCAGAAAACCCTTCTAAAAGAATGCGAACCTGGAATAAATCACGCAAATCCTTCTCAGTAGGCTGGACAACCTTTTTATTTACAATGAGACCCTCATATCCCAGCTGGCGAAGAGATTCTCTGATAGGAGTACGGCTGTAGCCTAGTTCAGCTGCGAGCTTTTCTTCTACAATTTTCGTTCCTCCCGGAATATCCCCATTTAAAATCCTGTCACGAATCACTTCATATGTTTGATGGTAAGCAGGCCGAGATTTTCCTTTGTTTTTACTCATAGCTTTCACTCCTAATTCAAAAACCAATTATCAATTATAGTAACAAAAAATGATGAATAAATGTATAAGCTAAACAATTTAATCAATAATGAATACAAAAATTAAAAAAATGTATACAAAATTAATGTAATGGTATACAATCGCATTATAGGAAATATGAAAGCGTATTCAGATTTTAGATTTACAAACCTATCAAAATAAGTGATTAGCAGATTAGGAGGAAATAGGATGTTGAAAAAAATCGGTTTCATCGGGTTGGGCATTATGGGAAAACCAATGGCATTAAATCTATTATCAAAGGGGTATTCAGTCACAGTTAACGATATTAACAAGGATGCGGTGCAAGCATTAGTAAAGTCAGGTGCCATTGGGGCTGAATCTCCAAAAAAAATGAGTGAAAGCTGTGAAATCATCATTACAATGCTTCCTGCTTCACAGCATGTACAGCAAGTGATTTTGGGAGAAAATGGTGTTTTGAGCGGAGCGAACTCAGGTACTGTGATTATAGATATGAGTTCCATTTCACCTGTAATATCAAAAGAGCTTGCAGAGGCAGCAGCTGAAAAAGGTGTTGAAATGCTGGATGCCCCAGTAAGCGGAGGAGAACCTAAAGCAATAGATGGAACTTTAGCCATTATGGCTGGCGGTAAGGAAGAGATTTTTGAAAAGGTAAAGGATGTTCTATATGCAATGGGCTCTGAAGTGACATTAGTAGGCGGAAATGGAAGCGGAACCACGGCGAAATTAGCTAATCAAGTTATCGTTAATTTAAATATTGCAGCCATGTCTGAAGCTTTGGTGCTTGCGGCAAAAGCAGGTATTGACGTTGAAAGAATGTATCAGGCAATCAGAGGCGGACTTGCCGGAAGTGCTGTCCTTGATGCTAAAGTTCCACTAATCCTGAAACGGAATTTTGCAGCTGGAGGAAGAATTGACATCAACTTGAAAGATATGACAAATGTGATGGAGACAGCTCATCAAATTGGTGTACCAATGCCGCTGTCCAGTCAATTATTAGAAATATTTCACACTTTGAAGGTCGATGGAAAAGCAGCTGAAGACCACGGGGGCATTGTTCAATATTTTGAAAAACTCGCAAATGTCGAAGTAAGGGGGTAATAAAATGAGCATGAGAATAAGTAAAGCGGTATTTCAAAGAATTCCGAAAGTAAATGAAAGCACTGTTTCTAAAATGCTTGATGCACGGCTTTTGGAGCTGAATAAAAAAATTATCGTTTTGGATGATGATCCTACTGGAGTTCAGACTGTTCACGGTGTTTCGGTCTACACAGACTGGTCAATGGAAAGCATAGAAAAGGGATTTAAAGAAACAAATTCTATATTTTTTCTTTTAACAAATTCAAGAGGTTTTACAGCAGAAGAAACGGAGAGGGCTCATAAAGAGATAGCCTTAAATATCCTGGCAGCTGCAAAGAAACATAATCAGGAATATATGATTGTCAGCCGCGGTGACTCAACTCTTAGGGGGCATTATCCATTAGAAACAAAGGTATTGAAGGACACGACTGAAGCCGCCTCTGCCTCGCGTTTTGACGGAGAAGTGATTATCCCCTTCTTTAAGGAAGGCGGCCGCTTCACAATCGGCAATGTTCACTATGTTCAGGACAATGAGGAGCTGATTCCAGCTGGAGAAACTGAATTCGCCAAGGACAGGACATTTGGATATACCCATTCACATTTAGGCAAGTGGGCTGAGGAAAAATCAAATGGAGATTTCAAGGCTGAATCGGCTGTCTATATTTCTTTGGAAAGCTTAAGGGCACTTGATATTGAAACCATCAAAAACCAGCTGCTTTCAGTTCAGGATTTTAACAAGGTTATTGTGAATGCAGTCGATTATGTCGATGTGAAAATATTTTCCATAGCATTAATTGATGCAATTAGAGCAGGGAAAAACTTTATGTTCCGAAGTGCTGCAGCCTTTACTAAAGTTATTGGCGGCATAAAGGATAAAGGGCTTCTATCAAAAGAAGACCTTATTATAGAAGAGTCAGGTAATGGGGGATTAATTATTATTGGTTCCCATGTGCAAAAAACAACTGACCAGCTTGCTGAACTGAGAAAGGCAGAGTCTATCAAGTTTATAGAATTTGACTGTCATCTTGTATTAGATCCAGAAAAGTTCCGTTCAGAAATCAGCAGAGTCATAGAGACATGTGAAAACCTTCTGAATTCAGGAGAAACTGTGGCTGTTTATACAAGAAGAGAACGGCTTGATCTTGGGGAAGAAAGAAAGGAAGAAGAGTTAAAGCTTTCTGTTAAAATCTCGGAAGCCGTGACAAGTATCGTCAAACAATTAAAGATTAGACCTAACTACCTTATAGCCAAAGGCGGTATAACATCAAGCGATGTAGGCACCAATGGCCTTGAAGTAAAAAGAGCTGTGGTAGCCGGCCAAATTCAGCCTGGAATTCCCGTCTGGAAGACTGGGAATGAAAGTAAATTTCCAGGAATGCCATATATCGTGTTTCCGGGAAACGTAGGCAGCAAAACTTCATTAAGGGAAGTTGTTGAACTGTTGAACTAGGATGTATTTTGAACGTACTTTCTGACCTCAGGTGTTTACATGCCATAGGTCAGACAAAGAATGAAAACGGTTACTTCTATAAAAACATTGAGCTTAAAGGGGGATTAACAATGGATTCTGTATTTGGTTTAAGTCATAATGCAAGCTTACTATTATATGCGATTATCGCAATTGCAGGATTAATTTTTTTAATAGCCAAATTTAAAGTCAACCCGTTCATTGCACTTATTGTCTCAGCAGTGTTTATGGGGCTTATATCAGGAATGAAGCTTCCCGAAATATTAAAAGCATTTGAAGCCGGTGTCGGCAGTACATTAGGATTTATCGCGATTGTGATAGGACTTGGGACAATGCTTGGTAAAATGCTTGCCGAGTCAGGCGGTGCTGAAAGGATCGCACGGACTCTCATTCAAATTTTCGGTGAAAAAAATGTCCACTGGGCGATGATGGTTGTGGCTGTTATCTGCGGGATTCCTGTCTTCTTCCAGGTCGGGGTCGTCTTATTAATTCCGCTTGTTTTTGTAATAGCCAAGCATACAGGAACCTCTTTGCTTAAAATAGGTCTCTCACTAGTAGCGGGACTAGCGGTAGTCCACAGTCTTGTACCTCCGCATCCTGCAGCAATGCTTGCTGTCGGCATCTTTGGGGCTGATATTGGAAAAACAATCTTGCTGTCATTGGTTGTTGCTCTTCCTGCAGCTGCAGTTGCCGGTCCTTTGTACGGTTCATGGATTTCCAAAAGAGTAAAGGTTGAACCTACTGGAGAATTAGCTGATCAATTAACAAAATCTAAAAATAAAGAACTTCCAAAATTCGGGATTACTCTATTTACCATTTTACTTCCTGTTATTCTAATGCTTATATCTACAGTAGCCGGTTTGACTTTGCCTGAAACAAGTTTGCTTAGATACTGGGTTGAATTTATCGGCAGTCCAGTCATCGCATTGCTGATTGCGCTTGTATTTGCATTCTATTCATTTGGATTTGCACGCGGATATAATAAAGAACAAATTCTGCATTTTACGAATGATTGTCTTGGACCTGTCGCGTCAATCGTCCTTCTCATCGGAGCAGGGGGCGGATTTAATAAAATCCTTGTTACAAGCGGTGTAGGTGATGCCATAGCAGAATTTGCATCTGGCGCAAGCCTTTCTCCAATCTTCTTAGCCTTTGCAATTGCTGGATTGATCCGCGCTGCGGTCGGATCTGCAACAGTTGCTATGACAACAGCAGCGGGAATTGTTGCTCCAATTGCTTTGGTAACTCCAGGCGTCAGCCCGGAACTATTAGTACTGGCAGTAGGAGCAGGATCGATTATGCTTTCTCATGTAAATGATTCAGGATTTTGGCTGATTAAGGAATTCTTTAACATGTCAGTACCAGACACTCTAAAAACGTGGACTGTCATGGAAACAATCTTATCCTTCTCGGCATTTGCTATGGTTTTACTGCTTGATTTGTTTATTTAATATGATCCATCTCTATTTTAATAATAGCCCTTGCCGATACAATTAACGTATCGGCAAGGGTTTTTTATTGAGGTGAACTTGCTGATGAGTTCTTCAACTAAAATGAATGTGTTGCGGTAAAAGAAAATTCGAACTAACAATGAAAGAAAATAAGTAAAAAAAGTAACGTTCAGTACCTTGCATTAATCACTACTGTATTATATTATTAGTACATGGAATTAAATGACATAAACACGGTGTCTAACTACTATACTATATTCAGTACTAAGCACAGAAGAGGTGAACAAGATTGAATGTGCAATTTAAAAAAGGGGTGCTAGAGATTTGTGTGCTGATTCTTATTTCCAAGAAGGATCGGTACGGTTATGAGCTTGCACAAAGCATATCGAGCAAGATTGAGGTGGCGGAAGGGACGCTTTATCCACTTCTGAGAAGGCTGACGAAAGAAGAATATTTAACAACGTACCTTGCCGAATCAAAAGAAGGACCACCCAGGAAGTATTATTCATTGACGGAAAAAGGGAGAAAAAACATGAATATGCTCGTTGAAGAGTGGAAGCAGTTTTCATTTTCAGTTAATCAATTTATTGAGGAGGGCACAGGGGATGAGGAACAATGAATTTTTATCAACACTGGATTCTCTGCTGAGCAGAGTACCGGAAAAAGAAAGGCATGAAATGCTTTATGACTACCAGGAGCATTTCGAGATTGGCGCAAGCGATGGGAAAAGCGAAAAGGAATTAGCAGGAGAGCTCGGCGATCCGAATGTGATTGCAAGGGAACTGCTTGCGGACTACTTTATCAGCAAGGCAGAATCAGATCAAACGGCGACCAACATGTTTCGGGCTATTTTTGCAGCGGTCAGTTTAAGCTTTTTTAACATTATTTTTATTGCAGGTCCTGTTGCAGCGCTTCTTGGAACGTATCTGGCACTTTGTGCGGTGGCCATTTTACTTACCCTATCACCATTTGGCATTATGGCTTCATCGTTCATGGGATTTAGCATCGAAAACTTTGCATTCAATTTTTTCTTCTCGCTGACTTTAGTCAGCCTTGGTCTCTTAATGAGCATCGGAATGATATACGTAGGAAAATATTTTTACCATTTAATTCTGAGGTACATTAAATTCAATTTAAAAGTGATTAAAGGAGACAGGGCAGTATGAAAAAATTGGTTTATGGCTTGCTTTTATTGCTTGCTGCAGGGATAGCGGGCACAGTTGCAACAGCGGGAGCGTCTGGGGGATTTTCTTTTAACACAAAAGAAGTGTTTGATGAAAAGATCATTGCAAATAAGGATATTAAAAACATTGAGATTGATTTAACTTCAGCAGATCTTACTCTTCACCAAACTTCTGATGAGGATATTAAGGTGGAACTGAATGGAAAAGCAAACAAGAAATACAGCGACCGCTTTCAATTAGATATAGATGAAAACGGCAAAACACTTGATATTAGTCTATCAGGGGAAGACAGAATCGAATTTAACTTCGGCATCAATATTGTGGATACGAATGTTGATGTTTACTTGCCGGAACGGGTTTTTGACAGGATCAATGCGAAAACGTCCTCGGGTGATATAGAAGCTTCTGGTATTAAGTCAAAGGAAATCATTCTGAATTCGCAATCCGGGGATGTTGGAATGGACAGTTCAGCTTCTGAAGGAAAAACGGTTCTTAAAACTTCCAGCGGAGAAATTCAGTTACTCTCTAATTCAGCAGCTGCTTTAGATTTGAAATCGGAAAGCGGTGACTTAATGATTCGGGATCAGAAGGCAAAAGAGACAGTTCTTTATACATCTTCAGGAGATATAAATGTTGTAAATGCAGCTGGTTCTGTAAAAGCAGATTCTTCATCGGGAGACATTCACATCGAAAACAAGAAACTGAGAGGAAGCATTGATGCCGAGGCTTCAAGTGGAGAAATTACCATTGAATTGGATGAGAAGCCAGATTCCCTTTCGGTCGATTTTAAAGGAGGCTCTGGCGAAGGAACAGTTGATTTAGATGGCTTGAGCTATGAGGAAAAATCGGAAGATGAGATACTGGGGAAAATCGGTTCAGGGAAATATACGATAAAAGCACGGACCAGCTCTGGAGATTTTCAGCTGAGGTAAAATAAAAGCCATCACTATTTAACAGGTGATGGCTTTTTCTTTATTCTTCATATTAGCTTGTTCTCGGCTACACTTTCCCTCAGCAGGTCCGGAGCAGTCAAGTATAGCAGACCATTGCCTTCCTGCGTTTTAGGATTGCCGTGCGGAATTGTCCGCTTGATCAATTGCGCATATACTTCTGCTTCCGTAAATTTTCGGTTAAATTCCTTTTGTTCAAGCTGTTTGATTAAGGCAATCGCGCCTGCCGCATGTGGTGTTGACATAGAGGTTCCGGTGAATGCTGCATATTCACCTCCGGGAATAGTCGAGACGATTTTTTCTCCAGGCGCTACAAGATCAACTTCATTATTAGAGTTTGAGAATGGCGAGGAAATTTTCCCGAAGCCTACTGATCCTACCGAGATGACCTCATTGTAGGAACCGGGATAAGAAAACTCAGATGTTCTGCTGTCATCATCGCCTTCGTTGCCAGCAGCGCAAACAACTGCGATTTGTTTGGAAACCGCCTTTTTGATAGCCTTTCGCATTTCAGAATGATCTGAAGGACCTCCAAGCGACATGGAAATCACATCAACTTTTTGTTCAATCGCATACAAGATGCCGTTTGTAATCCAAGCATATTCTCCGCTTCCGGAGTCTCCGGCAAGCACTTTTACAACAAGAATTTTTGCCTGAGGCGCAACTCCCACATACCTCGCCGCCGCAATGGTGCCCGATACGTGTGTGCCATGGCCGTGATAGTCAGTAAGACTGTCAGGATTTCCATTATCGTCCGTCGTGAAATTTCGCCCGCCGGCAATATTTGCGCGCAGGTCAGGATGATTCACATCACAGCCTGTATCTAACACAGCTATTGTAATTCCTTTCCCTCTTATCCCCTGTTCCCAGAGCTTTGGAGCACGAATCATTTCCACTCCTTCAGAATTTGTTTTTACATTTTTCACGATAGGTCCGTATTTATGGGGAAGCAGTTTAACTTGTCCTTTCACTTTACCGTCTCCTTTATTTGTAATGATTAAGGTATATGATAAAAAGTGAGGATCAATGCTAAAGAATGCGAAATTCAAGAGAACTATTCAGTTTCGTGAAATTTCCATATAATGTAACTTAAGAAGATAGAAGTGGTGGCTTATGAATTCAGAAAAAAATAGATGAAATGGAAACAAAAATGATGCAATTGCAGCAAGAAGTAAGTGAACTTAGAGCCGAGCTGACTCGGAGAAAAGGTGAAGAAATAGACTGTGTTTAATCGTAGTGTTGTAGAAAAGAAGGTATCGGATTTATGAAATTCAAAGATTAAAGCGCCTCGTTACTGTGTATTACATGAATACTCCATACAAATCTAATTTAATAATCATTCTTATCGGCAATGAACGAGGTTGAGTGCCTCTTGGACGTCCAAAAGGTACTCAACCTCGTATTGTTACCATAACCAGAGATTATCGGTGGTTAGCGGATCGTAATTTAGGCTGCGAATAAGCTTCCCATAAGGACCGTAGAACATATACTTTATCAAAGCTTTATGAAATGGATAATCACAGGGCTTTACAAACGAAGGGAAGATGTGAAAATGTATAATAACGTAAACGCACCATTTACTCTTGGAGAGAATATTCCTCACTCACCTGCTTTTTCTCACGGATATGTAGCTCCTGCTTATGGATACGCAGCTCCAGTTTGTGAATATAGAGATCACCGTCATGGATGTCATGATTTCGCGATTATAGTAGTGTTGTTTATTTTACTAATCATTATTGGCGCATGTACTTTCTGTCGCTGACCTAATCACGGGCATCCGCCTTCAAAAACTCCAGTACTCATACTGGAGTTTTTATTCATTAGTTAAGCAAAAAAAGCCGTCTTGATGGATCGCAATGTAGTTTACGTAATGAAAGTTATAAGAAGAAAAGCCCTGTATTTTGTTGGTATTTGGTTTCAAGATTTTTTTATAAAACAAAATGATGAGTATCTTGAGCAGGAACATAGATTCCTGCGTTTTTTTCTTATAAAAATAGGAGGCAGTGCATTCGACTTAGGAGGGAGATGGAGAAAAGATAGTAAAATACTAAAAAGGAAAGTATTGATTGATTCCGGCAGTAAAAGAACTATTTCGGCAGGTAATTGTCGGGTTTTGGAAAGTAAAACAGGCTCTACCCTGAATCTGGGGTGTGATCGTAACTGAATCTGCCGCCATACCTTTTTAATTGCCTTTTGCCAGCTGCCTTTGGCCATTTATAAAAGAAATCGATCAATAAAAAATAGTAAATGGGTTCTCACTCAAGATCTCAAGCAGCCAATTCGCGGAAATCCTGTTTCAATTCGCAAAATTGCCTTTTCAATTTGCATAAATGGGGTTTCAATTAGCAAAATGCAGATTTTTATCGGCAGGTTTACGTTTAAAAATGAGGATAATTATTTGCCGGCCGTCTTCATTTGGCATACATTGCAAGATATGTGAATCAGGATGCAGCCTCCATCAGAACAGCCGGAGTCGTGACATACTTAAAACGATCTTCAAGTCGAAGATCGTTTTAACATAAAAAATCTTAATATTATGCCAAAATGTAGTACCCTCACAAGTGCACCTTTTTATAATATTAAAAAAGAGTTCGATGACAAAATGGAGATCATCACCGTTTATTTAATTATCGGAGAATTGATTAGTACATCAATTTATGCGGTGGCAGATATTCGACCTTGGTATTTCTTTTCTGCATTGTGCATTGCCTGGTTACCTTATTTATGGGTTTAGAAGAAATTTCCAATAAAATAAACAGATAAAAGCACAAAACCAAGAAATGAACCCAAAAACTGTGACAATTGTAGTTTCGGACCACCCATATTTTAAGCCAAAGTGATAGTGAATTGGTGTCATTTTGAAAATACGCTTATGAGTAAGTTTAAATGACGAAACTTGTAAAATAACCGAAAGTTGTTCAGCAAAATATATAAAGAACAAAATGGGAATTAAAATTTCAACTTTCTCAAGAACAGCAAGAAATGAAAGCGATCCCCCTATAGCTAGTGATCCCGTATCTCCCATAAAAGCTTTGGCTGGATATATATTATAAATGAGAAAGCCGAGTAAACATCCAATCATAATTAAACAAAAAATTTGCACCTCTGATCTTTCTGAAACCATAAAAAAGAAAAAGTATGTAGGGATTGCAACAACTCCTAAAAGACCGTCTAATCCATCCATGAAATTTATGGCATTTGCAGAACCTACGACAAATAAGGTGATGACAATGACATATAACACCATTGGGAGATCCAAGGTAATATTTTTATTAATAGCAATGCTGGTGTCTACGCCTAGTTCGTTGATCACGTAAAAAAGCAAAGTACCAGTAAAAATAAATTGAAAAATAAGTTTGGTCTTACCAGATACCCCTCCTGGATCTTGACGAGAAGCTTTCCAAAAATCATCCAAAAAGCCAACAAAACTAAAAAGAATGTAGGTAATTGACAAGAAATACATTAATGGAGTAGGTGAAAAAAGAATTGATACTATAATTCCTACAAAAAGAATAATTCCAAACATTAACGGAGTGCCATTTTTTAACTGATGATCTGAAGGAAGTTCTTTTCTTATCGGTTGAATGAGCCTAAGTTTTCTCAAAACAGTAATTAATAGTGGAGATAAAATTGAAACAGCTACAAAAGCAATTAACGCTGGGATTATTTGATCTCTCAATTCTCATTTACTCCTTTTCTCTTTACTATCTATAATAAGTTCTATAAAACTCATTCATTTCCTCTATCCCATACAATCCAATATTTTGGGTTACCTTCATAGGAAGCGGTAAAAGTAATTATTTATCGTTGTATACGATTGATTGAGTTTTAGAAAAGGAGTGATTTTATGGATTCAAGAGTCCCCATACCAGTTCAAAACATTCTACATGAATATATTTCCTTATTTCATGAGCGGATTCCCAATACTCTTGAAGGCTTATATTTACACGGTTCTATCGCCCTTAACGCTTTTATTAATGGCACTAGCGATATTGATTTCGTTGCCATAATAAACCGTCTTTTGACTGTAGCAGAGATAAAAATATTATCTAAAATCCATCAAGAATTAGAAGATAAGTACAAAAAGACAGTATTGGACGGATGCTACCTTCTGTGGGAGGACATGGGCAATATGAAAGCTGAAACAAAAAAACGGTTATATGCAAACGATGGAAAGGTAGATTGGGGTAATCATGTTACTAATCCGATTACTTGGTGGATTCTGAAAGACAAGGGAATAAACGTCATTGGTCCCGAGATAAACTCATTTCACTTTGATGTTGATGAAAGTGTTTTGGCTGCCTACGTACTCAATAATATGAACACCTATTGGTTAAAACGAATGAATAGAAATAAAAAATTCAGAAGAATAGCACATCTATTGCCAAACAAAATTGTGGAATGGGAATTACAATGGTCTATTACTGGAATGTTGCGCCAATTCTATACGCTTAGAGAACATGAAGTCATTTCAAAAGTTGATGCGGGTAAATTTGCAATCAATTATATGCCAGAAAGATGGCATAACATTATTAAAGAAGCGATAAGTATTCGAGAAGGTTTAAGCTTACGTTATTGTGATTCTAAGAAGCAACGGGTTAATGACATGATACTATGTATGAACTACATTCTTAATTATTGTAATATTATGTATAAAAATCAGGGTTAATAGAGAACTACTTATTACTATGTAAAAGTTTATTCAAGAAAAGGGCGCTTTAATTGAATAAAAGAAGGCACATATTATACATGACTAATATGTGCTCTTCTTTTATTATTAAGGCTTTTTACAATTTAGGTCCTTATAAATTGACCGGCCTTTTTTTAAAGAGCGTTCAGATATTTGTCTGAACGCTTTCCCATTATTGCTTTTCATCGTCATACTGCATATACACTGCGTGTGTTACAGTAAAGTCTTCGATTCCATGTTTACCGTCCGCTCCGCCGAGTCCTGATTTGCGGAGACCTGCGTGATAGCCTTGAATGGCCTCGAAATTTTCACGGTTGATGAAGGTTTCGCCGAATTTCAGTTCATTGGCTGCTCTCATTGCTTCATGCACGTTGTCAGTATAGATGGAAGAGGATAGTCCATAATCTGAATCGTTAGCGAGTTCAATCGCTTCATCGAGTGTTTTAAAAGTAAGGATTGGAAGAACAGGTCCGAAAATTTCGTCCTGGATGATTTCTGAATCCTGCTGTACATTTGTTATAACAGTTGGTTCGTAGAAGAAACCGCTGCTCATCTCGGCTCTCTTGCCGCCAGTTAAGACTTTCGCTCCGTTTTGAACGGCATTCTGCACCATTTCATGAACAATATCCAAACGGTCCTGACTAACGAGCGGGCCCATTTCAGCATCTTTATCATTAGGCATGCCAAGCTTCGTTTCTTTCATTGACTGAGTCATTTTTTCAATGAATTCTATTGCGATATCTTCGTGGACGTATACTCTCTCAGCATTTGTGCAGGCCTGTCCGGAATTTGTGATGCGTGATGTTTTTATGCATTTTACAGCTGTATCTAGATTAGCATTTTTAGTTACAATAGCCGGCGCTTTACCGCCAAGCTCAAGATTGACTTTTGTCATGTTTTTAGCCGCAGCTTCCATTACTTTCGTTCCGGCTTTCACACTGCCTGTCATTGTAATGATGCTGACCTTTGGATGAGCTGCCATCACCGTTCCGATGGTTGATCCTTTTCCGGTAATGAAATTATAGACGCCTGCAGGAATGTCATTCATTTCATCAACAATCTTAGTGAATTCAGCTGCAGTATTTGGCGTTTGCTGACTCGGTTTTAAGACGATTGAACAGCCGGTAATCAGCGCTGCAGCCACTTTTCTTGCCAAAATAAACACAGGGAAGTTCCATGGGACAATTCCAGCTGCGACTCCGATTGGCTTTCTGAACATCAGGATGTTTTCATTCGGACGGTCACTCGGTATAATTTCTCCCTCAATCCGCCGTGCCCATTCGGACATATAATAGAAGTAGTCGATTGCGGTATCAACTTCTCCGCTTGCTTGCTCATATGGCTTGCCTTGTTCCTCGCTGAGCAATTCAATGAACGTTTCTCGTCTTTCTTTCAGCTTATCGCCAAGCTCGCGGACTATTTTACCTCTTTCTGCAGATGAGACTTTTTCCCATTTTTTCTGCGCTTCATAGGCCGCTTCAATGGCTTTGTTTGCATCCTCTTCTGTTCCTGCGGGTATTCTGGATATCACATGTTCTGTTGCAGGGTTGATTACATCGATTGTGTCCTCAGAAGCAGAGTCTATATATTCACCGTTAATGTACAATTTATGCTGCTGCATAGTGAGCCTCCTTTTAAGATTGTACTGAACGTTTTCCACTCTCTATTGAGCCTCAAACATCAAGGCCAATTTCTATCTGTTCTAAAAAATCGGACAATCTTTTCTTTTGAAACTTTTTTGGACAAGTTTCGTAGTACAATAGAAGCAGACTTCCTTTTTTGGAAAATATTTAACGAGGTGATATCATGTCAATTTCTTTATCAAAAGGACAGCGTATTGATCTGACAAAAACAAACCCGGGCCTTACGAAAGTCATTATCGGTCTTGGCTGGGATACGAATAAGTATTCAGGCGGGAAGGATTTTGATCTGGATGCTTCTGCTTTTCTGGCTGATGGAAGCGGCAAGGTTCAGAACGATTTAGAATTTGTTTTTTACAACAACTTAAAAAGTCCAAATGGCGCTGTTGAACATACTGGAGATAACCGAACGGGAGAAGGGGATGGCGATGATGAGCAAATGACCATTGACTTCTCACTGCTGCCGGACCATGTAGAAAAAATAGGGATTACTGTAACGATTCATGATGCGGATGGCCGCCATCAAAACTTTGGCCAAGTTTCCAATGCATTTGTTCGTGTTGTAAATGCCGATAACTCTGAAGAAGTGCTCCGTTATGATTTGGGTGAAGATTTTTCAGTTGAAACAGCAGTAGTTGTCTGTGAATTATACAAGCATGGTCAAGACTGGAAATTCAACGCAATCGGCAGCGGCTTTTCAGGCGGCCTTGCTGCACTTTGCAAAAATTACGGATTAGACGTTTAAGATTCGATAAAGGGGACTGTTAGAAGTGAGCTCGATCAACTTAATGAAAAAAACCGCAGGAATCGTACTTGAAAAAAAGAAACTTACCGGAGTTGTCGCACGGGTAGGACTAGTACTTGATATCTCAGGATCCATGAGAAGCCTCTATAAAAATGGAACTGTTCAAAAAGTGGTAGAACGCATCCTGGCTGTGGCCAGTCAGTTCGATGATGACGGCATGCTGGATGTGTGGGTATACGATAATGAGTTTTCAAGACTGCCTTCTGTGACAGAAAGAGATTTTGAAAACTACGTCAACCTGCAGATTTTAAACAGTGACACTATACATAAATTCGGCCGCAACGATGAACCGCCTGTCATGTACGACGTCATGAACAAATATTTAAAAGAAGATCCAAGTAAAGATCCAGCTTTTATAGTGTTTATTAACGACGGAGGCTGCAAGCGAACGATCAAAAAGCCGGTAGTCTCGTCTTCTGACAAACCGATATTCTGGCAATTTGTCGGTGTAGGAAATTCAAATTTCGAAGTGCTGGAAAACCTGGATACAATGGAAGGCAGATTTATTGATAACGCCAATTTCTTTCATGTTCAGGACATCGATGCGATAACAGATGAGCAGCTGTACGATCGCTTGCTGAACGAATTTCCGGATTGGATTAGAGAAGCGAAAGAGAAGAGAGTATTATTGGAGGAAATACAGTCTGGGACGTGAATCCCAGGCTGTTTTTTTATGTTGCCTGAGGGGCAGATGGAGGAAAGCAAGATTGGGTCTCGAACAGTGAAACCTAAATTTCAGCTAATTTCAATTCAATTAAATGTAAAAATAAATCTATTTGACTGCTAATATCAGCTATTAATTGGGGATGAGTGTAAAAATCCTTATTGTTATCCATGATTTCTGTTTGTTATTTTGTCGTAATGCCTGATTGTGAAACCTGTAAACTCTGTTTTTATTCACGAATTCAAATCATTTCTTCTTGCTGTTTAGTCATAAAAGCGCTATCATTAGCGTATAATCTGAAACATAATTTCAAGAAAATAAAGATTAAATTGAAATTATGTTTAAGATATAATATACTGAAAATTGAGAATCTTTATTATTAGGAGGCATCACCCGTTTATGGAAAAACAACTGCGTTCATTAACGACAGAATTGAGAAATGAACAAACTATGAATATTGACAGCGCAAATACACTCGAAATTCTTTCAATGATGAACAACGAAGATTTGAAAGTGGCGATTGCTGTGCAGGAGGTTTTGCCTGAAATTAAGGCAGCTGTTGAATGTGCATATGAATCGTTAAAGAAGGGAGGAAGATTGATTTACATCGGTGCAGGGACGAGCGGAAGACTTGGAGTCCTTGATGCGGTGGAGTGCCCGCCGACGTTCAGCACTTCACCTGATACAGTTATCGGCTTGATTGCAGGCGGAGAGAAAGCATACGTCCGTGCTGTCGAAGGAGCAGAAGATAAAGAAGAATTCGGTGTAGCTGATTTGAAGGCTATTGATCTGTCCGATGATGATACTGTAGTTGGAATTGCTGCAAGCGGCCGGACACCTTATGTGATCGGAGCCCTTCGTTATGCTAAAGAGACAGGTGCAAAAGCAATCGCGCTCTCTTGCAATAAGGATGCTAAAATTTCTGAAGCTGCCGATATTGGCATTGAGGTTGTCGTAGGTCCTGAAGTGGTCACCGGATCAACCAGGATGAAAGCGGCAACGGCTCATAAAATGGTGCTCAACATGATTTCAACAGCAGCGATGATTAAGATCGGCAAAGTCTACGAAAATCTAATGGTCGATGTGAATGTCAGCAACCACAAGCTGAAGGAGAGAGCGATCAGCATCATCCAAACGGTGACGGACGCTGGATATGACCTTGCAAAAGAAACACTTGAAAAAGCAGAGCTTAAAGTCAAACCAGCGATTGTCATGATTAAAGCAAACACCTCAGTAGAAGAAGCAATAAATCTATTAAATCGTGCGGATGGGGATGTACGAAAAGCCATCTCACTCCATACATCATAAGGAGCGGGCACTATGGCAACAGGCGGATTATCAATCATTCAAACCATGCTTAACAAGCTGCCGCAGTCAGAGCAAAAACTTGCAGATTACATTCTGCAGCATCCGCATGAAGTAGTGAACAGCACAGTAAGTGAATTAAGCACGTCTGCGGAGACAAGCGGGGCAGCAGTCGTCAGGCTCTGCAAATCACTTGGCTTAAAAGGGTTCCAGGATCTGAAAATGAGAATTGCCGGTGATCTGATGAAATCTGTTGAACAGGGATACCGTGATATTGAACCTTCCGAATCCCTTTACAGAGTGGTTGAAAAAACAACCGGCAACACGATTCAGATTATCCGTGATACAGCGGAAATTATCGATCATGAAAATTTGAAGAAAGCTATCGGCATGCTGCTGAAAGCTAAAAACGTTCATTTTTGCGGGGTAGGCGCTTCAAATATTGTGGCGCAGGATGCTCAGCAAAAACTGATCCGCATAAATAAAGGAGCAACGGCTTTTACAGACATGCATCTGGTTGCAACCCTGATTGCCAATGCAGATCCGGAAGATGTCCTGTTCGCCATCTCTTTTTCTGGCGAGACACAGGAAATCATCAACGTGCTGAAGCTTGCAAAAGAGCGCGGCGTCAAAACGATCGGGCTTACTCACTTTGGGCAGACGACCGTATCGTCCCTGTGCGATGTTTCGCTTCACACTTCTTTTTCTAATGAAGCGCCGTTCAGGAGCGCAGCGACTTCATCCAGGCTGGCACAGCTTTATATGATCGACATTTTGTTTCTCGGAATGGCTACAGAGCAGTACGATGAGACCGTTCAATATATAGATAATACTAGAGCGGCCATCAAATCAATGACAGAAAAATATAAATAGGCACTTTAAAAGGGGGCTTTAAGATGGCAAAGGGGAATAACAGAAACTTATTGATTGCAGAAAAACTATTGGAGCATCTTGGCGGAGCGGCTAACATTGCGACCACCACGCATTGCATGACAAGACTTCGTGTCGCGCCGCAGGACCGTTCAAAGGTCAACATGGAAGCCATCAAGAAAACAGAAGGGGTTCTGGGTGTTGTAGAAGAAGAAACGATCCAAATCATCCTTGGACCGGGTGCTGTAAATAAAGTTTCAGCAGAGTTTGAAAAACTGCTTGCAGCTGCTGATGATTTTGACCTGAAAGATGCAGCTTCCAAAAACAAATCAGAGATTGATAAAAAGAATGCAAAACCCTTTAAACTCTTTTTGAGAAGAATCGCAAGCATCTTCATTCCGCTGATTCCTGCCCTTGTAGCTTCAGGTTTGATTACAGGGATTACAAAAGCGATTGTTCAGGCAGGCTGGCTTTCAGCAGATTCACAATTAGCTATTATTCTAACCGTTATCGGATCTGGGCTGTTTGCTTACCTTGGTATTTTAGTAGGAACGAACGCAGCTAAAGAATTTGGCGGTTCCCCAGCGCTTGGAGCACTGGCCGGAATTCTCGTCATCAACCCTGCTGTAGGCGACATTGCTTTATTTGGTGAAAACCTGCTTCCTGGACGCGGAGGGTTAATAGGGGTTTTATTCGCAGCCATCTTCATCGCTTTAGTTGAAAAACAAGTAAGAAAATTTGTGCCGCAATCCCTTGACATCATCATTACACCTACTATTGCATTATTAATCACTGGTATCGTCACTTACATTGTATTCATGCCAGTCGGCGGATTTGTATCTGATACGATTACAAAAGGCTTACTCAATGTGCTGGATCTTGGCGGAGTTGTTGCCGGATTTGTTCTTGGCGCAACGTTCCTTCCGTTAGTTGTAACCGGACTTCATCAAGGGTTAACACCAGTGCACCTTGAGCTGATTAACTCTATTGGTGATGATCCATTGCTTCCAATCCTTGCTATGGGCGGAGCGGGTCAAGTCGGCGCAGCATTTGCCATCTACTTTAAAACGAAAAAGAAAAGCTTAAAACGTGCAATCGGCGGCGGGCTTCCTTCAGGAATGCTCGGAATCGGCGAACCGTTAATCTTTGGTGTGACCCTTCCGCTTGGCCGTCCGTTTTTAACAGCATGTTTAGGCGCAGGTGTAGGGGGAGCATTCCAGGCTCATTTTGATATCGCAACAATCGCAGTTGGCGTATCAGGCCTTCCGCTTACATTCTTAGTTCACACGAATCAAATTATTCTTTACCTTGCTGGTCTATTAATCTCTTATGCAGCTGGATTTATTTTCACTTACCTATTCGGCTTTAAAGATGAAATGGCAGCTGAATTCAAGTGATAGGCATTTCATTTTATCTACAGGATCCAAATGCAGAAAAACAAATTGTTCATGCAGCAAAATCAGGAGTGAAGCGGGCGTTTACCTCGCTTCACATCCCTGAAGAAAAAGGCAGTCTCGTTCAGAGGATGTCTGAGCTTCTAAAGCTAGCAGAGAGCCATAATATGGAGATTCATGCAGATGTTTCTTTAAAGACGCTAGATCACCTTGAAATCAGCAGATTCGAGGATTTATCATCGTATGGAATTAAAGGAATCCGGCTTGATGACGGGTTTAACTATGAAACAATCAAATCTTTATCAGACGTGTTTTCTCTCTCTCTTAATGCAAGCACGCTAACCGAAAAGGAGCTTCTGACTGTCCTTGGCAGCGGAATAAAATCAGACCGTCTCATTGCCTGGCACAATTTTTATCCAAGGCGTGAAACGGGGCTTGACGAAGTATTTTTTCATAAGCAAAATCAGATGTTCAAAAAATACGGCATCCCAATTGCGGCATTTATTCCGGGTACAGAAACAAAACGCGGACCGCTTTTTGACGGCCTGCCTACACTTGAAAAGCACAGGGGCATAAACCCTTATGCAGCCGGCGTAGAAATGCTGCAGCAAGTGGATGAAGTATTCATAGGGGATCCGGGCACAGAAGATGAGCTGCTCGAAAATCTTTCCATCTACGAAAATCAGAATATTCTTATAATGAATGTTATTTCCAGTACTTTTAAAAGCGGAACGTATCAATTTCGACCTGATGCTTCAAGAGATGTATTCCGCCTTCAGGGTACACGCAGAACTTCAGAGGTAGTGCCCGAGAATACCATCGGACGT
This sequence comes from Metabacillus hrfriensis, assembly GCF_030127205.1. Lineage (NCBI taxonomy): Bacteria > Bacillati > Bacillota > Bacilli > Caryophanales > Bacillaceae > Metabacillus > Metabacillus hrfriensis. The sequence continues at coordinate 1,732,456 of NZ_CP126116.1, forward strand.
CAAATAGGTATGATTACGATGGATAATGACGGCTACGGGCGTTACAAGGGTGAAATTCAAATTTGCCGGCGGGATTTGGAGGCAGACGAACGGGTGAATGTCATTGGACACGTTTCTTCAGAGGATTTGCCGCTGCTTGATCTGGCAATGCCAGGTCAAAAAGTGAAACTGGTTGTTTCATAAGGTATTAAAATACGATTTCAAAGGGGAAACATAATGAAAAAATGGACAAGCTGTGCACTAACTTCTGTTCTGGCCATCTCATTACTTGCACCTTCTGCTTCTTTTGCAGAGCCAAATGAAAAAGCGTCGCCTCAAGCACATGTTCAGTATCCTGTATTAACAAAGGCAAAAAAGCCGGAGGAAGTCGGATTTTCCTCTGAGAAGCTTGAAAAAGTCGATCAGCTGATTGAAAAAGAAGTAGCTGCAGGGTTTCCGGGAGCGGCACTGATTGTCATAAAAGACGGGAAAATTGTGAAAAATGAGAGCTATGGCTATAAACAGAAATTTGACGGACATACACCGCTTAAGAAGTTTTTGAAAATGGAAAACGACACCCTGTTTGATCTTGCGTCCAATACGAAAATGTATGCGGCAAATTTTGCCCTTCAGAAGCTTGCGAGTGAGGGAAAGCTTGATATACATGCAAGAGTTCAGGAGTACATACCTGAATTTAAAGACTCAGAAGCAGATGTGATTAAAGGGAAAGATACGATGCGGATCATTGATGTGCTTCACCACACTGCCGGTTTCAAACCAGACCCGCAGTACCACAATCCTAATGTGTCGAAAGAGCTTTATTCCCAGGAACGAGAAAAAACGATTGAAAACATCAATAAAACTCCGCTTACATATGAGCCTGGGACACAAAATGTCTACAGTGACGTTGACTATATGCTGCTTGGAACCATTGTGGAAAAAATTACAGGCCAAAAGCTTGATGAATATGTAGAAAACGAATTGTACAAGCCGCTTAATTTAAAAGATACGGTGTTTAATCCGCTGCAAAAAGGCTTCAAGCCTAAGGAGATTGCGGCTACTGAGCTATTAGGCAACACGCGTGACGGTGTGATTAATTTCCCGAACATCCGCACTTATACGCTTCAAGGGGAAGTGCATGATGAAAAAGCGTTCTATTCAATGGAGGGTGTTTCCGGTCATGCAGGCTTATTCTCTACAACCAGTGATCTCGCTGTTCTTCTGCAGGTGATGCTGAACGGCGGCGGCTACGGAAATGAAAAATTGTTTGATGAAGAAACGATTGAAGAATTCGTTGCCCCATCTGAAAAGAATGCGACTTATGGTCTCGGCTGGAGATTAAACGGCAATGACAGCATGGACTGGATGTTCAGCAAATATGCAAGCAACAGTGCTTACGGACATACAGGATGGACAGGTACTGTGACAATTATTGACCCTGAACAGGATTTGGGAATCGTCCTGCTCACGAATAAAAAGCATTCGCCGCTCGTGAATCCTGCTGCTAACTCCAATCAATTTTTCGGAGATCTTTTCACAACAGGAAGTTATGGAAGTGTTGTAACAGCTGTTTACGAAGCTTTAGAATCTAATTAATAAAAAGGGGATGGGAACATGTTTAAAAAGAAATGGGCAGCAGCCGCTTTGGCTGCAGTGCTTTCAGTTTCCGCTTTAGCCGGCATCAAACCTGCTGAAGCGTCAGCTGAAGCAGATGTAAAAGCCATTGTTGAAGGTATGACGGTTGAAGAAAAAGTGGGTCAAATGCTTATGCCGGATTTCCGCAACTGGCAAAAACAAGGGGAAAGTAAAGCTGCTGGCTTTACAGTTATGAATGATGAAGTAGGAAGCATCATTCAGAAATATCATTTAGGCGGCGTCATTCTATTTGCTGAAAACGTCGTGGGAACGGAGCAAACAGCCCGCTTGACAGATGGTCTGCAAAAAGCGAGCCCTGAACTTCCGCTTTTTATTACCATTGATCAAGAAGGCGGAATCGTAACACGCCTTCAAACCGGAACGAACCTGCCCGGCAATATGGCTCTCGGTGCAGCAAGAAGTGAAAAGTATGCCTATCAGACTGGCGAAATCATTGGAAAAGAATTATCGTCACTTGGCGTCAATGTAAACTTCGGTCCATCTGTAGATGTAAACAACAACCCTGGAAATCCTGTAATCGGAGTACGCTCATACAGCTCAAACCCTGAGCTTGTTTCTAAGCTAGGTATCCAAACCATTAAAGGACTCCAAAGCCAAAACATGGCTGCAACAACAAAGCATTTCCCGGGACATGGCGATACGGCTACTGACAGCCATTACGGTCTTCCGCTAGTTACACATGACAAGGAAAGATTGCGTTCTGTGGAACTTGTGCCTTTCCAGAAAGCGATTGATGAAGGCGTGGATATGGTCATGACAGCCCACGTACAATTCCCTGCATTTGATGATACAACGTATATCAGCAAAAAAGACGGCCAGGAAATTTTGGTTCCAGCCACTCTTTCCAAAAAAGTGCTGACAGGCTTGCTCCGCGAGGAAATGGGCTTTGAAGGTGTCATCGTCACAGATGCGCTGAACATGAAAGCTATCGCTGACAACTTTGGCCAGGAAGAAGCCGTTGTTTTAGCTTTAAAATCAGGTGTGGATATTGCGTTAATGCCTGCACAGGTCAACTCGCTTGAAATGGAAAAGAATTTAGCCTCTGTATTTAACGCAGTAAAAGAGGCCATTGAAACAGGTGACCTTCCGATTGAACAGGTAAATGCTTCAGTTGAGAGAATCCTTGAACTTAAAGTCAAACGCGGTATTTTAACTCCTGATCACACGCCGATCGACGAAAAAGTTGAAAATGCTCTGAACGTTGTTGGAAATCAGGATCATTTGAATAAAGAAAAGAAAATGGCGGAGGATGCTGTAACTCTTTTGAAAAATGAAGACAAAACCCTTCCTTTCAAACCAAAGAAAAATGATAAAATCCTTGTGCTCGCTCCTTTTGCTGATCAAGTAGAAGCGATGACAAGAAGCATAAAAGAATTAAAGGGCAAGAAGAAAAATGTTGAAGTGACAGGCTATGCCTTCTCAAATAAATCATTTAATGATGAAGTAGCTGCGATGATTGATGAAGCGGACTATGTAATTACCGGCTCTTATGTTGTTAAAAATGATCCTGCTGTAAATGATGGCGTAATCGATGACAGTGTTCAGGACTCCAGTAAATGGGCAACGGCTTTCCCGAGAGCGGTTATGAAAGATGCAGAAGCCAAGAAAAAAGAATTTGTATTAATGAGTTTGCGCAACCCTTATGATGCAGCGAATTTTGAAGAAGCTAAAGCTGTGCTTGCGGTTTATGGATTTAAAGGCTATTCAAATGGAGCTTACAGACAGCCGAATATTCCGGCGGGCATTAAAACGATCTTTGGCGAATCAAAGCCAAAAGGTAAATTGCCTGTAGATATTCCATCCGTTACTCAACCAGATGAAATTCTTTATCCGTTTGGCCATGGACTCGATATTCGTTCAGGCAAGCAGCTTAAATAATCCGATTTGAAAGGGAGAGGTTTCATTGAAACGAATTCTTGTGCTGATAACGATTCTGATGCTTGCGCTAAGTGCTTTGCCTGCAGCAAAAGATGTTGCTGCCCATAAGGAAAAGAAAAAGAATAAAGTTACTCCTGGCGTTGAGGTCCTTTTAGATGATCAAAAAGAGCTCTTGAAAGGCAAAAAAGTCGGCTTAATTACGAATCCGACAGGCATTGACTCAAAACTGAACAGCATTGTGGACTTGCTGCACAATGATCCGGATATTGAACTGACAGCCTTATTCGGTCCGGAGCATGGGGTGCGCGGGGATGCTCAAGCTGGATCTTACGTCGAATTCTATATTGATGAAAAAACTGGCTTGCCTGTCTACAGCCTTTATGGACAGACAAAAAAACCAACACCTGAAATGCTTGAAAATGTTGAAGTCCTTCTTTTTGATATCCAGGATGTAGGAACCCGGCACTATACGTACATTTATACAATGGCTTATGCCATGGAAGCGGCAAAAGAGAATAACATTCCGATTGTCGTGCTTGACCGTCCGAATCCGCAAGGCGGACTTTCAGTTGACGGACCCGTTCTGGAGCCTGAGGCCGCATCTTTTATCGGGCTTTATCCAATTCCAACAAAGCATGGAATGACAATAGGCGAGCTTGCCAATTTCTTTAATGAAGAGTTTGAAATTGGAGCAGACCTGACAGTTGTCAAAATGAAAGGGTGGAAGCGCTCCATGGATTACGACGACACTGGACTTCCATTTGTCCTGCCGTCTCCTAACATGCCAACTGTTTCAACAACAATTGTTTACCCGGCAACTGGTCTAATTGAAGGAACAAACATGTCGGAAGGACGCGGAACAACCAAGCCGTTTGAACTAATCGGAGCACCATATATCAACAGCACAGACCTTGCAGCAGAACTGAACTCCCTCAGTCTTCCAGGCGTGAAATTCAGAGCTGCATCCTTTACACCGACATTCTCAAAACATGCCGGGAAACTTAGTCATGGCGTAGAGATTTATGTAACTGACCGCGAAGAATTTGATGCAATTCCAACAGGTCTTCACATCATCAAAACGATTCATGACATGTATCCAAATGACTTCCAATTTCTATCTAACAACTTCTTCGATAAATTGATCGGAAACGACTGGGTCAGACCAATGATCCTTGAAGGAGCATCCGTAGCTGAAATTATGAATGAATACCAGGTTGAGCAGGATGAATTTAAAAAGGTTCGAAAAGAGTATTTGATTTATAAGTAATAGGTTATCAAAGGATGAAATCATGCCGATTTCATCCTTTTTTTTATTTGAAAGCTGCCATCAGTTCCTGCAGTCAGCCGGCTCTGTTTAATAGCTGGAAATTCGGCAGAATGTACAAATAAATACAAGGATAGCGGATTACAAAGATCATCACTTGATAAGACAAAAAATTAAAAAATAGATTGTAACTTCTGTTTCATCTAGATAGAATTAATCAATAAATTGGTTTAGTAGAGATGAAGAACATTCAATCAAACACTGAACAACTGCGAAAGTTTATTGATTTTTTATAATATTTTGTGCATTTGTATCATTTATCCTCATTTAATCCTCGCCTATACTTAAAAAAAGAAGATAAAAGGAGGATTTATGAAACCGATAAATGAAAGCGTAATCACAAATGTTATCAATCAACCTAAAGTACGTGTAAAAAGACAGAAAAAGTGGGATGCGCCATTAACGGGCTACTTGTTTATATCACCTTGGCTTCTTGGACTTTTTTTGCTTACTCTCTATCCGATGCTTCAGTCGCTGTATTTTTCTTTTACAGATTATTCATTGCTCGAAGCCCCAAATTGGGTCGGAATAGAAAATTATCAGAAGATATTTTTAGAGGATAAACTTTTCTATAAATCGTTATCCATTACTCTATTTTTTGTCATTCTGTCAGTACCTCTCAAACTAATAACTGCACTTCTTATGGCCATGTTTTTAAACCAGAAGCTAAAAGGAATCTCTATTTATAGAACGCTTGTCTATTTGCCGTCTTTGATTGGTACAAGTGTAGCAGTAGCCATCCTTTGGAGCAATATCTTTGGTTCAGACGGTATTGTAAATGGAGCTCTTTCGTTATTCGGAATATCTGGGCGCAGCTGGATTGGCAGTCCTGATACTGCACTTGGTACATTAATTTTGCTGGTTGTTTGGCAATTTGGTTCTTCAATGGTTATTTTCCTGGCAGGATTAAAACAGATCTCACCTGAATTATATGAAGCTTCGGCTGTTGATGGAGCAACAAAAATCAGGCAGTTCTTCCTTATTACTCTTCCAATGCTTTCACCAGTCATTTTGTTTAATCTCGTGCTTCAAACCATCGGTTCATTTCAAATGTTTACACAGGCGTTTGTGATTACAAAAGGCGGTCCTATTCAATCTACCTATATGTTTGCCCTTTACTTATACGAAAGAGCCTTTGCCAGATTTGAAATGGGATATGCTTCAGCACTGGCCTGGATTCTTCTGGTTATTATTGGAATCGTCACTGCCCTTATTTTTATTTCCTCCCGCTATTGGGTATTTTACGAATCGGAGAAAGGATGAGATTGATGAAAAAGAAATGGGTTTCTCATATCACTCTTTTGCTTGTATGTCTTTTTATGATCTATCCGATCGTATGGTGGTTCGGTGCTGCCTTTAAATCAAATGAAGAAATTGATTCCATTCATTTCTTTCCGATAAACCCGACATTCTCAAATTTTATTGATGGCTGGTATGCCATCCCTGGGTTTACCTTCACTCAATTCTATTTGAATACATTTGAATTAATTGCAGGCGTATTATTTACTACATTAATTTCATGCAGTCTTGTTGCTTTTGCTTTTGCCCGTCTTGATTTTCCATTGAAGAAATTTTGGTTTTCAATTGTTTTGGTCACGTTAATGCTGCCGAGTCAGATTACGCTGGTTCCCCAATATGATATGTTTAACGCTTTCGGATGGGTCAATACATACTTGCCGTTCATCGTGCCCCATACGCTGGCCGGTGGAATAGGGGGATCCTTTTTCATCTTTTTACTGGTTCAGTTTATAAGGGGAATTCCAAAAGAATTGGATGAGGCTGCAAAAATAGACGGCTGCTCGTGGTTTGGCATTTATTTTAGAATCATATTGCCTCTCATGAAGCCGCCTCTAGTTACAGTTGCCATTTACTGCTTCTTATGGAATTGGGACGATTTTTTAGGACAGCTGATCTATATCAACTCGGTTGATAAATATACTGTCGGCCTGGCACTCAAAATGTTTGTTGACACCAATACATCCGTACCCTGGGGTCAGTTATTTGCAATGTCGCTTCTATCCGTTGTACCTGCAATCCTTATCTTCTTCTTTGCCCAGAGGCATATCGTAGACGGGGTAGCTACATCTGGTTTAAAAGGATGAAGTCATAGGTTTAAAATGAGGCTGTTTAAACAGCCTTTTTGCCATTTTATCCATACATTAAAAGAGGGAGTCCCTACATGAAAAGTCCATTTAAACGCTATCCCATTCGAAATGTATTCTTTCTTGCTTTTGCAGGATTTGTTACGCTCCTTTTAGTTACGATCGTGATTGTCAGCTATCAAGTATCTATTTCACAAATGCAAAATAATACCTCGCATTATCAGCAGAAGCTATTAAGAGAAATGAATGAACAAATCAGTATTCAAAAAAAAGCAATCGAACAAGTTTCCTTGGCCATGACGAGAAACAGTGATTTACAGGAATATCTCCAAGGAAAAAAAGATAATTATTCTTCTTACAAAAGCATTTCGAGCATCAATGCTTCATTTTTTGATCTTGTTTTTAGTATGCCTATGATTGATTCGATTCATCTGTATTTAAAAGACCCTCCTTTAAGAGATCAAGAAGGTCCTATCCGTTATTATTCCATTGATCAATACAGCCGGACCGGCTGGCTGAACCGCCTTGATCATGCTGATTTTTCATGGCTTGAAAAACATAGAATTCAATCTCCGCAAGGGACAATATCCGTCATCAGTTTTGCAAGGAAAGTATATTCATTAAATGGAAAGGCAGAAGGCGTATTAGTAGTGAACATCAAATCGTCCAGTTTTGGAAAAATGCTCGAAGATGAAAATGGAAAAGTGAATCGCATTTTGGTTGACTCCTCACAGCTGCCCATTGCTTCCATTGGCAAAATCGACATTGAGGATGCCCTCGGCACAATTGGCGATATTGAAAAGAATGAAGACGCTGACCTTAATTCGGATGGGTTTATGCGTTATGAAGATAAGTTTGTAGTGTGGTCAAAACTATTTAATAATGATTGGCTTTTAGTAGAAATAACTCCTTGGAAGGAAATCGCAAAAAACAGTTTAGAACTGGCAGGCATTCTTTTTCTGATAGGATTAATCGCTATCCTGCTTGTTGTTCTGTTAACGTTTTATCTAACAAAACAATTTACGAAACCGTTTAAAGCCCTCCTTGAAAACATGGATGAATTTTCGATAAGTGAAAAAGAGCTTCAGCTGCCAAACGACTATCAAAATGAATTTGGCACATTATTTACAGGATATAAAAAAATGATCCTGAGGATAAAGAAGTTATACGAAGATCTCGAAGTGGAGTTCAACGAGAAAAGAAGGGCAGAAGTTGCTGCTCTTCAAGCTAATATCAACCCGCACTTTTTATATAATACTCTCGATCAATTGAATTGGATGGCTATTGCAGAAGGACAGGTGCAAATAAGCCGCGTTCTTGAACTAATGGGAAAGATGTTTCGGGTGGGTTTATCTAATGGTGAAAATTTCATCCATTTAAAAGATGAATTAATTCATCTGGAATCCTATCTTCAAATTCAGCAAATTCGCTTAGATCATCGTTTTGATTATCGGATTGATATTCCCGACTCATTCCTTCAATGTTATATCCCAAAGATGACGCTGCAGCCATTTGTTGAAAATGCTCTTATACATGGTCTTCATAATAAAGATTTAGGATTCATTATTATTAAAGTTTACGAGGTTCAAAATAATTTACTGATAACTATCAAGGATAATGGAGCTGGTCTTAAAAAGAATCATCCTATTAAAAAAGTAAACACAGGCGGATATGGGATAAGAAATGTCAGAGACAGGCTGTTTGCTTATTTTGGGCCATCATATACTGTTACGCTCTATGGCGAGGAGAATATTGGCACGACAGCTTTAATTAAAATTCCAAAACAAGTGATCTTAGGGGATGGTGATAGCAATGTGGAGAGTCGTAATTGTGGATGATGACCGCCATGTATTAGCTGGAATGAGAAAAGCAATACCCTGGGAAACAATCGGAGCAGTATGCGTCGGGGAAGGTACAGATGGGGCTTCAGGCTATGATGTAATTATGAAGACGAGACCGGATATCGTTATGACAGATATCTATATGCCTGTAATGACAGGTCTTGAAATGCTTCAGAGGCTGAGAGAACACGATTTTAACGGAAAAGCCATTATATTGAGCGGCTATGCAGACTTTGAATATGCCAGAAAAGCATTGCAATTGGATGTACATGATTATTTATCAAAGCCTGTTACGATTCAAACAATCACTGAAGTCTTGCAAGGAGTGATAACTCAGCTTGAAAAAGACTCGTTAGCTAAAAAGCAGCAAAGAGAGACAAAAGATACTCTTGAATATTATCAGTCTATGCTGCTTAATTCATGGCTGAAATCTGTTGTCATCGGATTACAAGATCAGCAATTTACACTCTTAAACAATGAGAAATTAAAAGTGACAAACTTAAAGCACATCGTACTTTGCATACAAATGGAAAAGTCTCCGGGCCTACAATCGAATCCTGCATGGCCGAAATTTATAAAGTCATTTAATGAAAGGAAATTATCTTTTCCCCATTTTGTGAATGCAGAATGGATTGAGCTTGATTACCATGATTCTGCTATTTTCCTTTCGTTCAGTGACGAAATTGCCTCAGAGACAGTCATTTGTGACACGCTGAAACTTGCAAAGCTGATTTTAGAGGATGTTCGTCAAATCCTGACTATCCCTTTTCAAATGGGGGCAGGCAGTATAAAAGATGATTGGCAGCATATTTCGATTTCGACAAAAGAGGCATTAAGTGCTTTATCAAAGGCTTCCCCATATGAAATTGTACAATATGAAAAGCTGATAAACGGAGAACCTGACAAAAAAATAGATTTCCATCGTCCAGTGCCGTTTTACCGTGAATTAGCAGAGGCGTTTAAAATTTACCATAAAGAACATGGTTTGAAAGTAATCGATCAATTTGTAAAAGAGTGTGAAGAAAACAATCGTTATTTACCCTCTCATCTTAAATTAATTTGCAAAGAATTATGGGCAGTTCTTACATATTCTCTTTATGAGAACGGATTAAATATTGATGAACTATCTGAAGGGAAACGCATTTATCATTGTATTGACTATATAACTGGCTTAAAGCCCTTCAGTGTTTGGTTAAAAGATGCGCTGACTGCAGTTTGTGAGCATCAAAAACTTAATGAGAAAGAAAATATTCGGCATAAGCAGGCGGTCGAATATATGATGCAGTATGTTCAAGAGCACTACAGCAAAAACATAACACTTCAAGATCTATCTGAACAAATTTATATTTCCAGAAACTATTTAAGCCAAATCTTCAAAAAAGCAACAGGTCTCTCTTTTAATCATTATGTAAATAAAATAAGAATGGAAAAAGCGAAAAATCTAATATTAGAAGGCAAATTGTTAATCTATGAAGTTGCTGAAGAGGTCGGATATAAAAATACGCCTTACTTTAGTTCCCTATTTAAAAAATACACAGGATTAAACCCGACCGATTTATTAAAACAATAATATGACATTGCTTTTATAGCAATCTTCTTAATTCCTTGTTCAAAATTGAAAGTTATTGTGCATCTGTCTTATATAAACCGACTATGTAAGCGCTTTATAATAAAAGAAATCAGTTATTATTTTCTTTAATTCGAGGGGGAATCAGAATGAACAGGAAAGTAAGAAAGCTGCTGCTATTAATCATTGCATCTCTATTAGCAATCAGTGTATCTGCATGCAGTGCACAATCTTCTAACGGTCAAGATTCATCCGGGAAAAAATCTGAAAAAACAAAGCTCAGGATTGTTTGGTGGGGATCTCAAGAAAGACATGATGCAACATTAAAGGTTATCGAGCTTTATAAAGAAAAGAATCCCGATGTTTCTTTTGAAACCGAATTCTCTGGATGGGATGGATATTGGGACAAGCTGGCAACTCAATCAGCAGCAAAAAATGCACCTGATATTATTCAGATGGATGCACAATATTTACAGGAATATGCTTCTAGAAATCAGCTCGCAGATTTAACGGATGGAATAGTAACAAAGGATATCGATGAAAATCTGTTAAATTCAGGTGAATATGAAGATCAATTGAAGGCAATTCCGCTTGGAAATAATGCATATGGCATGATTTATAATAAGGCAGCTCTCGAGAAATTAGGAATTGAGGCGCCAAAGGCCGGCTGGACATGGGATGAGTTTTTTGAACTTGCTGAACAAATCCAGCCAAAATTGGAAAAGGGAAAATATGTTGTCAGAGATTTTTCTTACGATGCAGGCGTTTATGAGATGTACCAATTAAGCAAGGGAAAAGGACATCTGACAACAGAAGATGGAAAATTCAATATCGACAAAGAAACTTGGATGCAGTGGATCAACATTTTCAAAGACTTGCGTAAAAAAGGTGTTGTGACTCCTGCCGAGGTAGCTGTATCTGAGCAAGAATATGACCCTAAAAGGGATTTGCTTTTAAATGGCACGATATTGTTCAAACAGGGCTTCGCAGCACAATTTCCGAGCTTTGACAGTGTGATTCCGGGCAATTTTGCACTCCTCAAGGCCCCAAGAGATAAGGAAGCTGGAGGATACTTAAAGCCATCTATGTTCTGGTCTGTCAGTGAACACTCATCTCAAAAAGATGAGGCGAAAAAGTTTATTGATTTCTTTATTAACGATCCAGAGGCAACCGCCATTCTGGGTAATACAAGAGGACTTCCAGTATCAAGCATCGTCTTGGACGAATTAAATTCAAGTTTTACAGACTCTGATAAAGCTCAATTAAATATGATCAATGAAACTGCCCCGGATGCGCAGCCATTTAACGGCGGCCCTAAAGGGTGGGGGAACTATATACAAAATGATTATACGCAAGTAGGGGAAGAATTGATTTTCGAAAAGATTTCTCCAGAAGAGGCATACGAAGAAATAAAGGCTAAGTTTGCAGAAACCGTTAATAATTAATTGCTGCTGGTGTCCCCACGGAAAAAAATCCTTGGGACACTGTTCATTCTCAGTCTTTAAAAGGAGGCATGATATGACAAGATACCTCTTTTTAAAATCTTTATTAATCCTTGTACTATTAACTGGATGTGAGAAATCAACACCTGAAGTAAATGTATTGATTTTTTCTAAAATATCACCCATACATGAAGCTGCTATTGAAGCTGAGCTATTAATAATGACAAAACACAGGCATAAAATTAACGTGAAACTATACCCTTCATCACGAGAAAAACTGGCAGTGATGCTCTCTAAGAGAGAAGGAGATGTTTTCATTTCCACTCACGAACATCTATCACAGCTATTAAACAAAAATGGATTGAAGCCTTTGGATCAATTAATTCATTCAAGAAATGATATAGAAGATTTCTATCCATTCATGACAAAAAATCAGAACGGTGAAAGGCACTTATATGGGTTGCCAATAAACAAACATATAAACCTGTTTGAGAAAAATGAGATTCCAGTAAATGAACCATTGGTCGCCATTCTTCCTACTTTCAGCAAAAAGCAAGCGGAAGGAGAGGAAATACTTAAGCTATTCTTAGATTGATAAGGAGTTTAGAAATATGAACAATCAAAATTTGCGCGAAACCCTTTATCACTTATCCGATTGGATCATGCGTTTAATTTACCTTAATTTATTGTGGATAGCCTTTACCCTTCTTGGCCTTGTTCTTTTTGGCTGGGCGCCGGCTTCAATTGCAGCTCAAACCATACTTAGAAAATGGATGATCAGTGAACAGCCATTTAATACTCTTCAATTTTTCTGGAAGACTTATAGAAAAGAATTTATGAATAGTCAAAAAGCAAATGGATTTATTCTATTTACTGGAAGCTTATTGATCATTGATCTTGCCTTTTTTATGTCTGGCCATACACATCTTTTTATCTTGGGAAGATTTTTCACAGCGCAATTGATTGTGGTATTTATAGTGATTTGCCTATATAGCTTTTCATTTTATACGCATTTTCAAATGAGCTATTTTGTTGTAATTAAAACATCTATCAAACTTGCTATTAAACATCCTTTAAATACGATTTTGACTTTACTTGGATTGCTGTCTTTATGCTGTGTGCTGTATCTAGTGCCAGGTTTAATTGCTTTGTGTGGAAGCAGTGTTCTGGGACTTTGGTGTATGTATAGATCAATGCGTGTTCTTAATCAGTCCCAGGCTGTTCAAAATTGAGATAAAATCCAAGGAGGAATTAGAATGCTGACATTAACAGGCTTTGCTGATGAAATTTCACCAGACTTGCATGTTCAAATTGAAGTGCTGGAGTCTGAAGATATTCGATTTATTGAACTTAGGGGAGTATGGGGGAAAAATGTTCTGCAATTATCTGATCAAGAGTTAAGCAGCCTAAAAGAAGAATTGTTGAGAAAAGAAATACAACTATCTTCTATTGGTTCTCCAATAGGAAAAATCAATATTCTTGATGATTTCGATGAACATTTGATTCAATTTGACCGGGCTTTGTTTGCAGCTGATTATTTTCATGCAAAATATATTCGCATCTTCTCTTTTTTTATTCCTGATGGACATAACCCTGGTGCATATAGAGACGAAGTAATCAGCAGATTATCGGTTCTTGTGAAAAAAGCAGAGCAATCAGGGATTGTCCTTTTGCATGAGAATGAAAAAGAAATATACGGAGACAATGCGATTCGCTGCTTAGATATTCTGGAAACGATCAATTCACCTTATCTTAGAATGGCCTTTGATCCTGCAAATTTTGTACAATGCGGTGTAAAGCCCTATTCTGAAGCTTATCCTCTATTAAAATCATATGTTGAATATGTCCACATAAAAGATGCATTGTTTGAAAGCGGAAAGGTTGTGCCGGCAGGTAAAGGGGATGGAGAAGTAAGAGAACTGCTGCAAACGCTTAAAACAAGCGGATACGATGGATTTCTTTCGCTGGAGCCGCATTTGGCTGCTGCAGAAACATTCTCAGGATTTAGCGGGCCAGACTTATTTAAAGTTGCTGCAAAAGCTTTAAAGGATTTGCTGCAAGAAACAGAATCAAAGTGGAAGTAAGTATTCAGGAGAGGATGAAATCGGATGACTGAGAAGATACGATTTGGAATTATTGGATGCGGTGTAATTAGCGATACGCATCAATCACAAATAAGGGATATTGAGGAAGCTGTACTTGTTGCTGTTGCAGATGAAAACCCGGACAAAGCTAAAGCACTTGCGGACCGGGCTGACGCTGACTGGTATGTTGATTATAGAGAATTGCTGAAGCGGGAAGACATAGACGTTGTTTGCATTTTAACTCCAAGCGGTTCCCATAAATCGATTACCTTAGATGCTGCAAAAGCCGGAAAGCATGTCATCTGTGAAAAACCTATAGATACCACTCTTGAAAAAGCTTATGAAATGATAGATGCCTGTAAAAAAGCAAATGTGAAATTATCCATCATTTCACAGCACCGTTTTGATTCATCTACTATTGAAGTGAAAAAGGCAATAGATGAAGACAAGTTTGGAAAGATGATCCTCGGTCAGGCTGCGGTAAATTGGTACAGATCACAAGAATATTATGACAGCGGTGATTGGAGAGGCACTTGGAAAATGGATGGTGGAGGCGCATTAATGAATCAGTCCATTCATACAATTGATCTTCTGCAATATTTAATGGGTCCTGTTGAGAGTGTATTTGCACACGCAGCTACACTTGCTCATGAACGGATTGAGGTAGAGGATGTGGCTGTTGCAACGGTTAAGTTTCAAAGCGGTGCATTAGGTACAATCGTTGGCACGACAAGTGCATTTCCAGGTCTTTCAGCAAGGCTTGAAGTATTCGGCACATCAGGTACAGCTGTCATTGACAATGATAAACTTACTCATTTTTACTTAAAAGAGGCGGCTGAAAATTTGACAGACCATTATGGTGTTGAAGTACAAAACCTTGTAAAAAGTTCTGATGAAGAACAAGGAACAGGGGCGAATGATCCAGGTGCTATTTCTGGAAACTCTCATCGTGAGCAAATGCTTGATATGATTTCAGCTATTAAAGAGGATCGTGAGCCTTTAGTAAATGGTTTGGAAGGCATTAAACCACTGGAAATCATAGCAGCTATCTATCAATCTGCCAAAACCGGACAGCCTGTCTCCCTTGCATCTATTCGTCAACTTAAGACTGTTCAGTAAAAAAATTCAACACGAAAAAACACAAGCCTGAGGCTTGTGTTTTTTTATGCTTAAGCCGTAGCCGAAACCCGATCCTCTTCAGAATCTGCTGCCTGACTCTCACGCTCAAGCGGAGCTTTTTTATGATATCTTCCAAGAATGGCGGTCATCACAAAGATCGCCACAGCTGAATATGCAATTTGCAGCGGCCCGAAGACAAGGAGTGCTGAGCCGACGATCATGAGGTCGGTGATGAGCATCGTTTTGCCTGGGTTAAATCCGAATTTTTTCTCAAGGAAAATGCAGAGAATGTTCATCCCTCCTAAGGATGATCCGTTTCTGAACAGGAAGATCAGTCCGATGCCGATGGAGATTCCTCCAAGGATGGCTGCGATGACCGGATGTGGAAAATGGACAATGAAAGTTTGCTGCAGAAATTCTGAGGTAATGGACAAGATGCTGACGCTGATAAACGTCCGAAGGGCAAAGGCGATGCCTAGCTGGGTAACAGCGAGAGCATAGAATGGCAGATTGATAACAAAAAACAGGGTTCCGAATGAATAGGCTGTCAGATGCTGAGCTACGATGCCAAGACCGGCCGTTCCGCCAATCACCAATTCTGATGATGATAGCAAGTGAACGCCGAGAGACACGGCAAAACAGCCTATTAAGATGCTGACCCAACGAATTACATTTTGCATGTTTCCGGACGACTCCTTCTGTAGTTGATATGCTCATTATACATAAAGAATTTAGGTATTCTTTTGTTATTGAAAAATGGAAATGTTATGAAAATTAGTTGGAAACCCTTTCATTTTTTGGTATTCTACAAAGCAAATCCAGTTGGATAGAAGGGTTTTCCTCAGTATGCCGACATTTGCTTTGTAAGGGAGTTCATTTTATACAGCTTCTAAAAAAATTTGATGTGTTTCAACGGGGAAGTATGTCTAAATCCCACAGGATCATAACCAATTGTCAATGTCCTTTAATGGAGAAAAAACTTTTTAATCTTGGACGGTTTTAGTTTATCTATTCGGCAGATTGGGTATAGAGTAAAGTTTAAATGAACAAGTTAAGACAATCTAAGTTCATCAGAAAGGCTGGAAAAGATAGATGACAGAAATGCCTTTAGATTTGAGTACCCCGATTAAAAAGTATCGTAATTTTGATGAAGCGTCTGAAAGCATTCTTAAGATGATGAGCCAGTTTATTGAAATAAATACATTGTTTATTGCAAAAAATGATAAACATAAAAATGAGATTGTGAAGGTTCTGAATCAGGAATTGACTCTTTTGGAAGAAGGCTCCGAACTTCCATTTAACGAAACGTTCTGTAAATTGAGTGTTGAGAAGGGAAGAGAGGTACTGATCATTTCTGATTTAACCGGCAATGAATTGGCAAAAGATCTGGATGTAACAAAGAAACTTGGCGGGGGCTGTTTCATCGGAATTCCGATTTTCTATGAAAATGGTGAAAACTACGGAACGATTTGCGGTCTTGATACGTTGCCTTTTGCATTTACAGACAAGCATGTTGAGCTGTTCGAAACGATGGCATCCTTGCTGTCGTACGTTCTGGAGCTTGATAATGCCAACAAAGAAATTATTCATCTATCAGCCCCAATTGTTCCGATTACGCAGGGTGTGGCAATTCTGCCGATCATTGGCGATATCAGCGAATACCGTGCTGAAAAAATCATTCATACTGCCCTTTCACAAAGCACGGAATTATCTCTGCAATACTTAGTTATTGATTTATCAGGTATTCTCCAAATGAACGACGACGTAAGCTTCCATTTGTTAAACCTTGTCCAGATGCTTAAGCTTATAGGTGTAACTCCGGCTCTGACAGGTATACGGCCGGACCTGGCGATGAAAGCTGTGCAGCTTAATTTAAATCTGTCGAATGTGATGATTGGCGGGAATCTGGAGGAAATCCTGCACCGCATTGGTTTTACACTGAACCGGAATGAATCATGAACTTCATAATAAAAAGAAAAAGCATGAAGGTTCACTTCATGCTTTTTAAGCTTTAATATAATCCGGAAAATCCATTGTAATCCCGTCTAAATCAAGCTGCAGAAAGGCTTTTGCTGTTTTGCGGTCTCGAATGGTGTAGGGAATGATTTTCATATCGCGCTCATGAATGCGCGCTATTAGTTTTTTTGAGACCAGCCTTTTGTTTGGATTTACATAGTTTGCATAGGTTTTGTATTCATCGAGCTGTGCGTTTGATATTCCTTTTGGCGTGAATTTTACGAGTACACCAATCGGAATGGCTGGAGCGATTTCATGAAATCGTTTCATTGAATGGGTATCGAATGATTGGACAATGACTTTCGTCTGCCGATTTTCAATCAGACCTCTGCTTGCTAAAGCATCAAAGACTTTCTGTTCGATACCAGGATACAATGCTGGACTCTTCAATTCAATGAGCAGCCCGCATTTCTCAATATAGCGGTCGAGCACCTCGTCAAAAGTCGGGATTTTTTGTCCTGCAAACGAATCGTGAAACCAGCTTCCGGCATCGAGATTGCGGAGCTGCTGAAACGTTAGATCCCGTACGTTTCCTTTTCCATTTGTTGTTCTTTCTACTGAGTCATCATGGATGACCATTATACGGCCATCTTTGCTCAATTGCAGGTCAATTTCTATAAAATCTGCTTTCATCTCGACTGCTTTATCGCAGGATGCAATCGTATTTTCCGGTGCATAGCCTGAGGCCCCTCTATGAGCAACAGTCAGCATAGAGCGTGCTGCTCCTTTTTGAGGGTGAGGGGCTGCTCTTCTAATTATATAAACAGTTATCAATAAACAAAGGACGATGACAATGATGATGGTTTCCATAGATATACACCCCCGGTCAGCTTGTCTTTTCATAGTACCCCAGTTTATGAATCATTGCCAACAGGAAGGTAGAATCATACTTATTCTGTGATATACTTCAGTAAAAACGTTGTCAGGGGAGGCAGTTATGGAGAAAGAAAAAATCTTGATTGTAGAAGATGAAGTGAAAATTGCCAGAGTACTGAAGCTTGAACTGGAATTTGAAGGGTATTTGGTCCATTCCGTTCATGATGGTCTCGATGCGCTTGAACAGATTCGATCCTCTTCCTGGAATTTAATTCTTCTAGATGTGATGCTCCCTGGTTTGACAGGCATAGAGGTGCTTAGGAGGCTCCGTGCAAATGATCAGGAAACGCCTGTCATTCTTTTGACAGCCCGCGATTCGATTCCTGATAAAGTGAGCGGCCTTGATCAGGGAGCTAATGATTACATAACAAAACCATTTCAAATAGAAGAACTGCTTGCAAGAATCAGGGTTTGTCTGCGGACGAGCAAACCAATGCGTTTAGCAGCTGAAGAAGGTGTATTGAAGGCTGCCGATCTTACTGTGAATGAAAAAACAAGAGAAGTAAGGCGCGGGGAAGCAGAAATCGAATTAACGCCGCGGGAATTTGATTTGCTTGTTTATTTACTAAGCCATAAAAATCAAGTGATGAACCGGGAGCAGATCCTGAACGGAGTGTGGGGATTCGACTATTATGGCGATACAAATGTCGTTGACGTGTATATCCGGTATTTACGGAAAAAAATAGACAGCGAGTTTGACTTTGCGCTTATCCATACAGTCAGAGGTGTTGGATATTCGATCAAGGAGCCAGCTTCATGAAAATCAACCATAAAATTCAGCTTTTTTCAACTGTATGGATGCTGATTATTGTTCTTGCAATCAATGCTGCCATCTATTTTCTGTTTTTAACGATTGCCCAAAACAGCGAGCTTGATCGTTTAAAGCTTCAGGCCGAAGCGATCGCAGGAGCCATCAGACAGGATGAAAAGCAGCCTGTGAACTCATCAGACCTTTTAAGAGCTTATTTGCCTGCTGATGGCATGATCCGGATTATTAATGATCAATCAAAAGAGATTTTAGCTGTATCAAAAAATGCAGATTATCGAAACATCCTTTCTCCGGCATTTCGTTCATCGGAAAGCAGCGAAGTCGTCAAGGCTGAAGGCCGTTCTTTTGCGAAGGCTGCTGTTCCCGTTATTTGGATCGATGGGGAAGTTGTTCAGCTTGAGGTAACCGAAAACCTTGAGAACGTGAATGAAAATATGGATGTCTTGAAAATCGTTCTGGTCATCGCCTCGCTCCTGGTTTTGCTGCCTTCCTTCTTTGCAGGAAGAATGCTGAGCAGAATGATCTTAAAACCAATCAACTCATTAATTGGCACGATGGAGGAAATTGAGAAAAAAGAAACCTTTAAGAAAATCGAAGTCAGCGGACATTCTAAGGATGAACTGCAGCAGATGACAAACACGTTCAATAATATGATCGATCTTCTTCAAACGAATTTTGAAAAGCAGCAGCAGTTCATTTCCGATGCTTCACATGAATTGAAAACACCTTTAACCATTATCGAAAGCTATGCAAAATTACTGAAACGATGGGGGACAACAAAACCTGAAGTCATGGAAGAATCTGTTGAAGCCATTTACTCAGAAGCGGTGAGGATGAAAGAAATGACTGCGCAGCTTCTTCAGCTTGCTGAAAATGATACCCGCATGCAGCTCAACTTGGAAAAGATGGATCTTGTTTTGCTTTGTCATCAGGCAGGACGAACCATCGAACAGGTTTACAGCCGGCATGTCGACTTTCATTTTGATCAAAAAGAACTGTTCATCTCAGCAGACGAGCTTAAAATGAAACAGCTGCTGTTTATTTTGTTCGATAATGCGATGAAATACAGTTCGAAGAGCATCACATGTAAGGCTGAACAGAAGAATGAGCGGGTACATCTTTCGATTGCCGATCAGGGCATCGGTATTCCGGAGGAGGATCTTCAGCATGTTTTCGACCGCTTTTTCAGAGTAGATAAAGCACGAAACAGAGAAACAGGAGGGACAGGACTTGGTCTTTCTATTGCCCGAAAAATTGTTCATGCCCATGGAGGCGAGATATTAATTGAAAGCACAGAGGGGAAAGGGACAACTGTTCATCTTTATTTACAAAGTGAATCCTTCTCATGAAGTTTTAATCTTGAACGATTAAGATTTATTCATGGAGTCAAAAAAGGAGGAAACGATGAAAAGAAAATGGGTTATTATCAGCGTGTTTGTGATCATTGGGGTCATTGGAATCATCGGGATTGCTTCTGCCATGAAGGGTGACGTGAAGGTAACCGAAGCAGAGGCGCGGAATCTTATTGAGGCGCACTATACGGGAACGATTAAGAAAATATCGTTAACCAAATCAAATGGCAAAGACGTCTATCACGTGCGATTAGAAGAAAAGACGGGACTATACACTCTCGAAGTTGATGCAGGGACAGGGAACATTCAAAACCTGCAGCAGGTGAAGAAGGAATACCCTGAAAGGGAGGAAAAACCTGCACTCTCAGAAGCAGAAGCTAAAAAGCTTGCAGAGGAAATCTACAGCGGGAACGTTCAGGGCCTTACTTTGAAAGATAAGATCTACAGCATAACAGTTCTGACAAAAACAGAAGAAATTAAACTTGAAATGAATGCTGACAGCGGTAAGATTACATCAGAGGACAAAAGCAGCATTGAGAAAAACACAAAGCAGGTAAAACTGACAGAAGAGCAGGCAAAAAAAATCGCATTGGCTGAAGTGAACGGGGAAATAGAAGATATTGATCTAGAAGAAGAGGATGACAGTGTTTTCTATGAAGTCGAAATTGATTCGGGACAGCAGGAAGCAACCATCCAAGTTGACGCGTTTACAGGTAAGATTTTATCAGTAGCCATTGAAAATGAAGAAGATTAAAAAACACCTTTTGATGCTGTCAAAAGGTGTTTTTTTAAATTCTGGCAGGTTAGGATTCGCTAAATGATAAGAAATTCATGATTTTCTCATCGTTTTCTAATGTTTCTATCTCTTTTTTATCATTTTAGAGGGCTAAGATAAGGATGTAGAGAAAAACAAGGAGGAATAAAACATGAAATTAACAACGGCATTATTAACAGGAGCACTTGTCATAGGAGGAATTGGCGCAGGATCACAGTTTATCGGACCGAATGACCGTGTCCAGGCAGAAAAAAAGGCAGAAGAGCAAAATCTTAAAATCAGCTATGAGCAGGCAAAAGAAATCGTACAGAAAGAACAAAAAGGCAGCATTTCAGAAATGGAGCTTGAGCGTGAATCAGGTGCCTGGGTATATGACATCGAAGTTAAGTCGGAAGGAACAGATTATGATTTCCGCGTAAATGCAGACTCAGGAGAAATCACGAAAAAGAAACAGGACGATGACCGGCAGGATGACGACAGGGACGATTCAAACGTTGATTCAAAACAAGTGAAAATCAGTTTGGAAGAAGCAACGAAAATTGCTTTAAATGAAGCAAAAGGAACGGTTGAAGAAGCTGAACTTGAGGATGAAGACGGAGAGGCTGTTTACAGCTTTGAAATAAAGAGTGAAAACGGCAAAGAAGCAGAAGTTGAAATTTCGGCAGAAACCGGGAACGTTGTGAAAACAGAATGGGAAGATGAAGATTAATAGCAGAAACCGGGAAGGTTCTGAAAATAGAATGGGAAGATGAAGAATAACAGCATAAACCCTCAAATGTACTTAGGGCATTTGAGGGTTTTTTATGAAACTCCACTCTTGTCCTATGTCAATTCCTAGTATTCTACATATTTTGATAAAGAAAGTGACTAAAAGATGAAAGGGAGGAAGAGCAATGTCTGGTGGATACAACAATAGCTTCGCGCTAATTGTCGTATTATTTATTCTTTTGATCATCGTAGGAACTTCATTCTACGGCGGTAACGGCGGCTACTAATAATGGCAGGGAGCTGCTGATGATAAATCAGCGGCTCCTTTTTACATAAAACTTATTAGATACTCATTAGGGCACTTGTTGATTTTTGACAAAATGTGCGCAGCTTGGACAAAACAATCATACGAAATAATAGAATGTGAATAGAATGTCTTATGAGAAAGATGCTTTTCTCATAAGCCTCATGTTTGTAAGACACCTCTTCCTGCTTGCGCATGCTGAATCAGCATGCGATCTTTTATTGCCGAAAAATTGCAGAAAATATACTGTCATAGTCAAAATACAGTTTCATTCAGTCTGAATGAATGAAACACCTGGGTGACGTCCAGGCGTTTAAGAACTAGTCAGAAAGTCTATTCTTTTTTATCCATTTCTTTTTGCTGACTAACTGCAAGCTGATCGATGCTTTGTTTAATATTCCCTTTACCTGAGTAATTTTCAATCAGCTCTTTCATATCAATGCCAGAGGATGCTTTAAGGCTTTCCTGAAGGGAGCTCATCAGATTTGTTGCATAACTTGTGACTTTGTTGGCGCCGCTGTTTTCACCGCTGCCCCCAGTGTCAACGACCGTGATTTTATCAATATTGGACAGCGGAGCTGCTACTTGCTTCGCATATTCTGGCAGCATTTTCACAATCATGTCCAAAATCGCAGCCTGACCGTATTGCTCAAAGGCCTCTGCAATTTTTTCTTTTGCGACAGCTTCAGCGATCCCTTTCAGACGAATCACTTCAGCTTCTGTTTCCCCCTGAGCGCGCTGTGCTTCCGCTTTGGCTAATCCATCCATGCGGATTCGTTCTGCTTCAGCCCTTGCGAGTGTCTCAATCCGGTACTGGTTGGCATCTGCATCTGCAAGCTGTTTTGCTTTTTCAGCAGCCGCAGCCTGTTCGACGGAATATCGGTCTGCGTCTGCTTTTTTCTTAACTTCTGAATCATACTGAAGCTCGCGGCGCAGAATTTCTCTTTCTTCAAGTTCAATTTGCTTCTCTCGCTCGATGATTTTAACCTGCATTTCCTGCTCGGTTACTTGCTGCCTTGCTTTTGCGGTTTCAAGGTCATAGGCCTGATCGGCACTCGCTTTTGCCGTATCCTGATCTCTGCGGTACTCAGCCATTTTAAGCTGATTAAGCTTCTCCGCTTCAGCAATTTCCGTTGCCCGTTCAAGTTCGGATTTTTTCGCTTCTTTTGCTGCTTCTGCCTTTTTAATGCGGGTTTCTTTTTCTGCCTCTGCTGTTGCAATGTCAGCATCGCGCTTCACTTGTGCTATTCTAGGCTTTCCTAAAGAATCGAGGTATCCATTTTTATCACGGACATCCTTAATGGTAAATGAAACGATGACAAGACCCATTTTCGCGAGATCCTGAGAGGCCACTCGCTGTACTTCCTGAGAAAATTTTTCGCGGTTTTTGTAGATTTCCTCAACAGTCATCGAGCCTAGAATAGAACGGAGATGACCTTCTAAAACCTCACGGGCTTCCTGCTCTCGGTCTGTTTTTGATTTCCCGAGAAACTGTTCGGCAGCTGTTGCAATCTCCCCGATGGAACCCCCAATTTTAATAATTGCCGTACCATCTGCCATGACTGGAACACCCTGCTCGGTATAGACCTCAGGTGTGGAAACGTCAAGCTTGCTTGAAAGCAGGCTCAAAGGTTCTGCTTGCTGAAAGACAGGCAATACGAAGGTTCCGCCGCCGCGGACAATTTTAATTTTGTTGCTGTTTTCATCTGTATGAACGTTTTTGCTTCCCAGATAGCTTCCCGTTACAATGAGTGCTTCGTCTGGTCCTGCTGTCCGGTATTTCGTCACAAATACCGCAATTAAAGCAATTAGAATAAAAAATACGATACCTAAAACAATAATGATTGGCATGGTCATAGTGTGTCCCCCTTAAGTGATTCTTCGAATGGCTGATACGATGTAACAGATACGACGCTGTTTTTGCTTTCAATGACTAAAATCTTTGTTCCGCTTGGGATAGGGGTGTTATCAAAGCTTGCGGCAATTTTAGAAATAGAGCCGACACTGCTTGAGAGCAGCACTTCCCCGAATCCATTCACAGGAATGGACGTAATAACATGGCCTACGCGTCCCTTGAGTTCCGATTCATGATAAGAAAGGGATTCTTCCGCTGAGGATAGCGGCACTAATACAAAGATGTGAAGCAGGGTAACTAAAATTGCTGAGCTGAAAATGGAAATGAATACGGAAAGAAACGCTGAAAACAGAGCAGTCATTTCAAGAATGTATCCGCATGCAAAAAAGAAGGTCATAAATGCGAGGACAAGTGTCGGACTTAAAAACGGAATACCCCCGGTGATGCCTTCTACTGCATCTCCAAAAAAAACAAACAGCAAGGTCAAGCTTCCGGCAATGATTAGTCCGAATAAATAAATCGTCTCAATCGGGTAACCAAACATGAGTATCACCCTCTATCTTTTTCTTTTTGGAAAATTTTCCTTGAATTGGGTCCCTCTTACTTATACGATCTAATAGGCGTAAAGTTTCATCTTTTTGGAAAAATTGAATAATTGCCATTTCTTTTTTCAATGATAGAATTTAAGAAAACGGCCGGCAGGTGAAATCAGCAATGAATGAAAAACTCGCAAAAGAAATTGTAGCAAGAACGATGTCCATTATTCCTTACAACGTCAATGTAATGGATAAGGACGGAATCTTAATAGGCTCAGGTGATCATACGAGGCTTGGGGATGAACATCATGGGGCGCTTGCGGTTCTGCAGACAGGTGAAAAAGTAGTGTTTACAGAGGAGGACAGCAGGAATTATCCAAGAACAAAGCAGGGAGTCAATTTGCCGATCTTTTTTCATCAGGAATTAATCGGCGTCATAGGCATAACAGGAGATCCAGAAGTTGTGGCTCCGTTTGGCGAGCTTGTAAAAATGGCAGCTGAGCTCACAATCGAACAAGCCTATTTATCGGATCAGATGCGATGGAATGAAACATTGAAGCAGGAAACGCTGATTCAGCTCCTCAAAGGAGAAAAGCAGCAAACAAAGGAGTTTACAGAACGGGCAGGTCGGTTGAATCTAAACCTCTTTGTTGAACGGCAGGCTGTTCTTTTTCACCTTCCCGAACAAATCTCTTTAAAACAAAGACAGCTATTTATAAGAGAATTGGAGCATAAATCAGGCGCGAATGATTTAATCGTATCGACTTCGGCTGCTGAAATTGTATGGTTAAAAGAAAGCAAAACCCTACAACAATCTGTTTTTCCGGAAGAAATGAATGACATGCTGACACGAATGGAGCTTGGCATTTACGGTGCTCTCGGTTATCAGTATGACGGATTTTATGGTGTATCCATGTCTTATGAGAGCGCAAAAGAAACCTTGGATGCAGCAAAAAAACAATCCGCCCCGGATTTTTTCTATAAATATACGGACTGGGCTCTTTCCGTTTTGCTCCGAGATAAAAAAGATCAAAAAAAACATGCGCTGTTTAAACAGACTATGGATATTCTTCAGCAGTCAGACCGAAACGGGGAGCTGCTCCATACCTTAAGAGCATTCATTCAATTTGACGGGGACATGAATAAAACAGCTGAGGAGCTTTTTATCCACAGAAATACACTCAGGTACCGACTTGATAAAATAGAGGAGATAACTTCGTATAATCCGAGGAAGACGCTGGATTTGATGACCCTTTATGCGGCAATGCTGGTCACTTAGGTTGTGCATTTGCACAAGTGTGGCCGGTACTTGCTTTCTTTTTTTGTCAGCTGGAACAATGATTCCTCTTGTGGCAAGCGGTTACAATTATAGCGTTAGATTACTTATAAGGGGGAAAACCATTGGATATCCAAGTGAGTGCTTTCGGAGCGGTGTGCGCATTGATTGTTGCCATCTTTCTCATCTTAAAGAAAGTTCCTCCAGCATACGGCATGATGGCAGGGGCGCTGGCAGGGGGCCTGCATGGCGGAGTCAATCTGACGGAGACCATTGAATTGATGATCACCGGCGCCAAGGATATCACACCGGCTGTTCTTAGAATTTTAGCAGCAGGAGTTCTTGCAGGCGTGCTGATTGAATCAGGTTCTGCTTCTGTGATAGCAGATACAATCATTAAGAAAATCAGCGAGAAGCGCTCACTCCTTGCACTTGTCATTGCGACGATGCTTTTAACAATGGTTGGTGTCTTTGTTGATGTAGCTGTTATTACGATTGCGCCAATTGCACTTGCCATTGCAAAAAGAGCCAAGCTCTCAAAGCCCGCTATTTTGCTTGCGATGATCGGAGGAGGGAAGGCGGGAAACATCATGTCGCCTAATCCAAATACGATTGCTGCAGCAGATGCATTTGACGTGCCGCTTACATCCGTGATGGCAGCAGGTTTGATTCCTGCCGTCTTTGGAGTAATAGTGACATATATTTTGGCTAAAAGAATGGTTTTAAAAGGTGAACAGGTGAGCGCAGAAGAAATTACTGCTCAAGATAGTGCCAATCTGCCTTCGTTTGCAGCAGCAATCAGCGGACCAGCTGCGGCCATACTCTTGCTTTCACTCAGACCGGTATTTGACATTGCCATCGATCCCATTATTGCTTTGCCCCTTGGCGGTATTGTCGGAGCGATTGCGACTAAGAACTTCCTCCGGCTGACAGATTTTGCATCGTCTGGCCTTTTGAAAATGTCAGGTGTTGCGATCATGCTCATCGGAACAGGGACTCTTGCCGGAATTATTGCGAATTCAGGTCTTAAGGATGTTATTGTATCAGGTCTGAGTGCATCTGGCCTGCCAGCATATATTCTGGCTCCGGCATCAGGTATCTTAATGTCGATGGCAACTGCCTCGACAACAGCGGGTACAGCAGTAGCGAGCAGTGTCTTTGCTCCTGCTATTTTGGAAATAGGCATCTCCGGACTGGCAGGAGCAGCCATGGTTCATGCGGGGGCTACCGTACTTGACCATCTCCCGCACGGAAGCTTCTTTCATGCAACAGGAGGCAGTGTTTTTATGGGGATGAAAGAAAGAATGAAGCTGATCCCCTATGAATCTTTAGTAGGATTCACGCTTGCGGTAATCTCTACCTTAATATTTGGCGTATTTAAACTATTAGTATAGGAGCTGAGAGATTTGAAGATTGTTATAGCACCGGATTCATTTAAAGAAAGCATGACGGCGCTTGAGGTTTGCGAAGCGGCAGAACGCGGGTTAAGACGTTCACTTCCTGAAGTTCAGACGGTGAAAATTCCTATGGCTGACGGCGGAGAAGGAACGGTGCAGGCATTGGTCGATGCTACAAATGGAACGTTTACTTCTTTGACTGTAACAGGACCATTAGGGCTTCCTGTAGAAGCTGAATACGGGTGGCTTGGAGATCAGTTGACTGCTGTCATTGAAATGGCGTCCGCTTCAGGGCTTCATCTAGTCCCTCCCGAAAGAAGAAATCCATTAATGACGACAACTGCGGGGACTGGCGAGCTAATAAAAGATGCTGTGCAAAAAGGTGCGAAGCATATAATCATCGGAATTGGCGGAAGTGCAACGAATGACGGCGGCATGGGTATGGCTCAGGCACTGGGAGTGAAATTCCTTGATTCAGAGGGGGCAGAATTATCGTATGGCGGCGGTGCTTTATCTAAGCTTGCAAAGATTGATGCTTCTAAAATGATGAAAGAATTATCAGGTGTAACCATAGATGTTGCCTGTGATGTTGATAATCCATTGACAGGTCCGACTGGTGCTTCTGCCATATTTGGTCCGCAAAAAGGAGCAACAGATGAAACAGTTGCCGTATTAGACCGAAATCTCTCACATTATGCCTCTCTTATTCTAAAAGAGACAGGAAGGGATGTTGAAAAAATAGAAGGATCGGGTGCAGCAGGAGGACTGGGAGCGGGACTGCTAGCCTTTTTGAATGCCAATCTAAAGCGCGGTGTCGATATTGTCATTGAAACTGTAAAGCTTGAGCAGCATATGGCGGAAGCTGATCTCGTCATAACGGGCGAAGGCAGAATTGACGGACAAACCATTCACGGCAAAACGCCTGTCGGTGTATCTAAAACAGCCAAGAAGCTGAATATTCCAGTCATTGCGATTGCCGGGTCGATAGGGGATGGCTATGAAAAAGTGCATGAAGAGGGAATCAGTTCTGTGTTTTCCATCGTGCCTGGAATTGTATCATTGGAAGAGGCGCTGAATAGAGGCCCTCTTTATGTAGAGAACCTGATGTTTAATCTGGGACAGGTTTTAAATTTAAAAAGATGAGCAAAAAACCGGTATTCTAATACCGGTTTTTTGCTGGTATCGCAGACTTTTCATCCGGTGAAGCAGCAGGTTGTCTGTGCTTTTATTTTTCCCGGGAATTCCAGAGTCTCTCTTTGTTCTTTTCTCAACAGGCACTACTTTAATATTAGCAATCGTTGGTGTCCACATATATGTCTTATTATGAGTGTTGTAGATAACTGGATAGATTGCCGCCTTTTTATTTGCTAAATAGGAAGCTGTTTGTCCCCTGTATAGATAGAACACGCGAAAATGCGACAAAATACACTATTTTTCTGCAATCATACAAATTTTTATTCTCTCTTTTCAAGATCATCCATATTTTGTAACATTAAAGGTGAGGAGATGAAAGCAACTTGAATATTTTATACATAGAAGATGATCTGGAAATCGGAAGCTGGGTGAAAAGTGAGCTTCTGCAAAAGGGATATTCCGTGGAATGGATAACCACCGGGCTGTCATTACAGGATGACAAAAGGTATGATTTGCTCATCCTGGATGTTATGCTTCCAGGGCTTGACGGGTTTTCGTTAGGAAGAAGATTTAAAAAGAAAAACCCGGATACGCCAATTCTGATGCTGTCTGCAAGAACATCGATCGATGATAAGCTTGAGGGGCTTGAGTTCGCAGATGATTATCTGACTAAGCCTTTCCACCCCGAGGAACTTGTTAAAAGGGTTGAGGTGCAGCTGAGAAGATATCATAAACTGGAGTCTGAAAAAATGATTCTCAAGCATCTTGAAATCGATCAGGCGAACCGACTTATTCGGAATGCCGAGACCGGAGAAGAAATTATCTTAACAGGAAAGCAATATCATATTTTTACATGTTTCCTGCAGCATTTAAATCAAATTCTGACAAAAGAGCAGCTGTTTGAGCATGTATGGGGCGAGCCATTTTTAGACGGAGACAAGACATTGATGGTGCATATCCGCTATTTGCGCGAAAAAATTGAAAAGAATCCTTCTGAACCTGAAATCATTGAAACGGTCAGAGGAGTCGGCTACAGGGTGAGGGGATGAAATGGCACAGATCGCTGCAATTTAAATACCTTTCTATTATTCTTGCAGCTGTGCTCTGTATCCCCATTTCTTTTTCTCTTGCTTCCGCCTTGGTTTATGTCCCTGGAGTTTTTCTTGAAAAAGAAACGGTGCATCCTTATGAGGGCTATAATGAACTCACCGAGATGTGGCATAAAGAGGCAGGTCAGCTTAAAGCTGCAAATGATATAGAAGTTGCAGAAAAGCTCCAATCTCTTCATAAAAAATATCCAGGCTCTCAGCTGTTTTGGGTAGATAAAGAAGGCAGAACAAGAGAGAGTTTCTCATATAAAGAGGAGCTCCCTGATATCTGGACGCCAAGTTATACAATCTCCTATATGAAAAACAGCTTTGATGCTGATCCATTTACAGTTGTCGCTTTTATAGGAGACGATAAAGATAAAGGGTTTATGGTGATCAGAGTGGACCGCATGATGCTCGAGCCTCCGATTCAAAGATTGGGGTATCAATATGACGCGATTTATTTTACCGTGCTCGCCGTGCTTATGCTCGCTTTTTTATTTCTATCATGGCTATTTTTCAAACGGCTCCATAAACGGATTCTTCGTCTTAAAGAAGCTATGAAGAGAAAAGATCATTCCGGGCTTCCTCTCCCTATTGCACTATCAAATAAGGATGAAATTGGAGAGCTTGAAGAAAGTTTTAATAACATGATAAAAGAACTCGAGGAAAGCAGAGAACGCGAGAAGAGGGAAGAGAAAATACGCAAGGACTTAATGGCAAGTCTCTCTCATGATCTTAGAACGCCGCTAACCACTATGCGTGCTCATCTTTTTAGTGTCAAAAAAGAGTCTGTCACAGAAGCAGGATTGGAGGCTGCCCGGGCAATCGATGAAAAAATAGATTTTATCAGTGCGCTGATTGATAATCTATTTTCTTATACGCTTCTGTCATCCGGAAAGTATCACTATCATCCTAAAGAAATTAATCTCAGCCGGTTTGTTCGAAAAAAGGCAGCGGAGTGGTACCCTGTCTTTGAACAACATAGGTTTGAGGCGGAGATCGATCTTGAGCCGGATACAATCATCTGGTTTGCAGATCCTGAATGGATTGAGAGAATCCTGGATAATCTGCTCCAGAACATCATTCGCCATGCAGATGAAGGCAAGTATGTAGGCATAACTGTCCGCCAAACGGAATTCGGACAGTATATTATGATTCGAGACAGGGGAAATGGCTTCCGTCAGGACAGCGGCAATAAAGGAGCGGGCATCGGACTGACAATCGTTGAGATGATGACAAAAAAAATGAATCTCACATTCAGAATTGATTCGGACAGCAGCGGAACTGTTATCTCCATATTGAAAGAAACATAAACGTCGTTCAGGCGTTTTTTTTTTTGTGACCAGCGAGTATAACTTCAGGTTTTAACTTAATTTTTTAAGCAATCACCCCTTATTTTGAATGGAGTTCTTTTCTTTTTGCCGGTGCTGAACAGCCGGTTCCGATTTTCTTAATTTTAAACAAAATTTAACCCGAATCATCACCGCGTTTTAACTCTCATCTTTTAATCTGATGAAGAGGTGATAATAAATGGCGGAATTGATGATTTTAACCACAAATCTAACAAAGGTTATTAAGAAAAAAACCATTGTGGACAGTTTGGATATGAAGATTGAAAAAGGGGAGATATATGGCTTCTTAGGGCCGAATGGAGCGGGAAAAACTACAACTATTAAAATGCTTCTTGGACTTATGAAACCAACTGGGGGAACAATCGAGCTTTTTGGAAAGAATGCAGCTGACCATCAGCTTGAATCGTTGCGGAAAATGGGGTCTCTCGTTGAGTCCCCTTCTTATTACGGGCATTTAACCGCACGTGAGAATTTAGAGACAATCAGGAAAATTCTGCAGGTGCAAAAAAGCCGAATCGATGAAGTGCTGTCCATAGTCAGATTGACGAATGACAGTAATCGACCAGTAAAAGGGTTTTCTTTAGGGATGAAGCAGCGTCTTGGAATTGCGTCCGCCATCCTTGGAAATCCTGAGCTTCTTATTTTGGATGAACCGACAAACGGTCTGGATCCTTCAGGTATTCATGAAATGCGGGATCTTATTAAGAGGCTGCCGAGAGAATACGGAATGACCGTTTTAATCTCCAGTCATTTACTAAGTGAAATCGATCAAATGGCAACAAAAGTAGGAATTATTTCTAAAGGAAAGATGATTTTTCAGGATTCGATCAGCAAGCTGAAAAGCAAAGCGAAGGAACAGGTGATCATCAGGACGGGAAATTCGGTCAAGGCAGCATCTTTGCTGCTTTCAAATGGGCAAACGGCAGAGCAAAGCGGAAAATCTGTTATTTTGCGTGATATGACAGATAGCAGAATCGCCCAAGTGATTGCCTTATTAGTTAAGTCAGGAATTGAGGTCTACAGGGTCGAAGAGAAACGGAAATCGCTGGAAGAGATCTTTTTGGATTTAACAGGCGAAGGAGGGAACGTTCATGATGTCCATTCTAAAAGCCGATCTTCTTAAAGTGAAACGAAAATGGTTCTGGCTCTTGGTTTTTCTGGGACCTTTTGGTGTCATTGCCCTCCAGCTGGTGAATTACGGGGTTCGCTATGACTACTTGATGCAGCAGGAGCCGGATGTTTGGGCGGGACTTCTTGATAATATTAACATGTTTGTTGCGCCAGCGCTTCTGCTGGGAATGACCATTCTCGCTTCGCAGATTGCCGCAATCGAACATCAGCAAAGTTCCTGGAAGCAGCTGCTCAGCCTGCCAGTTCAAAGAGGGTATGTGTTTCTGTCAAAATTAGCGGTTGCAGCGATCATGATTTTTATTTCCTCTACCTTGTTGTTTATTGGAACTGTGTTTTTTGGTATAGGATTACACTTCGGATTGGATATTCCATTCCTTGCAGTTATTAAAAATAGCTATTATCCTTTTTTTGCGGGAATTCCTATTTTATGTCTGCAAGTATGGCTGTCTGTTGTGATGCAGAATCAGGCATTTCCGCTCGCTGCAGGCGTCTTTGGTGCCGTCTTTTCAATGACGGCAGCATTTGCTGCACCGGACTGGATTCCGTGGAAATGGCCATTGCTTGTCGGAGAGCATGATCCAATTTGGTACGCTGTGGCAGGAATGATTACAGGGTCCGTTATCTTGATCGCAGGACTGATGGATTTTGTCAGAAGAGAGGTGCTGACATGATGATGCAGCTGCTGTCGGCAGAGCTGCTGAAGCTTCGGAAAACCAAGGTTCTCAGCTTGTTGTTCGTGAGTCCGCTTTTTGCAGGAGTGCTTGGATTTAAGTTAGGCCAGATTGAGGGTATTTCAAATGAATGGCTCTCGCCTTTGCTGATTATGGTGCCGGCGCATGCTCTGATTTTACTCCCGCTGATGATTGGGATTTTAACAAGCTTTCTCTGCAGATATGAACATCTGCAAGGCGGATGGAAGCAGCTTCTCAGTCTGCCTGTAAGCAGGGTCAGTGTTTTTATGTCTAAATGGCTGATGATTACGCTCCTGATATTGATCAATCAGCTTTTGTTTATGACAGCATGGATTCTGGTTGGAGCTGTTAAAGGATATTCGGATCCGTTCCCAGCCGATATTTTTATCAAACTGCTGACAGGCGGTTTTCTGGCTGCCCTGCCTCTTGCCGCACTATTTCTTTGGGTATCCATGGCATGGACTAGTTTTGCCGCCCCATTGGCGCTCAATGTGATGTTTACACTTCCAAACATAATGATCATCAACTCAGAAAAAATCGGTCCATATTATCCATGGGCGCAGCCGTTTTTGGCAATGATGCCCCAGAACGAGGGATTCTTTATCACGGAAATATCCTTCTATCTTTCCATAGCCTGCGGGTTTGTCTGTTTTTTTACAGGAAGCTTTTATTACATTAAAAATAAAGCTGTTTAGATGGAGACCGCTGTATGGCGGTCTTTTTTTTGTTGCTTGCCGTAACCAAATGGCTATGCCGTGTAAAACGTGCGTCAAAGCAGGTGAATGGAGCAGAAAAATCGTCAAACTCTAGAAAGAAGTGCGTCAAAACAGGTGAATGGAACAGAAAAATCGTCTAACTGTAGAAAGAAGTGCGTCAAAGCAGGTGAATGGAGCAGAAAAATCGTCTCACTGTAGAAAGAAGTGCGTCAAAGCAGGTGAATGGAGCAGAAAAATCGTCTAACTGTAGAAAGAAGTGCGTCAAAACAGGTGAATGGAACAGAAAAATCGTCTAACTGTAGAAAGAAGTGCGTCAAAGCAGGTGAATGGAGCAGAAAAATCGTCTCACTGTAGAAAGAAGTGCGTCAAAGCAGGTGAATGAAGCAGAAAAATCGTCTAACTGTAGAAAGAAGTGCGTCAAAACAGGAGAATGGAGCAGAAAAATCGTCTCATTGTAGAAAGAAGTGCGTCAAAGCAGGTGAATGGAGCAGAAAAATCGTCTAACTCTAGAAAGAAGTGCGTCAAAGCAGGTGAATGCAGCAGAAAAATCGTCAAACTCTAGAAAGAAGTGCGTCAAAACAGGTGAATGGAACAGAAAAATCGCCTCACTGTAGAAAGAAGTGCGTCAAAACAGGTGAATGGAACAGAAAAATCGCCTCACTGTAGAAAGAAGTGCGTCAAAGCAGGAGAATGGAGCAGAAAAATCGTCTAACTGTTGAAAGAAGTGCGTCAAAACAGGAGAATGGAGCAGAAAAATCGTCTAACACTAGAAAGAAGTGCGTCAAAACAGGTGAATGGAGCAGAAAAAGTGCCTCAAATATAGAAAGATTATATAGAAAGAATTTAAAAAGAATGAAAAAAGAAAAAGATTCATACTTCTGATACTCATACTATATTTCTCTTTTTAATGTCAGCTAAGAAGATTTTCATATCCTGCGAAGAAATGAGATATACTAAAACTAGTAAACTATTTCGTTCATGAAACCTTTTGGCCGATAGAACGTATTACATTCATACTCAAAAGAGAGGAAGATACTGCTTGAGAACTTCAAATCCAGCTTTAAAAGCTTTTACAAAACGGGAAGGGTCCTACTCCAGCAAGCCGATGACGCTGATGGGAGCGATTAATAAATCATTTTTGCTGCTGTTTATTTTAATCACTGCTGCCGGTGCAGCCTGGTATTACAGTGCACAGGGCCAGGATGTGACGGCCATTATGATTGGAGGGGCGATTGGCGGATTTATCGTAGCGCTGATTGTCAGCTTTGTTCCTAAAACGGCACCTGTGCTGGCACCTGTTTACGCAGTGCTTGAGGGGATGTTTGTTGGAGGAATATCGGCTTACTATTCATCCCTGTATGAAGGAATCGTCATGCAGGCCGTGCTTCTTACAGCAAGTGTTTTCCTTGCCTTGCTGCTTGCTTACCGTTCAAGGTTAATCAAAGTAACACGCAATTTCAGATTAGGGGTTGTCGCTGCTACAGGCGGAATTCTGATCATGTATTTGCTGTCTTTTGTACTTGGCTTCTTCGGAGTAACGGTTCCATTTTTGCATGATGCCTCTCCGATTGGCATTTTAATTTCAGTTGCCATCATGATCGTTGCGGCACTGAATCTGGTTCTGGACTTCGACTTTATTGAAAATGGTTCGAAGGCAGGGCTTCCAAAGCATATGGAATGGTATGCGGGATTTGCCCTTCTTGTCACACTAGTCTGGCTGTATCTTGAGATTCTCCGCCTGCTTGCCAAGCTGCGCCGGAACTAATATTAAATGCCCGCTGACAGTCAGCGGGCATTTTCTCATTTTATTTGAATTCTTGTCTTTTTTTCTATAAAAATTCGGGTAGCAGAATCCGATTGCCTGTTATAATCGGCAATGAAAATTGAAAAAGTATCAGAAAAAGTTTAATTCCCGCTATTAAAAACGGCATTTGCTGCCTCTAATCATTAGACTTCAATCTTCCAAAAAAGTTTTAAAAACATGTAACTTTTTTCAGATTACATGAAAAATAAATTTATTGAATAATATTTTTAAATTTTTATTTAATTAAAAGCGCTTTCATGATAGAATGAATTTGTCGAAACGTTTCACATTGAATTCCGCTTATTAAATAAAGGAATTATTACATATTTTTTAATTTGATGTGAAACGTTTCATTCATAAATCGGAAATAACTCGGAGGTGGACAATGAGTACGATTGTTCGAGTTGGAATTATCGGGTGCGGGGGAATAGCGACCGGAAAGCATATGCCTGCTCTCGCACGACTTAAGAATGTTCAGATGGTGGCTTTCTTTGATCTTGTGGAAGAAAGAGCCATTGAAGCGAAAATGCAATATGGATCAGAGATGGCCGAACATTATACGGACTTTAAAGAATTGCTTGCAAATCCGGGAGTGGATGTTGTCCACGTTTGTACGCCGAATGATTCGCATTCAGACATTTCAATAGCAGCATTGGAAGCAGGGAAGCACGTGATGTGCGAAAAGCCGATGGCTACTTCTGCTGCTGAAGCTCGAAAAATGCTTGAGACGGCAAAGCGCACGGGGAAGAAATTATCAGTTGCTTACCAGAACCGCTACCGGGCGGACAGCCTGCATCTAAAATCACTTTGCGAAGAAGGCGAGCTTGGTGATATCTATTTTGCAAAAGCTCATGCCATCAGAAGACGTGCAGTCCCGACTTGGGGCGTGTTTTTGGATAAAGAAAAGCAGGGCGGAGGTCCATTGATCGACATCGGCACTCATGCACTTGATCTGACGTTATGGATGATGAATAATTATGAGCCGAAAATGGTTGTCGGAACCGCTTTTCATAAACTTGGCACAAGAGAAAATGCAGCAAACATCTGGGGCCCTTGGGATCCTGAAAAATTTAAAGTCGAAGATTCCGCGTTTGCCTACATTACCATGCAAAACGGTGCAACAATCTTCCTTGAATCAAGCTGGGCGCTGAATTCTTTGAACGTCGGGGAAAGCAAATGCACCCTGATGGGAACAGAAGGCGGAGCTGATATGGAAAATGGCCTGCGCATCAATGGCGAGCGGCACGGCAAGCTTTATACGACAATGGTGGATTTAGACGAATCAGGTGCATCTGTCGAAGACGGCAAGCTTGAAAGTGAAGCAGATATTGAAGCAAGACTTTGGATTGAAGCAATTATTGAAGATATAGATCCGGTTGTAAAACCTGAACAAGCCCTTATCGTAACCGAAATTTTGGAAGCGATTTATAAATCGTCAGAAACAGGCGAACCTGTTTATTTTGAAAAAAAAGAGTAGATTTTTGATACAGGAATCGATTTCATAACTTAATCCTCAGGAGGAAAAAAATCATGAAAACTTTAAAAATCGGCGTTATCGGCTGCGGAAGCATTTCAAAGCACAGACATTTACCAGAATATGCAGGCAACAAGTATGTGGAAATAGCAGCAGTCTGCGATATTAATGAAGACCGTGCGAACCTCACTGCACAGCAATACAAAGCTAAAGCATTCACAGACTACAGAGAGCTTCTTGCACTTGAAGAGATCGACGCTGTAAGCGTTTGTACTCCAAATGCGCTTCATGCCCCAATTTCAATTGATGCTTTAAATGCAGGCAAGCATGTTCTTTGCGAAAAGCCAATGGCAACTTCAAAAGAAGAAGCAGAAGCGATGATCGCAGCTGCAAAAGAAAATAACCGCAAGCTGATGATCGGTCATAACCAGCGTTTTGTGCCATCACATGAAAAAGCTAGAGAGCTTATTAAAAATGGAGAAATCGGCAAGGTATTTTCTTTCCGCACAGCATTTGGCCATGGCGGTCCTGAAGGCTGGAGTGCTGACGGACGCGACAGCTGGTTCTTCAAGAAAGAAGACGCATTTATCGGAGCAATGGGAGACCTTGGTGTTCATAAAGCGGACTTAATGCGCTACATCCTAGGCGAAGAAGTGACTGAAGTTGCAGCATTCGTTGATACAGTTGCTAAAGAAGGCGCAGATGTAGATGACAATGCAGTATGCGTTTTAAGAACAGAAAGCGGCATTATGGGATCCCTTGCAGCAAGCTGGTCTTACAACAAAGAAGATAACGCAACAGTCATTTACGGTGAAAAAGGGGTTCTTCGTTTAGAAGATCATCCAGAGTACTCATTAATTGCTCAATATAAAACAGGTGAAGTTGTAAACTATGAATTAGGCAAAATTCAATCAAACGATGAAGGCGGACAAACTTCTTCAAAAGTCATTGATAAATTCATAGACAGCATTATCGGCAATACAGAGCCGGCTGTTTCCGGTGAAGAAGGCTACAAATCTCTTAAAATTGTTCTTGGCGCATTAGAGTCAAATGAAAGCAAAACAATCGTAAAACTTTCATAAGGGGGAAAAATCATGACGAAAAAAGGACTTCAGCTCTATACAATCAGAACGCTGCTCGAAAAGGATTTTCTCGGCACTTTGAAAAAAGTGGCGGATCTTGGGTACGAAGGGGTACAGTTTGCAGGCTATTTTGACACGCCTGCAGATCGTCTGAATCAAGCATTAAAAGAGTATGGACTGAAGGCAGCAGGGAGTCATGTACCATATGACCAAATTACAGGGGATGGGCTTAAACAAGTCATTTCTTATAATCAGGAAATCGGGAATGATCTGATTATCATGCCTTATTTGACAGAAGAGCAAAGAACAGGTCTTGATGACTATAAGCGCATTGCAGAAGAACTGAACAAAGCAGGCGCAGTCATTAAGCAGGAAGGCATGCAGCTTGCTTACCACAATCATGATTTCGAATTTCATGCATTCGGAGAGCAGACACCTTTTGATGTTCTGCTTAACGAAACGGATGAAAAGCTTGTAAAGTTCGAACTCGACTGCTATTGGGTTTCCTATGCGGGTCTTGATCCATTGGCGCTGATCAAAGAGCAGCGGGAACGTGTAGTTACGCTTCATATTAAAGATATGAAAGAAACAAATGGCGAGAAGCAGAGTACAGTCATCGGCACTGGACAGCTTGACATGAAATCCTTGCTGAATCTTGGAAAAGAGCTTGAGCTTCCATGGTTTATAGTTGAACAAGAGCACTTTGAAGGTGATTTGATGGAAGCAGTTGCGCTTAACTCGAAAAAAATGGACGAACTATTAAAAGCATAGAAAGGAAGATTAAGATGAAACTTGGAGTATTTACTGTTTTATTTTCAGATAAAAATCTCGATGAGATGTTAGATTACGTAAAAGCATCAGGTGTTGAAGCTGTTGAAATTGGAACAGGCTGCTATCCTGGAAATGCACATTGTTCTTTAGAAGAATTATTAGGCAATAAAGAAAAGCAAAATGAGTTTTTGGAAAAAGTCGCTTCACGCGGACTCACAATAAGCGCGTTCAGCTGCCATGGAAATCCGATTTCACCGGATGCTGCTTTTGCTGCTGAATCTCATGAAACGCTGGTCAGCACGATTAAGCTTGCCAATGAAATGAACGTTCCTGTTGTGAACTGCTTCTCCGGAACTGCCGGCGACCATGAGGATGCAAAATATCCAAACTGGCCGGTAGCACCATGGCCTAATGAATACAATGACGTTTTAAAATGGCAGTGGGAGCAAAAACTGATACCTTACTGGAAAGAAGTCGGCGAGCTGGCACAAAGCCTAAACGTAAAAATAGGTTTAGAGCTTCACGGCGGATTCCTTGTTCATACTCCTTATACTTTATTGAAGCTAAGAGAAGAAACATGTGATGCAATTGGAGCAAACCTTGATCCAAGTCACTTGTGGTGGCAGGGAATTGATCCTGTCGGAGCGATTAAAATCCTTGGTAAAGCGGGTGCCATTCATCATTTCCATGCAAAGGATACTTATCTGGATCAGGACAACATTAACATGTACGGCTTAACAGACATGCAGCCTTACGGCGAAATCCAATCAAGAGCATGGAATTTCCGATCTGTCGGCTGCGGACACAGCATGCAGGAATGGTCTGATATGATCAGCGCACTCAGAACGTACGGCTATGATTATGTTGTAAGCATTGAGCATGAAGATCCGATCATGTCGGTTGAAGAAGGTTTTCAGCGTGCGGTTACAAACTTAAAAAGTGTCTTAATTAAAGAACAGCCGACGAATATGTGGTGGGCTTAAGCTGCAATATAAGGTAAGATCGGTTCTATTTTACATTCAAACCGGCTATTTACCGGCCGGTTTGAATGGCAATAGACCGTTTCCCACAAACTATACTCCCCGGGAAGATCCCCCGTTATGTCATCTCATCAACCAGAATGAAGCAATGAAAGTAAGGTGGAGAATCGTATGGCCACAATCAAAGATGTTGCAAAATTGGCAGGGGTAGCTGTTTCAACAGCATCCTATGCGTTAAATCATAAATCAAGAGTGAATGCAGAAACCGCTAAGCGTGTATTAGAAGCTGCAAAAACGTTAAACTACCAAAAGAACGGAATTGCGAGAGACTTAAAACGAAGCAAAACCGAAACAATCGGGATTATCGTTCAGGATCTTTCCGGCCCTTTTTATTCTGAATTGATGCGCGGTGTTCAGGATACCCTGCTTACTCATCAATATGGCCTTATCGCCTGCAGTTCCATTGGAGGCAATGTGACAACAGCTTCAAAGTTTTTGCAGGAACGCCGTGTTGATGGCGTCATTATATTAGCTGAAAGCCTTCCGGATGAATTGATTCTTCAATCAGTAAGAGAGGATTTTCCGATCATCGTCCTTGACCGAAAGCTTGACAGCGATTCGATTATCCATGTGCTTGTCGATAACTTCTCGGGAGGCTATCAGGCAACACAGCATTTAATTGACCTTGGCCACAAGGAGCTCGCATACATTGGAGGCCCCTCTCACAATCGGGATAATCAGCTTCGATTTGAAGGGTATAAACAGGCCCTTAAGGATTCCGGAATTACACTGCATCCAAGCTGGATCCTCCAGGGGCAATATACGAGGGAAGGCGGCTATTCCGCTGCTAAAATCCTCATGATGCAGGGAAATGCGCCGTCTGCTGTCTTTTGTGCAAATGATGAAATGGCTGTAGGGGCTTTAAAAGCCTTTAAAGAATCCGGTTTGCATATCCCGAATGATCTTTCCATCATCGGATTTGACGATATTGAAATATCCCAATATATTTCGCCTCCGCTCTCGACGGTAAAGCAATCGAATTATGAAATCGGATCTCTTGCAGCTCACCTGATCTATCAGGCTTTAAATGAAGGGATTGAAGGGAAGGATTACATTCTGCCGACAGAGCTTGTCCTAAGAAAATCGACCAGCGCGACCAAAAAGATGGAGGCATGAAAGCAATCAGAATGCTCTGATTGTTTTTTTGATTTTTGCACTGTTTGCCAAATGGCCTTATTAATGCGTCTAACAATGAAATTCCCGCCTTTCATGATATAATAGAAGGTATCTTTAGAAGGAATGGAGTGATATCTTTGAAAAAAGGTCCATTTTTCGTGAAAATCTGGTCAAATGGTCAAGTGATGATTCCTTCCTACATTCGAAAAAAACTAAACATACAAACAGGTGAGCGGGTCGTCGTTCAAACCGATGGGAAAACGATCGATTTGATCGTGGATGATAACAATGCCTTTGAAAACGAAACAACCTTAAGCAGCAAGGGAACTATAACGATACCGAGTGAAATAAGAAATATATGCGAAATTGATGTGGGAGAAAAATTGAAAATTGAATGGAATGAACAGGGGCAAAAAGTTACTTTTGTTCCTCCTGATGACATGAGAGGTTCAAATAAATTATCCAGCTGATCAGCCGGCCGAAACTGGGCCGGTTTCAGTTTGTACGGGGGGAAACCAGTG
This sequence comes from Metabacillus hrfriensis, assembly GCF_030127205.1. NCBI lineage: Bacteria > Bacillati > Bacillota > Bacilli > Caryophanales > Bacillaceae > Metabacillus > Metabacillus hrfriensis. The sequence continues at coordinate 1,773,236 of NZ_CP126116.1, forward strand.
AAAAACATACATAAGATTTTCATTCTCTGTCTTTTTTCTCTTTTCCTGTCTGCATGCAAGGATGAAGACGAGGGGAGAGACAGGAGACTCGTTGTGGTAGAAGATATGCTTGAGGCAATTCTTGAGGAAGATAAAAGAGATATGAGAGGCATTTACTTAGAAGGAGCCTACCGCTCACCGCAAGAGCTGATCTCCTTAAAAAAAGAATGGAAGATAGATAACCTGGAACTCGAAGATTTTGAGATAAAGGAAGAAAGCTTTTATGTCTTCCGCGCCTATTATGATCAGGATGATCAAAAGAAAAGCAAAGCCATTGCCTTTCGTGTTAGGGAGACAGATGAAGATGAACTGATCGTGGATTATGTGGATCAGGTGGTTGAAGAAAAAAAGAATCAGTAAAAAGCTTTATGATTTCATAAATGTAATTCCATCTGATATTCGCTCTATGAGCAATACAGTTGAGTTTTCTATATGATGTTAAACATTTATACTTGTATACAAAGTGGATAGAAATCTATCCCTTTTTGTAATTTAGGTAGAATGCTAAATACTCTTTAATACCACAACATTTTATAATAAATGTTGTGGTAAAACTGACTTTTTAGTGGGGATTGTCAAATAAAGTGTGTAAGTTAGTTTGATAGTCCAAAATTAGAGATAGGATTATGACGCCAGACCCAGCACGTTTGAGAGAGAAATGCTAATCCTAGGTGTGCACTAGTGATTTTTTTCTTTTTGACAGCGGATAAAAACCTGGTCAATCCTTCTAAGTAACATAAAATGATATTCATGATTGAGGGGTTACAGAGCGAGTGAAATCAGGTTCTTAACGATTTTATCAAGTATCAAGCAAAATAATTCAGAGACGAAGAGAGGACAGCATGAACATGGAAAACGTATCAAATGCAGATAAATTGGAATCAATAAAATCCTTCCAATCGACAATCAGTAAATCCGAAAAGGCCTTGGCTCAGATGACTCAGAAAGGCGCAAATACTGCCTTATTAAAGAAACGGCTCAAAGCTCTTTACATTGGCTTAGCCATGCTAGAAAACGTTTGGAATCAAAGACCCCATCATTACACCCAGGAAGATTTAGCAGAAGCCCGCAATGTTCTTACCGGTTTATTCCCATCAATTGAGAACGTTTTTGCTAAGTCAAAGGCAGGTAGTCCTCAAAGAACGCTTTTAGAAAGAAGAATTAAAGCATTGGAACTAGCTGTTCAAGCGATTGACGATCTTTCCAATGAATAACTTATCTAACTGATACTTGTATTCATCATATTCCCACCGTTCGAGATATTCTTTAAGGTTTAATTTCGTACTATGTAGACTGCTCCCAAACCTTAAAGAAAGAGTGTTCACACTGTGCTGCAATCGCCACCGATTGTTTAGTAAATGCCTACATCACATAGTGAAGAGTGCAAAACATATTGCTCTCTCCCATCTTTTATGTCTTTATATTGAATAAATGCTTCCGTTTGCTTAGAACCATTTATCCCCAAACTTTTTCTAATTTATTGGAATAGAATTCGATTGCTCTTTTGTAATTTAATATTTCATTGTCTGATGTCGTATCTATCAAGCATTTTAAGAGTATTTCCATTGCATCATTATGCTTGTTTAAATTATATAAGGTCATTGAATAGAACACTTGGATCGCTCTATTATTTGGAAATGCTTCAATTCCCCTCTGAAATGTATTCTTTGATTTTTCATATTCTCCTAACGTTCTATATGTACTTCCCAACCCTAGTAATGCTCCTTCTAACTCTTTGGAAGACAATCCTAAATTGATTGCCTTTTCATAAAATGGAACTGCTTTTGATTCTTCACCTAATAAATCAAAACTCCACGCACATTGATAGTTAATTGAAGCTTCTTCGGGAAAATCTTGTGCAAGTTTTAGTAGTAATTGGTTAGATTCTTTGTTCTTTCCACTTTTTCGTAATTCAATTGCTTTATATAATTCTTCTTTCATTAATTTCATCCCCTTCGTTCAAAAGATTGTTCCACAATCCTGCCCTTTTACCTTAATAAGAAGAGGCGACACTTCGTTAAGCAATCGCCTCCGATAATGGAATAACTATGAAGCTTCTATTAGGTGCCTTTAAACTCAATCGATTCTCGGTTTTAACAGCCAGGTTTTTTTCTTTGTATTGATTATTTAAGGACTGGAACTTCAGCTGGATAAGGTTATGAGTTATTCTTTTTTAACAAATCATCTAAATTATCAACCAGATCATTTATATCGCTTAATAGTGTTATGGTATTGTTGCTAAGAATCATGATTATGTTTTCTTCCATCTTGTCTGGAAGATATTTGCATGTTTTTTGAGCGATTTTCATTAACTTCTTTTCTCCAGGGTGAGGCAGCTCGTTAATCGCAAATAAGATATCAAAGTAACTTGCAAGTAACGCAGCAACCCTATGATTGACACTTATGTAGTCTTTTCTTTTTAGGGCTTTCTCGATTTGACAATAGTAGGATGCAACACTGTCTCGTAATAAAGGGTAATTTTTATTAAGGATATTCTCTTTTAATTCTTTTGGAAAGGCTACGTTAATTTTATCCTGCAGCTTCTTTAATTGACCATTTTGATCATATAGTATTTTTGAATTTAAATAATTACTCCATAAGCATGTAGTGTAACCGACTTGAGCCTGGAAATTCACTACCGTTTTCATAAGTTCGTTTTCAATCCAAGCATAATTTCTATATATAATTTCTATACCAATATTGGGTTCAATTAGCGTTCCATCATCTTCTGTTTCCCAATACTGGTTATTAATCTCCATATAATCCGAAAATGGCTGTAACAATTTTTTGCGAGTGCCGGCAGGGATTTCTTGATCACTATAAATATACAAATCTATATCAGAATGTTCATCTTGGGTATTTGTTGAAAGAGAACCAGAGAGTACAACACCTTCCACTTCTTCTAACTGAGAAAATACAGATGAAATCTTCATAATCATGTCATTAATTGTATTCATTTTGGATTTCTTCCCATCTTTTTTTATTTTTCTTATTGCCCCAAATAAAGTGTATTTTTGGGATGTAAACCATTTTTATATTGGTAAATTGCTGGTCTTAAAACAAAAAATGAGGAGATTAAAATTGCATAACCCTTATTCAAGAATACTGCTCTTTAAGTGAATAACCGACATTTCCATTTTATCACAAAAAAATCGGTGAACTCGTTATTTAACAACAACAAAACACACCGATTAGGCTGCTAATCAGTGTGCTGAATGGTGTATTACTTACTATGCTGATTTTATACGATGGACCAGTAAAGGAAATTATTTATATGTTCAGGCAGCCAGCCTAACCTTAAGTCGTTTATTCAACTTAACGCAACATTACCATGTAGCGGTAATCGCTTTAGTTTGTTGCAGTAAAGTGTCTTTGTAAGTAGTCTTTTACATAAAGAAAATAGGGATAAATCCCTGTTAAAGATTCAACCCTATAGATATAATGTGGAACACCATATTTTAACCTATTCTTTTCGTATGTTAATTAGACTAAACAAGGATTAATGTTTACTGATTCATACAAGCTTTTTTACATATTCGATTAATTCAATACTTGATTCTTTCTTTCCAGCCACTTTGATGGTTCTGCTTGCATTCCGATATTCAGAATACGGTCCAGCTGCTGGCTTGCTTTTATGGTAGTGATGGAACTAAGTCCGTCTTTTTTTGCGCTTTCAAACATTTCCTGCCGATATTTCTCAATAAGAACATCCATCATGTTCAAGAGAATCACCTCGCATTTCATTGCAAAATATCCCTGAATCGTTTATATATCGTAATTTTTTTCTGTTTTAAACGCTTTGATCATTTAAAAAAACATTTATAGAGAAGTCAGTTTTTTAAGCAGACTTCGAAATTCTTGATTCAATCTCTCGAAATCTTCCCGTGAAAGCCCGCTTGTTTTCAGCATGAATTCTGGGACACGCTGCGCTTCTTCTTTCAGGTTTTGACCCTGGGCCGTTAAACTGATCTCTACTTTGCGCTCATCTGCTTTAGAACGAATGCGCTCAACCAAACCAGCTTCTTCAAGTCTTTTCAGCAAGGGGGTGAGTGTGCCTGAATCTAAAAAAAGTTCCTTGCCTAAATCCTTCACGTTCATTTTTTCATGCTCCCATAAAACGAGCATGACTAAATATTGCGGGTATGTCAGCTCAAGCTCCTGCAAAATGGGTCTGTACATTTTTGTCATTTCCCTGGAACACGCGTAAATGGAAAAACAAAGCTGCTGTTCCAGACTGAGAGGGTGTTTATCTGAAGGCATTGGTTATTTACTCCCGACATTTATTTATTGACAAACCCATTATACGCTTGCTATATTAGTTTTGCAAAAACAAATTGTGCACAATTTAATTTTATAAAATGAAATGGGGATGCTATCATGCAAAAACTTTACACAGCAACTGCAACAGCGACAGGCGGAAGAGAAGGAAGAGTCCAAACGAAAGACAAAGAACTAGATTTAGCTATTGATATGCCAAAAGCTCTTGGCGGAAGAGGCGGAGAAGGAACGAATCCAGAGCAATTGTTTGCAGCGGGTTATTCCGCTTGCTTTGATAGCGCATTAAATTTGGTGGCAAGAACAGAACGTGAAAAAATCGGCCAAACAATGGTTACATCACATGTATCAATTGGAAAGGATGATACAGGCTTCGGATTATCTGTTATCCTTGAAGTTCACATTCCGGATGTAACAAAAGAAAGAGCTGAAGAGCTTGTTCAAAAGGCTCATAACGTTTGTCCATATTCAAAAGCAACAAAAGGAAATATCGAGGTTGAATTGAAAGTTGTCTAATACATGGAAAAAGAGCTCATGTCCAAAAGGACTGAGCTCTTTTTTTATTGAATGGCAGCCTGAACATTGATGACTCCGGCACCATAATAAAATGGATCACCAAGTGGAACAGCTGTATTTTTTAAGCGGTTAATCACTTCGATATTTGACATGCCCGGATATTTACTAAGAATTAAAGCGGCTGCACCGGCTACGTGCGGCGATGCCATGGAAGTACCATTAAAAGCAGCATATTTATTGCCCGGAACGGTGCTTAATGTATTGACACCCGGAGCCATGACGTCAAGCTCTGAGCCGACACTTGAAAAAGATGCCCGATTGTTCGAGGAATCAACTGCACCTACCGCAATAACAGAACTGTATTTGGCCGGATAGCCGATTGTGTTCCGCTTGCCTTTTGACCCGCTGTTGCCTGCAGCTGCTACAACAACAATGCCTTTATTATAAGCTTGATCGACAGCCTGCTGGAGGGCGGTAGAACCCTGGCTGCCGCCAAGACTCATATTAATAACATCCATTCCATTGTCAACAGCCCACTCAATGCCTTGAGCAATTCCGCTATAGGTGCCGCTTCCTGAGGAATCAAGTACTTTTACAGCATAAAGAGTGACATCCGGAGCAACTCCCAGAACACCGATGGTATTATTTAATGCAGCAACAGTCCCGGCTACGTGAGTTCCATGGCTGTTACCATCTATGAATGGATTCGGTTCAGCCGCCACGAAGCTTGCTCCTCCTGTCACATTCAAATCTTCATGAGAGGAGTCAATTCCTGAATCAAGTACAGCAACTTTTACACCGTTCCCTCTAATGCCTGAGGATTGAACAGCATCTGCTTTAATTTGAGGAATACCGTATGGAACGGTCTGGCTGGTGGCTTTCGCTTCGAAATCTTCTTCAATAAATGTGACATTCGGATTTTTTTGAAGAGCCGCTGCTGCATGATCCGGCAGAGAGGCGTGCACCACGTTCATATATTTATATTGATGCTTGACCTTACCGCCGGCACTCGAGATTAGATTCGCTTTCACTTTAAAATCTTTGACAGATGCTTTAATCCCTATTAAATAATCTTTCTTTCCCGAAATAGCCTCAGCAGACGGAGAGGTGAAAATCATGGAGAAAAACAGGACAAAAGCAAATAAAATACTCAGAGCCTTCCACTTTTTCATGAATAAACCCCCTAAAATAGTATAGAATAATCATAGAGTCAAAAAGTTTGACTATTCTATCAATTATGCTACCATTTTAATAGAGTCATTGGTATTGGGAAAGATGGGGCCTTTTTTCCGAATAATAGGGAGAAATAGGAGGGATGTTTCCTGGGGATTTTTGCAGATTGGGAAATATGGGTCTTTATTTTATGTATTATTCAGAAAAATTGAGGCTATTTTCCCAATACGAACGCAAAAGGATTCGGCATAATAAAGAGAGAACTAAACATACAGATTAGTATAGATGAGGTGCTGCATATGGAAATAGGAAGTCGAATAAGGTTCTATCGCATTCAGCAAAATAAGACGCAGGAGGAACTTTCACGAGGCATCATTTCCACTTCTTACTTATCGAAAATCGAAAACAATCAGACGACTGCAAGCATCGAAGTCCTTGATTACTTATGCAACAGGCTTGATATCAACCTCATCGAAGAAGAAGAAATTCCTCTGATGAAATCCTTATTTGACTGGTATCATGATATCGTTCACCGCAAGCACGATCATCTGAAAAAAAGGTACATTGACCTGCAGAAAGAAATCCTTTCATCAAGCGATACAACGGCCATGATCTACTTTGTTCTGTTTGAATTCAGGTATTTGCTGACAGAAAGAGAGTTTGCAGAAGCGGATTCGAAGCTTAAAAAAATCAATTTGTACAAAGACATCTTTGAAGAAAAGATGACCTACTATTACGAGAAATTTGTCGGCCTTCATCACTATCTTCAAAGCAAATATTCTACAGCGCTTCTGCACCTCAAAGGAGCGGAGCGGTTTTTGACAAAACACCTCCCATTTGAAAAGTGGGAAGAAGCGGATCTCTATTATTCAATTGCCCTGACTCTGAGTCAATTAAGAAAAGCGGCACTGGTTATCCAGTACACTCACTTTGCTTTAAATATATATCAATCAAGATACGATTTAATGAGATGCGCAGAGTGTCAGATTCTGCTTGGGATTAATTATTTGCGGTGTGAGGAGCATACCCGGTCAGAAGAAAGCTATTTGCTGGCAAGGAAGATTGCTGAGCAGCTGAATGATAAAAGTCTGCTTGGAATGATCTATCATAATATGGGGTACCTCAGTTCAATTACAAAAAAATATGAACAGGCAATCGATCGATACAATGAGGCTCTGCAATTTAAAGATAAGAATGAATCGTTAAGCACTATTTTTTCTATCCTGTATGCCTATTATCAATTAGAAAATAAAGAAGAAGCTGGGAAGTGGATAATAGAAGGCAAACACATTTTAGAAAATAACCCTAATCAGGAATATCATTATCATTTTAAAATCTATGAATATTTGCTGCAGGATAATCTATCATCTGAATTTGAATATTTTATGATGGAGGTCGTTATCCCTTACTTTATCGAGCACGAAAAACAGCAGTATATTATCGAGTATTCAGAACTTATGGCATCATACTTCGAAGATCGCCACAAATACAAATCAGCCGTTCAATATTATCAAATCGTTTGTAGCGCTTTGAAAAAAACATATGCAAATTAATTAACAAGGGAGAGCTAGTCATGAAAAAAATAGTTATGGGCATCACTGCAGGGATTTTTTCATTAGCATTTGCAGCGGGAGTTGGATTGTTTTCTGAGCCGGATCATCCGAAGATTGTATCAGAGCCAGACCATCCGAAAATCGTTTCAGAACCAGATCATCCGAAAATTGTATAAATAAAATTTTGAAGGCAGTGCATCTGACAAGGTGCATTGCTTTTTTTTGCAGATGTTTTGCAAGATAATTCCGAAACATTCCGGATTAATTCCGGTACTTTGCAAGATAATTCCGAGACATTCCGGATTAATTCCGATACTTTGAACAATAATTCCGAGACATTCCGGATTAATTCCGGGACTTTGAACAATAATTCCGAGACTTTCAAAATTATTTCCGCACAACTGTGAACAAAACACTTTTCCTCTTTGGGTAAACAGTCGATTCAACTTTTCGCTAAATATTCAGTCAAAATAGCCGATGAACAATATATGAGCCTTATTTCACATTGGAAATCAGGCTGTGTGAGGAATATTGTCTATTTTTCATATAAGGAGGGGGCACTTAAAAGATGAAGCGATTAAAAAAAAGGAAGCCTAGAGAAAAAAAGCGCTTTGCATCATTTTCTTTAAAAGGGAAGCTGCTGGGCAGTTTTTCGGTTATTATTGTGCTCAGTCTTTTGATGGCGGCGTTTAGTATGATCGGTTTCAGCATGGTTAACAGCCAGACGAAGCAGATTGTGCAAAAGGACATGCAGTCGCTTCTAGCGGAAGGAAAGCTCAGTGATAATATTACACAGCGCGTATCTTTAATCAGAGCATATTTTATTTATGGGAAAGATGAATATAAAGATCAGTATTATGAGCTGACAAAAGAAAGTCAGGCACTTCAGAAAAAACTGCTTGCTCAAAGTGATAACCCGAAGAGCCGCGAATTAATGAAAAAAAGTGCTGAATGGGAAGAAATCGTAGAAGATGAAGTCATTAAAAGCTTTGATTCTGGAATGAGGGTAACAGCGAACCAGACGCTCCGCGGAGATGTGCAGAATCTTGCGGATGAGCTTACAGAGGGATTTGATTCTCTCGCCAGCGAGCGTGAAAAATCAATTATGCAAGATGGAGATGCGATTATTAATCAAGGACGGTTTATCAATATGCTTGGTATTGTCCTTTCAGTGGTGATAGTCGCAATCGGTGTTTTCTTGGCCATCCGGATTTCAAACGCTTTCACTAAGCCGATTCTGACGATTGTCAGCAGAATGAGAGCCATTTCAAATGGCCAGCTGAATCATAAGCCTCTTTTATCGGCATCACAGGATGAAATAGGCGAGCTTGTTCATTCTGTAAATGAAATGAATCAGCAGCTGAAAGCCATTGTGAAGGATATTTCCGGGGCTTCCTTGTCAGTGGCAGAGCAGAGTGAACAGCTGCAGTCTTCTTCGAAAGAGCTGAAAGCAGGAAGCGAGCAGATTGCCTCAACTATGCAGGAGCTGTCTTCAGGAGCAGAAACCCAGGCAAATTCAGCTTCCGATCTGGCTGAAACAATGGGCAAGCTGATGGACTCCATTTATATTGCCAACCAAAATGGACAGGCTGTTGCCGAGGCTTCTGCGGAAGTGCTGAATCAATCACAAACAGGTTATACATTAATGAGCGAATCGGTCAGTCAAATGAACCGCATCAATGATTTAATGGAAAATACCGTGCTGAAGGTGAAGCGTCTTGATGAACAGTCGGGACAGATTTCCACTTTAGTGGACGTGATTCAAAGCATCGCAGATCAAACCAATCTTCTGGCGCTGAATGCAGCAATCGAAGCTGCACGTGCCGGAGAACATGGAAGGGGATTTGCGGTTGTGGCAGATGAAGTCCGAAAGCTTGCAGAACAGGTATCAAGGTCGATTGTGGATATTAATAAAATTGTAGGCAATGTCAGAAAAGAAACGGAAGAAGTAGCTGAAAACCTGGAACACGGCTATGAGCAGATTGTAAAAGGTGCAAAATCCATCCATCAAACAGGGAAAAGCTTTACTGAAATTAAAGGTTTTATTGAAGAAATGTCAACAAGAATTGTAACCATTCAGACAGATTTAACTCAGATTATGAAAAATAGTGAAGTGATGAACGACTCGATTTCAAGCATTGCGTCTGTATCAGAAGAAGCAGCTGCAGGAATTGAACAAACAGCAGCATCCGCAGAGCAGTCCAGTCAGTCTATGGAAGAAATCTCAAGCAATGCGGATTCCTTGCTTGACTTGTCCGGAAAACTGAGCAGGCTCGTCAATCGTTTTCAATTTTAAACACCAATAAAATGAGGGGCTGACAATCGCCCCTCATTTTTTATTGCGAAAATGAAATTGTGCATTTAGCTGGCCTTCGAGCATTTTTTTGCGGTAATCGGGATTGCTGCGCATTTCTTTTTTTCTCATTTCTTTTAAGATTTCATTTGTTTGTACGCCATCTTCCCGTTTATTTGCAATCTCCATGAGCCTTTCCACATCAGAAAATGAATATTTTCTTGTACCCCTTGTTGTTCTTTGAGGCGAAATTAAACGTCTTTCCTCATAATAACGGATCTGTCTTAAAGATAAGCCTGTTAGTTCGCTGACAATTCCAATTGAAATGACTTTTTTGTCTTTATATGAGTGGTCGTGCTGTTCCATTTTTCCACCCCGCACATTAGATTCTTTTTCCAATTATACCTCACCCACACCGGAAAAAGTGAAGTTTTGTGAGAAAATCTAACATGGTTTGTAAGAAAAAGAAAATAACGTGTAAGGTTTATTGACAAAAGTACTGATATTTCATTTGATTCTTATTAAACTAACAGTAAGAGTTTGAAGGAGGAGACAGCATGGACATGAAGAAGGCAGCTGAAATTGCCAAAAAAATTGTGGAATTAGATGTAAGGAGGGATGAGATGCTTGAGGATCTCCAGACTGTTATCGGGAAAGATGCTCAGGAATTTCTGCGTTTTGTGCAAAACGGCTTCTTGAAAAAATCATCCTGATTGACTGCTGAGTGGATAGGAGGAATAGCCTGCCAAAAATTGATTCAGCTCATTGATATACTCCTCTGTGAATAAAGAGGTCACATCACCGAAGCGATCCTGATTTGTTTCATAAGCACATATAAAAAGAAGCTTTTTATCAGGAATTGAAAGGCGTGCGAAAAAGAGCTGTTCATGCTTTGGTTCAAGTGTATTTAGGAAGTAAATGTCTTGATTATGCTGATTTCTTCGGAATGCTGCCGGCCGAATGTGTTTCACTGTTTCATCATCTCCCAGAGCGTTTTAGAAACTAGTGTCGACCATTTACAGATTTTTAACACATGTTAGTGAAATTTTACACGGTCTTAATTGAAGAACAACATTTAACGGGTAGAGTGAAGTGAGGACAAATGGAAAGGGGAAATGAGAAAATGAGTAAATTATTTCAAAAAGCATTGGAAGATCAAAGAGCCTTTTACTGCAAGAAACTATTATCTCTTGGCATCTATAATCAAGAAGTTTTGAGCAGCATGACGCTGTCAGAATTAAAAAAGGAATATCATTATTTTTTTAACAATATCCCTTTAATCAAGCTTTCACATAAAAAGTCTGTATAAGCCTGAGTTCAAAGTGCTTATAAAGATAGCCGTTCAGTCTGCATGTGACCTTGTCTTTATTGGGGCTAGGAGGAACTTTTTCGGAGGCAGATTAATCTCGTGCCTGCTGTTTTCGATAAATTCAATAAATAGGTAAGCCTCGGTTCAAAGTCGAGTTCTTCTCCGGCTTTTTTTCTTGCGGGAAAAAGGCATCACTATATTCTGCACTGCGAATATGATCTAGGCAGCTTCAGCGTATCCTATCCTTGCTGTTTATTGTAAATCCATCTTTATTCCCCTCAATAAAATGCCTTCACTAATCTGCAAAAATCAATTTTTCCTTCATATTTAAATAAAGCGAACAATACAGTCGTTATAATTGGGGTGACTTTCCAAGGCAGCAACCCATGAATTATTCTTTATCATCATTATCGAATTATTTCTTCCACATTCTTCTGCGTCATTTCGCTTGAAGAAAATAGCCTCCCTTTATCATTGTGTGTTAAGATAATGAAAAGATATGAAGGCAGGAGCTAAATGGGTATGAAACTTGCAGGTATCGTTTTAGCCGGCGGGCAATCACGCCGGTTTGGGTCAGATAAAGCCCTGGAACCTTATAAAAACAGCACTTTTTTAGAGCTTGCACTAAATAATTTGAAAGCGGTAACAGACGTTGTGGCAGTCATCGGACGAACGGATTATTCTGCTGAAAACGTTCAATTTATCAGAGATCATGCAAAATACAGGGGAATGGGCCCTCTCGCTGGACTCTATACAGCAATGAAAGAGGTTCAGGCAGAATGGTATCTTGTACTGGCATGCGATATGCCGCTTATTGATCAGGATATTCTGTCAGCTCTGCTATCTGGCATAAATGAAAAACAGCCTGCTGTTATTCCTGTCATTGATGGAAAATATCATCCTCTCTGTGCCTTGTATCATTGCACTGTTTTACCTGAAATTGAGAGATTATTAGATCTCAGAGAATTAAAAATGATGACTCTGATGGACCAGTTAAATCCCGTCTATTTAAATGAATCGAATTTTAAGAATTCCGGCCGTTTTGCCAATATGAATCGAAGAGAAGATTTAATGATTTTAGGAGAGCAGTCACATAAAAAGTCAAATCCAGGAATGGGGTAATCTTGGGACTGAATGAATCCTCAGGTCAGTCCAAATTTAGAAATTCAGTAATTATAGGCCCTGTTGAATCCTATGAATCTGGTAAATCAATTAAGAAACTACTTCAAAAAACACAGGATTGATAGTAGAATAAACAGTATAACTGTGTGAATATTAAGACATTTTAAGAATGTTAAAGTAAGAGGGCGATGAGAATGATGTCTTATACAGATGAAGAACTTGAACTTGCACTGAATTTATTTAAAACGTTTGCAAGAGCTTTTAAAAGCGTGTCAGAGCACTCCATTCGCGACAGCAAAGAACATGGCTTTAATCCGACGGAGTTTTCAGTGCTTGAACTGCTTTACACGAAGGGCCCGCAAAAGCTTCAGCAAATCGGTTCAAGACTGCTGCTTGTAAGCGGCAATGTCACCTACGTGATTGATAAGCTTGAAAAAAATGAATTTATTTACCGTGAACAAGACCCTAAAGATAAACGGTCTGTCTATGCTAAGCTGACTGAAAAAGGACAAACCTACCTGGACGAAATCTATCCGATTCACACGCTAAGAATGGCTCGCGCATTTTCTGGACTATCAACAGAGGAACAGCACCAGCTCATGGCCTTGCTGAAAAAAGCAGGCGTTCATAGCCAGCATTTATTATTTCGTTAAAATCCCGCTGATGACGGGATTTTTTTTGGATTTTATTAGAATGCATATTCGGGTTCGGGGAGTTCATTGTGTTTTCAGTTGATCAATAAATTCATGCTATAAAAACGCCTTGCAGCAGAGGATGCCAGGTGTTGAAAATTGGTCATAAGTTAAAAGAATGCCGATTAATCATGGCAGTCTTTTTTATTTTTTCTATTCTTTTTTTGCAAGAAAGAAATCCATACAAGACTGCTTACTCCCGCAAAAAATAAGTGAAGCGCTGCAAATGAAAAAAAACCTTGAAACGATATAATAAAGTCTTCCTGAAGCAGGAGAAGCTGAACAATCAGCAAGCCTCCGAATAAGAAGGCTTTATATGATTTTTTTTTCAAGATTGTTATAAATGAATAAATTAAGCTTGCAAAGCTAAAAAAGAGGGAGTTGCCTGCGATATGATCCCTTGCTGCATCCGAAAACCAGCCAGGCTGAAAATGATACATGGAGAGAGGAACGGTTGCTGCCCATGTCAGGGAAAGGGAAATAGATACATTTATTAAGTAGAGGGATACCATTTTTTCAAGGAGGTTCCCTTTTTTTAACAATCTGTACCACACGGAAGAAATATAAAAAGCAACCGGAAGGAAAAAGGTTGTAAAATAAGTTTTCCACCAGTGGTGCTCGTATATTTCTAATTGTAAAAACAGGACTTCTATAGCGGATATGCAAAAACTGGCCAGCAGCATGACCGGAACACTTAATCTGTAAAAGGCGATGACGACAGCGGTCATCGGCACAATCATAAATTGGCTGAAAAGCGAGCCAAATGTGCTGTCGAAGAAGGGGTCTGCGAAAACCTCAGGCTTATACATGTATGAATGTAAAAAAACAAAAATGAGAATTTCAAACAGGTATGCAAGACCTGCATTGAATAACCATAAAGGAATCAGCATGTTCCGGTCTTTTTTTGCGGCTGCAGCGGCAAGGAACAGGCTTATAATAAACAGCAGGAAAAACCAAGTGAAATTAGTCATAGGTGGGCTCCAAATATGTAAGGGTATGGTTTATTTTTGACCGCTGCCTCCCGAATTATGCCTTGGGCTTTTTTCTGCTTGGCTGTCTTCCGAATACAAAAGAATGATTCATCACAATGGAGGTTGAGTTTTTGAAATTTTGATTTTACCCGACGATGCCATACAAGAAACGGTCGTTCTGGTGAAACAGATTACAAAGCTTGTAAAAGAGATAGATGACAATAAATATGTTCAGGGTGTTCCGAATTGGATCACCCTTACGTATTTGGTTTGCCCTGGTTACTTGCCGGAGCAAGTTTGCTGTCTTGTTTCCTTTGATCGCCAAATAAAAGAGGTGTTACTGCTTATTTTTCTCTATAAAATCTAACACCTGCTGAATCACTTCGTCCTGAGGTGAAGAGAAGTAATCTTGAAATGGGCAGCCCTTTTTAATCCGCTCTGCTACATAATCCATAGTAAACTGATTAACCTTCAAATCTTGCACCACTTCATCCCAGAATAAAGGGGCCGCTGCATATGCATCTTCGGGATTCCCTCTGACAGAATAGGGCGCAATGATTGTTTTTCCTTCAGCATGTTGAATGTAGTCGACATACAGCCGGTTTCCGCGGTTCTTTTTGAGCCGTTCGATCGTATACATTTCTGGGTATGCATTCACTAAATATGCAGCAATAAAGGATGTAAACTTTTTTGTCTGGTCATATGAAAACCGATTATTGGTAATGGGAATATGAATTTGAATTCCTTTTCCGCCTGATAATTTTGGGAATGAAGCAAGTCCGAATGAGTCAAAGAGTTTGCGCATTTCGAGCGCTGCTGAGACAGCCATGTGAAAATCAGCCCTCGATGGCGGATCTAAATCAAAGACAATTTCATTCGGACAGGAAGAATCATAAGTCTGGAAAGGAATATGAAATTCCAGGGAAAGCTGATTTCCAAGCCAGATCAAAGTTGAGATGTCGTTGCACAAGATATAGTCAATTCCATCCTGCTTTGTGGTTTCCACAAACTCAGGCGCATAATCCGGACAATTTTTTTGATAAAAGGCTTCATCAGAGGTTCCGTGCGGATATCGAATAACCGTGAGAGATTTATTTTTCAAGAAAGGAAGCATATAGTCAGAAACCTCCACTAAATAAGCAAGATAGTCAGTTTTTGTCCGCAGTGGATTTTCCCACAGCGGTTTATCAGGGTGTGTGATCTGAACTTCTTCGTGAAATGAAACAGCCTTCAGCTTCAGCTGCTCCCAGGTGCATTCATGCGGGGACAGGTCGAACCTGAAAGCAGAAAAAGAGGGCTCACGCAGCTGATTTTTATAGAGCTCCAAAAATTGCAGCTCTACGCAGATCGCAGGGGAAATCGTGATCCATTGTGAATCCTCGCTCTCCTTATTTTCCTTTAGAATCCTAATTAAAGAGTCTCGGTCAGATCCCTCCAGCCCATGAGAAAAAACACCCGTGTCTATCACATTCTCTCCTTTGAAAACACCCGCTTTAAAATACCCATTCTTCTTGTCATATCCTATAATGAAAAACAAAGCATATTTGTAATTTTTTATTTTCAGCCAGGATTTCGTGCGCACTCCGGCCTCCCACTTGCTTTTATTTTCTTTTGCAATCATGCCTTCCGCGTCAAATGCTCGAATGCCGCTCCATAAAGCCTCATGGCCCGCAAAGGAAGGAACGTATTGGATGAGCTGATTGCTTTTACGTGGTTCAAGAGGCAGTCCGCATGATGAAGCGATGTTAGACAAGAGCGTTTTTCGTGAAAGATAGTCAAGAAAAGCTGTTTTTTCCTGTTTGCATTCAAGAAGGTCAAAGATTAAATACTGACATGGATTTGTTTCTGCCTCTTGATTGATCTTGTCTTTTGCCCTCAGCCTTCCGCGCTGCTGAATGACTTCAAAGGATGCTTTATATGGATTTTTTAATGAGACAAGCTCGCCGTCAAATATGCACGGCATAAAATCTTTCAGCCTGTCAAAGATAGATTGGACAGCGTTCATGATTTCGGGGAAAAGAGCACCTAAATCTTTCCCATTTCGGCTTGTAAACGTGATGCCTTCTTCTGAAATGGACAAAATTGCCCTGAATCCATCATATTTGACTTCATAGCTCCACTTTTCTCCTTCAGGTATTCCGGCTGAAAGTGTTGGAAGCATTGGTTTAACATACATGGCAATCGTCCTTTTTCATTCTTTTTTACTTACTATTTCTCATACCGATTCTATTTATGAAAGGAAGCGTTTCAACTTGAATAAAGCAGTTTTTCTAGACCGCGACGGCGTCATAAATGAAGTTTTGTCTGACCGTGTCAAATTCGTCAATCATCCATCTCAGCTATATCTTTTAGAAGGGGCAGCAAAGGCTGTAAGCCTTCTCTATAATAAAGGGTTTACTATTTTTGTTGTGACGAATCAGGGAGGTGTGGGGCTTGGATATATGAAGGAGGAGATGCTGCAGAGGATTCATCAAAAGATGATGAAGGAAATTGAACAAGAAGGCGGCCGCATACATGAGGTTGCTTATTGCGCTCATGCTCCGTACGCCGGCTGCAGCTGCAGAAAACCCGAGCCTGGCATGATTACAACACTTGCTGAGAAATATGAGATCAATTTAGAACACTGTTACATGATCGGCGACCGTGATGTCGATATCCTCGCAGGGAAAAGCGCTGGTGCAAAAACAATTTTAATCGGTTCAGCTGATCACGGTGCGGATTATTGTTTTGATACGCTTCTTGAAGCGGCTTGTTGGATCATAAAGAAAGAAGAAAACCCCGTTTGACCTGACGAGGGTTTCTTTATGACTACGCTTTTTTGCGGGCGGTTTTCGTTTTTTTCTGCGCTTTGGCAGTCTCAGTTTTTTTGGGAGCAGTCTCTTTTTTTGCAGGCTTTTCTTTTGAGCGGTCAATGCTTGCCTGCAGAGCACTCATTAAGTCAACGACATTTTCACGCGGCGCATCAGCCGGTGTTTTCCCTTCGTTTTGGCCTGCTTTCTTTTGAATGAGGCCAAGAAGTGCTTCCCGGTAGTCATCTTTGTAAGTTTCAGGGTTAAAGGTTGTTGTTAGTTGATCAATCAGCATAATCGCTGTTTCAAGCTCTTTTTCACCAAGCACTGTTTTTTCAGGAACACTTGGAACATCAGAAGTATTCCGGACTTCATCCGGATAATGAATGGTTTCCATTACAATTGTGTTTTGATACACACGGAGAACAGCCAGCTGCTGCTTAGAGCGGATGGTCATTTCGGCAACTCCGATTTTTCCTGATTTTAAAAGGGCTTCACGAAGCAGCGAATAGGCTTTTCCTCCATTTTCTCCAGGGCCGACAAAATATGATCGGTTAAAATAGATGGGATCGATTTCTTCCAAGTTTACAAAATCGATAATTTCGACTGCTTTATCTTCATGCTCTTGTTTAAGCTGTTTCAATTCTTCCTCATCTAAAATGACAAACTTCCCCTTCACATATTCATAGCCTTTGACAATATCGTCATTCCCGACTGTTTCATCACAGTTGGGACATTTTTTTTCATATTGAATGGGGGTATGACATTTACTGTGCAAATTTCTGAGCTTTACATCTTTATCTTCAGTTGCTGCATATAATTTGATTGGGATATTCACCAGTCCGAAGCTGATGGAGCCTTTCCACATTGTGTGCATGATTTTTTTTTCCTGCTTTCCTTTTTTTCTTAGTTTCTGCTTTTACGCAGGGATGATGTACAGAAAAAAATGGTTTTAGCTAAAACTTTGTTAATTTTTTCAGTAAAAAACGATCGTATATTTAGATGCGTTTTTTAAGGTGAAAAGTTTATGATCTTTTTTTGTGGGAATATCTTTAGAAAATAGCGATGGCAAAAAGGAGGGGCTGCAATGTCTCGAAATCAGTCTATGACCGTCCTGAACCCAGCTACATTAAACAGTGATGAAAATATTGATGAAACGCCCATATATCAAATTCAGCAAATATATGAGCTTTCAAAATCAGCCTTTGACACATGGAAAGAAAAAAGTGTAAAGGAGCGGCTTTCCTTCATCCGGAAATTAAAAAACGTGATGTTCGACCGAATGGATGAAATCATTGAAGTGATAGCAAATGATACGGGTAAAGTGAAAGTAGAAGCTGTCACAGCGGATGTTATGCCGGTTTTGGATGCGATTGCTTTTTTAGAAAAGACGGCGGAAAATAGTCTTGCTGCGCGCCGGGTGCAGACGCCGGCCACTTTCTGGGGAAAGAAAAGCTACATAGAATATATGGCAAGAGGCACTGTACTTGTCATTTCACCATGGAACTATCCGCTTCAGCTGGCGATGGTCCCGGTGCTGAATGCTCTTATTGCCGGCAATTCTGTTATCCTGAAACCATCCGAAGTTACGCCGTTAGTAGGGAAATACATTGAACATTTGTTTATGTTAGCTGAGTTTCCAAAAGGGCTTGTACAAGTCGCCCATGGAGGCAAAGACGTAGGAGCTGCGCTTACTAGAGAAAAACCTGATTATATTTTTTTTACTGGATCTGCTGCGACGGGAAAAAAAATTCAGGAAGAAGCATCAAAAGCACTAATACCTACGACGCTTGAACTTGGAGGGAAAGATCCAATCCTTATTTTCGCAGATGCCAATCTGGACCGGGCTGCAAAAGGTGCAGCTTGGGGAGCTTTTACTAACAGCGGTCAAGTGTGCATGAGCTCTGAGCGAATTTACGTAGAACAAAGTATTTATGAAGAATTTCTTGAAAAACTTCAAAGTGAAACGCTAATGCTCAAACAGGGTACAGACTTAAATGATGATATTGGATCCATGACTTACCGGGGCCAGATAGACGTTATGAAAGAACAACTGGAAGAGGCAATTGCAGGAGGCGCCAGGTTAATTACCGGTTCAATTCCGCGTGATTGGGATTTGTCTCAGGGCCTTTTCATTCCGCCAACCATTGTCGTTGATGTTCACCAAAAAATGAAGCTAGTACAGGAAGAAACATTTGGTCCTGTTGTAACAGTCATGCCCTTTCAATCTGAGGAAGAGGCAATAGAACTTGCAAATGACTCCATCTACGGATTAAATGCCAGCGTTTGGAGCAAAGACTTAAAGAAAGCGAAACGTGTTGTTTCAAAGCTTGTTACCGGAAATGCGGTTATCAATGATGTGATGATATCAGTTGTCAACCATCATCTTCCATTCGGCGGAGTGAAGCACAGCGGAATAGGAAAGTACCACGGTAAGCAGGGTATACGTGTGTTTTGTCATGAAAAATCTGTTTTTCTTGATCGGGGAAAGAAAAATACAGAGATTCAATGGTATCCCTATCAGAATAAATATCCTAAAATCCGATCATTTCTAAAACTGCTGTTCAGGAAAAAATCAAAAAAAAGTAGCCGTACCTCTTGAGGCGGCTAATTTTTATGTTGAATTTAAATAGATTGAATGACTATGACTAACACACCAAGCGCCCAAACATAAACGGCAAATCCTTTTAAAGAGTGCTTTTTTACATAGCCGATCATCCATCTTACTGCGATGTAGCCGGTAAATGCAGCGCTTAAAGTTGCTAGGAGCAAAGGGATAAAGCCGATTGCCGCTGCATGCCCTGAGAATAGATCAGCTGATTGAAACACGATAGCCCCAAATATGGCCGGAATGGAGAGCAAAAATGAAAAGTAAGCTGCGGTTTCTTTATCGATTTTTCGCATCAATGCTCCTACAATCGTCATCCCTGACCTTGAAATCGCGGGAAATATAGCAAGAGCCTGAAAACAGCCGATAAACAAAGCGTCGCCTGCAGTTAAATCATCCAGTTTTTTTGAACCCTTCTTTATGGAATCGGCAAACCATAAAAACACTCCAGTAATTAAAAATTCCCACCCGATGGTAACACCGGATTTTGAAATACCATCAAAAAAATCACTGATAAACACCCCTGCGAAAACAGCAGGCAGTGTTCCGATAAATAATAAAAATGTCAGCTTGGTAAAAGGATTTTTTATTAGCTTAAGTAAAATATCTCTGTAAAACACGATGAGCGCGATAAAGGTTCCGATGTGCAGCATCGTATCAAGAAAGATTCCGCCGTCCTGCATTCCGAACAGCTTTCTTCCCAGGTAGAGATGTCCTGTTGAACTAATCGGCAGAAATTCAGTCAGACCTTGTATGAATCCTAATATTATTGCCTGCAGCCAATCCATTTCTTCACCTCAATTTAAGAATAGGCTCTTTTCGTGACTTCCCTCTCATCATCAGACCGAAAAAAGCCAAGAATTAAAAATCTGTAAAGTTGTCCCTTTTTAATCGTATGTGTAGTATGATAGCTTGTAGAACTGAAAAGGAGTTTGGTACTGAACATGGAACATTACATTCTAGCTTTTATTGAATACTTTAAAGACCTTTCGTACTTTGGCGTGCTCCTTGCACTGTGCTTTGAGTTTGTGCCTGCTGAATTGGTGCTGCCGCTTGCAGGGTACTGGGTTTATCAGGGAGATATGACTTTATGGGGGACGGTTCTTGCCGGAACGGTCGGCGGAACAATCGGTCCGCTTACGCTTTATGCGCTTGGCCGCTACGGGGGAAGACCATTTCTCATAAAGTATGGAAAATATATATTTATCAACGAAGAAAACCTTTCAAAGGCAGATGCTTTCTTTGAAAAAAACGGAGCGATGGTGGCATTTACCGCCCGTTTCCTGCCTGGAGTCAGAACGCTGATCTCCATACCGTGCGGAATGGCTAAAATGAACGTCTGGATTTTTTCCATTTATACGTTTGCTGCAATGCTTCCCATTACGTTTTTATACGTATTTCTTGGGTTTAAACTTGGTGACAAATGGGAGGAAGTAGGCGGAATGGCGAACGACTATTTGCTTCCGGCAGGTGTTGTTATTGTCATTGTTTTTCTTTTGTACAAGTTTATGACAAGGAAAGCAATCAAGCCTTCAACATTTACTCATAAGAATTAAATAAAAACACCTTTGCCCGGATAAGGCAAAGGTGTTTTTTGGATAGAAGTGAAATGATATTGGGTATATAGATTAAATACCCGATTAGGAGGTGTGAAAGAATGAATAGATAAACATTTTATAGAATCAGCTAATTGGAAGCTGATCTTCTGGATTGTCCTTGCAGGCATGGCCATAGCAGGATGGTTCCTGTCAAAAGCTGAAAGCAACATGCCGGAATCAGAAGAAGAGCGCATGATTGAAGAGCGGAACACAGATAAAAAAGGCAGCATCCGAAATTTACGGGTGTTTTTTTTGTTGGGAAATTGAGCATTTTGCCGGCATTTTTTTATATGGCGTACGCACCTCATTTAAGCAACAGATAGGTAAAACATGATTTGTGGTAGTGAAACCGGATTTGCGGATAGTTACAAGACTCCAGCGGTTTTGAACACCGGTTTCGGATAGGCAGATCACAGGGGCAAAATGTGTATTTTTGGACTGCTAAACGGATCAATATGCCAACCATTTTTGTGGTTTCACACCTCATATGAAAAGCCAGTTGGATTTCAAATTTGCAAGTGATTTAGGGCATTTGATTTTGCAAAGAAATAAATGAATTCCACCAATTATTTGAAATTACTTGCTTTTAATAGATAGGATTTTTTAAATTACGGCCAAATTCCCTATATTTTTTCACATACTTTGTAATCTTTTTGTAAAAATAGAGTTTTCACACCCTCAAAATCCGATTTCATTTCGTAGCTGTTTAGTGAGAAAAAAATAAATGAGAGGAGTAAAACCGCCGGTTTAAAATCAACTAACAGCTTCCAACCTTTTTCCGTCTCCCAATTCCATTTATCCGACGGGCAAGCATAATTCCAATTTTCTTCCTTTGCGCTCTCCTTGCAAATTAGCTATGATTATACGAAGTAATATGGGAGAAACTGAGGTGAGAACCGGTGCTTAGCCTACTGTTTAAACTTGGCAAAAAGAAACCAACTTTAGAAGATACCGTCTTGCAGATACAAGATGGGGATCAGCAAATGCAGAACACACTAATTGACCAATATAAACCTTTCGTGGCAAAAACCGTTTCTTCGGTTTGTAAAAGGTACATTGATGAGAGAGACGATGAATTCAGTATAGGGCTTATTGCTTTTAATGAGGCCATTGAAAAGTATTCAACTGAGAAAGGAAGCTCGCTTCTTGCATTCGCCGAATTGATTATAAAAAGAAAAGTGATCGATTATATCCGGAAAGAGGCGAGAAATGCGCAGACAGTGAACATTGACCTTCAGGAGCATGAAGAAGGCGAGGCCTCGCAAAGCAAGATCGAGGCGGATCTGTCGATTGAAGAGCATCAGAAACTGATTGAACAAGAACAGCGCAGAGAAGAGATTATATACTTTCAGAAAGTCCTGCAGGAATTTGGCTTGTCTTTTTCAGAACTGATGGAGCAATCTCCAAAGCATATGGACGCAAGACAAAATGCAATTAAGGTGGCGCAAATACTTATTGAACATGATGAACTCAAGCGCATCCTGTTCACAAAAAAACAGCTGCCGGTCAAACAGCTTGAGACGCTTGTATCTGTCAGTCGCAAAACAATAGAGAGAAATAGAAAATATATTATTGCAATGACAATTATTTTATCTGGGGATTACATTTATCTGAAAGACTATATAAGAGGGGTGCTTCAATCATGAAAAAAGGGATCGTCGTTGATCGAAATGATGATTACGTCACATTACTTACCCCCGATGGACAATTTTTGAAAGCAAATAAACAAAAACGTTCATACGAGCTGGGTGAGGAAATTACTTTTTTTCAACTTTCAGATACAAGCGAAAGGGCAAAGTCGTTAAGCATCTTTAAATTGCGCGGAATTAGAAACGGGTTATTGGCAGGTATGGCTCTTATTCTTCTTTTTTTTACAGTGCTGCCCGTTTTTAAAGATGACAAAGTGTATGCTTACATGACAATTGATATCAATCCAAGCTTTGAACTTAGATTGAATGAGAAGCTTCAGGTCGTGCAGATAGAGCCGATGAATGAAGATGGGAAAAAAATGCTTGGTGATATAAAAGACTGGAAAAACCGCAAGATCTCAGACGTCTTTTCCAAGATTGTCGACAAAAGCAAAGATTTAGGCTACTTAAAGAGAGAAAAAGAAATATTCATAACGACCGTCACCACAGATGACAAACATGAATCTGTCAAAAAGAAAATGCGGGCTGACGTTGCCCAGTTAAAGGATTCATATAAAAACGAAAATGTAAAAGTCAGTGCAGTTGAATCTGATGTTGAGACAAGAAATAAAGCAGCAGATCAAGGCATTTCAACCGGCAAGTATATGCAATTAAATCCTGCAAAACAGCCTGCAGAAACTGCTCCTTCAAACGAAAATAATGGCGAGGCAGAAGAAGGAAAGCAAGAGACACCCATTCAGGGTAATGAAGAAAACAGCGAGAAAACGCCTCCAGCTGTAAAGCCTCCTGAGGAAGAAAAAGAAAAACAACCGCCTTCTGAAATACCGGAAAAAAAAGAAAAGCCTGAAAACAAAGAGGAAGAGCTGAAAGAGACTATTCCGGAGAAGAATAAAATTACCCCTGAGCCAAAAGATAAGGTATCGATAAAAAATACCAATAAAGAAACTGAAAAAGCAAAAAAAGAAGCTGAGAAAAAACGGCGTGAAGAGGAAAAGGGCAAATGGCAGCGTGAGGAAGACAGAGACGATGACGACGATGACAGGCGACATAGGGACAATGATCAATATAATAGAGACAGAGACAGATATGATGATGAAGATAACGACGAGGGGTCAAGATTTGATCGTGATTAATTCTTAAAGTGCCAAAATAAGAGTATGACTTGGATCGGATTGGCGCTTTTTAGTATTTTTACATAGCTGATAACAGGAGAACCGCCGGGTGGATGCACCCGGCGGTTTTTGCCATGTTATTCAGTTTTAGAGGGTTGTCCGCCGAGTCCTGCTTGTGCTTGAGCGACTAAGCGCTTTGTAATTTCTCCGCCTACAGATCCGTTTGATCGTGCTGCAGTGTCAGATCCAAGCGAAACTCCAAATTCCTGGGCAATTTCATATTTGATTTGATCCAGTGCCTGTTCAATTCCTGGAACAAGTAATTTGTTGCTGCTGCGTGCCATTGTTTTCAACTCCTTTTTTAATTGGTCAGCCCGATATGGCTGTTCCTATAGTGTTGATTCAGGCAGAAATAATATACTGGCAATTGTCACCGTATGACGGCATGAATATGCCTGAATGAAAGGATTTGGAATTACAAAAACTACCTTTATGCTTTATAAGAGGCGGTGAAGTGATGGAGATTAGAAGCGGCACGTTTTTTTGGCCTGAAACAGTTACTCATAAACCGTACCCACCATTGGATATGGATATTTGCTGTGACGTATTAATTATCGGAGGCGGCGAGTCGGGCGCCCACTGTGCTTATTTTCTGAGCGAAACAGATCTGAATGTTGTGTTAGTTGAAATGGATCGGGCCGGCTGCGGAAGTTCCAGTACAAATACCGGACTGCTGCAATATTCGAATGATAAAATGCTTACAGCCTGCTCAAACTCCTTTGGCCGGGAGACTGCTGTCAGGCATTACCGGCTTTGTGAACAGGCACTGAAAGGGTTAGATAAGCTGGTTCCATCCTTATCAATCAATCCTGACTTTAAAATAAGAGAGACTCTCTATTATGCATCTGAGGAGGCAGACGCAGATGCATTGAGAAAGGAATATGACATGCTGAAGAAGCATTCCTTTCAGGCAGAGTGGCTGAGCGCTTCCGATATCAAAAGAATGTATGGATTTAACAAGCCTGCAGCAATTTTGTCGGGAGGTGACGCAGAAGTTAACCCTTATAAGCTTGCACTTTCTCTAATTGAAGCTGCGGCAGCTCGGGGTGTGCGTGTTTTTGAAAAGACTGAGATCAACGGGAGAAAATTTGAGGAAAGCCATGCCATCATGTATACCGCAGGCGGGGCAAGTATTAAAGCCAAGAAGGTAATCATGGCAGCCGGATACCGCAATCAGGAAATCAGATGCGAAAAGAATGCTGTTTTGTCCAGTACATATGCAATCGCCACAAACAGGCTTAAAGAGAAAGAAATATGGCACGGTCAAACGCTTATATGGGAAACAGCAAGACCTTATTTATATCTAAGAACAACTGCCGATAACCGAATTATAGCAGGAGGGCTTGATGAAAAAACAATAGAAGCAGAGAAAATAGAAGCGAAGCTGATCCATAAAAAAGATCAGCTTCTGATGGAAGTAAAAAAGCTCTTTCCTGAACTGAAGCTTGAGGCTGAATACTTCTGGGGAGGTGTGTTTGGAAGTACTCATGACGGGCTTCCGATGATTAAAGAATATCCTGAGCTGCCGCACTGCCTGTTTTTACTGGGCTATGGCGGAAATGGCACCATCTACAGCTACATGCTCGCAAGCCTCATCCGGGACCTTTTAACAGGGAAGCAGAATGATGACTTGCAGATGTATATGCAGAGGTAATCTTTATTTCTGTTCAAGATGCTGATGAAAAAAAAGCTCTGTTCTTCTCTGAAGATAAGAGGCAAGCACAGACAGAACGGTAACCGTTAATATGCTTTTTACCTGTATCCATAATTCATTCGAAAGATCTTGAAAAACATCCCTGGATGCTTCGATCTTTTTTAAGATTTCCTCCTCCATTTCGTGCTCAGATAAGGAGAAAACTGTAATGGACTCCATTCTTTCGAGAATCTCTCCATATGCGGCATAATAAGTCAAAGGAGAGATTAAGTCATCGCTTCGGTCTGATATCGTATTAAATAAGCTCATTAAGAGCTGCCTGATTGTATCAAAATCAAAAACCGATTTTAAATCTCTGACAATCAGCAGTATGGCAGCCTGTTCAATCGAATACTTTTTGCCAAGTTCAGGTGCGCCGATCAACTCTTTTATATCCCGCTTAATCCAGTTCTGAATGGATGTTGACTTCAGAGACGTCAATTCACACAGCTTTGCAAGTGCGACAATTTCATTTGTTGATAGGCCTCTTGGAAATGGTTTATGATTTTTTATAAAATCAGGCAATACGTCGTCTGGTCCGTCTTTTCGGATGCCTAACTGGTTTAGCAGTTCAAGCGGCGTATGTCCGCTTTCCCCTTTTAAAGCAAGCAGCAGTCTGGCCATGTCAGATCGCTTTAACTGAATTGTATTCACCCTCACACCTCTTTTCTTATCATTTAGTTCCCTTTGAGAAGTCCGCTTTTCCTGAGTTTTCCAAAGTGTTTTTATTTGCTTTTTCTTATGTATTTTAATTATAATATGATTATAATACAAGTTCACTTGAACTCAAAATAATGGAGGTGCAAGATGGCTAAACGTATTTTCCTATTTATTTTAACAAATATTCTTGTGCTTATTACAATTGGCGTTGTTCTCTCGCTTTTAGGAGTTGGATCATATGTAAATGCTTCTGGTGGAATCGATCTCATAAGCTTGCTTGTTTTCAGTGCAGTCGTAGGTTTTACTGGGTCATTTATTTCACTGCTGATGTCTAAATGGATGGCAAAAATGATGATGGGGGTCAAGGTTTTAAAGCCTGATCAATCACTTTCAGTTTATGAAAGAAATCTCGTAGACCGTGTCCATCGATTATCAAGAGCTGCGGGAATAACGAAGATGCCGGAAGTGGGAGTTTATCAATCCCGCGAGGTAAATGCCTTTGCAACAGGTCCTTCAAAAAACAATTCACTTGTAGCCGTATCTACCGGACTCCTTGAGGAAATGGATGATGCTGCGGTTGAAGGTGTGCTTGCCCATGAGGTTGCGCACATTTCAAACGGTGATATGGTGACAATGACATTGCTTCAAGGTGTTGTAAATACATTTGTTGTGTTCCTTGCAAGAATTGCAGCATGGGCAGCATCGAGATTTGTCAGAGAAGATATGGCTCCAATTGTTCACTTCATAGCGATCCTTATCTTCCAGCTGCTGTTCTCTATTCTTGGCAGTCTTGTGGTTTTTGCTTATTCACGCCACCGTGAATTCCATGCAGATAATGGCGGAGCGGATCTTGCCGGCAAGGACAAAATGGTTCATGCGCTTCGTGCTCTAAAAGGATATACACAGCGGGTTAACAACGAACAATCCTCCGTTGCGACGCTAAAAATCAACGGTAAACGCGGACTGGCTCTATTTTCAACACATCCTGACTTAGATGAGAGAATTCGCCGTTTAGAAGCCAAATAAACAGGGAAAAGCAGATGAGACTATGATCTCATCTGCTTTTTTTGTTGTTTAGAACATAAAGTCAAATTATGGATAATGAAAAAGTATCTGTGTCCAGCTACGTCGCCTAAATCCTAGTTCAGAACGAACCAGCAATAAAAGTCAAACCCGAAATTTTCTGTCGGATTCTAATCTGCCTGTCCGATCTGACCAAGGCGCCTGCACTTTTGCTCTTGAAATTCAGTCAGGTATGATTTATTCAGTTCATGTTGAAAATGAACTTAGGCCGAATCTTTCTGCGTAAAATTTCCGTATACCCCTTTTCAGATGCCCTGCTTTTCATTATGATAGAGAACATGCAGTTAACCCCACTATTTAAGGAATGAACCAACCAATGAAACGATTTAAATTATTCTTGCAAAAATTAACTCCGTTTCAGCTGATTGCAGCCTATTACATTATCGCAGTCAGCGTTTCGGTAGCCTTGCTGAGCCTTCCTGTCGCCCATCAGGAAGGGGTGAAATGGGGATTTATGGACGGTCTTTTTACAGCTGTAAGCGCAGTAAGCGTGACTGGATTAAGTGTTGTTAATATATCAGATACTTTAACCGTACCAGGTATATTTATCCTCATGTTTGTTCTTCAGTTCGGAGGAATTGGAGTCATGACGCTCGGTACCTTTATCTGGCTGATAGTCGGGAAACGAATTGGCCTCAGAGAGAGAAGATTGATCATGGCGGATCAAAATCAATATGCACTTTCGGGAATTGTAAATTTGATGAAGCAAATATTGCTTTTAATCCTGCTTATCGAGTTCAGCGGCGGCATGATTCTCGGCATCTATTTTCTGAAATACTATCCAACATGGCAGGAAGCTTTCCTGCACGGCTTTTTTAATTCTGTAAGTGCAACAACAAATGGAGGCTTTGACATTACGGGTGCTTCGATGATTCCATATGCTGATGATTATTTCATACAATTTGTCATTATTCTTTTGATTACATTAGGCGCTATCGGCTTCCCTGTTTTAATAGAGGTGAAAACCTTTTTATTCAGCAAAAAGGGAAAATACCGTTTTACGCTTTTTACGAAACTTACAACGGTTACATATAGTTTGCTGGTTATTGGCGGCACAATAATGATTGCTTTACTCGAATTTCAATTTTTCTTTCAGGACAAATCATGGCATGAAACCCTTTTCTACTCGCTGTTTCAGTCAACCGCAACAAGAAGCGGCGGGCTGGCAACCATGGATGTCAGCCTGTTTTCAGAGGCAACTCTGCTGATTTTATGTGTTTTGATGTTTATCGGTGCTTCCCCGAGCTCAGTCGGCGGAGGAATCCGGACTACTACATTTGCGCTGAATTTACTGGCGCTTTATCACTTTGCAAAAGGAAACAAGACGATCAAAATCTTCAAAAGAGAGCTGCACGAGGATGATGTGAAAAAGTCACTGGTTGTTACTTTGATGGCTTTCGTTCTTTGCTTTACATCCGTGTTCATCTTATCCATTACGGAAAGGTTCACCTTCATCGAAATCCTGTTTGAAGTATGCTCTGCATTCGGGACAACAGGGCTTTCAATGGGAATTACACCTGATTTGAGCATTATTGGAAAATGCATCATTATGATCCTCATGTTTATCGGCAGAATTGGAATTGTAACCTTTATCTACATTATCGGTTCAAAAGAAGTAAAACCAAATTATCATTATCCGAAAGAACGTGTCATTATAGGATAAATAAAAGAAGCGGGCGTGTATTATGTGCCTGCTTTTTTATGGGCTGTGGAGTAAGAAACATCTATAAGGAAAATAATCCCTTGTCTGTGCTATACTTATACTATCAACAAATGGGAGAGATCAGATATTGTGAAAAAGAGTTGTATTTTAGCAGCAATTGTCTTGCTGATCATCGTTTTAGGCGCCTGTTCTAAAGGGCCAACGCCCGAAGAGAGATTTCAGGAATATGTGAGCCTCTGGAATGAGCAAAAGTTTAACGAAATGTATGATTTCTTATCAGCAGACGCAAAAAACAAAATGACAGAAAAAGAGTTTACAGAACGATACAAAAAAATCTATCAATCCATAGAAGTCAGCAATTTGAAAGTTACATATGACAAACCGGAAGAGGAAGCAGACAGGGGAGATGAGAAAAAAGCTTCTCTGCCATATGCTTTAAAGATGGAAACACTTGCTGGTCCCGTTGAATTTAAACAGGATGCTGTTTTTGTTCAGGAAGAGGCGGATAAAGAAGAAAATTGGTTTTTAGCGTGGAATCCATCGATGATTTTTCCGCAGCTGAAAGAAGGAGATGCTGTCCGTGTTTCTGAAATCAAGCCCCTGCGGGGAAGCATCTTTGATAAATACGGAAATGGAATTGCCATTCAGGCGAAAGTTCCTGAAATTCAAGTGGTTCCCGGTCAGCTTGGCGACAATCCTGAAAAAGTAAAGGCTGAAGCTGCGAAACTGCTGAATCTTTCTGTTGAAGATATAGACTCAAAGCTTTCAGCCAACTGGGTAAAGCCGAATGTCTCTGTACCGATCATGAAAGTTGATCCAGCGAATAAAGAGCTGCTTAAAAAAGTAACCTCACTTCCGGGCTTTCAAAAAGCAGATGTTGACAGCAGATATTATCCGCAGGGAGAGAGTTCTGCCCATCTATCCGGATATGTCGGCAGCATTTCAGCGGAGCAGCTTGAGGACTTAAAGGATAAAGGGTATACAAGCACCTCGCAAATCGGTAAAGCCGGGCTTGAATATGTTTATGAGGAACGCCTGAGAGGAAAATCGGGCTATAGAATTTTTATTGATTCTTCAAATGAAACAATTGCTGAAACGCCTGCGAAAAATGGGGAAGACATTACGGTGACAATTGATTCAGATCTGCAAAAGCAGCTGTATAATCAGCTGAAAGGGGACTCAGGCACAGCGGTGGCTCTTCATCCTAAAACAGGAGAAACCCTCGCAATGGTCAGCAGTCCGTCCTATAATCCGAATCAATTTGTATTTGGCATGTCAAGTGCTGCGTACAGTGCATTGGCTGAGAATCCGCAAAAACCTCTCAGTGCCAAATTTAATAAAACCTTTTCACCGGGTTCTACATTTAAGGCAATAACAGCAGCAGTCGGTTTAAAGACCGGGGCCATTGAGCCTGAAGCTGTTAAGAAAATTAATGGTCCAACATGGCAAAAAGGACCTGAATGGGGCAAATATACGATTACGAGAGTTTCGGAAACCTATTCATCTGTTAATCTCGAACGTGCGCTTGTCTCATCAGATAATATTTATTTTGCTCAGGCAGCTTTAGATATCGGACCTGAAGCCTTTAAAAAGGGCCTGGAGGAATTTGGATTCAGTGAAGAGATTGATTATCCATTTCCAATTGCGACTTCCTCCATTTCAACTTCAGATTTAGCAGCTGAAGAAATTCTGCTTGCTGACTCAGGCTATGGACAAGGTGAAGTGCAAATGAGCCCTATGCATCTGGCTGCAGCCTATACTGTCTTTTTGAACGAAGGAAGCATGTTGAAGCCTTATCTTGAGAAAAAAGATCAGCCTGCGCCTGAGATTTGGAAAGAAGCGATTGTCAGCCCAGAGAATACCTCCATTATTTTGTCTGATTTAATCAAAGTCGTTGAAGATCCAACCGGAACAGCACATGAGCCGAAATTACCAAATATTATGCTGGCCGGCAAAACAGGAACCGCTGAACTGAAAACGACTAAGGAAGAAATCGGGAAGGAAAATGGCTGGTTTGTCGGGATGAACATGGAAAATCCTGAACTTTTGATAACGATGATGGTTGAGGACGTGAAAGACCGTGGAGGCAGTCACTATGTCGTACCGAAGGTTAAACAAGTATTTTCAAGCTATCTGAAATAAAAGTAAACTAGAAGGAGTTTATTGCCAAGCAGTGCCGAAAAAATTGGCGATTGCCTATGGTACCTTGAAACAAGCAAAACTCTCTTTTGTGCTAAAAAAGAAGCTATTGCCGCCGGCAATAGCTTTTTTTATGAATTCATAAATGTTTTGATCGCTTCTCTATTTTCTTCAATATTTAAATCTAAAACAGATCCGGCTCCATTGTATCTGGCATTTTCAAAGCTGCCGTCAACCGGGATGCGCATGGTTTCCAAATCGGATTTATTCGTGATAATGTCTTTTGCAATGAAAATGCCTGTAGACGTATCCACATTTGTATTGATATAAGGTGTGATAACTCCTGCAAGTTTAGGCAATTTGGTTACACCCTCTATAGTGAGCATATCTTTCATTAAAAGATTCATGACTTCCTGCTGGCGTCTTACTCTGCCGAAATCACTGTCGGCTCCGCCGCGGTAGCGCACGTACCCTAATAGATGCTCACCATCAAGCTTCTGAAGACCAGGTTCGATCGTTACACCAATTTTTTCTGACATTTGACTCTCAACATTTATTTCCACACCTTCTGGGAATGCTGTGTCAATCATGCTTTCAAACCCCTTGAAGTCAATGATTGCATAGTGCTGGATATCGATATCAAAGTTATGCTTAATTGTTTCGCGCAGCAGATCGGGACCGCCTATTGCAAATGCGGCATTTATTTTGTTCTGACCGTGTCCCGGAATTTCCACATAGGAATCACGCATAATGGAAAGCAGCTTTGGTTTATTTGTGTTTTCATTATACTGAGCAATCATGATTGTATCTGTGCGGGCATGCTTTTCTCCTCTTGAGTCACTGCCAAGCACCAGAACATTTGTGTTTCCATTTTCATCTTTTTGGCCATTAAATGTATATTCAGTTTTTTTAATGTTTGCTTCTGCTGCTGTTTGATTTATGCCTGATACAAATTGATCGTAGGCGAACCATGCAAACCCTGCAAACAGAAGAGTCAGGATAGAGAAAAAGACCAATATATTCTTTTTGCGGCTCTTTTTCTTTTGGAGATGATTATCTGAACGCATGTATTACCCTCATTTCTTTAAATCATTGGAACTGACTAAAGTATACTTCTTTTTTACGATTAAAGGGGATGTTAGATTGTGGTAATGTTATGAATTGCAGCCTCAATATCCTATTGTAAAGGATTTCATGTTTTCTGAAAAGAGAAAGATGAATCAGGAGCCTCTGTTAAGGGATAAATGTTTTTCTTAACAAAACTTAACAATCCTTTACCTGTACTTTAGATGCGCTTCATTCTGGCGTGCTACGTTAGAAGCATCAAAAGGAGGGAAGCCGATTTGAAACATACTGTGAAAATTGCATCCATGTTTTTTTTATTCGTTTTTATCCTTTTTCTTGCTTCTGTCTATGGCGGGAGCCAGGGCCGGGCTGGTACAGATGAAAATCAGCTGTCAGAGATTCATTTGCTTGGTATGAATGATTTGCACGGACAGCTGAATACGCATTCCGTGCTTTCAGGAAAAAAAGTCGGCGGGGCAGAGTATCTTTCTGCTCATATTAACAGACTGAGACAGGAGCACGAACACACGATGCTTGTTCATGCGGGTGATATGACAGGCGGAAGTCCCCCTATTTCTTCTCTTTATCAAGATGAACCGACCGTTCAATTTTTAAATCAGCTGCGTGTTGATGTCGGTACTCCCGGAAATCATGAATTCGACCAGGGAGCAAACGAACTTACGCGGCTGATAGACGGCGGATTCCATCCAAAAACAGGTTTCTTCAAAGGCACTCATTCGGATTATATTTCAGCAAATGTCATCAATAAAGCAACAGGAAAACCGATGTTTCCCGCATATTCCATAAAAGAAATTGATGGTATCAAAATTGGATTTATAGGTGTTGTTACAACAGAGACCAATCAATTTTTGCTGCCGGAAAATCAGGATCAAATTGAAATCACCGATGAAGCAGCAGCCATTAATCAGACAGTTGAACAACTCAACAAAGAAGGGATCAAAGCAATCGTTGTACTGGCGCATGTTGCAGCGAAGTCAGATAAAAACGGGGAGAACGCTAGTGAAGATTTAACAGAGATGGCGGCATATATAAGTGATGAAGTCGATGTAATCTTTGGAGCGC
This sequence comes from Metabacillus hrfriensis, assembly GCF_030127205.1. Taxonomy (NCBI): domain Bacteria; kingdom Bacillati; phylum Bacillota; class Bacilli; order Caryophanales; family Bacillaceae; genus Metabacillus; species Metabacillus hrfriensis. The sequence continues at coordinate 1,806,381 of NZ_CP126116.1, forward strand.
ACAGTCATCAGCATGCCAACACGGTCGTAGATAATAAGCTGATTGTTCAAAGCTACTCCTACGGAAAAGCTGTCTCAGACGTGAAAGTAACGATTGACCGAAAAAAGAAGGAAATTGTTCAAAAAGAGGCTGAGATCGTTTTAACTGAACACAAATCCGTCAAGCCTGATCAAGCAGCCCTTGATTTAATTAAGAAATATCAGGATAGGCTTGGAGAGGAATACAGCACATCCATTGGAAACCTGACTCAAAATTTATCAAGAAAAAAGAATGATCAAGGTGAATCACCATTAGCAGGCTTCATAGCAAGCGCTCTGAACGAGGAAATGAACACAGAAATATCTATGGTACACCATGGCGGAATACGTGAAAGCTTAAAAGAGGGAACTATTACGAAGCAGCAGTTAATTGCCGCTCTTCCTTTTCATCATTACGCCGTTAAGGTTTCGATGACAGGAAAAGAATTAAAGAGCATCCTGGAACAGCAGTGGGCTTTAAAGGCAGAGAATTTGCTTCAGACAGAAGGAATTACTTATTCCATCAATAGAAATGCGCCAGCAGGCGAAAGAATCAGTGATTTAAAGACCGCTCAGGGAGAATTAATTCAGGATAACCGCACCTATACAGCTGCAACAAGCAACTATCTTGCATCAGGCGGTGACGGATTTAAAGAGTTTAAACAGACAGAATGGATCAAAAAGGGCCCTGAACTATCAGAACTACTCTCAGATTATCTGAATGATAATCAATAAATAGATGTTTTTTCAGAAGCAGCGTTAAGCAGCTTCTTTTTTGACAAAAAATAATGAAAAGAACCATTTTTCGCAATTCAAATGAAAACGACCATTTTCTTTTGAGAATATTTTTCCCCAATTCGAACAGCTTGGGGAAAAATGGTAAACTCCGATTCGTATACTAGTCCTGTCCATAGCCTGCATCTTTATCAGGATGCATAAATGGGAAGCCCCCGGGCTTTTTTTTGCTTTCAATCAGCTCACGGTTCTCACTCGTATTCCAGCCGATGTCGTTTGTTGGATGAACCCATTGATCGCCGGACATGACGGCAGGATCGACCTCATCACTCCACTGATTCAAAGGAGATTGTCTGGATTCATAAAAACTGTCGCCAATTACGACGCCATGCTCATTTATAAACGGCTTTTGCATACTGATGCCTGTACCTTTCCACGATGGGGCGCCTGCCTGATGGGGAAGGGTTTCATCTAAAGAATACTCATCCTTTTTGCTCATCCTGTTCACCTCCATTTTTAGTATGTTCTTATAAAGTGCTTGATATGAAAGAATTGATCAGGAATTGGTTATCCTACTAAAAAAGGAGTGATCAGCATGAATCAGGAATTTCCAGTAGCAATGCTTCAGGATGAATACTTGGAAAAAGTGAAGAAAATGGAAAATGAGCTGCGCGCCGTAACAGGCGAAGAGATCGTTCTCATTGCTTATCAGCATAAACAAGAACACAATTGACTCGTTTTCCCTCTCATAAGATGAAGAGAAAGACTCACACTAAAAACAGTGAGAAATTCTCACACTTCTGATGAGGGGGATTTTCATGAAAAGAAAAGCTGCAAGAGATCAAGCGCTGAAAAACAATTTTACTCCGAAAGAAAGCCTGCCTGATACCGAGTTCGCAGCGGAATCTGCATATAGTCAGGAAAATCCGGCAAAGGGCGCAAACCGCAACAGCAAAAACGGAAGCAAAGGGCGCTCTGGAGGATCATTCAGATGACAAAAAACACACACAAAAGCGCACACAGCGAGCAGCATAAAAAGCCGATGGAGCCAAGTCTTCTTGAAGAAGAGTTTGGAACAGAAATGGGCGATTACAATTCAGCCAAATTTATCGATGCTTATGCGGAGAAAAAGGCGAAGAAATCTAAAAAAAGCGAAAAGCGAGAGTGTTAACTCTCGCTTTTCGCTTTCCGTTTTAACTTACTTTATCTTCAAGCACTTGCTCAGTAACTGCATACGGCGTTGTTATAAGCGTAATTGGATCATAGTGCACAAGCACAATGCTCTCTCCCATGATCAGCTCGCCTGTTTTTAAATAGGTATCCAGCTGAAACGGCACTTTATCAAGGACAGTGTGCTTGTATAAATCTTTTTCAGCAAATGCTTTCTTTTCAAACTCTTCACCAAGAATGCCTGGATTAGAGAGAATGGTTTGATACAGCTTGCTTCTCTCTGTTTTTGACAGCATATCATCCCACCACGGCTTTCGCGGTTTATGCTTTTGAGAAGACAGGTAATCAAACTTCATAAAGCCTTCTGCTATAGCTGCCTGCTCTCTATAATGAGAGGACAGGAAGGTGAAAAGGCGTTTAAATAAGTCTTCAAGCTGATGTCCGATGCGGACCCAGCCCTGTTCGTCCCAATACGTTCCAAATGCCTGGAAGAAGTCAAACGGTGTATCAAAGACGTCTTTAATTAAATATTCAATTGTTGCATCCATACGATGGTCGTTCCAATACTTCTCTAATACATCCTCAACTTGCTTAATCTTCACAATGTCCTCAAACGGAAGCACATTGTTTTTCAAAATCTCATATGGAGAGTGATCCATATAGACGTAATCATGATCAGCAGCCCTCAGGCGCAAACCTGTTCCCCTCAGCATTTTCAGGAAACCAAGCTGCATTTCTTCAGGACGCATTTCAAAAACGTCATTAAAGGTTTTGCGGAAAGAAGTATAATCTTCCTCGGGAAGACCAGCAATTAAATCAAGATGCTGGTCAATTTTTCCGCCTTCTTTCACCATTGTGACCGTACGTGTCAGCTTGCTGAAATTCTGGCGTCTCATGACAAGATCATTTGTTGCATCATTTGTAGACTGAACGCCGATTTCAAAACGGAACAAACCTTTAGGGGCGTTATCGTTTAAAAATTGAATGACCTCAGGACGCATGATGTCCGCGGTAATTTCAAACTGAAACACGGTTCCGGGCAGATGCTCATCAATTAAAAATTGGAACATTTCCATCGCATAGCTTCTGCTGATATTAAATGTGCGATCCACAAATTTAATCGTTTTAGCTCCATTTTTCATCAAGTAGCGAATGTCATCTTTTACTTTTTCGCGATCAAAATAACGGACGCCTACTTCAATCGATGAAAGACAGAATTGGCAGCTGAACGGACAGCCTCTGCTCGTTTCAATATAAGTAACGCGCTTTGAGAGGTGAGGAATATCTTCTTCGAAACGGAAAGGAGAGGGAAGTTCTGCAAGATTGATTTTATTTCGCTGCGGATTAATGATAATGCTGCCGTTCTCTCTATAGGCAATCCCGCTAACGTTTTTGAAGTTTTTTTCTTCCATCAGCTCCTGTAGGAACTGTTTAAATGTTTCTTCTCCTTCACCAATAACGATGTGATCGACCTCTGGAATCTGTTCCATCCATTCTCTTGTATCGTACGTTACTTCCGGACCGCCAAGAAGAATAATGAGAGATGGATTTATTTTTTTCATCATTTTAATAATCTTGATTGTTTCTTCTATGTTCCATATATAACAGCTGAAACCGACGACATCAGGCTGCATGCGGAAAAGATCTGTTACGACATTCATCGCAGGATCCTTAATCGTATACTCAGCAAGAGTAACATCGAATTCAGGCTGTGCATGTGCTTTTAAACAGCGGAGGGCAAGACTTGTATGGATATATTTTGCATTTAATGTACTCAGTACAACTTTCATTTAAAACACCACTTCTACCTTAATTTTTGAATCAATCTATTTTATCATATTTTACCCATAAAAAAAGGAGGTTAAAAACATGGAAAAACCATCACCTGATACAGGTGATGGTTTTTTCACATTGATGTCCAGCTCCTCATCTATAACGGCGGAGCCTTATCTGTCTGCCTGCGCTGAACAGCCGGTTCCTTTTTTCTAACGGTATTGAACCTTCTCTTCTCTGTTCTTAAAGTATTTCTTCAAGTTTGTTGCTTTCAGCTCAATGATCGGCTGAGTCACAGTTTTGACAAAATTTGTTGATAAGATAAACGTTAACAGAATGGACAGAAGAATAATCAGTGTGATGCTCTGATAATCCTTTAGCCATTCGAGAGCTTCGCTGTTTCTGAACGATCTTACTATGAAACCGTGCAGCAAATAGACATAGAATGTTCTTGTTCCCCACTGAGTGAAGAAAAAGTTTCTCTTCGGAATCAGGGAAAGAAAGCTAAAAGAAAGAACAAACGTCAAACTGTAAAACCCTAAACGAATGAATGCATTTGCGGCGTCAACATCACCAAAAGCAGAATATGGTTTAGAGCCAAACAGCCATTCGTAATCAAAGTCAAGATAGAAATAAGCAATAAACGTAACAAGCAATAAGGCAATAGATGCTAAACGAACCTTTATGGCTGTTAATTTCCTGAAATGTGACTTATTCAGGTAAAATCCTGCTAAAAAGAGCGGGAAGAACACAAATGTTCTTGATACACTTAAATAATTGCTTGCTGAGTCAATATAGCCGATTGCTATGCCGAGACCGATCGCAATCACCATCGCAAGTCTCTTATCGAGCTTTGTATAGGCGAATAAGAACAGATTCCAAAAGAACAAACTCATCAGGAACCACAATGACCAATGAGGATCTAATGGATCAACTGCAAGCGTATTTTCCGATTCTACTAAGAAGTAATACACTGAGTAAATTCCCTGGAAAATCAAATAAGGAATGATCAGCTTTTTAAAGATTTTCTGCACATAGCCCTTTTTGTTATATCCTTTCGCAAAGAACCCGGAAATTAAGATAAAAGCCGGCATATGAAAGGTATAAACTAATTTATATACATTCAGCATAAATTCATTATCATCGATAAACGAGCGAATGACATGACCAAACACCACAAGTATGATCAGTATAAACTTCGCATTATCGAAATAGCTCTCACGATTTTTCATACAATCACCCATTTTCACAGAAGTCATAAGAGGCTTCCGAGTTTAGTTTCCCCCACAAGCTATCTCAATTACCCTTTTACCCATCTTATATAGAGTTTAAAACAGCCAAAATGGAATATAAGCCATTTTAATGGGATTGTAAAGAACATGTAAGGATTATGTAAAATGTTAAAATATTTGCATTTTTTATCTGATCGTTCTTTTTGAATAGGTCCTTAGGAGTAAAAATGACACTTAATTGAAAATGATGAAGGACAATTCATTTTTATGTTGAATTTAGAAAGGATGAAATTTTGCCCGGAGGCAAGGAGCGAAAAAAGCATGAGCCAAGTTATTAATAAATGTGAAATAACATCTTTGCAGGAGCAGATCAGGCTGCTGGAAATGGAAAATAAACGCCTTCTGGAAAACAGCCGTCAACATGAAATAGTCTTTGAAAGCGCAATGGAAGCCATCATCATTATTAATGAGACATTCCATTTTATAGATTGCAACAAATCAGCCTGTCATCTTTTTCAGCTGACAAAAAAAGAAATGCAGAAGCGGAAAATGTGTGATTTTTTATCTCTTGTTCCTCATCAGCAGCTTCATAAACAAGTGGATGAACTGAGAGATCATGATCAGACATCAGATGAACTGATTATCAAGCTCGACAATGGACAAGTGAAATTCATCGAGATTTCCATCAAGAAAAACGCACTCGGAACGAAACATTTAGCATTAATGCGTGATATATCCTCAAACAAAATGCTTGAGCGGGAACGGACGATTAATGAGCAGCTCTTTAAAGATCTTTTTCACAGGGCTGTAGACGGCATCGTCATTTTTGATGGCAGCGGCCAGTTTATTGATGCCAACGGATCATTCTGTTCAAACTTTGAAATCGATAAAAGCATGCTGAGTTCGTTTAAGCTGGATGATTTTATTGAAGGGGAAAATCAATTTAAACTCGATAAACTATGGTCGATCCTGAATGAAGGCGGCCGCGCTAAAGGGGAAATGCCTGTTCTCCTTCAGTCGGGAAGAAAAAAAGTATTTGAATTCACCTCAACATCAAATGTGCTGAGCGGATTCAATATGGCGATTATGAGAGATATTACCGATAAACGGAATATGGAAATGAAGCTCTTTAAAAGTGAGGAACGCTTCAGGGAGATCTTTGAAAATGCGATCGATGCCATCATCATCTGGAACAATGACGGCAGAATCATCAGTGCCAATCAGTCAGCCTGCCGAACTTTTGAATTGTCCATCGGGAATTTAATCAGCAGCAGTATTTACGACTTTATTGACTTACGCGATCTGAAGTTCAGATCTGCAAAAAAAGAATATTTGCGAAAAGGCGCCATCCGGGAGGAATTATTGTTTTACATGCCAAACGGCCAATGCAAACAGCTTGAATTCACTTCAAAAATGGACGTGACAGATGGCCATCATTTAACCATTCTAAGGAATGTAAGCGACCGTAAACGCATGGAAAAAGAGCTTCGAGAAAGCGAGCAGAAGTTCAGAAAGATTTTTAACGGTGCAATGGACGGCATTGTGCTGATTAATGACAGCTACACGATTATCGACGCGAATCCGACAGCAAGCCATATCCTTGAAATTCCGCTTGACCAAATTCACAAATATAACCTGCATGAACTGATTTCCTACGATAAAATAGAAGGGAATTCGATGTATTTTCTCGATGAAACGACAGAAGAAATCCCGTTTAAGCTTCAAAATAATAAAGAAAAAATCCTGGAATTTTCATTAAAGCGTAATATTATTGAAAACATGAATCTCGCGATCTTCCGGGATATCACGGAAAAGAAAGAACTGGAAGAACGTTTGCGCAAATCAGACACACTGAGTGTAGTCGGGGAGCTCGCAGCGGGGATTGCGCATGAAATCCGCAATCCAATGACTGCTTTAAAGGGGTTTATTCAGCTTCTTGAAGCGAATGTCAAAGAAGATTTCTCAATGTACTTCAATGTCATTACCTCTGAACTGAGCAGAATTGAATCCATTATTACTGAATTCCTGATCCTGGCCAAGCCCCAGGCAATTTCCTATCAGGAAAAAGATGTGGTCACCATCATGAAGGAAACGATTGAGCTCCTTAATGCACAGGCCATCCTGGTAAATGTCCAGATTCAATTGAACCATAATGGTTCTGTTCCGCTTGTTTATTGTGAGCCAAACCAGCTAAAACAAGTATTTATTAATATTTTGAAAAATGCGATTGAAGTCATGCCAAGCGGAGGCACCATACAAGTAGATATCATGCTTAAAAATGAAAATGAACTTAAAATCTCCATTATCGATGAAGGATCCGGGATTCCTGAAGATAAAATCAAGCGGCTGGGGGAACCATTCTATACTACAAAAGACAGAGGGACCGGGCTTGGTTTAATGGTCAGCTATAAAATTATTGAAGAGCACTGCGGCAAAGTGGAGGTTGAAAGCAAAGTTGGGAATGGGACGGCGTTTCACATCACACTGCCGATCAAACAAACCATGTGAAAGGAAGCCTTATGCACTCATATACAGCAGTTCACACACCTATTGGCAAGGTGATCATTTCTGCAGATGATCACTTCATTACAAGGCTGTTTCTCTCTGAGGAACAATTCGAAGATTATGTGCAGAATCACCCGATGCGGAAAGCAGATGATGATCATCTTTTATTAAAGGATGCAATAAAACAATTAACCGAATATTTCGAAGGAAAAAGAACTTCTTTTCAGCTGCCATTCAAGCAGACAGGAACAGCTTTTCAAGAACATGTTTGGTCTGCACTTGAAGAGATTCCATATGGAGAGTCCCGTACGTACCTCGATATTGCCGTCAGAATCGGCAAACCAAAAGCAGTCCGTGCAGTCGGACAGGCAAACAAGAAAAATTCGCTGCCAATTTTCATCCCATGTCACCGGGTGATTGGCGCTAAAGGAATGCTGACAGGCTATGCAGGCACACAAACAGATCTAAAGGCAGTCCTTCTTGATCTTGAAAAAATTTCTTACCAAGCGTAATTTGCTTGTCACATACTTACCCGCGCGACATATTATTTAGTATAGTTAAAAAAGTTGCCTCGGCGCAAAAAGGGTGAGTATGATGAGAATGTGGAAACGTCCGAATAAACTCGCATTCTATGCTGATTTATTTCAAAAAATGAATGTCATTACAGAGGATCAAAAAAAGACGATTTTGACCAAAAAGTAAAGGAGTTAAAGCAATAGCTTAAGCTCCTTTACTTTTGAAAAAGGGGAGTTTAAATGAAAGATCCAAAAGACGAAAAGGGGATTCACACCGATTTTATCAATCGGATGACATACGGGGAGTATCTTCATTTAGATCCGCTGCTCAGCAGCCAGAACCGGTTATCTGGCCATCATGATGAAATGCTGTTCATTATCATCCATCAAGTAAGCGAGCTGTGGATGAAGCTGATCCTTCATGAATTGAACGCAAGCATTGAAGCCATTGAAAAAGGGGAATTGTCTATGGCTTTTAAAATGCTTGCACGCGTATCAAAAATTCAATCCCAAATTATTGAAGCCTGGGATGTTCTTTCTACCTTAACACCATCAGAATACGTCCAGTTCCGCGACAAGCTTGGACAGGCATCAGGCTTCCAGTCTTATCAATACCGGATGATTGAATTTGCATTGGGGTACAAAACCACACATGTCCTGGAAATTTATAAAAAAGATCCAGACCTGCACCGCAAGCTGACAGAAGCTCTCCATAAACCAAGCATCTATGACGTTTCCATTAAAGCACTGTCAGCAGCAGGCCTGCCCATACCTAATGAAACACTGAACAGGGATGTAACCGTAACTTACAAAGGTGATGCTGCGGTTGAGACTGCCTGGCTTGAGGTGTACCGGAGCCCAGAGGCATACTGGGACCTATACGAACTTGCAGAAAAACTGATTGATATCGAAGACTGGCTGCAGCAATGGCGCTTCAGGCATATGAAAACAGTAGAACGCATTATTGGCTTCAAAAAAGGAACAGGCGGGTCATCCGGAGTCACCTATTTAAAGAAAGTGCTCGATCACCGATTCTTTCCGGAACTTTGGGATATACGGACGAAGCTTTAAAGGTTGAAGATGATTAAAAAATGCCCATTTCCAGCTGGATTTGGGCATTTTTTAATAAGCGGGGCGGAATTTTTCATTAAGTAAACGTTTCACAGTCAGGGAGTATCCGACTCGCATCTGCCGATGTTTAAACACGGGGCTCCAATTCGCAGAAATCATGGTTCAATTCACAAAAACCGTGTTCCAATTCGTAAAAATGAGCCTCCAACTCGCAGAAATTATGATCCTATTCGCAAAAATCGGCAATTAACTCACAAGTCTGCATTTTGAACAGAAAAGCCATGAAAAATGCCTCATTTTTATCTGCCTTTGGCCATTTAATTATTATATGCATGTTAAATAAGGGTGAACGTCTTGTAATTTATAAGGACCAACTCTTATACAGTGGTTCAATTAGCAAAAACCGTGTTCCAATTCGTAAAAAAGAGTCCCCAACTCGCAGAAAATATGATCCTATTCGCAAAAATCGGCAATTAACTCAAGCCTGCATTTGGAACAGAAATGCCATGAAAAATGCCTCATTTCTATCTGCCTTTGGCCATTTAATTATTATATGCATGTTAAATAAGGGCGAACGACTTGTAATTTATAAGGACCAACCCTTATACAGTGGTTCAATTTGCAAAAACCGCGTTCCAATTCATAAAAATGAGTCTCCAACTCGCAGAAAATAGGCCATTTAATTATTATATGCAGGTTAAATAAGGGTGAACGACTTGTAATTTATAAGGACCAACCCTTATACAGTGGTTCAATTATCAAAAACCGTGTTCCAATTCGTAAAAAAGAGTCTCCAACTCGCAGAAATTATGATCCTATTCGCAAAAATCGGCAATTAATTCACAAGCCTGCATTTTGAACATAAAAGCCATGAAGAATGCCTCATTTCTATCTGCCTTTGGCCATTTAATTATTATATGCAGGTTAAATAAGGGTGAACGACTTGTAATTTATAAGGACCAACCCTTATACAGTGGTTCAATTAGCAAAAACCGTGTTCCAATTCGTAAAAATGATCCTCCAATTCGCAGAAAATATGATCCTATTCGCAAAAATCAGCAATTAACTCACAAGCCTGCATTTTGAACAGAAAAGCCATGAAAAATGCCTCATTTCTATCTGCCTTTGGCCATTTAATTATTATATGCAGGTCAAATAAGGCTGAACGTCTTGTAATTTATAAGGACCAACCCTTATACAGTGGTTCAATTAGCAAAAACCGTGTTCCAATTCGTAAAAAAGAGTCCCCAACTCGCAGAAAATATGATCCTATTCGCAAAAATCGGCAATTAACTCACAAGCCTGCATTTTGAACAGAAAAGCCATGAAAAATGCCTCATTTCTATCTGCCTTTGGCCATTTAATTATTTAATTCAGTTTAAATGATTGTTAACGACTTGTAATTTATAAGGACCAGCACGTATACAGTGGTTCAATTTGCAAAAACCGCGTTCCAATTCGTAAAAATGAGTCTCCAACTCGCAGAAAATATGATCCTATTCGCAAAAATCGGCAATTAACTCACAAGCCTGCATTTGGAACATAAAAGCCATGAAGAATGCCTCATTTACTGCTGCCTTTTTGCTCAGCACAACTGTGCCATTTAATCCGTCTGAAAAAATATAAAAAATGCCACTTATTTGATTGACTTCTAATTAACAATTAGATTATCATCTAATTAGATAAACATCTAATCGGAGGGAAATCAATGCAGCTGAACAAACTTGTCACTTTTCACAAAGTCATGGGAGATGCGACCAGAATCCGAATTCTTGCCCTTTTATCCAAGGGTCCTAAAAATGGTCAGGCACTTGCGGGTATTCTTGGGCTGACACCGCCGACCATTACACATCATTTGACAAAGCTAAGAGAAATAAGCCTGATATCTGAAAAAAGGGTCAAGAATACCATATATTTTCAAGTGAATGAAAAACTGCTGCAGCAGCTGTCACTCGGCATGATGGAAATCGTAACAGGCAAAGGGGAGCTTGAAATGAATCAAGAAAAAACAGGGGAGCATACAAAGATACTCGGGAATTATTTAACAAAGGATGGCAAGCTGAAAACCATTCCGCCTCAGCGGAAAAGAAGGCTTATTGTTCTTTATCATTTAGCAAAAGGTTTTGAAGCTGGCAAAAAATATCCTGAAAAAGAGATCAATGAATACATCAAAAGATTTCATGAGGATTTTGCAACACTTCGAAGGGAATTTATCATCAATCACATCATGTACCGGGAAGATGGAATTTATGAACTTAATCCTAAAGAATTATGGGCGAAAATTGAATAGGAGGGGGAATATGATCAAACTGGAGCCAAGAGGCAAAGAACATCTTCAATATGAGCTTGAAATCATGAATTCCAATCCGGATTTTAATATTATTTCAAGCGGAAAACCGGATGTAACGGAAGAAGACTTGGAGAAAGAACGTGAAGAAGGAAAAGCAGTAAACGCAAAGCGATTTATGATAAAACATGATCAGCAAACCATCGGCCTTATTGAATATTGTCCGCTGAATCCGAATGACGGCAAACCATGGATTGGTTTGTTTATCATTCATGGTGATTTTCAGGGCAAGGGACTTGCGAAGCTTGCATATGAAGCGGCAGAAGAAGTTCTTGCTGAGGAGGGTTTCAGTGAAATCAGACTCGGGGTGCTCACAAATAATGAACGAGGGAATTCATTCTGGAAGAGGATGGGTTTTACAGCTTTTAAAGAAGGATTGCATGAGAATAGGCCGATCTATCATTATAAGAAAAAAATAAAGTAGAGCGGTTTTCGCTCTACTTTTTTTGTAAATGTGACAATGCCAGCGCACCGACTAAAATTGCTCCTTTAATGATGTCCTGAGCATAATAGGGAACGTTCAGCATGGTTAACCCGTTCAGCAATATGCCGATTAGGATGGCACCAAAGAACGTGCCAATGACATTTGGTTTGCCTGCTCCGAAGACGGAAATGCCGATGAACGCAGCAGCTACTCCGTCCATTAAAAGCGGGGCACCGGCAGAAACCTGTCCGGTCCCAATACGTGATGCAAGGATAATTCCTGCAATCGCTGCAAAAACGCCGCTCAGCACATAGGCATATGTACGATATCGGTTAACAGGTATACCTGACAGTCTTGCAGCTTCCCGGTTTCCGCCTGTCATATAAAATAGCCGGCCGGGCTTCGTATACTGCAAAAACAGGTGAACAAGAATGACAGTTATGATCATCAGCAGAGCTGAAAATGGGATGGAAAATAAACTGCCTTGTCCGATGAACAGAAAGGACGGAATAAATTTCCCAGTTGCAGTACCGCCGCCTTCAAGAGGCATGCTGTTATAAATGGAATACCCCTTTGTGTACGTCAAGTGAATACCGTTTACTATATACATGACTGCAAGTGTTGCAAGCAGATCCGGAAGCTTTACTTTTACGACTAAAAAAGAATTGATTAATCCAACTGCGATACCGATCACGATTGGGATAATCAGCGCAACCAGCAATTCCTGTCTGAATAATACGAGAGCAGCCGCACTTCCAATTGTGGCAAGACTGACAGTGGAGCCCACAGATAAATCAAAACCATCAACAATCAGAGAAAAGGTAATGCCGATTGCAACAAACGTTACGATTGAAATGGACCGCAGGATGTCACTGAAATTCGAATAGGTTAAAAATTCGTCCACCGCGATGCTGAAGTAGATGGTAACTGCTAAAATGACGAGCATCGTGCCGTGTTTATACAAAAAGGGCAGAATGCTCCTTTGTTTTTTTGTCTTGATGACGACGGCTTCCTCCATCATCTTCACCTCCTGATGCATAATAAATGAGCTTTTCAATCGTTGCTTCCTCGTGTGTGAGGACTTTGGCCACTTTTCCTTTATTTAAAATAATGATGCGGTCGGCAACCTCCAGCAGTTCCTCCCACTCACCGGAAAAATAGACAATTCCTTTTCCTTCAGCCGCAAGCTTGTGAATCAGCTGAAATACTTCTTTTTTTGCACCTACATCAATCCCTTTTGTCGGTTCATCGAAAAGAAAGAGAGAAGAATCAGTGTTAAGCCATTTTCCAATTACGACCTTCTGCTGGTTTCCTCCGCTCAGCAGACTTGTGGAAATAGAAGGGGATGCTGCAGAAATGTTTAACCTGCTGATCAGCCGGTTGGCTAAGGCATGTTCCTTTTGCTTTGAAATCCACAGGCTGCTTGCGATGGAGCGAAGCGACTGGATCGACAAATTCACCGATACAGGTTCATGAACAAACAATCCCTGTTTTCTTCTCTCTTCAGGAATCAGGCAAATGCCTGATTTAATGGCGGCTGCAGGGGAGGTGATTTTAACCCGTTTTCCGCTGAGCTCAATCAAAGCTTTAGTGGAGCTTAGGCCATATAAAGCCTCAGCAAGCTCTGTTTTTCCAGCTCCTGCAAGACCTGCTACTCCTACAATTTCTCCTTCATGAACATTGAAGCTTAGTTTGCTGCCGAACTTTTCAACCACTATATTTTCTGCATGGAATAAAGGTTTATCGAATGTTTTTCTAGTTTTTTTCTTCTCAATTTGAAAAGCGGTGCCAATCATATGCTTTACGATCTCTGCAATTTCGATATCAGCGGTATCACCGCTGTGTACAACGCTGCCATCCCGTAAAATTGTCACTCTGTCGCAGATCTCTTTTACTTCTGAGAGCTTATGAGAGATATAGATAATCGCTGCACCTTCTGCGCGCAGCTGCCTGATGATTTTAAAGAGAATCTTGGTTTCGGTATCGCTGAGAGGAGCTGTCGGCTCATCTAAAATGATGTAAGCAGCAGATGCAGAAAGGGTTTTTGCAAGTAAGATCAGCTGCTTTTCCTGCAGAGTGCACTCCTGAACGAGCTTGCTGACATTAATGCTGAGGCCAACCCTCTGCAGCAGGTTTTCTGCGTCAGCTTTAAGCTTTCTGTAAGAAATGGCAGCTGACTTCTGATCAGGGATGTTTGCCACGTTTTCATAGACTGTGAGAGTTGGGAAGAGGGCAGTGTCCACTTCCTGAACAACAAACCCAATTCCAGCTTTTTTAGCATCAGAAGGATGATGAAAGACAGAAGCTTTGCCGTTTATGTGAATGGTTCCATGATCGGGCTTGCAGTCACCGGACAGGATTTTCATCAGCGTGCTTTTGCCTGCGCCATTCATTCCGAGAAGCGCATGAACCTCGCCTTTTTTGGCAGTAAAGGAAACGCCTTTTAAGACAGTTGCTTCGCCAAAAGATTTGTATATGTCATCCATGATGAGGGAGCTCATGTTTATTCCCCCTTCGTTTCAAGTGTTTTCATCCATGGTGAAGTGGCTACCGCTGAAGTGCCCCAGCCTGGAACATATTCTGAGAGAGAGTCCATTTTAATAGATTGATCCGGAAGAGCTGATCCTTCAACAAGATGCGGTTCCAAGGAATAAATGTTAGGTGTTTCTTCACCGGCGATCTTTTGATAAGCAAAGCGAACCTGTACGCGGCCGACTTCGGCAGGATCCGTGGCAGCAGTCGCTGCCCATGGGCTGTTTTCCTGCTGCATCAGCTCTAGGTCTTCATCACTTAAGTCAATTCCGTATACTTTAATTTCATCACGGCCGGCTTGCTTGATCGCCCGCGTTGCTCCTTTTGCAAATTCATCCCATGCTGCAAAGACGGCATCAATATCGCCTTTATTAGGATGTTTTTTCAAAATGGCTTCCATCTGTGTTTGAGTATCTAAAGCGGTATTGGCGCTTGCAGTACCAAATTTAGCCACTTCTTTAATGTTTGGATAACGCTGTTTGAACGCTTCATAGATGGTGTGGCGTCTTTCCATTGGCGTAAAGCCGGCGACCCAAACCGTAACGATTTCACCTTCGCCGTTTAAGTCTTCAGCTAATGTTTTAAGTGATTTCCAGGCAAGGCTGTAATCGTCCTGGTCAATGACAGTTACGCCGTCTACATCGATGTCACTGTCAAAGGCTACTACAGGGATTCCATTGGCTGCAGCTTTTTCTACAGGGCCTTGGAGGGCATCTGCACGGCCGTGGTCAATTAAAATAGCATCAACGTTTTGCGTGATGGCTGTTTCTACATATGTAGCCATTTTTGATAAGTCGTTATCGGCGTTGTAAATTTGGACAGATCCGCCGAACTTTTTGACCTGCTCCTGAACACCGGAGATGTATTGAGAAGAAAATGTTCCAATTGACATCTGCATGATCGCTGCAATTTTCAGCGGTTTTTGCACGGCTTCAGGTACTTCGGTGCTGCCGGAAGCCGCAGCCGTTTCTTCTTTTTTCTCTTCTGCAGCTTTTGGTTCTGTATCGGATGCAGCATCCTGTTCACTTGTGCACCCGGTTAAAAGAAAGACAAACAATGTAAGTAAAATAAATGC
Source organism: Metabacillus hrfriensis (assembly GCF_030127205.1). Lineage (NCBI taxonomy): Bacteria > Bacillati > Bacillota > Bacilli > Caryophanales > Bacillaceae > Metabacillus > Metabacillus hrfriensis. The sequence continues at coordinate 1,821,777 of NZ_CP126116.1, forward strand.
CTGCTTAAACCCTTTCACTTTAGAATTCCCCCTTAAATACTTTCTGAATTTCTGAGCTGTAATCACCGGATAAAACGCCTTTTTCTGTAATGATTCCCGTGATCAAATGATGGGGAGTTACGTCAAAAGCAGGGTTGAACACTTTAACGTGATCCGGGGCAATCTGCTGCCCGCCAAAATGCGTAATTTCCTTGGGATCCCGTTCCTCAATTGGAATTTCTGCACCGCTTTTCGTTTCAGTATCAAAAGTAGAAAGAGGTGCGGCTACGTAAAACGGGATTTGAAAGGCGCCAGCTAAAAGAGCCAGGTTATACGTCCCGATTTTATTGGCAGTATCCCCATTTGCCGCAATGCGGTCTGCCCCTACAATGATGGCGGAAATGCCTTTTGAAAAAATCGTGTGTGCAGCCATATTGTCCGTAATCAGCGTCACATCGACATCTGCCTGCAGGAGCTCCCATGTGGTCAGACGCGCCCCTTGCAAAACAGGGCGGGTTTCACATGCATAAACGGATAGACTGATGTTTTTTTCTTTAGCAAGATAGAAGGGAGCGAGAGCCGTGCCGTAACGTGCAGTAGCAATTGATCCAGCATTGCAGATCGTCATGACGGAATCGCCGTTTTTAAAAAGCGGGAGGGCATGCTCGCCAATTCTGCGGCACGTTGCTTCGTCTTCTACTTGGATTTGAATGGCCTCATGAAGCAGGTCGGTTTTCGCTTCGTTAACGGAAACGGCACCCTGCACGCTTTTTACAAGCCTGCCAAGGGCCCAGAATAAATTAACAGCAGTAGGTCTTGAGCTTGCAAGATAATCATGATCGCGGTCAAGCAGCAGGTGAAATTCCTCTAAATTCTCGGTTTCATACTGTTTAGCAGCGAGCGCAAGCCCAAAAGCTGCGGTTATTCCGATTGCAGGAGCACCGCGCACTTTTAATGCCTTAATCGCTTCCCAAACGTCTGAAATCGTCTGAAGTTTGATATACTCTGTCACAGCAGGCAGTTTTTGCTGATCAAGCAGGCGGATATACGTTTCTTTCCATTCGACAGAACGGGGAATAATTGTATTTGTAAATGACATGATGAATTCTCCTTATCTGACAGGTACTTGTTTAAAAGATTCTGCAAGGTCGGCAGTCGTTTTAATCGATTGACGATTTTTCACAAGCTTGCTTCCTAAATCAAGCGCACGCTGTTTTGCTTCAATTTTGCGCTCATAAGGCTCGATGGAATCAAGATCCGCTACATGAGCGAGACCGATCGTGCGTCTGATGATTTCAATGCCGGCAAAACCAATTGCATCTTCAAATGCTTTCTCCAGGATAAAAGAAAGATAGCCGTCAACTTTTGCGAAAGCTTCCAGACTGTCATTCTTCCATGCTTTTGAAAATTCTTCTTCAAAAACGGCCCATGCGGTCTCGATATGATCTAAAAGAACCTGCTGATTTGCTTCATCTCTGGAAATGGCGTTCATTAAAAGATTGGCGAAAAAATGTCCAAGATCAAATCCAATCGGACCATAGTAGGCAAATTCAGGGTCAATTACCTTCGTTTCCGTTTCACTTGCAAAAATACTTCCTGTATGAAGATCTCCGTGAACAAGCGTTTCAGCTTCTGTGAGAAATTTATGCTTTAATTTAGCCACTTCAAGCTTTAAATGACTATCATTCCAAATGTTTTCAGCATCCTGCCTCAGCTCTTCTTCAAAGCTGTTTGAATCATAGTCGAAAAACGGGTCGGTAAAGACGAAATCTTCAGTTATTTTGCAAAGGTCGGGATTCGAAAATTGTTTGACCAGCTGCTTTTTTGCCTGCGGATTCAGTGCAAAATCAGAATTATAGAATAATGTCTTTCCTAAAAATTCGCCGATATGTCTTCCTAATAGCGGGAATTCTCTGCCTTCTATCAATCCGGCTCTAGCAATCTGCAAATGTGAGAGATCCTCCATTGCTGTGATCGCTAAAGTTTCATCCGTGTAGTAAATCTTTGGCACATATGCACTTGCCACTTCAGCCTGCTTCAGCAGGGCGCTGCTTTCGATTCTGGCGCGGTCAAGAGTAAGCGGCCAGCTCTCGCCGATTACTTTTGCATACGGAAGGGCTTGTTTGATGATGATTCCATTTTGATTCTGATTTACAATGTGAAAAACAAGGTTCAAGTTGCCGTCGCCAATTTCCCTGCATGACAGGACACTTTTTTCTTCAAACAACCCCAGTCTGGTGACAAGAGCTACAGCGGCGCTTTCAGTTAACGGTTCATAAGCAGATGATCGATAGTTTGACATGGTTTATAACCCTCCAGTTTTATAATTAGAGGCTTTTCGGGCAATAAGAAAAGCCTCTTCCACAGTGAAAGAGGCTTGAAGGCATAGGCTTCGCACCTCTTATCTGCCAGAAAGAACTTCTTTCTGTTGGAATTAGCACCGTGCCTTGTAGGAGTAATCTCCCCGCGCATAAAAAACTGCGCCCCATTTTACAATGGTTTTACGGTCGGTTGCTGGGCGTCATCGGGCCAAATCCCTCAGCCTACTCTTGATAAGAGATAGTATGAAATTAAAGGTTGGTGATAAAAAAATGTATTCGCACAATTTGGAATTTATCACTTGTTCTGAATGTTAACAGGTATGACGAAAAACTGTCAATACTTTTTTTAAGAGTAAAAATCAGGAAGTCTGTCTTTGAAAATAGGAATTTGTTTCCTGATTTCTTTAACTTTCTCCATCTGAAGGACTGCCGTAAGCGAGGTTTGCTCTGTCCCGGCTTCAGCTAAAATTTCTCCCCACGGATCGATTATCATCGAGTGACCGGCGAATTCATTATTCGGATCACTGCCTGAGCGGTTGCAGGCTACAACAAAACATTGATTTTCAATTGCACGGCTGATCAGCATGGATCTCCAGTGATGCAGTCTTGGGAGCGGCCATTCTGCCACAACGTAAAGGATTTCTGCTCCTTGTGCTGTATGAACGCGGATCCATTCAGGGAATCGAATGTCATAGCAAATCACTCCGGCACTTTGCAGACCGTCAAGCTGAAACAGGCCTTTTTCGGTTCCGCCGTTTAGATAAAGGTGCTCATCCATCAGTTTGAAAAGATGCAGCTTGCTGTATTCATGGTTAAGCTCGCCTTGGCGATTAAAAACATACATTGTGTTCGTGACGCCTGCCTCTGTTTTTTTCGCAACAGAACCTGCCACAATATTAACTTCATATGTTTTAGCCAGACTGCTGACCAGAGCGATTGTTTTGCTGCCGTTTGGGTCTGCGATCTCGTCGAGCCTAGTAAGATCATAGCCTGTTGTCCACAGTTCAGGCAGAACAATTACGTCAGGTTTTTCAGATGCTGCTATTTTTTCTATTTCTTTTTTTACCGTTTCAATATTTGCTTCAGGGTCACCAAAAACAAGGTCTATTTGCAGGCATGCCACTTTTGGATTCATCAATCTTCATCTCCGCCTCGAAAATTTTTCTTTACAAGCTGACTCTAACAATATATGATTTTTCACTAGAATTTCAAGAATTTTTTGAGAAGGTGTAAAACATGAAAAACTTCAATCAATCACAGTTATTAAATAAGCTTCCAAAGCAGTTTTTTGCAAGTCTCGTAGCAAGAGTGAATGCAAGTATCGAAGCGGGACATGACGTTATTAATCTTGGACAGGGGAATCCTGATCAGCCGACACCGCCCCACATTGTTAAGGCTCTTCAGGAGGCAGCGGAAAATCCGGACTATCACAAATATTCCCCGTTCCGCGGACAGAAATTTCTTAAAGAAGCAATTGCGGAATTTTACAAGCGGGAGTATGGTGTAACACTTAATGCTGACAAAGAAGTGGCCATTTTGTTTGGCGGAAAAGCGGGGCTTGTTGAAATTCCGCAATGTTTACTGGACCCGGATGATTTAGTTCTCGTGCCGGATCCCGGATATCCTGACTATTGGTCTGGGGTAGAGCTTGCCCGGGCCAGGATGGAATTTATGCCGCTGGTAAAAGATAATCAGTTTTTGCCGGATTATGGGCAACTTTCTGAAGAAGCGAAGAAACAGGCAAAGCTAATGTTTCTGAATTACCCGAACAATCCGACCGGTGCTGTTGCCTCAAAAGAATTCTTTGAAGAAACAGTCGCGTTTGCAAAAGAAAATGAAATTTGTGTGATTCATGATTTTGCCTATGGCGCCATTGGGTTCGACGGAAAAAAACCTGTCAGCTTTTTGGAAGTTGAAGGAGCGAAAGAAACTGGGATAGAAATCTATACACTCTCGAAGACGTATAATATGGCGGGCTGGAGGATTGGCTTTGCGATTGGCAATGAAAGTGTCATTGAAGCGATTAATCTGCTGCAGGATCACATGTTTGTCAGTGTGTTCAGTGCTGTCCAAGAAGCTGCTGCAGCTGCCCTGCTTGAATCACAGAGCTGTGTGGATGAATTGGTGGAGCGGTATGAAAGCAGACGCCATGCATTCATAACTGCTCTTAACGAAATTGGCTGGCAGGTTGAAGCGCCGCCAGGGTCGTTTTTTGCCTGGCTGCCTGTTCCGGAAGGCTATACGTCAGAATCCTTTGCCGAATATCTCCTCCTTCATGCACATGTCTGTGTGGCGCCGGGTGTCGGTTTTGGGAAATTCGGAGAAGGCTATGTAAGGGCAGGACTTTTAACCTCAGAAGAAAGACTGAGAGAAGCAGCAGCACGGATAAAATCTTTGAATTTATTTTAAAATGGCGGTTGACAGTCTTTTGAAAAAATGTTATAATCCAAATTAATTTCAGGTTATTCAGAACATAAAATAAATAAGCCATTCTTATCAAGAGCAGGTGGAGGGACTAGCCCGATGAAGCCCGGCAACCGACTTAAACCAAGGTTTAAGCACGGTGCTAAATCTTGCAGCATTTCGCTGATAGATAAGGATCTTAGCCAAGTCAGATAAGGTCTCTTTTCGATTAGCGGAAAGGGGCCTTTTTTATTTATTTAGAATGTATAAAATTTTGCGCATTGATGGCAAACTGAGTCGTCCAGCTCCTCGGCCAGAACAAAAAAGTCAAAACCGGACTTTTCTGCTGGTTTTGCCATGCCTGAGCTAAACTGGCGCTTGCGCATTTCTAAAACTGTTATGGAAGGCGGTACAAACATGAGCGGCATTACAGCAACCTATCTCATCCATGATGAAAAAAACTTAGAAAAAAAAGCAGAAGGGATTGCCCTTGGGTTAACCGTTGGGTCCTGGACGGATCTTCCGGAACTGACTCAGATACAATTGAAGCAGCACAAAGGGAAGGTCATCTCTGTAGAAGAATTTGAGGCTGATGATAAGGTTTCAGCTTTTTTAAACAAACGCGTTAAAAAAGGCATCGTTAAAATTTTTTACCCTGGCGTAAATTTCAGCCATGATTTGCCGGCGATTCTTGCGACTGTGTTTGGAAAACTGTCTCTTGACGGCGAAGTAAAGCTTCAGGACCTGGATTTTTCAGAAGATATTCTTGCTGAGTTTCAAGGTCCTAAATTCGGCATCAGCGGCATCCGTGAAAAACTTGGTGTATATGACAGACCTTTGCTTATGAGTATTTTTAAAGGTGTCATCGGACGTGATCTCGCTTTTTTAAAGAATCAGCTTAAAGATCAGGTGCTTGGCGGGGTTGATTTGGTGAAAGACGATGAAATTCTTTTTGAAAATCCGCTGACACCTTTTGACCAGCGGATTACTGCCGGAAAAGAAGTGTTAAACAAGGTTTATGAGGAGACCGGTCATAAGGCGATGTACGCGGTTCATTTATCAGGCAAAACGTATGATTTAAAAGAAAAAGCAAAGCGTGCGGCAGAGCTTGGAGCAGATGCCCTATTGCTTAATGTTTTTGCCTACGGCCTTGACGTGCTTCAAAGCCTGGCAGAGGACAAAGACATCAACATTCCGCTTATGGCTCATCCAGCTGTCAGCGGTGCATTGGCATCATCCTCACTATATGGAATCTCGCATTCTCTTTTACTCGGAAAATTGCTGAGATACAGCGGAGCCGATTTTTCTCTGTTTCCATCCCCTTATGGAAGTGTTGCGCTTGAGCGGGAAGCGGCCCTTTCCATAGGTGCAGCTTGTAAAGAAAACGTGCTCCTGAAGGAAACATTCCCTGTGCCTTCAGCAGGGATTCATCCAGGACTCGTCCCTATCTTAATCCAGGATTTCGGGTTAGATAGCGTGATTAACGCAGGCGGAGGTGTCCACGGACATCCAAACGGCGCTGCTGCAGGCGGAAAAGCTTTCCGTGCAGCGATCGATGCGGCATTACAAGGCATCTCCTTGACTGAAAAAGCAAATGAAAATGCGGATTTGAGAATCGCGCTGGATCTTTGGGGGCAGGTGGAAGTGAGCAAATGAGCAAGCCGATTATCATCTGTGATTTCGACGGAACAATAACAAACAATGACAACATTATTGCCATCATGAAGAAGTTTGCACCGCCAGAATGGAATGCTTTAAAGGATGATGTATTAAGACAGCGGATTTCTGTCCGGGCAGGAGTAGAGAAGATGTTTCGGCTGATTCCATCAGAGCTGAAATATGATATTATTCAATACTTGCTTTTTACGGCTCAGCTTCGCGATGGATTCCGTGAATTTGTTCAATATACGGAGGAGGAAGAAATCCCTCTGTATATCGTAAGCGGAGGCATTGATTTTTTTGTTCACCCATTGTTGAATGGCTTGGTTGACAGGGACCGTGTTTACTGCAATGCAGGTGATTTCAGCGGTCAGGCAATTGAAATCTTATGGCCAAACTCATGTGATGATCAGTGCAGCAATGACTGTGGCTGCTGCAAGCCGAGTTTAATCAGGAAGCTTGCTGCTCCTGATCAGGAAGTCATTGTCATTGGTGATTCAGTTACGGATTTAGAGGCTGCAAAACTTGCAGACTTTGTGTTTGCAAGAGATTTTCTTCTGGGAAAATGCCAGTCTTTAGACCTTCCGCATCAGGAATTTACTACGTTCTTTGATGTGATAGATAGACTTAAGAAAAAGCAGGAGGCGGTATCATGAGTCTTTTAAATCAACGCTTGCGCGAGCTTGCAGCGGTTAAACGCGAGCTTGCTGAGAGGGACTGGTTTCCAGGTACAAGCGGAAACCTCGCGATTAAGGTAAAAACAGAGCCGCTCTCGTTTTTAGTGACTTCAAGCGGTAAGGATAAACGGATTGAAACGGATGAAGATTTCCTATTGGTCGATCAGAATGGAGCTGCCCTTGAAGAAACAAAGCTGAAGCCTTCTGCTGAAACCCTGCTTCATGTTGAAATCTATAATCGTACGAACGCAGGCTGCAGCCTCCACGTCCATACTGTTGACAACAATGTCATCTCTGAGCTCTACGGCGATGACGGCGGCGTTACGTTTAAAGGACAGGAAATCATTAAAGCATTTGGTCTTTGGGAAGAAGATGCAGAGTGGCATATTCCGATTATTGAAAATGCGGCTCATATACCGGATCTCGCAGCTGACTTTGGCAAGTATGTGAACGGAAACTCCGGTGCTGTTTTGATCCGCAATCATGGCATTACCGTTTGGGGCAAGGATGCTTTCGAAGCCAAAAAAGTGCTGGAAGCATGTGAATTTCTATTTTCCTATCATTTAAAAGTCCTATCTTTAAAACAAGCTAAATCGCTCACATTAAGAGCTTAACAATAGGAGGAATTATAATGGCAACGATACGATTACAGGAAACAAATGAAAGAATCGCTGATCAAAAGGCGGTAGCTGCCTTTCTTGAGTCTCAAGAAGTCATTTATGAGCACTGGGATATCGAGAAGCTGCCGGAAGCTTTAAGAGAGAATTACAGTCTTGCTGATGAGCAAAAAGAGGAAATTCTGCAAGTATTCAAGGATGAAATCGCAGACATCTCAGAGCGTCGCGGCTACAAGGCACAGGATGTCATCTCTTTATCTGAGAGCACGCCGAATCTTGATCAACTATTGAAAAATTTTCAGCAGGAGCATCATCACACAGATGACGAAGTACGCTTCATCGTCAGCGGCCACGGCATATTCATCATACAGGGAAAAGACGGCTCATTTTTTGATGTTGAACTCAACCCCGGCGACTTAATCTCCGTACCGCCAAACATACGCCACTACTTTACTCTTCAGGAGGACCGCAAAGTTGTCGCAGTCCGCATTTTCGTTACATCTGAAGGCTGGGTGCCAATTTACGAAAAAGAAGAGCAGCAGGCATAATTGGAAATCCTCTTCACCTTGATGGTGAAGGGGGTTTTTTTATTCTGAAAGTAAAGGATTTTAGTCAGCAGAACAAGAATGAATGATTCGAATAGGACATCAGCTGCACAGAATGATTTAAAATAAACTTTGACTTATGCAATTTGAATCAAGGAGGAGAAAACCTTGTAAAGCGAGCACAATCTGAATCCAATCGAACATAATTAACAGCACTAAAATCCTTAAGCTGGATGCAAGAAAATGAGCAGGGCCAGAAGAAAATTCAAAATCATTTTAATTTTCTTTACTCTCTGATGTTTCTATGGTAAATTTTCAACAATAAATAAGCATAAAAGGGAGGATTGGAAAGATGAAGATTCGCTACAATTTCGTGAAAAAAGAGGATGTAAGATACTGTAAGGCGGAAAGCACGGTAAAGGAAGCTTATGAATTGCTGAAGGAGTCAGGGTATCGGAGCATTCCCGTTCTTAGAGAGAATGGCACAGTGTTTGCCGGCTTAATCTATAAAGTTGATCTCCTGGATCATTATGTAGAAAAGGAGGGCAAGGATGAGGATTCGATCGAGGCTCTGATTCAGGATCAGGATGCTTTTGTTTATGAAGAGGATTCATTCTTTAAGACATTCCTTACCATCAGACGTCTTCCATTTTTAGCTGTGCTGAATGATAAAGAGGAATTTTCAGGCATTATTACGCATGGTAATGTCATGGATGTACTTGAGGATTCGTTTGGAATGAAGACAGGCGGTTATATTCTGACAGTCGGCACGAAAGAGCATAAAGGCGCGATTAAAGATCTTGTCTCAACGATTAAGGATGTGAACATCGAAGGACTCCTGACACTCGATAATGGCGATACATATTTAAGAAGAATCATCATCAATCTCTCCCATGACGTTTCTGAGAAAAAGCTGAATAAAATAATTAAGAAGCTGGAAGAAAAAGATTTCCGGGTAACGTCAGTTGATGATGTGAATCTCGGAGAAAAAGTATTAACAAAGTAAAAGGAATTTCATTAAAAAAACAGCAGCCGAGCTATTCGATCTGCTGTTTTTCTTTGCCAATAAAGTTGTTTATGCCTTTTAATATTGGACATAGCAGCAAAAACGATTGAATATTTTACAAATTTTGACAAACGTTATGGCGTGTGTTTAGCTGAAAGTCTGGAATAATCCAGTCAAATGTCCAGTTCTGCAGCTGCTGAAGAAACAGTAGAAAAAGCTGATAAATTTGGTCATGAAGCAGATCCTTATTAAAGAGCCTGAGAGCTCTTTTTTCTTTTATAATAAATCCGGCATTATTTGTTTAAACTCTCGCAAATTCGGGAAAAACTTGGTATTAAATAAAATTAACAAAATTGTCATATTATTTCTCAATATTATTGTCGAATATTGCTAATCTATTTACAAGTATAGAAGTATCTGTAATAATTTATTTGTATATTTATTCCCAATATAGATACTTAAGAGATGAGGCGGAGGGAAGAAAATGACAATTGAAATGAGCAAGTCTCAATTATTGGCAAGTATTGATTCTAAACGCAAGGAAATGATCGATACAGCAAGAGCAGGCGGATATACGTGCGAGGGCGCTGTTCAATGCAGTCAGGAATTGGACATGCTGCTAAATAAATATCAGCAAATTCTTTTTGAAGAAGAAAATAAAACGAATCCACCATTTCTGCAATTTATTGAGTCTATGAAGAAATGGACGGCAAGAGATGGCTTAACTATATAAAAAACCTAATACTCGCGGGAGAAACAGGCTCCGTTTTATGAGTGGAAAAACTGAACATAGTTGAAAAAGGGTACTAAATTGCACAGCAATTTGTACCTTTTTTTATTGTTATTTTAACATCTTGGTGTGCTGAAGAATAAGGGGAGAGCGGTTTTACGGACTCAGCATGCCTGCCCAAAGCTAGTTTGAAGGTTTTCAGTTACTATCTGCACAATTGAGTATCACTGCTTTTGAGTAATCGTGTTTCGGGAAATCAACCGCCGTCTATGATTCCCTAAAACCCAAGAGCAGATTTATTTGAGGAATCAATCGTACTCTATGATTCCCTAAAATCTAAGAGCAGATCTATTTGAGGAATCAATCGTGCTCAATGATTCCCTAAATTCAAAGAGTAGTTCTATTTGAGGAATCAATCGCGCTCTATGATTCCCCAAAATCCGAGAGAGGTCCAGTTTGAGGAATCAACCGCCATTCCAATTGGCATATGAATTAACGGGAAACAAAATGAATTTTGTTCAATTCTTAATATAAATATAAAAACGCCCAGATAAATAAGTCGGGCGTTTTATTGTGCTATTCACTTAACCAAATAACCTGATATTTTACTTGCCAACTTGAGAAAAACGTTTTCCGCATCCAAAAAGGAACCCGTTACTCGGGGGAGTATTTGGTTTGACTATATGTTTTGGAGCTTTTCTTATAAGGCTTCAATCAGTACGATCATAAAGAGAATGCCGAGAATAAATGAATAGGTCGCATTCCGCTCGTTGCCGTCCCCGTGGCTTTCGGGAATCAATTCTTTATAGATGATGAACAGCATGGCTCCAGCTGCAAAAGACAGACCATAAGGTACAAGGTTTTCTACAAATGAAGTTAAATAAAAACCAAGCAGCGAAGTGACAATTTCAACAGCACCTGTCATCGTCGCGATTAGCAAGGCTTTAAATTTGCCGATATTCTGGTTAATAAGGAACAGGGCAACCAAAAATCCTTCTGGAGCATTTTGAAGCCCGATGGCGAAAGCGATCAAATTTCCAGTTTCACTTTGATCTGATGCGTAGCTTACACCAACTGATAATCCTTCAGGCAGATTATGCAATGTGATGGCAGCAACAATCAGCATTGCCTTTTGGTCAAATTCGATTCCGTATCTCGAATGTTCAAGATCGATGTGGGGGATTTTCTTTTCAAGTGTTGTTAAAACAAGCACGCCCAGAAAAAGTCCCGCACAAACCTGAAATACTCCACCCTGGTTCAGTGCCTCAGGCAGAAGGCTCATCATTGATGCAGCCATCATGATGCCTGCTGTAAAGGCGAGCAGGATATCTCTCCATCTATGCGTAATGGTTTTTTGAAGAAACAGAATGGGAAGTGCTCCAAATCCTGTTGCTAGAGCTGATAACGTACTGCCGATTAAAACCTCAGTCATGGTTGAACTCCTTTTCGTGCATGTATGTAATAGCCATATTATAGCCGAAAAAAAACCAAAAAAGATAGCGAAAGAATTCATTCTTGTTTTTTCGCCATATGAGGTTATTTTTTTCAGCATATTATTATATTCCTGCTAATAATCACAAAGATATAGAAGGAAATGATCCATCTTGTCGGTTAATGTCGATAGGTGAACACTTCTCTCCCTTTACGATTTTTGAAATTTCTGATAAGTTAAAGACAAAGGAATTTCATCATGTACAGCAGGGGGAATAGGGATGCAATATCGAAGGCTAGGAAGATCAGGGTTAAAAGTGAGTGAAATCAGTCTTGGAAGCTGGCTTACATTCGGCAAAACAGTTGATGAGCGGTCAGCAGCAGACATAATTCATAAGGCGTATGAAGCGGGAATCAACTTTTTCGACAGCGCGAATGTGTATGAGCGCGGAAAAGCAGAAATTGTCATGTCAAGGGCACTTAAGTCGTTTCCAAGGGATTCATATGTTCTGACGACAAAAGCTTTCTGGCCAATGGGGGACGGGCCGAACGATAAGGGGTTATCAAGAAAGCATATTATGGAACAGGTCCATGCAAGCTTAAAGAGGATGGATCTTGAATATGTCGATATTTTTTACTGTCACAGATATGATCATGAAACACCTCTTGATGAAACATTGCGGGCAATTGATGATCTTATTCGCCAAGGGAAGATCTTATATGCAGGAGTCAGCGAATGGACGGCTGCGCAAATACAGGAAGCCATGAGTGTGGCTGACCGCTACCTGCTTGACCGGATCATTGTGAATCAGCCGCAGTATAATATGTTACACCGTGATATTGAAGAAGAAATTATTCCAATGTGCGAAAATGCCGGCGTTTCACAAGTTGTGTGGTCACCGCTTGCACAGGGGATTTTAACAGGGAAATATAAAGAAGGTTTAATCCCTAAGGGAAGCCGTGCATCCGGTGAAAACGTGAATTCATGGATGAAGAAAATCCTGAATGATATGGTGAACCGAAAAGTGGAGCTTCTGGATCAGCTTGCAAAGGACCACGACATCACACTTGCCCAGCTTGCTCTTGCCTGGACGCTGAGGCAGCATAATGTGGCAAGCACCCTTGTCGGTTCTTCCCACCCGGAGCAGATTATTGAAAACGCGAAGGCTTCAGACGTTGCATTAGGGTATAATGCGCTGCAGCGTATTGAAGAGATCTTAACGAGCTGAAGAATTACATATTAACAAGCGCCATGGTCAAGCTCCGATAGGCGGAGCCGTGCTGACCGGTAGTTAGGCGCTTCCTCTTGCCATAAATGCGAAAATTTTTAATTCATCTAACTAAAAAAAGAGTGAAAAGCATCTGCTTTTCACTCTTTTTCTGATAAAGGAAGAATAATCGTCACTTTCGTCCCTTTATCTAAAACACTGTCAATGGCGATCGTGCCTTTGTACATAGAGATGATGCGCTTGCATACGACAAGTCCGAGCCCTGTGCCGGTATCTTTCATTGTAAAGAAAGGGTGAAAGATTTTTGTAATGACATCTTCCGGTATGCCTTTTCCCGTGTCGATTACTCTGATTACAGCGAAATCTTCCTGTTTTTGCACTTCAATGGTTAATCTGCCTTCATTTTTGTCGATTGCTTCTAAGGAATTTTTCGCTAAATTCAGCAGCACCTGTTTGATATGATCCTTTGTGCAATTAATTAGCAGAGGTTCTTTATATAACCGGATATCCATTTCTGTATTATAAAGGTTAGCTTCAGACCCCAGCAGCGGAGATAATTCAAGCACGATCGCATTAATATCATGGTCTGCGTGGTGATGGGCAGTCGGTTTCCCGAGCACTAAAAATTCGCTGACAATTTCATTAATGCGCTGGATCTCTTTATCGATGACAGAAAAATAAAACTGATCTTCAGAGTCCTTGTATTTCTCCTGCAAAAGCTGAATGAACCCTTTTATACCTGTCAGCGGATTTCTGATTTCGTGGGCAGTGCTTGCTGCAAGCATTCCGACAAGCTCTACTTTTTGAGCATCTATTTGGCTTTGTTCAATTAAAGCTCTTCTTTTTAAGAGGAAATTTTGAATGAGAATAAAAATGATATTTAAGATTCCGAATGTGATCAGCATGTAAATGATCATGTCTTTTGCATGTTTAAGACTTATCTCTGAATCAGGCACACCCTCAAGCTTCCACGCAATCTGATCAAGGTAAACCCGGACAGGCTCCAATTTTGATAGCTCATTTTCGCTGCCGGATGCAAAAAGTACATGATTGCTTTCATTTACTACATTAATATGCAATCTGGGACTGATGACGTTCATGATATTTTTAAGATAATCTACTTTTAAAGCTGCTACTAATAAGTTTGTTACTTCGCCTTTCTCATTAAAAATGGGGGTGCAAATGGAAACAATATATCCTCCGGTAATATTTCCGAAGTAGGCGTCTGATACAGTCGATTGTTTAGTCGCAATGGCACTTCTGAAAAAAGCCCGGTTTTGAAGGTTGACTGTTTTCATCAATTTTCTGGAACCGGCAGTAATGTCACCGTTCTTATGAACAAAATAAAGTCCTGAAAAACGCGGTTCCTGGTCATACGCCTGCATGAGCACACGCCGAATTTTATCCTCGTCCTTTTCTTCTTCAAGCACAAGCGCCATCGATTCCAGTCTTGCTTTTGTATCTTGAATTAAATTATCGATCTGATTTTTATGAATGTTGATCATGAATGCTGCTTCAGAACGATGGAGATCCATCACTTTGTCTTTTTGGTAAAAATAAATGCATGTATTGATTAGAAGGGATGGAATCAGCACGATCAGAAAATAGATCGATGCTTTTTTTAATCGATTAGGATCTTTCAGCAAAGTTATCGCCCCAAATAAAAGATTGCCCGATTAAGAGCATACTATTCGAATTATAAACCATTTAATTTGAATGTACTAGGAATGAAAGCTGAATTCCGCTCGAAACTAAAAGCGCGTTTCTTCTATTGTAGAGAAAGGGGATGTTCGGTATGATGGAAAGAAAAGGGAGGGGTTTCTCATAGAAACAGTGAGACTGACAATCTTGCAGACGAGTGACATTCATGGTCATATTCTTCCGCTAATATACAGCACAAATGAGGAACAATGCCTGGGTCTTGCAAAAATTTCAACGGTCATCAAAAAAGAGAGGAACGAACATGATAACGTCCTTCTTATTGATAATGGAGATTGCATCCAGGGAACCCCGCTTACATACTATTATGCGAAAAAAGCTGCAGATCAGAAGAACCCTGTCATAGCGGCTATGAATGCGCTTGGCTATGATGCAGCGGTAATCGGCAATCATGAGTTCAACTACGGCAGTGATTTTTTGAAAAAAGCTGCGGATCAATCTGAATTCCCATGGCTGTCAGCTAATATCAAAGAAAACGGAGAGCCATTATTAGGCAAACCTTATATAATGAAGAATTACTGCGGTGTAAAGGTTGCGGTGCTGGGGGTAACAACACATTATATCCCGAACTGGGAAGATCCGAAGCATATAAAAGAGCTCTCCTTTCACGATGCTTTTCAATCGGCCAAACATTGGACTGAATATATTAGGAAGAATGAGTTGCCTGATCTTCTCATCGTCTCATACCATGGCGGTTTTGAACGTGATCTTAAGACGGGAGAACCGACAGAAGTGCTTACAGGCGAGAATCAGGCCTATCAATTTTGCCATGAGATTGAGGGGATTGATGTCTTGCTCACCGGTCATCAGCATCGCTCCATTTCAGGTGAAATAAACGGAGTAACGGTGATTCAGCCTGGCTTTAATGGACGTTTTGCCGGAAAAATTGAGATCACCTTCTCGGTTAATGATAACGGAACATGCGTTAAAGAGAAATCACCATTGCTTGTAGACCTAACTATGATTGAAACAGATCAGAGCATAATAGAATTAATTCAGCCTTTCGAAAGAGAGACACAAAAGTGGCTGGATCAGCCAATTGGAAAGATCAACGGGAACATGCTGATCGAAGACCCTTTCGCAGCACGCATGGTGAAAACAGCTTTTATAGAATTTATTAATAAGGTACAAATGGATGCATCAGGCACGGAAATCTCAAACACGGCTCTTTTTGATAATTCATCAAGAGGCTTTCCTGAAAATCCGACCATGCGAGACATAGTTTCAAATTATATCTATCCGAATACCTTGAAGGTGCTGCGTTTGAAAGGGAGGGACATAAGAGCCGCTCTTGAACGTTCAGCCTCATATTTTATGTGCGGAGAGGACGGCGCAGTTATTGTGAATCCGAAGTTTCAGGATCCGAAGCCTCAGCACTATAACTATGACATGTGGGAAGGAATTGAGTACATACTTGATGTCTCAAAACCAATCGGCGAGCGGGTCGTGCTTCTTGAGAAAGAAGGAAAGCCGCTGGAACATGATGGGGAATATGACGTTGTAATGAATAATTACAGGGCCTCAGGCGGAGGAGAATACACAATGTTCAAAGGAAAAGAAGTCATTAAAGAAGTTCCTGTTGATATGTCTGAGCTGATTGCGAACCATTTACTTGAGAAAAAAGAAGTACAAGCTTCTCTCAATCATAATTGGAAGGTCATTTGTTCTTAAAATCACTCTGCTATATTGACATTTCAGCTTTCATTTTGTATCATTATTATTTAGAATTCAAGATATTTAGTTATCGAAGGATTGATGAAAATGAAAGAACAAGAGCAAATCGAACAATCGTTAAAATTATTTATCGTTTTATCCCGTGCACACCGCGCGATAAATGATCAAGTGAATAAACACATCTCAAGCTTCGGGCTGAACCCAACAGAATTTGCCGTGCTTGAGCTCCTTTATCATAAGGGAGAACAGCCCCTTCAGCAAATTGGCGGGAAGATTCTATTAGCAAGCGGAAGCATCACATACGTAGTCGACAAGCTTGAACAAAAAGAACTGCTTGTCCGAAAAGCATGTGACAAGGACCGCCGCGTTACCTTTGCTCAAATTACGGATAAAGGCAAGAAATTGATCGAGAGTATTTTTCCATCTCATCAAGAGCGGTTAGATGAAATTGTCGGCATTCTGACATCAGAAGAAAAGCAGATCGTTATTGATCTTATAAAAAAAGTCGGCTATCATGCACGGGATCTTCAAGATTAAAACACTTTCTAAATAGGAAGTGTTTTTTTTTTGGAGAGATGGCGATTTCTGCAGTTAGCCGGAATGTGTGACTGGAATGGACTCCTCAATTTTTTCCATTCGGTTAAAATCTTTTTCTGGCCAGCCCTTGGGTAATCCAGTTCTGAATATTGACTATATCAGCCGCAATATCATTCACACGCCGGATGTATGTACGTCAAGCCTCCTAATTGGCCTCGCCGGTGGACCATTACAGTTCATCTTTCAATAAAAAAGTGTCCACATTGGACACTTTTTTACTGGTTCTGCTCAATCGGAAGAATCAAAATCTCGACCCTGCGGTTTTTTTGCTGGCCTTCTTTTGTTTTGTTGTCTGCAACTGGATTGTACTCCCCAAACCCTTTTGCTGAGAAGGCTCTAGGATCAAGCTGCCCGTTTTCAAGCAAAAGCTTCATGAAATTTACAGCGCGCATTACACTTAAGTGCCAATTAGATTCAAACTCCGCGTTCTGGATCGGCACGTTGTCTGTGTGACCGCTGACGATAATATTGCGAGGAGGATTCATGACTAATAGCTTTGAAATTTCCTTCGCCAGCTGTTCATCTTTCTTGCGGATGGAGGAATTGCCCGAATCAAAAAAGATATCATTTAAAATGGTAATGAGAAGACCTTCATCCGTCAGAGTGGTTTTTAATTGTGTTTCAAGACTGTTGGCAGCAATATAGGCATTCACTTTTTTCTGAATTTCTTTTAATTTCTCCTGCTCGAGTGTTTCCTGCTTTTCTTTATCCGGATTCTTTTCCTTCTCTTGATCCAGCTTTTCCATCTCACCGTCAGGGATCGGACTTGGATATTCAAGTACGCCTGTTCCGCCTGTGAACGTGCTGTTGAACGCCCGGGCAAGCATTTGGAATTTCTGTGCGTCTACTGAGCTCATCGCAAAAAGGACAATGAAGAGGGCAAGCAATAGCGTTAATAAATCCGCATAGGGCAAAAGCCAGGATTCATCAACATGCTCTTCCTCGTTTTTCTGTTTTTTCTTTCTAGCCATCTAACCTCTCTCCTTCAACGAAAAGCTGTTTTCTTTCGTGTGCAGGAAGGTAGGTGGCAAGCTTTTGTTCAATGGCTTTCGGGGCCTGACCTTCAAGAACAGATAACACTCCTTCAATCATGACGTGCTTTACTTTTGCTTCCTGCCTGGATTTTCTTTTGAGTTTATTTGCAAAAGGATGCCACAAAACATATCCCGTGAAAATCCCCATGAGGGTTGCTACAAATGCTGCTCCAATCGCTTTCCCTAATTCATCCGTATTATCCATATGTGAAAGAGCAGCGATTAATCCGACAACTGCTCCAAGTACTCCAAGGGTAGGGGCGTATGTGCCTGCCTGTGAAAAGATGGATGCTCCTGCTGAGTGGCGTTCTTCCATGGCATCAATTTCTTCCGTCATGACATCCCGGATAAATTCAGCATTTTGTCCGTCAACAGCCATGCTCAGCCCATTTTTTAAAAATGAATCTTCAACATCCGAAATCTTAGCTTCAAGTGCAAGCAGCCCTTCTTTTCTCGCAATCTGGGCCCATTCGGAAAACATGGGAATCAGTTCTTGAATGCTGTGTGATTGCTGCTCCTTAAAAATAACGCCGAAGAGCTTCGGCACTCTTTTAATCTCGCTTGTGGGAAATGCGGTTACGACAGTAGCGATCGTTCCGGCAATTATAATCAGCAATGCAGCCGGATTCAGCAGGACAGCCGGGCTGACACCCTTCATAAACATGCCGACACCAACTGCGACAAGGCCTAAAATTAATCCAATAAGCGACGTTTTATCCATATTCTCACCAAATCTTTCTTTCGTTACGTTTTGTTACTGTTTATATCGTCATCTTTTTATGAACTTTAAGCGCATATTGAAAAGAGAAAGAGAGGAATCATGGCTTTTTTCGCGAATTAAGAGGAGGGAAAGTTATTATTTTAAGAGAAAGTGGGGAAATACATATGAATTTTCAGGAATACGAATACAAAAGACCGGTTAAGGAAGAATTTGAAGCAGCGTTTCATAAGGCGCTTGAATTATTTAAGCAGGCAGAAAGCTTAGAAAAGCAGGAAGCGGCGCTTGATCAGCTGAATGTCATCCGCGGCAACCTTTCTACAGCCTTCAATCTTTGCTACATCCGCCATACGATTGATACAAATGATGAGTTTTACAAAGAAGAGCAGGACTATCTTGATGAGCTTGAACCGCATATTAAAGCAATGGATACGGAGTTTTACAAAGCGCTTGTCAGCTCAAATTTCCGCAATGAATTGGAAGAGAAATACGGGAAACAGCTTTTTGCCCTTGCTGACGCCCAGATGAAAACATTCTCCCCTGAAGTACTTGAAGATCTGCAAAAAGAAAACAAACTCGCGACAGAATATACGAAGCTTGTTGCCTCTGCAAAAATTGAGTTTGACGGAAAAGAATACACACTCGCACAGCTTGAACCGCTGCTTGAATCAAAAGAGCGCGACAAGAGAAAACGTGCATCAGACGCATACTTTGGCTTTTATGCTGAAAATGGAGAAAAACTCGATGAGATTTTTGACAAGCTCGTAAAAGTCCGGACACTCATTGCAAAGAAATTAGGCTTTGCGAATTTTGTGGAGCTTGGCTACGAAAGAATGCAGCGCATTGATTTTAATGCAGACATGGCGAAGAACTTCCGTGATCAGATCAAGGAATACATCGTGCCGATGGCCTCTCGATTAAGAGAACGCCAGCAAGAACGTTTAGGGCTTGATACTCTTGCTTTTCCGGATGAAAAGCTTCAATTTACAACTGGAAATGCTACTCCTAAAGGGGATGCAGAGTGGATTATCGAGAATGGGAAAAAGATGTATGAAGAGCTGTCGGGAGAAACAAATGAATTCTTTGATTTTATGATTGAACGGAATCTGATGGATCTGCTTGCTCAAAAAGGAAAAGCAGGCGGCGGATACTGCACATATATTGAAGATTACAAAGCTCCATATATCTTCGCGAACTTTAACGGTACAAGCGGAGATATTGATGTTTTGACACACGAAGCAGGTCATGCATTCCAAGTGTATATGAGCCGTCATTTCAATTTATCTGAATATCACTTCCCAACACATGAGGCTTGTGAAATTCATTCCATGAGCATGGAATTTTTCACTTGGCCTTGGATGGAAACCTTCTTTAAGGAAGATACGGAAAAGTATAAATTCAGCCATTTAAGCGGAGCTCTGTTATTCTTGCCATATGGTGTAACTGTCGATGAGTTCCAGCATTTCATCTATGAAAATCCGGATGCCACTCCAAAGGAACGCAAACAGGCATGGAGAGAGATTGAACGGAAATACTTGCCGCACCGCAATTACGAGGATAACGAATTCTTGGAAGAAGGCGGATTCTGGCAGCGTCAGGGACATATCTTTAATTCTCCTTTCTATTATATTGACTACACACTTGCTCAGATTTGTGCGCTGCAGTTCTGGAAAAAGATGCATGAAAATAAAGAACAGGCATGGGCGGATTATCTCCATCTCTGCAAACAGGGTGGAAGCCAATCATTCCTGGAATTAGTAAAGACTGCGAACTTGATCTCACCTTTTGAAGATGGATGTGTACAATCGGTCACAGGCGACATTCGAGAGTGGCTTGAGAACGTGGATGACAAAAACCTTTAATGTAAATGCCGTCAGCATATGCTGGCGGTTTTTTCGTCTGTTAGTCGGACAAAAGATCAGTATAAAGAATGAATTCAAACTCTCGCACTTCTTTTAAAATTAAGAAAAGAGAGGAGAGATGGAAATGAAATTTGTGCATGTGCAGTTAGAGTGTAAACATCTTGAAGAAATGAAAGAATTCTACACGGGTATTTTAAAGATGAGATTAACAGATGAAAAAAAGGATCGTTTTACCGTGAAAGCAGGTTTGAGCAGCTTAACTTTTATAAAAGCAGAAAACCGTGCCTATTATCATTTATGCTTCAGAACAAATATATCGTTTTTTGACGTCATGTTTAAGGAATTAGAGAGTCTTCTGCTGCAAAATGAAGAAGGCGAAGTGAGCTTATACTGGAAAGGAAAACAGGCTTATTTTCATGATCCTGAAGGAAATGTGCTTGAAATGCTTGAAAGGACGGAGGCTCCAGATCATCTGTTAGACTGGCATGATGCATTTGAAGTTGGGCTGCCATGTGAAAATATTGACGAAATGCGGAAGGAAATAGCTTTTTTGACTAATCAATATGGGGCTGAATCTGACTCGTTCGCTTTTTTCGGAAATGGTGATGGCTCTGTCGTTGTGGTGAAAGAAGGCAGGCACTGGTACCCGACACAAAGAGGTTCAGAGATTCACCCGATTGTACTTGAAGTCGAGGATAAGGCTGAGTTTGTGTACCGACACCCAGTATATCCTTATAAAATTATTGCAAAAAAAGAGTGCTGAATTCCTCCAAGTCAGCACTCTTTCCATTTTATTTATCATTTACAGAAATCTCATCATCTGTAATTTCTACAACAAGTTCTGAGATCTCATTGCCTTCAAGCAAGATGTCAGCAATTGAATCTTCTACATGCTCTTGAATCACTCTGCGGAGCGGACGTGCACCGAACGCAGGGTGATAGCCGAGTTCGGCAATTTTTTCTTTCGCCTCATCAGTGATGCTGAGCGTTACTTTTTGTTCTGCCAAAGCAGTTTTCAAATCATCCAGCATAATATCGACGATTTCAAGCAGATGCGGTTTTTCAAGTGATTTGAATTCAATGATGCTGTCAAAACGATTCAGAAACTCGGGTTTAAAGAATGAGCCTAGAGAGCTTAATAAAGAACTTTCATTTAAGGCATCATTGCTTCCGAATCCGACAGTTATTTTCTTATGGCCGATGCCGGCGTTGCTTGTCATGATGATGACAGTGTCTTTAAAGCTGACCGTTCTGCCCTGGCTGTCTGTAAGTCTGCCATCTTCCATCACTTGAAGGAACATGTGCTGGACATCAGGATGAGCTTTTTCAATTTCATCAAGCAGGATGATGCTGTATGGGTTCCGGCGGACTTTTTCAGATAATTGTCCAGCTTCTTCATGGCCAACGTAGCCAGGAGGGGAACCAATGATTTTAGAAATCGAATGCTTCTCCATGTATTCACTCATATCAAGACGGATGAGTGATTCGCGAGAACCAAACAGTTCAGAGGCAAGGGTTTTTGTCAGCTCTGTTTTCCCGACCCCGGTCGGGCCCACAAACAGGAAGGACCCGATTGGTCTTTCTTTGGACTTTAATCCTGCACGGCTGCGGCGAATGGCTTTGGCTACTTTTTTAACAGCCTCGTCCTGGCCGATTACTTTTCCTGATAGTTTAATCTCAAGGTTTTTCATCTGAGCCTGCTCGTCTTCCTGAAGTTTGCCTACTGGTATACCCGTCTTCTTTTCAATGATGGCCTGAATATCTGCAAGGTCGACTACAGCTTTAACAGGAGTCTGCATTTTCTCAAGCTTGAGCTCTTCATCGCGCAATTTGGCAGCAAGCTCGTAGTTTTCTTCCTTCGTTGCCTGAGCTTTTTTACTGGCGATTTCAGCTAATTGACCGCTGATGTCTTCGCCTCCGACTGCCTGAAGGTTCTTTTTCGATCCTGCTTCATCCAGCAGATCAATTGCTTTGTCAGGCAAGTAACGATCCTGGATGTAGCGGTTTGACAAGGTTACAGTCGCTTTTATGGCTTCTTCGGTATACGTAACCTCATGGTATTTTTCATATTTATCCTGAATGCCTTTTAAGATTTCAACGGCTTTTTCAAGGGACGGCTCTGATACCATGACTGGCTGGAATCTGCGTTCAAGCGCTGCATCTTTTTCGATTTGGCGGTATTCTTTTAAAGTCGTTGCACCGACAACCTGCAGCTCTCCGCGTGCAAGAGCAGGTTTTAAAATATTGCCTGCATCCATTGATCCTTCGGCAGACCCTGCACCTACAAGAAGATGAATTTCATCAATAAACAAGATGATGTTTTTCTTTTGCTGAAGCTCAGAAATCAGCTGTTTCATTCTTTCCTCAAATTGGCCCCGTATGCCAGTATTTGCAACAAGTGAAGCCACATCAAGCAAGTATACTTCCTTGTTTTTCAGCTTAGCAGGGACATCGCCTTCTGCAATTTTAAGCGCAAAGCCTTCTGCTACAGCCGTTTTGCCTACTCCTGGTTCACCGATTAAAACGGGGTTATTCTTATTTCTTCTGTTCAGAATTTCAATTAATCTTTCGACCTCTGCATCTCTTCCAATAACAGGATCAATGACTCCGGCTTTTGCAGCTCGAGTTAAATTGCGGCCTAATTGGTCAAGAAGACCATTGCCTCCATGTTTATGAGTTTGACCTTCTGCACCTTGCTGGAATGGCTGAGAAGAAGGAACATTTCCGAATGATCCGCTTGGAACAGAGCTTCTATATTGTGCATAACAATCTGTGCAGAGCAGCACTTGCTGACGCTCCTGATTAATTTGAAGAGTTAAATGAACAGATGCTTTCTTAGCTTGACAGTGTTGACATAGCATAGTGAAAACCTCCTGATATATAATTTGACTTTGACTATCTTTGATTAATTAAGTTGGTAAAAAATCACCTCATAGGATGATCTTGATTCATATTATAGTTTGACCTTATTTGACTTTCAAGTATTTTGCTTAAAATTTTATAAGTTAAATCGGAAATCTCATCAGGCTCTAAGTCGAAGCGTTTCGTGATTAGCTTCATAACTGAATTTGCAGCACTAAATGTGGGCTTCGACACGAGTTAAGTGCATCAAAACTGAATATGCGGCACTAAATGTGTGCTCGGACATGAGATAAGTGCGTCATAACCGAATATACGGCACTAAATGTGGGTTCCGACACGAGATAAGTGCTTTATAACCGAATATGCGGCACTTAATGTGGCTCGGACACGAGTTAAGTGCTTCGGATCCGAATATGCGGCACTAAATGTGTGCTCCGACACAAGTTAAGTGCGTCATACCGAAAATGCAGCACTAAATGTGTGCTCCGGCAAGAGTTAGTGCGTCATAACCGAATATGGCGGCACTTAATGTGTGCTCCGACACGAGTTAAGTGCGTCATAACCGAATATGCGGCACTAAATGTGGACTCCGACACAAGTTAACTGCGTCATAACCGAATATGCAGCACTAAATGTGTGCTCCGACACGAGTTAAGTGCATCATAACCGGATATGCGGCACTAAATGTGAGCTCCGACCCGAGTTAAGTGCAACATAACCGAATATGCAGCACTAAATGTGAGCTCCGGCAAGAGTTAGTGCGTCATAACCGAATATGGCGGCACTTAATGTGGGCTCCGACATGAGTTAATTGCTTCATAACTGAATTTGCAGCACTAAATGTGGGCTCCGACACGAGATAAGTGCGTCATAACCGAATATACGGCACTAAATGTGTGCTCCGACACGAGATAAGTACAACATAACCAAATATGCGGCACTAAATGTGAGCTCCGACACAAGTTAATTGCGTCATAACCGAATATGCGGCACTAAATGTGGGTTCCGACACGAGATAAGTGCTTTATAACCGAATATGCGGCACTTAATGTGGCTCGGACACGAGTTAAGTGCTTCGTATCCGAATATGCGGCACTAAATGTGAGCTCCGACATAAGTTAAGTGCGTCATAACCGAATATGCGGCACTAAATGTGAGCTCCGACCCGAGTAAGTGCATCATAACCGAATATGCAGCACTAAATGTGTGCTCCGACCCGAGTTAAGTGCGTCATAACCGAAAATGCAGCACTAAATGTGAGCTCCGACCCGAGTTAAGTGCGTCATAACCGAATATGCAGCACCTAATGTGAGCTCCGACACCGAGTTAAGTGCTTCAAAACCGAATATGCAGCACATCATCGAGCAGGCAATCACTAAGTGGATGCAGGATTTTCAGGAGAAAAACAACCGTCCAAATGAAGTCTTTCGTGTAATCTTGTCCATGGGATTGGTCATTTTGGGGGATTTGGACGGGTTACCACCTGACTTATAAGATTAGTGAAGATTTGAGTCTTTTACTATTGAGATAAAATAATGCGACACTTGTGAAAAATTTTCTTCTGCCGACTAGGCCGAACCGCATTCAGGTTGTACTTCTTTCTTAACACCTTGTCTCATATACATGGTAAGAGTTCAGCTAAAGCATTCATCGTAACGGGGGTAGAAGATGAAGAATCAATGGTTTCAGGTTGTTCAAATCGCAGCTGTATATGTTGGAACGGTTGTCGGGGCCGGCTTTGCAACTGGACGGGAGATTGTGGAATTTTTTACGCAGTATGGCTTATTTGGCATACTCGGTATTTTAATATGCGGGTACTTTTTTATGCATCTTGGTGCAAAGATTATGATCATATCAAAACGGATCGGGGCAAAATCGTACCAGGATTTTAATCTTTTCTTATTCGGCAAGTCGTTTGGATTTATCATAAATTTCTTTATGCTGCTTGTCTTATTCGGTGTAACATCTGTGATGCTATCAGGTGCTGGGGCTATTTTTGAGGAGCAGCTGAAATTTTCAAGGCAGTTTGGGTTGCTTCTTACCATCGTTCTGACGATCATCGCGATGTCATTTGGCACAAAAGGGCTGTTTAGCGTCAATATTATTGTCGTGCCGCTTTTAATCCTCTTCAGTGTGCTTATTGCGGTATCATCATTTGATGCCCATACGTTTTCATCCTTTCAGCTTCATCATGCTCCATCATTTAAATGGCTGATCTCAGCCGTATCCTATTCAGCCTTTAACCTGGCGATGGCAGAAGCAGTTCTTGTTCCCCTTGCACAGGAGATTGAAGATGAGCGCGTTGTAAAATGGGGAGGAATAGCTGGAGGGGCCGTCCTTACGTTCATTTTGCTGAGCAGCCACTTTGCCCTCTCCACACTTCCTGATGTGATTTTATACGATATCCCAATGGCCGAGGTCATGAAAGCATCTGTTTTTTCCTTCTATTTCATTTATATTTTGGTCATTTACGGGGAAGTTTTTACATCTGTCATCGGTAATTTATTCGGTCTTGAACGCCATTTGGTGCGGATAATTCCAATCCCAAGGATGTTCACTATCCTCATCCTGCTCAGCGGTGCTTTTTTCGTCAGTCAAATTGGCTACAGCTCGCTGATTGCCTTTCTATATCCAATTTTTGGCTATATGAGCATCATCTTTCTGGTCTTATTGTTGGTCCGGAAAAACCCTCTTCCTGAAAATAATAAATCATTGAAAAAGTAAGAATAATCAAACAATTTAAACATAAAGGCTTGATTATCAACATAATTATGAAGAAAACTGGCATAATTCACGTTTGACTGCTGAAGTTGTTCATATTATGATGTTTTTAATGTTATCTGAATTTTTTATATCTTTTAAAGAGGTGATGAGATGGGGTATTAACTTTTTATAGAAGGTTTTGCACCATCGCTTGCCTAATAGATTGAAATTTTTCAGGAGGTGACTCCTTTTCTGTCTCAGGCGGAAGAGGGAATTTATTTGGACATAGTGAATTTGTTCATTATTGCGATTTTAATTGCTGCCACTGCTTTTTTTGTAGCATCGGAGTTCGCAATTGTTAAAATTCGAAGTTCCCGCATTAATCAGCTGATTGAAGAAGGAAATAAACAGGCATTATCAGCGAAGAATGTAACGGATAACCTTGATGAATATTTATCAGCTTGCCAGCTGGGAATTACCATTACAGCGCTTGGCCTCGGCTGGCTTGGGGAGCCTGCAATCGGAAGGCTGCTTTATCCTGTTTTCAAAAGGTTTGACCTGCCAGGTTCAGCCGTTCAGTTCTTGTCTGTTGCAATTGCCTTTGCCATCATTACATTTCTGCACGTAGTGGTGGGGGAGCTTGCGCCAAAAACAGTAGCCATACAAAAAGCGGAGCGAATTACGCTTACCTTTTCAAAGCCGTTAATGGCATTTTACCGCCTCATGTATCCGGTGATCTGGGTGTTAAATGGCTCAGCACGGCTTCTCACGAGCTTCTTAGGTATGAAGCAGGTCTCAGAGCATGAGCTTGCACACAGCGAGGAAGAATTAAGAATTTTGTTATCTGAAAGCTATGAAAGCGGAGAGATCAATCAATCTGAATACAAATATGTGAACAAGATATTTAAATTTGATGATCGTATTGCGAAAGAAATTATGGTGCCCCGCACCCAAATCGTCTCACTTGATATTGAAGAGACGCTGCAGTCGCATCTGAAGATTATCAAAAGTGAAAAATATACAAGATATCCTGTCGTTGACGGCGACAAAGACCATATCATCGGTATGGTGAATATTAAAGAAATTTTTACGGACTTATTTCAATCAAAAAAAACCGAGCATTTTACATTGAAAACTTATATTAGGCCTGTCATTCAAGTCATCGATTCTGTGCCGATTCAAGAACTGCTGCTTAAAATGCAAAAAGAGCATATTCACATGGCCATTCTTATTGATGAATACGGCGGAACTGCTGGGCTTGTAACAGTTGAAGATATATTAGAGGAAATCGTAGGCGAAATCAGAGATGAATTTGATGCTGATGAAGTGCCGCTTGTCCAGAAAATCACGGATGACCAGTATGTGATCGACGGAAAAGTATTAATAAGCGAACTGAACGATTTGTTTGGAATTGAAATGGATGACACAGATGTTGATACAATCGGCGGCTGGATGCTGACTGAAAAATACGATATCAAAAAAGGAGAAATGGTTGAATTCGGCTCCTTTACGTTTAAAGTGAAGGACATGGAAAACCACCATATCCGCTATCTGGAAATGACTCGAAAAAAAAAGACGGATAGTTCCCCGCTTTTGCAGAAGGGAATCGCTGCCACACAATAAGATGCTTTTACAAGCATCTTTTTTTTGCGTAAAAAGTGGCCTTTGAGGTTAAAATAAACCTGAATCTCATCTACTAAAGGAGACCGGTAAAATGACGCAATCAAAAGGCCAAAAGCAGAGACAATGGGATATCCGCAAAGAATCCCAAAATGAACATGGCAAAGTAAAATCCTTTAAAGAGCTCGAGCAGGAAGGCACTCAGAATAGCAAAAAATAGAAAAAAAAGGAATCCGAAGTTTGTGGATTCCTTTTTTTGAGAGATTAGTGTTAAATTTTAACCTATTGATGTCTAGTTCCACACCCAAACTCGTCGGCAAGAACAAATCCTGACTTTTCTGCTGAATGTAAAACCGCGTTAAACGGCGCTTCCTCTATTCTAGTTTATAGCACCCGCTCTATTTCCTCTGCCAGAAATGCTTTCGCAAGCTTTTTCAGCTGTTTATTTAACAGTGTTTTATCCAAACCAAGCCAATCCTGCAGTTTTATGCCTTCATAAATATAGGCTGAAAACTCCCAAACCTCTTGTTTTATTTCGGGCCGGTTCGTTTCCGCTACTAAAATTAGCGCTTTCAGCACAGAAGCCATGACGGAGACATCTCTTTCCCATAATGACGGATCAATAAAAGCTTTCATGTAAGTAGTAGGTAACAGTGGGTTTAGGCAGAACAATTCTGATCTGATTCTTTCTTTTGCGATGATAAGGAGAAGGAGAATGACTTTTTCCGGAATTTGGGCCAGATGTTCAATACATGCAATTGCTGTCTCAGGGTCATTTTTCCCAGGTGCGATTCCTCTAAGCGCAATCTCGCCGTCATCGTTAATAAGGAAGTAGAAGTGGCACTAAGTATGGTATGAGAAAGTTCCTTATCTGTAAAAAAAGCAGATGGTATATGCTTGAAATAATCGTTTTCAGCAAGATATCGGTCTGTAATCATACTGAGCACGGCAAGAAAGAAAAAGATGACCGCGTAGATGGCAGGTGTAATCCGAAAATTCGATTTTAATTTGACTAGAATCGGTTTAATAGGCATGAGCAGCCCCCCTGAATAAAATAAGATTGAAGTGTTTGCCTGTTCGTGGTATAGTATGAACGGTAAAAATAATGATAAATTCCGTGCAGTTTGTGCGGGAGAGGTTCTAGCACAACCCTCTATAAAAAACTAAGAATGAACTGTATCCTGTTAGAGGTATAGTTTTTTAGTTGGGGATTTTACATGCTAGACACTTCTGAACATATCAGGGTGTCTTTTCTTATGCCGATTTTTAAATCGGGGTTGTGAAAGAATGCTCTCTTCGAATGAGGAGGACATATAGATGAAAAACGATAAAGCGCTTGTTGTATTCAGCGGCGGCCAGGATAGTACGACATGTTTATTTTGGGCCTTGAAGCAATTTAAAGAAGTGGAAGTTGTAACGTTTAATTATAACCAGCGCCACAAGCTTGAAATAGAAGTAGCAGAATCCATTGCAAATGAACTTGGAGTACGCCACCATCTTTTGGATATGTCGCTATTAAATCAGCTTGCACCTAATGCTCTTACAAGAGATGATATTGAAATTGAACATAAGGAAGGCGAACTTCCTTCAACATTTGTCCCAGGAAGAAATCTGCTGTTCCTGACGTTTGCATCCGTCCTTGCTAAGCAAATCGGAGCAAAGCATATCGTAACAGGGGTCTGTGAAACAGATTTCAGCGGGTATCCGGATTGCCGCGACGTGTTCGTAAAATCATGCAACGTCACCATCAATTTAGCAATGGATGATCAATTTGTCATTCATACACCTCTTATGTGGATCGATAAAGCGGAAACATGGAAGCTTGCAGATGAACTCGGTGCACTGGATTATGTTAGGGAAAAAACGCTCACATGCTACAACGGTATTATCGCAGAAGGATGCGGAGAATGTCCGGCATGTCACTTAAGGAAAAAAGGCCTTGACGAATATCTGGCAGCTAAAGGAGGAGAGGCGTAATGCTTCAGCAAATGTACCCGCAAACACTTCATCCTTATTCTTATGAGCTGAACAAAGATATGCAGATATCTGCGGCTCACTACGTGCCGAATGATGAAGCAGGGAAATGCCGCCGTATCCACGGTCATACGTATTTTATTAATGTAACGGTTGCGGGAGATGAGCTTGATCAATCCGGGTTCCTCATCAATTTTGCCCATATCAAGGAGCTCGTGCACGACCGCTTTGACCATACAATTCTAAATGAAAATGAAGTATTTGATGATCTTGATCCAAATAAATTTCCTACTACTGAAGTAGTGGCTCGCACGATTTATGAAATCATCCAGCAGCATTTGGATACACTGGGACACAAACCGAAGTGTGTCGGAGTTTTTGTCCGCGAAACACCAACAAGCTACGTTATGTACCGTCCTAAGCAGGTGAAAAATGGATGAAAAAGTTTCCCGTTCTAGAAATTTTCGGACCGACCATTCAAGGGGAAGGAATGGTTATTGGGCAAAAAACGATGTTTGTCCGTACGGCAGGCTGTGACTATTCATGCAGCTGGTGTGACTCTGCTTTCACTTGGGACGGATCCGCAAAAGATGACATTAGGCAATTAACAGCGGAAGAAATTTGGTCAGAGCTGTTCGAACTTGGCGGAAGCCATTTTTCTCACGTGACAATTTCAGGCGGAAATCCTGCTTTACTTGGGAATCTGAATGAACTGATTGATCTTCTTCACGAAAAAAAAGTAAAAGTTGCGATTGAAACACAGGGCAGCCGTCTGCAGCCTTGGTTTGATCAAATTGATGATTTGACCATTTCGCCAAAACCGCCGAGCTCAGGAATGAAGACTGACTTTGATAAATTGGATGAAATTGTTCGTTATTTAACGGAAAAAAAACGTCTCCATCATGCTAGTTTAAAAGTAGTTGTATTTGATGAGCAGGATTTGGAGTATGCGAAAATGGTTCACAAGAAATACCCGGAAATCATTTTTTATCTTCAGGTAGGAAATGATTTGGTCCAAGAACCGGATGATGGGAAATTAATAACTCATTTGCTTACAAGATACGAGTGGCTGATCGACCGGGCAGTATCAGAAGAAGATTTAAACAATGCGCGCGTATTGCCGCAGCTGCACACCCTTGTTTGGGGAAACAAAAGAGGAGTTTAACTAAGAAAGGACGGCTGATTATGGCTGGAAGACAAGATTCAGAATTAACAGATGTAACATTGCTTGGAAATCAGGGAACAAATTATTTATTCGAATACAGCCCTGATATATTAGAATCATTTGATAATAAACATGAAAACCGCGATTATTTTGTGAAATTTAATTGCCCTGAATTTACAAGTCTTTGTCCAAAAACAGGACAGCCTGACTTTGCAACCATCTATATCAGCTATATTCCTGATAAAAAAATGGTTGAGAGCAAATCATTGAAGCTTTATCTATTCAGCTTCCGCAATCACGGAGACTTCCATGAAGACTGCATGAACATCATCATGAATGATCTGATTGACCTGATGGACCCTAGATATATTGAAGTGTGGGGCAAGTTTACTCCGCGAGGCGGAATATCAATTGACCCTTATACTAACTACGGAAAACCCGGCACAAAATACGAACAAATGGCTGAACACCGCATGATGAATCATGATATGTATCCGGAGAAAATCGACAATCGCTGATAAAAGCTGAATTTATTTTCAAGCATAATTTGCTTTTTAAAATAATACATGTTATATTTATTAAGAATTATTTTTGTTCGGTACGCAAGGAAAGAACAAGTGCTAAAACTTTTCACCTTTTGTTATCAATGAGAGCAAGGATAGTAACACAATGTATGCTAAAGCATACGAGGAGGCAACAACAATGGAACAAGGTACAGTAAAATGGTTTAACGCAGAAAAAGGTTTCGGATTCATCGAGCGCGAAGGCGGAGAAGACGTATTCGTTCATTTCTCAGCTATTCAAGGCGAAGGTTTCAAATCTTTAGACGAAGGCCAAGCAGTTACATTTGACGTAGAGCAAGGTCAACGCGGACCTCAAGCAACTAACGTTCAAAAAGCTTAATTTTAAGCTGACATATAAAACAGTCTCTTTTATAGAGGCTGTTTTTTTGTGTTCAATTTTATTTTCATAATGAGAGACCGAGCAGTAAGGGTGAGTATAAGCGGTCAGAATAGTCAAGAGTATGCGGGAACAGTGAAGAAAGCCAATGCAGCTGATTACATAAAATAAATAAAATAAGAAACAATACAACTTGTACGTTAATAATTCAAATGAAAGAAGGAATCAAAAAATGACAGTAGGAGCACAAGTTAAGCAAACAATAGCTGGATTAAAAAGTGCACAAGCCAGTTTAGAAACCTTTGCACTTGCTACCGATAATCAACAAGCTAAACAGCTTTACCAGCAAGCCGCTCAACAAACACAGGCTGTTGTTGACAGTATCTCTCCTCGTCTTCAGGAAATCGAACAAGAAGAACCTCAATACAATCAACAATAAATAGGCGAGACAAAAGGTTGGTTGGCTGTTAACCAACCTTTCTCTTCTTAAATAATGAAAAAACATGAGGTGATTTCATGAAAGACAAAACAATTAAATTAATCATTTTTCTTATAATACTAACAGCCATCGGACTAAGCTCAGGATGCAACGGAAATCTGAATCAGCAAGTGTCTGAAAATAATGATATGAATATCGAATATGTACATACAAGCGGGCCAATTGATCAAACTGTTGCCAATCAATCAAAAGAAAAAGTAGTAAAAAAAGAGGAGATTTCGTCTGTAAAAGCTGTGAATACAGATAAGGAGCTGTTATTGGCTGTAAAAGTCCACCAATTTGATCGGTTTCGATTAAAGAGCATCAAAAAGAAACTGAAGCTAGACATAGAAAAAATGCATCCCGAGTATAAAATCTTCGTTTCGACTGATCAAAAAATATATTTGGAACTGGAACAATTAGAACAAAAACTGCAAAAAGATCATACCCAAATGAAATCATTAAAAAAAGATTTCGATAAAATTAAAAGTCTTATGAAGGAAAAAGCATGATGAAAGAGGGGCAGGCATGTCTAATAAGCAAAAGAAACAATTAACACCTGTACAACAAGAATATCAAACCCTTGAAAAGCAGCTAGAAACAAAAAGACCGGTTTTTAAAAATTGTATAAAGGCATTTTTAACGGGTGGATTCATTTGCTTGATCGGCCAATGTATTCAAATGTTTTATATTTATTATTTTGATTTTACTGACCAGACAGCTGGAAATCCGACGGTTGGTACATTAATTTTCATCTCTATGCTTCTTACAGGTTTTGGAGTCTATGATCGAATCGCACAATTTGGAGGGGCTGGTTCTGCTGTTCCGGTTACGGGCTTCGGAAACGCAGTCATATCCGCAGCCATTGAACATCGAACTGAAGGGTTTGTGCTGGGTGTAGGCGGTAATATGTTTAAATTAGCCGGCTCTGTCATCTTGTTCGGTACTTTTTCCGCGTTTGTGATTGCTACAATCAAAACCATTCTTATCCAGTGGGGTGGCTTGTAATGTTAATGGGCCATCGTACGTGGATATTTGAGAACAATCCGGTCATTCTCTCCACTGGAACTGTCGGCGGACCATTTGAAGCAGAAGGGTTACTCGCTGAAGATTTTGATCTTCTTCATTCCGATTTATGGTTAGAACAAGATTCCTACGAAAAAGCCCATAAAGTACTAATTGAAGAAGCCAGTCAAAGAGCTATTGAAAAAGCTGGTCTTCAAAAGGAGCAAATTCAGTTTTTCCTTGGAGGAGACCTTATTAATCAAATTACTCCTACAAGCTTTGCGTGCCGGACATTAGGGACACCATATCTTGGGTTGTTTGGTGCCTGTTCGACCTCAATGGAGGGACTTGCTCTTGGCGCCTATCTAGTTAACACCAAAGGAGCCAAATATTTATTAACAGGAGCTTCAAGTCATAACACTGCTGTTGAAAAACAGTTCCGTTATCCGACTGAGTACGGCGGACAGAAACCGCCAACAGCACAGTGGACTGTAACTGGTGCCGGAGTTGCTTTGTTAGGTCAATCAGGAGAGGGCCCTCGTGTTACATCTGCTACGATTGGCCGTGTCATTGATATGGGAATGACCGATCCATTTAACATGGGTGGTGCGATGGCTCCGGCTGCGGTTGATACGATTGAGGCTCATTTAACAGAAAGAAATCTAGATCCCTCCTACTATGATTTGATTGTAACAGGAGATCTTGGTCAGATTGGCCACGAAGTTTCACTTGATTTATTTAAAAAACATGGAACCCCAATAAATGAAAAACAGTATCAGGACTGTGGAATGATGATCTACCGGGAAGGGCAGCCAGTACTCGCTGGAGCCAGCGGGCCGGCATGTTCGGCAACGGTCGTATATGGTCACTTATTAAACCGGATGAAAAAAGGTGAGTTTAAACGCATATTGGTTGCAGCGACTGGTGCTTTATTATCGCCTTTAAGCTTTCAGCAAAATGAAACGATTCCTTGTATAGCTCATGCAGTGTCGATAGAATACGGAGGTGAATAACGATTATGATTTTCTTTTGGGCTTTTGTCGTAGGCGGTTTGATTTGCGTCGTTGGGCAAATTATGTTTGATGTATTTAAACTCACACCTGCTCACACATTAAGTACATTCGTTGTCATTGGCGCCCTTCTTGATGGATTTGGTTTATATGAACCGTTTATCGATTTTGCAGGAGCAGGAGCTACGGTTCCGATTACGAGTTTCGGAAATTCCCTTGTGCATGGCGCGATGGAAGAAGCTGAAAAACATGGATTAGTCGGTGTAATATCGGGAATGTTTGAAGTGACAAGTGCCGGTATTTCTGCTGCCATCATTTTCGGAATGATTGGCGCCATGCTTTTTAAACCTAAAGGATAAGGAGGATCCGTAATGACCATCGCATCAGATGTAAAACAATGTTTTGCTCAGCTAAAAGGTATTGAGGCTGATCTATCAAGTTTAGCGTTACGGACTCAAGCTAATGAATCAAAACGTACATTACATGAAACCATGATGATCGTGCATGAAATATCTGCAGATTTAAAAAAGCGAATTGGGGAAGTGGAGCGAGAAGAGTCTCAATATAAAGGTTTTTAGGATAAACCATTCTTAAACAGGAGGTGTTAAACAGTGCCTGAGTGGTTAGATGTAGTAGTACGGGCATTATTATTTGTAGTTGTCTTATTTCTAATTACAAAATGGTTAGGTAAAAAGCAGCTTTCCGAACTTTCATTTTTTGAATATGTCACTGGCATTACAATTGGAAGTATTGCAGGAGAAGTTGTTATGGGTCTTGAAAAGAACATGTTTAACGGGATAATCGGAATCTTGATCTTCGCTTCAATGCCTTTTTTAGCAGGTTTGATTTCTTTAAAAAGCAAAGTCTTTCGCGATTTTATAGAAGGGAGAGCAACTGTTTTTATTAAAGATGGGAAAATCATGGAAGATAACTTGAAAAAGGAAAAATACACAACCGATGAGTTGCTGGAATTGCTTCGAAAGAAGGACGTCTTCCAGGTGGCTGATGTGGAATTTGCATTATTAGAGCCGACCGGGGAATTAAGTGTTCTGTTAAAAAAAGAAAATCAGCCATTAACTCCGAAAGATGTAAACTTAAATGTTGCTTCCATTAAGGAACCCCAGAGCGTCATTATGGATGGAGAAATCTTAGATGAGCCGCTGTCTACTATTGGCCGAAGCAGAAATTGGCTGAAAACTGAACTGGAAAAACTGGGAGTTACCATTGAAAATGTTTTTCTTGGACAGGTAGATTCTTACGGTCAATTAACCGTTGACCTCTTTGATGATAAACTTCAAGTCCCATCTCCTCAAGAAAAACCTTTAGTTTTCGCCGCAATGAAAAAATGTCAGGCGGACTTAGAGTTATTTGCACTTGGAACTGAATCAACTGAGGCAAAGCAAATGTATAGTGAAAATAGTAAAAAATTACAAGAAGCTATAGATAAATTAAGTCCTATTTTAAAAAGTTAAGATAACATTTCATCGAAATAGTGATATGTAGAATGATGAAAGCATCGCTTTTCCTTAACAATCATGAATGAATAGTCAAAAAATGTAACGCTGCTATTGAAGCTGTTCTTAAAAACTGGTTCTAAAGAGAAGCGCACTCCTGATATAGTGGAATGTGCTTTTTCCAGACGTAATTAATAACCTGTTTAAACCTTGAATCTCTTAAAGCAGCACCTAACTTAGAGGAAATTCATTTTCCCGATTTTTACATATTTCCCGCTATGAAGGGAATTTTATGTGTAACAATATAGTCAGGAGACATTATTATGAACTACAAAGTATTTAAGACAATCAATCAGCTTTCCGGACGTTGTTCTCCAATTGATTGGCTGATGATATTGATATCAAATAAGATTCGTTATGTGTTTATTTTTGTTTTGATTTTCATGCGATTTAGTAATTCTTACAAAAAAGTGTCACGTAATGCGGTGATATCAGCGGGGCTTACTTTATTTATTCATACTTTGGTAAAAATGGTTTATTTTAAACCGCGGCCGTTTGTGAAACGACAGGTCGGCATACTTATTCCTTCAAAAATGGATTCTTCATTTCCAAGTAAACATACGCTGCTTGTATTTGCTGTATCTACTACTATCTTTCTTTATAATCGTATCTTTGGTTCAATCATGTGGGTATTATCTTTGTTGACTGGCTTCTCGCGTATTTGGGTAGGACATCATTATCCATCTGATATTATCGGAAGTGCCTTTATTGCGACTATGACAAGTATTCTGTTAGATAAAATTTCCAGTTGCACAAACTATTTTGTCCGTCGATAGCTGCTGAATTTAAGTAGAAATAATGTGTGATTATTATTTTCTTTTTTTAAAAATTAAAAATTCTAACTCCAAGACAGAATAAAAGACTCCCCATCTTGCCTCTATTCTTTCTGCCAAACATCTTTAACATGTTTTTCGTTCTCTTTTAATACAATAGCGCAGGTATCCTTTTGAAAGGACAAGCGTTTTTTTTATAGAGAGGATGAACAGCCAGAAAACCTTAAAACTTAAAAACCCCCGCTCAAAACCTTGAGCGGGGGGAGGTATCATGTTACAAGCTTTGTTAAATGGTTGCTTTCATTTTAGCACAGGTTTGCAGGATTACCTAATAAAAAGTGATTATTTATTATTTACGTCCAGATTGATGATTTGATACGGGTGGCTTGCTGGTTTTAGGCTTTAAATTCTTTAGCCTGCTTTTTATATAGTCCTTCAGCATGTCACGCTTGCGTTTCTGACGCTTGTCTCGGTTCTTCATAATGTCACCATCCTATTTCATAGAAATATGGCCTTACTTTTATTATAACTCGAAACCTGGCGGGACAACATGCTTTTACTTAAATTCAAATTCATTCTCGCCTTCCATGCGGTTAGCCTTGCGTACATACGAATAAAAAAGCTCCATTGCTTCTGTTTTAAATGCCTTTGACAGTTCTTCTGAGAAATAAAGATCTGGATTCAGCTCATAATGAGGTGTGACGATCTTCAATTCGGTCTTTTCATTCTGAATGTAATGATGGGTTAAGAGATTTGAAGGTATCTGTATTCTTTTTGCCATGATCAGCACCGCTCTCTCGTCAGTAGTGAAATGCATTACGTTTAGTTTATCATAGAAGGAAGAATATTATTGAACAGGAGATCAAAGATGGAGACTTTTACTCAAAGAGCGTTATTAATTATAAAATCAATTCCAGCCGGAAAAGTGATGACATATGGACAAGTTGCGCGGTGCGCCGGTCAGCCAAGAGGAGCGCGGCAGGTTGTCCGCATTCTTCATTCGATGAGCGGAAAGCATCTTCTGCCATGGCATCGTGTCATAAATTCCAAGGGGGAAATCGGAATAAAGGAGACGGAAGCCGGCAGACTGCAAAAAAAATTATTAGAAGATGAAGGCATCTCTTTTATCGATGAATATCGAATCCATCTTGAGGATTGGATCTATGATGCCGGGATGGATGCTGCTGACTGGTAAAAGAGCTAAATTCAGCTGTTTAATCCTTATTCGGGGAAATAAAACTTTTCGGTTGACCGCTGTCTTATAATGATGTAATATACTACTACAAGCTGCATTGTACGTAATGATAATTAAGTTTTAACCTTTAAGCTGTAATAGGGAGTTTTATATCGCATCTGAAATGTCATGCCTCCATTAGCAGAGGAAGACAGGAAAGCTGCTGCAAACACCCACTTTGAGAAGTGGTGGTTTAAAACTTTCTTACGTAAGTTACGGCAATTGTGGCTTCTTTCTTTATTCATTTAAAACCAGTTCCTACCTCAGGAGCTGGTTTTTTTGATATTTTGCAATTATTAGGTTTACTTGGCTAAAAAGCAGGGATTTTTTAGAATGAACTCGTATGAATGTGAACAGTCCATATTTTTGACATTTGGTCAGGATCAGTCTCTTTCCCAATAGATCATCGCCTCAGAACCCTCAGGATCCATATTCAGCAAATCTCCCGAATTAAATGCACCCCATTATTTTTAGGAGAATTTACATCAGAAGATACTTCAAACGCCTCCATTTGTGTTTGGTCAAAGGGCTTCAAAAACTGATGAAGATAATCAGGATCATGATTAGATGGGTCAAGCCAGCTTGCTTCGTCTTCGGGCTTCAGAATAACGGGCATTCTGTCGTGAATGGAGCACATCAGCTCATTTGGTTCGGTTGTGATCACGGTGCAGGAATAGATGGTTTTGCCATTTGGCGATTTCCATGCTTCCCATAAGCCCGCCATACCGAAGGGCTCATCTGATTTCATTTTAATTCTCATCGGTGTTTTGCCGTTTTCATGCCGTTTCCATTCATAGAATGAATCGGCAAGAACAAGACATCTTTTATTCCTGAAAGCATGTCTGAAACTTGGTTTATCGGCTAATGATTCTGCTCTGGCATTGATTGTTTTATATCCGAATTTTTCATCCTTTGCAAAAGGAGGGATGAGCCCCCATTTTAATAACCCCATTCGATTTTGAGTGCCATCGTTAATCACTGAAAGTACTTCGTGGGAAGGAGCGATGTTGTAGCTGTATACATACTCATCTTCATCAATGGCTGCGCCTATATGAAATCGATCTACAAGATCTGAATACTCTGCGAATAAGGTGTATCTGCCGCACATGGACATTCTCCTTTTTAAGTAAAATGATACCGTTATCATTCCCTTTAGACAAGGAGAAAAAAGGTGTCGTATAATAAAAACTAAAAAGGAGAGATCTGTGGTGCATTTAAAGAGATTAAGCTTTGTCCCTGATTATGAGAAGCAGGAGTATCCTTATGGACTTCCGCTGTTTAAAGAAACTCTTACTCTGTCGTTCGATGCACCGGTAACAATTCTTGCAGGTGAAAATGGGAGCGGTAAGTCAACACTGCTTGAAGCTATAGCTGAGCATTCAGGTTTAATCCGCATTGCATCAGCAGATGATGACGATATAAATGACGAAATCAGGAGATTTTCCCGCCAGTTAAAGCTTTCATGGAGTGCAAAAACAAAAAAAGGTTTTTATTTAAAGGCAGATGACTTTATGACTTATGCCCGCAACGTCACGCGCATGAGAGCAGAGGCAGCAAAAAGGCTTGAGGAAGTAGAAGATGAATACCGGGACAAATCGATTTTGGCCCGTCAGCTTGCTGCCTCTCCTTATCATAAAACGATCGGGGAAATTGAGGAACTTTACGGGAGAGGGTTAGACAACCGGTCACACGGAGAGAGATTTTTGGCGTTTTTTCAATCAAGATTTCGCCCAAACGGCTTTTATTTGCTTGATGAGCCAGAGAGTCCGCTCTCCCCGATGAAACAGCTGAGTTTAATCAGTATGCTGCTTGAAATGATCAAAGAGGGCTCTCAATTTATCATTGCGACGCATTCTCCTATCTTAATGGCTTTTCCAGATGCTGTTATTTATTCACTTGATGACTTGCCTTTAAAAAGCATTCAATATGATGATTTAGAACATGTCAGAATTACGAGAGAATTTCTGAATTCGCCTGAAAGATACCTTAAACACTTATGAGTATTTTGTCGAAATACGGACTAATAATTGACATTTTTCTAGTTCTTCCGTTTTGTTTTTTCCTCAATACACCAACACTCCCAACTTTTTCACGTATAGTGTGATGTATTACTATTACATGAGGAGGGGCAATATGAGGAAAAAGCTTATGGGATTGATTGGCGCATCTGTACTCAGTGTAAGTGTAATTTTTCCACTGAGCGGGGAAGCAGCACTTGGAGACAGAACACTTTCACAGGGTATGAGCCATTCAGATGTTAAAGAACTGCAGGAACATCTTTTATCAAAAAGTGTGTTCCCATATTTTGAAGAGACAGGCTATTATGGTCCAATTACAAAAGAAGCGGTGAAAGAATTTCAGGAAAAGAGCCGGATTCAGGTTGATGGAATCGCAGGTCCACAAACGAATCAAAAAATTAAAGTGTTGCGCTATGGCGATATGGGAAAACCAGTAATCAAGCTTCAGCGTCTGCTGAAAGAGTGGGGAGTATACACTGGTATTGTTGATGGAATTTACGGGAACGGCACGAAAAGTGCAGTAGCCAATTTCCAGCAGCAGCAAGGAATGAAAAGTGATGGTATCGCTGGACCGCAAACCTTTAGTAAGTTAAATCAAAAATCAAGCAGCGTTTCAGGCACTGTTAAAGAGTTAACGGTTACAAGCACGGCATATACGGCTTCTTGCGAAGGATGTTCAGGAGTTACGAAGATGGGTGTGGATTTAAAAAAATACCCTGATGCTAAAGTGATTGCCGTTGATCCGAACGTGATTCCAATTGGTTCAACAGTAGAAGTTGAAGGTTACGGAAAAGCGATTGCAGCTGATATTGGCGGTGCGATTACAGGCAACAAGATTGATGTCTTTATTGCAGGTCAAAGCAGTGCAATCAATTGGGGCAGAAAACCAGTGAACATTAAAGTTTATCAATAATAGATTACTAGATACATAGTAAATGGGAAATCCGCTGTAAGCAGCGGATTTTTGCTTTTTTAGAATGGCCGGCTGCAGATAAAAACAGGAACTTTAATGAGAGATTCAGGTGTGCGAGTTGAAAAGATGTTCTTTCTAATTGAAAAAAGATTCTTGCGAGTCGGAGATGTTTCGCGCTAATTGGATTTGT
Organism: Metabacillus hrfriensis; assembly: GCF_030127205.1. Taxonomy (NCBI): domain Bacteria; kingdom Bacillati; phylum Bacillota; class Bacilli; order Caryophanales; family Bacillaceae; genus Metabacillus; species Metabacillus hrfriensis. The sequence continues at coordinate 1,862,337 of NZ_CP126116.1, forward strand.
TTTTGCGAGCTGGATCCATCTGTACCTCATTATTGCAATCAATAGTTTGACAGCATCTGCTATAAAACGGTTAACGCTGCTAAAAAAGTCATTATTAAAATTAAGAATGAGCAGCAATTCCTATTGAAAAAATGATTGTTTTCAGTGATTTCATACACCTTCTTTGAGTACTCAAAACCATGGATTTGGCTTTTATGAGGACTCATACACCTTCTTTGAGTACTCAAAACCATGGATTTGGCTTTTATGAGGACTCATACACCTTCTTTGAGTACTCAAAACCATGGAGTTGCTTTTTTTGAGTACTTATACACCTTCTTTGAGTACTCAAAACCATGGAGTTTTCTTTTTTGGGACTCATACACCTTCTTTGAGTACTCAAAACCATGTAGTTTTCTTTTTTGAGGATTTATACACCTTCTTCGAGTACTCAAAACCATGGATTTGTCTTTTTTGAGTACTCATACACCTTCTTTGAGTACTCAAAACCATGGATTTGGCTTTTATGAGTACTCATACACCTTCTTTGAGTACTCAAAACCATGTAGCTGTCTTTTTTGAGGACACATACACCTTCTTTGAGTACTAAAAACTATGTAGCTGTCTTTTTTGAGGACTCAGATCGTGTTCGCTCGCCTAGCCAAATTAACCAATCTCCCCGTTACTTTCCTATCAAAAGCTGCCAATTAGTGTTCAAGCTCCAGACTCATATAAATCTCATCCACATACCCATTCGCAATTTTCAGAGCTTCTTTGTATTCGCCGTATTGGATAAAGCCCAAAGATTCATATAACGCCTTGGCGCTTTGATTATCAACAGCCACCGCAAGATCAACTTTTTCAATGGCCGCATTTTCTTTAATTCTCTCAATAAGAGAGCCCAGTAATTTTTTTCCTAAGCCTTTGCCGCGCATAGCGGGGGAGATGTACATTCCAAGAATTTGGCCGCGGTGCTTCATTTTTTCAAGACTCTCCTGTTTGAACCCTGCGATGCCGGAAAGCTCTGAATCCATTAAAGCCCCCATAATAAACGCAGATTCTGAAGGGATTATCTCTTGGATTAATTCCTCAATTGATTTTTTCTTTTCCGATTCATAACTTGAAGCAAAGCTTGCAGGCAGCTCATTCAGGGCCTGCAGCCGCAGCGCCCGGTACTGCTCTGTGTCTTCCTCTGTCAGCAGCCGAAATTCCATATCAGCACCTCTCTTCCTTTTCCTAGAGTGAAAAATCATTTCCGGACATTTTTCCCGCTCCTTATCTGCCTTTCGGAGCTGACCTTGCAATTTTGTCTTTCTTATTTAGTATGGTTTCTTTTCATTAAAGCCATGTAAAATCCGAATTAAGGAAAAAATAAAACAGCCTGAAAGAGGATTCTCTTATCAGGCTGCTGTTTTTAAATCAATGAAGCTGTTCTTTTACAATTTTATAGTTTTTATGATTGACGACCGTCCGTCTCTCAAGATCTAAATCCCGGAAATTTTCCATATACGTCAAGTCTACAATCACTGAATTTTCATTAACTTTCTCCACGATGCCACGTAAACCGTCTCTGAATTCAATCACATTGCCAACTTTAGCGATTTTCATTTCCTCTCTCCTTCTCTATACAGATCCCCATTAGGACTATTTAACATTATTTTTTCAGTTAAGTAAAGGCTTTCAATCAAAATTGTGCAAGAATTTCGAAAAAGGGCCAAACAGATTAGGTGTAGAAGGGGAATTGAACATGTTATAGTAAGATAAAATTGAATTTGAAAGAGGCGAATTAGCTTGGTTTCTTCAGGTCTTGTCCTCGAAGGCGGAGGAATGCGCGGGGTTTATACCGCGGGAGTATTAGAATATTTTATGGAAAAAGATTTTTATTTCCCCTATGTAATCGGGGTTTCGGCAGGTGCCTGCATGGGCGCTTCATATATTTCAAGGCAAAAAGGAAGAAATAAAACGGTAAACATCAATTTCGCCAATCATAAGAGCTATTTATCGTTAGGGAATTTTATCCGCCATAAGCAGCTATTTGGAATGGACTTCATTTTTGATGAGATTCCAAACAAACTTGTTCCATTTAACTTTGATGCCTTTCTAAAAAGCGATCAGGCATTTTTAGTAGGAACAACAGACTGTAAGACAGGAGAGCCTGTTTACTATAATAAAAAGGATATCGGCATGGATATTTTAACAATTTTAAGAGCCTCAAGCTCTCTTCCGTTCATTGCGCCAATGATTGATTACGAAGGCAGGAAGCTGCTTGACGGGGGGATTGTCGATTCGATTCCGATCAAAAAATCACAAGCAGACGGCAATGTCCGGAATGTGGTCATTTTAACCCGAAATGCTGGATACAGAAAGAAAAAGAGCAGCATGGAATGGATGGTCAGAAGATCATTCAGGGCATTTCCAATGCTTGCAGATGCCATGCTGAACCGCTATGAGCATTATAACCAGACGCTTGATTATATTGAGGAGCAGGAAAGGCTCGGCAATGTGTTTGTGATCCGTCCTACTAAAAAGCTCGAAGTTGACCGGATCGAAAGAAACCCGGTTAAACTTGAAAAGCTGTATGAGCAGGGTTTACAGGATGCAGAAGCATGTTTTGAAGCACTGCGTAAATGGCAGGAGCCGCATCACGTCTTAACCTGAATAACCACTCCAAACGTTTGAAGGAAGTTTCCTGGGGGAAGAGTACAATCATACTAAATAAAAGGTGTTGGTAAGAATGAACGTATTAATTGCAGGAGCTAACGGAAAAACAGGGAGACATATAATAGAACAAATTGCACGCGGAGGCGAGCATCGCGCCATCGCAATGGTGCGGGATCCAAAGCAGGAAAAAGAGCTAAAGAAGCTGGGTGCCCAAACCGTTGTCGGCGATCTTGAAGGAGATGTATCACATGCGGTTCATCTCGCTGATGCAGTCATTTTTGCAGCCGGATCAGGTTCAAAAACGGGACCTGATAAAACGATTTCAGTTGACCAGGAAGGGGCTAAAAACCTGATTGACGCAGCTAAGGAACATCGGATTCAGCATTTTGTCATGCTGAGTTCTATGGGGACAGATAATCCTTCAGCAGGTCCTGACTCAATGGAGCAGTATTTTAAGGCAAAGGCAATTGCAGATGAATATCTGCGCGGATCAGATCTCTCCTATACCATTGTGAGACCTGGTGCACTGACGGATGAAAGAGCAATAGGGAAGATTGAAGCGTCCCAAAAAATAGAGAACAAAGAAAACCGCAGCATTTCCCGTGAAGACGTGGCAGCAGTTTTGATTGCTTCACTTACTCATGAAGAAGTGAAAAACAAAACGTTTGAAATCCTCTCTGGTGAAACTGACATAGAGGAAGCATTAAAATTTATTTATTAAGACATGGACAAGCGGACTTCTCCTTAGTAAACTTGCATATATGAAAAGATTTGGGGGAAGTTCGTTCCATGGATAAACAATTGGCAAATGAGATGCTGGAATCTTTAAAGAATGGCGAAATGAATGAATATCATGTTCCAAAAGAAGTGTTCCTTACCTTTAGGACCGCTCTTGTTGAACGGGAGGATTTTAAGCATTTTCGCGGAATTGCCCAACAGGGCGGAAGTGTTATTTATAGGTATATGCAGGTTCCCCGGAGCTGAATTGTAAAAACGGCTGTCACTTGTGACAGCCGTTTTTCTTTTCCCGAATGGTTCAGACTTGTGATTCGTCTGGTAAGGCTTTGATCTTCTTTAATGCCTCTCTTCTCCATGATTTCACACTGGCCGCACTTACTTTTTCGCTCTCTGCAATTTCAGATGGCGTTTTCTTTTCAATGCAATAGCCAATCAGCCATTTCTGCTGCATCGGAGACAGGATATGACTATATGAGCGGACAATTTGCTCGTTTAACATTTCCTTAATAGGATCATCCTCCATTATCACATCGTTATGATGTTCACGAAGCTCCTCGTGTTCTTGCCTTCTGATTTGTTTGTTCATTTCATTAAGAAGCTGGCCTCTTATGCACTTATAAAGGTAGGTGCTGAAGGTGCCTTTAGAATTGTCATAGGTTTTTGAAGCATTCCACAATGCGATAAGTCCAATTTGATGATATTCTTCCTGATTTTTTGTAATGTTCAAATGTTTAATGTGATAATAAATCATTTTTTGATACTGCTTTACAAGTTCTTCAAACCTTTTTTCTTCAATCATTTTCAAGTCTCCATTAAGGAGCGCTCCATTAAAGTATTCCGCGGTACGTTTATCATAAGAAAGGAATGTGAAATGGTAAAAGGAGAAAAGAACGTATTTCTCTATGGATAAAAGCTGCAAGTTTGCTGTTTATGCATGGGGAAATGTCCGCTATATTCTATTTCATTTTCTGAAAATGACTGATATGCCGTATTATTTTGAACATTGAATTGGTAATCCTTCCATTTTTTAAGCAATGATTCTGGTGAATAAAGCTGTTAGGCTATAACTTGTACTTCTAACAGACGAATCCGAATGAAAACTGGGAGGTTTACAAATGAAGAAAGCATTCTTTACTTTTACTATCATTTCTGCACTTACCTTTTCATTATTTGGGTTTGAAAAAGCAGAGGCAGCAACAAAACACGAAGTTAAAACTGGTGATACTTTATGGCTGATCGGCAAAAAGTACGGAGTATCCATTAAAGAGATTCAATCCCTTAATCATAAAAGCGGTCAATTATTATATGTAGGCGAAAAATTACAGGTGCCTCAGTCGATTTCAGATGAAGATAAGGATTTATTGGCCCGCATCGTTCATGCTGAAGCAAAAGGTGAGCCGTATGCAGGAAAAGTAGCTGTGGCAACAGTTGTCTTAAACCGTGTGAAAGACGATCGTTTCCCGGATACAATCAGAGACGTTATTTATCAAAAGCAATCTGGCATTTACGCGTTTTCTCCAGTTGAAAACGGCTCAATTAATGAACCTGCTGATGAAGAAGCTGAAGAAGCGGTTCAAGAAGCCTTGGCATATGAGGGTATGGGAAATGATTCTGTCTATTTCTATAATCCTGTAACAGCTGAGAGCGACTGGATTCGAACTAGAGAAGTCACACTTACAATCGGAAGACACACATTTGCAAAATAAATAATGGCAGCTCCCGTCCTTTTGGATGGGAGTTTTTTTGTTGTTAGATCAGTGTTTGTCATTAGCCTTAACTGAACAAAGCTGCATCTTTAGCGGATTTTTAAAAATTTATATTGAACTTTTTTAATTTTACTTTCCTCTTTTCGCTAATAAATTTGGAAAACTTCCTGACTTATTGCTGCGTACAAAAACTCTACAGTTTTTTCTGGCCTGAATAATTTATAAAGCGGGAGGAAATATAAGGGAAAGTACGATCGTGAAGCGTGGTGGAAATCGTGAACAAGATGTATAAGCAGAATGGCAAACCAAAGCCGTCGATGGCTGAAACAATTACTTGCTTTAAGGCCTCATCAGATTTTGTGCAATATGAGCACAATGCAAAAGAGGTTAAATTCTGGGTGTCTTACATTCGGACAGTTGCAGATCCGCAGACTTTGCATGAGAGCATATTATCTCCTTTACTCAAGGAGAAATGGAGTACACTTCATCAACTGAAAGAAATTGTACCAATTGAAGAAATCATTGTCACGATTGACACGGATATAGTTTCGGAGAAATTGCTGGAAGGCTATATCATTATTTCATTCTCTGAATATGGAAGTCCGTGTGCATTATTAAGAGCTACATTGAATAAAGCAAGGGACATCTCTCTGCCTGAAGTTGAATTCAGTGTAGTAGGTCCGAAAGAAGCATTTGTAGAAGCGATTGAATTTAATATCAATCTGATTCGGAAAAGAATTCAAGTGCCGCAGCTCCGAATAAAAGAAATGCAAATTGGCGATTTGTCCAAAACAAAAGTTGCTGTTCTTTATATTGACAGCATAGCAGATGAAGAAAATGTAAACACGATTACTCAGCGGTTAAGAGATATTACGTATGATCAAATAGGCGACAGCGGTTATGTTGCCCAATTCATTTCGGATAATCATAATTCTCCTTTTCCGCAGGTGCTTGATTCTGAACGCCCTGACAGGATAGCTGCTGTGCTGGCAGAAGGAAAAATAGCTGTAGTTGTCGATGGATCTCCGCAGGTTTTAATCGGACCGACAACTCTAGTGGAATTTTTCTCATCCTTCGAAGATTATTATTTAAATTGGGTACTGGCATCTTTTTTCAGGCTGATCCGTGTGTTTGCTGTTGCGTTTTCCATCCTTGTTACACCAGTATATGTAGCGACACTGACGTTTCATTATGAATTAATTCCAAAGGATTTACTGAACACGCTTGTAACATCCAGGCGGGAAATTCCTCTGCCTCCTATATTAGAAGCACTGTTTTTGGAGCTTACAATTGAATTGCTCCGGGAAGCTGGAGCACGATTGCCGACAAAGGTCGGCCAGACAATCGGTATCGTAGGCGGTATCGTTATTGGAACGGCATCTGTTGAAGCTGGCCTGACCAGTAACGTTCTGCTGATCATCGTTGCATTGTCGGCACTTGCATCTTTTACCACGCCGGTTTACAAGATGGGCAATACAATTCGACTGCTGAGATTTCCATTTTTAATTTTCGCCCAAATGTATGGTCTACTTGGCATCGTATTATGTTTTTGTTTTTTAACTACTCATCTCTTAAGGCTGACATCTCTCGGGAGGCCCTTTTTGGTGCCGGTTTATCCGCCCCGAAGCAGGGACCTTAAAGATGCGATTATCCGTTTTCCTTTCTCTACATTAAGCAAGAGACCAATGGCCCTGCGGACGAAACAGCCTGATAAATTTTCAACAAAAAAAGCAAGACAGAGACATGATATTGATGAATAGCAGATCGTGAGGTGTTCAGATGAAAAAGATAGCAGAACGGTATCAAGTCTCCCATTTTCTTGCGTTTTTTCTTATTCACTCCCTTCAGTTTGGTGTGGGAGTACTAGGCTTTCAGCGCATTATTTCGCTGGACTCCGGTCACGATGCCTGGATAGCGATTCTTGCTTCAGGAGTCATTGTTCATATCTCAATCTTTTTAATTTATCAGATTTTAAAGGATCAAGAGGGAAACATCCTGGATATTCATAAAAAGATTTTTGGCAAGTGGATCGGCAATGGCTTAAATGCAATTTTCATTATTTATTTTATGGCTCTTTCTATTAACATCCTCCGAACTTATATAGAGGTTATACAAGTATGGATGTTTCCGGATCTGAATGTCTGGATGTACAGCATTTTTTTTCTGATTCTTGTTTATTACATCTTAAATGGCGGGTTTCGGGTGGTAGCAGGGATTTGCTTTTTTGGTGTAGTACTACCGGGATATCTGATTTTCACATTTTTTTTCACACTGAAATTTGCGAATTTTAATAACCTGATGCCATTTTTTGATCATTCCATCAGTGATCTTTTGAAAAGCACGAAGAATATGTCACTGTCAATCTTGGGCTTTGAAGCCCTGTTTATGTACTATCCTTTCTTGAAAAATCCTGAAAAATCAAAAAAGTGGGCACACATGGGTGCAGCTCTTACAACATTCTTCTATTTGATTATTATGCTGTTTAGCATTGTTTATTTTAGTGAAGAGCAGCTTCAGAAAAACGTATGGGCAACACTGACTATGTGGAAAATTGTTGAGATGCCGTTTGTGGAGAGGTTTGAATACATTGGGATCGCAAACTGGAACCTCGTCATCTTGCCGAACGTCTGTTTAACCCTCTGGTGTGCAAGCAGAGGCATAAAACAAATTGTGAAGATAAAACAGAAATACACAATCTTGATTGTCGTCGCCGTCTGTTATGCAGCTGTAAATTTTATTAAAGAACGTGAACAGATTAATTTTATTAATAATCTTCTTGGTGAGGTAGGTTTCTATTTATTTATAGCTTACATTCCGTTAATGTACTTACTCACTTTAATTTATCGAAAATGGAAGGGAGGACGGAAGGTTGAAACGTAAAATGATTGTTCTATTCATTCCGCTGCTGCTTTTAACAGGCTGTTTAGAAAAAGAAATATTGGACGATGTCAATATTATTACGGTAGCAGGCTATGACATGGAAGGCTCCGATCAAATAAAAGGAACTGTTGTCATACCCGTATATAAGAAGGATGCTCCAGTGGAAAGTGAGATCATTGAGGACACCACGTCCTTGGAAGTGAGCAAGGATATTTTAACTCACCTTCAGCGTAAATCATCTGACCCTCTTGTTCTGGGGAAAATGTCAGTTGCCATCTATTCAGAGGAAATTGCTAAAAAAGGGCTTACTACTCTGGTTGATACACTTCAGAGGGATGCAAGTGTAGGATCGAGAGTCTATTTGACAGTTGGAAGAGAGAGTGCCAATTCCATTATGAAGGCGAAATTTGGTAACAGAGGAGCGGCCGCATATATTGCAAACCTGATCCGTCACAATATTGAAAACAGAGATATGCCAAAAACGAACTTGCACATTTTTATATATGATTTGTATGCAAAGGACAGTGACCCCTATTTGCCCATTTTGAAAAAGGGGGAAAGTGATACTGTAGTACTTGATGGACTTGCGCTATTTAAAGGTGACAAGATGGTCAGTGAAATTCCAAATGAAAAGCTGATTTTTTTTAAACTGATTGCTGATAAATATACAGAAGGAACCTATTCACTTCAACTGCCGAAAAAGGAGCTAGCAGCGGTAAAAACCATTTTCTCTAACCGCAAAATAGAAGTAAATAAGAATGATCCAACCAAACTTACGATAAAAGTAAAAATCAGCGGAATTGTTCAGCAGTATACCGGAGGAATGATTACACCTAAAATCAAAAGTGAAATGGAAAAAGCATTTGAAAAAGAGATTATAAACGAATCTAAACAATTGATCGAACAATTTAAAGAAACGGATATTGATCCTCTCGGAATCCAAGATCTATTGGAAAGCAGGATTAGAGGGTTTGGAAAAAAAGAATGGAAAGAGATCTATCCAAAACTGTCTGTAGAGATTAAGCCAGAGGTCATGATAACTGAAACAGGTGTAATTGATTAGGTAAAAACGAACATAAAAACAAATTTTAAAATAATTCAATGACTTGTCTCATAGACTTTTAGAAAGTTCTTCGCCAAGGAGTGAGTCAGCATGAATTCTTTTTTCAAAGGAACCCTCTTATTGATCGTTGCCGCTTTTTTCAGTGAATGCGTCGAATTCTTCGTCAACATGATTTTAGCCAGAGAGCTTGGTGAAGAAGGAATGGGCAGGTATATGTCCATTTTGCCTGTCATATTTTTAGTTGCGGTCCTTGCAAGTCTTGAACTGCCGATTTCTATCTCAAAATACATTGCTGAAAACAAACGGGTCCTGCATTACAGTATGCTGCGCCACGCCTTGCAGATGACAATAGTTGTTACCCTTGCTGTATTGCTGGCAAGCATCGTCCTTTTTTCAGTTACACCTTTGCTTGAGGGATTTCATCCGATTGTAAAATGGCTGATTATTGGCCTAATTCCCATTGCGTCGTTTTCTTCGATTGCGAGAGGATATTTTATGGGTGTTCAGCAGATGGGCAAGATTGCGTTTTCTAATTTTTTAAGAAAAACTGTGCAATTCAGTGTGCTGCTGCTCATTTTCACCATTTTTCAATTTGATCAAAATGCTTTGCTGATTGCGCTCAGTGCTTTTATAGGCAGTGAACTGATTGTATTTGTCTATTTGATCAGTGTGTTTTTTGTACATATGCATGCTCTGAAAAATGAGAACAACACATTTACAACCGGCAAACATGCAAGGCAAAAGCTGCTGTCTGTATCTCTTCCGACTACAGGCCTGAGGATTTTTCATGCCATTACGAATGCCATTCAGCCTTTTTTAATCCAGACAGCCTTAATTTCAGCAGGATTCGGCACGGTTGCTGCAACTGAGCATTTTGGCATGCTGACTGGAGTGGCGATGACAATTGGCTTCTTTCCGGCATTTATTGCTCATTCCTTAATGATCATGCTGATTCCAAACGTGTCTGATTCGTACGGCAAGCAGGATACAAAAACGCTGCGGGTCCTTCTCCAGCAATCGATGTCTTTTACTATGCTTTACGGAATACCGGCCGTATTTATTATTTATCTTTTTGCTGAACCGCTGACATCGCTTTTTTTCTCATCTGATCAGGCAGCCTTTTATCTGAAGCTGCTGTGGCCGTACTTTTTGTTTCACTTTTTCGTCATTCCCATGCAGGCTTATTTAATCGGACTTGGGCTTGTGAAAGACGCTTTTTACCATACTGTCTGGTCGCATATCGTCTCGTTTGGCATGATGTTTTTGCTTGGATCACAGCCCTCGCTGCAAATGGCTGGGATTATACTTGGCATGAATACAGGCATTGTGTTATTAACGCTTATGCATTATGTGACAATCTGCCAGAAAATCGGGATTACCCTTTGGCTTACAGAGCGCAGAAACAGTGTTTACTGATGGTTCTGAAAGATTGAAATACATTTGCTAGTTTGATAATAAGAAAAAGGATTGAAATAGCAATTGTCCCGCTGTAAAATACGGAGATAACTTCATACGTTTTCCTTATATAATCATGGAGATATGGTCCATAAGTTTCTACCTGGCAGCCTTAAAGTGCCGGACTATAAGGAGAGTACGAACAGGTTGTCTGACGCAGAGGTCATTGTTCAAGCTTTCTTTATAAAGTCTTGAACAGGGGCCTCTTTTTTTATTTATTTTAAGACGTCAGACATCTGACCGCGCTAATCATGATTGGAAAACGACTGATGATTTTAATAAATGGGGGCATTCATTTGAGTATTTTATACGGAATCTTATCTCTTGCAGGTATATTAATTCTTGGCTGGCTTTTAAGCAGCAGCCGCAAAAGCATTCCCTGGAAAACAATCAGCATCGGGTTATTGCTTCAAGCTGCTTTGATATTATTTGTAATGAAGGTAAAAGCAGGAGAGATGATTTTAGAGAAAGCGGCATTCGCTGTTCAAAAAATAATTGATTTCAGCAGTGAAGGCATTGAGTTTGTTTTTGGCGGGTTTTATGGTGAAGGAACGAATATTACATTTGTTTTTGCAATAAATGTACTAGCTGTCATTATTTTTATTTCAGCCCTTATTTCAGCCCTGTATTATTTAAGAATTATTCCGTTCGTCGTTAGAATAATTGGTTTATCAATCGGCAAACTTTTAGGTACAACTAAGGTGGAAACGTTCAGTGCTGTCGGAAATTCATTTTTAGGTTTAGTTGAAACTCCTCTGCTGGTGCGGCCATATTTGAAAGATTTAACAAGATCAGAACTATTTGCAATCATGGTTGGGGGAACAGCCTCTGCCAGCGGTGCAATTCTTGTCGGATATTCACTTATGGGAATAGACATGAAATATCTGCTCATCTCAGTTTTCAGCGTTCCGTTTGTTTCTTTAATTACGGCCAAGCTTTTAGAGCCTGAAACAGAGATCTCCAAAACAAATGACAATGTTGCCATGGAAAAAACGAAGCATGCGAATGTTTTTGAAGCAATCGCTGAAGGAGCCGTCAGCGGCGTGTCGCTTGCTTTGAACATCGGTGGTCTGCTGATTGCATTTATAAGTATTCTGGCCCTGATCAATGGAGGGCTTGGCCTGATTGGAACGGACCTGTCAACGATTTTTGGCTATGTATTTTATCCATTTGCCATCATGATTGGCATTCCGTTTGAGGATGCTTTCAGAGCAGCTTCTATTATCGGAACGAAATTATCAGTCAATGAATTTGTTGCTTATCTTGACTTAAGTAAAATGATTGATGAGTTAGATCCTAAAACAGTTGCCATTCTCTCGATTGCTCTTTGTAACTTTGCCAACCTGTCATCCATTGGCCAGCTGATCGTCGGATTGGGATCACTCGAGCCTGCGAAGCGTCCCCTTGTATCTAAACTTGGATTAAAGGCGATCGCCGGGGGAACATTAGCAAGTTTTATTACAGCAGTATTAGTAGGAATGTTTATGTAGGAATAAAAGCACCTTGTTTAAGGTGCTTTTTATTATGATCTTTTTTCATGAAAATGGCATAAATGGAAACACTAAAAGAACCACCTGGCATCGGAGTTGTTTGATATGTTTTTTAAGCAAAAGCAAACAGGGGACAGCACTCAGCCTCCTTCCGTTCAAGAAGTAAGAGAAAGACTGACAAAGGCGATGTCCAGTAATCCGGATTTGACATTCCGCACCATTTTATGCAGTGACAATAACGCTGTGTTAATCGCTTATTTGGTGAACTTAGTTGACATCAGGAGCTTGAGCGAAGATATTATTAAACCGATTCAGAAAGTGAGCAGCACAAGCATTGGCATAGAGGAACTGAATCAGATTATCAGTACAGGAAACATTTCTGCGGCAGAAGGCAGGGAGCATGCCGTTCAGTCTCTGCTGACAGGCGCTGTTTATTTGTATTCATCAAAAGAAAAGAAAAGTCTGCTTGTAAATATTCCCCATATAGACGAAAGGTCGATTGATAAAGCAGAAACAGAGTCGTTGGTATTCGGGCCGAAAATTTCGTTTACGGAATCCATCGGGAAAAATATCAACATGATCCGCGCTAATATTAATGACCCGAAACTGCGGACAGATAAAGTTACAATTGGCGAGAGAGTTAAAACGGAAATTCGGATTGTATATATTGAGGATATTGCAGATCCAGAGAATGTTCAGACAGTAAAACAAAGAATCAGCGATATTGTCATTGATGATGTTTTAGATAGCTCTGTCTTGGTTCAGCTTATTGAAGATAATTCCTTTACAATCTTTCCTCAATTTTTGCTGTCAGAGCTTCCTGATCGATTTTCATATTCCATCCTAAGAGGAAAGGTAGGCATTTTAGTAGACCGCAGTCCGACTGCCATTCTAACACCTACTCAGTTTTTAAGTTTTTTTGAATCAACGGAAGACGTTTATATGCGCTGGAATTTAAGCACGTTTATTCGATTTCTGCGTTTTGCGGCCATGTTGATTTCTGTTTTTGCAACACCTGCTTATGTTGCAGCTCTTACCTATCATTATGAGGTGATTCCGTCTGCATTAATGATATCCCTAGGCCAGTCAAGGGCGAATGTTCCTTTTCCGCCCGTTTTTGAAGCCCTGCTGTTCGAGTTTATTATTGAGCTTCTCCGTGAGGCTGGGGCAAGGCTGCCGACAAAAGTCGGCCAGACGATGGGGATTGTAGGGGGTATTGTCATTGGGCAGGCTTCTGTTCAGGCCGGATTTACAAGCAATATTCTAATCATCATTATCGCACTAAGTGCGCTTGGATCGTTTACAGCTCCAAGCTATATGATGGGTTCTGCCATTCGCATTGCCCGTTTTCCTATGATTATTCTAGCAGGTTTTTTAGGATTAATCGGCATTATGTTTGGGTTATGCTTTATTCTGCTGCATCTCTTAAAATTAACAACGCTCGGCAGACCATATCTTGCTCCGATCTATCCATTCCGCAAAGAGGATCTTAAGTATTCTCTCTTCCGTCTGCCAGTACAATATCTTGCGAAAAGGCCGATCACTAACAGTCCAATTGATAATGAAATGTTTCCGCGAAGACTTGCTGAAAAGAAGAGGGATACTGATGAATAAGAATCAGGTACTGACATGAAAATAAATTTATCCCCTCCTAAAAACCAGATGGTTCAGGCATGGCTGCTCGCTGCTCTCATTTTCAGTGTTCAAAACGGAGTTGGCATTGCAGGCTTTCAGCGGATTATTTTTATGGAATCCAAACAGGATGCGTGGATTTCAATTATTATGGCTGCATTAGGGATTCATGTGCTCATTTTTATGATGTTCAGCATTTTAAAGCAATATGAGAGTGCAGACTTATATAGCATTAATGGTGATCTTTTTGGAAAATACATAGGCAGCCTTCTTAACATGACTTATGTGATCTATCATCTTCTTGCATTTTCGGTCATTCTTGTTGACTATATTCTTATTGTGAAAACATGGATATTTCCTGAGATGCCCGAATGGCTTCTTGGGGCCCTTCTCTTATTTCTCACCTATTATGGAGTGACAGGAGGCGTAAGAGTCCTATTTGGGGCAAGTTTCCTGGTTATTTTTATCACTGCCTGGATGATCTTTATGCTGTTTCAGCCTCTCAGTTATGCTGATTGGAGGATGCTGTCTCCGGTTCTGTCCGCATCTCCGGCGGAATTGCTGCGGGGTGCTTACCGAATGACTTTGACCATGCTTGGCTATGAAGTCATTATGTTTGTCTATCCCTATTTGAAGGATAAAAAGAAAGCACAAAAATTTGCTCACTTGGGCCTTTTTTTTACAACGATACTAGTATTAGTCTTAATGATTGTCGCGATTGTGTACTTTAGTCCAAAGCAGCTGGAAAAAACGGTCTGGGCTACACTTACGATGCTTAAGATTGTTAGAATTCCTAATCTGGAGCGATTTGAATTTATCGCGATTTCCCTATGGATGGTCATCATTCTTCCTAACTTATTATTTTATATGTGGGCAGCTTTTCAAGGACTGAAGAGAACATTCAGAATGAAGGACAAGTGGTCCATTATCGTCACCTCCATCTTTGTCATGAGTCTTGTTTTCACCTTGAATACAGTAGACAAAACCATCAAGTTCACGGATCGCTTCAGCACCTTTGCTTTTATTGCAACAGTCATATTTATCGTCTTTATCTACGGATGGACGCTGATTAAAAAAATGATAGTTAAAAAAGGAAAATCAATATGAAGAAGCTCATTCTCGTTCTTTTATGCTTCATGCTGACTGGTTGCCTGGAACAAAAATATATTGAGAGAATCGGCATGATTACAGCAGTTGGCTATGATCTTGGCAATCAAAATAAAATTAAAGGCACAACAGTGGCTTTTCAATTTGACCCAACCCGTCAGAATGTCTCTCAAATGCTGACATCAGAAGCAAATACAAGCAAAGGAATCAGGGAAGCCATGAACCGGGAAACAAGCCATCATCTAGTTTCTGGGCAGCTGCGTGTCTCGCTGTATGGAGAGGAGCTTGCTAGACGGGGAATCTACACATTTGTAGACACACTTGCAAGAGATGCTTCTGTCGGGACCATGAGCTATTTGGCCGTAGCTTCTCCTGAGGCAGCCTCTATTCTTTCAGCGGAAAACTTAAGTATCACGACAAATGTAGGAACGTATCTGTACAGACTGCTTGAGCAGAACATTAAAAGTGAGCAAACGATTTCGAGCACCCTTCATGAATTCCTCAAAACGTACTATGAAGTAGGTATGGATCCGATTCTGCCAATGATCAGTCTGATGAACGAAAAAAAAGTCACCATTGAGGGGATGGCTCTATTTAACGAAGATAAGATGGTTGGAGTGCTTACACCCGAAGAATCCTTTTATTTGAAACTGATCCGCGAGCATTTCAAATCAGGCTCGATTGAAATGGAACTTCCAAGAGAAGTCATGAAAGAAGCAATAGTCGAGAAAAAAGGGGATGAATCTGTTTTTATTACCATTGACAATATTAAAAGCACGTCAGATATCAGTGTGAAAAATAAGAAAAGCCCTGATTTTAATGTTGACATTAAGATGGAAGCGAGGCTGCTTGAAGTATCTGAAGAACTGGTTTCAGACCAGCAAATTACGACGAGGGTTTTAGAAAAGGCCATCAAACACACTATCAAATCAGAAACAAAGAAATTAATAGAGATTTTAAAGGAAAAAGAATCAGATCCTGCTGGTTTTGGTATAACGTACAAGAGTACATTCGATAAAAGTGATCTTTCCAATGAGCAATGGAGGAGCCTCTACCAGAAGATGAACTTAACAACTGCCATTACAGTTTCAGTCATTAGCATAGGTGTAATGGATTAAAGGATAGTGATCTCCCTTCTTTTTTAATGGACAATTTCTAAATAAGCGCCTGAAGAGCGTAAATTAGATTGTATCTTAAAAAGACGGGAGGTAATCAAATGGGGATAAAAACCATCAAGTTTTCTGTTCTATACTTGGCTTTAGGTCTTCTGCTCGGTCTTTATATGTCGATTGCTGATGATTATACACTCACTTCAGTTCACGTTCATATTAATTTACTCGGATGGACGACACTTACAATTGCCGGAATCTTATATTATTTATTTCCTGAGTTAACGGATCATTTTTTGGCAAAGGCTCACTTTTGGCTTCATAATATCGGACTGCCGGTAATGATGGTTGGCCTTGTATTTACTGTTTCGGGAACGAATAGTCTCTTGCTGCTTACAATCATCGGATCAACCGCAACGGTGATCGGCCTTTTATTTTTTGTATATAATGTTTTGGTGAATTTAAAGTAGAAAAAGAAGAAGGAAGCATTCTGGAATGCTTCCTTTTTGGTTGAAATTAGAATTTAAAATTTTTGCTCGCTTGCGCTTTTTTTAATTCTTATAGGTGAATTCCTGATATTTACCGGTCCCATTGCACTGCATGCACTTTTTCGCAAGAGGAATGAAGGGGTTCGTTCTGATTTTGCCTGCTCCGCTGCAATGTCTGCAAATGACGACTAGTGCCATCTACATGTCCTCCTCTCAAAATAGAAAAGCTGACTTCTGCTTCTATTTTGGGGATAAAACGCTTTTTTTATACTTTTTTTAAAGATCCGGCAAGCCATTCCTCTCTAAGCATGCCCATCTTGATAGAGTCGTAATAGGAACCTTTGTAAAATCTGCATTTGCGGATTCTGCCTTCTTCTCTCATACCTGTTTTTTCAGCCACTCTGATCATTCTTGTATTTCCTGACCAGGTTGTTAAACCGATTCGAATCAGCTTATATTTATCGAATAAGTGCTGTATCCAAAGCTTCAAGGCTTCCGTGCCCGCACCTTTATGCCAATTAGATGGCTGATAAATAACAATGCCGACTTCAAGCCAGTTTGATGGCTGATGTTCCCAGTAGTAGGTAACCATGCCGATTAACTGCTGCTCTACTTCAATGTACATCCTGTCCGGATTCGGATCTTTCGTTTCTTTCTTTTTTTGTTTTTCAAAATCTTTTCTTGTCATTGTACCTATCGGGAAATAGGGGGCATCCCATTTTTTCCATTCAGGCTCTGCCTGTCCATATATAAACTCCCATAATAATGGGATATCCTCCGGTTTTAACCTTCTCAATGTCACTTTTTTCTCATGAAGCATCTTTTATAACAACTCCTTTATTAAGATTTTCTATATCTTTTAATGGATTCCTTTTCCTTAATATCAAGTATTTGTAAAAAGTTTGAAGCGAACCATATCTTTTGTTCTCTGCTCATTGAATTTCCTTTGAATTATCAGAAATAACATTTCTTCATCCATAAGTAGGGTGCCTATGAAACTAGATTTACAAAACTGACATTCAGTCTTAACAATCGTTTTAGATAGGCTTAAACTGCTCTTTTCAATCATGAATTATATTGAAGAGGAAGGAAAAAAACACATTGGAGGATAAACTTGGAAATGAGAAAAATAGTTATTGGACTAATTCTTGTTATGATGGCACTCGCAGGTTTACTTGAGGGACTGGCTCCCGGGAAAGCTGCTGCTTATTCGGCCTATGATGAAATCTTATATTTTCTTATGGATAGGTACCCTGAAACAGGAGATCATGTCAGGGACGCCATTGCTGCCGGGCACTCCGATGTGTGTACGATTGAACGTGATGGAGCAGAGGAGAGAAGGGAAGAGAGCCTTGCCGGAATCCCTACTGAGACTGGATACGATCGAGATGAATGGCCGATGGCTATGTGCGAAGAAGGAGGAGCAGGTGCATCAGTCCGCTATGTCACTCCATCTGATAATCGCGGAGCAAGTGCGTGGGTCGGCAATCAGCTTGAGAATTATCCTGACGGCACGAGGGTTTTATTTATCACTGACTGAATTTCGTAATGGAGTGTGAGTAAATGAAGGAAATAAAAAGAAAAGATGAAATTCTTGTATCCTATCATCAAATAATCATTTCAAATATTGGCATCAGTTCTCCGCATTTTGAATGGTCGGGGCAGGATTATGAAAAAGGGTACGCTGCCGATGAATTTGCGGTTTCATTTGCTGCATTGTCCAATTCATCTGCAGAAATTCAAGTAGTACAAGATCAGCCCCAGCTGAATTTCAAACCTGAATTTACATGCAAAGTACCGTTTCGTGTCGTAAATGGCGCTGTTGAAATCAAAAGTATTTTATCAAAAAAATTAGTCTATGAAATTCCGGCTGGAAACTACTATATAACCTTTTTGGCTATACCGCTTGAAGAAAAAACGAAAAATGGGCTTTACCGCGTCAAATATATATTCCAATTTTCAAAGGCTGGTTTATGACCAGTCTTTTTTTTGTGATCTTATTGATAATTATTATTAAATAAAAATAATAATAATTTTTAATTGAGTTTTGGGCACGTTTTGGTATAATGAGACATATACTAATTCACCAAAGCTGATTTATTGGGGTTTCTGCTGTTCAACAGCAGCATTTATATTTTTATAATGCTTAATGAAGATGATTATTTTTCTCAATTAGGGAGGTATACTATGCTTGTAAATGAAAATGCATATCATCGGGAACATGATGAGAATACAAAATTTGATAGACTAAAAGAATATGGGGAATTGATTGCTGCCATTGTCTCTGGAATCCTTATTTTGATAGGATGGGCCATTCAAACAAATCAGGGGACCGCAGCTGCAGCTTTATTTATATCAGCTTTTTTAATTGGCGGATATGCGAAAGCAAAAGAAGGAATTGAGGAAACACTTGATGAGAAAAAGCTGAATGTAGAATTGCTGATGGTCTTTGCAGCTATTGGTTCAGGAATCATTGGATATTGGATTGAAGGCGCCATTTTAATCTTTATTTTTGCATTAAGCGGGGCGCTTGAAACCTTTACACTGAACAAAAGCCAGCGTGAGCTCTCGGCACTGATGGAGCTTCAGCCTGAGGAGGCTTCCCTGCTTAAAGACGGCAATGAAATAAGAGTTCATGTTTCATCGCTTGAGATTGGAGACTTGATTGCTGTAAAGCCAGGTGAACGAATTCCGACAGACGGTGAAATTGCATCTGGAACAACAAGTATTGATCAGGCAGCAATTACAGGTGAATCCATCCCTGTTGAGAAAAAAGCGGAAGACACTGTTTTCGCCGGCACAGTTAATATTAATGGTTCTATAACAGTAAAAGTAACAAAAAACAGCGATCAAACCCTTTTTCAGAAGATTATTAAGCTCGTTCAATCTGCTCAGTCAGAAAAGTCGCCTTCACAGCAATTTATTGAGAAGTTTGAAGGAACTTATGTAAAAGGTGTATTGATTGCCGTTGCCTTGATGATGGTTTTGCCGCATTTTCTGCTTGGGTGGAGCTTCAATGAGAGCTTCTACCGGGCGATGGTTCTGATGGTGGTGGCCTCACCATGCGCCCTGGTCGCATCTATAACGCCTGCGACTCTGTCAGCCATCTCTAATGGTGCAAGAAATGGCCTGCTATTTAAGGGGGGAGTTCATTTAGAGAAGTTAAGCAAGCTGAAGGTAATTGCTTTTGACAAAACAGGGACGCTCACAAAAGGGGAACCTGTTGTGACAGATGTGAAAATCAGCAAAAATGCAGATGAAGCTGAAGTGTTCAAAGCGGTGCTGTCAATTGAAAAGCAGTCCAATCATCCGCTTGCAAAGGCGATTGTAAGCTATATCGAAAAGAAATATCCATCTCTTCATCCCGAAATGCTGGATGTACAGGAGCAATCAGGTTTTGGCGTAACGGCCAAATGGAAGAATGAAATGTGGAGTGTAGGAAAGCCCGTCGCGGAAAATGAGGAAGAGAACGAGATGGCGGCATTCGGCTTAGAGAGAGCACATGAGGGGAAAACAATTGTCTATGTAAAAAATGATAGCGGGATCGCGGCCGTTCTGAGCCTTCAGGATGTGCTCAGAAAGGATGCCGTTCAAGCGATTGATGAGCTCAAAAAAGCAGGAATTCACACGGTCATGCTGACTGGAGATAATGAGTCCACAGCACAATCCGTGGCAAGTGCTGCAAGAGTAGACCAATTTATTTCGGAATGCCTACCTGATGATAAAGTGGCAGAAGTGAAGAAACTTGGGAAGAAGTACGGTCATACAGCAATGATCGGGGACGGCATAAATGATGCTCCAGCACTGGCTGCGGCGAGTGTAGGAATTGCAATGGGCGAAGGAACGGATGTCGCCCTTGAAACAGCGGATGTTGTCCTGATGAAAAATGATTTGACCAAACTGAAAAAAGCCATTGAAGTCTCCAGGAAAATGGATAAGATTGTGAAACAGAATATCATTTTCTCAATGTCAGTTATTGCACTGCTGATTTGCTCGAATTTCCTGCAGGTGCTCGATTTGCCGCTTGGTGTAATCGGACATGAAGGAAGCACGATCCTTGTTATCCTGAATGGACTGCGGTTATTAAGATAAAAAAATGGACGAAAGGAATCTTTCGTCCATTTTTCTATGTCGTTCTTTCCCCTGTGGATTCTTCATCTGGTCTTTTACTCACAATCACATAAGCTGCAGTAATACAAATGAAGCCTATGATCCACCCGATCAGTGAGCTATAGTAAAACCAATCTGTTAATTGAATAAAAATAAAAGGTGATGCAAAACCAATTATACATAAGATGAGGACTATATTTCGTTTCATCAATTTCAGCAATGCCAACATCTCCTTAACTAGGTAAAGAACGAATTCCCATATTCATTATACCTAAAAAGAAAACACATGGAAAATCAAGTTTTCCTTTTTTGGAAAAAGGTGCAGCTGGAGCTTTCAAACCATGAATAGTGTCTGATAAATCTTAAAAATTTGAAATAGAGCCTGAAATAAAGGGAAAAGTGCCCGATAAACAAAGTTACGAAAGATAAACCGAACAGTACCTGATAAAAATCCTTCTAAATCTTCTTTCACAAGGCATTAAAAAATTCCTTAGGATTCCATGAACGGGAATTCCCAAAAAATAAAAATAAGAATTTCAATCCATCTAAGTTCAGCTTATATCCGCAGCTCATAAAATAGAATATAAACGTGTGAAGGAGATGAAAACAAGCCTAATTAAGAAAATGACAAAGGAAAAATGATCACAAATAAGAATGAATCAGGCAAATAACGCTGCATAAGCCTGTTCGAAAATGAATTCACTTCCTTCAAGGAAGAATCTCTTTTTTTATACCAGATAATAGGAATCGCCTATATGACTAAGTAAAAAAATGATAAGATGAAAACAGCAATCAGTTCTTAATGGAAAGTACGGTGATCATGTTGAGCAAACTCATTCCGCTGGGATATCTCAGTGCAATCATTTTTGTTATATCGGGCATTCTTTATTTTTTTGCTTCCAATTGGAGCGGTTTTGAACGATTGGAAAAGGTGGGTCTTGCAATTGGTATGATGATTTTATTTTATGGAGCAAGCTTTTTGAGCGGAAAGATTTTGTCCAACCGGGAGGCTCTCCCGAAGTGGCTGCTTGTCGGAGGAGCAATCTCGTTTGGTGCTGCAGCAGCTCTGATCGGGCAAATATATAATTCACATGCTGACAGTTATCTATTATATTTCATCTGGATGCTGCCTTCGATTGCGCTTGCTGTAATTACGCGATATCAGCCTTTTGCCATTCTTAGCTATGGGCTATTGCTGCTTTCATACTGGTTTTACATGTTTCCGGCAAGCGTATCCATCAATCGTTCGGATTTTGAAGAGTGGCTCATTTATTTTGGCATGGTCATTCTTAATGCCATTGTATTTGGCTTAGCTTATTTCTTAAAGCTAAAACCTCTGCAATACGCAGCTTTTACAGTCATTCATCTCTTTTTGATCATCATGTCGTTTTACGAGGTGTTTGAACCTTATAGTTCCTGGATGAACATCGTGTACTTGTTTGTCATTATTCTTAGCTACTTCCTTTTTATGAAAAAAGACAGCCATCATACGCTGACAATTATTGCGTTTGTGATGCTGGGCGTTTTTGCCCTTTCTAAATATGCAGAACTCAGTATAAGACTTGCCGATAAAATCGGGCCATACAGCTTTTATTTGTTTTCCATCCTTGGGACACTGCTCTTTTTGGGAGGCGGTATTTACTTTGCAGTCCGTGTAACGAGGAAAGCGCCGGATGATTCGCTGATGTATAAAGTGTTTAAAAATATTCTGATTGTGATTATAACCTTCACCTCGTCTCTCTTGCTATCATTCAGCCTTGGCGGATTATTGTTCCTTATCTTTCAGTCAGAATATAGCCTTGCTGTGTTCAGTCTTCTATTTATAGGCACAGCCGTTTTTTGGAAAAAGCTCTATACAGCTGCACGGTACACCTTATTTATTACAGGAATTTTAATAGCATTAGGAGTTCTTTTCATACTTAATGCCGGCACCGCCATTCTCTTTATTGCGGTAGGTTTTGTGATGATCCTGATCGAACGGGAAAAATTTCTTCAGTTTCTCGCCTATTCTTTTATGCTTGCGAGCTTCATCAGTCTATTTTCTGTGCACTTACAATGGATGGAGAATTTCCGCATTGTTTTAGCCCTTTTATCCATTGCTCAATTCTTGCTGATGATGGTGCCGATTGATAAAGTGAGACAGCTGAGCAGCTTCTGCCTCTTTTACGGCTTCCTGCTTCTTTATCCGGCCGCCTTCTGGGGAACAGATTGGCAAGAAACGCTTGTCTATCAGATTCTGTATTTTGGACTTAGTGCAGCCATGCTTGCCTTTTATCATAAAAGAGATGGCCTTGTGAAGAAAAATATAACCTGGGTATTTTTTATCCTCTTTTTCATCGGCCTGTATTACGATTTTGCCTGGAAGCTGCTTCACAAATCGCTGACCTTTCTGCTCCTTGGCCTGCTGATTTTTGCAGCTGTGAGATACTTTGATAAAGAAAAACCTGCAGGAGTAACCGTTTTTACAAACAGAACCTGGGCTTTGATTGCAGCAGTTTTTACCCTTCAGCTTGCTTTTACAGGATCCCAGAGCTTTTTAAATGAAAAAGCTCTGGATGAAGGGAAAGTGGTTGTGCTTGAACTTGAACCGCTTGATCCAAGGTCAATGCTTCAGGGAGATTATGTACAGCTGAGATATGAAGCCGGAAGATATGAACCGGAAGATGGCGTTAAAACCGGATCTGTCATCACCGTTAAGGTGAAAAAAGACAGCAAGGGCGTTTACAGGCCGACTGGAGAAACGGCAAAAGGAAGAGCAGCGGAAGCTTTCAAAGAGCCTGATGCGGACGAAGCCTATCTGACTGGAAAATATAATGGCTATGACGGCCTCATTCTAGGAATCGAATCCTTTTTTGTAGAAGAGGGAACAGGGATGGAACTGGAACGGCATGCAAAATATGCAAAAGTGATAGTCTCTGATGAAGGCAATGCCCTGCTTGTAGATGTGAAAAGCGATTTATCTTCTCTGAAATAAAAAAATCCATCCTCTGCTGGATGGATTTTTTCTATAAAATTAGAATTTTCATATCTGTCTGCTCTAATCAGGCGACTCTGCTTTTTAATTTGACCCGTTCGACAGTTTAACGAGCATATGTGCAAGGAAATGTCTTTCTTCATCATTGCCGACTTTCCAGAGTTCATTTAATAGATTCTCTTCGCTGTTGCGCGGTTCAACGTTATTAGCCAGATAGTTTGCGACTTTCTCAGCGCCTTTAGCAAGCATTTCATCGCTTAAACCTAAACGCTTGCCTGCTTCAACTTTTTCGCCTAAGTACGATTTGAATTCTTCGAAATCCCGAAGGATCGCTTCCATTTTCTCATTGTTCATTGAATCTAGCTTCTTCTCAATCTTTTCTGTCTGAATGGATTCGTCTTTTACTTGATGGTTTGACATTTTTTCTTGCACCTCCTGTTAAAGTTATTTATTACATTCCCGTTCTGAAAGGAGGTAAACCCTTCCAGAGAGTTGAATGTGCTCTATGAGTTCATTTGAGAGCAGTCTGGCACCTTCTATGAAAACAATCAGATCAGAAAATCGAAAGACCGTTTTTCTGAAACGGGTTCTGCATAAAAAAGACGGATGTATTTCCGAAGAAGTCCATCAGCATTCTTTAAGTTCTGATGAATTTGGCGTATGATAGAGAGGACTTATGCAGATGAAGGAGAGAGAGTGTATGCAAAAAGAAAGATTAATGAAGCTTACTGACTGGCTGAAGCAGCAGGATACAGATGCTGCCTTTATTTCATCAACTGAAAACATTTTCTACTTAACAAACTTTCACACAAATCCCCATGAGAGATTAATGGGTTTATTTATTTTTAAAGAAGAAGAGCCATTTTTTATTTGCCCTGGAATGGAAGTTTCACAGGCAAAAGCAGCAGGTTTTGACGGGGAAATTATCGGATATGCCGATCATGAAAATCCATGGGACAAAGTAAATGCAGCCATCGTAAAAAGAGGGCAGCAGAACGTTAAAAAGGCAGCAGTTGAAAAAGAACTTCTTTCTTTTGCCCGCGCTGAGCAGCTTCTTAACATTCTGACAGGAGCAGAACTTGTTTCAGCGGAGGAAATCATGAATCAATTGCGTCTGATCAAAGACGACAAAGAGCTTGAGATTTTAAGAGAGGCATCAGCGCTTGCAGATTTCGGCGTTGAGGTAGGTGTTCAGGCTCTTCAATCAGGCATCAGCGAAATGGACGTTCTTGCAAAAATCGAATATGAACTAAAACGAAAAGGGATTCGTGAAATGTCCTTTTCTACAATGGTCCTGTTCGGTGAAAAATCAGGACAGCCCCATGGCAATCCTGGCTTAACTTCGTTAAAATCTGGAGACTTCGTTTTATTTGATCTTGGTGTCGTACTTGATGGCTACTGCTCAGATATTACGCGTACATTTGCCTATCAATCGATCAGTGAAAAGCAAAAAGAAATCTATGATACAGTGCTAAAAGCTCAATTAAAAGCGCTGGATGCAAGCAAACCAGGCACCAGAATCGGTGAATTGGATCAAATCGCACGGGATGTCATCACAAATGCAGGCTATGGCGATTTCTTCCCGCATCGATTGGGACATGGCCTTGGCATTAGCGTGCACGAATTCCCGTCGATGAGCCATACGAATAATGACCTGCTTCAGGAAGGCATGGTTTATACAATTGAACCAGGCATTTACGTTCCTGATATCGGCGGCGTCCGCATTGAAGATGACGTGTATATTACGAATACAGGTCATGAAACGCTGACAAAGTTTCCAAAAGAGCTTCAAATCATCAAATAGAGAGAAAATAAATAAAGCATCGAATCAAACCGCACATGCAAGCTTATCGTGCGGTTTGATTTTTAAGAAATAAAAGGGGAAAAGAAAATGAAAAAATGGTTCCTGCTGATTTTTGCAGCCTTTATGATATCGGGATGTTCTGAAACAGCGAATAATGAGACACCTGCTGCTGAAACTGAAAAGAAAAATATATCCTCTAAAGAAGAGAGTCCTCCTGAGGAAGCAGCTCCGGCTGAATCCGAAATAGAAGCAGATTCTGAGAATGAAAATTTCATTCCAGCCAAGGTAGTCAGGGTCATCGACGGTGACACAGTCAAGGTTCTTGTGAATGGGAAAGAAGAGACGCTGCGCCTGCTGCTTGTCGACACACCGGAAACCGTTCATCCAAACAAACCTGTACAGCCGTTTGGACCTGAAGCAAGCAGCTTTGCAAAAGAAACACTTTCAGGTAAAGAGGTGGAGCTTGAACTGGATGTTGGAGAACGTGATAAATATGGAAGGCTCCTGGTCTATCTTCACGCTGACGGCAAGATGTTCAATAAACTTCTTATCGAAAAAGGACTTGCACGTGTGGGTTATGTTTATGCCCCGAATACGAAGCATGTAGATGAGTTTATTAAGCTTCAAAAAACTGCTCAGAAAAAGGAGATTGGCATCTGGAGCATAGAAAATTATGCCGCTGAGGACGAAGGATTTAATGTTGCTGAAAAAAAATCAGAAGATCCGAAAGAAACACAAACAGAGGCCTGCACAATCAAAGGGAATATTTCTTCATCAGGAGACAAGATTTATCATCTGCCTGAAGGACAATATTATGATGCAACAAAAGAAGAAGAAATGTTCTGTTCTGAGGATGAAGCGGTCAATGCCGGATACCGGGCATCTAAAAGATAAAGCGGGATATGACCCGCATTTTTTATACTGTGCTGATTGGTGATTAAAAGGATTTGGTTCAGGTTTGCCGAATAAGCAGCCCTGAACAAATTCAATGCCGAGATCCTTCAATTTCCGCTAAAAGGAAGTCCTCTTCTTTTTCATGGGAATCCGAAATGTCATTCCGTTCGATTTTTACATAATCAGGATGAAGTTCACATAGGATTTCAAGTGCTGCAAGCCTGAGGGATTCATTTTTCTTCCTCAATAAAGGTAAATGATTTATCAATGATCTTGCGAAGCAAGAAGACTAAAAACCAAATCACAAGCTGATTTGGTTTTTTTTTGTGCTGTTTCATGAGAAATCTAAGCCTGAGGTCTTACTTTCAGTTAAACCTCAGGTGTGTTTTCTAATGAATCCATTGCCATTAAACTTAATCATACAAATGAAAATTTCTTAAAGGGAGAAAGATTGCTGTGATTCTTGGAAAGAAACTGTCTGAATTGTGGACGCATTTATTGATGAGCGCGATTGCAGCTGTGTGCGTGTTTGTGTTTTTGCCGTCGGTGCTGACAATTTATAAAGGTATATTTACAGTCATTTTACTAGTCATTCTGTCTATTAATCTTGTCTTGATTATCATGAAAAAAGCGAACTATTTAAAAATTACGAGGCTCGCCTTAGTGTACTTGAGCATTTTTCTTATTATTGTCTGTCTGATTTTTTATACAACAGAGTTTTTGGTTCTGACGGATGCAAAAGGTTTGGAGAGCGTTGTAGGCGGAAACACCCTATTAGGCAAACTCCTTTTTCTCCTTATTTGCTTCCTCCAGCCAATCGTCCTGCCCTTGCCTGAAGCTGTTACGATTCCGGCAGGCAGTGCAGTTTTTGGCTCATTTACCGCAGCTTATCTGAGTTTTTTCGGAACGATTTCCGGAATAGCTGTCATGTTCCTCATAGCTAGGCACGGCGGACAAAAACTTGTTGTAAAAATAGTGAAAGAAAAGCACTTGCACAGCTACCAGCAGTATGTCGAAAAAAATGAAACGGCGATTCTTTTCCTCTTGTTTATTATCCCGGTTCTTCCAGATGAAATCATTTGCCTTGGAGCGGGGATAGGCGGAGTTTCTTTCAGCAGATTTCTCCTGATTGCTTCTCTGTCAAAACTAATGACTGCCTCATCTCTTTCCTATTCAGTCCAATTGGCAAAAAGCCTCTCACTGACCGGACAGGAATTAATCATGACTGTGTCACTTGCTGCTTTTGGATTCATGATTTTATCGATAGGAGTAAAATGGCTTTTAAATAAAAGAAAAAAGAACAGCAGCATTCATTATGAGAAAAACGCTGAAAAATAGAGCGTTTTTTTGTGATGGACCAGTAATCAAAAAGAGAAAAGCACATGATTGTTCTGTTAATGAAGCCTGAACAGAACACATGTGCACGGTTAATTCTATATTTTTAGTCGTTGTATGAAATTAGGAAATTTAATTTTAATTCAGAGCCCGACTTGGGACACTTAAACAACGTAAGCCCTGCCTCTCATACGTCCTTGCGGTTCCAAGCCCGCGCCAGCTAGAGTAAGTGTAAATCTCAGATTTGCCCGAATCATTGCCTCTAAGCTTTAATTACCCGATTTTCAGGTGTTAAAACATATGGAAAAGAGTTTATCCTTTTTGAATGGTGCGAACTCTCAAAATAATAAATCGGATGAGAAATCCGGTCAGCAATCCTGGAATAAGTGAAAGCATCGGCAGCCAGATCGGTCCGAAGAGTACACCGAACAGCTTAAGTTTTGGAGAGTACATTAATCCGACCGTGACAAAATAAGCCCCAAATGCAAAAGGCAAAAAGGACAGGGGAGGCGCGGGACCATCTGCATTTTTGTAAGCATCATACATCGCAAACATATAAACGCAAGGATAAAACATAAGCCATCCGAATTCGACCGTTTGAATGGCCGCATCAATTTCACCTAAAAAACTAAGCATGATGACCTGATTGAAATGACTATTCGTATTAATCAGCAGTTCCAGTAAAATAAACAGGATTCCTTTAATCACCTGGCGGTTCAGAAGCTGTCCAAACCCAGGGAATGCTATGCTCCACAATAGGACTTCTAGTTTACTTGTTTTCACATTCATACCTACCTATCAGGATTCGTGTGATTTCTATATGAACGAATCAATCTAATGTTATTTTCTGTAAAAACTCCGAAGAACATACAATGAATTTAAGGCAGGTCAAACTTTCAGAAAAAAGTTCCTGAATTTCTGCTACTCTGATGATCGTTTCCTTGTATAACGTATACGAAAGGAGGTGATCAATATGGCAGAAACAATCATTCTTGATTCACAGCTTCGCCTTGTATTCGATATGGGCATGGATGAAAAAGGAGAGCAGGTATTTAAATACAAGAATTACAACAACGTAAAAACAACAGCAACCGCTGAACAGCTGCTGCAGGCAGCATCTGCAATTACAGGTCTGCAAACACAAATTTTATCTCATGTAGAACGAAACGATTCTCATCAGGTAACAGCTTAACCACTAAAACATCAGGAAAGGAAGGAATTTAAATGGCGAAAACGCTGGAACTTCAATTTTTAAATGAAGAGGGCAAGCAGGTGAAAATCAACATCGATTCTCCAAAAGAACCGGTAATTGAGAGTGATGTGTCAAAAGCAATGGACCTTATCTTAGCTTCAAGTGCTTTTACATCTCCGGGCGGAGACGTTATCAGCAAAAAAGGGGCACGTATCGTTGAAAGAAATTTAACAGATCTTACAATCGGATAATGCAAATGAAGGTCAGATCTCTAATTAGGGGATCTGGCCTTTCATCTCTGTGAGAAGAAGGAAATTGAACATAAAAACTGGAAAAGGAGGAAACCTATTATGGAACAGTGGATTCAATTAGTAAGCGAAGTCGGATTTCCGATTATGATTACTCTCTACCTGCTGCACAGGATTGAAAGCAAACTGGACACTCTGAATGCGTCCATTCAAATGCTCCCGAAGCAGTGGAATAAGTAATCTGTCAAACTAAACTTCTCTGCTTATGAAAGGGATCCTTAAAATGGGGAAGTGAAATTATTGGACGTTTATCAAGATTTAAAAAAAGGAGAACGAGGTGCCTGGCTGAGCATCGGAGCTTACATTCTTCTTGCAGCAGCCAAGCTTGGCATTGGCTATGTGTATTCTTCACAGGCCCTCCTTGCAGATGGTCTGAATAACGGAACAGATGTCATTGCATCAGCAGCTGTTTTAATTGGCCTGAAAATTTCCCAAAAGCCGCCTGACCTTGATCATCCCTACGGGCATTTTAAAGCAGAGGCCATTGCTGCATTGGTTGCTTCATTTATAATCATGTCTGTCGGTATTCAGGTTTTGTTCGAAGGGTTTCAATCCATCATAGAGCCAAAGACAGAATCACCCAAGTTAATCACTGCATGGGCAGCCATCATCAGTGCGATTATTATGTATGGGGTTTACCGATACAACAAATCATTGGCAAAAAAAATCAATTCAAAAGCTCTGATCGCAGCAGCCCATGATAACCGCTCCGATGCTCTAGTAAGCGTAGGAGCTTTTGCAGGAATAGTCGCGTCACAATTCGGCATAGCCTGGTTTGACACCGTTACGGCGATCACAATCGGATTCATTATTTGCAAAACGGCATGGGATATTTTTAAAGAAACAGCTCATTCGTTAACAGACGGTTTTGATGATCAGAAGCTGCTGAACTTTAAAGAAACTGTTGAGAAAACGCCAGGAGTCGACAGGATCAAGGATATAAAAGCGCGATACCTTGGAAGCAGTGTCCTTGTAGACGTGGTTATCGAGGTGCATGCAGGACTGAATGTAACCGAGAGCCACAAAATTACAGATGAAGTAGAAAAAAGAATGGAAGTTGAACATCGTATCTCGCATGTACATGTCCATATCGAACCATCCTGATGAAACAGATCAAGCTAAATGGCTTCCTGCACCGGAAGCCATTTTTTTTTGAAAAAGTTCCAATATCTCGACAGAATTAAACAAAGGGAATCTGATTCAATTAGAGAAGTATTATATATGAGAAAAAAAGGAGGATACGAAAATGCCTGAGAAGGAGAAGGTCATGAAAATCAAAAAGTACAGTGATGATATCGTCCGGAAGGTGCTGCATGATGAATACGCCCCAGATGGTGATTCGTTAAAAAATGTGGTCGAACTGCTTTCGCGATCTGTCTATGATTTATCTGAAATGTATCTAAATGATCAATGCAATCATGAAGAAACCCTCAAAGGCACATTGGCAAAAATGAAAATTGCCTGTAATACTGTCGAACAAAACCGAGTTAAAATGCCTTAACAAAGGACACCTTGAGTGTTCTTTTTTATTTTTAGAGCTTTGGCCGTCAAAGGCATTAATAGTAGGAGAATTGAATCAAAATACAAACATATGTTCCTGTTTTGCCTATCTAATGATATAATGGACGTGCAGGTCAATCTTTAATGGATCAGTGTGAACCCCTAGGAAAGGGGGGATGACATGTGACAATCTTTGAAAGTTTAGTTGTAATGGTATCTTTTGCTACGTTAATTGTGGCAGTGCTCGGCTTTGGGCAAAAAAAATAGACCTCGGCAAAAAAGAGAGGTCAAAAGTAAATTGTTTGTGTATTAAGCTGATCCGTTCAAGTGTTGCTTGCTATGGCTGTAGATGTGGCATCATCTGCAGCTTTACGGAATTAGTATATCATAAAAAGGCAGGGAAATACTTGTCATAAAATCGATTTTATAAAAAAACGCCTTGAAATGAAGTTCATTAGCTAAAAGAAAAAAGACGGTCAAAAGAACCGTCTTTCACTAGCTTACAAGTATGTAAACCTTATTTTTGTTTTTTGTTCGCTTTTTGCTGATTCATTTCTTGAGAAAACTCAGTATCAGCTTGCTGGTTTTGCTGATTTTGCTGTTGTTGATTTTGCTGCTTGTTGTTTTGGTTGTTTTTGTTCATCGCCCATTCCTCCTTTCATGTAAATTTCCTATCGTTCGATAGTCTGCATCAAACAGAGAATTTTTAAACATATATTTTGCTATTTTTTATGATTGCACACAGAAGAAAGTTTTTTTAGAAAAAAATTGAAATCCCCTTGAATATCTAAAGATTTGTTCGATATAAGAGATAAGGGGGAATTTTGATTGTTTAACTTGAATGAAGATTTATTTTTGATGCTCCTTGTACTTGTTCAATCGGTTATCAGCTATCATCTGACGCCGGTGTTCACAAATATATACAGTCGTAAAACTCAAGATAAACAGCCCAAAATTATAATAATACTTAGTTTAACCCTTGGATTCTTGTTCTGGCTGACTCACCTGCTTGCCATTTTGTCTGTGCATTTAAAGTATACAGCTGAGCAGCCGTACCTTTACTTTCTGATTAGCTATGCAGTTTGCAGCCTTGTAGCTTTTTTCTCTATTAGAACTTGCGGCATCCCGCATTTGAGCTCAAAAAGTTATTTTGTTACAGGATGCGGCATGTCACTTGGTATAGTTTTCGTTAATTTCATTGGGTATGCAATTTTATTTCAGGATAAGATTGAAGTGAAGCCGCTATTGATCCTGTTTGCATTGCTGCTTTCTGCGGCGTTCAGCTTTTCCGCGCTAAGACTTTTATTGATCGCTTTAGAGGACGGCTTATTAAACCAGCGCCGCGCGAAATACTACCGTACAGCGGGAAGTATAATTGGCGGAATATCGCTTGCCGGAATTCCGTATGTTACTATGACCTCCGTTCTTGACTATCAATTTGCAGACGGCGGACACGATTACTATTTAATTCCGTTTCTATTTGTCTTTTTATTAAATCTCATTCTCACATTTATACCCGATCTTTACAGTCATACGATGATGAATGAACAGTCGGAGCGGATTAATGAAAAAGAAGAGCGTTTCCGCTCTTTATTTCATCATAGCCCGGATGGAGTGATATCAACTGATATGAAGGGAGTCATCACTTCCGTTAACAAGGTAGCAGCAGCGATGACTCAGCTGACGGAAAAGGATTTGATCGGGCTAAGTTTTTTAACCCTAATTAAAGAAGAGGACCATCAAAAAGCTTTATTTTATTTTTCCGAAATTGTAAAAGGGTCCTTCAGCGAAAATGAGCTCTCCGTATCGCTGCGGGGGAAAAATGGAGATTCACTTGATGTTTTAATTACTGCGGTGAGACAAGTAGTCAATCATAAGGTTGTTGGTGTATATGGAGTTGTGAAGGACATCACCGAAAGTAAAAAGGCTCAAAACCGCATCAATTATTTAGCTTTTCATGATGAACTGACAGGACTTCCAAATCGCAGATACTTCATTCAGAAGCTTTCAGAATTAAAAAGGGGAAACCAGCCATTTGCGATATTAAATCTTGATTTTGACCGCTTCAAACGTTTGAATGATTTATTCGGACATGCTTTTGGGGACTTGGTGCTGGTGAAGATATCAGAAAGACTTACATCCGTTCTCCCAGAAAGGTCCATTCTGTCCAGGCTTGGCGGAGATGAGTTCAGCATCATTTTGCTGGAGGATGAGATGGAGAAAGCAAATGAAACAGCAAATGATATTGTGCACCATTTCCGTTTTCCAATGAAAATTAGGGAAAATGACTGCCTTGTTACAACAAGCATTGGAATTGCCCATTTTCCTGCACACAGCCGGGACTCTGAAATGCTGATGAAATATGCAGATATTGCAATGTATGATGTGAAAATGAATGGCTCTAACAGTTACGGAATCTACAAACCTGAAATGAATGATAAACTGATTGAAAAAATCAGGATTGAAAATGAATTGCGCAAAGCTCTTCAATATAAGGAACTCAGCGTTTATTTCCAGCCTAAGTTCAAGGAAAATCTGGCTACTGTCATAGGTGCTGAAGCTTTGGTCAGATGGAAGCATGCTGAACTTGGCTTTATTTCACCGGCAACTTTTATTCCGATTGCAGAAGAGACCGGTTTAATATTCGAGCTTGAACGTTTTGTCCTTGGAGAAGTTGCAAGCCATGTACAGGCATGGGAACGGCAGAACTTAAATTTTGGCAGAATTTCAATTAATATCTCACATCTGCATTTATATCAGGATGATTTGATTAAAACGATTGATGAAATCCTGTCTTCTTATCAAATTCATGCATCGAGTCTTGAGCTTGAAATAACAGAAACCGCTATGATGGATAATGAGCTGGAGGCGAATATGAAATTATCTATTCTCAGGAGCAGGGGAATTGAGATCAGCATGGATGACTTTGGAACAGGCTACAGCTCTTTAAGTTATTTGCAGAAACTCAGCATAGACCGCCTGAAAATTGATCAATCCTTTATAAGAGAAATGGAACAGCATAATGGAAACGAGGCGATTGTCTCAATGATTATCTCAATGGCCAATCATCTTGAGCTGAAAGTGATTGCTGAAGGGGTCGAAACGAAAACCCAAAAGGATCTTCTTGCTAAATTAGGATGCCTTGAATTTCAAGGATACCTGGGCGGAAAGCCGATCCCCGCAGAAGAATTTTCTGATATGTATTTATCAGGCAGTAAAGCCGTATAGGCATAAAGCAGAAAAAGGGCGAATCGATCGCCCTTTTTTGTCATGCTAAATAATTATACCTTTGAATGCAGCTGCATTTTATTTATTTCTGCTACTTTATTAATGGCTTCACGAACAGTTGCTGCTGTGTAGGCAGCTTGCGCTTTCACTTCAGGAAGGGAATCTTCCATTGCAAAGCTGTGCGGGGTCATCTTAAACATGGGAATATCATTGAATGAATCACCGATGCAGGCAACCTCTTCAGGCTTAATTCCAAGGTGCTCAATAAGCATCTTCAGTGCGTTGCCCTTGCTTATGTTTTTAGGCATGACATCAAGACACTGTTTGTCAGATATGTAAGTCTCGATTGTATCAGGATGTCTTTCCTGCAGTTTTTTCTGCAGATCGGAAATTGCTTTATATTCGCCCAAAATAGAGATTTTAGAAGCTTTGACATCTTCTCCCAAGGCATGAAAGAGATTGACGTTCTCTTCTATTGGTGAGAACATTCTCGATTCAATGCTAATTATGACTTCATCTCGCCGTTCTGTATAATTTTTGCTGTAGTCTGCAATGATTATGATAAAGTCTGTAGAACGAACTTGTTCAAAAACTTCTTTAGCAATCACATTGTCAAAGGTCAGTGCATGCAGAGATTCATCATTATCTGTATTGATAAAAGCTCCATTTTGACTGATGCGGTGGTACTTTTCACCAATCATCGTCAATATTTCGCCAATCTCCACATCCATTCTGCCTGATGCTAAACATACATCCACGCCATTTTCCTTTAATCCTTTAAGAGCCGCAATATCCTGCTGCGTCACCTTTTTTTCAAAACTTAATAATGTTCCATCAAGATCACTTACAAATAGTTTTATCATTTCTGATCTCCTCCTTGATGAATCTCTCTGCGGGGCTTTCCCTAACCTGTCTCATTATAGGGTTAGATACCCGGCGGTGCAATTGTTTCGTCCGGGCAAGTTTGGGAAAAGAGAAACCTAATCAGACTTCGCCTGTGAGAAGCGAAGCCTGATGAACGGCTACATCAGCTACTGAATACCAAGAGTCTGAATCAGATTCTTAGGATCGTATGACATTTCAAAAAATAATGGTTTGTTTTCGTCTGTAAACAAAATGAGTCTCGGAGAATCCTCTTTGCTGTAGACAATCATTCCTTCTGAAACGATGCCGTCATACCATTTGTTTTTCACTTTAAGAGACGCTGTAGGCTGTATTAAAATCAAATACCCCTTCTTGGGCAGAGGATTCACCTTAACTGTGATTCCCTTCATTGACTCAATCGCCGTTTTAAGTTCATTTGTAAAATAGGCTGAAGAGGGAACATCTTTAACGACGTCGCCAGTTTCAACATCAATCACTTTGACGGACTTTGTTTGGGCACTTCCTTCATTAATGGGCAAATTGAGAAAAAGGAACAGGAGACAGATACTTACTTTTATTATTCTCATATAAACACCTCATGTTTACTTTCCCCAATTATATGAAGTCCTCATCTGGTATAAATTACAAGGCTGAATGTGGAAAGGATAGATTCAGAACAATGGTTGATGCTAACGAATAATGATTTTGTATAGGAGGCATTTTTATGAAGACATTCCTAATATTTCTAACAGCTGTTTTGTTCCTTGCAGGGTGCAAGCAGCAGGATCAGTCTCAGCGTACATTTTTAATTCCAGAAGGCTATACCGGCTGGGTAACGGTACATAACGATCCTTCTGCAGAAGAAAATGTCAAAGAGTATAAAGTGAATAAAGAAGGTCATGCATCCGTGAATGAAAAAAATATCCACGATGGCTGGGCGGCCACAAACTATTTCTACTTGGATAAAGATGGGGACCGAAAAGAACTTTCTCCTGGAAAAATGATTCACGGGGCATCAAGCGGGGATGAAACAGGCAAAAAAGGAGAAACATACTTTTTTGTAGGAGATAAAAAGAAGTTCGAGACGACCGAATATAAGCCTGAAGATCGATAGTATTCAAGAAATCTTTAATTAGTGATAGGCAGGTATTATTTTCATTGTTCACAATATGGGGAAATTATTAAAAAAATGCTTCACTTAAGCTGGATAGTACCCAAAATTATTTGAAAAGCCCGCGAACCAATGTTGAAACTTCCATAATTAAGAAAATTCTATGAAAAATACCTAAATTAAGTAAGAATGTTTGTGCCGAAACTGCATGTCTTTCAGTCCGTTCAGCATTTCGCAGTTGACGTAATCACATGCTTTTATGTACGATATGAAGCATTGAGAGATAAAAGGAGCTGAGGATTTCGTGAAGGAGTCCTTTACAATAAAAAAGGTTTTAAATAATAATGTGCTTATTGCCGAGCATGATTCATATGAAGAGGTTGTTTTGATTGGAAAGGGCATCGGTTTTGGCAAGAAACGCGGAGACATGATGCAGGAGGATTCGTATGAGAAGATGTTTGTCCTTACGAATCAAAAAGAGCAGGAACAATTTAAGATGCTCCTTCCTTTTGTCGATGAAGACATGATTGAGGTTGTCAGTGATGTGATTCACTTTATAGCAGAGCGGGTGAAGCTGCCTTTAAATGAACATATTCATATTGCGCTGATTGATCATATTACATTTGCGATTAAACGTCTTCAAAAAGGGATGGACATTAAAAATCCATTTCTGATTGAAACAAAAACGCTTTATCCAAATGAATTCTTAGTCGCTGAAGAAGTTATTCATATGATCAATGACAGACTTAAAGTAAACTTACCAGAAGGGGAAATTGGTTTTATTGCCCTTCATATCCATAGTGCCATCACAAATAAGCCG
This sequence comes from Metabacillus hrfriensis, assembly GCF_030127205.1. Lineage (NCBI taxonomy): Bacteria > Bacillati > Bacillota > Bacilli > Caryophanales > Bacillaceae > Metabacillus > Metabacillus hrfriensis. The sequence goes on from NZ_CP126116.1 coordinate 1,898,785, forward strand.
ATTGCAGATGTGAACCAGTTTTCTCAGCTGATAAATCAATTGGTAGGAGTGATTGAAGACTCTATGAAAATAAAAGTGAATCATGACAGCGTCAATTATCTGCGGCTTGTCCGCCACTTAAGATACACGATTGAAAGGGTTCTCTCAGGTGAAACGGTTGAAGAACCAGAAAAGTTTACTTTATTGTTGAAAAAAGAATATCCGCTATGCTACAATACATCTTGGAAAATGATAAAAGTGATGCAGCAATTTCTAAAAAAACCAGTCTATGAAGCTGAGGCTGTTTATCTAACATTGCATTTATACCGTTTAACAAACAAAACTTAATGAGAAAAGTACCTTACGTGTTACTGATACGATCAGGCATGAGTGAACAAGTACGTGTTAAAACCGGCTAATAGGGGGAATATACCCTTTGTGCACGGTCGTCCTTGTTGCACCATGCTTTTTTTGTTGTTCTTTTTAGGTCTGAAATGTAAACGCTTGTAATTTGCTTTCATGTTTTTTTTGCTTGCTGCTTACACAAACTATTTTTACAAGGAGGTCAAACACATGTTTAAAAATTTATTTGGAGTACTCCAAAAAATTGGTAAAGCTCTTATGCTTCCAGTAGCGATTTTGCCTGCTGCAGGTATCCTGCTCGCATTCGGTAATGCGATGCAAAATCCGGAGCTCACATCAAAAGTTCCATTCTTAACAAATGAAATTGTACAGCTTGTTGCAAAAGTAATGGAATCTTCAGGTGATATTGTCTTTGCAAATCTTCCGCTTCTATTTGCGGTGGGTGTAGCGATTGGCCTTGCCAATGGTGATGGGGTTGCAGGTCTTGCAGCAATCATAGGATACTTAATTATGAATGCAACCATGAGTGCTGTGCTGCTTCAAACAGGGAAAATTCCAAGCGATGCTGTAGAGCTTGCGCAATTCTTCCAGCAGCTTCATCCTGAATATGCGAGAGTCCTCGGAATGCCAACCTTGCAGACCGGTGTCTTTGGCGGTATTATCGTCGGGGTTCTCGGTGCATACATGTACAACAAATTCTTTAAAATTGAATTGCCTCAATACTTAGGTTTCTTCGCAGGAAAGCGTTTCGTTCCAATTATGACGGCTGTTTCTGCAGTAGTATTAGGTTTGATTATGCTATTTATCTGGCCGCCGATTCAAGGTGGGTTAAACGCCTTCTCAACAGGGCTGCTTGAATCCAATAAAACATTGGCAGCGTTCGTATTCGGTTTAATCGAACGTTCATTAATTCCTTTTGGTCTTCATCATATTTTCTATTCTCCTTTCTGGTACGAGTTTGGAAACTACACTACTCAGGCAGGGGAAATTGTCCGCGGAGATCAGCGTATCTTCATGGCACAAATCAAAGATGGCGCAGAACTGACTGCCGGTACATATATGACGGGTAAATTCCCATTCATGATGTTCGGTCTTCCTGCTGCTGCACTTGCTATCTATCATGAATCAAGACCTGAAAACAAAAAGTTTGTAGCAGGTATCATGGGTTCAGCTGCTTTAACATCTTTCTTAACAGGGATCACAGAGCCGCTTGAATTCTCATTCTTATTCGTAGCACCAATTCTATTTGCCATTCATGCTGTCTTTGCAGGTTTGTCTTTCATGACGATGCAATTGCTTGATGTGAAAATCGGGATGACATTCTCAGGAGGAGTCATTGACTACTTCCTGTTCGGCATCCTTCCAAACAGAACAGACTGGTGGCTTGTTATTCCAGTAGGTTTAGTATTCTCAGTGATTTACTACTTCGGATTCCGTTTTGCGATCCGCAAGTTCAACCTTAAAACACCTGGACGCGAGGATGCTGAAGCAGAAACAGAAGATGATAAAGCAGGCGAAAATGCTGGGGATCTTCCATATAACATTCTTGAGTCTTTAGGCGGAAGCTCAAATATCAAGCACCTTGACGCTTGTATCACCCGCCTTCGTGTAACGGTTAATGATGTAAAAGCAGTCGATAAAAACCGCTTAAAACGTTTAGGAGCAGCAGGAGTCCTTGAAGTTGGAAACAACATTCAGGCAATATACGGTCCTAAATCGGATAACCTGAAAACACAAATTCAAGATGTGATGTCAGGCAAAACGCCTCGCCCGACTAAACCTGTTTCAGCTGAAAAAGAAGTTCAGGAGCAAGTTGAGGACGTTGTTGCAGGACCTCTTAAAAACGAAGTAAGCGAATTTTCATTTGTTTCTCCTTTAACAGGTGACATTCATCCAATCACAGAAGTGCCTGATCAAGTATTCTCAGGAAAAATGATGGGTGATGGTTTTGCGATTACGCCTGCTGACGGCACGATCGTTTCACCGGTTGACGGCAAAATATTAAATGTATTCCCTACTAAGCACGCAATTGGCCTTGAATCAGAAAGCGGCAACGAGATCTTAATTCATGTCGGAATTGATACTGTGAACCTTAAAGGGGAAGGCTTCGAAGCATTTGTTAAAGAAGGTGACATTGTCACTAAAGGACAAAAACTGCTCCAAGTAGACTTGGAATTCGTTAAGCAAAATGCTCCTTCTATTATGACGCCGATTGTTTTCACGAATTTAAATGAAGGCGAATCTGTCGTAATAAAATCATCCGGCAGTGTGAAAGCAGGAGAAGAAAACATCATTTCTATAGAAAAATAAAATGAATGAGGTCGCATCACTTGTCAATCATGTGATGCGGCTGTTATGATAATATATTGTGTACTAGCTTTATTTAAATATGAAGGAGATTGATTAATTATGGCAGAGAAAACGTTTAAAGTAACAGCAGAATCAGGAATCCACGCACGTCCGGCTACAGTGCTTGTTCAAACAGCAAGCAAATTTGATGCAGATGTGAACTTAGCATATAATGGCAAAACAGTTAACTTAAAATCAATCATGGGTGTTATGTCTTTAGGAATCGCTAAAGATTCAGAAATCACAATTTCTGCAGCAGGTTCAGACGAAAACGATGCAATCGCAGCTCTTGAAGAAACAATGAAAAAAGAAGGCTTAGGCGAATAATGCTCGAATTAAAAGGGATCGGAGCTTCAGCTGGGATCGCGATTGCAAAAGCTTACCGCTTAGAAGAACCAGATCTGACAGTATCAAAAAAAGAAGTAGCAGATAAAACTGCTGAAGTTCTTCGTTTTGATGAAGCCATCCAAAAATCAAAATCAGAGCTTTTAAAAATTAAAGAGCATGCATTCAGAGAATTAGGTGCAGATAAAGCTGAAATTTTTGAAGCTCATATCTTAGTTTTAAGCGACCCAGAATTGCTTAATCCGGTTAAAGATAAAATCAGCAGTGAAGCAGTTAATGCTGAATTTGCAATGAAAGAAACGGCTGATATGTTTGTAAGTATGTTCGAGTCTATGGATAACGAATATATGAAAGAGCGTGCAGCTGATATCCGCGATGTTACGAAACGTGTGATCGGACACTTGCTTGGCGTTGAGATACCAAACCCGAGCATGATTTCTGAAGAAGTAATCATCATTGCAGAAGATTTAACACCTTCTGACACTGCGCAGCTGAATCGTCAGTATGTATTAGGTTTTACAACTGATATCGGCGGCAGAACATCACATTCAGCCATCATGGCTCGTTCAATGGAGATCCCTGCAGTAGTAGGAACAAAAACAGCTACAGCTGACATTAAAAATGGCGACATCGTCATTGTTGATGGAATTGATGGAGATGTTATTGTAAATCCTTCTGAGGATGTAGTTGCAGGCTTTGAAAAGAAAAAAGCTCAATACGAAGTGCAAAAAGCGGAGTGGGCGAAACTTGTAAATGAAGAAACGGTAACAAAAGACGGACAGCACGTTGAGCTTGCAGCCAATATTGGCACGCCTGACGATGTTCGCGGCGTTCTTGAGAACGGCGGAGAAGCAGTTGGTCTATACCGTACAGAATTCCTTTACATGGGACGCGATCAGCTTCCGACTGAAGATGAACAGTTCGAAGCATATAAAGCTGTGCTTGAGCGCATGGAAGGCAAGCCGGTTGTTGTTCGCACCCTTGACATTGGCGGAGACAAAGAGCTTCCATACTTGAATCTGCCTAAAGAAATGAATCCATTCCTTGGTTTCCGTGCGATTCGCCTTTGCTTAGAAGAGCAGGAAATTTTCCGCACTCAATTGCGTGCATTGCTTCGTGCAAGCACGTTCGGCAACTTGAAAATCATGTTCCCGATGATTGCAGTTGTAGACGAGTTCAGACAGGCTAAAGCCATTCTTTTAGAAGAAAAGCAAAAGCTTGTCAATGAAGGTGTGCAAGTTTCAGATAACATTGAAATTGGAATGATGGTTGAAATTCCTTCAACTGCTGTTCTTGCAGATCAATTTGCTAAAGATGTTGACTTCTTCAGCATCGGAACAAATGACCTGATTCAATACACAATGGCTGCTGACCGTATGAACGAGCGTGTTTCATATTTGTATCAGCCTTATAATCCTGCCATTCTTCGTCTTGTGACGCTTGTCATTGAAGCAGCTCACAAAGAAGGCAAATGGGTAGGAATGTGCGGAGAAATGGCTGGCGATCCGCTTGCGATTCCAGTGCTTCTTGGTCTGGGACTTGATGAGTTCTCTATGAGTGCAACATCTATCCTTCCAGCACGTTCTCTTATTAAAAATCTTTCAAAAGAAGAGGCAGCAAGCTTCAAAGAAGAAATTCTTTCTATGAGCACAACAGAAGAAGTTGTTGCATTTGTGAAAACGAAATTTAATCTTTAATTTGAAATGAAAAAGACCTGCTTAAGCAGGTCTTTTTTTGTAGCAATAAGGCCTATTTCTTTTTATTCACTAAGGGTAATAAACGTAATTTTCCCACGCTTAAATCCTTCTGTGTTAAAATAGTCTCGAATGCAGATAGAATGGGGAAGATTTTTTGGAACGGATAGAAGATCAAGTTCTTCGGAAAAAGCTTTTTTTGCAGTCCATGTGGATTATCTTTATCCTGGACGCACTATTTATTTTATTCATAGAGAGAAGTCTTAAGTATTATCCTATTGTGATGGTTTTCGCAGGGATTTTTCTTGGCTATACACTAATCCTCAGGTTCATAAAAAAGGATTCTTTTTTTGTTTGGAGCTCACTCGCTCTTATATACAGCTATTTATTTGCCTTGAATTATACAGATCCCTATATTGTAAATTTTATTTTCCTGCTGTTTCCGGTTATTTTCAGCGCTGTTTTTCAGAAAATGACCTATTTATTTATAACAGGTGCGATAACCATATGCAGCCAGTTTTATTTTTTTCTGAGCAACTATGAGATTATCTCAACTTCTTTTGAAAGAATAGACGTAATGTATTACGTATTTTTCGCGGTCATTATTGTAGTAATTCTTAGCTATTATATTCGTTTTATTAATTTTCTGTGGACCAAAGTTCAGCTCCAAAATGACTTGATTTCAAGCAATTTGAGAACAACTGAGGCAAAGTTTGACCTGATATTTTCACAGAGCCATGATGCTATTGCCATTATTGGACCGGATCAAACAGTCAGGGCTGTTAATCCCGCGTTTTTAAATCTGTACGGATGGAGTGAAGGTGAAGTTGTCGGAAGCATTTATCCTTATCAGACCGGGAGCGAATCAGGAGTCACTTCCCGTAGAGACAGGACAAAATCAGGTTCTGCAGTAGAAGTGGAGGTAACAACAACTCCGCTGTTCAGCCATGCAAACGAACTGATTGCCTTTTGTGAAATGATTCGGGATGTGACTGACAAAAAAGCTGATGAGCTCGCACTTTTTCAGCAGGAAAAGCTAAACGTAGCGGGTCAAATGGCTGCTGGAGTGGCACACGAAATCAGAAATCCGCTCACGGTGATTCAAGGTTTTCTTCAAATGATGGATGAAAAAAAGGAAATCATTGACCCTCATTACACTAAAATCATGCTTGAAGAGCTGAAGCGCATGAACAGTATAGTCAGCGAGTTTCTAATCCTTTCAAAGCCGCAGGCAGTTCATGAAAAAGAAATAAATATGAGAGTACTGATCGATTCAATGATCCGTTTTTTCTCAACAGAAAGCGCGCTTAGAAACATTGGCATTGAGTTTAAGTGCAAAGGTGAACTCCCCGCTGTTCAAGGAGATGAAAATCAGCTTAAGCAGGTGCTGATCAATCTTCTGAAAAATGCGTTTGATGCTATGTCTAAAGGCGGAAAAATAATTGTGGACGCTCAAGCTGAAAATGACATCGTTAAAATCACGATCACAGATCAAGGGCCTGGCATTCCGGCTGATCTAATAAGCCAGGTGACAAAACCTTTCTTTACCACAAAAGAAAAAGGAACTGGTTTAGGCTTAGTCATTACGGAAAAAATTATCCGGCAGCATAATGGAAACATAACAATCACAAGCCAAATAGGCGAAGGAACAACGGTCATCGTTACTTTTCCTGTATCACATTCCTTAATAAGGTGAAACTAACATCATCAAGCGCAAAAGAAAGGTGATGAAAAGTGGAAAAGAAAGACGTAAATGCAGGAGACAAGGTATACGTCATCTACCGCAATCCGCATGCAGCAAATGTAGCCAATATCCAGCAGGCTGAAATCGTGGAACATCCGAATCACCCTGGTGAAAAAGCCTTATTTATTCATGATTCCTATCATTTATTAGATGAAGAGGACGCAATCTTCCCTTCATATTCAGATGCGGAAGTGATGTACAATAAGCTGTTTGATTATGAACAATATGAGTAGAAAACACTGCAGCTGGCTGGCTGCGGTTTTTTTGGATGTGTGTGTGTTGGGACAGATTTGGAAAAACGGATTCGCCCAAAAACAAACCCGGACTTTTCTGTCGGATCCTTATCTGTCTGTCGGAGCTGAACAGTCGGTTCCGCATTTCATGGTGTCCAGCTCCACCTCCTAACTCCTCGGCCAGAACGGATCCGCCAGTAAAGGCAAAAAGCGCCTTTTCTGTCGGATCCTTATCTGTCTGTCGGAGCTGAACAGTCGGTTCCGCATTTCTGTATAGGAAAATTTTAAAAAGGATATGAACCATGCTGATAACAAAGGTTAATGGTATACCGCTTTAGTTAAAGGAAGTGTATTCATGGTTAAACCATTTGTGCCGCAGCTTGTCTATATTGAGCCTAGAGCGCTTGAATATCCGCTTGGGATTGAGCTAAAAGAGAAATTTGAAAAAATGGGACTTGAAATCAGAGAAACGACTTCACATAATCAAGTGAGAAATATACCGGGCAATAACCATCTGCAGCAGTACAGAAATGCAAAATCCACTCTTGTGGTAGGAGTTCGAAAAACACTGGACTTTGATTCTTCAAAACCATCTGCTGAATATGCGATACCGCTTGCAACAGGGTGTATGGGGCATTGTCATTACTGTTATCTGCAGACAACTATGGGCTCCAAACCTTATATCCGCACATATGTGAATACAGAAGAAATCTTTCAGCGGGCACAGGAATATATGGTTGAACGCACACCGCAGATTACCCGGTTTGAAGCATCCTGTACGTCTGATATCGTCGGGATTGATCATTTAACCCATTCGCTAAAAAGAGCGATTGAATTCTTCGGGAACACGGATATGGGCCGATTGCGCTTTGTCACAAAGTTTCATCATGTGGATCATTTGCTTGATGCAGATCATAAAGGAAAAACACGTTTTCGCTTCAGTATCAATGCCGATTTTGTGATTAAAAATTTTGAACCAGGCACATCGCCGCTGAATAAACGTCTAGAAGCAGCCGTCAAGGTAGCGGGGGCAGGATACCCGCTCGGATTTATTGTGGCGCCTATTTATATTCATGAAGGATGGCGGGAAGGGTATTACGAATTGTTTTCGAAACTTGATCAGCTTTTGCCTGAAGAAACACGGGATGATATCACATTTGAAATGATCCAGCACCGGTTTACAAAGCCTGCCAAGCGCGTCATTGAAAAAAATTATCCAAAATCAAAGCTCGAGATGAATGAAGATGACCGCCGCTACAAATGGGGAAGATACGGAATCGGCAAATATATTTATCAAAAAGATGAGGAAGCTGATTTAAGAGAAACACTTGAAAAGTATATTGATGACTTCTTTCCAAATGCAAAGATTGAATACTTCACTTAGAAAACAAGGTGTGCAGCCCTTGTTTTTTCTATTTTCTGAATCCTTATTTAAGCAAAATACAAGTAAGACTGTTACTATAATAATGAGAAAAATAATGGGAGTGTTAGCTATGGAACTCGGATTAAAAGGAAAAGTGGCTCTAGTTGCAGCATCAAGTCAAGGATTAGGAAGAGCTATTGCTGAAGAGCTTGTAAAAGAAGGCGCGAGCGTCATGATAACAAGCAGAAACCCTGATAAGCTACATAAAGTGAAAAATGAGCTTTCTGAAAAAGGTACTGGCCTCGTAGAATATAAAGCATGCGATTTATCAAATGCAGATGAGATCAGCCAGCTGGTGGAAGAAACGGTGAAACGTTTTGGAACGATTGATTTTCTTGTGAATAATGCAGGCGGTCCCCCTTCAGGACTATTTGAGCAAATGAGTGATGAGGACTGGCAAAAATCGTTCGAGTTAAATCTATTAAGTCATGTGCGTTTAATTCGTTCTGTTTTACCCTATATGAGAGGCAAGGGCGGGAAAATTGTAAACATCGCCTCCTCCTCAGTAAAAGAACCAATACCAGGTTTGATTTTATCAAATACGTTCCGTCTTGGAATTGTCGGATTAACTAAAACACTGGCATCAGAACTTGCCCCTTATCAAATCTTGATCAACACAGTAGCACCGGGCAGAATTTCAACGGACAGAGTCGCTTCTCTAGATCAGGCTGCAGCAGATAAGAATGGCATCAGCGTCAGTGAAGTGGAAGAAGAAGTAAAGCGGAAAATTCCTGCAGGACGCTACGGGAAACCGTCCGAGTTTGCAGCCTATGTTCTTTTCTTGCTCTCAGATGCCAACAGTTATGTAACTGGGCAGACACACCTGGTTGACGGCGGAATGGTGAAATCTGTTTAATAAGTGTTAATTTGTATAGGATTTGCTGCCCTGAAGAAAACTAAATCAGATAATCCAATACTGAGGGTGGCATATATATGGCGATCGTACTCGCTGTGATCTTATTATGGTTTGCAATACACTTGTACGTTTTCTTTCCAAAAAAAATGAATGGTCTTGAATCCATTTTTGTTTTTATGATTCTTTCTATTGTAAATAACAGCTTTTGTTCCGTCATTATGGAAAATCTGGAGTGGGCAAAAGCATATGAGACTCCTACTGCATTGACAGTTATTATTTTGCAGAGAATTCTTATCATCCCCACTCTTTTCCTTATGATTGTCCATGTTTATTTCAGGCTGAAGAAATCGATCGCAAAACTAATTCTGCTGTTCTTTTCTATTTCATTAATTTTCGCAATGGAAGAACTTTGCTCCTATTTTCAAATTATGAATTATCTTGAGAATAGATGGCTGATACCTGTTCTGCATTCGTCCTTGTTATACTTTTTCGGAGTCGCTGCACTCATTGTGTTTCGCCCAATCTTAAAAAAGGGGGTCACAATGCGATGATGGGCATGATGAACGAATTATATATTGTGATCACTCTTTTGACGGCACTCTGGATATCAGTGAAGCTTCCAAAAATATTTCCGCCTGCAATAACGATGCTGATCTTTACTTTCAGCGCTTTTATAGGACTTACTGCAGATCATATTTTAGACCTTCCTCCTTATGATATTTATGATGTGAATGATTCTCCGAAATTTGAGGTTTGGGATTTTATTTATTACAGCATGTATGGTTTTTTTGGCTGCTTTTTTCTCTATCTTTACCAGCAATGGAGAATCAGGGGCATGATTACAATTGTTTATATTATCCTCTGGTCCATGTTTTCTGTTTTTTATGAATGGATTGCTGTTTTAGCCGGCATTTTTGATTTCAGCAAAGGGTATAAAATGCAATATTCCTTTCCGGTTTATCTGTTTATTCAAACTTTCCTTCTCATTTTTTTTCATTTTGTATTGAAAGAATATGTTAAGCTTAAAGAAAAGTCTTCCATCGTTTAGATGGTCTTTTGAGAGATGAATTAGTATAAGTTTTGCGCATTTATGGCAAGCGTAATCGCCCAGCTTTTCGGCCAGAATAAATCCGCAGGAAAGGTCAAACCCGGACTTTTCCGCCGGATTCTTATCTGTCATGCCTGAGCAAAACGGACGCTTGCGCTTTTCTAGTAAGAAAGGAAGATGAAAAATGACTGGAGAAAAAGGTGTAATCGGTTTTATTGGGATTGGAGTAATGGGGAAGAGTATGGCAGGGCATTTGCTCAAAGATGGTTACTCGGTTTTGGTTTATACAAGAACGAAAGAAAAGGCATCTGAACTGATAGAGGCCGGTGCAGGTTGGATGGAGACGATTGAAGAGCTTGCATCCCAATCTGACTATATTATTACAATGGTCGGCTATCCTTCTGATGTGGAAGAAATTTATTTGAGCGAAAAAGGCATTTTGAACTCTGCCAAGGAAGGTACATATGTAATAGATATGACTACTTCTAAGCCAAGTCTTGCAAAAAAAATCTATGAAGCAGCAATGCAGCGCCATATCCATGCCTTGGATGCACCAGTTTCAGGCGGAGATGTAGGGGCAAGAGAAGCGAGATTATCTATTATGGCAGGTGGAGATCAGGAAGCATTTGACGCATGCATGCCGATTTTTTCTGTCATTGGACAAAATATAGTGTATCAGGGAGAAGCGGGAAGCGGTCAGCATACGAAAATGTGCAACCAGATTGCGATAGCTGCTGGCATGGTTGGAGTCAGTGAGGCCATTGCTTATGCAAAAAACGCTGGTCTCGATCCTGAAAATGTTTTAAAAAGCATTTCCGCAGGTGCAGCTGGCAGCTGGTCACTGAGCAATCTTGCACCAAGAATGCTGAAAGAGGATTTTGAACCAGGCTTCTATGTAAAGCATTTCATAAAGGATATGGATATTGCTATTGAAGAAGCTGACCATATGAAGATGGAGGTACCAGGATTAACGTTAGCTCATTCACTCTACACAGAGCTTCAGAAAAAGGGTGAAGGTGACAGCGGCACACAGGCCCTGTACAAGCTATGGAAATCGTAATCAAAAAGATGCTGGGCAATAGTGCAGCACCGATGGATCTCTTGCTCGAGGCAGATCCTTCCGAACAAAATATCAAACAATATCTCAAAAAAGGGACCGTTTTTCTTGCGGAGCTTGAGAAGAATATAGCAGGAGTTATGGTGCTGATGCCGATTTCACCTGCATCTATGGAAATAATGAATCTTGCGGTGGATGAGAAATTCAGGGGCAAAGGAATAGCAAAAAAACTTATTGCTCATGCTAAACAAGCCTGTGCAGATCAAAACATGGATTTCCTTGAGATTGGTACAGGAAACTCAAGCTTAGATCAGCTTGCCCTTTATCAAAAATGCGGATTTCGCATGAAGAAAGTAATCGAAAATTACTTCATTGTTCATTACCCGGAACCCATTTTTGAAAATGGCATTCAGTGCATGGATATGGTCAGACTAAAAATGAAGATAAAAAAAGATAGCTAGAAAACTCTAGCTATCTTGCAATCTGAAAACCTATTATTTACCAATGAACATTTGAGTCCAGTAGTTGCCTTCAGCTACATGGCCTACACCAATGTGAGTGAAGCTTGAATTCATGATGTTTTTACGGTGGCCTTCAGAGTTCATCCATGCTTGTACTACTTCTTCAGGAGAAGCTTGTCCTTTAGCAATGTTTTCACCAGCTGAGCTGTACTCAACGCCGAACTTCTTCATCATATCAAATGGTGATCCGTAAGTTGGGCTGTTGTGGTCAAAGTAGTTCTTGCTTTGCATGTCTTTTGATTTTTCTTTAGCCACTTTGCTTAATTCTTCATCTAATTGAAGTGGTTTTAAGCCTTGCTTTTCACGCTCTGCATTTGTTAATTCAACAACTTTTTTCTCAAATTCACTTACAGAAGCCTGTGTTTGCTCTTTCTTTGGAGCTGCTTCTTTAGAAGCTTCTGGCTGAGCTTTCTGAGCTGGTGCCGGAGCTGTTTCTTGTTTTGGAGCTTCTGCTTGTTGCTTTTGCTGTGGTGCTGGAGCTGAAGCTTGGCCTTGCTGTGCTTTAAATTGGCTTAATTGCTGTTCAACCATTTTTTGAAGCTCAGGATTGTTGATGTTCTGTAATAGATCCTGTGTTTGTGCTTGATTTAAATTGCAGTTTTGGCCTGCGATTTGGTAAGCTTTAACCTGTATATTTGATTGCTGTGGAGCTGCTGCATCTGCAGATGGGCCTCCAGCATTAAATGTAAAAATAGTAGCTGCTGCCGCAACTGAAAGTACGATAGATTTCTTCATGAAAAAATTCCTCCTAAGAGTTTTTTTTTTGGTGCTCTCTTGCTACAACAACATCGTAACATACGATTTTTGTAACATATGAACCATTGCTTTCCATTGACAGAATGCAATCTTTTAATCTATGCGGCTTACATTAAGTAAGCGGTAACAAACCTTTAGTATCACTAGTTTTATAGCTTTGCAAATGAAATATTCCTCACTCGCTGCCGTCAAAAAAACTCCCCATATATATCCAGTTGTACTAACTTTTTCATTGAATTGTTTCTTGACAAAAATTTAACTCCCTTTTTTATGTAACAAGTGTTACGCAAGTGTTACAATAGAGTTTGAAATACGTTAAAAGGATCTCTTAACCAAGGATCGATTTTGAAAGGGGAATAAATTCGTTGACTGAGCCAAGTAATAGTCAAGCTGATCTGCGAAAATTGAAGAAAACGCGCTTAATCCGCATCAATGTTTTCTTTTTCTTTGTGTTTTTACTATTCGTAGCGCTAATCATTCGGCTGGGTGTTGTTCAAATTGTTCAGGGTGAGGAATTTTCAAAGGAAGTCAGCCGCACTGAGTCAAACTATGCAAGCTTTCCTGCACCGCGCGGAAAGATGTATGACCGGAATGGAAATGTTCTTGTTGAAAACATTGGTGTTGAGGCCATCACATATACAGTAGAAAAAACAACGAAAGCATCAGATAAAATAGAAACAGCAAAAGTGCTTGCATCTCTAATAGAAGTTCCAACTGAATTTTTAAAGGACAGAGATTTAAAAGACTATTGGGTTGCTGCAAACCCGGAAGAAGCAGCGAAACTTCTTAAAACGAAGGAAAAAGAGAAAAAGGGGAGCGAAACGTACCAGCTTCAAATTGATCGTGTCCCTGAAGCTGAACTTAACAAACTAAAAAGCAATAAAAACGAGCTTGAAGTAGTTGCCTTATACACACGATTCTCAGCAGGCTATGCCTACGAACCTCAGATCGTAAAAGCTACGGAGCTGACAAAAGGCGAGGAGCTGACAAAAGAAGAGCTGACTCGTGTAGCGGAAAATCTTGAACTCCTCCCAGGTATTGATGTTATTACTGACTGGAAACGGTCATATCCCAATGGAGAACTGCTGACTGGAGTTTTCGGCAGTGTAACGACTCCCAAGCAGGGAATTCTCGAAGCCAGAAAGTCATACTATACAGCCCGCGGCTATGCAAGAAATGAACGTGTCGGCCGAAGCAATCTTGAATATCAATACGAAGATTATTTGAATCCAAGAAAAGCCAAGGTTCAATATGTAACGGACAGCAGCGGCAAAGTCATTTCAGAAACGATGATCGATGAAGGCCGCCGCGGATATGACCTGAAACTGTCATTTGATCTTGAACTGCAAAAGCAGCTGGATACTATTGTTGAAGAAGAGCTTAGAGTTGCCCGCGGCAAGACTGGAAATCACCTTGCAGACAGAGCGTTTGCCGTAATGATGGATCCGAATACGGGTGATGTTCTTGCGATGTCGGGCAAGAAATATGATTTTGAAGATGGAAAGATTAATGATTATATAATTGGAAACTTTACTTCGCAGTATGAAATAGGGTCTACAATAAAAGGTGCTACTGTTTTAGCAGGGTATCAAAATGGAATATCCCGTGGGACGGTTTATAATGATACTCCGTTATTAATAAAAGGTACTAAACCGAAAAAATCAGTGCGCAATATGGGACCTGTAAATGATATAACAGCATTAAAAAGAAGTTCCAACGTCTATATGTTCAGAGTTGCTTACGATATAGCAGGTGAAACGTATATTCCTAATAGGACATTCAATGCATCTTCAAGTGACTTTCAGAAGATGAGAAATTACTACAGTCAATTTGGTCTGGGAGTTCCAACAGGTATTGACTTGCCTAATGAAGCAACAGGTCAGCAAGTAACACCACCAAACGATGGTATCCTGCTAAATATGGCAATCGGTCAGTTTGATACGTATACCCCGCTGCAAATGGCGCAGTATGTATCAGTTATTGCCAACGGCGGATATCGCGTAGAACCGCGCGTTGTTACAAGCATTCATTCACCTGCGGACAATAAAGAGCTAGGTTCGATTGTAACCGAGCATGAAACACGGATTTTAAACCGCATCAATAACTCAGAAGAAGATATTAGACAAGTTCAAAGAGGATTTGAAGCCGTTACGCAAACAGGCGGTACAGCAGCAGGTATTTTTGGTGAGTATGATGTTGCAGGGAAAACAGGAACATCACAAACCAGTTATTACGGCGAGCAAAGCAAACGTGCATACTGGGGAACGGAAACAAATAACTTGGCTTTTGTTGGTTATTATCCTGCATCAAAGCCTGAAGTTGCCATCAGTGTAATTGTTCCTTATACCGGTAAAACAGCTTCCCATCCTGTAAACAAGTACATTGCAAAAAGAGCAATCGAAGCATACGCGAACCTGGAACCAAAAGATCCAAATGCTGAAACAGAACAGTCTGCAGAAACTGCGGAAAATACTGAAGAATAAATGCGAGACTGAGCTTTCCTTTATAGGAAAGCTTTTTTTGTGAGATAAGCTGGTTCCAGCTCCTAACTTCTCCATCAGAACGTAAAAAGTGATACCTGAACTTTTCTGTAGGATCTATTCTGCTTTTCTTATGAGTAACAAGTTATATAGAAGGAAAAAATAATTCCATAACCAGAAAAGAGGGATAAAATGGGGATTTACTCAATTGAAAACATACAGCTCATGAAGAAATTTCCCGAGTTAGCGCCAGAGCTTTATCAATCGTATATTGCATTCAGCAAAGCAGTTTTGAATGAGGGGCATTTATCCAGAAAAGAAAAAGAAATTATAGCAGTTGCTGTTTCACATGTGACCGAATGTCCTTATTGCATTGATTTTCATACAAAAAAAGCGAAAAAAGCTGGAGCATCTCTCGAGGAATTATTTGAAGCTGTCATGGCTGCAGCTGCAATCGAAGCAGGAGGAGCTTATGCTCACCGCACTCAGATGCACCGTGCTTACGATGGAAAGCTTGCTGAATCATTTTACAGCAGGGATGATTTAGAAAACATTAATACTTTGACGGATCTTTCTCCTGAAATACAGCAGACAGCAATGGCGTTTTTTTCAAAAGCTTCAAAGGAAGGCAAACTCACTGCAAAGCTGAAACAATTAATATCAGTTGCTGTTGCTCATACATCTGAATGCCCTTATTGCATTGCTTCACATACAGCTGAAGCCAAAAAGGAAGGCTGTTCAAAGGAAGAGCTGGCGGAAGCCGTTATGACTGCCGCCCTGCTCCGGTCTGGCGGTGCTGTGACACATGCTGTTAATATGCTGCAATCTTATGAGCAGGGCAGTGAAGAATAGCCTCATCAAGAGATGAAAAGACTAAGAACAATCTTTGATTAGGAGTGAACTCAGAATGTCCAAAACGAACAAAAACGATGCAGATCAAAAAAATAAAAAAGGGTTTGATTCAAGCAAAATTGACTCTGAATTCAGCGGGGAATTCGGCAGCGCTGCAGCCAATCTTGCTCATAAAGAAAAAGCAAAAAAAGAAAAAGCGGCCAAAAATTTTGGCGAATATAAGGAATAATCGAAAGCCGGGACAATCCCGGCTTATTTTATTTTTATGCTTAATTTAAAAAAATTAACTTTTTAAGGAAATTAAAAAGGAATTTTGAATAAGAAAATCGAATTTTGTTAAGTGAAATCGAACGTTCTGTAGACGAAGGCCAACTCCAGATAAGCTGATCTTTTCTTTATTCCTCGTCATTGCCGCATTACGCTCATTTTAGCCGATCCATCCATCCATCCATCCCACCAGCAGGCAGGTACGTTATCAAATGTGAAAAGGACATAAAGGGGGGCAATGCATGAAGCAGGAGACAGAAAGCGCATATCAAGTATTGCCGCAGGCGGAATTATTTGCAGTTATGAACGATAATGGAAGATTTCAATTCATGTCTTTGAACTGTGAAGAGCATTTGGGTTTTACCAGTGCAGAATTTATTGGAACTTCTTTGCAGGATTATGTCCATAAAGATGATTTATTTTTAGTTGAGAGCTATTTTTACAACGAACACCACCTCCATCCATGCACGTTTCGTTTTTTAATGAAGAATGGAGCGTTTATTTGGCTTGAAGCAACCGTTGATTTTATTAAATCGACTTCAGGTAAAAAAGAAAATCAGATCATCCTTAAGATTAAACTGCTTAAATCACACGAGCAGGAGTTCAGTTCAAAGCCCGTTCAAATGAATAATCCGCTTTTAATTGATGAGGCAAAAGAAATAAATATAAACGCAAGTGAATTGCTTAAGAGAATGCCATGCCCCTTATTCATCTCGCAAAAAGGTCAATTATGCTATGTGAATCAGGCTTTAATTGACTTGTTAGGGGGAAGCTCAAAGGAAGATCTGCTTGGGAAAGACGTGCTGGACATTATCGATCATGATTATCATGACATTGTCAAAAACCGCATTCAAAGAATGCAGCAGGGGTCGTATGTCGGCCAGATTGAACAAACATGGAGGAGGCTCGACGGGTCTCCTGTTGAAGTCGAGATAAAGGCAGCACCCGCTGTTTTTAAAAATCAGCCTGCAGAGCTTGTAGTCCTTCTTGATATTTCTTCAAGAAAAAAGTTTCAGAAAATCCTGCAAAAAAGCCGAGAGCGGTATCAGCTGCTCATTCAAAACTCCATAGATACGATTGCCGTCATACACAGGGAAAAATGGGTGTTTATTAATGAATCAGGCGTAAAGCTTTTTGAAGCAGATGATTATCCTGATATGCTTGGAAAAAACATATTTTCTTCTCTCGATCCGGAATATCATGAGCAAGTAAAAGAAAAACTGCAAAATATAGTTCATTTAAGAACGGATGTTGAAGTAACAAAGCAATCATGGCATACATATAAGAGCAGCACAATCTATACGGAAATGGTCTGCATTCCAACTACATATTTTGGCGAACCTGCTGTCCAGGTTATTTTAAGAGACATCTCTGATCGTAAAAAAGCAGAGGAGTTAATGCTTCGTTCAGAAAAATTGTCCGTTGCAGGACAGCTTGCAGCCGGAATAGCCCATGAAATCAGGAATCCGCTGACAGCAATCAAAGGGTTTCTGCAGCTCATGCGTTCTGCAGGAAAAGGGGAGCCGACCTACTTCGAGATTGTCTTCTCTGAATTAAACCGGATCGAACTCATCTTGAGCGAACTGCTAATGCTTGCCAAACCACAGGAAAGAGTCTTGAAGCAAACAAATTTATTTACGCTTATTCAGGATGTTGCAACTCTTCTTGAAACACAGGCTATCATGAATAATGTGATGATCGTACATCAGCACCCGCAGGATCAGATGAGCATCAATTGTGATAAGAATCAAATCAAACAAGTCTTTATCAATTTAATAAAAAATGCAATAGACTCCATGCCAAATGGAGGAAAAGTGACGCTGTCTTCCACGCAAGAAGGAGACTATATACTCGTGAAGGTAAAAGACGAGGGTGATGGTATTCCGGATGAAGTGCTGAAAAAAATTGGCGAGCCATTTTTTACAACGAAGGAAAAGGGAACGGGTCTTGGCTTGATGATTACATATAAAATTATTGAAAACCATAAAGGCAGCATGTCCATTGAAAGCGAGCTTGGACAGGGTACTGTCTTCACATTGAAATTGCCATCGGCTGAAGCCGAAAAAAACTAGCCAGTGAAGCCTCAGGGCATTCGCTGGCCAGTTTTTATTTAGGACTTATATAAGCTTCGAGAAACAGCCTATCTTAAGGATGACAGATACTTTTCCATACGGTTCAAAGCCTTCTCAAGCTGCTCATAGCTGCAGGCATAGGATATCCGGATAAATCCTTCCCCGTATTTTGAAAACGCGGTTCCGGGAACAACTGCAACTCCTCCGTCTTTTGCCAAAGAATAAGCAAAATCAAACGAAGAAACACTGAATTGTTTGATGCTCGGAAAAATATAAAAGGAACCATCGGGTTTAACGGTTTGAAGACCCATGCTGACCAATCTTTCATACACATAATTCATCCGTTTTTTGTACTCCTGATTCATTGGAACAGCATCATTGATTCCATCAGTAAGAGCTTGATATGCCGCTTTTTGAGAAATAGAAGAAGCGCAGGATACATTATACTGATGCACTTTTAAAATATGCTTTGCAATAACAGCAGGAGCAAATAACAGACCGATTCTAAACCCTGTCATACTGTGGGATTTGGATAATCCATTGATGACGATGGTCTGTTCGGGCAAGAATTTGGCAATTGAGTGATGTTTCCCGTTAAAAACAAGCTCACTGTAGATTTCATCCGAAAGAACAAAGATATCCCTGCCCCTGATGACATCGGCTATTTTCTTCAGCTCATCCTCGTGCAAAGTCACACCCGTCGGATTAGATGGATAAGGAAGGACAATGCAGCGGGTTTTTTCCGTTATATTCAGTTTGATCAGTTCAGCCGTTAACTTGAAATCATGGTCAGCTGTATCAACATGAACAGGTACTGCTCCGCAAAGGGAAATAATCGGTTCATACCCCGGGTAAACAGGGCCAGGCAGGATTACTTCACAGCCTTCTTCAAGAATTGCCCTGAAGGAAATATCTATTGCCTGGCTGGCCCCGGCCGTCACGATAATTTCATTTTCCGGATCATAAACTAAATCATATTTCACTTTTACAAAGTCAGCAGCTGCATTCCTGAGTTCTAAATACCCCGCATTGTGAGTATAGGTCGTGAAATTTTCTTCTATTGCTTGGGCAGCTGCTTCTTTTACATGAGCAGGGGTGAAAAAATCAGGCTGTCCGATTGTGAGCGAGATTGTGTCCTCAAATTCAGAAACCATATTGAAAAACTGCCGTATCCCCGAAATTTGAATGTTCTTCACGTTTTTATTAATGAGATGTTCCATCTTGTTCATCCTTTATATATGTAGTTCTTTTACCATCATACACAATTATTCTGCGTATATCATCTTTTCTTTATCTGTTTAGGAACATAGATTAGGGGGAATAGAAGAAGAATAAAATTCATAGCAAACAGAAAAGATGTGACATAATGATACGTACACTTGCCGTTCAATCAACTGGAGCAGTCATTTATGACCTGCCGCTAAAAGAATTAAAAAATCCTGACATCAAATGGTACTGGGTGGATTTTCAGGACCCGACAGCAGAAGAGACGAAGCTGTTAAGCAAGTTTTTTAAATTTCACCCGCTTGCCATTGAAGACTGTGTGGAATTTGTTCAGAGACCAAAAGTAGATACATATGATACCTACCTATTTGTCGTCATGCATTCGATTCAGCAAAAAACATTAGAAGCTGAAGAGCTGGATCTTTTTGTAGCAAAAAATTACGCCGTAACCTTTCATAAAAAATCGATTCGTGATTTGAATAATATTTGGTTCAAACTAAAAAAAGACTCTCTTCTTCAGGAAGGCGGGCCATCACTCTTAATGCATCAGCTGATGGATCACCTTGTGGATGAATATTTTCCGCCAGTCTACAAGCTTGAAGATCAATTAAACGAGATAGAGGAAAACACAAAAGACTTGACCATCAGCGAATTAATGGAAGGCGTTTTTGATATCCGGACAGATTTGTATATGCTGAGAAGAACAATCATTCCAATGCGCGATTTATTGTACCGCATCATCAGCTCAAGCGGCTTAAAGGCCTATATTAAAGATGAAATCTACTTTCAGGACATCTATGATCACCTTTTGAAATTAGTCGAAATGATTGATGCCAACCGTGAACTCAGTGCGGATATTCGAGACAGTTATCTATCAATCAGCTCTGACAGAATGAACAGAGTCATGATGACGCTGACCGTGATTTCGTCCATTTTTCTCCCCCTCACATTTATTGCAGGGCTCTATGGCATGAATTTTCAATATATGCCCGAGCTGACTGGAAAATATAATTACTTTGTTGTTGTCGCCATAATGGTATTCATTGCAGCCGGCATGATTTACTTCTTTGCAAAAATGGGCTGGTTCAGGTATCACAAAGGCACTAAACTATAAAGCAGCCGTCATAATTATAAGATCGTAAACGAATTCTTTCCTATAGAATACAAAGCAACCGGAGTGATCCCATGCAAATTGATGAAACCCTGCTGACAGATGTGGAAAAACAGATTGTAAAAAAATTGAACCAGGAGATGTTCTTTGCCGTATCCTATGAACATCTTACCTTTTATAAAAATGAAATCAATTCGATTCTGAATCAAGCAACAAGAAGAAATTCGTTTCTGACGAACATGAAGGAAAGAATGAATGAACCAAACTGCCTCTAAGGCAGTTTTTTTTGAGAAAAGATCAGGTTAACATAGTATAATAAAGGAAACGAATCAAAAGGCGGGATGAGCGTGAAGAGAATTGCTGTAATCGGCCAATCTGGAGAAATTCCCGAAGAAATTCAATTAATAAGTGAAGAGGTTGGAGCAGAGATTGCATTGAGAAATGCAGTGCTGCTGACTGGCGGCGGCAGCGGTGTGATGGAAGCAGCATCAAAAGGGGCGAAACAGGCCGGCGGACTTGTCATCGGCATTCTCGCAGGAGATGAAACACACGTTGCGAATGACTATTTGGATGTTCCCATCACAACCGGCATGTCCTTTGATTACCGAAGCTTAATATTAATTCATTCATCAGACGCCATCATCATGATTCGGGGCGGAAACGGAACGCTTGGAGAGCTGTCAGCCGCTTATATGAACAAAAAGCCTGTTGTTGTCATAGAAACATCCGGCGGATGGGCGACCAAAGTAAAAGAAGTGGCCTTTGAAGGTGCCTATCTTGATGAGAGAAGAACCGTAGAAATTCACTATGCAAACACCGCAAAAATGGCTGTAGACAGAGCTTTCTTGCGAATTGAACATCCTCTAGATGAAGGGAAGAATACCGGAATCATCGGAGATTAAAAAATCAGACCTGTATGGTCTGATTTTTTGTATATTCCGCTTTTCTCCCTGTCGGAGCTAAACGGGCGATTCCGCTTTTCTAGTTAACGGCAAGAAAAAGAAGCAATTCTTTGAGTATCGATGCCAAAGTAGTCCCATCTGAATTGGCGTGGTCTCCATCTGTATCCTGCAACAGATGTTCTGCCTACAAAGGTTGGGTAAAACCAAAAACTTCTGCCGTTGTTCAGCCAAACATACGTATACCTGAATAAACAGCCCCTGATGGCTCCTGGATCAACAGCAAATAGGGAAGGTGATTGCTGGGGAATATAACTTGGCGGCGGTCCCGTTGGTCCCTGTCCTCCGCCAAATCCAGGCGGGGGTCCTGGCGGCATTCCGCCTCCCTGCCCAAACCCTCCGGGACCAAATCCGCTTCTTGGTCCAAATCCTCCGCCGGGCGTTCCACTGAATAATTGATAATCATATGGATAATACATATTCACATTCCTCTCCTCATTAGCCTACACAAACACCATATGCAAGAATGTAAGAGGGAGTGATTATGATAATATCCCAATGGGAAATTTGTGAACATTGCAAGATTAATCTATAAAAAAACACTTCAATGTTTTATTCATTGAAGTGTATATTTCCGCTTTTCTTAATACCCAAAATCCCAATCCATCTGTTCCTGCCAGACAGTAAATTGAATTTCAGAGCACTTAATTTCCCGGTCATTTATTTTATAGCTGTCTGTACCGCAGCCTGATTGCTTTTTTAATTCTGCATACTTTTCTTCAGATACATCCTCTAAGATTGTTATTTCTTGATTATGATGAAACAATAAAACGGTTCCCACCGAAAAAACACCTTCTTTTGAATTGATAGAACGAACTGAAAACACAGGTTGTATTTTACCATGTTTGCGGCAGTTATCTAACAAATATAAGAAGATGTCATAAAATCGCCAAATCGAAATCGTTTACAGGAAATTTACAGTTGTTTTTTCATCTTAAAGTTGATAAAGGCATTGGATCGATTGTTATGTATTGCTCTGTATCAAGTGAGCCTTTTTTTATAACAGTAATACCGGTACTGAAGGTTAGAGATTTGTGGTCTGCTTCCTTAGCTGTTTCTTCAAGCCCCTGGAGAAGAGCGGATGCTGTTCCTTTTCTTTGATGATCCGTGTGAGTATACAGAAAGCGGATTTCTCTATTTTGAGTCAGTATTTCAAACCCGATAATCTTTTGGCTGTGAGCGGCCACAAGAGTTGGATTGACCGTCTGCTAATCGCTCCAGTTTGAGTAATGATCTATGTTTTTTGGAGCGAGCGTTTGCGTTCAGGTGCATGACCGAATACTCATTCGGTCATACACTCACCCGATATAAAGTTTAATAATGGTGTTCCGGTCTTTTGGTTCGAATAATCTAATTTTCATCAGCACCACCGAGAGTCTGCAGTTTTTCTGCACGTGCATCAGCTATCAAGTTCTTCAGCCATGTAAGCTCAGCTTCTCCGTGAAGAATGGACCCTTTAATCAAATGGATCACTGCCCTTGGCAATTGTTTATAATACTCTAAAATGCTTGAAAGTTCTTGAACTCTTTTTTCGGTTAAAGCCATTCTTTTTTCAAGAATATCTGCTATTTCCTGCGGATTTCCATGCAGGGCAAAAGCAACGCCCGTAAAAAGGGGATGATATAAATTGGAGTCGCTGGATAATTCCTTAAGAATCAGCTTGTGAAACAGCTCTTTTCCGGAGTCGGTAATCTGGTAGATTGTTTTATCCGGTCTGTTTGTATCCTTGATCACATCGACTACCTTTATATAATTATTTTTGTGGAGCTGCTCTACTGCGTAATAGAGTGATCCTTTTTGCAGTTTCATAAAATGATCCATATGTCTTTGTTCCATTGTTTGTTTCATTTCATAAGGATGGGCATCCCGTTCCATTAAAAGACCGAGAATAACTAACTTCATGGACATCGTGTACCCTCGCTTTACTGAAGCTGATGCATCTTTTTCAGCTTACCTAAATTATATAGTCTAGTTTGGCCATTTATCAATATTTCACTTGTGGTTCATGTTTTAAATGAAAGGGAAAGGAAAGATTATGAATGTTTATTAAAATTTTTCTTTCAATTTTTTATTATATCCTTTAAAATAAAGTGTTTGAAAAAAATATTTCCTTTATGGGGGAAACTAAGTGTTATCTATTATCAAACCTCTGCTTGTTAACATTACGATATTATTTTCGCTGACCTTTAACGCAAACCTTTTTTTCCCTTTTAATACAAAGCTGAAGGCATCTGTAAAACAAAGGGTCATATACGGATTGATCAGTGCTTTTGGGGCCTTGCTCTGTATGGCCTATCCGATAGAAACGCTTGGAGAGACTTATTTTGATTTAAGAATGGTCTTTGTCCTGATTACTACCCTTTATTCAGGCTGGATTTCAGGTGGAATTGTCCTAATTGTAACATGTCTTGCAAGATATTTGATCGGGGGAGATTTTTACCTGATCGGCATCGTTGTCACTCTTACAGCATATTTAATGGGGCTCTTGTTCAGAAAGTATTTTTTTCAGTCAGAATTGAAATACATAAGCGGGACGATTTTAGTTCTTGTCTATTTTCTTTTCTATATTTCAATCATCTATACGTATATTAACTTTCTGGAATTTCAATTTTATTTCGTCTACTTTTTGGCGTTTTATCTTTCCTACTTGTCAATGATTTTTATCATTGAAAGTTTGATTAAAACCAATAAGCAATTCGATGAAATGGTTTATGTGGATAAACTGACGACAATTGGCCAGATGGCAGCTGCCATTGCTCATGAAATCAGAAATCCAATCACAACCGTCAGAGGATTCATTCAATATATCCAGCAGGATACAAAGGATGATAATTTAAAGAAATTTTCTCCCTTAATTCTGGATGAATTAGACCGCACCAATAAAATCATCACTGACTATTTACAGCTTGCAAAACCGCATCATCATGAATTGACAAAAATAGAAATCGATCGTGTTTTAGAAGACATTATTCAGCTTTTAAAACCGCTTGGATCCTACTCAAATGTAACTTTATCTTATCAAAGTGATGAAAAAAGCTCTGTATATGGCGATATTGCACTTTTGAAGCAATCTTTAATGAATGTGATAAAAAATGGAATTGAAGCCATAGAAGATGGCGGCGAGATTCAAATTACCAAAAAAACAAATTATATGAACGGTACCGTGATCATTGTCGTTAAAGATACAGGAAAAGGCATGACAGATGAAGAGCTGCAGCATTTAGGCCTTCCATTTTATACGACAAAATCAAAAGGCACAGGCCTTGGTTCAATGATTACGAATCGGCTCATCCGCGAAATGAAGGGCACAGTTGAATATGAAAGCGAGATTGGAAAAGGAACAACTGTGACAATCAGCCTTCATTTGTGTCAGTAAGGAAGGAGAAACCCACGTTTGCGGAGAAGTGAGCAGCAGGGGGGATATTTATGAGAACAATTGAAGAAATGAAAAATCATTATAAAAACTTTGATTCCTGGGTGCTGTCATTAAAACAGCTGAGTCATGAAGAATGGCTTCAGCCTATTGATGAAGGGAAATGGTCTTCTGCAGAAATCATTTCTCATTTCATTGCCTGGGACAGGTTTACGTTAGATCAGAGACTAGGAAAGCTTAAGGAAAATGCGGTACTGGATCCTTTTCCTGATTTTCAAAGTGTGAATGATCGGGCAGCAGAATATGCAAAAAGCGGTGTGACTAAGAATGAGCTGATTGATGAATTTATCGAGATTCGTTCTGATGCAGTTGAGGGCTTTCTTAAATTTGAAGGGGAAGAACATCAATTTCACTTTAAAATTGGGAATCATCCATTTACGATTGCAAGCTATATGGAGGATTTTATAGGACATGATCTCCACCATAAAGCTCAAATTGCCGCTTTTCTAGCAAAAAATGAAAGCTGCGGGATTTGATGATAAACTTTCTAATTCAGGCGCTAGCTGCTGCCGGTGCCATTTTTTTGTTCAGTGCTGTATTGGTTTTGATG
Source organism: Metabacillus hrfriensis (assembly GCF_030127205.1). Taxonomy (NCBI): domain Bacteria; kingdom Bacillati; phylum Bacillota; class Bacilli; order Caryophanales; family Bacillaceae; genus Metabacillus; species Metabacillus hrfriensis. Next base: position 1,924,101 of record NZ_CP126116.1, read on the forward strand.
AAAATGAAAAATAAGCAATAAGCAGAAGAAAACCGCTCAAATCAATGAGCGGTTTTTTTCTGCGGACGATTCCGCTTTTCTATTGTCTAGCTCCGCCTCCTAGCCCCTCGGCCAGAACAAATTCCCTCAGGAAAGTCAAACACGGACTTTTCGGGTGAATTCTTATCTGTCTGCCCGAGTCTGACCAGTCGGCTCCGCTTTTCTATATTGTATGTGTAATGAAATTTGCAAGGAAAAGTAACGCGATAACGTATAAAGGCAGCGCTACTTCTCTTGTACGCTTCATGACCATTTTTAAAATCGGGTAAGCAATAAATCCAAAAGCCATTCCATCTACAATGCTGTATGTGAGTGGAATGAGAGCGATAATCAGGAATGCTGGAAAGCTTTCCGTAAAATCTTTTAAATCGATGTTTTGGATATTCTGAATCATCAATCCGCCGATTAGAATTAGAATAGGCGCAATGGCACTGTCTGGGATCATTTTGATATAAGGCAAAAAGAACAATGAACTTAAAAACAGCAAACCGGTGGTTATCGCTGTTAAGCCTGTTCTGCCGCCTGCTGAAATTCCAGCCGCAGTTTCCACTGTGCTGACAGTAGGACTTGTGCCGAATAGGCCAGCGGTAATGGCAGATATCGCATTTGCCTGAAGCGAGCCTTTGTATCTGTCCGGTCTGTTAATCATGTTAACATGTCCGTGAACGAGTCCGATGTTTTCAAAAACGATGACCATCGTTAATGAAAAAGTCGCTGTCCAAAAGGCCAGATCTGTTATTTTTTCAAAAGACATCGCGCCAAATACTTCAAAATATGCGCCCATTGAAAAAGGAGATGCAGTACCTTGTGCACTGTTATTAATTAACCCGAATCCTGCAGCGATGGCTGTACCAAGCAGAATGCTGATTAAGAAATTGCCTGGAATGTTTCGTGCAAATAAAGTAATCGTAATAAGCAAGGTGATCAGTGTGACAATCACATGGGGATCAGTAAAATCGCCCAGTTTCACAAATGTCGTGTCGCTGCCTGTTACAATTCCGCCTTTTTGGAGACCGATAAATGTAAGGAAAATACCGATTCCAACAGTTATGGCTTCCTTCAGCGAATTTGGAATAGAAGCGCTGATAATTCCGGATAGCTTTGTAAACGCAACGATGGCGAAAAGAATGCCGGATACAAAGACCACTGCAAGTCCCTCTTGCCATGAAAGTCCCATCGAACCGCAGATTGTGTACGTAAATAGTGCATTAACACCCATTCCGGGAACAAGAATGATGGGAGTATTTCCAATAAAGCCCATCAAAATGCATCCTGCAAATGAAGTTAAGATGGTTGCAATGATTCCTGCTTCAATCGGTATACCGGCATCAGCTAGAATCGCTCCATTTACGACTACAATATACACAATTGTAAAGAAGGAAACAATTCCTGCAAGCAGCTCTTTTTTGACAGTCGTGTCATGTTGCTTAAGCTGAAAGTACTTATGCAATTTTTAAAACCTTCCTTAAAAAGTAACCCTCGACCCAACCCGTACAATCGGCAGAAGCCGATTCACATATAGCATTATATCAAGCCGGGGAACTTTGTGCATTATCTTTATTTGTTATTTTTTGAAAGCCGGCAATTGCATTCATGTTAAATATTTGTAAAAAAGCAGGGAGTATCTATTCAGGTAAAGAATTTACTATGAGTACTAACTAAATCAAGGTATGGGGGAACTTATATGGCGCAATTAGAACAGCATACTGATGCGTTAAAAAAACACCAGAGAGCGTGGCATCTTTATTTTTCCCTGCCCATCTTGTCATGGGCGCTGTATGATTTTGCAAATACAATCTTTTCTTCAAACATAACGACCATCTTTTTTCCTTTTTATCTGCAGGAAGTGATAGGTGAAAATGAACGATTGGATCAAATTGCAAGCACATTTATTTCATATGCAAATGCGGCTGCAAGCTTTTTCCTTGTTCTTTTTTCACCGCTGTTCGGCGTGATGATTGACAGATCTGGCAGAAAAAAACGATACATTTTTCCATTTACTCTTATTACTGTAGCCTGCACTATTTTAATGGGAATCTTCGCTATGACACGTTTTTCCCAAACCATATTTGGACTTCCCCTGGCATTAGTGTTTGTTATTTTGCTGTTTATCATTGCTAAATTTTTTTACCATTCAAGTTTGATTTTCTACGACTCAATGATCTCGGATTTAGGTACACAGAAAGAAATTCCTTTGATTTCAGGTTTTGGAGTTGCAGTGGGGTATGTTGGTACACTCGTTGGACTTACTGTATATCCATTTATAGGAGAATCAGGCTATCATCATGCGTTCATACCGACAGCTCTGATGTTTCTCATTTTTTCCCTTCCATTATTTCTTTTAGTAAAAGAAGAGCCGGTTTTACAGGATCAGAAAAAGTCCTCATTCATAAGCGGCTATATTGAAATTTATCAAACATTTAAAGATATCCGGACACACCGGGCGGCTTTTTTGTTCATGATTGCATATTTCTTTTTAAACGATGCGATTGCTACAGCCATTACGATGATGGCAATTTATTCAAAAGCAATTGTCGGTTTTTCATCAGGCGAGTTTATTCTTCTCTATCTTGTTTCGACAGTTGCAAGCATTGCAGGTTCTTTTACCTTTGGATATATAACGAAGTCCATTGGTACGAAAAGAAGCATTACGGTGGTCGCCTTTGTTCTCCTGATCGCTCTTGCTTTTGCCGCGTTTGCTGTCAATCCGCTCATGTTCTGGATAGCTGGAAGTTTATTTGGGGTAGCCCTTGGTGCAATGTGGGTCACAACGAGGACCTATATAGTTGAACTGACTCCCAAGGAGAAGAGAGGCCAATTTTTTGGGCTGTTTGCTTTTTCCGGCAAAGTGTCATCTATTGCAGGACCGCTTCTGTACGGGACGATTACGCTAGTGCTTGCTGATTACGGTGATCTTGCAAGCCGAATTGCTATTGGATCTCTTATGATCCTTGCTTTAATCGGGCTTGTCGTTCATTCATTTGTTCCGGATGAGAATAAGTAGCTGATACCATCTATATATGGGTGAAACTCATAAAAGAAGTGATATCCTATGGAAAGAACCCGCTGGGGTGTTGATTCTGCCAAAAAGCTTGAGTGCTTCTCAAGCTTTTCCCCGTTTTTCTTTATAAAAAAGAAGACAGTCCGATAATAAACCTATAAAGGATATTTTTACGGAGAGAGGGAGAATACAATGCAGCAAACGGATATCTTATTAGAAAGCGGAACAAATGAACTCGAGATCGTCGAATTTACAGTTGCAGGGCTGAAATTTGGCATTAATGTGATAAAAGTAAAAGAAATTATTCAGCTTCAAAGCATGACAAAAGTGCCCCATGCTCATCCAAACTTGGAAGGGATAACTGAGCTTAGGGGAGAAGTACTGCCGGTCGTCGATGCGGCAAAAGCGCTTGGGCTGGCTCAAAGTCAAAATCCACAATCAGATAAGCTGATTGTAACGGAGTTTAATCAGCAAAAAATTATTTTTCATGTTCACAGTGTGACACAGATTCACCGGATTTCATGGAGTTTAATCGAAAAGCCCTCAATGCTTTATCAAGGGCTTGAAAGTCAAATAACCGGTGTAGTGAAATGGATGGGAGAGATGATCCTTCTGCCTGATTTTGAAAAAATCATGGTTGAATTAAATCCGGAATCAGGCATCCATATTGATCAAGTGAAAAAAATGGGCAAACGTGAACGCTCTGCAAAAAGAATTGTGATCGCGGAGGATTCTCCTTTACTGAGGGGGCTCCTCCATGATACCTTGCAAGAGGCAGGCTTTACGAATCTTGAGTTTTTTGAAAATGGGAAAGATGCATATGAATACCTGTATTCACTGTCTGAAGAGGGCAAGAAAGTAAAAGAAGAAGTTCAGCTTGTGATTACGGATATTGAAATGCCGCAAATGGATGGGCATCATTTAACGAAACGAATAAAAGAAAACAATAAGCTCGCTGGACTGCCAGTCATCATCTTTTCCTCTTTAATCACAAATGACTTGAAGCATAAGGGCCAAAAAGTTGGAGCCGATGCTCAAGTCAGCAAGCCTGAGATTGCTGAACTGGTTAATCTGATTGATCAATACATTCTATAAAAAATGCAGGTGAATCACAATGAATTTAACGGATAAAGCAAAACGTTTTGCAGAGCGAGCACATGAAGGGCAGATCCGCAGGCTAGACGGGGGACCATACTTCACACACGTGGAAAACACTGCGCTTACTCTCTTTAAAGCGGGATTTAGGGAAGAGGTTGTTGCAGCTGGATTTTTGCACGATGCCGTGGAAGATACGGAAACATCAATAGCACAAATCAAAGATATATTTGGCGGGGATGTAGCCTCTCTTGTTGCTTTTAATACCGAGGATAAATCACTGACATGGGAAGAACGGAAGCAGCATACCATTCAGTCAGCAAGTCTTGCGGGCATCGAAGAAAAAGCGATTTTAGCTGCCGATAAGCTGGACAATCTAGAGAGCCTTCTAAAGGAAAACAAAAAGCATGGCGATGATATCTGGAGAATGTTTAACCGGGGAAAAGACAAGCAGGCATGGTATCACCGTTCCATTTCCGAAAATCTTTTTAAGAACCTCGAACCAAAAGAGATCCCGAGTTATTTCTTTGTTTACAAACGCCTTGTTAAGGAGTTTTTCAGCGAATAAATGATATGAATGCACAGGCAGAGAAAAGGAGCCTGATCCGTAAATGGATCAGGCTCCTTTTCGTTATAGGGGTCAATAGCTTTCGCCCAAACGTTTAAAAACAGGTTTTTTATATGTAGGAGAAGGTTTTTTAGGAGATGATCCAGTTGGCGAAATTTCCTTTATGCCGACATATTGCTGCAGCAGCGCTTTAGCTTTTGCTAAAGGTAAATGTATTTTTGGGTTCCGGTACGTTTGATTCAGTGAACCAAGATGTGGGAGGTTTTCGAAGTCATCTTTTGTGGGAGGCATATGGAAATAATATTCTCCTGCAGAGACAAGTACATCTGATTGCTGTTTGCTGTTTTTGGGATTATTGGAAAAGTGAAGACCTTCCTTTTTTGCTCTTCCCTCAGTAAGAAGTTTATGAAGTGCACGTTTTTTAAGAGTATATAAAAATTTAGGATCCGGAGCTGTTTTTGCATGGCGGTTAACAATATAAATCGCTTTTGCAATATTTTCAGTTGTCGGCTTCAATGGCTGGTTTCGATTATGATCGTCCATTCTTTCTCTCCTTTGCAGGTTATGTATGCTTAACTAAATTATACGTTTTCATGTGTAAATTGCAACCCATTCGAAAAAAGCGGCCACTCCTTTTTGAATACGAAGGAGTGCTCAATCTATTACGAGGCAAGAGAATCCAGTAAAAGCAGCTGCCTCCCTCACGCCGCTTAACCAGATTTTGATTCTCTTTGGCAGTCCATTACATTCAGAAAAAGCTCTGCAAACTCCGGATCCCACTGCGTTCCTTTTCCTTCTTCGATAATGGACAGCGCTTTTTCAGCCGGCATGCCGCGTCTGTACGGCCGGTCAGATGTCATGGCATCATACGCATCTGCAACGGCCATGATTCTGCCAAATAAAGGAATGTCATCACCCCTAAGCCCATCAGGATAACCCATGCCGTCATACCGTTCATGATGATACTTAACACCGGGGATAAGCGGCTCCATCATTTCACCGGGCTGAACATTTGATAAGATGCCTGCACCTATGACGGGGTGCTTCTTAATTTCTTCGAATTCCTCATGGGTTAATCGTCCTTCTTTCAGCAGAATGCTGTCTCTAATGCCTATTTTGCCAATATCATGAAGAAGGGCGGATTTGCGGAGGGTGTCCAGGCTTGCTTCGCATAAGCCTGCTTCTCTGCCGATTAAGACAGAATACTCTGCAACGCGGACTGAATGGCCTGCTGTATATTGGTCTCTTGCATCAAGTGCCAATGCGAGAGTTGTATACAGGCTCTCCAATAGCTGACTGTTAATTTGATCTCTTTCCTTAAGCCTGCGGATCATTTTATTAAAGCCTGCTATCAATTTAGAAAATTCATCAGAATACACTTCATTTCTATAGGAAAGGTGTCCTTGTTCAACTTCTGACATGCCGAACTGGAGCTTCTCAATCGGTTCAGATATATTTTTGAACAATAAAAAAGCACCGAACACAGCGAACAAGACAGATACGATTAAGATAAAAATCGCCCAGCTCCAATATTCGGATAAAAGAGGTACCGGATTTTCCAGAAAACGGATTTGTGTCGCCAGCGTAAATAAAAGGAGAGGAAAAACACCAATATAAATCGCGCTGTACAGCACCTTCTGCTGAATAGATATATGTATTTTTGCTTCTGATGTTAAATCTGCACCGTGAAGCATCAGCGCTTTGTTTCGAAGAGTGATCAACAATGGCCTGACCGCTTTTGAAGATAAGAAAAACTCAATAATGCCGTGCATTCCGGCAATCAGGACCGCGCCAGCTGTTGCGAGAAGCGTATAGTAAAGCGGCAAGCTAAGCAACTCCGTCTGGATAAACACTGCTGCCAGCAGGACAGCAGGGATGGATAGACCGAAGAGATGAGGTCCGAAAATCCGGTACACGGACAGCGATGGAAATCGATGTGCTTGAGAGTAAGCATTCTCAATGGCTTCAAATGAGAGATCCCCATTTTTAAATACCCGCCTGATGGGATTTATATGCTTTTTGAATACAAACCATTCACAAAGCCCCATGCAAACAATGGATATACTTAGTATAAACAGCAGAATCCCTATTTCTAAAGAAGAAATGACTAAAGTGGAAAACATAAACAAAGAGCCGATTCCAAAGACAGCAATGAAAGAACCAATAAAATAATTGATCAGCAGTTTTTTTAAGAATTCTTTATATGTATTCAGACAGGGACACAACCTTAAAAGTTAGACTTCAGCTTATTTATCGGCCATTTATCCAAAAATTTAACAGTCTGCCTATGAAAAAGGTAAAGAGGGAAAATAAAAAAGACAGCAAATGCTGTCTGCATTGCTGACTTTAAGAGATATGAACCTGTCCTTTTCTTGTTGAAGCAAGACGAGTTCTTTTAGCTTGAGAAAATTCGAGCTCTCTGCTCAGCTTCGGCAGAGTGAGTGCGTAAAATAGGAAAACCAGCAGAATAACTGTTGCCATGCCGTAATAGAGATACTCAATATTGCTGATGATCTTCGGGAAAAGCAAGGCAATCAGTCCGAGCGTAATCGATTGTGCGAACATCATGAGAGGATCTATCCAGCCGCTGACCCGCCCCATCAGCTTTGGATGCACAATTTTCGGCATCCAGCCGCCAATTGCTATATTTATAGGGCCAATGCATGTCCCAATAATAAAAACAGTAGCTAAAAAAATACCCATATGATCTGTCAAACCTAATATATAAATCAAGATGCCGCTCAGGAAAATCGGGTAAATCATCATATGATGCGGTTTAATTTTAGAAGAGATCAATGCCCCGATGCCGCTTCCGGCAAGAAGGCCAATCCCAAGAGAAATCGCAAAGTATGAAGCATATTTTTCATAGTTATCAGGAGACAATTCATACTTCATTGTAAAGATCGGCAAAATGGCAAATGCTCCGTTTACAAATCCAAAAACAAAAAAACCAAAAATCAGAGAAGCTAATAGCTTATTTCCCGCAATATAAAGAATTCCATCCTTGAAGTCTCTGAACGAGGCCCCAATACTGAAATCTTTCCATTTTATTTTACCATTTGGCAGCCTTGCTTCCATTGGTATTTTACATCTGCGGATTAGAATAGCAGAAATCACAAAACTGAAAAAATCTACTGCTACAGCACCCTGAAGTCCAATTGTTTTATAGGCAAGGGCCCCGAGTCCCACACCAAATACCATGAAAATACTGAACAGCATTTGATTGAGGCCTGCTGCCTGGGCATATTGATCTTTGTTTAATATGCTTTGAACAAGACTTGCTTCTGCAGGATAGAAAAACTTGGTAACGGCACTCCGCAGAAATAATAAGAAAAATACGAGCGGAATGGAATTCAAGAATAATGAGCCAAAAAGAAGGACTGTAAGAATGGCTCTGATCCAATCACAATTTTCAGCTACTTTTTTTCGGTCAAATCTGTCTGCAACCACCCCGACTAAAAAGAAAACAAATAAAGTCGGCAGGGAATACATAAGCTCCGCCATGGTTGCAAAAGAAGGCTGATGGCTGAACCGATCAAGCAAATAAAAGGCAAAAGCCATATTTCCGATCGTCGTGCCCATTTGTGAGGCCAAGGCAGCAAAAAAGAGCTTCACAAAATTTCTGTTTTCAAAGATTTTCATAACGCAGCTCCTTATTTTGCAGGATATCGGTCACAGTAGTTATTATAATAGAAAAAAGAATATTTTAATATGAAGTGTTTGTAAAAAAATGACTGGTCCTTAATTGGGACGTATGATAACTCTAGTACCATTAGGAACAATCGAGCCGAGTTCAAGAACATCTCTGTTTTGCATCCGTATGCATCCCCTTGAGACTGCTTTGCCGATGGAGCTTGGATCATTTGTGCCGTGAATCCCGTAATGAATTTTAGACAAACTCATCCAGAGCACGCCGAAGGGGCCGCCTGGGTTCGGTTCGCGGTTTACTATGACAAAATCACCGATGGGTGTGCCGCTCAATATTTTTCCGACAGCAATCGGATAAACTTTCATTACTTGTCCGCTGCGATAAAGAGTCAGCGTCCTCTTTCCAACTGATACTGAAATCGAGTAGGGTATTGAAGCAGGCTCAGGCAGACCCGGGATGATAATAGGCTGGCCGGCAAGCAGTACGTTCTGATCAGAAATCTGGTTCGCCCTTATAAGAACTGCAGGACTGATCCGGTAATTAAGCGCAATTGTGTTAAGTGTTTCACCAGGTTTTACTAGATGGATCATACATAAATCACCGCTTTAACATAATTTTGACTGTCAGTGCTACAGCTTATGACTGGACAGCTGGTTTGTTTCCATGCCGCGATAGATGCGAGATCGAAATGCTGTGGTATAATTTTTTGTATATTCAGAGGAGTTGAACAGATTTGATTAAAGAAAAATATGCCATTATCGATATTGGTTCTAATACAATGAGGCTCGTCATTTATCAGCGCGATAAAAGTCAGCGTTTAAAAGAAGTTGAGAATGTTAAAATTGCGGCACGGCTCCGTAATTATCTAAATGAAGACTCCTTCTTAAAAGACGAAGGGATCAGCGTTTTAGTTTCAGCTCTTCACAGTTTTCAGGAAGTCACTAGGCATCATGATCTTAAAAATGTAAAATGTGTTGCTACTGCGACAATTAGACAATCAGAAAATAAAGAGGCCATTTTGAAGAAGGTTCAAGAAGAAACAGATTTTACAATCCGCATTCTGTCTGAATATGAGGAAGCCTATTACGGGTTTTTGGCTGTTGTCAATTCCACTCAGATTAACAGCGGGATTACGATTGATATCGGCGGGGGAAGTACAGAGATTACATATTTTGAAAATAGAAAACTCATTCAATATCACAGTTTTCCGTTTGGAGCTCTTTCCCTAAAAAAATATTTTGTGAAGCAGGAGATTCCGACTGAAAAGGAATTGGTTGAGTTAAAGCAGTTCCTCGCAAGGGAATTTCATTCGCTGCCATGGCTCGCAAACAAGGAATTGCCGATTATTGCAATCGGCGGAAGTGCCAGAAACATTGTTCAAATACACCAGGCTATGCAGGAATATCCTCTGGCAGGGGTTCACCTTTATGAAATGACTCATAGGAATCTGACAGATGTCCAGAACTTTTTATCTACTTTGTCTCTTCATGAACTTCAAAGTGCAGAGGGTTTATCAAAAGACCGTGCTGACACGATCATTCCTGCTGCTCAAGTCTTTACAGTTTTGTATGAGGTTGTCCGTGCCGACAATTTCATTTTAAGCAGAAAAGGGCTTAGAGACGGTGTTTTTTATGAGGACTTGACTGGAGGGACTGGATCGGCCATTTTTCCTAGTGTCATTGAGGAAAGCTTTCATGAACTGCTCAGTGATTATGATATTGATCTTCACCATGTCCAGTATGTAACCAAAATTGCTCTTAAACTGTATTCAGACCTTGCTGAAACAGGATTGCTCTCGTACTCGGATGACGATATTCTTTTAATCAGAAGAGCATCGTTTGTCTACAATCTCGGCCAATATATTGATTCAGAATCCAGCAGTCAGCATACTTTTTACTTGATTGCCAACCGGACAATAGATGGCCTTCTCCACAAGGAAAGGCTGCAGCTGGCGCTGATTGCTTCTTTTAAAAGCAAGTCAGCATTTAAACAATATGGAGAGCCTTATAAACACTGGTTCTCTAAAGTGGAGCAGCGGAATATGATGCTGCTGGGTGCGATTATCAAGCTTGCCTACAGCTTAAACGCAACGGGAAGAGATATTGTAAAAACGCTGAAACTTGCTGAAGATGATGAGCGTGTAAAATGCAAAGTCATCTGTAAAGGGAATTATAGTCCTGAGGAATATCAGGCCGAAAAGCAAAAGAAGAATTTAGAAAAGATCTTGAAGAAGAACATTGTGTTTCATTTTCAGAAAGAAAGCTGAGATTCTCCTCTCCGTCTGTGATTGGATCCGCCGAAAAGGTCAAATCATGACTTTCATGGCGGATTCTCAAACTCTAATCTATCCTTAATGCCTTCATTTTTCTTGATATATATTTACAAAAACCACATAAAATATTTACAATGAATTTACATCTCCGTCTTTTACAAGTGCTATCATAACAGGTGAAACCAAATGACTAATTTAAAAGGGTGACTTTTCACATGAGCACATTAAACATCGATCAGACATTGCTTGGTAACCCTCTTTATTACAACAACCGCGAATTGAGCTGGCTTGCTTTTAATAAAAGAGTATTAGAAGAGGCCATTGATGAACGAAATCCCCTGCTTGAACGGCTGAAATTTCTTGCGATTTTCAGCTCCAATCTTGACGAGTTTTTCATGGTGCGGGTCGCGGGACTTAAGGACCAGGTGAAAGCAGGCTTCAGCAAACCCGAAAACAAAGCGGGACTCACCCCTAAGCAGCAGCTGACACAAATTGCCGAACAAAATCACTCGCTTGTGAAGCTTCAAACCCGCACATTCAATGAGTTGATCTTGCCTGCTTTAAAAAATGAAGGCATCACTTTTGCAACGGTCAGCAGTTTATCTCCCCAGCAAAAAAAGATCATAGAGAAGTATTTTGACGAACATATCTTCCCTGTTCTTACTCCAATGGCTGTTGACGCATACCGTCCATTTCCTATGCTTCTGAACAAGAGCCTCAATCTTGTCATAAAACTTGAAGATCAAAACGAATCAATTGAATACCGAATGAAAACTGCTATAGTTCAAGTGCCTGCTGTTTTAGAGCGCTTCATTTCGATTTCTCCTGCAGGAGGACATGAGTACGTTCTGCTGGAAGATATTATTGCCCATTATATTTTCAAACTTTTTCACGGATTTGACGTTCTTTCAGTCACCCCTTTCAGAATTACACGCAATGCAGATATGACCATACATGAAGAAGGCGCCAGGGATCTCCTTAAGGAAATCGAAAAGGAACTGAAGAAAAGAAAATGGGGAGCAGCCGTACGACTGGAAGTGAGAAAGGATTTCTATGATTCTCAAATGATGTCATATCTTCTTGAAGAATTAGAGATTCATAAAGGCGATGTTTATGAGATTGACGGGCCGCTTGATTTCACTTTTTTATTTAGTTTTTATAAAGAGCTCAGTTCGGGTTTTGATCATCTTACATACGAAACATTCATACCTCAGCCCCCCAAGGATTTATCCTCAGACAGTGATATCTTTGAAGTTGCAGCGGCACAGGATTTATTTTTGCACCATCCTTATGAATCATTCGAGCCTGTTATTGATTTTGTTCTGGATGCGGCAGATGATCCTGATGTTCTGGCCATCAAACAAACTCTCTATAGAGTAAGCGGCGGTTCGCCAGTTATTGAGGCGCTGAAACGGGCAGCGGAAAAAGGAAAGCAGGTGACCGTGCTCGTTGAACTTAAAGCCCGCTTTGATGAAGAGAACAATGTTCAATGGGCAAAAGAACTTGAAAAAGCTGGCTGCCATGTTATTTACGGGATGACATACTTAAAAACACACAGTAAGATCACACTTGTGGTGAGGCGGAAAAATAACCGCATTGAGAGATTTGTCCATTTAGGAACAGGCAATTACAATGACCAGACTGCAAAAATCTACACGGATATGAGTTTAATCACTTCTAATTATAAATACGGAATTGACGCTACCAACTTCTTTAATTATTTGAGCGGTTATACAGAAAAACCGGAATTTCACCATATTTCAGTTGCTCCTTTTAACATTCGAAGCGACTTTTTAGAGCTTGTCGATCATGAAATCAATTATCATAAGCACCATGGAAATGGAAGAATCATTGCTAAAATGAACTCTCTCACAGACAAAGTGATTATCATGAAGCTGTATGAAGCATCAAATGCAGGTGTCAGCATTGACTTGATTGTAAGAGGCACTTGCTGTTTAAGACCAGGCATTAAAGGTATAAGCGAAAATATTAAGGTGAGGAGTATTGTAGGAAGATTTCTCGAGCACAGCAGAATCTATTATTTTCATCATAATGGTGATGGGAAAATGTACCTCTCCTCGGCAGACATGATGACCAGAAATATGGAAAAACGGGTTGAAATTTTATTTCCTATCTTTGACGGCAGCATTAAATCAAGAATTTCAAACCTCTTATCCATCATGCTGACAGACAATGTAAAGGCGCGGGAACAAGATTCTACAGGGAACTACCATTATGTTTCAAGAATAGCAGATGAACCTGAAATAGACAGCCAGGCAATCCTTGCTCAGCTTTCATACAGGGTATCGGAAGACGAAGAATAATGAAAAAGAGTGCTTACATGGCACTCTTTTTTCGTCTGTAAAAAAGAGTAAGGTTTTAAAGAACTTCGTGTGGTACTATTAGGGAAAATGAGATAAAAGTAGGACAGGACGAAATTTATGGACAAATTAAAAAAAGCGATTATAGAAGACTTTCAATCAGAAAAACATATTGAAAAAATCGAATCCATTATTTTTACGATCATTTTAGAACATATTAAAGATCTTGTTTTTTTAATGAAGGTCGATCAGGATCATGTCCGCTATGTTTTTGTAAATGATGAAGGCGTGAAGCACGCAGGGTTAACAGAAGATTACGCCGGCCTATCCTTGTCAGATGTGATGGATAAAAACGCTGCTGATCACTTGCTTGAAATGTACAGTGTCGTTAGGGAGACAAAGCAGCCATTCTCCTATCAGGATCAAGTAAGGCTCATCGATGGAACGGTCATTTTCGGTGAATCAGTCCTCACTCCGTTTATGAACGACATGGGAGAGGTCATCTACATTATTTCCGTTACACGCGATATTTCTGAACGGGTGTCTGAGAAGCAGAAACTAATTGAAAGTCAGCAGCGATATAAATCATTGTTTGATCACAATATTGACAGCATTTTTTCGCTTGATTTAAATGGTGCGATTGTTTCTGCCAATTCAGCAGCAATCGATCTAATGAAAACGTTCACGATTTCATTAATCGGCAAATCCGTTTTTGACTTGTTTAATCAGGACAGGGAGCGGATTACTTCTATGTTTTCACATGCAGTTAAGGGGAGCGCAATGGAGGATGAATCAAACCTTAAAGTGAAAAATCAGGAATTGCATCTTCATTTAAAAACCATTCCGATTATATTAAACAACAGCATACAGGGCATCTATTTGATAGCCAGGGATATTTCAGATCAAAAGCGTCATCACTCCCTGATCAAGCATATGGCATTTCATGACTCGCTGACAGGTCTTTTAAACCGGACTGCCTTAGAAAAAGATCTGAGCATACTGCTTAAAGACCAGACCACTAAAGGACTTGCCCTAATGTATATTGACCTTGACCGCTTTAAAATGCTGAATGACACGATGGGGCATTCCATTGGTGATCTGCTTCTTAAAGAGGTCAGTTTTCGTCTTCGGTCGCTCGAAATTCCATCATATAAAGTGTACAGACAAGGTGGAGATGAATTTATTCTCCTATTCCAGAACGCGGACAAGCTCTTAGCGGAACAGTATGCACAGCAGATTCTTGACAAATTTGCCGAACCAATACATCTGAATGAGCTTGTTTATTTTATTAGTCCAAGCATCGGAATCAGCCTATATCCTGAAAACGGAATGGAAGAATCCCAGCTGATCACAAATGCAGATATGGCACTTTATGACGTGAAGCAAAGAGGGCGCGGCCGTTTTCAGACTTATCATTCCGGAATGAACAAAAATTCAAGCAGGCTGCTTGCGATTGAAACGGGACTCAGGCAAGCTCTTGAAAACAACGAATTTTCACTATTTTATCAGCCTCAAGTTGATTTGAATACGAATGAGACGAAAAGCTTTGAAGCTTTGCTGAGATGGACGCATGAAGGAATGGGTTCAGTTCCTCCCACTGCTTTTATTTCTGTTGCCGAGGAATCCGGACTGATGATCCCAATTGGCGAATGGATCATAGAAGAGGTGTGCAAACAGCTGGCAGAATGGAGCTTGAATGGCAACAGTCGAGTAAAAGTCGCCATTAACCTTTCTTCTAAGCAATTTCAGCAATACTACCTTGCAGACATGATTCGATCTCTCTTTCAGACTTATCAAATTCAGCCACATCAAATAGAATTTGAGATAACAGAGGGTGCCCTGCAAAATCCGCATGAAGCAATGGAAACCATTCGGAGATTAAAAAGTCTTGGAGTCTCCATTTCTATTGATGACTTTGGAAAGGGATTCTCATCCCTGCGCTATCTTAAAACGTTTCCGATTGATACGTTGAAAATCGACCAATCGTTTATAAAAAATGTTATAACGGATGAAAAGGATGCAGCTATTATCACATCTATTGTTCATCTTGCAGAAAGCCTATCACTTGAAGTAGTTGCCGAAGGAATTGAAACACAAGAGCAATACGCTTATTTAAAAGCATTAAATTGTCAAAAAGGCCAGGGATATTTCTTTTCCAAACCATTGCCTCCTGATGAAATTGAACAAAGATATCTTAAATAAAAAAGGCGCTGGTTTAAAACCATGCGCCTTTAGATTTTTATTAACGTAAAAACAGTAATTTCCGGCACTGAAAAAAAGCGGTATGGAAGTCTGGTGGTACCAAGTCCGCGATTCACATAAAGCTTCATTGAGTCCACCTCATACAGTCCTTCGGTATATACGGATGCGTAGGGAGGCGTGATCAAGGGGCCATAGAACGGCAGCTGTACTTGGCCTCCGTGACTATGTCCTGATAACTGCAGATCAACAGAAAACTGTTTTGCTTCCAGCGCAGCATCAGGCTCATGTGCCAGAAGAATTGTAAAGAGCCTGCTGCCTGCATCTGCAAACGTTTGATCAAAGTCAGGTCTGCCAAGCATCATATCATCAATTCCCGCAACAAAAACGGAAGATCCATCAAGCAATGAGATCCGTTCCCCTCTATTTTTCAGCAGGTTAAAATTTGAATCTTTCATGATGGTTTCATAGACAGATGTCCCATATCCGCCATGATCATGGTTCCCATAAATGGCATACTTCCCTAGAGGCGCTTTCAATCTCCCCAGAACAGGCGAAATTTGATGCAAATATGCGTACTGATTAGGTTTATCTATAAGATCACCTGTGAAAAAAATGACATCTGGAGACAGCAGATTTATTTTGTTCACAATTTTTTCGAGCTGATTGATTGAATAATCTTCACTGAGATGGGTGTCGCTGAATTGGACGATTTTCACCCCGGAAAAAGAGGATGGCAGCTTTGTGCTGCTAATTTCTATTTCAGTTGTATGGATAAGTCTGGGTTCAATGTATCTGGCGTAGCCATATCCTCCAAATGCTGCAAGCAAAGCGCCGGCTAATGATGCAAACAATCCTTTCAGGAAGGCTCTTCTTGTAATATCTTTTGTCATAGCGGCTCCTCCTCCGTGATTTTTTATTAAACCATTATAAAAATACTGATGAATGTACAGCATTTATTAATCGGAATTTAGCGTACTCTTGTACTATTACTAAATAATAGTTGAAATAGTTAGAAAATAGAAGGATTATATGATAAAATATGAATGGTCATTCATTTTTGGGGGTGTAGTTGATGAAGGATAAAGTAATTATTGTAACCGGCGGATCAAGCGGGATGGGGAAAGCGATGGCAGAAAGTTTTGCCAGACAGGGTGCAAACGTTGTGATTACCGGCAGAACGATTGAAAAATTAGAGGCTGCCAAAGAAGAGATGATAGGTTTGGAAGGAAAGATTATTCCGTTTCAAATGGACGTTCGTGTACCAGAAATGTCAGAGGAATTGATCCGGAAAACAGACGAAGCATTTGGACATATTGATGGTCTAGTCAATAACGCAGCAGGCAATTTTATATGCCCGGCAGAACAGCTTTCCGTTAATGGATGGAACTCAGTTATCAACATCGTGCTGAATGGAACGTTCTACTGCAGCAGTGCAGCGGGCAAGTATTGGATTGAGAAACAGCAAAAGGGAGCCATTCTTAACATGGTTGCTACATATGCATGGGGAGCAGGCGCGGGAGTCATCCATTCTGCTGCTGCAAAGGCAGGAGTGCTTTCTATGACAAGAACGCTTGCTGTAGAATGGGGAAAAAAATATGGAATCCGTGTAAACGCGATAGCTCCAGGGCCTATTGAAAGAACAGGCGGAGCAGATAAGCTCTGGCAGTCTGAAGAAGCTGCAAAGAGAACGCTTCAAAGTGTGCCGCTCGGCCGCTTAGGCACGCCTGAGGAAATCGCATCTCTCGCATCATTCCTCTTATCAGATGCTGCCGGGTATATCAATGGAGAGTGCATTACAATGGATGGAGGCCAATGGCTGAATCAGCATCCTTTTTAATATCTTAAAGAAAATGGATTCTCCTTTTCAGCAGGAGAATCCATTTTTACTTTACCGTTCGAACTCATGCAAATGTGGTATAATCATACAAAAACAGAGAGAGAAAGTGGGGAATGGCATATGGATCCTTTAGATATTATGACAAACTTAGAGCACGTAAAACCGTTCTATCAAGCCATTTTCAGCGCAGACGAACAAAAGGTGATCGGGTATGAAGTACTTGGGAGAATCCAAATGGAAAAGGAAACGAAAAGTCTCGGGCCTTTTTTTAAGGATGAAACGATTCCAGATGAATACCGATTAGAAGCAGATAACTACATTTTACATATGGCCCTTGATGCTTTTCTTTTAACTAATGATGACACGCTTATTTTTATTAACCGTGATGCAAATCTATTAATGCTTGATCACGGAGAAAGCCTGCTGAATCAATTATTTGAATGGAAAGAAAAAGGCGGAAACCTTGAGAGGATTGTCATTGAAATAACTGAGCACACGTTTACAGGCGACATTCGGCAGCTGACACATGTATTCACTTATTACCGTACATACGGCATTAAAATAGCTGTGGACAACGTTGGAAAAGCAAGCAGCAACCTTGACAGGATCGGCATACTGATGCCTAATATCCTGAAAATTGATCTTCAGCCCCTCAGATTAACTTCACCCCTGCAGACGTATCAAGACGTTTTATACTCCATTTCTCTTTTGGCGAGGAAAATAGGGGCTACCATCCTGTATGAAGAAATTGAGGTCAATTTTCAATTTCAATATGCCTGGAAGAATGGAGGCCGTTACTTTCAAGGAGATTACCTTCAGACTCCTAAAGAAGAATTAATTGAACCATATATGATAAAAGAAAAAATGACCCGGGAATTTCACGGTTTTATCCAATATGAAAAAAAGAAGCTTCAGCAATTTTATGAAATCTCAGAAGCGTTTCATCAAAAAGTGCACCTGTTAATTTCAAAAGAGAATAAGCCGGGCATTCAGTTTGATGAGCTGATCACGAAGCTTTCAAATGAACTGTCAGATTGCTGCTTCCGGATCTACATTTGTGACGGGGACGGATTTCAGCAATCAGGAAATATTCTGAAGCTTGACGGAGCATGGCAATTTCAGCCTCACTATTACATGAAAAACTGGAGCTGGAGACCTTATTTTCTTGAAAATATCATGAAAATGCTAATCAGAAAAAAAGGTTTTTTCAGCGATTTATACAGCGACATCGAAACAGGCGAAACCATTCGGACATTCTCCTATCCAATTGATCAGAAGCACTATCTATTCTTGGATTTGCCATACTCTTATCTCTACGAAAATGAAGCTCTTTTGTAATAATTTTTATGCGTTGTGTCATTCTAATAAGAAAAGCGGAATAACCACTAGTGTATCGGAAAGACCGCTTCGGATAAGTTCTTATAAAGAAGGAGTGACACAATGGATAAATTCACGATGGCCCTCGCTATTCTCGCATTTATGATTGTCGCGGGAGGACTTCTCTATACGTTGAGCGTGGGAAGACTGGTAGGTGCAAGGAAAAGTGAAATAGATACTCCAATAAATGAAAAGATTCAAAAGCATCCGTATCTTCGAAATCCAGTTTTTCTGACTTGGATCTTTTTTTTAGGGTTTTTATTACTTTTTATTTTTTATCTGGCTTTTACAAGATCCTGGTAAAACAGCGGCATTTGCTGCTGTTTTTTTTACTGATTTGAAATTTCAGGATTATCCTTTTTTTATAAGGGTAATGAATAATATAAGAGAAAATGTCAGAATATGATGGTATTTTGTGGATGAAAGTTGAGTTGAAACGACAATTAGTCTGATAAAATTTAGAGACTAAGACATACGAAGCTAAAAAAAGGTGGGAGGATAAAAAATGAAATTCATTTCAAGCACATTCGCCGCACTTATTCTGTTTTTTGGTTTTGGACATGCAGGCTTTGCACAGTCATCGTTTGATCAAGAAGAGGCAGCTGACCTGACAAAAGAGGCTGCGCAGACCCAGCTCACTCTCACGGAAAATGAGCGCTCCCTTGAAGAAATTGAAAAAGCATTAGAGCCATACTTTACGGATGAATTTATTGATGGCTATATGAAAGAAAATGTTCACAAAGGTGAAAAAAAATATATCGTGTACGGCAGTGATTTCACACCATACGGCATTCCATTTTTTAATTACGATGATAACATGCAGTTTGGAAGGGAAAACAAGAAGATAAAGCTTTATCAATTTTTCCCGGCTGAAGAAGAAGGACCTGTCAGCTATGATGACCATTTTGAAACAGTTGAATTTATTGAGGAAGATGGTTCGTATAAAATTTCCTCCATTCAATTCTCTGAAGAAGAGCCGAAAGCTGAAGCAATTGAAGAAAAAAAGGAAGATGATTCAGCGATTAACGTAAGCATGCTTTTCTCGAACACGCTTACAGACTTAAAAGAAGCTGAACCTTTTCAAGATAATCAGGGACTTTCCTTTTTGCGGACTTCCTATTTTGAAGCCAAAACCTTTTTAACCGATTATTACCAGCCGCAAACTGATTTTGCCTATTACGGTGAGTAAAGCACAGGGACATCTGTTTCTGTGTTTTTTTGATGTTTAAAATTGATAAGCCTTTATAATGAACAGCCGGCTCCGCTATTCTATTAGTAATAAGACAAATCACACGCCCTGCATACAGGGTTTTTGAACCTATTTAATGGGTTTTGACTTTTTTATAATGGACATCAAGTAGAGTACACATAAGGGAAAATGCCAAATTCACAGCCAATTAAGAAGGTTATCGCTCCAACCTTTTTCTGCTCTCAGAATTAATAATACAAATCTTTATTGCACATATTAAGAAAAAAATCAAGGAGTCTAAAAATGGAACATAGCCCTAAACTTGTTTCTTCAGAAGTTGCAGCTTTGTGGAGTGCCTATATGCAGAATTCAATGTCTTATTGTATAGTTCAGCACTTTGCCAATGTAAATGAAGATCATGACAGTACAGATATTATTCAAACCGCTCTAACAAATTGTTCATATGTTGTAAATGAAGTCAAACTAATCTTTGAAAATGAAAATCACGCCATACCCATTGGATTCACACAAGAAGATGTAAATTTAAAAGCTGGTCGATTATATTCAGACTTATTTGCCTTGAGATACATAAAACATATGGCTGCTGCTGGAACAGCTGCCGCAGCAGCTTTACTCGAAGTATTGGCGCGAAACGATGCAAGAGATTTTTTTTCGAAAACATCCCAAATGTTTATGAAACTTTACAATGATGCTTGTGATTTACTTCTTAAGAAGGGAGCTTTTGTCCGTTCTCCTACTATAGCTCCAATGGAAAAGGCTGAATACCTTCAAAGTGAAACATTTTTATCAGGATTAATCGGAAAGCATCGTCCGTTAACAGCCATTGAACTAGCCCATATTTCGAAAAATACGGAAACAAACTCCATTGGCAGAACATTTGTCTCTGGCTTTTCCCAAGCTGCTAAATCACCTGAAGTTAGAAAATATATGGAGAGAGGCACGGAGATAGCAGCAAAGCACGAAACCGTTTTTAGGCAGGTTTTAATAGAAGATGGTGTGCCGATGCCAAGTACGTGGGATTCAACCATTTCTCAATCCATTGATGCACCTTTTTCGGATAAGTTGATGATGTTTCAAACCAATAGTCTGACTGCAATTAGCATCGCTGGGTATGGTGCCGCCATTGGAGCAACTCTTAGAAAGGATTTAGACGGCCATTACACAAGACTAGTGGCTGAAATAATGCAATATGCAAATGATGGGATAAAATTGATGATTGAAAACCAATGGATGGAACAGCCACCGCAAAATATAGACAGGGAAGCTTTGAGAAACAGAAGGGTTTAATTGAAGTAATAACAATGAAAACAGCGATTTAGTATTGCAGATCGCTGTTAATTTTATTATAGAACTTACAGGTTCACAATTCCTAATTGAGAACCAGCAGCCTGAACACCATAAAAAAAGCAAACTCGCCGATACCGCGGCGAGTTTTGCTTTTTTATATACCAATAGCTATGTCAAAATGACTGTCATTTCGTCTTATAATTTAAGAAAAGCACCTCAAAACGGAAACCTTTACATTTCGGTGGCGGCTTTATAACGTTTTATGAAAGACCAAGCAATTTATCAAGCTTCTGCAGGTCAAAACCTGCTACAATTTCCCCATCAACTGTAACAGTTGGGGTTGAATATGACTTAAACTCGTTAACCATTTTGTTTCTGGCATTGGCATCTTCCGAAACGTCAAATACCAAATAGTCAATCTTATGATGATCTAAATATTGCTTCACAATCTGACAAGGCGGACAGTCAGGCTGTGTATAAACTTCAACACGTTTACTCTGTGACATAGAGACTCCTTTATGTACCTGATTTCATTTTTATATAACATGCATCAACAAGACCCATGGCACAGACCGATAAATCTAATGCTAATATATTATACACGCGGTGAGACCTGGAAATTCCCTGTTGATCCAGGAAAGAAAACACTTGATTTTGAAGCTCTATTTTAACATGCTCTGCTGCATTTTCTAAAGAAAAAGGTTTGGAGAGTTCCATTCCTTTTTGTGCACATTCGAGGAAAATAGGAAGCCATTTTCTCATCGCGTTTATGGCGTGATTGGGATTTGTACTGACGCCGTAGTGACTGAAATTAAGGGCATTTAGTTTCATTCTTTCATAAAATGCAGCTGATTTTTCCATAGCTTCCGGATCGAACTGGTTCGGTGAGGTAGAAGGCAAATAAAATTCAAGACCATCTGGCAGCAGCTCCTGGTAAAATATTCCGATTGTATCGCCTGTGAACATGCTGTTGCTTTTATGGTCAAGAATACTGAAGTGATGATTGGCGTGTCCCGGTGTATCATAAAATGTAAGGACTGAATCGCGGCCAATCCGGAGTGATTCTCCGTCCTCTTTTATTACGATGCGATCTTCTGGAATCGGTACAATCGGTGAAAATAATTCTTCAAATTTATCTCCGTACACCGCTTTTGCCCCAGCAATTAAACGCGAGGGATTAATTAAATGTTTTGCGCCTTTCGGATGCACAATCACTTTTGCTTTTGGACAGCTTTCAAGCAGCAAACCCGCGCCCCCAGCGTGATCTAGGTGAATGTGTGTAACAATGATATTGGATATATCTTCAAGATTTATACGGAGTTCCTTTAACCCATTTTTAATATGTGGGACAGAAGGACTTGATGAAGGCTCAAAGAGTGTGATATCCTCTTCAAGTAATACATAGGAACTTGTCCGACCCGTCATCCCTAAATCATGACTATCAATGATTGCTAAACGTTCATCAATTTTGGTTACAAGCGACATTTATCTTAAACCCCCTTGTGATCGATAAAAAATTTGTTTCTCCCATCACTACCATTTTAAATTTGCAGACTCTTAATGTAAAGAACGATGCGAATATTCTGATTTATTTTCAAATTAAAATGGATGGATAGAATAAAGAAGGACGCACAAACTAGAGGCGAAGGCGGACCTCAAGTTGACTCACTCTGTTGGAGGTGATACTAATGTCACAGCTTTTAGGTATCATTACTAGACTTCAAAGTCTGCAAGAAAACGCGACTTCAAATGAACCCAACCAGCGCTTCTTTGAAGTAGAGGGTGAAAAACGTTGCAGTGTTAAATACTTTGATAAAACCGATACGTTCGAATTAGAAGTATTTCAAAAAGATGAAAAGCCTCAATCTTATCAATTTGACAATATCGATATGATCGCAATTGAAATTTTTGATTTGCTCCAATAATAGGAGGGAACTGATGAATACGAAACCAAGCGTCATTTGTCCAAATTGTCATGAGCAGCAGCCTCTTGATGAAGTGCTGACTGCCCAGTCCAATCAAAATGTCATTTATTCGTGTTCCAACTGCAATTATCATATGCGTAATATTCAAACGAAAAAAGGTTAAGCAGCCAAATTTATTGGCTGTTTTTTTATTTTTTAAGAAAATATTAAATATCGTTTTGCGGTTAATTGTTGGATAAATTGTTCGTACATAAATATAAGGAATGATATTGCCCATGTTAATGGGTATCTTTAAAAAGAGTGTCAAAGCAGATGAAATAAATAAATCTTTTCCATCTCATATTGCCATTTCAACGATAAAAAAGCAGTCATCATAAATTTTTTTAACATTTTTTTAAAAATCGGAAACTTTCAAGATGAAATGGGCGTCTTATAACTAAATGGAATTTCAGAAAAGAGGGTGATGAAAAAGCTCCATGAGAAGAGGGAAAGGCTTTAATACGGATTCCAGTTTAAAAATGGAAGAGTGAGGAAAAAATATACAATAAAATTTACGCCAATTTTACTCAACACTCCAAACAGCCAAGCATATAATATGTTGTTTCCGTATTCTTTTCTTGAAAAGGAGCTGCCATATGACTGATCACTTTATCTTTTATAATGTGTCTGAAGGAAGTATGTCATTTGAAACTATGATCCAAAGAATTAAAACGTTCATTTCAAATGATCCGCGTTCTGAATATATATTGTCCATCGGAACGGATTCTCAAGTGCATCAGCACGATACCAAGTTTATAACAGCAGTGCATGTTCACCGTGTTGGAAAAGGGGCATGGGGCTGTTTAAAAAATACGGTCATCCCAAGACCGATTGATAGCCTGCATGAAAAAATTTCAATGGAAACAACATTAAGTCAGGAACTTGCTTATGCTTTTACAACAAGCTATCTTTCAGAGCTTGCAGAAATTCTGATTCCTTTTTCAGATGAAGGGGCAGATCTGCTGTTTGAAATTCATCTTGATATTGGGAGAAAAGGACTAACTAAAGACCTGATCCAGGAGATGACAGGCAGAATTCAGGCGATGGGAATAGAGGCTAAAATAAAGCCTGATTCCTATACTGCATTCAGCTATGCCAATCGATTCACAAAATAAAGAATGTGTCGGAATTTGCGGTTGACGCAAGCTTGAAAAATTGATTACTCTAAATAACAAGGGGGCATTAAAAAATGAATTCTGCAGTCGAAATACTCTCATCAGACGATCAAAAATTTTTAGTGGAGCTTTTGCTTAAACAGCAATATGCACTAGAACTGATCAGCAGCGAAATTTATGAAATCGAGAGCGGCACCAAACAAACAGATAACGCAACGTATCAGAAGCTCGTAAGCTTGTATGACCGAATCAGATTTGAACTATAGAGATACATATGTTTGATACTCTGCGTTAGAGTATCTTTTTTTGTGATATAATTTAGAATGTATGCGCTTTCAATAGGTTGGAATTGCTTGTCGGTCACAATTATGCGGAGTTAATTTTAAAAGTCTTGGAATTAAATACGAAAGTCTTGGAATTAAATTCGAAAGTCTTGGAATTAAATCACGAAGGTTCTGGAATGAATTTCTGAGGGGCATGGGATTGAACATAAAAGGATCCGAAATAAATGAAACCACTTTCTGTCTGTCGGAGTAAGCCAGGGGTTCCGCATTTCTTGTATCCTTTGTGGTAAAATAAAAAAGAGATGTTTCAAAAAAGACATGAAAGGGTATTATTGTTCGGTCTGAACTTTTTTAGAGAGGAAGAACATATTGATTAGTCTACATACAACCAAATTATTAAATGATTCAACAATAGAAGAGTATATGATTCCAGCTGATAAAGTTGCGCATGTGCAAGTGGGGAATAACCTTGAGCACGCCCTTCTGGTTCTGACAAAAACGGGATATACAGCGGTACCTGTGCTTGATCCTTTTTTCAAGCTTCACGGGCTGCTCGGCACAAATATGATGATGGATGCGATTCTTGGCCTCCAGAGAATCGAATTTGAAAAGCTTGAAGTGATGAAAGTCGAAGAAGCGATGAATTCTGATATCCCGAGTCTCTTACTGAATGATCCACTGTCTAAAGGATTAGATTTAGTCATCGACCATTCTTTTGTCTGCGTAGTGGATGCGGAAGGTGTGTTTGAAGGGATTTTGACAAGACGCGCCATTTTAAAAGAATTGAAAAAACAAATGAAAATAAATGACAATTAAGCGATGAAGCTAAGAGAAGGAGAGCATGCCTCCTTCTTTTGTTTTGCGGTCCCCGAGGGAGTGAGATCATATGACACAGGCAGTACTTGAAAAAGAACGAATCAAAAAGCAACCATCCAATATGAAGCGTCCCTTCGTTCTTGCGGCTGTCATGCTTGCTATGTTTATGGCAGCGATTGAGGCGACAATTGTATCCACCGCCATGCCTGCGATTGTAGGCGAGCTTGGAGGCTTCTCTCTTTACAGCTGGATTTTTTCTTCTTATTTGCTGATGAATGCCGTGACGGTTTTAATTTATGGAAAGCTTTCTGATTTATTCGGGCGAAAGCCAGTATTGATATTTGGGATTTCCGTTTTTTTAGTCGGCTCCATTTTATGTGGACTGGTGAATTCAATGGAATGGCTGATTGCAGCGAGATTTGTCCAGGGATTTGGTGCAGGAGCTGTCATGCCGGTAGCGTCAACGATTGTAGGGGATATTTATTCGAAGGAAGAGCGGGCCAAGATACAGGGGTATTTATCCAGCGTTTGGGGAATCTCAGCAATCATGGGCCCGGCAATAGGAGGATTGCTCGTCCAATTTGTCAGCTGGCGATTTGTGTTTTGGATAAACATTCCGCTTGGGCTATTGGCGATAGCTGGATTGGTGCTGTATCTCCATGAAGATGTGGAGCGGAAAAAGCATTCGATTGACTACAAAGGCGCTTTCCTCTTATTTGCGTCAATATGTACAGCAATGGTCGTTCTTGTTGAAGGCGGCATCAGATGGCCGTGGCTGTCAACTCAAATTCTTTTTCTGACTGCTGCAGCCATTCTTTCTTTTGTCCTATTTATTCGACAAGAAAAATGTGCGAAAGAGCCTATGATGCCTTTTGAAATTTGGAGAGAGAAAAGCATCTTTATTGCGAATATGACATCGCTGACTACCGGTGTCATGCTGATTGGCATTTCTTCCTTTTTACCGGCATTTGTCCAGGCAGTAATGGGACAAACCCCAATCGTCGCAGGTTTTACACTAACAGCAATGTCGATTGGATGGCCGATTGCTGCCACTGCATCGGGCAATCTGCTGTTGAAAATTGGGTTTCGGACAACCTCTGTTATAGGGGGAATCGCCCTGATTGCAGGAAGTCTTGTATTTTTTAATTTAAGCCCTGATGATGGCCCATTATGGGCAGCCCTAGGGTCGTTTATTGTCGGGATTGGCATGGGGATGACGACGACAGCATTTATTGTCTCCATTCAAAGTACAGTCAGCTGGGAGCAAAGAGGATCAGCGACAGCGGCAAATATGTTTATGAGAACGCTTGGCAATACAATTGGAGCAGCCCTTTTAGGCGGGATTTTAAATACAAGGCTACAATCCTATTTTAACAAACAGGGAATTAATGAATCGGTCAATTTGGATTCCGTGAATCAGCTGTTAAGCTCTGAGTCTGCATCCAAGCTTTCAAACGAGGCTATTCAGGCGTTAAAAGCCGGTTTGACGCAATCCCTTCACAGTGTTTACATGGTTGTTTTTGCGTTTGCAATCATCAGTTTTCTGCTGGTTTTAAATTTGCCTAAAGAAAGAAAAAAAGCGTAGGGGGGGGGAACCTCTTATGCTTTTTTATTATGTGCTTCAAGCTAGAGTCCACCCTCAAAGAGGTCTAATCTGTGTGCACCTCTTCTCTCTATTGTTAAGCTTCGCTTTTCTGTATTTGAAGCAGCTCTATCCTATTTCCAAAAGGATCAAAAAAAGAAAGCCGCTGAATTCCGGGAATCTCTGTTTCTTCTTGAATTTTGATATTATTTTTTACAAGCAAACATCTTGAAGCTTCCAGATCCTCTACCTGAAAGGCAGGATGGCGTTTGCTTTTAGTCTCTTCCATTTCCTCAAGCCCAATATGGAGCTCCACATTTCCCGCTTTGCACCAGAACCCGCCATTCTTAATAAGAGATTCGGGTTTATTAATTTCTTGGAAACCCAATTTTCCTAAGTAAAATTCACGCGCTTTTTCTGCTTTTTCAAATGGTGCACACAGCTGGATATGATGCAGCTTTACAATCGACAAACTCATCCGCTTTCCCTCCTAAAAAATAAGATTATAAAATAACTGGATGATGATCAGGACAGTGATCAGCCGTATCAGCCAAGAGGCATGGGCAAAACTGAGCTTTCTCGCAAACCTCACTGCAAGCTGTGCACCAATAATGCTTCCCGCCGCCAGACTCAAAGCGATCGTCCAGTTCATGATTCCGGCCATTGCATATGTGGCAAATGCGCCAGAGCAGCTTAAAAACGTTTGAAATCTTGTAAACGCAACGGATTTAATGTACGAAAAACCCTGATGAAGGAATGTGTACATCAGAAGAGTGCCCTGACCTGGTCCGAACATGCCGTCATAAGCGCCGATCCCAAAGACAAGAGGATAGAGTCTTTTTTTAATTTTGCTCTCCCCCGAGTTTTGTTCCTTGGGCTTTCTTAAAAAATTTAATCCCAATGCGAAGATCAACAGAAAAAGAGCGATGTATGTCATCGTGTTCTCATTAATCCTGCTCGTGAAATAAGCTCCGGCAATTCCTCCTGATATTGTAAAAGGGGCTGTATACAAAATCTCTTTAAAATGAATTTCCCGTTTCTTCAGCAGCACATAAAAGCTTGAAAAGGAGCTCAAAGTATTGGCAAATTTATTTGAGGAGATGATTGTATGAACAGGCAAGCCATAAAGCAGCATGAGCGGCATATTGATCATGCCTCCGCTGCCCGCAAGAGTTCCGATAAATGTCGCTGCAATTCCAATGAAAAAAATCGGCCATTCCATATTGTCATCACATCCCGATTAAAAGTGTTTCTCTAAAATTAGTATATTCTTCCTTTAATGATTATGAAATGTTGAAAAAATTAGCTTATAATATAAGAAAAACTTATCAAGGAGAATATAGATGCAATTAACCGAATTGAGAATGCTTGTTGTTCTGTCAGAGGAAATGAATATGCGAAAAGCATCTGAACGGCTGTTTGTCTCCCAGCCTGCGTTGTCTCAAAGACTTCAGTCGATTGAGAAATCATGGGGGTTTCAGATTTTTATCCGCTCTCAAAAGGGACTCACTCTCACTCCTTCAGGAGAAAAAATTGTGGCCTTTGCAAAAGAAGTAACAAAAAAAGAAGAGAAACTGAGAGAAGAAATATCAGAGCTTGAAGGAGAGGTTCATGGAACGCTCAAGATAGCTGTTGCGTCAATTATTGGACAGCACTGGCTTCCTAACATCTTAAAGCAATATGTCAATAAATACCCGCATGCAAAAATATCGCTCATAACAGGCTGGAGCAGTGAAATATTGAAAAGCATGTACGAGGACCATGTTCACATCGGCATCATCAGGGGAAATCCTGAGTGGAAAGGCGTCAAACAGCATTTACTGACAGATACTCTGTATTTAGTAGACACTGAAATTCAGAAGGTTGAGGACCTTATTGAAACAGAAAGACCTTTTATTCAATTTAAAAGCGATTCATCTTACTATCAGGAAATTCAGGATTGGTGGCACAAGCATTTTCAAAGCAGTCCGAAGCGCACCATTGTTGTCGATCAAATCGAAACGTGCAAACAAATGGCATACAATGGCATCGGCTACGCCATTCTGCCATCCGTCACACTGCTTGATGATGAACGGGATATTTATAAAATACCGCTGCTGAATGAACACGGCGAGCCAATTGTCAGGGATACGTGGCTGCTTGGATTTGAATCTTCTTTTAAGTTAAAGCAGGTTCAGGCATTTCTTGATGTTTTAAAAGAGAATAATAAAGAGATTCATTAAGCAGCTTGTATCTGAAGCTGCTTTTTCTTTTTGTAAAACGCTATTGACAATGAGAATCAATTTCAATTATAGTGAGTTTATGAAAATGAAAATCATTATCAATTAAAGAGGTGGCTTTATTGAAAAAAACTCTTATTATATATGCAAGTATGTCAGGAAACACAGAAGATATCGCTAAACTGATCGGAAAAAGACTTCAAGAAGACGAGATGGATGTTACATATGAAGATATGGATGCTTGTGATAGCGAGAGTCTCAGGAAATACGATTATATACTTGCAGGATCTTATACCTGGGGGGATGGAGATCTTCCTTATGAAGCAGAGGACTTTTACGAAGAACTCTCAGACGCTGATTTTACAGGCAAAAAAATCGGCTGCTTTGGTTCTGGGGATCACGCATATCCGAAATTTTGCGAGGCGGTCGACCTCTTACAGGGAAGATTTGCAGAAACAGGGGCGGATGTTTTTACAGACTTGCTTAAGATAGAGGGTTCTCCTGAAACGGATGAGGCCATTTCTGAATGCATCCAGTTTGCAGAATCTTTTTCTGCATGGTGTGCCAAAAGCGGAAGGGTGACAATGAATGCTTCATAGAGGTGCGACAGCAGTCGAAAAAGTACAGGGGAGCGGATATTTTGTTGCAATAAAAAATGAAGGGCTTTATTTTTTTGACGGCCATGATCACTGGGAAAGGCTTCTGAGAATTGATAAGAAAATCCGCTGCTTAAAAATGCTTGGTTCTTATTTATTCGGGGTCGGTGAAGAAGGCTTTATTTTCCGTATGAATACATCTGATTTGACAAGCACTGAAGCATACCTTCCGACAACAGCAGCCATTTGGTCCATTGCAGGCGATGATCACGGAACGGTCATCATTCATGGAAAGCATACGATTTATCAGTCAAATGACAGCGGGAGATCATGGAAAGGCTTTAAGCCATTTAAGCACTTTTCCTCAAAACCTGTTATCAGATCACTCTATCTGCATGAAAATCAGCTTTTTATCGGCACGCAGATTCATGCAGAGCATGGGGGCCTGTGGAAATATGATCATAATCATGGCTCCTTTGCAAGAATTAAAAAGGAAGCTTACTCCATGATTTCTTCAATAGCGGTTGATAAAAATAGGAACCTTCTTATCTGCAGAGGCTCTGCAAAAGGCCATGCAGGAAGTATTGAAATGGCTAAACTAAATGATGGGAATAACCTCAACTGGGTCAGCTGTCAAAATATCTACAGCGAGGAAGCCTTTTTGGATGTTTTTTGTGATGAAACGATCACGTACGCAGCGTCAAGCCAGGATAAGTACGGCTTTTCCAGGATATACGCATTAAATGAAGATACCATGGCTCTTTTTCCTGCAGAAACATTAAAAGGGCATGCGTTCAGGGTTGCAGGCAGCGGACGTTCTTTTTTCGCGGCAGGCCTGCATGAAAGCAAACAGGGTGACTTGTACGGTTATTCAGCAGTGGTCCATTAAGAAAGGAGATTGATCAAATGGGGAAAACAGCAATTATCTATGCAAGCATGTCAGGCAACACGGAAGCCATTGCCGATTTAATTGAAAAAGGATTAAAAGAAGCGGGTGCAGAAGCAGAGAAGTTTGAAGCAATGGATATTGACGGCTCTGTTTTCACAAAATATAATCACTTATTGATTGGTGCTTACACATGGGGAGACGGGGAGCTGCCTGATGAAATCATGGATCTTTATGATGAGATGGACGATTATGATTTTTCGGATAAAACCATCGCTTTATTTGGTTCCGGCGATACGGCTTATGATATTTTTTGCGGTGCGGTTGATCTGCTTGCTGAAAAAATTCAGGAAAATAAAGGCTCTCTAGCGATTGAAAGCCTTAAGATTGAGTGTTTTCCAGATGGTGAGCAGGAAGATGCGTGTTTGGAATTTGGTCGTCAATTTGCTCGCTTCATCCAATCTGCCGTGCGCTCATAAATTGTATAGACAATCGGCTTGTCAACTAACACTTCCTTTGATACAGTAATGAAGTACATAGTCTGAAGGAGGAATACATATGAAAATGATGGATGCAAATGAGATTATTTCATTTATACAAAATAGCACGAAATCGACACCTGTAAAAGTTTACGTAAAAGGTGACTTAGAAAGTATTGATTTTGGTACTTCTACACAAACGTTTTTAAATGGTAACAGCGGGGTTGTTTTTGGCGAATGGGCTGAAATTCAAGAGGCTTTGACAAAAAATGAGGCTAAAATTGAAGACTTTGTTGTGGAAAACGACCGCCGCAACTCTGCGATACCTCTGCTTGACATGAAGGGCATCAAAGCCCGTATTGAGCCAGGCGCTATCATCCGTGATCAAGTGGAAATCGGCGATAATGCTGTTATTATGATGGGTGCTTCAATTAACATCGGTTCTGTCATCGGGGAAGGTACAATGATCGACATGAACGTTGTCCTTGGCGGACGCGCAACTGTCGGCAAAAACTGTCACATTGGTGCAGGTTCTGTACTTGCAGGTGTAATTGAACCGCCTTCAGCTAAACCAGTTGTCATTGAAGATGATGTTGTAATCGGAGCTAATGCAGTTGTCCTTGAAGGCGTTACGGTCGGAAAAGGAGCGGTTGTTGCTGCTGGTGCAATTGTAATTGATGACGTTGCCCCTTATACAGTGGTAGCTGGTACTCCTGCACGCAAGATTAAAGAAATCGACGAAAAAACAAAATCAAAAACAGAAATCAAACAAGAATTAAGACAGCTATAATACGATTTTCTGTTTTTCGGCGTGGATGACTTTCATCCACGCCTTCTCTATAGGTATAAGGGGGAAGCATTATGGATCTATTACCATCATTAATCAATATTCGAAGGGATCTCCACCGTATCCCTGAACTTGGCTTCCAGGAGTTTAAAACACAGGAATATCTTTTGGCTTATTTAGGCTCCCTGCCTTCTGAAAGAATGGAAATCAAAACGTGGAAAACAGGAATATTTGTAAAAGTAAAAGGGATCGATCCTGTGAAAACAATTGCCTATCGCGCAGATATGGACGGGCTTCCGATTATTGAAGAAACGGAATATTCTTTTCAGTCAGAGCACCCAGACCGAATGCACGCCTGCGGTCATGATTTTCATATGACTATTGCCCTTGGCATTATCACTTATTTTGTTCAGAATCCAGTAAGAGACGATCTCCTTTTTATTTTTCAGCCTGCTGAGGAGGGACCAGGCGGAGCTGAACCGATGCTTCGCAGTGATATCATGAAAGAGTGGAAGCCGGATCTTATAACAGCTCTTCATATTGCACCTGAATATCCGGCAGGAACAATTGCAACTCGTCCCGGGCTGCTTTTTGCCAATACATCTGAGCTGTTCATTGACTTAAAAGGCAAGGGCGGACATGCAGCATATCCTCATACAACTCAGGATATGATCGTTGCAGCTGCATCATTGGTCACACAGCTGCAATCTGTAGTGGCAAGGAATGTAGATCCTCTGGACAGTGCAGTCATTACTTTCGGAAAGATTACGGGCGGGACAGTACAAAATATTATTGCAGAGAATGCAAGACTCGAAGGCACCATCCGTACGCTCTCTGTAGAATCCATGCAAAAAGTGAAGGAACGGATTGAGGCGCTTGTCCATGGTCTTGAAATCGGCTACTCATGCAAGGCTGTTATTGATTATGGTTCTATGTATCACCAAGTATATAACCATCACGAGCTTACAGAAGAATTTATGGACTTTACAAAAGCAAATACCGATACAGAGGTTGTATTATGCCGTGAAGCCATGACAGGCGAGGATTTCGGTTATATGCTTGATGAAATTCCGGGATTTATGTTCTGGCTTGGAGTGGAATCACCATATGGACTCCATCATTCCAAGCTGCAGCCAAAGGAAGAAGCTATTCAAATGGCAGTTCAGCTGATGTGCAAATATTTTCTCTATAAAGCAAACTGATTCAAAGAATAAACGTCCCTTCCATGTGACACATTAGTGATAGGAGGTGGATGTAATGCCAAAAATAGGTGTTGAACAATCATTATCAGATGTAACAGCTGCTCTTCAGGAAAAAGGTTATGAAGTTGTTCAATTGCGAAATGAAGAAGATGCGAAAGGCTGTGACTTCTGCATCATCACAGGTCAAGACTCCAATATCATGGGGATCAGCAATGCGGTGACAAATGGTTCTGTATTCAGTGCAAGCGGTTATACGGCAGATGAAATTTGCCAGCATGTTGAGAGCAGAATGCAATAGCACACAACATTAAAGAGCTGCCTGATGGCAGCTCTTTAATGTTGTACTTCATTCGCCTTCTTTTCCACAAAAACCTGATGCGGAAATGGAATTTCAATTCCATGGGCATCAAGCGTTTCTTTTAATTTTTTGCGGAGATTTCTCTCAACACCCCATTGCATCATGTTTTCTGTTTTGGCAATGATGCGGATCACAACATCTGAAGCTCCTAAACCCTGAACGCCAATGACGCTTGGGCCATCAACGATAGCCGGATCTTCCGCGGCAATGCGGTCACATGCTTGCTGAAGAACTGCGATGGCTTCATCTATATTATCATCATAGGATATTCCTATATCTACGAGCGCTCTCATATTTCCGCGCGAATGATTGCTTAAACTGATAATTTCCCGATTCGGCACAAAGTTCAGAGTGCCGTCAAAACTTCTAATCTGAGTCGTCCGCAGTCCAACCTGTTCAACAATTCCTGAGTATCCTGCAGTTGTAACGTAGTCCTCCACATCAAGCTGTTTTTCAAGAAGTAAAAAGAAACCTGTTACCACATCGCTTACAAGCCCCTGGGCCCCAAAACCGATGGCAAGACCGACAACACCGGCACCGGCAAGCAGTGCAGTCGCATCATATTCAAATACCTCGAACACCATTACGACAAAAATGAAAATCAGAATATAAGAAAAGAGATTTAATGTTAAGCTTTGAAGTGTTCTTGATCGGCCGATTGAAATGGACTGGCGCTCCTGCACACGTGCAAAGGTCTTATCAACGATCCTTGTGCCAATCGCTCTCACCACGATAAAAGCAATCAGGATTCCAATCAGCTTTAAGGTGATAATTCCAGCAGTTGTCATAAGACCTGCCCAATTAATTTTGTTCAGTAAATCAATAAAATCCATGTACAACATCCTTTCTGTGCAATTAAAAATAAGTCTAATTATTTGGTTACCCGCTGCTGTGCATGTTAAACTTAATTTGTTGAAATGAATCGCATTTTAAAGATATTTGTTGATTGATTTTGCACAGAAAAGGGAATACCAATTGATGTATTCATTTTAACTCGAGCGGTCTATATTAAATTAATTATTATTTAACATTGACTAAAAATACAGATTGCTCTATAATGATCAATGTGAAAAGATTATGTCACCAGTTGAGAAAATCATTTGATTATTCTCAATTAAGCTGATATCGATACAAGATATCAAAATACATTTTGGAGGGATACATAATGGCAGAACGCATGGTAGGAAAACAAGCTCCGCGCTTTGAAATGGACGCTGTAATGGTTAACAAAGAATTTGGTAAAGTAAGTCTTGAAGAAAACATGAAAAACGATAAATGGACAGTATTATTCTTCTATCCAATGGATTTCACGTTTGTATGTCCAACTGAAATTACATCTATGTCTGACCGTTACGATGAGTTCGATGACCTTGATGCTGAAGTAATCGGCGTTTCAACGGATACAATTCACACTCACTTAGCATGGATCAACACAGACCGCAAAGAAAACGGTCTTGGCGAATTGAAATTCCCGCTTGCAGCTGATACGAACCATGTTGTATCACGCGAGTACGGGGTGTTAATTGAAGAAGAGGGTGTTGCTCTTCGCGGACTATTCATTATCAATCCAGACGGCGAGCTTCAATATGCTGTTGTAAACCACAACAACATCGGCCGCGATGTAGATGAAACACTTCGTGTGCTTCAAGCATTGCAAACTGGCGGACTTTGCCCAGCTAACTGGAAGCCGGGACAAGCAACTCTATAAGTTTTAAATGAAAAGTAAGGTCTAACTCTCTGTTAGGCCTTTTTTAAACAAGTAATGGAGGAATTTACAATGAAATTACGCGAACAAATGCCGGAATTAAACGGTGCTGTGGAGTGGCTGAACGGTCAGCAGACAAAAGAAGATTTAATCGGGGAAAAACCAACGCTCATTCACTTTTGGTCTGTAAGCTGCCATCTTTGCAAGGAGGCAATGCCCCAGGTGAATGAATTCAGAGATCAATACAAAGATAAGCTGAACGTAGTTGCTGTTCATATGCCTAGATCAGAAGATGATCTTAACATAGAGGATATTAAAAAAGTTGCAGCCGAGCATGACATCACTCAGCCGGTTTTCGTTGACAGCGAGCACAAGCTGACAGATGCTTTTGACAATCAATATGTGCCAGCATATTATGTATTTGATAAAACTGGCGCTCTTCGTCATTTCCAGGCAGGCGGAAGCGGCATGAAAATGCTTGAGAAGCGCGTAAATCGCGTATTAGCAGAAACAGAAAACGCAGAATAAGAAGAGAGCCCCTTACGTTGGGGCGCTTTTTTTTATGGATTAAGAAAGCATATATTTCCTGCCTAATGTCTTTTTTGACTTTGACTAAAGTGATTATCGCTGAAATACAATTTAACTGGCGGCCAAAATGGAGTAAACGACACTGGTTTTAGAAAGTGCACTTCCTTACACACTTTCCAAAAAAGCTCAATCAATCCAAAATGTTGATTTTCTTCTTCTATCAATGTATAATAAAAAAGTTAGTTCATAATATAAATGCCCTTCTACCAAGAAATAATAGAGATTCACATTCAATTATCCTTAGTGGATAATCTAGTTTTTTAAGTTCAAATCCTTTGATTTTTGTTAGCTCAATTCAAGCTGGCGCGGTCATCGGAGCCGCAAGGACGAGAGAGAGGTAGGGCTTTCGTTGCTTTGTGTTCACAGATAAATAAATGAATAACCAATAGATATTGTCAGACTATCAGTCAAATCTTTTTAAGATGAATTCATATGGGGTATAGCATTCACATGTTATAAAGGCTATCTATTCCTCTTATTGATACTCTTTATAATATGTGAATATTTTATTTACCATGTTGTAAATAGTAGGACATATTAAAAAATTTTTGGAGGTTTTCTCATGCAAGCAACTGGAAAAGTAAAATGGTTTAATTCAGAAAAAGGCTTTGGATTTATCGAAGTTGAAGGCGGAAACGATGTATTCGTTCACTTCAGCGCGATCACTGGCGAAGGGTACAAAACGTTAGAAGAAGGTCAAGAAGTTGAATTCAACATCGTTGAAGGCAACCGCGGACCTCAAGCTGAGAACGTTGTAAAATTATAATGAGCTAAAAAGCTGCCTACTGGCAGCTTTTTTTTATTTTCCCCTTAAAAAAATGTAATCGTTTACTATATTAAATCCCCTAAAAACTCATTGACACCACTATTCCAATCCTGTATCTTGTTCAAGTATGTGTTTAAAATATAGGAGGTTCATCATGAACAATCAGAATGTACAACAAGTAAAAATGACAACCGCAGATCCTTCAGCGCTTGGACTTTTTGGACTTGCAATGGTTACACTCGTTGCTTCTTCGCAAAAGCTTGGGTTAACGGAGGGTCTTTCATTTATTTTACCGTGGGCGATCTTTTTAGGAGGGTTTGCTCAGCTGTTTGCCTGCATCAATGACGCTAAGCACAACAACACGTTTGGGACGACTGCTTTCGGTGCGTTTGGCCTGTTTTGGCTTGGTGTAGGAGGTTCCTGGCTCATTCAGTTAGGTGTATTCGGAGAAGAGCTTGCAGCAAGCGTTGATCCAAAACAGCTTGGATTTGCTTTTGTCGGTTATTTAATCTTCAGCTTATTTATGACAATTGGTGCAATGGAAACCCATAAAGTGTTATTTTTTATCTTTGTTCTCATTGATTTCTTATTTATCGGTTTATCTTTAAGCTCTTTCGGCATCATGCACGAAGCGACTCATATGCTTGCGGCTGTTTCTGAAATGCTGATTGCCCTCTTATCATTTTACGGGTCTGCAGCGGCAGTATTGAATGCACATTTCGGACGTGTTTTCTTGCCGATCGGAAAACCTTTTGGCATTTTTAAAAAGTAAGGAAACGGCCCCTTTTTTGAAAAAGGGGTCTTCGTTTTGTTTTTCAGGTGAAAGTGGTATACGATAGGTAAGAATCTAATACATAGGAGAGATATCATGAATCCATTTTCAGTAGAATTTCATAAAGAAGATCAAACAGATGCCATGACAGTTCAAAAGATGAACGAGGAAGATTTTCACCGCGCAACAGAAGGCGGAACACGCCATTTGTTCGAGCTAGATACAAACGTTGGTTTTTTCGTTTTCTTTGACGGGGAAGACAAAGACGGAAAAGAGTGGTACCTCGTTCTTCATTATGAGGAGGAGCAGGAAGATCCAAGTGCATGCTATTCATTTGAGCTGAAGGATTTCTATCAATTCACTGCTCTATATTTAAATGATCTGGAGTTTAATGAAGAAACGAACGAAGAGGAAGAAGCATATGGACCAATTCATCATCTGGCGCATCTTCTATTTCATATCGTTGAAGAAGGCAAAAAAACAGAAGCTTAAAAAAGGAGCAGGCGAGTTAAATTCGCCTGCTCTTTCTTAATTTTCCTCTGAATAATGACCTTGGCAAAACTCTTTTATCATGGCTTCTTCTTCTTCATCAAGCTCAAAATCAAGGAATGTATTTGTTTCCTTTTCCATGAGATGATAGACAGAGATTCTTCCGCCGCTGTCATCCACTAAATAAATAACCTTCAATAGCAGACCCTTTTCCGTATAAAGTTCATCGTCTTCATCAACATCCAGCTCTAAAAAGAATTCGTAGCGATCCCCAGATAATATTCCGAATGGATCATGCAATTTTTCAACCGTGTAGGCTGCAATATTCAATATGTATCATTCCAATCTCTCAAGTTTAATTCACTTGTCCCATACCTATCCTAACGAAAAACCGGAAATAACACAAATTTTACACAAAAAGAAAATAGATTCAATCTGACTGCTCCCTGAAAAATGTTACATACTCTCACATTACCCTCATCTTTTTTACATAGTGCAAGAGAAATGAAAGAAACCTTTTAACAATATGTACAATGTAAACGGACAGAAATGAAAGTAGAATAGATACAAAGATTGAATTTTTAATATTTTGAATATTTTTTATTATAAGAATAACGGTTCCTAAGGAGGGTTTCAATGTCAGACAAAGTTGTAATTGGATTAATTCAGGCAAGCAATGATGTAGATGGAAATGAAGCTGTCGAAGTTCACAAGGAAAAAGCCATTGAAAAGCATATCAAGCTTGTGAAAGAAGCAAGCGGCAGAGGTGCACAGATTGTTTGTCTTCAGGAAATCTTTTATGGCCCATACTTCTGCACGGAGCAGAACACGAAATGGTACGACGCAGCGGAAGAAATTCCAAATGGACCGACTGCAAAAAGGTTTCAGGACCTTGCCCGTGAACTGGGCGTCGTAATTGTGCTGCCAATTTATGAACGCGAAGGAATTGCTACTTATTATAATACAGCCGCAGTTATTGATGCGGATGGATCATACTTAGGAAAATACCGTAAACATCATATTCCTCATGTGGGAGTTGGCAAAGAAGGCGGCGGTTTCTGGGAGAAGTTTTACTTTAAACCGGGCAACCTTGGCTATCCCGTTTTTGATACAGCTTTTGCGAAAATTGGAGTCTATATCTGTTATGACCGGCATTTCCCTGAAGGTGCAAGGCTCCTTGGGTTAAATGGAGCTGAAATTGTCTTTAATCCATCTGCTACTGTAGCGGGTCTGTCAGAATATTTATGGAAGCTTGAACAGCCAGCTCATGCAGTTGCAAACGGGTATTACATCGGGGCCATCAACCGGGTTGGTTATGAGGGGCCATGGAACATGGGTGAGTTTTACGGACAATCCTATCTTGCCGATCCAAGAGGACGCTTTGTGGCTGAAGGAAGCCGTGACAGGGACGAGGTCGTCATCGGTGAGATGGATAAAAAATTAATCCGTGAAGTCCGGGATACATGGCAGTTTTATCGTGACAGACGTCCCGAAACATATCAGGATATGACGGCTTTGCTGCCTTAATTGCGGGAAAAGGAGGATTTTATCTTGACTAGGGAAATTTCTTTAATCGATTTAGAGAGAAATTTTATGGAGGTTGAGCAGGCCCTGTCAAACAGGGAAGCGTTCGAGGAAGCCAATCGATGTTTATTTTGCTACGACGCTCCTTGTATTCAGGCCTGTCCGACTGGTATTGATATCCCCTCTTTTATAAAGAAAATCGCTTCAGGAAATCTGAAGGGATCCGCCAAAACCATTATGACGGCTAATCCTGTTGGAGCAAGTTGTTCACGTGTTTGCCCGACGGAGGAGCTTTGTGAAGGTGCGTGTGTACTTAATTCATCTACAAAGCCCATTATGATCGGCAACCTGCAGCGCTATGCGACCGATTGGGCGATTCATAATGAACAGATCCTGTTTCGGGCTGGTGAAAAGAATGGGAAGACAGTGGCCATTGTCGGCGGAGGACCTGCAGGATTATCAGCAGCAAGAGAGCTTGCATTGCTCGGCTACAGCGTAACGATTTTTGAAGCTGAACAATATGCCGGAGGCTTAAATACGTATGGCATCGTCTCTTTCAGGCTTCCCCAATCCATTTCTTTTTGGGAAGTAGAGCAAGTAAAAAGCCTGGATGTTGAAATCAGGACAAATACCCGGGTCGGAAAAGATGTCATGGCTTCCGAATTGATAGAGAACTATGATGCCATTGTTCTCGCTGTAGGCATGTCTTCAGTTCCAAAGCTTGGCATTGAAGGCGAAGATGCAGATGGTGTCTACGATGCGATTGATTTTGTAAAAGAAACGAAAACGGCAAAAACAATGGACCTGATTGGGAAGAAGGCCGTTGTAATAGGAGCTGGAAACACGGCAATAGATGCTGCAACATGCTCAGTCAGACTTGGTGCAGAGGATGTCAGCATTCTCTACCGCAGGACTCAGGCAGAAATGACAGCATACGATTTTGAATATGATTTCGCCAAACAGGACGGTGTTGCTTTCAAATGGCTTACTGCTCCAAAGCGGATTGTGACGAATGAGGATAACAGAGTAATAGGAATTGAATGCTTCAAAATGGAGCTTTCTGCTGGAACTAATGGACAGCGTCCGCGCCCTGTTCCCGTTCCAGGCTCTGAGTTTATCATCGAAACGGATGCAGTCATCCGAGCAATCGGACAATCAAGATATCTCCATTTAATCGAGCAATTCGGCATAGAACATTCTGAAGGAGTGGTGCGAATTTCAGAAGAATCTTATCAAACCTCAAACGAGAAGATTTTTGCCTGCGGAGATGTAATTTTCGGTAAAGGCCAGGGAGAAGCGATGGTCGTTTCAGCTGCTCAGCAAGGGAAGCTGACAGCTTATGAGATTCATAAAAAGATATCTTTTGAAGAACTGAAGCTTGCCTGAATGACACAGATCTGAAAGGATCCGCCTTTAGAAACTAAAGAAGGCGGTTCCGCATTTCAAGTTGTCCAGCTCCACGGCCCAACTCCTCGGCCAGAACGGCTCCGTCAGTAAAGGCAAAAAGCGCCTTTTCTGCCGGATCCTTATCTGTCTGTCGGAGCTAAACGGGCCCTTCCGCATTTCTATATAAGGAGGTTCATCTATGGCTGATTTAAGAATTGATTTTGCAGGGATTAAGTCACCGAATCCTTTTTGGCTCGCATCCGCCCCTCCTACGAACTCGGGCTATCAGGTTCAGAGGGCGTTTGAGGCAGGGTGGGGAGGAGCTGTATGGAAGACGCTCGGGGATCCAATTTTAAATGTATCCTCCCGCTTTGCTGCAGTCAGTTTTAATGGGCAGCGTGTAGCCGGTTTTAATAATATTGAATTAATTACAGACCGTCCTCTTGAAGTCAATTTAAAAGAAATCTATGAAACAAAAAAAAGATTCCCGAACCATGCCATTATTGTGTCGCTGATGGTTGAACCGAAGCAGGAGAAATGGCATGAAATTGTAAAGCGGGTAGAGGATGTCGGGGTAGACGGACTTGAGCTGAATTTCGGCTGTCCCCACGGCATGGCAGAGCGAGGCATGGGAGCCGCATCAGGTCAGGTGCCGGACCTGGTGGAGAGACAAACCTACTGGGCAAAAGAAGCGGCTAAAACCCCTGTAATTGTCAAACTCACGCCAAATATTACCGATATTACAGTGACAGCTGAGGCAGCCGTTGCGGGCGGAGCTGATGCCATTTCCATGATCAATACGATTAACAGCCTCGCCGGCGTTGACATTGATACGTGGAATACGATTCCGCATGTAGCAGGAAAAGGAGCACACGGTGGATACTGCGGCCCTGCAGTTAAGCCGATTGCTTTAAACATGGTTGCTGAATGTGCAAGAAATCCGCGGATCAACGTCCCTATTTCAGGCATCGGCGGAATCGCAAACTGGAAAGATACCGTTGAATTTATGCTGATGGGTGCGATGGGCGTCCAGGTTTGTACAGCCGCCATGCATCACGGATTCCGAATTGTTGATGATATGATTGAAGGCCTGTCCAATTATTTAGATGACAAAGGCTTATCCTCAGTCATGGATCTGGTCGGCAAGTCTGTTCAAAGATACTCGGACTGGGGAGAGCTCGATTTAAACTATAAAGTTGTAGCGAAAATTAATACTGATGTCTGCATTAACTGTAATAAATGCCACATTGCCTGTGAAGATACATCCCATCAGTGCATTGACATGCTTAAGGATGAGAGCGGTCAGTCATATCTGAAAGTGCGCGAGGAAGATTGTGTAGGCTGCAACCTTTGCTCAATCGTATGTCCAGCGGACGGCGCGATCGATATGGTGGAGCTTGCAAATGAACTGCCTCCGATGACATGGAATGAAAGACAGGCAGTGATTGGTTCACTTGGAACATCAAGTGCGGACTTTGTGAAGTAAAGGAAGGGCGTGGACTGATGAAAAAATTAATTAAAAATGGCATAATCGTCACCGCTGCTGATACGTATAAAGCAGATATTTTAGTGGAAGAGGAACAAATTGCAGCGATTGGCTGCAACCTGCCTGAGGAAGGTGCAGAAATCGTTGATGCAAAGGGCTGCTACGTTTTTCCCGGCGGAATAGATCCGCATACACATCTTGATATGCCTTTTGGAGGAACCGTAACAAAGGATGATTTTGAGTCCGGAACAATGGCCGCAGCATTTGGAGGCACAACAACGGTTATTGATTTTTGTTTAACTGAAAAAGGAAAACCATTAAAGGATGCCATTCAGACATGGCATGAAAAATCCAGGGATAAAGCAGTGATCGATTACAGTTTTCACTTAATGATTTCTGAAATAAATGAAGATGTACTTGGTGAGCTTCCTGCTGTGATTAATGAAGAAGGCATTTCTTCATTTAAAGTCTTTATGGCTTACAAAAACGTTTTTCAGGCTGATGACGAAACATTATTCCGGACGCTTTTAACGGCTAAAGAACTTGGCGGTCTTGTTATGGTTCATGCTGAAAATGGTGATGTCATTGATTATCTGACTAAAAAGGCACTTGCTGAAGGAAAGACAGACCCGATTTACCATGCCTTAACACGCCCTCCAGAAGTTGAAGGCGAAGCAACCGGCAGAGCTGCTCAATTAACAGGGCTTGCTGGTTCACAGCTATATGTTGTACACGTGTCTTGTGCTGATGCTGTTGAAAAAATTGCAGAAGCAAGAAGCAAGGGCTTTGATGTATGGGGGGAAACATGTCCTCAGTACTTGGTCCTTGATCAAACGTATTTGGAAAAGCCTGATTTTGAAGGGGCAAAATATGTCTGGTCACCGCCTCTCCGAGATAAGAAACATCAGGATGTGCTGTGGAATGCACTTAAAACTGGAGTGCTGCAAACTCTTGGATCTGATCAATGCTCTTTTGATTTTAAAGGACAAA
Organism: Metabacillus hrfriensis; assembly: GCF_030127205.1. Classification (NCBI taxonomy): domain Bacteria; kingdom Bacillati; phylum Bacillota; class Bacilli; order Caryophanales; family Bacillaceae; genus Metabacillus; species Metabacillus hrfriensis. The sequence continues at coordinate 1,966,953 of NZ_CP126116.1, forward strand.
AGGATTTGGGAAAAGAAGACTTCACTAAAATTCCAAATGGGGGCCCTATAATAGAAGATCGTCTGAGTATTCTTTTTTCAGAAGGTGTGAAAAAAGGCAGAATATCTTTAAATCAATTTGTGGATATGACAAGCACCAAAACAGCAAAGCTATTCGGTCTTTATCCTAAAAAAGGAACGATTGCAGTCGGCTCTGATGCGGATCTTGTCCTTTTTGATCCCGCTGCAGAACGGACGATTTCCGCTGAAACTCACCATATGGCGGTTGATTATAACGCATTTGAGGGTCTGCAAGTAACAGGAGAGCCAGTATCCGTGCTATCAAGAGGTGAATTTGTCGTACGGGATAAGCAATTTGCCGGCCGGGCAGGCAGAGGGCAATATCAAAAGAGAGCTAAATATGGAGAGCTGCTTGACACGAGCGAAAACCCAAAAATATCTATCTGAAATATCCGAAGATATAACCAATTGGAAGGGGATATGCGAAAGTGGCTAAAAATTATTTGAAGTCTCCTGATTTGCTGCCGATTCCTCATCAAAAGAAAAACATTGGTTCGCTTGGCTTTGCTCTAATCTGGGTTGGGATGGCAGTTGTACTGGCTGCATTTGCCATTGGAGGAGCAGGTGTACAAAGTCTTCCGCTTGGATGGGTTGTTGCTGCAACCATCATCGGTTCGGTTGCCCTTGGTCTTTTGATGACATTGACCGGTGATATCGGAGTTGAGCATGGGTTATCCTTTCCTGTTTATATGAGGGCTCCTTTTGGGACAATCGGGACACATATTCCTTCCGTTGTACGCGGTTTTGTAGCTTCATGCTGGTTTGGAGTGAATACTTATTTCGGCGCTGCTGCGATGAATGCCATTCTTGCCACATTAACGGAATTTGACAACTTTTTTGTTTGCTTCTATATATTTGCCATTTTGCAGATTGTAAATACAGCTCTTGGTATGAAAGCGATTGAACGCTTTGCAGATATAGCTGCACCTGTCATTATCATCATTTCAGGATGGATGTATTTTACCCTGTCCGATCAGGCTTTGCAGGAAGGAAGAAACGTCTGGTCCTGGGTTGAAACACCAGTAACCGGAGGGGCAGCGGTCACAGCGTTCATGGTTGTCATTATGTCCAACATGGGATTTTGGGGAACGCTAGCTGCCGATATGCCATCCTTATCCCGCTTTGTGAAAGCCCCAAAATTAGAAAGAAACTGGTTTAAGCGAAACAAAAGCCAAATTGCAGGCAATCTCATTGCCTATCCGCTCGTTCAAACCTTTATGGTTGTCATCGGGGCTGTCTCCTATATTGCTGTAAAAAACTATGACCCTGTCGTTGCCCTGCAGCAATCTGCTACAGGAATGATTCTTGGTATTCTTTTGATCATGATTGTGTTTGCCCAATGGTCTACAAATACCTCTGCAAATCTTATTCCGGCTGCCGCAATCTTTTCAAATGTAGGCGGTCCTAAGGTTCCTATATGGGCAGGTGTTGCCATTGCCGGTATTATCGGGATTGTCGTTCAGCCATGGGATTTATTTGGAGTCATTATTGACATCTTATTAATTGTCGGAGGTATTTTATCCGCCATTGTCGGAATTTTAGTTGCTGACTACTATTTGCTCCGTAAACGCAGAGTAAATGTTCGCGACCTCTATGAAGATGAGGGTCAATATAAATATTTGAAGGGTGTGAATGCTGCCGGCTTCATCGCATGGATTCTTGGGGGCGGTGCAGCGCTGATTATACCTGAATACTCTTTTGTTCTAGGCTTTGCAGTGGGATGCATCAGCTATTATGTACTTGCAAAATACTGGTGGTTTAAAAAATATGTTCAGGCTGAAATAGAAGATCCTGATGATCAAAAGTATCTTGGCATTTCAGTGGGAAATGACTGGACAATCGATCTTGAAGATGAATCCGTTTCGAACGTCGCGGCTGGCCCTGTTCAAACAGAACAATTCTAAACAAGGGAGGATCCTTATGTCTGATTATCAGGAATACCTGTCTGAAAGAGATAAGATTGATTTTTATCTGGGTCAGGGCTACAAAATTATACGTGTTACTGAAAATTTAAGCGGTGCTTTTCTTACATTCAGAAATAAGAAGGATCAGAACGATTCAGCTGAAATGCATGTGAAAACGGCGGATGCCAGAAAGTATTTTTCAGCAAAGCTGCTGTCTCAAAGCTTCAAATGACACCGTTCGACAAAGATAGGGCAGAATTTGTCCTATCTTTTTTATGAGAAAAACTGACAAACGTATAGTGTTCAAACATGCCCTTCTTTATAATAGACAGTAGCGACATCAAAAAGGGGTGTGCGGATGAAATCATACATAACGATTGATGAGATTTTAAATCGAAAGCATTTTTCCCAAACTGAAGTAATCGCTGGTGTTAAAGGATTGCACCGCCAATTGAAATGGGTCCATATTGTCGAATCGATCCAAATCAGCAATTTATTAAATGGCCATGAGCTGATTCTTACAACGGGTCTGGGCTTTAAAGATAATCCCCAAAACTTTGTTTCCTTTCTAAGACAATTGATCGAGAGGCATACTGCTGGCTTATGCATCGAAATGGGCACACACATTCACAGTATTCCGGTTGAAGTTATTGAACTTGCAGATCACCACCATTTTCCTATCATTTTGTTTCATCAAGAGGTTCCCTTTGTTGAAATTACTCAAGACGTGCATTCCCTCATCATCAATAAACAATATCAACTTCTCTCAGATTTAGAAAATTATTCTCAGCAGCTGAACAAGATGCTGCTTGAAATTGAAGACTATGAGCAAATCCTAAAATTTCTCCAGGCCTATTTAGAGGTTCAGGTTATTGCTGTATTAAGCGGAAATAAAGCTGATTTCTTCCCTGAGCCAAAGGGAGAGGAAAAAGAAGCGCTGCTTTTGAAAATCAAGAACAGAGATGAAAATATTAAATTCAATATCGCAAGTCAGAATGTACAGATTCTCGGCGAGACCTACGCAGAGCTGCTGATTATCGCGAACTGCCGCGAACTGAACGAATTTGATCTGCTCATTTTAGACAGAACCGCTAACGCATTTGCCCAGCATTTACTGAGGGATTTATATGTAAAAGAAAAAAAGATGGCAGAAGAAAGCGAGTGGCTTACAAACTGGCTTGAAGGCGAATACACGGATGAAATTATTAAAGAACAGCTTTCCTTTATTGATCCCAAACTTCGTTTGAATGGTGGAGCAGTCTGTATTTGCAAGCTGTCTCCTGATTCGTCGGGCCAGGCGCCAAACGTAGACAGCACCTATCTCAAGCTTTTGTTCAGAACGGTATTTGAACAATTTGGGTTTCATTTATTTACGGTTGAAGTCCGTCATCATCTCATTTTTATCGTTGGAAACAAACGGCACAAACAGGATTGGAAAGAGAGGATGGAAGGCGCCCTCTCAAGAATCCATTCAGGAAATGGATCAGAACGGATCAGAACCTCCTCTATTTCCACTGGTGTCGGGAAGTTTGCCGACAAACTTGGAAATATTCATCTAAGCTATCAAACAGCTAAAGAAACCCTTGCCCTGCAAGACTCCCTTTCAAAAGAAGGCAAAAGCTACTTTTATCAGGACCTGCATATGTATCGAATGATGTCATTGTTAAAAAAACACGGTGATCTCGAAGAAACGATTCATGAATATTTGGCGCCTGTAATTGAATATGACCGGAAATACAACGGGGACATGATGATCACTTTAAAAACGTATTTAGCATGCAACGGATCCAAGCAAGAGACATCAAAAAAATTATTTATTGTCAGGCAAACCCTTTACCATCGAATAGAAAAGCTAGAACTGCTGCTTGGAGAAAACTTCATGAACTCAGACAGAAGACTGGCCCTCGAATTTATGCTCATGGCTCATGATTTTATCATGAATACAGAAGGGTCCATTCCGCTCCAGCATAAAATTGAATAGGAGAACAGAGTGCTCTTTGCAAGAGTGCTCTTTTTTGATTAGATTTCTGTCTGGTTTGGTGAACCGAGTTTGTTTACATTTGTACGGAATAAATTATGGAAGTCTCGGAATTACCATGAAAAGTATGGGAATTAATTGTGAAAGTCTTGGAATTAAGTCCGAAAGTCTTGGAATTAATTAAAAAGGATCGCAAGTAAAGGCAAAAAGCGTCTTTAATTGCGGATCCTTATCTGTCTGCCTGGGGCTAAGCGGGCGTTTCCGCTTTTCTATTCAAACTGTAGCGTTATTCCCCGCGTTTCTTTTACATAGTGTCTAATGATTGCCGTTGCTTTGTGAGAGATAATGAACATAATTTCAGAATATCAGGAGGGATGACATGACAGTTGCAAATGAAGCGGCCGCAATTAAGAATTTCATCAATGGAAAATGGGTGAGTGCGACGGGAAATGAAGTGCAGGATGTAATAAATCCGGCAACAGGGAAGAAGATTGCAGCCGTTCCGATATCAACCGCGGAAGATGTAGACCAGGCGGCAAAAGCAGCAGCACAAGCATTTAAGACGTGGAAGCTGATGCCGGTTCCTAAAAGAGCAAGAATTCTATTTAAATATCATCATCTATTGACGGAAAATCATGCGGAGCTTGCCAAATTAATTGTTTCTGAGAATGGCAAGGCCTATAAAGAAGCCTATGGGGAGGTTCAAAGAGGAATAGAGTGTGTTGAGTTTGCAGCTGGGGCACCAAGCTTAATGATGGGTGAATCCTTATCTGGAATTGCTGAAGAGATGGATTCGGAAATGTTCCGCTATCCGCTTGGTGCAGTCGGCGGAATCACTCCATTTAACTTTCCAATGATGGTTCCTTTATGGATGTTCCCCCTTGCGGTGGCATGCGGAAATACATTCGTTTTAAAACCATCTGAGCGGACACCGCTGCTTTCCAATAAGCTTGCTGAGATGTTCACGGAAGCAGGTGCTCCAGACGGCGTTTTGAACATTGTTCATGGGAGTCATGACGTTGTAAACGGGTTATTGGAGCATCCGGATATTAAAGCGATTTCATTTGTGGGCTCACAGCCTGTCGCTAAATATGTCTATGAAAAAGCTGCTGCAAAAGGGAAGCGGGTTCAAGCCCTCTCGGGTGCAAAAAATCATCATGTCGTTATGCCGGATGCGGATTTTGATAAAGCGGCACAGCATATCGTAAGCTCAGCTTTCGGCAGCGCAGGCCAGCGCTGTATGGCTTGCAGCGCAGTAGTTGTTGTTGGAAACGGCGATCAATTTATGCAGACTCTAAAGCAAAAAGCAGATGATTTGGTGATGGGAAATGGACTCGATGAAGAAGTGCTTCTGACTCCTGTAATCCGTGATACTCACCTGAATAAAGTCATGGGATATATTGAAAAAGGAATAGAAGAAGGGGCAGCTCTTCTGCGTGATGGACGAAGAGATATAGAGAATCAAACGGAAGGATATTTTTTAGGCGCTACGATTTTTGACAAGGTTACACCTGAGATGACCCTTGCAAAGGATGAAATTTTTGCCCCGGTGCTCAGTGTGCTTCGTGCGGGAAATTTAGATGAAGGCCTTGAATATATTCGAAAATCCCGCTATGGAAACGGCGCGACCATTTACACAAAGGATGCTCAGGCTATTCGCACATTCAGAGAAGAAGCAGATGCAGGGATGCTTGGAATTAATGTAGGAGTGCCAGCTACGATGGCTTTCTTCCCATTTTCGGGCTGGAAGGATTCTTTCTACGGTGATTTACATGTTAACGGCAAAGACGGCGTAAACTTCTATACACGCAAAAAAATGATTACATCCAGATTTGATTTTTAATAGACAAGGAGGATGAATATGCAAAAGAGTACAGATATAAGAGATGCTCTGCAAAAAGATGAAGCACATCTCTGGCATTCTATGAAGCCATTCAATCCTGATGCGACTATTATTGCAGCGGAAGCAAGGGGCGCATGGATCAGTGATGCAAATGGGAAAAAGTATTTAGACGGCATGGCCGGTTTGTGGTGCGTAAATGCAGGCTATGGAAGAACAGAGCTTGCGGAAGCTGCATATGAGCAGCTGAAAAAACTTGCTTATTTTCCGCTGACACATAGTCATCTGCCTGCTATTCAGCTTTCAGAAAAACTGAATGACATGCTTGGCGGGGACTATGTCATTTTTTTCTCCAACAGCGGATCTGAGGCAAATGAAACAGCGTTCAAGATTGCCCGCCAATATCATCAGCAAACAGGCAGCCATGAACGCTATAAAATTATTTCAAGGTACAGAGCCTATCACGGCAATACAATGGGTTCACTTGCTGCAACCGGTCAGGCGCAGCGGAAGTATAAATACGAGCCGCTTGCACCGGGATTTATTCATGTGCCGCCGCCGGATTCCTACCGTTATCCTGAAGACGACAAAGCAGCAGCGGCTGAATTGAAATCGGTTCAGGCCATCGATCAGACCATGACATGGGAGCTAAGCGAAACGGTTGCTGCGATGATCATGGAACCAATTATTACGGGCGGAGGCATTTTGATGCCGCCCGAGAACTATATGAAAGGTGTAAAGGAAGTCTGTGAAAAGCATGGTGCTTTGCTCATTGTTGACGAGGTTATCTGCGGCTTCGGCAGAACCGGTAAAGCCTTCGGATTCATGAATTACGGAGTGAAGCCGGATATCATTACGATGGCTAAAGGGATTACTAGTGCCTACTTGCCTCTCTCCGCTACAGCTGTTAAAAAAGAAATCTATGAAGCTTTTAAAGGAACTGAGGAATATGATTATTTCCGCCATGTAAACACATTTGGCGGAAATCCCGCTGCCTGTGCACTTGCCCTGAAGAACATCGAAATCTTTGAAAATGAAAAGCTGTTTGAACGATCAAGCGAAGTAGGCGGACGCATCAAAGCTGAACTCACATCACGTCTCCAGCATAATCCCTATGTTGGAAATGTAAGAGGAAAAGGTCTCCTGATCGGCATCGAGCTAGTTGAAAACAAAGATACGAAAAAACCGCTGGATGCAGGACTTGTGAATAAAGTGATTGCCTCCTGCATGGAAAAAGGGCTGATTATCGGGAAAAATGGAGCCACTGTAGCAGGGTATAACAACGTACTTGCCATATCCCCTCCTCTTAATCTTGAAGAAGAGGACGCCGTGTTTATCGTTGATACGGTTGTAGGGGAGCTGAATGGTATAACCGAAACGAATTAAACGGGAAGAACAGCGCATGATCCTATGCGCTGTTTTTTTTGTGATTCCATATTGCTTAATAATGCTTAACGATGGCACAGGCTCCGATAAATGCTTTATCAAAAGTTATGCTTTCAATTGCCGTCCGAAATTCAGGCTCATAGAAAAAACGATGGGTTCTGTCTAATCTTCCCCCCAGCAGGTGGAAATCTGCATTCTCATTGTCTGAAAGGGATTCCGCGTTATCAAGCGAATGAGTATAAATGGTTGCAGGTGTCTCAAGGTGATCACATAAAAACTTTATCGTTGTGGAGGAATCAAGAGAGCAAGTATCGCGCTTTTGATTTTTCAATGATTCATGTACTTGTAACGGACCGGAGGCCTCCTGCAAAGTTTCAGGAAATCCTCAGGGAACACAATGTGAAAATAATGATCAGCAAATAAGGAGTAATATGGATGAAAACAGAAAAAGAAAAGATGTTAGACGGAGAACTGTATCTTGCAGGAGACGAAGAACTAATACGTGAACGTGTCCGCGCCAGAAGGTTAACAAGGCTGTTCCACCAGACAATTGAAACGGATGACAATGCTCGAAAAAACATCCTTAAGGAATTGTTTGGAACAACAGGAGAAAACATTTATATCGAACCAACATTCCGCTGCGATTATGGCTCAAACATCCATGTAGGCGAAAATTTCTACGCTAACTTTGACTGCGTCATTTTGGATGTGTGCAAGGTAACAATCGGGGCCAATTGCATGCTTGCGCCAGGGGTTCACATCTATACAGCCGCTCATCCATTAAATGCTGAGGAAAGAAACAGCGGAGCAGAACTCGGAAAACCTGTTACAATCGGTGACAATGTATGGATCGGCGGAAGAGCGGTCATTAATCCGGGAGTGTCAATCGGAAACAACGCGGTCATTGCATCCGGCGCAGTTGTGACGAAGGACGTCCCTGAGAATGTTGTAGTTGGAGGGAATCCGGCAAGAGTTTTAAAACATATTGAGAATTGAAAAAAGAGGCCAGCTCGGCCTCTTTTTTTGTGGAAATCCCTTTTTCTTATTCGTAATTAACCTGCCAATGAATTCCGAATTTATCTGTTACTTGTCCATAAAGCTTGCTCCAGAATGTTTCCTGAAGATCCATGACTACTGTGCCGCCATCTTTAAGCTGATTAAAAATAGAGGTCAGCTCTTCTATGTTTTTGTTAACTAAAGCAAGGGTGATATTATTCCCTTCAACAAATGGCATTCCAGGAAAGACATCAGAAAACATCACATTGCTTCCATCAATGTTAAGCCTTGTATGCATAATCAAATCTTTCGCTTCCTCTGGCATAGGGTACTCTGGGTTAGGCGGTGTTTCGCCGAACGTCATAAATTTAGGTTCTTCTGTTTTGAAAACCTTTGCATAAAACCCCACTGCTTCCCGGCAATTACCATTGAAATTAAGGTAAACGTCTACGGACATTTGAATCACTCCTCCGATTAAGATTTTTTTCTGGCAATATTTATCATCTTATCATTTTTCTGGTATAAAACAAATCCTCCAAAAGGAAATTTAATGAGCCGTAACTTTTAACATAATGACAAAGGGTCCATAGCATTTCTTTCTTTTGTAAAACTGCTAACCAAACATTCTGACTTCAGGATTCAAACAATAATATGATACGATGGATGTGAAATCAGCTTAGAAGGATAAAAATGAAAAGAGGAGTGATCTGGATGGCAGCAAATAAACGCTTTGAGGTAACTCAGTCTCAAGGGACACTCGATGCAATAGGGGTCATCAAGGACACAGAAACAGGTGTTCAATACTTGCAGACGATCTCTGGAGGCGGAGCCGGGATTACCTTGCTTGTAGATGCTGAAGGCAAACCATTGCTTGATAAATAAGATGAAGATCCATCTTTCTGAATATAACCCTGACTGGAAAATGCAATTCCGCCTGCATGAGCAGAGACTGAAAAATGCCTTTAAAGATCCTTCTATTAAAATTGAACATATCGGAAGCACCTCTGTTGAAGGTCTTTCTGCTAAGCCGGTCATTGATATTTTAATTGGCGTGCCGTCAATGGAAAAGCTGTCTGGTGCAGTTGATGCTTTAGCTGATTCCTCCTATATTTATAAAAAGGTTTACGATGAAGCTTTGCCATTCAGACGTTTTTTTATTGGGATAAAAGAAGAATATCTTCATCTTTATCCAAATGTTATTGAAAAAGAAGAAGTAAACATTCCGCATGGCCACCGAACTGCTCACATACATACAGTGCCCATAACCCATCAGTGGTGGGAGGATCATCTCCTTTTCCGTGATCATCTTCGAACGCATCCTGAAGATCGTGAGAAGTATGAGGCTGTAAAGCAGAACCTTTCAAAGAATGATTGGAAAACAGGAAATGAATATGCAGATGCAAAGACGGAGTGTGTCTTGCAGATTTTGAATAAAGCGAAACGAAATCCCAATAGTTAGAGGAAGTGTCAGTATGAACGTTTTAGCCATCTATGGCAGCAGCCGTGACAATGGAAACTCTGAGAAATTAGCTAGTTACTTGTTAAAAGGCATCAATCATACTCCTGTACATCTCAGGGAAATGAAAATAAAGCCTATTACTGATCAGCGGCATGATTCAAATGGTTTTCAGCAAGTAGAAGATGATTTCAATGAACTGATTGAAGCTTTTCTAAAAGCAGATGCTGTTGTGTTTGTAACCCCGCTTTATTGGTACGGCATGTCAGGAGCAATGAAGGATTTCTTTGATCGCTGGTCACAGGCTTTGAGAGATGAACGGTTTTCTTTTAAAGAAAAAGCAAAAGATAAGAAAGCATATGTAATAATTGCTGGCGGAGACTCCCCTAAAATCAAGGCATTGCCGCTCATACAGCAATTTCAGTACATTTTTGACTTTGTCGGCATGAAACTTGAAGGATATGTGATAGGCGAGGCAAATGCACCCGGGGACATTGAAAAAGATACAAAAGCGATTTCCGAAGCAGCGGTCATGAATGACTGGCTTAAACATAATAATAGATAGTGTGTTTTTAAAAGCATGGATCTTTGATTCCATGTTTTTTTATTTACTAAGACCTATGACTGAGAAGGCTCATATTAAGGGAGGAGTATGAATTCATTAATTAGCATTAATTTTTTAAAAATTGCGTAAAATGACTAGAAATATATTTCGAAACCCGATATATTAAGTAATACGTTGTAAATATTTTCAAAGTTGAAGAAAACAGCAAAGGCCAAAGGAGGGATTTTCATTGGAAACATTTAAAAAACTAAGGGCCTTTTATATGCCTTACAAAAATGATTTTTTATGGTCAATAGGTTTTTTGCTCATCATGACAGCCATCACAGTTGTGTATCCGATGGTGCTGCAGTTTACAATTGATGATGTCGTATTAAAAGAAGAGTTTTATCTCGTGCCATGGATCGCGCTCGGGTTTGTCGGCATTATGACGGTGAAGGGAGTGGCGACTTATTTTCACCAGTATTTAGGGGATATGTTTGGGATAAAATCCGTATATAGAATGAGAAATGAACTTTATGAAAAGCTTCAGCGCCTCCCTTTTCGCTATTATGACAATGCAAAAACAGGAGATTTGATGTCACGGCTTACAGCAGATGTGGAAGGCTTTCGTTTTTTCCTGTCTTTTGGGATTGCAGAGTTAATCCGCTTCATTATTCTGATTTGCATCAGTCTTTGCGTCATGTTCTATTATTCGGTTCCGCTGACATTCGTCACGATTGCAGCTCTGCCGTTCTTGGCCGTGGCCGTTTACCGGTTTGACAAGCGGGTTCACCCTGCCTTCAGAAGCATTCGTAAGTCGTTTGGGAAACTGAATACAAATGTTCAGGAAAATATCAGCGGCATTCATACTGTAAAATCATTATCCAGAGAGGATTTTGAAATTTCAAAGTTTAATTCCTCAAACAACGATTACAAACAGAAGTATTTAGATACATCCAATGTATGGGCTAAATATTTTCCGCTTATGGAGTTCATCGGAAATATTTCAGTTGTTGCTTTGCTTGCTTTCGGCGGATATATGGTGATAAACGGCAGTCTTAAACCAGGTGAGCTTGTAGCTTTTTACAGCCTTGTCTGGTATATCATGTGGCCAATTATGAACTTGGGATTTGTCATCAACCTGTTCTCTCAATCCAAAGCTTCCGGAGAGCGGCTGCTTGAAATATTGGAAGCGGATGAAGAAATCAGTGATGCCAATCTTGATTTGTCCGCTGACAAATTATCGGGTCATGTCACATTTAAAAATGTTTCGCTTAAATACAATGATGAAGATGTGCCGGCATTAACAAATGTGTCATTTGATGCGCCTCCTGGAAAAACGGTTGGACTGATTGGAGCCACTGGTTCAGGAAAAACAACCGTCACCCAATTAATGACGCGTTTTTATGAACCGACATCAGGCGAGATCCTTCTTGACGGAAAGGATATTAAAGATCATTCTTTAAAATCCCTGAGAGGAAGTATTGGCGTTGTTCTTCAGGAATCCTTCCTTTTTTCAACAACAATTAAATCAAATATTGCTTATGGAAAGCCAAATGCAACAATGGATGAAATCATCGATGCAGCGAAGCGCGCTCAAGCACATGAATTTATTATGGAACTTCCTGAAGGGTATGACACCATGCTTGGCGAACGGGGCATGGGCCTATCCGGAGGACAAAAGCAGAGAATATCCATTGCACGCGCCATTTGTGTTGATCCAAGCATTCTGATTTTGGATGATTCAACTAGCGCGGTTGATATGGATACAGAGTTCCGTATTCAGAAAGATTTAAAAGCCGTGATGAAAGATCGTACGACTATTATTATTGCTCACCGGATTTCTTCTTTAAAGCACGCAGATGAAATCATCGTGCTTCAGGATGGCGAGGTAGCCGAAAGAGGAACACATGAAGAGCTGCTTCATACAGGCGGTTCTTACAAACGAATTTATGACATTCAATATAAAGACCAAAAAGCTGTTGTACAGTCAAATGCAGGGTAGGTGAAAAAGATGCAAAAGAAAGAAAAACAGGATTTAATTAAGCAGAGGTTCTACTACTCTACAGATCAAATTATAGAGAAACCTTTTAACTGGAAACAGATGGGGAGGTTAATGGGGTATATTAAGCCGTATTCGAAAAACCTTTTGCCCCTCTCATTTCTTACTGTTATTTTAACGACCATTGTCCGTTTAATTGTGCCGATTTTAATCGGGGTATACACGCTGGATAAAGCAATCGTTCAAAAAGATCTGGATTTGCTTTGGGTGCTGGTAGGGTCCATTTTTGGGCTTTACCTCGTTTCTTATGTGGCCAATACGCTCAGGATCAGGTGGATGAACATGCTTGGTCAAAATGTGATATATGATTTGCGCAAGCATTTGTTTACACATGTGCAATCTCTGTCCCACCGCTTTTTTGATTCCAGATCAGCAGGATCCATTCTCGTTCGGATCATGAATGACATTAACTCTCTTCAGGAGCTTTTTACAAGCGGGGTTATCAATCTATTAATGGATTTCCTGCTGCTGATAGGCGTTATCGTTATTCTGTTTACAATCAGTCCGCCTCTTGCCCTTGCGATCATGATTATCCTGCCGGTCATGTTTTTTATCTCAACAAGCCTGCGGAAAAAAATCCGGAGATCCTGGCAAACGGTCCGCCTGAAGCAGTCCATGCTGAATTCACATTTGAATGAAAGCATACAGGGCATCCGGGTTACTCAAGCTTACACACAGGAAAAGGAAAATATCGAATTCTTTGATGGCATCAATACGGAAAACTTCAGCAGCTGGCAGGATGCCACTCAGAAAAATGCCGTGTTCCGTCCATTCGTTGAAATGACAAATGCCATCGGAACAGCCATCCTTATTTGGTTCGGTGCCTCATTAATTGCAAATGAATCGATTACAATTGGTGAGTTTGTTTCATTTGCTTTTTACCTTGGCATGTTTTGGGAGCCGATTTCAAGGCTTGGCCAAGTGTATAATCAGCTTCTGATGGGGATGGCATCATCTGAACGGATATTTGAATTTTTAGATGAAAAGCCAATTGTTTCAGAATCTGATGATCCGGTCGTTCTTTTAGATATGAAGGGGGATATCGCGTTTGATAAAGTTGAATTCTCATATGATGGAAACCGCAAAGCGTTAAAAGGGGTATCACTTCAAATCGCGTCTGGTCAAACTGTTGCACTTGTTGGCCATACAGGTTCAGGAAAAACAACGATTGCTAATTTAATCAGCCGCTTTTACGATGCAACAGGCGGCGAGGTAAAGATAGACGGCTATAACATCCGGGATTTATCAATTGGAAGCTTGCGGTCACAAATCAGTGTAGTCCTGCAGGATACTTTTATCTTCTCGGGAACGATCATGGAAAATATCCGATTCGGCCGACCGGATGCAGCAGACGAAGAAGTCATTGCAGCAGCTGAAGCTGTCGGGGCAGATGAATTTATTAAAGATTTAGTAAATGGCTATGAGACAGAGGTGGAAGAACGCGGCAACGTTTTATCTGTTGGGGAAAGACAGCTTCTCTCCTTTGCAAGAGCCATTCTGGCAGATCCAAAAATATTAATTTTGGATGAAGCAACAGCAAGTATCGATACAGAATCAGAAGTGAAAATCCAGCAGGCATTAAAAACGCTTTTAAAAGGAAGAACCGCAATCATGATTGCCCATCGCTTATCAACTATTCGCGAGGCAGACAACATCATTGTACTCGATCATGGGAATATCATGGAGCAGGGCAATCACGAAGAGCTTATGAAGCAGCAGGGAATCTACTATGAGCTTGTTAAGGCTCAATTCAGAATGCTTGATGCAGGGTAAAAACAAAGAGCCAATCGATCGCGATTGGCTCTTTTTCTTGCGTTGAATAAATATATTCGAAGAATAATAGAAATTGTGAAACCTATTTTTATAAGAATCGTATTACTTACAGAACATATAAAATTGGAGGTAATTGGATTATGGAACAGCAAACAAATCCGGCAGTAGAAGGAAACGCATCTCAGCCGCCAAAACCGTCTTTATTCGGTATGATCATGAACCCGGGGGAGCAGTTTGACCGTATTCGTCAAAAACCAAAGGTGCTTGTCGGTTTTCTGCTTGTCACATTATTTCTTTTAGCAGGTACGTTTTTATCGTTAGCTAATAGTCCTGAAATAACAGGAGAGTTAACATCAGAGCTTGGAATGACTGCTGAAGAAGCAGCTATGTTCGGCACGGTTATGGGAGTTGTGGGAATTGTTGCAGGAGGTATTGGGAGCATTATTGTTCTTATTATTATGGCTGCCATTACACTGGCGATTGCGAAAATGACTGGTTCTGCCGTTAAATTTAAACAAATCCTTTCCATGACGATTTACATTGCATTTGTCACATCTATCGGAACGCTTTTAAACGGTCTTATTGCATTTTTAGTAAAAGAAGAAAATTATATTAATCCATACACTAGCTTAAACAGCATTGTTGGTGCTGAAGGCGGCTTGGGCGGATTGCTCATGACGTTTGAAGTTTTCACGATTTGGGGAACGATTTTGACGGCAATCGGTCTTCAGCGTGTTGCAGGTTTATCTAAAGCAGCAGCCTGGACAATCGCGATCGTTTTCTTCGTCATCGGCGCAGTATTAGCCGCTGCAGGAGGAGTGCTTGAAGGGATGTTCCCTGCAGCATGAAGAAAAAAATCTGGCTTTCAATCGGTGTCGTTTCAATCATAGTTTTGCTTGTGGGTGTAAACGTCTATCGTGCGATGAGTAAAGAAGAGGTAACGGTCAGTACAGTGAAGCTTTCACAGCAGGAAATTGCTTCGAATGTCATGGTGCCCGGTACCCTAAGATTCCAAAATGAACAGTATATTTATCAAGATCCTGAAAAAGGGGAAATTGCTGAAATTCTAGTAAAAGAGGGAGAGACCGTAAATGCGGGAACTCCCCTCCTCCGCTATGAAAATGAACAATTCTCTCTTGAAAAAGAGCAAAATGCTCTATCCATTGAATCAAGCTATCTTAAAATCAATCAGCTTGAAAAACAGCTGGATGATTTAAGTGAGAAAGAAAAAGATTTATCCAAGCAAGTTGGAAAAGAGGAAGCAGAAAAAACGATCGAAGCAGAGCATAATCAGCTGGAAATGGAGCAAAAGATGGCTGATATTGAACTTCGTCAGCTGCTGCTTCAAAAAGAGACAATAGAAAAACAGCTGAATACTCTCGAAGTGAAAAGCGACATTGCAGGCACTGTCATTACAATTGAAGAACATCCCGAACAGACTTCAGAACAGGGCGGCATGAAAGCAGTTATACATATTGCAAAAACAGATCAATTTATTGTCAGCGGTGTTTTGTCAGAATATGATTCTTTAAAAGCTGCAGAAGGACAGCCTGTTACCTTAAGTTCTGATGTTGTGCCGGATGCTGAGTGGAAGGGCAAAGTGAGCAAAATCGGACTGTTTCCTGAGACTTCATCAAGTACAATGGGAACGGAAAATGCGGCCGTACAATATCCGGTTGAGGTAATCATTGAAGGCAGCGAAATGAAGGCAAAACCCGGCTTTAAGCTGATCATGGAAATTGAAACTGAAAAGCGCAATGTTCAGACCGTACCTGTAGATGCTGTAAAACAGGATGGCGAGGACTATTTTGTCTATACAGTTGAAGACGGAAAAACAAAGAAAAAGACCATTGAAATTGGAACGGCTTCTTCCGATTATATGGAAGTGAAAGAGGGCTTATCAGCCGATGATGCCATCGTTTCAAAGCCGAAAGATGATCTTCTCAGCGGAACGGAAGTGACGGTGAAATGATCCAGCTTTCCGGCATTACGAAAAGCTACAAGGTCGGAAAAGAATCATTCGACGTTTTAAAAGATATCCATCTGACCATTGAAGAAGGCGAATTCATTTCCATCATGGGGCCATCCGGCTCAGGTAAATCGACGCTAATGAATATTATCGGCTGTCTCGACAGGCCGACAACCGGCCACTATTTTCTGGACGGGGAAGATGTAGCAGCCTATCAGGACACAGATCTTGCAAAAGTGAGGAACCTCTCCATCGGCTTTGTGTTTCAGCAGTTTCAGCTCCTGCCTAGACTTACGGCCTTGAAAAATGCAGAGCTTCCAATGGTGTATGCAGGTGTAAAGAAAAAAGAGCGGGAAGAGCGGGCGATGCTGGCATTGGAGAAAGTTGGCCTTGCAGACCGCATGAATCATCTCCCTAATGAGCTCTCAGGCGGACAAAAACAGCGTGTAGCTATTGCCCGTTCCATCGTCAACAAACCCCGGCTAATTCTTGCAGATGAGCCGACAGGTGCTCTTGATACAAAGACAAGCGTTTCCGTTATGGAGCAATTTGCAGCTCTTAATGTTGAGGGGACAACAGTCATCATTGTTACGCATGAACAGGAAGTAGCGGACTACACGAAGCGTATAATCATGGTAAGAGACGGGGAAGTTCAGTCTCACGGGGCAGAAAGGAGAAACGCATGAGCATGTTAGAAAACCTGCGAATGGCGTTCGCTTCTGTCCTTGCTCATAAGCTCAGATCCATTTTAACAATGCTTGGAATTATTATTGGTGTTGCATCTGTTATACTGGTCGTTGCAATCGGACAGGGCGGAGAGCAGATGCTGAAATCACAATTTACCGGATCCAGCAACACAATTGAAGTGTTTTACCAGCCAAGTGAAGAAGAAATGCAGTCCAATCCCAATGCTTATATGGAGTCAGCATTTACGCAGTCTGATATTGATGATTTATCCGAAATCCCTGAAGTCTCTAAAGTAGTGGCCTCAAGCTCTGAATTCATGCAAGCCCGGTACAGGGAAGATACGGCGGATACGTCCATTTTCGGCATTAATAAGGCTTACATTGAGGTAAACGAACTGAAAATTGAGTCTGGAAGAAACCTTATCGATGGCGATTTTATCAGCGGACGCCGTGTAGGCATTATCAGTCAGGAGACAAAGAAAGAGCTATTTAAAGAGACGGATCCTTTGGGAGAAGTGATCTGGATAAACGGGCAGCCGTTTGAAATTATCGGTGTGCTTGAAAAGCCGACTGGTCTTTTTTCTTTTGGTTCGATGGAAATTTACATTCCTTCCAATACGTATCGGGATTCATTCGGCAAATCTGATTTTAATCAGGTAACTATTCAGGCGGACAATGCTGAAATGCTTCAAGAAGCAGGAAAAAAAGCAACCGCTCTCTTAAATCAGAAGCATGACAAAGAAGATGAGTATCAAGTCTTTAATATGGAAGAAATCGCAGAAGGGATTGGTCAGGTGACAAGAATTATGACATTAATCATCGGATCAATCGCAGGGATTTCACTCTTTGTCGGCGGCATCGGGGTCATGAATATTATGCTTGTATCTGTCACAGAAAGAACCCGCGAAATTGGCATAAGAAAAGCGCTTGGTGCGACAAAAAGACAAATACTCACTCAGTTTCTAATTGAGTCCATCACCCGTACGCTCATCGGCGGAATCATCGGTATCCTGCTAGGGGCTTGCGGAGCATCGCTTGTCTCCGTTATTGCAGGATGGCCTTCACTCGTTTCATGGCAGGTTGTACTCGGCGGACTTGCATTCTCCATGATCATCGGCGTCATCTTTGGCATGCTGCCTGCAAATAAAGCAGCTCGTCTTGATCCGATTGATTCTCTCAGGTATGAATAGCGTTAGCTCATCTCCTTAGATGAGCTTTTTTCGTTAGTAAGAAGGACTACTATTTACTGGAAAAGATGCCCCAGTTCTAATGTGTTGTTTTCCTTCGGGGTGTCTATAATTAGAAGTAAAGGGATGTATGGTCAAAAACCAGGGACAAGTGGTCAGTACAGGCTTTTCCGTATTTCTAATAAAAAACTCTTGCTCCATGCTGTTGATGATGGTAAAAAGGGAATAGGTATTTCATGTGCAGATGAGATTGGAATGATTTGGATGAAGGTAGGAAAAATTGCAGCATTTCTGGTTAAAATGATGCTGCTTGCCGTTCTTTTGCTGTTGGTTTATTCTTCGGTCAGCATCTGGAATTTCGGCAATAAACACGAATCGGTTAAAACGGATGCAGCCATTGTGCTCGGAGCAGCTGCATGGGGAGAGGATCCTTCGCCGGTATTTAAAGAACGGATCAATCACGCAATCCGGCTTTATAAAAAGGAAGATGTTGATAAGATTATCTTCACAGGCGGCAAAGCGATAAAAACAGACTTGCCTGAAGCAGTAGTCGGAAAAAACTATGCCGTGAAGAACGGTGTGAAAGAATCTGATATTTTAATTGAGACAAGCTCAAGACTGACAGAAGATAATTTAAAATACGCTTACGAAGCAGGAAAAAAAGCAGGATTGCAGTCATACACGATCGTAAGCGATCCCTATCATATGAAGCGGTCTGTTCTGCTTGCGAAACAGATTGGGATGAATGTTTCTTCTTCTCCTACTACGACTTCAGCGTATCAAACTTGGGAAACGAAATTGCCTGTGTATTCAAAAGAAGTACTTTTTTATGCAGGATACCTGGTAACTTCGACATTTGAATAAAAAGAAAAATAAGAGGATTCATCCATGGATGAATCCTCTTGTTTTATTATGTCTGCTACTGAAAAAGCGCTGTTTGAGGATTCATATAACTAATTCAATCATTTGATTGAATAATTTTATACTAAAACCAAGCAAGATTATACCTGCAATAAAGGTAACGGCTTTCAGCATTTTATCCTGAATAAAATCACGGATAAAATGAACAGTAATTGCGATATTCAGATTCCAGAGAGTAACGCCTCCAATAATAAGCAGACTGTAAATCAGGAGATAAAAAACGGTATGGTGCGGCCCAAGACTGGTCAGCGCAGTGCCATAAACACCAAGCCAGAACACAAAAATAAACGGGTCGCCCAGTGCTATCAAAAAGCCCGTCCAATAAGATCCTGCACTGCTGGTATTTTCGTCTTCTTTCTTTATCATTTTTTCAGAAGACAGGGAACGAAGAATACTGTTTATACCAAGCCTTGCTAATAGAAAACATCCGACTGCGCTAAAAATTGCAGAGAACAGCGTGCTTTGTAGAAACGTAACGAGTCCGAGAAATATCCCAAACATTAATAGCATATCAACCGTGATGGCGCCGATTCCAACAAGCATCGCAGGCCAAAACCCCCCCATTATCCCCCTTTTGATCATCTCTAACTTAATCGGACCTATTGGTGCAGCTAAACTTATGCCAAGAACAATCGGCTTAACAATAAAGAGCAGGCTTTCCATCCGCATTCATCCGCCTTTCGATTCCTTGTCCATTAAGTGTATTCGGGGAGGGTGCGTTTATTGTTCATAAATTCTCCAGCTGCATAATAAATAGTAAAATTAAATGGCTTGGATGGATAAAAAGGACATGTGATTTTTTCTTTTTTATTTGTGCAAAAAGGGTTTTAAATCGTCTGCGCCTAACTACTAAAGGAGAAAAATATCAGGCAAAAGGGGGATCAATATGAATAATATACATAAGTCACACTCATTACTGGAATGGGGGAAGGCTATCTTGCTTGCTGCTTGTCTGGCTCTTATCATTCGTCTTTTTCTCTTTGAGCCATATTTAGTGGAGGGGTCTTCAATGGACCCGACCCTTCATGACGGTGAACGCCTGTTTGTAAACAAATCCAGCTTTATGATCGGGGATGTGAACAGGGGAGATATCGTCATCATTGATGGCGAGGAGAAGAATGTTCATTATGTGAAACGGGTTATTGGACTGCCTGGGGATACAGTGGAGGTTAAAGATCATCAGGTTTTAATAAATGGCAAGCTGCTTGAGGAACCATATTTGCTTTCAAATAAAAAGAAGGCGGAAAAACTCGGACTGTATTTGATGGATGATTTTGAATCCATTACTGTTCCTGATCATGAAGTTTTTGTTATGGGGGATAACCGCACAAACAGTATGGATTCAAGAAACGGTCTTGGCAGCATCACGAAAGATCGCATTGCCGGCAAGGCAGAATTTGTGTTCTTTCCATTTGAAAAGATAAGAAAAACAAAATAATTCAGAGATGTAACGAAATGGAAATCGCACTCGTCTAATCGTTTATATAAAAGGGGAGTGTGTTGATCATGAAAAAGTTTGGAACTATTATCGTTATCCTATTACTTACTTTATTTAGCGCAGCTTGCAGCAATTCAGAAAGCAAGTCAGATAAAAGCGCGGACAGCTCAGCCGGAAAGTCCGCCAATGAAATAGCGGACTCTGATATGACAATGAATTCAGAAGGTGAGCAGGCTGATAAAGCAGAAATTTCTTCACCTGAAAACAAAGTCTCGTCAACACCTGATAACCGCAAAGTTATTTACACAGCTGATCTGTATATTAGAGTTAAAAACTTTAATCAGGCTGTATCGGCTTTTCAAGATACGATTGCCTCACTTGGCGGGTATGTCATTGAATCAAATACATATTCAAGTGAGGATGAAATGCCAAAAGAAGGGTCATTAACAGTCAAAGTCCCCCAGGATAAATTCCAGAGCTTCTTAAAAACCGTTGAAAAAGGAAGCGTAAAAGTGAATCAGCAAACTGTCACAGGCCAGGATGTAACAGAGGAATACGTCGACCTAGAATCAAGACTGAAAGCAAAAAAGGCTGTTGAAGAAAGACTATTAAGCTTTATGAAAGATGCTCAAAAAACAGAGGATCTGCTGAAAATTTCCTCGGATCTAAGTGCAGTACAAGAGGAGATGGAACAGATTACAGGCAGAATCAATTACTTGAAAAACCAAACTTCTTTTGCAACGATCACGATGCAGATTTCTGAGGATAAGATTTCTGTGCCCGGACTTGAAAACGAAGAATTGAATACGTGGGAGAAAACGAAAAAACAGTTCATGGAAAGCCTGAACGCTCTGCTTGCAGCAGGTTCTGCCGTGATTGTCTTCACAGCAGGAAATCTTCCTGTTCTGCTAGTCCTTTTATTAATTTGTTTTGCAGTGTGGCTTGGAATTAAGAAATACATGAATAAAGGCAATTCAGCGCCTCCAACTGATATGGGAGAATAATCTCTGGTTTTCGTTTTTCCATGATGAAAAAAGACGGGATGCGAATACCGTAAGCGTAGGGAGGAAATAAGATTTCGATCCGGTAAAGAAACGCGAAGAATAGAAAAAACAGACATCCGATAAGGATGTCTGTTTTTTATGTGTAAATCAATGTTAAAACAAGCATCGTAACAAATACGGCACCGATAATTCCGAGTATAGATTTCAGAAAGGATACCTTCGCATCTATTTTTCCATATTTGGTTAAGATTTTTTTGCTGAAATAGTGGACGATGAGATAAATGACGACGAGGCCGATGAAAAATGTGACATTGCTCGTCTGAAAACCTGTAAAAGCAAGAAACAATCCGGTAAATAGAATATAAAGAGAGTATTCTAGGAGTGTAAGTAATTTCATATGGGATAACCTCCGGGATGTAATACACATAATCCTATCATAAAAAAGTACCGTTCAAAACGTTTGGAATGTGAACATTAGATGGACTTTGCGGAAATGCCAGGAATATTTTTGAGGCAAAGCTGCAATTATTATTTTTTTTCGCCAGTTCGTGTTATAATTTTGTAGATTATGTATAGATGGAGGACTAACTTTAATGATTACAGTAAGCAATGTAGGATTGCGCTATGGTGACCGCAAACTTTTTGAAGATGTTAACATAAAATTCACCCCTGGCAACTGCTATGGTTTAATTGGAGCAAACGGTGCTGGGAAATCTACCTTTATTAAGATTCTCTCAGGCGAGATTGAAGCACAGACAGGAAACGTGAGCTTAGGACCTGGAGAGCGTCTGGCTGTTCTTAAACAAAATCACTTTGAATATGAAGACTATGAAGTGATGAAGGTTGTCATAATGGGTCATGCACGCCTTTATGAAGTCATGCAGGAGAAGGATGCCATTTACATGAAAGCTGACTTCTCAGATGAAGACGGCATGCGGGCAGCCGAACTTGAAGGCGAATTTGCCGAACTTAACGGGTGGGAAGCAGAGAGTGAAGCTGCCATTCTATTAAAAGGACTTGGCATTACTGATGAGCTTCATTCGAAGAAAATGGCTGACTTAACAGGCGGAGACAAAGTGAAAGTATTGCTTGCTCAAGCATTGTTTGGCAAGCCTGACGTTCTTCTTCTTGATGAGCCTACGAACCACTTGGACATCAAAGCGATTCAATGGCTGGAAGAGTTCCTGATCAATTTTGAAAATACTGTTATTG
Organism: Metabacillus hrfriensis; assembly: GCF_030127205.1. NCBI lineage: Bacteria > Bacillati > Bacillota > Bacilli > Caryophanales > Bacillaceae > Metabacillus > Metabacillus hrfriensis. Next base: position 1,989,368 of record NZ_CP126116.1, read on the forward strand.
TCGTATCCCATGACCGTCACTTCCTTAATAAAGTATGTACGCATATTGCAGACCTTGATTATGGGAAAATTCAGGTTTATGTCGGAAACTATGATTTCTGGTATGAATCAAGTCAGCTTGCGAGCCGCATGGCATCTGATGCAAACAAGAAAAAAGAAGAGAAAATCAAAGAGCTTCAAGCGTTTATCGCGCGATTCAGTGCAAATGCATCGAAATCAAAGCAGGCAACATCAAGAAAGAAATTGCTTGATAAAATTTCTCTTGATGATATCAGACCATCTTCACGCCGCTATCCTTGGGTCGGCTTTACACCTGAGCGTGAAATCGGCAATGATGTTCTGCGCGTTGACGGCATTTCAAAAACAATTGACGGAGTAAAAGTTCTTGATAATGTAAGCTTTATTATGAATAAAGAAGATAAAATCGCTCTTGTCGGCCGTGATGAAATCGCGATTACAGCTTTATTTAAAATTCTGATGGGTGAAATGGAAGCAGACAGCGGAACATTCAAATGGGGAGTAACAACTTCTCAAGCGTATTTCCCTAAAGACAACAGCGAATTTTTCGAAGGCGTAGAATCAAACCTTGTAGACTGGCTTCGCCAATACTCGCCGAACGACCAAAGCGAAAGCTTCCTTCGCGGGTTCCTTGGAAGAATGCTCTTCTCAGGCGAAGAAGTTCTCAAAAAAGCAAGCGTCTTATCGGGTGGAGAAAAAGTCCGCTGCATGCTGTCTAAAATGATGCTAAGCAGCTCAAACATTCTGCTTTTAGATGAGCCTACGAACCATTTAGACTTAGAATCAATCACTGCACTTAACAACGGATTAATCGCATTCAAGGGCGCAATGATTTTCACATCTCATGACCATCAGTTTGTTCAAACGATTGCAAATCGCATCATTGAAGTAACACCAAATGGCGTTATTGACAAACAAATGTCATATGATGAGTACCTAGAGAATGAGGATGTTCAAAAACAGATTCAAACAATGTATGCATAGGAAAGCTAAGCCGACTGTAATTTAGTCTGATCCAGCACAAAAAAACCGCCAATCGGCGGTTTTTATTTTTTTCTATCCAGCTGTCAACAAGCCCGGGGTTTTTATCCATCCATCTTTTTCACAGGCATCTGTTCTTGTGTGAGAGACTCTTCCTGTACGTATTTAATAAGGGAATTTAACAGTTTATCATTCATTTTCCATTCTGACATCCATTTTACGATTTCAGGGTGTTCTTCAGTAAACCGAATGGGGGACATGGAGTGGATTTTGTCAGGTGCTTTGGGATACTTTAAATATTTGATTTTGTAATCCGCAAAAACCCAGTGCGGACTCCAAAGCACATTCACTCCAAGTACCGGAGCAAAACAAGAGATGCGATAACGACCATAGACAGGGCAAGGATTCTTTGGTTATCCCGCCATAACGGTTGCAAGGATTGAGGTCGGTCGCGGATTTGAAGCAGGTATCGCATTGTCATCCTTGCCATTATTTTAGACCGGATTACTCAAAATCTTGGACGAAGAAAAAAGAAGTATAAGAAGAAATCCTGCTTTTTCAAGCAGGATTTTTTGTTTTTTCTCAATTGGTTCTATAAACTTATGATGTAGGGAAGGGGATGGAAAAGTGAAAGTATTAGTTGTTGGAGCAGGAGCGGTTGGCGGATATTTTGGTGCTCGCCTCGCTGAAAAAGGGGAAGATGTCACATTTTTAGTCAGAGAAAAAAGGGCACATTTACTCAATAAGCATGGATTACAAGTTAAAAGTATACACGGTGACTATCACTTTCATGCTAAAACATTGCTTGCAGGAGATAATAGGGAAACATTTGATCTCATTTTGTTATCTGTGAAAGCGTATCATCTGGAAAAGGTCGTGGAAGAATTAACTCCATTTGCAGGAGATCAAACACTCATTATGCCGCTGCTGAATGGCTTCGCCCACTTGGAAATGCTGCAGGAGAGATTTTCGAAACAGCGTGTAATCGGCGGTTTATGTTTTATTGAATCGACAGTAGATCAGGAAGGTGCGATCGTGCAGACCAGTCCGATCCATGAGCTTGTATACGGCGCCCTATTTGGCCAGCAGACGGAAAAAGTGGAAAAACTTAAAGCATTATTTGCAGGAACAAATGCCGAAATTCGAAATAGTGACAGGATTCTTGCTGATATGTGGCATAAATATATGTTTATCTCAGGTTTGTCTGGTGTAACCACGCTGTTCCGTTCACCAATCGGGCCTATTCGAGAAAATGAATTCGGCTTGAATGTTATTGAGAAACTCTTTTATGAAATCGGATCGATTATGCGTGCTGAAGGTGCGCCAATTGCTGACGGCATTGAAGATATTCAGCTTAAAAAAATACTTAACATGACAGAGGGAATGAAGTCTTCCATGCAGAGGGATATGGAGAAGCTGACAGAAGTTGAGGCAGATCATTTGCAGGGGTACCTTTTGAAGCTTGCCGAAAAACACAAAATAGATGCACCGATTTTATCCATTGTGTATTCAAATTTAAAAATATACGAGAAGAATCGTTAAGAGAACCGACCTCCTTTATGTTTACGGGTTCCCTTTTGAATGAAAAAATGTCTAAGTGAATAACATAAATACAACGCCCATTTCTCTATCTGGGCGTTTTTATCTTTTTGTCCGGAATTGAATAAAGGCTAATTATGGTATTGAATAATGATATATTCACAACTAATTCACTTTAGTTTGATTCCTCAGTTTGGTGTACCTGATGGTTTTGAGGAATCGAAGGAGACGTATGATTCCTCAACTAGGCAAGCACGCGGGTTTTGTGGAATCAAAGGAGACGTATGATTCCTCAATTAGGCAAGCACGCGGGTTTTGGGGAATCAAAGGAGACGTATGATTCCTCAATTAGGCAAGCTCGCGGGTTATGGGGAATCAAAGGAGAGGTATGATTCCTCAATTAGGCAAACTCCCGGGATTAGGGGAATCAAAGGAGAGGTATGATTCCTCAATTAGGCAAGCTCCGGAGTTTTGAGGAATCAAAGAGTGCGAATGATTCCTGAACTAGGCAAACTCCCGGGTTTTGGGGAATCAAAGGAGGCGTATGATTCCTCAATCAGGCAAGCTCCGGAGTTTTGAAGAATCAAAGAAGCTGTTTTAATACCAAAACATGCATAATCCTGTATTTTGAGGAATCATACAAAATGGTTGAATTACTGAAAAACGATGACTCCAGGGTACTAAATACTCAAACAGTTAATACACCCGTTTCTTCCAAAAACCATCAAGCTGTTAACAACAAAAAACGGATACAAATTGCTGTACAATTTAATACCCGTTTTTATCTCTATTTTTCAGTTTTGCTTAAAGCGGAACCCACTTGCATAATATAGAAGGCCGTTTTAAAAAAGCTATTTCTGCAAGGCATTCAGCTGATTCTTCAGCCCTGAATGATCTAAATTTTCGCCGATAAAAACAAGCGTCTTTTTCATTTTTACAGGCTCTTTTAAGTAGAGCGGCATGCCATATGAATACTGAAACAGGTACGTATCCTCAGAATGTGTGAAGGAAAGGTAACCCTTTATGCGGTAGATCGTATCAGGCATGTTTCTCAGAAAATCCTCAAAAGCTTCAAAATCAATTTGTTCTGTAAAAGTATGAACATATGTTTTTAAATGCAGATCAAGGCTTACATGTGTTTTCTGATGCTCCTTCTGCTGCTTGCGGGTTAATTGCTGAAAATCGCTTAATCTTATATTGGCGTACTGAGTCAGCAGCACCTTGGAATCAGGGGCAATGTTTTGAATGTCAAAGACAAGGGATGCCTGTTCTGATTCTGAGAGATTGTCCACTTTATTTAAGAGGACAATGTCTGCATGATGAATTTGTTCATGCAGAAGTTTTTGAAGCTGAATACTTAAGGCATGGCGATCGTGATAACGGGCTCCATCTATAAGTGTAACAATGGATCCTATCGCTAGTTTTTCAGCAAAAACAGGCGATAAACAAGCATCCAGCACTTCAATTGGATGTGCCGCCCCAGTTGTTTCAATGTAGATGGCATCAAGATCGTATTGAGAGAGCATACCCTGGAGCTGTGCTTCTAGCTGGCCTTGCATTGTGCAGCATACACATCCATTTAGAAGCTCTTTTAAGGGAATATCATCTGAGACAGCGTCCGAATCGATGGAAACTTTCCCGAGTTCATTCATAATAACGGCAATTTTACGGTTTTTATTTTGTTCTTGTTTTAAAATATTTTTTAAAAGAGTTGTTTTACCCGCTCCTAAAAATCCGGATAATATGTATACTTCAACAGATTTCATCGTTATACGCTCCCGTTCAGATTGATATGTCTCATCGTACATGAATTTTGCTTTTTCCGTCAATCTTCTTCATGAAATAAGAAAATTCAATGAACATGCTATTCTTTCTATTGTTTATTCCTTTAGTTCACTATAGAATGAAAACTGTTGACATTTTTCCTGGCATTCTAGAATGAGTTGGCAGTATGTGTTAATGAAAGGGCTGTTTTTCAAAGACTGATATAGAAACAAAGTCTTTGTAAAGAGCTAGTGAATATGCCTGGGGGTAACAATTCGTTGAAAAAAATAGCATGGGTAACAGATAGTGTATCTTGTATTTCTGAAGATACAGCTGAAAAATACGGATTTAATGTTGTGCCGCTCTCCATTATATTTGATGGGAATTGTTATAAAGACGGCATTGAACTTACAAATGAAGAATTTTATAAAAAGTTAAAAGCATCGAAAGTTTCACCAACAACAAGTCAGCCTGCTGTAGGTGATTTCGTCGAATTATATGAGAAACTGAAACAGGAATACGAAATGGGGATTGCCATTCATGTGACTTCAAAAGTAAGCGGCACACTGAATGCTTCCATGCTCGCTGCTGAAATTGCCGGGTTTAATATGGTTCATATTGATTCAAAAATTGGCGCAAAAGCCCAGGAATATATGATGCTCGAGGGTGCCCGCATGGACCGGGAAGGGTATACAGGCGTAGAAATAGCCAAACATTTGCAGGAGCTTCCCGAGCGGGTAAGAGGGCTTAACTTGATCGGCAGCCTCGAACAGCTTCACAAAGGGGGACGTGTCTCCGGCGCAGGCATGGTGATCGGCAACCTGCTCCAAATTCGTCCCATTATTGAGTTTCAAAATGGCGAATTAGTGCAGCTGGAAAAAGTAAGAACGACGAAAAAAGCTGAAAACCGCATTTTTGAGCTTTTTAAAGCATCCTATACGGAGAAAGGCGTTTATGGAGTAGCTGTTATTCACAGCAATCTCTTCGAAAAAGCGAGAGAGTGGAAGGAAAGACTTTCACAAATCGACCCTGCATTAGAAATAGAAGTTGGAGATTTAAGTCCAGTTATTTCAGCACATGTTGGTGAAGGAACGATCGGACTGATGTGGTTTGAAAAGAAAACATCTGACAAATAAGCAGAAACCGCCAAGAGATCACCTCCAGGCGGTTTTTAAGTTTTTTATGAGGCAGTTTAGATTGCCCAAGTGCCTTTTCTGAATAGAGGCTCGCTTGTGCCGTCTTCCAAAATGCCGTCAATATCCATTTCTGCTGAACCGATCATAAAATCAACATGAGTGATACTTGAGTTGACGCCGTTTTTCTCCAATTCTTCGCGGGACATCTTCTTTCCGCCTTCAATACAGAAAGCATAAGCATTGCCGATTGCTAAATGATTGGATGCATTTTCATCGAAAAGTGTATTATAAAATAAAACATTTGACATAGAAATAGGAGAATCATGAGGAACAAGAGCCACTTCTCCGAGGTAATGCGAGCCCTCATCTGTTGCTGTGAGTTCCTTTAAAATCTCTTCGCCTTCTTCTGCCTTGACGTCTGTAATCCGGCCTTTTTCAAATGTGATCGAAAAATTGTCAATCAAATTACCACCGTAGCTAAGGGGCTTTGTGCTTGCTACAACACCATTTACGCCTTCTTTTTCAGGAACAGTGAACACTTCTTCTGTCGGCATATTAGCCATAAATTCGTTGCCTTGTTCATTGACGCTTCCAGCGCCAATCCATAGGTGTTTCTCAGGAAGTTCGATTGTTAAATCTGTTCCCTGTGCGCGGTAATGGAGCTTTTTATATTTTCTGCCGTTTAAATATTCTACCTTGCTGTTCAGTGATCGGTCATGTTCCTTCCATGCTGCTACAGGATCTTCAAGATCTGTGCGGGTTGCTTTGAAGATTGCATCCCACAGCTGTTCAACTGCATTTTCACCAGCTTCCGGAAACACTTTTGCAGCCCATTTCTCAGATGGGACCGCAATCACAGACCAGCTTACTTTGTCTGCCTGAACATAATTTCTGTATGTAGATAATGCAGTGCCTGCAGCTTTTGAATTAGCAGCAATTCTCTTCGAGTCAATGCCCTTTAATAAATCAGGGGACGATGAAACGATCGACATAAATGCAGCGCCATTTTCGGCAAGCGTTTCAAGCCCTTTTGCACGCCACTCAGGAAATTCTTCGAAAGCTTCCTGCGGTGCAAGCTCAAATCTTGTACGGGTTACTTCGTCATCATTCCAGTCTACCTGCACGTGTTTTGCACCTGTTTCATAGGCTTTTTTTACAACTAATCGAACAAACTCAGCTGCATCAATGGAAGCGTTGATGACAAGCGTTTGCCCCTTTTGGATATTCACTCCGACTTTGACAGCAAGCTCTGCATATTTTTCGAGATTTTTTTGAAAAGAGGTCATTAGTTTATCTCCTTTAACCAGAATTAGTTCTATTTTATCAGAACTGCTAACATTAGGAAATAAAAAGACTGAGTATTCTATATACAAACAGATATCAGATCGGAATACTTTATCAAATTCACAAGAAAAGTTAGAATAGAAGGGAAAGAAGGTGGAATTGTGCTTGATCATCAATTCATCAAAACGGACAGACAACGGATATTTTTGGAGAAGGCTGCCGAGCTTGCACAGCAGTTCTCAGTGCGTGCCGATTATTACGATAAGCAGGCTCTTTTCCCTTTTGAAAATTTCAATGATTTAAAAAGAGCGGGCTTTTTGAAATTATCAATCCCTCAGAAATATGGCGGAGACGATCTGACTCTTTATGAATTCGTGTTAATACAGGAAAAGCTTGCACAGGGTGACGGAGCAACAGCTCTATCACTTGGATGGCATCTTGGAATTCTTATGAATATTAGAGAAACTGAAAAGTGGGAAGAAAAAACGTATGCACGGATTTCCCGAGAAATCATACAGTTCGACAAATTATTGAACAGTGCAGCGTCTGAACCGAATGGAGGAAGTCCTGCAAGAGGCGGAAAACCTGAAACGACGGCAAAACGCAATGGGGAGAAGTGGATCATTAACGGCAAGAAAATATTCACTTCACTTGCACCTGCGCTTGATTATTTCCTGATTACTGCAACAATAGAGGATACAGGCGAAGTGGGGGAATTTATTATTCCAAGGGAATCTCCCGGGCTGTCCATTGAAGAAACGTGGAACACGCTTGGAATGAGAGGAACAAGAAGTGACGATTTAATTCTTGTGAATGTGGTACTCGAAGCAGAGGCCTTAACGGGTTTGAAAACGAAATCTTCTAAAGGACCGGTTCCGCAAGGCTGGCTGCTCCATATACCGGCATGTTACTTGGGAATTGCCATTGCAGCAAGAAATTTTGCTGTTCAGTTTGCAAAAAAACATCAGCCAAACAGCTTAAATCATCCAATTAAAGATCTGCCTGAAGTAAGAAGAAAAATAGCAAAAATGGATCTTTCGCTTCTGACGGCGAGACATCTTTTATACGGTACAGCGGAAAAATGGGACGCATCACCTAATGAGCGAAATAAGCTCTCAGCTGAACTTGCAGCTGCCAAGACAGTTGCTACAAATACAGCAGTCGAAGTGGTAGATTTAGCCATGCGAGTAGTTGGGGGGCAAAGCATGTTTAATTCCCTTCCCCTCCAAAGATATTACAGAGATGTAAGAGCGGGACTACATAATCCTCCGGCTGATGAGATTACATATTCGATTCTTGCAGACCAGGCTTTTCAAGGAGAGGAACAAGGTAAATGAACCTTTCAAGCGAGTTTAAACAGACAATTATCGGAGTTCATGGAGATTCAGGAGAAGCATGGCTGCGTGAACTGCCTTACCATATTGCCCGCTGTGAGCAGACATACGGTCTTAAAATAGGTGATCCTTATAAATTGACGTATCATTATGTGGCACAGGCTAGTATGGAAAATGGAGAAGAGGCAGTTGTTAAAATCGGTCTTCCCAACCACAAAGATTTAATCGCAGAGTGCATCGCTTTAAAGATAATGGGCAGCGGCAATGGCATGGTAAAGCTGATTGATGACCATTTAAATCAGGGACTATTAATTTTGGAAAAATTAAACCCAGGCACCATGCTGTCAGAGGTGAACAGCGATGAAACGGCTGTTTCAATTGCTTCATCTGTTATGAAGAAAATTTGGCAGCCTTATGCAGGTGACCATGATTTCCCCCACTTGTCAGATTGGATGGCGGGTTTGAGGAGGGTGGAGCAAAATATCATTGCTGAAAAATGGATTCATAAAGCGGAAATTCTTTTTGATGATTTAATTAACTCCAGTACTAACCCCATTCTTCTGCATGGAGATCTTCATCAGGACAATATCTTGAAAAAGGGCAAGGACTGGCTTGCCATAGACCCTAAGGGGGTTATAGGGGAAGCGGAATATGAAGTAACAAGCTTTTCCAAAAATTATCTATTTGATAAAAAAAATCCTAAGGATGTGCTGAGAAAGAGACTTGACCTGTTTGAAAAAGAATTAGGCCTGGACCGAACCCGGATGATTGGCTGGGGCTTTTGTCAGGCTGTACTGAGTGCATGCTGGTGTCTTGAGGATGGGGCAGCATGTTTTGAAGAGAATCTTCACCTAGCCGAGATGTACGATGTCATGATGTAACTGCTTTCAAATGGTGTTGACATATTCAGTTTTTTTATCATATACTAATATCATTCTAATATCGGAAAGGAAAAGGTACAGGAGACATGTGGAACTAATCTTATTTTCTAAACGTTTTTTGAATAATCAAAAAAACGAGACCTAGAGAATAGGATGAGTGCGCTCATTTTTCATACCATTTCCAGCTGAAGGCCCAGAAACATGCATCTTTTTGCATTTTTTTCTGTACCCTTCTGTCTATTTCATATGGTTGAAATCCTCTCTAGGCGAACTTGGGAGGTTTTTTTATGGGTAAAAATGAAAGATTAAAACAGCGAAGTGCAAATACAATCCTTAATGTAAAGGATGTAAAAAAACAATATGGAGATAAAGTGATACTTGAAAACATACAGTTTGAATTGAAACAAGGAGATTGTGCGGGATTAGTCGGATACAACGGTGCAGGCAAGACGACCTTAGCCAATCTGATTTTTGGGAAGCTTCTTCCTGATGAAGGCAGCATCTACAGAAAAAAAGACCTGAAAGTCGGATATCTGATGCAATCAGTTGATTACACCGTACATGATTTTAAAGGTGTTTTGGAAGATCAAAGCTTCGAAGCAATCTTTGAAACGACAAAAAAATTAGGACTTGAAAAAGTGCAGAATTGGGAAGATGACCGGCTTCATCATTTAAGCGGCGGTGAGAAGCTGAAGCTCGCACTCGCTCATGTATGGGCCTCAAACCCCGATCTGCTGATTCTGGATGAACCGACCAATCATTTGGACTATCAGGGAATAGAATGGCTTGTGGATCAGCTGAGGACGTTTAGCGGAGCTGTGCTGATTATCTCACATGACAGGTATTTTCTCGACAGAACCGTATCTTATATTTTTGAACTTGAAAATAAGAAGATGGTGGAATACAAAGGGAATTACACAGCTTACAGGATCGAGAAGAAAAGGCTCTTGGAAGAACAAAAGCATCAGTATGAAGTGCAGCAGCGGTATAAAGCAAAAATTGAAGGGCAAATGGAAAATTTAAAGAATTGGTCAGATAAAGCTCACCGTGAATCAACCAAGCAGGGAAGTCCTTCTGAACGGAAACAAATGGGTTTTAAAGAATACAACAGAGTAAAGGCAAAAAAAATGGACATTCAGGTTCGTTCTAAGATGAAGCGGTTAACGGCTGAGCTTGAAAAAAATAAAATAGAAAAGCCGCAAGAAGAAGCGAAAATCTTGTTTCAGTTCGATTCAAGCGGCAAGAGGGGCAGACGTGTACTTGAAGCAAAGGATCTTGAAAAAACGTTTGGGCAGCTGTCCTTGATTAAGAAAAGCCATTTTTATATTAAACATGGCGAGAGAATTGGCATGATTGGAAAAAACGGTGCAGGTAAATCGACGCTTATCCGGATGATTCAAGGCATGGAAGACGTAACCGGAGGCGAGTTATGGAAAAGCGAAACGATGAAAATCGCTTATTTAAGTCAGGATGTGAATGATTTAAAAGAAGATGCAACGGTTCTTCGGGCTCTTGATCTTCATGAGAGGGAACAGATCCTAAGAGCGCGGACCATTTTCGCAAATATGGGGCTGCCTGAAGAAAAACTTCAGCAGACAATCGGTTCACTTAGCCTGGGTGAACGTACAAGGGTGAAGCTCGTGTCTATGATCCTCAAAGAATATGACGTTCTCATACTCGATGAGCCGACAAACCATTTGGACCTCCCGAGCCGCGAACAGCTAGAGGAGACCCTTGATGAGTTTGAAGGGACCATCATCATTGTCTCTCACGATCAGTATTTTATAAATAAATTATGTGATAAGCTGCTCGTATTTGAAGATGGGACCGTAAGAAGAGTGGAAATGAAGCTTGATGACTATTTTTCCAGGAGCAAAAGTGAATCGAATGAAACTGATATTGAGAAAGAGCTGCTTAAAATAGATCATCAGCTGACAGCTGTTTTAAGCAAGCTGAGTGTAATCAGCAGAGATGATCCTTCTTTTGAACTGCTTGATGAAGAGTACAGCAGACTTCTTAAAGCTAAGAAAAAGTTAACAGGCTGATCATAAAAGGCTGAGTCACGATGACTCAGCCTTTTATAATAATAGTTAGATTTTAGAAGCTGCTATAATTTGAACCTCTAGAGTGCCGCTTTTTTGATCGGTTATGGATTTAATAATGACTGGATAGTCTTTATTATTCATGAATTTAAAATCGTAGCCTCCCCAGGAAACAGTTGCATCCTGATTAATAGGGACATAGCCGACTGTTTTAGAATGATGATGAAGTTCGATTATTTCAAGACCTGCCTTGGCAACAGCATTGTACAAAGTGCTTGAAGTCTGGCAGATGCCTCCGCCGATTCCTTCGACAAACTCTTTATTTACAATCTCAAGCGCTTTTTGATATCCGCGTGCAGGTGTTCTCTCGCCGACGATTAAATTAAAATAAAATCTGTCTCCAGGACCAAGTACAATTTCATTAATCGCATTCGAAGAAATGGCAATATTGGTGCTTCTGCCTGCAACAGAAGGATTGAAAGCTGTTTTATAGCTTCCGATCACTGTTTGTTTAGCGCCATTTAGGGCTTCCTGCGTAATATTTGGAGCTGTCTCCGTGATAGGGAGCGGGATTTCCTGATTAAAAGCAGAAAGATTCAGCAATTGATTTAATAGAGCCTCTTCGTCCAGGACAACTCGGCTTTGACCCGGGAAAAGCTTGCCGTTTTTAACTTTTGAAGGGGTCATCGGCTGATCAAATTTATCTGCCATCTGCCGGACCAGTGCCTTCATATCCTTTTCATGCTGCTCTTTATTTTTATCTGCAGCCGGTATAAATGTGGTTACTGTGCTGCCGTCTCTGCTGTCAATCAGAGCAAACTCCCGGTTCATCTCCATCGCCTTTGAAGAAACAGCTTTTGCACTCACGGCATTATTCGCCATGATAAGTTTTTCTTTTTCCACCAAACCGCATCCGCTTAGAACAAAAGTAATTGATACGAACAATAATAAGCGTTTTATGTCGTTCTCCCCCAGTGAAATTGTAGATTAGATGTTTTTATGTGAATCATACAATAGGTAAGACGCATATGAAAAGAGAAAAGTTTCAAAAAATTGGAGAAAAAAAGAATAATTTTCAAGTGATTGATTTATTTAGAAAAAGAAAGTAGAATGAAAAAACAGGAACAAACGTTCTGTGTCGAGCAAAAAAAAGAACCGCAGTAAAATGCGGCTCTTTCACACTAATATTATTTTGAAACTTTTTGAAGCTTGTGAATGACCTGAAGAGATCTTCCTGTTCCGATTGCAACTGATTCAAGCGGGCTTGGAGCAAGGTGTACAGGGACGACAATTTCTTCACTGAGCCATTCCTGCATGCCTTTCATTAATGCACCGCCGCCTGTCAGAATAACTCCGCGGTCTACAATATCACCGCTAAGCTCAGGAGGACAGTCTTCAAGGGTAGCACGAATCGCTTCCAGTATATGAAGCAATGATTCTCTCATTGAATTCTGCATTTCTGTTGAAGATAGAGTTATCGTCTTTGGAAGACCTGTAACCAAGTCACGTCCTCTGACTTCCATTAACAGCTCGTCATGCTTGACAAGAGCATAGCCGATTTCCATCTTAATGTTTTCAGCAGTGCGCTCGCCGATTAACAGGTTATAGTTTTTACGGACATATCCAATAATATCCTCATCAAGCTGATCACCGCCGATTCTGATGGAGTGGCATGATACAACCCCGCCAAAAGAGATAATGGCAACCTCTGTTGTACCGCCGCCGATATCAACAATCACATTAGCGATCGGTTCATCTACAGGAAGATCTGCACCAATAGCTGCTGCAACCGGCTCCTCAATTAAATGAACGATTTTAGCACCTGCATTTTTTACCGCATCGTGAATGGCACGGCGTTCAACACTGGTTGCACCTGATGGAGTACATACAACAACAGTAGGCTTTCTAATAGAAAAACCTAATTTTTTTGAAGCTTTTTTCATAATTTGCTTAAGCATTTCAGTTGTTACATCATAATCAGCAATTACGCCATCTTTTAGCGGTCTGACCGCCACAATTTTACCAGGCGTTTTGCCGATCATGCTTTTTGCTTCCGTCCCTACAGCCAAAACATTTTTTGTTACTGTATCAATCGCCACAACGGACGGTTCATTTATTGCGATTCCTTTATCCTTGCTGTATACAAGAATATTTGCTGTACCTAAGTCAATACCAATTTCAGAAGTAGAAAACATATATCTTCACCCAATCCTCATAGATTTCGAGTCTTTAATATTCATTCTGCGAACAGTGTCGATTTATGGGGGTAGCTGGCCTTTTTTTTTAGAATGTATTTTATGGGAACTTCAGGGAATAAGAAAAAGAGTATTGAAAAAGGAAGTGCATCTAAAGTGGAAGTGAAATTCTGTAGACATTCTTTTGTAGTAAAAACCAGTATCGTGCTCCCCTCTGATACAAACAATTATGGAACATTGTTCGGAGGGAAGCTTATGGCTTATATCGATGACGTAGCAGCCATTTCTGCAATCAGACATGCCCGGGCGCATGTTGTCACTGCTTCAACGGACTCTGTTGATTTTCTGCATCCAATATATGAAGGAAACTCAGTTTGTCTTGAAGCGTTTGTGACATATACGGGAAGAACATCAATGGAGGTTTTTGTAAAAGTCATTGCAGAAGACCTCCTGAACGGAAATCGAAATGTTTGCGCTCTATCCTTTCTTACAATGGTCGCCGTTGATGAACACAATAGACCTACTCCCGTACCAAATGTTATTCCCGAGTCAGAAACAGAAAAGATGCTGAACGACTCTGCACTTAAGCGTGCAGAAATCCGGAAAAAGCGAAAAGAAGACACTGAATCAATGGCAGCCGCATTCGGAACCGATTATCCCTGGCTGTAAGCGGAAAGAAAGTGATGCAAAGCCTAAAGGAGCAGGATGTCCTGTTTCTTTGGCTGAATGCATTATGGGGGAATCTAAAACCTTGGTCTTATTCATTCTAAATGAAATACTGAAGCAGTCATTTTCTATGCATGTATAGAGAAGCAGTAATCTTTCATAAATAATTGGACAGAAAACAGGATCTTCTGATAAAAAGAAGTATATCTTTCTATTAATTGATCTATAAATCTATTGACGACGGTGTCAGGTATCACCCTTAAAAAAAGGAGAAACTAAATTGAAACAGTTATGTGTTATACCATGCGGAAATAAAAAAATTTGGGATAAGGTGCCTCATCTTGGAAAAGTTGAAGCTCAAAATGCCTATACGGGAACCTTTCATTTGCTCTGCCGGCAGTATGCCGAAAAGTTTTTCGATGATTGGGTCATTCTTTCTGCTAAACATGGCTTCTTATTCCCTGAGGATTTTGTTCCGGGCAATTACAATGTCTCGTTCAGCATGAAAACAGAAGAAGTGATAAGACTTGAAGAGCTGAACATGCAGGCTTATGAAAAGAACCTGCATCAATTTAATAAGTTTGTTGTGCTTGGAGGCAAGAAATTCAGACCCATTATAGAAACTGCGGTTGAAGGGGAATACATTTATCCGCTGCAGGGCTGTACAGGAATCGGATATATGCAGCAAATGCTAAAAAAAGCGGTTCTTACAAATCATAGTCTCCATGATTGATAGAGAGACATAAGACAGTTGAATATACTGATAAATCAGAAAATGGTATACTATAAAAAAACAGAGGCGAAAAGGTGCTGTGATGAACAAATATACGGGCAGAATTATGATTACTTTAATAGCAGTATGTATTCTGATTTTATGGAATATCTTAGACTATTATTTGGGGAGTCAGTCTGTCCCTTTGATACTCAGAAGTTTATTCTGCTTATTAGTCTTGTCTGTTGTCTGGAAATTAGGCACTTATTTTGACCGTTCCAAATTGTTGATTCATCAGCTGAGCGAAAGTCAGCTCCGCTATAAAAACCTGCTTGGTGAGACGAAGATGGTCCTTGAAAATATTCAGGAAGTCGTGTTTCAAACAGATGGTGAAGGGAATTTTATTTACTTAAATCCTGCATGGACGGACGTAACAGGGTATGAAAGATCAGAAAGTCTTTATTCCAGTTTTTATCATTACATTACATTTGAAGATAAAAAGCGGGTAAAAAGCAAGCTTGTTGAATATACAGCTGCGAAACGACCCGAGGGAAAACTGGAAACATCCTATCGCAAGAAAAGCGGCGGAGAATTTTATGCTCATGTTCAATTCAAAATGTATTATGACAATGAAGGCTATTTGATCGGAACGGTCGGGACAATTCAGGACATTACTGACAGAAAACTGGAAGAGCGGGAATGGAGAGAAATGAATGAGCACCTTGCCCTGAAATCCCAAAAACTTTCCATTGCCGGACAGCTTGCAGCGGGCATTGCACATGAGGTAAGAAATCCGCTTACATCCATCAGCGGTTTTCTTCAGCTGATTAAAAAAGAATTTCCTGGCAAAGATACATATTTTGATATTATCTTTGGAGAAATAAAGAGAATTGAGCTGGTTCTTAGTGAAATGCTTGTCTTGGCCAAACCGCAGGCGATTCATTTCAGGGAAAAGAATATGATTTCCATTTTGGACCAAGTGGCTGTACTGATTGAATCCAATGCCATTTTACATAATATCCAGATTGAAAAAAGTTTGCCCTCAACAGAAATTATAGTGGAATGTGATGAAAATCAATTAAAACAGGTATTTATAAATCTAATTAAAAACGCGATTGAAGCACTGCCTGATGGAGGAAATATCCACATGAGCTGCAGACTGAAAGGGGAATATGTGATCATAGCAATTGAAGATGATGGTATGGGGATACCAAAAGAAAAAATCTCAAAACTTGGCGAACCATTCTTTTCTACAAAAGAAAAAGGGACTGGTCTTGGTCTGACCGTTTGCTTAAGGATAATAAAAGATCACTATGGCCATATCAATGTAAACAGCAGCTTAAATAAGGGGACTACCTTCGAGGTTGTACTGCCAGTTGTGAATCGCCATACGATATTAGAACCAGTTTAAGAGGAGAATGGTAAGATGAACTGTCATTTATTTGTTTATGGGACACTGCGCTATATGGAGAAAAATCATCATTTTTTAAAGGATAGAACATGTATTGCCGAACAGGCGTGGACAAATGGATCGCTGTATGATTCGAATGACGGCTATCCTGCGATGACTGTGGAACAGGAAACAGTTTACGGAGAACTCTATGAAATTGATGAGGAACTGCTTCCTGAAGTTCATGTACTAGAAGGGTACAATGGACCTGAAGCAGATGACAATTTGTTCGAATTTGTGCCAATCCGTGTCTATACAGATAAAATGGAATATGATGCTTTTTGTTATGTCATAAAGCCGGAACAGGCTGATACAATGAAAAAAATAAAGAGCGGAGACTGGAAAGAATATCAGTTTATCTTGAATCCGCCAGCTGAAACGTTTTATTTTGCTTATGGCTCGTGCATGGATACCGAACGATTTCAAAAAGCGGCTGTTGATCATCATTTTGCCGATGTAATCGGCGGAGGAAAAGCAGAAAAGTATTCTGTTAAATTCACAGTTACGATGGAAGATGGGGGCCGTGCTGACATCGTTGAAGATGGCGGAGGGGCTGAGGGCATTTTATACCGTGTACCTGAGGAAGCGGTGGACTATCTTTACATGCGTGAAGGTGTTGATTCTAAATTGTATCGTCCAGCCTTCATTAAGGTGGAAACGGGCGGAGTGGTTTATGAGCAGTGCCTTACCTTTACAGTGGTTCAGAAAAAAGAAGAGTTCCGCCCGCCTGGCCATTACTCAACAGAAATATTAAGAGGTGCAAAAAGCAGACTCGGAGAGGAGTATATTGAAAAAATCCGGGCATATATGGCTGCTCTTCCTGAATATAAACCATAATCAGCAAAGAGAAATCTTCTTTGCTGATTATGATTTCAAAAATTGTTCATCACATCACAATCTTGGCATGTTTTACTTTGGGGAAACTGTGATATAAGATCATTAGAACAATAAAAGGAGATGTGGCCCTTTGGCTGAACTTGATAGCGTCATACTTAGCCGGATGCTTACGACATTGACACTTGCCTTCCACATTATTTTTGCAACAATTGGAGTCGGAGTTCCTGTTTTAATATCTATTGCAGAGTGGATGGGAATCAGGAAAAACGATCCGCACTATATCCTGCTGGCAAGACGCTGGACGAGGGGCTTTGTAGTGACAGTGGCAGTGGGTGTCGTTACAGGAACATGTATTGGATTGCAGTTATCTTTATTATGGCCGAGTTTCATGGAAATTGCCGGCCAGGTGATTGCCTTGCCGCTTTTTATGGAAACATTCGCTTTTTTCTTTGAGGCAATCTTTTTGGGGATTTATCTTTACACATGGGACAGGTTTAAAAAACCAATTTACCACTGGCTTATCTCCATTCCGATTATGATAGGATCATCGATGTCTGCCGTGTTTATTACCACCGTCAATGCTTTCATGAATACTCCTCAGGGATTTACGCTGAAGGGCAGAACGATTACAGGCATCGATCCGATTGCTGCAATGTTTAATCCTGCAGCACCTTCAAAAGTCTTTCATGTGCTGATGTCTTCCTATATGACTTCAGCCTTTGTGCTCGCTGCTATAACTGCTTTTATGATCATTAAAGGAAGAAGAACAGACTATCACCGTAAAGCCTTGCAGGTGACAATGGTCTCGGCTCTTGTCTTTTCGCTTGGTACGGCTCTCGCTGGTGATCTCTCTGCAAAATTTTTGGCGGAGCATCAGCCTGAAAAGCTTGCAGCAGGGGAGTGGCATTTTGAAACAGAAGCCGGAGCTGATTTAATTTTATACGGTACACTGAATGAAAAAGGGGAAATCACCAATGAAATAAGAGTTCCTAAAATGCTCAGTTTCTTATCATTCAGTGATTTTAATGCAGAAGTAACAGGATTAAATGAAATAGAAGAAGATTTAAGACCTCCTCTATGGATTCACTATATGTTTGATGTAATGGTCACTATTGGGATGTTCGGCCTGGGACTGTCTATGCTGTTTGTTTTATTTGGAAAAATAAAAAGGCTGAATGGTTTCCAATCGAGGCTTTTATGGCCGATTGTAGCTGCAGGACCTCTTTCCATGATTGCAATCGAAGCAGGCTGGATTTTTGCCGAGGTAGGACGTCAGCCATGGATTCTCAGAGGTTATATGAAGGTTGCTGAAGGAGCAACGACCTCTGATCATGTAGGGTTAATGTTTGTACTGTTTTTTGGCCTGTACACCTTGCTCGGAACACTGTGCATTATTGTGTTAAAACGAATGTTTAAAGAAAATCCGGCAGAAGCGGAGCTAGAGTACCGGTTTAAATAGGAGGGAGAAGTCTAAATGGATATTCCAATCGTTGGAATGACGGTTCTGTGGGTTTTTCTTTACGGTTATTTAATTGTTGCTTCTATAGATTTTGGAGCTGGTTTCTTTGCTTTTTACGCCCAGCTGACAAAGCGGGATGATATCGTAAATAACTTAATCAGCCGCTATTTGTCGCCGGTGTGGGAAGTAACAAATGTCTTCTTCGTCTTCTTTTTTGTGGGGATCGTCGGTTTTTTTCCGCAAACAGCGTATTATTATGGTACAGCACTGCTGGTTCCAGGCAGCATAGCGCTGGTTTTAATCGCGATCCGCGGTTCCTTTTACGCATTTGGGAACTACGGGGCTAAAGACAGTCTTTTTTATACGTTTTTATATGGAGCCACAGGACTTTTAATTCCTGCGTCTCTGTCTACAGCTCTTTCAATATCAGAAGGCGGCTTTTTGGAAGAACGAAATGGCACGGTCGTATTTCTTGCTAATGAGTTATTTACAAGCTTTTATTCGTGGAGTGTGGTATTCCTTGCCATTGTATCCGTTTTGTTTATCAGTGCTTCTTTTTTAACCTACTATGCAGATCGTGCGTCAGACAGCAAAGCTTTATCGCTGCTTAGAAAGTTTGCTCTTTTTTGGGCGCCGCCTACAATCATTGCTAGCTTTCTTGTCTTTCTTTCCCTTCAGCAGCATAATCCCAGGCATTTTAATCATGCGCTCGATCTTTGGTGGATGTTCGGATCCTCACTCTTGTTTTTTATGATATCCGTTTGGCTAATCTATAAAAGAAAGAATTTTGGAACGGCCTTTATTATGGTGATGCTGCAATTTTTCTTTGCCTTCTTTGGCTACGGGGCATCACATTTGCCTTACATTCTTGATCCGTTTGTTACTATTTATTCGGGATATACCAACGAAACGATGGGGATCACACTTGTCATCGTTTTTATAGCCGGGCTGCTGCTTTTGATTCCCTCACTTATTTTGCTTTTGCGCCTGTTTTTATTTGATGCGGAATATGTGAAGGGCAAAAAGTAAAGCTTTAATTTATTTTAATTACGAATAGAGTTATGATAAACTTTGTTTATAGTATGATGGCTGGAGGAACGTACATATGAAAAAGGATTTTGCAGTTATTGGACTTGGGCGTTTTGGAGGCAGTATTTGCCGCGAGCTGAGCGAAGAGGGCATGGAAGTAATGGCCATCGATATGGATGAAGATAAAGTGAATGAGTATGCCAATATTGCTTCCCATGCTGTTGTCGGAGATTCAACGGATGAAGCCGTTTTAAAAAGCCTGGGCATCCGCAACTTCGATCACGTCATCGTGGCGATTGGCGATAATATTCAGTCAAGTATTTTAACAACATTGATGCTGAAAGAGCTAGGCGTAAAATTTATTACTGTAAAAGCGCAAAACGATTATCATGAGAAAATTTTAAGGAAAATAGGAGCTGATCAAATCGTTCATCCAGAGAGAGATATGGGCCGAAGAATTGCTCATAATCTGATCTCCAATAACGTTCTTGATTACCTTGAACTTTCCGATGAACACAGTATTGTAGAGATTGTCGTAAATAATAAACTGTCAGGAAATACATTAATCGACCTTGATATTCGTGCTAAATACGGAATTAACATAGTTGCTATAAAAAGAGGCAAAGAAATATTTGTGACACCACAGGCAGATGAAGTGATTCAAAAAGATGATATTTTAATTGTTATTGGTGCAGATACAGATATCGACAGATTTGAAAAAAGGGTTTTAGAAGCTTAATCGGAAAAGGACACGTGAAAGTGTCTTTTTTTGTTTTTTGTAATAGAACGTTTGTTCTTTGTGGATTGTGGTATAATGGAAGATGTATACATTCGTGAACATATGGGTGGTCGGCTAGCCCCTGTCTCTTTTCTTTGTGAAGCAAGGAAAGGGGGTGATGCCCGGGTGACAGTATATGAGAGCTTAACATTTGCCATTTCATTTGCTACGCTTATCATTGCCGTTCTGTCGTTTGACCAGAAAAAATAGACCTCCCAGCTTTGTCGATTGCGGGTGAGGTCTATTTTTTAATTGATTGAGAAAAATGGCCGACCCCGAGCGTGGGACCGAATGTATGCATGGCCGTAAGTGTTGCTGCACTTGCGGTCATTTTTATGTTATTCAACTTTATGGCTATCATACCACAGAATAAAAAATTATTAAACGGAAACAAAAAACGTTGACTGCAGGTTTATTTACTATTACTATATGTTACTAAATACTTATATTCAAGAACTCGTATAATATTGGAGATATGGTCCAAAAAGTTTCTACCGAACTGCCGTAAAAAGTTTGACTACGAGGAATGAATAATTAAGGCATGATTCAATTGCCTTTATTTATCTCACTCCTCCATAACAGCGAGGGGTTTTTTTATGAAAAAAGAAGAAATTATTCAATCAATAGAAGCAAGTACAAAAAGAAAAAAAGCCGATATCGTTTTTAAAAATGCTCAGATTGTCGATGTGTTTAATTCGGAGATTATAAGCGGCGACGTAGCCGTCACAAATGGAAGAATTGTAGGTATAGGCGATTATGAAGGCAATGAGGAAATTGATATAAGCGGGAAGTATCTTTGTCCCGGATTAATTGATGGTCATGTTCATATTGAATCGTCAATGGTACCGCCGCATGAATTTGCCAAAGTGGTGCTTCCTCATGGTGTAACAACTGTCATTGCAGATCCTCACGAAATTGCGAATGTTTCCGGGGTGAAAGGAATTCAATATATGCTGGACAGCTCAGAAGGAATTTTGCTTGATGTATTTGTCATGCTGCCGTCCAGTGTGCCTGCTACAAGCTTTGAACATGCAGGTGCAAGGCTGGAAGCTGTTGATTTAGAACCGCTTTTTGACCATGAACGAGTCATTGGGCTTGCAGAAGTCATGGATTATGTTGCTGTTCAAACAGCTTCTGACAGCATGCTGAATAAACTTGAAATGACTGCAAGGCACTCGCGCCTGATTGATGGACATATGGCGGGCCTTCCTGCTGATTTAATCAATGTCTACCGCTCTGCGGGGATTATGACAGATCATGAAGTGACGAATGCGGCAGAGGCAAAGGAGAGAGTGCAGCGGGGAATGTATGTGTTAATCAGACAGGGCTCTGTAGCAAAGGATCTTCCGAATGTAATAGAAGCTGTCAATGAACGCAATTCCAGACGATTTTTATTCTGCACGGATGATAAGCATTTGGATGATTTAGCAGCAGAAGGAAGCATCGATCATAATATTAGACTTGCTGTGCAGTATGGGGTTGATCCTATTACAGCCATACAAATGGCTACTTTAAATGCGGCAGAATGCTATGAGCTTAAAAATAAAGGGGCAGTGGCGCCCGGGTATGAAGCCGACCTCCTGATTCTAAACAGTCTCAGCGATTTTCAGATTGAACAAGTTTATAAAGCAGGGAAATTAGCAGCACTTGAGGGTGGGGTAAAGACGAATGATCAGAGAACAGTGAAAACACCTTCTGCATTATTAAATACAGTTCATCTGCATGATTTGCAGCATTCAGATCTTAAACTCGCTATATCGAACGATCAGCCTGTACCGATTATTGAAATCATTCCAAATCAGCTTGTTACAAGAAAAATATACGAACAAACAAGTGTCAGCGATGGTATTTTCCATCCTTCCACTGAGCTTGATCATTTAAAGCTAATAATGGCTGAACGTCATAAGAATACAGGATTAGTCGGAAAAGGAATTGTAAAGGGCTTTCAGCTGAAAAGAGGGGCAATCGCAACTTCGATTTCGCACGATTCACATAACCTTATTGCTGTCGGTACGAATGATTCAGACTTGTTGCTTGCTGTCAAAGCACTGAAAACCAATCAAGGAGGCTTAGCCGTTGTACAGGATGGAAACATTCTCGCACAGCTACCGCTCTCAATCTCGGGTTTAATATCTGATCAGCCTTATGAAGAAGTGCTGCACGGCCTAAAATCGATACATGAAGCATTAGAAAAGGTAGGTCTGCCTGACACCTTTAATCCATTCTTAACGTTATCTTTTCTTGGACTTCCTGTCATTCCGGAATTAAAAATAACATGTCAGGGAATCTTTGATGTCCATTCTTTTAAACATTTAGTGTATTAACCACAAACAACCGGTCTCGCAGTGAGACCGGTTGTTTAAATTTATGTATGATCGCCAGGGAGCTTTGTGCGAATAAATATTATTGCTCTAATGTATATTGCTTCATTTGCTTGCAGTCTAATTGAAGGATAGTCACTACTTTTTTTGTGGCAGGGCTGATCAGATCTGCTTTAACTCCTTTATCCTTTAGACGCTGTACGAATTTTTCAAGAGAGGACGGCTTTTTCATGGTTAGGCACTACCTTTCTTTCGACTTAAAATTTGACTGAACGGTCAGTGCAGTTTATTATACAGCATATTTTCTGATTCTACAATATGATGGAGCGCACATAAAGACAGTTCTTCTAATAGAAAAAAGCTGCCGGATTTCCGGCAGCTTTGCAGATTAAACCTCCATAATGATAGGTAAAATCATTGGGCGGCGTTTTGTTTTTTCGTATAGGAATGGTGCAAGAGTATCTGTAATTTCATTTTTAATTTCAGACCACTGGCTTGTGCGGCGCTCCATCACTTTATTTAAATGCTTGGTAATCAGAACTTGAGCATCATTAATAAGATCACCTGATTCTCTCATGTAGACGAATCCGCGTGAGATGATGTCAGGACCGGCAGAAATTTTAAATTCCTTCATATTAATGCTGACAACGACAATAACTAATCCTTCTTCCGAAAGAATGCGGCGGTCACGAAGTACGATGTTTCCGATATCGCCAATTCCGCTCCCGTCAATATAGACAGAACCAGAAGGAATTTTGCCTGCTACAGATACTTCGCGGTCACTGAGGGCCAGAACTTCTCCATTATCCATGATAAAGCAGTTTTCTTCCGCAACACCACAGTCCTTGGCAAGTCTTGAATGCATAATCTGCATGCGGTACTCACCATGAATTGGCATGAAGTATTCTGGCTTCATTAGACGAAGCATCAGCTTTTGCTCTTCCTGGCCGCCATGGCCGGACGTATGAACATCGCTTAAAGAACCATGAATGACTTCTGCGCCTGCACGGTAAAGCTGGTTGATTGTTCTGCTTACGCTGATTGTGTTTCCAGGAATCGGCGAAGAAGAAAATACAACGGTATCTCCAGGAATGATTTGAATTTGACGGTGTGTGCCATTTGCAATTCGAGATAGAGCTGCCATAGGTTCACCCTGGCTTCCAGTACATAAAATAGTCACTTTATTAGCAGGCAGGCGGTTAATTTCATGCGGTTCAACAAAAGTTTCTTTTGGACATTGAATGTATCCAAGATCTTGTCCGATTGCAATCGCTGATTCCATACTGCGGCCAAATACAGCTATTTTACGGTTATGCTGAACAGCTGCTTCTACGACTTGCTGAAGTCTGTGAATGTTTGATGCAAAAGTTGCGAAGATGACACGTCCATCAACTTTCCGGAAGATCTCCTGAATGCTCTCGCCGACACGGCGCTCAGACATCGTAAAGTGAGGAATTTCACTGTTTGTGCTGTCTGAAAGCAGACATAAAACGCCTTCTTTTCCGATTTCAGCCATTTTTGTCAAGTTTGCAGGTTCGCCGACAGGTGTAAAATCAAACTTGAAATCTCCAGTATGTACGATATTTCCTGGGGGTGTCTTTACAACGATTCCGTACGAATCCGGGATGCTGTGTGTAGTTCTGAAGAAGGTAACAGACGTCTTTCTGAATTTAATGATGTCATCTTCTTTAATTTCATATAATTTAGCCTGACGCAATAAACCATGCTCTTCAAGTTTGTTGCGGATTAAGCCGAGTGCAAGCTTGCCTCCGTAAATTGGCACATTTACTTGCTTCAGAAGATAAGGAATCCCGCCGATATGGTCTTCATGGCCATGTGTAATGAAAAGACCTTTAATCTTATCTTCATTCTTGACTAAATACGTGTAATCCGGAATCACGTAGTCAATTCCAAGCAATTCCTCTTCAGGGAATTTAATGCCGGCATCTATCATAATTATTTCATCCTGGAATTGGACACCGTACGTGTTCTTGCCGATTTCTCCGAGTCCACCAAGTGCGAATACCGCAACTTGATCATTTTTAACAAATTTCATAAAAATCAAATCTCCAATACTTTAAAGTTTTCGTTTTGTTTTTCATATTCAAGAAAAGCGCCTTCTACCGATTGAATAAATTCAATGTTATAAAAGCGGTCTTTTAGTTTATTTCTTGCGTCACCTTCTGTTTTAGCTTCAACAAAAAGTGTTTTTGTTTTTTCGCGGACAGGAACCTGATTTAATTTCTCCTGATAATAAACTTTATATAGCATTGCCAAATCTCTCCTTAACTGCCGTATGTTAGACTAACTTGTTCTATTATATGCGATAATCGTCCCTAAGCCAACCCTCATGAGCACTAGGCCCGTTTCAATTAGAAAAAAAACCCTCTATAACTAGAAAGGGTTTTTGTTAAGCCATTGTTTTTCTGCCAAGTATACTATTCCATTGAGATCTTAATCTGCGTCGCAATCTTTTCATCATTTCTGTCTCACTCCTTATCTTGTCCAATTCGATGTGTGCCGAGCCTTCGTGAATCTGCCAGACTTAGTATATGTGATATAGAGCAAAGTTAACATGGGTATTTGTGGAAAATGATTGTGTTTAATGATTAAATAAGAAGAGATTAAGCGATTTCGGTTGAGAAGCTAAATTTTTTCCTTTATTATGGGTCTAGATATGGTTGATTAATTCAGGACAGGTTAGGAGACGTTTTATGAATGGAAAAGTAATATTTTTTGATATTGACGGTACTTTATTAAATCACGATAAAGAAATACCGGACTCCACACGGGCAGCAATCGAAGATTTAAAAAAAGCAGGTCATCATGTTGCCATCGCGACAGGCAGGGCTCCTTTCATGTTTGAGGATCTTAGAAAAGAACTTGGAATCGATTCCTTTGTCAGTTTTAATGGGCAGTTTGTAGTTTTTGAAGGAAATGTCATTTATAAAAATCCTCTTAATACTGAAAGACTTGAAGAATTATATGAATTTGCTCGCACGTCAAATCACCCGTTAGTTTTCATGAGTGATGACACTATGATGTCAACAGAAACGGATCATCCTTATATACACGAGAGCATGGGCAGTCTGAAGTTTATGCATCCGGAGCGGGATCCTGACTTTTACCGCCATCACGAAATTTATCAGACGCTTCTTTTTTGTAAAGAGGGCGAAGAAGAAAATTATAAAAAATATGAAGACTTTCATATCATCCGCTGGCATGAGCTTGCTACCGATATCCTGCCTTTTGGAGGTTCTAAGGCTGAAGGCATTAAAAAGCTGATGGAACGCCTTGAGATTGAGAAAGATGATGTTTATGCATTCGGTGATGGATTGAATGATCTTGAAATGATTAAATATGCTGGTACCGGCGTAGCGATGGGGAATGCAGTTCCTGAACTGAAAGAGCTTGCAGATGAAGTGACATCAGATGTAAACCAGGACGGCATCCTTAATGGGCTGAAAAAAGTGGGACTGCTGTAGAAAAGCATAAGTTTATTGGGCCGAGATTAATATATGTAAAAAGAATTAATTGTTCTTATGACAATAAAAAACCTGTCTGCTAAAGCAGACAGGTTTTTTAGCGCTCAATGGCAATAGCATCTTCGGGTTCTTGCATAGGATCTTTTACATTCATATGATCATAAAACATGACTCCATTTAGATGGTCTATTTCATGCTGAAATACAATGGAAAGCAGGCCGCGGAGTCTTAAGTCGAGTTCTTCTCCTTCAAGCGAAACCGCTTTGACGCGAATTCTTGCATAGCGGGGCACATATCCAGGTACAGGGCGATCAACTGACAGACAGCCTTCACCGCTTGTTAAGTAGCTTTTTTCAACGGAATGGCTGATAATTTTCGGATTAAATAAAGCGTAGCTGTGCAATGTTCCTTTTTCATCTGTCAGCCGAATGGCAATCATCCGTTTTGAAACGTTTATTTGCGGTGCAGCAAGTCCTATGCCAGGTCTTAAGCCGTATTTTTCGATCATTTCAGGATTTTGACTATTTGAAACATAATCAAGCAAATCCTGCAATGTTTTTTTGTCTTCATCAGAAGGAGGCATGGCAACTTCTTCTGCCACCTTGCGAAGTGCCGGATGGCCTTCCCTGATAATATCATCCATTGTAATCATGGGGACTCACACTCCATTTCTTGCTAAATCATCTATATAAGTATAATGGAATTGCAGAAAAACGAAAAGTATTGCTTGTCCATTCAGGATAAGCGCCATTATTTTGCGGCTTGCCCACATAAAATGTGGGCATCTCTTCCGCAATCATTCATTAATAGTTGCCACAAAAAGCTGCACCGACGATAATTAATAGAATAAACAACACTACAATTAAAGCGAAAGTGCGTCCGCAATCACCCGCGTGGCCGTACCCGTATCCAGGATAACATCCGTACATGCAAAAAACCTCCTTTTAATTGACCCTCATGTTCTGTGCATTAGCCTGAGTGTCTAATATAACCTATGTCACGGAATGGGAAGTGTATAGACAAAAGCCCAGGTCCAATAAAAAAATTGGGAATTGAAGATGATCAGAATAAGGGGATTTAACATTTAATTATATAAAGTTTGATTGAACCTGTTGACCGCCTGAGTTTAAGCAAGCTTGCTCAGTATGAAAGTCTGGTCCCGCATTTCTCGCTGTCCACTCCTGGATACTTGGCCAAAACAAACGGCTGTCGGGTCTGACCAGTCGATTCTGCTTTTCTATTTAAAGAAGATATTGTAAAAAAACGAAGAACGTCTTATAGTTAAAGTGTTGAATGGTTAGGGGGACCCGCGGTGACAAAATTTTCAAAAGCAATTTCAGCAGCAGCAGCAATCTTTATTGGATCGGTAGTATTATCTGGCTGTTCAGGCTCTTCGCCAGAAGAAGAAATGTACAGTGCTCTTGAGAAGGTAGTATCTCTTGAAGATACATTTGAGGAGCAGCAGAAGCCTCTAATTGAGCTTGAAAAAGAGGAAAATGATCTTTACGAAGAAATTATTTCTTTGGGAATGAAAGAGTACGATAAAATTGTTTCTCTTTCAAAGGAAGCGGCAGCTGTTGTAGAAGAAAGAGAAAAGCGATTAGAGGATGAAAGGCAAAGCATTCTTGATTCCAAGGAAGAATTTAAAAACATTGCAGCTCTTTCAAATGAGCTCAAAGAAGACGGAGCGAAAGATAAGGCTGATAAGCTGCAGGGGCTGATGCAGAATCGCTATGATTCCTACGATGCCCTTTATGCTTCATATAAAGAAGCGATTGTCCTTGATAAAGAGCTTTATCAAATGTTTCAAAAAAAGGATTTGAAGCTTGAAGAGCTTGAAGCGAAAATTACTGAAATTAACAGTACTTACGAAAAAGTATTGGCCGAAAATAAAAAATTTAATGATTATACAGAACAGTATAATCAGGCAAAAATGGACTTTTATAAAGAAGCAGAGATTGAGGTAGAACAGCCGGAAGAAAATGCATCAAAATCCTAACAATACAGCTTGTTTAATAAAGTATGGCCTGCAGAGAGATAGTTCTCTGCAGTTTTTTTGTATTTAGACGTAAATCGCTGTGTCTATAGGCAGCTGCTTCAGCAATTTTCGAGATTCGGTTATAATGATACCTGTATCGATTTTTGTAATACAGAAGAACAATTAGTTATAGTACAGATTGATAAATAGGGAATAAAAGTAAAATGAAAACACTTGATATCTTTTAAGAATATCGATATAAATCAATTGACGAACTTATTTTTAATGGTGTACACTAAGAAATGTTGAAACGAATTGTATTAATTTCTTTCATCACTTAAATTAGTACAGATATTTGTACTGTCCAATACATAGAGAACGTTTCGGCATTCTCTCAGGTGGTATAAAGATATATAGAGGATAGCCTAAAAAAATGTGTCAGGCGTACTCATTTTGGGTAGGCTAATGCTGTATGTGTCAGTAATTATCTAAAACTATTTTTTTATAAGAGAAAGGATAGGTGACTAAAGATGGCTGCTAAGACTAAAAATGCTGTAGTTGACAGCAAAAAGCAATTCGAAGGAATTGCAAAGCAGTTTGAAACGTTCCAAATTCTGAATGAACAGGGCGAGGTTGTAAACGACTCTGCAATGCCTGATTTATCAGATGATCAATTAAAAGAATTAATGCGCCGTATGGTTTATACGCGTATTTTGGACCAGCGTTCTATTTCACTGAACCGTCAAGGACGTTTAGGATTTTATGCTCCAACAGCAGGACAGGAAGCATCTCAGATCGCTTCTCATTTTGCACTTGAAAAAGAAGATTTCGTTCTTCCAGGATACCGTGACGTTCCACAAATCATCTGGCACGGACTTCCATTATACCAAGCATTTTTATTCTCACGCGGACATTTCCACGGAAATCAGTTCCCTGAAG
This sequence comes from Metabacillus hrfriensis, assembly GCF_030127205.1. NCBI lineage: Bacteria > Bacillati > Bacillota > Bacilli > Caryophanales > Bacillaceae > Metabacillus > Metabacillus hrfriensis. Next base: position 2,018,195 of record NZ_CP126116.1, read on the forward strand.
ATGTAAATGCGATTTCACCGCAGATTATCATAGGTGCACAAATCATCCAGACTGCCGGTGTAGCTCTTGGAATGAAAAAGAAAGACCTTAAAACAGTTGCAATTACTTATACTGGCGACGGCGGAGCATCTCAAGGTGACTTCTACGAAGGAATCAACTTTGCAGGCGCTTATAAAGCACCAGCGATTTTTGTTGTGCAAAACAACAGATTTGCGATCTCAACACCTGTTGAAAAGCAATCTGCTGCTCAAACAATCGCTCAAAAAGCTGCAGCTGCAGGTATCGTAGGAATTCAGGTTGATGGAATGGATGCATTAGCTGTATATGCTGCAGTACGTGATGCACGCGAACGCGCTGTTAATGGTGAAGGCCCTACATTAATTGAAACGCTTACTTATCGTTATGGCCCTCATACAATGGCTGGTGACGACCCAACCCGCTATCGTACGAAAGAACTTGATAACGAGTGGGAAGAGAAAGATCCTCTTGTACGTTTCCGTAAATTCTTAGAAAACAAAGGCTTATGGAACGAAGAAGAAGAAAATAAAGCGATTGAACAAGCGAAAGAAGATATTAAAGAAGCAATCAAAAAAGCGGATGAATATCCAAAACAAAAAGTAACAGATCTAATGGATAACATGTACGAAGAAATGCCATACAATCTGAAAGAGCAATATGAAATCTACAAAGCAAAGGAGTCGAAGTAAGCCATGGCTCAAATGACAATGATTCAAGCAATCACTGATGCGCTGCGCTCAGAATTAAAAAATGATTCTAACGTCTTAGTGTTTGGAGAAGATGTTGGTGTAAATGGCGGCGTATTCCGTGCTACTGAAGGATTACAAAAAGAATTTGGCGAAGACCGTGTATTTGATACACCTCTTGCTGAATCAGGAATCGGCGGTCTTGCGATCGGTCTTGGATTAACAGGATTCCGTCCTGTAGCTGAAATTCAATTCTTCGGTTTCGTTTATGAAGTAATGGACTCTATTTCAGGCCAAATGGCTCGTATGCGCTACCGTTCAGGCGGACGCTGGTCTTCACCAGTTACAATCCGTTCACCATTCGGCGGAGGCGTTCATACACCTGAACTTCATGCTGACAGCTTAGAAGGTCTTATGGCTCAGCAGCCTGGTGTGAAAGTTGTTATTCCTTCAACTCCATACGACGCAAAAGGACTTTTAATCTCTGCTATTCGTGATAACGATCCTGTCGTTTTCCTTGAGCATATGAAACTTTACCGTTCTTTCCGTCAGGAAGTTCCGGAAGAAGAATATACGATTGAAATCGGCAAAGCTGAAGTGAAAAGAGAAGGTTCTGACCTTTCTATTATTACTTACGGCGCAATGGTGCATGAGTCATTAAAAGCAGCAGAAGAGCTTGAAAAAGAAGGAATTTCTGCTGAAGTGATCGACCTGCGCACAATCAGCCCATTAGATATCGACACAATCATTGCATCTGTTGAAAAAACAGGACGTGCGATTGTTGTACAAGAAGCTCAAAAGCAAGCAGGAATTGCAGCTAATGTTGTTGCTGAAATCAATGACCGTGCGATCTTAAGCTTAGAAGCTCCAGTACTTCGCGTGACAGCTCCAGACACTGTATTTGCTTTCTCTCAAGCTGAAGGTGTTTGGCTGCCAAACTTCAAAGATGTGATTGAAACAGCTAAAAAAGTAATGAATTTTTAATTATACATTCTGAGAAAAGAAATCAGAGGGTCCCAGGAAGAATGCGTGTTTATGTTCCATGATCAGCGCGGCGCGGCTGCGTGAAAGCATTTGAACAAACATCAAATGTTTATTCTTTTGAAACCTGCAAACTGGTTTCTTTTCCATATGAAAAATAGGAGGTAATATACCGTGTCATTCGAATTTAAAATGCCGGATATCGGTGAGGGTATCCACGAAGGTGAAATTGTAAAGTGGTTTATCAAGCCAGGCGATGAAGTAAACGAAGATGATGTACTGGCTGAAATCCAGAACGATAAAGCTGTCGTTGAAATTCCTTCTCCTGTAAAAGGAAAAGTTATTGAGCTTAAAGTTGAAGAGGGAACTGTTGCTACTGTTGGACAAACTCTTATCACATTTGATGCTCCTGGTTACGAAAACCTTAAATTTAAAGGTGATGACCATGGAGATGAGCCTGCCAAAGAAGAGAAAACAGAAGCACAAGTTCAATCTACAGCTGAAGCTGGCCAAGATGTGAAAAAAGAAGAAGCTCCTAAACAAGAAACAGCAGCAGCTACAGGCGCAGGTGCACAGGATCAGGCTGAAGTCGATCCAGACCGCCGCATCATTGCAATGCCTTCTGTACGCAAATATGCACGTGAAAAAGGCGTTGAAATCCGCCAAGTATCTGGATCAGGCAAAAACGGACGCATCGGCAAAGAAGACATTGATGCATTCTTAGAAGGCGGATCTAAACCTGCTGAAACGCAAACTGAAGCTCCTCAAACAGAAGCTAAAGAAGAAAAAGCAGAGCAAAAAGCACCTGCAAAACAAGCTGTTCCAGAAGGCGACTTCCCGGAAACACGCGAGAAAATGAGCCCAATGCGCAAAGCAATCTCTAAAGCAATGGTTAACTCAAAACAAACAGCTCCACACGTAACTTTGATGGATGAAGTGGATGTGACGAAACTAGTTTCTCACAGAAAACAGTTCAAAGGTGTTGCAGCGGAGCAGGGAATTAAGTTAACATATTTACCGTACGTAGTGAAAGCTCTTACATCAGCGCTTAAAAAATATCCGGTTCTTAACACTTCTATCGATGACAAAACAGAAGAAGTTATTCAAAAGCATTACTACAACATCGGTATTGCTGCTGATACAGAAAAAGGACTTATGGTTCCAGTTGTTAAAAACGCAGAACGCAAATCAATCTTTGACATTTCTGATGAAATTAACGGCTTAGCTACTAAAGCACGCGACGGTAAACTTTCTGCTGCGGAAATGAAGGGCGCTTCTTGTACAATTACAAACATCGGCTCAGCTGGCGGACAATGGTTCACTCCAGTAATTAATCACCCAGAGGTTGCAATCCTTGGAATCGGCCGCATTGCTGAAAAAGCAATCGTAGTTGACGGTGAAATTGTTGCTGCTCCAGTGCTTGCTTTATCATTAAGCTTTGACCACCGCATGATCGATGGTGCTACAGCACAAAATGCATTAAATCACATTAAGCGTTTATTGAACGACCCACAACTTATTCTAATGGAGGCGTAATCGAATGGTAGTAGGAGATTTCCCTATTGAAACAGATACTCTTGTCATTGGTGCGGGACCTGGCGGCTATGTAGCTGCCATCCGCGCTGCACAGCTTGGACAGAAAGTAACAATCGTAGAAAGAGGAAACCTTGGCGGCGTATGTTTGAACGTTGGATGTATTCCTTCTAAAGCGTTAATCGCTGCGGGTCACCGTTTTGAACATGCAAAGCATTCAGAAGACATGGGTATCATTGCAGAAAATGTAAAAGTTGATTTTACAAAAGTTCAAGAATTCAAAGCTGGCGTTGTGAAAAAGCTTGTCGGCGGAGTTGAAGGACTTCTTAAAGGAAACAAAGTTGAAATCGTTCGCGGCGAAGCTTATTTTGTTGACAGTGAATCTATTAAAGTTATGGATGACAATTCATCTCAAACTTATAAATTCAAAAATGCAATCATCGCTACAGGTTCACGCCCGATTGAAATTCCAGGATTCAAATATTCTAAACGCGTTTTAGATTCAACTGGCGCGCTAAGCTTAAATGAAATCCCTAAGAAAATTGTTGTAATTGGTGCAGGATACATCGGCACTGAGCTTGGAACAGCATATGCTAACTTCGGTTCTGAAGTAGTTTTCATTGAAGCAATGGATGAGATCTTAATGGGCTTTGAAAAGCAAATGAGCTCACTTGTAAAACGCAACCTTAAGAAAAAGGGCAACGTTGAAATCCATACAAAAGCTAAAGCTAAATCTGTTGAAGAAACAGAAAACGGCGTTAAGGTAACATTTGAAGTAAAAGGCGAAGAGCAGACAGTTGAAGCTGACTACTTGTTAGTAACAGTTGGACGCCGTGCTAACACAGACGAGCTTGGCCTTGAGCAAGTTGGGGTTGAAATGTCAGACCGCGGCGTGATTAAAATTGATAAGCAGTGCCGCACAAGCGTTTCTAACATCTTTGCAATCGGTGATATCGTTGAAGGACCTCCGCTTGCACATAAAGCTTCTTATGAAGGCAAAATTGCTGCAGAGGTAATCGCCGGAGAGAACGCTGAAATTGATTACTTAGGAATTCCTGCTGTTGTATTCTCTGAGCCTGAACTTGCTTCAGTAGGCTACACAGAAGCACAAGCTAAAGAAGAAGGACTTGAGGTTGTTGCTGCTAAGTTCCCATTTGCTGCAAATGGACGTGCACTTTCTCTTAACCAAACTGACGGATTCTTAAAACTGGTTACACGTAAAGAAGACGGTCTTGTTATTGGAGCGCAAATTGCTGGTGCTGCAGCTTCTGATATGATTTCAGAGCTTAGCCTTGCAATTGAAGCCGGCATGACTGCTGAAGATATTGCGATGACAATTCATGCGCATCCAACATTGGGAGAAATCACAATGGAAGCTGCTGAAGTTGCAATCGGAAGCCCGATTCACATCGTGAAATAATGAGAGAAAAACCCCCTTAATGCTTAGCATTAAGGGGGTTTTTTGACAAAAAAAGGCGGCTAATTATATTAGAACCACCTGACAAGCTTAACGCTGTCCGCTGCTCTTTGAAAGAGCTTTAATGACAGAATTAATAATCTCCTCTTTATTTCCTACATGCCCTTCAATTTGGAAAATCACTTGATTATCATCCACAACAACAAGAGAAGGGTATTTTTCTACATCAAACGGATAATTTTCTTCCGCACTTGAATCGATAAATTGCAAACCTTCAATTTCTTCTGGGAAATCCCGTTTTAAATCGATAAGTGCGTCATAGTAAACGGATTCCCGATATTCATCCTGTTCATCTGAGAAGAATAATAGCTTTCTTTCTTCCGGTTCAGGCTGATTATTCGCCTCAGAAGTGAAATTCAAACTGCAGGATGATAGAAGAAATACTGGAATGATGAAGGCGACAATAACCGACTTTGCCATATTGCCCACCTCTTTAAAATGAAATGGTCTAAACATACCGTTCTAATTGTGAATAAAAACAATACTTACTACCCAGTTTTATTGTGCCGTCTTGCTAAATTAATGCTATTCTATCATGTTTTCCGAATATTCCCCTGAATGTTACCTATTTGTTACATAAATGAAAAATATACAGTAGGAATGTCGCATAACCTAAATATAGGAGATAAAGCGGCTGAGTAAAAGAAGGGGAGTAACGATGAAATGGCCAATGATTATTTTTCTGCAATGTTTCATGTGGGGCGGTTATTTATTGGTGGAATGGATTTCTGAAAAAGATTCGCTGCAGGCTAAATTGATCTTGCTTGGGGTCTTTCTGTACATAGCATATATTGTAGCAGCATCTCTTTCACAATCTAAAAAAATCGCTCTATTCGTGACGGCTGCAACTGCAGCAGCGGCATTTTTATGCAAGGATGAATTCTTACTGCTCATTAGGACGTTTATTTACTAACACTGCCGCATAATCAAAAAACACTTTCCAAAACTAGTGTTTTTTGATTTTTTCTTTTATATAGGATGATTCATAGTTAGCTGGTACTTTTGTTAATTAATTCCTCTTTTTATATAGTGAAGCATTCTCCCTTATATTATACTAATAAAGGAGAATGATTGGGGGATACATAATGAAGCATTTGCTTTGCATCTTGGCTGCGGTCTGTTTACTTGCAGCGTGCAGCTCAGATCAAACTGGTAATCAAGCAGCGAAACATGAAATAGCGGACAAACAGGATGAAGGACAAAAGAGTGACAAGGCACCTGAAGAGCCTGCGCCTGAGGAAAAGGAAAAAGAAAGCGCGGAGACCGAAGCAGAACCAGAAGCTCTTCCTAAATACAAGATAAATCCGGCCAATTGGACAATTGAGCCTTTAAGTGCAAATATCAATGCAAAGACTGTCCTGATTACGATTGATGATGCACCTGATAAACACAGTCTGGAAATGGCTCATACGCTAAAAGATCTGGGTGTAAATGCGATTTTTTTCGTTAATGGCCACTTCATAGATTCAGATGAAGAAAAAAAGACACTGATAGATATTCATAATCTCGGGTTTCCGATCGGCAATCATACGATGACACATGCTAATTTGAAAGATCTTTCTCCTGAAGAGCAGCGAAACGAAATCGTTCGGCTGAATGATCTAGTAGAAGCGACAATTGGAGAAAGGCCTCGTTTCTTTCGTGCTCCATTCGGAAGCAACACAGACGAAAGCCGGAAGCTTGCAAAGGAAGAAAAGATGGTCTTGATGAACTGGACATACGGTTATGATTGGGAAAAGGCGTATCAATCAAAAGATGCCCTTACAGACATTATGGTCCATTCACCGTTCCTGACAGATGGAGCGAATCTGTTAATGCATGACCGGAAATGGACAAACGAAGCATTAAAGGGGATTGTAGAAGGATTAAGAGCCAGGGGATATGAAATAGCTGATCCCGATTCAATCGGAAAAATCTCATGAAAAAGCGGTCCTGTAAGGATCGCTTTCATCTTTTATAATAGTACATCTTTCTGCCATTAAATAAGGTTAGTTCGCCTTTAAGTTTTTTTGCAAGGAACTTTGAAAACTCATTTGCTTTATTCTTGTCTCCGTATTTTGAATCAGAGAGGAGGGTGATTTGAAGAAAAGAAGGCTGTTCATCACCGGCTGAACTGACTCCGACATACATTTTGGAATATCCTCGTTCTTCTGACGATAAGGTAAGATATCCATTCGCTTGTTTACATTCATAAGGGAAAGCAGAGCTTTCATAAGCGAAGTTTAATTGCTCTCCTGTTTTGCTCGTAATGTCCTTGTAGTAGTGAAAAAGCTCTTCTACTTCATCAACCGTTATATACTGTTTAATGGATCCGCCGACTAATTTAATAAATGCGTGAGAGGCCATCCTGTCAACTCCTAATTTTTCTGACTGATTAAATTAAATTTTACAAATATTTAAACAATCTGACAAGATAAAGGTGAAATAATTGTGCTGAGGCATAATGTAGGGTATAATTAATCTGAATAATCAGATAATAAAATAGAAGGAGGCCATCATGAATGCATTAGAGAAGTTTTATGATGATACCGAGCAGGCTAACGTAAGGTATGTGGGATTTGCTTCAAGTGACCGGAGGTATGATTTGGCAATAGTTTACTCAAGCATGTTTTTTGGGAAACCTCTCGTCATATGTCTCCAAACCGGTAAAGCAGCACTCCTTGACTCGTCTGATATCGAAGACCTCGAACTCCTCAAGCACACATTTCGCACTGAAACCCTGCAGCAGGCATCAGAACTCTCTGATTTCTTCAAAGAAGTGATCCCAGACGTCCAATTGACCACCGAATATGAATAAGAAAAACTGGCGTATTTCAGCCAGTTTTTTTCTATGCTTATAGTAAAAGAAAGATAAATATATTGATAGAAAATAGATAAATGTGTTATACAATTTAGGCTTGACGAATTAAATGTGTTATATTATTATAGAGTTACAAAGCGTTAAGCGCTTTCAATAATTTCAAAAGCGCTAATCTATTCAAAAAAGGGGTATGGAAATGGGAACAATCGTATGTCAAACATGCAATGGTACTATCGATCATTTTGAGGACGAAAAGGTCAGTGTTTTGTATGGGAAGTGCACAAGCTGCGATTGCCAAGTACTCGAGAGAGAAATTACAGTTATTCAAGGGGTTTAAATAGAAGATAGATGAAAGCATGCGGGATTTCCTGCATGCTTTTATTTTTTAGATGATTTCTGTTTGTTTGGTAAAATTAGGTTTTAAAATCATTAGGAGGAAATTAGCAGAACGCGCACAAATTCATTTTTTGAACGCGTACACATACTGGATGAGCTCGCAGAAACTAATTTTGAGTGAATAAATGTATATTCCCTATAAAATGGTAAGGAATTCTGATTATTGGTTTTATGTGTTGCGTCATAACTTAGTTTGATGCACTTAATATCGTGATCAGCCTAATTTGTTGTGTCATAACTTAGTTTGATGCACTTAATATCGTGATCAGCCTAATTTGTTGTATCATAACTTAGTTTGATGCACTTAATATCGTGATCAGCCTAATTTGTTGCGTCATAACTTAGTTTGATGCACTTACTATCGTGATCAGCCTAATTTGTTGCGTCATAACATAGTTTGATGCACTTAATATCGTGATCAGCCTAATTTGTTGCGTCATAACTTAGTTTGATGCACTTATTATCGAGATTGGCCTAATTTGTTGTATCATAACTTAGTTTGATGCACTTAATATCGTGAACGGCCTAATTTGTTGCGTCATAACATAGTTTGATGCACTTACTATCGTGATTGGTCTAATTTGTTGTGTTATAACATAGTTTGATGCACTTATTATCCGGATCGGCCTAATTTGTTGTATCATAACTTAGTTTGATGCACTTAATATCGTGAACGGCCTAATTTGTTGCGTCATAACATAGTTTGATGCACTTATTATCGTGATTGGCCTAATTTGATGTGTTATAACTTAGTTTGATGCACTTATTATCGTGAACGGCCTTATTTATTTGTCAAAATCTGACGTTGATCGCTGCCTGTTGGAAGTTGAATACGTTACAGACTCAACAAATCATGCGCAAAAAAAGACGATTCATAAATGAATCGTCTTTTACTATTATCTGATTGCTTTATGCTCTTTTATCACTCTCAAATAATTAAGCTCAGGATCTTCTGGTCCTTGTACAGGGAGACCGACTTCCAGGTTCTTGCGCACATATGCAAGATTTTCTTCAGATATGATTTCTCCAGGGATGAAAATTGGAATTCCTGGGGGATAAACCATGATAAACTCGGCAATGATGCGTCCTGCCGATTCACTGAAAGGGACAATTTCTGTTTCTGCGTAAAAAGCATCGCGAGGTGTCAGTGCTAAAACAGGAATATCAGGCAGCATGACAGTCGGTTTTACCAAGTCTGCAGATGCATTCATAAATTCTGAAGACAGAGCCTGTAGCGCTTCAACTAAAATGCCTGTTTCTCTTTCAGAATCCCCTGGTGTAATGATGCAAAGAATGTTATATAAATCTGACATTTCAACTTCAATATTATAGTTTTCGCGCAGCCATTTTTCAACATCATAGCCATTTAAGCCGAGCTCTTTGATGGAAATGATCAGCTTAGTCGGATCGTAATCATATGCCGCTTTGGTGCCGACAATCTCCTCGCCGATGCACTCGATTTTATCTATCTCATTAATCTTTCTGCGTGTATCCTCTGCAAGGTGGATTGCCCGTTCGACGAGCTCGCGGCCTTCTGTTGCCAAACGTTTTCTTGCCACATCAAGCGATGCTAAAAGCAGATATGATGTAGAAGTTGTTGTCAGCATGCTTAAGATGGTTTGAACTCTTTGAACAGATACCAATCCTTCGCGGACGTTTAACACAGAGCTTTGTGTCATTGATCCGCCCAGCTTATGAACACTTGTTGCCGCCATGTCTGCACCTGCCTGCATGGCTGACATTGGGAGGTCCTCATGAAAATGTATATGAACCCCATGAGCCTCATCGACAAGAACAGGGACCTTGTACGAATGGGCAATTTCAACGATTTTTTTTAAATCAGCCGAAACTCCGAAATAAGTAGGGTTGATGACAAGCAGTCCTTTTGCATCTGGGTGCTGCTCAAGAGCATGTTCAACAGATTCAGTTGTAATGCCGTGTGAAATGCCAAGCTCTTTATCAATTTCAGGGTGAATAAAGATTGGAGTAGCTCCCGAGAAAACGACCGCGGACATAACCGACTTATGAACATTGCGGGGAACAAGGATTTTATCTCCAGGTCCGCAAACAGCCATCACCATTGTCATGATAGCCCCGCTTGTTCCCTGTACAGAGAAGAAAGTATAATCTGCACCAAATGCTTCAGCTGCCAAGTCTTGAGCTTTTTTGATCATTCCTTTTGGAGAGTGAAGATCATCCAAAGGTCCGATGTTGATTAAATCTATGGAAAGAGCAGGGTCCCCGATAAACGAGCGGAATTCAGGATCAATTCCTGCACCTTTTTTATGTCCTGGGATATGGAATTGAACAGGATCTTTTTTTGCATGCTCTTTTAATCCTGTAAATAAGGGTGTTTCATATTGCGACAATTTGTATTCCCACCTTCTTTAATAAAAAATAGCATCTATTTTCATCATTTCATTTTAGTTATTTACACATAAAACAAGTGAATTATATCACTTTCTAAATAGATTGAAAAGGAATTTTTCAAAAGGGGAAAACCGTGCAAAATAATTAATTTGGCAGAATTTTTAGAATAACAGTTGTTTTTTTTGCCAGTTACATATTATGATAGAAGTAGCTTCACATACCAACCGGTTAGTAAGTTATTAGAAAGGGTGATCTAGTTGAACTTTACTTACTCAGATAAAGTGATTGTCTTACAAAAACAAGTAACATCTTTTATGGAAGAATTCGTTTATCCAAATGAAAAAAAGTATGAAGAACAATTGAATGCGCAGGAATCCAGGTGGTCTGAAGTTCCGCCCATTATGGAAGAGCTGAAAATCAAGGCTAAAGAAAGAGGTTTATGGAATTTATTTTTGCCTGAAAGCGAGCACGGGGCAGGACTTACAAATTTGGAATATGCACCGCTATGTGAAATTATGGGACGCTCATTGCTTGCACCTGAAGTGTTTAACTGTGCAGCGCCTGATACAGGAAACATGGAGGTCCTCGTGCGATACGGCACAGATGAACAAAAAGAGAAATGGCTGAAGCCTCTTCTTGCAGGGGAAATTCGTTCATGCTTTTCCATGACTGAGCCAGATGTTGCGTCAGCAGATGCGACGAATATTGGAGCAAGCATCATCCGTGATGGGGATGAGTATGTCATTAACGGAAGAAAATGGTGGTCTTCAGGAGCCGGCGACCCACGCTGCAAGATTGCCATTGTGATGGGCAAATCTGATTTTCAGGCACCAAAATATGAACAGCAGTCGATGATTTTAGTGCCGCTTGATGCTGAAGGCGTCAAAATTGAAAGAGTTCTGCCTGTTTTCGGCTACGATCACGCACCGCACGGTCATGCTGAAATCACTTTTGATAACGTAAGGGTGCCGTCTTCAAATATGCTCCTCGGAGAAGGAAGAGGATTTGAAATTGCCCAGGGCCGGCTTGGACCGGGTAGGATTCATCACTGCATGAGATTAATCGGGGCTGCAGAACGTGCGCTTGAAGAATTATGTAAGCGTGTACAAACCAGAGAGGCGTTCGGCAAACCGATTTCAAGCCAGGGGGTCATCAGAGAATGGATCGCAGACTCCCGCATTGAAATTGAGCAGGCCCGCTTATTGACATTAAAAGCGGCATACATGATGGATACAGTCGGCAATAAAGCAGCCAAAACAGAAATCGCAATGATTAAAGTCATTGCTCCGAATATGGCTCTTAAAGTAATCGACCGGGCTATTCAGGCATTCGGTGCAGCTGGAGTCAGCGAGGACACACCGCTTGCTGCTCAGTGGGCAAGTGCCAGAACCTTGAGAATTGCTGACGGTCCTGATGAAGTGCATCGCGCTCAGCTGGCAAGGCTTGAGCTGAAAAAATACGATGTGAATCTTCAGACTGTATAAGGAGGGATAGTATGCATGTGAAAGAAATGTTCGATCTGACAGATAAAGTAGCTATTATAACGGGCGGGGGACGTGGACTCGGCGAGCAGATGGCTGAGGGATTTGCACAGGCAGGAGCCTCGCTTGTCCTCTGTTCCAGAAAAGCCGCGGCATGTGAAGAGGCAGCTTGCCGGTTAAGCAGGGAATATGGAGTAAAAGCTATTGCATTATCTTGTGATGTAACAAATAGTGAAGATGTAAAAAATGTTGTAAAAACAACAATCGAGGAATTTGGCAAGATTGATATATTAGTAAATAACAGCGGAGCAACATGGGGAGCTCCTGTTCAAGATATGCCGCTTGAAGCGTGGAATAAGGTAATGAATGTAAATGTTACCGGTACATTTTTGATGTCTCAGGAAGCCGGCAAACATATGATTAAGCAAAAGAGCGGGAAAATCATCAATATCGCCTCTGTTGCAGGGCTTGGCGGAACAGACCCACGTTATATGGATACCATTGCATACAACACAAGTAAAGGCGCTGTCATCACTTTTACAAAGGACCTGGCCGTGAAATGGGGACAGCACAACATTAATGTGAATGCTATTGCACCAGGCTTTTTCCCTACTAAAATGTCACAGGTGATCATTGAAAACGGGAAAGATCATTTCCTGAATATCACACCGCTTAAACGATTTGGAACAGATCAGGATTTAAAAGGCGCTGCCCTGTTTTTGGCGGCAAGAGCTTCTGATTTTATCACAGGTGATGTTCTCGTCGTAGACGGCGGAACACATGCCATGTAAGAAAGGGGTAAGTTATATGAATCGTGATCCGGTCATCGTAGCTGCTGTCAGAACTCCAATTGGGAGACAGGGCGGTGCACTTTCATCAATGGAAGCCAGTGAATTTGGCGCCATAGTTATAAAAGAGGCAATGAACAGAGCAAAGGTATCAGCAGACATGATCGATGATGTCATTTTTGGAAATGTTCTCTCAGGCGGAGGGAATATTGCAAGATTAACAGCCTTGTCCACAGGACTATCACTGGATATACCGGGGCTGACAGTTGACCGTCAATGCGGCTCAGGCATCAATGCAGTCAATCTTGCAGCGCAGGCGATCAAAGCGGGCGACGGAGACGTTTATATTGCAGGCGGCACGGAAAGCATGTCTCTTGCTCCTTATTTAATGGAGAAACCGAAAAAACCATTCAGTCCGGCACCGCCGATATTTAAGTCAGCTGTGCTGTCGCCAAAAGAAATCGGCAATCCTCCTATGGGAATTACAGCTGAGAATCTGGTTTCCAAATATGAGATCAGCCGCGCGGAACAAGATGAATATGCTCTCCGCAGCCAGCAGAGAATGGCAGCAGCTGTATCAGAAGGAAGATTTGACGAGCAGATTGTTCCTGTAGAAATACGTCAGCGAAAAGGAGACCCTTTCTTTTTCAAAGCAGATGAACATCCCCGTCCGAATACAACGCTCGAAGGTTTAAAAGCATTGGGTCCTGCTTTTAAAGAAGGCGGCACTGTTACTGCCGGCAGCAGTTCTGGACTGAATGATGCTGCATCAGCAGTTGTTGTCATGTCCCGGGAAAAAGCTTTGGAACTTGGTTTGACGCCGCTATGCACAGTAAAGCAGTATGCAGTTGCAGGTGTCGACCCGAATATTATGGGAATCGGTCCTGTTCCAGCAGTGAAAAAAGTACTTGAGAGAGCAAATTTATCACTGGCAGACATGGACATCGTCGAACTGAATGAAGCCTTTGCGGCACAGGTCTTAGCATGCGACCGGGAACTGGATTTTGATCACAGCAAGCTAAACGTAAACGGGGGCGCGATTGCTCACGGCCATCCTCTTGGGGCAACAGGTGCCATTTTGATGACAAAGGCCATCTATGAGCTGAAGCGATCTGGGGGACGCTATGCCCTTATCACAGCGTGCATTGGAGGCGGTCAGGGAATTGCGACAATCATAGAAAGAGAGACTGATTAATGAGACTTGCAGGAAAGGTTGCTGTCATTACAGGTGGAGCAGGCGGCATAGGCAAAGCAACTGCGATGCTGTTTGCAGATCAGGGAGCGAAAGTAGTGATCGGCGATTACAACAGTGAAGCTGGAGAAAAAGCGGCTCATGAAATCAGAGAGAAAAACCTGCCATGCCTTTTTGTTAAAACGGATGTGACAAACTCTGATGATGTCCAGGCATTAATGAAAACAGCTGTAAATGAATATGGCGCACTTGATGTTCTTTTTAACAATGCAGGTGTATCGAACCAGAGCGTAAAAATTGGCGAAATGGATACAGATGAATGGGACCGGGTCGTGGACATCAATCTTAAAGGTGTTTTCTTGGGGATCAAACATGCCGTTCCATTCATGATACAGAGCGGCGGAGGCTCAATTATTAATACTTCCAGTGTGCTTGGAATGAAAGGGAAAAAGCGGATGGGTCCGTATAATGCATCAAAAGCGGGTGTTATTGCTCTGACAAAGAACGCCGCTCTTGATTATGGAAAGGAAAACATCCGTGTAAACGCGATTGCACCAGGAGTGATTGATACGTCCATTATTGATGAATGGCGCAAAGATGAAAGAAGATGGGAGATCTATTCGAAATCGAATGCTCTTGCAAGAATCGGGCATCCTGATGAAATCGCCAAGGCCGTCCTGTTTCTGGCAAGTGATGATGCTTCTTATGTGACGGCAGCCACGCTGCTTGTAGATGGCGGCACGATTACCTTTTAATCATTGGCCCTCTTTGGTGAATGCAGTTAAAAAAAACAGCAAATTCTCAGAAAAGAGCCTAACCATAAAGGAGGAACCTGCAATTGGATAAATGGCTTGCAACGTACCCAGGGCACGTTCATCATGATTTTGACATACCTTACATCTCCATTCCGCAAATGTTTGAGGAAACCGTACATAAGTATGGTGAAAAAGAGGCCATTTCATTTTACGGGAAATCTATTTCTTATCATCAAGCTGCCGGAATGATCATTGCCTTCGCATCTGCCCTTCAGAAAAAAGGAATTCGGAAAGGCGACAGGGTGGCGATTATGCTTCCGAATTGCCCGCAGTATGTTGTCGCCTACTACGGTGCATTAAAAGCAGGTGCGATTATTACTCAGGTAAACCCGATGCTTGTCGAACGTGAGCTCGATTATATTCTCAATGATTCAGGGGCTGAAACCATCGTTGTTTTTGATGCGCTTTATCCAAGAGTAAAAGCGGTTAAAAGAAGTACAAACTTAAAGCAAGTCATAACAGTGAGCCTCCATGAAGAAATCATGCCTGATGCAGATGACCATACGTTTCAGCAGTTTCTGGGCATGGGGACAGGGGAAGTGCTGCCTGTGCAGATTGAGCCAGAGCATGATATTGCCGTCCTTCAATACACAGGCGGAACAACGGGCCGCTCCAAAGGGGCAATGCTCACACACCGCAACTTAATGGCAAACATTTATCAATCGTATGAATTCTTTAAGAATGAAGTGCAGTCTGGGGCAGAGCGCTGTTTAACCGTTATTCCGCTATTTCATGTGTTTGGGATGACATCCTGCATGAACTTAACGGTTCTTCGCGGCAACTCGATGATCATGCTGCCCCGTTTTGACCTTGAAGAAGTCATGCAGACGATAAAACGTGAACAGCCCACTATTTTTCCGGGAGTTCCGACCATGTATGTGGCGATCACGAACCACCCGAGGGCAGAAGAATACGGAATCAGCAGCATCCGGATCTGCAATAGCGGCAGCGCACCAATGCCGGTAGAGCTGTTAAATGAATTTGAACGGAAAACAGGAGCAAAGATACTGGAAGGATACGGTTTATCCGAAGCGGCGCCGACGACGCACTGCAATCCTCCTTTTGGAGAGCGGAAACCGGGGAGTGTAGGAATCGGTGTTCCGGGAACAGCTTATAAAATTGTTGATGTAGCAACAGGAAAAGAAGAGGTTCCTGCAGGGACTCTCGGGGAAGTGATAATAAAAGGCCCCCAGGTGATGAAAGGTTACTGGAATATGCCTGAGGAAACAGCAAATACAATTCGTGACGGCTGGCTCTATACCGGTGATATTGCAAAGGTGGACAAGGAAGGATATTTATATATTGCCGACCGCAAAAAGGATATGATCATTGCCAGCGGATACAATGTTTATCCGAGAGATATCGAAGAGGTTTTATACGAACATGAAGCAATCCAGGAAGCAGTTGTCATAGGCGTGCCGGATCCTTACCGCGGGGAGACGGTTAAGGCCTTTGCTGTATTAAAGTCAGGGAAAAGTGCAACAGAAGACGAAATCATTTCATTTTGCCGAAGTCAATTGGCATCTTATAAAGTGCCTGCCATCATCGAGTTCCGGGATCAGCTGCCGAAAACGAGCGTCGGCAAAATATTGCGCAGGGCTCTCAGAGAAGAAGTTGTAAAAAGGTAAATCTGAAAGCAAATAATCTATGAATCTCTTAATAGGGCTTATGGTATAATCTCTTTAATCTAGGCAAGAGAGGATTAGGCATAATGAAAGAAAAAATCATACAGCAAAGCATACAGCTATTCGGAGAAAAAGGATTTAAAGAAACATCTATACAGGATATTGTTGACAGCCTGAGCGTAACTAAAGGCACCTTTTATTATTACTATAAAAGCAAAACAGAGCTGTTAATGGCGATTCACTTAAAGTACATTGACGATCTTCTCCGAAAACAGGAAGAAATCATCCAGGATGATGAAAAAATGTACAAAGATAAACTGCATGAAATTGTTTATATGCTGATTCATGACATCGAAAAAGAAGGATTAAGCGCGAAGGTCTTCTTCAGGGAAATGAGAAATTTAAGTGAAGAGGATATGGAGGAAGTAGTAGCCAAAAGAGATCTTTTCAGAGTGAAGATTCAGCAGGTTATTGAAGCGGGAATTGCTGCCGGAGAATTCCGTTCAGATCTGCAGACAGATATTGTCACATTCGGGATATTGGGCATGACGAACTGGAGTTACTTCTGGTTTGATCCGAACGGCCGCGTATCTGATCGTGAAGTATCGCAAATTTTTCTCAAAATGGTGCTTGAAGGACTTAATATCTAAAGGGATTTTCGGGTGACCGGGAATTTCTTCGTCTGAAACATACCGACTGGTTAGTAGTCATAAAGGGAGGATAAACATGAAAAAAGAGGACATTCAGCAAATTTCGGTCATTGGAGCAGGGCAAATGGGACATCAAATTGCTATGCTGTGCGCGCTTGGCGGCTTTGAAACCATCCTTCAGGATGTTCAGGAAACCGCTTTAGAAAAAGCCGAGTCGACCTTGCATTCCATCATGGATAAATGGGTGAAAAAATCCAAGCTGACAGAAGAAGCGAAACAGGCTGCTTTTGCAAGATTGAAATTCACATCTTCACTTGAGCGGGCAGCAAGTCATGCAGATTTTATTATTGAAGCTGTAGTAGAGAAGCTGGATGTGAAGAGGGAACTCTTTGCAAGGCTTGATCAGCTTGCGAAGCCTCATGCTATTTTGGCTTCTAACAGCTCAACGATTGTCAATTCTCTGATCGCATCAGCGACAAATCGGGAAGACAAAGTCGTGAACATGCATTTCTTTTTCCCACCGCTTGTCATGGATTGTGTAGAGGTTGTTATGAGTGATCAGACCTCAAGTGAAACGGCCGATTTAACAATGGAAGTCTGCAAAACAATCAACCGCACTGCTGTACTATTGAAGAAAGAAATTTCAGGATTTATTGCCAATCGCATTTTAGGAGCACTCCAAAGGGAAGCGGTTTTCCTATATGAAGAGGGATATGCAAGCTATGAAGATATTGACATTATTTGCCGCAAAGCTTTAAACCATCCAATCGGTCCGTTTGAATTAATGGACTTATCCGGCATAGATGTAGGGTATTACGTTATGCAGCAGAGGTTCGCAGAGTCGGGAGATCCTGCAGATAAACCATTTGCCTGCATTGAACAAAAGGTAAGAGAAGGAAACCTTGGCCGAAAAACAGGAAAGGGCTGGTACACATATCAAAAAGAAGAGGTGAGAAAATGACAGAGCGTGCCGTTTCATATGAAAAAAAGAGTGCTGTTGCCATCGTAACGATCGATAATCCTCCGCTTAACGTCATGAACCAGCAGGTCACACGGGAGCTGAAAGAAGCCTTTGCAGCTCTTAAAGAAGACAATGAGACCGTTGCTGTGATCCTGACGGGGGCTGGAGACAGGGCGTTTATGGCCGGAGCGGACATTAAAGAATTTCCTAATTTGATCGGCAGAAAAGGAATTAAAGCCGATTTTCTTGAGGGGCATGCTTTTTTAAATGAAATCGATCAGTTTCCAAAGCCGACAATTGCCGTTTTGAACGGGCTTACCTTTGGCGGAGGCTGTGAACTCGCTTTAACATGCGATCTCCGCATTGCTGAGGAACATGCTCAGGTCGGACTTCCGGAAATTAAGCTTGGATTGTTCCCGGGGGGAGGAGGCACACAAAGACTTCCTCGCACAGTTGGAGATGCCAAAGCGAAAGAGCTGATGTTTACTGGCGATCCGATTGATGCAGCAGAAGCCAAAAACATAGGGCTTGTGTCTTATGTTGTTCCTAAAGGGGAAGGGCTCCAAAAAGCGCTGGAACTTGCAGGCCGTATGACTCGCCATTCACTTCCTGCCCTTTCTAAGATTAAAAAAGCGGTTGATCAGGGACTGAGCACCTCACTTGATGAAGGGCTTGACCTTGAAGCGGAGCTGTTTGAAGAAGTGTTTCAGACAGAAGATATCAAAGAGGGAGTACAGGCATTTATTGAAAAAAGAAAGCCTGCTTTCAGCCATAAATAAAGGGATGTGGGCTCTATGCATGAAGCACGGATGAGAGTAAGGTTTTGCGAAACAGATGCGCTCGGACATGTGAACAATACGAGTTACTTTATTTATCTGGAAGATGCACGCGTTCAGTTTTTCGAAGCATTGGGCTATTCCATGTCTTCCGGAGACTGGCCGTTTATCCTTGCAAGAGCGACATGCGATTTTCGCGGTCAGGCTTATTTTAACGAGCATTTGATCATTAAAACCGCCGTTCGGAAAATCGGTTCAAAAAGCTTTACCGTTCTTCATGAAATAACAGAGCAGGAGACCGGAAGACTGATCGCTGAAGGGGAGGCAGTTATTGTCACATTTAACTTTAAGACGCAGGCCACAGAAGTCATGCCGGAGCATCTTAAAGAACAGCTGAAGAGAATTGCTGCAGAAATAAAAATCTGAATCTTCAAACTAAAGAGGTGATTCGATGTCTCAAATCATTCCAGTCCGCACAGGGGAAGAGTTGCATGCAGAGGTTCTTGAGAACTGCTTAAGAACGGAAATTCATGATATTCCCTTAGGTTCTCTGCAAATTGATCAATTTGGCACAGGCGCTTCAAATTTAACGTACGCTTTGAAAATAGGGGATTGGGAAGGGGTATTGAGGAGGCCGCCTCTTGGTCCTGTTGCCCCTAAAGCTCATGATATGGAAAGAGAGTATACCATTTTGAAAGACTTGCATCCTCTTTTTCCACTGGCACCCAAGCCCTATTTTTTCAGCAGCGATGAGTCCATTGCAGGCAGTCCGTTTTTCGTCATGGAAAGACGCCACGGTGTTCTGGTGGATACAGAGCTTCCAGAAGGAATGGAGGCATCACAAGAACTTGGCCATTCAATGTCCGAGCTGATGGTGGATACGCTGGTCAGCCTTCATGAAGTCCCCTATAAAGGAACAGCGATTGAAAGGCTGAGCAAGCCTGACGGATTTATGGAGCGCCAGGTGCACGGCTGGATTGGCCGCTATCACAGGGCAAAAACAGATGACATTCCCGAAGTGGAACTGCTGACAAACTGGCTGGAAGAAAAGCTGCCGTCATCACCCGAACCGACTGTCATTCACTATGATTTCAAACTGAATAATTCCTTGTTTTCAAGTGACTTGAAAAAGATGACAGGTTTGTTTGACTGGGAGATGACCACGATTGGCGATCCCCTCGCAGATCTAGGGGCCGCCATGAGCTACTGGATGGAGGAAGAGGATCCTGAACCGCTGAAAAAAGGAATGGGCAAGCCATCAATCACAACAAATGGCACCTTCTATTCAAGAAAGCAGTTTATTGAAAGCTATGCGAGAAAAAGCGGAAGAGATGTCACAAATATTCATTATTACACGACGTTTGCCACGTTTAAGCTGGCTGTCATTTGCCAGCAAATTTACTACCGGTATAAAAAAGGGCAGACAAATGACCAGCGCTTTGCCCGGTTTGGTCCGTTTACAGAAACTCTGATCCAGCATGCCCTGCGCCTGGCACAGAAGGACTGACTATGGGGAAAATACATGTTGTGACAAGGAAAGAAGAAATTGATGAAGTCAAAATGGATAACAAAATAGCGGTTGTGTTTGATGTCCTGCTCGCAACATCCACCATTACGACTGTCCTTCATCACGGGGCCGTTTCCGTTATCCCGGTGCTGGACGGCGATCAGGCAAGGGACCGTGCAGCAGGGATGAACAAGGATGAATACATTCTGGTTGGCGAATACGAAGGCAGGACAATCGAGGGATTTCTTGATCCGAATCCTTCCGCTCTAAAAGACACTGCAGCAGGAAAAAAGGTTATTTTATCCACAACAAACGGGACAGTTGCCGTTCATAAAAGCAGCCCGGCAAAAAAAGTCTATGCTTGTTCTCTATTAAACTCAAAAGCTATTGCTGATGCTCTTTCAGCTTCACATGAAGATGAAACAATCATCATCGTTTGCTCTGGTTCATCCGGCCAGTTCAGCCTGGAAGACTTCTATGGAGCAGGGTATTTAATTCATCAGCTGACAGCTCAGGAAGGCTGGAGCCTCAGTGATTCTGCCTTGACGGCAAAATTATTTTACGAAGGCAGCATACAGGAGCCAGCTACGGTTCTTGGCCAGTCAAGAGTAGGAAAGATGCTTGAAGAGTATGGATTTAGAGAAGAAATCACCTTTATCAGCAATCGAGATTGTTTCAGCACAGTACCAGTACTGATAGGGGATGAACTGGTTGATTTCAATCGGATAAAGGTAAGTTCCAATTGAAAGGATGGGTGCGCATGAGATTTCAGCATCAAGTGGCCGTTGTAACTGGAGCCGGAAGCGGCATTGGGTTTGAAACGGCCAAACGATTCATTGCAGAAGGAGCAAAAGTCATTCTTGTCGGCAGAAATGAGGAAAAGCTGACAGCAGCGGCTAATCAGCTGAACATTGCTGAAACAGCGGCTTTCCCATTCTCTGCGGATGTGACGAAGGAAGAGGATATCAGCGCTCTGCTGGCATATGTAAAAGAGGAGTTTGGAGATCTGCATATTCTTGTCAACAATGCAGGCGGCTCCGTACATTCAAGAATCATGGAAACAACTGTTGAACAATGGGATTTTGTTCAGAGTGTCAATTTAAAAAGTGTCTTCCTTGCCTCAAAAGCACTGGGCGGCTATATGACAGAGAGAAGCACTGTTCAGAGGGGGAACAGAGCGATTGTCAATGTTGCTTCCCTTTCAGGACATAAAGCAGGGGCCGAAATTCCTCATTACAGCTCAGCTAAAGCAGCTGTTATCAATTTCACAAAAGCTTTAGCGTATGAGTTTGCCCCAAACGGGATCAGAGTCAATTCCGTGTCACCGGGCTTTATTGAAACTCCGCTTACTGAACCTGGTCTTCAGAACGAGAGATTCTCAGAAGCCATTAAGCGGAATACCGCATTAAAGCGCGTTGGAAAACCAGAAGAAATTGCAAACATTATTGCATTTGCCGCTTCACACGAAGCGTCATATATGACCGGTTCCGATCTGCTTGCAGACGGCGGCTGGCTGATTACATAAACCAAGGAGGAGAAAAAAGATGAGCGATTTACTGGTAGAAAAAAGCGGGAATGTACTGTTTTTAACATTGAACCGTCCTGAAAGGCTGAATGCATTCAGCGCAGACATGATTTTAGCATTAACAACTGAGCTGCACCAAGCAAAAGCGGATGACAGCATAAGGGCTGTTGTCCTAAGCGGTTCAGGCAGATCATTCAGTGCCGGCGGAGACGTGAAAACGATGGGTGAGGCTAATGGCCAGCAGGTATACGACCACATCGGACGCTTGAATGAATGCATCAAGGCGTTCAAAGACCTTGATAAGCCGATTATTGCAGCTGTACACGGATTTGCTGCTGGTGCAGCATTTAATCTTGCTCTTGCATGCGACCAAATTCTTGCAGCAGAAGACAGCAAGTTTGTGATGAGTTTTTCACAGGTAGGTCTGATCTCTGATGGCGGAGGGTTATATTTTCTTCCTCGCATCATCGGCCCTTATAAAGCGAAGCAATTGTTCTTTAATGCTGAACCAATTACTGCAGCGCAGGCAGAGGAATATGGAATTGTCAACAAAGTGGTTCCATTAGAACAGCTGAAGGATGAAGCTGTTTCGTATGCCCATAAGCTTTCGCAGGGACCTGTAAAAGCGTATGGCATGATGAAAAAAATCATCAATGCTTCTGCTGTCAGTACACTTGAAGAAATATTGGAGCAGGAACGGATTGCCCAGACACTGATGATTTCAACAGAAGATCATCAGGAAGGCATTCATGCATTTAAAGAAAAACGCAAGCCAATCTTTCAGGGGAAGTGATGATAATGAGAGCGATTCAATTAGAAGAATACGGCGGTCCAGAGGTTCTGAAAGTAGTTGAAATGGAAGTTCCGGAGCCTGCAGCAAACGAAGTTTTAATCAAAATAGAAGCAATTGGCGTTAACTATGCAGATACAGCTAGAAGAGAAGGACAATATGTCATTGATACACCTCTCCCGTTTGTTCCGGGTGCAGAGGTTGCGGGAACAGTTGAGGCAATCGGCAGTGAGGTCACCCGCTTTAAAAAAGGAGATAAAGTCGTCACACTTCTTGGTTCCAGCCGCGCAACCGGCTATGCGGAATTCACAGTAGCTGAGGAGAGAGGATTAATTCCTGTTCCAGACGGTGTGGATGTCAAACAAGCGGTGTCACTTCCTCTTCAAGGGCTCAGTGCGTATCACATTTTAAAAACCATGGGGCGAATCGAACCGGGAGAAACTGTCCTGATTCATGCAGCTGCAGGCGGCGTAGGGACAATCGCCGTTCAGCTTGCAAAGCTGTTTGGAGCATCTATTGTCATTGCAACCGCGAGCACCCCGGAAAAAAGAAGCCTTGCTATTGAAATGGGTGCAGACGAAGCGGTCGATTATACCCAAGAAGGCTGGGAAAAGGAAGTTCTTCAGCTGACAGGAGGCAAAGGGGTGGATGTAGCACTCGAAATGGCTGGAGGCGATGTGTTCCGTAAGACATTATCCTGTATGGCGCCATTTGGCCGTCTTGTTATCTATGGAGTGGCGAGCGGTGAACAGTCGAAGCTTTACCCATCATCACTCATGGCACAAAATCTGTCAGTTATCGGATTTTTCCTTCCGCAGATCATGAGAAAGAAAGAGTTATATTTACAAAGCCTGTCAGACCTGCTTGGTTACCTTCAAAATGGAGAATTAAAGCTGACAATCGGCGGGGTCTATCCTTTGGAAAGTGCGAAGGAAGTCCATCAGATGCTGCAGGGAAGACAAACAAAAGGGAAACTTATCTTAGTTCCTTAAATAAGAAAAGCGAAATCGGCTGTTTTCCCCGGAAGGGCAGATAAAAGAATTTGTTCGCTTTCCCTTGCCATCATTGAGCAAAACTCAGTCATTTTTTCTAAATAAAATGGGGCCCGTTCGGGTATGAAACAGGCCTCATTTTTTTCCATTGCATTCTGCAAATCCTTCTACTTAATCCGCCTATATGCTGAAAAAAACACTTCTTATTCATACAGACTTCATTAATATGGACACATATGAACGTATCTATTCAACTTATTGGTCATTTTCAGATACAAAAAAAGTAAGGGGGCCCGCAATGGAACTATTACTTCAGCAATTATTTAACGGTATTACAATTGGAAGCGTTTACAGTTTGGTTGCCTTAGGTTTGACGCTCGTTTTTGGCATTCTCCACATCCCTAATTTTGCTCACGGATCCTTTTACACGATCGGAGCCTATGTAAGCCTTCTGTTTATGACCCAATATGGCATTAATTATTGGATAGCCATGTTATTGTCGATCCTCATTGTGGCTGTTTTAGGGATTCTATGCGAACAGTTTGTGTTCAAATTCTTAGGGAACGTGAACCCGATGAGAGTGATGGTTGCCGCCATTGGACTTATGCTCTTTTTCGAAGCACTGGCTCATTTAATTTGGGGCACAGATTATAAACAAATGCCAACTCCTTTTTCAGGAGTTGTGGAAATTTTCGGGTTGACCCTGACCCAGCAGCGAATCTTGATTGTTGTATCTTCAATTCTATTAATGCTTGCTCTCCATTTTTTCCTGAGAAAGACAATGACTGGCGCTTCGATTGTGGCCATGTCGCAAAATAGAGAAGGGGCGTTTTTAGTAGGTATAAATGCAAACATGGTCGCCATGCTTACATTCGCCATTGCAGCGGGTCTTGCTTCTGCAGCAGCGACGCTTGCTTCCCCTATTAATCTTGTCTTTCCAACGATGGGAAGTCTGGTTATTATGAAAGCCTTTGTCATTATTATCATCGGAGGCATGGGAAGTATTCCAGGGGCAATTGTCGGAGGCTTTCTTCTTGGATTAACGGAAAGCCTTGGCGCTACTTATTTATCAAATGATTATAAAGATATGATAGCCTTTCTGCTCTTAGTGGCGATTTTAACGATTAAGCCAACAGGATTATTTTCAAAGGGGGTGCGCACATGAAGATTCAAAGACTTGTGCTGCTGGGTATCCTGCTGATTACTGTCTTGTTCCCGCTGATGTCTCAAAATCACTATCACAAGCAAATTATCATTCTCGTTATGATTTGGTCGATAGCGGTTTACGGATTAAATATCATCTCTGGATTTACAGGGCAGCTTTCACTTGCACACGCCGGTTTTTTTGCATGCGGGGCATATACTCTCGGCATATTGACGTCGACCTTTCAAATAAATTTCTGGCTGGCTTTTCTTGCTGCTCTGGCCGTTACAGTAGTTTTAAGCTTATTAATTGGTTTGATTGCGCTTAGAACAAGACATCACTTTTTTGCAATTTATACGATGTGTGTCGGTTTCATTATTTATTTGACCATTGATAAATGGGATGAGGTGACAGGGGGAGTCAGAGGTCTGATCGGTATTCCTGTTCCGTCTCCAATCGGACCGATCACGTTTGAAACAATTGAATCTCAATATTACTTCATTCTGTTTTTCCTGCTTGGAACTATCTTTGTTGTTAAAAGAATAAAAGATTCTCTTTTTGGAAGAACACTTCAAGCGATTCGCGGGAGTGAAGATCTTTCAAAAACAATCGGAATCAATATTATGAAAAATCAGCTGCTGTCATTTGTGCTGTCTGCCTTTTTTGCAGGGCTTGCCGGTGTTCTTTATGCAGGTTTTATCCGTTTTCTCGGCCCGGACATTTCAGCGATCACGGTGACGTTTGAAATGCTGATGTATTTGCTTGTCGGAGGGATCGGAACAATGACGGGGCCGATTCTGGGCACATTTTTAATTGTTTCTGTCACACAATCTCTTCAATTTTTAGAAGAGTACAGAATGCTGATTTTTGGGCCGATTGTTGTGCTGATCATGCTTTTCTATCCTAAAGGGCTGGTCGGCAGTTATTATTCTGTAAAAGCGCATCTTTATAACCGCAGGACAGCACAGGTAAAAGAGAAAGTGAAGGAGGCAGGCTGATGCTGATCGAGATTAATCAATTGACTAAATCCTTTGGCGGTCTAACGGCAGTGAATCACGTTGATCTTGCGATTGAACAAGGTAAGATTACCGCCATTATCGGTCCAAATGGCGCAGGGAAATCCACATTTCTGAACTTGATCAGCGGCTTTCATTCCCCTACGTCAGGAAGCATTCATTTTGAAGGAAAAGATGTGACCAGAGCCAAACCCGCAAAAATGGCGAAGCTTGGAATCGGCAGAACGTTTCAAATGACGAATTTATTTTCAGATTCAACGGTTATTGATAACGTTTTGATCGGCTACCGCCTCCGGACGAAAGCGCATCTGTTCGATGGCATTTTTAACAGCAGGAGAGAGAAATCAGAACAAAAAGCGTGTTATGACAAAGCGATGGAAGCTCTTTCTTTCTGCGGAATTGAACATTTGGCGGGAGAGGTAGCATCCTCTATTACCCAAGAATCGCAAAAGAGGGTTGCCATTGCTCTGGCGCTTGCCACTGAACCGAAGATCGTGCTGCTGGATGAGCCGGCAGCAGGTGTGAACCCTGATGAGACGGATGGATTGTCAGAACTCATTCTTAAGCTGAAAAACCACGGCTATACCGTCTGTTTCATCGAACACAAGATGAAGATGGTCATGAGTCTCGCTGATAAAGTCATGGTCCTGAATCACGGAAAAAAAATTGCTGAGGGTCTGCCGCGGGATATTCAGTCGGATCCTAATGTCATTGAAGCCTATTTAGGAGGACATGCCTATGCTGAAGCTGCAACATATTGATGTTTATTACGGCCGCTATCAGGCGCTTAAAAATGTTTCAATGGAGATTGGACAAGGCGAGCTGGTCACGATCCTTGGTGCAAATGGAGCAGGGAAAAGCACTTTATTCAATACAATCTCAGGACTGAATAAAGTTTCAGGAGGACAAATCATATTTGATGAAGCAGAAATCCAGAACAAACCTCCCCATAAGCTGGTCAGATCCGGAATCGTCCAGTGTGCGGAGGGAAGAAAGCTGTTTCCTGAAATGTCCGTTTATGAAAACTTAAAAATGGGAAGCTACAGTCACCGCAAGGAAAGAGAGATGGTCAAACAGCGGCTGGATGAAATTTATGCACTCTTCCCGATTTTGTTTGACAAAAGAAAAGATGCAGCAGGCTCTTTAAGCGGGGGACAGCAGCAGATGCTTGCGATCGGACGGGCACTCATGTCCCATCCGAAAATCCTTCTTCTTGATGAACCATCGCTTGGACTTGCACCGCTTATCGTTGACCAAATGTTCAAAGTCATAGAGGAAATCCATAAAAACGGCACCACCATAATGCTTGCGGAACAAAATGCGCATGCGGCTCTCTCCATCTCTTCAAGAGGATATGTCATGGAAAGCGGACAGCTTGTAATGGAAGGCTCAAGAGATGAACTGTTTGATAACGAAGAGATTAAGCGTGCTTACATAGGCGCATGATCATAGCCTTCAGTCTGAAGAAGGCAAACAAAAAAATAGGGGGAATCAATGTGATATCGCTGAAAAAAATGGGTCTTGTTCTTGGATTGTCTATTTCTTTATTCGGACTCACAGCCTGCAATTCAAGTGAATCGTCAACTGCTTCGGGAGAATCAGGTTCAAAAGACGGAACAGTCAATATCGGTTTTAGCGGTCCTCTTTCAGGCCCTGCGGCGTTTTACGGGGAAAATACATTAAGAGGTTTAACGATGGCTGCAGATGAAATTAATCAAGATGGTTTTGAAGTAGACGGGAAAAAATACAAAGTAAAAATAGTTTCCCTTGATGACAAATATCTCCCGAATGAAACAGGTACAAACGCACGGAGACTTGTGCAGGAAAACAAGACTCCAATCGTTTTCGTTCCGCACAGCGGAGGGGTTTTCGCAACACAAGTATTTAATGAACAGGAAAATTTCATTATCGGCGCCTATACGAGTGAGCCTAAAATTCAGGAACAGGGAAATAAGCTGACCTTGAGCATTCCTCCGGCTTATGATGCCTATCCAGAGCCGTTTGCAGACTATCAAATGGAGCGTTTTGGGAAGAAGCTTGCTTTAATACCCACAGCTACTCAATACGGAAAAGATTGGACCGATACCATTAAGCCTGTTTGGGAAAAAAAAGGCGGGGAAATCGTGTTTGACGGCTCAGTCGATTTCAGCAAAGAAACAGACTTCTTCACAATCATGACAAATGCCTTAAAAGAAAAGCCAGACGTTCTATTTGTCGGCGGGCCATCTCAGCCAACGGCTCTTCTAATCAAGCAGGCAAGAGAGCTTGGTTTTAAAGGGGGAATTATGGTGATGGATCAGGCGAAATTTGAAGAAATGGAGCCGGTGTTAGGCGGATATGAGATGCTGGAAGGTGCGATTGGGACGCTTCCAATTAAAGAAAGTGACGCATCTGGCGGACAGGCATTTGTTGATAAATATGCAGAAGTGAGTGACGGGATTCCTACTGCAGAGAGTGCGTTTAACTATCAGGCTCTGCATGCAGCTGTAAAAGCCATGCAGGCTGCAGGAACAGTCTCAGATCCGGCTAAAATCATGGAAAACATGGAAGAAGGAATTAAAAACCTAGAAGGCGAGCAGATGGTCTGGCATTTAACAGGCATTGAAAACAATGGATTTGACTGGAAAACTTCTATTTATGCCGTAGAAGATGGAAAGCTTGTCAATATCAAAAAATAATAGCTGGAGTTTCCCGGTTATCTTTCGGGAAACTCTATTTCATTACCGCGATCAGAATTTTCGAAAATATTTTAATTAGAAAAAGGTATTTATCAGAAAAGTTAGAAATTACTTGTAAGCGTTACCAATAAAGAGGAGAGGTGTGATAACGATGATTCAAACTCATTTTGAACATTGGCCGGTAAGAGTGCCGTATACGTTAACAGTTCCTGAAACGACGCTTTATGACAATCTGGAAATTTCGGCGAGGAGATACCCTGAAAAAACAGCGATTTATTATTATGGTGCAGAAATTACATACAGGCAGCTACTGCGTGAAGTTGATGCGCTCGCAGGGTTCCTGGAAAAGAAATTATCCGTCTCGCGTGGTGAAAAAGTTTTGTTGTTCGTTCAAAATTCCCCTCAGTTTGTCATCGGTTATTATGCCATTCTTAGAGCGGGCGGGGTTGTTGTTCCGATTAATCCGATGAATACGGCAGAGGAGCTAAGGTTTTATATTCATGATTGTCAGATGAAGACAGGCATTATCGGACAGGAGCTATACGAACGGATACAGCCTGTTTTTGATTCGACCACACTGAAAAATGTTATTGTCGCTGCTTACTGTGATTATCTTTCTCCAGATTCACTGAATGAGGACATCCCGGAAGAGGTAAAAAAAGGAGCGATTGAGCTATTAAATCATGATCATACGATCTGGAAAGATGCTGTACAGGGATTATTTGGCCCATCTGAAATGACAGCTCTTGCAGATGATCTGGCTGTTTTGCCTTACACTTCCGGCACAACCGGACTGCCAAAAGGATGCATGCATACACATCGGACAGTTCAGGCAAATACATTTGGAGGCTATCATTGGCTGAATGCTACTTCTGATGCAATCTGTTTAGCAACACTGCCTCTTTTTCATGTGACAGGGATGGTACACAGCATGCATATCCCGATTCTTTCAGGAGCAACGGTCATTATGATGACCAGATGGGATAGGGAATATGCCAGAAAAGTCATTCGCGATTTAAAAGTGACACACTGGATCAACATCAGCACGATGCTGATTGACTTTTTAGCAAATCCTGCGCTTATCAAGGAAGACATGTCATCCTTGATGAACCTCGCAGGAGGAGGGGCAGCTCTTCCTGCTGCTGTAGGAGAAAAGCTGTATAAAATGACCGGCCTCAAGTTCATTGAAGGATATGGTCTTTCTGAAACCATTGCCCAAACTCATTTTAATCCGCCTGACCGTTCAAAGCTTCAGTGTCTGGGAATTCCATCTTTCGATGTGGACGCAAGAGTGATCGATCCTGTTCATCTTACGGAGCTTGGAACAGGGCAGGAGGGAGAGATCATTGTTTCCGGTCCGCAGATTTTCCTGGGCTATTTTAATCGTGAAGAGGAAAATGAAAACTCATTTATTGAGATTGAGGGTAAAAAGTTTTTTAGAACAGGTGACATCGGCAAGCGCGATGAGGAAGGCTATTACTTTATTGTGGACCGTGTCAAAAGGATGATTAACGCATCAGGATTCAAAGTGTGGCCGACGGAAATTGAGGGAGTTCTGTATCAGCATCCTGCCGTGCTGCAGGCATGCGTCGTGGGGATTCCTGATGAACGACGCGGTGAAACCGTTAAAGCGTTCATTATTTTAAATAAAGAATTTGAAGGGAATATCGATGCAGAAGAAATTGTGAACTGGTCAAAAGAAAGAATGGCCGCTTATAAGTATCCGCGGCACATTGAATTCAGAGATAGCCTGCCAATGACATCAAGCGGAAAACTGCTGTGGAGAAAGCTCCAGGAAGAAGAAAAACAAAAGGTTATGGGGTGAGAGCATGAAACATATGGTTGAAACAGTTACTGGGCCAATAGCAGCCGATCAGCTTGGCAAAACATTAATTCATGAACATTTTGTCTTTGGTTATCCCGGATTCCACGGTGATGACTCTCTTGGGGGATTTGATGAACAGGATGCTCTTGAGACAGGGATTACCATTGCCCTTCAGCTCTTGAGCTTCGGGGTTGACACGGTGGTCGATCCAACTCCGAATGAATGCGGCAGAAACCCTGAATTATTAAAGGAAATCTCTGAACGTACAGGACTGCAAATTGTGTGCGCAACAGGTTTTTATTATGAGGGAGAAGGAGCAATTCCTTATTTTAAATTCAGGCAGGGACTCGGTACAGCTGAAGAAGAAATCTATGAAATGTTTAAGAAGGAAATAACAGAAGGAATCAGGAATACCGGAATCAAGCCGGGCATTATCAAGCTAGCGTCAAGCAAAGGTGTGATTACCGAGTATGAACGAATGTTTTTTAAAGCCGCTGCAAGGGTGCAGCGGGAGGAAGGAACCGTCATTCTGACTCATACACAAGAAGGTACAATGGGGCCTGAACAAGTTGAATTATTGATGGAGCTTGGCTGTGATCCTAAAAAAATAGTGATTGGCCATATGTGCGGGAACACGGATACAGACTATCATATAAGGGTATTGGAAAAAGGGGCATTCATAGCATTTGACCGGTTTGGCATTCAGGGCATGGTAGGGGCTCCGAATGATGACGAACGAATAAAAACGCTTTTGAAATTAGTATCGCTTGGCTATACAGATCAAATCATGCTGTCTCATGACACGGTTAATCATTGGATGGGCAGGCCGTTAATTCTGCCTGAACTGATTCAGGAAAAAATGAAAAACTGGCATCCTGCTCACCTTTTTGAAAATATTATCCCGGAGCTTCGGGAACAGGGAATGCCTGAAGATAACATCCGGACGATGCTTGAGATCAATCCTTCGAAACTGTTTTTTCATCAGGAAGCAAAAATCAATTCATGATGACTTGAGGCAGCCTCAGCTGCCTTTTTTTATTCCCTTTAAAAAAGGAGATAACTCAGAAAAAGAGAATTTGAATAAAAGAGGGATTTTTCATGTTTAAACGAAAGGGGAGTTTTTATGAAATGGAAGACTAGAATTACAGAGCTTTTAAACATTCAATATCCAATTATTCAGGGAGGACTTGCATACCTTGCCTATTCTGATTTGGCAGCTGCTGTATCAAACGCAGGCGGACTGGGCCAAATAACAGCCATGTCTCTTGGGGAACCTGAACTGCTTCGGGAAGAGATTGCAAAAGTCCGCAAAAAAACAGATAAGCCGTTTGGTGTGAACTTTGCGGTCGGCCAGCACGGAAGACCATTCTCAGATCTGCTGGATGTGGCTATTGAAGAAGAAGTACCTGTCATTTCGATGACAGGAGGCAATCCATCCGCTATCTTTGATCAATTAAAAGGGATAAATGTAAAAAAGCTAGTTCTTGTGGCTGCCAGAAGGCAAGCTGAAAAAGCAGAAGAGCTTGGTGCAGATGCTGTCATGGTTGTAGGACAAGAAGGCGGGGGCCATTTAGGGAGAGATGACACCGGGACGTTCGTTTTAATTCCTCAAGTAGTTGATTCAGTGTCCATTCCTGTAATTGCATCCGGAGGGATCGGTGACGGCAGAGGATTGATGGCTGCTCTAAGTCTCGGCGCAGAAGGAATTGAAATGGGAACGAGGTTTATTGCGACACAGGAATGTGTTCATGCGCATTCGGAATATAAGCATGCACTTGTAAACAGCTCAGAACGCGACACCGTTGTCATTAAACGCAGTATTGGAGCGCCGGCAAGAGCTCTAGCGGGAACCTGGACAGCCAAAATATTGGAGATGGAACAAAAAGAAGCTGATTATGAGCAGCTAAAAGATTATATTAGCGGCCAAGCTAACAAAAGATACATATATGATGGTATGATAGACAATGGTTTTGCGTGGGCTGGACAAGTAACTGGCTTAATCCGCGATGTGCCAAGCGTCGAACAGCTTATGTCGCGGATGATATCTGAGGCCTCCGAGATAAGACAAAGGTGGAGTTAACTTACCACTCAACAGGAAAAGGCAGGTGAGGAACAATGGATTATCAATATCCGATTCAGCCGGATTGGAGCACAAATGAAATCATTGATGTGATTGCATTTTTTCAATCAATTGAAAAAGCATACGAAAAGGGGATCAGCCGGGAAGACTTGATGAAAGCGTACCGGAGATTCAAGGAGATTGTCCCAAGCAAAGCAGAAGAGAAGAATCTCTGTGATGATTTTGAAGAAATGAGCGGGTATTCTTCTTACCGGGCCATTAAAAAAAGCAGAGAAAGCAGCGATGCAGATAAAATCAAAATGTAAAAGGACGGGTTCATCCCGTCCTTTTGTGTATTTCTTATGAAACAGCAGCTTTTTGAGCAATAGTATATAGAGGAAGCAGTGTCTTAAATGTCTCTTCCATTTTGTCAGTAAATTCTTTTCCGCTCATTTTAACGGCATCTTCTCTGTCCATTTTAATTCCGCATAATAATTCCGCTTTTTTGACATTTTGCAGGCGTTCAAACATTTTTTGAAAATCTTTTTGGCTCATGTCTTTTTGAACGGTTACTTCCGGTTTTGTATGGTCCGCCGACCAGACGAAATGGTCTGGAATTTGTGAACGCAGTCTGGTCCAGTTTTTTGCAAGCTCAGCTCCGTATTGGTCTTTTACAGGAGACTCATAAATAACCGCAAACCAGGCGAAAGCGTGAGTTTCCCATAGGCCGATTTGAAAGTGGGGAAGCATTTTATATCCGCGCTTATTGCTTGCGAATGCAACCCAAGTATCTTTAGGCGGGTTAACGGACCGTCGTGCGTGCTTTGCGACATGCGCAAACATCTCATCCCCCGTCATTCCTGAGAGTTCAGAGGCAAATTTTTCACCTAGCTGCTCAAGCTTTGGCCTTACTGTATGAATTAATGCTTCCATTCGCTCATCTAAGCCGTCAATTTTAAATACATCGAAATCTTCATTTGTAAATCCTTTGAAGTCCATTCCTTCTTACCTCCTGATCACGGTGCATGCCAACATTTTAGCACATCAGCCAGCATATTCGAAAGAAACTTGCACGTTTCGACACTTTGAAAATGTGGTATTAACTAAATAATAGGTAAATACACAATTTTCACTTCCAAGTTGCATCCTATTTTCAAGTTTCATATCATATATAAAAATATCAGAAAATTATGTTAAATGAAAAGTCGCTGGTTAACAATTATAGACAATATTTGAAAGGGGCGGTAGAAAGATGAAGCAAATTGTGAAAACTACTGGACAAAAGGAATCGGATAATCGTATTGGGGTGCTGAAACTTGAATTAGATTACGAATTGGCCACCCTTTATGACGCCATGAGCGAAAATGATGAAACAAAGAAGAATGAATGCAAACGGAAGCTTGAGAGACTAAGAAAAGAATGGCTAAGACTGCAGGCTTAAATGCAGCATACAAAGCGAACCTCGCACAAGGGTTCGTTTTTATCTGAGTAATTGATTTTGGACAGATGAGTGCGCCCTTTGCTTGCTTTCCATAATTTCCTTGCGTTATTCTTATTTTATATAAATAGCTTACATACATAGAAAGAAGGTTTATACATGGCAAATTGGTCTAAGATCGAAAGTGATGCAAAAACATGGATTTACGCTGCAGGAGAAACGATCAGACAGTCTTTTCAAAATGTGCTGCAGATCCAGTCAAAATCTAATCCGGATGATCTTGTCACCAATATGGATAAAGAAACCGAGCAATATCTAATTTCGAAAATTAATGAAACATACCCGGAGCACAGGATCCTTGGGGAAGAGGGGTTTGGTCACGACATACAATCTTTAGAAGGAATTGTCTGGATTGTGGACCCGATTGACGGAACAATGAATTTTGTTCATCAGCAAAGAAATTTCGCCATCTCAATCGGAATTTATGAAGATGGGGTGGGACAAGTCGGTCTGATCTATGATGTTGTTCATGACGAGCTGTACCATGCAGTCAAGGGCAAAGGAGCCTACATGAATGATTACAGACTCCCAGAGCTGAAGGATGTTCCTTTAAACCAAGCTGTGATTGCTTTAAATGCAACATGGGTCATGGAAAATAAACGATTTGATCATAACTTATTAGTTCCAGTTGCAAAAGCTGTCAGAGGAACACGGTCATATGGTTCTGCCACGCTGGAATTTGCCTATGTTGCATCAGGAAGGCTTGACGCGTATATTACGCTCAGACTTGCTCCGTGGGATTTTGCTGCCGGTCTGATTTTACTCGATGAAGTTGGGGCAAAAGCAACGACATTAGATGGTGAAAAAATAAATTTGATAGGACAAAACAGTATTTTCGTTGCCAAAAAAGGGATTCACTCCACTATTCTAAAGGATTATCTGCATAAGTAGATGCTGAATTACCGTTTATTTGAAGAAAAAGATTATCCCTTTTTTGCAGAGCTGATTTCAGCAAGCGAAGCTTGGCATGAAGAGGAATGCAGGCCGGATCAGGCAGAAGAATACATGACATCCTATAAAATGTATAAAGGCACTTGGCTTATTTGGATGAAGTCAGCTGAAGAAATTGGCATCTCCTTTCATCTTAACTGGGCTCCTTCCAATGAGAAGCCGTGGATTGGAACGGTCCTGATTCATCCCAAGCACCGTAAACAAGGTCTAGCTAAGAAAGTGATCGAACAGATATCGGCACAATTAAAAAGCGATGGCCATAAAGCAGTATTCGCTGGCTGTCCGGCTTCGAGGCTGGACTGGCTGAAGTTTTTAGGAAGGTGCGGATTTGAACAGCTTAAATCTGAAAAAGATTCTGAAGGCAAAGAATATATAATCACAGTAAAACCTGTATAGCCCCTTATTTAGGGGTTTTTTAATGAAAAAAACCTGGGCTCGGAGCCCAGGCATTTGTTAAAGAATTCCTTTATCACGCATTTTCTTTTTTGTAGCAAATCCAAATCCCATTGCCGCAATAAGGGCAATAATAGAAATTACTATACCTAAAATACTTCTTTCACCAACCGCTATACCGACGCTTACCATCGATGCAGCTGCAATGAATGCTAAAAGAAAGAAGACCCATTTTCCAGATTTCATCTGATATTTCATCCCTTTCAAGAACCGTTTGAACAGCAAATTTTGTCCCTTTTATCAGTTTACATAAAATGATTCCTTTTTTCTATAAAAGTTTGTGGTATAATACATAAGGTTATTTTAATTTTTTAGGAGATGAAAATGTGAAACTTCGAAATGATATTCGAAACATTGCTATTATTGCCCACGTAGACCACGGAAAAACGACACTAGTCGACAAAATGCTTCATCAGGCAGGTACGTTCCGTGCGAACGAACAAGTTGCTGAAAGAGCGATGGATTCCAATGATTTAGAGCGCGAGCGCGGAATTACGATCTTAGCAAAAAATACGGCAATTAATTATAAAGATACACGCATCAACATTATGGATACACCAGGACATGCCGACTTTGGCGGCGAAGTTGAGCGCATCATGAAAATGGTTGACGGCGTATTGCTTGTTGTCGACGCTTATGAAGGCTGTATGCCTCAAACACGCTTTGTGCTTAAAAAAGCACTTGAGCAAAATTTAACGCCAATCGTAGTAGTTAACAAAATTGACCGTGATTTTGCCCGTCCAGAGGAAGTTGTGGATGAAGTTCTTGACTTATTTATTGAACTTGATGCATCAGAAGAGCAGCTTGAATTCCCGGTTATTTTTGCTTCAGCTATGAACGGAACAGCAAGCACTAGCCCGGATCCTGCTGATCAGGAAGAAAACATGGTTTCATTGTTTGATTCTATTGTTGAGCACATTCCAGCTCCTGTTGATAACACAGATGAGCCTCTTCAATTCCAGGTAGCTCTTCTTGATTACAATGATTATGTTGGACGTATCGGAATCGGCCGCGTATTCCGCGGAACGATGGAAGTTGGCCAGCAGGTTTCATTAATGAAAATTGACGGTTCTTTCAAAAACTTCCGTGTAACAAAATTATTCGGTTTCCAAGGCTTAAAACGCGTAGAAATTGAAAGCGCAAAAGCAGGAGATCTAGTTGCTGTTTCAGGTATGGAAGATATCAACGTAGGGGAAACAGTCTGCCCGGTTGAACATCAGGAAGCTTTGCCAATCCTTCGTATTGATGAGCCGACTCTGCAAATGACATTTGTTGTAAACAACAGTCCTTTTGCAGGCCGTGAAGGAAAATATGTTACTTCACGTAAAATTGAAGAGCGTTTAATGTCTCAATTACAGACTGATGTTAGTTTGCGTGTGGAAAACACGGAATCTCCTGACGCTTGGATTGTTTCAGGCCGCGGTGAGCTTCATCTTTCTATTTTAATCGAGAACATGCGTCGTGAAGGCTACGAACTTCAAGTATCTAAACCAGAAGTTATCGTTAAGGAAATTGATGGAGTTAGATGTGAGCCGGTTGAACGTGTTCAAATTGATGTACCGGAAGAGCATACAGGTTCTGTAATGGAATCTATTGGTGCCCGTAAAGGCGAAATGCTTGACATGATTAATAACGGCAATGGTCAAGTCCGTTTAATTTTCAACGTGCCAGCACGCGGATTAATAGGCTATTCAACAGAATTCATGTCAATCACTCGCGGATTCGGTATTATCAACCACACATTTGACAGCTACCAGCCAATGCAGCCAGGTCAAGTTGGCGGACGTCGTCAGGGCGTGCTGATTTCTATGGAAAATGGAAAGTCAACAACTTATGGTATTCAAGGCGTTGAAGACCGCGGCATTATCTTCCTGGATGCTGGTAAAGATGTTTATGAGGGTATGATCGTTGGAGAGCACAATCGTGAAAACGATCTTGTTGTTAATATCTGCAGAATGAAACAGCAGACTAACATCCGTTCAGCGAACAAGGATCAAACGAATTCGATGAAAAAACCTCGCATCATGTCTCTTGAAGAATCTCTTGAATACTTGAACGATGATGAGTACTGTGAGCTTACTCCAACTTCTATCCGTTTGAGAAAGAAAATTCTTGATAAGAATGAGCGCGAAAAACAAGCTAAGAAGAAAAAATTAGCTGGCTTACTGTAAGAGATAACCCTAGACATGCAATGGAGGGGAACACGGGATGAACGTTTACGAAAGTATGTGGCCGGTTGCGTATTCCATCTATACAGCAACTGAACCTGATACTCAAATGGGGGCAAATATTTTATACTTGGTCATTCTCGGATTATCAATTGTCGTATTTAAGCTGGGGTTTGCTAAAAAACTCCCCCTACTAAAGGCAATTGTCATCTATTTGTTCTTAATGTTCGGGTGTACTGTTTTAACCTTTTTAGGTGCATTTCTTCCTGTCGCTGAAGGACTCATTGTCGCAGCACTCATCTTAATCATCTATAAGATCCGTCTGCATCAGTCCAAAAAAGCTGAGCGGAATGCTGCAACATGAGATCACTTCAGGACTCTCTTTATAATTGGCTTTCCATTAAAGTTGTAGCGGATGCCCGTCCTGAAGATACTGCTGCAGGTGATACATTCAGGCTGTTTGATGAATTGCTTAAGGAAAACCATGATTTGAACGATGTTCAAGTTCATAAAGATGAAGTCATGTATCTTGTGAGCTATACACTGAATGGCGAGTCTAAATCATCCAGGTTTCCTGTAGAATTAATTGACAGCATGATTGATCAAATCGAGGCAGAACCTGAAAAATATGTGAATTATAAATAAAAACACCTCTTAATGAGGTGTTTTTTTGTGCATAATTTGAGCTGAGGCGGCCATTACTGCTGCAAACAGGATGTGACCTAATGTCCACCAGGCAATCGCTTCAATGTCGTTACTTGCTGGCGTCTCTCTTACAGCAAGTATAGTTAAAGGCAAATATAATAATATGGCCGGCAGAATAAGCACAAATGATGTCAGCCATTTAATCAGAATAGCTGAGATCGTAAAAAAGTTCAAAGTGAAAATATAAAGAATTCCTACCACAACAGCTACAGCTAAATGAAGAATAAATTCAAAAAGCTCAGGGAGAGGCTCTCTGTAAATAAAATCAATATTAAGTAAAAGCACATACACTTTTACTCCACTGACTCTTTCAGCGAATTTCAAAAATAGACCAAGAATAATTCCGCTTAACAGGCCAATAAGAGCTCCCCGTTTAACAACTACCAGTTTTCCTCTGTTTTTTTATCTCTGTACAATCTGAAATTACCCGTGTTAGCCCGTTCAATCGTCCGATTTTCAATCCTCAGATCGCATTCATTGCACATATAAGTATGGATTGGGCGGTTTCTCAGCCTCTTCGCCTGAAGCGTTTCGTCATTAATGGTTTCGACTTTATCGCATAAAACACATTTTACTCTCATGGTACACCTCATTATTCTTTTTATAAAAAATACATTCAATTCAGCTGCTTTTTTAGTTTTTTGTGAATAAATCTTAAAAAATGGTAAAATTCCGTTGATAAAAAACCGAATTTGGTTGATTGACAAAACAGGCTGAAAAGTTTTGGAGTCGGCTGATAAAACCGATTGTGATTTATGAAAGCTCCTGTATAAATGTTTTTCTGCCTGCGCTGAGCCGGTTCCGCTTTTCCATAATGTCCAGCTCCGCCGACTAACTCATCGGCCAGAACGGATTAAACTTATCTGTCTGCCTGCTTTAAACAGGAGGTTTCGCTTTTCTGAGTGATATTACAGTTGGAAACAAAAATAAAAAAAGGTATGATAGCATTATACAACTTTAATGGAGGGAAGAAAATGGCTAATAAGGTAGAAACAAAATTGATTCAGCCTTTGTTTGACAATCTCCAAAAAGAAAGATTTGCTGTTTTTGCAACTCTTGATCATGAAACAGGATCTCCTAATGTATCAGCCGTTTCGTGGGTGTATGCACCCGATATAGAACGGGTTTACCTGGCTGTTGACAATCGTTCCAGAATCGTTGAAAACGTCAAAAAGCATCCGGCAGCTGCCATTACGCTGCTTGCAAATGAGTCTACATATTCTATTAATGGAAATGCCCATGTGAAAATTGAAAAGCTTGATGGAGTCCCGTTAAAACTTGCATTAATTGAGCTTAACATTTCTGAAGTCCGAGATGTGATGTTTTACGGCTCAAAAATTTCAGCTGAACCTGCATATGAAAAAACATATGATGAAAAAGCAGCGGCAAAGCTTGACAGCCAGGTTTTAGAAGCAATGAAAAAAGCTTAGACAGTTACGTTCTAAGCTTTTTTTCAGTGCATTTTTTATCCTTGGACTCGGGACTGGTCATCAGTTTTTATTTAAATGATTCTGAGATTGATCTTCCTGTTCACGATCAAGCTCTTTTTGCTCCTTTTCATTCAGCTGATCATTATCTTGTTCCGTTGGTCTGTTTTGATTATTATTATTATTATTATTCAGCATATCATTTGGAATTTCAGGCATGACGCGGCCTACTATTGCGGCAAGCTCGTCAAGAATGCCCCCAACTGGCTGTCCTTGCTGAAGATCTTTACCCATTTCCCGCAGACGGACTGTTGTATCCGCATCAGCAATGATCACCGCGTTTGCTCCATATGGATCATGCTGAATGCTTTCAGCAACAGCATATTTAATGGATTCGACTTTATTGCGGTCAAGTTCAGAATTTACATCAATGCCTACTACTGCATATTTGCCAAGAACAACTGCGCTGACGTCATTTACTCCTGGAACACGTCCTGCAAGATTGACCAGGCGCTTAGAAATCTGTTCACCTGATTTTTTTTCCACTTGTTCATCTACTGTGTTTCTGACATTAATGGGCTTTCCGTTGTGATCTTCTGGTGTGTCGCCTTGAGAGCCCTGATTCACTGTGCATGCTGATAAAGCGAGCAGAATAAACAGTGCTGAAAAAACAAAGTTGCGCATGAAATCACTCCTTTTTAGACCATGCTTTTTAATTTTATTGTCTAATAAATCTTCTATCTTTATGCACCATTTCATATATTTTAGCAACGCTTCAATTACAGCTTGATTATCTTAGTCTGACTTTTAAGTGCAGTACACTATAAAAACCTGAACTGGGTAGGAGGCGGAAGGTTGAGTAAAATCTATGTTTTGGATACGAATGTCTTACTGCAAGATCCGAATTCCATTTTTTCTTTTGAAGAAAACGAAGTAGTGATTCCGGCAGTCGTTCTGGAAGAGGTCGATTCAAAAAAGCGGTATATGGATGAAATAGGACGAAATGCAAGACATGTTTCCAAACTGATTGATAGCCTAAGGCTGATTGGAAAGCTTCATGAAAAAATCCCTTTGCCTAGCGGCGGTTTTTTAAGGATTGAGCTGAATCATCGTTCTTTTCATGAACTTCAGGAAATTTTTATAGAAAAAACAAATGATAATCGCATTCTCGCAGTGGCGAAAAATCTTTCCATTGAAGAAGAAACAACTGAAAACGGGAGACCTGTCATTTTAGTGAGCAAAGATACACTGGTCAGGGTAAAAGCTGATGCAATTGGCCTGCTTGCAGAGGATTTTCTTAGTGACAGGGTTGTTGAAATTGACAGAATCTATACGGGCTATCTTGATTTGTATATAAGCGGAGATGATTTGAATCGATTTTATGAGAAAAATGAATTGATTTTGTCTGAGGTGACCAATCATCCATTTTATCCAAATCAATTTGTCATTATGAAAAATGCGCTTGGCGGCTCTGCTTCTGCGATAGGAACCGTGGATAAAACAGGAAAAAAGGTAAAAAGACTCGTTTTTGATCACGATCACATCTGGGGGATTCGGCCAAGAAATGTCCAGCAGACGATGGCAATGGAGATGCTTCTCAGAAATGACATGCCGCTGGTTACATTAATTGGAAAAGCTGGCACCGGGAAAACGCTGCTCGCTTTAGCTGCAGGTCTCATGCAGACAGAAGATTTAGGCACTTATAAAAAACTGCTCGTAGCAAGGCCGATTGTACCCGTTGGGAAGGATATTGGCTATCTGCCTGGTGAAAAACAGGAAAAATTAAGGCCTTGGATGCAGCCGATTTATGATAATCTAGAATACCTTTTCAATGCGAAAAAACCTGGAGAGCTGGATGCCATTCTAGCAGGGATGGGATCAATTGAAGTAGAGGCCCTCACGTATATTCGCGGAAGAAGCATCCCAGAGCAGTTCATTATTATTGACGAAGCCCAGAACTTAACAAAACACGAAGTTAAGACGATTTTGACCAGAGTCGGGGAAAAAAGCAAAATTGTCTTAATGGGGGACCCCGAACAAATTGATCATCCCTACCTTGATGAATACAATAATGGTTTAACCTATGTTGTTGAGAAGTTTAAGGATCAGCAAATAGCGGGTCATGTAAGATTAGTAAAAGG
The DNA here is from genome assembly GCF_030127205.1 of Metabacillus hrfriensis. Taxonomy (NCBI): domain Bacteria; kingdom Bacillati; phylum Bacillota; class Bacilli; order Caryophanales; family Bacillaceae; genus Metabacillus; species Metabacillus hrfriensis. Next base: position 2,059,623 of record NZ_CP126116.1, read on the forward strand.
AGAGCGCTCTGGGCTTGCGCAGCTTGCCGCAGATTTATTGTGAAAAATGGGAAAAGCCGCTGATAGTAGCGGCTTTTCTTACTCAATTATTATTTCTCTTGTGTTTGTAATAGGGTTATCCCTGTTGCTGCCATCACCATAATAAAGGGTAACAGGTCCTTCGTCAGTCAGCGGTTTCCCGTTTTTACTGAATCCGAGGATAAGGGCAGATGCTTCCTCCAGTGTCATTCTAACCTCTCCTTGATCGGTTTTAAATACAGCATATTCAGCTGTTGGAGCAGGCTCGGCATTTCTTAGGAAAGGAAGAAGGGGAATTCCGAAAGTGCCATTTAAGATTCTTTCTTTTTCAGTGCGCTTTTCGTTTTTGCTGTCCGGGAGCTTTGCTCCTTCCCGTATTTCACGGTCCCAGTGTTTTGAGACGGACTTCGTATACTCTTCTAGTTCGTTTCGTTCTTTTTTATTTTCATCAAAATAAACAGTCAGATCGACTTTTCTGTCGTCAAATATCCATACACCGGGATCCAGTGTGATTGGAAAGGCGATATTTCCTTTTATCATAATGATTGAGTCCATTGCTACACGTCCTTTCATAAAAATTATAAGCGCTTTCTGTGATTTTGTCATGGGGGTCATTGGCATGAAGTTTATTGGGCAAACTAACACCTCATACAAAAAAGAAGAGGTGAACGGGTCATGCCATGTCAAACTAACGAAGAGCTTGAGGAGCTTGTGAGCATTGCAAGGGAAGTTACGAAGGATGGAAAGACAGCTGACTATATTCCAGCACTTGGCGAAGCAGATCAAAATGATTTGTCTGTTGCGATCTATCATGTTGAAAATACGTGTATGTCAGCAGGAGATATTGAAAAAAGCTTTACCCTGCAAAGTATATCAAAAGTGCTGACGCTTGCTCTTGTGCTAATGGATCATGGTGAATCCTTTGTGTTTGATAGAGTGGGCATGGAGCCTACGGGAGATCCGTTTAATTCAATCGTCAAGCTTGAAACTCATGAAAATCAGCGGCCGCTTAATCCGATGATCAACGCAGGCGCTCTGGCCGTTTCGAATATGATTAAAGGAACTGACAAGGATGAAAAATTATCCCGGTTTTTAGCTTTCACAAAAGAATTAACCTTCAATAAAGATATTAAAGTCTGTCATGAAATAGCTTCTTCGGAATTCGAAAATGCGTGGCTGAACCGGTCACTTTGCTACTTTATGAAAAAAGACGGCATCATTGACGGTGATGTAGAGGACTTGATAGATCTATATTCAAAGCAATGTGCCGTACAAATGCACAGTCTTGATCTTGCAAAAATCGGAGCAGTCTTCGCCCTTGACGGCAAGCATCCACAAACAGAAAAACAAATTATCCCCAAAGATATTGCACGTATTTGCAAAACGTTTATGGTGACATGCGGAATGTACAATGCATCAGGTGAATTTGCAATAAAAGTTGGAATTCCTGCTAAAAGCGGAGTGTCCGGAGGTATTATGGGAATTGTTCCTTATCATTTTGGAATCGGAATTTTTGGTCCGTCTCTTGATCAAAAAGGAAACAGTATTGCAGGCATAAAGCTGCTTCATCTTTTATCTGAAAAGTATGAATTGAGCATTTTTTGATGTATCTATGTCCGGGAACAAGTTCACTTATGAATAACACCTTGTTTTTTCTTGATTTTTTACTGTTTTCACTATAATATTAATAGATAGATTAGGGTAATCGCTCGGGAACGGAGGGGTTCAATTGGCGTCTGAGATTGCGATTGATCATCGAGAAAAAGCACTTGCGCTCTTAAAGGCTGATGCTGACAAAATTACGAAGCTGATTCAAGTCCAAATGGACAATTTGACGATGCCTCAATGTCCTCTTTATGAAGAGGTTTTAGATACACAAATGTTTGGACTATCAAGAGAAATTGATTTTGCCGTCAGGCTTAATCTGATTGATGAACGGGAAGGAAAAGTAATCCTTGACACACTCGAAAGAGAAATGTCAGCTTTGCATGAAGCGTTCACAAAGAAATAACAATTAAACTCAAACTGTTCATTTAGACAGTTTGAGTTTTTTTATAAAGCACTTATCGAACTTTGTTGCTTTCACTAGTCAGCAATAAATCTGCTTTTGGATATTTCACGAATGTATCTAAAGGAATCCCGTATCTTCCGGTTTCGTGAATAGAGCATGAAATGATCTTGTCCGTGAACAACTTCTATGTAAAAAACAATTAAGCGAATGACTATAACAAAAGACCTACATACTTTTATAACTTGTTTGCGCACGTCTGCCGGGTTACCATAAGGCGTGCGTTCGGAAGAAGAAAACATAATGGAAGGAATTTTCGCTTTAATCTCGAATTTCTAACTAGGAAAATAAAATCATCCAGAATGCAGCAACAAGTCATGATAGGAAGCGATAAAATGATAAAAAAAATTTTAAAATCATATGATTATTCACTACTGCTTGCTGTTATCCTCTTATGCGGCTTCGGTCTCGTGATGGTGTACAGTTCAAGTATGATTTCAGCCGTTGCCAGGTGGGGCTATGAAAGTGATCACTTTTTCCAAAGGCAGGCAATTTTTACTGCACTTGGGCTTGTAGTCCTTCTAATTACCATGTTTTTTCCTTACAGAGCCTATTTAAGTCCTTTTTTTATCAGGGGCGTAGTCATGCTTTCCATCCTGATGCTCCTTGCTATTTTTATTTTCGGTTCTGTTGCAGGCGGTGCAAGAAGCTGGTTTTCGCTGTTCGGATTTAAGCTTCAGCCTGCAGAATTTGTAAAGCTCAGCGTCATCCTTTATCTTGCAGCAGTGTACGAAAAAAAACAATCCTACATTGATCATTTTGGCAGAGGTGTGCTGCCCCCGATTATTTTTACAGGGTTTATATGTGTACTGATTATCCTGCAGCCTGACATTGGCTCGGCATCTATCATTGGCATGATTGCTCTTTCAATGGTCGTTTGTTCGGGACTTGGCATGAAGAATATTTTCAAGCTTATTATTTTGGGGCTTGCCGGTGTTGTTGCGATCAGCCCTTTAGTTTTGCTGAAATGGGACAAGATTTTTACAACAGAACGGGTCAGCCGGTTCGTAGGATTTATGGATCCATTCGGTGATGCAGCGGACTCCGGCTTCCACTTGATCAATTCTTATTATGCCATTGGTTCGGGCGGATTGACTGGGCTTGGCCTAGGGGAAAGCGTTCAAAAATACGGTTATTTGCCTGAATCGCACACAGATTTTATACTGGCAATCATCTCTGAAGAGCTGGGGATATTTGGAGTGGCGTTTGTCCTGATCTTGCTTGCTTTTATCGTGCTGAAAGGTTTTCACATTGCCAGAAACTGTGAAGATGCATTTGGAACACTGCTTGCAATTGGCATATCAAGTATGATTGGTATACAGACAGCGATTAACGTTGGCGGATTAACAGGGCTGTTGCCAATTACAGGAGTTACTCTTCCATTTATCAGCTACGGAGGATCTTCTATGATTTTATTAATGCTTTCAATGGGGCTTCTCATTAACATCTCCATGTTTATTAAATACCGGGCTACCTATCAGAAGACTGAACCTAAGCCGGTAAGTGAAACAAACGGAAATACAGTTCCATTTCAATAGAATAAAAGTGTTATACTAATTATAAATGTGTTATACTTTTAGTAATGCAAGTGATGAAGCTTAAGGAGGATTCCTATGTCGCAGAAAAATATTCAGAAAATACTTGTTGCAAACCGCGGTGAAATTGCCATCCGTGTATTCCGTGCGTGCACGGAGCTTAATATCCGGACAGTAGCTATCTATTCTAAAGAAGATTCAGGATCGTTTCACCGTTACAAAGCAGACGAAGCATACATAGTTGGCGAAGGTAAAAAACCGATCGATGCTTATTTGGATATTGACGGCATTATTGAGATTGCCAAAGCCAATCATGTGGATGCCATCCATCCTGGCTATGGATTTTTATCTGAAAATATTCATTTTGCAAGAAGATGCGAGGAAGAGGGAATCATCTTCATTGGCCCAAAATCCAAGCATCTCGATATGTTTGGGGACAAAGTTAAAGCAAGAAAGCAGGCGGAGCTCGCAAATATTCCGGTCATTCCGGGCAGCAGCGGACCTGTTCAAAGCTTAGAGGATGTTGTAGAGTTTGGCCGTGAAAATGGCTATCCTTTCATTATTAAAGCTTCACTGGGCGGCGGCGGACGCGGCATGAGAATTGTGCGCAGCGCAGCAGCTGTTAAAGAATCCTATGAACGTGCAAAATCTGAAGCGAAGGCTGCATTTGGCAACGATGAAGTTTACGTTGAGAAGCTAATTGAAAACCCTAAGCACATTGAAGTGCAAATTATTGGTGATGAACACGGCAATATCATTCATTTGTTTGAACGTGATTGTTCCGTGCAAAGACGTCATCAAAAAGTGGTTGAAGTTGCTCCAAGCGTTTCTGTTGATGAAAAATTAAGACAAGACATTTGTGATGCTGCCGTTAAACTGATGAACAAAGTTAAATATGTTAACGCAGGAACCGTAGAATTTTTAGTTGCAAATGGAGAGTATTACTTCATTGAAGTCAACCCGCGTGTTCAAGTAGAACATACGATTACCGAAATGGTCACAGGAATTGATATTGTACAGACTCAAATTATGGTCGCAGAAGGCTATCCGCTTCACGGAGAAAAAATTGGCATTCCGGCACAAGATCAAATCAGAGTAACTGGCTATGCGATTCAATCAAGGGTTACAACAGAAGATCCGCTGAATAATTTTATGCCGGATACTGGGAAAATCATGGCTTATCGCTCAGGCGGAGGCTTTGGAGTAAGGCTTGATGCAGGGAACGGTTTCCAGGGAGCTGTTATCACTCCGCATTATGATTCATTGCTTGTTAAGCTTTCGACTCAGGCACTGACATTTGAACAAGCTGCTGCAAAAATGATCAGAAACCTAAGGGAATTCAGAATCAGAGGAATTAAAACCAACATTCCATTTTTAGAAAATGTCATCAAACATGAGAAATTCATGTCAGGTGAATACGATACATCTTTTATTGATTCATCTCCAGAGCTATTCGTATTTTCAAAGAAAAAAGACCGCGGAACGAAAATGCTTTCCTACATTGGAAATGTAACAGTTAATGGCTTCCCGGGCATTGAAAAGAAAAAGAAGCCGGTCTTTGATAAACTTTACATTCCTAAAGTAAAGATTACAGAGCCAATACCAAGCGGAACAAAGCAGATTCTTGACGAGCAGGGTCCGGAAGGTCTTGTAAAATGGCTGAAAGAGCAAAATGAAGTGCTATTAACAGATACAACGTTCCGTGACGCGCACCAATCGCTGCTTGCAACACGCTTAAGAACAAATGACATCAAACATATTGCGGAACCTACGGCGAGACTTCTGCCTAATTTATTTTCGCTTGAAATGTGGGGCGGAGCAACATTTGATGTCGCATACCGTTTCTTAAAAGAAGATCCTTGGGACAGGCTTCTCACGGTCAGAAAACAAGTTCCGAATATTCTCCTGCAAATGCTGCTTCGTGCATCTAACGCAGTAGGCTATAAAAATTATCCGGATAATGTCATTGAAGAATTTGTGGAGAAGTCCTCCTATGCAGGAATAGATGTATTCCGTATTTTTGACAGCTTGAATTGGGTTGAAGGAATGCGGCCTGCGATCGAAGCGGTCAGAAAATCAAATAAAATTGCTGAGGCTGCGATCTGCTATACCGGAGATATTTTAGATCCGTCCCGTAGAAAGTATGATCTTGAATACTATAAAAATCTGGCTAAAGAACTCGAAGAATCAGGTTCTCATATATTGGGAATTAAAGATATGGCAGGATTGCTTAAGCCGCAGGCTGCTTATGACTTAATTTCTGCTTTAAAGGAAACCATTTCGATTCCGATTCACCTGCACACACATGATACGAGCGGAAATGGTATTTTCACTTATGCAAAAGCCATTGAAGCCGGAGTAGATGTGGTGGATGTAGCTGTAAGCTCAATGTCAGGTTTAACTTCACAGCCGAGCGCCAATTCTCTCTACCATGCTCTTCAAGGAATGGACCATCGGCCAAAAGCAGATATTGAAGCATTAGAAGAGCTGTCTCAATATTGGGAAGGCGTGCGTCATTACTATCAGGATTTTGAGAGCGGAATGAATTCCCCTCATTCAGAAGTATACATGCATGAAATGCCGGGAGGACAATACAGCAATCTTCAGCAGCAGGCAAAAGCTGTCGGACTTGATGATCGCTGGAACGAAGTCAAAGAAATGTATCGCCGCGTAAACGATATGTTCGGAGATTTAGTCAAAGTAACGCCTTCTTCGAAAGTAGTCGGCGACATGGCCCTCTTTATGGTCCAAAATAATTTGATAGAAGACGATATTTATGAGCGGGGAGAAACGCTTGATTTCCCTGATTCCGTTGTTGAATTATTTGAGGGATACCTCGGACAGCCTCACGGAGGTTTTCCAAAAGAACTTCAGCGCATTATTTTAAAAGGCCGTGAGCCTATTTCGGTCCGACCTGGTGAATTATTGGAGCCAGTCAATTTTAAAGCATTGAAAGAAGAACTTTTCCAAAGTTTAAATAGACAAGTTACAAGTTTTGATGCAATAGCGCATGCTCTTTACCCAAAAGTGTTCATGGACTACGCAAAGACATTTGAACAATTTGGAGATATTTCAGTTCTCGATACGCCGACCTTCTTATATGGAATGAGACTTGGCGAAGAAATTGAAGTTGAAATTGAGCAGGGAAAAACATTAATTGTAAAGCTTGTTTCAATTGGGGAGCCACAGCCTGATGGAACACGTGTTGTCTACTTTGAACTAAACGGTCAGCCTCGCGAGGTCATTATCCGCGATGAAAACATTAAAGCTACGATCACAGCGAAAATGAAAGCTGATAAAGGCAATAAAGAGCATATTGGGGCGACAATGCCTGGAACAGTCATTAAGGTTTTGGCTGAAAAGGGCGAAAAAGTCAATAAGGGCGATCATTTGCTCCTGACTGAAGCGATGAAAATGGAAACGACCGTACAGGCGCCATTCTCAGGAACAATTAAGAATATTCATGTATCGAACGGTGAAGCGATTCAAACTGGAGATTTATTAATTGAATTAACCCATTAAAAAGACAGCCTCCGGGCTGTTTTTTTTTGACTCTGTGGCTAACATCCATGGCCAATCCGTCTGGTGACAGAATTGGAGAGGACTATCCATAGGCTGCAGTCGGACACAGCGAGCAAAGAAAGAAGCCATTGAAATGTTTAAGGATATGTAAAAAGAGGGGCGCACATGGCGTCCCTCTTTTTAGATTACTTTTTTATTCTTATTCAATTGAGCTGACGGTTTATTTTATTTCTGCTTATAAGCAGGATGAAATAGCTGAGAACCCCGAAAAGACAGGAGATTATTAAAGCATGGGCCAGTGCGACAGCCAAATTTAAACCGGTCAGCACTACTAGAGCCCCTGACATTACTTGCATGGTAATTAGGACAAAAGCAATCATCCAGCCATAATAAACGACTTTTTGATGTTTATAGTATTTAAAAGCTTTGTAGGCAGCTATTGCAACCCAGATAAAGATTAATGCGGCAGCAAATCTGTGGCCCATCTGAATCCACTCATGCAGAGTGGCCGGAAGTCCATATGGCCTGTTGCTGCACATTGGCCAATTCGGGCATGCAAGACTTGCTTCTTTATGCCTTACAAATGCGCCGGTATACACAACAATATAGCAGTAGGATATAATGCCGATCATATGAAACTTCATTCTTTTATCAATTATCAGGGATTCCGCATCAAACTTTTTATCTACTTCAAAAATAAGCAATGTAAGAAGCAGCACAGATGCAAATGATATAAGCGATATGCCGAAATGCAGGGCAAGAACGGCATCAGACTGTCCCCACTTAACTGCGGCTGCACCAATTAATGCCTGCAGAATCAGGAAAAAGAATGATAAAGACGAAAGAAATTTTGTCTCGCGTTTATATCCAATCAATATCCATGAAGAAACCGCCAATAGAAGGACAAGAATGCCCGCAAGTCCGCTTACAACCCGGTGACTGAGCTCAATGACAAGCTCAGGGGTAATCTCTGATGGAATCAGTTCGCCATGGCATAACGGCCAGGAATCGCCGCATCCTGCTCCGGATTCTGTTTTTGTAACTAAAGCTCCTCCCAGGAGTACAAGAAGCATAACGATAGATGTGAGCACGCCTAAACCCTTTAATGCTCGCTGCAAGATGTTCACCTTCTTATTCGTAATAATGAGTTTATCTAAATCGACAAAAATCGAGCGTTAGCGCTTGATTTAAAAGCGGCAGCCTCAGCCGATCAGGCAACAAAAAACATGACTGATATCATCTCTGTTTATTATAGTAGGAAAACAGGCACATTAATAAGGAATTATATGGGGGATTCTTTCACCAATGTTTTTTTCGCAAAAGATTCCATAATCTATAAAAAATTCCTAATAGTTATGATAGAATGTTATCGTGGTCAAAAAGTTATGCCATCATTTTTTAGAGTATCAGTGAATGGACTGCTTTTCAATTAATTAACCTGTGCAGCTCATCTGCTTCACAATTTCGACATAACTTCTTCATAATTTGTTCACAAAACATTTGCTGATTATGGTTTAATATCAAGAAGGAAGCATTTTGTAAATATTGTTTTATTTAGTATGATATAGGAAGTTTCCATCATACAGCCGATTCTTTCTATTAGAAACAGAATTGAAAAGGGGGTCTATAACACGTGCCTGATTCAAGGACCTTATCAGAAACACACCTTAGCGGACACCGCCCGGAAGAAATCCATGAAACGACAGCTCTGAATGACTTCTTAAGTCTTATTAAAATGGGAATTGTCAATTCAAATATGATTACTACCTTCACGGGACTGTGGCTTGCCTTGCATTTTACAGGTCAAAGCTTCCTGCAGAATATAGACAGTGTTTTATTTGTTTTACTGGGTTCAGCTTTAATTATTGCTGGTTCATGTGCCATCAATAACTTTTACGACCGTGATATTGATCATATCATGGAAAGAACAAAAATGAGACCGACAGTTACAGGAAAAATGAACCCAATTCAGGCTTTGTGGATTGGTATTTTATTGCTTACGTTCGGCTTTATTCTTTTGCTGATGACAACTGTAACAGCCACGTTAATCGGGTTGATCGGCGTAATTACATACGTCTTTTTATATACAATGTGGACTAAACGCCACTATACACTGAACACTGTTGTAGGCAGTGTATCAGGTGCGGTTCCGCCGCTTATCGGCTGGGCTGCTATCGATGCTGACCTGAGTGTGCTTGCTTGGGTATTGTTTATGATTATGTTCATATGGCAGCCTCCGCATTTTCTTGCACTTGCAATGAAAAGGGTGGAAGAATACCGTGCTGCAGGCATTCCTATGCTGCCGGTCGTTCATGGTTTTGCCATTACAAAAAGGCAAATGATGGTTTGGGTGATCTGTCTCCTGCCTTTGCCGTTTTACTTATTTCAGCTCGGGGTTCCTTTTATTATTCTTGCAACTGCACTGAACATAGGGTGGCTTGTGCTTGCTTTATCAGGCATGAAGATGAAGGATGATCTGAAATGGGCAAAGTGGATGTTTATTTATTCACTGAATTACTTAACGATCCTTTTTGTGGCGATGGTACTTTTCACGATCAACTAGGTTAGAAATTCTTTCTTTTAGGAATTTACATAGAAGGAATTATCGATTCCTGTGAAACTGCGGGAATTAATTTACTGAAAGAGGGGTTTGATTTAGCTATGGAAAAGAGGCTGACAAAATTGCGTCTCGTTGCCATTTTTGCAATGTTGACACTTGTCTTAGCCGGCTGTGGTGAACCATATCTTTCCGCTCTTCAACCAGCTGGTGAAGTTGCGGATATGCAGTACTCATTAATGGTGCTGAGTACACTCATCATGGTCATTGTAATCGCAGTCGTAACTGTGATCTTCATTTATGTAGTTCTGAAATTCAGACAGCGCAAAGGTGAGGAAAATAAAATTCCTGAGCAAGTAGAGGGAAGTCATAAACTTGAAATCATTTGGACTGTTATTCCTATTCTTTTACTACTTGTGTTAGCGGTTCCAGTTGTATCTGCAACATTTGAACTTGCAGATGTGAAACCAATGGAAAAGAAGGACCGCAAACCTGAAGATGCAGTTGTTATTAATGTCAGAGCAAATCTTTACTGGTGGGAATTCGAATATCCTGATGCTGGGGTAATCACAAGCCAGGATTTAGTTGTTCCATCAGATGAAAGGGTTTACTTTAATCTGATTGCTTCTGATGTGAAGCATTCATTCTGGATTCCGTCAGCAGGCGGCAAGATGGATACAAACACTGAAAATATAAATAAGTTCTGGCTTAATTTTGACAGCAAACGTGCAGAAAAAGCCGGAGAATATTTTTACGGGAAATGTGCTGAGCTTTGTGGCCCTTCACATGCTTTAATGGATTTTAAAGTAAAAACAAAATCCCGCGAAGAGTTTGATCAATGGATTGAAGAAATGAAAAACGCTAAAGCGGTAGCAGATTCTGATTTAGCTAAACAGGGTGAGAAATTGTTCCAGGAGAAAAGCTGTATCGGCTGTCATGCTGTGACACCTGCTGATAAGCGTCCAGAAGAAGCAAGAACAGCACCTAACTTGGCTAACTTTGGAGAGCGTACCAGAGTAGCGGGCATTCTGCCTCATAATGAAGAAAATATCAGAAACTGGCTGAAAGATCCTGAACAGTACAAGCCAGGAAACAAGATGACAAAAACGTATCCTGAACTTAACGATGAGGAACTTGATGCACTTACTGAATACTTAAGCGGCTTAAAAGTCGAAACGAAGTAAGATGTCTCAGCAGAATAAAAGGGAGGTAACACTGTGAGTACGTTAACTCAGAAAAAGGGGTTCGGCGCTGTGCTATGGGACTACTTAACAACAGTAGATCATAAAAAAATCGCCATCCTTTACCTGATTTCCGGCGGCTTCTTCTTCCTCGTAGGTGGATTAGAAGCGATGCTTATCAGAATTCAGCTCGCTGTGCCAAATAACGATTTTATCGCAGCAGGCCTTTACAACGAGATCTTAACTATGCATGGCACGACCATGATTTTCCTGGCAGCCATGCCGCTCATATTTGGTTTTATGAATGCCGTCGTACCGATTCAGATCGGAGCGCGTGACGTTGCATTTCCATTTTTGAACTCATTGGGTTTCTGGCTGTTTTTCTTTGGAGGACTATTCCTGAACCTAAGCTGGTTTTTAAATGGAGCGCCTGATGCAGGCTGGACGAATTATGCTTCACTTGCACTGAACTCACCTGGACATGGAGTAGATTTCTATTTGCTGGGACTTCAGATATCAGGATTTGGTACATTGATTGCGGGTATTAACTTCCTCGCAACAATTATTAACATGCGTGCGCCTGGCATGACTTACATGCGTATGCCGTTGTTCACGTGGACTACATTTGTAGCTTCAGCACTTATCCTATTTGCTTTTCCGCCGCTTACAGTTGGTTTAGCAATTATGATGTTTGACCGTATATTCGGCACTGGATTCTTTGATCCGGCGCTTGGAGGAAATTCAATTATCTGGGAGCATTTATTCTGGATTTTCGGACATCCTGAGGTTTACATCTTAATTCTTCCGGCTTTCGGAATTTTCTCGGATGTTCTGCCTCATTTCTCGAAGAAGCGATTATTTGGATATTCATCAATGGTATTTGCTACAGTATTAATCGGTTTCTTAGGGTTCATGGTGTGGGCGCATCACATGTTCACAACTGGTCTTGGACCAATCGCAAATGCTATTTTCGCAGTAGCAACAATGGCCATTGCCGTTCCGACAGGGATTAAAATTTTCAACTGGATGTTTACAATGTGGGGCGGAAGCATTCGCTTTACAGTTCCAATGATCTGGTCTGTTGCCTTCATTCCTACGTTCGTTATGGGCGGAGTGACAGGAATCATGCTTGCAGCTGCACCTACAGATTATCAGTATCATGACACCTATTTCGTAGTTGCACATTTCCACTATGTTATCGTAGGCGGAGTGGTTATGGGATTATTCGCAGGCCTGCACTACTGGTGGCCGAAAATGTTCGGCAGAATGCTTGGTGAAAAACTGGGTGTTGTTACTTTCGTATTATTCTTTACAGGCTTCCATTTAACGTTCTTTATCCAGCATTTCCTTGGATTGATGGGTATGCCGCGACGCATTTTCACATTCCTTCCTGGACAGGGTCTTGAAACGGGGAATCTGATCAGTACGGCTGGGGCATTCTTGATGGCTGCCGGAACAATCGTATTGCTGTACAATATCGTGATTTCTTCTATAAAAGGAGAAAAAGCAGCAGGGGATGCATGGGGAGATGGACGCAACCTGGAATGGGCTGTTTCATCACCTGCACCTGAATATAATTTTAAACAAACACCGCTTGTTCGCGGTCTTGACGCTTTGTGGGTTGAAAGAATGGAAGGAAACAAAGGAATGACTCCTGCCGAACCGCTTGGAGACATTCACATGCCTAACGGTTCCATCCTGCCGCTGATTATGTCATTTGGATTGTTTGTTGCAGCATTTGGATTATTGTATCATTCAGATTATGCATGGGCTGATCCGGTTATTATCATCGGACTCCTAATTACACTTGGATGTATGTTCCTTCGTTCAATCATTGATGATCACGGTTATCATATTCACAAAGAAGATTTAATGAATGATGATAACGATAAGGGGGTTAAGGCATAATGCATGTTGAGGAAAAATTAACAGCTGAAACGTTCCCTGCCTCACCTGAAAAGGCTACCCTTGAAGGCAAAAATAAATTTTTAGGCTTCTGGCTTTTCCTTGGAGGAGAGACCGTCCTGTTCGCTTCTCTTTTTGCAACATTCTTAGCTTTAAGAGATTCAAACAACGGCGGTGCAACGACACAGGAAATGTTTGAACTTCCGCTTGTTTTTGCAGCTACTATGCTTCTTTTGACAAGTTCTCTGACAAGTGTTTACGCCATGTACCACATGAAGAACTTTGATTTCAAAAAAATGCAGCTTTGGATGGGAATTACTGTTCTATTAGGAGCAGGATTCCTGGCTCTTGAGATTTATGAATTCAATCATTATATTCATCATTTTGAATTTACTATTACAAGCAGTGCTCTTGGATCCGCTTTTTACACGCTGGTCGGAACACATGGCGCCCACGTTGCATTTGGTTTACTTTGGATCACTACTTTGATGGTGCGCAATGCAAAAAGAGGATTGAATTTATACAACGCGCCTAAATATTACGTTGCAAGTTTATACTGGCATTTTATCGACGTTGTATGGGTGTTCATCTTTACAGTTGTATACTTAATGGGAATGGTGGGATAAACTGATGGCAGCTAATCAAAATTCAGGTAACCCAAAAGTTGATCTTGCATATCGCCGCAAGAAAAATAAAGAAGATATGAAATATCAAGTTGTTACATTTGCATTAATGATTTTCCTTACAGTCATTGCATTTGTAGCAATTGGCTATGATGGCATTGCAGAATGGTTTAAAATTCCGTTTATTCTTTTGCTTGCTATTATCCAGGTTATTTTCCAGCTTTATTACTTTATGCATATGAGCCATAAAGGCCATGAAGTGCCTGCGCTTTTCCTTTACTCAGGAATCGGTGTAGCATTTCTGACAGTTCTTACATTCGTGACAATTATTTGGTGGTAATATGGAAAAACGGCTGAGTTTATTCTCAGCCGTTTTTTGTATGTTAAAAAGTGAAAATATAAGCGGTGAATAGATTTAAGAACATATATTTTTGGAAGGGGCATGCCTCTTCCGTCCTTGTGCTTCAATCAATGTCTTCACCTCTTCTAATGTCATAGAACGTTCATTGATAGCGCTTCATTGAAGGTGTATAATAGTTTGCAGGAGTTATAGCAGAAATAGGAGATGAACTCATTGTTAAATTTAGAAATCTTTGGTTTTAGAGCAATGTGGAGCCCATATTTTTTCCTGTTTGTTGCGGTCATTCTTGGCGTTTATTTTCTATTAATCGGACCTCTTCGAAATCGATTTCATGATAGCCAGCCTGTCCCGTTCAAACAGAAAGCGCTTTTTGCAGGCAGCATGATCCTTTTATATGCTGTAAAAGGCAGTCCGCTGGATCTTATGGGACATATAATGTTCAGTGCACATATGACACAAATGGCCCTTTTATATTTGCTGATTCCTCCTCTGATGATCTATGGCATTCCTGTCTGGATGTGGAGAGCAATAATTTACAGACGGGGCGTCAAGCAAATCGTTTCATTTCTGTCAAAGCCGCTGATCGCTTTAATTGTTTTTAACGGTGTTTTCTCAATCTATCATATTCCGCTTGTCTTTGATGTTGTGAAGACAGATCATGTCATCCATGCGTCAGTAACGATTTTTATTTTTATTGCTGCGATGCTGATGTGGTGGCCATTGTTAAATGAACTGCCTGAATGGAGAGAACTTGGCGGAATTAAGAAAATCGGATACATATTCGCCAATGGCATGCTGTTGACACCTGCTTGTGCCCTTATCATATTTGCTGATACTTCTCTTTATTCTACGTATTCGGATCCAAGTGCATGGGTCAGCGCCCTTGAACTTTGTGTGCCGGCAAGTATGCTGTCAGGTTTGAATTTAACAGGACCGGAAATGTTCAATACACTGCCACTTGTTGAAGATCAGCAGCTTGGAGGCATCATGATGAAAATTATCCAGGAGTTTGTTTATGGAAGCCTGCTCGGAATTATTTTCTTTAAATGGGCCCGTCAGGAGAGAGAGAGCGATGATCTTGAAGAAAGAAAGAGATTTACTCCGCAGCCGATTAAGTAATTTCCGTTCAAATTTTCTGCTTATCAATCTATAATTTTTTATTTTTAGGAGCTGCAAAAATGAATGTACCTATTTTACCTACTATAAGTACAGCCTTTATTGTTTTAAGTGCTGTTTCTGTTGCTGTTGGCTGGTATTTGATCAAGCAGCGCAAAATAGAGGCACATCAGAAGGCAATGCTTACCGCAGCTGTTTTTGCGGTTATCTTCTTTGTCGTGTATGCCTCAAGAACGGTCTTTGTAGGGAACACAGCGTTTGGCGGACCCGATCATATTAAAATCTATTATACAGTTTTTCTGATTTTTCATATTACTCTTGCTACAGTAGGTGCAGTCCTTGGTATTATCACCTTGATATCAGGTTATAAAAACAAACTTTCTCAGCACAGAAAATCAGGTCCTGTTACGAGCGTGATCTGGTTTTTCACCGCGATTACCGGGGTGGCTGTCTATTATCTGCTTTATATTCAGTATAAAGGCGGAGAGACGACTTCTGTCTTCAAAGCGATTTTAGGTTTTTAAAGATGGCATAAGATGTTATGGAATTTATCATTCTATAACATCTTTTTTGTTTCTTTTTTTCTTTTAGTATAGGACGCACAGAATGGCCATAAAATGAAAGTATCAGACGGTTTATGAAGGGAGTGACTGTAAAATGATTGAGATTGTAACAGATCGGCTGCTCATTATCCCCTGTTCTTTGGATATTGCAAAATCTTTAGTCTTTCACCGAAAAGAACTGGAAAGCCGTTCCCCCATTGGAATACCTGTTACTTGGCCTTCAATTGCGGTCAAAGGAATGCTCCCGCTCTATATTGAAAGACTTGAGAGAAATGAAAAAGAATATGGCTGGGGACTTTGGCTCATTATTTTATATCATGAAAAGAGAATTGTAGGCGACTTATTTATTCAAGGCATGCCGGATGAGCATGGCTGTGTGGAACTATGCTACAACATCCACGAGGTCGATGATGAGGAGAGTTTAACATATGAAGCGATTGATGCAGTTATTGAATGGCTGACAAGTGAAAAATCAGTCAAACAAATCAGCATGGAATGCATCGATCATAATAAAAAATCTATCCGCCTATTTGAGAAGCTTGGCATGATCTGCACCAAAAAAGAGGACGTATTTTTATCTTGGGAACTTAAAAAGAAAGCATAGCTGAGAAGGAGACGTTATGATTCGTAAAGCAGAAGAGACAGATTATGAAGAGGTTGTCCGTTTATCGCAGCACTCATTGATGAGCGATCGGTCAGAAAGAAGCCGCTTCCCGAAGGAAATGATATTGGGTGACTTTGACAGTGAGAGACTTGTTGCTAAAGTACACATTCTGGATTTTGATATTTATTTTTCAGGGAAAAAAGTAAAGATGGGAGGGCTGTCATCCATTTCTTTTTTGCCGGAAGAGCGGCGCAAGCAAAAACTGGACAAGCTTCTATTTGAAGCTTTAGTCAAGATGAAGAATCAAGGCTGTGCCATTTCGTATCTGAATCCATTCTCAATCCCCTTTTACAGAAAATTTGGATGGGAATTAATTTCAAATGAAAAAACATGGACGGTGAACAAGGAAAGTCACCATCTCCGTACATTTGGAGGAAGCAGCAATGTTAAAGAGTTTAGCCGGGATCTCGCTTTGCCGTTCCTTCAAAAGGTTTATGACCGTTTCAGCAAAGAAAATAACGGTTTGATCGTCAGATCGGAAGAATGGTGGAAAAAAGGAATATTAAAAGAAAATCATTGTGTTTACCTTCATTTCCATAAAGATGGCAGCGCTGATGGGTATATGATTTATAGGCTTGAAAATCAGAATCTGTATGTAGATGAGTGCATCGCCCATAACGATGCAGCCAAAAAATCACTTTGGACCTGTATCTGTCAGAAGGATGTAAGATATGAGCAGCTGATTTGGCGAACTTTCGAGAAGGATCACTTTTCTTTTTTTCTGAAAAATCCTTTCATTCTATCAGAGGTTAAGCCCACGATAATGGGGAGAATTGTTGATGTCGAATCTTTTTTAAAGCAATCCCTGTTTGAGCCTCATGAAAAGCCGCTTTTTCTGCACATCCATGATTCCTTTGCAGCCTGGAACAGCGGAACGTATCTCATAAAAAAAGGAGAGATCACTCAATTTCGGAAGTCTGCTGCTGGAAGCGTCTGTATACACCCTCCTAAACGCGGTCTTCAGCTGGATATATCCACATTAACAGCCGTTCTTTTCAGATACATGAAACCTGCCTCTCTCTACGATGCAGGTCTTATTAAAGGACCAAATGAAGATCTGCATTTGCTTGAGCAAATGATTCCATTAAAAAAATCCATGTGCATGGATCGCATTTGAAAAAGGCTGATCGATAAACGTCCAGCCTTTTTATACTGCCTATAATTTAAAATGAAAACGGATAATGCCTGATTCTCTCGCAGAATTATACAAAATCAAAATCATTGGGCCAATGAAAAAACCAAGAACACCAAACAGCTTTAATCCAAGATACATTGAGATAAGAGTCGCAAGAGGGGATAACCCGATATGGCTACCCATCACTTTAGGCTCGATGGTACGTCTAATAATCAAAAGAACAGCTGTCAGAATGCCAAGCTTTGCTGCAAGCACCGGATCGCCTGAAATGAGATGATAAAGAGTCCATGGGCCCATAATAATGATCGATCCAATGATAGGTATGACATCAATAATCCAAATAATAATTGACATAACAAGCGCAATTTCAGGGGCTATCAGGAGAAGTCCAATAAAGGATGCCACAAAGATAATAATGCTTACTAAAAACTGGGCTTTTGCAAAACCAAAAATAACGTAAGACATGCGGGTAACCATAAAATTTACTTTTTGAGCAGTATTTTCCTTCATATGTTCATACATTTTTATTTTAAGGTGCGGGAGCTCAATCATAAACAGGAATAATGCAATCAAGTAAACCAGCATGTTTACCATATAATTAGGAATGTTTGTAAAGATGCTTTTAACATTATCTATATTGACCGAGCTTGCAAGATCGGCTTTTGTTTTTTCAAGAAATTCTTCTATCTGATTGCTGATTTCATTTACAAACTTCGGCGGAAGATCCTTTGCAGAATTCGTAATCCGTTTTTCAAAATTGTTCCACGCCATCGTAATTTCATTTATGTAGCTAGGTGCATTTTCAATTGTCCGAATGGCTTCGCCTACTACTTTAGTTGTAAGAAAGTAACCGCTGATGGAAATGGTAAACAGAAAGATTAAAAATGCTGCCAATACGGCCATTTTCCGTTTGAGCTTAGCGCGGTTTTGGAATTGCCTTACGAGAGGTTCCAATAATAACGCTGTTATAAAAGCCATAATCAAGGGAATCGAAATGGGCAGAAGAAAGTAAACAATCAGCCCTATCACAATAATGGATGTAATGATGAGGAAATTTCGTTTTGAGAGTATTGTAGACAATCCCTTGCTCCTTTCAATGGTTCTCTTTAAATTATAGTACGAAAGGACGGTGTGCAGAAAGGCTTTTATAACAATTATGAAAATATAATTGTCAGTATGAGGAGAATGAATTGTTTTTTATAGGTAAATAAAAAAGCAAAAGCAGTGATTGCTTTTGCGTGTATGACTTTAAACGATTCGTCCAATTTCTTCTTTGAGCTGCTTAAGCAATTTCTGGCTTGTACTTAAAACGGCATTTGGAAAGTTTTCGCCTTCGCCATATTCTACTCCGTGCGGATAATAGTGTTTGCCGAGAAGCGGTGTCATTAATTTTACCACTGCATGCTTTCCGCCAATGTCTCCTTCTACTGCATATCCAGGAATGCGAAGATAAAACGTTTCATCTTTGTTTTCGAATTTACGATCATATGTAACACGCTCATAATCCCACTGACCGGCACGAACAATGCCAAGCTCATCCATAATTTCATCCAGTCTTGCTAATTCAACTGTCAATCCATCCAGTCCTGTGTTTTCCAACTTCATTATGTATACCCTCCTAAACCTTCTTACGGCATTTTCATTAGTAAAGCGCTTTAATGAATTCCTCTTCAATCATAGTACGAATGCGTGGAACTTTCAATCTTTACCTGATAATTTACATCTTTATCTTTTTTTGGGCCAAACTACATTAGCAGAATGATCTTTATTATTACTTTCAGGGAGGATTTTTTATGCAGAAAGTTCGAGATATTATGTCTAATGACATCCAGGCATGCACACCGCTTGATAATGTATTCGAGGTAGCGGTCAAAATGAAAGAATGGAACGTAGGATCCATTCCAATTGTTGAAAACAATCAGTTGCTCGGGATGATTACGGATCGTGATTTAGTTGTAAGAGGAATCGCAGAAAAACATCCTGGATCTTATCAAGTGACGAAGGTGATGAGCGATCATCTTTGCACAATCAGTCCGGATGCATCTGCAGATGAAGCGGCACAGCTTATGGCGGAGCATCAAATCAGAAGGCTTCCAGTTGTAGAAAATGGACATATAGTCGGAATGGTCTCACTTGGAGACTTATCCCTAAATCAGCTGACAGATCAGCAGGCAGGGGCAGCCCTGACGACAATTTCCGAAAAGAATGATCATCATCTACATTAAGCGATGAAAGAACATGCCATTGATTGGGCATGTTCCTTTTTATATGGAAGAAAAAACTTGTGAATCATAAGCTGGAAAAACTATATTTCAGACATCTTAATTGAAAAAAGCTGCCATTTTTGATTAAATGACCTATAAAAGGATATACTATCTGCCAATCTTGTGAAATACTGTTTAGTAGTATAATGAATCTAATGGTTCATATAATGGTAGAAATGAGTGACCTGGAGGGATTTAAGCTGAGCAGTATATTAAAAACCGTTTTTTTATTGCTGGTTATTTTTATTACTTATATTCTTTTTATTCAATATGGAAATAAGGAACCGATTAAACAAATAGATGAAAATGAACAAATTGCAAATGAATCAAATGAAGAATTAAATATGCCGCATTCAGGTGTGCTTTCTTTTGTCGGAAAATCTTCAGGTGAGATCATTGAAACGCTTGGGGAGCCTGCAAGAAAAGATCCTTCAGCCTATGACTACGAATGGTGGATTTATAACCAGAACGAACAGCAGTACCTTCAGGTTGGGGTACTCGATAACAAAGTTGTCACAGTATATGCCATCGGGCAAGAAGTGAATGTAAAGCCGTATAAATTAGGCCAGCCTGTCGGTGAGGTTTTTAAAACAAATTCGATATCTTCAAGTATATCAATAGATTTTGACGGCAATTCTTACCGATTTGAAATGTCTGAAGAAGATATGAATACGAGACCCATCGTTAAAATGGGAGACGTTTATGTTCAGCTTTATTTAGATAAGTTTGATGGCGAACTTTCAAGCATCAGAGCTTTAGATGAAGAAACCTTAGTAAAGCAGCGGCCTTATGAGGTTGTTTACCGGGGTGAACTCATTCAGCCTAAACCGCTTAATGCGGAAGAATGGAAGGCTGTAGAAAAAGGGGCAGAAAATCAAATCCTCGATCTGACGAATATCATTCGAAACCGTCACGATATCCCTCCTGTAGAGTGGGATCAAATGACATCAGACGTAGCTTTTTTGCACAGCAGAGATATGCTTTCAAATGAATACTTTTCACATGAGTCTCCGACTGAAGGGTCGCTTGCAGACCGTTTGAAAGAAGGGGATGTAGTTTATCAGATGGCTGGAGAAAATATTGCAGCCCAATACATTGACGGAATAGCGGCGGTTGAGGGCTGGCTCAACAGCAATGGCCACCGCGACACACTTTTGAACCCTGATTTTACGAGACTTGGTGTCGGAGTGAATGAGCTTTACTACACACAAAATTTTATCAGACCTTTTAATGACTGATATTCACAGCAAAAAGACATCCATTGCGGGTGTCTTTTCTGCTGAGTGAAAAATCGAATTCGTGCGGCAGAAGCTTTAGCCGGAAAAAAGGATCTATGCCTTTTTAAAAGCACGTCTCTCAGCATAGCCTTTACAAAGATGACAAACATGAATTTTTGCCCGTTTATCGCCAAAATAGATTTCTGTGTTTTTAGATTTTTTCTTACAGAAATAACATGTCTTTTTAAAAAAAGGAAACATTTCTTTCTCCTGACTTACCGTTTAGGTCGATCGATAATAAAAAAGCTTGCTGTACAATGAGCCATTAATTTGCCGTCATCACGGAAGACTTTGCCCTCAGTAACAACTGTTTTGCTGCCCTTATGGATTAGAGAGGCTATACATTTTAGTTCTGTGCCGATCCCAGGTGCAACATAATTAATTTTCATTTCAGATGTAACAGCAGCAAGATGGTCAGGCAAAATATGATGTACAAGTGATCCCATTGCAGAGTCAAGCAGTGTAGCAGTAATTCCTCCATGTACAATGTGCAGGGAGTTTTGAATAATTGCCGTATTGGGAATGGTTAATATGAATTGATTTTCGGTATATTCGCCTTGTGCATGTAGCAATGCACCTATGTAAGATCCGTTTTCTTTCTCCGCTTTCTTTTTCAGTCCCTCAAGAAACAGCTTTAAAACTGGAACATCTTCTTCTTTTAATTCAGCCAATAAGCGCGTCAGTTCTTCCTTTTCCATCTCTCACCCAATCCTTTCTATCCTCCACTTCATCTTATCAGTACTCCCAAATATTGTGCAATCAGGATTTTTCTTAAAGCCTGCTCGAAATGGGAAAAAAGCATAAAATGGGCGAACCGTTTTCATTCGGTCAAATAAAATATAGCAGGCGAAGGTAAGCAGAGGTGATCAGATAATGACAGAAAAAAAAGAACATCCTTCTATTGGAGAATTTAAGGAATTTGTAAAAAAACATCCTAAATTGATTACTGAAGTCAGAAAAGGCGAGAAAAAATGGCAGGAACTATTTGAAGATTGGTATTTGCTTGGAGAAAATGATGTCTCATGGAAGAAGTACAGAGAAGAGTCAGATGAGTCTGAAAGTACGGCAGAAAAGAAGTCCGATTTTATGTCCAGGATGATGACAGCTGTTAAAAGCATGGATGCCAATCAAATGAATCAGCATTTGTATAACATGAACAACACCATTTCATCTATTCAAAACTTATTTTCAACCTTCGGGCTTACAAAAGGCTCATCATCTAGTCAGTCGAACACACCAAACCATCCCTTTTCTTTCAGGAAAGATTAAGCAGGAGCGAAATCATGAGAAAAGAAATTCAGGAAATGATTGCAGCAGACAATGAATTTAAAAAATTTCTGAGGGAACAGCCGCATTGGTACAGAAAGCTGGCAAGAAATCCTCAAGATACAGAATCGATGAAACTTGCCATGATGAATTATTATCAAAAAACCATCCCGCACAAAGTAGCTCAGTTTTCAAACTCAGTTCAAATGGCTTCCATGATGCTTGGGATGTTTCAGGCAATGAGGCAGCAGGATTGATGGAAAGAAAGTCTTCACCATGACTTTCTTTTTTTATTTAAAAACATATTTGATATAAATCTGGTGAAACTACCTCCATAAGGAGGCGTTGTTATTGTTGAAACACTTTATGCTGCTGTTTTTATTGCTCGTATCTTTAACAGCCTGCACGAATGAAAAACCCCGTCCAGAAGGAAATGCTGTTCCCATGGAAATCAGCATAACACAGCAGGATGCAGTTGAAGCAGGTGCTCAAACAGGGAGACAGCTTTTTGTCAATCATCATCTAAAAGGGCGCAATGTTTATATAGAGTGCTTTGTTCCCAATTTTACGTTTTCAGATGAGCGCGGGAAAAAAGTAAATGGTGAAGGATACATGAATCTGTATGTTGATGAAAAAAAAACAGATGAAATACATACAGCTGCATTTATCATTAAAGGTTTAGAAAAAGGAACACATACGATTTCCCTTGAACTTTTGCACAATGATTCCTCAAAATATCACTTAAAAAAAACGTGGAACGTCACTGTACAGTGAGACGATGCATTTACCATTCCGGCAGAAACATGTTAAAATATAGCTGGAGGTGATGCCGTCTATGTTTGCTACTATAGAAAGCGTCAATTTAATCGACGAAGCTGAGCTTCTTGGGTCGTTAGTTGTTGAGTCAGAAATTGCGGAAGACTATCGCCGCACTTTAAATACATTGAATAAAGATAAATCTGCACAAAAGGTGATAGCCAAATTTGTTGAAATCAAGGATTTATACGAAGATGTCCAGCGTTTCGGCAAATATCATCCGGACTATAAAGAAATCACAAAGGCCATGAGGGAAGCAAAGCGCGAGCTTGATCTTCATGATGCAGTGATTGCCTTTAAAAAAGCAGAGAAAGAGCTTCAATCGCTGCTTGATGAAATAAGCGCCGAACTCGGCAGAGCCGTTTCACAGCATATCAAAGTGCCCACAGGGAACCCGTTTTTTGATACCGGGTCAAGCTGTGGCGGGGGATGCGGCTCAGGCGGGGGATGCGGCTGCAAAGCATCTTAAAAAACGAGGCCAGTCCTCGTTTTTTAAGTTCCTTTTTTAAGACGGATACAGTCCTCGCACAAATTTCCGCAGCAGAACATTTTTTCCTGAGGCACATAAAAACGATGCCGAAATACATATAAATTCTTGTCTTCTCTGACAAAGATGCAATCAAACGTAAGCCGTTTTCCCTTCATTGCAAAACGGGACTCTTTCTCAATCTTGAGCGTAATATCCGCGAGTGCCCTCCCGGAATTCACCTGGACATACAGAAACGGTATACCTGCAGCTTTTTTTATCCAGCATGAACATGTTTCATCTGCATTCATCCTATCTAAAAATAATTGGACGGTATGGCTCAGAATCAAAACATTCAGCTCCTTTTGCAGAGATGTTTTCAGGTGCTTATTGTAAAAAAATTAGAAAATTGGTACACTTCAAGTGGAGAATATAAAAAGGGAGATTATTTATGATGTTTGAAAAGCGTCAAGGCATTATCATCTGGATGCATTCCTTAAAGCAGATCAAAATGCTCCGTAAATTCGGAAACATCCATTACGTATCCAAGAAATTAAAGTATGTTGTCTTATATTGTGACATGGAACATGTTGAACCTACAATAGAGAAGGTATCATCCTTTTCATTTGTAAAGCACGCTGAGCCGTCATATAAGCCCTTTCTGAAATTGGAATTCGAATCAAAAATTGATAAAGCAAAAGAATATGACTATAAACTTGGTCTATAGAAGAAAAGCGTAATCCTTGGGATTGCGCTTTTTGCATGTATTCAATTGGTTGTTTTGAGTAGTTTAAAAGAGCAGAAGAATAGCTATTAAGGGAGAATTTCGGCAATAAAATAGAAAATCAGTCTAAAAAGAAAGTAAATCAGCTAATTGTTCAAAAGCTGATCTTAAATAATAAATTTATAAAATTGGATAATGAGATTTTGCTTTTCATATTGTCCAGCTGCACTTTCCAGCCACTCGGTCAGAACAGATCTGCCAGTATAGGTAAAAAGCGCCTTTACTGACAGAGTCTTATCAGTCTGCCTGCAAACCGGCCGATTCCGCATTTTGTTATTGCCAAGGCGGCAAATACCGGTTCATTCTGAGAATGCCAGTCAGGTATTGAAAATATAATTCTTTTTCGGCAAATTGACTGGAGGATTTGACATCCAGCTCTATAATCGATTTCTCAAGCTTTTTTGCGAGATCTTCAAATAATTCACGGCGTTTGCTGCTTCCTGAGGAAATGCCTTCAAGGCATAAGTAAATAGCCTGGAATTGTCCAGGGTCTGTAGGATTCATAGTGACTGCAAAAGACGACATTTTTCTTTCATTTATCGTTGTATTCAGTATTAAAAATCTTGAAACACGATGAGCATTCGCCTGTGTGGTTTCAATTAATTCATACAGATCCGAATAGCCGGCTCCAAGCTCAATAAAGCGCTGTATCAAACTGAATTCCTCCTGTTCTTTCTTTCTCATCATAATGTAACATGTTTGATTTCAGTTAGATAGATGATGTCCTAATTTTTATCCGGAAAAAAGTTTATAGAAATGTATAGTGTGAACTCTATTGGTGGATAATGTATAGTAACAACATCGAATCGAAGATGTTGTTGCCAACCGCGGAGAAGACTTACGTTTCCCCATAAGTTCTTCCTCCGGTTTCTCCTCTCCCTTTGCCTTCTGCCAAAAAAAGTCCGCTTTTTTTGGAATAGAAGGACCCTGCAGGTTTCCTGCGGGGTTTTTTTAGTTTGGCTGCCTGTGAATTGGTTTCTTGTTTTCAGTGAGTTAAACTCCAAAACCATTTCATCTAGCAGGACGATTTTCAATGGTATGACAAGACTCTCATTAGCCACCAGCATTTAGGAATCAGGGATTTATCATGCTTTTTCCTGTGAAATCTTAGATGGAGAGTTGGATTCAGATTTCAAGAAGAAAACAAAGTCTCCTTAAAAGGCAGCCTGGCTTTTTTAGTGAATTTTATTTGCCGATTAATCAAGACCAGCGGGCACAGCTTTTCCATATTGTCTCTGCCCACGCACTATGATACGATAAAACAGGCTAAATTCTAGCAGCAAAGACAAAATAACAGTGGTGAGAAAGATGAGAGTAGTATCAGGAAGCTGTAAAGGGCGGCCTTTGAAAGCAGTGCCGGGTATGTCCACACGCCCAACGACAGATAAAGTGAAAGAATCGATCTTTAATATTATAGGCCCCTATTTTAATGGCGGGCTTGCTGTTGATTTGTTTGGCGGAAGCGGCGGCCTTGGGATTGAAGCTTTAAGCAGAGGCATTGATAAATGCATTTTTGTGGACAGGGAAGCCAAAGCAGTTGCAACTATACATAAAAATTTAGAAGCCTGCCAGTTCAAGGATCAGGCAGAGGTTTACCGCAATGATGCGGAGAGAGCGTTAAAAGCCATTGCGAAAAGAGAGCTCTCTTTTAAGCTTATCTTTTTGGATCCTCCGTACAAGCAACAAAAATTGAAAGCGCTTATCGAATTGATTGATTCATTTCGTTTAGTGGAAGACGGCGGCATAATTGTGGCAGAACATGATGCCGGCATAACATTGCCGGATGAGATTGGCGCCTATAAACTCACACGCTATGAATCATACGGCATAAGTGCAGTGTCCATCTATATTTATAATGAACAAGGGACGGGGGAGTAAAATGGCAAGCATTGCTGTTTGTCCGGGAAGTTTTGATCCTGTGACGTACGGACATTTGGATATTATTAAACGCGGAGCAAAAGTATTTGATAAGGTGTATGTTTGTGTGCTGAATAATTCGTCGAAAAACCCATTGTTTAATGTGGATGAACGCTGTGAACTCTTAATGGAAGTGACAAAGGATATGCCGAATGTTGTGGTAGAATCGTTTAAGGGTCTATTGATTGAGTATGCTAACAGCAAGAATGCCAGCACGATTTTGAGAGGTCTGCGGGCAGTATCTGATTTTGAATATGAAATGCAGATCACCTCCATGAACAGGGTGCTCGATGCCAATGTAGAAACGTTATTCATGATGACAAACAACCAATATTCATTTTTAAGCTCAAGTATCGTTAAAGAAGTGGCCAAATACCGCGGCGATATTTCGGAGCTTGTTCCTAAATCAGTTGAAAAAGCGCTGAAGCAGAAATTTAACCGATAAAAAAGAGTGACCCCTTGACTAGATTGCGTCTAATGGGGTCACTTTTTTTGATATGAGGAAAAAAATTACGGTTGATAAACTATTGTGTGCTGCACCCACTCAATTCTCAATATGCTAATTCTTTGAAATAACCCTCCCTGCATATATGAAAACATAAATGAACAACGAGGCAATCGTAATTATCGGTCCAATTTCTGTGAGAAGACTCCAGATAGACGCAAGAAGAACGGGGGTATCCTCTGTGAGAAAAACGGGCAGAACAGAAACGTTTGAGGTTGCCAGTTCCAAATAAACAGGCTTCCAGAAGATCCATGCAAAGCATGCAGCATAGGCCCCCTGCAAAATTCTTGCGATGAAAAACGGCTGAAAGCGGATATCCGTCTCTGCAAGAATACTTGCAACCTGAGCCTGTATGGACAAACCGCTGAAGCCGAGCAAAAAGCTTGTTACGATTGCTTTTTGGAGCAAGTCGACATTAGCCGCACTTGCAAGCTGACTTCCAAGTGTCATCTCAAACATGCCTGATACAAGCGGAATACTGAGTTCAGCAGACAATTGAAAAAACGCGAGCAGCAAGGAGAAGGCTATAGCGATGAAATCTGTTATCGATAATAGGGATAATAGTTTATTTAAAACAGAAAATAAAATAATGAATCCTCCTACCATCAGCAGCGTTTGAATAGAGGAAAGAACAGCATCGCCAAGCATTTTTCCAATTGGCCTTGTGTCTTCCATACGCGTCTGATGCATTTGTCTGAACGCTTCTCTTATGGACGGTCTCTTGTAGCCGGTTTTTGAAGGATCAGCCTGTTCCCTTCCGTGAAATCTCATGGTTAAACCCACAGCCAAGTTGCCGGAATAATGGGCAGCAGCCAGAAGCAGACCAAGAGCCTGATTGTTGAAAAATCCAATTGCAACGGCTCCGAAAATAAATAATGGATTAGAAGAATTCGTAAATGATACAAGTCTTTCAGCTTCAAGCGCAGTGAGCTGATTTTTTTTCCGCATCTCTGCCGTCAGCTTTGCGCCTGCGGGTGAACCTGATGCCCATCCCATTGCCCATACAAAGCCTCCAATTCCAGGAACTTTAAAAAGAGGTCTCATGACCGGCTCTAAAAGCACACCAATGAACCTGACAATTCCAAAACCGATCAGCAGATGGGAAAGAATGAAAAAGGGCAGCAAAGACGGGAAAACGATACCCCACCAAAGCTCAAGCCCTGCTTTAGAAGCAGTAAAAGAAACTTTGGGGCTGATGATCATAGCAAATGCAAGGATGATCATTGATAATCCCAGCATGAGTGTTTTAAGTTTAGCTGCGTTCAAAATACGGCCCCCTCTTGCTTCTTTCTATACTTTTCAAAGCGGATAATGATAAAATATAGTCAATCTTCCCTGTAGGGTTGTACACTCTTTGATAG
Source organism: Metabacillus hrfriensis (assembly GCF_030127205.1). Lineage (NCBI taxonomy): Bacteria > Bacillati > Bacillota > Bacilli > Caryophanales > Bacillaceae > Metabacillus > Metabacillus hrfriensis. The sequence continues at coordinate 2,087,527 of NZ_CP126116.1, forward strand.
TTCAATATACGAGAATAGGGGACCATTTTAGACCATAGAATTGACTAACGGATGAATTGACATTAGAGGAGGGTATCTCTTTGAAGAGAGAACCTAAAATTGGTCTTGCCTTAGGATCTGGAGGAGCACGAGGTTTTGCTCATCTGGGAGTATTGAAGGTACTTAGTGAAGAGGGGATACCGATCAGCATGATTGCCGGCAGCAGCATGGGTGCTTTAGTAGGCAGTTTTTATGCAACAGGGCTTGGATTTGATCATTTATATAAACTTGCCACACTATTTAAACGCAAATATTATTTGGATTTTACGGTGCCTAAAATGGGCTTTATTGCAGGAAACCGGGTAAAAGACTTTATTAAAGTGTTTACAAGAGGCAAGCATATTGAAGACTTGGATATACCGCTGTCGATTGTTGCAACAGACTTATACGAAGGGAAAAAAGTGGTTTTTACGAAAGGACCGGTTGCAGATGCCGTACGGGCAAGCATCGCCATTCCAGGTATTTTTGTTCCCGAAAAAATAGATGGAAAGCTCCTTATTGACGGCGGAGTGATCGACAGGATTCCCGTTTCGGTTGTAAAAGAGATGGGTGCAGATCTTGTCATTGCTGTAGATGTTTCGCATGTGAAAAAGACAGAAGAAATCACGTCTATTTTTGATGTGATTCTGCAGAGCCTTGATATTATGCAGGATGAGCTTGTTCATCACCGCAAAATTGCCTCGGATATTATGATACGTCCGCATGTAGAGCAATATAGTTCAAGAGCATTTAAAAACATAAAAGAAATCATTGAAATTGGTGAAAACGAAGCAAGAAAGCATGTAAACGAAATAAAAGAGCTGATAGAGAGTTGGAAGGGGTCACAGCAAGATGAAGAATAACAAAGTAGTCAGGGCCATTTTAATAGGAGTGATCATAGCAGCGGTCCTGAATTTTATTAAACTCCCTTATTACGTAACAAAGCCTGGCATGGCAACAGAGCTCGAGCCGATCATTGAAGTTGATGGCGGCTATGAGGAAGAAGGCAGCTTTTCGCTTACAACCGTTGGATTTGGAAGGGCGAATATTTTCTCCTACACCCTTGCAAATATCCTTCCTTACCATGAGCTTTTGCCGCTTGAAGATGTCGTTCAAGAAGGTGAATCAGATGATGATTATCTAAATAGACAAATGCATATGATGGAATCTTCTCAGGAATCTGCTGTGTCTTTAGCATATGAAAAGGCAGGCAAAAAAGTGGATTACAAGTTTCACGGAATCTACGTTATGCAAGTTGTAGATGGGATGCCATCAGAGGGCAAACTTAAAGCAGGAGACCGTATTTTTAAAGTCGACGGGAAGGAATTTAAAACAGCAGAAGAGTTTATAGCCTACGTCGGCCAAAAGAAAAAAGGCGATAAGATCAATGTTACATATGACCGCAATGGCAAAGAGGGCAAAACCGAAATTACAGCAGCTGAATTTCCGGATAACAAAAAGAAAGTCGGGATCGGTATATCTCTTGTGACAGACAGAGAATTGATTACCGACCCTGAGATTTCGCTTGATACAAACAATATTGGCGGTCCTTCTGCAGGCCTGATGATGACTCTTGAAATTTATAATCAGCTTACGAAAGAAGATTATACAAAAGGCTATAACATTGCAGGCACCGGTACGATTGATGAAAATGGAACTGTCGGGCCAATAGGCGGGATCTCGCAGAAAATTGTTGCTGCCGACAAATCAGGGGCAGAAATCTTCCTCGCCCCGAATCAGAACGGAATTGCTGCATCTAATTATAAAGAAGCAGCCGCAACTGCCAAAGATATCGAAACGGATATGAAAATTGTGCCGATTGATACGTTTGATGACGCAGTAGATTATCTTAAAACATTAGAAGAGAAATAAAAAAAGTGACTTCATCGCGAAGTCACTTTTTTATTGGTACGTCCTATAAAAACAGTTTTTCCTTTTCGTCATATTGAACAGGTCTTGTTGAATATTCGCTGTGCATAAACTGAGACCGAATCGGTTCAGGGAAAATCATGGCGTATACGGAAGCTGCTTTTATGTCCAGATTAAGCAGCGGGTGGCTGAATGCCGACAAAGTTGAAACAATTGGTTTATCAACCGCTTTTTTTATACGGTTTAAATATGTGCGTCCCTGCGAAGACATGCCGAGAAGTCTCAAATAAGGGGCTGCTGCTTCCTCGAGCTTCATTTGCTCCTTGGTTGTTCTGGTTAAAATATGAAGACAAAGACGCTGAAGCCTTGTCCATGTGTACCGTTTTGTTTTCAGCTGCTCCATAAAATCTTTAAATGATGAAGCCTGCTGAATGAGAGATTTAATCCTATTTTCAAGGCCTTCTTCCACTTCATAGATTTGTTTCAGTTCATCGTGCGTCATCGTGCAGATTGTATACTTCAGGAATCCAAAGTAATCCTCCCATTGATGAAAGGTGTCAAAATTATCTTTATACTGCTTGAGATGATACAAGGAGGTTTCAGGTACAAAGGATTGGATATCTTTGTTTTCTTCTGAGAAAATGGCCTTGCGTATGCTTGTTGCACTTGCGATGGGGGTTTCATTAAATTCTTCATCATGATAGCCGGCAGCTGTACGTTTAATCGTAAGGGGGGATATAGCAGCTCCCTGTTTTTGAATGGCCTTTACATATTGATACCCGAGAATATTATTCGGCAAAGATAAATCAAGCGTATGCCCGCCTGTATTCAGTGATTGATAGGCTTTTGTCTGAGCGCTTGGATAACTTATCCCTTGTTTCATATAATACTTAATAGCATCCTGATAGTCTGAATCAAGTTCTTTAAGTGTTTCAGCCGTTTCAAGAAAAGGGGAGATGTCTCCATTCTCACTGCCAAAGCAAACCGAATCGCATTTTAATGCTTCCAATATGGAAATGGCGCCTTCTGCGAAGATTTCTGCTTTTTGGGTCGCAAATGCATATGGAAGTTCAATGACAAGATCAGCTCCCTGCTGCAGGGCCATTTTAGCACGGCTCCATTTTGAGACAAGCGCAGGCTCGCCCCGCTGCAAAAAATGACCGCTCATTACGGCGATGACTGCATCAGCCTCTGCTTTTTCCTTTGAAGCCTGAAGGTGATAGAGATGGCCATTATGGAACGGATTGTATTCAACTACTAACCCAACTGATTTCAAAAACATCCCTCCCTGGTACTTTCTTTTCATTTTTTCTAATTAAATCATGAAACGTGCAGAGCATGAAGTCAAGTTTCTGTAAAAAAATATGGATGAAAGACCTTAAAAAACAGCTTGAACATTTTGCATTAAAACAATATTCATGTATACTAAACACTGTAAAGAAAAAATATTGACAAATATTATTGCGAAAGCTATAATTACCTTTGTTGCCTTGAGGTGATACCATATGAAATGGTCTATTAATCAACTGAACCAACTGCAAAACAAGGGACTGCAAATTGATGAAACCGTCCAATTAACAGATATGAAAGGCGCGCTTTCTGAAATACGTGAAATTTCACCTGTTTCAGTAAAAGGCAGAGCAGATCTGGGCTCTTCTAAAGCAACTTTTCATTTGACGCTGACTGGCACGCTGATTCTCCCTTGTGCAAGAACGCTAGTGGATGTTCCATTCCCGTTCGAAATTCATACAACGGAAACGTTTTTATTAAAACCGAATGCAGACTTCGAGATGGAGGAAGATGTCCATCACGTTCAAGAAGATATCGTTGACTTAATACCTGTTATTAAAGAAAACATACTTTTGGAAGTACCAATGCAGGTTTTTAGCGATTCTGTTGAAGAAAATGATCAGGCTGCCCCGCAAGAGGGAAAAGATTGGAAAGTTATCTCTGAAGAAGATAACAAAAACAAGATTGACCCGAGACTTGCCGGCTTATCGAAATTCTTCGATGATCAAGACAGCTAATGCTATTGTTTAGCACTTATATATAGGCTGTTTTAAACACAAAGTTTTAATGAAACTCTGTAAGGAGGTGGGAATAATGGCTGTACCTTTTAGAAGAACTTCTAAAACAAGAAAAAGACTACGTCGTACACACTTCAAATTGCAAGTGCCTGGTATGGTAGCATGCCCAAACTGTGGTGAAGTTAAATTAGCTCACCGTGTATGTAAAGAATGTGGAACATACAAAGGAAAAGAAGTTGTTAGCAAATAATAACTTCATTAAAAACGCAAGGATCTCTGATCCTTGCGTTTTTTTTATGAAATATAAAGATGTTCTAGTGCTTGGCCGGTCCTTTCTATAAAATAAAAGATATTCATCTTGTTCTATTAGGGGGATAAAAGTGGGGAAAGTATTAGCAAGCGAGAGAAACGGGATATTAGAGATCAAAATTAACCGTCCGGAACGACGAAATGCAATTGATTATGATGTGATGAACGAATTAGAAGCGATTCTTGGAGTGGCAGAAGACAATGAAAGACTGATTGCGGCAACGATAACCGGAAGCGGCAGAAAGGCGTTTTGTTCAGGCGGTGATCTTTCTGTTTTCGGAAATATCACGACTGCTGAAGAAGCGCTGCATATGCTTTCGAAAATGGGGGATCTATTATACAGAATCATGACTCTTCCTGTACCGACATTCGCTTTGATTAATGGTACGGCTGTAGGAGGAGGGATGGAAATAGCAGCTTCTGCTGATTTCAGATTAGTGAATGAAGAGGCTTCGCTTGGGTTTATTCAGGGAAATCAAGCGATTACAACTGGGTGGGGCGGAAGCACAATGCTATTTGAAAAAATGCAGCATGATTCAGCCCTGTACATGCTCACAAGCGGACAAATAATAAATGCAGAAAAGGCAAAAGAACTCGGATTCGCTTCGAACGTTTTTCATTCTGAAACATTTGAAGCAGATGCTTTGGATTTTATAAGAAAGTCTCTTATTCCTTATCCTGATGTGATACGAGGGTATAAAAGAGTTCAGATTAATAAATGGGTCCGTTCCGGCCTGAAAGAACGAATGCAGGAAGAAATTGCAAAGTGTGCAGAGCTATGGGCAGGTGAAGACCATCTTTGTGCTGTAAGGCAATTCTTCCAAAAATAGACAGTAAAAAACAGCTTGTAACCCTGGGATTTCTGTCACGTTCGATAGTCTATCTATTCTAGCAGGCGCATATGTATGTAAAAAATGCGTATTAGGGGGATTAGAAAATGACTACTACACGTCAGGATGCTTGGACTCAGGATGAGGATTTGATGCTCGCTGAAATTGTTCTCAGGCAGATCCGGGAAGGCGGAACACAGCTTGCTGCATTCGAAGAAGTAGGGAAAAAGTTATCAAGAACGGCTGCTGCATGCGGTTTTCGATGGAATTCCTATGTAAGAAAACAATACAAATCAGCGATTGAAATGGCAAAAGCACAGCGAAAAAAAATCCGCAAACAAGAAACTGAAGAATCAGCTGAACCTTCTCAGCCCTCTTTTGAAAACGAATCACAGCCTGAAGCAGGCGTACCGCTGACTTTTCATGAAGTGATTTCATTTTTGAAAAACTATGAAAATTCTGGAAGTGCTGCAGACTTAAAAAGTGAAAATGAAAGCCTCATTAAAAAAATAATTAATCTGGAGCAGCAAATCGAAAAGCTCCAAGCTGAAAAAGAAACCATCCACAGCAATTTGAAGATTGTAGAGGAAGATTATATGATGCTGATTGAAATGATGGAACGCGCAAGAAATATGGCTGTTCTGAGAGACGATGAGCGCAGCCGCAAGGTTAAGTTTCAAGTAGACCGAAATGGGAATCTGGAAAGAGCTGAAAAATAAAAGAATGACCGCAGATGCGGTCATTCTTTTATTTTATTGAAAGGATATTTTTACGCAGATTCGCCTTTTTGTTCGGAAACGCCTTCAGGATACCAGACAAGAGGATTTTCTCCCTTATCCCGCTCCATGTCATAAGTGACGGACTCAAAACCCATTCTCGACCAGAATTCACCTGACTTTATTCTTGGATTGGTTTTGATTGGAACACCGTAAGACTTCGCGTATTCAACAAGTGCCGTACCATAGCCTTTTCGTTTATAATCAGGAAGCACTTCAAGCTTCCATAATTCCAGGTAATCCTGTTTTGGATCAAAATATTCGTCGAACTTTTTATCGACCCGGTACAGACTCATACGGGCAACTAATTTATCGCCGAAGTAAATGCCGTAGAATGGCGAATTACTATCATTTTCTATGATGTTATCCTGAAGATCATCAAGCATGGACAGCTCCTGCAGTCCGTATTCTTTAAATTTTTTGAATTCCTCTAATGTCTTATAATTAATAAGCAATTTTTCTACCTTAAACATTGTTTCTCCCCCTTGCAGCCTCTGATCGTTGTATATCATACAGGTTTAAGATAAGAATACAAAATCTTAATAAAATTTTAAAACTTACAGTTATTATACCACGAAGAAAAGATTAGAAAAGAGTTTAGTGAGCGTTTTCATTTTTAAAGAAGGAAATTTAAAGTTTATGAAGAAATGTACTCTGTGGGGATATTCTTTTACACCTTGGGAGGGAAGAAATTGAAGAAGATTTTAATTGCAAACCGGGGAGAAATTGCGCTTCGGATTATCAAAACATGCAAAAAAATGGGGATTGAAACTGTCGTCATTTTTTCTGATGCTGATGCTGATTTGCCATTTGTTAAAGAAGCAGACTATGCCTTTAGAATAGGTGAAGCTCCTGTCTCGAAATCCTATTTATTAAAGGATGAAATTTTAAATATTGCTGTCCGGGAACAAGTGGATGGCATCCACCCAGGATATGGATTCTTATCTGAAAATACGGAGTTTGCTCAGGCAGCGGAAGAAAAGGGTATCAAGTTTATTGGTCCGAGTTCCGAAACAATGGCTTTAATGGGAGACAAAGTAGCAGCAAGAAAAACGATGAAGGAAGCTTTCGTACCTGTTGTGCCCGGCAGTGTTACGGGCTTATCTACGATCGAAGAAGCCTGTTCGTTTGCAGCAGAAATCGGCTACCCGGTTATGCTTAAAGCAAGCGGAGGCGGAGGCGGGATCGGCATGCAGCGGTGTGACAATGAAGCGGCCCTTATGAAATGTTTTGCCTCTACAAAAACAAGAGCAAAAGCATACTTCGGAAACGATGAAGTTTTTATAGAAAAATTTATTGCAGATGCAAGGCACATTGAAATTCAATTATTTGGAGATCATCATGGAAATGTTGTTCACATGTTCGAGCGTGACTGCTCTGTTCAGCGCAGAAACCAAAAAGTGGTTGAAGAATCTCCTTCTCCGCACTTATCCGGGGAGACAAGGGCTAAGATGTGTGAAGCAGCTGTTGCGGCAGCAAAGCATGTAGGATACATAAACGCAGGAACGATTGAGTTTATTGTTGATGATAAAGAAAACTTTTATTTTCTTGAAATGAATACTAGACTGCAAGTAGAACACAGGGTGACAGAAGGTGTCACAGGGCTTGATCTTGTTGAACTTCAAATTCGGACTGCAGCAGGAGCTGAGCTTCCTTTTTCTCAAGATGAAATTACGAAAAAAGGACATTCTATTCAATTTAGACTATATGCCGAGGATCCTGTGAAGTTCATTCCGTCACCCGGATTAATTAAAGCGTTTACATTCAATGAGACAGATGGGGTTATTATGGATTGTGCCTATGCAGAAGGGAACACGGTTACACCCTATTATGACCCGCTCGTCGCAAAAATCATTGTAAATGGCGAAAGCCGCGAAGAAACCATTGAAAAAGCACGGACCTTTTTAAATGAAATGAAAATCGAAGGAATTAAAACGAACCTTCCATTATTCATCAATATTTTGTCGAATGAACAATTTAATCAGGGAAGATACAGCACATCTTTTCTGCAAACAGCGGTTTTCGCTTAATTTAGAGCCAGTAAAATAATGAGTTTGTTTCACCACACCAAGAATGGAGGATTTATAACATGATCGAAATAAAAGCAAGTATGGCAGGAACAGTATTAAATGTATTAGTGGCAGCAGGGGACGAAGTAACGGCTGGACAAGATGTGATCATGCTCGAATCAATGAAAATGGAAATACCTTTAGACAGCCCTGAGAACGGCGTTGTGGAGGAAGTTAAAGCTGAATCCGGCGATTTCGTTAATGAAGGCGATGTATTAATCATTTTAAAAGCTTAAAAAAGGAGGTATTTCCAATGTTGAAAACGGATGAGCTGGTCAAAATCCTGAAAGAAAAAACAGCAGAAATTGAAGCTGGCGGTCAGCCTAAATATCACGAAAAGCTTCAGCAGCAGGGTAAATTGTTTGTAAGAGAAAGACTTAACCGTCTATTTGATAATGGACAATACACAGAGGATGGGAAGTTCGCCAATAACCAGGCAGGCGATCTTCCATCTGACGGCGTAGTTACTGCAATCGGAAAAATAAATAACCAAACCGTTTGCGTAATGGCAAATGATTCTACAATTAAAGCGGGCTCATGGGGAGCAAGAACGGTTGAAAAAATCATCCGCATCCAAGAGACTGCTGAAAAATTGAAAGTCCCATTGCTTTATCTGGTGGACTCAGCCGGAGCGAGAATAACGGACCAGATTGATATGTTCCCAAATCGCCGCGGCGCAGGGAGAATCTTTTATAACCAGGTTAAATTGTCAGGCATGATTCCGCAAATCTGTCTTCTGTTTGGTCCTTCAGCAGCAGGCGGAGCATATATCCCGGCTTTTTGTGACATTGTTATAATGGTCGAAGGGAACGCCTCCATGTATTTGGGATCACCCCGCATGGCAGAGAAAGTCATTGGCGAAAAAGTTTCGCTTGAAGAAATGGGCGGAGCCAGAATGCACTGCTCTGTAAGCGGCTGCGGCGATATCCTTGTAAAGACAGAAGATGAAGCCATATTAGAGGCGAGACGATACTTAACTTATTTTCCGCAAAATTATCAGCATGCCCCAATGCCTGCAGAACCAGCTGCTCCGAAGCAGGGCAGAAGGCTGTCTGAAATTGTTCCGGAAAATCAGAATGCACCATTTGATATGTATGAGTGCATCGACTCTCTCATAGACGCGGGAAGCTTCTTTGAAATCAAACGCTTATTCGCACCTGAAATTATCACAGGTTTTGCCCGGATGAACGGGAAGGCTGTTGCAGTCATTGCAAATCAGCCGCGAGTGAAAGGCGGCGTTTTATTTGTAGATTCAGCTGACAAAGCAGCGAAGTTTATGCAGCTTGCGGATGCGTTTCATATCCCGTTATTATTCCTTGCGGATGTGCCGGGCTTCATGATTGGCACTAAGGTAGAAAGAGCGGGAATTATCCGTCATGGCGCTAAGATGATCGCTGCCATGAGCTCCGCTACGGTTCCAAAAATCTCCGTTATCGTGAGAAAAGCATATGGTGCAGGACTATATGCCATGGCAGGACCGGCTTTTGAAACGGATTGCGTCATTGCTCTTCCTACAGCTCAAATAGCTGTTATGGGTCCCGAAGCTGCTGTTAATGCGATTTATTCAAATAAAATCAATGAAATCGAAGATCCGAAGGAGAGAATGAAATTCGTCCTTCAAAAACAGCAGGAGTATAAAGAAAACATTGATATTTATAAGCTTGCATCTGAAATGATTGTAGACGACATTGTTTCTGCAGATGAGCTTAGAGAAGAACTAATTTCCCGCTTCTCTTTATATGAAACAAAACAGCTTTCATTCAGCGAACGGAAGCATCCGGTTTATCCGGTATAATTCAGCAGATAAAGCCAGCTTTTAAGGAGCTGGCTTTTCTTATTGAGAAAATGAAAAAACCAGGCTGCTCCTAGAGTTCCCAAAAGCTTTCAGCGAAGTACTAAAACTCTTCAGGTGGGCTAAAACATATTTGGTTCGCCAACCAATATCTCAGCAATCCCAGCCGAAGCGTACCCTTAACCAAGATATGGCAAAATCCACGACCCAATATCGGAAAATGGTGCCTTAAAAATCACAAAAAGTGAAATCCGTGCAGCCATTCAATCAGAATGTAAGCATATATCACGGGCGGCTTTTTTATTCCAGCTTTATTAAATATGGGAAATACTACATATATTTGGTATGATAATAGAATTAAGGGAAAACGGTGGGATTAGCTTATGAAGATTGGAATTATCGGTTCAGGAGCAGTAGGCTTACTAAGTGCCGCATATTTAAGCAAGAACCATGAAGTAACGCTTTATACAAGGCGCAAAGAGCAGGCAGAGCTTATCAATGCTGGAGGAATAAGTTTAGTCAAAGGCAATCAAGAGAGCATATCTTTACATCTTAGAGCTGAAGATAAACCAGCTTATACAGAACCGCTTTTAATTGTAACAGTCAAACAATATCAGCTGGAGGACATTTTGAATGCCTTGAAAAAAAGTCCGCCTAAAACGGTTCTTTTTCTGCAAAATGGCATGTCTCATATCCCTTTGCTTCAAACCCTTTCAGCACATCGGGTATTTGTGGGCATTGTGGAGCATGGTGCATTAAAACTGAGTGACAACACCGTTAAGCATACAGGGTTCGGATGCATTAAGGTCAGCCCGTTGTTTCCGGGTGAAAGATTAAATGAGCTGCCTGTCCTGAAGATGCAAATGGATCATTTTCCATTTGAATATATAGGAGACTGGAAGTATATGATGTCGCAGAAACTGCTTGTGAATGCTTGCATTAATCCCCTGACTGCTTTATTGCGGGTTCCTAATGGCGAGCTTGCCTCAAATCCCATGTTTAACAAAATGGCAGAGAGTGTATTTCATGAGGCAATGAAAGTATTGTCTCTTGAGAAAGGACAAGAAGAATGGGAGCATGTTATGGCCATATGCAGGAACACGGCTCAAAATCGTTCATCTATGCTAAAAGACATAGAAGAAGGCAGAATGACAGAAATTGATGGAATCATTGGCTACTTAATCAATCAGGCAAAAACAGAGAAGCTTGAAGTTCCTGTTCTTCATTTCTTATATCAAGCCATTAGGGGAATGGAAGGATGATTGTGATCGATTTTATTGTCAGCATTTTTGCTTTTGCAGTTTCACTTCCGCTGTTAAGTTTTTTTCTTCTTTTTCTGTTATTGCTTGTAATGACAAACAGCAAAAAAAGAGCCTTGCTGCTTGCAGCAGACATTGCTGTGGTTTTATTAATATTCTCAATTTATTTCAAACTGCTAATATTATCGCAAACTGCTTTTTACAGCGGGTTATTTTTCGTCTGCCTCTTCATCGTGTTTACAGGTCTGCTTATCCTGATCCGATCGCAATCGTCCATTACATTATCAATTGCATTTAAAAAATGCTGGCGGTTCTCTTTTTTGCTTTTGCTGCCGATCTCGACGTTTCTTACTATATATGGAATCATTTCCGGAATCCTTGAATATCTGTAAGATTGCAGGCAAACTTTTTTTATTTTCGTATCAATAAATGCTATACTCTTCTCGGAAGCTTACATAACCCGGAAAGGAAGTACATAAATGGAGATTACTGAACTCTCCCTTCGCCACACGAACCGCCTTGTGGAAGATTTGGTTCATGCAAGGCTAAATACGGTGGACTACTTTGATTATCAGATTACAAATGATGATGTCTATGAAAAGAGAATGAACGATTTAAAAAATAGAACGTTTGCGCGGGAAGAATTATCTGATTATCTTTTATCCTATCATCAGAAACACTTTCCTGAAAATCACACAGTGACCAATAACATTAAACGGCTAAAACAGCCTGACAGCCTTGTTATAGTGGGCGGACAGCAGGCAGGTTTACTGACAGGCCCACTCTATACAATACATAAGATTATTTCCATTCTCGTGCTTTCAAAGCAGCAGGAAGAAAAGCTTTCTGTTCCTGTTATCCCGATTTTCTGGGTTGCAGGCGAGGACCATGATTTTGCTGAAATCAATCATTTGTTAGTATCGCAAAATCAAGTCATAAAAAAGAAAGCGATCAAGCATACGCAATCTGAGAAAGTTCCTGTTTTTTATAAAGAGCTGGATCAGACAGAATGCTGGAATTGGATTTGCTCTATTTTTGAAACGTACGGTGAAACAGATTATACAAACACGCTGATGGAAAGCCTCAAACAAACATTAAGTACATCAAAAACCTATACTCAATTTTTTGAAAAGCTGACATATGAAATGTTTTCTGGGTACGGACTTGTCATCATGAACTCCTCTGACCCTGACTTAAGGAAGATGGAATCTGTATTTTTTCAGCAGTTTATCAGAAAAAATGAAGAAATCTCAGAGGCGCTTCTTGCACAGCAGGAGTTTATGAGATCAGTTGGCTATCAGCCGATCATTGAAACAGAAGTGACAAGTGCAAATCTTTTTTATCATCATGAAAATAATGAACGTTCTTTGCTTCATCGTGCAAAAGATAAAACATATTCAGTAGAAGAAAATTTAACTTTTACTGAAGAGGAGATGAGGCACTTTGCCGAACAAACTCCTGAAAGGCTGAGCAACAATGTTGTAACAAGACCGCTAATGCAGGAGTGTATTCTGCCGACTCTGGCGTTTATTGCCGGTCCTGGGGAGCTTGCTTATTGGGCGGAATTGAAAAGAGTCTTTCAGGTTTTAGATTTTGAAATGCCTCCTGTCGTACCTAGACTGAATATCACATTATTGGAAAGATCCATTGAAACAGATATGCAGGATGTAGAGATCGAGATTGAAGATGTCTTTACAAGAGGTGTGGAACAAGCACGGAAAGAGTGGGTATCAAAAAAAGAACCTTCTCAAATGTCGCCTAAAATTGAGGAGACAAAAAAGCAATTCGAACAGATTCACCGTGAACTGCGGGAGTCAGCTCTCTCAATTGACAAAAGTTTAGAGCCATTTTTAATGAAAAATGCGTATTTTATTCAGGCTCAGCTGGATTTATTGGAATCTCACATCGACAAGAAGATTCAACAAAAACATCGGGTGGAAATGGATAAATTCTCAAGAATCGGGAAATCTCTCAAGCCAAATGACGGTTTTCAGGAGAGAACGTGGAATATTTACTACTATCTGAATAAATATGGTCCAAATTTTTTAGACGAAATCGTGCAGCTTCGCTATTCTTTTAACAATCATCATAAAATTGTCAAAATATAAATAACGATTTTCTGAAATCCTGTGGAATACAGGGTTTTTTTTTATGAAAAGAACGTGTAGAATAGGAGGTGGGGAGAAGTGGGGGGAAGTGGTGACTGAGAGAAAGAAAGTGGGGCGACGGACATGTTCATGGGTGAATATCATCATACGATTGATGCAAAAGGCCGCATGATCGTTCCTGCCAAGTTCCGGGAAGAGCTCGGAGAAACTTTCGTCATCACAAGAGGACTTGATCAATGTTTGTTCGGTTATCCAATGAGCGAGTGGAAATTGATCGAAGATAAGCTTAAAGCTCTCCCGTTAACAAAAAAAGACGCACGTGCATTCAATCGGTTTTTCTTTTCTGGGGCTGTTGAATGCGAGCTCGACAAGCAAGGCCGCATTAATTTAGCTGCACCGCTTTTGCAATATGCAAAGCTTGAAAAAGAATGTGTTGTTATTGGAGTATCAAATCGGATCGAGTTATGGGATAAAGCAATTTGGGATACATATGTGACTGAACAAGAAGATTCATTTGCCGAAATTGCTGAAAATATGATTGGTTTTGATATATAATGGTCTCTTGTGCAAACAATGAGTAATAAGACATTCCAACATCATATTTAAACATCCAAAACAATCGACTCTGATAAAGGTGGTAACAGCAATGTTTCAACATAAAACAGTATTATTGCATGAAACGGTAGACGGATTAAACATTAAAGAAGACGGTGTATATGTAGACTGCACTTTAGGGGGAGCAGGGCACAGCTCTTATCTGCTGTCCAAGCTGTCTAAAGATGGCCACCTCTTCGCTTTTGATCAGGATGATGCAGCCCTCACGCATGCAAAAGAACTGCTTGCAGACTATGCGGGACAGGTTACATTTATAAAAAGCAATTTCAGATATTTGAAAGAAGAACTGGAAGAATTAGGTGTTACTGAGGTTGACGGCATTTTGTTTGACCTTGGCGTATCATCGCCGCAATTAGATACACCTGAGAGAGGCTTCAGCTATCATCACGATGCACCTCTTGATATGAGAATGGATCAGCATGCCAGCATATCCGCTTTTGATGTAGTGAATCACTGGACATATGAAGAACTGGTCAAAATTTTCTTCCGTTACGGAGAAGAAAAATTCTCAAAGCAGGTAGCGAGAAAAATAGAAGCAGCTAGAGAAAAACAGCCGATCCAAACTACAGGAGAGCTCGTGGAATTAATTAAAGATGCGATTCCTGCTCCAGCAAGAAGAAAAGGCGGGCACCCAGCCAAACGGATTTTTCAGGCGATCCGAATTGCGGTCAATGATGAACTGAAAGTATTTGAAGAAGCAATTGGACAAGCTGTCGATCTAATCAAACCCGGCGGAAGAGTCAGCGTCATAACGTTCCATTCATTAGAGGACAGAATCTGCAAGACAGCTTTTAAGCAAGCCGCTGCATTACCTGAACTGCCTCCAAACTTGCCGGTTATACCGGATGAATTTAAACCGAAAGTGAAACTGATCACAAGAAAACCGATCGTGCCATCAGACGAAGAGCTAGAAGAAAACAATCGCGCAAGATCAGCTAAACTTAGAATCCTAGAAAAACTATAAAGAAAGCCCAAAAAAATCAGAGGGGGTTGTGTTCATGAGTAATTTAGCAGTGAAATTACAGCAGCAGAGGCAAGAGCAGCATAAACAAATGCCCGAGCAGCAGCAAACGGTCGTTATTACAAGAAGACCAACCATAACAGTAGGGGAAAAAGTGCTTATCGTCGCTTTTTTATCTGTCCTCTTATTTGCAGCCGTCCAAATCGTATCGAACAGCGTAACCGTTTATCAGTCGAATATTGAGATTCAGAAGATTGAGGCGAAAATACAGGATCAGCAAAGAATTAATTCTGACTTAACTGTTCAAGTAAAAGAATTAAGCACATACGAACGCATCTGGGCAAAAGCTAAAGAGCTTGGATTAACACTTAACCATAATAACGTGAAAGTTGTTAATGAATAAACATGACACAGCCAAAAAATATCAATATGAACAGAGGAGCAGCAATATTAACTTTAATATTTGCATTGCTCTTTTTTGTCTTAATCATCAGATTCCTGTATTTACAGACAACAGGTGAAGTTAACGGGGAAATCCTTGCGGCCCGCGCTCAAGAGCAATATGAACGTAAGCGCGGCATTGAGGCGAATCGAGGCTCTATTTTGGACAGAAGAGGAGAAGTGATTGCCCAAGATACGTCAACGTATACTTTGGTTGCGGTTCTTGATGACAGCATGACGACAAGCCCCAAAAAACCAAAGCATGTAATTGAACCGGAAGAAACAGCTGAAAAACTTGCTCCATTGCTTGATATGGAAGAGAGTGAAGTCAGCGACATATTATCGAAGGATGCTTTTCAGGTGGAATTTGGTTCTGCCGGAAGAAACATTAGCCATTCATTAAAAGTGAAGATTGAGAAAATGAATCTTCCGGGTATCGGATTTATCAGAGACACCCACCGGTATTACCCAAATGGCACATTCGCCTCACATATAATCGGGTATGCCCAAAGAGACGAAGAATCAAATAAAACGGTAGGCATGTTTGGAATTGAGAAAAGTCTTGATAAATATCTTCAAGAAAAAGATGGCTACAAAGTATATGAGGGAGATAAACAAGGGTTTAAGCTCCCGAATGGAGAAGAAAAAATAGTAGCACCTGATAACGGTGATAAAGTATATCTGACGCTTGACCAAAAGGTTCAAACATTCCTTGAAGATGCAATGAATGAAGCGGCAGAAGAATATGAACCTGAGAAGATTATCGGAATTGTGGCAGATCCTAAGACAGGGAAGATTCTTGCAATGGGACAGCGCCCAAGCTTTGATCCGAATGTCCGCGATATCAACAATTATTACAATGATGCCGTTGCCTATCCATTTGAGCCAGGCTCGACGATGAAAATTTTCACGCTTGCAGCTGCCATTGAAGAAGGCGTATTTAACCGCAATGAGTTGTATCAGTCAGGTGCATATAATGTGGAAGGCGGAAGAATTCGCGATCATAATAAAACAGGCTGGGGAACGATTTCCTTCTTAGAAGGTGTGCAGCGTTCATCAAATGTAGCGATGGCCATCCTTGCGAAGGAAAAGCTTGGCCCAGATCGATTCATGCAGTATATGAACAAGTTCGGATTAAATGAAAAGACCGGAATTGATCTGCCAAACGAAGCGAATGGAAAGTTTAATTATAAGTATGATATTGAAAAAGTTACGACTGCATTTGGCCAAGGTTCAACTGTGACGCCGATTCAGCAGGTTCAGGCAGCCACTGCAATCGCAAACGGCGGAAAAATGATGAAGCCTTATATTATCGATAAAATTGTTGATGTTGATCATGACAAAGTGGTGAAACAAAATAAGCCTGAAGTTGCAGGCACACCTATTTCTGAAAAAACGTCAAAAGAAGTGCTGGACATTTTAGAAACAGTTGTCAGTTCGGAAAAAGGCACCGGCAGACCATATCAGATTGAAGGGTATGAAGTTGCCGGAAAGACAGGAACGGCACAAATAGCAGGAAGTGACGGGAAATATTTAACCGGCCGGGATAACTACATTTTTTCATTCTTAGGAATGGCGCCGAAAGAAGATCCAGAACTGCTTGTTTATATAGCTGTCCAGCAGCCTGAGCTGAAAGACACAGAAACAGGCTCCATGCCTGTATCATCCATTTTTAATACCGTAATGAAAAACAGCTTGCAGTATTTGAAAATCCAGCCTTCTGAGGAAGCTCTGGAACAGCCTAAGAAAACAGAAACTGAAATTGGCGCAGAAGTGCCGTCCTTTATCGGTGAAGATTCAGCATCAGCAGAAAAACTGCTGAAATCAAATAATGTTCAGCCGCTTATTCTTGGATCTGGAAATGAAATTGTTGCTCAATATCCAGAAGCAGGCACAAACATGATTGTCAATGAACGTGTGTTTTTGCAGACAGATGGCAAAGTCACGATGCCAGACATTAAAGGCTGGTCATCCCGGGATGTCATGAAGCTCGCTAATTTCCTTGACCTTGACCTTAAGATAAAAGGAAACGGCTATGTTGTTTCTCAAAATTTATCGGAAAATGAGACTGTAAAAGAGAACGATCAATTAATTGTAAAGCTTGAAAGTCCCAAACAGCCAAGCAGCGGAGAAAATGAACAGGCTGAAGATGCAGAAGCAGAAGATGAAACTGAGTAGAATAACAAGCTTGGTCAACATCGTTGATCAAGCTTGTTTTTTTAGTCATTAGCATGTATGCAAAGTTTCACAGTTTTGACCAATATCTCCTTATCCCTAAAAGTTCTAGATGATGCTGTACAAGCATATATTTGAACGAGCCTGGATAAGGAGGGGTATAATTCTATGCGCGTTTCAAATGTGACTGTCAGAAAGCGTCTGACAATGGTGCTGCTGTTTGGATTTTTGATTTTTCTTATTATCGATATCCGTCTTGGATACGTTCAGTTTTTCATAGGGGATAAATTAACTGCTCTTGCTAAGGATTCATGGAGCAGAAACATTCCTTTTGAGCCTGAACGGGGCGAGATTCTTGACCGCAACGGCGTCAAGCTTGCAACGAATATGAGTGCCCCGTCGGTCCTTGTTGTGCCGAGGCAGGTGGAAAACCCGGCAGATACGGCTGAAAAGCTTGCTTCTGTTTTAAATATGTCAAAAGAGCGCGCTTATGAACTTATTACAAAGAAGCAGTCAATTCAGCGCATCAATCCTGAAGGAAGAAAGATTTCTCATGAAAAAGCAAAAGAGCTTCGCGCCCTAGGGCTTAAAGGAGTATACATAGCGGAAGATTCTAAGCGGCATTATCCGTTTGGAAGCTATCTCTCACATGTGCTTGGTTTTGCGGGAATCGATAATCAGGGACTGCTTGGGCTTGAATCCTACTACGATGAACAGCTGAAAGGCACAAAAGGATATGTGAAATTCTACTCCGATGCAAAAGGGAAAAGAATGCCAGAAGAAGCGGATGAATATACAGCTCCAATAGACGGTTTAAATCTTAAATTAACCATTGATTCAAAAGTTCAAACCATTGTAGAACGGGAGCTGGATAACGCTCAGGCAGCCTACAACCCGGACGGAATGATTGCCATTGCCATGAATCCCAAAAACGGAGAAATTCTTGCCATGTCAAGCAGACCTGATTTTGATCCGGCTGATTTCAGAAATGTTGATCCTCTGATCTACAATCGGAATCTTCCTGTATGGAGCTCTTACGAACCAGGATCAACCTTTAAGATTATTACATTGGCTGCCGCCCTTGAAGAGAACAAAGTAAATCTGCAAAAAGAACACTTTCATGACGGCGGATCTGTGGAGGTTGGCGGAGCAAGACTTAAATGCTGGAAAAGAGGCGGCCATGGCAGCCAGACATTTCTTGAAGTTGTTCAAAACTCCTGTAACCCGGGATTTGTAGAATTAGGGCAAAGGCTCGGCACAAATACGCTGTTTAAATATATTCAGAACTTTGGTTTCGGCCAAAAAACAGGGATCGATCTGCAGGGAGAAGGAAGAGGGATTCTCTTCAATGTTAAAAATGTAGGTCCTGTTGAGCAGGCGACAACAGCATTTGGTCAAGGTGTTTCTGTAACACCCATTCAGCAGGTAGCAGCTGTTTCAGCGGCGGTTAACGGCGGAACGCTCTATACTCCTTTTATTGCAAAGGAATGGATTGACCCGATCACTGGTGACGTTGTCAGTCAGACGGCTCCTGAAGCTAAGCGCCGTGTGATTTCAGAAGAAACATCAAAACAGATAAGGTATGCTTTAGAAAGTGTAGTGGCACAAGGAACAGGAAGAAATGCGTTTGTTGACGGCTACCGTGTCGGCGGCAAAACAGGAACTGCCCAAAAAGTAAAAGATGGAGTTTACTTAAAGAATAACTATATTGTGTCGTTTATAGGCTTTGCTCCAGCTGATGATCCTGAAATTGTTGTTTATGTTGCAGTTGATAATCCCAAAGGCACGGTTCAGTTCGGGGGAACGGTAGCTGCGCCAATTGTAGGGAACATCATGGAAGATAGTTTAAGAGAGCTTGGTGTGAAACCGAGAAAAGATCAAATCGAAAAAGAATATACATGGCTAGACACAAAACTTGTAAGTGTCCCGAATGTTGTAGGGCTGACTACAACGGAATTGAGAGAGCAGATGGTAAACCTTAAGCTTGATATTGCCGGTTCCGGCGACACAGTTGTTCAGCAGTCACCAGCAGCCGGAGTGAAACTGAAGGAAGGATCAACCCTCCGACTGTATTTAGGAAAAAGCGACAATAAAACAGAAGACGAGTAACTAACTCTCTTTTATACACAAAAAAGCCGGCAATCACAACACGTGTTTGCCTCGCTTTTATTTTATGGCAGGAAAAAGAGAAGCTTTGTACTTTCGTTATCTTTTAATATGGGAGATGAAGTCACTGCTGCCATTCAATATGATATTTTTAAAAGCTGATATGGCTCTTTTAGCGAAGATGAGATAAAATAAGAACTGTGCGTTTTTTTATAAATGGATGATTTTGTATAAAAAATAAAGAAAGAAACTATTGTTGGTTTTTGAGAGGATTTGGTAATGATGAAATTACAGACACTGCTTTCGCAGCTGCAAAATATGAAAATGAACGTGAATGAAAATCCAGAAATTCTCTCGATTGAAATGGACTCAAGAGAAGTGAAGGAAGGAAGTTTATTTATTTGCATCAGCGGGTACACAGTTGATGGCCACGATTATGCTGAACAGTCTGTCAGCAGAGGGGCTGCTGCTGTATTATCTGAAAAGCCTCTGTCACTTCCAGTACCTGTTATTGTTGTTAATAATACAAAGAGAGCAATGGCGCTTCTCGCAGACACATTTTACGGGCAGCCTACACATAAGCTTCACTTAATAGGCGTTACAGGCACAAACGGCAAAACTTCAACAACGCATTTAATTGAGAAGATCCTTCAGAATTCCAGCCAAACTACTGGGTTAATCGGAACGATGTACATAAAAATCGGAGATGAACAATTAAGCGTTAAAAACACTACACCAGAGAGTCTGACTCTTCAAAAAACCTTTGGAATGATGGTTGATAAAGGAGTCAGTCATGCAATTATGGAAGTTTCCTCCCATGCGTTGCATATGGGGCGAGTTCATGGGTGTGATTATGATGTAGCCGTCTTTACAAATTTGTCACAGGATCATCTGGATTACCACCAGACAATGGATTCATATCGGGCTGCTAAAGGACTTCTATTTTCACAGCTTGGAAATAAATTCGATCAAAACAAGCCAAAAACAGCTGTCTTGAACGGAGATGATCCTGCTTCTGCCGAGTTTATGAATATGACGGCAGCACATATATTGACGTATGGGATTGATACAGAGTGTGATGTGATGGCGAAAAATATTGCGATGTCTCCAAGCGGAACATCTTTTGATCTTGTCACTTCCCATGGGAGTGAGAAGGTGAATATGAAGCTCATCGGCAAATTCAGCATCTACAATGCGCTTGCTGCAGCAGCTGCAAGCCTTGCTTCTAATGTGCCGCTATCAGTAATAGCTTCTACTCTTGGGGACATTGAAGGTGTTCGCGGCCGCTTTGAAGTTGTCGACGGAGGACAGGATTTTTCCGTAATCGTTGATTATGCCCATACTCCGGACAGTCTGGAAAATGTTCTTTCAACGGTCAAGCAATTTGTTCTTGGAAAGACATTTGTCGTTGTCGGCTGCGGCGGGGACCGTGACCGGACAAAACGGAAAATCATGGCGCAGATTGCAGTGAAGTATGCAGATGAACCGATCTTTACATCCGACAATCCGAGAAGTGAAGATCCGATCGCCATATTAAATGAGATGGAAGATGGGGTTAGAGGCGAATATTATCATTCCATTGAAAATAGAGAGAAGGCCATCTATTTTGCCGTTGCTAATGCATCGCCAGGCGACGTCATCTTAATCGCAGGAAAAGGCCATGAAACCTATCAGCAGATCGGAACACAGATTTTCGATTTCGATGATCGTGAGGTAGCATTGAAAGCCATTAAAGAACGGATTAGATAATGATCCGCTTTAAAAGATGTATTTAAGAAATCCACAAGTTTTTATTATATGATGAATCCGTAATCAGAAGCGGTCATCATGCAGCTATTCAGGGAGGATCTAAACATGCTTGAACAAATTATTTTATTTACTATTATTATGGGTTTTTTAATCAGTGTTCTGATATCTCCCATCTTTATTCCATTTTTAAGAAGACTTAAGTTCGGACAAAGCATTCGGGATGAAGGACCGAAATCCCATCAGAAAAAATCAGGCACCCCGACGATGGGCGGAATCATGATTATTTTGGCTGTGATTGTAACAACGCTTGTCATGAGCTATAAATTTGCAGAACCAAGTGTGGAAATGTATTTGCTGCTATTCGTTATGTTCGGTTACGGCCTGCTCGGTTTTCTGGATGATTTCATCAAGGTTGTGATGAAGCGCAACCTCGGCCTTACATCAAAACAAAAATTGATTGGACAGATAATTATTGCGGTCATTTTCTATATCGTTTTTAAACAATATGGGTTTTCTTCAGAAATCCGCATTCCAGGCACTGATTTTTCATTTGATTTAGGATGGGCTTACGTCATTCTGATCATTTTCATGCTTGTCGGCGGATCAAATGCTGTTAACTTAACAGACGGCCTTGACGGCTTGCTCTCAGGTACTGCAGCCGTTGCATTTGGCGCATTTGCTGTTCTTGCCTGGAATCAATCTCAATATGATGTGGCTATTTTTTCAGTGGCAGTTGTAGGAGCGGTTCTTGGGTTTCTTGTCTTCAATGCACATCCCGCGAAAGTATTCATGGGTGACACAGGATCACTGGCACTCGGGGGAGCTATTGTCACAGTTGCTATTTTAACAAAGCTTGAAATTCTTCTTGTTTTAATCGGAGGAGTTTTCGTCATCGAAACCTTATCCGTTATTATTCAGGTCATCTCTTTTAAAACAACCGGAAAACGGGTATTTAAGATGAGCCCTCTTCATCACCACTATGAGTTAACCGGCTGGTCAGAATGGAGAGTTGTCGTGACATTCTGGACAGTGGGTCTTGTTTTCGCCGTTTTGGGAATCTATATTGAGGTGTGGTTATAAGATGAAAAGTATTCAAGATTTTACTCATAAACATGTACTGGTTTTGGGGCTTGCAAAAAGCGGATTAGCTGCTGCAAAGCTCTTACATAAACTCGGAGCCAAAGTTACAGTCAATGATATGAAGCCTTTTGAAGAAAATGAGTCTGCTCAGGAACTTCAGGCTGCAGGTCTTCAGGTTATTTGCGGCAGTCATCCGAAAGAACTCCTAAATCATGCAGAATATATTGTGAAAAACCCTGGTATCCCCTATACAAATCCATTGCTTGCTGAAGCTTTGGAGCGGAATATCCCGATTGTTACAGAAGTGGAACTTGCATATTTAATCTCAGAAGCAGATATGATTGGGATTACGGGATCAAACGGAAAAACAACTACGACTACTCTTATACACGAAATGCTTCTTGCTGATCAGAAGAAGTCTTTGATCGCTGGAAACATTGGCACCGTAGCATGTGAGGTAGCAGAACATGCTTCAAAAGAGAATGTCATTGTGACTGAGCTGTCTTCTTTTCAGCTTATGGGAACAATCAAATTCAGACCTAAAATTGCGCTGCTGCTGAATCTATTTGATGCCCATCTTGATTATCATGGAACTAGAGAAGAATACGCTCTTGCAAAAGCAAAAATCTATGAAAATCAGGAGGCAGATGATTTTTCTGTCGTGAACTATGATGACATGGGTGTGCGCCGGGCAGCAGAAAAATCCAAAGGTCAAATCGTTTATTTTTCAGTTTCAGAGAAGCTTGAAAAAGGCGCATATATAAGTAACGGTTCGCTCTGGTATAACGATGAGCAGATTATTGAAATAAAAGATGTTGTTTTGCCGGGCAAGCATAATCTTGAGAATATTCTTGCTGCGATCTGTGCTGTAAAACTATACGGAGCATCAACAGGCGCCATTCAAAAAGTTCTGACTTCTTTTAAAGGCGTTAAACACCGGCTGCAGTTTATCAGCACGATTGATGGAGTAAAATATTACAACGATTCAAAAGCTACTAATATATTAGCAACATCCAAAGCACTGCAGGCCTTTGATACACCAACAATTTTGCTTGCAGGAGGTTTGGATCGCGGAAACGAATTTGACGAACTGATTCCATTTCTGGGCAATGTGAAGGTGTTCATTACATTTGGACAGACTGCACCAAAGCTTGAGAGAATAGCAGGTGATGCTGGAATAGAAGTGATAAAACGTGTCGATAATGTTGAACAAGCGGCTATTGCGGCGTTTGACTTATCTCAAGATGGTGACATTGTTCTCTTATCCCCTGCGTGTGCTAGCTGGGATCAATATAAAACATTTGAGCAAAGAGGAGACATGTTTGAGAACGCCGTGCATAAGCTAAAGTAAAGGGCTCGTACACGCATTGTCACAAAGCTTGAGCCCTAATTCCATAATATTGGGGTGTTCGGCGTTGACGGCAAAAAGATCTGCACCAGACTTCATTCTAGTCATCATTACCTTGCTGCTGCTGACGATTGGACTGATCATGGTTTACAGTGCAAGCGCAGTTTGGGCAACTTATAAATTTGAAGATTCATTTTTCTTTGCAAAGAGGCAGCTGCTTTTTGCAGGTGTAGGTGTAATCGCCATGTTTTTTTTAATGAACGTTGATTATTGGACATGGAGAACCTGGGCGAAAATGCTGATAATAATTTGCTTTGTTCTTCTTCTGGCCGTTTTAGTTCCCGGGATAGGGATGGAGCGAAATGGTTCCCGCAGCTGGATAGGAGTCGGCGCATTTTCCATTCAGCCCTCCGAATTCATGAAGCTTGCCATGATTGCGTTTTTGGCTAAATTTCTGTCAGAAAATCAAAAGAAAATAACATCATTTAAAAAAGGTCTTTTTCCATCGCTTGGCTTTGTTTTTACTGCGTTTGCATTAATTATGCTTCAGCCTGACCTTGGAACAGGAACCGTTATGGTCGGGACTTGTATTGTGATGATTTTTGTTGCAGGGGCGAGGATCAGCCATTTTGGTTTCCTTGGTCTGCTGGGTGCTGCTGGATTTGTAGGGCTCGTTTTATCAGCACCGTATCGGATTAAGCGAATCACATCGTTTTTAAATCCTTGGGAAGATCCGCTCGGAAGCGGATTTCAGATCATTCAATCTCTCTATGCAATTGGACCTGGTGGCTTATTTGGTCTTGGCCTCGGGCAGAGCAGACAAAAATTCTTTTACTTGCCTGAACCGCAAACAGACTTTATCTTTGCTATCCTGGCAGAAGAGCTTGGCTTCATCGGCGGCTCGCTGATCATTTTGCTGTTTGGTCTGTTATTATGGAGGGGTGTAAGAATAGCCCTCGGTGCCCCGGATTTATACGGTTCATTTCTGGCCATCGGCATTATCACAATGGTTGCGATTCAAGTCATGATCAATATTGGAGTAGTAACTGGGCTAATGCCGGTTACGGGTATTACGCTGCCATTTCTCAGCTACGGCGGATCTTCATTGACGCTGATGCTGATGGCGGTTGGTGTTCTATTGAATATTAGCAGATATGCCAGGTACTGAACCTGCATTCTATAGATGAAATAGACCCTGTTGAAAAACAGGGTTTATCATTTTTTTACCGCTGAATTTGAATATTTTTGAAAATGTTTCTATTAAATGGGGGATACCTTTGAAAATTATGGTAAGCGGCGGAGGGACAGGCGGACACATTTATCCTGCCCTCGCCTTAATAAATGAAATTAAAAAAAATGACCCAAATGCGGAATTTTTGTATGTCGGCACAGATAATGGCCTTGAGTCCAAAATAGTTCCAAAAGCAGGAATTCCATTTCGTTCAATAAAGATTTCCGGCTTTAAAAGGAAGATCTCATTGGACAATGCAAAGACAATCATGCGCTTCTTCAAAGGGGTCAGCGACAGCAGAAAATTCATAAAAGAATTTAAACCGGACGTCGTAATTGGTACTGGCGGCTATGTTTGCGGACCAGTTGTCTATGCAGCTTCTAAGCTGAAGGTGCCGGCGATTATTCATGAACAAAACAGTCTTCCTGGAGTGACCAACAAATTTTTAGCGCGCTATGTAGACAAAGTAGCCATTTGTTTTGAAGAGGCAAGAAGCTATTTCCCTGCTGAAAAAACAGTGCTGACAGGTAACCCTAGAGCGTCTGAAGTGGCAACAGATGACGTCAGTCACTATAAGGACCCTGCACTTATGACTGACAAAAAAACAGTTCTGATTATGGGAGGAAGCAGAGGGGCAAAACCCATCAATGATGCAGTGATCGGTATGCTTGATGATATGAAAAATAAAGATTATCAGGTTATCTATGTAACTGGTGAAATTCATTATGAAAACGTTATGGAGCAAGTTCTGAATCTGCCGAAAAATGTTGTGATCAAACCTTTCATTCATAACATGCCTGAAGTCTTAAAAGGAATTGATTTAATTGTGGCACGATCAGGTGCAACTACTTTGGCGGAAATAACGGCACTTGGGCTTCCAAGTATCCTGATACCAAGTCCATATGTAACAGCGAATCACCAGGAAAAAAATGCAAGAGCCTTAAGTGATCATGATGCAGCGGCATTAATTCTTGAAAAAGACCTCTCCAGTGCTGTATTAGTAAAAGAGATGGATACTATCTTGCTTGATGGGGCGAATCTTCAAAAAATGTCAGCTGCTTCTAAGCAGTTGGGCATTCCTGATGCTGCAATGAAGTTATATAAAGAAATACAGGATTTAGCTGCTCAATAAATTAGCTTGATATCATCATTTCAGACATAGAATTTAAAAAAGACAGAAGTCATAGGGGTTTATATCTTCGAAAAAGAGGGCAACAAGTAATTTGTGCCTGTTGAACTATATTCCTATGAGCCTTCTTCAATGTCATACAGGAAAAGAACAATCTATTTTAGGAGGCTGTCATGGAAAAGATACTTATGAAATTACAAGAAGCAGAAGTTGGGAAAGTTGTTCAAAATGAACCGCTGGCAAAACATACAACCATTAAAATCGGGGGACCTGCGGAAATTTTTGTTGAGCCGAGTTCGATTGAAGATCTGAAAAAAACGATGGATACCGTAACAGAAAGCGGTGTTCCATGGAGAGCGATCGGCAGGGGATCTAATCTGCTTGTCGGGGATTCAGGCATTAAGGGTGTCGTGATTAAACTAGGAAAAGGAATGGATCATCTTGACGTGGATGGAGATACCATTACTGCAGGCGGAGGCTACTCTCTTATTAAATTAACGACAGTCATCAGCAAACAGGGACTCTCCGGCCTTCAGTTCGCAGGGGGCATTCCTGGATCTGTAGGAGGAGCTGTATACATGAACGCGGGTGCTCACGGTTCTGATATGTCCAAAATTCTTGTAAAGGCTCATATACTGTTTGAGGATGGAACGATGGAATGGCTGACAGCAGAAGAATTGGAATTTTCATACCGGACTTCTCTGCTTCAGAAGAAACGCCCGGGCATTTGCCTAGAAGCGGTTTTGAAGCTTGAGAAAGGCAACCGCGAAGAAATTGTGGCAGAACTTCAGAAAAATAAAGATTACCGCAGAGAAACTCAGCCTTGGGATCATCCAAACTGCGGCAGCGTTTTTAGGAATCCCCTTCCGCATTATGCCGGCCAGCTGATCCAGGAGTCAGGCCTGAAGGGCTATCAGATCGGCGGAGCGAAAATTTCCGAACTGCATGGAAATTTCATTGTGAATACAGGGAATGCCACGGCAAAAGATGTCCTTGATTTAATTGATTTTGTTAAAAAAACAATTTATGAAAAACATGGTGTCAAAATGGAAACAGAAGTTGAAATTGTCGGTGTAAATGAGTAGAGAATGCTTATCTCTTTTTCCTTTTATTGTGGTATACTGTCTTTATTAAAGGTACAGTTGCTAAACGGCATACATCATGCCGTTTGTTTCTCTTTATAAGATGATTTTACGCCCCCGAAAGTGTTTCGGGATGAGGGGTGATTACAGTTGGAAAAAGGAAAAGTCGTTTCGCTTGAAGATCGTGTTCCAAAGCTCAAGGAGCATCGGAAACAAAAATCAAACCGCAGGTTAATTTTATTTTTATCCGTCTTTTTCATCCTCATTTTATTGGTGATCTACTTTCAATCTCCGCTTAGCAAAGTATCTTCCATAGATGTTGCCGGAAATAAGACAGTATCTGATGAAGAAATAATAAATATAAGTGGAATTACAGCAAAATCCGGCTTTTGGAGCATTGATGAAAAAGAAGTGAATGATGCCCTGTCAGATTTTGAACAGATTCAGAATGTTAAATTGGACAAGCAATTGCCTAATAAAGTAACGATTGTGGTAGAAGAATATCATAAAGTGGCCTATATCGTAAAAGGAGATCAATACTCCCCCATACTTGAAAACGGCAAAACACTAGATCCTTTGGAAGGGACTTTTCCAGATGATGCGCCGCTTCTGATTAATTGGAGCAAGGCTGAAGAGATTGAAGAAATGGCCATGGAACTCATGAGTCTTCCTGACAGTGTAACGAATGCGATTTCTGAAATCTACCATACACCTGAAAAAACAGACCCATGGCATATTACGCTATACATGAATGACGGATATGAAGTGCAGGCCTCAGTCCGAAGCTTTTCAAAAAAAATGATTGATTATCCGGCCATTGTCAGCCAGCTTGCGCCAAATTCCAAAGGCATTATTCATATGGAAGTCGGAACCTATTTTGAATCATTCGATAAGAAGGATGAAGCTGCCCTAGAAGCAGCGGATGACGGTGCCTCATTAGAAGCAGAGCCGGAGGGGACAGAACAAAATGAAAATGAAGATGAGAGGTAGACTTGTTGTTCTCTCTTTAATCATGCTTGTTCTCGGTTTTTTAGTTTCGTTTTCTTATCAGCTCACAAAAGAACAGCGTCCGAATAATGGAATTTCTTCTGAACAATGGAGCAAAGAGTATGAAACAAGACAGCTGCTGATCAAGCAGGAGGAAAGAAATACAGAGCTTCAAAAGGAACTATTTAAAAGCCAGGAAAAAGTAAGAGAAATTGAAGAAAATCTGAAGAATGAAAAGCAGATTTACTTTAATCTTGTGGAAGATGTAGAAAAGTACAGAATGTATGTAGGCGAACTGGGTGTAGCAGGGGAGGGGATCGAAGTTACTTTAGAGGATTCCTCCTACATTCCAGAAGGGGAAAATGTAAATAATTATATTGTTCATGAAGGCCATATTTTTAAAGTGATCAATGAATTGCTGATTTCGGGCGCAAGTGCCATCGCCATTAATGGACAAAGATTATCACATGATTCGTATATATATTGTAATGGTCCTGTCGTTACTGTGGATGGAAATCAATTTCCAGCTCCCTTTGTCATTTCTGCGATCGGCGAACCTGCTGTTCTGGATCAGGCTTTAAATATCGCCGGCGGTATTGTCGAGCAGATTGCTTACGATAATATCGTGATAACCCTTGAGAAAAAAAGCGAAATAAAGATGAATCCATTATTGCAAGAAAAGAAATCTTGATGGGTGGTTGCCTTGAAGAAAAATCTTAAGGGTGTCAGCTTTTCATTACTGACTATGATATTTGGTTTAATGCTTGCCGTTCAATTTCAGTCGATTCAGGAACCGGCGGTAAGAGACACACGTGACATGTGGCAATTGAGGGAGGCACTCAAGCAGGAACAAGAAACTCAATCAAACCTCCTGCTTGAGATCCGCAAATACGAAGAGCTGATTGATACATACGAAAATGATGAAAATCAAAGTGCAGAAAAAACGCTGAAAGAGACTCTTGAAGAACTTAAAAATGAAGCGGGATTAACGGAAGTAACAGGAGCGGGTGTAGTCATTACAATTGAACCCCTGTTTGATGAAGCAGTTTCTCAGTCAGAGGTTGAAAACATTGCACCTGATTTGCTGAAACGATTGTTGAATGAGCTGAATTCTTATGGTGCTGAGCATGTCGCTATCGCAGACAGAAGAGTTGTGAATACAACCGTCATCCGTGATATTAATGGTCAAACAAAAATGGACGGGTACAGTCTGAATTCATATCCAATTGAAATTAAAGTCATTTCAGAAGACGCTGAAAAGCTCTTCAGCAGACTAAACGGGTCTACGACAATGGACACCTTTGCAATTGACAATTTGCGGCTCAGGATTTCAGAGCCTAAGGATCGGATTGTCATACCCCCATATGATGACGCGATCCGGATAAAAAACATGAAACCGGTTGAGGAAGGAGAGAAATCATAATGTGGCTTCCCATTTTAGGATTAATATTAGGAATAACATTGGGACTGCTCACTGATTTCCGAATTCCCAGTGAATATTCGAATTATCTGTCCATTGCCATACTTGCTGCACTGGATACTCTGCTTGGAGGTATTCGCGCTCATCTGCAAAATTTGTACGATGAAATGGTTTTTGTATCCGGATTTTTCTTTAACATCCTATTGGCTGCAAGTTTAGCTTTTCTAGGTGTTCATCTTGGTGTAGACTTGTATTTGGTAGCAATATTTGCATTTGGAGTCAGACTGTTCCAAAATATTGCTGTAATAAGACGAATTTTAATTTCCAATTGGACTCAATCGCGCCAAAAACTAAAAAAAAGTTGATTTTTTAAGAGGGAAAATCAAGGATTTGACGAATACTCACTTTAGTATGTATTTATTAAGAAGAGTCCTTACTCAAGGACATGGAAAATAAATGTGACAATGATAAGTCAATTATCACAATATTTTTCACCATTGTTACAAATATGTAAAACTAGATTCATTGTATTGTTGTTCCTCTAATAATAGAATGGAAATGATAAGTTAAGGAGGTGCCATAGAATGAACAACAATGAAATCTTTGTAAGTCTAGACATCGGTACATCCAGTGTTAAGGTTATCATCGGTGAAATGGCAGATGATAATTTAAACATTATAGGTGTAGGGAATGTGAAATCTGAAGGATTAAGAAAAGGGTCGATCGTTGATATTGACGAGACCGTTCATTCTATTAAAAAAGCGGTGGAGCAGGCAGAAAGAATGGTTGGCATACCGCTTAAAAGAGTCGTAGTAGGGGTGACTGGCAATCACGTTCAGTTGCAGGATTGTCACGGGGTTGTTGCAGTTTCAAGTGACAATCGTGAAATTGCTAATGAAGACATAAGAAGAGTGATTGAAGCAGCTCAAGTAATGTCTATACCTCCTGAACGAGAAATAATAGATGTTATTCCTCAGCAATTCATAGTCGATGGTCTTGATGAAATCAGCGATCCGCGCGGAATGATTGGTGTCCGTCTTGAGATGGAAGGCACCATTATTACAGGATCTAGAACGATTTTACATAATCTGCTTCGCTGTGTTGAAAAAGCAGGTCTTGAAATAACGGATATTTGCCTGCAGCCGCTTGCATCAGGAGCTGTTGCATTATCAAAAGATGAAAAAAATCTCGGTGTAGCATTGGTTGATATTGGAGGGGGATCGACGACGATTGCTGTCTTTGATCAAGGTCACCTGCAAACGACGAGCGTCCTTCCAATTGGCGGCGAGAACATAACGAAAGATCTTTCAATCGGACTTCGCACAACCACTGACGAGGCTGAGCGCATTAAAGTGAAACATGGACATGCTTTTTATGATTATGCTTCTGAAGAAGAAGTGTTTGAGGCTGCGATTATTGGCACAGACCAAAAACAGCAATTCAATCAGCTTGAAATATCTGATATTATAGAAGCTAGACTAGAAGAAATGTTTGAACTCGTTTTACACGAGATTAAGAGACTGGGTGTAAGAGACTTGCCTGGCGGATTTGTTCTGACTGGTGGAACAGTCAGCATGCCAGGAGTTCTTGAGATTTCCCAGGCTGTTCTGCAAAATAACGTTCGCATTGCAAGCCCAGATTATATTGGTGTAAGAGAACCTCAATATATGACAGGCGTAGGCTTGATCCAATTTGCTTATAAAAATGCGAAGATTCAAGGCAGAAGCATCAGTTCGAATGTTGTTCCTGATAAGCTTGAGAAAACGTCTCAAAGAGAACCTCAGCAGCATCAGCAGCAGCGTTCAAAACCAAAAGAAAAAGAAGAGAAAAAAGAAAGCAAAGTAAAAAAATTCTTTGGTTACTTCTTTGAATAACCTGCATCAAGAGGAAGTCATTCGATGGATTAGGAGGATTTTGTATGTTGGAGTTTGAAAGCAATATTGATGGAATGGCAACAATTAAAGTTATTGGGGTTGGCGGCGGAGGAAACAATGCTGTTAACCGTATGATAGAACACGGTGTTCAAGGAGTAGATTTTATTGCCGTGAACACGGATGCACAAGCACTGAACCTATCTAAAGCAGAAACAAGAATGCAGATTGGTTCTAAGCTGACAAGAGGTCTTGGCGCCGGTGCAAATCCTGAAGTTGGAAAAAAGGCGGCCGAAGAAAGCAAGGAGCAGATTGAAGAAGCTTTAAGAGGCGCAGATATGGTCTTCGTTACAGCTGGAATGGGCGGAGGAACAGGAACTGGAGCAGCTCCAGTTATTGCCCAGATCGCTAAAGACTTAGGCGCTTTAACTGTAGGTGTTGTCACTCGTCCGTTTACGTTTGAAGGACGCAAGCGTGCAATGCAGGCAGCAGGCGGAATTTCTTCTATGAAAGAATCAGTTGACACATTAATCGTGATTCCTAATGACCGTCTACTTGAAATCGTAGATAAAAATACTCCTATGCTTGAAGCTTTCCGTGAAGCGGACAACGTTTTACGCCAGGGTGTACAAGGTATTTCTGACTTGATCGCTGTACCTGGACTTATTAACCTTGACTTTGCGGATGTTAAAACAATCATGTCCAATAAAGGTTCTTCATTAATGGGTATTGGTGTTGCAACTGGAGAAAGCAGAGCTGCAGAAGCTGCTAAGAAAGCAATCTCAAGTCCGCTGCTTGAAACATCAATTGATGGTGCTCAAGGTGTCCTAATGAACATTACAGGCGGATCTAACTTAAGCTTGTACGAAGTTCAGGAAGCTGCTGATATTGTAGCAACTGCATCTGATCAAGATGTTAACATGATTTTCGGATCTGTTATCAATGAAAACTTAAAAGATGAAATTGTCGTGACGGTTATTGCGACTGGTTTCAATGAAGTTGAAATCAACCACAGCAAACCCGCTTCAAGACCTTTTGGGAATAATACATCGCCAAAACCTATGCCAAAGCCTCGCGACGTAAGAGAAATGAAGCGTGAGCGCGAAGAGCCTGCACAAGAAATGACAAACCGTTCAATGCAGCAAGGTGAAGATACACTCGATATTCCAACATTTTTAAGAAATCGTAATAAACGCAGATAAAATATCAGAAGACCTGGTCCACTAGACCAGGTCTTTTTTTGCCTGAAATTCTCTTCCATCAGCTGCCCGCCCTTTCTTGGCCTTCCCTTATAGTCTCAAACACTGGCTGTCTATAGAACTATGCTGTCCGCTTAACGATACTTTAGTATGAAAGACTTCTTCATAATCTCCTCTGATTGTGGTCCTTAAGCCTTCCTCTCTCCCATCTGAATATCTCATTTATGGATAAAAAAGGAAATATTAATCATTTTAATCTCAACTTAAGATCCTCCTTTTCAAATAGAGAAATTTACCCACTTCAAAATTCCATAAATATCCTTATTAAACCTATATAAAACCTCATTTTTGCAAGATCAAAAGTTTTTGGTGGAATATCATTTGGACTACAGAAGAAAAGAAGAAGCTCCTACTTTTTCATCGTTTTTGGAAAATTAAGAAAAATCTTACATAAAATGACAAAATCATCAGAATACTTTCATTAAATTATTGATAACAGCCTAGTCCTGACAAAGAGATCATGGGAAGGGGGATATGTTTCAATCATTTTAAATTTAAAGGGGGAATTTTAGGAATGCGGAAGAAACATGTTAAACTGCTCAGTATTTTGTCAATTTTTATCCTGCTTCTCACAATGCTTGCTCCGGGTGTTTCAACAGCAAGCTCAAAATCTGGAGTCAGCACCTCTGTAAAAGACCAGAAAAACATAGTGGCTGGGAAAGTCTCCAAAAAATTGTCTCAGGCATTCGAAAAAGATGAAAAAGTAACGTTTCTCATAAAGTTAAAAGATCAAGTTGATACGGGTAAAGTGGCTAAAGATGCGATGAAAGAAGCAGCTAAAGATAAAGACTCCAAAGCCCAGGCAAAATATGAAAAACGTTCTGCTGTTGTCTCTTCGCTAAGAGCAAAAGCGATTGAAACACAGCAAAATCTTAAAACATACTTAACTAAAGAAGTGAAAGCTGGCAATGCGAAAGGTATTCAATCGTTTTACATCGTAAATGGACTGGCTGTAACTGCTACGGAGGAAGTGATGGAGCAGGTTGCAGCATTTCCTGAGGTAGAAAAAGTGCTTCCAAATGAAATGCGGCAATTACACACTGAGTCCGCCAAAAAAGAAAAGGCTGTCCAAAAGTCAGTGGAATCTAAAGCGGCGCAAGCAAGCACAGAATGGAATATCGACCAAATTGGCGCACCTGCTGCCTGGGAAATGGGCATCGACGGGAGCGGAACAGTTGTTGCTTCCATTGATACGGGAGTTCAGTGGGATCATCCGGCATTAAAGGATAAATACCGGGGTTATAACCCTGCAGCACCTGAATCACCTGATCATGAATTCAGCTGGTTTGATGCTACTGCTGCCCAATCAGCTCCATATGATGATCAAGGTCACGGAACACATGTTACAGGTACGATGGTAGGGGCTGAACCAAACGGAAGCAATCAAATTGGCGTAGCTCCTGGTGCAAAATGGATAGCTGTTAAAGCATTTACGGCAGATGGCGGATCAGATGCAGATTTATTGGCAGCTGGAGAATGGATTATTGCCCCAAAAGATGCTGATGGCAATCCCCACCCGGAAATGGCGCCTGATGTTGTCAACAATTCATGGGGCGGAGGAGCTGGACTTGATGAATGGTACAGGCCAATGGTCCAAGCCTGGCGTGCAGCTGATATTTTTCCGGAATTTTCAGCTGGAAACACGACTTTATTCAATCCTGGAGGACCTGGTTCAATCGCCAATCCAGCAAACTATCCGGAATCCTTTGCTACAGGAGCGACTGACATAAATAATCAATTGGGTACATTTTCTCTGCAGGGACCATCACCTTATGATGAAACGAAACCAGATATATCCGCTCCTGGCGTAAATATTCGTTCATCGGTCCCAGGAAGTGCTTATGAAGGCGGATGGAATGGCACATCAATGGCAGGCCCGCATGTTGCAGCTGTAGTTGCGCTGCTTAGACAAGTTGACTCCTCTATTACTGTTGACGAAATTGAGGAAGTACTGACCACAACGGCCACTCCGCTTACTGATTCAACGTTTGCAAGCTCCCCAAACAATGGATATGGTCATGGACTAGTCAACGCATATGATGCCGTTTCCTCTCTTATGACAGGGCTTGGCAAAGTAAAAGGTCAAGTAGCAAAAGAGGGAGAAGATACTGAGGCTCCTGTCTTTTTGCACACAGCTCCAGGTGAAACCTTTGCAGGCATGAATCTGCCGCTCACTATTGCTGTTCAGGATAACGTGAGTGTAACGAATGTCTCACTTCATTATCAGGATAACAGTGGAGATTGGCAAATCGCTGAAGCTCAAAGAATTTCAGGAGATTATCTGGACGGAGTATACGAGGCGGTCATACCTGGCAGTGCGATAACGGAAGGCACAATCGTATACAAATGGAAGGCGGTCGACTTTGGTGCAAACGAAGTCGTTTCTGATGAGTATGAAATTGATGTACAGCCAGGGATTTCAACTGGTTATGAACAGGATTTTGAGTCTGGAGCGCTTGGCTTTACATCTTATGGAACAAAAAACAGCTGGGAGCATGGAGTTCCAATAAATGGACCTGGCAATGCAGCTTCAGGTGAAAACGTATTTGCTACAAATTTAGATGGTGATTATGAAAATGGCGCAAATATGAATTTGCTCATGCCTCCAATTGATCTTCCTCAAGAAGGACAGACATTTTTGCAGTTTAAACAATGGCATGAATTAGAAGCCAGATATGATTTCGGACATGTTTTTGTTTCAACAGATCAGGAAAACTGGACACAGGTATTGCGTGTAAATGGCGTTACAACAGGCTGGATAGATGGACAAGTGGATCTCACGCAATATGCCGGTCAAAGAATTTATGTTCAGTTTAATGTAACGACTGACGGAAGTGTAGTCAAAGATGGATGGTATTTAGACGATGTGAAATTAACAAATACTGCTCTTGAAACACCTAGTAAAGCGGGTCTAGGCATAGATAAAAAACCAGTAAGTGATACAAAAGCCGGAAAAGAGAAGAAAGATAAGGTATATCCTGATAAAATTTCTCCGGCACCATATGTGAAAAAGAGCAGCGCAAGTCAAGAAAATGCAGAGCCGGCAGCACTTCCGCTGCGTGCACAGGTAAGTGTTCTTGAAACAGGGCGCTCAACTTATTCCAGTCTTCAGGATGGAAGCTATGAAATCGTGCACGGTGCCGGATCATTCACCCTGCAGGCGGAAGCTTATGGATATGAATCCGAGACTCAGGCTGTTACTATTGAAAATGATGGTGTAACAGAAGCAAACTTCATTCTGGAAGAAAAGCCTCAGGGTACGGTCAGCGGTACAATAACCAATGAAGTGACTGGAGAGCCAGTTCCGAATGCATCTCTCCTTTTAGTAGAGGATGCTGCCATTACTCCTGTTCAAACGAACAGTGAGGGTGAGTATGCCATTGTTGCTTATGAAGGCGATTATACGCTCAAAGCAATGGCTCCGTCCTATTACGGGGAAGACGTTCAAATTGAAATTGAAGCCGATCAGACAATGATTCAAAATGTAACGTTAAAACCATTCATCGGTTATCCTGGTGAAATCGGGTATGATGACGGCTCTGCTGAAAATGCGCGTGCATTTAATGCTGCAGGCAACGGATGGGCAGTAAAAATGTCCCTTGCTGAAGGAAATGAGCGTGCAATGGTGACGGGAGGATTGTTCCGTTTCTGGGATACTGAATGGCCGGTGCCTGGGGGGACTGAATTCCAGGTAGCTATTTATGATGCATCCGGTACAGACGGTGCACCTGGGAAAAAACTTGCTGGACCGATTGACGCAGCTGCTCTGCGCAACGGAGAATGGACAATGGTGAACTTGCTCGATCAGGGAGTCCTTGTAGAAGGAGACTTCTATATGGTTTATATTCAGACAAAAGCTAACCCGAACTCTCCGGGACTCGCCACAGATGAAAATGGAGAAAATGCCGGACGCAGTTATCAGATGGTCGGAGGAGCATGGTCAGCTTCACCAGCTGAAGAAGGAAATTACATGATTCGTGCAATCGTGAATTATGAAGTGACAGCACCTGAGATCACTTCCCCTAAAGACGGAACATATACGAATCAGGAAAAGGCGGTTGTTGAGGGAAAAGCATCTCCAACAACAACTGTGCATGTATATAATGGAAGTTCTGAAGCTGCTGCAGTACAAGCAGCTGAAAATGGCACATTCCGTGCAGAAGTTACACTGCAGGAAGGGGAAAACGTGCTGACTGCAAAATCCAGTACAGAAGCCGGAATGACAGATGCTTCAAATGCAGTGAAGATTACTCTGGATAAAACGAAGCCGCAATTCACCGTTGAAAATCCTAAAAACGGTGAAAAATTCAATACAGAAGCGTTAACTGTCAGCGGAACAGTGACAGATGAAAACCTTGACTGGATTAAGGTAAATGGACAAAAAGCGTCCGTTAAAGATGGAACTTTCTCTAAGCGGATCCTTCTGGAAAATGGAGAAAATATCATTACTGTTCTTGCTTCTGACAAAGCTTCCAATCGTTTAAAGAAAACAGTAAAAGTATATGTAAAGTATGACGCGCCAATCATTGAAAACATCCAGCCGTCTGCAGATAAATATATTAAATCAGGAGAAAGTGTGAAGATAGAGTTTACTAGTGAAGAAGATCTCGATGCGACATTTGTGCTTCATATGCCGCTCACAAATGCAAGCATCCAAAATGCAACAGAGCTGCCGCTGAGAGAAACGTCTCCTGGCCATTACGAAGGATACTATACAGCGACATCGAACATGAAGGCTGACGGGGCACGGATTGAAGTAATCGCAAGAGATGACTTCGGCAATGAAACAAGAAAGATTGCTGAAGGCAAATTATTCATTAATGGAAAGCAACCGGCGAAATAAAAAGTTTCTAAAGGGAAAAAACTCTTTTTTCTGCAGTGCAGAAAAAAGAGTTTTTTCATTTTTGAGAGGACCATAAACACGAAAAAATGCCATCTTTTTTCATCGACAAATAATCGCGATATCTATCAAAAATACACTATTTTATCGGCAGTAACTGACAGACTTCACCTGTGCGTCTCAGCTATACTATTACTATCCAATCGGACAGTGCCCTTATTTTTCAATGGGCAAGTGAAAACACCTTTGGGGAAAGGAGTTTCACGTGTCAATCTATTTAGATGTTATCTGGTTTTTAAATTTTTCCTTTGATTTACTGCTGCTTCTTCTTACCGCTATTTTATTGAAAAGGAAAATTTGGAAGCTGCGGATTGTGATTGGTGCCCTAATTGGATCGAGTATTATTCTATTGATGTTTACTCCATTTGCTTCTTTAGCGGTTCACCCTTTCGGAAAACTCTTGGTCTCGATTATGATGGTGCTGTCAGCCTTTGGTTTTAAACGGTTTAAATATTTTGCCCAGTCACTGTTTACCTTTTATTTTGTCACCTTTATGGTAGGCGGCGGTATGATTGGGGCCCATTACTTTATTCAGACGGAGATTGGCATTTTTGATGGTATTCTGATGACAAACAAAGGAGGCTTTGGTGATCCGATCAGCTGGCTGTTTGTCTTAATCGGTTTTCCTGCAGCTTGGATTTTTTCAAGGAAACGGCTCGATGATTTAGAAATGAAAAAAATTCAGTATGATCAAATCGTTTCAGTATCAATAAAAATCGGTGATATTTCATTCTGTTTAAAAGGGCTGATAGACAGCGGCAATCAGCTTTATGATCCTATATCAAAAAGTCCCGTTATGATTGTAGATGCGCAGAAAGCAGCTGAATATTTGCCTGATCCCCTTATATCTATTGCCTTACAAGAGGATGTCATGGCAGCACTTGCAGCTTCTGAGGAACCACATCCGCTAGAGAACAGGGTGCGGATTATTCCATTTCGGGTAGTAGGAAAGTCCAATCAATTTTTAATCGGTTTAAAACCAGATGAAGTGATCATCACCACTGCGGATGAGACCATCCAGGTACCTAAAGCAATTGTCGGATTAAACCGAACAAGCCTGTCGCCTGAAGAAGAATATGAATGCATCGTTCATCCGAAGATGCTTCAGAGCGGGTCCATACAAGACGTCTCTTGAGGACCACCCTGTAGTATTTTACTCATAGCATCTGAAAAATAGAAGGGGGAGAACTATGAAAAAACTAAAATTGCATGTGACTTATCTATGGTACAAATTATTAATGAAGCTTGGACTTAAAACAGATGAAATTCACTACATAGGCGGAAGTGAAGCCCTGCCGCCTCCGCTTTCAAAGGATGAAGAAGAAGTCCTGCTCAGAAAGCTGCCAGGCGGAGATCAGGCCGCACGCTCCATTTTAATTGAGCGGAACCTTCGATTGGTTGTTTACATCGCCCGCAAATTTGAGAACACGGGCATCAACATTGAAGATTTAATCAGCATTGGAACAATCGGATTAATCAAAGCAGTCAATACCTTTAATCCTGAAAAGAAAATTAAGCTTGCCACATATGCATCACGATGCATCGAAAATGAAATCTTAATGTATTTGCGCCGCAATAATAAAATTCGTTCAGAAGTTTCCTTTGATGAACCTTTAAACATTGACTGGGATGGAAATGAGCTTCTCCTTTCGGATGTGCTTGGAACAGAGGAAGATATTATTACAAAAGATCTGGAAGCAAATGTTGACCGAAAATTGCTTTTGAAGGCCCTTCAGCAGCTGAATGACAGGGAAAAGCAAATTATGGAGCTGCGTTTCGGGCTTCAAGGGGGAGAAGAAAAAACCCAAAAAGATGTCGCAGATATGCTTGGGATATCCCAGTCCTACATTTCAAGGCTTGAAAAAAGAATTATTAAAAGATTGCGTAAAGAATTCAATAAAATGGTCTAAAAAAATTTTTATCCAATAAAATTCCAATCACTGTATGGTTTTATCCGTTTGTGAATGATTTCACCGCATGGACATGTGCATATTTTTCCCACCTAAGGAGATACTTAACTCTGTACAGCAGCTCCTGTTAGGAGGGAAAGATGTGGCAAGAAATAAAGTTGAAATTTGCGGAGTAGATACTTCCAAACTTCCAGTCCTAAAAAATGAGGAAATGAGAATTTTGTTCAGGGAAATGCAAAGCGGTAAACTATCAGCTAGAGAAAAGCTGGTAAACGGCAATTTACGCCTGGTTTTAAGCGTCATTCAGCGTTTTAACAACCGGGGAGAATTTGTTGATGACCTGTTTCAAGTTGGCTGCATTGGACTTATGAAATCGATTGATAATTTCGATCTTGGCCAAAATGTAAAATTTTCAACTTATGCTGTACCCATGATAATTGGGGAAATCAGAAGATATTTGCGGGACAATAATCCAATCCGCGTATCAAGATCTCTTCGTGATATTGCCTATAAAGCTTTGCAGGTCAGAGAACAATTAATGAGCAAGACCTCAAGGGAACCTACCGCTGAAGAGATTTCCCGGGTTCTAGAAGTTCCTCATGAAGAAATTGTTTTTGCTCTAGACGCTATTCAAGATCCTGTTTCTCTGTTTGAACCGATTTACAATGATGGGGGCGACCCGATTTATGTAATGGATCAGCTTAGCGATGAGAAAAACCGAGATTCTCATTGGATAGAAGAAATCGCTTTAAAAGAAGGAATGAGACGGCTGAATGACCGTGAAAAGCTGATTCTCAGAAAGCGATTCTTTCAAGGGAAAACTCAAATGGAAGTAGCAGAAGAAATAGGTATTTCTCAAGCACAGGTTTCAAGACTTGAGAAAGCTGCAATCAAACAAATGAATAAGAACATACAAAATTAGGACTGTTCATCTGAACAGTCCTTTTCATATTAATATCCTCTGTAGACATACGGATCTTTCGGCTCTTTGATTTTTTTCCATGATTCAGCCTTTAAATAAGGGATTTCAGACTTGAAAGGCTGATAATAAATTGAAGATAACGTACCTTTTACTTGAACCCATTCATCATCTTTTAAATTGACTTCTTCAGGAAGTTCTACAAGCAGTCCGTAAACCCCCGAATCTGCGATGCAGTGTATAATACCGAAACGCAAAACAAAAATCTGATTTTTCTTAATGGATTCTCCCTTAAAAGCAAATCCATCAAACTGAATGGTTTTATCTGTAAACTCACCCGGAAACTGATAAATCGTTTCAAGCGCCTTTAAATAATTTACATCATTTAATTGAATGGAAGACTGTTTAGAATATTTTCTCAGTTCCTCATGCATTAAATCATAATGTCCCTCTTTCCCATAATAAACACTTGTATCCGGCATTAAATATTGATTACGTGAAAATTCACCGGAATTTTCGATGTTTTGAAAGGTAAAGCCTTTTGCTTTAACAATAGTAGAATCCAATTTGGCAATCGGAAAAAAGAAACCTGCAATTAACGGGTATATAAAAACGCAGCTGAGTAAAAATCTGCCTATACTGGACGGTTTATCATGATGGTGATCATGATGGCAGCAGTTTGTTTCACATTCCCCTTCTTCAGGTGTTTTAAAATAAGTATAGGCCTGAATGGCAGTGAAGAGGGCAAAAATGAAAATTGCACTATAAGACAAGTATGCATACTTCATATTAATATACTTTGTAATATTTCCAGAAGCATGAAGGTGAAAAAAGAAATAAGTAAATGCCATTAACAGCAAGATTCGGAACAATGTGATAGATCCTCCTTTAGATAAGCAGTGAGCCAATCAGCACTAAAATTGTGATATAGGCTATTAATGTAAAAACAAATTTTTTCTTGAAAGCATCAAGCATCATAAGCATATTTTTTATATCGATCATAGGGCCGTAAACTAAGAAGGCAACAATTGATCCTGTTGAAAAAGTGCTTGTAAATGAAGATGCAATAAAAGCATCCGCTTCTGAACACAGAGATAAGATAAATGCCAGGCCCATCATGACGGCTGACGAAGATACTTCATTTTGTCCTATCGCAAGCAAGGTAGATGTCTTAATAAATGTTTGCATCGCAGCCGCAATGAAAGCTCCAATAATTAAGTATTTTCCCACTGAGAAGAATTCATCGACAGCGTGCTGCAGGGCTCCCAAAAGTTTTTGAAAGAAATGAGGTTCACCTATTAAATCATGATTATGAACATCTAGTGTTTTTTTCTCTAAAAGCTGTTGACTATTATACTGAAATGAGATAATCAGGCCGACTATAATGGAGACAATGATTGCAAGCCCTCCGCGATAAAGCATAATGTCCCAATTATTGCCGAATGCAACATAGGTTGAAAATAAGACAATTGGGTTAATAACTGGCCCAGTCAGCATAAACGCGATTCCCATATGCAAGGGTACTCCTTTTAAAATAAGCCTTCTGACAATTGGGATAATCCCGCATTCACATGCAGGAAATAATGCGCCAATAAACGTACCATAAAGAACAGAAAGAAAACGGTTTTTAGGAATGAATTTAGAAACCATCTGCTCTGTAATGAAAATTTGGATGATGCCGGAAATAAATACTCCCAAAAGTACAAAAGGCATTGCTTCTATTAAAATACTTATAAAAATGGAATTCATTTGAAAAAAAGCTTGTTTTGTCACTTAAAATCCTCCGCTTTGAACGATAATTATCATTTTGATGCACTGAATTATATCATAATATTCTTAATGAAAAGCTTGTATCAAAGGAATAGGATAAAAAGCTTGAATAGATTGATGAAGTAACATCATATAGTTAAAGTAAGAACAGGGGGCGGTTGCGATGATGAATATCTCTGAATTTCAAACGAAAGATGTTGTCAATGTTTCAGATGGCAAGAAGCTTGGGATTGTATCAGATTTCGATATAAATGTAACAACAGGGAAAATTCAGGCAGTGATTATTAGCGGAACTGGCAAAGTGTTAGGTTTTTTTGGGAAAGACGAAGAACTGGTTGTTCCCTGGAGAAATATCGTGAAAATTGGAGAAGATGTTATATTAGTGCGTGTAAATAGGGAGATAGACCAAAATAATGAATTAATTTAACAATCTTTCTGTCGGAATGGGAAAGATGTGGTAAAATATAGTCGTGTATAACGAAACATGCAGCAATCTGTAAAGAAAAGGAATGAACATTTATGACTCAGCAGCCGTTTCAACTGCAGCATGAAACTTATTTGAACAGCCCGATCTGGGAAAAATTAAATGATGAGCTTGTTGTCGGTTTTACAACCAAAAACGGCGGGATAAGCTGCGGAGATTTCCACTCGCTGAATCTTGGCCTGCATGTATTGGACAAACCAGAAAATGTTGTTTTAAATCGAAGACGATTAGCAGATGAGCTGAACTCACCTCTAGAAAACTGGATTTGTGCCGATCAGGTCCATGACAGCAGCATTTATAAAGTAAGTCAATCAGATAGAGGCAAAGGTATACTTGATTATGAATCTGCAATCCGTGCAACGGATGGCCTGTATACACAAGAAGAGAATTTGATGCTTGCTCTTTGCTATGCAGACTGTGTTCCTTTGTATTTTTATGAACATGAAAAAAAGCTGATTGGAACAGCACATGCCGGCTGGAAAGGCACTGTCAAAGACATAGGCGGTAAAATGATCCAAACATGGATAAAGGACGAAGAAGCTGACGCTGCCTCCATCTATGCAATAATTGGTCCCTCAATCGGACCCTGCTGCTATGTGGTTGACGATTACGTTATTGAAAAAGTCAATCAAGTTATACGGACTACTGATGCGCTGCCATATCACGAAGTATCTGCAGGTCAGTATTCTCTAGATCTAAAACAGCTGAACAAACAATTGCTGATTCATGCAGGTGTGAAAGAGGACCGGATTTTGACGAGTTCTTTATGTACAAGCTGTGAATCATCCAAGTTTTTTTCACATCGCAGAGACTCAGGATCGACTGGGAGAATGTTCAGTTTTATCGGTTTAACGAGGAGGCGCAAGCAGCTATGAGTGTAGCAGACAACTTAAATGAAATTAACGCCCGAATTGAAAATACATGTTCTAAAATAGGACGAAATCCTAATGAAATTCAAATCATTGCAGTTACTAAGTATGTAGATATAGATCGTGCAAAAGAAGCGTTAAGTGCTGGCATCAGTCATCTTGGAGAAAACAGGAATGAAGGGCTCAGCGAAAAATATACAGCAATAGGATCAGAGGCTAAATGGCACTTTATCGGAACACTGCAGACTAGAAAAGTGAAGGAGATCATCGGGAAAGCAGATTATATTCATTCCCTTGACAGAATTTCACTGGCAAAAGAAATCAGCAAACGTGCCGATAATAAAATAGACTGCTTTATCCAGGTAAATACATCAGGCGAAGAATCTAAGCACGGTATGGCTCCAAATGAGGTTTTGCCATTTGTTAATGAACTCGGCAGCTTTCCATACATAAACGTAGCAGGATTAATGACAATGGCTCCTAATACAGATGATACAACTGTTTTAAGGCAATCATTCGCCAGATTAAGGGAATTAAGTGAAGAAGTAAGAGCGCTTAACTTGCCTTACGCCCCGTGCAAAGAGCTTTCAATGGGCATGTCGAATGATTTCGAGATTGCGATTGAAGAAGGCGCAACCTTCATACGTATAGGCTCTGCCCTGGTAGGATAAGAAATCGGAGGTGTCAGAAGTTGAGTATTAAAAATAAGTTTAAAAGCTTTTTTGCCTTGGATGATGAAGAGTATGAGTACGTTGAACAGGACCGCTATCAGGAAGATGACTATGAGGATGAGCAGCCGTTTGCCGCAAAACCGCAGACTAAACAGAATGTTGTAAGTTTGCAAAGTGTTCAAAAATCATCTAAAGTGGTTTTATGCGAGCCTCGAGTATATGCTGAAGCTCAGGATGTAGCCGATCAGCTTAAAAACCGGCGCGCGGTTGTAGTGAACCTGCAGCGTATTCAGCATGATCAGGCAAAACGGATTGTAGACTTTTTAAGCGGAACTGTGTACGCTATAGGAGGAGACATTCAAAAGATAGGAGCAAATATTTTTCTTTGCACTCCTGATAATGTGGATGTC
Source organism: Metabacillus hrfriensis (assembly GCF_030127205.1). Taxonomy (NCBI): domain Bacteria; kingdom Bacillati; phylum Bacillota; class Bacilli; order Caryophanales; family Bacillaceae; genus Metabacillus; species Metabacillus hrfriensis. The sequence goes on from NZ_CP126116.1 coordinate 2,131,971, forward strand.
GCAGGATCTATATCTGAAATAGTAACTGAAGAAGATCAGAGGTGGTAAATCTAGATGGGCATAGTGGCTGATGTATTATTTACATTATTGCAGATTTATTCGTATGCGATTATTATTTACATTCTGCTTTCATGGTTTCCGAATGCAAGAGAAAGCGGTTTTGGCCAATTTTTAGCTAAGATTGTTGAACCTTACCTGGAGCCATTCCGCAGATTCATTCCGCCGCTTGGAATGATTGATATTTCCCCGATTGTGGCGCTTCTTGCCTTAAGATTTGCGGGATATGGGCTGAATTCCATTTTCAGCATGATTGGATAAGATTGTCTTACAAGTGCCGTTTATCGGCACTGTTTTCATTTTAGAATGGTTTGGAGCTGTATGAAGTGAACCATGTTTATCAGCATTTTAGACAGGAAGAGCGTCATTTCATTGATCAGGTGATGGAGTGGAAAGAAAATGTTCTGAATCATTACAGTCCTAAATTGACTGACTTTCTTGATCCAAGAGAGCAGGAAATGGTTCAGGCTGTTGTCGGTTCAAACGGGGAAGTAAATGTCATATTTTCTGGTGATGGCATGGAGAGGAAGCGTGCTCTTCTTTACCCTGATTACTTTACACCTTCCTTGGATGATTTTCAGTTATCACTGATCGAAATTCAATATCCGGTTAAATTTATCTCTCTTGAACATCGCCATATTTTAGGGTCACTTATGTCTCTGGGATTGAAACGGTCTAAATTTGGAGATCTTTTGTTCTTCGGTGAGCGGATTCAGCTTGTGGCTGCAAAAGAAGTTGAGGATTTTATTTTAATGAATGTGACCGAAATCGGCAGAGCAAAGGTTTCCCTTCGGAAGCTTGACTGGAGTAAGAGAATTCCGAATCATGAAGAAATCCAAGAACAGTCTGCAACTGTCAGCTCATTAAGGGTAGATGCTGTTGCAGCTTCTATTTATAATGTTTCCAGACAAAAAATCGGCTTGCTCATTCAGAATGGGCATGTAAAAGTAAACTGGAAAGTCATTCAGCAGACATCCTTTGAATGCCGCGAGGGTGACACCATTTCTGTCCGAGGTTTTGGGAGATCCAGGATTTTGTCGATTGACGGCAGAACAAAGAAGGATAGATGGAAGCTGACTATTGGAAAACAAAAATAATTTTAGGGAATTAGCAGGAATTTTGACCTTTTTGTCAAATAATGAATTATACTGTTTTAAAAGAAACGTTACATTCAATACTCATAATGGAGGTGGCAGAAGTGCCCTTAACACCGTTAGATATTCATAACAAAGAATTCAACAAAGGCTTCCGCGGCTATGATGAAGATGAAGTGAACGAATTCCTTGATCAAGTGATAAAAGATTATGAAATGGCGATTCGCGAACGCAAAGAACTTGAATCAAAAGTAGGCGAACTGACTGAGAAGCTTGGTCATTTTGCAAACATTGAAGAAACTCTTAACAAATCGATTCTAGTTGCTCAGGAAGCAGCTGAAGAGGTTCGCCGCCACGCTCAAAAAGAAGCGAAATTAATTGTAAAAGAAGCAGAAAAGAACGCAGACCGCATCATTAATGAATCACTGTCTAAATCAAGAAAAATTGCAGTTGAGATTGAAGAACTCAAAAAGCAGTCTAAGGTTTTCCGCACTAGGTTCCAAATGCTGATTGAAGCACAGCTTGATCTTCTTAAAAATGACGACTGGGATCATTTATTAGAGTATGAAGTGGAAGCTCTTTACGAGGAACGCGAAGAATCTAAAGTGTAATCTTGACTTGCGTACATAGTTTCACATATAATACGATCACTACTACAATTATTATCATATAAAAAATTAAAACGATGAGAGGGAGAGTAGCTCATTTTAACCTTTTTAAGCGAGCCGGAACTGGTGGAAGCCCGGCAAAGGAGAATGAGTGAAGATCACCCTTGAGTTTTTTGCTGAAACAAATTGAAAGTAAGCAAAGACGCGTTATTCACGTTACGAATCTTGAGAGGATAATCAGAATGCTGGTTATCTAAAAGGGTGGTACCGCGAGAAAACCTTCTCGTCCCTTATGGGATGAGAAGGTTTTTTGTGTTTTCTTATTTAATGGCTGTTTACTAAAAGCCTACTTAAAAATTGTTTGGAGGAATACCCATGGAGTACAAAGATACACTGCTAATGCCAAAAACTGAATTCCCAATGCGCGGAAACTTGCCGAACCGCGAACCTCAAATGCAGGAGAAATGGGAAGAAATGAATATTTATCAAAAAGTTCAGGAGCGTACGAAAGATCGTCCGATGTTTATTTTGCATGACGGACCTCCATACGCAAACGGCGATATTCATATGGGGCATGCTTTAAACAAAGTGCTGAAAGATTTTATTGTCCGCTATAAATCAATGACAGGCTATAACGCACCATATGTGCCGGGCTGGGATACACACGGCCTGCCGATTGAAACAGCTTTAACTAAAAACAAAAAAGTGAACCGGAAAGAATTAAGTGTTGCAGAATTCCGCAAGCTTTGTGCTGAGTATGCATGGGAGCAAATCAATAACCAGCGTGAACAGTTCAAACGCCTGGGAGTTCGGGGAGACTGGGAAAATCCATACGTGACATTAACCCCTGAATATGAAGCCCAGCAAATCAAAGTTTTTGGTGAAATGGCGAAAAAAGGCTATATCTATAAGGGTCTTAAACCGGTTTATTGGTCTCCTTCAAGTGAATCTGCCTTAGCAGAAGCAGAAATCGAATATTACGATAAGCGATCTGCTTCCATTTATGTTGCATTTACAGTTACTGAAGGAAATGACGTATTAAACGGCGGAGAAAAAATCGTTATTTGGACGACAACTCCTTGGACGATTCCTGCAAACCTTGGAATAGCAGTAAATCCTGAGCTTGAATACAGTGTTGTATCAGTAAAAGACGATTCTTTCATCGTTGCATCTGCTCTTTTGGAGACTGTAGCGAAAGAACTTGAGTGGGAAACCTACACGGTTTCAAAAACATTTAAAGGCGCTCAGCTTGAAAAAGCAGTTGCGAAACATCCGCTTTATGACCGCGAATCGCTTGTTGTTCTTGGCGAGCATGTAACAACAGAGGCTGGTACGGGCTGTGTACACACTGCTCCTGGACATGGGGAAGATGACTTTATTGTCGGTCAAAAATACGGACTTGGCGTTCTTTGCCCGGTTGATGAAAAAGGCCATATGACGAATGAAGCGCCAGGTTTTGAAGGCATGTTTTATGATGCAGCAAATAAACCAATTACAGAACAGCTTGATGAAGCAGGCGCATTACTGAAATTATCGTTTATTACGCATTCTTACCCTCATGACTGGAGAACAAAAAAACCAACAATCTTCAGAGCAACGGCTCAGTGGTTTGCATCTATTAAAGACTTCCGTGAAGAGCTATTAACTGCTGTAAAAGAAACAAAATGGGTTCCAGCATGGGGAGAAACAAGATTATTTAATATGGTCCGGGACCGCGGAGACTGGTGTATTTCCAGACAGCGTGCGTGGGGAGTTCCAATTCCGGTATTCTATGCTGAGAACGGGGAACCAATCATTACAGATGAAACAATCAATCATGTTTCAGACTTGTTCCGCAAACATGGTTCAAATATTTGGTTTGAGCGTGAAACAAAAGATCTGCTTCCTGAAGGGTTTAAACATGAAGGAAGCCCAAATGGATTGTTCACAAAAGAACAGGACATTATGGATGTATGGTTTGATTCGGGTTCATCTCATCAGGCTGTCTTATTAGAAAGAGATGACCTGCAGCGTCCGGCAGATCTTTATTTAGAAGGATCTGATCAATACCGCGGGTGGTTTAACTCTTCCTTATCAACAGCAGTTGCTGTAACTGGTAAAGCTCCATACAAAGGAGTCCTGAGCCATGGATTTGCTCTTGACGGAGAAGGACGCAAAATGAGTAAATCTTTAGGAAACGTCGTACTGCCTTCAAAAGTCATGAACCAGCTTGGAGGAGACATCCTTCGTCTATGGGTAGCATCTGTTGATTACCAGGCAGATGTAAGAGTTTCTGATAATATCTTAAAGCAAGTTGCTGAAGTATACAGAAAAATCCGCAATACATTCCGTTTCCTGCTTGGAAACCTTGCAGATTTTAATCCGGCAAAAGATGCCCTATCTTATGACGAACTGCGTGATGTAGATCGTTATATGCTTGTAAAACTGAATAAATTAACAGATAAAGTGAAAAAATCCTATGAAGAATATGAGTTTGCAGCGATTTTCCATGCGGTTCATAACTTCTGTACGATTGAACTTAGCTCATTTTATCTTGATTTCGCAAAAGATGTCCTGTACATCGAAGCACCAGACAATAAAGAGCGCCGTGCTATTCAAACTGTTTTGCACGAAACGCTTCTTTCTCTAGTGAAGTTAGTAACACCAATTCTTCCTCATACTGCCGACGAAGTTTGGGCACATATTGATTCTGTATCAGAAGAAAGTGTTCAGCTTGTTGATATGCCGGAAGTGAAGACCCTTGAAAATGCGGATCTATTAGAAGAGAAATGGGATGCTTTCATGGAGCTTCGTGATGATGTGCTGAAGGCTCTTGAAGTGGCAAGAAACGAAAAAGTAATCGGCAAGTCATTAACAGCAAGCATTGAACTTTATGTTGATGCTGAAACGAAGCAATTGCTTGATTCAGTCGAAGAAAACCTACAGCAGCTGTTTATCGTATCAGGCTTTAAACTAGCAGGTGACTATGATGCAGCACCTGAAGAGGCTCATGTATTTGATCATGTGAAAATTGCTGTGAAACCTGCTGAAGGCGAAACATGTGAAAGATGCTGGGTAGTTACAACGGATGTTGGCAGCAATGAAAATCATAAAACTCTTTGCGGCCGCTGTGCAGCAATTGTTGATGAAAACTATACAACTGCTTAATTTATTGGAAACCGCTGACTTCATTGATCAGCGGTTTTTTATATTAGCTCGATTTAGAAGGGCTGTTTTAAGTAAAGCACAGGGACTTATTTAATATGGGGACCTAAAGTTGAATGAATATCGGCTAATAAAGCTATTATTTGGATGGAAAATTCTATATCCGGCATTGTATACAGAAAAGCAGCTGCAATGCAGAGACTTTAGGCTAGATAAAAAAATCAGTTGACTAGAAATATTCAATATTCAACAAGATAAATCATGAAAACGAATAGAAAAAATGAAAAAATGGATAATAAAATCCATGTCTTTGCAAATAACAAAACGAGCAATCCGGCTTTTAGTTATGTCAAGGCTACATCGCGCAGACCCTTGGTCAGAACAAATTCCAGTCAAACCCGGATTTTTCGGGTGAATTCTTAACTGTCTGCCTGCGCTAAACAGTCGGTTCCGCATTTCATTGTCATAACAGGAAAATTCTTAAAAGCGTGAGCGGCAGGGAGAACGGATAGACTATGAGTACAAAGCAAGTACACAAGGAGTTGTCCGCTATGAGTTTAGACGCAATTTGGTATGAGCTTCAAATCATGCAGCAGGAATTGAAATCAAGGCTATTTGATCATGGCTTGTTTGAGGTGGTGAATGAACAACATCTATTTTATCCATTAAAAGAAAAAACAATTATGATTCATGTGAAAGAAGAATTAATTGATGTTGAAAGAGCTCTTCAGAAAATTGAAAACGGCACGTTTGGCATTTGTGAAGAGACAGGAACTCCAATTGCACTTGATAAGTTAGCCATTATCCCCACTGCAAGAACCATTCATGATTTTGCTTTTCAGGAACTTTATGAAAGAAAATCTCTGCCTCATCTCTATCTCAATCACCAATCCCACTATGAAGTGGGAGAATATCATTAAAACACTGCTTTCATGAGATACAAGCTTTACTCTTCTTTTTTGCCTGTGATACAATTCAAAGGTACATTATAGGAAAGTTGGGGAAAGCTTGTGCTTTACTATATCATCGCCCTTGTTATTATTGCGCTTGATCAGCTGACAAAATGGCTGATTGTCAATGAATTGGAAATCGGAGAAAGAATACCCGTTATTGAAAACGTACTGTATATTACATCACATCGGAACCAGGGTGCTGCCTGGGGAATTCTGCAGGGTCAGATGTGGTTTTTTTATGTCATTACCGTTATCGTCGTAATTGGACTCGTGATTTATATTCAGAAATATGCAAAAGACCAGCGTTTAATGGGAATAGCGCTTGGACTTATGCTTGGCGGAGCCATTGGCAATTTCATAGATCGTGTTATTCATCAGGAAGTGGTGGATTTTGTACAAACTTACATAGGAACATACCCATTTCCTATCTTTAACATAGCAGATTCAGCTCTTTGTGTAGGAGTTGCTTTGTTATTTATTGTCATGCTTTTTGAAGGGAAACAAGAGAAGGAGAAAGTGAATGAACAGCATAGAAATTAAGATTGATGACAGCAATAAATTTGAACGTTTAGATAAACTGCTTGTGGCAGAGAATTCGGATTGGTCAAGAAGCCAAGTTCAAATATGGATTAAAGAAGGCCATGTAAAAGTAAACGATGCTGAATCTAGAAGCAATTACAAGGTACAGCCCGGCGATACGGTTACACTTCTCATTCCAGATCCTGAACCGCTTGATGTGATGCCAGAGGAGATGAACCTTGATATCTATTATGAGGATGGGGATGTCCTTGTTGTTAACAAGCCAAAAGGAATGGTCGTCCATCCTGCACCTGGCCATTTGTCAGGAACTCTTGTTAATGGTCTGATGGCTCATTGTAAAGACCTGTCAGGTATTAATGGAGTCATGAGACCGGGAATCGTTCATAGAATTGATAAGGATACCTCTGGACTTTTAATGGTTGCAAAGAATGATAAAGCTCATGAGTCATTAGTTAATCAGCTGGTTGAAAAATCAGTTACAAGACGATATCAGGCAATTGTCCACGGTGTCATCCAGCATGACAAAGGAACAATTGATGCACCGATCGGCCGTGACAAACAGGATCGTCAAAGCATGACAGTAACAAATGAGCACAGTAAAGATGCTGTTACTCATTTTCATGTTCTTGACCGCTTTGAAGGATATTCTTTAATTGAATGTCAGCTTGAAACAGGAAGAACGCATCAAATTCGTGTTCACATGAAATATATTGGTTTCCCGATTGTAGGAGATCCAAAGTACGGACCTAAGAAAACAATGAAAATAAACGGTCAGGCGCTTCATGCAGGCGTTCTTGGGTTTAAGCATCCGAGCACAGGAGAATATCTTGAGTTTAAAGCACCTCTGCCTGCAGAATTTGAGGAAGTTATCTCGGAACTTAAAAATAACCGTTGACACATTCAAGTTATTCTGACATAATGACTATAGTTCAAAAATGAACCTTTAATACAGTCCCGTGAGGCTGAGAAGGAAACGGATCTTATACGCTATTACTGCGTATTTTAAGCTATGCATCCAAATCCCTCTTGCCAAATCGGCGAGAGGGATTTTTCTTTTTAAGGTTCTTAAGGAGAGGTGAGAAACATGCCGCAAAAAGCGATCGTTTTAGATCAGCAGTCCATAAGAAGAGCTTTAACTCGAATTGCACATGAAATTATCGAGCGGAATAAAGGAATTGATTCGGTGATTCTTGTCGGCATTAAGACAAGGGGCATTCACCTTGCAAAAAGGCTTGCTGAACGCATCGAACAGATTGAAGGAAAGCCGGTTGAAGTAGGAGAGCTTGATATCACGCTCTACCGTGATGATCTTTCAAAAAAAACGGATGATCAGGAGCCTCTTGTAAAAGGGTCTGACATTCCGGCAGATATTACAAACAAAACCGTCATCCTTGTAGACGACGTTTTATACACGGGAAGAACAGTAAGAGCAGGACTTGATGCTTTAATTGATATTGGCAGACCATCACAAATTCAGCTTGGAGTTCTTGTAGACCGGGGTCACCGTGAACTGCCGATCAGGGCAGATTATGTAGGGAAAAACATTCCGACTTCAAGCTCAGAAAAGATTGTTGTTGAACTGCTTGAAGTGGACGAAACAGATCAAGTAACCATTTACGAAAAAGAATAAACCTTTTAATGAAGTCCAGAGAGGCTGCAAAAGGGAAAGAAAATCACATGCCTGTGTTTGATTCAGGCGGGATTATTCTGCCTCTTTGCTCCTTATGCAAAGAGGTTTTTTATTTCTCAAAACGAAAAGAAGCGGAGGAATGAAAATGAAAAAGATTCAAGAGAATGACATACATCTAGATGTAAATGAGGTTCCAAAGCCGCTTACATGGATTACACTAAGCTTTCAGCATTTGTTCGCAATGTTCGGCGCGACCATCCTGGTGCCTTTCCTAGTAGGTCTTGACCCTGCAGTAGCACTGATTTCAAGCGGACTTGGAACAATTGCCTTCCTCTTGATTACGAAAGGTCAGGTACCCGCTTACCTGGGATCATCCTTCGCGTTTATTGCTCCGATCATCGCAGCAAAGGCTGCAGCAGGTCCAGAAGGAGCAATGGTCGGCAGCTTTCTTGCCGGTGTTGTTTACGGAATTGTAGCTTTATTAATAAAAATGGTCGGCTATAAGTGGATTATGAAGCTCTTGCCGCCGATTGTGGTCGGACCAGTTATCATCGTAATCGGACTGAGCCTTGCAAACGTCGCAGTCGGGATGGCTATGAATAATCCGGATGGAGAATATAATCTGACTTACTTCTCGGTAGCATTAGTAACACTTGCGATAACAATCATCTGCTCGGTCGTCTTTAAAGGATTTATCAGCCTGATCCCAGTACTGATTGGAATCGTTGGAGGTTATGTTTATGCCCTTGCAATCGGACTTGTAGATTTCAGCAAAGTCGCGCAGGCAAGTGTATTTGTAAAACCGGACTTTATCATTCCTTTTATCACCTATACACCTGGTTTCTCATATGAAATCATCCTGCTGATGGTGCCGGTCGCAATCGTCACACTGTCAGAACATATCGGACATCAGCTTGTACTTGGAAAAGTTGTCGGCCGTGACTATATTGAAAAGCCCGGACTTCACCGCTCAATCTTAGGAGATGGAACTGCGACGATGATTGCAGCATTAATAGGCGGTCCTCCAAACACGACATACGGTGAGAATATCGGCGTATTGGCCATAACGAGAGTATACAGCGTATATATCATTGCAGGAGCTGCTGTGATGGCGATCGTGTTCGGATTTATCGGTAAAATTTCGGCTCTGATCAGCTCCATACCGACGCCGGTCATGGGCGGTGTATCCATTCTGCTTTTTGGAATCATCGCTTCATCAGGCCTAAGAATGCTTTCCGACAGCAAAATTGATTTTGGAAATAAGCGAAACCTCGTGATATCATCCGTCATTCTGGTTATCGGCATCGGCGGTGCATTAATAAAAGTAAGTGAACAATTTGAGCTGCATGGCATGGCGCTTTCAGCGATCATCGGAATCCTTTTGAACCTTGTCCTTCCTGGACGAAAAGAGGCAGAAAAGGATCAGAACTTAGAAAACACAGCTGCATAATCACCTTTTAACGAAAGTCCAGAGAGGCTTTTAAGGGTGGATAAGCATTGACAGATCAGCTTGATGATTTGTCATGCTTCCTCACACCCTGAATCTCTGATCAGGGTGTTTTTTTGCAAAAAAAAGATGGGGAGAGATGACTTTGAGGCACTTATTGAGAATGAATGATTTACCTGCAGATGAAATTATGAGGATATTAAAAGATGCAGAACGATTTAAAACAGGAAAGTCCTTGCTGCAGGAGACACCGAAATTTGTTGCTAATCTGTTTTTTGAACCAAGCACACGAACAAGATTCAGTTTTGAAGTAGCGGAAAAAAGACTTGGTCTGAACGTACTCAATTTTGACGCGTCTCTCTCAAGTGTTCAAAAAGGAGAAACGTTGTATGATACTGTCCGGACACTTGAGGCAATTGGTGCGGACGCAGTAGTCATCAGACATCCGGATGATGAGTACTTTACAGAACTGCAAGATAGTATCAGCATTCCGATATTGAATGCCGGAGATGGATGCGGCCATCATCCGACACAATCTCTGCTTGATCTTCTGACCATTCAGCAGGAATTTAAACGATTTGAAGGCTTGACGATCTCCATCCATGGAGATATCAAACATAGCCGTGTAGCACGGTCAAATGCAGAAGTGCTGAAGCGGCTCGGAGCAAACGTTTTACTTTCAGGACCTGAGGAATGGAGAGATCCACTCAATAAATTTGGCCAGTATGTAACGACAGATGAAGCTATTAAGACATCAGACGTAGTAATGCTGCTTAGAATTCAGCATGAGAGGCACCAAGGGGAAAATGAGGGGCTTACTGACTATCATCGCAGGTTTGGTTTAACTTTAGAAAGAGAAAATGCCATGAAGCCGAATGCCATCATCATGCACCCTGCACCGATTAATCGCGGAGTAGAAATTGCAACCGAGCTTGTTGAAAGCAGAAAATCAAGGATCTTTAAGCAAATGGAAAATGGCGTGTTTGTCAGAATGGCCGTTCTGAAACGGGCATTAGAAAGTGCCAAATTAAACGAGGAGGAAAATACTTATGCATTTTATCATTAAAAATGGACGAATTTTAGATAACAGCGGTACTGAAAAAAAAGCCGATATTCTGATTCAGGATGGAATCATTACTAAAATAGAAGAAAATATCAAGCATGAAACAGCACAGATCATTGATGCAAGTGGAAATCTTGTTTCTCCTGGCTTCGTCGATTTACATATTCATCTCAGAGAACCAGGTGGAGAGCATAAGGAAACAATCGAAACAGGCACCAAAGCAGCAGCAGCAGGAGGTTTCACAACTGTAGCTGCAATGCCTAATACAAAACCGGTGCCGGACCAGCCCGAGCAAATGGAATGGCTGCAGAATCGCATTAAAGAAACAGCTTCGGTCCGTGTTTTGCCATATGCCTCTATAACTGCACGACAGGCAGGAAAAGAACTGACAGACTTTGAAGGGTTAAAACAGGCAGGCGCCTTTGCTTTTACAGATGACGGTGTAGGTGTTCAGTCGGCCGGAATGATGTTTGAAGCAATGAAAAAAGCTGCAGCGCTTGGAGCAAGCATTGTTGCACACTGTGAAGATAACACGCTGATTTATAAGGGAGCTTTGCATGACGGAGAATTCGCAAAAAGAAATGGCATTAACGGTATTCCATCCGTGTGCGAAGCCGTACAGATTGCCAGAGATGTTTTGCTTGCAGAAGCAGCAGACTGCCATTACCACGTCTGTCACATCAGCACAAAGGAATCTGTAAGAGTTGTAAGAGATGCAAAGAAGGCTGGCATAAACGTTACAGCTGAAGTAACGCCTCACCACTTGCTTTTAAGCGACAGTGATATCCCTGAACTTGATACGAATTACAAAATGAATCCGCCGCTGCGAGGAAGTGATGACAGGCAGGCTTTAATTGAAGCATTGCTGGACGGAACCATCGATTTTATTGCAACAGACCACGCTCCTCATACAAAAGAGGAAAAAGCAGAAACCATTCAGCTTGCGCCATTTGGGATTGTCGGTCTGGAAACGGCCTTCCCTCTGCTATACACACGCTTTGTAGAGACAAACGATTGGACACTGAAACAGCTTCTCGATTATCTGACGATTAAGCCGTGTGAAGCCTTTAACCTTCCGTATGGAAAATTGGAAGTTGGCAGTCCCGCAGATCTTACAATTATTGATTTGGAAGAAGAGAAGGAAATTGATCCAGAAACATTCCTTTCAAAAGGCAAAAACACTCCGTTTGGAGGATGGAAATGCAAGGGATGGCCAATTGCAACAATTGCACAAGGACAGCTAGTTTGGGAAAGGGAGAGAATAAACGCATGATCAGACATCTAATTCTCGAAGACGGAACGATTTTCACAGGACAAGGATTTGGAAGTGAAGAAGATACGATTGGAGAAATCGTTTTTCACACAGGAATGACAGGCTATCAGGAAATTTTATCTGACCCGTCCTATTGCGGGCAAATTGTCACACTTACGTATCCGCTTATCGGAAACTATGGAATAAATCGCGATGATTTTGAAACCATCTCGCCTTTCATAAATGGGTTTATCGTAAAAGAATTATGTGAAGTGCCATCAAACTTCAGAAGCGAGTATTCGCTTGATGAATTTTTCAAACTCAAAAATATACCTGGATTAGCAGGAATCGATACTAGAAAATTGACAAGGATTATCCGGACATACGGAACATTAAAAGGTGCTTTTTGCTCAGAAAATGCAGATAAGGATGCAGTGCTTGCAAAATTAAAAGCAGCAAACCTTCCAACAAATCAAGTAGAAACCGTTTCAACTAAAACATCTTATCCGAGTCCAGGACGCGGCTGCAGAGTTGCATTAGTGGATTTTGGAATGAAGCATGGCATTTTGCGCGAACTCAACAAGCGTGATTGTGACGTCATCGTTGTTCCTCATACAACTAAAGCAGAAGAAATTCTTCAATTAAATCCTGACGGCATTATGCTTTCAAACGGACCTGGGGATCCAAAAGATGTGCCGCATGCACTTGAAATGATCAACGGAGTGCTCGGAAAAATTCCGCTATTCGGAATTTGCCTTGGCCATCAGCTTTTCGCGCTGGCAGGAGGGGCAAACACAGAAAAAATGAAATTCGGACATCGCGGTTCAAATCATCCTGTCAAAGATTTAGCTACAGGAAAAATTGCGATGACCTCTCAAAACCACGGCTACACCGTCACACTTAATTCGGTTGAATCAACTGATCTTGAAGTAACTCATATTGCGCTTAATGATGGGTCAGTAGAAGGCCTTAAACATAAAGAACTTCCTGCATTTACAGTTCAGTATCACCCGGAAGCATCACCAGGACCGGAAGATGCAAACGGACTTTTTGATCAATTTATCGACATGATTGAAACTCACAAGAAAGAAGGGATCAAAGTATGCCAAAACGCGTAGATATAAAAAAAATCCTAGTAATAGGTTCAGGTCCGATTATTATTGGCCAGGCAGCAGAGTTTGATTATGCCGGAACACAGGCCTGCCTTGCTTTAAAAGAAGAAGGTTATGAGGTCATTCTTGTAAACTCCAATCCGGCAACGATCATGACGGATACGGAGATGGCGGATAAAGTCTACATTGAACCATTAACGGTTGAATTTTTAACAAAGATTATTAGAAAAGAGCGTCCGGATGCCCTTCTCCCGACACTTGGCGGCCAAACAGGATTAAATATGGCAGTGGAGCTTGCAAATGCAGGTGTGCTTGAAGAATGCAATGTTGAAATTTTAGGAACAAAGCTCAGCGCGATTCAAAAAGCGGAAGACCGGGATCTGTTCCGCCAATTAATGAACGAACTTGGCGAACCAGTGCCTGAAAGTGACATTGTTCATAACCTTCAAGAAGCATTCGCTTTTGTAGATAAAGTAGGCTATCCCGTTATCGTGAGGCCTGCATACACGCTTGGCGGTACCGGCGGAGGCATCTGTTCGAACGAAGAAGAGCTGATTGAGATTGTAACGAGCGGATTAAAGTACAGCCCAGTTACTCAATGCCTTCTTGAAAAAAGCATCGCGGGCTTTAAAGAGATTGAATATGAAGTGATGCGTGATAAAAATGACAGTGCGATTGTAGTCTGCAACATGGAAAACATCGACCCTGTTGGCATCCACACAGGTGACTCAATCGTCGTTGCACCAAGTCAGACTTTAAGCGACCGTGAGTACCAAATGCTGCGGAATGTTTCGCTTAAAATCATCCGTGCCCTGCAAATCGAAGGCGGCTGCAACGTTCAGCTTGCGCTTGATCCAAACAGCTTTCAATATTACATCATAGAAGTAAATCCGCGTGTCAGCAGGTCCTCAGCTCTAGCTTCAAAAGCAACTGGCTATCCAATTGCAAAGCTTGCAGCTAAGATAGCTGTTGGACTGACGCTTGATGAAATGATGAACCCTGTTACTGGAAAAACGTATGCTTGCTTTGAGCCTGCACTTGACTACATCGTGACGAAAATTCCAAGATGGCCATTTGACAAGTTTGAATCAGCAAACAGAAGGCTCGGCACTCAAATGAAGGCGACAGGAGAAGTAATGGCGATCGGCAGAACGTTTGAAGAATCATTGCTGAAAGCTGTACGCTCACTTGAATCGGATGAATATCATCTTGATCTGAAAAATGCAGATGAATTCAGCAATGAACTAATTGAAAAGAGAATCAGAAAAGCAGGCGACGAGCGTTTATTCTATCTCTCGGAAGCGATCAGAAGAGGGGTATCCATTGAAACGATTCATGAGTGGAGTGCCATCGATCTTTTCTTCTTAGTGAAAATAGAAAAAATCATAAAGTTTGAAAATGCAGTGAAAGAAGCAAAGCTTGATGCTGATGTCCTTAAACAAGCTAAGAAAATGGGCTTCTCGGATATTGCAATTGCAAGGCTCTGGAACATGACAGAACGTGAAGTCTATGATTACAGAAAACAGCTTAAGCTCTTCCCGGTTTTCAAAACAGTTGATACATGTGCGGCGGAGTTTGAATCAGAAACTCCTTATTTCTACGGCACGTATGAAGATGAAAACGAATCTGCTGTGACAGACAAAGAAAGTGTCATTGTCCTAGGTTCAGGACCGATCCGCATCGGTCAGGGCGTGGAATTTGATTATGCAACGGTGCATTCTGTATGGGCAATCAAAGAGGCCGGGTATGAGGCGATCATAATCAACAATAATCCTGAGACAGTATCTACAGACTTCAGCATCTCAGACAAGCTTTACTTTGAACCGCTTACTGTAGAAGATGTCATGCATATAGTAGAACTTGAAAAACCCCGCGGCGTAGTCGTTCAATTTGGAGGACAGACAGCCATTAATCTTGCAGAAGAGCTTGAAGCAAGAGGCGTGCAGATCCTTGGTACATCACTTGAAGACATGGACCGGGCTGAAAACAGAGATAAGTTTGAGTACACATTAGGCAAGCTTAACATCCCGCAGCCGCTCGGAAAAACAGCCACTTCTGTTGAAGAAGCAGTCAAAATTGCAGATGAGATCCGCTATCCTGTACTAGTAAGACCATCCTATGTTCTAGGCGGCCGGGCAATGGAAATTGTTTATGAAGAAAAGGATCTGCTGCATTATATGAAAAATGCTGTAAAAGTAAATCCGCAGCATCCGGTTCTCATTGACAAATATTTAACAGGAAAAGAAATTGAAGTAGACGCGATTTCTGACGGTGAAACGGTCTTTATTCCAGGAATTATGGAACACATCGAGCGTGCTGGCGTTCACTCAGGCGACTCAATTGCCGTCTATCCGCCTCAAACTCTGTCTGCAGAAATAAAGGAAACGATTATAGAAAGAACAATCGCTCTCGCTAAAGGATTAAATATAAAAGGCTTGCTGAATATCCAGTTTGTTATATACAAAAATGAAGTTTATGTGCTTGAGGTAAACCCAAGGTCAAGCCGGACAGTGCCCTTCTTAAGCAAGATTACGGGTGTTCCAATGGCAAATCTCGCTACAAAGGTGATTTTAGGAAAAACACTCAACGAGCTCGGCTATGAAACAGGCATTCAGCCTGAAAGCGCAGGCGTCTATGTGAAAGTTCCGGTATTCTCCTTTGAAAAGCTGCGCAGAGTGGATATTACACTCGGCCCTGAAATGAAATCTACCGGAGAAGTAATGGGCAAGGATACAACGCTTGAAAAAGCTCTGTATAAAGGAATGATCGCATCTGGAATGAAGGTTCAGAATTACGGACAGGTACTGCTCACGATTGCAGATAAAGATAAAGAAGAAGGCCTGGAAGTTGCAAGACGCTTCAGCGCCATCGGCTATCAGATCATGGCGACAAGCGGAACAGCTGAATACCTTCATGCCAATGGAGTAACTGCAAAGATTGTGAATAAAATCGGCAGCGAGGCGCCAAACATGCTTGATATCATCCGCACGAGCGAAGCACAGTTTGTCATTAATACACTGACAAAAGGAAAACAGCCGCAGCGGGATGGATTCCGCATCCGCCGTGAATCTGTAGAAAATGGTATTCCTTGCTTAACATCACTTGATACGGCAAAAGCGATATTGAGAGTGCTCGAGTCCATGACCTTCTCAACAGACGAAATGCCTAAGCGCCCAAACAGCAAAGAGGTGACATACGCTTGATACAAAAAGAATGGATGACGATTGCAGATCACAAGGAATTGGCAGCAGGCATATACGAAATCACATTAAAAGGCAGTTTAACTGATCACATGAATCAGCCAGGGCAGTTTGTACATGTGAAAGTTTCAGAGTCAGCATCACCGCTATTAAGAAGACCGATCAGCATAGCGAAAATAGATAAAGAGAATCAGGAATTCACCATGATATACAGAGCAGAGGGAG
This sequence comes from Metabacillus hrfriensis, assembly GCF_030127205.1. Lineage (NCBI taxonomy): Bacteria > Bacillati > Bacillota > Bacilli > Caryophanales > Bacillaceae > Metabacillus > Metabacillus hrfriensis. The sequence goes on from NZ_CP126116.1 coordinate 2,148,296, forward strand.
CAGGCACGAAGCTCCTTTCTGCAAGGAAAAAAGGCGAGCTTGTTGATGTGCTCGGACCGCTCGGAAATGGATTTGATCCGGATCAGCTGGATAAAGGCGATACGGCACTTCTTGTCGGCGGCGGGATCGGAGTGCCTCCTTTATATGAACTGTCAAGACGCCTGGTTAATAAAGGGATTACCGTTAAACATGTTCTGGGCTTTCAATCAAAAGAGCATGTTTTCTATGAAAAAGAGTTTCAACAACTTGGAGATACCTATGTCACAACTGTAGACGGGTCTCATGGAAAAAAAGGGTTTGTCACCGATTTGATTAAAGAGAATGAGCTCACCTTTGATGCGCTGTTTTCCTGCGGACCTACTCCTATGCTCGCAAACATTGAAAAACTCTTTCCCGAAAAACCGGTCTTTCTGTCTCTAGAAGAACGGATGGGCTGCGGAATTGGCGCTTGCTTCGCATGTGTTTGTCATACAGCTGATGATCCTGCTGGCACTTCTTATAAAAAAGTGTGCAGCGACGGACCAGTATTTAAAGCCGGGGAGGTACTTTTATCATGCTGAACATCGAATTGCCCGGTTTATCTTTGAAAAATCCGGTTATGCCAGCATCAGGCTGCTTTGGCTTCGGAAAAGAATTTGCAAACCTTTATGATTTAAGCAGTCTTGGTGCGATTATGATTAAAGCTGCTACGGCAGAAGCGCGATTTGGCAACCCGACGCCTAGAGTGGCTGAAACAGAAGCAGGCATGCTGAATGCCATAGGTCTTCAAAATCCAGGATTAAAAGGAGTTCTCGAAAATGAGCTTCCCTGGCTCGAGTCATATGACGTGCCGATCATTGCAAATGTTGCTGGCTCCGCGCAGGAGGATTATGTTGAAGTAGCAAGAGAAATCAGCAGGGCAAAAAATGTCCGCGCAATTGAACTGAATATCTCTTGCCCGAATGTAAAAACAGGTGGGATTGCCTTCGGAACGGACCCTGAAATTGCCGCCTCTTTGACAAGGGCAGTAAAAGAAGTATCAGATGTGCCTGTTTATGTGAAGCTATCGCCAAATGTAAGCAACATTGTGGATATCGCCAAAGCCATTGAAAACGCCGGTGCTGATGGTTTAACCATGATCAATACGCTGCTTGGCATGAGGCTGAACATGAAAACGGCTAAACCAATTCTCGCCAACCGCTCTGGAGGTTTATCAGGTCCTGCAATCAGGCCTGTCGCAATCAGAATGGTGTATGAAGTAAGCCAGGCTGTATCAATTCCGATTATCGGCATGGGAGGCGTGCAGACAGCGGAAGACGTGATTGAGTTTATGTATGCAGGTGCAAGTGCAGTAGCTGTCGGAACGGCAAATTTTGTGAATCCGTTTGTATGTCCGGAGATCATTGCACAATTGCCGCAAAAATTAAAAGAATATGGTTTTGATCATATTTCAGAATGCATCGGAAGGAGCTGGAAGAATGAACGGAAGACCGCTTATCATCGCGCTTGATTTTCCAGATGGAAAAGAAGTGGGCGGATTTTTAAAAAAGCTGCCTGACCAAAAGCTTTATGTGAAAGTGGGAATGGAGCTGTTTTATCAGGAAGGTCCTTCGATTATTGATCAGCTTAAATCAGCGGGACATGACATTTTTCTTGATTTGAAGCTCCATGATATTCCCCAGACAGTCAAGCAGGCCATGAAAGGCCTTGCAAAGCTTGAGGTGAACCTCGTTAATGTTCATGCTGCTGGCGGAAGTGCGATGATGCAGGCTGCAATAGAAGGACTTGAAGCAGGAACGAGGGCAGGGTCAAAAAGGCCCGACTGCATTGCTGTCACTCAATTGACAAGCACATCTGAGGCCATGCTTAATCATGAACTTCTCATCGGAAAAGGACTGAACGAAACAGTCCTTCACTATGCCAAACTGGCATATGAAAGCGGACTGGATGGAATTGTCTGCTCTTCGCTTGAAGTACCTGAAATCTATCAGCATTTGGACCGTTCTTTCCATACCATTACGCCTGGAATCCGACTCGCTGAAGACTCACTGAATGATCAAGTGAGAGTGGCGACGCCTGAAAAGGCAAGAGAACTGGGATCAACAGCCATTGTTGTCGGAAGAAGCATAACTAAAGCAAAGGATCCGCTGACTGCATACTTACAAATGAAAAACGCATGGGAGGGTCTGCCTGTATGAAACATCAAATTGCTGAGCAGCTGCTGAAAATTGAAGCCGTTTTTTTAAGTCCAAATGAGCCATTTACATGGTCAAGCGGCCTAAAGTCGCCAATCTATTGCGACAATCGCCTGACATTATCCTATCCTGAAGTCAGAAAAGACATTGCAAAGGGCTTAACTAAGCTAATCAGGGAAGAGTATCCCCAGGCTGAAATGATTGCAGGAACAGCAACAGCGGGTATCCCGCATGCTGCATGGGTGAGCGATCTGCTTAATTTGCCAATGTGCTACGTCAGAAGCAAGCCGAAAGGCCATGGAAAAGGCAATCAAATAGAAGGTAAAGTGCATGAGGGTCAAAAAGTAGTAGTTGTTGAAGATTTAATCTCAACAGGAGGAAGCGTTATTACGGCTGTTCAGGCGCTTAGAGAGGCAGGCTGTGAAGTGATTGGAGTTGTCTCCATCTTCACATATGAACTGCAAAAAGGCGCAGAGATGCTCGAAGATGCCGGAATACATGCTGTTTCCCTGACCGACTATTCTTCATTGATTGATGTAGCACTGAAAAAGGGAGCAATTGAAAAAAAAGATCTTGAAAAGCTGATAAAATGGCGCGAAAATCCTGCAAATGAAGCATGGTTGACTATATAGAAGGCAAGAAAGCAAAGTCGTTTTTGACTTTGCTTTTTTATTGCCATATCAAAAATGAACTTAGAAAAGAAACAAGGCTTATTAGAAGATAGCCTGTTCGAAACAATTTAATCTGCCATGCTTCTGGAAGGAACCTTTTGCAAATACCAAGGCTTGCATGACCGATCCACCCAAAAGCCCCAAAAAGGCCTGCTTGTTCTTTTTTTATTTTTCGGAAAATATGATGATCATCAAGCGTTACGACGGCATAAGCTAATGAAAATCCGCCTATAAGGAAAGTGAAAATGGTCATTATTGCTGGAATTAGGATAAATTTCACCTCTTGGACAGTAATTTTTTATCCATAAATCCTTATTCCCGGATTAAAAGTTTAGCACTCAATTCAGCCTTTTAACTAATTTTTTAATTCCGATCGAAAAACTAGGGTTGACAGAATGGATAATTGTGATAAAATTTAGAAAAATATAATAAACTTATCCAGAGAGGCGAAGGGATCTGGCCCTGCGAAGCCCGGCAACCTGCATTCTGCAAGGTGCTAAATCCAGCAAAATGTAAACCCATTTTGAAAGATAAGGTACATCTACCTGAACAGTCTTTCAAGTTGGAAGGCTTTTTTTCTTTCTTAAATTGCGGTAAATTTCTCGGAAGGAAAAAGCGGATAAGAAATGAAATGGGGGACTGCAGTGGGAAAGGAAGAACATCTTGAAATCGTCATCGAAAGATTGCGGGAAATGCTGAAAACGATGAATTATGGTTCTGTCACATTGGTTGTTCAGGACGGCAAAGTAATTCAGCTTGAGAAGAACGAAAAAGTAAGAATTAAATAATGTGCTGACTAGAAAAACTAGAGGCATTTTAACAATGAACGGGTTCCGTCATTCTGTTAAAATGTCTTTTTTTTAACGGGACCTGGCTGATAGAGGGGAAGAATATACATGCTAACGTATGAAACTTGGCGGGAGCCAGCCACAGATTTTGAAGTTGATGACACTTATAAAGGCGCATTAAACGTTTTAAAGTGGAGCTATGGTTATTATGGCAAAGAGATTGTTTATGCATGCAGCTTTGGAATAGAAGGCATTGTGCTTGTAGATTTAATTTCAAAAGTAGAGCCGGATGCAACGATTGTTTTTCTTGATACGGACGTACATTTTAAAGAAACCTATGAAACGATTGACCGAGTGCGGGAAAAATATCCGCAGCTGAATATTGTGATGAAGAAACCGGCTCTCACACTTGATGAGCAGGCAGCAGAATACGGCGATAAACTTTGGGAAACAAATCCAAATAAATGCTGCCAAATCAGAAAGCTTCAGCCTCTTGACGAGACGTTATCGGAATCAGAAGCCTGGATCTCAGGGCTGCGCAGAGAGCAGTCAGAAACAAGGAAACATGTTCAATTCATTAACCGCGATGATAAATTTCAGTCGGTAAAAATATGTCCGTTGATTCACTGGACTTGGAAAGATGTGTGGCGGTACGTACACAAAAACGATTTGCCATATAACCCCCTGCATGACAGGGGCTATCCGAGCATCGGCTGTTCTCACTGCACAGCACCTGCATTTAATGCCGATGATTTGCGTTCCGGAAGATGGAGCGGGCAGGGTAAAACAGAATGCGGATTACATGGATAAGGAGCAGGTGCGTTGCTTGAATTAGCGGCTCTCGCCATCAGTTTCTTTTTTGCAATGAATATAGGGGCAAGCGGTGCTGCTGCCTCAATGGGTGTGGCTTATGGGTCAGGTGCAGTCCCAAAGGCGCGGCATGCCCTCTTAATATGTGCCGCAGGGGTGTTTGCAGGAGCGGTGCTCGGAGGCGGAGAAGTTGTAAAGACGATCAGCGGCGGCATTATCCCGCAGGATATTATTAACGTGAAAATTGTCCTGATCATCATTATTTCCGCTACAAGCTCCCTGTTTGTTGCTAACTTGCTTGGCATTCCGCTTTCTACGAGCGAGGTTACAGTTGGTTCTGTAGTTGGAGTAGGTATTGCGTATCAAGTGCTGTTTGTCAATTCATTGCTTGTTATTATGCTGTTTTGGGTAATCGTTCCTGTTGCAGCTTTCGGTTTAGCCTGGATATTCGGCAAAGGTCTGTATAGTCTGCAGAGAAAAGGGATCTTGCAAGATCGTCCCCTGCTTACCGTCATTCTGATTTTTGCAGGATTTATGGAAGCCTTCTCTGCAGGTATGAACAATGTGGCCAATGCAGTCGGACCTCTGGTGGGAGCAGGCTTGATTTCCGTTTCAAAAGGAATATGGATAGGAGGCGCATTTGTAGCGCTCGGAGCCATTTTCCTTGGAAAGAAAGTACTTGAAACAAACGGTAAGAAGATTACCAGCTATTCAAAGCCTGAAGGAATTTTAATCTCAGGGACCGGTGCCGGTCTCGTTATTGTCAGTTCTATTTTCGGATTGCCGGTTCCGCTTACTCAGATTACTTCATCAGCGATTATCGGTCTTGGAATGGCGAAAAACGGAAGTGAAATATTACATAAGCATATCGTGAAGAAGATTATCCGGATATGGATTGTTTCTCCTCTGTTTTCACTGGCCATTTCTTATTTCTTAGTCAAATTATTTTTAGAAAGTGATATTTATTCAATCGTCGTTCTAGTCAGTGTCATGCTTGCAACCTTAGGAGCCCTCAGCTTAATGAAGGCCATAAAAGAGGAAAAGCGTGCAGTGCATGAAGAAGGCGGAGGCATTTAGCATTCAAACCAATTTTAAAGGGTATGTTTAGGAGGAAAATAAAAAAATGAGTTTACAGCCGCACGGAGGATTACTAATTCAATCATATAACCCCGAGGAAAAATATCAGGAAATTTCTGCAGAAATTGAAATCGATGCCATGGCATTAAGTGATTTGGAATTAATCGGAATTGGAGCATATAGCCCGCTCGAAGGATTTCTTTCACAAAAAGATTATGAGCAGGTCGTAAATGATATGAGACTTGCTTCAGGGACTGTCTGGAGTATACCGATTACACTGCCTGTTTCAAAGGGAACGGCTGATAAATTACTAGTCGGCGAAAAAGCGAGACTGATTTACAAAGGCGAGGTATATGGCCTGATACAGGTTGAAGATGTTTATGAGCCTGACAAAGCACATGAAGCCATTAATGTATATGGAACGGCAGACATCGCTCACCCTGGCGTGAAAAAAATGCACGAACGGGAAGACGTCTATGTAGGCGGTAAAATTACTCTTTTAAAGAGACCTGAAAAGCCATTTAAGCAATACACGTTTGATCCAATTGAAACGCGTGAAATTTTCAAAAGCAAAGGCTGGAAAACTGTCGTTGGATTCCAGACAAGAAACCCCGTGCATAGAGCACATGAATATATTCAGAAATCAGCCCTTGAAACAGTGGATGGATTATTCTTAAATCCGCTTGTAGGTGAAACCAAATCTGATGACATTTCAGCATCCATCAGAATGGAGAGCTATGAGGTACTTCTAAGAAACTATTATCCGGAAGAACGGGTTGAGCTCGGCGTCTTTCCTGCAGCAATGAGATATGCAGGCCCAAGAGAAGCGATCTTTCATGCCATTGTCCGGAAGAATTACGGTTGCACCCATTTTATTGTTGGCAGAGATCATGCAGGTGTTGGTGATTACTACGGAACCTATGATGCTCAGAAAATCTTTGATCAATTTGAGGAGCAGGAGCTTGGAATCAAGCCGCTGAAATTCGATCACAGCTTCTACTGCAGCAAATGCGAAGGAATGGCGACAACGAAAACATGTCCTCATGACAGCTCGGCACATGTTATTCTATCAGGAACAAAGGTAAGGCAAATGCTCCGGAACGGCGAGGTTCCTCCTAGCACTTTCAGCCGCCCGGAAGTTATTGAAGTTCTAATAAACGGACTTAAAAAAGAAAACGTATCATAAGAAGGGAGAAACATCTATGAGCAGCAATATTGTATGGCACCAATCCTCTATTTCAAAACAAGAAAGACGAGATAAAAATAAGCACCAGAGCTTTATTCTCTGGTTTACAGGTTTATCAGCATCCGGTAAATCTTCTGTTGCGAACGCTTTTGCTAGGACTTTATTTGACCGCGGCGCTCAGGCGTTTGTCCTGGATGGTGATAATGTGAGGCACGGCCTCAATCAGGATCTTGGCTTTAATGAGACCGACCGCAAGGAAAATATCAGACGAATTGGAGAGGTTTCGAAACTGTTTGTTGAAAGCGGGCAAATCGTCTTAACAGCTTTTATATCCCCTTACCGTGCTGATCGTGACCTTGTCAGAAAATTGGTTGAAAAGGATGAATTCCTCGAAGTCTATATTAAATGTTCGATTGAAGAATGCGAAAAACGCGATCCCAAAGGGCTTTATAAAAAAGCGAGAAACGAAGAAATCAAACATTTTACAGGCATCAGCGCACCATACGAAGAGCCTGCGAATCCGGAAATTGTCCTGGATACAGAAAAATATTCAATAGAAGAATGTGTTAAACAATTGACGAAAACTTTAATAGAAAAGGGTTTAATCTAAAAGCTTACGTTTATGAGCTGCAGATCAAAGAAAAAAATTCTCAAAAAGTTTGAATTTATTGATATATTATTCTATAAGAACAGCAATACATCATTTCAGTTAATTGTCCTCAAATGAACATGCGGTCAATTACAAGTTAGTTAGGAGAGTCAGAACATGGGAAAGGTCTATTTAGTTGGAGCAGGCCCAGGTGATCCTGAACTGATCACGTTAAAAGCCATCAAATGCATCCAGCAGGCAGATGTTATTTTGTATGATCGCCTGGTTAATAAAGAATTGCTTTCCTATGCCAAAAAGGAAGCAGATCTCATATATTGCGGCAAGCTTCCCGACTATCATTTAATGAAGCAGGAAACGATTCATCACTTCTTAATCCGTTATGCGAAAAGCGGCAAGATCGTAACCCGTTTAAAAGGGGGAGACCCGTTTGTATTCGGACGCGGTGCTGAGGAAGCAGAAGCACTTGCAAAGCAGAAGATTCCGTTTGAAATCGTACCTGGCATCACCTCGGGCATAGCAGCTGCCGCATATGCAGGAATTCCTGTCACGCACAGGGATGTAAGTGCAAGCGTTGCTTTTGTCACAGGACATCTCAAAAATGATGCAAAAGAAGACGAGAAGTGGGCAAGCCTCTCAAAAGGCATAGATACATTAGCGATTTATATGGGCGTCAGCAACCTTCCGTATATTCAGGAACAGCTTCTGAAAAATGGGAAAAGCAAAGACACACCCGTTGCTCTGGTCCATTGGGGAACGACTGAAGTTCAAAAAACAGTTACAGGCACACTTGAAGATATCCTTGAAGTTGTCCGTGAACAGAATATAAAAAATCCAAGCATGATCATTATCGGAGAAGTTGTACGCTACCGCGAGAAAATTAAGTGGTTTGAAGAGAACTTACAGACTTCAGCTCCTATCAGCGAGGCGTTATAAAAATGAAACAAGCCGTTTTATATGTGTGCCATGGCAGCCGTGTGAAAGAAGCGTGTGATGAGGCCATTGCTTTTATCGAGAAAACTCAAATGCATATTCATGCCGATATTCAGGAAATCTGCTTTCTTGAGCTGGCGGAACCTTCTATTGAAGAAGGGTTCGCCTCTTGCATCAAGCAAGGCGCCACACACGTTGCTGTTGTTCCTCTGTTATTGCTTACTGCTGTACATGCGAAAGAGGACATTCCTCTGGAAGTGAAAAAGGCTGCAGAAAACTATCCGGAAGCTGCCATTACATATGGTATGCCTATAGGTGTGCACCAAAAGATGGCTAAAAGCATCGTGAACAGAGTGCATGAACAAGGCAGGCCAGATTCTGACTCAATCATTGTCCTGATTGGACGGGGCAGCTCAGACCACGACGTAGTAAGAGATTTGACTGCCATAAGCAGGCTGGTCAAGAGTAAATCCGGTGTCAGCAATGTGGAAATCTGCTTTCTGACTGCTGCTGAACCGAGTCTTGATGAGATGCTTTTAAATCTGTCGCTTCTCAAAGAGAAAACGATTTTTCTAGTGCCCTATTTATTGTTTACAGGGCTGCTTATGAGGGAAATTCAGACTAAAGTAAATAAGCTTGGCCATGAAAAAATCAAGCTTTGCCGGTATTTAGGCTACGACTCTGAAGTTGAAGAAGTTTTTACCGAAAGAGTGCAGTCTGCAATTGATAATCATGATTCTATTTATACTTTTAGATATGGAGACAAATGCGATGCTGCCATTAATGATTGACGTCAAAAATCGGCTGGTCGTCATCATTGGAGGCGGAAAAATCGCTTACAGAAGACTGTCTGTATTTTTAAAGCAGGGTGCAAAAATAAAGGTGATCAGTCCGCATGTGATTGATGAAATCAGCTTTCTCCATGCTCAATCACAACTTGAATGGAAACAAAAAGAAGCAGATAAAGAAGATTTCAAGGATGCGTTTTTAATTGTTGCAGCAACTGACAGCAAGGAAGTAAATGCCTGGGTAGCAAGGGAGGCGGGCGAACATCAGCTTGTCAATCTTGCTGGTGAGTCAGAGCTTGGAAATGTTCAAGTTCCTTCGTTTCATCAGCGTGGAAGATTAACGCTTGCTGTGTCCACGGATGGGGCAAGCCCATCACTTGCAAAAGATCTATCCGAGCAATTATTTAATCAATTTGATGACGTGTTCTTTGACCGCTTGGAAGATCTTTTTAATGAACGGAAAAAAATTAAAGCCTCAGATCTTCATCAGGATGAAAAGCAAAGGCTTCTGAAGCAGCTTGTCAGAAAAGCGCAAGGGCCTTGGTCAGCTCCGACAGACAGATAACAATCCGCTGAAAAAGTCCGGTTCTGACTTTTTTGGCGGATTCGTTCTGGCCGAGGAGTTAGTCTCTTGCGCTGGACATGAATGCGCAAATTTTTATTCTTACTATTAACTTCAAAAAAAGCATGGACTCATAAAGAGTCTATGCTTTTCTTAATTTTATCACCAAATCCGGATCAGGCGTCACATAGACGGTTTGCTGATTGTCATAAATCACAAAACCTGGTTTGGATCCGTTTGGTTTTTTGACATGCCGGATTTTTGTGAAGTCAACCGGGACAGAGCTTGAGCCTTTTGCTTTGCTGAAATAGGCTGCAAGATTGGCCGCCTCTAGTATCGTTTCCTCACTTGGTTCCTGGCTGCGGATGACAACATGAGAGCCAGGTATGTCTTTTGTATGCAGCCAAATATCATCCCGTGCAGCTGTTTTGTTTGTTAAATAATCGTTTTGCTTGTTGTTTTTTCCGACAAGTATATCAGTGCCATCGCTTGCAGTATATTTTTCAAGAACAATTTTTGCAGGTTTGTTCTTTTTATTTCCCTTCACTTGTTTCTTCTTTAAATAGCCGCCTTCCATCAGTTCTTCTCTAATCTCTTCGATGTCCTTTGGAGAAGCGGATTCAATTTGCTGAAACACGTTTTCAAAATAGTGGATTTCATTTTCAGCCAGGCTGATTTGTTCTTCAACAAATGCAACTGATTTTTTCGCCTTGTTGTACTTTTGAAAATAAGCCTGTGCATTTTCAGATGGTGTCTTTTGCGGGTTCAAGGTAATACTGACCATTTCCCCGTTATAATAGTTTATGACCTCTGACATTTTATCCCCGCGTTTTATTGCATACATATTTGCTGTAATCAGCTCGCCGCGCAGCTTGTATTTCTCTGCTTTTTCAGCATCCTTTAACGTGGCTTGCAGTTTCTTTATTTTTGTTTTATTTTTCTTCAGTTCATTTTGAACAAAACGTTCAAGGTCATTTCCCTGCTGCTTTACCCGGTCACGGGCTGCTTTTCCATAATAATAGCGGTCGAGCATCTCTGAAATCGTTGGGAACACCTTGCTGGTCCCATTTAAGTGAGTAAGCGGCAGGATATAAAAGTATTCTTTTTCATCGGTTTCAATCATAGTTGCCGAAATTTCACTATTCTTGATGTCTGAAACGAGATTCAGAAATGATTCAGGCAAGCTGGTCCGGCTGGCAAGTCCTGCTCTAAAGAGAATCTCTTTTGCAAACAGGGGAGATATTCCGGCGAACTGCTGCATAAGCTGCTGATCTATTTTCCCTGAATTAAAATCAACTTTGCGCAGAATGGTTTCTTCTGTTGCTTCAAAAGGGTTCAGCTTATTCTGTTCAGGAGGCAGAACATATTCCTGACCAGGCATAATGGTCCTGTGCCGATTTACAGCAGGTGATATGTGCTTAATGCTGTCGAGGATCATATTGCGGTCACGGTCTATTAGAATAATGTTGCTGTGTCTTCCCATTATTTCAATGATCAGGCGTTTATTAGTGACGTCGCCAATTTCATTTCTGCTCTTTACATCAAAGTAAAGAATCCGTTCTAATTCAATTTGGCCGATTCTTTCAATGACCCCGCCTTCGAGATGCTTTCTAAGCAGCATGCAGAACATTGGAGGTTCACTCGGATTTTCATAGCCTTCAGTTGTTAAATGAATTCTTGCATAGCTTGGATGAGCTGAGAACAGGAGACGGTGATTTCCCCCATTTGCCCGGATGACAAATATCAGTTCATTTTTATATGGCTGATGGATCTTTGAGATTCTTCCATTTGCCAGTTCATTTTTCAATTCTTCAGTTATTGCATATGTAAACATGCCATCAAATGACATCGCAAGCACCCTTTTCTATAGGTAAGTTGGATCAAATCTCCACATTCAAATTATTATAGCATTTTTTTGGACAGGGCTGAATAAATTGACATTATAAGAGATTGTCCTACTATTCCACGTATTGAGAGGTGTAAAAAAAATTCATGAAATGGCATGAAATTGGACCGGAAGAAGTACTTCAGTCAATTAATACAAGCAGAGAAAACGGATTATCTGAAAAAGATGTTCAAAAAAGAGTGAAGCATCACGGTTTCAATGAACTTAAGGAAGCTGAAAAACCTTCAGCATTTTTATTATTTCTGGAGCAGTTTAAAGATTTTATGGTGCTTGTTTTGTTAGCGGCAACACTGATCTCGGGTCTGCTTGGCGAATATATTGATGCCATTGCAATCATTGCCATCGTTTTAATTAATGGAATACTTGGTTTTTTTCAGGAACGGCGTGCAGAAAAATCACTTGAAGCATTAAAAGAGATGTCAGCGCCTCAAGTACAGGCTCTCAGAGAAGGCGAATGGACAAGAATTCAATCGAAGGATCTAGTACCTGGAGATATTGTGAAATTTACGAGCGGGGACAGAATTGGCGCAGATCTTCGCTTAATCGAAGCAAAAAGCCTTGAGATAGAAGAATCGGCTTTAACAGGAGAGTCGCTTCCTGTTTCTAAATTTACGAATGCTTTGTCAGATGGTCATGCGGGTATTGGGGATTTAACCAATATGGCCTTCATGGGAACTTTAGTAACACGCGGCAATGGCGTTGGCGTTGTTGTTGCAACGGGCATGAATACAGCGATGGGTCAGATTGCCGACTTGCTTCAATCTGCTGAGACCTTGGAAACACCGCTTCAGAGAAGACTTGAGCAGCTCGGGAAAATCTTAATTGTTGTGGCCCTAGCGTTAACTTTTTTAGTAGTCGCTGTCGGAGTGATTCAAGGTCATGAGCTATATGATATGTTTCTTGCAGGTGTGTCTCTTGCAGTGGCTGCAATTCCGGAAGGACTTCCTGCCATCGTAACCGTTGCTTTGTCTCTCGGTGTTCAGAGGATGATCAAACAAAGGTCGATTGTCAGAAAGCTGCCCGCTGTTGAAACGCTTGGCTGTGCATCCGTTATATGTTCAGATAAGACCGGGACGATGACACAAAATAAGATGACCGTTACTCATATTTGGTCAGGCGGACGCACCTGGCAGTTGACCGGAACAGGATATCAGCCTAAAGGCGAATTCTTCGTGAATGAACAAAAGGTTTTGGTCAAGGACAATAAATCCCTTCAGCAAATTCTCACATTTGGCATGCTTTGCAATACAGCAAACATTTATGAAAAAGATGATGACTACATTCTGGACGGTGACCCAACAGAAGGAGCACTTGTTGTTGCGGCAATGAAAGCAGGACTCTCTAAAGAAGCGCTGTCAAAGCAATTTAAAATTATAGAAGAATTTCCGTTTGACTCAATCCGGAAGATGATGAGCGTCATTATCGAGGATAAAAACGGAAAGCGCTTTGTTGTCACAAAAGGTGCTCCGGATATTTTGCTTCAGAAATTAGATTATGTGCTGTGGGACGAAAAACAGCACTATATGTCTGCAAAATATGAAACAAAAATAAATGAAGCAATCGACAATCTGGCATCTCAAGCATTAAGGACCATTGCTGTTGCCTTTAAGCCTGTCTCTGCCCAGGCCATTTATCATCAGCATGAAGCTGAAAAGAATCTGGTTTTCTTAGGGCTGCAGGGAATGATCGATCCTCCTCGTCCTGAAGTGAAACAAGCAGTGAAGGAATGCAGACAGGCTGGAATAAAAACGGTGATGATCACTGGTGACCATGTCAATACTGCCAAAGCCATAGCTAAACAGCTGGATCTCTTGCCGGCGAATGGAAAAGTAATAGATGGAGCAGCTCTGTCAGCTATGCCAAATGAAGAGCTTGTGCAGATTGTAGATGATATTTATGTGTTCGCAAGGGTATCGCCGGAACATAAGCTGAAAATAGTAAAAGCGCTTCAAAGCAGAGGGCACATTGTTGCCATGACAGGTGACGGAGTAAACGATGCACCTGCCATAAAAGCTGCTGACATTGGCATTTCAATGGGGATAACAGGAACAGATGTAGCAAAGGAAGCATCTGCACTTATTTTAGTGGATGATAACTTTGCAACGATCAAGCTTGCTATTAAAGAAGGCCGAAATATCTATGAAAACATAAGAAAGTTTATCAGATATCTGCTCGCTTCAAATGTTGGAGAAATTCTGGTTATGCTTTTTGCCATGCTGCTCGCGCTTCCCCTGCCCCTTGTTCCGATCCAGATCCTTTGGGTCAATCTTGTGACAGATGGTCTGCCTGCGATGGCTCTCGGTTTAGATCAGCCAGAAGGAGATTTAATGCAGAGGAAGCCGAGGCATCATAAAGAAGGGGTATTTGCACGGGGCCTTGGATGGAAAGTCATTTCGAGAGGTTTCTTGATCGGAATCGTGACCCTTGCAGCCTTTATGATTGTCTATCACAGAGATCCTGACAATTTAATTTATGCCCAGACGATTGCGTTTGCAACATTGGTCATGGCTCAATTGATTCATGTGTTTGACTGCAGAAGCGAACGTTCAGTATTCTTAAGAAATCCGTTTGAGAACCTCTACCTGGTCGGAGCGGTTATTTCATCCGTGCTGCTGATGCTGGCAGTGATCTACTACGCCCCGATGCAGCCGATATTCCATACAGTGCCAATCATGGCTCGCGACTGGCTCTTGGTGCTTGGATTATCAGCCATACCAACTTTTTTGCTGGCAGGGTCACTTTTAACAAGAAAAAAAAGTTAAAATATGCTATAATTCGAAAGGTAATAGCTGAGTCTATTACCTTTTCTTTTGTTAGAAGCTCTTTTTGGGACAGAAACAAGGAGCATTTCTTATGATATGATCAAAGAATTGGATGTGAAATAAATGGTTTGCAGCATGACAGGATATGGGCGTTCATCAATTGGGAATGATAAACTGACCATTACAGCCGAAATGAAATCGGTTAATCACCGTTTTTTTGAAATTAACGTAAGAATGCCTAGACAATTGATGTCCATTGAGGATAAAATCAAAAAAGTGATCTCTTCTATCATTTATAGAGGACGCGTTGAATTATACATAACAATTGAAGGCGAATCATTGGCAGACCGGTTTATCGAAGTTGATTGGAACCTGCTTGATCAATATGTTCAGGCAGCTGCGGAGATAGGAAACCGGTATGATTTACATAATGGATTGCAGCTGACTGATCTCCTTAAGCTGGAAAATGTTATTACAGTCGGAGAACAGGAAAATAGTAAAGAAGAAATACAATCTATGATCTTTGCGGCTGTGCAGGATGCGGCATTAAAGCTGAAAGAAATGAGAAAGGCAGAAGGTGCACATCTGAAAAGCGATTTGCTGAAGCAGCTGTCGATTTTGGAGTCATATGTTTCTGATATTGAAAAATATGCCCCTCAGGTCGTGATCCGCTACAAACATAGGCTGGAAAAAAAGATGGCTGAACTTTCTGAAGGCACAATGGATGAAAGCAGAATCATAACAGAGGCTGCCCTTTTTGCTGACAGAGCGGACATTGCAGAAGAGATTACGAGAATCAGAAGCCATCTCTCACAATTCCGTGAAACGATGCAAAAAGAAGAATCAATTGGAAGAAAGCTGGATTTCCTTGTTCAGGAGCTGAACAGAGAAGCGAACACGATTGGCTCTAAAGCAAATGACAAGGATATATCCAAATGTTCAGTAGAACTGAAAAGCGTCATAGAAAGATTAAAAGAGCAAGTCCAAAATATTGAATAATTAGCAGTTAAATCGTTTATAATGGGCCATTTAGGGCAAAAATAGTTTTGTCGTTTACTAGGGGGAGCGAATAGATGAGTATTAAGTTAATTAATATCGGCTTTGGCAATATCGTCTCAGCCAATCGCATTATTTCCATTGTAAGTCCTGAATCAGCTCCGATTAAAAGGATCATTCAAGACGCCCGTGACCGCGCCATGCTTATTGATGCAACATACGGGCGCAGAACGAGAGCGGTCGTGATTATGGACAGTGACCATATTATACTATCTGCGGTTCAGCCCGAAACGGTTGCCCACAGGCTTTCAAATAAAGACGAGTTAACAGATGAAGGGTAGGGAAAGTTCTGGATATGAAAGAAAGAGGATTACTCATCGTGCTTTCGGGTCCTTCTGGTGTTGGTAAAGGTACTGTGCGAAAAGCTATCTTTTCACAAAATGATACAGATTTTCAATATTCCATCAGCATGACGACGCGCAAACCGCGCGAAGGCGAAGTTGACGGAGTTGATTATTTCTTTAAATCAAAAGAAGAATTCGAACAATTAATTAAAGAAGACCGTTTACTGGAATGGGCAGAATTCGTGGGCAATTACTATGGTACGCCGATTGACTATGTGGAGAAAACGTTAAGCGAAGGAAGAGATGTTTTCCTTGAAATTGAAGTTCAGGGAGCATTGCAGGTTCGAAAGGCATTTCCGGAAGGGTTATTCATCTTCCTTATGCCGCCAAGCTTAAGCGAGCTAAAAAACCGCATCGTCACCCGCGGAACAGAAACACAGGATATCATCAATAATCGCATGAAAGTTGCCAAAGAAGAAATTGAAATGATGGATGCTTACGATTACGTCGTTGAAAATGATCATGTGGATCTTGCATGCGGACGTATTCGTGCGATTGTCACAGCTGAACATTGCAGACGTGACCGCATTGCACTTCGTTATAAGAAAATGCTGGAGGTTGAATAAATAATATGTTATATCCATCTATTGATAAACTCATGAACAAGCTTGATTCTAAATATACACTCGTAACAGTGGCGGCAAGACGCGCACGTGAAATGCAGGAAAATCACGATCAGCAAATCGTGAAGCCTGTCTCTTATAAATATGTCGGCAAAGCACTTGAAGAAATTAATTCAGGCTTGCTGGATTATGAAAAACAAGACTAATTAAATGGCACTCTAAAATAACAACCTGAAACAACATGGGTTGTTATTTTTTCATTCTTGATAATTCACGGCTATAATAAGTACTATGACTTTGGTGGGGGGAATGTGAAATGAAGGGAAAGAAAATTCTCCTTTGCGTAAGCGGAGGAATTGCCGTATATAAAGCTGCAGCTTTAACAAGCAAAATCATTCAGGCTGGAGCTGAAATCAAAGTGATTATGACACGTTCAGCGCGTGAATTTGTTAACCCGCTGACTTTTCAGGCTCTGTCAAGAAATGACGTTTATTTTGATACATTTGACGAGAAAAATCCTGCCGTTATCTCACACATTGATCTTGCAGATTGGGCAGATTTGGTTATGGTCGCTCCGGCCACTGCAAATACAATCGGTAAATTAGCAAATGGGATAGCAGACGATATGCTGACAACAACATTGCTTGCGACAACTGCACCGGTCTGGATTGCTCCTGCTATGAATGTTCATATGTATGACAACCCGGCCGTTCAGAAAAACATTCTGGCGTTATCCCAATATGGATATCAGTACATTGAGCCTAGCGAAGGCTATTTAGCCTGCGGATATGTCGGAAAAGGAAGACTTGAAGAACCTGAGAAAATTGTCTCTTTAATAGAAGGTTTTTTTTCTGATAAGCAAAATCAGGTTTTAAAAGGCAAGAAAGTTATGATTACTGCGGGTCCAACCCGCGAAAAAGTAGATCCTGTCCGTTATTTTACAAATCATTCTTCAGGGAAAATGGGCTATGCCATTGCAGAGGCGGCAAATCAAATGGGTGCTGAAGTTACTTTGATCTCAGGCCCTGTTGCGATTGCTCCGCCTTCAGGAGTAACGGTCATTCGGGTTGAATCGGCAGATGAAATGCATCAAGAAGTATTGAACCGCTTCAGTGAAATGGATATTGTCATTAAGTCTGCGGCAGTTGCAGATTACCGGCCGCGCGTCGTCTCTGATCAGAAAATGAAAAAACAGGACGGATCTTTAACTATTGAAATGGAACGGACAAAAGATATTTTAAAAGATCTTGGAGAGCGAAAAGAAAACCAGATTTTAGTTGGATTCGCAGCCGAAACCGAAAATGTGGAGGAATATGCCTTAAGAAAACTCCAGAAAAAAAATCTGGATATGATTGTGGCAAACAATGTGACGCTTGCTGGAGCTGGTTTTGGAACGGATACAAACATTGTGACCATGTATAAAAAAAGCGGAGAAAAAAAGGAGCTTCCCGTGCTTTCTAAGCAAGAAGTAGCTAAGCAAATTTTAGAAGAAATCAGCCGTTTTAACAAAGGAGTATAAATCATGAGGTTTGCAAGCGTTATCGTTGATGTGAAAGCGATGCAGACAGACAGAGCATTTGATTATCTGATTCCTGAAAAATGGACAGGTTTTATCAAACCTGGAATGCGTGTGATCGTGCCATTTGGCCCCCGCAAAGTTCAGGGGTTTGTGATTGGCATTAAAAATGAAAGTGAATTTGATCGTGTAAAGCCAATCGCTGAAGTGATGGATATCACGCCTGCACTAACAAAGGAACTGCTTGATATCGGCCATTGGCTTACACAAACAACGTTATGCTTCAAGATTTCTGCCTTCCAGGCAATGCTCCCGGCTGCGATGAAAGCGAGATATGAAAAGGAAATAGTCCTTGTTTCTGATGAATACAGACCGAACCTTCACCCAAAAGTCCTTCCATGGTTTCAAAGCAGAAGAAGCGTTTATTGGAAAGACATTGAAAAAAGCGACTCTGTAAAAGAATTTCAAATGGAAATTGAACGGGGTGTCCTTGAAGTTATTTATCAGGTAAAACAAAAAAATAAAAAAAAGACTCAAAAATATATCACTTCGAATGCAGAAATAGCCGAATTAAAGAAAGAATCAGAGTCTGGTTCTGCGCAAGCAGCAAAACAAAAGCTCATTCTTGATTACTTTATTAATAACAGCGGTATATCTGTGCCGCTGCAAGAGCTCCTTTTGCATTTGAATATTACAGACTCTCCTGTGAAAACGCTCATTAAGAAGAAACTGCTAAGGGAAGAGAATGTGGAAATTTATCGTGATCCTTATGAGGACCGTACTTTCAAAAAGACAGAACCGCTTGCATTGACTGCGGAACAGCAGACTGCCATTTCTCCAATCCTGAACTCGGTTGAACAAAACCGGCATGATGTCTTTTTAATGTATGGTGTAACAGGCAGCGGAAAAACAGAGGTATATCTGCAGTCTATTGAGTCTGTCCTGAACCAGGGCAAAGAAGCAATCGTTCTCGTTCCTGAGATTTCGCTTACCCCGCAAATGGTCAATCGATTTAAAGGAAGATTCGGTTCGCTTGTGGCTGTGCTGCACAGCGGTCTTTCTGTCGGAGAAAAGTACGATGAATGGAGAAAGATTCATCGCGGTGAGGTAAAACTTGTCGTTGGAGCAAGATCTGCGGTGTTCGCTCCATTTACTAATCTTGGAATGATTATTATTGATGAGGAACACGAAGGAAGCTACAAGCAAGAAGAGAATCCCCGCTACCATGCGAGGGATGTCGCCATTTACCGTGCAAAATTTCATCAATGTCCAGTTGTTTTGGGAAGTGCAACTCCTTCATTAGAGTCGTTTGCAAGAGCAGGGAAAGAAGTGTATCAGCTGATTTCCTTAAAAGAACGTGTGAATCAGAGGCCGCTGCCCCAAGTTGAAGTGATTGATATGAGGGATGAATTAAGAAGCGGAAACAGAACCATGTTTTCATCTTCCCTGCTTGAAAAGCTTCAGGACCGAATAGCAAAAAAGGAGCAATCCGTCTTATTTTTAAATAAACGGGGATATTCTTCTTTTGTCATGTGCAGAGACTGCGGCTGTGTGACCGGATGCCCGCATTGTGAGATTTCCTTAACTTATCATAAGCATGGATCTCAATTAAAATGCCATTATTGCGGGCATGAGGAGCCGATGCCAAAGGTTTGTTCTGAATGCAGCAGCGAACATATCCGGTTCTTCGGAACGGGAACTCAGCGGGTAGAAGAAGAACTTGCAAAAGTACTGCCGGAAGCAAGAATCATCCGCATGGATGTGGATACGACGGGACGGAAGGGCTCTCATGAAAAATTACTGACGCAGTTTGGCAATAAAGAGGCAGATATCCTTTTAGGAACGCAGATGATTGCAAAAGGCCTGGATTTTCCTGATGTAACCCTTGTAGGGGTTCTAACAGCGGATACAATGCTGCATTTGCCGGATTTCCGCTCATCTGAAAAGACCTTTCAGCTGCTGACACAGGTAAGCGGCAGAGCAGGCAGACATGAATTGCCAGGCGAAGTTGTCATTCAGTCCTATTCACCTGAGCATTACAGCATTCAGCTTGCAAGCCATCATGATTATGATTCTTTTTATCAGCAGGAAATGCTGACAAGAAAGCAGCATGCTTATCCTCCTTTTTATTATCTTGCTTTAGTAACGGTGTCTCATCCCGATCTCCTTAAGGCTGTTTCAGTCACCGAGAAAATTGCGAAGCACCTGAATCAAAGACTTTCTGATACAGTCAAGATCCTTGGACCCGTAGCTTCGCCTATTCCAAGGATAAACGATAGATATCGCTATCAATGCATGATAAAATACAAGCGGGAAGAAAATCTGCACGCATCACTTAAAATGATTATCGAACGCTATCAGCAGGATATGAATAAAAATCAATTATCCATCAGCATCGATTTAAATCCAAATACCATGATGTAGGGTTTAGATGGAGCGTATGCGTCTAAACTAAATAAAATAAAGACAAATCTGGAGGATGTTTCATTGGCTATAAAACCAATTGTCTTGCACCCGGCAGATGTGCTGGAGCAAGAATGCGAACCTGTCACCAACTTTGACAGAAAGCTGTCAAAGTTGTTAAAAGATATGTATGATACAATGATTGAACTTGACGGAGTGGGTCTTGCAGCTCCTCAAGTTGGTATACCCATTCAAGCAGCTGTTGTTGACATAGATGACCATCATGGAACAATCGAACTGATTAATCCCGTTATTATAGAAAAGCGCGGTTCTCAGTCAGGACCTGAAGGCTGCTTAAGCTTCCCGGGATTATATGGAGAAGTTGAGCGCAGCGATTTTGTTAAAGTCAGAGCTCAAAATCGAAAAGGCAAACCATTTGTCATAGAAGCAAATGGTTTTTTAGCTAGAGCGATCCAGCATGAAATCGATCACCTGCATGGAATCCTGTTTACTGCAAAGGTGAAAAAATACCTAAAAGAAGAAGAGTTAGAAGAATTGGAAGGATGATTGGCATGACAAGAATTGTTTTTATGGGAACGCCGGATTTTTCTGTTCCTGTTTTAAAAAGACTGGTGGCAGAAGGCTATGAAGTTGTTGGGGTTGTAACTCAGCCTGATCGTCCTAAAGGCCGTAAAAAAACGTTAACACCTCCTCCTGTAAAAGTAGAAGCGGAAAAACAAAATATTCCTGTGCTTCAGCCGGAAAAAATCAGAGATAAAAAAGAGCTTGAGCAAGTGCTTGCTCTTAAACCGGACCTGGTCGTAACTGCTGCATTCGGTCAAATTCTGCCGAATGAATTATTAGAAGCGCCGCAGTTCGGCTGCATTAATGTTCATGCATCATTGCTTCCTGAGCTGAGAGGCGGTGCGCCTATTCATTATTCAATCCTTCAGGGCAAAAAGAAAACGGGCATCACAATCATGTACATGGTTGAAAAACTAGATGCCGGTGATATCCTGACTCAGGCAGAGGTGACAATTGAAGAGCGTGATCATGTAGGCACTCTTCATGATAAATTGAGTGCTGCCGGGGCTGATCTTTTGGCAGAAACGCTGCCTGCACTGCTTGAAGGAAAACTGACTCCCCGCAAGCAGGATAATGAAAAAGCAACATTCGCATCAAATATTAAGCGAGAACAAGAGAAAATTGACTGGACAAAAAGCGGTCAGGAAATCTATGACCACATCCGCGGTCTCCATCCATGGCCGGTTGCCTATACCCACTTAAATGGCCAAGCAGTAAAGATCTGGTGGGGTGAAAAAATGCCAAATAAAAATGCAGCAGCACCAGGTACAGTAATTGGAATCGATTCTGATGGCATTGTTGTGGCAACTGGAGACAGCACGGCAATCAAAATTACAGAGCTGCAGCCATCCGGGAAGAAAAAGATGAGCGGAGAAGATTTTTTAAGAGGCACGCAAATGCAAGCAGGAGAAAAGTTGGGAGAACAAAATGAAGAAAACAAATAATGTCCGCGAGGTTGCTTTAGAAACACTGCTGACAATTGAAAAAAATCAGGCGTACAGTCATCTTCTTTTAAATTCCATGATCAAGAAGAACCACGTGAAGGAAATCGACATTCCGCTGCTGACCGAAATGGTTTATGGAACCCTTCAGCGCAAGGATACGATTGATTTTTACCTGGCGCCTTTTCTGAAAAAAGCAAAAAAAATAGAACAGTGGGTCATGAACCTGCTTCGCCTTTCGGTTTATCAAATGGTTTATTTGGATCGTGTGCCGGAGAGAGCCGTATTATTTGAAGCGGTGGAAATTGCCAAGTCACGGGGACATAAAGGAATTGCCTCTTTGGTTAATGGCATTTTAAGGTCGCTTCAGCGTGAAGGTCTTCCTGCCTTTGATTCAATCAAAGGTGAAGCAGAACGGATTGCTGTTGAAACAAGCCATCCTGTCTGGCTTGTTAAGCGCTGGATCGCACAGCTTGGAGCAGATGAGACAAGAAAAATGTGCGTGGCTAACTTAACACCGCCAAGCGTGACCTTGCGGGTGAATCAAATGAAGCAATCACCTGAGGAACTGATGGACGTACTTGCTGAAAAAGGGATTCAAACCGAAAAAGGCGACCTAACAGATGATGCAATTAAAAGTCTGAAGGGAAATCTTGCTCAAACAGAAGAATTTAAAAAGGGCTTCTTTACAATCCAGGATGAAAGCTCAATGCTAGTGGCAAGAACGCTTGGATTGCAAAAGGGCGACAATGTACTGGATGCATGCGCTGCACCTGGCGGGAAATCAACCCATATAGCTGAGATTCTCGAGAATACAGGCTCTGTCTATTCACTTGATCTGCATGAGCATAAGGTAAAGTTAATTAAAGAGCAGGCAGACCGTTTGCAGCTCAGCAATATTAAGACAGAAGCGCTCGACAGCAGAAATGCCGACAGCCGATTTGAAAACGTCCAGTTTGATAAAATTTTAGTGGACGCACCTTGTTCTGGGTTTGGTGTCATCCGGCGAAAACCGGATATTAAATATTCAAAAACGGAAGAAGATGTTAAGCGTCTGTCGGAAATTCAGCTGGCAATTCTTTCTTCAGTCGCGCCTTTATTGAAAAAAGATGGTACACTAATCTATAGCACATGTACAATTGATCATGAAGAAAATGGACAAGTCGTACAAGCATTTTTAGAAAAACACAGGGATTACGAGCTGGATCATTCATTAACAGACCGTTTGCCGGAGCCTGCAAAACCATTTGCAGCTGATGGACAGCTTCAAATATTGCCGCACTATTTCGGCACGGACGGATTTTATATAGCAAGCTTAAGAAAGAAGGTGTAAAAATGGAAGAAGTAAAACGAACTAAAAAAGCAGTCATCAAAGATCAAGTAAAACCTTCCATTTATTCTCTTGAACTCGGAGAATTGCAAGACTGGTTAACAGAAAAAGGCGAAAAGCCGTTCAGGGCTGCACAAATTTTTGACTGGCTTTATATAAAAAGAGCATCCTCTTTTGAGGAAATGTCAAATCTATCCAAAGCGCTGAGAGGCAAGCTTGATGAGCATTTTGTTTTAACAACACTTAAAACAATCATTCAGCAAACTTCAAATGACGGCACAATGAAGTTTTTATTTGAACTTCATGACGGTTATTCAATTGAAACCGTATTGATGCGCCATGAATATGGAAATTCCGTTTGTGTAACTACACAAGTGGGCTGCCGGATTGGCTGTACGTTCTGTGCGTCTACACTCGGCGGATTAAAACGCAACTTAGAAGCAGGAGAAATCGTTGCTCAGGTCGTAAAAGTACAAAAGGCACTTGATGAGCTGGGAGAACGTGTGAGTCATGTGGTTATCATGGGAATTGGCGAACCATTTGATAATTATGATGAAATGATGGGATTTCTTAAAATCATAAATCATGATGATGGATTAAATATTGGAGCCCGCCATATTACTGTTTCAACGAGCGGGATCATTCCAAAAATCTATAAATTTGCAGATGAACACCTGCAAATTAACTTTGCCGTTTCTCTGCATGCACCAAACACGGAGCTGAGAAGCCGTTTAATGCCAATCAACAAGGCGTATAAGCTTCCTGAGCTTATGGAAGCCATTGAGTATTATGTGAATAAAACAGGCCGACGTGTAAGCTTTGAATATGGTTTATTCGGAGGAGTAAATGATCAGGTAGAGCACGCTGAAGAGCTCGCGAAGCTTATTAAGCATCTCAAATGTCATGTGAACTTAATTCCGGTCAACTATGTGCCTGAACGAGACTATGTCAGAACTCCAAGAGAACAGATTGATCTGTTTGAGAAGACATTGAAAAAACGCGGCATAAATGTAACGACCAGACGAGAGCAGGGGCACGACATTGATGCAGCATGCGGTCAGCTTAGAGCGAAGGAGCGCAAAGAAGAGACGAGGTGACTTCATGGAAACCGTTATTGTAACAGACAGGGGAAAAGTAAGGCAGCATAATGAAGACAGTGTTGGCGTCTTTAAAAATGAAGACGGAGATGTGCTGGCAGTTGTTGCAGATGGTATGGGGGGTCACTTAGCAGGGGATGTTGCAAGTCAAATGACGATTGCAACTCTGAAGGAAATGTGGGAATCAGCTTCCCGCATTTCTTCTCCTGACCTTGCTGTAAATTGGCTTAAAGAGCATATCGAAAAAGTTAACTCTATTTTACTTGAACATGCATTGACGCATCCCGATTGCAAAGGCATGGGTACAACGGTTGTTGCAGCTATATGCACCGAAAGCTTTGCTACAATCGGCCATATCGGCGACAGCAGGGGATATTTATGCAATACTGACGGTTTTAAACAAATTACAGAGGATCATTCACTTGTAAATGAACTCGTGCGTTCAGGACAGATTTCAAAGGAAGATGCAGAACATCATCCGAGAAAAAATGTTCTTGTCAGGGCTTTAGGTACTGAAGAACACGTTGAACTGGATCTAACATCCATTTGTCTAGAGGAATCTGATATCCTGCTTTTATGTTCAGATGGACTATCCAACAAAGTTGGCGAGAGTGAAATGAAGCAGACATTAACCTCTCTCGGGTCACTGAACGAGATTGCATTGTCTTTGGTCAATCAGGCAAATGATAATGGGGGAGAGGATAATATTTCACTCGTCATCGTCAAACAGCCGTCTGAAATCAAAGAGGGTGATCAGACGTGTTAATTGGCAAGCGATTAAGCGGCAGGTATAAAATTCTTCGGGTTATTGGCGGCGGAGGAATGGCGAACGTATATTTGGCGCGGGATATGATTTTAGATCGCGATGTTGCAATGAAAGTCCTAAGATTTGATTTTTCAAATGACGATGAGTTTATTAAGCGATTCAGACGTGAGGCACAATCAGCAACAAGTCTTGCACATCCGAATATTGTCAGTATTTTTGATGTTGGGGAAGAAGACGGCATCTACTATATCGTCATGGAATACGTTGAAGGCAATACGTTAAAACAATACATACAGCAATATGCACCGCTGCATCCCAGAGAAGCCTTAAATATAATGGAGCAGATTGTATCAGCAATCGCACACGCCCATGAAAATCATATCGTTCATCGTGATATTAAGCCGCATAACATTTTGATCGATCCGCATGGAAATGTGAAGGTAACTGATTTTGGCATCGCAATGGCATTAAGCTCCACAACGATTACCCAGACAAACTCTGTGCTCGGGTCAGTACATTATTTATCGCCTGAGCAGGCCCGCGGAGGAATGGCGAATAAAAAATCAGATATTTATTCCCTGGGGATTGTTCTTTTTGAGCTGCTGACTGGCAGACTGCCTTTTGACGGAGAATCTGCCATTTCAATTGCGCTGAAACATCTGCAGTCTGAAACACCTTCAGCTAAACGGTGGAATGCTACGATTCCGCAGAGTGTTGAGAATATTATTTTAAAAGCAATGGCAAAGGATACCTTTCACAGATATGAATCCGCTGAAGAAATGGAAGAAGATATTACATCTGCGCTTAAACCAGAGCGTCTAAATGAAGAGAAATTCGTTATTCCTGAAGATAATGAAGCAACAAAAGCGATTCCAATCATCACGGATTCAAATATGTATGAAAAAACCGATGACACCCTTGTGCGCCCGCAAGAGAATATTGGTAAAGAAGCATCAAATAAGCCCATAAAAGAAGCAAATAAAAAAGGCAAAAAAGAGAAAAAGAAAAAAAGCAAAGCCGGCAAGATCATACTGACAATCTTTCTTCTGCTATTGGTCGCAAGTGTGGCCGCGGTAACGATTATCCCTCCGCTGCTTATGCCAAAGGACGTTGAGGTACCTGATTTAACGGGAATAAAATATGAAGAAGCAGTTGAACAGCTGATTGCAGATGGGTTTGTTGTGGATGACCCAATTCATATAGAAGATGAAGAAATTCAGGAAGGCTTTGTTGTTAAAACAAAACCGGAAGCGGGCAAAACGGTAAAAGAAGGAGATACAATCATCATTTATGAAAGCTCAGGCAAAGAGAAGGTGGAGCTGGATGACTATGTTAACCGTGATATTAACCGTGTCCGTGATCTTCTTGTAAGAAAAGGGTTTACAAATATTAAAGTGGAAGAAGAATTTAATGAAGCAGCTGCGGGAACGATTTTAGAACAGGACCCCGTACCTGGAGTGGAGGTTATTCCAGGAGAAGATGAACTGGTCTTAACGGTAAGCAAAGGACCTGAGGAGTTTGAGCTTCAGGATTTAACAGGTTATTCAGAGGAAGCTTTAAATGTTTATATTGAAGAAAACGATCTGGAATTGGTCAGGAAAGATGTTTATTCAGACACAGTCAGCAAAGGAGAAGTCATCTCTCAATCTCCTGGACCATCTGAAAAAGTACTCCCTGGAGATACGCTTGAAGCGACAATATCGCTTGGTCCGGAACCAATGCCAATTCAAAAAGTGAAGAAAACGATTGAAATTCCTTATCCGCCAGAGCTTGCAGGACAGCCAGCCGAGGTTAGTATTAACATAGATGATGCAGAGCATTCTATTTCAGATGTGTATGATAAGTTTACGACCACTGAAACCACTACGCGTGAAATAGAATTTTCAATTGCTCCTGATGAGAAAGCTTTTTATCAGGTAATCATCGACAATAGGGTAGTGAAATCTGAAATTATTCCATACCCTGAGTAATTGTCTGCAGTAATCAAGGAGGAAATGTATGCCTAAAGGCAAAATTATTAAAGCGTTAAGCGGATTCTATTATTGTCTTGACGGAGAGCGGACGATCCAGTGCCGCGGCCGCGGTGTTTTCCGTAAAAACAAAGTAACACCGCTCGTTGGAGACGAAGTCATTTACGATTATGAAAATGAACGTGAAGGCACTATTCAGGAGGTACTGGACCGGAAAAACGAGCTTGTTCGTCCTCCGATTGCAAATGTCGATCAGGCCATCCTTGTTTTTTCTGCTGTTGAGCCTGATTTCAGCACGGTGCTTCTTGACCGCTTTTTAGTCCTTATTGAATCGAATGATATTGAGCCGATTATTTGCATCAGCAAAACGGATCTAATTGAAGACGAAAAACAGAAGAATGAAATTTTAGCCTATGCGGATGATTACCGCAAAATGGGATATGAAGTGAGACTAACTTCTACACTTGAGGCTGATGGCATCGCCGAACTGCTGCCATTGTTAAATAACCGCATCTCTGTATTTGCCGGACAGTCCGGTGTTGGAAAATCATCTCTTTTAAATGTGCTGCGCCCTGAACTTGCCCTTAAAACCAGTGACATCTCCTCTCACTTGGGACGCGGAAAGCATACGACAAGACATGTAGAGCTTATTCCAGTCGGTTCCGGATTAGTGGCAGATACGCCAGGCTTTAGTTCACTGGAATTCATGAATATTGAAGCAGAAGATCTGTCTTATTGTTTTCCGGAAATGAGAGAAAGAAGCGATCAATGCAAATTCAGAGCCTGTACACATGTGTCAGAACCAAAATGCGCGGTTAAGACAGCAGTGGAAAATGGGGAAATCCCGAAATACCGGTATGACCATTATTTGAGCTTTATTGAAGAAATTAAGGATAGAAAGCCGAGGTACTAACCATGATTAAAATTGCACCATCGATTCTTTCAGCTGATTTTTCCCGCCTTGGAGCAGAAATTGAAGATGTTGAAAGAGGGGGAGCGGATTATATTCATGTCGATGTGATGGATGGGCATTTTGTACCTAACATCACAATCGGTCCTCTGATTGTCGACGCAATCAGACCGGTGACAAAGCTCCCTTTAGATGTTCATTTAATGATTGAGAATCCTGACGCTTTCATTGGTACATTTGCTAAAATGGGAGCGGATATCATTTCTGTTCACGCAGAAGCATGTCCTCATTTACACCGGACCATTCAGCTTATTAAGTCTGAAGGTGTAAAAGCAGGGGTTGTACTTAATCCCCATACACCGGCAAATGTCATTAAGCATGTTCTCGATGACCTTGATCTGGTTCTTCTTATGACAGTGAACCCCGGGTTCGGCGGCCAATCTTTTATTCATTCTGTCCTGCCGAAAATTACGGAAGTAGCAAAAATGGTGAAGGAACGCGGGCTGCAGACGGAGATTGAAGTAGATGGCGGAGTAAATGCAGAAACAGCTATGCTTTGTATAGAAGCAGGAGCAAATGTGCTGGTAGCAGGTTCAGCCATATACAATCAGCCTGACCGCATGAAAGCGATACGTGAAATAAGAAACGCTTAAGAACCGCTTTTGCGGTTCTTTTTTTAAGAATTCAATCGATAAAAAAAATAAATCATAATAATATTATGTAAATTAGAAACAAGCAAGGATGAATGAAATGAAATCAATTTACATTGTTGCAGGCGGACCGAAAAAGTATATACCATCCTTAACCAGATATGATGCGGATCCTGTTATCTGGATTGGTGTCGACAGGGGAGTTATCTACCTCCAGGAAGCAGGCATTGCACCTGCCAGAGCATTTGGCGACTTTGATTCTATTACAGATCAAGAACGTGAGAATTTATCAAAATCGTCTCTCCATATAGACTTATTTCCCTCAGAAAAAGATCAAACTGATACGGAGATTGCTTTAGAATGGGCAATTTTACGGGAACCTGATGAAATTCTTCTTTTTGGTTCAACCGGGGGAAGACTCGATCATTTTCTTGCCAATACGCAGCTGCTTGCAAAGTACCCGGATGCACCGATTAAGATCATTGATCATACGAATGAAATTACAGTGCACCTGCCAGGCACTTATAAGGTCGTGAGAGAAAGCAGTCATCCGTATATTTCGTTTCTTCCTGTAAGCGGGGAAGTAAAAGGCATAACCCTTGAGGGCTTCAAATATCCGCTGTCAAATTGTCATATTAAGCTTGGCTCTACATTATGTATTAGTAATGAACTTATTCTTTCGTTCGGTACTTTTTCATTTGAGCAAGGCATATTAATGATGGTAAGAAGTACTGATGAATAACTTCTGGAGCGTTTTTTAAACTATGATGTTTAAAAAAATAATCGGGGCTGCACTGCTTCGCATACGATGAAGAATGGAGAAAATCAGATCCGCTGAATCTTTCATCATCATTTTGAACGAATGGCTGAGGAGGGAAAGTATGAAATTTTATACGATCAAATTACCGAAGTTTTTAGGTGGCATCGTTCGGGCGATGCTGGGCTCGTTTAAAAAAGATTAAGAGCAGAAGCAAAGCGCCCTGGTCATTCAGGTAAAATAGAAAATGGCCTAAGAAGGCGCTTTTTGCCTTTTTAGGTCATTTTGGAATCTTTAAGAATATAAAAAAAGCACCGCCTTTTAGCAGTGCTTTTTTCATATGTTTTAAATCCCGTCCTGAATTCGTTCAAAAATCTATAGAAATGAACGGGTCAAAAGCTTAAAGCTTTTGATTAAACACGCTCAACTTTACCAGATTTTAAAGCTCGAGCAGATACATATACGCGTTTTGGTTTGCCGTCAACTAAGATACGTACTTTTTGAAGGTTAGCACCCCAAGTACGTTTTGAAGCGTTCATTGCGTGAGAACGTGCGTTTCCAGAACGTGTTTTTTTACCAGTGATTACGCATTTACGTGCCATCGTATTCCCTCCTAACTGCAAAAAACCTTTCCAATTCAAACATACTAATCTTGTTTGTCATGAGATACTTTAATAATTTATCACAACTCCTTTCGGAATGCAATAGTTCTTGCTTTTGCTTTCAAGAATTTTTCCTTGACATACATGGATATTTCAGGCTGAATTATACTATAGGGTAAGATTACCCGTGGCAGCGCTTTAGAATCACTTTTAAAAATCTCTTGTATATAGTAAAATAGCTTTAGCCTATGCGAACAATACCAAAGGGGGAACAATCATGTCCATTGAGATGAAAACAAAGTACGGACAAATTGACATATCCAACGAAGTCATTGCAACGGTTGCAGGCGGTGCAGCAATTGACTGTTATGGCATTGTCGGAATGGCATCAAAAAATCAGATCAAAGACGGCATCACTGAGATCTTAAGAAAAGAAAATTTCAGCCGCGGAGTTATTGTCCGTCAGGAAGAAGATCATATCAATATTGATATGTACATTATCGTCAGCTACGGAACTAAAATCTCTGAAGTGGCTCATAATGTTCAAACGAAAGTAAAGTACACACTGGATAAAACAGTTGGACTAGCTGTTGATTCAGTCAATATTTTTGTTCAGAGTGTTCGTGTAACGAACCCGTAGTAAGGAGGAAAAAGTCCGTGTCAATTACAACTTTAGATGGAAAACGTTTTGCGGAAATGATTTTGCAGGGAGCAGGTCACCTGTCAAACAATGCAAAATACGTTGATGCATTAAACGTTTTTCCTGTTCCGGATGGAGATACTGGAACAAATATGAACCTTTCGATGACCTCAGGTGCAAAAGAGGTTAAAAATAATGTTTCTGAACACATTGGAAAGGTCGGTGCAGCACTCTCAAAAGGCCTTTTAATGGGAGCGCGCGGGAATTCGGGTGTTATACTGTCCCAGCTGTTCAGAGGCTTCTCAAAAGCGATCGAATCAAAAAGCGCGATTACAAGCGCTGATTTTGCAAATGCGCTTCAGGCTGGTGTCAACACTGCTTATAAAGCGGTTATGAAACCCGTTGAAGGTACGATTTTAACAGTTGCCAAAGATTCTGCCAAAAAAGCGGTTGATACAATTGAAGCTGATTCATCTATTTCAATTGATCAATTAATGGAAGCGATTTTAACAGAAGCTAAAGCATCTTTAGATAGAACGCCGGATTTATTGCCTGTACTTAAAGAGGTCGGAGTAGTCGACAGCGGCGGACAGGGTCTTGTATTTGTATATGAAGGTTTTCTTGCTGAGCTGAGAGGCGAAAAAGTGTCAAATATTAAGGTTACTGCTTCGATGACTGATCTTGTGAGTGCTGAACATCATAAAAGTGTAGCTTCCCACATCAATACTGAAGACATTGAATTTGGCTACTGTACAGAATTCATGGTGCGGTTTGAAGATGACAAAGACGCTTTTACTGAGGAAACGTTCAGACAGGATTTAAGCGAGCATGGTGATTCTTTATTAGTCATTGCTGATGATGAAATCGTTAAAGTACATATTCACGCAGAATATCCTGGACAGGTTTTAACATATGCCCAGCGTTATGGAAGCCTGATCAACATGAAAATTGAAAACATGCGCCAGCAGCATACAAGCTTGCTTGATAACGTCCCGTCTATGCCTGCGGCTGAACCTGTTTCCAAAAAGAAAGAAAAACAAAAATACGGGATCGTTGCCGTGACAATGGGGAAAGGCATTGCTGATCTTTTCAGAAGCATCGGCTCACATTCTGTCATTGAAGGCGGACAAACGATGAACCCAAGCACAGAGGATATTGTTCAGGCCATTAAAGATGTTCATGCAGAGAATGTCATTATCCTGCCTAACAATTCAAACATTGTCATGGCTGCTCAGCAGGCGGCATCTGTTGTTGATGATCACGTAATCGTTATTCCTTCAAAAACAGTGCCTCAAGGAATGGCAGCAATGCTTGCCTTCAATCCTTCAGCATCTGCTGAAGACAATGAAGAAATCATGAAGGACGCTCTGGGCTCTGTCAAGACAGGTCAAATTACGTACGCTGTCCGCGATACGAATATTGACGGTCTTGATATTGAAAAGGGCGATTTTATGGGAATCGCAAATGGCAAAATTGTATCAAAGGACACAAACCAATTAGCCTCTGCGAAAAAACTTCTTGAAACCATGATGTCTGAAGATGATGAAATTCTAACAATTCTTCAAGGTGAAGATGCTGCTGATGATGAATTGCAGAAATTGGTGCAATTCATCGAAGAAAAATATACAGAAATAGAAGTAGAAGTTCATAAAGGTGAACAGCCTTTATATTCTTACATCTTTTCAATTGAATAGTACAATAAAAGTAGAAGGGGTTCCCCCTTCTATTTCTTATGTAAGCTGAAATTTCATAAGCTTTCCTTATCTTTCTTTTTTCCAGTATAATTACGTTTTCGCAATGGGTCATTTTCTGGTAAACTGAGATTTGCAGGGGAGTTTTAGATTTTGTCAGTAACTTTTTTCAAAGCTTAGGGGGATTTTATGAAATATAGAAGTGTATTTGATATCATTGGACCCATTATGATCGGTCCGTCAAGCTCGCATACAGCGGGGGCTGCAAGAATCGGGAGAGTGGCACGGAGCCTGTTTGGAAGAGAGCCGAAGTGGGCGGCTATTTCGTTTTACGGCTCGTTTGCCAAAACCTTTAAAGGACATGGCACAGATGTAGCCATTATCGGCGGATTGCTTGATTTTGACACATTTGATGAAAGAATAAAAACATCTTTAGAGATTGCAGATCAAAAAGGAATGAAAGTAACCTTCACTGAAGAAGAAGCCATAACCGATCATCCGAATACAGCACGTGTCATCATTGGCGACGATCAAGGCCAGCTGGAGCTTGTGGGTATCTCGATCGGCGGCGGCAAAATTGAAATTACTGAACTGAACGGATTTGAATTAAAATTATCAGGAAATCATCCTGCCATATTAGTTGTACACAATGACCGTTTTGGCGCCATTGCAGCTGTAGCGAATGTTCTGGCGAAATATGCGATTAATATCGGCCATATGAATGTAGCACGCAAGGAAAAAGGCAAGCTTGCTTTAATGACAATTGAAGTAGATCAAAACATTGATACTGCTGTACTGGATGAACTTAAAACACTGCCGAATATTCTTCAAGTAACGAAAATAGCAGATTAAGCTGAAAGAAGCAGTGATGTGACTGGGGGAAAGAATATGTTTCGAAATGTAGCAGAACTAATCGAACTTGCAGAAAGCAAGGGCGTTAAAATAGCAGAAATTATGATTCAGCAGGAAATGGAAATGACCGGAAGAACACGCGAACAAATTTTGTCCATGATGGATCAGAATTTAACGGTGATGGAACAAGCTGTTGAAAAGGGACTTGCCGGGGTGAAATCTCATTCAGGGCTGACTGGCGGGGACGCTGTTCTTATGCAGGCCTATATCCAAAAGGGTAAATTCCTTTCTGGAGAAATTATTTTGGATGCCGTCAGTAAAGCGGTTGCAACCAACGAAGTAAATGCTGCTATGGGAACAATCTGCGCAACTCCTACTGCAGGATCAGCGGGCGTTGTTCCAGGTACTCTTTTTGCTGTAAAAGCTAAGTTAAATCCAAGCAGAGAACAAATGATTGATTTTTTATTTACGTCTGGTGCTTTTGGATTTGTTGTTGCAAATAATGCATCTATTTCTGGAGCTGCCGGGGGCTGTCAGGCTGAAGTCGGATCTGCTTCAGGCATGGCTGCAGCTGCCATAACGGAAATGGCAGGCGGCACACCTAGTCAGGCCGCAGAGGCAATGGCTATTACTCTGAAAAATATGCTCGGACTAGTTTGTGATCCGGTAGCCGGTTTAGTAGAAGTTCCGTGCGTAAAAAGAAATGCTATGGGTGCAGCAAATGCAATGATCGCTGCTGACATGGCTTTAGCAGGCATAACGAGCCGCATACCATGTGATGAAGTAATCGATGCGATGTTCCGCATTGGTCAATCCATGCCGACTGCCCTTAAAGAAACAGCGCAGGGAGGACTCGCGGCAACTCCAACCGGCCGTGAACTCGAGGCGAAAATTTTTGGGATCCCGCTTGATGAACGCGGACAATAATCTCTTGCAGCCTGTCGGTGCCGTAAAGGGGATAGGGGCGGAGTTTGAAGAGATCTTAAATGGAATGGGCATTTATACAGTAAAAGACTTAATTGAATATTTGCCATATCGTTATGAAGATTATCGCCTGAAGGACTTAGCGGAAGTACAGCATGATGAACGAGTGACAGTCGAGGGGAAGGTTCATAGTGAACCTTCTCTTGCCTTTTTCGGCAAAAAGAAATCAAGGCTGACTGTTCGGGTTCTCGTTGGAAGATATTTAATCAGCGCCGTATTTTTTAACCGCCCATATTACAAAAAGAAGCTGGAGCTGCAGTCCACGATTACCATTTCAGGGAAATGGGACAAACACCGGCAGACGATTTCCGTCAGCGAAATTGTATTTGGTCCTCAGGCAAAACAGCATGAAATAGAACCGGTGTACTCTGTTAAAGAAAAGATAACAGTCAAAACGATGAGAAAGTTCATTAATCAGGCATTGAGTCAATACGCTTCTGGCATAACGGATATGATTCCTGAGCAGCTGATGTCTGCCTATCGTCTGCCGCCAAAAAAAGAGGCAATTTTTACGATGCATCATCCACTGAAGCATGAGGATTTAAAGCATGCAAGAAGATATTTTGTCTATGAAGAATTCCTACTATTCCAACTGAAAATGCAGGCTCTGCGAAAATTTCAGCGGGAGCAGTCGCATGGAATTATCCATCAGATCGATCCATTGCAATTAGAAGGATTTACGGAATCACTTCCATTTCCGCTAACAAATGCTCAACAAAGGGTTGTCAGTGAAATTTTAACCGACATGAAGTCAAATTACCGCATGAATCGCCTTCTTCAGGGAGATGTAGGCTCAGGTAAAACAGTAGTTGCGGCCATTGCCATGTATGCCGCTCATTTATCAGGATATCAAGCTGCCCTGATGGTTCCGACGGAAATTTTGGCAGAACAGCATGCAGAATCACTTGCTCAAACCTTCAGCAGCTTCCCTGTCACTGTCGCCTTGCTGACTAGTTCAG
The DNA here is from genome assembly GCF_030127205.1 of Metabacillus hrfriensis. Classification (NCBI taxonomy): domain Bacteria; kingdom Bacillati; phylum Bacillota; class Bacilli; order Caryophanales; family Bacillaceae; genus Metabacillus; species Metabacillus hrfriensis. The sequence goes on from NZ_CP126116.1 coordinate 2,183,176, forward strand.
TGAAAGGGAAAAAAAGAAGAGAATTGCTGAAGAGAGTTGCAGATGGTGAGATCCAATTTATAGTCGGAACACACGCCCTGATTCAGCAGGATGTCCATTTTGCAAAGCTTGGACTTGTTATTACAGATGAACAGCATCGCTTTGGTGTTGAGCAGAGAAAAGTGCTTCGGGCTAAAGGAGAAAATCCGGATGTCCTGTTTATGACAGCTACTCCAATTCCAAGAACGCTTGCCATCACGGCATTTGGCGAAATGGATGTCTCTGTGATCGACGAACTTCCGGCTGGCCGAAAACAAATTGAAACGTATTGGGTGAAGCACGAAATGCTGGACCGCATTCTTCGTTTTATTCATAAAGAGCTGCAGGCTGGAAGACAGGCTTATGTTATCTGTCCCCTTATCGAAGAGTCGGATAAGCTTGATGTTCAGAATGCAATCGATGTTCACAGCACCCTCGTTCATTTTTACAAAGACAAATGGAATGTAGGACTGATGCATGGCAGACTGACAAGTGCTGAAAAAGATGAAGTGATGAGAGAGTTCAGTGAAAACCGGGTTCAAATTTTGGTTTCGACAACGGTTGTTGAAGTAGGAGTCAATGTACCTAACGCGACTGTTATGATGATTTATGATGCAGAGCGCTTCGGACTTTCACAGCTCCATCAATTAAGAGGACGAGTAGGAAGAGGAAGCTCACAGTCATACTGTATCCTGCTTGCTGATCCGAAATCAGAAACCGGCAAAGAACGCATGCGGGTTATGACAGAAACAGCGGATGGCTTTGAGCTGTCAGAGAAAGATCTTGAACTTAGGGGCCCGGGAGATTTTTTTGGAAGAAAGCAAAGCGGTATGCCTGAGTTTAAAGTGGCTGATATGGTACATGATTACCGTGCGCTTGAAACGGCCCGGAGTGATGCGGCAAAGCTCGTACAATCCGAAGCTTTCTGGCAGTCGAATGATTACAGGGAGCTCAGAGAGTATCTGGAAAAAACGGGTGTTGTTGATGGTGATAAATTAGATTAATAGAATACGAAAACATAGAAAGCAGATTGCATTTGGACCTTGCAATCTGCTTTATTTGATTATATACTACTATTAGTACCTAGTCTTAAGAGCGCGGACGGTGTCAGACTAAATGAGAAAATCAAAAAAAGAGCGGCAGGCGATGCTGCAGCAGACTATAAATAAAACACCCTTTATTACCGATGAAGAGCTTGCGGATAAATTCAGTGTCAGCATCCAGACAATCAGGCTTGACCGGCTTGAGCTTTCTATTCCTGAGCTTCGCGAACGAATTAAGCATGTAGCTGTCAAGCAGCTTGACGATGAAGTGAAATCACTTCCTTTAGAAGAAGTAATCGGCGAAATTATCGACCTTGATCTTGATTCCTCTGCCATTTCTATTTTTGAAGTGAAAAAGGAGCATGTGTTTGTCCGGAATCAAATCGCACGCGGCCATCATTTATTTGCTCAGGCGAATTCACTGGCAGTTGCGGTAATAGATGATGAACTGGCCTTAACGGCTAAGGCGAATATTCGTTTTACAAGACAGGTTAAAGAAAAAGAAAGAGTTATCGCTAAAGCTAAAGTGATAAAAGTAGATGAAGATAAAGGAAGAACGACTGTTGATGTAAACAGTTATGTAGGAACTGAGCTGGTTTTCTCAGGCACATTTGAAATGTATCGATCAAAAACAATGAAAAAGGCAGGTTTCAGCAATGAAGATCGCAATTGATGCAATGGGAGGAGACAATGCTCCTAAAGCAATCGTAGAAGGTGCAATGAAAGCTGTCACTCTATTTAACGATATTGAGATTACCTTATACGGTAAAGAAGCTCTTATTAAAGAACATCTTACAAATCCGGAGAGAATTACAATTGTACATACTGATACCGTGATTGAAGGAACAGATGAACCTGTCAGAGCGGTGAGAAGAAAAAAAGATGCATCAATGGTGCTGATGGCGAACGCTGTAAAAGAAGGACAGGCTGATGCCTGTATATCTGCCGGGAACACGGGTGCATTAATGACAGCTGGTTTATTTATAGTAGGAAGAATTGATGGAATTGAAAGGCCAGCATTGTCGCCGACACTTCCAACCATTGAAGGGCAAGGGTTCTTAATGCTTGATGTTGGGGCAAATGTTGACGCAAAGCCTGAGCATTTGCAGCAATACGCAATCATGGGTTCCGTATATGCCGAAAAGGTCCGCGGCCTTGCAAACCCAAGAATCGGATTGCTGAATGTCGGCACAGAGGACAAAAAAGGAAATGAGCTGACAAAAGCAGCATTTCAATTGTTGAAAGAATCCAATTTAAACTTTATTGGAAACGTTGAAGCAAGAGATCTTCTCGACGGAGTAGCTGATGTCGTTGTTACGGACGGATTTACCGGCAATGTTGCTCTAAAAACAATAGAGGGAACAGCGCTGTCCGTCTTTAATATGCTGAAGTCAGCACTGACAAGCAATATGAAATCAAAACTTGCAGCAGCTGTATTAAAACCGCAATTAAAAGAGATCAAAGTGAAAATGGATTACTCTGAGTACGGGGGCGCCGGATTGTTCGGACTGAAAGCGCCGGTTATTAAAGCACACGGCTCTTCTGATCCTAACGCTGTCTACAATGCAATCCGCCAGGCGCGTGAGATGGTAATCAACGACGTCTGCAAAACGATTCAAAAAACCATTGAAAAAACGAATTCTGTTTAAGCATGAGAGGAGATAGAATATGAGTAAAATAGCCTTTATTTTTCCTGGACAAGGGTCGCAGACCGTCGGCATGGGAAAAGATCTGTATGATGAAGTCGAAGCATCTCGCAGTGTGTTTGCAGCTGCAGATGACAAGCTTGGTTTTCAGCTTTCTGAGTTAATCTTTGAAGGTCCGCAAGAAAAGCTGACATTAACATACAACGCACAGCCGGCTCTGCTGACAGCAAGCATCGCTTTATTGGAAAAATTGAAAGAAAGCGGGATTCAGCCGGATTTTGTTGCTGGACACAGTCTTGGAGAATACACGGCACTAGTTGCAGGTGGAGTCCTTTCCTTTGAAGATGCTGTATATGCTGTCAGAAAACGCGGAGAATATATGAACGAAGCAGTTCCTGCAGGTGTCGGAGCAATGGCAGCCATTCTGGGAATGAATTCAGATGAGCTTCGCGAAGTAACAGAACAAATCACAAGCGATGGCTTTTCTGTACAGCTGGCAAACTTAAATTGTCCTGGTCAGATTGTCATTTCAGGTACAGCTGAAGGTGTGGAAAAGGCATCTGCATTAGCAAAAGAAAAGGGCGCGAAAAGAGCGATCCCGCTTGATGTGAGCGGTCCGTTTCATTCAGAGCTGATGAAACCTGCTGCAGAAAAGTTTAAAAATATACTTGATGAAGTAAGCCTTAGTGATGCTTCTATACCAGTGGTGGCAAATGTAACGGCAGCGCCTGTAACAAGCAGCGCAGAAATAAAAACCCTGCTTGTCGAACAGTTGTTTTCTCCAGTAAGATGGGAGCAATCGATCGGCGAAATGATTGAACAGGGTGTTACGACATTTGTTGAAATCGGACCTGGAAAAGTTCTTTCAGGATTAGTGAAAAAAATCGATCGCAAGGTAAACACGATTGCTGTATCTGACTTAGCATCAATCGAGGCTGCAATCGAAAAGCTCAGGGAGGTCAAATAATGGTTGAAGGTAAAGTGGCATTAGTTACTGGAGCATCAAGAGGAATCGGCCGCGCAATTGCACTTGAACTGGCTCAAAATGGTGCAAATGTAGCTGTAAATTACGCTGGGAGCGAAGCGAAAGCGAATGAAGTTGTTGATGAAATAAAGGCACTTGGCAGAGAAGCATTTGCCGTTCAGGCAGATGTCAGCGACAGTGATGCTGTAGCTGCTATGGTCAAAGCTACAGTGGAGCAATTCGGCAGACTGGACATACTAGTTAACAATGCCGGCATTACAAAGGATAATCTGCTGATGAGAATGAAAGACTCTGAATGGGATGATGTCATTAACATCAATTTAAAAGGTGTTTTTCTAACAACAAAAGCAGTTACCCGCCAAATGATGAAGCAGCGTCAAGGACGAATTATCAATATCGCATCCATTGTAGGAGTTAGCGGAAATCCTGGTCAGGCGAATTATGTAGCGGCAAAAGCTGGTGTTATCGGCTTAACGAAAACAGCAGCTAAAGAGCTTTCATCGAGAAATATTACTGTTAATGCCATCGCACCCGGGTTTATTACAACCGATATGACGGATAAACTGACAGAAGAAGTGAAAAATGAAATGCTGAAGCAAATTCCGCTTGCCCGGTTTGGCGAGCCATCCGACATATCAAATGCGGTAACGTTTTTAGCTTCAGATAAAAGCAGCTATATCACAGGTCAAACGATCCATATTGACGGCGGAATGGTCATGTAAATAAAGATTTAGAGGTCTTCTTTTAGATTCTCTGATTTCGGCTAGTTTTTTAATAGGATATACACTATAATACTTTGAGGGGAGGTGAAATGTTATGGCAGATGTACTAGCTCGCGTAACGAAAATTATCGTTGACCGTCTTGGTGTTGATGAGGCTGAAGTAAAAATGGAAGCTTCTTTTAAAGACGATTTAGGTGCGGATTCCCTTGATGTAGTAGAACTTGTTATGGAACTTGAAGATGAGTTCGACATGGAGATTTCTGATGAAGATGCAGAAACAATTGCAACAGTGGGAGACGCTGTGAACTACATACAAAGTCAACAGTAATGTTGCATTTAAAGTCCCGTTTTAAAGCGGGGCTTTATCCCTTTTAAAACATGGGAACAAAAAAGAAAAGATGCGGTTGTTTAAGTGATGGAGGTACCTATGCCGAAGATGAATTACAGAGAGAGAAGATCGTTTGTCAAAAAAGCAGAATTCAAACAATTTCAAGAACAAATTGGCCATACATTCCAAAATGAAAGACTTTTGTATCAAGCCTTCACACATTCATCCTATGTGAATGAGCATCGCAAAAAGCCTTACGAGGACAATGAACGACTGGAATTTTTAGGAGATGCGGTTTTAGAATTAACGATTTCTCAGTTTTTATTTAAGAAATATCCAACAATGAGCGAAGGTGATTTAACAAAGGTCCGTGCAGCTATTGTATGTGAGCCGTCGCTTGTAGCATTCGCAAATGAATTATCATTTGGAAAGCTTGTACTGCTTGGTAAAGGTGAAGAAATGACTGGCGGAAGAGCTAGACCTGCTCTGCTGGCGGACGTTTTTGAAGCATTTATCGGAGCTTTATATTTGGATTCAGGACTTGATCCTGTCGTTGTCTTTTTAGAAAAATGTGTATTTCCTAAAATTAATGATGGTGCTTTTTCTCATGTGATGGATTTCAAAAGTCAGCTGCAGGAATTTGTTCAAAGAGACAGCAAAGGTTCATTGGAATATAAAATTCTTCAGGAGAAAGGCCCTGCCCACAATCGTGAGTTTGTAGCCACTGTCTCTCTAAATGGAGATATTCTAGGAACCGGAAACGGCAAATCAAAAAAAGCGGCCGAACAGCATGCCGCCCAGGAAGCATTAACAAAATTGAAACCTCATTAAGATGAATTAACCCCCGGAAATCAGGGGGTTCTCTTTATGTTCGGCAGTTTCCGCCAGATAAGATAATAAGGTTTCCTTCAAGATTACTATTGAAATATCCGAGCATCTGAATGACTTGCGGGAAGGGGCTTTATCTTTTCAAACAAACTGGCCTGAATTATGATAGAATATGGTTGATTTTAAAGAATAGTAGGGAGGATCCTAAATGTTCCTCAAACGTTTGGATATAGTAGGATTTAAATCATTCGCAGAGCGTGTGAATGTTGATTTTGTAAAAGGCGTGACCGCAGTAGTCGGACCCAACGGCAGCGGGAAAAGCAATATAACAGACGCCATCAGATGGGTGCTCGGCGAGCAGTCGGCACGATCTCTCCGGGGAACGAAAATGGAGGATATTATCTTTGCCGGCAGTGACTCGAGAAAAGGCGTAAATATGGCGGAGGTTACTCTGACCCTCGATAACGAAGATCAGTTTCTGCCGATTGATTATCATGAAGTATCGGTTACGAGAAGAGTGTACAGATCCGGTGAAAGTGACTTTTATATAAACAATCAGTCCTGCCGGCTGAAAGATATTGTGGATCTTTTTATGGATTCCGGTCTTGGCAAAGAAGCTTTTTCAATCATCAGCCAAGGAAAAGTGGAAGAAATCCTCAGCAGCAAAGCGGAGGAAAGACGCAGCATCTTTGAAGAAGCGGCAGGTGTTTTAAAATATAAAACACGAAAGAAAAAAGCTGAGTTCAAGCTGGCGGAAACGCAGGAAAATCTCAATCGTGTTCAAGATATTCTCCATGAGCTTGAAGGCCAGGTTGAGCCGCTTAAAATTCAGGCATCGATTGCAAAGGATTTTCTTGAGAAAAAAGAAGAGCTGGAGCAATTTGAAGTAGCACTCACTGTTTATGAAATTGAAGAGCTGCATAAAAAATGGGAGTCACTATCAGTGACTGTAGAGAATGGAAGACAGCAAGAAAGCAGTCTGTTCGCTTCTGTTCAAAAGAAAGAGGCTGAAATTGAACAAATCAGAGATCAGTCACAGGCTTTAGACGAATCTATAAACGATCTTCAGCAAGTGCTGCTCCTGGCAAGTGAGGACCTTGAAAAGCTTGAGGGCCGCAAAGAGGTGCTTAAAGAGCGAAAAAAAAATGCCCATCAGAATAAATCACAGCTTCAAAAAATAATCGAAGAAGCATCTGAACGCACGTCAGCTCTTGAAAATGAAAAGAAAACTCAGTCAGCATTATTGGAAAAGCTTCAAAAAGAAGTCAGCGATCTTAAAATGCAGCTGCAGGAAAAACAAACACTGCTGTCAACGTACGATCAAAACATTGAAGAGAAAATCGAATCTCTTAAAAGTGAATATTTTGATTTGCTGAATGCGCAGGCCCAGGCAAGAAATGAAATGACGTACATAGATGATCAAATGGATCAGCAAACAAAGAAAACCGGCCGGTTAAAAGAAGCGAATCAAAAATACATTAACGAGCGGAATGAGATTGAAGAGAAAAAGAGAAGACTTGAGGCAAAGCTCTCTTTACTTGAAGCTCAGCTGGATGAACAAATTAAAACCTTCCGTGCTGCACAGGCAAAATTAGAGAAGGATAAAGCAGCCTATCAAAAAAGAGAAACGTCTCTCTATCAAGCTTATCAATATTTGCAGCAGACGAAGTCGCGCAAAGAAATGCTTGAGGCCATGCAGGAGGATTACGCAGGCTTTTTCCAGGGTGTAAAGGAAGTGCTGAAGCAGCGCAATCAGCTCCAAGGCATTCATGGCGCCATTGCAGAGCTTATAACTACGGACAAGCAATTTGAAACAGCTGTAGAAATTGCCCTTGGAGGTGCTGCGCAGCATGTGGTGGTTGAAAACGAACAAGCTGCAAGAACAGCCATTTCTTATCTGAAGAAAAATGCGTTTGGACGGGCCACTTTTCTGCCATTAACCGTAATGAAGGAACGCACCGTTTCAGCGCATGATCTTCAAATGCTTAGAAGCCACAGTGCATTTAAAGGTATTGCCTCAGAATTGGTTTCTTTTAACCCCCGCTATCAGAGGGCTGTATCTAACTTGCTCGGCACAGTCGTTGTCACAGAAGATTTGAAGGGTGCAAATGAACTTGCTAAACTGCTAAACTACCGTTTTCGCTTTGTAACAGTGGGCGGAGATGTCGTAAATCCTGGAGGATCGATGACAGGCGGAGCAGTCAAGCAAAAAAACAATTCACTCTTAAGCCGCAGCCGAGAATTAGAAACGATTGACAAGCAATGCAGAGAAATGAGCGATAAAACAACTCAGCTGGAAGAAGATGTGAAATCACTGAAGCATTCGATTTCAGCTCAGGATCAGCAATTAGATGTTCAAAGAGAAAAAGGGGAACAGCTGAGGATTGAAACACAGGCAGTGAGGTCCGAACTGAGAGAGATGGAAATGAACGAGAAGAATGTTAACAATCATCTTTCTCTTTATGATGCTGAAAAAGAATCATATGAGGATGAACAGGCCAGAATGATAAAGCGGAAAGAAGAGCTTGCAGTACAGCTGGATGCTTCTATGGAAAAAATGAGGCATCTGGATGAGCTTATTGCCGAATTATCAGCTCAAAAAACTACTCAGCAATCTTCAAAAGAAGAAGTTCAAAACGCAATAACAGATCTAAAAGTTGTTTTAGCAAGCAAAAAGCAATTACTCGAAAACCAGCTTGAAAAAGCAGAGCTGACGAAGCTTGAGCTTGATAATCAGCATAAGAAACTGACTGAAGCACGGGAAGATTTAAATTTCCTGCACGATGAAATGAATTCCAATTTCTCGGGCGAGGAAAAATTGGAGGAAACAGCCCGTCAAAAACGCGAGGACAAAAACAAAACGATTGAACTGATTTCCGTCAGACGGAATCAGCGCCTGAAACTTCAGGATCAGCTTGAAGTTTCTGAACGGGAAGTAAAAGAATTAAATAGGCAGCACAAGCAGCTTTCAGATCTTTTAAAAGATGAAGAGGTCAGATTAAATCGATTTGATGTAGAGCTTGATAATCGATTAAATCATTTGCGCGAGGAATACTTGCTTACATTTGAAGCGGCGAAGGAAAAATATGTTCTGGAGCTTGATGTAGGTGAGGCACGCAAGCGCGTAAAACTTATTAAGCTTGCGATTGAGGAGCTTGGAACTGTCAACCTTGGAGCGATCGATGAATATGAGAGGGTTTCAGAACGGTTCCATTTCCTGACTGATCAGCGCAATGATCTTCAAGAAGCCAAAGACACTCTCTATCAGGTCATAGGTGAAATGGATGAAGAAATGAAAAAGAGATTTCATCATACCTTCACCCAAATCAGATCTCATTTCGAGTCTGTCTTTCAAGCGTTATTTGGCGGCGGCCGTGCAGAGCTCAGACTTACAAACCCGGATGATTTGCTGAACACAGGAGTAGATATTGTCGCTCAGCCTCCAGGCAAAAAACTTCAAAACCTGGGTCTTTTATCTGGCGGAGAGCGTGCATTAACGGCAATCGCATTGCTTTTCTCCATTTTAAAAGTCCGTCCCGTGCCATTTTGCGTACTGGATGAGGTTGAAGCAGCGCTTGATGAGGCGAATGTCCACAGATTTTCTCAATACCTGAAGAAATTCAGCAAAGACACACAATTTATCGTCATTACCCACCGCAAAGGCACGATGGAAGATGCTGATGTTCTATATGGAGTCACCATGCAGGAGTCAGGCGTGTCTAAAATGGTATCGGTCCGCTTGGAAGAAACAAAAGAATTTGTGCAATCAGGATGAAAGGAAGAAGCTGAATGAGTTTTTTTAAAAAATTAAAAGAGAAATTTACACAGCAGCAGCCGGATTCTTCACCAGAAAAATTTAAAGACGGCCTGACAAAAACACGGGTCTCATTTTCAGAACGGGTAAATAACCTTGTAGCCCGCTACCGTAAAGTAGATGAAGAGTTTTTTGAAGAGCTTGAGGAGGTATTGATCGGTGCTGATGTTGGCGTTTCAACGGTGATGGAACTGATTGATGAGCTGAAAACAGAAGTTAAACGCCGCAACATTCAAGATTCAAAAGATGTCCGCTCTGTCATTTCAGAAAAACTTGTTGACATCTATCAAGGAGACGATGCTGAATCTCCAAAACTAGATATTCAAGAAGGCCGATTAAACGTCGTTTTGTTTGTTGGAGTAAACGGTGTCGGAAAAACAACGACGATCGGCAAACTCGCACACAAACTTAAGAGTGAGGGCAAGTCCGTCCTGCTCGCTGCAGGTGACACATTCCGCGCCGGTGCGATTGAACAGCTTGAAGTATGGGGAGAGCGCGTAGGAGTGGATGTGATCAAGCAGTCAGCCGGTTCAGATCCAGCTGCTGTTATGTTCGATGCAGTTCAGGCTGCAAAAGCCAGAAAAGTAGATGTTCTTTTATGCGATACGGCAGGACGCCTGCAAAATAAGGTAAACCTTATGAAAGAACTCGAAAAAGTGAAGCGCGTCATTGAACGTGAAATCCCTGGTGCCCCGCATGAAGTCATGCTCGTCCTTGACGCAACAACAGGTCAAAATGCCATGGTCCAGGCGAAACAATTTTCTCAGGCAACAGATGTATCAGGTATTGTCCTGACAAAACTTGATGGAACAGCAAAAGGCGGAATCGTCCTTGCTATCCGCAATGAACTGAGCATACCGGTGAAATATGTCGGCCTCGGCGAAAAAATGGATGACCTTCAGGAATTTGATGCAGAACAGTATGTATATGGACTATTTGCTGATTTAGTAGAAGAAGCATAAACAGATAAAACTGTCTCATGAAGCCGTGAATACGGCCACTGAGACAGTTTTTTTATTTCAAATCTAAACGGGCGCTTCCGCTTTTCGCTTAGTGTTAAGAAAAAAACTTGACATGGAATTCAATAGCTTGTAAACTAATGACTTGTAAAGGCAATTCCCTTAACAAAGGAGAGACGCTGAGTGATGCTTGAAAAAACAACGAGAGTAAATTATCTCTTTGACTTTTATCAATCGTTGTTAACACCAAAGCAAAAAAGCTATATGTCGCTTTATTATCTTGATGATTACTCCTTGGGAGAAATTGCTGAAGAGTACGACATTAGCCGGCAGGCCGTGTATGATAACATAAAACGAACTGAGGCAATGTTAGAGCAATATGAAACCAAACTATTGCTTTTTCGAAAATTTCAAGAGCGTCAACAATTGATTGAACAATTAAAAGCTGCAGCGTTCAAGGTTGATCATGAACGTTCACTTTTGACGCTGATTGAGGCGCTGGAGAAATTAGATTAGGAGGCGGCATGTATGGCATTTGAAGGATTAGCCGACCGACTGCAGAATACAATCGCAAAAATCCGCGGCAAAGGCAAAGTGTCGGAGTCTGATGTAAAAGAAATGATGCGTGAAGTGCGTTTAGCGCTTCTAGAAGCAGACGTTAACTTTAAAGTCGTAAAAGATTTCGTAAAAAAAGTAAGCGAACGGTCAGTAGGGCAGGAAGTTATGACAAGCTTAACTCCTGGCCAGCAGGTCATTAAAGTGGTTAAAGAAGAGCTGACCGCTTTAATGGGCGGCGAGCAGAGCAAAATTGCCGTCGCCAACAGACCCCCAACCGTTATTATGATGGTTGGACTGCAAGGTGCCGGTAAAACAACGACAACAGGAAAGCTTGCGAACCTGCTTCGAAAGAAACATAACCGCAATCCTCTTCTGGTCGCTGCAGATATTTACCGTCCAGCTGCCATCAAACAGCTTGAAACGCTTGGAAAACAGCTGAATATGCCTGTCTTTTCCCTGGGTGATCAAGTGAGTCCTGTTGAAATTGCCAAGCAGGCGATTGAACATGCAAAAAAAGAGCATCTTGATTACGTTCTGATTGATACAGCAGGCCGTCTTCATATTGATGAAACACTGATGGATGAGCTTTTGCAGGTAAAAGAATTATCAAAACCTGATGAAATCTTCCTCGTTGTTGATGCAATGACCGGACAGGATGCCGTAAATGTAGCGCAAAGCTTCAATGATCAGCTCGGCTTAACAGGCGTTGTCCTCACAAAGCTTGACGGTGACACTCGAGGCGGGGCTGCACTATCCATCAGATCTGTTACCCAAACACCGATTAAATTCGTTGGTCTTGGAGAAAAATTGGATGCGATTGAAGCATTTCATCCAGAACGCATGGCATCCCGTATTTTAGGAATGGGCGATGTTCTCACATTGATTGAGAAGGCACAGGCCAATGTGGATGAAGATAAAGCAAAAGAACTCGAACAAAAAATGAGGACTGCTTCGTTTACATTTGACGACTTCCTCGAACAGCTCGGACAAGTCCGCAGCATGGGGCCGCTTGATGAGCTTCTTGGAATGCTCCCTGGCGCCAACAAAATTAAAGGTTTAAAAAATGCTCAAGTCGATGAGAAACAGATTGGTTCTGTTGAAGCTATCATCCGTTCGATGACAAAGGAAGAAAAACAGCATCCTGAAATCATCAACTCTGGCCGCAGAAAACGAATTGCAAAAGGAAGCGGAACGACCGTACCGGAAGTTAACCGTCTTTTAAAGCAATTTGAGGACATGAAAAAGATGATGAAGCAAATGACGAGCATGTCAAAAGGGAAGAAAAAAGGCGGAATGAAATTTCCGTTTATGTAACAATTTTTAGGTGTTAAGAAAAAACACTTTACAAAGTGCTTTTTCATTGATATCATACTATCTTGTTGAAATATTTTCGGAGGTGCTTTATAAAATGGCAGTAAAAATTCGTTTAAAACGCATGGGAGCTAACAAATCTCCTTTCTATCGTATCGTAGTTGCAGATTCTCGTTCACCACGTGATGGACGTTTCATCGAAACAGTTGGAACTTACAATCCAGTTGCTAACCCGGCAATCGTTGACATCAACGAAGAGCTTGCTCTTAAATGGATGCAAAATGGTGCAAAGCCATCTGACACAGTTCGCAACTTGTTCTCAAACCAAGGCATTATGGAAAAATTCCATAACGCTAAACACAGCAAGTAAGGCTGAAACGATGATAGAGTTAATCGAGTCGATTGTGAAGCCGCTTGTTGACCATCCTGAAGATGTGTCTGTTGTAGAAAATGAACGTGAACATCAAATTGTCTACGAATTAACCTTACATCAAGATGATATCGGCAAGGTGATTGGAAAACACGGCCGGATAGCGAAGGCGATTCGGACTGTTGTATACGCAGCAGGATCTAACTCTAAAAAAAGAGTTCAGCTGGAAATTAATGATTAAGCAAAAAAAAGGGGAGGTATAACCTCCTCTTTTTTTGTACAATGAAAGTGATGAATATCTCTGTTATTAGAATAGCTTACCGGAGGAATGGCGATGGAAATCTTCCAGACAGTTAGTGTCAAACAAATATTGACAGAAACGAGCAGGGAACAGCTTTTAAATCATTTCATGCAAACCAAACAGCAGCTGGAACGGGAAATTGATCAGCTCGCCTTTCAGCTCAAGAAAAAAGAAAAAACGAATCAGACAGAAGAAATGCGCAAACAATATCAGCGGGAAATATCTAAGCGGATGGATAAAATAAAAATAGCCGACTTTCAAATACAGCAAATACATACCCTGCCGCTTGGAAGCGAAATAAAAGAAAAAGAGATGAACGCCATTCTGGAGGTTCATGTCGGGGACCGCTGGGATGATCTTATAAAGGAAAAGACGATTGTAATCAAAGATGGTATTGTAGTCGAAATACGCTAGAGGTGAATGGGAATGACAGAAAAATGGTTTAATGTAGGAAAGATTGTAAATACTCATGGTGTAAAAGGAGAAGTCAGAATTTTATCAACGACCGATTTTCCTGAAGAACGATATCAGAAAGGCAACGTTCTTTATCTCTTTCAATCTGAACAAAAAGAGCCTGTAGAAGTAAAAATAAAGACACATCGTTTTCATAAAACATTTGATCTTCTAACCTTTGAAGGGCATGCTTCTATTAATGATGTCGAGAAATATAAAAATTCTCTTATTAAAGTCCCTGAAAGCCAGTTAACAGATCTTGATGAGGGTGAGTATTATTTTCACGAAATTATAGGATGTACTGTTTTAACTGACGCCGGAGAGGAAATTGGAACGATTAAAGAAATTCTGGAAACAGGGGCCAATGACGTCTGGATTGTCAAAAGAAAAAACAAAAAGGATGCGTTAATTCCTTTCATTGACGACGTTGTTAAGGAAATTGATATTGAAGAAAAGCGCATTGTTATTTCATTAATGGAAGGACTAATTGACGAATGAGAATTGACTTCTTAACTCTCTTTCCGGAAATGTTTCATGGAGTAATCGGCAATTCCATTTTGAAAAAAGCGGAAGAAAAAGGTGCCGTCAGCTTTAAAGTAACTAATTTCAGAGATTACTCTGACCATAAACACTCCATTGTTGACGACTATCCATATGGCGGAGGAGCGGGCATGGTTCTTAAGCCGCAGCCTATATTCGATGCTGTACAAGATATTCAAAAGGAAAGTGCATCTGCCCCTAAAATTATTCTTGTATGCCCACAGGGTGAAACCTACAACCAGAGAAAAGCAGAGGAACTGGCAAAGGAAGAGCATCTTGTTTTTATCTGCGGACATTATGAAGGATATGACGAGAGAATCAGAGAGCATTTAGTAACGGATGAAATTTCGATTGGAGATTTTATTCTTACCGGCGGAGAACTTGCTTCAATGGTTATCGCTGACAGCGTCGTCAGGCTGCTTCCAGACGTTTTGGGCAATGAGGACTCACCTGTGCTCGATTCCTTCAGCACGGGGCTCCTGGAGCATCCTCACTACACTCGTCCATCTGACTTCCGCGGGATGAAGGTTCCGGATGTTTTAATCTCCGGCAATCATGCTAAAATTGATGAATGGCGGGAAAAAGAATCGCTTCGCCGGACTTTTGACAGGAGACCAGATTTGCTTAACTCCTTCGATCTATCAGACAAGCAGAAAAAGTGGATAGAAGAATTTAAAAAAGGCTAAATGCAGTATTGCATGAGAAGATTCGATATGATATGATGTTTCTTGTGATTTGGTTGCCTATAAAGTGTTTTTCCTTGAAAGGCATTTGGCGCTCATCACACTAAAACGGTGTTCCGCTGCATGATTTATTTTGTAATGAGCATCTGTTGGAAGGAGTTGAAAACGATGCAAAAACTAATTGAAGATATCACTAAAGAACAATTAAGATCTGATCTTCCTGCTTTCCGTCCTGGAGACACTGTACGTGTACACGTTAAAGTTGTTGAGGGAACTCGTGAGCGTGTTCAGATTTTTGAAGGTGTTGTCATTAAGCGTCGTGGTGGTGGAATCAGCGAAACTTTCACAGTTCGCAAGATTTCTTATGGGGTAGGCGTAGAACGTACATTCCCAGTTCACACACCTAAAATCGCACAGTTAGAAGTTATCCGTCGCGGTAAAGTACGCCGTGCGAAACTTTACTACTTGCGCGAATTACGCGGTAAAGCGGCTCGTATTAAAGAAATTCGATAATCGTTCGTACCAAAAAGGGCTTGTTTACTTTGAACAAGCCCTTTTTCTTAATGTAAACAATGGCTTAAAAAAGCTGACTATAAAAGATTCATGACAAAAACGTGTATGAGAAGGTGAGCTAAAAAGATGACTCGAAAAAAGAGCGAGTTGTTTGAATGGATCAAAGCACTCGCTATTGCAGTAATACTCGCAGCCGTAATCCGATATTTCTTATTTGCACCAATTGTTGTGGATGGATTGTCCATGATGCCTACCCTGCACGATCAGGACCGCATGATAGTTAATAAGATTGGCTATAAAATAGGTGAACCGGAGCGGTTTGATATTGTCGTTTTTCATGCAACCGAAGAAAAGGACTACATCAAAAGAGTCATTGGACTTCCGGGAGACCGTGTAGAATATCGTGATGATACGCTCTACATTAACGGAAAAGCCTATGAAGAGCCTTATTTAGATGAGTATAAAAACACGTTAATTGACGGACCTTTAACAGAACCGTTTACAGTTGAAGAAGTTCCTGAAGGCCAGTTGTTTGTAATGGGTGATAACCGCAGATACAGCAAAGACAGCCGCCATATCGGACCGGTATCCAAAGATGAGGTTATGGGAAAAACCAGTCTGATCTACTGGCCATTAAATGATATTCGATTTGTTGAGTAAAGAAATAAAGCAGGTGAAAGCATGACTATCCAATGGTTTCCCGGCCACATGGCCAAAGCAAGACGTCAAGTAACCGAAAAATTAAAGTTAATAGATATTGTTTTTGAACTTGTAGATGCGAGAATTCCAGTATCATCAAGAAATCCGATGATTGATGAAATTATATCGAGCAAACCGAGAATTGTGCTGCTGAATAAAGCTGACATGGCTGATCCGAAGGCGACACAGCAATGGCTTGCCTATTTCAAAGAGCAGGGAATTCACGCATTGCCGATAGACGCAAAAACTGGTACCGGCATGAAACAGATTGTTTCGATGTCAAAAGAAGTCCTGAAAGAAAAGTTTGACAGACTGGCTGCAAAAGGGGTTAGACCAAGAGCGATTCGCGCATTGATTATCGGCATTCCAAATGTCGGAAAGTCGACGCTTATCAACCGTCTGGCAAAGAAAAATATGGCGAAAACCGGAGATCGTCCGGGAGTCACTACTGCCCAGCAGTGGGTAAAAGTAGGAAAGGAACTTGAGCTGCTTGATACTCCAGGAATTTTATGGCCTAAATTTGAAGATGAGCTTGTCGGGCTAAAGCTAGCAACTACAGGTGCTATAAAAGATGCTATCTTAAACCTTCAGGAAGTTGCGTTATATGCATTGGAATTTTTAAGCGAGAAGTATCCAAACCGGCTTAAAGAAAGATATGCACTTGAGGAAATCCCTGAAGATCGGGTAGAACTTTTTGATGCTGTAGCGAAAAAAAGAGGATGCATCATGTCTGGCGGCTGGGTGGACTACGATAAAACATCCGAGCTTCTCTTGAGAGAAATCCGCTCTGAAAAACTGGGACGCCTGAGCTTTGAAACGACAGAAAGCATTCAGCAATAAGAAAAGAAGACTCGCTATTTGGCGCGTCTTTATTTTTTTTGTAAATGAAGAATGATGAATTATAGGTCCAGGGTAATGAACTCAACTCTTGAACTATTGTATTGTACATACTGATAAATAAAGGCTGTGATTTCCATGAACAAACAAACAACTGAGCAAATCAGGCAAAAATTGGTTCAAATCGAACATACAGACGACCCTTTTTTACTTGAATGCGGAAAAGATGAACGAAAAAGCGTACAAAAATTGGTCGAAAAATGGATGCGCGAATTTGAACAGAAGAAAAAAGATAAGCAGATGTTTGAAGACATGATGACATTTGAGCGGCAGGCAAGAGACAAGGGCTATAAATATATATGCGGAATTGATGAAGTCGGACGCGGTCCGCTGGCAGGACCTGTTGTGGCTGCGGCTGTTATCCTTCCTGAAGATTTTTTCCTGCCAGGGTTAACTGATTCCAAAAAACTGTCCGCAGAAAAAAGAGAGCTGTTTTTTGAGACAATCGTCAGTGAGTCTGTCGCTTATGGAATCGGGACGATATCACCTGCCCAAATTGATGAGATGAACATCTATCAGGCTACTAAAGCTGCAATGCTGAAGGCTGTAGATGAGCTCGCTGTGCGGCCTGAGTATATGCTCATTGATGCGATGGAGATTGCCCTCCCGATCCCTCAAGAATCATTGATAAAAGGGGATGCAAGAAGCGTGAGCATCGCTGCGGCCTCCGTCGTGGCAAAAGTCACCAGGGATCGAATCATGAAAAAGCTTGCACAGAAATTTCCCCAGTACGGGTTCGATCATAATATGGGATATGGAACAAAGGCGCATCTTGAAGCTTTAAATCAGAATGGTGTAACAGACTATCACCGCAAGAGCTTTTCTCCTGTGAAAGAAATGGCATTTTGTAAATAAGGAGCAAAAAATCATTGCAGGTAAAAGGCAGATACTCCTTCAAAAAGAAGAAATGCCTGCATTCAGGAGGAACAGCATCGTTTATGGAAAGATCCTTGAAAAAAGCGGTGACCTTGCTGTCATACAAATTGGAGATTCTAAACTAAAGGCGATGATAGACAGCAGCCTTCCATCTTCAGGGACTAATTGGTTTGAGGTTAAATCCAGTAAAGAGGGCAATTCTGTTCTTCTGAAAATGCTGTCCAAAGCAGATTACCCGGAAGTGCCTTCAATGCACCGCAATTTATTTTGAAACTCATTACGGAATCAAATGCTGCCACAATAAAAGAGCATGCTGATTTCTTGCAGCTGGTGCTGCGGGAGAACCCTGGGATATCCAGAAAAGACCTTCAGCAATTATTGCAGCATGCAGTGCAAAAATTAATCATGTTCCTGTTCTTGAGGATCCGTCATTAATTGAAATCCTTCATATGATGGAAGTGAATGAACAAATTCCGGAAGAACTTTATCAGAGCTGAAATATTTTCATTTATTTATCATGTTGATAAAGTCGCTGAAACCATGTGAGAGAAAAATTAAGAAATAGATTGGTAATATTTTATATTACTAGAAAAATAATTTTAGTGAAAAAGTTAGAAAAAAATAAAGGATTCGACGAATTTCTGCAGAATAGTAGACAAAGAAACAACTATTTTATAGAATGAAAGCGCAGTCTATTTTTTCGTACATAAGTTAGGAGGATGGGAAATGAATATCCATGAGTATCAAGGAAAAGAAATCCTTAGAAAATATGGAGTAGCAGTACCAAACGGCAAAGTTGCCTTCACAGTTGAAGAAGCTGTGTCAGCAGCAAAAGAATTAGGTACTGAAGTAGTAGTTGTAAAAGCTCAGATCCATGCGGGCGGCCGCGGAAAAGCTGGCGGGGTAAAAGTTGCTAAGAATATTGAAGAAGTAGAAACTTATGCGAATGAAATTTTAGGGAAAACGCTGGTTACCCACCAGACAGGTCCGGAAGGCAAAGAAGTAAAACGCTTACTTATTGAAGAAGGCTGCGATATTAAGAAAGAATACTATATCGGACTTGTACTCGACCGCGCGACTTCACGCGTTGTTTTAATGGCATCTGAAGAAGGCGGAACGGAAATTGAAGAAGTTGCAGAAGCAACTCCTGAAAAGATTTTCAAAGAAGTAATCGATCCTGCTGTAGGTTTACAAGCTTACCAGGCTCGCAGAATTGCTTTTAATATTAATATTCAGAAAGAATTAGTCGGACAGGCTGTTAAATTCATGATGAGCCTCTACAAAGCATTCACTGAAAAAGACTGTTCAATTGCTGAAATCAATCCTCTTGTTGTAACAGGAGACGGAAAAGTGATGGCACTGGATGCAAAATTAAATTTTGATTCAAATGCCCTTTACCGCAGAAAAGATATTCTTGAATACCGTGATCTTGATGAAGAAGATGCTAAAGAGATCGAAGCTTCTAAATATGACTTAAGCTATATTTCGTTAGATGGAAATATCGGCTGTATGGTTAATGGAGCAGGACTAGCAATGGCAACGATGGATATCATCAAGTACTACGGCGGGGACCCGGCAAACTTCCTGGACGTTGGGGGCGGCGCAACAGCTGAGAAGGTAACTGAAGCATTTAAGATTATCCTTTCAGATCAAAACGTAAAAGGGATTTTCGTCAACATTTTCGGCGGAATCATGAAATGTGACATTATCGCTCAGGGTGTTGTTGAGGCAACGAAACAAGTCGGCCTTGAAATTCCGTTAGTTGTCCGTTTAGAAGGTACAAACGTAGAGCTTGGCAAACAAATCTTAAATGAATCCGGTTTAAATATCACATCTGCAGAATCAATGGCTGATGGCGCACAAAAAATCGTATCTTTAGTAGGGTAAGAAAGGCAGGGGACTTAAGATGAGCGTATTTATTAACAAAGATACTAAAGTAATTGTACAGGGGATTACAGGATCTACTGCTCTATTTCATACAAAGCAAATGCTTGAGTATGGCACAAAAATAGTAGGCGGAGTTACACCGGGAAAAGGAAACACGGAAGTAGAAGGAGTTCCTGTCTTTAATACAGTTGAAGATGCTGTTAAAGAAACAGGCGCAAATGCATCAGTCATTTATGTTCCGGCACCATTTGCGGCAGATGCAATCATGGAAGCTGTTGATGCTGAACTTGATCTCGTTATCTGTATCACTGAACATATTCCGGTTCTTGATATGGTTAATGTGAAGCGTTACATGGAAGGCAAGAAAACCCGTCTTGTCGGACCAAACTGCCCGGGTGTCATCACACCTGATGAATGTAAAATCGGCATCATGCCTGGATATATTCATACAAAAGGACATGTTGGCGTTGTATCACGTTCAGGAACATTAACATATGAGGCTGTTCATCAGCTCACTCAGGCAGGCATTGGTCAATCTACAGCTGTAGGTATTGGCGGAGATCCTGTTAACGGCACAAACTTTATCGATGTTCTTAAGGCGTTCAACGAAGATGAGGACACATATGCAGTCATCATGATCGGCGAAATCGGCGGAACTGCTGAAGAAGAAGCCGCATTATGGATTAAAGAAAACATGACAAAGCCAGTTGTTGGCTTTATCGGCGGTCAAACAGCACCTCCTGGAAAGCGCATGGGCCATGCTGGTGCGATTATTTCAGGCGGAAAGGGTACTGCGGCCGAAAAGATCAAAACAATGAATGAGTGCGGCATCAAAGTTGCTGACACTCCATCTGTAATGGGTGATACATTAATTGAAGCTTTAAAAGAAAATAATTTGCTTGAAAAATGTAAAACACATTAAAAAGATTAGGGAATAGCTAAATATGCTATTCCCTTCTTTCTATATGGTTCTTTTCCAATACAAAATGAATACTTCGAAAATCAATCAAGATTTGTCTTCTATAAAAACTATATATAATAGTAGAAAGGGACTTAAAATGCTCGAAATAGAAAAAACGCTTATCCATTTATCCCACTGCAGGGGCTTTCGCCACCTGAATTTTTTCAAACTGCTTAAAGCCGATCCAACTTTAACATCCATATATGGGTTCTCAGATCAAGAGATCCAGCTGCTTTTCAAACTCACAGATCAAACCCTTCCACAATTCCTTCAAGATTTCCACTCTTTTAACCTTCAAGACATAAAGGCTCATTATGAGGAACAAAACTTTCATATGCTCACTCTTTTTAATGACACCTACCCAGAACTGCTGCGTGAGATTCCAGATCCCCCTCCAATTCTATTTTATAAAGGTGACATCTCTCTTCTAAAATCAAAAAAAATGATCAGTATAGTAGGAACACGGAATCCTACAACATACGGCTCAAATGCGCTGAAAAAAATTGTGCCGCCCCTAGTCAGAGATGGATGGACCATTGTAAGCGGGCTGGCTAAAGGTATTGACGCTCTTGCTCATTGTGCCGCCTTAAATGAAAAGGGAGCAACAATCGGAGTTATAGCAGGGGGCTTGCATCACTTTTATCCTAAGGAAAATAAAGCTCTGTTTGAAAAAATGTCCTCTGAACAGCTTGTCCTCTCTGAACATCCTCCAAATGTAAAACCTCAAAAATGGCACTTTCCTCAAAGAAACCGGATTATTAGCGGCTTGAGCCTTGGAACAGTTGTGATGCAGGCTAAAGAGAAAAGCGGATCGCTGATTACGGCTAACACTGCAATAGATCAGGGGAGACAGGTTTTTGCTGTTCCGGGGTCTATATTTGATGATTTCTCTGCTGGAGCGAATCAGCTGATCAAGCAGGGAGCATACCTCGCAGAAGACGGCAGCGATATCATAAATGATCTCTTTTTGCAGGTATAATAAGCGTTATTTTCCTTCTTATGTTCATTTACTGTTTGACAAACTGCATAACTATATTTAATAATAGTGGAGATTTAACCTGTTTAAGCAAATCATGGAAGGTATGCGTTTCTCTTTGTATGCGGGCAGGAATATCATTTCATTTAAAAGATAAACACATAAATTGAAAAAAGTGAAAGTATGAAAATAAAGAGAGAGAACACCTCTTTAAGGAGGATCATGTATGTCGGATTTTTTAGTGATTGTAGAATCGCCGGCAAAAGCGAAAACAATCGAACGATATCTAGGGAAAAAATATAAGGTTAAAGCTTCTATGGGGCATGTCCGCGATCTTCCAAGAAGTCAGATCGGCGTAGACACTGAGGGGAATTACGAACCGAAATATATTACTATTCGGGGAAAAGGGCCGGTCCTTAAAGAATTAAAAACAGCAGCAAAAAAAGCAAAAAAAGTCTATCTCGCAGCTGACCCGGATCGCGAAGGGGAAGCCATTGCCTGGCACCTCGCTCATAGTCTTGACGTTGACGTTCTGTCAGACTGCCGAGTTGTTTTCAATGAGATAACAAAGGATGCCATTAAAGAATCATTTAAACATCCTCGTCCCATCAACATGGATTTAGTTGATGCTCAGCAGGCGAGACGGATTCTGGACAGATTAGTCGGTTACAAAATCAGCCCGATTCTCTGGAAAAAAGTAAAAAAAGGGTTAAGTGCGGGACGCGTTCAGTCTGTTGCTGTCCGTTTAATCATTGACCGCGAAAAAGAAATAAAAGCATTTGTTCCGGAAGAATACTGGACAATAGAAAGTCAATTCTTAAAAGACCAAGATCTTTTCGATGGTGCATTCTTTGGGATCAACGGAAAAAAAGCTGAATTAAAAACCGAAGCTGATGTTAACGACGTGTTAAATAAAATCAAAGGCAACAATTTTACAGTCACAAACGTTTCGAAAAAAGAAAGAAAACGTAATCCTGCAGTACCATTTACAACATCCACACTTCAGCAGGAAGCGGCACGTAAATTAAATTTCAGAGCGAAAAAGACAATGATGATTGCCCAGCAGCTATACGAAGGAATGGACCTTGGAAAAGAGGGAACTGTCGGTCTGATTACGTATATGCGTACAGATTCTACAAGAATTTCCGAAACAGCCCAGCAAGAAGCATTTACTTTCATTGAACAGAAATATGGCAAAGAATTTACGAATACAGCCAAAAAGGCTGCGAAGAAAAATTCAAATACCCAAGATGCCCATGAGGCGATCCGCCCTACTTCAACTCTGAAGGATCCCGCATCTTTAAAAGAATTCTTAAGCCGCGATCAGCTGCGTTTATACAAACTGATCTGGGAACGTTTTGTAGCAAGTCAAATGGCATCGGCCGTACTCGATACAATGAGCGTCGATTTAAACAATAACGATGTGATGTTCAGAGCAAATGGCTCCAAAATTAAATTTCCGGGATTTATGAAAGTGTATGTCGAAGGAAATGATGATGGAGTGGAGGAGAAGGACCGCATGCTTCCTGATTTACAAAATGGAGATGTGGTTTATTCAAAAGATATAGAACCTGCTCAGCATTTCACTCAGCCACCTCCGCGATATACAGAGGCAAGACTTGTGAAAACCCTTGAAGAGCTGGGAATAGGCAGACCGTCCACTTATGCACCTACTCTTGATACGATTCAGAAAAGAGGATATGTTGCCCTTGATAATAAACGTTTTATTCCGACTGAGCTTGGTGAAATCGTTCTTGAATTGATCATGGAATTTTTCCCTGAAATCATAAATGTTGAATTTACGGCTAAAATGGAAAACAGTCTTGATGAAATTGAAGACGGAAATGTACAATGGGTCAATATCATTGACGATTTCTACAAAGATTTTGCAAAGCGCCTGGAAGTCGCTGAAAATGAAATGGAAGAAATCGAAATTAAAGATGAACCGGCAGGTGTTGACTGTGAAGAATGCGGCAACCCAATGGTGTTTAAGATGGGGCGTTACGGAAAATTCATGGCTTGCTCGAATTTCCCTGATTGCCGCAATACAAAACCGATTGTGAAAGAAATCGGGGTTCCATGTCCGAAATGTGAAAAAGGAAATATTGTCGAAAGAAAATCAAAGAAACGCCGCATTTTCTATGGCTGTGATCAGTTTCCAGAATGTGACTTCCTATCATGGGATAAACCGATTGCAAGATCATGTCCGAAATGTGATAATATGCTAGTTGAGAAAAAACTTAAAAAGGGCATGCAGGTACAGTGCGTGAACTGTGATTATAAAGAAGAACAGCAAAAGTAAAGGTGAGCGAAGTCTTGCTCACCTTCTTTATGTGTTTTATGGAGGTTAAACAAATGAACAATAAAACAGTAAATGTAATTGGAGCCGGTCTTGCCGGAAGTGAAGCAGCATGGCAGCTTGCAAATCGCGGAGTCCAGGTAAACTTGTATGAAATGAGACCGGTTAAACAAACACCTGCTCATCATACAGATAAATTTGCAGAGTTGGTGTGCAGTAATTCACTGCGTGCTAATGGTTTAACAAATGCAGTAGGCGTTCTGAAAGAAGAAATGAGAATGTTTGATTCAGTCATTATTAAATCTGCTGACGACTGTGCAGTACCAGCTGGGGGCGCATTGGCAGTTGACCGTCACGAATTTGCAGCCCTTGTTACGGATCGTGTGAAAGGGCATCCGAATGTTAAGGTCATCACTGACGAAGTAACTGAAATCCCCGCTGGTCCTACAATTATTGCAACTGGTCCGCTTACTTCTAAAGCATTATCCGAGCAATTAAAGGCTCTTACGGGAGAAGAATATTTATACTTTTATGATGCAGCTGCACCAATTCTTGAAAAAGACAGCATTGACATGGACAAGGTATACTTGAAATCCCGTTATGATAAAGGCGAAGCAGCATATTTAAACTGCCCGATGACAGAAGAAGAGTTTGATCGTTTCTATGATGCGCTTATTGAAGCAGAAACAGTTCCTCTAAAAGAATTTGAAAAGGAAATTTTCTTTGAAGGCTGCATGCCGATTGAAGTAATGGCAAAACGCGGTAAAAAGACGATGCTTTTTGGACCGCTTAAACCTGTTGGACTTGAAGATCCGAAGACCGGAAAAAGACCTCATGCGGTCGTTCAGCTCAGACAGGATGATGCTGCCGGCACACTTTATAACATTGTCGGTTTTCAGACACATTTAAAATGGGGTCCTCAAAAAGAAGTATTGAAGCTGATTCCAGGATTAGAGAATGCAGAGATTGTCAGATACGGTGTAATGCACCGGAATACATTCATTAATTCTCCTAAAATGCTGAAGCCGACTTATCAGTATAAAGAGAGAGAAGATCTGTTCTTTGCAGGTCAAATGACAGGCGTTGAAGGATATGTGGAATCTGCTGCTTCTGGCTTATTAGCTGGCATCAATGCTGCTAAATATGTTCTCGGAGAAGAAATGCTTGTCCTTCCTCATGAGACAGCTATGGGAAGCATGGCAAGATATATTACAACAGCAAATCCTGACAATTTCCAGCCGATGAATGCGAATTTTGGCATTTTTGCAGAGCTTCCGGAGCGTATTAAAAATAAAAAAGAACGCTATGAAAGATACGCTAACAGAGCGCTGGAAACAATTCAAAAAATTTCGAAAAAATCATAGAAATCATTTGCAAGGGCTGCTGAATGTGTGATAACATTTAGTAGCCCTTGTGAGGTGTTAAGATGGAAAATGTTAAGAATTCTTTAAGTTTGTTCGTAGAATATTTACAAATTGAGAAAAACTATTCACAATATACAATTGTGAATTATGTTGCTGATATAGAAGATTTTTTTATATTTATGAAGGAACAATCTTTGATTGATCTTCAGCTCATTACATATTCTGATACAAGATTATACTTAACTCAGCTGCATCAAAAAAATTTTGCCAGAAAAACGATTTCAAGAAAAATTTCTTCGTTAAGGAGCTTTTACAGATTCCTTAATCGGGAAAGGCTAGCAGCAGAAAATCCATTTGCGAGTGTCTCTCTTCCAAAAAAAGAGCAGAGGCTGCCTCAATACTTATATGAAAAAGAGCTCGAGCAGCTGTTTACTCTATCAGATCCTGCTACTGCAGCCGGCCAGAGAAATCAGGCATTGCTTGAAGTTTTATATGGTACAGGTATAAGGGTAAGCGAATTGTGTCAAATAAGGCTTTCCGATCTTGACTTGCATATTGGCACTGTCCTTGTAAACGGAAAAGGCGGAAAACAGCGCTATGTTCCCTTTGGAAGCTTTGCACAGGACACTTTGGAACTTTATCTATCTTCAGGAAGAAAGCAGCTGCTTCTTAAAGATAAACAAACCGGTGATCATGATCATCTCTTTGTCAATCAGCGGGGCGGACCTTTATCTGTTAGAGGGGTCCGGCACATTTTAAATGAAATGATTAAGAAGACTTCTTCAACCATGAATATCAGCCCGCATATGTTCAGGCATACGTTTGCGACACACCTTTTGAATGAAGGTGCTGATATGAGAAGCGTTCAGGAGCTTTTAGGTCATTCCCATTTATCTTCTACACAAATCTATACTCATGTGACAAAAGATCATTTACGAAACATTTATATGTCTCATCATCCGCGTGCTTAAAGAAAAAGATTATGGAGGTATTTGTATGTCTCAATTTCATGCGACGACCATTTTTGCGATCCAGCACAACGGCAAATGTGCAATGGCAGGCGACGGTCAAGTAACATTCGGCAATGCAGTTGTAATGAAACACACTGCAAAAAAAGTGCGAAAGCTGTTTAACGGCAAGGTCATTGCTGGATTTGCCGGTTCAGTAGCTGATGCGTTCACTTTATTTGAAATGTTTGAAGGAAAGCTTGAAGAATACAATGGGAATCTCCAGCGTGCGGCGGTCGAGCTTGCGAAAGAATGGCGCAGCGATAAAGTGCTGCGAAAGCTTGAGGCTATGCTAATCGTCATGAACGAGGAAGATATCCTCCTCATTTCTGGTACAGGCGAAGTGATCGAACCTGATGACGGGATTTTAGCGATTGGATCTGGCGGAAATTATGCTCTCTCAGCAGGAAGAGCGCTTAAAAGATATTCTGGAGATGCACTCTCAGCAAAAGAAATAGCAGAAGCAGCACTTCAGATGGCCGGAGAAATTTGCGTTTATACAAATCTGAATATAACGGTAGAAGAGTTATAAAGAGAGGAGTTATGATCAAATGAAAGAAATGACGCCGAGACAAATTGTAGAACGATTGGATCAATATATTGTTGGTCAGAAAGACGCAAAAAAAGCGGTTGCTGTTGCTTTAAGAAACCGTTACCGCAGAAGTCTGCTGTCAGAAAATCTTCGCGATGAAGTTGTGCCAAAAAACATTTTAATGATTGGACCTACCGGTGTAGGCAAGACGGAAATTGCAAGAAGAATTGCAAAGCTAGTAGGTGCTCCTTTCATAAAAGTTGAAGCAACCAAATTCACTGAGGTCGGCTACGTTGGACGTGATGTTGAATCAATGGTCCGTGATCTAGTTGAAACATCAGTCCGATTAGTAAAAGAAGAAAAAATGACAGAAGTAAAATCTTCAGCTGAAGAAAATGCCAATAGAAGACTTGTAGAACTATTAGTTCCAGGCAAGAAAAAGCAAACATCTTATAAAAACCCATTAGAAATGCTTTTCGGCGGTGCTCAGGGCACCTCACAAGAACAAGATGATTATTCAGCTGAAGAGCAGTCTACAGAAGAAAAAAGACGCAAAATTGCCCATCAGCTTGCTTTAGGCGAACTAGAAGACCACCATGTCACAGTGGAAGTAGAAGAACAGCATGCTTCAATGTTTGATATGCTTCAAGGATCGGGTATGGAACAAATGGGCATGAACATGCAGGACGCATTAAGCAGCTTTATGCCTAAAAAGAAGAAAAAACGCAAGCTTACGGTACGCGAGGCGCGAAAAGTTCTGACAAGTGAAGAAGCGCAAAAACTGATTGATATGGATGATGTTACTCAAGACGCCGTTTTGCGCGCAGAGCAAATGGGCATCATTTTCATAGATGAAATCGACAAAATCGCCAAGAAGAATCAAGCTGGTTCTTCAGCTGATGTATCCAGAGAAGGAGTTCAGCGCGATATCCTTCCGATCGTTGAAGGATCAACAGTGGTAACAAAATACGGATCTGTCAAAACAGATCATGTGCTGTTCATTGCTGCAGGGGCATTCCATATTGCAAAACCGTCTGATTTAATACCGGAGCTTCAGGGCAGATTCCCAATCCGAGTTGAATTGACTAAATTAAATGTTGAAGATTTTGTTCGGATTTTAACAGAGCCTGATAATGCTCTTCTGAAGCAATATACGGCTTTATTGGAAACAGAAGGTATACAACTTGAATTTTCTGACGATGCTATTCGTAAGATTGCAGAGGTTGCATTCCAGGTCAATCAGGACACGGATAATATCGGGGCAAGAAGACTTCATACGATACTTGAAAGACTTCTCGAAGACCTTTCATTTGAAGCACCCGAGATCACATTAGATAAAATAGCGATCACTCCTCAGTATGTTGAGGATAAATTAAGCAAAATTGCTAAAAACAAAGACTTAAGTCAATTTATTTTATAATTACATATTTCCAGGAGGAACTTACCAATGGCTTTATTGCAAAAAACAAGAAAAATTAATGCTATGCTTCAGAAAGCAGCAGGAAAACCAGTTAATTTCAAAGAAATGTCGGAAACACTAAGTGATGTCATCGAGGCAAATATCTTCGTCGTAAGCCGCCGCGGCAAACTTTTGGGATTTGCCATCAATCAGCAGATCGAGAATGAACGTATGGTACAAATGCTTGAAGATCGTCAATTTCCTGAAGAATACACAAAGAATTTATTTAACGTCAATGAAACATCATCAAACCTTGATGTTTTCAGTGAGTATACAGCTTTCCCTGTTGAAAACCGCGACCTGTTCAAAAGCGGCTTGACTACAATTGTACCTATCATTGGAGGCGGAGAGCGTCTCGGAACACTTATCTTAGCTCGTCTGCAGGCTCAATTCGAGGATGATGATTTAATTCTTGCTGAGTATGGAGCTACAGTTGTCGGAATGGAAATTCTCCGTGAAAAAGCAGAAGAAATTGAAGACGAAGCAAGAAGCAAAGCAGTCGTTCAAATGGCAATCAGCTCTTTATCTTACAGTGAGCTAGAAGCAATTGAGCACATTTTTGAAGAATTAAACGGTAATGAAGGCTTGCTGGTTGCGAGTAAAATTGCTGATCGAGTAGGTATTACCCGTTCGGTTATCGTTAATGCATTACGTAAACTTGAGAGTGCTGGTGTTATTGAATCCCGTTCTCTTGGTATGAAAGGCACGTACATTAAAGTATTAAATGATAAATTCCTGCTTGAACTTGAAAAATTAAAAACAAATTAACAATACCTTTACAAAAAAGCACTTCTTTTGAAGTGCTTTTTTGTTTTGACTAGACAAAATGTTAATTTGAGTGTAAAAATCCCTATGACTATTAAATCACCGTGGAAAATAGTGTAAAAATACTAGGCAAAAAGTACTAAAATAAAAATAGATACAAATTCCGACCTTTTTTTACAAAACCTTCATAGACTTTAAGACTATTATTTCTTACAATTACAGTATAGATTTAACATAATTCGACAATATACCATTCGAAAGGTATAAGGCTTTTGTGAGGGGACTAAATGAAAATTTTTTCTGAAACAATTTATTCGCTTGAAAATGCTGTGAATCGATCTGCAGTTAAGCAAAAAGTAATTAGTCAAAATATTGCCAATGTAGATACTCCTAATTATAAATCGAAAGAAATTGACTTCAAACAGTCCTTAGATTCTGAAGTGAGCAGACTTCTAGCTAAAAAGACTGATCATCGTCATATTTCTTTCGAATCAGGACTAGAAACCTACTCGATTAAATCCAAAGTGAACACATCCTACCAGGCAAACGGCAATAATGTAGACGTAGATCGTGAAATGTCAGACTTGGCTGAAAATCAAATTTATTACAATGCACTTATTGACCGTTTAAGCAGTAAATTTAACTCGCTTAAAACGGTGATTAGAGGAGGAAGCTGATTATGAATATTTTCAGTCAGTTAAATACAACCGCTTCTGCTCTAACAGCACAGAGATTAAGAATGGATGTCATATCATCCAATATGGCAAATGCAGATACAACAAGAGCTGTCTTTGAAAATGGCGAATGGCAGCCCTATCGGCGTAAAACGGTCGTCACTGAGCCAAATGGAAATTCGTTTTTATCTCACTTACATAGAGCACAGGGTAAATCGGCAAGTGACTTGTCTGGTGTAAAGGTCACAGAAATCAAGGAAGATCAAACTCCATTTAAACTCGTATTTGATCCGGAACACCCAGATGCAAATGATCAAGGGTATGTAGAGCTGCCAAACGTTGATCCTTTAAAAGAAATGGTTGATTTAATGAGCAGCACACGGTCTTACGAGGCAAATGTAACAGTTTTTAACTCTTCTAAAGACATGCTGATGAAAACATTAGAATTAGGGAAGTAGGATTGAGAATAAATGATTAATGCCATATCACCCTTTCAGACGCAAAATGTTCAGGAGCGTCAAACTCACGGTGTTCAAACGAATAAACAATTTCATCAGACCGCCTTTTCCGATTTTTTAAAACAATCGATCAACGAAGTGAATTCTATGCAGGTAAAATCAGATCAAATGACCGCTGCATTAGCAGAAGGGAAAAATGTTCAATTGCAGGATGTCATGATAGCCGCTGAAAAGGCGAGTGTAACCATGCTTGCAACAATTGAAATCAGAAATAAAGCAGTAGAAGCATATCAGGAAATGATGAGAATGCAAATGTAATTTTAATATGTATAAAACTAGCGATGGATGCCGACTTCTCTATGCAGCATTCATGCCGTCATTATCGGGGGATTTCCAGGAATGAATCAGAAGTTAAATGAATTTAGAAACAAAATCGTACAGGTATGGTCTGAGCGCACGAAAGCACAAAAGGGTTTTATCATAGGCGGATTCGCTGCTTTGCTTCTTTTTATTGGAATTGGATCTTATATGGCATCAAATCCCAACCTTGTAGCGCTTTATAAAGATCTATCACCCCAAGAGACTGGTCAAATAAAGGAAACCCTGGATGCTCAAGGGGTTCAATCAAAAATCGCAGATAATGGTGCAACAATATTGGTGCCCTCTGATATTGTTGACAATTTAAAAGTTGAGCTTGCAGCTGAAGGAATCCCGAACAGCGGTGTGATCGACTATTCGTTTTTTGGTCAAAATATTGGATTTGGGATGACAGATAACGAATTTGATGTTTTGAAGCTGAAAGCCACACAAACAGAACTTTCAAATTTAATGAAAGGCATTGAGGGAGTACATGACGCTAAGGTCATGATAAATCTTCCGAAAGAATCTGTTTTTGTTAATGAAGACAATGGCTCATCTACCGCCTCTATAGTCTTAAGCATGAAGCCCGGAATACAGCTTGATCAGACTAAGGTAAATGCCCTTTACCATCTCGTTTCAAAAAGTGTTCCTGGTCTATCTACAGATAATATCGTCATTATGGATCAAAATTTTGAGTATTTTGATTTGAAAAGTGATAAAAATATTCCTGTTGTTGAAAATATTTCCACTCAGCATGATCTGAAAACGCAAATTGAACGGGATATTCAGCGTCAAGTTCAAAAAATGCTCGGAACGATGATGGGGCAGGATAAAGTAGTTGTATCTGTAACTGCTGATTTAGACTTTACTCAGGAAAACAGAGAAGAAAACACCGTTGAGCCAGTTGATAAGGAAAATCTGGAAGGTCTTGCGGTAAGTGTAGAAAGAATTACGGAGACATATACAGGCGAAGGCACACCGGAAGGCGGCGTTCCTGGAGCTGGAGAAGATGATGTACCTGGCTATGAAGCTGTCCAGGGTGAAGGTTCAGGGGATTATGAAAAAATAGAAGAAAGAATAAATAATGAAGTCAACCGTGTTAAGAAAGAAATCGTTGAAAGTCCATATAAGGTGCGTGATTTAGGAATTCAAGTCATGGTTGAACCTCCTTCTTCAGATGACCCAAATTCATTATCGGCAGAAAGTGTAAATGACATTGAACAGCTTCTTGGGACGATCATCCGTACTTCGATTAATAAGGATGAAACAGCAGAGCCGCTTACAGATGAACAGATAGAGGAGAAAATATCCGTTTCTGTACAACCGTTTGCAGGGAAAATGGACCAGTTGGATGAGACGAAATCATTTCTTCCGGTCTGGCTTTATGCGGCGGGTGGAATTCTCTTGCTGATCATTATTATCCTTTTGTTTTTATTATTTAGAAAAAAACGCAAAGCAGAAGACGAATATGAAGAAGAAGACATTTTTGTACAAGAGAAATTGATCCTGCCCGATGTAAATGATGAGCATGAAAGTGAGACATCTGTAAGGAGAAAACAATTAGAAAAAATGGCCAGAGAAAAACCGGAAGATTTTGCAAAACTGCTCAGATCCTGGCTTACGGAAGAATAGGAGGTTTTAAGTGATGGTAAGAAGAGCAAACAATGAAACACTTACTGGGAAGCAAAAAGCCGCCATCCTTCTGATTTCCCTTGGTCCGGATGTCGCTGCATCTGTTTATAAGCATCTATCAGAAGAGGAAATTGAAAGACTGACTCTTGAAATTTCAGGTGTCAGAAAAGTAGATTCTCAAAATAAAGAAGAAATCATTGAAGAATTTCATCAAATTGCGATGGCTCAGGAATTTATCTCTCAAGGAGGCATCTCTTACGCGAAACAGATTCTCGAAAAAGCTTTGGGACAAGATCGGGCATCAAACATCATTCACAGGCTGACTTCTTCACTGCAGGTGAAACCTTTTGATTTTGCAAGAAAAGCAGATCCTGCACAGATCTTTAATTTTATACAGGGGGAGCATCCCCAAACAATTGCCCTTATTTTATCTTATTTGGACCCCATACAATCGGGCCAGATCTTATCGGGCTTGCCGCATGAGCAGCAGGCTGATATCGCAAGGCGCATTGCTAAAATGGACCGTACTTCGCCGGAAATTATCAATGAAGTGGAACAGATCCTTGAACGGAAATTATCATCATCTGTCACGCAGGATTATACACAAACAGGCGGCGTTGAAGCTGTAGTTGAAGTTCTTAACGGTGTAGACCGCAGTACAGAAAAGACCATTCTTGATTCTCTCGAAATACAAGATCCGGAACTTGCAGAGGAAATAAAAAAGAGAATGTTTGTATTTGAAGATATTGTGACACTTGACAGCAGAGCGATTCAGCGCGTCATCCGCGACGTGGAGAACGAGGACTTAATGCTTTCTCTGAAAGTTGCAAGCGAGGAAGTAAAAGAAGTTGTCTTTAAAAATATGTCTAAGAGAATGGCTGAAACATTTAAAGAAGAAATGGAGTTTATGGGTCCAGTCAGACTTCGTGATGTTGAAGAAGCTCAGTCGCGCATCGTTGCAGTTATACGCAAACTTGAAGACGCCGGTGAGATCGTAATCGCCCGTGGCGGAGGAGATGATATCATTGTCTAAATTGATTAAATCAGCCCATGCATTCCAGCAGGAAGAAGCAAAAAAATCAATTTTATTACAGACAATCGACTTCAGTCCTTCTTCAAATAAAAGAGAAAATCCAGAACTGTCAATGAAAGCAAAAGCATTTTTGCAGCAGGCAAGCGAGGAAGCTGAAACTCTTATTCAAAAAGCTAAAGCTGAAGCGCAAAACATCCGAATTAATATAGAGGCTGAGCAGCAGCATTGGAAGTCTGAGCGGGAGATGCAAAAAGAAGAAGCGAGACAAGAAGGATATCTTGCCGGTTTGAATGCCGGAAAAGAAGAAGGCTACATGCAATACATCTCCCATCTTGAAGAAGCGCGGGAAATTGTTCAGCAATCAAAGGAAGATTATATCGGCAAAATTGTTTCAGCTGAAGAAACGATCGTCAAGCTTGCTGTTAAATTGGCTGAGAAGCTGATTTTTATTGAAATGGAAGAACATCCGGAGTGGTTTTTGGATCTTGTTAAAAAAGCATTAAATGAAGTTCGCGAGTATCCTGAAATTAAAATTTTTGTTCATCCGATACATTATGGCCTTGTTTTAAAACAAAAAAATGAATTAGAGAATATGCTTATGTCTAAATCAGACTTGTTTATATTTCCTGATGATGCATTGCCAGAAGGAAGCTGTCAAATTGAGTCACCTTTTGGAAAGGTGGATGCAGGAATTGATGCACAGCTTCAGCAGCTGAAGCAGCAAATGCTTGAATTGGTTGGAGAGGAATGAGCACTTTTTGAAAGCAGAGGAGTTAATCTCGAGAATCGATACCCTGGATTCTTATAAAAGATATGGAAAAGTAACCAAAGTGATTGGACTGATGATTGAGTCAAGAGGCCCGGAAAGTTCAATCGGAGATTTATGCTATATCCATACAGGTTCCAATAAGGAATCAGCAATTCCGGCTGAAGTGGTTGGATTTAAAGGGGAAAACATCCTATTGATGCCATTTGAGCATCTTTCACAGATTTCACCAGGCAGTATCGTGGAAGCCACAAAAGACTGTTTGAAAATAAAAGCAGGTTCTGGTTTGATCGGTCAAGTTGTAGATGCGTATGGCCATCCTCTAAATCTATCCCCTTTGCCTAAAGGTTTAACGCCAATATCTGTTGAACAAAGTCCTCCAAACCCTATGAGAAGACCTCCAATAAATGAACCGATGGAAGTAGGCGTTCGCGTAATTGACAGCCTGCTGACTGTGGGAAAAGGTCAGCGTGTAGGGATTTTTGCGGGAAGCGGCGTAGGGAAAAGTACACTCATGGGAATGATTGCAAGAAATACAAAGGCGGATCTGAATGTGATCGCTCTAATAGGAGAGCGCGGGCGCGAAGTCAGGGAATTTATTGAAAAGGATCTGGGAGAAGAAGGACTTAAACGTTCTATTGTAGTAGTGGCAACCTCAGATCAGCCGGCTTTAATGAGAATGAAAGCTTCATATACTGCTACAGCCATCGCTGAATATTTCCGGGATAAAGGCATGAATGTCATGTTCATGATGGATTCTGTTACAAGGGTTGCCATGGCACAAAGAGAGATAGGACTCGCAGTCGGCGAACCTCCAACAACCAAAGGCTATACCCCAAGTGTTTTTGCCGTCCTGCCCAAGCTATTAGAGCGGACTGGCACAAATGAGAAAGGAACCATTACTGCATTTTATACCGTGCTTGTAGATGGTGATGATATGAATGAGCCGATTGCGGATACTGTGCGTGGAATACTCGATGGACACATCGTGCTTGACCGCAGCCTGGCTAACAAAGGCCAGTTTCCGGCAGTCAACATATTGAAAAGCATAAGCAGGGTAATGAATCAAATTGTGTCTGATCAACAGAAAAAGAATGCAGCAAAACTGAGAGAATTACTGGCCACTTATATGAATTCTGAAGACTTGATTAATATTGGAGCTTACAAAAGAGGTTCAAACAGAGAGATAGATGATGCCATCCGATTTTATCCGAAGATTATTTCATTTTTAAAACAGGATGTGCACGATAAAATCACTTTTGCAGAGAGCGCAGCCTCATTAGAACGATTGATTGAAAAAGGTGAGAATGGGTGAAATATACATACCGGTTTCAAAAAGTGCTTGAATTAAAGGAAAATGAAAAAGAAAAGTCTCTTGAAGACTATAACCGTTCTGTTTCCGAGTTTGAAAAAGCCGCAGAAAAGCTGTATGACTGCCTGAGGAAAAAAGAGGTACTCGAAGAGAGAACCGTAAGGCAGCTGAACACAGGCATGCCTGTACAGGAAATCCGTCATTTTCAGCAGTTTGTCACTAATTTAGAAAAAACAATTACCCATTATCAGCGGCTGGTCGTTGTGACAAGAGAAAACATGAATGAAAAACAGCTTGAGCTTACTGAAAAAAACATTGAAGTAAAGAAATATGAAAAAATGAAAGAAAAGCATTATGAAGTACATCTCGAACATGTGAAAACGTCAGAATCAAGGTTCATGGATGATCTCTCGATTCAAGCCTTTGCACTTCGGGGAAATTAGGTGAAAATACTGTGAAAAAAAATGAGAATGATTCAAGCAAGCTTCAATGGACATTTTTCGTAATTGTCATTCCATTCATATTTACTGTCACGTTTATTACGGTCATCTTAACAGTCGCAGGCGTTGATGTGGCAGGGAAAATGAAAGAAGCGATCTCGCATCTGCCGGGAACTGCAGATCAAACGAGCGTTCAAGAGAAAAAAAACAGCAAAAATGCAGATGCCTCCCCTGCAGCAGAGCTTGAGGAAGAAAATAAGCTTCAAAAAACCACCATTGAAAAACAGCAGCAGGAAATATCTGCCCTAGAAAATGACGCTGACCTTAAAGTGAGAGAAATTCAGCAGCTCAGCCAAGAAGTAAAGTCTCTCAAAGAACAGCTGCTTGGATCAGAAAACAAAGAAAAAGAAGGAAAAGATATCGCTAAACTTTATGAAAAAATGTCCAGCAAAAAAGCCGCTGAAATCATTCCGTTTTTATCAGATGAAGAGGCATTATTAATTTTAACTTCCATTAAAGATGATCAGCTTATTGCAGTGATGGAAAAAATGTCAGCTGAGGATGCTGCGAAATATACAAAAATGCTTGCTGAATCATGATCTAGATGAAAACTCTGAGAGGGGGTGAAAAAATGAAAATTCCATCTGCCTCATTTAGAGCTGTGCCACTTATGCAAACCAGCGTTGAAAAGAGCAGAAATTCAGCTTCTTTTCAAAAGTTCTTAGAACAAGAGCCGCTTATCTCCAAAAGTGTAAATTCTTTTTCAACCGATACTGCATTGCCTGATGCTGAAAAAATAGGGCTTGAATTTCAAAATCTAGAAGCCGGAATAATGAATGCCTTACAAGAAATTCCGTTAGATGAAGGTTTTTTTAAAGAACCACCCTTGACCAATGATAAAGTCAATGAATTATTGGAATTAGTAACTTTGGATGAAGCAAAAGCTGTTCAATCAATTCTCAGTGGTGCTGTATCTATGGAGAGTATTTTCACCCAGCTGGACGATAAGCCTGAAACAGTAAAAGTGCTGTCCATAATGGCTGGGGTAATTCAGCTGCCTGATACAAGGGATAAAAAATATATAAAAGATAAAATAAGTGATTATATTTCACAAAAATACCCTGAACCTGCAGGAATCAAACTCTTTGAAAAAGCTTTACAGATTTTTTCGAATCATCAAGCTGGAAGTACTGAAATGAGTCAAGCAGAGCTTAATAGAAAAGTGATTGGGTATGATCTGGATAAAGATAAAGAGACAGACACAATCAAAGATTCTGTTTCTCTAATAGAAAATATTATTACTCACGCTTTATCTCAGAGGGAACATGACATTGAGCACAGCAAAATTTATGAGTCAGATTCCCGCTTGACTTCAGCTGAATTCTTGCATGATGCCAATAAACTGCTGGAGAAATTGAATAGTGAACATGAATATCAAGCTTATAACACATCTATAAGCAAGCCATTATTCAATAATAAGTCGGATTTAGAAGATAGAAACGTTCAAACAGTATTAGCAGCAGTTCAAAATGCCGTGAGTGGCTGGGTGATGGATTCACACTCTAAATCCGGAAATGAATCCAATAAGGGAATTTCAAATGTGAAGATTTCTTTGGAAGCTGAAAAGCTGGTTTCATTAATTAGTGAGAAATTATCTTTGGCTGAACTGTCAGATGAAAGCATGAGATTATATGAAAAGATTTCATCTGCGATTAAGCCGCTTAGGGCATACTTTTCGGAAATGAATTCGAAAGAAGTCTTGCAAACTCCGCAGATGCTCGAATTAATAAAATCTCTAAATAAACAGAATCACATTAAAGGGACGACAGAATTAGGACTGAGCAGTGAATTGTTAGAAAGCAGACCACAGAACGATCAAGTGATTCATAAATTAGTACAATCAGCTGCGTCACTTTCCATTTCATCATTGCAGGATATACAAGCGTCAATCAAAAATGCTGAAAATATTCATCATCTTCAAGTGCAGCTGTCAAAACTTTTATTAAAGATAATGACTGATGGTCAAGACATTGAAAGTGATATGACACCGGAAAGAAATGAAATTAATAGTGCCTCCTCTCATATTGACAGAGAGGTTCCAGAAACTTTAATGAATGAAATAAGACTGAAAACAAAAGTTGGTCAGAAAGCCTTTGGCCATAAAAGCTTGCTTATGGAAAATATTCTTCAATCAGACTTATTAAAAATGAATAATGAAATTTCTTCCTTAAAAGAAAAATCGTTACATTCTAATAATCAGCTGATTTTAAATCAGTTAACAGAGGTCTTTAAAAAGGCGAAAACGAACCTTGCCTCAAGCGGTTTATCTCAAATGACAATAAGACTGTCTCCGGAACATTTAGGAATGCTCACAGTTAAGCTTCAGCAGCAGCATGGTGAAATGATTGCTAAAATTATCACTTCCACAAAGTCTGCGAAAGAACTTGTAGAACAAAGCATTCATCAACTGAAGCAGGCCCTGCCAACATTAAATATACAAGTAGACAAGTTTGAGGTGTACGGAGAACAGATAGAAACATCATTTAACCGCAGGCATGATGAAAATAACCAAAATCATTTTGAAGATGATAGACAAAAAGAAGAACTTGAAGACGAAACTGAAACAGATTCCTTTAAGGCTCACTTAAATATGCTGACGTAAAAGGAGATCTCTTATGACACAAAATACAATAGACACGGGGCTGCTCTTATCATCGACTGCTGCTGAAAGATCTGGCGGAAAATCAAGTCTTGGCAAGGATGATTTCTTGAAGATTCTGATTGCACAGCTGCAAAATCAGGACCCTTTAAATCCGATGGAGGATAAAGAATTTATTTCTCAAATGGCAAGCTTCTCATCCCTTGAGCAAATGACCAATATGAATACACAGCTGAGCAACTTTGTTCAGGTTCAGCTGAATGATGGAATCTTAAAATATTCAGAAATGATCGGCAAACAAGTCGAATGGAGTACAGAAGACGGGGCAGCGGAAACAGGCATAGTTAAATCCATCA
Source organism: Metabacillus hrfriensis (assembly GCF_030127205.1). Classification (NCBI taxonomy): domain Bacteria; kingdom Bacillati; phylum Bacillota; class Bacilli; order Caryophanales; family Bacillaceae; genus Metabacillus; species Metabacillus hrfriensis. The sequence goes on from NZ_CP126116.1 coordinate 2,221,660, forward strand.
AACAATCTGGGGCTGATATTATCCTTGAAATGCAAAACGGTAAAGAGATACCGAGTGCATTAATTACAAAAGTAACAGCTCAGAACGCGGCAAGCTAACCCTTTCAATGAAAATCAGCCATTTAAATCAGCATCCCCTGTCTTTAATACCAAAAACACCAGATGTCAGACCAAGTCAAAAGCCGACGTTTCAGGACCTGCTTAAAGATGAGAATTCTTCTATTAAAATAAGCAAACATGCCAAACAAAGAATGGCAGACCGCGGGATCGTGGTAGAGGAATCTCAATGGAGCAAAATGAAAGAAAAAATGTCTGAAGCAAGATCTAAAGGTGTTAACGATTCACTGGTTTTATTAGATCAGGCGGCATTCATCGTAAACGTTAAAAACAACACCGTCATTACAGCAATGAACCGAAATGAAGCGAAAGATCAAATTTTCACAAATATAAACGGAACCATCATCTTAAATTAAGCTGGCTGGACCTTTAAAGGAGGCCATTGCTGCGGACCGAGCGAAGCAGCAAACAAAATAGATCCAATAGGGAGAGAATCAATATGTTGCGTTCAATGTACTCAGGTGTAAGCGGTATGAAAAATTTCCAGACAAAGCTTGATGTGATCGGTAATAATATCGCAAACGTTAATACATACGGTTTCAAGAAAGGCCGTGTCACATATAAAGATCTAATAAACCAGCAGATTGCAAGTGCAAGTGCAGCGACTGATGCTGCAAGCGGCATGAATGCCAAGCAGGTAGGACTTGGTTCAGCACTAAGTTCGATTGATACGATTCACACAGCCGGTTCAAATCAGTCAACAGGCAGAACACTGGATCTTGCTTTAGCCGGAGATGGATTTTTTGTGGTTGGGACAATTCTAAATCCTGGAAGTGTTAATAATCAACCGAATCAAAATAACACTATTACAGGTTCAATAGATGGTGCAATGGATTTAAGCTATACGCGGTCTGGAAATTTCTATTTGGATGATAAAGGATTTTTAGTTACAGCAGATGGACAGTACCTAATCGGAAGAGCGGGAAATACTGCTTCTGCAGGGCTAATCCAAATTCCTCTTACTGCTAAAAGCTTCAATATAGGACCAGACGGAAGTGTAAGTTATGTTAATGCAAATGGAACTTTAGATGATGCTGGACAAATCATGGTAGCTAATTTTGCAAACGAAGGCGGTCTTGAAAAAGTCGGAGGGAATTTATACAAAGAATCCAGTAATTCAGGAACTATCGATCAAGGAACAGATGGTATTCAGCTAGGAGAACTAAGTGTTCCAGGCGAAGACGGCTCAGCTGCAATCATGGCAGGAATGCTTGAAATGTCAAACGTAGACCTTGCAGATGAATTCACAGAAATGATCGTAGCTCAGCGCGGTTTCCAGTCAAATACAAAAATTATTACGACTTCTGATGAAATTCTTCAGGAATTAATGAATTTAAAACGTTAAGTTAGGGGGCAGGGGGCTCATATCTATATATGACCCCCGCAGCATTTGATTTTATTAACTCGTTTGAATGGAAAGTCATTTACATTAAACGCGATTTACATAGAGCAGGTAGAGTCTTTTCCGGACACAACCATAACACTTACCAACGGGAAAAAATTTGTCGTAAAAGAATCAGAAACAGCGGTTTCATTATTAACCCGCAATTTTTATAGAGAAATTCATCTTTTACATGCATCAGGTTCTGCGGAGGTGAACGGACATGAATAAAAAATTATTAACCATCATGCTTGTCATCATTACATCCATTACGTTAATAGGCGTAATAGCATTAGTCATCGTTACAAATTTTATGGATACGGCAGAAGCAAAAGAAAAAGAGCCGTCCATCGATGAGGTCATCGAGTATTCCTTTGATCTTCCGGAAATTACGACTAATCTGGCAAGTGATAACATTGTCCGTTTGTCTTTTAAACTAGAAACGGACAGCAAGAAAGCGAAAGAAGAGCTTGAAAAAAGAGAATTTCAAGTCAGAGATATTATCATTTCAGAGCTTTCAAATATTCCTGCTGATGAATTAGATGGAAAAGAAGGCATGAACGCTTTTAAAGAGACTGTTAAGAAGCGCGCAAACGAATTGATGCAAAAAGGCAAAATTCAGAAGGTCTACACAACCTCCTATATCATTCAATAGTTTGGCATAAAACCTGCACAGGAGGTGTGAATGAATGCCAAGTGAAATTCTTTCTCAAAACGAAATAGATGCATTGCTTTCAGCTATTTCATCAGGTGAAATGGATGCTGAGGAATTAAAAAAAGAAGAAACAGAGCGCAAAGTGAAAGTTTACGATTTTAAAAGAGCACTCAGGTTTTCAAAAGATCAAATCAGAAGCTTAACGAGAATTCATGAGAACTTTGCTAGGCTGTTGACAACTTATTTTTCAGCTCAGCTTAGAACGTATGTCCAAATCAGCGTCGGATCTGTAGATCAGCTGCCGTATGAAGAGTTTATTCGCTCTATTCCGAAAATGACAGTGCTTAACGTATTTGAAGTGCGGCCATTAAACGGACGGATTTTAATGGAAGTTAATCCAAATATCGCTTATGCCATGATGGACAGGCTGATGGGCGGCCTTGGAACAGGCATAAACAAATCGGATCAATTAACGGAAATTGAAAGCAGAATTATGTCAAACCTGTTTGAAAAATCACTTGATAATTACAAAGAGGCATGGAGTTCCATTTATGATATAGAGCCAGTCATGAATAATCTTGAGGTCAATCCGCAGTTTCTGCAGATGGTTTCACCAAACGAAACGGTTGTGGTGATCTCACTGAATACACAGATTGGCGAAACGAGCGGCATGATTAATCTTTGTATTCCGCATGTCATCTTGGAACCGATTATTCCCCGTTTAAGTGTTCACTTTTGGATGCAGTCTGAGAGAAAGGAACCTAAGAAAAACGAAGTTGAAGCTCTGGAGCGAAAAATCCATTCTGCAGAGCTGCAGATCATTGCAGAACTGGGTATATCAGAGATCACTATTCAAGAATTTTTAGATATACAAGCGGGAGATGTTATTCAGCTTGAAAAAGCCATTGATCAGCCTTTGGTGATCAAAATTGGAGACAAACCTAAATTTTATGGTCAGCCTGGAAAACTAAAAAGAAAAGCAGCAGTGCAAGTAATTGGCCATTATCAGAGGGGGCACGAAGAAGGTGAGTAATGGGATGTTATCTCAGGATGAGATTGATGCTCTTTTAAAGGGCTCAGATTCAAGCGATAGAGAAGATTACACGATAGATACAGAAGATTATTTGGATGTAATGGAAAAAGATGCAATTGGAGAAATCGGCAATATATCATTCGGCAGTTCAGCAACAGCTCTATCAACATTGCTGCATCAAAAAGTGGAAATTACGACTCCAACCGTCTCAGTTGTCCAAAGACAAAGACTATCAGATGAGTTTCCACATCCTTATGTTGCAATTGAGGTGAATTATACCGAAGGGTTTATCGGCAGCAATTTACTTGTGATTAAACAAAGTGATGCGGCGATTATTGCAGACTTGATGATTGGCGGCAACGGAGAGATTACTGATTCATCACTGGATGAAATCATGATAAGCGCCGTTCAGGAAGCCATGAATCAAATGATGGGATCCGCTGCAACCTCAATGTCTACAATTTTTAACAAAAAAGTTGATATCTCTCCTCCTTCTATTGAGCTCCTGGATGTAAAAGAAGGAGAAGGAACAGAAGCTTTTCCAAAAGATGATCTATTCTTAAAAGTAGCATTCAGGCTTAAAATTGGAAGTTTAATAGATTCAGAGATTATGCAGCTGCTGCCTTTGCAATTTGCAAAAGATCTAGTTGACGAACTGATGAACCCTAAGCAGCAAGCAGCAACAATAGAAGCTGTTAAAGAAGAAATCCGAAATGAACCTGCACCTTCTTATTCAGAGACTCAGCACAGTTATGCTTCACAGCCAGTTCAGAAAAGAGCGGAGAGGCCATCCGTTGATGTAAAGCCTGCAGAATTTTCATCTTTCGAACCTGTTCTAACGTATCAAAATGAAATGAAAAACCTTGATATGCTGCTTGATATCCCTCTTCAGGTAACAGTCGAGCTTGGACGCACGAAGCGTTCGGTTAAAGAGATTTTAGAACTATCCTCCGGCTCAATTATTGAATTGGATAAACTTGCAGGCGAACCTGTTGATATACTAATTAACAATAAAATTGTCGCGCAAGGGGAAGTAGTCGTTATCGAAGAAAATTTTGGAGTGCGGGTGACTGATATTTTAAGTCAGTCTGAGCGTTTAAATAAACTAAAGTAAATCAATCATGGGAGTGACTGAAATGGCACATAAAATAATGATCGTGGACGATGCGGCATTTATGAGAATGATGATTAAAGATATCTTAACAAAGAATGGATTTGAAGTCGTAGCTGAAGCTGCTGACGGTGCACAGGCTGTTGAGAAATATAAAGAGCACTTTCCAGACTTAGTAACCATGGATATTACTATGCCTGAGATGGATGGTATAACAGCTCTCAAAGAAATTAAAAAAATGAACGCTCATGCAAAAGTCATCATGTGTTCTGCTATGGGGCAGCAGGCAATGGTAATCGATGCGATTCAAGCCGGCGCAAAAGACTTTATCGTGAAGCCTTTTCAGGCAGACAGAGTGCTTGAAGCCATTAATAAAACATTAAGCTAAAAGGAGTCTTTCCCTTGCAAGTGATAATCAAAATGATCGGAATAGCTATGATCCTTTTCGTCTTCCTTATCCCGCATGGCGAGTCAGTTGTTCATGCGGAGCAGGGGACTGAATCTGTAGCAGATTGGGTAGGATCAGATGAAAAATCGTCTGACAGCAAGAGTGAAAAAACCAGCCTGAAATCAGATGAAATCAATCAAGCTGCTGAAACGTCTGTTACAGCATGGGATTTCATTAAGATGATTCTGGCAACAGCATTTATACTATTTTTAATTTACATATTGATTAAATTAGTTAGTAAAAGGAACAAATTCACTTCTTCATCAAAATACATTGAAAATCTGGGCGGTACAAATGTTGGCCAGAATCGTTCCATCCAGTTAGTAAAAGTAGGAAAAAAAGTCCTTGTAGTAGGTGTTTCAGATTCTGTTCAGCTGTTAAAAGAGATTGAGGATGAAGAAGAATGCAGGGAGATAGTAGAGGAACATCAGCAGCGATTTGCTTCTGCGATTGACCCGAAGGATTGGCTGAAAAATGTATCAGGTCCGTTATCTAACTATATTAGTAACCGGAATGCAAGCGTGCAATCATTCTCCTTTAAAGAACAGCTAGATCAATTAAAAAAGGAAAGACGAAGCAGCTTAGAGGATTTAACTAGAAAGGATCACACAAAATGAATGAATTTGTGGAAATATTCAGCAATAGCGATGCCGAAAATGTAAGCACTTCTGTAAGATTGCTGCTGTTGCTGACAGTCCTTTCTCTCGCACCAAGCATTTTAATATTAATGACATGTTTTACCCGTATCATCATCGTTCTGTCTTTTGTCAGGACTTCGCTCGCAACTCAGCAGATGCCCCCGAATCAGGTGCTGATCGGCATTGCTCTGTTTTTGACATTTTTCATTATGGCCCCGACTTTTTCAGAAATTAATAAGCAGGCATTGACGCCTTTATTTAATGAAGAAATTGGACTTGAAGAGGCTTATGAAAAAGCAGCTCTCCCTTTAAAAGACTTTATGAGCAAGCATACAAGGCAAAAGGATTTAGCTCTGTTTCTTGAATATGCAAAGATGGAAAAACCGGAATCGGTCGAAGATATTCCCCTTACAGCGCTTGTTCCTGCCTTTGCAATCAGTGAAATAAAAACCGCTTTTCAAATTGGATTTATGATCTTCATCCCATTCTTAGTCATCGACATGGTTGTAGCAAGTATTTTGATGTCAATGGGAATGATGATGCTTCCGCCGGTGATGATCTCACTTCCATTTAAAATTTTGCTGTTTGTTCTTGTAGATGGATGGTATTTGGTCGTGAAATCACTTCTTCAAAGTTTTTAAGTAGGAGATTAAACATATGAGTTCAGAATTTGTCATTTCGATTGCTGAAAAAGCCATTTATACTACTTTTATCATCTGCGGTCCTCTTCTCGTGATCGCATTGGTCATTGGATTAGTTGTCAGTGTTTTTCAGGCGACAACTCAAATTCAGGAACAGACGCTTGCTTTCGTTCCTAAAATTGTGGGAGTGCTGATAGGTCTGGTTTTTTTCGGCCCGTGGATGCTGTCAACCATCATATCGTATGCACAGGATATTTTCGGCAATCTTAATAGATTTGTAGGTTAAGACATGAATGTAATTGAAAGTTTTCCGGCTTTTTTGCTTATATTCGCAAGAATGAGTGCATTTTTTGTAACACTTCCGTTATTTTCGTACCGCACGATTCCATCGTCACATAAAATCGGATTTTCTTTTTTTCTTTCTCTCATCGTATTTACTGCAGTAAATCCAGAACCATTGGAACTTGACGGTGCATTCATCCTCCTTGCAGTAAAAGAAGTGATGATCGGTCTTTTCATCGGTTTTTCTGCCTATCTGATGTTGGCTGCTGTGCAAATAGCAGGAAGTTTGATTGATTTTCAAATGGGTTTTGCCATTGCCAATATTATCGATCCGCAAACCGGGTCGCAAAGTCCGCTTATTGGTCAATTCCTGAATATTTTGGCCTTGCTGTTTATGCTGAGTGTAAACGCCCATCATCTCCTTCTTGACGGTGTTTTTTACAGTTTTCAATACATTCCGCTTGAAGGTGCTGTGTTTCCTTTCGGAGATGGAAATATCGCTAATATGATCACAAAATCGTTCAGTGCGATGTTTTTGATTGCCTTTCAAATGTCATTTCCTGTTGTAGCATCGTTGTTCCTGGTTGATCTCGCTCTTGGAATTGTTGCGCGCACTGTGCCTCAGCTGAACATTTTTGTAGTCGGACTTCCGCTGAAAATCGGTGTCAGCTTTATTATGCTCATATTGGTCATGGGAGCGATGTTTATGCTCACCCAGCATGTATTTGAAACAATGCTTTATACGATGAAGGATTTAATGGAAATAATCGGAGGAGCAGGAAATGGAATTTCTTAAACTTGATCTGCAATTCTTTTCAGGTGAAAAAACAGAAAAAGCTACACCGCGCAAGCGTGATGATGTCAGAAAAAAAGGACAAGTTGCAAAAAGTGCGGATGTAAATACGGCAATCAGCCTTCTGGCCATTTTTTTATCTCTTCTGTTTATCGGGCCATTTATGCTGCAGCGGATACTGGTTATGATGAATGCCTCTTTGCAAGAGACGATATTAATGAATTTGACAGAAAAAAATGTCCATGAGCTGATGGTGGAGATGGTGATTGAATCAGCCTATATAAGTGCACCGATTATGGGAGTGGCATTAGTTGCAGGAGTCGCAGGAAACTATATGCAAGTCGGCTTTTTATTCTCAACAGAAGCTATTCAGATGAAGCTTGAGAAAATTAATCCGATTCAAGGGTTCAAGCGCATTTATTCCATGAGAGCGATTGTTGAACTGCTTAAATCGATATTGAAAATATCTTTTGTGGGAGCTGTAACTTTTTCTGTCATCTGGTTTCAGATGGGGGAAATTTTATCCCTTTCAAAATTAACAGTAGAAAAAGCGTTTATATTCATTGCCAAGCTCACTTTTCAAATGGGATTGTTTGCATCTATAGCCTTGTTATTTCTCTCACTGCTTGATTATTTTTATCAAAAATTCGATTTTGAAAAGAACATCCGCATGTCAAAGCAGGATCTAAAAGATGAGTACAAAAAGTCAGAGGGAGATCCGTTAATTAAGTCGCGAATTAAACAAAGACAAAGAGAAATGGCTGCTAGACGCATGATGCAGGATGTCCCTAATGCAGATGTCGTCATTACAAACCCGACCCATTTTGCTATCGCCTTAAAATATGATGAAGATAAAATGGATGCACCGTTCGTTGTCGCTAAAGGAGTCGATTTTGTTGCTCAAAAAATCAAAGAGACGGCAAAAGCAAACGATGTGACAATGGTTGAAAATCGGCCTTTAGCTAGAGCGCTTTACGATCAAGTTGAAATCGGAAAAGCGGTGCCTGAAGAATTTTTTAAAGCTATTGCAGAAATACTGGCTTATGTCTACCAGCTTAAAAATAAGATTTAAAGTTTTATAGGATACAGGTTCTGTTTGAAAGAGAGGTAAACCATGCAAGCTCGAGATTTATCTGTTCTACTAAGTGTTATTTTGATTGTTGCAATGCTGATTATCCCATTTCCAACATGGCTTTTAAGCCTGCTGATTATGATAAATATCACTCTTGCCCTGCTCGTTCTTTTAACTTCAATGAATATGAGGGAGCCGCTTGATTTTGCTATTTTCCCCTCGTTATTGCTGCTCCTGACTCTCTTTCGTTTGGGGTTGAATGTTTCTACTACTCGTGCGATTCTCTCACATGGAGAAGCAGGCGGTGTTGTTGAAACGTTTGGAACGTTTGTAGTAGGCGGAAATGTATTAGTGGGATTTGTTGTCTTCCTTATCCTGATTATCATTCAGTTTGTTGTAATCACGAAGGGATCAGAAAGGGTATCTGAAGTTGCAGCAAGATTTACTCTTGATGCAATGCCGGGAAAACAAATGAGCATTGATGCAGATTTAAATGCAGGTGTCATCTCTGAGCAGCAGGCACGCACCCGCCGTGAGAAAGTATCCAGGGAAGCAGATTTCTACGGAGCCATGGACGGAGCGAGCAAGTTTGTAAAAGGAGATGCGATTGCAGGAATTATCATCGTTATTATAAACATGATTTTTGGCATTATTATTGGAATGATGCAGCTTGGCATGGGCTTTGGGGATGCAGCGGCTCATTTTACGATGCTTACAGTCGGTGACGGTATTGTCAGTCAAATACCTGCCCTGCTTATTTCAACTGCAACCGGCATAGTGGTAACAAGAGCTGCTTCGGACGGCAATTTAGGAACAGACATTTCCAGTCAATTGTTTGCTTATCCGAAAATGATGTATGTCGCAGCAGCAACAATTCTTCTGCTCGGTATTTTTACTCCTATTGGTCTATTTGTTACAGTACCGATTGCTTCAGCATTTGGTTTTGGGGGATATTTCATTTCTAAATCAAAACATGATCAGCTGAAATTAGAAGAAGAAGTTGAAGAGGAAGTTGAGATTGATGAAATGAAAACACCTGAGAGCGTCGTCCAGCTGCTTAATGTGGATCCAATAGAATTTGAATTTGGATACGGCCTGATTCCGCTTGCTGATACGAACCAGGGCGGTGATCTGCTTGATCGGATTGTGATGATCAGGAGACAGCTTGCCATTGAACTCGGACTTGTCATTCCGGTCGTAAGAATACGCGACAACATTCAGCTCAAGCCCAACGAATACAGGCTTAAGCTGAAAGGAAATGAAGTAGCTAAAGGCGAGGTTCTTCTAGATCACTATTTGGCAATGGCCCCTGGAATTGAAGATGATTCCATAGAGGGGATTGATACGATCGAGCCTTCATTTAGGCTTCCTGCAAAATGGATCAATGAAGAAAACAAGGATGCAGCTGAAATGTTCGGCTACACAGTCGTTGATCCTCCGTCAGTTGTTTCTACCCATATTACGGAAACAATCAAACAATATGCTCACGAACTGCTTGGCAGGCAGGAGACAAAACAGCTGATTGACCATTTGAAAGACTCATATCCGATTTTGGCAGAAGAGGTTACGCCATCTCCGCTTTCAATCGGCGATATTCAAAAAGTGCTTGCAAAGCTATTAAAAGAAAAGGTGTCAATCCGAAATTTGCCGGTGATTTTTGAATCTTTAGCGGATTACGGAAAAATGACATCCGATACAGAGTTATTAGGTGAATACGTTAGGCAGGCACTTGCTAAACAAATAACAAGCCAGTATTCATCAGGTGAAACATTAAAAGTAGTGACTCTTTCTGGAAGAGTTGAAAAAGCTGTTGCAGAAGGAGTGCAGCAAACAGAGCATGGAAATTACCTGTCTATAGAACCGGATATCTCTCAAGCTATTATTGAATCAATTGCTAAAGAAATCGAACAATTAGCCCTGCAGGAGCAGTCACCGATTCTTCTTTGCTCGCCCGCAGTAAGAATGTATGTCAGACAGTTAATAGACCGCTATTTCCCGCAGCTGCCGGTGCTCTCCTATAACGAGCTTGAGGCCAATGTGGAAGTTCAAAGTGTCGGGGTGGTGAATATCGCATGAAGGTAAAGAAATATATAGCTCCAAATATGCAGGAAGCAATGAAAAAAATAAAAAACGAGCTCGGTCATGATGCTGTGATATTAAACTCAAAAGTGGTTCATACCGGCGGAGTCTTCGGTCTATTTATGAAAAAAAAGATAGAAGTGATTGCCGGACGAGATCCGGATCCGCTGATCAGAAGAAGTCAGTTGAAACCTGAATTGGTAAAAGCAGGTCCAGAGGCAGCAAATGATATAAATCATGAGCAATCTCTGATATCAGAAGTTCTTGAGCTGAAAAAACTCGTGAAATCTTTAAGCATAAATGAACAGCAAAAGGGACTTCCGCCTCATTTGATAAAGCTGAATCAAATTCTTCAAGATAAAGATATAGGTTTAGCCAGCAGGTCTGTCATACTCTCAGATTTGCCAAATGACGTGTCTGAGCAATCTCCTCCTGAATTCCATTCAGAAGTGGTCAAGGTGATGGAGAAGAAGATGAGGCATTTAGCTTTCGGAGGGATTTCCTACAAAAAGAAATACATTAATGTTGTCGGGCCAACAGGGGTCGGCAAAACAACTACACTTGCCAAGCTTGCAGCGGAAAGCATGCTGAAAAATCATAAAAAAATTGCGTTCATCACAACGGATACATACAGGATTGCTGCAATCGAACAAATTAAAACGTACGCCAAAATATTAAATGCACCGCTTGAAGTCTGTTATTCCATTGAAGATTTTCAGAGAGCAAAAGAAAAATTCGAGGATATTGATATGGTTTTTATTGATACGGCCGGCAGGAATTTCAGGAACAGGCAGCTTGTAAATGATTTAGAAAAACTGATTGATTTCACGGATGAAGTGGAAACATTTTTGGTCCTGTCTGTTACATCCAAACTAAATGACATGCTTGAAATACATGATAATTTCTCATCCATTCATATCGATAAAGTCATTTTTACAAAGCTTGATGAAACAAATACAAGAGGATCCATGTATGATTTTATCCTTTCTGCTGAAAAAGGTGTTGCCTATATGACGAACGGACAGAACGTTCCAGATGATATCCTGATTGCTACCGAAAAACTGACAGTTGAAGAGATTATGAGGTAAGGAAGATGGATCAGGCAGAGCAGTTAAGACTGCACTTACAGAAAATGAATAAACCTTATGCAAAATCCATTGCTGTCATAAGCGGAAAAGGCGGAGTCGGCAAATCGAATTTTTCAGTCAATTTTGCTGTCAGGTTAGTGAAAAATGAAAAACGTGTGCTTGTGCTTGATTTAGATATTGGATATGGAAATATAGACATCCTCATTGGCCAATCAAGCGATGCATCTATCTTAGATTTTTTTAATCAAAAAAAAGAGCTGGATGAAATGATTCATTCAGGCCCTGGCGGATTTGATTTTATTTCTGGGGGTACCGGATTATCATATTTGTTCAAAATGGAGAAACGTCAGTTTGATTTTTTCTTCTCTAAACTCGAAGCTTTGTTTAATAAATATGATTACATCATTTTTGATATGGGGGCGGGTATGACAGCTGAAAGCCTGAGGTTTATTTTATCAGCAGATGAACTGATGGTGGTTACAACACCTGAGCCAACCTCCATAACGGATGCCTATTCCGCTATTAAACAAATAAGTTTGCATGATAAAAGCATCCCCATTTCAATTGTTGTGAACCGTTCTGATCATGCAAAAGCTGCACGTGAGACCTCAGTGAAAATGCAGGCTGCAATTGAAAAGTTTCTTGCTATGAAAGCGTCATATGCAGGATGGATGCCGGATGACCGATTTGTTTCACAAGCTGTAATCAGACAGATGCCATTTACTTTATTATTTCCAAAAAGCGCCGCCAGCAGGGCACTGCATGAGATTGCTGACAATTACCTGGACAAAGGCAATAAGGATTTGAATTTCCATGTAAAAACTGTTTCATTTCTATCTAAAATGTCGCAATTGTTCAAAGGAGGCGGTTGTTGAATGAGCAGGATTACTGTTCTGGTGGTAGACGACTCTGCCTTTATGAGAAAGCTGATCACCGATTTTCTTGAAGAAAGCGGCTTTATAGAAGTAGTGGCCACAGCGCGCAATGGTCATGATGCCCTGTCAAAAATCAGTCAATTGAATCCTGATATCATTACGCTGGATATCGAAATGCCAGGGTTAAATGGTCTACAGACGCTGAGAAGGATTATGGAGGAATTTCCAAGACCTGTGATTATGCTGTCGAGCACTGCCCAAGAAGGGGCAGAACATACCATTCAATCCCTGCAGCTTGGCGCAATTGATTTTATCGCAAAACCTTCGGGAGCCATCTCACTTGATCTCCATAAGGTAAGACAGGAATTACTCCAAAAAGTGCAGATGGCAAGTCATTCGCGTGTTAGAAAAATAAATAAAGCGAATATTGAACCCATTAAACAAGAGAAGAAGTCTATCACGCAATCGAAAAGATACGGGCAGCATATCGTTTGCATTGGAACTTCAACAGGCGGTCCAAGAGCTCTTCAGCAGGTTTTGCCCAGGCTGCCTGAAGATCTGGAAGCTCCGGTCTTTATCGTACAGCATATGCCTGAAGGATTTACAACTTCTTTGGCTGCAAGACTTCATTCTCTTTCAGCCGTCAATGTGAAAGAAGCGGAAGACGGTGAATTGGCTTTAAATGGAACAGCTTATATTGCTCCCGGGGGATTTCATATGAAAATTGAAAAGGCTCAAAACGGGCTGATGATCAAATTGAATAAAGAGTATCCCCGAAACGGCCACAGACCTTCAGTTGACACGATGTTTGAATCAATAAGCAAGCTTGAAAATATTCATAAAGTTGCTGTCATGATGACAGGCATGGGAGCAGATGGAACAGAAGGATTAAAGAAATTAAAGCAGTCAGGAGATCTGCACGCCATCTCAGAATCAGAAAAAACGTCGATCGTTTTTGGAATGCCGAAGACGGCCTATCAGACAAAAGCAATCGATGCAGTTGAAGATGTACAGGATATTGCAGCTTCTATTTTGAAATTTATTCGAGGCTAAGGGGAGTAAAACCTAAATGGATATGAATCAATACTTAGAGGTCTTTATAGAAGAGAGTAAAGAACACTTGCAGTCTTGTAATGAAAAGCTGCTTGAACTGGAGAAAAATCCTGCTGATTTATTCATCGTTAATGAAATTTTCCGTTCAGCTCACACATTAAAAGGGATGAGTGCAACGATGGGCTATGCTGATTTAGCTAATCTGACTCACCAAATGGAAAACGTGCTTGATTCCATCCGTCAAGAAAAACTGAAAGTAACGGATGCCTTGCTTGATGTCGTATTTCAGTCTGTTGACGACCTAGAAGTAATGGTTCTGTCCATTGCTGAAGGAGGAAGCGGGAAAAAAGATGTTGACAATATTATTGAGCAGCTGAAAAAGATTGAAGCGGGAGAACCTTCAGGAATGGAACATAAAAGTGAAGGATCATCCCGCACAGCTATGCATGAATTTGATGATTTTGAACGAACTGTGCTGCAGCAGTCAAGAGAACAGGGTTTTCATACATACGAACTGACGATTCAATTAAGAGAAGATTGTCTCTTGAAGGCAGCGCGTGTTTTTATGGTTTTTGAAATAGCTGAAAAGCTTGGCGAAGTCATAAAATCCGTTCCTTCAGTCGATTTGCTGGAAGAAGAAAAATTTGATCACCAATTTCAGCTCGCTTTTGTAACTAAGGAGTCAGCAAATGAAATAGAAAGACAAATCATGAAGGTTTCTGAAATCCTATCTGTAGATGTTTCGCCTCTTTCAATAGATGAGAGATTGATAGAAAAAGAAACTGTTCAACATAATGAAAGTGCTGCTGATACTGAACTGATTGCTGCAAAAGATGAAGCAGCTGTTTCTAAAGGAGCCGTGCAGGCAAGCTCAAAAACAATCCGCGTTAATATTGACAGACTCGACAGCCTCATGAATCTTTTTGAAGAGCTTGTGATTGACAGAGGGAGACTGGAGCAAATCTCAAAGCAGCTGAAAAATAACGAGCTAAATGAAACAGTTGAACATATGTCACGTATATCAGGCGATCTTCAAACGATTATTCTAAACATGAGAATGGTCCCTGTTGAAACAGTTTTCAACCGGTTCCCCCGCATGATCAGACAGCTCGCCAAAGACTTAAATAAAAGAATCAATCTTGAGATTATTGGAGCTGAAACTGAGCTTGACCGGACAGTTATTGACGAAATCGGAGATCCGCTCGTTCATCTTTTAAGAAATGCCATTGATCATGGGGTTGAATCACCTGAAACACGGCTTAAGCATGGAAAGCGAGAAGAAGGAAATGTTGTCCTTAGAGCATATCACAGCGGGAATTATGTCTTCATTGAGATCGAAGATGACGGAAACGGCATCAGCAGAGAAAGAGTATTAAAAAAAGCAATTGACCGGGGAATTGTATCAGAAAAAATGGCAGGTGCACTTTCTGATAAGCAGGTATATGAATTGATTTTCTCTTCTGGGTTTTCTACGGCTGAAACAATATCAGATATATCCGGGAGAGGTGTAGGACTGGATGTGGTCAAAAATACAATTGAAGCTCTTGGAGGATCGATTTCAATTGAATCAGCTGAAGGAGCAGGTTCGTTATTTTCTATACAGCTTCCGCTTACGCTTTCAATCATATCTGTCATGCTTGTCAAGCTTGCGAATGAAACATTTGCTATTCCGATTTCTTCTATTATTGAAACGGCAGTGATCAGCAAAGATGAAGTCATGAGTGCGCATAATCAGAAAGTCATCGATTTCAGAGGAAGAATTGTTCCGCTGATTTCCCTATCAGAAATTTTTGAAGTGCCAGATGAAAAAGAAGGAGACTCACATCTTGCGATTGTCATTGTAAAAAAAGGGGATAAAACAGCAGCGCTTGTGGTGAACTCATTTATTGGCCAGCAGGAAATTGTTTTAAAGTCACTCGGTCATTATCTGAACTCTGTTTTTGCAGTATCGGGTGCTACGATTCTGGGCGATGGTCAAGTAGCTTTAATCATTGATTGCAATGCTCTTATCAAATAGTTCATACCAGGAATAGGGGATATAGAAATGACGGATACGATCAGAAAACAGATGAAAATGATTGTTTTTCAATTAAATCACGAAGAATACGGAATTTCAGTCGATAAAGTGCGCTCTATTGAAAAAATACAGGTCATTACACGTGTTCCCGGAACAAAGCCTTTTGTTAAAGGTGTTATCAATTTAAGAGGCATTGTCACGCCAGTCATTGATTTGCGCACGAGATTTGACATGCAGCAGAAGCCATTTTCAGATAGTTCGAGGATCATTGTTGCTGCTTTAGATCAATATGAGGTCGGATTGATTGTCGATGCTGCCAATGATGTCATTGATTTGGAAATGGATGAAATTGAACCTGCTCCTGAGGTTGTTGGTGCAGTAGAGGCCGATTATGTAGAGGGTGTTGCTAAAATTGACAGACGGCTGATTATCATTCTTGATTTAAATAAAGTATTGGCAGCAGACAATGCGCTTGCCCTTCAATTATAAGGTTTTTATGTATGAATGATTTCAATCAGCTTACAGCTCTGCATTTAGATATTTTAAAAGAAGCTGGCAATATTGGAGCCGGCCATTCGGCTACAGCCCTTTCCGCTCTTTTAAACAAAAGAATTGAAATGATGATTCCTGATGTCAGCCTGCTGTCATTTAATGAACTTACAGAACGGCTAGGCGGGCCGGAAATGGTTGTGGCAAGTCTTTATTTAAGAATTGAAGGCGATTTGCCAGGTTCCATGTATTTTATTTTATCGGTTGAACAGGCTGAAAGATTTATTCGGAATTTGACGCAGGATCAAGCATTTAAAATAGAAAATATTGAACAGGAAGAAATAGGGACATCTGCACTTAAAGAGCTTGGAAATATAGTGGCAGGATCATATTTGACTGCATTGTCAGACTTTACTGGCCTTAGTCTGTATCCGTCTGTTCCGGGTCTTTCAATTGATATGTTCGCAGCTGTCATTACACATGGGCTGATCGAGCTCTCCCATGTGAGTGATTATGCCATTGTTATTGATACAGCAATCGAAGAAAGCGGCGATGAGAGCAGAGAAGTGATTCAAGGTCATTTTTTTCTTTTGCCTGACCCGGGCTCTTTTGACAAGCTCTTCAGATCTATAGGGGTATAAAGTATGAGTCAAATAGTGGAGATTGTAAAAGTCGGAATAGCAGAAAAAGATGTAGTAGAGCCGCCAAAATGGATTCGAACCTCAGGCCTCGGTTCATGTGTGGGTCTTGTTCTTTATGATGAGTTCAGAAAAATAGCTGGATTGGTGCATGTTATGCTTCCTGATTCTGCCCTCGCCAAGTCAGGTATACAAAATCCTTCTAAGTATGCGGACACCGCCGTCAAAGAACTGATCAGACAAATGATTGCAAGCGGAGGCCGCCGCGGATTTTTAAAAGCAAAGCTTGCAGGAGGCGCGCAGATGTTTCAATTCCAGTCAGCAACCAGCTTGATGCGCATCGGCCCCAGAAATGTAGAAGCTATTCTCGAGCAGCTTCATCAAATGCATATTCCCGTTGTCAGCATGGATGTGGGGGGAAGCAGCGGGAGAACAATTGAATTTGATCCCTTCACCTGCATGATGCATATAAGAACTGTCAATCAAGGATCGAAAACGATTTAAAAAACACACCAGAAGGTAAAATCACAAATCAGAAGGGGAGAAAAATGATACAAGCAGCAAAGATCGAAGAACAAGAGTTTTGGGACAAATGGATTCATTTCCGTGACAATGATGCCTGTGATGCACTTATCAAAAGATACATGCCGCTTGTAAGCTATCATGTACAGCGCATCTCAGTTAGTCTGCCGAAATCAGTGAATAAAGATGATTTAAAAAGCATCGGAATGATAGGGTTATATGACGCTCTTGAAAAATTTGATTACAAAAGGGACTTGAAATTTGAAACATATGCGTCATTTCGGATAAGAGGCGCCATTTTGGACGGCCTCAGAAAAGAGGATTGGCTGCCGCGAAGCTCAAGAGAAAAAGCTAAAAAAGTTGATGCAAGTATAGAGCGTCTTGAACAAAAGTATTTGCGGAACGTACTGCCCGGCGAAGTTGCAAAGGACCTGGAAATGTCTGAGGATGAAGTGACGCACATTATGAACGAAGGATTCTTTGCAAATGTTCTTTCTATAGACGACCAAAATCACGAGCTTGATGAACAGGATCACCATTCGAAAATGGTCCTGAAAGATGAGAAATCTATATCACCCGAGGAAAAAGTGGTAAAAGATGAGCTGATTGAGCAATTGAGTGAAGTAATCGTCGGACTCTCTGAAAAAGAACAGCTTGTGGTCAGTTTATTTTATAAAGAAGAATTGACCCTTACAGAAATCGGACATGTGATGGAGCTTTCTACTTCGCGTATATCTCAAATTCATTCCAAAGCTTTATTTAAATTAAGAAATTTACTCGAAAAAATCATTCATTAATGGTAACACCCTACTTCTTGAAAAAAGTGAGTGGAATAATTTTATGACAGCCGTTCTATTGGTTTTCAGCATGATTCTTCATGCAGCAGGTTTTTATTTAATTGCCCTTTTATATATAAGATATCAATCAGTTAAAAAGTCAGAGGAAAAACAAGCGGCTATGCTTGAAGAAGCAGAGCTGTCGCTTGCAGCTTATTTAATTGACTTAAAAGAAGAGAACGAAAAACTAATAAACGAAATAAAGATGGCCAGACTGAAAGATATTAATATAGGTAGAAACACCTCTCACCTTAAAATAGCAGGGACAGAACCGGGAGATTCCGAATTTCCAGTTCCTGAGATAGATAATGAGGATCACCTGGAGCTTGCTGGCAGCAAGGAAACGGTTCATCCCCAAACTGATGAGGAAAAGGTTATTTCCCTATATCAAGAAGGGTATTCTTCTGAGGAAATAGCGAAAGAATTAAAAAAAGGAAAAACAGAAGTTGAGCTTTTGCTTAAATTCCGTCAAAACTAGTCGATTTTTGCTTGCTTCTGATCAGTCCTTATGATATATTAATTTTTGGTGTTAATACACACGCCATAGATTTGGGCATTGGTGCTGTTTTAAACAGTTTTGCCTAAAGATGATATGTGCGGAGGAGCAAAAACCAATTAGGAGGAAATATCATGTCAGTCATTTCAATGAAGCAATTACTTGAAGCAGGTGTTCACTTCGGTCATCAAACACGCCGCTGGAACCCTAAAATGAAACGTTACATCTTCACAGAGCGTAACGGCATTTACATCATCGACCTTCAAAAAACAGTTAAAAAGGTTGAAGAAGCTTACCAATTCACGAAAGAACTTGCTGCAAACGGCGGTACAATTCTTTTCGTTGGTACGAAAAAACAAGCTCAAGATTCTGTTAAGGAAGAAGCTGAGCGTTCAGGCATGTACTTTGTTAACCAACGCTGGTTAGGCGGAACGTTAACAAACTTTGAAACAATTCAAAAGCGCATCAAACGTCTGAAAGACATTGAAAGAATGCAAGAAGACGGCACTTTCGAAGTACTTCCTAAGAAAGAAGTTGTTCAGCTTAACAAAGAGCTTGAGCGTCTTGAAAAATTCTTAGGCGGAATCAAAGACATGAAAGGTCTTCCTGATGCATTGTTCATCATTGACCCTCGCAAAGAGCGTATTGCAGTTGCTGAAGCTCGTAAATTAAACATCCCGATCGTTGGTATTGTTGATACAAACTGTGATCCTGATGAAATTGATTACGTTATCCCTGCAAATGATGATGCAATCCGTGCAGTTAAGCTTTTAACTTCTAAAATTGCTGATGCAATTCTTGAAACAAAACAAGGTGAAGAAACAACTGCTTAATTAGGTAAAGCAAAGGTGATAAGAGGGGGATGCCTTTTATCACCTTTTTTAAAGAGGCTTTTTCCAAACGGGAAAAGCCGCCCTTTAAACATGCTAAAGTAAACTGCATTCATTCATGAATGAAAACAATACATAACGCCGAAAACGGCCACATAATAAGGAGGAAAACTCTCATGGCAATTACTGCTCAAATGGTAAAAGAACTACGCGAAAAAACTGGTGCAGGCATGATGGACTGCAAAAAAGCATTAACAGAAACAAACGGTGACATGGAAAAAGCAATCGACTTCCTACGTGAAAAAGGAATCGCTTCTGCATCTAAGAAAGCAGACCGCGTTGCTGCAGAAGGCTTAGCTCTTGTTAAGTCTGAAGGCAATGAAGCTGTTATCCTTGAAGTAAACTCAGAAACTGACTTCGTAGCAAAAAACGAAGGCTTCAAAGAACTTCTTGATGCACTTGCTTCTCACTTGCTTGCTAAAAAACCTGCAAACCTTGACGAAGCTATGACTCAAACAATGGACAACGGATCAACAGTAGCTGATTTCATTAATTCTGCAATCGCTAAAATCGGTGAAAAAATCACCCTTCGTCGTTTTGAAATTGTGACAAAAACAGACAGCGACGCATTTGGTGCTTACCTGCACATGGGCGGACGCATTGCTGTATTAACTGTTCTTGAAGGTACAACTGAAGAAGAAACTGCAAAAGATGTTGCTATGCATGTTGCTGCAGTTAACCCTAAATACATCGGACGCGACGCTGTAAGCGAAGAAGAAGTAACTCGCGAGCGCGAAGTATTATCTCAACAAGCTCTTAATGAAGGCAAGCCTGCTAACATCGTAGAGAAAATGGTTGAAGGCCGTCTTGGCAAATTCTTCGAAGATATTTGCCTTCTTGAGCAAAGCTTCGTTAAAAACCCTGATCTAAAAGTAAAACAATTCGTAGAATCTAAAGGCGCTTCAGTGAAGAGCTTTACTCGCTACGAAGTTGGCGAAGGCATTGAAAAACGCCAGGATAATTTCGCTGAAGAAGTTATGAACCAAGTCAAAAAATAATCAAGTCTGTTCCTCCGGCTAAAGCATGGCTTTAACCTGCGGCAGAAAATGAGTAAATGAAAGACAGGGAACACACATCTGTGTTCCCTCTTTTTAAAAAATCATTTACACGGTACTTAGATCTATTGGAAAAGACTTGGAGGTCATTTATGAGCACACCTAAATATAATCGAATTGTACTTAAACTAAGCGGTGAAGCTTTAGCTGGAAATGATAGCTTTGGCATAAAGCCTGCCGTTATTCAATCAATTGCTAAACAAGTAAAGGAAATTGCTGAACTGGATGTTGAAGTAGCTGTTGTTGTCGGCGGAGGAAACATTTGGCGCGGCAAGATCGGCAGTGAAATGGGCATGGACCGTGCAACAGCAGACTATATGGGAATGCTTGCAACTGTCATGAATTCACTTGCGCTGCAGGACAGTCTTGAAACATTCGGCATTCAGACCCGTGTTCAAACTTCAATTGAAATGCGTCAAGTAGCTGAACCCTACATAAGAAGAAAAGCAATCAGACATCTTGAGAAAAAACGGGTTGTCATCTTTGCTGCCGGTACAGGAAATCCGTATTTCTCAACTGACACAACAGCTGCATTGCGTGCTGCGGAAATTGAAGCAGATGTCATTTTAATGGCGAAAAACAACGTAGATGGAGTTTATACGGCTGATCCTAAAAAAGATTCAACGGCTGTTAAATATGAAACACTTTCCTATTTAGATGTTTTAAAAGAAGGTTTGGAAGTAATGGATTCAACTGCATCATCACTTTGTATGGATAATGATATTCCGCTTATTGTCTTCTCAGTTATGGAAGAAGGAAACATTAAACGTGCGGTATTAGGCGAAAATATCGGAACTATTGTAAGGGGGAAATAATAATGGCAAAACAAGTACTATCACAAGCGAAAGACAAAATGGAAAAAGCAGTATCTGCATTTAACAGAGAGCTTTCTACTGTTCGTGCAGGCCGTGCGAATGCATCATTGCTTGATAAAATCGTTGTAGATTATTACGGTGCTCCAACACCTGTAAACCAATTAGCCTCTATTAATATTCCTGAAGCAAGACTGCTTGTTATTCAGCCTTATGACAAAACAGTTCTGGGCGAAATCGAAAAAGCGATTTTAAAATCAGATCTTGGATTAAACCCGACAAATGACGGATCTTTAATTCGCCTTGCTATCCCTGCACTTACTGAGGAACGCCGCAAGGAGCTTGCAAAGCTAGTAAAAAAATATGCTGAAGAAGCTAAAGTAGCTGTCCGCAATGTTCGACGCGATGCAAATGACGACTTGAAAAAGCTTGAAAAAAATGGCGAAATCACGGAAGATGAACTGCGCAGCAACAATGACAATGTTCAAAAAGCAACAGATGATTTCATCAGCAAAATTGATGCAATTGCTAAAGACAAAGAAAAAGAAATCATGGAAGTTTAAGAAAAAACTCTGTACAATGGAATTGTGCTTAAAAGACCCTCTAATGTTTACAGGGGGTTTTTTTGTTAATACTGTTAACATTGTTGCAGTATTTGAGACCGCAGAATGGTGATGGAGGAATCACATGCTCAACATACTGAAAAAATGGAGAAATCCTAACCGCGAGCAAACGGAATTTTCAAAAGAAGAAATTCTGAAAAGGGAAATCCCGGAACATATTGCAATTATTATGGATGGTAATGGACGCTGGGCCAAAAAAAGAGCTCTTCCCAGAATTGCCGGACATCATGAAGGCATGAAGGTTGTAAGAAAAGTAACAAAACTTTCAAATGAACTCGGAGTGAAAGCCTTAACTTTATATGCTTTTTCTACTGAGAACTGGAAAAGGCCAAAAACAGAAGTAGATTATTTGATGAAACTGCCGGAAGAATTTTTGGGCACCTTTCTTCCTGAACTTATAGAAGAAAATGTTCAGGTGAGAATTATAGGAGAAGAGTCAAAAATTCCTGAACATACTCTTCGCGCTGTGCAAAAGGCAAAGGAAGATACTATAAATAATAATGGTCTTATCTTAAATTTCGCCCTGAACTATGGCAGCAGAGCGGAGATGATTCATGCTGTTAAAGGTATTGTGCAAGATGCAAAAAAGGGTGACATCAGCTCTGAAGACATTAATGAGGCATTATTTTCACAATATTTAATGACGAAAGACATGAGAGATCCGGATTTGCTCATTCGAACTAGCGGAGAAATCAGGCTGAGCAATTTCATGCTTTGGCAGCTCGCATATTCCGAATTTGTCTTTACAGACGTGCTTTGGCCAGATTTCAGCGAGGATCATTTACTTGCGGCAATTAAAGAATACCAGCATAGGGGTCGAAGATTTGGCGGCTTATAAATGAAGGTGACAGCGTGAAACAAAGAATTGTAACAGCAATTATTGCTTTGGCCGTTTTTTTGCCGGCCGTTATTTATGGTCGTGCCCCTTTTACTATTTTTATATACTTATTAGCTTCCATCGCCCTTTATGAACTGCTGAAGATGAAGCGGATTTCCATACACAGTATACCGGGGCTGCTCAGTTTATTATTGCTTTGGGTTCTATTAATCCCCAGTAACTACATAAACTTATTAGATGAATACAGTATAACTAAAATTGAGTTTGCGCTGCTTGGCGTTCTGTTTTTTTTATGCTATACCGTTGTGACAAAAAATAGATTTTCCTTCGATGATGTAGGATTCACTATAATAACAACGATGTATATCGGGATCGGATTTTTTTATTTTATTGAAATGAGAAACATCGGCCTTTATCCTATCGTTTATGCTCTATTGATTATATGGGCTACAGATTCGGGAGCTTATTTCATTGGTAAATCAGCAGGAAAAAAGAAGCTGTGGCCTGAAATAAGTCCTAACAAAACGATAGAGGGATCAATTGGAGGAATCTTCTGCGCCGTTATAATCGCGTGGATTTTTCAATATTTTACTGCCTTTGCAGACTCCTATTTAAGCATCACTCTAATCACTGTTTTGCTGTCTATTTTTGGACAAATAGGAGATTTGGCTGAATCAGCGTTAAAGCGCCATTATCAAGTGAAAGATTCAGGCCATATCCTTCCTGGGCACGGCGGAATATTGGATCGCTTTGACAGCATGATTTTTGTATTGCCGATCATGCATTTCTTGTTTTTGTTTTTTAGCTAAAAATTGGCTTTTGGTTTTTTGCAGTTATTCATTGAATCATAATGAACGCCATATTTGCCTGCATCGGGAAAAGAGCAGGATATGGACTTGAATATGTGAACCAATAAGAATACGTAAAACAATCTATTCTAAAACAGCCTTTACCTGAAGATGATGTCTGTGACAAACGAATGGGAGTGAAATGGTGAAGAAGATTAGCTTATTGGGTGCAACAGGCTCAATTGGTCAGCAAACCCTGGATGTAATTAGATCACATCCCGATCAATTTCAGCTTGTTGCCATGTCTTTTGGAAGTAATCTGGAGCTTGGAAGAAAGGCTATTACTGATTTTTCTCCCAGCCTGGTAGCTGTAAATGACATCCGTGCATATTCACAGCTGAAAGAAGAATTTCCTAACATAACATTTACATATGGTGCTGAAGGTCTGATAGAAACAGCTGTTATCTCAGAAGCTGAAATTGTAGTGAATGCAGTTGTCGGAAGCGTTGGTCTTTTGCCGACATTAAAGGCAATTGAAAGCAGGAAGACAATTGCCCTTGCAAATAAAGAGACACTGGTAACTGCAGGTCATCTTGTAACTGAACACGCCAAAAAATATGGTGTAGCTCTTCTGCCTGTTGACAGTGAACATTCTGCTATTTTTCAATGTTTACAGGGAGAAAATCCTAAATCACTGGAAAGACTGATTGTGACAGCCTCCGGCGGAAGCTTCCGCGACAGAAGTCGCGAAGAATTAGCAGATGTTACTATTAACGAGGCACTCAATCATCCGAATTGGTCCATGGGTGCTAAAATTACAATCGATTCTGCTACTATGATGAACAAAGGTCTTGAAGTCATTGAGGCCCACTGGCTCTTTGATCTTCCGTATGAGAAGATCGAGGTACTGCTTCATAAAGAAAGCATTATTCACTCTATGGCAGAGTTTCATGATCGCAGTGTTATTGCACAGCTTGGTTCACCGGATATGAGAGTTCCTATTCAATATGCATTATCCTATCCAGAAAGACTGCCTCTTTCTTCAACCAAGCAATTAAATCTGTGGGAAGTCGGCAAGCTTCATTTTGAAAAAGCGGACTTTGAGAGATACCGCTGCTTACAATTCGCCTACGATTCAGGTAAAATAGGTGGTACAATGCCAACTGTGCTGAATGCCGCAAACGAAGAAGCAGTCGGAGCATTTTTAAAAGGACAAATTGCCTTTCTTCAAATTGAAGATCTTATCGAAAAAGCTTTGGCAAAACATAGTGTGATATCAAACCCGGATTTGCATATCATTCAAGAAGTGGACAAAGAGACCAGACAATTTGTTCAAACATTATATTCATAAAGGTGGTCATGAAACGTGAATACCGTTTTAGCGTTTGTTATTATTTTTGGAGCACTCGTATTCTTTCACGAGCTGGGACATTTAGTTTTAGCAAAACGGGCAGGTATTTTATGCCGAGAATTTGCAATCGGGTTTGGACCGAAAATCTTTTCATTCATGAAAGATGAAACCGTCTATACCATCAGACTTCTTCCCCTTGGCGGATTTGTCCGCATGGCTGGTGAAGATCCAGAAATGATAGAAGTGAAGCCTGGATATAATGTAGGTTTGCTGTTTAATAAAGAAAATAAAGTTGAAAAAATCATCCTTAATAATAAGGAAAAATATCCCCGTGCAAGAGTCGTTGAAGTAGAACAGGCTGACCTTGAACATAAAATGTTCATTTCAGGCTATGAACAGGGAGAAGAGGATGAAATCCTGAAAAACTTTGAAGTTAGTGAAAAGTCTTTCTTCATTGTAGATGGTTCAGAGGTTCAAATTGCCCCTTATAACCGCCAGTTTGGTTCAAAAACGCTCGGACAGCGGACAGCTGCTATTATTGCAGGCCCGCTTATGAATTTTATTTTAGCGTTTGTTTTATTATTCTCTCTTGGGTTTATTCAAGGGGCTCCGATTGATGAACCGATTTTAGGGAAGCTGACGCCGGATGGCTCTGCTGTAGAGTCGGGACTTAAAGAAGGCGATGAAATTACATCCATTGAAGGAAAAGTGATGTCTTCATGGAAACAAGTCGTTTCAGTTATTCAGGCAAATCCTGAGCAAGAACTGACTTTTGCCATTAACCGAGGCGGTCAAAATCTTGAAGTTGAAGTGGTTCCGGAAGCAAGTAAAGTTGGGGAAGAAACAATCGGCAGAATTGGAGCTTACAATCCTGTTGAAAAATCTTTCGTCGGCTCATTGGAATATGGAGTAACGGAAACGTTCAATTGGACAAAGGAAATTGTGCTCGGTCTTGGCAAATTGGTCACTGGTCAGTTTTCAATCGACATGCTTTCGGGTCCGGTAGGAATTTATGACATGACAGATCAAGTAGCAAAAACAGGCTTCATCAACTTAATGAGCTGGGCTGCCATTTTGAGCATCAACTTAGGAATTGTCAATCTGCTTCCGATTCCGGCACTGGACGGGGGAAGGCTATTATTCTTCCTGGTCGAAGCGCTCCGAGGCAAACCGATAGACCGCCAAAAAGAAGGGGTCGTTCATTTTATCGGTTTTGCTTTATTGATGCTGTTAATGCTGGTTGTCACATGGAATGATATTCAAAGATTCTTTTTATAAGACTTTCCTATGAATGAGGCGGCGATGTCATTTTTTTAGAACCGTCGACTCGTTTGGTTAAACAAGACTTTTAGAATGTATAAATAGATAGAGGTGCTTGAAGATGAAACAGAGTATGACATTTATTCCTACTTTAAGAGAAGTGCCTGCAGACGCTGACATTAAAAGCCATCAGCTTTTATTGCGTGCAGGCTATGTGCGGCAAAATGCAAGCGGGATTTACAGTTACTTGCCGCTTGCTACCATTGTGCTAAAAAAAATTGAGCAAATTGTGCGAGAAGAAATGAATCGTGCGGGATCATCCGAGCTGTTAATGCCGGCTCTGCAGCAGGCAGAGCTTTGGCAGGAGTCTGGCAGATGGTATACGTACGGTCCTGAGCTTATGCGAATGAAAGACCGTCACAGCCGTGAATTCGCCCTTGGCGCAACGCATGAAGAAGTCATTACTTCTCTTGTGAGAGACGAAGTAAAATCGTATAAAAGACTTCCTTTGAATCTATTTCAAATTCAGTCTAAATTCAGAGATGAGAAACGTCCGCGTTTTGGTCTGCTTCGCGGCCGTGAATTTATTATGAAAGACGCTTACTCTTTTCACGCTTCTTTTGAAAGTCTTGATGAAGTGTACGAAAAAATGTACCAGGCATACAGCAATATTTTCTCGCGCTGCGGATTAAATTACCGTGCAGTAATTGCAGATTCCGGTGCAATGGGCGGGAAAGATACACATGAATTCATGGTGCTTTCTGAAGTAGGAGAAGATACGATTGCTTACTCAGACACCTCTCAATATGCAGCAAATATTGAAATGGCACCTGTCATTAATCAATATGAAAAAAGCGGCGAAGAAGCTCAAAGTCTAGAAAAGGTAGAAACGCCTGATCAAAAAACGATTGAAGAAGTTGCATCTTTCTTGAATACATCGAAAGAGCAATTAATTAAGTCTCTTCTTTTCAAAGTAGATGAGAAATTCGTATTAGTTTTAGTACGCGGTGATCATGAGGTTAACGACATTAAAATTAAAAACTTATACGGAGCTTCAATTGTAGAGCTTGCCACGGCCGAAGAGACAAAGCAGTCTGTCGGCGTAATGCCGGGCTATGTAGGTCCAGTTGCCGTCAGCTCAGAAGTAGAGATTATTGCAGATATGGCCGTTCAGGCAATTGTCAACGGCGTGTGCGGAGCTAACGAAGAGAACTTTCATTACACAGGCGTGAATATTGAACGTGATGCAAATGTCTCTCAATTTGCGGATTTAAGATTTATTAAAGAAGGAGACTTATCTCCTGATGGACAAGGTTTCATTCAATTTGCAAAAGGTATTGAAGTTGGCCATGTATTTAAACTTGGCACACGCTACAGTGAAGCTATGAATGCTACTTTCCTTGATGAAAACGGAAGAGCTCAGCCGATGATTATGGGCTGCTACGGTATAGGGGTTTCAAGAACACTAGCAGCAATCGTTGAACAATTCAACGATGAAAAAGGTATTGTATGGCCTGCAGCTGTTGCCCCGTTCCAGGTTCACCTAATTAGTGCAAATGCCAAAAATGATGTACAGGCTGAAGTAAGTGATAAATTATATGCAGATCTTAAAGAAGCTGGATTTGAAGTCCTTTATGATGACCGCAATGAACGTGCAGGAGTGAAATTTGCAGATTCAGATCTAATCGGCATTCCAGTAAGAGTCGTTGTCGGGAAACAGGCGGCGGACGGAATAGTTGAGATTAAGGACCGCAAAACAGGTGAAGGAATGGATGTTTCATTGTCTGATTTAACTGGCACCATTTCCAATTTATTATCCAATTAAAAAAGCATGAAGCTCTGTTTTATTCATGTTATGATAGAGTAAGTGAATAAAACATTTAAAGGTACCTCGCAAAGAGCGAGGTACCTTCAATTATGAGGATCGATTATTGTAAGAGGGGACGGTTAGAATGGACGAACTTTCGAAGGCTCAAAAAGAGCGATTTCAGCTTCTGCTTCAGCAAATCGATTTAACAGACGACGCTGTTTTTAATCATTTTAAAAATGGTGCGATCACAAAATTAACGGTCCATAAGCAGTCAAAGAAATGGGAATTTCAATTTTCATTTGACCGGATCCTTCCTTTTGAAGTGTACCGGATTTTTTATGCGAAATTAACAAAAGCATTCTCCCATATAGCTGATGTATCTTTTATAATCGCCGTTAATGATCAAACTTTTGATGAGAAATTAATTGCAGACTATTGGTCGGTTTGTGTGCAGGAAATGCAGGGAATCTCTCCTCCCATGCTCTCATTGCTGAATGAACAAATTCCTGAAGTACAAGGTTTAAAGCTGATTGTAAAAACGAGAAATGAAACCGAAGCGATGGCCATCAAGAAAAAATACACATCGGTTCTTCAGGACAGCTTTGCACAATATGGCTTTCCGCTCATACAGCTCGATACAACCGTGAATATATCAAAAGAAGAAATACAAAAGTTTCAAGAGCAAAAGAAGCTTGAAGATCAAGAGAAAATGATGCTTGCCATTACAGAAATGGATAAGAAAGATCAAGAACAGGAGGCTCCTCAGGGTCCTCTTATGATCGGCTATGCCATTAAGAATGACGAAGAAATCAAACAGATCAATACAATTGAAGATGAGGAACGCCGCATTACGATTCAAGGATATGTATTCGATGCTGAGACAAGAGAGCTTCGAAGCGGAAGAACATTGAGTACTTTTAAAGTAACAGACTATACAAACTCCATTTTAGTGAAAATGTTCGCACGTGATAAAGAAGACGCCGTTCTGCTGCAAACACTGAAAAAAGGAATGTGGGTGAAGGTTCGCGGAAGCATCCAGAATGATACATTTGTAAGAGACTTAGTCATGATTGCAAATGATATTAATGAAATCAAGCCTGAAATTCGTCAGGATACATCTGATGAAAAAAGAATAGAGCTTCATTTGCATACTCCGATGAGCCAAATGGATGCTGTGTCATCTGTCAGTTCTTTAGTCGGCCAAGCAAGCAAATGGGGACATCCTGCTGTAGCGATCACAGATCACGCTGTTGCCCAGTCCTTTCCTGAAGCGTATTCCGCAGGCAAGAAAAACGGCATCAAAGTTTTATACGGTGTTGAAATTAACCTCGTTGATGACGGAGTCCCGATTGCTTATAACGCGCAGGACCGCTTTTTGCCAGAAGCAACATATGTCGTATTTGACGTAGAGACAACCGGCTTATCAGCTGTTTACGATACGATTATTGAACTTGCAGCTGTTAAAATCAGAAATGGCGAAATCATCGACCGGTTTGAATCGTTTGCAAATCCACATCATCGTCTATCAGCGACAACAATAGAACTAACCGGCATAACAGATGATATGGTAGCAACAGCTCCAAACGTAGACGAAGTGCTCCGCAGGTTCAAAGAGTGGGCCGGAGACGACATATTAGTTGCACATAATGCAAGCTTTGATATGGGCTTCTTAAACGTTGGCTATAAACAGCTGCTTGGTGCAGGTAAAGCAGCCAACCCTGTCATCGATACTCTTGAACTTGGAAGATTTTTATATCCTGAGCTGAAAAGCCACAGGTTAAATACACTTGCTAAAAAGTTTGATATTGAACTGACTCAGCATCACCGGGCTATTTTTGACGCAGAAGCAACAGGTTACCTCCTTCTCAGAATGCTGAAGGATGCCGCCCAAAAAGGAATTGAGAATCATAACCAGCTTAATGATAATATGGGACAGGGCAATGCCTATCAGAGGGCGCGTCCTTATCATGCCATCCTGCTTGCCCAAAATGAAATTGGCTTAAAAAACCTATTTAAACTTGTGTCACTTTCTCATATTGACTATTTCTATCGTGTTGCACGCGTCCCAAGGTCTCAGCTTATCAAGCATCGAGAAGGCATTCTCGTGGGGTCAGCATGTGACCGCGGGGAAGTGTTTGAAGGGATGATGCAAAAGTCTCCCGAGGAAGTTGAAGATATTGCAGCTTTTTATGATTACCTTGAGGTGCAGCCTCCTGAAGTATACCGTCATTTAATTCAAATGGAGTATATCAAGGACGAAATGGCACTGAAAGAAATCATCACGAACCTTGTGAATCTAGGAGAAAAGCTTGAAAAACCGGTTGTTGCAACTGGAAATGTACACTATCTTCAGCCTGAGGATAAAATTTACCGCAAGATTCTAGTAAACTCTCAGGGCGGTGCGAATCCGCTGAACCGGCACGAGCTGCCAAACGTTCACTTCAGACCCACGAATGAAATGCTCGATTGCTTTAGTTTCCTCGGGAAAGAGAAAGCCCGTGAAATTGTTATTGACAATACGCATCGCGTAGCAGAATTAATTGATGAAATTAAGCCAATCAAAGACGACCTTTATACACCTAAAATCGATGGGGCAGACGATGAAATCCGTGAAATGAGCTACAGTATGGCGAGAAGCATTTATGGCGATCATCTTCCGGAAATTGTCGAAGCAAGACTTGAAAAGGAATTGAAAAGCATTATCGGCCACGGCTTTGCCGTTATCTATCTGATTTCGCACAAGCTTGTTAAAAAATCTCTGGACGATGGATATCTTGTAGGTTCCAGGGGTTCTGTCGGTTCATCCTTGGTTGCGACGATGACCGAGATAACAGAGGTTAATCCGCTGCCGCCGCATTATGTTTGTCCTGACTGCAAGCATTCTGAATTCTTTAATGATGGATCAGTAGGTTCCGGGTTTGACTTGGCGAACAAAGACTGTCCGGAATGTGGAGCCAAATATCATAAAGATGGACATGATATCCCGTTTGAAACGTTCCTTGGATTTAAAGGAGACAAAGTTCCTGATATCGATTTGAACTTCTCTGGAGAATATCAGCCGAGAGCCCATAATTACACTAAGGACCTTTTTGGTGAAGATAACGTGTTCCGTGCCGGAACAATCGGGACAGTCGCTGAGAAAACAGCTTACGGATATGTGAAAGGCTACGCAGGCGACAATAACTTAATGCTCAGAAATGCAGAAGTTGACCGTCTTGTTCAAGGCTGTACAGGCGTAAAAAGAAATACCGGACAGCATCCGGGCGGAATCATCGTTGTACCCGATTATATGGATATTTATGATTTTTCGCCGATTCAATTTCCAGCCGATGCTACAGGCTCTGAATGGAAAACAACTCACTTTGACTTCCACTCTATTCATGATAATTTGCTGAAGCTTGATATTCTTGGCCACGACGATCCAACCGTAATCAGGATGCTTCAGGATTTAAGCGGAATTGATCCGAAAACGATCCCGACTGATGATAAGGAAGTTATGAAGATATTCAGCGGAACAGAATCACTTGGCGTAACAGAAGAACAGATTATGTGTAAAACCGGAACACTTGGAATTCCCGAGTTCGGTACCCGCTTTGTCCGTCAAATGCTTGAAGACACAAAGCCGACTACTTTCTCTGAGCTTGTGCAAATCTCGGGACTTTCCCACGGTACGGATGTATGGCTTGGGAATGCCCAGGAATTGATTCATGATAATACTTGTACGCTGAGCGAAGTGATCGGCTGCCGTGATGATATTATGGTTTATTTAATTTATCAGGGACTTGAACCTTCATTTGCTTTTAAAATTATGGAGTCTGTTCGTAAGGGTAAGGGGCTTACACCTGAGATGGTGGAAGAAATGAAAAAGAACGAGGTTCCTGACTGGTACATCAGTTCATGCCTTAAGATAAAGTACATGTTCCCGAAAGCACATGCTGCAGCATATGTTTTGATGGCTGTCCGCATTGCCTATTTTAAAGTGCATCATGCCCTGCTTTATTATTCTGCTTACTTTACTGTTCGTGCCGATGATTTTGACATCGAAACAATGGTAAAAGGTTCTGAACCAATCAAAGCAAAGATAGTAGAGATTAATCAAAAAGGACTTGAGGCATCTCCGAAAGAAAAGAGCTTGCTGACAGTGCTTGAACTTGCCCTTGAAATGTGCGAGCGCGGATATTCTTTTCAAAAAGTAGATTTATACAGATCCAGCGCAACAGACTTCCTGATTGACGGGAAATCTTTAATTCCGCCATTCAATTCTATTCCAGGGCTTGGAACAAATGCTGCCATCAATATTGTAAAAGCAAGACAGGACGGAGAATTTCTGTCGAAAGAAGACCTTCAGCAGCGCGGGAAGGTTTCTAAAACAATTATTGAATATCTCGATAAGCAAGGCTGTCTAGAGTCGCTCCCTGATCAAAATCAGCTGTCGCTGTTTTGATTTTTTTGACGGAACTGTGAATTGGGAAATATTCACTGAATTTTTCCCGGAGAAAAATCTTGCATTATCGTCTGAAATACCTTACGCAGTTTGATTTTAATTTGCAAAAAATGGCCGGTTATGTTATATTTTTTATGGAAATGCTAACGATAGTTAGAGGCAGAGAGTGGGGCAACCCACTCTTTCGTATTGAGTAGAGATATTATTGTCTCTTCATTCGGATCGCGTGTTGTGTACATACATTCCCTGCTCAATATGAAGCAGGGTTTTTCAGCAACTAATAGTGTCACATTTGCTTCTATTTCACAAGGAGGAACGGGATGAGCAAAAAAGTTACTGAAATCGTAGCAGAATTAGCTTTGCCGATTTTAGATGAATTAACATTGGAACTAGTGGATATTGAATTCGTAAAAGAAGGAAAAGAATGGTTTTTGCGCGTATTCATAGATTCAAGTGATGGAATCGACATTGAGCATTGCGCGATTGTAAGCGAAAAACTGAGTGAAAAATTAGATGAAACAGATCCAATCGAACAAAATTATTTTCTTGAAGTTTCATCGCCTGGTGCGGAGCGTCCGCTTAAGAAGGATTCTGACTTCACAAAATCAATCGGCAAAAATGTTTATATTAAAACATATGAGCCTTTTGAAGGATCGAAAGTATTTGAAGGAGAGCTTACTGCTTTTGATGGTGAGCATGTAATTGTGACGATTTTAATTAAAACACGCAAAAAACAAATTCAAATACCTTACGAAAAAATCGCCAGTGCCCGGCTCGCTGTCACGTTCAATTAAATAAACCGATAGATGGATAAGGGGGAGACCGTAAAGATGAGTAATGAACTTTTAGATGCCTTAACAATTCTTGAAAAAGAAAAAGGCATCAGTAAAGAAGTGATCATTGAAGCAATTGAAGCTGCATTGATCTCCGCTTATAAGCGTAATTTTAACCAGGCTCAGAATGTGCGCGTTGATTTAAACCGCGAAACAGGAACAATGAGAGTCTTTGCAAGAAAAGATGTTGTTGATGAAGTATATGATCCAAGGCTTGAAGTTTCAGTAACAGAAGCTCAAAGCGTGAATCCAAGCTATCAGGTAAATGATGTTCTTGAGATGGAAGTAACGCCAAAAGACTTCGGCCGAATTGCAGCGCAGACTGCCAAACAAGTCGTAACCCAGCGTGTGCGCGAGGCAGAACGCGGTGTGATTTACTCTGAATTTGTAGATCGCGAAGAAGATATCATGACTGGAATTGTCCAAAGAATTGACTCTAAATTTATTTATGTCAGTCTTGGGAAAATTGAGGCTCTGCTTCCTGTAAGCGAACAAATGCCAAACGAAAAATACAAGCCGCATGACCGCATTAAAGTATTTATTACAAAGGTCGAAAAAACAACAAAAGGACCTCAAATTTTCGTTTCCCGCACTCATCCTGGTTTATTAAAACGATTATTTGAAATTGAGGTTCCTGAGATTTATGACGGCACGGTTGAAATTAAATCGGTTGCGCGCGAAGCTGGCGACCGTTCAAAAATTTCTGTGCACTCGGACAATCCTGAAGTCGATCCTGTGGGTTCATGTGTTGGTCCAAAAGGTCAGCGTGTGCAGGCTATCGTAAATGAGTTAAAAGGCGAAAAGATTGATATCGTAAAATGGTCAAACGATCCTGTTGATTTTGTTGCCAATGCTCTAAGTCCTTCAAAAGTTCTTGATGTGAATGTGAACGAGGATGACAAAGCAACAACAGTGGTTGTGCCTGATTATCAATTATCGCTTGCTATTGGCAAAAGAGGCCAAAATGCAAGGTTAGCGGCAAAATTGACAAACTGGAAGATTGATATTAAAAGTGAGACAGACGCTCTGCAAATGGGCATTTACCCTCGTGCAGGAGCAAATGTCCCGCTTGATGAAAGCGATGACGATGAACCGCTTTTTTCTTTCAATCAAGATGAATTAGACAAGTAAGAGGTGAGGCAATGTGAACAATCAAAGAAAAGTTCCGCTGCGCAAATGTGTTGCGACTGGAGAAATGAAACCGAAAAAAGAACTTGTTCGTATTGTCCGTTCAAAAGAAGGAGAAGTTTCCGTTGATCCAACCGGCAAGAAAAACGGACGCGGAGCTTACCTCTCACTTGATAAAGACTGTATTTTACAAGCTAAGAAGAAGAATGTACTGGCTAATCACCTGCAAGTAAAGATTGAAGATGCCATCTACGAAGAATTGCTTCAGCTAGCTGAGAAGGAGAAACATTAATGGTATGGTAAAACATCAATGGATGTCCTTATTGGGCTTAGCAAATCGGGCAAGAAAGATTGTTTCAGGAGAAGAACTTGTCATCAAAGAAGTTAGACAATCCCGTGCAAAACTTGTTCTGCTCTCAAAAGATGCATCAGAAAATACTGCTAAAAAGGTTCATGATAAATGCAGTTTTTACAACATTCCTGTTGTCTCGGTCCCGGATCGTTACCTGTTAGGTCAGGCGATTGGAAAGGATGCTCGAGTCGTTGTGGCATTAGTTGATGCAGGCTTTGCTGCAAAAATGAAAACCTTGCTCGATTAAATTTCTTGGGGGTGACCATATGACGAAAATGAGAGTTTACGAATATGCAAAAAAACAAAACATATCCAGCAAGGATGTTATAACAGCCTTGCAGAGTATGAATGTTGAAGTCAGCAACCATATGTCAACAATTGATGATCATGTAATCGTCAAACTGGACGGAAAATACAAGGCAGATAAGAATGAAACAACAAAATCCATTTCTGTCAAACAAAGGGAAGATCACAAAACGCCTATGCAAAAACAAGAGAATACTAACAACACAAAACCGGCTAATCCAACTAAACCAGCAGCAAAAAGCGGCAGCAAGCCGTTTAATCAGCAGGGAAAATCAAACAATAACCGCAATAACAATAACAAGAAAAATTTCGGGAATAAGAAAAACAACAGCAGCAGCAATCAGCGCAGACCGCAAGGCGGAGCTCCTGTACAGCCTAAAAAAGAATTGCCAAGCAAAATTACATTTACAGGCAGCCTTACAGTAGGTGAATTAGCAGGCAAGCTTCATAAAGAGCCTTCTGAAATCATTAAAAAGTTATTCATGCTTGGCGTTATGGCAACAATCAATCAGGATCTTGATAAAGATTCAATCGAATTGATTGCCGGCGAGTATGGTGTGGAAGTTGAAGAAGTGATTGTTTTTGATGTAACTGAATTTGAAGGCTATGCAACAGAGGATCAAGAAGATCAGCTTCAAATCCGTCCGCCGGTTGTTACGATTATGGGTCACGTTGACCATGGTAAAACAACTCTGCTCGACTCGATTCGAAATACAAAAGTTACAGCAGGCGAAGCTGGCGGTATCACTCAGCATATCGGCGCGTATCAGGTTGTTGTAAACAACAAAAAAATTACATTCCTTGATACTCCGGGACATGCTGCATTTACAACGATGCGTGCCCGCGGTGCTCAAGTAACAGATATTACAATCCTAGTTGTTGCTGCAGATGATGGCGTTATGCCTCAAACAGTGGAAGCTATCAGCCATGCAAAAGCGGCTGAAGTTCCAATCATTGTCGCTGTAAACAAAATGGATAAAGAATCAGCAAACCCTGACCGCGTGATGCAGGAGCTGACTGAATACGGTTTAGTATCAGAAGCATGGGGCGGGGACACGATTTTTGTTCCGCTTTCAGCCTTATCAGGTGATGGAATTGAAGAATTGCTTGAAATGATCCTGCTTGTAAGTGAAGTAGAAGAATGGAAAGCAAATCCTAATCGGGCAGCGACAGGAACTGTTATTGAAGCACAGCTTGATAAAGGCCGCGGTTCAGTAGCGACACTTCTTGTACAAAATGGAACACTGCGTGTTGGCGACTCAATTGTAGTAGGTAATACATTCGGCCGCGTCCGTGCAATGGTTAATGATCTTGGCCGCCGCGTGAAGGAAGTAGGTCCATCTACCCCTGTAGAAATTACAGGCCTCAGTGATGTGCCGCAGGCAGGCGATCAGTTCATGGTGTTCACTGATGAGAAAAAAGCCCGTCAAGTTGGAGAAGCGCGTGCAAGCAAACAGCTTGATGAACAGCGTAAAGAAGGCGCGAAACTAAGCCTTGATGACCTGTTTGAACAAATTAAACAGGGCGATATCAAAGATATCAACCTTATCGTAAAAGCGGATGTTCAAGGATCTGCTGAAGCTTTAGCTGCATCTCTTCAAAAAATTGATGTAGAAGGCGTTAAAGTAAAAATCATCCTGACAGGCGTTGGAGCAATTACTGAATCTGACATTATTTTAGCATCTGCTTCAAATGCGATTGTTATCGGATTTAACGTTCGCCCTGATGGGAATGCTAAAAGAACGGCTGATGAAGAAAAAGTAGACATTCGTCTGCACCGCATCATCTATAAAGTAATTGAAGAGATTGAGGCAGCGATGAAGGGAATGCTTGACCCTGAATTTGAAGAAAAAGTCATTGGTCAAGTTGAAGTTCGTCAAACAATTAAAGTATCTAAGATCGGTACAATTGCCGGTTCATATGTGACTGACGGCAAAATCACCCGCGACAGCAGCATCCGCGTTATTCGTGACGGAGTAGTCGTATTTGAAGGTGAAGTAGACGTTCTGAAACGATTTAAAGATGATGTAAAAGAAGTTGCGCAAAACTATGAGTGCGGTATTACAATTAAAAACTTCAATGATATTAAAGAAGGAGATATCATCGAAGCATACGTCATGCAGGAAATTGAGCGCAAGTGATTGGATATGCAGAGTGTGAGTGCATCATTTATGATGCACAATCATTGAAGGACAAACGGGCTGTTTTACAGCGCATTTTGATGAGACTGAAGCAGAGGCACAATGTCTCTGTTTCAGAAATTGATTTTCAGGATACCTGGCAGAGAACCAAGATTGGCATCGTCGCCATCACATCAAATAAAGTTCAAACGGAAAAGGAATTGAACAAAGCGCTTGCTATGATTGATTCTTTTCCTGAAATTGAACGCGCTGTAACCTCGTTTGATTGGCTTTAACAGTGAGGTGATAGCATGAGTTTACGAGCGAACAGAGTCGGCGAACAAATGAAAAAGGAATTAGGCGAGATCATCAGCAGGAAAATTAAAGATCCCCGCATCGGATTTGTTACGGTGACAGATGTAAGAGTTTCCGGAGATCTGCAAATTGCAAAAGTCTACATTTCAGTTCTTGGAGATGAAGAAAAGAGAGAAAACACTTTAAAAGGCCTTGCAAAAGCAAAAGGCTTTATCCGTTCTGAAATCGGACAGCGCATAAGGCTGAGAAAAACGCCTGAAATCCTTTTTGAATTTGATGAATCCGTTGATTATGGGAACCGGATCGAAACACTGATCCACGAAATTAATCAAGAAAACAAGCAGGAAGATTAAAAGGAGAGGATAGACATCAGTCTATCCTTTTCGTTTATGTATTCTTAAATGAGCAGAAGGGCGGAAAGTGAGCAATGGAAGGTGTTTTGTTAATAAATAAGCCTGCTGGAATGACCTCTCATGATTGCGTGGCCAAAATGAGAAGGATTGCCAAAACGAAAAAAATCGGACATACAGGGACGCTTGATCCGGATGTTACAGGGGTTCTGCCTGTGTGTATTGGTCGTGCAACAAAGATAGTTGAATACTTAACTGCAGCATCAAAGACATATGAAGCAGAAGTTACTTTAGGCTTCTCAACGACCACAGAGGATGCGTCTGGCGAAGTTGTTGAAAAGAAAATAGTGGACACTGTCATTACTATGAAAGATGCCGAAGAAGCGCTGCACGCTTTGACAGGTGAGATTGATCAGGTTCCTCCGATGTATTCGGCAGTGAAAATAGGCGGAAAAAAATTGTACGAATACGCCAGAGCAGGACAGACGATTGAGAGGCCAAAAAGAAAAATCAGAATTCATGAGATGACAATCTTATCAGACATAGAAGCTAAAGAAGACACGGTTTCTTTTCGTTTTAAAGTTCAATGTTCCAAAGGTACATATGTAAGAACACTTGCTGTGATGATCGGCGAACAATTGGGCTATCCTGCCCATATGTCACATTTGATAAGAACAGCATCAGGTCCGTTTTTAATTGATCAATGCCACACCTTTGAAGAAATTGAAAAAAAGGCAGATGAGAGCAGCCTGCAGGATATTCTTATTCCAATCAGCACAGCATTAAATCATTTGCCCAAAATGTCCATAAATGATACATTAGCAAAGAAAGTGAAAAATGGTGCTGTGCTTGAGGTTCCGGCTGGTTTTGAACATGTTGCGGCTGAAGATTCGATTGCCGTATATGATGAACAGGGAACTTGCCTCGCGATTTATAAGCAGCATCCTGAAAAACCTCACTTCCTTAAACCTTCCAAAGTCCTTGTCATCTGACCTGGCGGGAAGAAAGCTGATACAGAAAAGGTGAAACACGAGTGAAAACGATCAAACTAACGCATCCGCACTCTTTAAATGACATAGAAATGCCCCAGCTGGCAATGGCTCTTGGCTATTTTGACGGCGTTCATCGCGGGCATCAGGAAGTTATCTTGACAGCTAAAAAAACAGCAGAAGAAAAAGGATTAAAAAGTGCAGTTATGACGTTTGATCCTCATCCTTCGGTCGTTTTAAGAAAAAATATTCAGCATGTCGAGGCCATTACAACTCTGCAGGATAAAATTGATTTAATTGAAAAGCTTGAAATTGATTATCTTTTTATCGTGCAATTTTCCGAGGACTTTGCAGCACTGCTGCCCCAGGAATTCGTTGACCAATACATTATCAGGCTGAATGTAAAGCACGTAATAGCAGGCTTTGATTATTCTTATGGAAGGCTTGGCAAAGGAACGATGGAATCCTTGCCGTTTCATTCAAGAAGCGCTTTTGAACAAACGACAATCAGCAAGCAGACAGATCATGACCGCAAAATCAGTTCAACTCTGATCAGAGAGGTGCTGAGAAGCGGGGATGTCGAGTATGCTTCACGCCTTCTAAACAGGCCGCACAGAGTAAACGGCACAGTTATACACGGAGATAAGCGAGGCCGGACGATTGGCTTTCCAACGGCAAATATAGAGCTTGACGGGGCATACATAATCCCTCCGACAGGGGTGTACGCGGTCAGATTTCAAATAGACGATGAGGTTTATAACGGGGTATGCAATATTGGCTACAAACCAACCTTTTATGATGAAAAAAAAGTAAAACCAAGCATTGAAGTCCATATTTTTGAGTTTAATAAATCTATATATGGAAAGAATGTTTCTATATTCTGGTATAAACGGATAAGAAGCGAGCAAAAATTCAGTTCGATCGACGAACTGATCGAGCAAATTGGAAAAGATAAAGCTTCCGCTGAGCAATTTTTTCAAGATCTGCAAGATTAACACTTGCCTTCTGCCCGGAAAAATAGTATTCTAATAAATGTAACTTTTATAACCATTGCTTGGCAGAACGATTCACCAACGTTTGCTCGGTAATTGGGGTTTTTAAATGAAGGAGGTGAATAGGATGGCAATCACTCAAGAACGTAAGAATGAAATTATCACTGAGTACAGAACGCATGATACGGACACTGGTTCTCCAGAAGTTCAAATCGCTATCCTAACTGAGGATATTAACAATCTTAATGGACATTTACGTGTTCATAAGAAAGACCACCATTCACGTCGCGGTCTTTTGAAAATGGTAGGTAAACGCCGTAATCTTTTGACGTACCTGCGCAATAAAGACGTAACTCGTTATCGTGACCTAATCAACAAGCTTGGTTTACGCCGATAATCTTTGAAAAGCGGGAGAATTCCCGCTTTTTTAGTGTATTAAAATAAGAATAGCAAAAATGCCCAGGACAGATCCGTTCTGACTGAGGACCTACGTGCTGCAGCTGAACACGAAAGCGGAAATTTATCTATTCTTATCGATTAATAATAAGATATTCACGCGATCTATTTACATACCGGAATAACATTGATATGTTGAAATTAAATGGTTCATAATAATACATAAATGTATGTTGTGACTTATATGACGAGAGGAGTTCATTCTTATATGGGACAAGAAAAACAAGTGTTCTCCATTGATTGGGCTGGAAGAGAATTGACCGTTGAAGTTGGCCAGCTGGCAAAACAGGCTAACGGCGCGGCACTGATCCGCTATGGAGACACAGCTGTATTAAGTACAGCAACAGCATCAAAAGAACCGAAAACAGTTGATTTTTTCCCGTTAACTGTCAATTATGAAGAGCGCCTTTATGCAGTTGGTAAAATTCCTGGTGGATTTATAAAACGCGAAGGCCGTCCAAGTGAAAAAGCAATCCTTGCAAGCCGTCTGATTGACCGTCCATTGCGACCATTGTTTGCTGACGGTTTCCGAAATGAAGTCCAGGTTGTCAGCATTGTAATGAGTGTCGATCAGGACTGTTCATCTGAAATGGCAGCAATGTTCGGGTCATCCCTTGCTTTAACTGTATCTGACATTCCGTTTGAAGGTCCGATTGCAGGTGTAGTTGTCGGCCGTGCAGATGATCAATTTATCATCAATCCTACAGTTGAACAAATGGATAAAAGTGATATCAATCTAATTGTAGCAGGCACAAAAGATGCTATTAACATGGTAGAAGCAGGAGCTAATGAAGTACCTGAAGAAACAATGCTTGAGGCGATCATGTTCGGTCATAATGAAATCAAACGTCTGATTGCATTCCAAGAAGAGATTGCAGCTCAAGTCGGGAAAGCAAAAACAGAAGTGAAACTATATGTTCTTGATGCGGATCTTGAGACAAGCATTCGTGAAATGGCTGAAAAAGACTTGCTGTCAGCAATTCAAGTGCAGGAAAAACATGCACGCGAAGAAGCAATAAATGAAGTGAAGAAAACAGTAGTAGCCCATTTTGAAGAGCAGGAAGCAGAAGCTGACACTCTTAAACAAGTGAAAGAAATCCTTTCTAAATTAGTCAAACAAGAAGTCCGCCGCCTGATCACTGAAGATAAGGTCCGCCCGGATGGCCGAAAAATTGATGAGATCCGCCCTCTTTCTTCAGAAGTCGGCTTGTTATCCCGCACACATGGTTCAGGTCTGTTCACACGCGGGCAAACTCAGGCTCTCAGCATTTGTACGCTTGGAGCACTTGGAGATGTCCAGATTCTTGATGGTCTTGGCATTGAAGAAACAAAACGCTTTATGCATCATTACAATTTCCCGCTGTTCAGCGTAGGGGAAACTGGATTTATGCGCGGACCTGGACGCCGTGAAATCGGTCATGGAGCGCTCGGCGAAAGAGCTCTTGAGCCTGTTATTCCTTCAGAAAAGGATTTCCCGTACACAGTCCGTCTTGTATCAGAAGTTCTTGAATCAAACGGTTCAACATCACAAGCAAGTATTTGCGCAAGCACACTTGCCATGATGGATGCCGGTGTTCCGCTTAAAGCTCCTGTAGCAGGAATTGCAATGGGCCTTGTGAAGTCAGGAGAACATTACTCTGTGCTGACTGATATTCAGGGAATGGAAGACCACCTTGGAGATATGGACTTTAAAGTTGCAGGTACAGCTAAAGGCGTAACTGCCCTTCAAATGGATATTAAAATTGAGGGATTATCCCGTGAAATTTTAGAAGAAGCTCTTTTGCAGGCAAAAAAAGGACGCATGGAAATCCTTGATTCAATGCTTGCAACAATTAAAGAGCCGCGTACAGAGCTTTCTCAGTATGCTCCTAAAATCTTAATGATGGCGATTAACCCTGATAAAATCCGAGATGTTATTGGGCCAAGCGGTAAACAAATCAATAAAATCATCGAAGAAACTGGCGTTAAAATTGACATTGAACAAGACGGAACGGTCTTTATTTCTTCAACGAATGAGGAAATGAATCAAAAAGCGAAACAAATTATTGAAGACATTGTCCGCGAAGTTGTTGTTGGACAAATGTATTTAGGAAAAGTGAAGCGCGTTGAAAAGTTCGGTGCTTTCGTTGAAATATTCAATGGCAAAGACGGTTTAGTACACATTTCTGAACTCGCAGAAGAGCGCGTTGGAAAAGTTGAGGATGTTGTTAAAATCGGTGATGAGTTGCTTGTGAAGGTAACTGAAATTGATAAACAAGGTCGTGTCAATCTTTCTAGAAAAGCAGTTCTTCGTGACGAGAAAGAAAAAGAAAAGCAAAATTCTTAAAGTGTAGAAGCCAGGGAAGCTAGTCTGGCTTCTTTTTGCTTTTTTCTCCTTTTTTTGCATCTATTGCACATGTTCTACCTTGTCCCCTTCGTACATATTTTCTAGTAAAAAGGGGGAAGACAAACATGAAGAGGTTCCATTATTTAAGCGTCGCGCTCATATTGATCATAACTGCTGCTCTCATTCAGAATCCATATACAACAGCCTATGTGTCTACAATGAAATTTGAAGATGTTTCAGCTGTAAAGCAGCCCGATGAACTCTACCAGACAATCGCTGCAAAGGTGAAGGATTATGAAAAGCCGGCACAGGATGCTCAAATACATACGGTCTGGAAAGCGACTCCTGGCTACAATGGCCTAACCATTGATATTGATGAGTCGTATGAGAAGATGAAGAAAATAGGAAAATTTGATGAAAAGCAGATTGTCTTTAAGCAGGTAAAGCCAAAAGTGCACTTATCTGATCTGCCTCCAGCCCCAATTTACAGAGGGCATCCTGATAAAACGATGGTTTCCTTTCTCATTAATGTTGCCTGGGGCAATGAATATCTTCCATCAATGCTTGAAGTGCTTGATAAGCATGGAGTAAAAGCCACCTTTTTCTTAGAAGGAAGATGGGCAAAAGAAAATCCTGCACTCGTTAAAACAATAAAAGAGGCAGGTCATGAAATTGGGAATCATTCCTATTCCCATCCTGATATGGCAAGGATCACAACAGATCAAATCCGTAAACAGATTGGTTCAACAAATGAGGTCATCAAAGAGATTACAGGTGCCGCTCCAGTGTGGTTCGCACCTCCAAGCGGAAGCTTCAGGCAGGATGTGATTACCGTAGCAGATGAATTTAAGATGGAGACAGTGCTTTGGTCCGTTGATACAATTGACTGGCAAAAGCCTGAGCCCGGCGTTTTAGTTGAACGTGTTCTTAAAAAGGTTCATAATGGTGCTATGATTCTCATGCATCCCACTGATTCCTCGTCGAGAAGTTTAGAAACATTGATTCAGTCAATTAAACAGAAGGGATATTCTTTCGGTTCTGTATCAATGCTCTTGGATGAAGAACGGCTGCCGGCATCAAACTGACAAGTTTCACATATTCATCAGATCCATGGAGCTTACAGATAGGAGGAAAAAGATTGATTAAAAAGTATACATGCCAAAATGGTGTAAGAATAGTGCTCGAAAATATCCCTCATGTTAGATCGGTTGCAATTGGGGTATGGATTGGAACAGGCTCAAGAAATGAAAATGAAAAAAACAATGGGATTTCTCACTTTTTAGAGCATATGTTTTTCAAAGGAACAAAAACAAGATCAGCACGTGAAATAGCTGAATCATTTGACAGCATCGGAGGGCAAGTAAACGCTTTTACTTCCAAAGAATATAC
Organism: Metabacillus hrfriensis; assembly: GCF_030127205.1. NCBI lineage: Bacteria > Bacillati > Bacillota > Bacilli > Caryophanales > Bacillaceae > Metabacillus > Metabacillus hrfriensis. The sequence continues at coordinate 2,265,350 of NZ_CP126116.1, forward strand.
ATGCTATTATGCGAAGGTGCTTGATGAACATTCAGATTATGCGCTCGAAGTCCTTGCAGATATGTTCTTCAACTCAACGTTTGATGATATTGAACTGAAAAAAGAAAAAAATGTTGTATATGAAGAAATTAAAATGTATGAAGATACTCCTGACGATATCGTACATGATTTGCTCAGCAAAGCTACATACGGTAATCATCCTCTTGGTTATCCGATCTTAGGAACGGAAGAAACGCTTGCCAAATTTGAAAGCGACACATTAAGAGAGTATATGGATCAATATTATACTCCGGAGAATGTTGTGATTTCTGTAGCAGGCAATATTTCTGAGAGCTTTATTTCAGAAGTTGAAAAACAATTCGGTTCGTTTGAAACGTCTCAAAAGGGAACTGAAGTCGGTGCACCGGCATTCATGAATCAGAAGCTTGCGCGCAAAAAGGATACTGAGCAGGCTCACCTTTGCATCGGTTTTGACGGACTTCAAGTCGGACATGAAAAAATCTATGATTTAATCGTATTAAACAACGTTCTTGGCGGCAGCATGAGCTCAAGACTGTTCCAGGATGTCCGTGAGCAAAAAGGACTTGCCTATTCAGTCTTTTCCTATCACTCCTCATATCAGGATAATGGCATGCTGACGATTTACGGAGGCACAGGGCGTGCACAGCTTGATGTTCTGTTTGAAACGATCCAGGAAACGCTTGCTACATTAAAAAAAGAAGGCATAACTGCCAAAGAGCTCACAAACAGCATAGAACAAATGAAAGGCAATTTGATGCTAAGCTTAGAAAGCACAAACAGCCGCATGAGCCGAAACGGTAAGAATGAACTCCTTCTTGGGCGCCATCGCAGCCTGGATGAAATGATCGAAATGATAAATGAAGTAACTGAAGATAATGTCAATGCTCTTGCAAAACAATTATTTACAGATGATTACTCCATTGCTCTGATCAGCCCGGACGGAAAGCTTCCTTCTGCCTTAAAACAATAATCAGTCAAGACCTGCAGGCATCTTCCTGCAGGTCTTTTTTGTGTCCAAATGGATATATATGATAAAAAGGATGGTGATTTCATGAGGCTGAGCGAGCTTAGCGGGAAAGAAATTGTGGATGTGAAAAGAGCAGAGAGATTAGGAATTTTAGGACAGACGGACCTGGAAATTAATGAGCAGACCGGACAAATAACTGCACTTGTCATTCCATCAGTAAAATGGTTCGGATTCAGAAAGCAGGGAAATGAAATCAGAGTACCCTGGCTTCACATAAAAAAGATCGGCACCGATATGATTATTCTAGACATAGAAGATGATCAAATAAAACTTTTAGAGTAAAAGCGATTGGACGCCAATCGCTTTTTTTGATGGGATCAGCTTCAAAGTGCCTGCCTGAAAAATGATTTATTTTTCCTGGGCTTAAGTTATTCGCCGCTGATTTCAATTCAATTTCAGGTCTCACAATAATATGCGTTAAAGTCTATCACCCCGCTTGCTGATTTTACATAAGATGTTTAAGTAAGTTCACTCAGGATTCAATAAATATGAATATATACATCGCGAAAAAGTAGGTGAAAGGGTCGTATGTTAACAGGGCTTAATATAGCAGTCATTGGAGGAGATGCTCGGCAGCTGGAGGTCATCCGGAAATTGACGGAACTAGATGCAAAGCTTTTTTTAGTAGGCTTTGACCAGCTTGATCATGGATTTACCGGAGCCGCGAAATTGAAGCTTGCTGAAGTGCATTTTGAAGAAATAGATGTCATTATTTTGCCTGTTCCCGGAACGAATTTAGAGGGGCACGTCGATACAATTTTCTCCAATGAAGAAGTAGTGTTAACGGAGGAAATCATCAAAAGAACACCTCCTCATTGCATCATTTATTCTGGAATCAGCAATTCATACTTAGACGGAATAATTGATGGATCGAACCGGGAACTTGTTCAGCTTTTTGAAAGAGATGATGTAGCGATCTACAATTCCATTCCGACCGTAGAAGGAACAATTATGATGGCTATTCAGCACACTGATTTTACGATTCACGGTTCTAGAATTGCTGTACTTGGACTTGGACGTGTAGGAATGAGCGTAGCCCGTACATTCTCGGCACTTGGAGCAAAAGTGAAGGTTGGAGCAAGAAAGTCTTCGCATATTGCAAGAATTATTGAAATGGGGCTTGAGTCCTTTCAGCTTGAGGATCTTGAAAATGAAGTTTCTCAAATAGATATCTGCATTAATACGATTCCTTATCACATCGTGACGGCAAAAGTGATTTCTAAAATGCCTGCCCACACACTGATTATTGACCTTGCATCAAAGCCGGGAGGAACGGATTTTAAATATGCTGAAAAAAGGGGCATAAAAGCATTGCTCGCACCGGGTCTTCCGGGAATAGTTGCCCCGAAAACGGCCGGTCAGATTGTGGCGAATGTATTGGCGGCGCTGCTTACAGAGGAATTCTCCAAAAGGAAGGGGTCATCATCATGAAGGTTAATGGCAAAAGAATCGGATTTGGATTGACAGGGTCTCACTGCACATATGATGCAGTTTATCCGCAGATTAAACGATTGATTGACGAAGGAGCAGATGTGATGCCTGTCGTCACAAATACGGTAAAAGTTACAAACACAAGATTTGGCGAAGGGGAAGAGTGGATAAAAAAGATTGAAGAGCTGACAGGTCATAAAGTCATTGATTCAATTGTAGGAGCCGAACCGCTTGGACCGAAAATTCCGCTTGACTGCATGGTTGTTGCTCCGATGACAGGAAATTCAATGAGCAAACTTGCAAATGCCATGACAGAATCACCGGTGCTGATGGCTGCGAAGGCTACTTTAAGAAACCATAAGCCGGTTGTACTTGGCATTTCTACGAATGACGGGCTTGGTTTAAATGGGGCGAATCTAATGAAGCTGATGGCTGCAAAAAATATATATTTTATTCCATTTGGCCAGGATGCTCCATTTAAAAAGCCAAATTCTTTAGTTGCCAAAATGGACTTATTATTGGAAACAGTGGAAGCAGCATTAGAGCATTCGCAGTTTCAGCCGGTAATCATTGAAAAATTTCGTGATGACGAATAGCCTGCTAATTGGTAGAATAGAAGGCAAGAAAAATCATGGTTGAATAATGAATACACCTAGTCTATGATAAACTAATACGCAATATGATATGAAGTTAATCCGATAGTATACGGATAATCGCGGAAGGAGTTTTGATGTATGAATACAAATGGTTATCATGTTGCTGTTCTTGGCGCAACAGGCGCGGTCGGACAGCAAATGCTGCAGACGTTGGAAGAGCGTGACTTTCCTATTTCTAAATTGACTTTATTGTCTTCTGCAAGATCAGCCGGCAAAAAAGTGATGTTTAAAGGAGAGGAATATGAAGTTCAGGCTGCAAGCCCTGACAGCTTTAAAGGCGTACAGATTGCACTTTTCAGCGCAGGCGGCAGTGTTTCTAAAGAATTTGCTCCTGAAGCTGTCAAGCACGGGGCAATTGTTGTTGATAATACTAGTGCCTTCCGCATGGATGAGCATGTTCCGCTTGTTGTTCCGGAGGTAAACGAGAAAGATTTAAACGAACATAACGGCATTATTGCCAATCCAAACTGCTCTACCATACAAATGGTTGTCGCCCTTGAACCTTTGCGTCAGGCTCATGGCTTAAACAAAGTAATCGTATCGACATACCAGGCTGTATCAGGTTCAGGCGCCGCTGCAATTGAAGAACTGAAAACTCAGTCGGAAGCAATCTTGAAAGGCGAAGAGTTTACTCCTGAAATTCTGCCTGTAAAAGGGGACAAAAAGCATTTTCAGATCGCTTTTAATGCGATTCCTCAAATTGACAAGTTTGAAGAAAATGGTTTTACTTTCGAAGAAATGAAAATGATGAATGAAACGAAAAAAATCATGCACATGTCAAATCTTGAAATAGCAGCTACGTGCGTGCGAATTCCGGTAGAGACTGGTCATTCTGAATCTGTTTACATTGAACTTGATTCGGATTCTGTCAGCGTGAAAGATATTCATGAATTATTAAAAGATGCACCAGGAGTTACTCTTCAGGATGATCCGCATACACAAACATATCCAATGCCTGCCGACTGTGTAGGAAAAAATGATGTGTTTGTAGGACGTATCCGCAAAGATCCTGATCGTGCAAACGGCTTCCATTTATGGATCGTGTCTGATAATCTTTTAAAAGGCGCAGCATGGAATTCCGTTCAAATTGCAGAAAGCCTAGTAAAATTGAAATTAGTATAAGCAGGATCGAAGAGAGCGAGGGTACATATTACCTGCTCTCTTCTCTTACGTATAGAGTCGGGGTGTAAGGATGAAAATAATCGTTCAAAAGTTCGGCGGAACATCTGTTAAAGATGATCACGGCCGGAAAATGGCTTTAAAACATATAAGAGATGCATTAAAAGAGCAGTATAAAGTGGTAGTAGTCGTCTCAGCAATGGGCAGAAACGGAGACCCGTACGCGACAGATTCCTTTTTAAATCTTCTATACGGCGGAACAGCTTCGATTTCAAAGCGGGAACAGGATATGCTGTTATCCTGCGGAGAAACCATCTCTTCCGTAGTTTTCACAAGCATGCTGAAGTCAGAAGGAATTTCAGCATCTTCACTGAGCGGAGCGCAGGCAGGATTTTTAACAAATGAAGATTATACAAATGCAAAAATCCTTGATATGAGGTGCGAACGTCTTAGAAGGGAACTTGATCACAATGACGTGGTTGTAGTAGCAGGCTTCCAGGGAGCTACAAAGAGCGGAGATATAACAACCATCGGCAGGGGCGGAAGCGATACCTCCGCAGCAGCGCTGGGAGCGGCACTTGAAGCAGAATTTATTGATATTTTCACAGATGTAGAAGGTGTCATGACCGCAGATCCAAGAATTGTTGAAAATGCAAAGCCTCTTACAACAGTAACGTATACTGAGATTTGCAACTTGGCTTATCAGGGTGCAAAAGTTATTCACCCCAGAGCTGTTGAAATTGCGATGCAGGCAAAAGTTCCAATCAGAATCCGCTCCACCTATTCCGAAGGCCTTGGTACACTTGTTACATCCCATCATTCGGAAAATTTGGGCAGTGATATTAATGACAGACTGATCACCGGAATCGCCAATGTGTCGAATGTCACACAGATCCATGTATCTGCCAAAGAAGGTCAATACGAGGTGCAGACTGAGGTATTTAAATCAATGGCGCGTGCAGGAATCAGCGTGGATTTCTTCAATATTACGCCAAGATCTGTCATTTATACAGTTGCTGAAGAAGTAACGGACGATGCCATAAAAATATTAAGAGGCATGGATTATGAACCATCCGTCAAAAGACATTGTGCAAAAGTTTCTACAGTTGGAGCGGGAATAGCAGGAGTGCCCGGTGTAACTGCAAAAATTGTAACGGCATTGTCTGAACAGGGAATACAAATTCTTCAATCCGCAGATAGTCATACGACAATTTGGGTATTGGTAAAAGAAGAGGATATGATCAATGCAGTAAACGCTCTTCATGAAGCGTTCGATCTCTCGAACTAGCTGAAAGACTTGAAGAGGATAAAAAAGGAGTGTCACAATGATTGACTTTGGTAAGATATCTACAGCTATGGTAACCCCATTTGATAAAAATGGAAACATTGATTTTGCTAAAACTTCACAGCTTGTAAATTTTTTAATTAAGAATGGGTCTGACTCATTAGTTGTGGCAGGAACAACTGGGGAATCTCCTACACTCACATCAGAAGAAAAGATTGCATTATTCAAGCATGTTGTCTCTGAAGTGAACGGCAGAGTGCCTGTTATTGCCGGTACGGGAAGCAACAATACAAAAGCATCAATCAACCTTACAAAAAAGGCAGAAGCTGCAGGAGTTGACGCAGTTATGCTTGTAGCACCTTACTACAATAAGCCGAATCAAGAAGGGCTATACCTGCATTTTAAAACCATTGCAGAGGCAACTGAGCTTCCTGTAATGATTTACAATGTCCCGGGACGCACAGCAGTAAGTATTTCTCCTGATACCATTGTCCGCCTTGCAGAGCTTCCAAATGTGGTCGCTGTGAAAGAAGCGAGCGGTGATTTGGATGCAATGTCTGAAATTATCTCAAAAACTCCAGAGGACTTTGCATTATATTCTGGAGATGACGGCTTAACACTTCCTGTTCTTTCAATCGGGGGTGCGGGGATTGTTTCTGTAGCATCACATGTAATCGGCAATGAAATGCAGGAAATGATCACAGCTTTTAACGCGGGTGAAAATGTAAGAGCAGGCGCCATTCATCGTAAGCTGCTTCCCATTATGAAGCAGCTATTTAAAGCCCCTAATCCGGTACCGGTTAAAACGGCTCTTCAGCTTAAAGGCCTGGACGTCGGACCTGTAAGATTGCCGCTCATCTCATTAACTGAAACGGAAAGAAATGAACTGACGAATGTTATCACTTCCATCTAAAACCAGAGGACCAATCATAGATTGGTCCTTTTTTACATCAATATATGAATATTTCCTCATTTTCTTTTCATTTCCTGCTTAGATTTCAGCCGCAAGAGATTATTTCCTTGTATTCCATTTCTTTCATCAGTTATAATAAGCATTAGTTGTATTGGACGGGTTCAGGGAGGATTACTAATTGAATAAACAGACAGAAAACATCAAGATTATTGCCCTAGGCGGAGTTGGAGAAATTGGCAAGAATTTGTATGTCATTGAAATCGATCATAACATCTTTATCGTTGATGCTGGATTAATGTATCCAGAAGCCGGGATGTTAGGGATTGATATGGTCATTCCTGACATTACATACTTGCGGGAGAATGCAGATCGGGTGAAGGGCATCTTTTTAACACATGGTCACGACGAGAACATTGGCGGCGTTTTCTATGTGCTGAGACATCTGTCCATTCCGGTTTATGGAACAAAACTGACTCTTGCTTTAGTGTCCCAAAAAGTTAAAGAACTAAATCCGAAACAAAAAACAGATTATCAGGAAGTTGATTCCACCACTGTTTTAGATTTTGATGGCGTGAATGTATCTTTCTTCAGAACGATTCACAGCATCCCTGATTCAGTCGGAGTATGCTTCCATACATCACTGGGAGCGATTGTGCACACGGGAGATTTTAAATTTGATACAACTCCTGTGCTTAATACAAGCTCTGATTTAGGCAAAATGGCCTTGATCGGAGAGCGAGGTGTCCTTTGCCTTCTGTCTGACAGTACAAATGCTGAACGGCCAGGCTTTACAGCTTCTGAAACCGTTGTGGGGCATGAGATAACAGATGCTATGTACAATGCAAATGGAAGAACGATTGTAGCGATTTACGCATCAAACATCAACCGCATCGTTCAGGTGATTGAAGCTGCATCTGATAATAAGAGAAAACTAGTCCTGCTTGGAAATTCAATAAAAAATGTTTATGAAATTGCAAAAAATTTAGGATACATCACTGAAAGTGAAAATTTAATCATACCCGTCCAAGATATCGATAAATATCCTAAAAATGAAGTAGCGATTCTGACAACAGGTCATCAGGGAGAACCACTCACTGTATTAACCCGTATGGCAAAAGGCGCGCATAAACAAATCCGAATTGAAAAAGATGATACAGTTATTATCTCTGCGACACCTGTTCCAGGAAATGAGCTTCATTTTTCTAAGACAGTCGATTTACTCTACCGCGCTGGTGCCAATGTCATTTTCGGACAAAAGCAAATCCATGTATCAGGACACGGCAGCCAGGAAGAATTAAAATTGATGCTGAATATGATGAAGCCAAAATACTTTATTCCGATTAACGGCGAGTACAAAATGCAAAAAGCACATGCTAAACTTGCTAAATCTGCCGGAATAGAAAATGAGAATATTTTCGTTGTTGAAAAAGGCGATGTGATTGAGTTCTCACAGCATAAAGTTAAATCTATATCTAAAGTGCCTTCAGGGAATGTTCTGATAGACGGATTGGGCGTTGGCGATATTGGAAACATTGTGCTGAGAGACCGGAGACTTCTTTCTCAAGACGGCATTCTCATTGTTGTAGTTACACTCGATCGCTCTAAAAAAGTAATGATTTCCGGACCTGAGATTATTTCTAGAGGATTTGTCTATGTCAGGGAATCAGAAGAACTTATTTTAAAAGCTTCTGAAATGGTAACTGAAATTGTTGAAAAAAGCATGCAGGGCCATGGAATTGAATGGTCTGCTTTAAAATTAAATATCCGCGAGGCGCTGAATCGTTTCTTATTTGAACAAACAAAGCGCAGACCGATGATTTTACCGATCATCATGGAAATCTAAACAAAAGGAGCCTTTTTAAAGGCTCCTTTTTGTAAAGGACCTAATTTTTACCCCTTTCGAATGTTTTCAGGGACACCTGCGAATAATAAAAACATTGATGAAAGGAAGGGTGAAGCAACATGAGCAAAGATTCCCGCTACATACAGGAAAATTCAGAACAGAATGGGGATAAACAAGAGGGGAAGGAACCTTCTCTAGTTGAAAAAATTCAGCAGCTTGGACAGACAAATGTCCCGCAATTATCCCAGGATGCAAGAATTCATTGCCTGACGATCATCGGGCAGATAGAAGGACATATTCAGCTTCCTCCCCAAAATAAAACGACTAAATATGAGCATGTCATCCCGCAAATCGTTGCCATTGAGCAAAATCCAAAAATAGAAGGCCTCCTTATTGTCCTTAATACTGTTGGCGGAGACGTTGAAGCAGGTCTTGCAATAGCTGAAATGCTTGCATCTTTATCAAAGCCTACTGTTTCAATTGTTTTAGGAGGGGGGCATTCAATTGGCGTGCCAATTGCGGTTTCTTGCGACTATTCTTTTATAGCAGAAACAGCAACTATGACGATACATCCAGTCAGATTAACTGGTTTAGTCATCGGAGTGCCGCAGACGTTTGAGTATTTGGACAAAATGCAGGATCGGGTTGTTAATTTTGTAACAAAACACTCAAATATTACTGAAGAAAAGTTTAAAGAACTCATGTTTTCAAAAGGAAATTTAACTCGGGATATCGGGACAAATGTTGTCGGCAATGACGCAGTAGATTACGGGCTTATAGACGGAGTCGGCGGTGTTGGCCAGGCGATCATGAAGTTAAATGAAATGATTGGAAAGAAAGACGAATCCGGCGAGGAGCAAATGCTGCAATGATTTTATACACATCCATGCCTGAAGAGCTCATATTCCCTGTACAAACTGCTGATTTTGAGAGTGTTTCAACCATCGAAATGAATGGACTGCAAATGGTTGTCAGACAGACCGAACAGAATCAATATGAAATTGTCCGGCTTTTAAGTACGGATCCGCAGGATTTTCTAAACGAGCAGTACTCTCCGGGACAAAAAATTTCTATGACATTCTCGTTTTCCTCATAATATGCTATACTAATTTTACACAAACATGTCCGCAGCCTGCATTTGGCTGCTTTCTTTGTTTATAAAGGCTTTTTTCGTGAAATTTTGCTGTTTCAGTCTATGTTAAAAACCGGCTTCTGGATATTTTAAAGTCAATAATGATATCTCTGCTTTTTATATGCAAAAAGCTCAACATAAACGGAAATGCTGGGACTGATTCACAGCAATTTATGCGAAATCAGCCATTAGCAAATTTAATACATAGGTGATAACTAATGGCAAAACAAAAACGGAGACAAAAGAAAAAAACAGATGATTGGCGGCATACTTTGAAGTTTGAATTAATCGGATTAGTTCTTCTGGCTATTTCCCTGATTGCGATTTCAAATTTAGGCTTTGTCGGAAAAACGTTCGTTTACTTGTTCAGATTTTTTATTGGTGAATGGTATATGGCAGCCTTAATCGGCATGCTTGTTCTTTCCGGTTATGTCATGTGGAACAGAAGATGGCCGTCTTTATTTTCAAGACAGATAGTAGGTTTGTATTGTATCCTTTCTGCTATCTTGCTTCTCAGTCATGTCACGCTGTTTCAGATGCTTACAAAAAAAGGGGCGCTCTCTTCACCGAGCGTCATAACCAACACGTGGGAACTTTTTTTTATGGAGGTTAACGGGCAGATAAGAACCCCTGATCTTGGGGGCGGAATGATTGGAGCCATTCTTTTTGCAGCATCTTATTACTTATTTGCAGCAGCGGGATCACGAATCATTTCATTTATTCTGATCTTAATAGGAATTGTGCTTGTTACTGGGAGATCTCTCGGTTTAACACTCGGCAAAATCATTGCGCCATTTCTGCGTTTTATGAAAACGCAGGCCATTGCCTTTTACGAAGATATGAAAAACCTCCCTCAATCAATAAAAAATGCAAAAAAAGCTGAAACCTCAAAACCTAAAAAAGATAAAAAAGAGCGAAGGCATAAAGAGGAACCTGATGAGGAAGAAGAAGCTGAAATCGTTCATATTGAGCCGATTATTTCAAGTTTTGCAGACCGGGATGACCTTGAAATTAAAGCATTTGATCAGGAACAGGATAAGCCTGAGCCCCCTGTAAGAACTCCTAAAAAGAAGGCTGAAACTGAAACTGCCGATGAGCCGGCAGTACCGCCGATTACTTTCACTGAAGTAGAGAATAAATCGTATCTGCTGCCATCCCTTGATCTTTTATCACAGCCAAAGGTCAACAGTCAGCAAACGGATAAAAAGAACATATATGAAAATGCACGCAAGCTCGAAAAAACATTTCAGAGCTTTGGGGTAAAAGCGAAAGTAACACAAGTTCATCTAGGTCCCGCTGTAACGAAATATGAAGTTTATCCTGATGTGGGCGTAAAGGTAAGTAAAATTGTGAATCTTAGTGATGATTTAGCACTTGCACTTGCTGCCAAAGACATTCGGATAGAAGCGCCTATACCAGGAAAATCAGCAATTGGTATTGAAGTTCCTAATTCAGAGATTGCTATGGTATCTCTGCGTGAAGTGCTTGAATCGAAAGCAAATGACCGTCCGGAGGCTAAGCTTCTTATGGGACTCGGCAGAGATATATCTGGGGATGCAGTTCTTGCCGAAATGAACAAAATGCCTCATCTTCTTGTTGCCGGATCTACAGGCAGCGGTAAAAGTGTCTGCATCAACGGCATCATTACAAGCATCCTGATGAGAGCAAAGCCTCATGAAGTGAAAATGATGATGATTGATCCTAAGATGGTAGAGCTGAATGTGTATAACGGAATCCCGCATTTATTAGCGCCAGTCGTTACAGATCCGAAAAAAGCATCTCAGGCATTAAAAAAGGTAGTAAATGAAATGGAGAGAAGATATGAACTTTTCTCTCATACAGGGACAAGAAATATTGAAGGCTACAATGAGTATATTAGAAGATCAAATTTAGAAGAAGGAACGAAAAATCCGGAGTTTCCTTATATCGTTGTGATTGTGGATGAGCTCGCAGACTTGATGATGGTAGCCTCTTCAGATGTGGAAGATTCCATCACGCGCCTGTCACAAATGGCGCGGGCAGCGGGCATTCATTTAATTATTGCCACCCAGCGTCCTTCTGTCGATGTTATTACGGGTGTTATTAAAGCAAATATACCATCAAGAATTGCCTTCAGCGTTTCGTCCCAGACAGATTCCAGAACGATTCTTGACATGGGCGGGGCAGAGAAGCTGCTTGGACGCGGGGATATGCTGTTTCTTCCGGTAGGGGCATCAAAACCAGTAAGGGTACAGGGAGCATTTTTATCAGATGAAGAAGTCGAGCACGTTGTATCTTATGTGATTTCTCAGCAGAGAGCTCAATATCAGGAGGAAATGATTCCGAGCGAAACAGCAGAAGTAAAGGAAGAGGTCAATGATGATCTTTATGATGATGCTGTTCAGTTAGTTCTGGAAATGCAGACAGCATCTGTATCGATGCTGCAAAGACGCTTCAGAGTAGGGTATACGAGAGCTGCGAGATTGATTGATGCAATGGAAGACCGGGGCGTAGTTGGTCCATACGAAGGAAGCAAGCCTAGAGAAGTTCTGCTTTCTAAAGATCATTATGATGAAGTAAGTTCGTAAAGAAAGGCGCTGCGTGCCTTTCTTTTTTTTGTCCAATGAAGAATAAAAACTGAAAATAGTAAATATTGAATAGAATAAACCAGTCTTTTTTGTGAAGAATTCTCTATAAAAAAATAAGATCTAGTGAGAAAGGGCTATCAATTTTCGACAAATTTAATAATTTACTATTTATTTATTTCAGAATACATGGTATATTATTTTCGATTAGAGAAAGGGTATAACATCAGATGTCTGATCTCTGGATTGAATCGATTAGACGGAGGCATAATATGACTATAAAAACAGATAACCGTCATTTATATTTGCAAGTCATTGATAAAATTAAAGAAGATATTGAAAATGGCACGTATGTTGAAAAAGAAAAACTCCCCTCAGAGTTTGAGCTTTCAAAGAAACTCGGAGTCAGCCGCGCGACGCTGAGAGAAGCACTTCGCATTCTGGAAGAAGAAAACGTTATTATTAGACGCCATGGCGTTGGCACGTTCATAAACTCCAAACCGCTGTTCACCTCTGGTATCGAACAATTAAATAGTGTGACAAAGATGATTGAACAGGCAAACATGGTTCCCGGAACGATCTTCCTGTCTTCTCAAGTAAACAGTCCTACAGAAGAAGATGTTAAGCGCTTTAAATGCCGAACAAGTGAAGATATCTTTCTCCTGGAACGCGTCAGAACGGCAAATGGAAAGCCTGTTGTGTATTGTCTTGACAAAATTCCAAGAAACATCCTGCCCCAGTCGTTCATTCACGAGCAGGAATCACTTTTTGAATTGCTTCATGAAGAGGCTGGGCGCTATATTTCTTATGCTATAACTCACATAGAACCAATTGGATACCACGAAAAGATTTCCCCAATTCTTGAATGTGATCCTGAAACCGCCCTTTTATGTTTAAAACAAATGCATTTTGATGAAAACGATCAACCTGTTTTATTTTCACTGAATTACTTCCGCGCTGATCAATTTAGCTTCCATGTGGTAAGAAAGCGCTTGTAATTATGCTTGCAACTATAAGGAGGTGGTTCCAAGGACGAAGGTGTTTTGGACTTAGGCTCTTATTAAACAATTGTTTCAAACTAATATTTAGGGGGAAAATGAACGTGAAAAAACGATTAGGATTAACATTGTCACTTGTTCTTGCTGCGGGTACTTTGCTTAGCGCATGCGGATCATCTGAAGATAAAGATAAAGCAGGTGGAGACAAAAAAGAAGGCTTCTCTGTTGCAATGGTTACAGATACAGGCGGAGTTGACGACAAATCATTTAACCAATCTGCATGGGAAGGCATTCAGTCTTTCGGTGAGGACAATGGTCTTGAAAAAGGGACAGGCGGATTTGATTACCTTCAATCTCAAAGTGACGCAGATTATGAAACAAACTTAAACAAATTAGTTCGTCAAAAATTCGATTTAGTTTATGGAATCGGCTACTTAATGACAGATGCTGTTACAAAAATCGCTGATCAGCAAAAGGATGCTAAATTTGCAATCGTTGACAGCGTAGTAGACAAGCCTAACGTAGCAAGCATCACTTTTAAAGAGCATGAGGGCTCTTACCTTGTGGGTGTTGCTGCCGGACTTTCAACAAAATCAAACAAAGTAGGATTTGTTGGCGGAATCGAAGGCTCATTAATCAAAAAGTTTGAAGTTGGATTTGTAGAAGGCGTTAAAGCAGCTAATCCTGACGCAGAAGTAATCGTTCAGTATGCTGGTACGTTCAGTGATGCAGCTAAAGGGCAGCAAGTTGCTGAAATCATGTACGGACAAGGCGCAGACGTTATTTATCACGCAGCAGGCGGAGCTGGAAACGGAGTATTCACGGCAGCAGTTGATTTGAAAACGAAAAACCCTGACAAAGATGCTTGGGTTATCGGAGTTGACCGCGATCAGCATGAGCTTGGCGAAGGCGACGGCTTCAACGTAACACTTACTTCTATGGTTAAAGGCGTTGACGTTGCTGTTAAAGACTTAGCTGAAAAATCTAAAAACGGCGACTTCCCTGGTGGAGAGATCATTGAATATGGTCTTAAAGAAAACGGTGTAGGAATTGCTCCGACACAAGATAATCTATCTGAAGAAGTTATTGCTAAAGTTGATGAATACAAGCAAAAAATCATCGACGGTGAAATTAAAGTTCCTTTTGAATAAGCAATAAACAATATTTCTGATAAAAAGGCTAGGAACAAACTAGCCTTTTTATTAGCCTGAAAAGTGGCCTGACTAAAAGTCTATAATAAAAAAACAGTTCAATCTGCCCATCATTAATTGATTGGATTATAGATTTTTAGTTGGTGATTTTTAAAGGGAGTCAATGAAACTATTTATACAAGGGTAAACATAAATTTCCTAACATCTATCATCTTAATCATCAATGAGCTTCAGGAAAAAGGAGTGATCATGTTGGAATATGTAATTGAAATGCTTGGAATTCGCAAAGAATTTCCAGGGATCGTCGCAAACGATAATATCAATTTACAGGTAAAAAAAGGCGAAATTCACGCGCTTTTGGGAGAAAACGGCGCAGGGAAATCGACTTTAATGAACGTTCTATTCGGTCTATATCAGCCTGAAAAAGGCGAGATAAGAGTAAAAGGCAAGACTGTGAATATTACCAACCCTAACATTGCAAATGATCTGGGAATAGGAATGGTACACCAACATTTCATGCTTGTCAATAATTTTTCAGTTACTGAAAATATTATTCTCGGCAATGAGCCTACGAAAACAGGAAAAATCAATTTGAAGGATGCAGAAAAGCAAGTAAAAGAAATCTCAGAGAAATATGGACTTGCTGTAAATCCTGCTGCAAAAATAAGTGATATTTCTGTTGGAATGCAGCAGCGTGTGGAGATTTTAAAAACGCTTTACCGCGGTGCCGAGATTTTAATTTTTGATGAGCCGACAGCAGTGCTTACTCCACAGGAAATCAAAGAATTGATCGGCATCATGAAAACACTCATCAAAGAAGGCAAATCAATCATATTGATTACCCATAAACTGAAAGAAATTATGGAAGTTTGTGACCGTGTAACCGTTATTCGAAAAGGTGAAGGAATCGGCACTGTGAATGTAGCCGAGACAAATCCAAACGAACTCGCAGCTCTGATGGTAGGAAGAGAGGTTCTCTTTACTACGCAAAAAAAAGAAGCTGTTCCAGCGGAAGAAGTGCTGAAAATTGAAGACCTTGTTGTTAAAGACAGCCGGAATGTAACCGTTATTGATTCATTGAATCTATCTGTTAAAGCCGGTGAAATTGTCGGTATCGCTGGAGTGGACGGAAACGGTCAATCAGAATTGATTGAAGCCATTACCGGATTAATGACTTCAGAGTCAGGCACCATTCTTTTAAATGGTAAAGATATCCGAAATCAGCGTCCTCGTCAGATTACTGAAGCTGGTGTAGGACACATCCCTCAGGATCGTCACAAGCATGGATTGGTGCTCGATTTTCCGGTCGGTGAAAATATGGTCCTGCAAACTTATTATCAGAAGCCTTATTCAAAAAAAGGCGTGCTGAATTTTAAAGCGATTTATGACAAAGCTGAAAAGCTGATCAAAGAGTTTGATGTCAGAACTCCAAGCAGTTCAACCCTTGCACGTGCACTTTCAGGAGGAAATCAGCAAAAAGCCATCATTGGCCGTGAAGTGGACAGAGATCCTGATTTGCTGATTGCAGCACAGCCAACAAGGGGACTTGATGTCGGGGCGATTGAATTCATTCATAGACGATTAATTGAGCAGAGAGATAAAGGAAAAGCTGTACTTCTCATCTCCTTTGAACTTGAGGAAATCATGAATGTAAGCGACCGGATCGCTGTTATATATGAAGGGAAAATCGTTGCGATTGTAAATCCAAAAGAGACAACTGAGCAGGAGCTAGGTTTGCTCATGGCAGGAAGCAGCCGCAGGGAAGCAGGTGCATCATCATGAATATAGCACGCTATTTTAATATTATTGTACCCGTAATTGCTGTTTTGCTTGGATTGATCTGCGGAGCGATTATTATGCTCGTAACCGGATATGACCCAGTAGCAGGCTACTCAGCATTATGGAACGGAATCTTCGGAGATACCTACTATATCGGCGAAACCATTCGGCAGTTAACTCCATATATTTTTGCCGGACTTGCTGTAGCTTTTGCATTCCGCACAGGTTTATTCAATATCGGAGTTGAAGGACAGCTGATTGTCGGCTGGTTTGCAGCTGTATGGGTCGGGGTAGCATTTGAACTTCCAAAAATCATTCATTTGCCGCTGGCAATTATCGTTGCTGCCTTAGCTGGTGCGTTATGGGGATTCATACCAGGACTATTGAAAGCGAAATTCAAGGTTCATGAAGTAATCGTGACGATCATGATGAACTATATTGCCTTATATTTAACAAACCATTTAATTCAGTATGTTTTATCTGATAAAGGGGATAAATCTGAAAATATTTTCCCTTCTGCATCATTAAGCTCTGAATTCTTTCAGACAATGACAGACTATTCAAGAATGCACTATGGAATATTCCTTGCGTTAATTGGAGCTCTAGTCATGTGGTTCCTGCTTGAGAAGACAACTAAAGGATATGAACTCAGATCAGTTGGGTTTAATCAGGATGCTGCACAGTATGCAGGTATGAATGTAAGCCGCAACATTATCCTTTCGATGGTCATTTCAGGGGCATTTGCAGGAATTGCCGGTGCAATGGAAGGACTTGGAACATTCCAGTATGTTTCAGTTAAAGGAGGATTTACTGGTGTCGGATTTGATGGAATCGCTGTAGCCCTTTTGGGAGGAAACACAGCCCTCGGCATCATCTTCGCAGCTGCCTTATTTGGCGGTTTAAAAGTTGGGGCACTTAACATGCCGTCTGAAGCCGGAGTGCCTTATGAGCTTGTTGAAATTGTTATTGCCCTAATTATTCTATTCGTTGCTTCAAGCTATTTCATACGTTGGATTTTACTGCGTTTCAAGAAGGAGGGGAAATAAGTGAGCATTCTGCAAATGCTAGAACTCATCATCCCTACAGCGTTATTTGTTGCCGCTCCGCTTATTTTCACTGCACTTGGAGGCATGTTCAGTGAACGGTCCGGAGTAGTTAATATAGGGCTTGAAGGATTAATGGTTATTGGAGCCTTCGTTGCCATCGTTTTTAACCTGACATATGCCGACGCATTAGGAGATGCAACCCCGTGGCTTTCCATTTTAGTTGCGATGGGTGCAGGAGCTCTGCTTTCCATTCTTCATGCCGTAGCATCGATCACATTCCGTGCCGATCAGGTTGTAAGCGGAGTAGCCATTAACTTTCTTGCCATTGGTTTATCGCTTTTCCTCGTAAAATTGTTTTACGGAAAAGGACAAACCGATCGCATTACAGAAAGTTTCAGCAAAATGGATATACCGCTGCTGAGCGATATACCTGTAATCGGACCGCTCTTTTTCTCAAATGGATATATAACAACTTACATTGCGATTATTACAGCGTTTGCCGTTTGGTTTGTCATGTATAAAACACCATTTGGTCTTCGCTTGCGTTCAGTCGGAGAACATCCGATGGCAGCAGATACGATGGGTATTAATGTTGTAAAAATGCGTTATATCGGCGTTATTTTAAGCGGAGCTTTCGCGGGTGTCGGCGGTGCTGTTTATGCGACAATCATTGCTCGTGATTTCAGCCATGCAACAATCAGCGGACAGGGGTTCATGGCTCTTGCTGCTCTTATCTTCGGTAAATGGCATCCTCTTGGTGCTATGGGAGCTGCCATTTTCTTTGGACTGGCTCAGGGTTTGAGCGTAATCGGCGGGCAGCTGCCATTGCTTGAAGGCATACCGACAATGTACTTGTTAATTACTCCTTACGTTTTAACAATCCTGGCTTTAACTGGATTCATTGGTCGTGCAGATGCACCAAAAGCTCTTGGAACTCCTTACGAAAAAGGAAAACGCTAAACAGACTTAAAGCGGCTTGGCCTCATTTATTGAGGTCAGGCCGCTTTTTTATTTTCAGTAATCGCAAAGAGCAGTTATTTCGGTGCCAGAGTATAGTTTTTTCTATTAGAGGCAAAATCTAAACAATGCAATAGACTGCGAAACAAAGGTGAAAAGAATGGGAGCGAAAAAGAAGCTTGATCTTATATTGTTTTGTCATCTGTTCCGGGGTGATGACACTTGGAAATTCAATGTTAATTCCGATTTTTGCCCATAATCGATTAGGCATCTCAGCCCTACAAGTGTCTCACATAATAACGGTTTATTCTGTTGTTGCAATTCTTCTCATACCGGC
This sequence comes from Metabacillus hrfriensis, assembly GCF_030127205.1. NCBI lineage: Bacteria > Bacillati > Bacillota > Bacilli > Caryophanales > Bacillaceae > Metabacillus > Metabacillus hrfriensis. The sequence goes on from NZ_CP126116.1 coordinate 2,283,609, forward strand.
TGCGGGTTATTTATCTGATTGTTGCGGAAGTAAAATAGTAATGCTTTAAAGCATGCTTAAGACGTAAATTGGCTGCATTGCGTCTTTTCTTTATTTATTGATTCAAGGTTTACATTTCCTTAATTATCCTAAAGTTGATATAATTACTAGAATGAATCCATACGCTAATTTATAAAACAGGAAAAAATAAAATGGAATCTGTCACGCAAGGAGGCTTACAATGGATTTTTTAAAAGAACAAATTGAAACAATTAATGGGTTAACACTGCACACCGTTCAAACGAATAAATTTAAAACAAATTCACTTGTATTTAAAATGCTGGCACCGCTGAACGAAGAGGATGTCACGTTCAGAGCGCTGCTGCCTTACGTGCTGCAGCGGGGCACGAAATCTTTTCCGACCAGCACGGAGCTTAGAAAGCATCTTGATGAGCTTTACGGAGCGACTTTATTTGTGGATTTATCAAAAAAAGGCGATCATCATATCATATCGATCCGGATTGAAGTTGCAAATGAACGTTTTTTATCAGATCAGACACCCCTGCTGGAAAAAGCGCTTCAGCTGCTGTCTGAAATCATCCTGTCTCCAGTTGTAAAGGATGAGTCATTCCCTGATGAAATCATAAATCAGGAAAAACGGACAATGAAACAGCGCATTCAGGCTGTATATGATGACAAAATGAGATATTCCAATTTAAGACTTGTTCAAGAGATGTGCAAGGATGAACCTTATCGCCTTCATGTAAACGGGGAGATAGATCATCTAGAACAAATTACATCTGCAAGTCTGTATGAGTATTATAAAAAAGCTTTAAAAGAAGATAAAATGGATTTGTATGTTGTTGGCGATGTTTCGGCAGAAGAGGTCAGCGAATATACAAAAAGATTCTTTACATTCAGCGAAAATGCTCACCAATCTGTAGAAAAATCCATTACTGAAAAAGAGATTTCAGAGCCAAATGAAGTGATTGAAAATCAGGATGTTAAACAAGGGAAATTGAACATCGGCTATCGCACCAACTGCACATATGGCGACCAATCTTATTATGCTCTGCAAGTGTTCAATGGCATTTTCGGCGGATTTTCGCATTCAAAGCTTTTCATAAATGTCCGTGAAAAAGAAAGCCTTGCTTACTATGCCGCTTCAAGAGTTGAAAGTCACAAAGGACTCTTAATGGTTATGTCAGGAATAGAATTTGCCAATTATGAACGTGCGGTAACGATTATTAAAGAACAGCTCGAAGCAATGAAAACTGGAGATTTTGAAGAAAAAGATATTGAACAGACTAAAGCAGTCATTAAAAATCAGCTCCTTGAAACGATTGATACTTCATACGGATCTGTTGAAGTTCTCTATCATAACGTGATTTCCAATATAAATGAACCTTTTGATAAATATCTGCAGGGCATTGAAAAGGTTACAAAAGAGGAAATCATCGCGGCAGCTGAAAAGATTCAGCTTGATACGATCTATTTCTTAAAAGGAATGGAGGGTGCACAATGACAAAATCCATAAAGTTTGATCAGCTTCAAGAAGAACTCTTTTATGAAAAAATGAAAAATGGACTTGATGTATATGTCCTTCCAAAAAAAGGTTTTAATAAGACCTATGCAACATTTACAACAAAATACGGTTCAATCGATAATCAATTTGTGCCTCTTGACCAAAATGAAATGAAAGTAGTTCCAGATGGGATCGCTCATTTTTTAGAGCATAAGCTGTTTGAAAAAGAAGACGGTGATGTTTTTCAAGATTTCAGCAAACAGGGTGCGTCTTCTAATGCTTTTACATCGTTTACACGAACGGCTTACCTATTTTCAAGCACGTCAAATGTCGAGAAGAATTTAGAAACGCTCATCGATTTCGTTCAGGAGCCTTATTTTAGCGAAAAATCGGTTGAGAAAGAAAAAGGCATCATCGGACAGGAGATTAATATGTACGATGACAACCCTGACTGGAGACTCTATTTTGGATTAATTCAGAATATGTTTCATAAACATCCGGTAGGAATTGATATTGCAGGAACCGTTGAATCAATTTCAAAAATTACGAAAGACCTGCTCTACGAATGCTACAATACGTTTTACCATCCAAGCAATATGCTGCTTTTTGTTGTTGGTCCGATCGATCCAGAGCAAATTCTTTCCCAAATCCGTGAAAATCAGGATAAGAAAGAATTTAAACCTCAATCTGAAATCAAACGTGCTGAAGTGGATGAGCCGGATACTGTTGCAAAACCATTAGAAAAACTAAAAATGAACGTTCAATCTTCTAAGTGTTTAGTTGGATTAAAGGCCAAACAGGCAGATCGGTCCGGTGAGGAGCTTTTAAAACACGAACTGTCAATGAATCTGATTCTTGATATGGTTTTTGGAAAAAGCACTGACACCTATACCCAGCTCTATGAGAATGGTCTTATTGATGACACATTCAGTTTTGATTACACAGAAGAGAACGGTTTTGGCTTTGCAATGATAGGCGGAGATACAGATCAGCCCGATCAGCTGGCTGAGGAAATTAAGAATACGCTGCTTAAGGCAAAACAGGAAGGAATTCCTGCAGAACGTCTTGAGAATGCCAAGAAAAAGAAAATCGGTTCTTTTTTAAGAGCGATTAATTCACCGGAATATATTGCGAACCAATTCACCCGCTATTCCTTTAACGAAATGAATTTGTTTGATGTTGTCCCGACGCTCGAACAATTGACAAATGATGATATTCACCATACGCTGAATGAAGTGATTGATGAAAAATTGTTTTCAGTCTGTCAAGTAGTGCCGAAGTAAAGCATCCTTTCTAAGGATGTTTTTTTATCTTGAACAGATATAGCCTTTATCTATAAGGAGAAAAAAATGAAAAATACAGCTTTAATTACAGGTGCGAGCGGCGGAATCGGAAAAGCCATTGCCAAAAAGCTCGCAGGGGAAGGATATAAATTATATCTACACTACCACCAAAATGAAGAAAGCATACTAACACTTATAAAAGAACTGCAGGCTGACTGTACGATGGTAAAAGCAGATCTTTCAAATGCGGATGGGCCGGGTCAGCTTGTAAAACAGCTTGCAGATCCGATTGATTTACTCGTATTAAATAGCGGCAGAAGTTTCTTTGGATTAATGACAGATATGGAAAATGAAGAAATTCAGCAAATGGTGCAGCTGCAAATAACAAGTCCCTATATGATATCAAAGGAACTGATTCCTTCCATGGTAAGCAGAAAAAGCGGGAACATTGTTGTGATATCCTCTATTTGGGGAGAAATAGGCGCTTCTTGTGAAGTTCTTTACAGCATGGTTAAAGGCGGACAGAATACATTTGTAAAGGCACTGGCAAAAGAATTGGCCCCATCAGGCATCAGAGTTAATGCGATAGCGCCGGGAGCGGTTGCTACTGACATGCTTCAATCTTTTTCTGAGGAGGATCTGGCTGATCTTGAGGAGGAAATTCCATTAGGGCGAATTGGCGAGCCTGAAGAGATTGCGGACGCTGTTTTGTTTTTATCCTCAAATCATGCAAGCTATATAACAGGTCAAGTGCTTTCAGTAAACGGCGGCTGGCATACATAAATTTTTCTGCAGCTATCCGTATAAAACAGGTCATGCAAGACAAACTAACAGTGTATTCCACTTAATTAGGAGGGGTTATAATGTCTGTTTTAGAAAACTGGGATTCATGGAAAAATTTCCTCGGCGACCGTCTGCATCACGCTGAAGGAGATGGAATGAAAACAGAAGCCGTAACTGACTTAGCTTACGAAATCGGCGATTACTTAGCAAAACAGGTTGATCCAAAGAATGATCAGGAAAGAGTATTGGCTGATCTTTGGAGCGTGGCTTCTAAAGAAGAACAGCATGCCATTGCAAACATGATGGTTAAACTAGTGCAAAATAACGGTACAAGATAAAGAGGGGACGCAGGTCCTCTCTTTTTTATGAAAAAAAACGGAAATCAGTGATTAGGATCCCTCTGAAAGTTCCATTTTTCCAATGTCTGTTTTTATCTAATCGATGAGTCTCTCAAAAGAATGAAAAGGAGCCGTGCATTCTAGGTCCACATACCCCCTTTTATATTGTCAAGGAATTATTCTTTCCTCTTTCATCAAAATGCTTTATGATAAGGATATAGGTGTTATAGACCTGGTTTTGAAGGGGGTCCTTTTTTGGAGATGCAGGAATGGTATTTAGAGTATGAAATTCAAAAAAACCGTCCCGGACTGCTTGGCGATATTTCTTCGCTGCTCGGGATGCTTTCTATAAATATTGTCACTATTAACGGTGTGGATGACAGCCGCAGGGGACTGCTGCTTAAATGCTCGAATAATGAGCAAATCCAGCGTCTTGAATCGATTTTAAATACAATGGATCATATAAAAGTAACGAAATTGCGCAAGCCTAAATTAAGAGATACACTTGCTGTCCGGCACGGAAGATACATACAGCGTGATGCAGATGATAAAAAGACATTCCGGTTTGTAAGAGATGAGCTTGGATTGCTTGTGGACTTTTTGGCTGAATTATATAAGCAGGAAGGCCACAAGCTGATCGGCATAAGAGGCATGCCCCGCGTCGGCAAAACAGAATCAATTGTCGCTTCGAGTGTGTGTGCAAACAAAAGATGGCTTTTTGTGTCTTCCACTTTATTAAAACAGACAATCAGAAGCCAGCTTATTGCAGATGAGTACAGTGTTGATAATGTCTTCATTATTGATGGGATTGTTTCCACAAGAAGAGGCTCTGAAAAGCATTTACAGCTTGTGAGAGAAATAATGAGGCTGTCTGCTACAAAAGTTGTCGAGCATCCGGACATGTTTGTGCAAAATACGGAGTATACACTTGATGATTTTGACTATATAATTGAACTTCGAAACGATCCGGATGAAAAGATTACATATGAGGAAGCATCTGGACCTCAAATGTTTGATGAATCGAGTTTTTCCGGGTTTGATTTTTAGATATGGAAGGTGTTACGGTTGAGTGAACTAGGAAATCGACTAAAACAGGCGAGAGAAGAGCGGAAGTTAAGTCTTGACGATCTCCAGGCAATGACGAAAATTCAAAAGCGGTATCTGATCGGAATTGAAGAAGGCAATTACGGCATTATGCCGGGTAATTTTTATGTGCGGGCTTTTATTAAACAGTATGCAGAAACAGTAGGACTGGATCCTGATCGGATTTTCGAGGAGCATAAAAACGAAATACCGGTTGTTTATTCAGAAGAAACTACTGAGCTTTCAAGGGTGAAAACACATAAAGAGCTTCCGAAGTCAGCATCAAAGGCTTTGGAAATATTGCCCAGGATCTTAATAATCGTATTGGTTTTACTAGTAGCGGTCGTAATCTGGATTTTTGTACAGAAGGACAAGCCGGACGGTGCAAAAAACACAGTAGACCAGACTAAGCAAATTTCAAGCGGCGAAAATGAATATGATTCCATTGAAAACGACGAAAATGCATCTGATTCTAAAGAGCAAAAAGAGAAAGATGCAGCTGATGAAAACGTCAAAGAAGAAAAGCAGGAAGCTGAAAAACCTGAAGAACAGGCTTCAGAAATCACATTCAAAGAAAAAACAGCCAGAAAAGCGGTATATGAGCTGAAAAAAGCAAAAGAATTTAAGCTTGAGGTCAGCTCTAAAGGGCAGACTTGGATTGAGATCCGAAATGCATCAGGAAAAAAATTCTTCAGCGGCATGCTGAAGAAGGACCAAACCGAGGTGCATGACTTTACAAATGAAACTGAAGCCTTTATTGTCATTGGAAATGCTTCAGCTGCTGAAGTGAAGGTAAATGGACAGCCTGTAGAATATCAGATTGATCCTAAAAAAACAGTAAGACAAGATATGCAGATTGTATATACTAAGGAGTAAAGTCATCTTCAAGATGGCTTTTCTTTCTTTTATATTTTCTGATACATACTTTTTACACTCTGGAGGAAAAAACATGAATTTACCGAATCGCATTACAATCTCAAGAATTCTATTAATCCCAGTATTCATGGTGATTATGCTTGCTCCTTTTGACTGGGGAACCATGTATATAGGGGACGCTTCTATTCCCGTCACGCATCTCGCCGGGGCAATATTATTCATTATAGCGTCTACTACTGACTGGATTGACGGCTATTATGCGCGAAAGCTGAATATGGTTACGAATTTAGGGAAATTTTTAGATCCGCTTGCAGATAAATTGCTTGTTTCTGCAGCCTTAATTATTTTAGTTGAGCTTGGACTTGCCCCATCCTGGATCGTAATTATCATCATCAGCCGTGAATTCGCTGTAACAGGTTTGCGTCTTGTGCTCGCCGGAGAAGGGGAAGTGGTTGCAGCAAACATGCTTGGAAAAATTAAAACATGGGCACAAATTATCGCCATTTCTGCCTTGCTTTTACACAACATTCCATTTGTTTTCATTTCATTCCCGTTTGCAGATATCGCATTATGGGTAGCATTATTCTTTACGGTTTATTCAGGATGGGACTATTTTGCAAAAAATAAAGCCGCATTACTGAATTCCAAGTAATTCTTCATTCAGAGGGGGAGTTCATATGACGTCAAAAACAGAAATTATTGCAGTAGGTTCTGAATTGCTTCTTGGGCAAATCGTTAACTCTAATGCCCAGTTTTTATCTCAGCAGCTGGCTGAAAATGGTCTTAATGTCTATTATCACACGGTTGTAGGTGATAATCCTTCAAGGCTTGAGCAGGCAGTAAAGATTGCCAAAGAGCGTTCGAACATTATCATTTTCACAGGCGGCCTTGGACCTACTAAAGATGATCTAACTAAAGAAACAATCGCAAATATTCTGGGCAAGAAGCTTGTGACTGATGAAGAAGCCCTTCGCAGCATTGAAGACTATTTTGTCAAAGTAAAAAGAAGCATGTCTGAAAATAATAAAAAACAAGCTCTGGTCATTGAGGATTCTCACGTCTTAAAAAATGAGCAGGGAATGGCGCCTGGAATGGCAATAGATGCGGATGAGCGAATTTATATGCTGCTTCCTGGCCCGCCCAGCGAAATGAAACCTATGTTTATGAAATTCGGGCTCCCATACTTTAGAGAGAAGCTTGGCCAGAATGACAAAATCATTTCGAGGGTTCTTCGATACTTTGGCATAGGCGAATCGCAGCTTGAGACAGATATTCAGGATTTGATCGATGCCCAAACCAATCCAACGATTGCACCTCTTGCGGGTGACGGGGAAGTAACGCTCAGATTGACTGCGCGCCATCAAAATGAATCTGAAGCTGTCCGCCTGATTAATGAAATGGAGAAAACAATAAACAGCAGAGTGGGGACTTTTTTCTACGGTTATGACCAGACAACTCTCGCTGATGAATTACTCAGACATCTCAGACAAAGAGACATGACAATTTCAGCTGCAGAGAGTTTAACCGGAGGCCTTTTTTCAGATCAGCTGACAGCAGTTAAAGGAACATCTGATGTTTTTAAAGGTACAATTGTCTGCTACACTAATGAAGTAAAGCAATCCATACTAAACGTATCTGAAGAAACACTTGATCAGCATGGGGCTGTCAGTGAACAATGTGCCAAAGAAATGGCTGAACAAATCAGGAAGCTTGCAAATAGTGATATCGGAATCAGCTTTACCGGCATCGCAGGGGAAGATCCTGTTGAAGGGAAAAAACCTGGAACCGTCTATATCGGGCTGGCATTTAAAGATCAGCCGGTAAGAACCGTTCTCCTTCATCTTGCAGGCAGCCGCAACGGCATTCGCAGACGTACAGTGAAATACGGCTGTTACTTGATTATTAAAGCATTAATGGAAAATACAGCAGAATAAGCTGTATTTTTCTTTTTTACTAGATCATCCGCGTAATCAGGTAAAAAGGCAATTTAGTATTTTAGCTGATTAAGAGGCATAAATTTCTTATTTTCATAAAGAGAAAAGAGAATTTTCAGTCTGTTATTACGTTTAAAAAAACCGAATAAATGTTCGTTTTTTACTTGTCAAACGTTCGAATAAAAGGTATATTATTAATAGGTTGATAACTAAAGGAGGAAACTCAGTGAGCGATCGTCAAGCTGCCTTAGATATGGCACTGAAACAAATAGAAAAGCAATTTGGTAAAGGTTCAATTATGAAACTCGGTGAACAGACTGACCGGAAGATCTCTACATCTCCAAGCGGTTCACTTGCACTTGATACAGCACTTGGTGTTGGCGGATATCCGCGTGGAAGAATTATAGAAATATATGGACCTGAGAGCTCAGGTAAAACGACAGTTGCCCTTCATGCGATAGCAGAAGTACAGCAAAAGGGAGGACAGGCTGCGTTTATAGATGCAGAACATGCCCTTGACCCTGTATATGCTCAAAAGCTTGGTGTAAATATAGATGAACTTCTTCTCTCACAGCCGGATACAGGAGAGCAGGCGCTTGAAATTGCTGAAGCGCTGGTTCGAAGCGGAGCGGTAGATATTCTAGTCATTGACTCGGTAGCAGCTTTAGTTCCAAAAGCTGAAATTGAAGGTGAAATGGGAGATGCTCACGTAGGCTTGCAGGCTCGTCTTATGTCTCAGGCATTGCGTAAATTATCCGGAGCAATCAGCAAATCAAAAACAATTGCTATTTTCATTAACCAGATCCGTGAAAAAGTAGGAGTTATGTTCGGTAATCCTGAAACAACTCCAGGCGGACGCGCTCTGAAGTTTTATTCTTCGGTGCGTTTAGAGGTTCGCCGTGCTGAAACGCTGAAACAGGGCAATGAGATGGTCGGCAATAAAACCAAAATCAAAGTTGTCAAAAACAAAGTTGCACCTCCTTTCCGTGTTGCAGAAGTTGACATTATGTACGGGGAAGGCATCTCTAAAGAAGGCGAAATCATTGATCTAGGAACAGATATTGATATTGTTCAAAAGAGCGGTTCATGGTATTCGTACAATGAGGAGCGTTTAGGACAGGGAAGAGAAAACGCAAAAATCTTCCTAAAGGAGAATCCTAGCATCCGCTTAGAGATTCAGGGGAAAATCCGCAGCCACTACGGCTTGGATGAAGTTGCAGTTGCTCCAGATGGACAAGAAGAATTAGATTTACTGGAAGATTAAAAAGAGGCGATTATCGCCTCTTTTTTGTATGTGAAAAGTAAAAATACACGATACAATGGAGAGACAATCCTGACTTTTCCTGTTCAAGAAATGTAAGGCAATGCCTGAAAATTCTCAATTGCTTTAGAAACGCCAGAATGACAGGCTTGACAAGAAAATTTCACACATTTACAATTAGGGTGTATTATTATTTTGTTAGAACTTTTAGCGAGGCACTATGAAAGCAAATGTTGATCAGTGCAGCAGGATTGCTGCAAGGTCTCCATGAAACCCTTAAGCTTTGTGCTGTATGTTGAAGAACGTTATGCAATATACATGCCGACACTTAAATCTAGCAAGAACCAAGTTCATAGCAAGAGGAGGTGAAATGATGGATCCCATTACAATGATCATCTCCATTTTGCTTGGCCTAATCGTCGGTGCAGTTGTTGGCTATTTTGTTCGTAAATCCATTGCAGAAGCGAAAATTGCCGGTGCGAAAGGAACTGCTGAGCAAATTCTTGAAGATGCGAAGCGTGATGCTGAAGCGACGAAGAAAGAAGCGTTGCTTGAGGCAAAGGATGACATTCACAAGCTTCGGACAGAAGCAGAGCAAGAAATTCGTGAACGACGAAATGAGCTGCAAAAACAAGAAAATCGCTTATTACAAAAAGAAGAGAATCTTGATCGTAAGGATGAATCTTTAGACAAGCGCGAGAACATGCTTGAGAAAAAAGAAGATTCTCTAAATGAAAGACAACAGCATATTGAAGAGATGGAAAGCAAAGTGGACGAGATGGTGCGTAAACAGCAATCAGAGCTTGAGCGTATTTCCAGCTTGACTCGTGATGAGGCAAAGCAGATCATTCTCGAAAAGGTTGAAAATGAGCTTTCGCATGATATCGCTGTAACTGTTAAAGAAAGCGAAAACCGTGCGAAAGAAGAAGCGGATAAACGAGCGAAAGAAATACTTTCCCTTGCAATCCAGCGTTGTGCAGCAGATCATGTAGCTGAAACAACGGTATCTGTCGTTAACCTTCCAAATGATGAAATGAAAGGCCGCATCATTGGACGTGAAGGGCGCAACATTAGAACGCTTGAAACATTAACTGGTATTGACCTCATTATTGATGATACTCCAGAAGCAGTTATTTTATCTGGATTTGACCCAATTCGCAGGGAAACAGCCAGAATTGCCCTAGACAAGCTTGTTCAAGATGGACGCATCCATCCAGCACGTATTGAAGAAATGGTTGAAAAATCACGCCGTGAAGTTGATGAGTACATCCGCGAGGTTGGTGAGCAAACAACATTTGAAGTTGGTGTTCACGGACTGCATCCAGATTTAATCAAGATTATGGGCCGTTTGAAGTTCAGAACGAGCTATGGTCAAAATGTATTAAAGCATTCCATGGAGGTCGCTTATTTATCAGGACTCATGGCTGCAGAACTGGGTGAAGATGTTACTCTTGCCAAACGCGCAGGATTACTGCACGATATCGGTAAGGCGATTGATCATGAAGTAGAAGGAAGCCATGTTGAAATTGGAGTCGAACTTGCTACGAAGTACAAGGAACACCCGGTTGTTATCAACAGTATTGCTTCGCATCATGGCGATCAGGAGCCGACTTCGGTTATTGCCGTTCTGGTCGCGGCAGCAGATGCTTTATCTGCAGCACGTCCCGGCGCAAGAAGCGAAACGCTTGAAAACTATATTCGCCGCTTAGAAAAGCTTGAAGAGATTTCCGAATCTTACGAAGGAGTTGAAAAATCCTTCGCTATTCAGGCAGGACGTGAAGTGCGTATTATGGTTAAACCTGATACGATCGACGATCTTCAGGCACACCGTTTAGCACGGGATATCCGCAAGCGGATTGAAGAAGAATTAGATTACCCAGGTCATATTAAAGTAACAGTTATCCGTGAAACGAGAGCTGTGGAATATGCGAAATAAAGCGATGCTTTCTGCATCGCTTTATTTTTTTTGCAATCTGTGCAAAACTTAAGGGTAAACACACACCATTTGAGAGAAGGTATAAGCGAAGCATGAAACTATTATTTGTAGGAGATGTAGTAGGATCTCCAGGTAGAGATATGATAAAAGAATATTTGCCAAAGCTAAAACGTAAATACAGACCGTCCCTGACGATTGTAAACGGAGAGAATGCAGCACACGGAAAAGGGATTACTGAAAAGATTTATCACGAGCTGAATCAGGCTGGCGCACAGGTTGTGACAATGGGAAATCATACATGGGATAAGCGGGAAATCTTTGAATTTATTGATAATTATCCAAATCTAATCCGTCCTGCGAATTTTCCTGAAGGCACTCCGGGTAACGGCATTACATATATAACTTGCGACGGCAAAGAAATCGCTGTGATTAACTTACAGGGACGAACGTTCTTGGCGCCTATTGATTGTCCATTTAAAAAAGCGGATGAGCTGATTGAAGAAGCTAAAAAGAGAACGTCCATCATTTTTGTGGATTTTCATGCTGAAGCAACGAGTGAGAAGCAGGCCATGGGCTGGTATTTGGACGGAGAAGTGACGGCCGTTGTTGGAACTCATACTCACGTTCAAACGGCAGATGAGCGAATTCTTGATCAGGGGACTGCTTTTATCACAGATGTGGGCATGACAGGTCCTTATGATGGCATCTTGGGAGTAGAGAGAGAGGCGGTCATAAAACGTTTCCTGACTAGCCTCCCTGTGCGATTTGAGGTAACTGAAGGCAAGGCGCAGCTGAGCGCAGTAGTAATCGATGTTCAAGAAAAAACAGGCAGAGCTTTGAAAATTGACCGCATTTTAATTAATGACGATCATATGTTTTTTGAATAGAATATATATTTAGAAATTTTAGAAAAAATTATGAACCAAGCAGGAATACTAGTTCTCTCTAGTGAATATAGTATCAATGGAATGGCTGTGAAAGAGGTTCAGAAGGCTTCATAAAGGGGATGGGCCCTCCGAACAGATCTAATAAGGCATGATCCAATGTACATTCACGATCTATTGAAAAATAAGGGGGATACTAGAAATGGAAATATTAAAAGTTTCAGCAAAGTCCAATCCTAACTCTGTAGCGGGAGCACTAGCAGGTGTCCTGCGTGAAAGAGGCGCTGCCGAAATCCAGGCAATTGGAGCTGGAGCACTTAACCAGGCTGTAAAAGCAGTAGCTATTGCCAGAGGGTTTGTTGCCCCGAGCGGTGTTGATTTAATCTGTATTCCTGCCTTTACGGATATTCTCATTGATGGAGAAGAGCGTACGGCCATTAAATTAATTATTGAGCCTCGTTAAATAGACAAAATGATCAACCTGTTTGCGGGTCACGCAAACAGGTTTGTTTTTATTTCGCACTTTTCATATCCTTTTCAATCATAGATCACTAAACAAATGACTTTTGGATTTTTTTCATCATAAACGGGAAATAAGTTGATTCCGTAACAGTTTTTACAGGAAAAGAGCACCATATAAAGTTTATTAGGTGAACGATTTTTATACAGAAATTTTTTACGAACACAGTCCTTTATTTATCTTTAGGAGAGATGATGACGTGCGTATTTTTGATGCTCATTGTGATTTGCTCTATCAATTATGGCGCAGGCCTGAAATTAGTGAATGGAATGACATGAATCTGCATGTCACCATTGAAAAGCTATTTCAGTTTGGAGCAAAAGTCCAGTGCTTTGCCATCTTTATACCAGTTGATGTCACGAATAAATTAGAAGCCGCCTTTGCACAGGCTTCCATCTTTTATGATCGGATTATTAATGGGTTTGAAAAGATCATACATATAAGGACAAAACAGGATCTTCTTGCATTAAAGGATGATGAAATTGGAGCCATTTTGACACTTGAAGGCTGCGACCCGATCGGCCATGATTTAAGCCTTCTTTCCATTTTTCATCAGCTAGGTGTTAGATCCGCGGGACTGACTTGGAATTTTGCCAACTTACTAGCTGATGGAGCGCTCGAAACAAGAAATGCAGGTCTATCATTTTATGGGAGACATGTAGTCGGGAAATTAAATCATTATCACATGTGGACTGACGTATCTCACCTTTCCGAACGAAGCTTTTGGGATGTCATTCAGCTTGCAGACCATCCGATTGCCAGTCATTCAAATTCATATGCACTGTGTCCCCATCCAAGAAATTTAAAAGACGATCAAATTAAAGCAATCGTTGCAAAAAATGGTTTGATTGGCATAACGTTCGTGCCGCAATTTACCTCTTCCCGCTCGAGGGCTTCAATGAAGCATCTACTTAATCATTTAGATTACGTGAGTGGTCTTGCAGGAGAAAATGCTGTAGGATTTGGATCTGATTTTGACGGGATAGATGAAACGATTGAAGGACTTGAAGGTTATGAACAGTATCCTTACTTGCTGAATACACTCTCGAAGCATTATTCAGAAAGCCAGGTTGAAAAATTTATGTATAAAAATTTTGCTGATTCCATTCCTTTTTAGACAAAGGTTCTATTGCATATCAAGTTTACGGAATGAATGAATATAAGATTTGCAAAAATCAAAAAAATAAACAGCAAAAGCATGTTTATTTCCCTGAAACGCTTGTTTTTTTCTCATGTTCGTTCTACAATTGTAAACGTTTAGTACATATTCTAACAATATTTAATTCCGTGTGTAAGAGCTCTTAAATAGGGCGAAAAATATATGAGTGTTTCTTAAGAAGGGGTGTAGGGCACATGATCAGTCAACTTTCATGGAAAGTTGGAGGACAGCAAGGTGAAGGTATCGAAAGTACCGGAGAAGTGTTTTCAATCGCATTAAACAGAATGGGCTATTATTTATATGGTTACCGCCATTTTTCATCTCGAATTAAAGGCGGTCATACAAATAATAAAATCCGCGTCAGCACAACTCAAGTTCGTTCTATTTCGGATGATCTTGATATATTAGTAGCTTTTGATCAGGAAACAATCGATGTGAACGTATATGAGCTTCGCAAGGGCGGCCTTGTTCTTGCAGATTCAAAGTTTAATCCAGTGATTCCTGATGACTGCAACGCTGTTTTGTATTCCGTGCCATTTACAGAGATTGCCGCAGAATTAGGCACTTCATTAATGAAAAATATGGTTGCAATTGGTGCAACAAGTGCTGTGCTTGATCTTGGAACATCACAATTCCAAAATGTCGTGCAGGAGATTTACGGAAAAAAAGGGCAGCAGATTGTTGAAAAGAATCTTGAAGCCATTAAAAAAGGCTCAGTTTATATGAAACAAGAACTGAACTTTGACCGTGTAGATATGTATCTAGAAAAAGCGGACGGGCAAAAACGCATGTTCATGATCGGCAACGATGCGATAGCATTAGGCGCAGTTGCCGGCGGAGCACGTTTCATGGCTGCATACCCAATTACACCAGCTTCTGAAATCATGGAATATCTCATTAAGAAGCTGCCTGATTTCGGCGGTACAGTTATTCAAACAGAAGATGAAATTGCCGCTTGTACGATGGCCATTGGTGCAAACTATGCAGGCACCCGCACATTGACGGCTTCTGCAGGACCGGGGTTGTCATTGATGATGGAAGCAATCGGGCTCTCAGGCATTACAGAGCAGCCGCTGGTGATCATTGATACTCAGCGCGGCGGACCAAGTACAGGACTTCCGACGAAACAGGAGCAATCCGATTTAATGGCGATGATTTACGGAACGCATGGAGAAATTCCGAAAATCGTCATGGCGCCAAGCACAGTACAAGAAGCATTTTACGATACAATTGAAGCTTTCAACTTAGCGGAGGAATATCAATGTCCTGTTATTTTGCTGACAGATCTTCAGCTCTCACTTGGTAAACAGTCTGTAGAACCGCTTCAATATGATAAAATCCAAATACGAAGAGGCAAGCTTGCACAGGGCGAGGAGCTGCCTGAGATAGAAAATAAAGGATACTTTAAACGATTTGAAGTAACAGAAGATGGCGTATCGCCGCGTGTAGTGCCGGGAATGAAGAATGGCATTCACCATGTTACAGGTGTTGAACATGATGAGACCGGCAAACCTTCCGAGGTGGCAACAAACCGTAAAGCCCAAATGGACAAACGTCTGCGTAAGCTGTCAGACATCAAGTTTGACACGCCTGTCCATCAAAATCTGACTCATCCTGATCCGGATGTACTATTCGTTGGATTTAACTCTACAAGAGGCACAATTGAAGAAGCGATGATCCGCCTTGAAAATGACGGTGTAAAAGTGAATCATGCACATGTCCGTCTGCTTCATCCATTCCCGGCCGATGAGTTGCTTCCGCTTGTTAAAGCAGCTAAAAAGGTTGTAGTGGTAGAAAATAATGCAACTGGACAGCTTGCTAGTCTTATAAAAATGAATGTGGGTCATGCAGAGAAAATTTCCAGTATTCTTAAATATGATGGAAATCCGCTCTTGCCGCATGAAGTTCATTCAAAATGCAAGGAGTTGTTCTAAATGGCGACGTTTAAAGAATTTAGAAACAATGTAAAGCCTAACTGGTGCCCCGGCTGCGGAGACTTCTCTGTACAAGCCGCCATTCAGCGTGCTGCTGCAAATGCAGGCCTCGAACCTGATCAGCTTGCTGTAGTTTCAGGAATCGGATGTTCAGGCCGTATTTCGGGCTATATCAACGCTTACGGTTTCCATGGCATTCACGGCCGTTCCCTTCCAATTGCGCAAGGTGTAAAAATGGCAAATAAAGATTTAACCGTCATTGCATCAGGCGGCGACGGTGACGGTTTTGCCATCGGAATGGGCCATACGATTCATGCCATCAGAAGAAATATTGATGTCACCTATATCGTAATGGACAATCAAATTTATGGATTGACAAAGGGCCAGACGTCTCCGCGAAGTGATGTTGGCTTCAAAACTAAGAGCACGCCGAAAGGTTCAATTGAATCTTCCTTATCAGTCATGGAAATGGCACTTACGGCA
The DNA here is from genome assembly GCF_030127205.1 of Metabacillus hrfriensis. NCBI lineage: Bacteria > Bacillati > Bacillota > Bacilli > Caryophanales > Bacillaceae > Metabacillus > Metabacillus hrfriensis. The sequence goes on from NZ_CP126116.1 coordinate 2,299,587, forward strand.
GGAGCAACATTTGTAGCACAGAGCTTCTCAACTGATTTAAAAGATTTGACGTCAATCATTGAAGCAGGGATCAATCATAAAGGATTTTCTTTAATCAACGTCTTCAGTCCATGTGTCACTTACAATAAAATCAACACATATGACTGGTTTAAAGAAAATCTTACAAAACTTAGTGATATTGAAGGATATGACCCATCAAACCGCATGACTGCCATGCAGACTCTGATGGAGAAAAACGGACTTGTAACGGGTTTGATTTATCAAAACAAGAATCAGCCATCCTATCAGGAGCTTGTCTACAACTACAGCGAAACTCCTTTATCACATGCCGATCTGCAAATCAGCGAAGAGAAATTCAACGAATTGCTCTCAGAATTTATGTAATGAGAAAAATGTCTATCCTCAGGATAGGCGTTTTTTTTTATTGATTTTAAGTTTTATAAAAAAATAAGCGAGTTTTTTTCTCATGTGTTCAAACGTCTACACTGGGTGGACAGTCTCCTTTACACCACTATTTAAGGATGATAGAATTTCATATATACTCATTAAAATAGATGTTTTTTGGAGCGAGGAGTGTTCACAGTGAATGGAAAAATGAAAGCAATCGTTAAGCACCGCAAAGGCTTTGGTGCTGAACTGCAGATGGTAGACATCCCTCAGATTAAAGAAAATGAAGTGCTGATCAAAGTAAAGGCTACTTCAATCTGCGGAACAGATGTTCATATATATACATGGGATGCATGGTCGGAAAGCAGAGTGAATCCGCCTTATGTATTTGGCCATGAATTTTCTGGAGAAGTTGTAGAAATAGGAAGTAAAGTAACAAGCGTCGAAATCGGAGATTTTGTTTCCGCTGAAACGCATTTAGTTTGCTATGAATGTCCGCAATGTTTAACAGGACAGTATCATATTTGCAAAAACACAAAAATCATAGGTGTCGATACAGACGGATGCTTTGCAGAGTATGTGGCTTTGCCGGCAGTGAACCTTTGGAAAAATCCAAAAGAAATGCCTTTTGATGTAGCATCTATTCAAGAACCGATGGGAAATGCGGTGCACACAGTTTTAGCAGGAGATGTTGCAGGGAAAAGTGTTGCTGTCATTGGATGCGGCCCTATTGGGATTATGGCTGTAGGAGTTGCAAAAGCAGCAGGAGCATCTCAGGTCATTGCCCTTGATTTGAACGACTACCGTTTAAATTTAGCAAAAGAAATGGGCGCAACAACGGTCGTCAATTCGAAAAATGAAGATCCTTTGGCGAAGATTAATGAATTAACAGACGGCAACGGTGTAGATGTTGTCTGTGAAATGTCAGGGCATCCAATTGCCATGGATCAAGGATTTAAAATGGTAACCAATGGCGGACGTGTTTCGATCCTGAGTCTTCCTGTCCGTCCAGTTGAAATAGATATCACCAATGATGTCGTTTTTAAAGGAATCACGGTACAGGGAATTACAGGGAGAAAAATGTATGAAACGTGGCAGCAGGTTTCAAGACTTCTAAAATCAGGGCAAGTAGATGTAACCCCGCTGATTACGCATCACTTCTCTTTAGAAGAATTTAAAAAAGGCTTCGATTTAATGATCGAAGGTAAATGTGGTAAAGTCGTATTACACCCATAATGTGAAACTTCATTCAGCGGGGGCTTCTCCCCCGTTGTATGTTAGTTAAGGCCCGCAGAATTGCAGGTACACAGACGTTGCCGCAGTGAGTGGAGCCATTAGTATGTGTTCTAAGCTAGTGCTATTACTGGCAGTAAATCCAACCTTAGTTTTCTAGAATCCACCATACATACCATAAGGCGGAGGAATTACTGTCCATTAATGCGTGATAAAAGAATGAAAATGGAGGGGCTATGATGAAAGGTTTTGAATATTTACAGGCAGAACTTGATGAAATGAAACAGCAAGGAACATTCCGGACGCTGATTCCTCTCGAATCAGACCAGGCATCAAAAGTTGTCATCGATGGAAAAGAATTAATTCAATTATCATCTAATAACTATTTAGGATTAACAACTCATCCAAGACTGGTAGAAGCAGCAATCAAGGCTGCAGAGAAATTTGGTGCAGGAACCGGATCTGTCAGAACGATTGCCGGTACTTTTACAATGCATGAAGAACTTGAAACAAAGCTTGCTGAATTTAAGCATACAGAAGCTGCACTAGTGTTTCAGTCAGGTTTTACAACAAACCAGGGCGTTCTTTCTTCTATTCTGACAAAAGAAGACGTTGTGATCTCAGATTCTCTGAATCATGCTTCAATCATCGACGGAATCCGATTAACAAAGGCTGCGCGCAAAGTGTATAACCATGTTGATATGGCAGATTTAGAAAGAGCATTAAAAGAATCAGGAGACTTTAGAGTCCGTCTAATTGTTACTGATGGTGTTTTCTCTATGGATGGAAATATTGCTCCACTTCCGGAAATTGTTGAGCTTGCTGAAAAATACGATGCACTTGTCATGGTGGATGATGCCCACGCTTCTGGTGTTCTTGGACAAAACGGCCGCGGAACAGTTAATCACTTTGGACTTGATGGACGTGTACATATCCAGGTCGGGACATTAAGCAAAGCGGTTGGTGTTTTAGGAGGATATGTAGCAAGCACACGTACTCTAATTGATTACCTTATTCAAAAAGGCCGTCCATTTTTATTCAGTACGTCCCATCCTCCAGCTGTTACAGCCGCCTGTATAGAAGCGATCAACGTACTTATAGAAGAGCCTGAACTGATTGAAAAGCTATGGGATAACGCAAAATTCTTCAAAAAAGGCCTTGAAGATCTAGGTTTTGATACAGGTAAAAGCGAAACACCTGTAACACCGGTTATAGTCGGGGACGAAGCCTTGTCTCATCAGTTCTCAGATAAATTGCGGGAATATGGTGTTTTTGCACAAGGCATAGCATTCCCGACAGTTGCAAAAGGGCAGGCTCGCGTGCGTACAATTGTAACAGCTGAGCATTCTAAAGAAGAATTGCAAACAGCTTTAGATATCTTTGAAAAAGCAGCAAAAGAATTGAATATTTTGTCATAATTTTTTAAAGAGAGGCTAAGTCCTCTCTTTTCCATTAGAAACAAATTTCATTCCATCAAATTCTGATGTCTTGCTGCAGTTCATAGCCCACTTTGAAAACAATTGAAGAAAAAGCACCTTCCTCCCGTCAATTCTTATTTTCTGCGGGTGACTAAAAGACGCTTTCGCGTTTCTTGATTTGTTTATTTAGTAAGATTGTTTTACTATAGATATATGTCCTTTCTTGATTTGTATATTGTTTTGTCATTTAAGAACATATATACTATAAAATTGGTATACTCTCACTCCGAGAGTAAGGTTAGAAGGGTTTGAAAGGAGACTGTTTTACATGAATGAAAAGCAGCGTTTGGAAAATACACAGGTAAATCCTGCGGACAAAAAATCCGAAAAGGATTACAGCAAGTATTTCCAAGCCGTTTATATGCCACCTTCCTTAAAGGATGCAAAAAAGCGCGGCAAAGAGGAAGTGAAATACCAAAATGATTTCAGCATTTCAGAAGAGTTCAGAGGCCTTGGGAATGGAAAGAAATTTCTGATTCGCACATACGGATGCCAAATGAACGAACATGATACTGAAGTCATGGCTGGAATTTTCATGGCACTCGGCTATGAAGCTACGAACACAACAGAAGATGCAGATGTGATTCTCTTGAATACATGTGCCATCCGTGAAAATGCAGAAAATAAAGTATTCGGTGAAATCGGTCACCTGAAGTCCCTTAAAAGAGAAAAACCAGGTTTATTGATCGGTGTCTGCGGATGTATGTCGCAGGAAGAATCTGTTGTCACAAGAATCATGAAGAAACATCAGCATGTTGACATGATCTTTGGAACGCATAACATTCACCGCTTGCCTAATATTCTTAAAGACGCCTACATGTCGAAAGAAATGGTCATCGAAGTTTGGTCTAAAGAAGGCGACGTTATTGAAAACCTTCCAAGAGAGCGCAAAGGAAATGTCAAAGCATGGGTTAATATCATGTTTGGCTGCGATAAATTTTGTACGTACTGCATCGTTCCTTATACTCGCGGAAAAGAAAGAAGCAGACGCCCTGAGGAAATCATTCAGGAAGTGCGTCAGCTTGCTGCAAGCGGATATAAGGAAATTACTTTGCTTGGCCAGAATGTAAATGCATATGGAAAAGATTTTGAAGACATCTCATACGGCCTCGGCGATTTAATGGATGAAATCCGTAAAATTGATGTTGCCCGTGTCCGCTTTACAACAAGTCACCCTCGTGATTTTGATGATCATCTGATTGAGGTGCTTGCTAAAGGCGGTAACCTGCTTGATCATATTCACTTGCCTGTTCAGTCAGGAAGCTCTGAGATCTTAAAGCTGATGGCCCGCAAATACGACCGGGAAAAATATATGACATTAGTGAAAAAAATTAAGGAAGCGATTCCAACGGCTTCTTTGACGACAGATATCATTGTAGGTTTCCCAAATGAAACAAATGAGCAATTTGAAGAAACGCTGTCAATGTACCGTGAAGTTGAATTCGACAGTGCTTATACGTTCATTTACTCTCCTCGTGAAGGGACGCCTGCAGCAAAAATGCAAGATAACGTTCCTATGGAAGTAAAGAAAGCACGTCTGCAAAAACTGAATGATCTTGTTAAAGAAATTTCAGCTAAAAAAATGATGGAATACGAAGGTCAGGTTGTAGAAGTGCTTGTAGAAGGGGAAAGCAAAAATAACCCTGAAGTACTTGCAGGCTATACAACTAAAAGCAAACTTGTAAACTTTAAAGGTCCAAAGTCTGCTGTCGGCCAAATTGTTAAAGTGAAAATAAACAAAGCAAAAACGTGGTCTTTAGATGGGGAAATGGTAGAAGAAGCGATAGAGGTGAAATAGGGGATGTCATTATATACTAAAGAAGAAATCGTAGCAAAAGCCCGTGAATTAGCACAAATGGTTGCTGATACCAAAGAAGTTGAGTTTTTCAAAAAAGCGGAAGCGCAAATCAATGAGAATCAAAAAATCCGTGAAAAAGTAGCAAGTATTAAAAGTCTTCAAAAACAGGCTGTTAACTTCCAGCATTACAGCAAGCAGGAAGCATTAAAGCAGGTAGAAGATAAAATTGATAAAATTCAGGAAGAATTGGATGAACTTCCAATCATTCAGGAATTTAAAGAATCTCAAGTTGAAGTGAACGATTTGCTTCAATTGATTGCAGTCACGATCTCAAACCATGTGACAGACGAAATTATCCGCACAACCGGCGGAGATCTGTTAAGCGGTGAAACGGGTTCAAAACTAAATAATTCACCAGGCTCAGCCTGTCACTAAAAGAGGAGCACACTGTTCAGAGCAGTGTGCTTTTTTATTTTCTTTATATTGCAAAGCTTCAATAGAGGATGTTTCTGATAAATTTCGAAAAGAGCCTGATAAAAATTATATAGAGACCGATAAAATTTATTGCTAATCCGCCCTAGCTCCAACAGCGTTAAAAATTCCTGCAGAAAACCACGCCACTTCACTAAATAAATATCTAATTAAACTATGTTCTAAATAATCATAGTTTTTTATACTGCCGGCAGCAAAGGCAAAAAGCGCCTTTCCTGCCAAAACCTTTGTGATCAACTGACCCCCTTGGCAATTCAGCTTTTCTTTTCAAAATTTTAGGCACATATCTGGGCGTACACGCATACAATGAACTATACCGATTCATGTATTGGTGGAACATATTATTTATTCCTTTATATTAGTAGCACAAACCCTACTAGCCCAGCATAGGATTAAATGAAGATTGATTGAGGAGGGTATGTACGAATGGCTGAATACAGAGAAATAATCACCAAAGCGGTAGTTGCGAAAGGCAAGAAGTTTACTCAATCCACGCACAGCATTGCTCCTTCGCAAAAACCAACAAGCATTCTAGGCGGCTGGTTGATCAACCATAAATATGATGCCAAAAAGGTTGGGAAAACAGTCGAGGTTGAAGGTACTTACGACATTAACGTATGGTATTCGTATGCTGATAATACGAAAACAGAAGTTGTCACTGAAAAAGTTTCATATGTGGACGTCATTAAGTTGAAATATAAAGATAACAACTTTTTGGACGATGAGCATGAAGTCATTGCAAAGGTTATGCAGCAGCCAAACTGCATGGAGGTCAATATTTCTCCAAATGGAAGCAAGGTTGTTGTTTCAGCTGAGCGTGAGTTTTTGGCGGAAGTTGTCGGGGAAACAAAGGTGGTTGTCGCAATTAATACAGAATCATTTGCTGAAGCGGATGAAGACTGGGAAGAAGATCTTGATGAGGAGTTTGAAGATCTGAATCCGGAATTTTTAGTCGGCGGAGATGAAGAATAAGAGGAAACTAGGGAGAATCTATCTTCCTGGTTTTTCTTTTTTTATGGAATTCTAATAATTTTGCACCTTTCGTATTTTTAATATACTATTCCTGGGACAACCTTCCGGGATTCGGGCGAAGCAAAAAATCCTCCATGTATGTTATAATAAAGTTTGTTTTGAAACGTACGCAAATGCAATGGGGGATTACTATGGCTACATATACGCCAATGATACAGCAATATTTAAAAATAAAGGCAGAGTATCAGGATGCCTTTTTATTTTTTCGTTTAGGCGACTTTTATGAAATGTTTTTTGAAGATGCAAAAAGAGCATCTGCTGAACTTGAAATTACATTAACGAGCAGAGATGGTGGAGGCGCCGAACGAATTCCAATGTGCGGTGTACCGTATCATTCTGCTCCTGGATATATAGAATCTTTAATTGAAAAAGGCTACAAGGTAGCCATATGTGAACAAACTGAAGATCCAAAACAGGCAAAGGGTGTTGTACGCCGCGAAGTTGTGCAACTGATCACACCAGGAACGGTTATGAATGGAAAAGGTCTGCAGGAGCGGGAAAATAACTATTTAGCGTCTGTAACTGCCTTTCCTTCTAAGTTTGGTTTTGCCGTTACAGATCTATCGACTGGTGAAAATCAAGTGACCTTATTAAATCATATTGATGAAATTATAAATGAAGTGTATTCACTTGGTGCAAAGGAATTAGTTGTACATCCTGACTTTCCTGAATCATATATTAAAAAAATTGCTGAAAAATCAAGAGTGACCGTTTCGTTTGAAATAGATGCGGGCACAGAGAAATTTGAAGCGATTATCGATCATCTTGAAGATGTGAGATTAAAAGAAACATTTGGGAGACTGCATAACTATTTGCAGAAAACGCAAAAGAGAAGCCTTGATCATCTGCAAAAAGTAAAAGTCTATCAGCTGCAGGATTTTATGAAAATCGATTTATACTCAAAGCGGAATTTGGAGCTGACGGAAACGATCCGTTCTAAAGGCAAAAAAGGCTCGCTGCTCTGGCTTCTTGACGAGACTAAAACAGCAATGGGCGCGAGAATGCTCAAGCAGTGGATCGATCGGCCATTGCTTTCCAAAAATGAAATCAAAAGCCGTCTTCAAATGGTCCAATCCTTGCTTGATCACTATTTTGAACGCGAAGACCTCAGAGAACGGCTAAAGGAAGTCTATGATCTTGAAAGACTTGCGGGGAGAGTGGCATTCGGAAATGTCAATGCAAGAGACTTAATCCAGCTCAAGAAATCATTGCAGCAGGTGCCTGCGATCAAAGAAGTGATAACATCTGTAAAGGATAACCAAATAAATGAAAAGGCAGAACAAATTGACACTTGTACAGAACTGACAGACTTACTTGATTCTGCTTTAGTAGAGAATCCGCCCCTGTCTATTAAAGACGGCAATATCATGAAAGACGGCTTTCATGAACAGCTCGATCAATTCAGAGATGCAAGCAGAAACGGCAAATCATGGATAGCAGAGCTTGAACAGCAAGAGCGGGTGCGTACAGGCATCAAATCACTTAAAATAGGGTTTAACAGGGTATTCGGCTACTATATTGAAGTGACAAGAGCAAATGTACACTTGCTTGAAGAAGGCAGGTACACACGGAAGCAAACATTGACAAACGCTGAAAGATTTATAACACCGGAGCTTAAAGAGAAAGAAACGCTCATTCTAGAAGCAGAAGAAAAAATGGTAGACATTGAATATGAATTGTTTGTCGAGCTTCGTGAACAGGTGAAGAAGTTTATTCCAAGACTTCAATCCTTATCTAAGTGCATAAGTGAATTGGATGTGCTTCAGTGCTTTGCTGTCATCAGTGAAAAAAGACATTATTCTAAACCCTCTTTTTCAGATCAGGAGCTGTTCATTAAGGACGGCAGACATCCAGTTGTTGAAAAAGTAATGAATTCTCAAGAATATGTTCCAAACGATTGTTATTTCTCAAATGACCGCGGAATGCTGCTGATTACAGGACCTAACATGTCCGGAAAAAGCACGTATATGAGACAGGTTGCATTAACAGCCATCCTCGCTCAGATCGGGTGTTTTGTTCCTGCTTCAGAAGCTGTTCTTCCGATCTTTGATCAAATTTTTACCCGAATAGGAGCAGCGGATGACCTAATATCAGGGCAAAGTACCTTTATGGTTGAAATGCTTGAAGCGAAGAATGCGATTGTCAATGCTACGGAAAGAAGTTTAATATTATTTGATGAAATCGGGCGGGGAACTTCAACGTATGATGGAATGGCACTCGCGCAGGCCATTATTGAACATATTCACCATCATATCGGAGCTAAAACTTTGTTCTCCACGCATTATCATGAACTGACTAGTCTTGCTGACGGTTTGCCGCAGCTTCAGAATGTCCATGTATCAGCCGTAGAAGAAAACGGCAAGGTAGTGTTCCTTCACAAAATCGAGGAAGGTCCGGCAGATAAAAGTTATGGAATTCATGTCGCCGAGCTTGCCGAGCTGCCAAATGAGCTGATCATCAGAGCAAAAGCAATTTTAGAAAGCCTTGAAGCCGAACAGACAGTAAAAGTCCCAGCATCTATCATGGAAAAGTCGGAAACATTTAAAAGCGATGAAGCTCAGCTCTCCTTTTTTAATGAACAGCCTGCTAAGAAGGAAAGCAGACCGGTTCCGAAAAAAGATATACTGGTACTAGAACAGATACGGGCGATCAATCTGCTTGAAATGACGCCGCTTGATGCAATGAATGAACTCTATCAAATTCAAAAAAAATTAAAATAATGAAGAGGTGAACAGCATGGGGAAAATTATTCGCCTTGACGATTCACTATCAAATAAGATAGCTGCAGGAGAAGTTGTCGAACGTCCGGCTTCTGTTGTAAAAGAGTTAACGGAAAATAGTATAGACGCCGGCAGCACTGTCATTGAAATTCATATAGAAGAAGCGGGTTTAAGCAAAATCCGCATCATAGACAATGGAGACGGCATTCTGCCTGAAGATTGTCTGAACGCTTTTCACAGGCATGCTACAAGCAAAATCAAAGATGAAAACGACCTTTTCCGGATCCGGACTCTTGGTTTCCGGGGAGAGGCCCTGCCGAGTATCGCGTCTGTTTCCCATGTTGAATTAAAAACAAGCACAGGGTCTGGTGCAGGCACGAGAATGGTGCTTTCAGGAGGAAAGGTAGACATCCATGAAGCTGCTTCAAGCAGAAAAGGAAGCGACCTTACTGTTACGAATTTATTTTTCAACACACCAGCCCGTTTAAAATATGTCAAAACAGTTCATACCGAGCTTGGCAACATTACAGATGTTGTCAATCGCCTGGCATTGTCCAATCCAACTATTTCTTTCAAGCTGACTCATAACGGAAAGCCAATGCTGCATACGAGCGGGAACGGTGATGTGCGCCAAGTCATAGCGGGCATTTATGGACTGGGCATTGCAAAAAAAATGATTCCTATTAACTTACAGTCTCTTGATTTTGAAGTGAAAGGCTATATATCTCTTCCTGAAATCACCAGAGCATCAAGAAACTATATATCAACGATCGTAAATGGCAGATTTATTAAAAACTATCCGCTTGTAAAAGCCATTCAGCAAGGCTATCATACCCTGCTTCCAATCGGCCGGTTTCCAATTGTCTTTCTGGAAATTAATATGGATCCTATTTTAGTCGACGTAAACGTTCACCCTGCCAAAATGGAAGTCCGGCTAAGCAAAGAGGCTGAATTAAATGATCTGATTACTGCAGGAATTAAAGACGCATTTTCGCAGCAAAAGCTGATTCCTGAAGCCGTCTTGCCAAAGCGGAAAGAAAAAAGCTTTGATGAACAGCAAACATTTTCGTTCAGTCATGCTGAGAAAAAACCACTATCAGCAGCATCTCTTCCGCAAGTAATGGAAAAGCCAGTGATTGAAGCAGCAGAAGCTCAAGAACCAGAAGAAAAGATCATCGAACAAAGTTCTCCAGTTATTGAGGAGGGATTTGAAGTTTATGATGAACAGCCAGCTGATTATCATGAAGAACTGTTAACGACAGAATCTGAACCGAGAGTGCCTGTACTTTATCCAATAGGCCAAATGCATGGAACATATATCCTCGCTCAAAATGAGACTGGATTATACATTATCGATCAGCACGCGGCTCAGGAGAGAATCAATTATGAATACTTTAAAGAAAAAGTAGGACAAGTTGCTACGGAAGTTCAAGAGCTCCTAGTCCCGATTACCATGCACTATTCTGCAGATGAAGCCCTGATCATCAATGAGAAAATGCAGGCATTGGGTGAAGTCGGAATCTTCCTTGAGCCCTTTGGGGGAAATAGTTTTATCGTGCGTTCTCACCCTCAATGGTTTCCACGCGGAGAAGAACGGGAATTAATTGAAGAAATTATTCAGGAAGTGCTCGACCATAAACAGGCGGATATTAAAAAGCTTCGTGAAGAAGCAGCGATTATGATGAGCTGCAAGGCAGCTATAAAAGCAAATCATCATCTTCGCAATGATGAAATGTTTGCTTTGCTTGAAACGCTGAGGAAATCAACAGATCCTTTTACTTGTCCGCACGGAAGACCAATTATTATTCATTATTCGACGTATGAGATGGAAAAGATGTTTAAGCGCATTATGTAGAGGGTTTTAACGAAGGAAATAAGACTTTGCCCACTTTTTGCCCACCTAGTGTTTAAATACTTTTCAAACTTACTGACGTTTTCTTCCTCGTATTTCTTTGTAATGTGGAGATAAACGTCTGCAGTCATAGTTACAGTACTATGACCTAGTCTATCACTAACAAATTTAATATCTGCACCGCTTTCCAAAAGCATTATGGCATGTGTATGTCTTAATCCCTGATGGCATTATGAAATAATCTAGAAGTAACCAAAAGCCCTTCTCTTAACCTGAGAGGGGTATTATTTTATTTACAGCTCAAAATTTTTTCACTTTGATACCAAATATCCCTGCTCTTCAATGTCTTTCTTATTCAGCGTCTAAAAAAGGTTCTATATTTCCAAGTTAGGAATATCGCACGTATTGTGAATATCTAATGCAATGGCGATCCATATTTCTGCAATCCCCATATGAGAATAGATTCCTAAAATATAGATTCCTACAACCCTATAACCACATCCCAACAGCCGTCTATACATCGTGCCCTTAGTATCACCAGCCGCCTGCAGGGCGCCTGCTAAAACGAGTCCAATCGCCAAGGCAAGTTGGGATAAAAGCATCGATTCGCAAAGTAATGGCAACCACTCGAATCGCTTCTGCATCAGTCGTAAACCAGGTTGCCATCCAAGGAGCTTTGAATACCATGATTAGCCCAATTATACTCATGAGTAATTCGAAGAAGCTGTTCCTTGTTAGGGTTTATACATAAATAGTAAGAATTCATAGGCATCTATTCCGGTGAATACAATGGAATAAATCTATTTCACTGGGGATGAAGAGATGCCTAAAAACATAAATTATCAATTATCGACGCAACAAATGATTAACATTATTAGAAATGGTCTTAAAAAGTCGCAAGTTCCCAAACAAATTACTATTGTCGGCGCAGGACTAGCAGGACTGGTTGCGGCATCTCTATTGAAGGAGGCAGGGCACAACGTTGCAATTCTTGAAGCCAGCAATAGGGTTGGCGGACGTGTCTTTACCATACGATCCCCCTTTAGCGATGGGCTTTATTTTAACGCAGGCGCAATGCGTATTCCTCATAGTCATTTTTTGACATTAGAGTATATTAATAAATTCGGGCTAACCGTAAACCCTTTTATTAACCGAACTCCATTGGATATTCTTTATGTAAATGGAATCAAAACACGTCTTACTATATTTGAACGTAATCCAAGTATTTTAAACTTTCCCATTGCTCCGAATGAACGTGGTAAAAGTGCAGAGGATCTGTGGAAATTAGCTATACAGCCAATTATCGATTTCATTAACCAAAACCCAACTAGAAATTGGCAACTCGTAGAAAAAGAATTTGAAGACTATTCGCTGGGTTCTTTCTTAAAATCTTACCATTATCAATATGGAACGACTTTTTCAGCTGGAGCAATTGATATGATCGGTGTACTTCTTGACTTAGAAGCATTTATGGGAATGTCATTTGTTGAAGCTTTGCGAGAAGAAATGTCCTTTAGCGCAAATCGTTTCTATGAGATAACCGGCGGCATGGATCTGCTGCCAAGGGCATTTCTTCCGCAATTAAAAGAAGACATTGCATTCTCTCAAAGGATGACGAAAATTGTCCAACATAACAACAGAGTAACTATCCATTCCACCCATCAGGACACCTTAGAGCACTCCACCATAACGGGTGATCTTGCCATCATAACCATTCCCTTTTCAGTGTTGCGATTTGTGGAAATTGAACCATACCATTCTTTTTCCTATTACAAACGGAGAGCGATTCGGGAACTGAACTATATTGGCGCAATAAAAATCGGTATCGAGTTTAAAAGCAGGTTTTGGGAAAGGCATGATCAATATGGCGGTAAATCCATAACAGACCTGCCGATTCGATTCACTTATTACCCAAGTCAAGGGATTGGTACAAAAGGACCTGCTGTGGTTTTGGCAAGCTATACATGGGCGGACGAGGCTTTAACTTGGAACGGGCTATCAAACGAAGATCGCATTCGCTATGCTTTAAAGAACTTAGCTGAAATATACGGAGACCAAGTCTATTCTGAGTTTGTATCAGGAACTTCCTTTAGCTGGATAGATAATCCATATTCTTCTGGTGCTTTCACGGCTTTTGAAACGGGTCAGGAAACCGATCTATATCCTTATATTGCTATACCTGAAGGAAGAGTGCACTTTGCCGGTGAACATACTACTCTTATCCACGGTTGGATGCAAGGCGCAATTGAATCCGGAATACGGGTTGCTTATGAAGTGAATGACATGCCAAAGTAAAACAAAATAGATAGATCAGGACTGTATAAATAGGAACTGGCTTAAAGTCATTGACTATCAGTATAAAAATATCTTAATCTACGGATTAAGAAAGAAGCAATTTGGAATTTTACTCTCTTTTGAAGAAGGTTCACCAGCTGGTAATATTAAAAGTGCGTTTTTAACGAAAATAATGATTTTATATACCTTTAGCCGAAGTTAAAAGGCAGTGAAGGCAAGCTTTAACTTGTTCTGTTGTGAGGTAAAATCGGCAGAATTGTTGTTTATTGGTAAAATCGTTTGGGCATGTTAGTAAAATCCGAGAAAATTAAACATAGAAGGGTGCATTAATATGCTTGATGATAAAACCATTAATATTGTACAATCAACCGCCCCTGTTTTAAAAGAGCATAGTAAAGAAATAGGAAAAAGATTTTACAAGCTATTATTTGAAAAAGCTCCAGACCTACTTAACATCTTCAACCAAACGAATCAAAAAAGAGGTCTTCAGCAGGAAGCATTAGGATATGCCGTTTATGCAGCTGGAGAATACATTACAAATCTGGATGCTATTAAACCAGTAATTGAAAGGATTTCTCAAAAACACCGTGCCATTGGAATAAAACCTGAACAATATCCAGTTGTAGGTGAAACGTTACTTCAAGCAGTAAAAGATGTTCTTGGTGATAATGCAACAGATGAAATTATTGAAGCGTGGGGTAAAGCATATGGATATATATCAGACGCTTTTATTAGTCTGGAGAAAAAATTTTATGAAGAATCAGAACAACAACCAGGAGGTTGGGAAGGATATCGGACTTTTTATGTAGATAAAAAAGTAAAGGAAAGTGATGAGGTCACATCATTTTATTTAAAGTCCAAAGATGGAGAAGCAATATCTTCGTATAAAGCTGGTCAATATCTTACGATCAGGGCAGAAATCCCTGGAGAGCAATACACGCATATTCGTCATTACAGCCTATCTGAGGCACCTGGTAAAGATTACTATCGCATCAGCGTTAAGCGTGAAGATGAGCATGGAAATTCTCCAGATGGAATTGTTTCAAACTATCTGCATGATCAGATTCAATCTGGTGATACACTGCAATTTTCCGCACCTGCTGGTGATTTTGTTATCCGCAAAGATAATGTACCAATTGTGCTGATTAGTGGAGGAATTGGAATTACTCCTTTATTAAGCATGTTAAATACAATCGCAGAAGAAAAACTATCACGTCAAGTTACGTTCATTCATGCTACAAGTAACAGCAAAACACATGCATTTAGAGAACATGTGAAGGAATTAGAAAACAACTTTGATTACTTAAAGTCATATGTTTGTTATAATTCACCAACTGTAGAGGATAAAAAAGCAAAAAATTATGATAAAGAAGGTCATATTGACTTGAACTTCCTGCAATCCTTACTTCCTACAAAAGAAGCTGATTTTTATTTCTGCGGTTCAATTCCGTTTATGGAAGCGATAATTAAAGCCTTAAATGAATGGGAAGTTCCGAAAGAACATATACACTACGAGGTTTTTCGTCCAGTGGCAATGTTGGGGGAAGAAGACATGAACCTGTGAATGAAAGTGAAAACGAGTCAACAAATGATGTTGGCTTTTTTTGTCCTTCATTCTCACCTCATATTTTTTAGTGACATTTATTGAAGAATTACTCCTTCAAATCATCTGTATCGACATCAAATAATTTACAAACTCTTACAATTTGATCGTCCGTCACATGCTTTTTATTTCTCACAATGCTCGAAAGTGCTCTGACCGAAATTTTAAGGTAATCCCTTGTTTTTCTCTGACAGAAATTTTTTATTAAACTAACCTGCAGCGTAAGCTCAATAAAAAAAGCGATTCTTCCATACAAAAAGAGGTTGGTTGCTAGAACCAACCTGATAATATTTTAATAAAAATTGTCATCTCCATTCTGCTGATCACTTTCAGCAGGAACCGAAACTCCCATAGTTCGCAAAGATTCTTTTGCTTGTTTTAAATAGGATTCTGCTTGTTCTTGCCACTTGATAATCACTTTAATAAACGTTTTGAACTCAGGACTTGCATTTTCCTCCATAGTTATTAATCCTTCACTTACCTTTTTATCCTGGTTTTCTGCATTTTTTATACAAGCCACCAGTGTTTCTACAATGGATTGCTGTTGCTCACCATTTACTAGTCTCTGAGATGAACCTACTGCTGTAACGCGATGATAGGAAGCAGGCACTAGATGATTATGCATCTCGCGATTCCCTTTTAAATTTTTGGTTTTTGGTATATGGAAAAGTTCAGAGCTCATAGCACATACCATTTCTTCAGCATATAAACTTTTGTGTAACAAATTTAAAATATGTCCCCAGTTGTTAACCCGATAAAAATAGTAAGGCTGCAAAAAAACATCTCCTTTTTATAGAAAATTGGATCCCCCATTTCCATACTATGATTTAGTATCAAAATTAATGTAAGACCTTCTTCTTAAGCTAAAGCGTGCTTTACTTTAATAAGGAATAAAGTTATTACTTATTAAAGTAAAGGTGCGGATTAGTTGAAAATGAAACATATAAATCGAAAATAATAAAGGAGTGCGAGAGATAATCTTCAACTCCTTTAATTGCCTATAACACTTTTAAGTTAACTCTTCTCAAAGTGCAGCAAGAGGAGTTTTATCCATCTTCTATAAAGAGGGGCATTCTTCAATTTTGGAGGCTCGCTTTTTTACTGAATAGCGATGAAATTTAGTTTTTTAAGAATGTCCTATTTGTAAGGAAAATGATTAATATATTTCGATGTTTAATAGCTCAGCTTTTTTAGTGTGCAGAAGAGTAATTGATTCCCTGAATAATAAAAACTCACCTTATCGGTGAGTTAAGAAATTTATGTTATAGACTTGTTCTTCCGCTATATCTGTGTCTATGTGGTGTAATTCCATCGACAGTGGTTACCCCACTAAATTCATGATAATGACCACCATTCTGAACAGGAATTGCTGGTCCAGTTATACCGCGTATTTGATGTCTATGTCTGTTATCAATAGATGTAAAAGTAAAATATCTGTGTGTATGTTGGATTCCACTTGGTGCAGGTTCAGTAGTTCCAGCATATTGATGACTGTGTCCGTCATCAAAAGATGTAATGCCTTTAAATTCGTGGGTATGAACTGGCATTCCATCCCATGATGTTATAAAGAGTTTATGGGAATGCATTGGGTCTGAATCATCTGAATGATACAAGAAACCATTAACAGGGATATCCATTAATAACCGCCCCTTAAATCCTTTTTAACACATTATTCAAGGACAAAACAAAAGATGTAAGATTGGGAAAAGTTATTAAAGGAAATTAACACAATTGACACTTTAAAGAATTAATAAATAAAATACCTCTCCAAAAAGGGAGGAGTTATCGATTAAATTAAAATAAGCTTGCTTCTTTAGCTGCTTCTAAGTTTATTTAAAATGGAGAGAAGGTGCGGGTGCAAGAGTGGTAGATCACTGAATGAATCCGCAGCTCTTTTTTCTTATTATGCTAACGTCGCAGGATTGTTTAAAAAAGGGATTTTAAGGGAGGAAGCCGAATAGTGGATTTATAAGAAATTTAGGAGGAGTAGAAAAATGCAAAAGGTAGCTGAGGGAATAAGTCATTGGATAAAAACATTACCAGAAGAGTACAACTCTATGTCTGAAGAAGAAATTTCAAATCGGCCATTACCAAATAATTGGTCAAAAAAAGAAATTTTAGGACATCTATGTGACTCTGCGATAAATAATATTGAGAGGTTTATAAAAATTCAATATGAAGAACAAGTTTATGTTATTCAATCGTATAATCAAGACCAATGGGTAACGGTTCAGAATTATCAAGATAGAACACTTGATGAAATAGTAAACCTTTTTCAGACGTTAAATAAGCAAATTGTTAATATTGTTAAGAATGTTCCTAACGAAAAGCTATCCAACCTTTGTGACATAGGAAATAATCAACATAAAACACTGGAGTGGCTTATACAAGATTATCTTGGGCATATGGAACACCATATTCACAATCAAATCTTGATTGAAAATAGCGACTTTTAAATTTAATTCTTATTCAGCTACCATGAAAATAAACTTCTATAATTCCGCCGCAAAATCATTAAACTATGGATTGGGTTGACTGGATTAAAAACCAGTATGGACAAGTTCAACATATTTTCATTCTCTCTGGTGCAGCGACAATATTTCTGCTGCATGGATGGCTACGGGTGTTTTTCTTCAATAAGACAACTTAAATGATATTTCACAATCGAGGGTTTTTCTTGAATATCTGTTTAGCATGGAATATTCATGATTAATCTTCCATGAAATGGCGCTTATCTGTAAAGGTAAGCGTCCTGTTTAATGGAAAAAAGATTGAGTTAATCATCTGATTTTTAAATAATTGGTATTAAGCAATCGGGGAGTTTAATTGAAGAGTGGATTCAACTTTTTGTTCAACAATCGGGCCAGATAATCGAATAAGCTTCCCCTTTCCCTTACTTTTACAATATGATAGAGGGAAATAAAATAAGTCTCTGGAGGTATTATGGATAGAAACAGATATTCAGCAATAGCCCATCAAAGCCATACTTTTTATAATCCGATTAATCCATCAAAAATAGACAAAGTTATTGAGTTACTTGCTTTAAAAGATAATGACAAAGTAATTGATATAGGTGCTGGGAAAGGTGAAATTCTTCTTCGGATTATTGAAAGGTACAAATCTAAATGTATTGCTATCGAGAAATATGGTGATTTCACAGAACAACTTCAAATAAATGCTAAAAATAGAGGGGTTTTAAATAATATTGAAATCATTACAGAAGATGCTAAAGTAGCAATTAACACAATAAATGAGCAGTTTGATGTAGCGATTTGTATTGGTTCAACTCACGCATTAGGCGGATTACATGAAACGTTGGATACGCTGAGGAAGTGTGTAAAAAAGGGTGGATATGTGCTCATCGGTGAAGGCTACTGGAAGCAGCAGCCAAGTAACGAATATTTGGAGGCGCTCGGAGGAGCGGAAGAATCCGAATTACTAAGCCACTTCGAGAATGTGAAGGTTGGCGAAAAACTAGGCCTAATTCCACTCTGGTCTTACACTACTAACGACGATGAATGGGATGAATACGAGTGGCTTTATGCTATGTCCATTGAGAATTATTGCTACGAACATCCTGATGATCCAGATTGCGATGCAATGTTACAAAAGATCCGGACTTGGAGAAGTACATATCTGAAATGGGGCAGAGATACCCTTGGATTTGGGATATATCTTTTTAGGAATATGTAAAATTCAATTAAAGGGCGCTATTCTTCGATAAGACAAAATAAATGATCTTCAACAATCGGGGGCGATTGCAGCAAAACGTGATTGCCTATAAATGATAGGGTGTTAGATGGCGACTTATCACCAATAATAGACCATCCAACGAAATGTAGGATTTCTGAATAAAAGCCCATTACAACATCATCTGTGAAGAAATAAGCTCTGTCCTAAGTGATAAAAATGGTGGAGAGGAATATATGACTGAAATTAAATATGGAGAATATGAGACTCACCGATATATTTATTAGCTTACTTGACGACCATTATTTAATAATCGGGGGCTTTAACGGAAGTCTTTTTACTATATTCTGAGTAAAATCGATATTCAGCAATCGGGCGCGTTTGTAGAGTATTGAAAAAAAACCAATTTCTCAATTTTAATGCTGAGAAATTGAGAAATTGGGCTTTTTAATATGGGAATTTCCTTAATGTTGTAAATCCGCATTTTCCTGACGATACCCCTCTTGATTAATTTTGCCACCCCATTCTGAAGCTAATACTCCCATAAAATACGTATCATAGAAGTTTCCCTCAAAAAAAGCATGCTTCCTTAACTGTCCTTCTACAATAAATCCAATCTTTTTATACAAACTAATTGCTTGTTCGTTAACTCCCCTTGTTGTTAAATAAATTTTATTTAGACGCAGTTGCTTGAAACCAATGTCAATCATTTGCTCCATAGCAGGTTTTCCATAACCTTGGCCACGAGCTTCAGGGGCTAACAAGATACCGATACTTGCTCTACCATGTTCAAGTTCTATATTTCGAAGAAAAATCCATCCGATGAGCCGTTTTTCTTCATTTTTAATAGCTAACAAAAGGTCTCCGTTTTGTCGTTTTTTCTCCACATGATTTACAGTTTGTTCAAAAGTCAATGGTGTTCTTCCTACCATTGAAATGGAAACAGAGTCGTTCAACCAGCGATGTAATTCCTTTATATTTTCTGTTTCAAATGCATGAAGAGTTACTTGTTTATTGCTCATTTTTATTCCTCTTTCCCCTATTTAGTTTTTTTGTGAATGCAAATTTGGTTATTAACTTCAAATTTATTTGGCTACATGCTTTTTGGTAAATACTCCATTAATAGTTGTGATATACACTAACACCTTTAGGCATTTATTACTCATAAATATCGAATAAATAGCCAAAAGGATCATTTTTCTTTTCTTCAAATGTCTTTTTTTCACATAGTGAAATAGGAAAAGATGCTAATATTATAATAGAAGTACACAAGAAAATTAAGCACAGTATGCCTAACAAAAAGACCATACAAGTTTCCTCCTCATTTTTCTTTTTAACAACAGCTTAAATTATGGAAACCGTTTCAGAGCAAGGCATAAATTTTGAGAGGAGAAAGTAAAATATGGCAAACATTAAGGATATAGCAAAGATGGCCGGAGTCTCAGTTACAACCGTATCCCGTGTGATAAATAATCATCCATATGTAAGCTTTGAAAAAAGGGAAGCCGTTTTGCGTGCCATTGAGGTAAGCAAATATGAAAAAAATATAAATGCTGTCCATTTGAGTAAAGGGAAAACCTTCCTTATAGGTATTGCTATTCCATTTTCAAATCATCCATTTTTTGCTTTGATAGTCGAGGGAATAGCGAATGAAGCATTGAATAATAACTATAAGCTTGTTCTTTTCCAAACTAATTATGAGGAATTTAGGGAAATTGAAGCGTTAGATATGTTAAAACAAAAGCAAATAGATGCTTTAATCATTTGTTCTAGAATTTGTCAATGGGACACTATAGATGCTTATTTAGACTATGGTCCGATAATCTTTTGTGAAGATACAAGAGATAAAAAAGTATCTTCAATCTTTATGGATCATTATAAAAGTTTCTCCAAAGCGTTAGAGTATTTGCATTTTAAAGGTCATAGAAAGGTTGGCATATGTGTAGGGAGAAGAACGGGATTCAACGGTGAACAAAGAATATTAGCCTACAGGGATTTTCTGAATAAAATCAACGAACCTTTTGAATCAGAATATATTTTCTCTGATTGTTATGATTTCGAAAACGGGGAGGAGATTGTTCAAAGATTAATAAATATGAATAATCCTCCCTCTGCTTTATTGGTTTCTAATGACCAAGTAGCTGCAGGAATTGTTACATGCAGTAAGGAAAAACGAATTTCAATACCGCATGAACTGGCAATTATAGGATTTGATAATCAGCCTATAGCTAAAATAATGAATATCACTACAATTGAAATACCTTTAGTGGAGATGGGAAGAAAATTATTTCTTCGGGCAATCAATAATAAAAATATTTCTCAGGAAGAAATATCAGTGAAATTAGTCGAACGACTAACGGTATAGTAAAAATAGAAATTTGCTTTTCTTGTTCAGCAATCGGACCAGTTTGTTGAAGAAGGATATTTTCTGTTTTTAGCAAATTAGAAATACAAACAAACTTATCAGGAATACAGGATATTGCAAAATAACAGGAACATAGGGGATATGAGATTTGAAGATCCATAGAATAGATCAGTAAATGATCTCTCTGCCGCTAAAGAGTTTTTTCTCGGTTTTGGCCTTGAGGTGCAAGGGGAATGGGAAATGGAAGGAGAGTTGATGGATCAGGTAGTTGGGCTTAATGACGTTAAAGTAGCATGTGTAGGATTGGGGACGCCAGACGGTCAGGCATGGATAGAGCTAATCAATTTTTATACGCCGTCAGATGAAAAAGATATTCAGCAACCTTTTGCAAATACCCTGGGTATCCGGCATATTGCATTTGCTGTTGAAGATATTGAAGCCGTTGTTGCCAAATTGAAAAAGAAAGGTATGGAAATCTTTAGTGAGATACAAAACTATGAAGAAAGATATAAGTTATGCTACTGTCGTGGGCCAGAGGAAATTATTTTAGAGTTGGCGCAGCAAATCAAATAAATTAAGGGTAATTAATAGTTATCGGGCCAATAATTGATGGATTTTGACATACCGCCAGTGAAATATGTAATCACGTAGATAAAGTTGTTCCGCAAACGGGCTCTTTAATGAAGTAAATTTCTCCTATTAATTTACGGAGAAGCTGAGTTTTTTAGTATTGGAATTTCCTTATCGTTGTATATCCGCATTTTCCTGACGGTATCCCTATAAAGAAGGAAATATGACGGTTAATCAAATTTGTGAAATTACAAATGTGTCTAGAGCTTCATTATATAGAAAGCTATCAGAAGGAACAAATAGTCTTTCTTTATTCCATTTAAACCAATTGTACATTCATAAAAAATAATTACAAAGTTGGTATTATTTGTTAAAATGGATTCGAAAGATGCTGTTGTCACTGAATGAAGAACATTTGGGAGGGGATTAACAATGAATGAGACCAAACCGTTAAAAGAGTTTCTTCAGGAAAGGAAAGAAAGTAGCATTGCCACGATCGCTCAGTACATTGAGGACCATATCGCGGAAAACTGGCAAAGCCTCTTCGAGAATAACCGGGATAAGTTGATGCAAGCATATAATGAGGCAGGCGATAGGGCGTACGGGACGTATTTGCATCTGCTGTTTTTATCTGTTCATAAAGAGCTTAATAAGGCAGGATTGCGTGCGGAACCTAGATTGCCAGGCGATTTCGGCATTTCAAGAGAGTGGGGCAACATGGAAGACAGACAACGTTGGATGTGGAGCACCATTTTTTCTATGAATGAAGAGCCTTTAGGTACCTTAGTCACTATTGTGTTTCATGATCACACGCAGTTTCGGGTTCCCCGTCAGCCTGAAATCATCGCTTTACTCGAAACGCACAAGGAGGATGTCGTTGAGGCCCTCTCTTTCCGTTCCGTTGACTTCAAGCAGGCGCGTGAATTCAAGATTGAATACGAAGAATACGTGCAGAATCAGCATAACAAAGGCTGAAGAACCAAAGGGTTACGGCTTATAGAGTCCTCAGTCTATAAAAATAGAAGCATCAAGGTTAACCCTATGAGCCTTCTATTGTATGAAATTAAAATACGAACGAAAAAAGCAGCCGGCAGCTGTCGATCGGACTTCAAAACAGAACAATAAGGGTGATTTCCTCTGCCTTTTCGGATTTTCGGGCGGACTACCTATCTGCTTTTGTTACGACTATAAATAAATTCGACAATACCGAGAAATGTTATGAGATGAAAAAATGGAAGGAGAGTAATTTATGGTCAAACAACTGATCGTCGGCGATGCAACGCATGAACTGGCCACTACGCGCCGCATTCTGGAACGCTTGCCCGAGGAGCATATGTTGTGGAAGCCGCACGAGAAATCGATGACGCTCGGCGGGCTGGCCACGCACCTGATCAACCTGCTGAACTGGCAAATCGCGATTTTTCAGTACCCTGAGTTCGATCTTTCGACCGTGCCGTTGCGGCGGGAGCCTTTGGAAAAACGCGCTGACGTTCTGGAGGAGTTCGACGCGAACGTCGGCAAGTTTGAAAAGCTGCTCGCCGAATGCGACGAGAAAACGCTCGGCGAGGAATGGACGCTGCGCCACGGCAACCATATCATCCTCAGCGAGCCGCGGGCGATCGCGCTCCGCACCTTCGGATTAAGCCACATGGTCCACCACCGGGCGCAGCTGGGAGTATATTTGCGGCTTCTCGATATTCCGGTGCCGGGCATCTACGGTCCCTCGGCCGACGAGGAAGCCCAATGAACTAAGTTTCTCGACCCGATACGCGCCAAAAAGGTCGTAGGGCACGGCATGAACGCCGGTACTCTGCGACTGTTTTTATTGTCGTCGAATACTGCTTTTGTAATCCATCCTTTGTCAAAATAACAAGTAGCTATCGCAGATCCTAACCAACCGGAAATATAATAGTACCTCAGTAACCTTCACACCAAGTTCACCGGCTAGATGATCGTAACAGGTTCGAGCATGGCGAACTTGTTTTAGTCCTTAGCGTAGGGAAAATCGGCTTTTTCTAAGTCGAAATTTGCTTAGCGTATGTTTTCCGCGTTTTGTTGGTAGGACCCCCAATACAAAAAAATCTTCTACTATTTAATAAACAATTTAAAATTCACAATAAAAACTGCATAACAAAGGGATTTGTTTTTGTACATTTTAAGTGTATTCATAATAGACATTTTATCAAAATTCTAAATGTGGATTTTGAATAAAGTCTGATACTTTATAAAGAAGATTGATCGCTTGGAATAAAGTTTGAGTAAACTCCTGTATTAATTTACCCGGTTTTTCTTTTTGTTCATACTCCACAAAAGAATGGCCAGCTTCTAGCGTAAGAAAGGAAATTAGATAGTTCATCTTGAATTTGTAAGGTATCCATTAAAGGGCAGGATTCTTTAATCCACAAAAAGGCCAGATTGTAGAATAACATCTTCACTGACTGGGTTTGTCAGGGGAGTTGTTTTATTATTAAACCAATCAAAAAAAATAAAAATAAAGGAGTGAAGGAAGTGTGTTATCTTGTTTTGAGAAACCGACCGGCCCCTGTGATAATGTTTTAGCTATTCCTTATATCTAAATTTTAATAATTTAAGGTGAGGGGAGAAAATCAAATGAACCTAGAACTAATGGATATTTTTCGCATGGAATTTGACTTTAGTTGGGATACTGAGACCTGGTTTTTACCTTTAGAATCTGCTCTTGAGGGTTTAAATTCCACAGATGCAAGCTGGCAACCCCCTGGAGGAGGGAATACAATTTTGCAAACTATGAACCATCTAAATTATTACAACGCCCTACTTGTTAGACAAATCAATGACACAACGCCTAGAAAAAAGGCATCTAATAACGAGGCTACATTTGGAGATATCGGGGACCCAGCAGATTCTAAATGGAAGGCAATCTTGGCAGAGAATACATTTGGAGATATCGGGGACCCAGCAGATTCTGAAAAATGGGAGGCAGTCTTGGCAGAAACACGCCAAATTTGTGAAAATTTGCGTAAATCACTAGCACAAATTAATGACAGTCAGCTGGAAGAGGAACATGTTGGGGGGCTGGCTCGTCAAATTTTGCACAACGTATACCATATAGGGCAAATTGTATTAATTCGTAAACAACAAGGCTCTTGGCCAAAGGAGCGAGAATAATTTGTATATTCCGCTATAGGGCGCAATTCTAAAGTATTGGATTGCGCTCGTTATTCCATTATAGGGGGCGATTGCTTAACCAAGTGTCGCCTCTTCTTATTAAGGTAAAGGGCAGTTTAACGGAGTAATCGAATTTGATCGTTATTCCACAATCGGGCCATTTAATCGAATAAGGATTATTTAGAATTGGAACAGTTATCCATCAAGTGGGTTAGTCCAGTTTGCGCAAGCTCAATTTTGATGTATCATGTATGAGGTTGTCCACATTATTCCAAAGGAGTTGTTGAATGATGTCAATTAGTTTGAACCCGTATTTGTTTTTTGACGGTAACACGAGAGAAGCGGTCCATTTTTACGAGAAAGCGCTTGGCGGGAAAGTGATGGGTATCATGACTTACGGAGATATGCCGGCTGACCCGAATCATCCGTTGATGGATGACATGAAGGATCGCGTTATGCATGCACACTTGAAAGTCGGCGACGCGGATCTCATGTTCTCCGATACGTTTGCAGGCATGCCTTATCAGCCAGGGAATACGATTCAGATTGCAATCCATCCCAAAGAAGAGGCAATAGCGAGGGAAATCTTCGCCGCTTTGGAAGATGGCGGACAAGTCGTTATACCCCTTCATAAGACGGATTTTAGCCCCTTGTACGGGATGGTAAAGGACAAGTTTGGGGTTAATTTCAATGTGAATGTCCCAGGGGAGCAGCCGCAGTAATAACAAACAGACTTCCGCTTCACCAACAAACAAAGCCTCCTGTTCGCGAATGGACAGGAGGCTTCCTCAGTTGCAATACAATGGTTGTGTGTCTAATGAGTAAATCATACGAGACCAAGTTTCCTCAATAATTGGGCGCTTTTCTTCGATAAGACAACAAAAAGTGATATTCCGCAATCGGGGGCGATTGCAGCATATTGTGATCGTCTCCTTTATCAAAGAATATGACAGGATGTAAAATAAACTTATAGTCAATATATATAAATGAAGGGATTCTTAAATGGATTGGAATTGTAATGAGACGAGCATAAATATTCCATATACAGTTGGAAACTTAAAGACATTATTAGAAACCCTGTGTAGTAAAGAAAACAGTTTTTCACAATATGATTTTGTTAATTGGTGCGATAACTTAACAATGGTATTCGATAATGATGAAGGTACCGAATTAGATGAGAATGATTCAATGGCTTTCAACATAGCAAGAGATATTGAATGTCAATGGGATTTGTTTTTAGTAAATACATACTCATTAGAAGAATTGCAGAAATTAGATCTTTCAAAAGTAAAGTTACCTCACGTGTGGTTTATTGATTGGTTGAAGCAGTTAAATGAGAAGCAAAAGTGAAATCCTTATTAAGCTAAAGAGGGCGATTGCTTAAAAAAAGTGTCGCCTCTTCTTATTGAAGTAAAGGGCAGT
Organism: Metabacillus hrfriensis; assembly: GCF_030127205.1. Lineage (NCBI taxonomy): Bacteria > Bacillati > Bacillota > Bacilli > Caryophanales > Bacillaceae > Metabacillus > Metabacillus hrfriensis. Next base: position 2,325,671 of record NZ_CP126116.1, read on the forward strand.
TTAATTGAAGAGTGGATTCAACTTTTTATTCAGCAATCGGGCCAGATTATTGAGTAACTCACTTTTATAATAAATGGATATTTATTTTGGAATTTAGACGAGATTGTGAAAAATTGTATTTAAACTAAGATGTAGGTCATTTAAAGGGATTTATTTAGGAAATATAGAATATTTTTATTTATGTGATAAAAAGGAGTCGGTGTCAATGAAAAATAGCAAGAATTTATATGGGCACAAATATGAGGGGATAGCATTATTTTCCCAATAAACACGCAATGCCCCTATAAACCGAAAGGGGTACTTAAATTAAATAGAAATTTAAATGAAAATCCTTTTTTAGAAATTGAAAACCCAAAAGCATGGGGATCAGTTCATTTGAGATGGCTTTACCATGGCAGAAGAGATAAAAAGGTATCAAGGAGGAAACATAGACATGGCTGACAGGATATTTGAAGAGCCAAGGCTTGCAGATATTTACGATTTGTTTGATTCGTCAGAACGTCTAGATCTTGACCCGTATGTTGCAATGACAGACGAATTCGGTGCTCAATCCGTAATTGACATTGGTTGTGGAACCGGCATCCTTGCCTGCCGACTTGCTGCACTTGGTAAGGAAGTCATTGGGGTCGATCCAGCCGCAGCCTCGCTCAAAGTCGCAAGCCGTAAGTCGTATGCAGATCGGGTCAGATGGCTTCATGGAACAGCTGCGATGCTCGCTGGAGTGCAAGTGGATCTAATCATGATGACTGGAAACGTCGCCCAAGTCTTTGTAACTGACGAAGAGTGGATGTCAACACTTCGTGAATGTCGTAGTGTTATTCGACCGGGTGGACGGCTAGTATTCGAGGTTCGTGACCCTTCAAAGGAAGCGTGGAAGGACTGGAATCGTGAGCAGTCCTATCAGGTGATTGAAGCACCTAAAATCGGAAAGGTAGAGAAGTGGGTGGATCTTCTCGATGTGCAACTGCCGCTAGTTTCGTTCCGTCAAACATTCGTTTTTCAGAGGGCAGGGACGGTACTGACCTCAGATTCGACATTGAGGTTCCGGAGTAAGTCCGAGATTATTGACACTTTATTGACCGCAAACTTACCTGTCGAGGATATTCGAGATGCACCAGATCGCCCTGGACTAGAATTCGTCTTCATCGCTCGCAGCCCAGACTAAAGATACATCCATACTTGTTAAACATAAGGGACTGGTATTCTTGAAGACGTAAGGGCATCGCAATTATTTTGTTAAACGAAAACGATAGTTGAACTACCGGGTGGCGTTAGTTGCACAACTACTATCTTGTTACTCATCCCAAGAGATGAACCTCTGGCAGGTAAAGGAATTTCGCTATATGTTTATAAAAGTAAAGAAAATCAAAGAGATCGTTATTAAGCAAACGGGCGCTATTCTGGAGCAAGAATTGTGCTCTTTCTTAATGTTAAGGTCAAGATAATGGAATAGCGCTTATGACTAAACAATGATTATACGGTAGGTATATAAATAAATATGATCATAAGTTAGATAAGAGAATCTGGCGTTATATAAGTAAACAAATGACTCCTAAAGATCGGATGAAACATACACAAAAGCAAATGTAAAAATCTTACAACATCAGTTTCTTTCTTTCTAAAACATTTTTTAAACTGAGTACTAGCTTTTTTGAGTGAGTATATAATTTGTAATATTTGCTAAATATCTTTATCCTAGATAACATAGCTATTACTTAAAGTTAGCTGTTGAAAATAAATAAGAAATAATCAGGAGGAAAGCATAATGGAACATACGATGATCAGTAAGCTTTTTGAACCTGTAACCATAGGTGCGTGGAAGTTGCGTACAAGAACAGCCATGGCACCAATGACACGCTGTTTTGCTGATGTTCAAACAGGAGTAGTTGGTGAAGATGTCGTGGAATATTACCGTCGACGTGCAGCGGATGGAATTGGTCTGATTATTACTGAAGGCATTGTCATTAGTCCTCGCGCAAAAGGTAATCCAGGCGTTCCGGGGCTGTATACTCAAGAACAAATTAATGCGTGGAAAAAGGTAACAGAAGCTGTGCATCGAGAAGGTGGAACGATCATCGCACAAATTTGGCATGTTGGAAGAGCGAGTCATCATGAGATTGCTGGCAATCTACCACCACAGGCACCATCAGCTATACGAGCAGAAGGAAAAGTATCACGATTTGGAAAACCTTTTGATATACCTGAAGAAATGAGTATCGACGATATTAAAGAAGTCATTGGCCAATATGCACAAGCTGCAATAAATGCGATTGAAGCAGGTTTTGACGGAGTTGAAGTGCACGGTGCCCACGGCTATTTAATTGATCAATTTAATTCAGATGTTTCAAATCACCGGAAAGATAGATACGGAGGAGATCTTGCAGGCAGACTAACATTTATGAAAGAAGTCTTAAAGGAAGTTATTAATGCAGTGGGAGCTAATCGTACACTTATTCGATTTTCAGCGTTAAAAATTGACCAGCCGGATTACATGTGGGAAGATCCGGAAGAAGCTATTCAAACTTTTATTGAAGCTTATAAAGAGGTTGGTATGACAATGATTCATCCGTCAACCATGGAATTTACCAAAACAATTGCCGATGGAAAAACAATGCATCAGCTCGTCCGTAAATATTGGGATGGAATTATTGTCGGAGTCGGAGATTTAAATGCTGAAACAGCTGAACAAGCAATAGCAGAAGGAACGGTTGATATCGCTGCTTTTGGACGTCCGTTACTTGCCAATCCAAATTTTCTTCATAGAGTGGAAAAAGGAGAAGAAATTATTCCCTATGATGCAAAAATTCATCTGAAAGAATTAATTTAGTCCTTTATTCAAGAATCGGGCGCTTATCTGTAATAAGGTAAGTGTCTTTTTTAATGGAATAAAAGATTGAGTTAATCACCCGATTTTGAAATAATTGGTATTAAGCATTCGGGCAGGATAGTTGAAGAGTGATTTCAAGAATTCTGTTCAAATTAAGTGGTTTTATTAAAGAGAACTTTATATTTAATGCTCACTAATATCAATATTAGACCCAAAACTGTAGTCAAGAAAGGATAAATAAAAGGGATTCAGGGGAAACAGAGGAAAGAGGAAATGGATTATGGTGGCCTCTTCTTATTGATGTAAAGGGCAGTTTTCTTGAATAAGCAGCGAATGATTATTGTAGGTTGGAGGTGTGGTATTTGAAAAGCGACTATCTTTATACAGAATTCTTAAATGTCTCCAGGAAATTGAACCAGAAATTAAAGATAGCTCCCGTTTTATATGGTTCTTTAGGGCTTGAGAAAGTAATTGAAGTAGAATTTTCCCCACAGGACATAGATATACTAGTTCCTTTGAGATTTATAAAAAATGAGTGGCAGACATTAAAGGAGACAATGGAAGAGCTAGGCTACACATTGGTAGATTTACACGAACATAAATTTGTAAACGGGAAGGTTGAAATTGGATATTCATTTGAAGAAGACTTAAAGCCCTTTGCTGGTGTGAACTATGAAGATTTAAAAGAAATGTATGATGATGGGGTATCATATCGTTTACTATCAGTTGAAGATTACCTTAATGTTTATAAAAGAGCATTAAAAGACGGTTATAGAAGAACAAAGAATAATAATAAAGACCTTAAGAAAATTGAAGTTTTAGAAAACCTATGATTATTTTACATTAGACCTGTGTATCGGATGATTAATAAAAGCGAGATTATAGAAGCAATTCGAATGTATTGAAAAATTGGAAAAAGAGTTGAGTGGCGAATATCAAGTATAGTAATGGATGCCATTGAAGATACATTGAACAGATATACATATGATTTAGGTTATTTAGAACGGAGACTAACTCGATTGCAAAAAAATAATAATCCATTTAATAACTAAGTTTTTCAACAATCGGGGGCGATTGCTTAACAAAGTGTCGCCTCTTCTTATTGAAGCAAAGGGCAGGATTGTGGAAGAAGGAAATGTCATTAAATGAAATGAATATAATCCCCGATAGAAATAAAAACCTTTTAAAGAAGAGGTGTACAAATGGAAATTAATAATCGGATAGTAGCTATATTAAAAGATAACTATGGAATTAAAGTAACTTTAATTGAACAAAAGCCAGGCGGATGGTCTGCTTTAGCTTTCTTAATCGAGGATGAAAGTAAAAAGTATTTTTTAAAAGTTTATAACAAAAAAAAGCCTTCTGTTAAACCGTGGATTAAAGCAATTGACAGGTATACTCCCTTAGTAAAGTGGTTGAATGAACAAACAGTTTTAAAAAATAATATTGTAAATCCAATCCTTACGAAAGCAGAGAGTAATAAATGTGAAGACGAAGAGTACGTTTACTTGCTATCAGAGTATATAGAGGGCACTACAATTGGTGAAAAGAAACTTAATTCAGAACAGATTAATGAACTGGCAAAGATTATTGGAATACTTCACAAGAATACTCCCAATATCCCATATGAATTGAAAGAGCAACAAACAAAAGAAAGTTTTAACATAGACTTTTGCGATCTATTGAGTTCTTTTATTTATAATGATCTGGATAAAAAATTTGATGCGGTATATGAGGTCGTAAAGCCTTATGCTGGTTGTTTGTTCGATAATATTCACAGGATGGAGTATTTATCAAAAACTTTGAAATGCAAACCTCACAAGTTTGTTTTGTCCCATGCAGATGCCCATAATTGGAATGTAATGCAAGGTAGTAATTTGATGCTTATTGATTGGGAGTGCTTAAAACTTGCTCCACAAGAACAAGATTTAATTTTAATTGTAACGGAGTCTTATGCTCAGCAGTTTTTAAGAGAATATAAAAAATATATAGAATATGAAAATCCCGATTTAGATGCATTGGAGTTTTACTCTCTAAAGCGAAAACTCGAAGATATCTGGGAATGGATTAAGGATTTACGTTTTGAAGGATTAGTAAAATCAAAAGAAGTTACAGTTGAACTCTTAAAACTAAATCTGGATGCGAGTAAAAATACTGATAGTTTTCAATCGGAAATGAAAAAGGTCTTTAAATAATAATATATTCCCTCCCCAAACGGGGGCGATTGCTTAACAGAGTGTCGCCTCTTCTTTTTAAAGTAAAGGACAGTTTAATGGAATAAGGTACTAGAAAATATAGTAATACTGCTTTAATAGGGGGACCATTAATGAGTACACTTGATAAAGTTACAATAGCACAGTTATTACACGCTTTAAAACAAACGTGGTCATTTAAATCAAGTTCCAAATGGAGTATGGATAATCCTTCGAAAGGACAATGTGGTGTAACATCATTAGTAGTCAACGACATTTTAGGTGGGGAAATACGAAAAACCCCCTTATTTGAAGGTTGGCACTTTTACAATATGATTCACAATACACGGTATGATTTTACAGAGTCTCAATTCAATGAAAGTATAAGTTATGAAGATTTGCCTTCAAATAGAGAAGAGGCTTTTATGGATACAAACTTTAATCAATACAACTATCTAAAAAGTAGTGTTTTAAAAGAACTAAGTAAAACTGAATAATAAGTTTTCTTAATATAAAACTTACTTATTCAATAATCGGGGGCGATTGTGTCGCCACTTCTTATTGAAGTAAAGGGCAGGATTGTTGAATAAGAAATATTTGTATTTTTGTGGTATTATTTACAATATAATGCAATGCAAATCTAAAAGGGGGCTTTTTTATGATAAGAAAATCGGTATTAGTTATTGGTGCTGTAGCAGTTCTTACACTATCAATTGGAATAAAGAAAGATTTGGAAAACCCAAAGGCTTTAGCTAATGTTTACCCATTTTCAGAAAATGATTACAAAGGTCAAGTATACGTGGAAGATGAGGATAAAATCAGAGTTGTATCAGTAGAAGAACAAGAAATGAGAGAGAAAGACTCATATAAAGTAAAAGATATTACTACTGTAATCACAGCAGATGAACAAACTATGGTAGAAAATACATCAATTTCAGCGGGATTTGTTTCACAAAAAGAAGGGACAGGCTTCAATTTCAAAAAGGAGAATTAATTCTCAACTAGCTCAACAAACGGGGGCGGCTGCAGCACACTGCAATCGCTCTTTCTAATTAATAAACATCCAAGTTGATAAAATTATCTCTAAGCAAATTTACGTTTGGGGTTACGGAGGGCTACATAATGAATAAGGCAGCTCAGGCTTACTGGAATGAACATTGGAAAGGTCAAGAAAAACCTCAGTCAGTTAGTGCATGGCAATTTGGAGCTAATCCAGATCATCTAGCTCAATTAGTGATAGATGGTATAAAAACAGCAACATGTTCTGGTTATATTTTTTATGAGTTGGAAAATGAACCGGTTCCAACAATAGAGGATTATAGCATTATTTTAAACAGTGAAGACAAGCCTTTAGCAATCATTAAAACGGTGGAAGTCACATTAACGCCGATGAACGAAGTGTCTGAAGAGTTTGCTATTGCAGAAGGAGAAGGGGATAGAACATACCAATATTGGAGAGAAGCTCATGAAAAATTCTTTAGAAATGAACTAAGTGCAATAGGACGTGAATTTTCAGAAGATATGCTGCTTATTTGTGAACGTTTTATAGTAGTTGATGTGAAAAAAGTTAAAACTTGGGCGCTTATCTGTAATAAGGTTAGTGTCCTTTTTAATGGAATAGAAGATAGTGTTAATCAACTAATTTTGAAATAATTGGTCTTAAGCACACCGGAAGCAACACTATCGATTGCATTTCCTGGTTTAATTAGAGGTCCAATAAATATTAGGCAGACTAGCACGATGTTCCTAATAATAACCACTTCCTTTACTATTCTTAGTTGAAGTATTCAGGTTATTATCTGCTTATATCGAATATGTATGCTGAATTGCGTTATTCAACAATCGGGGGCGATTGCTTAATAAAGTGTCGTCTCTTCTTATTGAAGTAAAGAAGCAAGTTAGTTAGTTCAAGAAGAAAATCAAACTAACAATACTTACAATTACTAGAATATAAAAATGGCGAATCGGGTTCGTTTACGAGAAAATTAAAACAACCTTAGTCATGTGTTGGCTATATCTGACTAAGGTTATAATCTCTTTGATAATGGTAAGGCGGTATGTTACTTATCGTCAGCCTTGACAAAGTCTTCATGACGGAAAAACATGGTAGGTTCATGGAATTGTAAATTTATATCTGAACCTACTACACTAACTTCAACATCTTTTTCGTTCTCTTTTATTTTGCCGATAACAGTAACTCTGTAAATATTTCTTATTGCAACATCAACAAATACTTGACGACATGATTGACTGCCCAAAACGATATCTTCATCACAGATTACTATTTCAGGAGTTTCATTTGACACTACGCATCTTGCACCTGACGGAAATAGTGGTTGAGTAGGTGCAGGACATTCCTGAACTACTACTCTAACATCTTTAACCTTATCTGTATGGTTCTTTAAAGTGATAATTAGACGCGAAGGACTGCCACCGGGAAAAGATACTGGAACACGAAATGGACCGGTTGTTATACTAGACATGAGATTGCCTCCTTTCTTTGAATATATAATAAGATATGTATTCTTCATTTGAATTGAAATGGACAAAGGCTTATTTCGTGAAACCTAGGCGGTATAAGAAAATGCAGATTTAATAGCTTCGGGTGCTTATCTTCTATAAGAAAAGATAATAATCTTCCATAATCGGAGGCGATTGCTTAACAAAGTGTCGCCTCTTCTTTTTAAGGTAAAGGGCTTGATTGTTGAATAAGAATAGACCTAATTTGATATAAGTAGTAATTGGAGATGACAACTAAGTATCTCTCAAGATCGAGTTGAAAATTATGATATAGAATTTGAAACTAAGATAATAGAACTTGGAAGGAAGTTAATGAGTTCAATAATATGGGTAGAAAATAACTCATAGAGTTAAGGATCTTCAACAAACGGGCGCGTTTACAAAATTAATAAAGTATTTATAATCAATAAACATTAGCTAAATATAATTATGTTAACTTTAAATTGTAACGATGAAGACAACAATATTCTATTGAAGATAGGGTGTGTTAGATAAAATGGTTACTAAAGTGGGCATAAGTTTTTTACTTTTAATGGTGCATTTCTACTTGCTATGAGTAGCATCTGAAAATTTTTTCTTTTTATATTGTATTACAATTAAACATAGAATCAGATGTCAGCAAAAATAATGCTGGCTTTTTTATTGTGCAGAACTAGATGGAACTACTCAATAACGTAACGAGAACGTTCTCTCTTCTTTTTAAGTAAAGGGCAGATTAGATGTGCGAAATGTTTCTAGCTTAAACAGAGGATGGCCACATTCCTCTGGTAAAGGGTAGATAGTTCCTATGGAACTAAAGGATTATATAGAAGAAAAAAATGAGGGGGTAACCCCCCTGAAGAGGAAATACGGACTATATTAATAGTTTTTTAATGAATTATCTTTAAATTCTGACAGTTTATGTTATACTCTATGTAACCGGTTACATTTTATAGATTCAATTTCAGTAGTATAGGGGATGCACCAATGGTAAAGATGAACGATGTTGCAGAGAGAGCAAATGTTTCAAAAGCTACGGTTTCGAGGGTGCTGAGGAACCCAGAAACGGTGAAGAAGGCTACGCGGGATAAGGTGTTGGCGATCATTGAGCAGCTGAATTATCAACCGAATATTTTGGCACGGCATTTCAGAAGAAGTGAGACCAATACGATCCTGGTCGTTGTTCCGAACATCATGAATACGGTGTTTTCTCATATTCTTGGCGGGATTGAGCATGCCGCAGGAGAGAATGGTTACCGTGTGTTGCTCGCAAACACAAATCAACAGGTGGAAAAGGAATATGAATACCTTGATCACCTAAAACAGCGCCAGGTGGACGGAATGATTTTGCTGTCTGCCCGAATGGATAAAGGAATCATAGCTGAAGTGATGAAACAGTATCCGGTCGTTCTTACGGCGGACTATCTCGAAGGCATCGCCATTCCAACTGTCAGCATTGATAATGTGAGCAGCGCTCGAACGGCAACTGAGCATCTCATCAAACTAGGTCACTCCCGAGTCGCTCATATCACAGGCCCACTTCATCTTCAGGTGAGCCAGGACCGTCTGAAAGGGTATCGTCAGGCACTTTTGCAAAATAACCTGGATGTGGATAATATCTTAATACAGGAGGGAGATTTCTCCCATGAATCCGGCTACAACCAGATGACCAAGATGTTGGCGCTGGAACATCCGCCGACTGCTGTATTTTCTGCGAATGATGAAATGGCAACAGGCGTGATCAAGGCGGCGAAAGATTACGGTCTTTCGGCTCCTGAGGATCTTGCAGTTGTGGGATTTGATAATATTAAGCTTTCAGCTATTTATGATCCAGGAATAACCACAATAGCTCAGCCGATGTTTGAGATGGGCAAAAAAGCAGCTGAACTGTTGCTTCATCAGATTACTGGAGTTGAGATGACAAAAAGGCAATATGTACTAGAGAGCGAATTGATTATTCGTGATTCATGCGGTGCAAAACTTCTAAATGATGATTAATATTGTAATCGGTTTCATTTTTCGAAAACTGAATAACTTTTGAAATAGAGGGTTTGAGGTTAATTGAAAATGTAACTGATTACATTTAATAAAATAATAGTTTTAGAAGAGGAGAGGTTGAAATGTCAAAACGCATACCTGTGGCACTGCAAATGTACACGCTGCGAAATGAAACAGAAAAAGATTTTATTGGGACGCTGAAAAAGGTTGCTAATATCGGATACGATGGCGTTGAGTTCGCCGGATATGGCGGACTGGAAGCATCAGAGCTGAAAAAGGCGCTGGATGATTTCGGACTTAAGCCAGCATCAAGCCATATTCCCTTAGAGACATTGGAGTTGGATTTGAATTCTGTCATAGAATATCAGCACGTCATTGGAAACAAATACATTGTCTGTCCGTTCCTCCCGCCAGAGCGGCGAAGTGAGCAGGATTACCGTGAACTTGTATCCATCCTGAATTCCATTGGTGAAACATGTCATAAAGAAGGATTATCGTTCGCCTATCATAACCATGATTTTGAACTTCAGCCTTTGTCTGATGGCAGAAAGCCACTTGAACTGCTGCTTGAAGAAACAAATCATGATTGGGTGAAAGCGGAGTTTGATGTGTACTGGCTGACCAAATCAGGAGAAGACCCAGTGAAGTGGCTGGAAAAATATCAGGGAAGAACACCACTTGTTCATTTGAAAGATATGACCACCGAAGGCGAACAGTTCTTTGCGGAGCTTGGTACAGGCGGCGTGAATCTGGAAGCAATTTTAAACAAAGGAGAATCATCCAAAGTGAATTGGTGGATTGTAGAGCAAGATCAGAGCCGACGCTCACCGCTTGATAGCATCGAAATAAGTTTTCAATACCTCACAAAGAACTACATAAAGGTGTAACCGCTATTTTAAATGAGAAAAGAGGGGATAGCTGTGAAAAGAGTAGTGTTGACGTTAAGTATTGTTGCGGTTATGTTGTTATCCGCATGCGGTTTAAACGGCAGGGGTGCGAAGGAATCGTCAGTAAATGAATCAGGTTCCAAAGGGAAACAGACGCTAGAGTTCTGGCAGATTGATCCGGGAGAGAAAGAAAAAGTGTACAAGGAAGCCGTGGAGCGTTTTGAAAAAGAGCATCCGGACGTTAAAGTGAAAATGCTGCAGATTCCAAACGATGCCTACAAACAGAAGCTCTCCGTTGCCATGTCTGGCGACCGTGCTCCAGACGTATTTGTAAGCTGGGGCGGAGGCTGGCTGAAGAATTTTGTAGATCAAGATAAGGTGCTTGACATTACTGCCGATACTGACAAAGATCATTTCAACAAACTGGCTCTGGACAATTCAACGTATGATAACAAAGTGTTCGGATTGCCGCTCGGCTTATCCATTGATGTTGTATTCTTCAACAAAGACATTTTCAAGAAATACGGGTTAACCCCTCCAGAGACATACGATGAGTGGCTTAAGATTGTTGATACCCTCAACAAAAATGACATCATTCCAATTGCGTTGGCGAATAAAACTAAGTGGCCAGGTGCGTACTATTTGATGAACTTTGCGAGCCGTATAGGCGGCCCTGAGCTATTTGACAGTGCGTTCCACCGGACTGGAAAAGGCTTTGATGATCCGGCTTATTTGAAAGCGGGAGAACTTATTCAGGAAATGGTAAAAATGAAAGCGTTTAACTCAGGCTTTAATGGTCTTCCTTACGATGAAGGACAAGGGCGCCAGCTCATGTATTCCGGCAAGGCTGCGATGACCGATATGACCATTTCGTTTGTGAACAACATGAAAGAAGAAGCTCCTGATTTTGAAAGTAAGCTGGATTTCTTTGTATTCCCGACAGTGGATGGCGGCAAAGGCGATCAAACCCATCTTGGCGCATCAGCGAGTCCGGTATGGTCTGTTGCAAAAAACAGCAAAAACCAGAAGCTGGCAATTGAACTTGCCAAGGAGCTGAGCAGCACGGAAACCGCCCAGCAGTATGTTGACCGCACTGGTTCATTAACAGCGGTGGACAATGTCGTTCCAACAGATCCATTCACTAAACGTTTTTACGATGTGGTAAAAAATGCTACCCACCTTCAGATGCCATATGACCAGACACTTCCACCAGAGCTTGCAGAGCTCCACAAAGATACAACGCAAGCAGTGTTCGGTCTTGATATGACCCCGGAAGAAGCAGCGGAAAAAATGGAGCAAAAAGCCAAGGAAGATCTGAAGAAGGAGTAATTGCTGAGGTGCCAAAGGGGCTATGACCCCTTTGATCCTTTCATTTGTTAAACGTTGAGGAGGGATGACGTGGAAACGCAATTAAAAGGAATACCAACGGCGAAGAAGGTTGTGCAGCCGGCTGTGAGACCAAAGAGTAAATCATTGAACAAGTTTGTAACCATCAGTCTGTTTCTAGCTCCGGCAATTATCATTTATGTCATTTATGTTCTGTACCCGATTTTCTCGACCTTGCTCTACAGTTTTTACGAGTGGGACGGTGTGGGTGCGGGCACATATGTTGGACTGCAGAACTATGTCAATTTATTGAGTGACAGCATTTTTTGGACGTCATTGACGAATAACACTTGGGTCGTGCTGACCTCAGTTTTTGTACAGATTCCTCTTGGACTGATTATGGCGCTTATGCTGCTTGCACCAATCCGAGGCATCCGGCTGTTCAGCAGTGTTTACTTTTTTCCATTCTTAATCTCCACTGTGGCAGTTGGACTCCTATGGGTGCTCATGCTTGATCCGTTGAATGGAATCATTAACCAGCTCGTGAGTTTTTTAGGTTTTGAAAACGTTGAATGGCTGAGCAAATCCCGTACGGCCATGTTTGCGGTTTTACTTGTTATCGTATGGCAGTTTTCTCCGTTTTATATGATTCTGTTTAAAGCAGCAATCGTTGGTATTCCGGAAGAGCTTTATGAAGCAGCAGAGATCGATGGTGCGAATGCGTTCACGAAGTTTTTCCGTATCACCTTTCCGCTGTTAATGCCTACGATTATCAGTTCTTCCATCTTGGCGATTGTCGGATCGCTCAAGGCGTTTGATATTTTCTATGTTATGACGGGTGGCGGACCAAACCACGGAACTGAGCTGCTTGGAACATACATGTTCAAGCAGGCATTTGTGAACTTTAACATGGGATATGCCAGTGCAATAGGGTTTGTCATGTTTTTCCTTGCGATGATAGTGACCATCATCATTCAGGCACTTGATTTTTACCGGAAGAAGAAAGGAGCCTATGCATGAATTTAGCGATAAAAAAAATCCCTCTGTACGTGATTGCCATTATTCTTCTTGTGTTTACAGGCTTTCCTTTTCTTTATATGATTTCGACCAGTTTAAAAAGCCGAACAGAGTTCTTCGAAAAACCGTATTCTCTTTTTTCTTCCTTTACCCTTGAAAACTATAAGAGTGTATTTGAAATGGGACTGTCCCGTTATTTTCTAAACAGCATCCTCGTGTCAGTAGTAGCTGTATTTGCAGTAATGCTGATCGCTGCATTGGCGAGTTATCCTTTAAGCAGGATGAAATTCAAGTTGAATCGCGTCGTGTTCCTGCTTTTTATTGCCGGCATGATGCTTCCAATCCATGCGACCTTAATTCCTATCTTTAAGCTTTCAGAAAGCATGGGGATGTACGACACAATCTGGGCGCTGCTTGGTCCATATATTGCATTCAGTCTTCCAATTTCCATCTTTATTCTGACGCAATTCATGCAAGAGATTCCGGTGTCCCTAGAGGAAGCTGCAAAAATTGACGGCTGCAATCACTTCGGCATTTTCTGGCGTGTGATTTTGCCGATGCTTACACCGGCGTTAATGACCGTTTTAATCTATAACTTTATTCATTTATGGAATGAATTTATATTTGCGCTTGTGCTGATCTCAAGTCCGGAAAACATGACCTTGCCACTCGGTTTACAGGATTTTAAAGGAGAATTTTCCGTTAATATTCCGGGCTTAATGGCCGCACTTACACTGGCAAGTCTGCCTATCCTTGTCGTCTATCTTTTTTCGCAGGAAAAAGTGGTGAAAGGCTTGGCTGGAGGAGCAGTAAAAGAGTAATAGGCAGGAGAGTGACACCTTGAAAAAAATAAACATTGGATTGATTGGCTGTGGTGTAATCAGTGATATTTATTTAACAAACTGCAGTCGTTTCGAGCATTTAGATGTCATTGCTGTTGCCGATTTGGAACGCGGGCGGGCGGAACAGAAGGCGGAGGAACATGGCATTCCTTATGTACTCTCGGTTGATGAATTAATCTGTCATGAGGAAATTGATATTGTACTGAACTTAACACCACCTGGCGGACATTATACATTGTGTCTACAGGCCTTGAAAGCTGGGAGGCATGTCTATGTGGAAAAACCGCTCAGCGCTTCTATTCAAGAAGGTAAAGAATTGTTGGCTACAGCCAAAAAGAATGGCTTATTGATAGGTGCAGCGCCTGACACGTTTCTAGGAGCAGGACTTCAGACGTGCCGGACGCTCATTGAGAAAGGTGCAATCGGCCAGCCAGTTGCAGCTACCGCTTTTATGCTTAAGAGAGGACCGGAGAACTGGCATCCGAATCCTGCGTTCTTTTATCAATTTGGCGGAGGTCCGATGTATGACATGGGTCCTTACTACTTAACGGCATTTATTTCTCTTATGGGCCCGGTTAAGCGGGTTACCGCTTCTGCCGGCATTCCCTTTTTAGAACGAACGATTATGACGGGAGAGGATGCAGGAAAGAAAATACCAGTTCAGACACCGACCCATATTTCTGGGAATGTGGAGTTCAAAAGCGGAGCGATCGGCACCATCATCACAAGCTTTAATGTGCTGGCCACACAAACGCCGTTTATTGAAATCTACGGAACGGAAGGGATCGATTTCTGTTCCGGATCCGAACACGTTTGCTGGGCCGGTAAAGCTTAACCGTAAAGGAACGGATCAGTGGGTAGAGCAAGAGCTGGTTTCCAAAGCAGTTGAGAACCTGCGTGGCCTAGGGATTGAAGACATGGCAGATGCTATATTGAATAGACGGCACCACCGTGCGTCGGGAGATCTAGCTTTTCATGTACTTGAAATCATGCATGGTTTTCAAAGTCGGCTTCTCTTGGCAGGCATTATGAAATGCAAAATTCATACATCTGTCCTGAATTGCAGGAGGAGACAACTCCACCTTAATTTATGGTGAGAAAGGAATGCTTCGTTTAGAGGATGATCCTGCCTATTCGCTCGTCGCTCAATACAAAACTGGTGAAGTTGTCAACTGCGCACTAGAATGGATAGAGTCCAACAGAAAAGGCGGCCAGACAAAGTCACATGTCATCGATCACTTTGTGGACTGTATTCTGAATGGAGAGACGCCAATAATTACGAGTGAAGAAGGAATGAGGTCGCAGGATGTCATCTTGGCTGCGGTCGAGTCGAATACGACAAAGCTAATTGTGAAGGTGGGAGTCTAGCAAAAGGAAGGCTATGATATTTTAAATAGGGAAAAGCGGCCTGCATGAGAATATGCGGGCCTTATCTTTCGTTTTTAATGATATCAATAAACTCTGCTAATTCTTTCTGTGTCATTCCTTTATCTTTTTTATCAGGCGCAGAAATAACAGTCCATTGACCTTATAATACGAAAGGGCAGGATTGTTGAAGAAGCTCATTGGTACAGGCGGTTTTATTTTTGAAAGATTTACCTATCTTTAGTGTTCTATCATTAACCTTAGACATATTCATATGGTATTTAATTTTCGTTATGATCAAAATGGAAATCATATTAGCAATTATATTAATTCAACTCATTGTTTCTGTGATTGGACTTTTTAGAAGAGGTGAGAATAAAATTCTTATTTCGTTAGGCATTTTGTTAAGCGTCTTGCCTGTTGTAACTTACGTTTATTTCAATGTTAATCAGCAGCAATGAGAGGATCAAAATTAGCTCGACAAATGGTGTCGATTACAGCACAAGGTAATAGTCCTTTTGGATAGACTTGAGCAACATTTTGAAAATAGGGGGACAAAGATTGTATAAAGACTATGAACTTATGGAAATACAGACAGAAGTCTTATTTAAAATTGATCATTTAAAGAGAATAACAGAAATAAATGAGTCAACCGATTTAATAGCACCTTTCCTCTTTTTGGGTCGTACAAAAGAAGGCAACGTCATTCGGTTCAACAAAACTTTTCCGGAACATCATAAAATAAAGATATTTGAAGTAGTAAATAACA
The DNA here is from genome assembly GCF_030127205.1 of Metabacillus hrfriensis. Lineage (NCBI taxonomy): Bacteria > Bacillati > Bacillota > Bacilli > Caryophanales > Bacillaceae > Metabacillus > Metabacillus hrfriensis. Next base: position 2,341,393 of record NZ_CP126116.1, read on the forward strand.
ATCAAAATAACATAGAGCTTGGGAACTTAATTATGAATGTAAGTAAGTTAAAACAGATAAATAAGATATGGATGGGTCCTGCCTATGTTTTCCCTGAAAATTTTAATATGACTTCAAATGCAATTAAAATAACGAACGATAATAAAGAGTTATTGCGAATGGGATTCCCAAATCTTATTCAGCATTTTGAAAAGAGACAGCCCGTTTATGCCATTATTCAGAACGGAATAGCAGTTTCTGTCTGCTGCAGTGCAAGAAAGAGTTCAAGAGGTGCTGAGGCAAGCGTAGAAACTTTGGATTCTTATGAAGGTTGTGGATATGGGACAAGTAGTGTAATTGCCTGGGCAAACGAAATTAGAAAAGCAGCTTTATATCCACTTTATAGTACAGCTTGGGATAACTTCTCTTCGCAAACTATTGCGAAGAAATTAAACCTATACAAGTATGGGGTAGATCTGCACATAAGTTAGTTTCCTTGTTCAATATTAGGGGCTTATGCTTCAAAAGGGAAACCAAAGATAAAAGAAATTAGTAGAACTCATCAAAAAAGAAGACCTTGCTCATATGAGTTAAGGCTGAGAAGAGCAGCTGTTTCACTCAACTAAATCATAAGGTTTGGTAAAGCTGAAGCGGATTTATACATCAAAAAGAAATAATTATTTATCATTTAAGAGTAAATAATACCCAATAATGAAAAGATTCAAAATTATTATCTGGTTAAATGGAATAGTTTTCCGTAGGTAATTATCCTTAAAATGGTAATAATGGATAGATAAATATTTCCAATTTTAGTAGAGTGTAGAAGTACCCTCTTGCAAATAAAGGTACATATATTTTATGAAGAGAAGGGAGGTAATCTTTTGGAACTTACAAGCTATGCATCTCCTAAAATGGAGATGGACAATACGCAAACGGTTGAAGATCTAGTAGCATTCTTTATTGTAGCTGGTTATGTATTATTAGCGCTTGGAGCCACACTGATTCTAGGTGCAATTGCATGGTGCTTTATGTACGCGCGCAGCAGCTTCGAAGGAACGCTTGAGCAAGTAGAAGGCGGAGGCTGGAAATTCAGAATAGGATGTAAATAGTTGCAAAAAGGGGGGAGACAAATCAACAATTCGACCTGGTGTTTTGTCACCCTCTCTTTACACCTTTATCAATTACTAACATCTTATTTACAATTTAGAGTTATATTATAACAATTTTATTAAATAAAATCCAGTAAAGAGGTTGAAAAGAGTGATAGACATCTTAAAGGTAGACAATATTTCCAAAGTTTACAATAAAAAGGTTATAGCTGTTGATCAGGTATCTTTTCAGGTGAAAACTGGTGAAATTTATGGATTAATTGGTCCAAATGGTTCAGGAAAAACGACTACAATAAATATGATAACCAATTTTTCTAAGGCGGATACCGGTGAAATAACAATAAATGGATTAAAAGGTTCTTCTTTAGCCGCAAGAAGCCAATTTGGTTATGTTCCAGACGAATTATTAATTCCAGAAACATTAACAGGATTTGAATACTTGTCCTTTATGATGAAGATGTATGAAGTTGATGATGATTATGCAATGAAAGAATTGGTGAAGATATTCAGAATTGAAGATGCAATGCACTCATTGATAGGGGGATATTCTCATGGAATGAAGAAAAAACTGCAATTTATAGCAGCTATTCTTCATCAGCCTAAGCTGCTGATTCTAGATGAACCTTTTAGGGGATTAGATCCTGAGGCAGTGATTATCTTTAAAAAGCTTTTGGGGCATTACAGGGCGAAGAATACAGCTATTCTTATTGCCACACATGATCTGCTTTCTGCTCAATCTCTGTGTGATAAGGTTGGAATTATCTCAAAAGCCGAACTGGTGGAAGATGGGAAAATTAAGGATTTATTACGCAAGTATTCAATGAATCAACTTGAAGATGTATTCATGGCAGCTTCAGGTTTATCAGAAAGAGGAATCGAAATTGATAAAGTCATTGGAAATCTCTAAGATTATCTACCTAACTTGGAAAAATCATTATAAACAGCTGATCGTTCAAAATCCTTTCTTGAAGATTATTATTCCAATGACAGCCATTCTATTATTTGCACTTTTACTTTTATTAACAAAACAGGCTTTATATCCATTTATAGAATCATTTGGATTAACGGATCCAAGGATGATTCCCGTTATTTTTGTTGCCTTATTCATTAATCTATCTTTGCTAACAAGCATTTCCCTTAATATGCTGCTGCTTATTTCTCCTGAACGTAATAATATTGAACTCAGTATGCTATGGCTGCCTTTAACTGCTTTTCAAAGAAAAGCGGGATACTACCTTCCGTTGCTTATCATAGTAACCTTTCTTTTATCCGTTTTTTATGTGCCAATTCTTTTAACTATGACTTTAGCGCTGAAATTTACATTTTTGCAAACAATTGTGTTATTTGGCAGCATGTTTTTGCAGATTACCATGATTCTCTTTACAACATTAATTGTTTTTGAAGGTGTGAATTATCTGACAGGCCACTTGCTGAATCTTCCATTTAACAGGGCGCTTAGTGTGTCATCAGCAGGGTTTGCCATTTTAGGAATCTTATTTTTGACTCTTGATTTGAATATGTTCCAAAGTTTATACGTAAACATGGAGTACAACTTTTTATATCTAATGCTTATAAATCTGACTATTGTTTCAAATCTTTTCGGTGATTTTCAAGCAGGTTATGTGGTCATGGTCCATTTATTGGCCCTATTTATCTTTCTAGTGTTTCTCTGCTGTGTACTGTTGCCTTCTTCCTTAAAAGATTCATCTGGGATTGCATTTCTTAAACGTCTTCCTTTCTCAAAAAACAAGTTTCTCTCATTTGTTGTGAAAGAATTCAAGGAAACCATCAGAAACTCTGAAAATATCTTATATGTTATCGTTTTGTCAACAATTAGTCTGTTTCTCGCATTCGTCCTGGATCTCAGCAGCTACTATGTTCTTTTGCCCATTCCAATTTGGATCATGAGCAGCTTCTTGAGCTACAGCTCTTATGGAAGAGAACAAAAGACATTTTTAATGTGGAACGCAATTCCTTATTCTTCGAAAAAATGGATATATGCAAAGCTGATTGCTAATATGTTTCTTTCTATCGGGCTAGCAACGATCCTGTTTATTGTTTTTAAAATGTCATATCCTTTACCTATACTTGAGTTTTATAAATATTTGCCGATCGGCATATTGGTTACGACTGCGGCTTATATGATTGGTGTCATTTTTCCCTACTCACCAAAACATCCTTATTCTACAGCATTTACCGCAGTAGGTGGAAGTCTGATTGCATTGCCTGCATTCCTGCTTATTTATAAGGGACTCGAATACGTCCCCCAATCAATTTATCAATATATCATTCTTTTTCTAATTGCAGTCTTTAGTTTATCTTTATATGTTATTGATGGGTGGAAGAGAAAATATGCTGACTAATAAAAGCATTCCAGCGTTTCCTGTTGATGTCGTGCTAAAGGAGAATTGTATTGAAGATTTAGGTTTGGAGAAACAGCATAAAATTGACCGTATGGCTTTTTATATGCTCTCCAAGATAGATGGCAAGAAGACAATTGAGGATCTGATTGAGGAAATTCATGATCATTTTTCTGATGTAAAGAAAAAACAAATTGAAAAAGACTTGATGAATGTGTTCAGCCTGCTCGAACAGCATCATCTTATAAATTTTTCCAATAAACTGCAAGATACACTTTTGTCTTACTTTGTGACATTAACAAATCGAAAATATATTCCATCTGCTAAACGATATAACATCCAAACCCTTTCATTTCCTGCAATGGTTTTGTTTGTTTTAGTAAGGTGTGCAGCTCAGCTCCTCCCTCTTATGGTAATAGTTACGCTGTTAAGCTCCATTCCATTTATAGTAAGCAAAGAAGCTGAAGCGATGACTGTGATTTTTTATAGCCTTTGCATATTTTTTGCTATCGCGGTAAGCATCAGTATCCATGAAACCTCACATCTTTACTTTTTGAGGCGCAGCCTGCAAAAAAATTCAATTGGCTTTTTAAAGATTGGATTTATGAGTTTTAAGATCATTCGTCCTGCGGTAAATGAACAGCTTATTGTGGCCGTCAGCGGACCAATGATAACCGGAGGTTTCGGAATAGCTGGGGCCTGGGCATGTTTGATGATTTCTGATCCGTTTTTCCATTTAGTGGGTTTGGTTTGTTCTGGCATTTTTTTGCTTCATTTGTTAAATTTGCTGCCTTTCTTTAATGACGGAAGTAAATTGTATAATGAAATTTTTGATCAGCATAACAAAAGTACATCGCCTCCTTCTAAACTCAGAAAAAAACGCTACTCATTTTAGTTATACGAAACGGGGAAATAGATATGAAGATGTATACGAAAGTTTTATTTTCAGCTGTAATAGTTTCACTCATACTAATGGCTATTTTCTTTACAGTTATTACGCTATATTCTCTTTTTACATTTCAATCATTCAGTCTAGGTGATTTCTATAAATTAGAAATTACTAAAGAGCCTGCAAGCTTTAATTTGGAAGCCTCAGAGGGAATGATATACCTGTTTGGAATCACAACCTTGTTTTTCATCATCCTGTTTTCTATCTCCCAAATGATTAAATCGAGAATGGCTAATGCAAATGAAAAATAGAAAGATAATAGCATGTCTGGTAATCATTACAATTCTCTTGTTTATAGCAGGAGTTGGCAACCTATTAATGTCTTCAAATTCTTCGGTAGCTTCAACTAAAATAAGTAGTGAAGAATTAATTGAAAATGGGTATGCTTTCGGTGACTCGGATGCCCCAATAACATTGATAGAATATACAAATTTTCAATGTACATACTGCAAAGAGCAGCATTCAGAACTTAATGAGGAAGTGGAAAGACTAATTAACGATGGAAAGCTTTACTATCTGATGAAGCATGTATCTATTGAAGCTTATAAAAATGCTGAAATTGTAAATGAAAGAGTCAATGCTATTTCAGATAAGGACAGCCAGCTCAGTGTAATAAATAGGGTGTTTAAAGAACAGGAACAATGGAGTGAAAAAAATGCAGGTGAACTTGAAAGGTATTTTGAGAACGCAAATCTCCAAGAAAAGAATCCTGTCAAGATTAAAGGGAAATTGGAATCTGAAGTGAAAAAACTCGGAATTACATCAACTCCGACAACTATTATTAATGGACAAAAGTTTCAAGGGACATTAAAAAAAGAGGAGTTTCTCAAGTACATTGAAACAGAATTGGAATAATCTTAAAGGTTTGTTTCTCTTGTTTCTAGTTATCGGGTTTTGTGTTAGTACATATCTTTATCTTAGCAGTTTACTGAATGTCCCAATTGCCTGTCCTATAATTGATAGCACCAGCTGCATGAAAGTGAATGAAAGTCCTTATAGCAGGTTTCATGGAATGCCTGTATCGCTTCTGGGGATAATTGGCTATTCCATGCTATTAATAAATTTACCTTTGATTGATAAACGATGGGGGTTTTTATCCTTCTGCCTAATGATAATGAGTGCATTAGCATTTAGCGTGTACCTTATGACTGTCAGTATTTTTGTAATCAAAGCGCTCTGTATATGGTGTGCTGTTTCTGCTGGGATCATTTGTATAATTGCTGGATTATGCATATGGAATATCTTGAGCTGTTGGGCTGACTATTTTCCATTACTCAAACATACGGATGATGCATAAAACGTTCATGTAACCACAGTCCATGTCACTGTGGTTTTTATTATTTTACAGCTTGCTATCATTGCCCAGTAAGGCTTTAAAAAGTGCTCATCTTCAACAATCGGGCATTTAATGGAATAAGATGTTGCTTAGAACCCCATTTTTATACAGCTCTCAGGCACATATGGAGTACCCTCAAGTGTGAAAATCAGGTGGAAATTTAAATTTCTATGACTTATCTCAAAAATATTCGTAATCCCTCTCCTCTTAAAATCTAAATCATAATTAAGATTATTCCGGGAAACATAATAATGTTCTAACATGTATGGCATTTCATCTAAAGGGGATTTATCGTGTTCCGAAAAAATAATAATATTATTCCAATAAGCGAGAATGTAGATGAAAACATCAAAACCCTAGAAAATGAATTCGGAAACAGTGCCGATTTATCTATTAGAAAACTCAATTTTTCCACTAATATAAATGTATCCATCATACATATTGAAGGTATCGTAGACGAACAAAGCATGAATGAAAATGTGATTAAGCCAATTATACAACTTCTTAAAGAAATCGAGTCTGCCAATACTACAAAAGACTTGGCAGATCATATCATTCAAATTATATCTGCAGCCTCCATCACTATTATTTTAGACTGGTCTGAACTCTTAGATCGTATTTTGGCCGGATGTACAGTGATTTTGATAAATGGCTGCTCAAAGGCAATAGCTGTTGGTACACAAAAAATTCAATCTCGTTCTATTACTGAACCAACTACCCAAACAGTAATTAAAGGACCGAAGGATAGCTTTACAGAGAATATAAGTACAAACATTTCATTAGTTCGTGCTCGAATTCAAAATTCTAAATTAAGGCTTGAACGTACAAAAGTAGGAAGTGTGACAAAAACGGATATTGGCATTATGTATATTGAGGGAATTGCGGATAAGAACATGGTTATAGAAGCTGTGTCTAGGATAAAGAAGATTGAGATAGACGGCATACTTGATTCCAATTATATAGAAGAGGTAGTCCGAGACAACAGAAAAACAATTTTTCCTCTTCTGCAAAATTCTGAGAGGCCGGATACTGTTGTTGCGAATTTATTAGAAGGCAGAATTGTTATTCTCATACAAGGAACACCATTTGTCTTAATTTTACCGGTCTATTTCATCCAGTTTTTTCAATCACCAGAAGATTATTATGAAAACAATATTTTTAGTTCTTTTTTACGATTAATTCGAATTGGCTCATTTTTTGTGAATATGTACGCGTCTGCTATCTATTTAGCTTTAATTACACACCATCATGGATTAATCCCCACTACATTAATGGTTTCGTTAATGGCCCAAAGAGAAAGGGTTCCTTTTCCGGCAATCGTTGAATTAATAATAATGGAACTTGCATTTGAAGTGCTAAGAGAGGCTGGAGTACGTATGCCTAGAGCAATTGGTCCTGCTGTTTCCATTGTAGGAGCACTCATTTTAGGTCAAGCAGCGGTTGAGGCTGGATTTGTTTCTGCTGCAATTGTTATCATTGTAGCCACTTCTGCCATTAGTAGCTTTACGATTCCGAATACAAGTATTGTAAATGTTGCGAGAGGGCTGCGTTTTATAATTATTTTCAGCTCTGCTTTTATTGGTTTTTATGGAATTTTACTAATTTCATTATGTATTTTACTGCATATATGTAGTTTACGATCGTTAGGTGTACCTTATTTCGCTCCTTTTGCACCTTTAAGAATAGGTGGACAAAGAGATGGTTTAATTCGTTTTCCAATCTTTTCGCGCTTAAGAAATCACCGGTAAATAAATCAAATGAAACTCGAGTGAATATAAGAAGGGATCAAAAATGAAGAAAATCTACACAATGCTTTTATGTATGATGTTGCTTACTGGATGTTCCAACTATAGAGAATTAAATGAATTAGGTCTGATTATTGCTATGGGAATCGATCATTCTCAGGAAAATAATAATGGTTACAGGGTTACCTATCAAGTGGTAAACCCCAGTCAATTCTCTTCAACAGGTGCTGCAAATGGAATACCGGTTATTAATTATTCGGTAGAAGCTAAATCTATATATGAAGCATATCGTTTGGCAACTACGATCATACCGAGAGAAAATAACATCTCACATCTATCTCTAATAGTTATTGGTGAAGAGGTGGCGAGAGACGGACTGAATTTATTATTTGATGCGTTTGAAAGAGGGGAAAATGCAAGAACGTATATGCCGGTTTTTATTGCAAGAGGTTCGTCTGCTGAAGACATTTTAGGGGTAATTGAACCTATTGAGTCAAATCCAACAAAAAGCATCATTAGTACAAGTGAAAACAATCAAAAAATGTATGGGGTTGCAAAGGTCATGCCTGTATATGAAGTCATTTCTGCTTTATCCAGTGAAGGAACAAACCTTCTATTAACTGGGATTAAATTAAATAAGGAACTAAAATCGAGAAACCAAACTGAAAATTTACAAGATATAGAACCATCTATTATAGAAATTAATGGTTTAGCGATTTTTAATAAAGATAAATTAATGAATTGGTACGATAGAGAAATGGCTCGTACTGCTCATTTAATTCTATCAGAAGTAGACAGTACGTCGTTTCCCATATCCTGTGATGGAAATAAGCACATTACATTTACAGCCAAAGGAATTAAGAGTACGATTAAAACTGTTATAAAACCTAGTCCAGCTTTACAAGTTAACGTAACAATAAACGGTGAAATCGGTGAAACAAATTGCAATATTGATATTAGTAAAACAAAAGTGCTGAAAAAATTGGAAAGTGATTTGGAAAAAGAAGTTATAAACCAAATAAAACAAACCATTCAATTCGCACAAGAGGCTGAATCAGATGTTTTTGGGTTTGGAAATAAACTATCAAAGGAAAATCCTGAATATTGGAAAAAACATAAAAAAGAGTGGGACAAAATATTCGCTAATGCAGGTGTCGATGTTCATGTGAATACTTCTATATATAATTCAGGAATGTTAACGGATCCCTATGAAACAAAATAACAAAGAGGTGATTTGTTTTGTCCAAAATAAAAATTGATGGCATTCAATTATTCTGTATTATGGTTCTTTTCATGTTTGGGACAGCGGTTTTTTTAGATTTAGGCAGTGGAGCAAAACAAGATGCGTGGATCGTAACTCTAATCTCACCTTTTGCAGGGTTGATCTTGTTTACAGTTTATGTACAACTCCACAAGCGTTTTCCAGATTTACCCTTAACGGAATATGTTAGGAAGATATGGGGGAAATATATTGGAGGCATAATAGGTTACTTTTATATCATTTATTTTATTTATATCGCATCAAGAGTTTTACGAGACTTTGAGGAATTATTAATTAGTGCGCCATACAATAATACTTCGATTATTACAATTGGTATTTGTATGACGTTTGTCTTAATCTACTCAGTGAATTTAGGTATAGAAGTATTCACAAGGGCAGCTTGTATATGTTTTATTATGGTTGCTTTCACTTTATTTATATTAAATATCTTTTATGTAATAGGTGATTTAATCCATTTTGAAAATGTAAAACCCATTCTTGCAGACGGATGGAAACCGATACTAAAGGAATTAATACCGTTAAATATAACGGTTCCTTATGGGGAATTAATTATTCTCTCTATGATATTTCCTTATATAAATAAACAAACGAAATTAATAAAGGTTGGAAGTATGGCGGTTGTATTCGTGGGTTTGTATTTAACATTAAACACACTTTTATTAATTTGCATACTGGGTACTGACGTCCAATCAAGATCTGCATTTCCTGCCCTTACAGCAGTTAGCTATATAAATATTGCGGGATTTATCCAGCGATTAGATACTTTTGTCATTCTATTAGTTGTGATCTTAGCATTTATAAAAGTATCAATATTTTTCTTTTGTGCAGTCATTGGAATGAACAACTTGTTCAAATTAAAACCCAGTTTGTTTTCTACTTATTTTGTAGGAGCAATCATTTATATATCGTCAATTATCATTGCACCTAGTTACCAAAACCATTTAGATGAAGGGCTAAAAAAAGTTCCTTATCTTCTTCATATACCTTTTCAAATAGTTATCCCGGCACTATTATTAATTACAGTTTTTATAAAAGGAAAAATAAAACAAGTTCCTTCATAAAATCAATGGAGGTTATTTCTTACCGCGTACATGGTACCAAAATAATCGCAGAAATATAGCAATAAAAATCGAGATAAGAAAATAATCTTCACCTCTTGCTACTTTCAAAATTTTTTTAAGACTAAACCAAGATACATATATATCATTACCTTGTACTATGTCCAGAAAGACAATAAGAACGAAAGTACTAATCAATATGGAGATAAGAATGCCTAACGCAAGCATATGAATCACCCTCAAGCTTTTATGTATTTGTAAATAGGAAATCTAAAAGAATTTATGATCACATGTTTACTTGAATATGTTTAACATGTTTTATCATTCATAACCAATATCTAAGTCGTTTTATCCATTATGAAAATAAACTTCTATAACTCCGAAAAACGACAATACAAAAGAAGACACATCTCATTCGTTTTAAAATAATGAAGAGAGCCGCAAAATATAGAAAAGACCGATTCACCTCCCCTTGCTATACTAAGTTAGAGATAAATATTTTCTTCAATATTACTTGACGGGAATATTCCTGTTCGTTTATATTTTAATCAAAGGAATATAATTCTAATATATCGTGGTGTAAAGATGAATACTACATTATTAAGTGCTCTTGCCGAGCCAAATCGATTAAGGATTGTTGAACTCCTTAGAGACGGACCTCTCACCGTGGGAGAAATTGCAGACCGACTTCAGATTCGCCAGCCATTGGCATCTAAACATCTAAGTGTGCTTTATAAATCAGGGGTGGTGGAATTTTATGCGGAAGCAAATCGTCGAATTTATAAGCTTCGTTCAGAACCCTTTAAGGCATTAAACATTTGGTTGGAGCAGTATCGTGAAATATGGGAAGAAAAACTCGACAGCTTGGAACTTTATCTGAAGGAGTTACAAAATAAAAAACAATAATTGGAGGAATAAAATGTTTACAAAAACCGAAATCACCCGTAGTTTCAACGCTCCTCGTGAGCTTGTATTTAAGGCATTTACCGAATAAGAACATCTGCAGAACTGGTGGTGCCCAAAAGGATGGGCTTTTAATATTTCTAAGTTTGAACTTCGCCAGGATGGTGTCTTCCATTACAGTCAGATATCTCCTGACGGTAATGGAATGTGGGTCAAATTTGTATATCATGAAGTAAATGCTCCAGAGAAACTCGTTTACACCTCTTTCTTTTCTGATGAAAATGGTAACATCGTACGTGCTCCTTTTAATGACAACTGGCCATTGGAAATTCTCAATACTTTTACATTCACCGAGCATGAAGGTAAAACAATTCTTACGATGATTGGGGCACCTGTATCCCCAACTGAGGAGGAAATGAAAACTTACGAGGAGTTGCAAGAAATGGTTCAGGAGGGCTTTTCAGGAACCTTCGTTCAACTGGCTGTTTACCTCTCAAATATTTCAGAAAACTGATATAGGTCGACGACGAACAAAAGAACAATGACACTGTTAATAGCAGTGTTCTCATTGTTCTTGGTAATTATTTATTTTTACTGAATTTTAAACGAACGAGTGCTTTAGTTGAACATAAAAAAGTGATTATTTAAGAATGAGGATAATTTTATGTTATTCCATTAAAAGTCGCAATTCACAAATAGTGGATCGTGTCCTTTATTCTACAATCGGGGGCGATTGCTACATAATGCGATCACTCTTTATAGTTGAAAAAGGTACAAAGTCTTTTTCGATTTTAATTTAGATATAGAGGTTGATTATTATGGCTTTGCGAATGATTTTAAATTCAATTGCAGTGGGTTTGTTGCTTTTTTTAACAGCCGTCATCTTACCTGAAAAAATGAACATAAACGCTTCAAAAATATTATTTGTAACAATAACATTAGTTTTATTTACTATTTCAAAAGATAAATGGTGGAAAAAGATATTTTCTTTAATCTTAAGTATAGTTTTCTGTATGATATTAATCGTATTACTAATACGATAAGCAAGGTATTCGAATTCAATTTCTTATTCAACATTCGAAGGCGTTTGCAGCACAAGGGGCATCGACTCTGTGAGGCAGGGGAGGGTTGACCTTCATGAGACATGTGAACTTCCAAAAGTGCAATCATAACAATACTTAATCAATTACTTCCTGTAATTGGCTAGCTAAGTATTCACTTTTTGGGGGTAAATCCCTATCCATTAGGAGTAATGCTGATCTTACTTAGAAACTGGTTAATGATATGGCTATGAAATCCTAAGAATTCTAGAGCATTCGTGAGATTGAAATTAGTTTATCGAGGGAGTTTAGTTTAACAGGAATAAGAAGGCGATTGAAAAATTAATCATAATAAAGGAATTCTAGATTAGTTCAATGAACCCGTTTATTTGTTGAGGCCATAAATGTAAAAAAGCCTTGTGGTACTTAATTTCCACAAAGGGCTTTTGCATTTAGTAAAGAGTAGGGGTTGGAGGACAGGCAACAGCATCAATAAATCTTGGATCAATACCATAAAACATCCAGAAGACACCGTTCCATCTATATCCAGAAACTTCACCATACTCGACGCGAGTTGGGTAAAACCAAAAGCGTTCTCCATTTATTAGCCAAACATATGTGTTTTGGTATAAACAGTCAATTACATAGGATACAGAAGGCTTGGGTGGAATGAATGTCGGGGGAGGCGATTGTGGTTGTTGTCTCATTGGACGTTGTGGTAGAAAAAATACCATATGATTTCACTCCTTTTCAGATTGGTCTTCAACATTATATGAATAAACAACCAGAAGGTTAAAAAAGGACAAATAACTTTGAACTAACGGGTGCTTAGTTCAACAAGAAAGAGTAGTTAAGATCTTCAACAATCGGGGGCGTTAATCCAAGAAGGGTTAACGCCATTTTTGTTAAACTAATTTACCGTAGAAACAAAATGAATTGTCCTTAATGGAATGGAATAAACAATAATTTATAAGCAAATGAAAATAAAGCTTATTAAGCAATCGGGGGCGATTGCTTAACAAAGTCTTATTGAAGTAAAGGGCGGTTTCAATGGTTCTGATCAACAATCGGGCCAAATTGTTGAATAACAAATAAAAATTTCAGGTATAGTAATTAAAGAAAAAAGAGAGAATTTTCGGTCTTTTTTTGTATGTCTTCTGCGTCACTTTCATGTAATTGCTTTGCATCCATTAACACAATTATATATAAATTTTTCCTTCCCCTACTTTCACACAAGCTCCTCCGATTTTGACTTGTTTATAATCATTTCCTTCTTTACTGATAGAAATATCAACAAAACTAGGACGCCCCATTTCTAAACCTTGTTCGCTGCGGATGGTATATGTTCCATTTTCATTGAATGGAATGAGTGCATGTTCGATGAGATAAGCCCCTAAAGGTCCACTGGCGTTACCAGTAGCGGGATCCTCAGTAATTCCCATGGCAGGGGCAAACATGCGGCCATGTACCGTTGAACTAGGATTTACAGTTTCTAGCGTGAATACGAAAATATGCTGCGTATCCTTATTAGCTGAAAAAGATTGCTGCCACAAATCATTTCGGAAGTTGATACGTTTCATGGCATCTAGTGAACGTACAGGAATATATAAGAAAGGAACACCGGATGAAATCGTTTGGATAGGCAAGTTAGTATCAATTTCGTCAACAGACAATGACAAAAGATCAGCAATGACTTTGGTATCATGATACACTTCTCCAAATTTCGGGATTGGCTGACTCATTTCGGCCTTTGTGATTTTATCATGCTCTTTATAAACAGTTACGCGAATATCTCCTACCCCTTCTTCTAAAATCCACTCATTAACACCTTGTACGGTCTCTACCCAATTTTCAAGTCCTAAGAGAAATGCGGTTCCTACTGTTGGGTGACCTGCTACTGGCAACTCAATTTGCGGGGTGAAGATCCGTACTTTTTTAGTTTTGGTCTGATCGCTAGGCGGGAAAATAAACACTGTTTCAGATAGGTTTAATTCCCGGGCTATTTTTTGCATTACATTTGTAGCAAGTGGTATTGAGGATTGAAATACAGCCAGTTGATTACCTCCAAACCTTTGATCAGGTTTTATGTTAATCAAACGAAACCGATCAGGGGTAAGCATTACTGCAAATGGAGAACGGATGTTAGGTTATATAAGTAAAATCATGCACATAAAGGAACAAATGGAACAAGATGCAGCGAGTATCACAGGGGGACACACAGGTACGATCAGAGTAGGTACTTTTTCTAGTGTCTCCATTAAATGGCTGCCTCAAATCTTGAAACAATTTCAACAGAACTACCCTTCTATCCAAGTAGAATTATTAGAAGGGGGTTATGAGGAAGTGGAACACTGGATCAATGTGGGTTTAGTCGATTTGGGTTTTATATCAGTTACACCAAAAAATGTTCATGAGGTATTAATACTAAAAAAAGACCGATTCGTTCTACTTCTCCCTCAAGGACATGCGCTTTGTCGAGATGGCTCTATTACGATGGAGAAGATAGCAGCAGAACCTTTTATCATGCCCAAAAAAGGGTGCGATGCCTATATAAGAAAGCTTTTTAAAGAGAGAAAATTAAAACCTAGTATCCGTTTTGAAATAGGTGATGACCATGCAATAGTCGCATTAGTTCAAGCTGGGTTAGGAGTTAGTGTTTTACCGGAGATGACACTGCCAAATTCAATGGATAAAGTATTGTCAGTCTACATTGGTGATGAAATATACCGAACGATTGGTATTGCTGCTACTTCGTTTACCACTCTTTCTCCAGCAGCTAAGAAGTTTTTAGAGGTAACAGAAGCTTGGATAATAGAAGAACGATCATTTATTCGTTAATTACAAGGATTACTCTCTAGCGTATAGGTAGTTGTAAGATATTGTGGAATCGGGCCAGATAATTGAATAACACTCGGAAGTTAATTTGATATTTATGTTACAAAATAGAGATTGTGAAGTAATGTACTTAAAGTAATAGGCAGTTTAAATAAGGAATTCATAATTTTAAAGAAGGAATATTCGACATATCCAGAGAAATTAATGTTTTTAAAACTTAATTTAGATGTAGCTTTATTAAGGAGAGAAAAAACATGACTTCAAACTTCCATAATGATTGTATTTTTTGTTCAATAGTTTCAGGCGATATATCCTCCAGTATTGTTTATAAGGACGATTATGTAATTGCCTTTATGGACATCTCACCTATTAATCAAGGGCACTTGCTGGTCATTCCTAAAAATCACTATGTGTATTTGTCAGATGTACCAGAAAAGATAGCTGCCAGAATGTTTACTGTTGGTCAAAAGTTAGCAAATGCAATTCGTAAGTCCGATGTAAAATGTGAGGGCATTAACTTTTTTCTTGCAGATGGTGAAGCAGCTTTTCAAGAAGTCTTCCATTCGCATTTGCACGTATTCCCACGATTTAAGGGAGATTCGTTTAAAATTGATGCAGATTGGTCGGTAAATCCATCACGGACAGAGTTAGACGAAATAGCAAAAAGAATATGTTCATCAATGTAGGCACTTAAATAACTAACAGCGGGCAGTTTAATGGAATAACACTTCCAAACAAAACAGGATATTTATATTAAAATCGGTGTGACATTGTGAAGAAATGTACTTATACGCATTCCTTGTGACTGTAGGAATTATGTATTCAGCACAAGCGAAAGTTTTGGGGATATTATTGGGGATAATATTAAAACGGAAATTGCAGAATAGCTAATGAGCCCTGCACTTTCCTCAACAATTTTGTAATCGTTTCCAAAAAAGAAAACACCATCGGTGACAGCACTGTTCGTAGACACATAACTGAAATTATCTGTGTGAGATGGAAAGTGTAGTTGTAACATAACCTGGCTTTGTTATTTGCGAAGCTGGTTTTTTAATTGAGCAAAATTAAAAATTATGGCTTGATTATTATTAAAATTCATTATAAGATTAGAAAAATCAGATAAATCAAATAAATTAATTAACTGAAACACTATGAACGGGAGTATTAAGGAATATTTATTGTTAAGAGAACTGTCGGCTGGTGAAAGACAGTCAATAAATCCCCCAACTCGCCCAGGAGTGGTAAGGCCGATATGTAGGTCTTAACGGTTGACCGCCGTAATAAAGTCCTTAAGCGGGTTCGTTTAGTTTTTTTAAATGAATCAATTAGAGTGGTACCACGTAGGCAAAGCCTGTCGTCTCTTATGAGATGATAGGCTTTTTTATTTTCAAATAAATTAACAAAAAGGTGGAGTCTGAATGAATATCGAAAAATATTCTAGAGGTTACTTTATGCCCCCAGTGAAAAGCTTGAAATGGACAGAGAGGGAGTATATTACGGAATCTCCTACGTGGTGTAGTGTAGATCTTCGAGATGGAAATCAGGCTTTGGTCGTCCCTATGAGTCTGGAGGAGAAGTTAGAATATTTTCAATTGCTTTTGCAAGTAGGTTTCAAGGAAATAGAAGTGGGCTTTCCCGCTGCATCGGAAACAGAATTCGCTTTTTTACGCAGATTGATTGAACAAGATTTAATTCCGGATGATGTGACTATTCAAGTGCTAACACAGTCAAGAGAACACATTATAAGAAAAACATTTGAAGCGCTAAAAGGTGTGAATAAAGCAGTGGTGCACCTGTACAATTCCACATCAGTGGCACAGCGTGAGCAAGTATTCAAAAAATCTGAAGAAGAAATTATTGACATAGCTGTAACCGGAGCAAAGATGCTTAAGAAATATGCTGATGAAACCGAGGGAGATTTCCAGTTTCAGTATTCCCCGGAAAGTTTCACGGGTACAGAAGTGGAGTTCGCACTTGATATCTGCAACCGGGTACTTGATATATGGAAACCGACAGTCAAAAACAAGGTGATTATCAACCTCCCAGCTACGGTATCAATCTCCATGCCTCACGTTTATGCAAGTCAAATTGAGTATATGAGTGATCATCTGAACTACCGGGACAATGTGATCCTGTCACTTCACCCACACAATGACAGAGGAACCGGGGTTGCAGATGCAGAGCTTGGAATGCTTGCCGGAGCGGAGAGAGTTGAAGGAACATTGTTTGGAAATGGAGAAAGAACAGGCAACGTAGACATTGTAACGCTAGCATTAAATATGTTTTCACACGGAGTGGATCCTAAGCTGAATTTTGAAAATATCCCTAAAATTATTTCCATGTATGAAGAATTGACAAAAATGAAGGTTCACGAAAGACACCCATATGGCGGTGAACTCGTCTTTACTGCATTTTCAGGCTCCCATCAAGATGCCATTGCCAAAGGGATGAAATGGCGTGAAGAAAAAGAATGTCAGTATTGGACCGTCCCGTATCTATTGATTGATCCGATGGATATTGGCAGAAAATATGAAGGAGATATCATCCGTATTAACAGCCAATCCGGTAAGGGTGGAATCGGCTATGTGCTTCAGCAAAAGTATGGACTTGATCTGCCTGCCGAAATGCGTGAGAGCTTCGGATATAGTGTTAAAAATGTTTCGGATCGAAAGCACAAGGAGCTTATGCCGAATGAAATCTATGACATTTTTATCAACGAATATGTGAATATTAATACCCCTGTCGAGTTTATCAATTACAAATTTACTCAAAATGATCATTACGAAACAATTGTATCGATCCGGATGAAGAATGAAGTACATGAATTTAACGGTGTGGGGAATGGAAGACTAGACGCTATCAGCAACGTTCTTCAAACCCAATTGGGTATCTATTATAAAGATTTAGTTTATAAAGAGCATGCGCAAGAAATAGGCTCAGGATCAAACGCTGTATCTTATGTAGGGATTACCGATATGGATGGTGTTGTATATTGGGGCTGCGGGATTGACGCTGATATTATGACCTCTTCTGTAAAAGCTCTGTTTAGTGCCGTTAACAAAATGGTATCCAGCTTACAACTTCCTGTTGATAAAGAATTTATCCTTCTAAAAAAATAAGCGGGAAAGGCTTCTGAAGAAAGCCAAAAACGTTGATAAATCAACGATGTAAAAAAAACTTGCATAATCGATAAAAAACGTAAATAGGCCAAACCCTCCAGTACAGTTATTACATTACAGTGCCACATCGTGCAAGTTCACTTTGTGTTTAAACATTCTTTTCCTCCACACAATATGTAGGGGATGAATCTGGACGGTATGAGGACAAATTGAGCACTACCAATGATTAAAAATAAAGAAAGACTAGTAAGGTGTATGTGAAAGGACTTATATAATGTCCTTTCACCATACACCTTTTTTAAATGAAATTTAAACTTTCCTCTTACCTGACTTTAACCTTTATTGCCTAAGATAGACATGAAAAGGTAAAAGGAGGATTGGTCATACCTAAAGAAGAAAATCCGTCATTTAGAATCGAATATAGCGTTTATATCCATAGAGTTTATATAGGAAGTGGTGAATATATGAAAACAAAAATAAAGAGTATTACGAGAAATATTTTATTAATTATAGTAGCAGTCCTTCTTATTTGGATCATTTTTCATAATGTTATGACTATATATGAACAAAAAAAATACCAAGCATTAGGAAAATTAGTTGAAGTGGATGGAAACAACATGCATGTCTATACAAAGGGTGATGGTCGAAATACAATTCTCTTATTAAACGGTTTGGGCACGGCTGCACCAGTGATGGATTTTGAACCTTTGATTAATGAGATGGCTAAGTACAATAAAATTGTAGTCGTAGAACCTTTTGGATATGGCTGGAGTGATTTAACAAATAAGGAACGAACAGTGGAAAACATAGTTGAAGAAGTAAGAACAGCTCTAAAAAAGTCAAACATAGAAGGGCCATACATATTAATGCCTCACTCTGTTTCCGGAATCTATAGCATGTATTATGCTAATAAATATCCAGATGAAATTAAAGCTATTATAGGGATTGATTTTACATTGCCGAAGGCTTTAGAATATTTTGCAGAGTCTGCACCAACATTGCCAAAGTATATGAGCTTTGCTGCCCCGACTGGAATTGTAAGATTTGCATTAACTATCACCTCTGATGAATTCCTTCCAATAGCAAATGAAGGAAGTTATTCTAATGAGAATCTAAAGATGACCAAAATCATTTCTGCTTGGAAAGGCTATAATCGAAATGTAGTGGATGAGGGAAATGAAATAAATAATAATATAGAAAAAACGAAAGATATGTCATTTCCTGCGCATTTGCCTGTCATGATCTTTACTGCGGATAAAAATGAAGGAAATAAAGAAGGCCGATCAAATAAAACTTTTTATCAATCGCAATTAAGAAATGTAGCTATAAATAAACTCGTTATTTTAGAAGGACACCATTATCTCCATTGGACGCGGTATAAGAAAATATCCGATTACGTAAATGAATTCACGGATACTTTTGTAAAGGATTAATAGAATGTATTCATCTAAAAAGAAGCTTGTTGTTTATGCAATATCTATACAGCAAGTTTATTTTAATATATTTAACAATCAAGGCGCTTATCTGATTTAAAGATAAGTGTCTTTTTAATGAAAAACGATTGTGTTAGTCATATCGATTTGAAATAATTGGTACTAACAAATGGGCAGGAGTGTGAAGGATTCGACTTTTTATCTTCTTTATTTAAGGCTGTTTTCTAAAAGATTGTTCTAACTGGATAAAAAAACTAACTACTTGTATTTTATGGTGAAATATATAATTGGTTCTTATTCAACAAACGGGCAGGATCGTGGAATAAGAATGGTAAAATGAAAGAAACAAACGAGGTGCGGATGTGTTTTTAAATAACTATTTGAATGATAATTTTCCTAACCTAAATCTTCGACCACCTTTATTTTATAACTGGGAAATAGGTATACGGTTCGGATTAGGGGTGGAGAGGAATAGAGAATATGATTGCGAAAACTTTCCTTATTTAAAAGGGGTTTATAAAAAGGGCTATAACTTTATTTAATTCATTACATTCACCAGACGAAGAAATTTTGGTTGTTATGGATGTGAATGATTTTGGAGTTGGAATAACCTATAAGCACAAAGGTAGGCTTTTTTCTCCATATGTATTTGAAAAATCAGTCCTATATAAATTAAAGCATATAGAGATACCTTTTATATCTCCAGAAGACAATGAAGATGGAAAGTATAAAACACATAGATTTACTCTTAAATGTAAAGCATCTGATATTAAATACATTCCATTGTTAAAAGCAATATGCAATCAAGATTTAGGTATTCAACCAAGTATTTTTCATATGATATATTTTTTAAATATCAAAAGAAAAACCATTTTTTATGTTTATGATGACAGGGGTTGTGATTTGCTTGCTGCATTTCCTGAGCCCATACGGGATATTTATAACAAATTCAATCACTGGATATTAAATTACGACAGGGATGAAATAGACAAGGTATTTAAATAAGGATTCATCCTTCTTCAAAAAACGGTGGTCATTGCATCAAACTGCGGTTGCACTATGGGCATCTAAGGGATGAGTTACTAGGAGATAGAAGATGAAAAAAGAACAAAAGAAGCGTCAGGACGGATTTTTTAAAGACATTATAATTGAGATTCGAGATTCAATATTATTTGAATTGATATGGAATATCATAATTTTTATTCCAAGAATGATGTTTCGCATAATAAAGAATATATTCTAACACTGTGAATTAGTTAGTTCAACACGAACTTATCCAGCTATAGAAACTACAAGTGTTATTCCGCTAAAGAGGGCTATAAATGAGAAAAATGCATTACTTAAGGAAATGATAAGTGGAATTAGAAAAATGATGATTTATGAATCATCCGAAGGCTCCTGCGTTTTCTCTAGGACACAATTAAAAATGAACTTTGCATTGCAGATCATCACTGTGAAGAATTAGCAGCTGATGAAGAATACTGTGAGGAGATGGGGATTACAGAACAGGACTGGATATTCATAAGCGATCCAAGTGATGAGTGCCAGGAATTCCAAATTAATTAAAAAATAGGACTGTTCATCATTCGGGGGCGATTGCAGCACCGCGTGATCGCCATTTCATATTGAAAAATCGCGCATAAATTGTTCAATATGACGATTGTTTAAAGTGGGTGATTATGAGATATAAAATTGTATTTAACTCAATAGGAGAGATAATGATGGTGATTCCAGAAGAATTAGACCTAATTTCTGTATTTGGGGCAATTCCACAGAGGAAAGATGAAACAGATCCTTTTTATTATGATAATTTAACTTTTGTTTTTGAAAATCAATATGAATTATATGAAATAAGCATTTCTCCTTTTTATCACGAATTTTCTTTAAGTGTTAAGGAATAGAAAACAAATAAAGTAATGTCATATCTTGAATTACTATCTGTTAGTAAAATTGAGATTTGTGAAAATAAAAAGGAAAAATTCAAAAATTCGTTTGTTTCACGGCAAGTCTGACAGATATATAAGTATAATCGAGATAACTTTAAAACCTAAATATCATTTGATTTTCTGAGAACAATACCGTTATTCTTTTGTCTAAAACATTGGATTTCAACTGTTGTCCTTTTTCCTTATTAAGCTAAAGGGCAGTTTAATTGAAGATGGTTCCCCTTTTTGTTCAAAAATCGGGCCATATTCTTGAATAAGTAAAGGGAATAATAGAAAATAAAAAGAAGCTCTAAATTATTCAATTAACTGCCATGCTAATTAAGATCATGCTGATAAGGCATCCCGCCAAAAACAGCGAGGTTTTTTGAAGCGTTCAGCTGCGTATAGTTTAATCATTAGATTATAAATTAACTTAATGCAACTTTATATAGGAGTGGAGTAGATGAAACGTATTTCGATTTTAATAGCTGATGATGAGGAGGAGATTGCTGATTTGATTGCCATCCATTTAGAAAAAGAAGGATACCATGTCATTAAAGTATCTGATGGGCAAGAAGCCATTCATGCTATCCAGACTCAGTCGATTGATTTGCTAATTCTAGATATTATGATGCCGAAAATCGATGGATATGAAGTAACGCGCCTAATTCGCGAACAATATAATTTGCCTATCATTTTTTTAAGTGCTAAAACATCTGACTTCGATAAAGTCCACGGACTGGTGATTGGAGCCGATGATTATATGACAAAACCATTTACCCCGATTGAATTGGTGGCCCGTGTAAATGCGCAGCTTCGGCGCTTTATGAAGTTAAATCAACCCAAGATAGATATTAAATCGAGTTTGGAGTTTGGCGGATTTGTGATATCCCCTGAGGAGCGGACCGTTGTTTTATACGGTAAAACCATCGAGCTTACTCCGAAAGAGTTTGCCATTTTGTATTTACTTGCGAGTCATCCAAAGAAGGTTTATAGTGTTGAAAATATTTTTCAACATGTGTGGGGAGAAGCATACTTTGAAAGTGGCAATACTGTCATGGTACATATTCGTACGTTGCGGAAAAAACTTGAAGACGGCAAACAGAACCACAAATGGATTAAAACCGTGTGGGGAGTTGGGTATTCCTTCAATGGTTAAAATGGTACACAGCTTTCGTTCAAAGATGGTGCTATTATTTGGTTTAAGTATGATTTTTTCTGGAATTATAACGTTTATAGTCTTTAAATCACTCCAATTCTATTATCAATCGAATGCCCAGTATGGTGACCGACTGGAATATTATCGGAAAATTATGAAACAATTTGGCGACATTAACGTCTTTTTACTACTATTTATCCCGCTTTCGTTTATGTTCTTTTACTTACTCACGAAGCGATATTCTAGCTATTTTAACGAGATTTCAATCGGAATCCATTATCTCTCTCGGGGAGACTTTTCACATCAAATTCAAATCAAGTCAAATGATGAATTTCGAGATATTGCCCATGATATTAATTTGGCAAGTAAAAAATTGAAACAAGCTGTAGAAAGAGGAGATTTTTCGGAAAGCAGCAAGGATCAGTTGGTCGTCAATTTGGCACATGATTTACGGACACCGCTTACCTCTGTTTTAGGCTATTTGGATTTGGTACTAAAAGAAGAGAATTTGAAGAAAGTACAGGTTAAACATTTTTTAACGATTGCTTTTACCAAATCTCAGCGTTTAGAACGACTTATAGATGAATTATTCGAAATAACGAGAATGAACTATGGCAAGCTGCCCGTGAATAAAAAGCGAATTAATTTATCTGACCTGCTCCATCAATTAACGGAAGAGTTGTACCCGCTTTTCGAGAAAAACCATTTGATGGCCCGAATGGACATTCCTCCTCATTTACCTTTTGTTGGTGACGGAGAATTGTTAGCACGAGTGTTTGAAAATCTTCTGACCAATGCCAATCGTTATGGATACGATGGCCAGTTTGTAGATATTAACGGCTTTATTGATTCAGGAGAAGTGGTTGTTCAGATTGTGAATTATGGAGATAGTATTCCACCGAATGAACTGCCGCATGTTTTTGATATGTTTTATACCGGTGACAAAGCACGAACTCAACAAGAAGACAGCACAGGTCTTGGCTTGTTCATTGCGAAGAATATTGTGGAGCAACATAATGGAACGATTACTGCAGAAAGTAGTTTAATACGTACGATATTTGAGGTTCGTTTACCGCAGGACAGTGTACCAAATAATCAAACTTAATATCCAAGTAAATGATTTAAGAAAAATTTAATATTTACCCTACTCTTTTTTTAAATAGTTTCTCCTATTCTAAAGCAAGTAAGATCAAGGGGGAAATTGAAAATGAAGACGTGGGGATTTTTATTTTTTTTAATATTGTGTTTGGGATTTGCTATCGGAAATATAACACCGTTGTTTCAAGATAAAGTAGAGTTTCAAAAAAATGCTCAAAATCATCAAGATAATATAAATTATTTAGGAACTTCTGAACGTATCCAAAACAATGAGATTGCAGAAGATCAGATCTATCAAGGAAATCTACTCTTGGTCAACAAGGAATATCCTGTTCACCAAGAGAGTATAAAATCAGATGTCGTAAATTTATTTAAGCATAAAGAATTGATAAAGGGATACGAGTTACTGAATAGTGATATTAAATTGTCAGAGGATGTCGCACGTAATTTTTCAGAGATGACAACTGCTGCTGAAAAAGAAGGAGTTCGTCATTTTTTAATTAATAGTGGCTTTCGAGAATTTGAAGAGCAAAGTGTACTTTACCAAGAAATGGGCTCTGACTATGCCTTGCCAGCAGGTTTTAGCGAACACAATTTGGGTTTATCACTTGATGTAGGATCTACTCAAATGAAGATGAGTGAAGCACCAGAAGGAAAGTGGATAGAAGAAAATGCTTGGAAATACGGCTTTATTTTACGCTATCCAAAGGATAAAACAGATGTCACAGGAATTCAATATGAACCGTGGCATATCCGCTATGTTGGCTTGCCTCACAGCGCGATTATGAAGGATAAGAATTTAGCTTTGGAAGAATATTTGGATTATCTAAAAGAAGAAAAGAACATTTCTGCTAGTGTTAACGAGAAAAAATATACTGTTACCTATTACTCCATTTCTCATAGCAGTCCAATTAAAGTACCAGAGGATCTCTATTATGAGATTTCAGGCAACAATATGGATGGAGTAATTGTGACCGTGCACGAATAATAAATAGATAAAAAAGGAACTAAATCGTATTATTTGCTTTAAAGAATAAAATGGGATGATTCAATGAAAATTTCTAAATTAGATCATTTGGTTTTGACTGTAAAGAATATTGATAAAACATGTGAATTTTATAGCCAAGTTTTAGGAATGGAAGTAATCACATTTGGAGCGGGAAGAAAGGCACTACACTTTGGAGAGCAGAAAATAAACCTACATGAAGCAGGCAAAGAATTCGAACCAAAAGCAAAAACACCGATGTCTGGTACGGCTGATTTATGTTTTATCACAGATGTTTCTATGTTAGATGTAATAGACCATTTAGATAGTTACGGAGCACTTATTGAAGAAGGTCCAGTAAAAAGAACGGGAGCATTAGGATCGATAACATCTATTTATACTAGGGATCCAGATGGTAATCTAGTCGAAATTTCTAATTATTAAAATTACATTTGCTTTTTAATTAATTTAAGGAGGCCATGCTTGAATAACAAGAGTATCGCTTTCCTTGTTCAATAATCGGCCGCTATTCTTCGATAAGACAACATAAATGATCTTCAACAATCGGGGGCGATTGCTTAACAAAGTGTCGCCTCTTCTTATTGAAGTAAAGGGCAGGATAGTTGAAGAGTGGTTTCAAGAATTCTGTTCAAATTAAGTGGTTTTATTAAAGAGAACTTTATATTTAATGCTCACTAATATCAATATTAGACCCAAAATTGTAGTCAAGAAAGGATAACTAAAAGGAAAAAAGAAAATAGGATAGCTGAACCAAGCATCCGTATAATATGCTGATCCACCAAAATATAAATACTTAAGTTTTTCTTGTGGAACAAAACCTTCACCATTAGGGAGTTCCTTCTGTCTAGCTCCATTCTTTTGTAGAACAATTAAGAAAGATTGCTTATTCGTTTTCTTATTTTCTACAATCCAATAAGAAACGTAATGAGTATCTTGATTTAATCCTTCTTGTCCTACTTTAACAGGATAGTTTTTCAGAACCTCTTTAGTTTACATTGATGGAAATATAAACATCTTCAAAGTTTATAACATAGTCCCAAGGGTCTTTGTATGTTTCTACATAACGGAATTGAAAATATAAATAGTATGATACCTAAAAATAATCTAATTTTTATTGAAATTTCCATCTATGCCTTCCTTTCTTAAAGTCTCCATATCTCATCAAACCTCCAAAATTTTCTATCTAATTTATCATAATTACGACCATTTGTTGCAATCTTTTCTTAAATCAAGGTTCCATAATTGTAATAGCAGCAGTGTTATTCTTTGCAAATTGTTAGACTAATGCAGATAAGTGTGCCTTACATTCTTGTAAGGTTGGATATGTGTTTTGAATTCACATTTTTTGTATGGCATAATTTTCTAGAGACAAAGGAGTGAGAGGATGCAAAAAGTATTAATTATTGAGGATGATCCAAAAATTGCGGAGCACCTAAAATCAAATTTGGTGAAATATGGCTACAGTGCCATCTTTACGGAAAATTTCGATGATGTTATGGACGAGTTTCATAAGCAGAAACCAGACCTTGTCCTATTAGATATAAATCTTCCTAGCTTTGATGGCTATTACTGGTGCAGGCAAATACGGAAGGAGTCGATCTGTCCAGTTATATTTATTTCCGCACGAGTAGGGGAGATGGACCAGGTGATGGCGCTCGAAAATGGCGGCGATGATTTTATCACAAAGCCGTTTCATCCTGAAATTGTGATGGCAAAAATTCGCAGTCAGCTTCGTCGTGCTTACGGGGAATATGCATCACAGGCCCAAGAACGAATTTTAGAGACAGAGGGATTAAAGCTATTCCCGGAAAGACTGGAATTGTCATTTCGTGATAAAACCGTCCCACTATCAAAAAAAGAAGCAGACATAATCGAAAGTTTACTCGAACGATATCCTCGTGTTGCCGGTCGTGAAGACTTGCTGGAAAAACTATGGGATGAACAAGTATATGTGGATGAAAATACGTTAAATGTGAATATTACGAGAGTTCGAAAAAAATTTGAAGCAGTCGGGATTCCTGGAGCGGTCGAAACAGTGAGGGGTGCAGGCTATCGTTTGAATGTGACATGGTGAAAGGTTGAAGAAAAATGAAATTATTCTTTAAAGAGCATGCATTATTAATTGCCGTACAAATGATCCAATTTTTTCTTATTCTCGGCATCTATTGGCTTGATGGCTATCGTAATCTGTTACCAGCCCTTTATGCGATCTTTCTCGGTCTTTTCTTTCTCACGGGTTATCTTGCTTACCACTATTTTAGTCGTCGCAGGTATTATTTAAGGCTTACTAACTCACTTGAATCCCTTGACGATTCCTTCCAAACAACTGAACATTCCCCCATATCAGAGGCGCTTGATCATCTCTTAAAGGATCAATACAAGCTTTATCAAACAAAAATAAAAGCATTGGAATCTAAGCAGGATGAACACTTAACGTTTATGGATCAATGGGTCCATCAGATGAAAACACCGCTTTCTGTCATTGAGCTTATCGCGCAAAATTTGGATGAACCTGACTCATCCAGTATCCGAGAAGAGACAGACCGGATGAAAACAGGCTTAAACACTATTCTCTATATGGCTCGACTTCGGACAATCGAACAGGATTTTCATATCAAGCCTGTAAATTTGACTAAAATGGTGAATGAAGTAAATAGTGAAAATAAACGATTCTATATTCGGAACAAGGTGTATCCGAATTTGCTGCAGCAAAAACAGGATATGATCGTTGAGACGGATGAAAAATGGCTGTTCTTTATCCTTTCACAGCTTATCAATAACGCAGTTAAGTATTCAAAAGGCAAGAGTCATAAAATTGATCTTGCCATTTATGAAAATGAGGGAGAGGCTGTTTTAGAGGTGAAGGACTATGGCGTAGGGATTCCAGAATCGGACAAGCGGCGTGTATTTGACCCTTTTTATACAGGTGAAAATGGACGGAAATTTAGAGAATCAACCGGTATGGGGCTGTATTTAACGAAGGAGGCAGCCGAGCATCTTGAACATCGTCTCGAGCTTGAATCAAAGGCTGGAGAGGGTGCAACCTTTCGAATCATTTTTGGAACAACACAAAACCTTACAACGATGTAAGGAAAGTGAAAGTGAAATCGATTTTTTGAAGAATGAATAGGAGCTATACTGGTCACAAGTCAAAGGAATTGAATGAAAGGAGAACTTGTGATGCTAAACGTGAAACAAGTGAGCAAGATTTATGAAGGAAAGATCGCCTACCGGGCGTTAACTGATATCGATTTAACGATTGAAGCAGGGGAATTTGTTGGAGTCATGGGTCCATCAGGAAGCGGGAAAACAACCTTGCTAAACATGATTGCCACTATTGATGAACCGACAACAGGAGAGATCCTGATCAATGGAAGTAATCCACACAAATTAAAAAAAGAAGAGCTAGCCAAATTTCGTCGCCGTGAATTAGGCTTTGTCTTCCAGGACTTTAATCTGCTTCATACTTTAACGGTTGAAGAAAATATTGTTCTGCCGTTAACATTAGACGGAAAAAAAGTGAAGGAAATGAAGGAAAAGGCATATGAAATCGCCGAAAAATTAGGGATTACAGGCATTATGAAAAAACGGACGTATGAAATATCCGGCGGGCAAGCGCAAAGAGCAGCTGTTGCAAGAGCGATGATTCATACACCTAAGCTGCTATTAGCGGATGAACCAACAGGAAATCTTGATTCCAAGTCTTCAAAGGATGTTATGGAAATGCTTGAATCCATTAATAAAAATGAGAAGACAACCATGATGCTCGTAACACATGATGCGCAAGCAGCGAGCTATTGTAATCGGGTCGTCTTTATTCGTGACGGAAAGTTCTATTCGGAGATTCACCGTGGTGAAAATCGCCAAGCCTTTTTCCAAAAGATCATTGATACACTTTCTTTATTGGGAGGGGATGCGCATGACCTTTCGACAGTTCGCGTTTAATAACGTCATACGTAATAAACGGTTATATGCAGCCTACTTTCTTAGTAGCTTATTTACGGTCATGGTCTTTTTTACCTTCTCCATTTTTGCGAATCATCCTGTATTGAGCGGGGATGATATGAGCTCAAGTGTAACGAAAGGAATGAATGCAGCAGCAGGGATTATTTATGTGTTTTCCTTCTTTTTTGTCTTATATTCGATGAGCTCGTTTTTACAATCTCGGAAAAAAGAGTTTGGTTTATTAGTGATGCAAGGCATGTCAATGAAACAAATCCGTTTAATGGTGTTTTTAGAAAATATGTTCATTGGATTTTTAGCAACACTAGGCGGTATACTCCTTGGCGTTGTTTTTGCTAAGGCTATTTTACTATTAGCTGAAAATGTATTGATTATTGAACGTGCGCTGTCTTTTTATTTTCCAACGAAAGCAATCATGATCACCTTTGTTTCCTTTATTATTTTATTTTTCTTTATTTCATTATTTGTTACGTATGTTCTGCGTAGTAAAAAGCTGATTGAATTAATTAAAGGGAATAAAATATCAAAGGGTGAGCCAAGAGCGAACCTTTTTTTAACGTTGTTAGCTGTACTTTTATTAGCGGCAGGGTATGCTGTTGCCTTACTAGTAGAAGGAACGATGGTTGTAGCCGCAATGGTGCCAGTTATTATCGTTGTTTGTATTGGTACCTACTTGTTATTTACGCAATTAAGTGTTTTTATTATTAGAAGGTTAAAGAAGAATGAACGTGTTTTGTTTTTTGGTTTAAAACCAATATGCTGCTGTTTTCGGATTTAGCCTTTCGCATGAAGGATAATGCGCGCACTTTTTTCATGGTCGCGATGGTTTCAACGGTTGCGTTTTGTGCCATTGGTTCATTATTCGGCTTTCAAACTTTCTTAACATCAAGCATAAAAGCGACGAATTCAACCACGTTTTCCTATAAAACAAGTGAAGAAAATGAAGAACAGAATGTAGCGTTTATCAATCAAACATTAAAAGAAGAGAAAATTGAAACAAAGTCAGAGCACACGGACTTACGCTATTATCCAATTGGACAGGATACCTTTCTGATCACAAGCGAATCCGATTTTAACCGCTTTGCCGCTCTAATTGGTGAAGAAACAGAAACCACTGACATAATAGAAGGGCAAGTCATGGTTGTGGAATTTGAAGGAACAAATTTTGGACAAACAACGGAACTACTAAATGAAACGATTACACTAACTTCAGGTGCAACGTTGAAACCAAAGGAAGTCCTACATTCAAAAGCATTGCCTGCAACAGATTCCTATTATATAGTTTCAGATCAGGATTATCAAAAGCTTCCTGAACCAGAGGATGAACAAAGCTATTATGCGTGGCAAGCAACAGATGGAGAAAAAGGAGTAATGGCCGCCTCTGAAAAGCTGTACGAAAAATTACCAAGATATGAAATTATGTCGGTAGAATATGAAATATATGAAATTATGAAAGGATACGGACCAATATTATTTGTCGGGTTATTTATCGGGATTGTCTTTTTCGTATCAGCCGGCAGCTTCCTTTACTTCCGACTTTACATGGATTTGGATGAGGATAAACAAAAATTCAAGTCAATTTCAAAAATGGGGCTTACCGATAAAGAGCTGAAAAAAGTAGTAAACAGACAAACGATGATTCTGTTTTTCGCCCCAATACTCGTCGCTCTCATCCACGGAGCTGTAGCCCTTACAGCGTTATCAAACCTGTTCTATTTTAACCTATTTAAGGAATCAGTTATTGTTCTAAGTGTTTTCTTAGCCATCCAGGTTGTTTATTTCTTCATTGTACGCTTTTTCTATACAAAGCAGATTAAGGCGTCGAATTAAATGAATAAGAATACAAGAAGAAAGGGTCAGACAAAATCTGACCCTTTTAAAACATCAATTGACACTATAAAAACCACTTTAATTATAAAGCGGTTTTTTAATATGAGGTTAACGAATATTTAAGTTTTTCCAAATCTGATATAGGAGGAGAGTATATATACTAATTTATCAATTCACTTAAATGTCAGTTTATAATCTTTGCAATAAACAACAAAGGAGCCATATAAATGACTCAAAGAATTTAAAGAGATTATTGCTGATAAAGACGAAAATTTAACAATCAGGAGTGCCAACCGTACTGAAACAGGTTTTATTACAGGCCGTCTCCGTCCAGTAAAGAATATTACGTGGCAGCAAGGGATAGATGAAGATAAAGAAGAAGTTGATGAATTTTATATAATCATTTAGAGTTAATTCTATGTTATAAATTAAGGTGCTAGCTATGAGCCATGTTTAAACAAAGCTAAATTCTCAATAAATTAGTATATAAAATCCAACTCGAATTTGAGGAAGTCTAATGATCAATAACACATTTTTAAATATGATAGAAAAAGAACTTATTCATAAAGTTATTCTAATAAGCAAAAGCCCATATGATCCAATTGTTGCTAAAAATATCCCTAAGGATTGGAAATGCTTAGGGACAGGGAATTATGCTGCTGTATTTTCGCATAAATCTAATCCTAATGCAGTTGTCAAAGTATATGGGAGAAGTTTTGAAGCTTTAGAAAAAGAAGCGAATGTATATACCCAATTAGGCATACATCCAGCGTTTTCAAACTTACTATATAAGGGACAAAATTATCTGGTATTAAAAAGATTAGACGGAATTACTCTTTATGATGCAATCGCAAAAGGAATTAAAATACCAGAGAGTGTCATTGTAGATATCGATCAAGCTCTTACTTTTGCTCGAAGCCAAGGTTTAAATCCATATGATGTTCACGGTAAAAACGTAATGATGAAGGATGGCAGGGGGTATGTTGTGGATATATCTGACTTCTATAAAGAGGGTCAAGATGAAAAATGGGATGATTTAGTAAAGGCGTACTATAAAATCTATAAAAAAACGTTGTATAAGATTCCGGTGAAAATACCTTATAAATTTTTAGACTTCGTTAGATATTCATATAGAAAGTTTAAAAAAATCAAATGGAAAGTAGAATTATAAAAAATAATGATGAATATTTGGGAGTTTAAAAGTATTACACTTTCAAATTAAAATCATCTATCGTTAAATGATAGAAAGAACCTGGGATTTTTCCTAGGTTCTTTTTGTAGCTAGGTAGTTAAATGCATTTAAAAAACGCTGTTTTCTCAAAGATTGTTGCTGACTAAGGTTTAAAATAAAACCAGAGTTTGATCTACATATCGTGTAGAATCAAACCCTGTTTTTATTTTAGTAATTCATAATCGTTTGTTAATTAAAACCTTCGTTAGTAGATAATTTTATGGGATTATTTTAATACGGATTCTTTTGTCTGCCTATTTCATCTGTTAGACCTAATTTAAGCATTTCATCGATTACTAATTCCTTTAAAGGTTTCCCTGATGGAGTTTATGCAATTCCTTCAGGTCCAAATGAACCAAGGATCAAAGTTAGAGCGTTATTTGAATATTGTAAGAAAAAAGGAGAAGACCCTGAAGAATTAACAGATGATGAGAGAGAGCAGTTTTTGGTTTTTCCTGATAAGGAAAATTAATAGAAATATGCCACCTATGCTAAATGAGAGGGTGTTTTTTAATTTATATAAGCAGCACAATTGGTGGTTATATTATTGTCGGGGTACCCACACAAGTGCATTGGACATAAACTCAGAGGGTGGCTGGAGATAGGTCCACTCAAGGCTGCTGGCTTCTACGGCCTGCTCCACAGGTCCCTTCTCGCCGCTCCACAAAACCGTGACTCGTCGTACCCCGGCCTTCAAGGCCATTTCAACAATCTCGGGTCCTGTTTGCAGGGGGCCGAAACCTTCACTACTAAAAGTGATTAAGTGAATGCCAGTAACGCCGTGTAGCGCAGGCGCAAGGGACTCCGGTGCAGAAAGGTCACCATACACGACCTCCACCCCTTCTGGCAGATTAGCATTAGCTGGGTTGCGCGTCAGCGCGCGAACACGCTGGCCGGCCTGGACAAGCTGAGCGACTACATGGCGACCAACGTTTCCGGTCGCTCCTGTTACTAAAATTGTCATCATTCTTCCTCCTTTGATTAAGTGTTACATTTATTATCTTATTATTTAATAACGCTTAATACTTCGGCTAAATTGTTGGACTTTACCTACAACTTTAGAATGAGTCATATATGCTGAAGTTGACTGCTGCTCTTTCCCACGGTCAATTACTATTTGGAATTGAATATTAACCTTCAATAAAGGGGTGCTTTAGTACAATACGTATATGATCTTCAACAATACCAGCTAATAAAAGCTCAGGAGTTCTTCCATTAAAGGGCGCTTTAATGGAAGAAGGATCATAGAATCGATCAATCTTTTTACTTCTTTGTAGGAGATCAGGGAAAGAAATATTTAGCCTTCCAAACACGTTTTCTTATTGAAGAGTACTTTGATTGATCTTTGACAATAATGTATTAAATGGATAAGTAAATGAGTAATTAACATAAAATTGTAATGAGGAGAAAGAAGATGCTTGAGAACGGAAAAATCG
Source organism: Metabacillus hrfriensis (assembly GCF_030127205.1). Classification (NCBI taxonomy): domain Bacteria; kingdom Bacillati; phylum Bacillota; class Bacilli; order Caryophanales; family Bacillaceae; genus Metabacillus; species Metabacillus hrfriensis. The sequence goes on from NZ_CP126116.1 coordinate 2,374,189, forward strand.
GAAGTCGTCAACTATTGATTCTCGTTGTCATGTTAACAATCGGGGATGCTATCTTAGTGTTGCCATCTATTCCTGCCATGGAAGCGAAACAAGATGCATGGATTGTTGCTATTGTTAGTGTGATTTTAGGATCATTAATTGTATTTTTATATCATTCTACAAGTATCCTCTTTCCTAATTTAACATTGGTTGAATATAGCGAAAAAATATTGGGGAAGTGGCTAGGAATCACGGTTTCTTTCCTATTCTTGAGCTATTGGTTCATTTCCGCAGCAGCTCACTTAGGGCAAATTGGGAGTTTCCTGTCCACTCATATCATGCCTGATACTCCAGTCCAATGGATTAATGGCCTTTTTCTATGCACCATTATCATGGCGGCTCGCCTTGGACTAGAGCCAGTGGCTAGAAGCGCCGAAATTTTCTCTCCCTTTTTATTATTGCTTTTATTGATTTTAACTATTTTTCTTTTGCCAGAAATAAAGACTCAAAATATGAAACCAATTCTAGAGGAAGGTTTTAAACCGATCATACGTGGCTCTTTTGCCTTTATTACCTTCCCCTTTATGGAACTAGTTGTGATCCTTATGATTCTTCCTTATGTTAGTGAGAAACAAAAGATTAGAAAGAGTCTTTTTCTTGGAGCATTGATAGGAGGTCTCGTTTTAATAGTCATTACTACATTAACAATCCTTGTTTTAGGTGCTGATCAAACAGCCAGACATATTTATCCAAGCTATGAATTGGCTCGTAAGATCAATATTGGTAATTTTTTTCAGAGAGTAGAGGCGATAATGGCCATTCTTTGGTTTATTACCATATATTTCAAAATAGGTCTTTATTTTTATGCAACTTCATTAGGTCTAGCACAAACATTAAGATTAAAAGAATATCGGCCTTTTACTATTCCGCTCGGGATGATAATGATTGTGTTGTCATTAGTCGTTTCTCCAAACATCGTCTATTACAATAATGCCATTATAAAATACTGGCCTCTCTATGACATGACAATGGGGTTCATTCTTCCCTTGTTATTGTTAACAGTAGCTAGATTTCGACATAACAAAGAAAAGGGATAATACTAAGCCACGGAAACAATCGTAAAAGGGAGTGACTAACTCTTTACTTAAACTATGCTTACAAAAAGTTAACCAAGAATCGGCCAAAATATTAGTTAACAGTAACAGCCTTTAGGGCTGTTTTATAGTCTTTTTTCCACAATCGGTGGCTTAAATGGGGTAACCGAATCACTTGTATTATAACGTTTAGAGTAAAAATGCTCTGAGCGTTTTTTCGTACAACAAATCACCAAAACCTGTTAACTTCTGATCATTCAACAGTATGATAATTGGATCTTTGGCAAGCTGAAATAATCATTATATCGTGGAATTTGTGAAGGTTTTACTTAACCTAACTCAGCGTGTTAGTTAAGTAGGATTGGTGAATCTAGTTGCCGAATTGTTAATTTACAGGATCTTGCTGTTCGAGTTGCTTCAGCTGCGTTGCGGTGGTGTCCATCTTAGACGTAAATCGACTGAGGAAAAAATAAATGAAAGAATTGATTGAACGTTCGACCATAACCGTTTAGTCAATGAATTTAAGGAGTTTGAGCTTATGAAAAATCCAGTATTATTTTCTATGAAAAAAAATTTCCAAGTGCAAACATGATCCTTATTAAGGATCAGCTACCGATCCTTTTCGATACTGGTTTTGGGAGTGATGCGAAAGATACAGAGCAATTAATTAAAGAAGCAGGCGTTTCACCAGAAGTATTACACCTGTGCTTTTGCTTCTGCATGGCAGGTTGTGACAGGGACATTCTTAGCTCAGTTCTGGAGAACCCGTGCACCATATGATGAAGAAGTGGCAAGTGATGAAAAAACTAAAAAAATGTCTTAGGATATAAAATAAAAATTGATGCGTATCCAAAAGAACTGCACTCCTATTGTTTAAACGAAATTCTTACAATTGGGTGCCTTTTTTAATATTTGATACTTAAATAGAAACCGTCTAAAAAACGATTGTTTTCGATAGCTAGTTTAAGAAGAATTATGAGTTGAGCAATTTTAGGCACTCACTTGATTATTAATAGCAGCGATATTTAACGTATTCGGCTATAAGCTATGTACCCGTTATTCAACAATTGGGGGTGATTGCTAAAGATCCAGCCGGTTGAGCTCCAGCTTTTTCTCATTCATCAACGGGCAAGTTAATAAAGAAAGTTATATATCGAATTGTTTGAAGTATTTCTTGATAATAAAGAATGCTTTTTTTTGGGTTTTCATTTATAGCAATAAAAATATCGCAATAATAGATAAAAATTTATTGTAAATCAATAAATATCGTGTTAAATTCAAATAATAATAAATAAGTGAGGTGCTTTTTATGAAACATGGTTCAACCCTCTTTTTGAAGATAGCTGTTTTTCTAATTGGAACTCCAGTTCTTGCTTTGTGTATTTTTGGGTTGCCTTGGTTAGCAAATAATCCAGCAAATCCAGATTATGCCCACATACTATATCCCATTTTAATAGGTATGTATGTATCAGCGATACCGTTTTACATTGCATTGTATAAGGCTTTTAAACTTTTAAGCTATATTGACAAGAACCAAGCTTTCTCTGAATTGTCTGTTAAAGCTCTAAAGAAAATCAAATTCTGTGCAATGACAATCAGTGGTTTGTATGTGGTCATTATGCCATTTGTTTTTCTAGTAGCAGATCTAGATGATGCCCCAGGTCTCATAATAATCGGAATGGTCTCTATCTTTGCTTCAATGGTAATCGCAGTATTCGCTGCTGTTCTTCAAAGACTTTTAAAAGAAGCGATTGATATAAAATCGGAAAATGACTTAATAGTCTGAGGTGAAAATAATGGCAATTATAATCAATATTGATGTGATGCTGGCTAAAAGGAAAATGAGCGTAACAGAACTCTCGGAGAAGGTTGGAATAACAATGGCAAACCTTTCTATATTAAAAAATGGAAAGGCAAAAGCGATTCGATTATCAACTTTAGAGGCGATTTGTAAGGCTTTAGAATGTCAACCCGGAGATATTTTGGAATACCGAAGTGATGAAGACACCAAGGATTAATATAGCAGGAATATTTAAAAGGAAAAGAAAGTTATTCGGCGGTGAACCTATGCACATAACCCTAAGCCTATTTAGCTATTATACTAAGCAGGACTTGCATATTTTTAGAAAAAACCATTGGAGGCACAAATCATGAGAGCACTAAACCAGCTCGTTCGTTTTGGTTGGGAGCAGGCACTGTCATGTTTGTTTCCTGTCGTTATTTTCGCCTCTTTGGCATTTACAAAAATCATACCGCTTCCCTTCCTGCCACGGTATGACTGGCTGCTCATCATCTGCCTTCTCATGCAGTGGTGGATGGTGCATTCTGGGCTTGAAACACGGGATGAACTAAAGGTTATCACCTTGTTCCACCTTATTGGACTCGCTCTGGAACTTTTCAAGGTACATATGGGCTCCTGGTCATATCCAGAGGAAGGATATTTCAAAGTTTTTGAAGTGCCTTTGTATAGCGGATTTATGTACGCAAGTGTAGCGAGTTATCTCTGTCAGGCGTGGAGGAGGTTGAGGGTTGAACTAGTTAAGTGGCCGCCGTTTTTGGTCGTAGTACCACTTGCATCCGCAATCTATTTGAATTTTTTCACCCACCATTATTGGATTGACATTCGTTGGTGGTTATCTGGACTTGTCATGATCGTCTTTTGGCAATCATGGGTCAAATACGAGATTAATGGAACTCGTTACCGTATGCCACTCGCACTTTCTTTTGTGCTTATCGGATTTTTTATATGGATAGCGGAAAATATCGCAACGTTCTTTGGAGCTTGGGAATATCCAAACCAAACCAACGCATGGAGTCTCGTTCATCTAGGAAAGGTGAGTTCATGGCTCTTATTAGTGATTGTCAGCTTTCTTATAGTAGCGACGTTAAAGCAGGTTAAGTTCAAAATATCATAGTTCAAAATGGGAGGCTTTGTAATTAAATGAATATCCTGAAATAGATGATCTGATTTATGACGAAGATGTTTATTTAATATGTTTATTTGCCAGATGTAATAGATGAGAAGTATAAAAATCATTTCCGCAGCTGATTTTTAGGAGATGGCATTCTTATGTCTTATATATATTTTATGAAAACATACCAAAGTTTTTGGCAATCTTGAAAGTATTAGATTATTACGGCTAATTTATTAAGATGAAGAAAGATGGATTACTGTCCAGCGGTGATTCTGCTCAAATAACTGTTGATTTGATATATTAATCGGTAAAAAACAATTTAGAAAAATTGATGAAACTTTAAGGTAGTCCCATCATGAGACTACCTTAAAGTATTTTATTCAACAAAAGGGGACGATTAAAGTGCAGGATTGTGGAGGATTCGATTTTTCTTTTTTCTTTAGTTAAAGGACCAGAATGATGAGACACGTTTTCAACGAAATTGGATTTTTATGAAAAAATACATCGGGGAATTGTGAAGCCTTTCACTTAAATTAACTAACGAGGCAGTTTAGTTCGTGAAGGACAAATGAAAGTTTAGGTCGAAATTAATTAAATAAGAGATTTAATTAATTGTAAAAGAGGTATAACAATGACTGTTTCATTGAACCCCATTTCCAAAGATGAAAAGCATATTCTTAAGAATTTATATTCCCTTTATTTACATGACCTTTCAGAGTATACCGAGGGTTTAGACATCTCAACAGATGGTTTATTTGAATTTGATTCATTTGAATTAATTTGGAAGACGGAAGGGTTAACACCATATTTTTTGAAAAAAAATAAAACAATTGTAGGGTTTTTATTACTTTTGGAAAGTCCGTTTTTAAAAAAGGACTATGATTACAGTATTAATGATATTTTTATTTTGAAAAAATATAGAAGAAAAGGTATTGCAATTTCATTATTAAAGGTATTGTTTAAACAAAAAAAGGGTAGTTACTTTGTTGTGGAATTAGCTAAGAATATTCCTGCTGTTATATTTTGGAGAAAGATTTTTAGTGAGCTAAATATAGATTTTGAAGAAAAAAAGAAAATTGTCGATGATGAAGAATGTTTGGTTCAGTCTTTTCAAATTACATAGAAAAAATTAAATCTGATGCAGAAGATTTTATTAGAAATGAAGGAGATAACCCCAAAAAAGATTGAGATAAACTTTATTAATCCTTCTTAATTAATCGGGGGCGTTTGCTGCAAAGTGAAATTGCCCTTATATTTTGTAAGCCTATAAAATAGACATGTTTGCTTTACTTGGGAAACCAGGTTTAGAAGAAGTTAAAGCGAATCTTGAAAAACACTTAGAGGAATAAGGTTTAACGCCACTTTCCTTATTAAGGGAATTGCTTTGTTCACGGGGTATAAAAAGGGTGACTGACCACATTTTGACCACATTCCTTGCTAAAATGTGATTGAGTCTCCCATATACTCTGAGAATTTATTTATTGATTTGGTTTCCATTGATTTTGTAACATGGGAATAAATGTTTCCGGTAGTCATAATATCCTTAAGTCCTAATCTTTCTTGAATCTCTTTTAAAGATACTTCTGCTTCCAGCAGCATTACAGCGCTAGTTTTCTTTAGTCTTTCAAATGCAGTTTGAATTGTTCTTTCTCTTAAACGCATGCCATCTTCTTTGCAAAATACAAAAAGCTTGAATCATCCAAGGAAAAAGAAAAGATTCTTAAGGAAGAAATTGAAGAGTTGAAGAAACAACATAGATCTGGATCAGAAGCCTAAAGGCTTTTTTTGTTTGGCTTAATCTCCAAGGGATTTTTCATCTAAATAAGGAGGTGATCTATGCTGTGAAAAAAATAAGTGAATTAATTCACACATTAGCGTGGTGCGACAAGAGACAGTTGGTTTGTTTAGTTTGCACTTACACCAGGGCAAACTGATTGAAAAAACTTTCAAAATTAATTTTTATCTAATTTTTCTTTTATTTTCATCATCGAAATACGAATTTCATTAATCTCACTTTCAGTTAGTCCATTCAATAAATGATTTATTTGTTCATCTGACTGAATATTAATTTTATCTAGCAATTTCTCTCCTTTTTTTGTTAAAAAGAGAAGATTTTTTCTACTGTCTAATATTGAGCTTTTTTTCTTTATTAATGCTTCCCTCTCTAATTTACGTAAAATTCTGCTCATATAGCTTCTATCAATATTAAGTTCTTGAACGAGATTATTCGCAATACACTCAGTTCTCTCGCTTATTTCAAATAGTATTCGTGCCTCGGTTAATGAATAATCTGAATCTAGAATTTGGTTATTAAATAAACCAAGTACCTTTGTATAAAATCGATTGAATTGTCTGATATCATAAATGATTTCTTTATCCATACATTCTCCTTTAGTTGACTATGTCCACATTTGATATTAACATAACTGTATCTCTAAAATGTGGACTAAGTCAACATTTTAGAGATGCCATTTTCAAAAATGTGTCGCAATCTTTATTAAGATCTAATTGAAGGAGATAGTATATGATTATTCGAGAAATTAAAAAAGAAGACAATGCAAAAGTAAAAGAAATAATACAAGATTCACTAATATCACTTGGCTTGGCGATTCCAGGAACAGCTTATTTTGACCCTCAACTTAACGACCTTCACCAATATTATACTAATTTAAAATATGCTAACTATTGGGTAGTAGAATTGGAAGGAGAAGTTGTTGGTGGAATTGGTATAGCGTCGTTTAACGAACAAGACAAAGTTTGCGAATTGCAAAAGCTATACTTAAGTCCAAAAGCAAAAGGTTTAGGGTTTGCAAAGAAACTAATGGAAACAGCTTTGTCATTTGCCTCTAAACATTATGCAAAGTGCTACTTAGAAACACAGCACGAATTAAAAACTGCGTGTATATTATATGAAAAATTTGGATTTACACTTTTACATCAACCATTATCAGGTTCTGCCCATTCTGCTATGAATGCGTGGTATTTAAAAGATTTGAATTAGAGCCGTAAGAACTCCATTAAATCAATTATAATTAGAAATTAATATATAGAATAAAAAGCCGATTTCCAAAAGTGGAGTTCGGCTTTTTTTCTAACTTTGTGAAGGATTGTACTTAAACTACCCGTTAGTTAAACAAGCATCAAATAATAAAAGCACCTTTTAAGCCTTTCCTCTTTTTCCATGAACCCAAGAACCTACTAGTTACTAACTTAACAGTAAAGATTAGAATTAAAATTAGGTGATTCTATGTACATTTCTCCAATGCTTCTTCATAAATCAGAAGAAGCTTTATTTAATAAGGTAATTAAAAAGAGGATATAGTACATACCGTATCCTCTAATCTTTTGCTGCATACAGTAGTCCGTTGTAGGTGCAGGATTAACAGAAAATGATGGTATTCATGAGCAATTCTGGAGCCAAGTACAGCAGCGACAAGTGAATACTCTCAAGGTTTTTTCAACTGATTTCCCTAGTTATTTCCCAAGTATTTTTCCGTAAAAAGTCCGGCTCCTAATGGTAAATTAAAAAGCTACAGCTACAAAATAATCTGGGATTGAGGGGCTTAAAGACTTATTGATCTAAATCTATACTTCCTTAGTTATATCATACTTTAACAACTTTTGTTGGCCATAAATTTTTTCAAAAAGAATTCCTGTTAAATAGTAAAACACGAGGCCAAAACAAATGTGAATAAGTGTAAATTTAGAACCAAACGAAGTGAATTCATATACTAGAACTGGCAATTTCACTGTTGACCAAGCGCCTAAGAAAAACACTATATAGCGGACACTGGCTCCTTTTTTCAATAAAAGTACTGCAATTGGAAAGGCTATATAAAGAGGGCCTGCAGCTACTGTTGCTAATAATAAGGTGAAGAAGACACCATATATACCTGATTTTTCACCCATATATCGAATGAGTGATTCTTTCTTTACCCATTGATCCAATAATCCCACTAATATGAATATAGGAGGAAGTAGGAATAACATATCCAAAATACTTTTGCCAGTTAACTGAACTATTTTCATAGCAATAGCTTGATTCATAAATGCAATAAGAAGAAGCCCTAATAATAAAATGAGAAAGAACCGATATCTTTTTATTTTTGTCATGTCATCACCACCCAAATAATCAATGCAAATAGAAGAGACATTATTATGGCAGAAATATTTCGTGCATAAGCAAAACTTCGTCCAAAAGTTTTTTGTTCCATAGATATAGTTGCAAGTCCTACAGACATTAATGTCGACATTAATACCGCTACTTGTGGAAGAGCAGCACCATTTTGAACTAATGTATGTCCGAGAGGAAAGACGATAAAGCTTGGAACTAAAGCAATTGAGCCAATGATTGTTGAATAAATAATGCCTAGTAAGCCAGAATTTTCGCCAATAATTGAAGAAATAAGGGACGGTGTCAATAAAGACAATGCTAGCCCAACAAAAAGCATAATAGCTAATAAATCCGGTAAAACATTGCGAAACATTTTCCATGAACTTAATAAGGCTACCTTTGTTTTATGTTTGTCTTTTGTGAAGGAAATACCCAAATAAATAGTGGCTATAGTATAGAGAATAATTCCATTAATCATTATTTTGAGCATTCCATTCTTTATATTTTTCTAGGAAAAACGATAAATTTTTAATTTTTTCTTCAATATCTATTTGAAAATCTTCTAATTTTCTTTTTCCAACTGTAGTGATTCTGTACATCCTTATCGGTTTATCTCGATCAGATGTATCCAGATAAGACTCAACAGCACCTTCTTCCTCTAATTTTTTTAGTGTGCGATATAATATGGAACTATCAATTGGATTGATGGGAAGCTCTTCCTCACATTTTTGCAGAAGTTTCCCTCCATAGTTATCTCCCTCTGTTAAAAACAGCAAAAGAAATGCACCTGTATGTCTCCCTGTATGTTTCATGAAATATATAACCTCCTAATTTTAATGTAAAAATTTTTTTCGATAACACAATACTGTTAATAACAGTATGCTGTCATAAACAGTATTGTGTCAATTTTTTTCTCTGTGATAACAAAAAAATTAGAATGTGAAGAATTGTACTTATACTAAAGGGGGCTAGAGTTAAATAAGTGCGAGCCAGCTACAACAGCCTTTGATATTCAATAATCGGGTGCTTTAATTGAATATAAAGAAGAGCACATTTTATACATGACTAATATATGTGCTCCTCTTTATTTTTAAGAATTTATATAATTTAGGTCTTGATAAATAATGACGTAACTTCTAAATTCAAAGAACTTCATAATATAGCAGCAGGCATAATGGAATTTATGAAACCGGCTGACCGAAAGAAACTATATGCTGAATACCAAAAGTACGTTGTTAACGAAAACAATGATTTTATCTATCTTGAGCCGAAGTTAAAAGGCGTTGTAAAATACCGCAATTTGACCCAAAAAGGATATTTAAGAATTCCTTCTTTTGAACATTGGATAGCATAATAAAAAAGCTGAAGAAACTCTTCAGCTTTTTATATTTATTATTCAAATGTATACTCAACTGTTTGCTGTCCAGTAATGTCTTCGTAGGTATCACCATTCATTGAACTTCCAAATATCAACTTCACTTTATTGATTTCCGCATCCTTGATAATAAAGCCATCTTGATAATCTTTCTTCACTTTACCAATGAATACTGAATCAGTTTTTGAATCATCAAAGAAGAAATCTTTTATCTGTCCGTCAATCTGTTCACCTTTATCTGTAACAACGTTCATAAGATCATACCATTCAACGTTACCTTCTGTTGTATTTTCAGCATTGAATGTATGAGAATCCGTCTTTAATCTCTTCTGAAGTAGTATCAGCATTTAAAGCAATATCTTCCGCAAATGTTGGATCTATGTCTGTAAGTTTAATGACTTTAACGTCTTTCACTATAATCTTTAAAGGGGCAATATCAACCGTTTCATTAACTTGCTTAATCTTGAACAGTTCTGCCGTTGCTGTATCATTCTTAGCTTTTTGACCAACTTCCAATAATTCTGTAGAACCATTCTCATTTTTTTTAAGTTCTGCCGGCTAACGATATTCTTTTTCTTTAATATACTTAAGGAAGGATTTTGGACAATTATGTAGAAATGGAAATATTAGTTACTCTATTAAAGGGCAGACATAGTTGAAGAGTGGTTTCAAGAGTTTGATCAGCAATCGGGCCATATTCTTGAGTAAGTCTTTTTAAGTTAAACTAATATGACCATATAGACACTTTAATAAATTGGAAGGGAATATACAAGATTTGGCGAAACTATTATTTATAACAAAATTGGAGGATTTTTATGTTCCAAGACCTAAACCATTTTTTAAAATCCTGGGAGTACGAATCTGGAGCCACACAGAACCTACTGAATAATCTAACTGATGAGTCACTAAAGCAGGAAATTACTTCACAGAACTGGAATTTAGGACGTATTGCTTGGCATACAGTTGCGTCCATTCATATCATTACTTCAAACACAAAATTAAGATTTGAAGCCCAAGCAGAAGATTGGCCAGTCCCTGATTCAGCTAAGTTTATAGCATGTAGTTATAGGAAAGCCAGTGAAGCATTTGTACAAGCTTTAGAAACTCAATGGAGGGACCAAACTTTAGGAGAACATATCAACTTTTTGGGTAGACAAATGCCAAATGGTTCTCTTTTGATGTTCTTACTTCAGCATCAAAGTCACCATCGAGGACAAATGACTGTTCTTATGCGTCAAGCAGGATTAAATGTTCCAGGTATATATGGCCCTTCAAAAGAAGAATGGGCTAAATTTGGTATGGAACCCCCAAAAATGTAATCAAATCCATACTTCCGTTAAAGGGCGCTATTCTTCGATAAGACAACATAAACGATATTCCACAATCGGGGGCGATTACTTAATAAGTGTCGCCTCAAAACGTGAAAAAATGATAAATCCGGACAGTGAAAAACCCCTTATAAATCAAGGGGTTTTCTTTTTTCCAACTTCCTCTAGGAACGATTATGTTAACTAGATTTGTATAGAGTATACATTTGAAACTTGGGGCCTTGTTAAACTAAGATAATTTTTTTTAAAAAAATTCAAAAACACAACTTTTGATTTGTTATTACGTCTAAGTATTGAACATTAAGAAAAGGAGGGGGGATTTTATTGTCAGAGTACAGAAAAGAAGAAATTGCAGATTGGTATGATCAACATAGTAAATCGATTTTAACCTTTATTTTATTGATGGTTAAGGACTATCAACAAGCAGAAGATTTAACCCACGATACGTTTGTTAAAGCATATTTATATTATGATTCATTTAAAAATCACTCAAGTGAAAAAACATGGTTATTTAGTATTGCTCACAATCTAACGGTGGATTTTTTAAGAAAGCGCAAGCCAAGCATATTCTTTAAAGAATTTTTTCTTTCACAAAAAGACAATAATCTATTGCCTGAAGAGATTATTAAAATTAAAGAGAACTCATTTGAATTTTATAAAGCGTTAGGTAAAATCAAAGATACATATAGAAAAGTGATAGTTTTAAGAAAGATCAAGGGTTTTTCTATAGAGGATACCGCAAAGATTTTAAGTTGGTCTGAAAGTAAGGTTAAATCAACGCTTTTTAGGGCGATACCAGTTCTAAAAAAACAATTAATAAAGGAGGGATTTTTAAATGAAGAAGCAATACGAAGATACTGAGTTTGATAATCCCTTAAAAAAGCTAAATTCCGATTTAATGTGGAATAAAACAAAAAAACAAGAACTAAAAAACCGAATTTTAGTTGATATTGAAAATTTGGAATCTAATGAGAGAAATAAGTACTCTAGTATATCAACACATAGCAAAAAGGTAAATGTCAGCACCTTTAACAAAAGAAGTACTCTTTACAAAAGATTTTCATTAGCTATAGTAGTGTGTTTGATTATTGTTTCGACATTTATTTTCACACCCGCATTAGCAGTTATTCAAGAGGTTTATGATAAAATATTTTCGAGTAAACATATTGATGATACAGGTGTTAGGACTGCAATTACCCAGGGGTATGGTCAAGCTGTTGATCAAACATTTTATGATGAAAAACATGATATAACAGTGCATTTTGAGAGTGTGATGACGGATGATAAAGAGACAAAGCTGTTACTGACTTTTCAAAGTAAAAAGACAAATTTAAAGAACTATTATCTCGATATTTTTGAAGGTGTAACTTCGATTAACCTGATTGTTGGAAATGAACAAAAAAAATTAGACAATGTGGGTTGGGGAAGCAGGTATTACGATAGTAAAGAAAACAAAGTGGCTGAAGCATTATCTTTTAAATCAATAAAAGAATATGAAGATCAAGACATTCGTTTAGAAATTCAAAATTTGACAATATATGATGCCAACGGTACTAGTAAAGTTCAAACGATTTGGCCACTCGATATTAAGCTCGATAAATCTGCCATCTCAGAAAGAGAAACCGTAGAAATAAATAAAGAATTCACTTTTGAAAAAGAAACATACAAGATTAAACAGGTAGAGTTTTCACAGCTAGAAACAAGAGTTGTCGTTTCTACACCTACACCTGACAGGGACCCCATACCGGATAAGGATGGAGGTCAAGGTAGAGTAATGAGCAAATTGGAACATAAATTCCTTAATGCAAGGAAAATAGATAAAAAATACGGTTATATCGTTGACGATAAAAAATCTGGTATATTTTTGAAATCAGCAGCCGAAAAAGTGGAGCCAATTTTTAGTAAGGGTGAAGTAGAGGGAGCAAAGGACGAATATATAATGATTTTTGCTCCGGTTAAGGATCGCCAAGACTGCATTCTTGAAGTTGGTGATGATATTAAAATACCATTAAATAAGAGTGGAACTATAGAAAAACAAGCGGAAGGTAATGAAAAACCAAATATAGACGCATTGTTAGCTGAAAATGGATTTACAGCAGAACAACTGTCGAATGATGAAATGAAAGAAATGGATTTATATCTTGAAAAATTTCCAAAAGAATTTTCAATTGATAGAACTGTAATAGGAAAAGTGAAAAATCATGAAAATTCAAAGGTTTTAGAAGTTTCCATATCACAAACATCTGGTATGCTTAGTGAAGTTCAGGCTTTAAATGCAGAAGATGCTAAAATAGCAAGAAAAGAAGATGGTTTGTCTTTCATTCCTATTTATTTAACTCATGATTAAGATAGATAAAATAAATCCCCTTTATTAATTTAAAGGGGATTTGTATTTAAATATGGCTTAACTTTTTTTCATAAGGTACCGGAAGATTGGTTTTTTTGATTTATATGTGATCATTTACAGATACTGATCTTCCTCAATCGGGCGCTTTAATTAAACAAGCAGCAAAAAGGATCTTCGTTTGGTCTTACCCCCGTCAAGTAGACAATGAAAAAAAGGGTACACTAATTAAGCAGCCGTAGCCCTAAATTCAGTAGGGCTGAGGTTGTTTAATTTCTTTTGAAAACGTTTATTATTATAAAACTTGATATATTTTCTTACTGCTGTTGTTACTTCTTTTGAAGTCTTGAATCGAGAACGGTAAAAACATTCTGTTTTAAAGTGGCTAAAAAAACTCTCTATACAAGCATTATCAAAACAATTTCCCTTTTGGGACATACTTACGTTTATATTGCTTCTTTTTAATAGTTGGTTATATCTTATTGAGGTGTACTGAAATCCTTGATCGCTATGCAATAGGAGTCCTTTGACATCTCTTTTTTTTATGGCTGATTTTAAAGTGTCAGTTACTAGTTTAAGATCATTTCTTTCACTTATCTTATACGAAACAACCTCATTATTGTAAAGGTCCAATATTGTAGATAAATAGATTTTCTTTCCATTAAATTTGAGACAGGTTATATCTGTCACCCATTTTTCATTTGGGCGTGTAGCTGAAAATTCTCTGTTTAAATAGTTATCAGAGACGACACATTTTTCTTTACGTCCAAAGTGCCTCCACTTCTTTTTTCGTATCTTTGCTTGAATTCCATATCTCTTCATTAAACGATAAATTCTTTTATGATTAACTCTTAGACCGTAGGTCTTTTTTAACCAAGTTTTGATTCTTGGATAACCATAACTCCAATTAATATCAGGATCTTGTTGGCATTTAATAATTTTTGTTACAATTGATTGATCTTCCAGCTCTTTTTTTGAAGGGTTATTTTGGCGTTTAAACCATTTATAATAACCACTCTTTGAAACACCTGCTATTTTACATAAGGTGATGATACTAAATTGTTTTTTAAGTTCATGGATTATTTTATATACTAACGATTTTTCTTTTCTTTTAACATCCCCCTTTTCGCAGCTAAGAGCTTTTTTAGAAAGGCATTTTCTGCTTCTAATCGATTTATTTTTTCTGCCTCACTTTCATAATCTTTATTAGGTCTACCTTTAAACTGGCTACGTGATGTTCCTCTTTTTTCCTCTAAGCCTTGGACTCCTTCACTTTTATAATGAGATATCCATCTTTGGATAGTTGTATATCCTATACCCAACTCTTTAGAAATTGATCTAATCCCCATATCATTTATGTACAAATTAATTGCTTTTAATTTAATCTCTTTTGTATAAGTCTTTCTAATTTTCCCCATGATAAAATCCCCTCCAAAATAAACAGTACAAACCTTTCTTTTTACTGTCTACTATAAGGGGATAATATCATTTGAAGATCCTTTTTTAATGCCGATAATTATGTTTATGTAAATTAATTTTTGTATGGAGTATTCATGTAAGACGAGTCGTTTTAATTAAAACCTATATAAGCAAAAATTCCTCTTCCCCACATTAAATCAAAAAACACCTAGCTTAACTGAAAGCCAGGTGTTTTTTGTAAATCTAAACGGTTTTTAGTAGAAGTCCTTCATGAAAGAAGCACCTACAATAATTAACAATACAAATAGTACGACAATTAACGCGAAATTGTTGTCTTTTCTGCCACCATAATCACTCATTTAAGATTCCTCCCCCCCAATATAAGCTAATACCAAATTATGTGGAAAAATTGAGAATGATTGGACAGACACTCTGGGTATTTTATGATTTTCACAAAAAAGTAACAGCATATGTCCAGCTATATAAAGTATTTGGGGTTTGAAATTAGGAATTAGTGATTAACTTTCCCTATCTTTTCTAATATCCACTCTTTCCTCAACAGTTGTCCAAACCTTTTTGGTTTTAAGTCATATTTTATAGTAAGAGAACGCAAGTATCTCTGGTGCCTCCAGCCCATATTGACTTCCTTATCACTTTCAAAGGTAAAAGCGTATGTTTGATACATACGCTTTTACCTATTTCGATCGTTTTGTTGGGAGATAATCTTATGAATAAAGCATGAGCTATTCCGCAATCGGGGTCTTTAATGGAGTAACACTTGAATTATAAAGAGAACACAAAAAAAGCAACCGATATACGGTTGTTTTTTTACTAAAAAGTAGACTTGTAGGATCTCATGGTTAAATATAAAGAACTCAACTTGAGCTCTCCGTGTTACCATTCTGGTTCTTCTTTTATATCAATTTTAAAAACTTTAATGTCATTTTCTTTAAGAGCCTTTTTAATAGCATTAGTTACAGTTTGTTTAACATTCTCAAAACTTTCTCCTGATGCTGTTCTTATCATTAAATCGATTTCCATTTCCTCTTCGGTAATCCCTTCAGCCACAACATTAATATCATGTTTCTACCTGAGCTTTTAGTTAACGGAAAAATTGAAGTTGTAGAAATTATTGATGATTTTAAAAAGCAGACTAGGTGATATCTTGAAATCTTTTATTCAACAATCGGGGGCTTTAATGGAATAAGGACGGGAACGTCCAAATCGGACGTTCCCAAATTTTATACCTGAAAAACAACAATACTACTTAACAAAGCCTTTTATTAAAAGACGCTGTCTTCTAGTTTGTTGTTACTCTAAGTAAAAAACTGAAAAATTGAATTTTATGGTAATTAGTTATCCTAATGAAAGAGCACTGTCACTCCTCTAACATGAAAATAAACTAATAGTAATTACAATAAAGGAGTTATTGGAGTGACAATAGAAAATCGTATAATAAATGGAAGTTTTGAAACAGGTTCCCTTTCACCGTAGGGTGGTTCTAACGCAACTATCACTAATCAATATTCTCATACCGGATCTTTTGCTGCTCGATTGTTAGCCGGAGCTGTGACTAACTGCGAATGTACACATGACATTCCTCTTACCTTTAATGTTGTTTTTTCTATTTTCTTCATTAATTTTTCTTTGGGAATGAGAACTTCATCTAAAACATTTCGTAATAAATTTAATAATGATATCATTCTTTATCATGAAGACAGTGAATTTTCGGAGGTGTAGTAATTGAAAAAGACTAAAATTTTAGTTGTGGATGATGAACAAAAAATTAGAGAGGTCATATCTTCTTACCTGCAAAATCAAGGATACTGTGCCTTGGAGGCACGTAATGGAACTGAGGCAATTGAAATCGTAAATAACGAACTGCCTGATTTTATGATTCTTGATTTAATGCTGCCTGATATGTCGGGAGAAGAAGTCTGCGAGATTATAAGAAGAAAATTTTCAATACCTATTTTAATGCTTACGGCAAAGGTTATGGAAAATGATAAAATACATGGGCTCTCAATAGGAGCAGACGATTATATGGTGAAGCCTTTTAGCCCAAGAGAACTGATTATGCGAGTTAAGACCATATTAAGACGCACAAATGAGGATTTACTTTTAGCGGAGAGAATCGCATTTAATAATGAAGAATTAGTCATCGATACAGCTAATCAGGAAGCTTCATTTCACGGCGAAACCATTAATCTCACACCTAGTGAGTATAAGCTGCTGCTTGTGTTAGCCAGATATCCTAGGAGAACATATACCAGAGAAGATTTAGTAGAAAAAGTCCTTGGTTATGATTATGAAGGCGAAGCTCGAATCATTGACCAACATATAAAGAATTTACGCCATAAAATTGAGCCAAACCCAAAAGAACCTATTTACTTGATTACTGTTTATGGCATAGGCTACAAATTCATGGGAGAAAAATCATGATGAAAGGACTACATGCTCGCCTGGCTATTAGTTTCACTATAACCACCACGTCTGTCTTAATTCTTGCCAGCATAGTTTATGCTTTGGAAATTCACTATCACTTTAAGATGTTTCAACACGAATCCTCCATGAATCAAAATATGGATCCTTTAAGCAGCCATTTGGAAAGAGCAATGCTGGAATCCATCTTTTTTACAGCTGCCGGAGCTATCATCTTAGTGATTATCATTAGTTACTTTGTAGCCAAAAAACTGTCCGACCCTCTACTTCAGATGCGAAGGGCGGCAGAAAAAATGACTAAAGGCGATTGGGCAACCCGAATACATATACCTGGTAATGATGAAGTGAGTGAGTTAGGTTCATCACTGAACCTATTAGCATTTGAACTAGAAAGACAAGAAAAAATACGAAAAAGCATGACAGCCGATATTGCACATGAGCTTCGAACGCCTTTAGCTACCTTAAAGAGCCATATGGAGGCTTTTGAAGATAGAATTTGGGAACCAACGCCTGAGCGAATTAGGAGTTGTACAGAGGAAATTAATCGTCTCATCCACCTGATTCACGACTTCGAGCAGTTAAATACCATTGAGTCACCTGATTTTCGCATGAATTTCCGACAGCATGATTTGAAACAAACAATTGAACACTGTATCGAAACTGTGAGCGGGGCATTCCTTCAAAAGAATATTAAGTTAGAAACAAAGCTTTCAGGAGGGGTAGATTTCCCCTTCGATGAAGAGAGAATGAAACAAGTATTTTTCAATCTTTTATCCAATTCCTTAAAATATACTGCATCTGATGGACAAGTCAGTGTTTCGGCTATAGAGGAAAAGAAATCTGTACTTATTGTAGTAGAAGATAACGGCTCCGGAATAAAAACAGATTCACAAAGCAAAGTATTTAACCGTTTTTACAGAGAAGATAGTTCGCGGAGCCGTAACACGGGCGGAAGCGGTATCGGGTTAGCAATTGTAAAACGTTTAGTCGAAGCTCATCATGGTGAAGTATGGATAGAGAGTCAATTAGGAAAAGGAACGTCTGTTTTTGTTCGACTTCCCAAACGCTAGAGGATAAAAGGCAGGTTAACCTGCCTTTTTCTTATTGGAAGATGAATTCTCTATAACTCGTAATATTCCAAAATGCTTTCCAGAAAATCAAGGTTGTCAGCCTGCCATCTTCATAAGTTCTACATAATTGTTGTGTAAACTTGATGTATCGAGAGTTAGTCTGCGAAACCATTACATGCTAATCTCTCCTCATCTGGAAGGAGCTAATACTAATAAGGAGAAGTGAAAAAAACAATGAAAAAACAACTATTATTTCTTGGTGTGGCTACTATTATTGGTTTAAGTGGATGCGGTAACATTGCAGACCGTGAAAACAATGAAAGCAAAAATAAGGAGCCAAAAGAAGAAGAAACAAACCATTCAGAGATGAACCACTCTAGTACAGGTGAAATCCCCGAAGGGTTAAAAGAAGCAGCAAATCCTAAATATGAAGTTGGTAGCACTGCAACCATTCAATCGGACCATATGGGTGGCATGAAAGGGGCTGAAGCAACCATTTCCGGTGCTTTTGATACAACTGTCTACGCTGTTTCCTACACCCCTATAACAGGTGGCGATCCTGTAAAAAATCATAAATGGGTCATACACGAGGAGATAAAAGATGCCGGTGATACCCTTCTAAAACCTGGGGATGAAGCCGATTTAAATGCCGACCATATGAAAGGGATGAAAGGGGCCAAAGCAACCATTGATACTGCTGAACAGACTACCGTTTACATGGTCGATTTCACCCCAACTACTGGTGGAGAGCCAGTGAAAAATCACAAATGGGTAACAGAAAGTGAACTTTCGAGTGCAGGAAATCACAGTGGTCACTGACCAATTGCGTTACTCAAAACCAAAACAAAAAAGGAGTAAGAAAGATCTCTTACTCCTTTTCCCACTTCATCCAGCTACTAAATTTCTGCAATCTTCCGCACATCTTTTTCTACCTTCAGATGTTCGTTCAACTATTATCTCTCTTTCAAACTGCGCAAAAGAACCTACAACATTTAATAATAAAGATTGTAGGGGGTTTGCTGTTTCATTGACCTTAAAAGATAAATTATCTTTAAAAGAGCACTGATCATATTGTGATCTCGCTCTTTTTTGTTGTATCAGCAGCTAAACTTTGTTTTAGAATCTTCCGCCCATACCTTTTTGAGAGAATTGTACTAATCTCTTCGTAATTTCTCCGCCAACTGAACCATTAGCGCGTGACGTTGTCTCTGCACCTAGGTTAACACCAAACTCCTGAGCAATTTCATACTTCATTTGATCAATAGCCTGCTGCGCTCCAGGTACTTATAAGTCATTACGATTGCTGTTTCTTCCAGCCATCTGATCCAACTCCTTAAAGTTATATTCACTTTCCTGACTACAATGATTAGTGTAGCAAGTATAGGAGTTTCTGCAATAACCTTTTCATTTTTCATTACTGGACTATTTTTTTCAGTAGCTTATTTATACAAAGAAGAGTTATCTAGAAAAATATAATGAGGCTATCAAAACGAAACAAACTAGAAAAGGCCAATTCAGGTCTTTTTTATTTGTAATTAATCCGTAGTGCACGTATTCACAAAACATACTAAAAAAAATGAAATTGCGAGAAAAATAACTGATAGAATAACAAATACAACATAACTAATAGTTCAATACATTGAGGTGACGTCACAGTGCAAGAAGAATTGGTTCAGATTTTAGAAAACTACTCTTCTATGGCAATTACTATAAGTATCCTTATAAACATTATTGTTTCTATTGCAGGTGTAGTGCCAAGTGTGTTTGTCACTGCTGCTAACCTTACTTTTTTTGGATTTTGGCAAGGAACATTACTATCTTTTATTGGTGAAACATTAGGTGCTTTAATTGCTTTTTATTTATACCGCAAAGGATTTAAAAGGTTATCCCATGAAAAGTTAAAAGAGTATCCACGTGTAAACTCTCTTATGCATATTGAAGGCTTTGATGCATTTTTACTGATTTTATCATTACGAATTATGCCTTTTATTCCATCTGGAATTGTTACCTTTTTCTCAGCAATTGGAAGTGTTTCTGTCATAGTTTTTTTCCTTGGGAGCACAATAGGTAAATTACCGGCATTGCTTATGGAGTCATATGCTGTTTATCAAGTCACAACAGTAAGTGTTCAAGGGAAAATAATCATGAGTTTAGCTGCCTGTTATGGGGTTTTTATTTGCTATAAAAACATAAAGAAAAAGAAGTGAGGACCTATAAAAAGAAGAGAACCCACTAAAGCATTTAGAATACGAATATGTTTTTCATATGGGATTTCCTGGAAGATGTTTTTTTAGAAAAGGCCAGGGGAGAACTGGTACTCATCATTTACATATTTATGAATATAAGAGTGAGTTCTGGATTAATAATATTTTTTTTCGAAATTACTTAATAGACAATTCAGATATAAAGCTTCAATATAATGAATTAAAAAGGATTTATCTGTGCGTTATAAATGCGATCGAGTTGGATATACAAATGCAAAAGCTCCATTTATAACTAATGTAATTTCACTTGCCAAAGAAACTTACAATAATGGATGAGCTTGTTGAATTTAACTTATTCCACAATCGGGGGCAATTGTTGAAAATCCAATTGCCCTCATTCGTTTTAAAGGAAATTCTTTTATAATACTTACGCCTAGGTGAAAATATTCTCATGAAAAAATTTTGATAATGCTGCTGTTTGTCGGATTATTCTCTTCTTATTCAAATGTATAGGCTAATATAAAATTACAAAAGTGTTGGATCAGCCAAAAAAGAACTGAAGGTGAGTCGAATTGGATGTGGGGTTTTATAAAAGATTGAAACCAAAGATTATGTTATTCCGTTAAAGGTGGCGTTTGTGGAAAAAGACGTAAGAGGGTGATAGATATTAGACATGTCTAATATTTATCACCCTTTATTTTTAATGAATTTTTACAAATTATGTCTTGATATTGAAACCTTGCAACAGCTTTCTTTTTAGTCAGCTCTGTTGATAATCGGGCAGTAATCAGATGAAGAAACCTTGATAAATCAAGATTTTTTGAAGTGCACGCATAAGTTGCGCGTGATGCGCTTATTACTATCTTTACTTTGCATAATTTATCTTATAATACTAGTAGTAAGAAAGGGCGATGAAAAGATTATGATTTTTAGCGAACGATTAAAACAAGAACGAGAAAAAAGAAATTGGTCTCAAAATGATCTTGCAGAGAAAATTCATGTGAGCCGCCAATCAGTGTCCAAGTGGGAAACAGGAAAAAATTATCCAAGCATTGAGGTAATCATTCAATTGAGTGATTTATTTGGTATTTCAATCGATGAATTATTAAGGAGTGACGATGAATTGAAAGAAAAAATAATTCGAGATAGTAAGCAGTTAGAGTATCCAAAGTGGAAAGTGTTTTTTGATTGTATGTTCGTGCTAGGGGCATTTTTGTTAGTGTCTAAATTCATTATATTTGCTCTAAATAAATTTGTTGGAACTGAAATTACAATTTTGAAAGATATCGGAATTGCAGCGAGTTTTTTACCATTTTCATTGATGGTTATTGGTGGTATTGGATCTGATTC
The DNA here is from genome assembly GCF_030127205.1 of Metabacillus hrfriensis. NCBI lineage: Bacteria > Bacillati > Bacillota > Bacilli > Caryophanales > Bacillaceae > Metabacillus > Metabacillus hrfriensis. Next base: position 2,395,823 of record NZ_CP126116.1, read on the forward strand.
TTTGAAGAAGAAATATGTAGATTAAAGCTGGAAAGTCGGGTGAAGGGAAATCTTGCCTCGCCTTTCTTTTTGTGTTAGAAAAATGAACCTTTTTATAATTGAATTACGTATTATAAATAATTCAATTATAACGGGGGGGTAAAATGAAGAAGTACATTTTTTTTGTCTTAGTAACATTGGTAATTGAGTCTTTATTAATTACTGGGACAATAGTTATATGGGATACTCGTTTTCCAGAAACAATGTTCTTCGGTTCCTGTTTATTCATTTTTATTGCTTTTCTAATAAGTTCTTCAGGGGATTTCTTATCTAACTACTCTGAATACTCCGTTTTCGGGGCGATGGCAGGAAGTTATCAACTCAAGCGTGAAGAACCTTATTTGATTATAAGTCCATTTTTAGTTGGTTCTATTTTGTTTTTCATCAGCTATTTTATAATATATTATTTTATTTATTGAATGTTTTCCATCAAATCGATGCACTTGAATTCGTAGTGTGTTACTCCATTAATAGGGGCGACTGCTTAAAGTGTCGCCTCTTCTTCTTGAAGTGAAGGGCAAGTTAATTGAAGAAGAAGTATGACTCGGATTGAATTATATTTTATGTAATGTCATTATTAAATTAAAGTCACCTAACGTATATTCATATATTAATTAATGAAGGCTTTAATTAAGTAACTAAAGGAGATGATTTTTAATGGGAAAAGTTACACCATTTTTAATGTTTCAAGATGGTAAAGCAGAAGAAGCGATGAATTATTACATATCAATCATTGATGATTCAGAAATTACGAGTATTGTTCGCTATGGAGCGAATGAAGCTGGAGACGAAGGAACTGTAAAGCAGGGTGCTTTTTCCTTAAAAGGGCAAGAATTTATGTGCATTGACAGTAATCTGAAGCATCAGTTTTCCTTTACTCCTTCATTCTCAATTTTTATTACTTGTGATACTGAAGAAGAAATAAACAACCTTTATCAGAAACTTATCGAAGGTGGACAGGCACTTATGCCAATTGGTGATTATGGTTTTAGTCAAAGGTTTGGTTGGCTAAATGATCGGTTTGGAGTATCGTGGCAACTAAATCTTCCTTCGTGAAAGTCTTACCTGTAATCATTAAATAAATACTGCATTAAAATCAACGAGGTATTACTTCATCAGGGGTAATACCTTCTTTTATATTAAAGAGCTTAATTAGTTTTGATTTTGTAAGTAATGTACTTAAACTAATAGGTGGGTTAGTTAAAGAAGAATTGTGAGTTGAGTGAAACAATTTTAAGGGTGGTGCTCCAGGAGGATCTTGAACAATGTGGCGCTCTTTTACAAAAAAAGTCTGAAACATGTGCAATGCTCCGTTCGTATATATAATAAAGGGGTGTTAGACATGGATAAATGCGTATACTTCACTGATCAATTTTTTTCTTCCGGCAGAACTGATATTTATAATGAATCACAAGAAAAGCTTGGAAAACGTGATTTGAAAAGTGCATTCACTTCAAGTGTGAGTGTGGAGAATGAAAAAGGCGAAGTCATTGTTGAAGGCAGCTTTCCGTTTTTATCTGGCAAATGGACAATTAAACAGCCGAATGGGAAGGAATTGGGCGAGGTAAAAGCTTCATTTTCATTCTTCGCTAAGCGTTATAATTATACAACAAATTGCGGCAGATTTGAGATTGAGTCACCAGCTTTCTCAAAAGAATACACTATACTCGATGGGAATAAAGCAACAGTGGCGACATTCAAAAAAGTAAGTGGAATTTTTCAAGCAGCTGCGTACGAACTGAGGAATTATTCGGATTTTTTTCTTACTGAAGAATTGATAGCTGTTGTCATGGGCGTCAATGCAATTGAAAAACGCAGAAGTTCAAGTGACGGCGGAGGAGCAGGAGCATCTACATAATTTAAATAGATAAACTTATCCTTTTTCTGGGTACCTATTTACAGTTAAGCTCTTGATTTTAAGCAGCAAAAAGAATTTAATGCTAAAGAACAGTGGATTTCGGTGCAGAAAGGAAACCTTAAATGTCCTATAGCTTAATTTTAGAAGTTGACTTAGCAGAATTGAATAATAATCAGAAGGGGACATTCTTTTCTAAGGTAAGTAAATTCATATCTACCGAAGATTTCGAATTATTTAGGAGAGCTGTTAGTAACAAAACTAAAGTTTATAAAGTATTTGATACTGAATATAACAAGATTATCCACATAAAGAAAATAATTAAACTACTGAATGAAGATACAACAAAATTTACTATCTATCAGAAAACTGAGGATAAAAAGAATATAATTAGTCTCCTTGACCTTGAAAATATAATAGATGAGTTTAAGGTTATCCATCAGCTCCCTTATTTTAAATATCATCCTCACGTATATGAAAGTGGATGTATATCTTTCTATAAAGATATATGCGAGGTATGTAACCAGGAAAGTTCTTTCTTTAATGAGGGCTGTTATGGAGAAAGTGACTTAGAAGTCATATGTGTTCAATGCATTGCATCTGGGAAAGCAGGGGAGGAATATGATGTATCTTTCAATTATCAATATCCAATCTCTTTTAAAGATGATAATAAAGTTGAGGAACTTCATTTAAGAACTCCTTCAATTCTATCGTGGCAAGAAATACCCTGGTTAGAACACTGTAATGACTTTTGTGCCTATATAGGAATAGTAGATTGGGAAAGAGTTAGTCACCTCCAGCCAGAGATCCACAATGATTTAACAATAGAAGCAACAAAGTATAATCTGGAGCAGGGTGACCTTAAAAATGCCTTGAATTCTTATATTGTTGGACATTTATTTAAATGTCTTCATTGTGGTAAGCACAGATTAACATCAGATTTATCTTAATATTGAAGTTTGCGAAGAAATGTACTTAAATTATCGCTGGCGATTGCGGCGCATAGTGCTTTTGTTAATTAATCTTTAATAAAGGGAAACACACTTTGGACATGTCTAATTTGTGTTTCCCTTTTTTTATACTTGCACAAATTCCTCAAATATTAATTTTCTGTTTGTTGCTGAAATACCTTAAAATAATTATTTTAATTAAGTTTTTTAAGTTTTTTCTGGCTTTTTGGATATCGATCTATATATAATAGATTTAGAAGATTTTAAAGGAGCTCTAGACTATGTATCAAGAACAAAGGCTGACAGCGATAAAAACGTATTTGTCTTCTCATAAAAGCATTACAATCGAAGAAATATGTGAAAAATTAAGTGTTTCAAAAGATACAGCCAGAAGAGATCTTGTCAAACTTGAAGAACGAGGGGATATTATAAGGATTAAAGGAGGAGCAACACTTCCATCTGCCAACCGGCATTTAATTGATTACAAAGAACGAATAGCAACCGCAGGAAAAGAACGAATTGCAAAGAGTGCGTCATTGTTGATACACGAAAATCATGATTTGTTGATGGATACATCTTCAACTGTTGCTTTAATAGCGAAGTGCATTGGAAACAAACATGTGAATGTGATTACAAACTCCATCGATATAGTTGATGTATTAGGAGAGTATTCAAATATTCAAAGCTTTTTGCTTCCTGGAAGATTCAATTCGAAAAACAGAAATGTAACAGGACCCAGAACAATCAAAACACTGGATGATTTTAAAGTAGATCAATTATTTCTGGGAGCATGCGGAATCAGCGTTGAGGGAGTTACCTCTCCAGATGAAAATGAAGCTTTTTTGAAGAAAAAAATGATGAGTTGTGCAAGACAAGTGATAATGCTTGCGGATCATTCGAAGTTCGAAAAGGAATTTTTACATAAGGTTTGTGATATGACGGATATTGATGTGATTATTACAGATAAATATCCCGATGAAGAAGTGAAAGACAAAATTACAGAGAACAATATTCTTTTAGTTGTTGCTGAAGATGAAAAAAGTGAGGGTTTATAGGATGAGAAAAATTAAAGTTGGTTTAATAGGATATGGACTATCAGGGGCTACATTTCATGCACCATTATTAAGTGTTTTAGAACAATTTGAAATTACAAAAGTAGTCAGCTCCAATTTGGAAAAAGTTCATCAGGATTTGAAAGATGTGGTGGTAGTAAGCAGCATAGAAGAGGTTCTAGAAGATGCATCCATTGATTTAGCGGTAATTACAACACCGAGCGGTTTGCATTACGAAATGGCTAAACAAAGTTTAATGGCTGGAAAACATGTTATTTTGGAAAAGCCCATGGTGGTGGAAACATGGGAAGCAGAAGATCTTATTAGGATTGCCGATGAAAAGAAGCTGTTACTAAGTGTTTATCATAACAGAAGATGGGATAATGATTATTTGACTGTCAAGAAGCTTGTAAATGATGGGGTGCTTGGAGAAATCAATACCTATCAGGTTCATTTTGATCGCTTCAGACCAGCTGTACGAGAGAGATGGAGAGAAAAACAAGGTCCTGGAGCTGGCATGCTTTATGATTTAGGTTCACATCTAATTGACCAAGCCCTGCATTTATTTGGATGGCCGCAATTTGTAATAGCAGATGTTTTCGCTCAAAGAGAGAATGCAGAAACGGATGATTATTTCCATGTTATTTTAGGATATGAAAAGCTGCGAGTCATTTTGCATTCCGGTTCAATCGTCCCGACTAACGGACCGCGTTTTCAGGTGCACGGAAGTAAAGGCAGCTTTATAAAATACGGGCTTGATGGTCAGGAAGCTGCACTCAAGGAGGGCAAAAAGCCTCTAGATAACTCTTGGGGAGCAGATCAGCCGCAATTTTACGGTCAGCTTGTCAGGTTTGATGGAGATAAAGAGGAGCATAAAACAATTCAAACCCTGCATGGATCTTATGTTTCCTACTATAAAGAAATTGCCAAAAGTATACTTGAGGGAAAAACTGCTCCTGTCACTGCAAATGAGGGGCTATCCGTCATTAAAATCATTGATGCTGCCTTTAAAAGCAGTAAAGAAAAGAAAGCTGTATATATCGATTAAAGCTTATTTTTAAAAATAATCTTAAAGAGGGATCAATATGGAATATGGTACTTTGCAAGCTAAGTTAGAGGAAGTTAAAAAGCAGGAAGAAGAACTTATTTTTAAAAGCTTTTCTAATGAAGATGCATGGCACATAGGATTGTTTATCATTGAATCTGCCAAAAAAATAAATAAATCTGTTGCAGTAAATATCATTAAAAATCGACAAACAGTATTTCATTATGGGATGGATGGTACATCACCTGATCAAGATGAATGGATTAAGAAAAAATCAAATGTTGTCTTACGTCATCATCATAGTTCTTATTATATGATGCTTTACAATCAGTTGAAAGACAGATCCTATTTTGATTTTTATTCAGCCAGTCCGTTTGAGTATGCAGTTCATGGAGGAGCGTTTCCTATTATAACGGAAGGATCAGGAGTAATTGGAGTCATCACTGTCTCCGGCTTAACCCAGGAAGAAGATCATGACCTTGTTGTAAAGGCAATTACAGGATTTCTTAATAAGACTTCCAGACAATAATTTAATTGGAATTGAACTTTTAAGGAAAACAATGGTCTTATCATTTTGCTGGAAGATTATCTTAATAATAAGTGTGTTTTTTAAAATTTACCAACAGATAACTTCGTCCATATTGAAGAGAAAAGGAAAAAATTTCAATTTGGCAGCGTGCCTTAATAATATAACCTCTAAGTTCAAAGAGTTTCTTAGTATAGATCTGAGTGATGGAACCATTTTATCAAGACTAAAAATATTAAAATATCAAAAAAAGGAATCTCCTCTAATGTCCTAGTGCCACATGATGGTGAATCATATTCTTTTTAAGTTGAAAAATGGACTTTCAAAAGAGAGCACATATTAACTATGTATAATATGTGCTCTCTTTTATCATTAACCATTATATAGCTATCACAATTGAACAGGCAGTTAGTTTTTCTCTGATACAGCTTCTTTTTTTGATACGTGAGCATTTTTGCCTAATATAACAGAAAAGACTACTATCAATGCTATTACAACAGTGAAAAATGTGATGGATTCATCTAGAAATATGGTTGCAAATAGAATCATTAAAAATGGTTGCAGGTATTGAAGCTGACTAACTCTTGCTATTCCGCCCATAGCCATTCCGCTATACCAGGCAACATATGCTAAAAATTGACTGATCACTGCGAGATAAATAAAACTGACCCAAGCATGTATTGGGGCATGGAGCATTTCGGTTGTAAGGTTTAATCCAACTGGAAAAATGAAAAATGGAGCACCGATCATAATCGCCCAAGCAATTACTTGCCAGCTACCTAAATCTTTCGCTAATTTCCCGCCTTCTGCGTAACTAAGTCCAAGTATTAACACTGCAGCTAGTATTGCTAAATCGGCAAATTGTAATTGACCGAATCCGAGATGAAAAGCATACATAATAACAGATAAAGAGCCAATTATACTTGAAATCCAGAATTTGAGAGAAGGGATTTCACCTGCTCTAAACATAGCAAATCCGGCTGTTGCTAATGGTAACAGGGCTACTTCCACAGCTCCATGAGAAACAGGCAAGGATTCCATTGCCCAAGAAGTAAGGAGAGGAAATCCTAAAACTGCACCTGCAGCAACAATAAGCAGACTTTTGAATTGGCGGGGATTAGGCAGTTTTTCTTTTCGAACAATCAATACCACGCCTACTAAAATAGCTGCTACAACTGTTCTTCCTAAACCGACGACCGTAGTCCCAAAATACTCTACTGCAATACTTGTAGACGGGAGCGTTAAGCTAAAACAAATGACGCCTGCTAATCCCAAAATTAATCCTAATTTCTCTCTGATTTCTCCCTGCATCTTATCTAACCCCAGTCTTTATATTTTGTATCACATCTGTACCATTTTTTACTTATCTAAAAAACAGTTCTGATATAATTAACATACTATGAGTACATACAATAAAAATAAACCATTTTTTTACTCATCTGTCCTGGTACAGTTAAAGGAGGATCAATACATGAACTCAAAATATATTAAGATAATGCAAGAAATTAAGATTCAGGTAGCAGATGGTTCGCTGATTGCAGGCAGTAAACTCCCTTCTGTTCGTCAGTTATCTGAGTATTTTTCATGCAGCAAAAATACGGTCATTAAAGCATACGCCGAACTTGAAAAAGAGCATTTAATTTATTCAGTTCCTAAAAGCGGCTACTATGTTGTGAATGAATTTCAAAAAGCGGCGGAAGAAAATGAGGTGATTGATTTCTTGTCTGCCGGTCCAGATAAAAAGGTTATGCCTTATGTGGAATTTCAACATTGTATGAATCAAGCAATTGAACAATATAAAGAAGAGCTTTTTACATACTCTGATCAACAAGGGCTTTACTCACTGCGGGTACAGTTAGTGAAATATTTGCAAAGTCTGCAGGTGTTTACTCAACCTGAAAGAGTAGTCGTTGTATCTGGCTCGCAGCAAGCCCTTAATTTATTAGTTTCTATGCCATTTCCAAATGGAAAAAACAATATTCTAATTGAACAGCCTACTTATTTCGGATTCATAGAGTCCATCAAACTGCACCAAGCTACTGCTTTTGGAATTGAGTTATCGATGGAAGGAATTGATCTTGAACGTCTGGAATACATTTTTCGAAATAATGATATCAAGTTCTTCTATATTATCCCTAGATTTAACAATCCGCTTGGACATTGTTACCCGAATAGCGATAAGAAAAAAATCGTTGAGTTAGCTGAAAAATACGATGTATATATAGTGGAGGATGATTTTTTAGGAGACCTTGATCCAAATGCAAAATCAGATCCTTTATTTTCTTTTGATCCTTCTGGGAGAGTGATTTATATTAAAAGCTTTTCGAAAATTTTTCTCCCGGGGTTAAGGATTGGTACTGTCGTTCTTCCTTCATTAATGATTAACAATTTTTTACGATATAAATTCAGTTCGGATTTTAATAGTTCAGCACTTTCTCAAGGTGCGCTAGAAATCTATTTAAAAAGTGGTATGTTTAATAGCCATCTCAAAAAAATAAAAGAGGTATACCGTACTAAAATGCAAATCCTTCAAGAAGCATGTGAATCATTGCTGCCGGCTAATACTCATTTTTCAAAACCGCCTTCAGGATTCTATCTATCCATCAGTTTGCCCGAGAATGTGACAGCAAAGCAGGTAGTTCATATGCTGAACGAGCAGCATATATATGTTGATGATGCCTCCAGAATGTTTTTACCAGAATATAAAAAGGAAAATCTCCTTCGATTATGCATTTCTCAAGTGAACGAGAGTCAAATTAAACTAGGGGTAGAGCGATTGGCTCACTGTATTGATTTAATTAATAGTAGAAAAAATGATATTAGTCCAAATAACTTTTTACTCATTTAGTATGGGTAAGTTTATATAGAGGGCACATCACAGGTTTATGCGGATTTTCAACCCTAAGAAAATAAGGTCAAAACGGTTGTTTATGTGATTTAGTATTTGAGCAATCATTTGAGACATATTTCCTCGCTAAATATACAAACTTTTAAATGAAATAAAACCCTCTCAAAATGATGATTTTTGGAGGGTTCTTTCATTAAGTTGCCTCCGAAGTATTGAAAACTGCTGTGTTAGTACCTTCTTGTACTAACCTGCTCAGATAGTTGTATAAGAAAGAAGATTCACTGAATGTAGTATTGCACCAGTTGCTTTAAGAACTATTTTTTTTATTCGTTTATATTCACTTTCACTTTTAATTTCCTCAGGTCTTGGAGCGCCCTCGCATTTTAAAAGCAGCATCTGTCCATCTAAGTTTTTATTTCCCGCCGATTCGTATAGGATGTGAAATGTTAATTTTCTTTTAATCTATTTCTAATCAAGCTGACTGCAGCTTTTGCCATACTTAATCACGTCATATATAGATCGCCCATCAGATGAGTGAGTTTCTGAGTATTTAAAAGGAAGCAAAGAAAAGAAAACAAAGTAAACAGAAAAATAAACAAACTGATAATAAAAAATATGAGGTTCAAGAAAACCGGTGTGGATCATTGTATTAACAATCAAAATGGCTGTAAGGTTAAACAGAGATCCGCCTGCATATACAAATGCGTGTGTGTACCGATTATCCCACTTCAAATTTTCATATTGGCAAAATGAATCTAAAAAGTAGTATTGCTTTACTTCAAGTTTTCCTATTCTGAACATCAGTTTCCCTCTGCCCAAAATAAATACAGCTTTGCCTCCAAACATCCACACGAAAACAAAGTGCCCCAGCTGATGAATAAATGCTACGATTGGCAGCACGAAAAAGAAAGCCCAAAAAAATGTAATCATATCTTCTAACTGAAACATGTAAATGGCCCTCCTAAAAATCATTTACTACTTGAATTCCCCCAACCAGCAGAATAAAACTGAAAAAGAAGAATTGACCATTCTGCACTAGACAGAAACAATTATTTTCCTGATTCATGCGCCTAATTCCTTACCTTTTCATAATCTGAAGGATAAAGAGAAAAAGGAGTGTTTTCTAATGGACTGTTACAGGGAGCAGCTTCCAGTTCCGCATGCTCATTTTTTTCAGGGAGTCACTGAAAAGAAGGAAAATCACCATCATTATTTACTCGGGTTTTCTAAACCGCTGAACGGAAATTCATATGATGGTCATTTTCATTATGTTGAAGGGTTAACTACGTTTGAAAATCAGCATTATCACCGTTTTTATGTTCAAACAGGCCCTGCTATACCAATGCTTGATGGGTCTCATTATCACTTATTCTTCGGGAAATCTTACAGGAACTATACAGAAGCAGAACCTCCGGAGTATGGAGGGGTGGTTTATTCTGTACAGCAAAAGCAAGTTCATCACCATTTATTTAGCGGCCGAACAAGCGGACCTATTGGTTATTGATATTCTGTCGTTTGGCTGCACAGAAAACTGGAAATAATAAACTGGTATTCACTGATTTAAAGTGATAAGATGTTGAATAGCGGACTATTAGGAATGAAAGAGTGGTTGCAAGTTGAAGAAAGAGAAGCTGGTCGTAATAATAGGACCGACAGCTGTTGGCAAAACAAATTTGAGCATTGAGCTCGCAAAGAAGCTAAATGGAGAAATTATCAGCGGAGACAGTATGCAGGTCTACCGCGGGATGGATATAGGGACTGCAAAAGTAAAGCCTGATGAAATGGATGGAATTGTCCACCATCTCATTGATATAAAAAATCCTGAAGAAGATTTTTCTTCAGCTGAATTTCAGGAGATTGCACGTCCATTAATTACGGAAATTCATGAAAAGAAAAAACTGCCTATCATCGTCGGCGGCACGGGATTATATATACAATCTGTCATTTATGATTATCAATTCACCGAGGCTGCTTCTGACCCGGATTTTAGGAAACAGCTTGAAGCTGAGGCCTGTTCAGCGGGAAATGAAACGATTCATAGTAAGCTTGCTTTGATCGATCCTGTTTCTGCTGAGAGAATTCACCCTAATAATGTCAGGCGAGTGATCAGAGCACTTGAAATTTTTCATTGTACAGGAAAAACAATGACCGATTTTCTTGCAGAACAAGATAAGGTGCTGCTGTATGATGTTGTCATTATAGGACTTGCAATGGAGAGAGAACAGCTCTATGAGAGAATTAATTTAAGGGTAGACCTGATGATGGATCAGGGCCTCATTCAAGAAGTAAAAGGGCTTTATGACAAGGGACTGAAAGAGTGTCAATCCATACAGGCAATAGGCTATAAAGAATTATACGCCTATTTTGACGGCGCTGTTTCCCTTGAAGACGCAAAAGAGCAGCTTAAACAAAATTCCCGAAGATATGCTAAGCGCCAGCTTACCTGGTTCCGCAACAAAATGGATGTGGAATGGTTTGATATGAGCAAGCCGTTGGATATGGATTTGAGATTCAATGAAATTTTTACATATATAGCAGGAAAGCTTAATTTAAGCGCGAATACATAACACATAGAGAAAAGAGGAGGACGAAACATGAGAACAACAGTAAATATTCAAGACCAGGTTTTAAATTCCATCCGTAGAGACGGTACCTTTGTAACAGTATTCTTACTAAATGGTTTTCAATTAAGAGGGCTTGTCAAGGGGTTTGATAACTTTACGGTTCTTTTAGAAACAGAAGGAAAGCAGCAGCTTATCTATAAGCATGCGATTTCAACTTTTGCACCGCAGAAAAATGTAACACTTGAATTGGAATAGAAATATGAAAGCAGTCTTCAGCACAATGGAGGCTGCTTTTATTTTGTTTTTTAAAGGATATTCACCCGCATTGCAAAAGGAAATATGAGAAAATATTTCTCGGGAAAGCGCATAATACTACAAAACATCGCATTTATCAACAATTTTTTTAACGGTTAAAATAATTTTCATATTTTTATATAGGCATTTGTCACGATTTTGACCGCTGCAACGTATAGTAGTAAAAGAATGTGAGGTGAACATCTTTGGATCAAGCAGTCACATTTAAAAATAATGGTCAAATTAATGTGATTTTGAATGGGCAAAAAAAGACGTATCATGAGAAAATCAGCGAATCAGCATCCTATGAAATAAAAATTCCAAAAACACAGCCTCAGCATGTCATTCTTAATGAAATGGAAGCTGAATTAAACACTCTTGTAGGAATGGAAGAAATGAAACGGATGTTAAAAGAAATTTATGCATGGATTTATATCAATAAAAAGCGTGAGGAACAAGGACTTAAAGCTGGAAAGCAATCTCTTCATATGATGTTCAAAGGAAATCCGGGAACAGGAAAAACGACAGTTGCCAGGCTGATCGGCAAATTATTTTTTCAAATGAATGTGCTATCAAAAGGACACTTGATTGAAGCTGAAAGAGCAGATTTAGTCGGAGAATACATTGGACATACAGCACAAAAAACAAGAGACCTGATAAAAAAATCACTTGGCGGGATTCTTTTTATAGATGAAGCATATTCACTTGCACGCGGTGGAGAAAAGGATTTCGGCAAAGAAGCGATCGATACGCTTGTTAAGCATATGGAGGATAAGCAGCATGAATTTGTTTTAATCTTAGCGGGCTATTCAAAAGAAATGGATCATTTCCTGACTCTTAACCCTGGTCTTCATTCGAGATTTCCGCTAGTTGTGGATTTTCCTGACTATTCTGTAGAACAGCTGATGGAGATATCGAAAAGAATGATGATTGAACGGGAATACACATTCAGCAAAGAAGCGGAGTGGAAGCTTCGTGATCATTTAAATATGATTAAAACAAATATGGCTCCTGCAAAATTTTCAAATGGAAGATATGTTCGAAATGTCATTGAAAAATCGATCAGATCTCAAGCTATGAGACTTCTAACATCAGATCAATATCAGCGTGATGACCTGATGACAATAAAAAGCCAGGATCTCATCATAAAAGAATAAAGCCGCTGTGTGCGGCTTTATTAATGATGAATAGATTTGTTGGGCAGTCGCCATTTTTTTGTATAAGAGAGTACCCTGCATACTACCAGCAGTACAAAGAGTGTATAAAGGTGAATGGCAGACTCGGCAAGGTCAAAACCAATGACGATACCAGCAAGGACGGCCCATACTGCATAGATTTCAGATTTTAAGACAAGCGGTTTGCGTCCTGCTAAAAGATCACGGATGATTCCGCCGCCGCTTCCTGTTAAGACGGCTGCTACGACAACAGCACTTATAGGGTGATTCATTTCTGTAGCATATAAAGCCCCTTGTATGGCAAATGCGGATAACCCGATTGCATCCGTCAGGTTTCCCCATCTTTGCCAGTGTTTAAGTAAGTTATTCGGAAATAAGAAAACAGTCGTCATTGCAATCAATGCTATTTGAAAGAGCATACCCTGCTCCCAAAGTGCGGAAACTGGCACGCCGATCAGCAGATTTCTGATCGCACCGCCCCCGAAAGCGGTAACGATCCCTAATATATATACGCCTAAAATATCATATTCTTCTTCCATCGCAACAATTGCTCCGCTGACAGCAAACGCAATTGTTCCAATGATGCTTAATACTTCCCAAGTCATAACCTGTATCCCCTTTGCTAATACGCTCACTAGTTGTAATCGTTTTTGATTTTATATGGCGTCATGGAGAAATGCAACCATTTTCTTTCATATACTGCTTTATATAGGAAACAATTAGTGAATTCCTGGTTTTTTTGTTATGATGATAATGCAAAATTATTGCTGAAAAGGATGATACACGTTTGAAAGAGAACATATATTCTGTAATCGAAAAAGTCATTCTGGTTGGCTGTCAGCTGCCTAAATTAGATGACGAGGCCTTTCAATATACAATGAGTGAGCTCGCTTCATTAACGAAAACGGCAAACGGTGAAGTTCTGATGCAGCTGTCTCAAAAAAGAGAAAGAATACATCCGGCTACATACATAGGAAAAGGCAAAGTGGAGGAGCTGATTGCTCTTTCAGAAGAACTTGAACCGGACTTAATTATATTTAACGATGAGCTTTCCCCAAGCCAGCAGCGTAATTTGACGGCTGCACTTGATATAAAGATAATAGACCGGACGCAATTAATTCTCGATATTTTTGCGACTCGTGCTAAGTCGAGAGAAGGCAAACTTCAAGTTGAGCTTGCGCAGCTTCAATACTTATTGCCGAGACTTAGCGGACAAGGCATAAATCTTTCCCGTCAAGGCGGCGGAATCGGAACAAGAGGACCGGGTGAAACTCAGCTAGAAACCGACAGAAGGCACATTCGAAGCAGAATTCACGAAATTAAACTTCAGCTTTCTGCCATTGTCAGCCACCGTAATCGCTACCGCGAGAGAAGGAAGAAAAATCAGGCATTCCAAATTGCTCTCGTTGGCTATACCAACGCAGGCAAATCCACACTATTTAACAGAATTACAGATGCAGGCACATTTGAAGAGGATTTGCTGTTTGCTACATTAGATCCTATGACCAGAAAGATGACCCTGCCTTCCGGGTATCAAGCCCTGCTTACAGATACGGTTGGATTTATTCAGGATTTGCCGACTACATTAGTTGCAGCATTCCGTTCTACATTAGAAGAAGTAAAAGAAGCAGACCTCATTCTTCATGTTGTTGACAGTTCAAATGATGACTTTCAAAATCATGAAAAAACAGTATACAAACTTCTTGATGAATTGAAGGTTACAGCCATCCCCGTCCTGACTGTGTACAACAAAAAAGATAAGCAGTCAATTGAGTTCGTTCCATCGCCAAAAGCTGAACATGTTTTGATCAGTGCATTCAGCGAGAGTGACATCGGTCATCTTAAACAGAAGATCCAAACTGTTTCAGTCGAGCAAATGGAGACTTACAGCATTGAAGTCCCTTCGAGTGAAGGCAGGCTCCTATCCATTATTAAGACTGAAACGATGGTCGGACATTTTGCATTTAATGAAGAAACAAATCAATACGAAATACAAGGACACTATTTGCCCGCACACTCAGTTGCGGGGCATATACAGATGTACAATAGAAAGGGCAGCAGTAATGTTTAAACAATTAAAATTTGGTGAGAAAATATCACAGCTATCTAATCAGGTAGAAGAAAAAATAGAACAGATTCATAAAAAGATCGACGAAAGAATGGAACTAAATCAATACCGTGTGCTGAAAAGCTACAGAGAACACAAAGTAAGTGATTCACATTTTATTCCTTCAACAGGTTACGGGTATGATGACCATGGGCGGGATACGCTGGAGAAAATATACGCAGATGTCTTTGGAGGCGAGGCAGGGCTGGTGCGTCCCCAGATCATTTCAGGCACGCATGCAATCTCGATAGCTTTGTTTGGAGTCCTTCGTCCTTTTGACGAGCTCCTGTACATAACCGGAAAGCCATATGATACGCTTGAAGAGATTGTTGGAATTCGGGGGAGCGGAATCGGTTCGCTCAGTGAATTTAAAATCGGTTATAATGCAGTGGATTTAAAAGAAGACGGAAGCGTTGATTTTGAAGCTGTTAGAGCTCAAATCACGGATAAGACAAAAATGATCGGCATTCAGCGTTCTAAAGGTTATGCATCAAGGCCATCCTACACAATTGCTGAAATAAAAGAAATGATCGATTTTGTAAAAGCAATTAAGAACGATGTGATCGTTTTTGTTGATAATTGCTACGGGGAATTTGTGGAGGAGCTGGAACCCTGCCATGCAGGTGCGGACTTAATGGCGGGTTCTCTCATTAAAAATCCAGGAGGAGGACTTGCCAAGACAGGCGGATATTTAGTGGGTAGAACGGAATTAATAGAGGCCTGCTCATACAGAATGACATCACCGGGCATTGGAGCAGAAGCAGGAGCTTCATTATATAGTCTTCAGGAGATGTACCAGGGTTTTTTCCTTGCTCCTCATGTAGTCGCACAAGCTCTTAAAGGAGCAGTATTTACTGCGGCGATACTTGAAATGGCAGGACTCAATACAAATCCTTCGTGGGATGCTGTCCGGACTGATCTTATACAATCAGTTCAGTTTAATCAGGCGGATTTAATGGTTGCTTTTTGTCAGGCTATTCAATACGCATCACCTATTAACTCTCATGTTACGCCGTATCCAAGTTATATGCCGGGGTATGAAAATGATGTCATAATGGCTGCAGGTACATTTATACAAGGTGCAAGTATTGAACTGTCAGCTGACGGACCGCTGCGTGCGCCATTTACGGCTTATGTGCAAGGGGGATTAACCTATTCTCACGTAAAAATTGCCATATGCTCAGCTATAGATTATCTGCTTCAAAAAGAACTCATTCATTTATAATGTTATTTTTCCTAACATGGTATTGACACATTATATGACATTGAATATAATAAGAATAAGTTAAGAAAAGGAGGGAATACAATGGGTGATACAATTCGACGCACGATGCCCTTATTCCCGATCGGAATTGTCATGCAGCTGACTGAACTCTCTGCCAGACAAATTCGATATTATGAAGAAAATGGCCTGATTTTCCCTGCTAGAACTGAAGGAAACAGACGATTATTTTCATTTAATGATGTAGACACACTGCTTGAAATCAGAAGCCTTATTGAACAAGGCGTCAATATGGCAGGCATAAAGCAAATCTTTTCTAAGAAAGAAGAATTGCCGAATGATGAACAGCCTAAAAAAGTGGAAAAGCCTGATCTATCTGATGCTGAATTGCGAAAATTGCTGAAAGCTGAACTTATGCAGGCGGGGCGTTTTCAAAGATCATCACTCAGACAGGGTGATATGTCGAGATTTTTTCACTAATGAATTTAGCTTCACTTAAATTAAAATAAATATATCTTTGTATTGTTAGGAGAGGATTTTTCAAAATGGCTAAGTATACGAAAGAAGATATTGTACGATTGGTGCAAGAAGAAAACGTAAAATATATCCGTTTGCAGTTTACGGACATCCTGGGAACAATTAAAAACGTTGAGATTCCAGTAAGTCAGCTTGAAAAAGCATTAGACAACAAATGTATGTTTGATGGATCTTCAATTGAAGGCTTTGTCCGCATTGAGGAGTCTGATATGTATCTTTTCCCTGATATCGATACATTCGTTATCTTCCCATGGACTTCTGAAAAAGGAAAAGTAGCACGTTTTATCTGTGATATTTACAGCCCGGATGGAACTCCATTTGACGGGGACCCTCGTAACAATTTAAGACGTATGCTGAAAGAAATGGAAGACTTAGGATTCACAGATTTCAATCTTGGACCTGAGCCGGAATTTTTCTTATTCAAACTTGATGAAAAAGGCCAACCTACTCTTGAATTAAACGACCATGGCGGCTACTTTGATTTAGCTCCAACGGATCTTGGCGAAAACTGCCGCCGCGATATCGTGCTTGAGCTTGAGGAAATGGGCTTTGAAATTGAAGCTTCCCACCATGAGGTAGCACCAGGACAGCATGAAATTGACTTCAAATATGCTGGTGCAGTTAAAGCTTGTGACGATATCCAAACGTTTAAACTTGTTGTTAAAACAATTGCACGCAAACATGGTCTGCATGCTACATTCATGCCAAAACCATTATTTGGTGTTAACGGATCTGGAATGCACATGAACTTATCACTATTCACAGACGGCGTAAATGCTTTTTATGACAAAAACAGCGACCTTGAATTAAGCGACACAGCTAAACATTTCATCGCTGGAATCATTAAGCATGCACCAAACTTTACAGCTGTTACGAACCCGACAGTTAACTCTTACAAACGTTTAGTTCCGGGCTACGAGGCACCTTGCTATGTTGCTTGGTCAGCACAAAACAGAAGTCCGTTAATTCGTATTCCAGCTTCACGCGGTCTAAGCACTCGTGTAGAAGTACGCAGCGTGGACCCTTCTGCTAATCCATACTTAGCAATGTCTGTATTGCTTGCAGCAGGCCTTGACGGAATCAAAAACAAACTTGCAGCTCCAAAACCGATTGACCGCAACATCTATGTGATGACAAAAGAAGAACGTGTAGAGAACGGCATCGTTGATCTTCCTGCTACACTTGCTCAAGCACTAGATCTATTAAAAACGGATGAAGTTATCATCAATGCCCTTGGCGAGCATTTGTTCGAGCACTTCATGGAAGCGAAAGAAATTGAATGGGATATGTTCCGTACTCAAGTTCACCCTTGGGAAAGAGAACAGTATATGTCTCAATATTAATACCTGCAAATCCCTGATGCCATTGGTGTCAGGGGTTTTTTATAATTCTTAAAATTTTATTAAAAAATAGCATTGACCACAAATCTGACCACTATTTGACTACCAAATTTTTATGAATGAAAGTAGGGAGGAGATGGGGTCGTTAATCTGGTTACGTTTAATACGTTTTACGAGCCACAGTAACCAGCTGTCGAATAATTTTTTAAAGCGCTTTGATTTAACAACCGCACAATTTGATGTGCTCATGCAAATTCATGTCTATCAACCACTCACTCAAATTGAGTTAGCTGAAAAAGTAACGGTCACGCAAGGTGGTATTTCCCGTATGCTTGCACGACTTGAAAAAGAAGGCTATATTGTGCGTAAGCAAGATTGGAAAACGAAAACGATAAGCCTGACTGAGAAGGTTGGAGCGATTTTAGAAGAGTCCATGCCAGCTCAACTTGCGTTTCAATCGTCATTTTTTGACGATGTATTAAACGAGGAAGAAACGAAAACATTGTACACACTGATGACACGTGTACATAAACATAGCCAAAAAAAGACTTACCACCTGAGTAATTTTTTTTACACTATAACTTGATTAATCAAGTTATAGAATAAGGAGGACCCAGAATGACTCTTAGAGCTTTCCCCTTCCGAGTTATTGTACCCCTTTCTTTACATGAAAAAGCCACACAATTGTCAGTTGACAGTTATGTGGCGAAAATAGAGCTAACTCTAGAAAAGTGCCTAAAAAGGTTTTATTATTCAAATTATATAAAAAGTATAAGATCAAATACAACTAATTGTCAACGGACCTTTTTTAGTGCCACTCTCTATGGTAAGCTGCCACGAGTAAAGATGACAGACCTACTTTTAGAGGTGACAAGTTGGACAGGGTTTGATAAGCAATTTTTCTATTTATGCGGAAATTACCGATACTGATCTTTCTTTTGTCTATTATGATTTATGCCTTATTAATGGTTATAGGAGCAGATATTTATTTTTCTTTTTGTTCAGCATAAAACTCATCAATAGCACGAATCCAATTCTTTCGGGCAAGACTTGCTGCTTTCTCTTTATTTTTATTTTCAAAGGCCTGTAATATAGCTTCATGTTCCTGTATTGAATCATTTGTAAGAATGATTGATTGATGAAAATACAGGCGAAGAACATGAGCCTGGAGATTTGAAATTGAATTCGTGATATATTGATTCTGTGCATTCTCCACAATGATATTATGAAAGTGTTCATCTTGCTTTAATGCTGAATAAAAATCGCCTTTTTTAATGGCCTCAGCAAATTTAGTATTAATTTCACGCAATGAATCAATCGATTCCTGACTTATAACCGGTGTTGCCAATTCGGCAGCTAAGGCTTGCAAGACACCTAAAGGAGGCAAAATTTTGTTAATATCCTCTTTATTAACAGATGTGACTTGAGTTCCAACCCCTGGAAACATTTCAACAAATCCTTGAACATTCAGTAATTGCAGTGCTTCCCGAATAGGAGTCCTGCTTACTCCTAACGCTTGCGCAAGATCAGCATCATTAAGCTTTTCTTTAGGCTGAAGAGTGCCATCAATGATCCATTCTTGAATTTGAGCAAATGCACGATTTTTTGCAGTAACACGAGTAGGGGATGAAAAATTGGTAGGTATGGGCATGATAAAACCACCTTTTGATTTTTCATAAGGTAAATTGAAGTACTTAAAACTCTGTCTTCATTTAATAGTAGAATATTCTAGATAGGTATATTGAAAGTGTATATGATTCTACTTTAAAATGCAATATATTACATAAAAGAACAAAAAACGCGTAATATATTGCATAAATATCTTGTATATGATATCTTTTGGTAAGCGATATATTACATACGTATAATAGAAGGAGGAATATAGCAAAATAAATTAGTACAAGCTAAATAATCTGAAAATTTTAATTAAAATGAGAATTGCGATAACATCAAATGAAATTTTTAGTATTTTTTTTGATTATAAAGATTATTTCAAATATAATTAATGCTTTTTTTTAGAAACTTAATCACCCCAGATCAATAGACTTCTAGGAGGAAATCATATGACTAATAAAATATCATTTTCATTTATAGTTGCAGTTGGTTTTATGCTATTCGCTTTATTCTTTGGCGCAGGAAATTTAATTTTCCCTGCAATGCTTGGTCAATCAGCGGGAACGAATGTGTGGTCGGCTAATGCCGGGTTTGTCGTTACTGGCGTTGGCTTACCTTTACTTGGTGTAATTGCATTAGGAATATCAGGAAAAAGTGATTTACAATCATTAGCAAGCCGGGTACATCCTATTTTCGGTATCATCTTTACTGTTGCTCTTTATTTATCAATAGGACCTTTGTTTGCAATCCCAAGAACAGGTACTGTTTCATTTGAGATCGGGGTTAAGCCTTTTATTTCTGAAGAATACAGTGTTATTGGTTTAATAATCTTTACTATTATCTTTTTTGGAATTACAGCCTATTTTTCATTAAAGTCATCTAAGATTGTTGATATTGTTGGAAAATTCTTAACTCCATTTTTATTACTTTTTATTGCGATTCTTATCATCGCAGCATTTTTTAATCCTATCGGGCAATTTCAAGCGCCTGCTGAAAACTATATGAATAATGCCTTCTTTAAAGGATTCCAAGAGGGATATCTTACAATGGATGCCCTTGCAGCTTTTGTTTTTGGAATTATTGTTATCAATGCGGTAAAAGAAAAGGGTGCCTCTACTAAGAAGGAAATTATGATAGCTGTTACCAAAGCAGGAGTAATTGCAGCGGCACTTCTTGGAATCATTTACACATCTCTTTCCTTTATTGGGGCTTCAAGTGTAGAAGGTCTTGGACTTTTAGATAATGGGGGAGCCGTTCTTTCAGGTGCATCAAATCATTACTTCGGTTCATTTGGCGGGATTCTGCTTAGCTTAATTGTTTTTGGAGCTTGTTTAACAACTAGTATTGGACTTATCACTTCTTGTTCTTCATATTTCTCTAAAGTGATGCCAAGTATTTCTTACAATAAATTCGTGATTATTTTCTCTGTTTTTAGTTCTGGTTTAGCCAACTTCGGCTTAAATGAATTAATTGCTGTCTCTGTTCCAGTTTTAGTAGCCATTTATCCATTAGCTATCTGTTTAATGGCTTTAACTTTTTTACATCCATTATTTAAGGGTAAAAAAGAGGTTTATCAAGGAAGTATGTTATTAACTCTAATTGTAGCTTTATTTGACGGATTAAACGCAGCGGGAATTACCATTGCTCCAATCAATGACCTATTAGCCACTGTCCTTCCATTGTATGAAGTAGGTTTAGGTTGGATCGTACCAGCTATTATCGGCGGGGTTTTAGGATATGTATTCGGGATGGTGATGAAAAGCAAATCCCCTTCTGCTCAAGTTGAGAAATATATCTAAATTGTAATAAAAAGGTCAGCCAGTTATATGAAACTGGCTGACCTTTTTTCGGTTTAGCTTTTGTTAAAAGGTATTCTTGTTTTGTGTTTTTACAGTAAAAGAGCGTTGTTTAATGGCATAAATTTAGTAATGATTGAACCAGTTAATGAATAGAAAATGTTGTGTTATATGCAGGAATTATGGTCGATATTATTGTGCCTGTTTTCGGATGAAAGAATTTAGTTAAAGCCCCGATCAATATAGCTCATTTATTAGAACGTTTTGCATTATTTACATTTATCCTTTTTAGAGTATCGGTCGTCAGCACCCTTTCTGTACAGGTGTGCCTAATAATAAAGTGTCTAACTTTTTGGGTTCACTTCAATTGGTGGCAGGGTTTTTTATAATTCTTAAAATTTTATTAAAAATAGCATTGACCACAAATCTGACCACTTTTTGACCACCAAATTTTTATGAATGAAAAATTTACTATATGGTAGTAAATATTGTGAGGTGATTTTATGAATCTTAAGGTCTTGAAAGAAAATGAAGATTTTATTCAGAGCGAAGTTAAAAAAAGAGATATAAAAATCACTTTTTACTATTTAAAATCACTTTGTGATGAAATGAATTAATGATTTTGCAGAATATATAAAGTCGTTTGAAGAGTGGCCATTGATTAAAGAAGAAATGAATACCAGCTTCAGGTAAAAGATAAACAAAAACGAAAAAGAAACATATTAATAGACCGAAAATAATAATGAATAAAGAAAGGAATGGCTTAATTTTACTAATAATCCCATATATACCACATAGGATACTTGTAACACCTGTGAACACTTCAAATGGTGCTGCTGGATACACAGAATAATGTTCCGTTATAATTACTCTAACGGAGTTAAAGATTGTTTATTTATCTTCAATAATAGGGCGCCTTTCATTAATAAGAAGGCGTCTTAATGTATTCGGCCATCACGTGGAAAAAAATAGGGAATTTATCTTAAATTTAGAGAGTATTGTGAACTAATGTACTTAAGCTAACGTAAGCAGGTTTAAATGAAGAAGGTATCAAAAGGTGACTGCATTTTAAAAAAATAATCAGCAATTTGAAAATGGTATTTATAAAAGCATATTTTTTTCTCTGAGCATTTATTTTGTTAATACCTACATGAAAAGGTCCAATACCGAATAAAGGAAGAGAAAAAGCTACCAAAATTATTAATAGATATTTTATAGGATTACCTATGGCTTAATTGGAAATTCTAATGTTAGCGGAACATTAAATTACATTTTAATTTTAGAAAGGGGAGAAATTGATGGATTCTCTATGGCTAGAGTATGCTTGGACATTGTTAATTCTAATCGGATTAGAAGGATTGTTATCGGCTGACAATGCTCTTGTTCTAGCAGTTATAGCCAAGCATTTACCCGAAAATGAGAAAAGAAAAGCTATAAATTATGGTATCATTATGGCCTTCGTTTTTCGATTTATTGCTCTTTTTGCCATTTCTTTTATCGCAAACGTCTGGCAGATACAGGCGATAGGAGCAGCTTATCTTCTTTACTTAGGCTTAAAGCATGTTATTCAGGCGCGTTTTGGGAAAAAGAATGAGGATGTTCATAAGGACGATGAAAAGGAAGCCGCCGGAAAAGGTTTCTGGCCGACAGTAGGGAAGATTGCGCTGGCTGACCTTGCTTTTGCAGTTGATTCGATATTAGCTGCGGTTGCTCTTGCCCTTGGTCTTCCAGATTCACCGCTCGGCGATTTCGGCGGTATGGATGGAGGGCAGTTTATTGTTGTTGTTCTCGGCGGTATCGCTGGCCTTATCTTGATTAAGTTTGCAGCAACCTGGTTTGTTCAACTTCTTGCAAAACGTCCAGCATTGGAAACAACAGCATATGCCATTGTTGCATGGGTAGGTGTCAAACTTGCTGTCATTACCCTTGCCCATGAGGATATTGGGGTCTTAGATCATGATTTTCCCCACAGTCCAGCTTGGACTCTGATTTTCTATGGAGTATTAGTCGGTATTGCCCTAATTGGTTGGTTTGCACCGGAAAAAAAGTCATTTCAGATAAATCCTAAAGGCAATAAAAAAAGAGGACAGTGAGTCACTGAATTTCTATTACACCGTATGATCTTTATAGCCATGGACATACTTATTGATGTTAGTTTTTAAGGCATTATCTTAACTTTTTAAAAAACGGAGGAATCAAAAATATGCCTACTGAAATTGATCTTATAATGAAAAATGTTTGGCAAAATACTTGTGGATCATGGCAAAACTGTACGGAAACTACAATTAAGTCATTCTTAGCACAATGCCAAGAAAATAATATAGACCCGCAATATTGTATGAGTTGGATTGAAGGACATAGATCACAAATTCCTGACTGGACTGTCGTTTCAAAAGTTTCGCTTGACTGGGTTAATCAGCATACTTCAACTGGTTCACCCATTTCATTTAATGAAAAGGATCTTCATTAAAGAAAGGTCCTTTTTTAACTAACCAAATGATCTATTCTCTTTTTAAGTTTCTTTTGATCACTATGGTTCTGCGATTTGTATGCCTGATACTATAGAACAGTTGTGGATTTAAAAAAAGTTTGATAATTTATAAAAAACTCTGCTCGTTTATAAAAATGATTGATAATTTGTAATAAAGTTTGATCAAAATCCTGTATTGATTTAAACAGGGTTTTTCTTTTTTGCTTTTATTAATTTTGTAAAACTACATTCGTGTTACTCCACTAAAGGGCCAGATTGTGGAATAAGGAATAAGGGAGGGATTATATGATTTACGAAATGACTTTAAAGATAATTGTCGCATCCGGATAAATTTGCTATAATATTAATAGAATAAATTTTACTTTCTCTTTTTTAGAAGAGATGCAAATGGCATCTCGTTATCAAGCTATCAGATCAAAGGTCTTTGAACCATTTGAAGAACATTCTTCTTCAAGTGTGTCTAAGACCTTTTTGTGTTGGTCTGAAACAATAAGAAAGGAGGTTTCGAGCAAGAATAATAAGAATAATATCGCTGGAATCAGCAACAAACATAGGAGAAGATTAAATTAAATGGAAAGTTTACCTTGTAAAGGTTGCAAAGGAATGTGTTGCGGTTGCGGTCCCGTTCCAATTACAGAAGACGAGTTGAAGAAAATGATTATCAAGCCATACCTAGATGTGAGCAAAAACCATAAATACTGCAAGCACGTGCCAATTACTCCTATAACGGAGCAAAATAATCTAGCAGGGGGAGAATCTCATGACAGGTTTCAAGAACATAACCATAATAAAAGCAGGCTTAAATGAATTAGATCTAGTGGCCGGACTTTTTGACCAACACCGTGTTTTTTGCAAGCAAGCATCGGCTTTTCTAGAAGGGCGAGCCTACCTTAAAGAAAGAATAGAGCGAAAGGAATCCGTTATCTTCTTAGCGGTTGATCAAAAAAGTTGTGGTGATGTCAAACCTCTTGGATTTGTTCAGCTCTACCCAACCTTTTCAACACTTTCCATGAAGAGGGTTTGGATATTAAATGACTTATTTGTTGATCCAACTGCAAGAAGAAATGGCATAGCTAAACAATTAATGTTGAAGGCGAAAGCATTCGTGATAGACACTGGTGCAAAAGGACTAAGAGTTGAAACAGCTACTGATAACAAAAAAGCCCAACACTTATATGAATCGTTAGGTTACCAAAAAGATGTTCGTGGCTTTCATTACCATTATTATTTTTAGACTAAAATCCAACTCTTTTGTAAAAGCATTGAGAAAGTGAGCGGGCTTTACGTTTGCAACCATCCAATAGAATACAACTTTATTTTCAAACCACAGAATATCATTATTATATTCTCGATTTTGAAAGAATATTGATGTTAACCGACCCGGCTTCAAGCCAGCTATTTGTGTTTCATAATGCCATTTAATTTGAATGAATAAGTGTCAATTAAAAATGAAAGTCATAATAATGGGTAACTGGTTTTCCATAAAAGGGCGCTTATCTGGAATAAGGTAAGTGTCCTTTTTAATGGAATAAAAGATTGAGTTAATCACCTAATTTTTAAATAATGTATTTAGCTATCGGGGGCGATTGCTGAATATAGTGACCATCCCTTTAGTTAAGAATTGGGCAGGATTTCTTGAATAGGATAAGGAGCAAAAACCATTTGAAAATTAAAAAGGAGAAAACAAAATGAGAAAGTTGGCAGTCTTCGTATTAAGTGGTTTATTGTTAGCAGGTTGCGGGAGTTCAAGCATAAGCGGAAATGATTATGAATCAAGGATTACCGAATTAGAAGAAATGAATGCTGAACTGATAACACAGATTGAAGAATTACAATCAGAATTAGAGAGTACAACAACTAGAGTTGATGATGTAGAATATGAATTGAGTGACATTGATTCAAGTATTACCGATTTAGATTCACGGCTAAGTGATTTAGAATTTGAGATGTCATATTAAAGACAACAATTCATAGATCTTCAATTAAAGGGGGCTTTAATGGAAGTCTTCTTACTATATTCTGAATAAAATTGATATTCAGCAATCGGGCGGGATTCTTTAATAGGGATCGTCTTTTTTATTGAACAAACGGGGGAGTTTAATAACTGCATTGTTACAAAGGTACAAATAAAAACATAAGAAAAACCCGGTTCTTGTGGAACGGGTTTTTTAAGTTGGATAATATAAGATCATACTTAATCGAGTTAATGTTTCCCCTGAATTATGATAGGCATGAGGTCTGTCAGCCTTGAATCTGATAAAATCACCATTTCTTACGGTGTATTCATTGTTATTTACACGTACAGTTAGTTCCCCTTCAAAAACAGTTATGAACTCTTCAGTTCCTTCTCTGTGCGAATCAGCAATTAGGAAACCACCTCTTTCTATCTCGACTGAATAAACTTCAAAGCGTTTATCATCTTCAAAGGGAAAGTAGGGATAGACTCGATATTTTCCGTTGTCTTCAGATAATGTTTGAATTTCACTTCTTAAAACAACTTTTGTATCTGGCTGCGGACTATTTATTAGTGAAGTAAAAGAAACTTTTAATCCATTGGCTATTTTCCAAATAGTTGTAATAGTAGGGCTCGATTCCCCCCTTTCAATTTGACCTATCATCGTTTTACTTACTCCAGTTAATTCTGCAACCTTTTCAAGACTTAATTTCTTACTTTCTCTAAAGGCTTTTAAATTTTTTGCAATGATAAGATTTATTTCCTCCATAAATACACTCCTCGTTTACAATATAACGTCCGTATTGTACAATAAAAAGTAAATCGTTATAATGTCCATTTTAGTCATTATAACATACATCACAGAGGGGGAGCCAATATGCCTTTATTATCGTTTTTGCTATATGTTTTTGTTACAAGTTTTACACCAGGTCCCAATAATATTATGGCAATGTTATTTGCTAACAAATACGGGTTAAAAAAGACAATCAGATTTTGTTTAGGAGTTGGTGCAGGATTCTTTGTAATAATGTTATTGTGTAGCTATTTTAATCTTTTGCTTGAAAATTTCATTCCACAAATTGAATTTATAATGACTACCCTAGGTGCAATCTATATGTTGTATCTGGCCATGAAAATTATTACCGGTAAAAATAATGCTAAAGACAATGATGGGGACAAGAATAACAGTTTTTTAACAGGTATGCTTTTACAATTCATAAATCCGAAAGGTATTTTATATGGCATAACTGCAATTTCAACCTTCATCCTTCCATATCACAGTTCAAATTTCAGCTTACTATTTTATTCATTATTTCTAGCTTTTGTTGGTTTTATGAGTACTTTCTGTTGGAGTGTGTTTGGTTCAATTTTTCAAACGTTTTTATCAAAGTATAGAAGTCAGTTTAATGTAATTATGGCTTTGTTATTAGTGTATAGTGCAATTTCGATTCTTGTAGAATAAAACAGGTTTCTTGTTAACGGAGGCTATAGTTTAATAAGCACAAGCCGGCTTCAACAGCCTTAAATAGTATTATTTATCTCAACAATCGAGCGCAATTCACAAATAGTGGATCGTGTCCTTTATTCCACAATCGGGGGCGA
Source organism: Metabacillus hrfriensis (assembly GCF_030127205.1). Lineage (NCBI taxonomy): Bacteria > Bacillati > Bacillota > Bacilli > Caryophanales > Bacillaceae > Metabacillus > Metabacillus hrfriensis. Next base: position 2,422,834 of record NZ_CP126116.1, read on the forward strand.
TTGCAGCATAGAGTGTTTGCCCTTTGACTATTAGCTAATAGGATAGTTTAGTTTAGGAAGCAACTATCCTAAGAAGATAAATGAGGTGTTTTACATAGAAAAATTACCAGTTAAGACTATTAAGAAGATTGAAGAGGACATTAAGAAAAATGATTTAGGCAAAGCAAGGGATAGACTACACGGGTTAATTTCAACTTACCCAAATGAGTTAGAGCTCCGCAGAAAGTTGGGGGACATCTATTTCACATTAAAATATCCATCAATGGCAGGTCGCTACTGGTATTTAGAAAAGAATAAAACACCGGAAATGATCCAAGCTTGTATTCAATTTGAAAAAACTATGGGAAATGATCCTTTCCTTATAGCAAGAGCTTTAAAATTTAAAGGTGACAATGAAATTTTAAAAAACCTGGAATTAGATCAGGTAATTTCACCTGTACAAGATAAAGTGAAAGAAAAACTGCAGGAAGAACCTGACGATTCATTGTATGATAAATTATTTGTTATTGGTTGCTTTTCGATAATAATATTAACAATTCTCTTTGCAATAATAGGAGTATACTCACTCTTTAATTGGCTTTGATCCAGCAAAAATGGAAAGCTAATCAAAAACTACTAATGTTTTAATGTAAATCAAATGTTATTCAACAATCGGGGGCGATTGCAGCAAAGTGTAATCGCCATTTGGTAACTTTTAAAATGTTTTTTATGTTTGATGGTATAATCTATTTTAAATAAGATCTGCTTTTAATCGGAGGTATATATTGTTTTAAACGAAGATTTGGAATTCATATTGAGTAAATTTGAGGAACTTGAAAGTAACGATGTGGAAATAGATGATATTGAAGGCGAGACCATATCAATTCAATAAAGTATAAAAGATATATAATGTTTAAATACAATATCAATAATTTTTTGACCCCAAAATTGACCACTTTTTGACCACCAAAGTATCAACTTTAATATAATTAATAACTCACTAATTTTTCAAAAGTATTGATATAATAAGGTTTTATTACCTAATTAAACTTAAAAAACACAAAGTATATGTTCAGAACTCAAGTTCACCCTTGGGAAAGAGAACAGTATATGTATCAATATTAATTACACAAAAACCCTTCAGCAGATGTTGAGGGGTTTTTGTGTAATTAATATAGAAAAAAGCATCGGCATTACTCAGTCAAGGTTTTCAGATTTTCCCTTATCAAAATAGTCTTTAAGCAGTCTTATGATTGCAATCCCGGCAAGTACACTCCCTACAGCAATACCTGATAAAGCTACAACGAGCGAAATATATTCAAAAACAGAATAACCGGCAAGCTTGCTCCACTCAATTTTCCCCCGCCAGTCTTCAATCACCAGATTCATTCCGTAAATCCCGGAAATAACAGTATAAGTCGTTAAGATCAGCAATAGAGAATTATGACGTTTACTTGCAAATTTTTCCTGATTTTGATAAAGACTGTCCATCGTGTTTATTACCTCTTTGTAAAGAGTTTCAATTTTAAAGCGATCTTTCATCAAAACAGAAAGCTCTTGTCCCTCAGTCCGGCTGCTGATTTCAGAAAAAATATATTTGGCGGTAAAATTGGCAATCGATCTGATCAGTTTGTCCATTTTATCTTGTTTTTGGTCAATATAGAGCTGTGAATAACTGTATGAAAGCTTTAAAAGGACAATTTTATAAAATAAGTGCAGAATCATATTGTAATATAGCTGGCCATACATTTCTTCAGCAATGAGTTTTTCATTTTTGCTGTCTCTGCTGATGCATGTAAATGTATGGTCGCTGATAATATGAAAACTATCCGGGGACCACCTGTCATAAACATGATCATTTACGTATTTTTCGATGTACTTTTGATTGGTTGCAGAGATGTATGGCTGTTTTTTTTCTTTATATCCATTCATATGTCCGATTCTGAATAAATCGTTATTTGTTATTTGATCATCAGGAGCAGCCATTAAAAAACTGGATACGAACATTCTTTCATCAATAAAATAAGGAAGGCTGCCCAGATAAGTTGATTGATCATTCTCGCTTTTTTCTATGAAGGGGACGATGAATGGACAAAGGTCCTGGAAGATAAAATCCTGAGTCTTGTCAAAACGTTTTTCACCACAATAGAGAACAGTACCTTTTTCTTCTGTAATTGAGGGCTCGAGAACGCGAAAATGATCCATAAAATCCAGTGCATCACTTAAAGAGAAATCTTCATTGTTATTGTAAGGGTCTGTTCGAATCGTTACCATTCCGATAGAGAAAGGACAAAGGTAGATATCAATTGAATGAACCTTCAAAGAAAATGAATTGTGTGCAGTATCAAGTCTGCATTTCAAATTTAAAGGCTTTGAGTAACGGTTTATCGCTTTTTCTTTATATTTGTCAGGGAATAAGATTTGTTCTATGTACGGCATAAAATAATGATTCAAACGTTTATGCGGGATATCAATGCTCTCCCCGTAATATTTATTTTGCTGTTTAACATTCTCAATTGAAAAAAATTCAAACCCGTTGGCTAACAGCTCCTCAATTAACTCCTTAGTGCAGTCCTGAGCCCATGAAAAGGGAAAAATGAATTGGCAATTCGTTCGCAGTATGGTTATTTCATCATGAATAATATTGGAATTCATAGGTTACCTCTTCTAAATTTTATCAATTATTATATATTCCCCTTGTTAAAGAGCATAAAACGCCAAAATAAAAATCTTTGCTGAGCAGCAAAGATTTTTAATGAATATTCCGGTAAACCCCAATGACTTTCCCTAAAATTGAAACATTTCGCAGAATAATAGGATCCATGGTTGAATTTTCAGGCTGAAGGCGAATGAAGTCTTTTTCTTTAAAGAAACGTTTTACTGTTGCTTCATCATCTTCTGTCATGGCAACTACGATATCTCCGTTATTTGCTGTTTTTTGCTGTTTAACAATTACCATATCCCCGTCCAGAATTCCAGCTTCTATCATACTGTCTCCCATAATCTCGAGCATGAATACTTGATCATCTGCTGCTGCAAACGTATCAGGAAGCGGAAAATATTCCTCAACATTTTCGATGGCTGTTATAGGGGAACCCGCTGTAACCTTACCGATAATCGGAACATTTATAACATTTGATCTTGGAATATGTGAAGTCTCTTCTTCTAAAATTTCAATGGCTCTGGGCTTAGTTGGATCGCGTCTGATTAGTCCCTTGCTCTCTAGCCTGGCCAGGTGGCCGTGGACAGTTGAACTAGAAGCAAGGCCGACAGCTTCGCCAATTTCGCGAACAGAAGGCGGATAACCTTTTTTCTGAACTTCTAATTTGATGAAGTTTAAGATATCCTGCTGTCTTTTTGATAATTTTGTCATCTTATGCACCTCGCGTCCTGTAATTTATGTTGATTATAGCATGTTTTTCCTGTGCATACAAACATAAGTTCGAAAAAATCCGTTGACAGAAACGTTTGTTCGCATTATACTAAAAATATCAAAAGTGCGAACAAACATTCTATTTCGAGGTGGGGATTATGTTGAAAGAATCTTTTTCTTATTTACTCTCATTTTTTATCGTCGTTATTGTTGCTGTCTTTGCTTTATCTTATACTGGTGAAAAAGACAGAATGGATCACTACGTAAATATAGAAGTTACTGAAGGGGACAGCATCTGGAGTATTGCTGACAAATTTAAAGAACATCATAATCTTTCTAAGTCAGATTTTGTCGAGTGGGTACAGGAAAAAAACGGTATGGAGACTGCAGTAATTAAACCTGGTGAACAAGTCTTTATACCCATTGAGAAGACAGCCTTTTATGAGGTCAATCAAATAGCAAGCAAGAAATAGGGAAGTGAGAACACTGAACGCCATCATCTATTGCAGAGTCAGCACAGTGAAAGAAGAACAGGAAACATCTCTTTTAAGACAGAAGGAAGAGCTCATAAATCTTTCTGAGCAGCACAGCATGAATATTGTAAAAGTGATTGAAGAGCAGGCCAGCGGCTATGATATAGAGAGGGACGGGATATTTGAACTGTTTGACTGCATCAAAAATCAGCAGGTGGATGCAATCCTGATCCAGGATGAAACAAGGCTTGGGAGGGGAAACGCCAGAATTGCACTCATTCATTTTCTTCTAAAAGAGGGAATAACACTTTATTCCGTTACACATAACGGCAGGCTTCTGCTCTCAGAAGCTGATTCTATGGTGCTTGAAATCGTCAGCATTGTTGAAGAATATCAGAGAAAGATTCATAATCTGAAAATCAAAAGAGGCATGCAGCGTGCGGTCCAAAACGGGTTTAAACCTCAAAATAACCTGTCTAATATTCATGGGAGCCCCGGGAAGGAAAAAAAAGAGCTTCCTGTTTCAGAAATTGTCCGCTTAAAACAAAACAAACTGACATTTGCAGAAATTGCTGCTACTTTGAGAGGCTTTGGCCATGATGTTTCAAAGGCAACAGTACATAGAAGATATCAGGAATATATGAAACAATCAGGAGACCAATAAGTTGTCTTTTACAGTCATTTTTAGTACGATAGCATAGTGAATCTATCTACAAAAAGGAGTTACCATTATGCTTTCAAAAGAAAAAATGGCTAGAATCAATGAACTTTCAAAAAAGGCTAAATCAAGCGCTTTGTCACCTGAAGAACTAAAAGAACAGCAAAGCCTGAGACAGGAATACCTGCAGGTGTTTCGCGGTTCCATGAAAAATACATTAAAAGGCGTTACGATCCTCGACCCAAACGGTACGGATGTAACACCTCAAAAACTAAAAGATGAGAAGAAGCGAAACCTTCATTAATAAAAGGAATACGTCAATTTGTGATGTATTCCTTTTCAATTTGCACATAATACATTAGAATAGTTTCTTACACATCTTAATGCACTATTACATTTCATTATTAATGGTTGTATCCTAAAGTGTGTACCGCTATGATAAGAAAGTAGAATGTTATTTATGAAAGGATGATCAAATTATGTCACATTCAATTCAAGACTTATCTATTGCTACGATTCGAACATTATCGATCGATGCAATCGAGAAAGCAAATTCAGGACATCCTGGAATGCCTATGGGGGCAGCTCCAATGGCTTACTCGCTTTGGACACAATTTATGAATCATAATCCTAAAAACCCTGAATGGTTTAACCGTGATCGTTTTGTATTATCAGCTGGCCATGGATCTATGCTGCTGTATAGTCTGCTTCATTTGTCAGGCTATGATCTATCTATGGAAGATCTTAAATCTTTCAGACAGTGGGGAAGCAAAACTCCAGGTCACCCTGAATTCCATCACACAGCTGGTGTAGATGCAACTACAGGTCCATTAGGCCAGGGAATCGGCATGGCTGTTGGAATGGCCATGGCAGAGCGCCATCTTGCACATACATACAATAAAGAATCATATCCTGTAGTAGATCATTACACATACGCTATTTGCGGAGATGGCGACTTAATGGAGGGTATCTCTTCTGAAGCAGCTTCTCTTGCAGGTCACCTGAAGCTTGGCAAATTAGTCGTTTTATATGATTCAAATGATATTTCTCTTGATGGCGACTTAGATCGATCATTCTCTGAAAATGTTGAAGATCGATTCAAATCTATCGGATGGCAGGTCATCCGTGTTGAAGACGGCAATAATATAGAAGAGATTTCTAAAGCAATCGAAGCCGCTAAAAAAGATGAAACTCGTCCAACGTTAATTGAAGTGAAAACAACAATCGGCTATGGCTCTCCAAATATGTCCGGAAAGTCTGACGTACATGGCAAGCCGCTTGGGATTGACGAAATTAAATTAACAAAAGAAGCTTATGCTTGGACATTTGAAGAAGACTTTTATGTTCCAGAAGAAGTTTATGCTCATTTCAAGGAATCTGCTGAACAATTCGGAAATAAGAAAGAGCAGGCATGGAATGATCTTTTCGAAAGTTATAAAAAAGAATACCCAGAGCTTGCAAAACAGCTGAACGCAGGAATCAGTGGCGAATTGCTTGAAAACTGGGACGAGGCAGTGCCTGTGTATGAAGAGGGAAAAGCACTTGCATCACGTGCATCCTCAGGTGAGGTATTAAATGCACTGGCAAAAAATATTCCTTATATCTTTGGAGGATCAGCTGATTTAGCGGGTTCTAACAATACATCCATTAAAGGAGCTGCTGATTTCACAGCAGAGGATTACAGCGGCCGCAATATTTGGTTTGGGGTACGTGAATTCGCAATGGGTGCTGCATTAAATGGTATGGCTTTGCATGGCGGCTTGAGAGTATATGGAGGAACATTCTTTGTATTCTCTGATTACCTTCGTCCGGCAATCCGTTTAGCTGCACTTATGGGACTTCCTGTAACGTATGTATTTACACATGACAGCATTGCTGTTGGGGAAGATGGACCAACCCATGAGCCGATTGAACAGCTTCCATCGCTTCGTGCAATGCCTAATTTATCCGTAATCCGCCCGGCAGATGGCAATGAGACTGCTGCAGCATGGCGCATTGCCATAGAGTCAGAAACGTCACCAACTGCACTTGTCCTGACTAGACAAAACTTAAAAACAATTAAAGGTACTTCTGAAACAGCTTATGAGGGCGTTTCTAAGGGAGCTTACACGATCTCAGCAAGCAAAAAAGAAACAGCAGATGCTTTGTTATTAGCTACAGGATCTGAAGTTGGCCTTGCGGTTGAAGCTCAGGATGCCCTGCTTAAAGAAGGTATAGATGTTGCTGTTGTCAGCATGCCATCATGGAACCGATTTGAAAGTCAATCAAAAGAGTACCGTGAATCCGTTCTTCCTAAGACTGTTAAAAAACGTCTTGCGATTGAAATGGCAGCTCCTCTGGGCTGGGAACGCTATACTGGGGATGAGGGCGATGTTCTTGCGATTAATCAGTTTGGCGCATCTGCACCTGGAGATAAAATTATGAAAGAGTATGGCTTTACTGTTGAAAACGTAATGGCGAGAGTAAAAGCGCTGCTTGAACAATAATCACCTCTGAGAGAGAACGATTTTGATCGTTCTCTCTTTTTCGACAAAAAAAGTGAAGCATTTCTCTGTTGTTTAGACAAATTTCTAATACCCTATTCCATTATAATTGACGATAACAGTTATTTCGGAGGGGTGGAAGAATGAGGCACTATTATGTCTATTTAATAGAAGAGGAATTTGCGAACCACTTTTTTGGCCGAGAAGCGAAACTGTTCCATCTTTTTCAGGAATATCTTCGGACGAGCCCTGAGCAGCTGGAATTTTATCACTTATACAAACAAATCAGATATGTAACTAAATCAATTTCAGCTGATTCAATTGATAATATGATTGAATCCAGTTTAATGAACCAATACAATTATGCTCATACTGAAGGTTATCATCGAATCGTCAGCGAATCAAAGCAGGGGAATGCTATGCTGCAAGTAAGGGATCAATATATAGAAGTCACATCTATTGGAAGTTTTGATATGGAAGCGATCTTTTTTGAAATACTGAGAAAATTTGACTCCTGTTTTTTAGCTATGGATTTTGAAGCAAAACGATATGGCTGGCTAAAACCGATAAAAGAAAGAAAATTTGTCTAAAAAGGCAGAAATTATGGAGTATTTGTTGTATAATATCCTATGGTTTAGTACACTGTAAAATAGACAACATGAAGGAGGAAATACGATGGATCTGTGGGTAGTCATTCTAGTAGGCGTTCTGGCATTACTTGCTGGAGTAGCACTAGGATTTTTCATTGCTCGCCAGTATATGATGAGTTACTTAAAGAAAAATCCGCCAATTAACGAGCAAATGTTAAAAATGATGATGATGCAAATGGGAATGAAACCATCCCAAAAGAAAATCAATCAAATGATGAAAATGATGAACAATCAAGGTGCGAAGTAAAACACTCTTCAACCCTTGGTACATAAGGATTTACCATTTGGTTAAACGTGATGAAAAGATTAAATCTGCTTTAACTTTTGTTGTAGAGTGAATCTTTCATCAGATATTTTCTTTATTTTTGCTTTATCTTTCATAAAACTAATCTGAAACCACTTTTTCTGATGGAAACTAAACCAGAGGAAGGTGGTTTTTTGTATGTTGTTAGAAGATATTCTTGAGGAATACATGTACCATTGCCAGGCAAAAGGATTTACAACTAAGACATTAATAAACAAAAGACAAGAATATAAGCAATTGAAGAATTTCTTAAAAGAAAAGAGGGCTATTACAGAACTTGAAAGTATCACCACCTATGATTTGAGAGCGTATATAAGGGTGAAACAAAAAGATGGGTTGCAACCTCAAAGTATTGTTTCCATGTTTAAAATGATAAAAGCATTTTTCTCTTGGTGTGAGAGAGAAGAATATTTAAAGGGGAATATAACAAAAAAGGTAGAAGTACCAAAAGTACCTAAAAAGGTATTAAATGGCTTTACAGCATCTGAAGTAGAAAAAATGATTGAAGTTTTCACATATACAAACTATCTTGAGACAAGAAATAAAGCCATTATTGCAATGTTGGCTGATTGTGGATTAAGAGCAATGGAAATAAGAGGTTTGCTATCTGTGAACGTTAAAGAAACATCTATCCTGGTAAACGGTAAAGGTAACAAAGAACGTATCGTTTTCATCAGTCCTGCTTTGAAAAGAATTTTAATCAAATATGAGCGGATTAAAAAACAGTATTTCTTAGAAAAAGATTTATCTAACAACTATTTCCTTTCCTATATAGGCACAGGGATTTCTCATGTAGCTCTAGACAACATTATCAAAGAAGCGGGAAGAAGGGCAGGGATAGAAGGGAAAAGAGTATCTCCACATACATTTAGACACTTCTACGCTGTCCAATGTTTGACACAAGGTAATATAGATGTTTACTCATTGTCACGCCTACTAGGGCATTCTGACATAACTGTAACTCAACGGTATTTGCATACCATGAATGATGAGCAATTACTAACCAAGGCGGTTTCATCAAGTCCTTTAATGAATTTAAAGAAGTCGTAGCAAAAAAGGACTTGATCTTAACTATGGAATATTTATGGGGTGTCTTTTTTAATTAATTTGTTAAGCATATAAAATAATTAACTAAAAACTTCCAATGTGAGTTAATATATGTATTAAAATAAGAGATACATTGATAATACATTAAATAAGATTTTATTTTACATTGAAACCTATATTCGTAACTACTCAATCTTAGATGTCTGTTGGAAATTTTTATGTATGTTGATCTAGTTGGATGGAAATTTTTAAGATATGATATTTTATAAGACTACAAAAGAAAGGGAGTAGTAGTATATATGGGGGTAAAAATAGATAAGGCGGTTTATACTAAAACAAAAGAAACGATGACCAATATCGAAGCAGATAAACAGGAATTGAATGGGGAAAAGTTTACTTGTCCTTATTGTAAGAAAGAATTATCATTCAGAAGATCAGGAAAGAGACAATTAGAAAATAGAGTGATTGACATATCTCCTTATTTCCGGTTGGAAAAAGGAATTGAACATGGGGAAAATTGTGAATATAATACATTTGGACAGATTGAAATTGTAGCCCGTAGCCCAATGGCATTGAAAGATTTCATGGTAAAGAAGAAAAAAGATCAATATGCTATAAGGCTGCAAGTCGTTAAGAAAGCAATGAAGGAAAAGCCAGAAGAAGAGGAAGAAGGAACAACTGCAAGTCCAAAAGGAAAAGGAGATGCCGCTGACAAGAATTATAAAAATAGTGGATCAATGGCACCTTATCTTAGCAGGATGAAAGATATCATGATCCTGCGTTCTAAAATGGAAGAGAATAAGGATGTTATGAAACATATAAAGTTAGAATATAAGAGCAAGTCTATTAGTTGGGATAAATTTTATTTTGGTCCTGAATATAAAGATTTCCTAGTATTATCGAAATATTTTAGAAAAAAATCGAAACCGAATCACCCTATCTGTATAGAGGGGATCGTAAAGGAATATGAAAAAAGAAGGGACAAAAAGAATAAATATTATTATTCTTTTATGTTAGAAAAACCTTATGTAAAGGAAACGGATACAGAAGGATTTAGGCATGTTCCAAGTGTTAGTTTGAATATCTATGAGGAACATGAAAAGTTAATCAATTATATGAAAGATAATTATAAAAAACATAATAATCAAATAATCGCTTATGGAGATCCTTATGTAAGGGTCAATACTTTATCCAATGTGAAATATCATAATATTTCGATTTGGATAAATCGTACAGCCCAAGTTCATTTATTTAATGATGTTTATGTAAAATTATTTGGAGTGTAATAAAAGCCATCCTTATGGGTGGCTTTTATTATACTCTTAATATAACTACTTTATATCTAGCTCCCCAATACCCAGAATCCATTTTGGCATAAGCAACACCAGTATAGGATTGGGAACCAACAAATTATGCTCGATTATATACGTGAAGGGGATACCGCAATCATTAACGACTTTTCACGACTTGCTAGGAGTACAAAGGATTTACTTGAATGAATTGGTGGAGTTAATGGAGAAAAAGCACGTCACATTAATATCTCTAAAAGAGAACATTGATACTTCAACTGCTCAAGGGAAGTTGATGCTAACAATGTTAGGGGCAATTAACGAATTTGAAAGAATGAATATGCTGGAACGGCAACGTGAAGGAATCGCAATTGCTAAGGCAAATGGCAAGTACAAAGGAAGAAAGGCAATTGAAATAGACCAGAAATTCAAAGAACTATATGAGCAATACATGGCTCGAAAAATCAATAAAACACAGTTTGCCAATGAATTAGATGTTAGCAGAACGACTTTGTACAAGTTGATTGAGGAATATGAAGCTAGTTAAATGTTTAATAAAATTGTGTTTTTATCAAAACACCTAAAGAAACTACTCTAAGAACAGAATTTCTAAATAAGGGGCGTTGTAAAAATTGAAACAGATTAATTGTAGTACAGGAGAAAAAGTTGATAATTATGAAGATTATCTAGAGACAAGACACTGGAAACAATTTAAAGAAAGATATGCTAAATCACATAAAAAACAATGTACTATGTGTGATGAAAAAGAGAATATACATCTTCATCACATTACATATAATCGTGTTGGAAATGAAAAGTTTGAGGATGTAGTATACCTTTGTAGGACGTGTCATCTCAAGGTGCATGAGACAGATATAAAGGATTCTGAAATTCTAGGAAGATTTGTTGCCAAGTTTAGTAAGCTAAAAACTGTTAATGCTGATTGCAAGAATTGTTTCCATAATAAACGTAACAATTTTTGTTCTTATTATAAAATCAAAAATCCAAATAAAAGTAAATGTAGATTTTTTTATTACATTGATAGAACTGTACCACAAGACATCCAAAGAAAATGGGATAGAAGAGCAGTTGAGAAAAAGGAATTGACAATTTATAATAGATTAGGTGTTCTAAGAAAAATGACTTTAAGTGAATTAAATAAGAGGCTAAAAGAGAAGTTTTCATTGGAACAACTAATTCAGACTTATGAGGAAATTCCTTCTAAAACCTTGAGTTATACACAAAAGGGTTTTAGTTTAGAAATTTTGACAGCTTACCTAGCTTTAAGTGTTAGAATCAGGTGGGAGAATGGATCAGTAGAACAGTTTGAAATAAAAAACTAACTTAGTCTTGTATATTTATTGATATAAATTACCAATACTATTTTGTTAACGTGAATAGAAACTCTTCCACATATTTGGCGATTCAGCGATTGAGTAGTTATTCACTTTTTTAGTCTGCCATCACGATAAGGTTTAAGAGTCGTCAGAAAAAACCCAAATTCTATCTTAAGTTCATTAATATCAAAACTTAGTATTCGCTTTATTACGTTAATGTACTAATTAAGAGGTTTTTAGACTTTTTACATTATTTGTGGTATAATATTAGTATAGTCAGCTAACTGACTAGATTACATAACATTTAAAAACTTAATAAACACTAATAAATTAGAATCAAATCAAACACAAATTTTACTCTTTAACAGAGGTAATTTGTGTTTTTTTGTTTTCCAGAAATGTACAGAGGATTGTGTGAAAGGAGTAAAAAAAGAGTATAGATTTAATCGAGCCTTTGTGCTACTTGTGGCTAGGCTTTAAATGTAGAGCATAGCGGAACATTTAAAGGATGGTGGACAAGTAGCGAGTGAAGGTTATATAACAAAGTTTTAGTAGAGTAACATATAGCAATAGTTAATTCCCTGATTTAGAGGGATAAAATGGGACGTAAAAGTCACCTATAATAATTATTTTTAATTTATTCTTAGTGAGTTTTACGTCCTTTTTCAAGAAAATCGTATGTAATGTATAAAGGAGCAAGTTGTAAAAGTGAAAAAGATTACCCTGTTAGAAGCAGTAGAGATGTATGGAACTGATGCACAAAAGAAATGTATTGCAGAAGGAAAGAAATGGAGAAAGGAAAGTGATGATGCCTTAATGAAAGAAATAAATCGCTACTATTATTCAGTTAAAGTTGATGAGGGATATGGCAAAAAGAAGGGGAAAAAGAAAGAATTGATTCTTGGTGAAAAGAGGGAGGTACCATTGGAAAAAGAACGCAATTTAGGTGGCAATATAAGTAATGGTAAATGGACTACACCTTACCTAAGGAACATGGACATTATGGTCGTTTCAGTGTTAGAGCAAGGTTTAATTACTGAGGTAGCTCAAACATTAAACCAGTGGTGTTTAGACTTTGAATTAATCACCCCATCAATGAATGAGTTAGTCAAAGCTAGATATAATACAGAGTTAAAAGAAAAGCATGTAAAAGACCTAATTAGTAACAACGTTATTCGTACAGGTGAAGAAAGAGTTATTAACGATTTTATTTTAGGATTAAAGACTTTGCAAGAACAATTAGCAGGGACTTTGAACAGAATGGCAAAGTTAAAAATCATTGAATACTATCCTGTATACAAAGGGGTAGTGGAAGGTGAATTTGAGCCAATCAATTTACATGAAAGTACAGTAAAGAAAATAGTTAATCTTAAAAGAGAAATAATGGAGAAGTATGATGTAAATGAATGGTATTTAGAAAAATACAACAATGCAAAGAAATCTAAGAAATATCAAACAGAATGGAAAAAAAGATTAGGTGAAATTTCCGATGAAAATGGAAAGGTGCTTAGCTTGAGATTTTACTATGTGGCGTATGCAATCATATTGAAGGCTAGAAAGAAAAAAATCATAAGTTATTTGGAACAATTCAACAAAGATGCTATTGAGCAGTTTCAAAATAACCAATCACTTTTTTTAAATCAAAATAGGGTCAATTATCACAGTGAAAGAAATAATCATGTTGTGGATGAAGCGTCTAAAGAACAAGAGAAATTTCTTGAAATGAAAGTGAAGAAACACCTTGAGGAACTAGGTGGAAAATCTAAAAGACCAGTTAAAGAAGATTACACATATGATTCAGATTATTATTCTTTATACTTTGACAAATTGTATGCACAGCGAATTAAAGAATTGCAAGAATACTATGGATATACTTTCAAATAAAACGGTCAATCAAATATCATTAATCATCAAATAAATTAACGTACAAAGCATAGGTTACAACTTTCAAGTGGATAGGTCTTTGAATTTTGGATTAACCTTAAGCTAAAACTTAAAAAACACAAACCCCATATTAGGGAAGCTTAACGCTAATCGAGACTTCAACGCAATATATAAATGTAGATGAGAAACCCCATGACGAATGGGGTTTTATCTGTATAAAATTCGATACTTATCAAAAGGTAAATAGAATTGCATGAAGTATACTTCTGGGTGACCCTAATGGAAAAGATGTCAATTGCAGGTGTTTTTACTTACAGTTGACATCAGAATCAGAAATTAGAGGGAATAACCATTGTTTAAAGTATTGAAATGGGTGAAAAGTATTCAATGATCATGAAATACTTTTCGATACAGAATCTTGAATCTCTTTCATGAAGCTAACTCGTTTTTTCCTCAAATCTTTATTTTGTTAAACACCATATTTATGCGTCAATTCGCATTTTCCATTTTACCAATTGCAACAGCAACTTGCTCATGTCTGTTGATTCCTAATTCCTCCATTAAAATTAAAATATCTTTAAAATGGTCTTCGTAACTTTGTAATTCACCTATTTCAAATGCTATAAAACAATTTTCAATGCTTTCCTTCTCTTTCCCACAATTATAATAGAAGAAAGAAATTTCATAGTGGAATTTTTGAATTAAAGCTTTATGAATTTTTTCACCTTCTAACTTTGCTGTTTCTATCGCTAATTTATAGAAAATTTTACCGTTTTCTTCCCTGTTTTTTAATGTTAATGTTTCATTGGAAAGGTACCATAAACCTAAATTACCTTGTGGTAAAAGTTTAGAAAACTGTTTACATTTTATATTATTATCAATAAGCTTTTTTGAGATATTATACTCACCATTTTTTATCAGATAATAAGGTATATTAGATAATACATTATAAATTATAGGAGTAGAATCTTTCCTCCCACTTGGTTCACCTTGTAACTTATCGAAGTAAATGAATACATTATCTAAAAGAATTTCTAAATGTAAGCACGCTTTTTTGTTAAAGAGGTACGCATTCCTTAGCACAATAGAATATAATTGGGTAACTAACAAAAAAATAGAATCATAATTATCCTCTGTGTCATACTCAAATGCCCTCAAATGAACATTAATTAAGTTTAAAAAGTTGTCCGAACTCTCTTGCTCCTTCAAACAAAGAAGATAAAAAATTTCCATATATAGGAATGTGGATAGCAAGTCTTCACCATTTATTAAAATATGCTTCTTTAAATAATCATGAGCTTGATAAGTACCCTCTAAACTTTTTAGTTCAAGATATGATTTTGTTTTTATAAGAAATAATTCTGAGTCATCCATATCGAGTTCGAAAACTTTATCATAGAGTCCTGCCATATAGTAATTTTCCGCCATTAATAAATTGTTTGTCTCAATTGTATTAATAGCTTCTTCAATTATTTTAAAAGTGGAAATTTTCAAATCGTTTTTTCTCCTAGAAGCAGGCATTTTATATTCTGTTATGTCACCAAGAGATTCTGCTAAATATGAAAAAGGTTTATGAACAAACTTAGGTGGAAAGCAACTTAAGTTTTGGGCAAGAGTAACAAAAAAATCATCTGCATCAAAATCCTTTACAAAAAAAGCAAATTTTTCTTCACTCAAAAGTTCTTTGTATTTATCAGATGGTTCATTATCCTTGTAACCTACCAAAAAAAGTCTGTGTTCGAACATAGCTTCTTTGCAAAGTAAATCAAAAATGGGGTCATTTTCTCCACTATATCCTACTATTATCCACATGCTTTGTTGTTTTAAATCACTAAACACTGATGTTAATGATTCAGCTTGTTTTTTCACCTCTGATTCTGTGTTACATAAAATAAAGCCTGTATGTTGTCCATGAAGATGAAGAATAGACTTATCAAATAATAAATCTGGTCTAAATCCTGTTGAAGTCGCAAGGTCATAAATGGCAGGGGTTTCATTTACAAGAGAACAAGCTCTTTGGAGCAAATTATCAAAATTGGTCGTAAGAACTCTATTAATAAAACCATCTTTAAATAACTGTGCAATTGATAAGTGTGCCCAATTAATTTTCGACCGGTTTACATGGTCTGTAATTAAATTTCTTCTTTCTGTAGGAGTAAGTTTTGACATGCAATTTGCATAATTCTTATTTATAGTTCGCTCGTATTCACGAGGGTAACTTTCTTTAATATTTTCTATAATACCGTTCGCACTAGGAATACCTGCTGTTACTGAGCATCCTGCACCAATTAATAGATTAACATTAACTTTTTTTTCTTTCGCAAGCTTAATCGCATGTACCACGTCTTCTATTTCTCTATAAAAACTCATATGAATTAACCTCCATTCTTTGAATATTTTACCACATATTCCCTTGATTCACACTAATGAAAAATCTACATAATTTACCAATTACCTAGCTAGTAAGTAATTTGCATTCCTAGTATCTCTAAAGGTATACCTTTAAGGAAACTTAAAACATGGTGTCTTAAAAGTTTGTAAACGTTATTTTAATTATTTACAAACGTTTATAAAATATCATTTACCTTTATAAACATCTAGGTTATTATTAAATTAATAAATGACCTAAGGAAACGGTGAAGAATATGAGTAAAAAGACTTTTGCTTACATAAGGGTATCAAGCAAAGAACAGAATGAAGCAAGGCAACTAAAGGACATCTTTGATTTAGGTATAAATGAACGTGACGTATTCATTGATAAGGAGAGCGGAAAGGATTTTAATAGACCGCAATATCAAGCGTTAAAACAATGTTTACGTGAAGGGGATTTAGTTTATATTAAATCAATTGATCGGTTCGGCAGGAACTCTAAAGAAATAAGGAAAGAATGGGAAGATATTACTCAAAACATTAAAGCTGATATAAAAGTAATGGATATGCCATTACTTGATACAACTCAATATAAAGATACTTTAGGAACGTTTGTAAGTGATTTGGTTCTTCAAGTGTTAGCATTTGTTAGTGAGCGGGAACGTGATAACATTCTACAACGCCAAGCGGAAGGTATTTCATTAGCGAAGGCACAAGGCAAGCATCTTGGTAGACCACAATTAAATCTAAGCACTATATCAAAGCACCAATTTCAAACACTTGAACAAAACTATTCAAAATGGAAAGGGAAGGATATAACTGGGGTAGAATTTATGGTCTTGTTGGAGCTAAAAAAAAACTCCTTTTACAAAATAGTAGCAGAATACGAAAAGACATTATAGACACTCTTATGGGGTGTCTTTTTCTTGGGGTACATATCACTTAGATCAGAAGATTATAATCGAAAATATGTTTTAAGGTCTTCCGCTCCTAAAATCTGAAATAAAAAACCATTATGTAATGCAAAAAAATTGCTCTTAATAAGGAAGTATTTTTAATGTGTGATTGTTTAACTATGAGTAGTTTAGATTAAGAAGGACATCTACAGATAATTGTGGGAAAATGGAAAAGTAGGGAAGTCTTTATTATTGGAGGAATTGTATGGACAATAATGTGAAAAACTTTGATTATATTAAAAACCAAGTAAAACAATTGATAAAAGACAATTTACATAGGGAAGTTACATCAGAAACAAAACATAATATCTCAGGTATATATATGATTTATATAGATAATTTCACTCCTGAAAAAATTCTTCCCATATATATAGGAAAGTCCAATAATATACAAAGAAGATATAAAAAACATTTCGAAGAAATTCTTGCTTTAAATAGACTATCTTATGATGAGTATCATAAATATTTCTTTTTCGAATCTCAATCCTTTTATGAGGGGAATTTTAAATCCTGTAAAATTTTCAAATACATGATTGAAAATAAATGTACTTTACAAGACTTTCATATGATTGTTTTAGAAGAGGTAGAAGAAGAATACTTAGATGAAAAAGAACAGGAGTATTTTCAAAGATTGTTGCCTTCATTTTTTGGCTTTAATCAATTAAATTCTTTACTTAAACAGATTAAGTTTCGTTTTTCTAATTTAGAAATGAGTAACTCAGAAATAGAGGTTTATTTAAGAATATTACTGGAAGATATTAAAGGAATTAATTCTTATTACGAATATGGGTTTACAAGATTTAATTTTGAACATTCGATACCTAAAGATATTTCCTATCTATTGGAAGAGAAAGGACAACTAGACGGTGATATGCTTTTAAAGTTTGATGAAGTAAAATTAAGTCTTTATGAAATGTGTAAACGATACATATCTGATTTTGAAGAAATGAAAAGATTATTTGAACAGAAAAACAGATTATATGAAGTATATAAAATCGCTAGAGATGAGTGTTATGAAGCGTTAGATTTACTGAAAAGGGTTATTAGTGAGAAATTTGAAGAACTGAAAATCTACAGTGAGGAAGCAATTAAAAATTTTATCTATAGTATTGAGTATAAAAATAATCCTAAGTATAAAGAACTCTTTAATAAATATCTAAAATCCCAAAAGTGTAAAATGAATTTTTATGAGATATTTGATGAGCAGATTAAAGATTTTAACAAAAAATCAGAAGAAAAAAATGCTAAAAATATTCCTTATTCAGAAGCTTTGGATTTAAACCTAAAAAGAGAGGATGAAATAAGACCTGAAAGATATAAAATGATATTTCCTTCTAGTCAATTTGAATCTTTTTCTTTAGGGGATAGGTCTAATTTTCTTTCTATAAAATTAAATGAAGATAGTGATTTATTAAATACGTGTCATATCCAAATGTATATTTCAAACAATGGAGTTAACAGAAGTATTGAGGTCTATAAAGAACCGTTCATTATTAGGTTTGATTATTGTTTCATTGATAATCAAGGAAATAAAACAGAAAATGAGTATTACATTGATAATGAAACAACAAGAAATTGTCAGTCTGGAATACAGTATTTCGAGAAAGACTTTTATAATATGTTTGCTTTTCAGAAAGAGAAGTTTAAAATTTCTAGTCTAATAAATAATGAAATAGATAACTCTTTTATATCGGTTTTAGCTGAATATAAGCATGGGATAAATGATTATACAATAAAAGACAAAAAATTGATTAAATTAACGGCTGTCTTGGATGAAATTCAGCAATTAACTGATGAAGAGACTAGATTTAATATTGATGTTTCAGAATCGGCTAATTGCTTAAAAAAATGTATTATGAATGAAAGACTACAAAATAATGAATTTGTAGAACAGATACTACTTACAAAGAAATTACTTAAACTTAAGAAACGTAAAAAATCTCCAATCAAGAAAGCTAAGGAAGTAGTAAATAAAACTGATTTGACCGAAAATAACAAGGTTAAAAGGGCTGTAGCTTTTAAACAGAATGTTTTAATAAAGTCTAATAATAATGTTGATGTATTAAATTACGTTTCAAGTAGGGAAAAAGCAATTGCACATTGTAAGAGTTGTGGGCATAAGTGGGAAATACGAAGTGATCATTTATTAGCAAGACCTTATTGCCCTTTATGTAGAAAAATGACTAATAATATATAAAAAATACTATTTAAACAAGAACAAGTGCAAATTATGAAGAACGTCTATCTGCATACATCATAAGACTACTCTTACTGGAGTAGTCTTTGTTTGAGTTTTCTTTGTTGAACACACTAGTATGTTAGTAAAAGAAGTATCATATAAAGATCATGTCTTTTTTTGGATTAAAGGATGAAAACTAACAAATTAAAGAAAATTTCTGTCTAAAAGTTTCAACTTCTGAACAATGTATTAAAGGTGTCTAAAAGATAGTCTGAAAATAACTTGTGGTTGTCTGGAAGTTAGTCTAAAATATAAGTACAGAAGACAATAAACTTTTAGACAAAGAGGCGGATGAAATGGCACTAATTGGCTATGCCAGAGTTTCAACAGTAGGACAAGAGAACGGATTAGAAACACAAAAACATTTTTTGGAAGAAGCGGGTTGTAAACGAATCTTTTTTGAAAAGGTTACAGGAACAAGTACTATTAAAAGGAATGAATTAAAAGAAGCTATTCAGTTCTTAGATAAAGGTGATACCCTTATCGTTACAAAGATAGACCGCTTAGCACGTTCAATAATTGACTTACATAACATCGTTAAGGAATTAAATGAAAAAGAGATAAATGTTAGATTCTTAAAAGAAAATATTGAGTTTCAAGCGGGAGAAAATAATAGTTCTCTTCAAACATTACTTTTTAATATTTTAGGTTCATTTGCACAATTTGAGCGTGACATCATTGTAGAACGTACTGGCGAGGGTAGAGAGAGGGCTAAGAAACAAGGAAAGCATATGGGAAGACCTTCGAAGAATAAAAAAGCAATAGAGAAATCATTGAAATTATATAATGAAAGAGAATCAAATGGAATGAGTGTAAATGATATTTCAAAAATAACAGGTGTTCCAAGAAGTACAATATATGCAGAATTAAAGAAAAGATAAAAGGAGAGGATGACATGGAGTTTTCTATCGAAACTTTAGAATATTTTCGAAAGGGATTTGGTACTGACTACAAATATTTTAAAAATCAGATGTATAGACTACAGGTTATAATTGATTCAGAAGAGGAACTTAAACATTTTAAAGTTAATTACTGGTTAAAGGCTCAACAGAAGTCAGCTAAAGTCACTTTCTATTCAATAATGGCAATTCGTTATTATCGGATTCATAAAGTAAAACAACTAAATATGTCATATGAAGAATTTCTTCTATTTTATAATGAAGACCCACTAAATGCACTAACTAAGTTATTTCTTGAGCCTATCCACAAGTCATATTTAAAGTTGCTTAATGAAGTGCTAGGGTCCGATTCAATAGAAATTCTGTTTAAACTTCATAAGTTACAGCCTTCCCAATCACTATTCAAGTTAATAAACCAAAAAGGTACATTAAAAGAACGGTATGAGAGGGATTTGGAATGGTACATGAAACGAGGAAGTTTGGATTTACTGGAAGAAACACCTCTTTTTGAATCGAATGTATTTCATCCCACAAATGATAATATTGAAGAAGATATAGGATTTGAAGAAGGGGAGAAAAAACTGAAACAGCATTTTGTTAGAGAGCGAAATCCTCAAGTAATTAAACTTGCAAAGGAAGGCTTCAAAGCGAAAAATGGTAGGCTCTTTTGTGAGGTGTGTGGTTTTGACTTTTATAGAAAGTATGGAGAAATTGGACAGGACTTTATTGAGGGACATCATACGATTCCTGTATCAGAACTTAAAGAAAGTCAAAAGACTAGAGTTGAAGATATTGCGTTAGTTTGTTCTAATTGCCACAAAATGCTTCACAGGAGAAGACCGTGGCTAAGCAAAGAGGAACTCAAAGAAATTATTAATAGATAAATAATAAGTACGGTCTCTTAGGTTGGAGTTTTGGTTTCCATATTAACTTTACTAAACTATTAGAAAAAGACTAATTTTATAAAATCATTAGAGAGAATATGGGCAAACATTGTAAGCATAGTGGGGCGTGCTTATCACCATAACAAGGGTTTCGCCTTCAGATTAAATGAGTAGCACTTCCACTCCCACACTCGAGGATCTAGTCTATCACCATGATCATGATAATCATGACCAGATATTTTCCCAGTCATCTGAACTATTCCTTTTGCTTTGCATATCTCTTTTAGTTTAGACATCAATAAACTACCTAAACCGTTATTAGTATGAGTCCATCCCTTTATGTCTTGAATATAAAGGGAATTATCTTCATAATAATCAGTCCATTCTCTTCTCGAAAATAAGCCAAAATCATAGTTGTCTAGAGAATACCTCCCATTTGGATAACTTGCAAATATGTCAAAGTTTTCTTCATTCTCATTATCATAGGTATAAATAACAACAGTGTTGTTAAACTTATCTGTTTCCAAAGACAATAACTTCATTCCTTGACTGTTCAATACCTTTACAAGTTCATCCATAAATATCACCTCAATGATATTTATGACCTTCTATCAGTAAACAGTATTAAAATTAAAACTTATTGAAAAAACTCTTCCAATGAAAATAAAGAATTGTAATATTGATGTCTATTTCCTTCTTTCTCATGAACAACTGTACTGCGTTTATCTTTAAATTCCTCTATTGGAACACAAGCAAAACTATTTTCCATAAAGTTATAACCAATTACAAAATCTAGTTGTTTTACTGACTCGTCTCTTTCCTCATTATCATCAAATGCTTCTACTTTAAACACTTGGTAAGGGAGAGGCGAATTTTTATAGGCATGGTCTTTCTCAAGATGTCTAACCAATAAGTTTGCTGTTTTCCCATTTTTAAATGATTTGATATTAATATTATCTCCAACTTTAAGATGTCTCGTTGATTCAATCCCATGAGATGATAACAATTCTAAAACCATTTTTACTGCTTCGTGTTGATCATAACGTCTCATAATTACATCTCCTTAAGGTTAGACTTTTAATCAGTTCTTCCACTCATCCTCAAATAATGGAATGTTTATAGGTAAAGCAAACTTGTCTCTACTATTGGTTTTAATTTGTTCTTCTTTATGAACGCTTAAAGAAAGATAGATTAAAGCAGCTCTTGAAAGTTTCATCAGTTTTAGTGTTTTGTTAAATAATTCTCCGTCAGTTATACCATCATCTACTGAGTTTCCTACAAATGCACTATCATAAACAGAAATAAATTTGTGTTCAAGTTTATTTCTTATTATATCGAGATCTTTAGCATCAGGTTCTATTACTGCTCTGTACTCCAAATCTCCTTTGTAGAACAAATCTTTTGATAACCAATACAACCCTTTCAACGGTGAATTATTCTCAATATTAATTCCATCTCTAATCTGTAATCTGCTTGCTCTTATATTTTTATACCAAATTGATTTGAATGATATTGCTCTATCATCTAACCCAATATTGAAATATTCATTTAAAAAGTAAGAAATCTTATCAAAGATAGAATAAATTGATTTAAAAGCTAATCTAACCTTTTGAGTTGAAAGTCCGAATGCCTGATAGTCCAATGTATTATACATTAAAACTTCTTTATCAGAAAAATGACTTCTTTCAAGTGTACTCTCAAACAATAACCATCTAGCACTAACATACTCTTGTTTAAGCTGATTAAAATATGAATGATACACTGGGTATGTTTCATCAATAGGAACAGTAATACTTGGTAAACCGAAAACATCTGTGTCGCATATCCAATTTTCAGTAGCATCATTCAAAGGATTAATAAATAAAATATTATCTAAGCACCATTTTCTATAAGATTTTTCATCTTCACCATAATCTGGGGCAGGATGTTCGTGAAAATGATTTAAAAATTCTTCTGAATAAAAACTTTCCAATGTTTCTATATTATTTTCGAATATTCTTTTTGCTTCTGGATGTACCCCACCTTGAATACTAGAAGAATATTTTAAATTCTTATGTGCTACTCTTCTTAAAAAGTGGGCATGACCTTCATCATATAGGAATCCAGCATAAAAAATCAGACCTAACCCTTTGTTACCTTTAGCCATAGGAAACAATATTCCAAGATCTTTTTCAACTTTATTCCATGTTTCAATTGCCTCAACAAATCTCCCATTATTGTCAAGTTCATTAGCTAAGTTGGTTAAAATCATTGCCATAAAGCGTTTATCTAATTTGCTCCTTGATCCATATTCAATAGCAAGTCGTAAACTGTAAATAGTTTGCTCTGAAATTTCTTCTTTGTTAGAAAATTCCTTGTCAGAATATTGTAGTCTTAACAATTCACTTAGATGGTTTGCTTTTGTGTAATAGATATATGCTAAAACTTCTTCATTGTCTATAAACTTTTCAATATATTCTACTTCTAAACTTTCAAGAAACTCTTGTATCTCTTCAATACTTTTACGATCCAATCTTTCGTCAGCTTCTTGCAAAAATTCCTCTAATACCAAGCTACTCACTCCCCTTAAAACTAATACTTTATTAACTCTTCTATTCTTTGTTTGCTAAATTTCCAATTAGAAGGAATCTTATCGGTTGTTCCTTTAGCTACTCCACTTTTCCATTCGTATTATTCTTAGCTTGTATTACCGTATCCATTACGCATTTGCTTCATTTGAACTGCTATTTCATATGGTGATGCTAAATACACTCTGGGCATTATACCTTTATCAAAGTCACAATCTAAAAATTGCACTAGGCTAAAGATTGTTCTTTTAGAATGTTTTAAATACCATTCATCTATTGCACCATGATAGTCTCCATTGCTTAGAAAACTTTGTGTCAATCCCCATCCACCATCTTGACTCCCTTTGACAGATATTTTAACCATCTTTTCTCCCTGTGCAACTATTAAATCATACTCAGGTTGGTTTGCTCCATACTGAGCAGATACATCATATCCTGCCCACGCAAACAAAGTCGCTGTAAAAGATTCAGCTGAAACACTCACTTGATGAGGTGTGATATTCTTTATAACTTTCATTTTCAACCTCCCTCTCTTTAAAGCTTTCTTTTATTAAATAATTGTTAACTTATTAATTAGAATATCATCTGATTCACATTCCAAGAGACTTTCAACTCTTATTAAAGGTATGTTATCTAAATATTGTTATTGTTAATATTATACAATATATTATTTTAATTGGGTAAATTGACCCTCGTATAAGAAAGAATAGACCACATAACAGTGTGTATTGTGGTCAATTTATTATGGTGGGGTGGCATATAACCATACAGGCAAAGCAATCTTTCATAATAGTAAGTGGCACTTCCATTCCTCCGCTCTCTATACTATTCTTATTATAGAAAATGCTTTAGGACTAATTAGTTAGACCTATTAGTTGATCTATATTCGATAATAAAAGTTTATAAATAAGGAATGATTTGATGGATGAATTAATTGAACAGATAATTAGGTTTAGGAATGAAAGAGATTGGGGAAATTTCACAACCCAAAAGACTTAGCAGTTTCTATTACAATTGAAGCAGCAGAACTTCTAGAAAGTTAGTAAATGAACTAGGAGCTATATTTGATTAAGTCAATTTTACCTGTCTTTAATCAATAGTTTCTAGTTCTTTGCTTAGCTAATGTGTAAGTTCAGATGGGATGCTTTAGCTTGGGAAGTCATTGATCATACTTATACTCTAAAAGTTATGTGAGAGAAAAAAATTGGGTTCAAAGGCAAAAAAACTGCCATAACCAATTCTAACGACAAATTCCAGTCTAATGGATAGCTTAAAGTTAAATGATATTATTATTAAATTTAAGTAGGTGATAAGTTGGAAAGTTACTATGGTATTATTTATAAAGCTACCAACAAGGATACCGTAAAAATCTATATCGGAATGACTACTAGAACTTTAGATGAGAGAAGAATAGAACACCACTCAAAGGCAAAAAAAGAATCTAACAATATTTTTCATAAAATAATAAGAAAAAACTTATTAGATTTTGAAGAAGACAATTTCTATTGGGAAGTAATAGATGGGGCGAAAAATAAAGAAGAACTTTTAGAAAAGGAAACTTATTGGATTACATACTATAACACATTCATAGGTTTTGAGAATTGTAAAGGATACAATATGACCATAGGTGGAGAAGGTTATTGTATAGGGGAAGATAATCCTCAATCACAATTAAATGAAAAGCAAGTGTTAGAGATATTGAATGATATTATGTCTGGAAGTACGCATAAAGAAATTTCTAAATTACATAATGTTGCTCACCATCTTATTGAAACGTTAAGCCAAGGAAAAACATATAGATGTTATTATACAGCTGATTACAAAACTTGGTTAAAGGAAAAAAGGGAGAAAGAACTACTTTTTATTCGAGATACTTTACCAAAAATATTTAAAGAACTTATGGATGGGAAATCGCATAAAAGCATCGCTAGAAAGTTTAATACTCATAAAAGTAATATCACCAATATAAGTCGTGGAGTTAATTTTAAGCAACACTTTTGCCCAGAATATATTGCTTGGTTAAGAGAAAAAGAAAAGGAGAGAGGATTTTTTATCCATGACATACTCCCTAAAATTATTGATGATATTATGTTAGAACAATATCAACACAAAGAACTGGCTAAAAAATATAAGGTAAGTGTCAAAACAATACAAGGTATATTATATGAAGGTTTTCATAAGGAGCATTGGCCTGTCAAATATATATCATGGTTAGAAAATAAGCAAAAGAGTGAGAGAATATTTATTCAAGATACTCTACCTAAAATCATTAATGAAATTATGAACGGAAGTAAACAAACCCAAATAGCACGAAAATATGGAATTGGCTATTCGACAGTTAAAAATGTTAGTCAAGGAGTGGCTTACAAAAATCATTATCCAAATAAATATAGGCTTTGGTTAAGTAAAAGAAGAGATGAAAGGGAAACATTTATTGAAAAAATAGTTCCATCTGTTATCAAGGATATTATGAATAATGAAGCAACAGAAATAATTTCAATAAATTATAACCTTGAAATTGGAATAATACAGCGTATTGCACGAGGTCAAGTTTTTAGGAAATATTACACTCCAGATTATATTAACTGGTTGGAAGAAACGAAAAAAAATAAATGTAAGGGTATTAGTTATAAGAAGAATAAAGGTAAATGGGAAGCGTATGCAAGGGTTGATAGTAAAATGAAGTATTTAGGAATGTTTTATTCTAAGGAGCATGCTATTATAGCAAGGCTTAAATTTGAAAAAGAATACTTTGGTGAAAATGCACCACAAAAGCACTTATTTGAACGATATGAAATTTAATTATTTCTTTTTTTAGTTACTTCTAATACTTTAAGAGTAACGTAAAATTGAACCAGTTCTTAGAAGGTCTGAATTATTAATAAATGCTCTTCACGAACTAAGTAATATAATTGCATATAAATAGGAAGAAATAAGTTAAATAATGTCTTTTTGTTTATAGTGGGGAAGTAAATCACCATTTACAAAAGTTTATTATATGACTTATATAGTAGCTGTACCACTTCAGCAATCAGAGAAAAAAATACTACCGTGTAAAGCATTGTAAAATACTCTTATTTAACAGTATTTTTACGTGTGAATATCTTGTAAAAATAGCCTGGAAATTTTCCGCGAAGGATAAACCAAAATTTCATCCAAAATCCTATTTCTTATGGACAATTGTGTTAGAATAAGGTATATTTTTCATAATAGAATAAGTGGTTCGGATTAGTTTTTAAAATGTGGATATACCAACAATTGATAATGTTAATGTTGGAAATGGGTAGTCATTCTAGTAGGCGTTCTGGCATTACTTGCTGGAGTAGCACTAGGATTTTTCATTGCTCGCCAGTATATGATGAGTTACTTAAAGAAAAATCCGCCAATTAACGAGCAAATGTTAAAAATGATGATGATGCAAATGGGAATGAAACCATCCCAAAAGAAAATCAATCAAATGATGAAAATGATGAACAATCAAGCAAAATAAAAAAAGCTTATACATCAAGGGTTCCA
Source organism: Metabacillus hrfriensis (assembly GCF_030127205.1). Taxonomy (NCBI): domain Bacteria; kingdom Bacillati; phylum Bacillota; class Bacilli; order Caryophanales; family Bacillaceae; genus Metabacillus; species Metabacillus hrfriensis. The sequence goes on from NZ_CP126116.1 coordinate 2,449,742, forward strand.
ACGGGTTTTAGGCAAGTTTTCCACGGAAATCACTTCATACATAAACCCTTTGAGTTAATCCTTCATCATAATTTCTTCAAAAAATGCTTAATCTTTCTTTTTACCAATTCAAAACCGCTTTTACTGTTGAGAAATTAACAGGAAGGCGGTTTTTTTAGTGGAAATTGAAGAGCTAGGAAATGAATATTTGTACCATTGTTTGTTAAGTGATCTTTATAAAAAAATTACAAGTTATTACATAAAACTGTTTTGTAAAGAGTTCTGATGTCTCGTGTTTATGATTATTGGACCAGCTCGTAAATTGGAGGAAAAGTTAATATTAAGTCAGTCGGTTGACAATGGAAAAGTACTTGATGAAGAATGGATTGAACTCATTCAAAATGCTATTTATATGGAAATGCAAATTTATGGAATCGGAAATTTTTTTAGCAATAAGCAGTAGTTAAGTTTGATTAAGAATATGTACTGTGCAGCAGATATGGGAGCTTTTATTATTTCTTTCTTATTTTCTGTATTTAAAAATCAATACAAGTTTTTAAATAAGACCTCCTTTAACTAAGAGGACTCAAGATTGACTATTATAACGTTAAAAGCCCTTCTCTTAATAGAGAGGGGCTTTTTTGCTGCTCTTTTACTTTTATTATTTCTCGATTGGACGTCAAAAGATGAAATATACAATTAAAAGCTGCTCAGAATTTATATCTGGCCAGTTAACACGATTCAACGCCAAGGTCTCTTCATATTACCTGGATTATATGCTCCACCAACACCTGGTGCTGGCATATTCGACATGGCGCCAGCCACCTGTCCTGGCTGCCCGTATCCTGGCATATATGCACCAGCCACCTGTCCTGGTCCTGGCATATACGCACCAGCCACCTGACCTGGTCCTGGCATATATGCACCTGCCACCTGTCCCGGCCCTGGTCCCATATTAAAATTTTGATTTGTTACTTGATTTGCAACTGATTGAGTTTGTGGAAAATAGTGTTGATTTTGAACATTCGTATGATTCACAATTGTTGTGTGAGATGGATGGATGTGAGGTTGAACAACGTTACTGAAAGTGTGTTTGGTACAGCATTTAGTAGGATGAACAATTGCAGGTAATACTTGAGATGGTTGATTACAATTCCAATTCATTTTATTTCCCCTTCCTGTTTTTTAGCTACACAATACAGTATGAGAATTGATATATGTTTGTACTAATATAAAAACCTATTTTTGTTTAAATAATAAAATGAATTTGGAGTATTGCTCTCTTTTGAGGATGGTTCTCCAGCCGGCAAAATGGAATTTATGAAACCGGAACACCGAAGGAAATTATATGGGGGAAACAGTAAGTACATTGTTAAGGAAAACTCTGACTTTATCTGCCTTGGGCCGCCTAAGTTAAAAGGCATTGTAACATACCGTAATTTGACGAAAAAAGGATATTTAAGAATTCCTTCATTTGAATATTGAACAGCAAAAACGACCTTCTCTAAATTGAGCAAGCTTGAGGGCTGCTTTTAAGTGTCTGAATCTGAAGAAGTACTCCTCTATACCCTAACTTCACACAATGTATTACAAATATTTGTAATGGTGTTTGATAAGTTATAGCACAGGATGTATACCTGAGTGGCCATTCGGAAGTGTTGCATCCTTGAAAGTACATAATAGGGAATTGATGAATGGGGTAGAGGCAGTTTACGAAAAATATGAAAGATTATGCGAGAATATACCTTATTTCACTTAAAATGCAGATTTTTCTAAACAGAATAAGCGGTCGGTAAAGAGGGGGAAATCTCTTATATATCAAGGGTTTGATGCAAATGGGAATGAAACCCTCCCTAAAAGAAAATCAATCAGGCAAAATAAAAAGCACGTTCAGAAGCGTGCTTTTTTTATAGTTTTTAAGAATAAGTCATTCGTTTCATTGAACTGTAGCTATAACGATTGTATTCATTCAGCAAGTGATCGAGTTCCTGACTGTATTGAATGGACACGTTTGAGTTAATTCCATTTTTCGTTGCGATTTCAATCATTTCCGCTCGTTTTTTTTCAATAAGTTTCAATAATTCTTGTTTAGACACGAAAACTTGTCCTTTCTGTATGTAAGTTCTATCCGATCCTTTTGCTAATATTTTCTATTATATCCTAATTTGGAAAATAATTCGAAGGGAAAATAAGGATTTTTTCAACTAATATATGACTATTATAATGGTAACGGCTCTATGAAGAAATCCATTTGCATAGTTGTTAAGTAATTGACATAAAAATGTCACATAGTGAAACATATAATTCTCTGGATGTATTTGCTAGAATGTAATGTGACTCAACTAAGGGAGGAGGATAACACAAATGACAGATTTGAATCTATTTTTAGCCTTTGGAGCTGGTTTTTTATCTTTTGTCTCACCATGCTGCCTGCCTTTATATCCAGCCTTTTTATCATACATAACTGGTGTTTCGGTCGGAGAGATTAAAACGGAAAATGCTATGCTGCAAAAAAGGAGTCTTCTTCATACACTGTTCTTTTTACTTGGATTCTCGATTATTTTTATCGCGCTCGGTTTTGGAAGTTCTTTTATTGGGGAGTTCTTTTTTGGATATTCTGAATTGATCAGGCAAGTGGGAGCTATTCTTATAATCTTCTTTGGGCTTGTGATCGTTGGTGTTTTCCAGCCGAAGTTCTTAATGAAGGAACACCGCTTTGAATTAAAAAACAGACCGTCTGGATATCTAGGTTCTGTTTTAATAGGTCTTGCATTTGCCGCCGGCTGGACACCATGTACAGGACCAATTTTAACAGCTGTTTTCGCTTTAACGCTCAGCAATCCTGGTTCTGCAATGATCTATATGATAGCCTACATACTTGGTTTTGCTATTCCGTTTCTTGTAATGGCTTTCTTTATTGGCAGGCTGGGATGGATCCGAAAACATAATTTGAAAATCATGAAGATTGGCGGATGGCTGATGATTCTAATTGGAATCATGCTCTTTTTCGACTGGATGACTCAGATTATTATCTTATTCAGCAGACTGTTTGGAGGGTTTACAGGATTTTAGACCTAATAAATATTATTTTTAGGTCGATTTTACTACCTTCTGCTCCTTTTTTTGTTATAATAACTCATAGAATAGTAGAATTTGCTTTCGGTAAGACTGTGAGGAGGAGCTTGCATGGCTAATGTACTGATTGTGGATGATGCCAAGTTTATGAGGGTAACATTATCTAAAATACTTACAAGCAATGGACATGAAATTGCAGGAGAAGCTGAAAATGGAGCAGAAGCCGTTCGCCTTTATCAAACATTGCAGCCAGACCTGGTTACAATGGATATCACAATGCCTGTGATGAACGGCATCGAAGCATTAAAAGAAATTAAAAAAGAATTTCCTCAATCAAAGATTATAATGTGTTCAGCGATGGGGCAGCAGAAAATGGTCGTTGAAGCAATTGAAGCCGGAGCAAAGGACTTTATCATTAAGCCTTTTGATGAAACGAGAGTGTACGATGCTATAAATCGTGTATTGGGATAAACTCTCCATCTCCATTAAATCAAAGAACCATCGGATATTAGACAAGATGGTTTTTTATTTATGACTAAAGTATATTATAATATAAGTAACTCCGTGAAAAGGATTGATCATATTGGTCATTTTCTCAACAATTATTGCAGTCGTGATGGCATTAGGTGTCATGATGATACGCATGAGAGCTTCTAAAAAGCCTGCTAGTGCCAAAAAGATTATCTTACCGCCAATCTTTATGAGCACTGGTGCATTGATGTTTTTGCATCCTATGTTCCGTGTGACTCCGTTTGAATTTTTGGAAGCGATCACGCTCGGATGTATTTTCTCTATCTTTTTAATTAAAACTTCAACATTTGAAGTGAAAGAAGACAAGATATACTTGAAAAGGTCAAAAGCTTTTGCATTTATATTAATCGGACTGCTGATTATTCGAATCGCTTTAAAATTTTACTTGAGCAATACGATAGACGTAGGGGAACTAAGCGGGATGTTCTGGATCCTTGCGTTTGGAATGATTGTCCCTTGGCGAATTGCCATGTATCTTTCCTATCGGAAGCTCGAAAATCAGCTCAATCCGCCAAATATTCAGGCTACATGAAAAACCCACCAGGAGATCCGGTGGGTTTTTTAAATGATAGAGATTTATTTAATGCCTGTTCAAGCGCATAACTCATTGCTCAGAACTGCACTGTCATGCCTGAACTTAACAAGGCGTTTACGCTTTTCTTAAAATAAAGCTCTGTATGGTGTATGATCGATTTCTTTTTCCTTAAGTCTTTTTAACAGGAATTTATGATCTCGTTTAGGAGTTGCTGTAATATAACCGCGAATCACCAAGTCCTGAGTGATTCGTTCTGCGTTTTCCTTTAATGCCATTTCCCCGATTTTGCCTGCAATTTTAGCTCTTGCAACATCTCTGAATAATTCAGGCACAGGTTCTACAAGGTCTTCTAAAAGCTCTTTCTGCCTTGAATCCCATAGGTGCCTTGTTTGCTGTATGTAATAATCTTCCCAATCCAGGTCCGATTTTCCATCCTCTTTTGGTAAACGCTTTAAAAATTTGCGGAACATAAAAAATCCGCCTATTCCAAGCATTCCTGCCAAAAAAACGACCCAGAAAAGAATAAACCATAGGAACCAGCCGTCTAACATCTTTCAAACCCCCGATCCAGCCTGCAATCTGCCTCTATTATACACCACGAAAAAGGGGTTGAAAAGTTGTCTTATCCGGACTGGACCTGTTTTGAGAGCTCCAGCAAGGATTTTTTTATCGCATTGCGCTTATTTCGGTCTTTGCCTGATGAGAGGTGTCCCAGCAGCTCTGCATGTGCAATATAAAAAGAGCGTTTATAAGAGAGGTCAATACGGATTGTCCCGGAATTTGTGGGAAGATACAGAATTTCATACAGTAACGTCATAAACGCTCCTCCTTATTCAGCAGTTTCTTATTCATTATATGATTAAAAACGACTATAAAAAAGAATTATTTTCCTTATTAATGTAAATTTTTTTTGAAGTCATTCGATTTTATAGTTCCATATACCTATAAAAAACTTCCTGTGTCAGGAAGTTTCATCCATTTCTTGAGTGAATCGGAAATACAGGTTCCGCAGAACGTAGGTTTTGTATAATTTCAATTTCCGTCTTTCAATTGGGTGTTTCGTGATCCCCATTTCTCTCAGTTTTTTAACATACCATCCTTTTGAACCATAATAAGCCATATGAAAACCCCTTTTTATATAGTTAGGAGAAAATATGATAAAAAGAGGTTTTTCAGAACAAGTACAGTCTTTATTAAGAAACTTTCATGTCTTCCCATCATATATTGATCTATAGGAGGCTTAGACATGGAGAAGTATTATTGTACAAATTGTATGCAGCTTTTAAATCAAAACCAATTATGCAAACGCTGCGGCAACAAGGTAATTAATAAAATTGAAATAAATGTTCAAACCCACCATCCGAAAACAACTGGCTTAAAAAAAGAATCGGACTCCTAGCTGCGGCATCTTTTCAGGTGCCGTTTCGCTCGTTTCCTGCTCTGAATCCTGAACAGTCTTACTTGTTTCATTTGCTCCTGTTTGAATGGAATTCCCAAAATTCACTACTCCGCCTGTAATTTCATGTATGACAAGATTTTTAATAAATACACCCAATCCTTCCACGCTCCTTCTCAATACTAATATGCCAATTGAAAAGGACTTGTCTAAACCTTTACCTAAAGAGACATAAAAAGGCTTGCTCTTGATTTTGCTCAGGCATGGCTATTAAGAAATTTAGCCAAAACAAAAAGCAAGATAAAATCTTGCTTTAATTTGTAAATTGGACAGGGATGTGACACCCGTTGCGTGCACAGCTGCCTTCTTTGCATATTTTCACTTCCAGAATATCATTTGAAAAAAAGGCTTCTATCATTTTTTTCTCAAGCGAAAAAGGAAGAAGAATGGATCTTTCCAGCTGATCTTTATCTTCATTTGCAGATAGAGAAGGATGGGCCGAGATGATTAACGTTTCTTGATTGGTTACTATTTTTATATCTTCTGGATTTATATTTGTGAATTCTGCTTCTACAATATATTCATCACTTGTTTCAAATAAATCCACACGGAAAGAATGGTAATCAAGCAGAGCTGAGAATGGATCTGTGAAAAATTGATTCATCCAGTCTTCAATACAGCTTAGATCAGATGGCTTTGAACGTTTTTTTTTGTCCATCTAAAATTGACCTCCAAAAACCATACTACTTAAATCATATTCAGTTCATAGACATTGCGTGAATGAAAGTAAAAGAAATATAGAAGAGTAATAATAATGAAAGGGTCAAAACTTTTTTCTGCGGAAGATTGTTCACAAGATCACCTGAGCTCTAAGGGGATGTAATCTGTATAAAATATTTTATTAACAGACAGGGATGTTAATGCTTAGCCAAAAAAAATAAAAATAGTTGAACGGATGCCTGAAGCAGAGCCGTTCATATTGATGATTACATGTCGTGGTGTGAGTTATGTTTTTGGCGTGTATGATTCCGGTTCTTCACTTTTTTAGACCCGCTTAATGGTTCAGGCTGACCCGGATTATTGCCTTTTGGTGCATTCTTGTGCATATCTTTACTGTCATTTTTATTGGTCATGTTTTTTCACCATCCTTTCTAATTAGGATGAAACTTTTAAGATGCAATCATACAAATTAAAGCCTGTATAATATGACCATTTATATCCCACAATAAGCTACATATCAGCATTATTACAGGAGGGAATTAAATGCCATACCATAAGGATAAACAGCAGGCTTTTCAGGCTGCCCAGCAAGGAACCGCACAGGCGGAAAATATGTATCAGCAGCTTTCCGCTGACAGCTCAGAATACGGCATTCAGCTTAGCCACTTAAAAGAAGAAGTGAATGAGGCATATGAACAAATTAACAATGCATTAGAAGTAGCCTCAGAAACTCAGCGTGCAACATTAGAGCAATACAGAAAAGATCTCTCAAGAATTGTTGCAGAAGTGAATATTGAGAATCAATAAGTTGAAAAACGACGGGAATGCCGTCGTTTTTTGATTACTGATTTTTTTTGCGTTTTTTATTATTCTGCTTCTGGGCAGCGGTCAGAGGCTCATTCGAAAATTCCTCATTATATCCTGTCCCTTTTCCTTGTGCTGAAGCAGCGTTCATGCCTTCTATGACATGGTTTGCTTTACGTTTTGCCATTCTCTTTCACCCCCATGGATATAGTGTATGTTTCTTAAGGAAAATGATGTGCGCGTTTACAATTCAATATATTAAAAAAGTACTGAAGTTTTAAACGATAAGAACTACTTATGTAGTTTGATAACAGCATTGTTATTTACTTATGTTTAAACATGTATTAAGATGAAATTGTGCGAATAATTTGGTGGGAGAGACCGAGGTTTCGACACACGTCGATTTTGATTTAAAAGGGGAGAAAACATATGACGAAACAACAGCAATTATCACATCACGATGTTTTCCAAGCGCGTAAAAGTTTTACAGTAGGCGGAAAAACATACAACTATTATTCATTAAAAGCATTAGAAGATGCAGGGGTCGGCAATGTTTCAAAATTGCCATACTCAATCAAAGTTCTGCTTGAATCAGTTCTAAGACAAGTAGATGGAAGAGTCATCACAAAAGAGCATGTTGAAAATTTAGCAAAATGGGGAACGGCAGAGCAAAAAGAGCTTGATGTGCCATTTAAGCCATCACGTGTTATTCTGCAGGATTTCACAGGCGTTCCGGCTGTAGTGGACCTTGCTTCGCTCCGTAAAGCAATGGCAGACATCGGCGGAAATCCTGATGTCATTAATCCTGAAATTACAGTGGACTTGGTAATCGATCACTCTGTTCAGGTTGATAAAGCAGGAACAATGGATTCCCTTCAATTCAATATGGAACTTGAGTTCGAACGCAACGCTGAACGCTATAAATTTTTGAGCTGGGCAAAGAAAGCGTTTAATAATTATCGCGCAGTACCTCCTGCAACTGGAATCGTTCACCAGGTAAACCTAGAGTACCTGGCAAACGTTGTTCATGCAGTTGAAGGCGCAGACGGCACATTTGAAACATACCCAGATTCACTTGTAGGAACGGATTCACATACAACGATGATCAACGGCATCGGCGTATTAGGATGGGGTGTCGGCGGCATTGAGGCTGAAGCTGGAATGCTTGGACAGCCATCATATTTCCCTGTTCCAGAAGTAATCGGAGTAAAATTGACAGGCCAAATGCCAAACGGCACAACGGCAACAGACCTTGCCCTTAAAGTAACACAAGTTCTTCGTCAAAAAGGCGTTGTAGGCAAGTTTGTTGAATTCTTCGGACCTGGTGTACCGCAGCTTCCGCTTGCAGACCGTGCAACAATTGCCAACATGGCACCTGAATACGGCGCAACTTGCGGATTCTTCCCAGTAGACGATGAATCATTAGAATACATGAAGTTAACTGGCCGTGACCAGGAGCTTGTAGATGTTGTTGAAGCATACTGCAAAGCAAACGAACTATTCTTCTCACCTGATGTAGAGCCAGTCTACACATCTGTTGTAGAAATTGATCTTGGTGAGATTGAAGCAAATCTTTCAGGTCCTAAGCGTCCTCAGGATTTAATTCCACTGTCAGCTATGCAGAAATCTTTCCAAACAGCTCTTGCTGCTCCAGCCGGCAACCAGGGCTTTGGTTTAGAAGCAGCAGAAGCTGATAAAGAAATTAGCGTAACGCTTGCTAACGGTGAAAAAACAAAAATGAAAACAGGTGCAATTGCCATTGCCGCGATTACAAGCTGCACAAACACTTCTAATCCATATGTATTGGTTGGAGCTGGTTTAGTAGCTAAAAAAGCAATCGAAAAAGGCATGAAGGTTCCTGCTTATGTTAAAACTTCTTTAGCACCAGGTTCAAAAGTTGTTACAGGCTACCTTGAGAACTCCGGATTACTTCCTTATATGAACCAATTAGGCTTCAATGTTGTCGGTTATGGATGCACAACATGCATCGGGAACTCCGGTCCTCTTGCAGAAGAGATCGAAAAGGCAGTTGCTGAAAACGACTTGCTTGTTACATCTGTTCTTTCAGGCAACCGAAACTTTGAAGGAAGAATTCATCCGCTTGTAAAAGGAAACTATCTGGCTTCACCGCCGCTGGTTGTAGCCTACGCTTTAGCTGGTACAGTGAATATCGACCTTAAAAATGATTCATTAGGTAAAGACAAGGATGGCAACGATGTATTCTTTAACGATATCTGGCCATCAATGGACGAAATCAATGAGATCGTAAAACAAACGGTAACACCTGAGCTCTTCCGCCAGGAATATGGCAGAGTATTTGATGATAACGAGCGCTGGAATGCGATTCAGACAACAGATGAGGCATTGTATCAGTGGGATCAGGATTCCACTTATATTCAAAACCCTCCATTCTTTGAAAACCTGAATCCAGAGCCAGGTCTTGTTGAGCCGCTAACGAATTTGCGTGTTGTTGCAAAATTCGGCGATTCTGTTACAACAGACCATATCTCTCCAGCCGGTTCAATCGGAAAAGATACTCCTGCAGGACGTTACCTTCAGGAAAAAGGCGTCAGCCCGAGAGAATTTAACTCATATGGTTCACGCCGCGGAAATCATGAAGTTATGATGCGCGGAACATTTGCAAATATCCGTATTAAAAACCAAGTAGCACCAGGAACAGAAGGCGGCTATACAACATATTGGCCAACTGGTGAAGTGACTTCCATCTATGACGCTTGCATGAAGTATAAACAAGACGGAACTGGTCTTGCCGTTCTTGCTGGTAAAGACTATGGAATGGGAAGCTCACGTGACTGGGCAGCAAAAGGCACAAACTTACTGGGCATCAAAACAGTTATTGCTGAGAGCTTTGAGCGTATTCACAGAAGCAACCTTGTATTCATGGGCGTTCTTCCTCTGCAGTTCAAGCAAGGTGAAAGTGCTGAGGTTCTTGGCTTAACAGGTAAAGAAACTATCGAGGTTCTGATAAATGAAGCAGTTAAACCTCGCGACCATGTGAAAGTAAGAGCAACTGATGAAGAAGGCAATGTAAAAGAATTTGAAGTGCTTGTACGCTTTGACAGTGATGTTGAAGTTGACTACTACCGCCATGGCGGCATCCTTCAAATGGTCTTACGCGAAAAAATAAAAGGCTAAATTGTGAAAAGGACGGAGTTTCCGTCCTTTTTTTGCGTGGTTTTATTGTCCTTTTTAATAAGAGATGATTTAATAAAATAGAACGCAAATAGGTGGTTGTCCTATTACCATCTTCCTTACATATAAATGAGATATAAGGGATATGCAGCAAGGGGGAAATGAAATTGAAACGAATACTTGCCATTGGTCTGCTTGTGTTTTTAGCGGGCTATGCAGTCTGGTTTGCGATCCTGCCTAAAGAACCAAAAGAAGGGCTTGAGATAGGAAATAAGCCGCCAGAATTTGAACTTGAGATGCTAAACGGAGAAAAAGTTCATTTAGATGACGTAAAAGGCAAAAAAGTGATGGTCAATTTCTGGGCTACATGGTGTCCGCCGTGCGAAGCGGAAATGCCGGAAATGCAGAAGCTGCAAAATGAACACCCTGATGAATTGGTTGTTCTTGCTGTTAACATGACAAATGCTGAAAAAAGCAGGGAAGATGTTGAAACATTTATTTCAAAACGGAAACTAACCTTTCCTGTAGCTTTGGATAAGGATGGAAGAGTAAGTGTTCAATACGAAGTATATTCGTATCCCACAACATATTTTCTTGATGAAGAAGGAAAAATCCTTAATATTTCCCGCGGTGCGATGACAAAGGAAACGATGGAGAAACTGCTTGAAATCTAAGTTTTAAAGACTGTTTAGGTAAACTAAGCAGTCTTTTTTTGTTTTTTCTAAAAACTTGTACTATTTTTCTTTTTTATGGCAAAACTGAATGTATTATGTATGGAGGTGTCTCGCTTGAGAAAAATAAAAAAAATGACGTTTGAAGAGTTAGTTCTTGAAAATAAGAAGGAACTGTTGAAGGACCAGGAAGCTTTAAATCGGCTCGAAGAGAGAGTAGAGCAGAGGCTGCTGGATAAGCTCAGTTAAATCCAACACTTGGTTGTCATGTTTGCCGCTCAAATGGTGAAGATAATAGTGAGGAGGCGAAAGATCATGACAAACTCAAATGATAAACAAAGCCATTTCACTCCAAACCACATTGGAACAAAATCCAGAGGTTTTGGCGGAAATAAAGGAAAAAAAATGCAAAATAAATCGAATGAACATCCACAGGTAATGCAAACAAAAGGTGAGTAGTTCAAAATAAGTTTTCATAATATTATTATGTAAACTTATTGTTTGTTTGCATTTCATTCTTATTTTAATCAAACTTAACAAAGGATGTGTTCACATGGGTTATAAATCAAATCCAGATGATCGTTCAGATAATGTTGAAAAGCTGCAGGATATGGTTCAAAACACGATTGAAAATATAGAAAAGGCACAGGAAACGGCAGAGTTCTCAAGTGGCGAAGAAAGAGCCCGCATCGAAGCTAAAAACCACCGCCGTGAAGAAAGTCTTGAAGCCTTCCGTTCTGAAATCAGCGATGAAGCATCTGCACGCGAGAATGGCTATAAATAACTAAAAAAATTATAAAGGATGACCCTCAAGGGTTATCCTTTATTTTTTGTTGCCAATGACAGCATATGGTATGATAATATTTATTCGTTGTCCTAAATTTGGATGCTTCATAAGGAGAGGGAACAAATATGCATGTTTCAAAAAAAGAGATAGAAGTAAGGTACGCAGAAACGGATCAAATGGGTGTCGTGTATCATGCCAATTATTTAGTATGGATGGAAGTGGGCAGAACACAGCTGATTCAGGATCTGGGCTTTTCTTATGCAGATATGGAGAAAGAAGGAATTATATCTCCAGTCATTGATCTCCAGGTTCAGTACAAAAAACCGATGAAATACGGTGAAACCGTCAAAGTACATACTTGGATAGAAGAATATAACGGCTTTAAAGTGGCATACGGCTACGAAATGTATACGCCTGAGGGAGAGCTTGCACTTCAGGCAGTTTCAAACCATGTGTGTGTCAAAAAGGAAAATTTCAAACCAATTCAAATCCGCAAAAAATATCCGGAATGGCATGCAGCATATGAAAAAGCGAAAAAGTAGGGATTTCTGTGGCATTTGGAATTAAGCGCAAGGAAATGTCGGATTGGAAAGCCAAAGTAGCAAAAGGAGAGGTTGCATTTCTGACCCATTTTTGGACAGACCCAAGATTTCCTGCTTCGCATGCTGTTACAAAAGCAGGCTGCGCTGATTTGTCCAAGCTCATCGAGTGGGGAGAAACGTTTGGATTAAAGAAAGAGTGGATTCATCATAACAAGGATTATCCGCATTTTGACTTGATGGGAGCGGTACAGCTAAAAGTCTTAGAGGCACATAACTTAATTGAACACATCGAACGTTTCCGTTTACGTTAAAAAAACCGCAGATTATTTACCTGCGGTTTTTTTATAATCAAATACGGGTTCCCTTTTTTCTTCGTCAAAGTCAATCACTAAGTCGTTTTGATCAAAATACCAAATGTCACTTTCTTCAATAAAAAAGGTAATGCCGTTTTTTTCTGTTTTTGCACCAGCTTGCTTTGGCTGATCTTTTACTACACCTAATGAAAAACCCTTTTGTATGGTGCTGGTGCCTCCGTATCGGACAAAAAATCGAAACGAATCTCCGCTTGCAACATTCATTTCATTCTGATACCACTCTGCCGCTTTGCCACTAATATGTATGTTCATCCTGAGTATCACTCCTTCTTTCATACGATACCACGAAAAGGCAAATCAAAAACAAAACTCGGCAAAATTCTTTTAATTTTCTTCATTTAAATTTTGAAACATATGCTCTTGTATCGCATTATTTTGAGCCTGATCAACATTCTTCAGTTCTTTTACGCGGTATGCACGGTTGTTTTGATTGACGACAATTGTCGGAACAAAGCCCGGCTCAGTCACCTCTATTTTTTTTGTTCCTTTTGAAAGTTCTTTCGTTATTTTTACGGAGAAAATTCCGCCAATTTCTTTATATTCACCAACTTGACCTGATAAGAAGTTTCCTAAAGAGTAGACGACAAAGGTTTTTTTGCCATTTTGACCTTCTACCCATTCCATTGGCTGAAGGACGTGGGGATGATGTCCAATCACTAAATCAACACCCTGATCAGCCAAAAACTTCGCTAACTCCTGCTGTTCCTCATTTGGAAGACGGATATATTCTACCCCCCAGTGCATGCTTACTATGACAGCATCTGAAAGCTTCTTCATTTCTTCAATATCTTTTATCATTTTGGGTTTATCAATTAAATTAACGAGATGAGGTTTTCCCTCTGGAACGGGAATACCGTTTGTTCCGTATGTATAAGCCAGAAAACCTAATTTCACGCCATTTTTATTGATTACCCGAGGTTCATCAGCATCTTGACTGTTTCGGTAGCCTCCAACATAAGGCATCCCGATTTCATCATAGCGGTCAGTCGCGTTCAATATGGCTTTCTCGCCGCGGTCAAGCGTGTGATTGTTGGCAATTCCCGCAATGTCCACACCAGCATCCTGAAATGCATCCACAACCTCGAATGGGCTGTTAAAAGAAGGATAGGTGGACAAACCTATTTCAGTGCCGCCAATCATTGTTTCCTGATTGGCGAATGTGATGTCGCTCTTGCCAATCAAAGGTTTTACATCTTTAATCATTGGTTTGAAATCATACGTGCTGCTGCCTGTTTTTGCATCGTTATAAACACGCCCGTGGATCAATATATCTCCAATTGCTGAAAGTGTAACAGCGGATTTGAATGATTTGGGCTGCTGAGACATATTCATTCCGGAATGCGCTTTCACAGGGTATTCTGTATTTTCCTGCGGCTCTGCCAAAAGAAAGAATGCTGCTCCGATTGCGGCAAGCAGAACGGCAGCTGAGAGGATCCATTTCTTCATCATGTAGTTTTCTCCTATTAATGATCTTTTTTATTATCATAAACGATAGAATAAAAAAAGGAAATCTTATTTAGGCTCATTCAGCCTGATAGGTTAGGGGAATACTATGTGTCCGCTGTGTTGATTGAGATAAAGGTCTTCTGCTTTCTATGTACATGAAAAAAGCTGCCCTCGGGCAGCTTTAAATCCATTTTACTTTAGGTTCTGTTTTATCCCTTATACGTTTAATATTTGCGCGATGACGGTATATAACAAACAGGGACAAAATGCTGACGACTGCAATTAAAACCGGGTCACCGATGAAAATGCTGAAAATGATTGCATAGATGCCTGTGAGCATGGATGACAGTGATACATACTTTGTTAAGTATAAGAACAGAAAGAAAACAGCAAGCATCGTAATGAACATCAGCGGTGCAGAGAACAAGAGAATGCCACCTGAGGTAGCAACTGCCTTTCCGCCTTTGAAATTGGCAAACAGCGGGTACGTATGGCCAATGACAGCGAAGATTCCGATCAGCAGCGGATGCACGTTCTCTAAACCAAAAAAGAATGGGAGGGATGCTGCAAGCGTTCCTTTTAGTATATCCGCACTGGTTACAAGCAGTCCTGCTTTTACACCAAGAGTGCGGAATGTATTCGTACCTCCCAGATTCCCGCTCCCATGCTCACGGATGTCAATCCCGTAACCGACTTTCCCGACGATAAGGCCAGAAGGAATGGAACCGAGTAAATAAGCTAAAATAATAATGGCTGCAATAATCAATGAATCCGCTCTCCTTAGTTTATAATTGAATAAAACTATTTTATCATGTAACTAGCACCTAAGACTACGTCATAAAAAAGAAACGAAAAAAAATCATACAAAAGGAGTTTTTACAATGAGTATATCCATCCCATCGAGAGAAGAAATTGGAAAAATATTAAAAAAGAGCAAACGAATCGCTGTAGTGGGCCTGTCGGATCAGCCTGAGCGCACTTCTTACATGGTCAGTAAAGCGATGCAGGATGCAGGATATGAAATTATTCCGGTGAATCCGACAATCAAAGAAGCGCTTGGTGTGAAAGCAGTTGGCTCTTTAAAAGATATAGACGGTCATATTGACATTGTGAATGTTTTTCGCAGGTCAGAGCATTTGCTCCCTGTTGCAGAGGAATTTTTAGAGATTGATGCAGACGTATTCTGGGCTCAATTAGGTCTCGTAAATGAGGATGCCTATCATTTATTGAAGGATAAAGGCTGCACGGTTATCATGGACCGCTGCATTAAAGTAGAACACGCTTTAACAAAATGAAATCACAGGGGGTGACCCTGTGATTTTCTTATGCCGGAATTCTATGAAGAAAGTGATGGTTTGTAAAATGCAGCAATTGCCCCTAAAACAATCGTTGCGGCACCTGCATACATTAGCACGCTTGCAGAGCCTATCCAATTAGAAATTATGGTTCCCGCAAGCTGGTGATGACAGCATAGAGAGTGTATGCAGAGCCATGGCTGCAGCGGATACGCTGCCCATGAATTCTTTAGGGGTTTCATCCTGCAGCAAGTAACCAAAAGGAATGGCAAAAACAGAACCCAACAGCTCTAGCATGAACGCACTTGTATACCATATCCACTAATCCAGAACAAATATTTTTAATCCCCCGAGCCCTGCATGCACAATAATGACTTCGCTCAAGAAAGCCGATAACGCTCCCATACCTCCTGCACACCGCAGCTGCCATCATCCAAATAAGGGGCATCTCACACCGTACAAAGCAATTAGTAAACCACCTAAAGATAGCCCGATTAGTTTCATTGAATTACACGCTGAAGAACCTGTGACCAAATAATAAAAGCCGGGACTTTTAAAGATTTAAATTGACCTCACAGCATAACCTCCTGTAAGTTCAAGAATTTAACTTGCTATTGCGCCGTTTAAGAAGCTCATGCTCCATGCTGAGAGGATCTTGTGAGGGCGGCAGGGCCCCATTTTTTAATTTTTCAACAGATTCATCTATCCAGCGAATTTCAGTTTCCAATTTCATTTCTGCATAGCGGATGCCGATCATTCCGATACTTGAAATAAATGAAGTGCCGTTTTGCTGCCAATGGCGGACGTATTGAAGCAGCTCCGTACTCTCTTCTTTTCTTTTCTCTAGATGGGATACTAGAAGATCTTCGTCCATTTCTGAATGCCATGCTGCCAATTTCATAAATAATTCATCTTTCACAGATGGATAGGACGGGGCTTCAGACAGCCAGTTTTCAAGTTCAATCCAGCCCTTTTTCGTCAGTTCATAGTGCTTTTTCTGCCGGCCGCCATGTTCTTTTGAAACAGAGTAAATGTAGCCGTTCTCCTCCAGGTTTTTAAGCTTGGGATAGATGCTCCCATAGCTCATTCCCCAAAAAAGGCTTGAAGCTTTGGTCTCAAATTCACTTTTTATATCGTATCCTGTAGCGGGAGTAAAACTGATGACGGCTAAAATAGAGTGTTCAATCGACAATGTGAGGCCTCCTTATGGATTGATGTATCAATCTGATATATCATTATGTTATGTCTAAAAAGGGAGCAAATTCAACATTTTTCCAAAATATTTTCAATTTCAGCGTGCATCTGCTAAGATTTAGTTTGCGAAATTTTTAGCAACAGATAAAATATAGCTTGGGTAATTATTTTTATACGCTACTTTTTCTAAACAATGGTAAACTTGAAAGAGAGTAAAGGTGCAGGGCTTGTCACGTTGCCTGATGGTAAGATATGATAAAGAAACATACGTTCTTAATGTACAGCAATGTCTGACGTGACATTTGTTTTTTTTGAAAGGAGCTTAAATCGTTTGGGTAAGCAGCAGCAGTTTGATTACAATGATGATGCGATTCAAGTATTAGAAGGATTAGAAGCAGTGCGGAAAAGACCGGGTATGTATATCGGCAGCACTGATGCGAGAGGCTTGCATCACCTCGTCTATGAAATCGTTGATAATTCCGTTGATGAAGCATTAGGCGGATTTGGTGATCACATAATCGTGAAAATACATAAAGATAATAGTGTGTCTGTCCAGGACAAAGGGCGCGGAATGCCTACTGGAATGCACAAGCTCGGAAAACCGACAGCAGAAGTCATTATGACAGTCCTGCATGCCGGAGGGAAATTCGGACAAGGCGGATATAAAACGAGCGGCGGGCTGCATGGTGTTGGCGCCTCTGTAGTTAACGCACTGTCTGAATGGGTAGTCGTCACCATCCATCGCGATGGATTTGTCTATGAACAGCGATTTGAAAATGGCGGTAAACCTGCAACAACTCTAGAGAAAATCGGAAAATCGGGTAAAACAGGCACTATCATTCATTTTAAGCCTGATCCAGTTATATTCAGCACAACAACATATAACGCTGAAACATTAAGCGAGCGCTTACGGGAATCCGCTTTTCTTTTAAAAGGCCTGAAAATTGAACTGATTGATGAACGGAATCAAACAAAAGACGTTTATCACTACGAAACAGGAATCGAAGCATTTGTCGCCTACTTGAATGAAGAAAAGGATTCCCTTCACAATGTTGTCTCCTTTGAGGGTATTCAAAACAGCATTGAAGTTGAATTTGCTTTTCAATTTAACGACGGATACTCAGAGAATATTCTCTCATTTGTTAATAATGTGCGGACAAAAGACGGCGGAACACATGAATCTGGTTCCAAAACGGCCATGACCCGTGCATTTAATGAATACGCAAGAAAAGTCGGCATTTTAAAAGAAAAAGATAAAAATCTGGATGGATCAGATATACGGGAAGGACTTTCAGCCATCATTTCTGTAAGAATTCCGGAAGAACTGCTGCAATTTGAAGGGCAGACGAAAGGAAAGCTCGGCACAAGTGAGGCAAGATCTGCAGTTGATTCTGTCGTATCGGAAAACCTTGCTTACTTTCTTGAGGAAAATCCGGAGACAAGCACGCTGCTTGTCAGAAAAGCGATTAAAGCTTTTCAAGCACGGGAAGCAGCACGAAAAGCCCGCGAGGAAGCAAGAAGCGGAAAGAAAAGAAAACGTTCTGAGGCCACGCTTAGCGGAAAACTCACCCCTGCACAATCCAGAAATCCTCAAAGAAATGAAATTTATCTGGTTGAGGGTGATTCTGCCGGCGGTTCAGCGAAACAGGGACGGGACAGACGCTTTCAGGCCGTTCTTCCATTGCGCGGAAAAGTCATTAACACAGAAAAGGCAAAGCTTGCAGACATTTTCAAAAATGAAGAGATTAATACAATTATTCATGCCATCGGAGCAGGTGTCGGAGCCGATTTTAATGTGGAAGACTGCAATTATGATAAAGTCATTATCATGACAGATGCCGATACAGATGGAGCGCATATTCAAGTACTGATTTTGACCTTCTTTTACCGCTATATGAAGCCGCTCATTGAAGCAGGCAAAGTTTTTATCGCTCTGCCGCCTTTATACAAAGTCAGCAAAGGGACAGGAAAAAAAGCGGTTGTGGAATATGCCTGGTCTGATGAAGAACTTCAGGTTGTTCTAAAAAAAGTAGGAAAAGGCTATATGATACAGCGCTACAAGGGTCTTGGAGAAATGAACGCAGATCAGCTGTGGGAAACGACAATGGATCCGGAGACAAGAACATTAATCCGCGTTCGCATTGATGATGCCGCACGTGCTGAGAGACGTGTCACGACATTGATGGGTGACAAGGTTGAGCCTAGACGGAAATGGATAGAAAGCAATGTTGCATTTGGCTTAGATGAAGAAACCAACATTTTAGAAAACGAGAACCTATCCGTCGCAGAGGAGGAATAACTATATGACACAGCCAGAAAAATTTCGCGATCTCCCTCTTGAAGATGTGATAGGTGACCGTTTTGGGCGTTACAGTAAATACATCATTCAAGACAGGGCATTGCCTGATGCACGCGACGGGCTTAAGCCAGTTCAGCGCAGAATCCTATATGCTATGCATGTGGATGGAAATACAAATGACAAAAACTTCCGCAAATCCGCAAAAACAGTCGGTAACGTAATCGGCAACTACCATCCTCATGGCGATACATCAGTATATGACGCCATGGTGAGGATGAGCCAGGATTGGAAGGTCCGCAATTTGCTGATTGAAATGCATGGAAACAACGGCAGCAACGACGGAGATCCTCCAGCTGCGATGCGTTATACAGAAGCAAGGCTTTCTCCGATTGCATCGGAACTTCTCCGTGATATTGATAAACGTACTGTTGAATTTGTGCCAAACTTTGATGATACCAGCCAGGAACCTCTCGTACTGCCTGCCATGTACCCGAATTTGCTCGTTAACGGCTCAACGGGGATTTCAGCAGGCTATGCGACGGATATTCCTCCTCATCACCTGGGTGAAGTGATCGACGCTGTCATGAAAAGGATTGATCAGCCGAACTGTTCGGTTGACGAGCTGATGACGGTGATTAATGGTCCTGATTTTCCGACTGGAGGAATCATCCAGGGAATCGAAGGCATTAAGAAAGCCTATGAAACAGGAAAAGGCAAGATCATCATTAGAGGAAAAGCAGAAATTGAAAGCATCAGAGGCGGAAAACAGCAAATCGTCATTACAGAAATCCCTTTTGAAGTGAATAAAGCCAATCTTGTCAAAAGGATGGATGAGTTCAGAATTGAACGGAAGCTGGATGGCATTGCAGAAGTCCGTGATGAAACAGACCGCACAGGCATGCGAATCGTTGTTGAGCTGAAGAAAGAAGCAGATGCACAGGGCATCCTGAACTATCTTTATAAAAACAGTGATTTGCAGGTGCCTTACAATTTCAATATGATTGCCATTCATAACAGAAGGCCGACGTTAATGACGCTTCCGACAATCTTAGATGCGTATATTGCACACCAGAAAGAAGTCATTACTAACCGTTCCAACTATGACTTGCAAAAAGCACGCGAAAGACAGCATATTGTTGAAGGTTTAATCAAGGCACTTTCGATTCTTGATGAAGTCATTGCGACAATTCGTGCTTCAAAAGATAAGCGGGATGCTAAAGATAACTTAATTTCTAAATTTCAGTTTACAGAGCTTCAGGCAGAAGCCATTGTCTCCTTGCAGCTATACCGATTAACCAATACGGATATAACGGCGCTTCAAAATGAAGCAAAAGAGCTTGATGAAAAAATCACAGCCCTTCTTGAAATCCTGAACAACGAAAAAAGATTATACCAAGTCATCAAAGCAGATTTGAAAAAAATCAAAAAGACGTATGCCGATGAAAGAAGATCTGTCATTGAAAATGAAATTCAGGAGATTAAAATCAATCTTGAAGTCATGATTGCTTCAGAAGATGTAATCGTCACGGTGACGAAAGATGGCTACATTAAACGCACAAGCGGACGGTCATATGCAGCATCAAATGGCCAGGACTTTGGAATGAAGGAAACAGACCGTTTGCTCGCTAAATATGACATAAATACAACTGATGTCGTTCTTCTCTTTACGAATAAAGGAAATTACATCTATTGTCCTGTGCATGAATTGCCTGATATCCGCTGGAAGGACCTTGGGCAGCATATCGCCAATATCGTAAATCTAGAGCGGGATGAACAGCTGATAAAAGCGATTCCGGTCAAAGACTTTACAACTGAACAATACTTGCTGTTTGTCACTAAAAACGGCATGGTCAAAAAAACGGAGTTAAAGCTGTATAAAGCACAGCGATATTCTAAGGCATTGATGGCAGTAAACTTGAAAAATGATGATATCCTGATAGATGTACATGTTACATCTGGAAGAGATGATCTCTTTATTGCAACACAATTCGGGTACGGCTTATGGTTCTCAGAGGAAGAAGTGAACATCGTAGGAGCAAGAGCAGCGGGTGTGAAAGGCATTAACTTAAAAGAGGGAGATTCCGTAGTCGGAGGCTCAGCCTTTACAGCCGGAGAAATTCCTCAAGTTGTTATTGTTACTCAAAGGGGAGCCGCTAAAAAAATGTCACTCAAGGAATTTGAAAAAACCTCACGTGCTAAACGCGGATTGATCATGCTGCGCGAGCTTAAAAATAACCCTCACCGGTTAGTCGGCATGCAGATCATTCGTACCGAGGATACGATTATGATCAAAACGGAAAAAGGACAGATTGAAGAAATTGCACCTCAAACCTTAAGAGCAAATGATCGTTACAGCAACGGTTCATTTTTCATAGATGAAGGAGATTCAGGATCTGTAAAAGAAGTTTGGCGCATAACGAAATAATTAATGATAAAAAAGACATCCTCAGAAAATAGAGGATGTCTTTTCTTTTTATTTGCTTTTAGAAAAGTAATCAGTGAATGCATGCATAATCTCAATTCCCTGATACAGGAATAGACTGACAGCTGTTAATGAAAAACCTGTCACCATAATAAATCTCAGCCAAAACATCGAGTCGCCCTCCTTTACATATAGTCTCTAGGATGGAAGCGATGCTTTATCGAAATAAGATGATTGGTAAAAAACAGCCAGTAAAAATTTCTTTCTGAAATTCCATCCTGTAAGCATGGCAATGAAATAGACTGCAGCTAAAAGAAAAGATTCAGTTTCTGCCAGACTGTGTTCAATGAAGAAAGGGAACTTCAGATCGTCTTTGTCATCAGCAGAGGATGGCTGCACATGCTCTTCAAGATCAAAAGCAGGTGCGGTAAATGAATGCTGGTGGATTTGCGGAACGGTTCCTGCAAGGAGTAGGGCAATGAGAATAAGTAAGATAGGCTGTCTCATAACTTTCCTCCTTTTTTTATAATAGAACTATCATAACGCACAATTTCAAATTAGAATAGAGGAAATTTTTTTGTTTTTTCTAGCCAAATAGACAAAAAGTGATATAGACTTGCTTTGTCATGATACTGTGGCGAGATCAATAATGAATGTTTGAACGTGAACAAATCAGCGCACTTCATTTGCCGAATGGCTGTCATATGCATGTTGCTCTATAAATAAATGGTTTAATGTTTGTTCCAGGTATATCAGCTACATAGATTGACTTTTGATTAGCCTATTTTTTAGATAGCATGGAATTGCGATCAATCTTAAGGTGATATTTTTCAGTTTCAAAGCCTCTGGAAGTATTTAAATCCAGGACATCAATTGAAAGAGAAACATCTGAATAAGCTGTCCCTCTTAAATAATCCTCTAAAGGTACTTTTAAATCGCCAGTCTCATCAGAAGAAATTTTCAAAAGCTCTTTTGATTCCTTTTTGACACCTTCTTCATAAAAAGTAAAATTGAATTTATAAGCTATTTGATCTCTGTTTGCTATTCCAAACCGCAGCTCCTGATCATCGATGCCAAGGAGTTCAGGAGTTTTTATATAGCGTGAATCATCGATCTTCAAACCGCCTGCTTCTTCCAGGTAGCGAAACATTTTTTTATTATCCAGCACATTTGGAATTCGTTCATTTTCATGCTGCGTTCTTAAATAAAAAGGTTCATTGCTGCTCTTGACCTCTTGTATGTCAGTTTCTTCAGCAGCTCCATATAAGAGGACATAATCCTCGGCAATTATCTCCTGCGGGTACCATTGGTGAGCGTCATCTGAGTAATTCCAAAACGCATCCCAACGAATAGGTGAATCATCAATTTTTCTGATTTTACTCCACTCAGAAAAAGGCAAATGATGAGATAACACGTAATGATAAGCAAAATGATGGCCATATTCATGGGAAAGGGTGTCCCTGTACGAAGATACTTCAGTATATTTATCCCCTTGATATAATGTAATGCAGTCTGTCAAGGCATGAAAGCTTCCTTTAGTTGAAGATTCTCCTAAAGAACCGCCTCTGATCCGCACTTCCTGAAGCAGGGAAAGCTCATCTCCATGCTTATTTTGAATCAGCTCTTTGTATAACTGCTGAAGCTTCGTTTCATCCCAGGCATCTGTATAGCTTAAAAATATGATTCCTTCAGGAGATTGATAGCTTGCATGATAGTCTGAATCATAGACCAAAGGATCCAGACTGAGCAAAAACGGGAAAGACAGGAGAAGAATTAGCACTATTTTCATCTAACAATCACTTCCTCAAATGTCATTCTATCACGCATTCCAGCACAAATAGGCTGCATGATTTTTCCAATAAATGTTTGTAAAGGAAACCAGGCTAAATCTCCTAAACTTATTCACAGGAAAAATAATATTCTGATATATCCTCTTCACATTACATAAACAATGATCTATTAAACTAAAGCTGTTGGATAAAATTGAGAATGGGAGACGATGAAATGAATAAAAAGTGGGCAGCGGGAGCGGGTATTGCACTCGCATTGTTAGTTGGTCCAATCACACAGCCATCTTCAGCAGAAGCAGCGGGGACCAAGATTGATAATGTAGCACATCGGGGTGCTTCAGGATATGCACCTGAGAACACGATTGCAGCGTTTGACAAAGCTGTCGAAATGAAAGCTGATTACATTGAAATTGACGTTCAAAGAAGTAAGGACGGGGAATTAGTCGTCATTCATGATACTACAGTAGACCGTACCACAGATGGCAGCGGACCCGTTCAAAGTTTAACGTACGAAGAAATAAGAAATCTTGATGCAGGCAGCTGGAAAGGCACAGAATTTGCTGGTGAAAAAATTCCGTCATTTGATGAAATCCTTGATCGCTATCACGGGAAAGTAGGAATACTGATTGAACTTAAAGCACCAGAGCTATATCCAGGAATTGAAGAGAGCGTTGCTCTTGAGCTAAAAGAGAGAAACTTAGATAAACCTCAAAATGAAAAAACAATTATCCAATCATTTAATTTTGAATCAATGAAGAAGATAAACGATCTACTTCCAAAAGTACCGATTGGAGTCCTGACATCATCTCGATTACATACAACACAGCAAGCATTAAAAGAATTCAGTGCATACGCTGACTATTTCAACCCAAGCTATACAATCGTCACAAAAGACCTTGTTAATCAAGTACATGAAGAAGGAATGAAAATTCAATCATGGACGGTACGCAGTCAAGAAACGGCTGATTTTCTTTTAGAGATGCAAGTGGATGGAATTATAACGGATTATCCGGATTATGTGGATCCGAGATAAGGAAAAAAAGATTGACCCTTAATGAGGGGTCAATCTTTTTTTTGAAATAGAAAAATCCATATTATTTTAATTAAACTATGTTCTAAATAATCATTAATAAAATCGCCGCTCAGACACCATAAGCTAGATAACCATGTTCGGAAATACTTCATTGTCTCCAGCTGAACTAGAATGAAATCTCTTTTTATTTCTTATTTTGCAAGAATAAATACAGGGATTTACTTGATATATAGAATCTTAAAGTAAATATTCTTAATATTGTCAATAATTTTGAACTGAAGTTTTACATAGTGAAACTAGTTCTAGAAAAGGGAGGTTTTTATCTTCAGCGAGGTTATAAAACAGTAGAAAAATCCATCGGAATTTTAGAAGTGATCGCACAAAAGCCAATGACATTTATTGAATTGGTCGAAAAGCTGGACAGCAATAAAGCAACTGTACATCGATTTTTATCTTCTCTTGAGCAGCTTGGATATATCACAAAAAATAGACAAGAAAAATTCATCTTATCACAAAAATGGTTTCAACTGGCATTTCAGGCACAAGATCAGCTTGATATTGTGAAAACAGCAAGGCCCTTCTTAGAAAGCATTAGCCAACAAGGTGCAGGAAAGACGCTTTTAGCGCTTGGAAAAATTCTTCTTTGTGTTCTTCGAAATCTTGAGGTAAATCTTCATCAGGGTTTCTGTATCTAAGGCTTTTTTGAATATGAAAATAATTAATCTTTACAAATAAATAGGATGGGTTTTATAATTATGTTAACTTCAAAGTAAGGCAGGTTAACATAATGGAATTAAAAAAAATAGTCTATGTTTCTATGTTTGCGGCAATTATGGGAGCACTAGGGATTGTTCCGCCAATCTTTTTAGGATTTTCTCCCGTTCCGATTACCTTACAAACGTTAGGTGTCATGTTATCAGGAAGTGTGTTGGGAGCGCGTTTAGGTCCCAAATATGCGGCCCTTAGTCAAATCTTATTTTTATTCTTGGTAATGACCGGTTTACCTTTATTATCTGGCGGCCGGGGTGGAATTGGTGTTTTTTTCAGTCCATCAGGAGGATATCTCATTGGGTGGATCGTAGGTGCTTATGTGATAGGATTTTTAACTTATCGTATGAAAAACATATCATTTGTTAAGATTTTGCTTGTTAATATTCTTGGTGGTATTTTTATTGTTTATTTATTCGGCATTCCGATTCAGGCCTTCATGATGAATATTCCTCTTGCAAAAACGGTTATCCTTAGCATGGTGTATCTTCCAGGTGATTTTATAAAGGTAATTGTTGCTTCCTTGCTTGCTATTAAGTTGCAAAAATCTATCCCACTTTCAAAAAAACTGGTGGCCTAAATGAGAATTACCAGCACTTATAGAACGTATGCTCAAATAAATAACAATCGGCCTGCCATCGTAACAGATAAAGAAATAGTTCCATATAGTGAATGGTATGATTTAGTGCAGCGAACAGCTGCCTCTTTTTATAAAGTAACTGGAATTTATAAAAGAGTTGCCTTATTCTTGCCAAATGGACGCTTATTTTTACAGCTGTTCGCTGGAGCGAGCGAAGCAGGCTGGGCTAGTATGGTCGGAGATATGAGGTGGAAAGAGCAGGAAATAGAAGAACGGCTTCAACAAATAACTCCTGATCTTATCATTGCTGATGAAAAGATGAAGGGATATTTTCATCAGTCTTCAACAAAAACTATTTTTTCAGATGAGATCGAGGAATGGCTATGTTCCAGCAGTGATTTTCAAAAAAATGACGGTAATGCCCCTTTTTACATTGGTTTTACCTCTGGTTCAACAGGGAAACCAAAAGCATTCATACGTTCCCATTCTTCATGGATAGAAAGTTTTCGGTGTAATCAAATAGATCTTGAGATGACGGAGAAAGAACATGTGTTAATCCCCGGTTCATTTATAAATTCTACCTTCTTATATGGAGCTTTAAGTACCTTATTTTTAGGGGGCACGATTTATGTGCTGACAAAGTTTTCACCAGCGCGTTTGATGGATTTCTTACATAACTATCCGATTTCTAAAGTATATGTAGTCCCTACAATGATTCAGGGGCTATTAAATGAAGGATATTATAATGAACAATCAGTTTCCTTTATATCTACAGGGGCAAAGTGGCTGCCAAGCGTAAAGGCCAAAATGCGCCTTCAATTTCCAACCGCTAATTTTTATGAGTTTTACGGATCGTCCGAGCTTAGTTTTGTTACGGTTTTAAAAAATAACGAGCAGATCCAACATGCGGCTTCAGTTGGAAGAGTATTTCAGAATGTTGAAATTAGTATTCGCAATGATAAGGGAGAAGAAGTAGGGGTTGGAGAAGAAGGAGTTTTATATGTAAAAAGCAAAATGCTTTTTGATGGATATTTAAATAATGAGGAAGAAACAAAAAAAATATTACAGGGAGATTGGGCAACAGTTTATGATATTGCCAAAATAGATGAAGAAGGTTATGTATACATCCTTGGCAGGCAAAATGATATGATTATTTATGGCGGAATGAACATTTATCCCCAAGAAATAGAACAGATATTAATGAAATACGATGGGGTCGAAGAAGCGATTGTTTTGGGAATTAAAGATGAGTATTGGGGGGAGAAAGTGGCTGCTTTCATTAAAGGAAATGTGTCCTTGCCCTCTTTAAAAAATTATTGCCTTCGGAATCTATCTTCTTATAAAATTCCACGTGTTTGGAGAAAAGTAGCAAATTTTCCTCACACAACGGGAGGGAAGATTTCACGTCAAGAAGTAAGAAAATGGTTTGAGAAGGGGAAGTTAGAATGACGAGAGCGGTGATCGTCAAAGCAAAGAGAACCATAATAGGAAAAAAAGGCGGTATCTTAAGCAAGTATCCCCCCGAACAATTAGCAGCTTTTATTATTAGAGACATCGTTCAAGATCTGCCTGAACAGGTTGATGAAGTTATTTTCGGAAATGCGGTGGGGCCTGGAGGTAATATTGCGAGATTGTCAGGATTGGAGAGCGGTCTGTCTCATACTGTACCCGGTATGACAATCGACAGGCAATGCGGCTCTGGATTAGAAGCAATTCGCCTTGCTTGTTATCTGATCCAAGGCGGAGCGGGGCAAATATATATTGCGGGTGGTGTCGAAAGTACCAGTCAATCTCCGTACGATAAAAGGGCGCGTTTTTCACCGGAACAGATCGGAGACCCTGATATGGGCGTTGCTGCGGAACATGTAGCTGAAAAATACGGGATTACACGGCAGATGCAGGATGATTATGCTCTGCTTAGTTATCAACGGGCCATTCATTCATTAAAAAAAGACTACTATTCTGATGAACTCGTTAAAATTACCGATATTCCCTTGCAAGATGAAAGTTTAAATCCAAAGCTTAATTATGAGAGAATGTTGCGTCGATTGTCTCCTTGTTTTAAGGAAAATGGAACGGTAACGTTGGGAAACTGTTGCGGAATCAATGATGGGGCATCGGCGGTCCTTGTCGTGTCTGAGGAAAAAGCCAAGGAGCTAGGATACCAACCAATCATGCGTTTTGTCGATAGTGTGGTATCAGGAGTGAACCCAAACTATCCATCCATTGGTCCAATTCCTGCCGTTTCCCAATTATTATCTAGGCATTCTTTATCGATTCGGGATATCGATCTGTTTGAATTAAATGAGGCCTTTTCTTCAAAAGTAGTAGCATGTGCAAGTGAGCTTTCGATTCCTTATGAAAAATTAAACGTAGAAGGCGGCGCCATTGCCTTAGGCCATCCTTATGGTGCATCGGGAGCTATTTTGGTGACAAGATTATTTTATGAAGTCCAGCGTTACCAAGCGAACTATACTATTTCTGCTATAGGAATTGGCGGGGGAATTGGAATCGCTGTTTTATGGGAGAGTATGATATGAAAACAGATGTGACTTTAGTTCCGATAACAGAAGAAATGGTCCAAAACTATGAAACTATCTTTGGGAAACAAAACAGATTACCGCCAACCTTTCCAATGATCTTTTATCGTTATATCAAGGTTCCATGGGACTACAAGAGCGCACCAATTCATCGGAAACAGACCTGTGTTTGTATCAAGGAACTTTCCATTGGGGAAAGCTATCGCTGTGTAGTCACACTTGATCAAGAAACGCAAAAAGGAAAGTATACGTTTTACACCCAATCTCTCGTAGGGTACAACTTGGAAGGAAGCGAGTGTTTTCGATGTGTGTCCGAAATAGTAGTACGTTTACCATAACTGAAGAAAAAATTAAGCAGTATGCGTTTCTATCAGGGGACTTCAATCGGATTCATCTGGATCAAGAGGAAGCAGAACGTTTCGGATATAAAGCACCAATTGCCCATGGAATGTTGACAATGGGTCTTACATTGGATATCGCTTCTTTTATTACCGAAAAAGGGAGGAAGATTTCCACGTATGAGATGCAATTTCTAAAACCAATATTTAAGAATGATACGATTCATATATTTGCGGAAATGAAGCTGGAAAATGATTCTACCTATTTTGTCATAATAGGCAGGAATGGAAAAGAAGTGGTAGTTAGGGGGCAATTAAAGATGGAGGAAGCAGCATCGTTATAAAACCATGAAAGAAACTAAATAGCAAATTTTTTGTTATTAGTAATTTCCAATGCGACTTCTCAGGAAATTCAAGGTATAAAACGGTCGAAGATATCAGAATAGAATTAAGCCCTGGTTCAAATGTTTACCGGGTTCGCTTAGAAAACAATCAAGAAGTTCAAATTGATGCGAGCACTGGGAAAGTTTTATCAACTAAGTAAGATTACTCAGGCTTTCTCATATCTTTATATGATCGATCTACTTTTGGCACTCTGTATAGATATAGTGCTCTAACTATGGCAGGTTTGGCCCTAATATCTGCGGCTGCTCTGAGTGTGATGAAATTTGGGGCTCAGTGCGGAATGCCAGTTAAGAAGAAGTAGAAAAATTTTTACAAATAAATATTCCTGATTAAAGAGCATTACTGGATGGCAGTGTTTTTTTTTTGCACATAAAAGGAAATCAAATAACAATTCTTTAGTTAAGATATGTTCTAAATAATCAATAATAGGCTAAAAAAACTGTACTCAAAATGAAAAAAGTACTTGGTGTTATGTAAACTAGAAAGAGAGGGTAATGTAGGAATAAAATGAAGGGCAAACTTAAAAACAACGAGATTTTAGGTAACTGAGCAATCATAAGATCAAACCCACCAGAAGTGAACTAGATAAAACAATAATTTAAATAATAAATAATCAAATATAAGGTGAATGATTTTTTATACATGAATTATTAAAAAGTAATTAAATTTACTGATTAAAAGCAACTAACATCAAAATACGGTTTTTTTAACTTTTGTCTCACTATCTTAAGTTTACTTAGATTATGAGACGATTTAAATACGTCATTATATAACTGCCTATAATATATATTATGTAAACAAAGAAAAAGTTTATTTAAAAGAGGTATTAAATACCCCTCTTTTTCATTCTTTATCCAAACATGATGTATAACGACACAAACATGTATCCTTCCGCGACACAAACATGTATACTTACCCTTTTTCGACCTAAAACTAGTATTTTTCATGACAGAAACTTGGATAATCTTTGTGCAACTGCGACACAAACAGATATACTTCTTGGATATTCACGACACAAATATGTTTACTTTGTGTGCTAGGAGACAAACATGTATACTTTATTAATAATATTTGTGCGGTCCATATTATTGGACTTTATTTTTGGTGTTGTAATAACAATAATGTGTAGTTGTTTCATCGGTAATTTTACATTTATTTGGATATTGCCAAGAGCTAAAGATGTTAGATTCCCTATCAAATGAAAATGAAAAGTATGGAATCTGGTTGTATTTTTCATGGATTAAGTTGCTCGGTACTTTAAATTGGTCTTTTTCAACAAGTGTTGCAGCTACTTCTAACCAGTTCAGAAAATGATTCCATAATAAATGAGGGTAAACACGGTCCAATAACCATAATTGAATGGTACATGATTGCTGGAGGTTCTCTTTTTGCTCTTCACCTACCGCTCCTTTGATTTGTGCATGTTGTACCCAGCGAGATAATGTTTTTAACGAGCTTTTATCATGAAGCGAGTAATACTGACTGGGGTGATGTGTTTTCCCGAATTTAAGTTTTCCGTTATCCACCTGGTGAAAATTAATATGACCTTCAATGCCCTTTCTCCACAATAAATAGGCATAAGTAATGGAACAGACCCCTTCTCTCTTAATACCGTGTTTCATATTGTGGATGCATCTCTTGTGTCTGCAAAGATACCTCTTTCTGATATATCTTGCAATCGATTTAAACACTGCCTTTTGATGAAGAAATATCTTTGGATTAAATGATATCCTTCCACCCGAATCTGGCTGTATAATGGCAGTTGTTGAAGAATGAACAACTGTTGCTTGTTCATAAGGAATCAGAAGCGGGTTTTTGAACCAAGAATACTCGACGTCAGGCATAATAAACAACATTTGATTTTCTGGTTTGCTGGAAAGGATGTGTTCCATTGACTGATCCTTCATGTTCACAATGTTTCTGAAAAAAAGATTGCGGATGTCTGAGTATGTCTGTGTTTCTTCAAGATACTCCCATCCACATTTGCAGACAAAAGGTCCTTTGAAATTCTCAACATAAACGTGAAAGTGATACTTCGCTCCGCAATGCATACAACGGCTCTGAAGCGGCAGATCATGAAAAGGACAATGGGTTATAAGCTTTAATTGATGCAGGATACTATGGTACCCCTGTGATAAACAAGTAAGACAAAATTTCAATTTATCCTTTTCCCATAAAAGTTCTTTAGGAAAGGGCAAAACATTCTCTATAGCCTCAATTTGAACAAGATAATCAATTTTGTGATGGAGTAAGTGGTATTTCTCCATTAATTTCTGATCCCAATCACTCAGTGTCCAAAGATCCCCCCATTTTCGCGAATCATAGCGGAGGGGCTGATTTTGTACTTCATCCGTTCCCATAGCCCGTAAAAGTTCTTTTGGAGTGGAAACATTTACGATGTTTAGTTTTTGGAAGAGTGACCAGGATGATTCCCAGGGGTGGATCCAGAGACTGTTCCACGTAAGAGTTGTTTCCGGAACTACTTCTATTAATAATGTTTTCATATGTCCCTCTATTCGTTACGTGAATTTATGGGTAGCTTGTTCAGCTTGAACAAAGTTCGTGAATTGAATTGCTTCTTTCATGTGAGCCAGCGTGATCTTTTTAACGTTTTCACTGTCAACGCCATACATCATAAGAATGTATTCAATAACCCTTGTAAAGTACTGCATGGATAGATTCAGCGGGGTATGAATGCTGCGTTCTCTCCTAAGGTTAATGAATAATTCATAAAGTTCCTCTGCTACTTGCTCCAATCTGAACCCTTCGTCAAAAAGGTCAGGGAAAAAATATCGTGTAAACGAATAGTCTGAATCGACTGGGTATCGTGAATCTTCATCATAGCCTCTTAAACTCACCGCCTCTTAAACTCACCTTAAAATCCTCAACTGTTCTTAAACCCGAAACTTTATGTTCGTGTGCCATAAAACGTCCGACAATCTGACTTTTACCATCACGAATGAAGGTGTTTTTCTGATTCAATAGTTCCGTCTGCCCTATTAATATAACGCTAAGGACCACATTGTTGGCATCAAGAACATTATACATATCCATCAGCCACTCATAGTGTTCATGTTCTAGGCGTTGGGCGTCATCGATAAGCATGATTACTCTTCTTTGTTTGCATGCTTTGCCTTTCTCGATCAAATGAGCCATGAGCCTTTCCCTTTTTCTTGAAGGTTTAACATCAGACGTATCCAATGTATGAAGAACATTTCTCAGCATATCATCATAGAAAACATGATCATGCGGTCTTGAATAATAATGGCTCATGAAAAAAAATATTTCTAAATCGGATCCGAACTGCTCGGGTAATACTTGCTGCAGATAACGAATGGCTCGTGTCTTCCCAATTCGCTGGGTTCCATAAATGATTCCTCCAGGAGACCTACAGAAAATCCACTTGTATACTTGCTGGTGCATCTTATAAATTTCGTTGGTTCCGAGCAGGTATTGTCCTGTATAAATCGGATGAGTAAGTGGTGGGAGATTCGGTCTCTCACTTGAAGGCTGCATTTTTGCACACCCCTTTCTACAAGATAAAGGTTTTCTTAATCATTGGTTTTATTGGTTCTGCCTGTATTTCTGGTTCTACCCTTGTTTTATCTTCTACCTCGGTGACTGGAGGGGGGAATTCTGGCTCTATTTCCTGATTTCGCTTAAGGTTCGCAAGTTCGGTTCGAGTACTTTTGCTGTCCATTGCTTTATTAATCAAATGCTTTTCGTAGGCGGCAAGAACATCATCAGAATCGCTGCACTGAATAAGTTTGCTTTTTATCATTCCCATAATTTTCTTTCGCAGGACTAGTGAATGCTTTTGATATCTCCAGTGACCTGTCACTTCTAGAATACCTAGCTCAGCTCCATTAGGTAAAAAGGCTCTAAGCGTTCGGATATCTTCTGTATTAACGTGCAGAGTGAGTGTTTTCCCGATGAATGCTCCGGAGCTGCCTAATTTGTCACTCCGGTAATAGGCTCCCTGAAAAAATATATGTGGTCTTCTGCCCTTTTTGATATCGCCTCTAACTCGTCTTTCAGTGATTATGACAAAAAATGCTGTATCATTTCGTTTTTCGTAAGGGAGTTTCCGTAAAATGACACCCTGTTCCACACGTTGCTGCAAGGCTTCCAGAGGAGTTAATCCATATAAGGCACTCTTTGGTGTGCCATTGTAATTAGCCAGCCACACTTCTACCAGTTCAGTGAGTTCTTTTTCGTTTATTTCATATTTCATTGCAAACTTTTCAGGGTTCTTTCGCTTGGGATCCTTTGGGTTGCTTCCTGTCGTGTTGGGGAGACGATGAAATCCATTCTCTTCTAGGATACGGAAAAATTGTTCGATATGAGGTCTTCTTTGTGGCTGGCTAACGGGTCCTAAATTGATCGAACAGCGAATGTTGTCATGTAAACAATCCGTCACTTTTTGCGACAGGTGGGATTTGGCATTATCTAATAGAATTTCTTCCCACAATACCCATTCACATCCATGACTTTTCCATGTAGGAAATCCTGCTGTCTCATTATACGTTAATCCAGAAATGGAGAATGTCACTGGTTCTTTTGGTTTCACAGCGTTTTGCAGACAGTAAATGACGTCGTCAGCGTTGTATTCTTTTTTGATGCAGACATGATACCCAAGTATCACCCGTGTGTCTTCATCAATGATAGCAAGTACCCAGAGACGATCGATCTTATCCACGACCTCCCTGCCATCGGGCGTGAGGTATTTCAAGGTCATTAATACATCGATGCGATGTCCATCTAACTGTACCCTTTGAAAAGGACGAAGGCTGTGGTTGTTTTTATGGTTCATCCCAGTGTTAACAGCAGCTGTTCGGGCTTCTTCGCCATACCGGGAGGCTCCTGAAGAGAAATGAAAATCAGCGAGTTTTTTCAGGTATCTTTCTAAAGAGCGTTTGGCTGAATCTTTTGATGTAAATGGGTATTCATTCCCTTTTATTCCAGCTTTTTTACACGCTTGGACCATTTGGTTGTGTAGGTTCTTAATAGCGATGTGACGATCCATTAAGACATTTTTTGTCTTTCCGAAGAATTTGTCATCAATCATCTTTTTTATTTCAGGATATCTGTCCAAGAATAACGTGAATGCACCGGTCGCATTAGCATGTAATCCAACCGGGAGGTCCTTTCTTTCGTATTCCTTGATTTTTAAATGAGGAATAAGCCCCCGATATCCAAAGTTCTCGTTGTACATATCCTTATACAAACATCTTTTTAATAATCGGTAGAGGGCGGCTTTCTCTATCCCTGTTTCATTCTGGATTTCTGATAATGTTCTCTCGCTATTGATATAATAATCAATCGCCTTTTTTCTGTTGAGGAAAATCTCTTTATCTTCGGGTTTTAAGGAAGGAACATTGACCTGATGCCAATTCTCAACGTTCCAGTCATCCCTGTCTCCAAGCCACTCTTTTAAACGTTTATGACCCACTCGGTGACACCACCGTTGATTTTAAAATAGGGGACTGTTCAATTGAAATGGAAAAATCACCTTGGTAAACCCCGGCAAAAATGGCTGTGCACACATCCCCTTCACTGTACCTGTTCATTCTGAGTAGAAGGTGTTCAATGCTTTCACTTTTGATCTGCTTTAAATGAGCGGTAATAAGCGAGGTAATGTCTGCATGATGCTTTTCATAGAATCTCATAAAAGAGACAAGTATTTTACAATTATCTAAGTGAATAAGATTTTTTCTAATCTGGTTATCTGTTTGAATGGAATGCATAAACTTATTTGCATGACACCAATTTTTCTGAATGTTGAGTTGCTTTTGTGTTTGGTGATAGTGAGGATGTTCCTCCTCTAAATGGGAGGTGTATTTAATCTCCCTAAACTCTTCTTCCCCGCCTTTATAAAGGACCCACATATCAAAAACAGAATGTCTCAATTGACCCTCCCATTCATATTCCGCTTTTAACGAAGGCTGTTCGCAAAAGGCAATAATCTTTGGGTCACATTCAACGAGCAGCCAGTGTTCGTACTCAAGATCACTAAAAAAGCGGGTGGTTCTTTTTACCTTGGGACTGTAACCTGTCCAATAATTGTTGCCAAATTTTGTACTCCGTTTCATTTCAATAGGTGTATACAATAGCCTCACTCCTCTAAATCATGAAGTTATTTCCATTTGTTACACAGTATAAATAGAGTTTCTCAATCTTTCACTAGCAAAATACGCCATCTTAGCATATGAATCTCAGCAAGTTTCCTCTATTTTTTTCGTTATTATGTATTTTTTTAACACTTTTATAGATTGCTGAAAGTAAGAAAAAAATAATAGTTTGCTAAAAATATACATGAAATAGGTGATTTAGAAACAACTATTTTCTTAATTATTGACAAATAATGTTGTGTCTAAACGCCATAATTTGTGTTTTTTATTCTTCCATGGTAACTAAATTAAAAATAACGCTCAGATTAAAAGCTCTAAGCGTTCCAATTTATATCAATACCTTATTACATTAAAGTCCTTCCCATAGGTGTTTTTTTATGTTTGACTGACTTTTTATTTGGAACAGCATACACATATAAACCGGTCATTGAATGATCTACTTTCATTTCATACTGGCAGTAGGATGCACGAGTGTATTCCTTTGTGTAATCCTGATACCATTTAAGAAATTACGGAGATACAATAATTTCTTTTGAACCACAGTAGTTTTCACCCGTAGCTTTCCCGATTAACGTAATAGGTGACAGTGATTCAAATTCTGCCTTTTTGCGTGTTGCCATCCCATTCGACAACTTTCACAATATCACCCACAGATACATCATATTGTCGATCTCTTTTCTCCTCTGCATTTTCTAACGATACTTTCATATGAACTCCTCCTTGGCATTGGTTTTAAACAAAGTTATTTTACACCTAAACCAGAAGCTTGTTGAAAAATTGGGAAATGTATTGTCAATAAAAAGGACCCCTCTAAAAGAGAAGCCCTTTTTCAAAACTAATAGTTTGACCAAAACGTTGATTGTGCCTTTTGTAAGCTTTACCTTCCAATAAAATGGCTACGTACTCAAGTTACGTGGACCTGTCAGGAATCCCCAAAGGGAATTGATTCATATGCTGGTTCTTGCTGGAGCTTTATCTCTCCTATGAGATATATTTAAAAGTTGAACTGTTTTTGTCTATCAATTCAATTTGGTGATTGTTATCTCTCCTATGAGATATATTTAAAAGCCCTCGTTAATACTGGCTTTTTCCTACTATCTCCTTTGTATGTCAGGACTCCCCCTATATATAGGGAAATTCAGTTGGAACCAATCAAAGTGCTATTTAAATCATTATTCTTCACGTCTAAACCCAGCTGTATCTCATTACTTCACTTTTATACTTAAATGTCCGTTTCTATTCGATTATACAACAATGTATTCAAAAACGATATCAAGCTATTTTCAAGAATGAAACTACTATATGCTCATGTAACCACTGATTCAACCGTGGTTTGTTATCTCTTCTATGAGATATGTAAAACACATGCCTTCACTCCCTGCTGCGGATGAAGTATTCCAATTGTTATCGCTCCTATGGATATATTAGTAAGGTCACATGAAATGCGAAAGGCACCATTTTAGACGCATTATTATCTTTGGACAACGATGGCACGAAACCATTATTCAAATTGTTATCTCTGCTATGAGTTAGATTAAAATCTTGCGGAGTGCTTTCTTAGTACCCATTACGACTTTTTTATCTCTCCTATGAGATATGTGAATAGTATTGAACATGAATGGTTCGAGGACGATATGTTATTATTATCTCTTCTATGAGATAGATTAACCAGATGATAAAGACCTCCGAGATGTCGGTCAAGGATTGGTATCTTTCCCCCAAGATAGATTTATTCAAGGCACAACTTTCATATTTCTCGTCAGCTTATTTTCCCCTTCACACGTTCATTCTACTCCTATTGAATATTTGTTCCTTCCCCACCATATTATAGATTTCTATCTCTTCTATGAGATATGTTGAAAACCATAAGCGAATTCTCCGATAGGAAACATCATATTGTTATCTCTACTTTGAGATATGTTGAGTACTGCATCGGAAAGCATGGAAATATTCTTCCCTCGACGATTGTTATTTCTACTATGAGATATATTTAAGAGAAACATAACTGGTTTGCCATTATAAACGTCTAGATTTTTATCTCTCCTATGAGATATGTTAAATATTGATGGTAATGAATAACCATGCGTCCGACAGTAAGATTGTTATCTCTACTTTGAGATATGTTGATTACAAACTACACGGTTACCAAGGCACAACTTCAAACATTACTTTACTATCTCTACTATGAGATAGATTAAAACCTTGCGGAGTGCCTTCTTAGTACCTATTACAACTTTGTTATCTCTCCTATGAGATATGGAATACTTAGGGAAGATTCCTTCTCTGTGAGTAAAGGTGATATTGTTATCTCTCCTATGAGATATGTTGATTACCGGGGGAAAATAAGAGAGAGCGGAGTGAAACGGATTGTTATCTCTCCTATGAGATATGTTGATTACTTTTTTCTCTTTGGTCGCTTTTGTGATGAGTTTGGAATTGTTATCTCTCCTATGAGATATGTTGATTACCTGTTGAGGAAGATAACGGTCAGAAAGGCTTTGACTAATTGTTATCTCTACTTTGAGATATATTGAATAAGTGACTATGCGGCTTTTATCCGACCTGACACATTTTTATCTCTTCTATGAGAAGTGTTTACAACTTCCAACCGTAGCTTTCCGTGCGGTAAACGAATTGTTATCTCTCCTATGAGATATGTTGAATACGCTGATATTGACACTCAAACGATCCGTGTATGGGAATTGTTATCTCTCCTATGAGATATATTAAATACACACTGAAATAGAAGCGTTCAGAATGGCATACCTATTGTTATCTCATCTATGAGATATGTTAAAAACAACAAAGATTTCTTCAATCGTGCGTCCTTGTGGCATATTGTTATCTCTCCTATGAGATATGGTAAATACCCCTCGTCAAAGCTCAATAAAATTCATAAGATTCCTCATCTTCTATTTCTTTTTCTAAATAAGAACTCACGTCTCCCACTTTAAAACGATCAAGAATCGATAAAGGGTCCGATTGATCACCTATTAGGTAAAAAGGGATTCCGTCAAGTTCATTTGCAACAAGCCGGTAACGTAAGTGGTGCATCAGCCATTTAAGCGAAACCGTCATTTGAAAACATTCAAGCTCTTTCCTCAATTTCATCGACTGAATGATTTGTTCTGCATACGAATTTCCAAATGAAAAAGAGTTCACGATTGAACGGAATGTTTCCGCTTCTTCATCTGATTTCACTAAATAGATATCCATTGTATAATGATTCGACTGAATGATTCTCAAAAATTTCTCGTGTTCATCATAGTCAAGCTGATGATGAAACCGGTCAACGATTTTCTGTTTGGTCTTCACATTCATCTTGTTGTAGGCATAAAGGTGATGAAAAAGCGTTAAAAATGCTTTATTGTTCATCAAATCGATTGCCTGGCTATTTCGGAAAGAGGAAAAATATTTTTCAATATCCATTTCTCTTCGCTTAATAGAAAAAAGTTCAAGCCCCCCATTTTTACGCAGAGAGTGTCGATTGATACGCCCAGACAGCTGTTCAACACTTGGAAACATATCATGCTCTTTAAAGCCATAATCAAAATCAAAGTCCATTCCGCATTCGACGGTTTTTGTGGTCACAAGGATCATCCGTTCTTGCCGATGTTTGGGTTGATTGTGTTCATGGATCTTTCGAATAAGCTCCTTTTTATAAGCAGAAGAATGCCGTCCACACAAAAAATACACGTGATACTCCGGCAAATAGTGAGATAGATGTTCAAATACTTCTTTTGCATGTTTCACAAAACTAAGACAAATCAGAAACTGATTGAACTCTTTTTTCTCTTTTATCCGTTCCATTATATCCAGACTTAATTCCTTCATGGTGTGGTAAGGTTCATCTGATAAGGTAATAATATCACAACGCCCTTTTATTTTTGCATGTGAAAATAACTGATTGTTTTCTTCATCTGTCAACACATAGGAAATACGGTTTCCATATGCATTCAGGAGCTGTTTTTTTGAGACAGGGAAGGTCCCCGTCGTAAAAATCCAGGTAATGCCTAAAAAATCACTAAGACGTAATAGTTCATTCCATATCCCTTCCCAATAATGAGGAGGGTATGTTTGAAATTCATCAATGATCACCACACTGTCAATCAAACTTAGAAATCCTAAACTTGATTGCCTGGTTATGCACGCAAGGGTATCAAAAAACCGCACATGGCTGGTGATGACCCATTCGCTTGAGAAGCAGCTCCTCTCAAATAACCACATGTTGCTTTTATTCACGTTTTCTAGCTCTTCCAGATCGTATTGTAAATCCGGAGCCCGAAATAAGGATTCAGAATTAATCACATTGATCCATTGTTCATCCGCTTTCATCTCATTCAATACGGTTTCCTGATACTGAGCTTGCACGCTGTTCAAAGGAAACACAGAAACAATCTTTCGTTTGTTTTTTTCTTTGATGATTTCCTTGGCTAGCGATAGAGATGAATGGGTCTTCCCTGCACCCACCGGGGCTTCAAGCACATAGATATCTGCAGAAGAATTATAGGCATGGCTTGATTTCTTATTTAACAGCGTCCGAATATCGTTTAATTCGATCTGATCTTCAAAGGTTTCATCTACTGAAATGGAAGAGGATTGAACGGCTTTTGCTGTTTGAGAGTCGTTGATTCGAGTTAGCAGATCTGTTTGGCTAATTGTTTTCCCGATAAGACGATTTACTGCCAATTCATAATCTGAAGGCGGGATTTCGCTAGATGCAATACTGTCACTTAATGTTAAAACAGAGTACGATAATTTAGCGATGGTCAACGCAATGTCTGCATATTCACTGGATTTGGTTTTATTTAACCGGGCAATCCCCTTACGAATGCTTTTTTTGTCTTGTTCATCGATGACACCCCAGGCAAACAAGTCTCCAATCAGATCATTCAGATCCTTAACGGACGCTTTTGTCATGTCAGGCAGCCTTAACCGATTATGATGACCTTTAATGGTGCCGTAAGCGATCAGGTACCACAATTCGTGAGTAGGTTGTAACCCTTGTTCCCCTTCCTTTTTGCACAGCCACAACAAATACGAATAAATTGCGTGCTGCCGTTTTTCCTTTGAATGATGGTTGGTGGATTTGATTTGTTCTTGCAAGTAGGGATTCACTTTGCCATAATCATGAAATTGAACGTTTTCGGTTATAAATGTTTTAACCTGCTCGACAGAACTCGTATGTTTGTTGAAGCAATCAAGGGGCAATGCTTCTGCCATTCGCTGCACGACGGAGCCCAAACGGTTCAAAATAATGGTCGCACAATCCATCGCTTCCCTTGTATGCTGCTCGATGGTTTGATTTTTTTTGGCTAATAACGTGAGGTCAAGATTCATGCCGGTCTCCTTTACAAAAAGACAATGTGCTGGTTCTCCTCTGTCACATACACAGGTGTGAGAGGCTTCATTTCAAAAGAAGACCAAAGGGTCGTTTCTTGCGTAAAAAGCGTTTGTTCAGACAGCGAAAAATTTCTCAATGAATCGACATAGTGATAAGCTCCGTCCGTCAAGTCAATGTCATCAATTTGACAGTCTTCCACGTCATGTTCTTTAAACAGGGAATGAATCACTAAATCATTGGACGCGGCTTCTCTCAAATGCACTTCTTTGACAAAATCGAACGATAACGGAAACTGATTTCGCCCAAAATACGGAATGTATTCTGCCCATCCCTTTTTCAAGTAATCACAGAGTGTAGCAAAAATCTGGTCATCCACTTGCCCCTTTGAGATGAACAGCGTGTAATGCAGAGAAACCAATCCCTTCATCTTCACCATAAGGGCACCTTTTTTATTGATGTGCTCCATCGAGCGATGGATCAACTGGTCATCAAAAAACTGCGGTTTATTTTCTTCTCTTGGCACAATGGATACATGTAACCCCTGCAGTTGATGCGAAAACAGAACACTATCTTTGCCATGCTTCTGTTTAAATCGTTCCTGAGCGTATCCATCCAAACCAAGAACGGCTCCCAAGATTCCAAGAACCTCTGTCCGTGAAATAAACAGATTCGTGACCCGGAGATCTCCCTTTGTTTTATTCCAGTGGAAGAAGCCGAATTGTCCAGAGATATCCATTTGAATTGCGTTCAATCTGCCCACTCCCTTTTACAGCTTTTTGATTTTGACCTCTTCCATCGATTGATGAATCCCTTTTATCACGATTTCGCTTGCTTCATAGGATACGACAATGTCTTGATAAATCGGATGCCCAGCTGCCTCTTCTTTTCTTTTTAAGTAGTCAAATAATGGCTGAAGATTGTAAACCGTCATTCTGTTTTCTTTTCCATCCTCAATCGTAAGCTTGCCCTGGAGATTTCCAAGATGGGTCTTTTCTCCGTCTATTAAATCAATCTGAACCATGAAACCCGTGTAGCAATTGAGTTTTTGAGTGGATTTGATGTTGCTTGGACCATAGTGTAAACATTCGAGCAATAACGCGAAATCTTCTTCTGTATACACACAATGCTCGAACCCTTCAATATCCTCCAAAAACTTTACGTTGGCAGGGTTGATGCTTGTTTCATAACAATAATGAGCTTCAGATAAAAAGGTTCTTGAAGCCATCCCTCTTGTTTCTTTGTCACTTTTGTCTTTTGATCCGAACACCATTCTCCCGGTCAAATCATCTTCATACAACGTTCCCTTCCGGTAAAGATCAAGACCTTGCGAAATTTGAGCGACACCATGAAGACTCAGGTTGTCATACAGAAAACCAAATTGACGGATATCGGCGAATGTCCAAAAAGTTTCCGAAAACTCTTTCCCTGTTTTTTCTTTGATGTACGCTTTTAGTTCTGTATTGGGCATCGTATAGAAGGTTGTTTGATTTTTTGACTCTT
The DNA here is from genome assembly GCF_030127205.1 of Metabacillus hrfriensis. Classification (NCBI taxonomy): domain Bacteria; kingdom Bacillati; phylum Bacillota; class Bacilli; order Caryophanales; family Bacillaceae; genus Metabacillus; species Metabacillus hrfriensis. The sequence goes on from NZ_CP126116.1 coordinate 2,491,394, forward strand.
TTTTCTTTCCCTTATCTTTGTTCGCCACAATCCAGTCTTTAATGAAAACGTCTAGTCCCATTTGTTCCATGAGGTGACGAACAGCGTATTTCAACGCACGGTCACTCGCAAAGAACTGATTGTTGTATTGCTTCGGCATACCGTCGAAGTCATTGTTCCAGCTTCCGTTTTTTGAAATCACTGTCTGCAGCACATAACTTCTATTCGTTTTCGCTGTCATTGCTTTCGTCCCCTTTGGTGGTTTTCTTTGGCATATCACCTGAAATCAATCCTGCCACATATGAAAATTTCTGTTTTGCCGTTAGCAAAGCTGACTCTTCAATCGAATCCATATGTTCAACGATAACCTGAAATTGTCGTTTCATGTCAGTTGGGTTGCTTATTTCACCCATACCCGTTTCCATTCTTTTGCTTATCTGATCCAAAATCTCAACGGTTCGATTTTTCTTTAGAAAAGATTTCTGCAACGAGCTTTTGTTTCTTGAATCCTTAATGGTTCTCGCCGCAAGATGCCCCATCACAAAATGCAATTCTTCACTGGTCAGTACTTCCTGCTGCAATAAGCTGTATACGTTTATGTGCTGCTTCATAAAACCCATCCCTTCTTCCTCTGAAACCAATCGACCATTTGATAACACGCTTAGTACAAACACGAAATCCACAAACGTATAATACGTGTACGAATCTGAATTCCGCACTTTGTTCTCAATCCGCCTAAAGCATAAATCATAAATGGTCCGAGCTAGTGTCATGTGCTTTTTTTCACCTTTTAATTGAAAGATCCGTTCTTTTAATTTCGGGTCTTCTTTCATCACAGGTTCCATGCTGCTGAAAAACTTTGCCCAGAATCTTTCCAAAGCCTGTTCTTCTGGAATGCGTTCATCGAAATAATGCAAACCAAACCGTTTAATGTTCGATATGAACTCTGCATCACGTTCAAGATCAATGAGCTCGAGTTTGTGTATGCCGACATTCCCGTAGGGGTCAGCCACCACTTGGATTACCCGTTTTACACTTGAACTCTGATCCTTTATCTCATTTAAAGGGAATAGAAAACCACTGTCCTCCATTTTCCCTTGTTTATTAATCGAAACGACCAAATAACGTAACAGTACCAGCTCCAGGAAGCTGACTTTTGGCAACCCATGGTTTTCTTCAACAAATGAGGTATACCGTTTCCCTAATATCTTTTTTTCGTTCGTTGGCATTTCAAAGTTTAAAAGAACTGTCTTAGACAACAAATCCTCCAAGGAATGATGTGGCTCATTTATTTCAAATATTTCTTGCGATTGAAAACGAATGGAGTCAATGACATAGACAAATGCATTTAACCACCTTTCCTCTTCTAAGAGGCTGTAGTCAAGGGGAATGGTTAATCCGGTTTCTTCTATTAGAGCGTGAATGAACCTGATTTTTTCTGATTCCGATACATCAAGATCAAGGACAGTATTAAAATCTATAAAAAAAACGAGCCCCTGCGTTTTTGCCCCAGATTCGGAAAGCCTGCCAGCATAATCATTAAATATCTGATACATGTGATGTAAAATTTGCCGCTTCACCGTTTCTTCTTCAGGTATGTGCTCATTGGAAAGAGTGATTAGGTTAGGCAGGGTTTTGTCGAGTGCTTTATGGGAGATAACATAATCTGAAAAAGCATTCATATTGTTTTGTGTCTTTTTCTTCTGCTGTATATACAATTTGCGATATTGATTGTTCGTAATGCTTGAACCGTGAAACAGAGGATCAAACAAATCATGGCTCTTCATTTGCGATTCACTCATTTTTTCTTTTTCATATGTACCGTGAACACTTAATGACACCGGTTCCAGGCTGTCAAACCCTATAACAACGAATTGGTTGACTTCTTTGAATTTCCGGGATACGAAATCTTCGTGTTTGCCCGGCTCTTTGTTTAAGTGAAATTCCAAAAAACGCAGTATGCTATCGATGGTTGGCTCAATAGACTCAGAGCGATAATACCCTTCGTGAAGACCTTCTAAAATGAACATACTCCCGCTCCTTTCTACCGAATAAAGCCAAAACCGTTACTCGTATTTTTCCCAATCCCCCCAGCATAGAGAACTTTCTCCACTTCCTTCGCCACATCGTTATCATGAAAAAACACTTTCGCATGGTAACAGTGATACCGATACGCTGAGCCGTCTTTTAACTTTTTCCTTGAAAATGGGACGGTGATCAGCCGGTCTGTCACTTCTATCTTCTCTACGACCTGCGAACGGACAAATGCAATGTCATCATTTTGATTCATCCCGCTTTTCAGATAGCGAAATACAATGTTCTCCCGCAACAAATCGATAAGCTTGTCCCGTTCATCCTTAGATGAGAGCGGCTTATTATTCATAAACAACGGGGTCTCTGTTTGAATTTCACCAGACCCGTGGTAAAAAAGTTTGGTCGAAGAGACATCTGCTATTGATACAGCTTCCGTTTCTAACCCCTGGTACATCTTCATATCAAGAAACTCTTTGTGGAGACTTCTGAGCTCAACAACATAATACTTTCCCGCTTTATAAATCAGATCTTTTTCAAAAGGATGCATATTGCTGAAACTGTAATAGGAAAAGACAGAGTGATAGTGCTTTTCTTTCAACTCTTTATCATTTTGATCAATGAAGAGGCGAATGAGCCGGGACAGCTCTTCATACGCATCCCTCGCATGAGTATCCTTCTTTACTTCGATTTCCATCGTGACCTTGTACATGTACAGCCTCCTCGTTTAGAGTTATTCCATTTACCCGTTTATAAAAAAAGATATATTTCATTATTTATATAAAAAAGGAACTTTTTCATTGCATTTATGGAAAAAGTCTTTTCTCTAAAACCTATCTCTTTTGTGAGATATTTTAAACCGTCACACCGTTAAGGGAAGCGGCAACACAGCATTTTCTAGCCATGGTTTTTTATCTCTACTTTGAGATATAATCTTCACTTACAATTATAACGCAGAAAAAGCCCTGCCCACCGTTTTATTATCTCTTCTTTGAGATACATTAATATACGCCTCTTATGCGATATGATAGGATCTTGTTTTTGTTATCTCTGCTGTAAGATACATTAATATACGCCTCTTATGTGATATGATAGGATCTTGTTTTTGTTATCTCTGCTGTAATATAGTTTACTTGGTTAGCACGAATTACCTTAATTATAGGAGCAACGCCGTTTTGAGCAGCGAAATCAATTTTCTCAATATAAAACCCCATTATTCCGTTATATCTAATTACGAAATTCAGGTGAAATGAGTTTCACTTTTCCTGAAAATAGAAACAATATTTTTTTACCAATGCTGCCTCATTACTTAGTAACATTTATTCAAAATTGGGATAACCTTAAAACAACTTGTTAAGTCACCGTTTTCTTTCAAAAAGTCTAAGAGATCGAAAGCTTCATCAATTTGCTCTTTCATATTAATTTTTTTGTTTTGATTTCATATACTTTGTTCTCATTTTCATCTACATCACTCTCCGTCGTTGTTTGTTTGGTAAAGACATTATATAGTATAGATTTCATTTCAGAGTGTAAACCAAACTGTAAAAATAGTTATAAATATAAAAGACCCACCAATTAATGGTGAGTCATAATAAATATTCAACCTTTATTATCAGTATTTCTTTTGAGACCTTCACTTTTTTTGTCATGATTCTTTGTGAAATTTTCACGTCTATAATGCGGGTTAGGTTTTACTGGTATCGTTGCTGGAGTGGTAGCAGGTGTAATAGGTTGTTGCGTTTGACTTGAATCTTGGCTATTCGACATTTTCTTCCTCCTGTACTTTCGCTTTAGATTTTTCTTCTATCTTTATATTATTAGTATCAGTATCACCTATTAATTTTACTTCTTGGATGCCTGCATCTTTTTTAAACATACTAGGTACATAACAACCAAGAGTAAGGAGAGTGGTGATAACCGACATTATTATAAATAAGTTTGCGTTGCCTATGGTTTTATATCTCTTATCATTAACCTCAAAGTTATAGTTAGCTAATTTCTCATAAGTTTCTATTAAGTATTCTTCAAAATGCCCTTCAGCTTCTTCAGAAGGATAATAAAAAGAAGCTGCACACAATACCAGAATTTTTTTACGCTTGGTTGGTAAAATCGTATTAATTGGTTTCAGCTTCCTAGATGTTCAATTAAAGACCCCGTTAATTGAATAGTCATTTTATACAATACAAACGGCTTGAGGTTGAGAGCGTTAAATATAATATCCATAACAAAAACACCTACCAACTTAAGTAGTAGGTGTGCTAAAATCGATTTTAACCACAAATTGAAATTGGTCTGCTGAACTAATCATTAATTGAAAAATCTAGAAATAAAGGGTTTGTAATTTTTGCAGAATACGATTTCGATTGTCCCCTCTTCTGTTCTTCCCTCTACATTAAATTGGAAATCTGAGCCTAAGCGTTTTCTGATTTTTTTATACTGAGTAAAGTTCTCTACTAAATCTGAACTACTGAGTTCCCTCTTTATATTATGAAAATCAAAATCAACCGACAAATAAACTCCTTCATTGTCAGTGACTACTTTGATATATTCTTCAGGAGCTAAATTGTCTGAGGATGAGCTTAATTTGTAATTGCATATAAAAGTCGGTAAAGAACTTTCATTTAAGGATGCCTTAATTTTGCTCTTAATCGAATCAGGTGGATAAATGTTAAAGAAACATTCAATGAGTTGATTTCTTAAATGCTCCATCTTTACTTCTTTTTTTCTTCTTTTTTCCGCATGAAATCTTTCAATATCTTTATAAACCATTGTATTCTCCTCCTTCATAATTAATTATGCCTAATTACTAAATGGTATTCATATTATGAATAAAAATTAATACCCAAAAGGGATCAAACTCGGTAAAAATCCTGGAATTTGAGAGGTTTTTAAAACAAAAAAGCGATCACCTTTTACGGCAATCGCACCCTTTTATGAATAAGATTTCATAACGAAGTTCATTTTATTACTTTAATTTGCTTTAATAATTCAAATTTGCCAATGGTTTAATATTGTTCATTAATAAAGTAATTACATTTATTATGTATGGAGACATTTTATGAATGTATTTCTTAAATACACTAAAATCAGTATCAGGAACATATTTTTCGTCATAAATTTGCATATAAATGCCACCTATCAAAATGGATTGGTATTGGAAAACTATGTTTGCCTAAATCTTTCTCTATTTCATCTAAGTTCCATTGTTGTTTTTTGAACAAAATATAAGCCGCCTATGTCAGTTATTGGCGGCTTTATTTAATCATCACACGCTAACCTATCTCCGTCTCGGTCAAAGCGATGATCGCCGTAACCAGCTGCTATTTATTGATGCTTTCATAAAACCAGTTGCTAATCCAATCAAACTAAAAAAGGTATATGAAATGAATATCAAGGGTTTTTATTATATTAAATAATAATTATCTTTTCGAATTAAGGCGTTGTTGACGAAATTTATAATTAGTCTTGCCAAAATATTTAACAAACCACACAGCACCAGAATAATAGATGCTACATAAAAGGCGTTCATCCTTTCTGGATCAACTCACCAAATTGTTGAGCAAAGGAAAATCTTAATGTTCGTTGTTCTCTAATTCCCACTCAGTTAATTCTAAATAATGCTCTGCAAAATTATCTAAATTTTGATGTATTTTTTGAAATACTACAATAAAGTTCTCCAAATCTACCACAACATTATTTAATTCAGTAATGTAAAATTGTGGTTCATTTTTTATATCAAGCGTATAACGTGAAAAATCAATATTATAGACTCTCTTTCCCTGATCAGAAACTTTTTCGATTTTAGAATATAGCTCTTTTAGATATTCTTCTAAAGGCTCTATCCAACTATTAAATGTTTTTAGTTTTTCTGTATTATTTTCATATTGATTAACAAGAGATTTTACATTAGCAAACAAATCCATCAAATTATGATGTGTTGAAAATGGTTTACCTTTGTTATGTAGAAGATTATTTAATGACCAAGAAATCGCTTTTAAATAAACTTCAATTCCATGATTAGCATTAAAAAGGATGGGATAAATCACCACATCAGCTGTTTTATCACGATTATCTTGTAATACTAGCTTTGTTAATAAAATAGCTGATGACATAAATCCATCTGCTAAAACAATCATGTTACGAATATGATCATGTCCTTTGGTTCTCCAGTTTAAATAAGCAGTTTTATTTATATCAGCATTATAAGAAAATATATCCTTCATAAAATTCCCTCTCAATAAATTAAAAATTAAATTTCTTCTCTAACTTATTATTATACATGAATTACCAATAGTCCTTCTTAAATTATCCTGCCCCATTAGTTCAAAGAGAGAAAGCCGTCTAAGCTTGGTCAGCTAGACCTTCAAGTCAGGCACTCCAAGCAACTACTCGTCTTTGGGAACATGGTTTATTAATATTTAAAACAGTTCTATTACTGAAAGTGGAGATAAATCCACATTTTTGATGTGTAAATTAATGATATTATGTATCTATTTTCGTTTTCGTTGCTCATGTTTTTTCACCTCTTGTATGAATTCCACTTTCGTCACATCTGTATCCTTCTTCTTCCCGAGGGTGAAAAGAATAAGGATATGAATGATGATGGAACTACTTAGGCTTGAATAATCGTTTTAACACTTGCAATGTTTGCATTGTTTCATCTCTGTTTGGGGTAATGAATGTTTCTACTAATGTTATAAAGACATCTTTGAATTCTTTAATCATCAACTCATCTTCCGCATATGGTTCTAGTTCAGGACACACCCTATCGTTGGTAATCTTTATAAGCAGGTTTCTCCAGGTATTGTTTTTTCTTATTTTCTGTCCAAGCAGTGCATTTTTACCTCCCTCTGTGTACAGCCGGTCTAATGCACTTAAATATCCTTCTAAATAAACGAGTTTGGTATCTTTATGATTTATGAAATTATCGAGATATTTCATAATCTCACTTGGTTTTACTTTAGAGGAAATCATGTTCCGTTCTTGCAGAATGGTTCGAGCGGTTTCTGCAAGCTGCATTTTTTCAGATTCTGTGAAGTAGCTAATGCGGGCTCTTACATTCTCAATATACATGGTTGAACTCCTTTTAAAATCGTGGTTCCAACTATATTCAACAGAAGAGATGGTGTTTCCTGTTTGAAATGCTGTAATCAATATGATCTTGTGGTAGTGTTATTGGATAAATCAAAAGAAGAGAGTGGAATAATTCCCTAGAGGTTATAAGAAGAAACAAGTGAAAAACACAATAGAAAAGAAAACTGCTATGTTCATACAAAAAGGCATCACCTCTTATGGAGGAAACGCCCGCTTTTTGGGGTTTTATTGATGATTGTCCCAATTTAAAACTTCTTCCTTAAGCAGAAAACAGTGTAAACATTTCCATAGATATGTTCGGATGCATTCCATATATAATATCTAAACTATTCAATATCGTCATCCTTTAATCTGTAAATCGTTGCAGTAGCTCTATTTATTGGAACCTGTTTGTTTAACAAGGCGTGGATAGTGTTTAGTCAGCTCTTTTGTACATAATCCGTATTATAGATGGAAACACTATTAATTAATAACTGCAGACCTTAAAGAGCTTAAAGGAAAGAAGGAGTATCATATGTTAATTATTCCACCAACCTTGAAAAGGTTAAAAGAGATTGACCATAGTATCAAAGTTATCAATCGAAGAGAAATACAGCTAGGTAATGGAAAGAAGCTATACATATCTACGATTAAGAGGAGTTTTCACTAATATCGCTATTAAATGGAGGGGATTGATCCTCCATTTAATAAAACGGTACGTGATTCATCCTGCAAACAGCAAAGTAACCTCTCAGCTTTTGTCATGTCATTGAATGTCCCTAGCTGCTCATTTATGCTTTATTCTGTCGTACCAGAACTGAACAGCAGAGTTGTGATAATTGACTCGCTATTTATAACTCCATTTTAAGCGGTGTTACAGCCGGGTATTAAAAAAAGGGAACTCCTTAAGCACCCTTGAGGGTGTTTTTTCACACATCACGGAGTGATATCGGGCACTCGTGTTGAACCCAGCGAACCATTTCCGAATGCTCCCCAAAGTCCTCTTTCATTTGATCGAGCACGGGTTCCTGATTCAGGCAATAGCAAAGGAAGCGGGACCGCTCAGAAGGCTTGCTGCTCGAGCTTAGCCTGAAAAAGTTGTAGGTATCCTCTTCTGAGGAGTGCACTGACCATTCGCCAGTGCCATCTTCGAGAAACAGGGTCACCGTAAATGCTCCTTTTGAAAACCCTCTATCCTTTTTTTCCTTGAACAATCCTTCTACATAAATCAGGTACGGTTTGTGCATATCAGACAGATAATCGACATCTTTCCTCACTTTAGTACCGGTCACTATAATTTGAGTTTTGTTTTCAAACTCTACCATTTCTACCAGGTTCACAATCTTCACACTATCACCCCTCGTTGGATTTTTTTTCTGAAGTCCTAAACATATGCCTCCCGATACAATCTACCATGCTAGAGATGTCCAAAACAAAAGCCATATTTATAAAAACATTAATACCTCTTGCATTTCAATACTGCCTTCTTCGAGTTCCTGTATCAGTTCATTTTTAAATATTTTTATTAAATCTCCATCTTGAATTTTAAAGTGCGAAGAAAAGTCCGTTAACAAAAGATTTGCAACATACCTAGATAGACCCATGTTTTGTAGAGTAATAACAACACTATTGCGAGTTCCATATTCTAAATAATTTGTCCAATTGGTTCCTGCTTTTTCTTTTCCGTACACTTCCTGTAAGATTAAATAATAATGGTTTACATATTTCTGAATCGTAAACCGAAGAATTCCTTCGATTTCTTTTATTAAATCATTAATAAGAGTATTAACCTGTAATCGACTTTTACGATTAAATACCTCCAATTGCTTCTTGTTATTCTCATCATAATAATTGATGTTTCTTCTATTTTTTGCATAGTAATCTATACTTTGGTTTATTAATTCATTTAAACTTCTGCCATTAATCCAATTATTCATTAAAAGAGCAAAATACAATAAACTTCTTTTATTCTTTAGCCTACTTTCGTATTTGTCCCATTGATAAATATCATAAAACAAATTTAATGTAGCTAAACAACTCTCATAATTTATCTGTTTTGGATAAAGCGTTTTATGTATATAATCCTTGTTCTTTACTACATATTGATAGGCAGTTTCTTGCTGTTCAACAGCCATAAATTGATTCGTCTTTAGAATATGATGGGGAATTTCTATGTTCCGTACTTTTTTTTGAGCGAGCTCAATAAGATCGCCTTGATTGCTTGAATATAACTTCTCAATTATCGGACTTTGATAGCCAGAATTGAGATCTATGGTATCTATGCTGATTATGTTTGCTAAATAGCGAAGAATGTCTTTTTCAGTTTCGTTTCCTTTATAAATCTCCTGATTTAAAATGGCTAATTCAATTTGCTTTATATTCTTTTCCAAATTATTTGCTACAGTAGGATTTAGATGGATTTTTTCTTTATTTGTTACTAAGTCATCAATTTTCTTCCAGTCTTTTTCTTCTTCTCGAATACAATAAATGTTACCAGATAACTCATATTTCAATCTGCCTGCTCTACCTGCTAAATTCCAAAAATCTACTTTTCTAAATTTACGGATTCCATTTTTATTATTTAATATAAATACATTCTTAGCAGGCAGATTCACTCCTTCAAGCAACGTAGAAGTGCAGAATAAATGCTTGATAACCCCATCTTTAAACAACTGCTCTACATTATATCTAACTACCTGAGGTAAATTTCCGAAATGATAGGCAACGCCTTTTTGTAGACAATCAATTAAATAATAATCTGGATGAACAATTTTTTTTATGACCTTGGTGGCTTCTTGTATTCTTTTTTTATTCTGAGCTGATATCTCCTTTTCTCCAAAATTCTTACTGAATTCTCTTGCTTTAGATACAGTTTGTCTTGGAGAATTACAATAAATTAAATTTGATTGGTCCTGAGACAAGAAATCAATTATTTTTAAACTGTTTTGATGTTTATTTACGACACTTGGCTTATATTCTTTTGTTCCGTTATCTGTATAGTGCGTAACCCTCTTATTTATTAAATCTACAAAAAAAAGTTGTTGAGAAACTGGTGATTCATTTGAATAATAAACGTTTTCAATTCCTTTGTTGAACAATTGCAAGAATACTTCTGGATTGGATACATTTGGAGATGCGAAAAATAATTGAATGTTTCTATTCGAGAAGATAGCTCTTTCTACTGCTGTATAAAGTGTGACACTTCTTTTATCTGTTTCACTTGCTAGTTTATGAGCTTCGTCAACAAATAGAGAATGAATCATTGGATAATTTTCTTCTGACAAATATGATAATAATCTTTCTGGAGTAAGTACCATTATCAAATGAGTACCCTCTATATTAATTCCTTCCAAATTCCCATTGGTAATGACCGTGTAGTTATTTTCTTCGAGCTGCTTATGTAGATCTCTTTTGATTTCTGATGCAAATTGATGGATTAATGCCCTGGTTGGAACAATGACCGTTATATTAGGTTTAATGTTTTTCTTCATCTGTTCGGAAATAACAATTTTCATCATAAATGATTTCCCCATTGATGTAGGTCCTGAAAAACTGAATACATGAGAAGCTTTCATTTTTTGATAAAGTGAAAATTGTGAATCAGTGAGAAAAATGTTGTCAAATTCACTAATATGCTGGATAGATTTCTTTACATCCTTTTCAATCTCCCGATCGATAGGAAGCTTCACATCGTAATCCATTAATTGAAGAGCTGGAAAATTTCCCATTTTCGATAAAACTGCAGTAGAAACTGATTTAAAATATGCATCCTCAGGATAAAACGGGTAAAGCAACGTAATAATTTTATATGACAAACTCCTATATTTAACATCAGAAGAGTTTGATAGAATATCGCTAAATCTTAAAAGATCAATTGATTCCTTTTTATCTAAAGAAAAGTGAGATTTATTAAATAAATTCTGAAAATAAAGTTCATTTATCTTATCAAGTAGCTTTTGAAAATATTTATCATCAAAAGCATCCGCAGCTAGTCGATCAAATAGTTTCATGACACTTCACCTTTTAAAGTTTTAATAGCATCTTTTCTCACTTTGTCAATTTCAATAAATGGAATACAGTATATATAAAAGGAATACCCATATAGATCATACTTCTCAATTAACTTGGTAATGGATCCCAATTCTTTCTGCACTAGTGAGTTTACTTGCTGTCTCACTTGTTTTTGAAAATCAGCATTAGGCAACTTTTTCATTTCAGCAGAAACCTCCATATTGAACCCGACAAAGATTCCGAACGCACGATTTGTTTGTATTTCATCTTCATTAGCACTGGGAAATATAATTTTCCTTAGTTGTTCATATGTTTGATCGTCTATGATTTCCTGTTCAAGATGCGAATTAATAAGCTGCATCTCATAATGTACATTATTTTTTGTGTGATTTAAGAAACTGTCAATCGATTTAAAGGCTTTCGATAAACCAACCTTTAGAGTTTTATACATTTTTGACTCTCCAAAGATAACTTGATATTCATTTTCACTCACTTTTAATAGATGCACCCCATCTGCACCTTTTACATAATCGTTATGTGATGTCTTTAAATTCATTTTTGTTAGTAATTTAGGGGCTTCAAGATGCGATTCTAAAAAGCAATAGAGTAAAAGTTCCCCAAATTCTCCCTCATTCGATTGGTAATCTCGAAATTTTTCCTGTGCCGCTTTGTTTAATTCTCCAAATCGGAGCTGGTCAACATAGAGCTGATACTCTTTTTTTGATAAGCAAAACGTAATTATTGAATTAGACAATTCGGATAGCAATGGATGTATGTCGAATCTATTATTAGCAATTTTTAATATATGTAAATTCACTTTCGTTTGTGTCTCTTCAAGAATGTGATCTTTTATATCATGATAAAAATTATCAAGAAAGCTTTTTCTTACAATTGGACGAAGCAAAATAATCCCCCTAATTTGCATTTTAGGATAATTATACCATTCATTTACTGTCTAATTGTTAATACTTAGGTAATGAATAAAAAATAAATTTGTATTTAAGAAGTGAACAGTCATGCCATATGGTTGTAAATAAAGACCTTAATATTATATTTGGAAGAAAAAATAGTTCGTGCACCATTTGGTATACGCACTAAAGCTATGATTTCCCCCCCTTCCCTCCCCTTCCATTGCAATTTCTGTATCGTAATATGAAAGACCCTGCAATTCCCTTCCCAAGAAAGTTCTAGCAACCTTGGGATTGATATTGTACTCAGATCCAAAGATAATCTTGTGATATTCCCAAATGAAAACAAGTAACTAGGAGTATACTGCAAATTTCAGGAGATTAATAACGAATAAAAATAGATGGTATTTTTCTATGTGGTTTATTGAAAGCATGTTTGCTCTTTTGTTTTTATTATCCCACTACGGATTATTTTAATGATTAAATTTAATAAAGAACAAATTGAAAATCTAAAAAAGGTGAAAGACATAGAGGCAACGTTGCTTCTTCGGGCAAACGAACTATTGAGTAAAGAACAAGTAAACCTGTTTTAAGAAGCTGTGAAACAATCAAGCCGATAGCCGAGATTTAGATATGATACCAAAAACCATTAAAATGATAAAACCACCTTAAAACTTTAAGGTGGTTTCTTTTTTAATTTTGTATCGTTACCAATATTCCATCTTCAAAATACAGATAGTGAAAGTTTGGATAGACCCGTTGCTCTTCAGTTCCATTTATTGTCGTGGTGCTGTTGATTTCCTGAGGTCTTCCCCATCCTTTTGTCAATACTTCCTCAGACGTCATGCCAATTGAAACATTTTCTGGGTTTTCCGTTCGCTCGTTAGTAAGTTCAATTGTCTTCTCTTGCCTATCCGAAGCGGAATAATACTTCATTTTGGCTTCTGCTACAGTTCGCAGCTCTGCTACTTTACCTTCTAACGATTCCGGGACATTCTTTACAGCATCTAAATTGCTTAAAACCATACTGTAAGCACTTTCTGCTATGCCGTAGATGATCTCATCTGTAGACGAATTCTTAAACTAATTCACGCTATCCTCTTTTTCTTTTTGAAAGGCAGCGGCAAGGAAAAAATAATCTTTTAGAGGGTAACAAAACCTATAAATAAAAGACTTTTAAGAAGCCTTTTTGATTATTTTATGTTTTAAATATTATGCCATTTTTATATTTGATTCTATTATTACTAGGTCTTTGTATTTAGGATTGACTATACTGTAATAATCCAAAGCCAAATGACTTATAACCTTGTTTGTCTTAGGTCCCAAACAAATTTCTTTAATATCCCCCGGTTGAATAAAATATTTGATAAAGGGCACCAAGGCACCAGGTTTATTTAAGAAATGAATATTGTAATTATTAACTAACGGGCTATGCATCAACAATATTAATCTCCATTCCTTCTCATCTTTCCAGTGATGATGTTTTACTGACAACGCCAACAGAGCCATTTTTATAAAGAAGCTAGTGGCAGCACGACTGACGGCTCCCTTACAAACAAAATCAACAAATTCGGTTGGACTTTTCGTATCCAAGTCATCATTGTTTTTTTGGTCTCTAAATAACTCTTGCAAGTCTCGATCCAAACTACTCACTAAATTTATATAAAAGTTTGAACTTTTTGCATTTTTTTCCTCAACATATTCGACTTGCTTAAAACCATAATAATTTTCTTCATACAATTTAATGGTTTCCTTTACTTCCTCTGGTAAACTATTTACATCAAACACATCTCTTTTTAAATTATTACTTAGATCATCTTCATCCGTATTGTTAACTCTAGCGGTTAATAACTTGCTTATTGTATTTTGGCTTTTCTTTAATTTGTTTGCGAATTTAATGCTTACACCTGCAGCTGTATCCCCGTATGTAACCCACTGACGAATCGTATTTTCTGCAGCGGAAAAACATGTTAAATAAATTTCTGCATTTCCTATTATCACTTTTTGCTCTGCTAGATGTTTCATTACTTCAATTAGATTTTTCAACTTCGCTTGATGACTACCGAAAATGGATGCATAACCTACCAATTCCTCCATTGCTAACGCTATGAGGCGGTATCCATAACTGAGCTCATCAGGGTCATTCATTGTTTTTACGTTAGATAACCATAATTCCCTGTTGTCTAAAATCCCTTTTGCTGCACTTAAAGAAGTGTAATGGTGTAAACTGTCGGGGATATGATTCGAAACATTAAAGTAAATCTTGGTCCAGTGTTTGAGTAGTTGTTCATCAATCGTTTCCTTGTTCCTTTCTAACTTTTCCTTCTTAGAATAATTTTTTTGGTATATTTTCTCCATATTCCCACTCCTTGTTGTCAACTCAATCCATTATTGACCGAAATAGGAAGTTTTTTCAATACATTTTTCAGTCTTTCAAATAGCCTTTGTTAACTTTTAATGGGGATATTTCATCAAAAAGACCCAAAACGGTCCTTCATAATGAATTCTTATTTTTTATCATATGTGAGAATCCGTGCACTACTTTTTGTCGGTGTTCCCAAAACTTTCCTACTTCTTCTTATATCAGTTCAGTTGGTTTATTGCCTATGCTTTGCAGTCTTTGTCCATGTCTCTAAAACGGATATTAAGCATCTCATCTTTAGAATTAGGTAAATATACGCCATTCAGGTAAGCCGGATTAATGTCATCAACATTATGGTCAATTCATCTAATACCTTTGCTAATAACTTTAAAATGAAGAAACTCCTTCGCTAACTTTTTCATTTTTTAATGTAAGGAAGAGAAATTTCATAATTCTAAGCAGGCAGCATAAATTAATGAAATACAGAGAAAAGTAAACATTCATACAATGTTTTTGTCCCACATAGTATACAAGTTTGTGTCGCCTGCACAGGAAGTACCCATGTTTGTATCGCATTTTTACGACACAAACATGGGTACTTCTTTTTGAAAACCTCGTAATATCAACGTTTGGATAGTATACAAGTTTGTGTCGTTATACACATGAACAACTAAGTGATAATCACCATCAGATTTTGGGCATTCTGTAAAGTGCTTAGGCTTCCTCCTGATAATGGCCCGATTGTGGAAGATCAATATTAATAAATGTAATCTAAAATTCAAAGGGAATTTCAATTAAAGCCCCCTTTGTTCGGTTGTTTAGACATTGCCTAGATAGCTTCGCGTTATGTTTTGGAGAACAATTTTTCCATTCTTACTGTATTTTTCGAATAACTCTGACATGAGAAAAACAAAACGTTCATACTCTTCGTAATTTTTTTTCGGAGCATAGGACGCTGATAAATTCCTTCCTAAAAATCCTTCATAATCAAATAGCAAATCATTTTGATACTTTTTAAACTCATACTTTCCATCTTTAAAAAAGCTGTTAAATACTTCTGGAGTTTCCTCCATCCCACCGCTAAATCCTTTGAAATTTGGACAGGTCTTTTGGCAAATTTCTGCATTCTCTTTATTAATCGGGCTAGTTAAATCTCTGCTATTCCAAACAAGAACGACATTTGCCTTTTGTTTCAAAATCCGTTGACATTCGATTTTGAATGCTTCTTTATTAAACCAATGAAATGCCTGGGCAACAGTTACTAAATCCACACTTTTCCCTTTTAAAGTGGTATTTTCAGCAGTTGCCTTTATTGATTTAAAACGATAATATATTTTTAACGATTGCTCAGCCTCCTTTCTCATGTCATCATTTGGCTCTACTCCAATAACATTTAGACCTCTTTCAAGCAGATGGCGGCTAAATATCCCCGTACCTGAACCAATATCGGCCACAATCCGATCCTCTTTCAGTTGGTTAGCTGAAAACAAATAATCAATATATTCATTAGGGTAACTGGGGCGATATTTCGCATATATATCGGCCTTGTCGGTAAAATTTCCTGTTGTTTTCACAATACTACCTTCTTCCCCACGATATAAAGTGCAGAAATAGGAACCAAATAATTAAATTTTTTGCTGTAACCTCTAAGTCTACAACTTTAGAGTTCAGCCAAACTAACCAATTATCTGGCCTTTATGTAAAAGAACTTCAGAATCACTTATCCAGTTAATATACACTATTTGTTAATCATTTCCCCGATTGTTAAAGATCATCGAAGTTGATTATTGATTATTATTTACTGGTAGTGCTGATAAAGGTGAAAAATTTCTAACTACCTTTTTATAAAAAATAAGAGTTGCATTTTCATTTAATTTCTTTTTAACACCTGTTTTTTTGTATCCCATTTTTTCGTATAAATAGCAATTACGTTTTTCCTCTAAAATTGTAGCTAATTCCCAACTTATTGCTTTTGGAAACATTTCTTCAACTAAAGTTATAGCTTTTTGGGCAATCCCTTTCCCTTGATATTCAGAAAGAATAAACATTGGACTTATCCAAAATTGCACTTCTTCTTTCCAAAATATACAGATCGCACCTACATTACTGTTATCGACAATAATTTTATAGAACCCACCGTTAGTGTTATTTATTCTCTTTATTACTCCTTCTATAGTTTCGTTTGCTGGGTTTGTTTTGTAATCTTTATATTTATCCAACAGTGGCAAAAATGCATTTACCTGAATATCAAAAATAATTTGAGAATCAGCATTTGTTGCTTTTTCTAACCTAATGTCCATTAAAATCAACCACCAATCTATTTAATCAAGGTAATAACATTCTACAAATTCACGAAATAATCTTCTTCCAATAATTAATGCCACTGTTTGTTGAAATAGAAATACAATTAAATTACGTACACTCGGAAATATAATAAATAAAAAGCAAAGACACGAGTTGTCTTAGCTTCCATCACCATTCATATATCTATTGTCTCCCATAGTATGATTGCTGTTTCCACCAGTTTTAACATTAGGATTATGACCTTTATTGTTATTATTTTTCTTTCGTCTAAAATCTATTGCCCAGGATAAAGAAATGATACCAGCGATTAGTCCAAATAACCAGAAAATTTAGATCACCTCCAAAAGAGCGTTTTGGATTAATGCTCCCTTTAATGGAATAACTACAATAAGAAAATAATTTCTGCAACTAATTCACGTGCTGTTATTGCTGCAAAAGATGACTATATTGTACCTTTTCAAGTAAGTCAATATTTATCAGAACAATTGAATACATCATTTTATCCTGTTGAAAAAGGTGGTCATTTTCTAGAAGATGATGGATTCATTTCTTTCCCATTGGTTTATGATATTTTAAATAATATGATGAAAACTGTATAAATAATGAGGGATGTCAACTTTTCGTGACACCTTAAAATTTTAAAATGTTCCTAAACAATCTGGCACGACGCATCCAATAAGTTCGAATTTGTAAGTGTAGAAGCAATTAAGCAATGTGTCATTTTAGACCTAGGTATTGCAATATTACCGGAAATGGTAGTAAAAACAGAGATTGAGAGAGGTATACTAAAAGAATTAGTTTGTAAAAGTGTTGTCACACCTATTAGTACACAAATTGTTTGGCATAAAGATAAATTTATGACACTTCCTTTGCAATCTTTTATACAATTAACTTATAACAGTTTTGGTGTAAGTAAAGCTTTCTAAAACTTCAAAAAAACTATAGATACATATCTATAGTTTTTTTGTTCCTTAATGGCGGTTATTTGAACTATCGTTCCCATTAGTTGTCTGTAAAACCTCGAAAGTCGGGCTTGTGTGTAGAAGTTAAATAGACTGGGCAAGACGGAATCCAAGGTCCTCTATTGTAAATGACGGATGGCTGCGACGACGACACGAAGCCCCACAACCCCTGGCCTCTTCAGCCCAGCTACCTCCTCGGAAAATTCGGTAGGAGCCGTATACTTGTTCATCATATATATCCCAACACCACTCCCAAACATTCCCTAACATATCATAAAGACCCCATGCATTCGGTTCCTTTCTTCCTACTTCATGGATTTTGCCTCCTGAATTTTCATTAAACCAGGCTATCTTATCAAGCTCTCCGTATCTATAACCAGCAGTCCCTGCTTTACATGCATATTGCCACTGCTTCTGAAGGAAGTCGATAGCCGTCTGATTCCCAATCACAAATAATGTTTTCACCATCATTACTTATAGAATAACACTCTTTCAGACAAGCTTTTTGTGAAAGCAGATTACAAAAAGAAATTGTATCATTCCAAGATATATTTACAACCGGTTTTAGATCAACGTCAAAAGGATTAAGTGTTTTATTAACAGCATTGTATAGACCCATAGTTACAGGATGCCGTGCGAGAAGAAACGGTCTTATTTCAGCTTTCCATTTGCTTTTTATTCTATCGTCACTTAATTCTATTTCTCCCCCTGGAATTTCAAAACCATTAGATGGTCAATGTAACTCTTTATTTCATTTGACACTCTACCATCCTCCTAATGATCTCGTTTTTACAAATTTTACCGTATTTAGAAGCGTTATATCAATTTGTTTTTTTGCAGATAACTGTCCGTTAATTTAACAAGAAAACGCTGAACACCTTAGTTTGGTGTTGGTCTCGTAAACACAGAGCAAAAATCCTCATCTTCCCCATTAAAGTTATTCTTTGTTTATTCGTGATTAAATTTTTTATTGGCAATCCAATAATTCGTTACAAAGAGTATCAGTACAATCCAAACAATCGCTACTAGTGCGTTCTCTATTGCTTTTGTATCTGCTGATCCTGTGACCAGCACTGCCATTGCATGTTTGCTCATACTTGCCGGATTTATAAAATCAATAATTGGAATTAAACCAACAATAATTCTGCAACCTAAAAGGAAAACAATTGAAATTAATGCGATAATACCCTGACTGTTAAAAATCGTACTAATCATCGTTGTAAAAGATACGATAAAAAGAACCCATACAAGATAAAATAATAGTGCAAGAATCATGTGTGAAAATGGAACATCTGTAAAAAGATAATTTACATATAAATAAGAAGCAAAGTATCCAATTGCTGCACTAAAGGCTGCTATCAAATAATTTGATGCAATTTTTCCAGCTATATATGAAAGAACAGTAACAGGTCGTGTTAAAATAAAGGCCAGCATGCCATTTGCTTTATCTGTTTGAATAATACCCATCATTGAGATTGCCAGAATCATAAGCCCGAGCTGATCAAATTGAGATCCTAATGTGCTTGCCAGTACTTCACCGCCTTTTTGAGCTGTCATGCTCGGATCAATTGTAATTCCCTGACCACCGCCTGCCGCTCCCAATATTGCTGGCAAGAAATGAGTTACTATAGGCTGGGTTATCCCTAAAAAGATAAAAACGATCGGCAGCCAAATAACTTTAAACTCACGTATCATTTGAACAAATTCTTTTTTTATCAGGACATTAAAATTATTCATTTCCTCACCACCAGTTTTAAGAAGATTTCTTCTAAAGTATCGTTATTAATTTCGAATTTTACGATGTCCACTTCATGCTCAAGTGCATTTACAAGTAACATATTTTTGTTTTTTTCGATGTTTTCAACTTTTATTTTGACTTTATGCCCAATGACCTCTATTTCCTCCACATAAGGTAATTTTTTTACAACGTCAATCCATTTATGATCTTTCGCTGTGATTTCTACGTTTAGACTATTTTTGCTATTGCGTTTTAACAGTTCGTTGATGGTGGTATCTTCTATTTTTATTCCATTTTTTATAATGACAAATCGTTCGCATATTTCTTCCGCATCGCCTAATATATGGGTTGATAATAAAATCGTGGTATCTTTTTTTATTTCTTCGATCAGGTTTAACACTTCTCTTCGCCCGATTGGATCTAGTGCGGATACCGGTTCATCCATGACAATAAGCGAAGGCTTATGCAGCAGTGCTTGTGCAATGCCGAGTCGCTGTTTCATTCCACCTGAAAATGTGCCAACTTTTGAATTTTCTTCACCTATTAGTCCGACTTTGGTCAAAATTTCAGGTATTGAGTTAGTTAATTCTTCTTTTTGCAATCCAGAAAGCTGCCCCATAAACGTAAGAGTTTCTTTCGCTGTCATCCAATGAAAAAAGTTAGGGTACTGTGGCAGGTAGCCAATCTCCCTTTTCATTTTCGATATTTTTTTCCCATTCAGTAAAACTTCGCCTGCGTTTGGGTCGATAATATCTGAAATCACTTTTATTAAAGTCGATTTCCCAGCTCCATTCGGCCCGATCAAACCGACACATTCTCCCGATTGCAGTTCCATTGAGAAATTATTGACAGCGACTTTTTCTTTAAATGTTTTCGTCACATTTTTGATTTCCAATTTCATAATCTCTCACTCTCCTCTCGCCCTATAACAAAGTACAGAATTGGACCAATTGTATTAACTAAAAGGATAATTAATGTCCACACTAGAACATTTTTTCTCGTTTTTCTATGTCTGTATAAATCTATTAAAGCAATTAGAACCAATAGGAAACCTACTGCAATAAACGGCAATATTATGGGGATAAAAGCCATAAAGTCAATATCCTTTAATTCATCAAACCCATAGTGAATTTGCATATTAAACACTTCCTTTTCATTATCGTTATTGATAATGATAATAATAACTTCAAAGGAAGTACATTGCAATACCTATTCTCATTATTTATAATAAGAATTAATTTAAAGTAAATAAACACACAATTAATAAACACAAATAAGGAGAACATTATGGTTAATAAAGTTGAAGTTTTAATGCATCCAGTAAGAATGAAAATTTCTCAGGTGCTAATGAGGAATAAAAACAATGGATTAACACCCTTAGAAATGGTGAAAATTATTAAAGGCGTACCTCAGGCAACTCTATATAGGCATTTACAAGTTATGTTGGATTCTGGTATTATTCGCGTTATTAAGGAAAAAAAAGTCAAATCTGTTTCCGAAAAATATTACGCTTTAAATGAAAGTGAGGCTAGACTTAATATAGAAGATTGGAAAAAAGCTTCTAGTGAGAAGAAGCTTAATTATGTTTCATATTATCAATTATCACTGATGACTCAATATCAAAGTTATCTTAAGAAATTAGAAGAACAAAACTTCCGGGAAGATGGTGCTACTTTCTCTTTAGTAGAATTAAAGATAGATGAGGATCACTTTATACAATTTCAAAATGAATTAAACGAATTAATGACTAAATACTACCATACCCCGAGCAATGAAATAGATGCTCCAGTTCGAACAATCGCTGTTACAATTATTCCAGAAACTTAAACGAATTAAATCATAGTAAGCTTTGCAGCGACCGGTGATTGGAATGTTGACAAGATCCGGGACCAATGGCAAAACCTAGAGAAATTGAAGCTGCCATGAGATTAAACCCTTTCCCTCTTTTCTCATTTCCTTTTTGGATATTTTACAACTTCCTTGACAAAATTAATATCAAACAATATGATAGTTTCATGACATTCAAACAAGTTAACCTAGATGAAAAACGTGTAAAGATATTTAAAGCTTTATCAGAGGTCAAGCGCATTGAAATCATCCGCTATCTTTATCATGATAAAAATAAAAATAATAATTCATGTGGAGAAATTGGAGAATCAATTGGAATGAACAAGTCAAATGTTTCATACCATCTAAAAATTATGGTAGAGGCTGACTTAGTTGATGTTGGACGTGATGGTCAATATAAATTTATTAAATTAAAGGAGGATACATTTCAAGCATTTTTACCAGGTTTTTTGGCAACTTTATAGAAGCCGAAAAACCTTAATTTTTAATCATTAGTTCTAAAGTTTTAAAACTATCTAATCAATTAATAAATATTGAGGTGTTTCATTTGAAGGAAAAAGTAATCAATTCAAAATGGCTGCTCTTTACATTGTGTTTTATCGTATTGTTAGGACCTGTGAATGCTGTCCTGTTTAATGTAGCATTAGCCGATATTTCCAATGATTTATCAATTAGTCCTTCAAAAGCAAGTTGGATTGTAGTAGGTTATTCCCTGGTTGTTGGAATTGGCTCAATGGTCTATGGAAAATTAGCTGATCGATTTAGTGTGAAAAAACTTTTAATTATAGCCATTATTTTATTTATATTAGGTTCAGTCATTGGTTTTATAAATCAATCATATGAATTTGTCATTTTTGCTCGACTTCTGCAAGCAAGTGGCGGAGCTGCCTTTATTGCACTTGGCATGGTATCAGTGGCAAAAATGTTTGAGCCAGATAAACGGCCTGGAGCATTAGCCATGATTAGTTCTTCAATCGCTTTAGCTGTTGGTATTGGACCATTAATTGGAGGTGCGATAACAAATACGCTTGGTTGGCCGTATCTGTTTCTGGTTATGGTGATTTCTGTTATCGGTATAGGATTATTAATGAAATTTATGCCTAATGACGACGCAAATCATTCGTCTGAACCCTTTCATTTTGACTTCATTGGCTCTATTTTATTATTTGCGTTAATTGCAACTGTTTTATTAGGAGTAAATATTAACGGTATAATGTTTGTTCTTTCTTTGGTCCTGTTATTTTTATTTAAAGTTAGGATGACAAAAGCTAAACATCCTTTCATTGACTTTGAATTATTTAAAAATAAACCTTTTCTGCGATTAATAACGATTGGTTTCATCATAAACGTTGCTCTATGTGCAAATCTGTTGCTTCTCCCATTGCTGTTAGTTGAAAAAAATGGACTTACACCATTTTTAATAGGTATTGCTTTGTTTATTGCCTCATTATTTGGTATAGTGTCTAGTATTTTAACAGGAAGAGCTATAAAAACCGTAGGGAATATAAAAATGATTTATGTAGCCTCTGCCATAATGATTTTTGGTTTCCTGGCTTTAGGTTTAATTCCAAATGCGAACCTCTTTGTTATTCTGATTGCAGTAATTTTAACGTTTATGAGCTATTCTGCTATTCAAGTATCCTTGAACACTCTTATACCCAAAACTTTAAATGCATCTAAAATTGGAGTGGGTCTTGGTTTATATAACTTGTTAAATTTTGTAGGTATGGCATTTGGTCCAGCAGCAGCAAGTAAAATAATGGAATCGACAAACAGCTACAGTTTGAATTTTATATTAATCTCACTTTTGCTGGGGGTACATTTCCTGCTATTGTTTAAGCTATCTGCCGCTCATTCAAAAGTAGTACATGCAAAATAAGACAGATTGACGTTGACTTAATTAGAGTCAAATTCATGATTATTTTGCATTATAATAGTTCAAGGGCCCTCGAGTTCGAGATTTAATGGAATTATATTTTTTTTGCAGGTCATTTTACGACGAAGGAAAGAAACAGCCAATTTTGGCTGTTTCTTTATTCATTTTTGTTTTTCTGGATCGCTTTTAAACGAATTTTTTATAGAAGTAGGGTTTATTTGAAGTCTCATTGTTTTTTTTCTTTTTCTGGATTTCATATAAATGAATTAATGGATCAATCCCATTTTTTCCAAACAACCGCTAAGCATACTTTTATCAATCTCATTTACTTTTTCATATTTCTCTTTATACATAGCTCTAATAATTTCTTTAACCTCTTTAAGAGTTATTTCGGTTTCTTGCAAGGTTTTTAAATAAAGATTCAAAAGGATGCTGTTGTCACCAGAATGCAGCGGAGGCTGCAGATAATGAACCTCTTCTAACAGTTTGTAGTCATTTCTTTCAAAAAATGTCTTTCTCTTTACACAGTCTTCTTTTTCTTCCGCCGTATGGGCCATTTCCTCTGTTTCTGTTTCCAGGATTAATGATTCAAGTGATAAATTTCCCGCTCGTATGGCATCTTCTTTTAATAATTGTTCCATTTTAAATAGTGTTTTGGCACCTAATCCTTTGCTTCTAACAGCAGGATTAGTGACTATATAAACGATAAAACCTGAGTTAACATCAGCCAAATAGTGTCCAGTAGCAAAGGAAACAAGCTCCTCTCCTTCAAACCCCGCTATGAAACGAAAATTATTATGCTTTTCTTTTTCTGCATAGGCTAAGCTCTTTAAAAAAATGGTGTCTGGTTCTCTTACTTCAAACGGAAATGTAGTGTTGTAAAGTTTGAAAACCTCATCTAAATGATCTAAATGATTACCTGTGATTTCTTCCCATCTAATTTCCATACTTACCTGCCTTCTTTCAAAAAAATTACACTGATTTAACTATGTATTGTTTTATTTTATTATATGAATGCTCTAATTTCTTCCCTGTTTCATTCTTCATCTGTCATAGAATTAACATGGAATTTAACTTCACCAAACCTCTTTAAGCGTTTCCCTGAAAATACCGTTTAATTTAGAAGTAGGATCTTCCTTCTTTAAGTTCAACTGTTTCGCGTACTCTTTAAGTCTAATGATTTCAGAATCTGTAAACTCGTTTATAACTTCAGCTTTAGGTTCTCTAGCTAATTCATCTCCAATCATCTTCCGTTCAAGCAAAGTTAATACTTCTTTCTTCAGCACTCCATCAGGCAGCATATCTTCTATGAGGACATGAAATTCCACTGGGGGAAACTCGCCTTTTACTTCAATCCATCTCGCTGCAAGTAAAGGCCGGAGTACATAGAAGTATTTTTTAATTTTAACGGTATCCCCTTGCAGGTACTTCCGGCTGTTATTGCTCGCCATGTTCAAATAGTGATAAATAGCTGAATGGGGGGTGAATACCTCTGATTGCATATCAGTGATTTTATCCATTGCTGAATAAGCTTGATAATAAACAATTGGTGAGTTCATCCACTCCATTAAAGGCGGATTTGATTTTCGGAAAAGCTTTAATGCCTTAGTCAGGTCCCAGCCTGAAACATCCAGGAGGTCATTTATCGGACGTTCTATGACATCACGATTGGAGCCGACTCCAATTGGATCAATGCTCAGATAGTGCTCTGCTTTATGTACATAGATAAACCTTACGTCATAGTCGCTGTCTTTTGAAGGAAACCCCCAGGCTCTGCTGCCGGATTCACATGCATAAAGAATTTTCACTTGATGTGTCTCTTCAATTTCTTTAAGGACTTCCAGAATTTGTTCCCTCATTGATGAATTCACCCTAATGTTTTTTTCTTTTAAGTATACATGAGCTTTTTTCATAGTCTAAATGGTATTTAATTTTATTTCCATAAAACGAAAAGGAAGCTGCCGCTACAGCTTCCCCTTAACCTTCTTATTTCAATTCCTCAAGAACTTCATCCAAACAGTCAAACTGAGAAGACATACCCTGTACAGCTCCCATTTCAACGATCTTCTTTAATTCTTCTTCTGAAGAGAATTGGGAGCGGATCGTGAGGTTTGTTTTTTCGCCCTGATCGTCAAACACCATGGTAATAATCATTTCAGGCATTTGATCTGATGTGCTGCCTTCTTTGTCTGAGAAAGCATCGACATAAACAATTTTTTCAGGGACAACAATTTCTTTGTAGGTAGCTTTGCCCCATGATTCCATACCATAAAAGTCTCCCTGGTTTTTATCCTCGCAGCGCATGCAATAGTGCCAAACACCCTCTGGTTTAAATTCAAACGTTTTGTTTTCTGTTTTCCATCCCTGCGGTCCCCACCAGCTGGCCAGATGTTCAGAATCCGAGA
Source organism: Metabacillus hrfriensis (assembly GCF_030127205.1). Lineage (NCBI taxonomy): Bacteria > Bacillati > Bacillota > Bacilli > Caryophanales > Bacillaceae > Metabacillus > Metabacillus hrfriensis. Next base: position 2,516,891 of record NZ_CP126116.1, read on the forward strand.
ATGCTTTAAAAACAAGCTCTCTTGGTGCATTAAACGTTCTTTCCATTATTAGTTCTTTGCCCTCAACACGTGAAGTCATATTTACAATCCCTTTGTTTGCTGACATCCTAATTCCTCCCAAATTTTAATCTTACCCTTTGTCATTCTTCTCGCTATCCTTTAATTCCTGCAAATAGTCATCAAGACGGTCAAATCTGTCATGCCAGAGTCGCTGAAATGAATTTAGCCATCCTTCGAGATCCTGAAATGGCTGCGGCCGCAGCTTATAAATTCGCCTGTTGGCAGCCGCCTCTGCCTCTACAAGACCTGACTGACTGAGAATACGGAGATGTTTGGACGTCTGCGGCTGAAGAAGCTGAAGCCGTTCAGCAATTTCACCCACCGTAAGCGGACCATCACGCAATAATTCTACAATTCGCTGTCGATTGGGCTCTGCAAGTGCTTGCAAAGTTGCTGTAATGTTGATGCCCATCATTCATTCTCCTTTCTGTTTTTAATATACCCTAAAAGGAATATTCTTGTAAAGGAATATTTAAATGAAATTGAGTTTTTTTAGCTCATAAAAAATGCCCCCGAATTTTCGGGAGCACTTTCTCTTTAAAACGTTAACTTTCTTCTCCAACTTTCACAACTTGCTGAGAAACCATTGTATTTTCTTTTAATTTAAATAGCGGGAGTATCAGCAGAGTTCCCATTAAGAACAACAACCCTGAAACCGTGAAAACGCCTGATAAAGTCAGAGGATTCTTGAGAAGGCCTGAGAGTGACATACCGGCAACCATCATTCCCATAAACAATGGATTAAGAACACCATTCACTCGGCCGACAAAGGATTCATCTGTATTTTTAAGAATCAGAGTATTGATTCCGATGTGGATGCACGGGAAAAAGAATCCGTTCAGCAGCTCAAGGGCAATCGTCAGCGGGAAGCTTGTTGACCAGCCGATGCTGATGGTAAAGATCATGCTGGCAAAAATACCAATTGCGAGCAGCTTTTGAGGCGAGATCTTTTTAGAAAAGGCAATGACAATCCCGCCGCCGGCAAGCATTCCAATTCCGTTCGCCATGATCAGCCACTGTAGATAATCCTTGGACAATCCAAGATTCTCGATTGTAATAAAAATCATCAGCGGAGAAATTAACCCGACTGCCAGACCGCAGGCAGCAAAAACGCCGCCCATTGTAGTCAAAACTTTTTTCCCGATAACATAACGGAAGCCGTCTGCCAGTTCTTTCTTGAAGCTTGTTTCTTCTTCTGTTTTGGCTTTTTCAAGATCACGCGGAAGGAACGTCAAAACGGCAGCTGATAGAAGGAACATAACGCCCATTACAATGATTGAGGTGTAGATGCCATATGATTGGTATACAAGTGTCCCGATGACTGGACCGATGACCATAAAAACAGCCATCAGGGATTGGAAAATAGCCATTGCAGATTGTAATTGATCTTCTGGTACGTGCTGCTTTAATAGTCTCATAGCAGAAGGCATCGAGAATTGCGACAAGATCGCAGAAACCAAAGTGGCAAAGAAGATAGCATGCCAGGAACCGTATATCAAAGTTAAAAGAACGACAAAGATGGATACCGCCGAAAGGACGTCACACCATACCATAGTGAGTTTGGGCTTCCACCTGTCGGCAAATGTTCCTCCGATAATAGAAAAAATAAAAATCGGTGCGAACTCTGCAATTGATATAAGGGATACATACACTGGATCATTGTTGGTAAGATCAGTTACGTATAATAAGATGGCAAAGTTTCTGATCCAGATGCCGAGCTGCAGTAAAAAGTTAGAGCCCATGATCGCAAGCACGATCCTGTTTTTAAATAAGTTTCCTGAAGACTTACTCTGCGCGGGCAAAGCTTCAGATATGTTTTTTTCCATTTTTATCATGCCTTTCCAGCTATTAAAATTAGTACTTAAGTGATGCGATAAATTTAAAATTCGTTATCTTACATGTTCCCCTTTCATATATCATTTCAGACCTAGAAAAAAACAGACACTTTTTAATTATAATGTCATTTCCCAGAATCATTCGTCATTTATATTCTGTTCCTTTCCCTAAAACCCCTCTTTCTTTTTTCTTAAAAAAGAGAACCTGAGAAGATTCAGAGTAAATTATATACGATTCTATAAACAAATAGATATTCATTTTTTTGAAACAAAAAAAGGGCTCAGCCCTTTCTTTAAATGATTATTTGATTTTTCTCGCCATTCCATGCCAAACGTGGTAAACGTCGTTGCACAATGCTGCAGCATCCTGCTGAATCCAGCCTAAAAGGTCTCTCATCCGCCGTTCCTCTGCAGAAATGGGAACAATGCCTTTTCCCGTTTCCAGCATGATCAAGATGACTTCCTTTTTAAGCTCCAGTACTGCTTTCAAATAAAGCCGGTAGTCTTCTCTCAATTTGGAAGCATCCCTGTTGTCTTCCATTATCCATTGTTCAAATCCTTCGAAAACAAGCGGTGCTTTCGAAGCATTTTCCTCCTGCCATTGCAGCAAATGCTGCCCCTCATATGCTGAAATCCAAGTGGCATCTTGCCACTTACTTTTCACAAAGGCTCTTTTCCCGCTGAAGGCTCCACCAATAATGAGATGCATGTCCATTTCCTCCTTTCTTCTTTTAACTCAAGAACGATCGCTTTTCCAAAAGGCGCAGAAGTGTCCCAGAATGCAGCTTCAGGAACAAGGTCAGAAACGATTTTTCTGATAACCCCTCCGTGAGTCATAATAGCTGCGCTTCTGAGGTTCGATTTGAGGATTTCCGATAAGAAAGATGAAACACGTTTTTGAAATGCCATGCCGCTTTCTCCGCCGGGCGTGCTGGTTATCTCCCAGTTATCGAGCCAGCAGGAATAATGCGGGTCATTTTTTAACTCTTCATATGTTTTGCCTTCCCAAACCCCGAAACTGATTTCGCGCAAGCGCGGATCTTTTATAATGGACACTTCTGGGAACAAAAATGCTGCCGTCTGCTGACACCGGAGTAAATCGCTCGAATAAACGGCTTCAGGATGATTATGAATTATGTATTTTTTAAGAGGTTCGTACTCTATTAACGAATCTTCTAGTACAGGAAGATTCGTGTGGCCTAAATATCGTTTTGCTTTATTCCATTCTGTCATACTATGCCGAATAAGAATAAGCTGTAAAGAACGGCAAGATTCCATAACTCAGCCCCCTCAATTGATGCACCAACTGTGTCTCCGTTTACTCCTTGAAACTGTCTGACAGCCCATTTTCCGAAGATAAAGGAAAAGCAGATTTGCAGGCTGAACAAAATAATTAGCGTTACTTGTGTGATTGCAAATGGCAGAACCCAGCAGGCAGCGATAATCACGTCCCGCATGGATAAATGCTGTTTCCAGTAATGCGCCATTCCCTTGTTTTGGAAAGGGTGAAAAACGAAAAGCTGCAATAAAGCCTGAAATCTGGCCATCATGGGGATGGCTATTATAAACAGTTCGTTTTCACTGGAATCTAAAACTGCATACAACAGCACACTTTTCCAAAGCAGCAAAAAGATAACGCTCAGCACTGCAAAGCTCCCTACGCGCGAATCTTTTAAAATCTCAATCTTTTTTTCTGTGCTCCCATTTGAACCAACGGCATCTGCCACGTCCATGACACCGTCTAAATGGAGGCCTCCTGACAGGAAAACCCACAGAGTGAGAAGAATAAGTGTGAGCATATAAAGGGGCAGGAGTCCATTCAATAAATTATAAATGAGATAGAGTGTTCCTCCTATTGCCAAACCGGCAAAGGGATAAAACCGCAAGGCCCACTTAAGGGTATTATGATCCATAGAGCAATTCACCGGGAGAGGAAACCTTGTAAGAAACTGCAGAGCAAGAATCGCTCCATAAACCATATTTTTCATACTTGTCCTCCAGTTGAAATCATTGAAACATTTTTGCTCAGGACGCCATTGATCTTCCATACGACTGGAATTCCGCAGATTACTTCAAGTACTGTGTCTGCTTCTCTGACAGTGAATTTGTGTAAATCTTCTAGACAGCTTATATAGTTTGCAACACGTCTGTCTTGAATGGGAATTCCTTCATTTACATCGTTAGACACAATGAAAAGGCAGAGTTCTTTTCTCCGGGCAATGGATAATGTCCTTTCTAAACGCTTCAGAATCATTTTTGGTGAGAGGTTTTTACTGAACATTAAACTGCTGGTCCAGACGGTCAAACAATCAATCATGACAACAGCTTTATTTGGAAGGAGATGAAGTGCATCATCAATATTATAGGGTTCTTCAATGGTTTCCCATGCTTCTCCCCTGTCCATTCTATGCATCTCAATCCGCTCAGCCATTTCCTCTCCAGTATTATTAGCTGCAGTTGCAATATAGTAAGGCAACTCATCTCTAACTTCGTCCAATGCCATTCTTTCTGCTAAACTGCTTTTCCCGGACCGTGCTCCCCCTGATATAAAGGTAATCATGATGGATTTCTCCATTTCCTTAAGGCAGTCAGCAGTTTTTCATTTTCTTCTCTTGTCCGTATTGCGAGGCGGACAGAGCACCCTTCTATGCCATGAAAATTCATCGTATGCCGGGCGAGGATTCCTTCCCTTGCAAGAAATAACAGCAGGGGCTCATGATTATCAAGCAGCGGATCTTTTAATAAATAAAAGTTGACCACAGATTCTGTAACGATGAAGTTTAAAGCTTGAAGTTTCGTTCTCAGCTGCTTCCATTCAGCTTGCAGCCATTTTTTTGTTTCTGTCAAATGATCATATGTATGCGGCAAAGCATGAATCATGGCAAGAGCAGCGCAATTGACGCTCCATGGAACAGATATGGCCTCAAGTTTTTGGATAATAGAATCATTGGCCAATATGTAACCTGACCTTATTCCCGGCACTGCATATATTTTGGTAAGCGAGCGAATGATGATGAGATTGGAATAGTGCTGCAGCAGGTTTTCAAGACTTTCGTCACTCTCCGTAAAATGGATGAAAGCTTCATCAATGATGACTGCTTGTTCATTCAGGGAAGCTGAATCCAGGAGGTTTAGAACGGTTTCCTTAGAAATCATTTCTCCAGTAGGATTGTTGGGTCTGCACAAAAACAGGACATCACCATCTTCTTTTTGAATCCTTCCGATACCTTTCTTTAACTCTTCATGACTCAGATCTGTCACTTGTATGTCGTGGCAGCGGCAGGCACGTTCATATTCGCTGAATGAGGGCTGAAAGATGCCCGCTTTCCCGTTTTTAAAAAGACTCGTGACAAGGAAAATAGCTTCTGCTCCTCCATTTGTCAAAAGAATGTTTTCAGGTTTTACCCCTTCAAATGCTGCCAGAATAGCTCTTTCTTCTGAATACTCAGGGTCAGGATAAACAGTGCTTGAATGAACGATGCTTTCTTGCATAGCTTTTAGAATTATAGATGGTGTTCCAAGCGGATTTAAATTTGCACTAAAATCGATGAACTCTTTTTCGTTAATTCCCTTATTTCTAAAAACAGCTTTAATGCTTGCTGTTTTCCCGCCGTGCTGTGGCCACATTTTTTTACCTCCCTAATCCAAAAAGGATTAAATAACCTGTCAAAAAAAGAATCCAGGCACCGTTCATAATAAGAATCGTTTTTTTTATATGGATAAAAGACAAAGGTTCGAGCGGATCACCAAGCCTTGCACGTTCTGAGACAATTTTGCCATATATATTGACTCCTCCCAGCTGAACGCCGAGCAGTCCGGCTGCCATGGATTCCGGCCAGCCGCTGTTTGGGCTGGGATGCTTTGATGCATCTCTTCTCGTGATGGAAATTGCGTACTTTCTTCTCATTTCTTTCATAAAATAACTGCCCAGCCACATGCACACAGTGCAAATACGGGCCGGCAGCAAATTCATCAAATCATCAAGCCTTGCCGATCCGAATCCGAAGTCTTTAAATCTTTCATTCTTATACCCGACCATTGAGTCCAGCGTATTGACTGCTCTGTATGCAAGAGCAAGCGGCGCACCGCCGATGATGGCAAAAAAGAGCGGGGATATTATGGCGTCCACAGTGTTTTCTGCAACGGTTTCTACTGTTCCCCTGACAATTTCAGGGGAAAGAAGCCCGTCAGTATCTCTTCCTACAATAAAACCTAGTTTTTTCCTGGCTTCGGAAAGATCTCCTGACTTTAAAGGATGATAGACTTCCATTGCTGCATCTCTCAGCCCCTTAATGGCGATGGTCGTTGAAATCAGATAGATTTCAATCGCAGTTCCCAGGAGATAAGAAATCGCATAAAGCAGTTTTAGCAGAAACAAAGAAATAATGAAAACAGAAAAAGGCAGGAACGCAGCAAGAATAATGCCTTTAAGCTTTTTCGTGCTTCCTTTATTCCATGCTTTTTCAGTGGTGCGGATGATTTTTCCAAACAAAATGACCGGATGCGGCAGCCATTTCGGATCGCCGATTATAAGATCGAGCATCACACTCATCAAAATGAGCAGGACAGTTTGTTCAGCGAAAGGCTGCATTAGGAGTTTCCAGCCTTTTTAAAGCCGTCTGCAGAAGTTCTTCGGCTGCTTCAAAGATACGTTCTTGATCAGCTTGATTTTGCTGTTTTTTCTGCATGCCAACCACGATTTTTCCGAAGTTCTTCTCAACACGGCATTTGACAGCATTTATTTTTAAAGCCAAATTTATTATATCGGAGTCGTCCAGAGGTGCATCCGTCAAGATAGCGGCGTGCACTTTACCGTCATAAGGAGAATGAGACACTATGGCACAAAATGTGAACCCGCTTTGATTTACGATAAACGAATTCTGACGCAGCTCTTTTTTAGGCAATTTCGCATCGATAGACCACAGAATATAAGGCTGTTTGCTTGAGAAAAAGATGGATTCTCCCGTCTCAGCCTGTTCTGCTTGAGAAAAAATCCACTGCCTGCTCCAATGAAGACCTTTGCCGTCTGCCCCTGCAGATAGTGTTCTGAAAGGTTTATCCATTTTTATGCATGCTGCCTTTTCTGTTTGCTGAATTTGGACAGCAGACAAGAGATTTACAGGTTTTTCTTCCATATATTCAGGAGAAAGTGAAATTTGGGTTTTTGAAACAGATGGATGAGAGGTAAAATTGAGCTTAACTTCATACACATTCGAAAAGGAATTCTCGTTTTGCAGATGAAGTCCCTCATACTTCCCTTCCAGTTCTCCTTTTTTAAGCAATCCGATCGAATCGGCGTAGAGGGATGCCAGATTCAGGTCGTGCAAAATGGCGAGGATGGTCAAATTCATATCTTTCTGCAATTTTTTCAGTAATTCCAAAAGCTCCTTCGTATGCTTCACATCTAAATGATTCGTTGGTTCATCGAGCAAAAGCAGTTCCGGTTCCTGAGCAAGCGCTTTAGCAAGCAGCACTCTTTGTTTTTCCCCGCCGCTTAAGGAATGATAAGGGCGTTTGCGGTACTCCCAGACGGAAGTCTGCTTCATGGCAGTTTCTGCTGCTATCAAGTCAGCCTGAGTGTTTTCTTTAAAAAACAGCGTTTTTTGATAAGGATACCTGCCGAGCATGACAATCTCTTCTACTGAAAAATCCAGCCCTGCTTCATTTTCTTGGGTCATAACTGCCGCTTTTTTTGCGAGTTCCCTTTGTGAATAAGATGCAAGGGGCTTAGCATCGAACAGGATTTCTCCATTGTGAATGGGCAGAGCGCCCATAATTAACCGGATAATCGTTGTTTTTCCACTGCCGTTTGGTCCGATTAAAGCAAAAAAACGTCCTTTTTCAATGGAAAAAGAGAGATCCTTGATGACCGCTTTTTTATCATCGTAACCTCCCGTCAGATTTTTGACGTGCAGCATATGCAACCTTCTTTCCTTTAAAGTTGTGCCTTCTTCTGTTTTCGGTTTTTGACAAGCAATAAGGTGAATATAGGCGAACCGATCAGTGCAGTTACGACTCCTATCGGAAGTTCTTTAGGAGAGATAATGGATCTTGCAAGCAGATCGGCGAGAACAAGATACCCTCCTCCTATCAGCACGGAAAGCGGAAGAACATACCGGTGATTCGATCCGGCCATCAAACGGACGAGATGAGGAATAACAAGCCCGACAAATCCAATCGCACCTGAAACAGCTACGGCGCTTCCTGTTAAAATGGATGCCGCAATCAAGACAATCGTTTTCTTCTTTTTTACATTCATTCCCGAAAATTGGGCTGCCTGTTCACCTAAAGCCATGTTGTTCAGTTCACGGTAATGGAAAAGAATGATCGCAGCTCCCAGAACAAAAAATGGAACGATTAATTGAACATGCCCCCATCCTCTCATCGCAACGCTTCCCATAATCCAATAGAGAATCTGACTGATATCCTCACGGGGAATCAGGGCAATCAGCAGGGAAATGAACGCACTGATGAACGAAGAGATGATAATGCCTGCGAGGATAATGGTTTCATTTGTAAGATTTCCGCTTGCCAAATGAGTCAGAGCAAAGACGATGAGCAGCGTGATCATACCAAAGAGAACTGCGATGATCGGCAGTGTGAAACTGCCCAGAATCGTAACTTGAATTTGAAAAAAGATAATGATAACTGCTCCCAGAGAGGCTCCCGATGAAACACCGATTGTATACGGGTCAGCAAGCGGGTTTTGAAGCAGTCCCTGAAAGGCAGCTCCGGCCAGCGACAATGAGGCTCCAACAAAAAAAGCGAGCAAAACTCGTGAGAACCGGATCTCCCAAATAATCATTTCTGTGCTTTTTTCTCCCTGATACAGCTGAAGATGAAACATTTTGCCAGTAATGATGTTTAAAATATCAGGGACGGTAACATTTACCGCCCCTACAAAGACTCCTGATATCATGCTGAAAATCGCAAAGACTGCTGCAAATAAAATGAGAAACTGATGTTTATTTTTTGAAAACATCTGGATAAATGAGTTTTCCAAGCTCTTCAACTCCATCCGCTAAACGGGGTCCAGGACGAGTCACCATGTCGCTGTTTACGTCAAACACTTCCTTTGACTGAACAGCTTTTACTTCCTTCCAGCCGCTTCTGTTTAGAACTTGCTCAGCTGGATTGTCGACGTAGTAGCCATATGTGGTGATGATCACATCCGGATTGCTGCTGACGATTTTCTCTTCGTCCATTTTTACCCAGCCTTCTTCAGATGAAGCTACATTGGACGCACCAATCATTTCAAGCATTTCATTCATAAACGTTCCTTTGCCTGTTGTGTAAATATCAGGCTGTGGAGAGACTTCAATCCAAACTTGTTTTTTTTCTTTGACAGCTTTTGCTTTTTCCTTGATGGCCTTAACTTTTGCATCCATATCTGCAATGATGCTGTCTGCTTTATCTAACGTGCCTGTTGCCTTCCCGACAGTGCGGATGGCTTTGTAAACCTGGTCGAATGAATTTTGGGAGCCGACAATAAACACCTTGATGCCTGCCGCTTCAAACTGTTTGATGATTTCCCCGTGATTTTGGGCATGGTACTCCTGAAGAAAAGCTACATCCGGCTGCAGAGCAATGATTTTCTCTGCATTAAGATCCTGTGCTCCTACTTTTTCCTTTTTTGAAACGGCTTCGGGATAGTTGTCATAATCAGAGACACCGACGATTTCCTTGTCCAATCCAAGTGCAAAAAGCATTTCAGTCGTGCTCGGTAGCAGCGAAACAATTTTCTCAGGTTTTTCCTCCAGCGTTATTTCTTTTCCGGCATCATCTGTGACTGTTACTGGGTAAGCTTCTTCCTTTTTTTCAGCCTGCTGTGTTTGTTCCTTGCTCTTGCTCGCTTGCTGTGTCTGTTCTCCCTGTGTACATCCCGAGAGAATTCCTGCCAGCAAAAGCAGCATTAGGGCAATACGATGAAAATAGGTGCCGAAAGATGTTTTCATTTGTTTTCTCCGCCTTTTATGTAATTGTCTTTTTTATTTTATTGTACGTTCCTTTGATACACCTGCCGTATCAAAGGTTGCCATCCCTTTTACCATTTCAGCGGCTGCTTCAATCAGCGGGTAGACAAGCACAGCTCCGGTACCTTCGCCAAGCCTCATCCCCAGTGACACCAGCGGCTTTTTCCCGAGCAAATTCAATACATGAAGATGTCCCGGTTCAACCGATAAATGCCCGGCAATCATATAATTACGCACATGCCGATTTAATTTTGAAGCAACGAGCGCAGCTGTTGTGCATATAAATCCATCTAAAATAACCGGAATTTTTTTAGATGCTGCGTAAAGCATGGCGCCTGTCATCGCTCCGATTTCAAAACCGCCTACCTTAGAAAGAACATCGATCGGGTCATTGGCGTCAGGCTTCAGCTTATTTAGAGCTTTTTTAATAACCTCGGCTTTATAAGCAACCTGCTTCGACTCAATTCCTGTTCCTCTTCCCGTGATATCCTCAGGCTTTAACACGCTCAGGGCGGCTGCAATGGCACTGCTTGATGTTGTATTGCCAATGCCCATTTCTCCTAGGATCAGGAGCCTTGCGCCATTTTTTATCATAGCTTCAGCCCTTTCCATTCCCAATTCCAGTGAACGGATTGCTTCCTTTCTTGTCATGGCAGGTTCAACCGCGAAATTTTTTGTTCCATAGCCGATCTTTTCAGAACGGACTCCCGGAATATCTGTTTTCACTCCTGCATCTACGATTTCCAGTAACCCATTTATCCGTTTTGTAAAAACGTTTATGGCTGCCCCTCCGCTCAGAAAATTGTTTACCATCTGAGCAGTCACCTCTTGAGGATAGGCAGAGACCCCTTCCTCTGCTACTCCGTGGTCTGCGGCAAAGACGATTACACCCGGGGGAAATACTTCAGGTTTTACATCAGTTGTGATTTCTGAAAGCTGCACAGCAATTTTTTCTATTTCACCAAGGCTGTTCATTGGCTTTGTTAAGGAATGTATGTAGGCTAAAGCTTCAATCCCTTTTTGTTTACTGACAGGCTCTATCGCATCTATCTGCTGATAAATATCAATCATTTCTATTTCACCTCCTTATAAAAAAACGTTTTCATTGCTGAATATATCTTTTTCATTTGAATAGAGCCTTTAACGTGGGCAGCAAGTCTGTCGTATTCGCTTTCTTTAAAAGCACGAAAGCGGAGCGAGCGCTCAATCGGCTTCAGGCCTTTTTTCTGACGGAGCTTATTCAAATAAAGCCATCTGAATTCATCGTTATGAAAAACATCATGCAAGTACGTGCCGAACACCTGGCCATCTCGAGCGGTACAGCCTTCCTCTGTTCCGGAGAGGACTGAAAAAGGTTCTGCTTTCCTTGTTGATGCTGTTTGTCCCATATGGATCTCATACCCTGATAAAGAAATTCTGCCAAAATCTTTTAGTGAGCAATAGCCCTCAGAGCGGATGGTTTTCTTTTCGGATAAGATGGTTGTATTTACAGGGAAAATACCAAGTCCACCAAGTTCCTGATGATCTGATTCAACGCCGTTTGGATCCATCAGCTTTTCGCCGAGCATTTGATAGCCTCCGCAAATGCCTGCTAGTTGAGTTCCTTTTTCATAAGCAGATCTTATTTTGTCAAAGAGTCCTGTTTGCTTAAGAAACAGCAGGTCTTCAGCTGTGTTTTTGGTTCCAGGCAAAATGATGAGATCAGGATTTCCAAAATGCACAGCTTTTTTAACAAAACGGATATTCACATCAGGCTCCAGTCTTAACGGATCGATATCTGTAAAGTTGGATAATCTCGGATATGAAAGAACAGCTACGTCAAGTTCTGCATCGTGATTGGTACCATTTGAATACTGGCTTAAAACAAGGGAATCTTCCCCATCTATTTCAAGGTCAGGCAAAAATGGAACAACTCCAAGTACCGGCAGCCCCGTATATTCTTCAAACCAGTCCAATCCCGGCTGAAGCAGTGAAAGGTCCCCTCTGAATTTATTGATGATGACACCTATAATCCGCTTCCGGTCACACTCGCTAATGAGCTGAAGGGTCCCGACCAGACTGGCGAAAACGCCTCCTTTGTCAATATCTCCGATTAAAATCACTGGAGCTTCTGCAATTGCTGCTACTCTCATATTGACAAGCTCTCGGTCATTTAAATTAACCTCTGCAGGAGAACCTGCTCCTTCTATCACAATGACCTCGTATTTGTCCGACAGTTTCATCAGCGATTCTTTAATCGCCTCAAGACCTAACTGGAAAAAGTCCTCTCTGTACTCGGATGCCTTCATATTTGCATAGGGCTTCCCGTGAAAAACGACCTGAGACTCCATATCTTTTGAAGGTTTAATTAGGATCGGATTCATATCAGTTGTGGCTTCAATTCCGGCAGCTTCGGCCTGAATTCCCTGAGCTCTGCCTATTTCCTTGCCATCACTGGTAATGTAAGAATTCAGAGCCATATTTTGTGATTTAAAAGGCGCTGTTCGATAGCCGTCCTCTCGAAATATCCGGCATAGTGCCGTAACGAGCATGCTTTTTCCAGCGTCTGAATGTGTACCCTGAATCATCAGTTTTAATGATTTTGGCTCATTAGTATTCAATTCCATAGATGGCATCTACACCTTCTTCGTAGTAGTGCTTTTCCACATTGATAACAGACACAAGGTCAGCGATTTCCTTTATTTCATCCTTTGCATCTCTTCCTGTCAAAACAATATGAACATGATTTGGGCGGTTTTGAATCGTATGTATGACATCCTCAATAGGCAGCACGTCATCGATCGGAAACGTATGAATAGCAAGCGCATTATTGATTTCATCAAGAATGACGACATCATACTCTCCGCTCAAAATCTTTTCCTTGGCGATTTGCCAGGCTGATTTTAAAGCTTTCCGGTGCACATCTGGTGTTTTAGTCCAAGTGAATCCTGCTCCAAGCTGATGGATTTCAGCACCGTTGAGTTTTTCAAGCACGTTTTTTTCACCGTAGGTTCTCTCTGGTGATTTTATAAACTGCAGGATGGATACTTTCATACCTCTTCCAATCGCACGGACAGCAAGACCTATGGATGCTGTTGTTTTTCCTTTGCCATTACCCGTATAAACAAGCAATCTTCCTTTTTGATCTTTCCCTGTCATTCACTCATCTCCTCTTTTCGTCTTTAAACATAAAAAAGACCTTGAACTGAATGGAAGTCAGTCAAGGCCTTTAATAAGCAAAGTCATACACACTAAGGGTACCTGACTTATTCTTCCCACCGAAAAACAAGCAATCAATCATTAAAAGCAGGTCTCCTGGCTTTGCGCTTCATTTTCTATTGAACCTTCCCAACTTGAAAAGTCAGTGGCGTTTCAACTGAATCTGCGCTTACAGTAGCGGGGGCTGCACCGGATTCTGACCGGTTTCCCTATTATCCTGATCTCATCAGGCACTTTTAAAGAAATCATATTTTTTGTTCATTGTAATCTATAAATCTGGAAATGTCATCAACTTCTTTTTTGTATCTGAAAATGAACTCATTAAGTCAGGCTATTTCTCGATTAGGCTTAAATCCTCCAGCTCCAGGCGAGTTGTTGTTTCCATTTGAATTCTCTCGCCAAATTGCAGTTTGATCAGTTTTTTAAATAGCGGCCCATCATACACAAAGGTATGATACTCTCCTGCCTCACCCATTGGGCATATCGGTGTGGACTTCATTCTTTCTATTAGCTGCTGATCAATTTCATGGCCGAGCCATGTGTCATCAAGCACATTATCCTGAGTTCTGATGATGACTGCTTTGTATCCGCTATCTGCAAAATCTTGAAGGGCTTGCGCAGCTTCATCCTTCTTCATCCATAACGGATACAGTGCTTCTAAGCCAGCTGAGTCTGCCGTATTTTCTCCCCAGCTGCGGTGTTCATCAAGATATAAATCTCCGAAAGCTGCGCTAGTAAGTTGATATTTATTCTTCAAATCTTTAAGTGAGTCTATAAAACTTTGAGTATATCCCTTAAATGTGCATCTAATAAAATGCACAGGAATACCTAAGGCTTCGCTTTGTTTTAGTATTGCTTCCATTTTCTCGCCATGTCCGAACGTCCTCTCTAGCTCAATAGGTACAGTGGTTATAAGACATGCAATTTCATGACCTTGGCCAATGAGCTTATGCAGTGCCATACAGCCATCTTTGCCGCCGCTCCATGATAGAGCAATTTTTTTCTTCATTTCGATACACCGCTTTCAATCTTTTTTATGTATTCTTTGTCTGTCTTTTTCCATTTTGATTATGATTCATAAGGAATCTTAAGTCAAAAGAAATTGCCGCCTCATTTGACAAGGATGTATTAAAATACATCAAGTTGCTTCTTAAGGTCGCTATTTTTCTATCAAAAAACACCAAAATGAATAATTATCCACTTTGGCGCTCTTTATATAGCTTTACCATTACTATTTTCATTATTTAATCTAAAGCCATTTTCATAGCCGTTCTGTATAATAGCTCCGTTCCAATTGAGATATCCTCCATCGTTGAATACTCTTTAGGATTATGGCTGATACCGTCTTTACAGCGGACAAAGATCATCCCATACTCACATTCGTACGACATCGCTAATGAATCATGAAAAGGTCCGCTCATCAATTCAATCGGATTCAGTCCGATATGTGAACTCTCATTTTTCATTATCTTCATGATTCTTTCAGAGCAATACCGCGGTTCACTATTTGTATCTTCTGAAATGGTATAAGTTAATCCATGCAGTTCAGAAATTGTGTGGATTTTTTTTCTTAGCAGATTTTCAATAAAATCGCGTCTTTCAATCTCAATATCTCTTAAATCGATTGTAAAGCTGACTTTTTCCGGAATGATATTTCGCGAGTCTGGGAAGATTTTCATGCTTCCAACTGTACCGACTGTAGGCGCAGTGACATCCTCGCTTGTTAATTCATTAAGGGCAACAACAATTTTTGCAGCTCCTACAAGCGCATCCTGCCTCATATGCATGGGAACAGATCCTGCGTGTCCTGCAAAGCCCTCAAGTTCTACCGTCAGCCATAATGGTCCTGATATTCCTGTAACGATTCCAACAGGTGTATCTTTTGCTTCAAGAATCGGCCCTTGTTCAATGTGGAGCTCTATAAATGCGGAAATGCCTCCAGAAGGATATTCTGAGTCCTTAAATTTTTCGGGATCACATCCAAATTCAATCAATGCCTCTTTTCGAGTGATTCCACTTTTATCTGTCCGGTCTAACTCCCCTTCTTCCAGTTTGCCGAGGATCCCCCTTACTCCAAACAACCCTTTATTAAAACGGCAGCCCTCTTCATCACAAAATGCGACGATTTCAATTGGCATATTGGGAGTAATATTCAGCTCTTTCAATGTTTGAGCGGCCTCCAGTGCACCTAAAACACCGATTACACCGTCAAATCTGCCTGCATACGGCTGTGAATCAATATGTGAACCAATCATTAATACGGGAGCTTCAGGATTCCTTCCTTCAAGCCGTCCGATTAAATTTCCAAAGTGATCAATTCTTGCTGTTAATCCTGCTTCTTCCATCCAGCCTTTTACTGTTTCGACTGCTTCTTTGTCTTCTGGAGACAGGGCAAGCCTGCAAACTCCGGTCTCACTGATTTTTCCTATCTGTGCAAGGGCATTTATTCTTTCTTCAAGCCGTGCTTTGTTTATTGTCAGAGTTTTATCAGCCAAAAATATTCCTCCTTAATAATTAGTAGAATATTCTGTATTAATAGTATAGGAAAAATCCTCTTATTACATGTTTCGTTATGTAAAAAGAAAAATGATGAAATGTTACATATTGTCCAGCAGGGTCTTTCGCTTGTTCTCTTTCATTAATTCATCAGCTTCGTTGTGCTTTTCTTTCCATACCTATAAAATAGTATATATAATCTAAATGACCACTGGAGGTTCCTTTCAGCTATGAAAGCAAGATATGAACTGAACAATATGAATTTGACACTCAGCAATGTCACATTACGTGATTCTGTAGATAGCTATGTTCTTTTGAAAGCTGCAGATGAAAATAACAATGAAGTAACGATTAAGCTCTCACACCATCAGGCAGAATTTCTTGAAGCAGAATTTAAAGACTTAAATCGCAGAAGAAAAAACAGCTGCTCGGGTTCCTCCCTGCATGAAAAGGATAAAACGGAAGATGAAGCTTATGATCTTTTTAATAACGAGTTCTTTAATGAGGAAAAGTAATCCTTTTTAAAATTAGTTAGATTCACACACAAAGCAAAAAAAGGTAAGTCATATTTGACATACCTTTAGTCTTTTTTTTCAATCATTACAGGTACCCCATTAAGGACAGCGTTTCCGGAAAGCTTATCTATTACTTGTTCATCCGTTAAAAGATTAACATTTACACCAGCATGTTTGCTTGCTGTCTGCAGACGAGTTCCAGTTAGGCTATGGCCCCATCCATGAGGCAGGCTCACCGTTCCAGGCATAATGTCTTCAGTAACGTGTACGATCACTTCTACTTTTCCTGTACGGGATTTCACTATAGCTTTATCCCCTTTTAGCAGCTTCAATTGTCCGGCATCTACAGAATGAACCCAAAGCGTGCAGCGGTTTTCTCCTTTTACGAGTACAGGAAGATTATGCATCCAAGAATTATTGCTGCGCAAATCTCTTCTCCCTACTAATAGCAATGTATCAGGTTTTGACTCTTTCATCATTTTACGCAGTCGCTTTACATCCTCTATTAATAAAGGTGCAGCCAATTCGATTTTTCCTGAAAGAGTTTGAAGGATTTCTTGAATCCTCGGCTGCAGTGCACCTAAATCGATGCCGTGGGGATGAGCCTGAAGCTTGGATAAGCTTAACCCATCGGGATTTTTTCCGAAATGTTCTCCATAAGGGCCTACACGCAGATAAAAATCCAGTAATCGTTCAGGGCCCCTTCTATCTATTAGCATCCCCATGATTTTGCTGCAGCCCTCCTCAAAAATTGGAGAGTTTGGATTCCTTATTTCATGTTTAATCAGCTGCTGCAGGGACATATCATCAAGAGCTTTAACAGGATCTCCGTCTATCGTTTGTTCACTTACAGCAGCCGCTAAGTGCAGAAGAATCTCCCATTCATCTTTTTTCTCTGCAGGCAAATCAAAAACCTTACTTGAAAAATGAGCGATATTTCTTATAGCAAAACCTGAGAAGATGAGATCATAGTGTGATCGTTCTAAGGGTGTCGGAATGGGGAGGAGCACATGTGCATGACGAGTTGTTTCATTTAAATAGCAATCGATACTGACCATGAATTCTGTTTTTTCCAGCGCATGCTGAATACGGCTGCTGTTTGGTGCAGATAATGCAGGATTTCCTGCGATGGAAATGAAAGCTTTAATTTGTCCGGATCCGGGTGTTTCCAGTTCTTCTGCAAGGCATGAGGCTGGCAGTTCATTTAATACCTCTGGTAAATTCCTAATTCTGCTTTTATAGCGGTCATAGCGAATTTTCCTGGCTTTTCCAGACAGCGCTCGTCTTGTTGCAGGTTTCGGGAACATCACACCTCCCTCCCTGTCCAAATTGCCAGTCAGCACATTTATTGCATCAATAAGCCAGCTGTTCATTGTACCGAATGCCTGTGTACAGGTTCCCATTCTTCCATAAACAATCGCTTTTGAAGATGCGGCTAAATCACGGGCAAGCTGACGTATGGTTTCTGATGGAATTCCGCAAAAAGAAGATACAGCTTCAGGAGTAAAATCTTGTGAAGCCATTTTCAGGTCATCAGCTCCATTAATAAGGTCTGTCAGTTTTCCAGTGTTGACCAAATCCTCATCAAATAATGTAAAAATCATCCCAAATAGAAACAAAGCATCTGTGCCAGGACGAATAAAATGATGTTCATCAGCTTGTTTTGCTGTTATTGTACGAACCGGATCGATGACAATCAGCTTTCCGCCGCGCTTTTGAAGTGCCTTCAATCTTCCTCTCATATTTGGAGCTGTCATTAAGCTGCCATTCGAAGCAAGCGGATTTGCACCGATCATGAGCAGATAATCTGTATGATCAATATCAGGAATCGGCAGATTTGCTTCATTTCCAAACATGATTTCAGACGAAAGCTGTTTTGGAATCTGATCTAGAGTGCTTGCTGAAAAAATATTTTTACTTCCCAGCGACCTCAGAAATATTGGTGTATACAAGGGACCTGATAGGTTGTGGACACTGGGGTTGCCTAAATAAACCCCTACAGAATCCCTGCCATGCTTTTTAATAATTGACCTCAGCCTGTTACTGATTTCTGTGAATGCTTTTTCCCATGAAACTTCCTTCCATTCCTGACCATGGCGCATCATGGGTTTACTTATGCGATCAGGATCTGAATGCAGTTCTTTTAAACTATATCCCTTTGGGCATAAATAGCCGCGGCTTAAAGGATCAAGCTTGTCACCTTTAATGTGAACAACTTCCTCTCCTTGCGTATGAATTTCCAGACCGCATGTAGCTTCACACAATGGACAAGTTCGATAATGAATGTTTACAGAATTATTCTTCGCAATTGGCAACAGGAATCACTTCTCCTTCCGCTTCATTCAAATAAGTTATCAGAAAACTTATGAATGATGAGCTGTCTTAAGGATTCAAAACGAGTTTCCCCTTGGTCATTCGTCCTTCTAATAGTTCATGAGCGCGTTTGGCTTCTTCTAAAGGCAACGCTCCTCCAATAACAAGCTGCAGCTTTCCTTCTCCTATATATTGCAATAATTCCTCAACACTTTCTTTATATAACTGAGGGTTTTTAAGAATATGCACTAACCAAAAACCTACAACACTGATATTGCGCTGCATAAGCACTGCTGGATCGAATAATGTTTCCTTTCCCCCTGCTCGGCCATAGATAACAAGTCTTCCATTTGGAGCCATGCATTTCAAACTATTTTTGAAAATGTCTCCCCCTACCATTTCCAGAATGATATCTGTCCCTTTTCCTCCAGTACTCGATAACACCTTTTTATGCCAATTATCTTCTGTATAATTAATCCCATCGTCAGCGCCTAAGGATACAGCAAGTTTCAATTTTTCAGAGCTGCTTGCCGTCGCAATAACCGCACCAGCACCCATCAGCTTCGCCAGTTGAACGGCTAATGTACCGACACCCCCTGCTGCAGCATGAACTAAAACGGTTTCGCCTTTTTTTATTTGTCCTGATGTTTTGAGGATATGATATGCGGATAACCCTTGCCCCAGTATGGATGCTGCCTGGTTAAAATCTACCTGATCCGGTATCTTTACAAGCTGAGATTGATCAAGGGAAGCAATCTCTGCATAACCGCCATCTTCTGTTAATGCAACAACACGGTCTCCAGGTTTAAAATTTGTTACTTCCGGCGAAACTTCGGCAACAATACCTGCAACCTCTGCTCCTGGTATATATGGAAGAGGTGTTTTTGCTAAATATTGACCATAACGGCGAGCGGTGTCTGCAAAATTCACTCCAGCTGCCTTCACCTTTATCAGTACTCCGCCCGCTTTTAGCGGGGGAACGGGTACATCAACTACTCGAAGGACATCTGGCTTGCCATATTCTTTAAATTGTATCGCTTTCATGCAGATTCATCTCCTTTTATGATCCGTTCAAAAAGATTTATTTCGTTTTTAAAAAATTTATAGCTAACGAAATCCAAATTACATACCGACTAGTTAGTATTTTATTATTATATAAATATTTATCAGATTATTCAATTAATATTTTAATGAACAGAAAAAGAGCTGCATTAAAGACAGCTCTGAGACAATTGCTATTCTATTAACAAGATACAACTTTCACAAATTTTCATTCTGCTGCTTTATTTCATCTCCGCTTAACATAATATTCGCTTCTTCCAGATTTCTGAGTTTATCAACAGAATCTCCTTCAATATCCCTTTGATTTGGAGGAGCATCATCTATTTCAGCAGTATTCTGTTTTCTGGCTGATGAGGCAGCAGAGAAATGTTGATCCTTTTTTCTTTCCATGATATCCAACTCCTTTTTTAAAAGGATTTGATAATATTAAGCAGTTTATACAAAAAAACGTTCTGCTTCATTTCTCAATTTCTGTAATAAATAGATTTCCTTATTTAGCCTTTAGCATTTTTAAAAATTTAAAAGCTTATAGACAAGTTTTCCCGCGCATCAACATATAGATTAGAAAACATAGATTTGATTTGGAGGAGAAATTATGCGTTTTGTCTTAATAAAAAAGAAATGGATTTTAATTGGAGCTGCGCTCTTCGCACTTGCAGGGTTTGGCGGCTGGTATTACTTAAATCCTCTAGCCGACACTACTTTAAAAATGGAAAACAGCAGTATGAACTTAGAGATTCATATGGTTACTGGAGAATTCAAATCAAAAACAGCAGATGGCAAAGAAATTGAGGCTTACAGATGGGACCCAGGTACGATCTATATTCCTCAAGGAAAACAAGTTACATTAAATATTCATGGTGTGAATGGCAATGAACATCCATTTCGTATTGAAGGAACAGAAATTAAAGGTGTTGTCAAGAAAGGCTCTAAGACGGCAATCCCTTTAAAATTTGAAGAAGAAGGCATCTATCGTCTCATTTGCGATACACATTCGCATCACGGACAGGGCGTGCCGATGGTTGCATATATAGTTGTTGATTAATAGGAATAAAAAAAGAGCTGACATGAAGTGACCCCAAAATGTTAGACAGGTTTATCGTCATGCTGCTTTTATTTGGCAAGAGTCCGGTATTGTACCGGACTCTTGCTCTTTCATTTTGCCTTAATTCGTTTGTAATATAGTAAAACCCTACGCAAGCACTAATGTTTAATATTTCAAATTTATCGTCCACCGTATAGGTTGTATAGCGTTTGATAAAAGCACTTTTCCAGAGATATTGATACTTCAGGACCCATGCTTGCAACACCCCTATGCTGCTTCAATGAATTTAGCGATCGTATTATGTCCTTCTGTGCCTTCAAGATATCGCTTGAAGGCTATAATCTTTTCTTGCGCTGTATATTCAGGCCATAAAAAACTGCACCCCAAATGGTAGACCGTGACTATCATTTGGGGTGCAGTTCAACATCAGGCTCTTTTATTATTCTTTATCTTCTCCAAAAATCGCGATGCTTTGCCGATTTGTCACAAATTTAAGTCCATCCCATTTTAACACGTTCATCATGTATCCCAGTCCATCTGCACTGTATCTGCCTGCAATATTCTGATACGCATCCAGTTCATACATACCGTCCCGTTCAAAATCAACAGGGTACAGCCCTGACAGCGGAGCTACCCACCCCTCTACAGGGGCCTTTAAAGTGCCGTCTTTCTTGTAAATTTCATTCAGGTACTCTTTCCCTTTATACTGAAGATCAAGTATATATCGTTTAGCGGGCTTTAAGCTATCCACTTGTGCTTTGAATTGATCCAGATATAAAACTTCGTATTTATTGGATTCATTAAAAGCATCAGAGTCGAAAATCTGCTTGAAGCTTCTGTCCTTGTACGAAAATACATAGGCGAATATCATGCCGCCGCTGCCGCCGGAATCAATGACAACTAAGATATCGTCAATTTTATCGCCTGTAAAATCACCCAAAAATAAAGATGGATCATATCCTGCATTTTGTTTTAAGGGAATTTGCTGTACTTGGCCATTTCTTCCATCCTTAATATTAAGCGTGATATTGTTCAGATAAGAACTGTCAGGGGCAAGTTGATTGGCCGTCAAAAAAACAGTATCAGGAATGCCATCTCCTGTGACGTCTGCCCTTTCTTCTGTCACAATAAATCTGTCATACTCCGCAGCAGTATAGAATTCTGCGAAAAAAGCGCTGTTTCCTTTCATATTCGCTGCCTGGTGCCATGTGTTATGATTATTTTTTAAGATCATAACATAATGATCGCCTTTCAAACGGTAAGCAGCAGCTATTTCAAAAATCTGATCGCCATCTAAGTCCGCTGTAAAGATAGCGATACGACTATCAGGCTCGGTCAGCTCAAAGACCTCTGCCTCAGGCGGCAAAAATTGTTTTACAAGCGGCAAATAATGATAATTCTCACTCATTGTGCACCTCACATAAGAACATTTGTTAAACTATGATATGCACAGGCATGGTCAGTTAGGCAGAAATTAATAGAAGTAATATAAAACTTCATGTATCGTACTAAATATTGTCAAAGGATGAATGGTATGAAAAAAATCATTATTGTAGGTGCAGGCATATTAGGTGCCTCTGCTGCTTATCATTTAACAAAACTCGGGGCGGATGTGACAGTCATCGACCGTAAAGATGCAGGACAAGCAACTGATGCTGCGGCAGGAATAGTTTGTCCCTGGGTGTCACAGCGCAGAAATCAAGCCTGGTATAAGCTTGCCAAAGGCGGAGCGAGGTACTATCCCGAACTAATTGAAGAACTGCAAAAAGATGGAGAAACAGACACAGGCTATAAACAGGTTGGCGCGATTATCCTTCATCGTGAAGAAGATAAAATCAGGAAGATCCAAGAACGTGCCGTGAAAAGAAAAGAAGATGCACCAGAAATCGGAAGCATTACTTCTTTATCCAAAGAAGAAACAAAAAATAGCTTCCCTCCACTCTCAGAAGACTTTTTCTCTGTTCATATTGAAGGAGCTGCACGTGTAGATGGACGTGCCCTAAGAGACTCCCTTTTGAGGGCTGCCGTGAAAAAGGGAGCCTTTTATATTCATGGGAATGCTAAACTCCTATACGAAGGTGAACATGTTAAGGGAGTGTATGCTGATGGTAAAAGTTTTTATGCAGATGAGGTCATAATCTGTGCAGGAGCTTGGGCAAATGAATTATTAAAGCCGCTTGGCTTGACCTTTAAAGTCACCTATCAAAAAGCTCAGATCGCCCATTTGAAAATGGAAGATGCAAATACGTCTTCCTGGCCGGTAGTCATGCCGCCAAGTGATCAATATCTGCTGGCGTTTGATGAGCAGCGGATTGTGTCAGGAGCCACGCATGAAAATAATATTGAGGGGTTTGATACGAGAGTCACTGCCGGCGGCCTTCAGGAGGTTTTTAATAAAGCTATAGAAACAGCACCGGGTTTAGAAGAATGTACATTTCTTGAAGCAAGAACCGGCTTTAGACCATTCACTCCGGGCTTTTTGCCTGTTGTCGGATTCGTTCCTGGCTGGAGAGGCTTAGCAGCCGCCAATGGACTGGGAGCATCCGGGCTTACGATGGGACCTTATATTGGCCGTGAGCTTGCAAAGCTTGCACTAGGCATGGAGCTTGAAATTGATCTTAAGCAATATGAAATAAAAAATGCATTGGGGGATTGAATCTCCCTCTCCCTATGGGAGCTCTTCAGTACTAATCTCTAATTATTCTGTAACCTGTTCCAATTAATACTTCTTTCCCTGTTTGATTCCGAGAAACAGACCCCATTTAACTTTTTTGTGTCCCTCCATTTGTTCAATATTTTCAATCGTAATTCGATTTTTCTGTTCATTCACTAGTTTTGACGCATTTATTTCAGGCTAGAGACGATTTTTCTGCTCCAAACACAAGCTTTGACGCACTTTGTTCAGGGTGGAGATGATTTTTCTGTTCCAAACACATGCTTTGACGCACTTTGTTCAGGGTGGAGATGATTTTTCTGTTCCAAACACATGCTTTGACGCACTTTGTTTATGCTGGAGGCGATTTTTCTGCTTCAAACATAAGCTTTGACGCACTTTGTTCAGGCTGAAGACGATTTTTCTGCTCCAAACACACGCTTTGACGCACTTTGTTTATATTGGAGGCGATTTTTCTGCTTCAAACAAAAGCTTTGACGCACTTTGTTCAGGCAGGCAACGATTTTTCTGTTCCAAACACACGCTTTGACGCACTTTGTTCAGGCAGGAGACGATTTTTTTGTTCCATACACAAGCTTTGACGCACTTTGTTCAGACTGGAGGCGATTTTTCTACTTCAAACACAAGCTTTGACGCACTTTGTTCAGGCAGGAGACGATTTTTTTGTTCCAAACACAGGCTTTGACACACTTTGTTCAGGCAGGAGACGATTTTTCTGTTCCAAACACAGGCTTTGACACACTTTGTTCAGGCAGGAGACGATTTTTCTGATCCAAACACAAGCTTTGACGCACTTTATTCAGGGTCTAGACGATTATCCTGTTCCAAACACACGCTTTGACACACTTTGTTCAGGCTGGAGACGATTTTTCTATTCCATTCATTCGCTTAGAGGCATTTTTTTCAGGATGAAGATTCATGCAATGGCATCTCCGGTAAAGACAGACCGGATACATTCACTGGTCATCCCCCTTGAAATGTAATTTAAATTCCCCCTATCTTCGTTCCAATACTTACAGTAATTAAACCATCCATCATCAGCCTTTTCTTTTTATCATGCTCCAAATGATATCTGCCTTTATCCCCCGACAACTCAGCAAATTGCAGCGTTTCTAGGGGTGGCGTCAGGAAAATGCAAATTTACAACGTTAAGGAAATTCCTATATAAAAAGTCCAATTTCTCAATATTAAATTGAAAAGTTGGACTGTTTCATTACTCCATAAAAGCGCCCGTTTCTTTGTGATTACTTATGTTTTATTACGAAGAAAATCCCCACCACTTCAAAATATTGATTTAAACATAGAAGGCTATATTAGTATACATTTTACTTAAAAAACAAGCCGTATTTTAATCCTTACAGGAGAATAAAAAATAGACTTTGAAAATGTATTCCTCTAATAAAAGAATACTAATTTAATTTAATATAATTCTTTTTCTGATAAATAAAACAACAAACACCATAAATAGTAACGCCAACACTACATATGCCACATTGGAGTATACATCCATATAACCTACAATAGTTTCCCATGATCCCCTAACTGCAGCACCTATATTAACAAGAACAACATTCCAAATTAACGTTCCTAACGTTGTTAATACCAGAAATATTCCAAAATTCATATGTGCCATTCCAGCTGGTAAGGAGATTAGACTTCTAATTAAAGGGATAAAGCGACAGAAGAATACTGTCCACACCCCATACTTAGAAAACCAATTATTTGCTTTATGAATATCTCCTTTTGATAGTCTAAGAATATGCCCCCACTTCTCAACAATTTTTTCTATTCTGTTTATATCAATAAGTAACCCGATGCCGTATAGAACGATGGCACCAGCCACTGATCCAATTGTGGAAGCCACAACCACCCCGAAAACATTTAAGTTTGTATGGGTAGTCATATATCCTCCAAATGTTAAGATGACCTCTGACGGAATCGGTGGAAATAGATTCTCTAACGTAATTAATAAGAAAATACCTATATATCCAAATTTCTCCATTATACTTGTAATCCAGCTATCCATTTCATATTCTCCTCCTATTAATTATTATAAATTGTATTAAAATAACTCTTTAAATTTCCGATAAATGACCGCATCGATAATCTTATACAAGAAAAACATACCAAAAAGTCCAATAGCATATGCAATAAAAATACTTTCTATCGTGAGTGTAATTAATGGATAAGGAAATAGCGTAAGCTCAAATATCCAGACTAAAATAGAAGCAATAACTGAAAGAAAAGTCCAACCAATTAAATAATAATGAGCATGCAAATTGAAGAACATCGTATTTTTTGATAGTGATAAAAATTCTTTGACCTTGAATTGATTGATTGCTTCTTTCATAGCATCTGCCTCGGTGTTGCCTTGCTTCATCAAATCTTGGACATAATCTTCTAGATAAGTTCGTAATTCCAGTTTGTCCTCTTCACTCATGACTAATTGATTTACATACACCTGCAGGTCATCTTGTTTCTTGTACATATTGTTCATTCGAATATGACTAATATAATTTAGCACGGCCCACAGAACGGCAATCGCAAACGAAATCCAATAACCAGCATGTACCCAAAGTGGATCATTTGAATACATTCGATCCAAGTAATTCGTTATGCCAAAAAAGATCGCTGAAAGTGATAGTATCCAGCTATATTTAATATCTCCGAGACTAAAAATTTTCTTTTTTTGCTGACTCATGATTTGCCCTCCCTTAAATAAACCGTTTCACCATTTCCATCACTTTTTTCCAATCACTTATAAGATGATCTAATAATTGAACACCCTCATCTGTAATCGCATAGTATTTGCGCCTACCTCCATGACTTTCCTTTCCCCATGAAGATGCGACTGCTCCCTGCTTTTCTAACCTTTTGAGCGACAAATAGAGTGTGGCTTCTTGAATTTCATATTCTCCGACTGTTTTATCCTTTATTGTCATTGAAATCTCATAGCCATAGCTCTCTTTTTCCTTCACGACAGAAAGAATCAGCAGATCGATATTTCCTTTTAACAATTCTTTGTTCAATCCCATACACTCCCAACCAACTACTTAATATTATTTTATGTAAATTAAAAACCAGCAAGAAAATGCTGGTTTTAGTCACTAGAATAATCTTTATTATTACCTATTTTCTTTTTTTACCAATTTGGCCCTATAATGGAATAAAGAAGGACTATTACCATGTCAAGATCAAAAAAAAGATATACGGTAACCGTATATCTTAAATTAACCCAATTAATTTTAATCCGATGAAGACAAAGATCCAGCTGTCCAGCCTGTCCAAAATTCCGCCATGTCCAGGAAGCAGCTTGCCCGAATCTTTTACTTTGAAGTGGCGTTTTAAAGCTGATTCTACCAGGTCCCCCACTTGACCGGCAATAGAAACGACCAAAATGAGTAGAACCGTTTCACCGTAATTGTCAAATGGCTGAAAACTCATTTGCATAATAAGGCCAATAATAAGAGCAATGATGATGCCCCCGATTGAACCTTCAATCGTCTTATTCGGGCTTACCTTTTCAGCAAGCTTCGTTTTACCAAACTTTCTGCCGACAAAATAGGCTCCTGAATCAGTTGCCCAAATTGAGATTAAAACAGCTAACGTCCAGATAAGTCCTTCATCAATTCTTGCTTCTGCCAAAAACACAAAGCCAAATCCGATGTACAGAACACCGATCAGCAGTGTCCCAGCCTTTTCGATCGAATATTCAATATTAAAGACAGTGGATGTCAGGAAAAACAAAACGAGTGCCAGCAGCACTTTAATTTGGATAATCTCAAATGTTACATTCAAAAACGGAAGCAGCGGAAGAAATAACAGGACGATTCCTGCAAGACCTACGAAATATTTCGTTCCATATTTCCGTATTTTTATGATGGTAGTCAATTCATGAAAGGCAATTATGGCCAGTACCATTGCTAAATAAGTAAACCAGAATGCTCCAATGTAAAATGGAATCATGAATAAAATCAAGATAATAATGCCGGTGATGACGCGTTCTTTCATTTGTTACACTTCCTTATCTTTTTTTCCATTAGAATTGATTGTACTATAAAGATAAGAAAAACGAAAAACAAATCTGTATTTTTATATAGATGTTTCCTCAATTCCTATTAATATCCATCAAAAAAGACCAAATACACAAATGCACTTGGTCTTAGTATATGTAAATCAGTTTTCTTCTTCTTCATCCATCAATTCGTCAAATGCAGCAGATACTTTATCAAACTCATCGTCGCTCTCGATTGCAGTAAAATCTCCTTCTTCGTCTACTCGAAGGAAATAGATATCAATGTCTTCGTCAGTTTCCTGCTGGATTTCTTCTACAAACCCGACTGCAACATATTCTGTGCCTTCAACTGTTAATACCCCAAGAACTTCTACTTCCTGCTCCTGATCGTTCTCATCGCTGATTGTGAAAATCTCGCCTACTTCAATTTTATCCATCGTAAAATCTCCTTTCATTAGTTGAAATTCGGATGAATTCTTTGCTTTAGTTATTTTCCCTAACTCAAGTAATATAATCCTCTTTTTGAACCCAATTTATTATAACACTTTGAAAAGAAATTACCTATTAATCGTTAAGCAGCCGCGGATTCATTTACTAAGCTATTTTTCTTTTCTTTAAACACAAGTAAAAAGTAGAGAGCCCCACTAAAATAAATTATGCAAGTAATCAAAAAAACATAGGAGTAGCCCCAATAAGATCCATACTTTGCAACAATGAAAGTTGAAAGCGGGCCCATCGTTGCCCAGCCGAATGAAAAGGCCATCTGGCTTAATGAATTGGCAATGCCCTTCATTTCATCAGGACCTCTGTTCATCATTAAAGACATTTGGATGGGGTTTCCGGCATTCGCTAATTCCTGCAAATACATGCTCATTAAAGTATTTCGACTCACTAATTAATAAGGAATCTTATAAAATTAACATACAATTTTTTTCATTGGCTGCAAATAAAGAGCATCCGGCAACGCCAGATGAGGGTTCTTCGTGTTTGTATTCAGAGTACATCAGAATAATGAGCAAAATTCCCAAAAGCAATCACTACTATATTTTCAAATATCTAATGTTCAACGCACGTAAAAATACAAATTAAAAAGCGGTGACAGCATAGTCACCGCTTCTTGCATGTTATTTATTTATAGAAAACTTTATCTACATTATATTTAGCCTGAAGCTCATTAATAATGTAAGTCTCGTAAATTTCACGATCCACTGCATTGTCTACGATGCAAACAGCAATTTCATGTACTTCATCACGATTATTTTTGATTGGAGATACGGTATCTTCAAAATGTTTTTTGATTCTCTGTCTAAGTTTGCGTGCTTTTCCTACAAACAACAGCTCATCATTGATATTGTAAAACATAAAAATTCCGCCTTTATCGCGGGGAATTCTGTTGTAATCAGTAAAACCGTATTCGCTGCTTAATGGAGCCTCAACAGGCTGACCTTTGACCGGATTTCTAGTCAAAACAACATCTGCTCTAGGTATTTCAATTTTGATCATTAAGATTCACTTCCTATTTTATGTGACTTGTTCTTATCTATTTCGAGTAAAAATGAACTTAAGTATTATCTCATATGTATATCGGAAAATACCACCAAATCTTATAAAAAGACTATTCAATATATTAACTTGTTTTCGGCTATAAGGTACACATGATTTTGTTTTTCTGCGAAAACGGCTGATTGCCCGGTCTTGAGAGAGTCATAAACAAATGCTGAAACTGACAAAAGCGTCCCTGTTGAAAGCTTAATGTGATAAACCTGCTGTGACATGACATTTATTCCTGATTCTGCGATGTCTGTTGTCTGATATTTTTTCACAACATCTCCTTGATATGTTGTAACTGTCAGTTCACTTTTAACAAAGCTTGACCAGGCATAATAGAGTAAAAACGCTGATATGAATAGAATGATTGTTCCTATTGGCCGTTTCAATGAAATCACCTCTGTTTAGTTATATCCAATTTCAAAAACGGCATAATAAAAAGCTGCAATTTATTCCGCAGCTTTTTTCAATTTTATTTCTTTTACTTTTTGATGTATTTCATCAGGCCACCATGCCCCGCAATCATCAGAAACTACGCATGCTGCACATTTTTCGAGATCATACACCTTCATTCCTGTTATTGGCGGAGAATAGAGATGAAGCGTCACCAGATTTGTGCCTTCAGACTCCCCCATTTTATGCACCCCTCCTTTTGGTGCAAAAAAGCTCCTTCCTTTCTCCTTTTTTTCAGTAAATAATTCAGAAGGCAGATGATTTTCTTTCACTTCATAAACAGTGTTTTCAGAAACTCCGTTTATGACTTGAATCCAACCATGCGACTTCCCGTGATCATGTGGTGCACAATCCAGTTCAGACCAGTTCATCACAAGTAATTCGAGTGTTTCATTTTTATAAAGAAGCTTTCGGTAGTATGGTTTATTCCGTTCTTTTTTTAAGAAGGGCTTCAATTCTTCAATCTGTATGTTCAGACTTTTTAAAGCTTCCAATAATTCCATTTTCGATGCTGAATGAACATTTCCAAGAATGGTTTGCAGCCTTTCAGAAAGCTCCAATTCTTAAACCTCCTCGCAAGTTCGAGTATCACTTTAAACAATATGATTAGATATCTCATCCATATGAAAAAAATTTTTCTTTTGTCTATATTCACTTTGTCACTACTTTCTTTCTAGGTGAATAACCTAAATGGCAGAGAAAGGAATTATGATGAACAAATATCGAAGCATCTTTCTTCTTCTATTCATTACAAGGAAAAAATCCTGTGCTATGATAGGTATGAAATCGATACATAGTAAGGAGTTTTTCAGATGAATTCAAAAGAAACACAAGAACAAATTATCCGCAATTATCAGCGGGACGAGCAAATGATGATTCTTGTCTTTGCGCAGTGGTGCATTAATCATGATTTTGATCCTGCAGAACTTTATTTACGCGCATATCCTAACCAGGCTGAAAATCACGAATTAAAGCAAGCGATTGAATTAACTGTGTCCAAAGAGGAAGCTGGCGAAATTTCAAACGATACCCTTCTTGGCGTACTATCCCTGTTTGGAAATGACGATCTTGCGTTTGTAGTAACGGAGGAGATTGCTAAATTGAAAAATAAATCATGAAAAAACCAACAATTAAGTTGGTTTTTTAGAATCAAAGGTTTGAAAGGTCCTTTTTCTTATGAGGTTTTGTAATGGTATATTCTTTAATAGATCCACTCTTTGAAAAAAGATTGAATATATACTCTTTCGTCACCTTGAAATTCTCTTCAACTTTTTCAGCGATATAAGATACTCTCTCATAGATAACTGATTTTAAGTGATCTATATCTCTTGAAATTTTCTCGGTCAAAGCTTCTTGATGACTGATCCTCTCGATTACACTCTGATGAAACACTTCTTGCAGTTCCAGCCTGTCTTTAATCTGTTCTTTAAGTTCAGCATGTGAATCCAGCTGGTCTATTATTTTTTCCTGCAGACTCTCGTACGTTTTAAATCTCCCTGAAAGTTCTTTTATGGACTGATCCTGGAAAGTGAGCTGATCAATAATTGCCTGGCTTATATGACCTTCACTTAATAACTTAATCATCAATTCTTTGTTTGATTTTTCAAGATTTTCTAATCGTTCACTCATTATTCTTGATGCAGACTGCTGTGTTTCTATATTTGACAGCAGCGGTGATGTCGCAGCTTCCTGTTTTTCTAATTGCCTGTAAACAGCATGAAAGTGTTGGGCTTGCTCTGATCTAGATTCATGCAGCAAGCTGTTTAAGGTATCTGCTGCATGTGATAGCCCGGTATTTACATGCTGCTGGTGTTTCAAAAATTCTTGCATATAATTTACACGGAAAAATTCCTGGTTTGAAGTACTCGCTTTTGCAGGAATCGTTAAATAAGCCTTTGATTGACCTTTATGGCTGTCATTTTTGGACACGCTTTTCCTCCTTTCTTTCTAATTCATTCTTTATAGTCTATGTGGGTGTCTTTGACCGTGTGACCCGCATCTATTTGAGCTCCGTTTAAAAGGAAAAAATGAAATAATGGTAAACAGAAAATAATAAGAAATCGAGGAATAAAGGAGAAGTTCTTAGTTCGGATAAATACCAAGAAATGATTTTTCATTAAGGCTCTTTTCGTAAACTTTGTTGCTTTTGAATAATACAAGAAAATTAAACGGTTTTTTATTACTATTGTATAATAGGTAAAGAGAGAGAAATTTTTGTTATTTTACAAGGGGTTGTTCGGATGGTTGAATAGGTTCAACAAGCAGTTGGAATTTGGCAATACATCGCTTTATTTTTAATATCAATATTGCCATTACTGGATGTTTTTTATATTATTCCAGTAGGAATTGTGTTGGAGATGTCACCTGTAGCCGTTGGGATTATTGCTTTTTTAGGAAATTTTATTATGGTTTTAGTCTTTGCAATGTTTTTTAGACAAATTTCTGAATGGCGTAAAAAACGGAGAGAAAAAAAGGGGAAATCAGAGCCTTCAAAAAGAGAAACTAGATCCAGACATATTTGGGAGAAATATGGTCTCCCAGCGTTTGCTTTGCTTTCACCCTCGTTACTTGGAACAGATTTAGCTGCTTTAACAGCTATTTTGCTTGGTTCATCTATGACAGTTGGCTCTGTTTATGGCCTTAAATACGTAAATTGGATTTAGCTGGGTGAGCTGCTAGAATCCGACTTAGGCCATCTGTTTTTGTAGAAAGCGAGAAAACTATATTATAGTTACTTTGCAAAAAAATTCTGCATTTTTCGTTCAGTAATAATCAAATTCTAGTAAATTAACAACCCGTAAAAGCCCTATAAAAAAAGGTTCCTCTAGTCAATTTAGACTGTTTGACATGTTGATATACATGTTTTTTTCGTTTAGAAAGTATTTATATTCCTTGCTAGGGTGGTATGATCCTGAATTCCCGAAGGTATTCCCCCTTAGTTAAAAAAGGATCCACCGGTTTATAGGGTAGATCCTTTTTTCTTTAAGCCGACGTTCATTATCTGGTACTTTATTCTAATGCAATCAGCCGCACAGTAAAATGCCCATGAGAAATTGGGATTAATGTATCCAACAAATGCACCTGTTAATTCAATGACAGGAGGAGTTACTTAACAATTTATAGGTTTTCGAAAAATCCTATTAGATTATTGTCGGGGTCAGATACACCGAAATCACGTACTCCCCACCACTGGGCATTTGGGTGCAAAATCCCCAACTGCTGTATGTGTTGATACAGTTCATCAACACCCTCTACTTCTATTCGACAACTAGCAGTTCCTGCAATAAACGATTCTGCACCTGAAACGACCGGTGTTGAGTTGCTGCGAGTCGACAGCTTTCATCACTGGCTTCCCAAAGATGGATAAGGCGAACATCATTATAAAGAAGCACCGCGAAACCACCCTCATGATAGCCCAGGGGAAAAACCAAGCTTTTTACAATAAAATCTATGCTTCGTTTAATATCTCTCACTGGTAAAGCTGGAATGGCTTGCAACATTTTCATATCCTAATTCCCCCTACATTACTTAACCATTTACAAATTTCAAATAAGTTATCTACATAAAATTTCTTCAAAAGAATCATATTTCCTTTTTTAAGAAACTTGATCCTTTAGTTCAATAAATCGTTAATTGATTTTGCTGAACTTTTGGGGAAAGTATATAGATGGTATGAGTATCAACGCTAGGAAATATAATCTTAGCGTTTTTTTATTTTCTAAATATTGTTATTTTATGGAACAATATTGAAATTTACTTCGTTATATAGGTTGAATACAGAGTGAATTTGAATAAAGGGGATGGTAACTGTGATTAAAAAAATGTTTATTCTTTTTATGTTATCTTTTCTTATGATTTTTAGTTTAGATTTGAGTTCTGCATCTGCAGCAGGAAGCAAATTCATCATCATCAACAAGAGCAATAATCAGCTTGCATATTATGAAAACAGTCAGCTGAAAAAAGTGTTTAGGGTGGGCACAGGCAGAAGTCAATCACTTACACCTGAAGGGAAATTTAAGATTGTGAATAAAATTGTGAACAGACCTTACTACAAGGACAACATTCCAGGTGGTGATCCGCGAAATCCTCTTGGCAACCGCTGGCTAGGATTAAATGCGAGGGGAACATACGGTACAACGTATGCCATTCATGGCAATAACAATCCAAACTCAATTGGCGGATACGTTAGTAGCGGTTGTGTTCGAATGTTCGATAATGAAGTAGAATGGCTGTTCGGGCAAGTGCCGACCAACACACCAGTAATCATTACTTCTTCAGGTAAGTCATTTGATTCTATTGCTGCATCGTATGGATACAAAACGACTGCGAGTTCAGTATCACCTTCCATTCCTGCAATGAATAATGGCTCGATTCTGAAAAAAGGCAGCCGAGGTCCTGCAGTCGAAGAGCTGCAACGCAAACTTACTTCTCTTGGTTTTACCACCAAAGGTATTGATGGAGCGTTCGGAAATAATACAGATCAGGCAGTTCGTCAGTTTCAAAAATCCCTTCATTTAACAGTGGATGGTGTTGTTGGTCCAGCAACAAGAAAAGCACTAGATGGAACAAAGCCACCGACATCACCTGATAAACCATCCACGGGAACAGTCAGCGGTACTTTAAAAATGGGCAGTCGTGGAACCGGAGTAAAAACACTTCAAAGTACACTTACTGCAAAAGGCTACAACACTAAAGGTGTAGACGGAGTATTTGGTTCTAACACAGAAAAAGCAGTTCGTTCTTTCCAAAAATCTAAAAACCTATCTGTAGACGGTATCGTTGGTCCTGCTACGAAAAAAGCACTTGGGATATAATTTTAAAAAACCTAGGCAGATGTCGAAATCACCTAGGTTTCTTTTAATTTTTCATCCCTGAATAAATGTGATCGCATTTCTAAAAATGCTGCGGTTCCAGGTAGTTTAGACGTAAATCTCTCAGCATCTACATACAATTTTGCCACACCTGAACGCGAAACATAATTCTATAAACCAGCACTCACTTTCCTCTATTCCAGTCTTCCTCCCAAACACCGCACTGTCTGTAAGCTTTACTTCCCTACTGATCTCGGCGACGTATTTGGGATTTTCACCCCTATAGAGAAGCTTGGTACTCTCTATTTATAGTCAGGAAAATGAGGATTACAACGTTAAAAATATCAAAAGACAAAAAAGTCTGATTTCTCAGTATTTTTAGTGAGGAATTAGGCTTTCGATATTCCGCAATCACGCCCGTTTGTTGAATTATTTCTAAAGCTTATATAAGACATGCCCTGTTCCACTCGCATTCAAACTCCAAAAGCGACTGCTGACGCTTGCCTCTGTTATCGTTGACCGCTTTTAACGCCACTTTGTATAATTCGTCGCCCAATCGCCATTTTTCGATTGACCTGTCTTTTTCCCTGCCAAACAGAGCAAACGCGGTAGCTCCCATTAAATACACATTAGTTATTTCATCTATGGCTACACCGAGTGTAAATTCCTCCGGCGACATAAAGCGTGATGAACCCCACATTCTGCCCATCGTATTTATATAGGGCATTTTAGAATAGAGATCAATATCACAAATAATGGTCTTTTTTGTGTCAAAGTCATACATAATACTGCCGTCATAAAAGTCAATGGCAATATACCCTTGCTTTATAATATGAATGTGAAAGTTCAGTATGTCGTTAAATACTTCAAGCCTTGTGCTGTCCGGCATCTGCAAGAACTTTTCTCTGGACAGCGGATACATTCTGCCCATACACACGCCGTCTGTCCATTCAAAAATGACGGCAAACCCTCTGCCTATTTCCTCCGCTTTGATAAATCTTATCAAATTGGGGTGCGCTAAATCCTGATAAATCGGAACGGTGGATTTCAGACTTGCTATTGCATCTTCGGGTTTGCCGGAATATTGCTCTGTCGGTGCGCCGGCAAATTTTATAAAGTATCTCTTATCACCGTTCTCTACGCCGAAGCAGATATTGCCCGAATCTTGATCGTCATAAATTTTAAAAATCTCACCATATTGCTCAATGAAAGAGATATCAAATGGAGATTTTAATTTGTATGGAATATTATTTATGTACTGTATATAAAAATCTGCTAAATACCAAGTCGGTACAGGATTATTCATGCCGTCAAACCAAGTTAGAACATCTTTTGCCTGATTTTTCATAACGGTAACTTCATCTTCACCGAAAGGGATTGCCCAATATATTGACGACAGCGTATTGCTGCTTATATAAAAAGCCAAAAGCGTGAAGAACTGCACAGGCGGTCTTCCGTTAAAATAACCGTTAAGCTGCCCTGTGGCAAAATGCGGACTGACAGCAGCACTCCACACAATGCGGTTAAACTCTTCCCATGGGTCGCCGTAGTCAATACGGTTGAAATCGATTATGCTCAGTTCTCCTTCCGGCGAAATAATCATATTTCCCACATGATAATCGCCGTGCTGAAAGCATTGCGGCCTGCCGTCAAGGAGGTGTCTGTTCGCCTCAACATAGGCGATGATTTTATCGTCACCATCTATTTTTATGCCACAGCCATTGTATTTTTTGGTTTTGTTGTCTGTTTTGCGGTTAAAAAGTGTTCCCCATTCTTCTTGCTCTTTTGGTGCAGGAATACTATTGATTTTCCTCAGTATTCGCCCCGATTTTATACCGAGTACATATTGCTCGGTTTCAGTCATTTTTGGTAATACAATCTCCGCATCTTCACCGTCACACCATATTAAAAGCATGTAGACACTTTTGCAGTTGTCGCACATACCAAAATCAACAGGCTGCGACATGGGTACACCGTATTCGGCTAACCGTTTCATCATTTCAAATTCGCTTTTCTTCTTGGCATACTCTGAAATATCGGCTATGCGGAGCAGCATTTTTTCGTTCGTCACGGTTTCAATATAGTATTTTTTGTCGCTCGACCAGCCTTTGTTTATCGGTTTGATTTTTTCAAATGTAGCATAGTTTTTTATATCGAACATGATTTTATCTCCTTTTCTTTATTCCACATAAATAATCCATCATTATTGCGCACACCGGCATTTATAACGGCATCATACACATCCAAACTGCTGATGATTTACCAAAACCGTATTCATCTCTGCTCTATAGTTCGTTATTAATGTTTAATATTGTATTGCGTATACTTGCTTCCGGGTTGCTGAAGATCAGAAATAGATCATATTAGCTGGTTTTGTTAGATCGAAGGCTATAGAAGCTTGCTCGCACTTATTAGGTCCGATTGTTGAATACTCTAAATGAAAGGTATTTCCTTTCCCTCTATTAGTGCTTTTAAATTTGCTAACGATTCATTGAATCCACCAGAATTGATTGTAACTCTGGTTCCATTGTTTTCCTCTTCTAACATAAAAGAAATAAGCAATTGTTGTGAATCCAAGTAAAGGGAAAATTCCCGATAAGGATTAATGACTTCAATTGTTAAAGACATAGTAAGCTTCTCTGTTAGATTATTATGAACACTAGGCATTAACGTAAAAAATACTTTCTCCCCTACATACAGATTGGGGATTTCCCAAGGTGAACCTGGAGCATACCATTGTGAGAGTTTATTCGCATCCGTTATAGCAGTCCAAACGGTTTCTTTTTCCCCATCAATCCAAACTGAACTTATCTCTTCTGCCTTACCCATATCTATTCCTCCTTTAATTTGTAGCAATTAATGGCTATAAATTAACTCCCTCAGAAATTAAATTCTTGTTAAATAACCTGGTCTAATACACGAAAAGAGACACGTTCCTACATATAAGCGCTCTTTTGTAGAATAAGCTAATTATTCAATAAATTTTTTTAACTTTTGTTTTTTTTCCTAATTTTTGCTATAATTATATTAATGATAATATTAGATTTGGCCTTGCATTTATTGCATTCTCTCTGTATGTTTACATTCAATTGTTATGAGCCTCAGCACTCTTTGACTCTGTCACAATACTATTTTTTAAAAGCCTCGCATTTTTGCGAGGCTTTTTTAATTGTCTAAAGGGTACTGCCAACATTTTAGACAGGGAAAAAACTCACTTATTTTTATATTAAATAAATTATTAGGGGTGTATATATGGAAATCTTACCATGCGAAGGGTGTAAAGGGTTGTGCTGCGGTCCAGTTCCTGTCACTGAAAGCGAATTTAAGAAAATAAAAAAGAAGATAAAATCAATGCCTACTAAAATGCGTTCGGAGCTAGAGAATCAAAAAAGATATTATGGAACATGTATTTTCTATGATCTAAATAAAGATAGATGTGGAATACATTCGGTAAGACCTGAAATTTGTCGTATGTTTGGATATTACAAAGATCTAGTTTGTTTTCGGAAACCAGCATTAGCAACAAAAAACATAGATCAATCTGATAAAGAAAAACATGTTGGAATTTTAACGTTGGATTTTACATGGAAAGATTTGAAGTGAACCCAAAAAGTTAGACACTTTATTATTAGGCAACGGGTAGGGCATGAGTTCGGTATTCTGCCGGACTCATGCCTTTTAATTTTGCTTTTGGACCAATAGAATTAGCGATTCCATAAAAGATTCTACACCTGCTAGATATCTTTTAACGGCCATTATTTTTTCTTATTTTGAAAATTTAGCCATAGAAAAACTGCACCTCCAAATGTTAGATTATGTCTAACAATTGGGGTGCAGTATATCTTTACTGTAGGGGTTTCGTATTCACATAATCAAGGACAGGTAGTCCTCATTAGGGGTTAGTTATTGCCTATCCCATTATTAAATAGCGATTTTTTTTTCAGTACTAATTCTGCAGTAATTGGTAAATGATCAGATGCATTAGTGTTTATAACTTCCCCAGTCCTAATTTTGACATCTTCAGAAGTGAAAATATAGTCGATGCGACGATCCGGTTTATCTACAGGAATGGTAAAGTCATCATTTTGACCAAGTTCAGCAAATACGTCTTTATATTGTGCAGTCATCTTTAGAATTTCTGAACTTTCAGGTGTAGCATTGAAATCTCCTACAAAGATACTTGTTCCTTCTTTTTGTTTTGCAATGTCAAGTATCTCCCTGATTTGCAGATCCCTCTGTTCTGCTCTTTTATTGTCAAGATGCGTATTGTAAAAGTGAACATGGTTTCCTCTCACGTTAATCACAGTTTCCAAAAGACCGCGCTGTTCTGTAGGGTTTACTGGATATGGAATATTAGTGAGCAGATGATTTTCGGCAGAAAGGATAGGATATTTACTTATCACGGCCGTTCCGTATTGACGGCGGTGTTCTCCTTCTTGTAAAGGTTCATAGTCAAGATTTGCAGCATATGCATAATGCATTCCTAAGTAATTTGCCAACCATTTCGCTTGATCTTCGAAATTACTGCGCTCTGAAAAATGATTATCTACTTCTTGCAAACCAATGATATCAGCATCCGACGTTTTAATAATCTCTGCAATTCTTTTCAAATCCAAAATGGCATCTGTGCCCTCTCCATGATGAATATTATAAGCCATAACTTTAATGTCAGTCTCAATACCTCTTTCAAACATTGGTAGTTCTGTGGCATGAGTTTCACTGCTGTAAGAGAACATAGGAATCATGGACAACAATAAAATAAAAGTGAAAATAAATAATTTTTTAAACAAACCTAACACCTCTCAAAGTTTTCTATTAAACTATTTTTAGAGTATAAACAATTTTCATTGTCGAAAATGCCTAATTTGAGTTTACTGG
Source organism: Metabacillus hrfriensis (assembly GCF_030127205.1). Classification (NCBI taxonomy): domain Bacteria; kingdom Bacillati; phylum Bacillota; class Bacilli; order Caryophanales; family Bacillaceae; genus Metabacillus; species Metabacillus hrfriensis. The sequence continues at coordinate 2,555,767 of NZ_CP126116.1, forward strand.
CATTCTTTTGGCCGATGATAATCAAAGCTAGATAAGAGATAACACAACCAGCTTAATAAGGACTAAAACACTAGCCTTCATTGGAAAAATCCTCGCATCGGATTTCACTAGGTGCCAAAGTCATCCGTTCTGCTTTCCATCAAACTCAGAAAAGATCTTTTGGGAAGAAGCTACTAGCCTTGCCGGATCCCCGGTGCGGCGGTCGACGTTTTCTACATTCGCTTTTATCCCTGTTACCTTTTCACACGGCTAAATGACTTCAGAATAACCAAGTCCATTACCTAGATTAAAAACTTCTGCTGATTTCTTCTCTTTTAACCAGTAGGTCACACTTTTAATGTGTATCTTAACTTACTGGTTAATGAGATGATAAACTCGTTTTTTGGCATTTGTTCTACCCAACATTCCTATGTCATTTAATAACAAATTGGGGATCTTCAGAGTAGTGGCCACCTAGTCACCGTCTACACTAACCACAATTTTGTGTATGAAATAGAAAAAGTTAACGATCTTTGTTTTGAAATTGAATTAGTCTTTTTTCTTTTCTTCTTTCTTATCTGTCGTGAATGCGTATAGGTTACCGTCGAATGCACCCACTACAAGTGTGTTGCCAGAGATTGCAGGGGAAGATCCAACCCATGCACCGATTTCAAAGTTCCATTTCTTTTCACCGGTCGTACGATCCAAAGCATACAGGTTGCCGTCATTGGAACCGATGTACAAGATATTGCCGCTGATCGCCGGTGAAGAGATAATACCACCCTGTGTACGATAGCTCCATTTCTTCTGACCTGTTACTGCGTCTAGAGCTGCAATGTTGCCATCCGGGAAGCCCATATATACCTTGCCGTCCACAATAGCAGGCGAGGAACCGGTTGTGCCGCCTGCAATGTACGAGCTGTCTTCACTCTTATAACGCCACAGTTCATTGCCAGTTGCAGCATCCAGAGCGACAACCAGTCCACCGCCGTATCCCATATAGATACGTCCGTTATCAATGGCAGGCATGGAGTGCATCCAACCGCCAACAGGTCTTTTTCTCCATTGTTCGGCTCCGGTTTTTGCATCAAAGGCAATTAAATAGCCTCCGTCAGCACCTACGTACACACGTCCGTCTTTAACTACCGGAGAGTTTTCAGCAATCCAGTTTCCAGCGAGTTTGCTAGTCCACAATTCCTGACCAGTTTTTGCATCAAGCGCCATAAGGGCTCCACCTTTTCCAGTACTGTAAGCTTGGTAGACAACTCCGTCAGAAACGGTAGGAGAGTAGTACATCCATGCGCGCTGTACTTCATCTTTGCCAACCGATTTCTCCCAGAGCTTTTCACCGCTCTTTGTATCAAGTGCATAGAGCGTACCACGGATGGATGATGCATAGACGATTCTGTCCGCTACGGCAGGAGAGCTTTGTACCTGCGAATCTGCTTTGAACTTCCACCGTTTTTCCCCGTCTTCCAGATCAACAGCCACAACGGTATTATTATCGCTGCCATTCTCATCCCTTGTACCTACATAAACGGTTCCATCCACAATGGCAGGTGATGACGTCAAGATGGATCCAGGTGTACGATGGCTCCATGCGAAGTTCAGTTCCGGTGCGAGAACGTCCAGAGCCTTCCCGGTATGCTGTGCGTTACCTTTGAACATCGTCCAGTCCTCTCCGCCTTTCGGTTCGCTTACACTATCTTCATCGACCACTTGGAACACAGAGGATTTTTCCCAAGTTTTCGGTGCATCATCGGTGATTTTTACATCAATTTGATGTTGACCCTTCTTTAAATCTTCAGCGTCCCAATCAGCAACCCAGGTGAAAGCACTCGTTCGGTTAAGCTTCTTCCAGGAACGACCGTCAATACGGTATTTAGCTTCTTTCACATTGCTAGATGTGTTATATGCATTGATTTGGATCACCGTCTCATCTTGCGCGATCTTGCTGTTTGGTGCCGGATTGACAATCGTCAAGCTTTGTTTCACGTCAAACATCTTAAACGGAGTCTCTGGCTTACCTCCCTTAAAATTGATGATACGGAATCCATTCGGAGACTGGTCAATCGTGTAAGAGGCAGAGTTGGTTATGATATGTTTTGCACCCTTAATCGTATCGGCTGACACATCGTTTACGTGAGTATGCCCCATCAGCAACATGCTTGTCTTATACTGTCCAAGCAGTTCAATAAATTTCTTTGTATTGTCCGGAGAAGGGGTTTGTGGTGTGTTCAAAGGTTTGTGAACGATTACAACAACCTCTTTTCCTTTGGCATTCAGCTCCAAATCCTGTCTCAACCATTCCAGTTGTTGGGGATCACTGAATGCAACGTTGTTTTCCAATGTAACAAAGTGCTTATTACCGTAGTCATATGAGTACCACTCCGGTCCAAGAAGCTGGCGGTAGCGGTCAATACGGTCCTTGTACGTTGCACCTGCCGTTAAGTCATGATTACCGACAGCAGGAAATACAGGCAACTTGGATTTGGCTGTGGCTGCTCGGTAATCCTGAAACTCTTGATCCGTAGCCCCGTTGGTCAAGTCCCCGCTAACCGCGACGAATGCCGGGTTCCCTGTCAACTCATTGGTTTGAGCTAGTTGGCCGCTGAATCGTTCCAGGTTATTGGCAGTGCCCGCTTGTACGTGCACATCGGCATAGTTGACAAAATTGAAATTAGGATTTTTGCTCTCCGGTTTAGGAAGCAAGCCGAAGTTTTGCTGACGATTCTCGTTCACCTGTAACTGACCCAGCTGTTTGTAGAACTGCGGAGTCATGTACTGGTCGGTTGGAACACCGTATCCGGTTGGAATCGTTATGAAAACAAGATCGTTAATGCGTCTTTCGGTGTCTACTTTCAGTGTGTAGTTCCCTTTTTCGTCTGTTTTGGTTATCTCCATACCATCAGAAACGCTTACGCCCTCAAGTCCCTTTTCGTTACCTTCTTGCTGACCGTTTCCGTTTTTATCTTCAAATACCACCCCTGAGACAACTGCTCTGTCCTCTTCCGCAAGAGCCGGCTTTATCATCACTGCTGCTGCGAGACCAACCATACTGAGTACAGCGAACGGCCGAACTATTTTCTTCCATCTTTCGAATTTGTCCATGTTTGGTTTCTCCTTCTTCTCAAAATTTTATTAAAACGTTTCTTCCAAAATAGATTTGTTTTTGCGTGCATCCCCTCCTTCAAGCGTAATCCCTGCCCCTACGCTGCCAAAAAGCGTTCAAAGTACCACCAGAAACCAAACATTGCAATTGCCGTGGTTGCCGTTCCCTGAATCCAACCTGACCATTGGAACCTGCGTACCAAAAATAAAGCCGGGAACAGCAATAGGATAACAAGAGCCTGACCTGCTTCCACACCTGCATTAAACGATAGTATCGACAATAGGGTCTTCCATGTCATATCGCTGGTTAGCTGCAAGGCACCGGCAAACCCCATACCATGGAAAAGTCCGAATCCCAATACCACCCAAAGCCGATATTTGGATGTCGGGAACAGTATGTTCTCGATGGCGACGTACGCGATACTCAATGCGATCAGAGGCTCTATGATTTCCGGCGGTATATTTAGAAGATTCAGTGCCGTGAGGCCCAATGTTACACTGTGTGCCACTGTAAACACGGTGACCACTTTAAGCACATCGACTATTTTTCTGGAACCTAACACAAGCGCAATAACAAAGAGAATATGGTCGATCCCAATCATGATGTGATGAAAGCCAAGCTGAATAAAACGGGATACCTGTCCGAAGACGGTTCCTTTACCTACCTGCAGCTGTCTGTCACTCGCATTGAAAATAAACTGTCCTTTATCACCCCCAACTTCATAGCTCACAATATTTCTATGCATGGGATCGTTGTCGTCAAAGAAGATACTGTAGTCAATTTGGATTGATGTCGAGCTGCTGCTGGAAATCGGGTAATCTATTGTGATGTGTGCGTACTCCCTGTCCAGTTTCTTCTCCACATCGGTGTTCGATATGTATCCTTCCGCTTTAGCCCCGTCGATAAATACCTCCAGTCGCTTTTCGAGGTATTCAGTCACGTCTGTTTGTTTGTTCTGTAAAGCTGTTTTCAGTTCGCTTTGCGGGACACCGGGTTGAACTCCCAAATCTACGAGCCGCCCGAGTTCAAAAAAGTCAATATATAGATCGTAATGCAGAGTATCGTTGTTCACAGTCACTTTGGATTGACCTTCACTGTTGTCCGTGTGAGCCCATGCCTTCCCAGGTATTGAAGCTGCCATCATCCATATACATAAGATCACAAACCAGCACTTTATCCATATTTTCACTTGATTCACACCTTCACATCTTTGATTTAATAGTTTTTTTCTATTAACTAGATTTAAAATGGTTGTCATCGGGAAAGGAATAACCGTGAGAAATCAGATTATATACATTCTGGCGAAATGTCCTCCCTGTACATCCGTTTGGGAATTAAGAATTTTCTGATATTTCCCAACGCATTTGGGACAGACTTGTCCCGTAAAATTTTCAACCATACTCCCTGTATATCTGTAAATGGATTGTCGAATAAGGAAGCAGGTTTAAAACATTTTTTTCTATAATTACTTCCCCTATTCTTTACTGTGAGTCGTAATTACTATTTCAGCTAATTCTTTCATTGATCTACATGTTAAATCTGGCTGATAGCCAAGTTCGTTTGGAAAAGACTGACCGTGAGAAATCCAAAAAGTCTTTAACCCTGCAGCATGTGCTCCCTCAACATCGGTATAGGGATTATCCCCTACCATTACACAGTTATTTAGGGTAAACCCTGTTTCCTGGATAATTTTATTAAAAGGATAGATAAAAGGTTTGCCAACTACTTGTACTTCTTCTATCCCTGTCACTGCTTGAATTGCAGCAATTAGAGCGCCTGTTTCTGGAACTCTATTTCCATCTTCCCCAGGGTGATATAAATCAAGATTAGTAGCTATTAATTTCGAACCGTTCATCACATATCGAGCACATTTATGCAATGTGTCATAAGTAAATGAAGTATCTCGACCTACTGCAACAAAGTCATATGAATCTTCATTGTCAGAGAGGCATATCTTATGTCCTTGCACTTGAAGAGACTCCTTTAACTGCTCTGTTCCAATAGGTAGAACATTTACTGAACCATAATTTTCAAATAAGTATTCCCCTATTAATTCTGTCGCAACTAAAATCGTAGTTTTTTCAGCTGGCAGTCCCATATTAATTAATTTTTGGCGAATTGTTTCTGCTTGATCAGTAGAGTTATTACTTAGAAAAAATATTTTCTTATCTGAATCAATCAAATAATGAAGTAACTCTACAGAACCTTCGTAAACTTTGTTGCCTAAATATATACATCCATCTAAATCAAAAATGAATGCTGATATTTTATTTACATTCCATTCCATTCCATGCAGAGTAGTCACGACCTTTATTAGTCCTTTATAAAATGCTTAATTGAGTTTTCATTTCCAAAGTTCAGATGCCCCTACAGCTACTGCATTTGAACCTGCTTCCAATCCTTCTAAAATCTCCTCGTGCGATTTAATAAGACCGGCTGAAATAATTGGATACGGGCAAACTTTACTTAGATCTTTAATAACTCTTGGCATTAATCCTGGCATTATTTCAATCGCATCTGGTTTGGTTTCCATTATATTTCGAACACCTGAAGTATAAGCATGGGTATCAAGAAAAAATAGATGTTGTATAGCAATTAGCTCTTCTTTTTTTGCTACTTTAATTAAATTACTTTTCGTAGTTATGATTCCATCAGGCTTAATCTCACGTGCTAAATACTTGATTCCCTCTTTATCTTTCGCAATCCCTTTCATTAAATCGACATGAAGAAAAATGCTCTTATTATGTTGTTTAGCAGTATCTACACAATGTTTAATATTGAAAATATCGCCAGTCATTAAAAAAATAACTTGAACATTTGATTCCGATGCATCTTCAATTTGTTTTACATCTCTCACGGCGGCTACAATTGGATTTAATTCAAAAAGTTGTTTTATGTGGTCCATAGTTCCTCCTTATTTTTCCTGTATAACTGGCGATGAACCAATTGTTTTAATTTTCGAAAAAATAAGAAAATCCCAAATATAATGAAGTTCAAACATATACATCTAATTTCGTCAATAAATTGACAAATTAAATAATACATACGATTCGAACCTTCAATATATTTGGGATCTCTCCTGGTCTCCGCCCAATTACATCTTAGGATATTTAATTATAAAGAAATTTACACAAAATAGGAATTATCATTAATAATGCGAATTAATTTTAAGTAATAATTCTATGTTTAAATAATACCAATAGTTTATTAATCCAAAATTAACTATATATAAATTTCATGTAAATTATATTGACAAATTTTGTTAAACATAAATCCTAGAGTTAGTATAGTTTAATGGATTCAAAGATCAAGATGCCAGACCTTTTATTGGTTTTGCTATGTGATGGCATGATAAATTTATAAAAAAAATGACGCTGATTTTACGATAGCTCCAATTAAAATGGATCTGGGACATTTGTCAGGTCTGCTATTAAACTTAAGCCAGCTTAAAAAACTGCCAAACTATTTAAGTAAGGACATAAATTTATTATTTACGCAGACCTTTATTTCACTTTCAAGTTTTTTTGATTGAACGAACACTTTGAAGTCTTCTTTTGAGACATCAGATTTTATTGCTGTTTCAACCAAAAATGCCAATTCTTTATTTGTTATGATCGTTTTCATTATAGTCCTCCTATATATGTATTAGTATAATATTCGTTTTAAAGAACGTTTTTACGAGGGTTCATCAAAATTTGCTAATTAAATCCATGATTAAGGGCATAATAGGTCTGGAGGTGAATGAAATGAGCAGTAAATTTACAGGATCAAACCGCGGTAAAGCAGCACCAAGCGTGAATCCACAGGGCCAAGGAAAAGATACTGAGGTTTCAGCTGAACCGAAAAGCGAGCTTGAGAATCGAGCTAAAAAATCCAATACGAAAATCTAGAAACCAGGAGGCACTGCTGCCTCCCTTCCCACTCTCTATGTCAGTCTTTTATGACCTTGTAATTGGTTTAAATTACCTCATTGTTAAATCTTTCTTCCTATTTTATAATTTTCTAGGTTTATATAAATTTTATAAAATGAGGAGAAAAGGATGAAAAGACAACTGGGGGCATTTTTACTAACAATTATTTTGGTTTTAAGTTTATTTCCACATTTAACGACGGCTGCTCAAAACTCAAAATTCGAGCTTGAACTTTCTGAATATTTAAACGAAGTAAGTAATACAAGAGGATTTAAAGTGACGAAAGCTGATATCGAAATCTCGCTCTCATATTACGGTGATAGTCTTCGGAATTATCAATCTGCAGCAGACCTTAAGGGTTTCTTAGGAGAGGTTATTGAATCAGATTATAGCAATCTTACAGATTTATATGATGAATTTAATTTAGATCATGAAGAAATGGTATCTCTATTAGAAGAAAACGGAGAAAGTTTAGAAGATTATATATTCATTGACGATCTTTCTCAAACTATCTATTTTTATACAGAAGATTTTGAGTTTGAAAGAGATCCAGATTTTGACCAGAACTTCGCTGTTTATCTTGCGGAAGTGAGTGCTGAAAGAGGATTTGAAGTAACTAAAGAGGATATTGAAACAGCTCTTAAAATTTACGATGAAAGCATTGCGAATTTTGAATCTGTTAAGCAGCTTGAAGATTTTCTTGGAGAAGTTATAAAAGCTGATTTGAGCAACTTGGCTTACTTCAAAGAAAATTATGATCTTGATCAGCAGTCATTGCTTCAATTGCTTGCTGAGAATGATAAGGATCTTCATGATTATATCTACATTTTCGAATTGGAGGAAACAGTATGGACTTTAATGGGATTGGAAGAAGAAATAGCTGAGGATCTTTTGCCTATTTTTGAAGATGAGCTGGGATTAACGGAAAAAGAGCTTCAAAATATTGAAGAGCATTTGATTTCACTAGAGGATCACCTTTCAGACCAGGCAACCATTGAACGTCTTGATGTTTTAGGAAACCGGATGCTTGCTATCGGGGAATTTGAAGTTACAGAAGATTTATCAGCAGGTCAAATAGCCGAGCTTGCTTCAATCTATGATGAGATTCTTTCTATTTTTAAATTAAAGGCATCGTACAGTCTTGTTAAAGATGGGTCGGAAACCCCATTGTCACTTGCAGACTTAATCAGATTAGATGAATTAAAAGGAGCAAATTTAAAAGTAACCCTATTTTCTGTGGATGGAACGTTCCTTGCTGACCTTATCATAACTGGTGAAATGGTAAGTTCTGAAGTTCTTGAAGAAACTGGAAAGCAAGTTGAGGAATCTGCAATGCAAGCTGCTAAAACAATTGACACTTCCGTACAGCCTGTAAAAAAACACATCACCAAACCAATGAATCATGCGGAACAGAAAACTGTAAAAGGCGCAAAATTGCCAAAAACAGCAGGTAATTACCTCACCTATGCAGCAATTGGGGTAATCTTATCGGCAGCTGGAAGCTTCTTATATCGAAAGGTCCGCAATGTTTAAAATGGAAAGAAGAATCAGCAAAAAGCGGATGATTTTCCTTTCATTTCCTGTGTTTTTAATCCTAATCGGGTTGCTGTTTACAGCAACTAATCTCTATAAATTTGCTGCGGGATCCTTTTCTATTTCCCCTGATTACAATTCAGGAGAAGTAAAACAAAAAAACATACCCGAAGGAAAAGATTCGGAAGTAAAAAAAGTGATATACCCAAGCCGGCCTGAAATTGGAGAAGAAATGGGAGAACTTTATATTCCAAAATTAAATGCGGTACTCCCTATTTTTCACGGCACTGATGAAAATGAACTTGAAAAAGGTGTAGGGCATTTTGCTGAAAGTGTACTCCCTGGCGAAAATGATAACTCTGTTCTTTCAGGTCATAGAGATACGGTATTTAGAAGGCTTGGCGAAGTTGGCAAGGGTGATTTGCTGATAGTCAGAACTGCTGCCGGTGAATTCATATTCAAGGTACAAAAAGTAAGAATTGTTGATGAGGATGACCGCACAGTAATTGTTCCAAAGCCGCGGGCAGCACTTACAGTGAGCACATGCTACCCGTTTGAATTTATTGGTTCCGCACCAAAACGATATGTTCTTGTAGCTTACTTGACATCTAAAACGATTTATAAATAGTTTGCAGTCAAGCCTCTCTTGGTAAAAAAGAGAGGCTTTTTAATATGGCATCGTGTATTTTGCCTCTTTCTGCAAATATTTAGACCAGGAAGGATTTGTTAGCTTTAGATTTATAGTAAAATACAGAACCTATAACTGCATGAAAAATAATTATAAAATGGGTGATATAAAATGAATAAAAACAATATCCAAATTCTCCCTATCATTGCTTCTATCGGCATTGGTGCAGCTGCTTATAGTTTGATGACAGGCCGCGGAGGACAGCTTCAGAATATGATGCCGCAATTAACAGGAATGAGCAGCCAAGGGGCAAATAATCAATTTTCTGCTCAGCCGGATCAAAATCAATAAAATTTGCATGATCGGGAGAACAATTCATGATGAATTCTCCCGATCCTATTGAAAGGAGAAGCGATATGGATATTCCTATTTCAAAAATGATAAATAAAACAAAAATGAATCTGATTCAGGCGGCTGCATATGTAAAACAGCGAATTGATTCTCTTACTGGAACTCAGACAGCTACAATTGAACAATTAGCTGCTTATATTCAATACCATCCCGATACTAAAAAAAGGACCAAGAATCTTTTAGGTCTGAGCTTTTCGTTTTTTACATTGGACCAAGGTGATGTTCATTACAAACTGGAAACCAAGGGATCTGACATTTTACAGCTTGACGTCCGTACTTTAGAGCATCATGTTGTGTCATATCGTTCTTATCGTGATCAGAATAAATTGAATGCACCAATACGCTTTTTTAAATTAACAATATAGAAAAGAGCTAAATGTTTGTTTAGCTCTATTTTCTATATCATGAATGATTCAAATATAGTTTTATCTCTCCTGCTATTAGTTCGTATAGATCAATAAAACGTGAAGAGTTTTTTTCTCCCTTGATTTCCTCCAGCTGATCTATCAGTTCTTTTGCTTCTGACAGGTATGTGATTGCTTCTTTCATTTTGTCCTTATAAGCTTTAGTTGTTCGATTGATTTCAGATGCGAATTTTTCATCTGTCCCAGGCGTTATGCAAGTTTGATACATATCAATGATCTCATCTGTTTCTCGTTCAGGTTCATATTCATGAGGTGCCGTGCTGTCAAATATTGCGATGCCTTTTTCACGAAGAATGACCATGTCCAAGCTGTTTGGATCAAATCCGCAATGATAAATTTCAACGTCGTATCCCTTTTTTTCTCCAGCAGCTGCAATTTTTTTAAGCATAGTAGATTTTCCTGAACCTGCCCTGCCTTTTATAAAATACCGTTTCCCGATATCTTCTGTTAAGTTTTGAATAAAATCTACTGCTCCATCAGGTGTAGCAGCGCCTAAGAAGCGGTGTTTTACATTCGAAGGTTTGTCAGCCTTTTCCTCTCCAAAGAAAAGTTCAATCAAATCATTCGACAATTGGTTGGCTTTAGTAAAATCCATATTTGCGATGTAAATATCTTCAATCTCATCATGCGCTTTTAGTGATGCGGCAAACGTTCCGTAAGCCTCTTGAAATTTAGAAGAAATATCGGCGTTTAGCTGTCCAATTGCATCCCTATTTGCAGAATGAATTTTCATTTCATTTTCAAGAACAATAACTTGCAGGTTTTCATCCGAAATATGTTTGCGAATCTCAGGAACCGCATCATCAATAATACCGATACGGGCATCAGAAACAATAAATCCTTCAATCCAGTCATTATTTGAAGGGCAGTGTAAATACTCAATCGAATGACCTGCTGAAAGCAATGATTCACTTATTGTTTTCATGTATTCTGATCTGCAGGATCTTGACCCGCCTTGTAGCAAAAATACCCGATTTAACCCTTTAACTGAAAAATTATACAGACTGAAATATCCTTTAGCTGTATTGCCGCTAGCAAAATAATGTAGAGCTTTTCCTTTCATCCAATCATCCTCTCCCTCTTTTCTACTAACATATGTTAAGAGTGAATAAGGGTGAACGCCTAATTTTTCAAAAAATGAAAAACCTGCATTTCTGCAGGCTTGGTGTAATCTTTTATTGTCCTTTCCTATCTAATTCATTCACAAGCTGAAAGAGGAAATCATAGATTAATTCAAAAGCTGCATTAAGTGATAAGTTTTCGTGAAAACCATCTATCAGATCACAGTCAAAATTAACATCCCATAAGCCGTCTTTGTCATTGAATAGCAGCTGGAATTTAGTTGATTCTCCATTTGCCTTTTCATTCAACCATTCACGGATGCTGCTTCCTGCAGCTTTTTTTTGCTTTAACCCAAGTAGACCTTTATAAGATCCAAAAACATCATCATGCTCAAGGGTTAATCCATCAATTTTGATGATGTCAAACCATTCAGATTCTAAATAAACAAACTCTTTTTGATTGGTTTTTAAGAAACTTACTTTTTCCTGAAGAAAATCTGACGGCTTCTCAACTGCAATCAATTCCTCCGTTTCTTTATCCACTCGTTCAACATAGGAATGCATAAAACGGGAAAGTGCTTTCAGCTCTTCTAAAGTAACTTGCTCCGGAACCAGACTGTGTGCCTCTGCATATTCCTTTTCTGCTTTGTAAATTCCAATAGATAGATTTTCAGGATGATTGGCTATTTCATTTTCAATGTATGCTTTTATTGTTTTTTTCAGCAATTTATAGTCCTCCAATTTTTTTGCAGAAATTCTAATACTTATCATAACCTAACATAATCATACTTCAAACAAAAAAAGAATCCGTTTCATGGATTCTGAAGAACTGCCTGATGTTATGAGAAATTATCCTGAATAGCCTTATCGAGAAGTTTTTGACACCGATCCAATTCTGTTTTCAGCTGTTTTTTGTATAGCTTTGCCTTCTCATAATCTTCAAACTTGTAATAAACGACTTCCTGCAGCTTCATGCCTTCTTTCTTCCGCTTCACTTGCTTTAATACACCATCTTCAATTAATTCGTGTAATGATTTATAAACTTCAGAATGATTTGGCCTGTATCCATATCTTCTGAATTCGTCCCGCAGCACATCCAGAAGCTTTAATCCATAAAGCCGGTCCTGCTCTGTCATGCGAATCATGTAGAGCTTTAAAAAAGCTCTTTGTTTTAACAAAAATCCGCTAGCACTTCTCTTTTCACCCAATTTAACCATCTCCTTTTTGAAGATCGTTTACATGCAGCATGTTCTAATAATTCAATGTTTTTAGAAAAATTTCCTGCATTAAGACGGAAATTGAGTCTTTTGACCCTTTATATCCTTTTTTAGTTAGAAAGTGAAATGGAGTAGTAATCGGAATATAGTCTGAGCATTTTTATAAGTATAATGATTATTTAGAACATAGTTTAATTTGAATAAATAGCTTCTTCAATAAAGGAATGAATCTACAATTTTTTATATTAGATTTGTTACTTTTGGATTATAATTTAAGGATGATTTAATAAAAATAATCGAGAGGAAGGATTTCAGAATGTCAATTGTACTAGTTAAAGGTCAAAAAGCTGATCTGACAAGACTTGATCCAAAATTAAGGTGTGTAAATATTGAGTTAAGCTGGCATACAGCTATAGATCTGGAAATAGATGCTTCTGCATTTTTAGTAGGTTCAAATGGAAAAGTTTTAAAAGATTCAGATTTTGTCTTTTACGGACAGACTTCCTCTGGCTGTGGATCTGTTATTAAAAAGAATTCCTTTTCGGGCATCCAGCCTTTTCAGATTTTTTTAAATAAAGTTCCTTCCGAAATTAGTAAAATCGTATTTTCTCTTACTATCTATCAAAAAAATGGAACTAAGGGTTCATTTAGACAAGTTTCGGATATCACTTTATCTATTGTTGATGAACAGTCTGGAAAGGAATATTATTGCTTCCCTGTTCCAAATACATTTTCAGAAGAAACGGCAATAGTTGTCGGCGATCTTTATAGACATTCCGGAGAATGGAAGTTTAATAGTGTTGGAGCTGGTTATTTTGGAGGTCTTGCTTCATTATGCAAGGATTTCGGAGTTGAAATAGAAGAAGAAACTCCTGCTCAGCTGGCTCCCAAAGAGGTAAAATCAGTTCATCATATACCTGAACCCATTTCGAAAAAGCCAGCTTCAAAAATAAACTTTTCTAAAATCGAATTAAAGAAAAAACAATCGGTCAATATTCAGAAATCTCAAAGAATTACCGCAGTTCTTGAATGGGAGTCAAATAAAGATCTTGATCTATATTGTTTTTATGTTACTAAAACAGGTTTTCAAGGGAAGATCTATTACAAGGATTTAGGAAGCAGCAGTCAATTTCCTTTTATTCGTCTTGATGGAGACTCTCAGAAATTTGGAACAGAAACAATTGAAATATATCGGACTGATGAATTGTCATATGTTATGTTTGCTGCATATAGTGCTGTTGGAAACGGTATTGGAAGCTTTAAGTCAATGAAAGCCAAAGCTGTGGTTGATAATCATATGGGTAATGTCGTCGTCGCTCCGCTGCTGGAACGTAATGATTTAGCTTATTGGGTTGCCATAGCTCATATTGATTTCACAGACTCAAAGGCGATGAAAGTATCACATGTAGAACGTTATTCACGTGATCATTCCGAGGCTTCACCACTTCTGTACTCAGATGGCAGCTTTAGAATGGATGTAGGACCGATAGAATTTAAAAATGACCAGGACTATAACAATTATTTCGGAAATTAGTCTGATTATTTAGAACATAGTTTAGATAGATAAAAAAAGCAGCAGTAATGTATATACTTCTGCTTTTTTCGTATGGTAGCTGATATCAGCGTTAATAATCAGTATTTGAAAACAAAATACTTCTGTCCCAAAAAATTTAAGATCGTATAAAAACCTGTCCCTGCTAGTACAGCAAGCATATCTTGAGTCAAGATAAAGCCTAGGGGGAATCCAGTATAAATGAGTTTAGCTGCAGCTTTTGCGACGGAAAATGACACAAAATAACAAAATACAATCACTATTATAAACCGCGGGAGGCTTTTTTTGATGCTGGCCTGACTTGAAAAGGTAAATGAACGATTTAAATAATAGCTGATGGCTGCACCTATGGTATTTCCCAAAAAAGTTGATAGCCAGTAAGAAACATTAATTACGTTCAGCAAAAGCAAGATTGCTGATAAGCCTGCGGCTGTATTCATAATTCCGACGAGAATGAATTTTAGTAAAAGAGGATCAAGTCGAATGAAATTACTTTCTGAGCTCATAGCGATAGTCTTCTTCTTGAATCAGGTTATTTTTTTGGATGGGAAGATTGAATAAATCAATCTCGACAATATATTTGGGACGCCTTTTTGTTTCTTTGTACACTTTTCCGATATACTCTCCGACTAATCCTGTAGCAATCATCTGCAAACCGCCTATTAACCATATAGAGGCAATTAAAGAAGTCCATCCTGATTGAGTCCTTCCTAAATATTTCATCGTCAGACAGTAAACGCTGAACAGAAGACTAACAATAAAAGTAATCAAACCCATTGATAAAACTAAGCGGATCGGTGTAACTGAAAAGGATGTGATGCCATCAAAGGCAAAGGAAAGCATTTTGCTTAAAGGATACTTGGTTTCCCCTGCAAGCCTTTCTTTCCGGTCATAGTAGACCTTGGCTGATTTAAACCCAATGAGAGGAACGATGCCCCGCAAAAACAAATTAGCCTCCTCAAATCCTTTCAATTCTTGTACAGCACGATTGCTCATCAGTCGATAATCCGCATGATTGTATATAAGCTCAACTCCAAGCTTTTTCATTAACTTATAAAACCATTCAGCCGATTTGCGTTTAAAAAGAGTATCTGTTTCTCTTTTCTTTCTGACTCCATAAACGATTTCATACCCTTTTTGATAGTTGTCAATAAATTCATGAATGACTGTGATATCATCCTGAAGATCTGCATCAATAGAGATAATGCAGTCGGATCCCTCATTTGCTGCAAACATGCCTGCAAGCAATGCATGTTGATGTCCTGCATTTCGTGATAATTTTAACCCTGCTACCCTGTCCAAATGAAGGCATGCTTTATTAATAATTGTCCACGTAGAGTCTTTGCTGCCATCATCAATGAACAGGACTTTGCTTTTTGATGAGATTTTCTTCTCTATACACAAACTGTCCAGCAATTGACTTAGTTTATGAATGGTTTGAGGTAGAATTTCTTCTTCGTTATAGCATGGAACTACAATGGTTAGCGTTGGTGCATTCATTATGTGAAGTCCCCCATGGTGTTTATTTGACCTTATAAAGATAAATTCTCCATACAGATTCGTGAGAATGAAATACATGATCCAAAATTAGATGGTTCTTTTCGGGATGTTCGATCGGCAAGCTTGAAAAAATATACCTTCCCCCCATTTTTTTAAATGGTTCCATATTCAAATCAAGATCTTTCAATTTAATTGTTGAATTTTTAGTAAACATATACCTTTTCCCGAGCTCGCTGCTGAATAGATAGCACCGCCCTCCCCACTCATCAAAATAAATCCGCAGCCTATTATTTTTACTAAGTTCTTTTTCAATGATTTGCCGAAATTGATATTTATACGAGAGCGGGTAAAAGTTGTTATATGTATCGAGAGTATAAAATCCGTTGTATTGAGCGATGGCAGGATGAAGCCCGAGACTTGCAACTCTGTAATCCTCAACAGGCATGCCGATATGTTTTTTAATTTCGGCGAATTGTTCCTCTGCGTAGAATTCTTTTACAGATGGTTTATTTTGATAGATAATTTCATCGTTAAAGCTGCCAAGCAAAAATACCTGAGCTAGAATACACGCCCCGATTACCCATTTTCTCCGGAATTCACTGTATAAAATTTTTAGTCCGAGAGCGAATCCAATATAAATAACGATAGGACGCAAAAAGTGAAATCTAGCAAAGTTGAAGGTATCCATGAAATGAAAACGTTCCGTTAAAGGAAGCCAGCCCTTATAAAACCAGAAGGCATACCATGCTGATAAACAGAAATTGAAGCTTAATAAAAAGACAAAAGGCTTTTCAAGTTTCCATTTTCTTTTACGGATAATTATGTATAGAGCAATCAGAGTGACCGGCAGGATAATCAGGCCATGAACGGTCATAACATGTGTATGGCCTAATACAAAGTTCTTAAATGTGAGCCTTATGACTCGCCATAAAGGAAGTCTCGCATGAAAGTATTCATCACGGCTATTTGGTTCAGATGAAAATAAAAAGGAATAGATTAATCGGTATTCAACTATAAAAAAGACAAGTGTCATGTATCCGATGGAGACAAGAAAAGGGAAATTCCATTTCTTGTCTTTCATCACATCCACTATCCATAGAATACCCATAGCCGCTAAAAAAAAGAAAAAACCTAAGACGAAGCTTGAGTAAAAAGGAAGCAAGGTTAAAACAGCAATGCAGCGCCAAGAATGATTACCCTTTCTGATATTTAAAAAGGCCCATAAAGCAAGAGGCATTCCAAGCGTACTGAGCATCCCCTGGGGCCAGAAAGGTGTCAGGGCAAATGTTAAGGCAGTCCCTGCGATAATAAATAGATATTTCCTTTCTTTCATAAAATGGTCCTTCAAGAGAAGAAACATGCCCAAAAAGGCAAAAACTCTTGTTATAGATTGAGATAATGCATAAGCTGACATAGTCGGAAACCAATTATAAAGCCAGATTTGAAGATTCCATTCTGAACCGAGCGCATTTCTTGGGAGTCCGTTTATGATTTTCGGCAAAGTTCCATCCAGTCCGCTGAAGAGATAACCATTTTCGGTCAGTACTTTATACCAGGCAAGGTTAGAATCCAGGTTATCATGAATGCGAATGTGCGCATTTTCGTTTAGGATATAAAGTGGTGACACATATAAAGCAATTGCCAACATGCATAAAAAGATCAAAATGCGTTCAATTTTTTTATTCATTTTTTGTTCCATAAATTCACCTCGGGGATAAAGCAGGTGTGTTTTCTTTAATTTTTACAACTTCAGATAAAATATTCCATGTTTATTTCCGTATAAAAAAAGGACTTGTTTTCACAAGTCCTTCTCGATTTTATTCATTGCTGTCAGAAAAATAAGGATTAAATCCAAGGTTTTTTCTAATTTCATCTGTTATTATGAGCTGTTCGTTCAAACGGAGCTCCTTATCAGATACAGTTTGTACACTGCCGTCATAATGCAAAGGCTTTTGTTCCATAATATATCACCCTTTACCTTTGTGTCTATTGCGCCATTTAAAGTAAGTATTTTGCTTATTTTTGAATATTTTCCCTATTAATAAAAACATGTGCATCCTATTTATTAAATAGGATGCACATGTTTTTATTAATTATGATGGCTTACTGCATTAGATGCAGAGGTGCGATTTAGATCACGAACTTTTTTTATATTGATCCTTATTAGAAGAGAAATTGCTAAAGCAGCAACAAATGCACTTGCAAAAATATAGAGGGTCAAGGAATAGCTGTCAGTCGTTTCTCTGATCCATGAAACAACAAGAGGACCTGCCAGTCCTGCAGCCGCCCATGCCGTCAGAATATATCCATGGATAGCCCCAAGCTGTTTTGTGCCAAAAAGATCGCCAATATAAGCTGGAATGGAAGCAAATCCTCCTCCATAGCAGGTTAATATTAAGAAGATAAGGGCCTGGAATACGATGGCGTTTGTGACATTAGGCAGTAAAAGAAATGCAGCGGTTTGAATGGCAAAGAAAGCAGTATAGACGTTAGGACGGCCAATATAGTCTGATACAGATGCCCACCCTATTCGTCCAAAGCCATTAAATAACCCCATAATACCTACCATAGCAGCGGCTGCAGCTGTGCTTAAACCTGCAATATCCTGAGCCATCGGGGATGCTACTGATATTATTGCAATTCCACAGGTAACATTGATAAAAAGCATTCCCCACAAAGCCCAAAAACGCAGTGTTTTGACCGCTTCATTTGCTGTCATCTGTGACAGATCACTCTTTACAATTTCTGCGGCAGGCTGATTCCCTTTCTTATTTACAGGTATCCATCCCTCAGGAGGAGGAGCAAGATAAAGCGATGATGAGATCATGATGATAAAATAGACGGTTCCAAGTATATAAAAAGTCCTGTCTATTCCAACACTTGATATGAGGGATGCTATAACAGGACTGGCAATTAGAGATGCAAACCCAAAGCCCATTATGGCAAGTCCGGTCGCAAGTCCTCTTCTATCGGGAAACCATTTAACTAATGAGGAAACCGGGGTAATATATCCGATGCCAAGCCCAATGCCTCCAAGTACTCCATAAAAAAAATACAAAAGATACAAAGAACCAATACTTTCAGCAAAACCTGCTCCTATTAATCCTGCTGCAAAACATAGCGTAGAAACAAGACCGGAGGCTCTTGGTCCATATTTTTCAACAAAATGTCCCATAAATGCTGCAGATAATCCTAAAAACAGAATCGCAATGCTGAATGTAAGAGAGATTTCGCTTAACCCCCAATTATGCTCATCTCTGAGGGGATTGGTAAATACACTCCACGAATAAACAGAGCCAATTGAAATGTGGATCCCTACCGCCGCTGCTGCGATCAGCCAGCGATTTTTCGTTTTCGTCATTTTTTTCTCCTCTTTTCTGAGCATTAGGGTGAAGGCAGACACTTTGGTTGTCTGCCCTCATTTCCTTATTCCAGAGTTTCATTTTTATGACGCGCTTGATTTTCTTTACTTTGCGTGGTTTTTTCAATGTGCTCGGTCTCCTGACCCATTCCCTTCAAGAAACTGATCAGCATTGTGACTGCGCGGTTTACTTCAGGATCCTTCAGCGAGCGGGCAATGTCAAAATAGCTCGTTTTTTCTGATGGATTTTTATTTTCAGCCACTCTTGCAATTCCCGCATTCACTTTTAATAAAAATGGTTCCAGCTGCTTGACATTGATCATGCCAAGGACCCCTGTTATTAAAAGCAGATTTTTTAAACTGTTGGTTGTTTCTTTTTTATCTACTGTTTTAACTAAAATGTCCATTACTTTGTCACCCTGTCCGAATAAACCCTTCAACAAGGGCAAAATCCCTCTATCCTGCATGTGCTGAAGAATCTCAAGCGTATCAATAATAGCGTCTTTATGATCTATTAAAGCATTTTCAACTTCTCTTAAGTCATCTTTTCGCTTTTCTTCTTCTGTTTTTTCAATTCGGGTAATGGTTTTAGTTGCTTTTGCCAACCTTATTTCCCTCCTTCCTAACGAGGTCGCCTGGGAATGTATAATCTTTTCGCTTCCATTTTCTTTCTACTTCTACCCCTCTTTGAGGATTAGGGTTTCCATATCGGAAATTGGTTTTTGGCAGTGGATTGACACCCTCGATTTCCAGCACCTCAAGTTTTGCTTTTACTTCTTTATAAGCGGGTGTATCTGTGTCTTTATCTGCATAGCTGCTCGTAATAAGATTAATAGCTGATTCACCTGAATCATTCATCGGCAGGTACACTTCTTTTCCTTTCACACGATCTGTAATCACACATTTAACCTTTACTTTTCCATATGGAGATATCAGCCTGACAAGTGATCCGTCTTTTAGTCCGCGCTCCAAAGCAAGCTCAGGAGATACCTCAAGGAATACACTTGGTGTTTTTGAAGTAATTCCTTTTGATTTATAAGTCATATTGCCTTCGTGAAAATGTTCAAGCAGCCTTCCATTATTCACGTGAATATCATATTCATCTCCAAAATGGAGCGGCTTCGTCCAATCGACGGGAAAGAGGCGGGCCTTGCCGTCCGGAAAAGGAAATTCATTCAGGAAAAGGACCGGTGTATCTGTTCCATCAGCTGCTACAGGCCATAGAAGACTCCTGTACCCTTCAAGCCGCTCATAGTTTACTCCTGCAAAAAGAGGGGCGAGCATTGCTGCTTCTGACATAATGTCGGCAGGATGTTTATAATCCCAGTGAGCCCCAAGCTTATTCGCAATTTCCATGATGATTTTCCAGTCCGGCTTTGAGTCTCCTAAAGGTTCTAGGACCTGATATAAACGCTGAATTCTGCGTTCAGTATTCGTAAATGTTCCTTCTTTTTCAAGGCTTGGACTTGCCGGAAGCACAACATCAGCATATTCAGCTGTTTTCGATAAAAAGAGGTCCTGAACGACGAAGAAATCCAATTTTTCATAAGCAGCGTGGACGTAGTTCAAGTTTGAATCCACAATCCCCATTTCCTCTCCTTTTAAATACATCGCTCTCACACTGCCGGCATGAATCCCGGCCACCATTTCGTGGTTGTTTAAACCCGGGTGCGCCGGCAGTTTGACTCCCCATCCTTTTTCATATTTTGCACGTACAGCAGGATCGGTAATTTTTTCATAGGCAGGCAGCCTGTCAGGCATGCTTCCAAAATCACTTGCTCCCTGCACATTATTGTGGCCTCTCAAAGGGTAAGAACCTGTTCCGGGACGGCCATAATTTCCTGTAATCAGCAGCAGGTTCGAGATGGCTGTACTCGTGTCGCTTCCTCCAGAATGCTGAGTGACGCCCATGGCCCAAAGGACGACTGTGCTTTTCGATTCATGGATCATCTCAGCTATTTTTATCAATTTGTTTTTAGATATGCCTGTCGTTTTTGCTGCATATTCCAGTGTGAATTTCTTTAAGCTTTCCTTATAGACATCAAATCCATTTACTCTGTTCTTCAAAAATTGCATGTCTGCCCAGCCCCGGTCGATTATATAGTTGGTTACCGCAGATAGCCACACAATGTCTGTACCAGATTCAGGCTGAATAAATAAGTCGGAGCGCTCAGCCATTTCATGTTTTCTGAGGTCTGCGACAATCAGCTTCTGTTCATGCAGCTTGTGAGCCCGCTTCACTCTGGTGGACAGAACTGGATGCGATTCTGAAGTGTTTGAGCCGATGATCAGGACAAGCTCTGACATCTCAATATCCTTTATCGTGCCGGAATCCCCTCCATAGCCGACTGTTCGGAACAATCCCATTGTTGCCGGTGTCTGACAGTACCTTGAACAATTATCAATATTATTCGTGCCTATTACTGACCGGGCAAGCTTTTGCATTAAATATGATTCTTCATTTGTGCATTTCGAGGAACTGATAAAGCTCAGTGCGTCAGGCCCATGTTCATTTTTTATTTGAGAAAACTTTCGCTCAATCAGCGTCAGTGCCTCATCCCATTCAGCTTCCCGGAAGGAATCTCCTTCTCTGATCAGCGGCTTCGTAAGTCGTTCTTCGCTATTCACATAATCCCACCCGAACTTGCCTTTCACACAGGTTGAGATCCCATTGGCTGGTGCCTCAGCCTGAGGTTCAACCTTTAAGATTTCTCTCCCTTTCGTCCAAATGTCAAAGCTGCAGCCGACTCCGCAATATGTACAGACGGTTTTTGTCTTTTTGATTCTCTCATCACGCATAGCTGATTCCATGTCAGATATAGCAAGGATTGAACCGTAGCCGGTTTCAACATTTTTCGTGATCTCAATCATCGGGCGCAATGTTTGTTTGGAGATTCCTGTTAAATACCCCGCTTCCCCTTCCATCCCCTTTTCCATCATTGCGTTGCATGGGCAAACAGTTGAACAATGACCGCAAGAAACACATGATGATTCATTGATCGCCACGTCGTTGTCCCAAATCACACGGGGCCGGTCTCGTTCCCAGTCAATTGAAAGGGTCTCTGTAACCTGTACATTCTGACATGCTTCTACACATCTGCCGCAAAGAATACATTGATCGGGATCATATCGGTAAAAAGGATTCGTCTGGTCTATTTCATAAGGCTTCGGGGCAAAGGGTATGCTTTGATGATTGATTTTCATTTCTTTCACCGTATTGTGTATTTCACAGCCTCCATTATTGTAATCGCAGACTGTACAATATAGCTCATGATTGTGCAAAATCCGGTCCATGCCAATGAGCTGGGCCTCTATTACTTCAGGTGATAATGAATCGATCACATCCCCGTTCCTGATCTCTGTTGAACATGCTCTCACAAATTCACCGTTTACTTTAATGATGCATGTATCACATGTTTCAATTGCACCAAGGCTCGGATGAAAGCAAACACTGGGGACCTCCAGTTTTTGGCCGGTAAGAATCTGGAGAGCTGTCTGATTTTCATTTACTTTGGCTTCGGATCCGTTTATTTTCACGCTAAAACTATCTGACAAAAAGACCTCCCCTTTCAAGAATAGTTGAAATGTTCAATCAATTTTCAATACAGCATTATATTTACCCTCTGCTATCAGGAACAAAACAAGGCGGCACTTTATGTAAGCGCTCCCTAAATTGTAGCAAGATTCTGTCTTTTCAACAATCGATAAACCTCAAACTGTTCATATCATGAAGGAATGAAACAAAAAAAGAGTTTCAGCTAAACTGAAACCCATCTTTTCTTAGCCTCCGCTTACAGGAGGAATGAACGCAACAGTATCTCCATCTTTAATTATATCACCTTCATTTGCAAAGCTTTCATTAATCGCGGTCATGACACTGCTTAATCCTTGCAGCCCGTGGTTATCCTGCAGCAGCTGTTTTAATTCGTGCACGGTAAGGCCCTTTTTGTCAATTTCCATTGCAGCGGTTCCGGCCTCATCCTGTAAATGGGCAAACAGCAAGATTTTAATCATTTTTCCCGCCCTCTTTCATGGGTTTTCCCTCAGGGTATGGTGTTTGCCCAAGCTGATCTCCAATCCACATTGTCCCATCTTCCCAATGTTCTTTTTTCCAGATTGGAACAATCTGTTTGATCCGCTCTATGGCATATTCATTTGCTTGATATGCTGTTTTCCTGTGTGGAGAAGAAACAGCAATCACAACAGCTATATCTGAAATCTCGAGCTTGCCTATGCGGTGGGTAATAGCTGTTATGGCATCCGGCCAGCGTCCTTTTATTTCTTCCCCAATTTGTTCAAGCATTTTTACAGCCATCGGTTCATATGCCTGATACTCTAAATGGAGCGTTCTTTTGCCATGTGTAAATTCTCTTACTGTCCCAATAAAAGCTGTAATGGCTCCAGCTTCTCTTCTTGCAACTTTATTCGTCACTTGATCAGCTGAAATTGGATGCTTCGTAATCTCAAAATATTCCTGACTCATGCTGACCCCTCACACTTCCTATTATGTAGTCGATATAATTCTGTTCATCTTCGATATGAAAGATTGGAACATGAATGTTTAAGCTGTGGATATCAAACCAAGAAATAACGCATATGATGCTGCTTAATTTTAATAGAGAGAGATCACTTTCCTCTTTTAATAAAACTACTTTTGGAAAATGTTCTTTCTTGTATCCCTCTATGAAAATTGTATCAATGGAGAGAGATTGGTAGATTTCCACCAGCTTTGCAAGCGGCCAATGCTGACCTGCCAAACTGAGCAAAAGGACACCATCGCCTTCAACCCCTGCTAAAACAGCCCCTGCTTTTGAATGGCGATCACTGTCTTTCACCTGAAATCTATGATCAGGAATGCCTCCGTGTCCGTGATGCTTGATTGTTCCAACTTGATGTCTGTTCTCTTCAGCTCTTTTTATGAGCTTTTCCAATAAAGTTGTCTTTCCTGCGTTTTGATGTCCGATTATTTGTATGACGGCACAATGTTTTCCCACGGCCAATCACTTCCCTTTTGATCATCCAATAATAGGACATCCACCATCATGCCAGCCTGATAGCCTCTCGTTCCTCCGGGAAGAATAATAAGTGCGTTTGCTTCAGCTAAGGATGAAACGGCACTTGATTTATCAAAGCCAGAAGGAAGAACAGTAAGCCGGCCCTCATTAAAATGAAGCTCAGCCCTTACAAACCTGGTAAATGGATTAGCCTTGGAAAAATCCTCGCCCAAATAAGCTTTTTCTTTTCTTACATGCGGTGATAGGTGAAAATTGTGATGCCGGATGACAGGCCTGACAAACAATTCAAATCCAACAAAACAAGCAGAAGGATTTCCCGAAAGGCCAACCAGCAATTTTTGATCTAAAGCAGCAACGGTAGTGACACTTCCCGGCCTCATCGCAATTTTATTAAAAAGAACATCTGCACCGAGCTTTTCATAAATTGCAGGCAAATAATCATAATCACCAACAGACACTCCGCCAGTTGTAATCAACAGATCGACTTGACTTAGTGCTTCTCTCACGGCATTGATGCATTGTTCAAGATCATCGCTGAATTTCCCGAAATACTTCGCCTCTCCGCCTGCCCGTTCAATTTGAGCGAGAATCATATAAGAGTTGCTGTTGCGGATTTTTCCAGGCTGCAGCGGTTCATTGACATCAAGCAGTTCACTGCCCGTTGCAAGCACTCCGATTACTGGCTTTTTCGCTGCCGGAACCTCATGATACCCGAACGTCGCAAGCAAAGCGGCAATGCCTGGGGTAATGACGCTTCCTTTTCCGGCAAGTATGGTTCCTTTTTTTGTATCTTCCCCTTGAAAAGAGATGTTTTCTCCGCTTTTCAAGGGGCGCTTTAATTCAAATCTTTTTCCTTCTTCCCCTGCAATCTCTTTCGTTAGTTCGAGCATGACAACCGCATCTGCCCCTTCAGGTAATTGAGCTCCGGTCATAATTCTTACAGCCTGATTCCGTCCAACAACGGTATGAAAGACAGAACCTGCTCCAATTTCTCCTATGACTTCAAACACGCCTGGATTCATCCTCGTGATTTGAGCAGTATCTTCAGAACGGACAGCAAATCCATCATATGGGGACCTGTCAAAAGACGGCACATCATGGTCTGCGATTAAATCTTCTGCTAAAAATCGCCCATATGAGTTTTCAAGCGCCACAAATTCCACTTTTCCTCTAATAGCAAAGTCCATGACTTTTTGAACAGCGTCAGAAACTGCAATAGGTGTCCTTTTTTCAACCAAACTGCCATCTCCTCTCTATTGATTATCCCCCGATATGAGACATCTCTACTTTATTCCTCTGGCCAGTCTCACTTGTCCGTTCATCTGAGTACCGGTCGCTTCGTTGATTCCATATTTCCCGAATGATCGCTTTCAGCTCCATATCGCTTTTTCCAGAACGAAGCAGTTGTCTAAGCTCTGTCCCTTTTGATGCAAAGAGGCAGGTGTATAGCTTGCCTTCAGCAGATATGCGGGCCCGTGAACAAGTGGAGCAAAAAGAATCGGTCACTGACGAGATGATCCCGATTTCAGCAGATTGATCTTGATACTCATATCTTTCAGCGACTTCTCCGGTATAGTTTGGAGGAATCTTGTTTAAAGGATGACGTTCTCCTATCAAACTTAAAATTTCACTTTTTGAAACAACATGGTCAAGCTTCCAGCCATTAGAGTTTCCCACATCCATATATTCAATAAATCTGAGGGTCTGCCCTTGAGCTTTGAAATAATCGGCCATCGGAAGAACGTCCTCATCATTTACCCCTTTTTGAACAACCATATTAATCTTGACCTGCAAGCCGGCAAAGGCAGCTGCCTCAATTCCTTGCAGGATGTTTTTCACCTTGCTGCGGCGGCCATTCATCTCGGCAAAACGCTCTTCATTTAAAGAATCCAAACTTACCGTGACGCGTCTTAAACCTGCCTCATACAGTTCAGCAGCAAACCCTTTTAAAAGCGATCCATTTGTCGTTAACCCGATGTCGTCAATCCCATCGACCTTTTTTAGCATCCTTATTAAGACAGGAAGCTCTTTTCTGAGCAGAGGTTCCCCTCCAGTCAGACGGAGTTTTTTTACACCTAAAGATGAAAAGATGACAGCTAATCTCTCAATCTCCTCAAAAGATAAGATTTTCTCAGATGACAAGAAAGAATAATCTGGGCCGAATAACTCCTCCGGCATGCAGTACCGGCAGCGGAAATTACACCGGTCTGTGACTGAGATTCTTAAATCTCGGAGCGGACGGTCCCATGAATCCAGTTCAGAATTTTTCATATCCTTCGCCTCTTTTCTGTTATGTATTTTACATGTAAGCTTCAGAATATGCTAACTAAATGAAACAATCAGATATTTCGTTCCGGAATGATTCTTTGAGGATATGTATAGACATTCAAGGATGAATCCCTAATAAATCCGACCACTGTAATTCCAAGTTCTTCAGCAAGCTTCAGCGCTAATTCAGTTGGAGCTGATTTAGACAATACGATTTCACATCCGATTTTAGCGGTTTTTATGAGAATTTCTGAAGAGATTCTCCCGCTGAAAACAAGGATTTTATTATGAACGGAAATATTATTTTTAAGGCAGTGTCCATAAATCTTATCCAGCGCATTATGTCTTCCAATATCCATTCTGCAAAGGATCACCCCATTTTCATCACAAAGGGCTGCATTATGCACACCTCCTGTTTGATGAAAAACACCAGCCCGGCTCTGCATATCATTCATAAGTGAAAAACATTTATCTGAGGTAATTTGAACATGTATACCGTCAATTTTTTTTGCTGTCCTTGCATCACTTGCAAAGACAAAGCCCTGCCGGCTCATCCCGCAGCATGATGTGACATAGCGTTTATTTTGAAAATGCTGAAAATAAGGATTGTCTTTCCGGGTGTTTACGTGTACAAACCCTGCTTTTTCCTGAATCCAGATTTCTTTTATATCATCACAGTCCTGAATGATTCCTTCTGACGCCAGATACCCGATCACCATGTCTTCAATAAATTCAGGCGAGCAGATCATCGTGACAAATTCTTCCCCGTTAACCTTTATGGTTACCGGATATTCAGTAACGATTGAATCCACTTCCCCAATAGCGCTTCCGTCTGAAATGCGGAGTATTTTGCGTTTTACTTCGACTGGTTTCAAAATGCCTGCTCCTTTACCCCTTTTTTCTCCCATATTTACATTATGATAATCCAACTTTTGTTTTTTTGAAAGGAGCAAATATAAAGGCTCTCCCACATATAGTGAGAAAGCCCCCATTCTTCATCCTGAAAATGGCTTCATATTCTTTCCGTAAAAAATTTCATCCATTTCAATTTTTAACCGGTCTGTAATTTCGTTTCTTTCATTTTTACTGAGCTTGTCCTTCGTATAACCGAATAAATAATTATTTAAATCAAATTCCTTCAGTTTGCATTTAGTATGAAAGATGTTCTGAGGGTACACATTAACATCGATCATGTCATATGCGTCTTTCACCTGTTCAGGGATGTAATTTTGAATAGAATTGATGTCGTGGTCAATAAACAGCTTTTCGCCGTTAATATCCCTCGTGAAACCCCGCACCCGGTAATCCATTGTCATTATATCTGTATCAAAGGAATGGATTAAATAATTTAGTGCTTTGAGGGGTGAGATTTCCCCGCAAGTTGACACATCAATATCCGCTCTGAAGGTGCTGATTCCTTCATTCGGGTGGTATTCAGGATATGTATGGACGGTAATATGGCTTTTATCAAGCTGCATAACGACCGAATCGGGAAGCGGACCTGGTGATTCTTCGTACGATTCATTAGGAACTTCTACAACTGGACCCTCGGATACTAGAATTGTCACGCTTGCCCCCTGCGGCACATAGTTTTGCTGTGCCACATTCAGTACATGCGCACCGATAATATCCGTAACATTTTTTAAGATTTTGGTTAAACGCTCAGCATTGTACTGCTCATCAATATATTGGATATAAGCTTCACGTTCTTCTTTTGTTTTCGTGTAACAAACATCATACATATTGAAGCTCAGCGATTTTGTCAGGTTATTAAATTCGTGCAGTTGAATCCTCTGTTCAGAAGTTAGTTTCAAGATTCTTGTTCTCCCTTCGATTTAGAAAAAATCTCTCTTAAGATGCTAAGTTTTTAACAGGTCATTTTGTTAATATATTACCCACTTTAGAAAGGAAGAAACGGATCGATCTGAATTCAGAAAAACAATTCCTTAAAAATAAGGCTTATTTTTTTATAATGGCATGGGGTTTTTCGCCAATTCAAATACCTATGCTCGTTCATATAAATAGAGCATACGAGCTAAAAAGGAGATCTTTTTATGACAGGAAGGAAGAATAACAAGAGAAGACCACGCTGTATTTTCCCTGATTATAGATGGTGCGGTCCCGGCTGCAGCGGCCCCGGATTTCCTATCAATGATGTTGATGCCTGCTGTCAAAGACATGACCGCTGTTTAGACCGTGGAATTTCGTCTTGCGAATGCGATCATGCGTTTATAGAGTGTCTTCGCCCGAAAATCAACAATCATACACAAAAAGGACGAAACGCTTCACTAATGTACAAAGTAATGAAATTAAAAACATTCTTTACTTGCGGCGGCTGATTCAATTTAAGATATCTTCCCAAATCAACAACCATTAAATATCGCATATGCTGTAATAATTAAATTTTTTATATGGTGCGAGGTGCCTGCATGAAAGAAACTGAATATGAATTAGAAGTCATCGGCGCTTGGCTTATTGTGGCGGGCACATTCATTAATGCATCCGGAGAAAGCATAAATTTAATTGGTGAAGAAGAACTTTCTTATAAATTGACTGGCCCGGGCAATGCGATTGAAGCAGCAGGAAATTCGCTTCAGGCAATCGGGAAATCAGGTCATCACGAAAAAAAAGTGAGTGAATTCGGAAGCTGGCTGCAGGCAGCAGGAAATTCGGCAAACGCTGCATCGAGGGTATATCTTCTTGATGGTCGAAAGAAAGATGGCCATTATCTTGATGTTATTGGAAATGTGATTCAGTCACTGGGGGCGTCTGCAGAAGCAATCGGAACTGCTGCCCAGAAGGATCGTGAACAGCTGACTGCAGGAAATCTTTTAATTGCAAGCGGCTCTGCTGTCGATGGTCTAAGCGGCATTTATTTTTTAAAGGAACATCATGCAGAAGGGAGAGCGCTTGCATGGTTTGGTGCATATCTTCAGGCAGTAGGTGCACTGCTGGCAGCAGATGCCATAACATCAGAAGGTACGAGTTAACGATTATCGCATTTTGCATGCAAAGATAGTGAAGCCTACATTAGAGGCTTCTCTTCTCGTTTCCTCTCTTAAAATTCCCTGTTGCCTTAGCTAAAAGAAGCTGAATATCTTCCTCTGTTTCTGCAGAGTCTGCATTTGCAAGGAATTTAGCTGCTGCCTTGCCTTTCAAAACTTTTATTAGTTTTCCAGTCCAATAAATGAATACCGTTTTATCTTTTGTTGTTTGATAGCTAAAAACCTCTTCATTTAACTTATTTCTTTTATCCGTATTTCCCATTTATTTAATCTCCTTAAAGAGATATAATTATCTTGATTTTTTTATAAGGGACCTCCGCCAGTCAGCAGGCCAATCATTTTATTAATGTGATAAAATCGGCTCTTTTTCTGGATGTCTTCTGTTAAAGGAATCATTTTATATTGAAAAATGTTTCCCAAAGATTGTTCCTGGTAACGGTATTCACCCATAGTGTTAAAGTTCGTTCCAGTCGACAGAACAAAAGCTCGATTTTCTTTAATTTTAGAAATTTTTGCATTAGAATAATTGATTGTGTGTCCAATTCCTTCAATCTCCTCGATGACTCCAACTTCATCTCCAACTTGTAAGGTATTTAACCATTCTAGATATTGTTCTTTCTCCATTTTCCTTTTCCCTCCTTGTGGTTTGTTTGTAATATTTGTCCTTCTAAAATAATACGGTAATTTATGTAAAAGGTTTCATCAATAATGAATAATCTAGTTATTAAAAGTATTTATTAAACATTGCTGCCCATAAGTCCAATACCGACGCATATGGCAGCCAAAATCATAAAGTAAATATTTTAGTTGTTATACTATCTTACTTTTCTAGTTCTAAGAAAAACGTTTCTTCATTTTGAACATCCCATTTAATATTAACTTTTATAATTTCATCTTCAGATGTAACCGAACATCCTGAACAAGAAGAGGATATTTTAACAGTTGACCCTTTATGAATATCTTCAATCAGCCGAGTTTCATCATCATTAATAACAATCTGAAGATTCTCAAATGCTGTATCATTTTTTGCATTTTTGAAACTGAAAGTATATTCTCCATTTTCTCTTGTACCATCGATATTTGTAGAGTATTCGCCTTTCCAGTTGTCACTTTCTCCATTAAAACGGATAAATTTATTACCACAGCCAACCAAGAAAATTACCAAAGAAATTAATAAGATTGTTTTTTTCATACTAACCTCCTTTGATACTGTCCTGCTATTACCTTATGCTTCTGTTTTATGGTTAATCCTTCTTCAAAAAGGGGACGATCACTATGTGCAGCAATCGCCCCCTTCAGTTGAACAAGATAGATAACGAACATTTCAACTTTGGCTAAACCATTTACGCAGTTGGTTAATATGAGCTTGATGATATCTATTATGGTCTGCTATGTGCCAAATACCCCATTGGATTGTGGCTTCGACACCATTTTCATATTCAACTGTTTGATTTAATTGTTTATCTGTTAACTGGCAGCATAAAGTTTTAATCATACTTAAAACATCATCATAATCATTAGTGAGCACATCCAGAGAAATGCCTTTATGCTGCGGTAATTGATTTTTTTCATCTAACATCGGTCCAAATTTCTCTTCAAGTTCTAATGGCATTACCTCACCCTTTATTCTAAACACCCAGTTGAGGTCTAAGTAAGCTAAATGCCTTAGTAATTGGGCTGTACTGTTATATTTCTGGTTAGGACCTTTATAATCTAATTCCTCTTGTGACATTCCAGCAACAATAGATTTTAAACGTTTATAATTTCCGTCCACCATTGAATAAAGAATTCCTGCAACAGGTTCCATATCAGGTTCGCCTTTTAAATCTAAAATCATCCAATCACTCCTAAGTTCTTGTTATGCTGTCAATCTATTTTACCATATATTACCATTATTTGTTCGATAATCCTGACTATACTCTCAACAAATAAAAGCAATCACATTGCTGCAATCGCCCCTTTTTACTGATTAAAAAATAACGTTATTTCTCTCTGTCGGTTTACTATTCAAAGTCTTATTTGAGAATATAAAGAGTTTCCAAGTTATAGTCCCTAACAATGCTCCAAATGTATTTAATAGTAAATCATCTATGTCAGCTGATCGTCCCATCGGAAAAGAATATTGTATAACTTCTATAAAAATGATAGCAAAAAACGTTTAATTACTAGATTTTTCTCGACACTATTAATGATAAAATGAATCCACTTTAACAGCCTTTCATAACACTTCCCTTTTTGAATAACTGTATTTTCACTTAAGAGTGACGTTATCACCAAACCGAGAAAGTTCATTATCGAACCTTTCTGATACCTTGATATGTATAAAGTGATCACATAGTAATGGAATGGCACCTTTAGTTAGAGAAGATTCATTACTTGGAGAATACCAATGGTCAATCAAAAAGCCGATCCCAATTGGAATCGACCGTACGTTTTTTGAAACAGTAGTTGCTTTTTACTGTTTGTTATTCACTTTTCTCCATCACTGCAAAATAATTCTCTTCACTATCGGCAAAGTTAAATACTCTCCCAGAAGGCATATTTACGATTTCTCCGACGATGACATTTTCATTTACTAAGTGGCTGTGTAATTGATCGAGATTCTGTGTGAAAAACATTAAGGAAGGTGTACCAAGATTTAGTTCAGGCTGCATTTTTGCGATTAATTCTTTGTTGTGAAGAATAATACTTGTTTCAACATCATTTGCTGGGGCTATTTCAATCCATCTCATTCCTTGACCGTTTTCCTCTTCGGAAATAACCGTGAACCCAACTTTTTCTGTCCAAAATTTTACTGCCTTATCTTGGTTATTTACATATACCATGATTTGTCCAACCTGATTAATCATTCCTATTCACTCCTTAAATTCGCTTTGCTGAAAGCTTTCACACCTTAGAACAATACTTTCCAGTTTAAAATGATGAAAAAACTTTAAATTCTGATTCCTAATGGAATCGATCCTGCCCAATTGTTATTATTCAACAAAAAAAGACGTTATCCTTCCCATAATTAACGCCAACGATTGTTGAAGAAGCTTTTCTGACTGCTATCCGCTTCATTGACATCGATTCACAGAGCGTTGATTCTCTCACTCTCCTTTTTAATATTGGATGACTTTCGTTAAAACAGATGACTGCTTATCAAGAAGACTCTCATAGGCAGATAAAATTTGGTCAATATGGACAACTTCCTTTACATACTCGGAAACATCAATTCTCTTATCTTTCAGCAGCCGCAAAAATTCATCTATATTGCGTCCTTCTGTCCATCTGACAAACCCGATGGGATAGTCGCTTGCTTCACGCTCGTATTTCGGATCGTAGCGGCCTGGCCCCCCAGCACGGGAAATTCTTATCTGTGCCTCTTTAGCGAACATATCGCTTCTTGGAAAATTAGGTTCTATATCACCGACGATGACTACTTTGCCTTTGTCCCTGATCCATTTAAGGCTTTGGGCAGTAAGAGGAGACTGTTTGCCTCCAGCACATAAAAGTACAGCATCCGCTCCGTGTCCATATCCGTCTTTTTTCAGCTCTTCTTCCATTTTCTTATGATCTGAAAAGCAGGTAATGTTAGGTCTGCTGCAGAACATTTCTGTCCTCTTTAAGGACAGGTCGTAAGCATATACTTCATAAGCGGCAGCATCTGCGATCTGTGCAATCAGCTGTCCGATGATACCCAGACCTGCTACTACAGCCTTATCTCCAAATTGCAGCTCTGCAACCCTTAAAGCGTGTATCGCAATGGCACCAAGACCGGATAAGGCAGCTTCTTCAGGCTTCACGTGATCCGGCACTTTACCGCACAGTGTATGTGGGACAAGCAAATACTCTGCATGCCGGACGTAAGGCGCCCCATAACATGCAACAAGATCTCCCTCTTTGAAGCCGGAATTATGATCCCCACACTTTTCTACAATGCCGACTGCGCTGTAACCAAGGTAAATGCAGCGATCCGTGCTCAGTTTAAGCGCCGAAATCTCTGTACCCGGACTGATGACCGAGTACAGGGTTCTTATTAAGAGGGAAGTCTTTGGGACATCCTCGGGCTTTTCTACATGCAAAAGCTGAATCTGATGATTTTTCGCCGCAACTGTTTTCATCTTTATTCACCGCCCTTTATTCTTCTTGAGTCAACTGAGTCTTTTTTCGAGAGGTTTTTGCTGATGCGCTGATAAAAAATTTTATCGTCCATTAAATCAGACAAATAAATCCGCAGCTCTTTTCTTAGTTCGTTTAATTCTTTTGAATAGAGTCCAAGATCTGTATACAAACTGAAGGTCGGAATGATCTCTCTGAAAAGAAAATAGCGGGACGGTTTATAGACTTTCTCGCCTCCTTGCCGCTCTGCTACTTTTTTAACGGCTGGAATGCTCAATGTCTCAATTCGGATCCTCTCCTGGGTTTCTTCGCTCGAAATAAAATCAACAAACGATTGCGCGGCTTTTTTCTTTTTCGAGTGTTTGTTTACCGCAAGACCGATAATAAGCAGAAGAGTTTTAGGATCTTTTAAATAAGGGAGCGGAGCTATATCATAGGAAACTTCATGACTGGCTATTTCATTCAGGCTGAAATACGATGACATGATCATGGAAGCCTTTTGATCGACAAAAAGCGTTTCGGCATCTTTATTGCTGTCTGATAGAAACGTCTGCATAATTCCCTGCTCATCAAAAATTTTCCGAATGAGATTGACGCTCTCAAGCAGGCCATTCATGGCCACCTCCCCATCCGCGCTGTATTCTGCAGCAACGCGGTTTTGAAGGAGAAAGATCGGCCACCTGTTTAACGACAGGGGATGAAAATATAAGCCGCAGGTGCCTTCTTCTTTTGAAAAATTCATGAGCCTGCCTGCAGCGGAAAGCGCCTCATCCCATTTCCAGCCGCTGTCCGGATAGCTGATGCCTGAAGCATCAAAATGATCCTTGTTATAGCAAAGAACAATTGGAGAGAAGACGAAAGGACGGACGTAAACTTCATCCTGATATTCTCGTGTCTCAAATGGCTTTTGAAGAAATGGATAAATACTATCGTTTTTATTCATAGGCTCAAACACATTTCGAAATTCCGTATCAAAATCAGAGTAATCTTTATAATTAATTGTGACCGCATCGAGCATTTCGTTTTCCATAAAGTCCTGAACGGTCTGCTGATAGTGATCGTACGGAAGCGAAATCGTCTGGATTTTCACGGATGGGTTTTCTTCTTCGAATTGTTTGATCAGCTTTTGAAAGACAGCATCTTTCAGCAGATTCGGGTAATAACCGACTCTTAGGATTGTCTGGTCAAAAGGCTGACTTGAAATGACCTGATTTCCGATCCTTGACTTTTTTACAATCAGTCCTTCAGAAACTAGTTCTTCAAGACCTTTTCTGACAGAATTTTTACTGAGCCCGTATTGTTCAGCCAGGATGAGCTCCGACGGGAGATACTCCCCCACCTTATATTCTCCTTCGCTGATTTGTTTTCTTAAACTCGTTAGCAAATGATTCAGCTTTACTTTAAATTCTTCGCGACTGATCTTTCCGCTCATGATTGTCTAACCCCTTCTGGAAAAAATTATTTGATGCCTGAGAGTGCAATTCCTTTTACAAA
The DNA here is from genome assembly GCF_030127205.1 of Metabacillus hrfriensis. Taxonomy (NCBI): domain Bacteria; kingdom Bacillati; phylum Bacillota; class Bacilli; order Caryophanales; family Bacillaceae; genus Metabacillus; species Metabacillus hrfriensis. Next base: position 2,590,340 of record NZ_CP126116.1, read on the forward strand.
GTAGCGCTGAAAGAAAAGGAAAATTAGAAAGGTTGGGATAAATGAAAGAACAGATCCCGCCATTTCCACCCCGAAATTCCCTTCCTTTGTCAACAGCGACGCTAAACCGACTGTTACCGGGTACATATCCGAACTTGTTGTAAAGATAAGGGGTGTCAGTAGATCGTTCCAATTTGAAATGAAAGAGAACGTTCCAACAGTTGCAATTACCGGCTTTGCAAGCGGCAGATAAATTCTGAAAAAGACGGTAAAATCGTTTGCTCCGTCAATATGGGCTGCTTCTTCCAGGTCTTTCGGCAGTGTCATCATATACTGCCGGACAAAGAATACTCCCATGATTCCCCAAATTTCAGGCACTATCAGCGGCAGATAGGTGTTGATCCATCCAAATTCACTGAACATAATATAGCGGGGAATTATCAGAAGCTGATTTGGAAGCATGACGACTCCCATCATCACCCAAAAAATAAATTCTCTGAAAGGAAATACTTTTCTTGCAAATATATAACCAAGTATAGCTGAAAAAAACATATTCGTTATTACAGGAATAATCGTAATAATAAAAGAATTTCCAACCCATTTTATAAACTGGCCGCTTTCGAGAATATAGCCGAAGTTTGCCATCGACACCTTTTCCTCAAAAAGCCAATTAAAGGGATTCCCAATCGGCGACCTCATTTCAAGAAGAGAACCGACAATCATTATGAAAAAGGGCATAATAAACAAAATTCCCATCAGCAGCAAGGGTGCATAAATCCAATTTGAACGAACAGCCGTTTTCATCTGGCCGAGTCCCCTCCTTATTTATAGGAAATTTCTTTTCCCATATATTTTTTCTGAAGCAGTGAGATGCCAAGGATTATAACAAACAGCACGTAGGCAAGCACACTCGCATAGCCGAGCCGAAGTGATGTAAACCCTTCCTGGTACAAGTAATAAACGATTGTAGTCGTTGACTGGCTCGGACCGCCTGATGTCAGGATAAAGGCCGAGTCAAAGATCTGGAAGGAGCCAATGGTTGTAATGATGGCCACATAAAAGTGAATGGGCAATAAAAGCGGAAACGTAATTTTCCAAAATATTTTCCAGGAAGAAGCACCATCGATTTTCGCCGCTTCATACAGCTCACCAGGCATCGATTGCAGCCCGGCATAGTAATAAATCATTGTGCTTCCGCAGACTTTAAAAATAGACAGACCGGCTAAAACAATCAGCGCCTGCTTGGAACCCGATAGAAACAGCTGGGGATCCATGCCAAGTGCGGTGAGCAGCGTATTGATAAATCCTTCATTTGTACCTTTGAAAATCCACGCCCATATTCCTGAAATGACAACAAACGATGTAACAACCGGGAGAAAGAACAGGCCTTTGAAAAATCCTGTTCCCCGCTTTCCGCTGTTGATTAAAAGAGCAAGAATAAGACCGAGAGCCATTGTCGGAACAATATAATAAAAGGAAAAAAGAACTGTATTCCAGATGGCTTTCAGGGCCAGCTGATCTTTAAACAAGGCCATCCAGTTTTTTAGCCCAATAAATTGCGGTTCCCCAATAACAGGCCAGTTTGTAAACGTCAGCACAAGACTGAAAAGAATCGGGAACAGCTGAAAGATGGAAAAGTGGATCAGAATCGGCACTAGAAAGATATAGATTAGACCGTACTTATCCCAATGGCGTTTAACTTTTTGTTTTCTGCTATGCCTATATGATAGAGGCTGTGTAGCTGTGTTAACATGGACAGGCTCCATTTTTCCCGCTCCTTTCGTGATTAAAAGAGAAACAAATCGCTCCTCCGTATGCTGGGAGAAGCGATTTGTTTCTCCTTGGGAGTATTTTAGAAGAAAAAGGAAGATCCATTAGATGCACCTCCCTTTTCACCTTAAGGTTCTATTGCTTATCGATTTCCGCCTGTATTACTTCCGCAGCTGCATCCGCTGCTTGTTTTGGAGATTTGCTGCCTTCAAGCATCATCTGCAGCTCCGCCTGCACTTTAGGCATCACATCACGTGCTACAGGGTGAATGACGCCAGGCTTTGTGAGAGGAAGCCATTCAGTCATCTGCTTCATATCTGGATCATTATTATACATATCAGAAGCCGATTTGCGCGGCGGTATATACTTTGTCACTTCATTAAAGGCTCTTGTATTTTCTGAGCTTGTCATCACTTCAATCAGCTTAGCAGCCGCTTCTTTATTTTTGCTGCTTGTCGGGACAACGAACATGCCTGTAGTGCCGAACGTTACTTGTTTCTCTCCTTTAAGCGGCGGACCCAGAACATAGTCTGTCATGCCTCTTTCCTTTAATGTACTGATTGTAATTCCTGTAGCATTTGCAGCAAGCATCTTTCCTTCTGCAAAAAGAGAGAAATGATCGATTGTACTGATGGAATCCTTAGGAATCCAGCCTTTTTTATACCAGTCGTTGACTGTTTGAAAAGCTTTAATTCCTTTTTTGTTATTAATGACAACTTTTCCATTCTCATCAATGACATCTCCGCCTGCCTGCCAGAGGATCGGATACAAGGTTCCATTTAGCGTATTTCCTCCTTCAAAGCCTCTTGCATAATATCCTTTAGCTACAGCTTTTTCCGCCAGTGCGTTAAATTCCTCCCAAGTCTCCGGCACATCTTCTTTACTTGCGCCAATATCTTCAAGAACTTTTGTATTGTAGACATTTGCAACTACTTCATGGAGAATAGGAAGTCCGTAAAGTTCGTCTTTATAAGTGACCGCTTCCAAAGAACTCTCCGGAAAATCGGACCGGTCAAAATTTCCGCTCAGCAAATCTGTGATCGGCGTAAGGACTCCTCTGTCTGCAAACTGTCCCATCATATCAGGAATGAGGTAGAAAACATCCGGTCCTTGATTGGCTGCAAGTGCCGTCAGAATTTTTTGCTCCCTGTTTGCCCACGGGATTTCTTCAAATTTAATCTTTAAATCAGGGTATTCTTTCTTAAATTCAGCAGCCATGTTCTCGAATACTTCATTTTGCTTTGACTTCAGTTCATTTCCTACGTACGGATGAATCCATACTGTGAGTTCCCCTTTGAACTTGCCGTCAGCTGTTTTCCCATCAGTAGATGCCTCATTGCTGCAGGATGCCAGCATAATAACTAAAACCAGTGACATCAGAATCTGAACAATATGTTTCCCCTTCATCCTTCTCCCCCTCATTGGTTCACATCTGGTACTTAAGTTTATATTACGAGAGCCTAATTCCGCAGTCAACATTTTTTATTGATTATTCAGAAAATTATTTGTTTAACGCTTTTCTCTTGTGATTGATCCTTTCTACCAGTTCAATGGACTGCAGCATCTCCCGCTGAGTGACAGAGCTTTTTCCCATCATAAAGAAGTGAACAGACGCATTTGCAATTCCTTCAAACAACGTGCCTGGTTCGAGGTTTTTCCATATGATTGACGAGCCATCTCTGAGTGTTGCTTCTGCTGAAAAAGGCTGCTCGCCCGCCAGATCTCCCTGCAAAACCGCTTTTGTTCCGTTTTGAAAGTGCATGCTGATTATCTCAACTCCGGGTTTTAGTTCCGCATGCACATCGTCTGGCATTCCCCCCATGACTGCCATAATCATCTCCGTCAGATGAATTCCATACCAAGAATACCCCGGGAACGTCTTTTCAAATAACAATGGCCCTTTAACCGTCAATGATAAAGGGGGATGTTCCATCGTATTTGCCCATCTCTGAAAACCAGATTCAAACCTGAGGGCAGATGCACTCATAAACGGTGTTCCGGTTTTTATGCTGATATCAGCAATCTCTTTTGACTCAGCAAGAGTGATGGAAAGAGGTTTATCAATAAAGACCGGCTTTCCCCATTTGCTTAATTCAGAGAAAAAAGAAAGACGTTTGTAAGGATCTAAGGCAAGCAAAAGGAACGCATCACATTCTTCGCACAGTTTTTCTAGAGAAAGTTCGGCAAGTCCCTGCTCCTGAATCAGCAGAGTCTGTATACGGTCCTTCCGCTTTGCACTGAGAGGGATGTCTTCTGAAAAGACGGGAGCAAATGCCGTAACAGCAGTCTGTTTAAACCTGCCGCTGTTGATCACTTTTGTAAAGGACAAGGAGTGGCTGCTGTCGCATCCGATAATGCCGATTTTCATCATAAACTATCACATACTTCCAATAGCTTTCCATTTTTCAAGATGTCCAGCAACAAATGCATCATCGTTCAGTTGAGGATAATCACGGTATACCCTCGTAATTTCTTCTCCCTGCCCCGGACTCAGCTCTTCATCCGGAAGAAGGCACCAGCGCCCTTTAAGAAGACCCTGCCGGGAGAGAACTTCATTAATGCCAGCTATACAGCCCTTAAACCCATTGGCTGCATCAAAAACAGCTGCATTTGCATCCGTTACCTGCTGATTCAGGAGAAGCAATTCAGACGGAATGCTTGCTGTTTTTCTTGCTTCCTTGATTCTTCCGAACAGTTCAACGGCAATCTTTGTCCAGATGGACCATTGTCCGAGAAGTCCGCCTGCAATCTGCTTTTCAACAATCGAGCCATTTACATTGAACGAAAATGTTGTCAAAAGGTCAATCACAATGTTATCGTCGTTTCCTGTATATAAAGCGATTTGATCGGCACGGGACGAATGACAGACTGCTCTGACTACATCAAGGGTCTGATACCTGTTAAATGGAGCCATCTTAATCGCATGGACGTTTTCAATGTCAGCAAACTCCCTCCAAAAATCATAGCTGAACACCCTTCCTCCTACTGCAGGCTGCAGATAAAAACCAAAGACCGGGATGTGCTCTGCAATTTCTTTTATTCTATTTAAATGCTGCTCTTCTGTAAGATCTGTTAAGCCTCCCATACTTACGAGCCCAAGATCATAGCCTGTGCCTGCTGCAAATTTTGCTTCCCTGATTGACTGTTGAGTGGGCCCTGCTATTCCTGCAACTTTAATAAAAGGCGTAGAACCCGACTTCATTTCCGCTTCTTCAGCTGCCATCGCAAGAACTTTTTCATAAAGATTAAATTCCTGGTTGCGGATTTCAAATTGGGTAGTATGTACCCCGACAGCTATTCCGCCTGCCCCGGCATCCATATAATAGCGGGTTAATGCCCGCTGGCTATCTTCATCAAGTGTTCTGTCCGCATTGAGGGCAAGAGGATGAGCCGGTATGACAGTGCCCTCATATAACAGCTCTTTCATTTCATGTTTAAGCATTAATAAGCTCCCTGCCTTTCCTGAAAGTGGGTCGGCTTGTTGTGTGTTTCCCCTTTCGCTTCAATCCACTCGGCTGTCCAATCAATCATCTGCATCAGTGAGACTTTAGGATATCCGAAAAGCTGATGAGAGTGTGACGCATTGTTTAATAACGCTGTTGACTGCTCTTCTCCCGTAAAACTTGCTTTTTTGTTGAAACGTGAAGCAAACTGCTCAGAAATCCAACGCACTGATATCTTTTCAGGGCCAGTTATATTCAGGATTTTTGGAGGTGAGCTGCACAGAGAAATAGACCTTAGAGCATATTCATTCGCATCTCCCTGCCAAATGACATTAACATGCCCCATCGTAACATCAACCGGCCTGCCTTCATAAACACACTTTCCAAGTTCAAGGAGTACGCCATATTTCATGTCAATTGCATAATTCAGCCTGAAAAGAAGGGCCGGTGTTCGATTTTTATGGGAAAAATAGGTCATGATGCGTTCTCTTCCAAGACAGGACTGAGCGTACTCCCCTACAGGATTGACAGGATGATCTTCCGTACATTCGCCCTGTACAACCGATGTTAGCGGATACACATTTCCGGTTGAAAAAACAACGATGCGGCTCTTTTGATACTTTTCTGCAACTCTACCAGGCAAATAGGCATTCATTGCCCATGTAAAATGCTCATTGCCCTGTGTTCCGAACTTATTGCCTGCCATATAAATCACGTTTTCTGCCTGAGGCAGCTTTTGAAGATCCTCATCATTCAGCAGATCTGCTATAATCGTTTCAATCCCGCAGGCTTCAAGCTCTTCTCTCAAATTTCCTGAAGAAAAACGAGATACTCCAATGACCCGCTTTGAAACTCCGGCTTCATCAATGGCCCGCTTAGCAAGTTTTGCCAGAGTTGGCCCCATCTTTCCTCCGATGCCGAGGATGAGAAGATCGCCGTCAAGCATTTTCATCTCCGCAATCAGTTCTTTTGAAGGGGATGTCATCATTTCCTCTACTTTTTCATTTGTAAGCATTTGTTTCACTCCCGACATAGTTAATTTATATTTCCTGAAGGATTTTTTTCACGTTTCCTAAGCTTGTTTTTAGTTCCGTACCTGCAATCTTCCAGCCCTTCACATCGATAGACAAATACCCTGAGTAGCCTGATTTCCTGATAACCTCTAAGATGTCCCTCATATTTAAATCGCCGCCGGCAATTGCACCTTTTAGGCAGTTGCCGTATTTCGTTGTGAACCAGCCCTCTCCCATTTTTGATAGTGCTTGGCGGTAATAGAAATCCTTGATGTGAACCATTGAGAAAACATATCAGGTTTTCATCCTCTAAAACCCCTCCTTATGCTTCTAGTCTATATCTGGTTCATTTAATAGTAACGAATCTATCGGTCTATTTCAATATTATTCTGAAAAATTAGTTAATTTACCTCGAAGTTGGCCCCTGATTTAACCACAGGGGCCATTTATCTGTTAACGATTATACCTGTATAAATCGGTCCCTCTGGCAAAATAGAGGTCCCCATTTTTATCCATCGTAAATAAAGAAGCGTCTGAATCAAGAATCTTCATTTCCAGTGAAACAGGATCAAAGGAGAACAGTTTTCCAAGCGAAGTTCCGTAGAACTTACCGTCCGCATTAGCACTCAGGAATGCCCCCCGCCAATAGTGGCCGACTCCTTCCCAACTATATGGGAACAGTTCTTTTGTTAAAAGGACTTCTTTAGTTTTCGGGTCAAATTTAAAGATTTTCCCCGGGCTCATTCCCCATAGAAACCCATCCTTATCAAACGCAAGGGCGCCGATCGCCTTTTCTCCAGGCAACGGTGTACCTTCGTAAATTTTTTGATTTGATGAGGGATCAAAAATAAACAGCTTCGCTTCCTTTTCAGAAGGAACGACACCAAGTCCCCCGGATACAGAAGTTCCTCCATAAACAAGGTTATTTTTGTACTGCAGAGAAATCACACTCTGGCTGTCGACAACATTCCGAAAGACTTCGTATTGATCATTTGCTTCATCGAGGATAGTAAGGGCGCCGCCAAGCTGTCCATAGTCTGGGACTGTACCGATGAACACCTTTCCGTCTCCTTCTGCGAAGCCAAAACGGTCGATCCTGGCCGTGGGGTTTAAGAGTAAACAGCCGTTTCGGATTTATTGCTGCATCTGCATTGGAAGGGTCATGTTCATAAGGAAGATCAGGATCATATCTGTAAATATAACCGCCGGAATAAACCCCTAAATACAGGTATTTATCAGTTGAAATCATATTCTCAGCCTGTCCGAATCCTGAGAAACTGATAATCTTGTTTTCTGCAGGAGAGTAGCGCGCAAAACCGCCGCTTAAGTACCCGCTGGTGTAAATATTCCCATCAGGTCCAAGCCCAATGGATTGAAGCGGTATTGGCTGTCCCTCCATTTGAGTTTCCATAAACTTAGAGGCTCCCGTTTTAGGGTTGTAAACCCAAAAGCGGCCGTTGAAAAGCGAGCTGACCAAGTCTGGTCCTTCAAAATTCTTATCATCTATATCTGCCCAACCATAGCCTTTTGCGCTCCATGTATCTTTAAAACCTGTCGGTTCAAGAAGGTGCTTTTTAAGATCATAAGCATGCAGTTCGTTGTCTTTATTAAAATAAATTTTGTTTTTCGGCCCGGCAGGTGAGACTTCTCCCCCTTTTACCCCTGTAATTTCATTTATCCATTCTTTTTTCTTCAAATCATAGACCAGCAGAGTACTTGAATCAGTTACTCTGGCAAATAGGAAATGCTTTCGAATGTCTAGGTCATACACATACTTTTCATGCTTATAGCCTTCAGGAAGCAAAATTTCTTTCTTTTCTCCTGTTTTAGGTGTAAACTCAATCAGCTTTGCACGAGACCCCATACCGATATAGACTTTATCTTTATAGAGATCATGACTTCTCAAATATTGTTCCCCTTCTGCCATGGGACCGAAATCTTGAACTGGTCTTTTTCTGGATCATACATGTATAGCTTTCCATTTGGAAATGATCCTCCGTAAATTCTCCCTTCACTATCGGACTTTAAACGCCATAAAGTCGATTCGGTCGATACGGCCCGTCCCAGATTTTCAACAGTGTCCGTTTCCGGGGAGTAGCGATAAAGATTTGCGCTGCCGGCTACATAAACCCTGCCGTCAGGAGCAATAACAGATCCCCATCCTTGTGCGGCTCCTACAAGCTTATGAGAAGATATTTTCTCGCCTGAATCTACATTGATTACATTCAGCACTGCAGGACTGCCGCTTGATACTGCATACATTGCCTGCTCTCCATTCGGTCCTTTTCCAAAAACGGCACTGAGAATTCCGATTGAATGATGCATGGTTCCAAGCTTCTCTACCGTACCAGGCTGAGAAGCAGATCCCGTTTTCGGGAACGCAATTACAAAAATCAGAGTTAAAAGAAGAAACATTTTAAAATACCCACTTTTCACTTCATACTACCTCCATTTTATAATTTTAAACACAGATGATCATTCGTGGGTTATAACTGGTTCACAAAAAATTTTACAATAAAAAAATAGAGATATCAATAATATTTTCAGAAAGTTCTGTAAAATAATAAAAGTCCTGTTTTGTTCAACTGGAAAACTCTGTAAAAAAGCTCAAGCTGGTTTAACTTCAGCTTGAGCTTCATTTTAGAACGGGGTTAAATTTAAGTTGTTTAATTATGGATGTAAAACAATGCAATGCACATAACAATTAAGTTGTTTAAATCTAAGCGTTCTTAACAATCGCGCACGATAATCCAAGAACAAAAATGAAACTGAATCCACCCCTTAATTCATTAAGATTTTAACTTTTAACCTTTAACCCTAACAACGCTGCAAATCCAATTGCCTGTTCAGGAGAAACTACACAACCTTCCAAATTTCCTATATCCACATTGATCCGATCAAAAGTACATGTACTAATATCAATTCCTTTAAGTTTAGTCTGGGTAAAATCAGCGCCGTCAATATCGCATCGATTAAACTTAACCTTGTTAAATTTACATTCATAATAGTTAACACTCTGCAAAGATGAATTATCAAATATCACCTGTTTTAAACGAGCATCTGCAAAGTCACTCATATTGACAATGCAATTTTCAAAAGAAACGTTTCCCAGACTGGCTTCTGTAAGATTTAAGCCTATTAATTTACAGTCTTTAAAAGTTACTCTATGTATAATTCCTTCACTAAATCTAGCATTAGATAGGTCACAGTTTTCAAAAAGCACATCCGTCATATCAATCCTGCTAAATGAAGCATTTATGAATCTTACATTTTTAAAAGTGACTTTGGACAGGACTAATTTATCAAGTTCCTCATTATCAATGGCAGTGTCAGTAATAATGCTGTTTGCTAAATATGGATCTTCTTCGTAATAAATGTCTTGAAAATTTGCTCTTTTTAGGTCTGGCGGAATTTTTGGAAGTTCAATTTTAAAACTTTTTGTCATCATACAAAAACACCCTTCAATAAGTTATACGGATAAATAGGAAATGAACTCGTATGTACTCTAGCATAAAGAGGATAGAATTTATAAGCCTTTAATTTTTTATGGAATTATGTCTTCGAACTGACTTAAACTATTTTTTCTCCGCTTATTTGCCTCCTCATTTCCACCATATCCGCCGGATAGTGTTTACTTCAAATAATATGAGCAACAAGATAAGCAAAAGATGTATTTTTACTTCTGTACAATACAGCCAGCCCCTTTATATTTGAAAAGAGTTCAGGCATATCATAATAAAGGTGATGTTATGCCTGAACTTTAACAAAAATACAAAATGCTCTGGGAATATAAATAAGCATTAGGTGTATTAAATGGTGTTTTTTACTGAATTCATAATACATTTGACTATATTTATAGAAGGTATACCATGCATAATTTTGGTCGGCTGTTTTGCTGAATTATTTAATAAAAATTATTACATCTGCGCCACTTATGATACATTGAATACTGGAAATTCGAATTAATAGAGAGGAATTAAGAAACATGAAAGCAAAACAAGGTAATTTGAAGATTGTATTGGCAGGTCTCTTACTGGCGATTTTGATGGCGTCTATGGACAACACTATTGTCGCTACAGCTATGGGGACCATTGTCGGAGAGCTTGGAGGGCTCGATAAGTTTGTATGGGTTACTTCCGCCTATATGGTGGCTGAAATGGCGGGAATGCCGATTTTCGGTAAACTGTCAGATATGTTTGGACGTAAGAAGTTTTTTATATTCGGTCTAATTGTCTTTTTGATAGGATCGATTCTGTGCGGCACTGCCGAAAGCATCACCCAGCTGAGCATCTATCGTGCGATTCAGGGAATCGGAGGCGGTGCACTTATTCCAATCGCTTTTACGATCATGTTTGATACCGTTCCAGTTGAGCAGCGCGGAAAACTGGGCGGATTATTTGGAGCTGTGTTTGGTTTATCAAGTATCTTTGGACCGTTGCTGGGTGCGTATATTACAGACTATATAAACTGGCAATGGGTGTTTTACGTGAATATTCCATTGGGTCTTCTAGCTTTTGTGTTTATCGTATTCTTCTATAAAGAATCACCTGTCCACTCAAAACAAAAAATTGACTGGTGGGGCGCCGCGACTTTAGTTGGAGCTGTGATCAGTTTGATGTTTGCGTTAGAGCTCGGCGGTCATACATATGAATGGAATTCTGGAATGATCATAGGTTTGTTTACAATTTTTGCTGTATTGTTTGTTGCTTTTATCATTATTGAAAGAAACGTAACAGATCCTATTATTTCATTCCCTATGTTCAAGGTTCGACTGTTTACTACAAGCAATCTTTTAGGCTTATTGAGCGGTATGGCATTCATTACAGCTTCCGTATACATACCCATATACATTCAAGGTGTGCTTGGCGGGACTGCGACAAACTCGGGGCTCGTTCTGCTCCCTATGATGCTGGGTTCTGTCGTCTCGGCTACAGCCGGCGGGTTTCTAATGAATAAATGGAGCTACCGTAAGATTATGATTGTCTTTAGTGTGATTTTTACTGCAGGCATGTTCCTGTTAACAACATTAAAACCAGATACCGGACGTTTATTGGTTACTATTTATATGATACTTACAGGGCTTGGAATCGGGGCTACCTTCTCTGTCTTAACCAACGCGGCTATTCATCATTTTGATCCGTCACAGCGAGGCTCTGTTAATTCTACTGTCTCTTTTATACGCTCTTTGGGCATGACACTTGGAATTACCGTTTTCGGGATTATCCAGCGAAACGAATTTTCTACTAAACTGAATGATATTTTTGCAGGCATGGGACAAGATCACGGACAATTGTCCAATAATCCAGCGGTTGCAGATCCACGTGTCCTGCTTGCTCCTGAAGCTCGGGCTGCTATCTCGCCAGATGTCTTAAACAAGATTACGACTGCTCTCTCCAATTCCATCACACAAACGTTTATGTGGGCGCTCATTCCTACAGCTCTGGCGTTTATTGTAGCGATGATGATGAGCAGGGAAAGATTGGATTCATCTATAGAACATCAACAGGCTAGGAGAGAAAATTAAGCTGGGGTAATGGCAAGAAAATAGTCATGATTGCTTTACCTCCAAAACGACAAAATTAAGTTAAGAAACCTGTTGAATTCAACAGGTTTCTATTGTTTGTTTAGGATTACAATTTAATTGAAACATAAAATTCAACTAAGTCATTTCCTGACTCCAATTTACTAAGCCGTTCATTCTATTAGATCAATTTTTACAAAAAAAAGACTGTCCGTATTTTAGAACAGTCAGCCGTTGCCGTGTATACTTCCCCTACTTAAAAAGAGAATTGATTGTCTCTTCAATTTGCCTTAGGATATCCTTCCGCACTGCTTCTTCAAGGGTTTCAGAGACATTTCCAAATAATAAATGCTCTAATGGTTCAATCCCTGTAAAATCAAATATCCCAATATCTGATGTGATTTTCAAACCTGCGGTCATTCCCATTTGGTCATATATCTCTTTAGGAGTACCATGAGTATTAATAATTAGACCTTTCTTCCCTTTGAGTAATTGAATAATTCCTTCTTCTCCATATGCATAGGCATAGCCATAGGAAAATACTCGATCTACATAACCCTTAATAATAGCTGGAAGACCAGTCCACCAAATTGGATATATAAATGTGATAATATCTGCTTGCGTAATGAATTTTTGTTCTGTTCTAATATCATCAGGGATATCACCAGATTTCATAGCAGCCGTATCCTGCGGTTTCAGAACAGGCTGAAAATCCAATGCATACAAATCTCTCACAACAACCTCATGACCTTTGGCTTCTAAAGCATTAACAGCCGTTTCTAATATTGCATGATTAAAGCTGTCGGGATGCGGATGTGCATAGACAACAAGATGTTTCATTAGACAATCCCCCATTTAGTTTTGATTCAGAAAATATAAATTACCCGGCTTGCAACAAGTTTAATTAATAATGACCTAATCATAAATAATATTGTAAGTTGGTTTAATGACCCCGTTAGAATATTGTTTCATATCCACTAACTCTAATTTCAAATCCGATTTAACATTTCCGAATAGAGGAATTCCATCACCTACTATAATAGGGTTAACCTTGAGCACTAATTGATCAATGAGTTTATTTTTCAGCAATGACCCTGCTAATTCCCCGCCTCCGCACAGCCAAATCTTACCACTGCCCTGCTGTTTGAGATTCTCGATAAATTCTAAAGCATCTCCTTTCACAAGTTCGACTTCATCATTTGATTCAAAGTGCATGGAGTTTGAAAATATGTAATGTTTTAAGCCCTTATACCCAGGTTCACCAGGTTTAGCACCAAATTGAAATCCAAACTCATATGTTTTTCCACCCATCAAAACCGAATCATATTGCTGAATATCAGTTAAAAAGTCCGGAACATGATCGCCATCAAATAAAAAGAGAGATTTATTAATATTCCCATCTAACATACCTTGATCTGCAATAAAGTTGTCTAATGAAACTGCAACATGATAAATTAAAACCATCCAGCTGCATGCCACCTTTCGATGAATTTAGTAATTACTTCTATAATATTCTTTCATTTCCTTTCATTCCCTTTAATTGCAATAATATTATTCTCATTTCGCTATTTTATCCGATAATCTCAATAAGCCTTTTTCGATTACATGACTCGTTAATAAAATAAGAAAAGCATTACTTGCTATGAAGTAATGCCCGCTTCTATTTTCATAATATCCTGTATAAAATTCACGAAAAGTCCCAATCTATTTCACGTAATGTTTTTTATAATCCGGGTGGATAGCAAATTTATGACGTAAATTGATGAGGTTTTTTCCAAAGCTTTCTTCCAAAATTTCTCTATGTTTTTTCATGATTTCCATGAGATATAAATCATGAATCATAACTTCTGTAATAGGCATGACTAAACCTACATGCATTGTCCATGCTGCGCGGCTATCCTTCCCAAGCGATACAATACCTGCTACAACTTCTGAATCATCTCCGCTAATTACAAGCCAGCGTCCACCATACTCTTCAGTAATTTCATCACTCATATCATGGAGATAAACATTTGCGAAATCAGATATGATTTCCCCATAAGCGATTATGGTTACACTGACTCCTCTAATTGCCGCCTGTTTTAGTTCAGGCTCCAATTCTTTGAAATCCTCCTTCCAAATTTCTAATAGAATTCTATTTTTAGCAGATATAATACAAGCTTTTACCTTATCTAGTATTTCACTGCGTCCCGTGATATTCCAGATATTTTCACGGTCATTTGCGGAATGTTCGAATTTCTCTAAAAGTATTTCTGCCTGTTCAAAATGTTCATCTGCTTTCATTCGACGGTTTTTAATTAGCTCCTTTGCTGGAACTGGAGTATATTGCGGTGTGTTTCCTGGACTAACCAAAATATCTCCTCTTATTGTGAGACTGTCCAGAACTTCATATATTTTTGAACGTGGTACACCGGAATTTTTTGCTACTGCATAACCTGTTAACGGCGATGCTTCCAATAAGGTAAGATATGCTTTTGCTTCATATTCGGTAAAATTCAGATTTTTTAATGTATCTAAAATGTTTTCTTTCATGTATCCTCCAACTTAAACTTAGTCGCTATCATTGTAACAAATATATTAGCAAAATCTGTTGATTTTTTCCAAGATCATCTGATACTATTATTATAGGTAGTCACTAAGGTAGTCACTATTTAGATTTTAATGATGAAAACTAAAAATGTTATTTAACTAAAATTATATAAGTAGTATATAAATAATAATCCTTTGGAGGGAAAAATAGTATGGACAGCCTGCTAACTTACATATCAATTGCTGCAATGATGGTTATTATTCCAGGAGCAGATACTATGCTGCTTGTGAAAAACACACTTAGCTATGGTCCAAAAGCCGGGCGTTATACAGTTCTAGGAATGGCAATGGGGCTTTCTTTCTGGACACTTATTGCTATTCTTGGATTATCCGTTGTCATTGCAAAGTCTGTGATACTTTTCAGTACAATCAAATATTTGGGAGCCGCATACTTAATTTATTTAGGAATAAAAAGTTTTTTTGCTAAAAGCATATTTTCTTTAGAGGAAATTCAAGAACAGGCAAATACACCTGCAAAGCCTGCAAACAGACATAATAAAGATTCCTTAATGCAAGCGTTGCTTAGTAACATTCTTAATCCTAAGACAGTTTTGGTTTATATAACAATAATGCCTCAATTTATCAACTTGAACGAAAATGTGAATCAGCAATTGATTGTATTAGCTTTAATCCTTACCTTACTCGCTGTAGGCTGGTTCCTAATCCTTGTTTATCTAATTGATTACGCAAAAAAATGGCTGAAAAACTCAAAGTTTCAGAAGGCTTTCCAAAAATCAACTGGCGTAATTTTAGTAGGTTTTGGCATCAAAACAGGAATTTAATTTATATAGATACATAATTTGATTTTCTCCGTTCAAAAATTGAACGGATTTTTCTTTCTATTAGTTTTAATACTTAAAGCGCAACTAACATCCTTCTTACTGACGTTTAATGGAATATCTGATATTTCCATTTTTATCACAGCCATTCAAATCACCACTTCATTTTAACATTAAAAAACACACCAATTATATTGCTACATGGTGTGCTTTTTAATGTGCGTTTTATTGTTTTACACCTCTGAACTGAACCCGTTAGACAATAATGTCCTTCTCTTTTTTATGAAATTAAAATTTCTGAAGCATTGTTGTCTAGCGCCATCTTCCAGCTCCAGGCCAAAGCATCCGTAAAAAGTAAGGATCCCGCTATTGTAATACTTGAACTAATAGGACGCTTTCGCTTTTCTATACATCTCGGTCAATGACTACATCAGAATGTCTTTTATTCATTTGCGCTGCTTTTTTTCGATTTTCGGCTGATTCGAAAATGATGTCAAAATCGTAATCCTCGGGATAAAGGTCTTTAGCGGAAATATGAAGCTGAATTCGTTTATGATTAACGGTTCGTTTTGTCCCTTTCACAAAAACCGTGTAATTTCCGCCTTTATCTGGACCAGTATAAACGATAGCATGCTCATTTGTTGCTTTTATAAGCACGTTATCTCCTTTTATAAAAGTCTGAACCTCCTCCGCCTCTATTCCTTTTGACTGTTTCGTCTTGTAGCGATTAATGGAGATTTGTTTATCCAGTTCCTTTTTTTCAAATAAATCATATTGATCTTTTCCATACTTTTTTGACTCTTTGTAAGTGATAGCATGGGCTTTTTCAATTAATTCGGGATGCATTCCTAAGCGCAGTGCGATTGAAAATGCCTGACTCTCTCCGCCTTCGCCTATCTTCAGCTTATATGTGGGCTGGAGAGTCTCTAAATCAAAATCCATCGATCCGTTTATGAATCCTTCTTCACTTTCAGCAAAATCCTTTATTTCACTGTAATGTGTGGTGGCAAGCAAGGTGGCGCCTTTTTGATGAATTTTCTCAAGGATGACACTTGCAAGCCCCATTCCTTCACCCGGATCTGTTCCTGAACCTAATTCGTCGAGCAAAACAAGGCTGTATTCATTTGTTTTCTTTAAGATTGAAATAATATTCGTCATGTGAGAACTAAACGTGCTCAAGTTTTGTTCAATGCTTTGACCATCGCCTATATCCAGCAAAATCTGCTGATAGATGCCGATATAACTTTCCTTATCAGCAGGTATATGAAAACCTGATTGCGCCATCAGAACAAGTAAACCTACCGTTTTTAAAACCACTGTTTTTCCGCCTGTATTTGGACCGGTAATGACGAGAGCCTGAAAATCCTTCCCGATTTCCAATGTCAGAGGAACGGCTTTGCTGCCTAAGAGCGGATGCTTGGCATTTTTAAGATGGATCATTTTTTGATTATGAACAGCCGGTGCGGATCCTCCAATGACGCGGCTGTATTTTGCTTTTGCAAATAAGACATCGTAGTGCACCATCACTTCTATTGATTGAAGAAGCTGTTTTTCATGCGACTCTGCCAAGCCTGTTAAATAGCTCAAAATCTTTTCCGTCTCCATCTCTTCCTGTGAAACTAAAAGATTGATTTGATCCTGAATGGCAGCTGCATCTTCAGGTTCAACATAAAGTGTTGAACCTGAGGCTGATGCATCAAGAACAGCTCCTTTGATTTTTCCTTTATATTCTTTTTTAACAGAAACACAAAAGCGGCCGCCGCGTTCACTTATAATTGCATCCTGCAGATAGCTCTTATACTTTGAAGACTTAATGATGGAATTCAGTTTTTCTTTCAAACGTTCATTTGCAATCGCCAATTGCTTTCTTACTTTTGACAGTTCTTTATTCGCCATGTCGTCAACTCTTCCATTGCGTATGCATCTGGTGATTTCAGCAGCGATCTCCGGAAGCTCTTCAATCCCAAATACATACGAAGAAACACGAGGTGCAAGCATTTCTTTATCTTTCATGAAACGTTTCATTTTTAACCCATCTTCTATAAATGACAGGAGCTGGGAAAAGTGATGCGGTCTTAAAGCAACACCTTTATTGAACTGCTTTATGATGGCTTCAATGCCCTCAAGTCCTGAAATAGGAACACTGGAACTTTTCTCTAAAATTGCTTTTGCTTCGTCTGTCTCGGATAAAAGTGCCTGTATTTGCTTTACATGATTAAGCGGCATTATGGCTAAAACACGCTGCTTGCCTGAATCTGTCATTGCATAAGAGCTGATTGTTTCTTTTATAGTAGAGTAATCTAAAATGTTAAAAGTATTGTCGTTCATTTGAATATCCTCCTTAGTAACGAAAAAAAGCCGCAGTGAACAAATGTTCATTGCGGCTGAAATGGTTTATAGAGCGCTTTTTCTCCATACTGCCCTCATCCTTTTTTGGACAAATAAAAAACTGTGCATAAAAACACAGCTGAGCAGGCACCTCTCATATGCTATGATTTGTTCTTAACTCATCTATCTGTGCATAGTTAAATAAGCGAGGCAAAAATCATATTTTGCACGCTGGCACAGAGATGACCGTATGAAATTACGGATTAGTTAAGAACGACACCTAACATAGAACAAAACCCCTTTTTAAGGATGATTGTATGGAGATTGATAAAAAGCTTACCTCAAATTTACTTTACTTTCCTTTTCTTGTCAAACCCAATTTATAAATAGTCTTATTTGAATTCTGAGCGCTCTTATTATAAGATGAACTACATCAATTATGAATAGCATATTCATGTTTATACATCAATTTTAGGAGGTGCTGAAATGGAGTTTACCCTGAGTCCCTTAGGTGATGCCGCAATAATTATCGAACTTGGAAAGACAATTGAAATGAATATTCATGAAAACGTTCAGCATGTTTTCTCCTATTTTGATCATCATTCGCCAGATTGGGTGATTGAATGCATTCCTGCGTTCACAACAGTCACGCTTATTTATGATCCTATAAAAACAGTCAGGGTCAACAAGCATTCCCTTCCCTATCAGATTGTTTCAGAATACATAACAGAAACATTGAAAACCTTGGATAAAACACAATCGAAGTTTGGAAGAACAATTGAAATCCCAGTTTGCTATGGCGGAGAGCTCGGTCCGGATCTGGAATTTGTAGCAGAACATAACAAGTTATCTGCTGAAGAAGTGATAGGCATTCATTCAGCAAGTGAATATTTAGTGTATATGATTGGCTTTGCTCCCGGTTTTCCTTACATTGGCGGAATGTCTGATAAAATTGCAGCACCAAGAAGAAGTTCACCGAGATTAAAGATACCCGCTGGCTCAGTAGGAATTGCAGGAAGCCAGACAGGGATCTATCCGATTGAGACACCAGGCGGCTGGCAATTAATTGGACAAACGCCTTTAAAACTGTTTCAGCCTGAAAGTAAATCTCCCAGTCTATTAAAAGCCGGGGATGTTATTCAATTCAAACCGATCTCATATGATCAATTTCTTGAAAGGAGAAAATGATATGACGATAAAAGTCAAAAAATCAGGACTTCTGACATCTATTCAAGATCTTGGCAGATATGGGTCCCAAAAGTATGGTGTAATCGCAAGCGGTGCGATGGATATCCTCTCCCACAGAATCGCCAACATGCTAGTAGGAAATTCTGAGAACGAGGCAACAGTTGAAATGACGATGCTGGGAGCCCATTTTGAATTTCAGGCAGATTCTCTGATCTCTATTTGCGGCGGAGATTTATCACCCGTTCTGAATGACCGTCCCGCAAAAATGTGGCGGCCGTTATTTGTGAAAAAAGGCAGTCTTCTTACATTTGGAGGAGCTAAGAAAGGCTGCAGGGCATATCTTGCAGCCGCTGGCGGATTTGATGTCCCTGAGGTGATGGGAAGCAAATCAACCTATTTAAGAGCAGGGATTGGCGGATATGAAGGCAGAGCCATCGAAAGTGGGGACAGACTATCATTTGGAAAGATGTCTGAGCAGTCCAGCAGATTATTTGAACGTTTTTTTGACTCCTCGTCTTATTCGGAAATAGAATGGTTTGCATCGCCGGAATTTATTCCTTTCTTAAGAGCGGATGAAAGCGTACGTGTTATTAAAGGTAGACAATTTGATGACTTTACAGAGAAAAGCAAATCCATGATCTTTTCTGAACCGTTTAAAATCACGCCTCAATCTGACCGCATGGGCTACCGGATGGAAGGCCCCAAGCTTTCATTAGAAATCAAAGCAGAAATGATTTCAGAAGCTGTCACCTTTGGAACTATTCAAGTTCCTGCGGACGGGAACCCGATTATTCTGCTTGCTGACAGGCAAACAACGGGAGGGTATCCGAAGATCGCACAGGTAGCATCTGTCGATTTGCCCTACCTTTCTCAATTCAAACCTGGAGAAGTTGTTCAATTTAAGGAAGTATCGCTCGACGAAGCTCAAAAGCTGCTGATTGATAGAGAAAGAAGGTTGAAGCACTTAAAACAGGGGCTGCTCCTAAAAACGAGTTAAGGAGATGATTAAGATGCATAAAGTTGATTTAAACTGTGATATGGGAGAAAGCTTTGGCGCTTATAAAATGGGAAATGACGAAGAAATATTGAATTACGTTTCTTCGGCTAATATTGCCTGCGGCTTTCATGCCGGTGACCCCTCAACCATGAGAAATACAGTTAAACTTGCAATTGATAAGGGCGTTGGAATCGGGGTCCATCCTGGTTTTAATGATTTATCCGGGTTTGGAAGAAGAAATATTGACCTCACACCAAGAGAAGTATATGACCTGGTTGTCTATCAAATTGGAGCATTATCTGGCTTCGCTTCATCTGAAGGAGGCTCTCTCCAGCATGTGAAACCCCATGGTGCCCTTTATAATATGGCTTCAATAAGCAGACAAATTTCAGAAGCCATTGCTGAGGCGGTCTATAATGTCGATTCCAGGCTGATTCTCTTTGGTCTTGCCGGCAGCGAGTTAATTAAAGCTGGAGAGAAATTAGGTTTAAAAACCGCAAGTGAAGTCTTTTCTGATAGAACTTATCAGGATAATGGAACGTTAACCTCAAGAAGAGACCGCCGTGCTTTGATTGAGGATCACGAAACGGCAGTAGCACAAGTGATTCGAATGGTGAAAGATGGGGAAGTCACTTCGCTTTCAGGAAAGAATCTTTCCATTAAAGCAGATACTATTTGCATACACGGAGATGGTCCACATGCCCTTCAATTTGCAAAATACATATCCGATGCCCTGCAGCATGCAGGAATCAGCATTAAAAAAGCGAGCATGGTTCTTGCTTAAAAACCTTCAGGAGGAATCACCATGAAAAAACAATCAAACTTCAGCCTGCTGCTTGGAGCTGCATTTTTGATGGCAACTTCTGCCATCGGCCCTGGTTTTTTAACACAAACCACTCATTTCACACAGGTCCTGGCTGCAAGTTTCGGGTTTGTGATTTTAATGTCTGTCCTTATTGATATTGGTGCACAGCTGAATATATGGCGCATCATTGCAGTGGCTGAGAAACCAGCACAGGATATAGCGAATGCTGTCCTCCCTGGTCTTGGGTATTTTATTTCTATCTTAATCGTACTTGGAGGACTTGCATTTAATATTGGAAATATCGGGGGAGCTGGTCTAGGCACAAATGTAATGTTCGGGATGTCTTCTCAAACAGGAGCCATCCTAAGCGGCATCGTCGCAATTGGGATATTTCTTGTAAAAGAAGCCGGTAAAGTGATGGACCGTTTTGCACAAGTTATGGGTTTTGTCATGATCGCTCTAACTGTTTACGTCATGGTTTCAGCCCAGCCGCCTTTTGCTGAAGCAGTTATAAAAACGGTTATGCCTGACACGATTGATTATCTCGCGATTGTCACCCTTGTAGGGGGAACTGTTGGAGGATATATCACATTTGCAGGAGGACACCGATTGCTTGAAGCTGGCATTAAAGGACAAGCAGCCCTGCCTCAAGTTACGAAAAGCTCCATCTCCGCAATTGGCATTGCATCCATCATGCGTATATTCTTATTCTTGGCTGCTTTAGGAATAGTCGCTCAAGGATTAGCTTTAGATCCTGCTAATCCTCCTGCTTCTGTTTTTAAACATGCTGCGGGAAATGCAGGCTACAAAATGTTTGGAGTCATAATGTGGGCAGCTGCGGTAACGTCTGTAGTAGGTGCAGCTTATACATCTGTTTCATTCATACGAACCTTCAACCCAATGATTGAGAAATATCATAAATGGTTTATTGTCGGATTTATTGCAGTCTCCACCTTTTTATTTGCTGTAATTGGGGAACCTGTTAAAATCCTTATTCTGGTAGGATCACTCAACGGATTAATTTTACCTGTCGCCCTTGGAGTTATGCTGATTGCTGCGCATAAAAAGAAAATTGTCGGTGATTATAAGCATCCAATATGGTTAACTATTTTTGGGATATTGATCGTCATAGCCATGGCAATTATGGGAGGATATTCCCTTATTAATGGAATTCCGAAATTATTTGAATAAAAACGAAAGAAGCCGGACTGCACCGGCTTCTTTTTATTTATTAGATGGCCCAAGTTTTTTTTCAAAATAAGCTTTATTGCTGAGAATGGATGGATCATCGGGACGATATTTTCCTGCCTCTTCGTTATGGTAGAAGGCTTTTTCCGTCTCACCAAGCCTGTCGTAGCATACACACATCTGAAGATGAGGATACCATGTATAATAAGCAGGATAGCTGAAGCTCCAGCGGTTTTCATCCGGCACGAGCTGAGTTGCCAATGTATACCAGTAAATAGCTGATTGAAACTCTTTTTTTCTCTGAAAGTTATAGCCGATTCGGCTGCACGTTTCTGCTCTGGGTGTTTTTGAGAAAACAAAGGATTGAAATAAAGATTTCAGTTCATTGTTCAGATCCCCTAAAAACCGATAGCAATCCCCTCTGTTAATACATGCATATACCTTATCTTCAATCCATCCTTCTTTCATTTCAATATTTTTGGTATAGGCCTCAATTGCTTGTTCATAATGGCCATTTTCTCTTAATTCATTGCCGTAGTAGAAATAGTCCCTCGCGCCAAAGACATCTCCTCTGTCGATTTTCATTTGATAGATAGTTAAGTTCCTTCCCACTGAATGGCCAATTTTCTTGTGAGTAATAGAAATATCGGAATTAATAATCTTACCAGACACATTTAAATAATTGTGAACGTCTCCCTCCCACCTATAGTTCTTGGACGTTTTTACCAAACGGTTTCTTCTGTAGCGCAGCGTAACGTTTCCAAACTCATCTGTTCCTGCATTATAAAACATGGATACAGAATCGACTGAAGGATCAAGAGTTTCTTTAAGGTCCTTTAATTTCTTTTGGTCTTCTTCCAAAAGAATATCATCTGCATCCAAATACAAGATATATTCCTTTGTTGCATGTTTAAACGATTCATTCCTCGCAGGTGCAAATCCCGACCATTCATGATGAAAAATTCGGTCAGTATACTCATTGGCAATTTCTATGGTTCTGTCCGTTGAGCCTGTATCGACAATATTGATTTCATCCACAATATCCTTCACACAATCAAGGCATCTGGCCAGAACAGCTTCTTCATTTTTTACGATCATACATAAGCTGATTGATACCATTTTCTGACTCCTTTATCCACCAATATTTTAATAAATTCCTAATAGTGTATTAATCTTTCTTTCACTTTGTTTGTACCATTACCTAGCTCTCAGCAGAAAGCATAAAAAAAGAGACTCATGATTCAACATGAATCTCTTAAACCTGACTTATTCAATTCGAACAATTGTTAAAGCTGCACCTTGCTCCTCAGCCAATTAAAGCGGCGGCTGTCGCCAGACCAAAAAGCTGAAGAGAAATTGTGTCTTCTGCTGCTGAATCAACAATAACTGAATTATTGAATTGGCTAGTTCTCGTCCTTCATAAAAGGCACGAAATATATACAGGAAGCAGTGGAGAAACTTATAACCAGGCATGAATTCCAATTTAAGCTTGTACAGGCTTGCTTATTCGGGATATC
The DNA here is from genome assembly GCF_030127205.1 of Metabacillus hrfriensis. Classification (NCBI taxonomy): domain Bacteria; kingdom Bacillati; phylum Bacillota; class Bacilli; order Caryophanales; family Bacillaceae; genus Metabacillus; species Metabacillus hrfriensis. The sequence continues at coordinate 2,613,457 of NZ_CP126116.1, forward strand.
TGCCAAATTCTTTGATAGGCAAAAAGCCCCTGTTCTGTGATCAGGGGCTTTCTCTTATTTTATTATTCTCGCAGGATTTCCAACTGCAGTCCTTTGTGCAGCAACATCTTTTGTCACTACAGCTCCAGCACCGATAATTGCATCCTCATAAATCGTAATGCCAGGGAGAAGTGTAGCATTATTGCCTATTTTTGCCCCTCTTTTGATTATAGGACCCTGATATTGATAATTACCTGCACCCATGTATTTATCATTTGACGTCGAAACGCATGGACCAATAAATACCTCATCCTCAATGATCATATCAGCCGTTACATAACATCCAGTCTGAACTGTCACCCTTCTGCCTATGATCGTGTTTGTTTCGACAATGACATTTCTTCCGATGATCGAGTCTTCCCCTACTTCCACTTTTTCACGAATACTTGTTAAGTCGCCTACAAAAGCACCCTGTTTCAAAAGCAGATTACGATACAATACAGTACTGCAGCCAATTCGCACATCATCTTCAATAACTAATGGAGTGAGAGCTGCTCCTGGTTTACGGGCCATTTTTTTATTCTTGGAAGTCGTTTTTCCAAGTACGGATAAATCACCCACCTGCACACGGTTCCCGATTTTTGTATCTTTTTTAATAATGACATGGTGGCCGATTTCCGCATCGTCCCCAATTTCAACGTTTTCTTCAATTACTACATGCTCACCCAAAACGACATTATTGCCTATTTTTGCAGAAGAATGGATCATGCTGCCCCTCCCTTTAAGATAATACTTCTTTATAAATATTCAGCAAATACTCCATAACAACAGAGGCCTCATGATATTCTTCTACGTATTTTCTGCCTGCAATACCAAGCTCCTTTTGTATATCAGTGTCTTCCAGCAATATCTTCAGCACTTTGTATAGGGTATCCGGGTTTGCTGATACGATCGGAAGACAACTTGGCAGACTTGCCTGCACGTCAGGGCGAACGTAGCAGACTACCGGCTTTCCAAGAGCCATGGCTTCAACGCTGAGATTTCCGTACGCCCCGCATAAAATTTGGTCAATGACGATATCTGCTTTTTTATAGATGGCAGTCGCTTCTTCATGACTCATGTTTTCTACTCGAATGTAGTCAAATGTTATCTTATCCTTTAATTTATCAATCGTCTCTTCAATGATTTTTGTTCCTTTAAATTCAGGGAGAGTCGGAGCATGAACAATTAATGGCTTTTTATTGCCTTCAGGATATACAGGCGTATATTTACCTGTTTCAATTAATCTTGGGAGAATGTACACTTTTTTCTGTTTCGCATGATAATAATCTTTCACATAATTGTACAGCTCAAAATCCTGAACAATCGCAGCATCTGCTATTTCTGAAAAATAACTCAAATTTGAATGAATGACATCATCGCTTAAAGAGCTTTTGGTATTGACATAAGGGTTCTCATAATTTTCCCCTTTACGGGCAGCTGAAAAAGATCTCACATCATTCCCTCTGTGATGCATAATGATTTTTTTTCCCGCTTTTTTTATCATCTCCAAATCTTTGAATTGTTCCATAAACGTTAAGCTATTGTGAAAATGGAAGATGTCGTAGTAATCAAGCGAAAGCTGAAAAATAGCTACTAATTCAAACGCATCTGTATTGTAATTGTTTTTATAATTTAAATAATTTATAAAAAAATTATAAGCATTTGATTGGTATCCTAATTTTCTCAGCTGCTCGCTGATTAATCCGACCTGACCTGCAACCTCAATTGGTGCGTGGATAATCTTTGTATTTTTATCAAGCATGCCGTTCACTCCTAAAGTTTATCGTAAATCTTGATTAAGTAATCTGCGACAACTTCACTGGCATGATATTTCTCAACATACCTTCTGCCTGCCTTGCCTATTTCAGACATTCTTTTTTTGTCTTTCAGCAAATCATTTAATACTTCCGCAAGGTTATCAGGTGAAGCAATGACAATCGGCAGGTCTTTAGGAAAGTTTTTCTTTACATCATCTCTTATATATGCGACAACGACTTTTCCCATTGCCATCGCCTCTACACTAAGCATTCCGTAAGATCCGCATAAAATTTGATCAATTATAATATCGGAGCTGCTGTACATGGCAAGTGCTTCTTTATGGCTTTTTTTCTCAACAACTTGATAAGTAAAGCTGTTTGTATCTTTTATTTTCTCTATCGCTGCTTCAATTTGCTCTGAACCTTTAAATTCCCGGTTAGTTGGGGCATGGATAATGACCGGGACTTCATTTTTCCCTGGATAGTCAGGCGTAAAATTACTGATGCTGCATGCAAGCGGGAGTATATAAACATATTCATAGTAATCTTTAACATGGTTTGCCATTTCAGCATCCTGTACGATGGCTGATTTAATATATTTTGAAGAAAATAATAAATTTTCATGGATTTGCTCATCCGTATGATAGCCTGGCGGAAGCGGATAAGGATTTAGTTCCTTCACATTTTTTACAGTTCGGACATCTGAGCCCCAATGATGCATAACGAGTTTTTTCCCCGTTTCAGCTATTAAAGGAAGATCATAATTTCCTGTTAAAAAGGTATTTCCGTTATGAAAATGCAGGATATCTCCATGCGGGACAATCGTAGAAATGACATTTTTCAATTCAAATAAATCAGTATTCACTACATGATTATAGTTGTATTTAATATAGCTGTGAAACCAATTAAAACCTGACGCGTCATACCCCTTCTTTTTCAGTTCATTACAAAGTGTACCCATCTGTCCGGCTATTTCAGTTGGGCAATGGATAATCTTCATCTGCAACACTCCTTCGCGGTTATATTATTCAGTTCTTTGCAGAAAGGTTATAAAAATAAGCTTTTCACACATAACATTTAAAGGGAACTTCCATATGCTGTACAGGAAAGACAAAAAAAAGGAGTGATGGGACGTTGTCTGGATATTTATTAGCCAGTGAGCTTAACATTCACAATTCAATCTGTATGCTGCCCTGCGGAGGTATGACAGATAAAGACATCACTGACTGGTCGGCCGAAGATTTAAAATACTATCAGATCAATCAGGAAAATCCTGCTGCTGTTCAATCTTTATTCAAAAGTTTTATCTTTAATCCTATTTCCTTTAGAAAAGACCATTATATCCACCCGATGTTTTCAGGTTTTGGCGAGAAGACGGATATTCATGATTGGGAACTTGCTATTGAGCATGTTTTTATGAAAGATATGAATTTTTACGCACTAAATGCAAATGCAGCGGAAAGAACAGAGGTTTGGATGGGTGTTCCTTATCCTGCTCCACAACAAAGAAACTTTGGTGCAGTTGATGGAAAAAACTTGGATTTTTCGCTTAATGAGGACCGGTTAACTGGTGTGAAATGGTGGATGGATCAATTCCTTATTCGTTGGGACAAGGAAAAGCAGCTTCTTGATAAGCTTGATTTTAAGGGTTTTGTCTGGCAAAGAGGTTCTATTCAGGAAAATGATGAGGAGTTGGTTCAAGGTTTTACAGGCTATACAAAAGAGAAAAGTGTTTACTCATTTTGGCTGCCTTTTTTAGGATCCTACGGAGCAATTAAATGCAAAGAACTTGGATTTGATGCGTCATGTATACATGCAAACTACTATGGTAACACACATTTGGATTATAACTGGATCATTCATTCAAGCAATTTTTCACAATTTTATCACACTGGAGTGCAGATCATTTTTGGAAAAGGGATTACGTTTAACGATACACACATACTGGATTACTTAAACTGGGGTATACGTGCTCTTTATATGACAAACAACGCCTTAGTTACCTATCAATTTCCAAATCAAACGATGAAAGATGTGTTTCATAACCACCGAACAGAATATGGATATATTGCAAACTTTTTAAATAAAACGTATCAGTGGACTGTTTACCCTGGAATGCCATATAAGTAAGAGCTAAAGCCGCTTTGATAAAGTCAGAGCGGCTTTATTCCTTCAATCTGCAGAACAAAGAGAACCCGGCCCTGATCGGCCGGGTTTTTCTATTATTTTTTTTGGATGCTTCATTTAGTTATTTTTTTCGATTTGACTATAAATATCAAGTAATTTATCTACAACCACATGCTTGCAATGAGTAGATTCAACATATTTTCGGCCTTGTTTGCCAAGAGATTCACGGAGCTCAGGATTCTTCAGCAATTGTTCAACCTGATCGTAAACTGTATCAGGGTTTGCATTCACAATAGGAAGCTGATCTGGAAAAGTGGCTACTAAATCAGGTCTTATGAATGTCACGACAGGCTTGCCGAGAGCCATAGACTCAACGCTCAACAATCCATAGGAACCGCAAAGGATCTGGTCAACAATAATGTCTGCCTCTTTATAAAGGGCAATTACTTCATCATGATTCATTTTCTCAATTCTCTTATATGTGAATTCATATTTTTCTTTTAGCTTTTCAATTGCAGCTTCTACATGCTCTGTTCCTTTAAAAGCGGGATTTGTAGGAGCATGGAGAATTAAAGGCACTTTTTTATCTTTTGAAGGAAAGTCCGGTTTGAAAAATTTAAGGTCAATGGCGATTGGAAGTACGTGAACTTTTTTATAATAATTTTTCACATACTCATAGACTTCATAATCCTGTACGATCGCTTCTGAAATATAGGCAGTGACCTTTGTCAGTCTATCATGCATGGTCTCATTAGGCGGCGAGTCTCCTGTGTATGCGTAAGGGTTGTTTATTTTCGCCTGCTCATGAAACCTGACATCATTTCCCCAATGATGCATAATCATTTTCTTCTGTTTTGCATGAATTTTTTCAAGATCCGAAAACTCTCTGCACATCGTTGTATTATAGTGAAAATGAAAGAGATCGTACTCATCAATTAATTTCGTTTGATTCTCTTCCAGAAATTGTTCATCCGTGTTGACTAAAAAATCTTTATAGCCCAAATAGGAGTGAAACGTATTGTAGCCAAGAGAATGATGTCCTTTATCTACTAAGGCTGAACTTAAAATACCCATTTGACCGGCTATCTCAGTAGTTCCATGAAAGATTCTCATTTTTTACAATCCCTTCAGCCATTGTTTAGTTTTCTTAAGTCCTTCAAGCAGAGTATGATTTTTTTTCCAGTTCAGCTCCTGCTCAATTTTAGCCGTATTCATGCATCTTCTCTGCACAACATCTACACTGCGCTTTGGATGAAAGTCATTTGCAAGTGTATGAGTGCCTGTTACTTGTTTGATGCTCGACGCTAATTGTAAAATGCTTGTTTCTTTACCGGTTCCAACATTGTATTTCTCTCCTATTGCAATATCTGATACTGCCGCGAGAATTGTCGCATCCATCGCATCTTCTACATAGGTAAAGTCCCTGGTTTGTTTTCCGTCCCCGAAAATTTGCAGCGGCAGACCGTTTTCTGCTGAATCAAAAAATTTTGCGATAACCCCGCAATAAGGATTTGAAATGAGCTGTCCCGGACCGTATACGTTTGAGAACCTTAACGTTGTGACGGGCAGCTGGTACATATTGAAATAAACATCACAGTAATGCTCTGTCGTAAATTTACTCGCTGAATATGGCAGTTTAATATTATAGTAAGATTCAGGAGTAGGAAGAATTTCAGCATTTCCATAGACGGAAGCAGTAGATGCATAGACAAATCGTTTTAGGCGCGGGGATAATTCTTTTGCTTTGCGCAGCAGCGTAAATCCTCCCAAGACATTCGTATGAAAATCAGCATAAACATTATCAACAGAGAGTACGAGATTTTTGCACGCAAAGTGGAAGATATAATCAACCTTCGGCAGGATTTCATTTAATATAGCTTCGTCTGTAATGCACCCTTGATAGAATGTGATTTTATCTGATGGAGGTATAGCTGCTTTTGTACCGGTTGATAAATTATCAAGGATAAAGATATGGTCTGATGTGGGTATTAATGTTTTAACGAGCTGTGATCCTAGAAAACCTGCTCCGCCTGTGACCAACACGTTTCCGAACAAGTTAATCCCTCTCTTCTTTAAGCATATTTACTGTCGAGAATTCTTTCATCGGCAGCTGGACAGACTGATTTGTCAAAGCAGATTGGTACATAGCAAAGATAATTTCCAACGCTTTTTTCCCTTCAATTTCTGAAAGTAAAAGTTCAGCATTCTTTTCTCCTAATGAGCAAATAAAGTTTTCATACATGGCAAGCTGTTCGTCAGCAGCGCGGGAAAACTGCTCAAGCTTTTCAATTTCCATTATTTCACCATTAATGTGCCAGCGTGAGACCTTGCTCAGTGATGGACCTTCAACAGAGAGTGTCCCCTTTTCACCAAAAACAGAAAGTGCATACCCTATATTATTTGGCTGTGAAATTACGTTAGCTTCAATGATGCCTCTTGCTCCATTTTTAAAAGTTACAATGCCAAGCGCGGCATCCTCTGTTTCTTTGGATTTGTTCTTTTGAAGAATTTCACCGGAAACTTTTTCTGCATCTCCTAAAAACCACTGCATTAAGTCAACCAAATGAATACCCTGATTAAGGAGCATGCCCCCGTCATGTTTCCATGTTCCTCTCCAGGGTGCGGTTTCATAATAGTGTGCAGAACGATTAATGCGAATCGACGCGATCGCATAATAAGGAGCTCCAATTTTCCCGCTCGCTATGACCTCTTTCATTTTGCTTAACAGAGGAAGAAATCTGAGCTGGTGGCAGACCATCACTTTTTTTTGCTTTACTGCACTCAGTGCAATGATTTCATTTGCTTCTTCTATAGATAATGCCATTGGTTTTTCTAATATGACGTGTTTATTTGCGTTTAAAGCCTCTATAGTCATTTTTGCATGCAGACTTGAAATCGTTGTAATAACAATGACATCAATGTTCTCATTTTGAAGCATCTCCTGATAATTCAAGTAAGCAGAGACCTCGCGGTTATCTCCTGCATGCTTTTTGAAGTCCGCGATTGCTTCCTGCATTCTGTCTTCCTTAAGGTCACTTACTGCAGACAATTCAGCTTGCCTGCAATCTGCAATGGCTTTAATGTGGCGCTTTGAGATAAATCCGCAGCCAATGAGTCCGAATCGAATGATCATTTCTTTTTTCCTCCCGATGAAGTGCGAAGGATAGAAATAATTTTCTCTTGTTCTTCTTTATATAGGAAAGGATGCATCGGAATGGCAAAAAGAGTTTGGGAAAGCTGTTCTGCAACCGGGAAATCTCCTTCTTGATAACTCAGATTCTTATAAACTTCCTGGAGGTGCAGACATTGCGGGTAATATACTCCTGCTTGAATCTGATTGCTCTGCAGCAAATTTAAATAGAAATCTCTTTCTTTAGACTGGGCACAGAAGAGATGATAGATATGTGTCCGGTCAGCTGCTTCAGCAGGCGATGTGATTCCTAAAACGGCATTCAGCTCTTCACGATAGATTTTTGCGCAGGCACGTCTTCGTTCATTCCAATCATCGATTTTCTCGAGTACAACAAGCAGGATGGCTGCATGGATTTCGTCCAAGCGGCTATTGTATCCAATCGTGTCATGATAATATTTTTTAGAGCTTCCATGCATGCGGAGTTTCTTTAATTTTAATGCAAGCTCATGATTTGAAGTTGTGATAATGCCTCCATCTCCAATTGTTCCAAGATTTTTGGTAGGAAAAAATGAAAAACAAGCAACATCTGCCAAGCTTCCGACTCTTTTCTTTTTATATGTGGCACCAAAGGCCTGACATGCATCTTCAATGACATACAAACCATGATTGCTGGCCAATTCATTGATCTCATCCATATCTGCCGGCTGTCCGAAAAGGTGCACAGGTATAATGGCTTTCGTTTTTCCCGTAATCACAGCATCAATTTTCACTGGATCTATGTTGAATGTTTCAGGATCAACATCTGCAAAGACCGGTGTTGCCCCAACTCTCGAGATGGCTTCTGCACTTGCAAAAAAAGTAAAGGGAGTCGTGATGACCTCATCGCCTGGTCCTATGTCAAGTGCGTCGAGTACCATAACAAGTGCATCTGTACCATTGCCTACTGCAATTGCGTCCGTTACTCCAAGCTTTCCTGCAATTTTCGTTTCAAGTTCATTTACTTTCGGACCTAAAATGTACTGACCTGAATCGTAAACATGTTCAATTGCTTTCAGCACTTCATTCTTAATGGACTGAAATTGCCTTTGCAAATCTACTAAATTAATCATAATTTGCTCCTTTTCACTCGTGATGAAAAATCTATATAAATACACCACCATTAATGTATGAAAACTCTATTTCTCTCGAGACGGCATGTGACCATTTCATTCATTATTTATATGACAGGATTATGAAATGGTCCTGACTATATAGGATTATTTATTATTATAAGATGCAGAATTTTGCTTCTTTTGCTTTCCTCTTTACTAAAAATCCTGCCCATTTTCAAATTACTAGTTTATTGTCTATGTCCCCTGATCAGTTCCGGCATAACATAACGAGACTAAACTACCAAGATAATGCGAGGAGATTTCAAAGTGGCAGATAAATATAAAGGTAAACTTGCAGTCATAGGTTTAGGTTTCGTCGGCCTTCCCCTATCTGTTACACTGGCAGAAAAAGGATTTCAAGTGTACGGTATCGATGTAGACGTCAGGAAGATAGCTTCTTTAAATCAAAAAATCAGTTACATTGATGACATAAGTCAAGAAAGATTAGAACATGCAGTGGAAAATCAGTCATTTATTCCAACTGATGACTATGAAATCATGAAAAGCGTTCAGTCCATCATTGTATGTGTACCTACACCGCTTACTAAAGATAAAAACCCGGATTTAAAGTATGTAGAAAGTGCAGGTGCAGAAATTGCAAAGCATCTGCAAAAAGGCCAGCTTGTCATCCTTGAGAGCTCTACCTTTCCAGGAACAACGAAAGAAGTGCTGCTTCCGTTGCTTGAAAAACAGGGACTGCAAGCAGGAATAGACTTTTTCCTGGCCAATTCACCTGAGCGGATCGATCCAGGCAATAAACAGTATGCTGTAACGCAAATTCCCAAAGTGGTCGGCGGCGTGACAGCAGCGTGTCAAAAAGCTGCACATGACTTATATTCGCAAGTCTATGATCAAGTTGTTCTAGTATCATCAACAGAAGCTGCTGAATTAACAAAGCTGCTGGAAAATACTTTCCGCTTTGTCAATATTTCGTTTATGAATGAAATGGCCGTTTTATGTGACGATTTGAACATTAATATTTGGGAAGTCATTGATGCTGCAGCTACAAAGCCCTACGGATATACACCTTTTTATCCGGGTCCTGGAATAGGGGGACATTGTATTCCGGTTGATCCCTTATATCTTCAGTGGAAGCTGCTTCAATCGAAAAAAAGCAGTGATTTTATCTCCCTTTCTGATAATGTGAATGTGAAAATGGTTCACTATGTGGTAAATCGGACAAATGAATTGCTTTCAAAAGGAAAAGATGTTAAATCAGCTAAAGTTCTGCTTTATGGGGTAACGTATAAAAAAGATGTGGCAGACATACGTGATTCAACAGCGGTCGAAGTGTTTGAGGAATTTCTTGATAGAGGAACAGACGTATACTATCACGATCCGCTCATACATGAGATGAAAATGAATGGAATAACATATAAAAGCGCAGATTTAACAGAGGAGCTTCTAAAAGAAATGGATTGTGTTGTAATTTTAACAGATCATACGCAGATTCCGCTCAGTCTGATTGAAGAACACGCAGTTCTGATATTTGATACAAGAAATGCAACTAGAAAACTGACTGATTCTGATAAACTTTTCCGCTTAGGTGACGGGAAAAAAGTTCAGTAAGCGCAAAAACCGGCTGCATAGATGAGCAGCCGGTTTTTTTGCTTATTTATCATGAACAACGATATATGTAGCTTTAATCGGCCCGTGAACGCCAACAACTAAATTCAGCTCGATATCAGCACTGTTGCTTGGTCCGGTAATAAAATCAATACATGATGAAACATGATTTCCCTTTTTGAATTGGGCGCTTATGTTCTCTGCAGCTTGAGTCAACCTTGGTACAATCGTACTTTTTGGAATGATGCAGAGATAAGTTTTTGGAAGCAGATTAATGGACCTCCCTTTGTTTTCGTCACTGTACACCACAACGGTTCCTGATTCAGCAAGGGTCAAATCACTAAAAGTGATCCCAATGTCAGCTTTCTCAGAAGCTTCGATATTTTTCTCTTTTAAAGCTGGATCCCATTCGTGAACTTGTATGCCTGCCACCCGCCATGCTTTCAAGATATCATTGGTCAAACGAAATTCTTGAAAGCGTTCGTCTTTAGCGATTACTGCTGTTTTAACATCATACTCGTTAAAGACATGCATGATTTTATCAGAGAGCAGAGAAGAAGTCGTTTCAATAATTTGTGTATGAATTAACAGGCACTGTTTTTTTAAAACTTCTACAAGTTCATCCGCATCCGCATTCATTAATACTTCCCATTGAGGAGAAAAGGACCAATGGGGTTTAGTAACTGACTTTCTTCTCTCACGTGCTAGTTGTGCTGCAACTGTTTCAAGAAAAGGTTCCCGATTATGTATCTTACCCTTTATCATTTCCGCTCTCCTCTCTTCCCTTCATCCAATCTCTGAATCTCTCTTTACTTGGAGCAGGAAAGTCTCGTACATCTGTCCACGGCTTGATAGGACCAGGTCCTTTTTTGATGCTGCCTGCGCTTGTAAATGGGGACATAACCGCTGATGCTGATTTGGTTCCTGCGCCGTATAAATGCGGAGAGCTTGCAGCCAATTGATAGCCTTTCATGGCAAGCTTTTCCCCAAATGTGGATTTCCCTTCATCTTCGACAATTTTACGGCGATGCTTTATTAATAATTCGTGCAAAGGAATTTTCACAGGACAGGCATCAGTACATGCTGCACATAATGATGAAGCATATGGAAGCTCTTTGTAATCTTCATAGCCTCCAAGCAGAGGCGAAAGGACAGCGCCAATTGGACCCGCATAGATCGATCCGTAGGAATGACCTCCAATATGACGATAAACCGGACATACATTTACACATGCTGCGCAGCGGATGCAGTGAAGCGCGCTTTGAAACTCAGTGCCTAAAATTTTTGAACGGCCGTTATCTACGATAACAAGATGAAATTCTTCAGGACCGTCAGCATCCCCATCATCTTTCGGACCTGTTAATCCTGTGATGTAGCTTGTTAACTTTTGTCCTACTGCACTTCTGCACAGCAAACTGACTAATACATCAAGCTCTTCCCATGAAGGAACGATGCGCTCCATCCCCATCACCGTTATTTGCGTTTTTGGCAATGCTGTGACAAGTCCAGCATTTCCTTCATTCGTAACCAAACAGATCGAGCCGGATTCTGCTACTGCAAAGTTGCACCCTGTAATACCAAGATCTGCACTCAGGAAATCCTTGCGAAGCTGTTCTCTGGCGAATAAAGCGAGCTCTTCTGGCATTTCTGATTTTTCGTAGCCCCGTTTTTCTTTAAATGTATCACGAATTTGTTCTTTGTTTTTATGAAGAGCAGGAACAACAATGTGCGATGGTGGATCGTGGTCATCAAGCTGCAGAATATATTCCCCAAGATCTGTCTCGATCACTTCAAAGCCTGCTTTATCTAAAGCTTCATTTAAGTGGATTTCTTCTGTTACCATTGACTTTGATTTGACGACCTTTTTCGCCTGTTTTTGAATCGCAACGTCTGTTATGTATTTGTTAGCTTCTTCTTTTGTTGCGGCAAAAAAAACATGACCGCCGCGTTTTGCCACACTTTCGCTTAACTGCTCCAAATAATAATCCAGATTTTCCATCGTATGTGTGCGGATTTCTTCCCCAAGTTTCCGCCACTCTTCCCAGTTTCCAAGCTCTTCCGTTGCCTGCAGGCGCCTTCCCTGCATTCGTTCTTGTGCAGAAGCAACGGCATTTCTCATGAACGGATTATTTACTCCTTTTTCAACCCGGTCGAAAAAAGCTTGGTTGCCTATTTTCATTGGCATGTTATTTCACCCCGCTATTCAGCACTTCTGCAATATGCATGACTTTAATAGGAATCCCTTTGCGATTGATTCTCCCGCCGATGTTCATTAAACAGCCGCAGTCGGCACCAATTAATAATTCTGCCTCTGTATCTTGAATATGTTTGACCTTCTCGTCTACCATCTGCTCTGAAATGGTAACCATTTTAACAGAAAACGTTCCGCCAAATCCGCAGCAATCATGACTGTTAGGAAGAGGCGTAATATTTAAACCGCTTACATTCCGAAGTAATGTTTCAGGAGCATCCGTCACACCGAGAAGCCTGGTCATGTGACACGATTTATGATAAGTAGCATGTGCCTGAAGAGAAGCATTTACATTTTCAACCTTCAAAACTTCAGTTAAAAATTGTGTTAGCTCATATGATTTTTCAGCAAGCTGATGCGCCTTTTCCCTCCAGTCAGGATCATTTGCAAACAGTCCCTTATATTCATGCAGCATGACCACACATGAACCGGATGGGCCTACAACATAATCAGAGTGTTCAAAAGCTGTGATCATATGCTTTGCCACTTCTCTCGTTTCCTTATGATAGCCGCTATTATAGGCAGGCTGGCCGCAACAGGTCTGAGTTTTTGGGAAATCAACCTCACAGCCTAGCTTTTCAAGCAATTCAACCGTGCTTTTTCCTACATTTGAATAGAATACATCTGCTAAACATGTAATGAACAAGGATACTTTCAAAAAAACTCCTCCTATTCTTTAGAGTCTATTCTTTCATTATAACACTATTTGAATATTTAGATATTTCAAATAGGTCCTATAATGATATAGAACCTTTTATCTTCATTATTCAGTTTACCTGATTCTATTTTTATTTTTTTCCTTCATTAAAACTGTTTTTTTATTTGCATCTAAAGTAATGATGACATCAGCCATTTTTGTAAACAAACCATTTTCGACTACACCAGGGATCATATTAAGAACGGTTTCCAATTTATGAGGCTGTGAATTTTCAGGAATCTCACAGTCGAAGATATAGTTGTGATTATCTGTGATATAAGGATTCCCATTCGAGAGCCGCATTTCGGGGACACAGCCAATTGAGCTTATTTGCATTGCAGTCCGCTCATATCCAAATGGAATTACTTCAACGGGAAGCCGAAATGAACCCAGTTTTGCTGACAATTTAGATGAATCTGCTACAACTATAAAGGTATTAGCTGCTGCAGCAATGATTTTTTCCCTTAATAGGGCTCCACCGCCTCCTTTTATCAGATTCAAGTCTGGATCCACTTCATCCGCTCCATCGATGGCTACATCAAGATAAGTAACTTCTTTAAAACTTGTAAGAGGTATTCCGAATTCATGTGCAAGTTTTTCTGTGGCCATTGAAGTAGGGATCCCTTTAATTTGGAGTCCTTCTTTAACCATCTGACCAATCTTCTCAAGCGTGTAGTAGACAGTTGAGCCAGTACCAAGACCCACGATCATGCCGTCTTTAACGAATTCAGCAGCTTTTTCACCGACTAGTTTTTTTTCATTCATTGGTTTCTCCTTAAACAATTGAAATAATAATATCTCATTTCTTTTAAATCCCTGTTTTCTAAAATGGTTATTTACAATTAAGTAAGTGATGTTAACTGAATGCTATTGGAGAGCAAGCAGAAAAGCAAGCCAAGGGCAGATAGATTATCAGTACATTTTTCAACCCAGGTCTCCCATTCATCTTTCCTGAAGATTAAAACGGGCATTCTCCTTACATAACAGTATGAACAGCCAAATGAACACCTGGTATAAGGATTTAATGAGTGGCTGTAGTCAGATAAAAAACCTGTGCCTTTGCTAAGAATTGTTTTTCTCATCTTACATCGCCTTTACTTTGCATCGTGAAAAATAATTCCCATTCCATATCGCGTTCCAGAAAACAAAGTGCTGACCCCGTGTCGTACCGTATTTTTGTAATAGCCCCGCTTTCCTTCTACCGGCCGGTGGCTTGCAGGGAAAATAAGCGCTTCCCCTTGTTCTAATGTAATCACATGCCCCCTGCTCTGTGCGCGGGGACGCTGTTCCACAAGAATTGATTCGCCTCCAGTGTAATCCTCTCCGCGCTTGCTTAATGTAATCAGAACTTGAAACGGAAAAAATACATCCCCATATAAATCTTGATGCAGACAGTTATAACCGCCTTCTACATACTTCAGGATTAAAGGAGTTGGGCGGTTCTGACCTTTTTTATGGCAGACTTCTAAAAATGCAGACAGTGTATCTGGGTAAAAAGCTTCCTTGCCCAACAGCACTAACCACCGATTGGCTGCTTTTGCCAGTTCAGGGTAGAATGAAGTACGCAGCACCTGCAATAATGAAGGTAATGGAGAATCAAAATATTTATATTCCCCTTCACCGAAGCGATAGCGACTCATATTTATTGTGCTGCGATACAGCCCTTCTTGTTCATAGAGCCTCATAAACTCTTGACATTGTTCAGGATTAAGGAGAGGGGGCAATTTTACATACCCCGCTTTGTCTAATTCCTGATGAATTTTGTCCCAGCTGAGTGAATGAATTTTAGAACTCACTTCATCATGCATTTGGCATCCCTCCATTTTGAGATTCTAATTGGAGCAGATATTGTTTCATTTCCGTGCCTCCCCGGTAACCTGTTATAGCTCCATTCTTTCCAATTACACGGTGGCACGGAACAGTAATCAAAACCGGATTGGCACCAATCGCTGTTCCAACAGCACGAACCGCTGCAGGTCTTTGAACGAGCGAAGCTATATCTGAATAAGAACATGTTTTCCCATAAGGAATTTGCTTTAAGGCTTCCCAAATCTCTTCTTGAAATGGTGTGCCTTTTACATCTATTCTTAATGAAAAAGATTGCCGAGTTCCTTCAAAATATTCTTGCAGTTCATTTATATACGGCATTAATGCTTCTTCATTTACGATAAGGCTTGCATAAGGAAAGCGTTTTTGCATCCAGGCTTTAAGCTCTTCAAACGATTGGCCTGGTGAACCTATATAACAAAGTCCTTTTTCCGTCGTTGCTACATATAATTGCCACTGGCCGTATTCCAGAATGCCCCATTTAATGATTTGTTTTTCCGTGTTCATCTCTATTCACAAGCTCCTTCTTAAGGTTTTGGCGGTAAGCTATTCGATAGCCTGAGGGTGTATATCCCAACTTCTTTTTAAATAGCGTAATAAAATATGGTGTGCTTGAGAATCCCACAGCAAGGCCGATGTCAGATATCGATAATCCGGATGTCTCAAGCAGATCGATTGCTTTTTCCATACGAATTTGCTGAACATATTCAGATGGTGTTATGCCTTTAACACGTTTAAACAAACGCTGCAGGTGATAAGGACTGCCATGGGATACTTCCGCCAATATTTGCAATGTTAGAGACTCAAAATAATGCTGATCAATCCAATGAACAATTTGTTCGATCCATTCCTCAGCAGGCAAACGCAAGCCGTCAGGTTTACATCGCTTACATGGTCTGAATTTTTCTTCTAATGCCATGTATGCATTTTTGAAGATGCGTACATTTTCTTTATTAGGCTTCCTTGATTTACAGGAAGGACGGCAAAAGATGCCAGTCGTTTCTACTCCATAATAAAACTTGTCATCATACTCTGAGTCACATTCCGTAATAGCCTTCCAGTAAACATCAGAAATGTTCGGTTTTTTCATATCCACCTCGTTCACCTCCGTTTTCAGTATATACTTATAACGTTGGGAACCAAACACTTACTCAATATAATAGCAAGATAAAGTAATTTAATAATAATAGTATTAAAAGCAGATTTTATATGATTCAGAATGATGCTTCTTTCAACTATACCTTCTTTTATTAAATTCAATTATGTGTGAACGATGGATACGATACCTAAATCTTTCGCTTTTCTTAGCATCCGTTCTAACGTGGATAGGCTTACGCCAAATCACTTCAATTTTTCATTGATGACTTTTACTGGCGTTCCAATCTTGGCGTTGGCCACACCTGCATATTTTGCAGAAAACCGGACTAGGCGTTTGAACGCGAATAATTCCCCTATGGTGAAATCCTTTTTATGTTCGGCTAGGAACATTTCAATGGTATTGTTAAACTCTTTTATGCTGCTAAACTTGCTGTACTCTTTGAAGTTTTCAATTCTTCCTGCTACCAACATAGCTTTTCTTCCTTTCTGTAAGACAAAAGAAAAAGGCGCACTTTCCCCTTAGGTGTGATAAAGGCTTAATTGAATTTGATAAACGAACCACTGGCCGTTGGATTCCACATCCAGAGTTTCCAAAAATCCAGAAAACTATTGAAGTCTTCAATCGTGGTGGAAATGTCACGTTTGATGATGTGAAAGAAGAGTGAATTAAGGAGAACTTTTATCATCAATTACAGACAGATAAGGAATAAAAGGAGAAAATGAAAGAAATGGCTTTGCTGCTTGGACAAGCCTTTGAACAAAGTGGCCTAATGAATTGTTTATAGCTTCCCAATCTATTGAAGCTCTTCAAAGAAAAATACCCCAAATTTGAATTTAAGGTCACGACAGGCTTTAGCAGTCATCTCTCCCATTAAATTTACAATCATTTTCACACGATTCATATTTACCCCTCCTATTTGTGATTGTGTTTCCTTAACTTAATAGTATGGGATAAACAGAGATTAATAAAATATCGTTATTTGATTGGGTTCCAAAGATAAAATTTATGGCTAATGTTGAGTAGGAGTATAGAACATTCCATAAAAATTGCCCCTTAAACAGATTGAATCATCGTTCAAACCGTTTAGAGGGCATACGTAGCTTTGTTATTATATTAAGCTATAAACACTAGCTTCTTAAACTGTACCAGTACCTGTTGAACTGTTTCACTTATACTAATTAACACTTAAACTTTCCATGAGGTTCTGTAGTATGTTTTATTTTCAATATCGTAGTTTCATACTAATGCTTTGACATCTTGCTCTCTTCCTTTATTTTCAACTTTCCTCTTACCTTCTCTTATCGTTTTCCTTTTAGATCAGACGTAATCACTTGTGCCTCATCTGTTGATACCTCTGATGTTTTCACAAATATCATATCTGCTTTTGATTCGTAGTACCAAACATCGTTCCCTTTTTCGACCGCATCTTTGGAATCAACTAATCTTAACTTTTTGCCGTTTCGTTTCACAGAACTAAGTCTTCTATCTCCCGCATTCGCTTTTATTTCAGCAGACCATGTTCTGTTTTTAATCTCTCCGTCGAAGCTCCCTTTAATTGCTGAAATTTCAAGTGTCACATTCCCCTCATCAGATGCAGCGGCAATCTTTGTCTCAGCCGATTGACCGTTTTCATATTTGTAGGTTTGACCATCATCTTCATATAACGTAAAGCTTGAAGCTTCTCCATTTTGTTTTGGATAGACGTTTAATGCTATCGTTGATGCTGGTTTTTCATTTGTATAGTTTTGAATCTCACGCTGTGGAATAATTGCCCCTTCTTTTACAAATACCGGAATCTTTGACAAATCTGCCTCATACTCAATGGTTTGCCCTCCCGTAAATGATTTCTGGGTGCTCCAGTCATACCATGTACCGTCTGGTAAATAAATACTTCTCTTCGAAATACCTTCCAATGATATCGGCGCTACAAGCATATTTGGACCAAACATCCATTGGTCTTCAATTTCATATACTTTTTCATCAGTTGTGTAATCCATGACAAGCGGTCTCATTAATGAGACATTTTCAACAGTTGTTTGCTTTGTTGCTGAATAGATGTAAGGCAGCAGTTTGTAACGCTGTTCGATGCTTTGTTTTACGATGCCTTCTGCTTCCGCACCAAACGCCCAAGGCTCTCTTGTATTCGTTGGATCACCACATTCGCAATTATGAGCTCGGAAGATTGGCATAAAGGATCCAGCCTGCATCCAACGTGTATAGAGTTCTGCTGACGGTTTTCCGTAAAAGCCACCTATATCCGTTGTATAATAAGGGATACCAGACATCGATGAGCTTAACCCCAATTGTAAATTATGCCTAAAGGCCTCCCAGCTTGCATCAATATCTCCGCTCCATACGGTCGTTCCGTATTCTTGAATCCCAGAAAAACCGGAACGTGACAGGCTCCATAAACGGTTATCACTGTAGCTTCGATGGCCTTTATAGAACGCTTTCGCTTCGTTTAAGGCGTACACATTTCTAATCTCTGCTGCACTGCCTTTAGAAAAGTGGTGTCTTAATGAGTCCGTTGGCTTCTCTGGTTCATTTAAATCGATCCAATACCCTTTTACTCCCGCATCATGCAATGTTTTAACCTGTGCATTGAACCAATCGACAGCTTTTGGATTGGTGAAATCCACTAATCCTGCTTTTCCATACCAAGCTTCATAAATAACGGTATTTCCTGAAGCGTCTTGAACAAAATATCCACTGCGATCTCCTTCGTTAAAATTGTTCGCTGTTACTTGAATATACGGATCGACTAGCGGTACCGTCTTGATTCCTTTCCTGGCCAGCTCCTCCATGCTTTGTTTTGGATTTGCAAAAGCCTCTGACCAAGTCATATCAAAATAATGATTTTCTTTGGCCCAATAGGCATCAAGAATCATACCGTCTAAGGGAATTTGTTTTTGGCGGAACGTGTCAACAACCTTATTTACTTCTTCCCAGCTCTTATATCCATATTTTGATTGGATATAACCCAGTGCCCATTGTGGCGGCATCGGCGCCTTGCCAGTTAATTCTGCATAACTTTCCATGATATCTGTTAGAGTATTTTTCTTTTCACCTGACATAAAGTAGTAAATCATTTCCCCGTTTGGTGAACTGAAAGAATACTTCCCACTGTCTGTGGCACCCATATCAAACGTGACATTTTCATAGGTGTTATCAAAGTAAAGTCCATAGCCCTTTGTACTCGTAAAGAATGTTCCAGAAATATCTGACGTGTTTCCGCCATATCCGCCTTTCATACCATTGTTCATTACAATCTTATGGCCTCTGCGGTTAAAAGATTGGGAGTCACGATCCATACCAAGACCAAAGAATTGCTCTTTTGGATCAAGGTTCATGGCAGCATAAATACCTGTATCCCCGTCATACCCTAATCCTTTACCCTCACTTTGTTCCGTTAATATCTCCGTATTTGCTGTATCATAGTATGCAAGCTTAAATGGAGACTTATAAGCTCTCAAACTCATTTTTTCTGTTTGAATTAAGATATAATCATTTTTATCCGTTACCTTAGGGACTACACTTGCCCCCTCATCATCAACAACAAAAGAAGCTTTTTTCTTAAATGTTCCAGTAGGTTCCATCCATACTTTAGCTATATCCTCTTGAATGAATTCGACTTTCACTTTTTCCTGGTTAGCAGAATGCAATACGATCGATTTACCATCATCTGATACAGTATATGGATTGCCGGCATCTAAACTTTCAACATATGAAACATTTTGATGATCGGCTGGATCTTTTTTTATCATTTTAACGTCATCGAGTTCAAGAACACTTTCAGCCTGGCCTTCTGCGATCACGCCAACCTTTACCACTTCATCAGCCATTAGCTGGATATTTGGGACTTTGACTTCTTTCCAATCACCACTTGCCGGGATCGGTACTTCTTTTGTGCCACCAGAGTATTTGACATAAAGTGAAGCCTTGTCAAAATTTCCAGATTTACGAGTGGTAATTGATAATTGATAGGTTCCATCAGCAGGAGCATTACCAAATTGCCATAGATCAGATGAATAAGCTTCCTTACCCGTGATTTTGACAAATGACTTTTCATCTGCTGATTCAATCGATTGGTTAACCATATTTGTACGGCTCCACCCAGTGAATCCTTGCTCAAAACCTTTGTTATACAGGCTGACTTCTACCTCTTCAGGCACTTCATTGTTTGCTGATTGAAGCATCACATTATCAAGCTGCAAGGATGTATCTGCTTTAGGTGCTTCCATATAAAATTCTAGAGTTAATTCACCTTCTGTGACATTGATCGTGTCTGTGCTGAATTTTTTATACTCAAACTCATCCGCGGACCATTTCTGCTTTACAGGACCATTCGGATCCTTTAGATTTGGTTCAATTTTCACCTCTATCTTCTCTTTACCAGGCTGGGAGACAATCATTTTAGCAACCCCGCCGGCAAATGATGGATCCAAGTGCGGCATTAGTTTCGCCATCGCTGAAACCGTATACTCGCCGTCCTTTAAACCCACAATTGTTTGCTTAGAGAAAGCTTTTCCTCTCTCATTAGGAGAATACAAGTATTGCTTATACCCTTCATAAGCATCGTTTTTATCGACACCATGCCATACAGTTGTGCCAAAGGTTTCGATTGTCCAGCCAGTTTCATTGCCCATTTCAAAATCGCCGTTAACGAGCTGTCCTGTACTTGCTCCAAACTGGATAGAATCAAGTAATGTCGAACCTGTATCTTCTCCTGTAAATTCCAAGGTGATTAAATTCACCCCTTTATTCAGTTGGACAGATTGTTGGATTGTTGCCCATTTATCTCCAGTACTTGGAAACGACACTTTCGTCGGCTCATCAATGACATTTTTCTTTTTATCTTCTACGGAAAGTGATAAGGTACTAGCTTCTGCCTGTTCATTTGCGTATTTTATTGCTAGCGGGAACTGCCCTGCTTCAGCCATTTCAACGGCAATTGTTACTTTTGAGCCTTTTTTGTTCAACCCTGTGAGATAGCCAAATCCATCGTATCCCATTTGTTCATTACCAAAGATGGCTCCTCCTTGATATGAAGCTACTTCGGTTTGATATACTTTCTTGTTGTTTTTTGGAATGAGTTTCAATACTGTCGTATCATGAGGCTCGAGCATTTCTGAATACATCGAACGGTAGCCGAGATCCTTATGCTCCCATAGGTTGCGGGCAAAAGCTTCCTCCTTGATTCCAAGATCTTTTTTGAAATCCATTGATAGCCCTTTGCTTGTATCACTGCGGTTAAAGAGTGCTACGACCCAAGATCCATCTGGTAATTGACCAGCCCATCTTTCACTGTCGCGGCTTACATTGTTTTTATAATGCTGATTTGAATAAAAGATTGGTTTTCCTGCAAAACCAAGTTTGTTCAATTCGATCAATTCAGGGTTTTGATAATATTTGTAATTATCTCCGATTGTGTCATATTGATCGGCAATGGTAATTGGTGAACCAGCCATGGTGAATAAAGAGATAGCTGATTTCTTTTCGTCCTCGGCATAACGGCCTTTAAACGTATTTAGCTTTAAGAAGTCACCGTCATTAATCATTGATCCGCGTCCCGAAATATCCGCAAATCCAGTAAATCCTTGAAATGGATTGGCCCATTGTGACCAATTTTTTGTCCACTCTTGTCTCCGGCCGCTTATATGCTCCCAGCCGCCACTGAATGCATCCTCATCAATTCGGATCATATCGCCGTATTTTTGTTCATATTCACCGTGGTTGTTTAAATCAGGCATAACTAAGCTGAGGAATATGTTATTCTTTTCAGTCGCTTCATTCATCCATTGAAGTGCTTTACGATATTGTTCTCTTGTGTGACCTGTTCCGATTTGGCCCAGCCCTTTATCATATCCGCTTTCATACCAAGATAAAAAGTCAACACGTAAATAGGAAGCTCCTTGTTCTGCAAAAAAGTCGACATATCCTTTCAAAAATTTCTCGGCATCAGGATGGTCCACATTTAACCAATAAAGGGCTCTTTCTCCCCCTTGCCCGCCATCAAACCGGTCACCTTGAAGCGTTTTTCCGCCGCCAATGTCTTGCGGCTCTGTAATAACAAGATCTGCGACAGGTGTATCTGTCCCTTTCACTTTGTATTTATCCGGATTTTTAACAACCTCTGGACTGATCCAAAGCGGATTATAATAGATGCCGAATTTCATCCCTTTGCTTTTCACATAATCTGCCCAGTATTTCCATGTATGTCCTTCTGGATAACGCTGGTCCGGATAACCCTGCCAATTGTCGTAGACGACAGAGACATCATCGATATCAATTCCAGCATCGCGCACTTGTTTTTCCGTAGGATCGACAATAAATTCAATTTTTAATTGACCTGAAGTCACATTAACAGTTTCTGTATACGCTGACCAATTTTCTGAAGTCATTGGCTTTTTTACATTAGCTTCAGGATTAGCTTTATCGTATCCAGAAATTTTCATTTCTACAGCCACACCTTTGTCGACAAAACCATTTTTCCCTTTAGCATTAGAATTGACACGGTAGTTTCCATTTGGCAAATCCTTTATCGTTTGAGTAATAATTTGTTTGTTCGGATTTTCACTATAAGTCCATAACGACTTGTCTCCTTCAGGGTCATCATTTCGGCCGTGAGCAAAGTCACCTTCAAACGTCCATCCTTCTGTTTCGGCTTGCTCAAAGCCACCATTTACTACAATATTTCCCTCTGGAATTGGAGGTTGATCCGAATCTACAGCTGCAAAGGTAACATCATCAAGCTGCAATGAAGCGTTTCCTTTTTTAGAATCAATGAAAAATTCTACAGTCATTTCTGTTCCAATCGATTTCACATCAAAAGAATAGTTTTTATAACTCGAACTTATCTCGATTGGTACCTTCTCTACTACTTCTCCATTCTGGCTGATTCGCATTTCAGCACTGCTGCCAATAGCATCATCAGTAAACTGATTGGACCCGCTAAAATCTTGAAGAGTTGCCCACGCGGATAATCGATATGTTTTATCCTTATCGAGCCCTGTCACTGTTTGACTCGTGTTAGCATTAAAAGGGGCATTTTTATAAAAGTAAAACTTAAAGTTATTACGGGCACCGGACTTATCAACTCCAGAATCAGCATTTCCCTTGATATCCCAGCCTTCAGTAGTCGCGTATTCAAAGTCACCGTTAAATAATGTTCCTGGTTTAAGATATGGTTTATCGCGGCCATCCATATAAATCGGGTCACTCATCCATCGATCATTATGCGACACTACGTAACCGCTTTCATTTAATAGTGTAGCACCCTCGATCCATCCATCCGTACTAATCATGTCATAACCGTATGGAAGGAAATTTTTGGCCATCCAATCAACGTTATCTTTTAAACGATGTTCTGGCATGAACACGTCTTTTCCAAATTGATGCTCATATGTAATCCAGTACATCGGCCCTGCACCCTGTCTAGTAAACTCACTATCTCTTGCAACCCCAGAACGAACGTTAAAAACAGATAAAACCATCGAAATCATAATTGATAGGATCATGGCTTTCAGAAATAGTCTGTGTTTACTTCTTTGCATGTTTACCCTCCCTATTTTTTCGCTCATTTAATATTACTTTCTATATCTTTCTTTCGAAAATACTTATATTAACACCCCCTTTAAATATAATCACAGTCAATCCAGTGCAATATACAGATACTTTATTCAGTGAATAAAGTAATTATTCCAAAGGATACAACAATAGTCGTTTCCTTTGTTATTTGTAAATAGGGACTTTAAATAAATGGCTAACGACTAGTGCGCACGCCCCAATTAACCATACTTCCTCACCTAGCTGTGAGGTTTGGAACTGAAGTTTTCGAGGATGCTTGACGAAAAAGTGGACGGCCAGCTCCTTTTGAATTCCTTTTAACAGAAATTCATTTTCTCTTAATCCTTCCCCACCTAAAATCACTGCTTCCGGATTAAATAGATGGACCATATTCTTAATACCTAATGCCAGATTTTCTCCTTGCTTTACCAACAATTCTTGTGCATACGTATCTCCACTTTGTGCTGCTTTTACGATACACTCAGGTGTAATGGGAGTAAACGACGCTAACAATGTTGGAACACCAATCGAGACCATACGCTCAGCCTCATTCACAAGGTACGCATCAGAAGCATATAATTCTAAACAACCTCGCTGTCCGCAATAACAAAGGCGGTCTCCCTGATAAATAGTGATATGCCCTAACTCTCCAGCTCCACCGAAGTCTCCTCGAAACAACATATTATCAATTACAATTCCTGCCCCCACACCAGCTCCAACCGTAACACCAATGAAGTTTCTATAGTCTCTCCCTTGGCCTATCCACTTCTCAGCGAGTGCAAATACATTCGCATCATTATCGATCATCAACGGAACATCAAAGTGCCTGCCAATTGGCTTCAAATCCCCATGATCCACTTTTAATATAGGTGAATAGACCACTTCATTACTTTCTCGATCTACTAACCCCGGCGTAGCAATGCCAATCCCCACTAATTTGGCAGCGCATTCATTTTGTTTGATAAAAGAATCAAGTTGTTCAATAATAACCGTTGCTAATCTGTTCGCTTCCTTGAGGGTGTATGAAAATCGATGTTTGTGTAAAATTTCCCCTTCCAAATTAGATAGGCACATCTTTACCTGTTGTTGTTCGATTTTCATACCAACAACAACGCCAAAATCTCCGTTGAATTTTAATAACACTGGCTTCCTGCCACCATGTGAATCTCCAGTTCCAATCTCAGAAACAAGATTTCCCTTAATAAGTTCATCTATAATATTAGTAATTGTTGATAAACCTAGTCCAGTTTCTTTAGCTATTTCAGTGCGGGAGATATTTCCTTTCAGGCGAACCCTATCAATTACGAGGGAACGGTTCAGTTCTTTAATAAGTTCCTTATTTCCTATTCTAAATAAATTCATCTCACACTTCTCCCCTGCCCTCATTTCATATGGTAAATTTAACATAATTCATTCAGTGAAACAAGTTAAATTTCAGATAATTCAAAAAAATAAAAATTTCCCCCTCATAATTCTACCAATCTTTTTGACTTAGTCTCAAAAAAGGAACCTAAGGAATTTTTTTCTTGGATTCCTATCGCTCTACTAGAAAAGATTATTCTTATCTACCCTAACAACATGAGTTATAGAGACTTAAAAAGACTGCAAAGCATTCACGAAGAAACGCTTTGCAGTCCAGTCTTTTAATAAGGTTTGCTTTTATTTTGTTTCAGGTTGTTGCGTCGTCTCTAATGCTTCATCTAACTCTTTATCTTTGATCGTAATTTCAGCTTCTTTTTGGAGCATGGAAATGACTTCGTTAATTGGCTTAGCTTTTTTATATGTTAGTTCTTTTTCAATTTCTGCTTTCTTGTCTTCAAACGTGTTTGTTTTCTTATCCGTTACTTTAATAATGTGATAGCCGTATTCTGTTTTCACAGGGTCACTAACATGATTGACATCAAGTGAAAATACAACTTGATCAAATTCAGGAACCATGTTCCCTTTTGTAAAATGTCCAAGATCACCGCCTTTGTCTTTCGAACCAGGATCAGTTGAATAAACGCTCGCAAGTTGAGCAAAGTCCTCGCCCTTATCTAGTCTCTCCTGCACTTCTTTCGCCGTTTTTTCATCCTTAACCAGAATATGGCTTGCTTTAATTTCTTCTTTATACTTATTCTCAAATTCTTTTTTCACTTCTTCTTCGGAAACCTTTACTCCATCTGTTGCTGCTTTTTGAGCCAATAACTCACGTTCAACATTTTTTTTAAAGACTTGCTCATCTGACATGCCTTTTTGCGCAAGAGCCTGTTTCAAGCCTTCCTCACCACCGAATTGTTCCTTATACTCCTTGATTCTTTCATCAATTTCTTTATCTGTCACTTTGTAATCTTTTTCAAGCACCATCGTTTCTACCATTTGTTTTAAAACTTGGTCACCAGCCTGAGCCTTTAATTCGTTATAAAATTCCTCTTTGGTAATTTCACCCGCTTTAGATTGAACAATTGTATCTGAAGCACTAAGGTTACAAGCAGAAAGAGAAAGAACTGTACCTACTATTCCAAGGGAAACGAACATTTTTTTCATTCAAAACACTCCTACCTTTTTACATTTTTTTGACTATGTTTGCCTATCATTTAAGGTTGAAATTCTTCCTTCAAAATGACATCGTTCATCCTCATGTATTCCTACCCTCTTTTTTATTAAAACTAGATAGTAGTAATCCATGAAATTTCCTTGTATTATTGTTCATACTCTACCACGACCATATCCCAATATTTAAGACTAGGAAGTGCAAAGATGACCTTGTTATTTTCTTGTTTAAAGTTTAGAGATATAGGCACTCCGTTTTGCTTGTCAGGCGAAGCCATCCAAACTTTTTTAATAGATTTCGTCTCTTCAAGCTTAACGGTTAACTGTTTACGGTTTTGAGGTTCTGCTTGATTTGCATTTGTATCACGCCATTCTAATGTTGTAGCATCAAAGAAGTTAATAAAATGAATGACTTTTTTATTCGCTTTTTGTTTTGCGAAGCTCCATATTTTCCCCTGTTCCGGCTGTGAAGAGAAATGAACCCAATCAGATGAAGCAATAGTGATCGGCACCTCTTTCAGGTTATCCCGAAGCAGGTTTTCATAAGCTACAAGAAAATCATAATAATGCAAGAGCATGCTTTTTAAGGATTTGCTCATCTTTAAATTATCATGTGGAAAATATTCTTTTGACAGCATGTGTTCTCCCAGTTCTAGGTGTGAACCACCAGATGCAAAAATCACACTGTTCGTTAATAATATACTTGGAGTATTAAATTTCCCCGGCTGACTGGAAAACTCGTAATTCATATAGGCGGCTAAGATTGTATTATATCTCCCTTTTGAATAGTGATTGTTTTCATCAATCATGCGTTTTAAATCACTATAATATTTATCTTGATCCCATACTTCCGTATATAAGAAATCAACAGGAGAGTCACCTAGCTGTTTTTGACCATATTGGCTAACCGCGTTCATCACAATCCGTTTATCAGGCGTTTCTTTTTTGATATGTTCCATAAAAGGTTTAAAAGATTCGTCGAGCCCCACGGATTTCCCATTAAAGTCATATACATTTCCCCGTGGACCAAGCTGATCAATATGCCATCCATCAAAGGGAAGAGTCTCGTAAACTTTTTTTTGCTGATTAATTAAATAGGTTTGCCACTCCGAATTTGCCGGATTGACAAGAAATACATCACTTTTCCATTCCTCTGGTAATGGATGGTAATCATGTTGATTTTTTTGCTGATCTTTAAATAAGCGCCATTCTGTTTTGACACCATCTTTTTCAGCTTCTGCAAAAGCACCGTATAAAAGGTTATATGCCATTGTTTTCATGTTTCGTTTATGGGCTAACTCAATATATGATTTAATCGTCTGCAGCGAGGTAGGACGATTGGCGATGTCCTCCCAATGGACGGCAGACTCATTGTTTTCTAAGTTAATAGGTTGATGGTGTTTATAATGCCAATCATAAAATTGCAATCCATTAATGTGATAACGATTCAGCCAGGAAATAACAGACTCCATATCTTTGTTAGACATATCATGAAACTTTGAAAGAAATCCATATCTCGGAAATTTTGACCAATCGCTTGAAACATCAACAGCAACTGTTTGCTGATCAAGTTCAGTTTGAGTTTCCAACTGTACAAGGACTAAATACCCTTTGAAATCCTCTTCTGGTGGCTCCCATGTCCAATGCACCTCATTTTTTTCTACTTTTACCTTTTGTTTAGAGATGACATCATTTAAATGAAAGTATGTGATTTCTAACATTTCATCAGAATACTTAGCGGGTATTTTAGTCGTAAAATGAATCATTTCATTAGGTTGATATGACGCTTTATCAGTTGTTATACTTTGAATCATTTTATTTTCTTCTACTAATTGTGGTTTCGTTTGAAAAAAGAGAGACTTCATTGCAACCACAGTGATGATTAATAGCATTATCATAGAAAATAAGACAATTACGATTGATTTCTTTTTCAATAGCATACAATCTAACTCCCCGTAACTAACAACTAGTGTCTTTACTATTTATGTCTAGACCAGCACACCAAATTTCTTTCGCCTAGCAGCTTAAGGTATATGGTCTTTTTAAGAATACTTCATTCAAAGAGCGACATAGGAGGTAAGAAATTCATTTATTTTACAAGAGAAGCCTGACTAAATTCTAATTGAACTTAGTCAGAACCTATTACTCACCTTCGTTGGTTAACACGCATGTGAGTATGTTATTAATCAGCTTTTGGACCATAATCTGCATCAATGATTTTATCCATCGGGTGTCCGCATTCAGTTAACTTTTCTATTTCAGATCCTAAATATAGATCTGTCTGAAAGTATCCATTCGGCAAATCAACCTCAACAGTATATGTACCTGGTCCATATAAGTTCGTGACGTTATCAAAGCTAATCTGCCCCTCATACGGTTTTCCGTCTCCTTGAGGTACTGTACCTTCAGGATAAACATAACTTGTAAAACTAATCTCAATTGGATCCATGCCTACAGGGACCGTAAATGTTGCTGTTCCTCTACTAACACTGGTCTTAAAAAATTGATCGAAAGGTCGCTGTGATTCAATATCTTCAGTCAATCCAGCGTTATCATTTATCGTTATGGACCCGCTCCACAACTCTCCCTTTCCTGGATGGCCAGGACGCTGATATGCTTTAAACATATAATTTCCGTCCATAAGCTGATCTGGTGTATACGTTAATTCCTGTGTTTCACCAGATGGTAACGCGTTAACAACTCCAGTGTAAACAACCTCGCCATCTTTAGGATTACCATTTGCTGACCAGTAAACCTCATACGCAGCTTCCCCCTGCATAGCTTGTGAGTCCTGGCCATTTTTTATCGTGGCAGAAATGCCATTGCAAATTACATTTTCGGCGGTAAATGATAATGAACTTTTATCCCAAGATGATTTATCATGTAATGTTGTTTGTTTAGATCCATTTTGGTTACTGCCTTTTTCAGCTTGTTCATTCTTTATTGAAGCAGCAAATGTTGTATGTATAGGTTGTATAAAAGAAATTGATAGCAATGTTGCTGTTATAATGCCAGCGGATAGTTTATTTAGCTTTTTCACATAACATCCTCATTTCCAACAATTTTTTCGTTCCCGAATATTTTTATGAGATGACTAGTTTATTCGTTTATATAAAGAAGAAGGTGACTCAATAGGATCTAACATAGTGTTATTGGTCACCCTCTTCTTCCTGCTAAACTTTCAATTTTTTTTATCGGATTTGAACTTCTTTTTTCTCATCAGCTGGGATGCTTACATAAAGAACCTTTGCTTCTGCATCATAGAAGTAGGTATTTGTTTTTCCTTGTGTTTCCGCAAGAGAACCAACCTCTTGATATTTGCTGTTTCCAGCTTGAATTCTCGATGGCTTTTCTTCCTTATTTAATTTCAATGTGTATTGCTCTAATTTTGATTCTTTGAAGTTTTTAGCTTTTTGTTTTTGTTTGAATGTAATTTTATTGCCCTTACGTTCTACTTCTAATGATGTTTCGTTGTATTCACCTTGTTTGTAATCTTCTGTTGCACCATCATCCTCGTAGAACGTATATGAAGCGTTATTGTCTAAATACGTATCAAGCACAAGGTTTGTTAAAGGTTTTTCACCTGTGTATTGCTGTACTTCACGGCTTGGAATCATTGAATCCTTCTTCACGAAAATCGGTAAATGACCAAGTGGAGCATCTACAGTAAGAGTTTGTCCACCTTTGTATTCTTCACCAGTCCAATAGTCTGTCCAGTTTACGCCTTGTGGTAAGTAAACGCTACGAGATGTTTGACCTTTTGTTATAACCGGTGCAAGCATCATAGAGTCACCAAACATGTACTGGTCACTAATATCATTTGTTTTTTCATCATGTTGGAATTGATAAACAAGCGGTTGATGTACCGGTTTACCAGTGTCAGTTGCTTCCTTGAACTCATTGTATAAGTAAGGAAGTAATTGATAACGTAATTCGATATACTTCTTGCTGATTTTTTCAACTTCTGGACCAAATGCCCAAGGTTCTTGACCTTGCTTAATTTCAGATTTTGCATCACTATCATAATGGATACGCGAGAATGGATAGAAAGCTCCTACTTCCATCCAGCGAGCAAACAGCTCTGAGTCTGGTCGTTTAGCGAAACCTCCAATATCAGTACCAACGAATGATACACCTGATAGACCAATATTAGAGATCATCGGGATTGACATTTGCAAGTGTTCCCAGTTCGATTCACTGTCACCTGTCCATAATGCAGCCCAACGCTGTGTACCTGCATACATGTCACGTGTTAACACAAACGGACGAGTACCAGGTTTGTGCACTTTAAATGCTTGATGAGTAGCATCTGCTTCATCATGACCGTATAAGTTATGATACTCTGTATGCATAATTTTGTTATCTTCTGTACCAAAATAGGCATCCAAAGGTAACGTATGGTACATTTTGTCCGTGTCGATAAATACGGCAGGTTCATTCATGTCATTCCAGATACCGTCAATTCCCTCATTAAATAAGGTATCATGGTTGTTAGCCCACCAATCGCGAACTTCTTGTTTAGAGAAATCAGGGAAAGCAGAATTCCCAGGCCATACCGGACCGATGAACGGGGTTCCGTCTGCGTTTTTCGCCCAATAATCATTTTTTGTACCTTCCTGATACATGCGATAGTTTTCATCTTGTTTAACAGCTGGATCGTTGATTGCGATAGCATGGAATCCAGGCATAGATTTTAGTTGTTTTAACGCTTGATTGTATTGATCATTCCATGTAAATACACGGAAACCATCCATGTAGTCAATATCAAAATGCATAGTGTCTAATGGAATTTGTTTTTCACGGTATGTTTTAGCAACATTTACGATTTCATCTGCTTTATATTCCCATTTACTTTGGTGTAAGCCCAATGACCACTCTGGCGGAGCTTCCATTTTACCTGTTAAATCTGTATAGCGGTCAACGACATCGCCAATTTCTGGACCGTATGCAAAGTAATACGTTAACTTACCACCGTTTGCATAGAAATAGTAGTAATCATCAGATTCGCTGGCCATTTCATAGTAGGAGCGATGTGTATTGTCAAAGAAAATACCATATGCTTTTTTATCTTTTAACCCAATGAAGAATGGAATCGATGTATACACATATTTTGTATCTTTATTATAGGAGTAAGCATCTGTATTCCACATGCCGATGCTATCGCCACGTTTGTTGAATTCCACGCCGGCTTGCTCACCGAAGCCATAGAAATCTTCATTTTTATCTGTTTTCTTAAATACATAAGGCTTTCCATTTTCATATCCTGGTGTTTGGTCTTGATTTACATAATCCTCGTTGATGACATTTCCTTGCTTGTCAAGGAAGCGTACACCAAATGGCTTCATTTTAATTTCAACCGTAAGTTCATTTGTTTTTAGCGTATAAGTATCTGAGCTAGAGATTGCTTTAAATTTTGGAGTATCCCATTCAGATTCTTTTTTGGCAATCCCTCTAGATTCGAATTCTTTTTCACCTTTATTTAATACAGAAACTTTTACAAAATCTTTGTCAAATAATCGAATGTACGCATCATTTGATCCTAAGTCCAATTTGACACCGTTTGAAAGCTTCTCAATTCCTTGAACAGAAAGCTTTTGAAGATTTTCCTGAGCTAAAGGTGTGTCTGCTTCGGGCTGTGTAACAGCTAGAGCATTTGGAGCTGCTGCAGTTATACAAATAGTAGCTGCAAGTGATGCACTTGCGATCATTTTTAAATATTTTTTCGGTAAGTTCATGTTTCACCTCTAATAAAATTTAAATTCTTTTTTAAGACGCTTGACTTAACTTAATTGAGACTTCTTTCTTCACGTCAGCTGGGATTCTTCTATTCATTTCATCGTTCTCACTTCTGTGTTAAAAATAAATGATTTCAATTCTTGGACGTCTTCACTTCAACTTATTTTTTCAGACCATCTCTCCATTCTCTTTTTCATTTTCAATCAAGAGCAAATTTTGTTTCCCGGGCACACTACCAAGTTAGCAACTAAGAGAGTCTTGAACAATCGGTTAAAACTCCTACCTGAAATTTGAATGGCTCTCAAATTATCATAAAAATGCTCGAGAAGGTTCCTTCAAAATGGTTTAAAATAGCGTGGATCTTGATTTGGAATAGCTTTACATTTTCTGCTTTTTCTTTACATTCGAGAAGGAAACGCCTAGTTTCCGGCCGGGAAAATGGATATTTTTAGAAAATGATAGACTATGAGACCTAAAGGACTTTTCTCTTTGATTGCTTCCATAAGGGTTCGTCAATCTTTTATTTTTCGAGTATTGCTTAAAATACGACGCTTATTCGAGTGGTTTTTCCTTATTAAGGTTTTAAATGAATATTATGGAAATTCGTTTAGTCTTTTACGGCTAATTCTGTGGGGGTAAAATTTTTCGGTCTTTCCTCAAAATAAAACACCTCCACATCTAACGAAGGAGAAAAATGATATGTTTATAGTGAAATAACTGATTAGCAGGTGTTCTTTTCCAAAACCTTCCTTGGGCAATCACTCTCTGCACCCTTTACAATAATTAATAGTAAGAACGAATGTAAGGCGGGGTTTCATGTTCCGAAAAAAATTTTTATATAGAAGCTTTTCAACTAAAATCATTGTGGCTTTTCTGCTTGTGATTTTGATATCGACACTTTTTATCTCTTTATCTTTTTACTGGGAGTCTAATTCGATCTTGAAGAAAAACGTGCGGGAGTCCACCGTTCAAATTACCAAACAGACGGCTGAGTCGCTCTCTTTCATATTAAATGTTGGAATCGATACCTCTGATTTTATTAGCAGTGATGAGAACATCCGGCAAGCTGCATTAGAATTAAATAGCAATACATCTAACGATCAAAGAAGAAATTCCGAATACATTAATACATTGCTGAATAATTACGTCTATTCCAACTCCTTCGTCAAAATTGTTTATGTGCTGAAAGAGGAAGGCAGTGGCTGGGGCAGCGGAACCTTTTCCGAAGCCAGACTTAAAAAAATACAGCTTTCAGAACAGGAATGGGTAAAGGAAGCCAAACAAAAGGACGGAGAATTAGTTTGGCAAGGGCTTCAGTATGACGATTTCAACGGGGGCGGAATTAATACGGACTTAACCCTTCCTGTCGGCAGGGTCCTGAAGGATTTTGACACGCTGAACAATATTGGACTTGTACAGGTTCATTTAGACGGACGGTCTATTCTTAATACAATTGAGCACTTAAAACTTGGGAAGACAGGAAAATTTTTCGTTGTGGATAAGAACGGAATGATCATGATTGATTCGAATTTAGACAGTATCAATAAGAAGGTGGAAAATCCTGATTTGTATCACCATATTGTTGGTAATGATGCTGTTGAATTTGAATTTGACGCGAATGGCATCCCTTATTACGGAGTTAAGCAGTCACTGAGCAATGGCTGGATGCTAGTAGGGACTGTTCCGATCCATGAGATCAGCGGACAATTGGATCGTCTCCAATCCTGGATCGTCGTTTCAGCCGGAGTTTTCTCCTTGCTTGCCATTGGGATTGGGCTTTTCATTGCCGGCAGAGTAACGCAGCCTATCAGACAACTGTCCCAGAGTATGCTTCAAGTTCAACGAGGTGATCTAAAAGCGAGAGCGAATGTAGATTCCTCTGATGAGATCGGATTTTTAAGTAAGCAATTTAACGAAATGCTTTTTGAAATCGTCAATTTAATGCAGCAGGTGGAAACTGAGCAGAGTGAAAAGCACCATGCTGAGCTTCGGGCCGTTATGCACCGGGTTCATCCCCACTTTCTCTTTAACACACTTAGCACCCTGCGCTGGCTTATTGATTCGAATCAAAACGAGCGCGCTTATCACGTATTGTCGGCACTCACCCATTTGTTGGAAGCAAATATGGGCAAAAGCGGCAGCATCATTATGGTTGAGGAGGAACTGGACATAATCCGGAAGTATTTGGTGATTTTGGAGCTTCGCTACGAAAAAACCTTCCATTTAGCGTTAGACATAGAACCAGGTACGGAAAGGCTCCTTATCCCCCGCATGCTGCTTCAGCCAGTGGTGGAAAATGCGATATTCCATGGCATTGTTCCGAAGAATACAGACGGACAAATCTCGATTAAGATTCATTTTGATGACGGGAAATTAGAATTTCTTATAACCGATGACGGCTTAGGCATCAGTGATGATAAGGTAAAAGAATTGAATGATCCGGTGACTGCTGTTGAAAAAGGAAAAATCGGCATCGGTTTACGTCATATCTTTGACACTCTGCGGCTATATTACGCTCACAATTGGAAATGGTCGATCTCTAGCAGGTCAGAACAAGGGACTACAGTGCGTATTATTATAAAAAATTGGGAGCTGACACAAAAAAATTAATGCACCAGGAGGAACAATATGTTTAGAGTTCTTATAGTGGATGACGAGCCTGTTATCCGGAAAGGAATTACATCCTTTATTGATTGGGAAAACGAAGGAATAACGGTCGATGACCAATACGCCAACGGTGCCGAAGCCCTATCTGCACTTGAAAAACACCCCTATGATATTCTTATTACCGATATCAAAATGCCATTGTTAGGAGGCATTGAACTTACGAAGAAAGCACTAGAGCTTTACCCATGGCTCAAAGTAATCCTGATTAGCAACTACAGTGACTTTGAATACGTAAAAGAAGGGCTTAAACTCGGCGCGGTCGATTATTTGTTGAAGCTAACCCTAAAAAAGGACGACCTTCTGGCCGTCCTCAGGCGATGTATAACAATGCTGAGGGAAGAACGGAAAAAGGATTCTGAACTGAATCACTATCAACAAGAGGCCGTCTATCTTGAAAGAAAACGTGTCGAACAAGAAATGAAAAGATTGATCGTGCAAGAGCAGACCTCCTATTCGTCAACCGCGTGGGCGCCTGCATGGCTGGAACATTCCTATGCTTGTGTTTATCTAATGCTGGATGGTGCTGAGGAATGGAGGGAAAATCACGGTTTTCTCTATATGCAGTTCCTATTGGAGGAATGGCAGAAAAGGTTTTATGAGCAGATCGAGATAGGGACCGCAATGATTGTCGCTGAAAGCAGTATGTTTCTCATTTTACCTAATCTTAATGGAGCAGATCAGCAGCAGCAACTCCTTCAGTGGAAGCAGTTAGTAGAAAAGGAATGGGACGTTTCAACATCAGCAGGTATAGTGACAGAGCGGGGTATAAACAGCATTATTAAGGGATTTACTAACAGTTTTTCAGCTTGCCAAAGACGTTTTTTTGAAGGGCCAGGCAGATTTTATCATATGAACGGTTCGGAAACCGGTTTGGAAAAGATAAGAATCGATAAAAAAATCCATGATTGGAAGCCATTCTTCGAAATGATCAGCAATGGAGATCCAACTTCATCAGCAATTGAATATGCGCTTAAACGCTGGAATGGCGGGGCCCTGACTCCAGAACAAGTAAAGCAGGAGGCGTGCAGCCTTCTCACGGGCACGTACCGATTGCTCAGAGCAGATGAATCAATGCTCCCAGTGCGGCATGAGCTGCTTTTTCAAGCGGAGACAATCGATCAAATGGTATCCTTGCTGGTTTGCCAACTAGGAGAAATCAGGACTACCTTTACACCAAAACTGATTGATAATGGATATGACGAGAAATTAATAAGGAAGGCTCTGGAATATATAGCTTCCCATTATACCGAGAACATAACACTGCAGAGCGTAGCAGATATCGTTCATCTCAGTAAAAGTTATTTCAGTCTCTATTTCAAAAAACAAACAGGCCGAAATTTTGTCGATTATCTGATTGATCTGCGAATCAGGGAAGCGAAGCGCCTATTAGTGGAAAATGAAAATCGAATTTACGATGTAGCTGAAGCCGCAGGCTTTAAAGACGTAAAATATTTCAGCAAAGTTTTTAAAAAGGTAACCGGTTTAACTCCAATGGCGTACAGGGAAAAACACCAGGTGAGCAAGATTGGCTAGATTAAGAAAGGGTGTTACCATTATGGGATGGAAGCTTGCATCCTGTTTACTGATTCTCGTATTGTTAGCAGGTTGTAAAAGTCATTCGATGATTTCCGATCCAAAGCATGTTCAAACGCTTCAGAATCATGAAAAAACAGTTATTACGTTTTGGCACACCTACAACGACAAAGAAACCGAGCTATTAGAACAAAAGTTGCTCCCTGCTTTTGAGCGGGAGCATCCGAACATGCGGGTCGAGTCGATCAACTTTGCATTTAATAACGAATTAAAGAACACATTAATAGGACGCGCCTCTTCCAACCGAGGTCCAGATGTGGTCCGGCTTGATATCTCCTGGGTTCCTGAATTTTCACATAAAGAGCTTCTTGAACCGTTAAACATGTTCCCAGGTTTTCAAGATATCCAAAGCAGGTTTTCTCCTCATGCGATGGCTGGAGGCTATTACAAAAAGAATTATTATTCTCTACCACTTAATATTTACACAAAGACTGCGATCTTTAACCGTGAGCTTCTAAAACGAGCCGGCTATTCAAAGCCTCCGCGCACAATGGAAGAAGTGATAAAGATTGCGCATCATCATCGCTTTTCGATCGGACTCGGAGGATTGGAACCTTGGGATACGATTCCATTTATATACACCCTTGGTGGAGCCATATCCGATAAGAATTTCAACAAAGCTTCCGGATATTTAAACAGCAAAGAAACAATCTATGCTGTGGAGCAATTGACATCACTTTATAAAGAAGGACTCATTAATCTTCCTGATCAATCCGGTGATGACAAAAATTTTGAACGAGTAAAATCCGGAAATATACTTATGACAGACGAAGGGCCTTGGTTCTACAGCCTATTGGATGGAGCAGAATTGGATCGTGCTCAAAAGCTGACCATCCCAGTACCGTTTCCACATGATAAAGGTCCTGTTTCGATTATTGGCGGAGAAAACCTAGTTATTATGAAGGGCAGTAAACAACAATCTGCGGCATGGACTTTTATGAAATGGATGACAGATAAAGAAGCGCAACTTCTTATGGCGCAAACTGGATTGATGCCAACTAACCAAGATGCAGTCAAAGCTATGAAAATACCTAATAATTCTTACCTTAATCCTTATAAGGAGGCTGCTGAGAATGCTTTTTTATGGCCCCAAGTTAAGAACTGGAGTAAAATCGACGAAGTGTACTGTGAGTACTTAAAAAAAATATTTGAAGGTGAATTGTCTGTTAAGGCTGGTTTAGACCGTGCGGCAGCTGAAATAGACAAACTCTTAGCTGATTCGTGATTAGAATCATTATATCTAGTTCTTCACTTGTGTTTCCAATAGTAATTTGAGTCAGAAAAGTTCTAAAAATTCACAAGAACTCTTTTGACTCTTTTACTTTCTTGCCCTTATTTTTTTCAAATACCGTTTTAATATTTTCAGTGAGGTTATAAATCCTTAATCGTCAACATTCATCCTTACCGCTCAGTCTGTGGTCTAGTCCCATTTTAACCAATCAATTACAGCATTTTATATATTTCAACTAAGTTATCATCAGGGTCACGAAAATGTGCAACACGCGCTCCCCATTCCTTACGATCATGAGGTTCATTAACAAATTCAATTTCTTTTTCTCTGAAACGGTTATATGTCTTATCGACATCTTCTACTTGAAATTGAAGTAAAAATCTTGATTGAGACTCAGCTTCTAAAGGCTTATTTTCTTCTCCGACCAATTCGGCCATAACTTTTCGAGATACAAGCTCAATTTTTGTTTCCCCATTATTGAATAGCGCATATTCCATGTCTTCATCGTACCAACTTACTGGAAACTCCAATAAATCTCGGTAAAACAGGCCGCTTTTCTTAAAATCTTTGACCAACAGTCTTATTTGCAACAACTTCAAATCAATCATCTCCTGAAAAATATTATTGAAGAGCCGACATCCTCGCCACTCATTGAACATTTCGTTAGTGATTCCAATATTCCTTCTTTATCCTGCTCAGTTATCTGCATAAGAAATGAATCAACATTATTATCAGTCGGGGAAAATACAAGTGGTTAGTTTTATATCCTGAGAGCAACAATCTTTTAGAAAAAAGCCTTCTATAATGATGAAATTCTGTACGGTAAATGGTTTTTCTAGGATGATTCCAAAATAGCCCTGTAAGGCTTTGCGTATTCTTTCGTCACCTGCTCACTTTCTAAAAGGAAACTCATTTAACATAAATAAGCTGCCATCAAAATGGCAGCTTCTGCAAAGATAAATCCTATGATTTCATATTTCGATCGGTTTCCACAATCAATGCTGCCCGTTTCTGATTCGTTGCCACTATGTAAATGGCAGCCATTGCAATCGCTGCAGCAACATAGGAGCCAAGATTGAAGATACCTTTTTGTGAATACCATACAATCGAATAGCCGACTGCACCAGATAAAAGAGCATAATAACTGAATGGAAATAACGTTTTCCGAATCACAACTCCTTCTTTTCCAATTAACCCTACTACCGCTGAAGCGGCAACGACATTATGAACACAAATCATGTTTCCTGCAGCTCCGCCTACGGCTTGAAGCGCTACAATCCAAGTAGGATCTACACCAATTTGAGAGCCAACATCATATTGGAATAAACTGAACATCATGTTGCTGACCGTGTTGCTTCCAGCGATAAATGCACCAATTCCACCTATGAAGGTAGCGAAAAACGGCCAAAATTCACCTGCTATTGCAGCTGCTCCGTTTGCGAGTTCAATTGGCATCGCGTCAAAACCCGCTGCTCCGCCTTTGGAATTTGTAAATACCTGAACCATAGGCACTGTAAATACAAGTGCTGAAGAAGCAGCTAATGTAGTTTTAGCTGATTGAGACCATGCAGATTTGTATGCGCTTCCATTCATTCCATGAAGAAAGAAAGTAATGAGTGATACTAAGATAAAGATCGTTCCAGGCAAATAAAGCGGCTGAAAGCTTGCACTGACTTCAGAGCCGAACATGTTCGGAAACGACACAACCCATGATTGAAGCCAATCTATTACAGGAAGCGCTTTCAATCTTGAAATGACTAAAAATGCTCCAACTAGAATATAGGGTGACCACGCTTTAAGCATGCTCATATTTCCGCTCTTGTGAGTGATATCTTTCATTTCAAGTGAACCCATCCACTCAGGATCCCATTTTGACTTTTCTTCAAAATCCCAAGCTTTTTCTTTTGGCGGCATCAGGAAGCCCTTTTTTGCTGCGAAAACTACAATTGCAAGGCCGGTCAAACCTCCAACCATTGATGGAAACTCGGGTCCTAAAATATTTGCTACGATGACATATGGAATCGTCATTGCAAATGCTGAAAACAATGCGAATTTCCAAACTTTCAATCCCTCAGAAAATGATTTGTTTTTACCGAAATATCTTGTCATCAATGCGACTACGAACAGCGGAATCAGCGTTCCGGCAATCATATGTAAAATCGCAACCTGACCTCCAATTTCTGTGACAAGTGCAAGGAAATCGTCCGTAATGCCTGAATCTGCGGATAAGCCTGTTTGAACGCCGACAAGCATCGGTGTTCCAACGGCACCAAAGGAAACAGGAGTACTTTGTATGACCATTCCAGCGATAACAGCTGCCATTGCTGGAAATCCAAGCCCGACCATCAGCGGTACAGCAACCGCTGCCGGTGTTCCAAAGCCTGATGCGCCTTCAATAAATGAACCGAACAGCCACGCTATGATGATGACCTGAATGCGTCTGTCCACTGAAATATCGGTAAAGCCCTGACGAATGGTTTTAATTCCACCGCTCTCCTGCAGGGTATTTAACAGCAGGATCGCCCCGAAAATTATATACAGCAGCGTGGCTGCTACCACTAGTCCATTGACAGATGCTGCTGCAACTGTTGCCCCTGGTATTTTCCAAACAAACAGCGCAAGTCCAATCGCGGTTAAATACGAGATTGGCATGGCTTTGCTGGCCGGCCACCTGAGACCTACCAAAAAGATTCCCACAACTAAAATCGGCAGCAGTGACAAAAATCCTAACATCCCGGTACTCAAAAACATTTCCCCCTTTTTGTTTCGAAATGCGCAACATTTACAATAAAAGAAACATGTTATACAACAATAATAAATATTGTTGTATAA
Source organism: Metabacillus hrfriensis (assembly GCF_030127205.1). Taxonomy (NCBI): domain Bacteria; kingdom Bacillati; phylum Bacillota; class Bacilli; order Caryophanales; family Bacillaceae; genus Metabacillus; species Metabacillus hrfriensis. The sequence goes on from NZ_CP126116.1 coordinate 2,653,243, forward strand.
CGAAAGGTATCTCAATAATATTTGGAATATTTAATTTCTTTCATTCCTCAAAAAAAATTTGTCCGGTATACCTATAAAAAGTGAACACGAACAAATCATAAAATTTAAGATCATTCTTTTATTTCAAAGCCAAGTCTTGCGGATATTTGCCTGCCGATGTGCTGCATGCGGGACTGAAGCTGTTCCAGCCTATGTTCTGTCATTCGTATAGTTGGGCCTGAAATGCTGACAGCCGCGATCGCATTGCCTATATGGTCAAAAATCGGCACAGCGATGCATGTGATCCCGTTTTCATTCTCTTCAAGGTCCAGAGCATATCCCTTTTGTCTGACAGTATTCAGTTCCAAAAGAAAATCATCTTTATTTGTAATCGTTTTGTCCGTATGCATCGGCAGGCCTTTCCGCTCTAAAATATCCATAACCACACTTGATGGAAGATGGGCAAGAATGGCTTTCCCAACAGATGTACAATGCATGGGGGCACGCTTGCCCACTTTTGAATGCATCCGCAGTGTTTCACTGCCGTCAAGCTTTTCTATATATACAACTTCACCCTGATCATACACAACTAAATGGATGACCTCGTTCGTTTCATTTTCCAGCTCCTGTAAATACATTCTTGCTTCAGCTCTAAGATCAATCGATTCAAGTAGCTTTGAGCTGATTTCCAGGAATTTATAGCCAAGCTTGTACTTTCCAGTCTCAGCATCCTGTTCTACATAGCCGTATTGAACTAACGTAGACAATATCTTGTATACGGAGCTTTTGTTTATATCGATTTGATTCGCTATTTCGGTAACCCCAAGCCCGCCTTTTTTTAAACTTACGAGCGTTATAATATCCAATGCCCGGCTGACGGACTTTACCATATTTTCTCGATCCAACCCTCTCACCTCTGGTGCAAATTGACTTTTACTCTAGTATATCATTACTGATTCCGGGTAAAGAAAAGGACCATCTAATTTTTAACGCTTTCTCGTGCTTTGGCAAATGAATTCCTTAAAATGCCGATTTCCTTGATTTCGCATTCAATGACATCATCTGTATTTACTAATTCTGCCCCAACAGGACTTCCTGTTAATATCACATCCCCTGCATTAAGGGTCATAACGCTGGTCAAATAGGAAATCATTTTTTGGATCGGAATGATCATGAGTTCAGTCGGGCTATCCTGTTTCAATGTCCCGTTTAATCTTGCCTCCACATTCACATTGAATGGATCCAGCTCTGTTTCAATCACTGGTCCTAAAGGTGTGAATGTGTCAAATGATTTTCCGATTGTCCAGTGTCCGTCTCCGTGGAAAAAGGCGGGAGCTGTTACGTCATTTCCTACTGTGTAGCCAAATACATAATCCAGAACATCTGATTCACGGACGTTTTTTGCTTCTTTCCCGATGATAACGGCAAGCTCTGACTCGAATTTAACCTGTTTGGCACCGGCAGGTATGATAATTTTTTCTTCCGGTCCGATTACGGATGATGTCGGCTTGAAAAAAAATACCGGAATTTCAGGAAGAATCTCAGGCATATCCTTCTTATCTGAAACATAGTTTGCACCTATTCCGATAATCTGATTTGGCTGTAAGGGAGCTAGAAGCTGAACCTGCTCTTTTTGAAAAGAACGGCCTGTATACTCCCAGTCTTTTAACATATCACCTCGTATTTCTTTGATTTCAGATTCTTGTAAAACTCCATAATAGATATCTGACTGATCTGTAAATCGGACAAATTTCATGTCTGTACTCCTTTCAAACAGTTGATTTGCGGGCAGCTCCTGATCTGACGGCTGCTTTTGCAACAGCTTCTGATACAGCGGCGGCAACTCTTTTGTCAAAAGCATGCGGAATGACATACTCATATTCAAGCTCTGATGGTGTAATTAAATCCGCAATGGCATAGACGGCAGCCATTTTCATTTCTTCATTTATTTCAGTCGCATGCACTTGCAGCGCGCCTTTAAAAATCCCCGGAAATGCAAGAACATTATTGACTTGATTAGGCATATCTGATCTTCCTGTTCCAACGATCACCGCTCCAGCCGCTTTTGCAGCTTCAGGCATGATTTCCGGATCTGGATTTGCCATGGCAAAAATAATCGCATCCCTATTCATCCCTTGAACCATTTTAGAAGAAACAGCTCCCGCAGCAGAAACGCCAATAAAAACGTCTGCATTCTCTAAAGCCTCTCCGAGCGATCCTTGGAATAGGCTTTTATTTGTCAGCTCTGAAATCAATTCTTTCATCGGATTCATGCCGGCTGATCGACCTTTGAAGATTGCGCCTTTCGTATCACACATGATCACATTTTCTGCTCCCATTTCAAGGAGCAGCTTAGTAATTGCAATTCCGGCAGCACCGGCGCCATTTACAACGATTTTCACTTTTTCAAGACGTTTATTCACCATCTTTAGAGCATTAATCAGTCCCGCCGCTGTTACAATTGCTGTTCCGTGCTGATCGTCGTGGAAAACCGGGATATTCATTTCCTGTTTTAAACGTTCCTCAATGATAAAACAATTTGGAGCTGAGATATCCTCTAAATTAACTCCGCCAAAAGTAGGTTCAAGCGCTTTTACAATCGCAATGATCTCATCAGGATCATTCGTATTCAGACAAAGCGGAAAAGCATCAATGTCGGCAAATGCTTTAAATAAAGCGGCTTTACCCTCCATTACAGGCATTGAAGCGGCAGCTCCGATATTCCCTAAGCCTAATACAGCTGATCCATCTGAAACGACAGCTACCAGATTGCCCTTCATCGTATAGTCGTATATTTTTTCCGGATTTTGATGAATTTCTCTGCAAGGCTCTGCCACCCCTGGGGAATAAACAAGACTTAAATCATGTGAATTTTCTACGGAAACTTTAACAGTAACACTTAATTTTCCATGTGAACGCTTGTGAAGTTCCAGCGATTTTTCCCGAAGGTGCTGCATTGCCTCATCTCCTTAAAATAAATGAATAGGTTATTGCTTTACTGCAAATTTAGCTTTAGCTTCTAAACGGCGTCGATGAAGGATTGGTTCTGTGTATCCATTAGGCTGATTGTAGCCTTCAAAAACAAGGTCGCATGCAGCCTGAAAAGCAACTGAATTTTCGTAATTAGGCGCCATTGGCATATAATGCGGATCTCCTTCATTCTGTTTGTCTACAACTTTTGCCATGCGTTCAAGAGTTTCTTTCACTTGCTCTTTCGTGCAGATGCCATGGTGCAGCCAGTTTGCAAGATGCTGACTGGAAATCCTGAGTGTTGCACGGTCTTCCATCAGTCCGACATTATAGTAATCAGGCACTTTTGAGCAGCCGACGCCCTGTTCGACCCAGCGAACAACATATCCAAGTATTCCTTGTGCGTTGTTATCAAGTTCCTGCTGAATTTCCTCCTTGCTCCAGTTTGCTTTTTCTGCAACAGGAATAGTGAGGATGTCATTTCTTAGGTCTTTCACATTCTCCTTAAGCTGATTCTGAACTTCTGTAACATCTACCTGGTGATAGTGCAGGGCATGAAGTGTAGCTGCTGTAGGTGAGGGAACCCACGCGGTGTTTGCTCCTGCTTTTAAATGGCCAGATTTTTGCTTAAGCATCTCTGCCATCAAATCCGGCATCGCCCACATGCCTTTGCCGATTTGGGCACGGCCCTGGAAGCCGCTTTCAAGGCCAGCATAAACATTTGATTTTTCATAGCCCTGAAGCCAGGCTGAAGATTTCATATTATTTTTAGGAATCATTGGGCCAGCTTCCATAGAAGTATGAATTTCATCTCCTGTACGGTCCAAGAATCCTGTATTAATGAATGCGATTCGGTCTTTTACTTCACGTATTGCTGCTTTCAAGTTTAGTGACGTTCGTCTTTCTTCATCCATGACCCCGATTTTAATGGTATTGCGTTCAAGTCCGAGCAAATCCTCGACTTTATTAAAAAGAGTGTTCGCAAAAGCAACTTCTTTTGATCCATGCATCTTCGGTTTAACAATGTAGACAGATCCTTTTGAAGAGTTCTGATATTGTCCGGTTCCTAGTAATGAGTGTTTTGCAAGCATTGCAGTTATCACGCAATCGAGGATGCCTTCTTGAATTTCATCACCGTTTTCATCAAGAATGGCATTGTTTGTCATAAGATGACCTACATTTCTTACAAACATGAGCGATCTTCCTGAAAGAGTAAATTCTTCGCCATTTACTGAGGTATACGACCGGTCAGGGTTCAAGGTCCGGATCATTGTTTGGTTTCCTTTTTTGAAAGTTGATGCTAAATTTCCTGTCATTAATCCTAACCAATTTCGATAGACGATCACTTTATCTTCAGCATCAACAGCTGTAACGGAATCTTCACAATCCATAATAGTAGTCAGCGCTGCTTCAAGCAGAATATCTTTTACGCCGGCTAAATCTGTTTTGCCGATTGGGTGGCTTCGGTCAATTTGAATTTCAAAATGAAGCCCGTTGTTTTTTAATAGGATTGCAGCTGGAGAATTAGCATCCCCCTGATAGCCGGCCAATTTTTCTTTCTCTTTAAGAACTGTTTTTTGACCGCTGCTTAATGTGACAGATAAAGTTCCGTCAATAATCGCATATTCCGCAGCATCTTTATGGGATGCATCTTTTAAAGGCACGGTTTCATCAAGGAAATTACGGGCAAATTCAATGACTTTTTCTCCGCGCACAGGGTTATATGATCCTTCGCGGTGTGCACCGTCCGCATCACTAATGGCATCTGTCCCGTAAAGGGCGTCATACAGGCTGCCCCAGCGTGCATTTGCTGCATTGATGGCGTAGCGCGCATTATTGACCGGCACGACTAATTGAGGTCCTGCCTGAACAGCAATCTCATCATCAACATTTTGAGTTGTAATCCTAAACCCATCTGCCTCATGCTCCAAATATCCAATTTCATATAAGAATGCTTTATAGGCTTCAAAATCAAATGTTTCATTGTTTTCCCTGTGCCATGAATGAATTTTGCTCTGAATCTCATCGCGGACTGCCAATAGTTCTTTGTTTTGAGGAGTCAGCTCCTTAACGATGGCCTCAAAACCTGACCAAAATGCATTCTGATCTAAACCAGTATGCGGGAGAGCTTCTGAATTAATAAATTCATAGAGTGCCTCTGCTACCTGAAGATTGCCTTTTTGAATATAGCCTTTCATCATTCGTTCCTCCTTGTGTTTGTTATTACGAAACGTCGTTTTTCTTTTTGTTAAAAAAATAATAGCATGAAAATCAAAGCGTTTACAATCATTTTCAGAACATTTTACCAATTTAATTTATAGAGCTGCTGCTTTCATTTCTTTTTTCACTTCTGCACAGCGTCCCGGACTTGGAAATAATTTACCCGCGTTTAATAGATTATCAGGGTTAAAGACTTCCCGGACCTTTGTTTGAGCTAAAATCTCTTCGTCAGTAAAAACAAACCGCATTTCTTCTCTCTTTTCAATCCCAACCCCATGTTCCCCTGTAATCGTTCCGCCAACTTCAGCGCAAACCTGCAAACATGCGCTGCCTGCTTTTAATGCCGCTTCTGTCTGACCGGGAACCCTTGAATCGAACAAGACAAGCGGATGCAGATTGCCGTCTCCGGCATGAAAGATATTGGCGATCCTGAGACCTGATTCTTTGCTGATCTGATTGATTTTTTCAAGGACTTCTGGAAGTCTGCTTCGCGGAATGACTCCATCCTGTACAAGATAATCCGGTGAAATAGCCCCCATTGCCCCAAAGCCTGTCTTTCGGTTTGCCCACCATCTTGCACGCTCTGCATCACTTTCAGCAGCCTTTACTTCACGGACATTCCATTTTGTGCACACCTCAAGAATCTGTGCGATCTGTTCATCGATACCGGCGGAAATACCGTCTACTTCTATTAATAAGACCGCTTCAATGTCTCTTGGGTGACCCACTGGAAACGCAGCAGCTTCAACTCCTTCAATTGCAACCTTATCCATCATTTCAAGAGCTGCTGGAACAATTCCTGCTGAAATAATGTCTGAAACAGCGCCGCTTCCGTCTGAAACACTATCAAAGTAAGCAAGAACTGTTTGTTTTGACTCAGGATTTTTTAAGATTCTTACAGTGATCTTTGTGACGATCCCGAGCGTTCCTTCTGATCCAGTTAATAATCCAAGCAGGTCATAGCCCGGCGAATCAGGGATTCCGTTTTTTCCAATTTCAATAATCTCTCCATTCGGCAGTACAACCTCCAGTCCAAGGATATGATTTGTCGTTACACCATATTTGAGGCAATGGGCTCCGCCGGCATTTTCAGCAACGTTGCCTCCGATTGTGCAGCAATATTGACTGGATGGATCCGGTGCATAGTAATAACCTTTATCTGCAATTGAGTTGGTTAATTTAAGATTAACAAAGCCAGGTTCAACGACTGCCCGTCTATTTTCGAGATCTACACTGATCAGCTTTTTCATTTTTACGAGACTGATAATGACTTCACCGTTAATGGGAATGGCTCCTCCGCTTAAACCTGTTCCAGCACCTCTTGCAAGGAATGGCAGCTGATTTTCAGAACAGTATTTGACGATCGCCGCAACTTCCTCTGTATTTTTCGGAAAAACAACCGCTTTTGGCAAATGCTTGTGAATGGTAAAACCATCGCAATCATAGGCAATTAAATCTTCCTTATGATAGAGAATGTTTGAAGGGCCTCCTGTCAGCTTTGCAAGGCTATGAATATGTTTATCTTTCGTTTTAAGTCCTTTAATAGCCATTACAGTTCTTCCTTTCCTTGTTTCTCCATTTGATAGGCCCAATCCAGCAGCTGGACAGTATGAACAACCTTTTGATTTCTTCCGAATTTTTGAACACCCATAGCCATTTGCAGCATGCAGCCAGGGTTGCCCATTGAAATCATCTCAACATCATCAGGAACATTTTCCATTTTACTTTCAAGCACAGCCCCTGCCATTTCCGGATTTGTTATGTTGTAGATGCCTGCACTTCCGCAGCATCTGTCCGCATTAGGCATATGAACCATTTCCACGCCTGGAATATCTAGTAAGATATCGCGAGGCTCCTGGCGTACACCCTGTCCATGTGCCAAGTGGCATGCATCATGATAAGTGATTCTTGTATTTAATTCCGCTTTAGGCTTTTCATAGCCGGTGTCATGAAGATATTTCGATATATCCACTACTTTAGCAGCAAATTTTTCTGCTTTCTCATGCCATTCTGCCTCTACTTCTCTGAACAATTCACCGTATTCCTTAAGCATGCATCCGCATCCTGCTGCGTTTACTATGATTTTATCGGAATCTTTAAAAGCCTCAATGTTTTGCTTTGCAAGTCTGCGGCCTGTATCTCTGTCGCCCGCATGAACGTGAAGGGCTCCGCAGCATGTTTGATTTTGCGGAATGGTGACTGCATTTCCATTCTTTGTTAACACATTTATTGTGGATTCATTAATATCACTGAACATAACGTCCATTACACATCCTGTCAGGAAGGATACTTCAGTCTTTGTCTCCCCCTGTGCCGGAATGACCGTCTGATTTTTATACTTTTTGCGGACCGGCTGCTTGATTTCAGGCATGATGGCTTCCATTTCAGCAAGATGTTTTGGCATGACCTTCAGCATCCCGGTTTTGCGCACAGCTTTTTGCAATCCGCTTTTTTGATAAAATTTCAGCAGACTTCCCGCGGTGTTCAAACGGTTTTGATGAGGAAAGAGACCTTTTAAGAAAAATTTGCTTACGGTTCCTTTTACACCTGTTAATGGCATAGCCTGACGGATTTGGCCCCTGGCTTCTTCAATGAGACCGCCGACATCCACATCCGCAGGACATGCCGTTGTACAGGCTCGGCAATCAAGACAGGCAAAGACAGGATCCATGAATTGTTCGTTTACTTGAAGCAACCCATCTGCAACTGATTTGATCAGATGCACCCGTCCTCGCGGAGAATGCTGCTCCTGCCCGGTTATCTCATAGGTTGGACATGACTCCAGACACATGCCGCAATGGACACAATCTGCCCATTTGCTCTCGTCCGGATGATCCTTCCACAAATAATTGCTGAGACTTGTTTCCTTGCATGCCGGGGATGCTTGCTTTAAGTCGCTTTCTCTTATGCTCAACTAGATCCCTCCCAAGTAACGTTTATAATTCAGGATTGAACGTGGATCAATTGCGGTTTTAATTCCTTGAATCAAAAAGAAGCAGGATGGCTTTTCTCCCCATACTTCCGTTTTGTGACGCAATGCGTAAGGCAGATGTTTAATGATTGTATAGCCTCCCAACCGAGATGCAGCTTGCTGAATACGCTCGATTGCATTCATAACGTCATTGCTGCTTCCCTTCAGTATGACTTGGCATAATCCGTGTCCTATTCCGCCATGAGCTTCAATAGACGTCGTTTTGTACATACTGGCACATTCCTTCACAATTTGGAAAACATCCATGTTTTTTACGCCAATTTTTAAGGAAGCTTCCGTAATAGAACGAGGCTTTGATGTGACACCATTAGGCGCTGTCTTGTAAAACGCATCCCAAAACAATTCTGCTTCCGCTTGGGGCAGGAGAGAAAACAGTGAACCCGCAGGCACGATGCTTTTAATAAATTCTTCCTGATAGTAGACTGATGGCTCGAAATCCTCAAAACTGATTGCAAGCGTATACATATTGTGATTTGCTAAACGTTTAGATAAGGCAGGGCTCAGCAGTTCTAAAGCAATGGGCTCCATCATGGAATCCAGCAGTTTTACCACAAACAGCCTCATTTCTTCCTGAAGTTCAATAGGAAAAGATAATAGAATAAGACTTTCGTATTTTGGGATCGGCCTAAGCTTTAAAGTAATCTCCGTCACTACTCCAAGCGTGCCCATTGAGCCTATAAAAAGCTTATTCATATCGTAGCCGGCAACGTTTTTTACCACTTTTCCGCCAGAGCGAATAACTCGTCCATCAGGATAAACGATTCTAAGACCAATAACTGAATCTCGTGCTGATCCATATCCAAGCCGTTTGGGACCGCTTTCATTTGAAGCGATAATTCCTCCAATAGTTGAATACTCCGGCCAAGCTGGATCAAGTGAAACTTTCTGCTGATGCTTTGCTAAGAAATCCTGCAGTTCTTTAAATGTTGTCCCTGCTTTTACGGTTATGGTCATATCACCTGGAGTATGCTCTGTAATACCGCTGTAATGAGCCATGGATAATTGGATATCTGAATAATCTGATAATCCTCCAAATCCGCGCTTTGTCCCGCCGCCGATTATGGAAACTTTTTTGTCATTCTGATCGGCAAATTTAAGGACTTGTATGATTTCCTCTTCTGCAGTCGGAAAAACAGTCATTTCGCCATTATTGCCAAGCAAGTGATTTGCCTGTCCCTCCGTCTTTACTTTTTCTTCAGGTAAAAGTGAGATTAATTCAGTCATTATCAAAACAGCACCTCCAATTGTTTCGTAATAACAAACGATGTTTTGTTTTATTTTCAAAAAAATTCATTTTCTCTGATGAAGACTCTTGTGAAGGATGGATTCTACGAATGTTAAATGCTGCAGCATGTATTCGTTTGATAGATTTGAAGTTCCTGATGAAATACTTTCGAAGATGTGCTTATGGTGTAATGCAATGGTTTCGATCGCCTCAGAATCGCATTTGATAAATTGGTGAAAATCAATCATCGCATTTTTAATCGTGGTGGAAATAACTTGTACAAACTGAATCAGCAGCGAGTTTCCGGTTGCTTTCGCAATCGATAAGTGAAACTGATAATCATCTTCCCAGGGGGCATCTGTCTGAGTTGTTAAGATCTTTTTCATTAGCGTAAGATCTTTTTCAGAGCGATTACATGCAGCCATTTCAGCCATGCCAGTTTCGACGATTTTTCTAACTTGAAAAAGCTCAGTAATATCATTCGCATTTGGAAGCATGACAGCTTTGCTGAAAATCTTTGAGGAGTCATACTTGCTGACATACGTGCCCTCACCCTGTTTCACTTTTACAAGGCCTTTTCCTTTTAAAACAGTTATGGCATCACGTACGGCTGATCGTCCTACTCCAAACCTCTCGCAAAGCTCTCTTACTGATGGAAGCTTTTCGCCAGCAGGTATCGAGCCGTCTAAAATCATTTTCTCGATTTGCTCGCTGACCGTGTCTGAAACTTTCTTTGTTGAAATTTTTTCAATTAGCACCTATTCACAGCCTTTCTTTTCAGACATCACATATCTGACAAGTGATCTGTTATAGTTACATTTAAACATTATGAAATCCATTTTTCAATTATTTTTTAGAATTTACTGAATAAATATAAAAATCAGCAAAAAAGCAGCCTGCATTTATGCAGACCGCTGGAAATAATTTTTTATAAACCCAATGCCTGTTTCGCCATAATATAATGCTCATCTTCCCCGGTGATTAAAGCGAACTCAGCAATATCTATGCCATAGGCAGCCTTACATTCTATAATATGCTCTCTCATTTTTGGCCATACTTTTCCGCCGGATTTTTCATACTCTCCCAGTAAATAGCCGAGTTCTTTTTCTCCAAAGATAGTAGCAAACAAGACAAAATCCTTACCAGGATCTGTCACTTTTGCTTCTGTCCAGTCGAGAATGCCGCAGACCTTTTCCTCTTTATCTATTAATATGTGAGGGGGATGCAGGTCTCCGTGGATAAATGAAGAATGTCCCGGCCAATACGAATCATCTGATAGCCATTGCTGCCAACGTTTCCAAAGGTCATCAGCTGTACCTATTTCTTTTTTCACTTTATCCATTCGTTCACTGAGTGATTGACGTACTTGGTCAGGGCTTAATACTTCAACTCCGGATTTTGCTGCTTCAAAATGGTCTATGTTATGCAAGGCAGACATCACTCCTGCCAATGATTGAACAAATGATTTTGAAAGGTTTTCGGTGTTTATATTAAAGACATAGTTACGAATGTTCATATCAATCGAACCCGTCTGGATTCCCGGAACCGTGGGATAGGCAATTAATTCAGGGGTATTAATTTTCCACTCTGGCACACTCACAGGGAGTTGTTTTTGAACTAATTTCAAGATATTCCCTTCATAAGCACCTCTTTGAATAACATCAGGGCGTCTCGGCTTTCTGAGAACCCACGAAACGCCGCTTTCATCTTCTGCAAATAAGACTTGAAAATCCATTCCAGACTCATTCAAAACAGCCGTTTCTTCAATAAGGTTTAAACCATTCTTACTTGCAAGCTTTAATATATCAACAGTCATTCGTTATCTCTCCTCTTTAATTTCGCAAGAGGACCTGCCTTTGGCCGAAACTTTTTTTGCACAGCAAAAAGAGGCAGAAAGCTCTCCCTCTTCTTTAAAGACTTATTAGAATTTCTATAAAAAGGCAGACCTATCCGATTTATTTGTCACTATTCAATAAGATTAACACTAGTGTAGCATTTAACAGCTTAGTTAATCCAGTTTTTTTCACATCGTAAAATGCTCGAGAACAATTTTGCCGATTGTTTTTCCAGACTCAAGTGACTGATGTGCTTTCTTTATATTTTCAGCATTTATCGGTGATAGGGTTTGATTTATAGTTGTTTTTAGAATTCCCTGATCAATCAATTCGCTGATTTTATTCAGCAGGATTTGCTGCTCTTGCATATCTGCTGTTTGATACATCGCTCTGGTGAACATAAATTCCCAGACAAATGTAACACTCTTGCTTTTTAACAAATTCAAATCAAGAGGCTCTCTGTTTTCTACGATAGAACAAATCTTTCCCTGAGGCTTAATGATTTCGCTCATTCCCCTCCAATGCTGATCCGTGTTATTCAGACAAAAGATATATTCTACTTCTGAAATTTGGAAGGTTTCAAGTTCAGCTTTTAAAGATTGATGATGATTTATGATATGATCGGCACCCAACTTCTCTGCCCATTCTTTCGTTTCAGGGCGTGAAGCTGTTGCAATGACTGACAGTCCTGCCCACTTAGCAAGCTGAATGGCTATAGAGCCCACTCCCCCTGCACCGCCAATAATCAGTATCCTTTTCCTCCTGTTTCGTTCTTTGTCAGCAGGATCAATTTCCAGGCGATCGAACAGTCCTTCATAAGCTGTAATTGCAGTCAGCGGAAGAGCAGCTGCTTCTGCATGGGCAAGAGCAGCTGGCTTTTTTCCGACAATTCTTTCATCCACAAGATGGAATTCGCTGTACGTTCCCTGTCTCGTAATACTTCCTGCATAAAATACGTCATCGCCAGGTTTAAAATCTGTACAATCCTCACCGGTTTCGACAACTGTGCCGCTTGCATCCCAGCCGAGAATTTTAGGCTTTTCCTCTACTTTTTCTTTTGGCGCACGCACTTTTGTATCAACAGGATTGATGGAAATGGCTTTAACCTGAACCAGCAGATCTTTTCCTGAAGGGACTGGTTTATCAATTTCAATGTCGAGTAAGCTTTCTTCATGTTCGATTGGCAAATATTTATGCAGTCCAATTGCTTTCATAAATTATTCCTCCACTTCTTAATATATTATTTAGTATGAGGAGAATATTGTGATAAATCAATTAATTGAACTCGTTTAACATAACAAAAAACGCCTAAATTCATAGGCGTTTTGGTAAACTGAACTACGAAGCAGGCAGATTTGAAGTAACTGCCCAGCCCCCAGACCAGGTTGAGTAGTTATCACCTGCAGGAGTAGGGATAGGGAAAACACCATACTCTAAAATTTATTGATTGCAGATACTGTCCAAGGACCGCTTATTTTCATGCGATTTGCCCAGTTAAGAATGGATCCATCATACCAGTGCCTTGTGAAAGCTGTAATGTCCTCGATATTGTATTTTTTTAGAATAATCTGTGATCCGCTTAAGTGCTTCAACATTTTTCGGAAGGCCTATTTCATAGAAAAAGCTTTCGCTGTTTTCCCTTCAATAATCGTGTGAGGAATAAATATCTGCTGGACGGCAAAGTCAGAATCCAGCATTTTTTCTTTCAGAAGATTTACCGCTTTAATAGCGATACTCTGTTCATCCTGTTTGATGTGAGTAAATTGAATTCTCGAATTCTCCGGCGAATCAAAACAAACTACAGACACATCATCCGGCATTCGTCTTCCCAGCCTGGATAACCCTGCTGCGACTTGTTCTCCAATAGAATGTTCACAGGCTACAATGGCTGTAATACTGCGATGCTTTTTTAAGAAATTGTCTAAAATCAGATTGTCCTCTTTAAAAACTTGTGATTCTGTTATTTCGTTTATTGGCATACTGTTTTTAATTTCAGTCAAGATATAGTCTCTATTCAGCTTCACGCCTTGTTCAGAATGGGCAATATGAAAACCCGTCACTCTCTCCTCAATAGCTGTCGTTCCCTCTGAAGGAGGAGAAATGAATCCGATTTCTCTGTGTCCCATCTTGATTAAATGATTCGTCAGCTCTATTGTTGCTCTACGGTGATCAGTACATACAAACGATGCAGGAATCCCTTTAATGAATCGATCAATCAAAACGACGGGAAAATTCTTTGAAACCAGCTCAAGAAGTTTATTATTTACATGCTCTCCATGTACCGGAAAGACAATCAAACCTTCAGCTCCCATATCCAGGAAATCATTCACGGCCTGTTCCTCAATTTCCTTTCTTCCATAGCTGAGTTTCAAAAGAATCGTAAAACCAAGTTCACTGCATCTCTTTTCAATTCCCTTTACAAGTCCTATTCCATAGCTCTCATCAAAACCCGGCAGAATAAAACCGATTAAATGGCGTTTTGAACTATCCTGCTTTGCAGAATAAGAAGCATCAATTGCAGCGTCAGAATGAATAACAAATGAGCCCTTTCCTTGAATTCTTTCAATATAGTTTTCTTCTGAGAGAAGATCCAGCGCTTTTTTAGAGGTAATACGGCTTACTTCAAATTGATCTGCAAGCTCTTTTTCAGAAGGAACCTTATCTCCCTGCTTTAATTTTCCGCTCCTAATCTGATTTAACAGTAAATTATAGACTTTTAGGTAAAGAGGATTAAAAGTTGTCATAGCGTCACCTTTCAACGGTTGATATATTCAATATATCAACTATTTCTTCTACAGAAAAGTCTTTTGTTTGATAAATTTAAATATTCATACATTATCCAGAAGATTTATTGCCTCAATCTTATAAAAAAACTCATAAAACATAAAAAAAGCAGGATTCCTCCCGCTTTAGCTCAATTGTTCAATTTTCTTTGGAATGGAAATCCATTTCTTTTCAATAGAGGAACGCTCAATAGCATCAAGAATGAGCTGATTCATTAAGCCATCATAAAAATTAGGCTGTTTATGTTCATTATTTGAAATCGCTTTCATCAATTCGGATATTAAGTTCACAAATGTATGTTCATATCCTATAATATGACCTGCGGGCCAGTATGCATGGGCATAAGGGTGCTCTTCTTCCGTACAGTTAATGACCCTAAAGCCCTGAAGGCCTTTGTCATCTTCACTTAAGTACACATGCAAATTGTTCATGTTTTCAAGATCCCATTTGATGGATCCAAACTCAGCATTGATCTCAAAACAATTACGATTTCTATTTCCTGCTGCAAAACGAGTTGCTTCAAATACTCCCATTGCCCCATTTTCAAATTTAGCGATGAATGAAGCAGCATCGTCTACATCAACCTTCCCTTTTTTCCCTGCTTCCCCTTCAATCGGCCGCTCTTTTATGAATGTCTCCATTGCACCAACTACCTCTGAAATCTCACCAACTAGAAACCTTGTCAGATCAATGATATGCGCCCCGATATCACCCAAAGCTCCAGACCCTGTTACCTCTTTTTTTAATCTCCATGCAATCGGGAAATCAGGATCCATAATCCAGTCCTGAAGATACGTTGCACGAACATGATAGATACGCCCAAGCCTGCCCTGCTGAATCAATTTCTTCGCATATTGAACAGCTGGAGCAAACCGGTAATTATGCGAGATCATATGAATGACCTTATTTCGGGTCACTGCTTCAAGCATCCTTTCTGCCTGATCTACATTTAAAGCTAAAGGCTTTTCACATATTATATGTTTTCCGGCTTCGGCTGCTGCAATCGCTATTTCTGCATGAGAATTGTTTGGAGTGACAATATCAATTAAATCAATATCGTCTCTATCTATCAATGTCCGCCAATCTGTTTCATAGCTTTCAAAGCCGAGCTCATCAGCCGCCTTCTTTACACCCTCTTCGCTGCGGCCGGCAATTGCTTTGAGTACAGGCTTTGCTGCTCCCGGAAAAAAGAATGGAACATTCCGGTAAGCGAGACTGTGCGCTTTTCCCATAAACTTATACCCAATCATTCCAACTCGAATCTCTTTCATCACAGATCACCAGCTTTCATATATTGGTTGTTATAAAAAATGCTGTCATTATAATCACTAATTAGTCTTAAACAGGAAAAATCCTCTTTTTCTAAGTCATAATTTTTTGATTTGAATCAATAAGACTAGATTTCAAAAGATAAGCGCAGCAGCCCGTTTAGCTCTGACAGATAGAAAAGAATCCGGCAGAAAAAAATAGTCTTTAAAAATTAGACTTTATACACTATCATTCCTCTTATTTTAATACCCGATATTATCGAACAATTATCTAGAAATAGATTATTTTATTATTTTCTAACAATAAAAAAAGTCTTGCTTTGAAAGCAAGACTTGACCTTTATTTATCGGCCAATATATCTTCAATTCTATCAAGCTCATCCGAAGTAAACTCAAGATGATTCAGCGCAGCAACATTCTCTTCGATCTGGCTTACTCTGCTTGCCCCAATAAGTGCTGAGGTCACGCGTCCTTCTCTCAAAACCCATGACAATGCCATTTGGGCAAGGTTCTGGCCGCGGTCTGCTGCAACATCATTCAACTGTTTGATTTTATGTACCATTTCTTCAGTCACACGGTCTTCATTAAGGGCGCCAGTTGATTTGGCAGCTCTTGAATCAGCAGGAACTCCAGATAAATATTTGCTTGTTAATAAGCCCTGTTCAAGAGGACAAAAAGCGATTGAGCCTATCCGATTTTCCTGAAGAACATCCTGCAGGCCATTTTCAATCCAACGGTTCAGCATCGAATAACTTGGCTGATGGATGAGCAGGGGTGTACCGAGACGGTTTAAAATTTTCACTGCTTCTTCCGTTTGCTCAGCCGTGTAGCTTGAAATTCCAACGTATAATGCTTTTCCCTGACGCACGATTTGATCTAATGCCCCCATTGTTTCTTCAAGAGGTGTATTAGGATCAGGACGATGGGAATAGAAAATATCTACATAGTCCAAACCCATCCGTTTTAAGCTTTGATCTAAGCTTGCAATCAAATATTTTTTTGAACCCCATTCACCATATGGCCCGTCCCACATGTGATAGCCTGCTTTTGAGGAAATGATTAATTCATCCCGGTATGGCGCAAAATCCGTTTTCAGAACTTGTCCAAACATTGCTTCTGCAGATCCAGGCGGAGGTCCGTAATTGTTTGCGAGATCAAAATGAGTAATCCCCAGATCAAATGCGCGGCGAAGCATAGCGCGGCCATTTTCAAACGAATCTACTCCGCCGAAATTGTGCCATAACCCAAGGGAAATCGCCGGCAGCAGCAAACCTGAATTTCCGCACCGATTGTACTTCATAGATTGATACCTTTCTGAACTTGCTCTGTATGTCATTTGGATTCCTCCTTTAATCTCTTTCATTTGTATAGTAGTTGAAGAAAGCGGTTTCGTAAATGAATCTGTCTTATTTTTTCAACATTTAGTCTTTTTGACCTAATAAAAAGAACCCTCATAAGAGAGTTCTCAGCAAATAGAGTCTGTAGATTTAGGATTTTTCAGACCAAACAGCGGACGAATAAATAAAGCAAGAAAAGTACCTAACATCGCCATGATCATCCATACCCAGCCATGGAGACTGAATGAAGCAATTCCGCCAAAATAAGCACCGATGTTGCAGCCAAAAGCAAGACGCGCACCATACCCCATTAGAAGTCCTCCAAGAATAGAGGCACCAGCTACACCCGGTTTAATTTTTCCCGGTTTGAAGGTTCCTTGTGCTGCAGCTGATATAAAGGCTCCAAGAATAATGCCGAAATTCATAACGCTTGTGGAATCGGCAAGCACCGATTTCGTAAGTGCTGCCCCATTCGCTCCTGCAAAATAACCCCAGCTTGAAACATCAACACCAGAAGCCATTAAGGCTTTTCCGCCCCAAAGAGCAAAAGCTGATGTAATTCCCCATGGATTGCCTCTAATTGTTAGAGTTAGAGCATTTAATAGTGCAAGAATAATAGCTGCTGCGAACAGCGGCCATGAACCTCTTATGATTTTTTTAAAGCCTTTAGCAGTTGGCAGAGGCTTCATCATTGGAGGATTTTTCTTTTTAGCAATCTGTACTGTAATCCAATAGATAAGCGCGAATGCTGCTAATTGAACAAGCAGTGCTCCGAAATAACCAAAACCTGTTGAAGTCGCCAGTGAAATGGGCGGTAATGAAGGCATATCTTCCATCCAAAACGTAAATTGATAAGCGCCAATAACAGACCCCGCAATAAATGAGATCAGTGTTAAAATCATTGAAGAGGAACCGCCGCCGACAGAATAAAGTGTTCCGGAAGCACACCCATTCCCAAGCTGCATCCCAATTCCAAAGATAAAAGATCCGAAAATAACACTTACACCAACTGGCGATACATATCCTGCCGGAGCTGTTCCCGTAAAACTAAAGCCGGTGCTTAATATAACAGCAAATAATGTTGAAGCAATGGCAAGCATAAGCATGTGAGCCTGCAGACCTTGAACGTTTCCTACCGACATCAGACGCCTGAATGCAGATGTGAAACCAAAACGAGCATGGAGCAAGGTAACGCCAAGCATAATTCCAATAATATATAACACAGCCTGAGTTGTATTAGTCGTAGTTAAAATCGCAATGAATAAAATGATACCTGCAAGTAATCCTGCTGCAACAAGCGGCTTTTGCATCGGATTTAGCTCCGAGACGACAGTTGTTCGCGGTTTATATGCAGAATTCCTATTTAGAGTCGTTTCAGACATCATATAATCCCCTTTTCTTATGAAATTAGTCGGATTAAATCCATCTCTATACAATACTCTTTTTAATTAAAACTGTAAACGAATTTGCTTCTTAATAAAATGGAATAGGACTGACAGGTCAGAATGTAAGTATTTTCTGATATCTCAGTCATCATTTATTTTTATTTTTACATTTTATAAAAAAATGAAATTGAAACGTCAATCAGCAAGTCACTAGAATAAGATAAGAATATGCCACGACAATGGAGGCGAAATCATGGCAGTTGTAAAAGCAAATAACTCAGATATCGATTTAATGGCCAGATTGCTTCGAGCCGAAGCTGAAGGCGAAGGAATAAGGGGCATGCAGCTTGTAGGAAATGTAGGGATTAATCGGGTTAGAGCTAATTGCTCGGACTTTAAAAACATTCGCACCATCCCGCAGATGATCTACCAAGAGCACGCGTTTGAGGCCGTTCAGCACGGTTATTTTTATCAAAGAGCAAGAGAAAAGGAAAGGAGGCTGGCGAGACGGAGTATAGCGGGCGAACGGTATTGGCCTGCAAAATTCAGCTTATGGTACTTCAGGCCGCCTGGAGACTGCCCTCCTACTTGGTATAACCAGCTGCTCGTCGCACGCTACAAGCTGCATTGTTTTTATCAGCCCAGACCTGGTGAATGTGATGATATTTATAACACATTTTAAAACAAAAAATCCTCGTCATCAAACGAGGATTTTTTGTTCATCATAATGGCAGAAAGCCTGCTTTTTCTTTAGTCTCCAAATTTCCGATCGTTTCTTCCCATTCTTCGAGGTTTGTTTGAGAGCACAGAATCATTTCGTTTTATAAAGCTTACGATAAGATCTGCATCTACCCCATACAGATTTTCTGTCATTGGAAGAAAACCAAGATCAAGACCCGTCACAGCTTGGCCATTATTGTTCCAAGATGAAGGAAACTTTTTGCATTAATTGATGCATGGATTTGAACAAAAGATCGGTAATGCTATTTATTCTTTTATATTCCATACTTCTTCCCGTATTCCTATTTATTAAAAGGATTTTTCCATTCCATTAACATGCCATAATTGCACGATTCCTCGTCCTCTAAATAATTGGGTACAACTTGGACAGGCGTTCTTCCGCAGCGCAGCAAGAAAGAGATAATTGGATCTTTTACATTCCCCTCTACCACACGACCAATATATTGCTCTGGCGTCCATTTATCTGAATGCTGCTGATAACCAGGCATTCTTCCCCCGCCAAGCAGACTATCCAATCCCTTGTGTACAACCACATCATACATGGAAAACATAAGCCATTTTCCAAGTCCCAGCTTTCTGTAAGCGGGACGAACACCAATATCAACTACATAAAGAGTATTTCCATTTGGATCATGATTGCGAATATACCCATTGTCTGTGATTTCCTCCCATGTATGTTCAGGGTGATTTGGATCAAACTGTACAAGCAGTCCTGTCATAGAACCCGCGACTTCTCCATTGATTTCAATGCAAAGTGCGCCCTCTGGAAAGAGCGTGATATGATTTTTCAGCTGTTCTTCATTCCACCACAGTTCAGACGGAAATGGAGGAGGAAAGCTCTCCTGCTGAATGCGGATTAATGCATCAAAATCCTTTTGTGTGTAGTTTCGAACAACTGCTTTTACAGGCTTGTCTCCATCATAAACAAAAAATTCTTTTACATACAAGAGTACTCCTCCTTATAGCAGAGTCCGATCCCCCTGCTTTGCTTCCCAATCAGGGTATAAATCTGTGCGGCGATCACGCCATGTTGTAACTGAACCGCTCGCACGGACTTTATAAAGAAGCTCAAGATCAAGATCTGCCGTTACAATCATAGGCTGATTGATTTCACCTTCAGCCGCTATCCCTTTCGGAGGAAAAGGTACATCATTTGGTGTAATAACAGCTGCTTGACCAAAGTTTCCTCTCATAAAGTCAACAGTTGGAAGGGATCCTACAGTACCAGTTGTTACAACATACACTTGATTTTCGATTGCCCGGGCATGACTGGTATAACGAACTCTGTGGAAACCGTGACGATCATCGGTACAGGATGGACAAAAAATAACATCTGCCCCCTTTGCTTTTGCAATACGGACTATTTCGGGGAACTCAATGTCATAACAAGTCAGCATGGCGATTGTTCCTTTTTCTGTTTCAAATACTTCAAGATCGTCCCCTGGCGTCATATTCCACTCATGAACCTCTGTCGGTGTTATGTGAAGTTTTGCCTGTTCAGCCACTCTTCCATCCGGATAAAATAAATGAGCTACATTATAAAGGCGATTTTCTCTTTTAATTACATGCGTCCCGCCAATAATATGCATACCTGTTTTTTGTGCAAGGTTTATAAATAATTCCCGATATTGTTCTGTAAAATCAGGCAGCTCGTTTATTGTTAATGCATTTCCCGCTGCATCTCCTATGGACATAAGCTGGGTTGTGAAAAACTCCGGGAATAAAACGAAATCAGAACCGAATTCCTCTGCTGTTTTCATATAATGTTCGACCTGATCTGCAAATTCTTTAAAGGAACGGATGGTGAAAAGATCATATTGTACTGCTGATACTCTAAGTTGCATAATACCCCTCTCTTTCTCTTTCTCTTTTTCTTAATAAAAACATTATTAGATAAATAAGCAAATTCAACAAGTACGCACTTTTGTGTTAGATAGTGAAAAAAGTATACTGTATGAGATTTTTTTGAAAGGAGAAAATAGTAGAAATCCACTATAACGAGGGAACTATGCTGGCAAAACATGAATTTAATAAAAAAAAACTGTATATATACCTTAGTCTAAACGTATTCATGATCACCCTGCTTCTGATAGAAACATTTTTAAAAGTAAATATACCTCATTTCATCCTTTTTATAGCTTTATTAATTATGCTCCTTATTTGTTTGTATTTTCTTTTTGAATTTATTATCACTATCCCTAAAACGGAGGAAAGCCTTCAAAACATCTTTACAGGGTCTGGCTTTCTTCTCTCATTAATTATAACAACTTATGCAAATCTTTATATGCAAATATACCTGATAAAAGGAGAAAAATCCTTTAAGTTCTCGGGAAAAGAGCTTTCAGGTGATGACTTTTTGTACTACAGTATTACGACGTTCACTACAACTGGATTTGGAGATATTACTTCGATTGGGGTAATCTCTAATATGATTGCTGCTTCTGAAATGCTGATTGGATTTATTATCAGTACTTTATTTATGGCGATTATCACATCAAAATTAATAAAGAATTTAAAATAGACCTGGATTCTATTCCAGGTCCTCTTTTATGAGGTAATATGCGGAAGTGATAGGGAGAACCGGGTCGAATGCTCATCAGAATAACATTGAATTGTCCCTTGATGACTTTCAATTATTTTTCTGCAGATGTAAAGACCAATTCCCGTTCCTAATTCTTTTGTAGTGAAAAAAGGTTCAAATATCGTTTGAATTTGCTTCGGCGGAATCATTGGACCATTGTTGCCAATATGTACATATGTCATGTTATCAATTATTTCAAATTCAATCGTAATCGTCCGGTCAGACACTATTTTCTGAAGCGCATCAATGGAATTAAGCAATAGATTTAAAAATACCTGCCTTAATTCATCTTTGCTCGCAATAACCCTTGTTTCTCTTTTGGAGATTTCCTGTACTTTGACGCTGCCATCAAGAAGACTGGGATACATAAATGATAGAACCTCATCTAATAATTCACTGAGGTCAAGCATTTCACGTTTACTCTCTATCGTCTCTTTTTTGGATGCATGGAGAAATTGTGACACCCTAAAATTCAGCTGATCAACCTCATGACTGATGATGTCTAAATACTTCAAATCAGGATGATCATTTTGCATCAGTTTAATGAAGCCTTTTACAGCTGTAAGCGGATTTCTGAATTCATGGACAAAGCTTGATGACATTTGACCCAATATGGTCAGCCTCTCTTTATGGCTTTGATCAATGAATGAAATTTTTTCCTGTAATATTTCTTCTTTAACCTCAGTGTATTTCTTTACAGCAAAATAAGAAAACTGATCAAAAAGTGCATTGATTTCTTCAATATAAGGCTGCAGATCATTTCGCGGAATTCCAGAACTGACAATATAACTAATCACTGCACGTCTTCCAAGATTCACATTATTTATGAAATCACCGATGTTTACATTTGCTTCTACTCTTTCTAGAGCTACCTTACTAGCCAGAATATCAATTTCATCTGAGCTTAACGGCTGCTGAATCGTTTTTTTCACCAATCCATACATCCTCATCCCGTTTTTCTCTACTTCTTCCTGATGAAGATCGTCTTCTGAAATCGTAATATTTTGCCGCCATGCAGCGATAAAAGTAGAAATATTTTCATCTAAAAACCGAATTAACTCATCTGAAGCTGTCATAAGTAAAAGCACCCCTAATTCTTGCAGAAAAATCATATGTATTTCTATTCTTGTTTAGATGAGGAATAATTAATAGGGCTAAAGTTTGGAATATTCCTGCAAAACTATACAATTAACATTCTATCATAATATGAATTATTACGGTATTTCCCTTTTCACTTTTGGTACAATAGAATGTGCGAAAGGATGTGCCTGCCATATATGGTAAATATTAGACTGAAACAATTCGTTACCCTATTATTAAAAATAATCCTAATCATTCTGGGCAGCTGCAGCATTGCAGCATTACCTTCTTTAGTCTTCTTGGAAAAAGATGGTTTTCCTGTTGGATTTGGATTTTTCCCAGTATCCTATCTAAATGCAATTGGGCAAATTACTGCTGAGATTCTTACTCCATTTGATTTAACGTTTGTAAGCTATGGAGATAAGCTTGAATTGTTTCCTTTTATTTTCAATGCTTATTTTTATTCCATCAGCATATTATTCCTTTCATTTTTGATTTCACTGACTTCAGCATTTTTATTTTCAGCCTTGTATATACTTGCTTCAGCCCATATGCGAAAAATCGCTCGCGGCATCCTGATGATCTTTGAATCAATACCAGATGTCATTTTGATATTGGCTTTTCAATACGGCGTTATCTCATTTTTCAAAAGCACGGGAATAAAAGTGCTTCAGATTTATGGTTTAGAAGATAAAGTTTACCTATTTCCGATACTATGTCTAAGTTTTGTACCGATCGCCCTGATGATCCGTTCACTTATCAATATTTTAGATTCTGCGAAATGTATTTATTTCTTTGCACCATCACATTTCCTCTATTTACTGGTTTATGCTTTCCAGCTTAGTGGCGGTTGAATTTCTTTTTCAAATGAATGGCATCACTGGATTTTTATTTGGATATATGGAACAGAAAGTAATCGCAATTGGCATTCTGCTTATCCTGATTCCATTCGGGTTACTGCAGTGGATTTTTAAAAAATGGTATTCTTTATTAATGAGAGGTACTCAGCATGAATAAAAAGAAGCTATTATTTGTCTTTTTTCCCTGCATACTTATTGGGCTGCTTCTCCTTATGAGTTTTATTTATGAGTTTGGATTTAAAAGCCAGACAAGTTCTGTGATAATAAAATACGATGAAAATGGCGATATTGCGGGCACAGCTCCTTTTCCTCCATCTCTTAAGCAGCCATTTGGGACTGACAGAAATGGAAATGATTTAGGACTCAGATTATTGGAAGGAGCAAAATACACTATTACTTTCGCTCTTGGCGTTTCGATTCTAAGAACACTGGCTGCTGTGGCTGCGGGATCTGTTTTTGCCTTTTTGCCCAGGTCCATCCAATCATTGGCAAAGTGCTTTTTAATTCCATATCAATACATACCTTCGTTCATTCTGGTTTTTATCTTAATCTGGCCACTGAATATTATTAAAGATGAAATAGGATATACACCTATGATCGCCTTTCAATTTTTAGTTATTTTCATCGTTGGAATTTCACCGGTCATGCTGCTGATGTCAGGCGAAATTAAGCAAATCCTTAAAGAACCGTATATTGAAGTTTCCTATCATTTAGGGGCGAACAATAGACATGTTATTTTTAAACACATATTACCCGTTCTGAATAAACGAATTCTGATCATCTTTTTCCAGCAGATGATTCAAACCCTTTTGCTGCTCATTTATTTAGGGATATTTGAAATTTTTATTGGCGGAGATAAACCTGGCGGGGTTTTTGGAGATGACGAACGCTCTCTTTCTCAGTCAGGGGAATGGGCAGGCATGATCGGCCAAAGCAAATTTGATTTGATGACGGCGCCCTGGATTGTATTAGGCCCGGGAATTGCATTTATCATTTTGATTTTACTTTTAAATATCGTTTTAAACTATTTGCTCTATCCTGAGAAAAAGTAAAATGCAGAGGCTGCCCCTGCATTTTTCACACTGAAAAATCTTCTTCATTGCATCCTGCTGCATTCGGAGGAAGAACATGATCTGTACCAGGTATTTTCTGATTAAAGCATACCCGCCTTAAGTCAGCAATGCCACTTTGTTCTCTAAGCAAAACAATCTTTAGTTCAAATCGCAATTGAAGCAGAAGCAGCAATGCTTGATGGAAGTACTAAAGAGGACATTGAAATCATGGTTAAATCCATTCATAAGATGATAGGAAAATAGTGATAAGCAGATGAAAGCAGACCCAAAATATTTTTTTGGGTCTGTACTATTTATTAATATCCCCTGCAGGTTTTGTTGAAAGTTAAATAAGCTTCGCTTTTGTAATCGCTTTACAAATTTTCTTTTCTATTTATAAACCTGACTTTATAAATTAGTCTAATATTGAAACCCCGTTTTCCGTGCCGATTTAAAATAGGCAAAATAAAGAAGCTCACTTAACTGAAGTCCTCAGAAAATGTCAGCCCGCATCATTCGAAACATTTACTGGATGTCAATTCATTCTTTCTTTTCTTGCCTACCTATAAATATCCCCTGCAAGCTTTCGCAATTCACTCTCATTCATCACTTCATAAGCATTCTCCCTTTTGCGGATTGTACCTCTTTTACAAAGCATATCCAGAGTCCGCAGAAGATGACGATAGCTTGTGCCGAGCATTTCAGAGAGGTACGTCAGATTTTCTTTAAATAGGATGCTCTCCTTTTTCACACCAGTAGCTAAAATATAGCTTGAAAGTCTATGTTCAAGCGGATAATACAAATTGATGGAGCTATTTTTTGAAAGCCTGTTCAGCTTGTCGGATAGAGAATATCCCATAAAGGTTAAAAAAACAGGATCCCGAAGCAATTTTTCTCTTACTTGCGGCAAATAAATGCCAATACAATATGTATCGTCAATAGCCTGAACACTTGATGCTGCTCCCCGCACTTGGAATAGTTCTACATCTCCCAGCACTTTAAATCCCTCATAAAATGAGAGCAGCAGTGATTTCCCGTTGCTTAATGTCGTGTAAACCTTTGCACGTCCATCTACAAAAAAATAGAGATAATCCATTTCTGCTCCTTCCCGGCATAAATATTCATTTTTTGAAAAGACGTACAGTTCCATCCATGCTTTCATATCCTCGGAAAAATAGCCGGCTATTTTGTTCACCGCTATATACTCTTCAAACAATTTCTGATTTTGTAATTTTTTCATAAAAAACCTCGCGCAATGTGACATATGTCATCATTATATCTCTTTTATATATGGATAATGAAACAAGACATCTATAAAAGGAGTGAATATTTTTGTACAACCTGATTTCTGCTGCTGTTGGCGCTTTTATTGCCATTATGATTGTATTGAACGGAGAACTCTCAAATGGCATAGGAAATTACACCTCTAGCGTTGCCATTCATCTCGTCGGTCTTCTTGCTATTTGCGCCGTTTTCTTATTTATAAAAAAACCTATTCATTTCCAAAAAGGACTGCCGCTTTATTTGTACAGCGCTGGCGCCATTGGAGTGCTTACCGTCCTTTTTTCAAATATCAGCTTCATGTCACTTGGGGTATCTGTCACGATAGCCCTTGGATTGTTAGGGCAGTCCCTGGCTGCCATTATCATCGATCACTACGGGCTGCTGGGTATGAAAACCGTAAAATTCAACAAAACAAAATGCATAGGTCTGGCATTTATTCTGCTGGGCAGTGCTGTTATGACATTTTATTAAGGAGGTATTTACAATGATCTACTTGATTATTTCTATTTTAGCAGGAGTTTCAATTGTTATCGCAAGAATCATCAATTCCAACCTTGCAGACAAAATTGGTTTACTTGAAGGTACGCTCATCAATTTTGTGACAGGCCTGATGTTATCCTTGGTTTTTCTTTTATTCAGCAGCGAGGCAGTTTCCTTTTCGACTTTAGACTTTACACAAGTTCCAAGCTGGGCTTACTTAGGCGGTGCAGCAGGAGTCATAGTCATCTTTCTTTCAAGCTATCTCACGCCGAAAGTATCTGCATTTTATTTAACTCTTTTTATTTTCATAGGTCAGTTATTTACGGGGATTGTCATTGACTACTTTACACTTGGTGAATTGTCTCAAGGGAAAATACTTGGAGGATTGCTTGTATTATTTGGTCTAGTCTTTAATTTGAGAATTGACCGAAAACAAGAAATGAGATCTGCTTAAGGTCCCATTTCCTATTAATAGTCCTGATATGTATCTGCATTTTTATCTGTCCTTTTCACAACTGCAGCAAGTCCTCTTATCGTTAAAAGCGTAAAGCTGATACTTGCAAAGGTATGAAAGACAGACCACTTCTTCCATTTAAATAAACGGGTCGTTTTTTCCATATACCACTGAGCAATGGACATCGGCACACTCCAGGTTAAGCTTTTCAACAGGATCCCAGGCAATTTATCTTTGTAAGATTGACGGACCCAAATGACACTTAATAACGGAAAAAACACCAAATCAAAAAGAATATTTGTATTGAAAATTTTTGAAAATGGCCTAACAGGATACTTGACTCTTTTAGTATTGACAACATAAGCATCAATAAGGGTAGACAATATACCTTTGGAAAAGAAGACAATAAGCATTTCCTTTACATTTGGCTTCCGTATTACAAAAGGGAACAATACTGCACATAGTGCAAACAGCCCTTTGATCATCGTTTTTTCCATCTTCAACATCCTTATCATTTTTTTGATAGTATCTGCTCTTATCAATAAAAATAATACGGAATTTTGCAGGAACTTAGCCGATAAGCCTGCATATGCTAATGATGATCATCTTGAGGAGGTTTTAAATTGTATCATTACATGCCATATCCATACGCACGCTATCCTAAGCCAGTCATGCAAAAACTAAAATCATCCACATTAAATGCTGTTCACCCATTTGTACAGCATGGTTTAAAAGAAGCACATTTCACGTCGTACCAGCATGCTCTAATGGAAGTAGCCGCCATGTCCTATCTGCTCGGAAAAGGATATGATTACAATGCTGCCTATCAATTAGTAGAAGCTTGGGAAGTGAATGAGTCTTTTTAAAAAGCTGGATATCCAGCTTTTTTTTCTGGAATGAACCCTCTGCCAATAAAACTTGCTCCAACAGGTTCTCTCCCCATGTCTCTTGCCCAGACGGACAGCTGTCCTGCGTGATGAATTTCATGGGCAATGACATGGCGGATGATTTCCCCTTTTTTATAGGTGCCGTCCATCCAAGGCGGAGTTGCATTTTCATTTTCCCATGCAATGTTCCAATTTTGCAGATACGTGATCATTTCTGACTGCAGTTCTCCCGATAATCGGATAATCTTTTCAAGTGAGTGGTATTCCCTGATCGTAAAATCGATGATCTTTTCACCCTTAAGCACATTGATCCAGCTGTATTCCACATCAATGATATGGAGCAGAGTTTCAATTATGGAGCCGACTCCTCCTGACCGTTTTTGCTGCAATTCTTCGTCAGTCAGATTTTTGCACCATTCAAACCACTCTTCTCTTACACGCCAATTGTATTGAAAAAACAGCTGCATTACTGATCACCCAAGTATAAGGGGAATTTTTCTTCTTCGTGTATGGAATCTTCTGATTTTTCGACAAAAAAAGTTCTGGCATTCTGTCTTGAGCTGACAATTTTATAAAGTTTTTCATCTATAAAGTGAATCCCAGCACCATCATCAAGGCCGTATCCTGCTTTCATTTTACCGGATAAAATGTGTTCCTGATATGCAGGTCTGCGTTTCTCCTCCCCATCATAATGAGGGCAGCAGCTGCCATGCAGGAAGCCAATTCCGTTTAATTTATACAGCGGAGCGTTCATGGGATCTGTAAGCCCCTCTTCAAACCAGCAAATAGCTCCCGCACTCAAACCTGCAAGTATGGTCCCGTTCTCATAAGCCTTTCTAATAATCAAATCCAACCCCCACTCTTTCCATAAAACAAGCAAGTTTCTCGTACTGCCGCCTCCAACATAAAGAATATCCTGCGACATGACAAAATCCTCCAAATCATAAAAATGAGGATCAAACAAAGCTAGATGATCAGGAACACATGAATGGGAATGAAAGGCATCATAAAACTTTTCTATATATTGATTCTGATCCCCGCTTGCAGTCGGTACAAAACAAACTTTCGGAAGATCCTTCATACTTTGCTTTAATATGTATTGATCAAGCAGCGGATTTTCAGGCTCCATTGAAAATCCTCCGCCCCCCATCGCAATAATCTGCCTCACTGACAACATCTCCTTCTTTTAAATTAAAACTTCCCTCAGCAGCAAGCCAAAGAAAATGCCAAGAAACATGGATGTTAAAGTCCCAAGAAGAAAATACTCAGCCCAATTCCGGTCGTCCATCTGTTTAAATCGCGCAATTGACTTAGCCGTCACAATGAATGCAATTGCAGGATAAGCACTATAAAAAGTTAAAATGATGACAAGCAGCCTCTCGATGTATCCGATCAGCTTTCCCCGTGATAGATCATGCTTATTAAAAGTATAATAAGTGTACTCTTCTACAAGTCCGCCGGCTGAATTCATCTGCTCCTCTTTCCGCTCATTCTTAAAAGAATACCTGCCCTCAAACGAAAGCAGCTGATCAGGCAGCGTCCCGAGCAAGATCCGGATTATGTGCCCGCTTACACTTGTCACCAAAATCACAATAATGATAATAAAAAGGACGGAATTCAGTATACTTAAAGAAGAATTCTCTGTTAAGAGCTCAATTCCTTTTTCCAGCAGTCCAGAAAAAGTTACCTTAAAAAACAAATGACAAGCAGTGATAATCATTGCCAGATGGATGATCTGATCTGCAATAAAATAGAAAAGCTTTTTCATGTTTTGCTTGCCGGCTGTTTTGTCCAGCAGCTTTATTTTTAGAAAATCGATCAGAAAATGAGTGCCTAATAAAAACAAAATCGGCAAAACGACATATTTCAGTGGCTTTGCAAAATCAAAGGACAACCCCCAGAACAAAAGCGTTGCCGGTAAAAGGACAATAAAGTGATGCAGCATATGCTTTTTCAAATTCTTCAGCTTTTCTCTCACCATCTCATCCGATTGGAGAAAAAAATCAGCAATTAAATGAGCCAGAATGAGACTTAATAAAATCATAGGTTCCCCTTTCCTTCCTCTTTTGAATACCATTCGCTGATGTGCTGCTGTAAATAGGTGCGGATGGACTGCTGCAATTTTGGCAGAGCTGGATGTGAATCAGGGAATTCTTTTTGCTGAAGCGAGTTCAAAACAATGATCAAATTAATGAAAATCATTCTTAATTCTTCCCCGCTCCCTTTCTTAAAGTGACTTGATATCGTGGATGGGGATTTGCCTAAAATGCTTGCCACTTTTCTCTGCTGATTAAAAATCTCAAATAAGGAAAACACCATCTTCTGCAGATCTGTTTGTTCATTCACAAGCTTTTGATGCATCAGCAGCAGGGAATTCATCAATAGCTGAACTTCTGCCCGGTTTTCTTTTATATAAAACTTGAACTGAGATCTGTTATCTCCCTCTTTTTTCAGAGATTCATTGGCTTCCCTCGCAAGCTTGATCATGGGATGTATCCACGTTTCGATATCAATCTCTTTTAATTCTCTATTGATGTCTCCAAAGGTAACTCCGAAATATGGAGGATTGTCTGGCAGGTTCCATATGACGCTGATGAAATGGGCAATTTCATATGCAGTTGAATACCCATTTGCAATCAAGATGATTTCATCTCCCCTGCGGTGTTTCACAATCACTTCATCATTTGTCCAAGTCTTAATCCATTTTACCATTTTTTCTAAATAGGCTGATAATTCTTCTCCCATTCCCTCTGCTGAGGAATTTTGGATGTCCATGATGAAAATTGAGGCTGGGTGTTGGGGCATTTCATGAAACCTCCTAGAAATTCGATTATATAAGCAAATATATCAATAATTCGATTATATAGTCAAACTTTTATAATGTGCTGCTATTTAGACGAATAATCATTAATTTCTTTAAATATGTGAAAATAGTACTGTTTGTCGAAAAATAAAACTACCATTGTACGTTAATAAGAACTATAATTTATTTTATAAAGAACAAAAACTGCTATGCTATTTTGAAACATTTTAAATACAAACTTTTTGTTCTTTATAAAGAATTATATAAGAAATGAGGCCTACTATGAAGAATGAATATGATGGAAATGTATCACGTCCTATGGTTTTAAGTCACCAGCCGGTACGGTTTGAGACAGCTCAGAGCTGGAATAAAGGCCATGGCAATGTGGATCACCCTGGAAAAGGGAACGGCGGGATTCATTATCCTAATCCGCCATATACCGGTCCCCGCCATGATAATGGAGGAGGAAAGGGAAAAGGAAATTAATATCAACAATAAAGAAGGTCCATATGTCTTATGGCCTTCTTTATATGATGATTGAGGAGAACGATATGACCAATATAAATACTAAAATTGGTGAGCATAATATAAGACTGGTTTGCGAAAATAAGAAACTAGTAAATTTTTTAACTCACCAATTCCTAATAAGAGATCATGGCAGAAAAATAGATTTATCGATATTAATTGAGAAAGGCTACGGTCAGCCCTTTAAAAATTATGATGTAGACGTTTCTGAAACTCAAACTTCCATCACATTTAAAAGAGCAGATTACAAAATTACAGTTGACCCAAATTACACGCAAGCGGAAGTGCACGTTCACAATGAACTCGCACTAAAACACGCTTTAATGAACCTTTACAGTTCTTTTATCGTTCACAAAAACTGGGGGATTCTTCTACATTCTTCTTGCGTCCTTGAGACAAATGGTGCACACATTTTCACAGGACATTCTGGAGCAGGAAAATCCACAGCAGCCAAACTCTCTGCTCCCCGCCCATTATTGTCTGACGAAGCAACAATCATAAAAATCGATAAAGAGGGAATTCTGGCCTTTGACTCGCCATTCAGAAGTGAATTGCATGGACATGCACCTGTTTCTAATATAAAACTGCTGAGCATTGACCTTCTCCATCAATCTCTTTCAATAGAAAGAAACCGGGTTGATAAACCATCTGCCCTTTTAGCGTTATTGGATAAAGTATTCTATTGGCCCAGCAATAAAGAAGAAACGAAAAGAATTCTTACTATGCTGCGCTTTCTCGTAGAGCATGTTGACATTTATGATCTTTATTTTCAAAAAAATAATCGATTTTGGGAGATGATTTCATGACATATTATAAACAGGCACCTGATTGCGAAACAGTAGAAATCGATGGAGAATGGATGATTCTCCACTCCGGTCAATTCACCATTACGAAGTTAAATGAAACGGGCGGATTCTGCTGGTCATTGCTAAAAGATGCGCAAACTGTCGACGAACTGGTTCTGTCTTTTCAAACTCAGTTTAATAAAGTCAATCAGGAAACAAAAAATGAGCTTCAGTGCTTTCTAAAAGAATTGGAACAATACGGATTGATTGAACATGCGGTTTGATCAGAATACAGTCAATCTATTGAAAGCGACCATTGAAAAACACGGATGGATTGACTTGCCAGCTGAAGGCTTCAGCATGTATCCCTTTATTCAAAAAGGTGAAATTTGCCGATTTATAAGATTCGATCATAGAAACCTTAAAAAAGGACAGATCCTTCTCTTTTATTCCAAATCAGGGAAGCTGATTGCCCACAGATTATACCGCTATGAAAAGGGGCATTACATCCTAAAAGGAGATACAAACGAATGCCTGGATGAGCCAGTATCACCTGCTCAAGTGATTGGCTGCCTGGAATCAGTTCAAAAAAAGAAAGGCATGATCATGATGCATAAGCCTTTTCCATTTCTATACAGTCAAGCGGTCGTTTCTTCTCCCTTCTCTGCACGGCTGTTCCGCTTCTATTTAAAAAGAAGACTCGATGAAGCGCTATGATAAAAAAGAAATGGAACACATTCAAGAACATGTTTTTAATAGAAGATATCCGTAGAACATTCGCTTTGCTGGGTCCCTATCTATTAAAGTACAAAAGATCCTACATATCTCTTTTTTTAATTATGCTCTCACAAATTTTATTAACGATCGGTTTTGCCTGGTTCTTTGGAACGATCACAGATGCTGCCGTTCAAAATGAAACGGATAAACTAAAATGGCTGCTGCCGTTTGGCCTTGGTTTACTAAGTATAAGCTTGGCAACGACGTATTTTTACACTTATTTAGAGTCTGTAACAATCAATAAAGTAAAACTAGAACTCAAAGAGCAAGTTTTAAAGCATCTTCTTCTTCTGCCAGTGAAAAAAACATCAAACATGCGAACTGGAGATTTAATGACTCATTTCACAAACGATGTCAACTGCATCGAAGGAGTCATCGGCAGCAATCTGCTTTATCTCATTCAGCTCCCTTTAACATTTGCTGCTGTTTCTGTTTACATGTTTATCATCAATTGGCAGATGGCTTTAATAGGTTTTACTGTGATCCCTCTTGCCATTGCTATTGGGGCTGTTTTTGGCATTCTGCTAAGAAACAACAGCAGAAAAATGTTTACTCAAATCAGTGATATAAACAGTACACTTAATGAAATTTTTCAGGGTTTATCCGTTATTCGATCTTTTCTTTTAGAGAAAAAAATGTCTCAAAAGCAAAACAGTCAAAACCAGGATCTCTTTACATTAGAAATGAAAAATACTAAACTTCGCGGTTTTTTTTATATAGGCGGAGAAGCCATTACTTCCATCACTTATATAACGGGACTTTGCCTGGGAGCTTATTTTGTTTCTAAATCCATGATTACAGTTGGTTCGCTGCTCACCTTCGTTACTCTGATGCAGCATTTGATCTCCCCGCTTACCGGTTTAGCAGGAATTTGGGGCAGCTTCCAAAGTTCAGCATCAGCAGTTGAAAGACTATCAAACATATTAAATGAAGAAATTGAACTAAACCATCTTCCTGAATACGTTCCATCAAAAATCAAAGGCTCTATTCAACTGAAGAACATTACCTTTAGTTACGATCAGCAAAAAAAATCGATAGATAACATGACATTAGATATACCAGCAGGCCAAACAGTTGCGATTGTCGGGCCAAGCGGTGCAGGAAAATCAACACTCTTTCACCTCATCCAAGGCTTCTATCAGCCAGACAGCGGAATGGTTACACTGGATCACAATCCAGCAGAACTCCTTCCCCCATCTGTTGCAAGAAGTTCTTTCGCATATGTTGCACAAGAAACCTTTCTTTTCTCTGGAACAATCAAAGATAACCTCCTGCTCGCACGGCCAAACATTTCAAATCAAGAGCTCGTTACTGCAGCAAAACAAGCAAACATTCATAATTTCATCATGACATTGCCAAATCAGTATGACACAGAAGTCGGCGAAAGAGGCGTTCGCCTATCAGGAGGACAAAAACAAAGACTCTCCATTGCAAGAGCCATCTTAAAAAATGCACCTATCCTGTTATTAGATGAAGCAACATCCGCACTCGACAGTGAAAGTGAGCTATTTGTCAAAGAAGCATTAGCCGCAATCAAAAACAAAACGACACTCATTATCGCCCATCGTTTATCGACGATTCAGCATGCAGACCTAATTGTAGTAATGGATGAAGGGAAAATTGTTCAGATGGGGAGACATGAGGAATTGATTACTCAAGAAGGTCTATATAGGAAATTATCACACCTGACATTTAAAGCAAAAGAAAAGCTGCCTTCATTAAAAGCAATCTCTCAATAAGGGATGGATGAAAGATGATCATACACTTTTTACAATCATTTTATAATCAAACTAAATTACCAGAAAAAGAAAGCGATTATCAAAATTTAATAGAAGACATTCATCACTTTTCAATTGAACCTCAAGTTTATCATCTATTAAAACAACATGACCGTCTAAATGAAACACCTGCTTTTTTCACTGACTACTTAAAGAAAGCAACAGATCAAATCTTGCTTCAAAACATTTTTATTAAAATGCAAATGGAAAAGATATTAAAATTATTTGAAACTCAAAAAATAGACACCATCCCTTTAAAAGGTGTCTATTTTGCGGAAAAATACTTTGGACATATCGCTGCAAGATCTACTTCAGATATTGACTTACTGATCCATCAAAAAGACAGGCAAACGGTTGATGGAATACTTAGAAACCGAGGATTCATCTATGAAGATGAGGGTCCTAAAGATCACTTTCATTGCAGCTACAGATTGGATTTGCCTGGTTCCTCCATTCCATTAAGAGTCGAAATACATTGGAACCTATTAAAAGAAAATACCTCAGAGCTGGACATTATTGAGTTTTGGAATGATGCGGTTCCTATAATGGCTTATCAGCATATTAAAGAACTCTCCCACCAGCATGCTTTTTATATGATTGTGCTTCATGCATGGCGTCATAATTTAGATTCACTGAGGCACTTTATTGATGTGATTCAAACGGTGTCTATATTGGAAAATAAGATTTGCTTTGAATCTCTGTTTAACCAGGCAAAGAAAGATAAAACTTTGAAAAGAGTTCAGAGAACGTTAAAAATCGTTTATAGGGTGTTTGGAGAAATAAAATATCCTGAACAACTATCAATACAAAAGAATTACGGCAAGTGGTGGGAATATGAAAAAATCAGGGATCGGGAGTATCGGAGTTTGAGGGTTTATTTGGACTTTGTGGATTACTTATTGTTTAGTGTTGATAACAGAATATAAATAAAAGCCACTATGAAAGATTTATAGTGGCTTTTATCGTTATCTTTCAACTATTTAAAGACTTGCATCTTTTTGATTGTTTAATAATTTCCCAAAAAGATTTTTCTTGTCTTTCGCCAGCTGACCAAACTCACCTTTTTGAATGACATTCCCTTGATCTAAGACAATTACCTGATCTGCGTTTCTTATTGTTGACAGTCGATGAGCTATAACAATGATTGTCATGCTTCCTTTAAGCCTTTCCAATGCTTTTTGAATATTTGCTTCATTTTCGGTATCTAATGCACTTGTAGCTTCATCTAAAACTAGAATGGATGGCTTTCGTAATATTGCTCTCGCAAGGACAATTCGTTGTCTCTCCCCACCTGATAGACGGATACCCCTATCTCCAACTAATGTGTCTAATCCCTTGGGCAATTTTTTAACAAATTCAGCAGCTGAGGAGAACTCTAATGCTTTCCATATTTCTTCATCTGTAGCTTCAGATTCAACCATTAGAAGGTTTTCTTTGATACTCGCATTGAATAAAAATGGATCTTGCGGCACGTAACTAACTGCTTTGCGCATTGAAAGAAGGTTTTTACTTGTCAGAGGTGTGCCGTCAATTAAAACTTGACCTTTTTCTGGTAGATTTAAGCCCATTAAAATATCAATTAATGTACTTTTTCCTGCGCCAGATTTTCCGACAAACGCTGTCATTTTATTTGAAGGAATAACAACATTTATACCTTCTAAAGCATATGAATCTGAATTCTGAGAATAGCGGAAATAAACATTTTTACATTCAATTCCTTTCTTGATTTGAACAGGACTAATTGAAAGGTTCTCAAATTCTTTGAATTCAACAGCTATTCTGGATTCATTTTGTAGATTCTTCACAGCATGGAATGAAGGAAGCATAGTAGCAATTTGCTCTAAAGAACTCTGAATACCTGCAACTCTTGGCCATAACCTTGAAAAAATCACAATGATCAGCATTAATTCCCCCGCCTGTGCATGAAACATGTTTACTGCAATGTAAATAAACACAGCTATAAGTATAGAAGAAGCCACTTTGTAATAGAGTTGGGACATGGTCCTTAATGTGGTGTATTCAATCTGTTCATCTTGCATTCCTTTAGTAACGGTTAGAAACCAATTCATTTTGGATTTTTCAAGGGAATTACTTTTAATATCCTTAATACCATTCATTTGATCGGTAATTCCAGCAAGGTATTCTTTCCCTAGAGAATAATTTTTTTTCCCTAAAGCTAGTGACATTTTTAAAAATTTCCTGTTTAGAAAGACAATAAGAGCCCCGCAAAGCAATAAGAAAAACGTTATACTGGGAGAAAGAAAAAAGGCTAGACCGATTTGAATAACAGTAAAAATAAGAGATGCCAAAAACTGCAGAAGCGAATGCGTTCCAGCGCTAGAACGGGCAACTTCGGTTGTTAACAAATTGATTAAGTCTGATTTTCTATTTTTTATAAAAAAAGCCCAGTTCGCGTGGAGCAAAGAATGATACGTGTTTACTCGCAAGTGGCGAAAAAAACCATGCTGGATTTTTATGTTCTGAATCGTTATGTGACGATGTAAAAAATTTTGTAAGATCACGATAAGAACAAAAATTAATAGAATGAATGGCAGACCGACACTGCTTGGAATACGGTCAAAAAAAGAGAAAATCTCGTTAAAAGGGGTATTCCCCACATTAAAATCGATAATGCCAGTAATGCTTATCATGGGAATAAGCAATAAAATACCTACACCATCTAATAAACTTATAAACACAGTACCTAATAAGTTTATATATAGTCTTTTCCCAGCATAAGATTGTATTTGCTTCAGAAAATACAAGATTAGATTCAAGATTTTTGCCCCCTAAGGTATCTTGTTTCTTTTTTCGTTTTCCTCCATGCCCATAAAAAGGGGCGGAATGGGAAATACAAAAAATGAAGCTGATTTGGCAACGGGAGTGTTTCGGCGTCTTCTGGCAAAGGATGAACACAGCTTAGTAGAAAGAGTA
Organism: Metabacillus hrfriensis; assembly: GCF_030127205.1. Taxonomy (NCBI): domain Bacteria; kingdom Bacillati; phylum Bacillota; class Bacilli; order Caryophanales; family Bacillaceae; genus Metabacillus; species Metabacillus hrfriensis. Next base: position 2,690,259 of record NZ_CP126116.1, read on the forward strand.
TTTTTTGTTTTGGAGACATTAAACTAAATAAATGTTTTGCATGATATTTACAGATGTCATCAGGCACAGGATCAGTATGTAAGTTAACCATTCTTTCAAAATAAAAAATTGCCTCCTGAGCGAGTCCTCTTGATTTTTTATTTTCCACCATATGTGTCATATCGGTATTAACTTTTGCATTTAACAATTCCGATGCTAAAACCAAAGCCTGTGAACCCTGATTTATGAAATAGTACTTTTTTAGCAATACCTGTAATTTATTCCAGTCTATATCCTGCCCCATCATATGCTGAATATCTGTCAGCCACCTTAATCTTGACCATCCATGCCTTGCTCCGTGCGACACGAGAAACAAAAATAAATCTTCTTTTCCTAAAAAGTAGATTGGTGAAGTTGTCAGTTCACTTTTACGTCTATCCTTCCATAGATCATCAAAATGAGGTTCAGGGCCAGGTCCAGGATTCATTCGCCAATGAACTTCTGCTTTAGTTTTTTTGACAGGATGAAAATAAGTAAAATGATGATGTCTCCACTTCCAATCGCCAAGTACAGACTGTATATATTCATCTTTTTCATACCCAAGGCTTTTCAAAAGTTCTTCTGTTCTTTCAAGTTTTTCAAATGGAACGAGAAAGTCCAGATCACTAGAAGTCCGGAGAGAAATATCTCCGTATAAATCGAGGGCAATTACTGGCCCTTTTAAAAAAAGAACACGTATCTGGTCTTCTGTCAATTTCTTGCTCAGCTGCTCCATTTCTGCACTTAAGAAAAGCATTTTGAATGTATTATTCCTGTATTTGTCAGCCAGATATTGAATAACTTTTGATGGGATCATGCCTTCAGGCAGCTGTTTTAAACGGGGATAAATCATTGTATAAACACGATGATGTGTACATAGTTTTAAAAATAAAGTCCAATCAATCTTAGTAAACAAATACCTTCCTTTTTCGACTAAGTTTTCAACACTTTCATCCTTTAAAAGTTCGAAAATGATCTTTAATTCTCTAGGCACCTTTGCTAAATTAAGTCTCATTTTCATATCCTCCAATTTTCTTAGCAAATTTACCTACAACCGTATATTTCTCCTTACCTTCTGAGCCCGTGACAAAATATGGTCCACTGCGCAGCCAAGCATGAGCTACAAGCTCTCCTGTCTCATCTCTTGCTGTTCCCAAATATAAAGTACTTTCGATGTTACGCTTCTCCAGCATTTTCATTGCTGCAATAGCTTTTACAAGACATTGGCTTTCCCAAAATGTATATTTGCTCATTATATTAATTGCTTGAGAAACACTGGCTATCGTTTTTTTGTTGAGATTAATAGTTTCATAGGCTGTCTCTTCCATATAGTGTCCTAAAGAAGGAGCTACTTTTGAAAAAGGTATGCTTTTAAGATATCGACCAAGTCCTAAGTAAAAAAAAGATTCTGCCAAAAGTAATTTAGTCTTCATATCCATTGAATGAAGCAGTACTAATTTATTCAAGATCTCACTATCCCTTACTTAAAATAGATCGCACAATAAACTAAATATCTTTTTCTAATTTAATTAATTTTTCTTTATTTAAGGACTCTAAAAAAGTAAGAACCTGTTTCTGGCATTCTTCTCTTTCAACTTGATATTGTGATAGCAAACTTTCGATTAATTGATTAAAGGTTATAGGACTTTCTATAAGATCCCAAATTACACCGCCCATTTCACCTAGATTATAGTATTTTCCATTACTTATACTGAGCATCACTTTTTCCCCGTTCATATCACTTACAATGTTTCCTTCTCCTTGGCTTACAATAAAATTTGTCGAAGACATTAGTGCGTTAACCATACAAAATTTCCTCCTCTTTGATAGCATTTATTATTTCTTCAGCCAGTTCATGTGCAGTGAAACGGTTAGTTGGCCTGCTAAGCTGGTATAAATTGATTTTCTCAGCCATTGCTACAGTTGTATTAAAATGCCATTCCGTCAAACCCATTTGTGCAATAAAGAAATTACGATATGTATGTTTAAACAAAGTATGAAGACTGTTTAGTTTATGGATTGGTTTTACTATTATCTCTGTATTGTCTGTTTTAACTAACTCAAAAATTCCCGAGAGCTGAAGCTTCTGAGTAACGAATTGATTTTTTACTGGAACTGCATATTTAGTTTCTCTATTAAAAATCTGTTTATAACCATTTGCATCCATTCCAAACTCATTTAGACTTTCTAACCAAAGTTTTTGCTGAGGATAAGCCGGAGTTATTAAGGGAAGTTTTTCTTCATTTAGAGTTACGGGAATGACATCATCACTGATAAGCTGATACCCCATATTTATTAAAGATGAAGCCAGAGTTGATTTGCCTGCTCCTGAGTCACCTATAATGGCGTATGCTTTACCGTCGATTGCGACAGCACTGCCATGCAATGGTAAAACTCTTCTTTGCATTAATATTGCACCCATACATGTTCCAAGCAGGTAAAGACGAATTAGATCATCATCAGCATCAGCAAAAGGAGAATAGAGAATTTCTCTTCCTTTTTGCACCGAAAAAATTCCAACTGCTTGAATTTTGAACAAAATAATTTCCTTTTTAATAACAAAAGATTTGTTTTCAACTGATAGTTCTCTCCAAAACGAACTTAAATCTGATTTTTCTACTATGATTTGAGGTGCATTCTCTTCTATATTATTGAGAGGCAGTTCCAGCAAATCTATGTCCGACTGTATATTAAATCCAAAAGCATGGTACAGCTGTGTATTCAAACGAACATTATTCAAGAAAACATCCCCCGAATTTATATTAAAATCATGTAGATAAGATTATCAGTAAGTACCCTTATACTATAAAAGTATAAGGGTACGATTTAAATTTATTAAAATAATTAACTATAATGGACTACCTCATCTACATCAGGCTGAACTGCGTCTGGTGTTTTAATACCTGGTCCAGCCATTGTCAAACTTACATCCAATACTTCTAGTTCTGGTGTTTGCCAAGATTTCATGTAATCACCTCCCTTCAATTTTATTTAAAAATCTATATAATATTAAACTTCGCATTAAAATTCTAAATTCAAATTCAAAGATAAGCCTAGGTGTGTAGTCCGTTTCAATTCTCTTAATGTACTTCGCCAATAGTTCGTTATTTACAAAAGATGAAAGTTTAGGATCTTTAAGTAGGTTGTAGAGTTCATCTATAAATACTTTCCATGAGCCTATCATTCTATAGACTCCATCAGCCCCTTGTACACCACGGGATTTCTGATTAAGTCTTATATCATCTGGCAATAGTCCGTTAGTAGCTCTGCGGACAAGTGCCCGATCAAGTCCACTCTGGACGAATTGTTCATCTGGAACAGATAGACAAAATTGAACTACCCTTATATCGTTTGTAGGATCGCGCTCCCATAATGAATGTCTTAATGATAATTTGGTGCCGATGGTCCCATTTAATCCCCAAAAATGTAATTGTTTAAACTGATTATCTTTTATGTGATAAGCATCAGTCATATTAGTTCCGCTTATATCTATTTCCTGCTCTTCCAGTTTTTCAAAAACTTTAGTTCGAGATGCAAATTCAGGATTTATCCAAATAGGAAAACTTTCTTGATTTTTCGAGTTAGAAAGCCTTGCAATTTCAGGAAACGCTTTCCTACTTACAAATTTCATAATTCTTGATTTTTTCACACCTATATTTTTACTATATAAGTTTACTTCTTTATATAAGCTCGATAATTTGAATTGCCTTAACAAGCGGCCATAGTAATCCAAAGCTGGACCAAAAGAAATCGTCCAATTGCCTCTTTGGCCATTTAGCAGTAATCCAACTCCCTGACTACTTGCTTGCTCATAAATTCCTTTTAGCCAAAAAGAGTTTTCAAAAAACTTATAAGGCATCTCCAAAGTTTCCAGCCAATCATCGATTTCAGAATATGGATTAGTATCCGAAAAGCTTAAATACTTGTCATTAATGTTACCTACAAAGTTAACCGTCGATTCAATTAACGGTCTCTCATTAGCTACTCTATATCTATGTGTCCAATCAACAAAGTCATCCACTGGAACATAACTAAATGTATGTAATCTCTTCTTTTTCTCTTTCAAAGCTTTAGCAGCAAAGCTAACAACTGAACCAGAATCTAACCCTCCGCTAAGGTGAGCACCGACACTTCGATGAGTCCGAAGTCTATCAACAACTGCTGTATTAAATACTTCTTTAAAAGCTTCTTCATATTCTCCATTAGATTTCAATTTCAATTTAACCGAATAATCAAATTTAGAATATTGCCTTATGTATATACGTCCATTTTCTACTTTAATTGTATGTGAAGGCGGCAGTTGCTTAATATTGTTATAAACAGTCGTCTCAGTGGAAATGGAATCCGTTGTAACAGGTATTGCAATAAATTCAGCAAGCCACTGATCATTTAGTTTTTTACTAATATTAGAGATGGAGAAAAGAGGTTCAATAATTGTACTAAACGCAAATTTTGAACCATCATTGTAGTAGTAAAGGGTTCTAGTACCTGAAAAGTCTCTAGCACCGAAGAGCAATTGACGCTTTTCATCCCAGATCATAAAGGCAAAATCACCAACTAAATACTTTGGGGCTTCTTCTCCCCATTTTTCATATGCAAGCAATATTAACTTGCTATCGGTAATATCTTTTCTCAAAAATTTACCAACCTGTAATCTGTCAAATAATTCCACGCGGTTGTCGATAATGACATCCGCAGTAATGGCCATTTTCAACTCATAATCATAGTAAGGCAATACTTCGCCAACTGATTCAGGTGTGATCCATTGTGCGTGGCAGCCAAGAAATAAATTCCTATTAGTCCATGTCTGAACATCATCTGCGGGAAACTTTTGCATAGTTTTCATTACATTCTTACATTCTTCAATTCTTATTGGTTCACCGTCAAAATGATAAACTCCAACTATTGCACTCATATTTCCCTCTCCTACAGATCATTTCAATAGTAACATACTTTCTCATTAAAGAACGAATAAACTAATTGCATTCTATATTAAGAACATTACATTACTTTTTTACTAAAAGCAATAACTTTATAGCTAATTATTTGGAATAAATTTCACCATTTTATTACAGTGATTTTATGGTATTTATAAACTACTTAACAGGAACGGGCATCGATGTTAAAACCACTATCTGTTTTTTGTTTTCTACCTCATATCCGTTTGGGTTATTGAGCTGCCAACGCCATGAATCAGAACACATTTCTTCAATTCCTTTTTTGGCAACCCAATCCAACTCCTTTTGTGCTTTTGTAGAATCCGCATAACTAATTCCGATATCTCCTGGTCTCCGGTCAATTATTTTGTATGGTATATTCTTACCTGTTACTTTTTCAAATGCGTGGATCATTTCCAATACACTATAACCTTTACCAGTTCCAAGATTATAGGCACTTACACCTACAGATGACATTACCTTTTCAAGGGCTTTTATATGACCTGCTGCAAGATCAACAACATGTATAAAATCTCTTATTCCTGTTCCATCATGGGTATCATAATCATTACCAAAGACGTTTATCTCTTTCCTCTTTCCTATTGCAACTTGTGTAATGTAAGGAACTAAATTATTTGGAATACCATTTGGATCTTCACCTATTTGGCCACTTGGATGAGCACCAACAGGATTAAAGTACCGCAGGAGTGCTATGCTCCATTTATTGTTTGACACATATATATCTCTCAATATCTCCTCAATCATCAATTTGGTTCTGCCATATGGATTGGTTGCTGCAAGAGGTAATTTCTCTGTAAGTGGAACATGTTCTTGCGTTCCGTACACGGTTGCTGATGAACTGAATACCAGATTTCTTACTCCGAACTTTTCCATCAATTCAAATAGAATAACAGAACCTGTAATATTGTTGTGATAATAATGCAGCGGCATTTCTACTGATTCTCCTACAGCTTTAAGCCCAGCTAAATGAATTACAGCTTCAATATGATTTTCAATAAAAACAGATTGTAATGCATCTCTGTCTAATAAATCTAAGTAATAAAATTTAAAATCTTTTCCAGTAATTTCTTTGATTCTGTCAAGTGAAGCCTTTTTTGAATTAGATAAATTATCCAGAATTATTATTTCATATCCAGTGGTTAATAATTCAACACATGTATGTGAGCCAATGTATCCTGCACCACCTGTTACCAAGATTGCCATTTCTACCAACTCCAAACTAATTATTATTTCAAATGAAATTCTTAATAAGGAACATGTTTTGTTTGATCTTATATAGAATTTTTATAAAATATAATACTTTAGGAAAAAGAACACTTAAAATAGTTCTTTATAAAGAACAATTTAAGTATACTCTTCAAATAATCTAAATTCAACATTATTTAAAAGAATATTTAAACAATATATTGTATATTCTTTTGATTTCGTCCAAGCAATTAATTTAATACCTGAATCTACTGTAAGTAATTAATGATTAAACTTGAGTAGAATGGGAGAATTAAGAAAATGGCCAATACTGACGAAACTTATGTTGTTGAACTTATTCGTTGGGGAATTAAGAATGATGGCACTAACGCTTTAAACTCTACAAATGGTATAAATCTTGCTTTTAAGTGGGCGAGAAATAACAAATACAATACTGTGGTCCTTCCAGCAGGGCAATACCTTATTGAAAAAAATTCATCCGTCGTGTTGCAAAATAATACACATTACAAATTTTATGATTGTATGTTCAATAAAGAATCAAATAACCTTACAAGTTACTCAATTCTATCTTGTGATAGCGTTAAGAACGTTACGATTGAAGGTGCCCTAATAAAAGGCGATAGAGAATCACATAATTACTCGAGTGGTGGAACTCATGAATGGGGTCATGGGATAGAATGCAAAAATTCTTGCTATAACATTTATATTAAAAACTGTGAAGCAACTGAATGCACTGGAGATGGTTTTGTAACATCAATGGATTTTTCTTCGTTGGGAGGAGTTCAACATCCAGCTCATTTTTCAAAAGGTGATATCAATGTCCAAGGTGATATTGATACAACAAAAAACGACTATACAACTGTCTCTAAATTTTTTGACGTTACAGGTCCATTGGTTAGAGAAGTAGGTTATTTCTATTATGCTGGTGACGGCTATGGCGGATACGGGACTGGAAGTAATTTAAATAAAACAATAATAAAAGTTCATTTTTATAAAGCTGATGGAAGTTATTTAGGATTTAGAAATTCTAGGTCCTATGAGTTTATGTATTTAGATTCATTGCCTGTAGGAACAGCAAAAGTAAGATTTTCTTTCTTACAAAATTACGATTTAATGAGCGGGAATTTACATTATGTAATGTGTGCTAAAATTCCTCAATATATAAATTTCATAAATTGTCAGTCACATAAAAATAGAAGACTTGGTGCCTCGATTAATGGTGGAAGATTTATAACCTTTGATAGCTGCGAAATCTACAATAATAGTAATCGGATGATTAATTCCAATGGAACAAATCCTGGATATGGAATAGATGTTGAAGATGGATACATGACGAATCAAAAAATCACAATTAGAAACTGTAATATATATGATAATAGAGCAGGAGCATTTGTTTGTGTAAGCACAAGAGGCGTACATGTAGAAAATAATAAATTTAGAGGATCATTTGTTTTTTCTGGTAGTGGAGACGATTATTTTTCTTTAAATAATATGTATTATGGTGGAATCTCTGGTAGATCTATAACTAGTGGAGTTGAAGCGGATGGAACATTTTGTACATTTAGAAATGATTCTGTATTTGGGGAATCTGTCTCGATCTTAGCTGGTAATACTACATTAGAAAATTGTGTTTTCTCTAAAACAAGCCTTTCATTAGGAGGAGAAACAGCAAAGGTTTTCAATTGTAAACTTACTTTTGATGACCCAGATAAAGATGCTGCACTTGGTTTTTTCGGAAAAAATGTAGAGATATATAATTCTTTATTTGATATTAGAAGATCTAAAGGTACATCTTCTGCTTCTTATAATTCCAGTGAAAATGTAATATTATCCAATGTGAAGTTTATAACACGAGAAACAAGTGGTGGGCATTACGTTGGAACTAAAAATTTAATTGTAAATAAATGCGAATTTATCCATAGTGGGAATACTACTAATTATAGCCGCATGATGGTATCTGAATCTATGAAAGTTGAAGATTCGATTTTCAAAAATCAATCATTTAGGTTTGACGGTGGCGACATTAACGGAACAGAAAAATTAGCAAATGATACAGGTTATATTACACATAGTTTTAAAAATAACAAAATAATTTGGGATGTACCCTACTCAACATATACCCACGAAGCTAGAGGACCTGGCATTTCTTTTCTTTATATTCCGAGAGTGAAGATTTTTAATAATATTTTTCATGTTATTGACAAAGGCATTTCAATTGGTTCCTTGTACACATTAAGAATATTCACAGAAAATCATTTGAACCTTTCTAATAATACAATTCTCACTACTAAATCTTCAAATACTAACACGAAAGGAACCATTACAATAGAGGGTGCTTATAGGAAAAGTGGCTCAACGATAGCAATACCGAAAACAACTATTGTTGATCAAAACAATGTTAAAATTAATTCAGATATAATATATACAAATAATCTAAATAACCAATTGTAATTGGATATCTTTTGAGTTACACCATTATTACTAAGAGTTATAAATACAAAGCATAATTCCACAGCAAAAAGAGAATGTAATAATCATTATTAATATTAACGTTCACTAAAAAGTGAACGTTATTGGATTTTATTTCTCTACTATTCGTGTTTAATGCTAATTAAGCAATTATGAAATTGACTCAAGTAGCAAATAATTTACTTTAAATGTCATATTTTTTTCCTTTTCTACAATAAGGGTTAAATCATAGCCACTAAAAAAAGATAAAAAGGAAAATTTGCATCAAAGAATTATCACAAGATAAAAAAATTAAGGTATTTCGTTAATTAGTAGAGACGGATCATACAATCCATTTGCCTTCCTTTTAGGTATTACTTTAATATGCCCTTTCAACGAAAACGTCTTAATAACGAGCAAAAAATACACATGGTTTATTAATTAGTTTGCTTTATTAATTACAAGATTTAAATCATTACGCTCTAAAAATACTTTTTTGTCAATAAACTGAAGAATCGGATGGTAGATTGAATTAATGATATAAGATGTAAACAGACAAAGTAGCAATAACCAGAGAAAGATCAACACTGGGTATCTCGGTGCAAAGGTTAGTTCAGAAAGAAATGTTATATAAAAGAACATATGAGTTAACCAGATATTTGTTGAATGGTTTCCAAAAAAAGTTAAGACTTTTTGAATGAATATTGTTTTATCCATAAGATTAAAGAAGCATATAAAAGCTATAGCTGTTAATGGAGCAATAAACATTGACTCATAAATGGCATGAATTATAACTAATAAAAATATCCCGAGTATACAAAATAGATTTTTATAGGTTAAATGATTGTACGAATTGTAAAGTTTTGAATAGATCTTTTCCTTTGCAAAAATAGAACCTACAATAAAAGGGAATTGTGACGTACCTACTAGTACTAGAGCAGTAACAAATAAATTTATTACTGCGCTTTCGCCAAAGTCAATGATATGTTTTATACGCAGAACATAACTCAAGAAATATAAAATTCCTGAAATAAATAATAAGCTAGTAGAATTATATTTTTTTATTAATTTAGTAAATATTGGTGATAGTAGAACAAGAATAATATACGTTTGTAAAAACCACCATGCTCCATTATATGTGTTTGATAATACGAAGAAATTCAGAAGAAATTCTGTTAAACTACCTATTATAATATCTGTCTTTCCAACAAAGAAACCAATTATTATAAATATTAAAAGAATGATCCAATAATTAATCAATAATTTAAAAACACGGAGAAAATTTTTCCTTTTGATGTACATCTGTTCCTTACACATAACTATATATAAACCATAACCACTTGCAAAACAATAAATTGGCACACACGCATCACCAAATAAACCCAAATAATAGATTAAAGGAACCCCGTTAAATAAAGGGAATGTCTCATATAATCCATTAACCTCTTTCCTACCAAACAAATGAAGGAGTAGCATAAATAATATTGCTACTCCTTTTAATACCTTCATATCTTTTTTTGAGATTTCCAAGAAGGTTGGACTCCTTTCGGACTTGTACATTCATTAGCTGAATTTATCAATCACTAAGAATAACAGAGCATTTTACGTTATAAGAGCATTTTATATGCAGTATTTTTTGCATACATTCTAAAACGCAAAAAAATAAAAATTTATACAATTTTTTTCTACACTTAATATTAATTAAATAAACTTACTTTTATTATCAATGTCCTCAACTAACTTTATAAAATCTATCTTTTTTATATCTCTGTATTATATTATTAACTAGTCCAATAAATATATTTTTTTCATATTTATTCATACCTGTAAACCACAATATACAGGTATATATTATGAAAAATATAATAATTTTTATCAAGAAAATGCTCCAATTTCCAGCAGGTACTATATTAATTATTGTTACTCTGAACATTAAACTTACTGCAAATGGAATACTCATACAGATAATATTTTTCCAGAAATTGGGTATATCAATATTTATCTTTTTCCAATAATAAAAATTCATAATAATTATATTTCCAATAGTAAATGCTAAAGCAGTAGCAAGTGCAGCGCCAATAGCACCCCACAATTGCACAAAAATAATGCTGAGAAAAACATTTGCTATAGCTACGGTAGCATAAACAATGGTTTTAAATTTTTGCATATTTTTTGCTTGTAGTATTAATCCTCCCATTCCTTGGATAAGAGGTACTATCATTGGAACTAAAATTAAAATTGCTATAATAAAAGAATCGTTATAATTCTTTCCAACCCATAAAAAAATAAATTCATGTCCAAAAACAATAAACCCACTTAAAGCAAATGAAATCACAATATATTGAAGTCTTCCTATTCTGATAAATAAATCTGATATTTCTTTATCAGATACTTCTTTTGCAACCATTCCTGAAACTTTACTTAAAAACACATTGGATATTGCGGCTGAAAACCCCGAAAAATAGCCTGAAAAAGATGCACCTATAGTATATATAGAAACGGCAACTGTACCGCTATAAATGCCCAAGATTATTTGATCAGTTGACCAATATATTTTATCTATTATTAAATTTAAAAATATTAAAAAAGAAAACACTAGTATTTCTTTTAATAATACTGTTTCAAATTTTTTGAGATTTATTTTAATTTTCAAAATTTTAAAGCAATAAAAAATATTTATTAAAATTGTTATAAAGTTTAAAATAGCAGTTACTACAGCCATAGATATAGACCCATATCCCATTAATAATAAAGGTAACATTACCAAAGGACTGATAATAGAACTCACTATCCCCAAAACCTTTTGAAAAATAAATTTTTCATGTGCCAGCGAAATAACACTAAAAAAACCAAAACCTATCCCTAAAGATATATTTATTACGGTTATACCCATTATTATTTTTAGTTGATTAATTTCAGCTATGCTAAGTGAGTTCGAAAAAATTAAATGTGAATTTAATGTTAAGATTGCACCTAAAACTAAAGCTAGAATTCCTAATATTCCATACATTATACAAAACAGTCCGTTTAAATTTGAAATATCTAATTCATCTTTAAGCACTTTATACTTTGCAGTGTATTTAATTACTGCATTACCTAATCCAAAATTTAACACTCCTACGTAACTTACTGCTGCTGTAGCTAAACTAAATAAGCCATACTCTGATTGACCAAGCAGTTTTAACATTACTGGAGTGTATATTATTGATATGGCACTACTTATAAACAATGCTAAATATGATAATACTGCACCTGCTTTAAGTTGACTCTTCATTCATGCAACTACCTCTCATATCTATCATTTAACAGAAACAATTGTATAATTTTTTTATTTCTGATGTAGAAGCAACATTTTTTCTTTTTAAATTACTAATAAATTTTTCACATACATCTCTATTTAGTATCAAATATCTGATTGCACTATTGAGCTCATCTTCATCAAAATTTATAATCTTTCCAGTTTGCCCATCTTCAATTTGCTCTCTAAGTTCTTTTATTATCCTTGGTATTATGTCTTGTCCTTTTTGAGAGTTTAATCTTCCTATCGTTAAAATACGAGTACCAGCAAAATTATCATTAAAACCTTCATCGGTTAAAGACAATAATTCAATTTTTTCCTTATCATGGATATAATAAAATACATCTGTCTTCTCTTTTAAGTTAGGATACATTTCTACAAATTTATTCATTGCAAATATAGATACACAAAAGATTTTGTCATATTTTTCATAATATTTACTATAGGGTATTAGCTCCCTTTTATACTGAGAAACATCACTATGAATCCAAGCTACTTTTGTTTTAGCCTTTATATTATTCATTACATAGACAACAGGAAATGAAGCTGGAGTATGGTATGCAATTGCTAAATCAAATTCCTTATCTAAAATTAGGTAACATTTTAGAATGATATTCTTCTTGTTCATACATTGTAGCAGCTCTTTTAGCTAACAATGTGTAACTTGCTATCTTAAATGCAGTAATAAATTTTGTCTTTTTCATATTATTCATTATTTTTTCAATTGTTGATTTTTCATCACCATTTCCCATAACTAAAACAGTTACATCAAAATTATCATTCGGCATAGATTCTAACAAAGATATCAAAGACTTTTCTATTCCACCTATTATCATACTTCTTATTACAATTACAACCTTTTTCATTGTTCTCCTCTGCCCATCGCATTGGTTTAAATTATGAGTTTACGTAATTTATTCATATCTACTGTATTAAAGTATTCTTTTTCTAAGTTTTGAGTAAAATTGTTTCGCAAATTTTGATCATTAATTAATTTCCCTACTGCATTATATAATTCGAATTCATTAGCACCAACGATTAAACCCGTTTCTCCATTTTTTATTTGTTCTTTTGCCCCACTAGTGTCTGTTGTTACAATAGGCTTTTTTAAACACCTGGCTTCAGCTAGAGTTATACAATATCCTTCGTGTCTAGATGGCTGCACATATATATCACATTGTGTTATATATGGATATGGATTTGGATCTATCCCTAAAAAAATAAACTGGTCTTGAAGATTATACTCTTCAACCAGTTTTTCGTATTTCATTCTAGAACTTCCTTCCCCTAAACAATACCATCTAACTTTATATCCATCTTTAATTAACATTGATAATGCCTTAATAGCTATATCCTGACCTTTTTCATTTGTTAACCTACCAACAGTTAATATTCTCAACCCATCAAAACTATCAGTATATCCTTTTCCCTCTTTCGACTGCTTATCAATCAATTCTGGTGATGTTATATTTGAAAATACTTCAGTTTTCTTATCTATCGAAGGAATTATATTAACTAATTTTTTTCTTCCATCATTTGAAACCACAAATATTTTATCAAACATGTTATACATTTTTGATTCGGTCGTCTTGTTGAATCCTATTTTTGTCACATCAAAATGAATCCATTGAACTTTTTGTTTCGCTACTATTTTATTTAATACAAAATACGTTATTAAATCCATAGGACCTGCGTATGCAACTGCTATATCATAGTTATTACTATTGATAGAAAAATCCTTTAAGATATATTTTAAAAATGGCTTTCTATCCTTAAAAATTTTTGAGAATAAATGAAAAAACAATATGTTAAATGCTTTTAATAACTTACCTTTTTTAATGAATCTAATTGCACTCAATTTCGGTGGATTATTATACATATTTTGTATGTCTATATATCCATCTACTTTTTCGATATTAACATGGCTAGGAATCAAATCTAAGAATCCACCATATTTCTCTAGCATTAAAATAGTTACATCAAAATTTTCTTGTGGAAGTTCTGATATCAAATTTAGTAATGCTTTTTCAGTTCCACCGACATTCATATTTATTACCATGAATAGGATCTTTGTCTTCATACAATCCCTCTAAAATTATTTTGATTTAGAAATTCATAAAGCTTTGAAAACTGATTCATAGCATCATTCGAGAACATTTCCAAGTTTGTTTTATTATTAAATGACCTATTAAGTGTATTTTCATCAAATTGTAGGTTAAGTTCATCCATGTTTACTAGAACATCTGTAAGATTAATATCCTTAAACATATTAGTAGTTTTTCTGCTATATATAATTGGCATTACTCCGATTCCAAGTAATAAGGCCAGAATATTAGCATGAAATCTAGCTGCAATAAATAAATTAAAAGATGTTATAAGATTAATAGCTTCTTTTAAATTTCCTTTATATTCGTATACAAATACTTTGTTTAGGGTTTCAGGAGAAAGATTAGATTTAATTTCATTGATAACCTGTAAATCTCCCTCACGTTCACAAAAAGACATTAAACTACATTCATAATTCTTACTTACAAACGATTCAATCGTCCTTACTGTACTACTAATATAGTCATTATGGAATTTCGATAAACCTTGTTTATGTATTGGATCTATTATTGAAAATCCAATCATTTTTTTGTTTGTATCAGTTTTATAATCACTAATATCCATTTGAAACACAATATCTGGTGCATACCTAACTTGTGGTAGACTTTCAAATAAATTATATGAATATAAATCTCTAAAACAAACGTCGTCACAAAGTTTAAAGAACTCTTTGTAATCTTTGAGAAAAGCATCTGTCTTAAAAGGACCAAAATTAGCTCCAAGAATAAATACTGATTTCCCTCGATTCTTAAATTCCTTAACCATTTTCATCCGATCTTGATATAGTGTACGATGATACTCTTCTTCTCTAAAAATAGAACCACCAATAAATAATAAAGCATCATGTTCTTCAGCTACTGCATCATAGTTTGTTATAGAATCAGAAATTTTAAGACGTTGACCTATTTTATTAATTAGTGAATATTTTCTTCTTTTAACATTATGATATTGGGAAATAAATCGATCATAATTATTTCCTAAATAATTAATTGTAAACTCACTCTGAGGGAATTTCTTTGCAAGGATATCTAAAAATAAATCGTCTCCTAAATTAAATTGTAAATAAATATCTACAAAAATTTTCTTCATTGCTTTCACCACTCTTAACTTTCAATTAAATTGTAAAAATTCTTTAACTGATTAACTGAACTATACGGTTCTGTTGTATCTAGTTTTTTCATTATTTTTTCTTTAAAGCTCTTTTCATCCAAATACTTTTTAACACCTTTATATATGCTCTCTATATCATGTTCAACTATTAAACCATCTACTTCATGCTCAATGATTTCCTTCGCTGTGAAAAAGTTTGTGCATACAATAGGCCTTTTTAAAATTTTAGCCTCACTTACTGTAAGACCAAATCCTTCTTTTATTGATGGTTGTACGTAAATATCACAATTTTCCATATAAATGTATGGATTAATTTTTTTCCCTAGCAAAATAAAATAGTCATTTAATTCATATTCCTCTATCAATTTTTGAAGTCCTTTTCTTTCTGGACCTTCTCCAATCCCAAACCATCTAAATTTATATCCCGAATTCTTTAGTAAGTTTGCTACCTTAATAGCCTTATCATAGCCCTTTGCTGATACTAGCCTTCCTACTGTTAAAATATTAACTAACGACTTGTCAAATTCTTCAGCCTCTCCTTCAAGAGACATTTGATTAATCATATTCGGGTCAACTATATCTAAAATCAAATCAACTTTATTCTTATATTCTTCTCTAATCTGAGACACAGAATTTTTTGTGTGTTCAGAAACTGCAATCATTTTATCTATTTTACTGTATGATTTATAATCAACTTCTTTATCATACAAAGTATTAACATAATCAGTATTAATCCATGCTAATTTTTTTGATGCAATAACCTTATTTGCTACTAAATAAGTAGGCATTCCCTGACTATAAGCTATGGCAACATCATATATTTTATTTAATGGCTTCAGAATCTTATCTATACTTTTATATACAACCTGTTCACTATGTAATACGTTTTTATTGTAATTATTTACTCTTAAACTTAAAGATGTCTTTAGTCTATAAAAAAGGTTTTTCATATTTATTAAAGTATTATTTTCGATTGAACTAAAGTATTTTGGTACTGATAAGATATTTATATATGATGGAATATATTTTTCTAAATCCCCACCTCTTTTAATAAGTAATAAATCTATTTCATATTTCGAAGAATCAATCAGATTTAATAAGGAAACTAAACTTTTTTCTGCTCCTCCAATTGTTAGTGAATCAATAACGAACAGTAGCGATTTTTTCATAGACTCACTTGCTTTCTAGATATAAATTTCCTTTTTAATTTTCTTAGCATATTTAAATAAACCCCATAAATGATACAAGATTTAAAACGATTATTTTTCACAAAAAATACATATGGTTTATAGTACGCACTATTAGATTTAAATTCACTTTTATATTTCTCGACATAAGGTATAGAGAGTAATTTTTTTATATTGTTACTTGCTTTATTTATCTCTATATTTTTTAAATTGAAGGTTTGTTGCTCTATCAAACTTAAAACAAATTCTTGAATTCGTTTTACAATTATTTGATTTGTTTTTTGTTCATTAAAATTAACAGAACGAAATATTCCCTCGATATATTCACAAACAATAATATGATTTTCAATATAATTGATAGATATTTTTGAACTTATGCTTTCCTGATTAAGTCTATTGTAATTATATAAATACTCTTTTATAGCAGCAAATATCTTGCAATAAGCAACATATTGGAGGACAAAAACTAAGTCCTCTGACATAAATATATTTTTATCCATTTTCAAATTATTCTCGACGATAATTTCTTTTTTAAATATCTTACCCCAAAGTACTCCTCCTGTTCCCTTACAGACCATTTCCATAAAAGAATGTAAGTTTACACTAATATTAAAATCAAAATCTGTATGATTCCTTACCATATATTTGGACTCATCTCTATAACCACAACAGACTAAATCAGCTTCTGAACTTATCATTTCTTTTAATAGTAATTCAATATATCTTTTATCAACTGTATCATCAGAATCTATAAATACTAAATATTTACCTGTCGAAGTTAGAATACCCTTATTTCTGGCTTCAGATGGTCCGTTATTTTCCTGATATACATAAATGATTCGGTTATCCTTTTCTTTATACTCAGAAATTATCTCTTCACTTTTATCACTTGATCCGTCATTAATAATGATAATTTCAATGTTAGTATATGTTTGATTAAGTATGCTTTCTAAACAATTTGAAATATAATTTTCACAATTATAAACTGGTACTACGACACTTACTTTTGGAACCATCCTTACCTCCCCCCACTTCAATTTAAAATATTATATAACTTCTTCAATTCAGGTCTATTGCTGAAATTTGTATTTTTACAGTTTTCAACTAAATTATCTCTTAGCTTTGAATCTTTATATAGTTTTTCAGTTCCGTCTGCAATTCCTTCAATAGATAACTCAGTAATATATCCGTCAATTCCATCTTTCACCTGGCTTTTTGCTGTTGTATAGTTCGTGATCATTACTGGTTTTGAAAGAATCTGTGCTTCACCTACTGTTACAGCTTTTCCCTCGTATCTAGACGGTTGAACGTATAGATCAGCTTCTTTCATAAATGGATATGGGTTAGTTTGCTTCCCTAATAAAATAAAGCTGTCCTCTAGTTTAGATTCTTTTATCATTTCTTTGATCCTAGTTTCATCACCGCCATAGCCCACTACATACCATGCAATATCATGATAGCCTTTTTCTTTTAATATCTTTAAAGCTTTTACAGCATTATCGATTCCCTTGGCATGTGATAGTCTGGCAACTGTTAAAATTTTAAATCTATTATCTTCAATCATTGGATTATGAACTATTTTATTAGCCATCTCTCTAATGAATTCTGGTGATGTTATATTTTCTATTACAATCACCTTATTTTCTAATTCGCTATATTTATTCAAAAAAGATGTTTTACACGCTTCTGATACAGCTACTATATAATCAAAATTCCGCCACATTTTTAAGTCCAACTTAATATCTGTTTCAACCTTTGAAAAATCAGTATGAATCCAAGCTATTTTTTTCTTAGCCTTCACCTTTTCAGCTACAAAATAATGTGGCCATAAATAACTTATTGCTACATCATACTCTTTTGCAATCTTGGGAAGAAAAGGTAAAGCATACTTCCACATTAGTTGCATTTGATAATAGCCTGGCTCTGCAATTCTTTTTATTTCCCCTGTAAGAACAGCATTTATCTTAGAAAAAAATCGTGATAGCCCTATGCTGTACTGTTTATCTTTAAAGACTTCTCCTATTGATTTTCTAAAAGTTGCGTATTGCGGGATTTCTCCTAATAAATTTGCTTTATTAGAAACTAAGTTCAGAAAATCACCTTGTTGTCGGTATAACATCAAATCAACAGCGTATTCTCTATAATCAAAGTTTTCAAGCATGCTCACAAGACTTCTTTCTACTCCCCCAACTTCCATATCAAAAGAGGCTATCAATATTTTTTTCATTTTTTTCTCCTAAACTCTCGAAACTATTTTTCTGATTTTAGCTATATTTTCTCCGCCTATTACTTTAGCTGCTACTGTTTTTAAATTGCTTTTAAATTTCGCTTTTGGTGATAACCAGCTCTTATAAAAGTGATGCATGGCGTACGTATTTTCAGTGATAAACTTCCTACAGTTTATGTAATCATATGGAGAGAAGTATGTCTGAGGATAAAATGTTCCTAGCTCAATTATTTCTTGATATTGTCCATTTATTTTCAATCCATTATTTTTTAATATCTTAGTTACTATAGCTACATTTGTTAAATCATCGTAACTACCATCTTCTTTAATAAAACTCTTTTCTTGATATGAATATAAAAATAATTTTATCAACTTATTCCCTTTAACTGCCCCTATCGTGCTTGTTGCAATATAATTTTCTTGTTCAAAACCCCAAAATGACTCATGATTCAATAGATCATCAAATGGTTTAAATACTTCCACATCAGTATCCAGGTATATTCCACCAAAGTTAAATAAAGCTTGCATTCTTGCATAATCACTTACGAAAGCAAACTTCTTTGATTCATATGCCTCTTTTACATATATATTGGTGTTTATATCAAAGTTATTTTCATTCCATTCTCTAATTTCATACCCAGATAAATGCTTTTTCCAGCTTGCTATACATTCTTTTACAATATCAGGTTTTTCTTTTCTTCCGAACCAGCAGTAATGAATAATTTTAGGGATTTTATTATTATTTGTATTCATTTTATTCTCAACCTCCCTTCGATAGTGAACGCCAAATAAAAGTTTAAGATTATACTCTTATTTTTAAACTTTCTTTTACATACTTTATGACTTTCAATTGTTCTTCTTCCGTCATATTCGATCCTGAAGGAAGGCATAAACCTGTATTAAACAAATGTTCAGATACATTCGTATTTTCATTATGAGTGTAGCATTTAACCCCTTTAAATAGAGGTTGCATATGAAGAGGTTTCCAAACAGAACGCGCTTCTATATGTTCTACAGCCAAAGCATTTAATATAGAATGTATTGAAGTTCCTGTTACTTTCTCATCAATGGTTAATGCTGTAAGCCAACGATTAGATTGTGTATCGTTTAATTCAGGCATAAATTTAATTCCAGGTTTACAACCTAATTCTTGATAGTATCGATCAAATAGTAACCTTCTAGCTTTAACTCTTTCTTCTAATACTTCTAATTGAGCCCTACCGATACCAGCAAGTATATTACTCATTCGATAATTAAAACCAATTGTGCTATGTTGATAATGGGGAGCTTGATCTTTTGCTTGAGTAGCTAAAAATCTTGCTTTCTTTAAAGCTTCAATATCATTAGAAACAAGCATACCTCCACTAGAAGTTGTAATAATTTTATTTCCATTAAATGAAAATACACCAAATTTCCCAAATGAGCCACTCGCTTTTCCTTTATAGGTAGAGCCAAGTGACTCTGCTGCATCCTCAATAATTGGTATATCATACTGGTTACACATAGAAACTATTTCATCCATTTTTGCACTTTGACCGTATAGATTTACAACAATAACTGCTTTAGGCAGCTTTCCATCCATAAATGCTTCTTTTAAGGCTCTCTCAAGAGCAAGAGGTGACATGTTCCATGTTTCCGGTTCTGAATCGATGAAAACTGGTTCAGCACCCTGATAAAGTATTGGATTCGCACTCGCTACAAAAGTAAGTGTGGAACAAAAAACTTTGTCTCCCTTTTTTACATCTAATAAAGAAAGAGCCAAATGAATTGCTGCAGTACCTGAACTTACTGCAACAGCTTCACTGACTCCTACATAATTTGCTATTTCTTTTTCAAATGCATCAACATTTGGCCCTAAAGGTGCAATCCAATTTGTTTCAAACGCTTCATTAATGTATTTCAATTCATTTCCACTCATATGGGGAGAAGAAAGATAAATTCTTTTTTGTAAAATTTCTTGCATCACTTTTAACACCTCTTACATTCAATATTTAGCAGGTACTCCTATCGCTGTCTGATGTGAAGGAATGGATTTAACAACAGTTGCACCTGCTCCAATCACAGTCCAATCACCAATGTGAACATCTGGAATTATTGTAGCACCCGCTCCAATATGAACTCCTTCTCCAATTCGCACATTACCTGTTAAGGTACCTCTGGGTGAAATATGAGAGAAGTTTCCTATGTGATTGTCATGTTCAATGATTGCACCTGTATTAATGATCACATGATCACCAATATTAGAATCGGCATTAATAACAGCATTTGCCATAACAACAGATCCAACACCAATTTTTGCACTTGAACTTACAATAGCTGTAGGGTGGATAACGGAAGTATAAAAATTATCGTCAAGATTCAATTCTTCTATGATTTTTTTTCTAATTTTATTATTTCCAATAGCTATCATAAATTTAATACCTGAATAATTTTCGATTAAATCTTTATAAGCAGATATTGGACCATAAAAAATATGATCAGAAATAAATTTCTGATCATATTTATCATCTAATAATGCAACTAGATTAATATTCTTATTAAAAACTACTATATCTTTGATAACTTTACTATGTCCACCTTGACCAATAATCACAAAGTTCATAACGAGCCTCCGCTTATTTGGGACCCCTTAAATTTTTCAACTGTTGCTTTTCCTTGCTGATTTATTCCATGAGATCTTAAAACTTTATAACTTGTTAAAAAAAGGATTTTCAAATCTAACAAAAAAGATTGATTATTTACGTACCAAACATCCAGCTTGAACTTTTCTTCCCATGAAATACTGTTTCGACCATTTATTTGAGCCCAGCCAGTAATACCAGGTTTGACTTGGTGTCGCTTTTTTTGTTCTTCTGTATAAAGAGGTAAATATTCCATTAATAAGGGTCTAGGTCCTACTAAACTAATATCCCCCTTAATAACGTTTATCAATTGAGGAAACTCATCAAAACTCGTTTTTCTTAAGTATTTCCCGAAAGGTGTTAACCTATAATGATCATCTAATAGTTCTCCAAATTCATCTCTTTCCTCAGTCATTGTTCTAAATTTATAAAAGTAAAATGGTTTACAAAACAGACCCGGTCTCAGCTGTTTAAAAAAGATTGGTGATCCTATCTTAACTTTTACAAGTATTGCTACGGCTATTAAAATAGGAGAAAATATTATAAGTATTGCTATAGAAGTAGCTAAATCAAAAATACGTTTCATTTTTCTCCCCTTTGATGCTTTTGAGTTTTTCTATAATTTCAAGTTCTATTTCATTTATGAATTCTAAAACACTAATACTTTCAGACAGCTGTCCTATTTCATAAACATACTCGAGAAGTTGTCGTAAGTTCACTTCATTTATATTATCTGCTATTTTCATAATATTACCTCTTATAAATTGATATAATCACTTCTGTAAATAATCCCTAATGAAATTACGTGTTCGTACACAAAATAGATAAGATAACAAACTAGTAATGAATAATAAACGAACTTCTTATTACTATCTTTAAAAAGATGTATTAACCAAGAAATCAAAATTAAGTTGTATAAACTAAAATAAATGTTAAATCTTGCAAAAATCCAATTTTGTGTTGCGATAATCATAAAGATGACACCTATCATAGCTAAATTTACAATAATATCACTCTTTGGCCAAAGTTTCCGAAGCCTCTCACGACCTAAAAAAGCTATAAATAATGGCACTCCTTCAACCAATACTCTCAGTTTATTTGCTCCACCTTCAGTAAAGATGCCATATTCCCCATATTGAGTATCTTCTATTGCTGAAAAAATTAGTTGAGAAAACTCATTAAATCCTATTACAATTAAGACAGTCGCAGTTAGTATTATAATTGTTACCTTAGTCCAAGCTTCTCTTCTGACAATAAAATAAATTGGCAATAAAATAAGAGCACTTTGATGGAAGGTACTTGCAATTAACACAAGTATAAAATATTTTTTAGGTTCGCCTGCCAGCAGAAATTTTGTCCCCCAGAATATTATCGATGCTGCTAAAAATTGACGTATACCATTCATAGAAACAGTAAACATACCAGAAGTAATATAAACATATAAACTCAGTTCGAATAATCGAGTGTATTTATAAAGTGTTACAATGATTAGTAAATTGGTAATTAAAGCGGTTATGAAAATTAAGACCTGAGGATCGGAAGTCAAATTCTTTAACATCATCTGCAGAACGCCAAAAGCAGGGTCCTTATTCTCAAGTATGTAATCCCATGTAAAATCAGTAGCTTGATAAGCATGCATATAAAAATAGGTATCGCCTATTGTATTTCTTAGTCCTGAAACTAAAGCTAAGACTGAGAACGTCAAAAAAACTAAAAATTTATTTGGAGAGACAAAAGTTGAGTAGGTAAAAGTACCGTTCATTGACGCCGAATACCTCGAAAAAAAAGCAAGCACAAAAACCAATAATAATGTAATCCAAAGAACTGTCATTTAAAATGACCTCTTCTCATTGCTAGTTTATTAATCTAAAGCAGTAGTTTTAGATAAGATGTGCAAATAAAGACTGACTCCAAATGGAATTGCTAATATAGTAAGAAATTTATTTGGTGTTTCATGCACAAATCTATTATTTTTATAAAGCAAACAACTTGAAACATAATGAATACACTGTCTATACTTAAATCCTAGATTTGCAGATTTTAAATTCATCAATTCTTTCCTATAAAAAGCAAAACCCTTTGGATTCTTCCTATATTGATTTAACATGTTCCTAGAAGATCCATCCTCCAAATATTCAACACAACATAGTACCTCATTAAATAGAAGCATTTCATATTCTTCATCCAGCTTATAGTATTTATAAGCAAGGCCTACATACTTTTCCCCTTTGAAGATTGGATATGGATACTTTTTAGATACTTCAGTTCTGTAAACGAGTTTTTTATCTCCCTTGACTCCATGTTTATTGTAAAGATCAAATAAAGAAGATTTTTTTAGCTGATCTGGCAGCCTTGATCCTATGATTTGGCCATTAGTATCTGAGTCAAGTCCAATTATGCCACTTACTTTTTTTGATCCGTTAATTATCCAATAATTTATTATTTTCTCCACTGCGTCATCAGGCATATAATCATCTGAATCAATACAAACATTGAGCTCTGTATCAATATTGTTGTAAGCAGTATTATGGGCGCCATGCATTCCCTGGTTTGGCTGCTGGATATACTTAATCTCTATCATGTTCTCTTCTATCCAGCTTTTAACTAAACTTGGTGTATAATCTGTAGAACCATCATCAATAATTAACCATACAAAGTCCTTGCTGCTTTGACGTTTTAAACTCTCATAACAATGGTGCAAGCAATAAGCGCGATTAAAAGTTGGTGTAAAGATTGTTAACATTTTCATATGCTTCACCTCGAGATTGCTAAATAATATTCTTTAGTCCATTGAGAACTGTGTTGGATATCGTAGCCTTTATCAGAAAGATTTTTAAAGTTAATATTCCTATTGATTTTGAGCTTTCGAGTCTCTTGTATTTTTTTAATCCATTCAGACATGTTAGTGTTGGATGCATATTTAATTAGATTAATATCCATATCTACTTCACTCGAAATATTATCAGAAATAATACAAGGTAAACCTGATGCCTGTGCTTCTACTAGCGTAACTGGCAACCCTTCATGCAAGGAAGGGAAAACAAATAGATCGAATGCTTGTAATAAAAATTCTACATCACTTCTACTACCAAGAAATTGAACTTTATTTTCGATATTTAATCCTTTAACCTTTTCTTCAATTGATGACCTTAATGGCCCAACACCTACTAATATTAATACTGCATTTGGAACCGTTTTTAATAATTCATTAAAAATATCAATCAAAAATATATGGTTTTTTTGATGATTAAATCTGCCTATATGACCAATTGCTAAAGTATTTATTTCAATTCTAAGGTCTGCTCTTACGTGATCTCTTATAGCCTGTGAGAAAGCAAACTTGTTAAGCTCTATCCCATTCTTTAGGATTGTAGAGGAGCTTGCTTTACTTTTGAAAAGCCAATTTGCTGCTACTTTCGAACATGCCAGATAATGAGTTGATGCTTTAGAGATTTTACTACCGGCGTAGCTTTTATAAACCTTAGCAGCAATTCCGCCTTCACTTTGAGTATTATGACTATGTGCAATTCGTGTAGGTACACCAGCCTTCTTTGCAGCACGCAAAATAAACCCGCTCATTTTATCCATATGGGCGTGCACGATTTTGTATTGACTATTCTCATTAAAAAATTGATCAAGGTGGTTAATGTAATTTCTATGGCCTCCATCAGTGATATAAGGAATTCTATGAATCCTTCCACCCATTTCAGTGATTTCATCATCAAAGGCACCTGGTTTACATGTTAGGAAATCAAATTGAACTTTTGATCGATCCATATTTCGATACAAGTTCATGATTAATGTTTCTGCACCACCGCGGTTCATGTTTACTACGGCATGCAAAACTCTTATTGGACCGCCCACTTCAATGCCTCCGTTTCTCTCATGTATTTCATGTAGATTTTACTTTTTTCTTCAAGCACTTGTTTAATGCTGTACTGGTTCTCGATTAATATTCTGCCATTGCTTCCAAATATTTTCCTTTTCAAATGATCAGTTGCAAATGAATAAATGTGCTCTGCAATTTTCTGACCATCTTGATTTCGAACAATCCATCCATTCACCCCATCCACCACAAGTTCCCGATGCCCCCTGTTGTCTGTAGCAACAACAGGCAGCCCGCAGGCCATAGCCTCCATAATATTGACCGGCAGTCCTTCACGAAGACTTGATCCTACTGCTAAATCACACATTGGCAAGATGGAATCAATATCTTTTCTGAATCCCAAGAAATGAACCATTTGCTCGATACTGAGCGTTTTAGCAAGCTGTTTACATTCTTCTAAAAGAGCTCCTTCACCAGCCAGGAGAAGTTTAGCGTTTGGGAGATTATCTTTTAATCGAGACATGGCATGCAGCAAAAATTGCTGGTTCTTATTCTTGTTAAACTCTGCTGCGTAGAACAAAATGAAGTCATCTTGCTCCATTCCGAATGTTTTTCTTCTTTTCATTTTTTCATTTTCCGAAATCGGTTTGAACTTTTCAGTGTCTACCCCTACTCCATGAACGTGTTCAACTTTTCCAGCTGCAAATCGCCGATCCATTGCCAGAAGATAATCTTCTTCATTAATCGTAATCAGACAATCCGTATAAGCTGAAAGCCATTTTTCGATTGGGTAAAAAGTCAGCCAATTTTGAAGCGGCGCACCTTTGCAAAAGTGAAAGCCGTGTGCCGTATAGATGACTTTTGTGCCTTTTGTTCTTGCTTTTCTTGCAGCCAGCCGGGTAAGAACGCCTCCAACAGGTGTATGGCAGTGAATGATACTGTAGTTATTTTCATTAATGATGTCTTTTAATCGACTGTATGCAACCGAGTTTCTACTATTAAATGGTGACCGTTGAATGGGCAGGTTGTATTTCTGGTCGACGTATGGAAGTTCAATATTCCCAAGTGCAGCTACATGAACTTCCCAGCCCTGTTCTTTAAACCATTTTAGTATTGGTAGATGAAAGCTTTTAAAGTGGTAATCAACTGTTGCCGTAAAAAGCACTTTGTCAGGCATTTTTATCACCCTGCTCGAACAAAAAACACTCAATTGCACGAGTGTTTTCGTTCATTATTTTTTGGAGAATTCTTTTTCCATTAGATTTGATAAGTAATGAAGCAAATCGTATTTCAGTTCGCTATGTTTAAGAGCGAATTCAATGGTTGTTTTGATGAAGCCGAGTTTTTCACCTACATCATAGCGGATGCCTTCAAAGTCATAGGCAAAAACGGCTTCTATCTGATTAAGAGCGGCTATGGCATCTGTAAGCTGGATTTCTCCGCCTGCTCCTGGCTTTTGATTGTTTAATAGATCAAAGATTCTTGGACTTAAAATATATCTGCCCAGGATGGCTAAATTAGAAGGTGCTTCTTCCATCTTCGGCTTTTCTACTAAATGGTTCACATTGTAAAAGCGGTCACTTATTTTCGCGCCATCTACGATTCCATATCTGGATACCTCTTCGTCAGATACATGCTGCACGCCAATAATTGAGGCATTATAGCGTTCATATTGTTCGATCATTTGTTTTAGACAAGGTTTTTCTGCTGCGACAATATCATCACCGAGTAACACAGCGAATGGTTCATTTCCGATAAATTTGCGTGCACACCAGATCGCGTGCCCAAGTCCTTTTGGCTCTTTTTGACGAATATAATGAATATCCACGAGTTTGGAAGACTTTTGAACTTCATTTAATAACTCTAGTTTACCCTTCTCTAAAAGGTTTTGTTCGAGTTCAAATGAGTTGTCAAAGTGGTCTTCAATCGCTCTTTTTCCTTTACCTGTTACAATGATAATGTCTTCAATGCCTGATTCTACTGCTTCTTCAACAATGTACTGAATCGTTGGTTTATCTACTATCGGAAGCATTTCTTTCGGCATCGCTTTTGTGGCTGGCAGAAATCTAGTGCCAAGTCCTGCTGCTGGAATAATTGCCTTTTTAACTTTCATAAGTAATCTCCTTTTAACTAGGTATCGACAATAGCTCGTTAACAGGAACACGATGATTGGCGAGATTTAACAGCTGTTCGCGCAATTCGTTTTTCTCCATTTCAGAAAATGTATCGATGATATGTTGGATTTCTTCTATATAAAGAGTAGCTGTTTTCCCTACGTAAATCTTCGGATACACTTGCTGTTCATGTACTTCATCATCTTTAAGCAATTCTTCAAACAGTTTTTCGCCAGGCCTCATGCCAGTGACTTCTATTTCAATGTCGTCAAGAGAGTGCCCAGACATTTTTATTAGATTTTTAGCAAGATCAATAATTTTGACAGGTTCGCCCATATCAAGAACAAAGATCTCTCCACCCCGTGCGAGTGCTCCGGCTTGCAAGACAAGCCTTGAAGCTTCTGGAATGGTCATAAAATAACGGACCATATCCGGATGCGTAATTGTTACGGGACCGCCTTTTTCAATTTGCTTTTTAAAAAGCGGTATCACGCTGCCTCTGCTTCCTAAAACATTTCCAAAGCGGACAGCTACAAATTTTGTCTTGCTAATTTGGTCAAAGTGCTGAACCAGCATTTCAGCAAGTTTTTTAGTTGCACCCATGACGCTAGTGGGATTTACAGCTTTATCCGTTGAAACCATGACAAAGATCTCAACGTTGGCCCATCTCGCAGCACTGGCAGCATTACGTGTGCCAATAACATTGTTTTTTACAGCTTCTTCTGGATTTCGTTCCATCAGCGGTACATGTTTATGGGCGGCTGCATGGTACACAATGTAGGGCTGATGTCTGCCCATGACTTCAAACATTTTTTTCTCATCCTGAAGATCCGCAATTTCGGTTACAAGTTCGATTTGATATTTTTCTGCTTCTGCTCTCAGCTCCATTTCGATGGAGTAAATGCTATTTTCCCCGTGACCCAAAAGAATCAGCTTGTTTGGTTTAAACTTTGTAATCTGTCTGCATATTTCGGAGCCGATGGATCCTCCAGCCCCTGTAACGAGAACGGTTTTTCCTGAAATGTTTTCAGAAATGCTTTCAATGTCAAGTTCAACAGGCTTGCGTCCTAAAAGATCCTCTACACGGACTTCCCGGATTTGATTGACAGAAACTTTTCCGGTAATTAAATCTTCAAGCATGGGAATGATTTGCGTTTTCGCTTTTGTCTTAAGACATTCATTAAAAATATTCTGTAATCCTTTTTTGCTTAAAGATGGAATGGCTATGATAATATTATCAATTTCAAACTCACGTACTTTTTCTTCAATTGCACTTACCCCGCCTATAACCGGAATGCCAAGAATATCAAGTTTCTGTTTGTGGACATTATCATCAATAAAAGCAACTGGATACATATCTGTATCTGCACTTTTTTTCAGCTGTCTTGCGACCATAGTTCCAGCTGAGCCTGCACCAATTATTAAGGTTCTTTTCTTGCTGCTTGATTTGCTTATGTATGTATCACGGATCATTCTCCAGCAAAAACGAGAGCCTCCTATCAAAAGCATATGAATCATCCAGGTTACTGCCAGCAGTCTGAAATGAATTTCAGTTTCAATCAGCTGCTGCATGACAGCAGTTGCAGCGATTGAGTAAGTTATGGCTTTAAAAATAATAAGCAGTTCCCCGATGCTCGCGTATTCCCAGGCCTTGTTATAAAGCTTATATATGAAAGAAAAAATATGATGACTGATTAATAAGGTGAGTGAGCTGATGACTAATGGGATTGTAAGAACATGCAGATCTGCCTCTAGAAGGAAGCGGCTGAAGAAGATGGCAGAAAGAACGATAATTGAATCAACTATTATTAATAATGACAGCCTTCGATTGTAGGTCATCAGCTCAGCCTCCTGCGCATTCTTTTTTTCTTTCTGTCCCTTTTGAAAGAATCAGCGATCTTTTATAAATGGAAACATCGATGAGTTTTTTTATTTCATTCAGCTGCTCTAAGCTTGCATCCTGCTTAATATAGCGAACCATTTTCTTCAATGATTTCGGGTAATGATCAAATGGATTCAAGAATAGCACTCCCTTTTCTTTGATATAAATCTTAACTTTATGCTCTTTTGAAAAAACATAAAGTTAAAATTTATATGAATTGGGGCATTTAACCCCTCCTCACATCACACTACCGACGACTCGCGTCTAAGGCTTTCAAGGCCCACAGCATGATCGAGTGCCTCCATTGATAATGGATAGGAGACATTACCAGATATTCTTAATCAAGAACGAATTTTGTAAATTTTTTTATTTATATTCGTTGAGCACGATACCAAGCAGTGATGCTCTTGAGGCTGACAGGATTTTGTTTGCTTCCAGCGCTTCTTCTTTATCTGTTTTGCCGTTATTAACGACCAGTACTACTCCATCACATTCATTGGCTAAGATTTTCGTATCAACCACATCAAGAACGGGCGGACAGTCAAACAAGATCAAATCGTATTGATCATGCAGTTTGGCCATCAAGTCTCTCATTGCCTGAGAAGCTATGATTTCGGAAGGATTATGCGGAATCGATCCGCTTGTTAAAATAGCCAGCCTTCCTATCTCTGTTTGGTGAATCGCTTCACTTAAAACGGCATTTCCGATTAAAACATTTGTTAGTCCAACGTTATTTTCAAGTTTAAATGCATTATGTATGGCAGGCTTTCTTAAATCACCGTCAATCAGCAGTACTTTTTCTCCCTGAAGGGCAAATGAAACCGCAAGATTGGTGACAGTGGTGGACTTTCCTTCTCCATATCCCGGAGAGGTAATGAGAAGGGAGCGATACTTTTGATCAATAGAAGCAAATTGCAGATTTGTCAGAATCGTCCGATACTGATCTGAAATCAGGCTGTTTGGATTGAAGTAAGAAATTAAGCTTTTTTTTCTTGGCGGAATCGTGTTAAATGGATTTTGAACCAAAAGTTTCACTCCTTAAATGCTGTTTCTTTTTTACATTTCCTTTTGTTGTATTCCGCTTTGACATTTTTGAAACAGCACCCAGAATTGGCGCATCAAAAATCTCTTCTACCTCTCTCTTGCTGCGGATACTGTCATCCAGTGAATCAAGCAAGAAAACAAGGCCGACTCCGATGATGATTCCTGCGATAACCCCCATCATAATGTATCTGGAATGATTTTCATTGATAGGGTAATAGTTCGGCTTGGCCTTAGCTAATATCTCCATGCCATCAATGACGATAAACCCAGGAATTTCATCTTTAAAGATTTCAGCTGTGGTATTAGCAATTTTAGCCGCCAGCACAGGATCTGAGTCTATCACTGAAATATTGATAACTTGTGAGCTTCCTATTGTTTCAGCATTGATCTGGCCGCTGAGTGCTTCCCCTGAACGGTCCAAATCCAGTTTTGCTGCTACTTTCTCAAGAACAGCTGGATCCTTGATAATGACGTTCAGTGTGTTTATTGTTTCTGCAGTAGTATTGATTGTAATGCGGGTAGAGGTGGCAAACAAAGGGTTCGTATAAAAATAACTGTAAAAACCTGCAAACATAGTGGTCAGCAGCGTAATCACTGCAATCATCCAAAAACGCCTTTTAATTACTGTAAAAATTTCTTTAAGATCGATTTCCTTTTCTTTTCCAGAGATCAAAGGGTCATCATGAAAATTATGATTTTTCATAGGTTCCACCTTTCAAAGTAAGAGTTCTTCATAAAGAACATTGATAGTAAATAAAAAGAGATTCGATTTCCTAATATGTTCTTTATTTTAGTTCTTTATAAAGAACGTGTCAAGCAGATAGTTCTATATTATTATGAATTCTTCAAATATATTCTATCATTCTATTTTTGTTTTCTTCTTATACTGACAATTATCTTGTTTTCGATAATATGAGCTGTTATTAATGTATGCTATTTTACCTAATTGTAAAAACCGTCAAAATTCTTTGTTTTTTCGTTAAAAAGAACGAAAATCTCTTGATTACTCACTAATACTCGCTTAATCACACAATTTTGATATTTTATAAAGAACAATATGTTCCTTATAATGAAAGAGCAAGTTACTATTTTATCAGAATTGGCTGATTAAGGAGACAAGAAATGGTTGGTGATCGCTTACGGGAGTTAAGACAGGAAAAGGGGTATTCAATTAGTGAGCTTGCTGAGCTTGCTGGAGTTTCCAAATCTTATTTAAGTTATATTGAACGAAACATCCAAAAAAACCCGTCGCTGCAGTTTTTGCAGAAAATTTCAATGACTCTGGAGGTTGATTTAGAATATCTTCTGGGGTATGAAAGGGATCATTTTAATGAAAACATTGATGATGAATGGCGGGAGTTATTGAACAAAGCAATTGAGGATGGACTAAGTAAAGAGGAATTTAAAAATTTTCAGGAATATGCCAAATTCAAAAAGTGGAAACATGGAAAAAAACAGATATCTGAATTTATTATTGATGATAAGACTCATGGTTCCAAATAAAACATGTTTTCTTCAGTTCTAATAAAGAAGACCTCTCATCCTCAGGATAAGAGGCTTATTTATTATATCCTTCTAAATACAACATCCCCCTTAGCAACCTCTGTCCCATCCTGATTAACAGCCCTCACATGAAACTTTGCAGATTCATCGTTCATCTCATAAAGATCCGCCTGATGAGTCAGCACATCACCCAGGAAAACCATTCCTTTAAACCGGATCGTATAAGCTTCTATAAAGCCTTCCTCATAGAACGGAGAAAAGAGTTTAGACAGGCTGCCCATTGTCCACATGCCGTGTGCAATGATGCCCGGCAGACCTGCTTTTTCTGCTTCTTCGTCAATGGTGTGAATTGGGTTGTAGTCGCCTGAAGCTCCAGCATATTTGATGAGATCCAGTTTTGAGACAGGCGGAAGTGTGATGTCCTTTAAGGGATCACCCAACCGAAAATCAGCAATTGTCATACGTTCATCACCTTTCTGACTGCTTCATTTATAATAACGACTTGTTTCATTGAAAAAATCAAATCTCCTTCTTCTGTCTCTCCCAGTCTCTCAATAGTGAGCATGCCCATGCTTCCCCCGCTCCCTTTTCTCTCCCTGTAGTTTACAAGTTTAGAAGAGCAATAGACGGTATCGCCTACTAAAAGCGGTTTTTCATAATGAAACGACTGTTCACCATGTATCAGACCTTTAGACGGCAGCTTCAATCCTTCAATTGTGCCGTAGCTCAGGGTAACGGGAAAGGTTGGCGGTGCCAGATTCCGCTTGTATTTTGAACGGGCTCCGGCTGCCTCATCTATGAAAAGAGGGTTCTCATCTCCGATCGCTACAGCAAATTTTCTGACTGTTCCCTTCTCAATAGAGTTCTTTACTTTTTCGGAAGCGCTTCCAATTAAGTGTTTGAACATGGGTTTCGCCTCCTTTTTTAGATGAATTGTCCGATTTTGACATTTCCTTTTAAAAGATTGCGGGAAAGAATTAAGCGCTGAATTTCATCTGTTCCGTCATAAATTCTCCAGAGGCGGGCCTCACGATACCAGCGTTCAATCGGAAGTTCTCTTGTATAGCCCATTCCGCCATGGATTTGGAGAACGCGGTCAACAACACGATTCCCCATATTAGAGCCGTATAGTTTGGCCATTGATGCCAAGTGGCGGTTGTCCTCACCTTGATCAAGCGTGAACGCAGCATTTAGGACAAGCCATTTTGCAGCTTCAATTTCAGTTGCTGAGTCTGCAATTTGCCATTGAATGGCTTGACGGTCAGCGATCGGCCTTCCGAATGTTTCGCGTTCTTTTGAATAATCAATGGCCATCTGCAGCAGGCGTTCGGCTGCTCCGACAGCTGTTGCCCCAACGATCCATCTTGCAAAACCGATCCATTCGAGCCCGAGTTTATACCCGCCGTGCAATTCACCGAGAATGTTTTCTTCAGGCACGCGGACTCCATCGAAAAATAAGCTGGCCGGTCCCCACTCGCCCATTGTATGAATATATTCAGACGTCCATCCCATATCCCGGTCAACGATGAAACATGTGACGCCGTCACGGCCTGTTGACCTGTGCTTTTCTTTATCTGTTATCGCAATAACCATAACAAAATCAGCTTCATTTCCGCCTGTAATAAACGTTTTTTCACCATTTAGGACCCATTCGCTGCCGTCTTTTACTGCTGTCATCTGAATATTTCTTGTATCAGATCCTGCTGCCGGTTCTGTCATTGCAAAACAGGATTTTTTGTCGCCATTAATTGTAGGAATTAAATACTTTTCCTTTTGTTCTTCATTCGCATAATAGAGAATGTTGTCTGCTGAGCCGCCAAAGCGGAACGGAACGAATGTTTTGGATACTTCCATTTGCACAATGGCAAGCATCATCTGCCCGATATCTGCACCGCCGTATTCTTCAGGTGTGTTAATGCCCCAAAAGCCGGACTGCTTCGCCTTTTGCTGAAGCTCGTGCATTTTTTCTTTTGAAAGACTTGGCTTTCCTTCTAATTCATTTCTAAGAACGGTATTTTCAAGTGGCATTAATTCATTTTCAACAAATTTACGGATTGTTTTTTGAACCATTCTCTGCTCATCTGTTAAACGCAAATGCATAACATTCACTCCATCCTTTAAAATACTAACCAGTTGGTATGTTACTAGTGTATTTTGAAATTTCAGAAAAAACAAGCTTTAATTTTGAAAACTTACATGTTTGTATAGAGATGGTTCTGTAATTCCAGTCTAATGGCGTCCGGAATGCGTTCTGATTTTTTTTCATGAACATTATAATGCACATAGATAGCTGTCCCTTTTGCGCATAATTCCCCGCCCTGATGAATTTCTTCATAAAGCTCTAAGCTTGTGTTTCCGATTCTTTTCACCCAGGAATAGACTTCGACTTCTTTGCCGTAATAAATTTGGCTGATAAAATCGACATTCATGTTTAAAATAATCATTTTCCAGTCCTTAAAAGACCATTCAGGATTGAATAAAGCAAAGAGCTGATTTCTTCCTGCTTCAAACCAGACTGGCACTGTTGTATTGTTGATATGGCCGACCCCATCTGTTTCGGAAACTCGCGGTTCAATTGTTGTATGGAACATGCTTCATCACTCCCTCTGCCTTTAACGTTCCGTATAGGGCTGCATGGTAGACTTGTTTCACATCCTTGAGCTGAAAGGCTCTTGGACTTCTTGCAAGCAGTCTTGTTTGCTTGATGCCGCCCGCCGCTAATTTTTCAATATCCTCTTCAGTAATGCCATATTCTTGAAGAGTATGGGGCAGGCCAACATCTTCCATCAGATTTCTAATTTCTAAAACGGCTGACTGCGCGAACTCACGATCGCTTTTGCCGTTTCTCTCAATACCCAGCGAAGAAGCAAGAATCGTCATTTTATGTAAGCAGGACGGCAAAATATAGTCAAGGACATATGGAAGCAGCACAGCATTTGATTCTCCATGTGAAACTTTAAATAAGCCCCCTAGCGGGTAAGCTAAAGCATGTACACCGGCGACACCCGCATTAAAAAAACTGAGTCCCGCAAGCATACTTCCCCATGACATACTGCTCCGGGCTTCGCGGTTTGCGCCCTGCCAGACTGCTGTGCCGATACTAGAAGCAATTTTTTCTATTGCTTCTAATGCCAGAGTATCTGTAATAACCGTGGCATTAATGGATAAAAAGGATTCAATCGCATGTGTCAGTGCATCAATCCCGCTTGCAGCCGTTACTCGCGGCGGCAGAGAATAAGTTAATTCCGGATCTATGATGACGGCATCTGCTAGCAAATAGTCATGAGTAATGACATCCTTTGTTTCTTCTAATGAAAAAACGGCTATATCCGTCATTTCTGCACCGGTGCCTGATGTTGTCGGGATCATGATTTTAGGCAATCCCCGTTCTGACAGTATTTTTGTTCCTGATAAATTTAAAAAATCCGCAATTGTGCCTTCATTTTTTGCAAGAACGGATGCAGCTTTAGCTATATCAAGACAGCTGCCGCCGCCTATGCCAATGACAAGATCAGCTCCTGAGTTCCTGAGAGCTTTGACTGCACCATCACCAATAGAAACTTGCGGTTCAGGCTGAATTTCTGTATAGCATTCGATTTGGATTTTATTTTCTTCAAGCGTCTGTTCTATTGGAGAAAGAACTCCAAGTTGGATTAAAATTGGATCGGCAAAAATAAAAACTTTAGAAGCGTGATATTCATTAATAAGGTGAAGAAGATTTTGAATAGATCCTTCACCAGTTACAATTTTATTGGGTGATCTGAACGTTTTCACAAAGCTCCCTCCAGTTCTTTGGAACAAAAAGTTTGAATGACACGGTTCATTTACCATACGCTCTGCATAATCCCCTGCTGTATATTCTTCAATTACCTTTCTCCAAAAGCTTTGAGCAGGTTTATTCCTTTCAATTTGAAATATTTCCCATTTCCTGCTATACATCTGAAAAACATTGTTGGCAATTTTTTTACCGAGACCTGATCGCCGAAATTTTTTCATGATGAAAAACTCCGCCATCGAAAAATGCTCTTCAGATGCATCGTACCTTACATAGACAAAACCTGCATACCATCCTTTACATTGATCAGATAAGGAAATCGCCCTTCTTCAGTTCAGTAGTTTTCGAAATAAGGATAATCATTGAATCTGCCTTGTCCGTTAACTTTGTCATTGTTAAATTCAGTGAAATCATAGATGTAACATTGCATTAAATTTTCGATTGCCTTATCTGAATCAGCAGCGGGAAATAACCTGTACTCCATTCTGTTCCCCCTTCTTCATTCTTTTATCAACACTACTTATTCGAGAAAATGGCCGATCTTCCTCTTTTTATGAAAAGGAGAGCTGTGTCAGAAAATGCTGAACGGTTTTTGGGGAATACAGCCTCGCAGCTACATACGGAGGCTGCACTCTGTTTGCTCCTTCAAATGGCTGTCCGAGCCATAATATTTGGTCATCAATGATAACAAATGGGAATGGCAGATTTTCTTGAATCCAAGTACATTTAAACACCGGCTTACTGTCAGATATAACCGAAAGAGTGATTCCATGCCCAGCATTCTTCAGGACATTGGTCAAATCCTTTTCAAGACTCATAGATTTCGGCAGTGAAAGAATGATCCGTCGCTTGGCAGAACAGATGTCTTCAAATAGTGGTTCCTGTTTTAGAGCGTGCATCCATTTCAATTTTGGATGATGGTGCTGAATCCATTTTCCAATATGCTGATGAGTGACGGACTGATGATTTTTCTCCTGATGATCCACTAGTTGTCTGAGTGCTTTGCTGCGGTATACGTTTTTACGGATAAAGTCTGTATTGCTGACATGTATGAATTTTCCCTTAGTCCTTGTAATGGCAACATTGATAAGTCTTTCACTGTCCTTACCCGCAGTCAGCATTCCGGCACGATTCTCCGGAAAACTGTCAACACTGTCAAAAATCATCACATCCCGCTCGCTGCCCTGAAATTTATGGACGGTTGCTGCAAGAATATCTGCATTCAGGAGTTCTTCTTCATATAAATCACCTAAAAGCTGCTGCATCAGAGAAGCCTGTGCCCGGTATGGTGTCACATAGCCGATTGATCTTACACCAGAGAGATAGGATTCGTGGATGCTTTGAAATGAAAGCAGCAGATGCCACAAATTAAACTTGGAATGCGACGTCCTTTCTTTTATACAATGCTCGCCAGTATAACTTGCATCCAGCAAAATGGATGCTCTGTTGGGAAAAGGAGTTCTTATTACAAGCTGATTTCTGCTTTTTTTGACACTTTCATGGTCGCCTACTTGATTTTGATAAACATATTGATTGGTAAATGCAGAGATTTCCGGATGCATTCTTCGCTGTTCTTTCAAGAGAAGCATTTGCGGATGTAAATCTTGTTTGATGTCTGAAACACCTGAGCGGATGAAAATATCTTCTTTCAGCCATTTTTCAACGAGTTCATGACGAGAAGAAGCAATAGGCGGCAGCTGTTTAAAGTCCCCGCACAGAATCACCCGCCGGCCAAGCGATGCAGCAAACGCTGCCTGCGGTACGTAAGCCATGCTTGTCTCATCGACAATAACAACGTCAAATTCGTCTTCATATATGTTTGAATCACTTGCTGCTTTAGCAAGGGTTGTTCCAACTATAAATGCTTCTTTTACAAATTCAGATTCCTGCTTGCGTATTTTCTCAAGGACTCTGCTGATTCTTGTTTCAAGATCAAGCAGCTGATTGGAATCCCGCTTGCTGAATGAATCCGATAAATCCTTTTTTAAGAGCTTTCTTTCATCGAGAAGCTGATATCTGTCCTTTGATAATGCAGGGTCTTTCTGCAGGAGGAGTTCACTTGTTGTAAGGGGTACAGGAAAGGCCGTGTCAGCGCTCCCAGTACCATAGCGCAGCAGTTCCCCTTCAATAAATTTCTCCTTTTTATGAATAAAAACTGCGATTTCCTTCATTAATACATCCACAGCACTGTTGCTGTGTGACAGAATCAGCACACGTTTTCCTTTAAAATAATGATTGGCTGCTGTTCTTGCAAGAGTATAGGTTTTCCCCGTGCCGGGAGGTCCCCAAACGAAAGTGACCGGATTGTATTTTGACCTTATAAACAATTCATGGACTGAGCTTTTCCCTTTCTCTGACGGATGTTTTGGAGGCATCGAGGGATCCATCAGCTTTTTGATTCTGGCCCTCTTAATCTTGCTTTTTTTCATGTCATCAAGCCTTGCAATTAGTTCCTCAAGCAGTTCCCACGGGTCGTGGAAAAGAAAAGCCTCATGAATGAGATCTCCAAACGATCTTTCAAAAGATAGAATGATGCTTTGTCCTTCTGAAGAGAGGACTCTTCCTTTGTGCTTTACTCCGTCCCATTCTAATTTGACTGAGGATCCAACGGGAATTTTCAGACTGCCGCTGCTCTCAAAATAGTAAGTAAAGGCATCCCCAGCTGATAATAGATGTCCATTTGCAACACGGTATTTCGTGCTCCCATATTTCTTTAAATAGCCGATTTCAATTTGAAGGGCCTGCTGCCATTCTTTTATATAGGTTTTCGTTGTAATCAAGGTAATCTGCTCCGTTCAATGAAAGAGGCAAGCCCGTATATCCTGAGCCTGCCTGTCTGAGCTTTTAACTATACAATATTTTCACCTTGCCGTCATGTTAATTGAACCAGCGCTGTATGACCACTTTTTTCCTCGTTCTCCATTATATAATTTTCAACTATGATGGTTACGTCTGTTGCTTCAGAGCCTGAACCTGCTGTAGTCGTAATCGCAATCAAAGGAACCGGGGGGATGCACGGCTATTTTTTTGCCTCCAAAATAATCCCGATATACCCGCCATTTGCCGCAAGTACCAGCAAATGAATTCAATCTGATCTTTCTCCATTCTGTAAAACGCTTACATTTTAAGCAAGTGAATCAGCTGTTTATCCCTGATGTCTAAGTTCCCTTCTCCTGTGCCGCTATATTCATAAATACCCTTGCCGGTTTTTGAACCCAGATTCCCCTGCTTGACGCTTTCCACAATAAACCGCGGAGCTTCCGTGCTGCAGTCGAGTTCCGGGAACAAATTTCCGGTTACCTTTTCCCAAATATCAAGCCCTCCCATGTCTGCAATCCGCAGAGGTCCGTTCAAGGCCCATCTCATGCCGGGTCCTTCAGACATGACCTTATCAATGTCATCTGCATCCGCGATGCCTTCTTCAAGCAGATAAAAAGCTTCCCTGACTACTGCAGCCTGCAGGCGGTTCGCAATAAAACCCGGAATGTCCTTATTAAGAATGACAACTTTCTTGCCTGCAGCTTTTAAGAGATGGCTAACTTCTTCTACTGCCCATGGCAGAGTGTGCTCATGTTTAACTACTTCAACCAGTTTGACTAAATGAGCAGGATTAAAGAAATGGGTGATGAGCAAGCGCTCAGAAAAAGGGCACTCTTCAGCAAGTTTTGTAATCGGAAATGTAGAAGTGTTGGATGCGACAATTGCAGTTGAACTTATCATCGGTTCGAG
Organism: Metabacillus hrfriensis; assembly: GCF_030127205.1. Lineage (NCBI taxonomy): Bacteria > Bacillati > Bacillota > Bacilli > Caryophanales > Bacillaceae > Metabacillus > Metabacillus hrfriensis. The sequence continues at coordinate 2,729,311 of NZ_CP126116.1, forward strand.
CAATTTAAATAACTGCAGCTTAAACTCAAGCACCTCAGGAATTGCTTCAATAATCAGATCAGCGTCATGAACAGCTTCGCTAAGGTCCGTTGAATAAGAGAGCATTTCCAGCGTTGCTTTTTGTTCATCACTGTTTATGTAAGATTCCTTTTTCATTACCTCTAAATTCTGAATAATCATTCGTCGAGCTTTCGTTAATAATTCTGCTCTTAAATCATAAATCGTCACCGGACAGTGAGCAGCAGCAAATAACTGGGCAATGCCGTGCCCCATTGTTCCAGATCCAATAACAGCAACCTTCTTAATCAAACTCAGCTTCCTCCTTATTTCCGAATTATCGGTATATTCCATCATTATATCGCAGTTCGATAAAAATTGTCAGTTAAGTACTGATGTCACCATTAGAGGGTTTGCTCGACAAATGAGAGTTTTCGATAAAAAATGGAGGGATTTCGATATGATTATTTCCAGTAATAAATAACCCGCAGAGACTTAGCTCCAAATCAATAAAAAAGCACTGCCTCTAATCCAGCAGTGCTCCCTTTAATTATGCATAAACGCTTACAAAAAATTCCTCATAAAGTGCCTGAACAGCTTTTTTTTCCTGAGCTTCTTTTACACCAAACATCATGCTGACTTCTGATGATCCCTGGTTGATCATTTCGATATTGACGCCTGCTTCTGCGAGAGCTTTTGAAGCACGGGCTGCTGTGCCGATATTATGGCGCATGCCTTCCCCCACCATCATAATTAGAGACAGATTATGTTCCACTGTCACCTCATCCGGCTTCAGGTCTGTGCGGATCCGCTCTAAAATAAGCTCTTCAGTCTCAGCATTCATTTGTTTTTGCCTCAGAATAATACTTAGATCATCGATTCCAGATGGACTGTGCTCATAGGTTAACCCGAAATCCTCTAAAATTGAGAGCAATTTTCGTCCGAATCCAATTTCTTTATTCATTAAATATCTATTTACATAGATACTGCAGAAATCATCATCGCTGGCAATGCCGATAACAGGTCCATTCGTATTTTTTCTTTCGTTCACAATTCTGGTGCCTGCAGCTTCCGGATTATTTGTATTCTTAATGTGAACAGGAATACCGGCCTCAAAAGCAGGAATCAGCGCTTCATCGTGAAAAACAGAGAATCCGGCATAAGAAAGCTCACGCATTTCCCGGTAGGTAAGCTCGCGGATTTCTTTTGGATTTGGAACCACATTAGGATTAGCTGAATAAACCGCATCCACATCCGTGAAATTTTCGTATAGGTCTGCTCCTGTTCCATTTGCAAGGATGGATCCGGTAATATCTGAGCCGCTTCGCGAAAACGTCACAACTTCTCCTTCTTCGTTGTAGCCAAAGAATCCTGGAAAAATAAGAATGCCGGGAAGTTCCCTTAAAGCTTTCAGATTTTCGTAAGATTTTTTCAGAACTTGTGCTGTTCCGCAAGTTTCTTCTACAAACAGCCCTGCATCTTTTGGATTTATATAAGATGCTTCAATGCCTCTGCTTTTAAAATATTCAGCAATCAGCTTTGCATTGCTGTCTTCTCCGCTTGCTTTTATTGCGTCTATGTATCGGTCTTGCCGAGTCTTATCTGCATCAAGCAGTTCAATAAGATCATTTTCGATTTTGGAAACGATTTCAGCCGGCAATTTCAGCTCTTCTGCCACTTGAGAATACCGGGCAATAACAGCAGTCAAATATTCGGGTGCTCTTTCCCCTCGCAAAGACCTTTCGCCAAGTTCAATTAAAAGATCCGTCACCTTGCGATCTTCTGCATACCGTTTGCCGGGCGCTGACACAACGACCACTTTTCGATCAGGGTCAGATGTGACGATATCAAATACCTTTTTAACCTGATTTCCCGATGCTAACGAACTTCCTCCAAACTTAACCACTTTCATGCGAACATCCCCTAATTATTAAATTTTCAGGTGAATTTTAAAATCTATTTTACTCTTTTTACATGAACATTCAAGGGTTTCTTGTGCAAAAGCATTTTTTATTTGAATTTTTTGATTTCTTACCTCTCATTTTGTGGTAAAATACTTTTCGTCTATCGAAATATTCAGTTGAGAAAGGACTCATAAAATGGAAAACGCAGCTTCATTAAAAAAACCGGTTTCAAAACCGTCTCCGCCTATTTACAACATCCTTTTCATCATTGGTTTATGTCATTTATTAAACGATTCAATTCAATCCGTTATCCCTGCGATGTTTCCGATTCTTGAAAATACGATGGGGCTCACGTTTACCCAGCTTGGCCTTATTGCCTTTACGCTCAATATGGTTTCCTCTGTCCTGCAGCCGGTTGTCGGCTGGTATACAGATAAAAAACCAATGCCCTATGCCCTGCCTATCGGGCTTACGAGCAGCTTAATCGGAATTGTCGGCCTTTCATTTGCTCCTTCTTTTTCAATGATCTTATTAAGTGTCTTTTTCATTGGACTAGGTTCTGCGGTCTTTCATCCTGAAGGGTCAAGAGTGGCATATTTAGCAGCTGGAGAAAGACGCGGCCTCGCGCAGTCAATTTATCAAGTCGGAGGAAATACAGGATCTTCATCTGCTCCGCTGATTACAGCGCTCATTCTCGTTCCATTCGGGCAGTTTGGCGCGATTTGGTTCACTATTGCAGCAGCTCTTGCAGTTATTTTCCTTATTTATATAGCAAACTGGTACACATTAAAACTTTCAGATATTAGAAGAGAAGAAAAGAAAAATGGCACTAAGAAAAAAGAGGTAAAACTGACGAAAGCCATTTTTTCTGCATTAGCCGTTATCGTATTTCTCGTTTTTGCACGTTCATGGTATGGAAGTGCCATTTCAAATTTTTACACGTTCTATGTGATAGAAAAGTATGATTTAAGTATTGCCCAGTCACAGGTTTATATCTTTATCTTTCTTGTCATGGGTGCACTTGGAACCTTTGCAGGGGGGCCTTTGGCAGACCGTTTCGGCAAACGTACGATTATCCTTTATTCTCTGCTTGCTACAGCGCCTTTTGCCCTCATTTTGCCGTTTGCAAGTCCAATAGCGGCATATCCGCTGATCGCTGCAATTGGTTTTATATTAAGTTCAAGCTTTTCTGTAACTGTTGTTTATGCCCAAGAGCTCATTCCGGGAAAGATTGGCACAATGTCCGGTTTGACAGTCGGGCTCGCATTTGGAATGGGGGCAATTGGTTCTGTTGCTTTAGGCTCATTGATTGACGCTTTTGGATTAACATCTGTAATGACAGGCATCGCTTGTCTGCCGATTTTAGGAGCACTTGCTTACCTGCTCCCCACAGATCAAACCTTAAAAGAGTGGCAGCAATAACCGACAGCCTTTACGATTTGTCATGGATTATTTTCATTAATTTGTCGCATATTGAATGATTTAACAGATTTGTAATCTAAAAGGCCCCTCTTTTGTGGTATAACTAAACTACAAGAAAGGGGTTGTTTTATGAGATTTTCAATGCGTATGATTGCCGCGCTTTCTGTTGGTTTTGTTACTCTATCAAGCTATAACACTGCCCTAGCGCAAACGAATCAGGACACCTTGCATAAAGCTGAGAAGCAGCTTGACCAAAATCAGGAAGTGCTGAATCAAAAAGAAAAACAAAAGCAAGCAGTACATACCGCTGTACAGAAAATGGAAAACGAACTTCAGAACATGGAAGCTCTTGTTGTAAAAAATGAAAAAGAATACGCCTCCATTCAAGAAAAGATTAAAAAGACAAATCAATTAATCGATGAAAAGAAAATAGAAATTGTTGCACTTCAGGACAAGGTATTAAGCCGTGAGGAAATCATGCATGCAAGGCTTGTAGCCCTTCAAGAGAATGATCACGCTGATATTGTCATTCATACATTAGTTAATGCGGAAAGTGTTTCGAACTTATTTGAGAGAATTGGAGCAGTTGCCACTCTCCTAAATGCTGATAATGACATTTTAGAGCAGCAGCAGGCTGATTTAAAGAAAATCGAAGAAGATAAAAAAGAGATTGACAGACAAGAGGTTCTGCTGACTGAACAGAAGCAAATATTAGCATCAAGCGGTGCCAAGCTTGAAGAAGCAATGCTGAACAGACAAAAGAAAATGACTGCCCTTCAAGCTGAATATCAAAAAATTTCAACAGAAGTGACCCTTGCTGAACAGGAAAAATCAGCTCTACAGGCTCAAATGAAATCAATTGAAGCAAGCATTAAAAAAGAACAGGAAGCGGCAATTGCACGGGCCGCAAGTATTGCCGCAGCGAAAAAGAAAGAGCAGGCAGCTCTTCTTGCTGAAGCTAACGCCCGTGCAGAAGCGGCAAAAGCAAAGGAAGCGGCAATTGCCAAAGCTGCAGCAGTGAAAAAGAAAGAAGCTGCAGCAGCCAAACCTGTATCTGCTGGTAAACCCGCTGCCAACGAGCCTCCAAAAGAAGAAAAAGATGAAAGCAAAATCTTCTATGTAACTGCTACTGCTTACAGCCATGAAGATACGGCCAGCGACTATACGGCCATTGGAATAAATATTAAAGAAAATCCAAATATGAAACTCATTGCTGTTGATCCAAAAATCATTCCTCTGGGCAAGAAAGTCTGGGTTGAAGGTTATGGAGTTGCTATTGCAGGTGATACAGGCGGTGCAATCGTCAATCATAAAATAGATGTTTTGATGCCTACTAGTGCAGAAGCCAGGAAATGGGGCCGTAAAACGGTAAAAGTCGAAGTATTAGATTAATAGAATCAAAAAAAGAGAACAATGTGTTCTCTTTTTTTTTGATTTTATAAGATTTGATGGACGTACCGATTCTTATAATCCAAAAGCGTAAAATAATTTCAATATAAAGATTATTTCAAAAGAACAGGGTCTTTCCTAAACAAATCCTTCATCATAGCTGTAAACTGACAGGTATTAAACTCATATTTTGATCCACTGTGGACGTTTCTCATTCTAAACCCTGAAGACATCAGGACAAAAAGTTCAGCTGTCTGATTGGCATCAATCTGCTCGCTGATCACTCCATTCTTTTGACCTGATACAATCCAGAGCTTTGAAAACTCAAACATCCATTGATCAAATTCACGGAGAGCTTCCTTTGCTTTTTTTTGTTCATTCCTGCCGATAAAGTATAACAGGATTTGATTCACGACATCTTTTGGATGATTGATTGCTTCGAAACTCTCTGATAAAACATCGATAGGGTCCGTCATATCTTCTTTGCTCTTCCCCATTTTTTCAAAGAATTTTTCATTTGTTTCATGAATCCTCGCTTCAAGCACTTTAGCGAATAGCTCATCTTTGCTTTTAATATAATGATAGATGGCTCCCTTTGACAGGCCTGTTCTCTCCATGATTTCTGAAAGGGTGGTTTTGGCGCAGCCCACTTCCTTAATCAATGCAGATGCAGCTTCAAGCAATGCCTTCTCTGAGCGCACTCTTCTTTCAAATTGCTTCATAATTCGACGCCTCCTTTCTACATTTTAAAAACAGACCGGTGGTTTGTAAAGTAGAATTAAGTCTCCTTTTGCTGATTGAAGACTGATTAACGCAATTAATGTCAGCAGCTATCTCTGATCATACGAAATGCATAGACCCAAGGTAATTTTTTTCTTTAATTATAGAACTTAAAGAAATAGACAGAAAAAACAAAGCTGCACGCAAGCCCTGTTTTTTCATGTCATTTTTGTAAAATTATATTAAAAAAATAATTCATCTAGCATTTTTGCCGATTTTTTTTGACAATTCAATTTTAATAGTAGTATTATTATACATGGTAAAAAGGAGGATTCTTGTATCATGTCATCGATTGATAAAGACAAAATTGTACAAAGTGTACCGCAAAAAGGTTTTTTCGGTCATCCTAAAGGATTGTTCACGCTATTCTTCACAGAATTTTGGGAGCGCTTTTCTTATTATGGGATGAGAGCTATTCTTCTGTATTATATGTATTATTCCATGAAAGATGGCGGACTTGGACTTGATCAGACTACTGCTCTTTCCATTATGTCCATCTACGGATCTCTTGTTTATATGTCCGGAATCATCGGAGGCTGGATATCCGACAGGTTACTTGGAAATACACGTACCGTTTTTTATGGCGGAGTCCTTATTATGCTTGGTCATATTATTCTTGCTTTCCCTGGAAGCATTGCTGCATTTTTCGTGTCAATGTTCTTCATTGTAATCGGTACCGGGTTGCTTAAACCGAATATTTCGAATATTGTGGGTGATCTATACAGCAAAGATGATAATCGCCGCGATTCAGGATTCAGCATTTTCTACATGGGAATCAACTTAGGCGGTCTGCTGGCCCCAATTATTGTTGGTACTGTAGGTCAAAAATATAATTTCCACTTAGGTTTTGGATTTGCTGCAATTGGTATGGCCTTAGGATTAATCGTCTTCTTGCTGACTAAAAAGAAAAATCTTGGATTGGCTGGATCAGCAGTTCCAAACCCGCTTACTCCTTCTGAAAGAAATAAAGTTTTCGGAAGATTGGCTATTGGTATAGCTGTTATCGGAATTTTAGGAGCTATATCCATTTCAACCGGCTATCTGACGATAGAAAGATTTACTTTCTTAATCAGTATTTTAGGTATATTAATTCCAACGGTTTACTTCATTGTGATGTACCGCAGTCCTAAGTCAACAGATGTTGAACGCTCTCGCCTTATTGCTTATATTCCACTGTTCATCGCGGCAATGGTTTTCTGGGCGATACAGGAACAAGGAGCTACGATTCTTGGGGCATACGCTGATACTCGAACACAATTAAAATTTGGCGGTTTTGAAATTCCATCATCATTATTTCAATCGTTAAATCCATTATTCGTTGTCTTCTTGGCGCCGGTGTTTGCATGGCTTTGGATTAAACTTGGCAATCGTCAGCCATCTACATCGAAAAAATTTGCATTTGGTTTGTTTTTTGCAGGTTTATCATTTTTGATCATGATAATTCCTGCTTACGTGAACGGAACAGATTCACTTGCTAACCCGATTTGGCTAATACTCAGCTTCTTCCTGGTTGTACTCGGAGAGCTTTGCCTGTCACCTGTTGGTTTATCTACAACAACAAAGCTTGCTCCGGCTGCATTCTCAGCACAGACAATGAGTCTTTGGTTCCTGACAAGTGCATCTGCTCAAGCTATTAACGCTCAAATTGTTAAATTCTATAAACCCGAAACTGAAATTCTCTATTTTGGTATCATTGGCGGTATAGCTGTACTTTTAGGATTTTTGATGCTAATTCTTTCTCCTAAAATTCAAAGCTACATGAAAGGTGTCCGCTAAGATGACGAACAAGCCTGTTCCCTATTTAGGAACAGGCTTGTTTTTTGATGAAACTGGTGAAAATTATACAGTCGCAGCCTCGCTTGCTTTTTCTCTGCAGCTTTTTGCGGCTGACACCATCACTTTTAATGCTGCAATCGTTTCCGTGACTCCTCTTGTCTTCAGCCCGCAGTCAGGATTGACCCAAAAAAGTTCCGGATCTAAAACCTGCAGGGCTCTTTTAATATTCATAACGAGCTCTTTTTCTGCAGGGACCCTTGGGCTGTGAATATCGTATATGCCTAATCCAATCCCTTTCTCATATGAATATTTCTCAAATGAATGGATGAGTTCACCATGACTTCTTGAAGTTTCAATTGAAATGACATCTGCATCTAATGCATCAATCGCTTCGATAATATCTTCAAAATTCGAATAGCACATATGTGTATGAATTTGTGTATCCGGCTGGACGGAAGCTGTAGACCGCTTAAATGCCGTCACCGTATCTTTTATATACTTATCCCATTTCTCCGATTTAAGCGGCAGGCCTTCCCGGAGTGCCGGCTCATCTACTTGTATCATCGCAATACCAGCTTGTTCAAGTGCCTCAACTTCTTTTCGGATGCAGAGTGATAATTGATTAAGGACACTTGATTTCGGGAGATCATTTCGAACAAATGACCAGTTTAAAATCGTGACAGGACCTGTCAGCATCCCTTTTACAGGTTTTTCAGAAAGACTTTGAGCAAAAACGGTTTCTTTTACTGTCATTGGCTCTTCAAGTAAAACATCTCCATATATAACTGGCGGTCTGACGCAGCGCGAGCCATAGGATTGCACCCAGCCAAAAGTCGTAATTGCTATACCTGATAATTTTTCTCCAAAGAACTCCACCATGTCCGTCCTTTCAAATTCTCCATGCACCAGAACGTCCAGCTCAAGATTTTCCTGAATTTCAATCCATTTTCTTATTTCTTCTTCTATATAAATACTGTATTGCTTTTCAGTCAGTTCGCCTTTTTTCCATTTAAGGCGCTGTGCCCGAACCTCTTTTGTTTGCGGAAAGCTGCCGATTGTTGTTGTTGGCAGCAATGGAAGGCTGAACCGTTTGTTTTGCTGTTTTCTCCGCAGACCAGCTTCCGCTCTCTCTGTTGAAAAGGAATCCAGCTGATTCATCGCATCCTGAACAGCACTTTGGTTTCTCAGCTTTGATGATGATAACTGATCAGTAGCTGAATCATATTCTTTAAGCACCTCTGCTTCAGTTTCAAAGTTAATAAAATTCGTTAATACACTCAGTTCGTAAAGCTTCTCATCCGCAAAAGATAAGGCATCTTTTACAAGAGGATCTAACTGCTGTTCATTTTCTGCAGTCACCGGCACATGAATTAGACTGCATGAAGGCTGAAGAATCAGCCGGTCCCGGTCAACAGCTTCCAAAATAGTGTGGACAAGCTTCACGGTCTTTTGCAGACTTGCCTTCCACACATTACGTCCATCAATGACCCCTGCAGCCAGAACTTTGTCCTTTGGAAATCCTGCCGTTTTCAACTTTCTAAGCGATACACCGCTGTCATGAACAAAATCGAGTCCAATGCCATCAACGGGGAGGCTGACCAGATCCTCGTATTGTTCAACACTTTCAAAATAAGTTTGAATCAGCAGCTTTGTATTTTCCATCTCTCTTCTGATTGTTCCGTAAATTTCTTTAGCTTTTGAAAATAATGCACCATTTGCATTCGATGTCACAAACACCGGTTCATCAATCTGTATCCACTCAGCGCCGGCATCTGCAAGCTCCTGAAGCACCTGAACGTATAAAGGAATTAATTTCTGAATTACTTGGTCTTTATTTTCGCCTTTTGATAAAGCAACTAAGGTAAGCGGACCGACAATAACAGGCTTACCGTTTATGCCGAGCTCTTCTTTTGCTTCAAGATAAAGATGCAAAAGCCGGTTTTCGGTCAGTCTTGGCTCTGCCTGACCCAGTTCCGGTACAATATAATGATAATTCGTGTTAAACCATTTTGTCATTTCAGCCGCCACTTGCTCACTGCTGCCTCTTGCAATATTAAAGTAGGTCTGGAGGGAATTTGCATCTTGAGTCCGGAACCTCTCCGGAAGAAGACCAAACATAATAGCTGTATCCAGTATATGATCATAATAGGTGAAGTCACCAATCGGGATTAGATCAATTCCTTTGTCCAACTGCTTCTGCAAATGTGAAAGCCTGATCTCTTTCATCTTCTGTTCAAATTGCTGTTCAGTTAAATCGCCTTTCCAGAATGATTCTAACGTCTTTTTCCACTCTCTTTTTTCTCCGATTCTCGGATAACCTAAGTTTGAATTCTTAATGCTCATTGCCTCTCCCCCGTTTCTTATCGTTTCTCAACTTTCGGTGCATGAAAAAAACTCTCTTGAAAGAAGAGAGTTTGATGGACTAAGCTAACTTGAGTTGAGACACAAGACCGGTTTCAACATATCGCATCACCCTCCCTATTCCGCGTAGGCATGAAGTGCATACGATAGGCAGGTCTCCTGACTCAGGTTCATTGTATTCTATTCCCTTCCCATTTTTCATTAGAAAAACAGTGGACTTTTATAGAATTCTCCCCATTACAGTGGCGCGACCGCGTCGGATTTTCACCGAGCTTCCCTTTTAAGCTAATACAGAAATGTACTCTTGTAATTAGCACCTATCGCTTGTAAAAATATTAAATTTTTAAAATTCATTAACAATTGTTTCTAAGCATAGCTGAAGTTTCGTTTTCATGCAAGCATAATATTAAGAGTGTGCTGAGATTCCAAGGACTTTCCATTTTGCAGCCTCATAAAATCCAAGCTGTTTATATAGCTTTCCTGCATCTGGATTATTATAAAATAAATAAATGGCCTTTTCTTCATTTGCAAGCTTCTGGCATATGGCACGAATCACTTCAGAAGCATATCCTTTCCGACGATGAACCGGCGGTGTAGCTACACCAACTATAATGGCAGTGCGGGAGCTTTCAATAAACACTCCTGCGGTTGAAACCATTGTTCCTTCTACTGCCTTGTAGAATACATTCAGCTTTCCTGATTCTATGTTTTGAAAGTGATCATTTGCAAAAAAGTCTTCATTTGGTCCAATCATTTTATACTCATCGACATTCATGAACAAATCGTATAGTTTTCGGCATTCTTCAAGACTAGTAATCATTTTAACACCCTTGCTTGCCTGAAAATCTTTGCTTCCTTCATATCTGAGCATGAACGAATCACTTTCAAGATCCATTTGAAAGTGACATTTAAACTCTTCGACCAATTCTTTTTTTCCGACAATTTTCCTGATGCCGGTTTCCCGTATGATCAATGCAAATTCTGCTAATGGGAAATTAATATCGGGGCTGTAGTAATAAATTTTTTCAGGATAAATCATTAAAATGGCGTTCAAATGCGTATTCAGATAACCTCCGTAAACCATCATATGTTCTTCGGTCAAGTCCTCAATGATTAGGGCATTCAATTCCAAATCGGTCCGCAAAAATTCTGCTGCCAGATCGTATTCTTTTTTAACCATTAACTTAATTTGCATTTGTTGTTTGCTCATTACTTTTCTCCTGACAAAAAAATTTAAAGTCTTTTAGAATATTCTAACATTCACTAGTAAATTTGATATATATTTTAATAGTGAAGTTTTTTAATACTTTTGCGGATAAGGTGAGAACTGCATGGGAATGAAGGATGTTTTACTGAATTTTTTACTCGTTTTTTCCCCGCTGTTGATTATACAGCTGTTATATATGAGAAAAGAAACGAATAAAAAAAGAAATAAGTGGCTTTTTGCTATTTTGCCGGCACTTGCGATTATTTTAAGCATGCTGTACCCGTTTATGATTGAGGATGATTTTTTCTTTGACTTCAGGCGAATACCTTTTGTAATGGGACTGTTGTACGGAGGATATCCACTTGGATTCTTTTTATTTGCCGTTACCGCTGTGACCCGGCTGCTTATTGGGGGAAACGGCATCTATCCGACTATTGTGATGGCTGGCATTCTTGTTCTTTTCGTGCCAATGCTTTCATCCTATTATTTAAAAAGCAGACTCAGAAAGAAATTAATTCTTGTTGCAGCCATCGTGCTGACGTCTTTGATTTTTTCAATCCTTCACATTGAAATGATTTATGGAGCTTTTTTTCAACTGGAATCTTATATTGAACTTATTATCCTCCATATATTTGCAGCTGTCATAGGAACGATTCTTTTTGAAACAATTGTCCAAAACTTTTATTTGCTGAAACGTGTGATTAAAGCAGAAAAACTTGAAGTGGTCAGTCACTTAGCGGCAAGCATATCACATGAAGTCCGCAATCCGCTGACGACGACAAAAGGCTTTCTGCAGCTGCTTCGAGAAGAAGATATCAGCCAGGAAAAAAAGGAAGAATACATAGAAATTTCGTTAAACGAGTTAGATCGAGCGACTAACATTATCAAAGATTATCTGACATTTGCAAGACCTGAAGCTGAAAATAATCATCCAATTGAGATCCATACTGAACTCAGGAACTGCATCAACGTCATGTCACCTCTTGCACAAATGGAAAATGTGCAGTTTAATGAAAACTTCAGTTCTGATGACATCTTAGTTCTTGGAGATCCTTTAAAGCTTAAGCAATCACTGATAAATATTCTTAAAAATGGTATAGAATCTTATTCTTCTGGCGGTATAATAGAAATTTCAACTATAAAGGAAGACGCTCATATCAAAATCGTGATATCTGACTATGGTAAAGGAATGACGGATGATCAGGTTCTGAGGCTTGGGGAACCCTATTTCTCTACTAAATCGAATGGAACCGGCCTTGGTATGATGGTATCTTTCAGCATTATTAAAGCAATGAACGGCCATATTTATGTGAAAAGCCAGCCTGGTGCCGGTACATCATTTACAATTTTTCTGCCTATCTATTTGAAACTGAGCGTTAGCCAGCAGTACTGACTCCCTGCAAACAGGCCCGGGGTAAAATGTACAGTCAATCTGAATTCCTGGTGCTGAGAGTGATTGATTCGGCCGGCAGCAATTCTATTTTTGCAGAGAATGTGTTGAATGAGTTTTTTAGAGTAAGTGCTGCGGTTTCTTTCTGCATATTCGGATTAAAAGCTCATTATCTCGTTTCATACCATTCTCCTAAGACGATTAGTACAACCTAATCATTTAAAGATAGAAAAATAATACAGCTGAATCAAATTTTCAGGTCATAAAAAAGAGAGAGGGATATTCGTTGGCCAACTATTATACAAAATCAGTCCGACTGATCATCCGCCCTTATCAGGCATCTGATTATCAAACATGGCTTTCAGCATATATAAACAGGTGGCCTAAACAGCACAAATACGACGAAGGCAGACTTGATATGAGTGTTTGCACGGAAGAGTGGTTTGCTGCGTTCACCGGCAAACATCAACAGCTCATCAATGAAGACAAAGCATATGTTTTCGGTGTATTCAGGTTAGCAGATGGAAAGCATGTCGGATATGTCGATTTCTCAACATTGCTCCGTGATGATTTTCAATGGGCCCGCATGGGTTATACCATTCATAATCAATTCTGGAGAATGGGTTACGGAAAAGAAGCTGTTAAAGCGGCCATCGGTCTTGCGTTTGATCAATTGAACTATCACCGTATTGAGGCGCACATCAATCTTGATAACCACCCATCTGTAAAGCTGGCCGAAAGTGTGGGGATGGAGTTTGAGTGCCTGCGCAAAGGGTTTCTTTATGAAAATAACGAATGGACAGATCATCTTGTTTATTTTATAAATAATGATCATTTCATGGCATAGAAAAGGCCGGTCTCAAAGTTGAGACCGGCCTTTTCTTTCACACTTGCTGCTTCGCATCCATCATCCGTTTAATCGCAAGCTCTACCCCGTCTTGATCATTTGTAAGAGTAATATCCTTGCAGATGGCTTTAATTTCTGGGCGGGCATTCCCCATTGCAATACTTTTTCCTGCTATTTCAAGCATCGATTTGTCATTCATGCTGTCACCGATGGCTGCAGTGTCAATCAGTTCAAAGCCAAGATGGGCAGACAGTTTTTGAAGAGCAATCCCTTTAGATGCAAGCTTATGCTCAATTTCAAAGTTGTGTGCAGCTGATGTAACCAAAGTGATATTATCTATGTCTTTAAATTTCTCCCAGCCTGCATCAAGCTTTTCCTGATGAAAAGAAAAAGCGAGAATATTATAGATATCCAAAGTTTGATTTAGAATGTCCTTATACGATTCAACGAACTTAAAACCTGTCTGGCTGTATTGTTTTGCAGCAGCCTGCAGAAGCAGAGCGCGGTCCGCATCCGGATTTGCACTTTCGACCCGGTCAATCTCAATATTTATTAGCTCTCTTCCGCTTTGAGGAGTATAGATGGCATCGCAGCCAAACACCTCATAGTAGTAATGATTCTGTTCCAAAAATTGAAGCGCAGCAGCTGCTGTTTCATTTTCCATTGGCTGTGAATGAAATAATACCCCCTCAGGATTATGAATCGTAGCTCCATTTGCAGCTATAATCCATGTTTTTACACCTGTATCCTTAAAAATTTCTACTACATCAAAATGTGCTCTGCCAGTAGCAACTACCACTTCTATGCCCTCTTTTTGAGCAGATTTAATTGCTTTCAAATTTTCTGCGCTGATTTTATTTGCACTGTTTAATAGCGTTCCATCAAGATCTATTGCGATTAATTTGATCATTCCATTTCCTCCTCTGCCACAAGCAATTCCACATTATGTTTATCAAGCAAGTCTCTGAATGCTTTATCCGGTTCTTTATCTGTTATAAGCAAATCGATTTCGTGAAGTTCTGCATAAAGGAAAAAATCAGTAACTCCGAGCTTTGAATGATCAGCAAGTGCGATAACTTGATTTGCCTGGCTGATCATTTTCCGCTTAACCATTCCATCTTCTTCATGAGCGATGGACAGCCCTCTCTCAGAAATGCCAACAACCCCAATAAACACTTTATCAACCTGATATTTTGATAGTTTTTCCACCACTGATGATCCATATAAAAAACGATGCTCCTTTTGAAGTTCTCCCCCAAGAAGATGAATATGAATGCCAGGCTTTGTTGATAAAATATCGGCCTGATTAATGGAATTCGTAATAATGGCTGCATTTTTAACATCTATAAATTCTGCACAAGCCTGAACAGTAGTGGAGGCGTCTAAAATGATTCTGTCTCCTTCCCGGATCAGACTGGCAGCTTTTTTGCCGATTAATTCTTTTTCATAAGACACCGTTTGCAGGCGGTTTTGATAGTCTTTGATTTCGGTGTGCGAGCTTGGCAAAATGGCCCCGCCTCTTGTTCTAATAATCAGTTTTTGTTCTTCAAGCTTTACGAGATCACGCCTGGCAGTATCTTTGGATACATCATAAAGCGAACATATTTGATCTGCCGTAATTCGTTTGTTTTCTTTTAAATAGTCAAGAATAGAGATTAAGCGTTCTTCTTGGTACAAAATGCCCACCTAACTTTCAGAAATGTTTCTACAATAACATGGAATATAAGTTGTTATAAGTGATTATAATCGATATTCACTTACTATTCAAGTTTTTATAATGATATGTAAGTATTTTATGCCGGTTTATAAGTATTATGCATAAAAAAAGAAGAGACCGCTTTGGCCTCTTCTATACAATGACTCTTTCTTCGATTGCTAACGGGTTTCTCACTTTTCCAAACTCTGAAGCATGCGGCCGGTCATCTCCGTCTCCGTATCCATACTCAATCATCCGATTGCGGTTAAGACAGAGCTTTTTAAACGTTGGCCGCAGGAGGTCAAAGAGCAGAAACCGTTCTTTCAGCTCTGGAAACTGAGCTTGATACGAGAGGATCGATTCCCTTAGCTTATTCCAAAACTTCGTTTCATCAAAGTCTGCTTTCCTATGCAGGATATCAGCTAAATACCTGAAATGGCAGACAAATAATCCAGTGAAAATAAATTGGCATAACCCTTCAGGCGCTTCGCTTCTCAGTACGTTTTTAAGCTCTGCCGAAATGGCATTCAGCTCAGGAAGCGGCTGGTCGCTGATATTTACATCATCCACAAAATCTTTAACAGCCAGTCTGTGGGGTATGCAGTCTTTTAAAATGACAACTGTATTTTGTCCATGGGGAGAAAATACGGTTCCGTATTGATAAAGATAATGAAGAAGCGGCGGCAAGAGGACATCAAACAGCTGCTTTGTCCATTCTTCCACGCTGAGCCCGGACTTTTCTATCAATTCCAGTGTATACGATTTCCCGTCCTCCCCTTCATATAATAGGGCGGCAAGAGTAATGGCCTGTTCGCCTTCGTCTAAGAATGAATACATGCTTTCTCGCCAAATGACTCCAAGCATCTCCATAAATTGATAGGGTGCACCTTCTAGTTTAACGTAATCAGGATGATGGTAATTCATGCTCGCCACTTCTCCAGGAAGAATGACCCGGCATCGATCTCTCAGAAATGAATCGTTATCCCGGATTCCTTGAATATGAGCTGTAATCTCCGGTGCCAGCACCACCCGCTCAGACGGCAGTCCCCTGTAGACTAGTGTATTCAAAATACTCATTGGCAGCTTTACATGATGCTTCTTCTTATGATTCATATTGACAAATGTCCTGATAGACTGCTGCGGCAGGTATTGATCCTCTCCTCTGCCAAGGCAGATGATGCGCTGCTCAAATAGTTCTTCAGAAAACAGCGGAACAATAACGTGATTCCATTGCCACTCGTGGACTGGCATAAAGAAAAAGTTTTGAGGCTGCTGTCCTTCATTTATTAGTTTCAAATTAAATTCTCTTATTGCTGATTCCCCGATCTCACTTTCTATTAAACGTTCATACTCTACTTCTTTGGTTGAATGGAACGTCCCCCACTCCTTTGAGACGGCAATCCAGACAAGCGTTGTCTGCTGCTTTTGTTCGGGCGCATATTGCAAATAGTCCGAATAGGAGAATCCAATACGCCCTTTGTTGTAGGTAATCCAGGGATGACCTGTCATCTCCCCTTCAAGCTCTGCATAGTCCAGATCCGTTAAATCCGCTGTTGACCTGTTTTGCTGATTGGCTATTATGTGGGTATCAGCAAGTAACGTGCGTTTATATTCTTCTATTAAATAGGCAGCTGTAAAAGGTTTTATTTTAATTTCCTTTTGCAGTTCCAATAAAAACTCAATGGGGTTCACAGCTTCTGCCCATGAGCCATGTTTATTTGTTTCGATCGAATGCTCATCAACCCAATAACTGTCCATCAGCCTTTCTTCAGCAAGAAACCGGTAGGATATTCCGCTGTCAAAGCACAGAATATGTTTGCCATCCTTTTTTTCGGCATGAATCATTTCTTCGTATAAAAACTCAGATATCATTTTAGCAAGCAGCCGTCTGCTCGCTTTCTTCCAATGATCTGCATTCCACTTTTGTTCAACCGTCATCTCAATCACTCTCCTAAACTGTTTGTTTGCTGCGGACAAGATGGCCTGCACCAAAATGCTGAAAGACATTTTTTTCTGGAAGGTCAAACACTTTTCTGTGAGCAAGCTGATTGATAATCTTTGCATTCCGGTAAGCACCTAGTCCAAGATCCGGTGCACCTACCCCATGAGTATGCATTTCTCCGTTTTGAATAAAGATTTTGTTTTCCCTTTTTTCCTGCAGCTCTATTTCATAGTCTTTTGATATAACAGGACGATTGCTGCTGTCCCATTTCATAAGATTTGATAAGTTTTCAAAAGCGCTTGGCCAAACTGTTTTATAGCCGGTTGCTGCGATGACGATATCCGAATGCAGATTAAATGCTTCTCCCTGCTCCCATTGATGGCATTGCAGGTTTAAGTCTGAACAAGTAATCTCAATATCAATAACTGCCGTTTTGGCCAGGAGATGAACATCAGGTCTTTGTCCCGCAATCGTTCTTTCATATAAAAGATCATAGATTTCAGCAATTGTATCAGCACTTATTCCTTTATATAAGGAGTCCTGTTTTGGCACGACCGTATCCTTTAATGCCTGTGGAAGTCTGTAAAAGTACTCCGTATAGTCAGGCGAAAAATGCTCAAGTCCAAGCTTTGAATACTCCATCGGGAAAAATCCGTCTGTTCGTGTGAGCCAATTTAATTGATAGCCTTGTTCATTTTGTTCCTTCAGCATCTCCAGAAAAATTTCCGCCGCACTTTGACCAGAACCAATGACGGTGACAGCATCAGCATTTAAACACTCTTTTTTCTTATGCAAAAATTGAGCAGAGTGAAAAAAGCTTTCAGATTTTCCTTTCGCTGACCAATCTGGAATATTTGGAGCACTTCCCATGCCAAGGACTACATGCCGGGCAGTAAAGCGTTCCATTTCCCCTGTGAGAACATCTTCTACAAGGACTTCATAACCTTCAGCATGCTGCAGAACATCGGCAACTCTTTTTCCGAATCTGCAGCTTTCAAGTTCTTCAGCCACCCATTGCAGATAGTGATTATACTCTCTGCGCGGAATATGGAACGATTCCAGGAAGTAGAAATGGTAAAGTCTTTTTTGATGATGAAGATAATTCAGAAAGCTGTATTTGCTTATTGGATTGACCATTGAAACTGCGTCTGCCAAAAATGGCACCTGCAAGGTGGTCCCTTCCATTAAAAGTCCCTCATGCCAATTAAACTGGGGCTTTTGATCAAAAAAGAGCGCGTCCACATCTTTTACATCCTCAAGCAATGCTGCCATTCCAAGATTAAATGGTCCAAGGCCTACTCCTATTACGTCATAAATCATTCTTTAGCCCCCATTCAAAATCTTCTCTTTCACATATCATGAAAAGTGCTTTTTTATCAGGCAGCTGAATTTCCTTTTGCGGAAAGAATCCGCATTTTTTGAAAACATGAATCATTTTCTTGTTTCGGCTGTCAGGCTCGGCGACTATCCTCTGTGTCCGCTCGTCAGTAAACATCTGTTTCATGATTTCACGGAGCATTGGCAGAGAAAGACCTTTACCAAGGTAAAAAGGATCACCAATCAGCAAATGAACACCCTGATCATAAGGCTCTGCTGCATAATAATCTCCAATGATGTCAGCACTTGCCCAATACGTTTCCCAATAGCTCATTGCCTCACCGTTCAGATGCCCGATCCACAGCGTTTGATGATCATCCGCCAAAAGTTTTTTCAGATGCTTCGTATATTGGCTGAAAGGATAATCTTGATTCCAATAAGGAATAACGTGCGGTTCGTGATGCCACTTATGAAGCATGGCAGCATCTTTTTCAAAGTCTGCCTTTCGAAATGTTATAGATAAACCGGTCTCTAGCTGACTCATTTTGATGCAAAGACCTCCTTCTTTGTAAATAAAGGATTATGCACTTGAACATAAACAGACTGTGTTTCAAGCGGCCCAACCAGTTCATCTAAATCATGAAATCTAGTTAATAGATTCGCTTTGCAGGGCAAGGTCTTGTTTTCCAGCAGGGTTTTAAGCAAAAGCGATGGATGAGCTGCAGGAATGGACTGCTTTTCCAATTCCTCCCGAATAAGTTGAAGAAGATTTTTCTCATCTGCCAGGTTTGCCGTTCCAAAGGCATTCACAAGTCCGAATAAATGATTGAAAAAGAAATAGTAGCGCAGCCGTTCATCTGCAACTGCATCTGAACATACCGTTTCACTTTTTAAACCGATTCCCGGAAGATACGAATTTAATTCATTCTTTTTGGATTCGCAAAAGTAAAATCCCTGATTGTCTCTATAAAAAAATCGCGCTGGATATCCATTTTCCAGCTGAACGACACTGTTTTGCTGATGTGCTTCAAGCGCAATGCCCTTTTCAAAATAAAGCCAAAGAATCGGCTTTAATGAAATCGCCAAATAGCGTTTCAGCCAGTCTGCGCTTATTTCTTCAGTTGTTCGTTTTTCCTTTTTTGAAAGGTCACGAACGATGCTTGCAAGTCTTGAAGATTGCGGCAGCATTCCGTCCTGACAGAGGGCAACAAGAGCGGTTGCTTGTTCCGCACTCCTTTTATAAAAAGGATTTTCCCTGAGAATGACTTCAAAACCTGACTCTTTCTGATCGTGCAGCTTTAATGTAATAAATGCAGGATCGTGAATGATATTAAAATCAGGAAATTGTTCAGATAACTCACTTCCAAGCTGTGTGTCCATCAATTCTTTCACTTCAGCTCCGCGTTCAAGTTCTTTTAATAGGTTCACCCGGACAGAATTTGTGATTTTAATGTTAAGTGAAAACTTCAGCATAAAGGCAACATCTGGATGATAGACCGTTCGCAAGGATGAAGTTGCATAAAATGCCTGTCCATGCTGACCTAAATTTTCAAGCATGCCTTCTTGAATGAATTCTTGAACAGCTGAGTCTTTCAGCAAATACTCAGCTTGCCACGGATGAATTGGAAGAAGTGCGTATTCATCCTTTCCTGCGTACTTCTCTTTAAACTCATCACTGATCTCCGGGTCATCCTTGACAAGCTGCTTTATAAGTTCAATTGCCGACTTTGGCATTGTTGACTTTGAATAAATGGATTCAGCATGAGCTCTAAAATAATGCAGCGGAAATGCTCCTTTTAATTCTGGTGAATACACCTTAATATCTGATTCTGTCATTCCCTGTCTGCTTTTTGGTGTCGGATGAAGCAAATGTCCAAATAAAAGGGACTGCTCTGCTGCAATAAAATCAAATGAGGTTTGATAAAGTTCTTCCTCATCATCTGAACGCTCTTCAAGAAATTGAGCCATGGATTCACAGCTTTGTTTGACACGCAAAAGCAATTCTTCATTTTTTTCAGCTGATGAAGCATTTTCACCCAGTTCTTTCAGCGTTTTTTCAATGCATGTTATGTAATTGATTTCCTCATTATCACAGTACACTGGGCAGTCTAACAAGTGACGTCCTGTCTCAGATAGATAGCCTGCCGGGATATAAAGACTGGAATTTTGATGTTGTAAAATAACATGAATCCAATTGCCGCTGTGCTTCTTTCTTAATTCTTCAGGTGCATCCGCACTTAGATTCCCGCTGTTTGTCTCCCGCAGAAAGCAATTTAAATAGCTTTGAAGAGTTGCTTTTTCAGCAAGAGCCATTGCTTCAAGTTTGTTCATACTGCAGCCTCCTTGTTTCATCTTCGCCAATTTCTTTCATTCTTCTTATGATTTTTTTAACTTCAGCCATTTTTGTTAATGGATTCAAAAAGGTGAATTTCAGGCAGGCATCGCCGTCCACCTTTGTCCGGGCTATGATCACTTCTCCATTTTTCAGTAGAATTTCCCGAATTTGATAGTTTAGCTGATTGAGCTTCTCATGCGTGAGAATGCCTGTCCCCATGTATCTGAAAACAACTGTGCTCAGTTCGGGCTGATGATAGACGCTGAACTCACGCTCTTTTTTCAGGAGCTCAAACGTTTCCTGTGCTAGAAGCAGCGTATGATCAATCATTTCTGCCCATTCCTCTTTTCCGACTAATTGAAAAGAGAGAAACGGCTTTAGTGCATCAAAGCGTCTGGTTGTCTGAATGGATTTGAAGACTAAATTCGGGATGTCATCTTCCTCGTCTTCAATTGGATTCAAATAATCAGCATGATGCCTGATAAACGAAAATGACTCCCGATTTTTCACAAGAAAAGCTCCGCAGCTGATTGGCTGATAAAACATTTTATGAAAATCTACTGTAATGGAATCTGCTTTCTCTAAACCTGCGAGTTTATGCTTATGGGTATCTGTTAAGACAAGCCCGCCTCCATAAGCAGCATCTGCATGAAACCACAGGTCATAATCTTTAGCCAGGCTGCTCATTTCCTCCAGCGGATCGATGCTGCCAAAGTCTGTTGTACCTGCAGTGCCGATCAGCGCAAAAGGCAATTCTCCATTTTCTTTCAGATTGTACAGGCATGCAGCCAAGTCTTCCATACACATGCGGTACTTTTCATCCGCTTTAACTAATACAACAGAATCTTCGCCTAAGCCTAATATCGAGGCTGCCTGCTGGACAGAAAAATGAGCTGCTTCGGAGCATAGAATTTTCAGACGATGCAGTTCTTTCGGAAGTCCCTGCTTTTTAATATTCCATCCCCAAAACTTTAAGGCAGCGCGTTCCCTTGCAAGCAGGAGGCCCATTAAATTGGACTGCGTTCCCCCGCTTGTCATCACACCGTCTCCGTCCGGCAGCTGGAACATCCCGCACAGTCCATTCATTACATACTGCTCAACCATTGTAGCTGCACCGCTTTGATCCCATGAATCCATCGATTGATTTAATCCGGAAATAACGGCTTCAGCCGCTAACCCGGGAATCATTGGCGGGCAGTGAAGATGAGCAGCAGTTAACGGATGGCTGACATGAATAGTATTTGAAGTGATATCCGTAAGTTTTTCAAATACTGCTTGCTGATTTTGATTCATTTTAGGATGAAAGACCGGAAAGTGTTGATCTAATTCTTTCTTCACATCCAAAGGAGTCATCCCGCTGTAGGGATTTTGTGACATCATTATCCTTTTAACGCAGTTCATCGCATAAGTCATTTGAGATTCATAATTTTTTAAACTTGATTCATAATTTGATAAAAACAAATGCTCAAAGGCTGTTTTTTCCTGAATGGCTGTCAAATGATCCACATCCTAAACTAAACTTGGGCTGAGCGTTCTTTCTGCAGCTTTAACAGAATCGAAGAATATGTCACAAACTGTGTCAAGCTGTTCTCTTGTAATAATCAGCGGCGGCAAGAAACGGACCACGCTGCCGAAGCGTCCGCCAAGCTCAAGGATAAGACCCCGTTTGAAGCATTCCTGCTGAATAAGCTTTGCGAGCTTCGGATGAGAAGGATAACTTCCTATGGAATCTGCAGATGCTGTTTTATCTACAATTTCAGCGCCAACCATCAGTCCTAATCCACGAACATCTCCAATAGACGATACTTCTTGCTTCATCTGTTTTAAACGTAGCATTAAAAATTCTCCAAGCAGAGCTGCCTGTTCATCAAGCTTTTCCTGCTTAATAAATTTCATTGTTGCTGTTCCGGCTGCAATCGCGATCTGATTTCCGCGGAATGTGCCTGAATGTGCTCCCGGTTCCCATTGATCAAGATCTTTATGATAGACAACAACCGCTAAAGGAAGGGTTCCGCCGATTGCTTTTGAAAGAACAACAACATCAGGATTGATGTCTGCATGTTCAAAGGCAAACATTTTTCCGGTGCGTCCAAATCCTGTCTGCACTTCATCGATGATGAGAGGAATTTGCTGTTCTTTTGTAATATTCCGTACTTGTCTTACCCATTCATCAGGAGCTGGAATGGCTCCTCCCTCACCTTGCACGATTTCCATCATCATGCCTGCGGGTTTCACAATACCGGATTCAGGATCGTTCAGAGTGCGCTCAATAAATGTAGAGCCGATTGCTGCCCCTTCTTCTCCACCAATACCAAATGGGCAGCGGTATGAGTAGGGATAAGGCAGGAAGTGCACGTCTGACATTAAATTGGGTATTTTGCTTTTAGGACCAAGGTTGCCCATCAGACTAAGAGAGCCATTTGTCATGCCGTGATATCCGCCTTGGAAAGAAAGCATGCCTCCTCTGCCGGTTGCTGTTTTCACAAGTTTCATAGCTGCCTCAACAGCATCTGATCCTGATGGTCCGCAAAATTGGATTTTTGCATGTTCAGCAAATTTTTTCGGAAGAGCGTCAAACAGCTCCTCTACAAACTCCTCTTTCATTGGAGTAGTAATATCCAGCGTATGAAGCGGACGCTTGCCTTTTATCACATTTTCCATCGCTTCTATAACAACAGGATGATTATGTCCAAGTGCAAGAGTACCTGCTCCTGCCAAGCAATCTATGTAGGTTTTATTCTCAACATCCTTCACATAAATCCCTTCTGCCTCACTGATCGCAATTGGAATTCTGCGCGGATAAGATCTTGCATTTGATTCTCTCTTGCGCTGGCTGCTTAAATAAAATTCATTTGTTAGCATAAATAATCACCTTTCTTATTTGAAAATAATTATCATTCTCATTTAAAAAAATTAAAAATTTTTTCTCAGCAAAATTTTAAGCTGGTTTGTCAAATCTATCATCGCAAGATCCGCCCTGTTTACTTGTCCAATCATATTTGGAAAGCTGTGTACTAACTGTTCATAGTACAAATATGTGACAGGAACTCCTGAATTTTCAAGTTTTTCAGCATATTGTTTCCCTTCATCTCTTAACGGATCGTATTCAACAGTCACAATCATTGCGGGAGGCAAATCGGCAGAATTTATTGCAAGCAGCGGCGATGCATATGGATTTTTCCCCTGTTCCTGATTGCTTAAATAATGATTCCAAAACCATTCCATTTTCTCTTTCGTCAGATTAAATGAATAGCCCGATTGATAAGATTCCGTGTAAAAATTGTGATTCAATACAGGAGTGAGTAAACACTGCATTGTAAATGCTTGCTTTCCTTGATCCTTCAGCCAATGTACAGCTGCAGCTGCAAGGTTTGCCCCGGAAGATTCTCCCCCAATTGCAAGTTGGGCTGGATCACCATTCCATTTAGATATGTTTTGAGGCGCCCACTCTGAAACGGCAAGAACATCCATAAGCGCCGCAGGAAACGGGTGCTCTGGTGCAAGCCGGTAACCGACGGATACAATCAGACAATTCGCGTGCTTTGCAAGATACCTGCACATAGAATCGGCACTGTCGAGATCTCCAAAAACCCACCCGCCGCCATGCATAAATACCAATACTGGCAGCATTTCCGCTGATGCAGGCTGATAAATCCTTACAGGAATTTGATGATCAGCTGATTCGATTTTTTCGTTGTAAATCATCATGTCATTCATTTCTATCTTTTGAAAGAATGTTCGTGCTTCTTTATAAAAATACCGTGACTGCTCAGCAGATAAGTCGCTTAATGGAGGATGTTTGAGTTCAGCCATTCTAGCACCTATTTTATCCAGCAGCTCTTTCATATCTTCATCAATTGGGAGATGGGTTTTCACATAACGCTCCTGCCTTTTCATTTAATAGATCCTTATCTTCACTTGGAAGCTTAATAAAGTTTACATTCTTGTTTGACATATAATCATTAAAACGAGTCTTTTCACCAATAACGAGTGCCGCTCTTTTATGAGGAAGCAAAATGGTATCCGCAACATATCCGCCAATTTCTTTTAAAATTGGAATGACGATCCTGTTTCTTATATCAGGTTCGCCAATGATTCTGCTTGATCCGTATTTTTTCATAAGAAATGCAGTCATTGCCCTCACAATCATTAAGCCATGCTCTTTATTCAAAAGCTCCCTTGGCCCAATTAATAAATGCATTCCAAGATCACCTGTTTCAGCTTGATAATAGTTCTTTATTGAATCATGCTGGATAGAATACGCAATCAAATAGCCAGCTGGACTGTCATCTAAAAAACATAGAAAAACCCGTTTGTGCTCTGCTTTAACGGTGCGTTCTAAATAAGCCTTAAACTCTTCTTCACTTACATTCAGCTTCCAGAACGGCGCGATATGCGGCTGATGCATCCAGCTGAATAAAATCTGAAAATCTGTTATTTTGACCTGCCGAAGAGAAATAGTTTGGTTTAACTCTCCGTCTTCTATGATGGCTTCAAATTCATATACGTTTTCTATATGATTCAGCTCCTTACTGTCTTGTCAGTGAGTACACATGAATATTAATTGAAAATGATTATCAATGTCAATGACTTCTGAAAAATCAGTCATTCCTGCCTATGCATTTTTTTGAAATAAGAATAAATTCTAGCACATCATACCTATACTTTTATTCATAAAAAAAGAACAGAATTTAATCTGTCCTCTTTTCTGCTGTGCAGTATTCTTTATGGTTTAAGTACTTAATCATTTTACCCGCTATAGTTTACATAATATTATTATATTAAATTCAGGGAACTTCATCATCTTTTATTCTATGCATTTTCTCTGAATCCTTCTGAACCGCCTTATTTTTGCCAGTAATCTAGTATTCATGAGAGATTTACAGAAGAACCAAAAAAAAATTGAGCTGGATCGCCGTTAAAAAATCCAAACATTAAGAAAACGTGCAAATGATCATCAAGATTTGCACGTTTTCTTTTATTCCCCTATTCAAGATACAGATTTTTTCAAAGCAGCCGCACTTTTATAGACATCTTCTGCAAGACTTATCGATGTAATAACCGAGACCCCGTCGGCACCTGCTTCAATAACTGCACGCGCATTTTCAGCTGTAATGCCACCAATTCCTACGATTGGAATCAAAATGCCGCAGTTTCTTACTTCTTCAAGAAGAGAAGTCCCCTTAACAGGCTTTGCATCTGTTTTTGTACGCGTAGGGTAAATAGGCCCTGCTCCGATATAATCGGCTCCATCCTCGATTGCCTTCTCTACCTCTGCAAGGGTATGGGCTGAGACACCTACAATTTTCCCCTCGCCTAAAATCTTTCTTACTGCTCCGGCATCTTCATCATCCTGTCCGATATGAACTCCATCTGCATTTAGTGCAAGAGCTAGTTCAATGTCATCATTTATGATAAATGGTATTCCATGGTCCTTACAAAGCTGCTGCAGTTTTCTTGCCAGGTTCTTTTTTTCGCTGCCTGTTAAAGCATCCGTTCCTTTTTCCCGGAACTGAAACATAGATATGCCTCCGCTAATTGCTTGGAACAGGACTTTTTCAGGGTCTTCCGTACAGTTTGTGCTGCCCATAATAAAATAAAGCTGGAGTTTCGCGCGCACTTCCTCATTCCACATGCAAAGGTCCCCTCTTTTTCTTTTGATAAGCCCAATGATTTGTAGGTCCATGGCCCTGTCCTAATTTAAGATCTTCTTTTATCGCTTCCCGGATGAACGCAACGGCGGTTTCTGCCGAATGATAAATTGACTTTCCTTTTGCGATCTCGGCTGTAATGGCAGCTGCGAAGGTACAGCCGGTTCCGTGTGTATTTTTTGTATGAATACGTTCACTTGTAAAATAGCTGAACTCTGTTCCATCAAATAACAAATCTACTAACTGTTCCTCGTTTTCAGCATGACCTCCCTTAATCACAACATTTTTCACGCCAAAAGAATGCAGGATTTTGGCAGCAGTCTGACGATCATCAAGATTGAGAATGTTCAAACCCGTCAGCACTTCAGCTTCTGGAATGTTGGGAGTAACGACCAAAGCAAGCGGAAGCAAATGATTTTTCAATGCTTCTACTGCTTCATCCTGCAATAATGAAGCACCGCCTTTGGCTATCATGACGGGATCTACAATCACTTTGCTCCAATTGAACCTCTTTATTTGTTCAGAAACAGCTTCAATAATTTCACTATTAAAAAGCATTCCGGTTTTAATGGCATCAGCTCCAATGTCTGAGCCAATCGCTTCAATCTGCTGCACAACCGCGTCCGCTGTTAATGGAAACACACCATGTACACCTAGTGTGTTTTGAGCGGTAACCGCTGTAATGGCAGACATTCCGTATACATTCAATTCCTGAAACGTTTTTAAATCCGCCTGAATTCCTGCTCCGCCTCCGCTGTCAGAGCCTGCAATTGTCAGTGCTTTAGAGATTGACATGGCTGACCTCCTCAAGCGCAGAAAGTTTTTGAATATTATCAGCTGAAATGGTATAAAGATTGTTTAAAAACTCGATTTGAAAGCTTCCGGGACCTTCAATTCCTTCAGCTGCAAGTTCTGCAGCACTCCCGTAAACCGCTAATGCTGCAGCAGAAGCACGAACATAATCTTTTTCAACAGCGCAAAATGCGCCGATAACAGAGGTGAGCAAGCAGCCTGCACCTGTTACTTTAGTTAATAGAGAATTACCATTTTTGCATATATATGTTGTTTCTCCATCTGAAACAATATCCTGTTTTCCTGTAATGACCGCAATAGTGTTTAACTGCTTTGCAGCTTTTACAGCAAGTTCGATTATGTCACCTTCGCCGTCACCGGAGTCGACTCCTTTTATCGACCAGCTCTCCCCAACGACATTTGCCACTTCAGCAGCATTCCCTCTAACTGCAGTGATCTCCAGTTCCTTTACGATTTTTTGTGCTGTTTCAGTACGGTATTTTGTTGCGCCTGCACCAACCGGATCAAAAATGACTGGCACGCCATGCTTATTGGCAGATTTCCCTGCAAGCAGCATCGCTTCTACATTTTCTTCGTTTAAGGTGCCAATATTTAATACGAGTGCCCCAGCAATTTTCGCCATATCCGCCACTTCTTCCTTGGCGTAAGCCATGACCGGCGATGCTCCGATTGCTAACAGGCCATTTGCTGTAAAATTCGTTACCACAACGTTTGTAATATTGTGCACCAGAGGTTTTTCTTTTCTTACTTTTTCTAGAATCGCATCAATCGTTTTAGGCTCTATCATATTTTTTCCTCCCCATAATAAAGAGCACTCTGCCGCGGCAAAGTGCTCATATGTATCCCTGAATCACATCCCTGCGCTGGCATTATCCAACAGGTTCATTCGGTCTACGGCAGATAGCCGTACTCTCAGCCTGATTCCACAAGCTCCCGTTTTCATTATTTTATTTTATGATTCAAAGTCTACTCTTCTGACACTGGATTTGCAACCATTAAGCAGCTGTTTTTTTTCTCCATCACTTTTGTTTTTATCAATAAAATGAAAATAAGTATAATTGGAATCCCAAACTGAAATGGCAAATGAATGTATAAAGGCACAATTTCAAGTCCAATTTTTATATGCAGGAATCATACTCGGAGAAAATCTATGAGGCACTCAAAACGGGCAATCACCAAGTTCTTTTTTCATCAGCTTCTATTGATTCAGACAATAGACTGTATTATCATTTTTATTTCCTCAATTTTCGATCCGATTTGGCAGGAATGGATTATTATTCCTTTCCAGGTTCATTTATGTGAATCAAATAATAAGAACCCAGCTTCCTTGGTTTATTGGTTCCTATTAGTGCTAAAAGTATTTTCAAAGCAAGCCAGATCGGCAGCCAAAATAAAAAAGACATCATATCTGATGTCTTTACTTTCTTTCCAATGCTAATTTAATGCCAAATCCAATGAGTACTGCTCCGGTAATGCCTTCCATCCAATTTTGTACAGCTGGCTTCTTCATGAAAGCACTCAATTGATGAATCAAATAAATATAAATAATAAACCAAATAAAAGTAAGAATAGTGTATGTTAATCCCATGATCATAAACTGTGTAAAAGTATTTGATCCCGGCTCCAAAAATTGCGGCAAAAAGGTTAAAAAGAAAACAGCTACCTTAGGGTTTAGGAGATTTGTCAAAAATCCCTGTCTATAACAGTTGACTTGTTTTGCTTCAGGCTTTTGTTCTTCTCTATCTTGTATTCTGCCCGGTTTTTTTAGAGTCCATAATGATTTAAGTCCTAAATAAATGAGGTAGCAAGCTCCTGCGTACTTCAGGATTGAAAAGAGAAAAGCTGATTTGACAATAAGTGCTGATAAACCTAACACAGCTGCAAAAGTATGAATTAAAAGTGCTGTCAAGGTCCCGAACACTGTTTTCATTCCTCCTGCCCTCCCGCCAGTGATTGTATTCTTAGTAGCGATGGCTGTATCAGGTCCAGGCAATAAAATTAATAAGATCGACATGATGATAAATAATGATAAGTGCTCCAAGCTTATCACCCTCCATTCTGAATTTTACCTATTTTAACATACGGAGGGAAAGCTTGATAGAGCCTAATTTAACGGGAAAGTAGTTTCCAGATTCCTAAAACATCCAGCAAAACAAGGAAAATAGCAATTGGAGCTACATATCTCATTAAAAAGAACCAAGTGTTAAAGAGTCCTTTAGATAAAGACGAACCGTTAGCAAGTTCTGAGTAAAGCATGGATTTTTTCATTTTCAAAGGAACAAAGATGGAGATCAGCAGAGCGCCAATCGGCATCAAAATATTGCTGACCAAATAATCAGCTGCATCGAAAATTGATTTTCCAAAAATGCTTACTTCACTCCAGATTCCAAATGATAAAGCAGATGGCACTCCGACTGCGAATATAGTCAGTCCAATGATCCAAGACCATTTAATCCGTTTATTAGCATCACCTTTAGCGATTACAGATACTATAATTTCAAGCATCGAAAACGCTGATGTTAATGAAGCAAATAAGAAAAGCAGTAAGAAGGCAACAAAGAATATCATTCCAAATGCCATTTGATTAAAAACGGTCGGCAGAACATTAAATAACAAGACAGGCCCAGCATCAGGCTTCAGTCCAAATGTAAAAACTCCCGGGAAAATAGCTAATCCTGCCATAACAACAATAAATATATTCATACCTACAATCGAAATCGCAGATTGCGGCAAATTTGAATCCTTCGGCAAGTATGAACTATAGGTAAGCATAACTGAAACACCCACACTTAGTGTGAAAAAGGATTGTCCAAGTGCTGCAAGAATGGCTTCAGAAGTTAATTTTGAAAAGTCAGGATAAAATAAAAATTGTACACCTTCCATTGCACCTTCTAGTGTAATGGAACGGAATATCAGCACTATAAATAATAGAAATAAGGCCGGCATCATAAATTTGCTTGTACGTTCAATCCCATTTTGCACACCCTTTGCAACAACGGCAATGGTTATGATCATAAATACAAGGTGAGCTCCAACGCTAAGCAGCGGATTAGAAATCGTAGCACCAAATAACTCCCCAAACTGCTGCTGATTAAGTCCATTCAGTTCTCCTGATATCGCTTTAACTAAATATAAAATGATCCATCCGCCAATGACACTATAAAAGGAGAGCAAAACAAAGCATGTTATCATGCCCAGGTAGCCAATAGAATACCATTTTGAATCCGGTGCAATTTTTTTATAAGATTCAATCGCATCACTTTGTGTGCTTCGCCCGATTGCAAACTCTGCAAGCAGTAAAGGCAATCCAAGCAGGATCGTGAACAAAAGGAAAATGAAAAAGAAAGCACCCCCGCCGCTTACCCCTGCGATATAAGGGAATTTCCAAATCGCTCCAAGTCCGATTGCAGATCCTGCTGCAGATAAAATAAATCCTAGTTTTGATGACCACTGCTGATTTTCTTTCATGTTGCACCTCTTTGAAATTTCTGTATTATTAATGAAAACGCAAAAAAGCCGCCCCTATAAAAATATAGGGGCGACTATTCATCGCGGTACCACCCTAGTTGAGAATAAAATCATTCTCCGGCTCTGAAGTCTATATCGGGACAACCCGTTAATCCCTTCCAATAGGTCGAAATTAAAACTCAGGGACCGAAATTCATCTTTTTTGTATGTACTGATTCCCACCAACCATCAGCTCTCTAAAACAGTGACAATAAGATTACTTTGCTTCCCATCAACGTTACGTTCCATTAATTTATAGATAATTTAAACATCTTAGATTGCGCTTGTCAACATAAATTGTATTTTTAAAAAAGGATATCGACTTTTCAGCTGCTGTTTCGCAAAAAAGAATCCAATCAATGAAGGGATACTATTCATCAAAAACTTCCGGTTCATTAAAAACGGTAATTACTTTTGTAGCGCTATTTATCTTACAGTCCAAATTCCAAATGGTTTTTTTAAAGCAAACGACATCCTCATTTTCAAGGTAAAACTTTAAGAGCACATCATCTTCGGCATCAATAATCGCATATTTATCCTTGCTTCTGAAAAGCTCGTGTTCCTTATGCATCACGACTTTCCAGCCATGTTCCAATGAGAATTCTTTAAAATCTTTCGTGAATTTTTTTAAATTCATAAAGCTTTACCTCCAATCACAGCATTTATTTTCATAAAAAAAGCTTGTGTACAGATGGTTTAAATGGTATATTACTAGAGCGATGAGCTGATTTGTGTAAGTCGAAGGACATGCGGTTTTCCGCACACATGAATGTGGTCATGTGGTTTTTCGCCTCAAAACGCAAGGAGACGACTGTTTTTACAGCGTCTCCTTTTTTATTTACTTTGCTTCAGAAGCCATGAAAAAAACTCAGGATCATTGTAGGCAGCTGTCCATGAGTCATGACCTGCTTCAGGATAAGAAGTAAACATTACATTCCCTCCCGCAGTTTTAATAGCATTCACCATATCCAAGCTTTCCCTGATTGGGATAACATCGTCTCTTTCCCCATGAAAGATCCATGTTGGAATTTCTTTTAACCGATCTGCTTTTTCAGGGCAGCCTCCCCCGCAAATAGGCGCTAGTGCAGCAAATAGATCAGGCATCCTTGATGCAAGCTCAAAAGCCCCATAAGCTCCCATGCTCATACCTGTTAAATATATTCGCTTGAGGTCGACGCGATGCGTTTCAATAACCTCTTTTAAAAGTGCAGACACACCATCTAATTCCATGATCCAATTTGCTCTCCCTGCAGTGGAAATTGGACACTGAGGTGCAAGGAGAATAAACGGAAAGTCTCCTTTATCAACGACTTCCGGCAGTCCTATTTTTTTTACAAGCTTTGGATCTGTTCCCCGTTCACCGGCTCCGTGAAGAAATAAAACAAGAGGTACCTCTCCCGTTCCTTTTTCATATCCAGCTGGAAGTTTTAAAAGGTAGGACAGATTGACATCTATTACTTTTGTGATTGTTTTTTGAAACACATCTGACTTCATCTTGTTACTCCTTTAGTAGTTTTCATTTATATCCTCTATTACATTCTGCCTGATAAGCAGCAAACCCTTTTTTTAAGCAGCAAAAAAGGCCAATTCACTTGGAATTGGCCCTGGGTGTTATGATTTAGCCATTGATAATGAGCTTGGTTCTGCTTGAAATAGCTTCTTTGTAAGCAATGTTTGAAGGATGACAAAGATTCCGCCGATCGTCCAGTATAGGGGCAGTGCAGCAGGTGCTGTC
Organism: Metabacillus hrfriensis; assembly: GCF_030127205.1. NCBI lineage: Bacteria > Bacillati > Bacillota > Bacilli > Caryophanales > Bacillaceae > Metabacillus > Metabacillus hrfriensis. The sequence goes on from NZ_CP126116.1 coordinate 2,761,380, forward strand.
AGAGAAAATACGCCAATCATGATTGGCGACAGATAGCTGAACATCGCCATTTGCTTTCTCTGCGCCTCATCAAGACCAATTAATGAAACCCTTGACTGTAAAAAATAGATCCCGGCAGCTAGAAGGGTCAATGTTAAATCAGGACTGCCCAGATTGAACCATAAAAACGAATGCTCTGCGATTTCAGGAGTTCTTTGAATGGCATAATAAAAGCCTGTCAGAAACGGCAGCTGTATGAGAAGCGGCAAGCACCCTCCCAAAGTAGCCAGCGGGTTAATATTATGCTTTTGATAAATCTTCATCGTTTCCTGCTGAAGCTTCGACTTTGTTTCAGCATCTTTTGCTTTTTTCATTTTTTCCTGCAGTGCTTTTAATTCAGGTTGTGCTTTTTCCATCTTGCCTTTCATATGCATCTGATCTTTTGACTGCTTTAAAGCAAAAGGCAGAAGCACGAATCGGATCAGCAGCGTGACAAGGATAATTGAAAATCCGTAGCTTCCTTGAAACCAGTCCGCAAATGTTGTAAGCAATACAGAGAAGGGATACACAAAATAGTGATTAAAAAAACCAGGTGTCTGGCCTGTAATATCCTGAATGTTTCCATTTGCCTGCTGGCAGCCGCTCAGTAAAATCAGCAGTGTAATTCCTAACAGTATGAGTAATGTTTTCCGTGAAATGAATGCAGCTTTCTTTTCCATTTAAATCCTCCTTGGTGTTTTCCATTTTGAGCTAAACTTCCAAGAAAGATAGTAGATGGTACATCATCACCTGAATCATACTGCCTCATTTGCATGGTAATCCAAAGTGAAATAGCATTTGTTTCATTTTGCATCCGCTGCGGGGAAAATTGATTCTCCTGCTCTTTTTTCATGACCGCCTTTAAAGAAGGATGCTTCTTTAATGATTGATTCAGCAAGTAGCCGAAAGCAAACATGGCTGCTACAGTAAAGAATAAGCTTAACAGCGATAAATATGGCGCCAAATCATGTGTAAATTCTAAGATCATCTGCTGCATTCACCTCCTTTTCATACTCTCAGTATATACTTATAAATAGGAAAAAGAAAGAGGATGACAATACCATGGCACGCCACATTGTTTATTATCCAACAATCATTTACTCCCTTTTTTACTCAAATTTCTCAGGATAAAATGCCCTTGCTAATGTATTAAGTGCTTGAGGGCCGCGAATTCCCTCTGCACCTGCAGTTAGCGGAAGAACCACAAAACGCTTGTTTTTGATAGCTGATACATCTTGAAGAGCAGGATGTGCTAACAAATAAGCTTTCTTTTGTTCCACTGTCGTATTTCCATAGTCCATAATGACAATCACTTCAGGATTTCGTTTCACAACCTCTTCCCAAGTTACGCTTGCCCAGCCTTTTTCAATATCGCTAAAAATATTGTGTCCCCCAGCAAGAGTGATAATATTATTTAAAAAGTTTTGAGCAGAAGTAAATGGCTCTTTTTCACCGCTATCATAAACAAATACGTTAACTGGATCTTCGATGTTGCCTAATTTCGTTTCGATATCGTTCATATCGGTCTTAATGGCAGTGATTAATTCTTCAGCTCTGTCTTCCACTCGAAAGATTTTTCCTATATTGCTGATGTCAGAAAATACATCATCCATGGTAGGTGCTACTATATTTGACGATTCATGAAGATATGCTTTAATACCAAAACTCTCTAGTTCCTCTATAGAACCAACCGCTTCTTCTTTATATGCACTTTCCCAGCCTGCATATACAAAATCAGGTTCTGCTTTTAATAAAACTTCCTGACTCGGATATTCATCAGCAAGGATAGGAACCTTTTCGTATTTTTCCTTCAGCTCCGGTAAAATTTCATCATCTAAATATGCAGTTCCTGCCATTGAATCTTCGAGTCCAAGTGCCAGCATAATTTCAGTAATATGCTGATTTAAACTTACAGCTCTTTTTGGAGCTTCTCTAAACTGAATTTTACGATCCAGATTATTAATTTCTATAACTTCATTTTCAGTTTCTTCTTGTGCTATATCGGTGTTCTCTTGTTCTCCGATCACTTCCGTTTGTTGATTGCAGCCAGAAATAAAAAGAAGCATACAAACCATTAATCCCATTCGTATTTTATCTATTTTAAATTTCATTTTTTCCTCTCCTTTTCCTATAACAATGTTTTTTCTGAAATCTAGTCATATAAAAGACTCTCCGACAAAAAAGTAATATGTGTCTTTTTTGTTAATGGATGTATATTGATATCTGCATTGACTCTGAAGATTTCCTTTAATAATTGTTTTGTCAGTACTTCTTCTGGGGAGCCGTAAGCTGCAATTTCTCCTTGGTGCATAACAAATATACGATCACAGTAATAAGCAGCTAGATTTAAATCATGTAATGCTGCAATAACAGTAATGTTTTTCAGCTTCTGAACTAAATCCATAATTTGTATTTGATGATGTACATCTAAATGATTGGTTGGTTCATCAAGTAAGAGTACCTTGGCTTCTTGTGCAAGAGCTCTTGCAATCATGACCCGTTGTTTTTCACCGCCAGATAATGAAGAAAAACTCCGCTGTTTGAATTCCTGCATTCCAACCTTTTCTAAGGCCAGGTCTATAATGTCTTCATCATGTTTTGTATCTGCTTTAAGAAAGCCTTTGTGAGGGGAACGGCCCATCAATACAATTTCTCTTACTGTGAAATCAAATGTGACAGGTGATTCCTGACTGACAATAGCGAGGTGCTGTGATAACTTACGGGAAGACATTTTATCTATATATTCACCTGAAAGAGTGATAACACCAGCATCTGGTCTTATCACACGAGACATATTTTTTAATAAAGTGGATTTACCGCTTCCGTTTGGACCAATAATACCTGCTACTTCACCAGAATGAATATTCAGATTAACTTCTTTAAGTACTTTTCGTTTTCCAATAGAAGCTGAAATATCTTTTATTGAAACATCCATGCTTAGCCCCCTCCTCCAAATGAATATGAACTCTTGCGTAAAAGCCAAATAAAAAATGGAGCACCGCAAAGAGCTGTTACGATCCCAATTGGCATTTCCTCGGGAGCAATGATAAGTCTTGCAAATAAATCAGCCATCACAAGAAATACAGACCCCATTAAAGCACTGATGGGGATATGCATTTTATGGTCAGATCCAAGGATGAGACGAACAATATGAGGAATCATTAATCCGATAAAACCAATGGCTCCACTGACAGCAACTAAAACCCCTGTTAGTAGTGCAGTAACTAAAATTAATATTTTTCGAAATACTTCTACGTTCAACCCTAAAGTAACAGCTGCCTCTTCCCCCATTAAGAGCAAATTCATATAGCGATACTGGCTCCAAATGAAAATAAAAACAATAACTGTTATTACAAAAGGTATAGGTATGTGCTTCCAGTTTGCTCCTGCCAAGCTTCCCATCATCCAAAACAACGCATCCCTTATCCCTTCTTGACGAGGTGCAGAAATGACGATGAAGCTTGTAAATGCAGATAGAATCATAGAAACTGAAATTCCAGCTAATAGGAGACGTTCAGTTGAAATTCTTCCCCCGACTTGCGACAGTAGAAAAACCAGAACAACTGAAAGAAGCGAGCCTAAAAATGCAGCAAGTGATAATGCATATTGTCCAAACATTGAAAACGCACCAAAGATAATGACTAGTGTAGCCCCAACAGATGCACCCGATGAAACTCCTAGTATATAGGGATCCGCTAACGAATTCCGAACCAAAGCTTGTATTGTTGTACCAGCGATAGTTAACCCGGCGCCTACAATTACTCCTAATATCACTCTTGGAAAACGAATGTTCCAAATGATATTCTCTTCTGCTTTAGACCATGTGACAGGAATCCATTCTTGTAAAATTGGAATTTTATAAGCTATGATTTTCCAAAATGTTGCCGGATGAATTGAAACAGGACCAACCATCACTGCAATCGTTACTACTGTGATAAGAGCAATGACTAAGAGCATAACAATGCTTATATGTTTGTAACCCCCAATGGCTTCCTGCTTATGACTATTAATAGAAATCAACTCCATTCTTCAAAAAACGCTCCTCTGATTCGAAATGCAGAAATTAAGACAAATAAAAAACGCCCACCTAAACCATGAGCGAACTTAAACTAAAAAGAGAAAAAGGATACACTTAAAAGCACTCTCTCCATTCCCGCAGTAATAATAAAGGCAGATCTCCTGACTTATGCATCACCCTGCTTTAAGCACTTCCTATAAAATAAAACCATTTAACAGTGTGCGGGGAAGTTCTGGATTCACACCACATTTCCCTATTAAGTCCACCTTAGGACACCTTCACTTCTAAATAATTATTGTTTCAATCACCCTGATGTTTGTTTTCCCCCCATTTATTTTCATAGATAAGCTGTTCTAAAGGATGCCTTTTTTCCCAATTAGCTAATTCTAAAATAGGTTTCTCCGGATATTCATCCGTATAACCAATAGATAGAAGAGCGATAGGATCTATATGAAGAGGGATATCTAAAATGTCACGAATATCATTCTTTTTATAAAAACTTACCCACCCTAAGGCAAGCCCTTCAGCACAAGCTGCCAGCCACATATTTTGAATGGCACAGGCTGTTGAAAGAATATCTGTTTCAGGAATTGAATTTCTCCCTAATACATGTGAACCTCCTCTTGCTGGGTCGCAAGTTACACATATTGTGATTGGAGCTTCTTTTATACCTTCTACTTTTAAACCAAGAAATCTTGTTTCTCTTTCTCCATCATAATGAATAGCTAATGCTCGTCTTTCCTTGTCTGCTGCCCAAGCTAATTTTTCTTTTATTTTTTCAGATGAAATGATTATGAAATTCCAAGGCTGCATAAATCCAACTGAAGGTGCATGGTGAGCAGCGTTTAATATTCTATGTATAATATCTTTAGAAATAGGGACAGACAGAAAGCTTCGAATATCTCTTCTCTTGTAAATTACTTTATAAACAGATTCTTTTTCTTCTTTAGAAAACATAAAATTTCTCTCCTCTATTTTCTAAAAAGTTTTCACTAACTTACATTTTCCGGAATCCAGCAAAACTTCATTGTCAATTATTAAGTCAGTCTACTCAGTTTGATCTATGAAAATAATAGAAAGGTTTCATGTTAGGCTGATTGCTCAACTGGATAATACGTTTAGAAATTGTTTCTGCAATTTCGCCAATATTCTCAAAAGACGGATTCAATAAAACCCCTAGAACAGTGCCGCTGTGAGCGATGATAAGTCCTCCATCGTACTTTAAAGCAAAGCTTTTAAATTCATTAAAATAACGTTTTGGCAATATTTTTTGGTTTATACTGGCGCTTAGTGTCGCTGCTTGACAAACAAAAGACAAATCCTGAAATTCTATTCCTAATTTAACCAAATCATATGCCTTTGAGAAAACGGCTTGATCCTCCTTGCTATATCGTTTGGGCTGTCTGTTAAATTCAAGCGTATTAATTGTTCCTCCTAAATCCATTCCGATCAAAACGAAGGATGGTAAAGGACCTAGCGTCTCTATTAATTGTCCATGAATGTAGTCGTATGCAACCACCTCTTTATACATAACACCATCAGTAGGCTCAATCTCACTGGAAATCCGTGAGATGATCTCTTCTGACAAGGGTATGGAATAACTATCCGCAACAGCCTTCATTGCCGCAACAACATCAGCTGAACTACTGGCCAATCCTTTACCCCTCGGAATATTCGAGTTAACCTCCAAATGCCCTCCGCCTTTTAAATCAAACCATTGAAACACCTTTTTGCATGCCTCTACCGCTTTTGTATTTGAGAGTGATCCAGTAATCTCACCCATCTTGTTATAAGGAATAAAAACAGCGTTGCTCTTTAAAATTGGTATAGGCAGCGATATTAAAAATGGGCGTTCACATAAAACGCCTTGAACAAGTTCGCCAAACGTACCATTGCACCTTCCTATTCCCACCTTCATGCCAAAAACCCCTTTTTCCCATCAGCCAAACTATTAAAGGATACAAAAATACATATCTACATCGCTTAAATAGATGGGAGGTTTTGCTCTATTTTCTCCCTAACAAGAGACTGCCTTATTGTAGAATTGGGTTCAGCCTGTTGGTTCTTCCTTAAAATTGTCTCTTCTTTCTATAACCAAACCGTTTTTTCTTCAAAGGATGTTCTTGCGGAAGTCTTCATCTTCTTTAAAGCCTCTTCATCTGGATACCCAATAAATATATTCCCTATTATCTTCTTATTCTCAGGCGCACCAATGAACTGATACATCCGTTTATCATGAACAAGCCCCACGCCTCTTGTCCGCCACACAAATCCTAATCCCAGATCCTTCGCGGCCAGCCACATTGAATGAATCGCACAGCATACCGCATATTCATTATCTCGGGACGCTTCTTCATCCTCAGGAACGATGTCAGAAGTAACAACGATATGTACCGGTGTGTTCTTTAATACTTTGAGGGAACTTAGTACTAAATTCGGTTTTGTTGGAAAACGTTCTTGCAAAAACTCTTCTGCCAGCTTTTCATACCTTTTTTTAGCTTCACCTCTTATGACATAAAAACCCCATGGCTCTCTCATCCGATCGTTTGGAGCCCAAGTTGCTATTTCCAGTAATTCCTTAATCTTTTCGTCTTCTACGGCTTGATCACGATAGTCGCGTATTGCCCTGCGGCTTTTTAATTCCGTTATGATTGACACGCTGCCCCCACCTTTTTTTTATCATTGTCTTTTAATAATTCCAGCTCTTCAAACCACTTTATTTTCTCCCTTAACCTCACCACACCACCGACAAGGATGATTGCAGGATGCTTTATTTGTGCAAGCTCCGCCTCTTTTTCAATCGTATTCAGGCTCCCTGTGACTGTTTTCTGTTTTTCAGTTGTCCCCCATTGGATAACGGCTACCGGGGTTTCCTGACTTTTTCCATTCTCGATTAACTTTTTGCAAATATAAGGCAAGTTTCCTACTCCCATGTAAAAAGCAATTGTATCAATTCCCTGAGCAAGGGCTGGCCAATTCAGATGGTCCTCTTCCTTTTCAGCGCGGCCATGACCTGTAACAATTGCAAAGGAAGAGGCATGGTCCCTGTGAGTAACCGGAATTCCAGCGTAGGCAGGCGCGGCGATGCCTGATGTAATGCCAGGCACAATTTCATATTTTATACCATTTGCAGCCAGGACCTCAGCTTCTTCCCCAACACGTCCAAATACACATGGGTCTCCTCCTTTTAAACGTGTCACCGTTTTCCCTTTCAGGGCGTACTTAACTAAAAGCTCATGAATTTGTTCTTGTATAAGTTCATGTTTTCCGGGAAGCTTTCCGCAAAAAATAAATTCCGCATCGTTTTTGGCATGGTTTAATAGCTCTTTATTTACTAATCGATCATATAAAATCACGTCAGATTTTTGGATGCACTCCAAACCATAAACTGTAATTAATTTCGGATCTCCCGGTCCTGCCCCGACAAGATAAACATATCCTTTTGTCATGATCATTTCTCACTTCTTTCTTTTTTCTCTATAGTCATAGTCCTTTATTAGAACTCTTCTTTTTTCGACATTCTAAATTGAGTGGAGCAAGATTGATATAAAGCTTTGATTCCCCATATGAATCCAGTAACCTTTTACATGGAATGGGTGACGTTGAAACTGGAGCTTCTCTTTCTCTGTAAATTTCGATATTTTTGGATACAGGATGACGCGATCTTTTTCCTTCTGATGGTTGGTATTGCCGTAACCTATTTTAAAATGATTGAACACCTTTACTCATGGCTTTAATTTCCTTGCACTTCTCTATCCAATTCATTACCATTTCAGAACAAGAAGCAAAATGAAAATGGGTATACCCTGCTACCAGGTTATGTTTTAAATAACCTTCTTTCTTCGTACCGCGCATCCCTTTGGTTTCATATGCATACTCTATTTCATTTTCAGAATGGAAGGTTGAATAATGAAATTCATGACCTTTTGCTTTTTCATTCTCACCGATTAGAAAATTATTTTTTCGACCGTTAATTTCTCTGTAGCCTAATGCAGCTCGTTTTGATTGCATTTTTACATCGCCGGAAATAACTCCTGCCATTGGGTAGCTGATTCTATTGGTTGCTTCGATTGAATCTGTCAGATACATAAAGCCTCCACATTCGGCAAGTGTTGGTAATCCTTGCTCAATCGCCTGTTTTATGGAGTCTTTTGCGATATGATTATTTGAGAGAGCAGGAGCGAATTCTTCAGGAAAACCTCCGCCTAGATAAAGTCCATTGACACCAGCTGGCAATGCTTCGTCAGACAATGGCGAGAAATAAACAATTTCAGCACCGTAAGACTCCAGGATTTCTAAGTTCTCAGGATAATAAAAATTAAAAGCTGCATCTTTTGCTACCGCAATTTTAACCGTTTTTTCTGCTTTTTTTTCAAAAAGCGCAGATGCTTCGTTTTTATTCAGCGGCGAAGCTAAAGATATTTCAAGTAATTTATCAATGTCGACAGTTTCAAGAACAAGCTCTCCTAATCTATCAAAAAAAGGATCAAGATCTCCTCTTTCAATAGAAGGAATAAGCCCAAGATGTCTCTCTGGTATTTCAATATCAAGCTCACGCCCTAAATAGCCGATAACAGGAACCTGACATTCTTGTTCAATTGCAGTCTTTACCAGCTTAAAGTGTCCTTCGCTTCCAACTTTGTTTGCTATAACTCCTTCAATCCTAGGGCCATCAGCGAACAGTTGGAATCCCTTGACAATGGCAGCTGCACTTCTGGCCATACTGGCACAATTTACAACCAGCAAAACAGGCGTTCCCGTTATCATGCTAATCTCTGCAGTACTGCCTTGATTTGTTTTCGGGTTTTTTCCGTCAAAAAAGCCCATAACTCCTTCTATAATTGAAATGTCCGCTCCACGGCTTCCATGTGTAAAAATATCAACGACTGTATCTTTTGATAACATCCAACTATCCAAATTACGGGCAATCCGTTTTGTTACAGCGGTATGATAGGATGGATCAATATAATCTGGTCCGCATTTGAATCCTTGTACAGTTAACCCTTTTTTAATTAATGCGGACATTAACCCAATTGTTAAGGTTGTTTTGCCGACACCGCTTCCGGTACCAGCGATCACGATTCTTCGTTCTGCCACCTAACATTCCACCTCTCTAAAAGGAAATGACTGCTACGGATATTGTTACATTGCCTGATTTCTTCTTGCAAATCGACAGAGATTCTGCACCGCTGTACAAACGGGCAGCAGGCTCACTAACTCCATAGGCACCAGTAAATTTAAACACCGTTTCAGAAGGTTCTGCAATTTGAACACGATTTAATTCTTCTGATGAATAACATTTAAATTCCCAGTTATTTTTTTGAGATACAGCGATTATCCCTTCTTCATCTTTTTTAAGATCAATAGAGCAAATAGCTTTAACACTTTTAATCGAAAAATGCAGCTCATTTAGTGTTTCATGAATGACTTGATCGATTTCTTCCATTGAAGTACCTCTATTACAGCCAATACCAAGAACAATGACTTTAGGGCGGTAAAGAACACCGTTATGTAAGATTGCTTCTTCATTCTTGTTTAAATTTCTATGAGTAACAACGAGTGCCGCATTCGGTTTAGCATGAATTGCTTCTTCAATCGATTGATAGACTTTAATTGTTTCCGGAAGAGGGCTATCGTAATTCCACCATTCTTTTTCTCCGGATTCCTGAATAACAGCAACATGTTCTTCATTTACGACTGATGCACTGACAGGAGTTAATTTTTCGGCACTTTCCCAAACCCAGCCAAACTTACTCCCAAATAGATCGACAGGAATCGTTTTTTGAACGTCAGATGCGGTTGTAATTACAGGTACTGCACCTAGTAAATCAGCGACTTCCTTAGTTAACTCGTTTGCCCCTCCCAGATGCCCGGATAACACACTGATAGCATGCTTCCCTTTGTCATCAATAACGACAACAGCCGGATCTGTTTTTTTATCTTTTAAAAGAGGTGCAATCATACGTACGACAGCACCTAATGAAATGATCATGATGATTCCTTTATATGATTGAAAGAGTGATGGAAGAAGAAGCCGCACATTCCCTTCGAAAAGAGAAATATTTCTTCGATCTTCATCACCTCTCTCAAATTTACTCATATAAAATAAATCTGTCTGATGAAATTTCGCATGCAAGTTGCGAGCCAGTTCAACACCGTGCTTTGTAATCGCTACAATGGCATATGTTCCTTTTTGTTCAAGCGATACGTTTCTTCCCTCTTCCAAGACGAGTGTCATTCTTTCACTCCTTTTCGAAATCCATGTGTGAAGGCTTTGTCATAGAGCTTTGACCTAAAATCTTTTTGATGAATATCCTTATCTAGTGCCCACCCCGCTAAAATCATCGCTTGTTTTCGTATTCCGTTGGCACGCATATCTTCATCAAGGTGTTCGAGGGTTGATCTTACTATTTTTTGATCCGGCCATGATGCTTTATAGACCACCCCGACTGGTGTATCCTTTCTCCAGCCTGCATCGAGAAATTCTTTGACAATCTTCTTTGTAAGCGTAGCACTTAAAAACAAAGCAACTGTACAATGGTGTTTCGCTAAATCTCTCAGCTTCTCAGCTTCAGGTACAGGTGTACGTCCTTCAGCTCGTGTGAGAATCACTGTTTGGGTCAGTTCAGGGATCGTCAGTTCAGCACCTAAGGCTGCTGCAGAGGCAAAGACTGAGCTGACTCCCGGGATAATTTCAACTCTTACGTCTTTCTTGTTTAAAATGGCAATTTGCTCCATGATTGCTCCGTAAACGGCTGGGTCTCCAGTATGGACGCGCACTACCTTTTTTCCTTCTTGAACTCGATCCACCATGATCTCAACCATTTCATCCAGATGCATTCCTGCAGTCTTGATAATCTCAGCTTCAGGTTTTGCCTGTTCTATCAGGTCCGTGCTTACCAATGAATCAGCATACAGTACAACATCGGCTTCTTGAAGTAACTTTAATCCTTTTACAGTAATTAATTCCGGGTCGCCCGGGCCTGCACCTATAATTGTTATTTGCATTATTTTCTCACCACCATTAATGTTAAATATTCCAATTCTGCTCGATCCAGCTCCTGAATGTCCCATATAATTTCCTCATCGGAAGTTACCTTTGTCACAACAGAAGCTTTGTTCAGTAAATCCAGTTCCCGCAGGACCTTTAGCATGAGATCCATGACTTTCGCGACCTTGATAAAAATGATGCAGTCGTTTTCAATGATTGCTTTTTTCATAGCTTCATAGTCATCTCTTGCAGGAATGATCGCGACATGGTCATCCCCTTCTGCAAGTGCAATACCAAGTCTTGAAGCTGCACCATTAATGGATGAAATCCCAGGCACCGTTTGAATGTTCACTTCGGGATAGCGGACCTTTACAAGGTTCATCATATGAATAAATGTACTGTATAAAAGGGGATCACCCTCGGTAACAAACGCGACATCTTTGCCTGCCTTTAGCTTTTCCCAGACAAGATCCACTGTTTTTGACCATTCACGTTCAAGTATGTCAGGGTCCTTTGTCATTGGAAAAACAAGACCTAACATCTCTTTTTCTCCTGGCGTTATGTACACATCAATAATTCGCTGGGCATAGCTTTTGCTGCCTTTTCTTTTTTTAGGGTATGCGATCACTGGAGATTCCTTAAGCTTTCGAAAAGCTTTTACTGTCAGAAGCTCCGGATCACCAGGACCTACACCTAAACCGTATAATGTTCCTATCATGGTTGTTCCCCTTCCGTATGCTGTGCGGTAATAATATAGATCGGATTTAATGCATCAAATCGTGTGAGGTTTAAAATCGGCTTACTCCTGGAAATCTGAGCAAGTGTAATTTTCGTTTCAAACCCTTTGCTTTTAAATCCATCAACAGCTTGCATTAAATTTTCAATTGTTACTGCATTTAACACAATTCGTCCGCCTTTTTTTAAACGCGAACAACAAACAGTCAAAATATCCTCCATACTCCCAGCAGTTCCGCCAATAAAGATCGCATCAGGATCTGGAAATTCCTCTAGATGATTTGGTGCTTTTCCTTGAATTACAGTAAAATCTGTATGGAATTTCGCCATATTTAACCGGCAATTTTCAAGGTCATGTTCATTTTTTTCAATCGCAAAAACCTGTCCTTCTTTTGCAATTAAACAAGCTTCAATTGCAACAGAACCAGTACATGTTCCAATATCCCAAACAATGCTGCTTTCTGTTAGCTTTAATTCACTTAGGCTGATGGTCCGGATTTCTTTTTTTGTCAGTAATCCCTTTTCTGGCTTTCTTTGATAAAACTCATCATCATCAATCCCAAACTGCCACGTTTTACTCTCAGAAATCTTTTGCAGAACGACCACGTTAAGCGGTGAGAATTCAAGGTTCTCCATTTCTTCAAGTTCGTAAAAAGCACAGCGTTCATTTTCACCACCCAGATTTTCAGCCACAAATGCCCTGTACTCATTCATATTAAATGAAAGTAAATATCGGGCAATTTCAGAAGGGGTATTTTTAGCATCAGTAAGCAGCGCTACTTTTTTACGCCCATGTATTCGTTGGACCAGTCCTTTCATGCTTCTCCCATGAACGCTTAATACATAGGCATCCTGCCAGCTTTCATTCATTCTTGCAAATGCCAGCTGGACCGAGCTTATATAAGGATAAATTTCGACATCAAGCTTCTTGGCTAAATAACTGCCAATTCCATAAAATAAAGGATCACCAGATGCTAAAACGACAATTCTCTTAGTTTCTTTGCTCAAATATGCAACTAGCGAAGGTAAACTACCTTTGATGGTAACTTTTTCACCTTGATAATCTTTGAAGAAAGATAACTGCCTTTCCCCTCCTACTAGTATTTCACTCTCATAAATCCATTTTTCATAGATAGGAAGAAGACTCTGTTTTCCATCATCACCTATTCCAATTAGCTTAACCTTCTTTGTCATTTTTCCCTGCCTTTCCAAGTAACGTCCCCTTCATGGAGTACAAACTTGTTTCAATCGAAATTCCGCCGCCAACTTCTTTTAATCCAGCTGTGCAGCAATAGTCACAAAGAATCGTAAAAAAGTCATGATAACCAAGCTCAAGCATGAGATCACCTACTTGTGACGCAGTATTAGCTTGTCGAATTGTTTGGATCAGCTGTAGATCTTTAACACCTGCTTCAGAAGCCACATTTGCTAAAAAGTTAAAATCAACGGGTGCACTTTTGGAATGAACCATCATGACACCTTGTGCTACTTTTGAGAATTTTCCCATCATTCCAACCAAAGATACTTTCTTAATCCCCTGACGTTTACATTGTTTTAAGGTAAAGCCTACGAAATCACCCATTTCAACAAATGCCTCTTCTGCAAGGTCAGGATATTGTTTGATCCCGAATTTTTCACTTCGGCCTCCAGTGGTTATTACTGCGTGATCACACTTACTTGCCCGTGCCACACTTATGGCTTGCACGATGCTTGCCATATATGCAGAACTAGAAAATGGTATAACAGTTCCTCTAGTCCCTAATATTGAAATCCCGCCGATGATTCCAAGTCGCTTATTGAGCGTTTTTTCTGCCATTTTTTCACCATCAGGAACAGAAATAATAATTTTGATCCCTCTTATTAGTCCATGGGAGGATAGTACTTCTTCAGCAGTTTCGTAAATCATTTTCCGCGGTACCGGGTTTATTGCAGCTTCACCGACCGGTACTGGGAGTCCTTCTTTTGTAACTCGGCCAACACCAACACCGCCATCAAGGGTGATACCAGGTTTTTCACACCAAGAAACAGCAGCTTTAATTAAAGCACCATGTGTCGCATCTGGATCATCACCAGCATCTTTAATTGTTCCGGCTTCAGCTAGACCAGGCTCAACGATGCAGCTTTCCATTTCAAAGGTTGCAAATTTCCCGACTGGCAAAAAAATCGTTGCTTCAGCCTGGGGTTCACCTGTAATTAATGCAATTAATGCAGCTTTCGTTGTAGCCGTTGCGCATGCGCCCGTTGTATATCCAGAGCGCATCTCCTTTTTATCTTTCTTTTTTGCTTTTCCATCCATCGTTTAATCCTTTTCAGCTAGAAGAGAGATTGCATTTAGAGCCGCAACTGTAATCGTACTACCGCCTTTTCTGCCTATATTTGTAATAAAAGGTACATCTAATTTTGCTAACTCTTCTTTTGATTCAGGAGCTGAAACAAATCCTACTGGAAGCCCGATGACTAAACTTGGTTTTGCTTCTCCTTCTTTAATAAGTCGAATTAATTCCAATAATGCAGTTGGAGCATTCCCGATTGCAAAAATCCCGCCATCAAATTGCTTAATTGCTTTCCGCACTGAAATGATTGCACGAGTTGTATTTAATCGTTTTGCTTCTTCCATTACATCTTGATCGGAAATATAAACATTCACGCTTCCGCCATGTTTTTCAATTCTCCCTTTACTGACTCCACTTAATATCATTTGAACATCCGCATAAACCTGTTCCCCATTTCGGATGGCATTTATCCCTGCTTTGATGGCGTCGTCATGAAAAAGCATACTATGTCCCAATTCGAAATCAGCAGAAGCATGAACAACCCGCTGAACAATCTTGTACTGCTGTTCTGTAAAAGCATGTTCACCAAACTCTGAATCTATCATGTTAAAACTCAATCCCTCAATTTCTTGAGGCTGTACAGTTAAAGGCTTAAATTCCGTACGAAAATCCATCTTCATTTCCTCCAATGTCTCCATTTATTTTTGGGTTATTTAGAATTTTATTTATATGTGCCAGGATATCCGAAAAATCCGAATAAGCATTTCCATAATTAATCTTTGGTCTCTTTATCATGATCGTTTCAATGCCAAGTTCGATTGCAGCTTCTAATTTTTCATCAACAGACCCTGCTTTTCCGCTTTCCTTTGTAATCATTGTTGTAACTCCATATTGCTTGTAAAGCGCAAGATTAAACTCCTTTGTAAAAGGACCTTGTATGGCAACGATGTCTTTTTGCGGCAGTCCCAACTGCTCACATTTCTCCATATTATCTTTTCTTGGCAGCATCCGGGCAATCACACGAGTGTCAGGCTGATTTAGAAGTTTCTGAGTAAATGTCTGCAAGGTCTTGCTTCCTGTAGTGAGCATAATAACTCCCTTTTTTTCAGCTGCTATTTCTGCTGCTTCCTCATAGCTGTCGACCAATGTTATTCCGTTATTTTCATAGGATTGTGATTCACGTTCATAGCGGATGTATGGTATATCAGCTTCTTTCGCTCCTAATAGAGCATTTTTACTTGCTTCTTCCGCAAATGGGTGGCTCGCATCGACAACCGCATTAAATCCTTGTTCTCTAATAACTCTCACAAAATCCTCACTGGTTAGACGGCCAACATAAACATCTAGTCCAGCCTTCCTCATTTCCATTCCGGCATTTTCAGTAACTACAGTTGTCAGCAGTCTGTATCCAGCCTCTTTTATCTTTATGGCTAACGCTCTTGCATCACTGGTTCCAGCTAAAAATAGAATCATAGTTTTTGTGCCTCATGATGATGGTTATGGTGCTCATGCTGATGATGGTCATGATCATGATCGTGGTCGTGGTGGTGGTGATGATCAATATGCTCCATCGCTTCAATGCGGTATAAACACGTATCACAATTCATTTTCACGTCACCTTGTAATGATTCTTCAATTCTGTCTTTTAAAATTGTTTTTAATCTAGAGTGAAACCCGAAATATCCCGCAAGCTTAAAATCAATACCCGGATGTTCATTTCCGAATTCTTCCATCATATTTTCAAGACGCTTAATTAATATACCGGTGAACAAAAAGTATGGTAGTATAATAATTTTTTTCGCACCTAATTTAATGCAGCGCTCTACACCTTCTTTAATTAATGGATCCGTTACACCCATAAATGCCGGCTCTACTAACCTATAATTTAATTTTTCCCATAATAAGCGAGCAATTTTATATAAATCACTATTCGCATCTGGATCGCTGCCGCCTCGACCCAGCAAAATTACTGCCGTGTTGTGTTCAGGTTCGGTTATGTTCCCGTCCGCTTCTTCTAAACGATCTTTACAAATTTCTACCGTTTCCTCGTGAATTCCGAATGGTCTTCCGTATGTAAAGTGAACCTCTGGATATTTTACTTTTGCTTCATCAATGGCTGCTGGTATATGAATCTTTGAATGTCCAGCTGCTAATAACATCATTGGAATAATAAAAACACTTGTTGCCCCTTTTTCAACACATGTTTGAATGCCTTGTTCAATTGTAGGTGTTTCAAACTCTAAGAAGCACGTTTCAATTAATAGCTCCCGGTCGAGCTGCGGCTTTAAATCTTCTATTGTTTTTCTTACCTGCTCATTTCCTTCTGAATCCCGGCTTCCGTGTCCAACTAGTAAAACAGCTTTCATATATTTCTCCCCTATCCTCTAATTAGTCTCCGCATGGAGCTGGTTCAATTTCTATCTTCGGTGTCATGTCTCTATAGGTATAGCCCTGAATTTTCCCGACACGTTTAAAGTACTTAAAGAACCTTTCATTTGGATGACCTTTCTCTTTATACTCGTATATAATATTTTCAATAATCTCCACTAGTTTATCTGGCTCAATACCTTCCGCCACAGGCTGTCCTGCATGAGCTGTTCTTCCTACCGTTTTCGCTCCCAAAAACAAATCAAACTTTCCTTTTCTATAAACAATTCCAATGTCCTCGTTTACTGCACCAAAGCACGCCATACCGCAGCCATTGAAGCCAAGCTTCAGCTCTTTAGGCAATTCAAGTCCGCTTAGCTTTTGATGTAACTCTTCAGCATGAGGGATGGAATCCTTTTTCTCGCCTTCGCAGAAATCACAAGCTTTCAGCTGAAAAACATCACCAATAGGTTCTAATAGGAAACCTACACTTCTTAATTTTTGAGTAATGACCTCAGGACTCGCAGTTGGAATTTTTAAATATATTTGATGGTGCGGGGTGTATTCCATTGTCCCCTCATCTCCGACTACCTCAGCGAGAGTGATCATTTGGTCTGGTGTAAACTTCTTATTTGCGATTCCTGGACTTACGGCTAATTCAAAAATCGATACTACTGGATTATTAACAGTCTCGTTTTCCAGAATCCTTTTAGGTTCACCTTCAACTTTACTAAGAGCTTCTAGAGCTAATTGTAAGGAAGCAGCAATACCGTCTATAGTTTTTACTTCAGTACTATGATCAGTTTCATTCTTGCCTTTATGGAGTGCCCATGGTTCATTTTCATGTCTTAAGCGTTCATGCGGTTTTAATCTTTGTTCAGTTGTATTTAATGTATACTTCCTTTGATACCCCCTTGGTGTAATCATTTTATTATCATAAAAAAACGTAGATGAATTCCCAATAACTACAGTCGTCAGCATACCGATATCGTAATCAAGCATATGTGCAAGATCGGTTGTCACAATCTTTTCGCTCTCACGATATGCACTCTTCACCAGCCCAACTGGTGTATCGGGTGATCGATATTGTAATAATATCCTTTGTGCCTCTTGAATTTGTCTTGTGCGGCGTCCACTCTTTGGGTTATACAGAGCTACAACAAAATCAGCTTGTGCGGCCGCTTCAATTCGTTTTTCAATTAGATCCCATGGAGTTAAATGATCACTTAAACTAATCGTGCATGCATCATGCATGATTGGTGCACCAAGAAGAGAAGCACAGGAATTAATGGCCGATATACCAGGGATTACCTCGACACTTACACCTGTTTCTTCTTTCCACCCTTTATCAATTAATACTTCATAGACCAGGCCTGCCATCCCATAAACACCTGCATCACCACTGGAAATGACTGCAACTTTATATCCTTCTTCAGCAAGACGGACAGCCGCTTGAGCACGACTTACTTCCTCGGACATTCCTGTACTAATAATTTTCTGATCGGTCAAGAGATTTTCTATTAACTCAACATATGTTTTATAACCAATGATATAATCGCTCTCTTGTATGGCTTCCTGAGCTCTATTTGTCATATGTTCAAAACTTCCAGGTCCAAAACCAATTACAAGTAACTTTCCCCGCACGTTTGCTCCTCCTTTCAAACTATCAGCCAACATAAACTGCCTGACTCTAAACTAAACGTTTCCAAGATTAATCAGTTTCGATCATCCAGAAATAAATGGCATTCTTGCCGCAGCAGGACAATTCCGGATTCATAACCTTTTTTCAATTGATTTGTTCTTCGTGTTGACGAAAAATTTTAAAAATAATAAGTGAACCAACAACGAGTACCCGTTTATGTAAAGTTGTTTGAGAATTTTTTATCCAGCATAAGTTCCCAAGGTATACCTGATACTCTATCTATGCTAATTCCCCATCAAATTCATGCTGCTATTCAGGAATCTCAAAGGATGACAAATTAACGGCTTTATTTTATTGGTTTGGATATTCCGGCTACACACTCTGTGTTTTCCGGAGCAGCAAAACCTTGTTGATCATATTTGTAAATAACGGCTTCTTCTAAAATTTCTTTTCCAGCCAAATGTTTCTGTACGATTTCACTTCCAATTTCCGGAGTAATCGCCTTGTACCATGTTCCTTCAGGATACACAATTACAACACAAGCATCCTTGCATCTTCCGTTACAGCGGGTTCGTGTCGTATGTATCAAGGTATCAAGATTCATATTTGTGACTTCCTCCCTAATCGCCTGCGTAACCTCCTCGCCTCCTTTCCTCATACAGCTGCTGCCATTGCAAATTAATACATGATGTTTCGTTTCCCTCAAATTCCAAGTTGTCATTTTAGCACTTCCAGTCCATTATTTTTTGAAAAATAAAAATGCACCCCTATATAGATAGAGGTGCACAAAAAATACATAGCAAAAGAACATAGCATTTTCTACTACACATCTACCCATAAGCCCGTGGGTATGCGTAAAAGATAGGCAGGTCTCCTGACTAAGGTTCATTGCTTTATTGCGTCTTCCCGAATATTATCAGTGACATTTGCAATAAGCTCCCCATTACAGTGGCGGGTACCGCGACGGCTTTTCACCGTACTTCCCTTTTAATCAAAATCTTGGTAAGATTTTTGAACCTATCTTTTAATTATTTAATTATTATTCTTAATGTTATTATTTCATAAATTTGTCTATTTCGATATTCATATTAAACAAGAATTCAGAAATTAGCAAACTACTTTTTAAAAAATCGGACAACAAAAAAATCCGTCCAATTATTTTGGCGGATAAAACGGAAGCGCTAAATCACATTAAAATAAGCCATTTCCCCTGCTATTCGTTTCACCATTCCCCCGAAGCAAAAGAAACTTTAATACTAAATTTATGAAACTCAGCGCCTCTACATTATTATTCTGTGAGTTGAGGTGGACACTCCTAAAATTAATGATCGAGACAGAATTAGATATATTAAGATCCTTCTCGTGTATGAAAAAACATTTATTATAAAAATATGAAACCTATTTATGCATATAGTTGGATAAAAAAGGACATAAATACCTCTTTTGATCATGCTAAATCATAGAAAAATAAATAGACAACTGCTAAACCTTATAGTAAGGTATAGACAAATTAATCAATCTTAACAGGTGCTGTACATTGAGAATGTATAGCTTAAAAGGGAAGCTCGGTGTAAGTCCGACACGGTTCCCGCCACTGTAAGTCTGAGTGACCTGCATATTGTCACTGCTTTTTATAAAAAGCGGGAAGACGCAGGAAACAATGAAGATGAGTCAGGAGACCTGCCTGTATAAAGAACATAATGTGACCTACGGGAAATAGGGAGGTGTGTGCGAAAGGATATTGCTGTGTCTGTGTGACGGGCTGACAATTGTCTTGTAAGCATTTAAACTCTAGTGGGTTTAAATGCTTTTTTTATTTGAACGCTACTAATTTTAAGGGAGATTGAAGATGAATAAAAAATCATGGCAGGTGTCACTAATCATGGTGCTGGGATTAACAAGTTATTTTTGGCTGAATTCGTACGAAGATGCTTATGCTATGCATATCATGGAAGGTTTTTTGCCTTTTGGCTGGGCGGTTTTTTGGTGGGCTGCAACACTTCCCTTCATACTTGCCGGCTTGCGTTCTATACGTAAGAAGCTTAAAGAAAACCCTGAATTGAAAACAATGCTTGGCCTGTCTGCTGCTTTTGCGTTTGTATTATCTGCCTTAAAGATTCCCTCAGTAACAGGCAGTTGCTCTCACCCAACTGGAGCAGGTTTAGGAGCCATATTGTTTGGACCTGCAGCAATGAGTGTATTGGGTACGATCGTGCTATTATTTCAGTCATTGTTATTAGCGCACGGCGGTTTGACAACCTTAGGTGCAAATGCTTTTTCGATGGCAGTCGCAGGTCCGTTGTTAGCATATGCAATCTTTAAGATCAGCATTAAAGGGAAGATATCGTTTGCGGTTGCTGTTTTTCTGGCAGCTATGCTGGGAGATTTAGGTACATACTTAGTTACTGCAGTCCAATTAGCTCTAGCATTTCCAGCTGAAGTGGGCGGATTTACAGCATCTTTTTCAAAATTTGCAGCCATCTTTGCCTTTACTCAAATTCCGTTAGCAATTAGTGAAGGATTATTAACGGTTATTGTTATGAATTTGCTACAAAAATATAATATGCCCGAATTAAATCAACTGCCTGCTGTTAAGGAGGTTAGGTAAATGAAAAATTTCATTTTGTTTTTATTCGTTATTGTGCTGGCAATTATTCCTTTATATCTCCAAAAAGATGCTGAATTTGGCGGGGCTGACGGTCAAGCAGAAGAATTAATTGAGGAAATTGCACCTGCTTATGAGCCTTGGTTCAGTACAATTTGGGAGCCGCCAAGCGGTGAAATTGAAAGTTTACTATTTTCTTTACAGGCTGCTGCTGGTGCGATTGTCATTGGTTATGTAATCGGATTTGGCCGGGCCAGGAAAAAATATTCCTCTAAATAAATGGCAGAAACAAGGGATCCTAATGTTGAAAATCGATGATTATGCTTATACTAGTGCATTAAAAGATGTTCATCCAGTTGAGAAAGTTGGGTTTGCTTTTGCTTATTTACTATTTACGATCATTACAAAGAATATATGTATTGCTTGTCTAACATTTATTTTGATGAGTGTAGGTATTGTTTTTGGTGCGAAAATACCTTTTTATCATTATATAAAGCTTCTTCTGTTTCCTTCTTTTTTTCTGTTTTCCAGCATAATTGCCATTTTAGTTTCAATTGCTCCTGCGAATGGTGAAAGAATAAATGCAATATGGAGTATTCAAATGGGATCATGGCAACTATATGTTAGCCCATATAGCATCAATCAGGCCTATCATCTCGCTGCAACTGCCTTAGCAAGTGTGAGCTGTTTGTACTTCCTGATTTTGACAACAACTCTTCCCCAGTTGATATGGGTATTAAAAAAAGTAAACCTGCCGACTCTTTTTATAGAATTAGTGGGATTGACTTATCGTTTTATCTTTGTACTGTTGGATAAGATGCATGAAATCTATCTTTCCCAATCCAGCAGGCTTGGTTATCAAAGTTATAGAGTTTGGATCACTTCTATCGCACAACTTATCGTTAGTCTCTTTATTAAATCGATACGTTCTGCCAGAGAATTGCAAATAGCAATAGACAGCCGCGGCGGAGATGAGGGTTTGTATGAAGTGGAATTGAATGTGACGTATAATCGATTTCACTGCGCAGGAATTACTGTTTCCATTGCAGCACTTTTGGCAATAACCTTTATAACACAGATTATTGAATGAAAATGTAAAAGGGGCTACACCAGTGAGATCACCAATTCTTTCATTTGAAAATGTTACATATAAATATCCAGATGGAACTATTGCATTAAAAGATATTTCATTTTCCATTGAACATGGGAAAAAGATTGCCTTAATAGGCAATAATGGAGCTGGAAAATCAACATTATTCTTGCTTCTTAATGGAATTTTAAAACCAACGGCCGGTTCCATTAAATTTAAAGATAAAAAAATAACATATACACGCAAAGAGATCCGGCAAATTCGTAAACAGGCAGGAATCGTCTTTCAAAATCCTGAGACACAGCTTTTTTCATCAAGTGTTTATGAAGATATTAAATTTGGCCCTAAGAATTTAGGGCTAAATCCTGAAGAGCTAGAAAAAACAGTTAACGAGGCAATGGTTTTAACTGAAACGGAAACTTTAAAAGATAAACCACCTCATTTTTTAAGTATTGGTCAGAAGAAACGGGTTGCATTTGCAGGAATTATTGCAATGAATCCAGAGTTAATGATATTGGACGAGCCAACTGCAGGACTTGATCCCTATTATTCTATGAAAATTATGGAGTTATTGCAAAACTGGAACAATAAAAACCGTACGATATTACTATCTACTCATAATGTTGATCTTGCTTATGAATGGGCCGATGAAGTCATTATCTTAAATAACGGAAAGATTATTGCGCATGGTTCTCCTGCAGAAGTATTTCAAAATGCAGAAGCAATCCAACAAAGTCATTTAGAAAAGCCTTGGGTAATGGAGATTTTTGAAAACCTTGCTGAAACAAAAATTCTTTCACACAAAAATTATCCTAAATCCAAAAAAGAGTTAGTTGAAATAATGAGTACATTAAATAAATGCTAATTTGACAGGGTCACGTTAATAGGTCTGATTTACCTTTATTTAATTAAAAAGCATTCGATGTTCAAGGACATCGAATGCTTTTCTTTAATTTTTCTTAATATACATCGGCAGTTCTGTATGTCCAAGCAAGCGAGCATAAACAAATAGATTTCCTTTATGATTTACTTCATGCTCAATTCCCATTTTAATTAGAGCGGTCCCTGGAATTTTGAATCCGAATACATCTGTTAAATCAATGACTTGATTTAACTCTTCCTCTGTTAACGATTCAAGGATCTGCACCGTTTGTTCCGTATAGAGTTCCGCAAGTTTCAGCAGGTTCGTTTCCGTTATTTCAGCTTCCTGCATGAGCGGCTGTGCATTTCCTGCTTTCACTACAGCTGTAAATTTGTACATCGAAGTCAGCATGTGCGTAATCAGTTTTTCTGTCGTCATGGATGTTTCTGCAGGTTTAAATTCAGGGTTATCATGCTGCATTTTTGATATTAATTCCAGTGTTACAGCTCGGTGTGATAGAAAATGGTTGATTAATTTTGAATTCATTAAATGGCCTCCGGCAAGTTATTTAGCAAATCCCATGAACTGCTTCAGCATAGAAAGACCGTATTTGCGTTCATCTCTCGATTTTTGATGCTGCTGAACAAACGCAAGAAACTTTTGCTCGCGAATTTCAATATGCTTTTTGGCAAGCTCCCGTTCGTATCTGATTTCTTCTTGATACATATTCCTTTCATTGCTTGACGTTTCATGGATCACATCAAGCTTATCATGAAGCGCGGAGAATTGTCCTTTTGCAGCACTCAGCTGAACTTTAGATTGTTCATTAAGCTTATTATGAAGGGCTGAAAATTGTCCCTTTGCAGTACTCAGCTGAACTTTAGATTGTTCATTGAGCTTATTATGAAGCGCCGAGAATTGTCCTTTTGCTGCACTCAGCTGAGTTTTGGAATGCACATCAAGCTCCTGCTTGACCGTTCTCTTCATTTCATCAATCAGCGTCAGCTCCAGCTGATCCATTTTCAGCTCCAAAATAGACATATCCTGTTTCCCTTTTTCTTCGATTAAGTTAAAGATTTCCTCAAGCGCAACTTTTATATTTTTCTTTGCTGAAAGTTCCATATCAGTATCAGCCTTTGCTGCAGCAGCCTCAGATTTCCCGTTCATGTTCAGCATTTGGATAATTGTTTCGTGGTCAAGCTGACTGTCTTTTAAGTGCTTAATTTTACGAAGCACCTCAATATTTTCCGGTGAATACACACGTGCATTTTTATGATCCCTCTCGATTTCCAGAAATGCTGAGAATTCCAGTTCCCACATTTTTAAAATATAAGAAGATTCCCCAAGCAATGAAGCAACCTTTGAAATATTTAATGTTTTCCCCACTTAAAACCCCGCCTTTTCTAATTTTTTGTTGCTATATCATTCGAGGCGGACATAAGAGGATTCCTGCAAGTCGACAAAGGTTCTAAAATAAAGTCATCATCCTATGTATTCATGCGTTTTTCGGCATTTTTTGCTTATCAGGATTTTAATAATTACTCTTTTTGCATGGAGTATTCTTTCTCGATTTTACAAATTTCCACTTTATAATCTGAGTACCATTTTTCTTTTCCAGCTTTCTGCGCACTCAGATGCTGGGTGTGCTGCTTCCATTCTTTTATGGCATCAAGAGAATGCCAATAGGAAATGGTGATTCCGAATCCATCGGGCCCTCTCACACTCTCCCATGTGAAGAAAACCAGGCTGTTTTTTTGGCAGCTTCTTCCATGGATTCAGCCATTTTTTCATAACCGGCAGCATCCTTATCCGATCGCTGTGATGTGAAAATAACTGCATATGTATCCAAAGTTTATAACTCCTTTCTAAAAACCTTGTATGGTCATGCCGCCATCAACAAATAACGTTTGGCCTGTAATGTAACTTGCAGCATCAGATCCCAAAAATACAGCTGGTCCGACAAGTTCAGGCAGCTGGCCAATTCTTTTTAACGGGGTGACAGCTAAAATGTCAGATACATATTTTTCGTCGCTCAATATTTTTTCGGTAAGAGGTGTTTCAAAATACCATGGACCAACAGAGTTAACGGCAATATTATGCTGCCCCCATTCAAAAGCCAATACTTTTGTCATTTGAATCATCGCCGCTTTTGTCTGGGCATAGACGACACCTGTACGCAAGGCAGTATGTCCTGCAACGGAAGAAATATTAATGATTCTGCCGCCATTTCCCTGTTGTTTCATCAGCTCTCCCGCTTTCTGTGACATAAAAAAAGCAGATTTCAAATTTGTATTCATAATCGTTTCCCATTCTTCCTCTGTTACATCAAATGCTTTAGACCGAATATTCATTCCGGCATTATTGATTAAAATATCTATGGCTGGATTGATCTCTTTTATTTGCTCAAATGCCTGATTTATACTGTCTTTATCCGTCACGTCGGTGACAATCGGAAAAGCTTTTTGCCCCATTGCTTTAATTTCGCCTGCAACTTCAAGAAGATCTGCTTCTGTTCTGGAAAGCAGTACAACATCTGCTCCAGCTTCTGCATATCCAATGGCTAATGCTCTTCCAATTCCCCGTCCTGCTCCTGTTATAACGGCAAGTTTGTTTTTCAAGTGAAATGATGGTAAATACATGCTAATCCCTGCTTTCAATGAAATATCTCTTATTTTATCATAAAGTTCCGATTTTTCTGTTTAATAAAGTAACTCTTTCAATAGAAAATTGCTGATTTTAAAAAACAAAAAAAGAGCAGACATTTGTCCGCTCTTTCTGCTATTAAAATTTTCCAACATTGCTTCCTGGAATGGAAGTATGAGTTGTTGGTGTATTTGGTGCTTTTTCAGAAGCAGAACGATTTGTTTCAGATCCTCCAGTTAACTCACTGCCAGCTT
Source organism: Metabacillus hrfriensis (assembly GCF_030127205.1). Lineage (NCBI taxonomy): Bacteria > Bacillati > Bacillota > Bacilli > Caryophanales > Bacillaceae > Metabacillus > Metabacillus hrfriensis. Next base: position 2,786,878 of record NZ_CP126116.1, read on the forward strand.
CTTTTACCTTTGAGCCGATTGATGCCAGATCTTTTTGTGCGTCTTTAGCTGTAGAAAGTGTATCATTTGAAATTTGAACGACGTCATTCACGTTATCCATAACATCTTCATTTAAACGGTCATAGAGTTTTTTTGCCTCATTGATTGCATCTTTTAATGAATCTGCTGCACTTTTAAATTGTGATACCATTTGATTTTTGACTTCACCTGGATTTTCTTTTACCTGTGTAAAAACATCAACAGATGAATCCTTCAAATTAACAGCTGAGTCTTTCACTTGATTTCGGGTTTTACGGTCAAATAGGGTGACTAGTCCGCCTATAACTGCACCTGCTAAAATTCCCTTTACAAGCTTGCTGTTATTTTTATCTTTGTCTTTTTTTGCAATACTAATTTCAGTCTTCGAAATTTCTGCTGGTGCTGGTTCTGATCCCAGTGTATTGTTTTGGTTCGAATTATAGATTGTCATTGTATTAATCCTCCTGTTTAGTTAATGTCATACTCCATACATACCCACCTTCCTGCTAAAATGAAACCTATTAATTTAACATCTTTTTAATATTTTTAATAATTCGGAATAATCTGTTCATATTTTCTTAGAAGATGTATAATTACTTAGGAACACGAAAGACCAATATTCGTTTTGGAGGGAATGTCCATTGGAAAAAACGATTGAAAAACGTTTATATCGCAGTGAAGTGCCTGCAGAACTGACATGGAATTTAGAAGATTTGTTTGAAACACATCAGGATTGGGAGTCAGAATTAACGACCATTGAACGGGACGCCGCACAAATCAGAAAATATAGAGGGAAGCTCGGTGACGGTGCAAACTCTCTATTGGAATGCCTTCAAGCCGAAGAAAATTTATCAAAAAAAATAGTGAGAGCCGGAACATACATCAGCCTGCAGCAATCTGCAGACGGAACAAATCCCGAGCATCAAGGAAATTACTCTAGGTTTGCTGCCGTTCATTCAAAAGCAAATGCAGATTTATCTTTTATAGAATCTGAACTATTGTCTCTTCCTGACGGAACCATTGATGCATACATAAAGGAACAAAGCGGATTAGCAGCATTCAGCATAAAATTAAATGAATTGCTCCAGTCGAAAGTTCATCAGCTGTCAGAAGAAACAGAAGAAGTATTGGCAGCATTGGGAGAAGTCCACGGTTCACCTTACCGAGTCTATCAAACAAGTAAATCTGCTGATATGGATTTTGGTACAATTGAAGACGAAAATGGGAATGTGCTGCCGAATTCATTTGCACTTTATGAAGACCGCTATGAATTTACGCCGAATACATTTGTAAGAAGAAAAGCATATGATTCTTTCGTTATGACACTGAAAAAATATAAAAACACTTTTGCAGCCACTTATGCTACAGAGGTGAAAAAACAGATTACGGTTTCACGATTGAGAAAGTATGATTCAGTAACAGACATGCTGCTTAAGCCCCAGCATGTGACAAAGGAGATGTATCATAATCAGCTTTCTATTATTCAAAAGGAACTAGCGCCCCATATGCGAACGTTTGCAGCCTTGAAAAAAAGAGTCCTGCAGCTTGAAGAATTGCATTTTTGTGATTTAAAGGCACCGCTTGATACAGAGTTTAATCCTAAAACGACCTATAATGATGCTTGCAGTGTGATCCTGGAAGCACTTGAAGTAATGGGCCCTGAATATACGGAAATTATGAAAAAAGCGTTAGAAGACCGATGGGTTGATCTGGCGGATAATGTAGGGAAATCAACAGGTGCATTCTGTTCAAGCCCTTACGGTGTGCATCCATATATTTTAATCACGTGGCAAGATACGATGAGGGGTGCATTTGTACTTGCACATGAACTTGGCCATGCAGGACATTTCTATTTGGCAAACAAAAATCAGCGCATTATGAATACAAGACCTTCAACATATTTCGTTGAGGCCCCTTCAACATTAAACGAAATGCTGCTTGGCAGGCATTTACTTAAGAAGACCGAGGATAAACGAATGAGACGCTGGGTCATTCTTCAGCTCCTCGGAACGTATTATCATAACTTTGTTACACATTTACTCGAAGGAGAATTCCAGCGCCGGGTCTATGAAGCAGCCGAAACAGGCCAGCCGATTACAGCTAAAATGCTCTGTGATCTTAAAGGGAATGTGCTCTCCTCTTTTTGGGGTGACACGGTAACATTTGATGAGGGAGCCTCATTAACCTGGATGAGACAGCCTCATTATTATATGGGTCTCTACCCTTACACGTACTCAGCTGGACTGACAGCATCAACCTTGGTCTCGCAATTGATAGATGAAGAAGGAAAACCTGCAGTAGACCGCTGGATCGAGGTGTTAAAAGCTGGAGGAACCAAAAAACCAGTGGATCTATTGAAAGATGCAGGCGTGGATATGACAAATCCTGAAGCCATCAGAACAGCCGTCGCATATGTCGGCACGCTTGTTGATGAGCTGGAGAAAAGTTATGAATAACTAGAAAAGCGGAACCGACTGATCAGACCCGAAAGACAGATAAGAATTCACCCGAAAAGTCCGGGTTTGACTTTTTGGGGGGATTTGTTCTGGCCGAGGGGCTAGGAGGTGGAGCTGGACAGTGAAAAGCGGAACCGACTGATCAGACCCGAAAGACAGATAAGAATTCACCCGAAAAGTCCGGGTTTGACTTTTTGGGGGGATTTGTTCTGGCCGAGGGGCTAGGAGGTGGAGCTGGACAGTGAAAAGCAGAACCGACTGGCCAGTGCAGGCAGACTGATTCCTGCAATTTAGGAGTTCGTAATATAGTTTTGACTTTTAAATAAAGACCAGCTGGAATTCCAGCTGGTCTTCTTATTTCTCTAAATCGTTCTTCCCTTAATGAACCAGCTCTCTTCTTACAATGGCCGCTTTAATCATAAAATAGGTCACCTCATCAGGAAGGCTTTCTTTCAGCGGCTTCAGCAGGCCATAGCCGTGTGTCCGGATCGCCTCTTCGATTTGCATTTCATACTTGGCTGGGATCCAGGCATCAAAATCAATGTCAAGTCCCTCTTTGGCACAGCGAAGTAAATGATTTTCAATTGTAATCACCGACAAATCTCTTTTTTCAGCAATTTCTTTTACATTCAGACCTTCTTTGTACAATTGCAGGGAGTCCAGATGAGATGATTCTTTTCGCTCTTTTTTAACAGGAACCAGCGTTTGAGCCGGCTGCTCAATATTAGGGTTTTCGTTAACATATGCTGTTATTTTCCCAATAAAAATTTCACCATACTTTTGCTGTTTAGCTTCTCCAACCCCCTGAACTGCAAGAAATTCTTCCAGTGACTTCGGCATTTTGGCACTCATATCCTTTAAGGATTTATCTGAGAAAATAACAAATGGCGGAACATTTTCCTCTGTTGCAAGCTGCTTTCTCAGTTCTTTAAGCTGCATGAACAGCCCGTCATTCGCTGCAGCTTCAACAATACGCATTTTTTCCTTTCGGTGCACTTCTAAATGGCCCTTTAGAACCTCTAGTCCCTTCTCTTCGACTACAAGAACGGGGAATTGCCCGCCAGTTATTGAAATATACTGCTCAGATGTAAGAAAATCAATAAATTCGCTGACTTCTTTTGCTGTCTGGTGTTTTAAGATGCCATAAGTTGAAAGCTCATTAAATTTAAAATCGATCACTTTTTTGTTTGAAGAACCCGTCAGCACCTGACTGATCATGGTTTTACCGAATCTTTGCCCCATTCTGATCATACATGAGAGAACCATCTGCGCTTCTTTTGTTACATCCTCATGCATGCGCTCGTCTCTGCAATTGCTGCATTTGCCGCACGGTTCAGCTTCACTGTCACCAAAATAATTCAGAATAAATGCTTGAAGACACCCTTCTGTATGACAATAATCGCGCATTTGATGCAGTTTAACAAGCTCGGCCTGCTGTCTTTCTTTCTGGAAGGTAGATTGTTCGATTAAATAACGCTGTATTTGAATATCCTGCGGGGAATACAACAGAAAGCATTCACTGTCTAAACCATCTCTTCCCGCTCTCCCCGCCTCTTGGTAATAGCTTTCCATATTTTTAGGAAGCTGATAGTGAATGACATATCTGACATTTGATTTATCAATTCCCATGCCGAATGCATTGGTAGCTACCATTACAAGAATATCATCCTTCAAGAACAGGTCCTGCTGCAGACCGCGCTGCACATCACTCATCCCCCCGTGATATCTCCCTGCTTGAATTCCTTTTTTAATAAGCCGCTCATATATGTGATCTGCTTCTTTTCTTGTAGCAGCGTATATTATTCCTGACTCGGTGCTGTTATTAGCTATGTATCTTTCAATAAAGTCGTATCTGTTTTCACCTTTGCTTATATTGAATGACAAATTTCCCCTCTCAAATCCTGTTACAGTTGTGTATTGCTCTTGGATTCCAAGTGAGGTGCATATATCTTCTTTAACAATTGGAGTCGCTGTAGCTGTCAATGCCAGAAAAACGGGATTTGATTTAAGCTCCGTTTTTAAATCTTTTATTCTTAAATAGCTCGGCCGGAAATCATGACCCCATTGGGAGATACAGTGGGCTTCATCAACAGCAACCATTGAAACATTCATTTTTTGCAGCTGCTCTAAAAACAAAGATGATTCCAATCTTTCAGGCGCAACATATAAAATTCGATACTTTCCTGCTGCTAAATCTAATAGCCTGGCACTTGTTTCTGTTTGAGAGAGTGTGCTATTGAGGAAGGTAGCAGGGATTCCTGCTTGATCAAGAGAGTCCACCTGATCTTTCATGAGTGAAATAAGGGGAGAAATGACGAGGGTAATGCCAGAAAATAAGAGTGCGGGTATTTGATAGCAGATGGACTTTCCGCCTCCAGTCGGCATAATGCCTGCTGAATGATTTCCATTCAAAACGCTGCTGATAATTTCTTCCTGTCCCGGACGGAATGATGAATAACCAAAATAGTGCTGCAAATGCTCTTTCGCTTGTTGTAACAAAATAATATCCCTCCTGAAAAATAACTGTACTCCAATTTTACATGCGCGGACATAAATTAGCTATACCTCTTGCTGAAATCGAATTTTGTATAAATAAAAAAAACTCTAAAATAGAGTTTTTTAATACTTTTTATGATTATTTATAACCTCAAGCACTTTAGTGCTTGCTTTCATTTCACTTTTGCAGAGCGGACATACAGGTGTTTCGCTTTCACTGCTTTTAAAGTTATCGCGAACCCATCCTTTGCATTCCTCAGACGTGCAAATCCATACTTTCGTTTCCTCTGTTACGATATCTTCTGGTTTTTTTCTATACATTCATGACTCTCCTCTCAGGTTCTGATTAATGAATATAGCTTGAAACAGTTTTAGAAAAATCATAAACGTTAACTGGAAGAAAAAAATTCACCAATTATAAAAAGTACCCATTTGTGTGATGACTCTTTATAAATAGTGAATTTAAATGCAATACTGCTTGATTATTTTATACGTTTTTACTGCATTTGTCAATAGATGTTCCTATTTGCTGAGAATCGACTCCATGAATTAAGATTGTTTCAGGAGGTGCAAATCATGGACACAATTTTATATCTGATCTTTACACTCGCATACTTCATATTATTTGGCTTTGGATTCTTTTTAATTAGGAGAAATACATCAATCCCGGGAATTATTTTGCTTCTCGTTACTCTCGGTTTAATCATTGATAATGCGATTATTGCATCAGGATCATTAATTGGAGAAGGAGGACTGTTAAAATCGGTCAGTATGATTCGTTTTTGGACGCACGCCCTTTTCACCCCTGCACTTGCTCTTTTCGGCTGGCATATGGCGTATTCATTCGGTGTGAAGTGGGCTGAATCACGCTTATCCCATCATTTTGCTCTTGTTCTTACCTTACTGCTTATGATTATTGAAATTGTGACAGAAACACTTTCTCTGAATTTAACTCCTGTCTATGAATATGGTGTCCTTCGTTACTCATCAGCACATAGTTCAGGACCGCCAATTATGGTTTTGGTTTTGATTGTGTATCTTCTGGCTGCAAGCTTTAGTATTTGGAGAAAAACGAAATGGCCGATTATACTGAATGGCGTCGTCATTATGCTGATTGGCAGTGCCGTATCTCTACCCATACCAAGCTCCGCAGCTACTAATGCGTTTGAACTTATCTTCATTCTTTCTTTATGGATCACTTACAGAAAAAGTCTGAAGGCTGCCGGTTAAATCGGCAGCCTTTGTTCTATTTACTGAAAGGATTGTAGTCCATTTTTATCTGCGGCAGCTCACGCACTTCTTCTGACATTTGACTTCCGCACATCGGGCATGCCAGATCTTCCGTTGAAAAATCTTTTCTCATCCAACCATTACAAGCTTCCGATTCACAAGCGTATACTGTTGTGTCTTCAATAATTGTAACGGGTTCTTCAGCACCCTTTTTCGCAAAGTACATGAGCATAACTCCTTTTTTTATTTAGTATACGCCTTTTAATTAAAAAATATTTATGTCATTTTTCTTTTTTCAATTGGAATCGAAACTTATTAGAAATATGTCTCTGAAATCATATTTCCATCCGTGCATCTAAGCAATTTGATTCATGATCTTCGATTCAATCATTTGATGTTTTTCAGGTTACTTAGCATTTTCAGCTTCTTTTTCAGGAGTATTTATGCCATAATTAATACTAATTTAGTCATATAAAAAAACCGGATTGAATGATTCAATCCGGCTTTAGCACTATTTATGAATAGGCAATGAAATGCTGAAGGCAGACCCTTGACCTTCTGCGCTTGCAACTTCAATCCTGCCATTATTCGACTTAACGATTTCAAAACAAACAGCAAGACCTATGCCTGTTCCTTGTTCCTTTGTTGTGAAGAATGGTTTAAAGAGAGAATCTACCGTCTCCTTTCCCATTCCTATTCCATTGTCTGTAATCTGAATAACAACATGGCCGTCTTCTATTCTGGTTGTAATTGCAATCATTCCATTATCTTTTTTATGACTGATTTGAATGGCTTCCATCGCATTTTTAACAATATTCAGCAGCACTTGTTTCATTTGCTTAACATCAACCGTAATCATAAGTTCAGGGTCATTAACAGTGTAAGTCAGCTCACAATTTGATAGTATAGCTTCACTTTTAAAAATCAGAATAATGTCATTTATCAGTTTTCTGAGTAAAATGGGCTGTCTGTCTTTATTCTTCTCTTTAGAGGTATTTAAAAACTCATAGATGATATCGTTTGCACGATTTAATTCTTCTAAAGCTACATCAGCATAATGACCTTTTCCGATTTCGATTAAATGAGGCTTCAGCAGCTGCAGAAAACCCTTTACGCTAGTAAGCGGATTACTGATTTCATGGGCAATGCTTGCGGCAATTTGTCCAACCGTTGCCAGGCTGTCCTGCTTTATGGCCATCTCCTTCATCTGCTGAAGTAATTTCTCGAGCTGCTCCTGCTTTTCAAGCAAATTATGGTTGGCATAAAGCAAATCATCTTCAAGCGTTTTAACGGCCTGGTAAATTTGATCAACACTTTCTTCTTTATCAATGCAAAAGATATGAATAAAGTTTTTGCCCTCATATTGAATATAGACATCAAATAATGTCATCGGATTTGATTTCGTTTTTAAATTCAGTTCAATTTTAGTAATGGACGGCGTGTCCAAAATGAACTTAGCTGCTTTTTTCTTGCTTCCAATTCCTACTATATCGAGGAAATGGCTTTCCTCATCAAAGATATTAAACGTGCATTTTGAAACTGATACGATCTTAAGCTTTCGATCGACCAGAAAATAAGGAAATGGTATTTTGTCATATTTACTTGCGATTAATTGCATTTCCATGGCGATCATTCCTTGAGTTAGATTTTTCAATCCAGCTGCCTAGCTGATCAATGTTTTGTATCACCACGGTGTTGGGAGGGCAGTAATAATCGAGATCAAAATCGCTTGTCAGATTACCCCCAAGCATAATCGTCGGTGAGTAATTCAGTTTTTGCAGTTCATCCATATATTGAATAACAGTCGGGATGTTAAAAATTACACTAGTCGAGAAAGCAACCACATCCGGCTTCCATTTCTCAGCATACTGACAAATATTATCCATTGAAACATTTGACTCGATACAGCTTGCTTCCCAGCCATACTCTTTAAATAAGAAAGAAGTCATCATCATTCCTATCGTATGTTCTTCATTTTTCATAGAAAGCAGCAGTACGCGCGGTTTCATTGTTGCAGGCAATAGTATATTAGGTTCATTATGTAATTGTTCCACTTTTAAATAGTAATAACTTGTGATCATAGATTTGCAGACAGCCGCTGCTACATATTCATCCGCCACAGTCGCACGATTCATTTCCCACAATTGTAAAACATTGTCCATGGTATCTGATAGAAATCCATACACTTGAGTACTGGTGGTATCTTCTTTAATCATACTGTTTAAGTAGTTCCATGAAAGAATGTGTTCGCCATCGATAAACAATTGACTCAACTCTTTAACAGGATTCATAGAAATCACCAACCAATCGTTTTCATCTTCTCATCTACCCAAAAACAGCTGTCAAGAGAGAATGTGCGGTAAATGGCATTATAGTTTAAGGGTAACACATAACTAGACAACTAGATACAAATATTCATACATAGGCCGAATATTTCAAAAGTTCCCCTGAACCTGTCCCTCTTATGAGAAAAGCCAGAGTTTGATACAATAAATAAGAGAAGATTTGGAAAGGATGCTTTAAATGAATGAGAAATTATTTTATTCCTCCCCTAAAACATTTGAGTGGAAAACAACAATTACGGAAACAGAAGAACGCAACGGCTTAAAGCTGTTAAAGTTAAAGGAAACCGCCTTTTACCCCGAAGGCGGCGGACAGCCTGCTGATCATGGCTGGATAGAATCTATTTCAATTGAAGGCCTTGTAGAAGACGGAGAAGAAATCTATCATATTGTCTCTCGCTTTCCATCTGAAAAAGAAGTCACTTGTAAAGTAGACAGCAAACGGAGAATCGATCATATGCAGCATCATTCAGGTCAGCACCTCTTATCTGCTGTCTGTCTTGAATTATTTGATTATCAAACAGAAAGCTTCCACTTAGGAGCTGACACCGTAACAATTGATTTAAGGACGCCTCTATTATCCTCTGAGCAAATAAAGCTCATAGAGAAAAAAAGCAATCAATATATCTTTGAAAATCGAAAAATACATACGTTTTTCGCTGAAGAAAATAAATTGCGCGATTTGCCGCTGAGAAAACTGCCTGATGTTAAAGAAAAGATCAGGATTGTTCAAATAGAAGGAATTGATACGTCTGCCTGCTGCGGGACACATGTTGAGCGCACGGGTGAAATCGGAATGCTTAAGCTTATTAAGACCGAAAAACAGAAAGGGATGATCCGTCTGCATTTTAAATGCGGTTTCCGTGCTCTTTCGGACTATCAGAACATGCAAGAAACCGTTCAATTTGCAGGACAGTTTTTTCAAACGTCTACGAATGAAATTGCTGCAAGATTAAAGGCAATGGATCAGGAAACAAAGCTGATTCAAAAAGAAGCAGAGCAGCTGAGAGCAGAAAATGCAGCATTTACTGCAGAAAAAATGGAACTTGAACAAAATGGTCTGTTGGGTCATGGGCTATTTGAAAGGAAAACTATAAAAGAGCTGCAATTGATTGCAGCCCGTTTATTAGAAAACGGAAAAGATTATGCTCTTCTTGCATCAATCAGCGAAAACTGTGTTCTTTTCTCACAGAAAGGCACTGTTCATGCTGGCACCTTATTTAAAACCAATCTTGCTGACTTCGATGGAAAAGGCGGAGGAAGCGAAAAGCAGGCACAGGCAAAATTTTATAATAACTCCGAAACAAAGCGCTTCTTTTTACAAATAAAAGAAAAAATAGACCAGCTTATATAAGGGGTCTATTTTTAAACGCGGCTATCCTCGCAATGTCCCGGCAGTCCAAATTCGCTGCAGAGGAATGCTTGATTGATAAGCTTTAATTTTAGCCTGCTTTTCATTATTTCTGAAAAAAGCCTTCTGCCTTCTGCCAGAAGGCTTCACTTCTTCTTAACGAAAGTACAAAAATACCAGCCTCCTTCACGAATGATGGGTTTTAAGCTTTTCAGTTTCATATTGGATTGATCCGCTATCGAAGAAAGCTCCTGTTTTGTAGGTAAAGCATAAAGATTATCAAATGCAGTAAAGAAACTATTGAATACACTTGAAAACTGTTTGCCGTGCTTAGGTTTCCTTATCGGGGTAATGATGGATATCACCCCGCATCCGGAAAGGCAAATGCTTAAATTCCGAATCACATTGACTCTTTTTTCTGGAGATATATAATGCAGTAAATTATTCATCATGATTAAATCCACTGAAGCAGCTGCTCTCCACTCTTCAACATCCATACATGTGATTGAAATGTTAGGAATTAATCTGCATCTCCTGTCCGCCTCAATTGCTACTTCTTCATTGATTTCGATCCCGGTCAGTTTTATATCTGGCAGTGCATGCGACAGTTTTTGAAGGTAGCCTCCATGCCCGCACCCTGCGTCGACAATCGACTGTACTTTATTCTTTTTCACGAGCTGAATCAGCTTAGGATAAGCCAGCTGCTCAAGCAAAGTAGATGTCTGGGCTACTGTTGTTCCGTGCTGCTCATGGTCAAATGTTTGCCTTTCATCTGTTTTCATGATCGAAGGGTAGGTTAATAGAGCCGGGATGTGAAGCTCCATCATTTCCTTCAGGAGGATTCCGACCGATTTAGGATCCCTTTTGCTGTCAGGAAGCATGAAGCTTTTTGAAGTCTTAAAACGATTTTTGGACACTTCTTTTAAATATTTGATTGATATTCCCACTTCAACCCATCGTTCGAGCAGCTCCAGTTCTAATGAATGTTTAGCCGCCACTTCATCGATGGTTTTAGGTGATTTAAAGATTTCAAACAAGTCCAGTTCATACCCTACATATGCGTGCCAGCTGTATAAAAAAGGCATATTGCGCTTCATCCAGCTTCTTGCTTTAAATAAGCGGACGTATTCATCAATGATCATTATCCAAACCTCCCTTTCACTTCCCATGGATAATCATTTTCATACGTAAACATATACCTTGTATGCAGCAGTTCAATATTCTGCAGGGTTCTCGGAGGCAGCATGCCAATTTGGACGAGACGATCGTAAAATGACTCTTTCCAAATGCCTAGTCCTGAAATATTCAGCATTTGTTTTGTGTGAAGCTTTTCATCCTCTGTCATCTGTTTGAGGCTTCTATTTCTAAGCGATCCGAAATAACGAAACGGCTTGGAGTAAGCAAGTGCTGATAAATGGCTTAAATTTAAAATGAAATCCACTCTGGATTTGCGGACCTTTTCGTACCATTTTAAATTGACAGGACTGTGTTCATCATGTTTGTACATCCAGCAAAGCAGTTCACCGAGTACATCTCCATCCTGTATGGCAAGGTTCATTCCCTCTCCTGCCATTGGATGAACACTGTGTGCAGAATCCCCAATTATGGCCATGTTACCTTTTACATAGGTCTCAGCATGAAAATGAACCGGAATCATCAGCTGAATTTTTTTCCATTCCTTAAGATTTGTTACGTATCCGTCAAGTTCCGGACACAAATCAATATACTTCTTATGAAAGTGTTCAATGCCGCGTTCTTTTAACGATTGATATTCTCCTGACTGAATGAGATAAACCGTTCTTACTTCATTGTTCGGAAGAGGAAAAAGTCCGAGAAATGCATGCGGTGTAGATATGATTTTCCCCTCTGTCATAGACACTGGCCTTTCAAACGTAACTGTTAAGAAATGATGATCATATTCGTGTTCATTTAATTTTACATTCATGGCATTTCTGACGTTTGATCTCCGTCCCTCAGCCCCAATATAATAATCGGCCTCAATGATAAACTCTTCTTTATTGCTCCTAACGACCGCTGCCTGATTTTTGAATTCTTTAAATTTTGCCGGCTGTATATAATGAAAAGCGGGAAATTCCTTCGCTTTTTCAAGCAGGACTTCTTTAAGCCTTTCATGGGGAATCATGAGGGCATAATTGTATTCGCTCTCAATGATGCTGTATCGCATTGTGGCTGTTCCAAGCTTTACATACTTGCCGTTTTTCCGTTTCATTTCATTCATTTCAATTTCGTTTATTTGATGCCCGGCTTTCAAAATCGGCTTATTAATTCCAAGCTGATGAAAAATTTCAAGGCTTTTCGGCTGCAGCAATTCTCCCTTATACATGTGCGCCGAACCTTTTGTCTGCTCAACAACACATACATCTATACCGCATTTAGCAAGCTTCAAAGCTGCCGTTAAACCGCCTACTCCGCCGCCGATAACCAAAACTTGTGTTTTCATCTACTCACCGCCTTGCCCTTTCATTTCCACTTCTGTTAAAGAATGAAACCGCAGAACTCTCTAATTATGTGAAAGTTAATCGTCTGCAGCAATAATTGAATCCCAAATTTGCATGGGAGGCTTTCTCATAAAAAGGCAAATAAAAAACGCTTTCCTAAAGAAAGCGCCTGTTTTACGAAGAAAAACTAATCATGATCGAATCTTGAATTGGCTGATACCCTATTTTTTGATAAATGCTGTTTGATGTTGGATTAGAGAGGTCAGTATAGAGCGTGCAAAAGGAAAAATCTTTTAACAAGTGCTCGCTAAGCTCAGCAACGCAGCTGCTTGCGTACCCATTGCCCCTGAATTCATCTGGAGTATAGACGAGCGAAACGCAAATTCCATTTTTCGTGGTCCTCGATTTCTTTGCCATTGATACAGGTTTACCTTCTGCCATCCAAAGGAAGACTGATTTCTCTGCAATAAACTGCTTCATTCTTCCTGCCGCCTGCAGCGCTGTAATCGGAGGCTCGTTTGTATAATTCATAAAATCCACCATCCATTCTGTCAGGAGGGGTAGATGGGCTAGTTCTGCCAAAATAAATTTGCCTTCACCGCGTTTTCGTTGAGCCAGTTCATGAAGACGATAAATCTTTTGTTCCATTACAATTTCAGCTCTGCCCTCTGTTTCGATCGACCAAATTTTCGCGAATGCCTCTGTCCATTTCCGCTCTCCGACCACACCTGGTATATGTAAACCTTTCTTAACTAATGCGCGTACTGTTTCTAAGAGAATTGTCTCAGTCATTCCATCCTCATTAAAAGACAGGATCAAATTATGGGGAGGTGTCATCAGCATCGTTATTGCTGGCTCTCCGTCTTCAACCACCGCAGCAGTATATACATCTGCAGCAGGAATCGTCCGTTTAAAAGCTCCTATAAGTCCCAGCATAAGGTTATTTTCTGCTTCTTTTTTCAATAGAAAAGGTTCCGCTATTTCAATAAATCGACTTCTATCTCTGTATTCTGTCAGTTTCATCTGATTTCACCTCTGCTATATAATTAGCTTTCAGCTTTAGAAATTCCTCTGCAAAAAAATAAAAAACTCCGGCTTTTTTGCCGGAGTTAAAAGGTTGTAAATCTGAAAAATTTTTGAATAGCATAGATCCCACGCTTAATAAATGGCATGTCATCTCTGTACTTTTCGAAATCCAGAGTATAATCAGCACCGTCATTTGTCCATAATTTGATAAAATAACCTTCTACTTCCTTCATGACTGGTTCATCAGCTGGCGCTGCAATCTTAAGATCATTTTCAAGATTCAGGTCATCCAGGTTCCGTTTCGTAAAGTTGGCAGATCCGCTGATAATGGTCGATTCTTCTTTGCTTTTTATAAAGAGCATTTTAGGATGATACTGCTCTTTTGTTGTATTGTACCATCTAACCTCTATTTTTTGATTTGTATCTTCTAAGAGTTCTTCTGCGACAGGCCGGTTCGGGAGACCGATTTTCTCCTGGCCGAAAGCATTTTGATTCGGATCAAGAATCATTTTGATTTCTGCTCCGCGATTGGACGCGGCAACCAGGGAATCAATGACTTTTCGGTCTGCCAAGTAAAACATACCGATCCAGATTTCATCGTCTTTCTCTGTATTTCTTATCGATTCGAGCAGATGTTTATAAATTTTTCCTTCTGTTAACACCTGTACCTTAATATTGCCCTTTTCAGCGTTCTTTTTCTCATACACCGGCAGATTGGGTCCTCCGGAATAATCAGAGACTGCCTGTTCTGATTCGAGCACATCCGCAATGACATTTCCGTTCACCTGAAAAGCCACATTGGAATGATAACCGCTCGCATCGTGAGGGTTAGCTGATGAAACGATCGCAGTTTTTTCGGTTGCTACTGCTTTCCTGTGATTAGCCTTGACATTGAAAAGCTTTAAATAAGATCTGATATGGATATCTGGTGCCGTATCGCCAAAAGGATTTGAAAGCCAGCCTGGACCAGCCTGGCCAAACCATTGGAAAAAGGTTCGCCAAACACTGGAATATAGCGGGTTTGAGTCACGCAGTGCGTCCATGTCAGACATGACAACATCAATGCCGGCATCTTTAAAAGCTTCTAATTCTTTGGAGGCATGTGATCCATATGATGTATTAATATCATCTGTGATGAAAACGATATCCATTTCCGGATTTGCTTTTTTCTTTTTCAGCAGTCTATCCGAGAGTTCTTTGCTGATTTTAGGGTATGTCTCCCCCCGATCATAGTAACCGTTAAATAAGAACAAATCGATGACGATAAATTCTTCTGCTTCATCAATGGCTTTAAAAACGGCATCAAAGATCATTTGATCCGCTTCTACCCGTCCTTCTATTTTGTAAGTTAAATCATATAAGAATTTCACATCTTCTACTTTGTGAATATCTCCTTCATAGGAGATATTCTCCGGAAGAGGTTTATAGCTCTGGTAAATAACCGTGCCCGTTAAAATAATAATAATAAGCAATATAAGCAGCGGCCGTTTGTTTTTCAGCCTTAAAACACGAAAACCTGACAAAAAGACTCCTCCTAAAAATAGATCATAGCTTTCATTATATGCCCTAATTAAAGTGAGGAAAAACCTTTTTAAACCAAAAAAAACAGACCTGATTCAATCCTCCGGTCTGTTTTCTTCTGACTATTTTGCTTGCGGGAAAACACGCTTAATCATTTCGTTAAATTCATCTCCAAGACCGGCAACCGGCTCTCCGCTTCGGATTTTGTCCCCATAATCTTTCATACGATCAAAAAAGTCCGGGTTTTCAGAGACATATACGTTGTTAATATCCCGGTCTGTTGATCTGACTTGATCTGCTACTTTATCCTTCACTTCATTTGAAAGCTTCCCTTTAGGATCTCCTTCCAGCACCACTGCTGCATATGCATTATTGTTTGTAACGATGACGTTCGCATATTTTATTTCTTCTAAATCAGCCACCTTTTTTGCGGCATCATCCGCTATATCCATTTGATTCTGCTCATTTGTTTGTTCATCATACGTGACATTTTTCAGCTCATTGTTCATGAGATTATCGTTTTCACGGGCATTGTTATCCATTCCGCATCCTGCACTTATCAAAAAGGAAATGGCAAGGCCCGCTCCAGTTAACAGCTTTCTTTTTTGCATAATTTCATACCTCCATTCATTTCCATTATCTTTTGCTGAAATGAAGGATTTATGCAAAAAAAGACTAGCCGTTTTCTGTTAATCGCTGATTTTTTGCAGGTGATATTCTTTTTCTTTCCATATAAGATGCCCTGTTTAAATGATTTAAACGTGTGGACTTAAGGGCAAAGCTGTTTAAGGTAATATGCTGCACTAGCTTTGGATTCAGTCCGGCAAAAATAGATTCTGCACCCAGTATGAAATACCTGAAATGAAAAAAGCACAGAAAACCCGCAGATCCATTGAGATGCGGGTTTTCGCTTTTAGCCTTTACCGGCCTGGAAGCTTGGATATTTCGTCATTCCGCCATCTGCATACAGGGTGATTCCCGTTACATAGCTTGCCTCTGATGATGCAAGCCACGCTACGCACGCAGCAATCTCTTCAGGCTTTCCGACATACCCCATAGGGATAAGATCAATGACATCTTTTTTTGCTTCAGGATCTGCAAACTTCTCTGCATTGATTGGAGTATCAATGGCTCCAGGTGCGATATTATTTACGCGAATTCCGGAAGAAGCGTACTCGAGTGCCAGCGTTTCAGTCAACAGCTTGATTCCTCCTTTGCTTGCAGCATAATGGGCGAAGTGAGGCCAGGGAATCTGCTGATGGACAGATGACATGTTAATAACACAACCTTTAATATTGTGGTCCAGCATATGTTTAATCGCTTCCCTGCTGCCCAGAAAAGCACCGGTTAAATTGGTCTGTATGACTTTATTCCAGTTATCTAGTGAAAGCTCTTCAGTCGGGATTTCAGCTTGAATACCTGCATTGTTCACCATCACATCAAGCGTTCCGTAGGTTTCAACAGCAAACTGAACGATCCTTTTTACATCGTCTTCTTGTGAAACATCTCCCTGTATTTTAGAAGCCTCTCCGCCTTTTGTTTTTATTTCATCAATGACCAGTTCCGGTTTGTCATCCTCTGTTAAATAATTAACCACTACCTTTGCACCTTCTTCTGCAAAGCGCTGTGCAATGGCTTTTCCAAGACCTGAAGAAGCCCCTGTAACAGCCACAACTTTCCCTTTTAAACTTGGATACATGTTTAATTCCTCCTAACGTTTTGTAAAACCAAGTAAGACTCCGCCTGCGATAATCAATACACAGCCGATTATGACAAAAATAATTTGTTTTTTTGTTTTCTTTTCGCCAAGCAGGAAAATTCCTCCGAGTGTTGAAATAATGATTCCTGTCTGCGAAAGGGAGAAGCTTGTCGCCACTCCGATTTTCTGAAGAGAGAGAAGCAATCCTAAATTTCCTGCAGCCCACATTAACCCCGTCAAAATATTGCGGAATGCAAATTTATTAAAAGGTTTATGTCTCGTTGTTAAAGCTGCAGAAGCTGCAACCATCCCGATTGCCTGGGGCAAAATAGCCGCCCAGCCGTCAATTTCAAAATATCTGATGATTATGACATATCCTATGTATCCTATTGAAGAAATAAATAAAATCAGTAATCCTTTTTTGAGGCTTTTGCCTGCATCTTTATCGTCTTTTTGCCCGATTGAAGTAAAAACAACACCGCCAATAATTAAAAGAATAGCGATGATTCCAAGAATAACTGTCATTTTGGTATCCCATTCTTTAAATAGAAGAACACCGAATAAAGTTGTGCCCATCAGCTGCATGCCTGTAGAAATAGGCACTGTTTTAGAGACGCCGATGTGTTTGACGCTTGCAAGCTGATTTAATTGCCCAATGGTCCAGAAAATCCCTGAGACTATCCCGATAGACCAGACGAGAGGTGTTAAATCAGGGTTTGAAAAAAAGTACATGACCAGAGAGAATAAAAAAGCTCCAATGGTTATGCCGAGTGTCTGACTGTAAGCACTTCCTCCAAGCTTTACACTGACAAGCACAAGGCTTCCCCAGGCAACAGCAGGAATTAATGCAAGAAGTATACCGATCATGATGATTTCCTTTCTGTGTAAGTAATATGAGTATCCATTTTCTTCGTGCATCAAACTATATAAGCAGGTGAATCAGGCAGACCAATGTTTAAAAAAGAGCCTGCTGCCCTTCTTAATTTTATGGTTTCCTACTGATTGAAAAATTAACACATTTCGTCATGAATCTCTTAGACCTTTCCACTAAAAAGCCCAGCATAAACTTTAATGTTTAGAAAATGAGTATTTTCTTCATACTGGTAGCTGGAAAGGATGATAATAATGGAAGAGATTTTTAAAGAATTCGGAGCTGGAGATTTTTTTCAAAGTCACCGTTATCCGATTGAAATATCAGGAATACTGGATTCGATCAGTGAGGGACAGCTGCAGAGTTTCTTAGAGAAGTTTGAATGTGATACATATGAAAATTTCATTTATTTTCTCACCATGTTTCTATCTATCCAAGAAAAAAACAGGCACCTTGTCTGATTCAAGGATGCCTGACCCATTTATCGCTCTTTCCATAAACGCAGCAAACATGATCATATCCTGATTGGACGGTTTCAGCCATGGATCTGTCTGCATATTAGTATACAATTTCAAATAAAAATCAACCGCGGCACGATGCGGTTCAGGTAGATTCTCCAGACCCCATTCCCCTCCCTCTTTTTTTGACATGATTCTCTTTTCTTTTAAATAAGCGAGAACGCGGCAAAGATTTAATGTGTAATATAAGGGATTTTCGTTAATAGGTGCATTTAAAACATCACGTAAAATTGAATCTGTATAATACTTTTCATCCATTGGCTTAAATTGATTTTGTATTCCCATTCCGTACAGACATTTTCCTCTATGAAAGACAACCATCATATGGGCTGCTAAGTCATAATCGAACCCTGCATCAAGTTCTTTATACTCCTTTGAAAAATGAAACTCATAAGGAGTTGGATAGTCAAAATGATGGATGCTGTCTTTTGTTATGACGCTGAGCTCTATCCCTTTAGCCGGCAACTCGGATTTCAATGTTTGGAGCCCGTTCAACAGCATTCGTTTTTCCTTTATTTTCATTGAGCTCTTCACAACAGTCAGAATATCCACATCGCTTGCCTCTTTATTGAATCCATTCATCGCAAGCGATCCATGAAGATAGATTCCTGATAAGTTGTTTTTGCAAACTTCTATAAAAAGCTCAATGAGCTCGTTCAACAATGATTTCATTTCTATCACCTCAGCCTATCTCTTTTTGCCATATTCATATTTTAATAGATAATAAAGACTTATATATTGTAAATTATGAATTTTTAGTATATTATTTTCATTGTAATCGCTTACAATTTAGTATCATAACTGGCAGTCCGTCTGCCCGTCTTCAGCATGATTTCTACATATTTTTTCACCACTACCATTTAGGAGGCTGATTTCATGAGTCAAGCTACGTTAAAAGTTGGAGAAAAGCTGGCGAAATTTCTGCAGGGAAAGAAAAAGCTGTTTATCAATGGTGAATTTGTAGAGAGTGTATCTAAAAAGACGTTTAACACTCCAAACCCAGCCACAGGCGAAACGCTTGCATCCGTTTATGAAGGTGACAAGGCTGATATCGATCTTGCTGTTAAGGCTGCAAGAAAAGCATTTGATGCAGGTCCATGGTCTAAAATGAGCGCAGCTGAACGAAGCAGACTGATGTACAAGCTTGCTGATTTAATGGAAGCGAATAAAGAAGAGCTTGCTCAGCTTGAAACGCTTGATAATGGAAAACCGATTAATGAAACAACAAATGCTGATGTTCCATTGGCAATTGAACATATGAGATATTATGCAGGCTGGTCAACCAAAATTGTCGGACAAACCATTCCGGTAAGCGGTCAATTTTTTAATTACACAAGACATGAAGCCCTTGGTGTAGTTGGACAGATTATTCCTTGGAACTTCCCTCTACTAATGGCGATGTGGAAATTGGGAGCTGCACTTGCGACTGGGTGTACAGTCGTGCTGAAACCGGCTGAACAAACGCCTCTTTCAGCTTTATACTTAGCTGAGCTGATTGCAGAAGCAGGGTTCCCTGAAGGAGTAGTCAACATCGTACCGGGCTTCGGTGAAACAGCCGGAGATGCACTTGTTATGCATCCTGATGTAGACAAAATTGCTTTCACAGGTTCTACACCTGTAGGTAAAATGATCATGGAGAAAGCATCAAAAACACTTAAGCGCGTAACACTTGAGCTTGGCGGAAAGTCGCCTAACATCATTCTTCCTGACGCAGATCTCTCGGCTGCTGTTCCTGGAGCTCTGACTGGAGTTATGTTTAACCAAGGTCAAGTATGCTGTGCAGGATCGCGCGTTTTCATCCAAAAGAAACATTATGATAACGTTGTGGCCGACATGGTTTCCCATGCAAAAAATATCCGACAGGGTGCAGGTATTGAACCGGAAACGCAAATCGGGCCACTCGTATCCGATGAACAGCAAAACCGCGTTCTGAATTATATTCAAAAAGGTGTAGAAGAAGGCGCTGAAATCTTAACTGGCGGCGGATCTCCATCTGAAAACGGCTACTTCGTCTCACCTACCATTTTCTCGGCAGTTAAAGATGAAATGACCATTGCAAGAGAAGAAATTTTCGGCCCGGTTATTGCTGCTATGCCATATGATGATCTGGATGAAGTCATTAACCGTGCAAATCAAAGTGAATTTGGTCTTGCTGCAGGATTATGGACACGGGATATTGCCAATGCCCATTATGTAGCAAACAAATTAAAAGCTGGAACCGTCTGGGTCAACTGCTACAACGCATTTGATGCTGCTTCGCCGTTCGGCGGCTACAAGCAATCCGGAATTGGACGCGAAATGGGATCCTATGCTTTGTCTAATTATACAGAAGTTAAGAGTGTTTGGATTAACCTTCAGCGATAAAATAGAAAAGCGGAACCGACCGTTTAGCCCCGACAGACAGAACAGATCCGACAGAAAAGTCTGCTTTTGACTTTTTTGGCGGATCTGTTCTGGCCGAGGGGCTGGGAGGTGGAGCTGGACAATGAGAAAAGCGGAACCGCCTGGTAAACGCGTGCAGACAAAAAGCCATCTGATCAAAATCAGATGGCTTTTTTATCGTTTACTTCTCTTCAAAATAATCCTTGTAGAACCCGCTCACTTTTCCATTGTTATCAATGACAAAGTAAAACTCTTCTGTTTCGTTTTTCACTTCATATGTATTTCCGGCTGTTAAAACTCGGTTTACCATGTATTTTTCTGCATTTGTATGTTTGCATCTTACCACTTTAATTGTCTCTTTGTTCAGCCATTCTTGATGAATCATTTCAGCATTCTCCTTTATGCATTTTGACCTTATTATACTATATAAACCATGTGCGGAACACCGTTACTGTGATAACACCCCCTTTTCGTGAATAGATTGAAAAAGATGAGGTGAATGAAGTGATTTCAATGAACATTTTAAACGAACAAATCCAAAAGATGACAGATGAGCTCAGGCAGCTGCAAAAAAGTGATGGTTCATGGCGCTTTTGCTTTGAAGGCGGGCCAATGACAGATGCATTTATGATAATTCTTCTTCGTTCTCTCAAGTATAATGATGAAGATTTAATTAAAAATCTGTCAAATCGGCTGATAAATCTGCAGACAGATGAAGGCACATGGAAACTTTACGAAGATGAAAAAGAAGGCAATTTAACAGCAACTGTTCAGGCTTATACAGCCCTGCTTTTCACAGGATTATATAAAAAATCACACTCCACGCTGAAAAAGGCAGAATCTTATATTATCTCTCAAGGAGGACTCGCTAATGTTCATTTCATGACAAAATGGTTCTTGGCAGTAAACGGCCTTTATCCATGGCCTAAGTATTTTCGCTTTCCGCTCGCCTATTTGCTGCAGCCAGCCGGTTCCCCGGTCAGTATGTATCAATTGAGTTCCTATGCAAGAATCCATTTTATACCGATGATTCTTGCGATGAATAAACGATATATTCATAGTACTCCCCATTCTATAAATCTATCGCATTTACATGTTTCAAAACCAAAATCCATGGATTGGCTGTCGTTTTCAGACAGCCATCGCACAGAGCACAGTTTATTCATTGAAACTATTCGGTCATTTTTTTCTTTTCCATCCTATGTTCAAAGAGCCGGTGAGAACGCTGCTGAAAAATATATGCTCCAGAGGATCGAATCAGACGGAACGCTTTTCAGCTATGCCAGCGCCACATTTTTTATGATTTACGCCCTTCTCGCGCTCGGGTATAAAGAAAACTCAGCCCAAATCATGCAGGCAGTTTCAGGATTGAAATCGATCATCTATCAAGATGACAAGATAATCACGCTTGAAAATTCCACTTCTACGGTTTGGGATACTGCCCTTCTAAGCTATAGCCTGCAAAAAGCTGGTGTACCTTATAAAGATACACTAATTATGAATGCTGCTTCCTATTTGCTATTGCGGCAGCAAACGAAAATGGCGGACTGGAGCATTCATAATCCAGCTTCATCTCCCGGCGGCTGGGGATTTTCTAACATCAATACCAATCATCCTGACAACGATGACACAGCTGCTGTTCTGCGTGCTATCACTCAGCCCTCCGCTACTAATTCCTTGTATTTTGAAGCGTGGAATAAAGGGTCATCTTGGCTTCTGACTATGCAAAATCGTGACGGGGGTTTTGGTGCATTTGAGAAAAATGTCAATAATCCTATATTTGCTTCCATCCCTCTTGAAAATGCCAAAGACGCAGCGACAGATCCATCAACTGCCGATCTGACAGGACGTGTCCTTGAATTCTTCGGAAATTTTGCAGGGTTGACGAAAAACCATCCTTCAATTCATGCAGCGGTTTCCTGGCTTGTTCAGCATCAAGAACGAAACGGGTCCTGGTATGGCAGATGGGGAGTATGTTATATATACGGAACTTGGGCTGCGATTACCGGTCTTAAAGCAGCTGGTTTATCAAACTCTCACCCTGCTATTGTAAAAGCGGTTAAATGGTTAGTGAGCATCCAAAATAAAGATGGAGGATTTGGCGAATCATGCAGAAGTTCTGAAGTGAAAACCTACATTCCGCTCAGTTTCAGTACTCCCTCCCAAACAGCCTGGGCTCTTGATGCCCTATTATGTGTGCTGGATAAAAAGGACGCAGTGATACAAAGAGGCATAAAGCGCCTAATGGATCCTTTCGATGAAAAAAGCTCTGTATATCCTACAGGAATCGGGCTTCCAAAGCAATTTTATATTCATTATCACAGCTACAATAAGATTTTTCCGCTGCTTGCTTTGAGTCATTATAGGAATCTGCGATAACTCTTGCATGCAAAAAAGAGCTGCAAACGCAGCTCTTATCCTTATTAAAAGAAGTCATAAAAGAAAGCTTTTCTTGCGGGAATAAGCGTTTCCAGTCCTTTTATTGCTTCTTCCCCGCCTTCAATTTGGCCAATTTCATATAAATCAGCAGGCCGTTTGTAACCAAACAGCATCGCAGACAGAGTATTAATATCGAGCGACAGTCCCTCAGATTCTGATTCGTTCAACTTAGTGATTTCTTTGTTCTTAATCTTATATGTTCCATTATTCCAAGGAGCATGCTGATCTTTTAAATGAATGACAAGTTCAGAAACCCCAGCTGACCACTCGAAATCAAAATTCTTTAATAAACTTTCGGCATCAACGATCCGGACCATAAAATAAGGTGTCACTTCCGCTTTAATTCTCGGTTCGTTGAGCGAAAAAAATAACGGGTCGCTTTCGTATGTAGCGATCTCAAGTTCTTTTATCATTGAGTCATGCTGGCAAATGAAATTCCATAGCCCAATTCTGGCGTCAGTAGTTAATGGAACAAACTCCTCAACGGTCATTTTAGCTTTTTTCACTTCATAGAGCATATAACCTTTAGCTTCTCCATCCTCATTATAATAGACAGCTGCAGTAAGTTCATCATAGATGGATGCCTGCCACCAAGATGTTTCACGGACGAGCATGCCTGAAAATTGCTTGGCAAATTGATCATATATTTCTTCGATTTGAGAAGAATGCGCCTCTTTTTGAAAGCGTCTGATTTTCCCTTGCACTTGCTTTTTCATGACAAGATCTTCTGATTTTAACGAAGCTTTTAATCGGCTGCAAAAAAGCTCCCAGCCGTATTTCCTGTAAAATGGCACGGAAAATGGATGCAGCATGGAAACACTGAATCCCTCTTTTCTCATGTATTCTAGAAGAAAGGTGATCATTTCTTTCACATACCCGCTTCGGCGGTGCTCCGGATAAGTGGCAACACCAGCAATGCCGCCCATTTTCCATTTCGTTTCACCAAGGTATACCTCAAGGGGCAGCATGTGAAGCTTAGCAGCAAGCTCTTCCCCTTCCAGAATACCGAATAATTCATGATGCTTCTCCATTGTCTCCAATCTTTTTTCAATGCTTTGTTCAGGAACTTTATATTGAAACGCATATTCAGATAGTTTCAATGCTTCGCGATATCGGTCATTCGTTAGTTTGATTACTGTCATATGTATCCCTTCCTTAATCCATTCTGCTTATTTTACGAAATACGCTCTTACCTTCAGGACCTTAAAAATCCACCTTCGGAATGAATCGTCTGCCCAGTAATCCATTCAGCTGCCTCACTTGCAAGAAACGCAACCAGACGGGCAGCATCTTCAGGCTGCCCTATACGATTCATTGGAAATTTTTCAATAAGAACCTTTTTTAAATCAGCCGTCATCCACCCTGTATCTGTCGGACCGGGATTCACTGCATTCACGGTAATGCCTTTGTTGCCAACTTCAGATGCAAGTGTTTTGGTCATATCCGGAATGCATGCTTTTGTTGCGGCATATGCAAGCTCACCGGGCATTGGCCCTTGGGATTGGCCGGATGTCATATGAATAATTCTTCCTCCCCGGCCCTGCTGAAACCGTTTGGCAAATTCGGAACTTAACATAAGCGGTGCACGGACATTCATGAAATAATGAAGATCGAGGTTTTCAGATGTAATCGTCTCGAAATTATTTTCAGCAGAGTATGCTGCATTATTAATAAGAATAGACGGTTCTCCAAGCATTTTCTCCACTTGGTTAAACAAAACGCGGAAAGATTCTGTATTAGTTAAATCCAGCTCCATACTTGACGAGCGCACTCCTAAGGCTGCAATTTGAGACTTCAGCTTTTCAGCTTCCTCATTTTTAGATCCCCAAGGCTGCTCTGCATCGTATGGCCGGTAGTAAGTAAAGAATATATCTGTTCCGGCTTCAGCAAGCTCAAGGCAGATGGCTGCCCCAATACCTTTAAGTCTGCTTGCTCCCGTCACGATGGCAATTTTCCTGCTTTTCATCTATTCACCTTCTCTTATAAGTAACGATTGAAAAAATCAGCGATTGCGCGATAAACAAGAATTTCATTCTCTTTTTTGGTAAAGCCGTGTCCCTCGTCTTCTAAAACCATGTAGTCTACTTTCCGGCCCTTTTGTCTCAGGGCTTCAACAATTTTATCAGATTCTGCTTTAACTACACGCGGATCGTTTGCCCCCTGAATCACGAGCATCGGTTTTGTCATTCCCTCTAAATGCGTTATCGGAGAAAAATCAATCAGTTTTTCACGGTCACGCTCAGGATTTCCGACCCACTGATCCATAGCAGGCTTCCAGAATTCCGGTACACTGTTGATAAACGAGAAAAGATCGCTTGGTCCAAATATATCGACTACAGCTTTAAAATATTCCGGATGACGCCCGTGAAGGAGAAGGGCCATATACCCTCCAAAACTTCCGCCCATCAAGAAAAGCTTCTCTTTATCGGCCATTCCTTGTTCGATTAGCCAGTCAATTCCCGCTATCATATCATGGCGCGGACCATTCCCCCATTCTCCCTCTACCATTTTCATGAAAGAAAGCCCGTAACGGGTTGATCCTCTGAAGTTAGGTGCGAAAATACTGCAGCCGCTGTTCAGCAAAAACTGAAAAAGAGCCCGGAATGAGTTTGTTTCAGCAGACTGCGGACCGCCATGGGGCCAGATAATCATATGCCCGTTGCTTGTTTCAGCATGAGCTCTAAACAAGGAAGCTTCAATTTCCAGTCCGTCAAACGACGCATATGTAACCGTTTCGGGTTCAACTAAATCTTCAGGTCTCATTCCAGTGACACCATGATTCGTGATTTGCACCCAGCTTTGCGAAGGGGTTCTGCTGAAAATATTTAAAGGGATTGTTGCTGATTGCCCGAGAATGAAAAGTTCTCCAGCTTCTGTTACTTCAATTTTGTTTATCCTGTCAATTGGAACCTCGATAAATTCAGATGATTGATCTATTAAATCATAAGAAATCAATACATCTTTAACCCCTTTAGCTGCTATCACATAAATCTTTTGCAAAGCATCATCATACTTTAGCGCATTTGCATCTTTCCCTTTTAGATCAAGCACCTTCGAAAACTCCCGCTTGGCCAAATCAAATTTTGCCAAATAGGAAAAATCAGATTCATAGTTTGTAATAAAATAGATTTCATGCTCAGAAGTATAAACAGGATCGCTCTGAGTAAATTGCTGAGCACTTTCAGGTGTAGCAAGAACATCTTCCCCGTCTATTTTCACAAACAATAACGAAGAAGTATTGCCGTAGTTTTTAGAATAAACAAAGCTTTTCTCTTCAGGAGATACGGCCATTAGATAGACTGATGTATCCGTCCCCTCTATTAGAATTTCTTCGGATTCATCCGTAAGATTATACCGATAGGCTGCAAGATAGGTATCGTGTCCATCTTTAGTGGATGTATAATACAGGGATTCACCATTTTTTGAAAAGAACGGGAACATGTGACGCTCACCTTTTTCATACCGCACCGCAACCTGTGAACCTCCTTTAGGTGAAAGCGCATACAGCTGCGAATTTTCATCTCCGTCCTGATCAAATCCTGCCATAATAAATTTAGATTTTTTATTATATAAAAGACTGTCGCATGCTTGATTAATGGATGTTAACGGGTAAGGATACTGATTTGGCAAATCCATTGCCCATAAGTTAAAATGGCCGCCGATATTTGTGCTGAACACCAGCTGTTTTTTATCTGGAGAAACCGTAAAATCCTGAATCGTCAGCACCTTTAAAAACTGCTCGACATCCGGCTTTTGAAATGTAATCATGTATAACACCCCTTTTTTACTGATTCTATTACCCTATTCTACAGAAATAGGAAATTCCCTGTTCTTTCAGTTAAAAAAGATAGGTATTCCCCAATGATACAGCTAGTTTATATGCTTTTTAACCTAAAATAAAACATAATAATATTATGTTAACTTGTTTCGCATAAAAGAACAGCGTCATGGACGCTGTTCTTTCTGATCATTCTTTGTTACATACTGAATACCTGTATGAAGGTTAGAGAATGTTTGAATATTATCAATCGATATGCCGGTGTTTATAAGGGTTTGGGCAATTTCCGGGCGAATGCCGACAATGATGCAGCTGGCGCCTAGCAATTGGACAGCTTCTGCTGCCTGGATCAGATGGTTTGCAACGAATGTATCGACAACCGGTACGCCGGTAATATCTATAAATATATGATTGCATTTGTAATGTCGGGCGCCGATCAGGAGATTTTCCTTTATCACCTCTGCCCTGTCATCGTTAATGTTGCCAATCAGAGGCAGGATACAAATGCTTTTCGAGATAGGAATCATTGGAGCCGTCAGTTCTTTTACAATATGCTGCTGTTTGCGGAATTCTGTATTCCAAGAATTTGAACAACTAGTCACTAAATCTGCAATAATGGGATCAAACCATTTATCCACGCTCTCATATAAGTCGTTCACCATGATCGCTGATTTTTTATCTGAAAGGGCAAGTTCGATGATAGACCTTCTGAACTGCTGAATAGACTTTACTAGATATGTTAATGAATCATCCTGTTTAATATATCTCTCGTACCATTCTCTCAAATAATCAGCAGACTTTTCATCCGGTCTGCTGATAATGCTGAAAATCATATTAAATAATTTTTGCTTTTCATCTGAATCTATAGATTGCGGACTTTCAACGCTGTTCTCCCATTTCTCATAAAGCAGGCGTTCATTCTGGTTCATCATGTCTATTACTTGCTGCATATACACTCCCCCAACTTTACTTTCCTCTCTACCCTCTACCCTAAGAAAACCCGGAGTTAAACGTTTTCTTTAAAAAGGAAGTTCAATATTTGTTTCAAGAGTTCCTCTTATTTTTTTCAAATAGCTGTCTTTTCCTTTTAGCCATTCTTTAAATGAAAAGATAAGCGGCTGACTGTCTCCCCCAACTCCGATCAGAACCTGAAGGGATTTTGGAATATAGACAGCAGTATGCAGGGTTCCGGCCCAATTATGATATTCTTTTTTGAAAATCTGGCTGCTGGTGCTGTTAAAGAAAGCAAAAGCTTCAGATGCTGAAAAATCTGGGCGAAAGGCTTCTGAAAGCTGTGTTTTCCTGGTGTGTGTTTCCACTAAATGATGACGGTTTTCCCTAAGTTTAGAAGGACTCTCAAAATGATTTGTGCACGCCATTTGAGAATTTGATGAGATCGATACTCCCTTGCTGGATGCTTCTGCTATGGCTGCATTTCCGGCTGCATCGTAAAGAGAATAATTAAACGCATGCCGGTGAGGAATTTCTTTTATCTTCTCAATGGCTTCAGCAGTCGTTTTGCATGTATCAAGGATAAATCTTGCAATGCTGCAGCAAATAAACCCGTCTCCAGGTTTAAGCCGATTCACAAAGTGATAGCCGATCACAAGCCCTTTTTCATTCATGCCGTCAATCCGTCCGATCATCCTTGTGGCGAAACCGATGCTTGCGTATCCACTTTCCGGCTGCCAAATCAAAAATCTTCCTTCGTACGTTTTTGGATGGTAATCATAGTTTCTGGCATAATAGCCGTTTTGCATTAGAGCACTGCACCCAGATTTTTTCCAATCTGCCTGATACCCGCTGTATTCATGGATAACATCCTCTATGGGCCACTCGAGTCCTGCAGACAAACCCTCTAGTTCCTGCCATAGACCTGGAGCAAATTGTTCATACAGGTTCTGAGCCGTTTTCAGTTCAGATTGATAAAATTTGATTGATTTTATTCTCCTTTTCTGATGATTTTGAAAGAGTTTAGAATCTTTATGTATTTTTCCCTGTTTGACACCAAGGTCATAATAGCTTCCGCGCCCCTGTATCACATCTGCTTCAATCTTCACCATCGTTTTCACGCTCCATACCTTCTATCATGAATGATTTAATAAGATTAAACAAATTCTAATGAGCATATTTAATGCAAGTTTTAAATCAAGACAGTATCATGTAATGGTACATATGAATACGGAGGTCGAGAATTATGAATTCAAACTATAAGCCGTTATTTCAGCCATTCGAATTTAAAAACGGAATTCAATTAAAAAACCGTGTCGTTATGGCGCCAATGACTAACTTTTCATCAAATGATGATGGAACAGTAACAGAAGCAGAAACTGCTTATTATAGCCGCCGTGCAAGCGGAGCTGGCATGGTCATTACCGCATGTGCCTATGTGGCGCCGAGCGGCAAAGGATTCCCCGGCGAATTTGGAAGTGATACCGATGAGATGATTCCTTCCTTGCGAAAGCTTTCTTCAGCAATAAAGGATAAAGGGGCAAAAGCGATACTCCAGATTTTTCATGGCGGACGCATGGTTCCTGCAGAACTAGTTCCAAATGGTGATGTAGTCAGTGCCAGTGCAGTGGCAGCGGAACAGGGGCATCCGTCTGGGGATGCACCAGTGCCGCGCGCGCTGACAATTGAAGAAATAAACAGGATTATCAAAGACTTCGGTGAATCAGCCCGCCGTGCCATTGAAGCAGGCTTTGACGGTGTTGAAATACATGGTGCGAATACCTATTTAATTCAGCAATTCGTATCGCCTCATTCAAACCGGCGAGAAGATGAATTTGGAGGAAGCATTGAAAAAAGACTTGCTTTTCCTCTTGCAATTGTTGATGAGGTAAAAAAGACAGTTGATCAATATGGAACAAATGAATTTCTTGTGGGTTACCGTTTCTCACCTGAGGAGCCGGAAACACCAGGGATTACGATGGAAGATACGTTAGCGCTTGTTGATGCGCTTACTGAAAAAGACTTGGATTATCTTCATATCTCCCTGATGCAATATTGGTCAACTCCAAGACGGGGTATTGATGATACACGCTCCCGCCTGGAAATTATTCAAGAACGTGTTGACGGCAAGGTACCGCTGATTGGCGTTGGATCGATTTATACACCAGATGATGCCATCAAAGCAATGAGTACCGGAGTGCCGCTGATAGCACTTGGCCGCGAATTGATCATCGATCCTGATTGGGTGCAGAAAATTGCCGAAGGCCGGGAAAATGAAATTGAGACGAAACTCGATAAAAATGCCCAGTCCCGCCTGGTCGTGCCTGATCCTTTATGGCAGGCGATCATTCATACGCCTGGCTGGTTCCCTGTTAAAGACTGAAGATAAAAAGAAAATACATTGCTGATTAATTGGTTCTGATAAAGGTGCAAACCGTTAAATAACGAACCAAATAACATATTAATTAGAATAGGTGAATAGCAGGACTTTGTTGCTCAGCAAAGCCCTGCTATTCATTTTGTGCTGGATAAAAAGAAGGGAACTCTACATGGAGTTCCCACAGTTGCTCTATTAAAATCTCTTGTTCTGGAAGAACAAACACACCCTTGAAACGGCAGCCAAAGACATATCAAAAGGCGCTGCTAATTCTGAAACTGTTCTTTCTTTTAGGGCCATCATATGAACCATTTTTCTTCTTGCAGAATCAGCTAAAGCATGAAAAATTTCATTTAAATGATCATTTCAAGTAAAGTATAGCAGCTAATTCTTGTATACATCACTACAATCTTTCTATTATCTTCTGTTCTTTCTTAAATGTACTTAGACATTTTTTACATATACAATGTCTTCTTTTACTTTCTGCAGGAACTAATTCAAAGATTTCATTAGGAAACTTTTCTGCGCTGCACCAGCAGTTATCATTTTTTCCAGAACCTGTCATACACTCGTTCTCTTCTCCACATATTGGACAAAATTTATTAATCAATGACAACCCTTCCTCAGTTCTTCATATTTTATTATCTATCTCCCTGAATGGATGCAGATCATTCAAGTGCTATTGTGCAGGAACGTTGCTACAAAAATGCACTCTTTCATCCTAAGCTAAACGGGTGATTATTTATATAAGAAAAAAAACCTAAAATGATAATAAAAATTTTCCTGCCCCTTGAACCCTGCTTTGCAAAATTGGAATTTTTGGATACTCTGGTACTCATAGCGAGACTTTGCCCCTCACAAAGCAGGCTTACTCAATCGATAATAAGACAAAAAAACGGATACAAATTGTTGTGCAATTTAGTACCCGTTTTCTTCAATATTTTTGTTTTTTCTCCCTCAATACATAACAGTTAGATTAAGGTCATGAGGTTTTCAAGTTCTTTATCCTTCAATCAGCAATGATTCTGGATCTTCAAGCAAATCTTTGACAGTTGCGAGGAAGCTTACTGCTTCTTTGCCGTCTACGATACGATGATCGTATGAAAGCGCGATGTACATCATTGGACGGTTTTCCATTGTGTCTTTGTCAATCGCAATCGGACGAAGCTGAATTTTATGCATACCGAGAATTCCGACTTGCGGTCCGTTTAAGATTGGTGTTGACATAAGAGAACCGAACACACCGCCATTTGTGATCGTAAATGTACCGCCAGAAAGATCACCAATCGTTAATTTGTTGTTTTTCGCTTTTCCTGCAAGCTCGCCAATTGCTCCTTCGATTTGGGCAAATGATTTGCGGTCTGCATCACGTACAACTGGTACAACTAATCCTTCTGGAGCTGAAACGGCGATGCCGATATCATAAAACTTCTTAATAACAAGCTCATCACCCTGAATTTCAGCATTCAATAATGGGTATTTCTTAAGTGCTGCAATAACTGCTTTTGTGAAGAATGACATAAAGCCAAGGCGTACGTCATGCTGCTCAAAGAATTTATCTTTTCTGCGTTTACGGACATCCATAACCGCCGTCATGTCAACTTCATTAAATGTCGTAAGCATCGCAGCTGTTTGCTGTACCTCGACAAGGCGTTTAGCAATCGTTTGTCTGCGGCGCGACATGCGCTCGCGCTCAACTGGTTTGTCGAAAGAGTCAGAAGCCGGTTTTGCAGGTTTTGCTTCAGGCGCTTTTTGAGGAGCAGCTGGCTTTGAAGCGGGCGCGTTTGGAGAATAAGCTTCAACGTCATGCTTGCGCAATCTTCCAAGCGGATCTCCTGAAGGAACTTGAGTCAAATCAATTCCTTTTTCTCTTGCAAGCTTTCGCGCTGCCGGAGAAGCAATTGGACGCTGTGATTTGCTTTCAGTCTTTTCATGCTTTTCTTCTATAGGCGCAGAAGCTTTTGGCTGTTCTTCTTTAACCGGTTCTACTTTAACTTCCTCTGCTTGAGTGCCAGCAGTTTCGCCGTTTTCATCAATCACAGCAATCACTTCGCCAACTTGAACCGTGTCACCGGAATCTTTGACAACATCCTTCAGCACACCAGAATAATCAGCTGTCAGTTCAACGTTTACTTTATCTGTTTCGAGCTCAACCAGATATTCCCCTTTTTCAACGTAGTCCCCTGGTTGTTTCAGCCATTGTGCGATAGTTCCTTCTGAGATGGATTCAGCTAATTCTGGTACGATTACTTGTGCCATGATCAAATTCTCCCTTCGTTTTTCCACGTCAATGCTTCTGTTACGATACGCTCTTGATCTTTTTTATGAACGTTTGGATCTCCCTCTGCTGTCGAAGATCTTCTTTTTCTTCCAATGTAATTCACTTTCACATGTTCCGGTGCTACTTCTCGGAGTTCTGGATCCATGTATGTCCATGCACCCATATTCATTGGCTCTTCCTGTACCCAGACGATTTCTTCCAGCGTCTCGTAGCGTCCAAGAATTGCTTTAATTTCCTTTTTAGGGAACGGATATAATTCTTCCACTCGTACAACGTGGATTTGATTTACATCTTCTTCTATTGATTTTAATTTATCTGTTAAATCAGTTGCGATTTTGCCGCTGCATAAGACAATGCGCTTTACATCTCCATGGTTCAGGCCAAGTCCAGGCTGTTCCACAACCGGACGGAATTCCCCTTCGCTCAGTTCTTCTATTGAAGAAATAGTTTGCGCGTTTCGAAGCAGACTCTTAGGTGTCATAATAACAAGCGGACGTACTTCCTCACGTTTCAGAAGCGCTGCCTGTCTTCTTAAAATATGAAAATACTGTGCAGCACTTGTTAAGTTTGCGACTGTCCAGTTGTTTTCTGCTGCAAGCTGCAGATATCTCTCAAGTCTTGCACTTGAATGCTCAGGTCCTTGTCCTTCATAACCATGAGGAAGAAGCATCACAAGCCCTGATTTTTGACCCCACTTCGCACGGCCTGCTGCGATGAATTGATCAAAGAATACTTGTGCAGCGTTTGCAAAGTCACCGTATTGAGCTTCCCACAGCACGAGTGTTTCAGGAGCAAATACGTTGTAGCCATATTCAAAGCCAAGTACTGACCCTTCTGATAATGGACTGTTATGAACGGCGAAAGACACATTTGATTTAGATAGTGTATGCAGCGGTGAGTAAACATTTCCTGTTTCACTATCGTGAAGCATTAAGTGTCTTTGAGAGAATGTGCCGCGTTCCGAATCCTGGCCCGACAGGCGAATTGGCGTGCCGTCTTCAAGGATAGTTGCGAAAGCAAGCGTTTCTGCTAATGCCCAGTCAGCTTTTTCTTCTCCAACAAAGATATTTGCGCGTCTTTCTAGAATTCTTTTCAATTTATCAAAAACATTGAAGCCCTCAGGCCATTTCACAAGCTCATCATTAATTCTTAAGAGAGACTCTTTATTTATGGCCGTTTTGATTTTCGGCAGTCCGTTGATAACGATTTCAGGAAGCTCTATGTCATGAACCTGAGTAACTTTTTTCGAAGGCACTTTTTGATATGCAGCGTCAAATTTGTCTAATGTCTGCTGATCAATTTCCGCAATTTTTTCTTTGCTTAAATATCCTGCCTCTTCAAGCTGTGCAGCATAGAGTGCACGGACTGTCGGATGCTTGCGGACTTTTTCATATAGTTGCGGCTGAGTCGTTGATGGCTCATCCATTTCATTGTGGCCAAAGCGTCGGTAGCCGATTAAATCAATCAAGAAGTCACGGTTAAAGAGCTTGCGGTACTCAATCGCAATCATCACTGCTGCAAGACACGCTTCTGGGTCGTCTGCATTTACATGAACGATCGGGATTTCATATCCTTTTGCAAGGTCACTTGCATATTTTGTAGAACGGGAGTCTCTGCTTTCAGTTGTAAACCCGATCATATTGTTGGCGATAATATGAATGGAACCGCCGGTCTGATAGCCTGTAAGTGAATTTAAGTTCAGAGTTTCTGCAACGATTCCCTCACCTGGGAACGCAGCATCACCGTGAATGATGATCGCCATTGATTCTTTTTCATCTTGTTTCGGATAGCCGATTGTCTGGCGATTATCCTGTGCAGCACGTGTGTAGCCCATGACAATCGGGTCTACGTATTCAAGGTGACTTGGGTTGTTTGCAAGAGTCAGCCGTGCACGTTTTGTGCTTTCGTCTGTAATCTGACGGTCTGCTCCAAGATGATATTTTACATCTCCGCTCCAGCCATAGTTAATGCCTACAGATCCTTCAGAGGGAACAAGCTCCTTGTTTGGAGAATGCTGGAATTCTGAGAAAATGATTTCATAAGGCTTTCCGAGAACATGTGCCAGCACATTTAAACGTCCTCTGTGAGCCATACCAATATTTACATTGTTTGTTCCTGCGTGAACAGCGTTTGAAATCAGTTCATCAAGCATTGGAACAAGCATGTCCAATCCTTCAATCGAGAAACGTTTTTGCCCTACAAACGTGCGGTGCAAAAATTTCTCAAAACCTTCCACTTCTGAAAGGCGGCGAAGAATAGCCGTGCGTTTTTCATTTGAATGACTTTTGAAGATTTCTCCGGATTCAACCATTTTCTTAAGCCAGTACTTTTCTTCAAAACGGTGTACGTGAGAGAATTCAAAAGCAATCGTTTTTGTATAAGCTTCTTTTAAATATTGAATGGCCTGTAATCCATTCGTTACTTCTTTAGGTGCATCCGCACATAAAATGGATGCCGGGATTTCTTCTAGGTCAGATTCTGTCAGCCCGTAATCCTTAAGCTGAAGAAACTCTTTTTGTTTAACACTTTCAAATGGATATATTGAAGCGTTTAAATGTCCATAAGTGCGGATATCTTCTGCAAGCTTGACTGCATAAGCAATCTTCTTCATTTTGTCCGCGCTTGTTGCGTTTTGAACAGACGATGCTGTGCCCGCTGATGTTTCATTGCTAACTTGTGTCTGCGGTACTGTGTCCCATCCATCAAACATTTCTCTTAATTCTTCATCAACCGATTCTGGATCCTGCTGATATTGATCAAACAGCTCCAGTACATAGCCAAGGTTCGGTCCATGAAAATCCTCAAGTCGAATCTTGCGCTTTGTTGTTGTTCCTGACATCTTACATAACCCCCAGCAATGGTAGTGAATCTGATTGAATTTTTTAAAAACAGATTCAAATGGATATTATTGTAATATACTATCCTATCTTTCTTAGAAAGATAGGTTTGGATTAAAACGCTTCCATTGTTATTTTAACATTCATTGCCCGTTTAATCAAAGGAGTATCACAAGAAAATTTTAAATAATACTGAAAAACAAAAATTAAAAGTGAATCTAAAAAACAAAAGATGCATTATATTCATTTTTCAAGAGGAAAATCAGCCTCTTTTTCTGCTGAGTCCGACATATTTTCTTGTTTTTCTTCTAAATTCTATGTATTTTGATAAAAAATGATCCGATTCATAAAAGGATCCTGAACGGTTAATTCATATGTGTTCCATGGATTCTTTTCAATTCCTGGATTTGAGAAAGAATATTCTTTAGATTTGAGTATACTATGATAATTTTGAAGATCTTTGCACTGAATTCTGACGGCTGCCCCCGGCGAGCAATCTCCGTGATGCTCGGAAAGATGAATCTGCACGGCTTGGTTTGAAATTTGAAAATACAGTGGATATTCCTGTTCAAACCGGTGCTCCCATTCAAGTCTAAATCCTAAGTAGTCCAGGTAAAACTCCTTTGCTTTCCGTTCATCAAATATACTCAGAATTGGAATAACGGATTTCATTTTTATCTCCCTCTATTTATATAGTAGCAAATGAGAGAATGCGTTACAAAAAGAGTGCCTTTAATAAAGGCACTCTTACGAATGGATGCTTTTCTGCAGCAGTTTTTTCAGGATTGGAAACAGCACTTCAGGGAGCTTCTCAATG
This sequence comes from Metabacillus hrfriensis, assembly GCF_030127205.1. Classification (NCBI taxonomy): domain Bacteria; kingdom Bacillati; phylum Bacillota; class Bacilli; order Caryophanales; family Bacillaceae; genus Metabacillus; species Metabacillus hrfriensis. The sequence continues at coordinate 2,822,727 of NZ_CP126116.1, forward strand.
TCAGGAACAACAATGCTGAATTTGCCGTAAATGTTTTGAATCGTTTTTTGCTGTCCTTCGTCAATTTCTCCATTTGCGAGAAAAATATTGATCACTTCAATTCCCCGTTTTCTTGCTTCAAGTACGGCCTCGTGTGTGTCAATTATGCCATTTTGCTCGTATCCTGTTGCTGCTGGCTCTCCATCTGAGAAGACCAGCATAAACTTCTGATTTTCACTGCGGTTTAAAAGCTGCTTTGTCATATGACGAATAGCATAGCCGTCGCGATTATCTTCTTCCGGTTCAAGCTGCAGTATTTCAGGCCCTCGTTTTTTCTGCAGAGAGGACCCAAAATCAATGACCGTTTTAAAATGGTTTGGCTGTTTCGTTTCAGTGGCTTCATTCGTATCTTCCCAAAATCCGACGACCTGGTGGACAACGGAAACAGATTTCAACGCCTCATGAAACAACGTGATGCCAAGCTTTGTCTGCTCCATCTTATCGTACATTGAAGCCGAGCAATCGACAAGCAGGCAAAACGCAGCATCTATTTTAGCAGACGGCTGATTTTTTTTATAAAATAAACGCGGATTCTCATCTGTAAGGAGCTTCAGCAGTTTTTTGCTTAAGCGTCCGGTATGGAGATCGCTTCTTGGTGAAATTTTTTTATGCTCAAGCGTTTTTTCAATCATTTGCTTTAGCTTTTTTTGAAATGGAACGATGGTTTCTTTTTTTACCAAGTATGCTGCTTGATCCGATGCACTTGGCTTTTCGGGTGATACAAAGACAGGATAGGCAAATTTATTTTCTTTGCCTAATGCCTCACTGTCCCCGCGCTCTTGTTTGTTTTCAGTGTTTTCCATCGCTTCAAGCTTAGAATAATCATTTCTTGCTGTTTTCTTGGAGGATCCCTGTACCATTCCGAGCGCCTGATCGCCGTCATCGCCTTCTCTGACACCTTCTCCGAGAAGGTCTGTTTTGCTTCCCTGCTCAAGGTCAAATTGAAGAAAGCTCTTTGTCGCTTCACTTGTTTCCCTGTGCCAGGTCGGCAGTTTGTCCTCGTGTATGTCTTCATCATCTTCTTTTTTCCGCTCAAGAATATCATCGTTTTTCAGCTTTGATTTTCGTTTCAGATCATCAAAGGTTAAACCCGATTCTGCTTCTGAGTAGTTTAATAATGGCAGATGAAAATACATATTCAGCATGTCATTCGGAACAATGTCTTCAAGGACTTCTGAAATGTTCAGGACAATCTTGCCTATGTCATCCGTATTTCGGGCTTCATAGAGCTTCAGCAGTTCACTCTGGATAAACGGCACAGCCAGATCAATTGAATTTGTCAGAGCCGGAAACTCTTCAAGCGGAGAATCCGATGTTGCTTTTAAATAAAAAGCATTAAAGAGTGCATCCGTATAAATGCTTCTCTCCTGGTTGATTGTTAATTGGCTTTTAAAAAAACGTCTGTACATCGAGCGTCTGGCAGCAAACACCTTTGTTGTGCCGGGACGTTCATGCTTGCAGTGCTCCTCAAGCCGCAAATCCTCAAGCATTACAAACAGCTGCTTCGCAAAGCTTGAAACGGCTAGTTTCTGCACATGTGATAAAAAGGCATCAACTGCAAGGAAATCCGTGTATTTATAGCTGCCGATGCTTCTTAAAAATACATCGCTTTTCAAGCCATTCACCATATCCCGGCGCGGCCGGTTATCCCAGAAGTGGCTGATGTACACTTTCTGAATGAACGGATCATAGTAAGACTGCACGGCAAATTCAACCTCAGTCTCATCTTTTTTGGTAAGAGTCTTTGCCAAGTCGGAGAGCTCCATAAATAAAAACGAATCGACCCGCTTGTCATTAAATTTTATATATTTCATGACACGGCCCCTTTACACAAAAAGAGTTTCTGCAATATTTTGAATCGCTGCCTTTTCCCTGTCGTCTTCAAGTTTTTCAGTGATTCCGCGTGAGATAGCCCGAAGCGGCGGCATATAGACAGCTAAGTCACATGTGTCGATAAGTGCTCTTACAGACGCAGCTTCTTCCGAAATTTGACCATTCTGCACCTGGGTGATCAGATCAGATGAAAGAGTAACAAACTGACTGATCAGCTTTTCATTTGTAAGCATAGATTGTGAGCGCAGTACGGCCTTTAGCTGTTCACCTTGAATATATGGCACTTCAATCACAACGAAACGATTTTTTAGGGCTTCATTTAAAGGAACAGTACCTACGTAACCTTCATTAATAGCTGCAATCACGCCAAAGTCGCTGCTTGCTTTGATTACCTCTCCTGTAAATGGATTCGTAATCATTTTACGGTAGTCCAGCACTCCATTTAAAATCGGCAATGTTTCGGGCTTCGCCATATTAATTTCATCTATATATAAGATATGACCTTTTTTCATCGCATGAATGACAGGACCTTCAATAAATTCAATGCTCGTTTTCGAACCTTCCTGCGAGATGGTTTTGTAGCCAAGCAGGGCCTCCGCATCAAGATCCACGCTGCAATTTATGTTGTGCATCGGCTGGCCGAAAAGATTTGACAGTGTCTCGGCAAGCTTTGTTTTACCCGATCCTGTAGGTCCTTTTAATAAAACATTTTTGCCTAATGATAAAGCGATCATGGCATCAAATAAAATCGCATCTTCTGAAGGCATGTACCCGCCTTTGCCGATCAGCATCGCATCTTCGCTGTTTTTAAATGTTTCCGATCTTTTTTTTATGTCTGACAGTATATTATTCGGGAGATTTAAAGCTTCTAATTGTGATGTCATAGTATGGATTTCCCTTTCCTAGTACAATTTCTCTGACCAAGTATACTAGAAATCCGATGCTTACTCAAAGGTATTGATTGCTGTAAACGCGTTCATGCCGATAATGAATAATGTAATAGATCTTTCAACTGCAAACAGTGCTGATTTTTTAAACGCCTTTTTACAGTTAACATATAAAGGAAAAGAAAAAAGACCCTTAATTAAGCTCTTATTCCGTTACAAAAAGAAAATTGACCAGAACTATATTGCGAATAAATAGAAGAATTACAGTGAACAATAAATGCATTACTGCCCATTAAACACGGCTAGTTCATTGATTTACAGGTGAGGGATGTTTATGTTTTGGAATAAGAAAAAAAGGGGTTTAGTGCAGCAAGAAAGCACGAAGCAAACACTGGCTCTGGAAAATCAGCCCTTATCTATAGAAGAGTTTAAAAAAATACTCGAAAAAAAGATGACGCTGAAATTATTGAGCCTGAAAAGAATGACTTTCATAAGCTGACGCTGATCTATATAAGGACATTAATTGACCTAGAGCGTTTGAATGAAAGTATTATTGAACCACTTAAAAGATCAGCACAAGAGCAAGTATTAAAAAAGATGGCTGCATCAAAAATTAAGGAAGTTACCTCTATCGCTGAAGCAAATAAACAGCTTTTTTCAGGGGCTGTTTTGATATATGATCCTGCTAATAATGTTTGGGCTGCTATTCCGCTTAAAAACCCTCTAGGCAGATCATAGAAACTTCAGAAACAGAGACAATTTTATATGGTGCTAAAGATAGTTTCAGTGAAAATATTGAAGATAATATTTCATTGATTCGACATAGGCTTCCAATTCCGAGATTAAAAACGGAAAAATTCACTGTTGGATCTTTAAGTCAGTCCACCGCAGTCATCATGTACATAGAAGGCCTGACCAATCCTGAATTTATAGAGACTGCAAAAAAGAAGATTGAAGAAATTAATTTTGACCTTTTTTTTGACTCTTCTCAGCTGGCCGCTTTTATGGAGGAGAACAGTAACAGTATCTTCCCCCAATTTCAGCAAACGGATCGGCCGGATGTTTGCGCTTATTCGCTGGGTCTGGGTAAAATTACGATTCTTTTAGACAATACTCCTTTTGTGCTTGTAGCACCGATCACTTTTTTTCACTTGTTCCAATCACCAGAGGATTATATAAACCGATGGCCAGTTGCCAGTTTTTTAAGATGCATTCGTTACTTGAGCTTTTTTATTTCAATTACTTTAATCCCTTTTTATGTTGCATTAACTACACATCATTATCAGATGATTCCTCTTCAAATTTTATTTGTCCTGATGGAATCCAGAACAAAACTGCCCTTCTCCCCTTTCTGGGAAGCCTTTCTAATGCTGATCATCTTGGAGATTATTAAAGAGGCAAGCTTAAGAATGCCGACAAAATCCAGTCAAACCCTTGGTGTAATTGGGGGTATAGTCATTGGTCAAGCTGCCGTAGAAGCAGCCTTTGCCAGTAAAGTTTTAATTGTCATGGTTGGAATATCAACGATTGCATCTTTTTTAATCCCAAATTATTTAATGACAAAAGCAAATTCCCTGATCCAATTTGGCTTTCTGATTTTATCTTCTATTTTTGGAATCTTTGGCATTGCGATTGGTTTGATCCTGCTTTTTGCCCACCTTAATGGACTAAATTCTTTAAAGGAACCTTATTTTTCACCGGTTGCCCCCTTCTATGGAAAGGATTGGAATGATCTATTCATACGAGGTCCGCTGACAAAAATGAAAGAGCGTCCTGAACATTTGCATCCTGTTCAGAAATGGAGATACAGTCAAAGGAGATGAGATAATGAAACCTATTTCTCTATATGATCGAACGTATGCCTTTAACGGTATGTATATCATGCTTATGACAAATAGGCTTCAGATGCTCTATTTCTTTATTGTCTTGCCAATGTACTTGATTCACCCCTATATGATTTGGGGAATTATCGGGGTTGGCATTCTTTCACAGTTAAATTTGATTTTGCTGTCTAAATGGTTTCAATCTGAGTATTCTAAAAAAGGATATCAAGGATTTATCGAATTATTCGGCAAGCGCATGGTTCGATTTTTTTCTTTCCTAGGATTGTTTTTCATTCTTTTAAAAATATTAGTAATCGTACTAGGTTACGCAGAGATTGTAGAACAATTTATCTTCCCTTCCATGAACAGCAAGTGGCTGATCCTTACGATTTTGCTCGTTTGCTTCTACGTTGCCTCGCAGGGAATGGAAAAAACCATTGGCTTTGCAGTGATTGCCTTTTTTGTACAGCTTGGCTCATTCTCTTATTTTATATTTTTTTCCTGCCTCCAAATGCTTCTGTTTACGACCTTTACCCTCTCATACCGTTTGATTGGCCGGACGGTTCATGGAAAAGTTTATTGTTGATTTGGTCATCATTGTCAGGACCAGAATATTTAATCTGTTTAGCAACTTGGCTGAAGCCAAATCAGAACTTCCTTAAATATCTCTCTTTTGCAAATGCCATGACGATTCTGGAATACTTACTTTTATTTATTGCTTCTTTACTGTTCTTCGGAGCAGATTATTTAAGCTTCAGTAAATTTCCTATTGTTCATTTGGCACGATATCTTCAATTTCCTTTCATTGAGAGAATCGATATCATTTTAATTTCGATCCTTTTATTTAACGCCATCTTTGCGGGAGCATTGTTATTATTGTATTTTTATGGCGGCTTAAAAATTGCTGCTTCAAAATTGAATAAACAATCGAGCAAGGTCGGTTTTTACGCCTGTTTTATTATTATATTTATCTGTCTCTATCTTTCTAATGAATGGCTTAGTCAATTTGGAATGGAACAGAGCGTATTATTGAACATTCAAATTTGGTCAGGAGCTTTAACTTATTTACTTGTTCCGTCTTTCTTATTTTCAGCCATGAAACGAAAAGGACGTGAAAAGACATGAGTAAACTAAAAAAATGGACTGCCGGCTTATCGCTTATCTTTATGATTCTATTAACCGGATGCAGTCCCTTTGTCGAGAACAATACGATCGAAGAGATAGCACCCGTTACTTTTTGGTCTGCCTGGTCTGGTGAAAATGATCAAGTAATATTAAGCACATTAACCCCGCCCCTGCTCAAAGAAAAGAAACGGATCATTACGATGCAGGTGGACCTTTTAAAACAGGGCAGCAAAAATTTTAATTTGAATTATTACCGCGAAATAAAATCAGGACAAGTTCGAATGCTCATCATTTCTGAAGATTTCGCTAAAAAAGGTATTACCTTTTTAATTAATACTTTGCTTGCTGATCCTGATATTTCACAGCGCATCTATTTGGTAGTCGTAAATGGGAACTTTGATGAATATCTTCAAAATCAGCTGGAACAGGAAGATAACATTGACTATTATCTCTACCGTATGCTTAAGCATTATGAGGAAAATGACCAAGGGGAACTCACAATTGCAAATTTGCATGAATATAAAAATAAATTATATACACCTTACTCTGATCCTATTCTGCCTGTATTTAAAATTGAGGAGGACAATTTCGTATACGCTGGAACAGGTATTTTCAGAAATGACAAGCTTCTTTATACCCTCTCCTATTTAGAGGATCAAATTTATCAGCTGATTGATAACAATTACTATTTAAAATTCCTTCCGCTGTCATCTTTCTCTGCTGTACTTGGGCAAGTCCGCTCAGATGTGAAGATCGATCTGAACCCCAGCAGAGATATCCTTTCATTAAATGTTAAATTACATGCAAGACTTGAGGAGTACAGAGGAGATAAAAACCTTTTCAATGAAAAAGAATTAACGACGCTTAATAATGAACTGGAAACATATTTTGAAAAACAGACAAAAGAATTAATCAAAAAGCTGCAAGATTTAGAAGCAGATCCTATTGAAATAGGAAAACGCATTAAAACACCTTTTACTAAGCCGCCTACTGAAAAAGAGTGGCTGCAAAAATGGGGAAAATTGAAAGTGGAAGTGAGCTATCAGCTTGATATCGAGCCTCTAACAAATATGAAAAATGAAAAAGAATGAAACCTTTTACGGTTTCACTCTTTTCATCATTTAATGTCTATGAGTGCCTTTTTGTGAGTTTGTGATGACAAATCCTGGATCGGGCACATAAAAATACTGAATCCATACGCCGTCTAAAAAGTCTTCGCGCTGATCAAGCAGCACATCAATCTCTTTATCTGTCTTTACAATTTCATCATGCTCAGTCGGTGTATCAAGCGCTAGGTCATAATGAGCGTGATCGCCGTGCATTTCAGTCACAACGACACGTATCATTTTACCATCAGCTTCTTCCGTACTCAGCAGCTTTTTTAATTCTTTTGCAGCATTACGATTTATTTTGCAGTTCATGATCTCTTCCTCCGATGTTTACTTGAAAAGCTGTGAAACAATTTCAAATGAGCGCAAGCGTTCCTGATGATCATAGATTGAAGCATTGACCATAATTTCATCTGCACCTGTCTCATCTAAGAACTTCTCTAATTTGCCTTTAACAGTGCTTGCACTTCCGACAATTGATGAACCGAGCTGCTGATGAATGGCTGCTTTTTCATATGCTGTCCAAAGCTCTTCCATATTTTCAACAGGAGGCTGCATTTTGCCTGGACGATTGCGGACAAGGTTTAAAAATTGCTGCTGCATTGTCGTTGCCAGATAAGCTGCTCTCTCATCGCTGTCTGCAGCTACCACATTCGCACCTACCATAGCATAGGGTTCTTGAAGCACTTCAGATGGTTTAAAGCTGCTTCGGTAAAGACGCATCGCTGGAATGGTATGCTCCGGTGAAAAATGGCTTGCAAATGCGAAAGGCAATCCAAGTCTTCCTGCCAGCTGTGCACTGAAACCGCTTGAACCGAGGAGCCAAATTGGAATGTTTAGCCCTTGTCCTGGAACAGCACGAACATGCTTAGCTTCTGTCGGATTAAAATAGTCTCTCAATTCTTCCAGCTGTTCTGGAAAATCTTCTCCATTGCTCATGTTTTCTCTGCGAAGAGCACGGGCTGTCAGCTGATCCGTACCAGGAGCTCGTCCCAGTCCAAGGTCAATCCTGCCCGGATAAATGGATTCAAGCGTTCCAAACTGTTCTGCAATTACTAAGGGAGCATGGTTTGGAAGCATGATTCCGCCTGAACCCACGCGGATCTTCGACGTTCCTCCGGCAACATGTCCAATTAACACAGCTGTAGCCGAACTTGCGATGCCCTCCATGTTATGATGTTCTGCAAGCCAAAAACGGTTATAGCCCCATTTTTCCGTATGCTGAGCAAGGTCTAGTGTGTTTTTAAAAGCTTCACTTGGTGTACTGCCTTCAACAACTGGAGCAAGATCCAGAACAGACAATTTCACTTCTTTTTTTAAATTTATCCTTTCATTGGACATCTCTTTGTCCTCCTTCAACAATTACCTTATCTATAAACAACGACATTGTATCAAGTATTATTGATGAATGAAAACAAAACGACTTGAATGAAAAATGGATTATCTTTGCTTAAGCTCAAAGGATTCTGCAAGAAGCTCATAAGATTTAAGTTTGTCTTCAAATCTGAAAAGATTGGAGATCACCATGCATTCATCTGTTTTATAATCTGCTCCGATACGAAGCAATTCATCTTTTACTTTTTGAGGTGTGCCAATAATCATGCGATCTCGGTTTCTGTTTATTTTCTCTTGTTCATCAGGAGAAAAATCAATCTTTTTCACTTCTTCAGGTGAGGGGATTTTTGTATTTCCTCCCTTTTCCACATTTAAAAGCCATGCATCCTGGCTTAATGCCAGATATTCAGCCTTTTCTTCTGTTTCTGCACATACAACAAAAATACAAAAATTGGATTTAGGAGATGTTAATTGTTGTGTGGGCTGAAATTGTTCCAAGTAATCTTTCATAGCTTTTCTCCCGCTTGCAGGATTGATAAAATGTCCATAAGTAAATGCCAAACCATGTTCCGCTGCAGTCCTTGCTCCCCGATGTGAAACACCTAACAGCCACATTTCTGGAGATGTTTCCGAATCAGGCATTGCTAGTACTTTTGAATATGCATGATCCACTGGCAGCGACTGGCTTAAAAACCCTTGCAGATCCTGGAGCTGCCTTGGAAATTCATTTAAGCTCTTTCGTATTCCATCAGTCAGTGCAAGACGGGTTTCAGCACCACCACCGGGTGAACGTCCAATGCCTAAGTCAATTCGGTTTGGAAATAGAACTTCAAGCGTATTGAACGTTTCAGCAACTTTAAAAGGACTGTATTGCGGAAGCAGCACGCCGCCAGATCCGACTTTGATCCGGCTTGTATTTGAGGCAATGTGAGATATTAATATTTCTGGAGCCGTACTTGCTAATCCATTTGTGTTATGATGCTCTGCAACCCAAAAACGAGTGTAGCCCAGCTCCTCGGCTGCTTTTGCTAATTGCAGGGTCTGCTTCAGGGCATTTCTTGCACTGGAACCTTCTGAAATAGGTGACTGATCTAGAATACTTAGCTTCATTGCTTTTTCTCCTCTTAAGCTGAATTCTTATTTTTGATGAAACAGAGCCTCTGAAAATGCAGCAATGGCTGTGTCAATTGATTGTTTGGCCGCTCGTCCAAATGTGAATCTGACAAAGCCCTTATTCGAACCAAGAGCACTTCCCGGGGTATATATCATCCCTTTATCTAATGATTGATTAAATAGTTTTTCATCATGATGTGCAGGAATAATTCGGCACCATAAGTGAATACCGCCTTTTGGCACTGTATAATCCACCAGTCCGGGGAGATGCTTTTCAATAGCTGAAACCAGTATATCTCTCCTTTCTTTTAATTCAATTTTCAACTGATGAAGATGCGGATCAAAAAAATCTGATTTTAAAAACTCTCTTGCCAGCCAATCCGAAAAAATGCTTGATCCAAAATCGATTTGCTGTCTGGCATCTGCTAATCGTTCAATAATTTGTTTTGGAGCCAAAATCCAGCCGATTCTCATGCCTGAGGATACCATTTTTGACAGTGAGCTGATATAGATCACAATGCCATGTGAATCTTCCGATTTTAAGGTTGCTCCGCTTTCATTCTCATAAGACAATAAAGAGTAAGGATCATCTTCAACGATTGGAATTCCAAACTCATATGCAGTACTGAGGATTTTTTTTCTTCGTTCAGAATGAAGAACGGCACCAGTTGGATTTTGATATGCGGAACCTAGAAAAATCATCCGAATCCGGTGCTTCATATAGGCATCATGAATAGCTTGAGGATTGACGCCATTTTCATCCGCATAAAGCAATATTGTCTTAATGCCAAGAGATTTGAAAATAGGCAAAGAATATGTATATGAAGGATTTTCTATTGCAATTGCATCGCCAGGTTTCAATAAACATTGAATTATAAGGTGCAGAGCCTGCTGAGCTCCTGAAGTAATAAGGATGGATGATGGCGTGCAATCTATTTTTTTATAGGTTTTCAGATGACCGGCTATTGTTTCCCGCAATTTCATATTCCCATGCGGATGATCATAGCTTAAGGGATGATCGAAATGCTGATTCTTTAATAAGTGCTGAAATTGTTCGTTTGGGAACAATTCCGGTGATAACTGCCCGGTAGCCAAATCAATCAGATTTTTATGATGGGTTTCTTCAGCAATTCGCTGAATGATCGGCACATTTTGCAAAAGTGTACCGGCTATGAGCATGCTGTTCCAGTTCGGCAAACGTCCGCTAGAATAGTCTTGATTTACCTCACCGACCAATGTACCGCTTCCCCTTTTGCTGATAATTAAACCTGATGCACTGAGTTCAGCATAAGCAGTTGCAACTGTGCTTCGGTTTACCCCTAAGTCCTCTGCTAACATTCGTTCAGAAGGCAGTTTGCTTAATGGAGGCAGTTCCCCGTTGCGAATCTGCTCTTCAAAATACTGAACGATCTGTTTATAAATTGGCTGCTCACTTAAACGGTCGGGCTTCCATTCTATCGTCATAATAATCAGCTCCTTATATACATAATAGTGCAATTATAAAAGTGGATGGCATCAAAATATGAAAATTGGATGGCCCCATCTCCTGGAACACATGTAAAATGATTGTTAAGAGCGGGGATATTATACAAAAGGAGTCAATAAATTGTCTATTTGGATCAGTGTCATTATTATCTCTATTATTAGTTTAGTCGGGTTAATAGTAACCATATTAATCGGACAGAATCAAGCAGTTGAGACTTACCGTGAATCAACGAAGGCCAGAATGAAGAATTTATCCGCTATTTATATTGTCAGCATTGCTCTCGCTTTGATTTTACTCGTTGTATTTTTCGTGAATATATAATATAGGGAGAAGAAATGAATCCTGATCTTACTTCAAAATGACTAAACCTATTAAAACATCATCATAAAGAGACGTTCCATCATTCACTAACTTCTATCTTTCCGCCGTAAAAAAAGAGCAAGATCTCCGCCATTCGGAATCTTGCTCTTTCATATAGGCTGTGTTCCCATTGCTTGTTGTTATTTGGTATCAATGTTACCGTTCCTTTCCGCGGGGAGGACGGGAGCCTCTTCGGCTAAGCCTGCCGAGTCTCTCATTACCATTTCCCGCAGCAGTCAAGTTCCTTCCGCTGCAATCCACTAGGGTTTACAACGTTTTTTCTAAAAGCAACTTTACAAAATGAGCCTTCATATATAAATGTTCAATTACTTAATCGACTCACTTATCTCCGGTTTTTCTTCAGCAACATTCTCCATATAATTCTTGCCCCATTCGTACATGGCGTCAAGAATCGGCATCAGAGTTCTGCCCTGGTCAGTTAAAGAGTATTCCACTTTGGGAGGAACGACAGGATATACTTTGCGTTCAACGATTAAGTCTTCTTCAAGCTCGCGCAGCTGATTAACAAGCATACGCTGGGTAATTCCAGGCATAAGAGACTTTAATTCGCCAAAGCGCTTTGTTCCTTCTTTACCTAGGTGCCATAAAATCAGCATTTTCCATTTACCGCCAATGACAGAAAGAGTCAATTCTTTTTCGCAATTAAATAGTTTTCCATCCATCCGAGACATATCAATCACCTCCGCCCTTAGTATAACCCATAGTATACTTTTTATCACTATGTAAATTAAAAGTGCGTACTTTTATTTTAATGATATACGTATTACACTTGCAATTGTACTGGTGAGCAACAGCATTTAGTAATTTACCGAACAACTTTCCATGCTGCAGGAAGATAGGATTAGAGTGCAGCAAAAACTAGATTTTTATAGGAGGAACTTATTCATGGAATTACAATTAGCTTTAGATTTAGTCGATATACCAGAAGGAATTAAACTGGTTAAAGAAGTTGAATCATTTATAGATGTCGTTGAGATCGGAACACCTGTCGTTATTAACGAAGGCCTTCGCGCTGTAAAGGAAATGAAAGAAGCATTTCCTAACTTAAAGGTATTAGCTGATCTTAAAATCATGGATGCAGCAGGCTATGAAGTCATGAAAGCTTCTGAAGCTGGTGCTGATATCGTGACAATCCTTGGAGCAGCAGAAGATATGTCCATTAAAGGGGCTGTCGAAGAGGCTAAAAAACAAGGCAAGAAAATCCTTGTTGATATGATCGCTGTAAAAGACATCGCTGCCCGTGCGAAAGAGCTTGATGAGTTTGGCGTTGATTATATCTGTGTTCACACAGGCTACGACCTTCAGGCAGTAGGACAAAACTCTTTTGAAGATCTAAAAGCAATTAAAAGCGTTGTTAAAAATGCAAAAACAGCTGTAGCAGGCGGCATCAAATTAGAAACATTGCCTGAAGTGATTAAAGCACAGCCTGACCTGGTAATCGTCGGCGGCGGCATTACTGGCCAAGCTGATATCAAAGCGGCTGCATCCCAAATGCAAAAATTAATCAAACAAGGATAAATCCATGACGCAGACAACTCACTATTTTGCAAAAATTTTAAATGAGCTTGGACCTGCCGCTGATTTAATCTCTGACAGTGATTCAGAGAAGTTAGTCGATGCCATTCTTAAATCTGAAAAAGTCTTTACGGCTGGGGCCGGAAGATCTGGATTTATGGGAAAATCCTTTGCAATGAGAATGATGCATATGGGGATTGATGCATATGTCATCGGAGAAACCGTTACTGGAAACTTTGAAAAAGATGATATCTTAATTATCGGTTCAGGTTCAGGCGAAACAAAAAGCTTGATCCAGCTTGCAGAAAAAGCCAAAAGCATCGGCGGAACGATTGTGACAGTCACGATTAAACCAGAGTCGACTTTGGGAAAACTCGCAGACATCACCATTCAATTGCCTGGATCTCCTAAAGATCAATCAAACAGTGAAAAGAAAACCATCCAGCCGATGGGTTCCTTGTTCGAGCAAACTCTTCTGCTGTTTTATGATGCGATTATCTTAAGGTTTATGGAGAAAAAGGGATTAGATTCCGAAACGATGTACGGCAAGCATGCCAATCTAGAATAAATGAGAAGACGAAAGACTGCGGTTCGCTTGCGGTCTTTCTGTCTTCACTTTCTAATAGGAGTGATATGTTTGGGTTCATTATATGGAAAAACAGCCATTATTACAGGTGCTGGAAGAGGCATTGGACGGGCAGCTGCCATTGCTCTTGCCAAGGAAGGTGTCAATCTTGGGCTTATTGGCTTGACTTTGTCCAATCTCGAAAAAACTGCTGAGGAATTAAAGGAATTTGGTGTAAAAACAGCTGTTGCTGCAGCTGATGTTACACATCTTAATTCTGTTGAGCTTGCGGTAAATGACATTAAATCAGCATTAGGAAACGTTGATATCCTTATTAATAATGCTGGAATTGCTAAATTCGGAGGCTTTTTAGAGCTGACTCCTGAAGAATGGGAAAGCATTATCCGCGTAAACTTAATGGGAGTTTACAATGCTACAAGAGCCGTGCTTCCTGACATGATTGAAGGAAAAGCTGGCGATATTATTAACATCTCATCATCTGCCGGCCAAAAGGGTGCTCCAGTTACAAGTGCCTACAGCGCTTCTAAATTTGCAGTGCTGGGATTAACAGAATCCCTTATGCTTGAAGTAAGAAAGCATAATATTCGTGTCAGTGCCTTAACACCTAGCACAGTTGCAACTGATTTAGCGATTGAGACGAATCTGACTGATGGAAATCCTGAATCAGTCATGCAGCCTGAAGATTTAGCCGAATTCATGGTTGCTCAGCTAAAACTTAATTCACGCGTATTTGTGAAGACAGCAGGATTATGGTCAACAAATCCATAAAAACAGACTAGCAGATCCTTTTTTGGGGTCTGCTTTTTCAATGATCTGAAGGTTTCATAATTATGTGTGTGATCAATCCAATGATACCAATTGTGACACATGAAAAGAAAAAGCTTCTGGGTCCCAGGGTTTTATACCCTGCGGCTGCTACAAGACCGTCAATAATTAAAATCGAAATTCCTATATTTAATTTTGTGCTGTCGGAAATAAGCCGTGCCAATAAATCCGTTCCCCCTGTGCTTGTATCATTTCGGAGCATGACTCCGATGCCAATTCCTATTAAGCTTCCTCCTATCAGGGAACTTAAAAAAATCGGCAAAGAAAATTGAGTTCTCAATGGATCCAGCAAATCAATAAAAAATGCAGATATCAATAAACCGTGGATACTGCTGTAAAAATAGACCGGCTTGAAAAACCACGAAAAAAAACAAAGGGGCAAGCTTAAAAATAGAATGCATAAACCCGTTTTATAGTCAAAATAGTAATGTAATATCAAGGCTATTCCGTCGACTCCGCCATCAATCAAATGATGCGGAACTAAAAAGCCATTGATGCCAATACTGATCAATAAGCTTCCTATTAAAATTGCTGCTAATTTTTGAGTGATAATGATCACCTTGCCTAAGTAAAGATACTTCTAAATATATGTCCAAGCATGAAGATTCAGAAGTATCTTTTTCCTCAGGCGATTCAGCCAAAACACTTTTTTTATGTATCAAGAGAATCAAAACAAAGACTCTTTCACAATATTCAAAGGCTTATTTTCGAAGCTCTGTCCTCTTTTCATAAGCAACTTCATTCGTTGAATAAATGGTGACCATCACACTTGCCCCATAAACAGCCGCCCTGATCAATACTGGCTCGCTGTATTTGTTCGTGAACCGAAAGTCAGGTCCATACCAGCTGACGGTAGCATCTCTTCCTGCTGGAACATAAGGGACCCGTCTGCTGTGGGAATACCTTTCGATCACTTTTAATCCGGCATTGTCGATGGCATTAAATAAGGTTGAGGAAACTTGACAAATGCCTCCTCCAATTCCTTCAGACAGTTCTCCTCTAATAATGATCGGAGCCCGTAAATAGCCCTTCGCTGCTGTCCGGTTGCCTACCACCCCGTTGAAAGAAAACGTCTCGCCAGGAAAAATAACTGTGTTATTGATCGCTTCTGCAGAAAGATATATGTTCTTTGTACGCTCTTTATTATTCTTGTTAAAAAAAGTTACATAGGTTCCAATCCTAGCAGAGCGAATATTGGCAAGCAGTTCTTTATCTACTCTGGGATACAATTTTATTCTGGGTGCTTCCATCCTTGCTGCACCGCTCCCAAAAAAGTAACCGTGGAATTTTTCGCTGAATATCTCACGATTCAATCTGTAGCCGGTTTTTTCCGGCACTATTTTTCCGCTCTTGTCGATTTCAGCATTTACTGGAGCCTTATACATTTGATGATCCAAATGATTCATGAGATTATCCAATTTTGTCTGGTCAATTAGTAATGTCTCTGGCATCAGCATTGCCGCATTATTCCGGTCCATTTTTTCTATAACATGATTATTATGGGTAATCGTTAAGCTGTCATCTGTTTGTATTTGCTGAGCAAGCAGGAGGATTGCTCCAATTAAAAAGAATTTCATTCATAATCACCCCCAATATTACTATGTATAAGGAAGAGACTTTTTATGTAACCCGTCTGATGAATTGTTGTGGAAAATAAGTCTAATCTTTTAATGATAATTTAATAGATGCAAGATTAATTGAATAGTTAAAAAGTTGACTTTTAGTCCCTCTTTGCGTTATGATTTTTCTTATCTTTTGCTGAACAAATAATCTATGAGCAAGTTACTGAACATAACCGCTAAAATACGAAATTAATTGATTACTAGAGGTGTTAAAAAATGAAAAATGTATTTGCTAAGGGTTTTTTGAATAAGCATCTTGGCTTTTTTCTGTTAGCAGTCGTAATGCTGTGGATAAAAACCTATACTGCTTATCGCGTAGAACTTAATTTAGGAATTGATAATACCATTCAGCAGTTCCTGCTGTTCATCAACCCGATCAGCTCTGCTGTGCTGTTTTTAGGTTTAGCTTTATTCGCTAAAGGAAAAAAGGCATTTATTTGGATGATCGTCATCGATTTCCTGCTTTCTTTCCTATTATATGCCAACCTTGTGTACTACCGATTCTTCAACGATTTTATTACAGTGCCAACATTGACACAGACTAAGAATGCCGGAGACCTGGGACAAAGTCTTGGTGCTTTGGTTAAACCTTACGATGTCCTTTACTTCCTGGATGTCATTATTTTAATGGTTCTTGTATTTGGCAAGTTCGTTAAGCCTGAAAATGTAAAAATGAAAAGCAAAAGAGTTTCTGCAGTCCTGATTTCAGCTGTGATTCTGTTCGGAACAAACCTTGCTTTAGCTGAAATGGACCGTCCGCAATTATTAACGCGCACGTTTGACCGCAACTATCTTGTTAAATATTTAGGCATGTATAATTACACAATTTATGACGCTATTCAAAGCTCTAAATCATCTGCCCAGCGTGCACTGGCTGACAGCAATGATGTAACGGAAGTTGTAAACTACACAAAAGCAACACATGCTGAACCTAATCCTGAATACTTTGGAAAAGCAAAAGGCATGAACGTTATTTATATTTCACTTGAATCATTGCAGACATTCGCCATTGATTACAAAATTAACGGTGAAGAAGTAACACCGTTCTTAAATTCTTTAACAAAAAACAAAAATACACTGTATTTTGATAATCTCTTCCATCAGACAGGCCAGGGAAAAACGTCTGATGCTGAGTTCATGGCTGAAAACTCACTATTCCCTCTTCCGCAGGGAGCGGTTTTTACAACAAAAGCAGAGAACACATATCAGGCAGCACCAGCTATCCTTGATCAAAAAGGGTACTCAACAGCGGTTTTCCACGGCAACTATAAATCATTCTGGAACCGCGATGTGATGTACAAATCACTTGGCTACGAGCAATTCTTTGATGCAGCATATTATTCAATGAAAGATGAAGATGTTGTGAATTATGGATTAAAGGATAAACCGTTCTTTACCGAATCCATTCCGCTGCTTAAATCAATGGAGCAGCCATTTTATTCAAAATTCATCTCATTAACAAATCATTTCCCTTACCCAATTGATGAGGACGAAGCTACTATCGATCCTCATACAACAGGTGATGGATCTGTAGACCGTTATTTCCAGACTGCACGTTACATGGATGAATCCTTAAAACAGTTTTTTGAAGACCTGAAAAAGTCAGGGTTATATGACAACACAATGATCGTGATGTATGGTGATCACTATGGAATCTCTGAAAATCACAACAAAGCTATGTCTCAGGTAATGGGCAAAGAGATAAATGGGTTTGAACATGCTCAGCTGCAGCGGGTTCCTCTTTTCATTCACGCTCCAGGCCTTGAAGGCGGAAAAAAGCACCAGTTCGGCGGACAAGTTGATATTCGCCCTACTCTCCTTCACCTGCTTGGCATAGATACAAAAGATTACGTTCAAATGGGTACGGATTTATTATCAAAAGACCATCAGCAAGTGGTTCCTTTCAGAAACGGCGACTTTGTAACGCCTAAGTTTACTTCAGTTGACGGAAAGTTCTATGATACTGCTACTGGAGAAACAGTGGAGGAAAACGAAGAAATTACACAAACAGAAGAAATGGTCGATAAAAAATTGACCATTTCAGACCAGATTGTATACGGAGATCTATTGCGTTTCTATACGCCTAAGGGATTTGAACCTGTAGATCCAACTAAATACCGTTATATGGGTCCTGAAGAAACAGAAGAATAAAAATGCAAAAAGCTGATGAGACAACAAGTCTCATCAGCTTTTTTATTTCAGATCCAATTTGTCAAAACGGCTTTGTTTATCTAGTTCACAAGTGCCCCGCAAACTATCCGGTTTCCTGAATTTCCTGCAGGATCAGTCAAGTAGTCATCTTCTCTTTCATGGATAATAATCGCACTGCCGTCTTCATCAAGCAGCGAATTTTTCTTACCATGCTTCAATGTCACATCAGGTGCATGAAGCTCGACATCCACAGTTCCATTTTCGTCAATTTCTATGTTTGGCAGGTCTCCGGCATGAAAGCCTTTAGGATTATCAAATCCATGCTGCTTTTTGGCAGGATTAACATGCGCTCCGGCAGATGTGAAATCAGGCTTTTCACATTTCCCTGTCTCATGAAGATGAATGGCTTTCTTTCCAGACTCTAAACCCTCCGCTTTTAAGCGGATAGTCACTCCTTTAGGCGCTTCAGTCAGAGTTGCTGTTCCAATTTCAACACCCTCGCTGTTGATTATATCGACGTTTACCGGCGCAACTGCTTTTTCACTGACCGGCAGTGATTCTTCTTTCGTCTCAAATTCTGTTGAAGCCTGACAGGCGCTCATGCCTAAAGAAGCTGCGATTAATGCTGTGAAAATCATTTTTCTGATCATTACCAATCCCTCCATCTTAAAATTCTTTAGCATGATAGCCATAATAGGAGAATTTTAAAACGGAGGATACAAACGCTACATTTTTTCAGGAGCCTTGATTCCAAGGATGCTCAGCCCGTCTTTCAGAACATCTCTTACTGATTGAACAAGCAGAAGTCTGGACGTGAGGGATTGATTTCCTTCCAGGATTTTCACTTTAGCATAATAAGAATTAAACACCCTGGATACATGCAGTAAATATTTTGCAAGAATGGATGGGTCATACTTCTCAAATGAAGATTGAATGACTTGCCCGTACTGAACAAGCAATTTTTGCACTTCCCAGCTATGCTCATCTGTTAATGCTCTTGTTTTCTCTGACTTGATCCCGCTGCCTTTTCTTAATAAAGAGCAGGCTCTTGCATGTGTATACTGCACATATGGACCTGTCTCCCCTTCAAACTTAAGCATTTCATCCAATGAAAATTCAATATTAGTCGTACGGTCATTTTTGAGATCATGAAAAATAATCGCTCCAACTCCTACCGCACTTGCAACTTCATCTTTGTTTTCAAGCTCAGGATTTTTCATTTCAATATTTGCTTTTGCAGCAGATATCGTTTCTTTTATTACTTTTTCTAAAAGAACGATTTTGCCTTTCCTTGTAGACATTTTCTTTCCATCCTTCAAAATGAATCCAAATGGAATATGATGAATATCTTTATGCCAGCTGAAGCCCATTTTCTCTACAACAGCAAAAACCTGTTTAAAATGCATCGATTGTTCCATCCCCACTACATATAGTGACTTATTAAACTTGTATGTTTCCTTTCTGTAGAAGGCGGCAGCCAAATCTCTTGTTGCATAAAGGGTCGCTCCATCACTTTTTCGGATCAGGCATGGCGGCAGATTCACATTATCCAAAGGAACTACCATTGCACCTTCAGAATGTTTAAGCAGTCCTCTTTCCTCAAGCAAATCAGAGATATGCGATAACTGATCATTGTAGAATGCTTCGCCATTATACGCATCAAATTGAACGCCCAATAGTTTATAAACCCTCTGAAAGTCCTCCAGTGATACTTCTCTGAACCATTTCCACAGTTTTAATGCGTCTGTGTCTCCATCCTCCAGACGTTTAAACCAGCTTCTTCCCTCTTCAATTAAGTCAGAAAAAACGGCAGCTTCTTCATGAAACTTTACATAAAGTCTAAAAAGCTCCTGTATCGGATTCTCTTTGACGGATTCTTCATTTCCCCATCTTTTATAAGCTGCAATCAGCTTGCCGAATTGTGTGCCCCAGTCTCCAATATGATTGATTCTGATTACGTTATAGCCGCATCTCTCTCCAAGATTGGCAATTGCCTGGCCGATGACCGTTGAGCGAAGGTGTCCCATCGAGAAAGGCTTCGCAATATTAGGAGATGAAAAGTCAATGGTCATTACTTTTGTTTTTTCTGCGCTCTGATATGGTCCTATTGTCTGCAGACATTCCATGCTTACAATCTCCCGGTTAAGGCGGAAGTTAATGTAGGGTCCAGCAGCAGCTGCCTGTGTAATAAACTCATCATGAAACTTCCCTTCAAGCTCCAATGCAATTTGATGAGGATTTTTTTTATAGACGGCAGCAAGAACGAAACAAGGAAAGCTGTAATCTCCAAATTGTTTTGCTTTTGGAATCTCAATGACATCCATTATCTCATCAAAGGTAAGATCGTTTTTTAAAGTTCTATAAATAATCGCCCCAAGTCTCTTTTTCATAATTCGTCCTCCTATAAATAAAATAAAAATGCCCGTCTCTTTTCTATAAAAGAGACGGGCATTTTCCCGCGGTACCACTCTGATTGTTCATTTCTGAACCACTCGAAGCGTTTTAACGGCCAGCCGACCGACATGCCCTACTATCCAAGTTCAGGCAGGCTCCTAGGAAGTGCGTTTCATCATTCCGTTCATTTTAGGCTTTCACCTTCCCTAAATCGCTGATTCAAGAACTGGATATGATTACTCTCTTCCTCATGGGATTTTTTTCTATTAAGAGTTATTATATGCGAATCTTTGAGGAATGCAAGATATTTTTATCTATCCATATAATCTGGGAAGAGGACCATCTGGATCGATGATATCCTGCAGGTCATAAATGGAGATGGGAAAGTACAGAAACCCATAAGCATAAGCTGCGATTTCATAGAGCTGAAAATAGATAACAAGCGATTTATCAGCTAAATAAAAATCCTGATCCGGGCGAATTGATTTAAAGGGAGGATCGAGTAATGTAATCTCTCGTTCTTTAAGCTGCTCACTAATAATGGAAGATAATCGTTCTTTATAGTTGCTGTCTATTTTAAAAAGATCCTGAAGCTTATACTTCCTGCCTGTCTGGGTATCGTATGTCAGCCCTTTTAGAAAAGACATGCCATGAGCGCCTCCGCTGTACACATAATTCAGCAGCGTTAAGCTTAACAAGTCCCGCTCATTCGTCTTAAGTTCATAGGTGCCCTGCATGTCGGTTTGCACTCCCCCGTCATACCCTCCAAAACGAATCTGATTCTGAACGTTATTTAGGATGTCCGTATTGATTTTTTGCAGACTCAATACATGCGGACCTGTTATTGATGGATATAATATCGTAAGCTTTTTCCCTGCTATCTTATGAGTCATGACACCTGCAGGCAATGCCGTCATCCACTTCGCCTCCTGTTTCTTTTTATTTCCATCATATGAATGGATTTGTTCATTCATCCTTTTGGAAGGCAGTTTGTTCCTCGCCAAAAAAAGAAGCCCTGATGGCTTCTTACTTTAAATATCGTTTTGCTCCAAGGTATCTTGCTTTCCAGTAGGAATTATCCAATTTAGAGATGGTCACACCTGATGAACTTGCATGAATAAATTCTCCATTACCAAGATAAATTCCCATATGAGACGGGCCTGCCTTGTATGTAGTGAAATAAACGAAGTCACCTTTTTGCGGAGAGCTGACCGGCGTCATGATGTCCCAATATCCAGCAGTGCTGAGACGGGAAACAGACGTCACTTTGTTCAGTACATAATACATGAATCCGCTGCAGTCAAATCCAGAAGGAGTATTTCCAGCCCATCTGTAAGGCACTCCAATATGTTTCTTGGCTTCAGCAATCATCGTGTCAATTTTACTGTTTGCAGATGGCTTTGTTTCTTCCACCTTACTAGGCGGTGCAGCGCTTGAGCCTTTCACTTTAAGGGTCTGGCCAGCGTAAATCACATCCGATTTGAGATTGTTCATCGCTTTTAACTCTGCGACGGTAAGTTCGAATTGATTAGCAATCTTTCCAAGGTAATCACCAAGCTGTACTTTATAGGTTGATGCCGCAGGCTGATTAGCAGTTGGTTTAGACGCTTCAGCATCCGGAGCTTTTCCAGTCGTCTTGCTTACTTTTAAGGTTTGTCCGGGACGAATTAAATCGGATTTCAGCCCATTTAAACTTTTCAGCTCAATTACAGATACATTATGTTTTCGTGCAATGACCCAGAGGGAATCGCCTGATTTCACTTTGTATGTAGAGGAAGAGGTTTTAGCGGGTGCAGCAGGTTTTTGAACACTTGATGCAGGTTTTTTTGCAGTTCCGGATATCTGCAGGACTTGTCCTGGAAAAATCATATCTTTAGAAAGCTTGTTTGTCAGTTTAATTGTTTCAACTGTTGTTTTATACTCGCGTGACAACTTCCATAACGAATCGCCTTTTTTAACGGTTATACTGTCTGCAGAAGCTGCGGAGCCAATTAAAGTGGAACCGATGACTGCTGAAGCAGTTAACCCAATAATTTTCTGTTTCATTGTTCGCTAAGTACCTCCTTTTTTCTTACATGATTATTTTAATAGATTAGGGCATTAATTACTACAAATTTCTAAAAATAGCACTATATTCTTACTAAAATAGCTAAAATCCCCTATTTTTATCCCGTATTTCTTGCAAATTATGACATTATTAGTCTTTTTTGGCCGATTCGTGAGATAGCATATCCAACAAGGAAATCATATAGTATTAAAAAAGAAACTGGGTGTTTAAAGATGGCGAAGAGATATCGGGGTAAAACATTATTAAAAATGGCTTCAAGAGGCCGCGGCACTTGTCCAATATGCGGGACAACACGAATTAAACTGCTCTACCCAAAACTTCAGGCAGATGGACAGAAGCTTACTGTATGCAAGAAATGCAGAGAATAAGAAAAGCGGAACCGACTGTTCAGACTCGGGCATCCCGAAAAGTCCGGGTCCGACTTTCCTGAGGGAAATTGTTCTGGTCAAAGGGATAGGAGGTGGCTCTGGACAATACAGAAAAGCAGAATCGTCCGTTCTGCTCCAAGTCAAAGGGCTATCCGGGATGGAATCCCCATTAAAGACACGATTACGGTGGACCATATCCTATTCATTTAGCCGAAATCGTTATTTTAATTGCCGAAATTCGATTTTTTCTGGCCAATTTCCCGTTTCTATTAGCGGTTTTAAGATTTATTCTGGCTTTTCATTTTTTTCGATTCAGCTGTTTTCTCGTTATAGCAGTTATAATCATTTGAATTAAGCGGAAAGGCTGATAGTTTGGCGCTGACCCCCGCTATTATTAGATATTAAAGAACAGAGAAACGCCGAACAAAAAAAGAGAGGGCTCTCCCCTCTCTTTTACTTGCTTTCACTTAAATTTCTTACTTCTGTTTTCTGAAAATACTTCATTCCATATAAAACGACCATCGTGAGCGATAATGTTCCAAAGATAAGCACCATGAACTGCAGACCGATTGTATCAAGGAACAGACCCGTTCCGAGGAGAACCACCTGGAACATAACACGATCCAGCATATTTCTAAACGAAAAAAAACGGCCGTGATATTCTTTTGGAATCTTTGTTTGAAAGATGGTCGAGACAATCGGAAAAAAGCAGCCAACGCCAAGACCGAATACTCCAAATGAGATGAGCGACATCCACATGATATCACTAAAGAATAAGCTTAAATGTGCAATTGAAATTAATAGAGCAAAAGCAAAGAGCATGTGAACGGATGAAAAACGATGAGTAATTTTTTTTACAAAAAAAGCGCCGATCATAAATGCGATTCCTTCAACTGTGTAAAGGAGCCCTTTAATGGACGTGCTGTCCTGAAGCTCGCTTATGTTGATTACCATCAGATTAAATCCGCCGATAAACAAAACAGGAATGATTGTCAGGACTAGAGCTGTAATGGCAATGGGAGTCGCTTTTAATACAGGAAGAACTTCTTTAAAGCTGCCGGAGTTCCCCGATTTTGACTGCTCCCTCTTCTCTTCTTTAAAATCAAGCAGAAATGTTGCTCCAAAAAGAATGGCATATGCGGCCATGGACAGTGCATAAATCGATGTCAGACTCATAAAGACAAGCAGCGCACCGGCAAGTGCTGTGCCAAGCACTCTCGCCATGGTCGAAACATTCATATGGACCCCATTCATTTGTATTAAATCCTTGTCCTTTACAATAATAGGTATGACAGCCTGAAGTGCAGGAAAATAGAAGGCTGCAGATAATTGAATACTGATCATAAACAGAATCATAAAGAAAAGAGAATCAAATTGTATCGCCATAAACATAAAGACAACGCTGAGCATTCTTCCAAGACCCGAATAAATAAGAACGGTCTTTTTTGAGCAGCTGTCAATCATTCTGCCGGCAAGAGGACCGACAAGCACCCCTGCAAGCAGACCAATAAAGAGAATAAGAGATTTCATGAAATCAGATGGTACATTTTTTTGCATAAATTCCAGGTTTCCGATTATGCCAAACCATAAACCAAGCCCTGCAATAAATTCACCGCTGAGCACAATCCAGACATTTTTATTTTTCCACATGGCGTTGTCTCCATTTTCTGTTTTATTCACTATTTCTACTATAGCACCGCTGCAATTATTTCGCCTAGCGAAACTTTTTGCAGTCAAAAAAAAGCCCCTTTAAGGGACCCGCTAAATCATTGTATAGAAATTTATTAAAAAGGCTGCAGTAATGATATACATCATCCAGTGAAGTTCTTTTGTTCTCCCGGTAAAAACCTTTAATAATGTGTATGATATAAAACCGAACGCTACACCTTCTGCAATACTGAATGTTAATGGCATCATAATGAAGGTTAAAAATGCCGGGATCAATTCGGTCAAATCATCAAAATGGATTTCCTTCAGTTCTGTCATCATAAATGCTCCAATGATTATTAAAACTGGAGCTGTCGCAGCGTTTGGGATGTATTGAATCAGAGGCGTAAATAAAAGAGTCAGCAAAAACAGCAGAGCAGCAAATACTGCTTTTAAGCCAGTTCTTCCTCCTTCTGCAATTCCGGTTGCATTTTCAATATAGGTATTCATGGCTGTACTTCCAAACACCGCACTGATCATTGTGCCGAGTGCTCCGGTCGTCAATGCACGTTTCATATTAGGTGTTTCGTCATTTTCATCATTCAGATTCGCTTTTTTTGTTAATCCGATCAAGGTAGCCAATGTATCGAATAATTCTACGATAGTAAATGAAAAGATGACTGAGAAAATACCATATCCGATCGCAGCCATAATATCAAGCTTCATAAACGTTAATTCAACTGATGGCCAGTCAAAGGAAATAATATCGTCTGGAGAATTTGGCACAGGCGAGTGGCCGATCAGCATGGACAATGCCGAAATGACAAAGATGCTTAAGATCAAACCGCCTCTAATATTTCTGGATACAAGCACAGATGCAAGGATCAGTCCTAACAGCGCAAGCCATGTTCCCTGATCTGCAATGTTTCCGAGTGCAACATAGGTTGCATCATCTGGAACAATGATGCCGCCGTTTTTAAGGCCGATAAAAGCAACAAATAATCCGATTCCTGCAGTAATAGAAGCTTTCAATGTTTTAGGAATAGATGCGACAACTTTTGAACTGACTCCTGTAACAGATAATAGAAAGAAAACAAAACCTGAGATAAATACAGCCCCAAGAGCGGTTTCCCAAGATAATCCCTGGCCAAGGACGACGGTATATGTAAAAAAGGCATTTAACCCCATTCCCGGTCCAATGACAATCGGCAGGTTTGCCCACAACCCCATTAATAGTGTTGTTATGACAATAGCTAAAATTGTACCTGCAAGTGCTGCTTCCTTTGGCATCCCAGCTTCAGATAAGATAATCGGGTTAACAAGGATGATGTAGCTGACCGTCATAAATGTTGTCAGGGCCGCAATAAATTCCGTTTTCACTGTTGTTTGCCGTTCATCTAAACGGAAAAACGAGTTTAAAAACGAAAGCAGGTTTTTCTTGTCTTGCATTTGTTCTTCCTCCTCATAAATAGAAGAGCGCTGTCTTATCATGCTGATGGCTGAAGCAAATAATGAAGGCATAGCTCATATAGTAAAAACTACATTATAAATGATTTTTTTTAATATGAGAAGCTTTTATTCAGAGCTGAACGGATACAGCCCGCCATTTATGGCAAATGACATCTTCCCCGTTTCTTCTGATACGACAAGCGCTATTGCATCTGTTGATTCTGTTATGCCAATAGCAGCGCGGTGCCTTGTACCAATCTTGGCATCTGCGGTTTTAGTAGAAAGCGGAAGGACATTTGCTGCAGAAATGATTTTAGTACCGGAAACAAGCACAGCTCCATCATGCAGAGAATTCCCAGGATAGAAAATACTTTCAAGCAATGACGCAGATAAATAAGCATCAATCGGCACACCGTTTTTAAGAAAAGAGACAAGTTGGTCGTTTCTCTCTATCACAATCAAACCTCCGTGTTTTTGAGCAGACAGATGCTGAATGACTTTTGAGAGTATGGCATAATGCGGAGTGTACTCTGATAAATAAGACTGCAAGTAAAAGGATGACGCCTGCGACTGCAGCTGCTGAAAAATCTTATGCAGATCTTCAAGCTCACAAAGCAGACAATGGTCTTTCTCTTGTAGAGAATTCATAAGCTGCATAGATTCATCAATGATGTTTCCCAGCTGGTCATAAATGAGTTTTTTAATAGGATCCATTATTTCTTTTTTCAAAGACTTTCTGCTCCTCTCCCTGTATAACATCGCTTATTTTATTGTTTGAAAAATCTCTGCATTCCATGCAATAATTTTCCATCTGAGGTTCATACTACTAGAAAATCGGAAGTTCTTGGTCAGCTTCGAAAGGTAAATAAGGTTCCGATTTGAAAACTTTTTTGACGGTGCCAGACAAAGGAGTTATGCGCTGGAGCTGGACATCACAGCGCAATATTTTCATCCTTAAGCTATGTCTTAAAATAGCAGCTTTGATCCAGCTGCGATATGGAGGTTTGATTCATGACGACAGTTAAAATTTTTCAATACCTTTTTTCAGGATTAGGTGTAATGATTTTAAGTTATTTTTATTATCAAATGTTTAAGCCCGAGAAAAAAGAGCTTGAGGAGAAGTCGAAATAGTCACGGGATCCATTTTTCATGTTATAATTCTTTCGTTACTCTAAGAAAACGAGGATATTTAACATGAAACAAACCTTTACTCTTTGGGAGAAAGGCAAGCAATTTTCTCTCATCCTTTTGCCGATTCTGATTACACAGCTCTCACTTTATTCAATGAATTTTTTTGATACGACCATGTCAGGAAAAGTAAGCCCCGGAGATCTTGCAGGTGTAGCAATTGGATCAAGTATCTGGGTGCCTGTCTATACGGGACTAAGCGGTATCCTGCTTGCAGTTACTCCGATTGTTTCACAGTATGTTGGTGCAAAACAGAAGGAGAAAATCCCTTATACAGTTATTCAAGGCTTGTACCTTTCTGTATTGTTGTCAATTATAGTGGGAGTTATCGGTATTTTTGTCATTGATCCAATATTAAATTCAATGTCACTGGAGGACCATGTCAGAGAGACGGCTAAATTTTATCTGGCTGCTTTGGCTTTTGGAATTTTGCCTCTCTTTGCATATAATGTTTTGCGCTGCTTTATTGATGCTCTTGGATTTACGAGAATATCAATGTTCATCACATTATTATCTCTGCCCATCAATGTTGTATTTAATTATTTATTTATTTTTGGGAAGTTCGGTTTTCCTGCTCTTGGCGGTGTAGGATCTGGTGTTGCTTCAACTATTACATACTGGTGTATTTTTCTGATCTCCGCTTTTGTCATAGTGAAAAAGCAGCCTTTTGTGGACTATGGTATTTTTAAGAAATTGTACAGCGCTTCAGCAAAAGCCTGGCTTAGTCTATTAAAAATCGGAATCCCTATAGGAATCGCAATATTCTTTGAAACCAGCATTTTTGCAGCCGTTACCTTATTAATGAGCAATTACGATACGGTCACGATTGCCTCCCATCAAATCGCCATTAACTTTGCCTCTCTTCTGTATATGCTTCCGCTGAGTATTTCAATGGCGCTAACGATTGTCGTCGGATTTGAAGTTGGAGCGAAACGATACAGGGATGCAAAGCAGTACAGTTATTTAGGGATTGTCATGGCTGTTATCCTGTCGCTTATTACCGCAGCTGTTATCTATTTCTTAAGAAATGAAATTGCAGCGATCTATACGAATGAAGACATTGTAATAAAACTCTCGGCACAGTTTTTGATTTATGCGATTTTCTTTCAGCTCTCAGATGCAATTGCCGCCCCTATTCAAGGAGCGCTGCGTGGCTATAAAGATGTAAATGTCACCTTGTTGATGGCGCTTGTTTCTTACTGGGTTATAGGACTTCCAACAGGATATTTGCTTGCAAACAATACGTCTTTTATGGCTTTCGGATACTGGATTGGCTTGATAGCGGGCCTTGCCGCTGCCGCATTAGCGCTGTCTTCAAGGCTGTGGTTTATTCAAAATAAGGTTTATACGCTTAGTGAAAAACAAAAAGGATAAACCTATAATATTAAGAAAGATGATCTCAAATATACAGAGGTCATCTTTTTTATAGCGTATTTCCGGCATAAAAAAACGAGTGACTTCTCACTCGTTTTTTATGATCGCAACAGCTTCTCGTTGATCAGTCATTCCAATTATAAGTCCAGAAAATCTCCTGCTCCACCCAATGCATGACTTCTGGGTCTTTGTTTTTGAACTTTTCTTCCATTTGCTTAAGCATTCCTTCTGTCTGGCTGCGATGAGCGCGCAATGCATTTAATTTCATTTCGGCTACGCTTGAGATATCAATTGTGACATCGTGCTCGCCAAGCACCTCTTCCCGGTTTCTTGTGATGGCAACACAGTAAGTCTCAGGGCGGTCTTCAGACGGCATTCTGCTTATTGCGCGAATGGTTGCAGCACCGGTAGCATCATGATCAGGATGAACGCCATGTCCAGGGTAAAACGTGACAACAAGGGTAGGCTTCACTTCTTGAATGATTTCTTCAATAATATCTGCAAAACGGTCGATGTCTTCAAATTCAAGTGTTTTGTCACGCAGACCAAGCATTCTTAAATCCTGAACATCAAGGGCATCACATGCATCTCTTAGTTCTTTTTTACGGATTTCGGGCAGGATCTCCCGATTGGCAAACAAAGGATTTCCCATGTTTCTTCCCATCTGGCCAAGTGTTGCGCAAGCATAGGTAACAGGAATTCCTTCTTTACGTTTTAATGACATTAAACCCCCAACTCCAAATGACTCGTCATCCGGGTGAGGCAGAACAACTAATACATGCTCTCTCATTTTCATTCTCCCTTTCTACTCAGCAAACGGAGTCTCGCTGATTTGAAGCGCAATGGCAAGCTTTCCTTCGCGGTCATGCCCTGCCATCAGCAGCTGATTCTTTTCATTGTACACCCAGTCTGTAAGGCCTTCTGCATAAATCCACCCGTGATCTATTTTGAGTCCGACACGGTAAGGACCCTGTCCGGTGATTTTTGCCTGGTTAAAGGAAACTTTTGCATTTCTGATAAAAGCCACAACTGTCATATTATTTTCATTCATGTGGGCAGAATAAGCGCCTGTCGTCGTTTCCAGGTGAACATAAACTTCCTTATTCACCAGAACGTCTAAATGTTTCTGAATATCATCTTTCGTAATGGGGACCATCTTCCTGCTCCTTTTATGTAGATTGTTTGATTT
Organism: Metabacillus hrfriensis; assembly: GCF_030127205.1. Taxonomy (NCBI): domain Bacteria; kingdom Bacillati; phylum Bacillota; class Bacilli; order Caryophanales; family Bacillaceae; genus Metabacillus; species Metabacillus hrfriensis. Next base: position 2,852,234 of record NZ_CP126116.1, read on the forward strand.
CTTCATACACTTTTATATGCAGGTCAATCAAGGACATCTTTTCCTGATTGCCGAGTGTGGACATTGAAATCCGTTTGACTGCTGAAAAAAACTTCTGCTCTGTATTTTTCCGCAGGCGAGGATGCGTCATTTCATCCTGCAGATCAATTTTAATGGCGCCGAGAAGTGTCTGCATGTCATCACCACTGACCTCAAGCTGCCGATTTGACCAAAGCTTCCGGTATACCTCTAAAAGCTTGCGGTTCTCCGTCATCTCCTGTCATCATCCCTTTCCTGACTCTCTTATTGTATACTGAAAAATCATTTCAATGAAAGAAAAAAGCCTTACACAAGGCAGGCTGTTTTACATTTCCATCGTTTTCTTTTTTTTCAGCTTCCATGCATTTTCCTTCATTCCTCTTACGTGTGAAAAGGAGAAGAGCACAAGTGCACTCCAAATTAAGGAAAACGTAATGATTTCTGTACTAGTAAACGATTCATTATAAATTAAAACTCCAAGTAAGAGGGTGATGGTTGGTGCGATATATTGCAGAATTCCAACCATAAATAACGGAATATGCTGTGCTCCTTTTGCAAACAGCAGCAATGGAACCGCCGTTACGATTCCCGCTCCGATTAAGAATGCATTCGTTCCTAAACTCCATTCAAAAAATGCTGACTCTCCCTTATTTGCAATCACTGCTAAATAAATCAGGGCAACAGGCATGACCATCATTGTCTCCAGTGTAAGCCCAATTGAAGCATTTAATTTGGTTACTTTTTTGGTTAAACCGTAAAAACCAAAGCTCATTGCAAGAATGATCGCTACAAATGGAAACCTGCCATATTGCATCGTCATGAAAAGAACACCCGCCGCAGCAAGGATAAATGAAGCATATTGCCATTTATTGAGCCGTTCTTTTAAAAACACCATACCAAGGAGAACGCTGATTAAAGGATTAATATAATACCCTAAGCTCGTTTCCAGGATATGATCATTATTTACAGCCCATATGTAAAGGAACCAGTTAATGCTGATCAGAACCGATGACAGGATTAGTGAAACCAGGAGCAGAGGTTTTTTCAGCATTCTTTTGCAAACTTCCAGCAGCTGGTCCCACTGTTTATTAATTTGTATCAGGCTCATCATAAAAAGGAATGACCAAAACACTCGGTGTGCCAGGATTTCTTCAGCCCCGACTTGATCGATCAGCTTCCAATAAACCGGAAGGATACCCCATAAAAAATAGGCTAATGCTGTGTGCATCAGGCCTGTGCGATATATATCTGGATTTCTTTGCTCCATTTTACAGCACCTTCCTTTTCAAAACTCCATGCTCATTATAATCCCGATACAAGGTTTTCTACAAGAAAAAAAACTTAACCAAGACCCACCCTTATACATATAGTGAATTATAAATGCAAAAAAGGGCGTGAAAATCATGTTTCCCTGGAAAAAAAACTTTCCATTTAATCAATCCGGACAAATGTCTGATCATTTTAAAAATATGAACCCTAAAAATGTTGAAGACTATATTCAAAATGTCATGGGAAATGTTTTCGGCGAGGGCTTTCCCCAGCAGTTTCCTTTTCAGGGCAATATGGCAGGAAATATGGCGGATCACACCAAACATACTCCTGCAAATCAGGGCAGTACAGAGCTGTTTGAAACGAACGACCACATCTTCGTCAAAGTGCAGACTTCAGAAGAACAGCTTGAAAATCTTCGAATACAGCACAGCAGCAATCAGCTTTTCATTTTGAACTTCCCTTCAATGGGTGAACAGAAAAAACTCGTCCTTCCTTCCCTAGTTAAGCGTAAAGGTACAAAAGCATCTTACAGGAATGGAATTCTTGAAATAAAATTTCATAAGAATGAGGACCTGCAAATATCCGAGATTGAAATCACTCAAAATTAACAGACTGTGTGGAATTTTGGCATCTTATGTGCTGAAATCTGTAATTTATAAACCGATTTGTATTTAATCTACCTGTTTCCATCATTCATCTATTTATAAATTTATCTATCCAAATAATAGATTTATTACAAAACAATGGACCAGAGAGCCTGCTCTGGTCCATTTCTATTATGCTTTTTATATTGTTCTTTTTAATACGGACCTCCTTGATATGGTCCTACTTGATATGGTCCTCCCGGATAACCAGGATAACCGCCTGCTCCAGGTCCTGAGTAGCCTCCATAAAATGGAGCCGGCGGTGGCGGCGGATAATAATAAGGTCTTGGATAGTTAAAAAGGGCACTTCCAAGAAATCCTCCCAATAAACCTCCTACAAACGGAGCTCCAAATCCGAAAAAGAAAGGTCCTCTATTTCCTGCGCTGCGGTAGCCTCGTGCTGCATAGTGCGGGTACATGCATTCCCCTCCTCCATAAATCACTTACCTTATAAGGGTATTCACCTAAAAAGTTTTGGAGTGGGCGAATATCTTGAGAAAAATGAATTTAGTGAAAAAGCATTCCTCTATTCATTTATTTTGCTTTCAACTGAGCCGTCTTTCAAATGGACAACAAGCGTGCAATTATTTTTCTTCACAAGCTCTCTTCCCTTTTCAAGTGCCTCCTGTTTTGTCTCAAATCGATAACTTGCACGTTTATTTCCCTCTTTTCTCAGCATCCATCCGTCTTCATCTGACAACAAGAGATATTCATCTTTAACCGTGTCATTGTCTGCCCATTTTTCTGCCTGTGAAACGGCAATCGGAATGGCCCGCCCCTCTTCATATCCATCATCTAGCAAGGCATTTCCGATCTCAATTGCTTTTTCACGGGTTTCATCAGGAAGGTTTTTCATTGAATTTGGGTAATCTTGTTTTGTCCAAGGCATTTCAACTCATTCCTTTCAAGGTTATTTATTCGTTCTTTACCCCGGATATATGAATTCAAACGAAATTTTGAAGATATCAGAAACAGAAAATACCATGCAAACGCTTGAATGATGATTCCTTTTTTGGGAAAATTCAGGAGAAACTAGAAGCGTATTCTTACTAGAGACCTTAAACCGCTTTCCCCATTCAAGCGGCAGGCCGCCATCCCCCTCCAGGTCATGACATAAATAATCATGATTGTTAACATGCAGTATATAGTCATAAATCAAAGTTAGAGTATTTCGCTCACCATCGAAAATGAATCCCTTTATTCACATTCATTTTCTTTTTCCCCCCTGATTTCCCGATTTTTAATACCGGCAGCGATAAACTTTGCGCACATAATGACCACCGAGATTGATGCATCTGTCAAATCTTCAATTCCGTTATGTAAAAACCTGGCCTGCAAGGAGGATAACGACAGCAATTAGTGAGTACTTAGAGACTATCTATAATATCTAATTATACTTATCGCATATCCTCCTCTTTTTAAATACGAATGATAAAATTTTTACAAAAAAAGACTGCCTATGGGCAGGCAGTCTTTAATGTTCATATATCATTTTTCTTGTCATCCCGCCATCTACGACAATATTTGACCCTGTTACAAAATCGTTTTCAGGATCTGTTAAATAAAAACAGGCTTTGGCAATATCAGCAGGAGTGCCTACACGTTTTGATAGATGCTGATCATGATCGACCTGTCTCAGGTTCTCATAATCCTTTGTTTCAATCCAACCAGGTGAAATGCTGTTCACTTTGATCCGCTCTTCACTAAAGGAAGCGGCAAGCGCATGGGTCAGTGCAACAATTCCGCCTTTTGTAGCGGCATAAGCCTCTGATCCCGGCTCTGACATCGATGCCCGTGTAGAAGCGATATTTACAATAAAACCGCCGGCAGAATTCTTTCTCATCACCTTCGCTGCCTCTTTTGAACAAAAGAACGTGCTTCTTAAATTCGTGTTAATAACATCGTCCCAATCCTCCAATGTAAGCTCAAATGGGGATTTAAATCTGGACACTCCCGCGTTATTAATTAAAATATCGATCCTGCCGGTTGTACGTTCTGCTTCTTGAATGAACTGTTTAATGTCTTGAACATTTCTTACATCCGTTTCAACGAAATGAGAATTTTCATAATTGCTTTCAATGCTTTTTCCCTTTTTCACATCGATATCTGCAAAAATAACCTTATCGCCTATAGCCGCATACTGCTTGACCAGTTCTTCTCCTATCCCGTTGGCACCGCCTGTGATGATGACAGTTCGGTTCATTCTTTTTTATCCTCCTCAAAGCAATAACGATCCGCCCATTCTTTCACTTCTTTCATTACTTTTTCTAAAGAACGGCCCATTTCTGTGAGCTGATATGTGACCTTTACTGGTGTTTCAGGAATGACAACCCGCTGTACAATACCCGCCGATTCCAATTCTTTCAATCGTTCGACAAGCATTTTTTGGCTAATACTAGGAATGGTATCTGTTAAATCCTTAAATCGCTTAGGTCCGTCTAACATGACATTGATGATCAAACCTGTCCATCTTTTCCCTAAAAATCCGAATGCTTTTTCCATTTTGGGACATAAATTTGATTCCATCCTGAATCTCCTTTACCGTCTTTTTTCTTGACATATAATCTTAATCATTTTATGATAAAAAAATCAATCTAACTTACGAAAAGTTAGCCTGTAACTTTTTGTATATTATAACTTATTTGTAAACGATATTCAACAATGGAGGTTTTACACATGTCAACAGCTACATCAGAAAGTATCTTGTCTATTATGTCTGAACGCAGCTCTGTGCGCAAATATGACCCATCTGCAAAAATCAGCAAAGATGAACTCAGAGAAATTCTTGAGATTACTGGAAAGGCCCCATCTGCATGGAACCTTCAGCACTGGAATTTCATGGTTTTCCATAGTAATGAGTCTAAAGAAAGACTTCTTCCTATTGCTTATAACCAAAGCCAAATTACTGAAGCCTCTGCAGTTGTTGCCATTTTGGGGGATCTTGAAGCAAATAAGAATACAGATCAAGTTTATAATCCTCTTGTAGAAGCAGGTTTTATGAAAGAAGAAATTAAAGAAACACTTGCAGGCCAAATCAATGGCGCTTATCAAAATCCGATTTACGCCCGCGATGCAGCTTTCAGTAATGCCTCACTTGCAGCTATGCAGCTTATGCTTACTGCAAAAGCTAAAGGTTTTGATACATGCGCAATAGGCGGTTTCAATGCTCAGCAGCTGTCTGAAACATTTAAAATTGAAGATCGCTATGTACCAGTTATGCTTATTTCTATCGGAAAAGCAGCTAAACCGGCACACCAAAGCTCACGCATCAGCATCGAAGAATTGAGCACATTTTTATAATTAGCAGACCGGCAAAGGAAAATCTTTGCCGGTTTTTGTTTTATTAAAACCTTTGGAGGGAAATTAACGTTTGGTAAATTGAAAAGTGATCGAAGAGACCAACTTCCCTTTTGTACCGCAAAAGCGCCTGCTATTAGTTAAGAGGAATCATTCGTTCTCTTTGAGTATCCAAATCCAGGATTGTGCCTGTAAAAAGGAATCATTCGCTCTCTTTGAGTATCCAAATCCGGGATTGTGCCTGTTTAGAGGAATCATACACTCTCTTTGAGTATCCAATTCCAGGATTGTGCCTGTTTAGAGGAATCATTCGCTCTCTTTGAGTATCCAATTCCAGGATTGTGCCTGTTTAGAGGAATCATACACTCTCTTTGAGTATCCAAATCCAGGATTGTGCCTGTTTAGAGGAATCATACGCAATCATTGAGTATCCAAATCCAGGGTTGTGCCTGTTAAGAGGAATCATACACTCTCTATGAGTATCCAATTTCAGGATTGTCCCTGTTTAGAGGAATTATACACTCTCTATGAGTATTCAATTCCAGGATTGTGTCTGTTTAGAGGAATCATTCGCTCTCTTTGAGTATCCAAATCCAGGATTGTCCCTGTTAAGAGGAATCATACACTCTCTATGAGTATCCAATTTCAGGATTGTCCCTGTTTAGAGGAATTATACACTCTCTATGAGTATTCAATTCCAGGATTGTGTCTGTTTAGAGGAATCATTCGCTCTCTTTGAGTATCCAATTCCGGGATTGTGCCTGTTTAGAGGAATCATACACTCTCTTTGAGTATCCAATTCCATGATTGTGCCTGTTAAGAGGAATCATATGCTCTCTTGAGTATCCAATTCCAGGATTGTGCCTGTTTAGAGGAATCATTCGCTCTCTTTGAGTATCCAAATCCAGGATTGTGCCTGTTTAGAGGAATCATACGCAATCATTGAGTATCCAATTCCAGGGTTGTGCCCGTCAGACTTTAATGTCCGGGTTTGACTCTTATGGCGGATCTGTTCTGGCGATGGAGCCAGACACCGCGATACGGAACTGCATAAACAAGTTCATCAAAAAGGAGTGCCGACCCGGCACTCCTTTTTGATGCATAACTTATCTTAAATTTAAATCATACCAAGCAGCTGCAGCCTCTACCTCAGATGAAGTCAGCTGATGACCATGGTTTTCCCAGTGGATGACTACTTCCCCATTGGCTGCTTTCAGGATGTCTGCGAGATCACGCGTTTCTTGAGGCAGGCAGATGGGGTCATTCATGCCTGCACCAATGAAAATCGGTGTTCCGCTTAGTGATGGGATTTCAATATTTCTTCTCGGTACCATTGGATGATGAAGAATAGCCGCCTTCAAAGAGTTTTCATAATGGAAAAGCAAGCTTCCTGCAATATTGGCACCATTCGAATAGCCGACTGCAACAAGTTCTGAACGGTCAAAAGAATACTTTTCAGCAGCTTCTGTTAAAAAGTCATTTAATTCACCTGTTCGGAAAATCAGGTCCTCTTCATCAAATACGCCCTCTGCCAATCTTTTGAAAAAGCGGGGCATTCCATGTTCGAGAACGTTTCCTCTTACACTTAAAATATTGGCATCTGCATCAATATGTTTAGCGAGCGGAATGAGATCATTTTCATCCCCTCCAGTTCCATGCAGCAGCAGTAATGTTCGATTGCGGTTCTTGCCTTTTTCAAAAATGTGTTTCATGATTATTCGCTCCTATTTTGAAATCAAAAGGTTTGGCATGTAAGCCAAACCCTTTTTTTATTTTCATTAACCTTTTTTCGGGTTATTGCATGCCTTTTTTAATGGATTCTGCAACAGTAACAGTTCGTTTAGCCTGATGCTTCACGGCTGCTTCAACATTTTCTTTTAAATTACCGTCCTGATCTGCTGTAACAGAGGTACCGTACGGATTTCCTCCTGCTTCAAATAAAGACTGGTCGGTATATCCAGGTGCGGCAACAATTGCTCCCCAGTGATACATCGTTGTGTATAAGCTCAAGATTGTTGCTTCCTGGCCTCCGTGGGGATTGCTTGCAGAAGCCATGGCACTGACTACTTTATTGGCAAGCTTTCCTTGAAACCAGAGTCCGCCGGTTGTATCAAGAAATTGCTTCATTTGTGCAGGAACATTACCAAATCGAGTCGGGACACTGAAAATGATGGCATCTGCCCATTCCAGGTCATTTAATGTAACTTCAGGAACATCTTTTGTCGCTTCAAGGTGCGCTTTCCATGCAGGATTAGAATCAATCGCTGTTTGCGGTGCAAGCTCAGGAACTTTAAGCACTTTTACCTCAGCGCCAGCTTCTTTTGCTCCAGCTTCAGCCCAAGCCGCAAGCTTGTGGTTTGTACCTGTAGAACTGTAGTAAATGACAGCTAATTTTACATTTGACATTTCCGATCTCTCCTCGTGTAATGTACGATAATTTTCGAGAACAACTATCTTCAATCCATATATCTCGAATTCAAATTAATTATAAGTTGTCCCAATTTGAAAGTCAACTCATAAGCTGTTGCTTTATCATTATTACTATACCCTTCCGATTAAAGAAGAAACTCCTTATTATGGAAAAAAGCGCAGACAATAAAGTCTGCGCTTTTAAATCATTTTTTTCACTGCATTTGTTCATTCAATACTTTGATAGCTTCTTCCATCTGAGTATCATTTTCCTTCAGCTGTGCCTGCAGCGTTTCAAGCATTTTAATCGTTGTTTCTCCACTGATCGTTCCAGTAGATTTCAGGCTGTACTTTGCTTGAAATTGTGTAACAGCATTTTTTGTTGTTTCTTCATAAAATCCATCAGTTTTTACATTTTTATAGCCTAATGCCTTAAGCATTTGCTGAGCTACTTTCACTTCAGCAGATGAATCTCCCTGCTTTAATTCTTTATCTGGATTTAAGTATGGAAGATTTGCGTATGCCGGCAGAGAAGCTTTATGCTGCGGTTCGATTCCTTTTTTATGAATCCATGATCCGTCAGGCGTCAGCCATTTCGCGATCGTGTATTTAATCGAGGATCCGTCTTCAAAGCTTTTGGCTGTTTGGATCGTCCCTTTCCCAAACGTTTTTTCTCCGACAATCGGAATACCGGCAGATTGATTCAAAGCACCGGCCATAATTTCTGCAGCACTTGCTGTTCCATTATCTACAACAACGACAACTGGAACATTCACGGCAGAATCATTTTGAGATTTTTGAACTTCTTTTGAGCCATCTTTGTTTTCGATTTGCATGATGGTTTTTCCTTTAGGGACGAAAATATCACTCATTGCAATCGCCTGATCAAGCAGACCGCCAGGATTTTGTCTTAAATCTAGTACAAGCCCCTTCACTTCCTGATCATTCAGCTTATTTAAAGCATCAGCAAGTTCTTTGCCGGTCGTTTCTGAAAACTTTGTAATCTGAACCTTGCCAATTCCGTTTTCAACCTCAGTATAAACAGTTTCTAAAGGTATGGTATCCCTTGTCAGATTAAAATCGAGCTCTCCGACACCGTCACGTTCTATAACGAGCTGAACCTTTGAACCTTTTTCCCCGCGGATCAGCATAACCGCTTCGTTGACTGTCATTCCTTCAACGCTTTTGTCATCGACTTTCAGAATTTTGTCTTTTGGCTTAAGTCCGGCCTTTTCAGCAGGTGAACCTTTAATAGGAGAAACAATCATAATTTTCCCGTCAGACTCTTGAACCTCAGCCCCGATTCCTTCAAAAGATGATGAAATATTCTCATTGAAGCCCTTTGCTTCCTCCTGATCCATATAAGTTGAATACGGATCATCCAAAGATTGAAGCATTCCTTTAATTGCACCGTCTACAAGTTTTTCCTGATTTGTATCCTGATAAAATTCGCCTTTAAGCGTGTCGTATGTAGAATAAAGCTTTTCAAAGGGGTCATCGCTTTTCCCCTGCGCCTGACTCAGGCCGCTGTCTTTCTGAACGACCGCAAACGTAATACCTGCGCTAATGATGGCAGTTAAAAGGATTGCAAACAGAAATTTCACATTGTTATTTTTAAACAAATTAACACCACCCTCATTATGTAATCATTATGAGTAACGAAAACAAAAACGTCAACTAAAAACACAGCGAATCCCAGGTCCTTCAAACAGTATTTACTATATAACTGAAACCATTCTCGGTGTATTAAAATTCAATTTCATTTAATGATTTTCGGACAAATTGGAGATTCAACTTCACAGGAAGATGGAAATCCGCATAATTTAGTTTGAAAGGAGTTCATGTAAATGCCTGGCTATCTTGATTTACTTGCACAACTTGGAGTTGGCGGCGCCCATCCAGGCGGCTTTATGCTGACAAAGGAGATCATCGAACTTGAAATAATTCCTGAATCAGCATCCATTCTTGACGCTGGCTGCGGAACCGGCCAAACCTTACAATTTCTAAAATCGCTTAATTACAATGTGACAGGTTTAGATATTGACCCCATTATGCTTATAAAAGCTAAAAACAGATTAAAAGAGGATAAATGCCTTGTACAAGGATCAGTCGAAAACCTTCCATTCAAAGATAAACAATTTGATTTCATTTTTTGTGAGTCTGTTTTGAGCTTTACAGATTCTGTTCAGTCATTGAGAGAACTGTACCGGGTAATGAAAGATAACGGTGTTCTGCTTGCGATTGAAGTGACGGGTACAGATCAGCCTGACCTCAAACTAAAGGAAAAAATTCAGTCATTTTACGGGTTTCACCATCTATTTAACGAAGAGGAGTGGAAGTCCGCAATAAAATCAGCAGGCTTTCAGAAAATTGAAGTCCGCACAGAAGAAGACTTTATTATCGAAGAAGATGAACCGACAACAGAGTTTGATATGTCAGATAATCTTGAGCCCGTTTATTTTGACATGCTTGCTGAGCACGAAAAACTCCGTGAAGCCTATCATCTCGCTGTTCAATTCCGCATTTTCAGATGTGTGAAATAAAGAGTATCGGGGTATTCGTACAAACCCTTCTCCCTTATTTTTCATAGATTATGAAGAAGCAGGTTGAAGGGAGGAAAAAAATTTGTCGCAAAATTATTATAACCTTTGCTGTCAGTACCATGGTAAAGTTGTCCGCATCAGTGACCGATTTGGAAATCAGCATGTTGGCAGAATTACAAATGTAACTCGGCAAAAGGTCTATATACAGCCTTTAGGAGGACGCGGGCGCGGCGGTTTCGGCATGGGATTTTACGGCGGCTACGGCGGCTATGGCTATGGTTATCCTTATGGAATCGGCTTAGCGTTTGTAACTGGCGTGATTTTAGGCGGTTTGCTGTTCTGGTAGGTAAATGAATGAACATAAAAAGCAGTCTTTTCACTATTAAATGAAAGACTGCTTTTCTTTGATCAAATTAGCTAAACCTTTATAGATGGCAACAATTTCATCCTGCTTCATTCTCACCAGTCCGCTTGAAGAAGGGGCAGTGAATTCCATAACTCCTGAAGCTACTGAATCGGGCTGCAGACCCCAATCTGCTTTCTGTTTTCCGCTATAGGATAAATAAACACCTTTCCCGACGAAGCAGGCTATTTTCGGCTGATAGAACGTCAGCTTATTCAAAAGCACTTTTTTGCCTTCACGATATTCTTCAGCTGTTATTTCCGCAGCAGACTTCGTTGGCCTGTCGACGATATTCGTAAAACCAAATCCTTTTTCAAGAAGCTTGAAATCTTCATTTGGTGAATAAAGCCTGTCCGTTATTCCTGCTTGAGAAAGAATTCTCCAAAAACGATTGCTTTTACTTGCATAATGATGCATGACTTCAGCTGAATACAAACTCGGATTAAACCCGATGAAGATGACATCCAGGTCATGTTTCAACAGATCAAGATCAGGATGACGCATTACATTTTCTTCGCTTTATCAAAAAATTCTTCAAGTGTCAGATCGTTTTCATAGATTTCCGCTGCTTCATTTACTCCTACATAGCGCAAATGCCAAGGCTCATATGCAAACTGTGTAATATCTTCTTTTCCTTTTTGATAGCGGATAATAAAGCCGAATTTATGAGCATTTTCCTTAACCCATTTTCCTTCTGGAGTATCTCCGAATTTCTCGGTTATATCCATATCGGCACTTCTGCTTGTAATATCCATAGCCAGGCCGGTCTGATGCTCGCTTTGACCAGGAAGAGCAACTGTTTCAAGTGCCACTTCATCGCCTTTACGTGCTTTCTCAACATTTAAAATGCCGGTTTGACGTTCATACGACCTGTATCCGGAAACGGCAAATAGCTCAATCCCTTCTTTTGTTGCCTGTGCAAACATTTTTTCAAGGGCAATGGCTGCTTCTTTACGAATGTAACGCTGCGGTACATCTGTATCTCCAAATGAAAACGCCACCTTTGGAGCAACAAGGTCAGCTGGCTCATATGCAGAAGGAAGTGAATATTCCTTATTCACGAGCACCATTCGATTCTCGGGATTTGTAATTGTCGGCTTTCCATTGACTTCTTGAATCTTGTTGAAAAATTGCTCCTCTAATTGGAAAAGAGCGGTATCTTCTTTTGGCTTTTCTTCCGCAGGACTCTGTTTTTCCTGCTGAGTTTCAGATTGGCCTTCTTTAAATGGATTAAGATCCTTTGACAGCTGCATTCCGGTGCATGCCGAAAGTAAAAACGTCATGGGAATCATAGTCATTACTGTTGCTTTTTTTAAGTTCAAAATTTGTTCACCCTACCTGCCTTTATGTCTTTCATGCTTTCATTTTATCACTATTGCCTAAAATGAGAAAAACTATATCTGTCAATTGTGCCAGATCTTGTCGAAAAAAAGAGAAAACGCACGAAAAAATTTTCATGCGTTTTCTCTTTTTTATTTAATTGCTGCCTCTAATGCAATTTCCATCATTTCATTAAACGTCGTTTGACGTTCTTCAGATGTTGTTTCTTCGCCAGTTAAAATGTGATCGCTTACTGTCAGAACGGATAATGCCTGACGTCCGAATTTAGCTGCAAGCGTATAGAGTGCTGCTGATTCCATTTCAATTGCAAGGACACCGTATTTTGCCCATTTCTCAAGCTCAGAGTTGTCATTGTAGAACATATCTGCAGTAAAGACGTTTCCGACTTTCAGTTTTAATCCTTTTTCAGTTCCCGCATCATATGCGTACTTCAGCAATTCAAAATCAGCAGTTGGCGCGTAATCTACACCGCCGAATGTCATTCTGTTCATTTGTGAATCGGTTGACGCACTCATCGCCAGAATTACGTCTCTTACTTTAACGTCCTGCTGAATGGCACCGCACGTTCCAACACGGATTAATTTTTGAACATTATAGCTTTGCATAAGCTCATTTACATAGATCGCAATTGATGGAACACCCATGCCTGTACCCTGTACAGAGATGCGATGGCCTTTATAAGTTCCGGTAAATCCAAGCATCCCGCGTACTTCGTTATAGCATACTGCATCTTCTAAAAACGTTTCTGCTATATATTTAGCTCTAAGCGGATCTCCAGGCAATAGAATGGATTCTGCAATTTCGTTCGGTTTTGCTCCAATGTGAACACTCATCGTTCATTCCTCCAGTTATATGTATAAAAAGGTGCTTTTTCAATATACCATAATCAGCATTCAAAAATCTTTTCTCCTTCTACATTTTCCGATATAACCTGCATCTTATACATGAAAATTATTAACTGTAGTGAAAATCGATCTGAATGTAAAAAATATAGAGGACAAGGAGGGGTTAATTTTGGGCAAAAAACACCGCAATCGCATCAATGGGCAAAAAAAGAATAACCACATCCCGCCCGAAGCAATTGAAGCTGAAGAAAATGCTCACGGCAAAGAAGAAACTTCAGCTAAACGAAAAAATGGGCCTGGCCATAACTTATAAAATAAGAAAAGGCAGCGATGTCAGATCGCTGCCTTTCTTTATCTGACATGAACCCTGTTAATCTTCGCCCAGCCGCCAGATAACAGTTTGTAGTATGTTTGTCCACGTTTTACTTCGTCAATTAAAAGAATATCTCCAGTTGATATAAACCTCGCCTCATAATCATCCGGCACTCGGTCAGAAACGTTAAACATACAAAAAACATAATGAAGAGCTTCATTATGTCCTGAAGCCTTTATATTCAGACGGTATACTTGTTCATAGCCTTTTTCTTCACCATATTTAGGTGTTTGGAAGATGGTGATGTCGTAATTCTGGCACCTCTTTTTTACCGCAAAAAGACTTAACCCCATTTTACGATTCCCCCTTCAAAGTCGATACATTATGTATTAGAGGGCAAAAGGCAAATTTCCTTCATCTAAGATAGTCTAGTTTTGTCGATTTTATCATTTCGTATCCTTTTATAATGACGAGCAGCCAAACCATACCAGCTGAAAATCCGGCCAGAACATCTACTAAGTAATGCACGCCCAGATAGATTCTGCTCATGCCGATTAAGCCTATCAAAATAACTGTTATTCCGATCCACCATTTTCTGCTTCTTTGCTTTGATGATGTGAACGAAAGCACCAAATAACAAAGAAATCCATAAAAAGCAGTTGAATTCATTGCATGTCCGCTTGGAAAACTGTAATGCGCTGCATCGATAAGTGCATCAAAGGACGGTCTTTCCCTATGAAATAAATCCTTTAGCTCATTATTGATAAAGCGAATGGAATAGAAAGTTCCCCACAAAAATATGGCAGGCAAAAACTTTCTAAAAAGCAAAAGAACAATTGATGCGAAGATCATAATGGGGAATTCCACTTTGATTGACCCAATATCACTGACAGTGAGAAAAAAGAAATTAAAAGGCTCAGTCCGAAAATCCTCTGCACCTTTTACAACTGCATTATCCATCTGCTGTATGCCTTCCATTTGATAAAGTACAGCTAAAAAGATAAAAAGAAAAAGAAAAAGAGCTATTTTTTTCATTTAACCTCCTCCCCCCTGCCATCTTTATATTTTTTTATGTTTTTTTTGCTCTTTGTGCCCAGGAGCCGGTTTTGCTTTATGAGCAATCTCGCTTGAAAACTCTTCCTGATGCTTTGCAGGCTGTTTTTTCGCTTTCTGTTCTGCACTATTTTGATGTTTGTGTGCCATACTAGTTCCTCCTTCTGAAAAATTGTCACCCTTTTATTTTTTCAAAACTAAGGAAGAAACATTCACATAAACGCTTTGTCCATCATTGGCATATTATAGGACATAAGACTCTGATTCAGTCAGAAAGGATGATTCAACTGAAGTATCTGGTTGTCATTGTATTTTTGCTTACCTTTCTTGCCCATTATTTTCTGGCGGCTGATCCGCCATCCTTTAATGAAGAGCTTTTTATTGCACACCGCGGACTTTCCTCCATCGCTCCTGAAAATACGATGTCTTCGTTTAATCATGCTGCCCTTGAAGGATTTAATATGATTGAGCTTGATGTTCAAATGAGCAAGGACAAACATTTGGTTGTCATTCACGACATTACCCTGAAAAGAACCGCAGGCCTTGACAAAAAAATTTCAGATCTAACATTGAAGGAACTAAAAACTCTCGATGTTGGTGAATGGTATGACGAATCGTTTGCAGGCGAAAAAATCCCTACGTTAGATGAAGTTTTTATGAAATTTAAAGATCGCTATCATCTGCTCATTGATTTAAAACGCCCCTCTATATATCCAGGCATCGAAAAAGTCCTGACAGATAAAATATTGGACACTTACTCTCCTCATGAATTTTCTATGCTCTCCATCCAATCAACTGAGCTTAAAAGCATCATGCTTCTGAATACATTCCTGCCCCAAATCAAAAAAGGACTTGTTATCTCTTCTCATATTACCTATCATCAGCTAAATGAGCTGGGAGCAAAGATTGATTTTATCACACTGCACAAACGGTGCCTGAATTATTATTTTTATCAGCAGGCCAAACGGGCAAAATTGACTCTGTATGTATGGGGCATACACAATAAATATGATTATAAAAATGTAAAAAGACTAGCTGTTGATGGGGTTGTGGTGGGGAAAAGGTTTGACTAGAAAACCAAGAACGTTCGTATTTCGGAGTTTAGGCGAAAATACGTACGTTCTTGGTTTGGCTTTTATAAAAAATCCGCTCAATAGGAACGGATTTTATTTCGGCGAGTTATAAAAGAAACTGCCATTTTCATATTAAGTAAACCTAAAAATAAAAACAGAATAATCATGCCCAAAACTTCAAAGCCAATCAATTTCATGCCTACGCTCATAGCTGTAAAACAATACAGCATGGCAAGAAGCAATTTCATCTCTGCATGTTCGTAATTGACTGTCATATAAGCTCCGGCCTGAGCACCTGCAAGGCCTCCCGCTATCAAAAAAGCGCCTGTCGATAAATCTATGGGAGATTTTATGAAATAAGTGATAAAGCCACTGCTGACAATAAATAATACACTGAGAAGGCTTGTCCCGATTGCGTCTTTAGGATTAAAACCGGATAACGAAATTAAGAGCGGCACGATGATAAATCCTCCGCCGACACCAAGCATAGTTGAGATAAATCCACCAATTGCTCCTGTAAGTACTAAAAGGACAATCGACCATTTTTTAATTGGTTTTACCACGATGCTCTTTTTTTTCTTTCTGAACAGCAAGCTCCAGGCAAAATAACTCAAAAGGAGAATAAAAGTAACGGGAATAACGGTTTTATCATATCCATTATTATTTAAGTAATAGACAAAAGGATTGGCTGCCTGAGTTGCTGCCACACCGCTTAGACCCATAATTACAGCTTCTTTCCATCTCAGGTTTTTCAATTTAAGATGAGCAATCATCCCCGAAAACGATGTTCCGATTGTATATAATAAACTGATTGTTATCGCAGTAATTGGTTCTGTATTCATCAGCAGCAAGACAGGGGTTAATATAAATCCGCCGCCGACACCGAAAAATCCGGATAAAATGCCAATCATAAGGCCTATTACGGCAAAAAGAAAGAAAATAAGCATCACACCTTAAGGCATATTTCAACTCATCTCTTATCTTATAGATACATGCTGTAAAAGAAAAGGTCATGCCTTATTGTCAGAATAAATATATTTCTCAGATGCATCTTTAAAATGGTCGCTAAAAAAAAGGCTGATGTCACAGCCTTTTCTAAGTATTCCACTTATTTTTCTCCTTTTTTAACGAGGTCTGGCAATAATTCCGTTATGAACTTTAATAAAACCATGCCTTAAAATATCGAAACCGTTTTCATAAATGTACATTCCCATTTGCTGAATCGTCATTAATTCTCTGTAGGTATGATTCATAACATCAGCCATGATCTGATAATATAATTTGGATTTCAACTGAGCCCTCGGTGTAGTTAAGATCGCATATCCCCCATCTTTTAAGAACTTTCTGTGCCAATCAATGGACTCAGGTTTTTGCTCATCAGGAAAATGTTCAATCATGCCAACGCTTATGACGATGTCAAATTCTTTTCCGAATGGAAGATTTCGAATATCTTCAACAAGGTACGTGATATTAAAATCGTTCTTATACCATACTTTTGGTGCACCAGTCACAGGGTTTTCACCTAAAAAAGGATAATGCTCAGGAAATTCGGCAAACCGGCCGTCTCGGCAAAAAACATCATAGTCCACCATGACAATTTCACCGCCTGGATACATGGCAGCAAGCTGCATCGCTTCATAGCCTTCGGCAGCACCTAAAAATAGAATTCTTGGCTTTGAAACATGCAGTCCCTCAAACAGCGCTCTTTTCCCCCGCGGATCCCAGATGCCATCTTCAATGCGGTGAATATAATTCCAAAGCCTGAGCTTCATTGATTTGCCGAGAACTTCTTTAACTACAGCAGGACGGAATGCAGCAAAATTTTTCTTCAGTTCTTCATTAAATGCATTCATTTCTTCTGGGACATCTTTAACAAACCATTCATGGAAGGATTTATTAAAATACTGCCATGATGTATGAACAGGCATGGACTTTTGATTTTCTTTTTCCCAGTCCTTTCGAACTTTTGCATATGTTTTGACTTCGTAAGGTTTTCCAACATCCTTCCACGTCAGCATCGACCAGTCCCGAACCAGATTTGTTGCAAAAAGCTCGCCTTTTTCTTCCTCTGTATAGGTGCGAAGATCAATTTTAAAGCTTTCAGATAAAGCTGTTTTTCCAATATCACTTTCCGTAAAAGGTCGTACCTCAGCTTCTGTTGGCATGGAAAACCTCCATATTTTCTGAATTTTAAATTAATTTTATCAACCCTTGTTCATATTAGCAATGCATATTTAATCACCGCAGAAAAAATAAATATATTCAATTCAATGAGAAACTGAGAAAAACAGAGAATACGAGAGATTTACACGTTGTAAACGCTTTATTTGCCTTAAAACAGATTATTCTGAATCTTTAATTATTGTAAAGATTTTGTTAAGATGAATTTACTCACTCATAGGAAGGCGTGATTCCAATGACGACGGTAAGCGAAGCATATCAGAATCACATCCAGTAAAAAATCAGCCCGTGAAAACTGATTTTGAGGTGTGTGGATATGCGGGGAAACGTGAATCTGACTAAGGGGATGATTCCAATGACGACGGTGAGCGAAGCATGCTAAGATCATGATGCAGATGAAAATAGCCCGTGAAACCTATTTTCGCAGCATGTGGGCATGCGGGAAAATCAAAGCAAAAGAATAAACTGATCGAATCCGTGCAAGACATTAATTGAAAGCAATCAATTGATTCAAAGCAGCGAATGGTTATTAGTAAGAAAGGAAAGAACAAAAAAGTGAATATGTTGGATTCAAGATAAGACGCTGTTTATGTTCTGTATACATAAACAGCGTTTTGTTTTGAGCTTATTTTTGTAAAAAGACGTTTCTTTATAGAAACGCCTTCAGCTTGATTATTCAGTTGCTTGCATTTTCTATAGACATATATTCTTCCTCTAAATATTGAAGGAATCGGTCTGCTGCATCATGCACCGGTCCATATTTCCCTGTATCTTGTATACGCTGTTTTGCAGCATCTATAAAAGGATAATAAGCTGCCTGAATTTCCAGGTCCTTGATTAATTGTTCCCGCGTTTTATCCAGTACTGTATACTTTCTAGTCCAAAGATTCTCACTCATAACCACTTTCAACCCTTCCCTTTTCACAAGAAGCGCGGAGCTCGCTTCGATTCTCTTTATGTATATAGTCCGTACGACATTAATCTGCGGTGTTTATTATAAGTTTAAACTGTTTCTAATAATACAGTAGACAAATAAGGAAACTTTTCAGCTGTTTCCCCGCCGAATTCCTCTGTAAGAGCTGCTGCAAGCATGCTTGAAACCGTTTCTTTTTTTTGAATATCAAATGACACAATTTCATTGGCATTTAAACCGAATGTAAGGCCTGTATGTGTGTAGCCTATAAAAAAGCGGTCTGTCTGCAGACTGTTAATGACGTCTTCTTTCTCTAATCCGAGAGTGATTAAAGATAACTTTCCTTTTTCTGTGCCGATTTCAATTTCGTAGATCATGGCTGCATCCTCCTTAAATTGTAGTGCGTTAAAAATTTGTAATGTTCATGACAAATCATTTCAATTAATAAGTCAGAAATAAATTGTCTTTCTATACTATACGTTCCATGCCGCTCTTTTTTTGTCTGTTCTCTTAAATTGGAAGATTTTTTTACTGTTGAAGCACTTGTTGACACAGGATTAAAATAGCCTCTTTACTCGTGCCACGCCTTAACCGGCCGATCATCAGGATACCCGAAAATTTCACGGTATTTCTTGCGGTCTTCGGTAAATTCCCACCAGTTTTTATCGCTGCCTGGATGATTTGCATGATAGACGACACATCTCATGACGTCTTCTACGCAAGGATCCATCCATACCCCGTACTTTTTCTCTAGTTCATGAACGAGCTCTTCTCCCCTCCTGTTCTTTACATCCTCTAAAGCAGAGAATCCAAGGTCCACAGCCAGATTATGGGCAAGCTTTGGGCCCACCGACGGAATAGACTGAAAGACAGCAAGCCCAATTAATTCCCGGGCCCGTTCGTTTGGAACTTCAATTAAAGCTGCTAATTTGTTTGCCTTCATCTCTTTTATCTCTGAGAGTCTGATTTTGCCCTTTCTCAGCTGTTCCCTCTCCTTGTCAGTTAGGGGGAGCTTTGGTGATTTTTGCTTCATTTTGTTTCACCTCACCTATTAAATTGGTTATCTCACATCAAAAAACAGCAGTGATAAACTCTTCACTGCTGTCACTTGATTAACTATATCGCTGTATGACATCTTCAAGCGTTCTTTTGATAGATGCCTGCTCTTGCTGAGTGATCATAACTTTTACCAGGGATTCATCCATTTCGAGGGCTTCAGATAAAAAGCCCCCGAGTCCCCTTGCCCGGCGATCTACTTCGAGCAGCAGCTCTACTCCGTGATGGCTTACATTTGAAATGACGACTTCCAGTTCATCGAGCTTGCCGCGGAACGGACCTGCGGTTGGATAGAACTCAAATTCCTGAATAAAAGGAAGCCTTTTCCGCAAATGATACGGAGCTGCCTCGTTTTCTACTTTTCTCAGGTTAAAGCCAAGGTCTCTTAGTGCGGAGAAAATTGTTTGCACGAGCGGCGGGGCTGCCACCTCTAAAAAGTCTTTATCACTCGGGTCAACTGCCCCTTTAATATCAAGCCCGGTTTCCAGCCAAACCTTTGATGAGCCAAGGGTGATTGGTGTGTCGGCAGGCAGTGGAAAAGCAAATGGAATTTCTTTTATTTCATTTGCCATGATTACAAATGGTTCATTCATTTTCACCTTTGTAATGGTTGCAGTCTGATGATATTTCTTATCATCTGATTCTTTTAAATAAGTTGTTTGCAGTGAAAGGTAGATTTCATCGATCTGCTGTTCGATGTTTCCGCCTTGGACGTGAATAATTCCTTTCAGCTCTTCTCCCAAAACAATTTTATCAGAAGCTAACCGCGCATCCACTTTAGCTGCACCAATACCTACACTTGAAAGAATTTTATTAAAAAATGACATTTTGTTCTCTCCCATCCGCACACTTCAATACTTCCACTATAAGCTCATCAATAGAATCATATGGCTTTAGAAGCTTGAGCATCCGTTTTATAATTTCTTTAGCAAACGCTGATAATTCAAGTTCATCTTCCCAGCTTCTGCTCTTTCTCGAAGAAGGAACATAGCCTGAATACAATAAAAAAAGCACGAAATGTCCCAAAGCAAAAAAATCGCTTTGATAGGAAACCTCTCTCAAAAGAATCTTTTCTTTGGAGTATTTTGTTTCAGACTTGAATACTTCATTAGAATCATTCAGTCTTCTGGCTAATCCAAAATCAATAATATGAATGGACTGATTTTTCATGAGAATGTTCGGTATTCTTAAATCCCTGTGAACAATTCCATTATCATGAAGAATCTTTACAGCCCTTAATACTTTCAACAATATATGAAAGGATTCCTTCTCTCCATAAGCTTCTTTTTTAATAAATATTAAATCCTCGAATGTCTCGGCTTCTACATACTCCATTGAAATAAAATGTTTTTTTTCCCATTTAAAGGATTCGTAAAAATCGGGAAAGGCAGAATTGCGCATGCTAGACTGAATGTCAGCTTCCCGCATGAACGAGAGCAGCCCTTTACTTGAACGCGCTTTATAAGCTCTAAGCTGCTTTACGACAGCAGACTTCCTGCAATGAATATCTTCGGTAAGATACGTAATGCCATAGCTGCCCATACCCAGCACTTTTTTTATGAGGTATTTGCTGTTAATCGTCATGCCTGATTTTAACGGCCTTTCCCCATATTTTAATAACAGGTTAATCATTAACTGCTGTAGGATCTTGAAAAACGGCTTGATCCAGATTTCCGCTTATAATGCTTGTGGCCATACTTAGCGGGATTTCCGTAATGTCTATTCCTGCGGTCGCTGCTGCTGTATCTGTGATGTGATTTTTTCCCTAAAAATGAATTGATCAATTTTTTTAACATATAGATCCCTCTTTCTTTAATTACTACGTTTCATAAGAACAAAAGTTTCAACTTTTTCATAAGTAAGTAGGAGGCACGGATATAGGAGCTGGCTATTATGAATATCCTCCCGCTTTTTAAGAAGAAAGCATTACCTGTCCTTTTACCCAATACAGAAAAAGTAAACCTGGAAAAAACTTTGTCAGAGTCTTTGGAATTAAAAAGTCCCCTTGTACTATATGAAGAAGAAAGACTTGCTGTTTTGGACATAAGAGCTCAGACTGCCGAGTTGAACAGGAACAACCTGACAAGAACGGAAGCCTATTTAGCATTTTATTTAAAGCACCCTGAAATTCATTGGTCTTTTCTTGCACATATGGTGTCAAGAAACGGCGGATACAGCATGACTGATTTGAAAAATGGCTTTGTCGGTCAGTTTCTGCCTGAAAAAGAGATTGTCGCTCTTTTTCAATTTCTTGAAACGGCTAACGCTCTTATTTTCCATGATGCCTATCCGCAGCTGATGCTATACGAAAAAAGCCTTTTATCAGGCAAACCGCTTTTTCATTTATTGCCCGCCTTAAATGTTTCGCGGTTTATGATACCAATCTGGGAGATGTTTTTTAAAAAGAAATACTCTGACGTGCTTACGCTTGCCTTAATTACAAACGAGCAGCATTATGTGGAGAATCAGCTGCTGTCAAAATCGTCCGGCATCTTAAAAACATTCCCTTATGCTGTGCAGGAAAAATGCGGACTGACGAATGTTGTCTTACCATACAAAAAGCACTTTTTTGATAAAAAATATTCCCTTGCAGGAATGGAAGTAGATAATTTTATTAAGCCTGAAGCAAGAATCAAAATAGGAAAGATCCTTTATCAAACTCTTTTTCATCCAGCCGTCTTCAATGAGGCTTTGTTATTTTCAAAGCATACTCCGCATACTGGCTCGAGAAGTGACTATTGGCCACACCTCTTCTCAGCTTCTAAAGAGAAGCAAAAATTCCAGAGCCCGAAGCTGCTGGATGCATGGGAAGATGTTCCTCATACTTTTCACAGATACAGTGATTGGCTTCAGAATATAGATCTAATTTCAGAATTTGATGTTTTTCAGCACACGGGCACCTATAAAGACATAACAAAGAATGTAAAAATGAATTTGCTGAAAATGAGCTCCCTCCAATTGATTACAAAGAAAATACTTTGACATAACGCCAATAAAAAACGACGAGAACCCTCGTCGTTTATTCTATGTCTTCCAAATCTTCATCAATTATGCATTTTTCGAGTAAATAATCGAATGCGATATCTGCTATTGTATCCAATTCGAGTTCTGAGGGAATGTATCCCCTTTTCGTCAGCTCATTGTAAAAGAATTCTGCCATTTCTTCTGTATCAATAATAACTTCAATTTCTTTCACAACATCGCCCCCTTAGTAATTGTTTATATGTCCCAATTTTCAAAACTATGTCAGGAATGAATAAGCTTTCGATAAATTTTATTGTTCATAATCTATCCTTGCCTGCATACCATTTAAGTAAATGGACAAGCCAAAGAGGAGATGAATGAAATGAAGAACTTACAAGCGGTTTCAAAAAAAGAAGAAGAAAATATTGTACTGCAATTTATAGATGGAGAGGGCTTTGATCATCTGCTTGAACAAACAATTAAGATCCTTCAAGGGGCTATGCTCTTCGGATGTGTGCCGTTTTTTATTTACTTGTTGATTTTAATCTTTTCTTAATGATCCTTTGTATACTTGTTTAAACTATCGATTATAAAATCCATCATTTCTTTATACTCAGGATCTCCAAACATTTCGTACAATGACAAATAATCATTGTATATATCAAGAAGTTCATCAACAATATCCCTTTTGCTTCGTTTTACTTTACGAGCGGCGGGTTCTTGCTTTGTCAGCTTTTCTTTGGCAAGGAGCTGTTCCATCGCTTTACTTTCGGGAGAAACGATATGCATCAGGCTCAGCTGCTGAACGAATGTTCCTGCCTGTTTTTTCCCCATAACAAATACAAGCTCTTCCTCGGATGCTTCAAGCCATTCCCCGTCGTTGATGCGCATGAGCTCATAGATAATATCTTCCCAGCCATCCTCTGTATATCTCCAGATTTCAGTACGAAAACCGACTATTTTGAACAGCTCTTCTTCGTAGCCCTTTACTTGTACAATATCTCCTATATGATACTGAAATTCAATTTCTATTTTTTCGGAATCAATGACTTTCCCGGTGTATTCTGAGTATAGCTGGATCGCGTTTTCAAAGTATAAAATCTCGCTGTGATTTACTTCATATAGATAATGCTGATCGATTTGATGAACGTTTGTAACCGTTCCAACCGTACTGTACATAATAATCACGACAGTATCACCGACTTTAAACTTTGGAATTTTTTTGTTCACTAAAAGATCCTCCTCTGCCGCGATTCATAAAAGTTAGAATAGTATATGCTGTAAAACCTGAATGCGTAATAGGCAAATCAGCAAAGGATTTTCTATCAATTCGGTTTCATTTAAATGATTGACTCATTTTTTCAGGAGACCTGGAGATAGTAAGAATATGAAGTCATTTTAGGAGGTCATTTTTTATGGAAAACACATCTAATTACGTCGAAGGCTTACATGAAAAACAGCAAAAGGACGAGCAGAACAGACAGCACCAGGGCAAAGGAAACCCGGGCAAGAAAAAGCCGAATAAAACGCATAAATAATTAGGAAATGAAAAATCGCCTGGTTAGCCCAGGCAGAAAAGTTTTGGTTTAACTTTTTTGTCGGAGCCGTTCTGGCCGAGGTTAGGCGATGGAGCTGGATAATAATGAATTTGTGAGCCGGCTGGTCAGCTCAGATGCGGCTTACAAGAATTCCTCCGAAAAGGCAGAGTCTGACTTTTCGGGGGAATTCTTTTGTATGAGGAATCAGGAGGTCCAGTTGGACAATGACACAGACGGACACAAAAGGATCCTGCAGAAAAGACTGTTTCTGCAGGATCCTTAATAATAATGGTGAACTTTCGCACCGTCAGCTGGGGGTTATCTGGAAAAAGAAAGTATATCTTATTAATGGGCAAGTATTTCACCAAATCTGGCCAGTAAAATAGGCAAACAGGTAAGTATTTTACTCGTTTCAGCGAGTAAATCGACAAACACTTTTAATCCGCGTGCCAAATGCACATTGATTCTGAATGAAGAAAATATAATTTATATTGGCACTATCCCAATCTTTTTCTGTAACCAGCTGACCAGCATTCCTTCACAAATTTCATCTAATCAGAACGTAATTGCTTCAATTTAATACACCCGTATAAAATGAGAAAACTCGCAATCATAAAGACCTCCATCCAAAGCAAATACCTCGGCCAAGCCCCAAGAAAATCTAAAAGCGAAGCATTTTCAGGTTTTTTCATGATGTATAGATAATTTGAGCCAATCCGTTTATTTAAGAGATAAATACCTCCGGCGTAAACATTGACAATCAGCACTGAAGCCCATAATGAGCGCCAGGTTGGCAGAAAATGATAGGCCAGTATCATAAACAAGCATGCAATGATCACTCCTCCATGTGACAGAAAAAAAACGATATACTGGAAATGCGGAAAAGAATACTGTCCAAGGTTCGGTGTGAGAACGGCCTGAATGGAACTTGCAATTCCTGCGTAATACAGAAATTGAAACAGCCTGGAGCTTTTTGCAATGAGCATGATAATGGCCAGAATGACAGTAAAATCACTTAGGTGAAGAGGCAATGAAGATTGGGGTGTCCATGCCCCTTCTGCTATTAGCCACACCTGGTGCACAAACATGGAAAGAAAAAGAATTACTGCCAGTGCAATACGAACAGGTTGTCTCATTAATTTAACTTTTTTCTTAAAAATAAATAAAAGGAAAGTCAAAAACAGAATTAAAACCAATGTCCATATGTGATCTGCTGAAAATAGACGGAAATTTTCAACCTTAGGGTCGTGCTGAAAGTATTCGTACATTCATGCCACTCCGTTTTTCTATTTATTTTGAGGCAATTTCACATAATTTATGCCGATAACAGCTGAAAAAAAAGCTGAGCTCAAAGTCAGCTCTTAATTCCCTTTAAGTTCCCGTACTAGAAAATAACAGGTAAGATTACGAGATATTACTTGTAAGCCTTTATTTATCCAACCAATAACACCTATGTAAAATCCTACTATAGAAGAATGTGATAGAGGTTTAATAATGGTAAAATTCACTATATGAATTTCAATTATGATTTTGGGGAGTGAGAGGTATGAAACGGCGAATTTGTATTGTTGGGACCGGGACAGCTGGTCTCCATTTGGCATATGCTCTTAAAAAGGAGTTTGATGTGACGGTGATCTCCCATCGCACAGCAGAACAGATCAGAAATGGCAGAATTCAGTCTACACAAGTACATTTCGGCTCGACAATTGAAAGAGAAAGACGCTTTTCTATGCCAAAATGGAGTGAGCATACTCGAATTGAAAGTATCCATATGACCATTGGTCAGCAAAAACTATTTGCAGGAACGCTGGCTGAACCCGCACTTTCTGTTGATCAGCGCTTCTATTTTTCACATTGCTTAGAGGAACTAATAGAGAGAAAGGTCCCTGTTCTCTTTAAAAAAATAAATAATGAGAATCTCGGTGAATTAATAGAAGAATTTGACTTGGTTATTGACTGTACTGGCAAAAATGGGCCGCTTTTCCCCTTTCCTATTGAAAAAGATTTTTCACCATTCCAGACACCTCAAAGAAAATGCATCGTTGGATACTTTAGAGGTATAAAGCCGCTTACACCTCAAGGAATTAATGTCACCATCCTCCCAGGTGAAGGAGAAATGTTTGAAATACCTGCATTAACGGATCAAGGTCCAGTGACGATCTTGTTTATTATGGCAATTCAGGAAAAGAGATTAGATATTTTTAAAGCGATTCGCTCATCAGACGAATTCACGTTAAAAATACGGACAGTTTTGCAATCTTTTTTCCCGGAAATCGCAAGTCGTATTGTAGAGGAAAGCTTTGCTCTAAATGATGAAAAGGGATTTCTGCAAACAGCGATCACACCTGTTATACGAAAACCGTATACAATTATACAAAATAAATTAGCAGTCGGATGCGGAGACAGTGTGTTTTTGAATGATCCGATTACAGGACAAGGCTGCAATCTTTCGTCTTACTGCGCAGAAAAACTGTATGAGACGTTAATTGAGTTTAAAGATGAACCTTGGAATTCACAGCTTGGGGAATCCTATTGGGATAAAACGAAACCATTAGTCAAGCAAGTGACAGAGTGGACAAATGCGATGACAATGCCGATGCCTGAGCATGTTATCGACCAGATCCTTCAAGGTTCCGGGGAACAGGCAAAAGCAGATCGAATTGCCGGCTGGTTTGCTGATCCAAGCACGGCCTATCAGGATATTTTTCAAGGCAGCAAAATCCAGTAGTTTATATGGAGAAGGGTGACCTGCTGATTCACCCTTCTTTCATTCTTGCGGCATTTCAAAAACGAATAATTGAAAAATTCAAGGATGATGAAAGAATACGATTCCGGATTGGATATAGGTCTGGAGTAAATCTCAGCTCAACGTTTGCCATCAAAATCTTCCTCCAATAAATCGCCTGCAGGCTCAACGTTCAGCGGCACAACTTCTTCAAAAGATAAATAGTATCCGGCCGTTTTCGCTTCATCAAACAACTCAAATGATTCCGAATTAAATGTATAAATGTAAAATTTTGTGCTGCGGATCCGTTCAAGCCATGAGCTTTCAATCACAATAATCTTATCTGTACTAGTCTCACCGAAAAATCTGGAAGAATCCTCTTCCTTCGTTTGCTCCCCCTTCCAATATATAACTCTGTGACAATCCCGCGGAAAATAATAATGAAGTTGCATGCTCCTGATCTATGGCCCAGACAACTGGACGAAGGCTTGGAAAAGCAGCAGAGTGCCGCGGTTTAAATAGATTTATAGAAGGAACTTCACTAAAATGGTATAGCATTTACTTTGGTCCCCCTATTCTACCTTTATGTATTAAAAATGACTGCATTCTTCAACCTTATGGCATGTTCTAATAAAAACCACCTTTGCTATACTTTACAATAAAATAAGTAGATTTTGGAGGAAACATAATTGAGAAGCGAAAGCGAAATGATGAAATTAATTCTTGATGTTGCCAAAAATGATAAGAGAATTCGGTTAGTAACTCTAGAGGGTTCAAGAGCAAATAAAAATGTGCCAAGAGACAAATTTCAAGACTTTGATATTTCCTATTTTGTAACGGATATTGATTCTTTTAAATCCAGCGATGAATGGTTAAATCAATTTGGCCAAAGAATCTTGATGCAAAAGCCGGAAGATATGGAACTTTTCCCGCCGGAACTTGGCAATTGGTTTTCCTATTTGATGTTATTTGCAGATGATAATAAAATTGACTTAACTCTTATCCCAATTGATGAGCTGGAACAGTACTTATCAGAAAGTGACGGCTTGATAAAATTATTGTTGGATAAGGATTCAAAGATAAATAAAAAAATAGATCCTAATGATGAAAAATATCACATAAAAAAACCTTCAGCTAGAGAATTTGATGATTGCTGCAATGAATTTTGGATGGTGTCAACGTATGTTGTTAAAGGTTTAGCACGAAAAGAAATTCTTTTTGCAATTGATCATTTAAATGAAATAGCAAGACCTAATCTCTTACGAATGATGGCTTGGAATATCGGGATCGAAACTGATTTCTCTTTAAGCGTCGGAAAGAACTATAAGTATATTCAAACCTATTTAGACATAAACGACTGGGAAAAATTGCTTAATACGTATGCAGAGAATAGTTACGAAAATATGTGGCAATCTTTATTTGATTGCTATGATCTTTTTAGAAAATACTCCAAATTAGTTGCTCATCGTTTAAGTTACGACTATCCAGATTATGATGAACAGATTACTGGGTATACTGAAAAAATTTTTCATTCCTTTCGTAAAAACCATTAAAAGCGGAAGAAGTTCCATTGTCATTCCCAGAGATAAACAATATATATGACTATAAAATACCTTTTTGATTTAGTGCACAACAGTATTCCATCTTGTGTCCAGTGCAAAATGAAAAAACCTGATCAGCAGCTGCTGATCAGGTTTTTTCATACCTTTAAATATGTGATTGAATCTTTTTGTCAGCTGAAAGCTGTTTCCTAAAAGGAAATAGACTGCGCACGGTTTCATCCCGCAGCCATAAGCCTCCCCATGCTATAACAGCTAAATATACCGGAAACAAAGTATGAGAAAAGAGCGGGGCATCCAATCGTAAATGTGTAGCGATAACGCCTCCATAATAGCCGGTCAGGAGTACTGCTCCCAAGAGAGAAGTCCGCGGTACAAGATACAGAATCACAGATAATAGCCCAAGCAATCCAATGATAAAAATGTGATGCTCCTCAAAACCAAGCGAAAGGGTTCCTTCAACAACCTGAGCAGGTTTGACAAATTTCATAATACTGTCAAATAACATAAACAGGATAACCAGTCCGCTCATCACCCAAGAAGTCAAAAGGCGGCCTTTTGAAACACTTTTTGCCATGATTGTTTGTACCTCCCTGATTTTTGTATGATACTCTGTACACTTTAGTTCCTCGTGTGTAATCATACAAAATTTCAAGATACTGGATGAGTTTTAAAATTATGACTTCTAATTTTGTTCTTACATCCGTCAGGCTAATGAACTTCGTGTCAGATTCAATAACGGTCAGTCTCCTATTCAAACATCATAACCCCGGGATCTTTCTTATAACAATGCACAAGGATCGCATGCAGCTGGCCTCGATGATGATACAAATGAACTGCCATTTCTAAAAGCCATTCATACCGGGTATAAACGGTTCCCCAATAAGAGGTCATTTCCTGATGAAGTTCTTTTTCATTAAATTGACTGAACCGTTCTGATAAAATAATGTGATTCTTAATCAATGCTTCTTTTATGTCGTGGAGGTTATTTAAAGCTGCAGAAGAATAAAAGCCGGCCATCTCTTCCCCGCTTGCTCCTTCAGAAATCAGCAGATCTGCATGACAGATCATTGCAATATGTTTGAGCAGCTCTCCGACGGAATGCTTGTCAGCTGTCGGTCTTTTCATCAAATCACTTTCTTCTAACGTTTCTATAATCTTAATAATAGTGTCATTTGCCACCTCAATTTGATGCAATGCATTTTTAACATATGGATTCAAAAGCCAAACCTCTCCCTTATCTCCGCTTTAAAATAATTATCGGATATTTACCTTTCCTCTACAAGAAAAAAGCCGCTCTATCCGTTAGAATAAAGCAGCTTCATCAAAAGATTAATATAATTTGGTGATTAAATCATTTTCCAAAAACATCGTTGATAACTCTATATCTTTATATAACTTGTTATAATTTTCTCTGCAGGCTTCAATGTCTGTCTGCTTTTTGGTTTTATTATCTATACATTTACCAGATGAAAAAACGCCATCATGGGAAGCAATGTAATCATAGCTATCAGAGTAAAACGAATAACGTGTTGTTTCGTAAGCAAATCCTGCAAAGCCCTCATGATCAACATCAAGAGGTTTCCCAAACTGAATCAGCTTCTGATCGATTCCAAGCAAAGACGTGATTGTTGGAAAGATGTCCATCTGGCTGGCAGTTACTTCATTGACTGCACCCTCTGTTTGCCCGGGATGATGAATGATCAGCGGGATATTGAATTGTTCTTTTTCATTAAAATCCACACCAATCAGTTTATTGATTTCATCTTTATCCATTGGCAGCGGTCCATAGTGATCGCCATATACAACAAAGATTGTATCGTCCCACAGGTTTTTCCTTTTCAAATCTTCGATAAATAGACCAATTGTCTCGTCGAAGTATTTTGTAGACTGCAAATAATGACCTGTATTCGTGCCTTCAAACCTTTTTGGAAGATTTAAATATTGATGGTCTTTCGGCATAACAAAAGGACGATGGTTGGTAAGCGAGACAATGAAATTATAGAAAGGCTTTTTATCTTCTGTGTATATCTCAGCCATTTGATTAAATATACTTTCATCCGAAATACCAAGTCCAACAATTTCATCCGCTGTAATTTTCGGGTGATTTTTATGGTAAAACGTTTGATACCCTTGTTCCGGATAGGCTTGATGGCGATTCCAGAAATCAGGATTATTGCCATGGGTTGCGCTGGTTGAATATCCTTCCCGTTTTAAAACGTTCGCAAGCGACATGTATTCGTTAAAAGGATATGCATTATAAACACCTTTAGGCGCCATTGGATATAAAGAATTATTTGAAACAAATTCTGCATCAGACGTATTACCGCGTCCAATTTGCAGATAAGTATTCGGATAATAATGACTTTCTCCAATCAAATCATTCAAATTCGGAGTGACCTCTTCCCCATTCACTTTCAGTCCGATTGGGAACGTGTTTAAAGATTCTGCTTGAATGACAATGACGTTTTTCCCTTTAAATTTGCCGTAATAAGGTGATTCTTTCTGCAATTCTTGATTTTCACTGAAATACGACTGCAGTTCTTGAATTTGTTTTTTGTCATTAAGGAAGGTTTCCTTAGCAAAAGCCTGTTTAAGCATATTTTGTTTCACATCGTAAATATGGGCAGGAAGAACTCCTGTTAATGAGACTTTATATTGATCAGAAAATGTATCTTTCAAAGGGTAAAAAGAAGTAAATAATATAGCTGCTGCTCCAAGTCCGAAGGCAATTCTGCTGAACGCTTTACGCTGTTCATTCTGTTTGATTAAATAATAAACAATCAACAAAACAGCAGCCAGCAAGACATCAATCCAGTATAAATAATCGGCCGGATAGATAAGGGATATAATTGAATCTTTCACATGCCCTAACTGATCAGCCTGCCCAAGCAGTTTTACATTTAAAATAGCATCATAATACCGTTCATAAACAGCATCTGCATATAGGATAAAAGATAGAATGAAATAGATGATGAATGCGGTGATGAATTTTAATTTTGATCTTCCTGTTACTAAGAGGCTTGTTAAACATAAAGCAAAACCGGCAGAGGCAACTAGGATATATTTCTTATGAGGCGATAATTCCATTTCGTGTACAAAATACAGGGTTTTAAACATCCAGAAAACGGTGATCAACCCTACGGTCAGCAAAAACATGACCATGTTCTTTCTATTATTTAATGACAATCTATATTCACACCTTTAAGTAATTTAATCGAACAAAAATAGATCTTTATATTCAGTTAATCATAGCAAAACGAGTTAGCTTTTTAAAGATAATTTTAACAAAAACTTAATACTCCTTTACAAAGAGTTAAAAAAAACGTAATCAACCGTTTACATTTAAGCGAACTCTCCCGCACGTAATTTTTTCCGCTTCGTTTTTTATGAAAATCCTTCGTTAAAGATGCTTATTAAAAAAATTTCACAAATCTTAACACATTCAGGAATGAAAAAAAGATTATTTCTGTGATATAGTTTTATTAGTCAAATTTGACTAATGACTAAGGAGGAGACAGCCTATGTTCGAACATTTTCTTAAACGGGGAAAATTAATCATTATTTTATTTTTTATGATTATTTTAGTTGGCGGGTATTTATTTTATCAGCTTCCTAAACGCGAATTGCCGGAGTTTTCAGCAAATATTGTATCAATATCAACTGTTTATCCAGGAGCGGATGCCTCAGTTGTTGAAAGTGATGTAACGGAGGTTTTAGAAGATGTTTTCAAAAATTCAGAAGGCATTGCAAGCATTAATTCCGTTTCTGCACAGGAATTTTCAACTGTTATCATTGAAGTTGATGATAGTGAAGATTTTGAAAAAATATCCAGTAATATTAAACAAAATGTATCCGACAATGTCTCGAAGCTTCCTGAGGGTGCATTTGATCCTGAAGTAAAAAATGCCGCGGCTGATCTACCGGTTGGTTCATATATGATTACTGCTGGAGATATGAATACACTTGAGAGCAGCCAGGAGGAAATTCTTGATTTAAAAGAAAAGGTTCTCGACCTTGACGGTGTATCAGGCGTTACGATTAAAGGCTTTAATGAAAAAGAAGCCATCTTAAAGCTTGACAGTGATAAGTTATCTGATAAGGGGCTGAATGTCTCTACGATTATTGATGCCATCAATAATGAGTATAAAACGACACCACTAGGCGAAACAAAGCAAGACGGCGAAAATGTCGGCCTTTCGCTGAAACAATATAAAGACGTCATACAAATAAAAGATCTTACCTTACAATCGCCTATTACAAAAGAGCTAATAAAAGTCAGTGATATCGCCGAGCTTGCTTTTGAGGAGAAGGATCAGGAAGATATTGTTTCTTTTAATGGCAAACCCGCGTATTCTTTTACAGTCACGATCGATTCAGGACTTGATATTCCCGCTGCTTTTACTAAAGTAGACAAAGAAATCAAGGATGAATTGAATTTGCCTGAAGGAGCAGAGCTCGAAACGTATTACTCGCAAAAAGCAGAGGTTGATACTATTTTTGATGATTTAATCAAAGAGGCAGTCATTGCGGTGATTGCCGTTATTCTGATTACAACCCTTGGATTAACATTAAGCGGAGCATTTATCGTTTCACTCGCCATTCCCTTATCTATTACCTTGGGGACAATGCCGCTGCCTTTCCTTGATGTTGACCTGAACCAAATTTCTGTGATCGGGCTGATTATCGCACTTGGAATATTGGTCGATGATGCTATTGTTGTGAATGATAATATTCTGCGTCAATATAAGCTGCAGAAAAATGGAAATGTCCTGCAGGCAACAAAAGATGGCGTTAAAGAGGTATGGGGATCAATTGTCACGTCAACGCTTGCAGTTGTTTTTGCATTTCTGCCGATTACCCTGCTGTCAGGTTCGAATGGGTCATTTATCCGGTCCCTTCCCTCCGTTCTCATCTTAACGGTTGTGGCATCCATGATTATCTCATTGACGCTGGTACCGGTTTATCAATATGCTGTAAATAAGAAGAGAATTCGTTCAAGCGAGAAAGAACCGGGCTTCTTAGGAAAGCCTCTCAAAAAACTGTCGGACTTTTATGCGGATATTCTCCTTGCGAAAATTGTAAAGCGGCCTGTTATCATTGGCATTGGCGGAATTGCAGCCACATCTTTGATCTTTTTGCTGGCGTTTTACGTTCCGTTTGAGTTTTTCCCATCCGCTAATAAAAAAGAAGTAACTTTAACTGTCACAATGCCTACAGACTACACTCTTGAAGAAACAAACGGTGTTCTTATAGAGCTGGAAAAAGATTTGATGGATATAAAAGAAACCGAAGAGACAGCGATATTTGCCGGTACCGGGGTACCAGGCCTCTTTAGTGAAACGGTTGAAAATGCAGGTCAAAACACAGGTCAAATTGTCGCACGCATAGATAATAAAGCGGTGACTGCCGATGAATATATAGAAGAAAACAAAGATGATCTCAGGGAAAAGTATCCTGATGCAGAAATTTTCTTAACCACAATCGTCCAGGGTCCTCCGACAGAAGCACCTGTAACCGTAAAATTAAGCGGTGAGGATTTCAACAGACTGAATGATATTAAGAATGAGCTTGCAGGTAAAATTCAGAAAGCGGACAACGGCTTGATTATTGACAATGTAAAAGCATCCCTTTCATCCATCCAATATAACCTTGACCGTGATGCTTTAACTGAAAATGGGTTAGACCCTAAATTCATCAGTGATCAAATTCGTTTAGTAACAGAAGGCATTCCTATAGGCACCTTTAAATCTGATAATAAAAACATTGATTTAGTGATGAAGCAGGACACGGAGATTCATCAGGAAGGAATACAGCTGGGTGAAATCGAGGTTCCTCTTCAAACAGAAGGTCCGGTTCCCCAAACAGCGCCAATCAGCGACTTTTTGGAAACAGACACCATTAAACAATATCAAACGATTCCCCATGAAAATGGTGAAAGGACCATTACCCTGAAAGCTTATCCGGGAGAATCAGAAACATTTAAAGAAGATGTTGCAAAAATAGTAAATGAATTTAAAAATCAATATGCAGATGAAGGCTACAGCCTGACTCTAGGAGGAGAAAATGACGATCAGACGCAATTCTTTATCGAAATCAGTCTTCTCTTCCTGGTCGTTCTTGTCTTGATTTACATGACTATTGCGTTTCAGTTTAATTCCCTTTCATTGCCGCTGCTTGTCCTTGGAACTGTTTACTTAGCAGTAGCCGGAGCTGTCGCCGGACTGTTTGTGACACAGACTCCATTCAGTTTCATGGCAACAATGGGGATTGTGTCTCTTGCAGGAATTGTAGTCCGAAACTCTGTCGTGCTGTTTGAATTTATAGAACAGCGGATCAAAGCGGGCTATGGCCGTACGGAAGCTGTTCTGGAAGCGGGAAGAGCTAGAATACGTCCTATCCTTCTGACGGCATTCACTGCTTTAGTGGCTCTGCTGCCTGTTGCATTCAGCAGCGATCCATTATTCAAACCGCTTGCCATCAGCATAGTATCCGGGGTCCTGTTCTCAACAATTCTGACGCTGCTGATCGTTCCTGCTTTATATATAGTCGTAGATAAGCTTCGTACGAAAAGAAGAAAAATATAACAGATAAGGCTGCCTTTTATTGGCAGCCTTTTTTAAACATAGTATAGTAATTAAATAGAACAGTTGCATACAGGGGGAAAATAGAATGTTTTTACATAAGATTGATGATGAACTATCACTAAAATTAATAGATTTGCGGGATGCTGATAAGCTTTTCAAATTGACAGACCATTCAAGAAACCATTTGAGAAATTGGCTTCCGTGGCTGGATTTCACAACAAAACAGGAAGACACAAAATCATTCATTGAAGGGTGTCTGCGTGCTTATGCAGAAAATAAAAGCCTGAATGCAGTTATTGTATATAAAGGTGAACTCGCAGGAACAGCAGGCTTTAACCAAATCAACTGGTCAAACAGGACAGCTTATATCGGATATTGGCTCGGGGCAGAGTTTCAGGGCAATGGCATTATGACAAAAGTTGCCGGAGCATTGACCGATATAGCCTTTCAGGAATACAACTTGAACAAAGTTGAAATCCGGGCTGCTGTTTTGAACACGAAAAGCAGAAGCATCCCCGAACGACTTGGCTTTGTGCATGAAGGAAACATCAGACAAGCTGAATGGCTCTATGATCATTTCGTTGATCATGCCGTGTATGGGATGCTTGCTAATGAGTGGAAGCAAAAATAACGAAGAAAGCACCTGACTGAGTCAGGTGCTTTCTTCTATTTAATAAGTAGACGCGGCTGTCTGTTTTTTTTGTACCCTTCTGCTCTTTCCTTCTAAAAGTGTAAGAATCATAGGTACGATCAGAAAAATGCTTGAAATTTGAAAGAGAACCGCTGTTTCAAGAAATTGAGCCAGCAAGCCAAAAACGATTCCGCTTAAACCGATTCCAAAATCAATCGCAGAGAAAAACATCCCATTTGCCACACCCCTGCGGTTATCCGGTGTTTTTGAAAGCGTCCATGACTGCAGTGTCGGAAGCAGCGAACCGAATCCTATTCCAAATAAAATGCCCGCAATGGCAATTCCTACATTGGTGTGAGAGAAAGAAAGAGCCCACATACCGGCAAAGGTCAGAGAGCTGCAGACAACGATAAGCCCCTTAGGCCCTCTTTCGTCAAACCACTTTCCTGCAATTGGTCTTGAAATAGAAGCCATAACTGCATTAAACAGATAGAAAATGAAAATCTGGTCAATTCCGCGCTCTTCACCGAAAATGACAATAAATGTCACAACAGAACCATATCCGAATGTTGCAATCATCGTAATAAGAGCCGGATACCAGCTTGTTTTTTCAACAAGGGAACCAAGGTATGAAAATTTCAGATCTTCTTTTTTGGTCAGTCTGACCGATTCAGGCGTGTAGTAACGAACAGCTGCTAAAAGAACAATCGCAATGATTCCAAGAGCACAGGATATATAGATCAAATTGTTAAAAGTTGTAACCCCAAATAAAAAGATGCCAAGACTTGGTGCAATAATCATGCCAAGTGTTACGGAAAGACCAAAATACCCCATGCCTTCTCCAAGACGGGATTTTGGTATCACATCCACGGCTGCCGTCCCGTTTACTGTGGTTGAAAAACCCCAGGCAAGACCATGGATGAACCTGAACATCAAGAAAATAAGAATCACATTTGAAATCGGGTAAAAAATTGTAATCGCAAGAAGCGCAACTGCTCCAATCAAAACAAGCGGCTTGCGGGATTTATATTCAAGCATATATCCGATAAACGGACGGCTCAAAACCGCTCCAATTGAAAATAAAGCCGTAACTAATCCAATCTCAAGCCCAGAAGCTCCTAAAGATTTAATATAAGGCGGAAGTGTGGGAATCAGCATTTGAAACGACATAAAAATAAATAAGTTGCCAAGCATAAGCATAATAAACGATTTGGTCCAAAGAGGTGCTTTCTTTAATTGATTCACTGTATCTCTCCTAAGTTAACTGAATACCATAAATTTATTTCGGATTACTAAATAATATCACAATCAATGAAGGTATGAAATTATAAAGTTTTATTATTAATTCTGGTTATTTATACCAAATAAATGAATTTTTGACTTTTTAGGGAGAAAGAATCTAATAAAATACGGTTTTTCATAGGTAAAGATGATTTGGAGGAACTTTTGGATCCTCATAGTTTGCTTTTGAGTACTCTCATTCATCTTTTTCAAGTTTTTGGGTACTTATAGCTAGCCTTTGAGTACTCTTATTCTTCTGTTTCAAGGTTTTAGGGAATCATTGCTTGCCTTTGAGTACTCTTATTCTTCTGTTTCAAGGTTTTAGGTACTCATTGCTTGCCTTTGAGTACTCTTATTCATCTTTTTCAAGGTTTTAGGGAATCATAGCTTGTCTTTGAGTACTCAAATTCACCTTCTCCTGGATTTTGAGGAATCATAGTATGCCTTTGACTTCTCTCTTTTATCTGCTCTGCAGTTTTGGGTACTCATTGCTTGCCTTTGAGTACTCTCATTCATCTTTTTCAAGGTTTTAGGGAATCATAGCTTGTCGTTGAGTACTCAAATTCACCTTCTCCTGGATTTTGAGGAATCATAGTATGCTTTTGACTCCTCTCTTTTATCTGCTCTGCAGTTTTGGGTACTCATTGCTTGCCTTTGAGTACTCTCATTCATCTTTTTCAAGTTTTTGGGTACTCATAGCTAGCCTTTGAGTACTCTTATTCTTCTGTTTCAAAGTTTTGGGTACTCATTGCTTGCCTTTGAGTACTCTTATTCTTCTTTTTCAAGGTTTTGGGTACTCATAATCTGCCTTTGAGTACTCTCATTCATCTTTTTCAAGGTTTTGGGTACTCATTGCTTGCCTTTGAGTACTCTTATTCTTCTTTTTCAAGGTTTTAGGGAATCATAGTTTGCCTTTGAGTACTCTCATTCATCTTTTTCAAAGTTTTGGTACTCATTGCTTGCCTTTGAGTACTCTCATTCATCTTTTTCAAGGTTTTAGGGAATCATAGACTGCATTTGATTCCTCTCATTCACCTGATCATGGATTTTGGATACTCATAGCGCTCCTTTGAGTCTTCAAACTCGCCTGATCATGAATTTTGAGTCCTCATAGCGCTCCTTTGTTCCTCAACAACAAAAAAACGGATACCAATTGCTGTGCAATTTGGTACCCGTTTCCCTTTGTGCTTTTTTTCTCTGCCGCGTTATTTATCTATCATTAATTAAAATGATAAACATCCCATATATCCGAAGTTTCTGAGCCGATATACCAGGCGGCAGCTCCGCCTAAATGATTTTCTTTCATCATCTTCATCCGCAGCTCAATTGATTTCTTGTCTTCTATCCACAGCTGATGTTTTTCACCTTTTTCAGTGAATTGAACAAAGTATTGTGAAGCCTTCGGATCCCATACCTTCTTAAGTCCTTTAGAGGAAATGATCCGATTGACTTCTGACATCGAGCGGTCGATGCTTCTCAATTTGTTAGAAGATAGGTCTGTCACCCATTCTCTCGTATAAAACGGCACAGCGAGAATGATTTTATGTGAGGGAACATCTTTCATTAGAAGCTTAATGCCTTCTTCAACCCAAGGCAGGGAAGCAACAGAACCAGCTTTCGGTCCCCCTCCCCAATGCTCATCGTATCCCATCATAATCACATAATCGGCTAATTTGCCAAGTTCTTTGCGGTCTAAGCTTCCTGACCAAAACGGGTCAGCGCTTGTTCTTGTCACATCGACAGATACGATGATTCCATGAGGCTTCAGGGCTGTTTTTAATTCCCGGATAAACGATACGTAATCCTGTTTGTTTTTTATATCAATGTTTTCGAAATCAACATTAATTCCATCACTTTTGCTTTTGATTAATGCAGTCTGAAGCGCAGAAATTAGTTTTTGTCTTTTATGCGGATTGCTTATGATCAAGTCTGTCAGAACTGGATCAAAGTTGTTGCCAAGAAGCGGCCAAACCTTTTTTCCTGCATCATGTGCTGCCTCTGTATAGGCAGGATCCGTTTTAACTGTAACACCTGAATTCGATTGAGATAATGTAAACCAGCGCGGTGAGACAACATTTAAATTTGGTTTATTTTTCATCTGCTGAATGTAAGTATTTGAAGTTCCATTAAAACTCCAGCCCATGACAACACGTTTGCTTGTTTTTACTTGCAGGTGCGATTTTTTGACCCACCCTTTTTTGCCGCCAAGCAGCTGAACTTCATAATAATACACAGGAATTTTTAATTTTTGGCCTATTTTAAGCTGAGTTGTCTTCAAAGCATTCAGCTTGGTAACATCATCGATTGTTACTCCATATTTGTTTGTGATTTTCCAAAGTGTATCACTAGATGTTACTTGATGAACTTGAACGGACTGAGGAATTTTAATAGTTTGACCGAGCGAAATCTTCTCATTTTTTAATCCATTGAGCCTTTTCAGTTCTTGAACGGATGTACCATATTGATTAGCTAGTTTCCATAGTGTATTTCCGCTTGTAACTTTATGTGTAATAGCATCGGCAGAATCTCCCGCTGCTGATTGAATAAGAGGATATTCCTCACCTTTTTGAAGAACAGCCGTCACAGCCGAGCTCAATTTTGGAGAAGAATAAACATTGACGCTGCTTCCTTTTACAGAACCAATTTGCAGAGTATTTGACTCAACTTTGCCTATAAGAGGCATTTGATTTAATATCAGGAATAAAACTAGTAAACTGCTTAAAACCTTTCTCACTGCGTTCATCTTCCTTCTGTAATCTTTTAACATATAAAAGTAATCATACTCCCCGAGGTTATGAAATGAATAGTGGGATTTAGTGGGGATTTTTCATCAGGAATCGGAGTCATTTCTAAATGGGCATTTCCAATAAAAAAAGACCTCATGTTCTGAGATCTTGTTTCCTTTTAATCTTATTTATTAATTATATTTAACTGTTTCAATACCTCTATCGTGATATTCTTTGCCTCGGATCCGCTTCCGTCTAAATTTGCCGCAAAAACCCATTCCGCTTTTTCTGTTTCGGCGTATCCAACATACCAGCCGAGCCCAAGGTCAGAAAGGCGAGTACCCGTTTTGCCATGCAGAACATATGAATCCGCTTCTTCATTTATCATGATTCTTTTAACTGTTCTCATTTGCTGCTTATCAAAAGGAAGTGTCTCTTCAACAAGATTTTCAAAAAAACCGATTTGTTCTTGTGCAGAGATTTTCAAACTGCTGTCAAGCCAGAAACGATCGATCCCTCCGCCTATGTCACGATTTCCATAGTTCAGTAAATCAATATTTTCCTGCATCGCATCAGATCCAATATCTCTTGCCATCGATTGATAGTACCAAATGACAGAAAACCTCATACCAGAAGCTAAGGTATGATCCCTGTTCCAATCTTCAATTTCCCTGATTGTTCCATCCCATCGCTTCACTTCATATTCATCTTTGACCGCACCTGTTTTTAACCCAATTAACGCATTTGGCACTTTGAAAGTCGATTCAGGTGTCAGGCGCTCGTTGCTTCTCTTTTTGTTGTAAACATAAATTTTATCTGTTTTCAGATTTTTAACCACAATGGTTCCTTGTTTTCCTTTAAACAGCTCGGCCACCTGCAGGTTCTCTGGTTTTGGCGATTCAGCACTTACGGGTGAACCCGTCAAGCAGACTAATAAGATACTGAGTAAAAACATCATCATTTTCTTCATTTTTGCATTCTCCTTTTTAAAGTATTTAATTTAAAGCAAAGCTTGCCAAACGGCATTTCCACCTTCTTTCGCTGCTTTTCTTTACTGATGAGAAGCACCAGGATTTATTGATTTCAAGTATACTTATCCTTAACAGGAACCGAAATCCCATTTTTCTTGCTCTGTACCCGTACAGATTTAGGAGGAGAAGCTGATGACAAAGAAAAAATACGAAGAGGTTATGATGGAAATTGCACGTCGTGCAGCGTCTGGAGTATTAAAGCCAGGGAGCAGACTTCCTTCAATAAGAGCTTTATCTGAAGAACTATCCTGCAGTAAGAATACAATTATCAAAGCTTATCAGGAAATGGAACTGAATCATCAAATCTATTCAGTCAAAAAGAGCGGTTATTACCTCGTAGAAGACTATCAATTTCAGAAAAAAGAGTCTTCACAAAACAGAAAGATAGATTTTTTATCAGCTGGACCGGACAAAGAAGCCATGCCTTACTTGGACTTTAAGCATTGCATAAATCAGGCAATCGATCGCTACAGAGAAGACATGTTCTCCTATTCAGAGCTTCAGGGCCTGTATTCCCTCCGCAAACAGCTTGCCAGGCATTTGCAGGATCTTCAGGTATTTACTGTGCCTGAACGGATTGCTGCCGTAACTGGCTCACAGCAAGCCCTTCATCTACTTGTCTCTCTTCCATTTCCTAATGGAAAGAGTAAAATATGTGCAGAACAGCCGACGCATCCAGGATTTATTGAATCGCTTAAGACACAAAAAGCGGATGCTGTTGGCATTGAAATTCAAAAAAACGGCATTGATCTGGATCGTTTAGAGGAAATCTTCAAATATGAAAACATTAAATTCTTTTATACCGTCTCACGCTTTCATAATCCAACCGGATACAGCTACACAAACGCAGAAAAGAAAAAAATCGTTGAACTTGCCCAAAAATACGACGTATACATAGTCGAAGATGATTACATGGGTGACATTGATCTAAATATGAAGCAGGATCCAATGTTTGCTTATGACCCCTCAGGAAGAGTCATATACACGAAAAGCTTTTCAAAAACGCTGCTGCCAGGGCTCAGACTTGGTTTAATCGTCATGCCTGAAGCGATTAAAGCAGAATTTTTGCAGGTAAAGTTCGCTGCTGATGTTCACACCCCTGTTCTCACACAGGGCGCACTTGAAATTTACTTGAAAAACGGAATGTTCGATGCACACATCTCAAAAATCAGACAGACTTACCATAAAAAAGGAAAGCTGCTGCAGAAGGCCTACTCGGAATTCTTGCCTTCTGATGCAGTTTATACAGGTTCTTCATCAGGATTTTACTCAACTATTCACTTGCCTCCTCCTTTACTAGCACAGCAGCTGATTAGATTATTAGAGAAAGAAAATGTCTTTTTAGATAATGCCGAGAGAATGTATCTCCCTGCATATAAACAGGAAAATGTCCTGAGACTCAGTGTTTCACAAGTGGAAGATGAGTTAATTGCAAAAGGAATTCAAAAAATTGCCGCCGGAATTCAGACGATGATACTAGAAAAGAAAAAGATTCTGACCTGGTCATTTAAATAAGAAGGGAACCGGTGATCCGGCTCCCAAAAGTTCATGATTTTCGTCAAATTTCATTTTGAAAGGAAAGCATACTCTTTTTTATATCTGATTAAAAGGGCCCGTTATTTTCGGGTGAAATACAAGCGTTGTTTGTTCATTCAGCTTTTTTCTTATACCAGTCATGGAGTAACCCATTTTTTCGCAGAGATAACAATTGCGTTCTTCCTCCAATATTTTGACTATTACCCAACTGGCTGCTTGAGGGAACATCTTTTCAACCATCTTTATTGTTCTCTGAGCGATTCCCTTTCCTTGAAAATCAGACAGACTAAACATTGTGATGTTTCCGCTTTCCAGCATATAAATATTGCCCAACCTATCCTCATGAAACTCATTAAACTTATCACCCAAAAAAACTTATAAATGCAGGAAAATGTAAAATTTTATCGAAATTTTAAAAATATAAGAAAAATGAAATAATTCTTATAAAATACAAGATAAGATTTTAAAGAATACAGTTCATCAATAAAATAGGGGGAAATAATATGAAAATCCTGATCTCTTTTTCGAACAGATTGATGCAGAGGTATATGCCTGATCCTTTTTTATTAGTTATTTTGCTCACCTTTTTTGTTTGCGGCCTTGCACTTATTTTTACAAGTAGTACACCTGTGCAAATTATTGAATATTGGGGCGGCGGGTTTTGGAGTTTATTAGCTTTTTCAATGCAAATGGTTTTAATTATCGTAACAGGTCATGTAATGGCAAGCAGTCCATTTTTTAAAAAACTATTAGGAACCTTAGCCAATTTGCCAAAAACTCCGGGACAAGCCATTATACTAGTTACAGTTGTGGCGCTTGCAGCTTGCTGGATAAATTGGGGATTCGGATTAATCATCGGAGCTTTATTTGCAAAAGAGATTGCTGCAAAAGTAGAGGGTGTCGACTATCGTTTATTGATAGCAAGTGCTTATAGCGGTTTTATCATATGGAGCGGCGGGCTTTCTGGATCTGTTGCCCTGACCATTGCAACTCCTGGTCATTTTACTGAACACCTCATTGGAGTTGTTCCTACAAGCGAAACGATTTTTTCTGTTTTTAATTTAGTAATTCTGTCGGGCCTTTTTATTTTAGTGCCTATTATTAACCGATTGATGGTGCCGCCAAAAGATAAAGTGTTTGTCATTGATCCAGCTTTGTTAGAAGACAAAGAATTTTTCGAAGCAGCCAGTGAAGAACAAGCTGTTCTGACCCCAGCTGATCGATTAGAAAATAGCCAAATCCTTTCATTGCTTATTGGATTGTTGGGTATCGCCTTTTTAGTCTATTACTTTGTCAAAAATGGTTTTGCTCTCAATCTTGATATCGTTAATTTTTTATTTCTCTTCATCGGCATCATCTTGCATAAAACACCAAGACAATTTTTGAAAGCGGTAACAGACTCAGTGAAAAGTGCAAGCGGCATTATTATTCAATTTCCATTTTACGCTGGGTTAATGGGGATTGTCTCTGCATCAGGCTTAGCTGGAGTATTATCTAATGCGTTCATATCGATATCAAATGAACACACATTTCACTTATTCACCTTATGGAGTGCAGGATTAGTTAACTTCTTTGTGCCATCTGGCGGCGGACAATGGGCTGTTCAAGCTCCAGTCATGCTGGAAGCCGCTCAGAATTTGGATGTTTCTTTACCGAAAACGGCAATGGCGGTAGCTTGGGGGGATGCCTGGACGAATATGATCCAGCCCTTCTATGCCCTTCCTGCCCTGGCAATCGCAGGGTTAAAAGCAAAAGACATCATGGGCTATGGTCTGGTTATCATGTTAATTACAGGGGTGTTTATTTCTGCCGTGTTTCTGTTTTTATAGAATTTAA
The DNA here is from genome assembly GCF_030127205.1 of Metabacillus hrfriensis. Lineage (NCBI taxonomy): Bacteria > Bacillati > Bacillota > Bacilli > Caryophanales > Bacillaceae > Metabacillus > Metabacillus hrfriensis. The sequence goes on from NZ_CP126116.1 coordinate 2,896,009, forward strand.
TTGGATTTGGTTGTTTTACATGTTATGAAATGCTGTCATTAATGTACAGGAGAGGGATATTTACTTCCTCTCCTCTTCTGATGGGTAAGAATCCAGCAAGAAGCTTTACGATAAAGTGACACTTGATTCAGCGGGTTTTCTCTTTTTAACTTTGGAGTATCAGTAAGGCCAATGGACTTTAAATAGGTAAAGATAAAGACAAAACAAAAATCCCATATTAAGAGTTTAATACAGGATTTGATGGCATTAAATATAATCTATAACTATGTTCCTGTTTCAGATTCTTATATTACCTTGGCTCAACCTCTTTTCCTGTTTTAAGATCGATAACCTTCGTTGTATCATCAGGAACAGGAATTGTCTTGCTTCCAGGTGCCTTCTCGCCATTCTCTACCCAATCTACCAATAAATCAAATGACTGATGGGCATAAGGGAGCAAAGGCTGAAGTTTTTTGTCCGAGTCCGTTGCAGAATTCCATACTAGACTGTCAACATGATTTCCATTTTCAATCGAATACATGCGGTGAAGCTTTTCCTTGCCTGCTTTTTTTACAAGTTTTTCATAGCCCCTGGCGTGAATATCAGGGAAAATCAAGGCATCCAATGTTCCTGTAAAACTGATCAGCGGAACATCTATGTCACCCGTATTAGCAATTTCTTTTATGTTCTCTTTAACCCTTTTCGGACGGCTTTGATACTTGTAACCTTCAAAAATATAATCGTAGCTTCTGTCCCTGACTCCATTAATAAAGTTCAAGTAGTTTCTCCACGGAATGCTGTCGGGGGCATTTGGATCAAAATGGTCACGGTAGATGTTCGCTGTAATAAACCAATAAACCTGATCATGGTATGACCACAATTTTTCCGATCCTTTTGGGATGCCCGCTTTATACATTTCTTTTATAGCTTTTTCTTTTTCTATTCCAGTGCCGTAAATAGCAGCTTCAGCATGATTAACGACTGCTGTGAGAGAAGAAATTAAGTTTGGCTGCTTTTCCGTCCATAGAACACCTTCCCAATCTACACCTCCATCAAACAGACGGTTTTCTTTTTTCTGGCGGCCGTCATGCTCCAGAGCATACCTCACGACATATCCCCCATTTGAGATCCCCATTGCATAAGTTGGAACAATGTGATTCTTTCTCACTAAATGATGAGCTGGATTTGATTTATCTTTTGGAGAAATCAGCTGCTCTTGATAATGTTCCGCTAAATACGATTGAGCGGCTTTCGTGATTTGTCTGAAACGCTTATGCCATTCTGCGACGCTATCATCTTCAGCAGCCAGGGCGTTCTTCGCTTTTGCAAATGGGTCACTAGAATCCGTCTCTCCTTGTGTTCCCTTGTCAATTGCTGCAAACGCATACCCTTTTTCAAGAACAAAATCACTGAACAATAAGTCGGTAGACGTTTCATTTCGAGTAGCAGGAATACCAGCCACGACAAGTTTCCCATTCCACTTATCAGGGACACGTATCACAAACTGAGCGTCTTCAAAAGCGCCATTTATCTGAGTACCGCTGATGGCTGCGGGTTTATTGATCTTGTACCAGCCTGTCCCATCATTTACACTCCCCCAATTGACAGGAGCAAGACCAATGTTTCCAAACAATGCTGCATTTTGAAATTGAAGAGGATTTTTCGTTGTTAAGTAATTTCCGTTCACTCCATCAAAATAAGTTTCAACTACATTCTGCGCACCAGGTATAAGAAGACTCTGCAGCTGAGAGGTTTCTGCATTTACAGCATGGTGAGGGATTGGCAGCACCGATGCAAGCATGGCTGCCGATAAAGTAAACGCCATCATTTCTTTTTTCAAAAAAACACTCCCTTTATTAGAATTTTCTGCAAACTAAACATTTCTAGTTTACTCTTTTAGGAAATGATAGACATGGTACAAAAGATAGAACTGAATAAATAGGATAAATAGTCTATAGTCCTATCAATTATTGTTGGTATAGCAGAATCATACGATTTTACAAAAAATTTTCTATTATTAATATAATAGTAATTAGAGGAATTTCTCCATTTATGTCGAAAATAAATAGGATAAAGGGGCTGACCCAATGAATAAGGATAAATTATTAAAAAAAATGCATCACGCCAGCCGTGGCAATTTGTTTTCGATTGAGGTTCAAAAGGCTACGAAGGAAGATGAAAGGCAGATTGACCAATTTGTTTCAGAATTAGAAAGAGAAGGAAAAATAAAATTAAGAGAAGTTGTCCAGCGCGAATATTCCGTTTATTTACATGGAATTGTTAAGTATGCATCCGAATAATCGGATGCATTTTTTCATTTCTAAACTGCGAATGCAGTTTTCACCAGACCGCCCTCTCTGATGAAATCATTCAAGAAACTCTTTTCCTGCATCGTTATGGTAAATAAGAAAAGATTCGCAGTGTGAATTTAGTTTGGACCTTATCCATTCAATTTTGAAGAAACTCCCCTCCTCCTTCCAACCAGGTACAATGATATCACTTGAGATAAAAAGGAGTGCAAGATGAAACTGAAAAAAGCATAAAAAAAGAACCTTTTCGCAAAGGTCATTTGTACATTTCATTTTCTTATAAATTTGCTTTTTTAAGTCTCGCATCCAGAATCATGTTGCCAAACGGAATAAACGCTACAGCGACTGCACTGAATACCCAGGTGAAGGACCATCTGATTTTATACGTAGTATAGGCAATGATCAGCAAATACGTGATAAAGAAAAAGCCATGAAGTGATCCCACAATTGTTACGGCCATAGGGATTCCTGCCAGATGTTTTAAAGGCATGGCAATAAAAAGAAGAATCAGCAAAGACGCTCCTTCGATGAATCCCATGAGCCTAAAGCGGCCAATTGGTGATTGAAGCATAGGTGAACCTCCAGTACACTTTTTTCTTTTATTATAAGATATGAATGGCCTAAAAACTACCTTGCTGAGCAGACGTCATAGAATGTTCATTTCTATATGTATGTCCACTAAGAGGTTTTATTCTTTTGTTTTAGCTGGGTTGAGATTGACAAGTAAAGGACTGCAATAAAACCAATGACTCCAAAGATGATTGCCATAACATACGGCAAAGTAAATTCGAAATAATATATGCCGGGAATTAAGCTGAACCCTACCAAAATAACGAGCAGCCAATGTCCGTATTTATTCAATGCTGCCGTCCTTTCTCTTTTCATAAAGATAAATCACATAATCCAAAGATACACCTGGCACACCCTGCTGCCTAAGCATTGCTGTGATGTTCCCGCGGTGATAGGTTCCGTGGTTTGCTACATGCTGGATCAATTCAAAAACATTTGTCTCTAATTTTCCATACATCGGGTGTTCAATAGTAAATGCTCTTTCTGCATCTCTATTGTCTTTTAAAAATAATTCGTATTCATTCGCAAGCTTTGCAAACATTCTCTCTAATTCTTCCATACTCCTATTCTCTGTTTCTTTTTGAGCCTCGCCAAGATAAGCCATTATTCGTTCAAAAGAATCCCGCTTGATTACTTTCAGCCAAAGGGCATCCGTAAGATACATGTGAACCATGACATGGGACAGAGACGGAAATACACTTTCTATTTCATTTGTATACAATTCCTTCGGCAGTTCCTTCAATCGGCTAAACACTCTGATATTAGACCACTTGTGAAAATCGTACAGCTGAATTGCATTTGTCATGAAGCTCATCCCTTTCCTTCAATTCTCCCCTCTCAATTATAGCATATTATGGAAAAAATTATTTTATAATCTAAAAAACCAAGGCACAAAATGCACCTTGGTTTACCGTTAATTTTCGTTGCTCTGTAATTTTCCTGTTTTAATGACACTTTCTTTTTTTACAGATGGCTGATCCTTCGCACTTCTGAGCGGAACTTCTTTAATAAAGAATGTTAAGAGAATCGCGACGGCCATCGTGATGGTTACAAAGATGAAAACACCCGATAATGCATAGCTCAAAGAATCCTGAAGCTTGTGAATGACATTATCAAAGAAAGGGATCGCCTCTTGCGGCAAAGTACTTTTAAGCCCATCAAGTTTTTCATGGTCCAGCAGAAGCTGAGGATTTTGAAGAGATTCCAATTTGCCGGCAAGTTCAGGTGAAGCGGCCATTTGATTGGTGTCTCCAGTTTGACTCATAGACGCCATTTTATCCTGCATACGTGAGTTGAGCAAGGTTCCCATGATGGCAACCCCAACCGTACCGCCTACTGATCTGAAAAGCTGTGACGAAGCAGTTGCTACACCGAGCAGCTTTTGATCAACCGCATTTTGTACCGTTAAGGTAAAGACCGTCATTCCAATTCCTATACCGAATCCTACTAAAGTTAAATAAAACACCAATAGGTATTGAGACGTTTCTACAGTCATGGTAGAAAGCAAGTAAAGACCAATTGCAGAAATAAAAAGACCGATGATGGCCTGCATCTTATATTTTCCTGTTTTCGAAATAATCTGGCCGCCAAGAGCACTGGCAAAAACTAATCCAAGAGTCATCGACATCGTCAGAAAGCTGGAATGTGTAGCGGAATAGCCAAGGACTCCCTGAATGAAGTAAGGCACGTACATGACGCCTCCGAACATGGAAACTCCGATGACAAAACCGATAATATTTGAAATCGTAAAAATGCTGTTATTAAATAAGTCCAATGGCAAGATCGGACTCACCGCTTTTCTTTCAACAAAGACAAAAATGATCAGAGACAGCACTAAAGCTCCAAATAAAGATAAAATCTGAACAGAATCCCAGTCATATTTAGTTCCTGCCCATGAAAAAGCCAATAATGCCGTAGTGATCGCTGCTGATAAAAAGACGGATCCAAGATAGTCGACTTTCTCACCTGCTTTTTTAGCAGTTGAAGGGAAAAGCTTCCAAATTAGAACGAGAGCTACAATACCAAGCGGCAAGAACACCCAGAAGACCCATTTCCACTCAAGGTTATCAACGATATAACCCCCAAGTGTTGGACCAAACACACTTGAAATTCCGAAGACTGCACTCATGGCACCCTGCCATTTTCCCCGTTCACGCGGCGCGAAAAGATCTCCTACAGCAGTAAAAGCTGTAGACATAATCATCCCTGCACCAAATCCCTGAATTCCGCGGTAGATAATCAACTGAAAGATGTTCATTGATGTTCCGGCTAAAAATGCACCGATTGAAAAGATAATGATACCAATAATGATAAACGGCTTTCTTCCATAAATATCAGACAGCTTACCGACAAGGATCGTTGTGATCGCACTTGTCAGCATGTAAATCGTAAATACCCAGCTGTAATAGTCCAGTCCGCCTAGATCCGAAATAATCTTCGGCAAAGCATTCCCGACGATCGTTTGATTGACCGCGGCGAAAAACATCGCTGCAATAATTGCAATCATAATCGTGATTTTTTCTTTATGACTTAAATGTTCCATTATTCCACCTCTATTGTTCATCTAGTAATTTCGTTAATAATCGATTAAACACAATGATTTCTTCATCGGTTACACTTTCCAGTTTGTGATGAAAGTATTCAGTAATGGTCGCTTCCACTTCAGTTGTTACTTTTTCTCCTGCTTCAGTCAGCTTCAAATAGACCACTCTTCTGTCTTCTTCAGCTCGCATCCGGTTCAAATAGCCCTTTTTGATCAGTTTTTCACTTACAGAAGTGATATGGCTGCTTGAAACACTTAATCGTTCAGCTATTTGGCTGACATTTTGGTGGCTCTGCTCACGAATCAGACGAAGGACCATAAATTCATTGAACGGGAGATAAGTTTCCAGCAATTCATTCAAATTTGTCCTGGTCATTTTATTTAACTTCCGGTAATTAGAGAGAAATTCATACGTAAGTTCCTGTCTTGTTTCCATTTTCCCCTCCTGTACACTTAATGAAATTAATATTTAACCTACTTAACTATTAACTTTATTAACTATATGATTATTCGAAGGTGATGTCAAGAATAAAAGTTTGAGGGATTGATTTTGCATTTGTCTTCCAATTTGTGTTTTTTGCTTGTCAATTTCGGGTAACAATAAGACCTCTTTAATACCCTGAAATCTGGATTTCGTTCATTTTAGGTAACCATAGCCTCTCTTTGATTACCTGAAATCCGGACTGATTTTTGTCTCTATGTCATTTTATTCGGACCACTATTTTTATCAGGTTAAACACGCTCTATTCCATACTATTCCGCCTTTTTCCGTTGCACTTTTTAATTGGTTAAGACTGTCTAAATTCGCAAAAAAAAAACAACCTACAAAGTAAGTTGTTTTTAGATTGATGCTTTTTTAAGGATTTCGGTTTCATACAATTCCCAGGCATCATCGAAGACGACGAGGCTGTGGAGGTAAGATCCATTCAGTTCGAGATAGGAACTGATTTCATGGTAATCTTCGGATGATTTCGGAAAGCTGTGGTCGTCATAAGCGTCATTTGCAAATTGGCTGATGTCATCGGCCGGTTTTGGATGACGGTATTTCATCAGGTAGTGGTAAAAAGATTTCACGGTATATCCCCCTTGTCACAATTACGTTTGGAAATTGTCCCTATTATAACGTTTATTGTACAAGAAGAAAACCTCAGAAGGTTCTTTAGGTTCAGGTAAAATCAAAATAGTTTCGCTTCAGATGACGCTTCCATTTCATCAGTTTTTCGTAATCTATGCGGTTTGGCAGCTCTTTAACGGAAATTAGAAGGAGCTGATTTTCAATTTCATTAATGGTTTGTTCGCTTTGATAGCTGATACCGCAATCCGGACAAGTAATACATGGAGTATCTGAAATTTCGATAGCCCGCGAACCGTCAGGCAGCTCCCAGTGAACTAAGTTGCTTGAGCTCATTGCATTTTGCGATTCACACCATTCGCAGCGCTCACTCATTTTCTGACGCATTCTTTTCTTCGGATTTTAATAGCTGCGCACGGTACTTTTTATCCTTTAACTCATCACGCTTTTCCCGTTTGTCCTTTAATGTTGAATGAGCAGGGTTGGTTTCAAACGTTTTTCTTCTATTTATTCTTCCGATGCCTTCAGGGATTAAGTTAAATTGAGCGTCTTCGTACAAACCAGCAATTCCTGATAGGGATTTTTTGGATGCAGAGTCCGGATAGACTTCATTAAAGTAATCATCTGCAAGTCCAGGCGTATAATTTTCCGGCTCCGGGTAGGTTGTAATGACTCCTTCAAAGTTACGGAGCACAACTTTGTCCGGACTTTGAGAAATTAAATAGTTAGGCTGCAGGGCAATTTTCCCGCCGCCTCCCGGAGCGTCGACGACAAAAGTTGGAACCGAATAGCCGCTTGTATGTCCGCGGAGGCCCTCAATTATTTCAAGTCCTTTTGAAACAGGTGCACGGAAATGTCCGATTCCTTCTGACAAGTCACATTGATAAATGTAATAAGGCCGCACTCTTATTTTCACAAGATCATGCATCAGTTTTTTCATGATTTGCACGCTGTCATTAATTCCTGCAAGGATAACCGCCTGATTTCCGACTGGCACGCCTGAGTTCACAAGCATTTCACATGCCTTCTTAGATTCTTCAGTTATTTCAATGGAAGTATTGAAATGTGTATTCAGCCAGACCGGATGATATTTTTTCAAGATGCTGCAGAGATTTTCTGTGATGCGCTGCGGAAAAACTACAGGCGCACGTGTACCGATTCTGATGATTTCTACATGATCAATTGCTCGGAGATTTTTTAAAATATATTCAAGAATTGTGTCATTAATCAGCAATCCGTCTCCCCCTGAAATCAGCACATCCCGGACTTCTGGCGTTTGAGCAATGTAGTTAATCGCATCATCCAGCTGCTTTTTAGGCACACCCATGCCAATTTGACCAGAGAAGCGCCTTCTCGTGCAATATCTGCAGTACATCGAGCATTGGTTTGTCACTAGAAACAAGACGCGATCGGGATAGCGGTGAGTCAGGCCAGGTACAGGTGAATCTTCATCTTCGTGAAGCGGATCTTCAAGGTCATATTTTGTTTTATAAAGCTCCTGTGATATCGGAACCGACTGCATGCGGATTGGACATCTCGGATCATCTTCGTTCATTAGCCATGCATAGTAGGGAGTAATATTTAAGGGGATGGTTTTCGTTGATATTTTAACCCCTTCTTCTTCATCAGGAGTCAGATTAATTACTTTTTTAAGGTCATCAAGTGTGCGGATGGTATTTGTCAGCTGCCAGAGCCAGTCATTCCACTGTTCATCTGTGACATCTTTCCAGAGTTCGATGTCTTTCCAGTCGCGCTTCGGCTTGTATAGATCGTATTTCATGGCAGTTCCCCCAATTCGGTCTTTACCATTATTACATGCAAAAACCATGCCAACGTGACTATGAAGCTGCTAAAATCACATTTGCTATTTATGCTTATAATTTTGGTGCCGAAAATTGGTCAGGAAAATATTTTTTCACTTTGTATTGAAGAGTTTGTCTCGGAATTTGGAGCAGCTTTGCTGTTTTTAAAATATTGCCTTCGCTTTGAACAAGTGCTTGTTGAATAATCTCTTTTTCCATCATTGACATTTTTTCATGAAGAGAATGCGCTTCCTTTGACGTATCTTCCTCTTTCAGTAAATATGGCGGTAAATGATCGGTTTTAATTCTATTCCCATCACACATATTCATGGCAAACTCAATGCAATGCTTTAACTCCCTTACATTCCCGGGCCAGTGATGGTGCTTTAAAAGGACTTGCGCTTCGTCTGATAATGCAGCAACACGCTTTTGAAATTCATGATTGTACTTTTTTATGAAATAAGAAATCAGTAAGGGAAGGTCGAGCGGCCTTTCTCTGAGCGGGGGAAGATTGATTCCGAAGACGTTTAAGCGAAAATAAAGATCTTCCCGCATTTTTCCCTCCGCGAGACATTTTTCAGGGCTGATGTTCATTGCGGCAATCACTCTGACATCGACTGTGATTGAATGACTGCTTCCGATTCTCCTAATCGTGCCATCGTCAATGACTCTAAGAAGCTTCGCCTGCAGATTCAGTGGCATAGATTGCAGTTCATCCAGAAAAAGCGTGCCGCCGTGCGACAGTTCAAATAAGCCTGGCCTGTCTACTGCCCCTGTGTAGCTCCCTTTTGCTGTCCCAAATAATAAACTTTCAAGCAAGGCTTCAGGAAGCGCCGCACAGTTTTGTGCTATAAAAGGAGCATCTCTGCGCTGTGATTCGTTATGAATGGCCTGTACAATTAATTCTTTTCCAGTTCCTGTTTCCCCATAAATGAGAACATTTGATGAGGTAATTGCCGCTTTTTTCACAAGCATTTTTATCATAAGAAGGTTCTTGCTTGCAGTAATGATGTCATCAAGAACATACCTTGTGCCGTTGGATCCCTCTGCTTTAGGGGGAGAATGGACTTGTTTTTGCAGGTCAGCAAGCCGCTCTGTCAGCCGCTTGATCGCTGAATAATCCTTTGCAATTTCAACTGCACCGATCACTTTATCCTCTGATAAAATCGGCAGGCTTGTGTTCACAGTCTCAATTTTTTCGCCCTTTATATTTATGTACGTTTGTGAATGGTGATAAATCGGTTTTTTCGTTTTAATGGCTTTTAATAGTGTGCTCGTTTCTTCAGAAAGAGACGGAAAAACATCAAATAAATGCTTGCCTACTACCTCATCGACTTTCAAACCATCATGAAAAGCTGCAATCTCGTTGTAAAAAACGGTGATTCCTTTCTCATCAACCGCATGAATCCCCTCATCAATCGTTTCTAAAATATGATGAATGATTCGCTCCCTATTTTGATTTGTCAAAGGTTTTCCTCCTTTTTACATAAGCCGCCGGATTTTCGGCATACATTGCTCAATTTCCGGCAGACAGATCTTTGCACCATACATTCATGTTTTCAAGATCTGTGCTAATGACACAATTATTTGTAAGTCTGCCGGTATATTCGTAATCCAGCTGATGCAAAACGGCGTTCATGCCGAAAGAATCCGCCCTTGCAATCGAATAAGCACAAAAAATACCGTTTTCAAAAAGCTTTTGCTCAAGTAATAAAATCAGGCTTCTCATTAATTTATGCTTTCTGACTTCGGGCAGCGTTGCACAGTCTGTTATTTCAGCATTGTGGTATGCTGAATTGATTTCAGCAGAAGCAGCGCTAACGATGTTGTCTCCTTTTTCAGCAAGATAATAGATGGTGCCATCCCTCATCGTTTTTTGTATATAATCACTTGAATGGAGGGGTGTTGGATACAGTTCGAATACTGCTCTGTATAACTCTGCAAGCTTCTTTGCATCATGTTCTTCAGCTGTACGAAATAAAAATGCTGCTGACTGTACATGAACTGTCTTCTTTTTTTCATAAATGGATGTGACGATGCTGTCCTGCTTTGTCCAGCAGTCTGTTTTTCTTCTTTCTTCACTTAAATATTTCGTAAAAAAATAGGCGTCATCACTGTGAAAATAATTTTTAATAATGGCTTCAAGCTGAAATTGATGCTTCAATAAAAAAGTGATGTCACAGGCTTTTGCTTTGACAATAACTTTTGTGAAGCTGTTATCTGAAGCTAATTTGTATGCATCTGTGAGCAAGGACTCTGTATTTCCGCGATAGTCATCGATTCGGAGCCTTTTGTTAAAATAATCGAGTACTGCATCAGCCCGATAGTCCTTTTTAGCTAACATTATTGTTTCGGAGTAAGTTTTTTTCAAGAACTGGTCCCCCTTATATAAAAAATTACCCTAAAAAAATAGAGTGCAGCCTGCACACTCTATTTTTTTTAAGCCTTAGAACTTGGCATGATTAAACGAGATCAGCTTCAATTCAGTCAGTTCTTCAATGGCATATTTAATGCCTTCTCTGCCGAAACCGCTGTCCTTCACTCCCCCATATGGCATGTGATCGACACGGAAGGTTGGAATGTCATTGACCATGACACCGCCGACATGAAGGGCTTTTGCTGCTTGGAAGGCCAGGTCGACTTTATTTGTAAATACACCTGCTTGAAGTCCATATCTCGAGTTATTCACTTCTTCAATTGCTTCATCAAATGTTTTGAATGAGTTGATGATGACAATTGGAGCAAATGCTTCCTGACAAGAGAGATTGACTTTTGCCGAGACATTCAGCAAGATAGTCGGCTGAACAGTCTGATGATCCTCTGATTTGCCGCCGCATGCGATTTGAGCTCCTGCATTCTCAGCTTCTTCAATCCAGGAAATGGCGCGATCCACATCTTCGCTTGAGATTAATGAGGAGACATCTGTCTCTTCAGCAAGGGGATTGCCGAGTTTAAGTTTCTTCGTCTCTTCTACAGCCTTCGCAACGAACTCATCAAATACATTTTCGTGTACATAAATTCGCTGCACGGATATGCAAACCTGGCCCGCATACGCGAATGCACCTGTCACACATCTTGGAGCTACCTTTGAAACATCAGCATCTTCTGCGACAATGACAGCTGAGTTTGATCCTAATTCAAGGAGCGTCTTTCTCATGCCGGCTTCTTTTTTCAGCTTTTTCCCTACGTCTGGACTTCCTGTAAACGTAAGTGCCTTTATGCGTTCATCTGATGTAAAATGCTTGCCGATTTCACTGCCTTTTCCTGTTACAATGTTCAGTGCGCCTTCAGGCAGACCCGCTTCATGAAAAAGCTCTCCGATGAAGTAGGAGCTTAAAGGTGTTTGTGTCGCAGGTTTTAAAACAACTGTATTGCCTGCGGCAAAAGCAGGCCCAAGCTTATGCGCAACGAGATTCATCGGGAAATTAAAAGGCGTGATCGCTCCAATAACGCCGATTGCCTCGCGCACTGTGTATGCTGTCCGGTTTTCCCCGCCTGGAGCTGCATCCATTGAAATCGTCTCACCATTCAGCCTTCTCGCTTCCTCAGCAGCAAATGTGTATGTCATAACCGTTCGGTCCACTTCTGCTCTCGCAGTTTTAATTGGTTTAGCGGCTTCTTTGGCAATAATCACAGCCGCTTCTTCTTTTCGTTCAGCAAGAAGCTGGGCTGTTTTCAGTAAAATATCTGCACGCTTATGGGCAGGCAAAACGTTCATCTTACTAATCGCTTCACTTGCTGCGTCAACTGCTGCTTTTACTTGATTCTGACCCGCAATTGCTACCTCTGCCAGCAATTCATCCGTGTAAGGAGACTTTAATTCCTGATACTTGCTTGCTTCCATATGCTGTCCGTTGATCCATAAATGCTGCTTCATTTGCTGACACCTCAATTATTTAATCGTTATCTTCAATTATTTACCCTTTCCATCGATCTGTAAAAACATCTGCTCTGATACACCGCACCAATGCATTAAGAAAACAGCCAGAATTTTTGTACATTCGATGATTTTATCAATTTCAATAAATTCATTCGGAAAGTGAGCCATCTCTGTTTCGCCGGGGCCAAATACAATGGAAGGAATATCTCCTGCATGAGATAAAAGGCCTGCATCGGTTCCCCAAGGAGATGCCTCAATGATCGGTTCTTTATCCATGATCTCTTTATAAGAATTTATCAAAGCTTCGGTTAGAGGATGTTCGATTCCGATTTCATTTGGAAGCCACCTTGCTCCAAACCACTCAAGTTCCACAGGATGTTCATTGAACCATTCATCCTTTGAAGAAAGGTCAGAAATCCACTCTTGAAATTCAGTCTGCACCTCTTCTATCGTTTCATTCGGTGCGATCCCGCACCTTCCTTCTAAGGTGACAAGATCTGCCACAGAGGATGGCCACGTGCCTCCCTCTATTTTTCCAATATTAATAGGAACTGGAATCGGAATTTTTTTGTAAAGCGCATCGGTTATTTTTTCGTTTCGCTTTTTTTCAAGCTCCAGGATATGCTTAACAACCAGCGTGCTTTTTTCAATGGCGCTGATTCCTTCATACCTCGTTCCCCCATGTGCAGAACGCCCCTTTATTTTCAGCCTGAACCACATAGATCCCTGCTGTTTTTGAAAAATTTTCATTTTAGTAGGCTCCGGAATGATGGCTGCATCTGCCTTGTATCCGCGTAAAATGGCAGCAAGGGTTCCCGCGCCGCCGCTTTCTTCTTCAATGACACTTTGAAAAATGACGTCTCCCTTTAAGGAAATCCCTGATGCTTTAATAGCTTCCATTGCCATTAAGAGACAGACATTCCCGCCTTTCATATCCGTCGATCCGCGTCCATAAAGACGGTTTTCGGTTACCACTGCCTGATAAGGGTCCACATCCCATTGCTCTAAGTCGCCTTCTGGCACGACATCGATGTGTCCATTTAAAATGACGGATTTCCCGCCTCCTTTTCCTTTTAAAACACCGACAATGTTCGGGCTGTCTTTAAAAGATGTTCTCGTTGCTACAAAATGCGGGTGCTGTTTTAGGAGTTTGCCGCCAGGCTCCCACAGATCTATATCCAGACTAAGCTGACGGCATTTTTCCAGCACGACCGCTTGAGCTGACGCCTCATTTCCCTGAACACTTCTCTGTTCGACCATCTTTTTGAGTAATTTAATTGACCGGTTTCGATTTTCTTCTATCCATGTGCAAACTTGCACCTGCAAGTTTTTCATCGAATCACTCCTTCAAAGATTCATGCCGATCTCAAGCTTTGCTCCTGTGCTTTTCATCACATCCTGGACTGTGAATGGAGCCATGACCTCTTTTAATATAAGTCCTGTTTCATGCACTTCAATTACTGCCATATCCGTAATAATTAAATCGACACATTGTTTGGATGTAAGCGGCAGGGTGCAGCTTGTGAGAATTTTTGGATCGCCGTTTTTATTGACATGATTCATGACGACAATGACTTTTTTTGCTTTTCCGGCAAGTTCCATTGCTCCGCCCATTCCAGGTACACGCTTACCGGGTACGATCCAATTGGCGAGATCCCCATTTTCGCTTACTTGGAGAGAACCTAGAATCGTCAAATCAATGCATCCCCTTCGAATCATGCCAAACGCTGTAGCCGTGTCAAAATAAGAGGCTCCTTTTTCAAGGGTTACCGGATAGCCGGCAGCATTGCACAGTGTCTCCTCTTCTTCTCCTTGCAAAGGTGTTGGTCCAATGCCGAGGATGCCGTTTTCAGCCTGAATCATCACTTGAGGTTTGTTTTTCAGATAATTCGGCACGAGAGAGGGAATCCCTATGCCAAGATTGACGATCATGCCGTTATCTATTTCCTGCGCTGCACGTTTTGCAATATTTTCTCTTATTTCGCTTCCCATACCCACTTCCAGTTCACCCCTTCACTTTGTACGATGGCTTGAACAAATACACCCGGGGTTATGATGGCTTCGGCATCAAGCTCGCCTAAGCTTACGATTTCATCGACTTCAGCAATGGTATAATCTCCAGCCATAGCCATAAGCGGGTTCATATTCCGTGCACTTTTTTTGTAAATGATGTTTCCGAATTCATCCGCTGCCTTTCCGCAAATGATGGCCACATCAGCAGTAAGGGCTGTTTCAATAAAATAGGTGCGCCCTTCCACTTGTACAAGGTCTTTTCCTTTTTCTGCAATCTCACTTCCCATGCCTACATCTGACAAAATTCCTCCAAGACCCATGCCGCCGGCACGGATTCTCTCGCCAAGAGTTCCCTGGGGAGTAAATTCCACTTCAAGCTTGCCTTCTGACATCAAGCTTCCCGCGATTGGATTTGAGCCAATATGCGAGGCAATTACTTTTCGGACACGCCCTGCAGAGATCAATTTTCCAATTCCGATATGAGGAAAACCAGTGTCATTGCAGATAATTTCGAGGTCCCGCACCTCTTTTTCCAAAATTGCGTCAATTAAAGACGGAGGGGTGCCAACACCTCCAAATCCACCTGCCATCAGCGTGCAGCCGTCATTGATTTTGCCTATAACCTCATCAATTTGTCTAATTTTCTGAAATGAATTAGCAATCATACAGATTCTCCTTTTTATGACATTGGCAGCACTTCGGCTTCTATTTCTTCAGTCGTTTTTGTAAATAGGTGGATAAGTTCGTTTAGCTCTTCATCATTGATGTTCAGCGGCGGGGCAATTAATATGGCGTCGCCGTCGCCGCCTTCGATTCCAGCAGCAGACGGATAGACAAGCAGTCCGTTCTGATTTGCTTTCTTAATGATGCGGTTCGTAAGATTATAAGATTTCGGAAAAGGCTGTTTGGTCGTCTGGTTCATGACAAATTCAATTCCTATTAATAATCCTTTTCCCCTGACATCACCGATGATTTCTGTTTTTTTCTGCAATTTTTGCAGGTTTTTAATCAGCATCTTTCCTTTTTCAAAAGCTGCATTGTTCAATTGATTTTTTTCAATATAATGCAAGACTGCTAGACTGACAGCTGCAGATTGAGGATTCGCGCTGTAGGTATGCCCGCTCATGATTAACTTTGATCCTTGCTGAATTGGCCGCATCACCCTGTCACTGATTAAAGTTGCCGCAACAGGAGCATAACCGGCACTTAATCCTTTCCCGAGTGCAACGATGTCAGGCAATGCTCCCCAATGCTCCATCGCAAGTGTTTTTCCTGTTCTTCCAATGCCTGTCATGACTTCATCCGCGATGAACAGAATGTCGTTTCGATCACAAATATCGCGGATTTTTTCGTAATATCCTTCTGGAGGTGTAATTGCTGCTCCCGCTGCACCGACAACCGGCTCTGCAACAAAAGCAGCAACGTGATCTGCACCGATTCTTCTTATTGCCGTTTCCAATTCTCCTGTACATTTCGCCTTGCAAGAGGAGGGTATTAATCCATATGGACAACGATAACAGTACGCAGGAGATACCACGGGATTTGCTTCAAGCAGCGGCTGAAACCGGAAACGCCGCTCTGGATAGCCTGACAAAGAAAGCGCGCCAATTGTTATCCCATGGTAGCTCATCCACCTGGAAATGATTTTTGTTTTTTTAGGCATGTTTTTTTCCTGAAAAAACTGTATCGCTGTCTTCATGGCCGTTTCAATGGCTTCAGATCCGCTGTTGACCAGAAAGGTCCAGTTAAGATCACCCGGCGTCATCTCTGCAAGCTTCTTTGCCAGGCCCTCAGCTGCATGGCTTGAAAATTGAGACCGATAGACAAACGATACCTCTCGCGCCTGCTCCGCCATTGCTTCGACTATTTCACTGACCCCATGTCCGATTGAACAAGTTACAGCTCCAGATGATCCATCCAAATATTTCTTGCCAGAAGTATCGTATAGATAAACACCTTGTCCATGGCTGACTTTTTTATAGCTTTCATCAAGCATCGGTTTGATTAAGTACTCCCTCTCCATCCGGATACCCACCTCACTTGCATTCTGAATATCATGCTTCTTACATTCTATGTGAAGGATAAACAGGTTATTTCTATAGATGAAGGTTGCATTGAATTAGATAATCATTTTAGATTGAAAGCGCTGTCATTTTTAAGAACTATTGTATCTCAGACTCCTAATGAAACATAGGATGTATGAAAAAGGCAAAGGTGATATTCTTTGAAGTGGATTGTGGATGTAGTATTCCTTCTTTTATTCATGCTGCTTGCTTTCTTCGGAATCGGTCCTGTGCTGTTTTCAGACGGAACTTTGGATGAAAGAATTGTAACAGGATTTTTTGTCATCATGACAGCGAGTTTACTTTGTGTTTTGTATCATTCTTTCTCAAAAAATTTCTTCAAATAAACGCTTGGAAGTCTTCCAAGCGCTTACTTTTCGCTCTCAAATGGAGTAGGTCAGAAAGTCTCCTTTTCTGCCACCCATCTTTTCATAAAAGCGCTGTGCTCTTGCATTATCCCGCGCTGTTTCCCAGGTCATGGCAGCATATTGATGCTGCTTGCTGTATGTCTGGCAGCTTTTGAAAAGTTTTTCTGCAGCTTTAGATCCCCTGTATGCTTCCTGAACATAAAGGTCATTCATAATCGTAATGGGTTCAGCTCTGGTTGTGCTGTAAGTGAAATAAAGTGTCGCGAATCCGACAGCCTTGCCGTTTTCCTCCGCCAAAAATTGAATACCCTTCTCTTCTTGCTGAAGTGTCTTAATCAGCTGATGAATTTTATGCTCTGGAGGTTTTGGACATTGATAAAAATCGACGATATATTCATACATAAGCGCTGTCAGAGCAACAAAATCCATTTCATTTGGATGACGTATGATAAGTGACATGATCATCTCTCCTATTCTATTCTTTTTTTCCCAGTGAAAACCCTTCAAAAAATCTGCCGCCGTGGGGCTCCAAAATCGAATCTGTCAAGGCAATAACATTGTCTTTGCGTCCTGTACGGTAATACTCGTCAAAAACGGAGGTGAATTCAGCGGCAAATACAGGATCATATTGCATGAGAGCCCTTGGAATCCATTTTGATTTCCCTATATATCTTCCATTTGTCAGCAGGACAAATTCATGGATCAGCTCTGCGAGTACCCCAGCAATAAAAATTTCTTCCGAGCGTTTGCTGCTCCCCGTAAAATCATCAAGTGCATCTGTTATAAAATAGCGTCTCATTTCTATTTCTTCTTTCGAAAGAGGCTGCGGACCCTTTTCTAAAAGTTTCTGAGCTTCCCTTTTAATTGGCTCAAGCAAATCTTCTCCTTTTATAACAAGTCCTTCATATACCATTCTCGGCATGGATGGCGTGCCGCTTTTGCAGTCACTTTGAAAAAACTGCCGGTATGACTCGAAATTATGGACAAATGCTTCCACTGGCCATTCAAACTCAACATATGATTCCCGGTAGGAAGATTCTAGTGCTTGATCAAAAATAACGAGATCAAGATCTGACGTTTTAGTGCTTTCCCCTCTTACCACACTGCCTGATAATACAGCGGCTTTGCATGACGGGTACCGTTTTTCTATAATTCTTTTTGCAGCTTCTACTGGATCCAGTCTCATATTTATCACTCTCCCCTTAAGGATTTTTCAGTATATTGATAAAATCTGTGTGATATTTTCGTTTTGCTATTTCTGCAGCACTTCTTTGTTCGCCGTTTAGGGTGTCTCCTCCGTTATTTATTAATAGACTTCCAATCTCTGTATTTCCTTCAAAAGCTGCGTTCCTGAATCGGAGCATCTCCGTCGCTGGCGACTGCGTTAACATCTGCACCGTGCTCAGATGCATGTCATTAAACTTTGGAGACTGTTTCCCTGAAATGAATTGGACAGATTCTTTTTATTAAGTGCGCCAAAAATTCCGGTTTTTTTAACTCAATCATGCTTATTACCTGCTGTTTGAATTTATTATCGTATCCCAATCCCAAATCTTCCAATTGTATTCCCAAAAAGGTATAGTAGAACTTGCGGCTCTTGCCGCAAGTTGATTATACCAACTTTTTCAATAATTGTAAGATTTCCAGATTTCTATCACTAATTGTCAGACTTTTTCATAGAGATGATTAAGGTTGTCCATATGGGGTATATATACAACAGAATTTTGTCAGCAGCATCATAGATAAAAAAACAGCAAAAGAGGCGTTTTACATGTCAAAGGCAGCTTTAATAAAAATAAGAGGTTTAACGGGACTATTCATCTTCCCAATTCTTGGTTTGATTTATGAATACCTGAATGAAAAATCAGCAAACGCTGTGAATATTTCTTCACCATTGGATTCATACATTCCATTTGCTCCTATTTTCATCATTCCTTATGTGATCTGGTATGTTTATATGTTTGGGTTTTTGCTGTATTTTTGGTGGAAAAACCCGAGTGTTTACTGGAAGTCTATCCTGGCTATAACCGCTGGCGAAATCGTATGTTTCATTATTTACTTTTACTTTCAGACTACCGTGCCGCGTCCTCAGCTTATGGGAGACAGCTTCCTAGTCCAGCTCGTTTCCTTAATCTACAGTTCAGACCAGCCATATAATTGTTTTCCAAGCATTCATGTTCTGACTACGATGATTATTATGCTCTCTGTTAATCGGATAGAAGACTCAGGGAAAATGATGAATTATGTCACGCAAGTAACAGGAATTTTGATTATCCTTTCTACTTTATTTGTGAAGCAGCATGTCATTTATGATGTACTGTCTTCTGTCATTCTCTCAGCCGGTCTTTGGATGATCTTATTTGAACGAAAAGCAGTTGCTGCAAAATTGGAAAACATAAAAAATACAAGAAAAAAAAGCGGCTTATCAAAAGGGCTTCCCTTCTGATAAGCCGTTTTTTTATGTTTTTTCCTGAAACATTCTGAACAGTTCGCTTCCTTTTCCTCCAGAGAAGTTTACGCATCCTCATGCACGATAATTTTTGGGTTCGACGATGAAATCCTGATTAAGGCGCAGTCTCTTATATATTAAAATGATTTGCTTTATTTTATTTATAAACGACTATCGGATTCATCCTTTTTCATTATAATAGGAAATGTTTCCTTTTATTTCTATAGGGGTATATCTAAAATCATAATCATACATATATTAATGACAGCTGCTTATGGATGAGAACCTATTGCCGATAAAAGGAGGCTGCGAATGTGAGAGACATTGAAGAAAAAGAAGATCTATGCGACGAATGCTCATTTCATAAAAAATTGACATTCTCCGAAGCGGAAAATTTATGGCTGTGCGATAATTGCTTAAATGAAGAAAGCTAAATAAAAGAAAGCCAGATCACTGGCTTTCTTTTATATTTAAACCTTAAAACTCACCTGTCAGCAAAGCTTATTGTTTTTGTCCCATTAAGCATTTGTAAAAGATATCCCGCAAGTTCTGAATTTCTTCATCTGAAAGCATTCCGAACATGTTTTGAATCTGCTGATTAATTTGGCTCCTGGCCGAATGCAGAAGATTTTTTCCGGAATCCGTGATTTCAAGGTTGTATGCTCTTCGGTCACGTTCGTTTTGGCATTTTTGGACAAACCCGTCTTTGATTAGCTTGCTTGTGAGGACGGTCACACCGCCAGTAGTAATCTGTAATTGCTCTGCAAGTATTGACGGACGCTTCAGTCCTTCAGTTTCAAGGATTTGCAGAATCAAAATATGAGTTTTTGAAAGGCCGACCTCATTCAGATGATTCCAGTCATTCATCCATTTACGTTCAAGTGAAACAAAAATCTCAAATAAGGAGACGATATTTTCACTTCTTTTTTTATTCATACAATTTCATCTCCACAAACAGTTCCTTATTTTAATGAATTTACTAAATCAATGGGAAGCTTAAATTGTTCCTTGCTGAAAAGCAGCTGGGACAGTTCCCCTGCCGGTTCCTCTGCTTCTTTTATATCGGTCATTTCATTATGAAGTTTCTCCATTTTGCGGTCGAGTTCCGCTGCAGAAACTGCGGCTTCTTTTAATTCCTTTGTAAGCCGCTCAGGAATTTCTTTATTATATTTATAATAGATCTTGTGTTCAAGGCTAGCCCAAAAATCCATCGCAATCGTTCTAATTTGTATTTCTACAAGGATATCTTCCTGGCGGTCCGACATAAACACTGGAATTTTCACGATTAAATGCAGACTTTGATAGCCGTTTGGCTTAGGATTTTTTATGTAATCCTTGCATTCAATGACATTGATATCCTTTTGGTTTTGAATCATCTCGCTGATTTGATAAATGTCAGACAAAAAAGAACAGGTGATGCGAATACCTGCTATGTCTTTTATATTCTTTTTAATATCGGTCAGGGAAAGGTCGTAATTCTTCCTGTATATTTTGTTTACGATGCTCTCAGGAGACTTCAGACGCGAGCTGACATGTTCAATTGGATTATACTCATGAATATATTGAAATTCCTGTTCAAGGATATTTATTTTCGTGTTCATTTCTTCTAACGCAAATTTGTAGGACATCATAAACCGCGTTAATTCATTTTTTATTTTCTTAAGCTGATCATAATTCATGTTGGGTATTGGCAATTCTTCCACTTGTAATTCTCCTTTATCAGTCGAACCGTTAATTAGGCAGCATTGTTTTCGCTTCAAGCAGCTTTAAAAGATAGGCCCGTATATTGCGGGGAAGGAATTTCCGGATCTCATCTTCATTAAATCCCACTAAAAAACGTTTTTCATCCAGTATAATCGGGCAGCGCATAATTCCCGGCTTCTCTTGAATAAGTCCAAGTAATTCCTTCAGATGCAAAGCATCTAAATTCATATCCAATTCCTGAAATTGTTTTGAGCGGGTTGATAGAATTTCATCTGTGCCCTCTTCTGTCATATGAAGAATTTGTTTAAGTTCTTTCATTGTTAAAGGCTGTGTAAGAATATTTCTTTCTGTATAGGAAAGACCATGCTCTTCCATCCACATTTTTGACTTTCTGCAAGATGTGCAGCTGCAAGACGTAAACATAGTAATGGCCATTAGTGAATTCCTCTCCTTTAATGAATGATTTTATATTCACTGGTTCGTGAAATGTATTTTATTAATTATTATATATATATCTTACAAGTAAGATATATATAAATCAAATAAAAACCCTTAGGAAGGAACCCACTTTTTTTTAGCTTTCCTGTTTTGTCTGCCTTTTATTACATATGAATAAAACCATCATTAAAATTGATGGTTTTATTCTCTGAGTAAAAGTCCATGTTCGTCACTTCTTTTTTGCCAAGCGTTTTCCAGCGCTTTTTGAAGGATATAAGGCCAAAATGGAATCCATGACTGTATGTCCGCACACCTGGCACTTACTGTCTGTATGCTTTTGAAGCATTCTGCATTTAGGGCAATTCTTTACTTCTTCTTCCATCAGTGATCCTCCAGCCTGATTAAATACTTTCCTTCTATATCGGCAAATTTTTCAAAACTTTAACACGGACACTAATTTACTCACTTAAAATAATAACGATTTTTCAGAAAAATGGATTTCCTTCCATACCAATCCACAGATCAGATTGTTCAATCTGACCTGCAAGAGCAAGAAGTATGTCTTCTTTCCCTTTTGGTGCCACAAAATGAACACCCAAAGGCAATCCATCAGCCGTAATATGAATGGGCACACTCATGGCAGGCTGTCCTGTCAGGTTTGCAAGCTGTGTAAAAGGTGTAACCGTTAAGCTCTTTAAGAACATGTCATAAACGAATGATAAATGTTCTTCTTTTTTCAGCTCACTGACCTTAAGCAGCGACTGGATTTCTTCTTCAGTCTGAGTGAGCTCTCCGGTTTTAGGAGCTGGAAATGCAGTTGCCGGAGTTAAATACAAATCGAATGTTTCATGAAAAGCAGCCATTTGAGCAGCTGCAGTATCCCATTCAGCCAGACTCTGTGTAAATTCGGCAGCCGTTACGGAATGTCCTGCAACACTTAACACCCAAGTCACAATTTCTACGTCATTTGCTGCAATTGGTCTGCCGAGCATTTTTTCAAGGCCAAGAATCGTTGCAGCCATTTCACCATTGTTCATAATATAGTAGTTTTCCATCAGTCTGACACCGTCGATGCCGTTTCCGCGTTCTTCTACTTCATGACCCTGATCTTCAAGCCACTTCACCATACGATTAACGGCAGTAATTGCTTCGTCACTGACTGGTGTTTCGACAGGAGACTGGGTTTGAAACGCCACCCGTAATGGGCGTTTTATCCCTTTTTTAGAAACATCCGTATATTTGCCTGCAAACAACGGGGTATGGAAAGCAGCTTCCGGCTGAATGATTTGGAGAATATCAAGCATAGCGGCACTGTCGCGGACTGTTTTTGTCAGAACAAAATCAATCGAAGCTCCCTGCCATTGCCTGCCGACACTTGGTCCTACTGGCGTTCTTCCTCTAGTAGGTTTCAGTCCAAACAGGCTCGTAAAAGAAGCAGGAATACGGATTGAGCCTCCGCCGTCACTTGCGCCGGCAATCGGAACTATGCCCGAGGCCACGCTCGCTGCTGAACCGCCGCTCGATCCGCCGGCTGAGTACTTTGTATTCCATGGATTCATCGTCTGTCCATGAACTTCAGGCTCTGTAATATTTTTTAAACCAAATTCAGGAGTGTTCGTGTGGCCCAAAAATAAAAATCCCGCTTTTCTTAACCGAGCAACAAAATTCGAATCTCTGCTTGAAATGTTATTTTTAAGGAGCCTTGATCCTGCTGTTAAAGGTTCACCTTCAACCGCCTGAGAAATATCCTTCAGAAGCATAGGAACCCCCGCAAATGGCTGCTTCTGAAGGTCCAGCTGCTCCAGCTCTTTTAAAACCTTTTCCTGCCGTGTACGGACCACGCCATTTAAAAGAGGATTGACATTCTCAATTTGTTTAAAAGCAGCTTCTGTCAATTCTTTCGGCGTTACTTCTTTCTTTTTAACCAATTCGGCAAGTCCAGTGCCATCGTATTTTGCATATGTATATAAATCCACAATTAAACCTCGCTCTATGATTTTGTGCTTTGCTCTATGATTTTTTATAATCTGACAAGGGTTTCCGGCCGCAAAACAATTATTCGAAATCGATTTAGGGGGCAGCA
Source organism: Metabacillus hrfriensis (assembly GCF_030127205.1). Taxonomy (NCBI): domain Bacteria; kingdom Bacillati; phylum Bacillota; class Bacilli; order Caryophanales; family Bacillaceae; genus Metabacillus; species Metabacillus hrfriensis. The sequence continues at coordinate 2,919,281 of NZ_CP126116.1, forward strand.
CTACCTGATTCGCTCATAGGCTGCCTCCTGTTATTCTGTATGATCTAACTTTACCAAATATCCAGGAAGAAGAGCCAGATTTTAAATCTCTCTGTATAAAAAATACAGCGATTATCTATTTTCCAGGATGTTCTTCAGTTTTTTTAAATCTTTGGTATTCGCTCTTTTCATCATGATAGACATAAACGGAGCTAACCATTTTGAAAAGCCTGTCGGATTCCCTATATTCTGAAGTATCATTCTTGTTGTATGCTGATCAGCTGCCTGCCAAGTGTAGATGGTCTCCATTGGAAAAGGTCCGTCAGCTGTTCTCATGACCATTCTTTCACCTGGAATGAATTCAGCAATTTCATAAACATACAAGAGTTCCCTCCCTAGGAATTTTGCTTTAAATGCAATTAGAGAGCCAATTGTTAACGATTTTGCGGTCATCCATTCTGCCGAATGAATATTAACATACCATTCAGGTGCATTGTCAGGATCTGAAGCAAACGCTGACACCTTTTCAGCAGTGCACCGAATTTCTATCTCAGTAATTACGTGGACCATTCTCTTTAATCCTCCAAAAGGCAACTATCAATTTTTTCTTTCTGCATATTTTTTTAATAATGTTCCAAGCAGATGTTTCCATCCTTCAGTATGATCCTGCTCCCAGTTTTCTTCAATCAATCCTGAAGCGGTATGGGAAAGCTGAAGGATTGTAGCATCATTTTTTTCAATTAAACGGTACGTATAAGAACTATTGACTGCTCCCTGCATTCCCAAATGCCCGTGAAGGCGTATTTCTTCCGGAGCATTAACATAATATACATTCCCCCACACTGCCCCTTCTGTTTCACCCCATCTTTCAATAAACTGGCCGCCTGGTACAGGATCAAACGTAAACTTCGATGTCACTCCTTTTGGGGCTAACCGAAACTCCCACCATTCTTCTGCCTTTTCTGTCAATGCCTTGAATACCTGTTTTCTTGGTGCGTCTATGAAAACCTCTTGTTCAATTCGAAACACTTTTGCTTGTTCTGCCAAGTTCATTTCTTCTTCTCCTTTTTGTTCAGCAGCCGATTTTAATCGAAGTAAAGAACCGGCCGCTGTCTCCATGTATTTTCCCACCCACCTGTTATGCATTTCCTGCAGAGGAACGGCGTTTAAGTAATTAAGTCTGTATTTTCCTTCCCGTCTTACAACAACCAAGTTCCCTTCCTCAAGTGCGGTCAGATGTTTCATGATTGCATACCTGGATACTTCAGGAAAATAGTCATTTAATTCGCCAGTTGTTTTAGCTGATTCTTTAAGAATATCAAGAATGCGTCTTCTAATTGGATGGCCCAGCGCTTTAAACAATGTGGAAAGCTTATCTTCCATATCCACGATCCTTTCGTTCATTCCAGTACGGAATGCACACATGTTACCATGTAGTAACATATTACGTGTGACTACATAGTAACATGTTATTTCATGCAGCTCAATCATTCAAATTATAGTAATTGTTTCCATTATAGATTCTTGCCTGTCTCTCATTTTTGAAACACTTTTCTAAAAATATATAAGAAGATTCCCTTTAGCCCATTTGTAAAGTACTAATAAATATTAAAGAAAGTCAATCCGGGCATTCTAAAAGAAAAAGAAAAGATGGAAGCATTTTTCAAACCATGCTTCCATCTTTTCTCTTGTGCTCCCTGCTCGATACTTGTCATTCGTTATACCTATTCCCAGCATATTGGAGAATAGATTTTAGCATCATATGGTGCTTTCTGAAAACGTCAGCTTATCCCATACCCTTTGCATTTATCATAAAAGCTTGTCTTCCCAATTCCAAGCAGTTTGGCTGCCTCCAGTTTGTTCCCTTTCGCTTCTGTAAGAGCATGGAAGATTGCTTCTTTCTCAGCTTCAGCCACGATAACTTTAAGCGATTTGACAGGCCCATAAAGTTTGCTGCTTTGAGTTGGACTAAGAGGCAGTTGACCAGAGTAGGTTTGGCTATGACTCTTCCCTTCCTGCTGAAGATACAGAGGCAGATGTTCCGGGTAAATCATTTGGCCGTCCAGTACGTTAACAGCACGCTCAAGTACGTTTTCAAGCTCACGAATGTTCCCGGGCCACGAGTGTCGCTCCAGGTCAAGCATCACCTCTTCAGAGAGGTCAAGATCATACCTGTGAAATTTAGTGCCCAGCTTTTTTAATAGAATTCTTGAGATTGGGACTATATCTTCCTTCCGATCCTTAAGTGAGGGAATATCGATTTTGATGACATTCAGGCGATAATAAAGATCCTCCCTAAACTCACCGTCTAAAACCATTTTTTCCAGGTTGCGATGGGTGGCGGCAATCACTCTTACATCAATTTGAATAGGAGCGCGTCCGCCGATTCGCTCAATTTCTTTTTCCTGAAGCACACGAAGCAATTTGCTTTGCATCTGAAGAGGGAGGTCGCCAATCTCATCAAGGAAAATGGTCCCTCCGTGAGCAAGCTCAAACTTTCCCTTTTTCCCGCCCTTTTTCGCACCTGTAAATGAACCTTCTTCATACCCAAAAATTTCCGATTCAAATAAATGCTCGGGGATTGAAGCGCAATTGACCCTCATGAAAGGGGCAAAGCGTCTTCCGCTAGTCTGATGTATGGCATGGGCAAACAGCTCTTTTCCAGTTCCAGATGCCCCAAGCAGAAGAACGGCCGACTGACTGTCTGATACCCGCTCTGCTAGCTTCTTGGCTTCTATGAATTTGGGACTGCTTCCAACAAGATCCCCAAAATGATATTTACTGAAAAGTTCTTTCTCAAATTTCGTTTTATAATAGTTTAATTCTTCCATAATCGGCTGGATCTTCTTAGAATAGTCCAGCCATTCCTGAGCATTGCGGAACATCACTGTTCCAACAGCACCAACCAGCTGACCTTTCACATAGAGGGGATACCGGTTTGCAATCATTTCGCTTCCGTTTATGGGATGAATGGATGCCACTTCCGCCTGACCGGTTTTTGCTACAATCTGCATTCTTGAATTTTCAATAACATCCTGAACCGGTTTCCCAATCGATTCTTCTGCGGTTACTTTCAGGAATTCACAATAGGCCGAATTGAGATAAACAACAATTCCTTCATGATCAACAACGACCATGCATTCTGCCGCCAAATTGACTACTTCTTCAATCCAATCATAGGGAAGCTTTTCCATGAGCCCTTTCATTCTCTCCACCTCTTTCCTGGTTATCTGAAATAAACCGTTTACATTTGTATGTTCATCTTACACAGACCTATTAATAAAAATCAATAGATTGGAAGATTCAGATTAAAAAATCACTCTGGTAAAGACAGACAATTTATTTTTCTTTGCAAAAAAATAAAGGACAGCTTTGGCTGTCCCTTTTCTAGAATATGAGTATTATTGTACGGTATACCCGCCATCAAGAATAGCTGCCTGACCGGTAATTCCTTTTGCTTTATCACTTGCCAGAAAGACTGCATAATCGGCAATTTCCTGTACAGAGAGCAATCTTTTCTGCGGTACGAGAGGATAAATCACTTGTTCTAGAACACGTTCAAGCTCTACATTCCGCGTTTTTGCAAGGTCAGCAAGCTGGTTGCGAACCAAAGGGGTATCAACGTAGCCCGGACAAAGTGCGTTAACGGTGATTCCATGTTCCGCCCCTTCAAGCGCAGCAACCTTTGTCAGTCCGATGACACCGTGTTTGGCGCTGTTGTAGGCCGCTTTTCCAGCAAAACCGATCACTCCATTAATAGATGCCATATTGATAATCCTGCCAAACTTTTGTTTTTTCATGATTGGAAAAACGTGTTTGGTAGCTACAAATGGTGCTGTCAACATGACTTTGATCAGGAATTCAAACCGGTCAGTTGGGAATTCTTCGATTGGAGAAACATGCTGCAGACCAGCATTGTTAACAAGAATGTCCAAGCGGCCGTACTGTTTTTGAACGGTTTCAATCGTATGAATGATCTGATCTTCCTTTGTTACATCGCAAGCAGCAGCAATGGATTCAAAACCTTCTTCTTTCAATTTTCTAGCAGCTGCTTCGGCAGCTTCCAGATTCACATCTGAAATGACCACAGCCGCTCCTTCTTTTGCGAATTCCTTTGCAACTTCAAATCCTATGCCGCTTGCGGCACCTGTCACAAGCGCTATTTTTTCCTTAAGTAATCGATTCATCGCCATTGTCCTTTCTATTGCTCGCCTTAATGGGCGGTCATCAGTGATTGACTTATTGTAAATGAGGCCTCTGTTTTCTCTTTTACTTCCTCTATGGTTACACCGTCCTGAAGTTCAACGAGCTCCATCGTGCCATCTGCAAAATCAAATACAGCAAGCTCTGTAATTAGACGGTTAACAACCTGTTTCCCTGTCAAAGGAAGCGTGCATTCTTTTTTAACCTTGGATTCACCATATTTATTGACATGTTCCATAATGACAATAATCCGTTTGGCGCCATTAACCAGATCCATGGCACCTCCCATTCCCTTAACCATTTTTCCTGGGATCATCCAGTTCGCAAGATCTCCCTGTTCGGAAACCTCCATGCCTCCTAGAATGGCAAGATCAATATGTCCGCCGCGTATCATGGCGAAGGATTCTGCACTGTCAAAATAAGATGCACCAGGTACACTTGTTACCGTTTCTTTTCCTGCATTGATCAGGTCTGGATCTTCTGTTCCTGCAATCGGATACGGTCCGATTCCAAGCAGGCCATTCTCCGATTGCAAAAGCACATTATAATCATCAGGAATTTCATTTGCTACAAGAGTAGGCATCCCGATTCCAAGATTTACGTTCATGCCGTCTTTTATTTCTTTAACTGCTCGCTTCACCATTTTTTGTCTGCTGTCACTCATGTTTTTGCCTCCTTTTTATGCCTGACGAACCGTAAGGCGTTCAATTCGTTTTTCATAGTTCGCACCAAGCAATACATGCTGGACATAAATGCCGGGTGTATGAATTTCGTCTGGATTCAGCTCTCCGGCTTCAACAATTTCTTCGACCTCTGCTATCGTAATTTTCCCGGACATCGCAGCCACTGGATTAAAGTTTCGGGAAGTCTTTCTGAAAACCAAGTTACCAAGCGGGTCCGCTTTCCATGCTTTAACTAGGGCAAAGTCTCCAACGATTCCTTTTTCAAGGATATACGTCCTGCCATCGAAATCTTTGTGTTCCTTTCCTTCAGCCACCTTTGTTCCAACTCCGGTTGCTGTATAAAAGCCAGGAATTCCAGCGCCGCCAGCCCGCATTCTCTCAGCCAAAGTTCCTTGAGGGATCAGCTCCACTTCCAATTCACCGCTTAAATACTGACGTTCAAAAATTTTGTTTTCTCCTACATAAGAAGACATCATTTTTTTGATTTGTTTGTTTGCAAGCAGCAAGCCCAGGCCCCAATCGTCAACTCCGCAGTTATTGCTTACAACAGTAAGATCTTTGACACCTTTATCTCTTAAAGCAAGAATCGTTTTTTCAGGTATGCCGCAGAGGCCGAAGCCTCCAACGACCAATGTTGCACCGTCTTCTATCTTATCAATTGCTTGTTTAAATGAGTCTAAAACTTTTCCCTTAGCCATCTAAGTTTCCTCTCTTTCTATGAAAATTGTTTAAACTAGGCCGAATAGGCTGTAAATAGCGATAATGACAAATACAGCAACTGTCTTAATAATCGTAATGGCAAAAATATCACGGTAAGATTGACGGTGAGTAAGACCTGTAACCGCTAGAAGCGTAATAACCGCTCCATTGTGAGGCAGAGTATCCATACCGCCTGATGCCATAGAAATAACCCTATGCATAACTTCCGGAGGAATATTGAACTTTTCAATTGCCTCTAAATACTTATCTGACATTGCGCTAAGCGCAATTCCCATCCCTCCGGATGCGGAGCCTGTGATACCTGCAAGTGCGGTCGTTGTCACAGCTCCGTTTACAAGCGGATCCGTAAAAGTTGAGGAAATACCGTTGCTCACCGTTTTAAATCCAGGAAGTGCAGCGATGACTCCGCCAAATCCATACTCAGCTCCTGTATTCATGGCGGCAAGAAGTGCACCGCCGATTCCAGCATTCAAACCGTCTTTAATGTTAGCGGTTACAGCTTTCCAGTCAAAAGCAATTGTCGTGATGATTCCTACTAATAGCGCAAGTTCAACAGACCATATTGCAACAACAGATGGAAGTTCGATTTTACCAAATGCTTCAAGTCCGATCGCTGAGAAATCAAATCCGTTTGGATACCATTTTGGAAAAGAAACGGTGAAGAATTTGTTCATGACACCAACCAGAATAAGTGGTACGAAGGCTAGAATCTGACGGGCAGCACTAAGTTCCGTTCTTGCTGAAACAGCTGCCTCTTCTTTTTCACGAGCAAGCTCCGGATCCAGCCCAGCTGCAGTCTCTGAGTGAAATCCTGCATACCCTTCACCTGCTTTTTCCGCTTTTTTACGTCGTGATTCCAAATACCACATTCCAAGTGACAAGACAAAAATCGCACCTATAATCCCAAGAACAGGAGCTGCATAAATGTCAGTTTTGAAGAAAGTTGTCGGGATGACATTTTGAATCTGCGGCGTACCTGGAAGTGCGTCCATCGTAAAAGTAAAAGCTCCAAGAGCAATTGTTCCGGGGATCAGACGTTTTGGAATATCTGCCTCAATGAACAGATTTTTAGCAAATGGATAGACTGCGAACACCACAACGAACAAACTGACACCGCTGTATGTCAGGATGGCACCCATCAGAACAATCGCAAGAATCGCTCTCTTTGCTCCTACTAGCTTTACAATCGTTTTGGCAATGGATTCAGCAAGACCGGACATTTCCACGACCTTTCCAAAAATAGCTCCAAGCAAGAATACCGGAAAATAAAGTTTAATGAATCCGACCATTTTCTCCATAAACACGTTAGAGAAAAACGGCAGTACATAACTCGGATCTGTCAGCAATACTGCAAACAGAGCACAGATCGGAGCAAACAAAATAACTGAAAATCCACGATAAGCAACAAACATCAGTAAACTTAGTGATAATAAAATAATAATGATTTCCACAAACATCCCCCTTTTTGGCCTCTTTAATTCTTGAAATTGAGCAGACTTTAGTTGGTAAGCGCTTACAACGTGTGCAATCAGACCTGTTTTCGCACTCCTTCTAAATGACCAGCTCGTTTTTATACTTGCAAGAAGTGTGCCAACTATTTATTCTTTTATGAAAATTCATACAATAGCCCCAATTCCGCTTCCTTGTTGGCTTTGCGTTACAGATAGACTGAATATTTAATAAAAAGAGCCACTAAAAATTCCGGAATTCAGGAATTAATTTCGAATGAGTTCCGTTATTACGGAAAATTCCGCAATAACGGAACTCATCTAATAAAACTTAATTTGGCCGGATAATAGGCTTTCGGCATTTAAGTACCGCAGAAGTTTTATTTATTTCCAGCCAGCGACTGATTACTTCCTATATGTACATAATCCACCAAACATCTAAATCAGACGCAGGCTGGTTTAATGTTATACTTTCAAACTCAAAATCAATTGTTCTCCAATTCTCCCTATCTTTCTTCTTCCCGTATCAGTAAATCCAACTTTTTGATAAAGCTTCTGAGCTGGAATATTTCTTTTATTGACTGCGAGTACAACTTCCTTGCATTTTGGAAAGTGCTGATTTAGGAACGGCTTTAATTGATTCATTCCCCGGAATGCATATCCTTTCCCCTGCTGAACATGATTAACTGAAAATGCAGTCAGCAGCATGGCATCCGGATTGTCAGTATACTCTTTCACTCTGTCACTTGAATGCAGAACAAAAAAACCGACTGGTTCCATACCGCATATAATGACGACAGGGTGTTTTTCATATGTTATTTCCGCCATCAGATTTGGTAATGCAGTGAACGGAAGCTGATCCTCCGGCAGGCTGAATCTATTGATAAGATCGAAATATTCAGTTTTATATAATTGTAACTCTATAAGTTTCATAAATATCCGCCTTTGTAAACAGGATGAAAAATTTTCAGCTGTGAGGTTCAACATTCGATAAACTTGTATTAAATTAAAAATCTTAAATTTCTGGTGTTCATCCGATTAATAAATTCTCTAAATTCTTTTATATTTTTCATAACTTGGTTTGGCTGTGTAACAAAATTAATCGTTTGATATTCCGGCAGCCATTGCACCCCGATTGTATAAACATTTGCTCGAACTCCTGCAAGAATGTCTGCCTCACTGTCTCCGATAAAAAGGGCCTCATTATTTTCTGTGCCAAGAATAAATAATGCCTTCTTTACTCCCTCAGGATGAGGTTTTGGTTTTTTAACATCGTCTCCTGTAATGATTACGTCAAACAGGCCAACCATGTTTAGGGCTTCTAAGGATATCTCTAAACTTCTTTTTGCTTTTCCAGTCACAATGCCGAGCTTTAATCCCCTGTCTTTTAGAAGCCGGATTAATTCATCTATTTCATTGTTTTTTTCAACCAGCTCTGGATGCATCTCAAGATATTTTTCATAGTATCTTTCAATTGCTTTCTCTTTTTCCTCATTTAGAAGATTCTCCCGAATAATCCCTGTTTCTGAAGGACCAAACATCCCAACTATTTCTTCTGCAGAAACATCTCTCCTATCAAACTCTTTAAATACTGATTGAAAGGCATAAAAACACACTGGCAAAGTATTGGCCAAAGTTCCGTCAAAATCAAAAAGGACCGCTTTCATCATCAACACTTCCTTTCTATTCCTCTTTTCCAATATTATCAAATTTACTGTTGGATAGTGAGTGCAAAAATAGAATCTTCAGCAAAGTTCTTTCTATTGGCTCAAAGGGTTAACAAGCTGCTCCTTTTAAATAAGATAGGGTTTGATTCATTCTCTAAAAACAATATGAGCTTCCACTTTTGTAATCTGAGCTCCGAGACAAATGCCCTTGCCTAAAGGACATCTTCTCTCTCTTAAAAAATCCTTTCATTCATAATAAAATAGGCGGCCTTTTTAAAAGAGCCGCCTTTGTAAATTTATGGTATTGTCATGGGTGAAATTCACTCGATTCAGGACAAATCCTGTAACAATTTCATTGAATATGTTCCATTTCTTCGTAGGAAGCTGATGATTTTGGTTAGTAAATAGGAAAAATTCTGCGTGTTTGCATTTATTTCGATAAAGTTTTAAATAATGGTTCGTCCAGTCTCCTGCTTCACCGTACATAAACAGCATAGGCATCGTGATGAGATGAAGTTTGTCGAGGCAGCTGTATTGCAAAGAGTGAATATAATATTGCTTCCAAACTTCTTTGTCCGCTTTTTTCATATGGCCACTTAGCATTTTTCTCATCTTTTTATCTTTTGTATGACTCCTTGAAATCATTTCTATTAATAAATTCAAATGATTATCTGCCATATAAATGCCGGAACGATGCAATATTTGTCCTGACGCATCATCAACGCATGGATAGGCGCCTGATAAAATGAGCAATTCGATTCTTTCTGAATGATAAATGGCAAGATGCTGGGCGATCTGGCACCCCGCTGAGTATCCGCATATAACAGCTTTTTCCAGATTTAAAGCATCCATAAAACATACTATTTCACTTGCATAATACGAAATCGAAATTTCTTGCGAAGCAGTCTCACTATCTCCGTGGCCGCTTAAGTCCGGAAAAATAACTCTCATATGCTTTGATAAATTCTGCTGATAAAAAAACACTTTTTTTCCCATACCGGGAGGATGAATAAATATAACCGGTATCCCTTGACCGAATTCTTCGTAATGAAAAGAATTGCAGCTGTCTATCTTGATTGAGGGCATAATTTTTTCACTCCAAATGATTCTTGAGCCGACTATTTGATTTCCTTTTCGCTATCTTACCTTCCCCTTATAAAAAATTCTTTATTCACTTTTTCATTGCGTTTTTTAACATGATTGCAGAGATATTGTAAATAATAAGGAGAACTTGTAAACCGAAGGTGGAGTCTGAATGAAGAATTGTGCACTAGCTCTTGTAACCCTTTCGATCATCCTGATTACCGGCTGCTCAGCAAATAATGATCAAGTCTCTCCAAACATTATTCAAACAAAAAACTCCTCTTCACCAAAAGTGATTCTTCTTGTTGTGGATTCATTAATGGACAAACCATTAAAAAAAGCGATTCATGAAAATAAAGCCCCTGCACTCGAATTTTTCCTGAACAACGGTCAGTACAGTAAAGAGCTGGTAAGTGCTTATCCAACTATGTCCGTTACCATTGACAGCACTTTGCTTACAGGAACAAGCCCGGATAAGCATAAAATACCCGGTCTTGTTTGGTATAACGAAGATGAACAGCGGGTGATCAGCTATGGGAATGGACTCTTAGAAACCTTAAAGTATGGAGTTACGAATGTGGCAGACAACAGCCTCTATCAATTTAATAACGAAGATCTAAGTAAAAATGTGAAAACAATCCATGAAGATCTGGATGATAGAGGAAAACAAACTGCCTCTATCAATGCAGTAATATACAGGGGAAATTATCAGCATACCTTAAGGGTTCCAAAAATTTTAGCAAAAACGACTTCCCTGCCGGACAAATACAATACAACCGGACCAAAGATATTAACTTTAGGAGATTTTCTTAATCAGGATCCGGAAAACAATCATGTGATAAATCGATTAGGTATTAATGATGCTTTTGCTGTTCAAGAGTTAACCTATCTTCTAAAAAACAAGCTTCTTCCTGACTTTACAATATTGTACTTGCCTGAAAATGATCATGCAGTCCATAGAAAAGGACCTAAAACAACGGATGGGATTGAAAAGCTTGATAAACATCTTCAAGAAATATTGAATACTTATCCAAAGTGGAATGACGCTCTCGCAAACACAGTATGGATTATTATGGGGGACGGTAACCAATCAGCTGTAGAAAAGAACAAAAAGAAAGCCTTGATCGACTTAAGAGATGCCCTATCGGATTACAAGCTTTTAAAGCTTGGTGATCAAGTTCAAAAAAACACTGAAATTGCTATTACTGCAAATGAACGAATGGCATATATATACAAACTGAAAAAGGATCCCTCTATAAAAAAAATAGCCAGTAATTTGCAGACAGATCCCCGGATTGCCTGGATTGCCTGGAAAGAAAACGATATGGTGCAAGTTATTTCAAAAGGAAGCAAAGGAACTCTCCAATTTAAACCTGGAGGCCCTTATCAAGATCGTTATCATCAAAACTGGGAGATAAAAGGGAACATGGACATTTTAGATTTGAAAGCAAATAGCCGCAAACAGCTTAGCTATGGGGATTACCCTGATGGTTTATCAAGATTGTATGGAGCCATTCATTCACAAGAAGGAGAATTTCTAATAGCGGATGCAAACCCCGGCTATGAATTCATAGGAGAAAGCTCTCCAGAACATGCTGGCGGAGGAGCCCACGGTTCTATGCACAAAGTCGATTCTTATGCTCCTATAATCGTTACAGGAACCGGGCGTCACATTGATCAATTACGGATTGTTGATTTAAAAAACTGGATTATTAATATCTTAGGAGAAGAATAATTACATGGGATATGACATCTAATACAAAAAGCAACCTGGTTCATTTCTCAGGTTGCTTTTTCTAATTGAATGTTTATGTATAAACAAAATTAAGACAGGATTACTGCCTTTATACAGTCCTAATATTTTTGTATTTCATTCACCGTAACGAATTTATAACCTTCTTCTGCTAATGATTTGATGATTTCTTCCAGTGCTTTTAGTTCTTTTCCAGTCTTATCGTACATTGGATGAAGCAAAATGATGGACCCTGGTTCAGTCTTTTCAGTTACATAACTTACTTTGTCAGATATGGAACTGTAGTATGTGTCTGGTTCAATGTCCCATGTGATTGTATCCATTTGACGTTTGTTTAAATAATAGGGAAGCAAGGCTAATTTTTTCCCGTTTGGAGGCCGAAAATCAATTTCTCCTTCATAGCCTGCAAGGCGTATTAAGTTGTTTGTTTTTTCGATTTCCTCCTTGATGAATGATGGTGACTTAAAAATCATTCTGCTGTGAGAATATGTATGATTACCAATCTGATGTCCCGCTTCCGCTATCATCTGTCCTTCTTTCGCATGATTTTCCAGCTCATTTCCGATTAAAAAGAAGGTACCCTTCGCATGATATTTATCCAGTATAGCCAATATTTCATCCGTATTTCCTGCTGGTCCATCATCAAATGTCAATGCAACTGCTTTTTGTGACGTTTCAACATTGCTGGTTAACCCGCCAAATAATTGAAAGGTTCTTGAATTCATTAAATGATACATAGAGAATAAAAGAATAATGAACGAAATTAATCCTATAAATGGTATGACATATCTTTTTTTCAACATAAACTAATACCTCTTACTTCTTTTCTTTATTTTGGATTATTTTTCAACTAACGAATACCCAATATAAACAAGAGTTTTACTTTAATTCTCCAAAAAAATACATGGTAACTAATTATATCATTTATGAAGAAGCAAGTATTTCCTCGTTTGAAATTAGAAAAATTCCATATGTTTTTTCTCCTGTCGATAATAAGTCAATCTGTCTTCCAGTGTACCCGTATGAAATTCAAACTTATGACCATCCGGGTCTGTAAAATAAATTGATTTTTTATCTTTCACATCTCTTGAACGCCCAGAAAGAATGTTTACATTTAACTTTTTCAACCGATCACACATTTTATCAAAATCCGCTTCATCTATTGAAAAAGCTATATGTGTATATGATTGATTATGTTCCCTGCGGGAAATATTTTTTTCCTCATTGAGAGCGAGCCATATGCCATTTAAATCAAAATAGGCAGTGCTTCTTCCTTTTACCAATAACTTTGCATCAAATACACGCTGGTAAAATTTGATTGAGTGCTCCAAATCAGTAACGGAAAATAAAAAATGATTCAAACCTTTAATAGTCATGCCTTCACCTCATTAAAGATAAATTGTTTTTTACTATTCTTCCGGTGCGTCAACTAGTATTTCAGTTTTAATAAAATCTATCATTATGAAAATTTTCTCATGGAATAATTTTTATTGCCTCCTGTTTAACTATAGATGGCTAAGTAAATATCTTGTTACATTAGTGTGAGAGACTGTTCATGCACGAAACAGGCTTAAAACGCTGCATACATCATTTCATGCAGAAGTCCTACTCCCAGCACTAAGTATAATCCATTTTAAAAAAAGATAAAATCAAAGAAGCCGGATTTTCTTATTAATGAAAATCAGGCTCCAATGCTGTGACTTTAATTTATAATAGGTATTCATATCTTTTTTCGAGGTAATTTTGGGCAATTGTCAAAAGAGAACAAATTCCCCAATAAATAAGGGCAACTAGAATATACATTGTCATGTAATCAAGCTCCCTTCCTCCGACTATTTTAGCCTGCTGAAATAGCTCCGGCACAGTAATCATCGCGGCCAGTGAGGATGCTTTCGTCAAATCAAGCAGCACGTTAGAAAGAGGGGGCAGCGCAATTCTGAATGCCTGCGGCAAAATAATTCCTCTCATCGTCTGCCAGTAGGAAAGTCCAAGCGACTTGGAAGCCTCCCACTGTCCGCGGTCAACAGAGGCTAAAGCTGAGCGGTTAATTTCTGCCATATAGGCTGCACTGTTTAAACTGAAGCCGATTAAAGCAGCCGTTATGGCCGTGAACTCGATGCCGATAATTGGAAATCCAAAATATAAAATAAACAGAATAACAAGAATCGGAACCCCTCGCATAAACGAAATATAGATTCTAGCCGGCCACCTGAAAAACGAGTACTTAGAAGTGCGTCCTAGTGCGAGAAAAAAACCGAGCACCAAGCCAATTGCCATGCTGACTAAGGAAATGAGCAGGGTATTCCAGATCCCTTGTATCACATATGGAAAAGACTCCACTGCAAGTTCATAATTAAAGACGTATTCCCACTGAATATCTCCCATCGCACTCACCTTCTTCAGTTACCAGTTACTCAAAATCAACATCCGGTTTTTTTGAAACATCAGCACCATCAAAGAATTTCTTCGAGATCTCTGAAATGGTTCCATCTTCATGCATTTCTTTTAATGCTGCATCCATGTTCTTTTTCAATTCAGCGCTTCCTTTTTTCATAATGATGCCCTGGCTGTTAGGGTTGAACTTGATGTCAGGATGAATGGCAATATTTAAGTCAGGGAACGCTGCAACCGCAAGGCGCTGCAGGTAATAATCATTTAAAATAACGTCGGTTCTTCCAGTTGATACATCTCTTAAGTATTGATCATTTGTTGCATTGTCATAAATGACTTCCTCTGCTCCGTATTCACGGGCAACAGCCATGTATGTAGTCGTTGCTTCTCCCGCTGCTTTCTTCCCTTTTAAATCCTCTAATGATTTTATTCCAGAAAGATCGTCTTTCCGGACCATCGCTGTACCGTATGAAAATTTATATGGATCGGCGAAATCGAATTTTTCTTTTCGTTCATTATTAATCATAATATCGTTTGCAGCGATGTCCACTTTTCCGCTTTGGATGGATGTCAGCATTCCGTCAAATGCCATCTCAGAAAATTCTGCTTCCAGATCCATGCGCTTCGCCATTTCACGAACAACCTCTACCTCATATCCAGTCAGCTCATTTGTTTCTGAATCGTGGTAAGACGTTGGATAAAGCGTGCCAGAAGTAGCAACTGTCAGCTTGCCTTCTTCTTTTATTGTATCCCATGCCGTTTTTTCTTCTTTTTTCTCTGCAGAACTGCTGCATCCGGCAATCACTAATGCAAATGCCATCATAATCATCATGGCATTCAGCTTCTTTGAAGTAAATAATCTTGTCATACGAATCCACCTTTTTTCTATAATCCTATAAAAGATAGCATTACAGCAGGGATTTCGCAATTTTTTTGTTCAAAAAAAGCTTACAGAGACTGTAAGCTTAACACTAATTTATCTTTTAATAGATCTTTCAAGTGCATAAAGATCTTCTTCCATCGTCTGCATTCTTTGTTCAACTAAATTTTTAGCGTCTTTAATCGCCTGATTATAAAAGTGTGGCCCGATGGATTCTTTAATGAACTCCAATAGATTTTCAGCCGCAAGCTCGCCAATTTCATCCCCATTTTCCTGGTAGTAGTAGCGCTGAATATCTTCAATCATCATCATTTTTTCTTCTTTGGTAAACTTAATAAACATCTTCATCAGCCTTTCTTTCTTGTTCTCTTCACTTTTTTGATGATAACAAGAAAGAAAAAAGAAAGGCAGACTGGTATTTTGAAAAATTCTGTGTACAAAGTGAAAAAGATCGTCTGATTATCTTACTTAACAATTTCCTCTATAATAGATTCTCCCTCTGTCTGATCCCGGTCAAACCACTGCCATTGTTCATGAAGTCTGATTCTGCCGTCAGATAATATCTCTGGCTTGGAAAAGCAGTGCCCTCCCCTGATTTCATTGTTTACATTGACGTGGTTATACTTAAATTCTAATGTACCATCCTCTTTAACAAGCCCAATTAATGTCCCTTTGACAATCTCTCCGCCTTCATAAGCTGCTGAAAGTATTTGGCCATCTTGTTTATACGTAAAAACAGTTTTAGAGGAGACCTCTCCATTTGCAGTATTTTCTACAGACACAAAGCGGCGATTATGGTAATTGATCATTTTGATTCTCCTTTATAAAAATTTTATGCCATCTTATCATATTTAATAAATGTATCCAATTATTTATTTCAATTTTATAAAAATTACGAAAAATTAATAGGATCGCATGTACAATATATTTCACGGAAGTGTGCTAATTGGCTTTAGAATTCCCAATTTATATGAATGGCCGATGACTACTGACAGACCACATTTAAATGGGATTTATATGATATTATTAAAAATAATGGATATTCCATAAATGGGCAGGATTGTTGAAGATAAAAGAATTAGGAGAGAGTTAAAAGTGGATAGACTTTCGAAAAAAACGGAGATATTTCTTGATGAAGAAATTGAAGAACAGGAATTTGTTGACCAAGTTTCTTGTTTTTATAAGAACGGATGTTACATCTATGCGATTATTCCAGAATATGAAGAAGAACTGTTTAACTCACTTTCTACGAATTTCATTTCAGTTAAATCCATTCCATTATCCCGTTTTTTTACTTGGGATACAGGTCATTTGGGGTATGTAAATGACAGTAAAAAACAATTTATATATGAATTTTATTTGCGGTCAACAACAATGGATTATATAGTTTTTTCCAAAGTAGATGTATCTGAGCATTTACAAAAGATAAACAAGAAAAACATTGATATTTATAAAATATTTGAAAGAAATAGGATTCCTCATATAACAATAGCGCCCGATGGTCAATGGTTAAATCTATTTGAGTATGAATAAAATTTTTCAATTATAGGAGGCTTATCCAATACAATGCAAGAGTTAGTCAAACATTGATTATCGGAGTGATATTGTTGAAAATAATTTATTATTTGAATTGCTATGGAACATCTTAAATTTTATTCCGAGAATGATTTGTCGCTTAATTAAAAGCATGGGGCTATTATGGAATAACTTATTAACTCAGTTCAACAATGAACTGAGTTTTTATATGCAAAAAAAGACACCGCTAAAAGCGGTGTGAATTAGTGTGCCAATCCTATTGCTATTCCAGGCGCTAAATACCGTGTATTTTCAGATTTTCTCTCCCAAAACGGAACCCCTTAGAAAAAAAGGCGAGTTTTTTCAAAATCCAAGTTATTTTTTCAGTATTCTCTCTTGTTTCCCTTTTTTACAAAGTCCCAATCGACCTCTATATTTTTTCTAACCTTTTGAAGAAGATTATAAATGATATCTATTTCTTCTTCGGAAAATCCAGATAATGCAACCATATTGGAGTATTCTCCTTCTCTCTTTAAAAAGGGATATACTTTTTCACCTTTCCCAGTTGGAAATAGTTTTTTAATTTTTTTGTTGTCATCATTTTTCTTTTCAATAAAACCTTGCATCGCAAGTTTTTTTATTGCACGGGCTGCTGTTGTTCGGTCTACCTTTATCATTTCTGCTAATTTTTCTTGAATAATTCCTGGATTTTCACAGATTCGAATAAGATACAAATACTGTCCTTTTGTAAGATCATATTCTTTAAATTCTATATTACTTATAGAGTCTAATGCCCTTGCTATCATTCCAATTTCACGAAGTATTTCCTTCATTCAAAAAACTCCCAACGTTTTTTGTTGCATTTACAACAATATTATTTTCCTGTATACTGTTCAAAGATATTTAATTTATTATGACTTGTCTGATTAAATAAATCCAGAAAGGGCTGAAGATAAGTGGAGTCAGAAAGAATAACTGTGGAAGATGATTTAAAAAAAGCATTTCATATCAGAAAAGAAGTATTTGTTAGAGAACAAGGCGTATCATTTGAAGATGAATTTGATGATTTTGACACACTTAATGGACTATGTGAACACATTTTAGTCTATTACAATCAACAGCCAGCCGGAACGGGAAGATTAAGAGTTGTTGATGGCTCAGGTAAATTGGAAAGAATCTGTATCCTAGAGCCTTACCGGAAATTTGGACTTGGAAAAGGAATTATTAAAGCGTTAGAAGAAATAGCTGAAGAAAAAGGAGTATCCAGGGTTAAATTACACGGTCAAACTCAAGCTGAGGGTTTTTATAAAAAACTTGGCTATCAGACTTCATCAAGTATATTTATGGAAGATGGAATTCCGCACATTTTAATGACTAAAGAATTATCTATTAAATAAGTATGAAAAGGTTAAGTAAATCGAAATATATTATTTATGGATTAAGGATCATGATCTTAACTCTTGGTATTTCACTGACTATACAATCAGACCTTGGAACATCACCTTTTGATGCAATTTGGCAGGAATATCTATAAAAGTAGGTCTTACTGCAGGAAGTTGGGAAATCATATAGCCTTTATCCTAATATTTTGTAATTCCTTTTTAAAACCATTCTATATAGAATGGTTTTTGATTTCCTTCTTCTGCCCTGACCCGTTTGTATAATAAGAAAAAGCTGCCGAAAATGGCAGCCTGCAACTGAAGTAAAGCACCCGTCAGTTGACAAGGATTTCTTCATAGCTTTATGTGTGAGCACCCACAATAACATAAAGGTAATTTGATTATTTACAAGACGAACGTACACTGAGCGATTTCAGGAGCACCATATAATAAACCGGATAAGAACAGGAGTCTTAACTGCTTAAATCTTATTTTATTTAAAATTGATTCGATTTAATATTTTTGCTTTTTGATAATGAAATAAAGAATTAGATAATTCAAAGATAGTTCCGTTAGTTAAGAATACTGTATTTTCAATGATCAATGCTGGATCATCCGGATTAACATGGAGCAATCTCGCACTTGCTTCATCGATTTTTTCGCAGTTGATTACTTTGTCGGCAAAACCAATGTTTAATTTTAAGTCCTCTATAAGGTACCTATAAATAGAACTCGATGCAATATCTTCATTTAAATATGGCACAATATCTTTTTTAAAGTAACTTATTTCAATTGAGAAGGGTTCTTTGTCTACAATTCGCAGCCGCTTAATATAATAAAGTTTTGTTCCCGCTTCACAGCGCATTTGTTTTGATTTTACTTCATCAGCTTCTATCACATGTAAATCCAAAATCTTCGTCTCAATTATTTTTGAAGTCAAATCTTTTGTTAATCCTCTAAGACTGCCTAAGTTAATATAATCTGATACCGATTTTTCCCGTAAAAACATTCCGCTCCCTTGCACCTGATAGATATAACCTCGATTGACCAGCTGATTAATGGCTTTTCGGATCGTATTTCGGCTCACTTCAAAATTTTTCATCAGTTCTTCTTCTGTCGGCAGCTTTTTCGTTTTATCAAATTTCCCATCCCTAATTTCACGTTCTAAACAATCTGCTATTTCTTTATATTTAACAGCCATATAATCTCCCTATCATTCGTTCAATCATTTTTTCTTTATTATACACAAAACCTCTTGATTAAAATCAAGAGGTTTTCCTTCTACTTTACAGCTCTTCTCCTCTCGTCTCAATAATATGCTTATACCAATGAAACGACAGCTTTTTCTTTCGGTTTAAATGATCATGATGATCCACGTAAATAAATCCGTATTGCTTTTTATAGCCGTTTAACCAGCTTAATAGATCAATGACAGACCATGCGTAATACCCTTTTAAATGTATGCCTTCTTTGATTGCACGCTTAATCACTTTTAAATGTTCCTCAATATATTTAATACGGGGAACATCCACTATTTCCCCATCAATAATCGGATCCTCATCACCAAGCCCGTTTTCTGTTACATACATCATAATATCACCATAACGATCTTTCAACATATGCAGTCCGTCTAAAAATCCTTGAGGCGAGATTTCCCATCCCCATTTTGTATATGTTTTATCTTCCATTTTTACGGTCCGATAAAAACCATCAAAAGACGGGTTGCCTGGAGCCAGAGTAGATGTTTCTCTTGAATGTTCCTTAGATGAATCCGCCTCATGATTTTTTTCTACTCGAATGGGCTGGTAATAATTAAGTCCTATAAAATCATTTTTTCCCGCATTTCTTTTTATCGTATCCAGTTCTTCTTCTGTCCAGCTTGGCGTCCAGCCTTTCTCCTTTAACTGCTCAGCCACATAAGACGGATATTCACCTTTTAATATTGGATCATAATACCAAAAAGTTTCATATTCATTGGCATGCCTGGCAGCTACTACATTCTCATGTTTATCATCTATGCTGTAAGCTGGCAAGAAAACATGGGTAATACCTATCTCCCCGTAATGATTCAGTTTTTTATAGACTTCTACGGTTTTTGCATGTGCATAAAACACGTAATGCGTCGCTTGAAAGTACTTCTTCTCATCGTTTTGGATACCAGGCGGATGTGCTCCTTTTAAATAGCCTAATCCGCAAAACATAACTGTTTCATTGAACGTAATCCAATGTTTGACGCGGTCGCCGAATGACTGAAAACAAATTTCTGCATACTTGACAAAGGCGTCAGCTGTTCGCTTATTTGTCCATCCTCCGTCTTCTTCAAGAGTCAGAGGCAAATCCCAATGATACAGTGTAACGAATGGAACAATACCATATTTTAAACATTCATCAATCACATTATTATAAAATTCCAAGCCCTTTTCATTGACTTCTCCGTCTCCTGTCGGCAAAATACGGGCCCATGAAATGGAAAAACGGTACGATTCAAGCCCCATCTCTGCCATTAACTTAATATCTTCTTTGTAGCGATGATAATGGTCTATGGCTACATCTCCGTTTGTGCCGTTATACGTTTTCCCCGGAATCTTTGAAAAGACATCCCAGTTCGTTTTACCTTTACCATCTTCATTCCAGGCGCCTTCTATTTGATAAGAAGCAGAAGCTGCTCCGAATAAAAAATCATATGGAAACTTCATTTTAAACCCTCCATTTTTATATCAGCTCACCTAATTCATTGCCATATATTATATTTATAGGTACAAATATTAATGTGATTATATCCTTTTTTTCAATTTTTGACTACATAAATTTCGTAACATATTAAAACATACGTATAAAAGACAGTATCTGCGGTAATGGGAGAATTAAATCCAAGCGCCATTAATAAAGAAAAAAGACGTTAATCCTTCTGAATTAACGCCCCCTCCTTAACTTGAAGATGAAAGTAACCTTACTTTTCCCCTTATTGTATCTTGTTTTCCTTCTTACATTCTTTTATATCAGTAACCTATTTACCAAATGAATAATCCAACAACCATAGCACTTAACAAGGAAACAGCCATTCCGCTCAGCAGCATCTTCCAGACATTCCTTCCGATAATGTGCGATTTTTCTTCATCAAGGATGGAATTAAATGTTCCATAAATCATGCCTACTGTACTGAAGTTGGCAAATGAGGTGAGGAATGTCACTGCAACGGCCACAGTATGCGGAGCAAGGGTGTCAACTTTATCTTTTAAATCGAGCAAGGCAACAAACTCATTGGTAGCAAGTTTGATTCCCATTAATTGAGCAACATACATCGCATCACTCCCAGTTAAACCTAGCAAGAAAGCGAATGGACTAAAAAGAACTGAGAAGATTTTTTGAATCGTCAAACCGTTGACAAAGAAACTTAATATACCGTTTAAGCTGGCCGTCAATGCTACATAACCGATTACCATAGCTGTAATGACAATAACCATCTTGATTCCCACAAGCATACTGTTAGAAATAGTGGAAAAGAAATCTTTACGTTCCTCTTTAGTAGGAACATATACGACATCCTCCTCTTTGCTGACAGCTACAGGATTAAGCATGTTAGCGATCAGCAGTGCGTTTAAACAGTTTAATGGAATAGCAACAAACACATATGTAGCAGGAACCATGGATAAATAAGCCCCGATAATGGATCCGCTAATACTGCTCATGCCCATTATTCCAAATGTCAGCAATCTCTGAGTTTTTATAGCACCAAGCTGGAGACGCAGAACAGCAAGAGCTTCGGTATTTCCAAGGAACATCATCTGAATGGAAAAAAAGCTCTCAAGTTTTGGCAATCCGGATACTTTTGAGATGAGCCAGCCTACTTTATCGATAATCCAGGTCAGGATACCGAAATACGATAAAATGTCAAAAAACGTAATAATGAAAATAATCGGCATTAATGCACTGAAAAAGAAATCTACCTGCTCATTTGCCATTGCTGATGGGAAAACAAAAGAAATTCCTTCATTTGCACAAGCAATCAGCCAGGTAAAGAAAGCTGCAATTTGATTGATGACCCATGTCCCGATTTTAGTCGATAACATGAACCAAGTAATTATGAATTCAACAACGATCAAGGTAAGAATAGCTTTCCATTTAACATTCCTTTTATTAGGTGAACAAATATAAACAATTCCAATTACCACTAGTACACCCAGTATATTTAACAAGAAATACATCCTATCACCCTCCTTGATTTATCATTGCCAATATCTTTTTTTATATTTGTGAAAAGATTATCGCTCTTTCATTCCATCCTGTTAGCACTGGCACAACAGGATAAAGGGATTAATTGATAATCATATATAGAAATGATATTTTCAGTTTTATTTATCTAATTATTACATTCTTATCTAGTACATTTGGCCGTAATGATAAAAAAGCAGTTTGATTGCTAAGCTGACGGGTATTAAAAAAGTGTGGTTAAAAAATCCAAATTTATTAGGAGGTATTTTCAATGGCTAATCAAAACAATGGCAAAATGAGCCGCGAAGAAGCAGGACGGATGGGCGGACAGGCTACAGCTGATTCTCATGATAAGGAATTTTACCAGGAAATCGGAAAAAAAGGCGGCGAAGCAAATGCCGCTCAGCAAAATCAATCGAATTCTAACAACAGCAGTTCAAACAATAATGATAAAATGAGCCGCGAGGAAGCAGGACGCAAAGGCGGACAAGCTAGCTCCTCTAACCAAAACCAATCGAATTCTAACAACAGCTCAAACAATAATGATAAAATGAGCCGCGAAGAAGCAGGACGCAAAGGCGGACAAGCTAGCTCCTCTAACCAAAATCAATCGAATTCTAACAGCAGCAGCTCTGGCGATAACGGTAAAATGAGCCGCGAAGAAGCGGGACGCAAAGGCGGACAAGCTACAGCTGATTCTCATGATAAAGAGTTTTACCAGGAGATTGGGCAAAAAGGCGGCGAAAAAAGCAGACGATAAAAGGATGGACTACAATCACACCTTCCAGTAATGGAAGGTGTTTTTTGTTAGTTGAATATTAAAAGTCATACAAATAAAATGGTGAGAACCCGCTTCCAATCACAATTATCCTTTATTAAATGCTGTCTTATATATGATCTATCCTGCCTTCTTTTATGTCCCCCCTTCCTCATAATCTCCTGCCCCTGAAGACCTATTCTCTAAATGAGAAGTTGGAATAGATTTAATAAAATGGATTTCTCTCCGAAAAAAGGCGTTTCCTTTTTTATAGGAAACGCCTTTTTTAAACATAACGATTAATTTATTTTGTTTTTCTTTTGAAAATGCTCTTTATCAACTAGCTCTGATGCTGGAACATCAAGGACAGTGGAGAGTTTTAAGATGGTTTGGGTATCGGGAACTTTTACACCGGATTCATACTTTTCGATGGTTTGCCGTCCAAGTCGCGCTTTAAAAGCAAGTTCTTCCTGACTCATGTTTTTCAGCTCTCGGTAATGTTTTAAATGTTCACCAAAATGAGACATGCTTGATTCCTCCCTAAAATCATCCAATTTTCTACTTTTAGTTTATCACCATTCAGATTTCCTGGATACTTGTAAACGTGAACATTATGTTAACAACTTTTAAACACAGTATGAATTCTTTATTAACGTTTTCAACTATTTTTTTTAAAAATTACTGATAAATAAAATTCTTAAGGGAAATATAAAACAGAATTAACAATCATTCTAATTAATGGAAGGAGTAACACAATGAATAAAAGATGGTTATCTGTACTATTTAGTGTATGTTTCTCTGCTTTAATTTTAGCTGGATGCGCGACTAATGATGATCAAGATCCGGCACCCCCAGAAGAAGAGCAAAATGATGAAGCTCCTCAAGAAGAACAAAATGGAGATGTGCCTGGTTTAGATGAAGATGACACAATGAACAAAGATGACGAAGAAAATGGAGAGAAAGATCCAGAAGATCCAATTGAAGACCCTGAAGATATGAATGATAAAGACAGACAAGATGACTAATGAATAAAGTCCTCCTCCGAGGACTTTTTTTCATTGTTCCAGCAGTCTGTCATTTGATGATAAAATCTTTCTCTGCTTTTACTGTACCATTAATAACGATCGATATGGTATGTATTCCTTTATAATGCTTTCTTGTTGTTAAATCTTTAAAAGCGTGAGTTTTTGTGATGGTGTTTTTTTCTCCCTGCTTCATATGGCATGTTTTCAGCATGAATATCTTTCGGTTTCGCTGTCCCCGTGATTTCACATAATCTATTGCATATTCCAACCTGACAGGAATTGTGCTTTCTGCTGAAATATGAAATGTAAACTGAATACTGTCTCCAATCCGGATAGTATCGGGATGAAGTGTCAGATGCTCAATTTTTATTGGGCTGTCATTTCCATATCCAAATAACGCAAGTGCTTCTCTGTTTCCTTTTTTAAGCAATGAACGGCAGGCATGTTTGATTATCCAATCCGTATAATTGTTCTTTCCGATCCATTCATTCGCAATGCTTAAAACAAACTCAGAGTGTGTATAGGAAATATCATTTAGATGATTGGCCACACTCTTGCGGACATATAAAGAATGATCATTTTTCAGGTTTTCTAAGATCGGCAATGTTTGCCGGGGTTCTTCTTTTAATGAAGGAACCGCTGCTCCCCAAGGAAGTCTTGGTCTGCTCCCTTCGCTAGCAAGTCTTCTTACATGCTCATTCGAATGGGTAGACCACTTCAGCATTTGCTCAAGCATACGCTTTCCATCTTTAATTAAAAAAGGACGGACTGCAAATTCTGAAGTTGAGAATTCTGTAAAGTAAGCTAATGCATGCATTGATTCATCCCATTCCTGCAAACCATATTGCTCCACGTAATCGGGGAAAATGATGCCGCCAAGACCATTAAAATGAGGTGCAATTTTATATAAAATCTGGAGAGCATCCTGATAGTCCTCAGGCAGTGAATTTTTTAAACACACTGTAATCTTTCTCATCCGCTGCTTTAGCGCTAAATTCTCCCAGCCTTCTTCAAAGAAATGTGTCCGGAATTGTTCGGAATCAAATAAAGAGTATTCTTGATCTATTGCAGCAATTAACGCTTCAATAAAAGATTCATTATAAATATTTTTCAGGGCTTCAGCCATCATTTCTACCTTCTTTTATAGGAAGTACTATCTAAACTAACTATACACGAACGTACATTCGTTTTCAATCCACTTCTATTATTCCCTGTTTCTTTCCAAAATAAAAAGACAGGAAGATCCTGTCTTTCATCAATCATGAAAATTTGTGCCGTCTGTTACTTCTTTTATGACACCTGCCCGAACGACAAAGTCTCCAAAGTGTTCTTTCTCTGTCCGTTCTTTTGCGTAGCGTGAAAGAAGGACGCGAAGTTCGCTTAAAATCTCTTCTTCCCCGATGTTTTCTCGGTACATCTTGCTCAGGCGGCTGCCGTCAAAAGCTGCGCCCAAATACATATTGTACTTGCCTGGGGCTTTGCCTATAAAGGCAATCTCACCCAAAGCATGGCGTGCACAGCCATTTGGGCAGCCAGTCATTCGAATGGTTATCTCTTCGTTTCGCAATCCGTTTTCATCAACGATTGCTTCAATTTTATCAATCAGCACCGGCAAGTAGCGTTCGGCTTCAGCCATTGCAAGGCCGCATGTCGGCAGGGCAACACATGCGAGAGAGCTGCGGCGAAGGGCAGAGTAATGCTTGCCGTCAGTCAGCCCGTATTGGTCAATCAGATCGTTGATTTTTTTTCTTTGATGGCTTGGGACATTAGAAATAATTAAGTTTTGATTGGCAGTAAGCCGGATTTCACCTTTATGGACTTTTGCAATCTCACGCAGACCGGTCATCAGCTGGTAGCCATCAAAATCTGCTACGCGTCCGCCTTCTACAAAAAGAGTAAAGTGCCACTTGCCTTCCATTCCTTTTACCCAGCCATATCGGTCACCGTTATTGTCAAAGTGATAGCTCTTTGCTTCTTCAAGATTCCATCCCAGGCGGTTTTCAAGTTCTTCTTTTACCGTATCCAGCCCTAAGCGGTCAACTGTGTACTTGAAACGGGCATTTTTGCGGACAGAACGATTTCCATAATCCCGTTGAATGGTAATGATCTTTTCAGCCACATCGACAATTTGATGAGGAGCGCAGAATCCAATTACTTTTGCCAGCTGCGGATATGTCGCTTTATCACCGTGGGACATTCCCATTCCCCCGCCGATTGCTATGTTGAACCCTCTTAGTTTTCCTTCATCCACGATTGCAATGAAGCCAAGATCCTGTGAAAAGACATCGATGTCATTTGAAGGCGGCACCGCAATGCCGATCTTAAACTTCCTCGGCAAGTACAGCGGACCATACATTGGCTCAACTTCTTCTGTGTCAGGTGTTCCCGCTACTTTTTCTTCATCAAGCCAAATTTCGTGGTACGCTCTCGTGCGAGGCAGCAAATCATCACTCAGTTTTCTTGACCATTCATATACTTCAGAGTGAATGTCAGATTGATAAGGATTCGAAATGCACATCACGTTCCGGTTTACATCGCCGCAGGCAGCAATGGTATCCAGCATCGAAGCATGAATTTCCTGAATGGTAGGCTTCATATTCCATTTTAATATGCCGTGCATTTGAAAGGTCTGGCGCGTAGTCAGCTTTAACGTGCCATTTCCGTACTTTTGGGCAAGATCGTCCATTACAAGCCATTGTTCTGGCTTTGCCACCCCGCCCGGCATGCGGACACGGAGCATAAACTGATAAGCAGGTTCAAGCTTTTGCTTTTGACGCTCATTTCGAAGATCACGGTCATCCTGCAAATAACTGCCATGATGCTTCATGAGACGGTTGTCATCGTCAGGAATTCCGCCACTGATCCGGTCCTGCATGACTTCCTTCAATGTACCGCGCAAATAATTGCTTCTTTCCTTAATATCTTCTACATCACTTGGCGGGCCATCCGGCGCTGTTAATAATTTGTTCACCATGCTGAAATACCCCTTTCAATCTAGAACTCAGTATACATCACGCTGATAGCGTTTTTGCTGCTGCATATCTGCAAGATACTCTTCTGCTTTTTCACGGCTCATGCCGCCTTCATTTTCAAAAATCTTAATTAAAGTGTTATGAACATCATGGGCCATGTTTTTCTCATCGCCGCAGATGTAAACAACCGCTCCCTCTTGGATCCATTTAAACAATTCTTTGCTCTGTTCAAGCATCCGGTGCTGCACATAAACTTTTTCATTCGTGTCACGGGAAAACGCAACATCCATTCTTGTCAGCACTTCGTTTTCAAGCCATTTTTGCCATTCTGTCTGGTAAAGGAAGTCCGTTACGAAATGCTGATCACCGAAGAACAGCCAAGACTTTCCTTCTGCCCCTGTTTCTTCTCTTTCCTGAATGAAAGAACGGAAAGGCGCTATCCCAGTCCCAGGTCCAACCATGATGATCGGTGTATCCGGATTTTGAGGGAGCTTAAAATTCTGGTTCCGCTGTATGTAAACCGGAAGGGTCTCCCCTGGCTGAAGCCGCTCTGCACATAAAATCGAGCAGACGCCGTTTCGCTCACGCCCATGAGTTTCATAGCGAACAGCTCCGATTGTCAAATGGACTTCATCAGGATTTGCTGATAAGCTGCTTGCAATTGAATAAAGACGGGCAGGCATTTTTCTTAGAATCGAAACGAATTCTTCTGCTGATGCATTCCATGGTCCAAAATCTCTGACCAAATCAAGCAAATCGCGTCCTTCAATGTATGCTTTAGATTTTTCTTTTTGTTCAGGCAATGTCAGCTCCTGTAATTCCGCACTTTCAGAAAACTTAGCTGCCTGCTCAAGAAGAGGCTTTGTTAAAACCGTGATTTCATAATGGGATATAAGTGCTTTTTTAAGCGGAAGGACATCCCCCTGTTTATTTACGGTTATCTCTTTATCAGCATCCCAGTTCATCTCCTGAATCAGCAAGTCAACTAGTGCCGGATCATTTTCCGGGTATACGCCAAGGCTGTCACCCGGCTCGAACGAGAGCCCAGATCCTTCAAGGGACAGCTCAAGATGGTGTGTTTCTTTATTTGAACCGCGTCCGTTTAAATTAAGATTCTCAAGCACTTCTGCACGAAATGGGTTTGTTCTGGAATAAACGGATTCAGTTACCTGTAAAGATGATGTCTGTACAGATGATTCCTGACTTCCTCCCGGATCCTGCATTAAGCTGCCAAGAACTCCCTGAAGCCATTCTGCTGCTTGATCATCATAATCAAGATCACAGTCTGTTCGCGGATAAATCCGTGTGCCTCCAAGTTCTTCAAGCTTCTGATCAAAGTCCTTGCCTGTCTGGCAGAAAAACTCATACGAGCTGTCACCAAGAGACAGAACGGAAAAGCTAAGGTCATCAAGTTTAGGCGCGCGTCTGCCGTGCAGAAATTCGTGAAACGAGAGCGCATTATCCGGCGGAGTGCCTTCTCCATGTGTACTTACGACAATCAGAAGGTTTTTTACTTTCTTTAATTGATTCGGCTTAAAATCATTCATCGACGAGATCGTCACTTGCAAACCCTGCTTTGAAAGAGTTTTGCCTGCATTCTCAGCAAGTGCTTGAGCATTGCCTGTTTGTGATCCGTATAAAATGGTTACTTCTTTAGAGACGGCTGCCTCACTGCTTTGTACAGTCAATTCTGATGATTGAGTCCCCGGTGCTGTCTGAATCGACTGAGACTGAGCTGCTGTTAAATACCCTGTCAGCCAGATTTTCTGTGTTTCTGACAGCGTTGGCAGAATGCGGTTAAGGAGCTCTGCCTGCTCCTGACTGAACGGACTGTTAGTTACCTGAAGTTGCAACGTTTCCCACCTCACAAAGAAATTTAACACTTTTTTCAAATCATTATTAAGGAAAAATCCAGTTTATTTTATAGAAAGAAAGAATCATTTTGATTATCCCTATAAATTAAGTTGGTTTTTAGAGTAAAATCATACCTATCGATTTACCTTTTTCTCCAATTAAAAAATACTATTTCTACTTTACCCGAAAACAGAAAATTAGTAAAATACATTTAATTTATTGTTATAATTAAGATTACTAATCATAAGGTGGGCTTCTTTTGTATTATGACGCATTAAAAACATTTGTGACCCTTGCAGAGATTAAGAACTTTACGAAAACAGCCGAAAATCTCCGTATGTCGCAGCCGAGTGTAAGTTTGCATATTAAAAATCTCGAAAAAGAATTTCAGACGACGTTATTTTTGCGTTCGCCAAAATTCCTGCAGATTACTCCGACAGGCGAGATTTTATATGATCGCGCAAAACGGATGATTACCCTTTACGAACAAACAAGACAGGATATTTTAGAGCATCAGAATTCGATAAAGGGAGAACTGAAAATTGGCGCCAGTTTTACCATCGGCGAGTATATTTTACCGTCTTTACTCCTTGACCTTCAAAATAAATACCCGGAGCTTGAGCTGCAGGTTCTTATCGGAAATACAGAAGAGATCATACAATCTGTCCGCATGCACCAAGTAGATATTGGCCTTATAGAAGGACAGACAAATGAAAAAGAGCTCTCTGTGCATCCATTTATGCAGGATGAGCTATTTATTGTTTCCTCCAGAAATCATGAGCTTGCTTCAAAAAATGAGGTGACATTCGCAGATCTTCAAAATCAGCCGTGGGTCACAAGAGAAGTAGGTTCAGGCACACGCGAATTCCTCAATCATGTGATCCGGACTAACGGATTAAAAGTGAAATCGCTTCTCACTATAAGCAGCAATCAGGGTATTAAGGAAACCCTGATTAATGGCATGGGACTATCCTTTCTATCAAGAAGTGTCATTGAAAGAGATGTACAGAATAAAAACCTGTCCATCATTAAAATGAAAAACCAGAATTTTACACGGACATTGTCTTATATTTATTCACCAGTCATTGAAGATAAGAAGATTGTAAAAACATTTATTCATGCTCTGCAGCAAAAATGGCCGAGTGTTCAAGAGCCTCAAAACAAATAAATAAGAGGTGCAGGAATGAAAAACTCAGTTTTTCGAGTATTCATGATTATAATGGGTGCCTGTGTTGGCGGATTAATCGTTGGAGTTAATAAAGGAGAGTTTCCGTTAGGGGTTCTCGCAGGGTTTATTGTTGGCGGACTATTAATATTGTTCGTTTCTTACTTAAGAAAACAAAAAAATAATCAATCTTTTTAGATAGAAAATGCTTCTCTTTTAATTCAAAAGTTCAAAAGAGAAGCATTTTCACTTTTAATTAAGCAGAATGATCTCCCTGGCTTCCACCTCTCTGCTTTCCTTGCTCTTACTGATTTTTTTCCGATCGGCTAAAACAACTTTAATATCTAATCCTGTTGTAAAATGCCTAGCTTTGAGCTTTTTGCCATGATTGTCGCGAAAAATGGTTTCATCTGACAGCTTAACAGTACATGGATACCCGGCGGATTCCCCTTTCTCCTCACCCTTTTGCACCTCTTTAGAACAATCCACTTCAAAATATCCTTTTTTAATATCGCTGATTCTTCCTTCAAAAGATTTTGATGATGAACAACTAATTAAAAAAATACTAATAAAGGCCATGAGAAAAATCATTTTTCTCAATATGGAGCCCCCCTTTTTTTCATCTATGTAGTTATGTAGTTCTCGTTTCAGCAGTGATTTCCTCTTACAATCCTTTGGGATTCCTTTTATTTATCGAATTCAACTTTATTCCAATCAAATCAATAAAAAAACACTTCTCTGCTATGAAAGAAGTGTCTTTTCTATTTCATATTTATTTTGTCTCTTTTTTCTTCACAAATAAAGCTGTGATCAAACTCAATACAGAACTGAGCATCAAAGTAAGTGTGATATAAATCGTTAATAAAACTGATTCTAAGTCCCGATCACTGACATTGATCCATTCAAGAGCATATGGTGCAGCAAATACAGCAGCAGCAAGTATGGCAAGCGTAACTGGAGGAATTAACCTTCTTGTGTAAGGCATTTTCATTGTCCAGAATATGGATGCTCCAATGATGATAATCGGCAGTCCAATGCGGATCAAATTTGTAAGCAGGTTGGTATCCATCGGTTCTCCCTCCTTTTTTTATAAGCAAAAACAGATTCAATTCGGTTCAACATGAACATGTACATTGTACACATCATGCTTGTTCATTAAAATGTTTTCAACTTTTGTTGAAATATCATGCGCATCCCGAATATCCAAATTTGAATTGACGAGGATGACAATGTCGACGACTGTATTGTTTCCATAGTTTCTTGCTTTAATTTCTTTGACGCCTTTTACCCCATACAGCGAGAGAGTCGTTTCTTTAAACGCCTGAATTTCCTGCTCATCAAATCCGTCTGTTAAATGATGAGAGGCTTCTCTGAAAATATCCAAGGCTGTTTTACAAATCAGAAATCCCACAACGACAGCAGCGAGAGGATCCAGCCAAGGAAGTGAAAATTGGGATCCAATAATGCCGATTGCGATCCCAATGCTGACCCATGCGTCTGAAAGGTTATCTTTTGCAGCGGCAATAACTGCCTGGCTTTTGATTTTCTCGCCGAGTTTTTTATTATAGCGATATACGAAATACATAATAGCAGCACAGAAAATCCCTGTCCATGCAGAAAGTAAATCAGGCGATTCCTGTTTCCCTTCAAAAACTGACATGACTGCCCCATAAAGAACTTGAAGCCCTACTGCCATCATAATGAAAGATGCAACTAGGGAAGCCACCGTTTCCGCTTTCCAATGCCCATACGGATGATCCTGGTCCGGTGGCTTTTGAGATAGTCTTAAACCTATTAACACTGCAATCGACGCAACGATATCGGTCGCATTATTTAATCCATCAGCCTTTAAAGCTTCTGAATTTGCTGTATATCCGATCATGAGTTTTAAAGCAGATAAACACAGGTATGCAAGGATGCTTATGATGGCGCCGCGCTCACCCAGTTTTAAATCCGCATATTTTTGTTGTTCCATCCAAAAGTCCTCCACTTTTTATTCCTTGACCATCTTACCAAGTAAGGACTGAGTGGGTCTACAGCAACCTTTTTTCATAATACAACAATAGTAATGTCAGTCAAAAAGAGTTTGCTTCAGCTAAAACTTATTCCTTTAGAAAACCTTTTATTTCGTGAGGCGAAAGAACTTCCGTCTGCTAGGAAAATAGATTGGAAGAAATAACAAATTGAAAGTTCTTGTAGAACCATAGCGTCATTTTTGTCAATTCAGAAAGGATTGGAAGATTTTTTGCAGTATATTCTGATTGCAGTTAGAACTATTAAGGATGAGGTGACTGGATTGAAAAAAAAATCATGGAAAAAGATTTTAGGTACCGCTGTTTTAGCTTCTGTTTTTGTCTTTCCGCAGGCAGGAAACATGGAAGCCGCTAAACCATCTGCAGGCGAAACATTATCAACACAAGGTTTTATTGATTATGCGGAGCTTAAGCAAAGGCTTACTCAAATTGAGCAGAGCAGCAGCGGAAAAGTCTCTGTGGATGTGGCAGGCTATACGAATCAGGGGCGTGAAATTTACACGGCCAGAGTCGGTGAAGGAGACAAAGTTCTGCTCGTTCAAAGTGAAATTCATGGAAATGAAAAAACAGGAACCGCTGCATTATTGAATACGCTTCAAAACATTGGCTCAAGCAATTCTGCTGAAGCCAGTAAAATCAGAGAAGAAATGACGATTGTGGCCATTCCAATGATGAATGTGGATGCTTCTGAATTAGATCGCAGAGGAAATGATTTAAGCTGGCAGGAGGTCGTGGAAAGATACCCGCAATTAAGTTCAGCCACGCCATCATGGAACTATTATACGAGAGTCCTGCAAAGTGATGATTATGCAGCAAACCCAGGATTTGATGTAAACCGTGATTTTCATCCTGACTTAAACTATGTGCCAAATGCAGCTGATTTCCCTGGTGCTTCCAGCAAACCAGGCTGGTACATAACACCTGAAGCTCAAACAGTAAGAGACGTGTATAAAGATCTTCAGGCAGAGTTCGGTAAAGTCGATGTATTCATGGATCTTCATCATCAAGGATTTCCATATGTTGGTGACACAGGAGAAATTGCGACAATGTCAATCTCTGCACAGTTTGTTCCAGACCCAAGCTCAGCTGAAGGAGCAAAATATGCTCAATATGCAGCGGACTACAACTATGATTTCTCAAGACAGCTGAATGTTGCCGCATATGAAGCCCTTCAGGCAAAAGGAGATTCTGTATTCACGAATATCTCCCTGTATGAGCAAGGTCTTGATCTGCCGGGAACTGCACTGGGTTCATTTGCATTAAATGGAAGCGGAACCGTCCTTTTCGAAGTGAAAGGACAAACACAGAACTTTGGTCAAAAACAAAAAGGAATGCTCGTGAAAACAGTGGAAACTGGTTTAATGGGCATTATCAATGGCGTAAGTGATGAATCTGTATATACTCTTGATCCTGAAAAGTACGAAGCGATTCCTGAATCTACTTATTAATCTATTAAAAAAATGAATTAGCAGACTTTCATAATTAATCCGACTTAATTGTGAACAAAAAATGGTCCCTCCTCATTTAGGAAGGGACCCTTTTTTTATACAGTCAACGCCTCATTTTCTTCAAAATCAAACTCTACTTCGAATCCTAAATCCTTCAGCATTTCATGGTCACTTGTGCTTTCCTGGCCTTTAGTCGTTAAATAATCGCCGACGAAAATAGAGTTCGCAGCATAAAGCCCAAGCGGCTGAAGGGATCGAAGGTTCACTTCACGTCCCCCGGAGATGCGGATTTCTTTTGTCGGATTGATAAAACGGAATAGTGCAAGGACCTTCAGGCAATAGCGCGGATCAAGGTCGTCCGTCCCCTCAAGCGGAGTGCCGTCAATCGCATGAAGGAAGTTAACGGGTATCGAGTCTGCATCAAGTACCTTTAAGCTGTATGCCATGTTGACGACATCTTTTTTCGTTTCTCTCATGCCGATGATGACACCTGAACATGGTGAGATCCCTGATGCCTTGACAGCTTCTATCGTTTCAACACGGTTATCATATGTATGGGATGTTGTAATCGATTCGTGATGTTCCTTTGATGTATTGATATTGTGATTGTAGCGGTCAACTCCTGCTTCTTTTAGGCGTGAGGCCTGATTTGGCTTTAAAAGACCAAGACACGCACATACTTTAAGTCCATAATGTTCTTTTATGTCTTTCACTGCAGATACAACCGTGTCCAATTCTTTTTCAGATGGTCCCCGACCGCTTGCCACGATGCAGTATGTGCCAACCTTCAGATTATAAGCCCTTTCTGCTCCAGCAAGAATGCTTTCACGGTCCATCATGCGGTACTTTTCAATCGGCGCGGTTGAAATACTGGATTGTGAACAGTACCCGCAATTTTCAGGGCAAAGACCTGACTTCGTGTTGATGATCATGTTCAGCTTTACTTTTTTTCCGTAGTAGTGCTTGCGAATTGTAAATGCACCCTGCAGTAAACTTAATAGTTCATCATCATCAGAGTTTAAGATACTCAGTGCTTCCTCTTCATTTAATTCTTTTCCATTTACTACTTCGTTTGCAAGTGTTAACCAGTCCATGGTAATCCCTCCATCATTTCCTTCTCTTTCATGGTAAAGAAAGGAGTGGATTTATGTCAACTTATTTTTATTTAAGTTTACTTAAAGGTAATATTCTATGTTAATGAAAGTTTACTTTCCATAATGAGACTTTTACTATCCTAAATGACCTGTTTACTAGCAAAAATCTGGTAAAAACTTTCCGATTTTATAGAAACACTCCCTTTTTTCCAGCAGCCTCCTAATTTCAGAAAGAAAGAGTTTTTTGCATTAACAGATGTATAAGCGATATCTTAAAAAACCTACCTATCAAGTCCGTTTCTTTTGACCATCACTGCTCGTATATCCGGTACAATTAATGCTGGAAAATAGAAAAAGAAGAGGGATCCTCTCCTTCTCTTCTTCAACTCTCAAGCGTATTTTTAATATCATATTCATCTTTTTTCTCTTCAAGCCATGTTGTGTAGACCGTTTGCATCTTTTGATCAAACAATGTTTCTTTAATTTCCTCTTTTTTGTCATCAAAGACTGCTTCTGCAGCTGCTTTTTTATCTTCAAATTTAATAACGTGATAGCCAAACTCGGTTTTAACCGGCTCGCTGATTTCTCCTTCTTTCATAGCGAATGCCACATCTTCAAATTCAGTAACCATATCGCCTTTTGCAAAGTAACCTAAGTCACCGCCTTTTTCACTGTTCGAAGTGTCTGTTGAATATTCTTTCGCAAGCTCTGAAAAATCTGCTCCGCCGTCAAGCTTCTCTTTCACTTCTTTAGCTGCAGCCTCATCTTCTACTAAAATATGACTTGCTTTTACTTGTTCCGGTTCTGCAAAACTTTCTTTATTTTCATCAAAATAGGTCTTCATTTCATCCTCTGAAATCTTAATTTCCGGCTCCAGAAGCTTTTCGATTTTCAAGTTTGTTTCCAGATCTTTTTTTACATCTTCAACGGTGCCGCCACTCGTCTCAAGCTGCTGAATAAAGGCCTCTTCGCCCCCATAAGACGCTATAACCGTCTGATATTCTTCTTCTACAGCATCATTTGAGATGTTTATGTCTTTTTTATCTGACTCCTGTTCAATAATTTTTTCCGTTATTAAGTAATCGACAAGCTGCGTCCCGCCTTGGTCCATCAGGAGATTGTATAACTCGTCCTTGCTGATTTTTTCTCCATTTACGCTTGCCACTTCTTCTTCAGCAGTGGAGGTAATGCCCCATCCAAGTCCCACTCCTAAGATCCCAGTCATCAGAAAAGCATAAGTTAGCCTATTCTTTAAAACATTCTTCATAAACAAATCTCCTTCTTTAACCATTTCTCTTTTGCTGAACATACATCCAATGATATCGCCCAAATATGAATAAACTATGAACAAATCGAGAAGAAGCTGTTAAATAAGGCTAATGTGCGTTTTTAAGTAAGATTTTCAGTGGTATTGCCGAAGAGCTTGTATACTCTTAATTAGCAGATATGGTTTCCCCAGTTATTGCAGTGTTCGTCAGTACATCCGGGGGACAGTCTGAGCAGTAAAAAAACTTATCCTTTTGAAAAGAATAAGTTTGTAAAAATTAATTTACACGATGTGTAAAAAATCGAACTAGCTTTCTTATTATAAAAATGAAAAGCAAAATGGCAAATAGGTTGATAAACAGCCCAAGGATCCCTCCAAAAAACCCTAGATTGCTAAGCAAACCTCCAAGAAGCAGTCCGGCGATTCCGCCGTACAGCAATCCTCTCATAATTCCTCCCCTGGCCGGATTGTTCCTGCGGGCGCTAAAGTTCGAACGAGGTGCATCCCGCTGATTATAATTGCTGTTTGGATTATAGCGGCGTTTTCCCCCTTTAAATGATTTTGCACTCACATAAGAAGTATTTTTTTCCAAAACGCTGTCCCCTACCGGTGTAAACAAAAGGGATATCATTAAAACCAAAGCAGTCAAACATTTTACCATATCCAAGTCTCCTTCATTTAAGATCAGATTTATTGTTTCCTTTAGCTGTTAATAAATTCTGAATCTGTCTTTAATTAAGATAGGTATGGAGTCTTATCCATTTCCATTTCTTATCCTATTTCTTCTTAAAATAGGTTAACTAAAGAATATTTTCCTTGATAATTCTTTGCTGAATATAGAGTTATGTCCAAATGAATATTCAGTTAAAGGATTGACTAAAAAAAGTTTGACACTTATTTTAATGTTTCATATAGTGACTATAGCTAAATAAGTCTTCTGTTAGGTGAGGCTCCTGTATAGAGATACGCTGCTGCCCAAAAATGTCGAGAGACGCCAATGGGTCAACAGGAAAAATCGGATTAAGGTTTTTCTTAATGCAGCTGGTATAATCCTATGCTGTACAGTGCTAAAACTCAAAACAAGGGGAGACATTAAAAGTTGCTATTTATGCTTTTTATGACCCCTTTCATATGAAAGGGGTCTTTTTAACAGAATTTTGAGCATTGATGGCAAGCGGAATCACCCAGCTACTCGTGCAGAATAAACTATGGGCGCTTGCGCTTTTCATAATAATGGGGGTGAGGAAATAATGGGCACAGATGACCCTAATCCGGCAGATGAAAACAGAGTCAGCATAAGCATGAGGCAACCAGTGTGCACCTGTTCCTCTTTTCCTGCCAAAGAAGATCTAAGCGGACACGTTTGCCTCGTAGAATAAACTTTTACGGGGTGTATACAGATGATTAAAACGTATCTCTATAAAAACGATACACAAGAAATGATCGCAGATATTAAAATGAATGAAATCAATCATCATTTAAGCCATTCAGACAGCTTACTATGGATTGATATGTATGATGTACAAAACCGCGAATTATATGAAGTCGCAAAAATATTTGATTTTCACCATCTGGCAATTGAAGATTGTCTCCATGACAGCCCCAGGGCTAAGATGGATAACTACGAGGATTATAAATTCTTTGTCTTTCACGCTCTCCGGTACAACGAGGAAAGCGATAATGAAATAACGACCCTTGAATTAAACGTTTTTGTCGGCCCTAATTATGTCGTAACGATTCATAAGCACAAATTAAAGTGGCTTGGACAAATGGACGCAATTTGCTCTAAACACATTAAATATATGAATAAAGGCGCTGACTTTCTTTTATATACGCTAATTGACGGTATAACAGATGAATATTTTCCCATCCTTGACCGTATAGGAATCCGGATTGATGAATTAGAAGATGAGATTTATGATGAAGAAATTCGCGGTGTAACCGAGGAATTTCTCGCCTTAAAACGAACCATCATCTTAATCCGAAGAGTCATACTCCCCCAGCGGAGAATCTTTATCAATGTTGATGGTAAATGGAAATTTGATATAAGAGAAGAAAATGTCCCTTTCTATACAGACTTAATTGACCATTTAGAACGGATTGTCGACTCTACTGAAACGTTCAGAGACTTAGTAAATAGTGCTCTTGATACCTACTACTCTATTATTAATGCGAAGTCCTCAGAAAAACTGAATGTCCTGACGCTGATTTCAACTATTATGCTTCCATTAACGTTTGTAACAGGCTTTTTCGGAATGAATGTTCCGCTTCCCTACCAGGACTCGCCTTTTGCGACAGTCATTATCTTTTCTTTTCTAATTCTATTAACATTTGGAATGTGGAAATATTTTAAAAATAAACAGCTTTTATAACATTGGCGACAGCTCATTTGCTGTCGTCTTTTTTTATTCAAGTATATGATTTCATTTAGAACCCTGATATAATTATTCAAAAATGAATAATTATTCAAATATGAATAATATTTCTTATATTCATTCAATGAAAGGATGAATTTTAGATGACGGAATCAACAAACTGGAATGAAAATGAACAAATTCTTCACTCCCTGAAGGATGATATTCTTGTTACCAATTTAGATGGAATTATTTTAAAAGTCAGTGAGTTTACAGGAAAAATCTACGGGGTAGAATCTGATAGTTTAATTGGAAAATCAGTCTATGATCTTGAGGCGCAGGGGCTGTTCACCCCCATTTTGACTCCAATTGTTCTGAAAGAGAAGAAAAAAATTACGTTTGTTCAAACGACGAATAAAGGAAAAAAACTATTGGTTACAGGCATACCGGTCTACAATGAAGATGGTGAACTCTACAGGGTTGTCAGCTATTCACACGATATTACGGAACTTGCAGACTATAAAAATTTCCTCATCACAATGGAAGAAGAAATGGAACGGGTAAAAAGCGAGCTTGATCTTTTGCGGGGCAAACAGCTTTATGATGCCGGAATTATTGCAAAAAGTGATGAAATGCAGAAAGTTATCAGTACGTCCCTCCAAGTATCAGAAGTTGACGTAAACGTATTAATACTGGGTGAGTCGGGCGTTGGCAAATCCCTGCTTGCAAAATTTATACATAACAAAAGCGATCGAAAAAGCGGACCATTTATTGAAGTGAACTGCGGTGCGATACCGGATTCCCTAGTAGAAGCAGAGCTGTTTGGATATGAAGCCGGAGCCTTTACCGGAGCCAATCGGAAAGGCAAAATCGGCCTGATTGAACTTTCTGATGGCGGTACCCTTTTCTTAGATGAAATTGGCGAACTGCCTCTTGCCCATCAGGTAAAAGTATTGAAGGTCATTCAGGAAAAACAGTTTTACAGGGTCGGCGGAACAAAGCCGATTCACGTTGATTTCAGACTCATTTCTGCTACAAATAAAGATTTGCAGCAGGCCATCAAAGAAAAATTATTCAGGGAGGATCTGTACTTCAGATTAAACGTTGTGCCGATAACTATTCCCCCGCTCAGACAGCGGACAGAAGACATTGTGCCGCTTATTCATCTTCTTTTAAAACAATTTGAAGAAAAGTACAACAAGGAAAAGACGCTGGATGAAGCTGTTACACATCACCTATTACATTACGATTGGAAGGGCAATGTCCGTGAATTGATTAATATTCTGGAACGGCTGGTTGTTATTTCACCTTCTGCATTAATAACTGTTGACCAGCTGCCAGAATATATAAAAGAATCAGTTGGTACTGCACCCTTCCCGATTGATGAAAATCAGACCTTATCAGAAATGATGGATGCAATGGAAAAGCAAATTCTTTTAAAAGCAAGGAAAAAATATAAAACCACAGTGCGCATGGCAGAGGCTCTTGGCATCAGTCAGCCTTCAATTGTTAGAAAAATGAAAAAACATGAGATTCTTTAACTCTCTTGGCACGGTTCTTGCAAGTGTTTAAGTATAAACAGATTACTTTTTAAACATGATGCAGGATTGATCAAGGAGGATGAAGATGGAAAATAATTGGAGTCATTTAGTTGCAGAAATGCCGGATTTATTAGCGCCGAGCATGGCGAAGGATCACCCGAATCTGCCCGTCGTAAAGGCTGAAGGCTGTTATTACTACGGGCTTGACGGCCGAAAATATTTGGATTTTACATCAGGCATTGCGACAGCCAACACAGGACACAGACATCCTAAAGTAGTACAAGCCATTAAGGATGCAGCTGACCAGCTGATGCATGGTCCATCAGGCGTCATCATGTATGAATCAATTTTGAAGCTGGCAAAGGAATTAAAGATCGTTCTGCCTGAAAATCTCGATTGTTTTTTCTTCGCCAACAGCGGAACGGAAGCAATTGAAGGTGCGATAAAACTCGCAAAACACGTTACGAGAAGACCATATGTTGTATCGTTTATCGGCTGCTTTCATGGCCGTTCGCTCGGAGCACTAAGTGTGACAACTTCTAAAAGCAAATACCGTAAATTTCTGCAGCCAAATGGACTCGCTTATCAAGTTCCCTATGCAGATGTTTCAGGATGTCCTAATGGGGCTGATCCTGAGGTTTATTGCACGGAGAAATTAGAAAAAGATTTTGAAACATTGTTTAATCATCAAGTAACACCAGAAGAAGTCGCATGTATGATCGTTGAGCCGGTCCTTGGAGAAGGCGGATATATCGTTCCTCCGAAAAGCTGGCTGAAAAAAATAAGGGAGATCTGCAGCAGGCATGGGATTCTCCTTATCTTTGATGAGGTTCAAACAGGCTTCGGACGGACGGGAGAATGGTTTGCTTCTCAAGCATTTGATGTTGTGCCCGATATTATGGCCATCGCAAAAGGAATAGCTTCAGGTCTTCCATTGAGTGCTACTGTTGCTTCGAAAGAATTAATGCAGCAATGGCCGCTTGGCAGTCACGGCACAACGTTTGGAGGCAACCCGATTGCATGTGCGGCAGCACTTGCAACCATTGAAGTGCTGAAAGAAGAGAAGCTCATTGAGAACTCTAATAAAATGGGCAAATATGCAGTGGAGAAGCTTAGATTTTTGCAAAGAACATCCCCTGTGATCGGAAGCGTACGCGCAATCGGTCTGATGATTGGGATTGAAATTGTTGACCCTGTAACAGGAAAACCAGACGGAGAAGCCCTCATGTCCATTTTGGACCGCTGTCTGGAAAAAGGTGTGCTCTTTTATTTATGCGGTAATCATGGCGAAGTCATTCGGATGATCCCTCCGCTTACTATCAGCAAGGATGAAATTGATCATGGCCTCAAAGTATTAGAAGAAGCCGTTTATGAGTACCAACGCTCTCATTTATCTAAGGCATTATTAAATTCGTAACCATTTAAACTAAAAAGGAGGCTTTTCACATGCAGCTGCTCGATACGCTCGTGGTTTTAGTGTATTTTGGGGTTTTAATAGGTGTTGGGGTTATCGGTTCCAAAAAGGCAAAGACATCGGAAGATTTTAACCTGGCCGGACGGAATCTTGGAATGTTCATGTATCTCGGCTGTCTCTCTGCTGTCATTCTCGGAGGCGCCGCAACAATTGGAACGGCAAAACTTGGTTATATATATGGAATCTCAGGGATCTGGTTTGTCACCATGATTGGTCTTGGCATTATTATACTCGGCACTATTTTTATTAAGAAAATTGATTCTTTGAAAATCACAACCATCAGTGAACTGCTCGGCAAAAGATATACTTCTGAAACCCGCCTGCTAAGTGCAATTGTAGCTGCCATCTATACTTTAATGGTTGCTGTAACACAGGTTATAGGAATGGGAGCAATCATCAACGTCCTTTTAGGCTGGAATATTACGACTTCGATGCTTGTCGGGGGCGGAATCGTTCTTTTTTATACCATTCTTGGCGGCATGTGGAGTGTAACCGTTACAGACATTATTCAATTTGTTGTCATGACCATCGGAATCTTTTTCATTATGCTGCCAATGAGCATTTCAAAAGCAGATGGCTGGGGAAATCTATTGACAGAGCTCCCTCAGACTCACTTCAGTTTTGCATCTATCGGTTATCAGCAAATCTTTCAATACTTCCTGCTTTATGCCTTGGGCATGGTAGTATCACAGGATATTTGGCAGCGGGTATTTACTGCAAAATCGAATAAAATAGCTAGAAACGGCTCTATTTTTGCAGGTTTCTACAGCATTGCCTATGCACTTGCAGGAAGCATCATCGGGATGTGTGCATTTATCGTCATCCCGTCCATCAGCAATCCTCAAAACACCTTTGCAGAAATGGCCCTTGCCATTCTTCCATCGGGAATTTTAGGGCT
The DNA here is from genome assembly GCF_030127205.1 of Metabacillus hrfriensis. NCBI lineage: Bacteria > Bacillati > Bacillota > Bacilli > Caryophanales > Bacillaceae > Metabacillus > Metabacillus hrfriensis. The sequence goes on from NZ_CP126116.1 coordinate 2,961,076, forward strand.
TGTTCTTGCAAGTGTCTGCTCTGCTCTCATGTCAACAGCATCAGGAACTCTGCTGGCGTCGGCCACTCTTATTACAAATGATATTTTAAAGCAATATTTCATGAAAAACATGACAGATAGACAGCTTTTAAGAGCATCAAGAATTACAACGCTTATCGTTGGATTAATCGCGATCACCTTCTCGATTTGGATTCAGGATGTCTTAGTCGCTTTAGATGTAGCATACGCCATTTTATCCGGTGCAATCTTTATCCCGCTCGTCATGACATTCTTCTGGAAAAAAGCGACACCGAATGCCGGCTTTTATTCCATTTTGGTCAGCACGGTCGTTGTCCTTGCCGGGCTGTTTTTTGAAGGGCTTACATCAACAAACCCGATCATATATGGAATGTCATCTGGTTTTATCGTTTTAGTGGGGATTTCATACCTTACTAACTATAGAAAGAAAACAAGCAATGTGGAATATTTGAAAGAGACAAAACAATTATAAAGAAATGTGGAATCGCCTGGTTAGCCCCGACAGTTCTTTGCGATGGAGCTGGACAATAATAAACTTATATCGTGATATACACTTATTTAAAAGAAGATCAGCCCTAAAAGGAGCTGATCTTCTTTTCTTCTTATTTCGCAGCCTTCACACTCATCCTCTTCTCCATCCGCCCTAAAACAATATCTGCAAGGATGGCCAGAATGGAAGCCGGAATGGCGCCGACATAGATCCGAATGTCATTTCTGGAGTTAATTCCTGAGAAAATTTCACGTCCTAGTCCGTCACCGCCTACGAATGGCGCAAGGGTTGCAACGCCTATAGCGATCACTGCCGCAATTCTTAATCCAGCCATGATAAATGGCATAGCAAGCGGGAGCTGTACTTTTGTCAGAAGCTGCATGTAGGTCATCCCAATACCGTGTCCCGCTTCCGTGAGAGATGAATCAACCTGCTCGAGCCCCACATAGGTATGCCTGATGATGGGCAGCAATGAGTAAAGGAACAATCCAATGACCACTGTATAGAAGCCAAGTCCGAAATATAACATCAGCAAGGCCAGCAAGGCAAGACTCGGAACGATTTGAATGATGTTGGCTGCTGATAAGATAATAGGCGCCAGTTTCTTATACCTGCTGCACACAATGCCAAGGAGCGTTCCCGCAATCAATGCCAATGAAACCCCGATGATGACCATAAGCAGGTGCTGTCCAGTGTAAAGAAGCAGCAAATCTATATTATCGCCCATATAAGAAAATAGTTCTTTAAGAAATGTCATTTCGTTCCCTCCGATCCGTTGTTCAGGAGGCCTTTTTCCGTCAGGAATTCTCTTGCTACTTCCCGTTCGTTGCGGTTTTTAATATCAACCTCGTAATTGAGCTTCGTGATGGTTTCCTCATCCATCTCACCGACTAGTTCATTCATAATCGGTTTAAGCTCCGGATGCTTCTCAAGGACCTCATTTCGTGCAACCATAGAAGCATCATAAGGAGGGAAAAATCGTTTGTCATCCTCTAATGTTTTCAAATGATATTGAATCAGTCTCGGGTCAGTTGAATAGGCAAGAACCACATCGACCCGTTCATTCGCAACTGCCTCATAAACTAAGTTGATATCCATGGAATAAGATTGTTCGAAGTCAAACCCGTAATGCTTGATAAAGGCAGGATATCCATCCTGTTTGCGCTCCATCCAGGATGAATCAACACCGAATTTCATATTCCCCTGATCTTTTTTCAAATCTGATACTTTCTTAAGCCCTTTTTCTTCTGCAGTCTGCTCCTGAACGGTCAGCGCATAGGTATTTTCCCAGCCAAGAGGGTCAAACCATGTAAAGTCATAGTGCTTATCAAAGCCTTCCTGTGCCTGCTTCAGAACCTCTTTGCGGTCTGTCGTCTGCTTTACAGGGAAAAAGTTGCTGAAAATAACTCCTGAATACATGAGAGCCATATCCAGGTCATCTCTGCTCATCGATTTTAGAATCATCGGATTTGAGAGCAGATCAGGTGTAATATCAACGGTTAAATCTGTCCGATCTTCAATCAGTTCTTTATAAATCGCAGCCATAATCTTTGTTTCTGTGTAGGTGGCGGCGCCGATTTTAATGGTTTCTTTTGAGCTGCATCCTGATAAAACCGAGGTGCATGCTATGATAACTGCCAGTGCAGATAGAATGATTGCTTTCCTCATTAAATTTCTCCTTGTGTTTCCTTATTTCTAAGCTGTTAACCCGGTTCTATTTTTACTGAAAAAGCCTAAAACAACATCAACGATAACCGCCAGAATAATGGCACTGATCGTTCCAGTAAAGATAAGAAAATTATCATTGTTTGACATGCCGGCAATAATCAAATCACCAAGTCCCCCGGCTCCAATCAATGCAGCAAGGGTTGTCCAGCTGATTATATAAACGGTCGTTAATCGAATTCCTGAAAGAATGTATGGAAATGCAAGCGGAAGTTCAATTTTAAATAGACGCTGAAACGTGCCAAACCCCATTCCTCTGGCTGCTTCAACAATGCTGCCATCCACTTCTCTAATACCTGAATAGGTATTGCGGAGAAGCGGCAGCAATGAATATAAAAAGAGAGCAAATATTGCAGGCTTCATTCCGATGCCCATCAGCGGAATAAGCATCGCTAGCAAGGCAATGGTCGGAACCGTCTGAAATACATTCACAAGACCAAATACGAAGCTGTTTAAAGGGCCTTCTTTCACCCTTGTCAGTAAAATACCAGTTGTAATAGCTGCTATGCAGCCGAATAAAACAGCAAGGCCAACAATCGTTAAATGTTCTCCTGACCTTGCCAGAATATCTGGGTACCGTTCCTGCAGAAAGGAAAAATAATCCTGAATGAGTTTCATTTAAACCACCTCATCTGCATAAGGAAATACGTCTGCCATTAAGCGGACCATGCTTCCTCTCGTAATCACGCCGACAAACTTGCCGTTTCTTCCAACAACCGGTACATAAGGCAGGTTATACTGGCTCATTAAATCAAGTGCAATTGTAAAAGGACTGTCAGATTGGACGGTATGCGCGAAAGGCAGCATGACATCTTTCAGTGTTTTGGTTTCATCACGGTATTGTCCCAGAAGATTCAAAATTGGCGCATATCCCAGCAAGTTGCGTTCCCGGTCAATAATAATCAGCGAATCCACTCGTCTTTGCTCCATGATTTTCACAGCGGCTGCAAGACCTCTTTCTGGATAGGCTGTTGCAGGATTATCAATCATGACTTCATTAACGGTTGGAATTTCATCGGGATCCATCGGAAAACTTGTATCATTATGCTCTTTTAAACGCTTCTTCCCAATGAACTCTTTCACAAAATCATTTGCCGGATGCCGCAAGATCGAGTCTGGCGATCCTACCTGGATCACTTCTCCATCCTTCATTAAAATGATGTTATCCGCAATTTTAATGGCTTCGTCCATATCATGAGTGACAAACACGATGGTCTTTTTCAGATCATCCTGTAAATTCACTAGCTCTGCCTGAAGCTGATCACGGCTGATTGGATCAAGTGCGCTAAACGGCTCGTCCATCAAAATGACATCAGGTTCTGCTGCAAGTGCGCGAATCACGCCAACGCGCTGCTGCTGTCCCCCGCTCAGCTCGCTTGGAAAACGGCTGCGGTAGGTCTCTGGATCTAAATTGACCATCGATAGCAGCTCATTCACTTTCCGGGTTGTCCGTTCTTCCTCCCACTTCAGTAAACGCGGAACGACTGCGACATTGTCGGCTATGGTCATGTGCGGAAAAAGACCGATGCTTTGAATGACATAGCCGATCTTCCTCCTCAGATCGACAGGATTTATCTTCGAGATATCCTCATTATTTATGTATACCGTGCCTTCAGTCGGAGTAATCAAACGGTTGATAAGCTTCATGGTTGTTGATTTCCCGCATCCGCTTGGTCCGATCACTACATGAATTTTTCCTGCCTCAAGTTCAAGATTGATATCCTTTAATGCCTTAAAACCATCAGGATATTTTTTTGTGATATTTCTAAGCTGAATCATTACATGTCTCCTTCTCTGTTAGAATCCAATTGATATTTTCCATTTATGTTTATTCCCTTGTGAAAAAAACTCAAACATTTTTTTACTTTTTGTCAGCCCCTTCATTCCATACATTTCCTTCTCTAAAATTCACTTGTGTGCCTAACCCAACTTAATATCGATATACCGGAAGTTTTAATATACTGAAGAAAATGATACTTATTTTAAGTGGAGTCATCCTGCTTGCGATTTGTAATTAAAAATGGAAATGATTACTATACAGAGGTGCATTCTTTATTATCAGGGGGAGCTAGCGCTTTATCCTGCAGTCAGCAAACTCTATCCTGCCCTTTTTTAAAGATTTTGAAGGTGCATAAGTGCTTTTATATTCACTTTTATCATTAGAGAAGTCAATCAGCATGAGGTTTTTAGAGCTCTTCATAATAAAGCGGGAAACGATGCAGAGGCTCTTTTTCTTTACTATCATTCATGGAAATCAGCGGAAGTTTTTCGTCATTGATGGAAAGGCTTCACACTTGTGCGGCGGTTTCAATTTAGGCGAGGAATACCTTGGTCAAGTCACAGGTTTGAATCCTTTCGGGACTATCATTTGCGGATTGCAGGTGAAGGCTCAGAAGAAATCAAGAAACGATTTTTAAAGGACTGGGAAGAAGATGCGGGCTAAAAGCTGTCAGTAAAAAGACAAAGCTTTTTAAAAACGAAGGGTGGAACAAAAGAGGTATCCTTTTATAACAGACTTAAAAAATCATTCGCCAAAGAAACCCCCTGCTTTGTTCCTGGCAATCAGCTGATTAAAGCACTGATTGAGGCTAAAAAGCAAGGGGTCCATTGACATTATTGTCCCTGTTAACACGGATTCATGGTTTACGAAGCCTCCCTGCTATCCGAAAACAGATGAACTTCTATTTTACAATATATGGAGTAACTTATATCCGAAAGGCTATTTTCAGGGAATTGATAACCGGATAGCCAAAATCAGCACAGTATACTGGGAGAACCCCCGCAAAGTAAACGATCCTTTATATTATTTACTTATAGGCAGGAACACTTGATGTTTTTCTTTTACCAAGAAGATAGCCGAGTGCGATCCCGATGAGTGCCGGAATGAGCCAGCCTATTCCCTCTTGATACAGCGGCATTGCATTCAAAACCGGACTCAATGCTTCTCCCATAAATGTTTTATTTACTGTATCTAGGATGCTGAACAGTCCGACAACTGCGACAGTTGTAACATAAATATAAGAACTGTTTTCAATATACTGATGGATTAGTGCAAGGAAGATCAGCACAATTGCAATTGGATAAATCATGCCCAGAATCGGCACGGACACTTTAAGAATTTGAGTTAAACCTAAATTCGCAACCGCTGTGCTAGTCAGACAAAGAATAAGAACCCAGGCTTTATATGGAACTTTTGACACTGCACCAGCGAAAAACTGGCTGCATGAAATCACAAGACCAATGGAGACGCAGAAGCATGCAAGTGTAAAGACAATTCCTAAGATGAGAGTACCGCTTTGTCCGAAGAGATACCCCATAATATTTGTCAAAATCTGCGCACCGTTTTCTGACTGGCCAAGAGATGCGCTGGCAGCACCTAGATATCCAAGGATAATGTAGATGACAGTCAGTAAGATTCCAGCTCCGATTCCCGCGGAAATCATATAGTGCGACAGCAACTTATCATTCTCTACTCCCTGTGCCCGAATCGTATTGGCAATCACAATGCCAAATGCAAGGGCAGCAAGGGCGTCCATCGTTAAATAGCCATCCAAAAACCCTTGAAAAACAGGACTATTTCCATAATTGCCTGTTGGAAGTTCAAAAGAACCAATTGGAGTGATCAGGCTTTTCACCAAAATGATCACAATAAGTGCGAGCACAATAGGCGTCAGCAGTTTTCCAAACAAATCTACAAGCTTAGATGGTGACATGCTCAGCCAGTAAACTAGACCAAAAAAGACAATTGTATAAATGAATAGTGTTGCAGGATTAACTGCTAATCCTTCAGGAAGAAATGGTGCTGCTCCCATTTCGTAGGCAAGACTTCCTGCTCTAGGGATGGCAAGGCCCGGTCCGATTGAAATATAAATGATAAATGGAAAAATAAGAGCAAATAACGGGTGTACACGGGAATTCAGTGTCTGAAAGCTCCCTGCTTTCGCAATAGCCACAACCCCCAGGATCGGCAGTCCTACTGCAGAAACAATAAATCCTGCAAGGGATGGCCACATATTATCCCCGGCAGCCTGTCCAAGAAAGACTGGGAAAATTAAATTTCCGGCCCCAAAAAACATTGAAAATAGCATTAAGCTAATAAAAACAAGTTGTTTCCCACTAAATTCCTTCGTCATGTAAAAAGCTCCTTTGATGTAGTAGTTCCTATAAGAAAATAGTCATGCAAATAATAGTTCAAAGTATATCAGCTATTAAATTGATTGACTAGTTCATTTTTTCAGTACTCTTTTGCAAAAAAGGCACAAATCTTTATTTATCAGCATTGAATGCGTTTACTTTACTCCGATAAAATTTCTTCCAATAAAAAAGACAATGCCTGTTTGGCATTGTCTTTTTCGCCTATTAAAACTTAATGTTTATTTCCTGTGCTTTCTCTTCTATCTGTTGTTCTTGATTTAATAGATCACTCGTCAAAATTTTAATACTCTTAATCTCTTTATCAGAATGATCCAAGATAAATCCGATATTCCCCCGTTTAGATCCATTTGCCGCAAGCTCGCCATTTAACTCCTCGAGGTAAATATCAGACTCCCAATCTTTATGCTCACCTGTATTCGTTTCAAGGACAGCTAACGGTGAGAAGAAAACAGGCTGATCTGACGTATTTTTAACTTCAATATTTACTTTCACAATATTAAACGTTTCTTCATGTGTAAAAGAGTGAAAGAAATCGATCATGCTGTAGGCCGGTGTATGCTCGATAATTTTGACATCATGGATCATTAGTTCAACATCGCCGACTTGGTACGTTTCATTGACTTTCTTAATAGCTTTTAACTCTGCTGCTCCTTTGTCGTCCTTAAAAGTCTGACCGACTTCAAGCAGCTCGCGGTCATCTGTAATTTGAGGGTTTGGAACGTAGATATCGTTTGTAGATTGTTTATTTGCTGAGGGTTCAGATACCGTTTCTTTCTCTTCTTCAGCAGCATCTTTTGGTGCTGAAGCTTGAGCTTGACATGCTGTAAGAATTAACGTTAATGATAGGAGGGTCCATAATTTTTTCATTTGTAATCCCCTTTTCTCTAGGAGTGGATATAGATTATTAGTAGTTCCGCTTTTGGCAGAAATAAGTCCGGCGATGAAGAACTATTTAGGCTTCATCGCCGGGGCTGTTCGTAAGAGTCACAGAAGAACAGCGGATTCCTGCTTATTTCTTTTTGTTTTTCTCTAAAATCTTAAAGATTATTTCTGCATGATCTGTGTTGTCCTTTTGGCCTGCAAACAATTCTGATCCAGGTCCATAAGCAAATACAGGAACATCTTCTCCTGTATGACCGCCAGTTGTCCAGCCTGTGTTTGTGCGCTTGTTAAAAATAGCTTCAATTGCATTATCTACTCGTAAAATACCTTTATCTTTATCTGCTTTTCCTTCCTCAGCAGCCTTTTTAACAGAATTAATTTCTTCTGCCGTTAGATCTAAATCGATATTTTGCTTTAATGTTTTTTCTGCATCTGCACCTTTAGTGACAATTTCATTAGCCATGAAATCAGGTGTGCGCTTAGCAGCTTTAATCGGTTCACCAAACCAGTTGTAGACACCGTTAGCGCCGATTGAATATCCGCCAGTTGAATGATCAGCTGTAGCAACCACTAGTGTATGCTTGTCCTTTTTAGCAAACTCAATCGCTGCTTTGTATGCTTTTTCAAAATCCTGCATTTCACTCATGGCTGCGACGATATCATTGTCATGACCTGCCCAGTCGACCTGGCTGCCTTCAACCATAAGGAAAAATCCGTCTTTGTCCTTATTTAACCTTGTCAATGCAGAGTTGGTCATGTCTTGAAGTGAAGGTGTTTCATTGTTGCGGTCGATCATTTTCGGCATACCGCCTTCAGCAAACAATCCAAGTACTTGCTCATTTTTATCCTTCAATAAATCTTCCTTATTAGTAACATAGCTGTATCCATCTTTTTTGAATTCTTCTGTCAGGTTGCGGTCACCGCGGATGAAGTTGCTTGAGCCGCCCCCAAGCATCACATCTACTTTGTGCTTGCCGTTAATCATTTCGTCGTAGTAATCATCTGCTAATGAGTTCATGTTTTTACGGCTCATGTCATGTGCGCCGAACGATGCCGGAGTGGCATGCGTGATTTCAGAAGTTGCAACAAGTCCAGTTGACTTTCCTTTTTCTTTTGCAGATTCTAAAACCGTTTTAAGTTCCGTTCCATCGTTGTCTACAGCAATCGCTGCATTGAACGTTTTGTACCCAGTTGACATTGCCGTTGCTGCTGACGCTGAATCCGTTACATTTTCTGACGGATCTTCAGGATATGTCATCTGATTGCCGACAAGATGCTTATCAAATTCTGTGCGTTCAGCGACTGGTGTATTTGGATTATCCTGCAGATAGCGGTAAGCTGAAGTATATGATACTCCCATTCCGTCACCGATTAAAAAAATAACGTTTTTGATTTCGCCCGTTTTATTAGAGGCTGCTTCTGCATGATTCGCTTTCGCCTTAGGAAAGCTTCCAATTAAACTGCCAGCAACCACTGCTGAAAGTACAGCAACCGGAATGACTTTTTTTCCAAACTTTCTATTAAACAATGAAACGACCTCCCAATAGAATAGATTAATAATCTCTATTTACATTCTATTGGTCTTTCTTTAAGTAAGTTTGTTGACTTTGTAAATTCTCGTTGCCCGTCCTTTACGTAATATTTACAAAAAAGACAAAGAAAACGCAGATTTTTTTACATTAAATTGAAGAAAAGCTGTCTCTTGCTTAACCCAGCTTAATCTGCCGCCTGAACTGCAAGTCTCCTTCTGAAAACCTTCAGGATTACAGCGCCTGCGCCTGACACTATACATATCAGAAGCCCAACGGATAAAAACAAAGCAGAAATCCCAATTTGCGAAGCGCAAAAAGTTCCATACAAAATCCCCAAAGGAGCGGCCGCTTTTGTTAACAAGAACCTGACCGACAGAATTTGTCCAAGGACCGAATCTGGTACCAGCCGCTGATAGAGGGTCGTGCTGTAGATGTTCCAAAAAGGCATGACGGCTCCAGCAATGATTTCTATTAAAATAGCAGCCCATAAAATTTTAGTGACTCCTAAAGCTAAATACGTGCAGCCTCCAATAAATAGCGCGGAGGTCATGACAATATACAGTGATTGTTTTGGAACTCTTATTTTTGCAGCGGCATAGCTCCCAAGAATATAGCCTAATGGAAAAGAAGCCGCGAACAGACCATATTCAAAAGCAGAGCCGCCGATTATCTCAGCTATGTATGGAATGTACATCGTTTGCGAAGCGTATACGCCAAAGCTGGCAACGGAAATAAATCCTCCTAAAACAAGCAAAATCCAATGGTTTCGATAAATTGTGAAACCCTCTTTAAATTGACCTGTCCAAGTATTCTTTTTCGTTTTTCTGATAAATGGCTCATTGATCTTCTGTATCATTGTAAAAGAAATGAAAAACATAATAGAAATGGATAAAAGAGCATCCTTATAATCAACAGCGGTTACTATCAAACCTGCAGCAGGAAGAGAAATAAACCTCATTAGCTGGACTCCGCCTGAGATTTTCGCATTCACTTTTACTAATTCCTCATCTTTAACGAGTTTTGGTATAAGCGCTGCAGCAGCAGGGTCATAAACGACAATTGAAGTTATAAAAGCAGAAAAGTAAAGAAATTCAACCTCTGCATTTCCTGAAAAAATGATCATCCACAATAGAAAATAAGCTGAACATCTTATCCATTCTGAAGTTTTCATCATAGTCGTTCTTTGAAAACGATCGATATAGGGACCCGCTAAAAATTGGATCAGCAGCTGGCCCGCAATACTCACCAGCCAAAGTCCTCCCATCACAAACTTAGAGCCTGTTTCCCCATAGACAATCCAGGAAATGCAAAAGGTGCCAAACGTACTTGCGAAGGTTGAAAGCAGCTGATTGTAAAAAAGCAAGGAAACACTTTTCATCCATTCAGCTCCGTTCTAAATAATTCTCAATTTGGGTTTCAATACCCCGGAAAGCTTGTTCTGTTACGGAATAATAAGCACCAGTCACTTTCACAATTCCTGCTGAACGCAATAATGATAAATGGTGATGAACCGTTGTTTTGCCCATTCCAAGTAAAGCTGTAAGCTCCTTTAATGTTCTCTCTTTTTCAGAAAGCAGCTTTACGATCCGCAGCCGCTTTTCATCTCCAATTGCTTTAAAACGCTGGACAAGCTGTGCAGGCGGCTCGTAAGGATCTGCTGTTTCATTCAGACTGTTATTACTTACTGGATAATAGAAGACTTTTGTTTCTTCTAAATTAGCCTGAATGGTCCACGGCCGGTAAATGTGATGCGGGATCAGCAAAACCTTTGTAATACCTGGCTCCGGCTTGTAATCTACACCTGCTGCATGAAGAACAATTTCCTGAGGACTCTGATTTTTCAGCCAATGTTCCTTTTCCTTTTGATCACGTTCCAGAATGCTTCTTATTTCTAATTCCTGTTTTTGTATAAATTCTCTGTACCAGCCGATTGTTACCTGTTTAAAATGGTTTCTAAGTTCTTTTAAGTCACACCTGCAAATGAAATGAATCATTTGCGGGAAAAAAGCGTGTTCTTTACAAGCAAGGATCATCTCATTTTCAGATTCAGCATCTCCATTGGAAGCCTTCAGACGGTTCTCATCCTGAGTTTGATCCAAGTAAGGCAGTATCAAATATTTCAGGTGCTGATCAGGAAGATCATCAATAAAACCATGTAGATCTTTTAAAGAAGAAAAATTCTCCTCGTGCAAAAGCTGCAGCAGCATTTTCCACGTATTGTGTTCCTGACAATATTGCAGCTCGGCCGTCAGACTTTCAGAAAGATTATATCGGATGTGATCCCATTCCTGCTTTGGCTTCTCCAGCTGGTTATGCAGCTTTGGATATGTAATCATGGCAATTCCAAGCACACATTCAAATATTATCGAATGCTTTAGTTCTACTTCGTATGATTTTCTTTCAAAGGATGTGTTTAATAAGTTCATTTTTATCATCTCCTTTCTTTTATTCTAAATATATAGAATGTTTTATTCAACATATTTAGAATTTAATTAGAAACTGGTTTCACTCGCTGAAATAGGAAAGCACTTAGGACTAGACAAACGCGGAGAACAAATGTTGAATTCAGCGTGTCAAAGATCTAACTGCCATACGGTAGAGATGTTAAGAAGGTGATCGATCATTTAAATTAAAAATAGCTCAGAGCCTTTTAAACTCTGAGCGTCGTAATTAAATGGGGTTATTCAATTAAATCCCCCTTGTATGGAATAAGTTCAAATTATCCATCCATTGAAAACCATCCCCAAGTTGATAACAATGTGAAACACTATGGATGGATATATACTATTGGTCTTTAAAACTACGATTGCATAGAAAAGCCCTCCGAAAGAAAAAAGTAAGCTTATTATTACAGGAATTCCAATTGCTAAATGCAGCAGCCCGAATCCGATACTGGTTATTACGACAGCATAAAAGGTGGAAACATTTCTTTTTAAACTTGATAACATAATACCTCTCCAAATTACCTCTTCAAGTGTAGCGTTTAAGATGGCAAATAATATACCGAAAAGTAATATTGATTTTAAATAGCTCATTTCTTGATGTATAAATAATGGTATAAGTATTGTGCTCGATACCATAAGCCCAATAAGTAAAAAGTATGGTAATTTAATTGTATGAAACGGCATTGTTATACGTCTTTGCCAATCTGGTAATAGTCCGAAGTAAAATATCTTCTGCTTAGATAACATTAGTGAAATCACTGTTCCAACCATAATTAACATAAGTAAACTTCTGTTAATTATGGTTTTCATTTCTACGGATATGTTCCATTCATTTATGTAGCTGCTTCCAATTTGAAACATCAATGTACCTAATAAGAAGAATATAAACAAGGAAACGGATGAACGGTATTTATTAGTTGAGATATAGATGATGAGCAAGAATATCAGTGGTAATAATCCCCAAACAAACAACCTAAATGAAAAAAGAATAATACCTGCGAAAAATAAGATTGCCAAAAATAAGAGAAACATATTTGTCCGTGAGCGATTTATGCTAATCCCCCCTTTAATAAAGCACAATTAAACCGTTTTCGTCTAAACTTGATCAAGATAACTGCTCTTTAGCTGAATAAGCTCCTGTAAATACAATACCATAAAAAGTAAATTATCAATCATCTTATTTAAAAACAACAATCTTTACGAAATGAGCCTTAAAGAAAAAGAGAACAAAAAAATGCTCAGAAGTTCCCACTCTGAACATTGACCATTCATATATTCTCTTTTTTAAAGAATATTACTATCACTCTTACCTAAAGATGACGAACACTAAGTGTCTCCTAGGCACACTATCACTGCTTAGTAACTATTATCTTTCTATACATTCCGTTGAACATGATCCCTGCATCCTCTTTAATACGGAGTTTTGCTTTTTGTTTTGCAAATAATTCCTCAAAATTCAATCCAATATCAGTTCCTAAAACCTTGATAAATGGCCTAATGATTTTTTTTATTAAGGAGAGCCTCTTTGCTTTGGAGGAAAACTTATCAAACAGTATGATTTCACCCTCTTTTTTCAAAACTCGCGACATTTCTCCAAAACATTTATCTGCGTCTGGTACTACAGAGAGTATTAAACTCCCTACTATTATGTCAAATTGTTCATCTGGAAAATTCATTTCTTGAGCATCCATTTCTATGAAATGGATAGAAGAGTTAGGAAATTTCTCTTTTGCTTTGCTTAGCATTTCAGGTGAAAAATCGATAGCGGTAATATCTAGTCCATTGTGATGAATCTGTTCTAAATCTGCTCCTGTTCCTACACCGACAAAAAGGACTTTTTGTGAACGATTAAATGTCCTTTCTTGAAATATTTTCTTTCGGGCATTGAGAAAGCGGCCTGAATTGAAAAACTTATCGTAAACTGGAGACCAAACCTTATATATCGCTTTATTCCAAGCATTATTCATTTCTCCACCCTCTTTAAAAATCAGTAATTGATAAAACTATAAATTCCTATTTATTCTATTTGAGTTACTTAAAGATCCATTGTGCCTAAAAAAATTAAGACGGTAATCTCATGATGATTTCCTGCAGTCTATTCATTTATGGCGAAGTTACACCATTTCCTGCTCCTGAATACTTCATAAAAATTTTTTTATTATAACAATTGGCATCTAAGTGTCTGTTCTGAGAGCTTTTATATACGTAATCTCCTCTTCGGCAAAGCGGTTTCCCCTTTGTTTATGCTGAAAATATGTTACACTTAAGACAGGTCAAAAATTGATCGGAGGAAATCATCATGCAAATCAGTGTCTTCTTAGATGATTACCGAACGTGCCCAAGCGGATATGTTTTGGCAGAAAATATAGATCAGTGCATCAGTCTTTTGCGGAATAACTGTGTCGACCATCTTTCACTTGATCATGATCTTGTAAACAAAACAAGAAACGGGCTAATGCTTGTTGAGTACATGGTTAATAATCACCTTTATGCCAAACGCATCACGATTCATTCCGCCAATGCTGTCGGAAGCAAAGCTATGTACAAGTATTTTAAAAAAGCACAGGATGAATTTAAAATGCCGAAATCTATTAAAGTTATCTTAAAACCCATGCCCCTTCATTCTATTGCTGCCTGCCGCTAACTCCTGCCTGCAAAAATTCTATATAGCGATTTTTTTGAGGTATTACTTAAAAACTGATGCCTCTTTTTAATGGATTTAAAATCCTTTTTCCACTATAAGTTTTCCATTTTTCGCATGAATAAAAGCAACAGTCCCTTTAAAATCCGGATAGATAGGTTTATAAACGAGCTGATAATAGCTTTCTGAATTGTCTTTATACTCTTTAGACCATTGCTTTTCAATTTGGAAGACTGAACGAAATATTTCTATAGCATTCTCTTTAGAAATTCCGGGATCAGGATCAATTGACAACAGCAGCTTCGGCTCTACTTCTGGTCCAAGATAGTGTGTGATTTTCCCAGCTGTTCGGCTCACACTAATTCTTGCCGTTCCATATCTCACAGATATTCCATGATGGATAAGATCAAATTGAAAAAGGGCTCTTGCTTCATCACTTTCTATTTCTTCATTCATCCGGAAATAAAGATGAGCATCAGGATAAATGGCGTTTAAAAATTGAATGGCTGCTATTTCACATTCTTTTATGCTCAGCAATTGATTCCCCGCCGTTTCAATAAAAGAAATGAATCCTATTAATTTGCCGGTTTCTTTATCACGCTTTACTTTTATTGTATTTTCATTTCTTTTGTTGAAAAAAGTCATGATGCTATGATCTGGTGCAGCTGGCTCGTCCCCATATTTTCTATATACCTGTCCAATCGCATCCCCGAAATCCTGCTCTCGAATTTTGGCAAAGCCTGCATCCAGTTCTGTTAACGCTTCTGGGGAGAATCCAGATTCTAACTTTGGCAATCGTTTGTAAATTTGTCCTTTATCTTCTTCTTCATTTTCTATAAATACTTTTTGTTTCCCGTCTGCCGGCATCTTATAAAAAAGCAATTCTGGTTCATACACTAAGTGAGGAAGATTGTCCCCTTTTTCATAGAGTTTTTCATTAAGGCAGACTATCATCAGATTCATGATTATGTCTTTCAGAAATTCACATCTTACTTTTTCTTCAGGCAGCAGCAACTCGGGAAAAACAATGTGTTCAGCTGAACCATTAAAATGAAACTGCATAATTTCCCCGTGTTCATTAATATCTATGTAAAAACCGGTAAATGGCAAAGGTAAATCCAATTCCATCTGGATATAAGATACGCGGAGATTCTCATCTATTTTGTGTACATGCTCTTCCATAAACATATTAACTGCACCAGGATAATGAATCTCGACAAATTGCAATGCTTTATTTTTTAAATCCTCTTGATTAAAGAGATTGTGTTGAACCTCTGCAGTTGATTTGTCTTTTGTTAAATCAAGCAGATGACCGTTTCCATCCAGCTCAATCCAAATCCCCATTTCTTCCTCATCTGGATGCTTCCATGCGAAAATCGCCCGGCTTCCATCCTCAGAATAATCTTCAATTTCAAGCTGATATTCACTTGGAATCACACAAATCTGCCTTGCTTTATATAAAAGTTCCTTATTATGCATAACCTTCTCCTTTTTTAAGAGCTGCAGTCTATTACTTTATATACGTATCTAAAGGCTGTTTTGTTTCATAGAGTGATATAAAAAACCCCGCCAACTTAGGACGGGATCAAATGATAACTGCTTAGCTATTTGTCTTAGAAATGAAAAGTAACATTTTCAATTTCAGTGTTTTCAACTACTAATCCTTCAATCTTTAATCCTTCTAATTTTATTTCCCTATTGAAACTAACCTTGTCCAGAATAAATAGAAAATCATTCGCGAATTTTTTAATAGTTTCAATATTAAACAAATTACTTGCAAATTCGAGTTCGAAAGAAATGTCTTCATTCCCGTTTTCCACAAATAGCGATAGATCAAATTTAGAAATTTTATTTCTATATTTGATAGGAGTCAATTTTATGTTTCCAATGGTATTCTTGTTGATTTGAACATCTTGAAGAGCAAGCATTGCAGAAAATATAGGGTTTCTTCCTGGCTCTCTCTTTATTTTTAGTTTATCTAAGAGCATATCAAACTGATAATCCTGATTATCATACGCTTTAAGCAAATGCTCCTTAACCTCCGTTAAGAACGTCACGAAAGATTTATTCTCATTAGGGAAACTTCTTATTGCAATAGTATTGGCAAACATGCCGATGGTATTTTTTAAATCAGAATGCGTTCGTCCTAAAATAGGCAAACCTACAATAATATCTTGCTGTGAGGAATATTTGGATAAAAGAATACTAAAAGCTGCCGACAAAACCATAAAAAGGGTCGTATCCGTTTCCAAACACAGCTTATCTAAGCGTTGCTTTAATTCCTTTCCTCCTTCAAAAATAAAACAATCTCCTTCAAAGCTTTGCATAAGCGGTCTAGGGAAATTCGTAGGCATATTCAATACTGGGAGGTCTCCTGAGAGTATATCTAACCAATACTCTTCCTGCTTACTTGCAGCACTGGTTTTCAAAAACTCGTTCTGCCACCCGGCAAAATCTTTATATTGGATACGATTCTTTTGTATCTGCTGTCCTTGATACAGCTTTGATAACTCGTTTAACATAATACTGACTGAATATCCATCTGAAATCAAATGATGCATATCCGTCAGCATCACATGTTTATCACTGCGTAAACGAATGACCATAATTCTGACCAAAGGTGCTTTGCTTAAGTCAAAAGGTGTTATAAATTCATCAATCAAATGAATAAATTCAGCAGCAGGTTCTCCCGTTGAATTAGGAAATAAGTCTCCGTCTAGAACAGAATATTTGATTTCAACTTCCGCATTCTCTTGAATTCGTTGTTTGGGTTCACCTTCTACTACTTCAAAAGAAGTACGCAATGCCTCATGCATCTTGACAATTTCACAAAAAGCATTTTCTAGTTTATCCAGATCGATCTCGCCCTCTAATAATGTTGCTCTCGGCATATTGTAACTTGTGCCAACCCCCTCCATCTGATGAAGTGTATACAACCTTTTCTGCGCAGATGAAAGTTCATAGTATTCATTGTTTTCTAACGGTTGAAGCGATGAATATATATTTTCTGAAGAATTCTTTACATACTTACTCATCTCTCTAACTGTTGGTGCTTTGAATGATACTCGCAACGGGATATTTACATTAAATTGCTTATGAATCTCCGCCGTTAATAGCATTACTTTCAATGAGTTTCCGCCCATTTCAAAAAACGAGTCATTCATACCAACTTTTTCAACATCAAGGACTTGTTCCCATATTTCTGCAATCTTTTGTTCAACTGAATCTCCAGGAGTTTCGTATTCAACTCTAATTAATGACTCATCGGCAATTTCCGAAAGGGCTTTAACATTTAATTTCCCATTCGGGGCCAATGGAATTTTATCCAATTTGATAAAACTAGACGGCATCATGTAGTAAGGGATTTTACTAGAAAGATACTCTCTTATTCCCGATCCGTTCTTACCCTCTTTTAACACAATATAGGCACAAAGATCATTGTTGCCCTCTTTATCTTCTTTGGCAGCTACAATTGCATCCACTACCGAATCATGCTGCAGGAGTACAGAAGTCACTTCCTCAAGCTCCACTCGATATCCTCGAATTTTCAGCTGATTATCCATTCTTCCGAGGAATATAACTTCTCCATCACATGTGAATTTGCCTAAGTCCCCAGTTTTATACAGTTTGATTTTTTCATAGTCAAGAAATGAACCTTTAATAAACTTGTCAGTATTCAGTTCAGTTTGATTCAGATACCCTGTTGTCAATCCTGCTCCGGCAATACAGATTTCCCCGGTTACTCCTATTGGCACAGGTTTCTGATGCTTATCAAGGATGAATATTTTCACGTTATCGATCGGTTTTCCAATGACCGTTCCCTGGAATAAAGGATTAAGTTTGGCAAAATCGACCTTATGGGCTATAGAGCCGATAGTAGTTTCCGTGGGCCCATAATGATTCATTACTTCAGTCTTAGGGTACAAACTGTTAAATTTCTCGATATCAATTGCTTTTATTTCTTCTCCGCCCAAGACCACCAGCCTCAACAACAGACGGTTTTGTTCTTTCTCAATCAAACTGTTGTTTACTAGGTGGGTGAATAGTGAAGGAGTCAGTTTTATAAAACTTATCTTCTGATCTTTTAAATACGTTAGTAGTGATTCTGGAACTGTAAAACTTTTCTTTGGAGCTAAGTGCAGTTCACACCCATTCAATAATGCGGTATACAAACTTGTGTATCCTAAATCAAATGCAAAGGAAGATAACAGCATTGTTTTATCGCTATAAGTTATATTCGCTTCTCGTGTAAACCATGAAATGTAATTGACCAAGCTTTGATTTTTGATTGGTACTCCTTTCGGTGTGCCAGTTGTGCCAGAAGTATAAATAATGTATATCGGGTCATCAAATGCAGTAGTTTCTACTGGGTTTGAAGTATCTTCAGAAAGTAATTCTTTATTATCCAATTCGATAACCTCCTCACAAGCATAATCAATGGAGGTTAACAAATGAGACTGAATCAAAATAGCAGTGGAACCACTAGATTCAATCATAAAATTTATACGTTCATCTGGAAACTCGGGATCAATGGGCAGATAAGTTGCTCCACTTTTAATAATCCCCCATAGTCCAACAACCATTTCAATAGAAGGCTCCGCCAAAAGACCAATCACAGTATTTTGCCTTGCACCTTTCTTGATCAAGTAATTAGCCAGTTGATTGGCCTTCTCGTTTAACTCCTTATAAGTTAGCTTCTTGTGACCAAACACTACTGCAGTACGATAAGGGTGTTTTACCACCTGTTCTTCAAATATACTTTTGATGGTTTTTTCTATTGGGAAAAGGGTACCAGTTTCATTAAAATCCATTATTATATTTTTTTCTTCTGTTGTTACTAGGTCAATCTCCCCGATAGAAATTGTGATGTCATCTGCTATAACCTCGATAATCTTAACAAAGTGTTCAGCCATTCGTTCAATTGTATCTCTGCGAAACAAACCAGTACTGTATTCAAAAACAAAGTGAAGTTTGCCTTTCTGTTCTGTTACTTTTAGCTCCAAGTCAAATTTAGTTGTTCGATTGGTATATTCATATGGTATGATCTCAAAATCATCAATTTGGGCCATTGCCCCATCAACGTTTTCAAAGGCAAACATAACATCAAACAAGGGATGACGGTTTAAATTCTTTCTTAATTGTAACTTATCAACTAGCATCTCAAATGAGTATTCTTGATGTTCAAGAGCCTGAACTGTTTGATTGGCTACTTCTTTCACAAAGTTTTCAAGCGTCATTTCGGGATCAGGATAATTTCTAAGAGCAAGTGTATTTACAAACATACCCACCATATTTTCAAGTTCAGAATGCAGTCTTCCGGCTACTGGAGTTCCTACTACAATATCTTCCTGTCCGCTATATTTAGACAGCAAAACATTGAATGCAGAGAGTAATAGCGAGTACAGAGTAACCCCTTTTTCGATTGAGATTTGGTTTAATTTCGAAGTTAAACTATCCTCTAAATTAAATTTCACTCCATCTCCTTCAAACAGCGGTTCATCCGATCTGCGATAATCTGTTGGCAGATTTAAAAGGGGTATTTCCTGTGAAAATGTTTTAAGCCAGTATTCCTCCTGAGATTTTAATAAACCAGATTCTACCGCATGATTCTGCCAGCCTGAAAAATCTTTATATTGGATTCTTACATTCGGCAAGGTATTTCCTTGATATAGACTTACAAACTCTCTGATTAAAATTCCAATCGATAAACCGTCGGATATTATATGATGCATATCATAAACAAGTAAGAATTTTGAAGGTGACATTTCTACAATTGCCGCTCTGAACAAGGGACCCCGTTCTAAATCAAATGGTTGAATAAAACTTTCGACAACACTGTCCAGATTGTATTCATTCGCATACAGATGTTCCATGTTCCACTCCAAGTTTTCATGGACCTTTTGAATGATGTGCCCATTTGTCTGTGCAAATGATGTTCGTAAACTTTCATGCCGAAGGATTAAAGCTTGAAATGCCCTTTCCAGCTGTAACACATTTACTTTGCCATCAAGAAATACAGCTCCAGAAATATTATAGTTGGTACTAGCACCGCTCAAGCGGCTGACGATATACATTCTCTTCTGTGCAGCGGAAGCCTTATAAAATTCCTGCTGCGCTACTGGGGAAATAGATTGATATGTTTCTTTCTTCCCCATCATTTCTTCTATAAGTAAAGCCAACTCTTTGATGGTAGGAGACTCAAACACTTTCCCAAGTGGAATCTCTACTTCAAATACCCTGTGAATTTCCGAAACAAGCGTAATCGCTTTTAATGATTGACCTCCAATTTCAAAGAAATGATGATTGATTCCCACACCATCAGTTCCCAGTATTTTTTCCCATATACGTACGAGTTCTCGTTGTATTTCATTGTATGGTCTTTCATATCCACCACCTATATCCACTTTTATTTTCGTATGAGCAAGCGACTTTCTATCAATTTTCCCATTTGGACTCATTGGAAGTTTTTCCAGCTGTATGAAAAAGGAAGGGATCATATATTCTGGGATATTATTTCGTAAAAACTTCCTAATACTTGATAAATCATTTGTCATATGTGCGGCTGGGACGTAGAATGCAACAAGGTACTTCTCATTCTTCTCATCATTCTTCACTACAACTACAGAATCTTTTATGTTATCGCATTGGTTCAAAACAACTTCAATTTCACCAATGTCCATTCGATGACCTCTAATTTTTGTTTGGTCGTCCTTTCGTCCTAACACTTCTATGTTGCCATCACGAAGAATTCTGCCCAGATCTCCGGTCCTATAAAGCCTGTTTCCGTAATCTTGATAATAAGGATCTTGAATAAACTTGTCCTTTGTCATCTCAGGATTTTTCAGATAACCTCTGGCCAAGGGCAGACCTCCAATAAATATTTCTCCTTTCACACCAATGGGCAGCGGCTGCATGCTTTCATCAAGTATATAAACACGTCTGTTTGCAAGTGGCCTTCCAACCGGAATATACCTTAAATTAGCACTCTTAGTTCCATTACCAGATACTCTGTACAAAGTGCTGGTCATTGCTGTTTCAGCAGGTCCATAAGCATTTAATAGAATTACGTGGTCTAAAGATAAGCTTTCCCATATTCCCACTTTTTCTGCTGACATTTGTTCTCCGCCGACTATAACAAGTCTAAGCTTACTATCTGGAATCATTTCAGGACTTATATGCCATTCTTGGATAACTTCCCCCCAATAAGATGTAGGAAGATTCACAACCGAAAGTCCGAGTTCCACACACTTTCGAGAAAACTCGTGAGGAGTCCATATATTCTTATCACGCAGAACAAGAGAACTTCCCGCAGCAAGAGTCGTAAAAATCTGTTCTAGCGAAATATCAAAACTTATTGAAGAAAACTGAAGAACCCGATCCTCTGGTGTAAGCTCATAGCGTTTAACAAGATCGATGGAGTGGCTAACAACCGCTTCATGGGGCATCATTACACCTTTTGGTCTGCCAGATGAACCTGAAGTGTAGATGATATATGCCAAATTATTAGGTTCAATCCGAGATTTTGGCTGTCCTTCAGACTCTTTAAGCAATGAATCCCATTCCGCATCAAGGCAAATAGTGTGATCTTCATAGCTTCGTATCTTTGGTTTCAGATTGGTTTGAGTAAGCAGCACAGGTACTTGCGCATCATTCAACATCATATTTACCCTATCGCCAGGATAATCAGCGTCAATGGGCAGGAAAGCTCCTCCAGCTTTTAGAATACCCAGAATCCCTACAACCATTTTGATTGAACGTTCGACGTACAGCCCAACAGGCACCTCGGGCCCAACCCCTAGCTTTATGAGTCTATGAGCTAATTTGTTTGAGAGTATATCCAACTCTTTGTAAGATAAACTTTCATCATTCTGTATAATTGCAGTTTGGTTTAACCGTGATTTCACTTGAGCTGTAAATAAATCTTGAAAACACTTGTCTTTAGGATACTCCATCGATGCAGGATGACTGTCAATTAAAAGTTTAAGCTCTTTTTCCGATAACATCGAAATTTCACCTAGCTGTCTATTTTCACTTACGATCATATCCCATAGGATATTAATTAAATGTGCAAGTATCTGATTTGCTTCCGTTTCATCTAAAAAGTGACAATCAAACAGGAGCTTAAAATGAAGTTCTGGTTGTAAGTTACAATAGACAACCAAAGGGTAATCCAATTGTTCCTCTACACGTATTGATTTTACGTGAAGAGAACCAATTCCATCTTTTAGAGCAGCGTCAAAAGGATAGTTTTCAACTATTACAATACTTTCATACAGATCATATAAGCCAGAATTCCTTGGTACTTCACTCCAACTTCGTATATCAGCTAAAGAAGTATACTCAAATTGACGCATTTCAGCTTGTTTCAATTGCAAATCCTTAAGCCATGGTATCAAATCGATGTTCGAGTTTACATTTACTCTGAAAGGGAGAGTATTCATAAAGCATCCGATCATAGCATCCGAATTTTTCAAATCAGCTGGGCGACCAGATGAGGTAACACCAAAAGTAATATCTTTTTCTTCAGAGTAGCGATTTAAAAGAATAGCCCATGCTCCCTGAACCAAGGTGTTTAGTGTGATCCTGTGCTTCCTGGCAAAATTCTGGATCAGCTGCTTTTTCTCTTGTGTCACTTCATATACAACATCTCCAAAAGCGGATAACTCATCTGAATCTGCTTTTACAGGGAAAATGTTATCAAATCGTATAGGCGTTTTGAATCCTTTTAACGCCTTTCTCCAATATTGTTCCGCTTTCTTCCCATCCTGTCTGCGTAACCATTTGATATAATCCTTAAATGGAAGTGCATTTCCCATTTCAATTTTTTCACCAGCACAATAGGCTTTATAAAACTCTCCGATCTCCTTAAGGAGTATACTATTACACCAACCATCCAGCTGAAGATGATGATGTGTCCATATCACATCGTAGACAGAATCGCCCCTTTTAACTACCAAAATTCTCATTAGCGGCGGTTTAGTAAGATCAAATCCCCTCTTACGATCATCCTTTATCAATCGTTCTAATTTCTGAAGTCCCTCAATTTCCGAAAGATTCGTCCAATCCAAGACTTGAAAAGGAACTTTTATCTTTTTATGAACAATCTGAACGGGATCTTTCAGTCCCTCCTCCCAGTGGTATGAAGCCCTCAAGCTTTCATGACGATCCAGGATCGTTTGCCATACTCTTTCGAATACCTCGATATCTAAGTTTGATTCTATCGAGAAGACGGTTTGCTCCACCGTTACTGATGAATCAGGTGAGTAGATATGATGGAAAACCATGCTTTGTTGTACAGGTGAAAGTGTATAAATATCTTCTACGGTTTTATATTTCTTTCCCCATTCATCAAGATTCTTTTGATCGATAGAAGCAAGCGGGAAATCAGATGGAGTAAAATATATACTATCATTCGTCTGAAAATACTGGATCAAATGTTTCAGATAATGAACAAAGTCGTTTGCTAATTGCTCAATTGTTTCAGGCAAATGTTTATTAGAACTATACTTCCATTCAATATATAACTTTTTATCAACAATCATACAATCGATTTCAAGTAAATGGCTCCTTATTCCGCTCAAGTCGCGACCAGGTCCCGTATTCACTTCAGAGATCTTAAATAACTGATTTTTCTCAAGTACTTGTTCAAACTGACCTAAGTAGTTAAAGCTTATTTGTGCCCTTGGCTTAGATTCAAATTGTTCACGTATACTCTCTTCTGCCAAGTAGTATAAAATCTCATACCCAATTCCACCTTTGGGTATACCGCGATACCGTTCTTTCACTTTTTTCAATACATCTTCCACATGTATCTCTGGTTCAATATCTCCTAAGATCATCGGATATACGCAGGTAAACCAACCTACGGTCCGAGAAATATCATGCTCTTTTAATAATGGGTGTCTTCCATGTCCTTCTAGATCGACTAGGGTTGTCCCGTTCCATTTTGCCAATGAACTAGAAAGTGCTGAAAGTAGACTGTCATCGATTCTTGTCTTAAAAGAATGGTGCATATCACGCAATAAAAAATCTGTCTCATCCTTTGTTAACATAAGAGAGAATGTACGAGCCGACTCTTCCGTATTTAACCCACCTTTTATATCAACAGGAATAGGTTTGGAGGCAGGTGGCGTATTCATCTGCCAATAGACGAGTTCACTTTTTAGCTGATCCGAATCTGCATACTCGTAAAGATACTCTGACCACTTTTTAAATGAAAGGCTTTTCAATGGGAGTTGGACAGTTTCGCTATTTTCAAGCTGTTCATAAATAGATTGTAGATCATCCATCATGACCCGCCATGAATATCCATCTACTACAAGATGATGTGCTGTTACAAACAACCTTCCTTTTTCCTGATTTCCAAAGTCAAAATATGCTGCTCGGATTAACGGTCCATTCGTGATATTCAACCCATACTGCAGTTTTGAGAAGATCTCTTGCATTTGATCATCTTGCCGGTCAGAAGTATATTCTTCAAATAATACATGCTCATTAGCTTCTGAATATACTTGAACCCACTCACCGTTTCTTTGGTAATACCGAAGTCTGAAGCTATCGTGATAGCTTGTCAGGATGTGAAAACTTTGACTTAACAGTGCAGAGTTTATACCGGGCTGTGTTTCCAGCAGGATTGATTGGTTCCACTGATGATAGTTTCCCAAGTCTTGTTCAAAGAACCACTTTTGAATCGGTGTAAGGAGCACTTCTCCTGTCTCTGGCGTTTTAGTCCCTTCTTCACGCTTACTCTCTTTGCCGTCCACAACACATGCAGCGAGCTCCGCAATGGTCTGATGCTGAAACATCTGACTTACAGTAATCTCTATATCCTTTTGCAGCGCCTTGCCTACTATTTGGATACTTAGAATAGAATCTCCGCCGAGCTCGAAAAAGTTATCTTCTATACTGATTGCTTCCTGTTCAATGCCCAATACAGAAGACCAAACATCCAGCAGATCTTCCTCAATTTTATTAGCAGGAGCTACATACTTTTTGTTTGTTTGGATTTTCGGTGGCGGCAACTTCTTTCGATCAAGCTTGCCTATCGATGTTAAAGGCAGTTTCTCTAGTTGGATGTAATAGGAGGGAACCATATAATCTGGCAATTCTTCAGATAAGTAATCTCTAAGACTTTTCGAATTGATCTGGGCATCTGATACGATATATGCACAAAGCACTTTTTTGCCTTTATCATTTTCCCAATCAATTACTGCCGCATCTTGAATGTGATTATGTTTTAATAGCAGATTATGAATTTCTGCAACTTCAATTCGGTATCCTCTGATTTTGATCTGGTGATCCGATCTCCCGAGAAACTCAATTTCTCCATTTCGATTCCATCTCCCTAAGTCACCTGTTTTATACATCCGCTCATTGGGTATAAAAGGATCATTCATGAATTTGTCATTTGTAGACTCGGGCATATTCAAATATCCTCTGGCCACTCCGGCTCCCGCGATATACAGCTCGCCAGGAATACCAATTGGGCTAAGGTTTTGGTCTTTATCCAAGATGTAGCATCTCACATTTGAAATTGGCTTTCCTAATGATACATTTTCTTCAGAACACTTTATACTTAAGGCATCGACTGTTGTCTCTGCCGGTCCATAATTGTTATACAGTTCATAACCTCTATAAATCAGTTCATCTTTCAATGATTCTTCCAGTCTTTCACCACCGGAGATGACTGTGCGTAAACTCTTCAACTTTCGATTAGTACATAATAATTCTTTTAAAACAGTTGGGATAAAATTAATAATATCAATTTGATGCTGGTCAACATAATCGCAGAAGCTCTCACTGTTTAATATCAAATTCCTTTCGGCTATATGTAATGTCGCTCCGTAAAGAAGTGTCCCAAAAAAATCTTCAATGCTCGGATCAAATACATAATTTGTTAATTGTAATAGCTTCCTATTTTCCGTCATATTAAAAGTATTTCCAAACCACTGAATAAGATTAACCACACTTTGATTCTCTATCATTACACCTTTAGGTTTTCCTGATGTACCTGAAGTGTAAAAAACGGCAAATAAGTCAGCAGGACTGGGATCCAATCTTGGACTAATCGTCTCACCTGAAAACAGACTGGTATCATCCAACAAAAGAATACAATCTTTATGAAATTCCCCGATCAGGCAGTTGTTTTTGTTCATTAAATTTTCCTCAGTCAGTATGAACCTGGTTCCACTATCCTGTACCATAAATCTTTTCCGCGGTTCAGGATATTCCGGATCAACAGGTAAATATGCGGCTCCCGCTTTTAAAACAGCAATGATTCCCACAATCATTTCAATGGACGGTTCTGTCATTATGCCAACAATTTCACCTTTTTGTACTCCTTTCCTAAGGAGCACATTTGCAAGGCTGCTGGACATCTCATCCAACTCTTTATAAGTAACAGCGCTCTCTTTATATATCACTGCAATATTATCCTGTGTTTTCATCACTTGATGTTCAAATAATTGGCTAATCGTGTACTCATTTGAATATGTTGTCCGGGTATTATTGAAATCCGAGAGGATTTGCTTTTTCTCTTCGGCAGGTATAATTTCGATTTGTTCTATCTCTTTATCAGGGTTTTTTATTACGTCATCTGTGATTAAAGTAAAGTGTTGAGCCAACCGCTTAATTGTAGATGAGTCATATAATTGTTCATTGTAGCTGAAACATACTTCAACATCTTTGAACACACTTATGCTGATAGATAAACCATAATTCGTCATTTCAGTTGCGGAGTAGGAGTTGAAAGCAATATCACTTTTTTTGTTTAAAACGGATTGATCTAGAGGATAGTTTTCAAAAACGACAATGGTGTCAAAGAGATCCGTTTTCTCATCCAACTCGCCATGTCTTTTAATATCCGGTAAAGAAGTAGTTCCATACAATTCCCAGTTCTGTAATGCGCTGTTTACCGCTTTGATAAGTTCTATAGATGTTTCCCCTGGAGATCTTCTTATTCTTAATGGAATTGTATTGATAAATAATCCAACCATTTCTTCAATTCCATTAAAGACTCCTGCTCTGCCGGAAACAGTTGAGCCAAAAACAATATCATTACTATTAGTGTTCTTTTGAAGTACTATCCCCCACAAGCTATAGATAAGTGAGGCTAGAGTAACTTCATTTTTTGTTGTGAATCCGAGCAGTTCATTTTTAGAGAATCGAATTCGATAATGACGATCGTTTCGAATCGATTTTCTCTTTTTCGACTCCAGCCTTGGCTGTGGGTCAAACCCCTTTAAATAACCTTGCCAGAATTTTTTTTGCTGTTCTTTATCCTGATTTTGGATATATTTAATAAAATCCTTATATTTCTTCTTGATAGGAAGATTGTATTTTACTGAATGACTCAAGCATTGGTAAGCTTTTAAAAACTCTTTCAAAATGATCCCATTACTCCAGCCATCATATAAAATGTGATGATTACTGATAACCATTTCATATTTTTCTTCCGCTAATTTGCACAAGGTGATCCTGAACGGTACATCTCGAAGATCGATTTTTTTTTCTCGATCCTTGATTATTATTTCCTCAAGAAGGGCACTTTTTTCTGTTTCATCTTTATGCTGTAGATCGATTATTTCTATATAGGGCTTATGCTCTTTCAATACGATCTGGACAGGAGCTTTTAATTTTTCCCACCGAAACAATGTACGCAGCTGCTCATTGGTTTGGATAACAGACTCCCATGCTCTCATAAAGAATGACTCGTTTATATCTCCTGAAACCTCTAGGCATATCTGTTCGAAGTACACATCACTATGCGGATCTTTTAAATAATGGAACAAAATCCCCTCCTGTATTGGTGTCAGGCTAAGAATGTCTTCCACATTTTGTTTATCCAATTTTGCCATCAGTAAGCTCCTCCTTTAGATGATCATGTTGCACTTCATCCACAACCTTTCCGCTTTCCATCTTGATTACCTTATCTGCAAGATGGAAGTACCTGTCGTCATGAGTAATAGCAATGACACATTTTCCTTGGGCCTTTAAATCAGGCAATAGCTCCATATAGAAAAAATATCTAAATTCGGGATCCTGATCAGCTGCCCATTCATCAAATAGATAAATAGGTTTGTCTTCCAAATAAGAGATTAACAATGCTAACCTTTTCCGCTGACCCGTAGAAAGTTTTGTTGTACTAAATTCCCCATTTTGAATTTGTATTTTTTCATCGATACGCAGTATTTTTAAATACTTTTTTATTTCTTCTTGTTTCGAGCTGCAATCAATTCCATAGACTTTTGTAAACAAATAGTAATCACTAAATATCGCTGAATATAGTTCCTTTAACTCTTTTTGGCTTATTTTTTGATTGTTGACGAATATGTCTCCGCTCTTGTTGGTATACAGACCTGTAATCAGTTTTGCAAGAGTTGATTTGCCGCTTCCATTCCCGCCTGTTATGAAAACAATCTCACCTGATTTTAATTGGAGGTCAATTGGACCTACCTGGAAAGATTCTTCATGATCACTATCGTATTGATATTCTAAATTTTCGAACTCCAGTTTCAGTCTTAAAGGAGTTTTCAATATACTGATTGTTTCTTTTTTATCAGCTTCATCCGCATTTAGACTCTCAGAAAAAGCTTTTATCCTCTTCCAGCTGATTTTCATCTGAATAGCGTTTGGAATAGCATTAAGTATGCTATGAATTGGCCCTGTCATATAAAGAAAAACAAAAACATAACTCCTTAAGAACTCGCTCTGCACCTCTTTAAACAGAATGGGAAAAAGGAATGTAACGGCCCCGATCACCATAACAAACAGCAATTCACCAATAATAAAGACATTGGCAAATTTAAGGCCGCCCTTAATCCGTTTATCCTTATACTCACCACAGCTTTCTTTCATGTCCTCTCTAAACTCTTCTCGTTTTGCCTTTCCGATACTCAACTCTTTATAACCGCCAATGAGGTCGTTGATATATCTAAAAAAGGTGTTTTGAATATTCCGTGTTTGTTCCCAAAGATTATTGGCTGATCTTCCGGCTACATAGTACATGCCTGCTGCAACAAGAATGACCCCAATTGAAATAAGAAGTCCGAACACATTAATTACACCCAGATAAACCAAACAACACAAGAGTGTAATTGAATCGGTCAGACCAGTGATAATTGCAGGAGCATGGTTACTGATAGCTTCTGTGTCATTATTTAATATGGTCTGAATTTTTTCGGATTCCATCCGTTCGATTTTCTCATATGGGTTATTTAAGATTTTGTCTAATAGAATAAGCCTTTGTTCATAAATCAGATTATTTGTAAGAGTGATTAACTGAGTTCGAACCAGCTTTTGTGCAAGTACATAAATGATGATTCCAAGCACAAAATATAAAAACAGACTATTGTTTGAATCGTTGCTGCTATTTAAAGCTTCATTGATGATAAATATGATCATCGCATTTCCAAAACCACTAGTTACGCTCAACACAAAGAGCGGGAATAAATTCTTATTTTTATATAAAGGAAAGATGGTTATAAGCGACAAGTAAATAGAAAACAATACAATTCCAATTAGAGTAGCCCAAGCCGCCAAACTCATGCTGTCAGGTGCCCATACGTTTACAAAATCCCAAGTAAGCCCTGTAAAAAATACAGATGGAACTTTAAAAAGGGAATACCCGGTAAACAAAGAAAACACAACCATAATAAATGGAACTCCAATGCGTTTAACTCTATTTTCTTCCAGATTCCTCTTTTTCTGATACACCTGAATGATTATTTGAAAAATAAAATATAGGGTAAGGCACGAAAAAGGAATCATAAACAAAAGTAAGGTAAAAGAAAAAGCATCAATGCTCTTATACATATCTTTTGTATTATTTACTAATTCCTTCTCTGAGAGAATATCGATGATTCCTTGGCCAATGTTTTGAGTATAAGAGGAGTTCATGTTGGCCATGACTGCAACACCTATCTTTTCCTGAGGACGAAATACAATAAAAGACGAAAAATTAGGATTGCTTCCAGCATGGGAGATCTCGCCGGAACCGTTTTGGTATACTTCCCAACCTCCCGCATAGGAAGAGCCATCCGCAGAAGGTGGAACCGAGCGGTTAGGTATATGCGTCTTTTGAATCGCTTTTTGCTGGCCATCACTTAACTTATACATCCCAAACTGCATACGAAGCCACTTTTCCATATCATCTGCATTTGAAATAAAATAACCTGCAGGGGTGTTCCCGCGATAAATAGGTGCATTGAACTCTTTAGGCCTTAAAAAATTGATTTTGTAACCCTTAGACATTTCATATTTGGCAGCCTTTTCTCTGAACAAATAAGTATTATCCATTTCAAATGGGACTAATATGTTATTTTCAATGTATTTCTCAAATGATTGATTCGTTACTGTTTGTATAACTAAACCTAGAATGTCATAGTTGATGCTTGCGTAAGTAAATTGCTCACCTGGGTAAGTCTCCAATTTTTTATTTATCAGCTTTCTAACGGTGTTTTCCAGCGCATCATCGTCATTTGCGACTGGGATGTCTCCTATCGTTTGAAACGGAATTCCACTCGTATGATATAAGAGCTGTTCAAGTGTTATATCAACATTCTTATTGAGTTGCTGACCTTTATACTCACCCACATATTTCATTTGAAACCAGGGCAAATACTTTTTGACTGGTTCTTTCAAATCTATTAAGTTTTTTTCGGCAAGCGTATAGATTGCTAGAGCTGTAAATGACTTACTATTCGAGCCAATTTCAAATAAAGTTTGATCCGTTGCTGGTTGTTTTGTTTTTATGTCGGAATACCCAAAACCTTTTTTATAAACAGCTTGGTCCCCTTTGACTACTACCACTGACATACCTGGAATTTTGCCTTCCTTCATTTGCTTTTTAATGAATGAGTCCAGCTTTTTTCCATAGTCATCGGATAAACCGGCAGATACTCTATCATTCTCTGCATTTCCTATCTGTATTCCAGCAGTCATCTGCAATTGCAATAAGACTACAAGGGCAATCAAAACGATTTTTATTCTAATCATGACTGAATCTTTCCTCCCCTGCCTCATAGGTTAAATATATTTTCCAGCTCTTCACTTGAGAGGTTTGCAGTTTCGAAATCAGATGGAGTAAATTCAGAATGATTCCTTTGGCAACAATGTTGAATCAAATCTCTTAATTGAATCGTATAATCTCTAACAAACTCCGATATGGTTTCACATTTAAATTTGTTACGGCTATACGTGACTGATAAATTTAACTTTTTATCCACTGTGTATGCAACGATATCCACCAAACAATCCATTGCATTTGAATGACAGGTATCTCGGCCAGAGTATTCCTCAGCAAATTCAAATATTCCATTTGAAAATGACGCATTAAAATCACCCAGATAGTTAAATCGGACGTATTTTTGATTGTCAAACCTCAATTCATCCGAAATGTATTTCAAAACTCCATGACTCAAACCTTTTCTGGGAATACTGCGCAATTGATCCTTTAATTGCTTGATCTGCTGTGATATATCTGTATTTTCTACCTTCAGCAGAATCGGATATAAGCTCGTAAACCATCCAACAGTTCTTGATACATCTATTTCCTCAGATAAGTCTTCACGCCCGTGCCCTTCAACTTCAATGATTACTTCATTCTTTTTGATATAGTCAGACAACACCATTGACAGTGCTATAATCATCAATTCGTCAGCTTTTGTTCGATAGGCTTCATTTGCTTTTTGAAAAAGTTGTGCCGTTTCTTCTTCTGATAATTTTTGATCAAATGTCTCGCAATCCTCCATGCGATCAGGTCCTAAGTCAAAATCTGAAAATGTTTCCTCCCGAGATTGATAAACATGATTCCAATATTGTTTTTCCTTGTCTGGGATTTTTTTGCTTAACTTTTCCAATTCAACGCCCCAATCTTGCACCGAATTGTCTTTTGGCGGCAATAAAGCAATCTCCTTATTCTCCATCTGATTATATAATCGGTTCATATCTTCAAAAATAATACGCCAAGATATCCCGTCTACAGCCAAATGATGTGCCGCCATCAAAAACCTTTTACCCTGATCCCCCAGATCGAATATACACGCTTTAAGCAGAATATCGTTTTCAATATTAAAGCTCGATTTTAACTTTTCTCCAATTTTCGCTATATGATTGTTCTGATCTTGCACCGAATAGCATGATAAATCAAAGAATTTCAATTCAAACTTCTGATCGAGATGTTTCTCGTTATAATATAACTTCTCCGTTTGGATCATATAATTCAATCGGAAAGAGTCATGATGGCAAACCAATAATTGCAGAGCGGATTCAAGCATTTGCCTATTAATATCATCTTTCACCTTCAATAATACAGACTGCGTATAATGATGGATGTTATCTAATTTTTGTGAGAAAAACCAAGATGCAGATGGAAGTGACTGAACACTGCCAACGCATGGTTGATTACTCTCATGCAAATTTTTAGCGGTTGTTTCTAAATGTAAAGCCATGTCTTCTATTACAGGATTAGACAAAATATCTTTTGTTTTAATTTTTAGTCCTTTCTCACTTAGCCTGGAAGCTATCTGAATTGCTTTGATTGAATCTCCGCCTAGATGATAGAAGTTGTCCCGCATCCGCACTTTATCTACAAGTAACACCTGACGGATGATACATAGTAGATCTTCTTCTATTGCAGCATTAGCTGCATGGCGTTTCGCAATTACAGGTTCAGGCAAAGCATCCCTATCAACTTTTGCATTAATTGTCAGCGGAATTTCTTTCAAAGGAATAAAATGAGAAGGAATCATAAATGCCGGCATAAATTTCTTTAAATATCTGAATAACTCTGTAGCAGTAACCTCATTTTTCTCTATGTAATAAGCACAAAGATAATTTCCATCATGATTCTCCCGATCGACCACTACTGCATCCCTGATACTCGGATGGTTTAATAAATTTCTTTCAATTTCACCTAGTTCTATCCGAAAACCGCGGACTTTAATTTGATTATCCGCTCTTCCCAGGAATTCAATCTTGCTCTCATCCATAAACCTGGCTAAGTCACCTGATCTATACATCCGCTCTTCTGAAGAAAATGGATTCGGTATAAATCTATCACGTGTCAAATCTACTTTGTTTAGGTACCCCCTCGCAACGCCGTCTCCAGAAATATAGATTTCCCCTACAGCACCCACTGGAACATGACGGAGATCAGAGTCTAACAAGTATATCTTCGTATTTTGTGCAGGCATGCCAATTGGCACCGATGTTCCTAGATCCTTTTCAACATCGAATTGATGAATCATACACCCGACAACTGTTTCTGTAGGTCCGTATTCATTGAATATTTTGACATCTCTGCCGAAGCGATTCTGAATGCTTTTAGCAAGGCTTACCGTTAAATCTTCTCCTCCAACAATAAACTTTTTGATAGAACTTATCTCTGAATCCACATCTTGTAAGAGGGATAAATGGGATGGAGTTAATTTGACAATACTTACTTTGCCTTCCCTAAGCATTTTATATAGGACATGTTCATTTTCATCAGCAGGATAAATGACAATTTGATTGCCGCTAATTAGTGGGGTAAATATAGACGTAACCGTGAGATCAAAAGCAAGTGAAGAATAGAAAGGAAACACTTCGTCTTGACTTGATTCCACATATACGTTCTTCGCCCAACAAGTATAGTTAACCAATCCTTGATGCTCGATCATCGTCCCTTTAGGAGTTCCAGTAGAACCCGATGTGTATATAATATATGCGAGGTCAGATGGGTCACTCAGAGCCTTAATATTAGAAGACTTACCCTCATAAAGATTTGCTGAATGAAGCTGAACAACTTCCACTTTGTGTGGGGAAATGTTCCATCGATTTAAGGCATCAAAGTTAGTCAGCAGCATAGAAATACCCGAGTCTTCCAGCATATAATTGATTCGTTCAGATGGATAGTCAGGATCGAGAGGCAAGTATGCTGCTCCCGCTTTCACAATCCCTAGAATTCCAATGATTGTTTCCAGTGAGTGCTTGGTTGATATTCCGACAATTGTACCTTTTTTCACATTTTTCTTTAATAGAT
Source organism: Metabacillus hrfriensis (assembly GCF_030127205.1). Lineage (NCBI taxonomy): Bacteria > Bacillati > Bacillota > Bacilli > Caryophanales > Bacillaceae > Metabacillus > Metabacillus hrfriensis. The sequence continues at coordinate 2,994,983 of NZ_CP126116.1, forward strand.
ACCTCGCCAATTGATTCGATTTTTCATTTAATTCACGATAGGTAAGTTCCTCGTTTCCCAAGTTAAGAGCAACTTTGTCAGGGGTCCTTGCTGCCTGCTCTTCAAAAAGCTGGTAAATAGTCTTATCCTTGGGGTAATCCGTATCCGTTGCATTGAATTCGACTATTAATTTATTCCTTACGTCTTCTGATAAAAGTTCCAGTTCCCCAAGCTTTCTATCAGGAAATTGAAGCATTTGTTCTGCTAAATGGGTGAAGGAAAGATACATTTGTTCTATTTGTTTTTCTTCATATTCTTGGATCTTATAGTCGATATCTAAATTGAATCCTCCTGATTTAGACCACTCTCGAATAATCAGCTGGAGCGAATAAATCTGATTTCCGTTGTAGAATTCTTCATTTTCTGCTGGAATACCACCAAGTTCATTCGGAAGGTTTGTGTTGTAATAATTAATACATGCATCAAACAAATCACCATAGCCTTTTTTCTTCAATCCCAAATCTTGTACAAGTAAATCGTAAGGATATTTTTGATGGTAGTAACAGCGAATTAATTCACGGTTAATATCTTTGATAAATTCTCGAACCGTCATTTCCACATCAACAGAGTGCCGGAAGGGCATAGTACTCGTTAACATCCCTACGATATTTTTTTCTTTTTTCCCGGATCGATTAAGTACTGGCATTCCAACAATCAAATCCTCCTGCTTCGTTAATTTTTGAAGGTAGATATAATACAAACCAACAAAAAAAGCATACACAGAAACATTGTGGTCAGCAGCAAATTGTTTGATTCCGTTAGATTGACTATTCGGAAAACAATATGTCTTTCTATTCCCCTCTGCACATTCTAACTCCCTCTTCTGGATCGGAATTGGAAGTGTGCTGAATTTCTCATTCCAAAATTGTTTATTCTTCATAAATCGCTCAGATGCTAGGTATGATTGTTCTTTTTTGAGACAGAGAGTATAAGAGTCTCTGTGCTGATCGATTATTTTTTCACCTTTTAAAAGCCTCATATACGTATCGAAAATCTGTTCCGTTAAAAGATTCATAGACCATCCATCAGAAATGATATGATGAACCTTAACAAAGTAACCGCTATCGTTAGTATCTCGCACTTTAAACATTGCAAAATCGAATAGATCGCAATCATGAATAGTGAAAGGTTTCCCCGCCTCTTGTTGAACCCAGGCGTCCAAATCCTCCCGACAATTAAAAACAACATTAAGTACGTCTATCTTTTGGTATTTTTCCACGTATTGCCGTACTTCCTCGTCTGTTTCTATAAAACGATGTCTCATTCCGTCGTTATTTTTCACAAAACTATTAATTGCTTTCTCCAGGAAGGTAAAATCCAGCTTCCCTTTTATCGTTACTACTCCACCAATATTATGCAATGGTTGATGAGCGTTGATTTTCTCCATATACCAAATTCTTTTTTGGGGATGAGTTAGCGAATAATACTCTGTATGATTCATATAATCACCACTTTATCTTTTTTGATTTAGAGAAGAAGTTCACCTGCTGACCGTACTCTATCATTTTCCTTACCAATTGATCATTTATATCATTCCATATAAAACCAGTTCTGCTTAGCAGCATATTTGTTTTATCAGCTGTGATATGAAAAACTGTCTGCCCAGCATCATCAAAGACTTCCAGTTCTTCTCCTATGCTATGCAGCTGTAAGTTATAAATAGCTGATGCATGTCGATCGACTTGCTTTTCATCAAAGATAAAATCTAAAAATTTGTCAATTGACGTTTCTTTCACATCAATATTCAAGTCAGGAGTAGTTAGAAGATCGGATAAACTCATATAATTCGGATTAAAGATATGGTGGGTTTCATTCATTAATTCTTCTTTATCAAATAGACTGATTATTGCTCGACTAACATCATCAACACATGAAAAATCTGTATCTCTATCCATTTCTGGAACCAGACCAATTTCTATATATGATTTCATCATAGAATACAAAGCGTTCTGCTCTATGTTCTCTTGAAACCTGCCAGATTTAGAATCAAAAACGATATTTCCTACTCGAAAAATGTTTACATTTACTCCTCTTTCCCTTGCCTCAATAACAATCTTTTCAGCTTCTAGCTTTGTTTTCGGGTAAGGATTTTCAATAACTTGTCCCAAATCATTATCGTATTCCGTATACAATATATCTTTTTTATTTTTCACTGTACCGGAAGCTACAGCCAATGTAGAAATATGGTTAACATCTTTCTTTACTCCCGTGAGTGAAAAATCGATTAAATTTTTCGTAGCCAATACGTTCGCTTCGAAGGATTTATCGTAGTTTCCAAAATGACTAACATTACCAGCTGAATGGATAACACATTGAATCGTTTCACTAAGATATTGATAATTACTCATATCCAATCCAAAATCATTTCTTGCCAGGTCACCACTGTAAACAAAAATTCTTTGTTTAAACTTGTCATAAAAAGGTGGATCAAAATAAGAACAAATTTTTTCTTTCGTGCGATTTTCTGCTTCTATTTGATTCTTGCTTCTTACAATGAGGTGAACATTGCTATCTGATTTTGTTAATAAATCACGCAGCAAGTAAATTCCCAAATATCCTGTAGTTCCTGTTAATAGAATCTCTTTATAATTCAGTTGATAAAAAAGATTTACTTCCTCATATCTTCTGTTTTTGTCATCATATAAACGGCGTGTTTCTTCAATGTCCCTAATTTTATCCTCTACTAAGCGGTGCCTTTCCCTCCTTGCAACAAGGTAACTTGTCAACACATGTTTATCGACCTTATTCTTCTCTCCCTTAAACGTGATATGCTGTGCTAGTTCAGACGCTCTGGGATATTCAAATAAATGATTAATAGAAATATCAAAATCCTTCTGTAATCTGGCGACAACATTGACTGCGGTAAGTGAGCTGCCTCCTATTTCAAAAAAATCAGCATGAGGACTTATATATTTCAAACCAGTAACTTCCTTATATGATTCTATAATTTTTTGCTCTTTATCATCTTTAGGGGCAATAGGCTGCTTCGAATCTCCTACAAGTTCACTTTGAGATAAGGACGCACTTTCTCGGCTTTTTAAATCCTTAGAAATACTAAAGAACTGCCGATCAAAGGGATATGTGGGTAAAGGAACCCGCTGTCTTCTTTCTTGTGAAAAGTATTTCGGCCAATCTATCTTTACACCATAAATGTACAGCTTACCAATATTTTGAAGCAAAAACTTATCATCGGAGACTCTTTCTTTGGAATGCCGTACAGTGTTTACAATCGCAAGTTCTGATTCTCCCTGCTCTTGTTGTCTAACCAATGCACTTAAAGCTCTTCCAGGTCCGACCTCGACAAAAATGTTTTCCGAACCTGTTACTAGATGCTTGATACCGTCAGAAAACCTAACTGTTTGCCGCAGATGATTTACCCAATAATCGGAGTTGGTTGCTTGGCTTGCGGTAATCCACTCTCCTGTGACGTTGGAAATAAATGGGATGTTTGGATGATGAAGATCAATTTCTTTAATCTTCTCTTTATAAGCAGCTAAGATCGGATCCATCATGGCTGAGTGAAAAGCATGAGAAGTTAACAGTTTAATATATTTAAAACCTTCACGATTCAATATGGTCTCCAAAATGTTCATTTCTTCATCAGAACCCGAAACAACACATGATAATGGACCATTCACCGCAGCAAAGGATAAATCACGACTCATTAATGGTAAAATGTCATTTTGCGAAGCCTTTACGCTTACCATACTTCCCTTAGGTAATTGCTGCATTAAGATCCCACGGTCATAAACCAGCTTAAGTGCGTGCTTTAGGGATAATACCCCGGACAAGCAGGCAGCGACATATTCTCCTATACTGTGCCCGATCATGCCATCAGGACGAATCCCCCATCCTATTAACATTTTTGCCAATGAGTATTCAAAAATAAATATTGCAGGTTGAGTATTGGATGTCTGATTGATCGCGTCACTTGCTTTACCTTCTGGATCAGAGGGATATAATAATTCCATCCAATTGACGCCGCTAATTCCCTCTAAAATTTGACAGCAGCGATTAAGTTCTTCCCGAAATATCTTTTCTTCTCTATACAAATCCAACCCCATATTTACATACTGTGCCCCTTGTCCAGGAAACATGAATATTATTTGCTTACTGGCGCCATCATAACTTTTGGTCTGAACTTTAACAGGGTTCATACTGAAAAGTTCACGCTTAGCTTCCTCTATATCAGAAACTACCAGCATTCTTCGATGTTTTAAACTTTTTCTGCCGTTTAAAAGAGTATAGGCCACATCGGCCAAATTCACATTAGGGTCTTGATTCAAGTAATCTGCCAACTTTTTTGTCTGTTCCTCAAGTGACTTTTCCGTTTGTGCAGAAAAGGAAAGTAATTGATATCTTCTTCCTCTATCCGAAGCCTCTATATCCGGTGCTTCCTCAAGGACTACATGGGCATTTGTGCCTCCCATACCAAACGAACTTATTCCAGCTCTTAAAGGAAACCCGGAGTTCTTCCATTCCGTCAATTTATTGTTCACGTAAAATGGGCTATTCTCAAAGTCAATATTCACATTTGGTTTCTCGTAGTTTATATGTGGTGGAATCATTCGGTGTTTTAAAGAAACGACCGTTTTAATCAAACCTGCCACACCTGCGGCGTTATCGAGATGACCAATATTCGCTTTGACAGATCCGATGCCGCAAAACCCTTTTTTTCTTGTGTTAAACGCCAGTTTTAAAGCTTCAATCTCAATTGGATCTCCTAACATGGTTCCAGTACCATGGGCCTCTACGTAAGATATGCTTTCGGGTTCCACTTCTGCCATGAGATGGGCTGCCTTGATAACGTCAGCTTGTCCTTCAACACTGGGTGCGGTAAAGCTGACCTTATTTGAACCGTCATTATTTATTGCAGATCCTTTCACGATAGCATGGATAAAATCTCCGTCAGCAACAGCATCTTCTAGACGTTTCAATACAACGATTCCAGCGCCATTACCGTTAACCGTTCCCCTGGCATTTGCATCAAAAGGTCTGCAATGCCCATCTGGTGAAAGAATCATACCATCTTGATAGAAATGGCCTCTTTTCTCAGGTAATGTGAGTGAGACGCCACCAGCCAAAGCCATGTCACAATCACCGCTTAAAAGAGCCTGGCTTGCCAAGTGAACAGCAACCAAGGATGATGAACACGCAGTTTGAACGGTGTAGCTTGGGCCTTTCAAGTTCAATTGATGCGACAATCTTGTACTGAAAAATTGTGAACCATTCAACAATTCTGCTTCTTTTATAAAATCACGTGCTTGATGGTAAACCGTGTCAATCCAATACAAGTTTGTTGAGCTTCCAATATAAGTACCAACCAGTCCTTTAAAGGTATCGGAACAGTAGCCGCTGTTCTCCAACGCTTCCCAAGCACATTCGTGTAAAACTTTTAACTGTGGATCCATTACTTCTGCTTCCCGGGGAGAGTACTTAAACAAATGAGTATCAAACCATTCTGTGCCGGTGATGGATCCTCCAGCCTTAACGTAATTGGGACTCTGGATTGTTTCTTGGTCAATTCCTGCTTCCCGCAGCTCCTCATCTGAGAAAATGGATACCGATTCTTTGCCATTCTTCAAATTCTCCCAGAACGCATTTACATTATTTCCCCCAGGAAATCTGCATGACATCCCGACAATAGCAATTTCCATACCGTTTCTAACCGATAGCTGCGGACTATGATTCATTCCAATCCCTCTTTCTTCGCCTTCTGTCCTTTAGCCTGTTTCTCGATTCCTCCATCACTTGTACTCGATCTGGATTCGTTTTCTCTGGTTCCGCATTAATCAATTTTAATTGTTGGGCCAAAGAATAAATGGTGGTGTGTCTGAATAACGCCACTACAGGTAAGTCGATGTTTAATTCTTCTTTCAGCCGCTCATTTACTTGAACAATATTAAGGGAATTTCCACCAAGCTCGAAAAAATGATCATGGATACCTACTTTGTTCACACCAAGTACCTGTTTCCATATATCCGCTATAGTTATTTCTATTTGTGTTCCAGGTGCCTTATAAGAGGGTCCTGACAACATATAGTCCTCGTCTTTTCTTTTTTGCAGCGCTCTTACGTCAATTTTGTCACTGTTCGTCAGGGGCATACTTTCCAACTTTACAAAATGTGATGGGATCATGTAATCTGGCAGCTTATTTTTCAAGTATTCTCTTAAATCTGCGGTATTTACATCTTGAATTGTAATCAAATACGCACACAAGTAACTTTCATCACTCTGATTCTGTTTTGCAATGACAACTGCGTCCTTAACGGAGCTATGGTTTAAAAGATGCTCTTTTATTTCATCCGGCTCTACTCGGACTCCTTTAATCTTTACCTGGTGATCAATTCTTCCGATATATTCAATGTTCCCATTTTGAAGCCACCTAGCTAGATCCCCAGTTTTATACATCCTTTTACCCGGAACAAATGGATCGGAGACGAAACGTTCATTTGTCAAATCTGGGTTATTGATATAGCCTCTCCCTACGCCCGCACCAGCAATACATAACTCCCCAGTTGCACCTAAGGGTACGGGACTATGATCTTGGTCTAAAATATACGCTCGATAGTTGTTTAAAGGTTTACCTATAGGCAAGCTCGAACCTTCTTCTTTTTCGTTGCAAACATAAAGTGTTGAAAAAATCGTTGTCTCGGTTGGACCATAAAGATTTATTATTTGATCGGCATTAACAGTTCTTCGTAATTCATCGTAAAGATTCTTTGTGAAGACCTCGCCTGCTACAAAGACGTAGCGAAGACGCTGATTTGTAGAGGCACTATTTATCAAAACCTTCAAATGGGCGGGTACAGCACCCAGCATATTGATTTTGTTTTGCTCAATAAAACTCCAAAGTTTCCTCGGTTCAGCAGCCAGCTCTTCCTCAGGAATATACAATTTTCCTCCTGACAGGATCGGGAGAAAAATCTGTTGTACGGAAACATCGAAAGAAACTTTCGCAAGCAGCAAATGATGAAACTCTTGGTCAAACTGCATGTTTTCGATCAATCCACCCAGCTGATTGACAAGATTTCTGTGCTCGATCATAACACCTTTTGGATTCCCAGTTGTTCCGGACGTATAAATCACATATGCCAAGTCGTCGGATTGATTTATATTTTCAAGAGTAGAATCATCTTCATTACAGATCGTTTCATCATCCAGTCCAACAACTTCCTGTTCAAAAGTTAACTTTCCCTTCAAATGATGCTGCGTCAGGATTAACTGACAATTACTGTCTTTCAATAGATATTCTATCCTGCTTATCGGAAAGCCGGGATCGATTGGCAAAAATGCGCCTCCTGCCTTTAGCACCCCAAGAACTCCTATGACCATTTCCAAGGAGGGCTCAGCAATAATTCCGATGATGTTATTTCTTTGCACTCCTTTTGTTCTTAAAATGCGGGCCAGTTGATTGGCTTTCGAATCAAGCTCAGAATAAGATAGTGTAATCCCATTACAAACGACAGCAGTTTTCGATATTGTCTCTTTCACTTGATTCTCAAATATCTCATGCACCGTCATTTGATGATATGAGAATTCTGCATCCGTATTATTGAATCCTGAGAGAATGGTTTGCTTTTCTAGCTCGGACATTATCTGAATATCTTGCAGCAGCATATTCACACTTTGGGTAATTTCATCAAGCAAACGCATAAAATGGTCGGCCATTCTTAGTACTGTTTCTTTCATAAATACATTCGTCCGAAACTTAAATTTCAAATCAATGCTATTGTTCGTTTCCATTGCATGAATGAACATATCAAATTGAGTCATGTTGCTTTCTATCGGGAATTTATGGAAGGACAATTCTTTAGTATCCTTAAAGAAATTCTCATTACTGTCTAGAGAAAACATAATGTCAAACATCGGATTTCTACCAAGATTTCTATGAACGCCTAATTGATCTATCAACACTTCAAACGGATATTCTTCATGATCCAGAGCATTCAGCGTAGTATTCTTCACTTCATTCAAAAACTTCTGAAATGTTTTTTCACGACATGGAAAGTTTCTCATTACCACAGTATTAACAAACATGCCGATAACACCTTCCAAACCAGGACGGGATCTACCTGCAGTCGGTGAACCAATTGTAATATCTTCTTGACCAGTATATTTGAAAAACAACACATTCAAAGCAGAAAGTAACACCATATATAGGGTTGTCCCATTCTCCGCTGCTACTCTTCTTAAACGAGATGTCAAATCGTGGCTTGCAGTAACTAATACATGATCCCCTTCATAATTTTGCAAGGGACGACGCGGGTAATCAGTATTTAACTCTAGTACAGGAATACCTTCTTTAAACAGGTCTAACCAATACTCCTCTTTGCGCTTAAAATCATCAGTCTGAAAAAATACCTCCTGCCATACTGCGTAGTCTCTATACTGTATCTTAGCCTGAGGCAGGTTTTTATCTGAATAGTAATCAGAAAATTCCTCCATAATAATATCCATGGATATACCATCAAAAACAATATGATGAGCATCAGTCAACAGCAAATGCTTATTTTCTCCGATCTTAATAACCGTTACTCTAAAAAGAGGAGGTTTTTCCAGGTTAAAAGGCTTGACTAAACTCTTTACAAATTCCATTAGTCTATCTTTCGGGGCTTCCGCAAAATCGACTATAACATCTAATCTAGGATGAACAGACTGTACAAGTTGACCACCGACAAAAGAAAATGATGTGCGCAAAGATTCATGACGATCAACGAGCTTCTGGAAAACTGCCACCAGCTTATCTGGATTAAGATTACCTTCTATAATGATTGCAGAGGGCAAATTATAGGCCACAGAGTCTCGATTAAGCTGCCACATGATAAATAATCTTTTCTGCTGTGATGAGACGGGATAGTATTCTCTTTCTTTGACAGCTAAAACGGTTGATCTCTTATGTTGTTGCATCTTAGTAATTAGATTAACAACTTCTTTTATGGTTGGTTGCTTAAACAATTCGCTTATTTGCAGATTTGTTTCAAATACTTGGTTTATCTTCAGAACAATTGAAGCAGCCTTTAACGAATGGCCGCCTAATTCAAAGAAGTTATCATAAACTCCTATTCTTTCAATATTAAGAACTTCTTCCCAGATACCAGCGATCATTCTTTCCAGTTCACTTTCAGGTGCGACATAACTTGAGCTTGACGCATTATCCAAATCAGGCACTGGCAGTGCTTTTCGATCAATTTTTCCATTTTGATTAAGAGGCATTTTATTCAGTTGAGTGAAATAAGCTGGTACCATGAAATCCGGCACCCTTTTAATTAGATAATTTCTTAATTCCGAATTCGTTATATCCACATTGGCAACAAAATAAGCGCTTAACTCTTTTGTGCCAAAAGTATCTTCCATCGCAACAACAACTGCTTCCTCCACATCCTGGTGTTTCAAAAGACAATTCTCAATTTCACCAACTTCTACCCGAAAGCCTCTTATCTTTGTAAGATTGTCTATTCTTCCAATAAATTCAATATTCCCATCAGGCATCCACCTCGCCATATCCCCAGTTTTATAAACTTTTTTCCCGGGAATATGCGGAAACTCCACAAACTTTTCTTTAGTTAAAACGGGTGCATTGTAATATCCCTGTGACAATCCGACTCCAGCAATACATAATTCTCCTGTTATACCAATTGGCAAGAGGTTCATTTCTTGATTAACAATGTATAGTTCTACATTATTGAGCGGCTTTCCGATAGGAATTGACTTCTGCTGAACTAATTCTTGATTGCTGATTCGGTAGAAGGAGGCAATATCCGTGCACTCAGTAGGACCATAAGTATTTACTATTTCACTACTGAAGTTGGCTGACTCCGCCAAAGGTTTCAACTTTTTACAATTAATTGATTCACCGCCTAAGAAGACATGTTTCAGTGATGTTAACCTGCTGTAATCCGATTCTTCATTATAATCAACCAATGGATAAAAACCGCTTGGTGTACAATTTATAGTTGTAATTTTATGAAATTCAATATAATCTGACATTTTATTATAATCGTACATACCCGGCTCAAAGAGGTGTAATCGTCCTCCTCTTATTAATGGAGCAAATAAATTCTTATGCGCAGTGTCGAAACTTATTGGGGCAATTAATAATAAATTGCTGGCTTCATTTATATCAAATTCATTCGTGTACCAGTAGAGCAGGTTTACAAATGAATTTCTTTTTACCATAACCCCTTTAGGATCACCAGTACTTCCCGAGGTGTAAAGAACATACATTAAACTTTCAGATGAGATTTCGAGCTCTAGATTTTTTTCCATTGATACTGGTGTACCCTTTTCTAAAGTTGTATCGATATCAATAAATAGAGTATTCTGATTAATATACACATGTTTATGATCACTGCATTTCAAAATTATATCTACGTTGGAGTTACCTATAACCTTTTTTATACGTTCGATTGGATAGTTTGGATCAATGGGTAAATAAGCTGCTCCTGCTTTTAAAATTCCTAATACTCCGATTGGAAGTTCGAGAGATCTATCCACCATACTTCCTACTACACAATTTTCTTTGATCCCCAGCTTAACCAATTCATTTGCTATATGGTTCGCTTTTTTATTTAATTCCTGATAAGTTAACTTTTGACCTTGATAAACGACTGCTGTCTCATGAGGAGTTTTTGACACTTGTAATTCAAACAATTCAACAACTGACTTGTCTCTAGGAAAATCTGCAGCAGTGTTGTTAAACTCATAAAGAATTTGATTCCTATCATTGGATAAAATATCGATTTCAGAAAGTCGAATATTAGGGTTTTCCACCACTGCTCTAAAGAAATGAGTCAGTTGATCTGTAATTTTTCCGATCATTTCTCCTGCGATTCCGTTACAAGTAATAGAGCATTCAATAGTGCTTCCATGCCAAGTGAAATTGAAGACCGTGTCGGCATATGAATCATAATTTGAACTGCTGCGTTGAATATTTTCAAGCTGGACAACTGTAAGGGGGTTCAGTCTATTGGAGGTTTTAGAATCAAAACCTAATAATTTTGCTAATTTATCATGTGATACTTTCTGGTTTTTATTGGCATCAGAAATATTTTGCTGCACTTTAAATAGAAGCTCTTTAAATGACATTCCGCTATGGATATCACTTCGTATGATCAATTGATGATCTTGATAAGCTGCCCCAGATTTTGATTGAATGACTGGGGTTCCGATTGAGACATCTCCATTATCCGTATATATTGAAAGTAAGTATTTTACCCCGCTCATCAGAATGATGAATAACCCATATTCGGATTGATCACTCATCTTAAGGATTTCACGGGATATTTGACCTGGTAATCTATATGTAAATAACTTGCGTTTACGATCTTCAAAATCAACATTATTATTTTTATGAGTAAAGCTGCTCATGCTTAAATTCTCGGATAGTTGACTCAACCAAAATTTTTCTTCTTCAGTTAACAAATCATTATTATATGTATGATTGATCATAAAAACCGCCTCTCCCAACTAATGTCAAATTAATCAGATCTATGATATCAATATAATTTTCATTAATAAAAAAGTGTCCTCCTGGATAGCCGCGGACTTGGCTGTCTTTTGAAGTAAAGTCAGTCCATTTTTTCATATCTTCCTCAGTAATATCATCCTGCTTACCGTACATAGCAGTAATACTAGTGTTTAATTTGTACCCTTCTCTGCTAAATTCATATTCTTCTATCAATTTAAAGTCAGACCTTAAAATCGGTAAATATATATCCATTAACTCCTGATTATTAAGAATCTCTTTTGGAGTACCATTTAGTTTACCTATTTTTTCTTTGAATTCTTTTTCAGGTAAATTATGAACTTTCTTTTCTCTAACATGGTTAGGAGGTTTTATGCCTGACAGAAAAATATGAGCAGGGGAATGTAAGCCTTCGCTCACCATTTTTTTACAAAGTTCATAGGCGATAAGTCCTCCCATGCTATGTCCAAAAAACGAATAATTACTTTTGTTTATATAACCAGTTATATTTTCGAATATATCATTTGTGATCTCATTCATATCTTGATAGCAGCATTCTTGAAATCTCTTTCCTCTCCCTGCATAGTGAATAGGCTGCAGTTCAATGCTATGGTGTAAATAATTGCGCCAATTATTGAATATTGACCCTGATCCTCCAGCGTAGGGAAAACAAAAAAGAACCAATTTACTCATTCATTATCCCCTTCCCGGATAAATTGATTTGAATAAACTAAAAGACTCTATAGAGATTAATAAGTTACCCGACACCTCCCAAGGTTTTGCTAAACTAACCCCCAACTTATGTATAGGGTGCAATCAGGAAAAACATCTTTGGCAAACCAGTTAATTTCTATAAAGCCTATATAAAACGTGTATGAAACTATTTGTTCTTTAATTTATTCCAGAATGGTATACGGCCTTGAATATCATCAATAACCGATGAGAACCCTGGTGCAGAAGACAAAAAGAAGCCCGTACAATGGTGCGCTTTTTGGTATTCCGAATCTTCTAATAATATAAGATGAGCTTTCTTTATGTTGTAGTGCGGTACAGCAGGGAAAAGGTGATGAACTAAATGGTATGAATTTCGGTGAGGGTGGATTAGAGTGCGCTCAAACCAATTCCCAAAAGAATTTCTTGATGCAAATATCTCCTGTTCAGACTCTAACCCAGCATGTTCGGCCATTTCAGCCCAATACTTTAACACTTGGAATGTTGTTATAAATGGTACAAACCAGAAAAGGATTAACTCTTGCCAAAAACCAAAAATAATTGAATTAATAATGATAACTGCCCAATATAAAGTTCGGATTACCTGATCCAAACGAGGTTCATCTTTTGCATATGCTGTTACTTTGATCATTCCGATTAGATAGTTGGGCACATGCACCAAGAACAATGGCTTTAAGCAATGATGAATAAAAAACTTCATCCTATTTTCAGGAGGTTTATCCAATCCAACAATTTGATACCGTTGTTTATCGGGGTCTACGTCGCTCCACAAGTATTTGTGGTGACTCATATGACTCTTACAGTATGCTTTATGAGAAATCATAATCGGATAGGCTGCAAAGAAACAAGCAACCCACTTATTTAATTTACGGTTTTTAAACAGCATACGATGACTTGACTCATGCATCATGATATCCAATCCGCGCATACGGCTGCCGATGATAACGATACTAATTAAATACATCCAAACAGTTGGTATAAAATAATTGAGAACAATTGCCAAGGAGATGATTAACCAATCCAGTCCTATAGCAAAAAAATTATACCAATTATTACGTTGTTGTAAGTCGCGGATTTTCAACAAGATTTCTTTCGAAAATCGATGCTTTTCTAACTCTTGTGGGGGGTTCGTCGCTTCTAATCGGTTAATTTCACTATTCATGTTATTAACTCCTTTTAATAGAAATCATGAACTTGATTTACGACCTGAATCATTTATTTATAATCTCTTTATAAATACCAATAAACTTCCGAATTTCACCAAAACCCGAAACTGTCTATTACAGATCCACTTTCTAACCATACCCCCATCATTGTTATATACTTAAAAGTCACAAATAGTCATATTTTCCCAAGACTAAATCCTAAATTATTATCCATATATCAGTTTATCAATCCCAGTTACAATAGGGATTACACTTTGATCAATATTCGACATAATATGAGAATGTATCTTTGATTTTGCATTTACTGAGGAATGAATTCTAACACCTGGATCAAATCCAAATATAATATATTTGAGAACCTCATCACTTTTCATTGAAATCCAAACTCCATATCCATAATAGATATCATTGCTGCTCTTCACATAGGGAGTTAATAGCTTGTCCGTATACTCTTTTCCTAATAGTTTCGCATTTAATAATCCATTCCAAAACTTTGCTAAGTCTAACACGGTTGTAAATGCTCCCCCATCTGGACCTCCTACTAAAGGAATGGAATAAATATTTGTTCTCCAATCGTTGCCTTCTTCGCTGTCAATATATCCTAGTGCCGTCCGTTCTGGGAGTTTATCCATCCGGAAATACCCAGAATCGGACATATCACAAACTCGAAATATATTTTCCGCAACATACTCTGGAAACGTCATTCCTGTCATTCGTTCCACAATTAACCCAAGTAGAATATATCCTGCATTGCTATATGAAAACTTACTTCCACTATTAAATTTCATAGGATTATCCTGGAACATAGGTAAGAAATCTTTTGGTGATTTAATAGAATACATAGGGACAGCTTTCCATAACTCTTCAAAATCACTCATCACTTCTTCATCGAAATAATCTGGTACTCCTGAGGTATGTGTTAAGAGGTGGTGAATTGTAACATTTGGATGGAAATGTGGAAATGAGATATCCAGACAATCTTTGAGGCATGTATCGAAAGTTAAAATCCCTTTCTCAACTAGTTGACATATCGCAACTGAGGTGAAAATTTTACAACCAGATGCCATTCCAAATCTGGTCCTTGAAGTAATAGGGATATGTTCACTTCGATTGGCGTAGCCAAATCCACCCTCAAATATCTTTTTTTCATTTTGAATTAAGATTGCGCCAGAGAACCGTAATCTATCATCATAATTCATTACAAATTCTTCAATACTTTCAGAAAGCTCCATTAAATCCGACCTTTCTCATTCTTATATTTACTAAATATTTCTAATGGTAATTTTAACCTTTTCACTTCTTGCTAACAAGAGTTCTAAAGACCCTAATTTATCCAGCTTCAACCTAACGATTTAAAGAGTCCTGGGACTTTGTTCTGCGGTGTCCAGATTAAAACAGAGGATATCCATTCCCCTCATCAATGGTTTTAGACTTGACTTTGAGATTGGAGAACCTTTTGAAATGTTGGATATCATTTAATTTTTCCATACTGATTATTCCTCGATCCCTAATCAGGAAACCATATGTTACTTTAAATAGATTTCATGATGGTTAAAATATTAGACAACTAAATGAAGCAAGCAATAGGTCTTTCTTCAGTAGTGTCATGTTTCTATAAAACCCCAAAAAAGAGACTGCCAGCGCAGCCTCTAGATTACTTTGCTTCTTTAATTTTTAGTCCTTCTTCTTCTGCCCGCTTTTAGCACGGTTGCTGTCTAACTCAGCAGCATATTCTTCTTGTGTTTTGCCCTGCTTTTGACTTTCGGATTGGATTTTTCTGAACTTGTTATCATTTAAGTTTGGCATGTTTGCACCTCCTCATAACAGGAGTATTTTGTGCAATAAGCCATACGTTCATTCCAGATATGAGAAAAACAAGCATGATCTTCACAATTTGAAGCTATTGGTTAATCCGCAAAATAAATAATTCTGCCAATTTAACGTTGTAATAAATACCCGTAAATAGAATAACCGCTGAAGAAGCACCTTTAATAAACGGGTGAAGTTTTATAAAAGGAAGTTTTTCACTTAATGTTTCCACAATGAAAAATTGGAATAATACAACAATCGAAAAGAAACTTATTCCGTCCATGGGAATCATGAACACGAAGCTGAATAAGATGCCAAACGATAACTACATAAACAGCTTATATATAATTCTGGTGTTCTGAGGCACTTTTTTAGCAATCCATTCTGTAATAAAAGATACTGGCAAAGCGTTGAGCAACACTCCCCCAAGTAAAAAAAAGTGGATAAAGCTGAAATCCAGATAATGGTGAATTTCAATGTTAAAGTCCACTGCATTTAATGCTGTCAGCAGCAAAAACAAAGACAGTATATATGTAATAATAGATAAATTGATTTTTTGATAATCACACGAATCTTTCCTTATTATTGAACTTATCATGTATTATGAATTCCCTTTTGGTTATCCGCACTGATTCGTTACTTCTTTAATATGATTCCTTTTTTTTCACATCATCAGGCGGCTGCTAGTACACAGC
The DNA here is from genome assembly GCF_030127205.1 of Metabacillus hrfriensis. Lineage (NCBI taxonomy): Bacteria > Bacillati > Bacillota > Bacilli > Caryophanales > Bacillaceae > Metabacillus > Metabacillus hrfriensis. Next base: position 3,010,891 of record NZ_CP126116.1, read on the forward strand.
TGCACCGACAAAGAGGAAAGATGGAATTAAAAAAGAAAGCCCCAAATCATTAGCAGCACATCTTTGGGAAAGATTATTATTTGTTGAATTCTATCAAAACAAGGTAGATCCTATTTTCATTCCTCAGCAAGTTTTATAATAAACAATAGTTGCATCAAGCTTTCCATCCGCTGATTCAGCAAATAACGGGATGCGGCCGCATTCTGTAAAACCAAGTGAGATGTAAAGTTGATTCGAGACATCGCCTTCTCTTGTATCGAGAACTAACAGGGATCTCTTTTCTTGTTTAGCCCGCTCTTCGGCTTTTTGCATTAATAACCGGGCGATGCCTTTTCTGCGATAGTCCGGATGTGTGATCAGTTTTGCGATTTCTGCTCTATGGCGTCCGTTTTGTTTCCCGCATAATTGGAGCTGAACGCTCCCAACAATTTCATGATTCACTTTCGCAATTAGGAGAATCACATTGGGTTCTAATACGTTTTCCCAATATTCTGTTGCCTGAGAATGGCTCATTGGGGGCAGAAACCCTATTGAAGCACCTCCCTCTACTGTCTTGATCAGAAGATCAGAAAGCTTCTCAATATGCACTTCTGACGTTTTCAATTCTGAGATTTCCACTTCGTATGACACCTTTATTACCTCCCCTCTCCTTTTATTTTACATGAAAAATTTTCTAAAAAGAATGAAGTATGCCTTGGCAAATGATCTCTCCCGCTAAATGATTCATTTTGCGGCCTTACAGTAAGCATTGATCTAAACCGCGATCCCGCTTGTGGTCCAGATAGAGGACTCAAAAGCACGAATTCGTTCATTTTGAGGTCTCAACCGCTCTTTGAGTTCTCAAAACCCGGGAGGAGTCCAGTTTGAGGACTCAAACACGCTCTTTGAGTTCTCAAAATTACGAATTCGTCTAGTTTTAGGACTCAATCGCTTTCTATGAGTACTCAAAACCCGGGAGGAATCCAGTTTGAGGACTCAATCGCGCTCTTTGAGTATCCAAAACCCGGGAGGAATCCAATTTGAGTACTCAACCACGCTCTTTGAGTTCTCAAAATTACGAATTCGTTCTGTTTGAGGACTCAATCGCGCTCTTTGAGTATCCAAAACCCGGGAAGAATTCAATTTGAGTACTCAACCACCCTCTATGAGTTCTCAAAATTACGAATTAGGTCTGTTAGAGGACTCAATCGCGCTTTATGAGTATCCAAAACCCGGGAGGAATCCAGTTTGAAGACTCAAATCCCGAATTCGTCCAGTTTGAGTACTCAATCGCTTTCTATGAGTTCTCAAAACCCGGGAGGAGTCCAGTTTGAGGAATCAACCACGTTCTATGAGTACCCAAAACCCGGGAGGAATCCAATTTGAGTATTCAATCAAACGATATGAGTTCTCAAAATCCCGAATTCCTTCAGTTAGAGTTGCATGCGCCTGATAAGCAAGCAGCATCCATTGTAAATCTGCTCCCAATGCTTTTAAAACTGTTGATCCAATTTTAAATGAAAAGGACTAAAAACGACAAGATATTTTCATAAGATTCTGTGAATGCGGCAGGAAACTAAAGAATTGCTGGAGAAATAAAAAGATGAAGCAAGACAGTAAAATTCTTTTTATTGTAGAGGGGGGATTTTGGAATTAAGAAAAGGCAGCTTCTTAGTTAAATTTGACAATGCCCGTACATTGAGAATACTAATAAAGGGTGATAAAAATGAGTCTGACAGCAGATAAAATCTTTGTTAACTTACCTGTAAAAAATCTTAATCAATCCGTCGAATTTTTTTCAAAAATCGGGTTTGAGTTCAACCCGCAATTCACAGATGAAAATGCCACTTGCATGGTGATCAGCGAGCATATTTTTGTCATGCTGCTTGTTGAAGATTATTTCAAAACTTTTACTAAGAAAGTTATTTCGGATGCAGGAAAAAGTACTGAAGTTATCCTGGCTCTATCTGCAGATAGCCGAGAAAAAGTTGATGAGATTGTTAATAAAGCGCTGCATGCTGGAGGTAAGGAATCTAAAGACCCAATTGATCATGGATTTATGTATGGCTGGAGCTTTCAGGACTTGGACGGTCACCTCTGGGAAGTTATGTATATGGATGAAAGCGCGGTTAATTAGACAATCACTTATTCGAAAGAGAAAAAACCTCCAATTGAAGATTAAGGAGTTCCGTTTTGGGAGGGAAAACCTGAAATCACACGGTTTTTAACACCGGGTATAGTATTAGGATTAGTGCACTAATTCGCACCGCTTTTAGTGGTGTTTTTTTGCATAGTAAAACTCAGTTCATTGTTGAACTGAGTTAATAAGTTATTCCATTATACCCCCGATAATTCGATCAGCATAGATGCAATACTGCTCGATACATACTTTTGGCCTTGTGCAGTAAGAATAAACGGCAAGACTACTTCAAAAAGTGCAATCCAAAAATATTTTTTAGTATTGGTTGTGTAGTTTTTCTTGATTGGAACAGATTAATCACTGATAAACAAATTGCACCGATCAGTGCTTTCAAAGCAGACAACGAAATGGAATTTACATCATTCGTTACTAATTCCGCGAAGAAAAATTGAGATCCCCAAATAAAGCTTATGATTAGCAAGAGACTATATTTTTTCATTTGATTTGCCCCTTGCACCAAAATAGTTTGTACCAACAACACCTATGATAATGATAATTGATCCAACTATATGGTATAAATGAAATTCCTCTTTTAAAAAAATGACCCCTGCTAGAATGGTAATGAGCGTAGCAAAATTACTGAAAACACTCATTTTCGATGCGTCTATTTTTGATAAAGCATAGTTGGAAAGATAGGACGTTCCTAATGACGATAGGATACCTAAATATAAAATGGCAAGAACAAAATCCCAGTGTCCAAAAGGTTGCATATATTGATGGACTGTTCCATTCATTACATGGTTTGTCAGTGCCAGTCCATTAAAAGCTATAAACCCAAACAAGGTCATGAAATATGTGATAGTGAATAACGAATAGCGTTGTGTTAACTTTCTGGCAAATACGTTGTATAGTGAGGCGGTAAGTGCTGAAAGTAAAATTAAACCAGTCCCAAGGAGACTTGTATTTGTGCTCCCTGCCCCGTTCATGTACATAATATAGATCACACCGAGTACAGATAAACCAATGGCTATTTTTTGACTACTTGTAGATGTTTCCTTTAAAATGATACTTGCAAAAATTAACGTAAAAATTGGTATTGTTGCTTGAATAATACCAGCTTCTGATGAAGATGTATGCACTAACCCAAATACCTGAAAAGCAAAAAAGAGTGTCGGATATAAGATGGCTAACAAGGCAATCCGCAGTACATCTTTTTTTGTTGCTTTGATCGATTCTTTTTTTAACACGAACAACACTGTGGCAGCGATCCATGCAATGGTAAACCGATGAGCCAATGTATCTAACGGTGTTGCAACCGTTAATGTCACTTTAACAAACATAAATGACAATCCGATAATGATTGCATAGATGGTTGCTGCGATATATGCATTTCTATTTTCAATTATTTTGATTACCCCCTTATATTGATCTGTCCGGTACCATTATCGTAAGAGATAATAATAACCTTTACGATATAAAAAATACACATCTGTACCGATACAGATGTGCAAAGAGGTTTATGATGCTTAAATATGAATCAATCTATCAATCCCTTATGATGCAAATTCAGTCTGGAAAATTTTCGACCGGTGCAAAATTACCATCCATTCGAAATTTAACTCAACAATATTCTTGTAGTAAAAGCACTGTATTGACCGCTTTAAAAAAATTGGAGGAGCAACATATTATTTATGCCCTACAGAAAAGTGGTTATTATGTTGTGGATAATCACGTCTTCAAAACCCCATTGTCCACTGACATAATTGACTTTACAAGCGCATCTCCTACTTGGCATGCATTTCCTTATAAAGAATTTCAACACTGCATAAATAAAGCAATTGATACCTATCAAGAAGAATTATTTCGCTACGGAACGCCAAAAGGTTGGCCACCACTCATAGCAGAAGCTAAAAAACTGTTAGAATCTTACCAAGTATTCACGCATAACGAACAGATTTTCATCACTGCAGGTGTTCAACAGGCTCTTTCTTTAGTAAGTATGATGCCCTTTCCAAATAATCGTTCCTCCATTCTAGTTGAACAACCCAGCTATCATTTATATATGGAACTGCTGAAAACCTTACAGATACCAGCAATAGGAATTCAACGTACCGCGAAAGGTATTGATTTAGGTCGACTAGAACAAATATTTCATGAAGAAGATATTAAATTCTTTTATACAATGCCGCGCTTCCATAATCCTTTAGGATCTTCATACGGTAAAAAAGAAAAAGAAGCTATTTTACAATTAGCAGACCAATATAATGTATACATTTTAGAAGATGATTATTTAGCAGATTTTGAATACAATCCGAAGAACGATCCTCTTTTTGCTGATGATTACCATGATAAAGTCATCTATTTAAAAAGTTTTTCAAAAATAATGTTTCCCGGGTTAAGAGTTGGTTTGGCGGTTCTTCCTTCCTCAATTATTGACATTTTTCAAAAATACAAAATGACAACGGATATCGACAGCTCTATGATTTCACAAGCCGCATTATATCTCTATTTGAAAAATGGTATGTTTGAACATAATAAAACGAAAGTCAGTAACATCTATTATGCACGTGCGAAAATTCTGCATCAATCAATACAAGATCATTTATCTACGTACGAATCATCATCAGAAATTGTAATGCATAGTCATATTAGGTTGCCCAAGCGTGTGAATTTGAAATCATTTGTTTATCATTTGCATGAAGAAGGCATATATCTGGATTCAGTTGAAAGAAATTATTTAGATGACTTTAACCACGATCGGATTTTGAAGTTGAATGTTTCAAATGTTGACGCCCATCGAATTGAAGAAGGAATTAGGAAAATTGCAAGTGCATTAAAAAATCCTCAAAACTACTTTTTTTAAATTCTTTCAACAAGGCAAAACTGTCCTTGTTCGAAAGCATAAAGGGTGATGGATATTAAACATGACTAATATCCATCACCCTTTTAATGTGGAAGATCGACCATATTATTAATTAAGAATGAGCAATGATTGCTTTAGATAGAATAAAGCGATCTTATTTGTCAAAGGACAAGGAATTAAGCGAGCGAGTTCTGTAAGATCATCTACACATAAACTCTATAATTAGTCATATATTTAGACAATATAAGTTAGTATATAGAGGAGGATGAGTATATCATGCAAACAAAAGAAATACGCTTACGTCGAATCCAACATCTGGCATATGAAATCATGGATGAGATGAATAAAAGGAAAGAACGGAGACAGTTTGATACATTAAGTCTAGTGATTGATAATTTATCTCGGGCAATCGGAGACTTTGCAGATCCATTAGGCAATTATTCACTCGACTATTTAGAAAAAAAAGTGGAAAATGCCCATTATCTGTTATTTATAAATGAAAAGAAGGTTCACTCTTAATCCTCTTGGAATCCTTTTGTTTTATCACAGCTAATAAATTTTTATTAAATATGAATGAAAATGATAGTTATTATCAATACTATAACTAATAAAGGATAACCAAAATGTTGGTTACCCCTTAAGAAAATTAAACTCCTGGTTTAAATGTTTTACAATCTGTTTCTTCACTATTCGAAGCTTGCTTACCTTTATGACTTACAACGTAAATAGCATCCGCATTACATTTGTTTCCTGAACCCCAATACGAACAGTTGTTTACTTCACAAAGAACATCTTTAGCCATAGTATCACACCTCCTCTTTTGTTATCATTAACTAATTTGAGGTGGTTGATACTTTTTATTTTAGTGTGAATATTCTTAGGAATATGTTTAAGATATGCATTCCTTTTTCGCCCTATTCTGAAATAATCCTTTACTAATATTACTTCATTAAGCCCTTTTTACCTTTTCACTTTTTTGTGCTTTTAGCCTTCAGAATAGTAGTTGCATACCGAACAGGTAGGGTACGCATAATATAAATTCAGACCGCCACTGCACAGATAATTGCTACACCCTACAGTGCTACTTTCTAAGCCTCAGTTAACTGTGAATGCCAAAGGATAGGATCACACTTTTCTGGTCGAACCCAGAACCTCCAAATAGTGCTGATTGTACATAATGCCTAATGTAATGAATTATAGTATTTCGATATACCCTTCTGTTCCATGCACCCGAATTCGCTGCCCGTCTCTTATCAGTTTGGTAGCATTCTCCACCCCGACAACTGCCGGTAAGCCATATTCACGTGCTATAACTGCTCCATGAGTCATCAGTCCACCAACTTCGGTGACTAGGCCTTTTATGGATACAAACAATGGTGTCCAGCTAGGGTCAGTAAAGGAGGTGACTAATATATCTCCATCTTCTAAATCAGCATTTTCCATATTTAAGATGACACGTGCTCTTCCTTCGATAACACCTGAAGAAACAGGTAGAGCTGCAATAGCATTAGATGGGAGATGTTCCCGTTTGTATTCACCTACAATGATTTCTCCATCGGACGTGATAACACGTGGAGGAGTTAGTTTTTCATATAGTTTGTACTCTTCTGTTCGTTTACTGATGATTTGATAATTCAGATTGTTTGTACCTACGACTTCGCGAAGTTCCTCAAAAGTAAGATAGTATATGTCTTCTTTTTCACGAATAACTTTTGCTTGTACAAGCTGTTCGGCTTCTTTCATCAAAGCCTGCTTATAAACGAAGTAGCGATTAACCATGCCGTATTTTGGATATTCCCGATAACCGATGAAATTCCGGATTAGGTCGATCATTCGTTTTGTTTCTTTGGCTTTTTGTTCACCATCCGGTAATTGCTTCAGTCGATCTAATAATTCTTGTTCTTTTTTCAAAGCTTCCTGTCGCCCTTGCTCAAATTTCCGATTGCTGGCATTAGGCTCAAAATTTTTGATGTTACTGAGAATCATGGGGACAAGTGTAGTTGGATTTTCGCTCCAACGAGTTTTAGAAATATCGATTTCTCCACTACATCGCATTCCGTATTTGTTGAGATAAGCATAGATGGTGTCTCGGGTTTCCTGTCCACCATCAAACTTAACCAGTTCATCCAAAAAGCTATCATCTTTTACATGCTGTAAATAATTAATTACTTCTGGGTAAGGACGAATCACATCTGCAACATCCAATAGCGCCAGACCCATTTCCGAAGTAATATTGTTTGGTACAGATTGAGAAAGGGTGTCGGCTGCGTTTTTTTCACCTAACCACTCGTTCATATTTTCATTGATCCATGATGAAGCATCCATAGCAGCCATAAACACAGCTGAACTTTGTGGGTCAAATAAAATCTTCTTTAATATCTGGATATCTTCCAGAATAAAATCAAATAAATCCGATCCTGATTTCGTTTGGATGTTTTGTTTTAACTCTTCTATCGATGTTTGACTACTCTTAATCAAATCAGAAACAATTGTCGGATCGTTTTCGATTTGTGCTTGAAAACCCGAAGACGATATACCTTTATTGCTTTTACTGGGACTCGGTACTTTTTCATCATCTGGTGACGATTTTATAAAATCTTCTCGCTCTAAAATGGTCATAAGTGCGTCTTTCATGAGCAGATCGTGTTGTCCCATGGCATCTAATAACATTTTTCTGCTAACAGGTGAAGCCAGATTATGTGTAATATCAACAAACAATCTTCCGCCAGCTTTACGCATGGGTGCAGGAGTCGTTAACAGGTAAAAAGACAATCCCAGTGGTTTTATGGGATCTGTCATCATTTGTTGATGACCGACAGATACGTAGACGTGATTTTCTTGATCGTTCGCTTCAGGGATCGGGTATAAAGTAGTGATGGGCCGGCTTTGAACGATGTAAATTTTATTGTCAACAAGACACCATTCAATATCCTGCGGACATCCAAAATAAGCTTCAAGCTTTCTGCCGATCTGTTCTAGCTCTAACACTTGCTCATCTGACAGGGTCGATAGATTCTGCTGACGCAGCTCAATTTCCTTTTTCTCCGTTCCGCCTTCTTTTCGTGCATATATAGCCAACTTTTTGCCAGAAATCGTCTTCTCCACAATCCTGCCTTCCCGCACTTTATAATTGTCCGCAGAGACTATGCCAGAGACAAGTGCCTCACCCAGTCCAAAGCTAGCATCGATCGACAGCACCTTGCGGTTTGAGGTAACTGGATCAGCTGTAAATAGTATTCCGGAAGCTTGTGGAAAAATCATCCTTTGAATAACAACAGACAGATAAACCTTACGATGGTCAAATCCGTTTTGTATTCGATAAATCACAGCACGATCAGTAAATAGTGAAGCCCAGCACTTACTAATATGTTGTAAAATTGCATCTTTTCCTTTGATGTTTAGATAGGTATCCTGTTGACCAGCAAAGGAGGCAAATGGAAGATCCTCTGCTGTAGCACTTGAACGAACAGCATATGCATGCTCGAAGCCAAAAGTTAAGAGACATCGATCGATATCTTCTTCGATCCCCTTCTCGATCTCGATCCCCTCAATCAGCTCACGAATCTTCCCGCTAATTTCACTAATTCTTTCTCGTGCGTCCACTTTTTGAACTGCTAGTTGATCCAGTAATTGATGAAGCTCCTCATTTTTCCCAATGACTCTTTTATATGCCTCAGTGGTAACACAAAATCCCTCTGGTACAAGTATTCCTTCAATCCTCGAACATTCGCCCAAATTCATCCCTTTGCCACCGACCACCATTTGTCTCGTTTTATCGATCTCCCGAAACTCTAGTACATATGGTTTCATTTCTTTCCCTCCCATTTATCGCTCAATACCAAGACGAATCATATGCATAAATTGTTCATCTGATCAACCTTTGTTCTGTAATTGTTTCCATTACGCTGTCCACTTGTTCTTGCTTCTGGCGAAGTTTCATGTTCATATCAAACACTCCTTTAAAAAAATAAAAATTGGGGTTGACTGAAAAGGATTTTATGATGTATAATTAAAATAGGGATATTTTATACATAAATCCATAAACAGTGTGTATCTATATAAATTTACCACAGTTTCTCAATTTTATCAATGTATTTTCACGACCATAATTGATGCAAATTCAAAGGAAGAAAAAACCCATTTTACAAGACAAATGACTCACACTATATGATCCAAATATCCAATCATTTAGTGTAGCGTCAGGAAAATACGGATTTACAACGTTAAGAAATTCCAATATTAAAAAGCCCAGTTTCTTAGTATTAATATTAAGAAACTGGGCTTTTTTCGTTTTTTTTAGTTGCTTAAAGTAAATCCGCGTTTTGCTGGCGGCAGCCCATTTACATCCCATCTTTGTTATCTTTCTTAGAGAAAACTTCTTGATAATCAATTAAGTTTAAACGCCAATTATTGCACCGCATAAAGCTCCCCGGCGGGTATTCAAATTCGCATTCGGAGATAAATTGAAAGCCAAGCTTTTGACAAATTGCATTTGAAGCAGGATTACTGATTGAAGGAAAAGCGTGAACGTACTTATACTTGTTCTGCTCAGCTGCTTTAACTAATGCTAATTTCACTGCCATTGTTGCTATACCTTTCCCCTGAAACGATGGTAAGACGCTCCATCCAGTTTCATACACATTTTCACCATTCCAATTATTTTCCCAGTATCCAACAGATCCTGCTGCTTCTATATCTGGTAACATTTTAATGCTAAACATACTTCCCCAATTACCAGGCTCAAGATACCGTTTGTGTCGTTTCAAAACCTTTTCCTTACTCTCCGGACCCCCAAGGTGCTTCAACATCTCTGGAGTGTTCATACGAAAAAGTAATTCAAGGTCCTTATCTTCCCAAGGCTTAATCTGAATGGATTGGTTGCTTTGTTCTGACATCTCCTTTATCCCCTAACATTTTTAATTATTTGTTCTTTCTATACTGAAGAGCAAAATTCCTTTAATTAGTGATGCTTATTGTTGTACTAACCTGATTCTTTAGTTTAAGTACATTTCTTCACAGTGTTATTGGTTCTTATTTCATGGTTAAGCCAACTTGTATCTAAACCAGCTAGATGACGTGTTGATCTAAGAAGTCAGTCATGATTATCGTAACCTGGGACAAACGCAAAACAGGAACATTAGTTCGATAAAAACACATCTATTGTAACTGTTTATATAGATTTTGAATTGTTAAACTATTAGTAACTACCAAGAATAAACAGAAAATTAATTCTGCCAGGAGGTATACAAATGGAGCGAAAATTACATTTAATTCCGTATCAAGTAAATGCAGTGGTCGAAGCGGTGTCTGAGGTGCCAAAAGGTATTGAACTGATTGCGGCTCCAAAAATCTGGGAGAAATCGAAAGGGAAGGGAATCACGGTTGCGATATTGGACACAGGCTGCGATGTCACCCATCCTGATTTGAGTGAGCGGATTATCGGAGGACGGAATTTCACTGGTGATGATAATGGAAATCCTGATGTATATACTGACTATAATGGCCATGGAACCCATGTGGCTGGCACAATTGCTGCGGTCCATAACGATACAGGAGTAGTTGGGGTTGCACCTGAAGCGAGTCTACTGATTTTAAAGGTTCTTGATAAAAATGGATCAGGTCAATACGACTGGATCATAAATGGAATTAACTATGCAGTTGAACAAAAGGCGGATATCATTTCCATGAGCCTTGGTGGTTCTGAGGATGTTTCTGAGTTGCATCAAGCTATTCAAAACGCAATCGCTAAGCAAATTCTAGTAGTATGCGCTGCTGGAAATGAGGGAGATGGACAGGATTCTTCAAATGAATTGGCCTATCCTGCCTGCTACAACGAAGTCATTAGCGTTGGAGCTATTAATCTGCAACGCCGTTCTTCTGAATTTTCAAATTCGAATAATGAAGTCGACTTAGTAGCTCCTGGTGAAGAAATCCTTTCAACGTATTTAAAGGGAAAGTATGCAAAACTAAGCGGAACCTCGATGGCAACACCTCATATATCCGGTTCACTTGCGCTCATTAAAGAGATTGCCAACAAAAACTTTGAGCGAAATCTCACAGAGCATGAGCTGTATGCACAATTAATAAAGAGAACGGTTCCGCTAGGAAACTCGCCAAAACTCGAAGGCAACGGATTGCTGTACTTAACAGCAGAGGACTGCTTATCGGATGTGTTCAACCAAAAGATATCTGCTCAGGCGTTGAAATTATAATGGAAAAGCTAGAATTGCTATACAGTGAACGGGAAACGGCCAAGTCAGACTTTTTAAAATATAAAGAAAATCGATCCTATTATGACGAAAAGAAAGATAAGGAAGTCAAGGATCAATATTACCAGAGCATTTCATTCACGGATGCTAATCTGTCAGACAGCCTTCATACATTGCTTGAAAAAACACATACAGATCAGTTAAACTACAGCCCGCACCGTTATGTGTACCCTTGGGTTGATTTGCAGGAAAACGGTCAATTAAAAAGCCTTTATTCTGGAAAAGGGATGAATCCGCTTTCTGTCATAGAGGAGGACGTTCGACTCCATGAAATGCAGGCAAAAGGGTTAATTGGCAGCTTCTCGGAAGATCTATTAAACTGTGAACATGTAGTTCCTCAATCATGGTTCGATAAAAAAGAACCGATGAGAGGAGACTTGCATCATCTATTTGCCTGCGAACCCACCTGCAATAGCAGTCGCAGCAACCATCCTTACTATGATTTCCACGATTATGTCCCTGAAGGATGGATTCTAGGAATCAAAGATGGCTGCGGCAAGACTGAAGAAAGTAAATTCGAACCAGAATACGGCAAAGGAATCGTTGCCAGAGCAACACTCTATTTCCTAATTCGCTATCCAAACACAATAAAAAAAGAACTAGAGAATGTCTCTTTATTGCTAAAATGGCATCAAACATTTCCGGTATCCATCTATGAAAAGCATCGCAACCTAGCTATCTATGAACTTCAAGGCAATCGGAACCCATTTATTGATTTTCCAGAGATGGCAGAGAGTATTGTAACCATAGAAAAATAAAGTGATTGATTGGAAACTCCTTTGTGAAAGGGTCTTTCTAGAATAAAAGATTGAAAGGAGTGCAGCCATTCGGCTTCCTTTTATAATTTTTATGCTTTGTCAGAAAAATATCCAGACGAATATTAAAGGTCCTGCAGCAACTTGCAACAGGCCCGATGTTAAATTTATATAATGACAATTAACTTATTGAATTAAAAAGCCTGTATCAAAGATTACCAAGTAATCATTGATACCGGCTTCTTTTATTTCTTTCCCCTGCATAAAGTTTGATTGCACTTAGAGGTTTCCGTTCCCTTCAAATGATTTACCCCCACAATGATCATTCAAAGAATGAAATACCATGTTTCCAGAGGACTGCTAATCGGATACCAGTGAATGAGAATTGTATGAGCAAGTAGGTCAATCAATCGACATGCTTCGTAAATTACCCACTATCCATCATATTTAAACTCTATATAGAGATCAATTGCGCATTGTTCGTAAATAACCAAATAAGAACGATTTGAGTAGGTGTATATATTCTTTTAAATGAGTTCAAGTATAATTACTTCAGCTTTTTTTACTCTAATGTAACCCTGATTCTTACAAATATCATCTTTTTGCTACCCTTTAGGTAAGGAAATAGTGATTGAAGTCCCCTTTAAAGGTTCACTTTCGATTGAAATACTGCCATGATGCAACTTTACAATCTTTTTCACAATCGAAAGACCAAGACCTGTCCCTTCGGTTTTGCGTGTTCTTGCCTTATCTGCACGATAGAATCTCTCAAACGCCTGTTTTCTCTCATCCTCAGACATTCCAATCCCCTCATCGCGGATTATGATCGTAACCTGATCCTCATTATTATCTGTTTCAATATGAATACTTCCGCCTTTTTCACTATATTTAACCGCATTATTTAAAAGGTTTTCCCATACTGTTTGAAGCAAGGTTGCATTTCCTTTGATATCTTCTGCTTTCAAAGAATGAGAAAGGCTCATTTCTTTTTCCTCTAATTTCCATCTATTGTGGTTAATCGTGTCTAACCATTGTTTATTTATTGAAAGAAGTTTCTGATCTTGAACTGCAAGAGATTCGTCCAAAACGGTTAATGCAAGCAGCTGTTTAGTTAATTCAGACAATCTGGACGTTTCTTGATGAATAATTTTCTGATAAGCGAATTGCTCTTCTTTTGTCACATCAGGCTTATTTAATAACGCAAGGTAGCTTTGAATCGTATGCAGCGGTGACTGAATATCGTGTGAAACATTATTTACGAACTCTTTTCTTTTTGTCATCAGCTGCTTGATTTGCACACGCATTGCATCAAAACTTTCAGCTAATTGGCCGATTTCATCTCGGCGGGAAATGTTAATCGGTTCATCAAACGATTCAGCGGCCAGTTTTTTTGTCACGTTGGTCAAGTGAGTAATTGGATGAATTAATTTCCTTGCAGCAATAATCATGCCAAAAACACTTAAAAGCAATAGACCAATACCAAGACCTCCGAATAAAAAACGAAGCTCTCCAAACAGCAGGCCGATGTTAGGACGAATAAATAGAGCATATTTTGTTCCATCCGCTTCCAATGGAACACCTACTGAATTTTTTAGCTCATTTGCAAAAAATCCTGTCACAAACGTTTCTCTTGGGTAGTCTCGCATTCCATGGTACACTTCCCCGTCAATGACAGTAGAAATAACCTCTTTGGGCAAAGTTTTATCCCGGTACTCCCCTCCATAGAAAGAACCGCTTCCGCTTTGATCCTCCACATATAGCTGATAACCGGATGCGCCCAGCATTTCAAAAGCATCACTTAGCTGATCGGAACTCAAACCTTCTAAATATGCCGACATCTCAGCCGCAATCGCTGCATTCTTCTTATCATTTTCTTTTTTTACATACTGGTGATAATACGTATTCATAACAAAGAAGGATGTTAAACTGCTGATGATCATTGTAATGAGAGTAAACCAAACGAACTTCAGGTAGAGTGAATGGGTCATGTCAGCTCCTCCAGCTTATACCCTACTCCGCGGACTGTTGTAATTTGTATATCAGGCGCCTTGCTGGAAAGCCTGCTGCGGATTCGTTTCATATGAACATTGACAGTCTGGTCATCACCTGTGTAGTCTATTCCCCACACACTTTCAATTATTTGTTCGCGGGTAAACACATGATTTGGACGAGATGCGAGAAGGCTCAGGACTTCGAATTCTTTAAGCGGAAGCATCAGCGTCCCGCTTTCCGCCTGAACTTCATAGCTTCTGCGGTCAATTTTGATAGAACCAATAATCAGGAGCTCATCCTGATGTTTTTGATATCTTCTTAAAATAGCTTGTATTCTATATAGTAATTCTTTAAATTCAAATGGTTTTACGACATAATCATCTGTTCCTGATTGAAATCCCTTTTCTTTGTCTTCTATGTGATGCCTTGCCGTTAATAAGATGACAGGCACCTCGCAAATATTTTTCATTTCTCTTGTTACTTCAAAACCATTTAAACCAGGCATCATAATGTCTATTACAGCTAAGTCGACCGACGTTTTATTTAATATGGAAAGAGCTTCCTTACCAGAATAGGCGCCGATTGCATTATAGCCTGCTCGATTTAACTCTATCTGGATATACTTCACCATATCCTGATCATCGTCCACTACTAAAATTCTTTTCATGTTCTCTTCCCCTTAGATAAGAAATAAACCTATCATTCACTATTGTAATCAAATTAATATGGACAAAATCAGACCGCCTCAGATTCCGGCAGTCTTTTCATGATTATTGCATTAATTGAAAACCAGCCCATCCCTTATTGTAACGACTTTGTCTGCATAAAGAAGCATTTCTTCGTCGTGAGTAACCATCATTGTGGTAATCTTCATCGTTTTTGTTAATTGTTTGATTAATTTCATTATATCTTTTGATCTTTTAGAATCTAAACTGGCTGTCGGTTCATCCGCAAATAAGATTTTTGGTTTGTGTATCAAGGCTCTGGCTACAGCAGCTCTCTGTTTTTCTCCACCTGATAAAGATTGGGGATATGCATCCTTCCGATGATACAGATCTGTCAATTTTAGCAGCTTTGCTGCTTCGTCTCTTTGTTCCTGTTTCTTTAGCTTTGTTTCAGAGAGTTTAAGCATGAGAATTAGCTGATCTTGAACCGTAAGAAATGGGACCAGATGAGAAGCTTGAAAAATAAAGCCAAACTGATTGGCTCTCAAATTTCTGATTTGGTCTTGACTCATTTCACTTACATTTTCACCGTTAAAAAGAATATTCCCATGTGTTGCACGCTGAAGTCCTGCAGCAATCGTCAAAAGCGTACTCTTCCCTGAACCTGAGGCCCCTACTAACGCAGTGATTTCACCTTCTTTAAGAGATAGGCTAATTCCTTTTAATACTTGTTCTTCCTCTTCACCATAAATGAACGTTTTCTTCACATCATTCAGCTGTAATATTGTCATTTTACCCTTCTCCCTGTTGTATGGCTTTTAATGGTTCGACTTTTTTTATTTGAATACCTGATAATGTAGCCCCAATGAACCCAACTGCTATAAAAACGAGTGAAAACTGAAAACTGGTTTTGGCCGGCAAATAAAATGGCAATCCCTCAGGAGCAACGGTTTCTAACGCTTGGCTCAATAGAACTGATATTCCAAGTGAAGCGAGCGTGATGATCATCATTTGGCTCCACATCATAACAAACAACGACCTCGTTTTCATGCCAATGGCTTTTAATATTCCGTACAGCCCTATTTTTTGAACATTCATCATGTAGAAAAAAATAGTAAACAGCATGCCGCTTATGACTATTAAAAACCAGGAAATCATATTCAGGGACATCTGCTCCGCGCTATAGCTGGGAATTGTGCTGAGGAACTCGTCATTCGTAAAAGACTGAAGTCCGGTAATAGATGGAGCCTCAACTAGTTCTGGAATAAAGATTAACTGCATCTCAGTTCCTTTAAAAATTTCTTTGTAATCTTCTCTATGAATAAAAGCTGCAGGAGCATGACTGAATTTCTTGTGATCTGCAAACCCTTTTACGATCAGTTCTTTACTATATTGTTTGTTTTTTACCTTATCTCCTATTTTCACTCCTTCATCTTTTAAAGAACGATCTAGAATCACTTCTCCTTTTCCGACCTCTTCAAAAAATGGCGAATGAGCTGCTGCCACAAATGCAACACTATGCTGCTTATCTTGATCATCGTTTATAAAACCCATTTGGATTGCAAGGACAGATGCCTGTTTATTTTCCGCAAGGACATTTCCCTCAATCTTTTTATCAATCTTAGATGCGAGATAATTTTCTTCAGCATCTGCATTCATATAGAAATGACCATCAGGCAAATCTTTTATCAGAGATGCATTATCTTTGGATAATCCATTTGAAAGCCCAGAAATCATAAACGTCAGAAAACTCACTAAAAAAATGATGAATCCTAAAATGATAAAACGGGCCTTGTTTTTTTTGATTTCCTTCCATGCCAGAATCATTTTGCTTCCTCCAATTCTCTTGATACGAAAATTATAAATAAGCAAGGTGAACACAACATGAACGGGAGATTACAAACGTACAGCATAAAAAACCTGTAACAGGTTCGAAGTCCGTTAACAGGTTTTTTAATGGTTTGTTAATTTTGCTTATTAATAGTGCTTTTCTTTATTAATTCTTTATAAGCAGCAATCTTATCATCAAGCTTTTTTCCAGTAGCCCCCAGCGTCTTAATTGTTTGTGAATCGATTTTTTGTGATTTTCAAACAGCTGCATCCGAGAATTTGTTGTTTGTTCTCCTTCTAAGAATAATTGAGCATCTGCTAAAGAAATGGCAGTTTTTATGTTTCTATGCTGGACCTTTACGACATTGAAAAAATGGTCGGCATTGTGGACGCGGCATACGTATGAGTTTAACCTCTATCACCCTATCTTTTATTATGCCGAACGATCCTGCCGTTCCCATTCATAAAAGAAAAAACTAGGGCGGAAAATTCCGCTCTAGTTTTTTCTAATGATTTTATGCGTTCTCTTTTCCAACAAGCCTGACAAGCATATGCGCCAATTGATGGCGCTGTTCGTGCCCGCCTGCTTTCCAAAGTTCCTGAAGCAATTTTTCTTCTCTATTTCTCGGTTCCTCATTTTCAGCAAGGTATGCTGCTACCTTTTCTGCTGTTTTGGCTAATTGTTCTTCATTTAGTCCGAGTTTTTCGCCTAGTGCCACCCTTTTCCCCAAATACTGTTTAAAGCTTTCAAAACTCCCCAGAATATCTTCCATCTTTTCATCAGGAATCGTCGCTATGCGGCTTTCAACTTTTTCTGTTTCCAGACCTTCATTTTTATTAATAATATGATTTTGTTCTGACATTTGAATCCATCCCTTCTTTATATAAGCGTCGTTCTATTAGTTTTTTACCCGCTTTTTTCATATCGAAACTTATTAACTCTTTACTGCCTGACTATGTTGAAAATCAGGGAAACACCACCAAATTATCGTATAAAACCCATTTTTTAACTAAATACTAACTTTTATTAATAACAATGGGGGAAAACATGCGAATTCAGCCAGGAATTGCTCCTATCCATATCTATTTCATGATTATCATGTCTTCCGGATTAGTCAATCACGTTCTTATCTTACCGCTTATTCTTTCGGCTGCCGGGCGAGACTCATGGCTCAGTGTTGCTGTTTCAATCGTTCCTTATATCATTTGGATTCTATTAATAGGTGCAGTTACTAAAAAGATTGGAAATCAAAACCTTTTAGACTATTTGAAGTCTCGTCTTGGAAGTGTTCCTGTTTTTCTGTTATCAGTGATTTTGTTCCTATATTTTTATTTGAATGCTGCAGTGACCTTCAGAGATACAGTTACTTGGACAAAAACCAATTATTTGATGAATACTCCACCGCTTGTTCTTTGCATTTTGTTAGGCTTACTGTGTTTTTTCGGAACATATAAAGGTATTCAGGAATTAGGCATTGTTGCTATGATTGCTCTTCCGCTGGTTGTTGCCTTTGGTTTTTTCATCGCAATTGGAAATATTCAGCATAAGGATTACTCCATGCTTCTTCCCATCGCTGAACATGGACCAGGACCAATAATAAAGGGCACAACCTACGTTTTTTCTGGACTTACAGAATTATGCACGCTTTTATTTATGGTCCAGTATACGAATAAGCCTTTGAAATGGAAGCATATTTTCCTGGTGGCTTTTATCTTAATGGGACTCATGCTTGGTCCTTTGATGGCAGCAATCGCTGAGTTTGGACCATACGAGGCAAGCAAGCTCCGCTATCCTGCATTTGAGCAATGGAAGCTCCTTACCATCAGCAAAGAAATTACCAGAATGGATTTTCTGTCCATTTTCCAATGGATTTCAGGAGCGTTTATCCGAATCAGTTTCCTTATTTATATAGGATCACATTTGATTAATGCAAGGAAATATAGAATTTGGATAATAAGTCTTTTATACATTCTGGTAATCGGCTATACACTTGCTCCAATATCTAACCTTGTCATTTTCAGGTATCTCTATCATTACTTTTTTCCCTTCCAGATGTACGTTATGATTCCGCTCATCAGCATCATTTGTATTTACGTCCTACTTAAGAAATGAGGAAACTGTATGACACATAATGCTGCCGCTAATGTCAAAGCTATTGTACTAAATGAATTTTTGTCCTATTTTCAAAACAATATGGATGTGGTCATTAAGAAACGCTTATTTACTGAAGAATTTCCTTGCGGTTATACGCTTTTGTTTTGCAAGGGGTTAACAGATGTTCAGATTATGGAGGAAACGCTGCTTCCTTTTTTGACATCAATAATCGAAAAAGGTGAAACTTTAGATTGTCAATCGATAGGAAACCGTTTTACAGTAAACAAGCTTTCCCTTACTGATCAAGAGCTTCAGTTGATAGAACGCAGTCTGTTTTCAGGCAATGTTCTAATAACAAAAGATCATGGAAGCTATGTTTATTCAATTGATCTATCAAACACACCTAAAAGAAGCCCTGAAGAATCCAATACAGAAATTTCGATCAGAGGAGCGCGAGATGGATTTATTGAGGATTTAGAAACGAATTTCGCCCTAATTAGAAAACGATTTAAATCTTCCTCGCTGCATAGTAAATCCTATACGATCGGAAAGAGAAGCCAGACTTCTGTATCTCTGCTGTATGTAAATGATATTATCGATCAGGATTTAGTAAAACGGGTTCATCATCGTCTCACACAATTAGATCTTGATGTTTTGGTGAGCAGCAGTGATTTAGAAGAGGCCTTATCAGATCATTACTTTTCTATTTTTCCTTTACTTGATAATACAGGACGTCCTGATTATGCCGTTCAATCCTTGGTTCAGGGTCATTTCATCATTATTGTCGATGGATCCCCTACGGTCCTGATAGGACCAGCGACACTAGGGATTACATTAAAATCACCAGAGGATTCAAACGCAAGTTTTTATATGGTTACTTTTGAACGGCTTCTGCGTTTTACGGGATTATTTACAACGATTTCACTCCCTGGTCTGTGGGTTGCGCTAACAACCTTCCACCAGGATCAGCTCCCTTATCCGCTGCTTGCAACTCTTACTCTTTCTCGAACCGGACTTCCTTTATCCTTGCCGCTTGAGATGATGATTATGGTCGTATTGTTCGAATTGTTTAAAGAAGCTGGCGCAAGGCTGCCGAGGGCAGTCGGTCAGACTGTAGCTGTATTGGGAGGGTTAATCGTAGGAGATGCAGCCATTCGTGCAGGTCTTACTTCCCCTACTACACTTGTTGTTGTAGCAATCACCATGATCGCAAGCTATACATTCGTGAACCAATCGTTAAGCGGAAATTTGCTTTTTTTACGTGTTTATACCCTCTTGATGTGCGGTTTGTTTGGATTATTCGGCTTTTTTATATCAATGCTCAGCTTATTTTTGCTTCTGGGGTCCTTGCGTTCATTTGACTATCCTTACTTGGCAACATTGGCTGCACCTAATGTTTCAGACTTTCTAAAAACATTTCTCAAACTGCCTTTTCCGCTTATGAAACAAAGAGATAAATCGATGTTTCCTCAGGACTCATCCCGTCAAGGTGACAACAATGATCACTAAACATATAAAACTTTTTCTGCTGCTTTTTTCGATCAGTACCGTTCTGAGCGGATGCTGGGGAAGCCGGGGAATTAGCGATCAGCTTTATATTGAGGCATTAGGAGTGGACTATAAAGATGGAAAGTATATTGTATACACAGAATCTGCCGTTTTTTCTTCCATAGCAAAGCAAGAAGCTGGAGGATCCCAGCCTTCGGAGTCCCCAGTACTGGTAGGAAAAGAGGAAGCAGATAGCTTAACGATGGCGTTCAGGAAATTGGAGAAGGCATCCCAATATCCCCTGTACTATGGCCACATACAGGTAATCTTGCTAAGTGAGAGGGTTATTAATCAAAAGTTAGAAGAAGTTATCTCTCACATAGGCCATGATCCGTTAATCAGATATACCTCTTGGGTTTTCGGCACATCTGAGGATTTGTCAGAAGTTTTGAAAACAAAGTCTCTCTTTAATCAGGCACCAACATATAAAGTCATGTTTCATCCTGACATTATGCTTAGCCGGAATCATGCTGTAAATCCTTTAAAAATGCAGATGCTGATGAGAGGCGGCAATGAGCCTTATGGATCGATCCTGATTCCGAATGTTATTATCTCTCAGGGAAAATGGCAGGAAGATGAAAAAAAGCCCCCCACCCCTCAAGTAAATGGAGGTTTTATTGTATCCAAGATGAAATCCAAGGGATTTTTGAGTTACGAAGATCTTTCAGGACTACAATGGTTAACAGAGGAGCAAAAAGAAAATAAACTTGAAATCCCTCATGAAAAAACTGTCGTTGAACTCTTGGTGAAGGGCTATAAAATCACTCTTCATCAACCTGTAAAGGATGGATTGCACTATACTGTTAAATTGAATACTAAGGCTTTCATTGATGAAAGTGTAGATGAACCTTCACTGACCAGTTTAAAGAAAAAAATCAAACAAGAAATTAAAAATGATGTACAGCGCACATATGAAAACGGAATTAAGCTGGACGCAGATTTGTATAATTTGACTGCATCCACATACCGCTCATCACCTGAACTCACAAAAAAATATAAGCTGCGGGAAGATTCTCTGTCTGAGATCCAAATAGAAGTTGTCATTGTGAATGCCGGAAGTCAGAAATACAAAGAGTAATATGATGTTTGGTAAAGGTCACTCTTTAGCCCCGGAAAAATAAAATGGAGTGTCGTTCCAGAACCATGTACCACGGAGGCTCAAAGCGGATTTCATTCCATGGCCCAGATTTTTCTCATCCGATTAGTCTATATATACACCTGCCCACCATGAAAGAACAGGCACTTCTAGCCGTTTTCACAGTGAAAAAAGGGTGTGCCAAAAGTTAGCCTCATGACACACCTCTTTTATTCAACTTCCCATCAATATTATTTCATTTAATAGAATGAACTGATTATATGATTGTTGATGTTATTTTTACTGTGTAGAGTTCTACTTTAAAAAGTTAAGAGCAGAAAGTGTGTAGATTTGCACAGTTTCAACGAGCTCATCAATATCAACATATTCATCGGCATGATGGGGAATATGGCGGTCACCTGCTCCTGTTGTAATGATCGGCACACCTGCAAGGTGAAGGAACGTCCCGTCTGTCGCCCCAGGGACCCCATTGTATACGGGTTCTTTGCCTGTAACCTGCTTATAAGCCTGAGCTACTGCTTGTACCACCTCATGATCTTTTGATGTTTCTGTCCAAGGTCTGTCTTCAATCAATTCAAGTGTAGCTTTGAAATGTGGATCTTCTTTACCCAGCTGTTCAATAATGACTTCTATTTCTTTCCTCAATTGATGATGCTCTTGCCCGGGAACCGTCCGAATATCCAGTGTAGTCATACATTGTGCGGGAACTACATTGATTTGCGGTTCTCCCTTAACCGGCGCTTGCAAGATAGTTGGAGTAATACTAGGCCATCCAAGATAGGGATGTTCACCCATCCGTTCTTTTTCCCGCTGTTCCAATTGGTCCAATTCTACGATTAATTTAGCCATTCGTGTATTTGGATTAATTCCGGTGAGCGGCATCGCACCATGAGCCATTTTTCCGTAAGTTTTTAATACAATGCGCATCGCCCCTTTTTGTGTAATACAGAGCTGATTCTCCTCAGGTTCACAGATAATAGCTCCATCCACTCCATCTGCCCATCCTTTTTTTATAAAATCTTTAATTCCGATCATCATTCCCTCTTCATCGCATGGGATACAAAGGATTATTTTCCCATTAAAAGCAGCGTCTGATTTTTTTATAGAATGAACAGCAGAAATGGCTGCAGCAAGGTTTCCTTTCGTATCACAAGAACCTCTGCCATAAATTCTGCCATTGCTGACTTCTCCGCCAAAAGGATCATATGTCCATGAATCAATATCTCCTTCAGTCACTACATCCGTATGTCCTTCAAATAAGAGAGTTTTGCCTGGAATGCCAGAGTCATAAACCGCAATAACATTTGGCCGTCCTGGCACCACTTCTTCATAATAAACTTCTAATCCGATGTTCTTAAGATAGTCAACTATGAACCGGGCGACTTTTTCCTCGTTTCCGCCCTCGACATTTGGACGATAGACACTTTGTATACGAATAAGACTCCTTGTCAGTTCAATCACTTCTTTTTTATCAATAAAAGGAAGAATAGATTCTATCGCTGCTGTCATGGCAAACGTCCTTTCTTAATGAGATTCATTGACTTCGTTACTTGATGGAAAGCCCTTAATTCCTTCTGCATTCTTAACAGCCAGAATGACCGCTTCTGCCAAAATGTCAGCAGCAATCGTTCCAATCAGGTCAACTGATGCACTCATATCCCCCGTACTCAGGGAAAAGATTGTGTCTCCATCAAACATCGTATGCACAGGATAGATGGTTCTCGCTAATCCATTATGTGCCATGGAGGCTACTTTAGAGGCCTGCGATTTAGTTAACTTCGCATTGCAGGCGACTACCCCTATTGTTGTATTGGCACCGGGCTTTAGGGGAATGGCAGGCTGCTCTAGCATCCATTCTAAACTGCTCTTTATTTTCCCCTGATCATCTCTGGCACCGGCAATCACTTCTCCCGTTTCGGGATTTCGAATTTCCCCCATCGCATTAACTGCAACAATGGCTCCTACAACCAAACCATTTGGAAAAATTTTAGACGCGGAACCAAGCCCGCCCTTCATAGCCCGATGGTGGCCAGCTATTTTTCCAACCGTAGCCCCGCAGCCCGCTCCTGAGTTACCTAACGGGAAATATCCTCTTTTTGCGTTTGATGCAGCCTTATATCCCATTTTCTGATCTGGACGAATAGAAGGATCCCCTACGGGCAAATCAAACAGGACAGCTGAGGGAACAATCGGAACCACTCCTGCACCTACATCCAGACCAATACCTTTCTTTTCCAAAAACTGCATAACACCACTTGCTGCATCAAGGCCATAGGCACTTCCTCCCGCCAGGCAGATACTGTGAACCCGGTCTATAAGGTTCACTGGATTCAGTAAATCGGTTTCCCTTGTTCCTGGAGCTGAACCCCTAACATCTACTCCGCATACAGCACCTTTCTCCAACAATAAAACGGTACAGCCCGTATAACCTAATTTGTCCTCTTCATTCCCTACTTTTACACCAGGAACGTCTGTTATGTTATGAAACCGTTCCACTACAATTCTCCTGAAATCTTTGATTTCTTGTTTCCGCTATGGTCCAGCTTTTTCCATGCGACAACCACCGCAAGCGTAATGATCACGGAAACAATTGCTTCCGGTATTCCGTTGGTTACAGCAATCGTAACCGCGACACCTGGAGCAATATATCCTCTGATTACCGCCATTGTCAAAACAAGCAGCGTATTGGTAAATGCACCTACAAATCCTGCCACCCCAATAGCGGCATATTCGTTGACTCTCTTCAAGGAAATGTAAGATAAATAGGCTGTTACTCCAATAAACAATCGCGGCAGTATAGCAACCAGCGGGTCTTTGAATAACGGAATGGTTGCATCAAGGAACGAAGACACACCGAAGATCAGTCCAATGACTAATCCAACAAACGGGCCTTGCATGACTCCTCCTATTATTGCCGGGACATGCATGATAGTAGCGTTCCCCGCTGCAGTTGGAACAGGAATAAAACCTAATCGGGTGACACCAAGCAAAATAGCTACTGCTCCTAATACTCCGGCAATGACAATCTTTCTAGTGGTTAGACCTTTTTCCATTCGATTACCCTCCTTATTTTTTCAGACTGCTAGAATGGTATTGCATTTTAAATAATAGAAATGGATTAAAATCTAATAGGGAAATGGAAATGCCAATAATAGAATAGTAAATAGAATACAGAAAAGGAGTGCACGATAATCTCTGCTTTGAGCTTTATATTTTGTATAAATTGACCGTTCACTCCCCGGGGTATAGCATCTGGATTCCATAGCAAGCACTAAATCTTCAGCCCTCGCCATCGCAACATTGAATAATGGAATGATAATCGGAAAGACATCCTTGGTCCGCTGGATAATTCTCCACCATGCTCCTGTGCCAAATTCTGCCCCTCTTGAGGCTTGAGCTTTCATCATTTTTTCCATTTCCACTGCAAATGTAGGAACAAAGCGAATCGCAATCGTAATGATTAGAGCAAATTCATGAACCGGAAACTTAACATGCTTTAAAGGTCTTAACAGACTTTCGATACCATGTGTAATTTGTGTGGTTGAAGTGCTTAAGGTTAATACACTGCTTAAAAAAATGATTTCAATAAATCGAAGGGCAGAAACGATTACCAGACGAACGCTGTCACTAGTAATAAGAATAAATCCATAATCGACAAAAACCGTTCCGCCTGAAGCAATTTCGCTATAGAATAACAGCTGCAATACCGCTAAGATCAAAATGAAAGGGACAGCCGGCTTGACTCCTGACAAACCATAGCTAATCGGAATACGTGACATATAAAATAAATAACATGCAAAAGCTAGTGCAATTATATTTCCCCCATATGTGTCACAAATAGCCATTGCTATGACAAGGATGGTAAATGCCAAGAGCTTCATGCGAGGATCCATACGATGAATGAGAGAACCTGTGGGCAAATACTGCCCTATGGTAATATTTCGGGTTAACTCGAATTCAAAACCAGCCATTTTCCTCACCTCCTATTTGACTGAATGACAGAAACCAGTTCTTTTGCTGCAGCCTCTATTTCATATGCATTAAGATTGACAGAATATCCTCGTTCTTTTAGCTGCGCCAGAATCTCCACCGTTTGAGGTGCTCCAATATGATGTTTTGCCAGGATTTCGGAATTGCCGAATATGTTTCCCGGTGTTCCTTCAATCAGATTTCTTCCTTCTGCTAAAACGTAAATTCGATTTGCTAAATACGCAACTTCCTCCATGTTGTGAGAGACAAAAATGACTGTCATATTTTCCTTTTTGTTCAACTGAAGTATTTGCTCCAAAAGTTCCTGTCTTGACCTTGGATCAAGGCCTGCTGTCGGCTCGTCCAATACCAAAATTTCAGGCTTTAAAGCAAGCACCCCGGCCAGAGCGACTTTTCTTTTTTGGCCGCCGCTTAAGGCATAGGCAGCACGATCTTTCAGGTCTTCAAAGGAAAGCCCAACCAATTCCATTGCCCATTTCACACGGTCTCTTACTTCTTTTAAAGGAAGTCCCATCTTTAATGGGCCATAAGCAATATCATCACCGATCAATTTTTCGAAAATCTGATCCTCTGGATTCTGAAACACAAGGCCGACCTTTCTCCGCAGCGCTTTTACATCTAGTTTTGGATTAGATAAATGCTGGCCGTCCACTATAACATTACCCTGCTGGGGGCGCATCAGCCCATTAAAGTGCTGAATTAAGGTCGATTTGCCTGACCCTGTATGTCCAATAATTGCTATACATTCCCCCTTATCAACACGTAAACTTACTCCGGAGAGGGCCTTGTGTTCAAGAGGTGTCTTTTCCATATAGATATGATGTAAGTCCTTCACTTCAAGAATGGGAAATTCACTCAACCTGCATACACCCCTCTTTTGGCTGATAAACGGATAACCTCTTGAACGATCTCGTTATTATGAATCAAATCAGCCTCATATTCATTGTCATATTTATGAATCAGCCTTGCTAATTGGCTGGCTACAGGGACATCCAGCTGCAATTGATGCAGCAGTTCATGCTGCTGAAAAATTTCTCTTGGTGCACCATCCAATACGATTTGACCTTTTTCAATGACAATAACCCGGCTTGCTTCAGCTACCTCTGACATATGGTGGGTTACAGTAATGATCGTCATACCGTCGTTATTAAGCTTGCGGACAACATCCAGAATATCTCTTCTTCCATAAGTGTCCAGCATACTGGTCGCTTCATCCAGTACAATGCAATCAGGCTTCATCGCAAGGATTCCCGCAATAGCAACCCGCTGCTTCTGGCCTCCTGAGAGATGATGAGGAGGGCGATTCCGAAATGCACTCATCCCAACCGCTTCTAATGCAAAATCAATTCTTGCCTTCATTTCTGAAGCAGGTACTCCGATATTCTCCAGCCCAAAAGCTACATCATCTTCAACAATCGTCGAGACAATCTGGTTATCGGGATGCTGAAAGACCATCCCTACTTTTTGACGGATCTCACGGAGCAGTCCTCCATCTCTGGTATTTAAACCATCCACAAAAATATCGCCAAGCTGCGGAGTTAGAATTCCGTTAAAATGCTTTGACAGCGTTGACTTTCCAGAGCCATTATGACCAATTATCGCCACATATTCACCCGGATGTACATCAAAGGTAACGTTCTGCAGAACAGGAACAGTCTTTTGGTTGTTAATTGTATATTCAAACGAAATTCCGTCTATTTTAATGAATGGTTTACTCATTACACTCCCCTTCCTCCATCAACATTCATGATTTCCCCAGTAATAGCCCTGGCGAGATCAGAAGCAAGATATAGTGCCGCTTGGGCAATATCCTCCGGCTGAATTAACGTACCTAAAGGAACACTTTCAAGAAAAATTTTCTTTTTATCCTCTTCTACTTTTTGAGAATCGCCAGGTAAAAATCTCTCAAGCATTGGTGTTTCAGCAGGGCCTGGATTAATGGCATTGACCCGTATTTTAAAAGGAGCCAATTCCAGCGCCAATGCCCTGGTTAACATAATCGCTGCTCCTTTAGATGCACAATATGCATTTAATCCTGGCCTGGCCCTTATTCCTGCTATCGATGCGATATTTATAATCGATCCTTTTTCCTTTCTTTTCATAATAGGAACAAGATGACGGGTTGTTAGAAAAATCGATTTCAAATTAACAGACATAATTTTATCCCATTCACTTAAGCTCATTTCTTCTATCGGGGTAAAGAATTGCGGAACGCCGGCACAATTAATCAGAATATCTATATCTTCAAATTCATTAAATGCCTCTTTGACAAGATTTTGGACACTTTCGTCATCTCCTACATCTGTGTAAACCGCCTTAACGTGCCCTGTTCGATCTATTTCTTTCGCCGTCAGGTCTGCTGCATCTTTATTTATGTCAGATAGAACCACGTTTGCCCCTTGTGCTGCAAACAATTTAGCTGCAGCTTTTCCCATACCTGAGCCCGCACCTGTAATAATGGCTGTTTTTCCTTCTAACAATCTTGCTGTCACAGGTTCATCACCACCATTCGCTCATCTGTCATTTCTTGAATCGCATAGTGCGGCCCTTCCTTCCCAAGGCCACTGTTTTTCACTCCCCCATAAGGCATAACGTCATTTCGATAAGTGGATACATCATTAATAATGACTCCACCGTATTCCAGAACTTTTGCCGCCCTCATAGCCAGCTGCAAATCACGTGTGAAAATTCCTGCCTGTAAACCATATTCTGATTGATTAGCAGAATGAAAGGCCTCTTCAATATCTTGATAAGGGATGATACAAACGATTGGGGCAAAGACTTCTTTACATACAACCTTCATGGCAGGATTCGTGTCAACGAGTACCACTGGATATAAGACCGCTCCTTCCCTCTTTAATGGAAGCAAAGATTTGGCACCTTGTTCTATGGCTTCTTTCACCCATTCCTCTGATCGAATAGCATCTTTCTCACTGATCATCGGGCCCACATCTGTTTCTGTTTTTTCAGGATCGCCGACTATCAGCTGCTGAACATGCGATAAGTAGTTTTCCGTAAACTCTTTTAATACCGATTGATGGACATATAAGCGCTGTACAGCTATACAGGCTTGTCCTGCATTATGAAAACTTCGGCTTGCTGTCAGTTTTGCAGCAAGTTCGAGATCTGCATCATTATGAACAATATTTGGAGAATTGTTTCCCAGTTCAAGCGCCACAGGCCTCAGTCCGCTTCGTTCTTTAATATGCTTGCCTACTTCACCAGAACCCGTGAACGTATACATGGCAATTCGTTCATCTTCCAATAGCCACTCTCCCACTTCACTTCCTGTTCCGGTAATGATGTTCACATATCCCTTGGGAAGACCTGCCTCTTCTAAGAGTTCTACTAGCTGAAAGGTCGCAAGAGGAGTTGAAGTTGCTGGTTTAATTACAATGGTGTTTCCAGCCGCAAGAGCTGGCGCTATTTTATGGATGCCCAATAATAAAGGATAATTGAATGGAGTAATCACTCCTATGACCCCTTTAGGAACACGTATGGTAAATCCCAGCCGGTTATCTGATCCTTCTGTCGCCTGAAGAGGAATCATTTCTCCTGCTATTCGTTTAGCTTCTTCAGCAGACAATCGAATCGTGTTAATCGTGCGATCCAGTTCCCCTGATGCATCTTTGCGTGTTTTTCCAACTTCTCTTACTAATGAAACCTCAAAATCCTCTCGTCTTTGTTC
Organism: Metabacillus hrfriensis; assembly: GCF_030127205.1. Lineage (NCBI taxonomy): Bacteria > Bacillati > Bacillota > Bacilli > Caryophanales > Bacillaceae > Metabacillus > Metabacillus hrfriensis. The sequence continues at coordinate 3,039,801 of NZ_CP126116.1, forward strand.
CATTAAGTCTGCTGCTTTTGATAGAATATTAGACCGTTGATAGGCAGTTAATTTGTCTGATTTAAAGATTTTTTCAGCTGCACTCACGGCTTCCTTTACATGTTGTTTTTCCGCTTTAGAGATTGATGCAATCAATTCACCTGTGTACTTGTGGTAGACAGGAATATGATGGACTGTGTGAACTTGTTCACCGTTAATATATAAATGGAAGTTTTTATGATTCAGCAGGGAAGTTTGTGCCTCAGTCATCATTTTCATCTCCTTATATAGAATTCATGCTCATTTTGGTCATTTGCTGGTGAATGGCTTCTCCAAATTCTATTGTCGTATTTTTACCGCCGAGATCAGGGGTAGATACATTTTTTTCAAGAAGAACTTCTTCAATAGAAGAAACGATCAAGTCGCCTATATCAGAAAAGCCAAGATGCTCCATCATTAAGCTAATACTCCAGATTTGTGCAATCGGATTGGCAATTCCTTTTCCTGCGATGTCAGGTGCAGAACCATGAATCGGTTCAAACATCGACGGATAGTTTTTTTCCGGATTAATGTTTCCGGAAGGCGCAAGACCAAGGCCACCGACAATGGCTGCGCCCAGATCAGTTAAAATATCGCCAAACAGGTTGCTGCCAACGACTACATCCAATTCTTCCGGTCTTGTAATAAAGTAAGCAGCCAGTGCATCAATATGATAAATATCAGTCTTGATGTTCGGATGATGCATGCCGACTTCTCTGACGATTTCATCCCAGAAAGGCATCGAGTGATTTATACCATTCGATTTTGTTGCTGCCGTCAGCCTTCTCTTAGGTCTTTTTTCAGCAAGCGAATAGGCATATTTGATGACTCTTTCGCTTCCATATCTCGTAAAAACATTATTTTGTACCGCCAGCTCAAAAGGAGTATTCTCGTGAAGACGCCCTCCCATGTTGGAATATTCGCCTTCAGTATTTTCACGGACTACAACAAAATTCAAATCATCATGAGCTTTATACCGGAGGGGACTGTTCAAACCTCTTAATAGTTTAATAGGCCTCAAATTGATATACTGCTGAAATGCTCTGCGAATGGGCAAGATCAGTTCCCATACTGAAATGTGATCAGGCACAGTTGGGGCACCAATTGCCCCAAGCAGAATGACATCGTAATCCCGCAGAATGTCCAAGCCATTTTCCGGCATCATCTTTCCGTGTTTTAAGTAGTAATCACAATTCCAATCAAATGTGTCTATGGAGAAATGAATTCCTCCGTGGAGTTCCTCAATTTTCTTTAATGTTTTTAATCCTTCTGCCATGACTTCAGGGCCAATTCCATCGCCAGGTATGGCAGCAATTGAGAAATGTTGCAAGCTATCACCTCTTTTTGTTCTGTTAATAGATTATTAATGCAAGTTCTATGCCAATTCTGTTAATTTAAAATATTCTGAATTATAAAGACGTATTAAGGTATAAATGTACTGAGTATCATTAATTAATGTTTCATTTTGCATCAAGCGTTTCAGATTAAAACACTAAAGTTTATATTCTTTGATTTTTCTCCAAAGTGTTGATCGATCAATTCCAAGTGATTTTGCTGCTTCTGCCTTACTTTCATATTGCTTTAGCGCTACTTGAATTAAATCTTTTTCTTTTTCTTTAATGGTCGCATTGCCAGCAGTTGTGTCGGATCTGTTTATTCTAATTTTAGGATAATAATACGAGGCATCTTTTGCAGATATGGCTGAATCTTGTTGAAGCAAGACAATTCGTTCCAAGACATTTCTTAACTCACGGATATTTCCCGGCCAGTGATACTCTTGTAATAGAGAAAAAAAGTCTTCATCAATCTTTTCAATTTGTTTGCGATGCTGTTCATTGAATTGCCGGATAAAATGGCGGGTAAGGAGGGGGATATCAGCAAGCCTTGTGCGTAATGGCGGCAAATCAAGTGAAAGCACATTTAAACGATAGTATAAATCATTTCTAAACCGCTTATTTTCAATTTCGGATTCAATGTTTGTATTGGTTGCTGCGATAATACGAACATTCACAGGTATTGTACGCTTGCCTCCAATCCTTCGAATTGATCTCTCCTGTAAAACTCTTAATAAGTGCGCCTGAATTTGCAATGGCATTTCACCTATTTCATCCAAAAATAAAGTTCCTCCATGCGCCAGTTCAAATAGTCCTTGTTTTCCTCCTTTTCTTGCTCCTGTAAAACTTCCTTCTTCATAGCCAAATAGTTCACTCTCTAGTAAACTTTCAGGAAATGCGGCACAATTAACGGCCACAAAAGGTCCAATTGCTCTGGTGCTTTGTAAATGAATTCCCTGGGCAAATAATTCTTTTCCTGTTCCAGACTCCCCTGTAATTAATACCGTTGCGTCCGTTTTCGCAAAAACCTTTGCCTGTTCCTTTGCTTCACAGATTTTTTTTGCTTCTCCTACAATGTCATTAAGCGTATATTTAGCCTCCAGCCCATTCTCATGCAGCTTTTTCCTTAACTTCATTTCAAGCCTTTGCAGGTCTGTAATCTCTTTAAAATTGGATACTGCTCCTACAACAGTGTTATTAAGAATAACAGGATACCGATTAATCATGAATTGACGGTCCTGAATTTTGGCTACATCCCCTATTTCCTTCTTACCTGTTTGCAGAACTCTCAGCATATCAGAATTTGGGATATAATCTGTAATATTTCGGCCAATAACTTCTGCTTCCAAACCAAGAAATACTTTCGCATTATTATTGGTCAACGTGATTTTCCCTTGCCGGTCAACTGCTATTAATCCATCATGTGCAGAATCTACAATAGCCTGTACTTGATATTTTTCTTTAAACATCTCTTTCGTTACATCGATTAATTGGATTGCCTGACGAATAGCGGAAATAACCGTATCCATTGAAGGCTGAACAAAAAAGAGATGCTTCTTAGATTGCTGTAAAAATGAAAGGTTTTTTTCCCAAGAAGAAACAAGAATGGATGTGTTTTTCTTTGCGTAACCGTAATGAACCTGTTCCCTGCTGCAAATTTCAAAACGATTTTGATGCCTTATATGATTTTCAGTATCTAACCACTTTTTTTCTTCTTCTGAGACCATAATAAGGGGATTTTTATCGTTTAGATCATGATCTTCTATTGTTTTTTCGAAATCACTTAAATGAATGGACAGTGAAACAACTGGGATGGAAAGTGAGTGAACCTCGTTTACATAAGTTAAGGGCGTAATTAGAACAAATGGGTTCATCATATGATCTATAACTGTTTTTTTTGAGTGAAAGCAGGAAGGCTGATGACCGTGTTCACTTAAGATTCGAGTGACGATTGCTTCTAGTGTTTTATTCAATTTATACAATGCGATCAATTTCTCCACTCTCCTTCTTTTTTATAATTTATCATATTTATACATAAAAAAAGAGCCCAATTCTCTTGAACTCATCAACAAAGCATTTCATTCAAGATAAAGAGCAGTCCATTCTATCCTGCATGAATCCAATGGTGGAACGGTTAGCAAATCCTTGGCTTTTTAAATGAAAAGGTGCATCTATTGCTCCCTTTAATTATTTAGAATTGGCGTTTATCTCCCTTACTAATACTCCAATAGCGTCCTTCACCTCAAGCGAGGTCATTTTCTCTTTCATTTCATCCCTTCTTTTCTTTAAACCAGCAAGATGGATAACCAATGTATCAACAGATAAATTTTCTTCCTCAAGCATCATAGCATATCCTTTTTCCTGAAATGATCTTCCGTTTAATATCTGATCTCCCCTGCTTTGATTTTTCGTAAGAGGAATGATGAGCATTGGGATTTTTAATGCAAGGAATTCGAAGATGGAATTCGACCCTCCTCTAGTTATGACAAATTCCGTTGCTGCTAAATAATGCGGCAGCTCGTCAAAAACATATTCGAATTGTTTGTAGTCCTTCAAATTTGTATAGTTCTCATCAACGTTGCCTTTTCCGCATAAATGAATAATCTGATAATCTTTCAGCAGGGGCAATGCAGCTCTAATAGTCTCGTTGATTTTTTTTGCCCCGAGGCTGCCGCCCATCACCGTTAAGACCGGACGTTTGCGGTCAAAGCCGAGCAGCTCCGTTCCTTTGTATGGAGATCCTTTTAAGATACCTCTTCGAATCGGTGAGCCGATGGCAGCTGTTTTATCCTTTGGAAAATAGTTCAGCGTTTCTTCAAACGAAGTAAATATTTTTGTAGCGAAGCGCTGTGCAATTTTATTGGCAAGGCCCGGAGTCATATCGCTTTCATGAATCAGAACAGGAATTTTCAATGATCTGGCTGCAATAATGACCGGTACGGAGACAAAACCGCCTTTTGAGAAAACTAAAGCAGGCTTCAGTTTTCTTAGTACTTTTCTTGCATCCATGCAGCCTTTTAACACACGAAAACTGTCAACAACGTTTTCAAAATCGAGATATCTTCTCATCTTTCCGCTGGAAATTCCATGATAGGGAATAGAAATTTTCTCAATCAGTTCCTTTTCAATCCCTTTTTTAGAACCTATATATTGGACGTCCCAGACGCTTTTATCGAGCTCATCAATAATCGCGATATTTGGCGTGACATGCCCTGCTGAGCCGCCACCTGTAAAAACGATCGTTTTTTTCATATAAAATGGCCTCCTTTTATATTCTGAACTGAGAAAGAAATGCTAAAAATTCTTTTTGCTTTTTATGAGTGTACTTCATGATGGCATATGTATGAGCTTCGGGCAATGAAATAGAAGGACAATCGACCTCCAGCAGTCTTCCTTCAAGCATTTCTCTCCTGACAGTTGAAGCTGGAAGAAACGAAACACCAAGTCCTTCGACAATAAACCGTTTCGTAATGTGAATTTGGGAGACCTCCATCATTCGAATGCCGGGATAGTTTGTTTTTACAGCTCTGCAAAGGGAATCCCAGTATACAGGATGATTATGAGTGAGAAGGTAATTTGATGTTAAAACCTCTTCCTCATTCAGGGGGAGTGCACTTTCAGAATCCACTCCATCGTGTGTGGCGACAAGTAATACCTTATCTTTGTACAGAAGCTGACAGTTTAAATCTGGATGCGTGCTTTCTGAACAGGACAAACCCAGATCCACCTTTTCATTCAGCACTGCCTTTTCAATCTCGCTTGACTCAATAATTTTAACGGAAATTTCTACCTCAGGATACTGGTTGCAGTATTTTTTAAGCACATAAGGAAGAATCGTGTCCGCAATCAGCGGGGAAATCGCCAGGGTAAACTGCGATGTAAATCCCTGCTGAAAGGATTGAAGCTTTACTAGCCCATTCTGATAAACTGAAAGAAGCTCCTTTGCATGCTTTAAATAAACCCTTCCCTCTTCTGTCAGCTTAATTCTCCGGCCATCCCGCTCAAATAAGGAAACCCCGAGCTCTTTTTCAAGCAGTTTGATATGAACGGAAACAGATGGCTGGGAAATGTAGAGCAGCTCTGCTGTTCTTCTGAAATTTTCGCATTCTGCAGCCGTGACAAACGTTTGAACCCAAGTGAATTCCATATACATCCTCCTAATTAAGATTCTTAATCAAATGATTTATATATATTTAATTTTCTTAATACTTATTATTTTATAGAATAGACAGTACAAAGGAAAGGAGAGATTTTCATGGTAATTAAAGGATTAAAAGGCGTTAAAGCTGCTGAAACTGTAATCAGCCATATTGACGGGGTAAATGGGCGATTGATATACAGAGGACTTGATATAGGGGAATTGACGAAAAATCATTCGTTCGAAGAAGTTTCATATTTATTGTGGCATGGAGAATGGCCAGACCATCACCAGCTCCTTCAGCTGAAAAACAAACTGAAGAAACATCGCGAGCTTCCTGAGTATTTAGAAAATCTGCTAATCAGTCTCCCGGCTGAGATGGATTTTATGAGCGTTTTGAGAACAGCGGTTTCAGCTGCTGGTCCTTTAAATAAAGATAAGCCCTCTTATTCAGACAGCATCCGGTTAACGGCTATGATGCCGACAATCATCGCATGCAGAAAAAGCCATCTAGAAGGCAGACCCTTTGTCCGCCCTTCAGCGGAGCTTGATCATGTTGAAAATTATCTTTATATGCTTAATGGAGAAAAGCCTGCTGAATCTCAGCGCAAGGCACTGGAAACCTATATGATTTTAACTTTAGAGCATGGAATGAATGCTTCTACATTCTCGGCCAGAGTTACTGTCTCTACCGAGTCTGACATCTACTCAGCGGTGACCTCCGCTATTGGCACGATGAAAGGTCCGCTTCATGGAGGAGCCCCTTCTGAAGTCATTGCCTTTTTAGATGAAGCTGCCAAAAGCGGCAATATTGAAAAACTGATTCGGGAAAAAATAAATCGCGGGGAACGATTAATGGGGTTTGGCCATCGCATATATAAAACGCATGATCCAAGAGCTTTGGCACTGAAATCAGTCTTACTTGAGATTGCTAGTAAGGATGAATGGCTTGGTCTTTCCCTAGATGTAGAAACGGCTGCTGTCAGCCTGCTTCAAGAGTTGAAACCGGGAAGAGCATTATACACAAATGTTGAATTTTATGCTGCAGCCATTATGAAATCTATTCAAATGGAATCTGAGCTTTTCACCCCGACTTTTACAGCAAGCAGAGTTGTCGGCTGGACGGCTCATATCCTGGAGCAATCTGAAAATAATACGATTTTCAGACCGGAGTCTCACTATATTGGGAGAATGCCTGTGGTTTAATCTCAGGTATTAAAGAGAAAAAAGATTGCGTTGATTTTGTGTACTGCAGAAAACGGGAAGCGTTGGCAGAGCGTATAAAAATTGTGGCTTGAGCACAGAACGATTATGTACCAATTTCAAGGTATGCCGATTAAATCCGTGTACTGTTTTTAAAGGATCACCCTTATCCAAAAAGACACAATAAGCAACGCTCATTGTGTCTCTCTTTACATTGTTACTTCAGATAGCTGCTCAGACCACTTTTTATTATCCTCGGCAACCGGATTTTTTGACCAAAAAGTTGCAAGAATTGGACCGGAAATGTTATGCCATACTGCTCCAAGTACACTTGGCAGCGCAGCTAGCGGATAAATTACGTGTAGAGTTTAGTACAGGAAATTTATAAACGAATCCATAACGCTCTAATATATCGAAAAAGTTGTTGATGATGTTCCTGGATTTATCCATCTTCATTGAAATTAATTCTAAATCAGGATAGCACCAATCCTTGTTACCATAAGCATGCCTTTTTAAATGAGCTTAAAGAGCAAGTCCCTCAGCCTTTAGGTAATATCCCCAATAATTTTAGTAAGTCCTTGGATATTTTAAAAGCCAAGCACATCGAACTTGTATCAAAACTAAATGAGTTAAATGACTCGGAGGAAAATATTCGCGAAAAAATTGGATACTTGGAGCACGCAGCAAGAGAAAAAGAACTTCAAACGGTGTTTTTCCGTGAAATAGGAAGAAGGAAGTTAATTACCCTGCATGAAAAAATAAATAATAATTTGGAACTCAAGTTATGGTGTGATCAGGTTAGAGAATATGCTCGCTGAGAAGACACCGATACTGGCCAGTAACAGACTGGGCATTATTATCTCGGAAGCGGATATTAGAGCGAAACGGTTTGAGGAACCATCAGTTATTTTTGTTGTGGCAAAAAATAAAGAAAAAACACCAAAACAGTACCAAAAGACGGTTCCCGCTGGGTTGTTTGCGTGTCTCCGTTATAACGTAGAATTATTGTGGAATCGAAGCGAAAGTTTAAGTAAAGTATTAGACTATATAAATAAAATGGGATATCGAATTACTGGCGATGCACTGCAAATAATGCATGTTGATATTACAATCACAGACAAACCAAATGAGATTACATTTGAAATTCAAGTTCCTGTTCAAAAGGTCTGACTCGTTCTAACAATTTAGTAAGCGGATTCATTTTGAAAACTAGCCGATTAGCAAGTCGATGGAAGGCTGATTGAATTTAAACAAAAGAGAGGATTTTTCAACCTTTCTTGCCTCTGCTATTCTTAACTTCATTTGAATTTTATAACAAAGAAAAAAGAGGAAGGAATGTTTTGCATTCCTCCCCTTTTATCAACAGCCCTTGTTATTGTTTCGGCTCAAGACCGACAAGACGCAGGAAGTATTCCAGCCCTTTCTTGCCAATTTTTTCTCTTGGCTGTTTATCGACAGGTGCGTCAGGTCCCTTCGTTAAGAAGTTCTTCTCCATTAAGCGAACATCCGTTTCGTCTACCACGCCATCTTGATTGAGATCTTGCGGCACGATGGAAGTATCTTTCGTACCGTATGCATCCACGACACTTTGGATATCGAGGATATCAATCATTTTGTCGCCATTCACATCCCCTGCAAGACTTCTCTGACCAATTTTTAAAAATTGCCCTCGTAGCTCTCCATTTGCATCATGATATCCAGGAATGAATTTCTTCATCACTTTAAGATGCCCCGGAACATCGAAAACAGCTGTATATACTTGATCGGAAGCCGGAATATCATTGATCGTGAAAGTTCCTTTCTTTGTAATTGTTCCTTTATACTTTTTACCGCTTCTGGAGAGAGCGTATACTTGTGCTCCTATTTTTGTATAATCCCCCGGTTTCAAAAATTCTGATCCTGATTCACCTATCAAAAATGCTTCCGGTGTGATGGATCCTAGCAACTGTGTATGCGTAGGAATTATTTTAAGATCTTCAGTGCCGTAAAAAGGAATAGCAGTACCTGCTGTTTGTCCGGATTTCTTATAAGACCCCTTCTTCACCTCAAATCCAGGAATTTCATTTTCGTAAACTTCATCATTCGATACTTTAAACGTTACATCGAGGAACGGCATATCTCCATCCAGTCCTCTGAATGCTTTTCCAGTAATGGAAGCACCGATCTTCAAACTATTATTGAATGTACCTTCTGTCACAACAGGTTTATCTAGTGATACCTGTAAGCCTTTTTCATTTGCATATTGTTTGACTGCCTTGTTCAGCTTCACGGTCGAAAACTTGAAGAAGTCTTTGTAGTACTCTACATTAAATTCTCCCGAGACAAGCTGTTTCACATTATTAAGGCTGAGTGTCATCGTAACGTTATCGCCGACTTTTAACTCTTTCTTGTCATAACTGGAAGTCGTATATTCCGTTCCTTCTTTCATGAAGTAATACTTTTGGTAACCAACTGCCGTTGCAGTATCCCACGTTCTCAACCAAAATCTCATAGGTTGTTTTGCAATATCACTTTCCTCTATTCCTAATTTCACATCACCATTCGCCTGAATCGGGAAGAACCCAGCCATATATGCAGAGGCACCTGCATAGTAAGCCATAGTGTTGGACGATTGATCCACGTCCAACCCTTTAGATTGTAATAAATCTACTGTCTCGTCCTTAGCTGTTCCATGCAGCCACACTGCTTTTTGGCCATCTTCTACTGTATACATAGAATCATTGATTTCGATTACACCCGATTTTATATCCATGTTGACTTCTGGTGCTGTATTGTCCACGATAAGTGGATTTTGGGAAACATATGATTTCCCATCCTCATCGTGTGCAATCAGTTCCAGTATATAGTCGCCTGCTGGAAGCTTTATAGGAACATCACTGATTGGCTGGGACGGATCATTTGTAAATGGTAAGACCGTACCGCTGAACGCACCCGTAAGAAATACTTCTCTATCTATTGGAAAGTTAGTGTTCGCTGTCCCTATGAACCCTACAGCTTTTCCTGTTTTACTGTCTTTTACAAGCACATCCATGGTTGTCATTGGGCTGTTCAACTTCATGACGAAATGGATCATTTTGTCATGAAGTTCCCAGAAAGCTGTTGTATTTGTCACGGATGGTCTAGTCGTTTTGACATAATCAAATCCTTTTTCCGTCGCCATAACAGCAAATGGAATTTGATAGGTTTCGTCTGGATTGTTGGCATTGGTTACATGAATATACCCTTCATATCTTCCTCCCGCAGCGCTGGTTGGGATTGTTATGGTAGGCTGGAGCTCCTGCACTTGGCCGCTTCCCACTGTAATCGATGAAGGCACATCCACTGTAACACCGTTACTCACAGCATCTTGAATCCCTTTTCGCTCACCGTGATACTCCACTTCTAGTGTAAAAGATTTTTCTTCCTGGCTGTTGTTTTGAACCGTCACCTTTTTACTTCCTTCAATTGGTTGATCATCTTTTTTAATATGTCTTCCGAATACAATGGAACCTGTTTCTTCATCAATTTCTACGACGTTTCCATTTTCTATATTTTGTGTCTTATCCCATACTTTGATGGAGGTATCTGTATGAACCGCTTGATAGGCATCGATTCGTCCCGCGCCTACTTCGTATACAGAATTATCCCCTTGTAAATCGTCCGAAGTATTCATGAGTGCCAATTTTACATCGAAAGGAGTGTATTCCGGATGCTCCTGCAATATCAATGCTGCTGTACCTGCCACGTGTGGCGTGGCCATCGATGTCCCCGACATACGTACATAGGCATTCCCGTAATTAATGCCGTCCTGTGGATCGTTGATGAATTCCGGTGTCGTAGAGAATATCGACACACCTGGAGCGACTACATCCGGCTTGATATCATAATTTCCATTTACCGGTCCGCGTGAACTGAAATCTGCTAAATGATCGCCTTCTGTTTTTGTATTACTTAACGTTTCAAATGTGAAAGTACCTTCGCCCAGCTCTTTTAACCGCTCACCATCTGCTTTTGACAGGCGGAAAGAAGGGATTAACCCGACGACCTCACCCAAGTAGGCAGGTATTTGCCCGTCGACATTGTTATACACAATCACTGATTTAGCCCCAGCGTTTTTGGCGTTATTGATTTTTTCATCAAACGCAAGTTCCCCGCGCTGAATCAACGCAATTTTCCCGCTGACATCTTTCCCGGCAAAATCAGCTGTTTTACCAAGTCCCGCAAATACAATTGGTAAGGATTTTCCTTGTAATTCTTCTAATCTATCAGAAAAATCTTTGCCTAGCAGCTGCATATTTTCAAACTTCTCGGCGGAAGCGCTTCCACTAAATGCAGGAATGGACATGGAGGCATCGCTTGCACCTACTGATATGCCAAGAGCTGCTGTTCCTGGAGAGCCAAGAGTTTTTTCGTTCGGTCCGGAGTTGCCCGCGGCAACGACGGTCACCAAGCCTGAAATCATGGCGTTATTTACTGCGACAGAAGTGGCGTATAAAGGATCGTTAGTCTGCGCGCCAAGCGACAAATTGATGACGTCCATGCCATCTTCAATCGCTTGATCGATTCCAGCAAGGATTCCTTCTGTATTTCCCCCTCCCCAAGGTCCCAATACTCTATACGCATATAAATCTACTTCAGGTGCTACCCCTTTCACAGCATAATCCACATTGTTTTTCTTTTGGGCTGCAATCGTCCCTGCGACATGTGACCCATGGTTTGTGTAATACACATAGCCGGGAACTGTTGGCTTGCCCTCTTTTATCCAATCCTCATATGTGGTTTCCATCGGATCTGCATCATTATCTACAAAATCATATCCGCCTTTATATGCTTCTTTTAAGTCTGGATGGTTGTAATCAATACCTGTGTCAAGAACGCCGACTTTAATGCCCTTGCCGGTAATGTTCTCGGCATGCAGCTTGTCCACGCCAATTTGCGGAATACTGTCTGCCATTTTCGGCTCAATGGCTTCTTTCGTTTTTACCGGCGGTTCCACTTTTACCTCGTAATCTTTAAAGACACGTTTAACTACTCCAGATTGCAGCAAATCCTGTACTGCCACACCAGGCAGTGTCATCGCTACACCGTTGATGGCGTTTTTATACTCTCTTGTGATGTTTACATCTTCCACTTTGTAATTAGTCACGTCTTTCTGTGATTTCAATGATTGCACATGCTGTTTAAAATCTTTATGAGCTTTTTCCACTTTCTCATTCGCGTCAGCAGAAGATAGTTTCTTTCCTTTCGCTGCTTGTTTCATCACTTCAATTTTCGCCGGCGCCTGTTCAAATTCGACGATGACTTTGACTAATTCCGGACTATTTGCATTAATATCCGGAGAAATCGTAAAGTTTGAATTGGTATCCAATTGCTCTAACGCCTTTCTTTGTTCCGCAGACAGGCTCGCTAAGATCTCTTCCGCATTTTCAACTGGATTCAGCTCATACGGGCTTTGCGCCAATACGTTATATGGAGCGCCTTGTGATAGTAACATGCCAACAGCTAGCGTTCCTGTAAGAATTTTACTGATTTTTTTCCTTTTCATACCGCATCCCCTTGTCCCTATATAATTGTTTTTTTCTCTCTTAAACTTGTATTTTTTACAAACAAGTTATTTAAAGAAAGATTCATGAAACTAGTTAACTCGATTCTGTCCTAATCATCCCACATTTCTACTTTTCTGAAAATTAAACATAGGAAGTAAATTTTGTAGTTATTGGTTCTATACCAATATAAAACAAAAGTACTACTACGCGACTTTTTATTTAATCATTCATCTTTTGCGTATAGAAATGGCACCATGCACCGGGCATGAAAAAACCCAAGTGAATCATCCTCACTTGGGCCGCAATCGGTTTATTGTTGGAGAACCGTTACTTGTTTAGGCGTTGTTGTTACTTTAAAACCGTCTTTTGTCACGACATCAATTGAGATAGAATACGTTCCATTTTGAAGGTCCGTATTAGGTACCCATTGTGTTTTCAGTGTATGTTCATTTTTCACTTCAAACGAATCGACTATCTTTCCACTTGCATCTTTAACATTAATCGTCCAGTCTGCTCTGGCATAAGCCCAGGCATTAATATTTGCAGGTTTGCTTTTGTTAATATTTGCAGCTGGAGTTAAACTGAACGTTTGAACGGCCATAGTATATTTAATATAGCTCGGATCTCCCCAAACTTTGTACGATTGATTTCCTGCATAATCAATGGCTAGGATAATAATACTTTTCGGTTCTGTATTAACTAAGAAAGATTTTTGCTCAAGACTTAGTGAATAATATTGTCCATTCACCCATACAACAGCAGAATTAAAGTCACTTGCATTGTCTTGCGGATTGAAGGAAATTTCATATTTTCCGTTTTTTTGCGTTACTGTAATATCTGAAACGGTCGGAGGGACAGAATCTACCGTAATTGGCATTTTAACAATCTGTGGTTTTGCGTCTGAATAATCTAATGTTGTTTTGGTAACATATTGATAAACACCATCAGGTACATATTGTCCGGATGAGTCTTTCATATCCCATTTATATCCGCCATACATTCTATCCCCATATGACATTATGTTTTTTCTGAATTTCCATGGAGTACCAGTATATTCACTAAAATCGCCTAAATTTTTTATGAGATTTCCAGATTGATCTTCAATATACATTTCAGCTTTGTCTAAATTACGTAAGGCTTGGAAGGACGGATAGATACCATCGAGTATATAGTTTTTCGAGAATGCAATATGGTTGAGACTGAACCTTCCAGTATATGGGTTATATCCCAATGGATATCTTTCTGAATTCTCATCCCAAAGGGCCGTATATCCTACAAATGCATCCTTCTCCCATGCAGGTGCGTCGATATTTCGCGGTTCATCCCATTTTCCATAGAAGCCCATATAAGGAACAGTTAAAGGTACTGCTTTATCTTGGTCCTTGGCTGCTGGAACTAGACGAACAAATCCTTCTACAAAACTATTTTTCTTTAAGGAATCTGGTAAAGTTACATTAACAGTCAGCATTTTTGTTTGACCTGGTTTAATTTTAAGTAATGCTCCAGTTTTATCTGTTACCACATTATCATTTACAGTGACTGTCGCACCATTAATTCGTTCACTAGTTAATGTTAAATACTCTTTTGAATCCAATTGCCCATCACTATCTAAATCGAATTCCTTCATTTCAGTCTTATCTTTCAATAGATCTACATAAACATTGTATTCAATATCATCACTATTATTTTTACCCTTAAGAGTGTCGAATGCTTCCATGATTAAATTAAAGCTTGTATTTTGACCGATTTCCTTTAATGCAACCGCTCCAGCTTGTTCTAAAGGCGTGTTTCTACTTGTTACAATGACTGGTGTATTAATGGCATTTTGAATTTTCATTATCCCAGACCCTTGTACACGTGGTGAATATGGAACTTCTCCATTTGTCCTTGGATCCATGGCAAAATTAGCTGTATTCATTAAAGCAATTTTTGCTTTTAAAACTGTATCTTCTGAATGGGTTAATCCTTTTTGATAAAGTGCCTGCAATAACAATGCTGAACCGCCTGCAACATGAGGTGCTGCCATCGATGTACCGCTCATCACTTCATAATCATTTCCTGGTATAGTTGAATAAATATTTCCACCAGGAGCAGAAATCTCTGGTTTAAAATCTAATCTACTTGGCGAACCAAAAGATGAAAAATAGGACATTGTGTCTTTCGCTGGATTCTCTACCCAAGTATTGCCTGCAAATTTCATGCTTAAATATTGACCACTTGGCAGACTATTCATTTTACTAAGTAATGCTTCACCTGCAGCTTTACTTGTTGACGCCGTTGGTGCTGCTGTTGGCGTTACTGGTAGTGTAGTATAATCTGACCAATTTGCAGGTGGTATGATAATAACCGCCTTTGCTCCTGATCTCTTAGCTTCCCACTGAATGGATGAAACCGTACTATATGAATTTAATAGCTTAACAACGGCAATATAGTCAGTTTTGCCTTTAGGATAATCTGATGCATTCTTTCCTTCCCCAACATATACCAAATCATAAGGTACTTCTGGTGAAAGAACCTTAGAGAATTTAAAATTATACGATGCTGGAAATTGCGTTTGATCTTTGAACGGCACCGAAAACCCACTTGCATCTGCTAATGCATTTAAATGAAGTTTACTATTTTCATAGGAAGCAACCGATAACGCATATGGACTTACACCCGGTGCACCAACCGTTCCAATATCTGGATTTTCTGCATATGGTCTTAATGAAGAGAGAATAATATTATTCTTTGTACTATAGGCTGTATTACCGGCTGCCACTACAACAAGGGTGCCTTGTTCTGTCGCAACTCGGATTGATTTTTGGATCGGATCAAAATCTTCATCTACATAGCCTGCATCAACACCTAAACTCATGTTAATTACATCTGCACCCATTGTGACTGCATGCTCAATTCCTGCGATAATATCATCCTCATAGGCACCACCGCCATTATCAGAAAATACCTTCTCGGCTAATAGTTGAACACCTGGTGCAATTCCAGCGACACCACCCTTCGTTTCGTCGCCATTTGCTCCAATTGTACCAGCCACGTGTGTACCATGCGGACTGCCTTTTGTTCCCGGAATGACATTGGTATCATTGTCTGCCCAGTCATATCCTGTTGGGACTTTATCGGAATACCAAATTTCGTTTACGTCTGTCTCAGCAAATTTTTGATTAATTTTATCTTGAGTCCATTTTTCTTTCGCTTTGGCTGTGTCAGAAAGTTTCATATCTTTGTGCGTATAATCAATCCCGGAATCTACGACCGCTACTACTAATCCTTCACCTTTATAACCATATTGTTCCCGTACTTTTTGAGCTTGTACCAATTCTTTACTTGCTGCCATATTTTCCTGGAAAGTTCTAGCGATATGGACATTCGCAACCACTGAAATAGACTGGATATCTTTTATATTTTGGAACTCTGTTTCTACACTGAATCCGTTAAACCCTTTGAAAAAACGATGCTTCACTTTAATAGGAGCATTTGATTGAGAATTTTTTTCTTTTGAGATTTGTTCGATTACTTTATCTTGTTTTTGTTTATATAAAGCTTTTTTGCTTTTGGCTGTTTGCTCAATTTCTGTTGGTTGTTCAACTTCTACGATTAAGCGAACAGTATCATTCGGTTTATATGCTGTAGCCAAACCTTCTTTTTTAACGTCTTTATATAGTGAATCTTCTTGACCTGTTTCGATCTTATCCTTATCAAAAAATAATTGTCCTCTTTGTTCCCCAATTTCTTCAGCCATTTGCGACTCAGCTGGCGTAACATCACCTTCTGCAAAAACGGTAAGTGATGAAAATAATAAGGAAGTCATCGCTGCTGTGGTCATGACTTTCCATGCCTTCATTTTTCTTTTTTTCATGAACATCTCTCCTTTTCCTTATAAAAAAATAAATAGATAAAACTAATAAACTTCAAATCTATCTTTATCATCTCTCATTTTCACTTTTCTGAAAATTGATCAAAAGGTATAATCACTGAAGCTTTTGGTTCTATACCAATATAAAACAAAAGAACTATCCGCACCTTGTGCAGGCGCAGGATAGTTCTTTAAGAAAAAGGAACAAGTTGATTTCGAACGGCATAAATGACTGCTTGGGAACGGCTTTTCACATTCAGCTTTTTGAAAATCTTATTGATGTGGATTTTAACGGTCTTGTCACTGATAAATAGGGCTTCAGCAATTTCTTTATTACTAAGACCTTTGACCAATTCAAACAGGATTTCTTTTTCACGCTTTGTCAGCATATTTTCGTTTGGTTCTGATTTCGTGTGCTGGTGATGATACGTAATCAGTTTTTTCGTCATGCGCGGATGAATAACAGAATCTCCTTGTGACACCATTCGGATGGCTGCCACCACTTGATCAGATGATGAATCCTTCAATAGATATCCGTCTGCACCCGCCCGAAGCGCTTCCATCAAATATTCATCATCCTCAAACATAGTCAATACGAGAACACGGCAGTTTGGATACTTACTTTTCACCTGTGAGGTTACCTCAATTCCATTTTTTCCAGGGAGATTGATGTCCATCAAAATACAATCAGGTCGTAACTCTTCTACTTTCTTCAACACCTCATCCCCTGAAACAGCTTCTCCTACGACTCGGATATCGAATTCTAGATCTAATATACTCCGAATTCCATCACGCAAGACAGTATGATCATCCACTAATAATATTTGAATCATGATACTCTTCCCTCTTTTCCGAATCTGGAATTAACAATGTTATTTCTGTACCTTTTCCTGCTGAACTATCAATCTGAAGGGTTGCACCCAGCTGTTCAGCTTGTTCATTCATATGCAAGATGCCATAATGGGGCTCATGCTTCGTTTTAATCATAGATTCAAAAAGGGAAAAGCCAATCCCGTTGTCCTTCACCTTTAATAGTACATGTTCACGTTGATAGCTTAAAAGAATGTCAACTTTGTCCGCCTTTGCATGCTTAACAATGTTCTGCAAGCTTTCCTGTAAAGTATCGAAAATGACTCGTTCTTTTGAAAAACTGAGTGTTCGTGAACGGCCCCTTTCATGATATTTAATGGCCAGATCATATTCTTGTTTAATGGATTGAATTTTATTGTCAATTGCTTGTTTTAGCCCTAATCTTTGGGTAGGATATGGCTTTAAAGCATAGATAGAATACCGAACTTCCCCTAAACTCTTCCGTAATTTTTTTATGCTTTTGTCTACCACTTGCTCCATGTTTCCTGATTGATCTTTGGACTGTTTCTGAGCTGATTCCAGATGAAATATGACCCCAGCTAATACTTGTGCGATTCCATCGTGGATTTCACGGGCTAATCGATTTCTTTCTTCCAGAATAATTCGTTTTTCCTGTTCGGAGACGAGCGACCGTGTTTTAAGCAAGCTGCCCAAATGATTGGCAAACGTAGCTAAAGACTGTATATCTTCGGTAATAAAACTCGCCCCCCTGCTTTTGCCTGCAACAAACATTCCAACCAACTCATGATTGACTTTTAGAGGTAAGTAGACGAGGGAGCGTATAACATCTTCAAATATTTCATCTCCTGGAGCCATCCCCGTTTTCCAATTAGTTACAACAAAGGTTTGAGCTATCTCCTCAAAATTCTGCAGATCAAACGAACTTGAAATATTGGAATGTACTTTTCCATCCTTTAATAGAAGCTGCCAGTTCCCTTCATCTTTTGCCCATAAAGCATATGCTTGTATTCCCAAGAATCCTTTAAGTGATTGTTTCATCTGATGTAAGTTTCCGGCAGACAGCCCATGGCTCAACTCCGTCGTAATAGAAAAAAGGTTATATAATCGTTCTTTTTCAATCCGTATTTGCCTGGAGAAAGAACTAATGATGCAAATGGCTACAAGCGGGAAAAAGAAGAACAGAACAGTAATTCCATCCATCTCTCCGTGATATCGATGATCTAAGATATATATAAGATAGGCGTAGAATAAACAAAAACTTGCACTCAAAAATACTAAAATATTTTTCTTGTGCCATTGTTCTCGCGTGTATGGCTGAGGAAGAAGCACCATTAAAAGATCGTAAGAAAGGGTATTGATAGAGCAAAAGAATACGGTAAATAAAAGCAAGCTTATTAAATCTTCATATAAAACAGGCAGGTTCATCTCCGTAATAAAAAAAGAAATACATTGGTTTGACAACCACTCTGCTAGAGTGATACTTAGAGCTAATTGAGTACTATTAAATAGTGTTCTTTGCATGGGCAAACGGCGAAGGGTATGAGTAAATACCATTGCACACACACAAGCAATGACAGTTATATGTATCCCAAACTCCCAATTCATTGGATAAATGAGCGTAAGGCTGAGCGTGATTCCTCCTCTCCCAATGCGGATAGGAAAATACTCAATAATCCCTATAAACACAGCCAATAGGAAAAGGATTATGGGTTCAGAAGTCTTTTCACTCATAAATATGGAAGTAATAACAGCTATTAAACCGAGAAAAGAAATAGAATAAATATAAAAACTTGCAAAATGTTCTCTCATAGAAATAGAATCTATCTTTTCCAAAGCGCCACCTACCTTTATCTCATAGAATCTATAATCACACTATTATTATCTAATAAAAAACCGGCACTGGCAAAATGGAAAATGTCCCACTAGCCAATCACCGGCTGTGCACTAACCTTAAATGGTAAGACACAATATTATTATAATACTTAATGCTTCATTTGCCTGTTCACCAAATGTTGTAATTATAAATGTTTTTTTGTCTAGACTATATAGAACAAAAGATATATACGGATTCCAGACTGCCTTTCAGACAGTTTTCCATTAAAGATTACGATGAAATAGAATATTAAATTAAAAATAATCAAAAGTTCAGCTAATGATAAATCTATATTAAAATAAAGGGCTGACTGAAAGTGATAAACTATACAGCCAGTCCCCTTTTTAAGGATCATTGCAACCTCAAAAAACACAACTGAGAATTCATACTCCTCTTTACCCTTGCATTATTCTTTTTCCGGCAAAGGAATGATTTTTAAAAATTCTCGTTTGTCTAACTAAACTTCAGATCTTCTTTTATGATTGAATACATATATAAATCATCAAATTTACCGCAAGTATACTCATAATGTCTCAGCAAGCCCTCTCTTTTAAACCTTTGCTTTTCTACTAATTTTTGTGATGGGAGATTAGCAGGTTCAATTAAAGCCTCAATTCTTTCTAGCTGAAAGTGATGATAACCATACTTCACAACAGCTTCCAATGCTTCACCGGCTATCCCATTTCCCCAGAATTCTTTGCTTAATTCAAAACCTACTTCAGTCCGGAAATGTTTGGAAGCCATATTAAGAAAACCACAGCTTCCGATAACCTTACCTGAATTTTTAAGTGTGATTCCCCATCTAATTCCTGTGCCATCTTCGTATATAGATTGATACCAATTTATTTCATCTAAAACGTCTTTAACTGTTTTGCAAGGTGCTAGTCCTATATGTTTGACAACATCATAATCAGATAGATAGTGAAACATATCGTCAGCATCCTCTGATGTTACGGCTCTTAGGATTAATCTTGCTGTTTCTATTATTGGAAATTCTTTTTCCATTGATTTCCCTCCTCAAACCATGTTCTTGATATCCCATTTAGATATTTCAATGCGATAAAGTTTCTAAATAAGAGCGGATCTCTTTCTTATTCTTCAGCATGATTATGTTTTTTTGAGAACCCGTTACTTTGAAAGCTTGAAGCCTGGTTTCCATCTTTTTCTTACGGGGATAGTAAGTGGTACAGATGAACTTAAGAAATTGGAAGTCTAATTTTTCCTTGCACCCTTCCCCCATGTCAGGTCTCGTTTTCCCAATGTTTTGAATCCAGCGCTTGAACACTCGATACAAACATACAATTAAGGGAAGCTCCAGATATATAATCGTATCTGCATTCTGCACTCTAATATCATATGTATTACTATAATTGCCCTCTATAATCCATTGATCTAGAGAGACAATTTTTTGCTGATCATCTGCAAACTCTTCTAATGAAGCTTCTTCCCATTCTGGTTTCCAATATAAAGCATCCAAATGGTAGACAGAGATTTCTAATAATTCTCCTAACCTGCGTGCAAATGTAGACTTCCCTACCCCTGCTGATACTCCCATAACCATAATGCGGTTCATTTTACAAATCAGCTCCCTTCGTTTCCTGCTTCAAGGAATGTGCCCGTTAGTTTTATGAGGATCATTGTATTTTAGTTTGATAGTCTTAAACTGTTCACTTTTTAATTCTGCCGATTTCCAATATTATAACTTTTATAAAGAGATTATATATCAAAATTTACAAATATAAGTAGATAAAGAGTGGCATCTCTCTGATTTCAATCGCACTTAGTATCTATTTTCAATCTCAAAACAGAGCTTTGTATTAAGATCAATCAACATTAACTGGCTAACCATACAATGAAATCTGCATACAAAAAGAGCACAATCCTAATTATTGGAAAGCGCCGATAATAGCATATCAATATAAAATTGTATTTCCGAAAGTAACTTTCTTATTAATAAATGCTCCCGGTACAAGAAAATTAGAATCTCCCATTTATCATAAAAAAGCTTTATTCCATATACAGTTCTTCAAGAATAATCTCCACTTATAATAGGAGGCTTTGTAATAGATTGTTTATTTAATATAATATGTTTATTACTGGGTATCCTTCTTGTGGATTAGGTCCTTGCTGGTTTTTGGTTTCATAAATACTGCTCATTTCGATCTCATTCACTCAAATTCAGTTTACCAATTTTGTTGCATTCTAACGCAACCCATACGGAACCGTCTTCCCCAAATGCAATACCATGCGGCTCTGCATTTTCTGTTTGAATTTGATATTCATGAATCGTTTGGTCACTTGTGATTCTGCCGATTTTATTTGCACCCCATTCAGTGAACCATATTTCGGAATCTTTTCCCTTGGTTATTGCGTGTGGGCGTGCGTTTGGAGTTGGAATATCATATTCGCTAATCACCCCAGAAGTAGTAATGCGACCTATTTTGTTGCCCATAATTTCGGCAAACCAGAGTGCACCATCGTTACCACTAGTAATTCCCACTGGCCCTGCTGCTTGTGTAGGCAGAGGGTATTCAGTTAACTCTCCAGTTTCAGTTATTCTTCCAATAGCATTATTTTGGTTTTCTGTGAACCATAGTGCGTTATCTGAACCTAAAGTAATATAAGAAGGAAAGGAACCCTTATTTGGAAGATCATATTCATGAATATCACCTTCAGTGGTCAATTTGCCTATACGATTCCCGCTCAATTGGGTAAACCAAATATCACCATTTGAGCCTTCAGTTATTCCATAAGGAGCTGAATCCGCCTGTGGCAGCGGGTATTCAATAAAAATACCTGATGTTGTAAGCCTTCCTATTTTATTGGCTCCATTCTCTGTAAACCATATGTCGCCCTTGGAAGATATAGTTAAACACATAACTTTAGCATCTGGAGTAGGAACTTTATACTCTTTTACCTTACCACTTTCATCTAGACAGCTGATTTTGTTTGCTTTATGTTGTGTAAACCATACCTTTCCGTCTAGTGTTGAATCTATACCGTACGGACCTGAATCGGGAATTGATAAATTAAATTCTCTAATATCAAATTTCATTTAAATCCCTCCATCAATCATTTTTTAACCAAAAAACTCCTATGCCCATTTTCTGAGATAGGAGGTAGTGCAGTTCATGTTACAGACTAAAAACAGGCTTATTTATCCAATGCCTTTTTAGACTGTATAAAGTACATTACAATAAACCTATCCCAGAAAAATAGGTGCAGCTTCGTTAATAAGTGTTACGTTTATAACACTGATGTAATAAACAAGATGAATTTATTCTCAGATGAATAATGTGAGTCATAAAGAGGCTTGAATTCTGCGTCACATCATATATTAAATGAGAATTTATACAGCTTACTGATAGCTTTTGTTTTTACTGATCAAATCTATCATTTCATTTACTCTTTCTGAATTTATTCTCAAGGCTTCAAACGGATCTATTTCAAATTCTTCTTGTTCCACGATAAACCATTCGACACCGAATTTTGTTCCAGTTTGCAGGAATTCAAGAATGTCTAATTCTCCGTTCCCAATTTCCGTACTTACCTTCTTTCCATCTGCGATTTTCATGTCTTTCAAATGCAATGTTACACACTGATTTTGATAGTCTGAAAGAATTTTAACAGGATCATATCCTGAAAAGGCTGCCCAAAAGCCGTCCAGCTCGATTTTCACGAGAGAAGGATCTACATTCTCAAATAATAGGTCAAATCCTGTTTTTCCATCAAAAACGTCAAATTCAAATTCATGGTTATGGTATCCAAAAGTAAATCCCAAGTTCTTGCACTTTTCCCCTATCTGATTAAATAATTCTGCCGCTTTCTTATAGTCATCAGCATTCTTTCTCATTTCTTCTGGAAGACCAGGACAGATAATAAGCTTATTACCAATAAATTCATGATATTCTGCAGTCTTTTCAAATTCACCATTTATTAACTGTTTAATATTGACGTGAGCACCTGCACTTTTAAGTCCATTATGATCCATCGCTCTTTTCAGATCCTGAACGGGCGTATTATAAAAACCTGCAAACTGAACGCCTTCATACCCTAACTCAGCGACCTTTGATAACGTTTGCAAAAAATCTTTTTCTGCTTCTCTCCAGACCGAAAACATTTGTAATCCTAATTTCCCCATAAAAATCCTCCATTCCAATAATCAGATTTAGTTTTTTCTCAATTTCTCATCTCAAGTCTAATGACGAGTTTAACATTCTCAATTTTCTGTTGAATCATAAAGTGCATGAATGACTTACAGTAATAAAAGAAAAAAAAATCGACTTTAAAATTCTGTGTTCGGTTCTAATGATTTAGGTCTTTCGGGTTTAAAAAACGGTAAATAATGCGTACCATTGATTGAAGAAAGATGAAATCCGTGCATGATATCAAGTACATGATAGGTTAATTGGCCGCTTGCTCTATGCTGAGTGCCGCTTTTAATAGAATCTGCCATTTCAGCTACCCCAATGCCTCTGCTATTTCCTGTATAATTGTGCGTAAGTGAATACTCTTTCCATTCTGTTTCTCCCTGTTTCTTTATTCTTACAGGGCCGCCAAACGTATTGGGATCTGGAACACTCATTGTTCCTGTTTCGCCGTATATCTCAATAAACGGCAGATTTGCTCCCCATACGTCGAAACTTGTAATAATAGTCCCCACAGCCCCATTTTCAAAATCAAGGACTCCGGATACATGTGTTGGAACCTCTACAGGTATTTTTCGTCCATCCTTTGTTTCTCTTTCCAGAAATGAAGTGCTTGTTGATCCTGTAACTCTTCTAACAGGACCAATCAATGAGACAAGCGCAGTTAAATAATAGGGACCCATATCAAACATAGGACCACCGCCTTGCTGATAATAAAAATCAGGATTCGGATGCCAGCTTTCATGGCCGTGGCACATCATAAAAGCAGTAGCTGCAACTGGTTTACCAATCTCTCCATCATCTATTAATTTTCGGCAGGTTTGCAGACCGCCCCCTAAGAATGTGTCTGGTGCGCCGCCAAGCAGTAACCCTTTTTTCTCAGCCAAATCAAGCATTTTTTTACCATCTTCAAGGGATACCGCAAGAGGTTTCTCCACATATACGTGTTTTCCTGCCTCAAGTGACGCTATACAAACCTCTGCGTGTGCCGCAGGTATGGTTAAGTTAATGATCATTTGAACTTCTGTATCTGATAATATCTCATCAACATGATACGCTCTTTTTATGTTATATAACTTTGCTTTTTGTTTCGCTTTTTCAACATCAAGATCCGCACAAGCGATAACTTCCAATGACTTATAGCTTGAGCAGTTTTTGAAATAAATATCACTAATATTTCCGCATCCGATAATACCGACTTTCACTTTTTCCATATATCTCTCCACCTTTCACTGAGATTATTTTGCTGCCCAAGCCATTCCTTGACTCATCATCTTCTTCATTTCCGGACGCTCCACAAGATTGATAGAATGCCCCAATGCACAATAGAAGACTCGTCCTTCTCCATATTGTTTCGTCCATGCAACTGGCATCTTTACCTGTTCCGTGTTTGTATAGGCTAAAACATCGATTACAGGGTCAACATGCATATAATACAGCTCGGATTTTACGGTGAAATCCTTCATTCCTTCTGTAACAGGGTGAGCCGGATCCACTTGCACGGTATACTCCTCAGCGTCCCCGCCTGGATGTGCTACAAATTGTCCTCCAACCATAAATTGATAATCTGCTGCATTTCGGAATGCATCCCCCATTCCGCCATGCAGCCCAGCTAGTCCCACACCACTTTTGATAGTGTTTAATAAAGATTGAAGCTGTTCTTGGGTAATCTCACCCATCGTCCAATTTGGAACGATAAGATTTAATTCCAGTAACTTTTCTTCATCTAAAAGAGTGTCTAAAGAAGTTGTTATTTCAACTTCAAACTCATTTTCTCTTAAATAGGCTGCAAGAATCTCTGATATTTCTTTTGGCTTGTGTCCACTCCAGCCACCGGATACAATTAGCGCTTTTTTCATTTTATCCCTCACTTCCCTTTGTATTGTTTTCAAGCAGATGTAAGGCAACAGAAAGACTGGCATAATCACCAACATTTTCACCAAGACCAGCAGGCACAATCTCGCAAACAGCTAATGATTGAGGCAATGCCTCTTTTTTAATGGTTTCAATCGTTACGGGCTCTAAGAGGGATTGTTGCCGGCCGTATATGCTGCCGATTACGATTCGCTCTGGATTTAATAGATCAACTAAAAGTGCTAATCCCTGCCCAAGCTTATAGCCAACGGTCTTAAATATCTCCAACGCAAGCGGGTCACCTTCTTGCGCTGCCTCTCCGACCATTTTTGCAGTAATGTGGGGGATGTCTTGCAATGCAGGACAAAAAAGCGGGTGGTTTCCCTCGTTGATCCATTCAACGGCTTTTGCACGAGCCAACTTCACAATTCCGCCGCCGCTGCAAAAACCCTCAAAAGATCCTGCTTTACCAAAGCCAATTGGCCCGTTCTGTTCTAAACGAAAATGACCCACCTCACCTGCCATGTCGTTCGTTCCAGTATACAGATTGCCATTTAAGATTAATCCTGCTCCCATACCTGTTCCGAAAGTGAGGAAAATCATATTTTCACATCCTTTTCCTGCACCCCACTTCCATTCCGCCAGTCCACAGGCATTGGCATCATTCTGCAAACCTACGGGTACGGAAAATCTATTTTTTATTGGACTTACAATATCAATTTCATCCCAATTCGGTAAGTTAGGAGGGGAGAGAATATATCCCCTTTTACTGTCGAGCGGACCGCCGCAGCTGATCCCAATGGCTTCAGCTGACTTCAATTTCAAAGTAATTAAAAGTTCCTCAAATTTACTGATCATAAGTTCAATTGCCGTTTTGGGATCTTGGGGTGTTGGAAATTGTTCCTTACCCAGTATTGCAATTGATTCATTGGACCATTTCCCGACCGAGACGGCACATTTTGTTCCACCAATATCAAAGCCTGCTAAAATGGTCATTTCTCAAAAAACTCCTTTTCAAGCATGATGCATAACGCATGATAAATGGGGATATGGTGCTCTTGGATTTCTGGTGTATTTTTATAGGGGACAGTAATTAATGCATCGCATAACGGAGCCATTAACCCGCCGCCTTCACCTGTAAACCCTATCGTTTTTAGCCCTTTGGCGCGTGCCACTTTTAGAGCATGAATCACATTTGTTGAATTCCCGGAAGTGCTTAACCCAATAACAACATCGCCTTCATTTCCATAGCCAAATACTTGCTGCGCAAATACCATATCTGCTGAAACATCATTAGCAAAAGCAGTTATTAAGGCAGAATGGCTAACTAGGGATACCGCAGGCAGTGCACCTTGCAGATGTTGGGACAAATATTCACTATCATCAGGGAAATATAGTTGAAGCTTCTTTTTAAACGCAGTTTCAATCGGCCTCTTCAGAAAGAACCCTTTCATTAGCTCGCCAACAATATGTTCGCAATCAGAGGCACTTCCCCCGTTTCCGCAAAGAAGCGTCTTTCCGCCATTCTTATATGACTCCTTTAAAATGGAATACGCTTTTTGAACCTCAGGGATGCAAGCAATAAGTTCTGAATGTTTATCTGCTAACCTATCAAGTGCGATTTCCATCATGTCATCCCCCATGTATTATTTTGCGATTAATGTAGATGCGATGATTACCTCGACACCAAAACTTTCAATTTCTTCTAAAATATGTTGGTCGGCCAAATCACTCGTAATCAAATAATCTACTTCCTCAAAGTTGCAAAACGACACTAGTCCAGTCTTTTGAAGCTTACTATGATCAGCCATCAAAACAATTTTTTGGCCCGCTGAAACCATAGCTTGTTTGATCTGTGCTTCATACAAATCCGAGCTCGTAAAACCTTGTCGAATCGAAATACCAGATGTTCCCAGAAAAACATAATCGGCATTATATTTTTGAATTTCACTTTGTGTTTGTGGTCCAATCATACTCTTGGAATTTCTCCTTAATTCCCCGCCTAGCATAAAAATTGAAGCACTCTGATTTACACTGCACTCCTCAATTACATTTAAAGCGTTTGTAATGACGGTCAAGTTGTTTATCTCGTGAAGATGTCTGGCCATACACCAGGTGGTAGATCCAGCATCCAGGATAATAATTTGACCCTCTTGAATGAGCTGTGCTGCTCTTTTCCCTATGGCATCTTTCTCTTTAAAGTACTGAAGTTCCCTAAGCTCAACAGGTAATATGATATCTTGTGTTTTATGCAGATCTTCCATTAAAATGGCCCCACCATAATTCTTTTGAACCAAGCCATCTTTCTCGAGCTGAATCAGGTCTCTTCGAATCGTTTCTTCAGAGACTTGAAATTCATGAACTAATTCGGTAACTTTAACACTTCTTTTCTTCATTAAAATTTCTCTAATCTTATTTCTTCGCTCGATGACAATCATTTTTCCATTCCCGCCTTTTGAACTGATATTGGACATATTATTGGCCCTTTAAATGAGCTATGGCTTGTTCAAAAAAGTTTGGTTTCCCAAAGCTCCCTGATTTAAGAACAAGAAGTAAAGGGGGCTCAGATAGAGAAATACATGATGGGAGACCTGGGCCGATCTCCTTCCATACTCTCATTCCACGGATGCCTAATTTACTGCAGACTGCAGCCGATGTATCGCCACCTGCCACAAGCAATCGGTTTTGACCTGTATTCTTTAGGATCAAATCAGTTATTTCAGCGATCGTACTTGACACAAATTGCGATATTTCCTTATTTGAAATTCCTTTATTTAACGCTAGGTCTTTCGTTTGCTGAACGGTTTTTGCATCATTTGATGTATGAAGGAATACGTCTGAACCTTCGTTTAAATTCCTGATAACTTTTGAAGCCAACTCTTGAATAACCTGTTCTCGGTTTCTTTCTAGGAGATCTAATGTATCTAATTCTAAAACTATTGAACCTTTGTTTTTCATATATTGAATCTGTTCGATCGTTTGTGGCATCAGACTTCCAGCAACACTAAACAAACCTTTATCATTTACAAACGGCGGGAGGATATCAAGATGTTTGGAAGTGTTCTTGGACTCAGATGCTATCGACAGTTCCTCTGCTAATGCTGAGCTTCCGCACAACACCCTTACATCATCAACAGCACTCGCAATCGTACGAAGATCATTTTGATCCATGACATCTAATAAGACGTATTGATATTCTTTTTTTAATGATACTAACTGTAACTTCAGAGCATCTTTTCCCTTTTTAATCACGTCATGATGAATAAGACTCACCTTTCGTTTTGTTTGACTCTGTAGAATATCTACTAAATTCGATTGGTCCATTGGATGCATGGGATCATTGCGAAACTCTGAATTCTCCAGTTTTTTTCCATGTACAAAATGAATTCCGTTAAGTGTTTTTCTTTCATTTTTCGGGAATCCGAGCACAACAACGGCAAATTCTTCTTCTAGAGCATCCAGCATGGCGTCAAATTCCACACCAATGTTTCCACGGAATACAGAGCATGTTTTGTTATAAAAACGATCCGCTCCTGCATGTTGCAGATCCTTTGTAGCCTTAAATACTTTTTCATAAGCCGCCTCTGGATGGTCAAATCGAGAGTTCGTTTCTAAAATAATGACTTCAGGCTGTTCTTCAAGCTTTTTGGCAACAGATTGAAAGTCATCATGGCTGAAAACAGCAGTTAAATAATCCAATTTGGCAAACATGATCCCTATATCATTTGCTCCTGTTATGTCATCAGCAACTACACCAATCATTCGTCCTCCCACTTCCTCCTATGTTTATAACCGGAATGATGAAGAAAATCCTTTATGGTGTTCTTCGGTAAAGGGTTTAAGGAGATTCTTTCATTCCTTGCTGTGATGAGCATTCTGCAATTCATCTCAAGAGTTTCAAGTGCCATTCTTGCTTCTTGGATACTTGTGTCAAAAATAAGAACACCATGATTTTCTAACAACAGAATGTTTGTATAAGATGCTTTTTCCCTCACAGCTTCAGCTAACTGGTCCGAACCCGGATGATGGTAAGGAACGCGTTCAATCCGTTCTAGGTAGTACATAGATTCAACGAAAAGATCGTTTGCTATTTCTATATCCGAGCAAGCAGCCAATGTACTATAAAAAGGAGAAGCATGAAGGATTGCATTTATTTCAGGCCGCTCTTCATATACAGCTCGGTGCATGGGCAATTCCTTCGAAGGTTTCCGCTCATACTGCCCGTTTCCATACAAAGAACAATCAACAAAATCTAACTCTCCTAGTTCACCAAGATAGGTTCCACTCGCTGAAATCAAGAAGGAATCTTTTGAGGACCGCGCACTAATATTTCCAGCTGTTCCCCAGGCAAGGTTATTTTCCATCATGTATCGGCCTGCTTGCTGTAATTGTTCACGTATTTGATTTGTTTTCAGCATTCCCCAGCTCCTCCCTTTCATCTCTTTGAGTTTCATCTCTTTGAGTTTCATCACATTACTCCGTCCACTCCAAGAGGTTTGTCTCAATTACAGGTTGATTCCGATCTTTTGGTATACGGAATGTTTTGATTTCACAGGGCTTAAACCCAGTTACAATGGTGCGATTCCATTTTGGCAATTCAATTTTTGCCTCTGCAGCACGATTTGTGCTCTCATAGCAGCGAATAATAATATCATCATTTTCCTCTGCCTTTTTAATAACACTAACAATGACATTATCAACATCGACAGAAAGGAATGAATCTTTTTGCGGAAGAACTCCACTATGATAGGTTTCAATAATACTTGTCGGTTTTTGATTTAATTCAGCAGCTCGCTGTACAGTTCCTGCCGTTTCCCAGTTCCCTTCATGCGGAAACAAAGAATACGTAAACTTTTGAATACCTTGGTCAATAAAAGAATAATGCCCCTCTTCTTGTGGGATCAGTGGATCATGATGTGCATAAATTGGGCTCCTGAGAACGGTAATACTCATTTCTTTATTATGAATATCAAAGCTGTATTTTCCATCATTCAATAAACTAAGACCATACATTTCACCTGTTGGCTGATGTGTACCGGAGAGATCGATCCAGCTTTGACCAGGTTCCTCTTCCCCGTTACATTCTCTTACAATGTGACCGTATGGAATTTCATACGTTCCTTTTCGAAACACCAAATTTACAGGGAATTTTAATTTCAGCATTTTAAATTGCTCCTGCCAATTTAACGTGACAGATACATCAATTTGATTCTTTTCTCGGTACATTACAAAATCTTGAATCAAAGTTGATTTCCCATATTCACTTACTACCCGAATCACAGATTTAACAGGACCATGTTCCACACGCTGTACACTTTTCGCTGTAAACACACCAATCTCCTCTTTATACTGTAGAACGTTATGTGACCACGTATCACTCTTATCATTGATCACAACCGGTCTTGCAGCTGGACCATCCAGCAGCTCCAGGTTCTTGTTCTTATCATAGAGACTTGTAACAAAACCAGTCTTGGGATCAATTTCAACTCTATAATTCTCATTTTCTAGTAAATGATCATTCGCTTTAATCGTTGGGAACGTGTGCTCAGAGTTTTGTTTCACAATCTTGTATACACGGTATCCCAATGGCGGAAGATCGGCCATAAAGCTTATACGATACCGTCCGCCAGAAGTTGCCCAAGACTGAACGGTCTGCATAGCCACCTGATTTCTTTCATCATCGACCAATATATCCGTTGGTTTTAACCCGCCAACTTCAAGTTCCACGTTTACTTTGCTGCTCCAAGAATGCGGATTAAAGACGACAATTGGTTTCATCCCTTCTTCTTCTTCAATATTAATGCGCCAGGATAGGGACTGAATGGCATAGTTTAGGCCGCGGCTGACAATGGACATTGCTTCTCCATGCATATTACGGGCATCTTCATATGCTGCTTCAAGACTTGTTCCTGCCAAAATATCGTGAAATTGATTAAAAAGGACATTTTTCCATGCGAGATTATAATCAAATGGATACTTCTGGCCTGTAGTCCAGTTTGCAATTGCAGAAAATTTTTCAGCTGAGGATAAAAGATTTTCAGCTTCACGGTTCCACTTCTTGATTCCGGAGTGTACCGCATAACAACCACTTGCATGATGTTGAAAGTCGTCATGTACGATTGGGAATGGCAAGTTTTTCTCCAATACTTCTTCGAAAAATCGATTAGGGGTGCTCAAAACAAGTTTTGGAAAATCTGAATCATCATTTAACCTGCTAATGCTTTCAATATTTTCCTTAGTAGGGCCGCCGCCGTGATTCCCAACCCCATAAAAACACATTAAATCATTAAAAGGAGCTCTTATTTCCCCTGCAGTTCGCCGAACATGCTGATCTAACTCTTTTCCCCATGTGCAGTATTCAAACGGTATCCGATACGTCAACACCCTTGATCCATCATCTGATTCCCACCAAAACAATCGATTTGGAAGACCCTTTTCTTGAGGTGACGGCCTCATAAAGATATATTGATCCATTCCGCTTTTTTTCAAAATTTGCGGCAGCATGCCATGATGACCAAAACTGTCAACGTTATACCCAACTTTTGCTGTCACACCGAACTTCTCTTTAAAATAATGCTGTCCGTATAAACCTTGACGTACAAACGATTCGCCACCAGGAATATTACAGTCAGGTTGAACCCACCAGCCGCCTACAATCTCCCATCGACCTTGTTTGATTCGTTCTTTTATCTCCTCAAACATTTCTGGTTCATTGTTTTCAATCCATTCATAGTTAGCCGCAGAACTAGAAGTAAAAACAAAATCGTCATATTCTTTCATCCGATCAAGAGCAGAACGAAAGGTTGCTTTTGTTTCTTGAAATCCCTCTTGCCATTGCCATAGCCAAACAGGATCTAAGTGGGCATTACCAATCATGTGTAAGGTTTGATCTTTTGTTTTCAACGCTTGTTTCTTTTTTTCTAATGTAAGTTCTTTCACGTTAAATACCTCCTTTATTTCTACTCTTATTACTTACTGTAACGAGCGCTTCAGCCAGCTGTCCAAAACGTGTATGTCCTATTGTTACATCTGCTGCAATCCTGGCTCTTCGTATTTCAATATCTGACGGCGGAGTGATTACGGCCGAAATAACTTTACTTTCCAAGCTGCCTAACTTAATTAAAGTATCTTGGTTTTGAACATCCCAGCTTTCCGGTACGACG
This sequence comes from Metabacillus hrfriensis, assembly GCF_030127205.1. Taxonomy (NCBI): domain Bacteria; kingdom Bacillati; phylum Bacillota; class Bacilli; order Caryophanales; family Bacillaceae; genus Metabacillus; species Metabacillus hrfriensis. The sequence goes on from NZ_CP126116.1 coordinate 3,071,741, forward strand.
ACTTTTACCATGGCCTCATTTTCAGAAGAAAAAGGATTCTGAATTTCAATTTTCACATTAAACGGCTTCCCGCTTTGTGCAGCAGTTTGATATGGAGTGATTTTCGCACCAATTCCTCCCGCCCCCAAATTTACTGCATCTAGCGGCAGCAATTCTTTATGAAGCCGTTCTAGAGCCTGGCCCTTTTCTAAAATTTGATCCAAAAACACCTTTGTAACAAAAATAGGATCCGAATGACCTGAAATCAGAAGGTCTGGTTGAATGTTACGGTAAAGTTCTGCACTATGGCGATAGTCCCCTATTCGAAACCCATTCTGATAAACATAATTCAAATCATCGCCAGCATACTGATCTCCCATTGCTAATACTCGTTTTCCATCTACTTCAAAGACGATTGCAACAGCGTACAGTGTGTGGCCTGACTGCTCATAAAGGTTAAATTCGTATTCTTCCCACTCTATCGTGGTTTGAAGCGGCAGAATTTTATCCACTTTAATGGGATCATGCCAAAGACAAGGAAGATCATAGTTTTTTGGATTTTCTAAGATGGAAGAAAAGTTTTCAGGACACCAAATACTTGTCCCCTCTACATCGCGCAATACGTTCATTCCCGCAACATGATCGTCGTGATAATGGGTCGGAATGGCTGCATCTATTTTATCAATGCCGTAATCTTCCTTAAGCATTTGTATCGTATATGCCCAAGGTCTTCTTGCCGCTCGGTCACTGCCTGATGCGATTCCGCCGATAAAGTCATAGCCAAAATCAATCACTAATGCTTTTCCGCTATCCGATAAAAGAACGTAAGAATTAGCGAGGCTTGTTCGATTCTTCAGTAAGTGCGGGGTGATGTTCTCGTATGGTTTATTTCTTAACTCAAAGAGCCTTGGATTTTGCTTTCGATAGCGCAATAGTTCCCGAAATCGGTCTACGAGTTGTTCAATTGCTGTTTCAGGATGCAAAATAACATCTCCGTGAGACGGAAGTAAAACATCTGGTGCTTTGTCTTTCAGATCTAATAAAGATAAGATACTTAAAGGAACTCCCTCTGCTCCGTTATACGACCATTGAGTCGCTGCCATCGACCACACCTTTCCAGGAGCAGTGATTAAATCACCCGTAAATGCGAGCTTTGTTCCATTTATTTCGGTTAGAACACTTATCGAACCTGTCGTGTGACCAGGCGTAGGTAAAATAGTAAAATCATATCCGCCGAAATGCAGTGCAGAGTAATCCTTTAAGATTCCCGTAATAGAGACAGAGTTTAAAAGGGAGAATCGATCTTGCCTCATGTTGTAGTTGTTATCGACTTCACGAGCTTGCCAATGCTCATCTGCATTTGTAAATAAGTATTGTTCAGTTTCTGGGACCCATACTTGAATACCCATATGATTTGCCCGATGTAAGCCTTGTCCCTGATCTCGGTGATGATGAGTCATAAGAACATCGGTTACTCGGTCTACCTCAATAGAAGCTAATGAATCCAGCACATCCCCGCTGCCAAAATCAATCAATACGGCATTTCTATCATTTTTAATAACATATACATTACAGATATCCTGATAGAGGTATACGTTCTCAAATACTTTTATCAAAGAATCACCTCTTTCTACTAAAAGTAATAAAAGGGGAATTATACAATAGAACCCTTTTTTTCTTCCGCTTTTAGAAGCGTGTACGTAATCAATGGATTCAGCCATAAATTATAATCAGGTCATTTCGTTCAGGAGGTGTGTAAAACGCTTCATAAAAATCTTCGCTTACACCTCGTATTTGAAATGGAGATAGCATTCATCGATAAATTTCCTTCCTTTTTTATAAAAAATCGAGGGCTTTCTTATTGCTTCCAAGGAAGTTTTCAATTTTATCAATGACTGTTGCTTCGACTGCTTTTCTGGCGATATTTAACTCCTTATCAGAAAGTGATCTACATTCGGCATTCGTCATCCGCTCTTGCCTGCCAAGCGCCTCTAATAATGCGACTTCCAAATCGGTTGCAATATTCACTTTGCTGATCCCGCCATTCCGAAGATTTGTTGCTTTTTGAATCATTTCTGCTGGAACTCCTGATCCACCGTGCAAAACGAGATGAACCGGGGTTAATGCCCGTATTGCCTGCAGCCGGTCATAGTCAACTTTTGGCTTTCTTACCAGGTAAACACCATGGGCAGTTCCAACGGATACCGCTAATGCGTCTGCTTTCGTTTCATTAACAAAACGTTCGGCCTCAAGGGGATCGGTATACAGCTCTTCATCCGAATCTGTCTCTACGAAATCTGTTGTACCAATCTTGCCAAGTTCTGCTTCAACAGAAACCCCTTGCATATGAGCATAGTCAGCCGCTTCTTTACTGATTGCAATGTTCTCTTCAAGGGGTTTTTCTGAAGCATCAATCATAACGGATGTAAACCCTGCTTTAATGGCCTCTTTAATAATTGATAGGTCTTTTGTGTGATCTAAATGCAGAACCACTGGAACAGTGATCTTTTCAGTTTCAACCGCTTTATAAAATTCGCCAGCAAATTCAGAGGGTGAGATTCCGTATCTCTCCATTTCTTTTTGAGAAATTTGAACAATCAAAGGGGATTGTGTTTTTTCACCTGCTGACAAAACAGGTCTGATCATATCCGTATACCTAGGGGCAAACGAACCAACTGCATATCCACCCTTTTCAGCTTTCTCCAACATCTTTTTTAAGGTTAAAACATTGTTTGCATCTTTTGTTTTCACTTGTCACTCATCTCCTAAGGATATGTTTTGCGAATATGTTCTTATTAATTTTTGCAGGCTTATATATCCATTTCTATACAAGTCTTGATAGATAATATGATGTTCAACGTTTGGGGAAATTTCATTGCCGTTTTTAGGCTTACTACTTGAAACTCCTTCTTTTTCATCTGCATATATTCCACATCCAATAGCTGCTGTTAATGCAGCACCTAATAACGTTGCCTCTGTTTCTTCTGGTATGAATAGACGACATCTGGAGACATCTGATTTGATTTGCATCCAGTGAAGATTTTTAGTTCCTCCTCCGACAACAACCATTCGGTCTATCTGTAATCCTGTAACATTCGCAGCAGTTTCACGAACCCATTCCATTTCGAAAGCTGTGCCTTCTAATACCGCTTTTAATAAATCATGCCTTTTATGTTTTGCTTCAAGTCCAATAAACGCACCTTTTACATGAGGATCAGGATTAGGCGCTCCGCTTCCTGTTAAATAAGGAAAGTAAAGAATTCCTGTAGGTCCTTTTTTTGCTTTGCTTAATAACTTCTGAATTGCATTATAAGTAATGGGTTCTTCCCCAAGCTGTGATCTCACCCATTCAATCGATCCACCAGAATTGGGAAGTCCCCCCATCCAAAACATTCGATTTTTTGCTACATGACACCCAAATGATAGCCCGGATATGTATTCCCTTTCACCTAACTTCTGTTCATAAAGCGTGCCTACTATCGTTTCTGCTGTTCCAATTGAGTCAAAAACCACACCTGGCTCAACCGCTCCCACCGCTAATGCTGCACAAACATGATCGTGTCCCGATACGGCAACAGGAATTCCCTTTACTAGTCCAATGCTCTCCAGATCACTTGATTGAATTTCTCCAAGCTTTACTCCGCTTGGGCTTACGCCTGGAAATACGTTTTCATCTAAACCCAGGGAACGAACCCACGGGATATCCCAAACCTTTTGATCGATTCTAAAAGCAAACGTTCTTGCGGCTAATGTATAATCTGTTCCATATTTACCTGTCAATTTATAAGCGATATAATCGGCAGCTGAGAGCCAGACGGCGTCTTTTATTACATCGGGATCTTTGTTTTTCAACCACAATAATTTGGCTAAACCGTATTTATAACTATTATGCAAGCCAGTTGCCTGAAATCGTTCAAAGAGATCCGCCCCCTGCTCAATGAATTGAGCTTCTATCATAGACCTGCTGTCAAACCATGGAATGAAATCCGTTTTGGGCTTCCCGGTATTTCGATCAACCAACAGTCCTGTTTCAGCCATACTTGTAACGCCAATAACCATTATTTTTTCATTTGTATTTTCTGTCACTTCTTTTATCGCTGAAGCTACTGTTTCCCAAAGTTCCGCAGGTTTGTAAGCAGCTTGGCCTTCAGAATTATAGTGGGTGATGGTTTGGCGTTTTGCGATTTTGAGACTCACTCCATCAGAATTGAACAGCCCCGCTTTGCAATGTGTTGTGCCAATATCAATGCCAAGAAGACTCGCCATTTAAGCAAGCCCTTCTATGATTTTTTTAACCCGCTCCATCCCAAGCTCAGGACTCGTTAGAAACATATCTTGCTGTTTTAAAGGAAGTTTTGTGACTACCCGTGCCATTGAAGCTTGGGCTAATACAACAATATCTGCCTCAGATGCAAGTTTTGTTAAGGCCACAGCAAGAATGGCATCATGACTTTCCTTGTCGCCGCTTATTAAATGCTGGTAGGCTTCTTCAGCAAGGACGGCTTGAATTTCCACATTTTTGTTACACTCACCTGCTTTTTCTTTAATGAGCTTTACAGTAGGTTTCAATGTGGTAGAGAGGGTTGCGATAACTCCAATTCTTTTCCCGTGGTTGATTGCTTCTTCTGCCATGGCTTCATCAATTCTTACAACGGGGACCTTTACGTGTTCATTTGCTTTTGTAACGATCTCCCCGACAGATGAGCAGGCGTTTAAAATGATTGATGCCCCTGCTTGTTCAGCATACCTCGCATATTGAATCAGCCTTTCCTCTACCTCTTCAAGCATCCCTCCGTTTTTTGCTAACTGCGGGAGGATCGAATCATCAACAAAATTAATCACATCATAGCTTGGCAAAAAATCTCCGGCTAGCTTTTTTAATGGTTCCACTGTTAGAGGCGTTGTGTGAATAATTGCAAGTGTATTACCCATGTTTATTCCGACTCTCCATTCTACTGGCTTTTAAAAACAGTCCATTCTATAAAATAAGTAAAAATCCTATTATTTCAAAATCGGTTTACCCTTTAGACCCTGCGGTTAAATTCATACCTTCAATAAAGTAACGCTGGAAAATAAAGAATAAGACAATTACCGGAAGTAATACCATCAAGGACCCGGCCATTAGAAGGTTCCACTGGGTTGCATTTTGTCCTTTAAATACTTGGAGACCCAGTTGCAAGGTATACATTGTTTCGTCATTTAAAAATAAAAGCGGACCTAAGAAGTCATTCCATGCTCCATTAAAAGAAAAAATGGCAACAGTTGCGATTGCTGGCATTGCAAGAGGAATAAATATCTTCCACCAAATATATAAGTGGTTGGCACCATCGATTTTTGCTGCTTCAATCAGCTCGTTCGGTATTGTTAAAAAGAACTGCCGCAACAAAAAGATGTTAAAGGCACTTCCAAAAAAGGCTGGAACAATAAGAGGCAGGTATGTATTCAGCCAGCCTAGCTTTGCATAAAGAACATATTGCGGGACCAATGTTACAAATCCCGGAATCATCATAGTGGCAAGAACGATTGCAAACAAAACATTTCGGCCCTTAAAATGGATTCTGGCAAAACCATAGGCAATAAATGAGTTTGAAAGCACATTCCCAATTACCACAAAAAATGTAATAAATAAGGTATTAAAGGTATATCTAAGAAAAGGACCTGCCTGCAGTGCATCTATATAGTTCTCCCAATGCCATTCTTTCGGTATAAAGGTTGGCGGATATGTCATAATTTCTTCCATACTCTTTAGTGAGGTAGCAATCATCCACCAGATAGGAGATAAAATCAGGAGACTTCCCAAAATTAATATGATGGCGACAAACGTTTTGACCATTCTTCTTTTGAATGTAACACTTTTAAAATAGTTGTTTTTCTGTTGAATCACGGCACTCATTTTCGATCCTCCCCATCATAGTGCACCCAGCGCGGAGCAAGTTTTATATTGATTACAGTTAAGACTAGAATAATAAGGAACAAGATCCATGACATTGCCATGGCATATCCCATGTCGAATACTTCAAACGCTTTATTCCACATATGAAGGTTATAGAATAATAGTGAATTAGCCGGACCGCCATTTCCGCTGTCACTCATTACGTACGCCTCTTGAAAGACTTGGAAACCTCCAATGAAACTTGTCACAAGATCAAAGAAAATGATCGGTGTTATCATTGGCAGGGTAATGTGAAAAAACCTTCGAAAAGCATTGGCGCCGTCGATTTCAGCAGCTTCATATAACGATTTGGATACTCCCTGGAGACTTGCTAAATAAAGAAGCATCCCTCCGCCTAAGCTCCACAATTTCATAAAGATAAGTGCTGGTTTAGTCCATGCCGGATCTGCCAGCCATGCAGGTCCCTCAATACCAAACCACGATAGCAGGATATTAACTAATCCTGAAGAAGGGCTTAAAAGCTGCATCCATAGCAAGTACACGCCAACTCCTGATAATACTGCGGGGAGATAATAGATCGTTCTGAATAACCTTGTACCCGGTATATTCTGATTTAAAAGTACAGCCAGCAAGACCGCTCCGGCCGTTGTTAACGGTACCGAGATTGCAACGTAATACAATGTATTCCAAAGGGAAGTCCAAACGAGCCCATCATTTTTAAACATTCGAATATAATTATCCAAGCCGATGAAATTTAAATTTGATGTAATATTAAAATTCGTAAAACTGCCATATAAAGAAAATAGCAATGGACCGGCAGTCAGGAATAAAAATCCAATCAGCCAAGGGGCTATAAACATGTAACCTTGTAGACTTTCTTTTTGTTTCATCGAATATGCTCGCTTTGGCTTCTTCAAAGCTGGCTTATTTTGTAAGTTTTTTTCTGTATTTGAGTACATCTAGCTCAGCCCTTTCCTCAAGAAGGTGGTTAAACTATTAGGGGAGTGAAGAGCTCCTTCACTCCCTAGAGTCTATTTAATTATTATTTTTTACAAATTGTTCGACAGCCTTTTGTGCATCATCCAAGCCTTCTTCTGGCGTCTTTTCACCTAAGAGAACCTTCTCTAATTCAGGGTTAATCAAATTTGTATAATCTGGAGCTTCTAAAGGAACTGGTGTTATAATCGTCTGTTCCAAGTTTTTCACGGACGCCTCATATACCATCTTCCCATCCTCAGAAAACTCGGGGTTTTGCGCTGCCTTTTCTGAAGCTTCAATGTTAGCCACATTATCAAAGCCTTTTACAGCCCAATGTTCTTGAGCTTGTACATCTGTTAAGTACTTTAAGAATTCCCAGGCTTCGTCAGGGTGCTTTGCTCCTTTTGGAATTTCAGCAACAAATCCCCCTCCCCAGCTTGTCTGACCATTTCCAGGTTCCTTTTCTGGCAGAGGTGCTATACCAAAATTAATATTTTCACCATAATCTCTAATTTTTGTGTAGAAGTTTGTTTGCTCGGTTGTCATAGCAAGTTTCCCGCCAATAAATGGATCCGCTGTTTCTTCGCCAAATTCTGCCTGGAAACTATTTATCACATCAGAACCGTAGTAGTCGTAATAATCTTTAAACCATTTCAATGCTTCTATATTCGATTTATCATTAATAATGGTTTTTGATTTTTCATAATCCCAGTAACTCTTTCCATCCGCATTGACCATCCAAACTTCTGCACCCATTTTATAGTTCGGCAAGTAACCAATTCGGTCGTATTTATTTCCATTTTTCACATCAAGCTTTTTACCATATTCCTGCAGTTCTTCCCAAGTAGCAGGCGGTTTATTTGGATCAAGACCAGCTTCTTTAAACATGTCTTTGTTATAAAAAAGCATTCTCGTATCGGTATTAAATGGCAATGCGTATGGGTCACCTTTGTAAAGTGAAGCATTGTATAGTTCAGGGAAGAATCGATCTTTCACTTCTGGATCCTTCTCAATATATTCTGCAAGGTTTGTAGTCTGGTTGTTTTTAGCACGATGAGCTACTTGATTTATGTCATTGATAATTATGTCTGCTGGTTTCCCTGCAGCGATTGACGCCAAGTTTTTCGTCCAAATATCTCCAAACGGTAGATATGTATGCTTTACTTCAATATCATCTTGGGAATTATTAAAGTCTTCTATAATTTTCTCAATTACCGGCCGTCTTATTTCTGATCCCCAAAACGTCCAAAAATCAATAACTACCTTACCCTCACTATTTTTCTCACTTTTCCCCCCTGTTGCATCGCTTGAACAAGCAGACAACAATAAACTTAGGATTACAATAAACGCAATGAACATTTTTGACGTTTTTGCTGTTTTCATTCCTTACCCTCCCAATGAAATTTAATAAGTAATCATTATTAACCGCAAATCCCTGTTGCTCTGTTACCGTTTGTATGACTAAAATTTTGAATGATCATGATGTGACTTTTAGAGGAATTCATCGTTGTGTTTTTATGGAGTTTTGTTGACTTGACTCTATTATTATATGAAACCGCTTTCAGTGTCAATATAATTCTGAAAGTTTTATATATTTCGTCTATTTGTGTATTTAATTGAACAAAAAAGAGGAAAGCCATATTTATAATAGGTTTTCCTCACTCATTTCAGTTATATTTTTTGAATTCCTCTTCTAGCAGATAAAGTGAATATAACAGCGATCAAACTTCCCATTAGCAATATCCCAATTCCTGTGCCGAATAATAACAACAGAACAACCAACAACAACCCACATAGCATAAGAAGGGTTATGACGGGTTGACGCACACCGAGCATTAATGCAATGAATAACGTTTTATACCACGAAAGCCGGTATTTTAAATAAACCGGTATACTGTAACATGCCGCTATCAAATAAAACAGGGTCATGAAAATAAGGGCATAACGTAATGTTAATAATACTGTAGTATATTGATCTTTTAATATCATTAAGTCTATTGCGAAAAAGGCACCTAGGACGATAAGGGCAATCCCCAGAGGATAACTTTTGCTAAAAAAAGCTTTGAATTCACTCGTAAATGTTGAATAAATCGGAGTTTCCACCTCATCCTGAAACCATTTTCCCACAATTGAAAACATAGCAAATGTTGCAGGAATGATGGTTATTATCGGTAAGGAAAACAGGATCCAAACTATGTTCAGGTACATAAGTTTCCAGATCCACTCCATAAAAACTACCATTATCTTCACATTTATGTTCCTTCTTTCGTAAATATAAGTTATGACTCTATTATTTCAATAAGGATCTCATCCATTGGAGTGCAGTCAAGGATAAATAGATTTTCGTCCAATTCCTTCGCTATCGTTTCTTTGCCATTTATGAAAACTTGTACTGAGTCTTTGGTGAAAAATGCAAATTCCCCACCTTCTCTTAATGAAATAACAGTTTTTTTATCAAAAAAGTACTGTTCAGAGATTGTTTTTGGAACGAGGTACTTATTTATTAGTCCAAGAGGAGTTACATTTCCTTTAATCGGAACCACAATAAACAAAGATACAGCTTCTTTTTCAAGATTGAACTCTAATGAGTCATTCTGTTTCATGATGATGGTTTTTTGATTAAAATAATCATATATCAAAAACGTCTCTCCCATTAAACCAACTACATTAGAAGGACTTATGAAACCTTTTACTTCTTTTCCTTCTAAATGTACATTGAAGGTTGCTATAATCCCTGCATTCCCTGCTTTATTCCAGATCTTTAAGGGAACTGTTTCTTTATTTGGATCGTTAAACAAGCAATCTGCTGTTGGAAGACCTGGTTGATCTCCTCTTAAGATCTTTCCATCTTTAAAAATTAATGGCCAGAGTTTCTCAGCATCCGTCTCACCAACACGATCACTAAAATAGATTGGCCCTCCGCTTACCGCTCTTAACACTGAGTTTTGTACACCTTCATCATGCTCTGTCCAGAACATATCCCAATCACCCCAATAAAATTGGCTATGATAGTATGAATTATAGGCATTTTGTAAGGCATGTTCTTTGAAACTTATTTCTTCACCAGGAACAAAATCATCGCTATTTCGGGAAACAGATGAAATCGGACGATTCCAAATGTTTTCTGCACTCATTCCCATGCAATTAATTACGCATTGATCGAAATGTATGCCTGCTGAAGCTTCTAGAGCCATATGTGCTGCTCGAGCTGACTCACCGATTGATTCTTGATACATAAGAAAATTATTTACCGCGCTTTGGCTGTCAACTTTAACGAAATCAATTCCCTGTTGTTTAAGCCTGGCATGCCATGCATTCCAAAAACCAAATCCTTTCTCCGTTACAGGATATGGAACTAGTTTTCCGCTGCTTGTTCGATATAAATATTGCTCCATCTCTTTAGCCAGTTGGCTATCAGGATGTACACCACCCCAATACCCAGCAATAGTATGCCATACCCCGACCCAATTGACATTGTATTTTCCCTTCAACATTTCAGTCGTATTTCTTAAAGTTTCGGGAAACTTTTCAAGATCCGCTTCGAAAGAAGTTAAGCGGTTTTCCTCGATGGTCAGCCACCCATCATCTATCATGATCCATTTTACGGGAAGCTTCTTTTCGTGAAGTTCACCCATTTTCTCATTTAGTCCTGTTTCATTCACATTTTGGTAAAAAGCATCCCAACTGCACCATCCAAGGAAATCTAACACTTTCGGATAACGTTTATACTCGCGTCGTAAAGTTGGATACCCTAGACATTCAATCCCTTTTTGGACTGTCTGTTTTGCTAGAGAAAACGGATCCTTTGATGCTCCCAGCACAAAGGATAGTGTTTCACATTGATCAAATCCGCCTTTATAAGACGATAATGTAATGGCAAGCGCAGATCCATTGCCAGAAAGTTCTGTACGATAATCTTTATCTACTACAGGCAATAAGTAATAGAAGCTTTTTTCAGTTTTCCAAAGCAAAGACTGGGTTCTGGCCGGAAGTTGCTTAAAATCCGTATTAAAACAAGGTCTTGTCCACCAGTCTTTATGTTGATAATGTCCTAATAAGCCTTCCATTCCCGGTAAATTTCCAATTTTGATCGTAATACAATCTTCAGGAGCAAAGTAATGATGTCTATTTTGAATTCTCCCATTCTTAACCTCTGCCTTTACAGTAGCTAACAATATTTCGTCTTCCATTTTGAAACTCAAAGATAAAAGCACTTCATCCTTTTCATCAGCAAAGTAATATTCTGAAAATAACTCTTCATTACCATCGTTTATCACCGAATGTTTTAATGGCAGGTTTTCTATTTCTTTATTAGTTAATTTAACAGAAACGTTAATATCCTCAAAAATCGTCTCTTGAAGCATTTTCAGATCAATCGATTGTTTATAATTTGCAATCTGCACTCTTTTCAATCCTCCATTAGGTAAATAATTTATACTTATCTGTTTTTGAAAGGACCTTTTTTAATGTTCATTTCTATCTTCAAGAGATCCTGTTTTATTTAGACCATAATATGAAAACCATTAACACACCTTAGAACCCTGGTTCTTTACAAACAATATCCAATCCAGCTTCAAGAATCCGTGAAACCTTGCTCTTGGATGTATTCGCCAATTTTGCAGCATCTCGCATTTTATACATGCCATGGAATCCTTTCAATTGGAAGCGTTCCCATTTCAATGATGGAAGCATCTTAATGCCCGCTTTAACATTAAAGTCTTTATTTACTTGAACCGTCCCCAATAACTATCGATATAAAGGATAGTTTAATTTCACACGATTGTCAATTTTCAGAATTTTAATAGCATCAGTGTTTTCCATTTCAAAATAAAGATATATTTCTAGTTGGTTGTTTTTCGGAATCGTCCAGGCGGGAGCCCTGTTTCCTTTTGAAAAACTCTTGTAAAATAATGGACACTTCCAAATCCTGTCGCTTCTGCAATTTCTTTTATTGGAAGGTTTGTCGATTTTAATAGATAAGCAGCTTGTTTGACACGCTCCTTTCGAATAAATGTAATAAAGTTCTCATGTATTCCTGTAGAAAATAACCGGGACAGGTGTCTAGTTGAAACGTTAAGATATTGAGCAACCATTTCTAATGACAATTCTTTTTCCAAATTGTCAATTATAAAATTTTTTGCCTGCTGCAAGATAAAATGTGGAAGATTCATGTTATTTTTATAGGTATCTTTATGATTAAGAAACAAGTTAAGAAAGGAGACCAGCAGAGTATGAGCTAAGTTTGGCAATGTGTCAGACGATACTGCCCATTGCTCTTGAATGGGTACGAGGAGTGTTTTCCAAAGAGTTGCAGTAGAAGAATTATCTCCATTATGAATCAAAACATGATCCTGCTGTGCCAGTGAAAGATAATGCTTTATATATTCTCTTGATGAACGCCTCTCGTCAACCTCAAAACAAACAAATAACAAGAAAAGACCCTTTTCACTTAATATTTGATGTGTGATCCCTGGTCGTGAATAAAACAAGGTACCTGGATAGAGAGAATAGATATTCCCATCGTCTATATAAGTTCCCTCTCCATTTAGAACATAACAAACCTCAAACGATGAATGCCGATGGACCGGGTTGTATGTCAATTGTGAATCGACTCCCCAATAATTAATACGAAAAGATGCTCCCTGTCCAGTTAATACTAAATGTTGATTTAATCGGGTAACACTTTCCTTTACAAGATACATAGCTATCCCCTCATTTATTTAATAATGGCGGAATCAGACAAAAAAATGGCGGTTTTATTCAAATACAGAAAAGGATTAACATTATTATAATAATTGTGAAGATAAAGTCAATTTTTACAACTATAAAGGAGGCTGGGGAAAATGATTCAATCTAGTGATGTAGATTTTTACAAAGATCAGGGGTATTTGTTGGTAAAAGGAGTATTTAATCAGCAGGAAGTTGAAGAAATGCGTACTGGCGTCGATAATATCATCCAGCGAGCAGTACAGGCGAAAAAGGATCATAATGCCACATGGGATGGTGACTATTTGCCAAAGGAAAAATTAAAAAGACTAGTATTAAAAGGTTTTCATAATATTCACTATCATGATCATGTATTTTTAAGAGCGTTGACTCATCCGAATATGCGTGCTGTATTGGAACAAATCATCGGACCGAATGTGCAGCTTCATCATTCAAAAATGCTTGTAAAACCGCCTGAAAATGGTGCCGCTTTCCCTATGCACCAAGATTATCCCTATTTTCCGCACGAAAACCATACCATGTTAGCTGCAAGTGTCCATTTAGATAACAGCAATGAAGAAAACGGTTGTCTGCGTGTCATTCCTGAATCACATAAACAAGGGGCTCTTCCTCATATAGGAAGTCATTATTTAAATCAAAAGGAATACCCGATTTCAGAAGGAACATTATGTCCAGCTGAAGCAGGCGATGTGTTGTTTTTTAATTACTTAACCATTCACGGTTCGGATGTTAACAAAAGTAATCGCACGAGAAGAAATATCCTTTTCCAATACCGGGATGCATCCGATTTCCCGACAAGCAATGAACATTTTGACTGGGGTATGGGACTGATGGTAAATGGTGAAAATCCCCATTTTGAAAGGGTAACCCCAAAATATAAAATTGTGTAAATGTGATTTTATTTAACTATAATATAGACCGTTCGGATATACGGACGGTTTTTATGTTCTGTTTTCTTATAATATGTACGAACCTATGTGTAAGTATATAGTTTATAACAGCACAAACAACTTATTGAGGCGACCTTTTGCAAAAAATAAACAATCTCTTCCATACCAAGTTTAACGCAGCCTGTTCATTCATCCTAATCGTTTTACTGATTATTTCAAAATCAAACGATTTCTTCACTATTTTATTCCATCAAAAAAGCGCAATCCTTGCTTTGGATAAGCGCCTAATTGTTGAAAAAATATAGAAACTTGATGATCAGATTCCATAAATTGTTTCATCTTAAAATTCCATGCCTATTCTTGATGTCAAGTACCGCAAAAAGTTTTGTAGGGACTTGATGATTCCGGCGGAAGTGTGCAGTAATCGGCCTGTTCAGGAGAGTGCGCGTACGGGCTGGAAAGTACACCTAGAAGCCTCTCCATCACACTGTAGTCTCCTTGTTTTACAGCAGCATCTAATGCCTCTTCTACTCGATGGTTGCGGGGGATCACTGCAGGATTGCTTCTGCGCATTAATTGCTGCGAGATGGTTTTTGGTTCCTCCTGCCTTCCAAGTCTATCCTGCCACTGCTTATGCCAATCAGCAAATTCTTCAGTGCCAAACAGCATCGTACCCTCCGCATTATCAAAAGTTAATGCAAGGAATGTATTGGTATAGTCAGCGCGATGCTTCTGCATCAGCTTCAGGAGGTCGTTTATAAGGGCTTCATCCTGAATCTCTTCATTAAATAATCCCAGTTTCCTTCTCATTCCTGCAAGCCAATTTCGTTGGTACAGCTCAATAAAATTTGAAATTTCGTCCTGCGCAAGCTGTACGGCTTCCTCCTGATCGGCATGCAGCAGCGGCAATAAGGTTTCCGCAAATCTAGCAAGATTCCACCCGGCAATATACGGCTGATTTCCATAGGCATACCTGCCTTGAATGTCAATCGAACTGAATACCGTTTCCGGGTCATAGGCATCCATGAATGCGCAAGGACCATAATCAATGGTTTCTCCGCTTATGGTCATGTTGTCTGTGTTCATCACTCCGTGAATAAAGCCAGCCAGCTGCCACTTGGCAATCAGCATGGCATGACGCTTAATTACTTCCCGAAGCAGAGAAAGATATCTGCTCTCATCCTCATCAACTTCTGGAAAATGACGCTTAAGTGCATAATCAGCAAGACCCCGGAGTTCCTCGACTGATCCCCATTTTGCAATATATTGAAAAGTTCCGAAGCGCAAGTGACTGGCAGCCACTCGGGTCAAAATCGCACCAGGCAACTCAGTTTCGCGAATTACCGGTTCACCGGTTGTCACCACTGCCAGGCTGCGAGTGGTAGGAATATCCAGCGCATGCATGGCTTCGCTTATGATGTATTCTCGCAGCATAGGTCCAAGTGAAGCCCTTCCATCGCCACCGCGGGAATATGGTGTTCTGCCTGACCCCTTTAACTGAATATCAACCCGCTCACCATGGGGAGTGATTTGCTCACCAAGCAGCATGGCCCGTCCGTCCCCTAACATGGTAAAGTGGCCGAATTGATGCCCTGCATAAGCTTGAGCCAGAGGCAAAGCACCTTCAGGAATCTCGTTGCCGGCAAGCGTCGCTACTCCATCTTCGCTTTTTTGCGCCTGTATGTTTAACCCAAGCGATGCTGCCAAAGGTTCATTAAAAATAATCAATTTCGGTGAACTTACAGGGTTAAGATTTACGCTGGCAAAAAATGATTTCGGCAGATTGGCGTAACTGTTGTCGAAGTTCCATCCTGTTTTTTTTTCTTTTTTATTTGTCATAGTATCTCCTTCTCTTCTTTTTGTCTTTTATGTAATATCAAGAGTTTTCACTCACAAATCTATCGAAAATTTATAATTAACATGCTTGTTCAACTGATTCAGGATCATTTGAAGGGAAAATACATTCCAATAAATAACATCTTAAAATTATACTTTCACTTACACTTGTTCCAGTTCTTATCATCTGTTTATCTGTACCATTAAATTCATAGGAAGTTTATGTGGCAAACGCTGTATTCCTCTCCATAGTATCTTATAAATGATGGATAATAAAGTAAGGTCTTATTGTGCCGCATTCAAATAATAAGAAGTTTTTGATAACACCATATTCATCCATCAAGGTTACACGAAGGAATTGAATAATAAATGCTCAGAGAATTTCCTCTCTGAGCATTTAGATTTATTGAAAATGCTGTTCAATATTTTTCAAACCATTTATGCCAATCTTGGTAAATCAAAAATCAAAAACGCAACAGCTGACATTAAAATTGCCTTGTATAACCCGACATGTTACCCGTGGTGATACCAGCAATTTTTGTCCAGTTGCACTTTGAAAAAACATGAGTAATAATTTAACGATTTTGATTAGAATTTCGATAATAATGATTTTTTATCCTATCCATCACTTCTGATATTTTCCCATTCACTTAAATACATGACATCTCGTTCCACATTCTTCTTTTTGGGAAGTAAACAAAGAAATTCTAAAGAATTTCCGTCTGGATCATAAAAGTAGAGGTTAGCAGAAGGTGTCCAAGTATGAACCATGGGTTCAGAGGGTTCAAGCCCAAAAGCTGGCCTTGGACTAATACCTTTTTCAAGAAGCCATTCTCTGGCAAGTATGATATCCTCATAGCTAATCTTAAATGCAAAGTGGCTTTTATGAAAATTTTCTTCTGAAACCTCCCAAACGCCAAGCATCTGTTCTCTCTTTTTATTTTTATCAAACCAAAAGAATGCTGCACGGCGCTCTTCAATATAATGGGCTAGATCTAATCCTAGTTTTTTATAGAATTCTATTGCTGTTTCTAAATTTTTTGTTTGAACATGTGTTTCATATAGAGTTCCTGGAAACATTCATAAGTCCCTCCTTATGTTCTATAGGTTTGTTATTTTTCCACATTGTAACAAATAAGAAATAAAGAGGAATCGTATATTTGGCTGAACATATGTACATTTTAAGTCGTACGACTTTGGACTTTACCCGCACATTGGTAAACAGAAACTGAGCCATTTCATTTCAAATCATAAACATTCACTTTAACTTTCCATTAAATAAGACACTATCCCGATTTGGATAAGTGCCCAATTATAGAATAAAATTCACTTTAATAATTGCCCATTCAGCTTAATCAAACTTGTTTCTAATCTTTTTCAACTAAAGAGTAATTGATAAACGAACCTCATATGTCACTTGTATTTTATTTGGCTATTCCATTATACTGCTTAGTAAAAAAAACACCTCCTTACTTAAGAAGAGTGTCCGATTGTTGAAGATTAACCATTCACAAATGAGATTAGAAACTAAATACTTCAAAAATTTCTTTCTTATTCATCATCTCAATAGATATTAATTAACACTTACAAATCATCAGATGATTTCCATCAGGGTCTTTAAAATTAAAATAGTGATTATGTTCAATTTCAGTAATCACATCAATGTTCTTTTTCTTCATAAAAGTATATGCTTCCTCAATATTTTCTGCATTGAAATGGAATAAGGGGGTTTTTATTATGTTATGTTCTGTATAAATCTTGCTGTCTAAAACAATCCCCGTACCATTCAGAGGTATTACATAAATATGACCAAATTGAATGTCTCCATCTGCTTGTAAACCTAAAATATCACAATACCAATCTCGTGATTGTTCTATGTTGCTCACTGGAATAAAGACTGTTCCGATTTTATTTAAAATAGGGCTAAGCAAATAACCACCTCCATAATTATTTATTAGTTGCCTATCTATTTACATTCGCTTTTTTGCTTAACTAACCTCCCTCTATAGGTCAACATATTAAAAGGAGATATTAAATAATTTTATTACCGTTTTACGAAGCAGAAAGAGACTGATTCAACTATCTGTTAAATCAGCCTCTGCTTCATTGATAAGCTCCCTCACATGCCTAAGAAAGTTGATATAAAACTTATCATTTTAATTTGGTGCATACCACTCTTTTTAAGATTCTTAATGTAGCTGACCTAATTTTCTCATCGATTTATTTTTAGCCAAAGCTAAAATTCCAGCAGAAAGATATAGAACAGCTCCTGGAATGTCCATCAACAAATAAGATACAAGTCCTACAAAGATAAACCATACTGGCAGTTTCACTTCTATTTTTTGCTCATCAAGCTTATTCATGAGATACAAATTTATAAATCCAAGCGTGATGAATATCATCCCGAATGTTACCGCAAACATGTACATGCTTCCAAAAAGAGACTGTATGGCTTCCATTTTTCCAAAGGAAGTTTCTCTGACGCTAAGCCCTTGCTTTTTTATGGCGGATGCATAAAAGAGCATGGTCACCGTTCCTGTGAAAATCTCCCATATCGCCCCTATTAAAACAAGTCTTCTCTCAAGTTTTCTATTCACAGTTCATTATCTCCTTTTTGGATAGGATGAAAATGTTCCAGTTCCATGAAATCTACCCTTTGACACCCGAAGACAATGACAGGGACTCGACAAAATATTTTTGCGTAAATAAATACAGGATAAAAGTCGGGATAATCGCTATTAATGCGGCAGTTAACGCATGGGCTATATCCAATTGATACATTCCCTGAATCAGCTGCAATCCTGGAGTTATCGGCATTTTTTCAACATCGTTGAAGACAATGGATGGCCATAAGAAGTCATTCCAAGCTCCAGTAAACGTAAATAATGCTACTACTGTCAAAACGGGTCTAAGCAAGGGCAAAATGATTTTCAAAAATATTTGAAAATCAGAGGCTCCATCGACTCTCGCCGACTCATCAAATTCCCTGGGAATGCCATTTAAAAACTGACGAACCAGGAAAATATTGAATACACCCGCTGCACCAGGGACAATTGCGGCAAGATAGCTATTTACCCACCCTAAAGAATCAATCATTTTATAAAGCGGAATTAAGTTTACGACACTAGGAAACATCATGGTAGCCATTAAAAAGAGAAAAAGGGCGTTTCTTCCTCTAAATTTTAGTCTGGAATAACCAAATGCAGCCAATGAAACCACTACTACCACTAAAATAGTCTGAGAGGCTGATATAATAAGAGAGTTCATAAACCATTTAGCCAGGGGCGCACTTGTATTATTAAAAAGAACATCCTGATAGTTTGTCATCACCCAGTTGATCGGCAAAATGGTGAAGCCATTTGCCTGAAGATCCGCTTCATTTTTAAATGATGTTAAAAAGGTATAAACTAATGGGACAATCCAGATAAATGCCATAACCAGCAAAAAGAAAAACGATATCAGCTTTGCGGCCCGATTATTAATAGATAACACCTCCTAATCACGCTGTCTTAAAAAGAAGAATTGAATGGCTGAAACAATCATAATACAGACTCCTAAGACTACAGCCATAGCTGAAGCGATGCCGGCAATAGATTGGCCGGAACCGAACGCATTCTGCTGAATATACATAAGCAGCACAGTTGTTGAACTGTCAGGTCCTCCTTTTGTCAGCATTAACGGCTGGCCATAAACATTGAATTGGGCAATCGTCGTAATGACAACTGTATACATAAGCTGTCCTTTAATACTCGGCAATGTAATTTTGAAAAAGCGCTGCACACTGCCTGCACCATCGATTGACGCAGCTTCAAAATATTCCTTTGGAATTCCGCCTAGAGCTGCCTGGTAGATTATCATATTCGCTCCAATACACCACCAGACAGTTACGATTACAAGCGCTACCCAGGCATAAGGCTGAACAGAGACCCAGTTTGTATCCAGCTTAAAATAATGGTTGATGGGTCCAAAAGTTACATGAAAAAGCATTGCCCATATAATCATGACTGCTGATACAGAAAAAAGTGTCGGCACATAAAATAAAGCTTGAAAAAACCCCATCCCCTTAGGCTTTGCATGCAAACCTGCTGCAAGCAAAAGCGGAACGGCGATACATGCTGGAACCGTAAACAGGACAAATTGAAAGGTATTACCAAGCCCTGTATACAGCTGTGTATGAAACGTTGATTCTTTATTAAATAAAATTTCCTGATAGTTAGCCAAACCTACAAATTCCGGCTGATTAATCAAATCCCAATTTGTAAAAGAGATATAAATACCAAATAACGTTGGAATGAAAAAGAATACAAGAAACAATATCAGGTGGGGTCCGATATAAATGAGCGGGGAAAGGTTCATTTTCTTTTTAGGAACCTTGATCTCCTGTAAAGCAGGTACAAGTCGGGTTTGCTGCTTTATCGCTGGACGATTCATATAGCATGTCTCCTATTCTTTTTTGATCGAATAGAGAGAGACAATCATGAAAGGGTAAAACCATGCAAAAACAAGTGGTTGATCCTTTCATGATTGACAGCCTCTTTTACTCTTCATCACGCGTTGAATGAAATTCGCTCTATGTTAGTTTTTATTCTGACTGATCTTATCCTCAACCGATTTTTGCGCTTTCTTAAGAGCATCTTCGATTTTCACTTTTCCAAAAATGGCATCTCCGGCCATTTTATCAATCTCGTCAACGACAAAACCATTATATTGATAGTCAAAAATTTTAAGCGTTTCCTGCTGTTTTTCATCCTTTACCAGGAAGGATTGAGGCAGTTCCAAATATTTTGGGTCTTCTAAGGTAGCCAGTGCAGCCGGATTTTGTCCTGCCTCAGCCCAGGGAAGAGAATTTTGTCTCAAATAATCGAGGAATTTCATAACCCCTTTTGTTTTCTCTTGATTTCGATCCTTGCTGTTTAGCATGACAAACTGATGGGATGAGCTCCAGTTAACAACTTTATCGGTTGAAATTTGAGGAAAGTTTGTCATTCCCCATTCCAAAGATTTCACTTCGTTTAAGCCATTTTGCATCCAGATTCCTTCAGGATAAAAAATCTGCTTCCCTGATTTAAACAGCTGCCCTGGGTCTTCTCCATCCTTGTTTGTCAGCTTTTCATCAACAAGTGATTTCAATAGATTTAAAGCCTCTGCGGCTTCGGGTGTATTAAGCGTTGGTTTTTCGCCATCACTTGTTATATCCCCGCCAAATTGGTGATAAAGAGACAGGAAGATTGGTCTCGTCCATGTGATCCCTACTGCTTTAATGTTATCTTTTTTAGCTTTTTCACCTGCTGCTTTTATTTCATCAAATGTGACAATATTATCTTCTAAAACCCCTGGAGCATATTTTTCAACAAGCTTTTTATTGTAATACATAACAAAACTATGAACATCTAAAGGCAAGCTGTATCTTTTCCCTTCTAAGTTTCCTATATCCCAGCCAGACTTAACATAATTCTCTTCCTTTATTTCCGGAAAATCTGTTAATGCTTCATCAAAAGGGGTTAGCATCTCATTTGCAGTGAACCCTTTAATTCTCTCTGCATGAACGATTGTCATATCAGGAATGTTTTTTCCCGAGTTAACTACTGTAGGAATTTTGGTATACATATCCTGTTCTTTTAAAGATACGTTTTTAACCTTATATTCTGGATTTGTTTTATTGTAATTATTAATGATCTGCTGCATATTCTTCCCATCAGGCCCTGTAAAAGGGTTCCAAAATACAAGTTCTTTACTGTTGGCACCTGATGTGCTGTTTGAGCTGCATCCAACGAGCGTAAACACGAGACTTACTAAAACGAATAAACTGAACATTGATTTCATAGTGATTTTCATAGTATTCCCCCTGAAATTTTTGATTACCATTTATCACTTAAAAACAAAATGAATAGCCTCCGCCCATAGTACAGCGCTTACATTTCCCTGTAAGCTTTGAAAGTTATTCGACTGTGTCAATATGCCACAGATTGTTAATCCTCTTGATTTCTTTCAGATCGCATTTCGGCTTGCGGTCATAGGTTAGAATTCCATTAATCTCCTGTTCCACATCTGTTAATTGTGTATAACAAAATCCATGAAGGGTTCTTGAGGCATAAACGCCTTTTATAACCCTTTCGTAATCGCTTACAAAATCTTCTTCGCTTGATACAGAAGTATATCCCCAGCCAGCGGCATCCCCAATTTTAAAGCCGATACCGCCAAATTCAGTTAATAGAATTGGCTCACCCTGGTAATCAAAGCCCTCTGTATATATCTTTTTTCCTGCTGGACGGGACATCAGCAGCTTTTCCTTTGTAGAAAGTGAGTGCTTGAAATGCTCATATTTTTCTAGCTCTTCCTTGTGTCCATGGTTGTAATTATGGACGGCGCATATATCTGTCGTGGTCATTTCCCACCCATCATTTGAAATGACAATCCTAGTAGGATCAAGCGAATGAATGAGATGATACATGGCTAATGAATGATGTTTCTGCTGTTCATTATTGCAGATGTTTGGGACTCCCCAGCTTTCATTTATTGGAACCCACGTTACAATCGAAGGATGATTATAATCACGCTCGATAATTTCAATCCATTCCCTAGTTAACCGCGCTACTGCATCCTCGCTGTAAATAGGAGATGCAGCACACTCACCCCATACGAGGAACCCCAGATGATCTGCCCAATACAGAAACCGCGGATCCTCAACCTTCTGATGTTTTCTGCATCCGTTAAATCCCATTTCTTTTGAAAGTTCAATATCCTTTTTAAAATCCAGATCATCTGGTGCTGTCAGCAGCCCTTGAGGCCAGTACCCTTGGTCCAGCACTAGTTTCTGATAATAGGGTTTATTATTTAGATAGACCATTCCATTTTCGGTATGTATTTTTCTCATTCCGAAGTAAGAAGTAATTTCGTCTATTACGATCTCAGCATCTATAATTTTAATGACAACATCAAACAAATTTGGTGTTTCCGGAGACCAGTTCCATCCTTCGTGATGATAGCCGGCCTTAAATATCTGACGATTATACAGATTGATTGATCTCTTTGTAAATGAATCAAAAATTTCTATTCTTTCTTCTGCAATCTTTGAGCCTTTAAATGATATTTCTATTAATGCCTTTTTCCCTTTATACTCCCCAGCCACCTCGAATTCAATTTGAATATCCCCGGAATCTATATTGGGGGTAAACCGAAGTTTTGAGAGATGAGTGGTGTGAACTGCCTCTAGCCAAACGGTTTGCCAAATTCCTGTTGTCCGTGTATACCAGATACCAGCTGATTCTTCCAGCCAAAATTGTTTGCCCCTGGGAATTGTTTCATCTGTTGAAGGGTCTTCTACTCTTATAACGATGGATTCCTTTTCTCCAGTTAAATAGTCTGTAATATTAAAAGAAAAGGAAACGTGTCCGCCTTCATGAGTTCCTGCTAACTGTTCATTCACATAAACGGCAGCACGGTAGTCAACCGCTCCAAAATGCAGAAAAATTTGCTTTCCTAACATATCTTTTGGAATTTCCACTTCTCTTCTATACCAAACCCAATCGTGGAAAGTGCTCTCATTAATACCACTAAGCTCTGCCTGAAAAGCAAAAGGAACCTCAATTTTTCTGCCAAACTTTTTTTCTTTCTTAAACCATTTTTCTTTTAAGCCAGCATTCTCATCGTCAAATTCAAATTGCCAAGCGCCATTTAAATTCAGCCATTCCTTTCTGACAAGCTGTGGACGGGGATATTCTTTACGGTACACCATTTATTTTTCTCCTTTGCTATCATAGTTAATTAATTTACTTAACTATAATATGCAAAAAAATAAATGTAAATATCTATTATTTAAATTTTCTGATAATGATACTTTTTTCCTAGAACACATTTAATGAGTCAAAAGTATTCAGTTTCTGCTGTCTTTGACACTATTTAAAATAACACATTGCTTGCTCATGATTCTGACTATGGGTATATGTCAAAGATGGTGACTGAACATTAAGTATTCAGTCCCCCAGCTTCAAACATTTTCTTGACTACTACAGAAACAGCGCCAAGGATCATTCCTTTTTTTCCGAGTGCAGAACAGACAATGTCCACTTCTTCTTCCAAACTTCTTATTGTATATTTGCCTGCCATTTCCTTAACACAAGAAATAACTAGATCGCCTTGCTCAAAAATACGGCCTTCAAGAATAATTTTGGACGGCTTCAGAATATTAATTAAGTTAGCTGTTGCCAATCCTAAAGATTTAGCACTTTGTTCAACAATAAGACTGGCCAGGGGATCTCCTTTTTCTGCAGCTTTGAATATCAATTCAATCGAAAGGTTACTCCTATCCGCCTTTACCCACTCTTTTAAAATAGAATCTTCAGCAGAATCCAATCCTTTATGAACTTTTTTAAGAATGGCCGCTTCCGATGCATAAGCCTCAAGACAGCCATTGTTTCCGCACTCACACATAGGGCCATTTACGTCAAGAACAGTGTGGCCTATTTCACCGGCAGTATGAAAAGAGCTTTTGTAGATTTCGCTGTTCATTACAATGCCAGAACCAATACCTCTGCCAACACTAATACAAATAAAATCTGAAACTCCCTTTCCTTGTCCAAACCAGCTTTCTGCCATTGCCAAGGCACGAACATCATTTTCTAAGGTTACAGGGAGGTGGAATTCCTGTTCAAGAATCTCTTTGATCGGCATATTTTCAAGATGCAGGTGCGGAGAAAAGATGGCAAGTCCTTTGTCCGGATTAACTAAACCATGCATGGCAAAACCTATACCAATTATCAGGGATTTATCTGCTTTGCTATTCTCTAGCACTGAGTAGATGCTTTCCTTTATAAGGGTAATAAAATCTTCTTTAGAAGGAAGAGTTTCAAGCTCTTTAGAAAGATTATAGACAATGTGCCCATCCATTGTTGTCAGACTAACACGAATGATCTCCGCTGCCGCATAGACACCGATTATGTAACGAGCTTTATAATTAATACTGAGCATGATTGGCCTTCTGCCGCCTTGCTTTGAACTATTTGATTCTTTTTCTATGACCAGATTCTGTTCAACAAGGTTACTCACAATATCCCCTACTGTAGGACGCGTTAATTTTGTAATCTTCGCTATCTCTGCTCTCGATATTGGTTCTCTCAAGCGTATAAGATTGAGCACGGAAGATTGATTTAGGGATCTCATCCCTTCAAAGCTTCCCGTTTTAAGAGTAAACGTCATTTTATTCATCACGCCTTTTTTATGACTTCAGTTTTGTCATGTGCACTGCATAGAATTAGTAATTCTTTGTTAATTAAGTTACTTTACATTACTATAATATACTCCTAATAAATATACAAAAATATTCCTATAAGAGCTGCTAGGCAATTATAAAATCTATTTGCCCTTTAAATAAAGGAAAGTGATTATTTTTGTTGAACTTTTCTACAAATGTGAAAAAAGGAGAGCTATTATGATAGAAAAAGAACTTTCCGGCAGTGAAATGAATCTAACGACGCTAACAAAAGATCTTGCGAACTATAACCTATGGGCAAATACGAAAATGACCGGGTGGCTCAAAACAAAACCGTCTGAAAAAATGGTACAGGAAGTCCCTTCGAGTTTTCCAACTATCAAGCTGACGCTCAAGCATATTGCGGATGTTCAAAATTTTTGGCTGCAAGTGATTAAGCAGGAATCACCGCCAGATTTGGGTCAGTTTGGAGAGAAATCCACTCAGTCAATGGAGGAAGTGTTTAGTATGGTGGAGAAAAGTTCAAAAGAGTTATCTCAATATGTTCATTCACTTACCGAAAATTCCATAACAGGACCTTGTCAAGTTGAAACTCCATGGTTTAATGAAACTCGACCCAGATTTGAATTTATCCTCCAAGTCATGAATCACAGTACTTATCACCGAGGTCAGATTACAACGATTGGCCGTAATGCGGGATTAACAGATGCACCTATGACAGATTTTAATGTCTATAGTTTTTCAGGAAAGCCATCATGTTACTAATGGATTTCGCTGAAATCTGTTAGACATTGCTATTAATCAAAACTTTAAAACCCTTCCATGCTATTCTGATTGAATAAATGGAAGGGTTATTGCTTTTCTTTCTAAAGGCATATCTTTTCTTCTAATTCCCGCTTCTGACGTAAATGATGACGAAAATGCATGTCGACAAGATCGAACCATTCCTTTGCATTGAGCCAGCCGAAGCCCCCATGTTTTACTTTGAAGTTAGGATTAATGACATTTACCTTCTCTTCCCACACTCTCATTCTCTTCTCTACTTGAATGAGCCCCTGCATAAGTTCCTCTTTCCTTTTGGTATTGCTTGGTGTGTTTTCTGGATCTGCCGGCAGCTTGATTTTAATTGGAGGAAATCCTCCGCGTTTGTACAAAATCTCTCCTGCTTCCGTCTTTCCAAGTTTTTGTTCTTCAGATGCTGCTGAACAAGCTTCAACATTCTCAAGATACTCAAATGCAACCTCAATCAAGTGGAGATACATTTGCCCGATAGACCAGGTCCCTTCAGCAGAAATATGTCTTAACTGATCCTTCGAAAAGTGCTGCAGGTGGTTTTTGTAGATTTCAATTGTGTGATAATCATTCAAATTAAACACCTCTTTTATATTCTTTTATTCCAGGTTTACAGTTTCTAAAATATTTACTGCCAATCATTTATAGAACTATTCTAATCCGCCTTGTAAAAAAGCGGATGCTCATAGTTCGGCAATAGCGCCCGATTGTTGAATATCATACTAACTTCTATTAGCTAGTTTAGCTTAAATTTTCTTTTTAAAGGAAGTTAGAGATAAACGTTCATTTACTCTTGTTTCACCTATTTTTGAGAATCCGTTTTTTTCATAGAAATTTACTGCTGGTGTATTTTTGGAACCCGTTGACACTATTATTGTTTCAATGCCTTCTATATGGCTTTCAATGAAATCCAATAACATCTTGGCAATGCCTTTTTTAAAATAGTTTGGATGCACTATTAACCGATGTATATCCATTACATCTTTTTCAACCTTTATAGAAATAGCCCCGCATAACTCTTCGCTTATGTAATAACCAAAGAAAGTTTCACTACATTGCAGCAACGTTTCAACAGTATCTTTTAATGGCGGTATTTCATAAAAGTCAATTATTTCTGCCTCTACCTTATAAGATGGGAGTTGAACGTTTAAAACTTCTTCAGCAAATTTCGGATTAGTAATATCAATTTTTTTAATCAAATCTATCCCTCATTTAATTAGATTATGTTTCATATTCTTATAAAATAGTAAACGCTAATTCCGTCAACAATGGACTACTGAAATAGTCCATTGTTGCTCAATTCTTGCGCCGATACTTTAATAAACATTTTACTTATCTTAACTTAAACATGCTTATTTTCTAATTTATACTTTGATTTTTACTATTAATATAAGAATGTCTAAAAAACAAAAATAAAGGAAGAGCTAAAGATAATCCAACTGTAAACAGTGATATAAGACAAATCCATTTTTCTTTAATGTTATATTTTCGTGATTCATTGAACATAAATACCAAGAAAACAACACATGAGATTAAAAAATCAACTGCAAAAAAGGCCGATATCGTGTTAGAAAATAATAATTCCATTAATAAACCTAAATCAAGTCCATAATCCCTGAGGAACTGAATAAAAAAATAATACGGAAAAACAGTACCAATTAACCCTAAAATTAAATATAATTTTTTCACTGGATAATTTCCCCTTTTTTAACAAATTTACTATTAGATTACCATAACTAATTCTAAAATCGTTCAAAAAATATATATTATTTAAGATTCCTTTACTGAACAATCTGACCATTTAACTAAAGAGGATAGAAAATGACTCTTCCACAATCCAGCCCGTTAGTTTAAGTGAAAATCATCACAATTTCTGTTCTGTTTTTGAACAAAAATTTACGTTTATATATAGAAAACGTTCCTCAACAATCTGGCCATTTAACAGAACACAAGCTATCATTTCATAACAGCTGCAGAAAATTTTCCATATTAAAAAGAGCAGCTACCGCTGCTCTTTTATATGATTTGTATTAGCAAATAAGGTAATTTGACTGCTAGTTAATCAAGATATAAATGGGAGTTGTTTTGTTATTCTATTTATGTTTAACAGTCAGTTTATTGAACCAGTTTGCACCTTCAAAATACATTTTTCCAAATCCTCCAGAAGTATGGATCTCTAGCAGAAACACGATTGATTAATTGTGAAAAACATTGTGACACATGCTGATGTACATAAGAAAACTTTATATTTGAAAATTAGAAAGAAATAATATCCTAGAATGAGTTTTCAATTTTTGGTAAAATCATTGTTATAATACGCATCTATAAAACCATTAACATTATCAGAGTTAATTAGTAATCTTTTATAAATAAACAAGGGAGAAGGGAATTATTATTGTTTCAATCGAAAAAGTCCTGCCGACTAAAAAGATCCTTTTGTTTTTTATCCCCTTAGGATTATCAGCGAGCTTAGTTACGTTTTCCCATATGATAATTAATGGAACTTTAACAAGAGGAGAGAATCCCGAGGTCATTATTGCTAGTTATGCCATAGCAATGAGCTTATTTGGCATAACAGAACGTCTTGGTGTTTTATTGCGTAATGCCTGTTCTGCTTTGGTGCGTGACAAGGTGTCGTTTAAGGTGATGACGATTGTTGGTGCTTATGTTTTAACGGCTTTAATGGTGGTTTCTGGAACAATTGCGTATACACCTATCGGCAATTGGGTTTTTACTACACTTTTTGGTGCTAATGAGAACATGATTGCACAAATAGTTGATGTTTATCAAATTCTGATTATCGTAACCTTTTTTTCAGCAATTCGCTGTTTATTTCAGGGAGTTATTATTATAAATAGACAAACGAAGTGGTTGACAATTGGAATGGTCATACGGCTCATCGTGATGTATTTATTATCTTTAGTTTTTATTAATACCGGTCATATTAATGCCAAAACAGGAGCTTATATCTTTTTGGCAGGTATGATGATTGAAAGTATAATTAGTTTTACAGAAGGTAGAATTCTAGTGAAGAAGATGGTTGATGATGATAAGAAACATACCATTACAAAAAAATCTCAAATTTTTCGGTTTTATAATCCGTTAATTCTATCATCATTAATAATTGTTATGGTTGGTCCAGTTATTAATGTTTTTTTAGGAAAAACTAATGAAATTGAACTTGCGATTGCGTCTTATGCAATTGCCTTAAGTATTACACAATTATTCTTGAGCTTCTTCACTTATACTCATCAAATCGTCCTAACATTTTATAAAGATCATCCTCAAAAAGTTCAAAGATTCACATTAATAATAGGGTTTATTCCTACAGGTATTTTGTCTCTGTTTTGCTTTACTCCAATTGGTGCCTTTTTTATTGAGCATGTATTAGGTGCAAACGAACTCCTAGTAATGGCAAGTTTGGATAGTTTAAACGTTTTTTTATTAATGACACTTGTTTTTCCTTTTATAGACTTTTGTAATGGATTATTAATGGTACGGAACAAAACAAAGGTGATGGTTCTTTCTCAGTCAGCCAATTTACTCTTAACATTTCTTGTTTTAGTCATAACTTCTAGTATTGTTCCATATTGGAACGGGAAAATTGGTGCTATTGCACAATCAATAGGAATGTTAACAGAATTATGTGTATTGGTTTTTATTATATACAGGGTTGAGAAGAAAGTGTGCAATGAAAAACCAGGTAAAAGCAAATATATAAATGGATAAAAATTCTATAAATAAGTTTTTTAACTACATTGAGATGTTATTGAACCGGGTAAACATCTTTCTATGGGGGTCAATCCTGCCAAGCCTGAACTCCTTTTCAAAAAAAATGTATGCGCTCACAAAAAATGTTTGGAATAAAAGGTACGGTTATATTCTTAATTATACAGGGTGGACAAAAGAAAGGAATACCGCGGCTATCTTCACCGTATTTAGATATACAACAATAAAGTCGTTTAATATAAGTTAGCTTCTTCCACAATCGCAATAGGTAAGCGTTTGAAGCTATCTCCGGAATTTCCCCTGCTCCACACGGAACGTGCGAGTTTTCCCCCATTCCGCGCTCCCTTTAACCGAATCTACTTGATCATAAGTTCACCGTTACTTACACTGCAGCATCCTCCTAACAGAAGGGATGTTCCCACGTTCCTATCTGATTGGGGCAATGCACCAATCGTTCTTTCCCGTTAGACTTGGGCTGTTCCTCTACTCCCATTACAGGAGGTTCATCAGTCATGCCCCTATTTATTAAGCGACCATGCACTATATTGTAAATTATCATAAATTTAATTAAAAATTAAAATGTGATTTACATTATTCATCAGTTTCGTGGAGCCGGAAATTGTCTTGCACCATCAAATTTGCTAAACGTTTCTTTAAGTAAAATATTTAACACTCTTTATAATGACATTAACATAAATATCCAACATTAAATTTATCATGTATGGAAAACTAAAATATAGCCTCAGTCAAAAATCACTCAATTTTTCTTAAACTAAAGCACCCTATAGTTCTATAAGAAATTATTAAAAAACAGCAAGATTTTTTGGTATAAAAAGAGGCCACCCATAAGTATGGGTGGCCTCTTTTGTATCTGTTTTACAAAAATGAAAAAAAATAAATATGAACTTTTTTACAGTTTTATTTAGGTCTTGTAGCTCTTATTTTCCCACTTTCACCTAGCTCACGAGAAAACTCATCATCCACACGATCCGGTTCTATTTTTAAGTTTTTGGGAGTTTGAGGTAATGAATTTTTACTGCTAGATGGTTTATGATTGTTTGATCTTCCCATAATATTGCCTCCTAACGAAATTTTTAGTCTTTATTAGTATGGCTAAGAATCACAGTTTTATATCTAGATTTGCTCTTGAACGAACATTTTTATCTTAAATCCGTTTTTGGGGACAGCTCCTTCTTATTGATCTAATGCACCCTGCAGTTTAAGTGCATAATTTTACAATCTATCCCCTGCCGCCCTTCTGTAATAACGAATTTAGGGCCGAATAATACCTTTTAGGTATTAATTTAATGCAAATTAACAATTAGAAGTTATGAGTAAAGGAGCGTATTATTAAAGAGAAATAAAATCATAAGTGAGGTCATTCAAGTGGATTGGCATCAAATCAAGTATTTTCAAACAGTTGCACAAGTTCAGCACTTCACACGAGCAGCAGACCTATTATCCATTTCTCAGCCTGCACTTAGCCGGTCAATTTCAAAACTGGAAGACGAATTAGGCGTACAGCTTTTTGATCGTAAAGGCAGAAATATCTATTTGAATCGTTATGGAAGAATGTTTTTAAACCGTGTTGAGCAATCGATAAAACAAATTGAAATCGGCAAACAGGAAATATGGGATGAAATACATCCAGATAATGGGACGATATCCTTATCCTTTTTGCCTTCTCTTGGAATAAATGTTGTTCCCAACATAATAAGCACTTTCCAAAAAACTTACCCAAACGTCAAATTTCAATTAACACAAACATCGAATCAACAAATTATAGAGCAATTAAAATCGAGAAATGTGGATCTAGCTCTTACTTCATTGCTTCACGATGATAAGGACGTTTTCTGTCAGTTACTATTAACTGAAGAATTATATTTAGCTGTTTCCGTCGATCATCCACTAACTTTTTATAGTGAAATCGATTTGGAAATGGTTACAAATGAACCATTTATCTCTTTTAAAGATACTAATGTACTTCAAACAATTATTAAAAATTTATGTAAAAAAGCTGGTTTTTCACCAGAAGTTGTGTTTGAAGCAGAAGATATTGGCACTGTATCAGGGTTAGTCGGTGCGAAATTGGGCATATCTTTGTTGCCTGATTTGCAGCTTCTGGATAAAAGGAAAGTCAAACTTATCCGAGTCAATAATCCGGTCTGTAAACGGGAAATTGGAATGGCTTGGGTAAAAGATGGCTACATATCACCTGTTGTGGAGGGATTTATTCAATACATTAATCGCTTTTTTATAAAGCATTAAAGGGAGTAAGGTGTTAATCAATGACTTACATCAAACGTGGAACATCTGAATTTAAAAAAGTTAATATTGCTTTATTTGCAGGCGGATTCTGTACCTTCGCTTTACTATGGGGAACACAGCCCTTACTCCCCGAGTTCGCAGAAGAATTTCATATATCACCAGCGAGTTCAAGTATAAGTCAAACTTCAACAACAGTTGCTTTGGCTATCAGCCTTTTAATAGCGGGTTCCTTATCCGAGATTTTTGGACACAAGACTGTAATGTTCATATCTTTGGTCGCCTCATCAATACTTTCTGTCATCACAGGATTTGTTCCAAATTTCGGTTTGCTAATTCTATGCAGAATTTTACAAGGGATAACGTTAGCTGGTCTTCCGGCAGTCGCAATGGCTTATTTGGGAGAGGAAATTGAAAAAAAGAGTTTAGGTATGGCAATGGGTTTATATATTAGCGGAAATTCTATCGGAGGAATGGCAGGTCGTATTATTAATGGGATTTTGACTGATTATTTTGGTTGGCACATTGCTTTAATAGGAATTGGAATCGTTAGTTTACTTGCAACCTTTATTTTCTGGCTGGTCCTCCCTCCATCAACTCATTTTAAACCCCGAACATTTAGGATGAAACACTTAGTAATCACATTATTTAGCCAGTTTAAAGCACCTGGACTCATTTATCTATTTTTCATTGGATTTTTATTACAGGCTGGCTTTGTTTCTTTATATAACTACATAGGGTTTGAATTAATTAAACCACCTTATTCACTCAGCCAAACTTCGATTGGATTTATTTTCGTTGTCTATATTGTTGGAACATTTAGTTCAACGTGGATGGGGATGTTAGCAGATCAATATGGTAAAAGGAAGATTTTACAGTTATCGATAATCATTTTGTTAATTGGGGTTTGTATCACTTTAAACCTCAATATTTGGCTGAAAATTTTTGGATTAGCTATCTTTACCTTCGGCTTTTTCGCCGGTCATTCGATTGCCAGCAGTTGGGTTGGTGAATTGGCTGCCAATAATAAGGCTCAGGCAGCCTCATTATATTTATTTAGTTACTATTCAGGTGGAAGTGTAATGGGAACAGCAACCGGTGTTTTTTATGATTGCTTTGATTGGCTTGGTGTTGTTGCTATGATTGCTGTTCTTTCATTAATTTCACTCCTATTTCTGAATCGGTTAGGAACGGTTACAAAAGAAAAATTTAAATTTTCCCCTCATAAAATTTATTAATTACGCCTATGGGCGTTTTTTTTATTAAATTAACTGCCCCTTTACTTTAGAAGGATAGGCAACACTTTATTAAGCAATCGCCCCCGTTAGCTGAACAAATCCTTTCTATTTTGCTGCATATAATCTTCTTGCTGTTCACACCAATATTCGCTAATATTTACCAAACTATGTTATGATTGATAGATATATATATTTTATTTGTTTGGGACCTTTGAGACTTCTCTTAGTCAACCCCCCTATTAAATAGAAGGGAGACTAAGACGATATGTCCTTAGATCACATAGAATCTATGTTAAAAACCTTACAACAGTACAATAATTTTGAAATAACACTACCTTTCAAAAACAAGCATCAGGTTCCCATATTGTTAGTACGCTACCATAACAAGCGTTTTCAACTAACCTATTTTAATAATCACACGATCGAAACTTATGACTATAATAACAAGTGTTTTCAGCTAACTTATTTGAATAATCACACGATCGAAACTTATGATTATATTGAACCTGCAGTTTCAGCTATCGATAAAGCTTTACAATCTGACTTAAAAGAAGCTTCTAAATAATTTAGAGGTTTTTTATTTTTTTTATGAATTAATAAAATGTTACCTCGTGAAGCCCTTTTCACTTTTCTTGTGCTTTTTGTCTTCAGAATAGTAAATGAATACCGAACAGTTTGGGTAAGCATAACATAAATCATGACAGCTGCCACTGCACAGATAATTGCTAAGCCCGACAGTGCAATTTGCCAAGTCAGGTGAACTGTGATTGCCGACGGCGAGGGTCACGCTTTTCTGGGCGAACCTAGAACCTCCAAATAGTGCTGATTGTACATAATGCCCAGGATGTTCCCAAAAGGATCGACCACGGAAGCAGTTATGAACCCCTCGCCGCGCTCTGTGGGTGCCTCGTACTCATTCGCTCCCATAGAGAGCAACTTCTTGAAAGTTGCTGTTACATCGTCGACGTGCCAGTACACTACAGCACCGGCCGGGCCATTCGCTGAACCATCGGGCGCGTAGCGTCTATCGATCAGGCCCAGCTCGTGCTGGTAGTCGCCGAGGCGAAACTCAGCATATCCTGGACGTTCGAAGTATGGTTCGATGCCCAATAGCTCTGAGTACCACTTCCTTGCCTCTGCTAGATCATCCGTCCAAAAACTGACTGTGGTAAGTCCTCGTAATGTCTGTGTGTCGCTCATAATCGATTTCCTCCTTAATGTTGAGTAATACGTTTCGATGCTAAACTAAATAATAGCTTCTAAATTAACTTCGATTTACTTGCGAATAATCCCTTCTCTTATTCAAGAAAATGGCCCGATTGTTGATCAGAACAATTGACACCACTCTTCAATTAAACTGCCCTTTAGTTGAAAATGCTTTTCTGGATTTCCTTCTCAATTGGGGTGAAAAATAATAGCTTGTTCAATCCGTAATAGCGCCATCACCCACTTTTTCACAATGATCGCAGCGCCTACATAAAGCGGGGTTCCTGACACCTAAGGAAATTTGTTCGTAACAAACGAAAGCACACCTCCTAACCTAGGAAAGTGTGCTTATTGTAAACTATTTCGCTGTAAATGTGACGTTGTATGCTTCCGCCCAATCAATGAGAGGAACAATCGTATACGTTTCGCCTGACGTTAATGTACCTTTCACATCAAAGATTCCAACTGCTCCTTTTCGTGAAGAAAAACGATATTGAGCATCAACTGTACTGCCATCCTCTGCTTTTAACTGCAAACTTCTTCCAGCAAACAGCTCCATGCCGGGATCAGCATTTAGGGTAATTTCTAAAGATTTATTATCAATGGCATTAGCCGATTGAATGTTTAGCGGCTCAAAGTCAGCTGCTTTAAATGTAGCGTTCTTCACATCAGCCCATTCAGAAGTTACCGTGTAAGTTACACCGGGATTGAACGTTTCTCCAGCCGGCAGGCGGAATTTCGGAGCTTGTCTCATGTCAGCTGCTTGTGTGAACGGTACATAGTTTGCTGTAAATGTGTCGCCGTTGTCACCTTTTACGGTTATGACACGGTCACGAAGAGATGAAATAATTTCATACTGTATGCCGTTTTCGTCACGGTTCTGACGGTCTAACTCAAAAGATTGCTCTCCTCGGTTTGATCTGTAAGCTTCAATGATGTTCGCATAGTCTGTGACACCATCTTCTCGGAATGACTCGATCTCAAACGTGTCATCTGTTACTTGACGAGTATCACGGATATTGATTTTTTTATCGCTTCCTTTAAACTTCTTCGTACGTTCCCCTTTGTAGCTCAACGTATAAGGGATTCCTTCTTTTTGCATCGTCACGGGAACAATGTACGTGCTTTTTGCACCGATCTTCAATTGTGGTACGTTCACGATGCTCAAGTCATGGTTAAATGAGAAATGCTTCTTGATGTTTTCTAAGTTGCTTGGGTTCACATCTTCAGCTGCAAGCGGCTTGTTAAACGTCACTTGCAGTGTCATCGTGTTAAGTACATCAATGTTTGTAATGCGTGCTTCTTTCTGTTGCTGCTGTTGTGCTGACTTTTCCGCATTCACATAGTCTGATTGGTTATATGTTACAACACCTGCTGCTATAACTGAAAAAGCAAGTGCTGCTGTAAGGATTTTTTTACGTGGTTTCATTAATTCTTCTCTCCCTTTGTTATGGATTATTTGGCTCCTGCCTCAATTAGTAAGGTCTCGATTTCTTTAAATCCTTTTTGTTTCGCATGTTCTAGCGGTGTTACCCCTTCACCATCCGCCAAGTTGACATTTGCCCCATGCTGAATCAATAGCTCTACCGTTTTCTGCTGCTTTTCATTTCCGTTATTTAAGATAATCGCTTCTAACAGCGCCGTCCAGCCAAGATTGTTCACATGGTCCACATTGACATCTGTTTTCGTTAAAAGCATGTCCACAACTTCCACATAACCATGTTCAGATGCAGGAATTAATCCTGTTCCGCCGTATCGGTTTGTGATTTTCGTGTCAGCTTCTGCACCAATGATTATGCGCAGGATATCGCTGTAGCCTTCCGCACTTGCATACAGATACGGGTTGTTTTTCATGTTATCTTGAATGTTTACATCTGCGCCTGCTTGAATTAAAACCTTTGCAGTGTCATAGTCTTCGTTGTACGCAGCAATCATTAGAGGCGTTCGCCCTTGAGAGTCTTGTGCGTTTATATCAACGCCGTCCTTAATTAGTTTTTTCACTTGTTCGGTATCTTGCTGTTCTGTTGCTCGATGAAGT
Organism: Metabacillus hrfriensis; assembly: GCF_030127205.1. Taxonomy (NCBI): domain Bacteria; kingdom Bacillati; phylum Bacillota; class Bacilli; order Caryophanales; family Bacillaceae; genus Metabacillus; species Metabacillus hrfriensis. The sequence goes on from NZ_CP126116.1 coordinate 3,107,520, forward strand.
TCATTTGTCATGATTGATGTCTCCTTTCCTGGCGTATTGGTGCTTTCGCTTTTGTCGGTACACCCTTGCAGAAGTAACATAATGCTGAGTCCTGCTGCTGACCATTTCATCTATTCACCCCTCTTTTACATCTCTCCTTACTTGTTTTGTCTTACACAGATAAGGATAGAGGGAATTCATAAATTCCATCTAAACAAATTCTTAAGAAAAGCTTAAAAAAATATCCCGGGTCATATTCCGGGATAATAAATTATACGTTAAAGCGATAGCCTGCACCCCAAACGGTTTCTAAGTGTTCAGGTTTTGCCGGATTTTGTTCAATCTTCTCCCGAAGTTTTCGGACGTGAACCGTAACCGTTGATACATCAGCCGCAGAATCCATTCTCCAGATCCGCTCATACAACTGATCCTTCGATAGCACTTGATTCGGGTGCATCACGAAAAACACGAGCAGGTCAAATTCTTTTGTCGTAAACGGTACGTCTTTTCCGTTTACCTGTACTTTACGTGAGGATTGGTCAATTGATATCCCTTGTACAAAAAGCACTTGGTTTCTTGGCTGTTGACCTGCAAGCCGTTCATAACGTGATAGATGTGCCTTTACTCTCGCAACTAATTCACTTGGTGAAAAAGGTTTAGTAATATAGTCATCAGCTCCAAGACCGAGTCCTCTAATCTTATCGATTTCTTCTTTTTTAGCGGACACGAGCAGAATTGGGATATCTTTCTCAGCTCGAATCTGTTTACAAATTTCAAATCCGCTCATCCCAGGCAGCATGATGTCGAGGATAATGAGGTCAAAATCACCTTGCAAGGCTGCTGTTATACCTGACTTTCCATCATGCTTCATATCTACCTGGAAGCCTTCAATCTCTAAATAATCTCTTTGCAGCTCAGCAATGCTCACTTCATCTTCAATCAGCAAAATCCGTTTCACGGTGATCCCCCTTTTTTAACGTAAAGTATACAGATGTACCTTCTCCAAGATTGCTGTCTGCTTCAATTATTCCCCCGTGTGCATGTATGATTTGTTTCGCGATGGAAAGTCCAAGTCCGCTTCCACCTGTTGCCGTGTTCCGTGAAAGTTCAGACCGGTAAAAGCGGTCAAACACAAACGGAAGTGCTTCGGGGTCAATGCCTTGTCCGTTATCTGTGATGATAACCATAACATCTTCATTGTTTTCTTGTAGACTAATAGCAATTTTCTTCTCATCTTTATCTAAAAACTTTACACTGTTCTGAATTATGTTCATCATAACCCGTTTTATTTTTTCACGGTCGGCCGTCACAATAAGTGATGGAGCTATTATTGAAGCGTCCAGTTGGATGCCATGCGGCTGCAAATCGAATTGAACTTCTTCCGATATATCTTTAATAAACGGAACAAGATCCACTTTTTCAAAAAAGAACGGCTCCCTTTTGAGGTCTAGCTTTGAGAACAGGAAGAGCTCATCGATTAGAGAGTCCAAATCCCGCGCTTTTAAAGATATAGTTGATAAATACTTTGCTGTTTTCTCTGGCGTATTGGCAACACCGTCCCGTATCCCTTCTACATAACCGATGATGGATGTGATAGGCGTCTTTAAATCGTGCGAGATGTTAGACAGCAGCTCTTTTCGGTTTTCTTCGTATTTTATCTGAAGTTCTGTAGATTCCTTCAGCCGAATCCTCATCTCTTCAAAAGCAAGGTGAAGCTGACCCACTTCGTCATTAGAAGCTGGTGTGACTTTGAAGTCGAGATCTCCTGATTTGATGCGGTCCGCTGCTTGTTTTAAAAAGGAGACCGGCTTAATAATGCTTCTGGAAACCAGATAGTTCAGAAGACCAATGATCAATACAAACAAAATTACCAATAAAATTAATAATAACGGAAATAGCTCACGTGTCAGTTCCGCTACTGAACTTGCTTTTCGTAAGACGAAGATGCTGCCCTGCTCACCATCTTCAAAATAAAAATCAAACTTCACATACGTGTAGAACCTATCATCAATCCGTATTGTATCGCGGGTGTTTATATTGATTTCTTCAAATTCAGGCAGAAAACGCTGTAGTTTTTCTCGATTCTGCTCGTCAGTTGAATAGACGATTTCTCCGCCTTTCCTTACGGCAATATCAATCCCGACTTGTTTAATGTTTTGAAGTTCATTTGTATTTAAAAGTGTATTGGGATCTTTTTTTGCAAGTAATTTAAGATCTAAAAAGGTGCTTTCCTCCTCTGTTGTCAGAGGCTTTTGAATATAGGTTTTCTTAAATAAGTGCTCAACCGAATTTGCGTCTCCTGTGACTGTAAAAAGCATCAAAAAACCGGCTGCAAGACATAAGATGATTGAGACAACGATAACGCCTATATAAGACAGAAGAAATCTTATTTTAATCGACATGCTTTTAATCTCCTCATTACCGCAAGTTATTCTAGATATAGGTTTTCTTCCTTTATCTGTTTTAACCATCCTGGCGGTTTATCTGTACCACTTTACCACGTAAATCTTAAAATTTTCTTAAATGATCCTATTAAAAATGATCAACTTCGCTCTTGTTTTTTTAAGAGATAAAAAAATGACGTGCTTCTCAGCACGACTCAGACCGTAGACAAACCCCTCTTTGAACTTGAAGTTTAAAGAGGGGTTTATTCGATTTATTGAATTAAACTACAGTATTATTTTAAGGATGAAGATCTTAACAGATTATTAGAACTCGGATTTTCTAGCAGTTCTAGACGAAAAATCATAACAGATGATTTTATAAAAACAATATTAAAAAGACCAGAACATGATCTTAAAGAATTTTTAATCGCTCATTATCCTTCTCATTTCCTCTAAATAGACGCTTGGTTAGTATATGCTTAAGAATCTTAAACCCCGATTGTGGAAAATTACTCTGCATTACCGTGCTGCATAAATACATTCTATTACTGATCCGCTTGCTTTTACTTATTTAAATTGCTAATATAACTAACGAACGTTCGTTAAATTTGAGGTGATATTATTGAAAAGCAATGAAATTAAGCAGGCAGCTCTAAAATATTTCACAATTCATGGTTATGAAGGAGCATCCCTTTCTCTGATAGCTGAAGAAGTCGGCATGAAAAAGCAATCCATTTACGCCCATTTCAAAGGAAAAGATGATCTTTTTCTGAAAGTTTTACGTGATGCGAAAGAGACAGAGCTATCTTCGAAACTTCACTATTTTAGTAAAGTTGATTCAAAAAATCCTGAAAAAGATTTGTACGGATTTCTACAATTGGTCATCGATCTTTTCCAAAAAAATGAACAATTAAAGTTTTGGCTGCGTATGTCTTTTTTTCCGCCAGCCCATCTTGAAAAAGCAATCGAACAGGAAGTTATAGATATCGAGGAAAAGGTGCAGACGATACTGGAAAAAAAATTTCAGGATTGGATCAATGCTAAATTAATCATCGGAGATGCAGCAATAACACCCACCTTTGCTTTCTTAGGAGTAGTCGATTCCCTAATGCTGGAACTTGTATACGGCAATGATGAAAAACGGCTGAAAGATAAATTAGCCGCTTCTTGGACAGTATTTTGGAGAGGTATTTCACTTCAATGATACATACAGAAAAAGGTGTTAATACATGAAGAAACCAATAAAAAAACAAAAAGCAGTATTAATTATTCTTCTAAGCAATATATTCATTGCATTTCTGGGAATTGGACTTATCATACCCGTTATGCCATCTTTTATGAATATCATGCATTTATCAGGAAGTACGATGGGTTATCTTGTTGCCGTATTTGCGGTAGCTCAACTGCTTATGTCACCATTCGCAGGTCGTTGGGTTGACCGTTACGGCAGAAAGAAAATAATCATATTCGGCTTATTCCTTTTTGGTGTTTCAGAACTTATCTTTGGTGTAGGCACGAACGTATCGGTTCTTTATATATCAAGGATTCTAGGGGGAATTAGTGCCGCCTTTATTATGCCAGGTGTTACAGCATATATTGCAGATATTACATCCGTTCAGGAACGGGCAAAAGCGATGGGCTATATTTCTGCCGCCATTAGCACTGGATTTATTATAGGCCCTGGTATCGGTGGATTTATTGCAGAATATGGTGTACGCTTGCCCTTCTTCTTTGCAGCAGCCATTGCTTTTTTAGCATGCTTTTCATCGATATTTATTTTAAAAGAGCCGCTAACAAAGGAACAGCTTGCAGAAATTTCTGCTAAAACAAAGCAAACAAACTTTATAAGCGATTTTAAAAGATCACTTAATCCACATTACTTTATTGCATTTATCATTGTATTTGTACTTGCTTTCGGTTTATCAGCATATGAAACTGTTTTTAGCCTATTTTCTGATCATAAGTTCGGCTTTACGCCTAAGGACCTTGCCGCTATTATCACAATAAGCTCAATCTTTGGAGTTGTTGTGCAAGTATTTATGTTTGGAAAAATGGTAGATATACTCGGTGAAAAGAAAATGATCCAATTATGTTTAATTATAGGTGCAATATTGTCGGTGGCGTCCACCGTTGTATCTAACTTTTTGGGTGTACTATTGGTAACTTGCCTCATCTTCCTCGCATTTGACTTGCTTCGTCCGGCATTGACAACATTTTTATCAAAAGCTGGCGGGAAAGAGCAAGGATTTGTTGCAGGGATGAACTCAGCTTATACAAGCTTAGGAAATATAGTTGGGCCAGCCATGGGCGGCATATTATTTGACGTAAACATCCACTATCCCTATCTTTTCGCAGCTGTCATTTTGCTTATTGGCCTTGGTATTACAGTCATGTGGAAAGAAAAGCAATTGGCTGAAAGCTTTGCGGAATAATTAGAAAAGCACGATGCTCCCTCGGAACAAAACAAGAATCGTAAGAGAGGTAAAATAGAAGTCCAATAAATGTTTCATTAGAAAATGACATAAGGAATTACTTCACAGGTCTTAAAGAAAAGCTCCGAACCCTTGGATGCAAAGGGTTTAGAGCTTTTATTTAAGATTATTCAACTCAAAATTAACAAGTCACGCTTCCAAGCCAGAGTATTTTCAAATCTAGTAAACAAAATGAACATTGATTACCTATCCAAACGGTACTTAAAGGGCTGTGAATAATACGCTATCCTTGTTCTGGATAAGCGCCCTAAAATGCAATAACTTATTACTATGCCTCAATGTCAGGGTTGGCCCATAGGATTGCCTCGGTGGTCTCACAAAGTCTAGGCAGGAAATCAATGACGTCTTTGGATCTGCGGATGAGGTCGGTACTAGAAGTGATGCCCAAATCAGAGACGATTTCTTCAAAGGCTGGAGCAAGTGCGCGTTGCAGGTCTTGTGAAGTGTCTGCAGCCAGGACCGTGTGGCAACGTGCATATGTAGCAACAATCCAGAAGACCGCTTCGCGGTGGTAACCGGAACGTATAAGTTCTCGACTTCCATCAATTGCAATTGGCCGTGCTATGTTTGTGATGTCGGTGCTGAAAAAGAACGGTGTATTGGCAACTTCGACAGTAGCGTCGAACGTTCGAGCAAGATTATCGAGATGATGCTCGATGCGCTGTTTAGTTAAATGAGCGCAACCAAGCAATTTCAGCAAATCTGGATACAGGCTGGCTTGTCCGTATTCTATAAGCACCTCTCGTGCTGCAAGGTAGCGAAGCCGTACAGTAGGATTACGGAGCGCGGCCACGAGGAGAACGTGCGTTGTCACTCCAGTTGGGAACAGCCAGCCCATAACCTGATCTTGGAAGGGTGCAGAGGTATCGACTGCCCGTAACCCATTCATAACTCTGTTCAGTGCATTTTCACATCGGCGTCTTACCCAGGCCCGATCTGCAAAGTGGCGAGACACCCGTTTTTGTAATCTACTAACCTCTCCCGTGGGGTCGGCTATAATCGTGTTCACTCGAAAACTATTGGCCAGATGATAGGATGTCAGAACCTCTTCGACCGAGGTGAACTGGTACCAGGACAAATAAGTAACCTCCAAAAGCGTGCCCTTGTATACGAATTTCCCTAGTTTGAGTGGTGGCTCAGTTAGTGTGGTAATAATCATGACATCCAAATCAGAGCTATCCGGCAACATTGCCTCACCGGGTAGTTCAATGGTCGAACCGCTGAAGTAAGCTCCCTTGAACCAAGCTTCCCGACTTGCATGCTCCATGACCCATTCAATCGCTGCAGCTCTAGCTGATTCGATTCTCATAGACACCACCTTCACTTCGCTCGGTATTTTGGTTTGTGTTAAACAAATTTCGAACACTGGATAAGCATGCCGCTTTTCTATAAATCACTTTAAAATCTTCTCTTATGTTTTTTACACAAATCAACATAGAAGAGGTACCTCCTAGCATAAACACAGTATGATTAACTTAAATCAACTGAAGAATACCTTGATAATTAGTTAGTTGTTATGTAATGAATATTATAAAGTCACAGTCACTTTGCATATCTGCATCGCCTACCGCAAAAGAACCTTTTAAATTATCTCCAAGTATATTACTAGCAGATGTAACTAGAATAATAAGTAGTTCATTAAATTCTGAAAACCCAGTAGGATTTGGATTTATATCATCAAGAGTATTCTCCTAAATAAGTAGATGAGATATGTAAGTTTAATATTACTCTCATCTACCTAGGAGGTTAAATATTGATCTTTGCAAGATATAGGCTCAATAAGACGCATGCATTATCCCGTAACAATGACATAGAGTAGAATTCACCATTTATAAGCCAAATTAATCAGCTGAAATATTGACCGATTTGGACCGAGTTACATTGATTGATTTCATTTTCACAGATTTCCAATTGAAGGATAGATAGCGCCAGCTGTTAGCGATGCTTGTTAAGACAATTACACTGCTAAAGGCCACCCATGCCCCGGTCTGTCCGAAGTCATACACGAGAGTTAACAAAATCGTGCTAGGAATAAACAAGACCCAGTTGAGAAAAAATGACATCCTTGACAAATACGTTGTATCGCCAGCGCCTCTCAGCCCTCCTCCAAAAATAATACTTGCTCCGCTAAATAATTGAATAAATGCAGCTAAATGAATCAGGGAAATAGCAGTCAAATAAACCTCAGATTCTGATGTATACAGTTTCGCCACTGGTAAGGCAAAAATAAACAAAAAGATCGAAAACAAAAACATGAATCCCAGTCCAAGATACACTGTGACCAATCCAAATCGTTTGGCTTCCGCCGGCCTCCCCTTACCTATCTCTTGGCCAATTCCGATGGTTGACGCGGCTCCAAATCCATTGGCTGGCATATATCCAAATGAAAGGATATTTAAAGCAATTTCATTGGCTGCAATTGCTGTGGTTCCCAGCCGTGTGATACAACTTGTAAATACTAACAACCCTATACTGTTGGACATTTCCGTGATACTAAGTTTCACACTTTCAGACAGGAGCAACCGAATTTGTTGAAATTCAATCGGCACCCACTTACGGGTGTCATACAATTTGTTTGACAAACCGAAATACACCATCAGATTCAACAAAAATGCAATCCCTTCTGCCCCAACCATACTCCAGGCTGCACCTTGCAATCCCAAATTCGGAAAGCCAAACCTCCCATAGACCAGAACATAGGTCAAGATGACGACCAATGCACTGTTAATCAACGAGATAGTCATCGGTGTGCGTGTATCACCCGTTGCTCGCAAATATGCAAAAAATACCGTGTTAAAAATGGTAAACATTAAAGCTACCATGCGCACTTGAACATGAGGGGCTCCAAGGCTTAGTATCGTTTCATTCGCTCCCATGAGTTGCAAAATAAAATAAGGAAGGGTAAAGCTTGCAAAAAATAAAATCACAGCTTGTAAGGCTGTTCCTATCAACGCAATTTGCATGCGTTGATTACCCAATCTCATATTGTTTGAACCGAAGTTTTGAGCAACCAAATAATTGATGGATCCTTGGTTCCCTGAAAATAGGGCCCACAAATTGTACATTAAAATGTTTGAAATTCCCACCACCGCAATTGCTGCGGGTCCTAATCCTCCAACAATCATTAACACGAGTAAACCTGTAAACGTCATCGATGAAAAGGTTGCAATTGATGGAAGGGCCAAACGAAGAATTTGCTTAATTAATTGCATTCTAAATACCACCTGGTCTTATAAGAATTCAAACATAACGAATAGGTAATCACTCGCCATGAGCTTCAATTAAGTCATCGCACAGTGTAATAATGTCATCTAAGGATAATGCTGATGCTGAATGCGGATCCAACAGCGCTGCTTGATTAATGTATTCTTTCTAGTGATGGCAGCTTCAATGGTCACTAACTGCGTATTGATGTTGGTACGGTTAAGTGCCGCCAACAGAACTGTTCTTCAGATCACCCACATAACACGGAACAATGCCGCTGCGATCGGCCACACAAGGAACCTCTACACAGACATTTTCCGGAAGATTAGAGATTAAACGGCCTGTATTAAACACATTTCCTTCAAGTTTAAAAGCTCTGTTTATTTCAATGGCTTCGATAGTTTGAGATAACGCAGCATGGCAATAATAAAAAGGAGAGAATCAGGTGTTCTCTCCTTTTTATCTATACTAATTGCGGTAACTCCACGCTAACTTCTCTTCCTTGCTCTGATGATCGTAAAATACCATCTATAATCGCTTGATTAATGACAATTTGATCACCTGGGATAGGCGCAGAAGTACCATCTTTAATAGAACCGACGAAATCTCGAACCTTCTCATTAAATATATTTAGTTGATGATCTTTAACTGGAATGGTTGACTCAACATGATGGCCCTTTATGTCATGGAATAAGCTCATCGATCCGATTCCACCATCCCACACACCGCTCCATGGACCACTTCCAGCTGGTGTTAACTTTAAGCCAGCATTTGTTCCAAGGAATAAAGTTGGTCCAAGGGAATCCATATGCATCGCCCATGATATTTTAAAGTTTAAAACGATTCCTCCCTCCAAACGAATCATTGCCACACCAAAATCTTCAACTTCAAACTTTTCTGATTCACTATGATAAGCAGAATTCGTTCCAAAATAATTGGACGTGTAGGCGGAAACCGTTAATGGCTTAGGATAACCAAGAGCATTCAGAGCCAAATCCAAGGAATAACAGCCAATGTCTGCCATAGCACCTGCACCAGCTAATTGTTTATTAATAAAGGTACCCCCGGGCATTCCACGCCGTCTTCCACCACCAATTTCAACATAATAGACATTTCCTAACTGGCCAGACTGTACGATTTCCTTTACCGCTTGCATATTCGGATCATATCTCGGCTGGAAACCAACTGATAGCATTTTACTGGTCTTACGGGATGCATCAACCATTTCAATCGCTTGTTCCAGCGTAACAGCCATTGGCTTCTCAACTAACACATGTTTTCCGGCATATAATGCATCAATACTCGTGTTATGGTGAGCAACATTTGGTGTACATACACTGACACCGTCTATATCCATATTTAGCAGCTCAAGATGATCATCAAACCCTTTGGCATCTTTTAGTTCCAACTGTTCGATGAATAGATTGGCCTTACCAGGAATCACATCAGCAACAGCTACAATTTTGACATTAGGTATTTCCTTATAGGCTCTAGCGTGTGCAGTTGCAATTCCCCCGCTTCCAATAATTCCAATGTTAATTGTATTGGACATTACATTCCCTCCAACTCATTTTTATTAACATCCTAAAATTTAAGGAGTACATTTAATTTATTTCAATGTCAATTATTGAATGGATGTAATTGACTTATATCCTGCTGATTGATAAATTCTCTCCGTGAGCTTTACCACTTCTTTTGCGAAGTCTCCAGGTACCATAACATTGTGATGACCAAGGATCGCATCGATAAAACTTTTATCCGAATTAGTCGTTTGCTGAGGAAGCTCAGGTATGACGGGTTCTTTACCATTCAGACGAAGAACAATCTTACCGTTGTCAAAAAAAATCGCTCCATTTTCCCCACAAAAAACATATGTTTCATGCCAGCATGGGGCATTCCCAACAATATTCAGGCCTGCAACTACATTATTTTCAAAACGAATCGATGTAAATGAATCCTGTTCTACTGGAGTATGATGCTGTTCGATTTTTGATTCAACTTCGATCGGTTTTAATCCTGTCGTCCATAAAAGTACGTCTACAATATGACTGCCAGAATCCATTAGCATTCCTCCACCAGATAACGATGGATATTGCCGCCAGGTACCAGTGGTTAGATGTTTCCAATCCTGATATAGAGAAGCTGTTACCGATGTGAGATTTCCGATTGTGCCGCTTGAGATTGCTTCACGAATATAAAGAAATGCTGGTTCAAAATGTCTTTGGTATGAAACTTGTAGAACTCTGTTTGCCTTTTTTGCTATTTCAATAAGATGTTCTGCTTCCTCTAGCGAACAAGCCATTGGTTTTTCAATCAGAACATGACAATTATGGTTAATTGCATCCATCGCTTGTTTATAATGAAGGGTGTGTGGTGAACAAATAAGAACTGCATCCATTGGAATGTTCTCCAACATGTCAAGATGATCATCAAACTGTGCAATACTATCAAGGTTAAAACTCTTAATAAACGTATCTCTGTTACCTATATTTGGGTCGGCAATCGCAACAATCCTAGCGTTCTTTAATTCTCCCAACTGTTTACCATGTATATGTGATATACCCCCTGTACCAACAATACCGATTTTAACACTTTCCATTTAAATCCCTTCCCTCATAAAAGGATGCCTGACATTTGAAAAAATTAATCTAAACGGACCACATGTGGGTAAAAACGGGAGTTTACTTATTAGATACAAGACTTGATTGTTCTTCAAAATAAACAGCTTTCCCAGTTTTTGCAGATTCATAGATTGCTTCTAAGATTTGTGTAACGACAAATGTTTGTTCTGGTTTTACTACAGGTTCTGTATCATTGATGATATTATCAATCCATAGGCGAGCTTCTAGGTCAGCATCTGTTTCTGATTTTCCATCGTAAAATGCCACTCCATCTGAACCCAGTTCAACATTTGTCGTGTAAAGTTCACCGAAGTCTTCCCGGTTTATTCTGAGGCCATCCTTCATATCTGCTCCACCTTCTGTTCCACTCAGTGAACATTTCGCTTCATCGACATCTAAAGAGTTCAATGCCCAACTCGATTCCAAAACAATTGTTGCACCATTTTCCATTGTGATAAAACCAAACGCAGAATCTTCAACTGTGAACTTTTCAGGATCCCACGGTCCCCAAGCATTAGCCGCATCTTTCTTCTGACTTAATTTATGATAAGTCGTACCCATAACCGATTTTGGCTTATAGTTGTTCATCATCCATAATGTTAAATCAAGAGCATGTGTACCAATATCAATTAATGGACCGCCACCTTGCTTTTCTTCATCAAGAAAAACTCCCCAAGTAGGTACGGCGCGACGGCGAATGGCATGTGCTTTCGCATAATAAACCTCCCCCAGATCTCCTCGTTCACATACCTTATGTAAATGCTGGCTGTCCGGACGGAAACGATTGTTGTATCCAATTGTTAGTTTTTTACCAGATCGTTCAGCTGCCTCCAACATAAGACGGGCTTCAGCTGTCGTTTTCGCCATTGGTTTTTCACACATAACATGTTTCCCTGAATCAAGGGCAGCAACAGTGATCTCAGCATGGGAATCATTCGGCGTAAGTACGTGAACCACCTCGATTGACTCATCCTTAAGTAACTCTTGATAATCGTCATAAACCTTGGCATTTTCATATCCGTACTCAGCTGCTGCTTTTTCAGCTCGATCAACCAGTACATCACAAAATGCGACCAATTCAACATTTTTTAGTTTTGATAAGCTTGGCATATGTTTCCCATTTGCAATACCACCACAACCGATAATCGCTACTTTTACACTTCTAGACATATTTTTTCCTCCCATTACCATTGTATTATTTAAAATAAATTGCAAGATGTTCTTTTGCTTTTATGATTCCTTGACGCTCTGCCTCTAGAGAACCCCAATAACGATGATCTTCAAGTTCAATACTGATTGGTCCGGTGTATCCAATTTTTTCTAAACGCACAGCAACTTTTCCCCAGTTTACATCACCTTGTCCAGGAATTGTGTAACGCCAAGAACCCTCTGAAAAATCATACTTCGAACCAAAAGTAGCCTGAATGACACCGCATTCATATAACTCATCATGTAAAATTTCAGTATCTTTCCCATGACAGTAATTGACTCTTTCTCCAAATTCACTCAAAGCTCTTAAATGATCGATACCCAGTCTAACTAGATGGGATGGATCATAGTTAATCCCAAAATGTTTTGAAGGAATGACATTGAACATGGCTCTGAGCATTTCAGGTGTACAGCCTAAAGTTGGATAATATGGTGCAGGTCCTGGCCATCCTTCTAATGCTATGTAAATATTCTGTTGCTCAGCATGCTTTACAATACTAGGAAACGTTTCTTTCCAAATCTCAAAAGCTTTCTGACGCGGCATTGTAATATCATCCGGAACAAGACACATAAACATCACTTTGCCGCCAAGCCCCGAGACTTCAGTCATTTGATTTTTAAGTGCTTCTGCTGCCTCTAATCGACTATCTTCATTCTCGCTTAATAACTTTGTTTGACCAACTGCACCAACGCCATCAATCGAGCCGACTTCAAGTCCCTTTGCTTCCAAAACAGCTTTAACTTCTTCGTTATAATATGGTACATCTATCACATCGATCCCATTACTAGAGGCCCAACTTGCAATGGACTCCATTCCACCTGCACCCATTTTTGACGGGATTCTCATACCTATTTTATTGATCATAACCACAACCTCCTGTTAGAATAATAATTTTATAAACTATTTAATTCCACTAAATGTAATACCTTGAATAAATGTTTTTTGTAAGAAGAAGAACAATATGATCATTGGTACTGTCATCATTGTGGATACCGCCATCATTAAGCCCCACTCAGTACCCATTTGAGTTTGGAATTGCTGGAGTCCTAATGACAAGGTATATTGAGTTTCGTCTGTTAAGTAGAGTAATGGGCCAATAAAATCTGTCCAGCTAGCCATAAACTGGAATAATCCAACTGCAAGAACTGCCGGTTTTGCTAACGGAAGCATAATTTGCCAATAAATCCGAAACTCGCTTGCTCCATCTATTTTGGCCGCATCCCGTAACATATCTGGTAATCCTAAGAAGAACTGACGTAATAAGAAGATGTAAAATGGTACACCAAAGAACGCAGGTACAATTAAAGGTAAAGGTGATCCTACCCATCCAATCTTGTTAAATATTAAAAATAATGGAATCATTGTTACCTGACCTGGAATCATCATGACTGCAATGGTTATGAAAAATAAAACGTTACGCCCTTTCCATTCCAATTTCGCAAAGCTGTATGCTACAAGAGGACAAGTAAGGACAACACCAAGTGTACTGAAAAGAGTAATAACAACTGTATTATTTAGATAGGTAAAAAACGGTATATACTCAATTGCATCTAGATAATTCGACCACTGAAATGGGTTTGGAAGCCATTCCGGCGGAAAGGACATTACTTGTTTTAAAGGTTTTAATGATGTTGATACCATCCATATAAATGGAACAATGAAGAGAACTGATGCGATAATTAAAACAATGTGCGTGAAGACTTTCTGTAGTTTAATTTTAACTTTCAGATCCATTTACTATTACTCCTTTCTACTTTCCTTGATAGTGAACCCAACGATTTGAAGTCATAAAGATTACTGTAGTTAGGGCCATAATAATGACAAAAAGTATCCAAGCCATCGCTGAAGCGTACCCCATTTGGAAAAACTTAAACGCATTATCGTATAAGTGCATTACGTAAAAAGTTAAGGAGTTTGCTGGAGTCCCCTGACCTTGGGTCATAGTGTACGGTAATGTAAACTGTTGAAATGCTCCAATAGCTCCCATTACCAGGTTAAAGAAAATAACAGGAGTAAGTAACGGCAATGTTACATGGCGTGTTTTTTGCCACCAACTGGCACCATCGACTTCAGCTGCTTCATAAAGTTCCTCTGGAATATCACCAAGTCCAGCTAGATAAATGATTACTGCCTGACCAATTCCCCAAAGAGACATCAAAATAAGTGACGGTTTAGACCATATTTCACTTCCGAGCCAGTTCGGCCCCTGTAATCCAATCATTTCAAGCATACCATTTACAAGACCAAAACCAGGATTTAATAGCCACATCCATAGAACTGCTAAAGCAACGTGTGGTACAAGCGTAGGTAAAAAGAAAATCGTACGATAAATTGCCATTCCTTTTATCTTCATATTCAACATCATCGCTAGACCAACCCCGAATATAATGCTTAAGGGGACAAAAAAGATTGTAAAATAAATTGTATTGTAAATAGATTTCCAGAATAAGTCATCTTTAAAAAGATCTTGGTAATTTTGAAAACCAACGAATTCCCCTGGTTTTAGAATACTATATGTTGTGAAACTAAAATAAATCGAAGCTATAAGCGGAAAAGCAAAAAACACTAACAAACCTATAATCCATGGTGACGCAAAAAGCCATCCTTGAAGATTTGATTTTGTAGATAACTTCTTTCGCTTCACAACTACTGATTGTTGAACACGAGTACTTTTAGTTACTTCCGCCATATAGAATCCCCCTTTCAATTTTTAAAGTATAGGCAAGGAGAAGAAGTCTCCTTGCCCTAAGAATTATTTATACTTCTCTAGTGCCTTGTTGACAGTTTCTGTTGCTTTATCTAAGTTTTCTTGCGCTGTACCCTTACCTCTCGCGGTTTTTTCTGTTGCATCTACTAATTCATTCCACATCAATTGACCTTCAGGTATAACTGGTCTGCTATGAGAGTTTGGTAAGATATCGGTAAATTTCTTTAACATTTTATTATCTCCGCGACCTAACTTCTCGTTAACACTAGGTATTACAGAAAGATCGCCAGGAAGCTCTGCGAAGTATACCTCTTGTCCTTCTTCAGAACCGAAATACTTTGCGAATTCCCATGCTGCTTCTACATTTTTTGCACCTTTTGGCAGGACAATAGCGTGACCACCAGACCAAGTAGTGAAGTCAGTGCCAGTTGGAGTAGGAATAGGTGTTACTCCATAATTCAAATCTGGTTTGTATTTTTCAATAGAAGATATTGCCCAGTTTCCATCCACTTTCATACTGATTTGTCCTGAAATAAACGGGTCCATAGCCCCAGAACCTGCAGAACTTTCAAATCCAGCAATGTCCTCTACACCGAATTTTTGAGCGACACCTGCCATCCACGTTAGCGCTTCAACAATTTTAGGATCATTTGCTGTTACTTCACCAGTTTCTTTATTGTAGAATTCCCCGCCATAGCTCCATCCCCAGCCATAAAGCCAACCTTGACCGTACCATGGAATAAAACCAATTTGTTTAAAACGTTTTCCTTCTTTTTTCGTTAGCTTTTCTGCAGCTTCTTCCAATTCTTTAGTAGTTTTAGGCGGATTTTCTGGATCTAATCCGGCTGCCTTAAAATGGTCCTTATTATAATAAAGCATGCGTGCATCTGTTGTATAAGGAAGTCCATATAATTTCCCTTGATAGTTCGCTTCCTCCCAAGCATATGGATAATAAGTATCCCCTTTTATGCCGTCTTCAGCAGCCATATCAGTTAAATCTGTAAGTGCATCTTGAGTTGCCCATGAACCAACCTTAAATCGGTCAAAAAGAGCTACGTCAGGTGGATTACCGCCAGCTACAGCAGTTAAAAGTTTTTGGTCTGCTCCTTCACTAGCTTCGGTATACACCATTTTCACTTTAATATTAGGATTTTTTTCTTCGAATGCTGCTACCATTTTTTTCAATGCCTGTAAACCAATATCAGTATAACCATGCCAGAGAGTTATTTCTGTCGTGCCTTTTGCTTTTCCGCCGTCATCTGAAGCACCTGATTCCTCTGACGAACACGCCGCTAAAACTAAACTGAAAATAAGAAAAATAGACATGCTCAAAATTCCAAATTTTTTACCCCGAATTTTCACAAAAACTTACCTCCCCTTTGTTTGTTAATTTTCTTTTTTGATTCCCCTAAAAATAGTAAACGTTTTCAATCCCCCTTATTTAAAATCTTTATATATGATAAATCAAACCTATAATAAGTTTGACTTTACCCAATAACAAGAAGTGATCACCACCAAATGAATACGCTTACATATAGTTGAAAAAATTTTTTCCTTTTAATATATTGCTGCTTGGACATAATAACGCAATTTAAATTTCAGGTTTGAAAAATATAGATAAGATGACTATTATTTTGCAGTCTCAAAAGATGAAACATTCTATGTATATATGGATATCATATCAACTATCAATATATCAATTGTTATGATAACCATATTCCTTTATATGTTAGTATATCAATTTAAAAATACACATGTCAACGCTTTTTTAATAACATTCTGAAAATTCAAACTAACTATACCAAAGCTCCTGTCTAAAAATAAGAGTATTTTTAATTAAAATAATTATGACAAATAACTTACCTCCACCCCGTTCTTTTGATTTTAGTTGATTTCCCATTTTTAAGAGCAAAGAAAAAAATAAAAAGCTATATTTAATAAATGAACATAGATTCTATACTTGAACTGCTTTCATTGATCTAGATTGTGTAGATCTACCTTTTATTACCTTAAATCCAACCTCGGAGTGAATTGGAGGCGTATCGTTTTCTTGTAAGTGTTTAATTAATATATCCACTGCATTACAACCCATTTTTTTTTCGTCTTGCAATATATGAGTGAAAAGCGGTTCGATTATCATATCTGCGGGCGAATCAAAGCATGCAATAGAATAATCTTCTGGTACCTTTTTACCTAATGAGGCTAAGACTTCATAGAGAGTAACAGCAACCAAATACTCACTTGTTATGAAAGCTGTGATTTCAGGGTTATTCTCAATTATATTTTTTATTTCGTTTCTATCATTTTCATCAATTGTTAGCTCTCTAAGATTAATACTTGAACATTCTTGCAGTGAACTCCTCATATTCTGTAAGATCGTATCAGGTATAATTCTTACACCTTTTTCCGCCATTGCGACATGAAATCCCATTAGTCTATCTTCAAGAGAAGAAGTTCCCCCAGTTGGAGGTGAAAGATAAGCGATATGCTCATGTCCAAGTTCTAACATATAGTTTGTTAACTCAATTGCTGCCATTTTATTATTAATACAAACTGAACTAGAAGGAATTCCTGTTAAGTACCTATCTACTAAAACAAGTGGGTAATTCTCTATAATTAACCTTAGTAATGCATTACTATAATGCTTTCCTGGAGAAGGCCATAAGATTAACCCCCTAACTCCAAGGTTTACTAATGAATTTATTGCTTTTTCTTCTAATTCAGGTTTACCTAATGTTTGTTTAATGACTACAGCCAGATTATGTTTAGAACATTCTTTCTCTATCGAATCGAGAAGCTTTATGCCGTAATCATTACCAATCCCCGGAAAGATATATCCAACTAATTCCTGTTTGGAATTTGAATCAGTTAAAAAAGTATTATTCTCTTCCTCTACCGTTGAATTAATTGTAGTCGTGTTAATATCCGAAACATAAGATCCTTTTCCCTGAAAACGTTCTATTATATTTCTTTGAGCTAACATATCTAACGCTTTTTTTGTTGTGATACGGCTTACATTGAACTTTTCGGCAAGCTCATTTTCCGAAAGAATTCTATCTCCAGTTTTCAATGTTCCATTTTTTATTTCTTCTAAAATATCAAGGTAAATTTTCTTATATAATTTGCTCATCTTAAACTCCTCGCAATATTTTAATTGATATACCAAGTATAACAAGCAAAACATGCTTTGACAACTGTTCTATCTTAATATAAATACTTATTTGAATTTATTGAATACTTCATTATAATTGTTAAAAAATCCTGGAAAATAAAAGTCCAATTGAATGCAGAAGAAGGAGTAATTTTTAAAAATCTGAGGAGATATGTTTATGTGTAGGACTTCTACCGCTTCTGAACACAAGGAGAATCTCAGTGTTGCAAAAGACTACCATGTTAATAGCTTTATAGTGGTAGTAAAATATTACAAAAAGAGGTGAGAACGCATGAGGGGTTTGCTCGATGCAGCATTATTAATATTGAACATAGATAAGAATGATATTGAAATTTTAGGTGAGGGAATTGGGAGTCTCGTTATTGAACAGAAAGACGGAACTCTCTTTAGGATTGCTAAAAACATGGAAACAGCTCGTCAATACACAAAAGAGTTTCATATGCTACCTCAGATCCGTCCTTTCCTAGATATTGAAATACCGTTGCCTATTATCTATATGGTTAATCCGTCGATCCATCCTTCGGGAATCATGGGATATAAAAAATTGAAGGGAACCCCTCTTAATCCGGATTTACTCATCTCTAAAAAACGAAATATAATTGCCAAACAACTTGCGGAATTTATTATAAAGTTACATAAAATACCAATCGGAATGTTAGATTGCAATTTCCAGCAAGAATCAAACAACAAAAGCCATATAAAGATATTACGTGAAGATACACAAGAAATATTAAACCAGGTTTTAACCGTAAAAGAGCAGCACAAAATGGCTAAATGGTGGGAAGAAGCATTGGAAGATAGTACGTTTTTTTCCCATCACTTTGTTTTGTGCCACGGAGATTTATGGTATGAAAACATTTTGGTTGATGATTTATGTTCAGGTATAACGGGAATAATCGACTTTAGTAATATGACTATAGGTGACCCTGCAAAAGATTTGGCAACGCAAGGTTATATGGGAGAGGAATTTTATAATCAGATATTAAGTGAATATAAACACTCATTTCCAGAAGATACGACTATTGAACATAGAGTAAAAAGACATCAAGGACTTCGTGAATTAGATGGATTACGGTACGCAATTAAACATGATAATTCCGAAATCGAAGATTCATTTTCAAAAATAAGAAACGTAATATTTGAATCAAATGTTTTTTGACTTTTCCTGTTAGCGGAACAACTAGATTGGAGTAAAAAACACCGTCCATTAGGATTTTATAGAAAAGCAAGTTTAACAGAGGAGTTATAAATAAAACAGCTATTTTTCTTTTAGATAAAAATTAATAAAGGATGATTAATTTATGAACTCTGACATAGCAAAACAGGCAGTTTTTAATTACTTACAAGAGGATGCAATATCTGTGAATTCAATTGTCGGAAAGGGAATAGTAAATAAAATTTATGTTGTAAGGACTGCAAATCATAAAGTGGTAATTAGAATGAACGATGATCCGAGTTCATTTCGAGAATATGAAAAAGAACGCTGGTGTATCCTAAAAGCTATTTATAAGGGAATTCCAAGCCCAGAGGTACTAACAATTGGAAAAATCGGTAATATAGCCTACATGATCCAAACACATATTGAAGGCGTGAATGGAGTAGATGCCACGTTAGATAAAACGTATATTTGGAGAAAGTTAGGTATGTACGCGAAATCAATTCATACAATTGAGGTAAAAGGTTTTGGAGAAGTACTGTTTGATGCTGAAAAGAAAATCTTTCAAGCACCGACACATGACAACTTTGATGGGACATGGACCAGTTTTGTAAACTACAACATTACTAGTTTAACAAAAGATGATGATCTAATATGGTTGGGTGTATTAGATTATGAAACATCAAAACAGGTTAAGCGTCGATTTCAAGGACTGATTGATTATGATTTTAACTTTGGCTTAAATCATGGGGATCTTTCCTTAAAAAATACAGTAGTGAATAAAAATAACGAGGTTTATTTATTAGATTGGGGTAGTTCAGAAGTAAATATTGCTCCTCATTGGGATGTTATTCAATTAATGCAGGTGAATATCTTAAATACTAATACAAATGAATTTGAGGCATTTCTAGATGGGTACGGAATTAGTCAACATGACTTTAAGTCTATGGAATATGTATTAAATACTTTATTATTACTAAGGGCCTTTGATAAACTCCGCTGGGCAATTGATTGTAAACCCCAATCAATTACATACTTTACAAATTATGCAAAGTTAATCTTACATAGAGTTTTATAACAAAGCGGGGAGTTGATAAAGACTTCCTAGTAAATTGTTCAGGAAATTGAAACAATGCCTTGATTATGCTGCATTTTAATATTTGCAGATTGTAAGCCGAATGATACGCATCACATAAAAATTTCTAATGACCAAGAAAATGGTGCCCTAATAAAGGGACTATTCCTATCTCTTCTTCAATTAACCTGCCCTTCCACATCTTAGTTCAACAAATCTTGATTTTCACCTTTTTTACCTAACAATGCACTTTAATTTAAGATCGAAAAAAGCCCTTATGACTTTAACAATCTGGCACAATTCCAAAAGCGCCTCCTTACTTTAGAAGCGCGACCGATATTAGAATTACTTTCGTAAAACTTATTTATTATTTAAGAGATTATTCTATAAATAAAATTTTTCTTTAATGATTTTCGCTACTTCTTCTGCTCTCAAGTTAATATTGTTTATTTTTATATATTCTTCTTTCTTTATTTCACTCTCTAAGGAATTCAATCTGTATTTTTCCATTGTCTCCTTTATATCTTTTTCAGACCATTTAATGTTTCTTTTTGCAGGCTTATGTTCGAGTCTATGAGAACTTTAATTCCGATCAAGTCTTTCATCCAGATCAGCCTCAAGCTCTACAAAGTAAACAGTTCCTCCTCTGGATAGGAGCATCCGTGAAGACCTTTAAAAAAAAAGTGGATCAATTAAACTTTCTTTTCATAGTCATAACAAAAATCTACTAGAAGCGATTGAGTTATTATGAGTCACTCTATCCCGCGCTTCTTCTAGTATCTTTTAAAAACAATTGCCTGCTCCCAACGATTTGAAATCTCTGTCGGGGAAGGATTTGAATAATGGGTAATAGAATAGTCTAGAGGAACAGGTTCATAAACAAGAGGTAGAACATCACCTGATTTAGCTTCGTTCAATCAGTATGACAATACCTTTTCCCACCAACAACAACTCTTTCTTCATTGGATGATTCCCCTGGGCCAATGTCAATTTGAATCTGCTGTCCATAAGAAACACGGGCATGAATAGATGATGTCCTTTTCAATAGTAGTACATCAAAACACTCTTCTGCTTTATCTGATTAACACCCCTAGCTAACACATAATGGGATAAATCGATTGTTAATCGCAAATCAGGAATTTCATTCACATATTGTACTGTCCGAATTAAGTCCAGGGTATCCGGCCTCGATGAGTTACCACAAAATACTAATGTTTAATGTGGGTAACCTGCTTCAAACTCATTTCCACATGGACCAGAATCTTGATTTGTTTCTGGTTCAACCTTGCTTCCATCTTCTCTGAACAGCGGGCTGTAAAAGTTGCCTATTTTTGTAGTTGATTCTCCTGCATAATGACAAATAAAAGCTTTACGAAACCGGTCCTTCGTTTTATTCCGATAAGAGCCATGAATTAAATTCCCATTAAAAAATAAGACATCTCCTTGATCCATAATAGCTGGTACCGCTTTCAAACCTATTGGCACTTTTACATAATGATTAGTAAACGATTCTTTAGAGTCAGCTAATTCTGGGCAATAAATTTCATCATTATTCGTTTTTGGAACAACCAGTAAAGTACCATTTTCTTGATCAGCTCGGTCTACAGCCGTCCATGCAGCAATACACGTTCCAGGCTCTACTTTTAAATAAAAATTGTCTTGATGCAAAGCTTGCCCCCGTGCAAGAGGCGGCTTAAAGTAAAACATGCTTTGAGCTGCCAATGCATTTTCATCAAATAAATCAGACAAGATGAGCATAATTTTTGGATGAAGCATGTATTTCATAGCCAAATCATTTACACGATGAGGATGCATCATTCTTGGATATCGCTTAAGTGGATCTTCATCTTCTGAGGAATGATCCATTATAGGCTCAAAACAACCAGGAATCGCTTCTTTACTCATTTCCATAAAGGTTTGATCGATTTCTGTTATCTCTTGTTTAGTAAATACTTCTTTAATGATTAAATAACCTTCTTTTTCAAACTGATCTTTTTGCTCCTGAGAAATTGTTTTTAATCCAGTTACCATATTACCCATCCCCCTTTTATCAAAATATTCTGCAATCAACTCTATAAGAATATTGTATTAATCTTCTAATCAATGTAAAAGTAACAAAACAGCTAAAAACTATAATAATACTGCTAAAATTAATCACATTTGCGATATATTACATGCATTTAAGGATAGTATTAGTCAAATGAGGAGGAAGGAATATGCCGGATGTAGATTTCCCATCAGATTATGAGGTATATCCAGAGCCAGGTGTCTTAATCGCTGGGCACTTTCTTGTAAAGGAAACGTATAAAACAAAACGGCCTAAAGGCATGAGTGATTGGTTAATAACTTTTACTCTTGGAGGAGAGGGCTATTTCAAAGTCGATGATGAAAACATTACATGCAGTCAAGGTGACGTCACCTTATTAAAGCCAATGGTACCTCATCAATATGGAACTAGTAAAGGAAAAGATTGGAATTTCCTATGGGCTCATTTTTCTCCAGAGCTCTTTGAAACAAACTATCTTTCTGATGAGAAGCTAGTTAGACTTACGATGGAAAACGGCTATGGAAGAAATAGGTTGAGCCATGCCTTTGAGAAGCTTATTCAAGATTACCGAGAGAGAAATAAATATTGGTATGAGTTATGTCAAAATTCGTTAAAGGAAATTCTTTTACTTATAGCTCAAAAGCAAAAACATTCAATGGAACCGCGTATAGAAGAAGTTCTTCATATACTATCTATACAAATGAGTGAGTCTATTAAAATTGAAGAGTTAGCAAGAAAAGTTGGGCTATCACCCTCTAGACTTTCCCATTTATTCAAGGAAAACGTAGGGAGCTCTATTTTGGAAACATTAAAACAAATGAAATTAAATCAAGCTGCGCTTTTACTAGAGCATACTGACCAGAAAGCATCTGAAGTTGCAGTAGAAGTTGGATTCCAAAACTATAATCATTTCGCTATTCAATTCCGCAAACGATTTGGTGTTGCGCCAAGAAATTATAAAAAATTAAAGCAACAACATTCTTACAAAACATAGGGACTGAAAAATCACCTTTAGTACCTATAAAAAAAAGGGCTAGGAGGCCCTGTAGAAAGAGGTATTAGCATGATACATACTCAAGATAAACAAAGTGGTTTATTTCAAATGGATATACCACAAATTGAAATGGCTGGAGACTTTATTATTAAATCTGGCTGGACTTTAGGTCCTAGAAGCCTAACTGAATATGAATTAGTTTATTTCCCAAATGGTTCAAAAACTAAATACGAAGTGTTCGATCGTACTTATTTATTAAATGAATCATGTTTTATTATCACACGACCTTCAGAAGAACACATGTATATTTTTGACCAAATACAACCGACAAGACATCTCTTTATTCACTTCAAATGTGATGTTGCAAAATCAGATTCACCATTAAAAGACTTAATTTTAAATGGGTCCTCATATATTGCTGCCGAGGAAACATCCTTCGTTCCCCGCATGTTGAAACATATTTTGTATTTAGCAGATACAAGACCTTATCAGTGGTATGAAAGGTGTAATTATTTGTTATTAGCAGCACTGGCAGAACTAAACGGAACTACCGAATTAAAGAAGACTGAACCAAATAGTAAAATTAAACCTATTCAAATAATAAGAGCACTAGACTATATTGATAAAAACCTTACCCGTAATCTTAATGTTGCAGAAGTTGCAAATATTACTGGTTGGACACATGAGCATTTTACGCGCATTTTTACTGATCACATTGGTCTTCCACCTCAAAAGGCAATAATGTATCGGCGTGTTGAACGTGCATGTCAGCATCTTTTGCATGAGCAATGGAGTATTAAACAAATTGCATTTGCAGTCGGTTTTAAAGACGAGCATTATTTTTCACGCACTTTTATTAAAGTAAAAGGAATAACTGCTACTGAATACCGCAACAAATATGCTGATTCCCGGCTGCATCATTTAGCACCTGCTGAAGAATACAGTTCTCCATACCCTTTCAACAAATATATATTATTTTCATGATCTATGCGCAAGATCAAATAAATCCAGTAAACATACGTTTAACTATATTGAGTTGAAACTTTATCTAATCAATAATTGATATAGGCCTATTAAACTATAATTATGCCAAACTTAGCGCACAATGGAGGGTGAAGGAATGTTAAAATATGCAGGTATTCAAAATCCCTATTCTGTCGGTGAATACAGTGTAGAGAAAAATGCCAAAGTGATACAACGCTATCGTTACATCCATGAAAGTCTGATCACCATTGCTGCAGGTCAATTACCTGCACGTGAAGACTGGGATCTCAAGGTTGCTCTTGGCAAACACCTCTATGAAGATGCTGAAGCAACTGATAAACTAAGAAAACGCCTAAGTCATCTTAGAACATCTTCTCAATTTGTTAATCGCGATCCAGATCCATCTTTATCACTATTAATGGATGAATTAATTCAAGCAAACAACGACTTGGAATTAGCCATTGGCATATACGATGTAATTAAGCCAGCCCTTATTCAAACATATAAAAAACATATTGCCGAGACACAGCAAATTGTCGACCAGCCTACCATTCGAATACTGCGTTCGATCTTACTTGATTTAGAAGAGCAAGTTGAGTGGGGACAAGGAATGATCACGGTTATCCAACAAGCTAATATTTATCCCGAAGGATCTGATGAATTCAAAGAGAAGCTGCAGTCTTTTCTCATTGCTGCAGGAGGCATTGATGGTTTTCAGAAGAAATCATCCAGTTTACCTCATCGTTGGCGTTCACAAAAAGCTTACGAATTACCATTTAAATCAGTCCGTGACCCGAGAAACATGGGACCGACTACTTGGTCTCGAACTGGCGTCCCTAATCCTCCAGAAAATCAAATACAAGCGGAGCTATTAGATAAAATGCGTGTCCGACAAGAAGAAATGACAGCTGCTGAACTCATTGCAGGGGTAATGTTTTCTCAAAAAAATATGCCTTGGGAATTTTACTATGACTTAGCAAGACATCTTTGGGACGAGGTAAGACATGCTTTGTTTGGTCAAGCGGCCCTTGAAGCAGAGGGTATTGAATGGATGAGCCAGCCACAGTACACTTCAGATTATGACATAAATGCACACAAACTACCCGGAGCACAATATACATGGTTATCGATCGGTATTGAAGAAGGAGCAATGGCACGTACAGGAAAACGTGCGGAATATGAATTTTGTCGTGATGAGGCCAAACATCCATTGATGACACAGTTTCAAGATTACGATTGGGCTGACGAGGTCGTACACGCTAACTTCGGACGGAAATGGGCCCCAGATCTAATCGGTGAAAATATTGAATTTGTTCGAGAAGTAGCAAAAAAAGAGCTCGATTATTTTTGGGATAAAGTAAATGCGGCCGGTTCCAATAATTAATGTATAACAGCTCCCTTCAATAATGAAGGGGGCTTCTCATTTATTTTAGGGGGTTTAACCAGCATTTTGGAGTGATGTAATTGAACATTCGGACCAATAATCTTTTGCAAAATAGACACTATATTTGGATGGATAATGTTGTCGATGCCTATTTACCAGGGAGAAGTTTTTGCTTTCCTAGAAAACGATTTCAAAATGAAATTGCAAAAAAACGACTACCTCCATCTAAAAATTCAAGATGGACTAGTCGTTTTTCATTTCTATTTCACATACAACACAGATCCATTATCCGTAAACTGTGGCAACCAATCTCCATGTGCTTCGATTAATTCATCACACATTGCAATGATATCATCCATTGATAACTCTGCAGCAGTATGTGGATCCAGCATTGCTGCTTGGTATACAGATTCTCTTTTTCCTGAAATAGCAGCTTCAATGGTTAGTAATTGAGTGTTGATATTTGTTCTGTTTAGTGCAGCTAGTTGCTCTGGCAAATCACCAATGTATACTGGCATAATCCCACTTCGATCGACAACACATGGAACTTCTACACAGGCTTTCTCAGGAAGATTGCTGATCAAACGGCCGGTGTTCAACACATTTCCACCAAATTTAAAAGGCGCATTCGTTTCCATCGCTTCAATAATTCTTGAGCCATATTCATGTGAACGAGTATGCGTAAGCTGACTATTATTCACGATATCTTCTCTCATCGATTCCCATCGCTCAATTTGATCAACACAACGACGTGGATATTCATCCAACGGGATGTTGAATCGATCAATGAGCTCTGGGTACTTACTTTTGATAAAATAAGGGTGATATTCAGCATTATGCTCTGATGATTCTGTTACATAATATCCAAACTTATCCATTAATTCAAAGCGAACCATATCATCATGCTTTTTTTGTTGTTTTTCCTTTGCACGGCGTTTGATCTCAGGATACAAATCCTCGCCGTCACGCTTTACCTCAAGCAGCCATGCCATATGGTTAATGCCGGCAATTTTTTCTTCAATTCCTTCTGGATCCATTCCTAATGATTTGAAAAGATGACTTGTGCAAACCTGAACACTGTGGCATAGCCCAACCGTTTTTACATTTGTATAACGAAGCATTGCTCCAGTTAATGATGCCATTGGATTCGTGTAATTTAACAACAGAGCATCGGGACAAACCTCTTCAATATCCCTGGCAAAATCAAGCATTACAGGAATTGTACGTAATGATCGGAAAATCCCACCAATTCCAATTGTATCTGCGATCGTTTGCTGCAGGCCATACTTTTTGGGAATCTCAAAATCTATAACTGTACTTGGTTTGTAGCCGCCAACTTGAATGGCATTGATCACATATTTGGCTCCTCTTAATGCCTCTTTTCGATCTAAATAAGATTTAATTGTGATATTTATCTTATAGTTTTTCTTTATGTTATTAAGCATGTTTTCAGAGTCTTTTAAACGCTGTTCATCAATATCGAAAAGGGCAAATTCAAAACCTGCTAACGCTGGTACAAACATACAATCTCCAAGAACATTCTTTGCAAAAACGGTACTGCCTGCACCAATAAATGTAATTTTAGACAACGCTCATCATCCTTTCAGTTTTATGTATTTCGACTATTTTCTTGCATTGATCATTGATATGCAGCTCGCTTTTGCCGGATCTTGTGGAATGCAATTTTTGCATTCCATGTTAGCCAAACCGCAATGGTACTTCCAAAGAAAAAGATAAACAAACCGGCAAACTTAGCAAATACAACAAAAATCGTTAAGCACCCTAAAATCATGATCACACTATGAAGAATCCGTGTGATACTAATAAATAAGACATTTTTCAAAAATTTTCTAAGTGGCATTTTCTCTTGGACAAAAAGTGGAAAAATAAACTGCAGCATAATCACAAACACAAATCCTGCTGTTAACACGAGGTATCTAAGCATGTAAAAGAGCATTCCATCTTTTTGAAAAAAGAATTGAATATCAAAATAGAGTAAGATAGCTGCTGCTACTAGGATAACTCCTAAAAGTTGTGACCTGATAAATTCTTCTTTGAATTTAGTGAAAAAGGTCTTGAATACAGGAAAATCTTTGTTTCCGCTTAGCCATTCTTTTGCAATATGAAACATTGAAACAGTAGAAGGGAACAACCCAAAAACAAGTAGTCCAGCTAATGTAAACAGTACCCACAATGTATTTAGGTAGAGTAAACGATAGATCCAATCAAAAACCTGCATTAATTTATTCACATGAACCACCCCTTTCCACATATTTATTTATTAGCTCTTCGAACCTGTTAAAGCAACACCTTCAATAATTTGTTTTTGTGCAAAAATATACACAATAATGACTGGGATAACTGAGATTGTCGTTCCAGCCATCAATAACGACCAATCAGTAAAGTATAGACCTTTAAATGTATTTAACAGTAAAGGCACAGTAAACTTTTCTGGTGATGTCAAATAGATTAATGGCTCTAAGAAACTGTTCCAAATACCCATAAAAGCAAAGATGCCGAATGCGGCTAATGCTGGTTTAATTAATGGTAAGATGACACTCCAATAAATCCGTAATGGATTTGCTCCATCAATAACAGCTGCTTCACTTAATTCATTTGGAATCCCTCTAATGAATTGTCGCAATAAGAACACCCCAAATGCATTAAACAAACCAGCAGGGACAATTAACGATAAATGTGTATCAATCCAGCCTAGATAATCCATGATCAAATAAAGCGGCACCATTGTTACTTGTTTTGGAATCATCATTGTTGCTAAAAACAAAATAAATAATAAGTTAGAACCTTGGAAACGGATTTTAGCAAATGCATAGGCAGCCATTGAGCACGTTAATAAATTCAGAAGAACAACTACAGCTGTAATATAAAAACTATTAAAATATGCTTGACCAAACGGCATTGCCGTTAATGAGTTCGGATAGTTTTGAAAAGTAATTGGATCCGGAAACCATTTTGGAGGGATAAGGAAAATTTGCGATACATCTTTTAAGGAACTGCTTAGTGTCCACAAAAATGGAGCAACCATCAAAAAGGCACCAATGATTAAAACAATGTGAAGCAAAATTCTTGTTGGCTTTATTTTTTTCCCAAGGCTCACTGACACATTCAGATTCGGTACTGTTTTTGTTTGAACATCACTGATCTTCATAATGAACCCACCTTTTTGACATCTTAAACTGGAATAACGTAAACATGAGAATGATGACGAATAGAATCATAGCAGATGCAGAACTAATACCCATTTTAAAGTCAACGAATGCTGCTTCATAAATGTGATAAACGAATGTGTAGCTTGATTTTGCCGGTCCCCCACTTGTCATTACATAGGCTTGGTCAAACACTTGGAATGACGAAATGATCGCCATGATTGTAATAAAGAAGGTTGTTGGTGATAACAATGGCAATGTGATATGAAGAAATTTCTGCCAACTAGATGCCCCATCAATATCTGCTGCTTCATAATAGGATTTTGAAATCCCTTGAAGTCCTGCTAAGAAAATAACCATGTTATAGCCCAATCCCCACCAAATACTTAAGAGTGCGATCGACGGCATAACCCATTTTGTATCGGTCAGCCACATCGGACCATCGATTCCAATGTTAGCTAAAACTTGATTTAGGATTCCGAAGTCACCGTTTAAAATCCACATCCAAATGACACCGATTGATACGGAACTTGTGACAACTGGCATGAAATAGAACAAACGGTAAATGTTTTTCCCTCTTATTTTATTTAGAGCAATTGCAACTGCTAAAGAGATTCCAATACTAAATGGGATAACCAAAACTGTGTAATAGACGGTATTCACTAATGCTTTCCAAAAGTCAGGTTCTGTAAATTGATCGATATAGTTTGCTAGACCGACAAATTCCTTTGCACCAAACCCATCCCATTTCATAAAGCTCAATACGAGTGTGAAAATAACTGGAATTAATGAGAACGCGATTAAACCGATTAATTGAGGAGCTAGAAATGTATATCCCCATAGATTTTGACGACTTCTCAATGGTATCACCTTCTTCTGTAATAGATGAGGGTGACTCAAAAGGGTCAAACCTCCAAACGGTACTCATATAAGAGACTATTATTGTGTTGGAGTGGTTTGACCCTTTGGTTTTGAGTTACTCTCTCGTTTCCTTGAACTAGTTACTCACCTTTGTGCTCAGCAATCATTTCTTTCGCTTTCTTCGCTAATTTTTTTACTGTTGTTTTTGCATCATCCTTTCCGAGATACATTAAGTCAATGAGGTCAATAACCTCTTTGTCTAATCCCGGAACTGTAGACTGAACAGAGTTTGCAAAACCTTGCTCACGAGCATCAAAGATATATTCAACATGTTCAGGCACTTTTGAATCAGTTACAGATTCATCAATTCCACCGATTGATGGGATCGCATTTCCTATACCTGCAAGACGCGTTTTTTGTCCCATTTTAGATGTGTAGTATGTTACGAATTTCAGAGCTTCTTCTTTATGCTTTGAATCATTGTTTGCAGCCATATATGCGGTAGGGATTCCGACTGGCTCAGTTTTGTTTTCTGTGTTTGATGGCCAAGGAATATAATCCCACTCTAAAGCTTTGTTTTCATGGAATAAAGGAGTATACCATCTGCCTGCACCAACCATCCCTACTTGGCCAGACATAAACATTGCTTCAGCACCTTGACCTTTAGGCAGTGAACCAGCATATTTAAAGTTTTTCTCATCAATCATACGATCTAGAAAACTCATTGCTTCGATCCCTTTTTCATTTTTATCTAAAACAAATTCACCTGTTTCTTTGTTGTAAATTTCTCCACCATTAGCCCAAATCCAGCTAAATACTGGACCCCACCAGTTATCAACGATAAATCCGTATTTTCCAGCTTCACGTAATTGACTTGTTACTTCTTCCATTGCAGCAAAGTTCCATTCGCCAGCATCAAAATATTCTTGAGGAGATTTAATATCTAATTCTGAGAGGAGTTTTTTGTTGTAGTATATTAACATAGGGTTACAATCAACCGTAACACCATAAATTTCATTATCTTTTTTCGCGCCACCCCATAAACCTTCAGAAAACTCATCAGGTTTTACATAGCTTTCAGAGCTATTCATGAATTCACTAAGTGGAGCAAGTTTACCAGTTTCAATGATTTTTGAAATATCACCGTCACCCAAGTAGAAAACGTCAGGGGCTTGACTACCTTGAAGTTGTGTTTGTAATTTTTGAATGTATCCATCACTAGGGATTGGTACTAGTTTTACTTTAATATTAGGATTTTCTTTCATAAAGCCATCAACAGCCTTCTGTATCACTTTAAGCTCTCCTGGGTTTCCCCATGTAGAAAACGTTAAATTTACTGTTTCACCAGAATCTGTTGAACTTGTACTACTAGAATCGCTACATCCCTGTAAAACCGGAACTATTACCAGCAATAAAGCAAGAAATAAAAATGCAAGTTTTGCTTTCCTCATACATTTACCCCCTTATTTCATTTTTCATTTCGTAAAAGCTTTTTACTAATAACTTAATTAAAATGTTTCCTGCGTTAAACAGTTTTGACACTAGATCATTGCTTGCTTATGTAATAAATATCACCTCCTTAAAACCCAAATATGTAATCGCTTTCATTTGTTTAGAGTCTTAGACCTAGAATTTATTAATTGAAGAGTTTTATAGTTTTAATATAATAATGAAAGAACACATAATGATTACGTCGTTTGCTGTTATTGCCTTAATCATATCCCTTTTGATTAATTATAAATGCTCGGAATATTGTTGAATTTAAACACCAGCTGTTTTGAAAATATCTTTAACGGTTGTCTTCCTTTGTCAGAATATGCAACTATGATTAACTAGAATATATAGGAACTACAAGATCAAGTCAATGTAGTTTTTTAAATTTTCTTAATCTTTAGAACTATTCATATATTTAAAGGTTTTTATATTTATTGACATAATTCCTAATTTTGCAGAGAAAATTCTCAAATACAAACTTTGTCATTTGTGCTAGATATGAACTTCCTTCATGCTACAAACGAAGCTCCAAGTTTTGTTATACCCCCATAAATAAAAGCAAAATAAACAAGCTCTCCATTATGGAGAGCTCAATGGTTAGATCGGGTTTAACCTACTGCCTAGGGTTTCATTTGTGGAAAATGAGTTTGCATATTTATTCTCTATTGGGCTGTGAGCTGTGGAGTATCTTTTTTTCAAGTCCAATCTCCCTGTAATGCAGAGTAGGGTTCATATTATAAAATTCTCTTTATTCTTCAAAAAATACGTTAGATAACCTCCCCTAAATACTTACAAGTAATTCTTAATCCTGTATGTTTAAAGTATCAAAGGCAAAGGGGTTGTCAAAATGAAAAAAAATGACGTAGGATTCCTTACATTTTTAGTTTTATTAGTAAAAATTGCATTTACTTACTGATATGAAACGAAACTATCAATAGCCCTCCACAATCAATGGTTTGATCTGTTGTTTGGTTTTAAACCTCAAACTTAAGGCTGTGTAAATCATATAAAAATCCAGTTTACATAAACACAAAAGAAGGCAGCAAAAGAGCCAAACTCTTACTATCAAGGGTTTGGCTCTTTGTCGTTTTTTATCGTTGATACACCTTTTTTACCGTTGATTTATAAACGTTTCTGGCTTATTCAGAAGTCTGGTGGCTGCATAAAAAAATGGGGTTTTACGCAATCTTTTCTTAAACTAAAGCACTCGTTAGTTCACCAAGAACTAATTATCAAAGTTAACTATACTATCTCCTATTGGTGTCACTATCCCATCCATACTTATAGAATTTTTCTTTTTACGATATTCTTCTAAATCTTGTTCGCTTTTATTGGCAGCCCACTGTTGAAGAGTATCTCGTTCACCATTGTATGAATAAAATGGTACACTAAATCCACATGACGTTTTTACCGTTTCTATCTTTGCATAAATAATTTGACGTGAACCAGGAAGGATGTCAAAATGTTTAGCCATATCATCCCATTCAGGTGTACCAGGTAATACCACGTTACCTCTTCCATAAAGACGTAAAATCATCGGGGGACCTTCAAAAGCTAAGAACATAAATGTTATTCTCCCGTTATCTTTTAAATGTGCACTTGTTTCATTTCCACTGCCAGTTAAATCTAAATAAGCGACTTCTGTTGAAGAGAATATCCGCAGTACATCATGACCTTTTGGGGAAATGTTAACATGTCCGTCTGCTGATAGAGGGGATGAACCAACAAAAAAAATTCGTTGTTTTCTTATAAACTCTTCGTGATTTGGAAGTATGGATGAATAAACTGTTCCCATAAAATATTCCTCCTTGTCTTAACGAGTGTTCAAAATAAAAAGCCTATCATCTCATAAGAGACGATAGGCTTTACCTTCGTGGTACCACTCTTGTTGATTTGCTTATACAACAAATCCACTTTAAAACAGATTACGGATGTCAACCGTTAAGACCTACATATCAGTCTTACCACTTGTGGGCGAGTTGGGGACTTTATTGACTGTCTTTCACCAACCGACAGCTCTCTAAACAATAAACATTCCTTAATACTCCCAGTCACTGTGTTTTAATATTTTTAGAATTTTCTTAATTTTATTATGTGTTATTAAATAAGTCAACCTATATTTTACCATTTACTCTTAAGCTAACCTACCTCAATAAACTAATCACAATCTCACGATTGCTCTAGAATTCTTAGGTTTTCATAGCCATATCAATTTTGTTATTAATTAAGATGGCTATGTTTTTTCGCATAAGTGAAATATACAATTACCCCTAGTGCAATCCAAATAACGAAAGATACCCAAGTGATTTTTGGCAGACTAAGTGCAAGATATAGACAGAACGAAGCACTTATTAACGGAAATACCGGTACGAACGGAACTCTGAAAGATGCCTTTATTTCAGGGAATTTTTTACGCAATACAATAATCGCGATGGACACTAAGGTAAAAGCAGCGAGTGTACCCATATTAACGAGGTGGGCCAATGTCGTTAAATCAACAAATCCTGCTATGCTTGCAGCTATAATTCCAGTTAGCCATGTGTTGCTAAATGGTGTTTTATATTTTTTATGAACCTTCGATAATGTTTCCGGCAGCAAACCGTCTCGGCTGATCGCAAACGATAATCGGACTTGGGCATAAATTAAGGCAAGAAGAACAGTTGTGATACCAGCAACTGCTCCTACGGAAATAACCCCCGCAATCTTATCTTGGCCAACTGAAAATAAAGCAAAGGCAACCGGATCTGCTACATTCAATTTTTCATATGAAACCATACCGGTCAAAATTCCAGAAACGGCAATATATAGCACAGTACAGATTAATAGGGAAGCAATAATACCTATTGGCATGTTCCGTTTCGGATTTTTCACTTCTTCTGAAGCTGTTGCAATGACATCAAAACCAATGTATGCAAAGAATACTGTCGCTGCTCCAGTTACGATTCCTTCAAAGCCAAACGGAACAAATGGAGTCCAGTTTTCAGGTTTAACATATCCGATTCCTGCAAAAATAAACAGTAAGATAACCGCGAGCTTAATAAAAACCATTACATTATTGAATTTAATGCTTTCTTTAACCCCTCTGCTTACAAGTGCAGTAATAACAAGGATAATGATAAAAGCCGGCAGGTTAATTAGTCCGCCTTGTCCCATAGCTGGGGCAGAAGCCAAAGCAGCAGGAACCTGCAATCCAAAACCTTTAATCAGTGATTGAAAATAAGCAGACCATCCTGTAGCAACGGCCGATATCGCCAAAACATATTCCAGCATCAAATCCCAGCCAATTAAAAATGCAAAGAACTCGCCTATAGTGGCGTATGTGTACGTATAGACACTTCCCGAGACAGGAACAGCTGATGAAAACTCTGCATAACAGAAAGCCGCCAGTGCGCAGGCAATTCCTGCAATAACAAACGAAATCATTATCGCTGGCCCTGTACTTTCTGCGGCCACAACTCCAGTTATAACGAAAATCCCAGTGCCGATTACACAGCCGACCCCAAGGAAAATTAAATCAAGAAGGCCCAATGAGCGAGAAAGCTCTTTTTTCCCGCTCTGTTCCAATAAGCCAGCCATTGATTTCTTTCGAAAGATTTGATTCATGAAAGTCCTCCTGAGTAAATTAATATGCTTTTCTCCTCCGTTAACTTATCATTATCTCCTAATTAATTAGTTATAGAATTTTCATTTTGCAAATAAAAGAATAACACCTAATAATAATAAAATATTCTGAAAATTACTCTTGCTATTAACTAAAAAATGAAATAATTAAAATAGAACATATACGAGTATATTGTCGAATTTTGTTGAAGTCAAGGTAATTTTATTTGAATAGTTTCCCATATAAAAACCACGTTCAGATTTTAAGAACGGAGTTAACAAACAATCATAAAATATTTCTATTCATTAGCAATCCTATCTCCCATTGAAATCAAGAGTAGAATAGGAAGAGCTACAAAGTTATTAGAACATATAAGACCTGGCGATACAGTGATGGTGACAAAAATAGATTGTTTGGGCCAGGTCGATTATTGATTTAAATAAAATTATAAAAACACTGCAAGAAAAACAAGTTGATATCCATTTTTTCAAAGATAATTTATCTTTTAAGGTCAATGAAACAGCAAACCCTCTAAAATCTTTATTATTCAATGTTTTAGGTTCTTTTGGGCAGTTTGAAAGAGATATAATAGTTGAACGAACATCTGAAGGCAGTGAAAGAGCAAAATTGAGAGGTAACCACATGGGGCGTCCTTCACAACCAAGAAAGAATATAGAAGGAGCCTTACGAATATATTATAGTAGAAACACGAATGGATTAAGCGTGAAAAACTCACTAGTGTGCCTAAAGCAATTTAATATGCAGAAATTAGAAAGAAACGTGCAAACAACTTAGAATAGTTGTTGCACGTTTGGAATGTCTCAATTACACCTTACTATAATGAGTGTTAAACCCTTTTTTTATGTGAAGAAAAAATCCCCAATAAGTTTTACCCTGTTGGACTACGATTTCTTCTTAAGTTAGCGTAGCAGGATAGATAAACAAGAGGGCACAGCCCTCTTGTTTATCACTTTTTAGAAATTATTACTGGGAATTAAATATTACAGAAGGTTCCTATTAAGCTGCCTGAAACAGCATCGTAATCTGGTATTATACAGACTATGTAGGCTCTATGTCTTTATAAACCTTTTCACACCAGAACCAAAGTTTGTTAGTTAGTTGTGATTTTGTACTCTGGCAGTAGAGGTTCCGAGATACCATCTACCCCCACAAGACCAAGCATAGTTAAAAATGCTCTTTGTGGTCCTTGATAAGCATCAGTTGGGTCAAACCATTCATCAGGGGAATGAGCTAATCCACTTTTACCCCCTCCTCCTAACACTAATGAGGGAATTCCTAGGCTAATTGGGAGATTTGCATCCGTGCTACTGGCTTCATTTAAGGCAGGAGATAAATTAATTGCCTGAGTAGATGCCCAAGCAGCTTGAACATTTAATGCATCATCAGGCTGAGTTCCTGCAGGACGATCACCAAGTAATTCAATTTCAGCTTTTATACCTTTTTCCTCTTTATACTTCCAGCGTTTATTTTCAGCTTTTGCTGCATTTTTTGCAATACGTAAGATTTTGTTTTCTAATTCTACTAATTCATTCTCATCATTTGATCTCATATCAACAAGCATGTTAGCTTCGGCGGCGATTGCGTTAACAGATGTTCCACCTTCTACAGTGCCAACTGTAAATGTAGTCTTAGGATTCTTTACTGTTTTTACATTTGAGATGTCTGAAATAGCTCGTCCTAAAGCATGAATAGCACTAGGTGTTCCAAATGCTCCAAAACTATGTCCACCTGGTCCTTTATATGAAATTTTATAACGATGACTTCCAGTTGCCTTATATGTAATCCCTGTTGCACTTGTGCCATCTAATGAAATATACCCGTCTACTTCAGGGTGTTCTTTAAAAAATGCTTTAACTCCTCTTAGATCACCTAACCCTTCTTCTCCAACCGTTCCTCCAAAGATAATGTCCCCTTTCGTCTGAATACCTGACTCATTGAATGCTCTTACTATGGAAAGAAGTGCTGCTAATCCTCTTCCGTCATCTGATATTCCCGGAGCATATAATATCCCGTCTTTTTCTATGACCTTTGTGTCAGTACCTTCTGGAAAGACTGTATCTAAATGTGCTGAAACAAACAATACAGGACCCTCCCCTGTTCCTTGACGAATACCAAATACATTGCCCTCCTCATCCATTTGCACATCTTTAAGTCCTACCTCTTCTAAACGCTTCTTGTAATCTTCAGCACGCAGTTGTTCTTTAAAAGGCGGGGCTGGAATCTCTGTGATATCAATTTGTTCAGAGACTGTTTGTTCATGATCAGCTTTAATGAAATCCAATCCTTGTTTAACTTGAACATTAGCTGTGATTTGCTCATAATATTTTTTCACTTCCGGTGACAAATTGTACGAGGTATCCTCGTTTTCCCCTTTACTTTTACTATTGGTTTGATCTTGTGATGCGCTGTAAGAAAAGGCAGAGAGACACAGAACTGATGTGGTCATAATAATTGTTACTGCTTTCCAAGAAAGTCTTTTCATTACTCGTATTCCTCCTTGTTATAATTTAAATTTAGAAACTCTAAATTTATTCCCTAATATTATAGAATATTCTGATTTTTTTGAACAGAATACATGTTAACGGGCCAAAAGATGGATCTTTCTTACAGTCTCTATTCTTGGGATACCACCGCATGTCCATCAAGCTAAAACCTGTGAATGATGAGAGGGAAGCCGTTCCCGCAAAGTCAACACTATATGGGGTACAGCCAGGAAAATGCGGATTTACAATAGCAATTACGGAATAAAATATCGGTGTTTTAAAAACGTTAAGGTTTTTGAAACAAGCCTAATGAGACATAGTGAAGCCTGGGAATTGGCATGAATATCATCTCTAGCAGTACAAGCAATCAACTAGTAAACTATCGCCCGAATATCAGACACAAAAACACAAAAATAAGTGTTTAATATTCATTTTTTTAATCAAATGCTGCGATAAGCAATTTCTAGAAGGCTCTTTTCAGAACTGCTTGTGAATTACTGTATTTAACTAAAGGGGCTTTTCTTAAATAAGAACGAGTTGAAAACCAAGTATTTCTCCATACCATTTTACTGATATTTCAGGGTCCTTTATTCCTAGTATATCCAGTACCGTAATTCAGTTCGTGTTTTACTCTATTGCAAGAGCGTAAGTATGATCGTATTAGATAAAAATTCCAGCTTAAAAAAACCTTCAAAGGAGCGTTTGAAGGTCGAATTATCATTTGAATTTGTTGAGAGAATCCATTTAGGATTACGATACTGAATGAGACCAAATCATATCAGGAATCTCTTTTTTGATTACTGGGATTACTTCTTCAGAAAACCGATTAATCTGCCCATGCTGCTCCCTTTCGGTTAAACCGTCAAACAATTGGAGAGTCCCACTGACCGATTGACCCAACTTAGCTACTAAGATTCGATCTATTTGCACATTATCAACCGATGAGGTGATATTTTCCAAATACGTCTGCCAAGATTCAGGACTAGTAAATTCTTTTTCATATTGGCTGTAGCTTTCAATCAACAATTGACGAACGGTTTCTCTATCGTGTTCCTCTAGACTATGAATTGATCATTCTTGATTCATTTATATCCGCCCCCTTAATGTTTCTACTCGTCATTTCATGTTCCGATTATTTTACAGTCCGAATATTTGGAGATTCTTTTTCTTGTCTATTAATATAACAAGTGACAAATTCGGTTAACTTTAAAGTCAGTCCGCCACTTCCAAATCTAATAAATTTTTTGGGCTTTAATTCATCAGATTCTTCTTTCACAAAGCTCAAGAAAGCTAAAATATAAATTCTTCTGTATATAACATTCAAAATGCCATATTCATAAAACCAGTTGTCAATAGTGTTATACACCCCTCTATTAATAGAATATTGCTGATAGCACTTACTATAAAATATCAAGTCAGGAAGATTTAAATATTGGCTTTCCATTAAAGAGGACTTGCTCTCGTACTGAAGTATATCCAATGAAGTTAAAACGTTTCTCTGCATATAAAATGTCCCCCTTGATTTGATTTGTCAGCAGCTCTAAAGAATCAAACTTCCTTTCTTCTCTTATTTTAAAAAGAATATGGCATCTTAGGTTTTCTCCGTAAATATCCCCCTGAAAATCAAGCAAATGTATTTCACATGTTTTTTGTAAGTTAGAGTCAACAGTCGGCTTCACACCAACATTCATAACACCCAAGTATCTTCTGACATCCAAAATGACTAATGCACCATATACCCCATTACTCAGTCTGCTTACATTGGAATCAATATTTGCGGTAGGAAACCCCAGTTCTCTTCCAATTTTTCTTCCAGTAACGACTCTTCCTTCAATAAATACATCACATCCTTTTTAAAATCTGATAATATGTTGGCTGTTCCCAATATTGAACACTCCCTGTATTTAAGCAAATTACCTGTTAAGTTTTCAAAAAAGCCCAACCATATAATAATATGGTTAGGCTTTTGGTTATCCAATCGACTCGATTTTTTATCTTACATATTCAGTTTTGAGACTCCTTTTGATTTAGTTTAAATAAAAAGACATAACTCATTCCTTACCCTTAACCTGAATTTCAAGAAATTCCTTGTATTAACTGTGGTCTGATTCTCTTCAAAAATTGTTTTGTGCGATCTTCTTTTGGATTTGTAAAAATTTCAATTGGGGATCCTTCTTCTACGACCGTTCCCTGATCCATAAATACCACGTGATTTGATACTTCTTTTGCAAATCCCATTTCATGTGTGACAACTATCATAGTAATACCTTCTAGCGCTATTTTTTTAATTACCTCAAGAACTTCCCCCACAAGTTCTGGATCAAGCGCAGAAGTTGGTTCATCAAAAAGTAAGACTTCCGGATTTAAAGCAAGTGCACGGGCGATTCCTACTCGCTGCTGCTGCCCGCCAGATAACTGACTTGGATACGCATTTATCTTGTCAGATAGTCCTACCTTCTCAAGCAATTCTAATGCTTTTATTCTTGCAGCTTCAGGTTTTTTCTTTTGAACAATCACAAGCCCTTCCATTACATTCTCAAGCACTGTTTTATGTTTAAAGAGATTATATTGCTGAAAAACCATAGCGGTTCTTTTTCTCAAAGTAAGAATATCGAGTTTGCTTGGCCTCTTGCAATCTACTGAATAATCACCAATCGCAACTTCTCCATCACTCGGCTTTTCAAGAAAGTTTATGCAGCGCAGAAAGGTTGTTTTCCCGGATCCGCTCGGACCTAGTATAACGACGATTTCGCCTTTTTTTACGGTGAGATTTATACCTTTCAGGACTTCCTGGCCATGAAATGATTTTTTGATGTTTGTCAGTTTAATCATTCTCATACCCCCTTCTCATAAACAAGAACTCTTCTTTCAATCCAAGCTGCCGCTTGCTCCACTATAATAGTTAATCCCCAGTAAATAAGCGCAGCGGCAATATATGCTTCTAAAAATTTCAAATTACTTGAGGCTACAATATTAGCAGCACCGTTCAGCTCCTTTAATGAGACAATAAAAGCAATTGAAGAGGCGTGCAAAAAACCAACGAAGATATTTGTTAAATTTTGTATAGCTGCTGCGAATGCCTGAGGAATAATGATTCTTCTAATTGTCTGGACAGAGCTCATTCCAATAGAATAAGCCGCCTCTATTTGACCCTTATTTACAGCAAGGATGCCTGAGCGAATAATCTCAGACATATACGCACCTGAATTTAACGAAAAAGCAATTATAACAAACACGGCAATCGGAATAGAGTTTGATTTAAACGCCCATCCATATTGATCTGCCATTGTGTCATATACCATTGGAATACCTAAATAAATGACCATAATATGAAGCAAGATGGGTGTACCTCTGAAAAAAGAAACATAGAATTCTGCAATGCGATGAATAAACTTGATCTTATACATTCGAATTACAGCAATAATTAGACCTATTCCCAACCCTGCCAGTAATGGAACAATCGTGACTGTAAGTGTCAAAGGCAAAGCTTTAATTATTTCAAGGAATGCAGTAAAGATAAAAAGAGCATCAATAACCACCAATTTCCCTCCTTTTTAATTTGCTGTAATCCCATAGTCATGTCTCTGAAGATGAATTTCTGATTTTTTAAATCCTTTTTCAAGCAATATGGCGATAATATAGTAGATAATAGATAAGGATATATAGACCTCTAACGCATGGGCTGTTGCAGCAATCAGAGTATCACCCCTGCCAAGCATATCCATTACTCCAATTGTAAACGCCAGGGATGTGTCTTTTAGAAAACCAATGACAGAGTTCCCGAAATTGGGGAATGCAATTAAAAGTGCCTGTGGCAGAATAATTCGATAGAACGTTTGTCTTTTATTCATTCCAATACTATATGCAGCTTCTTCCTGACCTTTTTCTACGTTTGCTGCACTGCCGCGGATAATTTCAGAAAATGTTGCACCGCTGCTTAACGCATAGGTTATTATCACGAAGTTCATAGGGTTCATTCGGGTAATATCAACACCTACAACCTGCAGGATTGCTGGTAAACCATAGTAAATTAAGAACAATTGAATGATGATGGGTGTACCCCGCATAAATGATACAAATAGGATAGCCGTGCGATTTAAACCTGGAATTTTATATATTCGGGGGATCGCAATGATAAAACCTATAACGATCCCAAAAAGGATGGAGAACACTAATATAAACAATGTAATGTGCAAATATGAAAGCAATTTTGGAATAAAATCCAGGATAAGGGTTAAATCAAATGCTTTACCCATTATTCAATCCCCCCTTTAATTTGATTCAACTGAATAATCATCTCCAAGCCACTTTTTGCTCAGATTAGCCAGCGTTCCATTTTCTTTAAGCTGCTTAA
The DNA here is from genome assembly GCF_030127205.1 of Metabacillus hrfriensis. Lineage (NCBI taxonomy): Bacteria > Bacillati > Bacillota > Bacilli > Caryophanales > Bacillaceae > Metabacillus > Metabacillus hrfriensis. The sequence continues at coordinate 3,148,910 of NZ_CP126116.1, forward strand.
GCGCTTCATCAACTTGTTCCTTCAACTCCGATTCAGCCTTATTAAACAAGAAATACACCTTAGAATTAATAATGATATCACCAACAACCTTTTGTTCTGCATCAACAGCTTTATTGCTGAAATCTACCGCAAATGGCGTGGCAAGTGTTGCATCCACACGGCCATTTTTCAACTGAGTTGTTGCATCGTCTGATCCCTGCCCGGCATAAACAATGTTGATCTTATTGCTGTGTTCATTATTGTATTTCTCCAAAAAGACAGCCGCGTTGCTTGTTGCGCCGACAATGATTTTTCTGCCATGTAAGTCGTCAAGTGATTCAACATCATCAGTATCCACATTGACAGTGATATAAAGCGGCGAATAATTGTATGTTTCATCATTAAATAAGAATTTCTTTTTTCTTTCTTCATTCTGAGCCATATTATGGGCAATCATATCAATCTTCTTCGTTTCGAGACTTAAGAGAAGATTAGAGAATTCCATGGTTTTAAAATCAAATTCATATTCAGGTAAGAGCTTATCAATGGCACGGATAACTTCCACGTCATACCCTGTTAATTTCCCGTTTTCATCAATAAAACAAATGTTGGGAAACTGGGTCCCGGTTCCAACAATCACTTTTTTCACTTCACCGGTTTTATCTTCACCTTCAGCATTTGTCGTTGGTTTTTCACCGCATCCTGCTGTTATTGTAAGTAAAAGGATAAGTAGAAAGATAGATCCTATTTTTCTCATTCCAGCCTCCTGATTAACCGTTTTTAGTTGGCTACTGTATAATCTGCTCCAAGCCATTTGGTGCTCAGTTCAGTCAACGTTCCATCTTTTTTGATTTCCTTTAATGCTCCATCTACTTTATCCCTAAGTTCCGTGTCGCCTTTTTGAAGTAAAAAGAACACTTTTGAATTAGATAATGCTGGACCGACGACTTTTTGCTGTGCATCTGCAGCATCATTTAGAAAATCAACTGCAAATGGAGTGCTGATGGTTGCATCTGCTCTTCCCGTTTTAAGCTGCGTTTTTGTATCATCTGATCCTTGCCCAGAATAAACAATATTGATTTTTCCGCCATTCTCTTTATTGTACTTTTCAATCAGTACGGCAGAATTGCTTGTCGCACCAACAATCACTTTCTTTCCTGCTAGATCCTTAACGGACTTAATGTCCTGATTATCTTGATGAACGACAACATTGAGAGGAAACACATTATAAGGTTCATTGTTGAATAGAAATTTTTCCTTCCTTTCTTCATTGACTTCCATTTGGTGGGCAATAAGATCAATTTTTTTAGTCTCAAGGCTTAACAGCAGATTTGAAAACTCCATCGTTTTGAACTCAAATTCATAATCTGGGAGACGTTTATCAATTTCACGGACTAGCTCTACGTCATATCCTGTTAGTCTTCCTTTGTCATCCAAGAAGCAAATGTTAGGAAACTGTGTACCTGTCCCCACTATAATTTTCTTCACTTCATTCTCAGCCTCTACTTTGCCGCCAGATGCCTTGTCAGAGGTAGAACCGCATCCTGTAAGGAAAATTCCTAACGCAATTATGGCTGCACTTATATTAAGTTTTTTCATATTTTTCTCCTGTTTGATTTAGTAGAAGTAATCAGTTACCCAGTCCTTTTAATCTAAAATTAATAAATTTATATATTTCTTCAGCCTTATCTAACCGTAATATCTCTTCCGGCAATCAGACTTTCTATTAGAGTGAAATCTTTTTCGATTACGCCCCGGAAAGTATAATTAAAACCAATTTCAACTACAGGTACGTGGCGAATGCCATACTTAAGTTCAAGAATATCTCTCAGATGGTCTTTTCCTTCTACATCAACCACTGTGTACTCATACTCATTTTTTCCGAAAAATTCTTTTATCTCATCGCAATAGTGACATCCTTTTCTGCTCCATAAAATAATCTTGCTTTGCTGTGTCATGGTAATCCTCCCTACGAATTTAAAGATTTTGTGATAATTCATGAACAAGTTCCTTTTTCAAAAACACGCCTTTTCCTTCTTCTCCGTAGTCCCTTTCGTAAAATCGGACGTAACCATTTCTCTCATACATTTCAATTAACCAAGGATGACGATCTGAAGTTCCAAGTGCAACTGCCTTTGCATTTAAACGGTCTCTTAATATGTCCTCTTCAACATACTGCAATATCCTTTTTCCATATCCCTTTCCTTTAAATTCTGTATCCACTGCAAACCACCAAACACATGGAAGATCCGTAATTTCTTCAAATCGTCTGATTGTAATCGTTGATACAATCGATTGGTCTACTTCTAAAACATAACAAGTGTGCTGTATGATGTTTTGTTTTACGAGCTCTAAATCTGCTGTAGCTGCAGGAAATTTAATGTTCAGCTTTCTAATAGGTTCATAGGCTCTCAGTGTCAATCCCAAGAGCTCTTCTGCATCTTCGAGTCTCGCTAATCTATATATATGACTCATCATTTCACCCCTGTATTCAATTGCTCTGCTTGATTTATGGATGCCGTATATCTGTTTTCAGGTTTTTTAAGGCCCAAATTTCCCCGGAGGGTGTCTTTCTCATATTCATTTCGGAAGAGGCCTCTATTCTGCAAAATAGGGACAACTTCGTTTGCAAAATCATCTAAACCGTCAGGCATGACAGCACTTCCAATCATAAAACCATCTGCAGCTCCTTCTTCAAACCACCTTTGAATCAGGTTTGCAATTTTTATAGGTGTACCCGTAAACTGACTCTTGGGTGTTGTCACTCTCAATGCAACCTCACGGAGTGTCAGATTTTCTTCTTTACCCATTTTTTTAATCCGGTCTGTCGTACTCTGAAAGCTGTTTTTACCGATATCGCCTAACTCCGGAAACGGATCATCCAAAGGAAACTTTGAAAAATCGTAATGATCAAAAAATCTTCCTAAATAATCAATCGCATTTTCAATGGTTACTAAACTTGCAATCTCCCGGTATTTCTTCTCCGCTTCCTCTTCCGTCCTTCCAATGATTGGACTAATTCCAGGGAAGATTAGTATGTCATCAGCAGCTCTCCCATGTTCCACTGCTTTTTGTTTTACTTTTTGATAGAATTCTTTTGCCTGTTCAATTGATTCATGTCCAGTAAACACAGCATCTGCCTCTTTAGCGGCTAAGTTAATGCCAGCTTCCGACGAGCCTGCTTGAAAAACGACTGGATGCCCTTGCTTGGACCGGTCTATATTCAGCGGTCCTGCAATAGAGAAATATTCACCCTCATAATTGATGCGGTGCAATTTATCAGGATTAAAAAATACACCGGATTCTTTATCTCTTATAAAAGCATCGTCTTCCCAGGAATCCCATAATCCTCTTATTACTTCCAGGTATTCTCCTGCAATTTTATAGCGATCAGCATGAGTTGGATGTACTTTTTTGCTGTAATTTAAGGCTGAGCCTTCAAGCGGTGATGTAACAGCATTCCATCCTGCACGGCCGTCGCTTATTTTATCCAGAGATGCGAATTGTCTGGCTACGGTATATGGTTCGCTGTATGAAGTGGAAAGTGTTCCTACTAAACCTATACGCGAAGTAACAGAAGCAAGACTTGAAAGAATGGTGATTGGTTCAAAACGATTCAAAAAGTGAGGCAGAGATTTTTCATTTATAAACAGTCCATCTGCAATAAATATTAGATCAAACTTTGCATCTTCTGCTTTTACCGCCATTTCTTTATAAAACTGGAAATTCACACTGGCATCTGCAGTTGCATTTGGGTGCCTCCAAGAAGACATGTTGCCTCCTGCACCGTGTAATAGGGCGCCTAGTTTTAATTGTTTTATCGTCATTCAGTTCCCACCTTTGTCAAAAATTTATCTGAATCCACATCTCCTTCTGTAAAAGCTTCACCTAAAAGTGAAAAACTTTTTTGTTTAGCCTCAACATCCACTAGAGGGGTTGAAACAATGATTTCATTTATCCCCAGACTGTTTTGCAATTCTAAAACCTGTCTTCTTACCGTTGCTTTTGAACCGTATATAATTGCGGCAACTTGTTCTTCTATGGAGTAAGATTCACCAGCCTGTTCTGCAAATTTTTCTGCTTGTTCAATGCTTTTAACCGTTACATGTCGTCCGCTTTCCAGATTTACTCTTATCAATTTACTCTCACCCCTGAGATTTTCTGCTTCACGATCCGTATCCGCAACTATGATAGATAACGCTAAATGAAAGTCTTGATTGTTACCTCCCCCATTAAGGTAGGCTTGCAGTGATTTTTTCAGTTCATTTGGATCACCGTTAATAAATTGTGCATAAACGAATGAAATGTTCAATACTGCTGCTAACTTCGCACTATTCTCACTGGCTCCCAGGAGAAAAAGATGCGCTGGTTCAGGAGGAATAGGATAAGCTTTCACACCGTATAGCTCGTGTTTCTCATGTAAGCTGTTATGCATGAGACTTTTTAAATCACTTAATTTCTCTTGAATGCTTTGACCACCTTTCAAAAGATTTTGCTGAAGCGCTCTTGTGGAAAGGGGCAGGCCGCCCGGAGCTTTTCCTATTCCCAAATCCACTCTTCCTGGAGCTAAAGATGACAAAACGTTGAAGATTTCAGCGACTTTATATGGACTGTAATGTTGAAGCATAACTCCGCCAGAACCTATTCGAATCTGTTTGGTTTTTGCCAGAAGGTAGGAAATGAGAGCTTCTGGCGCAGAGCCAGCTAATTCCTCTGAATTATGATGCTCAGATACCCAAAAACGGTGATAACCCCATTTCTCTGCAAGTATTGCCAGATCCACTGTTTGTTTTAACGCATCTGCTGCTGTATCATTTTCTCCAATCGGACTTTGATCAAGAATGCTCAATTTTATTGACACACTTTCTTCCCCCCTTGTTTATTTCTTTTCCTCACAGCCCTATTTAATGTGCCTCTAGAAGTCCAGTCAGCAAAAGAAGCTGCAAAAAAGGCCCCCCAGATAAGAATGCATATCTTATCTGGGGCGCCTCCGGTTGACCAGTGGGCAATTCTTTATTCTTTCAATTCTTTAAATTATGAAATTTTAGATCCATTGAAAGAATATTATTCTTATTTTTCCGATAAATCAAGTTGGTTTTATAAAAATATTTTCGGACTATACAAAGGTCTACTAATCAAGATAAAAAGTCAGCTGTTTCCTGTTCTTCCTTGTTCTGCGTTTTTTCACGCAAACTGATTTTCCGGAAATTCCAGACCTAAGCTCTCTCGAAGAGTGACACCTTCATACTCCGATCGAAATAAACCCCTTTCTTGAAGAATAGGAACAGCTAATTCTATAAAGTAATCAGTTGTCTATAGTCCATCGATAAAGAGTCTTTATTAATTATTAATTATTTATGATTTCTTCAACCGGTTTTTTTACTGGGATTTTGGTTCCGCCAAATTCCTTCTTTATGAATTCCTGAACTTCTTTCGAATGATATATACTGCTTAATTTTTTAAAATTTTCATTTTTTTCGTTTTCTTTTTGAGTAACAAGAATATTAATATTTGCCTGTGTATCTTGATTGACCTCTTCATGGTAAATAGAATCTTTAATAGAATTCAATCCAGCATCAAGAGCAATGCTGTTTCCAATTAAGGAGGCATCTACATCGGGAAGAGACCGCGCTGTAGATGATCCGTCTACTGGAACAAATTTAATATTTTTCGGGTTTTCTACAATATCTTGAATCGTTCCAAATGAATCAAAATCATCCTTTAACGTAATGACACCTGCATTTCGCAATACGCGTAGAGCTCGAGCTGTATTTGCCGGATCATTAGGAATGGCTATTCCAGCATTTTCCGGAATTTCTTCAAGTGACTTCAAGCGTTTAGAATAAATACCCATTGGTTCTAAATAAGTTGTTGCTATTGCGGCTAAATCTGCATTTTTACTTTTCACATAATCTTGAAAATATGATAGTGATTGAAAAGCATTTACATCAAGGATTCCGTCATTTGTAGCCTCATTAATTTGCAGGCCGTCATTAAATTCTTTTACTTCAATCTCAATTCCGGCTTCTTTGGCTGCTTTTGATTTTGAAATAAAGTTCCATACTTGAGCATCTGATCCAGATGAACCTACGACAATTTTGTTGTTTTCAGATGCATTTGAGTTTATGTTGCATCCTGATAAAATAATGAATATGATTCCGGCTAGAAGTGTAATCGATAATTTTTTCATTTTTGTTTTCTCCCTTTTTCATTTTTTTTAAATCCTTAATATTGCGAGTTCTCACCGCCCATCAAAAATTGCGTAAAATAAAAACCCTTTCTAAAATAAGAAAGAGTTTCGGATTAAACGAATATCTCATCTTATCTTTCAAGCACTTTCATGCTTGCTGGAATTAGCACAGTACTTTTATATAAGCCTGTTGCCGAGGTTTCATAGGGCCATTCCCTCCACCTCTCTAAATAAGAATATATGTTTTTTTCATCCATTAATGGATTCATCACTCCTTAATTAATCATGTTAAATGAACGAAAGGCTTCCATCTCAAGTTCTCAGGGTACTTGAGTGAAAGCCTCTGGTTATCCAGTGAGCGCTGTAATTGAAAAATTTGTTAATATTAAATTAATACAATAAATCATATGTGTCAAGTCGGAATTAAAAATAATAATTACTTTCTATACTGCATTGATTAAATCAATTATGCCTAATACACATTGTAATTACTGTTTATTTCTTGTATTAAGGGCATAAAAATTTATTCCTAATAACATTGCAATTCTTATCTCCTCCCAAAATTCTCTCTTTGAAAAATAGGAAAAAGAAAAATTGGTTTATTCATATTTACTCACATCAAGGTTGATTTAACTTTCTATTTGTTAATAAAAAAGACACCCCTATTTTTTGCTGCGTTGAAGGTAACTTCACGTGCAAATAGAAGAGTGTCTTTTTGAAAAACTATCAAACTGCTTTTAAAAAAGAATCGTTTTCACTTGATTTGTTTTAATTTTCGATTGTACTTTATTTTCTTCCACCTCTATAACTTCAGAACATTTTTCATTAAGATTTGCCGTATATGCTTGTTGAATAGAACGGTTTATTTTAAATGAAACGACCTTTTCTTCGTCGGTTGGATTATAGAAACGCAATACGAATTGATCATCCTTTTCGGCTTTCTTCAAAGTACTTAAAACAGAATCCTGATGTACTTCTTTTATAAAGCTGAAAGAGGCCGGCGTTTTAACATCCGCTGTATTAAGTTTCATTGCATTAAATGGAATTTTGTTATAGAGATCAATTGGTGTTAAGTACTCTTTAGCCATCCGTGCAGCATTAGCTTTTAATGCAGATTGCTGATGTGTAACAATCGCAAACTCTAACGTTAGTTTTCCAAGCATTTGTGAGTCTGGAGTAGGTAATTTAATTCCAGAAGGACGGCCCGGCCTTCTGAGCAGTTCTTCCTTACCCAGCACTCCTACACCTCTGAACAAGGTTATAGCAATTGTGTCGTATGCTTCACCGACAATCTCATACTCTCTTGTACTATTTGTTAGTACACTCACACCATATGCTTCATTGGATAGACTAACAAAACTTAACATTGGATAAATGGAATCTGGACGTTCATCCCATTCTTCCTGCTCCCAAATATCCATTGCACTATCGTAAACATCACGTTTCAAACAACCAAATTGGTTATCAGATACAGAAAATGCTGAAGCAATTCCCGTTGGAATTAACGCTCTTAAACGATGATCTTTAGCGTGATTATCTATCTCAAGCTTGATTTCAATAATTGGCTTGTGATTTGGAATGGTGAGTTTAATATGCACATCTGCAGAGCTATCTAAAATATGATCTTTTCTCTTATTTAGATCTTCTGGAATTGCAAGGGTATAACGAATATCTATAGTAGCCTCATACTGCCCCTGTTTAATTTCAACGTCCGCCTTTACGTTGTTACTATAGATTAGCGTTTCATCTCTTAATGGAGAAAAGTCATATTCATCTCCATCATCCCCTCCATCTTCAAGTAACAGAACATCGTTGAAGGTCTTGTTTAACTTCTTATCAAAAATATTCAACGAACCATTTGAATTTACGCTGATTTCGTAGAAATCTGTTGTAACTTCACTTTTTGGAGAAATTGAATTTTTCATTTCCCCATCATTTTCAACTATAAAATAGGTTTTATAGCCTAATGCAGGAAATTGGTCTTTTAATTGAACGGTATATTTAATAAAGGGATCATAGTTTCCGTAATGAACGATTTGACGGTCAATTAACCCAGGATCAATAACAACGCTGTCTATTACTTCAAACTCAATTTCCTTTGACATTTCATCAATTAACTTAAAGGACTTTAATTTTGTAGTAACTTCTGTTGTAATGACTTCCTCCCGATCATAGGGAAGTAAGTTAAAAGCAGAAAGACGATCATAATTCCATTCTGTATCTACTGAATCAACAATTTTTCTCTTATAGAAGCTGATAAGTTGATCGACTTTTTCTTCTGCAAGAAAAAATCGGTTAACAATTTCTTGATGGACTTTATCTGAGCAGCAGCATCCTATACTGTCATGCGCATGATTTTTCATAATTTCTTTCCAAATAAGTTCTATTAGACCGTGATGATATTCAAAACCTAGGCTGTACGCAAGAGTTGCAAGTGGTTCTAATATGTTTGTGAGCTTATTTTCAATTCTTGCATTGGCAGCTTTAATATCCATGCGTGTGGAATAAATACTTCGGTGAACGCGTGAATACTTTCCATCTATAAATTCACCCTGCAGTGTAGGAAGTTCCTCATTTTTTTCTAATTCACCAAAGATGTTTTCATATTTGCTCAAGAAAAACTCGCGGTCTGGGTACATTGCCTGCAGTTTATCCATAACAGTAAAGATATTTTTTTGAATAGGCATTTGATCATGACCATTTGGCAAAATGATATTCTCTGTCGTAGCACCGTGATCTAACACCTTAAAATACTTATCAATACGTTCTTGAAGCTTTTGTTCATCCTCCGGCAAATACTTTCCAATCGCGTATCCTAGAGGAAATAATTGTACCAGAACTTTAGAACCTTCATCTGTTTCCCAATAGAATTCCGTTTTGTCTGTGCCGTGACGTTCAGTAGCCCCTCGCCAAAAAATCGAATACTTAATATCAAAACCATTTAAAATTTGCGGCATTTGTGAAGATTGTCCAAAGGAATCTGGAAGGTATCCGATTTTCATGTGACTCCCGAACTCTTCACAATCTTTTATTCCATATAATAAATTTCGTACAATCGATTCTCCGCCAACCACCATCTCGTCTGTTTGTGTATACCATGGTCCAATGATCAGCTTTCCTTTTTGAACTAGACTTTTGACTCTTTCCTTACTTTCCGGCTTAACAGCAAAGTAATCCTCTAAAATTGACGTTTGACCATCTAGTACATAGTGTGGATAATCTGGATTATTTTCTAGCATCTCCATTATTTCTTCCATATTGTTAACCAAAAGAATTCTAGATTCTTCCGTTGAAAAATACCATTCTCTGTCCCAATGCATATGTGGAACGATATGAACTTTTGTCATGATGTCCTCCAATTACGATGTATTTGTATATCACTTAAGCAACTTAAGTGCGATAGATTATAACCGCCAAAAATCTAAGCAGCCATTCGGGAAGATTTTTTATTCTTTTCTCTTTTCAGCTTGCTTTTTCTTGTTGCAATCAACAAAATCGTTGAAACAACAGCACCAATTAATGCGGCGCCAAACCATATACTGGCTGCTAATAGCATCGGCTTTCCTTGTAATAGTGCAAGCGAGAAAATTCCGGCTCCAGGAACGTTTAAACCGATATTAAAATAAGATACAATAGCTCCTGTAATAGCAGACCCTGCAACTAAAGATGGAATTACTCGAAGTGGATCATTCATCATAAACGGAATAGCTCCTTCTGTAATACCAGCTAAACCCAATAACCATGTTTGTTTTCCTATTTCTTTTTCCTGTTTGGTGAAATTCTTCTTATCAATAAGTGTTGCTCCTGTTACGGAAAAGGCTGAAACCATTTTCACAGAGGCAAAGGCAGCATAAGGAATGAAATTTCCACTTGCCATTGCACCAATGCAAAACGTGTAAGCTGCTTTATTAATTGGGCCTCCCAGATCAAACGAAACCATGGCGCCTATTATAGCTCCTAAAATAAGCGCATTTGTTCCGGACATGCCTTGTAACCAATCAAGTAATCCTTGATTTAATAGGGCTAATGGTTTCCCTACCAAAAACAACATAACCGATCCAACAACAAGCGTACCAACAACCGGGTATACCCAAAAACTGATGAATCCGGCAAATGTTCCTTTTGGTTTTACATAATGCTTTAAGAATTTAAGGAAATAACCTGCTAAAATCCCTCCAAGCATACCGCCCAAGAAACCGCTGCCAATTAAATTCGCAGCTACCCCTGCTGCGAAACCTGGTCCTAATGCAGGTTTATCCGCAATTGAATAGGCCATGTATGCTGCAAGAATTGGCACCAATAATGTTCCTAATAGTGTCCCGCCTAACTGTCTCAACAACCAAAGCCAAGAACCTTCTGTATTATAGAGTTCTTGAAGATCAAAGGCTTGGGATAGCAGAACTGCTGCAGCGAGCGTCATGCCCCCAGCTACAATTACTGGAATGATGTACGATATACCTGTTAAGATAGAATCTTTTATTTCTGTCTTAAAGGATTTTTTTTCATCCTCATCTTCTTCAAAAGAGACACTTTCTTCATTAGAACTATCCTTCTTGGGAGCGTTTTCAGATTTCTCTAAAGCTTGACTGATAATCCCTTTTGCATCTTTCAATGGTGCTGCCACTGCCGTTTTAACTTTCGGAAGATGACTATATCTTTCTTCGTTTTTTACAGCTACGTCTACAGAGAAAATCACAGCATCAGCACTGTTTAATTGTCCTTTCGTGTGGCGGTCTTCAATACCGTTCGCACCTTGCTTCTCAACAAACACATCTACACCTAAATCTTTCCCTGCTTTTACTAATGCTTCTGCTGCCATGTAAGTGTGCGCAATACCTGCTGGACATGCAGTTACTGCTAATATGGTTTTATTTATCTTCTTTACTTCTGGCACTTCTTCTATTTCATCTTGACGATCCAGGTTATTAAAAAGCTCTAGATTTGTGTTAGATCTCAATAATCGATTTTTATACTCTTCATTAGACAACCTTGTCACTAGCTCTGATAATAAGGATAGATGTGTTGAACCAGCTTCATCATCTGGAATCGCTAGTAAAATAATTAGCTCTACCTGATTGGTTGGATCAATGCTTTCCCAAGTGCTCAATGGTTTCTGAAGGGTTGCGATGGCAAATGATGCTTCTTTTACTGCTTTTGACTTCCCATGAGGTATTGCTAGACCACCTTCAAAGCCTGTAGGTGATAACTTTTCTCTATCAATTACCGCTTGATACAGCTCTTCTTCAGAATGCAGTTTTCCTTCATTTGCTAACTGTCTAATTAAAAATTTTATAATTTCTTCTTTAGTGTCAAAGGATTGTTTGGTACTAACTAAAGTTGGTGATGTAAGACTTTTCAATAACATTTTTGTACCCCCTTCACTTTCTTTTTTCTGTTAATTAATGAGTGACCCCATAGTAGCATAAAAAAAAAGAAGAAGAGGTTATCTTCTTCTTTTTACACAGTCACACCTCCAAAATAGCGCTTACATGTGTATTTATACACAACTACTTAGTAAAATTCCAATAGAATTCAGATAATGTTCTGATGATAGCCATAAGTGGAGTTTTATCAGTGATATTATACCCATTCAGCAATTTCTTGGGAGTAAAACAAAATAAGTTTACATCTGCTAACTTCTGAAGAGCATTTCGATTAAAATGGGTGAGGGAAATGATTTTAATTCCTTTTTCTTTCCCTAACTCCGCAACCTCCAGAACCTGGGAAGTTTCTCCAGATAAACTAATGAGGAAAAGAATACCTTCATTATTAAGCTGATTGATTCCATGTATAATTTCATGACGATGAATAAAAAAATCTGATTCCTTCCCTGCAATTTTAAGATTTTTCGTCATCATCTCACAAAAAAGAGCCGTATCTCCCACTCCAAAAAAAAGAACTCTCTTCGCTTCATATATCATTTTGGACACTTTCTCAATAATATCTATATCAATTAAGTCAAATGTTGTTTTCAGATTATACTGTAAGCTGTCCTCTTGTTTTTCATGATCAGAGTGTAATTCTTCTTTAAGACTATTCTTCAAATGTGCATATCCATCGTATCCTAATTTTTTAGAAAATCTAATGATCGTATTAGGGACAGTAAATAAGTTGGCAGCTAAAGATTGAATAGATGCGTTGACCACTTGCTTTCTATTTTTTACTATATAGTCAATAATTTGGTCATCTGTATCGTTTAACTTATATTCGAATTTCCGAACGCGATCTTCAAAATACAACTTCAAATCACCTCTAAGCATCTTATTCTAATATTTATACTACTAATTTTTTATTATAACAAAAGTGTGTTTAATTCAGTACGAACAAAGCAAGGTTGGCTCCTCAGTTTCATTCCATTTAATGTTAAATGTCAAAAGAAATTTCACTTTTTACATAAAAAAAGTCGTCATCAAATTCTAGATCTGTTGTATAGCATTATTCATGTGAGGTTGACATACATGTCCTAACAGAAGTTCCTTATCACAAAATCCCTGGGCGACAAGGGGTTTCAATTTGTAACAATTTATTGTTTATGCAAGATTTTATAAATCGTTGATAAAATCAACGTTTACGTGCGCTTAAGCTCGCCTGATAGTTGCATGAAAAATGGGGTTTTATGCAAACTCTTATTCAATTAAATGGCCCTTTAATTGAATAACTTGACTAGCAATTAAAAACATCTTTATTATCATTCAACAAAAATCGTTCGAAAAAGTGTATTTTTTCTAACGGAGCATCGTTTTGAATCATATCTCTATCAAAGTCACCAAACCCAAATATGTTGTTCATTTTTAATTGAAATCGTATACAATAATAGTAATAACATACAAGGAGGCCATTTTCATGAAAAACATGACGAATCAAACAGCTTCAACATATAAGGGTGAAACACTTTCTTAAAGTAATCTGTGTACTCTCCCCTTATATGTGTACTTAAATAACACAAAAAGGGGTAAATCATGCGTTTTCCAGTAAAAAAATTTTTATCCTATTATAAACCGTATTTAACGGTGTTTTTTTCAGTATTGGCATGCGCCTTTATCGTATCAGCTGTGACTTTGACGTTTCCTTTACTAGTCAGGTATATCACAAAGGATGTTCTGGAAGGAGATTTGTCCATCGCGCTAAGTAAAGTGTATTGGATTGGCGGGCTGATGCTAGTGTTAGTCGCAGTTCAGAATATCGGGAACTATTTTGTGGACTACAAAGGTCATGAAATAGGTGCGCGTATGGAAAGAGATTTGCGAAGCGAGCTGTTCACGCACATGCAGAAGCTTTCTTTTAGCTTTTACGATAAGGAAAAGACAGGTCAGCTCATGTCGCGAATAACAAACGACCTGCTGCTGCTTTCCGAGCTGTACCATCATGGTCCAGAGGACTACGTCAAATACCTTGTCCGTTTTATTGGGGCGTTTGTTATATTGTTCTTTATAAATGCTCCATTAACGATTGCTGTCTTCTGTTTTCTGCCATTCTTAGGTGTCTTTGCCCTATACTTTAATAAAATGCTGAACAGGGCATTACGAAGCAATAAAGAAAGAATTGGGGACGTAAACGCACAGGTAGAGGATAGTTTATCTGGAATTCGCACAGTAAAGTCATTTGCCAATGAGCAAATAGAGATCGAGAAGTTCAACCGGGAAAATAATCGTTTCCTTCATAGCCGGAAAAGAACGTACCAGGCTGAAGCACTCTTATACAATAGTTTTGAAACGATTATACAGCTGATTACGATCACAGTGATTATCTTTGGCAGTGCCAGTATTGTCAACAACACATTAGATTTAGCGGATTTGATCACTTTTTTACTGTATATCAGCTATATGATCGAGCCAATTCAGCGATTGACTCATATGAGCACGCAGCTTCAGGAAGGAATCACTGGATTTCAGCGTTTTATGGAAATCATGAATCTGAGGCCGGCAATTGAAAATAAACCGAACCCTGTGACTTTGTCAGAAGTATCTGGTGAAATTGAGTTCAATCAAGTTTCCTTCAGGTACGAAGAACATTTGAACAATGTCATACAAAACCTGTCGCTTCGAATCCTTCCTGGAGAGTATGTTGCGCTAGTTGGTCCGTCTGGCGCTGGAAAAACTACCTTATGCTCACTCATCCCCCGCTTTTATGATGTGACAGATGGAGGCGTTTTCCTTGACGGAGTCAATGTCCGCGATATTGATCTGGAATCATTAAGAAATAATATCGGTATTGTACAACAGGATGTTTACCTATTTGCGGGAACAGTAATGGAAAATATCCGATACGGAGATCCGGCAGCCAGTGATAACGAAATTATTGAGGCGGCAAAGCTTGCCAATGCACATGACTTTATCATGAACTTGCCAAAAGGCTACAGTTCAGAAATCGGACAACGAGGAGTCAAACTGTCTGGGGGCCAAAAGCAGCGGCTTTGTATTGCTCGTGTATTTTTAAAGAATCCGCCAATTCTCATTTTGGATGAGGCAACGAGCGCACTAGATAACGAGAGTGAGAGCATCATCAAGGAATCACTGGAATTATTAGCAAAAGGCCGTACAACTATTGTCATTGCCCATCGCCTTTCAACTATCCGTAATGCGAAGCGGATTATTGTCATAACAGAAGACGGTATTGCTGAACAGGGGAATCACAATTCGTTGCTTGCATGTGATGGGTCGTATGCAAGACTTTATTCTAAGCAGTTTGAGTTACTATGATAAGCTATCTAACCAAAAACAGCTGCACTTCTTAACCAAGGAGAGCAGCTGTTTTTCCTTTTATTTAATTGATCATGCCCGACTATCAGCTTTGCCGGTATTACAAATGGTATTCCATTCTGGATATTTTTTTTCCGTACTAAATAAATGCTCCCATAGCAGCTCCATGAAAAAAAGATATAATGCTTCCTGCAAACTGGCACCCGGTTCATAAAGCTCAATATATATATCAATCTTGTATAAATGTTATCAAATGTTCAGCCAAGGTATAAGGTCTTCGTGTTTATAAGCATTCTCCGTTTCTAAAATGAGCTGAGTAAGGAGAATATCAAGGGAATCTGTTAATGAGGTTAGCGTCTGTTGAACAAATCCTTTCTCAAATTGATCTAATGGCTCTGGTAACTCATTCTCGTCTAAAATAAAGAAGTCTCCATTAGGAAGAACAATTATATCAATAATCAGATCCTCAAAGGATACCACCTTATCAGTTATATATGTATTTTTTACAATATTAAAATAGGAACCCAGGTAATCCCCCTTATGATCTCTCCAAATGTATAAATTATATGGACGATCGCTCCAGTAATACGCTATTGTATAACTGCCTCTGGGAATGGTTAATTTAGTTTGGTTTGCTGTCATCGAAAAGGATTCAAGTATTTTATGGAATAGCACGGCATTTTGATTTTTTGCTTTTAGAAGCATACAGGTATGTTCTACAATTTCTGAGTCGTACTTTATTTTTCTTTCTATTATTTTCACCAAGCGTTTGGACATCGCTTTCTTTACTCCTTTCAAATTAGTTTTCTACTCCAGAACAAATCTTAATTAAAATTATATCATTAGGAATTTGGCCTTCCATTGTTTTAGCCGTTTAGGCAAATCATTGATTTTGATTTCAGATAAAGCCTGCTCATTTCAAATAAACTAGTTTTAGACAACCACTTCTCTGTGAAAATGATCGAATACAAAAAAGACGCATTCATATAAAAGAATGCGCTGATTGTGGATTAGATTCACATGAAGCAGGTTTAAACTACTAAACAAACCTCCGATTGTTTAATAGAAAGGCAGAAGCCCTTGTTGCCAGCAGTCATTCAATAAAATACATCTTTCCATTCATTTCAAGAGACACCGATGATTGTTTCATCTCTTCCTTTAAATATTCAGCATAGGCGACTACTTGATTAATCTTTTTCTTGTCCAAATCTTCTGCAAAGCTATACACAATCGTAACCTTCTCCTTAATCAGCTGATCATTATCAGATAACCAGGATCCAGTTCCCTCAATGGCTGTTGCTCCTCCAAACATTTTTGTGAATTTCTCTAATGACCTGTTAACAAATGGAGTATTATCAATTGGCTGATCACCGTTATAGGTGGAAGGCACATAGATTTTCACCACGTCATCGAGATGGAATTGCCCCTTCAATGCAGAAGGTTGTTTTACATTAGATGATTCCTGGTGCCCTGCAGCGTACACAGCATTGCCTAAAAAGCCGATTAACAGAATCAAAGGGATGATCCAAATGAAGATTTTTTTCTTTTCCAACATTGCCACTCCTTTTTATTTAATAGTTTTGTAAGCAAAACAATTGTGAATTTCTATCTATGATTATAATTACAGAGAATGAATTTTTCATGGTAATTTTTTACTGATTTTCAGTTTAATCTTTTGTTTTCATTCAGAAAGAGAATGTTGAACTTTATTAAAAAATGGACCTTCTTAATAAGAAGGTCCGAACTTTGAATGTGAATTATTTTTTAATCTCTTGCTGTATTCATTCCAAAAATCTCATATATTTCTTCGTCATAATCATCAAAAATTCTATTATCTTCGGAGTTATCAAAGAATTTTTTTGCTTGCATGGCAAATGAAACTACTTGTTTTATATATTCAGTTCACCATGTTTATAAATCCGCTTAAAATTCACTTAATTCCTTCTATACCATCAATATCTCCCGTATGTCCTCTTCAGTAAGAGAGGAAGACCCTTTTTCCTCAGAATCGATGATTTCTTCAATCAGATGTTTCTTTTTCTCTTGAAGTTCATTCATTTTTTCTTCGATTGTGCCTTTGGCAACAAGCTTGATTACCTGTAGACGATTTGTTTGACCAATTCGATGGGCTCGGTCAGCTGCTTGTTCCTCAACTGCAGGATTCCACCAGATATCATATAAAATAACAGTATCAGCACCTGTCAGATTGAGGCCTGTCCCCCCCGCTTTCAATGAAATGAGAAATAAATCATGTTCTCCTGCATTAAACCGGCGGCAAATTTCCACTCGTTCTTCAGAAGGAGTTTGTCCATCGAGATAGAAAAAAGAATGCCCCTGAATCGTTAATTCTCTGCCTATAAGCTCAAGCATTTTCGTAAACTGGGAGAAAATCAGCACTCTTCTGCCAGCAAGCTTTGATTCTTCTACAATCTGCATCAGCTGTTCAAATTTCGCAGATTTCCCTTTATAGCCATCCACAAACAAGGCGGGGTGACAGCAAATCTGACGTAACCTCGTTAAACCAGCGAGGATTTTGATACGGTTCTTACGGAATGTATCCTTGTCAAGATGCTTTAATGTATCATGTCGCAGCTTGGCCAGATAGGCAGCATACAGCTTCTTCTGATCAGGAAGCAATTCTGCAGATTCCATTGACTCAATTTTTTCAGGCAGCTCTGGCAGGACATCCTCTTTCAGTCTTCGAAGTAAAAATGGCCTGATTCTTCGGGCTATCGTTTTTCTGGATAGGTTACTGTATTCCTTTAATCCCATAAATAGTTCGGGAAAAACAACGTGAAAAATGGACCATAACTCCTGCAGTGAATTCTCCACCGGTGTACCTGTGAGGGCGAACCGATGAGCTGCCTGGATCTTCTTCACAGATCGTGCTGTTTGTGTCATAGGATTTTTAAAGACCTGAGCTTCATCAAAAAACACAGTATGAAAGCCATGTTTTTCAAACCACTTTATGTCTCTGCGCAACAATGGATATGAGATAATGACTACATCCATATCCATTACATCCTTCTGTATCTTGAATCTTTCGGTTTTAGTGCCATCAACGACAATGGCCTGTACTTCCGGTGCAAATTTGCTGATTTCACTAAGCCAGTTATACGTCAATGATGAAGGTGAAACAATCAGGACCGGGAGCTTTTTTTTACGGATGACAGAAAGCTCTGATAGAATAAACGCAATGCTCTGCAGCGTTTTACCCAATCCCATATCATCTGCAAGAATTCCACCAAATCTATAGCTGGCAAGTGTTTTCAACCATTTAAAACCAAGTTTTTGATAGTCTCGCAATATCAGTTCTAAACTCTTTGGCACCTCGAATTCCAGACTATCCGGATTGCGGATGTTTTCCAAAAACTGACGGAACGATTCCTCTAACTTTAATAAAGAACGATCATTAATAGAATCAAGATGCTGAATCCCCCGAACAATTGGTACATTCATGCCGCTCTCCAGTTCTTCAATTTGGCCCGGAAGTTCACGAAGAAAACGATTCATTTCTTCAAATTCCCTCGTCTCCAATGAAAGCAGCGAACCGTTCTGCAAACGAAAATACTTCCGTTTTTCCTCTAAAGCTAGTAGAACCTCACGTTTTTGTTTTTCAGGAATGTTATCCATTTCAAATTTATATTCCAGCCAATTGGTCCGTTCTTTATTAATCTTTATCCTAACGTGCGGACGAGAATTACCTTTAAAAAGCCGATTTCTCACTGCGGTAGTTGCATATATCTGTACAAGCTTATGAAGTTTGGGAACGATATGGTACAAAAATTCATACTCCAGCTCTTCATTTTGCAAAAAATATCCTCCGTCCGTCTTTGCAAACATGCTATCTTCCATCAGCTTCAGGATGGCATCTTCCTTTTCCACGTCCCTAATAAGTTTGGAGCCTGCGTGGAGATCCTTATTTTCCAATGGATTAACGATTATATTTTCATAATGAAACTCAAGTCCTGCGAGCAAGCGATTTTTCACGCGATCCAAGTAGAGCTTGGTCACTAACGGTGTCTTTACAAACTGTTTGGATATAGCTTCGGATAACTGGACTTCTCCCAGTCTTTTCAAGCCTGGAACCACTTTTTCCATAAAAAAATCGATTTGCTCCTGAGTAATCGGAATTTGATTCGCTGCTGCAGCATCCAGCATCTGTTTTAGATCTGAAAGACGATTACAATCTTCCATTTTCATCTGTTTTAGTTTTCCTTCAAATAGGACAGACCTATATGAATTCATTATCACCATTCGATTAAGCCCTCTGATTTTAAGTAGATAGCCTTTACCCTCGCCTGCATCAAATTGGAATTGTAAAGGCAATGGTTCATTTGATAAGCGAAGACCCTCATAATTATTAGAGTCATACATCACCTTGACAAATGCTGCTTTCTCAAGTATAGGAAAAAGCCTGTCCCAAGAGGATGGAGGAATAATGAGTATATGTTTACCCCATACATCGCCTGATTTCTCGGATATCTCGTCAATATACGCTTTTTCATCATGAATTACTTGTATAAGCTGTTGAATCACTGCATCCGTATCATTTTGAAAGCAATGAAGACTTGGGTCGTAAATGAAAGAATTAGAAAGCAAGCTTGACAGACCTTTTTTCACATGCTCAAGAAAACCTCGTATATTTCGTACATTCGTCTGGCCAATCTTAACCTCAATTCCGAACAAGTATCGTCCCTTCCCAATGTTTACGGGTTTACAAATAAACTCTGCATCAAGTACTTGTCTTTTTTCAAAGTGCAGCTGCTGGCCCGCTGACCGTTTAGGCTGATCATTGAAAAGTGTCAGCAATTCTTCTGTCAGCGCTTGATTTGTTGAAGAATCAGAGTTTTCACCCCCAGGACCAATGGGAATTGTTCCTTGTCGCTGGTGTTCGTAAATCGATAGTAAAACGGCTGCTATATGCTGGCAATCCATTTTATAGGAATCTAGCGCAGGGCAGCTGCATTTCGTGCGCAAGCCTCCGCTCTCATCCTTTTCAATAAACACATGAAAATCTTCCTTGCCTGTAACCGTGGCTTTACAGCCATCAGGACAATAATTTTCAAATGTCACGTTATTACTTCGATAAAAAGAGTCTCCTTTCTTGAAGGAGACTGTACCGCATATTTCTTTAATGATTTTTTCATTTAATTTTATATTCAATTGCTTTGCTCCCTCTTTAGGATACTTCTCAAAAATGGAGATCTAGTATGAGCTCTTTCAGTCTTTCCTCTGATAAAATATTTACCACAATTGTATCATTAGGATGAAATAATATCCTGGGCACCCGATTGTTTAGGATCCATGAAGCTATAGAAGGCTGCCGCATATTAAAAGAAACACCATTAAAAAAACGCTCCTTACCATATTGTAAAGGAACGCAATTATGAATATCAAAATATGATTTCTTCAATTGAAAAATTATTTAAGTAAAGAAGTCATTTCCTTTTCTGCAGAAATGATTAAAAACATAGGTCTCCGGATTTCATCTTTCATATCAGGTACACTCTTTACCATTTCATCTGAAGGAACAGGTTCTTTGATTACTCTTATACTAAAACCAGCGCCAATTAAGTCATTAATATATGTGGAAATCGTACGATGATATTTTACAACGTTCTCAGTTAAGAATGTTGTTTCTCGCAATCCTTCTGATTGATAGTTGTCAACTGGCCAATGGATACGGATCCCCTGTTCATCTATAAACCAATCCTGTTCTTCTCGAGCAGTGAAGATTGGGTGTTCAACAGAAAAAACAAACGTACCGCCAGGTGCTAGACACTCATAGACTTTTTTGCATATTGTGTCAAATGACTTAATATAGTGAAAGGCTAATGAACTGATAACCACATCGAATTGCGAGTCTGAAAAATGAATCTCTTCTATTGGCATTTTGATATATGAAATGAAAGGATCATCTGTTTTTTCACGAGCCTTTTGAAGCATTTTTTCAGAAATATCGATCCCTGTAACTGACCTTGCCTGCTGCTCACGTGCATATCGGCAATGCCAGCCAAAACCGCATCCCAGATCAAGAACATTTTTATTAGACAACTCTGGTAATAATGCTTTTAATACATGCCATTCTCCAGCAGCTTTAAGCCCATCTATTGACCGGGGCATTTGTTCATATGCTGAAAAGAAATTTGCATCATCATACTTATTTTGTTTCATCAGATATCCATCTCCTGTAAATTGAATTAGCCTCCTAAAATGTTTCACTTCTAATTCAGGAGGCTGCCTATATTCTTCTAACCATTACTATCACCCCATGAGATTATAATCTTTATGCTATTAAAAACATTATTCTTGTTTACCTAAATTGAACTGTAATTTCCCTTATTTTACTAAACCTATTCATACTATCATTAAAGCCCAGCTTTTTACCAACAGTTCCACCTATCTCGTGCAGCAGAAGTGAGTCCTTATCATTTAATATACATGTAAATAAAGGTAAAAGCCCTCAAAATCAAAAAGTTTTCTGGATATCTAATTTAAATGAATTAAGGCGCCCTCTTTTGGATAAGCACCCATAGTAAGGAAAATCAGACTGAGAAAGTTCAAACTTTCGAAAAATCAATGAATCAGGGAAACCTGACAACTTCAGATGCAAGAGCTTTTTGCAGGCCACTTGAATTGTCATCGTGATTTGGACATCCGTATTTTTTAATGAAAGATTCCTGCTTTTATTACACTGATGTGATGTGTTAACAATACTTTTTCCTAATTTATAAGGACTTTTTTCCTCCGTATTAAAAAGAAGTCCATTTGGATCTCTATTTATTACAATCGTTAAATTCAATGAAATGAAAGACAGTTTCCTCAATAAAATCCATATTTTACCATAGAATTGAAACAATTTTACAAATGAAGTCATAATGCTCAACTTATGTAAATTTATGGATGAATTCTAGACTTATTTACATATTTATCCTTTAGTTGAAAATTAAGGATAAAATACCCTTAAAATTACCTTTCACAGGGTGTAATGTGGTGAAGTGTTTTAAAAATGTTTTGAATAATTGGAAAGAGGTGACTTTTTATGAATGTCTTTCGCAGAGTATTTACCTGTATTTCAATGACCCTTGCAGCTTTTTTTGTTCTTTTTGGCTCTCTGGATTTCACAGATAAGGTTTATGCAGAAACTCACGTCTATGATGGAAAAAGTCCTTATTACAATAGTTGTGCGGCTAGTGCAGTTACAAAGAAAAGTGTAAAAATTTATGCAAATGGGGCAACTGCCGATTTAGAGCTGAAATTCAGCACAAAATGTAAAACCGCATGGGCGAAAATTACACTTAGCAGACCTGCCAAAGCTGATGGTGAAGCAACTGCTTTAGTCGTGAGAAACACTGATAACAAACAATATAGCTGTTCCTCTTCCGGAGGAAATGGGGAAATAAATAAGGGGCAAACGTCTTGTTATACACCAATGGTTTACGATTTAGATCCAAGAAAAGCGAAGGCAGTTGGATTCTGGCCGTATACAGCTGGAGAAACAGACTGGTATTAATTTATCAGCAAAACCTTCATCTGCTTTTATTTACGAAAGGATGAAAAGATTGAAGAAAAAGATAGGTTTATCAATCATAATGACTTTGTCGATGGTCTTTGTATCATTTGGATTTGGGGCTGGCCAAACAAGTGCTGAAAATCATTCTTATGATGGAAAAAGCCCCTATTATAACAGTTGCGCAAGTTCTGCTGTGACAAAAGATAAAGTGTGGATTGATTCCGTTTCTTATGTGGAATTAAAATATAGCACCACTTGTAAAACTGCCTGGGCGAAAGTTACGGTTACTAGGCCGGCAGTATACACTCATGAAGCAGACGCAAGAATTATTCGAAGCACAGACGGCAAAGCTTATACGTGTAATAGCTCAGGAGGCAATGGGGTCGTAAATAAAGGTCAAACCTCTTGTTATACGTCAATGGTTTATGACTTAGACCCGCGAAAAGCTCAAGCTCAGGGAATTCACGCCATTCCTAATAGTGATGCCTATAAAAAAGCAGTAACAATTTGGTATTAGGTAAATAAAGCTTATTTACCACAAACATGAAAAACCTCCGTTCACTATCAGAACGGAGGTTTTTGTTTAAAAACAAAAAGAAAATAACATTTCAATAGCAGGCATTTACCCCTAAATCATCCATTTTTCTTTGCTGAATGAAAAAGCGTGCGAAACTGAAACTGCAGCATCGCACGCCTTGGACCAAAAATCAACTTTAAACAAAGCGAATGATCGTTTAGTTACTCAAATCATCTCTCCTGAGTATCTGCTGGGACACGCTTGCTTATTCCCAAAGCGTAATAACTAATTATCACGATGCCAAGGAAAACAATCCCTACTATAAGCGATATACGCGTTTCATCATTAAACCACATACCGATTAATACCATCATCAAGAAGGCAATTGTCAAATAGTTTGTAACAGGAGCAAAAGGCATTTTAAATGGATGTTTGGCCATTTCAGCCCCTTTTTCTCTTCTGAATCGAATTTGACTAATAAGGATGACAAACCATGGAATCATACCCGGCAGCACACTTGCACTGTATACGTACACAAATATCTTTGGCGGAGCAATATAGTTTAAAACAACACCAATGGCTAAACCGATAAGTACTGCAATCGTTCCATATAATGGCACTCCATTACGTGAGATTTTCGTAAATAATTTTGGCGCTTGACCATTCACTCCCAATGTATAGAGCATGCGCCCGGCACTGAATATACCACTATTACAGCCAGACATTGCTGCTGTAATTACAACAAAGTTAATAATACCAGCTGCTGCTGTAATCCCAATTTTCGCAAAAGTTGAGACAAACGGGCTTCCAAGAGTATCAAGCTGATCCCAAGGAAAAACAGTGACAATAACAAAAATAGCACCAATATAGAAGATTAAAATACGCCAAATAATACTTTGAATCGCGTTTGTGATCGTTTTTTGCGGATTTTTCGCTTCTCCAGCTGTAATCCCGATGAGTTCGACCCCTTGATAAGCTGCAATAACCAGTGATAATGCAAAGAAAAATCCTGACCAGCCGCCTGTAAAGAAACCGCCATGTGCCCAAAGGTTAGATAAACCGATTGCATCTCCTCCGTTGCCAAATCCGAAGAAAATAAGACCAATCCCTGCAATAATCATCAAGATTATTGTAACGATTTTAATCATCGCAAACCAAAATTCAAATTCACCGAATGACTTTACGGAAATTAAGTTGGCTGCACCAAGAATGACCATAGCGATGATACCTGGTATCCAAGCAGGCAGATCCGGGAACCAGTACTTCATGTATGCCCCAACCGCTATAATTTCTGATATTCCTACGACAACCCACTGGAACCAGTTACTCCAAGCAGTCATATAACCTGCTAATGGATGTATGTACTTATGGCCGAAAGTCGCAAATGAACCTGTACTTGGCTCTAAATACAGCATTTCTCCCATTGCACGCATAATAAAAAATATAAATATTCCGCAGATTGCATAAGCAAGCAGTACTGACGGACCCGTCCATTGGATAGTGCTAGCTGACCCCATAAATAAACCAACACCAATAGTACCGCCAAGAGCAATCATCTGAATGTGACGAGATTCCAAGCCTCTCTTCAGTTCTTTGTTTGCCATTCCATTTCCTCCCCTAACACTATTAATAACGCAAAACTTAAGCAAGATACGATCAATCTCTCACTATTCGGGACCGAAATGAAGAAGCAGGGCTTTCTTTTTTTCAATCTATTTTAGGAAGATTACCTCAAAATTCATTCTTTACTTCCCTTTAATCTCCATTCCTTATAGTTTGAAAGATTCATTATCTTAATAACGGTTTTTAATCGCCATTTATTTATTTTATAATAATAAATTTACTTAAAAAATACAAATGTTTTTTTCAGGTAAACACTTTACTATTAATAATCAAAATCCATTATTTACAAAACAGTAAATGTAATAATAAATATTTTAATACAATGAAAATTTAAAAAAATCCTTATAAGAATATACTTCTTATTGGACTCAGTTAAGCATTAGTTTTCTTTTTTATGAAATATACCTACGCTTTCATAGAATTTTCAAATAAACAATATCGCAATTTAAACCCCAATTCAATTTACAATAATCGGAATATCAATAGATCTATTTACACTTTTTCCACACTTTTTTTAATATAGATAAGATTTTGATAGAAAAGTATAGGTCTAAAACCCTCTAAAATTACCCCAATTGTTATTCATTTCATCTCACTATAAAATTCTATTAAATTAAGTGCCTCTTAAAAACCATCTGATCTTCAGCCAGAATTACATACTTCCATTCAGAATTGCTGATTAATTGGCCTAGGAGGTGTTTCTGCTCTATTAGCTGGTACTAAATTTCCTTTTTTTATGAACGATCTAGAAATTAATTCCCTGCTCCAGAGACATGACACATTCTAATTATCCGATTTTAGCTATTAGGAGGAAGTATTTTGAAAAAAATGAATATGAAAACGTTTTTAGCTGCCTCTCTTTCCACAGTTTTACTTGCTTCACCCCTTTATGATGTAAAAGCATCCGATAAAACGAATCTTGAAAAGTCATTGGAGAGTTCTGTGATTGTAAACAGTAAAAGCGGTCATGATGTACAAACCATTACCTTAATCACTGGGGATGTCGTTGAAATACGGACGATCGAAGGCGGCAAGAGTGTCATCAATGTAGAACCTGCTGATCGCAATGGAGCTGGCGCACAAGTTCTGAATATAGGTGAAGACACCTATGTAATCCCGAGTTCAGCCATGCCATATCTTGCGGCTGACAAATTAGACAAGGATTTGTTTAATGTTACTAAGTTGATTAAAAATGGATATGATGACAAGAAGTTTGCTTCATTACCGATTATCGTAGAATATGCAGACTCAAAATCCAGATCTATTCACCAAAAGAAACCAGCCCTTAAAGGAACTCAAATCGAACGAGTATTAGAAAGCATCAATGGTGCTGCTCTTTCGACTTCTAAAAAAGAAGCGGATACGTTTTGGGATGAGATTATCCCCCAAAATGCAACAGTACAAAAAGCAAAAACAGATTCTTTACAATTTGAGCATGGAATCGAAAAGATTTGGCTCGATGGCCGTGTAGAAGCAACGTTAGAAAATAGTGTTCCCCAGATAGGTGCACCGACCGCATGGGAATCAGGTTTTACAGGTAAAGGGATTAAGGTGGCGGTACTTGATTCAGGCATCGACCGGAATCACCCTGACGTTGCAGGACAGTTAGACGAGGCAGTAAGTTTTGTACCCGGAGAAACCGTAGATGATGGGAATGGTCACGGGACACATGTCGCTTCGACTGTATTAGGAACCGGAGCAGCTTCAGATGGAAAAAACAAAGGAGTTGCGCCTGAAGCCCGTCTAGTTGTAGGTAAAGTGTTAAGTGATCAAGGAAGCGGCTTAGATTCTTGGATTATTGACGGGATGGAATGGGCTTCTGAACGTGCAAAAGTAGTGAATATGAGTCTGGGAACCTCAGAGCCTTCTGATGGAACGGATCCAATGTCTCAAGCAGTAAACAGACTCAGCAAGAAAAATGGCACACTATTTGTTATTGCTGCAGGTAATAGCGGAGCAGAAGGCAGTATCGGTTCACCTGGTGCAGCTGATTCCGCGCTGACAATCGGAGCGGTTGATAAAACAGACAATCTTGCTTATTTTTCTTCAAAAGGACCTCGATTTGGAGATATGGGTCTAAAACCTGACTTGTCTGCACCAGGTGTCGGTATTATCGCAGCACGTTCCAATTTTGCACCGGGAAGCGGTTTTTATTCGAGTAAGGATGGTACTTCTATGGCAACTCCACATGTGGCTGGTGCAGCTGCAATCCTTTTACAGAAGAATCCTGACTGGAACGGTTCTCAACTAAAAGAAACATTAATGAGCACCTCCAAGAAACTAAATTACTCTGCTTTTCATGCTGGAACCGGCCGACTGGATGTACCAGCAGCATTAAGCGAAGTAAGTGCAACAGGTTCACTGTCGTTCGGATTTTTCAAATGGCCTCATGATCAAGTAGAGCCTGTTCAAAAAACAGTCACCTATACAAACGATGGCGATCAAGCTGTGACATTAAATCTCCAAGCTGATTTTAAAAATACAACTGGTCAAGATGCACCCGCTGGAATGTTAAGTGTATCTGAGAGCCAAATCACTGTTCCCGCAAACAGTAAGAAAGAAGTAACTGTAACCTTGAATGCTGATCTAGGTGAATTAGGCTCTCGCTATCAAGGGCATCTAACTGCAAAAGACCTTTCAGGCAAACAAATTGCACATACAGCAATGGGCATGGTGAAAGAAGAGGAAAAATACTCTCTTACATTTAAAGCCACTGACCGTAAAGGTGACCCTGCCCTTACGTATGTTGGTCTAGTCAACAAAGATATGGATGTCGAATTCGTTGCTGTTAACGGAACAACAGAATTACGTTTACGCCCTGGAACATATTCTGCTATGTCCATGATGGAAGTGGATACAGATACAGACCAGCATGGCATAGCTTTGGTGGGTACTCCTGAAATCAACTTAGACGGTCCTAAAACGGTAGAACTCGATGCGCGAAAAGCGAAAGAAATAACAACCGAAGTGCCGAAGAAAACAGAACCAAGCTACCAGCGTATGGAGTATTACCGATCAATTGAGGACAAATCTATCAATCATATCTATTTAATGCCTGTTTGGATTGATAAAATGTACGCTGTTCCAACAAAAGAAGTAGCGACCGGAGAGTTTGAATATTTGACTAGATGGCGATTAACGAAACCAGTTCTTGAAATTAATTTTAAAGGAAAAGTACTGGATGATATTCCGCTTGCGGGGAGTACGCCTCTTGATGGAAAATATAACTTATCAGCGGTCTATGCAGGAAAAGGAAGTTCTTCTGATTATGAGCGCTTGAAAGCAAAAGGAAAAGCGGTTCTCGTGGATCGCAGCAGTGAGGTTTCAACATCTGAACAAGCCATCGCAGCAAATGCAGCAGGTGCTAAGCTTCTTATTATCGCAAACTATGAAAATAAGGAATTTAGTGAGTATGCAGGAAATTCAGATTATACGGACTTGCCTCTGGCTGTTGCCTCAATAAGTAAAAGAGAAGGTGACAAGCTCATTACTGCTTCTCGCTCAGGTAATCTTAAACTTCAAGTAGAAGGTGAAGTAAATACACCTTACGTTTATGATTTAATGGATGTACATGAGGGCAACATTCCTAAAGATTTAACGTATGCCCCTTCAAACAATGAGCTAGTCAAAATTGATACTCGTTATAAATCAGACCGTGAAGCTCCTGGCGGAGAGTTCCGCTATGATCTGCGCCCGCATACAAGAGGAGCGGTAGGATTTTTATACAAATTAGCGTTGCCTTCTGTTCGAGCTGAATGGGTATCAGCAACGGAAGATACAAGATGGTATCACCAGGCAAATGTCATCGACAGTCCCTGGGAAATTCGTCAGCCTGCGGTTACTTATAAAAAGGGTCAAAGGCTTCAGGAAAACTGGTTCTCACCAGTATCACGTCCGCGGTTGGGTGAAGGATATTGGACTCCGTTCCGACAAGGGAACTCTTTCCAATTTAATATTCCGGCTTGGGCGGACTCAGGAAAAGGACATACTGGCGGAGCCACTTATGATGTTTCCATTAAAAATCAGACTCTCAAGCTATTTCAAGGAGATGCGCTTGTAAAAGAAGGTAAAGGGCAAGCTCTAAATATTTTCAGCGGAGTTTCTGAAGATCGTAAACAATACCGTCTGGTGAGTGATGCTGTTCGTGATGCCGAGCGCTGGTCCACGTCCGTGAGCACACATACAGAATGGACGTTCTGGTCACAAGAACAGGATGAAATGCGCAACAGCCTCCCGTTTTATTCTCTTGATTATAACGTAGAGACAGATATGAATGGGAACGCATTGGCTGCTCCCTCCACCACGCTTGATTTATCAGTGTCTAAACTGGAAGGTGCAGAAGGCTACGGCAACATTTCAGGTGCCGCTTTAGAAGTTTCGTTTAATGAAGGAAAGTCATGGAAATCAGTAAAACTTGAACAGAAAGCAAATGGTCAGTGGACAGCCAAAATCAACAATCCAAAATCTGGTAAATATGTTTCCTTAAGAGCAGCAGCTTGGGATGATCAAGGCAATAAAATTTCTCAGGAAGTCATTAAGGCATACGGTTTAAGATAACATACTGAATAAGTCAGAGTTCTGCAGCATATCCACATTAGATGGGTATGCTTATTTTTATCCAGTATCTACGCTGAAACAGCAAATAAAGAGCAAAATCACTAAAGATCTGCTCTTGCTATTTTATCCCCCAATTAGATATGTTCCAACTGTTATCCTGCTTTCAATAAAGGATCCAAAAAGCATTAGAGAAATTATCATTTTCACTCCAAGGCTTTCTCTTTAAGAAAGCCCTATCGCCCTCTTCCGGAGCCTTTTATGTAACGTAAAATCTTCTTAATTGCGTTCATACGAATACTCCTCACATTCGTTTTTTGACATTTTATATACAAGAAAATCCTTTTATTTCCTCCTAAACCATATCATATAACTCAAGAAAAATGGGTAATATCTGTTATTTTTCTAAATCCAAATAAAAAATGCAATCCCTGTCCCTGGATTGCATTTTTATATTCATGAACAGAGTCCGATTAGTTATTTATAGGCAGGTAATTACTATTTGGCCCTTTATATCTTTTAGGCATCTTAAAACCATGCTGAGACATGACTTCACGGAGACGGTCTGGATAATCAGTTATGATGCCGTCCGCTCCATCCTCTACTAGTTTGTGCATTGTTGGAGAATCATTTACTGTCCATGGAATCACTTTCATTCCGGCTTCGTGAGCATCTGCCACCATTTGTTTTGTTACGTATGGTTCGTAGTTTTCATCGGTGATTTTGCCGTTCTGTGGAAATCCGTGTACTGGCGAGATTGCATCTGCTCCAAATGATTTGGCGGCTGCAACTAAGTCTCCGTCAAAAGTGTCGATATCGATTCCACCCAGCCATGGAGATGCTCCCGGCTGGCCTGGCTGCAAAAATTGCGGACCGTTTGTCAGCGCTATGATAGGGAGACTTGGCTCAACTTCACGCATTCGCATAAGTGACCCCCAGTCAAAGCTTTGAATGGAGACTCTGTCAAGCATTCCTGCCTCACGGACTTCTCGGGCAACAATTTGAACAAATTCTTCACGCGGGGCGGTTTCATGAGGAGCACCCGCTTCTACCTTTGTTTCGATATTCATTCGGACCTTTTTTGCGTTGTAGCGTTTGACCAGATCGAAAACTTCAGTCAGCAGCGGCATCTTAGCTCCTGGACTAGTCTCCTGTCCTGGATACTGCGGCTTTGTTTTTGAACCGCAGTCAAGAGTGCGGATTTGCTCAAGCGTTAGATTTTTTATGTATTTTCCAACATACGGGTACTCGGGATCACCTGAAAATGCCGGAGCTGTATCCTGACAGTTTCCTCCTGAAATCTTGCGGTCATGTGTCACAACAGCTTGATGATCCTCAGTGATCTGCACATCTAGCTCAAGGGTATTTACTCCGAGTTCAAGAGCTTTAGAGAATGATGCAATAGTAGATTCAACTGTCAGCCCTATTCCGCCGCGGTGTGCCTGGAGATCAAATTCAGTTGATCCATAGCCTGTCCTCTCAGCCGCTGAAACGGTCTGTCCATCTCCAGTTGAAACCATAGTACTCACTATCAGTGCTGCAATTGCTGCATTAAAAAACTTTTTTCTTTTCATCTGACATCTCCTTTATACTCTTAAAAGTATTATCCGAATAAAGTATAAAGTGATTTTGTTAATTCTAGTGCATACAAATAATAAGAAAATATAAAGAAAAATAAGAAGAATGACATAGTTATAGTTACCTAGTTACTCCGCCGATACATTGATCAAACCTTTTTTGTTAATGAACAAATCCTCTTAAAATCAAACGAATCCTCTGTTCACTCGAGAATGTCTTTAGTGTTTTCTTCTCAACATAACGATGATTTATCGGCATGAAAATCTCCATCTTATCTTTTATATCTTTCGATGGGTGACTGACGATTCTTTCACCTTTTGCTAATCCTTGCAGCACCTCAGTGCGGTTATTTACCTCTAGCCCAAGATTTATTTCTCTTTTTTCCAGTCTTCCATTTTTAACAACGTAAACATAGGTTTTTCCTGCCTTTTTTTGAATAACGGAATCAGGTATGACAACAACTCCATTTCGCTCATCAAGAACGATATCAAGACTGATGTGATAGCCGTGATGCCAAGTTCCGTCAGCTTCGATCATTTCAGCCCGAAATGGATAAAAGCTTTCTTTTTCTTCGACGGATGGCACTCCGATTGGATCCATTTTCAATTCTTTTACCGTACCCTCTTTTTTCTGATCAGGCAAAACGTTTGCGGATGCGATTACTTTTTGTCCCTCTTTCACTTTGGCCGCTTGTTTTTCTGAAAGCTTTCCTTCAATGAGAAAAGGCTGATTTGAATTAATTGAGACTACAGCTTCATTCTCACTTTGTGGATATGGATTGATTTCAGTAACTGTTCCATCCATTTTGCTGGTAATCGTATATTTCGCTTTCTCCCCATGCAACTGGGTGATTTTCTGATTCACCCCGTCCACCTGCAAATTGAGATCCTCAATTTGATCCTGTTTGTCGCCAATTTGATTGCTTATCACTTCTTCACTGTTTTCATTATCTCTATTATCACTATTATTACTATCAATACTATTATTTTCAGTATCAAAGAGATCAGGTGAGGAGTCAGCCTGTGCCTCACTCAGCTGCTGCTCTAGAGAAGACAAATCAGATTCAGCTGAACTCATCCTGGCATTCAATCTGCTGATCTGCTGTTCCAGTCCCTCAATTTCAGCATCTATATGTCCAGTTTGATATTCAATGAGAATGTCCCCTGCCAAAATCACATCTCCCTCAGACACCTTTACTTCATTAATCGTTCCTAACGATTTATCATATTTTATGGAATAATTCGAAGAAGGAATCACGACTCCTTTAGTAGAAAGCAGTTTCTTTAAGTCCCCATTTTCAATATTGGAATACGAGTTTAATGCTTTAGACCTCTCTATGTGATCTGTGCTCAGAATGATGCTTATATTTATTATGATGAATGCTAGACTGATAGTGATGATAATCCCGATCAACGTTTGCTTTTTCATATATCCCCCTACAGCGAAATCCCCAGGTTTTGTGTTAATAAAACGAATGAAGCAGTAACCAAAATAAAAATGAAATAAGCAAATAGCACGATGCTTATGATTGATTTCATGGTTTTATCCGACATCTTCTGCAAAGCTATCATTTGGATCCAGGCACTCCATACCAGAAAGATTGTGACATGACTTAGTGCATTCACAAGAAATGGCTGGTTTGAAATTAACTGGATAAGGACGCCTAAACCGAATGGAGAGGATTCCGAATTAATTCCTAAATAATAGAAGAGCGGGAAGTTCAGCACTTTTTCTATGAATAACAGAAATGCCGGAAACAATCCGATTGTAAAAAGCCTGACCCACCCTATTTCATAAAAAAACACTCTATATACTAATGTAAAGAATAGAAGAGTGAATATAGGAGAAAGTAATCCCGATAAAAGTCCGCCAATCCCAAATAGAAGCTTAGCGAATTCCAGCTTCTCCTTTTCAATCGTATCCATCAATTTCATAATTTCTTCCGTATGTATGCCTAAATAAGCGCTGCCTGCAGCAAGGAGCAGACTTAATCCAATGAGTGCAGCAATTCTTAACCAGAGACCCTTCACTTTTTCTGATTGATGAAGCTTTTCAAAATGTGTAATTGGATCTAGTAAGCCTTCGAGTATACGAACTTGGTGCATGGTAGTCCTCCTGTCAAAAATAAAAACGGTTACTAGAAATTTATAGCATATTTTCACACTTAATAACAGTTACTTCCGGAATATAACATGAGAAAAATTGAAATGAATCTTAACTGGATATATTAAAAAATGAAACTATATATAAACGTTACTTTTAATGGAGAAGGAATCGGTTGGATATATACCATTGGCTCGACAATAGGATATATAATATTAATCAGCTAAATAAAACCTGCAAATTTAATCAATAATTTCTATATTTAGATTTTAGACTTCTCCCATTTCTAATTATACTAAAAAAATGCGACTCTTCTTCTTTTGAAGGATCGCATTTTTTTATTAAAAGATCTGACGTCCTATTTGCCCTAAAGCATACAGAATTCCGTGCTGCAGAGTTTGAAAACAATCAAATTTAGAGAAATCTATTTCCGATTGAGTGATTTGCATACTTAGTTCAGGAGAAATTCCCACAAGAACTGTTTTCGTGCCTGTAAGATTTGCTGCAGATCCAATTCTTGAAATAAAACTTGTTGTTTGCTCGCTAAGATCGTTATCTAAACCTGTCAAATCAAGGACAAGGTAAATTGCTTGATGTGATGGAAGATTCGATAACGTTTTTTCACAAAGTTCTTCAGATCTTTCCTCATCATATTTTCCAATTAAAGGAACAACCACAATTCCTTCAAGTACGGGAATGATTGGAGAAGAAAGTTGTTTAACAAGTGCTTTCAATTCTCTTGTTTTATCTTCAACTAAAGCTTCTAACTGTATAATTTGTTCGGTTTCCTTTTTTCTGGCTAATTGGTGAATGTTATTTGTTATAGTAATGTCTGATGGAAAGTATTCAATCACACTTTGTGTGTGTCCTTCGAGTTGATGCTGAACGACTTTGTACCATATATTTGCACCAAAAAGTCCAGTAAAAATCCCTGCATAATGTGCAGGAAGAAAATTGCCTCCCTTGGTCTTTCTTTGCGCTATATTAATCTTATGTTCCCAGCTGTCTTTCAGCTCAACTGTCAGTTTTTTTAAGTCTAAATGAATATGATTTATTTCAGCACGGCCCCAGCCAGCTGAAGCATATGTATTTGTAATTAACTCTGTCGCTTCTATAATACTGACATTTTTCAATTTCGCAAAGTACTCTCCAACCACTAGCCCCTGTCTGAATCCTGTAGTCTCAAAAACTAAATTAGATGCTTCCTCACCAGAAATTTCTTCAATAGTATCAAAGAACGTTTTCATTGCACTTGAAATCCAGAAAAGAACGGCATCTTGTTCCTCAAATAAAAATTGACCTTTTTCCAAGTCCCATTTAAAATCAAGACCGCCTATATTAATAGAAGAGTTCATTATTTTCTCCTTTTCGAATAAGTACCATGTATTTATATGTAAACTATATATATAATAGCATACTACTGTTGAACAGGAGCAGAGTGTCGGTTACTTCTTTAAATAGTGAATGATCATAATTTTAGTCCAATATTTCTAAATTTAATAAAAGTAATAATCGCAGAAGACACCTGAGTATAATGAGACCTCTCTAATAGTTCAGCAATAATCATTTTCTTTTGAGTATATAAGGAATTACATTGCTCAATTCCAGCTGTCCACCTGAAAGATGAAGATATTGTGCGGCCATCTCAGCATCCATCCATGTGATTTCTTCAATTTCTTCCGGCAATAAGATTTCTTGTTTTCCACCGATTATTCGGCCAATAAAAGTAAAGAAAATGACATGATGCCCTCTTTCTTCAAAAAATGCTTCGCTTACACTAATGATGCCATTAACGGAAACTTCTAACCCCGTTTCTTCTTTAACTTCTCGAATTGCAGCTTGCTCAAGGGTTTCACCATTCTCAACTGCGCCACCAGGTAATGTATAGTAGGAGGAAGGACGTTTTCCTTTATTTTTCACCATTAATATCTTGTTATTTTTATCATCGTATAAAAATACATAAGCTACATCTACTCTTTTCATTTGATGTCTCCCCCTTTAAACTAGTTTATTTCATAAAACAAATATAGTAAGTATTACAATATTTTAACATAGGAATTCTAATGTTCAGAACAATTTAAAAGCGAATACTATGCATTTTTATACGATTCATGGTAAACTTATCATTATTTTAATTTTCAAAAAACAAATGTTAAAAAGATGGAATCCATTCCAGTAAAAAGAGGTGCATAGAATGACGGTAAAAACAGAAATCATACAAGATCGTGATCATAACGCGGCACTGCGCCGTGATGTAAAGTTCCTTGGTAACATGCTGGGTGATGTGCTCGTTCACCAGGGCGGACAGCCGCTGTTAGATAAGGTCGAAAAAATCCGGGAGATGACAAAATCGCTTCGCAGCCATGCGGATGATTCTATATATTCCGATTTAAAAAGGGAAATAAGAACGCTTGAACCTCCGCTTAGAAAGCAGGTTATCAGAGCCTTTGCAGTCTACTTTCATTTAGTCAATATCGCAGAACAGAACCACCGAATCAGACGAAAACGCGATTATCAATTTCAGGAAGAGTCTGTGAAACAGCCAGGTTCATTGGAAAATGCCGTTGCTTCTTTAAAAGAAAATGGTATTGCTGCTGACGTTATTCAGAATCTGCTCAAGACCCTTTCGCTGGAGCTGATTATCACAGCGCATCCAACAGAGGCGACAAGACGAAGTGTCCTAGAAATTCATAAACGGATAGCCGTGCTGCTTAATAGTCTGGATCAGCCGATTCATACAAAGCGTGAACGTGCAGAGCTTGAGGATCGACTATTTAATGAGGTCGTGATTTTGTGGCAGACGGATGAACTGCGAGACCGTAAGCCTACAGTAATGGATGAAGTCGCAAATGGGCTTTATTATTTTGATGAAACATTATTTGAAGTGCTGCCTCAAATTCATCAGGAATTGGAGGATTGTCTGAAGACTCACTATCAGGATAGTGAGTGGCAGGTACCTAACTTTCTCCGCTTCGGATCGTGGATTGGCGGAGACCGAGACGGAAATCCAAATGTAACGGCGGATATCACATGGAAAACGCTGAATAAACACAGAACCCTTGCTGTCCGGAAATACAAAGAATCGCTGAAGCAATTGAGAAAGCGACTTAGCCAATCGACAAAACGTGTGACTGTCAGTGATGAGCTGCTTACTTCAGTGCACACTGAAGTTTCACTGTTAAGCAAAAAAGAAAGATGGCAAGTTGAGCATGAAGTGTATCGCTGCAAATTAACGATTATGTTAAAAAAATTAGATCCGCAGAGTGATTACGGCTATAGAACTTCTAATCAATTTTTGGATGATCTGAAGCTGATTCAGAAAAGTGTCAAGCTTCATCATCCTAAAGGGTATGACCTGAAAAGTCTGCAGAAGCTGATCCGTCAGGTCGAACTGTTTGGCTTTCATCTTGCAACCCTTGATATCCGCAATCACAGCGGCGAGCATGAGGCTGCAATTAAAGAAATTTTCCATTCCGTAAAGCTTGCTGAGGATTATTCGAGCCTGTCAGAGGAAGAAAAAATGAAGCTTCTCGGAGATGTTCTTCAGGATCCAAGACCTCTTGTTTCCTTTAAAGAGGATTACTCAAAAGAAACTCAGGATGTTTTGGAAGTTTTCCAAATGATCCGCAGCGCACACAAGGAATTTGGCGAGAGATCAATTGAAGTGTACTTAGTGAGCATGACGCAATCAGCGAGTGATTTGCTTGAAGTGCTGGTTCTTGCCAAGGAAGCAGGCCTTTATCGTCTTCACCCTGATGGACGGATTGAAAGCAAGCTGAATGTTGCTCCCCTGCTTGAGACAATTGATGATTTGATTGCAGGTCCTAAAATTATGGAGAAGCTTTTCCAATTGGATTTTTACCGCAAGCATCTGCAGGAGCAAAACAACCTGCAGGAAATCATGCTCGGCTACTCGGATGGAAGTAAGGATGGCGGGACGCTTACAGCCAACTGGAAGCTCTACAAAGCTCAGCAGGAAATTCATGATATGGCAAAGCAGTACAGCATTCGTCTGAAGTTTTTCCATGGACGCGGCGGTTCGCTTGGACGCGGCGGCGGTCCTCTTAACCGCAGTCTTCTTTCTCAGCCGGCTGAGACCCTTGGTGACGGAGTTAAAATTACCGAGCAGGGCGAGGTTCTCTCCTCCCGCTATGGTTTATATGACATAGCTTACCGCAGCCTTGAGCAGGCAGCTTCAACACTCCTTACAGCTGCAGCACACGTTTCAAGCGAAGCGGAACAGTCAGATATCCGCACAAACGACTGGGAAGAAGCCATGGATCAAATCTCTTCTGTGTCTCTGAGTAAATATCAGGAGCTTGTATTTAAAGATCCAGACTTCTTAACTTATTTTAAACAAGCGACTCCGCTGCCTGAACTCGGGGCGCTTAATATCGGTTCCCGCCCGATGAGCCGAAAAGGAAGTGAGCGGTTTGAAGATTTGCGTGCTATTCCGTGGGTGTTCGCATGGACACAGAGCCGTCAGCTCCTCCCTGCTTGGTATGCAGCCGGAACTGGATTACATGGAGGGATAAAGGATGCAGCAAACCTTGACCGCCTTCAGCAAATGTACAAAAGCTGGCCGTTTTTCCGTTCAACGATCGACAATCTGCAAATGGCTTTATTAAAAGCCGATTTGATGGCAGCAAAAGAATATCTCGGCATGGTCGACAATCAGCAGGCAGCTGAACGGATCTTTAACGATATCAAAGCAGAATACAACCGAACTAAAGAAATCCTGCTCCAGATTACAGAGCAGTCAGAGTTAATGGATCACATTCCAAACATCCAGGAATCTGTAAGACTCCGAAATCCTTATGTAGACCCATTAAGCTTTTTCCAGGTTGAAGTGATTTCGAAATTGCGTGAAGCAGGAGATGATCGCCCTCATGAAGAGCTGTTAAGCGAAGTGCTTCTGACAATAAACGGAATCGCTGCAGGACTCCGGAATACAGGCTGATTTAAGAAAAATCACAAGAGCCTTGTTCTGACCGAGGAGCTAGAAATCAATACACTAGATTGGATACTCCCTCATGGCAGGATCACTAAAAAAATCGGACATGTTATGTGTCCGATTTTTTTCTGCGTTTTTTATAAAGAAAATAATGTTGATTACTAATCCGGCCCGCCAGTCAAGCCATTTCAGAAAAGATCATTTAATGTACCATTCATCTGCTAGTCAGCTGAACTTTAAATATTTTCAATTAAAGGATTTCCAAAAAAATGAGAACAATCCGTGAAAACAGTTGCTTTTCTCCCACTGAACTGTCAAGCTTAGATAGGTAAAAAAACTTAACAGGAAAGATCATACAGGTGACGAAATGATTGAAATCAAAACATCTTCCCTCAGCGACGGGGAATTTAATAGAGGCGTGTTCGCTACACGCGACATCGCAAAAGGAGAAATTATCCACGAGGCTCCGGTCATTCCTTATCCAAACGCCGAGCATGAGCATATCGAAAAAACAACACTTGCTGATTACGCATTTGAATATGGCCAGAACCACACAGCCATCCTATTAGGCTACGGCATGCTGTTCAACCATTCCTATACACCAAATGCCACTTATGAAATCAGCTTCGAAAACCATACATTTATCTTCAGCGCATACAAAGACATAAAAGCTGGAGAAGAAATTCTCATCAACTACAACGGCGACGAAGAAGATCAGGAACTGCTTTGGTTTGACCGGGAAGATGAAAAAGACGACAGCAAATAAGGGAAAACTGACTTGGGTTGAGTCAGTTTTTTTTAACTCCTTAAGTTGGATTTAATCTAAAAGAGAGAGCATTTTATTGATGATTGTAGAGTTCATTAATTACATAGGGTGGCACTTGAAGCCGCGAAGCAGATTGAATTTATGGTGCTTATGATTCCTCTTTTTTGGCTCAACCCTGGATTTGGGTACTCATTGCTTGTGTATGATTCCTCTTTTCTGGCTTAACCCTGAATTTGAGTACTCATTGCTTGTGTATGATTCCTCTTTTCTGGCTCTCCACTGGATTTGGGTACTCATTGCTTGTATATGATTCCTCTTTTCTGGCTTAATCCCAAATTTGGGTACTCATTGGGTGTGTTTGATTCCTCTTTTCTGGCTTAATCCCGAATTTGGGTACTCATTGCTTGCGTATGATTCCTCTTTTTTGGCTTAACCCCGAATTTGGGTACTCATTGGGTGGGTATGATTCCTCTTTTCTGGCTTAATTCCGAATTTGAGTACTCATTGGGTGGGTATGATTCCTCTTTTCTGGCTTAATCCCGAATTTGGGTACTCATTTGGTGTGTATGATTCCTCTTTTCTGGCTTAATCCCGAATTTGGGTACTCATTGGGTGTGTATGATTCCTCTTTTCTGGCTTAATCCCGAATTTGGGTACTCATTGAGTGCGTATGATTCCTCTTTTCTAGCTCAACACTGGATTTGGGTACTCATTGGGTGTGTATGATTCCTCTTTTCTGGCTCAATCCCGAATTTGGGTACTCATTGGGTGTGTATGATTCCTCTTTTCTGGCTTAATCCCGAATTTGAGTACTCATTGCTTGCGTATGATTCCTCTTTTTTGGCTCAACTCTGGATTTAGGTACTCATTTCGTGCGTATGATTCCTCTTTTTTGGCTCAACCCTGGATTTGGGTACTCATTGAGAGTGTTTGATTCCCCTTTTTTGGCCCAATCCTGGATTTGGGTACTCATTGCTTGCGTATGATTCCTCTTTTTTGGCTCAACCCTGGATTTGAGTACTCATTGCTTGCGTTTGATTCCCCTTTTTTGGCCCAATCCTGGATTTGGAAACTCATTGCTTGCGTATGATTCCTCTTTTTTGGCTCACTCCTGGATTTTGGGTACTCATTGAGCGCGTTTGATTCCCCTTTTATAAGCTCATTTCTGAATTTAAGTACTCATTGAGTACATATGATTTCCCTTTTCTTCCTCAATTCTAAATGAAAAATCATAGAACCCTGCGAATCTTAAAAAAGATTATCCAAAAGTAAGGTATTCAAAGAATATCTATATAATTAGCAGATTTCCCATGCCCTTCTTTTTTAAAGTTCTTAGAAAGAATTTTCCAAATGAATTTTTTATTTTTTATGATGCTGCACCAATCATGTATTTGGTTTGTAGTAATTTGGGATTTTGGAAACAGCATTCTAAATTCTTCCGCGCTCCGTAAGACAGCGCTTTGGTGCCTCTCTATCCCCTTGCATCTATCGCATATTAGTGCCATTTTGTTTAAGGACCTATAGAATGTATAGCACACTGGGCAGAGAATTCCTTTTTCAAGTTGATCGTAGCAATAGTTAGGTAGGCGGGAGTATGGAGACTCAGTTAGATGAAGAGATAACAATTTCTGACCTAAGGCTGTATGAACTCCTTTTAGTTTGTTCGATGTTATCGTTATTTTTTCAGCAAAACGGTTTAGCTGTGCAGGTAATATGATTGGAAGATTTAGAGGTGTTTGATAGAGTTGAAATTCGGGGTTGATAAAAATAAGATAAGCTTCAACCTGAAATGTAAATTTAAGCTCCTGGAGTAATCGCCGTAATAAGGATTCATTTCTTTTTAATTGATGCATGGGATTTTTAATTTCTAATTTTGATGATGAATACCATTTATCCTCTTCGATGAAAAAATCACCCTCATAATTTTTAACTTCAAAAAGATAAATTATGTTTGATGAAACATATAAAGAATCTATTTGGAATAAGGAATGGTGCGTTTCAAATAATAAATCATTTAAAATTAATCCCTCACCTGCAAATTCCTTCATCCATTCGTCAAACTTCTGCTCCCCTTCATATCCTTTTTTGAGATTGGCATAATGATTTTTATCCTTTGCGGGCAAATCTATGCGGGCATTTAAATACCTCAAGATTCTTAATTCTAATGATTCACAGCGAGGTTTCATGATCAAAGAATATTTCTCCTTTCATCTTTTCTTAATGATAAAGTGTATTAAGAATAACGGCAAATCTTAAAAATTCAATTTTAAGTTGCTCTCTCCATGTTTCTGGCGCGTTCTTTACCCAGAAACAGGCTAATTATTAGACTTGGGCACTCATTTAGACTGTTTGATTCCTCAAATCAGCCTAAACCCTAAACTTCGATACTCAAAGACCCTCTATGCTTCCCCAAATTCTACTAAGCCCCTGACTTGGATACTCATAGACCCCCTATGCTTCCCAAAATTCTACTAAATCCCAAACTTGGATACTCATAGACCCCCTATGCTTCCCCAAATTCTACTAAACCTCTGACTTCGATACTCATAGACCCTCTATGCTTCCCAAAATTCTACTAAGCCCCAAACTTCGATACTCATAGACCCCCTATGCTTCCCAAAATTTCTACTAAATCCCAGACTTGGATACTCATAGACCC
The DNA here is from genome assembly GCF_030127205.1 of Metabacillus hrfriensis. Taxonomy (NCBI): domain Bacteria; kingdom Bacillati; phylum Bacillota; class Bacilli; order Caryophanales; family Bacillaceae; genus Metabacillus; species Metabacillus hrfriensis. The sequence goes on from NZ_CP126116.1 coordinate 3,190,048, forward strand.
CTTTGCCATCAATGTTGATCAGCCGGAACAAATTGACACGGCAATTGAACAAGTCAGAAGCTGCTGCGGAAAAATATCAAGAGTGCCAAGCGACGCCTTTTGGGGAGGAAGAACAGCTTTCTGCGATCCTGAAAATAATTTAAGGGATTGAATGGAATCCTGATTCGACCTTTGATGAGCGTGGTGCCATGCTTAGTTTATAATAAGAAAAGAGCTTGGGTCAGTGTGGACCCAAGCTCTTAATTTTAGCATCCTACTCCATATTGCTATGTTTCTGAAACGCCTGTTCATTGCTGATTTTTTTCATTTCTGCATATTGCAGGCAGATGCTGTCAAAAAGAATATGAACACATTGATCGAATAAGGACCCTAATGGCTGAATCGTCGGCTGTTCGCCTTCTTTTCGATATTTTGTTGCTGCCGGTACATGAAGAATATAGTTGGCAAGTACTGCTAGCTGCGCTTCTTTATCAGCAGTTACAGCAACAATCATACAGCCGATTGATTTTGCTTTTTCCGCCGTCCAGACCACATTTTTTGTTGTGCCGGACCCTGATACAGCTACTAAAATATCATTCTCAGATATACTCGGTGTGATTGTTTCGCCTACAACATAGACTTCTGCTCCCAAATGCATCAGACGCATTGCGAAGGATTTGGCCATCAGTCCTGAACGGCCTTCACCGATGACGAAAATACGCTGATCTTTTAAAAGCTCGCTGACAATCGGTTCAATTTGCTGTGAGCTGCTTCTTTTTATGACTGTTTCTATTTCAGATAGAATGGTTTCAAGCTGATCCATGTGATTCCGCCTTCTTTCTCTCAATTATTTCACTTAATGCTTCAGCTGCTTTTTCAGGCTGCGGGGCTTTTGTGATTGCTGATCCAATAACGACGATATCAGGAAGCGGTCCTGCCATAGTTTGAATAGATTCTCCTGTTATGCCTCCTGCAATTGCCCACTGCAAAGAAGGATCAAAAGTGGCTGAAGCTGTGTTATGAAGTCCTGACTTTTCCTGTACATCTTTACTGACATGATCACAAAAAATAGCCTCTGTATAAGGAAAAAGAGCTGTTCTTTGTTCTTCCGATGTGTTTAATAAATCAATCATTGTTTTTTTCTGATGCTCTGCAGCTGCTTCGAGGCATGTTTCAATTGTCTGAAGTGGGCTTACTCCCATGACAGTCGCCATGTCAGCACCAGCTTCAAAGCATAACTGGAATTCATATATAGCATTATCCATGGTTTTCATATCTGCCAATATAAGTTTATCCGGAAAGGCTTCTTTCAATCTGGAGATACTGACTATTCCGTATTCCTTAATTAGTGAAGTTCCTACTTCAAAGATGTCTATAAATTTTTCAGCCTGTCCGGCTATCTTAATGGCTTCTTCAATCGATAAACGGTCCAATGCCAGTTGAATTTTCATTCCATCTCCTCCTAAACCGGTTTAGTAATGGTTTAAAAAAAGAGAATCGCTTACGAAGATTCTCTAATTATGAGTTCACAAGGGAAAACATGCTCGTGAAGCCCGTTCCATTCTTTGTTAATTTGCTTCAGCAGGATTTCAGCTGCTTTTTGTCCCATTTCATAGCCTGGCTGGGCAATTGTTGTGACTTGTGTTTCAGCTAAATGAGCAAGCGGGATATTGTCAAACACTATTAACGCTGCATCTTTCCCGATTTTCATCTGTTTATCTTTAAAAAATTCCAGAATCTCAATAAAAACTAAATCGTTTCCGGCAAAAAGGGCGGTTGGCGGATCTTTTAATGCAAAGAGCTTTTCCAATTCATGTTTCATCTGCTCCCGATCAGCATGTATCATATACTCATTGATGAGCGGAATACCTTCTTCACTCAGCGCCTGCTTGTAACCCTTAAGCCTGTCAATCCTTGGACTGATTATCAGCGGCTGCGTAGCGATTGCTATTTTAGTATGGCCGCGGGAAAGGAAATGTCTAATGGATTTTTCCGTTGCATCACGGTTTGCTGCCACGACATAATTGGCTTTTAACCCTTCAACTTTACGGTCCATAAAAACAACCGGATAGTCTTCATCTATCAGCTTCTGATACAGGTCCATGTTTTGTCCTGTCGGAAAAATAATCAGTCCATCTACTTGCTTCGCATGAAGAACTTCAATATATTTGCGCTCTTTTTCAGGGTTGTCATCGGCATTGCATAGGATGGCGTGAATATCATGCTTATGACAATAGTCCTCAATCGAACGGCTGACCTCTGTTGAGAGCCTGTGCATGATGTTTCCGACGATAATGCCGATCATTGATGTTCGTTTCTGCTTTAAGCTTCTTGCCAGGTAGTTGGGCTGATAACCAAGGAATTTAATCGCTTCATCAATTTTTTTCTTGGTTTCTTCACCCATATATTCATAGCGTTTATTTATAAATTGAGAGACCGTGCTTTTAGAAACTCCTGCTTCTTTGGCTACATCAGCCATCGTCACTCTTGCCATCTTATCAACTCTTTCCAATCTGTTCGTACCAATCATTTTATCGGATAACCAGACATTAATCCACTCTCCTCTACATTTACTAAAAACGCAGCCGCTCAAAATCGGGCAGTCATTTGGATTTCTTCTCTTGCCTTCTTTACTTCATTGATAAAATCAGCTGCTTTTTCTTTCATATTAAAAAGGGCTTCTTCCGTTAATGGTTTTTTCGTATTCACAAGGGTGCTCCCTACCCCAACCGCAACAGCCCCTGCTTTCATATAATCAGCTGTGTTATGAAGATCAACTCCGCCTGTCGGCATCAGCGGGATATGCGGCAGCGGGCCGGCAAGGTTTTTTAAATAGGAAGGTCCAAAAGCATCAGCAGGGAAAACTTTAATCAAATCTGCACCATATTCATAGGCAGTAAGAATTTCCGTCGGTGTAAAAGCACCAGGTACACTAATGACGCCATAGCGTTTAGCCATAGTAATTGTTTCTTTTCGCACAGTTGGTGAAAAAATGAATTTTGCCCCTGACAGGATGGCCACCCGTGCAGTTTCCGGATCAAGGACGGTCCCAGCTCCAACAAGCACTTCGTCTCCAAAATATGCCGCTGCAGCCTCAATAACAGACGCTGCTCTTGGCGTTTCCATTGTAATTTCAAGGGCAGTGACACCGCCGTCTTTTAAAGCATTGCCAATCGAAATAATGGATTCAGGTGTTGCTCCTCTTATGACTGCTACAACCCCGCGGTTTCTAATTTCAGTTACTCCCATTTTCTCCACTCCTCATTCTATTATGAAATGTTGGTATTAAGGTTCGGCTGTTTTAAATGCTTTTCCTTAGCCTGTTTCGTCGCAACAATGGTTAAAATGGCGGACAGCAGCAAGGACCCGGCCATAAAGATGTATGAAGCCGCGAAACCGCCGGTAGAACCGTTCAAATACCCAACGACATAAGATCCGACAAATGATCCGAGAGCACCCATTGAATTGATTAAGGCCATTGCACCGCCAGCCACATTTCGAGGAAGAATCTCTGGAATAATCGCGAAAAACGGTCCATATGGAGCGTACATTGCGCCTCCAGCTATAATTAGCAAGACGAAGCTGATCCAGAAGTGATCCGGTCCAATCAAGTATGATGCATAAAAAGCAATTGCACCGATAAACAGGAACGGCCAGACAAATTCTTTCCGCTTTTGCAGCTTATCTGAAAAATGCGAAGCTGTAAGCATAAGGATGACGGCCAGTACATAAGGAACTGCTGATAACCAGCCCGTTTGAACAATGCTCATATTCGGGGCTGCTTTAATAATAGAAGGAAGCCACATGACGAATCCGTAAAGTCCAACACTCCATAGAGCGTATTGAGCAGCAAGTAAAATAACAACTTTCGATTTGAACGCTTCCCGGTAGTTTTTAACGGGTTTGATTCCTTCCTGTTCTTTTTCTAGGGCAGCCTGAAGGTCGGCTTTTTCTTTAGCGCTCAGCCATTTTGCATCTTTAGGATGATCAAACACAAGCTTCCACCATAAAAAGGCCCAAATAACCGCTGGAAGTCCCTCAATAATAAACATCCATCTCCAGCCATATGCTTCCAATAAATAACCTGAAACGATCGACATCCATAAAACAGTTACCGGATTTCCAAGGATAAGGAATGTATTGGCTCGTGAACGCTCTGCTTTAGTGAACCAGTGACTTAAAAAGACAAGCATAGCCGGCATTACAGCACTTTCTACAACGCCAAGCATAAATCTGATGATAAATAAGAAATTAACATTTGAAACCATTCCTGTTAAGGTTGCAAGTGCACCCCAAGCAATTAACGACCAGAAAATCAGGACTTTGGCACTTTTCTTTTCGGCATAATGAGCACCGGGAACTTGGAAAAAGAAATAGCCTAAAAAGAAAAGAGAGCCAAGTAATGAAGAGATGGCAGGAGTAATCTGGAGATCCTGCGCCATTCCGCCTGCTGCGCCGAACGCATAGTTCGCGCGGTCTAAGTAGGCAAGGCTGTATGTGATAAAAACAACTGGTATTAACCGGATCCATCTTTGTTTTGCCAATGTTTGCTTCATCGTAAGCCCTCCTTAAATAGGTAAATTCATATAATCGATTAATGTCTGACGATCAGGGTATCCGTCATTGTCTCCTGGGGATTGAACAGCCAAAGAACCAATGGCATTACCCCTGAGCACAGCTTCCTTGAGCGTCAGCTTCTCAATCAGACCGCTTATCAGGCCGACCGCAAATCCATCTCCCGCTCCTACTGTATCAACCACTTTTTCAACTTCAAATGGCTTCACTTCGGCTTCTTCTGAATGATTTTTATAAAATGCACCTTGTTCACCAAGCTTGATCACAACAAGACTGACTCCTTTTTCTAAATAAAAGGACGCTATGTCACGGGGGCTGCTGTATCCTGTAAGCAGTTCACCTTCTGAAATGCCTGGAAGAACATAGTCAGCTTTAAAAGCAAACTCGTTCACTACTTCAATCATTTCCTGCTGCGAGGCCCATAGTGTCGGTCTCAGGTTAGGATCAAAACTGACAGTGCGCCCCGCTTCTTTCATATGAGTTAAAGCTTTTTGGGCAAACGAGCGAGTATGTTTTGAAATAGCGAGAGGAATTCCAGTCATATGAAGATGCCTGGCGCTGCTAAAATAGTCCTTCTGAAAATCATCAGCACTCATAAAGCTTGCAGCTGAGCCTTTGCGGAAATACTGAACCGCAGGATCTCCCTTCAATGCTTTTTCTTTGAGCTGAAATCCCGTTGGATAGCGGTCATCTTTGAAAACATGATCAACATTCACATTCTCTTCTGCAAGCCTTTTCATAATAAAAGTTCCAAAGGCATCAGCTCCAACCTTGCTTGCCCATCCTGATTTCAGACCGAGTCTTGCGAGCCCAATCGCAACATTGGTTTCAGCGCCAGCGAGCTCCCTTGTAAAGTGCCGGACCTCATCTAACGGTCCTGGATTTTCTGCCATAAACAGTGCCATCGCTTCACCGAACGTGACTACATCTAACTTTTGCATACAGCCTCACCTTTTCTTTTTGATATATTGGTATTGACCATTTCTATAAACACTTTCAGACGGCCGACAGGATGAATCGGAAATTCCAGTGCTCTAGGAAGACCTCCCGGCAGCTGTTCTGCCACCTTGCGCCAATCAGCAGTTTCACTCTTTGATAGTTCAGTCGTAACTAATCCCCTGCCGGTTTGAACCACTTCCTTTAAATGCAAATAGGATATATAATCTTTCAGCATTTCGAATGCTTTAATTTGGTGTTCATTCGTAAAAAGCCAGTTTCCTGTATCGAATGTCATCTTAACTGGAACGCCTGCAATAGAAGCGCTTTCAAAAAAAGATCTCAAGGTTTCCACATTCCCCCCATGCAGTGTCTGATCATTTTCAATCAGCAGTTCCAGCGAATCAAAATGATCTAATAATTGATTCAGCTTTTCTAAGTCAGATACGCCTTTTATGTAGTGGCCGAGCGATACTTTTACCCATCTCGCACCAAGCAATAGGGCCTCCTCTTTGATTACCTGAATCTTCTCATCATTAAGAGATCCATCCATTTTCCATAGTTCAACAGGGGCGGAATAGACGGTAAACAATGAACCTGCAATCTTTTCCCTCAGCTGCTTTAAAGGTAAATCTTGCTCAGAAAATAATTCCCTTCTGATCTCAACGCCGTAAGCTCCTGATGCTTGAATGATGCTAATAAATGAAAGCTGCCCATTCTCTAAAACTTCTTTTCTATCAAATGCATTAAGCGGAATGATTACATGATTCAAAGAAATGCTCCTTTCTTTTTAATAAATCGGTTTAGTAAATCGGTTTATTTGAATTATAATCTGTATGAAAGCGTTTTACAACCCTTTTCAAAAAAAAAGAATGAACAGCCGGAGCAGTTCATTCCAGTATCATTGGAAAAGATGCATTACTTTCTTACAACTTGTAAAATCATTCCGATTAATTCATTCGTGTACGTTTCCAAATCGACTTTTTTGCTACTGGGGACGTCAGCATATATTCACTTATTGCACCTTGAATCATAATGATGAAACAAAAAAACCATTTTGGAGTGAATTTCCAAAATGGTTTCCTTTTCGTTTAGTTTTCCGACTGTTTTTTATTTTTCAAGCGGTTTACCATTAAACATTTTCACTTGAAGCGGAGCTGCCATAAATTGCGGAGCTTTGCCAACAAAAGAAGTGAAGTGTTCACTTGAGTTGTGTGCTGCAACTGCTTCATCACTTTCCCAAACCTCCACCATTGTATAAGCGCCATCCTGTTCTGTATCTTTCATTAAATCATATGAGATATTGCCGCTTTCAGCTCTTGAAGCTGCAACTAAAGAGCGAATTTCGTTTAAAAAATCATTTTCCTTTTCGGCATTTACCTTAAATCCAGCATGAATAATAATCATTCTATTTCCCCATTTCAATAAATAATTTTTGAACTTACTTCCACTCTGCAATAGCACCAATCGGCAGACGCACAGATTTGTACCCTTCATCAGCAGCTTTCCCGATTGACAGCAGCATAACAGGATAATAACGGTTCTTGTCCAAGTCAAAGGCTTCCGCAATTTGATCTTTTTCAAAACCGCCGATCGGGTTCGTGTCATAGCCGTGTGCACGCGCGACCAGCATGAGCTGCATTGATACTAGACCTGCATCAATCAGATTCATTTCTTTCGTTTGTTCAAATGTCATCGCTTCAAAGAACCCTTTTATCGCAGGCACTTGCTGATCTCTTACTTCAGCAGGCATGTGCCCTTCTTCCACTGCTTTATTATAAATTTCATCAAGGTATAAATCACTTTGCATATCTGCAAACACGGCGATTACAGCTGAAGAAGTCTCTACTTGTCTTTGATTGAATCTGGCAAGAGGAGCAAGAGTTTCTTTTCCTTCTTTCGAGTCAATCACAACAAAACGCCATGGCTGCAAGTTAACAGATGATGGAGCAAGTGCAGCTTCAGTTAAAATTTCAGTCATTTCCTCTTTGCTGATTTTTACACTTGGATCATAGTTGCGAATGGAACGGCGTCCAGTTACAATTTCCTTAAAATCGTTTACTAATGTTTTATTCATAGTTCATTCTCCTTTTATGTCTTGTCATGCTGTGTTCGTTTTCTGCTACTGGATCTTCTCAACATTTCCTTGAATACGGCTAAGCATATTTAACAAAGAAGAACGTTCCTCTTCTGAAAAGTCCTTTAAAACATTTGAAATGAATCGCTGCTTTTCTTCTTTATAAGCAACAATTTTCATCCTGCCTTCTTCTGTCAGCTTCACAAAAGTGACCCGGTTATCAGCAGGATTTTTCCGCCGCGTTACCATTCCTTTTTCCTCGAGCTGTTTTAAATGTCTTGTAACTGCCGCATTATCAATGTTCACTTTCTTTTGCAGGGCAGTCTGGCTGATTTCATCTGCTTCATAAAGCTCATGCAAGAGCTCCAGCCTTGACTGGCTGATTCCTGTGCACCGCTCAAATTTAGGCATTGTAAGTTTATTTATCTCATATAATCGATAGACTATTTTTTCATCCAGATTGCACGAATTGGACAAAAGCATCCTCCTCCTTTAATTAATTAGTTGACGGGTCAATCATTGACCTATCAACTAATATAATAGAGTTTCTTATTAAAGTCAAATAAATGATTAGAACTTGCATATTAAAAGTAAAAAGCAAATTAAAGCAGCAAGTTAAAGCCAATTTTCTTCATTTTTTGATTTTGCTGCTTGAAGCAAACCTTCAACTTATCAGGTTTCCTTACTGCACATCGGACAGATAGCACTTTTTCCCGTAATTTTTTTGCTGTTTCAAAGCCCGCTTTTCCATCAAAACCTGTACTAATACCTTTATTTTCTCTCATCCATTGGAACAAATGAAGGGATATAAAAAATTAGTTGAGTATTAAGTTTTACGCTTTTTCCTAAACAAAACAACAATGAACAACAGCAATGGCAGTCCTGTTTGTAATGGAAGATGCAGATAAACAGGAACGATTTTCAGTCCGATATACATGTGTTCCTGGATGTTTTCAGCGTTAAAATGAGAGGCAGCCAGAGTTAATAGACATATAACAGAAACAAGAGCGGGGTGCTTTCGTTTTTTGAACAAATTTGCTGTTCCAATAACCGCTGCATATGTAAAAATGGAGATTTTAACGAAACAGCCAATAACTAATATCGAAATGACGAGTGCATCTAATCGCTGAAGAAAATCACCAATGGTTACCTTGCTGACAGTTTCAAGCAGAGGAAAAATGGATGTTTGTACCATTTGCGGTCCAAGAACCGCAATATCAATAGCAGATATATAACTTAGAATGAATCCGCATACCAGTATTGAAAACAGGCCGGTCTTTAAATTTGAATCTGGCCGATTTAAATATGGCATCAACATGGTAAACACGATCACCTCTCCGAACGGGAAAGTAAACGTCAACGGAAAAGCCGTTTTCAAAACAGGCTTCCATCCACCTTCCAGTATAGGCAATAAATTTTCTGGCTTTACCAAACCTGATGCGAAAATGAAAAAATTACTCGATATTAGAAAGAAAATAAAAAAGAAAAAGAAAATCTCTCCTGCTCTAGCTAATGGCTCTATCCCCAGATAATTTGCATATGCGATAATTAATATTACCAATAAATTTATCACCAATAAAGGTGTTTGGGTCAATGTAGAAATGACTAAAAGGCTGCCTAAATCCCGCAATACTCTTGAAGCGATATAAATAAAATAAAGAATGTATAAGACGGCCACTGGATATCCAATTATTTTTCCGAAAACCTTAGGGATATAACCAGTCAAAGGAAGATCAGGATATTGACGAAAGAGGTAGTGGTAGATACAAAAAAGAACCATGCCGCCAAGCATCCCAATTAGGATGGAAATCCATGCATCTTGTTTTGCGTTTACCCCCACCGCTACTACAACAGCACTGCCAAGTTCAAATAAAATGATGAGGGAAAACATTTGAAAAGGACTTATTTTTACTTTCTCCATTAGAAGGACCATCCCTTTGTTCATTGGTTTTCATTCTTAGAATGAACGCATCTCCTCATTCCTTTTATAAACCGAGCTATTATTTTAATTCTTTCAGAAATGAATTACCAACCGTGCCTATACGCCGTATTTTCGCTTCAACCTTGATATTCACAGGTAATTCTTCAAATTCCTTATCCCAATTTTTACTTAGTTTTTTCCAAGCTTTCGGATCTGCTCGATGAACGGCTTCACCAAAACCAAAAATATCTACTTCAAACTCTTCCTGAACTTGTTTGATGGACTGTTCGAACATTTTTGTGGCTCTTTGTTCCTCTATCTTCTCTAATTTGTCAATAGTTTCCGGTTTCGTTAGATCAATATTACACTCTATTTCCCCGACGTTATATTCTCTGTGAAATTCAATATCTATTTCAGGTTTGCCATTCTTTACTTTGCCTTTTACTTTCGCTTTTGACTTAAGGAGCTGTAAAACGGCTTTCCCCTCTTTAGGACATGATATATTCACAACTGTACTTTTGACTTTATTTGTAACGGCATTATAAGTTCTGCCCTGTTTCTCATTAAGCCAGCCTATTAATTTATCCTTATCAAATACCGCTAAACCGTCAAATAGCAATCGTGCCGGGGAATCGATCATCTCTTCATTCCTTTTGCTTAAAGCGGCCTCTTCATTACCTTTTATAAATGCCTCTATTCCAGTTAACACAGGTTGTTTCCCGTCGCTTACCAAATCCGCAATCAGGTCGTCTAATGTAACAGAACTTGTCGCTGACCATGCCTTTTCTGATACTTTAAGAGTATCAAACAAATGATTAGCAGGTATCTTTTCTAAAGTTGTTGGCACCTTTAAGATATCTTCTGCATTCATTCCCTTTGCTATGGAAATATAAAAATCAGAACGAAGTTCCCAGTCCCTGAAAAGCAGATCTAACGGCTTACCAATTCCTTCTTTTGCCAATGACTCTCCAATCACTAGAATTCGAAGGTGTGAAGGATATATTTTTCTTGGTGCTTCCCTTGTCATTTTTCGGAAAGCCTCAAATACGGTTTCACCTGTCGCCTGATAGATGACTACTGATGAACTTCCGCTGCCTCCTTCTGAGGCTACTTCTCCCGGGTTGACTACTTGAGCAGTTACAAGATATTGACCATCCATAGTCGTATCTAATCCAATGGCCAGAGTAATGGCAAGTTCGTTTATCTCACGGCGGTTCCAGCAGCCAGTTGTGAATAAAAGAACGATTATCAGTATGATTAGTATTTTAAAACTCCATTTCATAGATTAATCTCCTATCGAACTTCTTTATCATAAGTTTGCCAAAAGGATAACCGCCATTTATTCTTACTTAAAGTTTAAACCTTTGCATTTTTTCTTATCTCCCCTTCAATGCCTTTAAATCTCTTTTGCATACTCTCATCACTTTAATAAAGTTTCAATCAAATCGGAAAGAGGCTGATAAATAACTGTAATCCAATCTACTGGATTGGGTATCTCGATATGTAAAGCTTGAGCTATGCTTAATGATATGCCGATTAGCAGAAGGATGAAAAATACCCATAGCTCCTTCTTTTCTTTTTTTCTTAATAGAGAAGGAACATCGATCGCGATGATCACCCCGGCAATGACAAGGATTCCTGCAACAGCCACCACTTTCGTTGCTCCTTTCTTCATTTGCTATATTTAAGGTCGATAGAGTATTTTAATATGCCACTTTAAAAACTTAACAATTAATCAACGTTCTTCTGCCGGTCCTGTTTCAAAGTTTGTTCACGTCTAATGTTTTTCTGACTGATTAAACGGGGACGAAAAAACATCCGTCCTCTGGGAACGCGAATAATTGTATCGTGAATGTCTTCCTTAATAAATGGACCAAATGGACTCATATAAGGAACCCCGAAGGAACGCAAACTGCACAAATGAAGAATTAGGGCAATAAACCCGATAAGTATCCCGAACAAGCCAAACGAAGCGGCAAGAGCCATCATCGGGAACCTGAGCATTCTAATTGACATGGACATGGCAAATGAAGGAAGCACAAAGCTTGAAATTGCCGTGATCGCGACTACGATTACCATAGCAGCCGAAACGATTCCAGCCTCTACTGCAGCTGTACCAATCACAAGTGTTCCTACAATAGAAATAGCTTGTGCTATAGCCTTAGGCATCCGTAAACTTGCCTCACGCAAAATTTCAAATGCGGTCTCCATCATAAGTGCTTCTATAAATGCCGGAAAAGGAACCCCTTCACGTTGGGCAGCTAAATTTATTAGAAGACCCGTTGGCAGCATTTCCTGATGAAAGGTGGTGATGGCGATATATAGAGAGGGGCCCAGTAAAGCAATAAAAAGACTAAAAAAACGAAGCAAACGTATCAGGGTGCTGATATCTGCACGCTGATAATAATCTTCGGCGGCCTGTATAAAGGATACGAAAAGAGCAGGAACTACCAGAACAATTGGCGTGCCATCCACTAAAATAGCAATTTTTCCTTCCAAAAGCTCGGCAGCAATCTTATCAGGCCGTTCCGAATAATAGACAGTCGGAAAAGGACTTAAAGCTTCATCCTGAATCAATTCCTCAATATAGCCGCTTTCCAGAATTCCATCGATTTCGATTCGATCCAAACGCCTATGCACTTCTTTAATAACCTTATCATTCGCAATTCCATCGATATACATGATCGCTACATCTGTGACTGTCTCTCTGCCGATTTTTTTTGATTCCAGCCAAAGATGAGGGGTTTTTATTTTCCGGCGTATTAAAGCCGTATTCGTGCGCAAATTCTCCGTAAACCCCTCCTTCGGTCCGCGAACAACGGTTTCCGTAGTGGATTCCATTACACCACGGTCCTTCCCGCCCCGCATACAGATTTCGAAACCTTGTGAATACCCATCCACTAAGAGGATAACATCCCCTGATAAAAGAGAATTCATTAAAGAGCTGAATTCAGTTACATCTTGTATATCTCCAACGGCCAGGATTCTATCTTTCAATACTTGTACTATATTCTGTTCTGATGATAGCAATAGATCTTGATCGTCTAACATGAGCGATTTCATGATATAGTTCTGAATGGAATTGGTATCCACCAATCCATCTGTATAGAAAAGACAAGCTTTAATAAGTCTCCCTTTGCCAATCTGAATTTCACGAATCACGAGGTCGCTGCTGTTCCCAAGCAGTTGCTTAACATGCTGAATGTTTTCATTCAGGTTTGTTCTTAACATATCTTCGTTTATCTCATTACGTTCGTCTTTATGATCTAATGAAGATTGGTTTATTCTTTTTTTTGTTTTTTTCTTAAAAAAACTCACACATATAATCCCCTCTCATTATGTTTAAAGTGGTTTGCCTGATTTTTGGGGAAATGAATCGGTCCTTATACATCATTCATTTGAAATAATAACAGGATCTTACTCTTCGATATAGCTCTGCTCTATTTAATGATCATTTTTTACCAATTTACCATGATTTAAACATAAATAGGTTCTTGAGAAACGGGAATTTTATGTAAAGAAAATAGAATGATTGGATAATAAGCATCTGATATACTCAACGCTTTAAATACTGCGGGGAGTTTAATCTAACAAAACAAGGTCAAGAATAGAGATTATAACCATCGATAGGAAGTTGGACTATGGAGAAAAATCATAAAATTAGTGCGCGGCAATTTGCAATACTAGTTATTTTATTTACTATTGGCACTACCATCTTGGTGATTCCTGGCGACCTTGCTCAAGAGGTGGAACAAGATGCATGGCTTGCAGCTATAATCGGTACAGGTTTAAGTTTAATCCTTACGGTATTATTCATAGCAGTTGGCAGGATGTTCCCCAATATGACAATTGTTGAAATCAATGAAAAGCTTCTTGGTAAATGGTTAGGAAAGGCAGTCTCTCTTTCATTTGTTTTTTTTTCACTTTATTGCACTACTTCATTATTTCAAATAGTAGGCACTTTCTTAACAACACATATCATGCCTGATACACCAATTGAAGCAATACATATTCTTTTCGCATGCATCTTATTTATGGGAATCCGCCTCGGTCTTGAAACATTAGCCCGTGCTGCAGAAATATTATTTCCATTTTTCATTTTTCTTTTCATTATTTTAGCAGCTTCGATTTCTCCCCAGATTGATTTTCAGAACATGCAGCCCGTACTTGAAACAGGGATTAAACCGATGATCAGAGCTGTTTTTCTATTTCTAAGTTTTTTTTCATTACCTTTGGTTGTCGTATTAATGATTTTCCCTGTTTCAGTGAATCGGCCAAAAGAAGCTGAAAAACCTCTATTAAAGGGCATTCTCTTAGGAGGACTCTTTTTAATCATTATTATCCTTTTAACTATTTTAGTTTTAGGCGCTGAAAATAGCACAAGACATATGTACTCAAGTTATGAATTAGCCAGAAAAATAAACGTAGGGAATTTTCTGCAGCGGATAGAAGCCATTTTGGCGATTATGTGGATGATAACGATCTATTTTAAGGTTTCGCTTTATTTTTACGCATCTGTGGTAGGACTTGCAAAAACATTGAATATGAAAGATTACAGACCCCTTACGCTCCCATTTGGAATGATTGCCGTTTCCCTTTCTTTAATCATTCATCCCAATGTGATCCACTCATCCACATTTGATAAAGAAATTTGGCCATTTTTTGCTTCAACTTTCGGACTTGTTCTTCCAATACTCTTATTAGTAATAAATGCAGTCCGGACAAAAATACTCAGAAAAAAAGGAACGTGAACGTTCCTTTTTTTCTGAGTTCCCGTTCCCGCTGTCAGGAAGATATTTTCTGCTCAATAAAACTGCTTTAATAGAAAACTACAGCTTATTCTTGCTCATAACATGATGCATTTTTATGGAGTCCATTGTTATTTCCAGACAATTAAGCTGGCCTCCATATGCACATGAGCCATCAATCCCTATTTTATTATTGCCAATATAAATATCATTGCTTTTATGTATGAGGGTATTTGGTGTATGTCCATGTACAATTGTATGATTATGGGTATGATCATTAAATAAAAATTGATCTCTTATCCACATAAAATCTTGTTCATCTGTCAGTTTCCAATTTTTCAGCTTAGGATTAATTCCAGCATGGACAAAGATATAATCTTCGTTTTCATAAAAATAAGGAAGTTTTTCGATAAATTCCAAATGAGCTTGATCGTGATCTTGAATGAGCCGCTTTGCTTTTTTTACTAAATCATTATCATAGCCAATTTCTTTAAACCACCCGTTGCCAACATAACTTGTAATTGTTGCATAACCGCCGTTTCTAAAAAAATGAAGATCATTTCGTTCATTATCTATTTGAATCCAATCATAAAACATTTGATCGTGATTTCCCCTGAGAGCAATTGCTCCTTCGTCAACCAGGCTCATGACCTCGGATAGGGTTTCCTTGCTCCTTGGTCCCCTATCTAAGTAATCACCCAGCAAAATTAATTGGTCGTTTGCAGGATTGTATTTTATCAATTCCAGTAATTTAAGGAATTCATCGTAACATCCGTGTATATCACTTATCGCTAAAATTCTTTTGATGTGAATCGACTCCTCGTATAACTTTATTTATAGTATTTTTCCACTTATGGCCAATCAATCCCTTCTTTTTCTTTTCTTTATCCCTGCTTATCGTTATGTAAAAAAAGTGCTTCTTCCTTTATGGAGAAACGCTGCTTATAAATCAGGAAAAGAAAACATATCCTTTTTCTGATTGGATGCTCGATAAGATTTTTTTATAATTCCTGATAGATTATTGAAATCCTCTAATCGAGCTGCTCATAATGCTGCTGTTATTGTGAAGCTAGGCTTGTCTCTTTTACATTAAAAAAAGATAAGAGAGGATTAAATGGGCTAAATTTAAGCCTCTTTTTCTTGTTTTTCCTGTTCGAAAAAGCCAGAAAATCTTCATTCAATGAAAATCTGAGTGAATAGGACTGCAGTTTGGCACCTCAGTATTAGATGATTCTGCCAGTTTTATCAGGTAATAGCACTCTTCTCTCATCATATGGTCTGCCATAAGTGCCGAGAATGAGCTCAGCATCTGATTTGAAATTTCTAATTCTTCAATTTCGCTCAGGAATAATTGAAACAACTCGATCTCAAGCTTCACGTCCTTGTTCATTCTGGCCAATGCGGGAAAGGAATTGAGGTTAGTCCTTAAATAACCTGTTAATTCTACTGCCTTCAGGTAAAATTGTTCAAAATGCTTCGTAAACTCATCACTCTTATTTTTTAATTTCTTTTCAACGGAATCCAGGGAATCAGATATGGCTCCGGCGTGGCCTGCTGCATCCACTGTCCATAATAAATGGTGATGAAGCTCGTGAAAAACAGGCGGTATTTCCCCTTTTTTTAAGTATTGAATGATTAATAGATATTCGTCTAATTCATTTACCATATGGTTTAGAAAAGTTGGAGTTAAATGAATAACAAATTGGCTTGTCAATTGTTTTTTTAGAATATCCAGCTTAAATTTCCTTAACTCCTCAGTGAGTTTTTCCGCCTCGAGTGTTAAAGTCTTATACTCGCTGCTGCTATTTGCTCTTTCTCTGAGTTCTTTAAAGCTTTCAACAAAACGTTTCGCAGCTGCGATCTCACCTTTCTCCTTCTCAGCCAATGCTTCTAATATAAATGTTGAATGATCCGCCATGATCCTAAGCCAAAATCCATGTTCAAAGGCAGCCTTTTCATTAAATAAAGCCAAGATGATCACCTCTTATTTTATAAGTCTACTTATATATAAATGAATGAAATTATTTATTATTCCACTTAAATTTATGAATGATACTAAGGTGAATTCTCCTTAGTAAATAAAAAAGAACCCGCTTGGGGTCCTAGAATTGTTTGATTGATTCAACTGCAGCTGTCAGGCATATTTAAATTCTTTATTAAAATTTTTACTTTTGGATCTGTTCTTGTTGCTAAGGACATAAAAAAGCAAGCAGGCATGTGATTCCCATCACACTGTCTTCTTTTTCACTTTTTGAAACCAAGACTCCAAAAGCTCCTGCTCTCTTTCTTGAGAGATCCCCGCTTTGAGTTCTTTAACCTCTCTTTCTTTCTCCCATCGATATATATTATTAATAGTATCACCAAGAGGCCGGAAGGAAAGGCCAGAGTTAACAGCTTTTTCTATACTTATGGAAAAAGTGCCTTTCCATGGTTCTGTTTCACCCTCTATCGGGTAGTGTTCCGGAATCCACAATGGCATTTCCGTCCATGGCTGTACTTTATGCTCCAATACAAATTGTTCATCTGCCCAAATGAATTCCGCATCACTGTTTGTAACAGCCTTACAGGTGTTTAATAGCTCTTCTATAGTCAATTCATTTTCCGGTCCTGTTACATTGAACGTCCCTGCCTTTCTTTTTTCCGCCAAATTGAACACCCACACTGCTATATCTTTTACGTCAATCAACTGAACTGGTCGATCTTTCCGACCAGGCACCAGTACTTCTCCACCTTTGGCTACACGCTTAACCCAGTACGGAAGCCTATCTGTATAGTCTAACGGGCCAACAAGCAGTCCTGCTCTTATATGCAAAACACGCCCTGGCCAATGGTTTTCTGCTTCTGCTTCACATAGTACTTTCAACGCCCCGTAATACTCGTAAGGAGAAATTGTTCTCTCCTCAACGGCTTTCAATTTATCCGCCGGCAAGGATTGTAAATGATAGTGTTCCTTAATATTGTTGGGAATCCAATCTTTATATACAGAAATACTTGAGATATATGTGTAATGCTCTATGTTATCCCCGAGTACGGCTGCTATTTTTTTAATTTGATGAGGAGCAAATCCGCATGTATCCATTACAACGTCCCATTTCCGGTTTTTCAGTTGTGATACATCACTGTCTCTATTTCCGACCAGCTGCTCCACTCCAGGAAAAGCCTCAATGTTTGTGCCGCGATTAAATAAGGTAATTTCGTGCCCTCTTGATAATCCTTCTTCTGTCAAAGCTTTTCCTAAAAAACGTGTACCGCCCAATATAAGGACTTTCATGATTTTCCCCCATTCAATTAAATAGTCTGAAAAAAACCTTTCAATTTACAAACGATTTTCCTTAGTAAAAAGATACGGATAGATTGAAAAAATCATGACATTAATTAAGAAAGGTGCGATTGTTGAATGACACTTATGTTAACTGGTCATATAAAATAAAGCATTACAAATAAAGCTGTATATAAACAGCTGAAAATATAACCATTCTAAAAAAAGAGCCTTATGGCTCATTTCAATATTAAAAGTATTTAGATAAGAGTGCTCCCATAATTACACTCGTTAATCAGATCAGGTTTAAGCCGTCATCATTCATGAAATTAAATTACCTTCCATTTTCAAACCAATGATCTGGAACCCTTAAAGTTCCTGGTAATTTAGTGTTCCTATCGCCTTTTGCCGAGTTCATTTGTGGCTGGGTGAGAAAAATACTTTCTGTAAGATCTGCACCTCTTATATCAGCGTCTCTAAAATCTGCACCAATTAGATCAGTCAATCTCATGTCAGAGTCTCTGAGATCCGCGGCAATAAGCAGAGCTCCTCTTAAATTAGCTCCTCTAAGATTTTCACCTCTTAAATTTGCACCGATAAGGTCACTGCCCCTTCCTATTTTATGGTTTTTATTTTTTTGATTCTTTTTTTTCTTTTGGCCAGCTTTTGCCCTTACATATTCACTTGTACGCAAAAGTAACTCGTTAACGGCCATTCTATGTGATTGAATATTTAGATCAAGGATAGACTTAGGGCTTAAATAAGTCAGTGATTTCGTCTCATCAAGCGCAGCCTGCAAATCTTTATGTATAGATTTAGCCTCTTCTAAACTAAGGGCTTCATTTAAGAAGTAAAGCATTTCATGAAGCTGCTGCATAATAGGAAATACTTCGAACATTTCTTTTGCAGCTGCTGGATGATCCCGCCAATCATTCCCTTCATAAGTTACTTGAGATACGTGCTGTCCAGCGCCAAAACATTCATAAACAGCACATCCCCTAAATCCTTTTTGTCTAAGATTCCGATGAATTCCGCACCTGAAATCTGCTTGCAGGTTCGGACAAGGATCTCCGCCATCTTTATTGAGTGCAAAATCAGCAGATTGTGCAAAAGGTAAAGCCGTACAGCACAACCCGAAGCAGTTTTCACAGTCTGAACTTAAATTAAGTTGATCGTTATTGTTTATTAAATTAGCCATTATGAATACTTCCTTTTTAAGATATCTTATATAAATCAATAGCTCCATTCAAAGATGGAAAAAAGTCAAAATCCAGAGACTCAAATTGATAGCGTATCTGAATGATAGCTGCTGATAATTTCCTCAACTTTCAGCAGATCATCAATTATATAATCAGCTTGAGAAAGTTCTTCTTCCTGTGCAAAGTCGAATCTGCAGCCAATTGAAATTAGATTATTATCTTTGGCGGCCAAAATATCTGAAAGCCTGTCCCCCACCACAAAACCTTTTTTCAGTTTATATTTTTTAACGATTTTGCCGACTAACTCCGATTTGTTTTGTGATGCTATTTGCTGAATACTGAACATTTCTGTAATCAATTCTTGAAGACTATAATAATGAACAATTGCATCCAAATATTCTGTCTGCCCATTACTGGCAATAAAAATAGGAAAATGGTTGTTTTTTAGTTTTCGAAATATTTCAGCCACATTCGGGTATAATTCTCCCCTGCCAGAATGAATATAACCTATTAATTGCTTTTGAAAAAAATCATTGGCCAGATTTCTTGTATCTATAGAGTGATTTGGGAGGAGCGTTTCCCACACTGCAGGCAGCGGAACACCCATTATCCTCCTATATTTGTCTATCGGTGTTTCTTTATCCCACAGATTTTTTCCCCTTAATAACTCAAATGTTTCTTCGAGTGACAATTCAAGAATCCTGTTGGTTTGAAAAAGTGTGCCATCCATATCAAATATGACTGCTGTAGACATGATTCCTGCTCCTATTTTACAATTTTTCATGCAGCCTCAATCTCTTTTTTTCTCTTCTTATATTCTCTTAATATGAAAAAAAACCTATAACACTTAAACAAAAAGGAAATTCGATTAAAACTAATAGAATGAGAGCTTCTACACTGTTTTCCATCTGTGTTTATTTTCTCTCTTAAATAGATAAGTCATGTGGGATATATAGAGTAATTCTTTCCAGCACAACCTCATCCTTTTATTGATAATTATACCATTTCGCCCTCTTAGATGTTTCAAATTATTCATGTAAGTTATCTCTGTATTTAGAACGGTTCAAACACAAACTAAATTAATCAATTATGAAGGAAAAAAAGCTTCATATATCCTTTTAAATGTAACTAGGTTAATTGTAACGAATGATTTTCTATGCTGTAGTATGCATGCTACATAGCGGTAACTGTTCTCCTCATAGCCTTTATTTAGTACATCGACAAAAACACCCCAGGATAATATCGTTTGAAATAATGAGGTGTAACAGGCAACATTTGTATAATCACCTTTACTATGAATGTCAGTATTTCCATTTACAACACTGCCATCAACAGTAAACATTGTCATCTATACGTGTAAAGCTCCCGATTGAAGAAGATCGTTTTGCAGCAGCTGTGTCCTGGATTGCATAATAGCTCCCTATTATTAAATAAGACACTTATAATTCTTAACTAATTGTGTCCCTTAATTTAGTAAATGTCCTTCGAAATGCTTTTTCACTTTTGCCCATTCTTCCTTAATGACACTATACAGGACAGTATGACGGATAATCCCTTCTTTTCGAATCATATGATTTCGAAGAATGCCTTCTTTTACCGCTCCAATCCGTTCTATCGCTTTTTGTGAACGGAAGTTTTCATGTCCTGTTTTTATTTGTACACGGTTAAGGTGCAGTTCTTCAAAACAATATTTCAATAATAAATATTTACAATTCGTATTGATATTTGTTCGCCAAAAATTAGGGTTAATCCAAGTTGATCCGATTTCAAGGCATTTGTGTTGTTTTGAAATATCAAGAAGCCAAGTAGCACCAATTATTTTCTCTGTATTTTTATTTACAATTACAAACGCAATATCAGTACCATGCTCACGTTTTTGCAAGGCATCTTGAACATATTGAAGTACGCAGTTTTTCTCTGTTAAATCAACCGACATATGCTCCCAAATACGTTTATCTTGCGCTGCTTCATAAATTCTTTCGACATGTTCAAGTTCCATTGGGATTAACTGTACAACATTATTTTCTAATTTTTTCATTTTCATCACTCCTTGGATCTATTAAACCTTTTTCTGATATGATAAAAATAACCAAAAATGAAATTAACTATAATACCAAGGGATGATGAGATGGAACTTCAAATTCTGCTAACGGATGATAAAACAAAATATATGCAAATTTATGAACAAATTCGACAAGCGATTTTGGAAAAAACACTATTAGCCCATTCTAAGCTTCCTGCTAAACGACGATTGGCTGAACAATTAAACATAAGTATCATGACTGTACAAATGGCTTACGAACAACTGCAGAGTGAAGGCTACAGTTATTCTGTTGAACGGCAAGGATATTTTGTTTCGGAAATTGAAGATGAATGGCACTATGCTGAAAATGCTCAGACTTCTCTGAAGAAACCGGAGCAGCCTGAGCATTTTATTAATTTTAAAAATGGCCAGGTTGATGCAGATGTCTTCCCTTTCAAACTATGGAACAGGCTATATCGAAAGGAGCTTAATGAATTCAACGGATACAATGCACCGTGGCAAGGTGAATATGCGTTGCGCTTGCAAATTGCACGGTATTTACAACAAGCTAGAGGGTTAGCTTGTCAGCCGGAGCAAGTGTATATTTTTAGTGGATTTCAGCAACAGTTAATGAATGTATGTCTGTTTTTTAATCGGGGAGCTATCGGAACAGAAGAACCAGGTTTTATTCGGGCAAAATCTGTTTTTGAGCAATTACAGCTGCAATATCATCCGATTTCTGTGGATGAGGAAGGCTGTTGTGTGCCTAATGAGACAATTAAACTATTATATACAACACCAGCTCATCAATATCCAACCGGTGCAATTATGTCCGCGGCCAGGAGGATACAGTTATTACAATGGGCACTTAAACAGGACGCTTACATTATAGAGGATGACTATGATTCTGAATTTCGTTACAAAGGGGCACCCATTGCAACATTATCCCATTTAGATTCATCTGAACGGGTCCTTTACTTTGGTACATTTTCAAAAACATTATTACCATCACTTCGTATGAGTTATCTTATTATGCCAGCATCTCTTCAATCGGACTTTGAACAGTTCAATACTTATCAAAAATCTACCGTTTCAAGAATCGATCAGCAAGTCGTCGCAAAATTAATGGCAGAAGGACATTATACGGGACATATAGCAAAAATGAGAACTTTATATCGAGCAAAAAGAAGCTGTTTAATTGAAAGCATAACTAACCAATTAGGAGAAGAATTTGAAATCATGGGAGATGCAGCAGGCTTACATATCATTGTTCAACTACCAGATAGATTAAATGAATCTATTGCAATAGAGCTAGCGAAGTCAAAAGGAGTTGAAATCGATGCTGTCTCCACAATGTATCAGCTTCACAAACCAAGTCACCAAGTTATGCTGGGATATGGTGCACCATCCCTGGACGAAATTCAGAAAGGTGTGAGTTTATTAGCTGCAGTATGGAAAAAAAGCTTAAGTAATTAGCATTTTATAAGGTTATCCAGATTTTTCCTGTTAACCTTATAATGTGAAGCACCCGTTAGCTGATTTAAGAAATAACTGAAAGCTTTTTTTGACTTTGTACGTATATTCATGCTGATTTTAGACCAAAAGTAAACCGCCTTCCTGATTAGGCGGTTAATTGAACTATCTATATATCCGTTAGCTTAACAATTGTGGGTTAATCAGACCTTTGCCTACAAGATTTGCTGACACAGGCTTTTTGCCGATTTCTCTAGCCCAGACCGATAACTGCCCAACATGGTGGATTTGATGTGCGATTACGTGGCGCATGACTTCACCCCACGCATCGACATCCATTGTCCCGTTGGGTCGGGGGTCGAAAAATGGGCGAGTTTCCATACTCAACTCCCAGGACTGTACAAACTCTTCCACTTCCGGTCGGAACGCCGCATCCAGTTTGCGGACCTTCTCCAAACCATTGTAACTTTCAAAACTTTCTTGAAAACCTGATTTTCCCTGCAGTTCCTGAATCCAGCTCCACTCCACATCGATAATGTGAAAGAGGGTATGTAAAATCCCTCCGACTCCACCTGTTCGGGTACGCTGCAGTTCCTCCACTGATACGTCCTCACACCAGCGGTACCATTCTTCCCTGACCAACCAATTGTAACGGAACATGGTTTGCATGATATTCCTCCATTCGAGTGATTTCTTTTCATGATTGAATATAATCTTACTTTAGTCGAACAAAGAACCCAGAACATTTCTTGAAAATCTCTTTGATCCTTACTTGTTCTAGATAAAATAGTTATCTCCTTCTTCAATTAACCTGCTTGTGGTATTAACTGGGATGAGTTTGATATCTCTTATGAAAAACAGGAAATTACGTATTGGACTAACGTCGCAGGATAGATTAAAAACAGTTATTGAAGAGTGAAAATATCGTTCTTTTTATTCGTGTTTGCAGATATGAATGAATAGAACGAATTGGAGGAATATAAGTGAAAGCAATTGTGTATACAAACTACGGTCCACCCGACGTTCTTCAATTGAAAGATGTAAAAAAACCTATTCCGAAGGAAAATGAAATACTGGTAAAAGTAAAAGCAACAACCGTAACAGTAGCAGATATTCGGTCACGGAGTTTTACAGTTCCTCCCGCTTTTTGGCTCCCTGCCCGAATTACACTTGGTTTCAGACAACCAAAAAAAGAGATATTGGGGATGGAGTTAGCTGGAGAAGTAGAGTCAGTAGGGAAAGATGTCAAAAGATTTAAGGAAGGTGACCAGGTTTTTGCTGCTTCCCTAATGGGTTTTGGTGCTTATGCCGAATATAGGTGTCTGCCTGAAGATGGACCAGTAACTCTTAAACCCTCCAATATAACTTATGAGGAAGCCGCAGCTATTCCAATTGGGGCACGCACAGCATTGTATTATCTTAGAAAAGCTAACATTCAGAGCGGTCAAAAGGTCCTTGTCTATGGTGCTTCAGGAAGTGTAGGAAGTTATGCAGTACAGATTGCCAAGTATTTCGGAGCAAACGTTACAGGGGTATGCAGTACATCGAATTTAGAATTGGTAAAATCTCTGGGAGCCGATCAGGTAATTGATTATACTGCAGAAGATTTTTCTATTAAGGGTGAGACTTATGATGTGATCTTTGAAGCAGTAAACAAGAGTTCGTTTTCAGCTTGTATGAAATCGTTAAAGAAGGACGGTACCTATTTAAATGTCACTGAACCATTACCAGGTGTTCGAATGCTATGGACTAAATTGACAAGCAGCAAGAAACTAATATTGGGTCAAAATTCACCTGAAACTTCCGAAGCACTAAACTTCCTTAAAGAACTTGTTGAGATGGGGAAGTTAAAAGTAGTCATTGACAGATACTATGCGTTTGAAGAGATAGTAGAAGCTCATAGATATGTCGAGAAAGGACACAAGAAGGGAAATGTCGTCATAAATGTGGAACATTACAACAAATCCTACTAAATGAAACACTATTTATTCTTTCAACGATCAGGGCATAGGAAATTCATTTGATGCAGCCATAGAAATTCTATATAACAGGGTTTCTGATTATGGGTTAGGAAACAATGGAAACACAAAAGTGAATTTTCAATTATGATAACATCAAGCTATCTTAAGCACGGGTGCTTTTCTTGAATAATCACCAATTCTTATCCATTTCCCTAAGTCTAATAAGATGCAAAAATCCCAGCTTTTTAATCAAAAATCTGGGATTTTTGCTATGTTAATATATTGCCGTTTTTCTCAAAGCACTGCACTGCATTGAAAAATAGATGATGAAATGAAATAGGCTGCTACACAAAAAAATTAACATGATTCAGAAAAAAGATTCATACATAAGACAGAGGGAGTTTTTCTTTTCCTTCCTAAAAAATATGAGTTAAGGAGGTCTTTATATGATTCAACAAACAGTTGAACTGAACAGTATAGGGGGGTTATATGGACGTTCTGTTACAGAATTGATTCAGACCGCCTCTCGTTATAGTTCTGATATTTTTCTAACTTATAATGGACGCAAGGTTAATTTGAAGTCCATATTGGGTGTTTTATCACTTGGAATACAAAACAAGGCAGAAATAAAATTAGAAGCTTCCGGACGGGATGAAGAAGAAGCTCTCCAACAAGTAATTAAAACTTTAACATCATTAGATTGAGTTAAGAAAGACATACACCCCTAACATGCTAATGAGCCTTTGCTCCCGTTGAGCAAAGGCTTTTTTTGATGAGTTTCCTCTATTTTACATTGTTATTTTTATTGCTTCTACTCAAGATCTTCAGTCTGATCTTTCCTGTTAACTTTTATTATGCAAATTTACGAATAGCCATAACCTGGCATAAACGAAAATCCCAATTTTACTCCTCCTTATTTATTGAACAAAGGAATAAACATTTTTTCCTTTGTACTTAGTTTTTAGAAATTATTTTTATTAAATAAATCATAAATCTGAGCCTATGTGGCCCAACGGTTTAAAAACATTAAAAAAGACCGAAAATCTCGGTCTATTTGTGCTATATATTCAGATCTCTTTTGTTATAAAAAACATAGGTAATAATCGAAAGGGCCGCAATTAACCCTATAGACAACATGATAAAGCTTGCTTCGAAACCGCCGCCATACATGACATTTTTCGCTTCAAAATATTTGAATGGTGTAAAGTATATTAAGACTTCAATGTTCTCATTCAAATCAATAACGATTGATAACATATAAGCAAGTAATAGGATTCCAGCAGCTGCTGATGCAGCCGATTTTGGATTCTTTTTGACAGCAGCAAGCGAGCTGCCTATTACCATAAACAAGACCTGCAAAATGAACATTGCCGCCATTAAGATGGCAATTTCACCATTAACCGCCTCATCCCCTCTGTATTTCCCAATAAGAATAACGGACGAAGCGAATGTTGCGAGATTAAAGATCACGACATTGGTGAATGCTGCCAATAATTTTGCGGTAATAATGGTACTTCTTGATACTGGCTTTACGAATAAAAACTCTGACGTTTTGTCCCGCTCTTCTTTGGCAATAATCGTTGCTCCAAGCATCGCCGCATGGATAGTTGCCATTAATAACAAATAGAGAAAGAGCATACCATAGTAGCCGCTGGCCTTCGATAAATCCAAAGTACTGAAACCCAATACAGCCCTCAGTGATTTTGGGATATCACCCATCAGATCATTTATCGATTGGCCAGATGATGAATAGGCAGAATACTTAGCCATTCCAGATGCCACCACAAGAAAGACACCGATGCTCCAAAAGATAAGCGCTTTTCGATGAGACTTCAATTCTTTTAAATATATATTCATGACCCCACCCCTCCGTATAGCTCTCCATATGCATAGCCAAAATTCTTATACAGCATGGATATCCTTCTTTGTATAGACGACATAACTAGCTGCAATGGCAAGAATAATAATCACTGCACCTACAATCAAAAATGATGCTTCATAGCCGGAATGTTTAATGATATAGGCGGTGTCAAAATATTTAAATGGTGAAAAATAACGTTTCACTTCATCGTCTTTCGTATCACTGAACACTCCCAGAAAATAGAAAGCAAAGACGGTAGCAAGCGAGACGGGCAGCACGGATTTGATCTTATGGACCATAACGGAAATGATAATTCCTATAGCCAGGAAAATCAGTTGAATGAAAAAAATCGTAAGGGAAAGTAAAAAGAAAGTTTTCAAGCTAAAATCATCGGTCTTGACTTGTATTGCCACAAAGCTCGCTGCAGCGAAATAAACGATATTCGTTATGACTAGCGAAACCGATGCTGCCAATAACTTGGATGTCAAAATTTCAGTCCGGGTAACTGGCTTCGTGAGCAAAAAGTCTGCGGTTTTTTCACGGACTTCTTTGCTGACAATGGAAGTACCGAGATTCATTGCCTGGATTGCTGCGCAAAGAGTAATAAACGATAATGGGAAGCTATAGAAGCCTAGAATAGTAAAGAAATTCCCTTGATTAAACCCAAGTGCATTTCTTATCGCCTCCGGATAACTTTCCAAAATTTTCATAAAACCTTCTGCATCCTCTTTAAAGGAAGAATACATCGACATAAAAATAACGATGATCACAATTAACGATAGCGACCATATGATCGTAGACTTCCGATACGCCTTCAATTCATGAAAAAATATATTCATAGCGTCCTAGACCTCCTTTTCATAGTAGTGCATAAAAATCTCCTCAAGGTCCGGCTCTTCTATCCAGAGGTTCGTGATTTCAATGTCGGCTATTTTTTTCATGACCGTATTGATATTTCCCTTAAATATAAAGCTGGCAACATTATTTTTCACCTCTAAATTGTTGACACCCGTTAAATTAAAATAAGTTGGTTCAAGCTTTAACTTTGCTTCAATTTTGAATTTTTTATAGGTGTTTTCTTGTAATGTACTAATTTTTTCAACTGTAACGATTTTTCCCTCTTTAATAATGGCAACACGATTACATAAACGCTGTACCTCATTTAAAATGTGAGATGAAAAAAGTATTGTGGCACCTTTTTTATTCTCTTCCTCAAGCAATTCAAAGAAATTTTGCTGCATCAGAGGATCAAGTCCACTCGTAGGTTCATCGAGAATGATCAGCTTAGGCTCATGAAGCAGCCCTTGAACAATACCGACCTTCTTTTTGTTTCCTAAAGAGAGGTCATCTATTTTTTTATTGAGATCCAAATCCATGATTTCAGCCAATTCTTTTATTCTTTTACTGCAATCTTTTTTATAAAAGCTGGCTGAATATTTTAATAAATCCTTTACTTTCATATTTTCATAATAAAAAACTTCTGAAGGTAAATAGCCTATTTCCTTTTTAATTTCAGGACCTGATTGAACACAATCCTTTCCAAAAATAGTTGCACTGCCGCTTGTGGGATAGATGAGAGATAACAGCGTACGGATCGTTGTCGACTTCCCAGCGCCATTAGGCCCAATAAACCCGAAAATCTCACCCTGTTCAACATTAAAACTAATATCAGATATCCCTCTTGCCTTGCCGTAAGTTTTGGTTAGATTTTTTATTTCTATAACGTTCATTTATCTTACCTCCCTTTTCTCTCCTCAATCAGTTATGCGGAATGGCCAATTTTGTAATAGGATTGATCACCCCCTTATTCGTATAAAGAATTTCTTAATATTTTCAGGTACTCTTCCATTTCTGCCATTGTCTCTTCGATATCGAGTTGCTCCAGAGATAGGGCCAATGCTTTTTCTTGATATTGATAGGCGAACCCTTCCAATGTCCAATTTATAATGTTAATCGCTTTTTTGATCTCAATCCCTTTTTTAAATTTGGAAAGATCAATATCGGAAAATAATTTATTGAAGGAACTTTCGAACAACTCTTTCCCCCTGCGGTTTATATCAATTTTCACTGCAGGAGAGGAGTCTTTATAAATTGACTTGGCGAAACTCAACATTTCCGGGTAAATTTGATATATCTCAATTTTCAGCAATGCGATTTGCCGATAGCGGGCAAAAATGTCTTTTTCATCCCAATTTATTTTTTCCATAATTTTTTCCATTAGAATATCGACCATATGATCATACAAGAATAAATATAATTGCTTTTTATTTTGGAAATAGTGGAATAACAAACCCTTTGATATTCCCGCTTCCTTGACGATTTCATTTGTCGATGCCTTATCATAACCGTTCTGGGCAAATTCCTTCATTGCCGAATTTATGATGCGGTCCTGTTTTTCCTTATCCAGATTCAAAAATTTCGAAAACATCTTGGCAGCCCTCTTTCTACATTAGCTAATGCGAGGTTGTTGACCATACCGGTCAACACCATTGTAATCCCGTTGACCTCTCTGGTCAATGGTGTTCAAGCTATATTTTTTACAAAAAAATGAAATTGTTGCTTAGAAACATTGTAGGTGTTTCCGGAATATTCACTTCCTCTTTATGGGGGCGTTATAAAAGCCTATCCAAAACATATTATGGCCGTTCCTCGAGCAATAACTTTCATTCCCTTCCTGCACCTTTGAATAAAGTTTGATTAAATTAACGATCTAATTCTTTATACAAGAGCAAAAAGAAAAAAGCTTATTTTGAAAAAGATTAATCAAAACAAGCTCATCAGGTTCCTTCACGTTGTCACATCCGTAAAAATAAGAGAGCAAGATTTCAAAATGAATTTTTCATCAAAATTTGTCATAATAAGAATGAAGAAAGGAGGCAATTCATGCTTCGACTGTATGGAGCCCTAATCGGGCTTAGTTTAATTTGGGGTTTATCGTTTGTTTTTATGAAATGGCTGCTTCCGCCAGCTGGTGTATGGGGAATTGTGTTTCTCCGCTGTATAGCAGGTGCAATCATCCTGCTGCCGGTTTTAGTGTGGAGACGCAGAGAAATCAAAGGGAGGCTGCCTTGGAAAGCACTAATTGTTGTTGGTATATTTAACTGTGGTTTGGCATGGGGCTTGATACCTTTAAGCGAAACTGTGATAGACAGTACGACCGCTTCGATTCTGAACGCGACTACGCCGATTTGGACAGGTCTTATTGGATTTATTCTTTTTTCTTATCGACTTACCAGCCGTCAGTGGATTGGCATATTAATTGGTTTCTTCGGAATACTTATGCTGATGGATTTCCAATTCGGCCAGCTTTTCGGAAAGAATTTTATTGGAATTGGGACAATGCTTGCTGCCGCCATCTGCTACGGACTTGCCGGCCAGTTAACAAAGCGTTTTTTGTCGGAGATAGGGGTGCTGGTTATAACAACTTCCACCTTACTTACTGGTGCTCTTGTCGGTTTAATCGGGATGCTGCTTACTGAGCCGTTCAAACTTGATTTGCTCCTTGATCCTCTTCCGTTTTTTGCGGTAATCGGTCTTGGCTGTTTCGGTTCAGGGCTAGGACAACTGATCTATTTCTATATCAATAAAAACGGCAGTCCTGAGTTAGCAGCAACTGTCACTTACCTGATTCCTGGTTCGGCTATAATCTGGGGTTATTTCCTGCTGGAAGAAACGATTACTCCAAATATAATTGTCGGACTGCTAATTATTTTTGCAGGCGTTTATCTTTCATCGAATAAGTCAAAATATAAAAGTGCGAATTCTCCTGTTGTTCATCAACAAGATTAACATTAGTTTTTATAGTAAGGATCTTTGGGTTTATCTCAAAGATTTTTTCACATTATTACGTGTATCGCAGAGAAAAAAATATCCAAGCCATCAAACATTCCCCGATTGTCTTCATTATTTTACAATTAGTTACTGCGGTGCTTGTTAGCAAAGCACCTTTTCATTCAATAAGAAGAAATGAATTTTTTTGAAGCTGTTATGACAACAAAATCTGACCAAAACAAAAAGAGCATTGAATTTTAATGCTCTACCGTTTATTTATGTGGAAGTCCCTTTTCTTAAAATGTCCTTTTAAAATTTTTCGGTATAGTTGGTCTAAACATTGACAAGCAGCCTTACAATTCTAGATATTTTTAATTTCTTTGCAGGGAGCACCCACTCATCAATTCGATCTTTACCAATTCAGGTTCAAAATCACAGTATACTACACCCAATCTCATCTTTTCTTTTAAGTCCATTATTTATCCTTTATTCACATTTCTTTTATTTTGATTAGAGCGAAATTAGCTTACCTTAAGGGACTTTTTAATTTTTGACTGCTGGGTAGATTTTGAAGAAGAATCTTTATTCAAAGCCAATAAAACAATCATTCCAATGATACAAGCAGTACCAAACCATTGGAAAATTCCAAAGGATTCTCTTAGCCAAAAGACTGTTGTTAGAACAGCCGCCAGTGGTTCTATGCTACCTAAAAAGCTCGATTCTTTTGGCGACAGACTTTGTAAACTTTCGATATAAAACCAAAAAGCAATCATAGTACCAAATACGATAACGAAAATTAAGTATAAATAAGCCTCTAATGTTAAGCTTTTATAGTCCAATTGCCAAGGTGAGTGAATCAAACTCATGGCAAAACCGCCAATAATCATAGCCCAGCCAACAATAACAAGGGAATCGTATTGCTTCAGTAAAGGAACAGCATATAACGTATAAAAGGCTAACGCTATTCCAGATAAAATGCCCCAAACTATTGCAAGTGCCGACACAGATAATTGAGAGATTGAGCCGTTGGTTAATAAGAAAAAGCATCCAGCCAAAGCAAGCGAAACTGTTATTAAATCCTTTCTTGTTAGAACGGATTGTTTGCGTAAAATTAAATAAATAATAATCATGACAGGCGCTAAGTATTGCAATAGCGTTGCGACAGCAGCATTCCCGTGTTTAATGGATGCCATATACGTGTATTGAACGGCAAGCATACCCAATAATCCAAAGATAATCAGCGGAACAGCAGTCCTTTTACTTTTCCATACACCAAGTATCTGAGAAGGGTCTTTGCCAAAAAATTGAATGGTCAAGAGTAAAGGGCCTGCTATAAGTAATCGTATAGTTACAAGCCAATTTACATTGATTGCGTATTGATGAAAAAGCTTTTGTGCAACGGTGCCCCCAATACCCCAAAAAATCGCACCCGTAATAACGAGAAATAATCCTTTTCTTCTATTCATATTTAGCTCTCCACCTTTAAATACAAAAATAGTGTTATAATATTGTCATAATAAGTGAAAAATCAGTTAAATAATACCTAAATTGAATGTGAAAATATAAATATATTGAGGCGGTAATATGCAAATAAAAGATTTTAAGATTGACCAAAGTTTAAAAGAATTAACAGAACATCGTACCGTTGTGTTACCGATTGCATGTTACGAAACAACGATTAACCAAAATATTAATGGATTTATACCACTTCATTGGCATGATGAAATTCAATTTGTTCTAATTATAAAAGGAGAAGCCATATTTCAAATAAATGAAGAAAAAGCAGAGGTTCGTGAAGGTGAGGGGATATTTATAAATAGTGGCTGTCTGCACATGGCGGAAGAAAAAAATCTTTCCGGGTGTGTTTATATTTGTTTAAACGTTTCTCCGCATTTTGTTTTATCACAAGAACTCTATACTACTTATGTAAATCCCTATATTCAAGCGACTAATTTATCTTACTTACACTTAAATACAAAGGAACTTTGGGAGAAAAACATTTTAGATGCCATTATAAAAATCAATCAATTGATTCAACAAAAGCCACCATACTACGAAATTGACATCACCGTACAGCTAACGTTCATTTGGCAAAACTTAATCGTTAATGGCTTCAAATTAGAGTACGAACAGACAGAAATGTTAAAGAATCATCGAATGAAGCAAATGTTAAATTGGATACATCTACATTATGCTGAGAAAATCATGTTAGATGATATTGCAAAAGCCGGACAATTGAGCCGATCGGAATGCTGTCGATATTTCAAGCGAATGTTAAAGAAAACACCTTTGAATTACGTAACAGATTTTCGAATTCAAAAAAGCTTAGTCTTACTACTGCAACCAGATTCCAATGTCACAGATGTTGCCTATCAAGTAGGATTTAATAGTACAAGCTATTTTATTGATAAGTTCCGGAAGTCTATAAACATGACACCGTTAGCATACAAAAAGTATAAAAATGGGTAATTATCTGAATGTTATTTTGTTCATTCAATTTTTCATGTGTTAAAACACTAAAGAGAACGGCTTAATATTTAATAGGAGGGTCTTTCTTGGAACTTTTCGGTCTCTTTCTTACTTGAACTAACCAGCTTCGCGAGTTTAAGTGTAATCCTTCACAAACATTCTTCCTTAGTATTCTAATTCTTCCAGCTCTCCTCAACAATCTGGACATTTAATGGCGCAACATACTGAAATTTAACGTGAGTATAGTCGTACTGTGCATTTAAAGCGGAAGTGCTTAATCAGTAGTTTTCATTAATATGACATATATCAGATCACCTTCTAATACCTTTTATTATCGTAAATAATAATTGAAGCGAATACAGGGAGAGGAAAATATGGCAATAAGACCTCCGTTGCTGCAAAGAGGTGATACGATTGGTTTGGTGACGCCTGGCAGCCCTCTTGATACAAAAATTATAAATGACAGAGTCCAATATTTGAAAGATTTGGGCTATAATGTCGTTTTTGGGAAGCACGTTTATTCTTATGAGGGCATCACAGCTGCACCAGCTGAGCAAAGAGCCGAAGATGTCATGAATATGTTTAAAGATCCAAGTGTCAATATGATTCTATCAACAAGAGGAGGAACTGGGGTTCAGACCATCCTTCCTTACCTGGATTTTGATGTCATAAGAGAGAATCCTAAAATTATATCTGGATATAGTGACATAACCGTATTACTAAATAGTTTGTATCTATCTAGTAATTTAATAACGTTCCATAGTCTAATGCTGATTGATTTTAGAATAGAGACACCCGTTTATAATTTCAATCAATTCTTTGAAGCAACTTCTACATTGAATTCTCCCAGAATTATTCAAAACCCGCCAGATATTCTCCTGAAGAGTTTAGTGCCGGGAAATGTAACGGGTCCAATAGTGGGTGGAAATATAACTTCTTTAGTCAATACCCTTGGTACTCCATATGAAATAGATACACAAGGTAAAATCTTTTTTTTAGAAGACACACATGCACCTACTACAATGATTTTTCGGTATCTGACTCAATTAATGATGTCAGGTAAATTTCAAGATTGTCTTGGCATTATCATGGGAGAATGTACGAATTGCCTTGTATCTTATGATACAACTTATGAAGATTTAATTAATTTATTGTTAGTCCCTATAGGAAAACCACTGATCATCAATCTTGCTTCAGGGCATGGGTTTTATAAAGCTGCTATTCCAATAGGTGCTAATGTTAATCTCAATTCGACTGATACAATATTGACTGTGCTTGAACCAACCGTTACTTAGCGATATGAAGGAGTTGGTTCAGCCAGAATGATCAGCAATCTCAGTAAACCCCTCCTCAACCTTGTTCAGCACATAGAAACAATGAATTCCCAGATCCCTTTCAGAAGCGTATTAATTGGCAAATTAAAAATCCTATTGATATTGAGTGGGGAATAGACCATTTGGAGTTCCTAGCAATGCTGGATTTTTACTGGGAATTCATTCTAACGAGACATAAATGTATTGAATGATATCATCATGTATTACAACAGAGTCAATTACACTATTGTTTTTTTCTCTATACATCCAAAAATCTTTTACATTGGTTGTTATAAATAATAAGGTAAAACTCATGCTCTAAATTCATGTTTTCCTCCTTAAAATAAGGCTCTCATTATTTCTAATAATAGTAGTCCATCTTCATATATAAGCAAAGTAAAAAAGACGCTTCCTGCGGAAACGCCCAATTAATTGAAGATCGTTCTGGAACATCCACGCCGCATGGATATTCCAGAAAAACCCCCTTTAATAAACGACAACGCCAACTCTTTATTATTGTTGTACGCACCACGGCAGTATTTAGAGAATCTATTTCGATCAAGGAAAAATAGATTATTCAGCAATGCTATTTCTTCAAATGATAACCTATCCTAGTTATCTAAAAGAGAAAGTGCTTTCCTAGCTTTTTCGGATTACTGTTTGCTTACTACTTTACTAACTATTTCAGTTACAGCAGTTCTGCTCATTTTTTCCTTTCCCTCCATCAAGGCATCAAGCGTACCATGTGCGAGAGCTATCGGGATTTTACAAAAATTAAGGATAGGACCAGGTTTAATATTCTCCAAGTAAACGTCAGCAAGAGCTAGATTACGTCGTGCGTACATAAACATATCTTCTAACTCCCACCCATCGGGAAAGAAATCTACACCTCTCTCTAAATCCTCAGCGCGGTTACGAAGAATATTAACGGACTGTAAGCCGCGGCCAAAGGCTATGGCGAGAGTCTCATCTGTTTCAGTAGCATCATACCACTTCCAAATATCTGAGAGCATGACTCCAACCAAACCAGCCACGTAGAAAGTGTATTGATTCAAATCTTCTTCACTCTTAATCCGCCACTCTTTTAAAACCCAGTCAGCCATCCCTTTCGCCATAGTGGATGTTGCATTCAAAACATCCTCTACAATTGTCGGTGGACAAAGCTTGATCCAATCACCAAGACGTAAGGTAACATCCGGAAGAAGGGAGTTGTATGGAAGAAAAATATCCATTAACTCGTTGTTATTAAAAGGTTTTTGCAAGAGTTGGCTGATTGAACGCAATAGATTGCTTTTGGTTTCAGCATGGAGTTCAGGATGATCTTCAATCTCGTCAATGGCTCTCATGCATAAGTAGGCGGATGTAACCGTTTCTCTTAATCCTGGCGATAGAAGACTTATAGGAATAAAGAATGTCCGGCTTGTTGCCATTAACATGTCTCTCGCGTCGCTATGTAAATTTATTGTTTCACTCATATTTGTACTATCTCCTTTATTTTTTTAGTCTTATTAAATCCTTTCATTAATTTCAATAATTGCAAGTAGTGTTAGGATGATTAGCTGCATAAAATCCTAGTTTCTTCATAAGAAGTCTATCATGTATTTATTGACTTTTACAAAAATAATCTCTTTTTACCATTAAACAACATATTCATGCCTAACTCTTAAATGCAATTAGCCTTCCATCATTTTAAACTATTATTTGTGCTTTTTTTATACTTTCGAGAAAATCTGACCGTGCAACGGTTATTACCTGTTTTTTATATTTTCGAACTGTTTGAAATTCGTAAAAAGCAGGCTTCTTTCCTTTAACTACCTTCTCCGTCAGACCAGGCCTCTTAAAGCACCTCATTCCAATCTTTTTACTTTAGGATATGTTTTATTGTTTTTCAGTTAAAATTTATTGATAATTTAAAAAAGAACGCTTTGATTCAATCTCAAGCGTTCCTTTAGTAGTACTTTTCATTTCGAGTATTAACCTACCTATAACCTTCTGCGTTTGCAGGTTTACCCGCCTCTTGAACCTCAGGAATATACCTCCAGCAGTCCGGCTGGGAACCGTCAATGTCTTTAAATTTGTATTTTTTTGCAAGCTGTCCGCTTGAGAAAGATTGACCGCTCATGTTGATTTTGTCAGGGTCATTAGCAATTGCTGCGATTGCCCTTCCAGTAAAACGCGGAGTTTCAGAAATGACAAAATGAGGTTCTTTTTCTAATGCATCACGCCAATTTTCTTCCTTCACTCCAAACTCTTCAAGCATGATTTCTGAACGCATCCAGCCAGGTGTTACAGATACGGCTGTACATTCATATGGTGCGAGCTCATGTGACAGGGATTTAGCAATACGAATGATTGAACTTTTGGCTAAATCATAAAAGAGCGATAATCTATAATGGCTGTTGTTGTATTCTTCTGTTCCGTCCGTCATTTCTACCACTAATCCTCCTTTGTTTTTAATCAGTAAAGGAAGCGCATAGTGACTTGTGATGATATGAGTATCAACAGCAAGTCGAAGCAGTCTAAATCCTTTATCCAAAGACTGCTGCCATACTGGACTGTTCCATTCCGTTAAATACTCTCCTCCCCATATATCATTGACTAATATGTCCAATCTTCCCTGTTCCATCTCTATCCTTTTTAACAATGACTCCACTTGTTCATGAACAAGATGGTCAACTTGAACCGGAATACCTATCCCGCCTAAGTCAGTTACTAATTCAGCCGTCTCTTCGATTGTTTCCGGACGTCCATATTCCGAAATTTGGTTCCGGGTAGTGCGGCCGGTAATATAGACAGTCGCTCCGGCAGCTCCAAGTTCCATTGCAATTCCTCGTCCCGCTCCCCTTGTTCCGCCCGCAACCAGTGCTACTTTGTCTTTTAAAGGTCTCATCTGTTGAACCTCCTTTTAGGTAATACTTTAAGTATAATTAATAATCACGACATTTTTTGTCATAGATTATATAGATTTCTTCACTTTTCTTTTTACAAACCGCAGGAAAAGCTCCAGTTATCAAACTGGAGCTCCTGTTTCTGCTTATTATTAAAGGGAAAAGTTTTCACCCACACTAGCTTCAATCGCTTTTTTAAAAACTTGAACAGCAACCATCGTATCTAGATAGCCAATCCCAACGGACTTATAAAATGTAATCTCGTCATCGTACATTCGAGCTTCTTTTTCTCCACAAATGATTTCCCCAATTTCACCGTAAATAGATTGAGGGCTCCAAGATCCCTCTTTCATTGGAACTAGAAAATCTCCAGTTTCATGAAGCGCTCCTTCAATGGTATCAACAACGATTTTGCCGCTTTTTTTCAGCGTGTGAACGTCGACTTCCTGCATATGCGGCTGATACGAGCCAATCGCGTTAATATGAGTTCCTGGCTTTAGCAGGTTCCCATTAAACAGCGGGGTAGTAGATTTGGTGCTGCAAATGATGATATCAGCTTTCTCAACAGCCTTGTTTGCATCACTATTAAAAACAATGTTTCCATTCCAATTGGGATAAAGTGCACGAAGTTTTTCACCTAATTGTTCTGCTTTTTCTATCGTGCGGTTATAAAGGATGATCTCGTCCAGATTTCTGACAGCCATAATAGCTTGAATTTGTCCCAGCGATTGAGCACCGCAGCCCAGAACAGCACAAATCCTGGATTTTTCGCGTGCTAAATATTTTGTGGCAACTCCGCTTGATGCTCCGGTCCTGAGTATGGTCAAGTAACTGGCATCCATCATCGCTACGTGTTCTCCTGTAATCGCATCTGTTAATAAAATAATGCTTTGGAGCACTTTTTTCCCTTGTTTAGCATTATTAGGAAAAATGCTTACAATCTTAACGGCAGTGTAGTCCTCTGATTCAATGTACGAAGGCATATATAGCGTTTCTGCTGACATCTTCTTATGAGGGATAGACATCCTGATTGGAGCAATTGTTTTACCTTCCCGTCCATAACGGAATGCTTTTTCTACATCATCTATACAATCTG
The DNA here is from genome assembly GCF_030127205.1 of Metabacillus hrfriensis. Lineage (NCBI taxonomy): Bacteria > Bacillati > Bacillota > Bacilli > Caryophanales > Bacillaceae > Metabacillus > Metabacillus hrfriensis. The sequence continues at coordinate 3,227,597 of NZ_CP126116.1, forward strand.
CCATGGAGTACAACTCTGTGATCTTCTGTTCATTTAATAACAGCATTTTTTCACTCCTTGGTCTATTAGGTCGTAATTTTTTACATGGCCTTGCTTTGGGGTTTCCCATCCGTATCGATTGGTCTAGTTTCACGAGTAAAAGAAACCGCAATTAATGAGATGATTGCCGCAGCGATGATATACAAAGCAACGGGAACAAATGAATTATTATATGCACTCAGCAATGCCGTTGCAATAAGTGGAGCTGTACCGCCGGCAATTGCAGCCCCCAGCTGATACCCAACTGTTACACCTGTATAGCGGACACTTGTTGAAAAAATTTCTGAAAACATCGTTCCCAATACTGCAGTAATAGGTGCCCAAATAATACCTAGTCCAATGATTGTTGCCACTGTTAACCATAGGACAGAATCTAATGATAGTAAGTAAAAGTACGGAAAGGCGAATAGGATCATGGCTACGGTTCCACCTATATACAGCGGCTTACGGCCAACCTTATCTGATAATTTACCCATAAACGGAATCATGATTGTTGTGACCAGAGTTGCGATTGTAACGGCATTCAATGTAGAACTTCTTTCAAACCCAAGAGTACCGGTAGCATATGAAATAATAAATGTTCCAAAAATATAGAATGGTGCTGTTTCAACTACTTTGGCCCCTACTGCAATAAGAACTTCTTTCCAATGATATTTGAACGTGTCAATAAGAGGCACTTTAGAAATATTGCCTGATTCTTTTGCTTCCTTGAATGCTGGAGTTTCGTCTATGCCGCCTCGAATCCATAATCCTATAAATACTAACAGTGCGCTTAAAATAAACGGCACCCGCCACCCCCAGGCTTCAAACTGTGCATTAGGCAATAGAGTCATGAAAGATATCGATAATGTTCCAAGCAGCAAGCCGATCGTGACACCCATTTGTGGAATACTGCCGAAAAATCCCCGTTTTTCAGGAGGTGCATACTCTGTCGCTAATAATAGTGCTCCCCCCCACTCACCGCCAATACCAAGACCTTGAATTAAGCGCAAAGCGATTAGGAGAATCGGAGCCCATATGCCGATCGCTTCATATGTAGGCAGCAAGCCAATTAATACAGTGGCTCCTCCCATTAATGATAGTGTCATGACAAGCGTCTTTTTCCGGCCAATTTTATCCCCAATGTGACTGAAAATTACTCCGCCTAACGGTCGAATGAAAAAGGGAAGAGCGAAGGATGTGTACGCAAGCATTAATCCGACAACCGGATCGCCTGATGGGAAATATAACTTGCTGAAAATAAGTGCAGCAATTGTTCCGTATAAAAAATAATCATACCACTCAATAGAACTTCCTATTAAACTGGCTATCAAGGCTTTTGTTGCTATTTTTTTATCCCCTTTGTTTTGAGCCATTTTTGACACCTCTCCGTTTTATATTTTATCCCCTTTAAAATAATTCTTTTACTCTTGATTCTACGACATCTATCATTTGGTTTAATGCTAATCTGGCAAGTTCTGGCTGTTTATTTTTTACGTAAAAATAGATGTCTTCATGAAAGTGATAGGTTTCTTCAAAAATGGAATTAGAATTTTCATTTTTTCTCCAAAATTCATTAAACGATTCGTATACAGTGGCAATCATCTTAAATAAGACAGGATTGTGTGAAGCTTCATAAAGAGTTTGGTGAAAATCTAAATCTGCCTGAACAGAATCTTCGCTTAAAATTTTTACACTTTCATAAATTTTAAGATTCGTTTCCATTCTGACCAGCTGTTCCTCTGTTGCTCTGCTCGCAGCAAGTTCTATTGCTTGCCCTTCAAGCCCCCTTCTTACTTCACATAACTGAAGCAAAAAGGTCAGCTCACTTTCAATAAATATACGGGTTTGAAGCTGATGAGCATTTGCATCCTTTACAAGGATCCCTTTTCCATTCACAATTTCAACGAAATGTTGAGCCTCAAGTTGTCGAAGTGCCTCTCTAATGCTCGTCCGGCTGACGCCAAACTTCACTGCGAGATCGGCCATGGAGGGCAGTTTATCGCCCTTTTGAAATTTATTGCTTCGAATCAGCCTTTTAATTTCTTCTGCTGCTAATTCATGTACCAATTGTTTTTTAACTAGAGGCATCTTCCTCCTCCCCTTCATATGCTATCTACCTATCATATAGGTCATTATATAATGAGTTATTTAAATTTTGCAAATTTTATTTTTATTAATATTTTAGATTAACTATACAAAAATAGCGTAAGCCATATAAAATCAATCAGAATAAAAAGAAATGACCCCAGTGCAATAACGGAGTCATTTATTAACTGCTTAAGTTTTTATGACGAGACAGCTGCTTCGCCAATTCGATTTCAAGAACGGCATCTCAGCAGCCTAAATCTAAAATGTGCTTTCCGCTTACCTCTCCTTAAAAAATCCCCTTCAGCGTAAGCAGCCGAACCTTTGTATTTCATGTTAAGTTTTCTCCGTTCTGTGTCAGCAGTTCCAGCAGGTTTTCAGGAACTAATCGCAGGTTTCCATCCTGAAACTCACTTAAAGATTTCCAATAAAGCTTTAAAATTGTGCCATTATCTTCTATTCCTTCAAATGATTCCAGCTCATAATAGGATGGGTCAGTAATTTCGGCATGACAGACCTGAACGATTTCATGCCCCTGACTGCCGTTATAAATAAAGATATTCTCAATTCTCGCTAATAACAGGTGGTTAACCCTGTTAACCTAGTTAAACAAAGTATCTTTACCACGCTATTCTTTTAAGGCACTTCCTGAGACATTGACTCTCTTTGATACAAAGAAATATACGAATACATAAACAAATAAACTTCCAATTACAAGATTTAATAAGTTAGCAGTAGAAGTATGCCTGAACATTGCGAAATATAGAATAAAAAATTGTGCATATAGTATGACCAAGACAAACTTTAAGAAAGAATCTTTTATCTGAGATTTTGAAATAGGATAAAGTAATACACTTTGTTTCATTTCATTTTGTAAAGGAATTACTTGAAATCCAGTCATAAATAAAATGAGGAGATTAAAGATCCAACCACTTGCTGGCATCGCATAATTAACAAATATGCCAATTACAGTTAGTCTTAAATAAAGATAAAAGTAATCATTATATCTTACAAACAAGTGTGAGTATAAATATACGAATGTACTACTTTGACTATATGGGATACACCTTTTCAGAATCATAGTAAGTAAACGTCTTTTCCGAAAAGAACGTTTAAGATTAGGGACATCCATGAAAATATTAATAAATTTAAAGTTACTTAATAATGCACTTTCTTCTTCAACTATTAGCCACTGCCAATTCAGATTTCTTTTTTTTCCTATAAAATAAATTAAATAGACGAAATTTATACTCATTAAAACAAGCTCAAAAATCCAGTCATTATTAAACAAAAAGTAACACATTAAATATATTGAAAAAAACCTATTTAGCCTATGTAACACAAATTGTACATGGTTCTTTAACCATTGTTCAGTCCACTTCATTAAAATGTTATAAGCAGCAATCCCCACTATAAAAAAAAGAAAGAGAAGATTTATATTAGTTGTGTGCAAAAATAGGGATAAAAAAACAGTTATGAAACTTACCAATTTAATAACATCAATAACAAAACTATATATAAGTGATTTAATAAAATACGGCTTTAATCCCCATTCTAATGGCAACAAAAAGATTATATCTGCCCTTTTAACAAAAGTACGGACTTTTGTCTGTTTTAAAATGAAGGTTATAAATAGTGATAAGATTACTTCAACAGATATTTGAGAGGGTATCCACTGAAGAAATAAATTAAAATAATAAATAAAGATACTACTAATGATCAGAAAAAAATAAACAACATTCGCACCAATTATTGAATAGTACCTGAACATTTTTCTATAAAATTCCTGAACCCTTAAACCCCATAATGTTTTTTTATCCATTAATACACCCATACTTTCATGAATCTTCTCAAAAACATACGGAAGATCACTTATTTTGCAATTGACGCTTCTCTATACCTCATTTTGAAAACAGTTTGTTCCACCATGGCTTTTTTGTTTCTTTTTCTTCTTGTGCAGCAGCAATTTCCAATCGTCTTTCTTCCAATGATCGATTCAATTGTTGGGTTAAAATTCTATCTCTCTTTTCCACAACATCATTCATTTTGGCTTCAAATGCTTTGAACATAACTTCTCGTTCCTTTTCTATTGCCTGTTCGATCATGGATTGTAATTCTTCTTTAGATACCGCAATTTGAACGCCTTTTTGTTGGTGAACGTCATTGTTCCTATATAAGAAATATTGGAAATGACGGCTCCGATTTCCTCTTCAACTTCTCTTCCCGAGCGCAGCAGAACTGCTTTCTCCAAACTCTATACCTCCGCCGATCGGCCGGTAAAAAAAATCCTCCTTGCTTTCGTCAAAACCTTAAGCAACTAAAATCCGGCTGTTTTTTTGAAAAGGACAAATAACTAATGGGCGAATGATTCCCTTCCTCATACTTACTCCTCCAAACCTAATCTTTTAACAAACAGAACACGATCCTTGTTTTCCCCGTCGTAATTTGCGGTTACATGTACACCATTTACGATCTTGTCTCCATTTTCAATTTCAAACCCCATCTTCTTGTGAAACTGGATAGAACCTGTATTTACGGGAGATGTGATACAGCGCACAGTCTGGCATCCATGCTGCATGACTAATTTGAAAAACTCATTGTAAAGCTGCTGTCCTGCCTTGTTTTTTCTAAAAAGCGGATGGACGCCGACAAAGTGGATATATGCTTCTCTTTGCTTTGTTTGAGACAGAAATCCAATTAAAAAGCCGATGATTTGTCCGTTCTTCTCCATGATTAAACTAGTATCTTGAAAATGATCAAAAAACAGCTTGGGAAGCATATATGTCATCTTTCTTCCTCCCCACCACTCATCTAGCAAAGGAGAAATGAGATAGAAATCTTTTGAGGATACATATCGGAGTTTCAAATTTATCACCTTTCTTTCCTCGCGAAAAAGGCGCCTTTATAAAAGAATCGCCATCGTTTGAACAAAAAATCGAATTCATGATTTCAACCTGAAATTATATCAGTTGTTTCTTTGAAGAAATGTTTTTTAGAAGGGATTATCACAGTAATAAAAAGAATGGCAGCAAACAAAACACTAATGGCTGAAAAAATCTGGCACACAAGCTGAAGCGTGAACCATTCTGCTGTTAATCCAAGAATCAGCGTTAAAACTATTTGAATAATCCCCTGGATCATCTCCGCAACACTTCCGAAGCGTCCCATAATCTCAACTGGCACATTGTTTTGAAAAAAAGTCGCATACCCTGTGTTGGCAAATGCCATGAAGAAACCTAAAAAGATAAATGAGAGTGTTGCCGTTAAAAAGCTGTATGAACTGTAAAAAAACAAATAACCGACTGATGTCAGCAGCATTCCTGCCCCAATATAAAAGTTGAGCTTTAGTTTATTTGCCGCTAGTGCAGCAGCTCCCGCCCCTGCAAGTGAACCAAGACCCGTTAGACTCACGATGAGTCCATAATCTTTGTCTGTGAGATTCAGATGCTGTTTTATGAATGTAGCCTCTTGAGAATCAAGGGCAAATCCGATGAGCATGGCTGTTTGAAATAATAGATAGACTGTTATAAAAAATACAGCACCCTTTCCAAATTGAATAACCGCGTTCCAATCAGCAATTAAAGTTTTAACTTTGATTGGATCTCTTGCCTGTTCAAGCTTTCCATCTACATTTGGAAGCAGAAAAATGAAAAATGCACATGCAATAAATGTGAACGCATTAATGAAAATGCACACATCCGTTCCAGCATACATGATCAGAAACCCCGCAATGGCGGGACCTGTTAAAAATGCTCCTGAACTTGTCATACTCATGATAGAGTTAAAACGTTTTCTCTTATCAGAAGGAATCAGTTTCGTTATGTATACAGAAGAGCTTGGTCCAAAAAAGGACCCAGCGATATTAATAAAAAACACAATGAGATAAATTGTCCATAATGAGGATAAAAAAGGAATACTAAACACGAACACCCCTCTAATGATATCCACCGCAATCATTAATTTCCGCTTGTTCACTCGGTCTATCACACTTCCTGACCAAGTATTTGTTACAAGAACAGCAAGAGGCCGGATCATATAGAGACCGGCGACTGCAGCCGCAGACCCTGTCAGATTCAAAACAGAGAGATTAATCGCAATTAAATAAATCCAGCTGCCCAAATAGGATATGCCGATCCCGGAAATAAGCAGAAAAGGATTTTTCCAATTCCCCATTTTATCACCTTGCTTAAAGTATTATTTCTAGTCAATGATACCATTTTGATCAGCCAAAAAGTCTATTAATTGTGAATATTAACCAAAATCTATTTGCAGAGAATATGTTCAATTCCTTCAGAGCAGTTTTTTCCAATTTTTGAAACTACCCTTTAAACTCCTCATAAAATTCACGAATAAAATTGCGGTCTCTAACCTGCAAGACCCATAGAACCCTATTGCCACTCCTCTTCAGATGTTCTGATCCTGGGCATCCATCCACCCCTCTATTTCTTTTTCTATTTTTATTTCAGCCACATGATGCCATTCGCTTTTTTTCCTTTAAGCCAGCCTGTACAATAGAAGGGAAAGGACGTGAGAGCATGGCAGTCATTTTGCCTCATATTGAAGATGCCAACTTAACGAATTATATTCCTCCGGCTGGAGAGTATGAATTTTTTGCTGATGAAGCCCATTACGAAGATAAAGTGAAAGAATGGGGCCTGAGAGCAAAAAAAGAGTACTGGTATAAAGACCGAACCCATCAGAGGCTTGTGACTATAAAAGGGTATCAAACATTTGGTGACACCTCCTCTAATCATACAATCATCATTGAATTTCAGGACGGCAATCTTTCTTGTATCCACCCTGCTTATTTAAAAGAAATGCAGTCCTCAAATTTCGGAAAAGAATTGAAACAGGAGCCTGAAGCTGAAAAAGCGGAACCTAAAGCTGAAGCTCCTGTCAAACCGGCGGAACCTGCAGTAGAGACAAAAGCTCCTGGCAAGCCTGCTAAGGAGAAAAAAGAAAAAACGGCCAAGCTTGTTCTGCCTGATGACAAAGTTCATTTTACAGGCAAAGTGAAGCAATTTGCCCTTAGCTGGAACCATTTTAATGAAGAAAATGATGAAGTGGTTGTAATTGAAGATTTGCGGATTGATGGAGATGAACCGATAGAAGTCGGACTTGCCTGGTGTTCACACAGCAAAACACTGAAAAAGTTTGAATTGTCTCCTGGAGACGACCTCGATTTTAACGGAAAAATCGTAAAGAAGAGTCTTCCTAAAGGGAAAGATGTCGAAGACGAAGCATTTCTCCTAGATGTATCAGTCCCTTATAAAATCAACAATCCCTCTAAAATTGTGAAAAAGTAGAAGCACACCGATTCCGGTGTGCTTTTTGATTTGGTTACAGCTTCTCAACCGATCTTCATCTTTTATCGACCGAATCTGATTCTGCAAAAGAAAAACCTTTTGCATCCAATGCTTCCTTAAGCTGCCTTATTACTTTCGGCCCCATGCCATGCAGCTGCTAGAGATCAATCTGTTCCAGTATAAACATCCGGCACCTTCAAGCGACCGGCGTACAGGCTTTGCTAATTTCAATGGCAGATTGCAGCCCTTGCATTTGGTAACCTCCTTCATTTAAATCCTTGCTCAGCAAATCCTATTTTCCCTTCATGCCCTTTATACACTGCGTGTTTTAAAATTTTATTACAACCCTCAGCTTAAATAATTATCACGATTTAGAAAATAATAACGTTTAGAATAAGCCGCGAGGGGTATTTATGCTACATCAGTGTACTGGCAATACATACAGCGAACTTACTATTAATAATGAGGTGAAACCCAAACAATGAAGAAGCAAAAGAAGATGAACAGAGGGATCATTACAGCTATCAGTGCAATTGCAATCGCACAAGGCCTTAAAGTATTTACTTATAAAAGGCTGTCAGGAAAATGGGATATCAAACAGGTAATGACTACAGGCGGAATGCCAAGCTCGCATTCAGCAGGCGTTGCAGCACTTTCTTCTTACGTTGCCGCTAAAAATGGAACAACATCCATTGAAACAGCGATTGCGGTTATCTTTGGAATCATCGTGATGTATGATGCCCAGGGAATCAGACGCCACACAGGCGAAATTGCCAAGCTGATAAACGATATTGACGGCGAAATGGCTGTTATTTCGGAGCAGCTTCCTGGTCTAGGACATATTAAACGAACCGAAGAATTAAAAGAAGTTCTTGGCCATCAGCCTTTAGAGGTAGTAGGCGGAGCTGTTTTAGGTGTTTTGCTTGGACTGGCAAGCGCCAAGCTTGAAGATGCTTAATTAAGAAAAAGACACCATTGACAATGATATTGGTGTCTTTTTTTGCTGAAATAAATAGTTAGAACGCATTAGCATTATTTTAAAGTGCAAAATCGATTTCAATAACGATTATAAATTCTCTTCTTCTTTTTAATAATGATGAAGACCGATTAAATAAGCATGATTATTAGAATAATCGTCAGAATGACAGGAATTAGTTTTACACTCCTAAATTATTTATTTTTATTTTACTGTGATTTCTTCTGCATAAAAATTTCATAACAAAAAAAGAGAGCCGAATCTTAGTGATCGCTCTCATCAAAAATTCAATCAAGTTCTCTTTAGCTTTCGTCCACACTTTTTATAACACCGCAAGCCTGCCTGTCACCTGCATCACCTGTTTTCATCGTTTCTTCATCTGGACCAGGTTTTCCTTCTGATTGATACCGGTCAGGAATATTTGCAGCGTTATCCGGATTTGCATGAACAATAATGGCTTTTTCCTGCTCCATTAACTGATCCATAGTTACCCTGTCAAATGCTGCTGAAAATTCTGCTTTGCCGTCTTCATTTACAAATAAAGAAGGCATATCCCCGGCATGCTCAGAGTGGGTGCTTTCATCAGGATTAAAGTGACCTTCAGCTGTTGTAAATGGACCTCCTTCTGCATCAGGCTCGCAAACACCCTTTTCATGAATGTGGAAACCGTGATATCCAGGCTCGAGCCCTTCCATTTTTGCTTCAATAATCATTTGATTGTCATGCTCAGTGAACGCAACCGTGCCGACATTTTTATTTTCCGTATTCTTTACTTCAGCAATTGCGCCAGATTTCAGCTCTTCATTAGCTGTTTTTGCAGCTTCTTCCATGTTTGTTTTTTCAGTATCCTCCATAGTCCCGTCTGAACATCCGATTGTCATCACCATTGCAAAAAATGGCAGCATCCATTTCAACCTTATTTTTGACATTCTCTCACTCCTCCTTACTATCTCTGTTCCACTTAAATGGGAAGGTAAACAATATCCGCCAAAGATGAGAGAATAGTCTGAAAAGAAGATGATCCTTTAGTTCTTCTTCCTTTTACCTGATATAAAACTCTTTACCCTAGCTCCCGCTTAGCTATTTTTTCTAAAAGCATGTTTTTAAACCGTGCAACGTCCATTGCTTCTGAGCTCTTCCCGCCATGTACTCTTACATTCACAACATTTTTTTCAATTTCCTGATCTCCAATTACAACCATATAGGGAACTCTGCTTTTTTGTGCCTTGCGAATTTTATAATTCAGTTTTTCGCTGCTCCTGTCTATGCATACTCTAAGCCCGCATTGTTCCAGTTGATTTTTCAGCTTTTCGGCTGAGTCAAGATGAACTTCAGCCACCGGGACTATCGCAGCTTGAACAGGTGCAAGCCATAATGGGAAGCTGCCGTCAAAATGCTCAATCAAGATTCCAAGAAATCTGTCTAGAGAGCCTGATATTGCCCTGTGAATGACAACAGGCCTTTGCTTTTCATTTTTTTCATCGATGTAGCTTAGATTAAATTTCTCAGGCATTTGAAAATCGAGCTGCACTGTTGCACACTGATGGCTTCTTTTCATTGCATCTTTTATATGAAAATCGATTTTCGGACCGTAAAAGGCTCCATCACCTGCATTTAATTGATAAGGAAGGCTTAAATCTTCAAGCACTTGTTTCAGTGATTGTTCGGCCTTCTCCCAAAGCTTATCAGAACCCATTGAGTTCAGGGGCCTAGTAGATAGTTCAACAGAATAATCAAAGCCGAAAGTACGATACACCTTGTCTATCTGTAGAAGCACACTTTTAATCTCATCTTCAATCTGATCTGGCCGGACAAACAAGTGGGCATCATCCTGACAGAAAGTGCGGACTCGGAGCAGCCCATTCAGCGCTCCGCTGTATTCGTGCCGGTGAACCTGCCCGAATTCTGCAAGTCTGACGGGAAGGTCCCGGTATGAATATAGCTGGTTTTTAAAAATCATCATGTGCCCCGGACAATTCATAGGCTTTAAAGCAAACTTCGCTTCATCCACATCCGAAAAATACATATTTTCATGATAATGATCCCAGTGCCCTGACTGCCTCCACAGCTTTTCATTCATCATTAATGGAGTCTGCACCTCACGATAGCCTGCTTCCCCTTGAACCTCTCGAAGAAAATTCTGCAGCTCATTTCTCATTAATTGGCCGTTTGGCAAAAAGAATGGCATACCAGGAGCCTCTTCTGAAAACATGAACAGCTCCATTTCTTTTCCAATCTTGCGGTGATCCCGCTTTTTTAGTTCCTCAAGCTCTTTTAAATGGAGTGCTAATTCTTTTTTACTTGAAAAGGCAATTCCTGAAATCCTCTGCATGACGATATTATCTTTATCTCCCTTCCAGTAGGAACCGGAAACAGCATTTAACTTAAATGCTTTAATAAATTTTAATGAAGGCAAATGAGGCCCGCTGCATAAATCAATAAATTCTCCATGCTTACTAATGGGAATTAGGTTACGTTCCCTTTGTTCATGGATAAGCTCAAGTTTCAGTGCCTCACCTTGTTTAGAAAGAACAGCTTCGGCTTTTTCATATGGCAGTTTCAGCTGTTCAAGTTCCTGCTGTTCGTTCATTATTTTCAGCATTTCCTGTTCGATCATCGGCAGTTCTTCTTCCCTGATGCTGTGAGGCAGCTGAAACTCATAGTAAAACCCGCTGTCCTCATAAGAGCTGCTTCCCAAAATCGCCCCTTTATACAATCTCTTTACCGCCTGGGCAAGAACATATGAACAAGTATGATTCAAGAAAATATGACGTTCATCAGATTCACTTGTAATAAGCTCAACTTCTGAGATATCATCCACAATGTCATGTAGACTTAAGACCTTTCCATTTACCTTCCCTCCTATTACTTTCTTATTTTCTTGATGGGAATTGGCCAAATCATTCAACAAAATTTTATTCTCCATGTTTAAACACTCCTTTTATAATATAAAAAACGCACTCATCCCTAAAATAGGGACGAGTGCGTTTACCCGTGGTTCCACCCAGCTTTCCATTCTAAAAAAAGAATGGCTCCAGCGCCATAACGCAGCGTCTGCGGCACGGCATTTCCTCCGTGCAGTTCCAAGGCGGTAAGTTCATTTTTCCGCATTAGGAAGTTCTCAGCTTTCCTTCCCTCTCTGTAAACCGGCAAAATGACTCATGTCCTTATCTGTACTTCTTTTATGAAATTAAAAAAACGCACTCATCCCTAAAATAGGGACGAGTGCGTATACCCGTGGTTCCACCCAGCTTTCCATTCTAAAAAAAGAATGGCTCCAGTGCTTTAACGCAGCGTCTGCGGCACGGTATTTCCTCCATGCAGTTCCAAGGCGGTAAGTTCATTTTTCCTGCATTAGGAAGTTCTCAGCTTTCCTTCCCTCTCTGTAAACCGGCAAAATGACTCATGTCCTTATCTGTACTTCTTTTATGAAATTAAAAAAACGCACTCATCCCTAAAATAGGGACGAGTGCGTTTACCCGTGGTTCCACCCAGCTTTCCATTCTAAAAAAGAATGGCTCCAGTGCTTTAACGCAGCAACTGCGGCACGGCATTTCCTCCGTGCAGTATCAAGGCGGTAAGTTCATTTTCTGCGTTAGGAAGCTCTCAGCAATCCTTCCCTCTCTGAAAACCGTTTAAATGACTCATGTCCTTTTCATCACTTTTCAAATAATTATTTTTGAGTTTACAATACATTCCATTATAATTCAACTATTATTTTACAATATTCATCGGATTTTTTTGTGTTCCTACTTTGGCGGGAAATCTTTGCGGAAAAATTCAAATGTCTCTCTTCTTTAAAAAACTCTTTCGGAATGAAGCAGCCCTCTATGATAATCTATTAGAGAAGCAAAGGAGCTGAGACGATGATTATTACTGACAGAATCTATGGAGAGTTTAAAGTAGACGGCATTCTGGAAGAAATAATAAGAAGTAAACCGCTGCAAAGGTTAAAAGGCATTCATCAGGGCGGTGCAAGCTATCTGGTAAATCCAAATTGGAACGTGACCCGATACGAACATTCCATTGGTGTCATGCTATTAATAAAAAAACTTGGCGGTTCTTTAAAAGAACAAATTGCCGGGCTGCTTCACGATATTTCCCACACTGCTTTTTCACATGTTATTGATTTTGTCATTGAAAATGATGAAGAAGATTACCACGAAAAAATAGTTAAAACTGTTATTGAGGGATCTGACATACCAAATATTCTCAATAAATATGGCTATGATTATAAAGAAATCGTCCTCGATGATTCAGTATGGACCATTCTTGAACAGCCAGCTCCTAACTTATGTGCAGACCGTGTAGATTATACGCTTCGCGACATGAGCGCATATGGTCAAATCACTCCACTTGAGGTTAGGCTGTTTCTTGAGAATTTATCTGTAAAAGACGGAAAAATGATTCTTCATAACATTGAAGCAGCAGAATGGTTTACAGAAACCTATTACAAAGAAGTCATTGATTTTTTTATGCATCCATTAAATATCTATGGCTATGATCTTTTAGTAAAAGCATTAAAGGCCTCCTTAATGAAACAGGTCATAAACCTTGACGATCTGCTTCGAACAGACGATGAGGTAATGGATATTCTTCGCTCTTCTGAGGATCAAGAAATCCTGTCTATCATTAGAAAAATTCACCCAGGGGTGATTGTTAAAGAAGATCCCTGCTCCTGGGATTTACATCGCAAAACAAAAATAAGGATTATTGATCCAGAAGTGCTGCATGAAGGCATCCTTTCAAATTCATCCGTCCTATCACAAAATGTCAGAGCAACAGGAAAAAAAATCTTAAAAAAAGCAGCAGAAGGATCGTTTGTTAGAATTGTATCAGATGAAAAAAAGGTAATAATCAGATAGTTAAAAGTCAATTTCCAATAGCTGGGTCTAAAAGAAATGAGATCATTAAATAGATTTCAGATAGTTGGAACATGATTTCAGCGAGTTTGATAGCCGCCACAAATGCTTTTCAGCATTAAAATGAAACAAAAAAACACCAATCCTATGATTGATGCACTAAGATGCAAAAAAAGTTTCGTTATTCTTATAAATCAAGTATCTCTGCAAGCCCCTTGTTTGTTCATAAGCATTTTCCGCATGTTTTTTAGCAGAAGTTTTGTTTCCTTGTTTATGAGAAACTTCTGAAAGAATGCTTTCTTTCATCCAGCCTTTAGGCAGCTGCTCTGCCAGTCTTTTCGCACCTTCATATTGTCTGGATTTAACTGCGATTAAGGCCTCATAATAGGTTCGGTAAACAGGCGGTTTGATAGAAACGGCATGTTTTTTAGCTTCGGATACATCGTTTCGATAGAGTGCAAATGTTGTATTCATTAGTGCCTGCCGGTGAGAGTTTTTGTATTTGGCATTAAATTTAGCCAGTGCCGCTTCTGCCTCATCGTCCAAGTTATTGGCAATAGCATAATAAAAATGATACATCGGGTTTTTCTGATGCTTCAGGATGAATTTTTCAGATTTATGAACATCCTTTGAAAACAGAATCGGACTGATTTGGACATACATATACCAGCTCATCGAGATGATCAGCAGCAATGCAATCAAATAGAATGGAGCCTGTATAAATCCGAGCAGAAAACATAACAAAAAAACAACTGAATAAAATAGTACGTGCTGTTTCAAAAATAGTGCCCCCTCTTTATGTACTCTAACCTTATGATACTTATTAAAGAGGAAGGAATCAATGTGCAAAATGATGCAGCTCCTATTCTAAAAACCTTACAAGCTCTCGATTGAATTTCTCAAGCTCATCATAAAACAGACCGTGTCCGCTGTACTTAAAGGGAATAATCTCTGAATCTTTTATCCCCTCATTCATAAGCTTCGCAAAAATAAACGGGCATATCTGGTCTTTCATTCCGTGGAAAATAGCGGCGGGTACGTTTATCTTTCCTAAATCCAAACGAAGATCCTCATCCCGGAGTGATACAGCAGTCAGAGCTGTGCCATGGCCTGAACCTTCAAGACCAAGATCCTGGAACCAGTTTTTAAAGCTGTCAGTAAGATACTTTGAAAAAAAGATTTGACCAAAACCAGATAGCATTTCCGGACGGTCCTTATAGGTTTGGTCTATCAATTTGTTTACCTCTGTTTTGGACATGCCATAAGGATAATCTGGCCGCTTTGTGAAAGAAGGTGCTGCTGCTCCAAAAAGGACAAGTTTAGCTACTTGGTGTCCTGCATGACGGGCCATATAGCGAATCGCAATCGCCCCGCCCATTGAAAAGCCGGCTAATGTAATTTCTTTAAGCTTCAGGGAGTCTATCACTGCCAGAACATCATCTGCGAGTCTGTCATAGGAATAGCCGGTCCACGGCCTGTCTGACTTCCCAAAACCCCGAATGTCCATTGCAATGCACCTGAATCCAAGACGCGGCAGCTGGTTCACCTGATACTCAAACATTTTATGATTAACGGGCCAGCCATGAATAAAAAAGATGACACGGCCATCTTTTGGGCCAATGTCCTCTACAAATAAATTGACATCTTCCTCTGCTCTTATATAATACCCCACGTTTCACTCCCCCTATAAAACCTTTTCTCATCTAAAAAAAGAGATGTTTATTATGAGAAAAAGCCTTTTTGCTTATTTTTTTTCAGTGCAATATGGCTTGGATAATTCTGCTCTGTCATCGAAATCCAATCAGACACTTCCTTCAGCATGCCCTGTACTTCCTCACGGGTTAAGCCTTCCTCAGCTGCCCTGTACCAAATATCCTCCATAATCGAGCTTAAATTTCGTGGATAAGAAACATAATCATGACGGAGAACATAGCTTAATATTGGTTCAGCATCCCGTCCGCCCTGTTCACTTTGAGACATGTGCTTGATGAGCCAGCCTTCCTCGTTGCGAAGCAAAGTATACCTGTCATGATGTCCCCATTTCCGAGTGAAAACATCCAGATAAAAAGTTTCGCCAAGGGTTTGATCAACCGGCTCATCATTTGCATGTGTATCATCCAAATAATTCAAGAGCTCTTCAACTGGGCGAATATGATGATAGAATTCCGGGTGCTCAGGCTTCAATCCCCTCAGACGGAGAGTTTCACGCTGAAGCTTCGGTTTTGGATCGAGCGTCATATGCAATTTGTGTGCTGCTTTCCCCATTTCTCCATACACTTTTTCAATCTTTTCGTAAGATTGTTTTTGCCGTTCTTCTCTAGTTAAATTAAGAAAATGCACAATGACATCCAGTTTCTCTTCTATTAGCTTTCTTATTTTTTTCTGCTCAGGACTTAGTTCAACTTTCATCGCCATACCTCCAATCAAATCAAGACCTTACCAGACATCCCTGCTGAATTTTAAATCAATTTTTTCATTTTGATGCAAATAAGGTTCATATTTTGAATCTCCGATTTTCACTGATAGAAAAACAATTTTATTTTCCAGGCTGTACAACTTAATATCTGCCGGGTTGAGCGTGTAGTTAAAAGAAGCCCCATTTTCATCTTCTACCTCTATTTTCAATACATCCAGCTGAATATCATGCTCCTCAGGGTTCTTCAGACGCAGCCTAATCTGGAGGCAAAGACTGTCTTTAGGATCGATCCGGATTCCCTCTAAACTGCAGGTGATCAATTTCCTGTCTCTTTTTTCATCATCTGCAAGCTGATTCACGTTGCGAATCGCCTGCTCACATATTTTCACCAAAAATGTACCGGGAGGCTTATCAAGCTTAAAAACTTCTCTCGCATTCTCAAGAAATTCATACAGCCGGTCCAAGTCATTCAGCTTGAACGAAACCTGATTTGGATTTATGGCTCCTTTCATTTCCTTATAATCAAAAGCCGGCGTTAATATAGCCGTGTATTTTTTATTCAAAATCCAGCAGGCGCCCATTTCGTTCAAGCATGCAGGACTTCTATAATAATGTTCAGACAGCACATAAATGATCCATGAATTACCGCTTAGTTTTTTGTGAAGATATTCATATATATCCTCGTCATTTGGTATGTGATAGCCTGGATACGAACTGCATACAATATTCGGGACTTTGAGCATCGTCAGCAAATTAACCAATTCCCGCACGTATACTTCATCACGGTGAGCATGACTGATAAATATAGTATCGATCAAGAGCAGGGTCTCCTTCCCTAATATTAATCCTTATACGGCTTTGTGCAGTCACTTGAAATATATTCACTCTAGTAGAGAGATATGAATAATTGAAGGAGAATCCTCAGGTGAAAATAGCCTTCTTCGAGAAGAACGCTAGGGGATTTAATAGATTCCAACTAAAACCGACTATTGGTTGGTCTTTTAGATCATATATGACATCGTTCTACAATTTCATTCTCAAGGAAATCTTTCAAAAAGCCTCATCGTATTAACCTTCCGAGGTAAAACCATGTTCCAATACCGCCAGCAGCAGACCGTATGACTAAACTAACGAGCATTCACCCAGTCACACGCATCAGTTTTGATCCGAAGTTCATACTTGAAAGTCAGCAAAATGAGATCCAGCCAGAAGCTGGTCTATAATTTTCAGTCCTGCCAGGCAGGCTCGGTTCCAGATTTATTAGCCCGTATAGACGCTTAGAATTATTTTTTTCAAGGGATGCATGCAGCTCCTTCTTCCACCTCATTCATTCCGGTATGCTATTTTATCTTTCTCCTTTGCAGCCGGCTTATCACATGCCGCAGCGTTCACATATTATCTTTTTGACGAATAAAGGATTGAGGTAAATAGACAATCAAATTTCAGTCTTGTTTTAAAGGTTAGGCATAAGGATTGGGGAATAAAGTAAAAAAGTACGCTGCTTATTTGCTGCGCACTTTTTTACTTTATTCTCAAGTTATCCTTCATCAATTCAGCTATTTGTATGGCATTTTCTGTATTCAAATTTTAAGATGAGAGTTTGGAATATACCTATTTCCCCCTCTCTAATCACTTTTTAAATGAACATCTGTCTCCTGTTTTGATCTGTGCATTCAGCCAAACTTACGGATTTTACAGTTTTTTTTACAGACGTTTCTCCAACTCTTTCAGCCGGAATTTTGTATGTAAAGTCTTTGTTCGTTTCTTTCATCTGAAATCCTTCTTTTTAACCTGAAGTCTACAGCATTTTCATCCTTCGCTTAGGTAACGCCTGAATCTGACTAAATAGAAAAAACTTATTTTTCCAGCTCAGCATTTATTCAAACCAGGATCAAATACAACAAAAAGCAAACAAAAAAACAGCCCTGAAATAAGGGCTGCCCGGACGTTTTATATGGATTATGCTTTGCGAACGTTAGTTGCTTGAAGTCCACGTTGACCTTGCTCAGTTTCAAATGTAACTGATTGGCCTTCTTCTAATGTTTTGTAGCCTTCTCCTTGAATAGCTGAGAAATGAACGAATACGTCTTCTCCACCTTCAACTTCGATGAATCCAAAACCTTTTTCTGAGTTAAACCATTTTACTTTACCTTGTTCCATGTTATGTTGCCTCCTAGTGTGTAAACACACAATGTATTACTATTCTTGTTCATGTTCAGTTCAATCAAGACGTATGCTTTTTGAAACTTGTACTGCGAACAAAAATAATTCTCCTTCATCATAACAGTTCGACAAGTGAATAGCAATTTTATTTCAAATTTTTCCTATTGAAACACAAAATGGGGAATTAATCCCTATATTTATTCACTTCATTTTATAATTTTGCACTTCTATTATACCAATGCGAGATCAGCATTTCATCCTGCACCTTTTTTCCATAAAGAAAAAAGCCTCTTATGAGAGGCTTTCCGTTTTCAACTAGCAAATATAAGCTGAACCAACAATAATTAACAAAATAAACAAGACAACAATCAAGACAAAGCTGCTTCCATACCCGCCGCCTTGAACAGGGTAAGAAGGATAAGAGCATCCGCAGTCATAACCGTACATAAACAAACACCTCTTCATTTTTGATTTTCTTTACAGTGTTACTTTATGAGATAGGTGGTTGTCCCGTATGTGCATTCGCCTATTTCCTGAAAAAAGAAAAAATAACCTTTAAAGCAAATTTTTAAAAATATTCTCCTGTTCTAACACTTTTACGAATCCAAGCTTTTCATAAAAAGCTCTGGATGCTGCTTCATTGACCGTTATAAGGTAAGCACATGCTGCTCCGAGTCGCTTGGACTCATTTAAAAGACATTTCATAAAAGATGAGCCATATCCCCTGCGCTGATATTCATCCAATATCGCTACCTCTTCAATTTTCACAATGTTTGTGACAGGGGAAATGTAAAGCTCCGCGCTGCCAACCGGCACTCCATTTTCATAACAAACGTAAAGACGTATTTCTTTTGAAAGATAAAAAGGTTTTTTCCGCTTCATTTTATTTTTTGCGAATGAAGCGCTAATATGTCTGGCATCATAAAGCTCCATGGCATGACATGCATCATGTAGGGCATCACCTTCACCTAGCTTTGTTATGACTTTGGTGCAGGTATCCAGATGTTTTAAATCATGATAATAATACAAGTCAAGATCACAAAAGTAGTCTTCAGATGTTAAATAGGACAGCATTTTTTTATCTACTCTTGCATTAAGAGGAAGCTTTACGTGGATGAAACTGCGATTTAATGCCTGCCTGGATGACGAGAGCACTTCTCTTAATAGGATGGGGTGATAAGGAGTCGTCATTTTAGCAAAATGATGACTGTACATTCCTTTTAGCGCATCATCCTTGAATGCTTTATAAAGCGCTGTTTCTTTCACGCGGCAAAATAAATGCAGATACTCTTCTTCCGCTGTATCCAGCTCTTTGGAAAAATTCATCATCCTAACCATTCATCGGTTCGAAATACTCAATCCACTCACCATCTGGTCCTTTAAAAAAGAGATATTTCGCTCCGTTTGGCAAAGCAGTGATTTCGTCATAAATAAATTCGGCACCAAGGCCGCGCAGTCTTTCCTCTTCGGATTCGATATTGCTTACCTTAAAAGCAACATGATGCACTTTTCCTTCTGCAGGAAGAGTTGAATTGTACCCTTCTATCAATTCGACGATTATGGAATTATTTATACCTAAAAAAGCAAGTTTCATATTCCCGTCAGTATGTAAAAATCGATCCATCAGTTCTAACCCTGCGACAGATTGATAAAACTCAATTGATTTCTCTATATCCGCTACTTGTATTCCAACATGTTCAAACCCTTTAATTGTCATAGCGAGATCCTCTCCTCTTGCATTTGTTTATAAGATTATATCAAATTCCTAAGATTCTATCAGAAAAGGTTGATATTTCAGATAAAAATTCTTTTAGTACATCCAGTACATCAAATATGCATACATTTTGTACAACTATTGTTTATCCATTGATGGCAGCAATGGTTTTCCTTTCGGATTTGGGTACAGGAGTTTATGCAACTGAGAATAATACAATGATCAGAAATGTACATCCTTCTCCAGATGCCCGGCAATCGATGTTGTCCTGGACGGAAAAACTTTTGCTGAAAAACAGATATGGCAGGAAGGTATTTTCAGGGATAACTATTTGAACAGCTGGCTCTATTTCAGTTCTATTTTCGAAAATGGGACATTTATTATCCCAATGCTCACTTTTATTATCGATTTTCCGCAATTTATTATCGAAGACATTAGAATGATTTTCAGATAATAAATTGCGCCTCCAAAAAAAAGGACAGCCTGAAGGCTGTCCTCTTGCTTTTCTGTTCTATTGAAAAAGCACCAAATATTTTCCGTATCCCTCTTTTTCAAGTTCTTCTTTAGGAACAAATCGGAGTGCTGCTGAGTTAATGCAGTATCTGAGACCGTTTGGACCTGGTCCGTCGTTAAATACATGACCGAGATGTGAATCCGCAGATTTACTTCTAACTTCCGTTCGGATCATGAAATGAGAAAGATCTTTTTTCTCTACAACTTCATGTTCTGTAATTGGCTGGGTGAAGCTTGGCCAGCCGCAGCCTGCATCGTATTTATCTGTTGAACTGAAAAGCGGTTTACCTGAAACGATATCCACGTAAATACCGTCTTGTTCTAGATCGTAATACTCATTTTGAAATGGACGCTCCGTGCCATTGTTTTGAGTGACTTCATACTGAATAGGCGTTAGTTTTTCTTTCAGATTGCTTTTGTCCCAATGGTTTTTTATATATGCATCGCGGCCTGTGGCTTTGCGGTACTGATTATATCTTACAGGACTTTTTTGATAGTATTGCTGGTGGTAGTCTTCTGCCTCGTAAAACGGTTTGGCCGGCAAAATCTCTGTAACAATCGGCTTTTTAAAGCGTCCGCTTTCTTCAAGCTGCTTCTTTGATTCTTCCGCAAGCTGCTGCTGCTTTTCATTATGGAAGAAGATAGCTGTGCGGTAAGAATCTCCTCGGTCAAAAAATTGGCCTCCTGCATCCGTAGGATCAATTTGCTGCCAGTATAGTTCAAGCAATCTCTCGTACGGAAAAATATCAGGATTGAATGCAATTTGCACGGCCTCATAATGACCGGTTGTCTCACTGCAGACTTCTTCATACGTTGGATTTTCTTTATGTCCGCCAGTATAGCCTGAAGTTACGCTGATAATGCCAGGCAGTTCATCAAAAGGCTGAACCATGCACCAGAAGCAGCCACCAGCAAATGTGGCAAGCTCTGTTTTTTTCTCAGTCATCTTATTTCCTCCTTTTCGAGTGAATCTATGTTCCAATTATATCATTTCCAGTTTTAAATCCCAGAATTCTGCTCTCTTCCTCCGTTCTTCTTGACAATCTATGTTTGTTTCATTACATTTAATGAATATTTATGTAGATGAACGATGCCGTTCTCTATTGTTCTGCCCGGGAGGTCTGGAAGTGGAAAATCGTGAACAAATGATGTATGAAATGGAATCCTTAATGAGGAATATCGTTCGGCAGCTCAGAAATGAAATTAACCATGTGCTCAGCAACGTATTGTCGCGAAACGAATTTATTGTTCTGAAGAGCTTAAAAGATAACGGACCGTTAAATTCAAGCGTATTGGCTAAAGAGCTGGATGTTTCGGCAAGCCATATTACAACCGTAACGGATTCTCTGATTGCCAAAGAGCTGATTACAAGAAAAAGGTCTCCAAACGATCGCCGCATCACCGTGATTGAACTCACTGAAAATGGACATCTTGTATTAGCAGAATTTGAAAATAAGAAAACCGAATTTTTTTCAAAGCGCTTTGAATGCTATACAGATGAAGAGCTTTACCAGCTGATTCAGCTTTTCGGAAAACTCGACCGCTCCAAATAGAGTTCAGTAATCTCAGGCAAATACATAATCTTCACTTGTTATGGAAAAAATACCCCTATAACAAGAGGAGGTTTCAATATGACTGCACCTTATCTGTGTCCGAACTGCAAAACGAATCGAACAAGGTTTAACTTAATTGAACAGACACCAAAGTCCGTTAAGCTTGATCCTCAAACCGGAAGCGTTGTTCAGGAATTTTCTCAAGAAGCACTCGATCCTTTCCATATTGCCTATAAAGGCCCGCATTACAAAGTTCAATGCGGCGTGTGCGGATTGATTGAGGATGAACTTACGTTTGTGAAGCTTGCCCAATTGAATCAAAATTAAAACGCTTAGAGTCATTTGGTTGAGAAAATCCATATAATTAAACATTAGAAAACGCTTAGTGATTCTTTCTAGGCGTTTTTTTGTGTTATTATTTTTTTCTTTATAAAAACAATCTCAACTGCAATCATATAGGCAGATTGAGTCTTCAAACTGGACAACTCCTGGGTTTTGGGGACTCATAGAGCGCGATGAGTACTCTAACTAAACTAATTCCGGATTTTGAGAACTTATAGATCGCGATTGAGTACTCTTACTGAACTAATTCGGGATTTTGAGAACTCATACAGCGCGATTGAGTACTCTAACTGGACTAATTCGGGATTTTGAGAACTCATAGAGCGCGTTTGAGTACTCTAACTGGACTATTTCGGGATTTTGAGAACTCATAGAGCGCGATTGAGTACTCTAACTGGACTAATTCCGGATTTTGAGAACTTATAGATCGCGATTGAGTACTCTTACTGAACTAATTCTGATTTTGAGAACTCATAGAGCGCGATTGAGTACTCTAACTGGACTAATTCCGGATTTTGAGAACTCATAGAGAGCGGTTGAGTACTCTAGCTGAACTAATTCCGGATTTTGAAAACTCGTAGAGCCGGTTGAGTACTCTAGCTGAACTACATCGGGATTTTGAGAACTCATTGTGCCCGGTTGAGTACTCAAGCTGAACTACATCGGGATTTTGAGAACTCATAGAGCACGGTTGAGTACTCTAACTGAACTAATTCGAGATTTTGAAAACTCATTGTGCCCGGTTGAGCACTCTAACTGAACTAATTCCGGATTTTGAAAACTCATAGAGCGCGGTTGAGTACTCTAGCTGAACTAATTCCGGATTTTAAGAACTCATAGTGCACGGTTGAGTACTCAAGCTGAACTACATTGGAATTTTGAGAACTCATACAGCGCGATTGAGTACTCTAACTAAACTAATTCCGGATTTTGAGAACTCATACAGTGCGATTGAGTACTCTAACTGGACTATTTCGGAATTTTAAGAACTCATACATCGCGATTGAGTACTCTAACTGGACTACACTTGAGTTTTTGAGAACTCACACAGCGCGATTGAGTCCTCATTCAGGCGTTCTCCCGGGTTTTAGGACTCATACAAAGCAGATGATTCTTAAAAAATGGACTACTAAATGGTTTTGATACTCATAAAGTTCAGCAATTACCCAAATCTGTCTTACGGCTAATCCATTAAACAGCCAACCCCATTTGAGCAACAAGCCATTAAAAACAATAAAAAATGGTTACTAAATTGAACATCAATTCAGTAACCATTTCCATCTATATTTTGCCGTTTTTTTCAAGGAATTCAAAGATGATTTCCGTTAATTTTTCAGGCTCCTCAAGCATTCCCATATGCCCGCTGTGTTCAAGCAGGCGTTCAGTTATATGATTTCCCTTATGTAAAAACGTTTTTTCTGCAGGAATGATTTGATCTTCTCTGCCTGCTATTACCAGAATGGGCAGTTCTTCTTTTTTCAGCACCTCCTGAAGATCAGCGCGGTTTTTCATAGCCTCTAATGCACCTATAGCCCCGTACTGAGAGGTTTTAAAACCGATTTGTTTTGCTGACTCCACTTCACCCTTTAATCTTTCCAAATTTCCTGGAGCAAAAAGCTTTGGAATTAAGTCTTCAACAAATCCTTCTATTCCCTCTTCCTTAATCCGTTTCATTCCCTTTTCACGATTAGCTTTTCCGCCTTCATCATCAGGAAGTGCTGTTGAATGCAGAAGTGAAAATGAGTGAAGCATATCTGAGAACCGGTTTGCAAATGCAAGTGTAACATATCCTCCCAGAGAGTGGCCGATCATGGTTACTTTGTCAATTTCGAGAACTTGAATCAATTTAGCAATATCGTCCGCCATTTGTTCAATCCTGTAATCACCCTTAGCTGTGCTTGAATGGCCATGCCCTCTTAAGTCAACAGCAATAACGCGATGCTTTTTTGACAGTTCTGGAATGATTTTATTAAAGTATTCGCGGCTGCCGCAAAACCCGTGCAGCAGAATAATACAATGTCCGGCTCCATCGTCTGAGTAAGACAGTGTGACTTCTCCAACGTTTTGATCATAATGCTCCATTTTAAATTCCTCCAGATTTAGACCTCAAGAGTAAGCTACCCTCCTTGCTGCCAACTGAAACATGGTTTAGTGGAATAAAAAAAAAATAGTGACAAACACCTATCTCCCCTCATATGTTAATGACGAATGAATAGATGGGAGTGCGCTTATATGAATGAGAAAAATAAATATTCCGAAAAAGCTATAATGTATGACATGCTTGCCCAATTTTACAAGTACAGCGATCCTCAGAAGCATGTCATGTATTATCAAAAACATTTAAATGAGATGCAAAAATGGATTTATAGCATGCAATATCAGGCTGCACGTTTTCCGCAGGCTCAATTGGAGCCCGGAATGTCAAGAGTAAGAGTGATTCATGCATCGCCAGACGCCCCGGCTGTAGATATTTACATTAACGGGAAACTGACTCTGCAAAATGTA
Organism: Metabacillus hrfriensis; assembly: GCF_030127205.1. NCBI lineage: Bacteria > Bacillati > Bacillota > Bacilli > Caryophanales > Bacillaceae > Metabacillus > Metabacillus hrfriensis. The sequence continues at coordinate 3,252,053 of NZ_CP126116.1, forward strand.
AAATACAAAGAAATCAGTGACTATCTCCAATTTCCTGCAGGACAGTACAGGGTAGATCTTTATGCTGCCGGAACAACCAACCGTCCTGTTCTGACAGATATGTATATGCTGCTGCCGGGAATTACTTACACGATTGCGGCAGCAGGAAATCTATCCGCACTCAGGCTGATTCCATTTGTTGATAGAACGTTCGTGCCGGCAGGCGAAGCAAGTGTTAAGTTTGTCCACTTATCTCCTGATGCTCCTGCAGTTGACATTGCCGTTAAAAATGGTGACATCCTCTTTAAAAATGTTCCATTTCTCGAGGCTACCAAAAACATTAAAGTGGCTCCAGGAAGAGTAGATTTGGAAATTCGCATCGCCGAAACGGATAATGTCGTCCTGACTGTCCCTAAAGTTCAATTTAAGGCAGATACAGCCTATACGATTTTTGCTGTTGGCTTTGCAAATGGCACACCACAGCTAGAAGTAATCGTAACTATTGGATAAAAAAACAAATTTTAACAAATTGTAAAATTAATAAGCGAATGTAAAAAGCATGTTCAGTTTTCGTAAAAATGACATTTTCCCTCCAAAAATCGATTATGATGAGTTTGACCAGCAGACATGCAGGTTAAAAAATCTCATTCAGATAGGTTACAAGGGAGGAAAAAGAAAATGAAGAAAGATATGCTATTAAAAGTTGGGGCTTCTTTATTGGCGATCTCATTAATGACTGCTTGTAACGACACAGAAACGGACGCACCTGAAGAAGACAGCACGGAAGAAACAGAAGGTACAGAAGAAGAAACTACTACTGAAGAGGGCACTGAAGAAGAAACTACTGAAGAAGCTCCTGAAGAAGGAACTGAAGAAGCTCCTGAAGAAGAAACTGAAGAAGGCAAATAATAGTCAGATAGACAAAAAGGAGGCATACCGCCTCCTCTTTGTAATGGATTAATTGTTTTTCTGTCTTTTCTTTTCATCTTTTAAATGAAGAGAATAAACCGCTGCACTCAGGAAAATTGCACAATATGAGACATTCATAAACACCTCATCTGTTTTTTCCTCTACATAGGCAAAATAAGCAATTCCTCCAAAATACATGGAAATGAATAAGCCCGCCACACTAAATAACATAAATATATCTTTCATTCACATCACCCCTTCACTTTTTCTTTTCTTCAATTATTCTTGCCTGTTCATTTTCATATGCCACTATATAAGAAGCTTTATATTTCTGCTCAGTTTTTTTGCTGTTTTGTTTAATCTCAGCGATTATGTCTGCATCTACTTGAATCTTTTCACCTTTTTTTACTGTATTGAGATGTTGAATTTTGATGGACAACAAATTGTTAAACTGCTTTCTAAAGGCTTCATATGACAATTCAGACTGCAAACTGCTCCCTAATAATGAATAGGCCGTAACATAGTCATGGAAGTTAACACTTTCTATGTAGTAGCTGATTAAATAATCAGCTGTTTCTAACTTTTTATTTTCACTTATTTCCTCTGAAACGTCAAGACCTAGATCTGTTGGAAGAGATTTCATCGGGTTTTGTGACCAGCTTTCTGCTAGTGGAAGTATATCTTCAATAGGTATGCTGAATCCGATTTCTCCTTCTTCCATTCTGGCGGAATTCATTCCGATGACTTGTCCATCTTTCCGATCCAAAAGGGGTCCCCCGCTGTTTCCAGGTGCTATGGGTGCAGAAATCTGATGAACTCCCGAATACTTGTAGGGAGGCAGATCAAAATCTCTGTTTGTTCCGCTGATGATTCCTGTAGTAACAGTATTTTGCAATCCAAGCGGACTTCCAAGCGCTAATATTTCCTCTCCCAGCTCTGCATCATGATGCTTTGATATCCGCACCGGCTCCTGATTCTTTAATGCTTCTACTCTCACTAACGCCACATCTGTTTCAGTGCTGATTCCAATCACTTTCCCGTCAAATCCTTTCGCATCGGTGGTTCTGACTTTAACATCTTCAACACCTGCGACGACATGCGCGTTTGTGATAATGTCTCCCTTTTTATTATAAAGAAACCCTGAACCAACTGTTCCATCTGCAAGCTCCACCATTACAACCTTCTTTTGGGCTTCCCTGATAATTTCTTTTAATTCAAGTTCCGTCTCCTTCTGCTTTTCATTCTTTTCAAGGAGGATTTCTGACTCGGCGAATACATTTTCTGCTGCAGAATGCTGAATGCGGAAATAGCCAAAAACACCTGCTGAAATAATTAAAATAGACAATGTGATGCTTATCACCCAGTATTTTTTCATATTCCTGCCTTTCTTATCCTTTAATAAATTCGGCACAAAGCTGATTGCTAAATGGACCGACTGAAGCGGCCCATCGACGTCACGTATTACAAATGCCCATCGGTAAAACAGGAATTAGTCTTGGTACCATATGATATTTTCAATAGTGAAGACAACTTCGTCATTTACGCCATACGTGATGTGTTCAAAGGCTGCCTCTTTTCCCGGTTTCAATTCATTCGGATAGACGTTTGTTTTGCCTCTTTCAATCTCTTTTCCATCTTTGTCTGAAACCGTGAATTGGACGGTTATAGAGTGAATGGCAGATTTAGAAGTGTTTTTAATTTTTCCTGAGGTCTTTGCATCTCCGAATTCATCTACTGTCACTTTTGTTTCTAACACCTTAACAGCTTCATCTTTTAAGCGTTTTTCTTCTTTTGCAGCTGTAACAGCTCTCTCTATCCTTTTTTGTTCAGCCTGTTCGAATGCCGTTTTCTCAGAAAGGATCTTATCTTTTAAAGACAGTAGCTTTTCATTGTCACCATCATATTGCAATGCTTTATCCACTATCAAAATGGCTGAGTTGAATTGCTTTTGAGTTAAATCCTCTTCAGCATTCAATGAACCAATCATCACCATTTTAGATTTGATTTGTTCTTTCACTATGTCTGCTTCAGCTGCATCAAGCACAGTGACCTCTTTAAGCTTTTCAGCTAACTGATCAATGGAATTCAGTTCATTTATTTGTTCTTTGATTTCTCCGACTGTCACATTCATGTCTGCTTTGCTGAGTTCAGACTGCAGACGGCTGTAAAGGGGAGATGTATGTCCGCTGATAATTCTGGTTAATAAATCTATCTCTGTTGAGGCTTGATCATAGTTGCTTTTTTGAATATGTTCTTTAATTTGTTCTAGATCCTGATTATATTCCTGAATGAGCATAATCAGCTCTTTTTCCTGTTTTAGCACATCATATCCACTTCTTAAATGGATGCCCTTTTCAGCATATTGAAGTGCTTTATTGTATTCTCCTGCTAAAGCTGATTGCTCTGCTTTTTTTTGAAGCTTAACTACTTCTTCATTTTTTGCTGCTTCATGCTCGTATACAGCAAATAATAGACTTGAAACCAAAACAAAGCTCGCAGCAGGAAGTATGTATAAAGAACGTTTGGATAACCGATAGAGTTTCCGGTCCCTGTCATTCAGGAATAATTTATTTCCGCAATGCGGACAATAGTTTGAGAATTTTTCAATCTCTCTTTCTCCGCAATAATGACATTGCATTGAGGTTGCCTCCTCTGCTGGCATGTCCTAAACCGCCTAATTTCGACGAAATCTTTCATAAGTATACATGCTTCATTATGATCCTTCTACCCTCATTTTTTCTTATTAATCCACTGAACATATGACTTAATTCCTATACATCTAACTTAGGAATCTGTGAAAGCGTATGCTCCTGAAAATGAAGTTTCTACCATAGGTAGCATTCATTCATTTTTACAGCCTTAAATTCACTTAAAGCGAATCATTCGGTGACTTTTGAATGATTTTCAAATAAATAAACACCATATTCAAGTCAGAATATGGTGTTTTTAACGTAATCAATTTTGAATATCCATTGGAACAAACAATTTAAATTTTATATCGTCATTTTTCAGATCAAATGATTCTGCTTTAGCACGCAGGTTATTTTTAAATTCAAGCTCCGTAATTTGAACATCAATGCTTTCATTTTTCGGATCAATGTATACATAATCCGGCAATGGATAGGTCTTTTTAATATAGCTCATGACGTAAGGAACAGGTATAGGCAGACGGCCTATAGATAATTGCTTCACTTTAAGCAGCATATTGCCGTCTTCTTTCACTTGAGGATCGAATGAAAGAGTAAGATCAACGTCTTTATTGAATGCTTTTACGGTTCCGTATAAATTCACTTCTTCGTCAAGCTCTACGCGGTAATTCAGCTCTTTTGCTTTTGCTTCTTTAACCAGGTAATAATTAATCAGCAAATTTAGATCTTTTTTTGAAGAACTCACGGTAAAAGGTATCGTATCTGAACTTGTCAGCTCTGCTGTCTCCGTTTTGGGCCTTTCAGCAGGCAGAAAAGGCGATACGATGATAAAAAGCAGAAAGACGAGGTTTAAGCTGAGTAAAACAATAAAGGCTGTTTTCCATTTTCTCATACAGTAATCATCCAATCTTTTTAAATCTAGTCTGAGAGGTTTGAGTATACCCTGTCTGCTATTAATGAATACCCTGTTTCACTCGGATGAAACTCATCAATATATAGAAGTTTTCCAACTGATTTATTAGAAAAGAGGTCTTGGATAGGGACAAAAATGGCATTTCCATCTTCCATGATAATGCGGTTTGATGTCTGATTCCATTCTTCTACAATCGTGTCAATTTCACTGAGCTCAGGGAGCATATACTTAAAAGGGTTATATAAGCCTGTATAAACAATGACTGCATCAGGGTTTGCTGTCCGAATCGTTTTCATGATTTTTTTGAACCGTTTTTCAAAAAGAGGCTGTTCCTCTCGGTATGGTTCAAGTTTAAGGTTTATTATATGATTGCGTGTAACCTTCATAATATCATTTCCGCCAATTGTCATCAAAATGATATCGGCATCTCTCAATTTTTCAATGACTTTTTCATTTCCAAGAACTTTTATCAAATCTGTCGTTTTATGACCTCTGACTCCAAAATTAGACACATCTACAGAGGAAATGTTTTCTTCGCGCTGCAGCAAATCGCTGACATCCCCGACGTAGCCTCCATTATTATCGGCATCTCCTACTCCGGCGGTTAATGAATCTCCAATAGCAACTACATTTAAATTACTTGGGACAAAGTTTTTGGGGATGGGTTCCTTCATCAGATGCTCTTTATTATTGACCGGTTTTGCAGCCATATCAGCAGGATTCCCTGATAAAGCATTACATCCGGAAAGAAGCATCAGTAATCCCATGAGCAAAATAAACAGATTCCGTATCATAATCATCCCCTTTCACCGTTCTTTTAGCCTATGATTATATCATGTAATTGCGTACAGTTACAGTAAAAACGGATGAGTATGAGTCTATTCATTTATGCTTCCATACAATTAACATTGATGCCTCATCTTGACAGGTTATACTTTCACAGCGGTATTGAATCTTAAAAAGAACCATCAGGAATGCTGTTTTTTTCGATCATCATTTTCCCTGTATTCAATTGATTCTCAAATATATGAAGGAACCGTCTATGTAATAAAAGTTTTATAAAAAAACGCTATTTTCCCTCTTAGAAAAATAGCGTTTTTTCTATCGCTTAGATACTTAACATCTCATTCAGTGATTTGCGCATATATTAAAAAGCAGATTAAAAAATTAAGCTGTTGATGAAAGGAGCAGGTATTATGGAATCGCCGCTCTCAAAGAGATCCATTCGTAAAAATATACCCCAGCCCATTAGAGAAGATGGTGCCGGTGCTACAGATCTTGGTCCGCGGGACATCATGCGTGACATTGAAAATCCTGATTTACTGGTTCCGCCTGTAACAGATGCCGGAAGTTTACCGAACTTGAAATTCTCTTTTTCTGACACACATATGCAATTAAATCATGGCGGCTGGTCTAGAGAAATCACAATTAGAGAACTGCCGATTGCTACTACACTTTCAGGAGTCAATATGCGTTTGACGCCGGGTGGAATTAGGGAATTGCACTGGCATCAGCAAGCAGAGTGGTCTTATATGATTCTTGGCAAGGCGAGGATCACAGCAGTAGATCAAAATGGCCGAAACTTTATAGCGGATGTTGAGCAAGGAGATCTTTGGTATTTTCCTCCTGGAATCCCGCACTCCATTCAAGGGTTGGAAGAAGGATGTGAATTTCTCCTTGTATTTGACGATGGAAGCTTTTCTGATCTGAATACACTTTCGATATCTGATTGGTTTGCACACACACCGAAGGAAGTACTGGGAAAGAATTTCGGTGTGCCTGAAACTGCTTTTGCCCAAATTCCAACACAGCAAAAATATATATTTCAGGCACAGGTTCCTGGATCCCTTGAAAGCCAAATTGTACCTGATCCTTATGGTACTGTCCCAGAAAGTTTAATCCATAAAGTGCATGAGCAAGAACCAATCGTAACACCAGGAGGATCTGTACGTATAGTTGACTCTTCAACCTTTCCCATTTCAAAAACCATAGCAGCTGCTTTGGTAGAAATCAAACCTGGTGCAATGAGGGAAATGCACTGGCATCCCAATAACGATGAATGGCAATATTACCTTACAGGTACTGGCCGAATGACAGTCTTTGCAGCTGATGGCAGAGCACGGACATTTGATTATCGTGCCGGTGATGTTGGATATGTTCCATTTGCCTATGGCCATTATATTGAGAATACCGGCACTGAAACCCTGTGGTTCTTTGAGATATTTAAAAGCGACCGGTTTGCAGACATATCTTTAAATCAATGGATGGCCCTTACCCCAAAGGATTTAGTCCGTGAAAATATTAATGCTGTTCCAGAGCTGATGGAGGCTCTTCGTAAACAAAAGCGGCCTGTGGTTTAATAATCTGAAAGTGCTCAAATGTTCTGAGCCGCATGACTTTTAATCAGAATGCTTATTGGCTGAAGAACAAGTATCATATTGTTCTATTAATACCCAGTATAGTACCCGGCAGGTGCATATGATTGCCCATAAGATTGATGTGGATAATTTTGATGATAGATTTGTTTTGTATTTCCTGCACGTTCTTGCCCGCAGTTCTTATAAGGACCAATATATGTTGATGGTTTAATCGGCTCAGTTGCTTTTTTCCATTGATTTTCATCAAGACAATAAGTATGAGCCATAATATTTGAAGGTGTGAATTTTAAGATGTCAGACCCTAAAATCACCTCAGGGCTTGAACCATCAAAAATAGCCAAAAGGTGAGTATGGTCAGCTGTTGCTATTTCGTAATGCCACCAGCCCTGGGGAACATTAGCCACTTGCCCTGGAGTAATCGGGTAATTGAGAATTTGTTTTGTATATGGGTTTAGGATAGAAACAACAGCAGCTCCTGAAATACAATAGACCAGCTCGGCTGCATTTTGATGATAATGCGGCTCCACAACATTTTGAGCACTAAGAAATATATCAAGCAGAGATACATTTTCCAGACTATTTAGCTGTTTTATCCCTAAGACGTTTATATAATTTCTGCTGTCCTTTTTAAATAAGGTGCTTTTATTTACGTCAAACGTGTATTGAACGGATGGAGAAGTATAATCTATATATGAAACCATATCTTTCCCTTCACCTCTTTGATTTGATCGCCAATTTAGGTGTATTGTATTCTTCGTAAATCCAATAGGTGAAGATCAGATTTATTTTGAAACATTATCTGTACTAAAAAAAATCCGCAATTTGCGGATTTTTTCACTATTGTATCTTTTTTACATCATCAATAATTTCATCATATGCTACATTTTCCACACCGTCATAGTCTTTCATGACCTTGCCGTTCTGATCAATTAAATAAAACAATGTTCCGTGAATGACTTGATCCTGCCCTTCAGGCTTTTGAACAATCGTTTTAAAGCTGTTTTTAGCAAAGTTGTCGATTTCCTTTTGAGAATATCCGGTCAAGAAATCCCAATTTTCAAGGGAAAGAGGATATCTGCCTGCAAATTCCTTTAATTTCTCGGGTGTGTCAACTTCAGGGTCAACACTGAATGAGACAAGACGCACATCTAATCCAGCTTCTTTCATCTGCTTCTGCAGTTCGGTCATATGCGCCGTCATTGGCGGACAAACCGTATCACAGCTTGTAAAAATAAAATTAGCTACCCATACTTCCCCTTTTAGATCGCTTAAACCAACTTTCTTTCCATCCTGATTTATGTAGGAAAAATCATCAATTTCATAATTAAGAGCCCCTTTTATTCCGCTGGAACCGCATCCTGATAAGAGAGTAATAGCAAGTAAAAATAATAGTATATAGTGTTTTTTCATTGCAGGGTGTCACCTTTCCTATATAATCCAATATGAAAAGTTTATCAAAACATTGAGAGATTGGGAAGCATATGCTTGAAAGTGGTTACACAGTTCAAATGATTGACACAATTACCTTCCCTTCATGATGCTCTCAAAATCAGCAATAAAAGCATCATAGTTAAATTTAACCGCAATTCTGTGGACGGGGTAATCAGCAAGGGTTTTATAAGGTCTGAAGTCTGCTATACTCTGTCCTCTCGCATATTCAGATTCAAGAATAATTTTAACAGGCTTTTCTACAAGAGTTATTTGCTTTTCATTCACTGCACCCCATAGGGTCAGCAGGTCGTGCAGAGGTCCTCCCGCTATTTTCGGGGTGTTTTTTTTATAAAAATTGGTATAAAATCAATCATCGGTTTTAGCAGCATTCCTACTTCGTCATTTTTCCGCTGATAATATTGATCTAAATCCGCTATCATCTTCTCGGGTATGATTGCATAATTGGTGACAGATACTGAGAAGCCTGAAGTTTGAGCAGAAAAAAACGGATTTCCCAAAGTGGAACATCCGTTTTTTAAATCTAGAATGAGTTTCCGTCTCCTCCATTGCTGTTCATTGCATTTCCTGATAGAAAACCTGAATGCTCATCCTGTTTTGAGTGTTCAGGAAGACTCATTCCGGATACTTTGTCAGAATAGATGGCGAGGGCAGATATAAGGAGCAGAGGTGTTAATAGAATGATCCAAAGCATTTTTGATCACCTGCTTCATAGGATACTTCCTATATATATACGTTTGTCAGGATGGAAGGTTTCAATTTTCTGAAAACATGCACATAATCTTGCATATATCGCCTTTATACTGGTTAAATTATCAGGATCTATTGTGCTCCGATGATTTTAATAATTAATTCCATTACTTTCGGATTATACAAAATTAATTCCCTTTATAAAGTGAACTAGAAAGAACTCATAAAAAAACGCATGGATTTCCCCATGCGTCATTATCTCTATTCAGCAAAATACATAAATCCTATGGCACCTGGACCAGTATGTGTTGAAATAACAGGTGTTGTGTAGCATATATCAATTGGATAGTCTGCATTCATTTCGAGGAGAGTATTTTTTAAGTTTGTTGCAAGGGCTAATGAATCTGCATGCGCGATGCCAACAGCTTTTACTGTTTTGTTTTTCACATCTTCCGCGAACTGTTTGGCCAGAAATTTCACAATTTGTGAGTGGCTCCGCACTTTTGTAACAGGAGTATAAACGCCATCTGCAAGCGACGCAATCGGCTTGATATTAAGAAGTGAACCAATCATAGCTTTGCCTCGGCCAATTCTGCCGCCTTTCACCAAATTTTCAAGTGTATCTACTGTTACGAAAAGCTGGCTGTTTTTGCGAATGTGTTCAATCCGTTCGAGAATTTCCTGTTTGGAGGCACCTGCCTGGGCCATTTTTGCAGCTTCAATCACTTGAAAGGCCAGTGCCCTTGAAATAAACATGGAGTCGATTACTGTAACATCTGCATCTGTCATACCTGCTGCACTTTCAGCTGAACGAACGGTGCCGCTCATGCCCCCGGTCATATGTATAGAAATGATACTGCTGCCGTCTGCACCAAGTTCATCGTAAACTTGTGCAAACTTTCCAGCAGGCGGCTGAGAGCTTTTTGGAAGCTCGACCGCTTCTTTCATCTTTTTTATAAATTCTTCCGGCTCTATGTCCACACGGTCAAGATAAGACTCATCGTCAATCACGATCGTCAGCGGAATGACATTAATATCGTATTTTTCAATCATTTCATGACTTAGATCTCCTGTGGAATCAGTCACAATTTTAACCTTTGTCAATAGTATCACTTCCCTATTAATCTAACTATCTTGTATTATACCCTCAATTAAAGATGTTTCAATCTTATTTGCTTTCAATTCTTATATAAAACTCTTTCCTAGCTTTTAAATAAAATGGATATTTTATTCTCATTTTAACAAAAGAAAAGACCGCAATTTGTCTATGCGGTCTTAAGGCGTGCTATGCGTTATGTTTTAAAATGTCAGGTTGATAAATGGCTTCATAATCTGGCCACTTTATTGTTTTTTTTAAGTAATCCCTGAACGAATAAATATCGTTTGGATGCTTATGTGCTGTGATTTTTGATAAAAACGTCTGCAGTCGGATTTGAACGAGAAATCGGTATTGATTATCTTCCTCCAATACTGGAATATCTGTGATTTTTACCTTATGTCCATTTAACAGCTTGAACTCTAGGCTCTTGAATAACAAGTTATCAATCCTCTTTTTCACCCGTTTCTTATATTATAACCCAACTAAAAGCAGAAGTCTGTCTAATTGTGTCAGTAAAGGCTAAAATTTTCATCCAAAAAATCAGATGAAAAGATGAAATAAACTGCTGTCTTTTTTCACTTCAGTAAATGGAAAACCTTTTCGCTGCATTCTATTCAGCAAACCCGTGTAGTCCTCTTTGTTTTTCAGCTCAATCCCAACAAATGCAGGTCCGCTGTCGCGATTGTTCTTTTTCGTATATTCAAATCTGGAAATGTCATCGTTTGGACCGAGCACTTCATCTAGAAATTCTCTAAGTGCGCCGGCGCGCTGAGGAAAATTCACAATAAAATAGTGCTGCAGCCCTTCATACATAAGCGAGCGCTCTTTCATTTCCTGCATGCGGCCAATGTCATTATTACCTCCGCTCACAATACAGACAATGTTTTTCCCCTTGATTTCGTCTCTGTAAAAATCAAGGGCAGCGATTGGAAGAGCACCTGCAGGCTCCGCAACAATTGCATTCTCATTGTACAGGCTTAAAATCGTGGTGCAAACTTTTCCCTCCGGCACAAGGATATGATCATCCACAGTCTGTCTGCAAATCGAGAAATTGTGATCTCCAATCCGTTTCACTGCTGCTCCGTCCACAAATTTATCAATATTGGCAAGCTCCACTACTTTTCCGGCTGTAATCGATTCCGCAAAAGAAGGTGCCCCCTCAGGTTCAACGCCTATGACCTTCGTGCCCGGGGAAACTTGTTTAAAATAACTCCCGATTCCAGATATCAGTCCTCCGCCTCCAATACTTGCAAATACATAATCAAGCTCTGCATCACAGTCATTAAGAATCTCAATGGCAATCGTTCCCTGTCCGGCGATGACATCTAAATCATCAAATGGATGAATAAAGGCCCTATTCTCTGACTCGCTGCATTCTCTTGCCTTTTTATATGAATCATCAAACGTGTCGCCCGTAAGAATAATCTCAACATGCCCTCGCCCGAAAAGCTCTACCTGGGATACTTTTTGTCTAGGGGTTGTAGACGGCATAAAGATTTTGCCATGAATATTCAATTGCTTGCAGGAATAGGCTACTCCTTGCGCATGATTCCCGGCGCTGGCACAAACAATACCATTAACGGTTTCTTCTTTTGTCAGCTGTTTAATTTTGTTATAGGCGCCTCTTAATTTGAAAGAACGGACTATCTGAAGATCTTCTCGTTTCAAATAGACGCTGCAATCATATTTTTCAGAAAGGCGTTCATCTTTTTGAAGAGGTGTATGAATGACAACATCTTTTAACAAATGGTGCGCCTTTAAGATGTCTGCCACATGTAGCGCGGGTTCAAGATTCATCATTTGTTTCATAGGTAAAATCCTTTCTGCATCAATGATTTAATTGGAACATTATATCATGAATATTCATAATTAAAAGTTATTATTAAAAAATTCTCATAATTTCTTAACATCGGAGGTTCTTTTCTTGGAATTTGAACTTAAAGCTGCTGATTGCAGCAGATGAAGACAATGGCCGTTTTTTGATCATTACGAGCGGTAAGGTTTTCAACTCGGAACACGAAATATCATAATGGATCAGTGAAAACTGGTCAGAGGAACAGTTAAAAAGGGATTAATGCTCGATGACACAGTCCCTTTTTAACTCGGGAAGCGACTTTCCTCTATCACCATTTCATCCCCGGGTAAAGCATGTTCTTTGAGCTCAGCCTGTCCTTTGATCTTAAAATTTCCTAAAAAAATAATTTTATTGGTTCCAATTAGTTGTGTTTGGGTGTTATAATAAACCCAATTAATCAAATAAGGAGCTGAAAATCATCGAAAAACATGCATCCGCTTATTATTTTGATGATATTATTGGAGACCATCCTCTTTTCATTGAAAAAAAATATATAGCAAAAAAGCTCGCAAAAGCAGATTTGCCCATCATTATTGAAGGTTCAACCGGAACCGGCAAGCAAATGTTTGCAAATGCCATCCATAATGAGTCAGGGCGGGCACAAAAGCCGTTTGCCGCAATAAACTGCAGTACATATTCAGAAGATGTCCTGGAATATGAACTTTTCGGCAATGTACAAGATAATAAACAGGGGCTTTTTGAAAAGGCTGATGGCGGAACTGTTTTTCTTAAAGAAATTTCAGGCCTGAGTATGAAACTTCAGGCGCAATTGCTTCGTGTTCTGCAGGAGAAACAAGTGCAGAGAATTGGATCTTCAAAGCCTGGTTTGGTGGATGTACGAATTATAGCCTCATCAACTGTTCATTTAAAAGCATTAATTGATGAAGGAAGCCTGCGCGAAGACTTCTACTATTATTTAAACGTATTAAAGCTGACATTGCCGTCTTTAAACGAGCGGAGCAGCGATATTCCTATCCTGTCCGCTTCATTTATAAAGCAGCGGGGCCAGGACGTCCGCATGGATAAAACGGTTTTGGACATTCTTACGAAATATCAATGGCCTGGAAATGTGCTTGAACTGAAGAACACAATGGATTATTTACTGACAGTCTGTGACGGCCGTTCCATTCAGCTGCACGATCTTCCTAAAGAACCATTCATGTCGCAGGAGTCTGCCAAACAGAAAAAAGAACCAAAAAATCAAAAGGATAAGCCGCTTACTCTCATGGACAAACAAGAATATCTTTTTATTCTGGAATCCATCCGTTCAAGCAATGAGGAAGGGGAACCTGCAAGCCGGAGAATAATCTCGGACAGCAGCAAGAATTCGCGTCATCCTCTAACTCCTCAGCAGGTAAGGCATCGACTCGATTTTCTCGAGAAAAATGATTATGTGACAAAAGGACGGGGACGTGCAGGAACGAAAATTACCCTTGAAGGCCTGGATTTTCTTCAGTCCTTAACGGAAAATCTTCAAACGATAAACAAGGAGGCAGCGCAAAATGGAGTACTCGATTAAAGAAGAAATTGCAAACGCCATAACACATGGGATTGGTGTCCTGCTAAGTATACCCGCATTGGTCTATCTAATCATCTTTGCTTCAAAATACGGTGACGCCTGGCATATTGTCAGCTTTTCAATCTTTGGCGCAACTATGATCCTTTTATATCTTTTTTCAACCTTGCTGCACGCAATTCCTCACCGCAAGGCAAAGGATGTTTTTGAAGTTTTGGATCATTCCGCCATCTATTTGCTGATTGCAGGCACATATACACCGTTTCTGCTTGTTCCTCTCCGGGGAACACTGGGCTTTACCCTGCTTGGTATTGTTTGGGGACTTGCAATTGCAGGAATCGTGCTGAAAATTTTCTTTGTTAAGAAGTTTGTTATTTTATCAACACTTGCCTATATCCTGATGGGATGGCTGATTATTATCGCCATAAAACCTCTATATGCATTTTTGAGTCCTGAAGGATTTGCGCTGCTCCTTACTGGAGGACTGCTGTATACGATCGGAGCGATTTTCTATGTATGGCGAAAAATACCATATCACCACGCAATCTGGCACGGCTTTGTTTTAGCCGGCAGTGCAGCTATGTTTTTCTGTGTCCTGTTCTATGTACCGGATGTACCATTTATATAGGTAATAAAAAAACTCTCAGATGGCTTTGCCTTTGAGAGTTTTTGCGATTATATCCTTTAATTCTTCAGCTGATTTTTTTAACCATGTCTTGTTTCTTCATCCATTGTTCATAAGAAAAGCCCCTCATTAGGCGAGAGGCTTTTGATTGAATCTTCTATTTTTCAAAAACGATAAATTCATAATCATACGGGTTTTTTTCATCTTTTGGACCTTTTTCCCTATGAATGATTTTGTAAAGATCTTCTTTAAACTCAGGAAAATAAGTATCTCCCTCAAACGTTTCATAAATTTTTGTCACATACAGTCTGTCTGCTGAATAAAGACACTCTTTAAAAATTTCAGCTCCGCCGATGATAAATAGATTTTGATCTGCATAAGCTTCATTTACGAGCACTTCATCCAATGAATGAATAACTTTAATTCCTTCATGTGAATACTGCTCATTTCTAGTAAGAACGATATTCTCTCTGCCAGGCAGAGGTTTTCCAATCGAATCAAACGTTTTTCTTCCCATCAGGATGGGATGTCCCATCGTAACCTTTTTAAAATAAGCCAAATCTGCCGGGATTCGCCAAGGAAGATCATTGTTGCGCCCTATTAACTGATTTTCATCCATCGCCACAATCATTGAAATCATACGCTGACTGCTCCCTTAATATGAGGATGCGGATCATAGCCTTCTAATGTAAAATCTTCATATGTAAAATCAAAAATTGACTTTACATCAGGATTCAGTCTCATTTTTGGAAGCGCCCGTGCATCACGGGTTAACTGAAGATCTACCTGTTCAAGATGATTTTTATAAATATGCACATCTCCAAACGTATGAACAAACTCACCCGGTTCTAAATCTGTCACATGAGCCACCATCATCGTTAATAATGCATAGGATGCAATGTTAAATGGCACACCAAGAAAAACGTCTGCAGAACGCTGGTAAAGCTGGCAGGACAGCTTGCCGTCAGCTACGTAAAATTGAAAAAAACAATGACACGGAGGCAGTGCCATTTCATCGACATCTGCAGGATTCCATGCACTCACAATGAGCCTGCGTGAATCAGGATTGTTTTTAATTTGGTCTATCAGCTTTGAGATCTGATCAACCGTCTGACCGTCCGCCCCTGCCCATGAGCGCCATTGATGTCCGTATACAGGACCAAGCTCGCCATTTTCATCCGCCCATTCATTCCAGATGCGCACTCCATTTTCCTGCAGGTATTTTACGTTCGTATCTCCCCGCAAAAACCAGATTAGTTCATGTATGATTGACTTCAAGTGAAGCTTTTTCGTAGTCAAAAGAGGAAATCCTTCTTTTAAATCAAATCTCATTTGATATCCGAATGTGCTGATTGTTCCAGTTCCTGTCCGGTCTTCTTTTACGGTTCCAGATTGCAGCACGTGTTTGCATAAGTCCAAATATTGCTTCATTTAAAGACACTTCCTTCGTTTAGATACTAGAGATAATTGTATAGGAAGTTACTCTAGTTTTCTACCGTTTTGTGAAGTTTTGAAATAAATCTATAAGACAGCGGAGCCTTTTGACGCAGCTCATCTTTTGTTTTTTCATTCAAATAATACATAGCAAAAATCTCAGCAAAATATTCTTCTGGAAAACGCTGAAAGTATGTTTTTCCTGAAAAGAGCAAGCTGGCCTCCTTCTTCCATATATTCAAATAAAAAGGATTGCTTCTTATGTTTGAAAAAACATTCCGATCAGCGGCATGTGCAAACTCATGAAGCTCAAGCGAAACTGAACCATGTCCCAGGCCATATTGACTGTGGCCAATCTTGACAAAGACTCTGTTGTTTTCCGTCATACCCGGCACACTGTCCCAATCTGATTTCGCTGAATAGCCCCGGGGAGTCCGTCCTGATAAGTGCTCAAGTCCCTCTTCATCAGTCAGCTTCCCTGTAAACAATTTAATAGTCACGTTTTGCTGCAGAGCTTTTGTCAAAATCATAGGATGGACATGATTTAAATTGCCCAGCATAACTTCTGCATCCTTTTCCGAAAAGGAATTTTCAGGTAAATAAACCATTTTGTATAGCGAAGAGCCGGAAGTCAGCGAGACTTTAGAAGAAAGCGAATGATTTTCAAGAAGACTGCCTGACGAAGCATCTGCAAAAACAAATTGATAGATAGAAAACATCGATATAAGCGAGATGAAGAGAACAAGCAGTTTTATTTTCATAATATATGTGTAACTCCTTGAAGGATTTTCTGATTGTTTCGAACAATATATATATGAAAATAGTAACATATTAATTTTGTGCCGAACAGATATTGGACTCTGTAACTTTTTTGCAAACTTCACCATATGATGGAAATTATCATGGAAATTGGGTGAAAAACATGAGGATGCTATTAAACAGGAATATTCCTTATCAACAGCGGCAGCAGCTGACACAAGAAGTGATTGAAGTTATGACGCTTAAAAGCTACATGGTTCTCGACGGACTCACATCAATCGGACTGATATCCATTTTTTATTTATATTTCAAAGGAATCCTTTAGAAATACGAGGGCAAATAAAAAAAGCCGCAAATGCGGCTTTTTTAATGACGGATCAAACGCCAGTGCTATTGCTTTGACTTGATTTTTTGCGGTAATAGTTAAGAGCAAATGTACCTACGAACATCACTAGGATGATGATGAAGAATACGGAGTGCTCAATATGAACACCTGCAACGCTTAATCCCATTTTGATAGCGATTAAAGCAATAAGAATATATGCAGTTGTTTCAAGTTCAGGAACTCTGTCGATCAATTTAAGGAAGACTCCTGCAACTCCGCGCATCATAAGAACCCCTAGAACTCCTCCGAGAAGAAGGACCCATACCTGCTCACTGACGCCGAACGCTGCAAGTACGCTGTCTACAGAGAATGCAATATCCATTAATTCAACTGCAACAACCGTTCCCCAGAATGTACCGAAAAGACGGATAAGAAGACCACTTTTATTAATGCCGCCGTGTTCTTCATCACCTTCAGCATTTTCTTTTGATTTATCAATGAAGTATTTCACAGCAAGCCAAGCGAGATATGCTGCACCTAAAATCTTAACCCACCATAGTTTAATTAAGAATACACCGACACCTATCGCAATGAAACGGAAGATGTATGCTCCGAGCAAACCATAGAATAAAGCTTTTTTTCGCTGCTTTTCAGGTAAATGTCTTACCATTACAGCCAGTACAAGAGCATTATCTGCTGATAATAACCCTTCGAGAATAACTAATGTACCGATAAGTCCCCATGCAACTGGATCAGTAAGAACTTCTCCCCACATTTCCCAATTGAAAAATTGTGCGTACGTGTCAAGCATTCCTTGCAAAATTGACATCTACCATTTCCTCCTAAACATTACGTTAACTTTTTCATTATACTGAATAAAAGATTGCTTGTTAAGTATTTTGATGTTTCGTCATAAAATATACATCTTTATTCAATATCCTCCATATGCCTATACGTTTGGGCGGAGGAAAAGTTTCATATGAAAGCAAAAAAAACGCATGAAATGATTTCATGCGCTTTGAATCTTTATACTGTTGCCTGAGTCTGTCTGCCATCTGCAATATCCCGGGCCCGGTGTGCCATTCTGCTTGCTGCAGCAGCGGCAAGTGCTGCAACCAGATCATCAAGAAATGTATTCACGCGATTTCCGCTGTGTTCATCCAGAGCCTTAATGATTCCAAATTTTTCTTTATCCAAATAACCAAAATTGGTCAATCCAATCGAGCCATATACATTTACGATGGAAAGCGGAATGATTTCGTCAATGCCATAAAGAGGTTCATCTGTTTCAACCAGATGCTGCAGCGGCTGCGGAAGCAATTTTTGCTCAGCTAGCTGATCAAGGGCAAGACCGGTTAAAACGGCATGCACAATTTCACGTTTATTAAGGACCTTCTCTACATTTTCAACACAATCTTCAAGTGTAATATTCGGGATGTATTTTCGCTGCAGGGTCATCACAATATCAGCGATATCCTCTAATGTAACACCCCTATCATTCAGCATTTCTTTCGTCGTTTTTACCATTTCATCGATTGTGTATTTGCTCAATGGACATTGCACCCCTTTAATGTGTCATCCAATTTGGCGGCATGTTCTGATTCCAGTAGATGCTGCCAAGTTCGTGATGCTTTTGAAAAGAATCGTGGTGCGTATGATAATGAAAATTAAACCAATACCCCTGCTTTGGCGGATGATCGCGGCGGACATGAAATCTAAGCACATCCTGTCCTGTCTGTTTGTTATACAGGTGAAAGATTTTCTCGCCTTTGCCGTCTGCAGGTTTTTTTGAAATGGCCAAATCCCGAATATCTTCATCAGAGTACTCTTCAACATATTGTTTTATGGCTTCTTCTATTTTCGGAAGAATGATCTGCCTGAATTCATCCTCAATGACGGTTCCGATTCTGTCTCCGAATTTTTGAAAGGACTGAACCTCGGCTGCTTCAACAAAAGTTGAGATGCAGGACTCTTTAGGCTGTTGCCAGTAAGCGGTTTCATCAGTGAAAAAGTATTTGTCTGAGTTGGTTAATTTAGCGGTTGAATCTTCAGAGGAATGTTCCTCGACTGTGAGGGCAGCTGGAGGAGCGACCATTCCGAAGGTTGCAATAGTAAATAAGATGATCAGCGTTTTCCGCATCCATTTGTTCATCATTTTCTCTATTCCTCCCAGTCTTCCTATTATAATATTATTCTATCATAGATAAATTCTAAATTTATAGAAATTTTTCGCAAAAAAAGAAAATCTAGTGCCTTAAAGGGTTTTAAAAAGAGATGAAAAAGTTTACACTAAAGAAGACGTTGGAAATAAAATACTTTCACACTATTGGAGTGAATCAGATTGGGTTTTGAATCAGTATTTATTATTGCATCGTTCGTTACTCTGGCATATTTTATATTCGCAGAAATAACAGATTAAAAAAACTCATGGCGCTCGCCATGAGTTTTTTGCTGATTACTGTTTCTGCTTTTTATTTGCTGAAGATTGCTTGCGGCCAGTTTCACTTACTGTCGTCCCCTGACCTTCAACTTCCGGAGAACCAAGCTGTGACTTTGATGGGTCACTTTTGCGTTTTGACATTAGATGAGCACCTCCTCATCCTATTTTTTACGAATCTTTTATTTCTATCACACCAAAATGGAATTTCGCTGATTTTCGTTTATAAACATGAAAGCCAAGTTTTTCAAAAGAAGAACTTTTGTAGTGGTTTTTTAAAACAATTCTTTTCTTGGCCACCCGTTTAGCTTCTTTGATAATGTCTTCTGTAATCTCCTGATGCACACTCAGGAACCTTAATTGTTCGATCCCATTTGATTCATCTATTTGCTCCTCAAACATTGGATCAAAATAGACAACATCAAATGAATTTGTGTCTAAGGATTGCAGGTATTTCGCATGATTCATTCCTATAACTTGGATTCTTCGCATACATTTATCAAATTCGGCAATTCCTGTTTCCCATTTGCTGAGACCTTTTTCTACAAGGTAAGCAATGAAAGGATTTGCTTCAGCTGCTGTGACCATTCCTGTTTCACCTGCCGCGTAGCTTGCTATTATACTGTCGGATCCAAGTCCCAATGTGCAATCTAAAAAACGGTCTCCTTCTTTTAAATCTGATGCAAAAATTAAAGGATCGCTCTCCCCTTTTTGCAATCGTTTCAGGCGGAACATGGCTGAGTTAGGATGGAAGAAGAAAGGATCGGCGTTCCCTTCCTCATGGAGTTCGAGCCGGTTCTGCCCAACGACGAGTACATCCGATTTATATTCTTCTTTCATTTTGGCAATGGATCGTTTTTTTCGGGCTTTATATTCAGCTTTTAAATCTGAAGAAATCTCTTCAGCAAGTTTGATCATCCCAAGATTTGTCCTGCCTGCTGTTGTTACAATCAAAGTCTTTCACTCCGTATCATTCTTCATTCATAAAAAAGGATGCCCTAATAGGCATCCTTTCCATTATTTATTAGCTTCAAATGCATTTAATAAATTTTCCATGATTTGTTCAATTGAGTTGCCTTCAATTTCGTGACGAGGAATAAAGTGTACCACTTCTTTTCCTTTAAGAAGTGCCATTGAAGGAGATGAAGGTTCATAGCCTTCAAAGTACTCTCTCATCACAGCTGTTGCATCTTTATCCTGTCCAGCAAAAACTGTCACAAGATTAGCTGGTGCATGCTCAGCCTGCATAACAGCCTGAGTGGCAGCAGGTCTTGCAAGTCCTGCTGCACATCCGCAGACAGAATTCACAACAACCAATGTTGTTCCTTCAGCTCGTTCCATAAATTCTTTTACTTCTTCTTCCGTTGTTAATTCGTTAAATCCTGCGTTCGTAAGCTCTGCGCGCATTGGCTTCACCATTTGACGCATGTATTCTTCATATGCCATTGACATAGTCATTCCTCCTAAACCTTCGCATGTAGTAAAAGAATACTACAGGAGGAATGACAATTCAACAAACGAGCCTCAGTGTGTTTTCTGCGGTTCCTTAACATCTTCAAATGCATCTGTAACTGCACCCTGCGAAGCACATGAAACAGTTCTTGCATATTTTCCTAACACTCCGCGCTTTCTAAGCGGCGGAGCAGACCAAGTAAGTCTTCTTTCTGCTAATTCTTCATCAGAAACATGGAGATGAAGCTCACGGTTATCACTATCGACGGTAATTAAGTCGCCTGACTTTACAAGAGCGATCGGTCCGCCTACTTGAGCTTCCGGAGTAATGTGGCCTACTACAAGGCCATGAGTGCCTCCAGAGAAGCGGCCATCTGTCAGAAGAGCAACACTCTCTCCTAAACCCTTCCCTACAATGATAGAGGAAAGAGACAGCATCTCAGGCATTCCAGGACCGCCCTTTGGACCTTCGTAGCGAATAATCAGAACGTCGCCTGCAACTACTTCATTTGTTAAAACGGCTTCTGTTGCTTCCTCTTCTGTATCAAATACTTTTGCAGGACCTGTCATCTTTGTAACTTTTAGGCCAGAAACCTTGGCAACTGCTCCGCTTGGAGATAAATTCCCTTTTAAAATAACAAGCGGACCATCCTTTCTCAATGCCTGCTCAAGTGGATAAATGACTTTTTGACCCTCTCTCAGGCCTTCCTGCTCACTAAGATTTTCTGCAATTGTTTTTCCTGTTACCGTTAAACAATCTCCATGAATCAAGCCATGCTCAAGCAAAAGCTTCATAACAGCAGGGACACCGCCCGCTTCGTGCAGATCCTGCATCACGTATTTTCCGCTCGGTTTTAGATCGGCGATGTGAGGAACGGTTCTTTGGATGCGCTCAAAATCCTCAAGAGATAGATCTACATCAATCGAATGGGCAATCGCCATTAGATGGAGAATGGCATTTGTAGATCCTCCGAGAGCCATAACAACTGTGATGGCATTTTCAAATGCTTTTTTGGTCATAATATCTTTTGGATAAATGTCTTGTTCAAGCATGCGATAAACAGCTTGGCCTGCTTCATAGCAATCATTTTCTTTAAATTCTGATTCAGCAGGATTTGATGAGCTTCCAGGCAAGCTCATTCCCATTGCTTCAATAGCTGATGCCATCGTATTTGCTGTATACATTCCTCCGCAGGAACCCGCACCAGGACAGGCATGGCATTCAATCTGATGCAATCCGTCGCTGTCAATATCACCATTATTAAATTTTCCTACCCCTTCAAATGCAGAAACGATATCAATGTCTTTGTCGTTTAATCTTCCAGGTTTAATTGTTCCTCCGTATACGAAAACAGCCGGCACTTCTGCACGCGCAATTGCGATCATACAGCCCGGCATGTTTTTATCACAGCCCCCGATTGCAACAAACGCATCTAAATTCTCAGCTCCGACAACTGTTTCAATCGAGTCTGCAATGACTTCACGACTTGGAAGTGAGTAGCGCATGCCCTCTGTTCCCATTGATATACCGTCAGAAACCGTAATGGTGCCGAAAATAAGTGCAGCACCGCCAGCTGAACTTGCGCCTTTTTTAGACAGCTTTGCAAGCTTATCAATATGAATATTACAAGGAGTGACTTCGCTCCACGTAGAGGCAATGCCGATCATCGGCTTTTTAAAGTCCTCATCCTGAAGTCCTACCGCACGAAGCATGGCGCGGTTTGGCATTCGTTTCATATCATCGCTGATTACTTTACTTTTGATTCTAAGATCTTTTTTGCTCACTTTCTTCACCCCGTTAAATTTGTATTGTTATATACTATAGTCCGAATTCTTTAGTATTTCAACAATATTCGCATAATTTTCAAAAATAATATGTTAAAAAAGCTAAATTTGTCATTCTGCTCTTTAATCAATCCTCCTTGATAGAAAAAAAAGCGACCTCTGTTTATGGTTAACAGAGGTACGCTTCTTTCCAAGATCTTATTGTTCTGTTAAAATCAACGGGCCGTTTTTGGTAATCGCAACAGTGTGTTCATACTGAGCAGACAATTTTCCATCAACTGTTCGTGCCGTCCAGCCGTTATCATCCATTTTAGAATACCATGTGCCTGCGTTTAACATTGGCTCTATTGTAATGACCATCCCTTCTCTCAGCCTTAGCCCCTTGCCTGGTTTGCCGTAATGAAGCACAGTCGGCTCCTCATGCATCGTTTTCCCGATGCCATGACCTGTAAAATCTCGTACGACAGAAAAAGATTCTCCTTCTGCGTAAGACTGTATCGCATGACCGATGTCACCGAGACGGCTGCCGATGACAGCCTGCTCAATCCCCTTATACATGGCTGTTTTTGTAACATCCATTAACTTTTGCGCCTCTTCTGATATAGTGCCTGCAGAATGTGTCCAGGCAGAATCAGCCAATGCTCCATTTAAATTCACGACAAAATCGATTGTGACAATATCACCGTTTTTCAATGGTTTTTTACTGGGAAATCCATGACAGATTTCATCATTCACAGAAGCACAAGTTGCATATTCATACCCTTTATAGCCTTTCTGCTCTGCTGTTGCTCCATGTTTTTTCAAATAGTCATCTACGAAAGCGTCAATTTCAAGTGTCGTGACACCCGGCTTAATTAACTTAGCCACTTCTTTATGACATGAAGCCAGAAGTTTGCCTGCCTCATGCATTTGGTTAATTTCTCTTTCGCTTTTTAATATAATCATTGTTTATCTCCTCTTCCGTTCCTAATCTGCAAACTTTCTTGATGTTGCTTTTATGATAAGAAAATGAGGATTCGTCATGATATACTCATAGTTCTCTGGGTAATTTTCCTTAAAGCTTTCTGTGCCTCTTGGTTCAGAAAGTTCATCTATGACAAAAAAACGGCTTGTTTCGGTTACAATTTTCTCCAGCGGTTTTCTGTAAAAGCTGACCTCAAAAGATGTACCCGCTTTCTTCCAAGTATCATGAAGCAGCACTTCTTCAAAGTAGTTTTCACAATTAAATAGTTTAAAATCCATAAATGGATGATGCGTGGAAAAGAGCAGCAGCCCTTTTGGTTTCAGGACTCTGCTGAACTCTTTAAAAATAGGAAACCAGTCTTTACAATAATGCAGAGTGAGTGAACTGACAATCATATCAAAAGAATGAGCTTCAAAAGGAAGCGGCTGGTTTAAATCATGGCAAATAATACGGGCTGCACCTCCCGTTCTTCGTGCTGCTGCCTTCACCATTTCAGGACTGATGTCTATTGCTGTTACGGCCGCGCCTTTTTCAAGCAACGTCTTTGTATACCAGCCTGCTGAACAGCCTGCATCGAGTATAGCCAGGCCTTCCAGCTTATCTGGAAGCATGCTCAGCATCGCAGGGCGTTCGTAATCCGTATTGTACGGACTGTCTTGTTCTACTTGCTGTTCATAAATACGGGCTAATTTATCAAATGCATCCTTTGGGGAATGTGTCATTCGTTCACCCATCCTTTTTTGCATAATAAAAAGGTTCGTTGATTACGCTAATTATCAATTTGACATGTTTTGGGGTCTTATTTAGGTCCTTTGATTCCCCTTTTTCCCGATTAGAGCTGGCTTGAGCACTCATA
The DNA here is from genome assembly GCF_030127205.1 of Metabacillus hrfriensis. NCBI lineage: Bacteria > Bacillati > Bacillota > Bacilli > Caryophanales > Bacillaceae > Metabacillus > Metabacillus hrfriensis. The sequence goes on from NZ_CP126116.1 coordinate 3,276,126, forward strand.
CAGACCCTTTGATTATCCAACTCCTCGATTTCAACTGATTTGAGTACTCATACAGATCCTATGATTACCCTTCTCTTCGATCTCAACTGGTTTGAGTACTCATTCAGATCCTTTGATTACCCTTCTCTTCAATTTCAACTGGTTTGAGTACTCATTCAGATCCTTTGATTACCCTTCTCTTCAATTTCAACTGGTTTGAGTACTCATTCAGATCCTTTGATTACCCTTCTCTTCGATCTCAACTGGTTTGAGTACTCATTCAGATCCTTTGATTACCCTTCTCTTCGATTTCAACTGGTTTGAGTACTCATAGACCCTATGATTACCCTTCTCTTCGATCTCAACAGATTTGAGCACTCATACAGCCCCTTTGATTACCCATCACTTCGATTTCACTGGTTTGAGTGCTCATTCAGATCCTTTGATTACCCTTCTCTTCAATTTCAACTGGTTCGAGTACTCATTCAGATCCTTTGATTACTCATCTCTTCAATTTCAACTGGTTTGAGTACTCAATCAGATCCTATGATTACCCTTCTCTTCGATTTCAACTGAATTGAGCACTCATACAGACCCTTTGATTACCCTTCTCTTCGATTTCATCTGGTTTGAGTACTCATACAGATCCTATGATTATCCAACTTCTCGATTTAAACTTGTATGAGCACTCATACAGATCCTATAATTACCCTTTTTCTCATTTTGAGCTGCTTTGGGGACTCATACTGACCCTTCGATTCCCCTATTTCTCAAACTCAGCATTTATTAGGCTTCATACAAACACACATGCTAACCCTATTCTTCGTTTTGAGCTGTTTAAGTGCTTCATACAGGAAAGACCCCAAGTATTCATCTTCCCAGAAATATCAGCGGCCTGATTTATCGCTCGCAAAAAGACTAAATCACATTAAGATGATTTAGTCTTTACTCATTACTTTCTGCTTTCAGTCATTTGCTTCCAGACCGAGCCTTTTGCTTCTTCTCCGCCTTCAATTCGCTCAATTGCCATTTTGATTTGAAGGCTTACTTCAAACTCAGGGTCATTTTCAGCTTGTTTTAATGCTTTCAGAGCACTTTCATCGCCCACCTCATATAAAAACATGGCCGCTCTCCATCTGACTAGCTTATTTTTATCGTTTAAGGCAAGCATCATTTCCTGCATGGCACTTGGGTCACCAATGTCTGAGAGACAATCTCCCGCTGTTCTGCGGACCGTTACAGATTTATCTTTCAATGCTTTGTAAAGATAAGGAAGAACAGCAGGTTCTTCAATCATTCCTAAATAGACAGCAGCAAGTCTGCGTATGGACGCTTTCTCGTCATTCAGCGCTTTGTCTAAAACGGGTAAATCACTTTCTTTCGGGTTCATCTGCTCAAGATGCGCATAACGGACAGTCCAATCGGGTTCATTAAGCATTTCCGAGGTAACTTCATACGATTTGCGGGCAGGAACCGGTTCTGATTTATCTTTTTGCAGCAGTGCTTCTGTCATTTTTGTTAACCGTTCATCGCTGTACGCTGCCTGAAGCTCTTCAACAACATCCTTGCCGATTTCATCAAAATCTCCGTATCTGACGCCTTGTTCCTTCCACTTTCTTTCCAGAACGACGTTATCTGCATTTTGCTGTGCCTGCAGGACGGCTTTTTGGAAGCGTTCCGGGAGTCCAAATCTTTTTTCAGTCTCCCCGTCCGAAAGCTTCACCTGCATCGGGATTCCGCTGAATATTTGAACGTGCACATTCACTTCTCCAAAATGTTCGTTGATCTGAGGTTTGTTTTCTGCTCCTTCTTCAACACTTTCTCCGAAGGCAGCACGGACTTTAGGAAGAATTTCCTTCCAGTCAAATTTCGCATTGCGTTCTACAGCAAGGAAATCAGCCACATGATAAACGCCTTTTACGCCTTCAACTTTCAGGATTTCCTGAATAACCTTCGGCGCCCCTTCTGCCGTTTCTTTTTTATAATTATTGCTTTTTCCGCCTGGAAGCTCTTCGTCTAATATAACTTTCATCGTATTTGGACTTGGAGTCGGTTCAATCGATTTGATATTCAAAGCCATGTCACTCCTTGTTTAATCTCTGCACTCATTCTAACATAGCTGAAAGCGGTCGTGCCATTTAGAGAAACCGGCTTATAGTCCTCTGTTCGGTCCTTCCCATTCAAGGAAAAATTGAGACAAGTAGCCGACCATGAATTGGTGACGCTGCTGTGCGAGCATTTTGCCTTCTTCCGTATTCATTAAATCCTTGAGCTTCAGCAGTTTTTCATAGAAATGATTGATCGATGTTGATTTAATTGTTCGGTATTCTTCGTAGGTCATGCTCTCACGTGTTGGAATGGCAGGATCATAAATAAGGTTTCCTTTTGATCCTCCGTAAGAGAAGACTCTGGCTATGCCAATTGCGCCCATCGCATCCAGCCTGTCTGCATCCTGGACAATCTGTGCTTCTATTGAAGAAACCGCTCTCCCTTTTCCGCCTTTAAAGGAAATGGTTGAAATAATGGTCAGAACTTCCTGAATCGAATCAGGATCGAGTCCTTCTTCTCTCAAGAGATTTGCAACCTCATCCGTTTTCATCCGGATGTCATCACTCAGTTTGTCGTCGATTAAATCATGCAATAAAGCCGATAGTTCGATAATCGTTAAATCACACGAGTATTTTTTTGCAAGGTTTAGAGCCGTTCTGCGGACTCTGTCAATATGCAGCCAATCGTGCCCCGTTCCCTCTGTTTCAAGACGGGATTTAACAAACTTTTCTACATTTTCTGCGATTTGTTTCACATTGACACTTCCTATTCTTCAAACCATGTCACGCCTACGACATCATCTCCTGTATGAACTCCAATTGTTGTACAGAGCGGAACAAGTTTGATATAAATGGCAGGAAATTCTTTTTGAAGTACTTCATACAGTTTAGAAGATTTGTCGAGTTTGGAGCTGAATAAAATGGCTATTTCATGAATGGCGTGATTTTGATTTCCTTCTTTAATTAGATTGATAATAAACTGAAACCCTTTTTTCTCTGATCTTACTTTTTCTGCTGTAGAAAGCTTGCCTGATTCCACGCGGATGATTGGCTGTATGTTTAATAGACTTCCCAGATAATATTGTGTCCCTGACATTCTGCCGCTCTTATGGAGCCTTGTTAAATCGCCGATCAGGACATATGTGCGGTGTTTTTCACGGAGTGTTTTAAGCTTTGATGCTATATCACCCGGTTCAAGCCCGGATTCATGCATTTTTACCGCTGCCTTAACCAGCCTTGTCAAAGGTTCTGATAATGTCAAAGAATCGACAACAGTTACAGGAATGTCTACTTCAGCAGCAGCCTGTACAGCAGAAGTATATGTACCGCTAAGCAAACTGGATAGGTGGATAGAAACAATTTCATCATAATCCTCTGCAAGCTTAGTATAGAGCTCCACAAATGCACCCGGAGGCGGCTGTGAGGTAGTAATGGCATTAGATGAGTCTTTTAATAAGACATATAGTTCTTCAGCCTGAAGATTCACTCCGTCAAGATATTCTTCATCATTTATGCAGATGACCATCGGCACCCAGTAGACGTCTGGATGATCTTTCAGCTCCGCATCTATGCTTGCAGTGCTGTCAGTTACCCATGCAATTTTTCTCTTCATATATGACTACCCCTTTGTTTAGTATTCAAACTATCCCCTATCCTTTTATTAAGCAACCGCGATTAAGAATCCTCTTTTAGAACAGTATTTAATTTTGGAAATAATGTCAGCGCATTCTTGTAAAAAAAGTTTTCGTGATGCTCCTCAGGTATTATTTCCTTATACAAATCGATAAACGGCTTTACGCCCATTAATGGCCAGTCCGTACCGAATATAAGCTTTTCATAGTGTTCACCATAAGATAAGGCATGCATCAGATGATCAAAAAACCTTGTTTTCTTTTTATCTGAAATGTCCTTTTCTGTGCCGACAATCAGTCCGGACAAATCTGCGAACATATTGTCATTTTTATTGACAACTTCTGCCCCGTCCAGCACCCACGGATCTCCCAAATGCGCCATCATAAACTGAATATCGCGGTTTTCTACTGCCACTTCGTCAAGTGTAAGCGGATGACTGTATTTTAAAAGGCCGCGTTCTGAGTATGTATCACCAGTGTGAAAGACAACTGGGAGCCTGTACGCTTTTGCAAGTTCATATATAGGTCCATAAACCTTGTCATAGGCGTAATAAGGATAATACCCTAAATAGATCTTGATTCCGGCAGTCTGCGGATTCTGAAGCGATTTTTCAAGCAATAACAGGTTCTGATTATTCAATTTATTCGGATTTATACCCGGACAATAAAAAAACTCTTTTGGAACAGGTCCATCGAGATCAATACCCATTGGCGTTTCCGCTTCGGAATCAGGAAAACCTCCAGGTTTTGTTTCTGTTACTCCCATGGCTACCGCAGCGACAACACCTGCTTCTTCATATTCTTTTTGCAGGCCGCCAATCGAGTAGTCGACAAATGATAATGTTTCAGCCGTTTGTTTAAAACTTTGAATATTTGAGATATGCATATGAGCATCAATGATTTTCATGAAAAATCCTCCTTAGTCAAAGATAGAAGAAAAGAAGCCGATTGCTCAGGCTTCTTCTTTTAACAATTGCTGAATTTTCTCTTCCATTTCCTTAGGATCCGTATTTGGTGAAAACCTTTCGACAGCTTTTCCATGTCGATCTATAAGAAATTTCGTAAAGTTCCACTTCACAGCTTTTGAACCTAAAAGTCCCGGCGCTTCTTTTGTTAAATGTGTAAAAAGCGGATGTGCATCAGAGCCGTTTACATCAACTTTTGCAAACATTGGAAATGTTACACCGTAATTCAATTGGCAAAAGCTTTTAATTTCTTCTTCGTCTCCCGGCTCCTGGCTCATAAACTGGTTGCACGGAAAGCCCAGGATTTCAAGCCCCTCAGATTGATAACGTTCATAAAGTTCCTGCAGCGCCTTATATTGTGGAGTGAAGCCGCATTTGCTGGCTGTGTTTACAATGACAAGAACTTTGCCTTTATAGGTACTCATAGATTGTTCTTCACCGTTAATGGTTTTAATTTTTATATCAAATATACTCATCACTTTGCTCCTTCTTTTATTTTTTCGAGAGTATCGATGGCATGATCAGTCATAGTGATTAAGTCATCTACCTGTTCTTCTCCTATAAGCCGGTTGAAATGTACTTTAAATGTATGGTGATAGTGCTCAAAAGGAACTTTGTATGAAATCTGATGGGTAATTGAATAAACACCCCAAAGCTCTTCAACTATAGATTTGACAGTTGTTTCAGCAGATGATGATCGTGCTTGAAAGGTTAAGATAACTTCACACTCCGGAACAGCATTTGTTTTTAATAGTTCTCCGGATAATTGAGATAGGTTCATTGATAACTGAAATTCAGCAGAAACCGTTTTGTTTCCTTTTTTTAACTGAAACGTATTTTGATAGCATCTTGACATGGCTGCAAGATCCACTAGATCTTTACGTCCGATTACAGTTATGACGCCCCCAAGATCTGCGTCGTAAATAGCCCCTTCCAGTACAACCTTCAAGTTATCAAAAGCAGTTGGATCAAACATCAAAACAGCCCTCTTGCCTTCCCTTTTTCGTCTACATTCATCGAAAGCGCAGCAGGTTTTTTCGGCAGCCCCGGCATTGTCATAATGTCTCCAGTTAAACAAACCAGGAATCCCGCGCCAATTGATGGCTTCAGTTCACGAATTGTCAGTGTGAAATCCTTCGGACGGCCAAGAAGCTCAGGCTGATCAGAAAGGGAGTATTGTGTTTTCGCCATGCAAATCGGCAAATTTGACCATCCATACTGTTCAAAATCTTTTACTTGTTTCAATGCCTTTGAAGTAAAATCAACGGCTTTAGCTCCATAAACGGCTTTGGCAACTTTTTCAATCTTGTCCTTAATGCTGTCATTCAAGTCATACAAGTAATCAAAGTGATTTTCTGTATGCTCGATTGTTTCAAGCACTTTTTCTGCAAGCTCTATTCCTCCGGCACCGCCTTTTTCCCAGACCTCCGTGAGAGCTGCAGGATGAGAATGAACCTCGCACCACTTCATAAGAGCATCGGTTTCTTCCTGTGTGTCTGTCACAAAACGGTTAACGGCTACTACATAAGGAAGTCCGAATTTTTCAATCGATTCTATATGCTTCGCAAGATTCTCTGCACCTGCAAGCATTGCATCTTTATCTGAGATGCCAAGCTGATCTTTTGGGACGCCGCCATGCATTTTTAATGCCCTTACAGTTGCAACAATAACGACCGCAGCAGGTGAAAATTCTCCTGCACGGGTTTTAATATGCAGAAATTTCTCTGCGCCGAGATCCGCTCCAAACCCTGCTTCTGTAACAACATAGTCAGCAAGCTTTGCAGCCATTTTTGTTCCCAGAAGGCTATTGCAGCCGTGTGCGATATTAGCAAATGGTCCGCCGTGGATAATGGCCGGTGTATGTTCAAGTGTTTGAACAATATTCGGTTTCAAGGCGTCTTTTAATAAAAGTGTAAGAGCTCCTTCAAATCCCAAATCGCCGACTGTTACAGGCTCCCGCTGATAGGAAAATCCAATTACAATTTTAGAAAGTCTGTTTGTTAAATCCTTTAGATCAGACGCCAAACACAGGATGGCCATGATTTCAGATGCAACCGTGATGTCAAAGTGATCTTCGCGCGGTGTTCCGTTTGCAGGTCCTCCCAGTCCGATTACTATATTTCTGAGAGCCCGGTCATTTAAATCCATGACCCTTTTCCAAGTAATTCTTCTCGGGTCGATTTGGCATTCATTGCCTTGATGTATATGATTGTCAATCAATGCTGCCAATGCATTATTAGCTGTTGTGATTGCGTGAATGTCACCTGTGAAATGCAGGTTGATTTCTTCCATGGGTATGACTTGCGAGTAGCCTCCTCCGGCAGCTCCGCCCTTGATTCCCATTGTAGGTCCAAGTGAAGGCTCCCTTATGGCAATTACTGCTTTTTTCTTAAGCTGATTAAGCGCCTGGCCAAGTCCGACAGTTACAGTTGATTTTCCTTCTCCTGCAGGAGTGGGAGTAATGGCCGTCACCAGGATCACTTTTCCGTCAGGATTCGTTTTAACACGATTTAAAAATTCCAAAGATATTTTCGCTTTGTATTTTCCGTAATATTCAATTTCATCTTCTAAAATATCAAGACCGCCAATAATCTCCTGAATCGGCTTGATTGGTGCTTCCTGAGCGATTTCGATGTCTGATTTATGTTTAATTTTTAACACACAGCGCCCTACTTTCTGCTTATAAATATAGATTCCCCGCACAATTGTAACACAAAAGCAAATTGAATTATTATTCTAAACTTTCTATAATAGAGAAAACTCAGAATGATAAAGAAAGTTGAGGTTCTTTCATGCCTATTAATATTCCAGCTGACCTTCCCGCCAAAGAAATTCTCGAAAAAGAAAACATCTTCATTATGGATGATGCCAGAGCCTATCAGCAGGACATCAGGCCTTTAAATATTGTGATTTTAAATATTATGCCCGAAAAACAAAAAACAGAGGTGCAATTATTGCGCCTTCTCGGAAACTCGCCGCTGCAGCTGAACATTACCTTTTTGCGTCCTGAAACACATGTTTCAAAAACAGAAAAGCAGCAGCATCTTCAGCAGTTTTATACGACGTTTAATAAAATCCGCCATAAAAAATTTGACGGAATGATAATAACAGGGGCACCGATTGAGCATCTGGAATTTGAAGAGGTGTCATACTGGGAAGAGCTTAAAGAAATTTTCGAATGGACTAACCAGAATGTCACTTCAACTCTGCATATATGCTGGGGTGCACAAGCAGGACTTTACTATCATTACGGCGTAAATAAATATAGTCTGAAAGAAAAATGCTTCGGTGTTTTCAAACATGATATTTGTAATACTTCTGTAAAAATTGTCAGAGGCTTCGATGATCAATACTATGTGCCGCATTCCCGGCATACGGATATAAAGAGACAAGATATTGAAGCGGTTGAAGCACTGGACATTATCAGTGAATCTGCTGAAGCCGGGGTTTGTCTGGTCTCTTCAAAGGATGCAAAACAAGTATTTCTGACAGGTCATCCAGAATACGATTTATTTACGCTGAAAGAGGAGTATGAACGGGATCTCTCAAAAGGCATGAAAACCACCATTCCGCTGTACTATTATCCGGATAATGATACGGGGAGAAAGCCAGTACAGAAATGGAAATCCCATGCACATCTTTTATTTGCAAACTGGCTAAATTATTGCGTTTACCAGGAAACCCCTTACGAATGGGAATGATTCTGAAAATATGCTTACAACAATTGGATTTTTTTGTTAAAATTAAGCGAAATTTAATTTAAATTTTATGTAAACTTTATATTTCTTAAATATTCATATGTTACGCTTGTCATAGTTAATCATGTTTCTTTGTTTTTCAGATTAAATTTGAGGTGAATGCATTGTTAAAAAAACCAAAAGTGCTTATCTTAACTGCAAAATACGGGAATGGACACGTTCAAGTCTCAAAAACACTTGTAAAGCAATGCAGGGAACTGGGCATCGAGGAAGTGGTTGTGTCGGATTTATATGCGGAATCGAATCCCGTATTTACAGAGATTACTCAGTACCTCTATTTAAAAAGCTTTACAATTGGAAAGCAATTTTACCGCATGTTTTACTACGGCGTAGATAAAATTTACAACAAGAAGCTGCTTACTCTTTATTTTAAACTGGGCAACAAAAGACTGCACGAGCTGATTGAAAAAGAGCAGCCTGACATCATTATTAATACGTTTCCTATCATTGTCGTACCTGAATACCGCAGGCGCACAGGAAATATTATCCCGACTTTTAATGTTCTTACAGATTTCTGCCTTCATAAAATATGGGTTCATAAAAACATAGACAAATATTATGTCGCAAGCAAAAGAGTAAAAGAAAAAGTCATGAGTCTTGGAATTCATCCCGCTTCGGTAAAGGTAACAGGCATTCCAATCCGCTCTCAGTTTGAAGAAAATTTAAATGAAGAGGCCATTTATAAAAAATATAACTTGGATCCATCCAAGAAAACACTGCTCGTCATGGCGGGAGCGCACGGAGTTTTAAAAAATGTTAAAGAGCTGTGCGAATCATTTTTAGAAGAACAAAACCTGCAGACTGTTGTTGTCTGCGGTAACAACACGGCATTAAAAGAAAGTCTGGAGAGCATTACCGGAAAAAACAAAGAAAACTTAAAACTCCTCGGCTACGTTGAGCGTGTTGATGAATTGTTCCGAATCGCTTCATGCATGGTGACAAAACCAGGCGGTATCACCCTGAGCGAAGCAGCTGCAGTCGGTGTACCAGTTATACTTTATAAACCTGTGCCAGGCCAGGAAAAAGAAAATGCTCTCTTCTTTCAGGAAAACGAGGCGGCTCTTGTCGTAAACCGTTCAGAAGAAGTATATGAGGCTGTCAGCAACCTGCTTCAAAATGACAAAAAGCTGAGAAGAATGAAGAGGAATATTAAACGGCTTCATCATCCAAACTCTTCGCTTACTATTATGGAAGATATCGTGAAAGAAGCTGCTGTCTTTAAAGAGAAAAAATATATAAAAGCGCAGTAAAATCTGCCCGATTCAGGATGAAGGGGAATTGAATCCTGGAGGTCAGTACATGGATACGAGCACACATATTACGATGGGATTTGGTCTTGCCGGTCTTGCTTTTATTGACCCTGCAGTTGCAGCTGGCACTGAACTGGCTTCAGCTGTTCTAATTGGTACCGTACTTGGGTCAAATGCACCTGATTTTGATTACGGAATCAAAATAGTAAAAGGAAATGGAATGTATACAGAGCATCACCGCGGACTGTCACATTCTATCCCTGCATGGTTTATGTGGACTGGATTGTTAACTGCTATTATCTATCTTTTTCATTCAAATCTCTCAATACCTGAACTGATTCATTTATCCGGGTGGATCTTTCTTGCCGTACTGCTTCATGTCATATTTGATATATGTAACGCATATGGCACACAGGCAGCCAGACCCTTTACGAAAAAATGGCTTTCACTGAATTTCATTTCTCTGTTTGACCCGTTTATTATATTTTTGCACCTACTTGGATTCGCTTTGTGGGGATTGCTCGATTCTCCGGGGATCATTTTCCTGTTGATCTATTCAACAATAGGGCTTTATCTTTTAGAACGATTTTTCAGTTCCAGAAGAGCAATGACCATTGTGAAGAAGAAATTAGGCGGAAATGGCTCAATCACCATCATTCCAACCATTCTCTGGTCTGTCTGGCATATCGTCTCTGAAACAGACTCCTGTTTAAGATCTTTCGAACTGCGGTCGAAAGATCTTAAATTGATTCATACTTTCGAAAAGTCAGATCCAGAGTCTTCCATCATAGCTAATGCAAAAAAGGATCAGAATGTATGCCACTTTTTAAATAATTCAAAGCACGTTCAAACTGTTGTACTCCCAATCCCTTCTGGCTATGAAATCCGATTTTTCGATTTGAGATTTCGCACGAAAAACCATTATCCTTATATGGCCGTCTGTCAAATGACTAAAGACGGAATGATCCTCTCCTCTTGTACAGGATGGTTTCACCAGGCAGATAAATTCAAAAGCAAGCTGATTTCACACGAGAATTCCGGGAAAAATCAATTAGAAGCTTAAAAAAAAACAAAGGATGACCTTATGAACGCTAAGTGCGTTAATAGTCATCCTTTGTTTATTGTTCTTTGTTTAATTCTTCTTCAAAATAAAAGGTTGATGGATATTCCTTCAGAATATAAGAGTAGCGGTTCATATTTTTTATATATTTTGATTGCATGACAGTGACGCTTTCCCCTGTTTTCACAATTTGGACAGATTCACCATTTTGAAACTTGCTGGCATTGCTCTTCATTCAGCACTTCCTTTCATCTTATCCCTATTATACCATAGCTTCTATGATTTTTAAGGAGAGGGAGAAAAGAATGAACAAAGCATTTCTCCCGTCAGCTTGTCGTTTCTCTGAAATACACCTCTTCAAAAGGCTGGACAATTACAAAGCCTTCTCCTTCAAATTTCATTTGAATGGACTCTCCGCTGCCGCGGCCTAATATAGTTTTCAAAGAAATATCTGTTACAAATTCTGGAGTTAAATTGCCGGACCATGCAACAGTTGCATTCGGATCCGTATATACCGGATCACCGGGCTTCACAATAAGGGTTAATGGCTCATAATGAGAGGTAATGGCTATCAGCCCTCTTCCTTCAAGCTTCACATTAAATAAACCGCCTGAGAGCATGCCTGCAATTTTTCTCATCATTTTAATATCCCACGAAATAGATGGTTCAAATGCAAGCAAATCATTACCATTTACATATAATTTTTCCCCGTTAAGGTTCAAAATCGAAATCTTTTTCCCTTGATCCGCTAAATACAGCTTTCCATTTCCAGTCGCCTTCATTAAAGAGGTGCCTTCTCCAGTAAACGCTTTTTTGAACATCTTGCCGATCCCATGCTCAAGTATGCCTTCCCGTTCATATTTAATTTGCCCCCGGTAAGAAACCATTGCTCCAGATTTCGCCCAAATCTGCCCATTTAAATTGATTTCCAGCAGTCTTTCTGTCTCAAGTTCAAATAAGCCCTGTCCTTTATCCTGCTGCTCAGTCTTTTCAACAAACTCTTCAATAGAATATCGATTCATTCGATCTCTCCTTCTTTCTTCTGCAGCATAAACAGCCATAAAAATGAAAGGGACTGTTTTAATTCTGGTGAAAGCACGCGGGTCATTTCTTCCGTTACGCCCCGTTTGTAAACTCCCTGACTTCCCGCCAGTTCCCATCCATTCTCAATGGCCAGTTTTTCGAATTCCCAAGGCATCATGGTGTTGCAGATGACAGGATTTCCATAAAGTCTGTCAAAGCTGTTCGTCCGTGGATGGGCAGTGGGTCCCAAAATGGCAATGCATAAATAGCCATCGGTTTTGACGATACGCTTTAATTCGTTTAATGCTGCTAATGGATTCTCCGTCCATTCTATACAATTAATTGTAAGCAGAGCATCTGCTTTTTCATCCTCAAAAGGAAGCTCCATCATATTCGCTTGAATAAATGTAAGCTTTCCCTCTTCTTCATGTTTCTTGGCGAGCTTAATCATTTCAGGCGAAAGATCTACTCCTGTAACCTTCAGCCCCTCTTTCATCAATAGAAAAGAGCCATAACCGTCTCCGCAGCCAATGTCAATCACTTCTGCTTCCGGTTTTATATACTTCATGAAAAAAGGCACAATGGAGCTTCTGCTTCCCGAGTCCCACATCTCCTTGCTTCCTTTATTCCAGAACACAGCACGCTCATCCCACTTCTTTTCAGCTTCTTTTTCCCAATTAAATTTATTCTTCATTTTTCAAAATCAGCTCCATAATTTATCATCTTCTACTATTTCTAGAAAATCAGCGGAAATCCTTTTCTGAGGAATAATTGATATAAATAGTTGAACACTATGAAAGAAAGGAGTGCTGAAGATGGAAAAAGAATCTTTTGTGGCTGCACAGAAAAATGGAGACGGAGATCTCGTCTCATTCAAAACATCAGCAGGAAGAACGCTCTCCTATCAAGAAGCACTGATGGAAATCGACAAAGGTTCGATTGCGGGTGTAAATACCTTTAAAGGAAAAGACGGAGAGATGTATATTCGGAGCAACCCGGATCACAATAAAGCAAATAACCTTGATTCATTACCACCATTTTAGGAGGTCTTCATTATGACAAAGAAATTTAACAAAGGCAGCGAAAACGGCAACTCCCCTAGAAAGGGCCACTTTCAGGAAGAATTCGGCCAAGAAATCATTTCTGGCGATAACAGCAAAGGAAACAAACGGAATAAAGATCAACAATCGAAGACTGCAGAAAAGTAAATATCCTGAGGCCGGCTGCCTAAAGCAGCTGGCTTTTTTAAATAGAGGTTTGGTTGCTGAATTTGGATCACTATCTCACAGGAACGTTATGACCCGCCCAACTCGATTTTTGACCGTTCGCTGTTAGTTTTTACTGTCAAACAAGATTTCTGACCGTTCACCGTTTTGTGCCTATTCAGCCAATTCGTTCCATATTTCACTGCCCATTGAATGCTCCATTCACCTGCTTTTACGCACTTTTTTCTACAGTAAGGCGCTTTTCTGCTTCAATCATCCCCATTAAGTATTATTTCTACTAAGATGTTTACTACCATTCATCCAGTTCGATCTAATTACAAGCGCCCTTGCATCTTATACAAAAAAAACTGCAGACACAGCCTGCAATTTTTCAGTCTTCCTTATCAAATTCAGCTTCATCATTTCTGCCTCTGTCAATTGTAATAGCAGCTGTTTCATTATTCATGTACAGCGGTATTTGCATCTTGTCGCCGTTATCATAAAAGGCTTCATTGATTTTTTCGTTTGCCCTCGATGTTTCTTCACTGCCTAGATAAGATGATTTATCCTTTTTCCGGGTCATTCGCTCGCCTCCATTCATATTTATCATTCCCCATGAAATAAAAAAAATCTCCCAGTTCAAGGAGATTTTCCGGCAAGGCTTAAGCACCTAATTGTTCTGCTATGATCACACGCTCAACTGCCTCAATGGCGTCTTTTTCATCACTGCCTTCTGCAGATACCACAATTGTTGTACCTTTAGAGATTCCAAGAGACATAACACCCATGATTGATTTTAAGTTTACTTTACGGCCGTTTGCTTCTAAATTCACATCAGCTGTGAATGAGTTGACTGCATTTACTAATGAAGTTGCAGGACGTGCGTGGATTCCAGATTCACTTGTAATTTCAAATGATTTTTGTATCATTGCTTACTTCCCCTCCCATATTGTTAACAAACAATATTATAATCGTTTTCGGATAAAAGAAAACTGTTTTTTTTGGAGTTACGCAAGCTTGACGATCTCCTCGTGCATGATGTAGCTGTGAAGATAAATGGTGCATGTTTCTGTGCTCTTTTTTTCAATAATAATCGTATTTTGGAGCGGATCTTTAATTAGAATGAGCCGTTCATGCTCAAAATCCAGCAAGGACTCAAGTGTCTCAAGCTGGCGGCAGGCAAGCAGAAAACGCTCGTCACTCATTTTACGGTCTTTTTTAAAAATAACCTGTTTATCCCTAATGCTTGTTTTGTACACGTTTCCCACATCCCTTTACAAGTTATTCCACCTTATATTTAAAATATCTGAAATTTCAATAAAAAGCTATAGGCAACTTGACGACAAATTTTCAATAGTGTATATTAAAATCATCATTTAGCTAATAGTTAGTGAGCTATTGTTGTAATAAACAATGTTTACGCATACATATTTGCTGCATGATAAATATTTCCAGGTAGCAACACCTTGTGCTACAGTATTAGGAGGATAAAGTACTATGCAAAACGGTAAAGTAAAATGGTTCAACAACGAAAAAGGTTTCGGTTTTATCGAAGTTGAAGGCGGAGACGATGTATTTGTACATTTCTCAGCTATCGAAGGCGACGGCTACAAGTCTTTAGAAGAAGGACAGGAAGTCTCTTTTGAAATCGTTGAAGGAAACCGTGGACCACAAGCTGCTAACGTTGTGAAATTATAATTACAAACGTACATTATATTTGATCATATACGATGCAAGAAAGAGGCTGAGTTAACTCAGCCTCTTTCTTTCGTGAAATCCTGGCTGATCATTAAGTATTCCACTGCCTTTATATTCTGTTTAAGCTTTTTTTCGATTCTGCTTACTTCAAACTGATTAAAAACATTTCCATTCTTCGCCATAAACAGCAGCATGTCCAAATCTCCATATATCTCATAAAATACATTTTTAACATCTTCATTTATGCTGACCCTGGTTCTCATGGAAAGCTATCTCCCTCCTTATCCAATCGTCCTTCTAGTCTAAAAGATTCAATTTTATTTTATATGCAACATAATTCTGTTATAAGGAACGAGAATCCTTCTTTTTAACGAATTATTTTTTATTCTGAAAATTCATTTTGTTCCTTTAGACTCATTTTTCAGATGTATATTTTAAGGAAGATGTCGAACGATAAGTAAGTGGAGGTGACTAACATGGACCAGATTAATCATACAGGCCTTATCAGCGGCTTCAATAATCTAAAACAATTAGAAATGGCTGTAGCAGCGGCACAAAAAATGACAGGATCTGCAACGATGAGCATGGATCCTGAGGCGATTCAAAACGCGGAAAAAGCACTTCAGGATGCAAAAGCTATCTATCAGACTGCAGGGGATACAGGAGTTGACCAGGACTTTCTCAGCAATCAGAATGAACTTCTTCTGCAATGCGAGCACCAGCTTAACGAGGCGAAACAATAGTAAGCATATAAAAATCCGCTGAATTTAGATGTCAGCGGATTTTTATGTCAGCTTCTTGCCGTATTCTTTTATTTTTTGACCAACCGTGCATTCTTCAATACAGAAAGAATGAGCATACTTTTTTCCGTATTCCTTGCGAAAATGCTTCTTTAATAAACAATCCGTACAATAGGTGTCGAGCAGCTGGTCGATTTCACAAACAACTTGTTTTTTCTCCAATTCATTCAACTCCATCAATCGCTGTCAAGCTTCCATTCACTTGCAATTGTTATTCCTTTTAATCCTTGTCCTGCAAGCTTATCTGCTTCTTCGTTTTCTTTTCGAGCAATTTGCATGCATATTGGACGCACTTTCATTTTTTTCAGCGCTGCTTCAATTTTATCAAGCCAGCGGGTGTAAGCTTCTTCATAGACAGGCCACTCTCCGGACAGCTGGTTAAGCACAACTTGCGAATCTCCTTTGAACGTTACATCCTGATAACGTACGCCGAGTTCATCAAGTTTTTGCACCATAAAGTAAACCGCCATGTATTCTGCTTCGTTATTGGATTCTGCACCATCAGCTTTTGCACTGAATCTCATTCTTGTCCTTTTCTCGTTGATTGTATAATAGATCACAGCGCCAAGACCTGCTTCTTTTGTTTGTTTATTGTAGTTGCCGTCAAAATAAGCTTCAACGTCGACAGGCTCATGCACGACTTCCAATTTTAATTTCTTTAATTCTTTAAGTGACCATGCTGTGCCGCGTGTATCAATAAATTCTATTGATTTCACCCTGCCGGTTTTTTCGAGATCATCACCAATTACAATGGCTGAATCAAGATCTGTTTCGTTATCAGATGTAAAAAGTAAGTTCTTTTTTTTCGGGCTGATGTACATCCAGTGTATGAGATATTTCACCTGTTCCACTCCTAATTCGGCTGAGCATTATATGCATTAGTTTTGCTCATACCATCAAATGTATTCACTGTGCTATAATCATATTCGGTAATTAACCAATGCGCTTGCCGTTTGATCAAAAAACAGCCTATACGAAAGGAGCTTAACTAAACATTTAAGCAAGGAGAGAGACTGTATCCCAATTGAAATCTTATGGCTTGGTTTTGCGTAAATCAATTTTAGCATTGTTCTTTTGTTTTATAAACTATTCGGCAAAAGGGGATTGTTTGTCTGGATTTTCAATTAACCATTCGTCTTTTTTGTAAAAAATTGCAGCCCAATGAGTAAGGAGTTGAAGACATAGATGATCGAAGTATATGTAGACGGTGCTAGTGCAGGAGATCCTGGGCCTTCAGGAGCCGGCATTTTCATTAAAGGGCACGGCAAAGGGGAAAAGTTCTCAGTCCCTCTTGGCATCATGACGAATCATGAAGCCGAGTATCATGCCCTAATAAAAAGCCTGGAAATTTGTCTTGAGAAAGGATTTTCGATTATTTCAGTCAGAACGGATTCACAGCTTGTAGAACGTGCTGTTGAAAAGGAATATGTGAAAAATCCAGCTTTCGTTCCGCTGCTTGAGAAGGTTCTAGGCTTAAAAAATCAATTTGAGCTGTTTTTTATTAAATGGATTCCGAGCAAACAAAACAGTGTAGCCGATCAGCTGTCACGAGATGCCATTCGGCTGAATGGAGATACATAATGATGAAGCTGAAAAAATCTTCAGTTGCCGATCTCAGTCTCTTGTTAGTAGCTTTTATATGGGGATCTACGTTTGTGATTGTCCAAAAAGCCATTCACTTTATGCCGCCGCACTTTTTTAATGGCATTCGTTTTTTTGCTGCAGCCGTTATACTGACTATGATTAGTATAAGAGTAACCCGCTTTCGACTTTCAAAAGACACATTGCTTGCCGGAATGTCGCTTGGTGTCTTTTTGTTTTTAGGATACGCCTTTCAGACTGTCGGCTTGTTGTATACAACCTCTTCAAAAACTGGATTTATTACTGGTTTAAGTGTGATGATCGTTCCTCTATTGTCCATCTGGCTTCTTAGGGAACGCGCCAGAAAAACAGTTTATTTTGCAGCTGGACTTGGAACAGCAGGCTTGTATCTTTTAACCCTGAGTGATTTCTCATCACTAAATATTGGAGATTTGCTTGTTCTCTTTTGCGCCGCTGCGTTTGCTTTGCATATTATCTTTACAGGGAGGTTTTCCGGCAGTCATGATGCTTGGATGCTGACGATCGTTCAGCTTTCAACGGTTTCTATCCTGAGCTTTCTTGCTTCCGGGGTATTTGAAGCTGCAAATGTGAAAGAGAATTTCGGCAGCATGTTTACATTTGAAGTTCTGTTTGCCCTTATCATTACCGCCTTATTTGCAACTGCATTCGCCTTTTTCGTTCAAACAAAGCTTCAGCAGTACACAACAGCATCAAGAGTTGCTCTCATTTATGCCTCAGAGCCAGTGTTCGCTGCTTTAACCGCTTTTATTTTCATTGGAGAGCGAATGACAGTATACGGCATGATCGGCTGTCTGCTTATATTGGCAGCTATGCTTACAGCTGAATGGAAGCAAAACAGCACGGAAGAATCTCTTTCCATATAAAAATCCCGGGATTCCCGAGATTTTTTTAAAACGCAATTATAAAATTATATGAATTGATGGCAAGCGGAAGCGCCTGAATCCTCGTCAGAAGGCTCTCAAAAAAAGTCAAATCCTTACTTTTCCGTCGGAGCCTTGTCTGTCATGCCTGTGCGACAAATCCGCTTCCGCTTTCTAATTAGATTAAATTCAGTTTTTGTGCCACAAGAACTGCCTGTGTGCGGTTTTTTGCCTTTTCTTTTGTCAGCCTTTCAAGAAGTGAGACAAAGAATGAGCCGTCAAATTCCTTCTGTGCTTTTAATGTCAGCTCAATCGCAGCTATGACCAGCTCGTCCTCGGCACCAGTGTAATGTTTGCCGAACTCGATAAAGCCAAGAGCATCTTCCTTAAGCTGAAATCCTTTATCTTTTAAATGCAGCAAATAATCTTTAACCGACTGTTTCGTATGTAGCAAGCAGACCCCGCCTTAGGTGTAAAGTTTCATCCATCCTAATTTTAGCTGATGGATAAAAAAATTTCTATACCATTTCTCCCTAGTAATAACCTATTTCATGAATTTCATCTGATTGAAAAGTGATAACGAGCGGATCATTATTTTGCGCTTCTTTAACCATTGCTTTTGCAACTGTTTTTGCATGGATGGGTTTCATTATTTTTAATTTTCCGACAAAAAGAAATCCAAAACTTTTAGCCATCCATACGCCTAACTTTTCTCCGAAACGAAATTCTTCCCTGTCACCAAGCAGCAGAGACGGCCTGAACAAGATAACCGAAGGCAGACCGAGATTCCTTAAGGCATCCTCCATCTGTCCTTTTACTCGATTATAGTAAAACAGTGAATCACAATCGGCTCCGACAGCAGAGACGGCAAGGACTTTTTTAACACCTTGCTGTTTGGCCAGACGGGCTGCTTCTACTGCATATTCAAAATCCACTTTATAAAACGCTTCCTTGGATTTGGCTTGCTTCATCGTGGTACCTAAACAAATAAACAATTCATCTGCGGCAAATTCACTGCCATACTGAGATAATTGATCAAAATCGGGTATGATTGTATTTTTATGTTTGGCATTTTCATGGGTTAATGGCTTTCTTGTAATCGTCTTCACTTCTGAGTACTGCTTAGATGCAAGCAGGAGGCTGAGCAATTCTGTTCCTATCAAACCGGTTGCTCCAATAATCAATGCTTTCTTCACGATCGCCACTCCAATCTTATACTTAGAATCATAAAGGAATCAGAGCAATTAATCAAAAAAGAGAGGTCACATTGCCTCTCTCACTGCCAGGGCATCTGATAAAAACGTATGCAGCCCTCTAAGTTCCATTTCCTCAATCATCTGAACAGCGCGGTTATGCTCAACGTTCAGAAGGGCTTCATTAAGCGGGCACTCTACTGGAACATCACACGTAATTTCAGCTAGTTTCCTTGATAAATGAAGCATTTCAAGATCCTGTTCAATCTTAGATCGCTGAGCTTTGGTCAGCTCTTCTAAGCTGCTTAGCAGGCCTTCTATAGACTTGTATTTCGCAATCAGTTTATATGCTGTTTTTTCTCCAATCCCGCGAACGCCGGGATAGTTATCACTGCTGTCTCCCATTAGTCCTTTTACATCGATAAGATGAGCGGGAAGAATGCCTGTTTCTTCTGTGAAGAAGTCGTGCGTATAAACTTTATACTGCCCGATTCCTTTTTGCATTAGGACAACCTGTACATCCTCAGTTAATAACTGCAGCAGATCACGGTCACCTGTCAAAATGGAGACATTCATTTCCCCTCCGTAAAGTTTCGCAAGTGTGCCGATGCAATCATCTGCCTCATAGCCTGCAAGTCCAACATTCGGTATGTTTAAAGCTTCAACAACTTCTTTAGCCAGATCAAACTGAGGAAGCATTTCAACTGGAGCTTCCGGACGGTTTGCTTTATAGTGGTCAAACAATTCTGTGCGATACGTTTTGCTCCCCATATCCCAGCAGCAAATCACATGACTCGGGTTAAAGTGTTTAATTGATGCCAGTAAATGCTTTAAAAAACCGTTCACTGCATTCGTCGGCACCCCTTTGCTGTTGATCATAAAATTGCCGTAAACAGATGTTGCATAAAAAGCTCTAAAAAGAAGCGCCATGCCATCTACTATTAATAAATGCTGTTTATTTTTCATCTATTATCAAGTCTCCTATCTAAAAAAATCAAGTACCTCTATCATATCATAATAAGTGGGACAGACTGAAAGGGAAAAACATGAAAAAGACCCTCACCATTTGTGAAGGCCTTTTGTGTTTTGATATCTATTTAGACTCCTGGTTCTTTTTGCTGTTCATTTTTTTCACTTCTGTTTCTGCATAAGAAGCGAATTCTTCGTTAAAGCCATTTTTCTTTTTAGCATTGTTGTTGCGCTGTGCATTTGCATTTCCGCTTTTCGTTCTGCCCATTTTTAACACCTCTTTTCAGTTGTGCTAGTCTTAGGATTTCCGTTAAGCGGGTATGATTACACGCAGAAGTTATTGGTTATCTGCAGGGTATTTTCGCTGTACAAATTCTCGGACCATTTCATCAGAGACCCGTTTTCTTGTCGGTATGATGCCCTGTTTAGCAAGTTCATTGATCTCAGCTGTAACGGCATTGATGCCGACAACAGAGAATGGCTGTGAGTGTCTGCATTGCTGAACGGCCTGTTCAATAAGCGCTTCTCTTTTTTCTTCTAACGCTATAAATGCGGAAACAATCGCATGTTGTTTTTTACTGTGAGCTGAAATTTCTTCATGTACGTTTGTCATTGGTCAAGTCTCCTCTTTTTTTCATCAGGTTCAGTACTTTTTCAGTAGGTGTCCAGCAATCGAAAGAATAATCCGGCTTTGTTTCAAAACCGAGCCGGCCGCAGCGGTACATCATTTATCCGCCGCTGCGGAAGCTTTGAAAATGAGTACATGCGGCACAAACCTGATATTGTTTACTGTTCATCTCTTTCTAGCTCCATCATAATTTGCTTTAGAGTCAGATTTCCTTTTTGATGCAGGGTTAAATCATTGTTTGTATAAGCAGATAAAAGAGCCTCGTAGTAATTCTCTGCCTGATTGGCAAGGTTCTCAAGCAGCAGGCTGCATTCATTCATGAACTGCTCTAGATAATACTCGCCAAATTGATCCTGGTGTGCTGATAAGATATCCGTTATCGGCGTGTCGAGTTTTCCCTGCAGCTCGTCACTCATGGTTTTCTTTTCATTTTTTTCAAAAAAGGATTTCGTGTTTTTAAATTTTTTCAATGGCTGGCGGATTTCCGCTGATTTTATGTCTTTTAATGCAGCTTGCAGCTTTGGTGTATGAAACTTGGTGAATTCAGGCATTGATGTCCGGAGCTCGTTATTAGTCAATGCAATCTCCTTGGAATGACGCTTAAACACATTCTCAAGCAGCTTGTGGGTGTACTTTTCAAGCCTTAGTGTTGTTGCCTGCAGTTCTTGCAGAACATGAAATTGCAGCGATACAAGCAGGTCCTGCAGGCAGTTCTCAAGGATTTCTTTTGTTTGTTTTGAAGATCCCGCAAAAGCTCCAGGATGAAAGGATTCTTTAAATAAGTCTGGAAACCTCAGCATCGTCCGCTGTTTGACATAAAAAAGCTGTTCTTTAATTTCCTGCAGAACCTGTTTTTGCTCAAGCTGGTGTTCATCTGTACGAAGCATGGATACGATCTCGGCACGTTCGGATGACAGTCTCTTAAGTTCATTCTTTCTCTTTTCCTGATCATCATCTGCAGCGTTCAGGATCGACTGCAATTGCTGCTTTGCAATAGACAGCTCTACTTTGGCGGACATAATCATCGAAGCGGATAAGTCGTTATTGATAAAGTGCATAAAATCATCCTGGAACTGAGTGAATTCAGATATTGCAGGGTCTGACGTTTTTTCAAGCTCCATCAAACTTGATATGCCATAAAGACGCGGATGGCGTATCTCATGGGTAAGCAGCTGCCCGGTAATATACTCTTTTACCATTTCAATTTCTTCCTTGCTCTCTGCAAGATCAATGGCGTTGATGACAAAGAACATCTTATCCATGGTAAATGTATCTTTCACGCGACCAAGCTGTTTCAGAAATTCACGGTCTCCTTTTGAAAAAGGATGATTATAATACGTAACAAATAAAATGGCATCCGCATTTTTAATGTAATCAAAGGCTACTTCTGTATGCCGCGAGTTAAAGGAGTCTGCACCCGGTGTATCAACAATCGTAATTCCATTTCGAGTGAGGGGGCTGTCAAAATAGATGATGACCTCCTCTACCATGCAGGCTTTTTCTTCATTGGCGACAAACTCTTTGTATTCCTCTCTCTCAACTGCTCTTACCGTTCCGCTGATTGAAGGGAAATCCTTTAAAGCATGAGTGTAGAGCGGGAGAAGGGATTTCAGCCTCTCATTCCCGCCTTCTAGCTCATTGAGTTTTGAAAGAGCTGAATGAACCGATTCTGCTTCTATCGAAAATAAATCGGCGATTTCCGTCAGAAATGCTTCTTCTGATTTAAACTTCACTTCAATTAAACCGTGAGGCTTATCCGCTGTAACAGGCACAATTTTGTTAATTGTCGCCGTAGTAGGCGTTGGAGAAGAAGGCAAAAGCTTTTCGCCGAGAAGGGCATTTGCAAATGACGACTTTCCTGCACTGAAAGCACCGAATAAAGCAACGGTAAAAGATTTATTTTGAAGCGATTGTGCCTTCTCTAAAAGAGAAGCCGACAGCATGTGAAAACCGGGAATATCCCGCATGGCATCTGAAGCCCTGGCAATCTGCATTGAAAAGAAATCCTGATCGAGATGGAGTTCATGCTTTGGCAGTTCTTCTGTAAGCTCATCTCTCAAGGCAGAAACAGGTTTATGAGGCTCAAGTACCCCTTCAACAGGCTCCTTCATAGGGTACTTCTGCAGCCACTCCGTAATATTGATATCTGGAAAGCTTTGCTGATCCATCAGTTCACTTAAATCATTTTTCACTTGTTCAAATGAAATCAGGCTGTGATAGGTCTCATTTAATTCTTCAAGCTGTTTGTTCGCTTCGTCAACTTCTTTTTCAAGGGCTTTTATCTGATCTGCACTCTGGTTCTTCAGATGGTGTTCAATCTCTTCGATAAGAGGCAGGACCTGCTGTTTGCACTCTTTTTTTACAGCCTCGCTTAAATCATTGGAATAGGTCAGCGTATATTGCGAGTTTACTGTTGCACCTTTATGGATTGAATCCTGCAGCAGCTGTGGCTGAATCTTTACATCGAACGATTGAATGTCATTTAAAATAACTGGATCATGGATTTCATATTCAGCACTTTTTTTCTTTAAAAGTTCAGACAAATGCCACGTTATTTGTGACTGCAAGTGACGTGTTATTTCATCAAAAAGGTCAGACTCGCGCTTTTGCCGCTCTTCCATTGTTTTCACTTTAGAGAAAAGCAGGCCGACTTTAAATCCGGGCTGTGCAGCTGCAATATATCGCTCCGCCTTGGACCTTGTTTCAAATGGAATCAAATTCGCATTTTTTAGGATATACTGAAGCTGTTCCTTCATATCAAAAACTGCGCTGTTCACTTTATCAAACAGGCTTTGAAGTGCTGAAGCAGATGCCTCTCTGTTTACTTGCACTGATTCTAATCGCTGAATTAATTCCTCTGCCTGGATGTCTTTTATCTCAAGATCGTCCTCTTTCCACTTCAAAAATTCATTTACTAATGATTTCAATGTGGACTGGGCACTCTGGACAACAAGATGATCTTCGGCGATTGTATCGCGAATGAGTTTTTTTACTGTCTGAAGCTGATTATGTGTATTTTCATGATCTACTAAAGATGTATAAAAGATATGGTTTTTAGAAAGACCGGCTCCTCCAAATGTCGTTTCGATCTGTGATCTAAAATAAGAAAAAGAAACTTCTTCCTCTCTATGTTTATCAATTTGATTCACAATCAGGTATACATTTTTGCCTTTGTGTATCATTTCACTAATAAAAGTCACATTCTCTTCAGACTGCACATGATTATAGTCTGTAACATAGAAAATCAGATCTGCAAGATGCAGTGTTGATTCTGTTGCCATCCGGTGGGCGGCATCTGTTGAATCAATGCCGGGCGTATCCATAATCACCACATTTTCAGGCAGAGCCTGATATAAATCGCTGATCTCAACTTTCATAATTTCTTCGCCCTGTTTACAATAATCTTTCACTTGCTGAATGGAATATTCTCCGTTCAATTTCAGCAGATTCCCGCTGCTGTCATGCAAAATGACCGACTTGTCCCCTTTTTGGAGCAGCACCACATTAGCACTGGTCGGGATCGGACTTGTAGGCAGAATAGATTCTTCAAGGATCGTATTGATCATTGTTGATTTACCGGCAGAAAAGTGACCGGTAAATGCAATGTGTTTTGTTTCTTTATGTACTTTATAAATAAGCTCTTTTACCTTATCTGCAGCGGCCTTATCTTCTTTCACTTTTTCGAAAACAGCAGCTGAACGCGGCAGCAGATGGTGTTTTAACGTTTTCGTGCTCATTGCCTAAACCCCTTTGTCTAGCGTATATTGCTATTTTACTTGATTTTTTGTCTTTTTCCCATCATATTATAGAATGTATGAATTGTTCTCTAGAAACCTGAAACTTTTTTTAAGCATGACTCGTATAACGAGTAATTGCAAATAGTTTTTTCAATAGCTGAAAGGTGGGCATTTTCTTGTTGTTTGGAAAGGTATTGTGTAAATTTGGAGTCGGCTCTGCAAAAATTGATCTTGTTCTAAAAGGTGATACATACTGCATCGGCGATATGATCAAAGGCGAGTATATTATTAATGGCGGTGTTGTTGAACAGCGATTAAAACGAGTTGAATCAGATCTTGTGCAGACAACTTCAGATGATGACCGCAAAATAGTGATTCATACGAATACGATTTTCTCTTCAGCTATGATTTTGGCACAGGAAAAAAAAGTGATGGGTTTCTCTTTTAAGCTTCCATCTTCCCTTCAGCCATCTGATCACCGTGTATCTTATAAATTTATTACACGGCTGGTTTTTACAGACGGCATCAGCAGTGTAGATCATGATGAAATTATCATTCAGCCTGATTAAACCCCGGCAAAAGGTGACGTTATGCTCAGGTCACCTTTTTTCATGTTTACAATTATCAATTTCAAGCCTTATTGAATACTTGCCAGGGCCTGCTCCATTATCGAGAATATGCGCTTTTTCAGGAAGGTATTGTTTTATGTACCGGTAATTATTATATATTCGAGCGGTTCACGGTTTAGCCGTGTCCATTCTCGTTCAGCAAAACCGGTATCATAGTCAATCACTGACTCCATCTTTCTTCACTCTTTACAAGGAATATTCATAAATTATACCATTTAATGTTTTTGCAATATGAAAAAACGCTCTATAAATAGAACGTTTTTTTGTTTACTTAATTTTCCGGCTGTTTCATTTTAGACTCAGCTTTTTTCGTACCTTTCCATTTGAAGATTTTATTCATGAAAAGATAGATGGCTTTTGACTCTTTCGTTAACAATGGGCCTAGGATTGCTAATATCAGCACATAGAGTGCTGAGAATGGTTTTAGAATCGGCATCAGACCCCCAGCTATCCCTAAGTTAGCCATGATGATCGAAAACTCTCCTCTTGAGACGATGGTCAGTCCGATGTTTAGTGAACCTTTATGAGATAACCCGGCTCTTCTGCCTGCGATCATACCTGCTGTGATATTACCGAAAATCGTCAGTACAACAGCGCCAAGAGCAAGCCATACAGCGCCTCCAAGTGAAAATGGATCAATGCTTAGTCCGAAGCTGAAGAAAAAGAGTGCTCCGAAAAAATCACGAAAAGGAACAACTAAATGTTCAATTCGGTCGCTGTGGTCTGTTTCTGAAAACACCAGACCTAACAGCAGCGCGCCAATTGCTTCAGCAACATGGATTGTTTCTGAAAAACCGGCAATAAAGAACAGGGAAGCAAATACGACGATGATAAAGATTTCATCTGAAGAAATACTCAATAGTTTGTTTAGGATTGGTGTTGCTTTTCTGGCAACAATGAAAAATAAAAGCATGTATCCGAGGGCAATAAGAATAGAGGTTAATGCTCCGCCAATAGATGTTGCATCTCCAAGAACGAGGCCTGATACGACAGATAAGTAAACAGCTAAGAAGATATCCTCGAACATAATAATTCCCAAAATAAGTTCGGTCTCGGTATTACCGGTTCTTCTTAAATCAACCAATACTTTAGCGACTATGGCACTGGAGGAAATTGTGATGATGCCTGCAATAATCAAGATTTCAAGCAGAGGGAATCCAGCAAGGTAGGCAAAAAGCAAACCTATAGAAAAATTTATTAAAATATAGATTGACCCGCCCATCACAATGGACTTTCCTGATTTGATCAATTTTCCGATAGAAAACTCGAGTCCCAGGTAAAAAAGGAGAAATAGAACACCCATGCGTCCCATAAACTCGATTATTTCCGCACTCTCAATGAAAGTTAAATCAATGACTCCAATCTTTGGAGCGTGAGGACCTACCAGCATTCCTAGGACTATGAGGAATGGAATAATGGAGAACTTAAATTTCCCAGCTAAAAGGGCTGCAATTGCTACTAAAACTAATGCTGTTCCTACTTCAAATACTAAATGATCCATCTATACATACTCCCCCTTAAGAAGATAATAAATTTTTAATTAGCGCTTTCAAATCCTTTCTTTCTCCTGAAATAACTAAAGTGTCACCAGCTTCGATCCGTGTTTCCGGTCCTGGATTCAATACTTTTTTCTGATTTTTTTTCATGATAGCAATGACGGTTACGCCGTACTCGTTTCGAATATCAATGTCTAAAATGGATTTATTCACAGCAGGAGCACCCGGCTCTACTTTGAACCATTCAATCACAAGATCATTTAGGGCAATTTCAATGGACTCCAAAGCTTTTGGCTTGTATACCATGCCGCCTAATATGGCTGCAACTTGTCTTGCTTCAGAATCATTAAAAGTAACACTTGAGATGCTTTCCTCATGATCATCCGCATCAAAATGATAAATTTCTCTTCTTCCATCATCGTGAATCACGATGACAATTTTATCATTTGTTTTTGTAATCACTTCAAACTTTCTGCCGATTCCGGGCAATTCACTTTCTCTGCAATTCACACCTATTCCTCCTTCACATTTTGGGCAAAAAAATAGAGGCCTTTTATAAGGTCTCCAATTTTCTTACTTTCATTGTATCGAACTTTTTTGATGTATTCAAATAGTTTGCACTTTTATTCACAAAGTATTCAAAGGTTCTAAAACTCTTTCGATGAAAACGGCAAAAAGTATTTAACCCCTCTTCTATTAAATGGAAGTACCTTCATATCTGCAATCAAATGACTTGCATACCCCGCTGTGCTCACTATAAATAAATTATCCATCCCGATTGCCTGCTCAAATTGAAAGGCAATAACTGAAAAAAAAGCAAGGCCTGCAAGAGAATGCGTGTAGCTTCGATGGGGCACAAAGGAAGCAATCACGATAAATACTCCCAGCATGATAATCCAGCTCTCCTGTAAAGAAAGACCCCCAGCAAGAACCCCAATCCCTGTCATTGTCAGCATGTGTCTTTGCCTAAAAAAAGCAGAAAGAACGATAATGGCAGTGCCTGATCCCATTCCAATCCAGATTTCATTTCCTTTCCCTTGAAAAAAACTGTACATAATCATTAAGAAACCAATAATTTGTGCAAGTGTGCGAACAAACTGATGGGAAAAAGTGATCCGATTACTTAATTTTCCGTCTATATCAATATCCGGTATAAGTGCAGTCAGTCCGCCAAGACCTGATAATATCAATGTTGTCTGCAGGTCGGTCTGCATGGAGCTTGCAATAATAAATCCTGTTCCTGCCCCAATAGCCATATGTGATGTTCCATTCATAGATGCTTCCAGTCTCCTTTTTTGTTAATCCTATTATTCTAATATAAAAAAGTCCTTCTGGGAGGACTTTTTTGGAAAAAGTTTCTGATTTATAGTTGGACTACTTTTACAGGTGACATTCCCAGTTAAGTTTTTAAAACACGAAGCACAATTTCAAATAACCTTTTTTCCTTGATCCAGTTGGGTCATTTCAGTATCCAATAAAAAAAGATCCCCCTACGGAGATCTTTAGCTATTAAAACGAATGAGCCAAGTCTTTAGCGCGTGCAATACCATTTTCTTTGATTTCTTGTGCTTTATCAGGCATTGCTGCTTGACCTTCAATGAATAAGCCATCAAATGATGGAACTCCGAAGAAATTCATCATGATTCCAATGTAACGATGTCCCATTTCCATTTCAGCTGCTGGTCCAGTTGAGTAAATACCGCCGCGAGCCTGGATGTGAAGAGCTTTTTTATCTGTTAATAAACCAACAGGTCCTTGCTCTGTGTATTTGAATGTTTTGCCTGCAACAGCTACTGAGTCAAGATATGCTTTCATAACCGGAGGGAATGAGAAGTTCCACATCGGTGTTACGAAAACATATTTGTCAGCTGAAACAAATTGTTCGCTCAGTTCTGACAGACGTCCAACTTTTGCTTTTTCTTCTGCAGAAAGCTCCTCAAAGCCTTTACCGGTTTGAAGTTTGCCCCAGCCGCTGAATACATCAGCATCGATATGCGGAATGTTCTCTTTATAAAGATCGATGTGAACGACCTCATCGTTTGAATTAACTTCTTTGTAACTATCTAAAAATGCTTTTCCTGCTGCCATGCTAAATGAAGCTGTGTCGTCATGCGGATGTGCTGTGATGTATAAAACTTTTGCCATTTTTCATTTCACCTTTCCTTGTTTAAAATTAGAGACATTTTATTATTGTATTAAATCGAAAGATTAAAACAATAAATTATGAATCTTTAAATTAAAAATCTTTAATTCGAGATAATAATATCGAATATTTTCTTCTTTGTCAATTGATTTGAATTTAAATAAAAAAGAGATATGATTTTCCTCACTCTTTTCCTTTTGGCATCTGAACTTTTTTGAAACATAAACTAAGTAACGAAGAAAAATAATATAGCTAAGACATAGAAAGCAAAGAGTTAAAAAATGCAAATCAACCCTGCATCAGACGAATCTCACTCTTATAACTCGCACAAATTTTATCTTTTTTCATGTCCATAAAAAATGACTGCCGTTCAGGACGGCAGCCGATATAAACAGATATGATCATTTTATTAATTGTCTTAACTCTTTTGTCATTTGCTCAGTCAGCTCGGGTCTGCCGTGAAATTTGGCTGGGGTATTCTGAAAAAGCTGTATGAGCCATTTATCTTCTCTTTTTACTGCGATCAGCGTCTGGTGAGTATTAACATCGGGATTCAGATCTGTCTGCCCTGGCGGAACCATTCCTGCAATGGCACGCAAAATGGCTGCTTCTGTATTGAGAAGCTGCACATTTTTCACTTTGGTGATAAAGGGGGCAGTAGGATGACTTTCAAAAATAGGGCTGAGATGCCCGTAAATATCGCTGCGCCCAATTGCCAGGCTGCCGTCAAACCCAATCATTTCTCCTTCTTCTGCAAATAAATCGGCCATTTCACGTGCATTACGGTTATTCCAAGCTTCTATAAGCTGATGATAAAGGATATGTATCGTATTCATGTTCATTTCCTCCCTGCGTCCTTTATTCTGATTTTACATTAAATTATTTCTCATAGAAAACATCCAGTTCAATACTATATAAAAAGTGAGAAGGATGAGATTATGACCGAATTTCCTGTAATTCACACAAATGTTTGGGATGCAATCGCGGCGGTACCCGCAGTTTTGATCCTAACTCAAATTTTAAAGCTCTATTTTCATATTCCTGGAAGATACGTTCCCAGTCTTGCCGGATTGCTGGGAATGGGAATCTCCATTTTCATCAGCCATCCGCATCACTTATCTTCAGGAATTTTTATCGGTTTTTTTTACGGCAGTGCAGCAGTTGGTACCTATTCTTCGCTTAAGACTTAGAT
Source organism: Metabacillus hrfriensis (assembly GCF_030127205.1). Taxonomy (NCBI): domain Bacteria; kingdom Bacillati; phylum Bacillota; class Bacilli; order Caryophanales; family Bacillaceae; genus Metabacillus; species Metabacillus hrfriensis. The sequence continues at coordinate 3,306,013 of NZ_CP126116.1, forward strand.
CTTGGCTTACCGCGGGCGATCAAAGTATGGTGATAAATCAGCATAAAAAAAACTGCCATTATGGCAGCGAATATATTTAAGAAGCAGTATTTACCTTTTTAAGTATGTAACCAATTAATGCGCTGTAGACTAAGACGGTACCTAATAGAAATAACATTGTCATTGTCCCACACAACCTTTTCACTGAGAATGATTCTTAAAATCAGTGTAGCACGAATGAAAATCATTTTCAACAAGAAAAAAGGAACCGACTGTTCAGACTCGGGCAGACAGATAAGAATTCTACCGAAAAGTCCGGGTAAGAAAGTCCCGAAAGAGACCTCATGGTTCCTCTTTTCCAGGAATAAACCTTCTTTTATTTAAAAACGACTTCTTATAATCCGTATGCTGCATCAGTGCTTTTTCTTCTTCTCGAATCCGGATGGTCAAAACTGCGGCATTGAGAACTGTGAAAAGAATGGCAGTAGCGTAAGCTTGAAAAAAAATTGGCAGAAAAAGAATTTCAACAGCTACAACTAAATAATTTGGATGCCTCATAAACCTGTATGGACCTTTTGCAACGACTTCAAGGTCCGGGACGATAATGATCTTTGTATTCCAAAAAGCCCCTAAACTGACGACCGCCCAGTACCTGATTATCTGAGTAATTAAAATAACCGGCAGGATCATCATCCAAAGCGGTGATACTTCTTTATTAAAGACAATTACTTCTAGTGTGAATGAAAGCAGAAACAGCAGATGAACGGCTACAATCAGCGGATAATGTTCCCTGCCGTGCTCTTTTCCTCCCATGCTTTTCATGTGTGCTTCGTTTCTCCTGGCAATAAATAATTCAGAGACTCTTTGAACAATGATAATAATAAGGAAGAAATAAAAAATCATACAGCTGTCTTCCATTCAACTAGTAAAAGCTCGGAGCAAAATCCTGGCCCGAGGGCTGCAATTATGCCTAAATCCGATTCCGCAGCAATCCGGCTGTTTAAGTATTCTTCCATTACGTACATAACTGTGGCAGATGACATATTTCCATGATTTTTCAGAACTTTTTTGGAAACTTGGAGCTGTTCATCGGCAAATCCAAGGCTTGATTGATAGGCTTGAAGCACTTTCTTCCCGCCTGGATGTGCTAGAAAATGTTTAATTTGCTTAAGCGGAATGTTTTCTTCTTGCAGGTAGTCTGCAACGGTCTGTTTTAGCCAGTTTTTAATAATACTCGGTATATCCCTGGAGAAAATGACGTAAAATCCGTTATTTTTAATATCCCATCCCATGACGTCTTCAGAATCCTTCATAAAGGTTGAGCGCGTAGAGAGTGTATTAGGGACAGTTTTAAGCGAAGAAAGCTCTTTTATCTTAATTCCTTCTCCTGCAAGCAGCGTACATGCTACACCATCTGCAAACAAAGAAGTGCCAATGAAGTTGCTTTTCGATAAATCATCATGCTGAAAAGTCAGGCTGCACAGTTCCACACAAACGACAATCACTTTAGCAAACGGATAGGCTTTGCAGTAGTCATGAGCTCTGGACAGACCTGATGCTCCTCCTGCGCAGCCAAGACCCCAGATAGGCACCCTTTTTGTTGAATCCTTAAAAGGCAATTGATTCATTATTTTAGCATCAATGCTCGGAGTCGAAATGCCTGTGCTTGAAATAAAGAATATCGCATCAATTTCTTCGCAGCCAATGTCTCTTTTTAAAAATTGTTTTGCAGTTAAGCAGTTGACTATCGCTTCTGTTCCAAGTGTAACCGCTGCTTCAATATACGTATTATTTTTATCCTCAAAAGAATGTTTAGAAGTATACCAGTCCATATTTTTCACGAACTGTCTGCTTTCAATGTCCCCATTTTTAAAAGCAGGCAGCAGTCTATTAATGTCTTTAAACGTTCCTTCAAATAGTTCCTTTGCGAATTCAACGGTCGCATCCTGGGGCATTTGATTCGGCGGTATACTTTTTCCTACCGACAAGATATATGCCATAAATACACCTCATTTTTCACCTAATAAGGGTACTTTTTCCATTTAGTATGAATTTTATGTAGGACTTTCCGGTGAACAAAAAAAAGCTCTTCCCGTTAAATGGGAAAAGCAACGTTTTAAAGGAGTTGTTGTTGTGCTCTTTTATTATAACCTTAAAATCCTGTTTGAAAAGAAAAGATTGAATGGGAATTAATGTATGTTAACAAGAAAAGCGGAACCGACTGGGCAGACAGATAAGAGTTTACCTGAAAAGTCCGTGTTCTGACCGAGGAGTGGGGACTGCATATAAATACGCAAACTTTTATACTTTCCTATGCTGTAAAAAAATAGGCCATATGAATTTCATCATCAAACTTTCCATTTAGAATTACCTGATCACGCTGAATTCCTTCACTAACAAAACCATATTTTTGATACAGCTTCAGTGCAATTTCATTAGATGCAAAAACAGTTAAGCACAGTTTATGGAGATTGTTTGTTTTGCACCACTCAAGCGTAGCACTCATCAGTTCTTTGCCAATGCCAAGTCCTTGAGCAGAATCTGAAAGCCACGTCCGGAAAAGTCCTGTATGCTTTTTCATCTCCAATTCACCGCGGATGACTCTAGCAATGCCGACAATTTTACCTTTTAGTTCAACACCTAAGTAAAGGTTGTTGTTTTCTCTCATTTCGGAAATAAAGTCCACTTCTTCCTGAATAGACCTCGGTCGTTCTTTTTGTATGTACGTCCCGGAATCAATAATGCTTTTTACGGCTTGGATAATATCTTCCGCATCTTCTTCTCTTATCGGACGCAAAGTCACCTGTTCACCGTTCTTTGCTGTAAATACTGTTTTAATCTCTTGAGTAATCATGATGTTCAGCTCCTTCGGTTTAGTATATCTCAGAGACCTAAGAAGTAACACATTATACATCTTGATTCTCATTTTTTCAAAGCATAAGTCTGCCAGATTGGCGCAAATATGCTTCAACTTCTTTAAAATTGTTTACACCAACATATTTGATTCCCTTTTCTTCTAACAGCCCGCAAAGGGAATCCTTGGCGAAGGTTGTATCCGCATATGCAGCAGGGTGAGAGTCAGGTTCGCTGTCTCCAAAGAAATAAACGGTTTCATATTTTTCCTTCAGCTTTAAAATTACTTTCGATTTATCAATGCCGTATCGCTCTGAATATTTCCAGTCTTCTTTGTCAATTTTCAAATGGATATTCCTGCCGTGGTAATATCCCTCATTCGAAAAAATTTCTACATCCAGAGCACCAATATCATCAAGAATATGCCGTATGTAGTAATCTGTACCTGCACTTAAAATGAAAAAATCTCCCCCATTTTTTTGAACAAGTTGGATAAATTGTCCAATATGCTCATCCATAGGCATCGTCAGGATCGATTTTATAAGCTGCTCTTCCTCTTCATGGATTGAGGTGAAAACATGGCTTAAAAAATCAATGTCGAGCATCTGCCCAGCCTTCCATTTTTTATATAGATCATCACCCTCTGGAAAGTAATTTTCTATGACATGATTATAAAAATCTTTCTTGGAGATGGTGCCGTCAAAATCTGATACAAAAGCCCACTTTTTCATTGAATTGACCTCCTGAGATTAATTTTCAATATTTGGATATATACAGGGAGTATTCTCATATGATGTAGTAATTGTTTTTTATTATTACATCAAAGGGGATGCACATGAAAAAAATACTCGTTATTTTCACCTTGGCGCTGATTATGTTTTTTGGCGCGGGAATCAGCAAAAGCTATGCAGCTGGAAATGATTTTATCATCATCAACAAATCAAAAAATCAGCTAGCCTACTATCAAAACAGCAAATTAAAAAGCGTATTCAGAGTAGCTACAGGCAGGCAGCCTTCCTACACCCCGGAAGGAAAGTTTAAAATTGTCAGCAAAATTGTCAACAGACCTTATTACAAAAAAGGCATTCCAGGAGGCGATCCCCGCAATCCGCTGGGTAACCGCTGGCTTGGAATCAATGCCAGAGGAACTTGGGGCACTACTTATGCTATTCACGGCAATAACAATCCAAATTCAATCGGACAATACATCAGTGATGGATGCATCCGTATGTATGACAGCGAAGTTGAGTGGCTTTACAGCCAGGTGAAAATGAACACACCTGTAATTATCACCACTTCAGGCAAAACATTCGATTCAATTGCGCTTTCAAATGGCTACAAAGTCAGCGGAAGCAAAGGAGTCCCTTCTAAACCAGCTGCATCTTCCGGCCAAAATCTAAAAAAAGGCAGCCGGGGCAGCGAAGTAAAGCAGCTTCAGCAGCTATTGACATCAAAGGGCTTTAATACAAAGGGCATTGATGGAATTTTTGGAAACAATACTGATAAAGCGGTCAGATCATTCCAAAAGAGCAAAAAGCTTGTTGTTGATGGAATTGTCGGCCCTGCGACTAAAAAAGCACTTAGTATGTATTAATAGATTATGAAAGCCCTAAAATTCATTTTTAGGGCTTTTTTCATGATATCTCCATCAATTCGAGATGAAAGTCACCTGTTGCATCTTTTTCATATAAATTTGTCAGCGAGGCCGTGTAATTAGTGATGGTTCCTTTAAAAGAAAGATTTCGATCAGGAATATCCACATCAAATGTCTGATTATATAGCAGGGTCGTAATGGCATGATAGTTTTCAGAGTGAACTTTAAAGTCCATTGTTACTTTCTGTGCGCCGTTTTTGGCAGCCTCTTCTTTTAAAAAATAGGGATTGATCTCAGTTTGATTTAAGAAAACCGAATAGGTCATTTCTCCGCATCTCCTGTAAGTTGATAGGGGAATGGTAACATGACTGGGTTAATAATACCAAGAATACAGCTCGGTATATAAATAAAAAAACCTCGCATTTTATTGCGAGGGGGCCAAACTATTAGGAAGCATGTTTTCCATTTAATGCAACGATTCCGCTTTTCTTTTCTTTTCGCACGATGTTGAAAAGAATATTTAATAGAATGGCTGTTAAACTTCCAGCAACAATCCCATTATTCGTTAAAATTTTAACCGATTCAGGAAGATTAGCAAACATATCAGGCACAGCTGTTACGCCAAGACCCATTCCAACGGAGCAGGCAATAATCAGCAGATTTTCCTGTGAAGCAAATTCCACTTGACTGAGCATCTTGATTCCATAGGCAATGACCATTCCAAACATGGCAACCATTGCCCCGCCAAGCACGGCTTCCGGAATGATTGTCGTAAATGCCGCAATCTTTGGAACCAGACCCAGAATCATCAACATACCTGCTGCCGTGTAAATGACATTTTTGGATTTAACACCTGAAAGTGAAATTAATCCGACATTTTGAGAGTAAGCTGTGTATGGAAAGGCGTTAAATATGCCTCCCAATAAATAAGCAACACCTTCTGCGCGATATCCTTTAGCAAGATCCTCTTTCGTAATTTTCTGCTTTGTGAGATCCCCTAAAGCATAATAGACACCTGTTGATTCAACCATACTGACAATTGCAACTAAAATCATGGTTAATATCGGTGCAATTTCAAACGTAGGCGTTCCAAAGTAAAACGGTTTTCCAACTTGAAACCAGCTTGCTTCATACACTGGCTGAATATCGACTTTTCCCATAAAGGCTGCAGCTGCTGTTCCCGCAAGAAGACCGATCAATATGGAAATTGAGCGAATAAATCCTGTGAAAAAACGGTACAGGAGAATGATGAAAAGCAATACACCAAATGCAAGTCCTATATTTGAAATAGAACCAAAATCAGGCGATCCCTGCCCTCCCGCCATATTATTCATGGCAACAGGAATTAGAGTGATCCCAATAATCGTTACAACCGATCCTGTTACAACAGGCGGAAAAAATTTCGCGAGCTTGCCAAAAACAGTTGAAATTAATATGACAAAAAGTCCAGAAGCAAGAATCGCTCCGTAGATAGAAGATATGCCGTACTCCGTTCCAATCGCAATCATTGGTCCAACAGCTGTAAACGTACACCCGAGTACGACCGGCAAACCAATTCCAAAGAATTTATTCTTCCATACTTGAAGAAGAGTAGCCAGTCCGCACATGAAAATATCAATCGATACAAGGTAGGTAAGCTGTTCTGCAGTAAGTCCCAGTGCTCCCCCAACGATAAGCGGAACGATGATCGCACCTGCATACATCGCCAGAACATGCTGAATCCCTAATGAAAAAACCTTGAATTTGCCGTTAATCATACCGCAGCCTCCTCCGTTTCTTCAAGAAATTGTACTTCATGATTTTCGAGTGATTTTATTCGTGCAAGTGATTCGACGCGGAATCCTTTCTCGCGAAGAATTTTTCCGCCTTCTTGAAAGGATTTCTCAATCACAATTCCGATTCCTGCAAGTGAAGCACCTGCTTGTTCTACTATTTCAGCAAGACCAAGTGCAGCTTGTCCATTTGCAAGGAAATCATCAATGACTAAAACACGGTCTTCGGAAGTCAGATGCTCGCCTGAGACAGCAATGGTATTTTCTTCTTGTTTTGTAAAAGAGTAAACAGCAGCAGTTAAAAGCTGATCTGTAAGCGTCAGTGACTTTCTTTTGCGGGCAAACACAACAGGAACGTTCAGCTCAAGTGCAGCCATAACAGATGGAGCAATTCCTGAAGATTCAATTGTCACGATTTTTGTAATACCATCGTTTTTGAATCGATAGGCAAATTCTTTCCCAACTTCTTTCATGAGGAATGCATCAATCTGATGGTTCAAAAAGGAATCCACTTTCAATACTTGGTTTGAAAGAACTTTCCCCTCTTTTATAATTTTATCCTGTAGTTGCTTCATGTTTAAAATCCCTCCAAATAATAAGAAAAGTGCAAGCGCCCTTTAGCTCCGGCAGACAGAACAAATCCGGCAGAAAAGTCCGGGTTTGACTTTTTGACGGATTTGTTCTGTCCGAGGAACTTGGCGATGGAGCTAGACATCAATGCGCTAATTTAATGTTCCTTAAAACAAAAAACGGCATTGCCTCACATAGAGTGAGACAATGCCGCTATATCCGGAAAAAAGAAAAGAAGTTCCCTATAAGGACCTTTTTCGAATAGAAACAACACTGCTCACTCATAGTCAGATGATTTACGGTCATCCGGTAGAAACTTGCAGGCCATATCCCTGCGATTATATGAGTGCTCGTTTATTTGATTAGTTGCATTATAACAAGGATTTTATAGTATGTGAAGTACTTTTCCGGAGAAAATACGAATAATAGCACCGAAAAAGTTTTTAATTATTCGTATTTTCAAACAAGTTAGATATGATTTGGTTATGATCTATTTATGATTTTGTGTAACTCATCTTCCAGGAAACACCATATTAATCTTACTTCTCACTGACTGAAGAGGCTGCAAGCGGCATTAATACGCTGCATCCTTTTAATAGTTTTTCAAAGGCGTCACAAGCAACAAAAAGGAAATTGCCGGTGTAAAAAAAACATGCTGGACGATGCTGTCGATACACATGATTTCCTGCCCTTTTAAAGTATACAATGCTTGCAGGACAGATCCGTTTTCATGATGATGGATGCTGTTTATCTTTCCTTCAAAAATAGATACATAATCATTCATCGCCTCTTCAGTTTTTCTGAAAACATAAGAAACGGCATCACTTTTTGTTGATTCAGTCCATTCTCTCCTTAAATAGAAAGACCGCACCTCTATACTGTGCGGTCTTTCTATTTTATTTTGCAGCCTCTAATTGGTAAAGCTTTGCATATTTCGTTTCAAGATGCTCAATCAAATATTTGGCATTCAGGCCTTCACCTGTGACATCATGAAGGATTTCAAGCGGCTGTTTCATTTTTCCATATTGATGGATGTTTTCAGTAAGCCAGTTTTTAATCGTGCCGAATTCTCCATTTTCAACAAGCTCATCAAAATTTGGAAGGTCTTTCAGCATTGCATTTTTAAACTGCGCTGCATACATATATCCCAATGCATATGAAGGGAAATAGCCGAACATCCCGCCAGACCAGTGCACATCCTGAAGAACGCCTTCTCCGTCATTTGATGGTGTTACCCCTAAGTATTCCTCATATTTCTCATTCCAAATACGCGGAAGATCTTCAACTTCAATCTCGTCGTTAAATAAACCTTTTTCAATTTCATAACGGATCATGATATGAAGCGGATATGTCAACTCATCTGCTTCAATTCGAATAAGTGAAGGCTTAGATTCGTTTACGCCTCTATAAAAATCCTCTAAAGAGACATCATCAAATTGACCTCCGGCATGCTGTTTCAAAGAATCATAGTAGCGATTCCAGAAGCCTGGATTTTTCCCTATGAATTTTTCATAGAAGAGTGACTGTGATTCATGAATTCCCATTGAAGTTCCGTCACACAGCAGCGTACCTTCAAGCTCTTCAGAAATATTCTGCTCATATAAGGCGTGCCCGCACTCATGAATGGTGCCAAATAACGCTGTGCGGAAATCCTTCTCTGCATACTTCGTTGTGACCCTTACGTCCCCGCGGTTTAAGCTGATTGCAAATGGATGCACCGTTTCATCCAAACGGCCTGCTTCAAAATCATAGCCAAGCTCTTTTAAGAAAAATTCAGAGATTTGACGCTGTTTTTCTTTTGAGATCGGCTCATATAAAAAACCCGTTTCAGGCTGATTAGGAGATTCTGTAATACTCTTTACGAGCGGAACAATGCGTTCCCTGAGCTCACCAAATACACGGTCAAGCACTTCCACCGTTACACCAGGCTCATATTGATCCAAAAAAGTATCATATTTGTTTTCTTTATATCCCCAGTACTCAAGAAACTTTTTGTTTGTTTCAACAAGTTTCTTTAAATATGGTGCAAACAAGCTGAAGTCTGATTTATCTTTTGCTTCCTCCCATACGGATTCTGCTTTTGATTTAAGAATGACGTATTCCTTAAATTCATCCTGTGGAATCACTTTGCTTAGCTTGTATTCTTTCTCGCACTCCAGCGCTGCTTTATACGCAATTTCTGAAACTTCATCTTTCGCCTGTAAAACCTGATCAATATATGATCTCATCTGATCAGACGTCGCCATTTGAAAAACTTCTGTAGACAGGACACCAATTGCCTGAGACCGCTGCTCAACAGCTTTCTTAGGCGCCCCTGTTCTAAGATCCCAGAACATGAGAGAAATTGCTTCATTATAGCTTTTCATTTTTTGAAGGTACTCTAAAAATTCTTTTTCAACGGATTGAATGGACATACTGCTCACCCCTTGATTTTTTATGTAAATAAATAGTAATAATTTTCTAACATTTTCAGATTAAATGATAGGAAAGGTTTTTGTCAATCATTTTTATCGACTGGTTAGTCTGTTTTAAGAAAAGCGGAACCGACTGTTCAGACCCGAAAGAAACCGAATTAGTTATTAAGAAGGGCATGAAGAAATGGTATAATCGCTCCAGAATGACTGCCAAAATTCAAAGCGTCATTTACAAGGCGCGCACAAATATGGGGCAGCCGTCGGCATTATGCTTCGTATAACCTGTCATTATTAAAAATTCCATAAAAAAAAGCGAAGGATTCCCTTCGCTTTTAAACGATTTCAGGCTCAACCGGCAATACTGCTTTAACCTGATCCATTACTTTTACATCACGCTCGTTAGAAAGGTAAATCGAGATTTCCCCCTGATCAGTGCTGGTTCTGATCAATCGCCCGATGCCCTGCTTCAATCTTAGAATCATGTATGGCATATCTACATCAGCAAATGGATTTGCCGTGCTGCCGCGTTTTGATTCAAAAACAGGATCTGTTGGAGGAAACGGGAGTGACCAAATGATTACATTAGACAGAGATGCACCTGGAATATCAAGACCTTCCCATAAATGCACAGCACATAAAATAGACGTTTCGTCATTTTGGAATTCAGATACAAGCTGGCTGATTTCCTGATCTCCTTCAAATAGGAATGAGTATTCAGTGTTCTGTTCACTTGTATATTGTTTAAAGACTTCGAGTTCGTTCATGGCACTGAACAAGATGAGTGCCCGGCCGCCGGTCTTTTTAACTTTTTCCAGAGTCTGAATACACTTCATTTTATTTAAATCTTGTGAAGCTGATAGATCATGAAGTTTTATTTTCATATTTTCTTCATAATCAAATGGCGACTCCACAGTGAGAGACAAGTAATCTTTAACTCCAAGACTCCCCGCAATGAAATCAAATGATTTATTGTTAGACAGAGTGGCAGAAGAGAAAACATATGGTTTTTTCTGTGAAAATACTTTTTCTCTCAGCACTTCTTCAACAGTCCGCGGCATAATAATCAGCGAAAAATCCTGCTCTCCGCTTTCTATCCAATGAATGGCGCCGCTTTGCTTATTAAAGAGAGAAATGGAGAACTCCATAGAATCCAAGTATTCTTCGACAATTTTAAGCTCATAAGAATCAATGGTATACATTTCGCTTTCAAAAACGAGTGCTTCCCCGATTTCAGCAAGAAGCCTGTGCAGCTGAATGCCCTGCTTTTTTAAAGTATTATTCATCATAATTTTTGAACGGTGCGAGCCTGGAACTTCTTCAGAGGCATCAAGCAGGCTGTCGAAAAACTCTTCATTTACTACAAGTGTATCTTCTACTAAGTGAGCGAATTCTTCCCGGATATCATTTTGAAGAAGTCTTTCCAGCAGAACAGCAAGTGTGCTGCTTTTCACTCTGTATGTTAAGGCTTTTTGCGCTGCATATTCTAAAAGATGGCCTTCGTCAAATACGACAGAGCTGTGCTCTGGAAGAAGCGGCAGCTGGCCTTCGCGCTTTCTGGAATCAAACGTCCAAATATGCTCCATATAAAAATCATGGGAGCAGACAATCAGATCTGCAGCTTTTCTGTAATGATCGCGTGAAAGAGTTAAGCCGCAGCGATGTCTTTGATCGCATGACAGACAATCCTGAAACGAATCATAATTTACAGTGTTCCACTCTTCATCTGATAAATGAGGATATTCTTTCCGGTCACCATAATGGCTGAAAGATTGCATGCCGGCTTTTTCGTGCACAAACGACGGCAGGGATTCAAATAAATCCAGAAAAAGATCATCGCCAGTACGCTGAATCGTTTGATCCAGTTTCTTAAGACATAGATATTGATCCTGTGACTTCCCTAAACGAACATCGATATTCAAGTCCAAATGCTTGCGAAGCTTTGCAATATCGCCTTCATTTTTAACAAGCTGTTCAATCAGTGTTTCATCCGCACAAGCAATAATGGCTGGTTTTCCTGTGTATCTTGCATAGCTTATTGCATAAAGCAAATAAACAAGAGTTTTACCCGTACCTACTCCCGCTTCAGCAAACATGACGTTTTTTTCTCGGAACGCACGTTCAAGCTGAAACGCCATAAATATTTGTTCATCTCTAAGTTCAAAGCCTTTTTCAGGCAAAATATCATAAAAAACATCGCCGATCCAGTTATTTAATCCTTCATAGAAGGTTTCATTCTTTGATACGGCAAAAGGCAGACGTGACGTCGGCATGTATCAGATCCCCCACATTCTTTTATACTCGAAAGGACATTATTTCACTTAACGCACTCATAGTCAAGATTTCATGCCTATGAATGAACGTAGAATTAGATTGGGTTTTTTATAGCGATGCTGCCTTTTCCCACTAAAAAAGATAGGCTTTCATCACGAGAAAGCCTATCTCTTAACGGTCATAAAGTGTATCAATCAGTACCTTCTGATCAATAGCAGAGGCGTGGGCAACAGCTTTTAGAAAATCAGCGCGAGCATTGCTCAGCGATGCATGAGCTGCTGCGTCCTGACCATTTTCTATGAGCGACAGATAGGAAGACGACAGCGCCTTCGATATTAAGTTAAAGTCTTCGTTTACGTGCAAAAAAACCACTCCCCTGAATTTTATCAATACTGATTCTAGTGTATTCAAGGGAGGATCAATCTATACCTGTTTCTTTTCACGCGGAGGGCGTTTCCCCCAGAATTGGTAATAATCTGTTTCGATAAATCCATTAAACAGTTTGCGTTTTTTTGTAGCCTGTCTTCCGTAAAATTGCTCAAATCCTTTATGGGAAGTCAGCATATAAACAGACCATGTATCATGAGGAGCCAGTGCCCGTCCTAATTCCTTATACATCTGTTCCACTTCTTCTTTTTCGCCGAGACGTTCACCGTATGGCGGATTGCCGACGATAACACCGTACTCTTTTCTGGTCGTGAAGTCGCTGACTTGCATTTGTTTAAACTGAATAATGCCTCCAAGGCCAGCTTCATCCGCGTTTTCTTCAGCTATGCGGATCATGCGGTGATCGATATCATGACCTGCTATGTCAAGAGGGACATCATAATTTGCCAAGTCCTCAGCTTCCACTCTTGCATTGTTCCAGTGCTGCTTATTAATCCAGTTCCATTGTTCAGATATAAATTCACGATTAAAACCAGGAGCAATGTTCTGCCCAATTAAAGCTGCTTCAATAGGAATCGTGCCTGAACCGCAAAATAGATCCGCAAAAGGGCGGTCCGGTGTCCAGTTGGTCAGCATGACAAGCGCTGCTGCCAGTGTTTCTTTTAATGGAGCTCCACCCTGATCAAGCCTGAAGCCTCTTTTATGGAGTCCTGCGCCGCTTGTGTCAATGGTCAGCGTGGCAACATCTTTTAAAAGGGCAATTTCCACTTTATAAAGCGGGCCGGATTCCTCGTACCAGTCAGACGCAATTTTATGATGGCTTTTCAGTTTTTCAACGATTGCCTTTTTCACAATCCGCTGACAGTCAGAGACACTGAACAGCTTTGATTTAACTGATTTCCCAGTGACAGGAAATTCAGCTTGTGCAGGAATAATATCTCCCCAGTTTAATGCTTTTGTTTTCTCAAAAAGCTCATCAAATGAATAGGCTTTGAATTCTCCTACTTTTAATTTGACGCGGTCTGCAGTGCGCAGCCACAAATTTACCCGAGGAATGTCTTTTGCTTCTGCCTGGAATGTAACCTTGCCGTTTTCTGTCGTGCATTCATAGCCAAGATCACGCACTTCTTTTGCAACCAAAGCTTCGAGGCCCATTGCTGCAGTAGCAATTAATGTGACTTTTTCCATGAAATCACCTTCTTTTCTGTATGATCGTACTGTTATCTCAAACTTCTGTATGCTTGATTAACCGAAATTTTATGTAAATGAAAAGCTCTCATCTAAGTGAAGAGAGCCTGTTTCGCATTTATAGTAACCTGTAATAACGTTCTGTAAGCCATGTTTTGTCCCTTTGTACTGCAAACGGCCGGTATCACCTCGTACTCCGGTGGTAATCATCTATCTACAGAAGCGAATCGCTTCCGGCCTTCTCCTTGTTCAATTCCTAAGAGAAGGTGCCCCTACCTATATTTGGGTTTCTCGCTCGAGGGGTTTACCGCGTTCCACTCTTTCAGTTTCCCGAAAGACTACGTCACTGTGGCACTTTCAAGGTATTAGAGCCATATCCCGGATGGGACTTAGGCTTGTTCCCTGCCGTCAGCCAAAATCTTTGGCTGCCCTAGCTTATGACTTCGCTAGGCACGAACACTACGGGCATCTCAGCACCGTGCGAGCATGGACTTTCCTCTACAGCCCTAAAGACTGCAGCGATTACCTGAACGTTATTATTTTTTAAGAGCAAATATTAGTATAGTTAATTTAAGAGAGTATTGCAAGTGTAAATAAATGGAATCAATCGTAAAGCTTGCTGCCAAAAACGTGTTTCTCTAAGTTAGATAAACGTTTCAGAATATCAAAATTCGTGGTATTTGTTTGTACTGGCTGAGCCTGTTTGCGATTAAAAGAATCTTCAAGCTGCTTTGTCAAACGAAGGTTTTCCTGCTGCAGCTCCTCAATTTCCTGATGAAACGTTTCATAATCTTTAATCACTAAGTCTAAAAATTTATCAACATCTTCCTGCTTATAACCGCGCATACCCTGTTTAAATTCTTTTTCTAAAATTTCTTTAGCCGTTAATTTAATTTTATCAGAAAGCATCTCTTTCACCTCGTCACACTGAAATCATCTTTTCATATTTTTTCACATTTTAATTGCAATTGTCAATTTCTCTTCGCTAACTTGACCAAAATCCATCCGATTTACTCTGTTCTTCTTCTACAATCATTTGCAGATCTGAAAAAGAAATCATCATTATTGAATATTCGTTTGTTTCCGCCTTTTTTCTGGCCGTCTCCAGCAAAAATTTTGGAGAACCCTGATTTTCTTCATCATAAACAAGAAGCAAACCTTGACTCTTTGAAACAAAAAACTCATTTTTTAAGCGAAACTGGTTTGGATTTTCATATTTTCGTTTTGTAATACTATCAACGAAATCAGCTTGAGACAGAATGAATTCATAGTATTCTTTATTCTCGTCATTCCACTTCTCTTCCTGATCCAGAAAAGGTGTAAGCACACCCAGCTTTAATTCATCATACTCCAACTGCAAATCAAAGACAACCTCTGCGGCCCATAGCTCAATACCAAGCTGTCCGCTTATCAATACCCATTCTAAGCCATCATCAATCAGCTGACGCAATGACTTTTCAATTGCCTTTTTAATATACCCTATGGAAGGATCATCTTTTTTAAATATGCCCAGCTCAAATGGCTTGTAGCCGGAAACTGTTACTACTTTCATCTATGTATCGTCTCCCTTCAAAAGAAGATAGGAGCTGATACCCTAGCATCAGCTCCTACTATCTGAGGTTAACGGCCGTAAGGACTAAATGGTGGTCTTGGACCGCCGCCGCAGTTAAATTGTTGGTTTGAAACTTGATTTGCCATAGATTGTGTTTGAGGGAAAAAATGTTTATGCTGGACCATTTGATGATTTACTACAGTAGTATGGGTTGGATGAATGTGCGGAACGACTGTTGTAGAAAATGTATGCTGAACACAGCATTTTGTCGGATGGACAATCGGCGGACACATTTTAGTAGGTCCCATAGGTCCCATCATTGCTGGCGATACCATATTTGGTGCAGGCATATTTGGGCCCATTTGAGCTCCGCCCACTGCAGGCATATTCGGTCCCATCATACTGGGTGATACCATATTTGGCATATTATTATTAGGCATCATATTTGTTTTGACTCCTTTCCTTCATTTCTTATCTGTCTTACATTGATAGTCTATGAAGAAAAGTGTGTACATGTACTGATGCATTAACCTAATTTTTACAAGAAAGCGTAGAATGTGTCCTTGAAGTTTGAAAAGATAAAAACTGTTGCAAATAAAACGATGAAAAACAAGTAGAAAATACCTTTGTACATATTCCGATCACCCCAGGCAGATAGTGTTTACAGTCCTTAATTTTACACACATCTACACCATTCTACAATTACCTATTTTATTCTTTGCAAAATTTCACAATATCGACAAATTCTCCGCGAAATACCGCTGATTTTGCGCTTCCCCGGGGAATAATCAGCGGCTTTTATTTCCTAATCGCTTCATTCTTTTTAAGAGCGCAAGCTTTTCTTTTTCAGAATCGGTTTTTAATGTTTGATCTTTTGCTTTAATCGTTAAGTAAGCAGATGCAGCATATGACAGTGCTTTTTCATAGTTCTTTTCTTTGTGTTCATAATACTTCGCAAGCTCTACGGCAGCTTTCGCCTTCTGTTTCAAACTCTTGCTCTCAGCAACAGAATGAAATAATGGCAGGGCTTCCTTCAGTTGTTTTTTCCTTTTCAAATGCATGGCCATTTCGAATTTCGCCTCGAATTCTTTAGCCTCGCTGCGGTCTGCTACAGATCTGAATGTGTCGAACGCTGTTTCTTGATCTCCGGCAGACTGCAGCCATCTTGCCACTTCATACTGCTCTGTATCCGTTGCTTCGACATCCGGGAACAAGATTCGGTAAGAAAGATGTGTGTACAAAGTAATTAAAGAAAGAATATCAATCTCGTTATGAATCATCACACCCTCGATATGATCAGGATCCTGAGATTGAACAAAGGTAAAATAAAGCATAGGAGCAAGATAGCCAGGAACATCATGCTCACGTTCAATACCCAGTATTTCTTTCTCTACTATGCTGAGTTTTACTGATTCCAAACTAGATTTCCATAACCTTCTTGCGGCATGGAACAAATCAAAGTGGCCGAAAGCTGGGAGTTTTGGCACTTGTTCGCGTACTAGAGTATGCCTTGTTTTTACCTGAGGCCAATCGAACGCTTTACCGTTATAGGTAACGAGAGTTTTTGTATTTACATGGCTTAAAAAGCTTTGATAAAGGGCGACTTCGTTTCCCGGTTTGGGGAGAAAATGCTGCTTGACAACCACTTTGTCATGGAAAACCTGTGCGTGCCCAAGCAGAAAGATTGTATTGCCTGCACCGCCCCCAAGTCCCGTCGTTTCTGTATCAAAGAAAAACAATTCAAAAGAATCATGGTCTTTCGATGATAATGGATGCAGGCTGTTTCTTTCATTCCAAAGAGAAACGGCTCTATGAAATTCACCCATTTGATAGAGACCATGTTTAAAGTCAAGCGGATACGTGCGTTCCCTGACCATGCAATACTCTCCATCGAACCAAAAGGGCTTGGCATCCAGAGCCTTCCACTTTTCAAGGTTTGGAATTTCCTCCGAATGGGCTGCCTGTGCAGTTTCTGAACTGCCTTCAAGTGACATATGTGTTTTTAATCGATTTAACTTTCTTTTTAATGACAAGGATTCTCTGCTCCTTTTAACTGAACTAATAATTGAAGGGTATCGTTTTTTTGATGATCAGACCCTTCAATTCCTGTGCACGATGGGCATCCGGATTCGCATGGACAGCCTGCAATCATCCCTATCGCCTCCTGCAGGACGAACTCCATTGTTTCAAACACCTTATTTGAAAGCCCCACCCCTCCCGGATAACGGTCATACAGAAATACAGTCGGCAGGTCATTATGAGTGGCTTTCATTTGCGGAATAACACTAATATCGGATGGATCACACATCACACTCAACGGGACGATATGCTTCAGAGCATGTGCAATTCCCAGCAGCGCTTCCTCGAGCCTGTCTTTTTTAAGCGATTTTGACAGTTCATCCGATAAACTGATCCATGCCGCATTTGTATGCAGCTCTTCTTCCGGCAGATGAATGGGTCCTGAACCGATGTTTTCATGTGTATCGAATTTAATTTTTTTGAAGATCGTAGCCATCGCCTGAACCGTTACATCTCCAAATCCAAGCTGATGCGTTTCAGTGCTTTTTGATTTATCTTCCTCCAGCACTTTTAACTGGACAGCAAGATTTGCGTCCGTAAAATAATCAACATCCACTTCTCTCACAAATGCCTTTTTTTCTTCCCAGTCTAGCTTCTCAACCTGATATTGAATCCCCTGATGCAGGTAGATGGCTTCATCATGCAGCAGAGTCATTGCGCTGAATCGGTCCATTTCCCCAATAACTTTAACGTGAGCGATATTTGTCTGATCAACGATAATGACGTTTTCCTGGGAAGCTGATCTCAGGCTGATGTTATGGGCTGGAAACGAATCGTTCATCCAATGATAACGCTCACGGTTGAAATAAAGCACCTTTTCTTCCGTCAAAAATTCAAGGATATCCTCAAGCTCAGCATTTCCAAAATTTTCACCTTTTTTGAAGGGCAGTTCAAACGCCGCACATTTCACATGGTCTACTAAAACAATGAGATTATCTGGATTTATTATGGCTGTCTCGGGATTTTGCTTAAAAAAGTAATCGGGATGCTGAATAATATACTGGTCAATCGGCGTCGATCCTGCAACCATGACAATAAGCGCCTCTCCGCTTCTTCTTCCGGCTCTTCCAGCCTGCTGCCACGCACTTGCAATGGTCCCGGGATATCCCGTCATTATGCACACCTGAAGCTGGCCGATGTCTACTCCAAGTTCAAGGGCATTTGTACTGACAACTCCAAGAATGTCGCCGTTTCTAAGCCCTTTTTCAATCTCTCGCCTCTGCTTAGGCAAATATCCTCCGCGATATCCGCGTATCGTCTGATTGCCAAGCTCCCCTTTAATTAGCTCCTGCAAATACGTTAAGATAATCTCGACACGCACTCTGCTTCTTGCAAAAACAATCGTCTGAATCTTGTTTTTTAATAGTTCGCTTGCAATTTTTCTTACCTCAAGTGTAGCGCTTTTTCGGATATTCAGCGGTTTGTTCACGATAGGAGGATTGTAAAATAAAAAATGCTTTCTCCCTGATGGTGCACCGTTGTTATTAACAAGAGACATCTCCTCTTCCAGCAAATTCTCTGCGAGTTCCTGCGGATTTGCGATAGTTGCAGATGTACAGATAAACACCGGATTACTTCCATAAAAACGGCAAATACGCTTCAATCTTCTTATGACATTAGCAACGTGGCTGCCAAATATCCCCCTGTAAATATGAAGCTCATCGATGACAATATATTTTAAGTTCTCGAAAAGAGAGACCCATTTCGTATGGTGCGGCAAAATGGCAGAGTGAAGCATATCCGGATTTGTCATGACGATATGCCCCGCTTTGCGAATGACATTTCGGATGTTTGGCGCCGTGTCACCGTCATACGTATATGAATTAATATTGACTCCAAGCTCTGTGATCAGTTCGTTCAATTCGCTTTTCTGATCCTGCGCTAGTGCTTTCGTTGGAAACAAATAGAGAGCTCTGCTTGATTCATCATTTAGAATTTGCTGCAGCACCGGCAAATTGTAGCACAGCGTTTTCCCTGATGCTGTCGGTGTAACAGCTACAAAGCTTTTTTTCATATGTGCAAGCTCATAGGCCGCAGCCTGATGAGTATATAAATTATGTATGCCTCTTGCTGCAAGGGCTGATTTTAATTTTGGGTCCACTGAAGCAGGCATTTCAGCCGTTTTTGCTTCTTTTGGTTCAATTGTATGAGCATGTACAACCTGATGCTTAAACTGCTCATCCTTTTTTAGAAATTCAATGATTTCAGCCAGTGACTGCTTTCTTCTCATTCGCTTCACCTCTCTATTCATTTTAACAGAATAAATGTTCGTTTTTAAGTGGAACAACCCATAATTAATTATTGGAAATTTTGATGAGGTTTACATGAGAAATAGGAGATGTCTGAGGTTTGGAGACCTGATTTAAGAATTAATTCCATGACTTTTTTTATGATTTCTTTACATTGGTGAACTAATGAAAGCCATTCTGTTACTCTGCCAATAAAAAAAGCAGGCAGCTGCCCGCTTTATACATTTCGTTATTTAACTTTTATTTCAAAAACTTTATCAGAGCCGCCTTTAACCTCGCCTAATGGAGATTTTTGCACATTCTCGATAATGTCGCCGTTTGTGATGATGATTGGTGTTATGGTGCTGGCTGCTTTTTCTTTAATTAAATTCAGATCAAACGTAATTAATTTGTCTCCAGGTTTTACTTTATCGCCCTCTTTCACAAAAGCTTCAAAGCCTTCCCCGTTCATTGCAACCGTTTCAAGTCCGATATGAAGCAAAATTTCCATGCCTGTCTGGCTTTTAATTCCAATCGCATGTTTAGTGTGGAAAAGCTGTATGATTTCTCCTTCAACCGGAGATACAAGGATACCTTCAGAAGGTTCAATAGCCATTCCGTCACCCATCATTTTTTGAGAAAAGACCGGATCCGGAACATCTTCAAGATTAAGTAATCTTCCTGTTAGAGGTGCGTAAACCGTTTCTTCTGTTTGCTTTTCAGTCTTTTTTCCAAATAATTTTTTCAGCATGTTCATTCTCCTTTTCTGCTTTCGTTTCTATTATTAGAAATACCCGGTACCCCTGAATTTAAACGCTTCCTTAAGCCCGTCCCCATCTTAATCATCACTATTTAATCACAAAAAGCTTGAATCAAGCAACCAATTCACGGCTTCTTGCATAATTTAGCCTAAAAGAACGGGGAGAGCCCAAAAATGACTAAGAAAAAACAAAATCCTTTTTATGAGCTCGCAGAACAATTTTTTGGCGATAGCTCTTTTAAACAGCATTTAAATGAATTTGAAAAATTGTTTCAGAAAAAAACGAACACATCCTATCTGAAAATTTCTCAGTACGAAGAAAACGGACATTATTTTGTTAAAGCAGAGCTTCCGGGAATAAGCAGGGAACAAATCCGCATTGAACTGCATGAATGCTATTTGACCATCACCATCACCCATCAGGAAGAAATCAACATCCAGCACACAGGAGGTTCGAGCGTTTCAAAGAAATGCGAGCACATCTCTAAAACAGTATTATTGCCTTTTGCCCCGGATAAAAATCAATTATATACAACTTATAAAAACAGCTGTCTGCTGATTTCAATACCTATTGGAGAATCTTTTCCCCCGTCCAAAAATTAACACTATAATTATGCCTCACCTATAAGAAACTATAGGCAGGAGGTGCAATTCATGCAAAATGAACATATGAAAAGAATAAGCGCAGAACCCTCAGATTCCCCAAAGCTTGTGATTAAGACAAATCTGGACTCTTCAACCTCTGCTGAAGAGAATCCTTATTTTTCCGGCAGCGATAAAGAAAAAGTCAAAAAGTATTTTGAGGACCGCTGAAGATGGATAAATCATTAAGCTATTTGCGCGAGGTCCTGTCTAATTATCTGGAAGATCATGAAGTAAGCAGACATTTATATCAAAAGCTGTCTCAAAAAGTCTATGATGACGAAAAACATTTTGCCCGAGATTTATCTGAAAAAGAACAATCGTTTTTAAATAAGATGCTGCCTCATGAAATCAAGCACGCAATGGGTGAACAGGATTATGTGCGTGTTGATCAGCTAAATGAAGTTTATGAAGAACTGCTGTAGAGGTGTTTAAAATGAAGAATGGGACTGGTTTTTCAAATACAAAGCAATACAGCAATACTGATATTGAAAAAGTGAAACAGCTGAATGCCCAGTCAGGCCTGTCTTATCAGGATGCAAAACGGGTTCTGGCTCTTAAATATGCATCAGATCACAAAGAACCATAACAAAAAAAACGCGTGCTGACTTTCACGCGTTTTTGTTTTGTTCATCATTATTTCTTTCGACCAGTGATTGTTTATATGCCTGATGAGTTGTAATCGCTGCACCTGCTGCAATAAATCCATTTGCAATGCTGCTTACGGAAAAACCAAGTGTAAAAATGCTTGCGATGATGCCCGCGCCCAGCAAAATCCAGA
The DNA here is from genome assembly GCF_030127205.1 of Metabacillus hrfriensis. NCBI lineage: Bacteria > Bacillati > Bacillota > Bacilli > Caryophanales > Bacillaceae > Metabacillus > Metabacillus hrfriensis. The sequence continues at coordinate 3,327,083 of NZ_CP126116.1, forward strand.
TAATCATCCAATCTTGAACTTTAGGAGTCCTTTTTAAGGCACTTCCTAAAATCATCAAAGCTGGTACAACAATAACTAGTTGAGGATGAACGCTGATTTGATCAAACACGTTTGAAAGTGCGCCTATCACCAATTTGAACACCTCTTTTCAATTCTTCCTTCATGCATATAATCCTTTTTATACCTTAAACATTGATGTAACACCTTTTACGAGGGAACTCATCTGGTTCACAGCACCCATCATCTGCCCCGCAGTGTCCATCACCTTATTGAAGTCCATTTGTCCGTCCGGTTTTTTAAATTGGGACATGACAGTTGAGATTCCTCCTGCCTGGTTTTTAGGATTTGGCATAGGCTTCGGATAAGGATTGGCATACATGGCGTTCGGGATAGTTTGCGGCTGCTGCGCTGGAAATCCTTGAGCTTGATAGCCATTCATATAAGGCGGCATTTGACCTTGCTGAAAGTATCCTGGATTTTGCTGCATTTGTTGATAATTATGTTGAACCTGAGGTAAATATGTCGGGTTTTCAAATGGCGGATATCCTTCGTATGGATAGTAATAGCTAATTCTCTCTTCTTTTTTCCTTCTGCGGTTTTTAAATGAATTTGCTCCGGCTGAATACATGATTCATACCCCTTTCAGATACATTAGGCTATTTCATAGGTATGCAGAAAAAAGAGCAGCCGTGCTTGTCCTTCAAAACGAAAAAATATGTCAACTCTTGTCGGAAGTTTAAATTTTACAAAAAATTAAGAAAAATAAATGACATGGTAGGATATTAAAAAGGGAATGGGAGGAGATACAAGATGAATTTGCAAAGCATAAAAACAGCATTTTTTGAAGCGAAGCATTTTGAACCAAAAAGCATGAGCGAACTCCTGAATTTTATTAAAACTATGTACATCAATGGGGAATTATCCATCAGCGAGTACCGAACTGCCGTCATGCTGCTTGAAACGTCTGAAACATCGAATCCCGGACATGAAGTAAAAATATAGCCATTATTTTCTTAAACAGAGAGGCGATTCCTACTCTGTTTTTTCTTTTAAAATACATAATCCTGCTGAATGAAACCATATTATGAAGGACTCTTAAATTAAATACTTGGAGGTTTTCAATATGGGAAGAGGCAAAGATTTTAATCATAAGAAAAAAGGGCATGAATTAACGATTTCAAAAAAAGGACAGCCCGTCGCTGCAAAACATTCTAAAGATGTCGAATATGCAATTGAACCTGCTGCAAGTAAAGGAGAACGTGCTGTCACCTTTCAGGAAGCTCGTGAAATTGATGAATAGATCGTGCAGGCCGGCTCAAGTTTAGCCGGTTTATTGCTTTTTAATAACACAAAAAAGCTCCTCTTTAATTAGGAGCTCTTCATCTGAATGTGTGCAATTACTTGCTCAATCACATAGTCTACGGACTGTTTCATGTTTTTGAATCGAATTGGTTTTGACTCTTTATAAAAAGATTGCAGCACAAGCTGTTCGAAATTTTCTACTGTAGAGTCAATTTGAGCTGGAAATAAATATTTTGGTCTTGCCGTGATCCTCCATGTCAAGACATCTTCTTTCCACTCATTCATGATAGCCATCGCCTCTTCAAACGCAGGCTTTACTTCATTAAAGAAATCAACCTCATCCTTCTTTTTTGCATCATTTTCAAATCGGCTGACACATTCGCCTGTTATATGAAGGAGCTTATTTGAGTTTTTCAGAATTTTGGTATTCATGCTCTGACACCGCCTCTATGAGGTATCTTACCAAACATGAACACGAAATTCCATCATCTGCTGTGCATTAGTAACTTAATCGATATCTCGGCTGAACTCTGGAGTTCGTGTCCTCCCTTGTCCCATCATCATTAATGAACTGGCTTGCTTCGGTTAAATGCAAAACAGCGCCTTCCATGTTCTTATATAGCTCTTCTTCACTCTGGCATATCGTTTCTGTTACTCTTTTTTGTATGGCAAGTTCTAATTTCGTCATCTCTTCATCTAATTCCATCAATAACTTTTCAACAACCATCTTAGGTATGAGGTGCTCCACGCTGACTCCTCCTTTCAATCTACAGGTACTATTCGAGAAGCTTTACCTTCCACCCTTCATGGGTGACAAAACTAGTTCGTATTCGGCAAAGAAAGAAGAAAATACTGGATAAAGGTTAATTTTCGACATCCTCTAATGCGACATTCTGCATGAAATCAATCTGCGTGCAAACAATATTGATAGGAGGTGGCATCATGGCAAAAGAAACGAAAAAGAAACAGCAAAAACAATCTCAGGCACCATCAAAAAATGACCTGGATAAAAAGCTTGGAGGGCCGAACCGCCCTTCGACATAGAAAAGCGGAATCGCCCGTTAGCTCAGGCATGACTGATACGGATCAGCCAGTAAAGGCGATATTTGCCTTTGCTGGCTGATCCGTTCTCGCCGAAGAGTTGGGCGATGGAGCTGGACAATACGAAAAGCGGAACCGACTGGTTAGACCCGACAGACAGTTAAGGCTCTGCCGGAACTTGCTTAAGAAAAGAAAGCAAGGATCGATTAATCCTTGCTTCTTTTTCCTTTATTGTGAATGTATTCATTTAACAATGAAAATGCATGCATCTGATTTTGCTTTTTTATAAGCCACTCGGTCATTTCAAATTCTTTTGGTGACGGCTGAGGTCTGTACCATTTATTCATTGGCTGGCCATGAAACCAATTTCTTTCTTTTACGTCTAATTGGTGGGAGATCACCGGAAAGGATGTTCTTAAATAGGGTGTTTCTCTTTTTCTTCCACCTTTTAAGTATTTTTCATAATCATATCTCGACCCTGTATGGACTGTCCGGTCTGAAAAGTCCATAAACTCCTGATAATAATCCGGGTGAAAAAGCAGCCACGATAAAGACCTTCCGAGTTTGATGCGGCTTTTCAGTTTTTTAAAATCATTAACGGAAAAACCGAATAATCTGCCTTCTATAGTAGGGAAAACGACTGTGCTAAAATGAAAGAGGTCCTGAAATAAAAAAAGAGGTGTATGAAAGACCTTTCTCTTAAAAATAGCCTTTTCAATAATCGGCTTCTGAATTAAATGCTGTTCGTTAATAATCAGCGAGGTCATTAAGTGTCCTATGTTTTTTTTTCTCCAAAAAATCTGCCATTCTCTTTTCATAAACGGCGAAACATGAAATTCATCTAGCAAGTGAAAAAGAGGATGCCCTTTTTGTTTTGAAATCTCATACAGCATGAGCTGGGGATATGCATCGGAGAAAATGAGCCAGTTAGCATCCTCATAAGTCAGAAACAATGCTTTTATCATTTTTTTATTTATCATTTTTTGAAACCAAGTGCCTTTTAAATCCGTCATACAGTAGCCGGCATTTCGTGAAACCATGCTCGCTAGAAATGCCCATCTAATTTCAGGATTCCTTATATAATAGCTATGGTAGCTTTCGGTTCTCGAAATGTTGTCGTAATTTTTTTTTAATGTCGTATTCTTTATAAGTGCTATAATATTATTTTCTTCCATTGTTCTTTGATTCGACTGCAAATCTTTATCGCTGTGCATACGATCTCACCTCACTCCTTATAGACTCTCCTGATTGAGGCTGAAGTACACATATGCAGCGTTAACAAAATCGAAACTTTTTATCCATGTCTTTTTCTTTTTTTTTGATATGATAAGTAGTAGTTTTACCTGAGGAGGGAAGAAATGATTTTTCGTTATCCTAACGGAAAAACGTATAACCCGAGCACTGCTCCGCCTAAACAGCGCCAGCCGAAAGAAACATACAGCAACAGAGGGATGACGCTTGAGGAAGATTTGAATGAGACTAACAGTTATTATTTAGACAGAGGCATCGCTGTCATCCATAAAAAACCGACCCCTGTTCAAATAGTAAATGTTGATTTCCCTAAACGGAGTGCAGCTGTCATACGCGAAGCTTATTTCAAACAGTCATCTACAACGGACTACAACGGTGTTTATAAAGGAAAGTATATTGATTTTGAAGCTAAAGAAACTAGGAGCTCCACTTCCTTTCCGCTTCAAAACTTCCATGAACATCAGATCAGGCATATGAAAATGGTGCTTGATCAGGGGGGATTATCTTTTGTCATTCTCTCTGCCTTCCAAACATTTTATCTGATGGAAGCAGCCATCCTGCTTGAATTTTGGGAGAGAAAAGAAAACGGCGGAAGAAAATCAATCACAAAAAAAGAAATTGAATTAACATCCCACCCCATTCCGCTTGGCTATCAGCCCAGAATTGATTATATTAAGGTATTGGAAAAACTATATTTTCTCTGATCCTTTAGCAAAGCGGATTTTGTAAAATGAAAGGTTGGAAAAAGTAATGTCAGATCAATATAAAAGTCGTGAAGAACGCAGAAAAGCGTTAGCACAAACAAGTAAAAGTAATAGTAAAAGCAAAAACAAAAAACCGAATAAACCTGAACGGGGCTCTCTCTTTAAACGCATCCTGTTCATATTAGTTTCCATTGGCCTGATCGGCCTGATCGCAGGCGGTGTTACTTTTGCAGTGATTGCTGCAGGGGCTCCGAAGCTTGATGAAAAAAAATTAAAGGATTCTTATTCTTCCACAATTTTTGATAAAGAAGGCAACGAAATTTCAGAAGTAGGCGCCCAAAAACGCACCTATATTTCTTATAATGATATTCCCAAAAAATTAGAAGAAGCTGTACTTGCGACAGAGGACGCCCGTTTTTACGAGCATAGCGGTGTAGATATCATCCGTCTCGGCGGAGCTGTAGTGGCCAACATTACACAGGGTTTCGGCTCACAGGGCGGGAGTACCATTACTCAGCAGGTTATTAAAAATTCCTTTTTCACACATGAGAAAACAATTACAAGAAAAATACAGGAACTATGGCTCGCTTTTCAATTAGAACAAAAATATTCAAAGCATGAGATTCTCGAAATGTATTTAAACAAAATCTATTACCACCCTCAATATTACGGTGTAGGGAAAGCTGCAGAAGGATTTTACGGAAAAGAATTAAAGGATCTTGAACTTCATGAAGCAGCGATGCTTGCTGGCATTCCGCAAAGCCCGACGAATTTTGATCCTAGAAAGAATCCTGAATCTGCAGAAAAAAGACGAAATATTGTTCTTAACTTAATGGTGAAGCAAGGATTCATTACAGACCAAGAAGCAGAAGATGCTAAGAAAGTGCCTGTGCAGTCAACGGTCGTTCCAGAGAAGGAAAAATCGAATCCATACAGCGCGTATGTGGAACAAGTTATTGAAGAAGTGAAAGATAAAACGGATATAGATGTAAGTTCAGCAGGTGCAAAAATCTATACAACGATTGATACAGATGCACAAAAATATGTGGAAGAATTGCTCAATGGCAGTGAGATCGCCTATCCGGATGAAAACTTCCAGGCCGGTGTTACCCTCATTGATACTGAAACCGGCGAAATTCGCGCAATCGGCGGAGGCCGGAACCAGAATGTCGGAGACTTTAACTATGCGATTGACACAAGAAGACAGCCAGGTTCAACTATTAAGCCTGTGCTTGATTATGGTCCTGCAATCGAATACTTAAAATGGTCAACGTACGAACAAATTAAAGACGAACCTTATACTTACTCAAATGGAGTCAAAATCAATAACTTTGACAGAAGCTTTAAAGGACAAATGTCCATACGTGATGCTCTTGCAGAGTCCCGTAATATTCCTGCTCTTAAAGCCATGCAGGAGGTCGGACTGGATAAAGCACGTGACTTTGCAGCAGGACTTGGCATCCCGCTTGAAGAGGAAATACCGGAAGCTTATTCGATAGGCGGTTTTGATACTGGTGTCTCCCCTCTTCATATGGCAGGAGCCTTTGCCGCATTCGGAAATAACGGAATTTACACAGAGCCGCACGCAGTAACAAAAGTTGTTTTAAGCGACGGCACAGAAATTGACCTGTCTCCTGAACCGGAAACCGCCATGAGCGATTATACAGCTTACATGACAACTGACATGATGATCTCTGTAGTAGAAGAAGGTACAGGTACAGCTGCCCGTGTACCAGGTGTTACTGTGGCAGGAAAAACAGGAACAACGAACTTCTCTGAAGAAGACAAACAAAAATACAACGTTCCTTCAGGAGGAGCGAAAGACAGCTGGTTTGTTGGATTTACACCAGAATATTCAGCAGCAGTATGGACTGGATATATGAAAAACGATGAAAAAATGCACTTGACGAAAACGGATCAGCAGCTTGCAAAAAAAATCTTTAAAGAAGTAATTTCAGAGGTTTCAAGCGGTGAAGGAAAAGACTTCAAAAAACCGAATTCCGTCGTTAAAGTAACGGTTGAAAATGGTTCTAACCCTCCGAAGTTAGCAAGCAAATATACTCCTGACAGCAAAAAAATCAGCGAGTACTTTGTAAAAGGAACAGAACCGACAAAGGTTTCAGAGCATTATAAACGTCTTGCGAAGCCATCTGGCTTCAATGTGAATTATGATCAAACAAGCAATCAAATTACACTCAGCTGGGACTATAGAGAAGACTTAAGAGATGCTGTATCATTTGAAATCAGCCAATCTGTCGACGATAGTCCTGCACAAGTAATCAATAAAACAAAAGATACAAGTATGGTTATCCCTAATGCTGTTCCAGGTTCGACTTATAAGTTCCAGGTAACAGCAGTAAGCGATGATGACAACTCGAACCGCAGTGATTCTGCTGCTGCTGTTTTACAGGTCCCTGAAGCTATCATTGAAGAGCCTGTTATACCAGAGGAGCCTGAGGAAGAACCAGGTGAAGGTGAAGGTGAACTGCCTCCTGGTGAGGAGCTTCCTGGTGAAGAATTGCCTGGTGAAGGTGAACTGCCTCCTGGCGAGGAACCTCCTGGCGACGGCGATGATGAGGGCGACGGCGATGGCGATGGACAGCCTGGTGAAGGTGAAAACCCTCAAGAACCAAGCACCCCGATCGTTCCAGTCCCTCCAACAAATCCTCCTGGCAACGGGAATGGGAATAATGGCAATGGCAACGGCGGAAATGGTGATGGTGATGGTGATCAAGGCGGCGACAATGGATAATAATTTAAACCCCTCTGCTTAGGCAGAGGGGTTTTTTGTTTGGTGTGTATTTACAATTTTCTGTGGAGAAAAGATGATTGGTTATCGTATTTTTTTTGAAATTTAAAAATATCCCTAATTTGTTGATCACATTCCCCTTCAAAAATAATAAAAACGCAAGAATCAAATGCTGATTCTTGCGTTTTATTTTTCCCGGCTTCTCATGGCTCTATTTTTATAATACTGCTTAATCATTTCTTCAATAAGCTGATTGAGCTGAACGAAAGAATGATACTGTTCAGGTTTTAATAGGACATACATCAGTCTTTCAGATGCATTTATTGGCTTCACCGAAAAAGCTGTGAAATCATCAGATTTAATATCAAGATCATGAATGGGGCATTCATTGCTCCAATAAATCAGGCAGATCAGGATTGAGATCCCCTTGATCATCTTGGCTTTATCGGCTTTTTTTGCATTTGAACGGATTCTGCTTTTGATTGTCTCCTGAATTGAATGCCATTCATCTATTAGGACGGGAATACTTAATTCAGGATTTTTCCATGGATAAAAATCAATGGGCACATTTGCTTTAAAACAGATATCAAAATAAAAAGGATTGCTTTTAATGATTTCTTCCACCGCAGACGAAGAATTTAAAGGAATTGCGTGTTCATCCCTGCAAAAAAACGGCTCATACATAAAGGCTTCTGGCAAATCAATCAATCGCAGCATTCCGAACCGTTCCTTTTTTCATTCTTTTTTGCCCTTCACGGCACATATGAAGCAGCGGGCATTCCGTACATTTTGGAGCCTGTGCTTTACAGTGGTACCTTCCAAAAAAGATGAGGCGATGATGAGTAAGCGACCATTCTTCTTGCGGCACTTTCCGCATAAGTGTCTTTTCTACTTCCAGCACGGAATCTTTCCATTTGCATATAGCAAGTCTCTTGCTGACTCTTTCTACATGCGTATCAACCGCAATAGCAGGAACTCCAAATGCAACTGAAACAACCACATTGGCTGTTTTGCGGCCTACACCGGGAAGCTTCGTCAGCTCGTCTCTGTCTTTCGGCACCACTCCCCTATATTCTTCCAAAAGGAGGGTGCAGAGTTTTTGTATATTTTTAGCTTTATTGCGGTATAATCCAATGGATCTGATATCATTTTGAAGTTCTTCAATGGATACAGATAAATAATCCTCAGGCGTTTTGTATTTTTCAAAAAGCTTTTTCGTCACTTTATTGACCAGGACATCTGTACACTGTGCAGATAGTGCCACCGCGATGACAAGTTCAAAAGGATTGCTATGATTCAGTTCACAATGTGCATCAGGAAACAGCTCCCCCATTGTATCAAGAGCTTCTCTGATTTGATTCTTATTCAGCATGCGATCACCTTTTAATTATTGTTTAAATTCATTCCTTGAAATTTAACTTTCCAGCCAATTATAAAACGGCACTTTTCGTTTATACTCTTCATCCGATTGATTTTGCTTCTGAGGCTGGGATTGATGCTGCCGGAATCGTTTGCCGTAATTTCTTGCCTGATCGATTGTCCGAATCCCATTTTTCTTCCACTCAAAAAGAATTCTGTCAATATACCTGAAGTTAAGTTTACCGGAAATGACCGCTTCTTTTAAAGCTGCTTTGATGATAATCGGATCATGATAATCCTGATCCATCCAGATCGAAAGTGTCTCAACTTCAAACGGTGAAAGAGGCCTTCCGAATTCACTTTCAAATACAGGGTACAAATTAACGTTTTCCTGCTGCTGTATTTCTTCTGTTTTTTTCTCATCTTTCATTAACATAAATTCATATATTTTTCCCCAAAGAGGCTTCAGAGAATACCGTTCGTATTTGATGGAAGCTTGCTCATACTCCTCGATGTCTAAAAGTCCTCTTTGCAGCAAACTTCTGAGAAGGGATGTACATGAAGATACAGATATGGACATATGACTTGATAATTCGCTGGGGGTAGGAAATTGATTTCCATTTTGAAGATGGAGATTTACTTGAAGAAGCAAAACGAGCTCCTCTTCTTTTATTCCAAATTGATGATAATGCATAATTAATGCTGCAGGAACAGATAAAGACCCCTGCTCTTGCATGTTTACAAATTGTTCCTTATTCATAACGAGCCACCTCACCTAAAATAGTATAACATGTCTCGGCAGAAAAACGGTGATGGACTTTCATTCCAATTTAGAAAAGCGGAATTGCCCGTTTAGCCCCGACAGGCAGATAAGGATCCGGCAGAAAAGGCGCATTTTTCCTTTACTTGGCGGATCTGTTCTGACCGAGGGGCTGGGCGATATAGCTAGGGCTACATGAAAAGCGGAGCCGATTGTTCAGCCCACTTAAGTGTATAAAAATAAGGCAATTCAAATACATCAACTCGAGCCTGTAAATAAAATGTGAGCCTCCTATCAAGGAGACTCACATTTATTATTACGGATATAATCTGTTAAGCAAACGAGGGAACGGAATGGATTCGCGGACGTGTTCTACACCGCTGATCCATGCAACTGTGCGCTCAAGGCCAAGACCGAATCCTGAATGCGGAACAGATCCAAATTCACGCAGCTGCAGGTACCACTGATAAGCGTCTTGTGATAGATCGTGCTCGTCGATGCGCTGCTTTAATAGTTCATGATCATGAATACGCTGTGATCCGCCGATGATCTCGCCGTAGCCTTCTGGTGCGATTAAGTCCGCGCAAAGGACGACATCATCACGATCAGGAGCAGGCTGCATATAGAAAGGCTTAATACCTGTAGGGTAATGAGTAATGAATACTGGCTTGTCAAAGCTTTCTGCGATAGCTGTTTCGTGCGGTGCGCCAAAATCTTCGCCCCATTTAATGTCATCAAATCCTTTTTCATTTAAGAATTTGATTGCATCGTCATATGAAATTCGAGGGAATGGCGCTTTTATCTGTTCAAGTTTAGCTGTATCACGTCCAAGGGTTGTCAGTTCAAGCTTGCAGTTTTCAAGAACGCTTTGCACGATATAAGACACATAGTTCTCTTGTACAACCAGGTTGTCTTCGAATTCATAGAAGGCCATCTCAGGCTCGATCATCCAAAATTCGATCAAGTGGCGTCTTGTTTTTGATTTTTCAGCGCGGAATGTCGGTCCGAATGAAAAGACCTTTCCAAGTGCCATTGCTGCTGCTTCCATGTATAGCTGACCGCTTTGAGATAGATAAGCATCTTCATCGAAATATTTCGTTGCAAAAAGCTCTGATGTTCCTTCTGGTGCGCTGCCTGTTAAGATAGGAGGATCTACTTTTGAGAAACCTTCTTTATTGAAGAACTCATAAGTTGCACGGATGATTTCATTTCTGATTTTCATTACAGCATGCTGACGCTTGGAGCGCAGCCATAAATGGCGGTGGTCCATTAAAAATTCAGTGCCGTGTTCTTTTGGAGTAATTGGATAGTTCACGGACTCGTGAATCACTTCAATGCCCGTTACCCCAAGTTCGTATCCGAACGGTGAACGCTCGTCCACTCTGACAACACCTGTTACATAAATAGAAGACTCCTGAGTAATAGATTTTGCTGTCTGGAATACTTCTTCATCTACTTCTGCTTTTACGACTACGCCCTGAATGAAGCCCGTGCCGTCGCGCAATTGTAAAAAGGCAATTTTGCCGCTTGAACGTTTATTCGCAATCCAGGCGCCAATTGTGACTTCTTTATCTACAAATTTGCTTACTTCTTTAATTGTTGTTTTCACTTAATTGTTCCCTCCAAAAACCGGATCATAAATATATGTATATAGTTGCTATTATACATTTGTTGCATGCTTCGTTCAAACATAAATGTGAGCCGTCAAATGACGGCTCATCTTTATCAATGAACACTGTTTTCTTTTACAAATCGATCAATTCTGACTAAAGCCTCTTCTAGTGTATGAAGAGAAGTTGCATATGAAAGCCTTACATTTTCAGGTGCTCCAAATCCGGATCCAGGGACAATCGCCACTTTTTCCTTTTCAAGCAATGCTTCTACAAAGTCATCTACATTTGCAAAGCCGGTAATTTCTGCCGCTTGCTTGGCATTAGGGAAAAGATAAAAAGCTCCCTGAGGCTTTAAGCATGTAATTCCAGGAATCGAAACAAGCTTGTCATAAATAATGTTCAGGCGTTCTTCAAATGCTTTTCTCATCTCTTCTACCGGTTCCTGTGAACCTGCATATGCAGCAATTGATGCATATTGAGCAATTGAAGTCGGATTCGATGTGCTGTGGCTTGCAAGATTTGTCATTGCTTTAATGATTTGCTCATTTCCGGCGGCGTATCCAATTCTCCAGCCAGTCATCGAATGCGATTTTGAAACACCGTTAATGATGATTGTCTGCTGTTTTAATTCCTCAGAAATCTCGGCAATGGATACATGAGTGTTTTCGCCATAAATTAATTTTTCATAAATTTCATCTGAAACAATCAGCACATTTTGCTGAAGGCAGATTTTTCCCAGCTCTTCAAGCTCTTCTTTTGAATAAAGCATTCCTGTTGGATTGCTTGGAGAGTTAATGATGACTGCCTTCGTTTTATCTGTGATTGCTGCTTTAAGCTGATCCGGAGTCATTTTAAACTGATTCTCTTCGAGCGCATTAACATATACAGGCACACCATCTGCAAGCTTGACTTGTTCAGGATAGCTTACCCAATAAGGAGCAGGAATGATCACTTCATCCCCTTTATTGAGAAGAACTTGAAAAAGAGTGTAAAGAGCATGCTTTGCACCTGTGCAGACGATAATTTCACCCGGTTTATAAGCAAGATTTTGATCCTGCTGAAACTTCCCGATAATTTCTTTTTTCAGCTCTGCAAGTCCGCCTGCAGGTGTATATTTTGTTTGTCCCGCATTCATTGAATGAACAGCCGCATCAATAATATGCTGCGGTGTATTAAAATCAGGTTCTCCAGCTCCTAGTCCAATCACATCATGACCGGCTTCTTTAAGCTCTTTTGCTTTTGCTGTAATCGCTAAAGTGGATGAAGGTGTTAATGCAGATACTCTATCGGCTAATTTCATGGATATGTCCCCCTATTTTTTAATCGCAATATGCTTTCTTATTTCTCCATTGCTGAAATTTATTAAATCATATGTATAACGATTTCGATCGTCAATATATTTTACTTCCCAAAGCGGTATGGTCTTTTCCATTCCAAGCTTGACGCTTATCACTTTTTCAGGATTTTGTTTTGCTTTTACAATTTCCAGCGCTTTTTTTTCTGAAATGCCGTCAGCGGCAAGCTTCAGCACAGGTTTTTCCTTGCTGTCCTCAGGAACCCAAACGTAAACAGCTTCATTGCTCTTATTCAAGCCTGTAATCACGTAATATTGTTTAAGGCCATTAAATGTTTCAACACTTTCGGCATTTTTCAGGTCCGTTTCTTTCAATGCACGCTCAATAGCTTCTTCATGTCCATCGTTTTTTTGAGCCATGGCTGAATGATAAACGTTAAAAAAGGCTCCCAGTGCAGCCAGCAGAAAAACGGCTAAAACACTTGCTCCGATTGTTATTTTTTTCCCCATGTTTCGAATCCCTACGTTCTGTAAATCGTAAATACGGCTTTATTTTTATCATCCTGATCAAGTGCAAGCCCAAACATCAAATTTTCTCTCTTCAACGTCCGATTTAACCCATCGACAATTTTATAGAGGTCATCTGAGTGCTCTACGGTTACGGTTGATAAAATCTCAATTTTACTTTCCATGACCTATTCCTCCTATGCAAAAACAAAAATTGTAACTTATATGTCAGCCTCAAAGGGCAACAATAACAAATACAGACAACACAATGTTGTTTTATGTACCCATTATAACAGTATCATTATCAATTAGTGAAAATAAATTTTCTCCTACCCACACCATTGCCTGTGCTGCTCGCACAGGCTTTTTTTTATATGCCTATTTTTGTAAGTTTCACATTTTTTTGGCCCTGAACAAACTAATGCGTGACGCCGTCATTCATTATTATTCCAGCGGACAATTTCATTATGAAGGCGCTCCATAGTTTCTACATGGACATCTATGGACGGCAAAGATGCAATAAAGTGTCTGCCGTACTTTGCTTCTATTATTCGCTTATCAAATACAAAGAGCAGTCCTTTATCTCTCTCCGTCCTGATCAGTCTGCCGAATCCCTGTTTAAATTTCAGGATTGCTTCAGGAAGTGAATAGTTGTAAAAAGCATTTTCCCCCTGCTTTGTGATCTGTTCGCATTTTGCTGCAACAACTGGATCATCCGGCGGAGAAAATGGAAGTCTGACGATAATCAAAGTTGTCAGTTCATCACCTGGGAAATCCATGCCTTCCCAAAAAGTGCTCGTTCCAAGAAGAATAGCCTGATCAAATTGACGGAAATTCTTTGTCAGCTTTGAAATGCTGCCGCCTCCCTGACCCATGATCATAAAATCTTCCAGGCTCGAATCGGCTTTTAAGAGCAGATTTGTTTTTTTCAGCATGTCATAAGCCGTAAACAATACGAGCAGCTTTCCTTTTGTGGCCTTAGCAATTGTTGAAACATTTTTAGCAATAGCTGCCGTGTATTCATCAAGTGTCACATGCTGCACAGCCGGAAAATCTGAAGGAATCATTAATTTTGCCTGTTTTTTATATTCAAACGGCGATTTTATTATAAATGTCTTCGGATAATAATCCGCAAGACCAAGTTCTCTGATCATGTAATCAAATGAATGATCTACAGTCAGGGTAGCTGATGTCAGAATCACGCTTTTCATCTCTGCGAAAAATCCATCTGCCAATTGTTCAGATACAGAAACGGGCTGTGAATAGACACTGACAGCGTTTTTGGCACCTCTTGATTCGATTTCTATCCATTTGACAGCTTCTAATTGTTCTTTGAAAAAAAGTGTGTCCAAATCCTTGTATGCATCCCCGAATTTATCAAGCACGGCAAAGTATTCATAAAGAATAAAAGATTCTTCTTCATTTTTTATCTTGTGAAAATCTTCTTTTTGTTTATTCATGATTTTCATTAAATCATGGAGCTGAAATTTCACTCTTGCTGCCACCTCTAAAATGGCAAGCCATTTTCTGCTCTGCTTTTGGTTATGTTTAAAACGATGAGTGATCCTGTTCGTCTGCACTTCTTTTTCATTTTGAAGGACGTAGCTGTGCAGGGTGCTGAACAGCACTCCATTGTCTTCAACGAGCTGTTTTAAGATGGCATCCATCTCAAGAAAGGCATCATTTAACCCATTTTTCGAAAAAAGATCCTGAGTTCTTCGAAGCAAGCCGTTTGTATACAGGTTTCCAAGCTGATTTGTTAAAGCCTGCAGGGTTAAATAGTGCATTCTTGTACCTAAATGTTCGCATGCGATTCTCTCAAAATGATGTGCCTCATCAATGATCACTTCCTCTACATCATCAAGTAAATGACTTGATGATGAGATGCTTGAAAGCAAAAGATTGTGATTGGTTATTACAACATCCGCTTTTTTGGCGTTTTCATATGCTCTTTTGAAAAAGCAGCGCGACAGCCAGGGATTTTTATCTGAATTTGATGATTTCTCATCATAATGAAGTCTTTGCCAGAGCAACTTCCCGCCAGAAGGCAAATTCAGTTCATCAAAGTCCCCTGTCTCTGTTTCAGTCAGCCATATTAAGAGCTGTGATTTGGTTAAAATATTATCGTAGTTGTAATCATCTTCGTGCAGGTATTTTTCGAATTTACGCAGGCATAAATAATGCGACTTGCCTTTAAGAACGGCCATATGGAAGGGCTGATCGATGGCTTTCCGGAGCATTGGAAATTCTTTTGCCATGACCTGCTGCTGCAAAGCGTTCGTATATGTACTGACTAATACACTTTTTCTTTCTGACATTGCGTAATAAATGACCGGGATTAAATAGGCAAGCGTTTTTCCGGTTCCTGTACCCGCTTCTATTAACGCATGCTGATGAGATTGAAAGGACTCATAAATTTCCTTCATCATTTTCACTTGCTCTGTCCGCACTTCATACTGCTGAAATTGTCCTGCAATTGGGCCGTTTTTGCTCATCAGCCGATCCGAAAAGGCCTGAAAATCCTCTGTAAGCCTGCTATCATGATCATGAGCCTGTTTGGAATGTTTTTTAATTGCAATTGAGCGAAAGACTTCAATATGCTCAGGTTCACTAAGGTTAAGCAGCCTCTCAGATATGATATCCTCAAGTACATCTTCAATATCGCTGATAAACGAACGTGATAAACGCTTCAGCGCTTGAAGAGTGGCAGGAGGCAGCCCGACTAGTTTTTTAAGAATATGTACAAACAGCTCCCCAGTTACCTCAGCATCGCTGTCGGCACGATGGGGATTGTCATGCCTGATGTTCAGCTCTTCGCACAGCTCAGACAATTTATAGCTGTCTGCTCCCGGAAAAACAATCCTTGATAGCTCAACAGTGTCAAGCACAGGTCCAGTAAATCTCTGCAGCCCGCTCCGCTCGAGTTCTTCTTGTATAAAGGAAAGATCAAAATGAACGTTATGCGCCACGAAATAAGCATCACTTAAAAGAGCAGAGACTCTTTCAGCAATGTCTTCAAACGGGGCTGCATCCTTTACCATTTCATTTGAAATACCGGTTAATTGCTCAATAAAATGAGGGATTGGCTTCAGTGGATTGACAAAGCTTGAAAAACGCTCTGCCACTTTGCCGTTTTCAATCACCACAGCTGCAAGCTGAATAATTCGATCCCCTTTCTTTGGAGAATTGCCAGTCGTTTCAACATCTATTACAACAAATCTTTGTTTCATTTTGATACACCTCAATTAATCGAAAAACCAATAACGTTATTTTACCACTTATAAAGCAAAATCCCCCAATAATCGGGGGATTTTTTAAAATTTTTATAGGATGGTTGCCGCAGGCTCCTGACCGAGGAGTTCGACAATCTGATTTTT
Source organism: Metabacillus hrfriensis (assembly GCF_030127205.1). NCBI lineage: Bacteria > Bacillati > Bacillota > Bacilli > Caryophanales > Bacillaceae > Metabacillus > Metabacillus hrfriensis. Next base: position 3,343,040 of record NZ_CP126116.1, read on the forward strand.
TTCATTCATGATGGCAACCTTGGGTTTATGATCATGAACTTTTTCCTCAGCGACCATTGCATATGAAATTATTATGACGACATCATCTTCTTGAACAAGCCTTGCTGCTGCCCCATTCAGGCAAACAACGCCAGACCCTCGCGGACCAGGGATAATATATGTTTCAAATCGTGCGCCATTATTGTTGTTGACGATTTGAACCTTTTCATTAGGAAGCATATCAACGGCCTCCAGAATATCTTCATCAATTGTGATGCTGCCGACATAATTCAAGTTTGCTTCAGTGACTCTTGCACGATGAATTTTTCCCTTCATCATTGTACGAAACATTAAAATCTCCTCCACAGCTGTTTTCTATCTAAATTTCATTCTTTATCATTTAAATCGATTGTAATATTATCAATAAGCCTGGCTTTTGTAAACTTGACTGCAATTGCGAGGATAACCTCCCCCTTCAATTCCGCCAATGCCTTAAGTTCAGGATAAGAATAGATCTCGACATAATCTATCACGCCATCTGTATGAGCTGACAGATAGGATGTCACTGATTCAATGACCGTTTCTGCTGATTTTTCCCCTTTAAGCATCATTTCTCTTCCTGTCTGCAGGGCTTTATAAAGATGCGGGGCCTGTTTTCTTTCTTCTGCAGATAGATAAACGTTTCGGGAGCTTTTTGCAAGGCCATCCTCTTCCCTTACTGTCTGAATCGGAACAAGCTCAACAGGGAAATGAAAGTCTGAAATGAGCCCGCTGACAACCGCTACCTGCTGAGCATCCTTCATTCCGAAATAGGCACGGTCAGGACCAACCAGGTTAAAAAGCTTGGTCAGCACCGTTGCTACTCCGTCAAAGTGGCCAGCTCTTGATTTTCCGCATAAAACGTCAGTCCGCTTTTCCACTTTTACTGTAACGGAAGGCTCGTCTTTGTACATTTCGTTAACTGATGGGGCAAAGATATAATCAGCCCCCGCCTCTTTTGCAAGCTGTGAATCCCTCTCCATATTTCTCGGATAGGAATCAAAATCCTCATTCTCTCCAAATTGCAGTGGATTTACGAAAATGCTGATGATCATAATTTCATTCTGGCTTCTTGCTTCTTGCATTAATTTCAAATGCCCTTCATGAAGAAAGCCCATGGTTGGGACAAAGCCGATCGTCTGCTGTGATTTCTTATGGACTTTCATTGTCTGCTGCAGTTCATTTATCGTAGTAATGATTTTCATTTAGATTGCGTACCTCCATATAAGGACTGAAGTTCATCATCCTTCATCGTGAAGGTATGTTTTTGCTCAGGAAAGTGTCTGCTTTTTACCTCTTGTACGTATTCATTCAAAGAAGTTTTTATTTGACCGCCGATGTTCGTGTATTGCTTAACAAATTTCGGCACACGGTTCACACCGTATCCCAGTACATCATGATAAACAAGCACCTGTCCATCTGTTTCTGCTCCTGCACCGATTCCGATGACAGGTATATTTAATCTATTTGAAATTTCTGAAGCAAGCTGTTTTGGAACACATTCAAGCACTAATGCAATTGCGCCTGCTTCTTCGCACTGTTTTGCGTCATGAATTAATTTTTTTGCACTTTCTGCATCTTTTGCCTGTACCTTATAACCGCCAAGTACACCAACTGACTGAGGAGTAAGCCCTAAATGGGCAACGACAGGCACCCCCGCGTTTGTAAGCGCTTCAATAATAACAAGCACATCATCAGCACCTTCAACCTTTACTGCATGCGCCCCGCTTTGCTGCATTATTTCAGCTGCATTTTTTAAAGATTGCTCTTTTGAAAAGTGATACGACATAAAAGGCATATCTGTCACAATGAAAGTAGAAGGCGCACCTCTTTTGACAGCCTTTGTGTGATGAATCATATCACTTACTGTAACCGGCACTGTAGAATCATACCCGAGTACAACCATGCCAAGGGAATCACCGACTAAAATCATATCCACTCCAGACTCTTCTGCAAGCTTAGCTGAAGGAAAATCGTATGCTGTTAGCATCACTATCGGTTCATGCTGCTGCTTCATTTTCATAAAATCTAATCTTGTCTTCATTTTTTCCCCTCCCATTAATTGCAGAGGAATTTCGTAACCGAAAAGACATGAAAAAACCTTCTTCAAATAGGAAGAAGGATTATACTCATCATATCCAGCCAGCTGTTCATCCCTCTGTCCCAGTCCGCATTCCGGATCAAGGCAGAACTTTTATTAAAATTGTAAGAAAACTTAGTGCAGGTGCAGTTCCAAATAAGGATACTACCCGACAAGAATTATAACAGAAAATAAAACGGGAAGCCACTTTATTAGGCTCATGTTAAAGTAATAATATTGGCTAAAACTTACTATGACTGAATTTCGATATCGGCAGAATATATTTTTTCAATGTTGCCTTCGTTTGTTTCAAGAAGCAGCACACCTTCATCATCTATTCCGATGGCACGCCCGCGAATTGTGCCCTGAAGGGTTCTTGCAATCAGATTTTTATTCAGGCTGATGGCATAGCTTTCCCATAGCAGCTTTACAGGTTTAAATCCATGAACTAAATAGCTGGTATAGAGCTTTTCAAAATTCATCATTATGGCCTGAATAACCTGTGCTCTGTCCGCTTGCTCACCTGTTTCTGCAGCAATGGAAGTTGCGGTTGCCTGCAGCTCCTCGGGAAATTGATCCAAAGTGTGATTGACATTCATACCGACACCGATGATCACGGAATGCACTCTGTCTGCTTCTGCCTGAAGTTCCGTCAGGATGCCGACAATTTTTTTGCCGTTTATGAGAATATCATTCGGCCACTTGATTTCTGGTGTGAGGCCTGTCACTTCTTCAATCGCCTGGATTAGTGCGACAGCAGTCAGCAGCGTTAATTGAGGGGTTTTGTTAATCGGAATCTTTGGTCTTAGAATCATGCTCATCCAAATACCTGTCTGCTTCGGAGAATACCACGCTCTTGCCAGTCTGCCTCTCCCGCTTGTCTGCTGATCCGCTACGACAATTGTTCCTTCCTTCGCTCCATCCCCAGCTAATGTGTGGGCAATTTTTTGCGTCGAAGAAAGAACCTCTTCAAAATGGATATGACGGCCCATAAACTCTGTCTTCAGTCCAAGCTGTATTTCATTTCCGCTGATTTTGTCAGGCTTATAAGTGATCCTGTAGCCTCGCTTTCTCACAGCCTCAAGCTCATACCCTTCACTTCTTAAATCTTCAATATGTTTCCAGACTGCCGTTCTTGAGCAGCCAAGTGTTTCACTTAGTTTTTGACCGGATAGAAATTCACCTTCAGCTTCTGAAAAAGCCTGCAACAATCGTGTTCTTAGATCAGATTGCACGATCTTAACATCTCCTTAATAGCTTCCTTGCTGTTTTCGACTTCATCGTTCACAACGGCGAGCTCAATCTTTTTAAGTAACTCACCCATCCACGGGCCAGGCTTTTGACTGCTGAACTGCATCAGGTCAGCTCCGCCAATCGCGAGTTCATTTTTAGAGTGAATCGGCAGATTTTTATAGAATGCCTGTAGTTCTGCGATTAGCCCTTTTGACATCGTTTCTCCTTTTATTAAACAATAAACGGCTTCCACTTCAAGAGTGCATGGCAAGCCTGCCTCGTATACGGACTGCCTTGTCAAATCACCCTCCTTGCGTTTCTGCAAATAAAAGATGTTTTTTGCGATCATCCCGATTTGTCGGTTTGAAAGCTTCCATCTCTTTAAAAATGCTTCAATGCTGCTTATTTCTAATACATCCAGCAATGCCGTCCATCGTTCTTCATTTGAAGACAAGCCGCTGATTGGCAGAATACTGGCATTCAGCAGCTGCTGTTTTTTCCCTTCTAAACCTGGAAGGTAATCGATGATGCCTGTATCCGCTACAAGCTTCATCGCTTCTCCGCTTCCTTCACCTGCCATGATTTTTTCAAACTCTGCCGTTTTTCGCTCGACAGATATATTTTCAAGCAATGGCACTTTTTCGCATATTGCATCTAGTGTTTCTCTGCTTAAAGAAAACCCTAGCTGGCTGACAAATCTGACCGCTCTCATGATTCTTAACGCATCTTCGGAAAAACGCTCATGCGGACTGCCGACTGTGGTAATTATCTTAGCTTCGGCATGTTCTTTGCCTTGAAAAAAATCAATAATGGTTCCTGCATCATCCATCGCCATTGCATTTACAGTAAAATCCCGTCTTTTCAAATCTTCTTTCAGGGAAGATACAAATGTGACCCCTGTTGGTCTGCGGTTGTCTTCATAAGCAGACTCTGTTCTGAAAGTCGTAATTTCATAATGGATGCCATTGACAATTACAATGATTGTTCCATGCTCTGAACCAATATCAATTGTTTTCTCAAATAGAGCTTTAACTTGTTCCGGGGTTGCAGACGATGCGATATCTACATCTTTTATTTCTTTTTTAAGCAGCTGATCTCTTACAGAACCGCCGACAAAATAAGCATCAAAACCATGTTCTTTTAACCTTTTTAAAACAGGAAGAGCCTCTTGAAATTCTTTATTCATCCCGCTCACCTGAAGAAAGGAGACTATAATACAGAGCCTCATACTGTTTGACAATAATGCTTGAATGAAACTCTTCCTTTGCAACTCTCATCGATTCTGAAGCCATTCGGCTGTGCAGCTGTTTGTCCGTCAGAATAGAAGTTGTTTTCTCAGTGATCGTTTTAATATCTCCTACGTCACATAAGAAACCGGACATTCCGTCTCTAATTACTTCAGGAATGCCTCCAATGTTTGTCGCAACACAAGGAACTCCGCAGGCCATTGCCTCTAAGAGCACAAGTCCAAAGCTCTCTTTTTCAGAGAGAAGGAGCTTTACATCACTAATGGAATATAACTCTTCCAAGTGATTTTGCTTTCCAAGAAATAGGACGTTTTTTTCGACTCCAAGTTCCCTGACAAGCTTGCACACAGATGTCATTTCAGGTCCGTCGCCTACAAGCAGAAGCTTTGATTTTACGTTGTCTAAAACACGTGCAAACACACGGACAACATCCTGAACACGTTTCACCTGCCGGAAATTAGAGACATGGATAATGACCTTTTCGTCTTCTGAAATTCCGTACTCCCTTTTTAAATGATCAGCATTCTGTTTTTGATAAATGCGTTCATCAATAAAATTATAAACGGTCTGAATTTTTTTATCAGGGTTCAGCAGATCATAGGTTTGGTCAGCGAGTGCTCTAGATACAGCTGTAACAGCATCAGATGCTTCAATGCCAAACTTGATCATATTTGAAAGGGATAAATCATGTCCCAAAACCGTAATATCCGTACCATGCAGAGTAGTGACAATCTTCAGATGATCACCTGTCATTTGTTTGGCCAGGTGCGCGCAAATGGCATGAGGAACAGCATAGTGGACATGAAACAGGTCCAGTTCTTCCCGCTTTGCTACTTCTGCCATTTTACTTGCAAGGGCAAGATCGTACGGCGGATGTTTAAAGACAGAGTACTGATTAACATCTACTTCATGGAAAAAAATATTATGATACATTTTGTTTAATCGGAACGGTCTGCTAGTTGTGACAAAATGTATCTCATGTCCATTTTCAGCCAGTTTTTTTCCAAGCTCCGTTGCCACCACGCCTGAACCGCCCACTGTAGGGTAGCAGGTTATGCCTATTTTTAATTTCTTCATAAACTGTCACCTATTAAATCTTTGTCGAGCAAAATCGGGGATTTTGTTAAAAATCCCTCTGCGTACTTAACGCCTGCCTCTTTGCCGAATAAGCGCTCACGGCTCTCAACACTTTCTATATAACCATTAATTAATGGCGTGATTAATGAAGCATCACTTTTAATAAACTGACTTTCATATGCTCTTAAACTAGCGAGTTTTTTCTCCATAGTATCTGTTATATCCACAACAAAATCAGGCTTGTGATACCCATTAATCATGTAATAGTAGAGGCGGTTTACCCGATGAGGCATAAGACCGCCGGGTTCCCTTACCTTTTTCACACCTGCTGAAAAGCTCGCTTCTTCCACCAATTTCGCACAATTTCCATGATCGGGATGGCGATCTTCGAACCACGGAACAAACACAAGCCGCGGCTTATATTCCCGAATAATCGTTACGATCTTTTCAATATATTGTTCTTTCAGGAATAGTCCTCTGTCAGGCAGGTTGAGAAAAATCCGTTTATGTATGCCGAGAATACTTGATGCCTGTTCTGCTTCTTCCTGTCTGAGCTCTACCGTTCCATTGGATGAAAGCTCAGCTTCTGTTAAATCGCATATGCCAATTTTATAACCCTGCTCTGCGTATTTTGCAAGAGTTCCACCCATCCCGATTTCGGCATCATCAGGATGAGCTCCGAAGGCAAGGATATCAAGTTTATTCTTTTCCATAGTCGTCATCGATTTCTTTGTCATTTACAATTGATCTCCAAGTCATATCACCGCGTTCGAGTCCATGAATAAGAATTTCAGCAGTTCCCATGTTTGTCGCAAGCGGAACGGCATATACATCACATAAACGGATAAGAGCTGTAACATCAGGTTCATGGGGCTGCGCTGTCAGCGGATCTCGGAAAAAGATGACCATATCCATTGCATTGTTTGCGATGCAGGCTCCAATTTCCTGATCGCCCCCGAGAGGGCCTGATTGAAAACGGTGGATATTGAGTCCGGTAGCTTCAGATACTTTAAAACCGGTGGTACCTGTTGCATATAGCTTGTGCTTCTCAAGGATTCCTTTATAAGCAAGCGTAAATTGAATTAAATCATTTTTTTTCTTATCGTGAGCTATGAGTGCAATATTCATCAGACATTCCCCTTTAGTCGATTAAATTTTCAAGCCCGTAAACCAATACATCAAGTTTCATAACCTGCTCCACACATAATTTTACGCCAGACATGAAGGATGCCCGATTAAAAGAATCGTGACGGATGGACAATGTCTGACCGTCCCCTCCAAACAAAACTTCCTGATGGGCGACAAGTCCAGGCAGACGGATGCTGTGAACATGAATTCCCTGATAATTCGCTCCCCTTGCTCCCTTTAATGTTTCTTCTTCGTTAGGATGGCCCTGTTCTTTTGCCTCTCTCACCATTGAAATCATTTCGGCTGTTTTAAGACCTGTTCCAGACGGTGCATCAAGCTTTTGATCATGATGCATTTCGAGGATTTCTACGTCGCTGAAGTATTTTGCAGCCATTTGTGAAAATTTCATCATTAAAATAGCTCCAATTGCAAAGTTTGGTGCGATAATGGCACCAATCCCCCTGTTTTCGGTAAGCTCTTCAAGCTCTTTTAAATCTGCCTCCGAAAAGCCAGTCGTTCCCACTACAGGCCTTACGCCATATTCAAGTGCCTTCTTTGTATGGATTTTTCCAATTTCAGGTGTTGTTAAATCAATTAAAACATCTGGCTTCGTCTCGGAAAAGCATTTCTCAATATCTGTGTAGATAATGGCGTCACTATTAAAATCATCTGCTTCACTGAGCTTTTGTCCTTCATATTTGTGATCAATTACACCGGCAAGAGAAAAGTGTGCTGTTTCCTCTACAAGCTTTACTGCTTCTCTTCCCATTCTTCCCCTAGGCCCTGCAATTACAATTTTGATTGTTTCCATGTCTGTTTCTCCTTAAGAATCTTTTTTTGTCCAGCGGTCTTTGTCTCTAGTATTAAATTTTTTCATCACAAGATTATGAGCTTCTTCGAGATCAATATTTAAGGAATTGGCTAGACAAATTAACACAAATAGAATGTCGCCTGCTTCTTCCTCTATCTTTTTTTCCTGTTCTGAATGCTTTTTTGGTTTTTCACCGTATGTATGATTTATTTCACGGGCGAGTTCGCCCATTTCTTCTGTCAGCCTTGCCATCATGGCAAGCGGGCTGAAGTAGCCTTCTTTAAACTGCCCGATATAGGCGTCAACTTCTTTTTGAAGATCTTTTATCGTTTTATTGCTCATGATTCATCACCTCTTCTTTATTCCTTTCCATGTTAGCGGGTCAGAGCCTTTTTGACAAATTTTTAGGTATTGTTTCAGGCTCAGATTGCACCTTTTGTTTCCATCATCTATAATATTATCGCTAAGACTTAGAGCAGAGGATGATGTACAGCATGTTCAATCAGTTAAAAATACGAAATATTTTCTTTATTTTACTCGGATCAGCTATATTTGCGTTTGGTCTAGTTCATTTTAACATGCAGAACAATTTGGCTGAAGGCGGTTTTACCGGAATTACCCTGCTTTTATATTTTATTTTTAATATCGACCCTTCCATTTCAAATCTCGTGCTTAACATTCCGATTTTTTTTATCGGCTGGAAACTGCTTGGCAGGACAACCTTCCTCTATACCCTAATAGGAACTGTCGCATTATCTGTTTTTCTATGGCTGTTTCAGCGATTCCAGATTAATATGCCGCTAAAAGACGACCTGACTCTAGCCGCTTTATTTGCAGGAGTTTTTATCGGTGTCGGGCTTGGAATCATCTTCAGATACGGCGGAACAACAGGCGGTGTAGACATCATTGCCCGACTTGTACATAAATATAAAGGCGTGAGCATGGGCAAAACAATGTTCATGTTTGATTTTGTAGTCATTGCTCTCTCTCTTGTCACATATTTATCCTATAAGGAAGCGATGTATACATTAGTGGCGGTATTCATTGCGGCAAAAGTCATTGACTTTATGCAGGAAGGTGCTTATGCAGCCAAAGGAGCCACCATCATATCTGAGCGAAACGGGGAGATTGCGGATAAAATCATGCAGGAGATGGACCGAGGCGTAACCATCTTAAAAGGTCAGGGTTCTTTCACTAAAATGGACCGCAACGTTTTATATTGTGTGGTCGGCAAAAATGAAATTGTCCGCCTTAAAACGGTCATTACCTCTGTTGATCCCCATGCATTTGTCGCAGTAAGCGATGTTCACGATGTGCTTGGCGAGGGATTTACATTAGATGCGGATAAAAATCCGATTCACCGTTAAAACATTTTAAACAATCCATTCAAGCAAAAAAGCCTCTTCCGGAGGCTTTTTATTTATTCATATCACGTTCACGATTCACTTTATCCTTCTCGCCTCTGTACTTCCGCCATCCAGTATACGAAAGGGATAAAAAGATAATGCTGCCAGTTGAAATCATAACCCACAATAATGAGGGATCTGCATCGTCCTCTTTTACCCGATTAAACAAATTCTGCAATTCCTCCTCCATCAATGCAAGCTGATTTACTTGAGACTCTACTGGAATTTGTGTGAAAATAGCATCTTCAACAACAGATCTATGGGCATCCATTCTCTTAAGCTGTTCTGAATCGATATCCATCATCATGCTTGGATAGACTGTTTCATATAGAGAGACAAATTCATCCCAGTTCTGCTGAAAAGATTGATGATCTCCCATTTTCACATCACCCTTCACTTGAGAAAAAGCCGACATGACGGGCTCTTCCATTGAGCTCCATAAAGGCTGATGCTCAGATGCTGCTGCATCCACCACAAGTCTCAGCTGAATAAGCGCTCTAACTTTCTCATCAGGAGTTATGCCCGTCTCCTGCAGCATTTTGGCTGCTGTTTGCTGTGATGCAGATATTGTGCGAATATCTCTTGCTGAAATACTGCCGTCATCTTTTAAAGTCTTTTCAAACTCTCTTTGAAAATACTCAACAAGCTGAAGTGATTCTTCAAAACGGTTTTGCTTTGACAGCTGAAGAGCTGTATCTGAGAGTTTATTTAAATCTTCCCATTCACCTGTGTGATTTGCCTGATGATCAGCTAAAGCCCAATAAGGAAGTGCGACTATCAATATGACGAAAAGCGCAATCACCATTTTTCTTTTTTTCATCCTTGTCCCTCCTACAGCTTCTACTAAAAAAGTATGAAAAAGTGGACAAGGTTAGACCACCTTTTTCACTCGAACATCAAAAGGCGGTCTGCTGTTAAAGAAAATTTAATTTAAGGGAATTCTTTCTTACGACAAAATGGTATGCGAGATAAATGGAGAAAAGGCTCAGCCAAAATGTAAAATATCCGATTTCAGGCAAATAATTCATCAGAACACTGTATTTTGGCATCATGCCAAACACATAGTCTATGATTTCGTTATGCAGAGTCCAGACAGCCGCAGCTATTAAATGCCATGCCTTGAATCTGTAATATGGGGCATACAGCAGCCCCTGAACAGCCATTCCGAGATGAGAAAGAATGAGCATATAGCCGACCGGATCAAGCACACCTGTCTCATTAAGCACCAGAAGGTTCATCACAACTGCCCAAATACCGTACTTAAAAAGAGTAATAATGGCAAGGGCTTCAATCAGGGGGAGATTTTTCTTAAATAAAAACCCGAGCATGACGATTGTGAAAAAAAGACTCGCTGTTGGACTGTCAGGGACAAACGGAAGAAAAATAGGCGGTGTCTCATAAAGCTGATATCTATACCAATAATATCCATAAATCGTTCCGAATAAATTAACAGTGAACATCATAAACAAAAAAGGCTGTTTAACAAGCAGATATTGAAACCACTTCATGTTTGTTCAACTTCTTTCATTCTCAAATATGTATCTATCCTTAAACGTAGAAAAAAAGCTGACTTTTCGTCAGCTTTTCATTTATTTTGATGTAACACCAGAAACAAACTCAGAAAGGACTTTTAATTCTTCATCCGTGCCTTTGAAAATGCCAGCAGGCATTCCACCTTGTCCCTCTTTTGCAATCTTAGCAATTTCTTCTGGTTTTAATCCATTATCAACTAATGAAGGACCAGCAGCTCCTCCTGCTAAGGTATCGCCATGACAGGAAACACACGTTTGTTCAGTGAAAATTTTGTAACCTTCTGATTCTTTGTCTATTTCAGCTTCAGCCTTAATTTTCCCTTGTTCTGCAGCTGCTTCCCAGTCATGAGTAGCAACAGATTCCCAAGTTAAGAAAATAGTTGCTGAAACTGCAAGAAGCATCATACCAACAGCAACAGGACGTTTTGAAGGCTTGCGTTCTGGTCCGCGGTCAATAAACGGTGCAAGAAGCAGTGCTCCAAATGCAAGTCCTGGCATAATAAATGCGCCAATGACTGTATATGGACCTGCAGCATATGTGTATTTCAGCAATTGATATAAGAATAAGAAATACCAGTCCGGCAATGGAATATATCCAGTGTCAGTCGGATCTGCAACACGTTCAAGCGGCGATGGATGCGCCACAGTCAAACATAGGTATCCAATTAGGAAAACGGCTCCGACAAGCCACTCTTTTAAGAGGAAGTTCGGCCAGAACGCTTCCGTTTTACCCGGGTATTCAGAATAATCTTTTGGAATATTCGGTTTTTTTTCAGCTGGAATACGTGAATCTCCAACAAATTTCATCCCTTTTCCGCGATGCATGATTTCCCCTCCTTCTTTGGCAGTTCCGCAAACGAAGTCCGTTTCACTTGCGGTCAATTATTAAAATCAATTATTTTATAGAGGTCCAGATATACCCTGCTTTCGAATCATAATGAAGTGAGCTCCCATTAATCCAAACAGTGCTGCAGGAAGGAAGAACACATGAATGGCAAAGAAACGAGTCAATGTCTGTGCACCGACGATTTCAGGATGGCCTGCAAGCAATGTTTTTACTTGAGTGCCGATAAGCGGTGTGGCTTCAGCTATTTGAAGACCAACTTTTGTGGCAAATAGCGCTTTCATATCCCAAGGCAATAAATACCCTGTGAAACCCAACCCTAACATAACGAAGAAAATTAAAACGCCAACTACCCAGTTAAGTTCACGAGGCTTTTTGTAGGCACCTTGGAAGAATACCCGCAAAGTATGTAGGAACATCATAACGATAACGAGACTTGCTCCCCAGTGATGCATGCCGCGGACAATTTGTCCGAAAGCGACTTCATTTTGCAGGTAATAAACAGATTCCCATGCATTTTTAATATCGGGAACATAATACATCGTTAAAAACATACCTGATAATACCTGAATAACTGTTACAAAGAACGTCAGTCCGCCAAAGCAGTATACGAAAGCTGAAAAATGGTGCGCTGGATTTACATGTTCTGGCACTTCATGGTCAGCTATATCTCTCCACATAGGCGTAATATCTAAACGTTCATCAACCCAATCATAAATTTTGTTTAACATTGATTACGCCTCCTTTCGCGGTTTAGCTGAACCAAGATACAAAAATCCATCTTTCACTTCACTGACGAATACATCGAGTGGAGCAAGCGGCGGTGTGCCAGGTACATTTGTACCGTCTTTTTCATAGCGCCCATAGTGGCAAGGACAAAAGAATTGGTTAGGATTTTCAGGGTCACTGTTCCAGTTAACCGTGCATCCTAAATGTTTACATACAGGAGAAAGAGCAACTATATCCCCTTTGTCATTTTTAAAAACCCATGCTGCTCTAGGTTCTTCAGACTTGTGCCAGGCATCAACTTGTTTAATTTTAAAATTAAATCGTTGAGGTTCTTTAGTAATTTCATCTACTTTCACTACCTGTACAAGATCTTGATCTTCAACCTTGCCCAGTACAGGGTCGAGCGCAAAGCGAACCATTGGCATTAGCATACCCGCAGCCATGAAACCGCCTACACCTGTCAGCGTATAGTTGAGAAATTGTCGTCTTGAAACCCGATGTTTTTTCTCGCTCATCATTTTCCCCCCTCTATCTTAAGCTGAAGTCCGTCAGGACATACGATAAAACCATATAAAACTAGGACAATCTCATGATATATCAATCTTCCAGTAAGGTCAATATTATCCTTTTTTGGAACTTTAAAAATGTAAGGGTTTTTATGAAACCCTCCAAGATTGTAAGAAAATGTTCAAAATTTGACTCACTTGATCCTCAATCATCTTCCTTTTCAGTGACTCGTCCATATGTTCCATAGGAATTGGAGGAATATAGATCACGCTGTCCTTATGCGGACCGCCTTCATTTCTCCACAATTTATCGCTCGTCACGAAAAAAATATGTTTGAAATTGTCCTTTAATTCATGATACCATTGTAAAATTGTTTTTTCTCTGTCATGCATTTGTTCTGATATGTACGTGCAGGCCGGAAGCAAAAAGATTCTTCCTTTAAGCTGGCGTTCAAGATCTTCTGTGATCAGCGATGTGTACTCTCCCTCTCCCGCCAAAGATTTCAGATTATCTCCAAATCCTATTTGAACAAGCGGGATAATGGCGGTATCTACGTATTCTTTTGACTGAAGAAACATGTCAGCGTCTTCTGATGTCCATTTCATGACTTACAGCTCCCTCTCCTTATTATGTAATAATTATATAGATTTTATATGTGTTTGTTAATAAGGTTTTGAAATTGAGGAAGATATTGGGCTATTGTGAAGAACCTTTTGTTCCAAAATCAGTCTGATTAATATGTTATTTCTGCTTCCCTAAATCTCTTATCGGATGCTGATTATTAATTGATTCTTGAGCATGGTATGTTTACTCATTTTGTTCTCCTAAAGTTTTATCGTTTTTATTATTTTTTCTCTTTCTTCTTTTCTTAAACACATTATACCGGTTTCTTCCATAAAAAATAAAAGCCCCTTCATAGATAGAAGGGGCTTTATTTTTAAGTTTTTTGGTATTTTTTTCGAAACAAAATCGTTCCCAATATCAGCAAGACAGCTCCTATCATCATGTAAGTATAGGTATTTGTCGAAGTCGCAGGAAGCTTATTGTTTTCATTCTTAGAATCTTTTTCACCTGCTGGTTTGCTTTCTGATAGATGTTCATTGGATTTATTTTGACCCTGAACTGTTCCGTTTTCTTCATCAATGCCACTCGGACCCGGAGAATTTTCTCCTTCTGCCGGAGGCTCAGTCCTTTTATTTTCAAGTGATAAAATGAACGTACCTCCAAGCTCCCGATCCGCTAAGTCAACCGTTACTTGCTGTTCACTGGAAACCTTGTATTTTTTACCGCTGTATAAATCAATAACATCAGCAGCTTTTTCAAATGGCACATCAATTGTTATCTGCTGAATTTCTTCTGTCGTGTTTAATCCGATAACCAGAGATTGATCTTTGTATTCTCTCTTGAAGACAAGGTATCCATCTTCATTGCTGCCTGCTACTTTTGCCCGATCTCCTTTTGCAAAAACGCTTGAATAGTCTTTACGGATGTTTAATAGCTTCTGGTAGTGAGTTAACAGATCATTATTTTCCGTATTGTCCCAGTCAAGATTATAACGATTTTCATTAAACTCGCCTTTATCCATATCGCCAGCGTGTTTTCCGGTTTGCCCAAGCTCTTCTCCGTAATAGATAACCGGCTGTCCTTTTGCTGTTATTTGAAGAGCAGCAGCAATTTTCTGCTTGCTTTTATCTCCGCCTGCATGCGCCAGCAAGAAACCGTCTTCATCATGGCTGCTCAGGAACTGTCCCATTGTCGCCGTGTTCGAGAGCTTGCCGCCCCGCTCCTCAAGTCTTGCTTCAACTGCCTCAATCTCACCATTAATAAAATCTCTTGCTTCGTATTTAAAATTGAAATCGAGCAGAGAATCCATCTGTCCGCTGTTTAAATAGCCGCCTGTATTATCAATGCCGCCGCCATAATACTCCCCAATCAGTTTAAAATCAGGATTTACTTTAGTGAGTTTATTTTTAAATGCTTTCCATGTTGTATCTTCCACATGTTTCACAGTGTCTACCCGGAAATAGTCAATTGAATTTCCTTTTTTTGTTTTATGAGATGCCCACGCTGTCTGCCAGTCAATGATTTGCTCTCTTACAGCTGAATCTTCTGTAATCAGGTCCGGCAGTCCGGCAAGCTCGCCTCTTATGACATCCGTCCCCCCGCTGCGAAGCATACCTTTGAAGCGTTCACGATCTTCATCCAGAGGAAAGTTCGGGATGTTCTGATCAAACTTGTCTGATTCTTTTAATCCATAGCCGGTATGATTCAATACAACATCGACCATAATCTTTATTTTACGTTCATGTGCCTTATCCAGCAATTCATTCAAATCCTCCATCTCGCCAAGATGTTCATCAAGCTTTGAGAAGTCCTTTGCCCAATATCCGTGGTAACCGTATTGATTGCCGTTTTTATTATGACGAAGATCCCAATCAATATTATCCACAATTGGTGTAATCCAGATTGTATTGATGCCAAGATCATCAAGATAGTCAAGCTTTTCGGATATTCCTTTAAAATCTCCGCCGTGATATGATTCAGGATGATTCACATCATATTTTTCATTATTGGGATCGTTATTCCCCTGGTCGCCATCATTGAACCGGTCAGTCAGCATAAAATAGATTCTTGCCTCGTCCCAGTCAAAATCTCCTTCTCCTTCGGAAACCCTTGGTTTTACTGAAATCGCTGCTGTTGTTGTATGTTTGTTGCCAAATTCATCAACAGCTGTAACCGGAATTTCTTTATCACCGGCAGGCACCGAACTCTTTACTGACAAAGTCACTTCTTTTAATTGTGGATCGATCTGCAAGTCATCCGGTCCTCCAATAGATGAAGCATCAGCATACGTATCTGAAAACAGGATGTTTTCCTGATCAGATTTTATATCCAGACTTAAGACAGCATTCTGATTGGATGTCACTTCTTTTGGAGATACAGCTGCTTTCATCTTTACTTTTGGAATGACGTAGTCGATATATGATTTTTCATTATATGGATCTGTTACTTCTTTCGTTGTTCCGCCCATTGTGACAAGAAACTTGTATTCATACTTCCCCTCTTTTGGCAGTTCAAATGTATATAAGAAATATTCATTTTTCTCATCATATTTCATGTCAAATTGCTTGCCGTCAATTTTTATTTTTACATGATCAATATCAGACATCGCATTGTTTTCGAATAGCTCCTGATCGCGATAGAAGAATGTTGCTTTTCCTTCCGATATGACAGGACCCTTTATCGCTGGAATTGTGTGAAACTCACTCTTACCGCTTTCGACAAACACTTTTGTCAGCGGCTGTGATGGATCTGTTTCAATATACCTGTCTTGATCATATGGATCCTTTACAGCCCAGTCCTGACCTTTTCTAATCACAAATCCTATGTTCGATGCCTCCGCTCCTACTTCAAACTTTGAAACGGCACCTCTATCATTCTCTTCAGTAAACAGCTTTTCGCCATCTTCAAGTCCCGTTTGCCAAGTCCAAATATTCCAGCCGTCATAATCGGCATCCTCTCTGGAATACGTAAACTGTACATACCTTTTAACCGGACTGTTCATCTCACTTGTTTTTAAAGAAAGAGAGAGATCCTGCTCTAATGCTGTTCCTGATTTTTCTCCGGTGATGGATTGTTTTGGAACAGTAAGCGTATAATCTAGCTCTTTTTGCAGAATCTCAGGAACTATTTTCAGCTGGTTTGCAGCCGCAGTAATTTCTGAATTTACAGCCTGTCCACCATTTTCTATAAGGGAAATGCTATTCGGCTGCTCCAGTTTTATTGGCTCATTGAACGTCAGGGTAATTGGTGAAGTTGTTTTAACATCCGCAGCTCCATCAGCAGGTGCTGCTGAAGTAAGTTCAAGCTGTTTTGCATCGATGATTCCTTTAATGGTATATTCAGCGCCATAGACTGATTGCTTATTTGAATCATCTTTTTCATTCCATGATCCTGCAGCAGTATTTCCGCTGGCCTCAGGGCTTACATCAAATGCACCATGTTCAGCAGCAGTATTTCCGCTTAATACGGCAATTGCTTTTAGTGAATCATTATTTTCAAGCCCCATTTCACTTAATGGGATTTTCCCTTCAAATCCCTTCGTGCGGTCAGATGCAAACTGTGCACCTTTGATATTTTCCCAAGTGGAAAGTCTGGGATGATTAAAATCTTCTGCACTGTATAACGCAGCTCGGGCTATTTCACGATCATTCTTTATTCTTGAAACGATATGAAACTGAGGTTTTGCATCTGTACCTCCAAAATGGAATGGTGCTCCCCATGGATTTCCTTCCACATTCGAATCTTCGTTATTTACGTTTAATGCCAGATTCATGTACATGCCATTGTCGCCCCAGTTTGGGACATTTTTAGCATCAACCCAGTAATAGAGAAATTTGCTGTCATTTTTCAGATAGACATTTCCGAGATGAAATCCTTCATATCCCGGGTTTGCAGATGATGCCAGCGGTTCTGTTCCTGCCCAGTCATGATCGTTTCCATCAACCGTTATTACGCTTTTTTCATCAGCGGCAAATGCCTGCCAAGAACTCATTACACCACTTGACAGGAGCAGAATAATTAACAGAAAGGATGTCCATTTCCTTCTCATTCTCCTCATCCCATTCCCCCCTTTTACTGTAAGCATAATCGTTTATACAATTTAGATGGTTTCATATATGTAAACGATTGCACTCATCAATGATATTTTGTCATGATATGACCGATAAATCAATTGAAAATTCTGAAAATATCTTTTCTCTTTCCTTGTTCAATCAAAAAAAGAACCTCATCTAATGGAGGTTCCTTCCTTATTTCAAACATTTCAGTTTTTCAGTCAAGCTTTCAAACGCTTCTTTATCCTGGCGGTCAAGTGCGTCATCAATCATTTGAAGTAATTTTTCTTTTTGGAACGTTTGAATCGATTGCTCTAAAATGCGTTCAGCTACTACACGGTCTTTTTCATTAATGTTGAGATGTTTCGGCATAAATGGATTGGCTTCCAGCACTGCTGCATAATTCGGCGATTGATAGGCCGAGCGGAAGTTGAGCTGAATGAACAGATCCTCGTCTTTATTTAACCGAATGTCATGGAAGGATTTTTCTGCATCCGTTGTCATGACATTTTCTTTGTAAAAACGAAACGGCACTTCCTCTACGCAGTGGGTTGACATGATAATCCCGCGCGGACAATATTGGGCCTGCTCAACGAAATGCACTTTTTCCATCAGCGTGTCGTGACTCATTAAGTAATTCAAGATCCAAACACATTCCCGTCTTTTCAACTGATAATGATTTAAAAACCACCTGATAAAATCCTTCTTCTCAATGACAGATACAGGGGCCATCATATGCATTTCCCTCCTCTGCTAACTGTAGATTCTTATTCTTAAAGTTCAACAGATCCTAGGTGAAATCCTTCCGATTGGACGTTAAAAATCATCTTCTAATTGTATCAAAATCTCTTCGATTTCGACATTCGCCGGATCATGCTTTAATGCCTGGCGGAACATTTCCCTGGCGGCGGCGCGATTTCCGTCCTCTAACAGGTAATAACCGTACTCCGTAAGAAAATCTGGTTCTTCCTTGAAGAAATTATATGCTCGCTGGTAATGGTTTAATGCATCCGAATATTGCTCTGTTTCATGATAAGCTCGTGCTAATTTGCGGTCATATTCAGGATCTTCCTCGCCGTACCTCATCACTTCTTTCAGACAGTCAATAACCTCTTCATATTTTTGCTCCTGCATATAAATATTTGTCAGTGTAATGGTTGCTTCGACATGTCCTGGATCAATGGCAATGGCTTGCTGAAGCAAGGCTGATGCTTCGTTTGGCTCATTATTTTTTAAAGCGATTTTCCCTCCGTAAACATAAAGCTCCTTATTATACTCATCCACCTTCAATCCGTCTTTTACAGTTTCAAGACTTTCCTTCAGCATGCCTTCTTCTTCATATGCTTTTGCTAAATATAAATAAAGAGATGTATATTCATGATCGAGTTCTTTTAATTTTAAAAACTGATCAATTGCTGTCTTAGGATAATTTGCCTGAAGTGCTGTAAAACCATAACCGAACAACGTGTGCAAATCTACTTGTTGATCGACTGCTTTTTCATAGTACGGAAGAGCTTCTTCAAATTCACCTGAAGCACTGATCGATTCTGCAAGCCTCTGATAGACATTGACACCGGTTATAACTGTATGCTCTTTTAATACATCTTTAAAATAGGGGATGGCTTTGTGGTAATGCCCTTGATGAAAATATAGTTCTCCGAGAGCAAAGTCGATCACAGGTTCATTCGGCACCATTTTTTTAGCAGACAGGAGCTTTTGTTCACTTACTTCATTTAATCCCTGCATTTGATACAAATCAGCAGAAAGGATCAAAGCCTGTACATAAGCGGTGTCTGTTTCAGGGATTGTACCCAGCAGTTCAATTGCTTTTTCTTCTTCGTCCATATCTATATAGACTTCTGCTAAAAATACCGTAACCTCAGATTCTTCCGGGTACAATAAATGCATGTCTTCCATTATATTCAGCGCATGCTCCGTATTGCCCCATTGGTAGTATTTTTCCGCAAGCAGAAATTTTTCTTCATCATGAAGAGTCTTCTCAAGCCCTGAAAGTTTTTTTAGGCCTTCTTCAGCTTGTCCTGACTCAACTAATTCTATTGCTTCAATTAGTGAATTTTTCAACTTGTAACGCCCTTTCCAAGGAAATCCTTATGGGACAGCATTTGCAGCAAACCTGCCCGACATGGAGATTTCACAAAACTCTCCAAATCCAGGCCTTATGCAAACTTTTTCATCCACTTTGATCAGCTGTCCCTTATGAATCGTAAATGTAGGAATATGATTATGATACCTGCTAGCGGACATTTCTTCAACTGAATTGAATCCATTTCGCACATAGAGGTTATAATCAACTTCGCCGCCGATCCTGATATCTCCTTTTTCAGGGTAAATCCCGATTTTCATTAACAGTGATTTTTCAAGCGGTTCATGTTCTGAAGGACAGTCTGGTTCTGCGGACATTCGGTGTCTATTCATCAATTCAGAAAACTGTTTTCTCCTTTTATCTGAATGTATTCCGGTCCATTGAGGAAGGAATGTCATCGGGAATCCGTATATGCTTCCGCGGATCCATTCCCATGGAAAATCAGCGATTGAATCTTCTGGATGAATCTCTAAAATGAGCAGTGGAATTTTATTTTTTTTGCAGCTAATGAGCAATGATGGGGTCAATCTTTTCAGCGGAACTTTCACACCGATGCAGTAATCGATTGGAGAATTGATCATCATTTGTTTCTTTTTGCGAATGGCTTCGGGGAGATCCCGTTCATATTCTGTCTCGGCAATTGCTATTACAGTGGTACAGCCTTTTGCGATCAGTTTTTCTGTGAAGATTCGTTTTATTTCTGAAAAAGAACCTCCAATAGAAAAATCAAGCATCACATGACCAGATGTTAACAGATAGTCCGCAGCATTCATTTTCATGCATGTCATCTTCTGCATCGAAGAACTCATGTAATCAATTTTGTTATTTCGTATTAGAATCGAGGTCTTAACGATTTCGCCATTTTTTAAAATATTTGCATCTTCAATAAGGTAGGCCAAAGCCTTTCATCCCTCCCTTACAACCTTCTTAAGACAAGCTATGAAGGGAAGGCGAAGGATATGACAGTTAAAGAAGAAACCTGCAGGAAAACTTTTTTCCTGCAGGCATTTTTCCTGAGTGAATTAGAAAGTTTAAAAGTTTGCTCATTACTGTCCAGCTTCACAGCCCAACTCCTCGGCCAGAACAAATCCGGCAAATAAGTCAAACCTGGACTTTTTTCCGGACTCTAAACTGTCAGGCCTAAGCTAGACGGGCGCTTCCGCTTTTCTTATCAGCGAGCTGGTTTAAGTGTTCAAAAAATTGCGGATAGGATACATTGATTGCTTCATGACCTGACAATGAAACCTCTCCTTCTGTTATAAGAGCCGCAACTGCAAGCATCATACCGATTCTATGATCACCATGGCTTGATACCGATGCTGACGTTCTTAAGGCCTGCTTGCCCCGGATAATCATGCCGTCATCTGTAGGCTCAATATCTGCTCCAAGCTTCTTAAGCTCCTGCACAACCGTATCAATGCGGTTTGTTTCTTTCACCTTCAGCTCACTTGCATCTTTAATGATTGTCTCCCCTTCAGCTTGAGTGGCAAGCAATGCAATAACGGGAATTTCATCGATCAATCGCGGAATTAATTCTCCTGATATCACTGTTCCTTTTAATTCAGACGCTGAAATCGTTAAATCCGCAACAGGCTCATGGGCGTGAGATCCTTTCTCTTTAATCGTTAAATCTGCACCCATTTTTTTAAGAACTTCAATAATCCCTGTTCTGGTCGGATTGATCCCTACATTTTTCAGCGTAATGGTACTGTCTGGAACAATTGCACCTGCTACTAAGAAAAAGGCTGCAGAAGAAATATCACCGGGAACCTGAATGGATGCAGCCTTAAGAGACTGACCGCCGATAATCTCTGCTGATCGATCATTTTCCTTCACTTCAACACCGAAAGCTCTAAGCATTCTTTCCGTATGATCTCTTGATTTATGAGGTTCTGTTACTCGCGTTTTTTCATTTTTTGCCTGCAGCCCTGCAAGCAGAATAGCAGACTTAACTTGAGCGCTAGCTACAGGTGATACATAGTCTAATCCTTTAAGTGTGCCTCCGCGAATGGAAATAGGCGTATAATTGCCGTTTTGTCTGCCATCAATAGATGCACCCATCTCTCTTAGAGGATCAGTGACACGTGTCATCGGCCTTTTAGCAATTGATTCATCGCCGATGATGCAGGCATGGAACGGACGTCCTGCTAAAATGCCCAGCATTAGACGGGTAGTTGTACCTGAATTGCCTACATCCAATAATTCTTCAGGTTCCCTTAGAGAATCAATTCCTTTCCCTGAGACTTTCACCTTCGCTCCGTCCTGTTCTATTTCAACGCCCATTTGTCTGAAGCAGGCAATAGTGGATAAACAGTCTGCTCCAGCAAGGAAGTTTTCAATAACTGTCTCACCATTTGCAAGAGCTCCGAACATGACCGCTCTATGCGAAATGGATTTATCACCGGGAATGGCAATTTCGCCGCTTAAAGTCTCTGCTCTTCGCAATTTCTTTTCATTTGACATGCTGATCACCTCATTAACTGAAAAATGTTTTGTAGTCTGTATGTTTCTCGATGCATTTTTGAGCCCGTTCACGGTCGACATCCGTCTGAAAGCTTAATCTCAGCACACCATAAATCTCTTCGCGTGTTTCAATAATCCGAATGTTCGTAATGCTGATTTCCTCTATTGCAAGGTAACCTGTAATTTCAGAAATGACCCCGGGATAATCCGGAACGTCCACATATAAATCGTAAAAAGAAGGAATCGCGCCTTTCTCTCTCTCCGGCAGGCCATCTCTAAAATCCTTAGCTTCCTGAAAATACGAAAATAATGCATCTCCGTCAAGTTCATCTACAAGCTCTCTGACACGGTCCATTTCGTATCGCCAGTCATCAAACAAAGCAAGAAGCTTCTCTTTATTATGAAGAAGTATATCTCTCCACATTGCAGGGCTGCTTGATGCAATCCTTGTGATATCCCTGAATCCGCCGGCTGCCAGACGTTTTATGACAGGATGATTGTCTTCAAATCTTCCTGCCTGGTGAACAAGGCTCGCTGCGACGATATGCGGAAAATGACTGATGATGCCAGTAACCTCGTCATGTTCAGCTGGAGTCATTTCAACAAAATGAGCCTTTGTTCCTTTAAGAACGTGCTGAAGGATGCCAATCGATTCCCTTGAGGTATGCTCCATAGGCGTCAGGATATAAAAGGCATTTTCAAAAAGGTGGGCTTTTGCCGCAATAACACCTGATTTATGTGATCCGGCCATCGGATGTCCGCCAATAAACTGCACATTGCCCCCGAAAACAGAAGCTGCATGATTGCTGATTTTTTGTTTTGTGCTGCCTACATCCGTAATAATGACACTTTCTTTTAATGAAAGTGAACTTAATGCGGCGATAATAGACAAAGTCTGCTCAACCGGTGTAGCAAGAATAATTATATCGGCTGTCTCTATGCCGTCAAATTGATCTGCGGCTATTTCATCAATTACAGTCAGAGTCTTTGCGATTTCAGTCTGGCTTTGATTAATATCATATCCGGCAATCGTTATGGCAGGAAACTCCTGCTTTATAGCAAGAGCGATAGAACCGCCTATTAACCCTAATCCTACTATATGTATTTTTTCGATCTGCTGTTCCATTTCTTATCACCTTCAGCTGCAGTATGTATAGGAAAAGCGTAATCGCCCATTTAGCTCGGGCATGATAGATAATTCCGGCAGAAAAGTCCGGGTCTGATGAGTTTTTGACGGATTTGTTCTGACTGAGAAGTTGGGCGATCGTGCTAGACATCAAAGTATATAATGATATTTCCTATAGTTATAAGAAAGAGGTGATTAAGATCACCTCTTCTTTTATGAAATCAATTCTGTTAAAATCTGCAGAATCTCTTCGTTTTGTTCTTTCGTTCCGATCGTGATGCGGATAGACGTCGGAAATCCGAGTGCTTTACCGGAACGGACGATATAGCCTTTTTCCAGGAGCGCCTGAAATACTTCATCAGCATCGCGGTTAAAATCAATCAGAATAAAGTTTCCTTCTGAAGGATAGTAGGATAGACCGTGTTCTTTGCTGAATTGATAAAATTGTTCGAGACCCTGTTTATTTTTTTCTGCACATTGTTTAATGAACTCCTGGTCACTTAAAGCATGCAGAGCTGCAGTTTGCCCTAAACGGTTCGTATTAAAAGGCTCTCTTGCAGGTTC
The DNA here is from genome assembly GCF_030127205.1 of Metabacillus hrfriensis. Taxonomy (NCBI): domain Bacteria; kingdom Bacillati; phylum Bacillota; class Bacilli; order Caryophanales; family Bacillaceae; genus Metabacillus; species Metabacillus hrfriensis. The sequence continues at coordinate 3,366,525 of NZ_CP126116.1, forward strand.
GATGCTTTTGATTAACTCCTTGTTCGCAATTCCATATCCGACGCGGAGTGCTGCAAGACCGTATGCTTTTGAGAATGTACGCAGAATCATGACGTTTTTATATTCTTTGATTAATGGCAGCGTTTCTGGAAAATCAGAGGCTGTCACATATTCATAATAAGCTTCATCCAGAATAACCAGCACATGATCAGGAACCTTATTCATAAAAGCATGCAAAGACTGCTCGTTAATATAAGTGCCTGTAGGATTGTTAGGTGAACAGAGCCAAATGACCTTTGTTTGTTCATCAATTGCTGCAAGCATGGAGTCAAGATCGTGATTTCCATTAATCAGCGGAATTTCCTTAATATCTGCGTCTTCGATGACGGCATTGTGGCGGTATTGAGGAAATGTCGGTGTTGCCATCACTGTGTTTGTCCCTTTTTTCAAAAATGCCCGGCAAATGATCTGAACAATTTCATCGGATCCATTTCCAAAAATAATTTCGTTTTCCTCTACTTTTAAAAAACGTGCCAGCGATTCACGGAGCTGTGCACTGTAGCCGTCTGGGTACAGTGCAAGCTGATTCAGTTCATCCTGAATCGCTTTTTTCGCACGTTCTGAGCTGCCGTATGGGTTTTCGTTGGAAGCGAGCTTCACAATGTGAGTTAAGTTATATTCTTTTTTTACTTCTTCAATTGGTTTTCCCGGCTGATACGGTTTTAAGTTTGTAAGTTGATCTTTAATTTGCATGAATGGACACCTCTTCTGTTATAAAAGCGAAAACTTTATTCGCTTACTGCTCATTTCATCCTGTTCTTACTTTAGCATCTGAAACAAATGAGCCAGCTTTTTCTTCAAACTCAAGCAGCGCAGCATCCAGTGAGTCAGCCACTTTCAATTTTGAAGATAACCTCTCTATTTCTTCTATTAATGCGCTCCCAACAACAATTCCGTCACATACCTTCGTCAGTTCATCTACATGTTCCCTTGATGAAACACCAAAACCGACAACGACAGGGACTGAAGCTTCTCGGGTTACCTCACTCAGAAAATCGAAAATGCGCTGATCAAACGTCTTTCTCGAACCCGTTACACCTAACGATGAAACACAGTATAGAAAGCCTTCAGCACTTGAAACAATTTTCTTGAGCCGCTGCACAGAAGTAGGGGCAACCATTGAAATAAAAGTGACTCCATGCTGCTTGCAGGACTCTCTTAACTCCCCGCTCTCCTCAAAAGGAAGATCTGGTATCAGCAGTCCGTCTATTGTGTTTTTCTCCGCTAAAGTAAAGAAGGATTCTTTTCCTAATTGTAACACAGGATTATAATACGTAAAAAGAATTATTGGAATAGTTAGACCTCTTTCACGCATGGAGGGTACAAGTTCCATGGCTTTTACAATATTCATTCCTTCTGACAGCGCTCTTTGTGATGCCCTCTGGATGACAGGCCCGTCCGCAAGGGGATCTGAATATGGGATGCCGAGTTCAATAGCTGCAGCTCCTGCTTTCTGAAGAGTAAGAGCGAGCCCGATTGTAGCTTCGCCATTCGGGTCGCCTGCTGTAATAAATGGGATAAATAATTTCTTATTTTGTTCCAGCTGCTTCTGCAAGTATTCCTGCATTCTTATCGCTCCCTTCAAGTGAACTCATTAGTGTATGAACATCTTTGTCTCCGCGTCCTGATAGACAAATGAGCAGTGTTTCGTCCGAATCCATTTCCTGCGCAAGCTGGAATGCTTTTGCGAGAGCATGAGCAGTTTCAATAGCCGCAAGAATTCCTTCTTCCTTGGCTAAGCAGGTTAAAGCTTCTAATGCCTCATCGTCTGTTACACTCTCATATTTCACTCGGCCGGTGTCTGCAAGGTGCGCATGTTCAGGTCCTATTCCAGGGTAATCAAGCCCTGCAGATATAGAATATGGTTCAATAATCTGTCCGTACTGATCCTGCAAAAGGTACGTGAGTGAACCATGAATAACCCCTTTTGTGCCTTTAGTGATTGTTGCAGCATGAAGAGGTGTATCAACGCCTTTACCGGCAGCTTCTACTCCTACAAGGTCTACATCTTCTTCAATGAAGGCTGCAAACATGCCGATCGCATTGCTTCCTCCGCCGACACATGCAACCACTTTATCAGGAAGGCAGTCCATTCGTTCAGCCAGCTGCTGCTTTGCTTCTTCTCCTATTACTCTTTGAAACTCTCTGACCATTTGCGGATAGGGATGAGGCCCGACTACTGAACCAATCATATAGAAATGATCCTCGCAATGCTGAACCCAGTATCTGATCGCCTCGTTTGTAGCATCCTTCAGTGTTTTATTGCCGCTGTGAACAGGAATGACTTCTGCCCCGAGCAGTTTCATACGAAAGACATTGAGCTGCTGTCTCATGACATCTTCTTCACCCATAAAGACTTTGCATTCCAGTCCAAACTTTGCTGCAACCGTTGCTGCCGCAACACCGTGCTGGCCTGCACCAGTCTCTGCAATGATCTTTGTTTTCCCCATTTTCTGTGCAAGCAGGGCTTGCCCAATTGCATTATTGATTTTGTGGGCGCCAGTATGGTTAAGATCCTCGCGTTTCAAGAAAATTTTTGCTCCGCTAAGTTTTTTCGTCACGTTTTCGGCATACGTCAATGCTGTAGGCCTTCCAGAATATTCAATTAGAAGACGATGATATTCATTCATAAATGCAGGATCTGCCACCGCTTCTGCAAATGCCTCTTGCAGCTCCTCAAGCGGCTGCATTAACGTTTCAGGTACATACTTTCCTCCAAATTCTCCAAATCTGCCAAATTCATCTGGAAACTGATACATGGTGATTCACCCTTTCTTCAAGCCTTGTCAACAAGGTCTCATCTTTTTTTCCGTTTTGTTCAATCCCGCTTGAAATATCGATTCCCGGCGGATGTAGTCCCAGCAGCTGATGAATATTGTCAGGTGCAATGCCTCCTGCAATGAAGAGCGTTTTGTTTAGCTCTTCAGCTGCCTGTATATAACACGGCACTTTTGACCAATCAAATGTCTGTCCTGTTCCTCCAAATGCGTCTTTGACTTTAGAATCAATCACAAAGCCGTCCGCTGCTTCTGCATATTTTTTCATATCAGACAGTGTTCCCTCGTAATGGGGCAATGCTTTCCATACTCTCCTATTAAAATGATGTTTGATATTAGCTATGTCTCTGACTGTTTCTGAGCCGTGGCATTGAATGACATCAATTGGAAGATTTTTCATTATATCTTCTATTTCATTCAGGCTGGCATTTACAAAAATCGCAACTAACTGTTTCTCCTTTATATCAACCGAATCAAGCCATTCTTTTACTTGATGGGCTTGCACCCTGCGCTTACTTTCGGCAAAGATAAGTCCGAGATAGTCTGCATTTGACTCGCTTGTCATTTTTAAATCTTCCAAAGAACGATTTCCGCACAGCTTAATCAAAGGCCTATTCATTTTCTTCTCCGTACAGGGCTTTGATGGCAAATGTTTGATCATTCTCCCGCATGAGGGATTCTCCGACTAAAATGGCATTAGCGCCTTCTTGCTGAACAGTCTTTACATCTTCAAATGTAAAAATCCCGCTTTCACTTACAAGCAGTGTATCTTTTGGAACGGATCTGCTTATCGTCTTTATTTGATGGATATCAGTCTTAAAGGTTGAAAGATCTCTATTATTCACACCAAGTATTTCTGGGGTGAACTCAGGCAGAAGCTTTTCCAGAACTGCCAGAGAATGCACTTCCACTAAAACATCCATGCCCAACTCATATGCATGCAAATACAGTTCGTGCAGCTCTCTTGCTTCAAGTGCCTCCCCTATTAAGAGGATGGCATCTGCTCCTATATTCTTGGATTCCTGAACTTGCTTGTGATCAATAATGAAATCCTTTCTTAAAACAGGGAGACTGACTTCTTTCTTAATTTCAGCTATAAAATCACGATGACCCTGAAAAAAGCTTTCATCCGTTAAAACAGAGAGACAATCTGCTTTTCCAGCTTCATATGCTTTTGCAATTTCCACCGGATGAAAGTTTTCTTTAATGACCCCTTTAGAGGGAGATGCCTTCTTTACTTCTGCAATTAAAGCCGGTTTTCGGTTTGATTGCTTCAGGGCATTGTAAAATGACCGTTCAGAAACGTTTATTCTTTCAGGAATAGTAAGCGAAAGGACTTCTTCCCGTTTCTTTTCAAGAATTTCAGTAAGCATATTGCTCCTCCTTCTTACTTTGAAGACGGGCGAGCTGACGATAGGCTGTGCCATTTTCGATTGCGTCCGCCGCTTTTTTCACTCCATCAGCAAATGAATCAGTCTTGCCTGCTATATATAAAGCAGCACCAGCATTCAGTGCAACAATGTCTGCTGCTGCCCCTTCGCGTTTCCCCTCGAATACATCGAGAATCAGTTTTGCGCTTTCTGCAGGACTCTCAACCTGGATATCTTTTAATTCGCCGCGTTCAAGACCCATCTCTTCAGGGGTTATTTCATAACGGTCAATCTTGCCTTTTTTCAGTTCAACAATATCTGTTACACCTGTAATGCTGCATTCGTCAAGGCCATCTCTTCCGGTTACAAGAAGAACATGCTCTGAGCCAAGTTCGCGAAGGGCATAGGCTATTTTCTCTGCATACTCTGTAGAAAACACCCCCATCACTTGGCGCTTCGCATTAGCAGGATTTGCTAATGGACCAAGTAGATTAAAGACCGTTCTAAAGCCAATTTCCTGCCTTGGACTTACGGCGTGCTTCATTGAAGAATGGTAGATTGGCGCGAACAGAAAACTCATATCATAAGCCTGCAGAGCGAGCTTCGCTTCTTCCGGTGTTGTTTGAATGGAGATTCCAAGCTGTTCAAGCACATCTGCACTGCCGCTTTTTGATGAGATTGCGCGATTGCCGTGTTTTGCTACTTTTGCTCCGAGAGAAGATGCAAGAATGGCTGATGCAGTCGAGATATTAAATGTCGATGCCCCATCTCCCCCTGTACCGCACGTATCAATCAGATCCTCTGCATAATCAATGCGGGTCATATGCTGTTTCATTGCCTTTGCAAAACCGACAAGCTCGTCAACCGTTTCGCCGCGGAATCTTAATATGGAAATAAAACTTGCGATTTGGCTGGAAGTGGCTTTTCCCTCCATTACCTGATTCATGGCAGCAGTTGCTTCTTCTTCTGTCAGCGTATGGCCTTCAATGCATTTGCTGAGTAATGTTTTCATTTTTGAGCCTCCTCCTTTTTGCCAAACACTTTTTCAGCAAGTTCAATCGTTTTGATTAAGGCACTTGCTTTATTTCTCGTCTCTTTCCATTCAAGTTCTGGCTTTGAATCAGCTACTATTCCAGCTCCTGCCTGAACATAGGCTTTTCCGCCCTGCAGCGCAATCGTCCTGATCGTAATACATGAATCTATATTCCCGTCAAAGCCAATATAAGCGATGCACCCTGCATAAGCGTTTCTTGCTGTTGGCTCAAGCTCCTGCAGAATCTGCATGGCACGGACTTTCGGGGCACCTGATACCGTTCCTGCAGGGAAAGATGACAGCAGGGCATCAATTGGATGTGTGCCGGTTTTTAATTGGCCGGTCACCTTTGAAATTAAATGCATCACGTGTGAAAATCGTCCGAGCTCCATTAACACCGGGGTTTTGACTGACCCGTAATCGGCAACTCTCCCAATATCATTTCTTGCCAGGTCCACAAGCATATAATGCTCTGCTTTTTCCTTTTCATCGCTGCGCAGATCTTCCTCAAGCCGCAGATCCTCTTCTTCTGTCTTTCCGCGTTTTCTGGTCCCTGCAATCGGGTGGATTTCCAAGTAGCCGTCCTGCACGTAGATCAGTCTTTCCGGAGAACTGCCGATCAGCTCAGTCTCATCAAATTTAATGTAGAACATATAGGGCGAGGGATTCACGACCCTCAGCATTCGATATAAATCGAAGCCTTTGGCCGTAATCGGCACTTCAAATCTTTGAGAAAGAACTCCCTGAAAGATATCGCCTGCTTTGATATAATCTTTGATTTTTTCAACTGAATTCAGAAAATCATTTTTTTCAAAATTGGAGCTTACTCCTTCGAACGAAACAGATGCCTGATCCATCGGAGAGAGCATCAAATCATTGAAGTCTCTTTTTTCGGTCAATTGTGAGATCAGCTGATTGATTTTAGCTTCAGCAATCTCATAGACTGCTCGCTTGCCTGCTTCTGATTCTTTTCCAGATAGACGTTCGTAATGAATAAAAGAGAGTGTTTTATCAATATGATCGAACGCTATCATCGTATGGCAAACGAATAATAAGCACTTTTTAAAATTTAAATCTTGATTGTCATGCTTTTGAACTCGTTCAAACATCGTGACAGAATCATATCCTAAATAGCCTACGGCTCCCCCTGCAAAAGGAATATCAAGATCTGGAAGCTTTACTTTTAAATAGCCGTCCATCCATAGGAAGATTTCTTTCAAAGAAGATGATTCATAGATTGTTTTTCTTTGCTTGGATCTCACACAGTAACGGTCATTTTCTTCCTCAATGAACAAAAAAGGATTTAATCCAATAAATGAATAACGTGACCACGACGATTCTTCATCTTTGCTTTCTAATAAATACACCGCTTCATCTTCAAACACTTTGAAGAGCTGAATAGGGGTAAACGTATCAACTTGAAAAGATTTAATAACAGGTATTGTTTGATAGCTTATACTATCTTGTTTAAATGAGGCAAAATCGGTATGAAACATAAGTACTCACTCCTCCAGCATTGTGGAGAATAAGTATTTAGGAGGTTTTAAGCGGAAACGCTACGGTAAAAAGAAAAAACCCAAAAACAAAAAATCTGTTTTTGGGTAGTCTTAACCGTAGCGGAAAATATAAAAGACCTCAGCTAAACTCATTCTCGGCTACCCTAAACTCATGCTAAACTAATTCCTTTTTGACTAAACTGATTTGACTCTCTCACTATACTCATCTAACGAACTGGAACATATTAGAAGCTTTCTTCTAATTTCTATTCTTGGGGTTTATCTTAATACACATGCTGTTTTCTGTCAACGAAATGATGGTGCCTCCGAGGGGACATTTATGCTCATCATAGTTAACAGATAAACTGATCTAGGGGCACTCATTTAAATGCTGATTTTATTCTTTCATCTGTTAAATCAGGTCTTAACACAATCGCTTTCCCCTGATAAACATGCTTTACTTCTTTTTGTTTTAGGCCGGTCTGCACTGTCATCATGACCCTGATGCACTTTTCAAGACTTCCTGCTACAGGGATTTCCTGCATGCACATGACAGGGACATATTCCCAGCCATCAAAGTTTCGCAGAGCTTTTGCTGGAAACACCGCATCTAAATCCCCTGTCATTGAGAGCAGGACAGATGCGACATCTTCAGGATCTACATTGTTTTTTTTAATCATTTCTAAAACCAGAGCTTCAGTTGCTTTGATGATTTGAGCTTCATCATTAAGTTCAACTGTTGCAGCCCCTCTAATTGCACGAATCAAACTGATCCCCCCTGTCTCCATGTTTCTAGCAAGGATTTTAATTGATCTCTTTCGAAAGGAGAAATTTCTGGTGCTCCGATCGTTCTTAACAAAACCATTGTGATCGTTCCGGAATGCGACTTTTTATCTTTTAGCATTCTGCTGATTAACGCATCAGTAGATAAGTTTTCCGGAACTTCAACCGGAAAGCCTAATTCTTTAAACCACTTTTTGATTTTTTCATATGGAAGATTCAATTTATAAACTCTTCCGCTTAGCCAAATCGCAAAAAGCATACCTATGGCAACACCATCACCGTGGCTGATCTTTCCATATCCTGCTTCTGCTTCAATCGCATGTCCCAGGGTATGGCCAAAGTTCAAATGAGCTCTCACACCAGTTTCCTTTTCATCTTCTTTTACGACTGCCGCTTTTACACGAATACCTTCAATAATTAGATGCTGAAGTTTTTCATCAATTAGATCATTAAGAACAGAAATTTCAGCAGTCAGCCAATGATAGAAATCAGCATTTCCAATTAGTCCATGCTTAATTACTTCAGCAAAGCCAGAACGAAGCTCATGACCTGGCAATGTTGATAAAAAAGCCAAATCATATATGACCGCACGGGGCTGATAAAACGCACCGATCATATTCTTTCCTTCTGGATGGTTAATGGCGACTTTTCCTCCGACGGCACTATCGTGTGCAAGCAGAGTAGTCGGAAGCTGAATAAACGGGATGCCTCTCATGTATGTTGCAGCAGCAAAACCAGCCAAGTCACCGATGACTCCTCCGCCGAATGCAAGAATGAGAGATTTCCGGTCAAGTCCAAGTTTAAGAGCGAATGATTGAATATTATAATAAGATTCAAATGATTTATATTCTTCCCCGCTAGGTACAATGTAGACTTCCGTCTTGTAAGAACTCCTCAGTAAATTCAGCAGCTGTTTACCATACAGGCTTTGAACAGCTGAATCAGCAATAATCAGGATGCTTGTAGGCTTAATTTCCCCAATTTGCTCAACCAGCTTTGTTTCAATGATATTTCTTCCTACTGAAACAGGATATGATCCGGATGCAGTTTCAATAAGCAAATTCTTCATTAGAACTTCCTCGCATACTCGCGCATTTCCTGAACGTGCTCACGAATCGAATCCATCCGGTCTGAACCGAATTGTTCAAGAATCGCATTTGCAATTTCCCATGCCACAACTGCTTCAGCGACAACACTTGCAGCCGGGACTGCACAGCTGTCAGAACGTTCAATACTTGCTGAAAATGGTTCTTTCGTTTCAATATCCACACTTTGAAGCGGTTTATAAAGAGTTGGTATCGGCTTCATGACCCCTCTGACCACAATCGGCATGCCAGTAGACATTCCGCCTTCTAAACCGCCTAAACGATTTGTTTTACGGGAGTATCCTGTCTCTTCACTCCAAATAATTTCGTCATGTACTTCACTGCCAAATCTTCGGGCTGCTTCAAAGCCAATACCAAATTCAACACCTTTAAAAGCATTGATGCTTACGATGGCTGCTGCAATTTTCGAATCAAGCTTGCGGTCGTAATGAACGTAGCTTCCTACGCCTGCAGGCATTCCTTCAACAATGACTTCCACAACACCGCCAATAGAATCGCCGTTGCTTTTTGCATCATCAATGGCCTGCATCATTTTCACTGCAGCATTCTCATCCAGGCAGCGAACAGGTGATTCCTCTGTGACCCGCTGTAACTCTTCTATTGAAGAATACTCTGTTTTTTCAGCTTTTATGGATCCTATTTCCACTACATGACCTGCCACTTTAATGCCAAGTTCTGCCAATAATTTCTTTGCTACTGCGCCTACCGCAACTCTTACAGTTGTTTCACGCGCAGAAGATCGCTCAAGCACGTTGCGTATATCACGGTGACCATATTTGATGGCGCCGTTTAAATCGGCATGACCAGGCCGCGGGCGGGTAATCTGGCGTTTAATATCTTTTTCTTCGCCATCTTCTAAAGGCTCTATGCCCATAATATTCGTCCAATGTTTCCAATCATTATTTTCAACTACAAGTGCGATTGGAGAGCCGAGTGCTTTTCCATGACGGATTCCGCTTGTAATCTGAACCTCGTCCTTCTCAATCTGCATTCTTCTTCCTCTGCCATGTCCCTTTTGTCTGCGCGAAAGATCGAGGTTAATATCCTCTGCAGTAATTGACAGCCCCGCCGGCACTCCTTCAACAATAGCGGTTAACTGCGGTCCATGTGATTCTCCTGCTGTTAAGTATCTCATCTAAAGCTCTCCCTTCAGCGCACTAACGCTTTTAAGTAACACTATACCATATGTATGAAAAATTGAATAGAAAGTTTATAGCTGTATTTTCCTGTAAAAAAAAGTTCCTGCTGATTCAAGGTCATATTGATGACTGCAGAAAATTTGTTCTGTACTCCCTATAAAAAAGATTCCCCTGTTTTTTAAAGCTTTTGAAAACTTGTGATAGAGCAAATTTTTCGCTTCTTCTGTAAAATAAATCAGCACATTTCGGCAAACGATTAAATCAAATTCGTTTTCAAAAGGGTCTGAGAGCAGATTGTGTTTTTTGAATTTTACCGTCTCAATAATTTCTTTACTAATTTGATAGCCTGCCCCATCCTGAGCAAAATATTTGCGTTTCATCTCTTCCGGCAGCTCAGAAAGGCTTCTTTCGGGATAAATTCCAAGCTTTGCTCTCGCTATGACATTTTCATCTAGATCTGTCGCCAGGATATGAATAGACCGAAATGGCAAATATTTTGACAGAATCATCGCTATCGTATAAGGTTCTTCACCGGTTGAACAGGCTGCACTCCATATTTTCAGCGGGCGGGATCGGTTTAGCATAGAAGGCAGCAATTCAGTCTCTAAAAGATCCCAGCGCTTTTTATTTCTAAAAAACTCTGTTACGTTAATCGTTATTCTGTCCAAAAGCTCATAGAGCAGTGACTTCTCTCTTTTTATTGCTGAATAATACTCTTTAAAATCCTTATATCCCCTTTTCAAATAAAGAGAGGTGATTCTTCTTTTCATTTGTGCCTCTTTATAAAAGGCAAGATCTATCCCTGTTAACTTCTTAAACTCTTTCTGAAATTGAATATAATCCATCTTTCTCAACTCTCCTGCGGAAATTCCCCTATGTACAGTATATCGGAAATTGTTAGATTCTTGTGAGGTACAGATAAAAAAATCTGAAAACTTATAAAGATTCGCGAGAAAGGTTTTAAAAGGAGGGATATTTGAATATGGGAAAAGCCAGCATCTCTGCTGGCTTTATGCGGATTAATAAATCCAATTATGAATATCTTTGTCGTATTCTACTAATTCTTCTTGATTGAAGAAAAGGTTAATTTCGCGCTCTGCACTCTCAGGTGAATCGGAACCGTGGATAATGTTTTTCCCGACGAATAAACCATAGTCGCCTCTGATTGTACCCGGCAATGCTTCGGCTGGTTTTGTTTTCCCCATCATTGTGCGTGAGATCTCAATCACATTTTCCCCTTCCCATACCATAGCGAAAACTGGTCCGGAAGTTATAAAATCAACAAGTTCCCCAAAGAACGGCTTCCCGTTGTGTTCTCCGTAATGCTGCTCTGCGAGTCCAACTGGGATTTGCATTAATTTTGCCCCAACTAAATGTAAGCCCTTACTTTCGAATCTTGAAATAATTTTTCCGATAAGCTGACGCTGAACGCCATCAGGTTTAACCATCATAAATGTTTTTTCCATCTTAATTTCTCCACCCCGCGATTGTTATGTATGGGCTTTCATGCCCCATGGAAATCGTATCATTTTTTCACTCTTTTCGCAATCGTATGGGGCGGAGGAATTTAAAATTTTCTTTTTCCAATATATTTTGCAATATTGGTTAAGGCAGATCTAGCTCTATTTTTCGGCAATTGGTTTAAAATGCTGAACCCTTTCTGAAGATACATGTCACTGACTTGGATGGACCGCTCAATTGCATCGGAAGTTGAGATGGCATCAATAATGTCCGCCATTTCCGCATGGGTCGCATCACTAGTTACCTTGCTGATTTTCTTTTTTAACTCGGGATTTTCCATTGCATAAAGAACGGGAAGGGTAATGTTGCCCTGAAGCAAGTCTCCGCCAACTGGCTTTCCAAGCTCTTCTTCTGTAGAGGTAAAATCGAGAATATCGTCTGTAATTTGAAAGGACATTCCTACATAATAGCCGAAAAGAAATAATTTTTTATGTATGGATTCAGGAACACCGCCGGCAATCGCTCCAAGCTGACAGCTGGCAGCAATCAATAACGCAGTTTTCCGTTTTATGCGTCTTAAATAAACACGCAGATTCTGGTCATAATCATACTTGTCTTTTATTTGTTCTATTTCACCAAGCGAAACTTCAACAATCGTTTTTGAGAGGATCTGATGAGCCGCAATATTTTCTAAAGATGTCATAATCTCAAGAGATCTTGCAAATAAGTAATCCCCTGTATACATTGCAATGCGGTTATCCCACTTTGCTTTTATTGTCGGTTTCCCGCGTCTGAGCTCGGCGTCGTCAATCACATCATCATGCACTAAAGATGCCATATGAATAATTTCTAGAGCGATGGCCACTTTTTTCACTTTATCGATATCATATTCGCCAAACATGGCAGAAAGCAATACAAAAACAGGGCGGATGCGCTTTCCCCCTGCCTGAAGAAGGTGAAGCCCAGCCTCGCTGAGCAGAGGCTCTGTTGAGCTTACCGTTTTTTCAAGTTCCTGTTCAATCAGATCAAGATCTGCATTTAAGAACGAATACACCATTTTAAATTTCATTCAATTCACCTAAATACTCGCATTTTTAAAACATGGCATTTTTAAAACATGGCTGTTTCATAATATTGTTGTGATTCATGCATGAATATGTCCGAAGTCTTTCCATTATAGAAGCAGACCGTCAGAACTATAAACAACAAAGCTAAAATAAGTGCCTAAATCATTTACAGCCGAGATGCATAGCCGCTACGCCGCCTGTAAATGGCTTCACTTCCACATCTTTTAAACCAGCATCTCTGAACATTTGTGCAAGTTCCCTCATTCCGGGAAAATCCCTTGCTGATTCCTGCAGCCATGAATATTCATTATAGCTTTTAGCAAACAGTTTTCCAAAAACAGGCATCACAAATCGGAAGTAACCATAGTAAAGCTGCTTAAATCCGATCATGGTCGGCTGTGAGGTTTCAAGGCAGACTACTTTTCCGCCCGGCTTTACAACACGGTGCATTTCCTTAAGCACAGTCATATAGTCAGGAACATTCCGAAGTCCAAATCCAATCGTAACATAATCAAACGTATCATCTTCAAATGGAAGTTCCATGGCATTGCCGTGAACTAATTCAATATTGGAGTAATTTTTTATTTTCTCTCTGCCAATCTTCAGCATATTGTTGCTGAAATCAAGTCCAACTGCTCTGCCCTTCTTCCCAACTGCATCAGCCATGGCAATTGTCCAGTCAGCTGTACCGCAGCAAACGTCCAGGGCAATCGAACCTTGTTTGACATTCATTCGTTTCATTGTTTCCCGGCGCCAGGCAATATGGCGCTGAAAACTGATAACCGAATTCATCTTATCGTAGTTTTTATATATTTTTTCAAATACAGAATGAACTCTTTCCTCTTTCGACTGCTGCATTTCATAAACCTTCTTCCGCGAGCGTAGTATACCTTATATCTTGATTGTACTTGAATGATTGCAATCTTGCTAATAAGACTTTCTGCAGAGAAGACGGCTGCTGAAAACAGCTTTCTAAAAGGTCGGCTGTCTCTTCAAAATAACGGTTGCAGAACTCTTTTAAATACACACCGGTAAATTCGATTGTGCCGATATTTTTCTTTTTTTTCTCCAAATTTTTCATGATGGATAAGGACTCTGCGCTGTATCTGTTTTTCTCAAGCGTCAGCCGTTTGTAAGACAGAAATTTAGTCGTCAGCTTAGAGAATAATCCTGCCTGAAAATAATCAGAAACATGCTGAAAAAGAGCTGTTTCTACTTTTATTATACTTGCAACGAATGAATCAAAATCACTTACAGTCTCTTCGTACAGGCGAATTTTATGTTCGTTAATCTCTTTTATTGCCGTTGCTAACGTTCGAATCATTCCAATGTCCTGCATTTCTGATAATAACGCGTAATACAGAGCGCTGAAGTAGTCTCCTGCAAGAACAATGAGCTGTCTTTGCATGAACTCTTCTTGCTTTAAATGAACGGAAGTGGATACTTCATCATGAGTATCAAGGGCAATTTGCACAAGCATCGCTGTAATTATGTAGTTCTCTTTTTTTTCATCTGGAAGATCAATCTGATCGAACAAAGCATAGAAGAGGAGCAGTTTATCTTCATCAATAACAGGAGAAGGTATATATTTTGCTAAGTATGGATGAGTGAGCTTTAAGTGTAACGCGTCTTTTATCTTAGCCATTTGTACATAGATGTCTTGCAAATGAATCACCCTTGTCCCCATGTAAATAGATATTTTTTCGAAAAAGCCAGCAACAGCAACAAACATTTACAGCTGAATACTACTCATTATACCATATCTGCAGCCCTCAGAAAATTATCTTCTGGAGTCGCTTTCTATTTCTCCGTAGCTTGTTTGAATAATGGCTTTCCCTCTTATCTTAATAGCAGATGTGTGTTCTGTAAATTGGGCAATCATTACCTCGCCTTTATCCAGCTTCTCTGAATGATGAAATCTAGTATCCGATCCGCGGGTCAGACCGATGACATTCACTCCATCCTCTACCGCTTTTATCACTAAAAAATCATTTGTGTTGTCTTTCATATGTTCACCCCCGAAACCTTATTCTTTGATAAATGATAATACTTCAGCTCTGGCTGCAGGATCTTTAACAAAAACACCTCTGACAGCGGATGTGATCGTTTTGCTTCCCGGCTTTTTGACTCCTCGCATTGTCATGCACATATGTTCAGCCTCTACAACCACCATTACGCCATGCGGTTCTAGAGAATCAACAATGCTCTCTGCAATCGTCGAGGTAATTCTCTCTTGAAGCTGAGGTCTTCTGCAAACTGCTTCCACAGCTCTGGCAAGCTTGCTCAGCCCTGTTACTTTTCCGCCTTTTGGTATGTATGCAATGTGAGCCTTTCCAAAAAACGGTACCAGGTGATGCTCACACATCGAATAAAATGGAATATCCTTGACTAACACTAGTTCTTCATGGTCTTCTCCGAACACCGTTTTAAAATGTTCTTTTGGATCTTCGCTAAGTCCAGAGAATACTTCGGCATACATTTTAGCAACACGTTTGGGAGTATCAAGAAGCCCTTCGCGATTTGGATCTTCCCCGATCGCCTCAAGTATGAGCCTTACCGCCTCTTCGATCTGCTTTGTATTGATTTGCCCCATAAATATCCTCCTAAAAAACAATATATTTGATACAGATTCTAGCATAGGTAAGAGATTAAAAGCAAAGAATGATGTATCTTGTGAAGTTTATAAGAGAGAGGATGTCAGGCTCATGTCTGCAATTTGTGCCAAAACAAAGGAAAAGCCCCTATAAAAGGGGCTATCCATAGCATTGTGTATGTAATTTATGCATCATACACGGGTAAGAGCACATTATTTTCCAGCAACAGCGTCTTTAAGAGCTTTACCTGGTTTGAACGCAGGCACTTTGCTTGCTGCGATTTCGATTTCTTCGCCAGTTTGTGGGTTGCGTCCTTTACGAGCCGCGCGCTCACGTACTTCGAAGTTACCAAAACCGATCAATTGTACTTTATCACCGTTTTTAAGTGCATCCAAAAGTGTATCGAAAACAGCATCAACAGCTTTCGTTGCATCTTTTTTTGATAATTCGCTAGCTTCTGCTACCGCGTTGATAAGTTCTGTTTTATTCATGCCTTTCACCTCCTCCCAAAGATTGATTGTTAAGCAATAAAAGCATTCTGTTATTTTCATTTCTTCACAGATTATGCAGAATCTATACATGATAGATAAGCATTTTACTGTTAACACGCTAATCTTATACGATTAACGGCTATAATTCAATGATTTTCCGCATGAATATTGGGTTTCTAGGAAGAATCGACCAATACAGAAAATAATTTCTGATAGTAGATTAACATATCCTTTTTCGCTAAGCAAGGAGAAACCTTTATAAAACCTATATAAATCAATAAGTGAAGGTGCTTTCAGCGAACGTGCATTCCCGCCCGGAACTTATTTTACAAAAAAATAATAGAAGATGCAAATATTATTTTGGAATATGTAAAACTTATTAAAAACACTAATACATATTGAGAAAGAAGTAAACATTAATTTTATTAAAATAAAATTTTGTAAGCTGATTGTCATTGAATTGAAAACTATTTTTAAAGACAAAAGATGACCACTTTTTTTGTGGTCATCTGTTCTCTTGCCTATTCTATAGGATAATCGCGATTAAACCGCCAGATCCTTCGTTAATAATGCGTTCAAGCGTTTCTTTCAGCTTATATCTGGCATTTTCAGGCATTAATGAAAGTTTTGCCTGAATTCCTTCTCTTACGATTGAACTCAGACTGCGTCCGAAGATATCGGAATTCCAGATCGACAGCGGGTTATCTTCAAAATCCTGCATCAAGTATCGAACCAGTTCTTCACTTTGTTTTTCTGTTCCGATAATTGGAGCAAATTCTGACTCCACATCCACTTTAATCATATGAATCGATGGGGCCACAGCTTTTAACCGAACTCCGAATCTTGCACCCTGCCTGATAATTTCCGGCTCATCAAGGCTCATGTCGCTGAGTGCAGGCGCTGCAATGCCATAGCCAGTTTGTTTTACCATTCTAAGTGCATCCGATACTTGATCATATTCCGCTTTCGCATAAGCAAAGTCCTGCATAAGCTGCAGCAAGTGATCTTTCCCCCGGATTTCTACTCCAACAACCTCTTTTAAAATTTGATCATATAAATCATCAGGCGCATACAGGTCAATTTCAGCAATGCCCTGCCCCATTTCAATGCCTGCAAGACTTGCCCGGTCAATGAAATCATATTCACTGAAATATCCTACCACTCGATCAACATCTCGTAGCCTTTTAATATCCTGAACCGTGTCTTTGACTGCTTCCTGATAGCTTTCCCGCAGCCAGTGATTGTCTCGGAGAACCATTACCCAGCTAGGCAGATTCACATTTACCTCCAGCACCGGGAATTCATACAGCGCTTCACGGAGAACGTTCATGACATCTGTCTCGCGGATACTTTCCACACTCATCGCAAGGACCGGAATGTCATATTTTTCACTGAGCTGTCTGCGGAGTGTTTCTGTTTCAGGATGATACGGCTGAACCGTATTAATAATCATAATGAAAGGCTTTCCGACTTCCTTTAATTCTTCGATGACCCGTTCTTCAGCATCAATATAATCTCTTCTTGGGATTTCGCCAATTGAGCCGTCTGTCGTAATGACGACACCGATAGTTGAATGCTCCTGAATCACCTTGCGGGTGCCGATCTCAGCCGCTTCATGGAAAGGAATCGGCTCCTCATACCACGGAGTATTGATCATTCTCGGTCCATTTTCGTCTTCATACCCTTTTGCTCCAGGTACTGTATAACCAACGCAATCTACCAATCTAATATTGACGTCAAGTCCCTCTTCAACATGGATTGAAACCGCTTGATTCGGAACAAATTTAGGCTCTGTCGTCATGATGGTTTTTCCAGCAGCACTTTGCGGCAGCTCATCCTGCGCACGTGCCTTATCTGCTTCATTATCAATATTCGGAAGCACGACTTGCTCCATGAACTTTTTGATAAAAGTAGATTTGCCTGTTCTTACTGCTCCCACTACTCCGAGATAGATATCGCCGCCAGTGCGCTCTGCGATATCTTTAAAAATATCTACCTTTTCCAAGTGATCCCCTCCCGATCATAGGCTTCTTGGGTTATTGACCGTCTGCTTCTTCGTGTTTTAGGACACTATATATTTATGACGTTGTCCTATTTATTTATGACAGTGATCTGAAATTTTTTTCATTTCATTTTTCTTATATGATTTTAAAAAATGAAAAACCCTTCTTTCAGAGTTTATTTCTCTTAAGAAGGGTTCATGACTTATTTATCTAAAAAGACAGGTTCATTTTTTTCATTGACTGTATAAGGCAATGAAAATGCAGGTACAAACGGAGAATCCTCGACCAGGAGATTGCGTATGTCTTCACCTTTTGCGGCTGCATTTTTCTTTTCACTTAGTGCTTTGTACAAATCAATGCGGTAATCAACGTATACTTCCCCTGTATTATCAATGACAAAAGGCAGTGTTTCGCCCGAATAAGGGCTTACAGCATGAGGTGCTTCCTCATAGCCAAGCTTCTTGTAGTCCAGGGTAAACACGTTTTCAGCTACAACCTCTTTATAAGGCGGATAGCCGCCGCTCGATGCTTTATACACATTTAATCTCGTTTTTAGATCACGTATTGCTTCTGAGATTCTGAGGTCAATCAGTTTTACCGTCGGGTTTTCCTCCACATCAACAAGCACATACAAATAAATTCCGCCGCTTTCATAGGATGTTCCAGGCTGTTCAGCCATGTATTTAGGCACTAACTGGGCAAAATCAACCGGGTATTTCTGATAAATAGGCGTTTTCATATCTCTTGTTTTGATCGGAAGCAGTCCTCCGGAATCTTCTTTAAAACGGTCAACCGTATTTTGAACTCCTGCAATCTGATCTTCATAGGGAACCTGATTCTGGCTTAGCTCCTGATCAGGATACAAGCAGCCTGAGAGCATTGTCATAATTAAAAAAACAAGTAACAAAGTAGCAAGCTTTTTCATAAAAATCTTCCTTTATAGTGAAGTTCTTTATTCATTAACAGGCCCGCTGAAAACAACGAATACAATCAACAACCCTGCTAGAATCATAAAAAAATAAGCAATTGCAGCAAAAGCAATTTTTAAAAACCCTTTCATTTTAAATCTGCTGAAATAGATTGATATAATCGCAACAAACATAAACCCCATTGAAGCGAGAGCAATCCACATCTTCATCAACGCTGGACTCATTCCCTTACCTCCCCTTATTATCCGAAAAATATTATATCACAAGAAATGCGGAATCGCCTGTTTACTTAGAAAAGCGGAACCGACTGCTTAGCTCCGACAGACAGATAAGGAGCAGACTGGAAAGTCCGGGTTTGACTTTTCAGGCTGATCCGTTCTGGCCGAGGAGTTAGGAGGTGGAGCTGGACAATATGTACATTTTAGCTGAATTCTCAAGAGCTGATTACCATAAAAAGATAAATCAGCAACTTAGCCGATCCTTTGCTTCTCTATGTATACCGCACTTCCAATAAACACAACGGCTTATCCCTTTTCATAACAAAAAAAACCGAAGTAAAGAGGGGGCAGCTTTACTTCAGCCATGTTTTTGCTTCGGACTAATCGAAACCCATTGATTAGAGCAACTCATAATTTACTACGATGCATTTTATGCGAATTTCAGAGCATTTGCATCCTCTAATGCCTATTTTTGTGGATAAAGTAAGCCATTTTAATGGGCAGAGAGGAAACGTAAGTATGTGATTCAATGCTTTAGTGTGATTCACGCATTTGCACCTAGTGGTCCGTTTCATGAGTAAGATTGTTATTCTTTCACAAACTCAAGCTATTCTATGCATTCCCCGGCCCTTGTGCCACAAGAGTCAACTGCGATTTTCACTAATATTCACAAGATCTTCCATTTCGTGTGTTTTCACTCTGGCCATGAGGGAATCAACGGCATCTTTTACTTCTTTATCGTTGAATAAGACATCATACAGAGCTTCTGTAATCGGCATTTTCACTTCATATTTTTGGGCAAGCTGATAGGCTGCCTTTGTCGTTCTGACGCCCTCTACGACCATGCCCATATTTTCAAGAACATCCTCAAGCTTTTGGCCTTTTCCAAGCAAATTGCCTGCTCTCCAGTTTCTTGAGTGAACACTTGTACAAGTTACAATTAAGTCACCTATACCTGTGAGACCTGAAAACGTTAACGGATTTCCGCCCATCATACTGCCTAGACGCGCTATTTCAGCAAGACCTCGCGTAATAAGAGCTGCTTTGGCATTATCTCCGTAACCGAGACCGTCTGTGATACCTGCTGCAAGTGCAATGATATTTTTCAGTGCTCCGCCAATCTCAACTCCTATGACATCAGGGTTTGTATACACTCTGAAATGCTGATTCATAAATAAATCCTGAATAAGCTCTGCTGCTTCAAGGTTATCGGAAGATGATGTAACCGTTGTCGGCTGTCTCAAGCTCACCTCTTCAGCATGGCTTGGCCCTGATAAAACCACTACATCCTGAAGGAGGTTAACAGGCACTTCCTCTTTAATAATATCAGATATGCGCAGGAGGGAATCCGGCTCAATTCCTTTGCTAACATGGACAATCGTCAATTTATGATCGATCACTTTTATGACATCCTGAAGAACTTCTCTTATTGCTTTAGTCGGAACAGCCAAAACCGCGATATTTACTGAATTCAGTGCTTCAGCTAAATCTGTATAGCCTTTGATAGCGTCTGAAAGCTCTACATCAGGCAAATATTTTTGATTCCGGTGTGTTTCATTAATTTGCTGAATCAGCTCTTTGCGATGCCCCCATAGTCTTACTTCATGATTATTATCTGCGAGTACAATACTAAGCGCTGTTCCCCAGCTGCCTGCACCAAGAACGGCAATTCGTTCCATCCCTATTCACCCCTATTATTTTCTGGCTCTTGCGAAAATCTTAATTGGCGTGCCTTCAAAACCAAATGCATCACGGATTCTGTTTTGCAGGAATCGCTCATATGAAAAATGCATTAATTCAGGTTCGTTAACAAAAATAGCAAATGCCGGCGGCTTAACAGCAACCTGTGTAGCATAATAAATTTTCAATCTCTTGCCTTTATCAGTAGGCGTAGGATTCATCGCTACAGCATCCATGATGACATCATTCAAGACGCTTGTTTCAACACGCAGAGAGTGATTTTCACTGGCCAGAATGATTTTTGGCAGCAGTGTATGGATGCGCCGGGTCGTTTTTGCCGACAGGAAAACGATTGGAGCATAGTCCAGGAATAAGAAATGCTCTCTAATGTTCGTTTCGAAATCTTTCATTGTTTTTTCATCTTTTTCAACTGCATCCCATTTATTCACGACAATTACGACTGCACGACCTGCTTCATGTGCGTAGCCTGCAATTTTTTTATCCTGCTCGATAATGCCTTCTTCCCCGTCAATGACAACTAGAACGACATCTGAACGATCGATGGCTTTTAGGGCGCGGAGAACACTGTATTTTTCAGTGGACTCGTATACTTTTCCCTTTTTTCTCATGCCGGCAGTATCAATAATAACGAAATCCTGTCCTTCATACCGGTAGCTTGTGTCAACTGCGTCCCTCGTTGTACCTGCAATGTTGCTCACGATTACACGGTCTTCTCCAAGGAGTGCATTCACAAGCGAAGATTTACCGACGTTTGGACGTCCGATTAAACTGAACTTGATTGTTTCATCATCGTATTCTTCCGTCACAATATTTTTGAAATGCTCTGCAACTGCATCAAGCAAATCTCCAAGTCCCAGACCATGTGATCCTGAAATTGGGAACGGCTCTCCAAATCCAAGTGCATAGAAATCATAGATGCTGGCTCTCATTTCAGGGTTGTCCACTTTGTTTACAGCAAGTACAACCGGCTTTTTGCTGCGGTAGAGTATTTTTGCCACTTCTTCATCTGCAGCGGTCACACCTTCTCGTCCGTTTGTCAGAAAAATAATAACATCCGCTTCATCAATCGCAATTTCAGCCTGCTGACGAATTTGAGCTAAAAACGGCTCATCTCCAATATCAATTCCACCTGTATCAATTAAGTTAAATTGATAGTTCAGCCATTCTCCTGAACTGTATATTCTGTCTCTTGTTACTCCTGGTATATCTTCGACGATTGACACACGCTCGCCAACGATTCGATTAAAAATCGTCGATTTCCCGACATTCGGTCGGCCGACGATTGCAATTACCGGTTTAGCCATAGCAATCTTTCCTTTCAACTTGCAGTTTATGTATTTTAATGCGGGCAACATATAAGTTCATATCTTACATTATAAGCTTTCCCTTTTCATGAAAGAAACCCTTCTCTATTTTCGGGAAGGGCTTAACTTTTATATATTAGCAGAGTTTAGCATGTTGTACAACTCAATGCTTTACAATAATGTACAGGTCTTCGCCAATTCCGTGAGCTATTCCATCTAAAATCGCTTCTAGATTTTTTGCGTAAAAATCCATTTCTTCTTTTGTTTTGACTACAAAGACGGCTGTTCCGCCTGTTACTTTCTCAGGGCTTGTCGTTACCGCTGCCAGAATATATTTTTCGAGTGATGTGTTCACTTTTTAAGACCTGCCTTTTTTATTCGCCTTGGATTCACTTGGCATTCTAATTGCATTTTCAAGCGTAGGAACTTCTCCAATAACCGTTTTAGCAAGCTCAATGTCTCCTCCTTGTGGAAGGACAAATACACCTACTCTTCCATCATCCAAATCACGTTTAGCAAGCGGAACCAATGATGGCTCACCAGAATCGCGATGCACACCAAGAGCTGTGGACACATCGTGCAGAATCGCCTGTCTTTGGCCAAGATTTGCAATGGTCGTTCTTGCATTGTAATTTTTCGGAGTCAAAATAAAGCCCATGCCATATTTCAATACAGCTTCCTGCTTTTCAGGTATCCCAATATTCATTATATAAATGTTATCAATATATAAACCTGCGCCTTCAAAATGAGGTTCTTTATATTCAATCTGGACGATATCCTTCATTTTGCTGCCGGCCATTAGTTTTTTTGAAATGATCAGACATATTACACCTGCTGCGAGAGCTGCCCAAATGTTAAAAACTAAATACGCAAAGGTAGTCGTTAATGAAGTAAAAATCACAAGGTAATTTCTGCTTTCAAAGGCAACGGCAATTCCCTCAATATATGTGTTGCCTCTGGGAACAAGCTCATATCCGTCCAGCTCTGACAGAGTATTCCGTTCCATATTTCTGACTTCTCTGAATTGCGAAGCAGCAAGCGTGAGAAAGGTAATCGCCGTAAATTCTTCCTCCATTATTGCCGGGATGGCAATTGTGCCAAGACCGGCTGCAATAAATCCCAAAGCAACATGAATTATTTTACCGTGCAGATAGGTAGGGTACTGCCTGTAATCTGTTCGGAGCATATACAATCTTGAAATAACCCCAAAAGCAACACCGAATAAAATCGGATAAGTATACTCATTCATATTAAGCCTGCTTCCCCTTTGCTGATTTTTGAGCCTGCTGATTAAATGACGCCATAATTTGTTCTAAATAAGTCCACGCACATACGATAAAACATCCAATCGCAGCCATATTCAAGTAATCAGCTGTTCCGATTGTTAATCCATCATGAAATTTACCCAGGATAACCCAGAACAATAATTCACCCTGGCTCATGGAGAGGACCAGAAGCCCTATACGTTCGGGCATACTTTTCCCCAGATAAATCGCTAATATACTGATAACACTGATAATGATAAAAAAACGATCGACTATAAACCATACTGGATCAAAAATTTCGAATAAATGTATGCCTGCATAGGCACTGGTTAACGTCATCACAGAAAAAAAGTGATAAACCTTCCGCTTGCATTCCGAAGCTAAATAATACCCGATGCATAGAGCCAGGATAAAGGAAACTCTAAGCGAAAAAGAAGAAACCTCTATAAACATTTCTCCAGATGCTATGCATACTAAAATAACGGCTGATATCATTGTTCGCCTTATAGATTTTTTCAGGAAAAAAGCTGCGATAATCCAAGCCCCCCACAAAATCCAATAATAAAAGACATTTTCCACCATTCTCACTCCTATTCTTACCATTATGGGTGGATTCTTTGATCTTTAATCCGCTTATTGATTGAAAAGGGCTGTTTATACCTAGAATTTTTTCCTGGATGATAGAATGCTCTATCACAAAATTGAATTCATGGAGAATGGATGCTTGAGTCATACTAAAGGAGTAAAAGGAGGGATATGTAATGGGACGTGACCGTCAGGAAAAAAAGCTGAAAGCGAGCAAAAGAGTTGAATCTGACCGAGATCAATCACTTAATTACAAAGGAGCCACTTCTTTAGAGAGCCCTGAGGAATCAAGAGCGCGAAACAAATAGGAAAGCGAAGCAGCCCGTTTTTCTCAAGGCAAACCAAAAGGCGTCTAATAAAAAGGCGCCTTTTTTTCAAAACAAAATCCGCACCCTTTAATAGGATGCGGATTCTTATTTTTCAATAATTCGATTGCTGAAGAATTTTGTATCAACATTGCGCTCATTTAATATATGATGAGTCAAACCCGATAAAATGATCGGTGCATTTTGCAGTTGACTGATGCTTCCAGCTCCGAGCGCTGTCATAATCATTCTTAAATCATTCTGAACGTTTTTAATTTCTGAAACAAGAGCATCATAGCCGTCTTCAATTAATATTTTCAAAAAGAATCCTGCTATCCCTGCGCTGGATGCGCCGAGAGAAATTGCTTTTGCTATATCCATCGCGTTCTGTATGCCTCCGGAACCGAGAATGGAAATGCCATTAACAGAAGATTTGAGTTCGGCAATTGAAACAGCGGTTGGAATTCCCCAGTCATTGAAATAAGATAACAGTCTGCTTCTTCTTTCATTTTCAATTTTCGCAAAGTTCGTTCCGCCGAAGCCTCCGACGTCTATAGCTGCCACGCCGGCATCTCTCAGCTTTTCGGCAGCTTCTCGGTTCATTCCGAATCCGACTTCTTTTACGATAACCGGAACCTCTGACGCTTCTGCAATCGCAGAAATTCTTTTTAAAGCACCGCTGAAATCCCTGTCTCCTTCAGGCATCACTAATTCCTGAACAACATTTAAATGAATTTGAATGGCGTTTGCCTCGATCATATCAATGGCCGTTTTTGCCTGATCCGGCGTTGCTTCGCTTCCAAGGTTTGCAAAAAGAAATCCCTTTTGATTGACCTTCCGTACAACTTCATAAGAAGGCCTTTCTGAAGCATCGCGAATAGCAGACATTTGTGAACCGACAGCAAGCGGTATTCCGCACTCAGCAGCGGCGGTAGACAAAGCCTCATTAATTTTGACGGTTTCTGTTCCGCCTCCGCCTGTCATTGCATTGATAAAAATTGGCGAACTTAGAACAAGTTCGCCAATTTCAGTGTGCAGATCAATGTGATGAACAGCAGTATCAGGCAAGCTCTGGTGCAGAAACATGACATCATCAAATCCATTTTCTCTCAGCTGCCCTGTTTTTAATGCATGTTGTATATGGTCGATCTTTCGCTTAGCTCTGCTCACAGTCATCACCGTTTATTTCAATTTATTTAATTTATCGCCAATCATTTCGCCTAATTGAAAACCTGAAGACTCTTCTTTAGCCTGATAATTGCGGTAATCCTCTTCATCGGCTTTAGATGGGCCTTCTAATTCTCTAATACTCAGGGAAATTCGCTGTTCGTTTTCATTTACATCCAATACCTTCACTTTTACTTCTTCATTCTCTGAAAGCACTTCATGCGGTGTGCCGATGTGCTTATTCGAGATTTGAGAAATGTGAACAAGTCCTTCTACACCAGGCAGAATTTCTACAAATGCACCGAAAGAAACTAAACGTTTCACTGTGCCGTCTAAAACATCGCCTGCTTTTACTTTATCAGCAATGTTTTCCCAAGGTCCAGGAAGTGTTTCTTTAATAGATAGTGAGATTCTTTCGTTATCACGGTCAATCGATAACACTTTCACTTGAACTTTTTGTCCTTCTTCTACAACTTCAGACGGTTTATCAACGTGATTATGTGAAAGCTGTGAAATGTGAACCAGCCCGTCAATGCCGCCGATATCGACAAAAGCTCCGAAATCAGTCAGACGCTGAACCGTTCCCTCAAGCACTTCGCCTGCTTTAATCATATCTAATCTTTGCTGTTTCTTTTCGCCGTGTTCTTTTTCAACTACAGCGCGATGGGATAGGATGACACGATTTTTCTCGCGGTCAATTTCCACAACCATCAGTGACAGCGTTTTACCTTTATAGTCAGAAAAATCTTCAACAAAGTGAGATTCCACTAATGATGCAGGGATGAATCCTCTTACACCAAGGTCAACCACGAGGCCTCCCTTAACAACATCCTTGACTTCCGCTTCAAACACTTCTTTTGATTCGAATTTAGTCTGCAGCTGATCCCAGGCAAGATCTGCGTCAATTGCTCTTTTAGAAAGGATTAATGCTTCATCCTCGACTTTTGTCACTTTTAACTGCAATTCTTCATTTTCACTTACAACATCAGAAGCTTTTTCAACGTGCAGACTGGATAGTTCACTTATAGGAATAATACCCGTATGCTTCACGTTGTCAATTTCAACAATTACCTGTTTGTCTTCCACCTTGGTAACGATCCCTTTCAGAATATCACCAACTTCCGGTGTTTTTACTTCTACATCATTCATGTCTTCAACCATTCCAATTACCTCCTTGGTCACAACCCACGACTTAGTTGGATATGTATGAAATCACTTTTTAGAATAAAGTGAAAATACTCTTTTTACTAACTTCTAATAAATGTTACATTTTGTCAAGTAGTAAGACTCTTAAGAGCGATGTTTTTCGAGAAGTTCTGCAATTTTTGACATGATCAGCTCAGTTGCCTCTTCAGCCGTTGCTTTTCTTTCTCTTAAAGGATCAAGATTGATAGGTTCACCGAAGAAAACTTTTACTTTATTAAATGGCTTATAAGTGCCGATGACCGCACAGGGCACTACTAAAGCATTAGATCTGAGGGCAAAAAAACCTGCTCCCGCAAGACCTTTTCCAAGCTGGCCGTCTTTGCTTCTAGTTCCTTCCGGAAATAATCCCAAAACGCCTCCGTCTTTTAGCACATTTAAACCATTTCTTAGTGCTTCACGGTCACTCATGCCTCTTTTAACAGGGAATGATCCTACTTTTCTGACTATACCCCCTAGGACAGGGACTCGAAACAATTCTTCTTTCGCCATAAAATGCACTTGCCTTGGAGCTGATATCCCAACTGTAGGAGGATCTAAATTATCAATATGATTCGAACATAAAAGGACCGCGCCTTCTTTAGGAAAATGCTCTTTCCCTTTTACCTCGATCCGGTAAAGCGGAAAGAACACAGATGCTACAACACCTCTGGCAAATTGATAAAAGTTCATTTTCATCAAAGCCTCTCTTTGACAATTTTTTTGATTTCTTCCACAACACCTGTAATAGACAGTGACGTGGTATCAATTTCAACAGCATCATCTGCTTTTTTAAGAGGAGCAATGACTCGTTCAGAATCCAGTTTGTCCCTTCTTGCAATATCAAGCTTCAGCTGCTCTAAATCTGATTCAAAGCCTTTTGAAAGATTTTCATCATGACGTCTTTTCGCACGTTCAAGTACAGATGCTCTTAAGAATATCTTCACTTCTGCTTCAGGCAGAACATGAGTGCCGATATCTCTTCCGTCCATGACCACTCTCCCGCCGTTCGCCATGTCTTTTTGTCTTTTGACCATTTCTTCTCTGACAGAAGCATGCTTTGCTACTATTGAAACAGAATTTGTGACTTCATGCGTACGAATTACTTCTGTGACATTTTCCCCATTTACATAAACAAGCTGTCCTTTTCCGCTTGGAATTAGGTCTATTTTTGTATCTGACAGGATTTCTTTCAAAAGCTCTTCGTTTTCTAAATCCGCATGCTCCTGAATTGCTTTATAAGTAAGAGCTCTATACATTGCTCCCGTGTCGATATAAACATATGAATAGTCTTCTGCTAAGATTTTTGCAACTGTGCTTTTGCCTGCTGCTGCAGGTCCATCAATTGCAATAGATATATTTTGTTCCATAGGTCCTCCTTGATAGTTTCCTAGATACGTATTCAGGAATCTTCCTGCTGCACTTGTTAAAATAAGAAATAAAAATAATGCAGGGTCTATTCATCCTGCATAGTTGTCTGTTTAAAGGTTTCAAGCCATTCGCTGATTGTCAGCTTATTCACACCTTCATATTGTACCACACGCGAGATGTGGGGCTGCAGATTTGCATTCGTCAGCGCAGCTTGTGCACAAATTAAAAGAATCAATTGAATGATCACAATCTTGATCACAATCCGTTCAAATCGCATCATACCTGTATCCATCTCCACTTTTTATATCTAGTATGATGCAATTAGAATCTTCTTATTCGGCTAAAACTCCCTTTTTCTTTAAAAGCAGCTGCTGGTCAAAGCAAAACTGCAGCACTTTCTTTCGGTCTGCTTCTGATAGATCAAGAAATTGAAGCGTGGCCATGTCTTTCTTTCCGCTTTTTATGATCCTGATCATTTTCGCTTTGATTTTTGCATATTCAGTTGTTCCTTTTTGAAAAGGCAAAGAAAGCCACGCATGGACCTCTTCATTTTGATTGATTGAGATATGAGGCGGCAGGCTGATTGCAGCACCGCCGGCACTTAAATCAATCGTTGTCGTAACAAACGGCTTAAACATGCCATTTACTGAATGCAGGGCAATATCAATAGCTGTCTCAATCCTGACGTACTCTCTTCTTTGTATTCTTGTCATTTCATGTGCTGCCGGCATTTTAAAGGCAAGCATCGGTATTTTATCTTTGAATCTGCCCAGGACTTCTGTAGGGAAATGATAGGCATTTTGATCATTTCCGACGAAGAAGGCATCTAAATGTGTTCCGTTCAGCAAAAAAGATGGTTTTCCTGTCTTTTCATTAAAGGGGTAATCGGTATATAATACCTGATCCAAAAGATCGACTACTCGGCATTTTAATTTCACACCATCTTCTACTTCTAAAAATAAACGATCCCCAATATTCAGCACATGATCACACACTCTCTATTTCTCTCTACTCTAATATTAAATCACGGAATAAAAAAAAGGAAAAGTCTATTTCATCTTTTCCTTTTTTTATTTAGGTTCTTTTCATTAGATTCATTTTTTCGAAAAATTGGCTTTTCCATTTTCACACTTTTTTCTTTCTTACTAAATTTCCTGATAGATTGGTTCAGAGTTGTCAAGCTTTTCAACTTTTTCTTCCGTTCCATCATTGGCATTTACAAAGATTCTGTAAGTATCATTTTCCATTGTTCCTAAAAACTCATAAGTAAGAACTTCTTCACCAATTTCATTTGTAATGATTGCCAGCCTGTCTTCCTGCACCATTAAATTCGGATTAACAAAGCTTCTTGCTTCTTCTGCACTTATTTTCGCCTGCGGTATTTCGCGTTTGCGGTGTGATGCCAGATAGTCTCTTGCAGAAAAGCCGATTACTTTTCCATCATCAAGAGCCACTTTCATTCTGATCGCATCCGGATAAAGCCTTACATTTTTATAGACTGACACAAATGAGAAAATACCTATGTTTTCAAACTGGGCACTTTCGTATAAAATCAAATCCTCAAACCCCTGATCTTTTAAAAATTTTGCCGCATTATTGGAGGCATCATTTAAACTGATCTTTGGGTCATTTACTTCTCTGTTCTGAAGCAGCCAAATTGGATAGCCGCCTTTTTTTGTAATATCGAGATAGATCTCAGATTTCTTTTTCGGATCGTTTACAGCAACACTGTAAAACTCAAGCGATGATCCTTTTCCATTAGGCGTTACTTTCATATTTCCGGTTGCGCCCGGAACAAACTTTTCTACTATCTTCGGAACTTCTTTTTCAGTAATAACTTTGCCTTTTAAATGGTCAAAGCCTTCTTCCTTCTTTTTCACTGACGTCAAGGAAGGGTCGGAATCTGTCTCTGAATAGGCATTGACATTTTTCTCAACAGTTTTGAATCCATTAATAATGGTGTTATCATCTTTTACATCGCCTGCAGCAAGAGCAAGCTCAACATCCATCCATCTGAGATTATTATCGATAACCATATGCTGTACATTGCGCAATTCTGTTTGTATATCTTCAGATTTGGTATAAAGCTCCTTTAATTTCGCATATTCCTGATCTGATAAAGGCTCTTTATCCAGATCGCGCACGGCTGTGCGGTAGCTGAAATCAGAAATATTTGCTAAAAACTCTTCTGTTTTATTAAAAGGGAGCAGAGTCAGCGGCAGCTGCCCAACATCAGAATGAGCTTCCGAAGTAATTCTCCAAACTTCAACTAGTCCTGGTGACAGCGATTTTTTTGAATTCATAGCAAGAGTGGCGCCAATCTTATCGTGCAGCTGATCAACTTGGTAAGTCAAATCATGGAACGCACGCTGATAGTTATTCTCAGCATGAATCAGCACTGCATTTTTCTCTTGATGCTCTTTGTAGCCCCAATAAGCCGTTCCAACGACTCCAATTGTTAAAACAGCAATCAAAATTCCTCTGATCATTACATTCACCTCTTAGTTGCAGAATATGTGCTTCCCTATCTGTTTAATTTGAGGACGTCCCCAAATCCAGCCGCTTGTTGCAGTATTGGGATTAAAATAATAAGTTGCATTTTCTGTTGGATCCCAGCCATTGATGGCATCCATGACCGCTTTTTTAGCCGTTTCATTCGGAGTCAGCCAAATTTGCCCATCTGCTACAGCTGTAAAGGCTCTTGGCTCGAAAATAACACCAGATACCGTATTAGGGAATGTCGGGCTGTCCACACGGTTTAAAATAACGGCCGCGACTGCAACCTGACCGATATATGGTTCCCCGCGCGCTTCACCATAGACAGCATTCGCCATGAGCTGAATATCATTTTGCGAAAAACCCTCAGGCATATTTACAGCGGTTGTTTTAGCTTTAGCCTGTGATTCAGCTTTCGGCTGTGCCTGCTGTTTCGGCTGCTGTGCCTGCTGTTTCGGCTGCTGCGCCTGCTGTTTCGGCTGCTGCTTTGGCTGTGTCTGTTTAGCCTGTCCTGCTTGCGCCTTGCCTGCACCTTTTTTGCCGTAGGAGGCTCTCATTTTAGCCTTGAATTCTTTAGATGGCGCACTCTGTTTACTTAACGGCACACCGCCATAATGAGTAAAGTCCTTACCGGAGTTAAGCTGTTTATGGACAAAATCCCGATAATATTTTGTAGACTGGGTGAGTTTATTTTTTGTTGACTCTCCCACAAGTCCGTCAATTTCCTTTAGTCCAAATTCATATTGAAAGTTGCGTACCGCCCAATAAGTGCTCCATCCATATACTCCATCAATTGAACCGTTATAATATCCGTTGTACTGCAATCTTGCCTGCAGTTCCACAACATCATCGCCAACAGCGCCTTTTTGAATGACTTGATTCGAAAACGCATGGGCTTTATTTTGATTTAAGAAAGTCATTTGAAAAAAGAGGGCAATAATTAGTGCACCTGCCATCATCCAAATGATACGATTTTTCTGCATGCTGCTGCCTCCTCATGATTAATGGTTTTCCTTACAACGTATTTTTTGTAGTAAATGGCATTTTATACAACCTGATTAAGAAGTTCTCTCCATAAAAAAATAAGCAACCCTTTAAAAGGATTGCTTTTTGCTTATACAGGATGCTTTAACATTCTTGCTTTTTTTGCTTTGTGCAGAGCAAACCACCATAAGAAAAACATAAAAGGCACCATATATAACGGCCAAAGTTCGTGTGAAATCAGAATATAGTCATACAATCCGTGCAAAAGAACCGGCAGCATGAAAGACAGCAAAATCCATTTCTTTTTTTCGGAAATAAGGGAAAACTTTCCTTTCCCCAGATAATACCCCATAATGACACCAAATAGCGCATGACTTGAAACGGGCAATACCGCTCGTCCAATTGCGAATTCAAGTCCATTTCCGATCAAATACAGAATATTTTCCAGGGTAGCAAATCCCAGAGATGATGCCACTCCGTAAACGATGCCGTCATAATGCTCATCAAAATGGGCATGAGGATAGATTGTTACAAATAAAATAAACCATTTAAAAAACTCTTCCAGAAGCCCGCTGGATAAAAAAGCAAGCATCAGCTTTGAGTCAATGACTTTTTCTGCTTCAAGGACATATTGAATAAACATAATAGGAAAAACGAGCAATGCCCCAAAAACAAATGACCGGAAAACCATATAGAACGGCTCTGAATCATACTGGTCTTTTAAATAAAAATAGCTTAAAATGGCTAAACCAGGGGCTATGCCGGCAGATATAATTGCAATCATCCACAGGCCTTCTTTCTTCTAATATCTTCTATTTATTCATGGTATCATGTTATCATATAATTGAAAATGAATCAGATCATACAGAGAAAAAGATTTCAAACATTCGGAGGAACTTATGAAACATATATTTGTCATTCACACAGGCGGAACGATTTCTATGAGTGAGGACGAAACAACAGGGGAAGTCAAACAAGGAGAATCCAATCCCCTGCTCCACAACTTACTGAAATTTAATGATATTATGATTACGGCAAAGGAATTATTTTACCTGCCTTCGCCACATATTACCCCAAAAGAAATGCTTGAATTAAAAGAAACGATTGAAAAAGCCTGCCAGCAAGATAAAATTGACGGGATCGTGATAACTCACGGTACAGACACTCTTGAGGAAACAGCTTATTTCCTCGACCTAACCTTAAATGTTAATATCCCCGTTGTCATTACAGGTGCTATGAGATCAAGCAATGAACTTGGTTCAGACGGCTTATACAATCTAGTATCCTCCATTCAAGTTGCTGCAAGCAAAGAAGCAGCAGAAATGGGAGTGCTAGTTGTCATGAACGATGAGGTACACTCTGCAAAAAATGCTACGAAAACCCATACTAGCAATGTAGCGACGTTTCAGAGTCCGCAATACGGGCCAATCGGCATTGTTAATAAGCGAGGGGTTGCCTTTCATCATAAGCCCATCAACCAAACGTCGCTTGCCGTTGCCTCACTAACGAAACAAGTCCTGCTTTTAAAAGCATATGCCGGCATGGACGAAACAATTTTAAAAGCCATTGAAGAATTAAAACTTGACGGATTGGTCATTGAAGCTCTCGGACAAGGCAACCTTCCACCAAAGATGATGACTTCCTTAAAAAAGTTAATGAGCTTAGGCGTTAAAATTGTGATCGTATCTAGATGCTTCAACGGAATCGTACAGGACGTTTATGCCTATGAAGGCGGCGGAAAAACACTCAAAGACGCAGGCATTATTTTCAGCAACGGCCTAAACGGCCAAAAAGCGAGACTAAAACTGATGATCGCCCTAGAAACAACTCAGAATGCCGGAGAATTGCAGGAGATTTTTTCATATTAAATTAGAAAAGCGGATCCTTCTAAGGAAATTTCGGCAGGCAGTATGTAACCGGCACCTCAAGGATCATCAAAAAAGACATCATCTGCTGCGGTGATGTCTTTTTTCTTTACTTCATTTTCTCTGCAATATGTTTGGCCAATAATCCTCCATGAAAACGTCCATTTTCGATGAAAATTTCATTTGCATTATTTCCTGCCGCAATGACTCCGGCAATATAAATTCCCTCGGCGTTTGTTTCCATAGTTTCTTCAGAAAATGACGGTCTTCCAGATGCGTGATCTATATGAACACCCATTTTAGTTAAAAAAGAATGATCAGGATGGTACCCTGTCATGGCAAATACGAAATCATTTTTGATCGTTTTTTCTTCTGCACAATTCACTTCATATGTAACCGTTTCTTCTGTGATTTGGGTTAAAAGCGATTGAAATTCCATTTTAATCGTACCATTGCGCACAAGCGCATCAAATTCAGGAAGGATCCAGGGCTTCACACTTGGCGAGTATTGAGCACCTCTATAAATAACCGTTACACGCGCACCAGCATGAACCAGTTCAAGCGCTGCATCAACACTTGAATTCTTGCCTCCTACGACGACAACATCCTTATCAAAAAAAGGATGACCTTCTTTAAAGTAATGAAAAACTTTCGGCAATTCTTCTCCTGGGATATTCATGTAATTTGGATGATCGTAATAGCCTGTTGCAATGACGATATACTTGGCACGATACGTGTCCTTTGATGTGCGTACGATAAATTCAGTGCCGTCTTTGACAACTTCTTCTACTTTTTCAAATGCATGAATTTTTAGATCGCTTCTTCTGACAACTTCCCTGTAATAGGAAAGTGCCTGAATGCGGTGGGGCTTTCTATTTTCTGTAATGAAAGGAATTCCGCCTATTTCAAGCTTTTCACTGCTGCTGAAAAATGTTTGATGTGTCGGGTAATGATAAATGGCGTTTACGATATTTCCTTTTTCTATAACAAGAGGCTCAATCCCCTTCTCCTTCAGGGCAATGGCCGCAGCTAACCCGCATGGACCGCCGCCGATAACAATAACATTTTCCTTATTCAAAACGTTCACTCCTGTATAAAAACTTTATATAAATCGCAGATCCTGCCGGCAGCGTCAGACGCATACACCGGAACATGATCCATACTTTTTTATTCCTGTACAAAGAAATCTCCTATCGGTAATGATAGGAGATTTCTTGAATTCATGCAAATATTTGATTTAGATCCAGCCTCTGAAGCGGGATGCTTCTGCCATTTTGCGGACGCCGACCATGTAAGCTGCGAGTCTCATATCTACACGTCGTGTTTGCGCTGCTTCATATATATTATTGAATGATTTAACCATTACTTTTTCAAGCTTTTCATTGACTTCTTCTTCTGACCAGTAATAGCCTTGGTTGTTCTGTACCCATTCAAAATAAGAAACTGTAACGCCACCTGCACTTGCCAGTACGTCCGGTACAAGCAGAATGCCGCGGTCAGTCAGAATCTGGGTTGCTTCAAGCGTAGTCGGACCATTAGCGGCCTCTACCACGATGCTTGCACGGATTAAGTGTGCATTCTCTTCTGTGATTTGATTTTCAATCGCAGCAGGTACTAAAATATCACAATCAAGCTCAAGCAGTTCTTTATTTGTAATCGTATCATTAAATAATTTTGTTACTGTTCCGAAGCTGTCGCGGCGGTCAAGCAAGTAATCAATATCAAGGCCTTGAGGATCATGCAGACCTCCATAAGCATCTGAGATACCAATAATTTTCGCACCTGCATCATGCATGAATTTGGCTAAATAGCTTCCTGCATTGCCAAATCCCTGTACAACAACACGGGCGCCTTTAAGCTCAATCCCTTTTTTCTTGGCAGCTTCATAAATACAGATTGTTACACCCTTTGCTGTAGCTGATTCGCGGCCATGTGAACCTCCAAGCACAAGAGGCTTTCCTGTAATGAATCCAGGAGAATTAAATTCATCTATTCTGCTGTACTCATCCATCATCCAAGCCATAATTTGAGAATTCGTGAATACATCCGGAGCAGGAATGTCTTTAGTCGGTCCGACAATCTGACTGATTGCTCTTACATATCCGCGGCTCAGGCGTTCTAATTCACGGAATGACATATCACGCGGATCACAAATGATACCGCCTTTTCCTCCGCCGTAAGGTAAATCAACAATCCCGCATTTTAAACTCATCCATATTGACAGCGCTTTAACTTCAGTTTCGGTAACACCCGGATGGAAACGAATTCCGCCCTTAGTAGGTCCTACTGCATCATTATGCTGGGCGCGGTAGCCAGTAAAAATCTTGACTGAACCGTCATCCATTCTTACAGGTATTTTTACCGTCATCATTCTAAGCGGTTCTTTTAATAATTCATAAACTTCTTCAGGATATCCTAGTTTCTCTAGGGCTTTATGTATCACCGTTTGTGTTGATTTCAACACATCATGCTTTTCTCGTTTATGATCGGTGCTTTTTTCGGCTACCATTCGAGTAAACCTCCTACTGTCTTTTCAATTGTGTGGAAATGTCCACCTTTCATGACATAGTATACACCTTCAAATGTTTTCTGCAAAGTAGAAAAAGCAGAAATAAAACAAAAACAAGACCTTTTTTGTAAGCGATTTCAATGATGTGGTTCTAATGGATGAAATTGGATAAAATCGGTTGTTTGAAGTAAGAAAATAGAGAATATTTTAAACTATTTGAGAGTTCATTTTATCCTCATCTACCCGTTTTAAATACATATTCAAAGTACAGGGCAAATCTGAATTTCCAATAACAAGACCCGCAGTCATCTATCCTGCGGGCAGCATGGCTATTTTGTATTACTCCAATAGTAATGATGAAGTTTTTCAATTGCACTATCAGGCAATAAGCACTTTCCATATTCATGCAGATAATGAATCGAGATCATGGAAGGATTTCCATATTCAGCAATGATTGAGACTAAGGAATCAACTTCAATTGGCTGATGCTCATCCAGCATGAAGTAAAATCTGTTTTGATGGGAGTATACGGCTCCTTCTTTTATCCCTTGCGAGAAAAGTGCATTTGATAACTGTATGATGTCTTCAAATTCATTGAATTCAAAAATAATATCATAGCTTTGATCAAGTTTCACCTGCATCTCGATGTAATCATCTGCATAATCTTCGTCAATCTCTTCTTCCTCATGGTTTTTAGTCACGATAATGACCATGCCCTGAGCTTGTAGAGAGTATACTTCAACAGCAATTGGCCCGCTTGCTTCAAAACCAAGCTCTTCACTTGCTTCATCCATCATTTCTCTGAAAAGCTGATGTACTTTCAATGAATCTTTCCATAAGTCTTCCTTCGTAAGTCCTCTGTCCATTAGATCGTCTATTGTTAAGAAGATTTTTATCTTGTTATAGTTCAATCGCTCTAGCCGCATCCCTTACCCTCCTGCCGTCAGAACGCCCTTTTCCTTATCATATGAAATGTAGATGGGATGGTTCGTTGATTTTTAACAAGTTTACACTCTCTTAACCCATTAAGACAAGCAAAAGATTTCGAAGGGCTCATTTATACAGATAGGCGTTCTTTAAGCCAATTGTCCCACTGGTTTTTCGTATCCCCGACGAATAATGATTCATAATTTTTCAAGCACTCTCTCGGAGTTTTATTAAATCCGCTGCCCCCAAGACCAATAATTAAATTCCTGTATTTTTGGGACAGCCCATCAACCGTTTCAACTGTTTTTGAAACATTTTCCTGAAGAGTGCAGGAGTAAAATAAAAACTTAGGATTTACTTCCTCAAGGACAATATCAATGTCCCCATCGGCAATGCTCGTCCCAAGATAAATGACTTCAAATCCTTTTCTTCTTAAATAAAGCGTAAATATCAGAAGTCCAAGCTCATGCCATTCCCCTGGTCCGCAAACGGAAACTACTTTCGGGAGCAGCCCGTTCACAGGAAGGGTGTGAAGGATAATCCCGATTCTCGACCGGAGAAATGAGGAGGCAAAATGCTCATGTGCAGAAGTAATTTTGCCATTTTCCCACATGTCTCCAATTTTCACGAGAAGCGTTCCTAAAATGTCAATGAGGACCTTGTCAATTGAAAAAAGACTGAAAGCCTTATTTAATAGTTCGTGCGCTTGATTTTCATCAAAAGAAAGCAAGGCAAAAAGCAGTTCCTCCGTTAAATCCAGAGCATGGTCGGGAGTTTCGGAACTTGCTGACACAGCTATTGGCCCTTCTGATGACAAGTTAGTGTTTTCAAGCAAATTGACTGCCTGACTGATTGTAAAGCCTTTATTCACTTTAGTGATCAGCCATTTTAAAATCTTAATATGTTCTTCTGTATATAAACGGTGACCTGAATCATTCCGAACCGGTGCAATCATATTATAGCGTCTTTCCCAAGCTCTTAATGTCCCTGGTTGGATTCCAAGCATTTTGGAAACTGCCTTAATGTTGTATTTGCCTTCTTGACTAGACATATCTAATCCTCCAATAACAAAAATCACTGTTTTCAAGTATATAGGATTAAACAGCATGTGTAAACTTTGTACAACAAATGAATAATCCGGCTGTTTGCAGCAGTGACAATTTATCATTAGATATGTACACAATTATCTCAAAGTGCTTTTTTCAAAGCGGTTCTTTGAATGTTTGCCGTGGCGAGCCCAAATAAAACTGTAAAAGCTGCTAAAACTAAAGTTTGCCAAAATCCTATTTGAAATAATATATAAAAATTAATAAAAACACAATAACTAATGGCCGCCTCGAGAACATTGCCTTCGTTTCTTATCATTTTATATGTCAGACTGAATGCTGATTTTATAAGAAAAGCGTGCAAGATGAACCCGATTGTAAATAGGATCATAGAAAAAAAAGATTTTGTCGGGTTCAATATCAGCATCATGATGAATTCTGACATCTGAAATGGATGCTGTACAGGTACCCATGTACATGCAAGATAGGCTGATAAGTACCCAATGATTAGAAACGCGGCATGTTTAAACAAAAAAATCCCCCCCTACATTTTTATATGTAGGGAAAGGAGCTTTATTCGTCTTCGTGAATATCGAGAACTCTGAATCCGGACTTTTCAATTCTTTCAATAAATCGCTTGATATTGTCCTTTTTTTCAATTTTCATCACAATTCTTCTGACCATACTTTCGGTTTCATCAAACGTAACAAGGGAAATGATATCTTCATGAAACTGTTTTGCAAGCTCTGTAAGCCTTGCGATCCTGCCCTCCGTTTCAACTGAGGTGAAGGCAATTCTGACTCCTTTTTTATTCATTCCAAATGCACTCTGAAATTGTTCAAGAACATCATATCTCGTGACAATACCCAAGTATTCCTTATCTTCTCCGACTACAGCAATAAGCGGAAAATCTTTTAACCTCAGCAGGGTCTTTTCGAAAATTTCATCACCTTCAAGGAACACATCACGATTGACCGCTATTTCTTCAGCCTTTCTGATTTTTAAGAATTCCTCTTTATCAGCATTTGACTGAAAAAAATGCTCGTATAGGTTATAGCGTGTAATCATCCCTATGTAGGCCGTCCCTTTTAAGACTGGAATTCCATCTATCTTGTGTTTTTCCAGCTTTTCAAGCACCGTCAGCAGCGAATCTTCCGCAGACGCATGAATTGTTCTTGCTTTTGGAATCATTGTACTTTTAACAAACATCGCATCACCCCATTAACGTTTTAGCATACATTCGCTTTCATTTGCTAAAATCCTTTCATACTCTCACAATTACTTGCTTTCAAAATAAAGGTTAATATCAAAATCTTTTTTCATCATGTCATAAACCTCGCCTCTTTTTTTCCAATGATAAGGCTGCGGCCACAGTTCAGAGCTCTTGCGGATAATTTCCGTTCTTAATCCATGATATTCCTTTTCGTATTTTTCTTCTTTTTTCTTATAATAATGAGCGGTTGCATACCCTGCACCAATAGTTAATATGATGAAAAAGTGAAATGCGCTTCCAACTAATTCACCGAGCATATATCCAATATTGCTGTCGTTTGGAACGACAATAAATTGATAAAAGTAGAGGAAAAAGGCCATACCGCCAGTAAGTGTAAACATCTGACATCTAAAACAATTCTTTTTATATCGCTCATATTTTCTTTTTTTATTCAGCACGCTTTGAAGCATTTGTTTAGTCGCTAAATCGGTAGAATCATTCAGCTGCTCTATTTGTTTTTCCACATGCATCACATCTCCTGAGAAAGGTTCTATTCTTATACCAGATTATATGATGTTGTCCATCTTTATATGAAAAGCAAGCATGAAAAAAACGCATGCTCTAATACATGCGTTTACTGTTTAAGCGGTATTTTAAGTACTTGACCTTCATACACACTGTCTCCGCTCAGCTGATTCCATTGCTTAATTATAGCCTCGCCTGAGCGGTCGCGGTAATATTTTACGGAGATTCTGAACAGATTTTCTTCAGGTCCCACTGTGTGTTCTATTACTTTATACTCTTCTTTAGGTTCTGGTTCTGGTTCTGGTTCTGGTTCTGGTTCTGGTTCTGGTTCTGGTTCAGGTTCATTTTTTTGGGGTTCAGGCTGTACAGATGCTTCCTTTTTTTCTGGCTGCTGCTCTTTTTCTGCTGCAATTTTAAGAGGTGCTTCCTCGGCTTGCTTGTTGACATTTGTTTGGGCTGAGCTTATGGACGCTTGCTCAGCTTCATGTGTTTTCTCTTCAGATTCTTCTAAGGACTGTTCATCAGAAGACTGTTCCTGTTCCTCTTCTTCCTCTTCGTCACCGTATTTTATTAAAACATCTTCATAGTCGGAAATATTTTCTCCGTTGACGGTTTTACCCCGGTTGTCGAAATAAGAAATACTGTAGTAAAACACTATTGGAAGCAGAAAAAAGAATAAGGCCAGTAAACTTATAGCGGGATATTTATACTTTGATTTTTTTTTGTCTTTGTTATGAATTTCACTTCGGGATGGATAGCTTCCCGTTCTTGTTTTGTACTCATCTATATTATTTTGTCTTGAGGCACGAGTCGAAGCTGCTTCTTCTTTTTTACTCATTTTTTTCACCTCCGTTAATATACTGCATACGAATTTGAATGGCAAATACCAAATCAATTAAAAAGTGTGCAAAGACTGTCACGAATAAATTTCCTGTCCAGTTATACACAAACCCTAACAGCAAACTGATCAGAATCACCATAATAAACAGCAGCCCTTTTGTTAAATAACGAAAATGCAGAATGGCAAAGATGAAGCTTGCCGTCCAAATGCCGAAATGTGTCTGAATGACCCCTCGAAATAAAAGCTCCTCTGTAAAAGAGATTATTAGGCATAGAAAGAAAATGTGCGGCAAGGAACGGTGCCTGAACATTTTTTCATTGATGCCGCCATCATCATACCATTCTTTTGGCATTGTCCGCATAATGATCCAATCGCCTATCAGCACAATAACAGCAGTGAATCCGCCAATCAGCAGTATTTCTGCCAGTTCAGGGCGCCATATTGCCTGAAAATCAGACAGCCTGTTAAATAACATCATACTTAAAAAGATGGAAATTGTAAGTAGTAAAATTTGAGTAAAATAGAGCTGCTGAAGCAGCTGTCCATCTGTCATTCTTTTTACAAGTTCATTTTGACGCTTAACCATTTTATCACTCGCTCTGGCCAAATATAGCCTTTAATTCTGCCTTCCACTCAAGGAGCTGCAAATGAGTATGCTTCTCTTCCCTTTCTTCGTACTGCAAAAGATCAAGTCCGCACCTGTCACAGCAAATCTCCTGTGTTTGTAAATTCTTTTCCTCAAAGTATTTGAGAATGCCCTGTCTCCTGCATTCTTTTGAAAGCAGCCATTTCATTACGGCATTTAGTTTTCTCTTTTTGAATTTTCGCCTGTCTTCAATTTTTCCCCATATTACATTTAACGATTGTTGTTCATTTCCGGGCAGAGGATAAGAAAGCTTTTCTAAATGATGCAGAATAAACCTTCCCTGAAATTCATTTACACCAGTCCGTTCAAATGCTTCCTCAGCTTC
Organism: Metabacillus hrfriensis; assembly: GCF_030127205.1. Classification (NCBI taxonomy): domain Bacteria; kingdom Bacillati; phylum Bacillota; class Bacilli; order Caryophanales; family Bacillaceae; genus Metabacillus; species Metabacillus hrfriensis. The sequence continues at coordinate 3,407,288 of NZ_CP126116.1, forward strand.
CGTACCTGCTGAGAGAAGATAAAGGGTCTGGTGAAGCTGTTCATATGTTGAAAATTCCGATTCCAGCAGGGCCAGTGGTATTTCCATATCTCCGCTTCCAATAAGAGATATCGCTACACTTGGCAGACCGTCTCTTCCAGCTCTCCCTATTTCCTGAACGTATGATTCCATTTGAGCCGGAAAATGAAAATGGATGACATATCTGACATTTCCTTTATTAACACCCATTCCAAATGCATTTGTACAGCAAACTACTTCTAATTGATCATAAACAAACTGCTGCTGTATAAGGGTCCTTTGCTCTTGCTCCATCCCTGCATGATAGCAGGCTGTATCATGAACGCCTTCCATTTTTAAAAACTGCTCTAGGTTTTCAGTCCATTTTCTGCTTGAGCAGTATATAATCCCTGGCCCTTTCAGCTTTTTAACCAGCTCAGAAACTCTTTTCATTTTATTTTCAAGCGAATGACATTCCTCAATCATAATTGCTATATTGCTGCGATTAACTGATTGAATATGCATTTTCGCGTTCTTCATCTGCAGAGAACTCTCAATATCCTTAAGTACTTCAGGAGTCGCAGTTGCTGTCAGGGCTATGCACGGTGCCTGGCCAAGTTTTCCTCTTAACTCACCGAGCTTTGAGTAATCCGTTCTGAAATCATGGCCCCATTGTGAAATGCAGTGAGCTTCATCAACAACAAATAAAGATAGGTTAATGTTACGAAGTGCAGAAGCAACGGCTTCTGACTGCAGAATTTCTGGGGATGCAAAAATATATTTGTATTGATTCAGGTTAAGCAATGCTTTTTGCCTTTCCATATAAGAGAGAGCACCGTTTAAGCCAATAACCCTTTTTTCTCCGCGCATTCGAATTTGCTGGATCTGATCTTCCATTAGTGAAAGAAGCGGGGAAATGATCAGAACCGTTCCTTCCAGAATGTACGCAGGCAGCTGATAGCACAGTGATTTCCCTCCTCCAGTCGGAAGCAGGGCTATTGTATCATTGCCGGCTATAAGGTCAATGATGATGTTTTCCTGACCAGTTCGAAAGGTATCATGGCCGAAATGGCGCTTTAATGCTTCTTGAACGTTCATGACTTCCCCCTAAAGACGCGTAAAAGCGAGCCTGATCTGAAAATATGAATAACGGTCTTTCAGTGCTTCTTTTACAATTCTCAGCTGATGCGTGTTTAATTCTTCAATCTTACTAGCAATAACCTGCAGACAATCATCCGCTAAAAACATGGATAAATCAAATGAAGAGTCATTCAATGAAATCTCCACGATATGATCTTCAATCGTGCTTTGTTTTAAATGCCGGATTCTTGCAATGTCCTCTAATGATTTTCCCAGATGGATCAGCTGCAGCGTTTTTGAGGTAGATTCAGTAAGAGGGTGAATTCTTGAAAGGTCTTGTACAATCGAGTACAAAAGCGGATATTGCTGTGTTTTCAGGCTGCATTCTTCAAGTACACGATGAATGAGGTTCCAAAACAAGATTTTTATGTACTCTGTATCTTCTTTAAATTTTTCGCCCAGCTGTTCGTACGTCAAACCAATGCGCTGATTTGAAGTCAATTGATAAACCCAAATCGCTGCCTCCCGATCTGAAAAGCGCTGAAGATGACTGAGCATTTCATGATATAGAGCATCTGACAGCTCCGTTTTATTCATAGCTGACCTTTTTAAAAATTGCTTAACCCACCGCTGCACTTTTTCATCTTTTGTTACAGGCAAATATGTTGTACTGCCTGCTATTGAGTGGGACAGAACTTGTGTCATCAGCATGAGCCTCTTCCAGAAAAGAAAACCGTTTGATGCATAGATTGATCCATTCAAACTTTCGGGAACAGGCTTATTGACCAGTACTGATTCAAGGAGCGTTTCAGCTTTATTTGTTAATACATGAGTATCTTTATCTGAATAACTTAAGTACCCTTCTTTTGTGAGAAAGTGCACAGCTGCATCAAAATCTTTTCTCTTTAAACCCGGATACATGCCGAATAAATTTGAAAGGTGAAACAGCTTGCTGTCCTGGATAGTCTGGGAGGATTTTTTTCCTTTTAACAAATGGAAAACGGCTGATGATGAGCGTTCCCCGCCAAATTTCTTCAGGCAATCTAAATAGATAATATCTAAATAATTTTGAGTCATCCACATCACCTTACACTTTTTGACACGTTTCGATACATGCTTCTATTGTAACAGATTCCATCTGAAAATTGGCGTTTAAAGTTGCCTGGAAAGGGTATCTTAAATACTAGAAAGCCTTGTGTGATAAGCATTCTCAATGTACTTTCCTATTGAAAAGTTTCGAAAACAGTTTTACAATGTATAAATATAAAGAGGTACTCACCTGATTTTTCAGTATTAAGCTGACAAATGAATGAATGTACCATATCATAGAGAGTGACCATTTCAGAGGAGGTTTTTTTATGGCAAAGTATACAATCGTTGACAAAGATACTTGCATTGCTTGCGGTGCATGTGGAGCAGCAGCACCAGACATTTATGATTATGATGATGAGGGTATTGCATTTGTAACCCTTGATGATAACCAGGGAATTGTCGAAGTACCTGAAATCTTAGAGGAAGACATGATGGACGCTTATGAAGGCTGCCCGACTGATTCCATTAAAATTGCAGATGAGTCTTTTGACGGCGACGCTTTAAAGTTTGAATAGTAAATAAAAAACCCTCTGCAATTGCAGAGGGTTTTTTATTTAAGCAGCACGTTTATAGTCAGATTGTGCATGAACCCATGTTTTCAGCTTGGCGAAGATCGCCATAAACACGAATCCCATGACAATTCCTTTGATTAAGTTAAAAGGCAGAATTCCTCCAGCAATAAGTGCGCGCAATTCTGGCGCTGCCATTGCCGGGGCATTTAGGAACCAGGTGTATGCCGGTATGAACAGGTAATAATTTAACACGCTCATGGCTAAGGCCATTACGATTGTGCCGATTGAAAGTCCAATTGCAAGGCCTCTCATTGAATTCATTTTACGGTACATATAGGAAGCAGGCAGAATATATAAAACACCTGCGACAAAATTAGCCAGCTGGCCAACAGGAACTCCTGTTGCATTCCCCATGATAATGTAATGAAGAATATTTTTAATCGCTTCAACCATAATTCCTGCTGCAGGCCCAAACAGAATAGCTGCAATTATGGCCGGAACATCTCCGAAATCAAGCTCTAAAAAGCTTGAAAATCCAATTGGAAAATTAAAAATCATTAAAACAAACCCTACACTTGCAAGCATTGCGATTGATACTTGCTTTTTCACCTTACTTTGCTGCATCTTTCTCTCTCCTTTTTCGATCCATCCGGAAAGAAAGGAAACGTCCTGTTTTTCCCTGAAAAAATAAAACCCTTTGCGCATTGTACACAAAGGGAGCATTTAAGCAAGGTCAAATAAACGGTTAAAATTCGCATTTTAAACGCCAGAACCTCCATCTTCTCCCATCCAGACTATACTGTCGGCTCTGGAATCTCACCAGATCCTGCCAAACTTCTCACGGCTCGCGGGCTAAAAACATTTGTTTCATTACCGCCGGTCGGGAATTACACCCTGCCCCGAAGATAGATCATATTATTTTGTATTCGAGATAAGTATACTGCAACTATTTTATTTTGTGAATATAAATGCTTCATCATTCTTTTTCCAATAATAGTCTTTACCCTTTTAACGCTTTACCGTTATTGACATAATACTCTTAATATGATAAATTATCTGATATTTAGCAGAAGTGCTTAGGGGGATAAATATGTATCGAATTCTAGTTTCAGATTCAATGAGTGCAGATGGACTTCAGCCTATGCTTGCAGCAGAAAATGTAGAGGTTGTTCAGAAAAAAGCGTCTGAGGCAGCAGACGAGCTGCATACTTTTCACGCTTTGCTTGTCAGAAGTGCCACTAAAGTGACGGATGAGTTAATAGGTAAAATGCCTTCTCTTAAAATAATCGCAAGAGCCGGCGTTGGAATCGATAACATCGATCTTGATGCAGCGACTAAACATGGCGTTGTCGTCATTAATGCACCAGACGGAAATACGATATCTACAGCTGAGCATACATTTGCTATGATGACTTCCCTTCTCCGCCATATTCCGCAGGCGAATGTTTCGGTTAAATCTAATGAATGGAATCGTACAGCATATGTAGGAACTGAGCTTTACGGCAAGACATTGGGTATTGTCGGTCTCGGCAGAATCGGAACAGAAATTGCCAAACGCGCGCAGGCGTTTGGAGTAAATGTGCTTGTATTTGACCCATTTCTAACACGTGACCGCGCAGCAAAAATATCAGTAAAAAGCGCGAGTCTTGATGAACTTCTCGAGCAGGCAGATATCATAACGGTTCACACCCCTCTCACAAAAGAAACACGCGGACTTATTGGAGCAAAATCATTGCCTAAGACTAAAAAAGGCGTTTATTTGCTCAACTGTGCACGAGGCGGGATTATCGATGAAGAAGCCGTCATCCCGTTTTTAGAGAACGGCCATATTGCAGGATTAGCGCTAGATGTATTTGAAATAGAACCTCCTGTTAATCACCCGCTGTTGAAATATGACAATGTGATTGCAACTCCGCATTTAGGAGCTTCTACCAAGGAAGCGCAGCTAAACGTTGCAGCCCAGGTCGCTCAGGATGTTCTTCATTTTCTTGACGGCAAAATGGTGACTACATCCGTCAACCTGCCTACATTAACAAAAGAAGTATTTGAAAAAATTCAGCCTTTTTACAAGCTTGCCAAGAAAATGGGAAACGTTGTATCACAGTGTATGAAAGAGCCTGTGAATGACATATCTATAAAATATGAAGGATCAGTAGCTGAGCTTGAAACTTCATTTATTACAAAAAGCTTGATTGCAGGGTTCTTAACTCCCCGTGTTGCATCGAATGTAAATGAAGTAAACGCAGGAATGATTGCAAAAGAACGCGGGATCAGCTTCAGTGAAAAAATCACTTCAAATCAGTCTGGGTATGCAAATTGCATCACTGTTGCCATTCATGGAGATCAAACGACCTTTGAAATAAAAGGCACGCACATTCCTCATTACGGTGAGCGAATTGTCGGCATTAATTCTTTCAATATCGACTTTTATCCATCAGGACATCTTATTTATATTCAGCACACCGATAAGCCTGGGGTCATTGGACGCGTAGGACGGATTTTAGGTGACCATGAAGTAAATATTGCAACCATGCAAGTAGGACGAAAAAATGCAGGCGGAGAAGCCATCATGATGCTCTCATTCGACCGTTCATTAGACGAATCCCTGCTGACAACTTTATCTGAAATTGATGATATCGTTTCTATTAGAGCGATTGAATTATGAAATGCGGAACCGACTGCTTAGATCCGGCAGACAGATAGGGACTAGGCAATAGAGCAAGACAAAATGAAGTACGGACCCGCCTTTTTCAAAAAAAACAGAGAGCAGGCTGCCTGCTCTCTGTTTTTTATGCTCTTTTCATTGGAATTTCAATATCAACGGAAGTCCCTTCTCCAACCTTGCTGTGAAAAGAAATTTTACCGTTATGTGATTCAATGATTCTGTAGCTTACAGTCAGTCCCAGCCCTGTTCCTTTCTCTTTTACGGAGTAGAAAGGTTCACCAAGTCTTTTAAGTCTTTCTTCCTCCATGCCCTCACCATCGTCTGCAATAATAACGAGAGCATGTTCCTTGTATTGGCTGACTTTTATCTCAATGGCTGTAGAACCGGCTTCAATCGAATTCTTGATGACATTAATAAATACCTGTTTAAGCTGATTAGGCTCACAATCTATATCCGGCAGGCCGATTGCATGCCTAAATTTAATATTGACATTGTACATATTTGCCTGTGATTCTAATAAAGAAATGACATTGCACAGAAGCTGGTTCAAATTTGTCTTTTTAAAATGGATGTTCTGCGGCTTGGCCAGAACAAGGAGCTCGCCGACTATCTCATTGATCCTGTCAAGCTCGCTTTCCATGATTTCATAATACGTTTTATTTACACTGTCATTTTTATTCATAAGCTGAACAAAACCCTTTAAGGAAGTCAGAGGATTTCTTATTTCGTGAGCTACGCTTGCAGCAAGTCCGCCGACAACACTTAATTTTTCAGCCTTTTGCAGACGGTCTTCCGCTTCTTTCATTTGGGTAATATCGCGTCCGATTACGACTAGCGCCTTCCTGCTTTCGTCTTCGTTAAACAGTGGCACCTTGATCGTATCAAACGTTTTAAAGCTGCCATCCGGCAATGAGATAATCTCTTCACTTCGGCTGACAGCTCCGCCCTGCCATGTGATCTCGTCAGACTTTTCGCAATAAAGCAGTGCCTCTTTATAAAAGTCAGTGTACTCAGCAAGCTCCCTGTCTGTTTTTCCTTTATAGTCGACACCCTGAAGCTGAAATAAATTCAAACCAAACGTATTCACTTCAATCCAGCGGCCTTGTCCATCTTTGAAATTCACAAAATCCACCATGGAATTGATAAGAGACAAAAGCTTTTCTTTCTCACGTTCTAGTTCCTTAAACTGTTCATTTTTATTAATCAGGTAATAGATGAAAATACTTGTTGCTACTATAAATGCGATAGCTTTTAATTTTGAAATTAGAATAAACGTATAAACATCGTAGTCAAAAAATGCAACTAGATGATCGGTCCCAAAAACCCAGATAATACTGATCAAAATATATATATAAAGAACTTTTTTCATATTCGACATGAGTATCTCCCGCAAAATGATATATAGACTTTCATTTTACTACTATTATTGACTAAATAGATAGGAGACGATTGAATTTTATCTATTCAGAAAAGAAAGTGAAAATAATTTTTTACACACTAAAAAACAGTGCTATTTCAAATGAAATAACACTGTTCACTCGATTATTTAAGAGGCACTTCTTTTCGTTCCCCTTTTTGGAACGTCATTAATGAAGAATAGCCGACTTTTTCTGCAAGGGCAATGGCCTGGTCATAATCCGCACCTACGTCACCTGGTATATGAGCGTCAGAAGAAAGGACGATTGGAATGTTTTTCTGGAAACAAAGCGATAGAAGCCTCTCATCCGGATACAGCTCCCCAACAGGTTTTCTTAAGCCGGCTGTGCTGATCTCAACACAGGTTTTCGAAGAGGCAAGGGCATCTGTTGCCCGTTCATACTGCTTCATTAAAAATTCTTCATCGCCTGGCACATATTTAAAAATCTTTACTAAATCTAGATGACCCACAATATCAAATAAATTGGACTGTGCAAGAGTTACGACCTGATCGAAGTATTTTTCATACACTTCATTCACATCACGCCTGTCCCATTCATGTAGAAATTCTTTTAAGTCAATGCCAAAGTCATCAACCCAGTGGATTGAACCTATTACATAATCAAAATCATATGTATCAATGAACCTTTTCATCTCGGCATGCTTTCCTGGCGTATAGTCCATCTCAATAGACATTTTCACATCAATTCCATGATTCCAGGCCTCTTTAAAGAGATCAACATAGTCCTTCATATCATAGTATCGTCTTTCTTCAACCCATGGATTGCTGAGTATATCTTTAGTCTGATAAAAATGATAGGCATGCTCTGAGATTCCAAAATGCTGAATGCCTTTTTTTGCAGCTTCATCTGTGAATTGCTTCAAATATTCAAGTGTCAGGCTGCCTCGTTCTAAATGATTGTGATAGTCTGTGCGCATCGTCTTCCCCCTGCAAGTTTTGTCCATTATAACTTTTTTTGCGCAGTGTGACAATGCATTTTCTGTTTATTCTGAAGAACTGGAATGATTAGAGATTTTTAAGTTCTGATAAGGAAAAATCGCTTCACTTTTCAAACGATTTTCTTTTTTCAGCTGCTGAACAGAAACTTGAAACTCATCTGCAATTGAAAAAAGTGTATCTCCCTTTTTAACTGTGTACGTTTTAGATTTCGCCTGTTCTTTTACGATTAGCCTTTGGCCTATTGCCAAACTGTCTAAAGTAAGCCCGTTCAGCCCTTTTAAGGCTTCAACGGAAAGACCATATGCTTTTGAAAGCCCCCACAGCGTGTCCCCTTTTTTAACAGTAATTGCAGCTGGATTTTTCACTTCAGCAGAGGCGGGCTGAGAAAGGACAGGCACTGTTTCAATCTTGTTTGCAGCCACCATCAGAAATGGATCAACAGCATTTTTTTTATCGTAAGTCCACTTTTCCTTATGTACTTCAAAATGAAGATGTGTCCCTCTGGAAACCCCGGTATTTCCAATAATGCCAATTTCCTGTCCTTTCTCCACTTTAGCAGTTTCCGAGACTGACCTTTTGCTTAAATGAGCATAGACTGTTTCATAGCCTTCAGGATGATGAATAAATACAACATGTCCATATGTATCTGAATAATAGGATTTCGTAACAAGGCCCTCCTGCACTGACTGAATGATTGTGCCTTCAGGAGCTGCTATATCAATCCCTTTATGCTTGCCGCTTCTTGTTCCAAATGTATCTGTAATCGTACCCTTTATCGGGCTTGACCATTTTACAGCATTTGCTCTTTCTTCGGCCTTTGCCTGCGTTCCGCTTACGAATAATAGAACAATGCATACTCCGACTATTAATGCGATTGATAATCTTCTTAACAAATCTAACATAACTTCCCCCTAGATACTTGTTTGTCAAAAAATGACCAATACTAGTATTATGCAGGGATTTCCATTTCATACATGAAGATTGCCTTTACAAAGACCATCCTTGTTTTGATAAGTGCGTCAAGCAGGATTAATCCTGTATATTTTCTATAACTTTATCTACTTTTTGAAATGAGATTTTTTTATGAAACTGCTTGTTTACTTTTTTCTCTATTGAGGCAAACATACATGAAACTTGTTTGGCCCTTTTTTTAGTGCGAAATATGATTTTTCTGCGGGATATATCGGATTATTTGCGAAAAGGATCTGCTTTTTCAGCAAAATGGTGAAGTTAACAGGCTCGGCATCTTCCAATCCAAAAGAAAAAACCGCAGCATTCCTGCTGCGGTCTTCACATCTCTTTATTCATTTAATTCTACAGGATTTGGAGAAAATGGCACAGGCACTGCTTCTGTAACATTCATATCTCCGACTCTGTCTACATTTATTCCTTCAAACTTCACATTCTCATATCCAAACTCTTTAGCTGTCATGAGAATGGCTTCAAGCATCAGAGTATCTGATTCATTATCATCAATTGTTGATTCATCTGTAAACTCAATTGTTACGTTATGATTTTTTTCTTCAATCTCTTTAATGACCACTGTTTTTTCGATGACAGGCTTAAGCCCGAGCGTTCCATTGCCTTTCATTGCGGACAATGCCTCAGACAGCTTTTCGAATGGGAGAAGGGAAGGTGCAAGGAGTTTAGGCGCTTCTATGCTCTCCTGATATAGGAAATAAGCTTTTCTTTTGAATTTGTCCAGTTTCATCCCTTCCTGGAAGCCATATGCACCAAGCTCTATTCCTTTCTCTCCGTTTTTATAGTACTCTGCTTCTTCCACGCCCTGCCAGCGGAAAGACTCTTCAATGCCTTCAGTAAAAAGTTTGTTGTCTGTTTCTGAAGAGGACTGAGCAAAAGAATTTTCGTTCACGTCGATTAAAAGCTTAGAAGTCGTCCCTTCCGCATAATCAAGGTTAGTTCCCGTTAAAGAAGAAGAACTCAAGCCGAGCTGTGCTGGATCAAATGCTGATAGAGCCGATTGGAATAAATTCAGATAATCTTCACTCTTCTCCATTTTAACGCTGACTGGAATCATGTTTTGAACTTGCTGATCAGGATATGCAAGAGTGACAATTGAAACCTGGTCTTCGGGACGGGCAACAAATGTGGTTTTTTCAGACTGAACGTAAAGGTTAGATTCACTCTTTAAACTTGAGTCCTGGATGGATTGCTCTGCTTGTTCATAACTTGCTTTGTCCATGCTTGAATCTGATTTGCTTTCATTTACTCCGAGCTGATTAAGGAAGTATGGCGATATCAATAAGAGAATTAAAAGTGCGGCGATGCTTGCGAAAGCAGGTGTCACCCAGGGCTTTCTGTGTTTATATTCATTTTTCGGCAATCGGGCATAAATTTCGGCAGAAGTCCGTTTATCTTCAATCACCGGAAGCTTTTTTATGGCTTTTGCAATTTGTTCTTCATTCCAATTTGATTTGTTCATCCCTTTAAAATCCCCTCCTCCCTCACATTATGGTCTGCCAAATGTTTTTTTAATGCTTTTAATGCTCTGTGCTGTGTGGTCTTCACCTTACTCTCAGTAAAGCCAAGTGCAGCCGCAGTCTCAGCAATGGACAGCCCTTGAAGATAACGGAGAATGATGACAGAGCGCTGATCTACTGTACAGCTGTCAAGAGAACGGTAAATTCCCTGCAATTCTTCATTTTGAGCGGCAATTTCCTCAGGCAATGGCTGAACATCCTTTATTTGCTGCCGGTCCCAGTCAAATGTTTCAAGAATTCTTTGCTTCAATGTTTTTTGCTTTCTGAAAAAGTCAATGGCAACATGCCTTGCTATAGAAAAAATCCACGTTTTTTCACTGCTTCTGCCTTCAAAGCTGTCATAGGATTTTAAAATGCGGATATATACTTCCTGAACGAGGTCTTCAGCCTGCTCACGATTTTTTACCATATAAAATAAAAATTGAAAAATATCTCCATGATATTTTTCATAGATCCTCTGAAAGGCCTCTTCCATGAATGTACCTCCGATCACACCATTAGTCGATTTTGTTTTATAAAAAGTTACATATTATTCACTATATATCTGTTCAAGAAAAGTTCAAGCGCCCGTTTAGCTCAAGCATGACAGATAAGAATCCGCAAGAAAAGTCCGTTTGTGACTTTTTTGGCGGATTCGTTCTGACACGCATCTAGGCATCGGCGCCGGCTCCGAACGCAGATATCTTTATTATATAATCCACAGCCTTTTGACTTTTATAAATTCCTGAACGTATAAAAAGGAAGGTGCTCCCTTCCTTTATTTCCAGCTATTTTATGATTGTTTAGGCTTCGTAAATACGATTGCGCTTCTTTCGTATTCTACATCTTTAGAGCCAAGCCTCGCATTCGCGACTCTTGCAGCAGCAAAGAAGTAATCTGACAATCTATTCATATATGTTAATACGTGTTCATTAATCTCCGTCTGCTTCTGCAGGGAAACGATGCAGCGTTCAGCTCTTCTGGCTACTGTTCTTGCAATATGTATCGCGGATGCTGCTTGTGTGCCTCCGGGAAGGATAAATCGCTGCAGCGGAGGAGCTTCAGCAGAATAATGATCGATTCTTTCTTCTAAAAATGCAATCATTTCAGCTGTTGTTTTATAGGGATGCTTCTGTTTGCCATGTATAACCGCAAGATCACTGCCGCAATCAAACAGTTCATGCTGGATCTTTTCAAATTCATGATACAAGTCAATCAGTTTTTCTTCATGAAGCCACGTCATGGCAAGTCCGACAAATGAATTTACTTCATCAATTGTGCCGTATGCCTCGACTCTTAAGTCATCTTTGTCGACACGGCCGCCAATTATACTTGTTTTCCCTTTGTCGCCAGTTCTCGTATACAGATTCAATTTTAAGCAGCTCCTTTAGGGTTTAAAATAAAAAGAGCGAATCTAATCGCTCTTTTATTTTACCATTTTTCTTATTGCATTGTTATGCCATAATCCTTCTTATTCAAGTAATACTCAAACGTTTTTCGCATAACAGGATAAAGCAGAAGAAAGAAAATTCCATTTCCGATTGCATGTGCTGTATCAAAAGGCAAGCCTGCAAGGTAATAAGCTAAGCCATGGTCAGTTAATACAAACATATTCAGTGATACAACAAACCCGAAAAGATAACCCGACAATACAGAAATGGGTGTAAAGATGATCAGACGATTTGATTTCACAAATTTGCCTAAAAAACCTGATAATAACGCGAGTGTACCCCATGCGAGCATTTGCCAGATTGTCCATGTTCCCATTCCGAGCAGCAAATTGCTCAAGAAGCAGCCTAATACGGCTACAATCATGCCATTTACAGGACCAATTAGGATTGAAGTAATCAGAATAATCGCTGTCATTGGCTGGACGTTCGGAACAAATTGAAAGGCCATTCGCCCTACAACTGATAAAGCAATCAGCAGGGAAAGCAGACTGATTCTTCTAGTTGTCATAACGTGATCCAGGATTACTCATATTTTCTTAAATCGAACTCTACTTTATCTCCATCTTTCAGCTCGATTTCATTAGCACCAGTCATCGCATCTTCTCCATTTACGATTAAGTGCCAGTAGGTTTTATCCTTATCGCTTGCCATCATTCCATCAATTCCGCTGATGAACCCTCCAGCTTCTTCCACTTCAAAATTCGCTTTCATTGCATCCATCAGAGTCTGCCCTTCTTCAAAAGATACTTCTTTTGAATCAACTTTCTCTGCCATTTCGTTTTTAGTCAGTGTAACAACAGCTTTTGTCTCTTCTGCTTTTTCTCCATTTTCAGCGGCCTGCTCTGATCCCTGAGCTTCCTTCTTCGGCTCCTCTGCTGTATTTCCGCAAGCTGCAAGCAGCGCTAAAAATAAAACAGACAGTAAGCTTAAAAATTTATTCACAACTAATCTCTCCTTCATCTGTATGTAACTATTTTGTGAAACATGAAACCACAAAACAAAAAGCCCATCTGCAGATGGGCTTAATAAACGGCATAATAAGAAACAGATTGTATGCAATGAAACATAAATCCTGCCGTTTCTATGCTCAACCCCCGAAGAATACAAACAATGTAAGAGATTCCGGCAGGTCTACTGACTTTTGCTTCATTCTCCACTTGAACCTTCCCATATAATAAACAGCAAGAGAGCCATCTGATTATATAGTGGTTTAACCAAAGTTTCGTCGGCAAATACAGTTGCGGGGACAGTTCAGGCATTGCACCCGATTCCCTATTAAGCGTAAAGCACCTATATCTCAAAATATACGATTTTTAATTCAGTCTTATTTTACATAAAATGACTCAGGTCTTCAACAGTAATTTTATAAGGCGTTCCTTATGAAACAAGAATTTTCGTCACGTTCTATCAGAAAGATCGCTTTTTCGAGGCAAATAGAAGCTGAATGCTGTACCTTCATTTACCTTGCTGTGTACATTGATCGTGCCGGAATGGGCATCTACGATGTTTTTTGCAATCGCGAGGCCAAGTCCCGTGCCCGAACGGCCTCTCGTTCTTGCTTTATCTGCTTTATAAAACCGTTCAAAGACAAAAGGCAGATCTTCTTCTACAATACCTGTACCTGTGTCTTTTACATCTATTTTCATGCCGCCTGCAACGGTTTGAACATGAATTTCAACAGATCCCCCTTCAAGCGTATGCCTGATCGCATTATCAATAAGATTCGTCAAAACCTGCTCAATTTTATCGGGATCTAAAACAAACTCAGGGTCATCTATCGAAAATGAAGAGGTTAACGTAATTTTTTTGTCCCTTGCAAGTCCCTGGAATTTTCGGTTGATTTTTTCAATAAACTCATGAATAGAGATTCGTTCTAAATTCAGAGAAATGTGACCGGCTTCCATTCTTGCCAGGTCCAGTAAATCGTTAACAAGTCTTCCCATGCGCAGCGATTCATCGTAGATTACCTGTGCAATCTCCTTTTTCTCTTCTTCAGAGCTTGCAATGTCATCGACGATCGCTTCACTGTATCCCTGCAGCATGGCAATCGGCGTTCTCAGCTCATGACTTACATTGGCAATAAAATCCTTCCGCAGCTTATCCAGCCTTCTCTCTTCTGTCATATCTCTGAGAACAGCAACTGCACCCCGAACATATGACTGGTTATAGAGAGGGCTCATAACCATCACCCAGCTTCTGCCCTGCAGATTGACCTCGACTATGTGTTCTCTCTCTGTGCTGACAACTCTTTGAAATAATTCTTTTGCTACTGGAGGGATTTCCTCTCCCTCATTAATTTGCATTTTTTGTTCGTAGTACCAGGACTGAAGAAACCGTTCAGCAGGGGGATTGGTGACGAGAATCGTCCCGTCAATATTCAGCGTAATGACTCCATCTGCCATACTGCTTAAAATACTGGTTAAATGTTCTTTTTCCTGGTTGAGTGCATTGATATTGAATTTCAGCTGCCTGCCCATTTGATTAAACGCGACGGCAAGCTCGCCAATTTCGTCATGACTTAAAATCGGCACCTTCGTATCAAATTTTCCTCGTGTAAGCTCCTGCGTTACTTCCCGCATTTTTCTGAGCGGATAAGTGATTCTTGTTGATAGAAAGAATGCGAATATCGTTGTTAATACAATGGCAATACCTGCCGCAAGCAGAATATATTTTGTCGTATGCTTTGTTGTTTCATGAACAGCAAGCAGCGACTGCGACATAAACACTGCCCCGTTTTCTCCATTTTTCAGCTCATAGGGTACGCCGACGACCAGCACTTCCTCGTTATTATCCGAACTGATCTGCTGCTCAATGGAGAGTTGGGTGAGCTTGCTGACATTTTTTTGATCTGCAAATACTTTAGACAGCTCGCTGTCATTCTGAATATCCTCCATTTCAAAAACAGGGGTACTGTCAAATTTCTTTGGCGAAAACCAGTATTTGTTCTGATCTTCCACGATGATGATGCTTGTAAGCTCATCGGCCAGTTCCCATGAGATTGACCTCGCCAGTTCTTGATCTTCATGTTTTTCAAGAATAACAGAGATTTTGTTGGCTAATTGTGTAAGCTCCCGTTTGGCCTCGTCCACATGATAATTTTCAATGAATTCCAGAAGAAGCACAGTCAGAATTAATAAAACAAATGAAACGAGCAATAAAATGGTAAACCACAGTTTACCGACAACGCTTTTCCAAAACATCATTCACTGCCTACCTCAAATTTGTATCCAACTCCCCATACAGTCACAATCATGGCAGCTGCATCCGGTGATACCTTGCTCAGTTTTTCTCTCAGGCGTTTTACATGTGTATCAACTGTACGCAGATCACCAAAGAACTCGTATTGCCATACTTCTTTTAATAATTTCTCGCGGTCGTATACTTTGTCCGGTGTTTTTGCGAGGAAATAAAGCAGCTCATATTCTTTAGGAGTTAAACTGACCTCTTTGCCGTCTGCAAGCACCCGGTGTGCATCGTGATCAATAGAAAGATGCGGGAACACGATAACATTTTTAGCTTTCGTTTCTGTTTTCAGGAATGATGTTGTCGATGAGCGTCTAAGAAGTGCTTTCACTCGCAGAACGACTTCTCTTGGACTGAAAGGCTTTACGATGTAATCATCTGTTCCGACTTCAAAGCCCTGAACCCTGTTTACCTCTTCACCTTTTGCCGTAAGCATAATGATCGGAGTGGCTTTTTTCAGGCGCAGCTGTCTGCAAACTTCAATCCCATCGAGTCCGGGCATCATTAAATCAAGCAGGATTAAGTCATATTCTGCAGACAATGCCATTTCAAGAGCATCACTGCCGTTGTCAGCTTCTTCAATTTGATAGTTTTCTCTTTCTAAATACATTTTCAAAAGTCTTCTGATTCTGTCTTCATCGTCAACGACCAGGATTTTATAGTTCATGTTGTTTTCCATCTTGCTTCTCCTCCTTCAAGTACCCAATACCATTATCTTACCAAAAAACCTTCACTTTATATGAGTGAAGGCTCTCTTGATAAAAAAAGTACAAGCAACTGTTTAGCTTCTGCAGGAAAATCCGGGTTTGACTTTTCCTGCAGATTTGTGCTGGGCGATGGACCTGCATACCAATGCGAAAAACTTTATACTTTCTTTTCTCTTAAAGAAAAACTCTTAACTATGCGTAAGAATGCAGACCGGCAATCACCAGATTGACAAAAATCAAATTAAACATGATGATGGCAAAGCCAATAACTGCAAGCCATGCTGATTTTTCTCCCTGCCATCCTTTTGAAAGACGCAAATGCAGGTAGGCTGCATAGAAAAGCCAGGTAATTAATGCCCATACTTCTTTAGGGTCCCAGCCCCAAAAGCGTGTCCAGGCGATTTGAGCCCAGATCATTGCAAAAATGAGCGCTCCCAGAGTGAATACCGGAAATCCAATTGTAACAGATCGATATCCGATTTCATCTACTAAATCGAGGTTGACGTTTTTGGTGAGAGGCTGCAGGAAAGCTGAGATTCGCTTTCTCAAGATTAACCGGATCGCTCCGTATAATAATAATCCGGTGCCAATTGACCAAATGACAGTATTCAGCTTTCTTGCAGAAATAAGAGCGGGAACTTCAACAAGAGCTTCCATTTTGCCTTCTGTTAAAAGTTCGCCTTTATGAGGGCCTACCAGAGCAGGCATATTATAGATCATTTCTGCATTTTGCTCATTTTTATCTGTCCACTTATAAACGGCTTCATAATCCATCATTCTGAAGGTGCTTGTCATTGCAATAAATGCAATCGTAGCTACAAGTGTAAACATGACAACCTCAAGCCAGAATGTTTTCTTGGAATTTTTCGTTTGATCCACTGTCCGGATCAAATAAATCACACCTGCTATAAAGCTGATGGCAAGAATCGCCTGACCAAGAGCCGCTGTTGTCACGTGAATGTGCAGCCAGCTGCTTTGAAGCGCTGGGATAAGCGGTGAGATATCTGTCGGAAACATGCTCGCATAAGCGATAAGCAGCAATGCGACCGGCAGAGTAAATAACCCTAAAACAGACACTTTATAAATAAAGTAGAGTACTATAAATGCCAGAACAAGCATCATGCCAAAGAATGTTGTAAATTCAAAAAGATTGCTGACCGGTGCATGACCGGATGCGATCCATCTCGTAATGAAATAGCCAACTTGTGCTGCAAAAGCAAGAATTGTGATTGCAATACCCGCAGTCGCCCATTTACTTGGCTTTTTGTATTCTTTCCTCTTATCACGGATGGCTCCGCCAAAAAGAAATGTCGCAGCCAGATATAAAATGAATGCTGCAAATAGCAAATTACTGCTTAAAGCCGCCACTCCTTTTCCTCCTTTATGACTTGTCTTATTTCTCGTCTGACTGATCCTTCGGCTTTTCAATCAATGTGCCTTCCAGCACTGAATCAATCTCATTTTTAATGCCGTACCAATTCTTATTTGTATGCCCGGCAAGAAGAATTCCTTCTCCGCTTCGTCTCAGCCAGATGCGCCGATGATTCCAATACATACCCTGGGTAACGCCAATCATGAAAATGGCTCCGCCAAGTCCAAGGAACCAAAGAGTATTGTCTTTGCGAACAGTAAGAGCTGAGAGATTCTTTGTTTCCACGCCTTCAAACTTCATTTTCAGCTGGTTGTCTTCATTTGGTTCGATTGTCTGCTGAATAGCAACGAAGCTTGTTTCGCCCTTAGGTTTATCAGGAGAAATCATTTTAAATACAAAAGCAGGATTATCTGGTATTCTCGTTTTCGTTGCAGGCTCTCCCTCACTGTTAAAATAAAAATCAGGAAGATAGCTTGCCACTTCTACTTTATAGCCATTGCCCAAATCAAATTCTTTTTGAGGATCCAGCAGATCAATTGTCAGCTGTCCAAAGTTTTCCTCCGTCTCTTTGTCTACTAAACTAAAGGTCATTTTATTCAATTCATTTAATTTATAATCCACTTGATACAAAGCGTATGAATCATGCTTAAGCGGCTGATTTACTTTAATTTGCTCATCTTTTATTTTTTTTAGCTCAGGCTCTTCCCCGATAACCGCTTTACCCTGTCTCTCGTACAAAGTAACGTTCGTCTGATAATTTTTTACGACGCTGCCGTCCCCAACTCTAGTAAGAGCATCCTGAAATACTTCATCTTCGCTGTCTTTTTTGTATGTTTCCATCACAAACTTGTCGCTTTGGAGAAAATATTTGCCTTCTGTCCCCGGAATGACATTCGTTTCCCCTTCGCGAATCCAAATGACATCATCCACATACATTCCCGGTACAAACCTCAGCATAGCTCCAAACAAAAAGATGATCAGACCGATATGATTGACATAAGGTCCCCATCTTGAAAAACGATTTTTCTCAGCAAGGAGATTCCCGTTTTCCACTCGGACATGATAGCGTTTTCTCTTCAGTCTGTCTTTAATAATTTCAAGCTGTTCCTCTGCCTTGCTGACTGAAGAGGTTTCGCTGAATAATCGCTGTCTTCGCATAAAGCTTTCATGGCGTGTGACACCTTGTTTTTTCAACGCGCGGTAGAGCGGTACAAAGCGGTCTAAACTTGCAATGACCAATGAAGCGGCAAGCGCTCCGATTAAAACCATGTACCACCAGGAGCTGAATAACTCATGAAACCCCATTTGGTAATAAAGCTGACCGATTACCCCGTACTCCTCGCGGTAAAATTCCTCTGGAGTTACATTTGGCGGAATGTACATGACCTGCGGCAGGATTGTGCCGATTGCTGAAGCAATTAAGATCAGTACGATAATCCAGATGCCGACCTTTACAGATGAAAAGAAGTTCCAGATCTTATCGACCGGCGTTTTCTTATAAGTCTGTGAGCGTCTTGCACTGCCATCATATTTCATATCCAATAGCTTTTCAGAAACAGCTTGATTGCTGTCCTTTTCCTGAACAGGACGACCGCAGGATTCACAAAGAATCGTTCCGTGCGGATTACTGTGTCCGCACTTGCATTTCACTTCATTCATGATGAAAACTCCCCGTTTACGGCTTGATTGATTCCATATAATCCCTGACCATCCGCTCATTCATCTGGCCAGTGATAATTTCTGCTACTTTTCCATCTTTATCTATCAGAAATGTAGTCGGAAGCGGGACAACACCGTATGCTTCTAAAACTTGCCGGTCCTTATCCAGGACGACAGGAAAAGATAAATCATATGTATCCGTAAAGTTCTGTACGGCAATCTTTGATTCTGCGATGTTGACGGCAAGCACCTCTACACCTTGTTCTTTATAATAATCATACTGATTTTGCATATAGGGCATTTCGCGTTTGCACGGTTCGCACCATGTTCCCCAGAAATTCAGGAAAACGCCCTTCCCCTTATAATCAGAAAGCTGATGCTTGTCCCCGTTTATGTCTGTTAAGACAAAATCAGGGGCATCGCTTCCAACCTTTACTTTTTCCTTGCTTGAGAAAAAGTTTGTATATAACGTATATCCAAGTGCCGCAACCAGCACAAAAAGGATGACCGATCTCATGAGCAACCGTCTTTTTTTCATAAAAAACTCTCCCATATCCTCATACATTTCAACTCATTATATCACTGTTTATTTCAAACGTTTTCTTAATAATTTGAAGTTTATGTGAAAATTAAAGGGCTTACTTTCCAAACTTGGCAAGTGATCTAAGCTGTTTGACCTCATGCGGAGATAATTCGCGCGCATCTCCTGTTTTCAATCCTTTTAAGTCAAGGAACGCATAAGTTTCGCGTTTTAGTTTCAAGACAGGATGTCCAATTGCTTCAAACATGCGGCGGACTTGACGGTTTCTGCCTTCATGAATCGTCAGTTCAATGATGCTCGTTTGCTTCTTTTTATCCAATGAAACAAATTTGACTTTTGCCGGGGCTGTTTTGCCATCTTCAAGCATAATGCCCTTTTCGAGCGCCTTCAGGTTTTCACGGAGCGGAATCCCTTTTACTTTAGCTACATACGTTTTCTCTACTTCACTGCTTGGATGCATGAGCAGATTGGCAAATTCACCGTCGTTCGTCATGATTAATATTCCGGAGGTATCATAATCAAGCCGTCCTACAGGATAAATACGTTCTTTGATCATCGGAAAAAAGTCCGTAACTGTTTTTCTTCCTTTATCATCAATGGCTGCTGAAATGACGCCGCGCGGTTTATAAAGAATAAAATAGACTGGTTCTTCCTTTTCAACAGGGACACCTGCTACTTCAACACGGTCATTTCCGGAAACTTTCACTCCAAGCTCTCTTACGACTTTCCCGTTAACTGTCACTTTTCCTTCTAATATAAGCTCTTCTGCTTTTCTTCTTGATGCAAGACCTGCATGAGCTATCACTTTTTGTAAACGTTCCATTTCTTTCACCTCGTTAACATCTTACTTCTTATCATTTTTTTATACAAGTTCTCATCAAATGAACCCTTTTAAAAAATGCATGAAGCCTTATTATCTCACAAAAACGGTAACAGTGAGACAAAAATATTTCAGCAAATAAAAAGAGGCTCCGCATTTACCGGAAGCCCCTTCAAATCTATTAAAAAATCATCATGACAATAATGATCGATGCAATGATTCCCAAAAGATCAGCTAGTAAACCTACTTTAAGTGCATCTCCCATCTTTTTAACCCCTACAGCTCCAAAATAAACGGTCAAAATATACAAGGTTGTATCTGTGCTTCCCTGCATGACTGCTGCAAGCCTCCCAATAAAAGAGTCAGGTCCGTAGGCTGCAATTAAATCTGTTGTCATGCCAAGTGCTGCTGTTCCAGAAATGGGCCTTATAAATGCGAGAGGAACAATCTCGCTTGGAACGCCGATTGTATCCAATGCCGGTTTCATCATGCCTACAAAAAATTCAAGGGCACCTGAAGCTCTGAAAATCGTAATCGCTACGAGCATGCCAACTAAATAAGGAATAATTGAAAAGGCAATATCAATTCCTTCTTTGCCGCCCTCTACAAATGTTTCATATGTCGGCACTTTTTTGAATGTCCCATATAATAGAATAAACCCGATGATCAGCGGGATCATCCATAAAGAGATTAGACTGATCATTCCCATCCTATTTTCTCTCCTTCCGCATTCTTCTATGATAGAAATAGCGGTCAATCAGAATGGCGCCTATGCCTGAAATGATCGTTGCAAGCAAAGTCGGGCCAACAATATCAGTTGGAGATTTTGAGCCGTATGTCATTCTTACAGCTATCACCGTCGTTGGAATTAAGGTAATACTTGACGTATTGATAGCTAGAAATGTGATCATGGATCTGCTTGCAGCAGGTTTGTCTCCATTTAATTTTTTCATCTGCTCCATCGCTTTAATCCCAAGCGGAGTTGCTGCATTCCCCAGTCCAAAAAGATTAGCAATCATATTTGACAGAATGTAGCCCATTGCAGGATGATCTGCAGGAATCTCAGGAAAAAGCCTTTTTACAAATGGTTTAAACAGCTGGCTAAGTTTTTCAAGCAAACCCGCCTTTTCAGCAACCTTCATGAGCCCCAGCCAGAATACAAGGACGCTGATCAGTCCGATGCTGATGGTTACAGCATCTTTCGCGCCTTTGAAAACCGCAGCATTCACTTGTTCCATCGTTCCATTAATCATGGCGAAGACAATGCCAATGACAGTCAGCCCAACCCAAATTATATTAATCATAATCGCTGAAGCCTGCCCCAATGAAAAATAGCTTGCGGAGTTTCTCAAAAAGCGTCGCATCTGGTTTATTTGTTAAACCATTGTCATAATAAACAGGAACCTCATCCACTCTTTCGTCTTCAACAATAATCGTGATTTTACCGACAACGTTCGGCACATCCTCCGGGTCATCCCAGTTTTTTTCCGGTTTGAGCAAAGAAACATTGATCCTGAGTTTATCTTCCTCTTCTTCAGTAAGCGGATAGAACACATCTCTTTTTATAAAAAGCTTATTTTTATAGATTTTATCTTTAACCTTTATATTTTTTAACGTACCAGAATCTTTTATCTTAAACAGATTATATTTGCTGAACGCCATATTAAACATTCCTATATGATCATTCCAGTCATCTGAAGCATCAATGGTAACGGCTACTAAATTCATGCCATCTTTTTGAGCAGTCGAAACGAGGGTGCGTTTTGCCCTTTTTGTATATCCTGTTTTCCCTCCGGTGCTGTACTCATATAAACTTGTCAGCAGCTTATTCTTATTTCTCCATACACGATCCCATTGTTCATTCGGATTTGGAGCCCGATGAACCTTAGTTCCGGAAATCTTCTGATAGATTGGATTTTCCATTGCGTACCTTGTAAGGATTGCCATGTCATAGGCAGAGGAATAGTGATTTTCGTGATCATCCAGACCATGCGGATTGGCAAACTCCGTATTCATCATGCCGATTTCAGCAGCTTTTTGATTCATTAAATGAACAAATCCTTCAACACTACCTCCCACATGCTCAGCAATGGCTACTGCCGCATCATTGCCTGAACGGAGCATAAGACCATATACAAGATCTTCAAGTTTAATTTTCTCGCCTTCTTGCAAGTAGACCGCAGAACCCTCTGTATGTATCGCACGATTGCTTACAGTTGCCTTCTCGTCCATCTTTCCGGATTCAATCGCAAGAATCGCTGTCATAATCTTTGTAATGCTGGCAATTCTTCGTTTGGTATGGGCGTCTTTCTCAAATAGGACTCTTCCGGATTCCTGTTCAATTAAAATCGCACTTCTTGCGCTCACGCCCATTTCTGCAGAAGAATGGCGCGGTACTGATATCAGCAAGAAGAAGATAAGTACGATTGCTGTTATCTGTTTCCATTGCCGCATAACACCCACGTCCTTTTATTGTTTTGTACAAGTTTATGCGGATGGACAAAGGTTATGAACGTTAAATTTGAAAAACAGCGTGCCAAATACTCCAAAGCAGCCTGAAATGACAATAAAAAAACAGCTGTCCTGAAAGTACAGAACAGCTGCTTTTATTATTTTGACTGTATCATTTTCGTACGATAATCTGTCTCGTAGTATTCAAGTTCCTCGCGGATTTCCTGAAAACCGCTTTCGAGAGAGGCAATCATGGCCTTAAGTGTATCCGGAGCAGGGTGGCGGTATTTAATTGCATTTTTGCCTGTATAGGCAGATCTGCTGTCTTCATACCATACATCATTTTTCGGATTATAAAATTCTTCAATGCACTGATGATAGATTTTATAGAGCGCTTTTTCCGCTGCCGGCTTTCTGAATGGCTCATTTTGAAGAACGATGCGGCATGCTTCAAGTCCCTCTTCACAATAAACAGACAGTCTTCTCAAGTTTCGGAAAAGGTCCTCATAGTACGTTTCATCCCCGGCTGTTTCATCCAAAAATGATGAAATTGTGGATTGATTTAAAAACGTATTCAGCTGCTTGACGACGTTTCCTAAAAATACTTCAACTTGTTCTGTTTGTGCTTTTACGATCATATTTCCCATTAAAACACATCCTTTCAAATTCTTAAGCTATTCTTTATGTATGGGTGTTTTTAGCTTTTGAACAACTTCAGACAACTTCAGTGTTTGATTCCGGTTGATATCCGGTATCCATTCAATTGCCGCACGAAGGTCAATTCCCTGCAGATACATAAGGAATTCTTCTTCTGTGTTTATATAGAGCCTTTTGCGCTCTAGAAGTGCTTCGTTTTGAATGATGCATATCAGCGCCATTACGTCTTTGATGCACAGGCCGGTCCCTTCAAAGAGAAATGCATTTCGCTCTCTGAATACGTCTTCGAAATACCGCACATACAACACATAAAACGTTTTTTCAGCCTTTTTTGACACAATTGTGACTTCAGAGCGGTTAAAAAAATCTTCGGATGTATTCGGCATCTCTTTTTCTAATTCATACCCTCTGCAGTTTTTTATAATCACCTAATTGCACCCCTATGCGTTTTTCATTCAAAAAAAGGAACAAAGTTATTCCTTTGTCCCGTTCTCCTCTATTTTATCATAGGTGATGGTGCATTTGTGTAAATTATTTGATTTCTTCAAAAGTTTGATTGAAATTCTCAAAAAAGAGATCGGCCTCTTCATTAAAGGAATCATCATCGTCTTTTTCAGGGAGAGGAGGGAGTTCTTTTATCGTTTTTAATCCGAAGTATTCAAGAAACTCCTTCGTCGTTCCATATAAAATTGCTCTGCCAGTACCTTCAGCCCGGCCCACTTCTTTCACAAGAACTTTAGAAGCCAGTGTTTGCAGCGGGCGCTCAGATTTCACACCGCGAATCTCTTCTATTTCAGCTCTTGTAATTGGCTGGCGGTATGCTACAATCGCCAGAATTTCAAGAGCAGCCTGAGATAAAGCTGTGTGATTCGGTGTCTCAACCAGTTTTTTTAAATAATCGGCATGCTTTTTTTTCGTTGTTAACTGAAAGACTCCCGCTACTTCAATCAGTTCGATGCCGCGCTGTTTTTTCTTATAATCATTCTGAAGTTCCTGTATGACTTCAATAATCGTTCCCTCTTCTGTCTCAAGAACGGATGTCAGCTGTTTCATTGACAGTCCTTCATCGCCTGCAGCAAATAGAAGTGCTTCAATGATGGATTTCCATTTTTCCAAGGTTTATAACCTCCCCAGAATATAAATTTCTGAAAAATTTTCTTCTTGTTCAATCATGATGCTGTTTTTTTTCATCAATTCCAAGATGGCAAGAAATGTGACAACGAGGTGATCCTTTTGATTTGACGGGAAAAGCTCAGTGAATTTTCGGCGCCCTGGATTCCGCTTAAATTCGAGAAGAATTTCATCCATTCTCTTTTCAATCGGTATTTCCTGTCTTGCAATTCTAGTCTGCAATGGTTTCTGCAGCTTTTTTCTCCGCATCATCTTTTGAAATGCCCCAAGCATATCGTAGATCGTTACATTCATAGATTCTTTATCAAATACAGGTTCACCGGCAAATTCACTCAAATCGCTCGGCGGTTTTGTATAGACCTGAGAACGTTCTTCCTCCATATGTCTCAAATCATCCGCTGCCTCTTTATACTTCCTGTATTCAATCAGCCTTCTCATCAGTTCATCCCGCGGATCTTCCTCGGGTTCAAATCCAAATTCATCTTCCACCAGTTCTTCCTCGTGCTTTGGGAGGAGCATTCCGCTTTTAATGGAGAGCAAAGTCGCTGCCATCACTAAATATTCAGAGGCAACATCAAGCTGCAAGTCTTTCATCGTATGTATATAAAGCATATACTGCTCTGTAATTTCAGCTACCGGAATATCGTATATATCAATCTCGAGCGTATTAATTAAATGCAAAAGAAGATCGAGCGGCCCTTCAAATGCGTCAATTTTCACTTTGTACTGCAACATCATCCCACCACTTCATTCTGTACCATTCATTTCGGCTACCCTATAGTATAGAACATTCGGGTTCCAATCTCCAATACTTATTTTCAGGCGGTGAAAGTCCGCTGATTCAAAAAAAGTCCAGAATTGTGATAAACGCCCAAACAAACACAAGACCACCCACATATGATACCTATGTAAATGCAAGATGCTTAAGGAGGAACATGCAAATGGGAGATAAAGGTTTTGGTTACGGTTCAGGCTTTGCATTAATCGTTGTATTATTTATTTTGCTGATTATTGTCGGAGCTGCTTGGTTTTACTAGTTTTCATTCAAAAGGTGCTCTTAGTGAGCACTTTTTGTATTTCATAAAGGGCAAGTCATTTCTTTTATGCTACACTGAAATTTACATAAGTTTAAATAGAAGGTGATTTTTTGTATCCGAAGCCATATATTGAGTACCTTGTTCATTTTCATGGAGACCGTGATTATTTTGAATGCCATGAAGTGCTTGAAGAATATTGGAAAGAAGATCCCCCAGGGCAGAGAAAGATACACTGGGTTGGTCTTATCCAAATAGCGGTGGGCCTTTATCATTACAGAAGAAGCAACTGGAAGGGCGCTCACAGAATGATATCAAATGCCCTCGCCATATTGGAGGAAGAAAAAGACGCACTGCTCTCCCTTGGATTAAATCCTGAGAAAACAACTGAACTATTAAGAAAAAGAAGCAAAGACATCGAAAATAAACGGCCATACAAAAGTATCAATCTGCCGCTGGAAGACAGCGATCTTCTTAAAACATGCATTGAATACTGCGAAAACCATCAGCTGCAATGGGGACATCCAAGCGACTTATCAAATGATTTTCTTATTCATAAGCATTCGCTGCGGGACCGGAGCGATGTGATTGCGGAACGAAAGAACAGCCTGATCCGCAAACAGCAAAAAACAGATGAAGCATAAGCTTCATCTGTTTTTAATCGCAATCCAGTTCCTTGCATTTTTCAAAAAATGCTTTCGTATGTTCGTCTGGGATAACTGTTTTTGCCTTGTACTGTTCTTTTAATGCCGTCACCATTTTCTTGCCGATTCCCTGATGACGATGAGAAGGGTTCACACTTACATGCTGCATCTTCACGAGATCATCATCCTCGAATACTACTCCGATAGTTCCAATGATATCTTCATCTTTCCATAGAAACAGCTGCCATTTCTCATCTGTTTCATATTGTTTCATCGTCTGCTGCAAATGTTTTAAATCTTTTTCATTTGGCATAAAAGACAGAAGACCCATTGCAATTTTTTCAAAGCTTTTTTTATAGCGAATTAACATATGAACCCCTCATTAACGAAATAACCTTCCGATTAGAGAAAGCAAAAACAATAAACTTGCGCCTATCATGATGTAAAATAAAATTCTTTCCTGATTTCTTCCCTTATCCTTTTGATCATGATTCATGAAGAATCACTCCTCAGAACATTATAAACAGTTTTTCCCGCATTTTAAACACTTTTGCCTAAAATTAATCCATTGTACGCATTAAATTCGCCATTTCAATCGCTGCAACCGCTGCTTCATAGCCTTTATTCCCAGCTTTAGTTCCCGCTCTTTCAATAGCCTGTTCAATTGATTCGGTTGTCAAAACTCCGAAGATAACCGGTACTCCTGTGCTCATTGAAGCTTGAGAAACTCCTTTAGCAGCTTCATTGCAGACATAATCATAGTGGGTTGTAGAACCTCTAATGACAGTTCCCAGAGTAATGACTGCATCATATTTATTTGAAGATGCCATTTTTTTGGCAACCAGCGGAATCTCAAATGCTCCAGGCACCCATGCAAGCTCAACATTCTCATCTTCTACTCCATGGCGTTTTAGAGCGTCAACTGCTCCGCTTAATAGCTTGCTTGTAATAAACTCATTGAATCTTCCTACGATGATCGCTACTTTTAATCCTGATCCGACTAAATTACCCTCATATGTTTTCATGTATAGTTCCTCCGATTATAAGTTTAGTAAGTGTCCAAGTTTTCCTTGCTTTGTTTTCATATAGCCTTCATTTTCCTTCTTGGAAGGCATTTGAATAGGCACGCGGTCCACTACAGTAAGACCGTATCCTTCAAGTCCTGCTATTTTTCTCGGATTGTTTGTCAACAGCTTCATTTCTGAAACACCAAGATCTCTTAAGATTTGAGCACCAATTCCATACTCTCTTAAATCATCTGCAAATCCAAGCTTGTGATTGGCTTCAACTGTATCATATCCTTCTTCCTGCAAAGCATAGGCCTTCATTTTATTCAGCAGGCCGATTCCTCTGCCTTCTTGTCTCATATATAAGAGGATGCCGCTTCCCGCTTCCTCGATTTGAGACAGCGCTGCATGCAGCTGCGGTCCGCAGTCGCACCGGTTCGATCCAAATACATCTCCAGTCAGACATTCAGAGTGAACACGGACAAGCGTCGGCTGATCCTCTGAAATTTCACCTTTCACAAGGGCAATATGCTCTTTCCCGTCCAATATATTTGAATATCCGACTGCTCTGAACATGCCGAATTCAGTAGGGAGTTTTATATCCGCTTCTCTTTTCACGAGAGCATCTGACATATTGCGGTAATGAATCAAGTCCTTGATTGTAATCATTTTTAAGTCAAGCTCTTTTGCAATTTCAATTAAATCAGGAACCCGTGCCATTTCGCCGTCTTCTTTAATAATTTCACAAATGACGCCGACAGGGCTTGCTCCGCAGAGTTTAGCCAGATCGACAGCTGCCTCTGTATGCCCTGATCTTCTTAAAACTCCGCCCTCTTTTGCAATAAGAGGGAAAATATGGCCAGGTCTTTTAAAATCCAGCGGCACTGCATCTTCTTTTAAAATGGCTTTAATGGTTTCTGATCTTTCAGCAGCACTGATTCCTGTTTTGGTTGTTTTGTAATCAATGCTGATCGTAAAAGCAGTGCCATGCGGATCTGTATTGTCATTTACCATAGGATGAAAATTAAATTTCTCAGCATATTCTTCTGTCAGAGGAACACAAACCAGACCTCTGCCATGCTTAATCATGAAGTTAATAACCTCTGGCGTTGCATAATCTGCCAGCGCAATAAAATCACCTTCATTTTCGCGGTCTTCATCATCTACTACGATGACTGTTTTTCCAAGCTTTAAATCGTCTAACGCTTCTTTAATGGAATGAAATGTCATGGTGATCCCCCATTCTAATAAAAACCATTTTCTTTTAGAAAGTCCGTTGTTAAAGATGAAGATGCCGGATTTGACTGCATCACAAACTTTTTGACATATTTCCCGAGCATATCGCATTCGATATTTACGGTATCCCCAGCCTTTTTGCCTCCGAGAACTGTTTCCGACAATGTGTGGGGAATAATCGAGACTGTTACTTTTTCATCCTCTAAACCAAAAATGGTTAAGCTGATGCCGTCAATCGCTATAGATCCCTTCATTACCAGGGATGATGTCATTTCTTTACTGACCTTGATCTCATAGTAGACCGCATTGGCTGAAGGCTTTTTGCGGATGATGGTTCCAGTGCCGTCGACGTGACCTGTTACAAAATGGCCTCCAAAGCGTCCATTGGCGGACATCGCCCTCTCCAGGTTGACGGATGAACCAGGCTTAAGAAAATTCAGGGAAGTTGCTTTTACTGTTTCAGGCATCACATCCACAGTGAACGATTTAGACGTAAAAGCAGTAACTGTTAAACAAACGCCATTTACGGAAATACTGTCTCCAAGATTCACATCTTCCGTAATTTTCTCAGCATGAACCGTCATCTCAATTGCTTCTTCTGTTCCCTGCATATTCGCGATTGTGCCGATTTCTTCAATGATTCCGGTAAACATTCCATTTCACCCCTCTTTTTTAACACAGACTATTTTGAGATCATCACCGAGAATCTCAGTTTGTTTTATTTTTAAACGAATCGCCTCATTTATTCCTCTGAATCCTGCGCCGCCAACTGCGGGAGGGGCATCTTTTCCGCCGATGAGCATGGGGGCAGCATAGCTCACCACTTCATTAAATAACCCGCTTTTTATAAAACTTCCATGAACGGCAGCGCCGCCTTCTACGAACAGCGATGTGATGTTTTTTTCTCCAAGCAGGAGGAGCAAATTGTCTATTTCAATAGCCGGCGTATTCATTTGAATGATAACGGCTTTTTTCTTCTGAAAAGATGCTATTTTTTCAGGTGAAACTCCGCTGCCAGTGATGATCCAGGTTTCCGATAGACCATCATTGACTACAGCTGCAGTTTCAGGTGTTCTAAGATGCGTATCCAAAACAATTCTGACAGGCTGCTTTTTCGGGTTTTCAAGTCGGCAAGTCAGGGATGGATCATCTTTTATTACCGTTTCGACGCCAGCAAGAATTGCATCATGCAGCTCCCGGTATTTGTGAACATCAAGTCTTGCCTCTTCACCTGTGATCCATTTGCTTTCACCTGTGACAGTCGCCGTTTTCCCGTCTAGACTGCCCGCCCATTTTAATGTTACAAAAGGACGTTTTGTTTGAATGAAATGAAAGAAGACCTTATTCAGCGCTTCTGCTTCGCTATTTAAAACTCCTGAAACCACTTCGATTCCAGCAGCTAGAAGCTTCTTAATCCCTCTTCCTGCAACAAGCGGATTCGGGTCTTCCGCTGCAATAACCACTCTTTTCACCTTTGAAGAAATGAGAAGATCAGCGCATGGAGGTGTTTTTCCATGATGACTGCAAGGCTCGAGCGTAACATAGACGGTTGAATCCTCAGCTTCAGCTCCTGCCATCCTGATGGCATGAACTTCTGCATGAGGTTCACCAGCTTTTAAATGTGCGCCCATTCCAATCATTTGACCGTTCTTCACCACTACAGCACCCACAAGCGGATTCGGACTTGTTTGTCCTGAACCCTGTTCTGCTAGCTGAAGTGCCACTTTCATATAATCCTGATCTTCCAATGTACTGCCTCCCTTTAAAGTAAAAATAAAAAGCCCAAGGTAATAAATACCTGGGGCTTTGTAAGGGATTTCAGTCACATATGCATGTCAAACAAGAGTACTATTCATCTGTTTTTTCAGAAAAATAATACCCATACGTTCACATTGTGTTCCTTCTCCCATCCAGACTATACTGTCGGCTCTAGATTTTCACTAGATCCACCGCTTGCAGTTCATGCAAGTCGGGTCACGGACTTAAAAGCTTCTGCTTTATCACCGCCGGTTGGGAATTTCACCCTGCCCCGAAGGATTTCAATGAATTATGAAGTTTTCCTTGCTACTATCTTATCGGGATTAGACCAAGAATGCAATCTTTTAATCTCTGAGTTTTCAGATGGGAAATGATGTGCTGGTGCTGTGATTGAATTAGATCGGGAGATAGGTATCCTGGTGTTATCAGGTACCCAATTAGGGCACTCTATTCAGGAAAAACGCTATTCCAGGTACCAAAAACGATTGGGTGTTCAGACGAGCTGGATAAAGGAGTTCTTGGATTTAAACATCTGTAGATTCATTAGTTCCAGCGGTTCGGAGCGACTCTTCAACTTCAATTAATCACTCCTTCACCTAATCTTATATCAGACAAAAATATTCTGCATATGCCTGAAATCTGTTCAAAACAATCAAAAAGCTGCCCCCTAAAGGACAGCTTTAAAATCATGCTTATTCTTCCCAGACTTTAACTTCTTTCATGACATCGCCTTGCTTGATTTTATAAATGTTGTCCATGCCTTCAATCACTTGGCCGAAAACAGTGTGAACGCCATTTAAATGCGGCTGCGGCTCGTGTACGATGAAGAACTGGCTGCCGCCTGTGTCTTTACCAGCATGAGCCATTGATAATGCTCCTGCTACATGCTTGTGAGGGTTTCCTGCTGTTTCACATTTAATAGAATAGCCAGGGCCGCCTGCACCTGTGCCCGTAGGATCTCCGCCCTGTGCAACAAAACCTGGAATAACACGGTGGAAGTTTACTCCGTTGTAAAATCCTTCGTTTGCAAGCTTCTCAAAGTTTTCAACTGTTTTTGGCGCTGCCTCAGGATAAAATTCGATCACTAATTGATCGCCATTTTCCATTGTAATTTGACCTTTTTTCATATGTATGAAACCTCCTGCTTCTTTTTTTCGTCTAATAGACTGAACGTTATTCATTCTACTATAATACGTTCAAGAAAGCCAAGGAGATCGTCTGCCGCCGCAGCAAGAAGGTACATCAGTGAAAAAATTCTGTCGCCAATCAGAAAAAAATACTATAATGAAGGTTGCTGTCATGAACTAAGGAGGACTTTTTTTGAAAAAGATATTGGTTTCTATAATGGCGTTTGCATTATTTGCTTTCCCGACTATCGGGCTTGCTGATGCAGCTGCCGGAGATAAAATTATCACACTCGGAAAGAACTTAACAGAAGCGCAGAAGCAGTCTATGCTTGCTGAGATGGGCGCTGATGACAATTCACAGGTTATTGAAGTTACGAATGAAGAAGAACATAAATATTTAGGCAACTACATTCCTAAAGCCCAGATTGGAACGAAGGCTATTTCATCATCAGCTATTACGATCGAAAAAAGCGGATCTGGTCTTGAAGTAAATACAAAAAACATTAATTGGGTAACAGATGAAATGTACTTGAATGCCCTTATGACAGCTGGCGTAAAAGATGCAACTATCCAGGTTACAGCTCCTTTTGAAGTATCCGGAACTGCGGCGCTTACCGGACTATTAAAGGCGTACGAAGTTACTTCTGAGGAAACCATTCCAGAAGAAGTAAAACAGGTGGCAAACGAAGAGCTTGTCAAAACAGCAGAGCTTGGGGATAAAGTCGGCGAAGAAAACGCAAGTGCGCTGATGGCGAAAATTAAAGAAGAAATCGCAAATAACGGCGTACCGAAAACAGATGCGGAATTCCGCGAGTTAATTGAAAAAGCGGCAAGCGACCTTGGCATCACTCTATCAGAAGAAGAAATTAACAGCCTCGTTGCATTATTTAACAAAATGAAAGATGTGAACGTTGACTGGGATCAAGTGGGGCAGCAGCTTGATAAAGCAAAGGACAAGATTTCAAACTTTATAGATTCAGAGGAAGGACAAAACTTCCTTGATCAGCTGAAGGAATTCTTCATCGCCCTCTGGGATGCGATCATTTCCATTTTCAGCAATAAAGATAATGCATAAAAAAAAAGACGAGCCGGCGA
Source organism: Metabacillus hrfriensis (assembly GCF_030127205.1). Taxonomy (NCBI): domain Bacteria; kingdom Bacillati; phylum Bacillota; class Bacilli; order Caryophanales; family Bacillaceae; genus Metabacillus; species Metabacillus hrfriensis. The sequence goes on from NZ_CP126116.1 coordinate 3,439,424, forward strand.
GCTCGTCTTTTTTTTTTACATATTAGCTTTGTGGCACTTTTGATTTTAATGGCAGATCCAGAGCAACTAAATCCTGATACGTTTCTCTTTTAATTACAAGCTGTTCCTCTCCATTTTCCGCAAACACAACTGGAGGACGCGGAATACGATTGTAATTGTTCGACATGGAATAACCGTAAGCTCCTGTACAGAATACAGCAAGCAGATCTTCAGGATTTGCCTTTGGAAGCGGAAGGTCCCAAATCAGCATATCTCCGCTTTCACAGCATTTTCCTGCAATTGAAACAGACTCATCATTTTTATCATTCATGCGGTTTGCAAGGGCCGCTTCATATTTTGCCTGATAAAGAGCAGGGCGGATATTGTCGCTCATTCCGCCATCAACAGAAACATACTTGCGGATATTTGGAACTTCTTTCTCAGAGCCTATGGAATAAATAGTTGTTCCCGCATCGCCTACAAGTGAACGCCCCGGTTCAATCCAGATTTCCGGCATCTGAATGCCGCTTTCAGCCACATGGCCTTTTATACTTTTAACGATTTTTTCAACATAATAAGTAGCCGGCAGCGGTTCATCCTCTTCAGTGTAGCGGATGCCGAATCCTCCGCCTAAATTCACAACTTTCGGTTCATATTGGAAGGTCTCCCTCCAATAACCGACTTTCGTGAAGATTTTTTCAGCAGCAAGGACGAAACCGGTGGCATCGAAAATCTGCGATCCAATGTGGCAATGGTAGCCGAGCATGTTAAATGCAGATGATGAAAGGACATTTTCCATCGCACGTTCTACTTGTCCGTTTTGCAGATCAAAACCGAATTTCGAATCCTCTTGACCTGTTGTTATATAGTCATGAGTGTGCGCTTCCACTCCAGGAGTAACCCTGAGAAGAATCGGCACAGCTGTGTTTTCTTGTGCAGCAAGTTCTTTCAGCAGCTCAATTTCGTGAAAATTATCAACAACAATACAGCCGATTTTTAGCTTGATCGCCATTTCTAATTCTTCTTTGCTCTTATTATTGCCATGAAAGTGAATTCTTTCGGTTGGGAAACCTGCTGTGACAGCTGTATAAAGCTCTCCTCCTGAAACAACATCCAGTGATAAGCCCTCTTCTTCAACCAGCTGAAACATAGCAACGGATGAGAAGGCTTTGCTTGCATATGCAACCTGCGCCTTCACTCCTAGCTTTTCAAATGTATTCTTAAAGCTTCTCGCACGGTCGCGAATAAGCGCAACATCATAGATGTAAAGGGGTGTTCCATATTTCGATGCCAGTTCGGCCGCATCGACTCCGCCAATTTCAAGGTGATTCCGCTCGTTAACTTTACTGGTTCCATGTAAGAACAATTTAACATTCCCTCTTTCTTCTCCGGTAAAAAGGACAAAAAGACAGTCGCTGAACCATAGCTTTTAACAACTGTCCATTTGTTCGTTTCCTTGAGGTAAATTAAACTTACAATATCATAAATGCCATGCACTTTCAATCTTACTTAGGCTGTTTTCTTACATTTTGAGGATGGACTATACTCGGCCTGATTTTCGCTCCCGGAACTGACGTGCGAATGAGTATCTGCCAAAATGCTTTTGGATTAAATGGAAGGAACGGCCATAGGTACGGCGTATTCAGAGACCGGATGTGTGTCAGAAATAAAAAGATGACAGTTGCGCCAATGACTAATCCTTCTGCCTTGAATAAAGCAACTGACAGCAGCAGAACAAGCCGCACCATCTTATTGGCGATGCTGAGCTCATAGCTTGGAGTAGCAAACGTGCCAATCGCAGCAATGGCCACATAAAGAATAACTTCCGGTACAAAGAGTCCTACATCAATTGCAATTTGTCCAATCAATGCTGCTGCAATTAATCCCATTGCAACAGACAGGGCGGTTGGCGTATGAATGGCTGCCATCCTTAAAAATTCGATCCCGAGATCAGCCATGAATATCTGTACGACAATCGGAATATTTTTTTGCTCATTCGGGCCGATATATGCAATGTTCTCAGGCAGCAGCGAAGGCTGGAGCACATACATAAACCACAGCGGAACGATAAAGATAGAGCCAAGGATCCCAAGGAAACGAACCCACCTTAAAAAAGTTCCGACAGCCGGCGCCTGACGGTACTCTTCTGCATGCTGAACGTGGTGGAAGTAGGTTGTCGGTGTAATAATGACACTAGGCGACGTATCCACAATTATTAAAACATGCCCTTCTAATAAATGATTGGCCGCTACATCTGCCCGCTCTGTGTATCTGACAAGCGGAAATGGATTATATCCCTGTTTAACCAAAAATTCTTCCACCGTTTTGTCGGCCATGGTCAGACCGTCAATTTTAATCGTTTCGAGCTCTTTTTTAACAACCTCGATCAGATTCGGATCTGCAACATCTTCTATGTAGCAAAGACAGATATCTGTTTTTGAACGCTCACCGACCTTCATCATCGAATACCTTAAGCGTTCATCTCTGATTCTTCTTCGAATCAGCGCTGTATTTACAATGATATTTTCTACAAATCCGTCTCTGGATCCGCGGACAACTTTTTCGGTATCTGGTTCCTCAGGGTTTCTGCCGGGATAGCTCCTTACATCAACAACCAGCCCGTAATCGCACCCTTCAATCATAAAGACGACAAGGCCTGACAGCACTTGATCAACGGCTTCATCAATCGTTTTAATCCTTTGAACCTGCTGATTGACTAAGCGGTTTTCGATGATTTCGTTGACTTTCATCTTCTCATATTCAAAATCATTTATCTCAATTAATTCTTTTAAAAGCTGAATGATGAAGGATGTATCGCAAAGACCATTTACATAATACAGATTTACCCCAATGCCCATCACAGTAATTTTACGGACACCCAAGTCAAAACTCTGATTTAAACCTACATGGTTTTTAAAATAATTCTCATTAACAACGAGCTTAGGAGAGATTGATGTCTTTTGTTTCACGTTTTCGCTCATCTGCCATGCCGCTCCTTTCAAGAATCAGTTCTACCGCCTTCATTGTTATCGGTGATCCATGATCCACACTGTCTTTACGGGCCATTTTGCCAATATCGCCAATCCCTACAATAATAGGAACATCAAGTGTATCAAGACAATAAACTGTATCTCCTGTCATTTTTCCAACTTCGTATTCACGGATGCCGCTCTTATCTACCCCATATTCGGATATAAGGCCGTCTCTATCGATAGAAACATCAATATTCGTCCACTCTGAGCCATGTGTCTTAGCGGCAACCGCAATGACTCCAAGCACCTCGATTTGCGGATGCTTTGCCACATATAAAAGCGCTTTTTCACCAGGTCCCTCTTCTAATAAGCCGCAATCATCGAACATGACAAAAACGGGATCATAAGGTGTTTTCATAATTAACTTCACAATCTCAGGTCCTGTCAAAAAAGTCGGATTTCCTTTTGATTGGGAAATGCACCTTCCGCCAACCTGCTTTGCAGCATAGGCAATCGCTTTGGCTGCATAAACATCCCCATCTGTAACCATTATGACCCTTCTCGTTTCTGTCATAGGATGATCTTATCCTTTCGGCTTAAAAATAACTGCTACAAAAAAAGCAAAGACGATTGCTGAAGAAATACCCGCTGAAGTTAATTCAAAAATTCCGATTCCAATTCCAATAATTCCGTGTTCATCGGCCTGTTGCATAGCACCATGCAGCAATGAATGACCAAAGCTTGTAATGGGCACTGTTGCCCCAGCTCCTGCAAATTTAATAAAATTATCATAAATGCCGAATCCGTCAAGAATCGCACCTGCAACAACAAATGAACTCATTACATGTGCAGGTGTTAATTTAGCCACATCGAGCAGCAATTGGCCAATAACGCATATGGCCCCGCCTACTACAAACGCAATTAGATATTCCATTATCCGTTCACACCCCTGTTCACACGTTCAAACACGACGCCATGAGCAATTGTCGGAATCGATTCTTTTTGCTGAATCATGGTCGGACTAAGCAGCGCACCTGTTGCAACAACCATCACACGATTAAGATTTCCGCTTTTCAATTCTTTGAAAATATGGCTGTAGGTGACCACAGCAGAACACCCGCAGCCGCTTCCTCCGGCAAAAACGTTTTGATCCGGCCGATAAATCATCAGTCCACAGTCATTATGATTTGCAGAAACATCATATCCTTCTTCTTTCAGGAGCTCCTTTAGAATCGGGCTTCCTACAGAAGCTAAGTCCCCTGTCACAATCAAATCGTAGTCTTCAGGCTTTGTGTTTAAATCTTTAAAATGCTGGGCAATCGTATCGGCTGCTGCAGGTGCCATCGCGGAACCCATATCAAATGGATCCGTAATGCCAAGATCCGCCACTCTTCCTATCGTTGCTGAAGTAATCATAATGTCACTTGGATCACGGCTTACGATGACTGCCCCTGAGCCTGAAATCGTTGACTGTGCTGTATCCGGTTTTTGACCGCCATATTCTGTAGGATAGCGAAATTGCCTTTCAGCTGTTGCATTATGACTGCTCGTTGCTGCCATAACACGATTGGCAAACCCACCATCTACAAGCGCTGAGCTTACAGCCAGTGTTTCCATTGATGTTGAACAGGCACCGAACATACAAAGGAAAGGGATCTTATTTTGTCTGGCTGTATAATTTGCTGTCACGTTTTGATTTAATAGGTCTCCTGCAAGGAATAAATCAATATCTTCTTTCGTATAATTTCCTTTTTTCAAAGCATGCTCGATGGCATCTTCCATTAAACGCCGCTCAGCAAGTTCCCAGTTATCTTCATTGCAATGGAGATTATCATAGGTTTTGTCATATAATTTACCAAAAGGTCCGTCTGCTTCCTTTGGGCCGACAGCAGTCCCGCTGGACTGAACGTATATTTCATTCTCAAATTGCCATGTCTGTTTTCCAGTCAATCTCATTGTTCAGCACCTCCTCTTTTAAAATGCTAATCCGTATACATACCTGATTATCCCGACAACATATGCAGCAACAACCCCAAATACAATAACTGAGCCTGCAAGCTTAAACATGTTCGTTGCCACCCCGAGAACCAGACCCTCACTTCGGTGCTCAAGCGCAGCACTTGTCATGGAGTTTGCAAATCCCGTTACAGGAACAGCAGATCCCGCACCAGCAAATTGGCCGATTCGATCATAAATACCAAATCCCGTCAGCAGAGCTGATATAAGAATTAAAGTAGCTACAGTCGGGTTCCCCGCCGTTTTTTCAGTAAAGTCGAAAAAGTGCATATACATATTCTGAATGGCTTGACCTAAGATGCAGATAAGACCTCCAACGATGAAAGCCTTTATACAATTTAGAAGATAAGGCGGTTTAGGCTGATAGGGTTTAATTTTATTCTTGTAATCATCTTTCAGGTTTGATGTACTCATTTTTTTCACCTCTCGGGTATTATTGGTCAATAAAATAAAGCCAGTGAAATAACGATCCGGCTACTTTGCCAAAAACAATGGCCATCAATAAAATAACGATCTTATCAGCAATCCCAATCCGTTTGGCCAGAATAGGAAAGACATTTAAAACTTCTGTCAGCGCGGCAGCAAGCATTCCGATAAATATTCCATTGATTAATCCAATCGGAACGAGAAACAGCTCTGATAAGTAAAGCTTGGAATCCCTGAGGCTTACCCATCCGCCTGTAATGGCACCGGCTACGATGGCCCATTCATAAGCCTGAATTAAATCGACTGTTTTTGTAAGCTGCGTTAACCTGGGTATAATGCCTAGGACAGTTAAAAAAGCTACAAATCCTGAGCCGACAGCAAGACCTCCTGAGAGCCCGATGAAAATGGTGATTAAGACATTAATTGTCATCAATTTTCTTCGTGCTCTCTTTATTTTCTTTCATAGATACGTACATATCCATATCAAGCTGGTAGTTGAACATTTCCACTTCAAGAGGACTGGGCTCTTCATTAATTCTCTTCTTGAAAAGATGATTGAAGAAAAGAATCATCCCTAAACCGAGGCCAATGGAGTAAGGAATTTGCAGGAGAAGGGGATGTTCGGATGTCTCACCTGTAATAATGGTATAAAGACGCTTGTGTACAAGCTGCATGCTGACATCTTCGTGAAAATTCATAATCGCAAGAGCTGCTCCCACAAAGAGGAGGAGCCATACGAGTGCAAATAGAACAGGCGAATACGTTTTCTTCTGATATACAATCTCAACAATCGTCTGTGCTGGCCCAACCGCCTGAACATCTATATCAGGATCTGTTTTATGTACTGCAGACAGCACACGCATGACATCAATCACGACAATGTTTTTATCGCTCGGCTGAACTTGGTGGACCTCAAGCTCTCCAATCATGTCGCGCAGCTGTTCTTCCGCAACAATTTGGGCAATCATAGAGACGGTTATACAATCGTCCGGATAGACTTGTACGCGATGACGCAGTCTGATGTACACCGTTTTTTCCATCACATTTCACTTCCTGAAAATAGGATTGTATATGTAGTATGCATTGGAAGAATTTATATCATGCAGAAAGCACGAATGGTCCATTAATTACCAAAGCTGTATTCCTAACGCTATTGCTTATTTGTTGTTTACCTGGATTTGCCTTCTAACTATTGACCCCGGCAGCTAACTCACCGAATTAATGGCCTCACTAAAAGGCATCCTACACTGAAGTTGCCTTTATAAAATGAAATTCTTCTAAAAACCCTTCTAAAATGGTCTCTTTCTAATAAGTATCGTATAGTTTCCTTCACCCAGATGAATTCTAATCCGGTCATTTCACTCGCCTTCAAAGCTCAAAAAAAGTATGCCCGGTTATTCCCTGTTTATTTTCTGAAAAACAAAAAAGACACATCCCTATCGGATATGTCTTTTCCAACTATTGATCCATGCGGTCTTTCATCTGCTGCAGAATTTTCTTCTCTAGCCTCGATACTTGTACCTGCGATATGCCAAGCCGCTCAGCAACTTCTGATTGCGTCTGGTCCTTGTAATACCTTAAGTAAACGATCAGCTTTTCACGTTCATCGAGTTCTTTGATTGCATCCTTAAGGACGATTTTATCAAACCACTTGGTCTCTCCTGAATCAGCTATTTGATCAAGGAGTGTGATGGGATCACCGTCGTTTTCATAAACGGTTTCATGGATGGAGGAAGGTGCGCGTACCGCTTCTTGTGCAAGAACGACTTCTTCAGATGTGATTTCAAGGTAGGCTGCGATTTCAGAAACAGTCGGCACCTTGCCTAATGATTTTGATAGATCATCTTTAGCTCTTCTGATTTTATTTCCCAGTTCTTTAAGGGAACGGCTCACTTTAACTGTGCCGTCATCTCTGATAAAGCGTTGAATTTCACCAATTATCATCGGTACAGCGTAGGTTGAAAATTTAACATCGTACGATAAATCAAATTTATCAACCGATTTCAAAAGACCGATGCAGCCTATTTGAAACAGATCATCAGCTTCATAGCCCCGATTTAAAAATCTCTGAACAACTGACCACACAAGACGCATATTTTTCTCAACAATGGTATCTCTGGCTGATTGATCGCCCTGCTGGCTGCGCTTAATCAATTCTTTCACTTCATGGTCCTTTAACTGTGTTTTTGAGATATCGTTCTTTACCTCCACATCCATAGCAAGTCTCCTTAATTTACTAAAGCTTTGCTTTTCGATAAGTGTTTAGTAAGTTTTACTGCTGTACCCCGTGATTTTGATGATTCAATCTGCACTTCATCCATGAAATTCTCCATGATGGTAAAACCCATGCCTGATCGTTCAAGTTCCGGTTTTGTCGTATATAGAGGCTGTCTTGCTTCCTCTACATCAGGAATTCCCATGCCCTCATCTCTGATAGACAACCTGACGACACTGTCCTCGAGTGTTACCGAAATGTAAACAATTCCGCTTGGATCATTGTCATAGCCATGAATAATGGCATTTGTCACGGCTTCTGAGACAACTGTCTTGATTTCAGTTAACTCATCAAGTGTAGGATCAAGCTGAGCAATAAATGCTGCAACGGTAACCCGGGCAAAGGATTCATTTTGGCTGAGCGCTGAAAATTGAAGGTTCATTTCATTTCTCATGAAGCCACCCCCAATGTAATAAGCGCTTTTTCCTCCGATGGCTCCAGTCGAATGATTTTAAACAGTCCAGACATATCAAACAGTCTTTTTACTGAAGGTGAAATCGCACATACAACCATTTCACCGCCAAATTGCTTCACTTGCTTATATCTTCCAAGAATCACGCCTAAACCAGAGCTGTCCATAAAGGATAATTGCTCTAAATTCAAAACGATATGCTGAATGTCTTCTGATGCAAGAATTTCTGTCACTTTCTGCCGTAATTCCTCCGCCGTGTGATGATCCAATTCACCGATCAGTCGTATGCACAGGACAGATTGCTTTACATCAAGCTCTACTGCTAGACTCATCCATACTCCTCCTTCAATTTCTGGATAATGTCTGTTTCGAGGTTTTGATGTGCTTTTCCTGCCCTATGACAAAACTAGTGCGGATTCGCCAACATCAGCTAGACTTCCTGATGTTTCTTATAGGTGAGTTCTTAAGTCATCAGCCTGATTTCGAGAAATCACCAAGCACTCGTTTAAAGAGAGTCCACCAGCGGGCCTGTTCAATGTCGCTCTCAGCAACAAGCGGGCTTTCCACAACAATTTTATTGTCTTTTTTCAAAATCAGTTTTCCAAGTTCATCCCCTTTTTTAAGAGGGGCCTGCAAGTTCTGCTTCATCACGACTTCCTGAGTAACATCTTTGACACTTCCGCCTTTTTTCGTCAAAACAGAAATAGGCTCTGAAGTCACAAGGTTCAGATTTTTACTGTTCCCTTTGCTGATTTTCATCTTAGCCACAACTTCATTGCGTTTAAATAAAGGATGCGTTTGATATTGGCTGAATGCGTAATCAAGCATTTTAGTAACCTGCGCATTGCGGTCCTTTGGTGTTGGGGCACCCATGATGACAGCAATCACACGCATGTTGCCTTTTTTGGCTGTAGCAGTTAAACAATATTTCGCTTCATTCGTAAACCCTGTTTTTACGCCATCTACGCCTTTATAAAATTTCACAAGGCGATTCGTGTTGACCAGCCAGAATTTCTTGGATGTATCCTGACGCAAATAATCTTCATATTGACCTGTGTATTTTGTAATGCCTTCAAATTTTAATAGCTCTTTTGCCATGACGGCCATATCATGTGCTGTACTGTAATGATCTTTTTCAGGAAGACCTGTTGGATTTTGAAAGGCTGTATTTTTCAGTCCAAGCTCTTTTGCCCGTTTGTTCATTTTTTCAACAAATGCATCTTCAGACCCTGAAATTCTCTCAGCCATGGCTACTGATGCATCGTTGCCTGAGGCAATCGCAATCCCTTTCAGCATTTCATGAACGGTCATTTCCTCTCCAGGCTCAAGAAAGATTTGTGACCCGCCCATAGAAGCAGCATGTTCGCTCGTACGGACTTTTTCATCCATTTTCAGCTGGCCTTTATCAATTTCTTCCATGATCAGCAGCATCGTCATAATTTTAGTCATACTTGCTGGAGGAAGTTTCTCATCACTGTTTTTATCATATAGAATGTTTCCGGTGTCACGTTCAATCAGCACAGCTGATCTTGCTTGATCTGCAAGCTTTACTGAACCTTCTTCTGCAAATGCCGGTGATGCAATAGTTAATATCATGGTGCTTAGCGCTACGGTAGATAGTAGACGTTTCATCTCCAAACCCTCCATTCTTATACACCCCATTTTTTCCAATTGAAGAAAAAATATACTTGCGGACAAGAAAAAATTGCATGCAAAAAGCCGGGATTTTCTCCCGGCTTTTCATGTGTGATTACTCTTTAATTGTATCATGAACAAGCGGCGGCGCTTTTACTGAGTCAGCAGTTACTTTAATGCTTTCATAAAGCTTTGCTTTTACTTGTTCTACATCTTTTTGATTACTGTAAATCGTCACAAGCGAGTCGCCCTTTTTAACAGCATCGCCGATTTTTTTATTCAGCATTAGGCCGACAGCAAGATCAATTTCTGATTCTTTCGTTGCTCGTCCTGCACCAAGCCACATTGCTGCAACTCCAACGGAATCTGCCACAATTTCAGAAACGTATCCGTCTTCTTTTGCTTCAAGCTCAATTTTGTAGCTTGCCTGCGGCATCTTGCTTGGATCATCTACAACTGAACCGTCTCCGCCTTGAGCTTCTAAGAAAATCTTCAGCGTTTCAAGTGCTTTTCCGTTTTGAATCACTTCCTCAAGCATTGCTCTTGCTTCCTCAAGTGAAGATGCTTTTTCAGCCAGGAAAACCATGTAGCTTCCAAGCGTTAGGCAAAGCTCATGAAGGTCTTCAGGTCCTTCGCCTTTTAATGTATCAATCGCTTCTTTAATTTCTAATGCATTGCCGATTGCATAACCGAGCGGCTGACTCATGTCTGAGATAACAGCCATTGTTTTGCGGCCGACCGCATTTCCGATTTCAACCATCGCACGGGCAAGATCTCTTGCATCCTCAAGATCTTTCATAAATGCTCCTGCTCCTGTTTTCACATCAAGAACGATGGCATCTGCACCTGCAGCGATTTTTTTGCTCATGATCGAGCTTGCAATCAGGGGAATGCTGTCAACAGTTGCAGTTACATCACGCAAAGCATAAAGCTTTTTATCTGCTGGAGTCAGGTTTCCGCTTTGACCAATGACAGCAATTTTATTCTGGTTGACCAATTTGATGAACTCATCATTTTCAATTTCAACATGGAAGCCCGGAACAGCTTCAAGCTTATCGATTGTGCCCCCAGTATGGCCAAGGCCGCGGCCGGACATCTTGGCAACCGGAACGCCGACTGCAGCAACTAGAGGTCCAAGCACAAGAGTGGTTGTATCGCCTACGCCGCCTGTGCTGTGCTTATCTACTTTAATGCCTTCGATCTTGCTTAGATCAATCGTATCACCTGAATGAACCATTTCCATTGTTAATTGAGCGCGCTCCTGCTTCGTCATTCCTTTAAAATAGATCGCCATTGTTAATGCACTCATTTGATAATCCGGAATATCGCCATTTGTATAGCCTTTAATAATAAAGCTTATTTCTTCATTCGTCAGTTCCTTGCCGTCACGCTTTTTTTCAATTAAGTCAACGATTCTCATTAGTTACCCACCCTTTGTCCGTTTGATTCGTGTATGTCTGCAACAATATTCTTAACCAGATTCAAGAAATTAGCTTTTACTTTTTCAGTCGTTTCCATCACTTCATCATGTGATAATGGCTGATCTAAAATACCGGCAGCCATATTTGAGATGCATGAAATTCCAAGCACTTTCATCCCTGCATGATTGGCTACGATTACTTCAGGCACTGTAGACATACCGACTGCATCTCCTCCAAGCACGCGTGCAAGACGCACCTCTGCAGGTGTTTCATATGCAGGCCCTGTGTTTCCTACATATACACCTTCCTGAACTTTAATGCCAAGCTCTGAAGCTGCATTTTTAGCAAGGGCTCTGAGCTCTCTGCTGTAAGCCTGCGACATATCAGGGAAACGGACGCCTAGATCAGAATCATTCGGTCCGATTAATGGGCTAGTCCCCATATTATTTATATGATCGGAAATAATCATTAAATCACCCGGTTCAAACGATTCATTCACACCGCCCGCAGCATTTGTGACGATAATTGTTTTTACACCCATTTCCTTCAGCACACGGACCGGGAACGTCACTTTTTTCATGTCGTACCCTTCGTAAAAGTGGAAACGTCCCTGCATAGCAACAACATTAGCACCTTTTAATGTGCCGAATACAAGCTGTCCCGCATGACCTTCTACAGTTGAAACAGGGAAGTTCGGAATTTCTTCGTAAGGAATTTTCACCGGATTTTCAATTTCATCAGCAAGGACTCCAAGGCCCGATCCTAAAATTAACCCGATCTCAGGCAAGTCTTTTACTTTTTCTTTCATAAATTGTGCAGATTGCTTAATTTCTTGGATATTCATTTAGCGCTCCCCCTTAATTCTTCAATTCCTGCAAGAAACTTTTTCCGTGCTTTGGCATGTTTACTTTAAAGTTGTCAGCAATGGCAGCCCCAATATCTGCAAACGTTTCACGGACCGGAAGCTCAGAACCGCTTTCGAATCTCGGACTGTATGCAAGCAATGGAACGTATTCACGCGTGTGGTCTGTTCCGTGATGAACAGGGTCATTGCCGTGGTCAGCTGTAATAATTAATAGATCATCCTCTTTTAATTTAGAGAGCAGTTCAGGAAGACGTGCATCATATTCTTGAAGAGCAAGGCCGTAGCCTTCCGGATCGCGTCTGTGGCCGAACAGGGCGTCAAAGTCTACAAGGTTTACAAAGCTTAGACCAGTGAAGTCGCGGTCTGCTGTTTCAGCAATCTTGTCCATGCCATCCATGTTCGATTTCGTGCGAATTGCATCTGTAATTCCTTCTCCGTCATAAATATCAGAAATTTTACCAATCGCAATAACATCCAGACCTCCGTCCTTCAGCTCATTCATTACCGTTCTCTCAAACGGCTTTAGGGCATAATCATGACGGTTTGGGGTTCTTTGGAAGTTACCCGGGTTGCCTACAAACGGACGTGCAATCACACGTCCCACCATATACTTCTCATCAAGCGTCATTTCACGGGCCATTTCACAGATCTTCAACTGCTCTTCAATTGGAACTATCTCTTCATGAGCTGCAATTTGCAAAACGGAATCAGCAGACGTATAAACAATGAGAGCTCCTGTTTTCATGTGCTCTTCGCCCAGTTCATCTAAAATTTCAGTTCCTGAAGCAGGTTTGTTCCCGATGATTTTTCTGCCCGTTTTTTCTTCCAGTGCCTGGATTAATTCATCCGGGAAGCCATCCGGGAATACTTTAAATGGTGTTTCAATATGAAGGCCCATGATTTCCCAATGGCCTGTCATCGTATCTTTGCCGTTAGAAGCTTCTTTCATTTTCGTATAGAAAGCTTTTGGTTTTTCCTGGACAGGTATGCCCTGTATTTCTTCTATATTGCTTAAGCCAAGCTTTGCCATGTGAGGCATTTGCAGGCCGTTCATATGTTCTGCAATGTGGCCAAGCGTGTTTGAACCAGTGTCTCCAAAATCCGCTGCATCTGGCGCTTCGCCGATTCCCACTGAATCCATGACAATCAGAAATATTCTTTTATATGTATAATCAGACATGTAAATCCTCCTTTAATCGTTCAGAGATCACTCTTTGTATAACATTCCCAATTGTTCAGGAATGATTATCCGCTTTTTAATGGTCAGAAGTCTGACATCTAAAGTATAAACCGTTTTCATGCCTTCTGACAATAGATAACTTGATATTCTTCTATAGTTCTGTTTTCCTTTTACAGGATTTTTTAAAACATTTAGCTGGATTACACAATATTCGTTCAGGTCATGGTGCTACATGACTCGTTTTGAAGCTCCTGCGGTACTTCTTCAAACCTAATAAAAAAAGCCACCGCATTTCCTGCGTATGACTTTAAGCTCTCGGATGATATTGTTTATATACATCTTTTAATCTAGTTTTTGAGACATGAGTATAGATTTGCGTTGTAGAGATATCGGCATGCCCAAGCATTTCCTGAACTGCTCTTAGGTCTGCCCCATTTTCAAGCAGATGGGTTGCAAAAGAATGACGAAGCGTATGAGGGGTAAGCTCTTTACTGATTCCTGCCTCAAGAGCAATTTTTTTGAGATTCTTCCAATAACCCTGTCTGGTCATGCGGTTTCCATGATGATTTAAAAACAAAGCTTCCGTTTGTTTTTTCTTTGAAGCTAATTTCGGTCTGCCCTTTTCGATATAGGATTCTAATGCCTCTGCTGCTGTTCTGCCAATTGGAACGATGCGCTCCTTGTTCCCTTTTCCGAAACAGCGGATAAATCCCATTGTTAAATGAACATCGCTCAAATCAAGATTAATCATTTCACTCACCCGGATGCCTGTTGCATAAAGAAGCTCAAGCATGGCTTTATCCCGATAGCCGAATGGCGAGATCAATTTAGGAGTTTCAAGCAGTTTTTCAACTTCAGTGAGTGATAATACTTTCGGCAGTGTCCGTTCAACTTGAGGAGATTCTATATGTACAGTAGGATCATGATCGACTGCTTTTTCTCTTAGAAGAAATTGGTGAAAATTGCGGATGGATGCGGTATGGCGTGCAATCGTCTTGCTTGATTTTCCCGCTTCCTTCAATGATTTTAAAAAATGAATAATTGATAGTCTGGTCACATCTTGAAATGAAGTGATTTGCTGCTGTGCAGTAAGAAATTGATGATAGCTCTTTAAATCGCGTTCATACGATATGATTGTGTTATGGGAAAGTCCTCTTTCCACAACCAGGTAATGCATGAAATCCTGAATTTGATCTTTCAATTTCCTCTACTCCCCGTTTAAATAGAAGAAAAACAGTCGATTCAGCCAGTGCTCTTCTTCGTCAGCCACCATTTTCGTGACTTTCAGGGCCGCACCCTCAGGCTGATCATATCGGTGAATTTCTTCATACTCTAAGTTAATCCAAATGATAGCATAATAGAAAAGAATCGTAAATCCAGTAAACAGAATAAATACTTTTAACATGTCAAATAGTGTTCTCGCTGCTCTCATTGCGGCAGTCCTCCTTTGGCCGGTCTTTCATCTTACCTAAAACATATGCCAAAAAGGACAAACTTTATACTAGTAAAAACAAAAAAAACCTCTCCTGTTTAACTGGAAAGGTTTATTGTTCATCTTCTTTCTGTTCTTTTTCCTGACAGCGGTAGCAAATGCCATGAAACGTCAGACGATGATCTTTAATTTTAAAATTGAAGTCGCGTTCTACAATCTGCTCAACATCTTCTAAGAGGTCATCTTCAATTTCAGCGACTGAACCGCATTCGATGCACACAAGATGATGGTGAAAATGTGCTGCGCCTTCTTTTCTTAAGTCATAGCGTGATACGCCATCTCCAAAATTTATTTTATCGACAATTTTAAGTTCTGTAAGTAGCTCCAACGTCCGATAAACAGTTGCTAAACCAATCTCTGGCGCCTTTTCCTTAACGAGGAGGTAAACATCTTCAGCACTCAAGTGATCTTCTTCGCGTTCAAGCAAAACCCTGACGGTAGCTTCACGCTGAGGAGTCAGCTTATAGCTGGATGAATGCAACTGCTTCTTTATACGCTCAATTCTGCTTTCCATAACACACATTCCTCCCTCGCCACGTTCCTCATTCATTATATCAAAAGAAAGGGATGTGTCCAACGAAAATAATTACAATCTAATAAATGAAATCATTATTAAGTAAAAACTATTCTATTTTGAAACAAGTTCAATTATGTTTTTCATGAGAATCGGCGACGCATAAGCCTCAAGAGTTGAGGCGATAATCGTCAGTGCCGAAATGAACATAAAAACAGCCGCGTATTTCGTAAAAAGTGCGAAAGGCGATTCTGTCAAATTTGTTTTCTTCATCAGCAGCTGCTTGACAATTTTCAATGAGAAAGAGATGGCAACCGTACCCATGATAATAAATGCCGGTATTAAGATTATATTTTGAGGCAAAACCGATACAAATGAAAGCAAAAAGCCTTGCCATCCCATTTGATTCACTAAAAAACCTACCGTAAATCCTACGACCATTCCTTTTAAGAATAACATAATCAGAATAACCGGCAACCCGATAATTGAGATGCCAAGCACCCACATCAGACCAAGATATTTCAGGTTATGAAAGAAACTCTGCTGAAGCATTTCAACCGAGCTTGCCACTTTCCCTTCAGATACTTGTCCGAAAAACCTGCTTAAATAAAAATACAAATCTTCTTTTTGAGTAAAATTCATGCTGTTGACAATGACCGCACCGAAAATAACCCCCATCAAAAACAATACAAATACAAATACATAAAGCGATGAGCGTTCTTTTATATGCTGAAAAATCATTGCTTTTAATGGATGTTTGCGCATATACCTTCCTCCTAGCGTTCTCTTACTAGATTGTATGAAAAAAGGAAGAAACTATGCCATTCTATCATTGCATTTTTTTCCAAGTGTTATATAATACTAAAAAATCAGAAAGGCGGTTTTGTCTTGAAAAATCCTTTATTAATTGATTTTCCGACTGAAATTACGACAGAAAGACTCTGCATCCGGGCTCCCCGTCCAGGCGATGGAAAAGAAGTCAATGCCGCCATCAATGAATCTATGAATGAGCTTAAACCGTGGATGCCTTTTGCTCAAAAGCCTCCGACACTCGAAGAGACGGAAGCAAATATCAGACAATCGTGCGCGAAGTTCATTTTGCGCGAGGATCTGAGGCTGCTCATTTTTGATCGTAAGAAAGGCCACTTTATTGGAAGCACCGGTTTTCACCGGATGGACTGGGATGTACCTAAGGTAGAGATTGGGTATTGGATTTCAACGAAATATGCTGGAAAAGGCTATATGACGGAAGCAGTTGAAGCTCTGACGATGTTTGCAGTAAAAGAATTCGGCGCTAAACGTGTGGAAATCAGATGTGATCCTGAGAATATAAGAAGCCGCCGCATACCAGAGAAGTTGGGATTTATATTAGAAGGAGTTCTAAGGCAGGATGATGTTTCAGCAGACGGCATGTCATTGCGTAATACATGCGTCTTTTCAAAGATTTTTTAATTTTCTTTCACATAAACAGCTTTGCTGAAAATTGGAAAGAAAGCATATCCTGCAAATATACCAAAAACATTTAAAATGAGATCATCCATATCAAGGCTGCCCCTGTTTGCTGCAAATTGTGCGATTTCCACTGCTGCGATCACAAACACAGAATAGGCAAATGTTTTTCTCATTGAAGCTGCTCTGCTCTTAAGGAAAATGCCATATGGGATAAATAAACCGATGTTAGCAGCAAGATTATAGACGGCAATAATCGGTGAAACCTGTCCTGAAAAATAATAGCTGATCGTGTAAAACGGCACGAGATTATAGCTGTTCCCTCCCGAATCCGGTCTAATAAACAGCAAGATCAGCAGACCAACCGTATATAGGATAAGACAAGCATGAAACAGTTTTTGCGGGACAACCATCACCTGCTTCTTCCATAAAAAAAGAAGTAATGCCGCTAGCGCCGTGACACAGAACCATACAACAGCAATGACAATCGGGTGTAAATAAGCAGTTAAGCTCAGCCATAGCGGCAGCAGCAGAAAAAAAATACTTTGTGAGACCGCAAGTGAAATCAAATACGTTTTTATCATGTTCTAATACCTTTCAAACTTATATTTGCTGAAGGCACTTCACATTGAAGTGCCTTTATTAGTTAGGGGCAATTTTCCCGTAAACTCCGCCGCCTCCAGGGACAGCACTAAGCTTTCCTTCCCTGGCAGCTATTATATAATCTGCTGTTTTAGGCGGCAGAACCTTTAATAGGTCCGGTCTTGAGATCTCATTTAAGATAACCATCTCGGTACCAAAGGCCATTTTTAATTTCCCAAGAGTCTTGGGGCCGATTCCGGGAATAAACTGCAAAGGCACCTGGTGCACATATGGAGGACGTTCTGGTTTCTCAGTGTTGTTGTCTGCCAGCTCCTTCAAGCGGGTGCTGACCCCTTTAGTCGTTCTCTTGCTGCCGCAGCTTTGGCATAACGTGTTCACTGCCTCTTTTTGGATGCCGCATTTCTCGCAGGTTGTGCCATAATACTTGCCTAATAGCGGATTTAATCCATGATTTGAAAGAATTGTCCGGTTTCCTATTTGTTTCAGAGCCTTTTTCAGCTCTTCGAAAGAAGGTTCCTCTAATTGAAGCTTCTGATACTCCCTCCCAATTTTAGCAAGTGAGTGTGCGTCAGAGTTTGTTAAAAAAGGATACGGATTCAGTTCAGAAACCTGAGAGGCCATACCCGTGTCAGAGCTTAAACCAAGCTCAACCGCATCAATCAAGTCCGGATCTAATACTTGATCAAGCCTAGAGGATACCCCGCTGCCGTAAAGGCTTTTGTGTGGTGTGAAGATATGAGCGGGAATAAACAGGCCTCCAAGCTCGTTTACTTTTTTCTGAAGAACTCTCGCATCTTCATACATTCTTTGAGTACTTAATGTAATATTTTTAACCCTAAGCGACAGCCATTCAGAAAACTGCTTCATCTGATGAATAGCCGGCATAAAGACAAGCACATGCAATGGACCTTTGCACGAGTTATCATAAACTTCAATTTCGGAGCCGAGAATCATTGTGGTCTGTTTAAATTGAATACCGCCCTGGGCATGTTCTGACCATATTCCTTCTTTTAAACCCTGATCCAGGGTATCCAAAATCTCCGGTACGTGGCAGTCAATGATTCCGATTATGTCCATTCCTTTATGCTCGCTTGCTTCAATCAAAATATTTTCAAGCGTAAGCTTATTTGAAGCAGTTATTTTAACTGGTTTGCCTGAACGTGTCCGTCCGATATGAATATGTAAATCTGCAAAATAGGTATTCATTTTATTTTTGAAGAGCCAGTTTCAGCTGCAGATACTGAACAGCGTAAGCTGTTTTCGCATCGAAAATCCGCTGATTATCAATCATTTCCTGCGCTTCCTCAAGTGTCACCTCCAGAACATCTACAAATTCATCCTCATCAAGTTCTGCCTTTTCGGTTAAAATCTCCAATTCTTCCGTAAAATATAAATGCACAAGCTCATCTGCAAACCCTGGTGATGTATAAAACGAAAGTAAGTGCTGAAGCGACTCCGTTGTATACCCTGTTTCTTCTTCCAGTTCCCGTTTAGCCGTGACATCAGGCTGTTCCCCTTTTTCAAGCTTGCCGGCAGGGATCTCAACGAGGACTCGCTCCATCGCTTTCCGGTATTGCTGAACCATGACAATTTTGTTTTCTTTAGTAATGGCGATCACAGCAACCGCTCCCGGATGCTTGATAATTTCTCTTGTGCTTGTTTTTCCGTTCGGAAGCTCTACTTCTTCTAAGTACAAATCAATAATGCGACCGGAAAATAATTTTTCAGATGATTTTGTTGTTTCTTTTAAATGATTCATACTCATTCCTCCGCGTTCTACAAATTCTGCTTTTCACATACATTCTATCATATTAAGAAAAGCGGAATCGCCCGTTTAGCTTGGGGCCAGACAGATAAGAATCCGGCAGTAAAGTCCGGGTTTGACTTTTTTGACGATTTGTTCTGGCCGAGGAGTTGGGCGATGGAACTGGACATAGATGAGAAAAACTTTATACCTCTTTATCAATTAACGAAGAAACGAGGCGAGCGCATATGAAGATCTACCTTCTTGAAAAAGGCGTCGTGCTGGTCGGCAAAGCTTGGGAAGTACGTGAAAAACTGAAGGAATACAGCAGGAAATATGCAACGGTTGAGCAGTGGACAAAAGATAAGTAAGCGTCACAATTGCATTTTCATCTCTCTTGTACTAATGTCAAAGCAAGACGTACAGTCAGGAGTGATACGATGAAAAAAAGACAGTTAGGCACATCAGACTTATTTGTCAGCGAACTTGGACTTGGCTGCATGTCTCTTGGGGCAGATAAAGAACAGGCAGAGTCCGTTATCGATGCAGCCCTTTACGAAGGAATTAACTACTTTGATACAGCAGATTTGTATGATTTTGGACTGAATGAAGAGTTCGTCGGAGATGCACTAAAAAAACGAAGACAGGATCTGATCCTTGCAACGAAGGCCGGCAACCGCTGGAACGAGAACAAAGACAGCTGGACATGGGACCCATCTAAAGCCTATATAAAAGAAGCTGTGAAACACAGCCTTAAACGATTGCAGACAGATTACATCGATTTGTATCAGCTGCATGGCGGCACGATTGAAGATAACATTGACGAAACGATTGAAGCGTTTGAAGATCTGAAAAAAGAAGGCGTTATCCGCTATTACGGAATATCATCGATCCGCCCAAATGTCATTAAACAGTACCTGGAAAAATCATCGATTGTTTCAGTCATGATGCAGTACAGTCTGCTCGACAGAAGGCCTGAGGAATGGTTTTCTCTTCTTAAAGATCACAACGTCAGCGTGATTGGGAGAGGTCCTTTAGCAAAAGGACTGCTGACAGATAAATGGGAATCCAAGCTATCTGAAAAAGGATACCTTTCCTACAGTGAGGACGAACTCCGCCAGCTGCTTCCATCCATCGATGCAGAAACGGATCTGACTCTGACAGAAACTGCCGTGCAATACTCACTGAAGCAGGCTGCAGTCGGATCTATTATTCCGGGTGCCAGCAAAATTGAACAGGTTCAGGCTAATTGCCGTGCTGCAAATGCACGTCCTTTATCTGGGGAGGAATATATAGCGCTGCAGGCTTTGACGAAGTTTGATAAATATGAGCAGCATCGTTCGTAATATTTAAAGCTTTTTTAGGGATTCTTTCCGGATACGGAGAGAATCCTTTTTATTTTTGCTGATCTCCAAATTGCCTCCAGGTCTGTCAGCTAGTTGGAGAAAAGCAGAGGGAACAGCCTCCAATAAAGCCGCTTCATCACGCTGCAGTTTTTTCTGCGGCATTTACATTTTTTGTCTTTTTAAGCAGAAGATATGTAAAAGGGATAAAAGAAAGGATTGATTTCATGATTTATATTTATAATTGCTATGGCGGCACACATTCCTCTGCACTTGCAGCAGCCTACCATTTAGAGAAGTTAGCAAGCAATACAATACCATCTAAAAATGAAATACTTTCTGTTGATATGTTCAATAAACTAACTTCAAAAGATATGGGAAAGATTTTCTTTCATGGCATTGACTCAGATGGAAATAAAGTGTTTTCCTTAGGGCGGGGTTCTTCTAAGCTTATTGTACCCTCCATTCAAAGTATGCTGGAAATACTTAATGAAAAAGGAAAACTGGAAGAAAAGATCATCTTTTCAAACACTTCACCCACAGTTCCATTAGCGATGACCCTTGGAGGACTTTTTTCGCGAAGATTAAAAATAGACTTTATTGGTGTACCTTTATTAGTAATAGGAGCGAAAAAAGCCCATCCGGATCTTATTCAATTAGTACATAATACCAAAGAGGCAGGAAAAGCCGCCATACGAAACATTGAAATTCTTGATAACGGTTTTGGCAGATAGCGAAAGCCTCATCAGAGAAGCGGTGATACTCTAATTAACGTCACACTTTCTTATCTGATTGCAGAAATTCTAATTCCGTTTTATAAGGTTTTGCTCAGCTTATCTATCGTAATTTTATCCTTCATAAGCCTGCTTTAAGGTTTTAATATCCATTTTCTTCATTTGGAACATTGCTTTTAGAAATCTTTCTGATTTTTCAGAATCAGAACTGCTTATCATTTCGGTAAGACAGGTTGGAACGATCTGCCACGATACACCGTACTTATCTTTAAGCCAGCCACAAACCTGGGCTTTTTCATCTCCGCCCTCTGTGAGCTTTTCCCAATAATAATCGATTTCTTCTTGTGTTTCGCAATTGACAATGAATGAGATTGCTTCTGTGAATTTGTATTGTGGACCGCCGTTCAAAGCTACGAATTCTTGTCCTTCCAGCTGAAATTTCACAGTCATCACTGTTCCCTCTGAGATCCCGCTGATATGATGTCTTTCTTTTCCATATCGAGTGATTTTTTCTATCTTCGAATTTTTAAAGACTGAAGTGTAAAAGACTGCTGCCTCTTCAGCTTTTAAATCAAACCACAAGTTAGTTGTGATTTTTTGGATTTTGTTTTTCACTTTTTTTCTCCTTCCTGCTTTTCATCGTTACTGAAAGATTTTATTTCATTATTTATAGACTACTTTCATTCTGATTCTTTAAGGATATATTTAATCCTGCTTCTGGCATAATTTTTTCATCTAATTCTATTGTAAATTTCCATAAATGGAATAAGATTCAGAGATTCTTGGTTTGAAATCATTTTGGAAATCACCTGCAAACATTATAAAGTAAAAGGCAGTTGAAAGTTCGAACGATCTTTCAACTGCCTAATTTATAAATTATTGGACTTTTTCAGTGCCCTCGTTCAATACCAAGGCCATTTATCAGCAGCATTTCTCTTTTTTTATGGGATACAGGTCATAAAACGAAAATCATTCTGTTTCTTAATTAAATCTCATTTTCAATTCTTCTAATGTTAAATCCTTAGTTTTTTCAACTGGTTTATTGGACGTTGGGAAATATGGGTTGATCGACATGAAGTTCTTTTCGACAAAGTTAAAGTCAATAATGTCAACGACTCCATCTTTGTTCAGATCTTCTTTCAATTTATCCCCTGTATTACCAGCGTTATTTGCAACAAGTTTTGCGTCATAAATATCGATTACATGATCTCCGTTGACGTCTCCTGCAGCAGCCGTATCCGTATAGATAGTAAAGAAATTGCCTTGGACTTTTCCATCAATTGTCCTGCTTAAAGTTTGTTTTTTACTGTATAGGAAATGACCAGGAATATCTACTATTAACGTATAATCATCTTTTGTTGCAGGAATATCTTTAAACGTCATATACCCTTTATCTGAAATATCTGCACGGTACTGTTTGCCTTTTTTATCTACTAGATAAGCTTTTGTCCCAATTTTCGAATAATCTAAATCATAGTTGTCTAGATTAACTGCTTCACCATGATAGTAACCTTCTGCCCATGAGTGCTGAGAGATGAATTTAAACTTTTCAGCAAATGTTGGTAAAGAATACTTACTGCCAGAGCTTGTTTGATATGAAGATTCTTGATAATAGAATGCACTTTCTACCATATAATTATGGTCATCGACTACTTTTAATGTGATATCCAGTAAATCAATATCATTATTAATTGAAACTGGCAATTTTGTCTTTTTGTCTGAAATATCTAAAGCAAATGTTGAAATGTTAGACCAAGTGTTTTCTGTAAATTGCGGCTTTGCAACGCGAACAGTCCAATTATTTTTCTTTGCAAGATCCTCCAGCTGTTTTGATGGCTTAACGCCTGCAACTTTATAGAAATCAGGGACATCGATTGTGACAGAAGCACTTGTTAAATCTTTCGCGTTTTGAACTGTAAATGTATTTACAAACTCTGATCCAAGACTTACACTTTTTGCATTTGGTTTTATTGTAGAATATTTATCCCCTTTGTTAATAAAAGTAAAGTCTGGAAAAACCGGATTTCCTGCTGTTGCGTAATCATAAGTATAGATAGCAACATTTGTTGGATCGTTTGCATATTCTTCTGGCAGGACACCAAATTTAAATTCACCATTTGCATTTGGGAAAAATTCAGCTGTTGGCCAAAAAGAATCTTGATATGCGTAGGCGGTATTTTCTTCTTGAGTGATGTCATGTCCTCTGCTTTTTAAATAGTCAATCGTATCATCATACAATTTTCCATGCACCCAATATGCTGTATAATCTTGTCCGTCGTAACTTTCAGTTGTTAAATCTGAACTTGTAAGTTCTTTTATTCCTGTTTTCTTATCAAATTCCAGTGTTGGAGCTGTATTATCGATCACCATGTCATTATCGATTTTATATGTTTTACCATCTACTCCTGTACCGATATAAGAAACAATGTATTTACCTTCTTTAAGTGGTTCATATTCAAGTGCTAATGGTTTATTCGGATCACCTGTAAAATGTTTTACCTCACCTGAAAATCCGAAGAATATAAAGTAATCCGTATCAACTGACGCATTTTCTAAATTAAACGTGCCATAATACCCAATTGGTTTTCCATCTAGATCGCTAACCACTACATCAATCGTTTTCATATGACTATTTAACTTGAAATCGACTGGTGTAAACGGCTGGATGTATGGATGAAAGTTACTAAGGTCATTCGTTATTGCATGTTTATAAAATTTTAGCTTTTCGAATCCAGGTTTAGCATAACGAACATGGAAAGGAATTTGATATTCTGCAGTTTTCGACTCATTTTCAATATAAATATATCCCTGATATACACCAAATTCTGCATTAGCTGGAATTGATATTTCTGCATTAATATTTTTATTCTCATTTCCATTCACTTCAATCGTCGATGGTAATTGAAGCGTCACACCATTCTTGCCAGCTTCCTTTGAGACGCCATCGATTGTTAAAAATTCTACCCTTGTATGATATGTTTCTAGTTCACTGCTTAAATTCTTAATAGAAATCGAGGTTGCTCTATTTTGCGTCTCACTTGATTGTGCAATACTGCCAAAAGGTATAGATCCCGAAATGTCATCGATTTCTATTTTTAATCCATTTTCATCTAAGGAAGTCGTCTTATTTTGCACTTCAAAAAGCGTTGTATTGTGGACTGCCTCATATGCATCTACACGTCCTGCTCCAACTTCATTCACATTGTACGTACGGCCTTTTAAAGGATCGGCAGTATTCATTAATGCTGCCTTTACATCTGCAACTGTATAATCTGGATGTGATTGTAATAATAAGGCTGCAACCCCCGCAACATGTGGAGTTGCCATGGATGTTCCGCTTAAACTCGCATAACCGCTTGAGTAATCGACACCATCTTCTGGACTATTAATATATTCTGGAACAGTAGAGAATGTAGAAACTCCAGGTGCTACTACATCAGGCTTAATATCAAAGTTATTACTGACAGGACCGCGTGAGCTAAAATCAGCTAACACATCACCTGCAGTCATATTTGACTGTAAGTCTGTTAATTTAAGTTTAGCTGCAGGATCTGCTTTTAATTTTTCTGTAAGTTTTACTCCATCGTCATGTAACATTTTAAATGTTGGGATATAACCATGATTTTCACCTAGGTAAATTGGAATTTCGCCATCAACATTATTGAATATCAATACAGCTGCAGCACCTTTATCGTGAGCACGTCGAATTTTTTCATCAAATGATATTGTGCCGCGAGAGATTAATGCCACTTTCCCATTAATTTCTTTGTCCGTATAATCCTCTTCTGTGCCAATTCCTACTTCAACAACATCATACTCTTTATCAATTAACTTTAGATAATCTTTACCAAGACCATGCCCCATTAAAGTATTTTGAACTGAAATATCTGCTAAACTTGCTTTAACGGTTGGAATATCAGTCGGAACATCACTTGCACCAACAGTGATTGCCAGTGGAGAAGCACCTGGTGAACCTAACGTACCAGGACTTGGCCCTGCATTTCCTCCGGCTATAACTGGTATGACCCCTTTTAATGCTGCGTTGTTGATTGCTACAGATGTTGCGTCTAAGGAATGATTATTACTATTACCCAATGATAGATTTATCACATCCATTCCATCTTCTACAGCTCTTTCAATACCTGCGATAACCGATGAATCATAACCTGATCCATATTCTCCTAATACTCGATATGCATACAAGTCAACATTCGGAGCTACACCTGTCATGGCATATTCAACATCGTTTTTAGGGTTGGATGCGATGGTGCCAGCAACATGAGTTCCGTGTTCTGTATAGTATGAACTACCATTAATCGATTCAGGTTGATCAGATGCAAGCCATTGCGCTCTAGTTGTTTCCATTGGATCAGAGTCATTATCGACAAAATCATATCCGCCTTTATAAACATCTTTTAAATCAGGGTGATTATAGTCAATCCCTGTATCAAGCACCCCAACTTTTATTCCTTGTCCTTTTAAGCCCTCATTATGTAAACGATCAACTCCAATATGAGGAAGCGCTGGCGGAATTACTTTTGCAGTTGCTTGTTCTTGAGCAGCAGTCGATTCATTTATCGGTAATTTAACGACATTGTCTTTCCAAATCCTTTTAACTACACCAGTCTCAAGCAAGGTATTAATTTCATTTGCAGGAATCGTCATAGCCATTCCGTTAAATACATTCTGGTAAGTTTGTTTAATTTTATAGTGAAGTGAATTTTCTTTTAACTTCGGGTTCAATTCCTTCTTTTTATTGAAAAGCTCCTCTAAGCGCTGCTTGAAATATTCCTGTTCTCCGTTAATCTTTTCTGCTTTATTTTTTGATGTGCCTTTTGAGTTTGATTGCTGCGTAATATCGTTCGGAGCTGTTTTGAACTCAACAATGATATTTGCGGTTTTATCTTTAAGTGACAATAATTTCGGATCAATAATGAAGCCTTCTTGTGGGGTTAAACGTTTAATAGACTGTCTTTGTTCTTCTGATAATCCTTTTAAGATCGATTCAGCAGAATTTGAAATCGCATAAGATTTTTGTTGAGGCATTAAAAAAGATGTGAGAATGCTAGATGCTAATACACCCGTTAACATAACATTTAGTATTTTTTTCTTCTTCCGAAATTTCATCCATCAACTCTCCTTATAGTATAACATTTTATGGAAACTAATTGGTTCAATATTCCTTGTTTCATCGCATTCCTCCCGATAGAAAGATAGTGTAAAATTAGAGTAGAATAATTAGAAAACTCTATTAATTCATATTGTACTTGAGCTTATATGTAAGGTAAATTGGGGGAATTGTCTCATCAATGGACCTGTTTTTAATTGAAGAATAGTAAAACCATTTAAAATACATTGTTAATATTTGTAGAAATACGCGTTATCAGAGAAATCGCACCAATTAAATAGGTAATTTTAATGAAATTATCCATTTTATACTTGGGGGAATTTTGGTACAAATACGTAAATATGAATATTTTTCAAAGGAGAAATACGTTATGTATGAGGGGAAAATCATAAAATTTTATCGTGAAAAAAATAAAATAACTCAAGAGCAATTAGGAAAAGGTATTTGTTCTGGTACTCATATTAGTAAAATTGAGCGTTTACACACTGAATATGCCCCTGAAATTGTCACCCTTTTATCAGAACGTCTAGGTATAAATATGAAATATGAAATAACAAAACTCCGTAATCTTAAAGATCGCTTATATCAATGGCAGGATGTTATTATCATGCAATTATTTGATGAAATGGATCTTATCAATGATGAACTTGAAAAAGAAGATTTAATTCAAATCTCAGAGTATATAAATCTTTATCAATTACTTCGAGTCAGGTACTTACTGATGCATAATTTACCCGATGATGCTTTTAATATCATCCATGGAATCCAAAAGAATGAACATAAATTATCATCCTACGAAGCCAACTTATTAAAACACGTATTAGGCATTTACTATTTAGCAAAACATGAAAATCTTCATGCAGTCCATACACTAAAATCTATCGATGAATCCGACTACAATAACAAAGAATATACCTACCATCTAGCAGCCGCATACCATTCCATTGAATCACCTGTCATGGCTTATTATTACGCAGATAAATCGCGTCAATTTTTTAAAGAAATTAATAACTATCTTAGAGTGATTGATGCAGAAATGCTTATGCTGATCCAAGTTAAAGATGATGGCGAATTTAAAGAGACGATTCAAAGGTTCCAAAACCTGATCAAAAGCTGCGAACTTTGTCATTCACCTGTTCGAAAAGCAAGGGTATTACACAACTTAGCTTTTGAATACTTCAGACGAAATAAATTTGAGCTTGCGTGTAAGTACTATAAAGAGTCAATGAGTCTCAAAGATAATGATTCAAGTCCTTATTTACTATCTTTAGACGGATATATTAGAAGTTCATTAAATGGGGGCATACTTACTCGAGAGGAACTAATACATCTTGTTAAAGAGGGACTTGAAACTGCTATAAAGAAAAATGAAAGACTTTTTATTATCTTATTTAATCTACTTAGTTTTTTAATTGAAGAGAAAGAAAAAGAATACCATCAATACTTATGTGATCAAGCTTTACCAATGTTTAAACAATTTGGCTTTGTCTATTTGATCCAGCGTTCAAAAAAAGAATTGTTTAACTATTACATTAAATTTAAACAAACTAATAAAGCCTTAAAAATGGCGGAATTGCTAATCAATCATGAAAAAAAGTCATGTCACTTATGATAAGTGACATGACTTTTTTTACCTTTATAATTAAATTTTGTGAATGTTAAATTAGAATTTCTAGTTAGTATTTACCTTGCTTTCTATGGTCGTACGTAATGCTCTTCGTAAAATATTGCCTGTGCTATTCTTTGGCAATTCACTTAACAATTCTATCTCTTTTGGCACTTTATATTTGGCTAATTTATCCCTGCAAAATAATAATAAGTCATTAGTACTGCCTAAACCACTAAAGAAATTCCATAAAAAGGTAAGGTTGCACCTTCGAATTTTTTCTGCAAATGGTAAGCCTGATTATACAGCGTATTATTTCTTAAACGATGAAAAACTATTTTCTTTATTAAAAATTAACGGTCAAGAATAAACCAAGAAGCAGCAACAGGAAAATCTGTAGTTGATCCTCTAAAAATGTTTCTAAACAAGAAGTAATTAATGTCACAGCAAAAACACACACAAAAAAAGACTCCATTTTGCGGAGTCTCTACCATCCAGTCATTTATAATCAGACCACTTCATATTGCTGTCATTCAGCAGCTCTTCAAAGCTTTTGTTCTTTTCTTTTTCTTTTTTCTCTTTGATTTTTTGAAGGCGTTCTAGCTCTGCCTTCTGCTCCTGTTCTTCCAGCAAACCTTTTTTCATGTTTGAAAGCTTCTGGAACAAGTCAGACTCAATATGATTCTTTAAGTTTAGGCTATCGTCAGTTTTTTTAGGCTGAGGTCTTTGCTGTTTTTTTTGTTTTTTAGCCATGATGATCACTCCCGTATCCTTTCATTATATACAAGAAAGGTGGTTTATAGAAAGCGATTTGACCCTTTTAATAAGCATCGAGTTTTACATCGTCTCCGATAATCAGCGCAGGCTCTGTAGATTTTTTGATATCTTCGATCGTGTAGCCTTTTGCCACTTCAACAAGCTTTAGTCCAAGCTCTGTCACATCTATGACAGCCTGATCTGTAATAATGCGGTGGACAACCTGTTTCCCCGTAAGAGGCAATGTGCACTCATTCAGAATTTTTGGTTCGCCTTTTTTGTTTACATGCTCCATGATGACAATGATTCTTTTTGCGCCATGAACTAAATCCATGGCACCTCCCATTCCTTTTATCATCTTGCCTGGAATCATCCAGTTTGCGAGATCTCCTGTTTCGGATACTTCCATTCCCCCGAGAATAGCCACATTGACGTGTCCTCCGCGGATCATGGCGAATGACTCAGCACTGTTAAAATAAGCAGAACCCGGAATAGCCGTTACCGTTTCTTTTCCGGCATTAATTAAGTCAGGGTCCACATCTTCTTCTTTCGGATAGGGTCCAATTCCAAGAAGTCCATTTTCAGATTGAAGAACAACCTGTTTGTTTTCGCTGATATAATTGGCAACAAGTGTCGGCATGCCGATTCCCAAGTTGACATAGAAACCGCTTTCAATCTCCTGTTCTGCTCTTCTTGCAATTTTTTCACGTACTCCTACTTTATCCTGTATCATCGCTTTGCCTCCTGTCATCCTATCTTTTGAACCGTTAACCGTTCAATGCGTTTTTGCTGTTCACCGAGTATCAATGATTGTACATATATGCCTGGAGTGTGAATCTCACTTGGATCAATCTCTCCAGCTTCTACAAGTTCTTCAATTTCAGCAATCGTTACTTTTCCGGCTGCCGCAATCATCGGATTGAAGTTTTGAGCTGTTTTATTGTATAGCAAATTGCCCATCTTATCTGCCTTCCACGCACGGACAAGACTGAAATCTGCCGTTAGCGCTTCTTCCAGCAAATACTCTTTTCCCCCGAAGCTGCGCGTCTCTTTACCTTCTGCAATTGGTGTGCCTACACCTGCAGGCGTGTAGAAAGCCGGGATACCCGCACCGCCTGCCCGGATTTTTTCAGCGAGCGTTCCCTGCGGGACAAGTTCCACTTCAATTTCGCCGGAAAGAACCTGGCGTTCAAATTCTTTGTTTTCACCAACATATGAGCTGATCATTTTTTTGATTTGCTTATTTTTAAGAAGCAGGCCAAGACCCCAGTCATCTACTCCGCAATTGTTAGAGATGATCGTTAAATCTTTTACGCCAGTTTCTACTAAAGCAAGAATCAAATTCTCAGGAATTCCGCATAAGCCAAACCCGCCAACCATTAATGTTGATCCGTCTTTAATGTCTTTCACTGCGTCTGTAAAAGATGTATTCACCGTTTTCATTTATTTCACCCCGGAATTATAGATTTTCTATGATTGTTGCTACGCCTTGTCCCCCGCCGATGCAAAGTGTCGCCAAGCCGCGTTTTGCATCTCTGCGTTTCATTTCGTGAATGAGTGTAACAAGGATTCTTGTACCGCTTGCTCCGATCGGATGTCCAAGAGCAATTGCCCCTCCGTTTACATTCAGCTTTTCTTTATCAAAATGAAGTTCGCGGTCAACCGCAATGGATTGTGCTGCGAAAGCTTCATTTGCTTCAACAAGATCAATATCCTTCATGCTGAGTCCGCTCTTCTTAAAGGCTTTTTGCACTGCTGCAACCGGTCCAATCCCCATAATGCTTGGATCTACGCCAGCGTTGCCGTTGGCTGTAATTTTAACCAGCGGCTGAATGCCAAGCTCTTCCGCTTTTTTCCGGCTCATCACAACTACGGCAGCTGCACCATCATTTATTCCAGATGCATTGCCGGCTGTTACTGATCCGTCTTTTTTGAAAGCAGCCCGCAATCCTCCAAGCTTTTCAGCTGTTGAACCCGCTCGCGGAAACTCGTCCGTATCAAATGTGACGGCATCTCCTTTGCGCTGCGGGATAACTACTGGCGTAATTTCATTTTTGAACGTTCCAGCCTGAATAGCATCTGTTGCCTTTTTCTGGCTCCAGGCAGCAAATTCATCCTGCTCTTCTCTTGAAATCTCATATTTATCGCATAAATTTTCCGCGGTTACTCCCATATGATAATTGTTGAAAGCACACGTTAACCCGTCGGAAACCATTGTGTCAATCAGCTTTTGATCACCCATTTTAAATCCGTCGCGTGCATTTTTTAATATGTACGGTGCCTGGCTCATATTTTCCATTCCGCCGGCTACGATTATGTCAGCATCTCCAGACAGTATAGCCTGTGCAGCAAGGTGAACCGTTTTCAGCCCTGAACCGCAAACTTTATTGATTGTCATAGAAGGAATGTTTTCCGGCAATCCTGCTTTAATAGCTGCCTGTCGTGCAGGATTTTGGCCAAGGCCTGCCTGAAGGACATTCCCCATAATGACCTCGTCCACCTGCTCCCCTTTTAATCCCGCTTTTTCGAGAGCGTCCTTAATAACGATAGCTCCAAGCTCAGGAGCAGATACACCCTTCAGCGATCCCCCAAAACTTCCAATTGCCGTACGGACTGCACTTACGATGACCACTTCATTGTTGCTCATTTTCTCATTCATCCCCTTTTTTCATTGGTTCATAGATTGGTTTCGCTAAATAAAGATAAATTCCTTCAAAATTTTCAAGATTCAAATTTCATTTGCATCTAATGCTAGTAAACTACTAATATAGAAATATGTAAACCCTTTCACAGAAAAGCGGAACCGACTGTTCAGCCCCGACAGGCAGATAAGGATCCGACAGAAAAGAATCAACTGGAATAGGCCAATTGAAGTGAAAGTCGATAATTCGACACTTTTGTAATTAATCCCAAGACTTTCTCGATTTATTCCATGACTTTTTCGGTTTTTCCCGAGACTTTCTCGTTTTATCCCGAGACTTTCTCGTTTTATTCCGAGACTTTCTCGATTTATTCCATGACTTTTTCGGTTTTTCCCGAGACTTTCTCGTTTTATCCCGAGACTTTCTCGTTTTATTCCGAGACTTTCTCGTTTTATTCCGAGACTTTCGTTATTGCGGTGGCGTTCGCTGCGGAATCCCCTGTTACGCCCCGCAAACAGGAAATGCATTCAGGCTGTGCCGAACGATCGGCTGCAGGCATCTATCTGACACACTCATTTTAGAAAGGCTGGTGCTTCAAGTTGAATCTTCCTGAACAGGTGACATTAATTGAAGTTGGCCCCCGTGATGGGCTTCAAAATGAAAAAAATGAAATTCCGACCGATATTAAGGTTCAGTTTATCAAGGAGTTAAAAAAAGCAGGATTTAAGGAAATGGAGCTGACATCGTTTGTTTCTCCAAAGTGGGTTCCCCAATTGAAGGATGCGGGAGATATTATTAAATACTGCACGGATGAGAGCCGGAATCTTGTGCTGACTCCGAACAAAAAAGGCGTGGCGCGGGCAATAGAGGCAAAGTGCCTGGATATAGCCTTCTTCGTGGGTGTAAGCGAGTCCTTTAATTTAAAGAATATTAATTCAACAACGAAAGAAAGCATGGAAAAGCTTCTGCCTCAAATCCGCGAGTTAAAAGCAGAAGGATACTTTATTCGGGCATGTGTTTCCACTGCTTTCTACTGTCCGTATGAAGGAAAAATTCATCCTGATGCTGTTCTGAACATTTGTCAGCAGTTTGCTGATGCCGGAGTGGATGATTTAAGTGTGGCTGATACAATTGGAATGGCGAATCCTCTTGAGGTTTATGAGCTTTTTTCCCGCTTGAAAGCTCAATTTCCTGACACGCTGCTGACGGCTCATTTTCATGATACGCGCGGCATGGCACTTGCGAATATTTATGCTGCTTTGCAGGCTGGAGTAGACAGGTTTGACACTTCTGCCGGCGGACTTGGAGGCTGTCCGTTTGCACCGGGCGCCACTGGAAATGCAGCGACTGAAGATGTTCTTCATATGCTGGAGACTATGAACATTGAGACTGGGATTGAGATGAATCAGCTTTTAAAAGCAGTAGAAGTGATTGAGCCCCATCTTGCAGGAGCGATTCAAAGCAAACAGTATCAGCTGAGCAAACGGGAGAATGCGGTTAAGTAAGAAATGCGGAAACAATGGCGGCAGCACAGCTTGGCAAACCTAATAAAAACAGCTGGGTCTCCGCTGAGAAATGCATTTGTCAGCAGGCTCAGATCCCGAAGCAAATGAGGACACCCCCGGACATCATGATGAAAAACGATTGAAGATTCTTTGCAGCAAAACTGATGATACCCGCTATACATGCAATTACAATTCCAGTTCCCAATGCTTTCATGTTTTCACGCTCCTTCCTCTTTAAACGTATTGGATAGCAGGATGTTTCATTTTAGCCGTATAATTTCTCTTCTTTTTCCAAACGTTAGGATTATAGAAAGGAGCGAGGTCTCATGTCACAAGAAAAAAGTTCTAAAAGTCAAAAAGGAAAACCAAATGCTGATACCGTAAAGAAAACGATGGCGTTTGAAGAAATGGAAAAGGCTGTACATCCGACAAAGCGTCAAAATTCTGAACAGTGATCATGCAGCAAGCCGTCCTGGCTTGTTTTTTTTGCCTGAAATGCGACTATCCTTATTTCCCGTCCGGCTTTTCTCATGCTAAAATAATTTCATAACCTTTGAGAGGAAAATGCATATGAAAAAATGGCTGATCGGAGCAGGCATTGTTCTCTCCTACATTTTTATCGTGGGATTCTTTTTTACCAATCAGATGATGTACATGAAAAAGAAGACGGATAAAGAAATTATTGACCGTGAAAAAAAGGACGGACATTACGATGAGAAGGAATTTGATTCTTATAACAAAATTGAAGTTTCCATCCCTTCGAAATTCGGCTATGACATTAAAGGCATGCTTATCGCCCCTCATAAAACCTATTCGTATGTGATTATTTGCCACGGGGTCACGATGAACCGGTATAATTCCATCAAGTACATGAAGCTCTTTTTAAACAGGGGTATGAACGTGCTGATCTATGATCACCGCAGACACGGGGAAACGGGCGGTAAAACGACGAGCTTTGGGCATTATGAAAAATTTGATCTCCAGTCTGTTGTGCACTGGCTGAAAGATCGGGTTGGCGATGAACTGCATCTCGGCATTCACGGAGAATCAATGGGAGCTGTTACCACGCTGCTTTATGCAGGCCTGGTTGAAGACGGGGCTGATTATTATATTGCCGATTGCCCATTTTCTGATTTACAGGAGCAGCTGCTGTACCGCTTAAAATCCGATTTTAAACTTCCGGGTTACCTGGTTATGCCGATCGCAAGACGCTTTCTTAAACTCCGCGACGGCTATTCTCTGCAGGATGTCTCCCCCATTGCTGTAATTGACCGTATCCATCATCCTGTTTTATTTATTCACAGCAAGGACGACGATTACATACCAGCTGCAATGACACAGCAATTGTTTGATAAAAAGCCTGGCTTCAAAAAGATTTACTTTGCTGAAAAAGGTGCGCATGCTATGTCCTATACCGAAAACCGGGAAGAATATGAACGCATCATTGATGAGTTTTTTGAGGAATTGAAGAAAAAACGGCATACTGCCAAGCTATAAGAGAAATGCCCGGATTCAAGCCCTGAATCCGGGCATTTCGTTTTAACCAAGAACATCTGTTATTTCTTTCATGTTTTCACCCATATAGGCGATGGCTTCGTCAATTGTGGCGAACTCTTTTGCCTCAAAGGTCATTTCATCCTGCAGAAGCCAGACATCTTTCTTATCCTCGTATACGCCGCCGATGGACCAATGAAGCAGTGTGTAAGGATGATTGCTGTTTAAAAAGGAAACCCATGTTTTATTCAATGCAATATTTTTAAGTGACGTTAAGCGATCCTTCATCTTTTTCTCCACCTCACTTTACTGTCAAGCTCATGCGGGGATTCAAGATTTGCGAAGGACATGTCAGCATGTATGTGTTTGCTGTTTCATTAAAATCGATGGTCATTTTTTCATCTAAGAAAACCATTTTAGATTTCTCAACAAGAACTGAAAATGCATTTGTTTCGATTTCCAGATCATCACTGTCTTTTTCATCTATGAGCCAAAGTGCCGTAACACCGCTGACAACGCAGCCGCAGCCGTCTGTATCATATTTTAGTTTGATGTGCTTACCTGAATTCTCCTGTACGTTCCCTGAAATTTTTTTGATTGCTCGATCTGTCCATTTTATTTCCATCATCTATGTCTCCTCATTTCAGCTTGCTTACGGTCATTTTATCATAAGTTTCCAAAACACGCATAAGGTGAAAATTCATCAAAAAGGGATGATTTTGCCCTTTTTGATGATTAGTTGAACCAATCGGGCTTTTACGGGCAGGTTTCCCCACTGATTACTTTATAGAGCCATAAAACATGGAGTCGGGGATATTACTGCCCGTTAATGCGGGATGAGAGCTTGCTTTGTCACATTGGAATGCCCGAATGAATACTTGTGTGTATAGAAAAAAGGAGGTTATAAAAGATGGATAAAGTTCAAATTAAAGTGAATGATAATGGATCGCTCCGTGTCACCGGTGATGTGGAATTAGTTGATGCAGAGGGCAGCGTGTTTCAAACGAAACAAAGCTTTTCCCTTTGCCGCTGCGGGTTATCAAAGAGGATGCCGTTTTGTGATGGATCTCACAAGGGGACGTTTCAGTCAGTTGTGCGCGCTGAATAAGGCCGCTGATAAATTCACTATGTTGAAAAAGTTTTATAGCGAAAAACCTGATTTTATTAGCCGTTTCGAGATTTTTATTAGCCAAACTTCTGATTTTTATAGCTGAATTGCCATTTTCATTAGTCAAATTGCAAAACCAAAAAAGACTGTCTCAAAAGACAGTCTATTTCTCGCGGATATCTGTTATTTTGTTCAATGGCAGATCAAAGCGGGCTTCTTCTCCATTCACGATCCGAATGCATCCGCGGATCGGATCTACATAATGCACATATCCTTCCTGCACATGGAAACCATGATTTTCATAGTACGTAAAAGCAAGCTCACGGTTTTCTTCCATGGCAAGACTGATCAATTCATTGAAATGCTCCAGCTGCTGCTCATCCACCGCAGGCTTGGCTGCATATCCCTGTTCGATCTCAAGCTCCCGTAAAATTTTCACATGCTCAGGCAGCATCATGGATGTCCATTTGATATTGCCCCGGTCCCGAATCATGACGATCCCTCCTTTTGTTAAGCTTTATGTCCGCCGACAAGCTTGGCGCGGTGCCTCGCGGTGCCGGCGGTTGTATAGGAAACGGCGCGCAGCAGGGCATCTGAGCCGTATTTTCCCCGAATGGAGTCCATCACATAACCGAGGATCTGTTCTTTTTCACGGTTAGGCTGAAACAAATCCAGCTGCATTTCGGCATCATCTTCAATATTGGACAGAGCAATTGAAATTTTCCGGACGGTTTTATTTGCATAAAATTGATCAAATAATGCGATGCATGTTTCGTAAAGCTCCATTGTGATATTGGTCGGCTGGCGCATCGTCCGGGAGCGGTGAAATCCGCCTCCAAGTTCATCGTGACTGTAGCCGATCCCAAGGCTGACTGTTCTGCCCGCTTTCCGGTGGCTGCGTGCTCTTCTTGCGACTTCCTCGCACATCTCAAGGATGACATGCTTCACTTCTTTCGGGTCGGGATAGTCCCGCATTAAAATCTGGCTTTTGCCGAAGCTGATCTGCCCCTGCAGAATCGGTGCACCAATTTCAGACAGGTCCACGCCCCAGGCATGATAATAGAGCTGATTTCCCATAATGCCGAATTTTTTCTCCAGGACCTCAAGCGGATGACGCGCAAGCTGCCCCACATTAAAGATTCCCATCCGGTTCAGTGTTTTTTCAACCTGGCTGCCGATGCCCCACATTTCCCGGAGCGGCGCGACCTTCCAGAGCTTTTCCTTCACATCATCGTACGTCCATTCCGCAATTCCTTTTTTCTTCGCCTCTAAATCAAGGCAGATTTTAGAGAGCAGCATATTAGGACCGATGCCAATCGCACACGGGAGGGAAAATTCGCGTTCCATATCATCTCTGATTTTGTCTGCAATGGTCCAGGCATCTCCCCATATCCCCTCGACTCCATCGACTTGAATAAAGCTCTCGTCCACACTGTACGTATGGATGGCATCCTTTGGAACGTACCGGTGGAAGAGACGCGTAAGCTCGGTTGAGATCCGGACAAAGGAGGCCATCTTTGCATTTACAATGCGAATGCGGGGATCTTTTGGAATTTCGAACAAACGAGATCCGGTTTTAATGCCAAATTCCTTTTTCAGACAAGGTGAAGCTGCAAGCACAATACTCCCCTGCCGCTCTGTATCGCCGACAACAGCTAAATGGCATGTCAGCGGATCGAGTCCATACAGGACCGCTGCGCAGCTTGCATAAAAGCTTTTCATGTCAATGCACAGAATTTTTCGTTTTGGAAATTGACTGTAATCCTCAATCATAGTTCTTACTCCTCATGACAGAATATATGTTCGTTTCTATTGTATGATTAATAGTAAGCGAATATACGTTCGATTTCAATGGTAGTTTTTCCCGCGAAAAGCGGAATCGCCCGTTTAACTCCGGGAGTCAGATAACTTTGCTGACGAATCCGTTCTGGCCGAGGAGTTGGGCGGCGGAGCTGGACAATGCGTAAAATTTTATAGATCCTATACTCCTAAAACACCGGCTTGGCATCCGCTGAAAACCCGCTTATAATCATGTGTAAGAAGAGGTGGAACATGGATGAAAAATGGATTTATAAAATGATTCAGCAATCCTTTCAGCAATATGAGCTAGAGGGATCACTTAGTGAAAAAGAAGCACATGATCTTGTGGCAAAAGTAATAGAAAAAAAGCAGCAGGAAGAAACGGAATGGTTTGAAGTAGTTGAGGATGTTGTGTATGGATATGTGACGAATCAGGAGCTATAGTCAGAAAAGCGAAACAGGCCATTCAGATATGGCAGGGAGATAAGAACTCAACAGAAAAGGGCAGGTTTGACCCAGCCGCTTGTATCATACAGCCGAAATGAGGATTTTCACAGCCGTTTTTGCAAATCTTTCAGCCTTTTCGGATTTTAATCAGCCAAAGCGTTTTTTTTTGCTTCTGCCGTTTGTCAGCCGAATACCGCAAGCAGAAAAATTCAGCCGGCAAGCGAACAGCACAATGTTATTATCCCGAATTCCCCTGTAAAAGCACAAAACCGGCCGATGGGCCGGTTTTGTTTTATTTCCTTGATAACGCCTTCCCCGCCACTTTTTCAAACAAACGGGGCATAAGCTGATAAAAGCTGCTGCCCGCATTCATCCAGCCGGGCAAGTTAATTTCACGCCTGTCAGAGAGCATGGAGCCCACAATCTTCTCTGACACCCTATCAGGATTCAGCATAA
Organism: Metabacillus hrfriensis; assembly: GCF_030127205.1. Taxonomy (NCBI): domain Bacteria; kingdom Bacillati; phylum Bacillota; class Bacilli; order Caryophanales; family Bacillaceae; genus Metabacillus; species Metabacillus hrfriensis. The sequence continues at coordinate 3,477,426 of NZ_CP126116.1, forward strand.
AACGCTCCACATTTTTTACATAGTTGCCGCTTTGGTCGGCGATTTCGAAAAAGTCTGTTTTAATAGGGCCAGGATTAACCGATGTGACATGAATATTCGTTTCTAAAAGCTCCATCCGCAGGCTGTTTGTAAACCCGAGCACGGCATGCTTGGAAGCAGCATATAAGCTTGATTTAGGCGTGGCAAGCTTTCCTGCCTGTGAAGCGATATTGATGATGTGGCCATCGTTTCGCTTCTTCATGGAAGGAAGCACCATTTTTGTGCATGCGATTAAGCCGAAGACGTTCACTTCAAACATCGATTTCATTTCCTCAAGAGTAGCATCCAGAACAGTGTTGAAAATACCGAATCCGGCATTATTAACCAGAACATCAATTTGCGGAATGTCATTCATCATCTGGTCAAATGTCTGCTGAACAGCATTCAGATCACTGACATCGAGCTGATAGTAAAGACAAGAAACATGGTAATTTTTTGTAATGTGTTCAGCAGCAGCAGCCAAACGGTCCGATCTTCTCGCAAGTAAAATGGGATGTCCGCCGCTCTTAGCCACAAGCACCGCCATTTTTTCGCCAATTCCGCCTGACGCTCCTGTTATGACTACGTAGCGGTTTTTCAGTCTTTCATTCATTTCGTACACCTCAGCAAGAATAAATTTTCTTTGCTCCCTCCATATGCCCTTTAATTTCTCCCAATGCCTCTAAATAATCCAGCTGTCCAACCGTTTCCGACATAGTGAGCATCATTTGTCTTTTATAAAGATGCGGAAAGAGCCTCTGACAAGCTTCAAATGCTGTCATCGGTTTTTCTTTTATATAGCCGCGCACTTCAAATGCACGTTCCTCCTGTTTTTTCAAGCGATAGCGAATGAGTTCATGCGGCTGCAGCACCGTTTCCCCATGTCCTGAAAATACGTTTGAAATTGGAATTTTCAGCAGGGATCTAAATGATTCATTAAATTGGATCTGAGGTCTTGGCCGCTCTCCCCCATCCATTGGAGGCTCAAGCAGCGGATTTGCCGAAATATGCTGAAGAAGATGATCGCCGCCAAACATCAGGCCATCCTCCGCACGGTAAAGGGCGATATGCGTTTGGGCATGTCCCGGGGTTTCAATCACATGCCAGCCGTCCATGCCAGGAACAGAGTCTCCTTCCCTGAGAGATGATGTTAAGTTCCGTTTGCATGCATATTTCATCGACGAATCAAACTGAGCCAAATAAGGAAGCAGCCGCTCATCAATGCCAAATTCCGTGAACAGTTTCATAAAGAATTCTTTTTGAGAAGCCATAAATGACTCATCCTGCATGATCCAAGGCGCATTATATGGATGCCCGGTCACATCCACCGATTGGGGCAGGTAATCAAGCAGCCCGACATGATCTGGATGATGATGCGTCAGGATGACCTGTTCAATGTCTTCAATCCTGTATCCGGCCTGCTCCATTTGAGTATTCAGGGCAGTGAGGGCTTCTGGTGTTTTAGGTCCGGCATCAATCAGTGTCAGCCTATCTCCTTTTACAAGGTATACATTCACATCTCCTACTGGAAAAGGAGTCGGCAAGGTTAATTTGATGATCATATCTGATTTTGTTTTCATACCATCTTCCTCATTTGTTATTTTTATATAAGTCTAATATATTCAACGCATGACTTATGAATGTATATTCATTAATTATAAAGCTTATTTTACACGTTCACTGCAAATGTGTCATTATTTTCAAATAATTCATTGCAGAAATAGGAAAAAAATCCGCTTGACAAACACATGTCCAACCTCGCATAATGATGAACAAATCACTTTAATGCACGAATGCAGGAAATGAATATAGATTGAGCAATGAACAGGAATAGTAAATCAAGCAATGATAACCAGAGAGTGAAATCCGCCGGCTGAAAGGTTTCACCGTCCTCTTGCTGATTGAACCTGCCCTGTGAGCTCTCAGGCAAACTTGACGTGATCCCTCGTTACGGGATATTAAGTTGGGGTCATGCATCATGCATTTCCCAATGAAGGTGGTACCGCGGAAACCTTTTCGTCCTTTATTTTTAATTGGATGAAAAGGTTTTTTTATTTTTCAAAATCAGGAGGAATTCACATGAAACACATCGCATTTGTAGGTGCAGGCTCAATGGCAGAAGCCATCATTAATGGATTAATCAGCGGCGGTGTCTGCCTCCCTGAACATATAAAAGTCACAAATCGCTCAAGCATTGAACGGCTGTCCTGTCTCAATCAGGCTTACGGGGTTTCGGTTACAAAAAACAAACAAGAAACAGTTGAAGGTGCTTCTATAATTATCCTTGCAATGAAACCAAAAGATGTAAAAGCAGGAATTGAAAGCATCAGGGATTATGTGGACAGCAGTCAGGTCATTATTTCCGTCCTCGCCGGCATCTCGAGTGAAACCATCCGGGAACTTTTCGGAAAAGAGCTGTCCATAATCCGGGCGATGCCAAATACATCGGCTGCGATTCAGAGATCGGCAACAGCACTTGCATGCAATTCAGCGGTAACAGCGGATCAGCTGAAGCAGGCAACCGGTCTTTTTGAAGCAATCGGGACCGTTACCCGTGTTTTAGAACATCAGCTTGATGCTGTAACAGGTCTTTCCGGAAGCGGTCCTGCTTACGTTTATTACATCGCAGAAGCGCTTGAAAAAGCAGCCGCAGAAACCGGCCTTGAAAAAGAGACTGCGAAAGCATTGATTGCGCAGACCCTGCTCGGGGCAGCAGAAATGCTCCTTAGTTCACCAAAAGAGCCTGCGCTCCTCCGAAAAGAAGTAACAAGTCCTGGGGGCACGACTGAAGCCGGCATAGAAAAACTGGAGGAATATCAAGTCAGCGAAGCCATTGCTGCCTGTATTAACAGAGCGACTGAGCGATCGCAAGAGCTCAGAGAGATCTTTGCAAAAAATGCATTAAAAGAGCATATTTAAAGAGATTTCATGCAGGAAAAAGACAAGGTCAGGCAGGACATAATTTTACAAGGGATAAAATATGTGACGGATAAAAAGGCTGATGAACTCATTGCAATATATAAAAATCGTTCCCGCATGATAGACACGGGGGAGGGATATGCAGTTTTCCCCTTCTCTAAAACGATAAGCGTAATGAAGTGCTCCCCTCAGCTGAAGTTGAAGAGACAGTGTCAGCTTATTTCTTATTTAGATGCTTGCACCCGCTCGCTTTTAATAGAAAAAGAAAAAGAATGAGAAACGGGTATTCTGTTTTGAAGAATTCTCAAGCTCTGGAGTTTGCTCAATTGTTATTGAATGGTGATGAGCATGCAGCAGTCTGGTTAGTCAAAGCCATATGATTGAATACAAGAATCACATACATGCTGAAGAAAACCGAACACATTCCCATTAAATAAAAAAAAGAGGCTGATCCCGATCTATGGAAGGATCAGGCCAGTCTCTTTTTTCAGTTTTAAAGAGTCAGAGGGCTGGATGCTGTTTTTACGCCAAGGCGGAGTGTTAAAACCAGTCATTTAAAGACTCCTTCAAAACATTTAAACGCCACCTATTTCTTCTCAAAAATCCTCTTCAGTGTAAAGGAAAGCAGCTTTGGACACGTTTCAAAAGAATATGGGAGATGCAGACGCTCCGTCCATTTGTGAGGATCCTTGCCGAATGGCCCGACATTTAAAACGGGTATGTTCAGGGCTTTGATTTCCTCAAGAGGAAGCTGATAATGGTCCCCGTAAATCGGCATGTTGGCAGTCAGCTCACGGATGGATTCTTCGCTTTCTCTGATCTGCAGGAAGCTTAAATCTGAAAGTCCGGCAAAATATTGCTGATTCTTGAGTGAAATCTGGAACTGATCCTTCGCATAGCTTTGAACCTCTGAAAGAATTCCTTGTATAAAATCATCCTCTTTTGAAGAAACAGACGGATAAAACGGCGGACTGTAAAAAACAACAATCAAAGGCGCAAGCTCCTTGCACAAGCCGGATAAGCCAGAGACAATTTTATTTGTGAAATGGCGGTCATCCAGATCCCCGCGGTTGGCTTTTAAATAATGAATATGTCTGTTCACTTCAGCCTCTCCGACTTTCTTCACAGCGTACTCAAGCAGGTCATCATAGGACATAACGGTTACTTGATAGGACGCAGGTGTATATGTGACAGACTGGCTGTAGCGTCTTGCTTTCTCGTCATAGAAGCGCTCAATATTGTTTGCCGCTTCCTCTGCTGTTTTCAAAAGCATATCATGCAGCTCAAGCATGCTGCGTTTCATTGTTAAAATATTAAAAAGCGTAACGGCTTCATGCGGAATTTGCACCGAATACTCTTCCTTTAAATCCTTTTGCATCAGATTCATCGGCGGAGGTGTAACTTCGTCATCCGCTATTTCGCTGTAGTGTTCATTCAGTTCAAGCAGCCTGTTAAGCTCTGATACCATCAAGTTTGCGTTTAATCCTGAAAAAGGCTCCCCAACATGGGTTTCAACTCCGCTGCAGTAAAATCCCGCAAGCACTTTGCCGATTGAACCCGAGTATACATAATAATTCTCATCGTTTGGATATCTCGAGAACATTGGTTCCGAGTTTACGCATGCCCGGTATGAAAGGTTAAACTGGTTTTTCAGATCTTTCAAAACAGGTACCGCGCCAAGCATACCGGCAGAATTCACTTCTTCATCAGGAACGGTCACCAAAAGAAGATTCCCATCAAACTCACCAGCCATTGCTTGCTCAAGCATTCCAAGCTGTACGGTCAGACCCGCTTTCATATCCATTGTGCCCCGGCCAAACAGCCAGTCGCCTGTTTCAATATCTTCTTTTACATGAGGAGGCAGCAGATCAGCTGAATTCAGCAGCTCCTTCGTTAATTCGTGGGGATGGAACGCTAAATGCTGCAGGTGACCATAATCTTTCACATCAACAACATCAAAATGACTCAATAAAAGAACGGTTTCGTCTGTCTGCTTCTTGCTTTTTACAAGCGCAGTCAGAAAATACCGTCCATCAGCCAGCGGATGCAGCTGAAGAAAATCAGGATTTTCTTTAAAATAAGGAAAATCATTCAGTAAATAATAAAGATGCTGTGCAAGTGCAATCTCATCTTTTGATCCTGTAATGCTTGCAAGGTTCACTAGGCCTGTTAAAAGTTCCGTCAGCTGCTGTTTTGATTGCCATTTTGAATTCATGATGAGACCTCCTATAATAAATGCTGTTTCTATTCTATAGAATTTTCGCAATTTTTAAAAGAGGGGTCAGGCAACTTCAATGAAGTATGCATTTAAAGCTGTTATACTTTTTATGAAATTCATTTCAGGGAGGCAAAGCTAGATGAAAAACCATTTATTCACACCATATACCGTAAAAAATGTCACACTGAAAAATCGCATAGTGATGTCTCCAATGTGTATGTATTCTTCCCATCGCGAAGGCGGCATGGTTGAAGATTTTCACATGACACACTATATCAGCCGGGCAGTCGGCGGTGCCGGACTGATCATGATAGAAGCAACATCTGTCACTCCTCAAGGAAGAATCTCCCCTCAGGATTTAGGGATTTGGAACGATGAACATGCAGATGGACTTGCAAAGCTTGTAGACGGCATGAAGCAATACGGGGCAAAAACAGCCATCCAGCTTGCACATGCGGGACGAAAGGCTGTTTTAGAAGGTGAAATCATTTCTCCTTCAGCACTTGCTTTTAATGAAAAAATGAAAACACCCGCTGCAATGACGAAGGAACAGATCTCTGAAACCATTCAAGCATTTAAGGACGGAGCGATCCGCGCTAAAAAAGCGGGATTCGATATCATTGAGCTTCACGGTGCGCATGGTTACTTAATCAATCAATTCCTGTCCCCTTTGTCAAATAAACGGACAGATGAATATGGCGGAAGCAAAGAAAACCGCTACCGTTTCCTGCATGAAGTGATAGAAGCAGTAAAAGATGTATGGGATGGCCCATTGTTTGTCAGGGTATCCGCAACAGACTATCATCCTGAAGGATTAGACGTAGAAGATTATGTGGAATTCAGCACCTGGATGAAGGAACAGGGCGTTGATTTAATTGATGTCAGCTCAGGGGCTTTAGTGCCTGCAGATATAAAGGTTTTCCCTGGATATCAAGTAAAATTCGCCGAGCGCATCCGGGAAGGAGCAGGCATTGACACTGGTGCGGTCGGACTCATCACATCAGGAATCCAGGCAGATGAGATTCTCGGAAACGAACGTGCGGATTTGATTTTCCTTGCACGCGCGCTTCTGCGCGATCCGTATTGGCCTCGGACAGCAGCAATGGAGCTTGGGGCGGAAATTGAAGCTCCGAAGCAATATTCACGAGGATGGTAAAGATATTTTAAGTTTATAATTGGAAAAGCAGCCATGACGGCTGCTTTTTTCAGAATATCATTCATTTACTCTTTTCTCTGGCACCAAGACAAAATTACAATCACCTTAATGCCTTTTCAAATTCCGTTCCATCCTTCCTTGTTGAAAACCCAGTTGCAGGACCCAGACCTTTTCTTCCTGTTTCTTTCACTTCAGAGCAAGCACCAAGTCGTTTGTGATGGACTTTATATTTATTAACTGCTCCTGATAAATGATCACCTTGGAATACGATTGTGCAATCAGTATAGAAAATTAAATTCAATAAAAAGAAGAGCTGCATCAGCCCCTCTCAACTATCGCTAAAATCCCTTTTCATCTACCAGTTTCACGTTATCCTGAAGAAGCTCAACCTCTCCTCCTCCAGGCACCAGCTCATCTTGCTGAAAATACCAGAGGACCGTGTTTTGCAGATTGTATTTTTGGGCGATTTCTTTCTCCAGCATGCCCCCTACTTGGAGAGTTCGTGCTTCGGCCCCGTTTATTTTCACTTCCAGAGATCCTTTCTCATCTGAGAGAAGACCATAGATCATTGAGTTTCCGTAGAAATGATAATTTAAAAGTTCACTTTCAGCTTGACGGTCTTCGAGCGGATTTGTTGAGATGGACCCAGCTTTCCATCCATAAATTCCTTCTTTTAAAAAAGCCGTTCCAAGATGATTCTTTTGGTCAATAAAAAAGAAGAGGGCTTCATCGTTTATTTTATAAGCTGGAATAACTACTTCCAGATCATGTTTCGTATGCTGCAGCGCTTCAAGAGGCTCATCGAAGGATTGTGATATTTCTGTCATTGACCAGATGACAAAGGCCAGACCAAAACAAATGAATAAACCTAAGGTTACTTTGTATTTATTCACCAAATCCCCCCATTCTTCAAGTGTCTCCTGTTATTTTTTATATTCTAGGCCTTTAAGCTGTATTCCTTTTATCCTTAGAGGGAAATAATCTGCACTATTTCGCTATTTTCAGGCAAGAAAAAAGGAACTTCATCAAAATCTGATGCCGTTCCTCCCTAAAATCATTATTTTGTTTCGCGGTGCAGGGTTACTTTTTTAAGTCTGGGTGAATATTTTTTCAATTCCAGGCGGTCTGGATTGTTTCGTTTGTTCTTTTTTGTTATATAATTGCGGTCACCAGTCTCAGTGCATTGCAGGGTTACGTTTACTCTCATGTCATATTTCCTCCTACTAAATCATAAAACGTAATAGTTACGATTTGATAATATCATTTTAGCCGGTTCTATCTACTTTGTCAACTCCATATTCTCTGAATGTCCGCTTTCCCATCGTGCTTGAGAATAATTTTAAACACATCGGGATTCGACATGCTCATCAAGTGATCATATCCGAACGAATTATCAAAAGATCTGAGCAGCAGGGTTGTTAAATTTCCATGACTGACGAGTACTGTATGATTTTCTTTTGCAGCAGTAATCTCGGCCAGAAGAGAACAAATCCGCTCTAAGCCCGATTGGTTAGACTCGCCGCCTTCAAAGGCAAGAGACAGATCGTCAAATGTATCCTTAAGCCTGTCTTTCCAATCCTCCATGTTCTTTCCGCTCATCACTCTTTCGGATAAGCGCTCATCAAGACGCAGTTCAAGATTTTTCTTTTCGGCAAGCGGAGCTGCCGTTTGAATGGCACGGAGAAAAGGACTTGAGATGATTATGTCAACTTCAAGTCCTTTAAAAAACTCAACAAGACCTAAAGCCTGGATAAGCCCTTCATCTGTAAGCTCATCTTCAAATGCCTGACCCTTCGCCTGACAATGCCGAACAGCATATATGATTTTAGTCATTTGCTCTCTCGACTTCAAAACATGAAAAATCCTCCGCAACCGATGTGTCAGGAAAAATTGAGGCTGCTTCACTTAACAGTGTGTCCTTATCGTCTTCCTGATAACGGGCACTAATATGAGTAAGAACCAGTTTTTTTGCGTTTGCCTCTAAAGCAGCCGCTGCAGCCTGGGTTGTCGAGGAATGAAAATACTGGTATGCAAGCAGTTCATCTTCCTCACCGAACGTCGCCTCATGGACAAGCATGTCTGCGTTTCGTGCAAGATCCAGAATTTGCGGACATGTTCTCGTATCTCCTAATAATGCCACTACTCTTCCTTTTTTAGGGGCTCCAAGAAAGTCAGCGCCAGATAACACTCTGCCGTCATCTAATTGAACGGTTTCGCCATCTTTTAATTTTTTATAAACAGGCCCCGGTCCTACTCCTGCCTCTTTTAACTTGTCCACAAGGAGCATGCCCGGAGCATCCTTTTCAGTAATCCGGTACCCGTATGAAGGAACCCCGTGTTCCAGTTTCTTCGCTTCAACAGTAAATTGCTCATCTTCAAAAACAAGACCTTCATCAATTTCAACGATTTCAAGCGGATATTTTAAATGTGTAAAACTAAGCTGAAGAGATGACTGAACATATTCTTTAATTCCGGCCGGACCATAAATCGTCAGAGGCTCTTCCCCGCCCTGAAAAGAACGGCTCCCCAAAAAACCCGGCAATCCGAATATATGATCGCCATGCATATGTGTTATAAAGATTTTTTCAATTTTCCTCGGTTTTATTGAAGTATATAAAATTTGATGCTGCGTTGCCTCCCCGCAGTCAAACAGCCAGACGGCTTTGCGTTCCTCTAAAAGACGCAGGGCGATTGAGCTGACATTTCTTGCTTTTGCGGGCATTCCCGCACCCGTTCCTAAAAACAGCAGATCCAAAATTGCTTCACCTCGTCCGATTTTCTTATCTATTAGAATACATGACTTCCCGGAAAATATGAAGAATGAAAAGGGATTTAAATGGTTTAGAAGAATATAAATAACTTGAAGAAAGGGGATTCTATGAAAACTCCAAAACATATCGTGGCTGTATCGGCATTCATTACAAATAAAAACAATGAAGTGCTGCTTGTGAAAACATTCCACCGAAAAGACACATGGGAGCTTCCAGGAGGCCAGGTTGAAGAAGGCGAGCCGCTCGAGCAGGCCCTCTGCCGCGAGATTCATGAGGAAACAGGGTTTATTATTCAGCCAACAGGCATAAGCGGAGTTTATTTCAATGCGACAGGCAGCATTTTAAACATCGTGTTTCATGCTGAGCTGCAGAGCGGGAAACTTGAAAAACAGCCCGATGAAATCATGGAAGCGGCTTTTTTTGAACTGGAGGAAGAAACGATCAAACACTATATTAGCCGGGATCACTTAGTTCCCCGTGTACTTGATGCCATGGTCTCTAAATCAGCCGTTCCCTGCGAAACCTGGACAACCGATCCTTTTAAAAGAATAGAACGCCTGAATTAATGCGAAAAGCTGGTTAATGCAGATTTCGATTAACATCAAACAAGGAGCTTTCCTTCGACAGGTTTATTTGAACTTTTTATTAATTTTCATTTCATCTTTTATCTTTTTTTCCGATTTATGGATTCTAATTAATTGGTTCATACTACTTATGTATGAAAATAAACTTAAATGTTTGATTTACTTCATTTTTAGCATTAAAATTAAGTACTTGAACAGGTTACATACTTTTTAATAAATCCGGCTGATATAAAGTGAGGTTCAATACATGAATACGGAACAAAAACCAAAAGCAGTTATCGTAATATTCGGAGCAACAGGAGACCTTGCAAAACGCAAGCTTTTCCCCTCCATCTACCGTCTGTACCGCAGCAAGAAAATCGATGCTGACTTCGCAGTTGTCGGTGTAGGCAGAAGACCGTGGACTAATGAGGAATTCCGCTCAAATGTCAGTGAATCGATTCAATCATCTATTAAGCAATCATCAGAGCTTGAAGAATTCTCATCACACTTTTATTATCATCCGTTTGATGTGACAAATCCATCTTCATACTTAGAGTTAAAAAGCATCCTGTCCGATATGGACAGCAAGTATCAAATCCCGGGAAACCGGATGTTCTACATGGCCATGGCACCCGAATTCTTCGGAACGATTGCACGCAATCTTAAAAAAGAGGGATTAACTGCAACAGAGGGCTGGAGCCGACTTGTAATCGAAAAACCGTTTGGACATAATCTGCCTTCAGCACAGGAATTAAATGATGAAATCCGCGAAGCTTTTTCTGAAGATCAAATTTACCGGATTGATCATTACTTAGGAAAGCAAATGGTCCAAAATATAGAAGTGATCCGTTTCTCAAACGCATTGTTTGAGTCTGTCTGGAACAACCGCTATATCTCAAATATCCAGGTTACTTCAAGTGAAGTGCTGGGTGTTGAAGACCGCGGACGTTACTATGAAAACTCCGGCGCACTTCGGGATATGGTCCAGAATCACCTTATGCAGATGGTTGCCCTGCTGGCGATGGAGCCGCCGATTAAGCTTGAAACAGATGAAATCCGTTCTGAAAAAGTGAAAGTCATGCGAGCCCTTCGCCCAATGATGGAAAAAGATGTTGCGGATTATTTCGTGCGCGGACAATATGGTAAAGGCGAATCTGAAGGAAAAACGGTTCCTGGCTACCGCGAGGAAAGCAATGTGGATACCGAATCCAACACAGAAACATACGTGGCAGGCAAAGTCATGATTGATAACTTCAGATGGGCAGGTGTTCCATTCTACATCCGTACTGGAAAGCGAATGGCGGCAAAATCCACAAAGATTGTTGTTCAATTTAGAGATTTGCCGATGAACCTATATTCCAAAGATGTCGACAGCAAGCATCCAAACCTGCTCGTCATTCATATTCAGCCTGATGAAGGCATTACCCTTCATTTGAATGCAAAAGAATCAGGCGGCGGATCATATGTGAAACCGATCAAACTCGACTACTGCAGCAATTGTGTCGATCAGTTCAATACGCCTGAAGCCTATGAAAAATTAATCTACGATGGCCTGCGCGGAGATGCTACAAACTTCACGCACTGGGATGAGGTTTCATTATCATGGAGCTATGTTGATACCATCTCTAAAGCGTGGGAATCAGCAAAAGCAGACTTTCCTAACTATGCTTCCGGCTCAATGGGCCCGAAAGCAGCAGATGAAATGCTTGAAAAAGACGGCTTCCACTGGTGGCCGATTACAGATATTGTAGAATAAAAAGTTTAAACGCCTGGAAATTCCAGGCGTTTTATTTTTGAATAAAAAAAGCCTCCTCTCAGAGAGGCTGCTTAGTTGAAATCCTTTTTACTATTCTTATAATACATAAGAAAAACGGTCAGTGAGCATATGATTAGTCCCGCTAGCCCTGCAAAAATATTAGTATAAATCAGCTTAGGTGCAAGTCCGTGCTGCCATTCAATAAACAGCCCGGAGAGAGCAACTCCGAAAGCTCCCCCAAAGAATTGCACAAGCTGTGTCATACCCATACCCGCTCCAATTTCTTTTTTCGGAAGGATGCGGGTTGCCTCATTTGCAATGCTTGATGTTAAGCTTGAAAAACCTGTGCTCATAAACATATAGGCAATTAAAATCGCGTAAGGTGAGAAGCCTGAGAAAAAGATCAGAATAACGGTTGAAATCAACAGTGCTGCATGCCCAAAAAAGATGAGCGGAAGATTTCCGAACTTATCGATCAACCGGCCAATAAACTGAGCTGCGACTGCAGACAGAATAGCTCCCGGGAAGATAATCATTCCAATGGCAGCCGGATCTTTCTCAAAAATGACTGTCAGGATAATCGGCATTAAAAACAGAGTTGAGAAATGAACAATAAAAGCAGAAAATCCGACTCCGGCTAATTTCAAGTATGGCCGATTACGCAAAAGCGACGGCTGGACAAACGGTATGTCGACTTTATGCACATGTCTCCAGAGAATAAATAATAGAATGATTGTGCCGGCAAGCAATGGTATGGAAATCGTTGATAAAAATAGCAGCAATCCAGTAACGCCAAGTCCAGTCAGCAAGCCTCCGAAAGAATCAAAGTGGACTTGCTTTGCATCTTCTTTCGGCAAGAGTTTTTGAAAGAGCGGCAAAAGCAGGATGACAAATCCCGTAATTAAAAAAAGATAATGCCAGCCTAAATATTGTGTAATGGCTCCGCCTATAACAGGGCCTAGACCAAAACCAAGAGAGGCAGCTGATGAAATAAGCGACATTGCTTTTCCCCGTCTTGATATAGGAATGTATTTCCCTGCAAGAACCATTGCAAGACCAGGAACAGCCCCTGCACCTGCAGCCTGCAGAACACGGGCAGTTAAAAGCATATAAAAATTGTTTGAGAAAAATCCGATGATGGACGAGATTCCAAGCAGGATTAACCCAATAGAAAGCAGCTTTGAAATCGGAATAAAATCAGATAAGCGGCTGTATGTCAAAGTGGAAATTGCAAAGGCAATCGAATAGCCGGATACAATCCATGATGCTGTTCCAGATGATAAGCTCAGGTCATTTAACACACTTGGCAGCGCTACATTGAACATTGTCGTGTTCATTACGACAAGCCAGACTGTTAAGCTCCATAACAAAACAATCTTTGTTTCGTGGGCTAATCCATGTTCTTTTTTTTCAATAAGTATTTCTGTTGTGATAGCTGACATGTGATCCCGCCTTTTTATTTCGTGTACCTAATGAAATATACGCGCTCCATCCAAAATCGTCAACCAATTTGAATTCACGAAAAAACCGGACATCCGCTTACATGCCCGGCCTATCTATTAATAATGAGTGCCATATTTTTTTGCTCGTTTATCTGCCTTCGCATCTTTTACAACCAGTACCGCATGAATGGCTCCCGGAATATAAAAAATCAAAGTTAATATTAAATTCAGGAGAGCCTGAAATGGTTTTCCGACAAAAAGCACCGCTGCAGGCGGCAATAAGATGGCCAGTAAATAAAGCATCCGTTTTCACCCCATTCAATCATTCTGTTTCTTTTTTACCCAGATATCATAAGGAGAAAACAAAAAGAAAACACGGCGCAGATGGCACCGTGTTTTCTTTTTTTATTTTGACATCCATTCCGTATGGAAGATACCTTCTTTATCCGTACGCTGATACGTATGAGCTCCAAAATAGTCGCGCTGTGCCTGAATAAGGTTGGCAGGAAGCGTTTCTGTCCGGTAGCTGTCATAGTATGATAACGCAGCTGAGAAGCTAGGCACCGGTACTCCCTGTTCAATCGCAACCGTTAAGACTTTGCGAAGAGCTCCCTGGTAGCTTTCTGCAATTTCTTTAAAGTATGGATCAAGCAGCAGATTTGCAAGGTTTGCATCACGGTCATATGCATCTTTGATTTTTTGCAGGAATGCAGCGCGAATGATGCAGCCGCCTCTAAAAATCATGGCGATATCGCCGTACTGAAGATCCCACTTGTATTCATCTGAAGCTGCTCTCATTTGAGCGAAGCCTTGAGCATAAGAACAGATTTTACTCATATAAAGAGCTTTGCGCACAACTTCAATCAGTTCTGCCTTATCGCCTTCAAAAGGAGAAACAGCAGGTCCTGATAAGATTTTGCTTGCTTTCACGCGCTCATCCTTCATGGCAGAAATGAATCGTGCAAAAACAGACTCTGTAATAATCGGCAGAGGAACACCTAAATCAAGGGCGCTTTTGCTTGTCCATTTTCCAGTGCCTTTTTGGCCTGCAGTATCTAAAATGACGTCAACAAGCGGCTTTCCTGTTTCTTCATCCGTTTTAGTGAAGATGTCTGCAGTGATTTCAATTAAATAGCTGTCAAGTTCGCCTTGATTCCAGTCCGCAAATACTTCATGCAATTCCTCTGCAGATAGACCAAGAACATTTTTCAAAATAAAATAAGCTTCTGAAATCAGCTGCATGTCGCCGTATTCAATTCCGTTATGGACCATTTTCACATAATGACCTGCACCATCAGGACCGATGTATGTAGTACATGGATCACCATCAACTTTTGCAGAAATCGCTTCGAAAATAGGCTTTACTAGATCGAATGCTTCTTTTTGGCCGCCAGGCATAATTGATGGCCCTTTAAGTGCCCCTTCTTCACCGCCGGATACGCCAGTGCCGATAAAGTGTATGCCGCTCTCGGCAAGGTCCTTGTTGCGGCGCTGTGTGTCAGTATACAGCGTGTTTCCGCCGTCAATTAAAATATCCCCTTTATCTAAATGAGGAAGCAATTGTTCAATTGTAGCATCTGTTGCAAAGCCCGCTTTAACCATCAGTAAAATTTTGCGGGGAGTTTCAAGTGACTGAACAAATTCTTCAATGCTGTATGTACCAACCAGATTTTTACCGCTGTTTTCTTTCAGCATCTCCTCTGTTTTATCAGAAGAACGATTATAAACCGATACGGAATATCCGCGGCTTTCTATATTAAGAGCGAGGTTTTTGCCCATGACGGCCAAACCGATGACGCCAATTTGCTGTTTTGACATTATGTTACTTCCCTTCTCAATCTATTTTTTATATACAGAGCTCATGTATACAGTTACATGGATTCTTCATGTAAAAATAACACAGGAGCCTTGCTTTTATCAAGTAAAGCGCCTTAATTATTCCCTTAAAAAATCTTTATTAAAACTTGTGCCGCTTGTTTTATCATCTTCTGATTTGTCCACTTTCATCCCGCGTTTCACCATGCTGCCGCCATATTTTCTATTAATATCTTCAATCGTTTTGTAAAGAGGTTCTTTTTTTGCGTCCTCCTGAAAAGAAAAAAGATCCAGCTGCTTATAAGCATCTTCTTTCGGAACGAGATCCTGGCATGTTACGCCAAGAAGCCGGATTGGTTCACCCGTCCAGTGCTTATCAAACAGCGCTTTAGCATGTGTAAGAATATCCTCTGTCTCAACAATTGGGTTATTCAGTTTCTTACTTCGAGTATATGTGCTTCGGTCAGAATAACGAATCGTCGTAAAGATTTTCGTGCCGAGAACATCCTTTCGTTTCATTCTGCTGCTTACTGAATGTGACAGACGGTTCAGAGTTTCATACAGGATTTTTGCCTCTGTCGTATCTTTTGATAAAGTAGTTGAGTTTCCAATGCTTTTAAAATCATAGATGGAGTCAGGGTTTACCTCTCTTTCATCTATTCCATTTGCTCTTTTTTTCAGGCGCTCGCCGTTGATTCCGAGAAGCTGCTTTAATCCGATCGCATCAGCACCTGCAAGGTCTTTTATCGTCTGAATACCAATTGTTTTTAATTTCTCGGCCGTTTTTTCTCCAACCCCATGCATTTCGCTTACAGGAAGGGGCCATAGGGTCTTATCCAGCTCCCGCTTTCTGAGTACAGTGATGCCGAGGGGTTTTTTCATGTTGGATGCCATTTTGGCGAGAAATTTATTAGGTGCTACACCAATGCTTGCCGGCAGCAAAAGCTCTTCCATCAGCCTGTCCTGAATGGTCTTAGCGATTTGAAGAGGGTTACCCTCCTTTAAAAACTCCGTTAAATCCATATATCCTTCATCAATTGAAACGGGCTCTACCAGATGTGTAAACTCCCGTAAAAGGCCGAACATGGCTTTAGAGGCTTTTCTGTAACGGTCAAAGTTTGGTTTTCGGACAATCAGTTCAGGACAATGCCGTTTCGCCTGCCAAAGCGGCATGGTCGTTTTCACTCCCTTAGCCCTCGCTTCATAACTGCAAGTAACCACAATTCCTTTTCGTTCTTCAACGTTTCCTGCAATTGCAAGCGGCTTTCCTCTAAGTTCGGGTTCAAAAGCCATTTCAACAGATGCATAAAAGCTGTTCATGTCCACATGTAAAATTACTCTTGGTCCACTTAGCTCTTTCATCTTATTCATCTTCTTTCCAAACAATCGTTCTCTTTCCATTTTATCATATAATCCAAAAAAGCCGCCATCAGGTAAATGGCGGCACTGTTCATTTTTTCCGACTGTCCTTTAAATCTGAAAGGGACCTATGATGAAGGCAAGAATCAGTTCCCTAATCTGCTCTTAAACAAGAAAGGCGGCCGTGGAAAGGAAGGTACCCTGCTGCACACTTTGACAAACTATTATCGGCACAAAGCGAAAATACTATTTAAAAACTTCAAAAAAGCTCGCTGTCTTGTTATAAGGCAGTGAGCTTCGTTTTTACTTCTTCCAATTTTTCTTTATAAATTCTTCTCTTCCGGATTCTTCTCTTTCTTGCTTATATTTCTCCGGATTTTTCGCATAAAACTTTTGATGATATTCCTCTGCATGGTAAAAAGGAGCTGCCGGCAGGATTTCAGTTACAATCGGCTTTTTAAAGCGCCCGCTCTCTTCAATCGCAGCTTTTGACTGCTCTGCTCTTAGCTTTTGCTCTTCTGTATGATAAAAAATGGCTGTGCGGTACTGGCTGCCCCGGTCAAAGAACTGACCGCCATCATCTGTCGGATCAATTTGCGGCCAATATAACTCGAGCAGTCTTTCATATGAAAATACTTCAGGTTCAAATGTAATTTCCACAGCTTCCAGGTGGCCTGTTTCACCTGTTTTAATTTGTTCATAAGAAGGATTTTCTAATGTTCCTCCTGTATAGCCAGAAACAACCTCAATGATCCCAGGCTGCTCGTCAAACGGCTTCACCATACACCAGAAGCATCCTCCGGCAAAAGTTGCTTTTTCTCTCTTTTTCATGCTGAACACCTCTATTTTCTGAAATAAGAAACAGCAGGAGCAATCGCTGCGCCTGCCATTCTTTTTGGATTATTCGCCTTTAGCTACTTCCTCAATGATTGCGACAACAAGCTCAGCTGTTTTCACAAGCTCTTCTATCGGCATCTTTTCATTGGTTGTATGGATATCTTCATACCCGACTGCCAAATTCACAGTTGGAATGTCAAACCCGGCAATAACATTGGCATCGCTGCCTCCGCCGCTTGTTTGAAGCTCGCTTGTCCGGCCGATTGCTGCTGCCGCTTTTTTAGCGACCTCTACAACATGATCTCCCTCGCCAAATTTAAAGCCTGGGTACATTACTTCAATATCCACTTCAGCACGTCCGCCCATTTCAGCAGCAACGCTCTCAAAAGCTTCTTTCATTTTCGCCACTTGAGCTTCCATTTTTTCAGAAACCAAAGATCTCGCTTCAGCCAAGATATTCACTTGATCGCAAACAATGTTTGTTTGCGTGCCTCCTTCAAAACGGCCAATATTAGCTGTAGTTTCTTGATCAATTCTGCCTAAAGGCATTTTAGCAATTGCTTTTGCAGCAATCGTGATCGCAGATACGCCTTTTTCAGGGGCGACACCAGCATGAGCCGTCTTGCCAAAAATGGTTGCTTTTACTTTAGCTTGTGTTGGAGCTGCAACAATAATTGTCCCGACTTTTCCATCACTGTCTAATGCATATCCGAATTTTGCCGTGATCTGAGATCCATCAATGGCTTTCGCTCCTACAAGGCCTGATTCTTCACCGGCAGTAATAATAAATTCGATTTTTCCATGAGAAATATTATTTTCCTTCAATACACGAACGGCTTCAAGCATCGCGGATAAACCTGTTTTATCATCAGCACCTAAAATCGTCGTACCGTCTGTTACGATGTAATCATCTTTAATAGAGGGCTTAATGCCTTTTCCAGGAACAACAGTGTCCATATGTGAAGTAAAATAAATCGGATCTACTCCGTCTTTTACAGCTTCCAGAGTACAAATTAAATTTCCAGCACCGTGCCCGGTAACACCCGTTGTATCATCTTCAACAACATGAACACCAAGTGATGAAAACTTTTCTTTTAACACTTTTGCAATTTCTGTTTCGAATTTTGTTTCTGAATCAATTTGCACAAGCTCCAGAAACTCATTAACTAAGCGTTCTTGATTAACCATATGTATTCCTCCATAAAGTGTATTAAAGCGGAATGTTCCCATGCTTTTTGGCAGGTCTTTGCTCTTGCTTTGTCCGGAGCATTTCAAGTGCCTGAATCAATTTAATTCTTGTATCCCGCGGATCAATGACATCATCAACCATACCCTGACTCGCAGCAACATAAGGATTTGCGAACTTCTCTCTGTATTCTTCGATTTTATTTGCTCTTGTTTCTTCAGGATTTTCGCTGTTTTCAATTTCTTTAGCGAAAATGATATTCGCAGCACCCTGAGGACCCATCACGGCAATCTCGGCATTCGGCCATGCAAAAACAAGATCCGCTCCGATAGATTTGCTGTTCAGAGCAACGTATGCTCCGCCGTAGGCCTTTCGCAAAATAACCGTCAATTTAGGAACGGTTGCTTCTGAATAGGCATATAAAATCTTTGCTCCGTGTCTGATGATTCCCCCGTGTTCCTGCTTAATACCAGGGAAAAACCCTGTAACATCTTCAAACGTAATAATCGGAATCTGGAATGAATCACAAAACCGGATGAAGCGGGAAGCTTTATCTGAAGAATCAATATCAAGACCGCCGGCCATGTATTTAGGCTGATTGCAGACGAGTCCAACGACCTCACCTTTTATTCTCGCAAAACCAACAACGATATTTTTGGCAAAGTCCTTTTGCACTTCATAAAAAGAATCGGCATCAGCCACTTCTTGAATAACCACTCGGACATCATAAGGCCTGAGAGCATCAAATGGGATGCAGTCTGTCAGGTTCGGACGATAATCCGCATCATCATCAAATGGCAAAATCGGCGCTTTCTCCTGATTATTCTGCGGCAAATAGGTGATTAATTTCCGGACTTGAGAAAGCACCTCTTCTTCTGTTTCACCTGAAAAATGGGCATTTCCGCTGATCGTGTTATGTACTTTAGCTCCGCCTAAATCTTCGGAACTGATTTTTTCGCCTGTTACCGTTTCAATCACTTTAGGACCTGTTATAAACATTTGACTTGTTTTCTCGACCATAAAGACAAAGTCTGTAATCGCAGGAGAATATACAGCACCGCCTGCGCACGGACCAAGGATAACCGAAATCTGCGGTATTACGCCCGAGTAGATGGTATTGCGGTAAAAAATCTGCCCATATCCATCTAATGATACCACACCTTCCTGAATTCTAGCACCTCCGGAGTCGTTAAGGCCAATGAACGGAGTTCCGCTTTTGGCTGCCAGGTCCATGACCGCAGCAATTTTTTTGGCATGCATCTCTCCAAGGGCTCCTCCAAAAACCGTAAAGTCCTGTGAAAATAAATAGACAGGTCGTCCGTGCACTTTGCCGTAGCCTGTGACGACTCCGTCACCCGGTCCTTTTTTCCCGCTCAGACCAAAGTCATTGCACCGGTGCTCTATGAATGGATTCATTTCAACGAATGTTCCTTTATCGATGAGAAGATCGATGCGCTCTCTTGCTGTCAGCTTTCCTTTTTCATGCTGTTTTTCAATGCGCTCATCTCCGCCGCCCATTTCCACTTCACGTCTTCGATCATATAATTCATTTATTTTATCGAAAATATCAATGCTCATAGAACTGTACCCTCTCTCTTTTCACATAGTTCCACTAATACTCCGTTTGCAGATTTCGGATGCAAAAAGGCAATGGCAGCGCCGCCTGCACCGTTCCTTGGAGTTTCATCAATCATTTTCACTCCATTAACCCTCAATTCTTCAATCCTTTTCTTTATATCATCCACTCCCAGAGCCAAATGATGTATGCCTTCTCCCCGTTTTTCAATAAATTTGGCTACAGCACTGTCCTCAGAAGCGGGCTCAAGTAATTCAATTTTCGTATCGCCTATTTTCAAAAAAGCGACCTTCACCTTTTGCTCTTCTACATGCTCAATGCCTTGAAGCTCTAAACCGAGAGTTTCCTCATAAAACGGAAGCACGTCGGAAATCGAACGAACAGCTACCCCTATGTGATCTACCTTTTTAATCATCTTTTCCCCTCCTCTTGATGAAAACGCTTAACTCCTATGAACATGACTTACTTCTTTATTTGCTGTCAAAATTCCTGCTGCTTCGACTAAAATGTGCAATTTTGTTCATATCTCATCCCTTGTCCAGCCCATTTATTCACGTTAAAATATAAATAGAATCCTATATAGGAGTGAAAATTATGTCTAAAAGATTTCAAAAAGTGGTTATTTATCTGATGCTTGCCGTAATGATTGCCACAACTTTACTTGCTGGAATGAGTATGTGGTTTTAATAGAAAAGCGGCTTTGCCCGTTTAGCTCTGGCCTGGCATCGTGAAAAATCGTAATCGGCATATGACCGGCATTTAAAAAACAAAAAAGGTGATTCCCTCAGGTCAGGAATCACCTTTTTTCATTGCTCCTTTTTCTGCAGCAATTTCTTCAAACGGCTTGTCGTTTTTTGTTATAAATACTTTTGTTCCAATTGGAATATGTTCAAACAGAATTTCTACTTCCTCATTGTACATGCGCACACATCCCTGTGTAACAAAGGAGCCAATTGAATCTTCATTATTCGTTCCGTGAATGCCGTACGTTCTGCCATCTGAACCTTCCGCGTCGAATCCAATCCACCTGGTGCCGAGCGGATTTTTAGGGTCACCGCCCGGAATGTTCTTTTTTCGGTAATACGGATCTGCCGCTTTCACGGTGATGGTGAATTCCCCTTCGGGTGTAAGCTCTTCATTCTTGCCTGTAGCAACGTCAAATACTTTCACTACCTGACCATTATCAATAAATGCAAGTTCGTTTGTCTCCTTATTGATAATGACATATGGATCGCCGACAGATGGATTTTCTCCAAGCGGCCAAAGCGGAGAAAGGAACATGATGAATAGAAGCAATGGCTTCATTATGAATCACCCTTTTTTCTTTATGTTGCACGGGAAGGGCGAAATTCATGCTCTGCAATTATGCCTTTAAACTGACTTTTTAAAACAAGATACTGCTCCATCTCCCGCACAAAGTGCAAGAGAGCAGCTCTTGCTTCAAATTCTTCGCGTGTTTCAGGAAGCGGCATCTCTTCAAAGCTTTTTCTCATATGATGCAGCTTGACTAAAAACTTGTGTGCCGTATTTCCAGGATGTATCGCTTCTCTTACTTCCTGAATAAATTCAGCGATAATTTGCGCCTGATCAACGGTCACATTAATAGAAGTAATAATTGGGAGAACACGTTCAATAATTTCAAATTGTTTTTCCCTCATCTTGAAATAGTGGTAGTAAAGATTTTCATGCCTCATAAAGTGGTTTTCCACATCTCTGAATGCCAGAGTTTTTGCTTCATTAATTAATTGAGCGGTCTCCGTTATTTCTTTACCGTCCCATGAACTATCGTTTGAAAGTAAATATTCCTCGATCTCCAGAAAGATTTTTGAAAGATTATCTTCAATTTTCAGCTGATATTCCTTCAGCTTTTTATCAACACTTGGCATATAAAGGTTCATAATCAGGGCCACCCCTATTCCAGTGGAGATAAGTGCGATTTCATTCAAAACAAGGCTGAACGTAATATGTGAGGATGTGTATAAGTGCAAAATGATGACGGAACTAGTTACAATCCCTTCTTTTGCATGAACAATCACAGTCACAGGGATAAAGAATAATAGAAGAAGTCCGATGACAAAAGGATAATACCCAATTCCTTCAAAGAAAACAAAAGAAAAAAGAATGGCAATTAAACAGGCAAAAAATCTAGCCCAGGAAGTCTGCAATGATTTTTTCTTTGTTACCTGAATACAGAGAATCGTTAAGATTCCGGCTGAGGCAAAATTATCAAGCTGAAACAGCTGTGCCAGACTGATGGCAAACGCTGCTCCCAATGCTGTTTTAAGTGTGCGGTATCCGATTTTAAACATTTGCTTTCCCCTTGCTTCATCATTCTGTTTATTAGTGTAACCAAAAGAAGAATGATTTTTTGAATAATTTACATGTTCGCTGCTGAAGATTCTTTTTTGAGCAGTTAATGAAAAGGCGTTTCTTTTGAATTCGATATCTATAAATGAATAGGTCTAAATCATTAGAAAGCGCCAAAAAGAAAAAGATGATCATCATGATCATCTTTTACTTTAGGATTATAGCATTTTTTCAAGGAAAATTTGAGCACGTTTCGTTTTAGGATTTGTAAAAAATTCCTTAGGCGGTGCATCTTCAACTAAAATGCCCTCATCCAGAAAGAGGACTCTGTCTGCTACTTCTCTTGCAAATCCCATTTCATGGGTAACAATTGCCATTGTCATACCTGAGAAAGCCAGATTTTTCATAACCTCTAACACTTCCTTGACCATCTCTGGGTCAAGAGCAGAGGTCGGTTCATCAAACAACATAACCTCCGGGTTCATCGCAAGTGCTCTGGCAATGGCAACCCTCTGCTTTTGTCCGCCTGATAACTTGCTTGGATATACTTGAGCTTTTTCAGCAAGACCAACTTTCTTTAAAAGCTCGTGCCCTTGTGCTTCTGCTTCCTTTTTAGAAGTTCCCTTAACAGTTAATGGAGCGTATGTTAGGTTTTCAAGAACGGTTTTGTGAGGAAAAAGATGAAAATGCTGAAAGACCATGCCAACATTTTGACGTACTTTGTTTATATCTGTTTTGGGATTCGTAATATCCTGATCTTTAATCCAAACATGTCCGTCTGTAGGGTCTTCCAAACGATTTAAACAGCGGAGAAAGGTTGATTTTCCGGAGCCCGATGGCCCAATAATCGCCACTACTTCTTTTTCAGCAATAGATGTAGTGATTCCTTTCAGCACTTCTAATTTCCCAAATGACTTATGAAGCTTGTCTACTTTAATCACTGCGCGCCATTCTCCTTTCAACGAGTTTGCCAAGGAGCGTTAATATGATAACCATGACATAATAGATTAAACCCGCAATTAAGATCGGTTCAAAATAACGGTATGTTTGTCCGCCGACAATATAAGAACTTCTCATAATATCCTGAACTCCAATGATGGTTACAATAGCTGATTCCTTTGTCAGTGTAATGAACTCGTTCATTAAGGCAGGAAGAATATTTTTAATGGCCTGAGGGAAAATGATATCCTTCATCATCTTTGAATAAGGAACACCAAGAGCCATCGCAGCTTCGCGCTGACCTTTATCGATTGCCATGATGCCTGCTCTGATTACCTCAGAAATATATGCACCTGAATTCAGGGCAAAAGTTGCAACTGCTGCAGGATAAGGATCAATCTCAAAGCCAAGTATTTGCGGTGCACCATAATAAATAATTAATAATTGCAGAATGAGCGGCGTGCCGCGAAAAACGGACGTATATGCGTCAGCAATCCACATCAGCGGCTTAATTCTGCTGATCTTCATGAGAGCAAGAATGACAGCCAGAATAAATCCAATTAAAGCAGAAAGACCGACAATTTTCAATGTCACAGGTATCCCTTGAAGAATAAAGGGTATGGAAGGCGCTATAGCCGGAAAATCCAGATTCATTTTTCATGACACTCCTTTCTGTATAGGGAAATAAAAAACGTTCAACATTCGTTCCGTTGAACATTTATTTATAGAAAAAATTTTGAGCAATGTTGCCCTGGCTCAATCGCCCCAGCGCCTCAGCCAGAACAAATCCCGCAAAAAAGCCAAACACGGACTTTTCTGCAGGATTATTATCTGTCATATCTGCGCTAAACGGGCAATTCCGCTTTTCTTATGTTCTGCTTATTTTGCTTCTCCGCCGAACCATTTTACTACTAATTTTTCCAGCTCGCCGTTTTCTTTCATTTCCTGAAGTACTCTGTTGAATTCTTCAGTATATTTGCTGTCTTTAGGGAAAGCAATCGCAGAACCTGCTTCTTCCGTTTCCCCGTCTTCAATTGTTATGCCTTCTAACTCTTTATCCTTTTCAAAATAGCCTTTTGCTACAGTATCTTCAATAATTGCTGCATCGAAACGGCCTGATTTCATTTCTTGGATAAGTTCAGGAATTCTGTTGCGGTTTTCAACTTTGATATTTACTTCTTTAGCAATTTCTTCCGCTTTGCCCTCTTGGATGGAAGAAAGCTGAACACCAACCGTCTTGCCTTCTAAGTCTTCAACAGATTTAATGCCGCTGCCTTTTTGAGAAATAATCATATGTTTAGCTGTATAATATACATCTGAGAAATCCACGCTTTTTTTGCGTTCTTCCGTTGGCGTCATCCCAGCTAAAACCATATCAGCCTTCTTAGCCTGAAGTGCTGGAATTAAACCAGTGAAATCCATGTCTTCTACTTTAATTTCGTAGCCAAGCTCTTTTCCGATTGCTTTTGCAAGATCAACATCAAATCCGATGATGTCACTGCCTTTTGCCGTATCAATGTACTCAAACGGAGGATAATCTGCAGATGTTGCCATTTTTAATACCTTTTTCTCTTCTCCTGATCCATTGTCTGAAGATCCGCATGCAGCAAGAACTCCAATTACTAAGATCGAAATCATAAATAATAATACTTTCTTCATTTTCTTCCTCCTAGTTATTTTCTTAACATTCTAAATTTAATAATATTATCTTCTATAGAATAATATTTTACAAGCAATTTTTCACTAATAAATATCCGACTTAATGTATTTTAACACACACTTATAAATATGCAATATAAAGATAAATTATTTATTTTTATACAAAATTACTATAGTGGAAAAGAATGTTAAACTTTTCAGAAATAAAAAAACCACAAAAAAAACTGCCGTATTAACGGCAGCTTAAATTTCTTCACAATGCTGATCAAACGCTTCTTGAAGCTTTGATACAACACTCATTGGATCGTGTCCTTCAATTTCATGGCGCTCAACCATAGCCACAAGCTTGCCGTCTTTTAACAGGGCAAAAGATGGTGAAGAAGGCGGGTATCCAGTGAAATGCTCTCTTGCATATGCTGTTGCTTCTTTATCCTGTCCTGCAAAAACAGTCACAAGACGGTCAGGTCTTTTATCATAATGAACAGAGTGTGCAGCTGCAGGTCTTGCAATACCGCCTGCACAGCCGCAAACCGAGTTGACCATCACAAGGGTTGTTCCCTCTTTTTTAAACGTTTCTTCCACCTCTTCAGGTGATGTCAATTCTGTATATCCTGCAGCCGTGATTTCTTTTCTTGCCTGTGCGACTACATCATTCATAAACATATTAAAATCGATATTCACGTCATAATCTCTCCTTTGCTTACAATAAATACATTTTACCAAGATTTGCGGTAAATGACCACCGAAATGCGGAACTGCATGTATAGCGCAGGCAGACAGATAAGGCTCCGCCACCAAAGCTTCGGCAGAAAAACCGCTTATCTGCTTAAAAAAGCAGAAATCAGCTCTTTCACACTGCCTGAAACCGGCCGCTTTCCTTCCACCACGTCTTTTTCATAGTTCAGCATATTGCCTTTTATATAGCTATGCTGAAAAAAGTGATGCTTCAGCTGTTCCTGAATCATTTCATAGAGCCATTCCTTCTGCTGAAGTTTCCTTCTGCCTTCAAATGTTCCGTTTTCTTTCGTTTCATTTGCGAAAACGGTTATTGTCTCCCATATTTCGCGTATTCCTGTTTCATAAAGGGCAGAAGCGGTCACTGCTTTAGTTTCCCATCCTTGTGTATAGGATTTTAGAAAATGAAGAATATGATTGTACTCTTGTTCAGCTTTTTTTGCATTTTTAAGGTTATCTCCATCTGCTTTGTTGACAACCACGAGATCGGGAAGTTCCATAATTCCTTTTTTCATTGTCTGCAGCTCGTCTCCGGCACCGGTCAATACTAATAAGAGGAAAAAATCGACCATGCCCCTTATTGCAAACTCCCCCTGCCCGACACCCACCGTTTCAACGAGAATCACATCGTACCCTGCCGCCTCGCAGACAATAATGGATTCCCTTGTTTTTCTCGTTACCCCTCCAAGTGTTCCGCTTGATGGAGAAGGTCTGATAAAAGCATCAGGATTACGGGAGAGCCTCTCCATTCTCGTTTTATCACCCAATATACTTCCTTTTGAAACCTGGCTGCTCGGGTCGACAGCAAGCACTGCAACTTTATGTCCGAGACTGCACAAATACGTCCCGAAAGCATCAATGAACGTGCTCTTTCCTGCACCCGGAACCCCTGTTATCCCAATTCTTATGGAAGAGGTCTCTTTTTGCTGAAGCTCTTCAATCATTTGCTGCGCTTTTTCAAAATGTTTTTCGGCGTTGCTTTCCACTAGAGTGATAGCCTGCGCAACAGCCACTCTGTCGCCATTTTGCACACCCTCAATATACTGCTCTGCACTCTTTTCAATGCTTCCCGCTTTTTTACGCTTTTGAGGACTTCCTGTCATTTTTCTGCATCCTCATAGCCAAGTCTTTCGTAGATCTTCTCAAGCATCACTTTTGCTGCATTCGGAATAACGGTACCGGGTCCAAATATAGCAGATGCCCCGCTGTTTAATAAAAATTCATAATCCTGATAAGGAATCACGCCCCCGACTATCACGACAATATCTTCTCTGCCGAGCGCCTTCAGTTCTTTTATTAATTGAGGAAGAAGAGTTTTGTGGCCGGCAGCAAGAGAACTCATGCCGACAATATGAACATCATTTTCAACTGCCTGTGCAGCAGTTTCCGCCGGTGTTTGAAATAAAGGACCGATATCCACATCAAAACCAAGATCTGCATATGCCGTTGCCACAACTTTTGCTCCGCGGTCATGACCATCCTGGCCCATCTTGGCAATTAAGATGCGGGGTCTTCTTCCTTCTAACTCAGAAAATTCATCTGTCATTCTTCTTACACTTTCGATTTCTTCTTCATTTGAAAATTCAGAGCTGTACACACCGCTGATGGAACGGATCACTGCCTGATGCCGTTTGGATGCCTTCTCAACCGAATCGGATATTTCGCCTAAGGTTGCTCTAGCTCTTGCTGCCTCTACAGCAAGCTCAAGCAGATTGCCTTCTCCGCTTCTTACAGCTTCTGTTAACGCTTCAAGGGTTTGGTCCACCTTGACCTGATCGCGTGTATCCTTCAAAGTCTGAAGTCTCTCAATCTGTTTTCTTCTTACTTCTGTGTTATCAATATTTAAAATTTCAATCGGGTCTTCTTCCTCCACTTGAAATTTATTGACGCCAATAATGGTTTCCGTTCCGGAATCTATTTTAGCCTGGCGCTTGGCTGCTGCTTCTTCGATTTTCATTTTAGGCAGTCCTGTTTCAATCGCTTTTGCCATTCCGCCAAGGTTTTCAACCTCTTCGATATGCGCCCAGGCCTTATCCATCAGCTGTTTTGTAAGTGATTCTACATAATAAGAACCGCCCCATGGATCGATAACATCACATATTCCGGTTTCCTGCTGCAAATAAAGCTGAGTGTTTCTGGCAATGCGTGCTGAAAAATCAGTTGGAAGAGCGATGGCTTCATCCAGAGCATTGGTATGAAGTGACTGGGTATGTCCCATAACGGCGGCATGGGCTTCAATGCATGTTCTGACAACATTGTTAAATGGATCCTGTGCAGTCAAACTCCATCCTGAAGTTTGTGAATGCGTTCTGAGGGCCAGTGATTTAGGGTTTTTAGGATCAAATCCCTTCACAATTTTTGCCCACATTAATCTGGCAGCCCTCATTTTTGCCACTTCCATAAAATAATTCATGCCGATTGCCCAGAAAAAAGAAAGTCTCGGAGCAAATTGATCAATATCAAGTCCTGCTTTTAACCCTGTCCGAATATATTCAAGCCCGTCGGCCAAGGTATATGCGAGCTCAATATCCGCTGTAGCACCCGCTTCCTGCATATGGTACCCGGAAATACTTATGCTGTTGAACTTTGGCATATACTTCGCTGTATATTCAAAAATATCCCCTATTATTCTCATCGATGTTTCAGGAGGATAAATGTATGTATTCCGGACCATATATTCCTTTAAAATGTCATTTTGAATGGTGCCTGCAAGTTTCTCCTTTGAAACACCCTGTTCCTCAGCTGTCACAATATAAAATGCCATAATGGGCAGGACAGCTCCATTCATCGTCATCGATACAGACATTTGATCCAATGGAATTTCATCAAAAAGGATTTTCATATCAAGAATGGAGTCAATAGCTACGCCTGCTTTACCCACATCCCCTTCGACCCGCGGGTGATCTGAATCGTATCCTCTGTGCGTCGCGAGATCAAAAGCGACTGATAAACCCTTTTGTCCCATTGCCAAATTCCGCCGGTAGAAAGCATTGCTGTCTTCTGCGGTTGAAAAACCGGCATACTGTCTGATTGTCCACGGTCTGTTCACGTACATGGTTGAATAAGGACCTCTCAGAAATGGCGCAATACCCGGATAACTGTCCAAATAAGGCATATTTTTCCTGTCTTCTGAAGTATAAGCAGCTTTTAAAGGAATTCCTTCATTCGATTTAAAAGGTTCTGCAGCGTGTCCGTTCTCCTGATTTTTTTCAGCAAAACGATCGCTGATCAATTCTACATTTGCAAAATTAATTCGAGCCATTTTACGATACCCCCAGTTGAAACTGCAATTTTTTCAAGAAGACATAAACATCCATCCCCTGATAGATGCATTCATGAATGCCGGACTGATCAAGCTGATCTTTATTAAGGCGGCCCGCTGCGTAAACATTGGCGCCTTGGGTTACTTGTGTAAAATCAAACGATTCGTATGCCTCATCTTTCCCGCATACGATTATAGGCTTGTCCACTGAAGAGCATTCAGGCTGATCAGGCTTCAAGATCACAGCTTCTATTCCTCCTGCAGAAAGCATACCTGTAACAAAATCAAGTCTTGGTTTATAGTCAAGCAGCTTTCCGAGCACCATAATATTAACTTTCGGATAATGCCCGAAAATGCTTTTGTATTTAATTGAATCAGCCCTTAATCCTTCGAATTGTTCAGCAAGCCTCATTGAGGTCAGAGATTTCAATTCAGCCATGGACTTGTCACTAAATATTCCTGCATTTATTTCACTTGCTTTAACCGTTTTTGCTTCTATCATCCAATCTTTCAATCTCTTGCCGGGATTATTCTCAACAGCTTCTGTAATAGGGATATACGCTTCAGCTTTTTGGATTTCTCTTTCGGGCTCCTGCAAATTCGCATAATGGTTCGTTCCTATCAGCTGTACGTTTCGTTTATTGACATCTTCCAGCCTTCGAGCTAGAAGTCCACGCAATTTGTCCTGAATATAATTTTGCCTTGCTGCCTGCACGAATCCGCCCATGGTTTCGATAGACTGAATTTCCTTCCAGGCAAGATCTGCAAGCTCTGCTGTTAGCTCTTCAATGTACCACGAGCCGCCTGCAGGGTCAGCGACTTTAGACAGCAGACTTTCTTCTTTTAAAATATAATGAGTATTTCTTGCAATCCTGTCACCTGTTTTACTGACTTCTCCAAGCACTTCATCAAAAGGTGCGACTGTTATGCTGTTCACTCCGCCGATAGCGGCTGAAAATGCTTCTGTAGTTGCTCTCAGCATATTTACGTGCAAATCATGCTTTGTTTTGTTAAAAGAAGATGCTGCAGCATGTAAAACGATTGGATGACGATCGGGACTTGTCCCGAATGCTGCCAAAATGGTTGCCCATATTTTTTTAGCCGCTCTGAACTTGGCAATCTCGATAAAAAAATGAGATCCGGCTGAGAAAGAAAAGCCGACCCTATCAGCAAGTTTATCAATGGAAAAACCGCGTTCTTTTAATGCATTAAAAAGCTCAATTGAGTTGGAAAACGTATATGCCAGCTCTTCTCTTGCAGATCCCCCCGAATTATGGAACATTTCACCATCAAATAAAACAGCTCTTACATTAGGCAAATTCTCCTCATCCAGTATCGTGATCATCTCGGCGAGCAATTCTATCTTCTTAGCTGGAGGAAGCAGATCCGTTCCGCCAATCCATTCTCCATATGGATCAAAAGCGAATGTGCCTCTACATTTCTTGTTTTTCAAATAAGTAATAAATAATGGGAAAAATCCGATATTGCCCTGCAGTGAAAGATGGAATTCTATTTGTTCCAAATCAAGCCCATCAAATGCTGTGCAAATATCCTGATAGGTTTCTAAATACCCAATGTGTTCTAAGTGAATGATATCCTGTCCACGCTTCATGGCTTCCCGAATTTCTTCATTTAGCTGTTCAGGTGTTTTTGACCGCTGAAGCTTTTGGCTCACAGACCATTCATTTTTCTCCTGGGCTGTCATACCAAGTTTTTCCCCGCTGAATTGCGTATTGTGCTCAGTATATAATGGATTTAGTGTAATGCCTTCATATGTTTTTTTTGAAAGACTTTGAATGCTTTTCCCCTTTAAAGCTTTCTCAGCCTCTTCCACCCACATTTGTTCGGATGCTTTTTCAAAATCATTTATTTCGTGATTGATTCTTTGCTTCATCCTACTGCTTCCCGGATAGGAAGCCCACCCCCTTGACGCAAAAGAATGCGTTTACATTTTTGAAAATAGTAAAAACTTAATCTATTTCATTTTATTATACCTTTAGGAAATCAGCAATTCCAATTCACTTTTGAAACCTTAAAGCTTAGTGAGGCGTATTTATTAAATAAATGTTTCAATTATATAAAGAGAGGTTAATTTAAAAATGAAGAGAAAATTCGGAGAAAAAAAGAAACGGAAAAAATAGGGGAAATTAGGTGTTCGACACTTTACTGGTGTGTACCCGACCTCATTGAATTTCTAATTCTTCTTCCGTTTAGAATCCTTATCTCTACTATAAGGTTCTTTATCAATTTACTAAATTTCTAAAACTATTCTGTAAGCTCGTAAGGGGTTTTTTTATGGCAAAATATAAAAAAGGCATGCTGATCTATAATGGAAATGCCGGCCAGAAAGATGCTGAAAAAACACTTGGCGTCTGCGTTCCGATTATTTCCCTGCATGTGGAACAGCTATTGCTGCTTCAGACTTCAAAGCCTCTTGATGCACAGAAATACTGCAGGAAGCACGGTGAAGACATGGACATCGTGATTATTCTTGGCGGGGACGGCACGGTGCATGAGTGTATCAATGGACTTGGAGGACTGATTCAAAGGCCGGTAATCGCCATTTTGCCAGGCGGCACATGCAATGACTTTTCAAGAACGCTTGGCATTCCGCAAAACTTAAAGAAAGCTGCTGAAGCATTGTTCGCTGGCAAAATTCAGGGTACGGACGCTGCTGAAACAAGCAGGGGTTACTTCCTCAACTTTTGGGGAATCGGTCTTGTGGCTGAAACATCTGAAAATATTAATGACACCGAAAAAGCTCTGTTCGGAAAAGTCAGCTATTTTTTGAGTGCCTTTCGAACGATTAAAAGCATGAAGCCTTTTCACTTCAAACTGAAGCTTGATGATACCTGGATTAAAGATGAAGCGATCATGGTGCTGATCGCCAATGGCAAAATCATCGGCACTAATGTGCTGCCTTATCCCGATATCAAAATCGATGACGGTCTCGCCGATATTTTCATTATCAAGGAAGCCAGTTTTTCTCTTATCAAAGAAGTTATGACAATGAAAGACAACATTGAGTGGGATCATATTGATTCTCAGCTGATGCACTATCAGGCAAGAAGCATGCAAATTGAAACAAAAGAAGAAATGAGCGTTGATACAGACGGTGAGGTTTATTCAAAAACACCGGAAACCATCACGATTTTACATAATCATTTTCAAATGCTCGCTCCTAAAGATGAAAAATAAGGAACGCAGTACAAATACACTGCTGATTTTATTCTTCCATAAAACAAAAAAAGCCATCACATGACTAAATGTGATGGCTTTTCTATTAATAAACAGAAGTCGTGTCTTTAGACGTATTCTCTAAAATTTCTTTTACTCTGGCCAGGAACCTGCCGCACACTAATCCGTCAAGCACACGATGATCAAGCGACATGCACAGATTCACCATATCCCGCACTGCAATCATGCCGTTGTTCATTACAACAGGACGCTTTACGATTGATTCCACCTGAAGAATCGCAGCCTGCGGGTAGTTGATGATTCCCATAGACTGCACAGATCCAAATGAACCTGTATTGTTTACAGTAAAGGTGCCGCCTTTCATTTCATCTGCAGTTAATTTACCTGCACGGACCTTGCCTGCAAGTTCAGAAATTTCACGGGCTATGCCTTTAATTGTCTTCTCATCTGCATGCTTAATCACCGGCACAAACAGAGCATCATCTGTTGCAACCGCGATAGAGATATTGATGTCTTTCTTCTGAATAATGCTTTCGCCAGCCCACATAGAATTAATTTGCGGGAATTCTTTTAGTGCTTGAGCGACAGCTTTGACGAAAAACGCAAAGAATGTAAGATTAAATCCTTCTTTTTGCTTGAATTCATTCTTGATAGAATTGCGGTATTCAACCAGATTGGTTGCATCCACTTCAATCATCGTCCAGGCATGAGGTGCCTCGTGCTTGCTTCGAAGCATGTTAGAGGCGATCGCTTTGCGGATGCCAGTAACAGGAATTTCAATATCTCCCGGCTGTGCCGAAACAGAAGCTGCAGCTGGTTGTGCAGCTTTCTGAGGTGCAGCTGCAGGTACATTTTGCTTTGCTTCAGCTTTAGCTGGCGCTTCTTGAACAGCTGCATTTCCCTTGTTTCCTGATGACGGGATATTCCCGCTCTCAATGATTTGCTGCAGGTCTTTTCTTGTGATTCTTCCGCCGGCGCCTGAACCGGTAACCTGTTCAAGATCAATGTCGTTTTCCTGGGCCAAGCGCAGGACAGCAGGAGAATATCGTTTCTTATTTGACTGATCCGTTTGCTGTTCAGGCTGCTCTTTTATTGTTTCCTCAGAAGCCGGCGTGACGGGTTCATTTTCTGCTGAATTCCCTTCGCTTCCTCCGCCGACTTCGACTTTACAAATGATTTCGCCGACAGCAAGCGTATCGCCCTCATCTGCAACCAATTCTTTGATTACGCCTGTAAATGAAGATGGAACCTCTGCATTTACCTTATCTGTCATAACCTCAGCAATCGGATCGTATTTGTTTACTGTATCACCGACTGATACAAGCCATTTACTGATGGTGCCTTCCGTTACACTTTCCCCAAGCTGGGGCATGGTCATCTGTTCAACTGCCATGTCTGTTCCCTCCTCAAATGAAAATCTTATTTAAAATTCAGCAAGCTTCCGCATAGCCGCTTCAACTTTATCTGGATTGATCATAAAATATTTTTCCATTGTTGGAGCATATGGCATTGCCGGCACATCAGGACCTGCAAGACGCATGATTGGTGCATCCAAATCAAATAGGCAGTTTTCAGCGATGATGGCTGACACTTCGCTCATGATGCTTCCTTCTTTGTTATCTTCCGTCAGTAAAAGCACTTTTCCTGTTTTAGATGCAGCTTCAATAATCGCTTCTTTATCCAGCGGGTAAACTGTGCGCAAATCAAGAATATGCGCTGAAATTCCATCTTGCGCAAGCTTTTCTGCAGCTTGGAGAGCAAAATGTACGCACAAGCCGTAAGTGATAATTGTAAGATCTTCACCCTCGCGCTTTACATCAGCTTTTCCGATCGGCAGCACATAATCATCATCCGGAACCTCGCCTTTGATGAGACGGTAAGCTCTTTTATGCTCAAAGAACAGAACTGGATCATTGTCTCTGATTGCAGCCTTTAACAGTCCTTTAACATCATAAGGAGTTGAAGGCATCACAATTTTAAGACCCGGCTGATTGGCAAATAAAGCTTCGACCGATTGAGAGTGATAGAGAGCACCATGTACGCCGCCGCCATAAGGAGCACGAATCGTAATCGGGCAATTCCAATCATTGTTTGAACGATAGCGGATTTTGGCTGCCTCTGAAACGATCTGATTGACTGCAGGCATGATAAAGTCTGCAAATTGCATTTCTGCAATTGGTCTCATTCCGTACATGGCTGCGCCAATTCCTACACCTGCAATCGCTGATTCTGCAAGCGGAGTATCAATGACACGCTCTTCTCCAAACTTGTCGTACAATCCAGCTGTTGCTTTAAAAACTCCGCCTTTTTTGCCTACATCTTCCCCAAGCACGAAAACTTTTGGATCACGTTCCATCTCTTCACGAATCGCCATCGTGACAGCATCTATATAAGAAATGACTGGCATTGTTCTTCCCCCTTACTCTGCGTATACGTATTTAAGTGCAGACTCTGCATCTGCATATGGAGCACTTTCAGCGTAATCTGTTGCTTCGTTTACAACCTTCATAATCTCGTCATGAATTTCTTTTTCCTTCTCATCGGTCATGACGCCAGTCTCTTTTAAATAAACGGCAAATTTTAAGATCGGATCATTCTTCTTAGCTTCTGAGACTTCTTCCTGTCCGCGGTATGAACGGTCATCGTCATCACTTGAGTGAGGAGTTAAACGGTATGAGATTGCTTCTATCAGTGTAGGGCCCTCTCCGCGGCGCCCTCTGTCTGCAGCTTCTTTTACAGCCTGGTACACTTCAAGCGGGTCATTTCCATCCACTGTATAGCCAGGCATTCCGTAGCCAATCGCACGGTCTGAGATTTTTTCGCATGCAACTTGCTTTTCGTATGGAACGCTGATTGCATATTTATTGTTTTCACACATAAAAATGACAGGAAGCTTATGTACTCCGGCAAAGTTTGCTCCTTCATGGAAGTCTCCCTGGTTTGATGATCCTTCTCCGAACGTGACAAACGTAACAAGATCCTTCTTCTCCATTTTGCCGGCAAGAGCAATTCCAACGGCATGAGGCACTTGAGTTGTAACCGGTGATGAGCCTGTAACAATGCGGTTTTCTTTTTGTCCAAAGTGACCTGGCATTTGGCGTCCGCCTGAGTTTGGATCTTCTGCTTTTGCAAAACCCGAAAGCATCAATTGCTTTGCAGTCATGCCAAACGCAAGAACAACACCCATATCCCGGTAGTAAGGTAGTGCATAGTCTTTTTTGCGGTCAAGAGCAAACGCAGCACCAACCTGAGCCGCTTCCTGTCCCTGACATGAAATAACAAATGGAATTTTTCCTGAACGGTTCAACAGCCACATGCGTTCATCGATTTTGCGCGCCATGACCATTGTTTCATACATTTCAAGAACATCTTGATCAGATAAACCAAGTGTTTTATGACGATTCTCAGCCATCATTTTGCCTCCTCAAAAATCAGTATGTAAGGGACATGATCCCTTTTAAGAGTGGATTGCTTTCCCATCAACTGCAAGTGCCGCTTCACCTATTGCTTCAGATAGCGTTGGATGAGGATGAATGGTTTGTCCAATTTCCCAAGGAGTTGCATCAAGCACCATAGCAAGCCCTGCTTCAGATATCATATCTGTCACATGTGGTCCAATCATATGAACACCAAGGAGATCATCTGTTTTTGCATCAGCTATTAATTTGACAAACCCATCAGATTCCCCAAAAACAAGCGCTTTGCCGATTGCACGGAATGAAAATTTGCCTGTTTTCACTTCAAAACCCGCTTTTTTCGCTTCATCTTCTGTATACCCGACGCTTGCAATTTCAGGTGTACTGTATACACATCTGGAAACTTTTTTATAATCAATTGCAGAAGGCGTATGTCCTGCAATATGCTCAACAGCTGTAATGCCCTCATGTGAAGCAACATGCGCAAGCTGAAGGCCGCCTACAACGTCGCCAATCGCATAGATATGTGATTCTTTAGTCTGCATGAATTGATTCGTTTTAATAAAGCCATTCTCAAGCTGAATATCTGTGTTTTCAATGCCGATGCCTTCAACATTTGCCTGACGTCCGACTGAAACAAGAATTTTTTCAGCAGAGAAGGTTTTTACATCACCTTTATGTTCAGCACTGATAGAAACAGCTTTTCCTTTTTCAAGGGTTTCAGACAGCACTTTAGCACCTGTTACAACGTTAATTCCTTTTTTCTTAAGCAAGCGCTGCATTTCTTTCGATATTTCAGCATCTTCAGTAGGCAGGATACGATCTGCGTACTCAAGTACAGTGACTTCCAGTCCAAAATCAGACAGCATAGAAGCCCACTCTATTCCGATTACCCCTCCGCCTACAATAATGATTGATTTAGGCAGCGATTCAAGCACAAGAGCTTCATCAGACGTTAAAACAGACTCACCGTCAATTTCCAGACCTGGCAGACTGCGGGGTCTTGAGCCTGTAGAGACAATCACATTTTTAGGAATAAGCATTTCATTTTCCTCGCCGTTATTCATCTCAACAGAAATTGTTCCGGGCATTGGAGAGAAAATAGAAGGACCCAAAATACGGCCAGTTCCTTCATAAACATCAATTTTCCCTTGCTTCATTAAATGCTGAACGCCTTTATGAAGCGTATCAATAATCGATTGTTTCCGTTCCTGAACCTTCGTGAAATCAAGCTCAACTCCTGAAGTAATAACGCCAAACTCTTCGCTTCTTTTTGCAGTTGCAAATACTTCTGCACTTCTGAGCAATGCTTTGCTTGGAATACATCCCGCATGAAGACAAGTGCCTCCAAGTTTTCCTTTTTCAACAATGGCTGTTTTTAAGCCAAGCTGGCTTGCGCGAATTGCAGCTACATATCCGCCTGTTCCCCCGCCTACAATGACGAGATCATAATCTGTTGCCATACTGATGCTCCTCTCTATTAAATCTGGTTGTAGATCTTAGAGTTCACTTTTTTATTTGGATATTCTTTCACCTCTTCTTCACCTCTGAGAACGCGAAGAGCTCCTTCCGTTAATGCCTGAAGTTCATTTTCACCTGGAAATACATTCACATCTGCGATCCAGTCTATGTAGGAAGAGATTTCTTTAACGAATTTTTTCCCGTAGGCAAGACCGCCTGTTAGAATAATCGCATCAACTCTCCCTTTTAAAACGGAGCTTGCTGCACCTATTTCTTTGCCGATTTGATAGGCCATTGCATCAAATATCAGTTTAGCCTTTTGATTTCCTTCAGCAATCATGCGTTCTACCTTCTGGCCATCATTGGTGCCAAGATAACCAACAAGCCCGCCATTGCCGACAAGCATTTTCATAACTTCCTCGCGATAGTAGTCACCTGAATAGCATAGATTCACCAGATCTCCAGCAGGAACTGTCCCTGCACGTTCAGGACTGAATGGTCCATCTCCATGCAGGCCATTGTTGACATCAATTACTTTCCCGAGCTTGTGAACTCCGACCGTTATCCCGCCGCCCATATGAGCCACAATCAAGTTCATTTCGCTGTATTTTTTTCCGTACTGCTGAGCAACTTTTCTCGCAACGGATTTTTGGTTTAATGCATGAAAAATGCTCTTTCGTTCAATAGATGGAACTCCGGATACTTTCGCGATCGTTTCCATTTCATCAACAACGACCGGATCCACAATGAAAGAAGGAATATTTAACCCGCCGGCTATTTCAAATGCTATGATGCCTCCCAAATTTGAAGCGTGCTGTCCTGCAAAACCGATGCGAAGATCGTGAAGCATTTGTTCATTCACATGATAAGTTCCGCCCTCTATTGGGCGGAGCAGTCCGCCTCTTCCGCATACTGCGCTTAATTTAGAGATATTAATGCCTTCTTCATCCAGCGTTTCAAGTATAGTCTGTTTCCTGAATTCATATTGATCAATGATGCTGTTAAAGGCATTTATTATATCCGCATCATGCCGGATTGTTTTTTCAAAAATAGATCGTTCATTATCAAATACACCAATTTTCGTCGAGGTTGAACCGGGATTTATGACGAGAATCCGATATTCTTTTTCTTGCAACTTCTAAAACCTCCAAATATGAGAAAGATCAGACAGCGTTCTTACACGCTGTCTGCGTATCTCATCTCAAAAAATTGCCTATTAGCGTCGGCTTAAAATGTGCTGGCCATTTTGCAGAAACTGGCTGCGTGAATTTCTCATTCTTTCGATGCGCTCTTCAGCCAGACGATCAGCAGCCGCATATGTCGGGATGCCGTCTCGTTTTGCAATTTCAAATACTCGTTCAATATTTTGATAAATGCCCTCTACTTTTTTCATTGCTCTTTCGCTGTTGTACCCAAGCAGCTCATCTGCTACGTTTATCACGCCGCCTGCATTAATGACATAGTCTGGTGCGTATGCAATTCCCATTTCATGAATCGTATCGCCATGACGAGTTTCTCTTAACTGGTTATTGGCAGCACCTGCAATGACCTTGGCTTTAATTTGAGGAATTGTATCGTCATTAATAGTAGCTCCAAGCGCACATGGTGCATAAATATCGCAGTCCACTCCGTAAATTTCATCAGGATTTACTGCTTTGGCACCGAAAGCTTCAACAGCTCTTTGAACTGCTTCTTTATTAATATCCGTCACAATCAGCTGTGCGCCTTCTTCGTGCAAATGTCTGCAGAGGTTGAAAGCAACGTTGCCGACACCTTGAACTGCAACAGTCTTGCCTTCCAATGAATCTGTTCCAAACGCAGCTTTTGCAGCAGCTTTCATTCCGCGGTATACACCGAATGCCGTTACAGGTGAAGGGTTTCCTGAAGATCCGAAAGCAGGTGAAATACCCGTTACAAAATCTGTTTCTTCGTGGATCAAGTCCATATCTTCCACAGTAGTGCCTACATCTTCAGCCGTAATATAACGGCCATTTAGTCCTTGAATGTAACGGCCGAAAGCGCGGAACATTTCTTCATTTTTATCTTTGCGCGGATCCCCGATGATGACTGTTTTTCCTCCCCCAAGGTTTAACCCTGCGGCTGCATTTTTGTAAGTCATGCCTTTAGCCAAACGAAGAGCATCTTCAATAGCATCGGCTTCTGAAGCGTATGTCCACATGCGCGTTCCGCCAAGTGCAGGACCTAAAGTTGTATCATGAATAGCGATAATAGCTTTTAAACCTGATTGTTTATCTTGGCAAAAAACCAATTGCTCATAATCATATTGTTCCATATATTTGAAAATTTCCATGTGTAAATCCTCCTAATGTTCTTTTCATATTCTTAAGTTTAGCTTTTTCCCTTAACTTGAACAAATCGCCAAAGCGAGCGAATAAAGTTTGCTTTCGGCTGAATCAGCACGGCTTGTTAAAACAATCGGCGCTTTTGCCCCTGCAACAATGGCTCCTACTTTTGCATTTGCAAAATACATGAGCGATTTATATAAAACATTTCCAACTTCAATGGTTGGTACTAAAAGGATATCAGACTGTCCTGCCACTTCGCTTTTGATGCCTTTATGCTCTGCAGCTTCAAATGAAACAGCATTATCAAGTGCAAGGGGACCATCAACGATACAATCTTTAATCTGGCCTCTTTTGTTCATTTGCGTTAGAGCAGCAGCATCAATCGTTGCCTGCATGGAAGGATTTATAACTTCAACAGCTGCAAGCGGAGCCACCTTTGGAATGTCTATTCCAATCTTCCTTGCAACCATGACAGAATTTGCAAGAATTTGCTTTTTCTGGTCTAGATCTGGTGCAAGATTCATTGCTGCATCCGTTACAATTGTATATCTGTCGTAGCCGGGCACCTCAAAAACAGCAACATGTGAAAGAATTTTGCCTGTTCGAAGTCCGTATTCCTTGTTTAAAACAGCCTTTAAAATAACGGCAGTCGGAACATTTCCTTTCATTAAAACATCAGCTTCATTTTGAAAGACAGCTTTAACTGCAAATTCTGAAGCCTGGTCAACGGATCTTGCATGCCTAATTGAAAACTTGTTTACATCCGTACTTCTTTCTTGAAGCATGATTTCGATTTCTTCTTTATTTCCGAACAAAATAAAATTGGCAAGCCCCCGCTCTGAAGCCTCTATAACTGCTTCAAGCACTTCTGCATCTTCTGCAGATGCAACTGCTACCGTTTTGTTCTCAAGCCGGGCTGCTTTTTCTAGCAGGTCTTCTAAGTTCATCGTGTTTTCAATCCCTTCAAGATGTATTCACAGCACCCGTTATTTTATAATGCAAGAAGCGTGCCAACATAATAACATGTAAACGCTTCATCTTTTCATACAGAAAACATGCATTTTTTTTCATACCTTGCAATTAATTGCATGCATTACTTTGCAAGATTGTATTTTTCTATTTTATAATACAGGTTTCTAAGCGAAATACCTAATGAAAGGGCGGTTTTTGTCCGATTAAAGTTATGCTTGTTCAGTGCTTCCCTTATGAGCACTTCCTCAAGCTGCTCTATGGATTCTGCAAGAGTTTGATTGCCTG
Organism: Metabacillus hrfriensis; assembly: GCF_030127205.1. Taxonomy (NCBI): domain Bacteria; kingdom Bacillati; phylum Bacillota; class Bacilli; order Caryophanales; family Bacillaceae; genus Metabacillus; species Metabacillus hrfriensis. The sequence goes on from NZ_CP126116.1 coordinate 3,517,585, forward strand.
CACTTTCTATGGGATAGGCTTTTCCGCCTGACTTTTTTTCATCATTCTGCGCAAGTTCCGGCAAATGCGTAGCGGCAATTTCCATTTCATTGTATTTCATAAAAATCATGGCTCTTCCAATGACATTCTCAAGTTCTCTTACATTCCCGGGCCAGCTGTGCGCAACAAGCCTGTCCAAAGCTGATTCTTCAATTCCTTCAATACTTCTGCCATAGTCCTGATTTAGTTTCCTGATTAGGTGCTCAGCAAGCATTGGGATATCTCTTTTTCTGTTCCTGAGCGGTGGAATGGAAATTGGGTAGCGATTTAATCTGTAATACAAATCTTCTCGGAAAGTGCCGTCTGCCATAGCTTTTTCTATATTAATATTTGTTGCGGCAATGACTCTCACATTGATTGGAATGGACTTTGTCGAACCGACCCTGACAATTTCTTTTTCCTGCAGCACCCGAAGCAGTTTGGCCTGTACATTTGCCGAAAGTTCTCCAATTTCATCCAGAAAAATGCTCCCTTTATTGGCTTCTTCAAAAAACCCTCTTTTTCCGCCCCGTTTCGCTCCTGAGAATGCCCCTTCCTCATAGCCAAACAGTTCACTTTCAAGCAGTGTTTCTGAAATAGCCGCACAATTCACACGGATAAACTTGTTATACTTCCTGTCACTTGCGTTATGTATCGCATGGGCAAATAGCTCTTTTCCTGTCCCTGATTCCCCTCTGAGAAGAACAGTCGCAGGTGTTTTAGCTCCAAGCTTGGCCTGCTCAATCGCAAGTTTGATTTCTTCGCTTGCTCCAATGATATCTTCAAAGGCATACTTCGCTTCTAGTGTTCTGATAATTTGTCTGGCCCTGTTCAATTCTGTTGTTAAAGTTTGGATCTCGGACATATCATGAATAATGCCTACACTTCCTTTTAGTATCCCATCCACAATGATCGGAGCTACATTTACAATGACATCTTTCTTGCCCGGACCCACCTTCATCCTCACGCCTCTTACAGGTCTCCTCGTTTCAAGAACCTTCATATGCATGCTTTCACCTTCAGAAATATCAGCCGTTGCAGGCTTTCCCAGCACTTGTTCTTCTGTCAGGCCAGTCATCCTTGAATAGGCAGGATTGATTAGAATTCCTCTTCCTTCTTCATCTACAACAGAAATGGCCTCGTCAGATGATTGAATGATGGCCTGAAGGAGCGTTTGAATCTCCTTTAAGTTCGTCATCTCTTCTGCCAGGTTCACTATATCAGTGATATCTTTAAACAAAGAAAGGGCGCCGAGCAGTGCTCCTGTGTCATCAAAGATCGGGATCCTCGTCGTAATGATTTTAAGACCATTTTCAAGAACCTGTTCCTGATTCATTTCGACTTCTTTTGTTTTCAGAATCCTAGGAAGCTTGCTTGAAGGAATCATCTCTTCGATTAGACGGCCAATTACATCTCCCTTTTTTAGCCCTGTCATCCGCTCTGCTGTTTTATTAAATAGGATAACCCGTTCCTTATCATCAATGACGATCATGCCATCATTCGTTGAATCAAAAATAGTTTCATGTTTATGTGTTATATCCTTTAAAGCTGTAATCAAATTTTCTTTCTGATTGATAAGATTGGAAATGATGTGAGCGACAGTGCCCGGAATAATAACCGTATTCCTGCTTCTGCATTTAAGAAGGTCCTCAAAGACCTCATTGCTGCCAGTTGCCTCTATGACAATATTGATCTTATTGGATAAAAGCGGCTTCCATTCAGAACTTGTCAAGATTCCCAGCTTTTTTGCAAGCTGCATTCCTGGCGCATCCGGCTCAATATCCACAACCGCTATGATTTCCATAGCTTTTATTTCCATAAGCATTTTGAGCAGTGTTGTCCCGCCTTGTCCCGCCCCCACCAACAAGACCTTTTGCATAATGATTACCCCTTACCGTTTTATGTAATATATAATTATAAATGATTTTTGCAAAATTTTGCACAGTTTCATCATATCAGTTTTTGTTCACTTGACAAATTGTTTTTTTCGTTGAACAATTTAAAAGAAGAAGGGGAAAGGATTACAAAAAATGATACGAATTTTCGCTCTATTAATAATGGTGATACCTGGAGTTTTGGCAGGCTACGGCATTAAATTAATGCGTGACATGCTCTTCGGTATTCTTCAGGCACCTTTTCCAAACCTATGGCTGCAATTTATTGCCGGGCTGCTTTTATTTGCAGGAGGATTAAGTTTTGTTGCAGGATTTATTTTTTACCGTGACCGCAAACGAAATAAAGTGCAGAAAAAATTTCAGAAAAACAAAAGAACCCCGTTAGTTTGAGATAAACGGGGTCAAATTATTTCTTTTTTAACGATAAAGCTTTTTCGGGATAATCCGTGAAAAATCCTGCACACTCTGCTTTAAAAAGGAATTGCATTGTCTGCTCATCGTTGACAGTAAAAGGACGAACTTGAATACCGTTAGCCTGAGAATGGAAGATGACATGCGGGTCAGCGGCATAATGAACAGGATGGATCGCTCTTGCTGAGAGTGTCTTAGCATAATTCCATGGTTCAAACAGCCTTTCGCTTAAAAGAGCTGCTGTTTCCAGTTCACTTGAGATTCTATGACACAGCATCAGGCTTTCATGGTTAAAAGATGAGAGAATGACTCGATTTTGCAGTTTGTAAGTGAAAATCTGCTGTATCACCTTTTCTTCAAGATCCTGATATGGAATCCGGTCATTTTTAAGTTCAATATTCAGAAGAAAATCTGAAGAACTGCTCCATGCCAGCACTTCTTCAAGGGATGGGATAAATGCTTTTCCGGAGTACTCAGGAAAAAGATAGCTTGCATCCAGGTTTTTAAGCTGCGAAAAGGTTAAGTCTTTTACAAAACCTTTGCCATTTGTAGTACGGTCAACCGATTCATCATGAATGACAACTGGAACTCCGTCCTTCGAGAGGTGAACATCTAATTCAATTCCATCTGCACCTGATTCAATCGCTGCCTTAAAAGAAGGCATCGTATTTTCAGGACAGGTACCTGCAGCACCGCGGTGTCCAAATATTTTGGTCAAAAACATCACCTGTTTCATTATTTTTTGAAAGGAGCATGAAAGACCTATGAGACCACTACCAATATCAGCTGAAACAGCGATAAAGCTTGCTGAGGAACTAAACGTGCCGATTGAACAAATCATGCATATGCCTCAGCATATCCTTCTTGCTAAGCTCGCTGAAATGCAGAATAAGAAAGACAATAACGAGTAAAAGGCTAAGAACCCAATTTCAGTTGATTGGGTTCTTTTTTATCATCCAGCTTCTAAGATTCTATCCCTATCAAGAAGCTTTATCAGCTTTAGAAAAATTTCCTTAACCTTTTCTTAACTGTATTTTAGCATCTTCATATGTAAAGAGGTAGCCCCAAATTGGAAAATTTTTCTTAGGCATTGTTACTTTCTCTGTTTTCAAACTTCTTCCACACCAACTATATGAACATGATTTTTTCTTAATAAGATCTCTTGTTTCTTTACTTCTTTTCACTGGTTGAACTTTTTGAAAGTCTCTGTAATTTTTTCTTCAATATATGCAATGTGTTCCTCATAAAAATATCTTACGAAATAAAAAGGGAACTTCCTGGTTAGCAGGTGATCCCTTTTTTTATATATCAAATATTTAGAAATAGTATTTTATCCAAGAAAGCAAGATTTTGAAAAAGTGTACAACTAAAGGGTTTCAATCTTTTTTTCTGCAGACAGCTGATACATTACCTACAGGAGTTGCATTGAATGAATATGGTTGGCTACAAGCACCTGCTACTAAAAATTTTGTATTCGCAGCACCAAAAAGGCAAATTACAATAAAACTTCACCTAACCGCTATAAACAGTATCACATGTTCCAGGTTTAGGTTCATAATAACAATGTTGTTTAAATTGACCCGCAAAAGGTTGACCGTACCATGTTGGAGGGCATGGAGCATATGGATTAAAATACCAAAGAGCATATTTCCCTGGGTGCTGTCTCCAATAATCCAAATTCTGTTTTGCTAATCTTTTTTCAACAGTTCTCGCTCTATTATAAAATACATTACCTTTTTGAACAGCTTCAAAAGAATAATTTCCTCCTTGTACATGAAAAATGACTTGTGGAATTGATCTTAAATTTTTAAAGTCTAAACAATTTGCTTTAAGACGATTAACAATTACATTGCCTACATATAACATTCCTTGTTTTCCTTCACCTTCGGCTTCTGCTCTCATCATCCTTGCCATTAAATCAACGTCTGAATTTCGGTAACTTACTCTTGGCATTTTTTCACCCCAAAAATATAGTATGAAAAAAAACCTGCATTGATGTCATTGTTTATAAAATAAGAATGCTTAGTTTTTAAGTAAGATGAAAACTATGGCATTCTTTTTTACACCTTTATTCAACTAAACTGCCCAAGTCCTTAATAAGGAAATCGCGATCACACTGTGCTGCAATCGCCACCTTTACATAAACTGCTCCTTTAGTTTCGAATAGCATTCAATAAGAGGCGGTTTAATTGCCTCCTTTAATGGAATAACTACAATATGGACTCAGTCCTAAATTTGCTCACTCAACTTATAACTTACGCACCCGTTAATTGAACAAGTATATGCTGCTTTTCAATCCAATCTTCAGCCGGTTTTAATTAAAAAGTGTGGAAATTGAATATTAATTGTGATCATTAACAATCGGATTTAAATAAGATGACACCAGTTCAATACTGAAGTCATCTTATAAAATAAATATGATTTAATATCGACCAATAAAGCTAGCACCAATAATGATTAGTAAAATAAACAGGACAACAATTAGTGCGAAGCCACCACCGTAGCCACCGCCGTAGCCACCGCCGTAACCACCACAGCAACGACCGCCGTAACCGCCGCCAAAACCACCATAGCCAAACATCCATATCACTCCTTTTAAGCATTTATTTGGAGATTAATCCTGAAAAAGTGACTTCAATGATAATAATCCCTAAATATACTATGTAGAGCATGTAATAATGATTGGGTTGCAATAAGTGAATAAACATATATTAAACTGTAATTCCCCCTGCAGCATGGCCCTTACAGCGGTTTTAATGTCAAAATTTTTGGAGGTACTCAGACTGGAGATAGTAAATATAACTGCCTCTTCAGCGGAAAAATTCATGTTACGAGTTCAACTTGTACATAATTGATTTTGATAACTAGAATCTTTAAGGCAATACTTAAACGGATCTCATCATTTCAATACCCGCATGTTCAAGTATATGGCAATGCCATACATATCCAGGACCAAGGCTGGAGGTAAAGACAAAATAAAAAGACCAACGAATTTTTTTGTTCATTGGTCATTCCAGAAAAAGTTTATAGGTTTTGAAATCGATATTTAGTATAAATTCTAAAAATTCGTTGGCTTACAAGACACCTGCTTCTAAGATTCTATCTCTCTCAAGAAGCTTTATGCTCTAAACGCAATTTGTCAGCGACCATTGCGATGAATTCAGAATTAGTTGGTTTAGCTTTAGACATGCTTACTGTATATCCGAATAAAGAGGAAATGGATTCAATATTCCCCCGGCTCCATGCTACTTCAATCGCATGACGGATTGCACGCTCGACACGGCTTGCTGTCGTATTATATTTTTTGGCGATATCAGGGTATAGTACTTTCGTTATAGAACCGAGCAGTTCAATATCATTATAAACCATTGAAATGGCCTCTCTTAAATATAAATAGCCTTTAATGTGAGCAGGAACGCCTATTTCGTGAATAATGCTTGTAATGTTTGCATCAAGGTTTCTTCCTTTATTTTCTGACTGGGATCTGAGAGAGGAGTTCGATCTTGAAAGAATCGGTGCTGCTGATTTACCGCTGACTTGTCGAATATGATTGACCAGGTTTTCCATATCAAAAGGTTTTAAAATGAAATATGAGGCACCAAGGTCAACTGCTTTCTTCGTAACATCTTCCTGTCCAAAGGCAGTCAGCATAATGACGTTAGGCTGTTTGGATTTTTCCATCTCCCTCACTTTTTCTAAAACAGCAAGTCCGTCCAGATGAGGCATGATAATATCCAAAACAAGCACATCAGGGTCTTTATCCTTTAACATATTCAGACACTCTTGTCCGTTATATGCAATGCCAAGCACTTCCATGTCTTCCTGACTTGAAATAAATTCATCCAAAAGCCCCACTAACTCGCGATTATCGTCAACGACACACACTTTTATATTCTTCAATTAAGCTTCCTCCTCAGTCTTCATTTCCCGCCTAAATCGATAGTATCTCTATACATCATTCTAAATGAGAATTTCGACAATGCAACATAAATTCCTCTTATTTTTTTAAAAAATACCAAAAAAATGAAATTTCTAAATTATTCTTCAATTTCCTCACGATTTCGACGTTTTACACTATTTAACATTTCCAAGGTTAAACAGTTTTGTCGAAAAATCTTCTTTCACTTATTTTACCTAATTGTGAACGATAAATAAAGCCAAAAAAAATAGCTGTTAAGAAACTTGTCTCAACAGCTAATTTATCAGCTCGCTTTTTTTGCATCTTTATGATAAATATCAATGCCCGCTTCGCTCAGCATCCATTCGATATGAACGCCATAACCTGAAGTTGGGTCATTTACAAATACATGTGTGACGGCTCCTATCACTTTTCCATTTTGAATAATCGGGCTGCCGCTCATCCCTTGAACAATTCCGCCTGATTTCGCTAAAAGCGCCGGGTCGGTAATCTTTATAACCATCCCTTTAATAGCAGGAAACTTTTGAGGAGTTGAACTGACAATTTCCACATCAAATTCTTCCACTTTGTCCTGATCGACTACCGTCAATATGTGAGCCGGACCTTCCTTTACTTCGTTGGATAACGCGATTGGCATCGGCTCATCATAAAGACCATTTGACATGTCCTCATTCAGCTTGCCAAATATTCCGAATGGGCTGTTGCGCGTAATATTGCCGATCACTTGACGGTCGCTTGAAAACCTTGCCAGCTTTTCACCAGGATTTCCGTTGCTTCCTTTTTCAATCGATGTCACCGTAGATCTGACAACTTGGCCATCCTGAACGACTATCGGCTTTTTCGTATCCATATCTGAAATCACATGGCCCAGAGCCCCATATTTTTTTGAATTAGGATCATAAAATGTCATGGTCCCAATTCCTGCTGCAGAGTCACGTATATATAAACCAATTCGGTAGGCACGTTCATTCTCATCTTTAAGAGGAACTAATTTCGTTTCAATTTCTTTATTTTCTCTCGATATGACTAAATCCAAAGGCTTGCCTGTTTTTCCTGCATCCTGAATAAAAGGTGTTACATCACTCATGTTTTCGACTGTAGAGCCATTTATCTTTTTTATAATATCACCGACTTGGACACCTGCAATTTCGCCAGGTGATTTTTTACCTTCGGCTGTTTTAATTTGATGATGACCTACAACCAGAACACCAAGCGTATTCAGTTTTACACCGATTGATTGGCCGCCTGGTATGATTTTAAAATCTTCAAGCACTTTTACATTCACTTTTTTAATTGGAATACCGGCTAAATCAAATACTATTTCGCCAACTCCGCTTTGCTTGCCTTCAATCTGAAGGGATTCAGCGCCAGTTTTAATAGAAAAAACATGTTCTGAATCGCCGGAGTTTGCACCAGCCTGCAGAGATGTTTCCATTGATAATTGCTGATTTTCAAATACGGTTAAAGAATTTGGCAATTGAATGTATTCTTTAACAGGTTTTACAAATCCTAAACTCATTAAAGAAACAAGGAGAATACAACCAATTATTTTTCTAATTTTATCAAAGCTCAAATATACACACTCTCCTCGCTCCTGACACCACACCAATACATTGGCTACATTCATTAATTTTGCCTTCTGAAGGCGCATTTATAACTGATATAAAAAGAAAATGTTGCTGATTTGATGTATAACGTGTTTAATGCACAGAAAAAAGGAAGGGATTGAATCCTTCATCCGGATATTCCGGTCTGTATAGCCGGCAAACAAAAAAAATACTGCCGATGATGGCAGTATTTACAGGCTCTTGACCGTATCAGCAAGAGCCAGCAGTTCTTTTGCATGCTGTTTTGTTAAATCCGTTACTTCAACGCCGGCAATCATCCTGCCGACTTCTTTTATTTTTTCCTCTTCTAAAAGAGGTTTTACGCTTGTTTTGGTTCTTCCTTTAACTGTTTCTTTTGAAATGAAAAGGTGTGTATCGGCCATTGCCGCAACTTGCGGAAGATGTGTAATACAAAGCACTTGCGAACCGACAGATACTTTATAGATTTTTTCTGCAATCGCCTGGGCGACACGGCCGCTGACACCTGTATCCACTTCATCAAAAATAATTGAGGTGACACCCTGATGCTTTGAAAAGATGCTTTTCATTGCAAGCATGATTCTTGAAAGCTCTCCGCCAGAAGCAATTTTAGAAAGCGGCTTTAATGGTTCTCCAGGATTTGTCGATATGTAAAATTCCGTTTCATCCACACCATTTTCACCAAATTTCGCAGGGACACCATCAATTTGAGGTGCATCCTTGCTGCCTTGCCTAACACTAAAAACAACTTCAAATTTTGTTTTTTCCATATATAATTCTTTCAGCTCCCGCTGAATTTGCTTCGTCAGCTCAGCAGCACTTTTTTTCCGGACGGCTGTCACGTTCTTTGCTTCAACGATAAGATCTTTCACAAGGCTGTCTAACTCGTTTTTCAGCTTGAACAAATGACTGTCACGGTTTTGGATTGTATCTATTTCCTCTTCAATTGCTGCTGCATATTCAAGGATTTCTTCTACATCCTGTCCGTATTTTCTTTTGAGATGCGTAATTTCGCCAAGTCTTGTTTCAATTTCATTCAACCGCTCTGGATCAAATTCCAATTGATCGAGCTCATTTCGAATCTGAAAGGATAAATCCTCAAGCATGTAATAGCAGTTCGAAATGGTTTCGGACATTTCTTTCAGCGAGTCATTAATAGCTGATACCTCTTCTAATTGACTCATGGAATGTCCAATATAATCTAGCCCTCTTTGCTCGCCGTGCAAGGCATTATAGCTGTTTTGAAGTGATTCAAATATTTTTTCAAAGTTGGATATTTGGCTTTTTTCCTCCATAAGCCGCTCATCTTCTTTGATTTTCAAATCTGCCTTTTCTATTTCTTCAAGCTGAAATTGAATCAAGTCAAGCCTGTGGGCCATTTCCTGTTCATTTTCAGACAGCTGTTTTATTTTTTTCACGAGCTTAGCATATGTATTGTAAATTTCTCTGTATGAAGCAAGAGCATGATTAATTTTTCCGGAACCGAACTGATCGAGAAGCTTCCAGTGATTTTCTTCGTTCATAAGCTCCTGATTGTCATGCTGTCCATGAATATCAATAATCATTTGTCCGATTTCCCTGAGAATTCCAATGGTTACAAGCTTCCCGTTAATACGGCAGATGCTTTTTCCCGAGGATGAAATGTCGCGTCTTAAAACAATCATGCCGTCGCTCGTGTCGATTCCAAAATCATTGCATCTGTCTATACATGGATGTTTTTCATCATCAAGTAAAAAAAGACCCTCTAATTCAGCACGTTTCTCCCCGTAACGAACAAATTCAGATGAGCCTCTTCCGCCGACAAGCAAATGGACGGCATCAATGATAATGGATTTCCCTGCTCCGGTTTCTCCAGTTAGTACTGTCAGCCCTTTCTCAAAGGAGACAGTCAATGATTCAATGATTGCAAAGTTTTTTATTGAAAGTTCCGCTAACACAGCGCCGGATCCCCCCTCAAATGTTTCATTATTACAGCATATCTAGAAAACGCTTAGAAATGGTCGCAGTATCCTCTGGCGACCGGCAAATGATGAGAATCGTATCATCTCCGCAAATTGTGCCCAAAATCTCATTCCAATCAAGATTATCAATTAACGCCCCTATGGCATTTGCGTTCCCCGGCAATGTTTTCATGACAATGTTATGCCCTGCTGAATCAATTTTTACGAAGGCATCCATTAAAGCCCGCTTCAGCTTTTGCAGCGGATTAAAACGCTGATCTGCCGGAAGGCTGTATTTGTATCTGCCGTCAAGCATAGGCACTTTAACGAGATGAAGCTCTTTTATATCCCTTGAAACAGTGGCCTGTGTCACGTTGAAGGCAGCTTCCTTAAGCATGTCCACTAACTCATCCTGAGTTTCAACTTCATTATGAGTAATCAGCTCGCGGATTTTTATGTGTCTTTGACCTTTATTCATTAGGCACCCCTTGTTAACTGTATGTTTATACTGAATATGTTATATGATATCTGCAAAAAAGTACACGTTTTTGTCGAAGTGTGTGTTCTTATTTTAATCAAAACAAACAGGAATAATAGCTGCTCTATTATTCCTGTTCCGATTTTTTGCTCTTTAGTTCATCATGGGCATTTTCCACAACACTGTCGATTGTATTTGGCAGCCTCATTGTCCCAGACTCGTCTGACCCATTCCAGCGCAGATGCAGCAGGAATTCAATGTTGCCGTCTCCTCCTGTTATGGGAGAAAAAGACAGATTACAGCAGTCATATCCTTCTTTTAACGCGAAATCAGTAATATATTCCAAAACCATCCTATGCGTTTTTGGTTCTCTGACAATCCCTTTCTTGCCCACCAGTTCCCTTCCGGCTTCAAACTGAGGTTTAACAAGAGCGATGCAGTCACCGCCGGCAATAAGAATTTTTTTAAGTGCAGGCAAAATTAATGTCAGAGAGATAAACGAAACATCTATGGAAGCTATTTCAGGCAGTCCTTCCGTAAAATCAGCAGGAGTGGAATATCTGAAATTTGTCCGTTCCATCACAACAACCCGTTCATCCTGACGAAGTTTCCACGCAAGCTGATTATAGCCAACATCAAGGGCATATGACAGCTTGGCCCCATTTTGCAGGGCACAATCAGTAAATCCGCCAGTTGAAGAACCAATATCAAGGAGAATTTTATTTTCTACGGTAAGATCAAATTCCTTTAATGCTTTTTCAAGCTTCAATCCGCCCCGGCTTACATAAGGCAGCATATTGCCCTTAATGGTAAGATTCATGGCCGGATCCACTTTCTCGCCCGGCTTTTCAACTCTTTCTTCATTTGCATAAACAAGCCCCGCCATAATGGCGCGCTTAGCTTTCTCTCTCGTTTCAATCAGCCCTCTTTCAACGAGGAGAATATCAATTCTTTCTTTTTTCGAACCCATTCACTAAACCCTTTTCTCTTTCGCTTTTGATATGCTTAATATCCGTTCCTCTGCGTGAGCAGCTGTTAAACCTATTTCATTCATCAGTTTACTTACACTGCCATGCTCAATGAAACGGTCAGGAATGCCCATTCGGTCTATAACAGCATCTGAATAGCCTTGCTCTTGAGCAAACTCAAGCACTGCACTTCCAAATCCGCCTTGCAGAACAGCCTCTTCGATTGTCAGCACCGGTAATTTTTCAATAAAGATCTGTGAAAGCATGGCATCATCAAGAGGTTTGATAAATCTTGCATTGACAACACGGACCGAAATGTCTTTTTCCGCCAGGCTTTCTGCAGCCTGCATAGCCATTTCAATCGTGGTGCCGAATGTCAGAATAACAGCATCTGTCCCCTCTCTGATTACTTCCCAGGTTCCAATAGGAATTTCTTTTAACTCATCATCCATTTTCACGCCAATTCCATTCCCTCTTGGATAACGAAGCGCTATTGGTCCTTCATTGTATTTGAGCGCAGTATAGACTAAATGCTGCCCTTCATTTTCATCTTTTGGCATCATGATTACCATGTTCGGCAAATGTCTCATGAACGCGATATCAAAGACACCCTGATGCGTCTCTCCATCAGCACCAACTAATCCCGATCGGTCAATTCCTATGAACACATTCAGGTTTTGACGGCAAATATCATGAACAACCTGATCATAAGCACGCTGAAGGAAGGTTGAATAAATGGCCAGAAACGGTTTCATATCTTGAGTTGCAAGGCCTGCAGCTACAGTTGTTGCATGCTGTTCTGCTATTCCTACATCAAACATTCGGTCAGGAAACTCGCTTGCAAAGCCTTCAAGCTTTGAACCGACAGGCATAGCTGGTGTAATTGCAACGATACGATCGTCTTCACGCGCCATTCTTCTAACTGTCTCACTGACAAGACTGCTCCATGCAGGGCCCGCTGTTTCACCTTTTACAAAATCTCCCGTTTCAATCTTATATGGGCCAGTTCCATGCCATGTTCCAATTTTATCTGTTTCTGCAGGCTGATAACCCTTGCCTTTTTTTGTAATGACATGCAAAAGTACAGGTCCTTTTGTTTTCTTTGCATACTGCAGATTTTCAAAAAGATCATCATAATTATGTCCATCTACAGGTCCAAGATATGTAATTCCAAGCTCCTCGAAAAAGATGCCTGATACAAGCATATATTTTAAGCTGTCTTTTACTCGTTCGGCAGTAGCTGCAAGCTTTCCGCCAACCGCAGGGATTTTTTTAAGAATATATTCAAGCTCATCTTTTACCCATTGATATTTGCCGGCAGTTCTTAATTTTCCAAGCACATTATGAAGAGCACCGACATTTGGTGCGATTGACATCTCATTATCATTTAAAATGATGATCATATCTTTTTGTTCATGTCCGATATGATTAAGTGCTTCAAGAGCCATACCTCCAGTCAGGGCGCCATCCCCGATAATCGGCACGATATGATCTTTCGTTCCCTTTAAATCTCTTGCAATGGCCATGCCCATTGCTGCAGATAAAGAAGTGGAACTGTGTCCTGTTTCCCAAACATCGTGTTCACTTTCGTTGCGTTTAGGAAATCCGCACAGACCCTGATATTGTCTGATTGTATCGAATTCGCATGCTCGTCCAGTCAATATTTTGTGAACATACGATTGATGCCCGACATCCCACAGGAATTTATCATTTGGGCTGTCAAATATTTTATGCAAAGCAATTGTCAGTTCCACAACACCGAGGTTAGGACCGATATGTCCGCCGCTGACAGAGAGCTTCTCAATTAAAAATTTACGGATTTCAGCACTCAATTGCTCAAGTTCATTATTTGATAGCTTTTTAAGGAATGAAGGGTCTTTAATGGATAACAGATCCAAATGGATCACTCACTTTCAGTTCATTTTCTACCTGGTTCTTTTAGTATAAAATAGCCGCTAACACAGCTGTGATAACGGCGACATTTGCAGCATTTCATGAAATTCTATTTTCATCCTGGTATCCCGCGCTGTTTGGAAGAGATATGTATAAAATATGGTGTAAGTATAACATACCGTTATAAAAACCTCAATTTGATGGTGTGCTATAACAGATTGAAGAGGTTTTCATGCAGTTGGAGAAACGGAATAGAGGGGGGAAAAACGTTTATAACCAAAAACGTGACAATCAGCTGTCACGTTTTTGATTTAATGATCTCTTGAAGCAATTAAATCGCATAATTCTTCAAGTAACCCCGATTGGATGTTTATATTTGCCAAAATGGCTTTAGCATGGCTGATGTGATCTTCAAGTTTCTGTTTTGCACCTGGTAAAGTCAGCAGGGACGGATAGGTTGTTTTTTTATTTGTTTCATCCGATCCGACAGGTTTTCCTATTTTAGATTGCTGGCCTTCAATGTCTAAAATATCATCCTGAATTTGAAAAGCAATTCCAATGTGATAGGCAAACTCACGCAGCTTTGCGATTTCATCATTGGATGCTTCAGCTAAGATTGCTCCTGCGATAATGCTGAAAGCCAATAGTTTTGCCGTTTTATGTTCATGAATATACTCTAATTCTGAAAGCGGCAGGTTTTTTGCTTCCCCCTGCATGTCTGCCACCTGACCGCCGACCATTCCTTCAATGCCTGAAGCTTTTACTAATTCGCTGATCAATGCAAGGCGTTTCTCTGCAGAGATGTCCTGCTGATCGGCTATAAGACCAAAACTGTGGGTCAACAGACCGTCTCCTGAAAGAATAGCGAGCGCTTCTCCGTATACTTTATGATTTGTTGGTTTTCCCCTTCTCAAATCATCATCATCCATTGAGGGAAGGTCATCATGAATGAGGGAATATGTATGAATCATCTCCACTGCACAAGCAGCAGGAATACCAATCTCTTCACGCTTTCCAAAAGCATTCAGCACAGCTAATACCAGTGCTGGACGAATCCTTTTGCCTCCGGCGCTCAGTGAATAAATCATCGCTTCCTTAATAGAAGCAGGACCTTTAAGGCCGCTGACGTATAAAGGCAATTTCCCCTCAATTAATTCTTTTCTGGAAGAAAGAAAATTTTCTAGAGACAGCGTCATTACTCTTCCTCCTGCAGATCAAAAGGAGCAAGCTCTCCGTCCTCGCGGAGAATCTGATCCATTTGCTTTTCAACCGTCTGCAGCTTATCATGGCAAAGTTTTGAAAGCTTCATCCCGTCTTGAAAATAAGCAATTGCTTTCTCTAAAGGCACATCGCCCTCTTCAAGCTTTTCAACTATTTGTTCAAGCTCTTCCATTGCTTGTTCAAAAGTAGCTTCTTTTTTTTCACTCATAAGCTTTTCGTTCCTCCACTCCTGTAACTTGGCAATTAACATGCCCGTCCTGCATTTGAATGTGAAGTTTATCACCGGTTTTGACTTGTGAGATGCTTTTCACGAGATCTTCGTCCTGATAAGCAATGCTGTATCCGCGCTCCATTATTTTCAGCGGGCTCAGTGCGTTCAGGCTTGCAGCCATTGACTGAAATTCAGTCTGTTTTTGACGCAGCAGAACGGACATATCTCTAGTCATTTTCTTTATCAATTGCTGATGCTTCTCTTTTTCACGATGGATTTGTTCACGGGGATGCAGACGGTATAACCGTTTTTTTAATTGATCAAAATTGTCCTTTTTCAGCTGAATAGACCTAAGGCTTTCTTTTTGCAGTGACTCTACTAAATCATCGAGCTGCTGTTCCTTTTGCTGATACAGCTGCTTCGGATATTTGAAGGCATACGACTTTTGGTAGTAGGCCAATTGCTCTTTTTTCGCTGAAATCTTTTCCTGCATAGCACGCAGCAAACGTGTTTGCCTATTGCTTGTCCGCTCCAGCAGCTCTGCAAAATGCGGCACTGCAAGCTCTGCAGCTCCCGTTGGAGTAGGCGCCCTTAAATCGGCAACAAAATCTGCGATTGTATAATCCGTTTCATGTCCCACTGCCGAGATAACCGGAACTTTGGAACTGAAAATTTCTCTTGCAACCATTTCTTCGTTAAAAGCCCATAATTCTTCAATGGATCCACCGCCGCGGCCAACAATAAGCACGTCCAGATACCCTAATGCATTGGCCTGCTTAATCGCTTTGACAACTGATGGGCCAGCATGGATTCCCTGCACAAGTGCAGGGAGAATGATGACTTTTGCAGAAGGATAACGGCGCTTGATTGTAATTAAAATATCCCGGACTGCAGCTCCCGTAGGCGAAGTAATGACACCTATTGTTGAAGGGTATTTAGGAATCGGCTGTTTGTGCTTTTGATCAAACAGCCCTTCTTGTTCGAGTTTCTTTTTTAGTTCCTCATATGCAAGGTACAGACTTCCAATACCGTCAGGCTGCATTTCTTTCACGTATATTTGATAGGTGCCGCTCGGTTCATACACCGAAATTTCGCAGCGCAGCAGCACTTTCATGCCATTTTCAGGCTTGAATTTAAGCGATGAATTTTGACCTGCAAACATAACGGCTGCAATTCGCGCCCCTTCATCCTTTAATGTGAAATACATATGGCCGCGGCTGTGCATTTTAACATTCGAAAGTTCACCCTTCACCCAAATATCCTTCAGGTGGGGATCGACATCAAATTTTCGTTTAATATACTTTGTTAATGCCGTAACTGTCACATGCTTGATTTCACTCATTGAGCAGGACTCCTTTAAAGCTCTTTACTTACCTGCAGTCTAACAGCTGAAATTCTTGCTGATTTTACTACATTGTGAGCAAGCATTGTAATCGTCATCGGACCTACTCCGCCCGGAACAGGAGTGATATGGCTGGCGATTTGCTTCGCATCTTCAAAAACGACATCTCCGCACAGCTTCCCTGTTTCAAGCCTGTTCACACCAACATCGATAACTACAGCATTCTGTTTTATATGCTCGCCTGTTATGAAATTAGCTCTGCCCACAGCTACAACCAAAATATCGGCTTGCTTCGTTACTTCTTTTAAGTCTGGAGTTCTTGAATGACAATACGTTACGGTAGCATGCTCATTCAAAAGCAAAATACCGACCGGCTTACCTACGATATTGCTGCGTCCTACCACTACAACATGTTTGCCGGCAATTTCAATGTTTGCAGATTTTATCATTTCTACGATTCCTGCAGGTGTACAAGGCAAAAAAGTATCTTCTCCGATCATCATTTGTCCGATATTCAGAGGATGAAATCCATCTACATCTTTTGCAGGAGAAATTTTTTCAATGACTGCTTTTTCTTGAATATGGTCCGGTAATGGAAGCTGAACTAGGATGCCGTGGCAGCTTTCATCATGGTTATATTTATCAATAACATCCAAAAGCTCTTCTTCTTTCATTGTTTCAGGAAAATGTTCAAGCGTGAATGCCACCCCGATTTCTTCTGACGCTTTCTGTTTTCCTTTAATATAAGAAATAGATGCTGGATGATCGCCTACTAAAATTACGACAAGTCCTGGTACGACACCTTGCTCTTTTAATTCTTTCACTTCTTGTGCAAGCTGTTTGCGTTTTTCCTGTGCTAATTCTTTTCCGCTGATTATTGAAGCTGTCATTGTTTTGTTCCTCCTCGGATGTTATGATTGCTTATTTTTCAATAGTATGCTTAATGTTTGAGAGGACACCATTAATAAACTTAGGTGATTGATCATCCCCAAAAGTTTTTGCGAGTTCAATTGCTTCGTCGAGAGTTACATTAACTGGAATTTCATCAATATACATCATTTCGTATACCGCAAGACGCAGTACAGATCGATCTACATTTGCAAGTCTTTCGAGTTTCCATTTCACTAAATGAGGTTTAATTTGCTCATCGATCTCTGCCATATGCTCAATTGTTCCTAGAACAAGAGCAGTCATAAACTCATCCAGATCTTCCCCGTCAAGCGCATGAGACATCGCTTCTTTTGGTTCAATATCACTTACATCTATTTGAAAGAGTGCCTGCAGCGCTTTTTCCCTTGCTAATCTTCGTTTCATTTGTTCTTGCTCCTTTATGTACAAAAATGTCGAAATGTCATAAAAAGATAATACCATATTTCACTGACAGAAGCACATCGTTAAAAACGTTTTCTGCTGAAATACCGAATAAAAAACTTCATACACATTTTATTATTCGTAGTTAATCAAATGTTCAATCTATTTAAGAAAAAAAAAACCAAAGGAAGATCTCCTCTGGCTTTACATTTCCTGGTCAATTTCAATTTCCTGAGACTTTGTTTCAAACTGAATTCCAACTACATGGATGTTGATTTCATTGATTTCAAGTGCTGTCATGTTGTATAAAGCTTGTCGCGTATTATCCTGAATGCGCTGAGCAACTGTAGGAATTGAAACTCCGAACATCATGACACAATATACATCAATCGTAATTCCATCTTCTGAAAGATCAACTTTTACACCTTTACCGTGATTCTTTTTCCCTAAACGCTCAACTACGCCAGATGCGAAGTTGCCGCGCATTTGGGCAACGCCTTCTACTTCGGAAGCTGCAATCCCGGCAATAACCTCAATGACCTCAGGAGCAATTTCAACTTTGCCAAGACCATTTTCTTCATGAGTCATTTCAAGTAATTTGTTTTCTTTCAAGAATCAGCACCTCCATATATTTTTCAAGCTTCCATTACTTTATGGATTTCTAAAAATTTCGTATTAAACTCTCCTGAAACAAACGTTTCATGTTCAAGCAGCTTTTGATGAAAGGGAATCGTTGTTGAAATCCCTTCAATCACAAATTCACCAAGGGCGCGTTTCATTCTCGCGATTGCTTCCTCACGCGTTGCACCATACGTAATCAGTTTCGCAATCATCGAATCATAGTATGGCGGAATTGAATAGCCCGGGTACACAGCTGAATCTACTCTAACACCCAGTCCTCCGGGCGGCAAGTACATTTCTATTTTACCAGGTGACGGCATAAAATTCTTCTCCGGATTCTCCGCGTTGATACGGCATTCGATGGACCAGCCATTGAAGACCACATCTTCCTGTTTAACTGAAAGGGCAGATCCTGATGCTACTTTAATCTGTTCTTTGATCAAATCAATGCCGGTTACCATTTCAGTCACGGGATGTTCTACTTGAATACGTGTATTCATTTCCATGAAATAAAACTTATTTTCAAGATAATCAAAAATGAATTCTACCGTTCCCGCTCCTGTGTAATTTACAGCCTCTGCTGCTTTAACAGCAGCTCTCCCCATGATCTCGCGCATTTCCGCCGACAATGCAGGAGAAGGTGTTTCTTCAAGCAACTTTTGGAGCCTGCGCTGAATTGTACAATCTCTTTCACCTAAATGAATGACATTGCCAAGCGAATCCGCCATAACCTGAATTTCCACATGTCTGAAATCCTCAATGTACTTTTCAATATAGACGCCTGGATTGCCAAAAGCAGTTGCTGCTTCCTGCTGAGTAATTTGAATGCCTTTAATCAGCTCTTGTTCCGTTTTTGCAACGCGGATGCCTTTTCCGCCGCCGCCTGCTGTTGCTTTGATTATAACAGGATATCCGATATCATTAGCAAGCGAAACAGCGTCGCCTGAATCTTTAATAATTCCCTGTGAACCTGGAACAATTGGAACTCCCGCTTTTCTCATCGTTTCTCTTGCAACATCCTTGGTTCCCATTTTTGAAATCGCGTCTGCGCTTGGTCCTACAAAGATTATGTTGCATTCCTGGCATAGCTCTGCAAAGTCAGCATTTTCAGCTAAAAACCCGTAGCCCGGGTGGATTGCATCACTGCCTGTCAATGTTGCAACACTAATAATGTTCGTGAAATTCAAATAGCTGTCTTTTGACGCTGTCGGTCCGACGCAAAATGCTTCATCTGCCAGCTGGACATGTAAAGAATCTCTGTCTGCTTCTGAGAAGACTGCAACCGTCTCTATTCCAAGTTCTTTGCATGCCCGAATAATCCGAACCGCAATTTCTCCTCTGTTTGCTATAAGCAATTTCTTAATCATAGTTTCTCTCCTTACTCTGGTCTGACAAGGAATAATGGCTGACCGTATTCAACAAGCTGACCATTTTCAGCTAAAATCTCAACAATTTCCCCTTTTACTTCTGCTTCAATTTCATTAAACAATTTCATTGCTTCTACGATACAGACAACTGAATCAGAAGTAATTTTAGATCCTACTTTTACATAGTCGTCTGTTTCCGGTGAAGATGCAGCATAAAACGTTCCTACCATTGGAGACGTGATTTTATGTAATGATTCTTCCTTAACAGGGGCCTCGGCTTCTTTCTTAGGCTCCTCTTTTATTTCCTGCAGTGCTGCCACAGCTTGCGGAGCAGGGATTGGATTCTGTTCTGCTGCTGCAACTGATGTAATGCGATTTGCAGGTTTCTCTAATTCATCTAAATGTTTTTTTAATTTGATTTTTGACCCTTCATGTTCATACGTAAATTCATCGATAGAAGACTGGTCAATGAGTTTGATCAGTTCTCTGATTTCTTGTATCTTCAACATCTGCTGGCACCCCTATTCAAATTCTTGATGATTTAGACCATCTTTTTCGTTTTATAATCTAGTACTAAAACTTAGTCCTATTATATATCTTACGACAGGTGAGTCATGGAATTCAATATTAATTCTTTCCTTAGGAAGAGGATCTTAAAATGAAAGACTACTTTAAATTATAAGTTAAATTTAACAAATATGAAACGATTACACCAATTAAATAGAAAATCCCCGTGTATCAGACACACGGGGAAGTCGCTATTTATTGATTAGAAGGCTCCAATGTAACCGCTACATCTTCCATGCCTTTCATTTCACTGCTTACTAATTGAATAATTTTATTTGCTTCGGATGCTGAGCTCTCTTTCGCTTTCACGGTTACTTTTACTTTCTCTCCTTCGATGCGGACTAGAGCATCGTCATAGCCATTGGATTTGATGAATGTCTCAAGAATCTCCTCATTTGCCACCGCTTCATCGATCGCATTCATTTCATCTCTTGCAGCACTTTTTTCAGCGGCTGAAACATCTTTGCTTGCCACGATATCCTCTAAGCTTTCTTTTCTTGCACTTCTCGTATCTTCCAGCTGCATGCGCATTGTAGCAAACAGCTCATCATTTGAGACCGATACAACAGTTCCATCTTCTGCTTCTTCGATTGTTACTTCCCCTTTATCGCTTTCTTTTTCTGTTTCTTTATCAGCGTCTGCTTTTTCATCTTTTTCAGCCTCTGCCCCAGTCAATGCCACATCGTTTTTCACTTCATCAGGTGTTGTAATATAGTAGACAGATAAAACTACAACCAAACTTAACATTGTTAATAACCAAACCGTTTGTTTTTTAAGCATCATTCATGAATCCTCCTCTATTTCCCTTTTTTAGCTGCAACTGCAACGCGGTGGCTCGGTACCCCAAGCACTCTTGTTACAGCTTCAACAATTGATTTTTTTATTTGAATGTTATCAGCACCCGCAGCAACAACAAGCACTCCCCTGATTTCCGGTTTTTTAGTCTGAAGGATGATTGGGGTTTCCTGCTCTCCCTTTCGGATAATGACAACGGATTCTTCAGTAGATCCATCTTCGACCGTCCTCTTTCCGCCTTGAGGATCCGTCTCTTCTGTCGTCTGGCTTTGCGACACGCTGTTTTTTTCAAGAATTTGCTCTGATGTGGCATCTACATTGACGACTACAAGTGCATTCTCAATTCCGATCATTGAATCGAGCGCTTCTTTTAATTGATTTTCATATTCCTGTTCATATTTATCGATAGACCCTGATCCCCCGTTTTCATCAGAGGGTTTAAAAACATCGGCATCTTTTTCAGTTGATGATGTTAGACCGGATACTTGCGACACCTTCGGCAAACTTGCCTCATTTGTAAAAAGATTGCTGACAAGCATAAAACCTATGCCAAGTGCCAAAACGATTAATACATAGTGATATTTAGTCGGTTTTTTGCCGTTTTCTGTGTTCAGCATGCTTTTTAACTTCTCAAACAAATTCTTTGGATTACTCATCTGTGCTGCCCTCCCCTCCTTCCATTTTCAAGGAAATCTTCTCAGGGTCAACTTCCCAGATACTTGCAAGATATGCTTTAATCTCTGATGCCCGCCTGATTTGATTTTCTTTTTGAGTCTCTGCTGTTTCTGCTGCACCCAGGTCAACTGGCTGAATGGTTTCAACTGCTTCAGATCCTGCTTCCTCTGCTTCGAGTGTTACCTCTATGCCCTGCAGACTTTTTTGAATTTCTTCAAACGGTTCATCTACAGAAAGAGAGATTTGTTTAATCGTTACATCATAGCTTTGCACCAGCTCCTCTTTTGCCTGTGATTTTAATTGGACAGCCATGTTTTCTAAAATATATGCATCATTAGATGCTTGTATTTCTTTTTTCTGCAAATCGATCATTTTTTTTATTTCTTCTTCTTTTGCAGGCGATTCCATTTGTACATCTGCTACAAGCGTATTGATGTCTGCAGACAATAATTTGAAGATCGGCGAGAGAATGATGACGATAAGCAGAAGACTGATGACCATCTTTGCGTACTTTTGCATAGCTGAATTGGGCAGCAGCAGATCAAGGATGACAGCAAGCATAATAAATAGAATGATATTCGCTATCCATTCTGTTAAAAAAGACATGCCTTCATCCTCCTATCGCACCATCATGGTAATATTTCCAGCTGCAATAATGACCGTAATACTTAAGAAAAACATTAATGAAACAATGGCAAGTGCTGCAAAAATATAAATCACGCTTTTGCTGATGATATCGAGGCATTTAATTATCGGGCCTCCGCCAAGCGGCTGCAGCAGAGCAGCCGTAAATTTATAGATAAAGGCAAGTGTCAGTACCTTTATTGCAGGAAATGCAGCGATAAAAAGCAGGATCGCAACACCGATAATTCCAACCGTATTTTTAAGAAGGACTGAAGCACTTATGACTGTATCCGTTGCATCGGTAAACATTCTGCCAAGCACCGGAATAAAGTTGCCTGTGACAAACTTAGCAGTCCGAATTGCCATTCCGTCAGATACTGCTGCAGATGCCCCCTGAACAGAGATGACACCGAGAAAGACTGTTAAAAAAGTCCCGAGAAGCCCAATACTGATATTGCGAAGCAGCTGTGCAAGCTGGGTCACTTTATATTGATCTGTCAATGTGCTTACGATGCTTAACAGAGCTGAGAGGAATAACAGCGGCAGGACGATCTTTTCAATCAATACCCCGCTTGTGTTCATAAGGAAGAGGATGACTGGATGGAAAAACGCTGCTGAGATAAGTCCTCCAGAAGCCGCCATGAGCGCGAGAAGCAGCGGAATCAGCGCCAGGATAAAGCTTGTCATCGTTTGGATGGCTTCCACTGTGTATTCGATCGCTATATGAAAACTATTAAGAGCGATGATCATCAGCACCATATATACAAGCGCATATGCTACTTTGCTTACAGTACTTTGGCTGAATGCTTCCTGAAGCAGCTGAAGAAGCATGCTGAAAATCGTCAGCAGAATAAGAGTCCCGAGGAGTTTGCCGTTTGCAATAATTTCATGAAAAATGTATTTCAAAAACGCTTTTGACCATTCCTGGAAGGACAATTCCTTTTCTCCATTTAGAAATTGAAGCAAGCTTCCCTTTTGACTCTCAGGAAGATACCCTCCATACTCTGTCATAATGTCATCCCAGAATTTTTTGATTTCCTGAATTCCGAGCTTGTCTATTTGCTGATCAATTAAATCCTGCTGCGGTGGAGGGGGTGAAGCTTGTACAATGACAGGAAAAGAAAAAAAGAATAAAAAGAAGATGGCGATGATTCCTTTTTTCATTTTACTCACCCCTTATAGCCTCGCTATTATGCCGGTATTAATCCGATAATTGTTTCAATAATGACAGTTAAAATAGGAACAGCCATGGACAGAATCAAGATTTTTCCGCCGAGCTCAATTTTTGAGGCAATGGCGCCTTGTCCGGCATCTTTTGTCATTTGGGCTCCAAACTCTGCTATATATGCAATTCCGATTATTTTTAAAATGGTTTCTACGTACATCATGTTTATATTTGCATTCAGCGCAATTTTTTCAATCATCGTGATAATTTGGGAAACCTGATCAACCAGAAATAAAAAGATGACGCAGCCGACAAATACGACAAGCATAAAAGCATATGTCGGCTTTTGTTCTTTTACGATTAACGCGAGAAAGGTTGCAACTAAACCAAGTCCGACAATCTGGATAATTTCAATCGCAGAGCCCCCCTATCCCTGAAAGAGGAAGACTGATTTTATTTTTTGGAACAGATCCTCAACAATGGAAGCTACCATAAACAGAATGTAGATAAACCCAAGCAATGTGACCCATTGTGCATACTCTTTCTTTCCCATTTGATCAAGTATCGTATGAAGAAATGCTACAACAATTCCGATTCCCGCTATCTGAAAAATGATATTCACATCTACTCCCATTGCATATAATCCTCCTGACTGCTACATCAATAAAATAACGAGCAATAATCCAGATAAAAAACCTAAGCTTTTCAGCATTGTTTCATAGCGGCTTTGTTTATCGAGAGCGTCGGCTTCCTCTCTTTCAAGATGGGTTAAAGTCAGACGAATATGTTTTTGCTGCGAGATAATGTCGTGCTGTCCGAGCGTCTCGCCAAATTGCTTTAAAATTTCATATTCCCCCTGCTTTAGCGCCGTCATCCGCCAAACTTCCTGCAGGCTATTCTCCCAAGCTGCTTTGACGCTCGTATGCCCTGCGGACAGCCGTTTGGAAAAGTCCTCAAAAAACCATGAGAGAGGCTTAGGCATCTGCTTTGATAAAGTAGCTGCCGCTTCCCTCAGGGGGGTGTGGGCATACATAATTTCTGCCTCAAGGGCCTGCAGAGCAACCTTAAGCTGCCTCAGCTGCCTCGGCCGCTCACTGATATGCTTCGCCACTTCAAACCCTGTCCAGGTTGTAGCAAGCAAAATAAATACAGCTCCAAGTATTTTAATCATGACAGGCTACCCGATCATTTCGAATCAGCCGTCTATCAGCATCCAGTATTTTTTGAACCGTACCAGGACCTCTTGTTCTTGAGAGCTCTATATATCTTCTAAAAATGCCATGCTCAACCAAAGGCCTGATCGACGGGCGTGAAATGACGTCGTCAAGCGAATAGCCGTGAACAGAAATGAAAAGCCCGACTCCTGCATGAACGGCCTCTAATATAGCTTCGGTATCTTCCATTCTGCCTGCCTCATCCACAACCAGCACATCCGGGCTCATTGACCTGATCATCATCATCATTCCCTCTGCTTTCGGACATGCATCAAGCACGTCCACTCTTTCGCCGAATTCATGCTGGGGAATTCCATTGATGCAGCCTGCAATTTCTGACCGCTCATCCACAATCCCTACTTTTACGGAAGGAATATTGCCTATTCCCGTACTCATAACCCTTGCAAAATCACGGAGCAGTGTTGTTTTCCCTGTTTGAGGAGGACCGATAATCATTGTATTCATCCAGGCTTTATGATAGATGCTGGATATAAAAGGTTCAGCAATGCCCTTTTTCTGTTTTGCTACACGAATATTAAAGGATGTTACGTTACGAATCGCTTTAACAGCACCATTTTCAGTTATAACACGTCCGGACAGCCCCACGCGGTGTCCGCCCTGAATGGTAATAAAGCCCCGCTTCAGCTCCTCTTCAAGTGTATAGATGGAGTATTGGCTCAGCTCATTCAATAGAGTTATTCCGTCTTGATATGTAGCCTCGCAAGGCAAAAACAAAGGGTCGCCTGCTACTACAATTTCAACTCTTTTCAAAATCCTAATGCGGATCTCTTCCATTTTTTCAAGCGCTTCCCGGGGCAGGTTCAGCACGTGTTTTCTTATTGTTTCAGGAAGCATCTCTGTAATCTCGTTCAATTGGCTTCCTCCTTGCATAGTCTCTTGATACTCTCATGTTTATGCAGGCTTGGACACAATATGACTTCTATGTTACTTATAGACTCCAATTAATATAAAAGACACTCCGATTGCGATAAATATCAGTTTTGCATAAGAAAGCTGCTCTGCAATCTGAAAGATTCCTATTGTCATGGTTAAAATAAAAATAATCGGACCGACTATGGCCAGTAAGGAATTAATTAATACAGCTTTGCGCACATCGTTGAAAACGAGCATCAATATAGCTGCCGTCATTTCAATACTTGCTGATAAAAATCTTAAGAGAGCCATTGATCTTACTGCCGGATCTAAATTAGCGAGGTAGTGTTTCATCTTGTCCTCCTCCATGGTTATTATTAAAACCTATGAAAGATGAAGCATGTTTAGACAAAAGAATTCTTGACAGAATTTTCAGAATTAATAATAATAGGTATAAAGGGGGATGTGTCATGGAATTTGGAGTGGAAGCTTATGAATTATATAATTATTTACAATGGTTCATTGGAATGATGATTTATATTTTCATACCGGCAGCACTTCTTTTCAGAGCGGGTAAAAAGAAAGAGGATAAGGGAAAAGCCTTCCAGACGCAGCCAATTTTAGAGGATACAAAAAACTCCATCTGAAAAGATG
The DNA here is from genome assembly GCF_030127205.1 of Metabacillus hrfriensis. Classification (NCBI taxonomy): domain Bacteria; kingdom Bacillati; phylum Bacillota; class Bacilli; order Caryophanales; family Bacillaceae; genus Metabacillus; species Metabacillus hrfriensis. Next base: position 3,543,333 of record NZ_CP126116.1, read on the forward strand.
GAGTTTTTTGTGACTAAGCTCTTGATACGTATGAGCTGTCAGTAGTATTAATAATAAGAACGTCTCCTTCATTTACGAAGAAAGGAACGTTGACAATCAGGCCAGTCTGTACTTTTGCAGGCTTCGTTCCGCCTGAAGCAGTATCTCCTTTGATGCCTGGCTCCGTTTCAACAACTTCAAGCTCAACTGTGTTTGGAAGTTCAACTCCCAGAGTTTCGCTTCCAAACATCATGATGGAAACTTCCATGTTTTCTTTTAAGAATTTCAATTCGTATTCAATAGATGCTTCTGGAAGTTCCACTTGATCGTATGATTCATTATCCATGAAAACATGCTGATCACCATTTGCATACAAATATTGCATTTTTCGGTTTTCAATTTGAGCTTTCGCAACCTTTTCACCAGCGCGGAATGTTTTCTCCTGTACGGCTCCTGTACGCAGGTTGCGAAGTTTAGAGCGGACAAATGCTGCTCCTTTACCTGGCTTTACGTGCTGGAAATCCATTACGCGCCATATGCCATTATCTACTTCGATCGTTAAGCCTGTACGAAAATCATTAACTGAAATCATTTATGTTCCTCCTATGTAAATGTTGCTTTTTTAACGTTTGGAAGCTTTTATTATAAAATAATAAGCTCTTTTGGGGAATGGGTAAGCGACTCATTACCGCCCTCTTTAACAACTGTGTCATCCTCGATGCGCACTCCGCCAAGCTTTGGTATATAGATGCCAGGCTCGACAGTTACGATCATGCCGGGTTCAAGAACCGTTTCAGATTTGACAGATAGTGACGGCCCCTCATGAACTTCCATACCTAGACCATGACCTGTTGAATGGCCAAAATATTCACCATAGCCATTTTCGGAAATGTAGTCTCTTGTAAGAGCATCTGCTTCTTTTCCCGTCATGCCGGCTTTTATCCCATTCATTCCCCGCAGCTGTGCTTCGAGTACAATGGAATAAATCTTCTTCAGCTCATCACTTGGATCTCCAACTGCTATCGTTCTTGTAATATCTGAACAATATCCTTTGTAGTATGCGCCAAAATCAAGTGTTACAAAATCGCCTTTTTCAATTTCTTTTTCACTAGCTACACCGTGCGGCAGTGCAGAGCGATATCCTGATGCAGCAATAATATCGAATGAAGAAGAAACAGCGCCTTGTTTCCGCATGAAAAACTCAAGTTCATTTGCGACTTCAATTTCCTTCATTCCTGGACGAATGAATGTCAAAATGTGCTTAAATGCAGCATCTGCAATCTCCGCAGCTTCCTTTAATATCTTAATCTCTGCTGCAGACTTAATCAAGCGTAACTTTTCTACCGCTTCCGAGACAGGAACAAACTCAATTTCTTTTAATTCAGCCTTATAAGCAGAGTAAGCTGCGAAGGATAAATCATCCTGTTCAAAACCTAGACGTTTAATCGATAGCTTAGCGGCTTGGGCTGCCACCTCTTCTAGAATCGGTCCTTTATGCTGAACGATCTCAAAGCCCTCAATTTGTTTTGCTGCCTGCTCTGTGTATCTGAAATCTGTAATAAATACAGCATGTGAATCTGTAATGACCGCAACACCCGACGAGCCAGTAAAGCCAGTCATATAACGGCGGTTGTAGCTGCTCGTAATAAGAATTGCTTCAACATCCAGTTCTTTTAACCTGTTTCTCATTTTCTCAAGCTTCATCTTTTTTCTCCCCCATCTTTTTATGTAATGCGAGTAAAGCATATTGATACCCCTCAAAACCAAGGCCGATTATTTGCCCTGCTGTAACTGGCGCCGTTACAGACTGGTGTCTGAATGGTTCGCGGCTATGTACATTGGATATATGAACCTCGATGACAGGAAGGGAAACGCTTGCAATCGCATCTCTTATTGCGTAACTGTAATGAGTAAATGCACCGGGATTAAGCACAACTCCATTATACTGCTCGTCTGCCTCATGAATCGCATCAATCAAGTCTCCTTCATGATTTGATTGAAAGCAAGTTATCTGGAATCCCTGTTTCTCTGCAAAAAGCATTAATTCACGTTCCAGGTCTGTAAGTGTTTTGCTGCCGTACACATCAGGCTCCCGCAAACCAAGACGGTTGAGATTTGGACCATTAATGATCAAGAAATGTCTCATAATAAAAACTCCTTGCTTAAATAAGCTTAAAAAAATAGAATGTTCAATTTATGAACATTCTACCATAATCACCGATTAGTTTCCTTAATGTTGAGGGGACGCCTGTGCATTTTTTTTGTTTTTTTTGCTTAAGAGTTCATTATGTTCAAACGAAATGGTATAGCCGACAAATACTCCATATAAAATATATAGACATATCGTCGTAATGGTAGTCAGCCTTTCAAGTTCAAATACTGATTTTAAATTAGGAAAAATCGGATTTAAAAGGAAGAACACGAGCGCCCATAAGGCCAGACCATAAGCAAGGCCAACAAACATAGATGAGAATCTTTTCAGAACAAGGTAATACAGAAGAGCCGTTCCAATGGAAAGAAAACCTATACAGAATACAGCGACAAAGTTGCCCATTGCACCATTTTTCCATTCCCCTAAAATAAAGGGCTGAAGCAATAAATTCGGACTTATTTCTGTTAAGTTCAGAACATATGCTAAATAACCAAGTAAACTCCAAAACACTCCGCCTGTAAAACCTGTAATCATAACTCTTCCTATAAAAGGAATCGATTCACCCGGTTTATCAGGATCATTTCTTTGTTCACCAACAGAATTTGATTGAAAATCATCTGTCATATGTACACCTCCTGTTTCTTAGTATGTGCAGAATTTCTGCTGCATCATGCAAAAAGGATGCAAACAGATGTCTAGCAAAGGGATGTGAGGTTATACTACTAAGAAAGCTGAATCGCCTGTTCAGCACCTGCAGGAAGATGTATTCTGAACTTTTTCTGAAAATATGTCAAATCAAAAAGAATTAAATACAACTGCCTAGAGGTTTATCCTGTTTTTATGTAGAATATAAACATAACATTCTCTGCAGCTTTGTTTAAAATCAGTCCAAAAAGAGAATAGATAGGTAGGTTGGTGAAAAATGTCAAAGCAGAATAAGCCTGCATATGGCGGGCAAGCAGTGGTAGAGGGCGTCATGTTCGGCGGAAAGCATCATTATGTGACAGCCATCAGGCGCAAAAACAAAGAAATCGACTATTTCCGGTTACCGCGAAAATCAAGCAGTATGATGTCTAGCATTAAAAAGATTCCATTTATTCGCGGCATCGCAGCTATAATAGAAGCAAGCGCAAATGGAACGAAGCACCTGAATTTTTCAACTGACAGGTACGATCTGGATCCTGAGGAAGATGAAAAACTCAATCAGCCTAAAAAAGAATCAAAATTGACCATGATTCTCGGAGTTGCAGCAATAGGTGTCCTTTCCTTTCTCTTCGGGAAATTCATTTTCACTTTAGTGCCTCTATTTTTGGCTGAGCTGACAAGGCCCATTTTCCCATCAGATCTTGCACAAATTTTAATTGAAGGACTCTTCAAATTAATTCTTCTTTTAATCTATATCTATGCAATATCATTCACTCCGCTGATCAAGCGTGTCTTTCAATATCACGGTGCTGAGCATAAAGTCATTAATTGCTATGAAAATGCTCTGCCGCTGACGATAGAAAATGTTCAGAAGCAAAGCCGTCTTCACTATCGATGCGGAAGCAGTTTTCTGTTATTTACTGTCATTGTCGGAGTATTTGTCTATATGCTCGTTCCAACAGAACCGCTTTATGTGCGAGTCCTAAACAGACTGGCATTAATTCCTGTCGTGATTGGCATTTCTTTTGAGGTTCTTCAGTTTACAAATAAACTTAGAGACGTACCTGTTTTAAAATGGCTCGGATATCCCGGCTTAAGTCTTCAGCTGCTGACAACGAAAGAACCTGACAATGAACAGGTGGAAGTTGCCATCGCAAGCTTTAATGAATTGCTGCGAATGGAAAAGGAAACTGCAGAAGGTATAAAAACTGAACAAATTGTATAAGCTGAACTTCATTAATTCATTTTCATCTTGGGAGGTGGACTCATGAAAAATCGTGTGAATCCATTTGTGATGATTGTGTTAGCTCTTGGAGGCATCGGATTTCTGGTTACACTATTAACCAGACCAGGATTCCTCTTAAGAGAAATGCTGATCTACGTTATTGTTCTAGCCATCATCTATTTTGTTGTCCGTTACTTTACCAAACAAAGAATGGGAAAAGACTCTTCTTCTTACTCTAAAGCTGCTAAACAATCTAAAAAACGTTTCAGCGATCGCAATCAAAGCAGTTCCCATTTGAAAAGCGTTTCAACCCAGAAAAAGAACAGCAAAACATCTACTGCCCTTAAAAAGAAGCAAGCCTCTCACTTAACAGTGATTGAAGGCAAAAAAGGCAAAAAGAAAAGCAGGGCATTTTTTTAACCTGCTGTTAATACGTCCATTTTTTTAAAAATAGTTCAGTGCGGCTTCTTCCTAGCTCAATTAGAGCTAGTTTTTTTTGTTCAGTTAAGTTAAATTCAGTCTTTAAGATACTCTCAACTGGCAGAAAAATAATATTCTTTTCATGCCTGCTGGAAATATGTCTGGCATCATGTGCATCTTTCATTGTTTCAAAAAGAGCACCATACATTTCGATCGCATTACGAATATTGTTCCTAGGCCTCTCCTCTTCACTTGGACTCAATTTTATACCAAGAACCGGCCGCGCTTGTATGGTCTTCTTTTCTTTAAATAGCCAAATTGGAAAGTTGCTTAAAACTCCACCGTCTACAACAATATTGGTCCCTTCGGCAGAAGTCAGTTTGACCGGTTCAAAAAAATACGGAAGGCTGCAGCTCATAAGAACGGCTCTCGCAACAGAAAAACGTTCTGGTACAAGTCCATACCTTGGGAGGTCATCAGGCAGCACAATAATTCTGCCATTGGTCAGGTCAGAAGCAACGATTTTAAGGGAGCCGTGCCTTAAATCACCAAAGGTTGATACCCCTCTTTCCTTTAGCTTGCCCGCTATCCATTCTTCAAGCTTGCCGCCTTTATAAAGACCAAGCCGCCAATAAATATTCAGCCATTTCATAAATTTAAATGGAAGGATGGATGGATTTCGTTCTAAAAACTTTCCAAGATCCATGTCATCCATCATGGAAATAATTTCATCACTCCGATATCCCGCAGCAATGAAAGAAGCAATAATGGAACCTGCACTGGTTCCTGCTACCCTTACAAATTGCAGACCCCTCTGCTCGATAGCCTGATAAGATCCAATCAGAGCAAACCCTTTAATTCCCCCGCCAGAGAAGACGCCATCAATATACACAGAAGTTCCTCCCCCCTTCTCCCATTCTTACATTGTAAGTTGCAGTGGCGGGAAATAGACCTTCTGTACATGTTAATGGCAGCACTCTTTCCTTATTCCTTTACGCATCAGCTTATGATTCAGCAGCCTTATATCAAATTTACGCAGATAAAAAGACGGAAGCGAATGCTTCCGTCTTTTTATGAGTCGCTGTCCTGTTCGTTCTGTTTTTGTATAGCACGCAGTGTTTCTACTCGAGCTTCATCACCTTCAAAGAATTGGACAAGATCGCCGATGCGGTCAATTGCATTCCAGCTGAGATGATGCTCGATGCCTTCAACATCATTGTAAATTTTTTCTTCATCCACGCCGATCAGCCTCATGAACTGCTCCAGAAGTTCATGACGGTAAACAAGACGCTTTCCAATTTTTTTGCCTTTTGGCGTTAGTATGAGTCCACGGTATTTTTCATATATGAGATATTCATCTTTGTCTAGTTTTTGGACCATTTTTGTTACTGAGGAGGGATGAACGGATAGTGCTTCCGCAATATCTGAAACGCGGGCATATCCCTTTTCTTCTATTAATAAGTAAATTTGTTCAATATAATCTTCCATACTTGGTGTTGGCATGTGGTCCCCTCCAAAAAAACGTTCAAAACATAGGAAATCATTACAAGTGTACACTAGTTTAAGGGTGATGACAAGGAAGCTTTGATTCTTATCGCGAAAAGAAAAGAGCTGGAAATCCAGCTCTTTATCTTATAAACCACACTTTAATTGTGCTCCGCAGCTAGTGCATGTATTACAGCCGCCTATGTCTTCAACCGTACCCTCGCGGCATACCGGGCATGTATTTCCTACTTCATTGCCTATCGTGACATTTGTAGATCTTAAAGCCTGTATTGTATCAACAAGCACAACTTTTCCTTTTTCTTTTGCTGGTGCTTCTTCACTCTCAGAGAATGTGTTTTCTTCTGCTTTTAACGTCAGAACCTGCGTGTCACGGCTGCCGTCAACGTAAACCGTGCCGCCTTTTGCTCCGCCTTTATATAAACGTTCATATACTTTTTGAACTTTATCAACCGTATATCCTCTTGGTGCATTGACAGTTTTGCTGATTGAACTGTCAATCCAGCGCTGAATCACACACTGTGCATCCGCGTGAGCTTCTGCGCTGAGCTCCATTGCTGAAATAAACCATTTAGGCAGATTGGCTGGATCTGCTTCTGGATGCTGATCCAGATATTCCTGCACGATATCCGCTTTAACTTCAATGAACTTACCTAATCTTCCGCTTCTGTAATAAGAGAAAGAGAAGTAAGGCTCTAAACCAGTGGAGACGCCAACCATTGTCCCTGTGCTGCCTGTTGGAGCTACAGTTAATAAATGTGAGTTTCGAATACCGTATTCTTTAATGTCGTCTAAAAGATCAGCCGGCATTTTGCTCATAAAACCTGTCTTTGTGAATGCATCACGTAAACGGTTTGTTTCTTTTTCTGTTTCACCAGTCAAGAATGGGAAGCTTCCTTTTTCTTTTGCAAGCTCAACAGAAGCTTTATAAGCAGTTGTTGCGATGGTTTCAAAGACTTGGTCAATTAACTGATTGCCTTCTTCTGAACCATACTCTGTTTCACAGTAGATCAGCAGATCATGCAAACCCATTACGCCAAGACCTACACGGCGTTCGCCCAATGCCTGCTTCTTATTATCTTCTAAGAAATAAGGTGTTGCATCGATAACGTTATCCTGCATGCGGACACCGACTTCAACCGTTGTTTTCAGCTTTTCAAAGTTGACTGTATTGCTTTCTTTGTCTGCCATTTCAGCAAGATTGACTGCAGCAAGATTGCAGACAGAATAAGGTGCGAGAGGCTGTTCGCCGCATGGATTTGTTGCTACTACTTTTTGTCCATAAGCTTTAGCATTCGTCATATCGTTTGCATTGTCGATAAAGAAGATTCCAGGCTCTGCTGAATATGTCGCACAAATATTGATTAAGTTCCATAGTTCTTTAGCTTTAATTGTGCGGTATGTGCGGACTTTGTAGCCAAGCTTTTCCCATTCGCGGACATCGCCATGATTGTGCCACTCTTCGTTATAGGCTTTCATTTGCTCTTCATTATAGCTTTCCACATCAGGGAAGCGAAGCTCATAATCTGCATCACTTTCAACAGCATCCATGAAATCCTTCGTTAACGTAACTGAAATGTTGGCGCCTGTAAGGAATTCAGAATTATGAACGCTGTATGTTCCACCTGTAACCAGCTTCAGTTCTGCATCTTTTATAATTTTTTCGTTAAATCCGCCGAAGCCAGGAATTTGCTTATAGTTCACAATGCTCTGATACATCGCTTTTTCATCCTCTGTCAGAGGCTTGAACTTTAGTTTTTCCTGCGCATATTTCTTGATTGTCTCGTCATTCGTATTTTCAATTAAGTACCGTAAAATACGGGGATTTTGCATTTTAGAAATGATAAATTCGATAATGTCAGGATGCCAGTCGGCAAGCATGATCATTTGAGCGCCCCTGCGCGACCCGCCTTGCTCAACTAAGTGCGTCAGCTTCGCGATATCATCAAGCCATGATACAGAACCTGACGATTTGCCGTTCACACCGCGTGCTAGTGTATTTCTTGGGCGCAGTGTTGAACCGTTTGTTCCAACTCCGCCGCCTCTGCTCATTATTTCCATTACCTGCTTCCGATGCTCGGAGATGCCTTCACGGGAATCCTGTACAAATGGCATGACGTAGCAATTGAAGTAAGTAACGTCCGTACCTGCTCCAGCTCCGTACAATACACGTCCTGCCGGCACAAAGTTCAATCCGACTAATTCTTTGTAGAACTTCTGGAACCATTCATTCCGCTTCTCTTCTGTCTTTTCAACAGAGGCAAGTCCTGTTGCATTTCGTTTTGCGATTTGCTCATAATATACTTCAAGCGGCTTTTCAATGACATCTAGCGAGCGATAAATTACACCCGTTTCAACCTCTTCAGGCTTTTCAAGAGAATGGCGGTACTCTTCTTCGACCTGTACAGTTGCCATTTTCTTCTGCCAGTCTATTTCTAAAATATAGCCCAGTCCTCTTGCAGGGAATTTAGGATCTTCTTTAATTGTCAGAACAACGAAGTCCCCTTTAGACAGAGTCAGCTTTTCGGTGTCTTTAAATGTATATCGGTCAAGCATGACTAAACGGGATACACCTTTGTGGGTCAATTTCATATCATCAGTTATTGGGTGAACTTGGGGAAACAAGGAAATATCGTGGTTCAGCTTGTCTACATCAAGTTTTAAATTTTCATTAAGTGCAACGGTCATTCAAACAACTCCCCTATATATCTTGTACTTGATTTAATTTATCACAGTGCCACCTTTTTATCAATATATAGTATTATATTTTTGTTCAGCAATACTATATATAGATAAACAGGCAAACCTAATTTATTTTGTCAAATTAAAAACTGCATAAACGAGGCAGAAATAATGAGAAAAAAGAAGATAGGAACTTCATAATCACTTTTTTTGAAGAATTTTGTCGCTTGCAAAATCAGAAGAGAACACGAAGTTAGAAAAATAAGGAATGATTTGAAATAATTAGAAATCTCCAGAAAAAATAAACAAAAGCGACTAATGTTCAAGCCGCTTATCGTTTATAATTCCAGTCATCGGTATTATATTTTTCCATTGCTATTTTCTCTACAAAAGCATGTTCTTCAGCTGTCAAGGTATAAGGTTCGAGTGAGATATTCAGACCTATCTCAAAGCCCTTTTTAAATGCATTCTTTGCTTCCTCCACTGTAACAGGATTCTCACGCAATGCATTGACAGCAACTGCCTTACTTTTGAAATTTTTCTTCATTCGCTCTTTTACCCGCTCGCTTGGGTACTTAAACAGATTAAAAAGCATTTCTTCATCTATATCGAGCAAAATGGAGCCGTGCTGAAGAATGACTCCTTTTTGGCGAGTTTGTGCGCTCCCGGCCACCTTGCGTCCTTCTACCACAAGTTCATACCATGATGGTGCGTCAAAACAAACGGCTGACCGCGGATTCTTAAGTCCTTGTTTCTCTTCCTCCGTTCTCGGTACGGCGAAATATGCATCAAGTCCCAGCTCTCTGAAACCCTGAAGAATACCTTCTGAAATGACTCGATATGCCTCTGTTACTGTCTTCGGCATTTCAGGATGCTCTTCTGCCACTATGACGCTGTATGTCAGCTCCTTGTCATGCAGAACACCTCTGCCTCCTGTCGGTCTGCGCACAAAGCCCAGCCCATACTTTTTAACGGCATCAAGATCAATTTCTTTTTCGACCTTCTGAAAGTATCCTACTGAAAGAGTGGCCGGGTCCCATCCGTAAAAGCGAATCACCGGCGGGAAGATCCCCTGACTGTTCCAGTCTAGCAGCGCTTCATCTAACGCCATATTATAGGACGGGGAACAATTCCCTGAATCAATAAATCTCCATGTTTCCTTTGCCATCTTCATACCCCATTTTCCATGATAAGTATGTATTTCATTTTCTGTGCCTTTCATAGTCTATCAAAAATAAGGCAAGGTTGAAAATAATTATGTCTTATTCATAGATGACAATTTGATCCTGCTCTTATATAATAGTATTTGTCCAATATTTATTAAAGATCATTTGAACTTGTCTAAGAAAAGTTGCTTATAAAGGAGTCGGGTCAGCTTGACAACATGGATTTTTTTAGTGATTCTATTAGGTGCACTAGCAGCCTACACGATTTACTCTTATTTTTATCAGCGTAAAATCATGAAAACATTAACGGAAGAAGAATTCCGTGCTGGATACAGAAAAGCTCAGTTAATTGATGTTCGTGAGCCAAATGAGTTTGACGGCGGACATATTCTTGGAGCAAGAAATATTCCTTTATCCCAAATGAGACAAAGACATAAGGAAATCCGCAAAGATCAGCCTGTCTACATTTACTGTCAAAACACTGTCAGAAGCGGACGCACAGCTCAAATGCTGAAAAGAAAAGGCTATAACGATCTATACACCCTAAAAGGCGGCTTTAAGGGCTGGGGCGGTAAAATAAAAGCAAAGAAATAAGAGAAAGTCTGCAGTCTGTTCTGCAGACTTTTTTATGTATAAATAGAAAAAAGGATCCGCATGAAATGCGAATCCTTTTTGTCTGTCTTTTATTGCTTTTGATAACGCAAGATCGGTTTTCTTGCTGCTGTAGTCTCATCTAAGCGGCTGACAACTGTCGTATGCGGTGCTTCCTGTACAATTTCAGGATTTTCTTCTGCTTCTTTTGCGATCTGGAGCATTGCGTCAATAAATGAATCCAGCGTTTCTTTTGATTCTGTTTCAGTCGGCTCAATCATGATGCATTCTTCCACGTTTAATGGGAAGTAGATGGTAGGCGGATGATAGCCGAAATCAAGCAGCCTTTTTGCGATGTCAAGCGTCCGCACCCCTAATTTTTTCTGACGTTTGCCCGAAAGAACAAATTCATGCTTGCAGTGCCTGTCAAATGGCAGATCATAGGCTTCTGAAAGTCTTCTCATCATGTAGTTTGCATTTAAAACGGCATACTCTGTCACCGCTTTTAACCCGTCAGGTCCCATTGTCCGAATATACGTATAAGCACGGACGTTAATTCCGAAGTTTCCGTAGAATGGCTTCACCCGGCCGATGGACTGCGGACGATCATAATCAAACGTATATTTATTATCTCTTTTAACTAATACAGGTTTTGGCAGGTACGGAATCAGATCAGCTTTTACTCCAACCGGGCCAGATCCAGGGCCTCCGCCTCCGTGAGGACCGGTAAATGTTTTATGAAGATTTAAATGAACGACATCAAATCCCATATCGCCTGGACGTGCCTTGCTTAATACGGCATTTAAATTTGCACCGTCGTAATAAAGCTTGCCTCCTGCATCATGTACGATTTTCGCCATTTCTAAAATATTTTCTTCAAAAAGTCCTAGGGTATTAGGATTCGTCAGCATAAGAGCAGCTGTATCTTCCCCTACCACACGTTTTAAATCTTCAAGATCTACAAGGCCCTGTTCGTTTGATTTAACCGTAATTGTTTCAAATCCCGCTACAGTAGCTGACGCTGGATTTGTGCCATGAGCTGAGTCAGGAACAATCACTTTTGTCCGGTTAAAATCGTTGTTGGCTTCATGATAAGCACGGATCATCATCAGGCCAGTCCATTCGCCATGCGCGCCTGCTGCAGGCTGCAGTGTAACCTCATCCATTCCGGTAATTTCAATGAGATGCTCTTGAAGATCATACATAAGCTCAAGGGCACCCTGAACTGTGCTTTCATCCTGCAAAGGATGGATATGGGCTAAACCTGCCATACGCGCTACATTTTCATTGATTTTAGGATTGTATTTCATCGTACAGGATCCAAGTGGATAAAACCCGGAATCTACTCCATGGTTCCTTTTGGAAAGAGCTGTATAATGTCTCATAATATCAAGTTCGGAGACTTCCGGCAGTTCAGCTTCATCTGTACGCAAATATTCACTTGGAATTAATTCATCTGCAGCGATTTCAGGGATATCCATTGAAGGCAAACTGTAGCCTGTTCGTCCTGGTTTTGTCAGTTCAAATATTAATGGCTGATCCTGCTTATTCATGTCCATCCCCCAATTCATTTACAAATAGGTCAATTTCTTCTTTTGTACGCAATTCAGTTACAGCTACAAGCATATGGTTTTCAAGCTCCGGGTATACTCTGCCTAAATCAAAACCGCCAATGATGCCCTTTTGAATAAGCTTTGCATTTATCTCTTTAATCGGTTTGTTTAATTTAATGACGAATTCGTTAAAAATAGCCCCTTCAAATGGAACCTCAATCCCATTTTGTGCAAATGCTTTTTTAGCGTAGTTTGCTTTTTGGATATTTTGAAAGGCCATTTCTTTTACGCCTTTTTTCCCGAGTGCCGTCATGGCAACTGAGGCTGCCAAAGCGTTTAACGCCTGATTTGAACATATATTAGAAGTCGCTTTATCACGTCTTATATGCTGCTCACGCGCCTGCAGGGTTAATACAAACCCGCGTCTGCCCTGTTCATCTGTCGTCTGTCCGACCAATCGTCCCGGTACTTTGCGGAGCAATTTCTGAGTTACAGCAAAGTAACCGCAGTGAGGACCGCCAAAAGCAGTCGGAATACCAAATGGCTGAGCATCGCCTGCCACTATGTCTGCCCCGAATTTCCCAGGAGGTGTTAAAGCTCCAAGAGCAAGCGGATTGGAAGATACGATAAACATGCTCTTACCTGTATGAGCAATTGGTTCAATCTCTTTAAGCGGCTCGACTTGCCCGAAGAAGTTTGGATATTGCACAACGACAGCCGCAACATCGTCTGACATTTCCGCCTTTAAAGCTTCAAGGTCAGTGACGCCATTTTTCACAGGGACTTCTACTACTTCAATGTACTGTCCTTTTGCATATGTTTTCAGCACATCTCTGCTTTCCGGGTGAACGGCTTTTGAAACGATGACTTTTTTCTTTTTTGTTTGACCTGCAGCAAGCATGGCTGCTTCAGCTAAAGAAGTTCCGCCGTCGTACATGGATGAGTTCGCCACGTCCATTCCAGTAAGCTCAGCGATCATTGTTTGAAATTCAAAGATGGCCTGAAGCTCGCCCTGAGAAATTTCCGGCTGATACGGAGTGTATGCTGTATAAAATTCTGAGCGTGAAATAACATGATCTACTATGATCGGCATGTAATGATCGTATACACCTGCACCAAGGAAAGAAGCATTGCTTCTTAAATCCTTGTTTTTAGAAGCTAGCTCACTCAGCTCCTTAACAAGTTCTGTTTCAGATTTTGCTTTCTTGATCTTATATTCCCCCTGAAAACGCACGCTCTCGGGAATGTCTGAGAAAAGCTCATCTATATGAGATACTCCGACAGTATCAAGCATTTCCTGCTGATCTTGTTCTGTCATCGGCAAATAACGATGTTTCATGGATGTGTTCCCCTTTCAAACTAGCTCATTTTTTTGGTCGTTTATAAAAAGGTGTTGAAACTGCAACTGCTTTTAAGCGTTTCTTGCGCACTTGCACAATCACTTCAGTGCCTGGTTCTGCAAATTCCTTTTTCAGCAGAGCCCAGCCGATATTTTTCTTTAATGTAGGAGATTGTGTGCCAGTCGTTACTTCGCCGATTTGTTCGTCTCCATGGTATACTTCATAACCATGTCGGGGTATTCCCTTGTCAATCATCTCAAGACCGACAAGCTTTCTTGCTGTTCCGTTTTCTTTTTGTTCTTTTAAAATATCTTTTCCGATGAAGTCTGCCTCTTTATTCGGTTTTACAGCAAAACCGATTCCCGCCTCAATCGGAGTAATTTCTTTGGTAAGTTCCTGACCATATAAAGGCAGATTTGCTTCAAAGCGCAATGTGTCGCGTGCGCCTAATCCGCACGGAAGAATTCCTTCATTTTTGCCTGCTTCTAAAATTGCTTTCCAAAGGGAAGACGCTTCTGAAGATGGGCAATAGATTTCAAAGCCGTCTTCGCCTGTATAGCCTGTTCTTGAGACAAGAGCTTTTACATCATCGATTACAACGTCATCTTTAAATTTAAAAAACTTGATTTCACTTAAATCTGTTTCTGTTAATTTTTGAAGGATAGATTCAGCTTGTGGCCCCTGAATGGCCAGTTGGGCAACATCTGATGAAATATTATGAAGCTTTGTGTCTCCGAATTTGTGCGAGATGAGCCACTCATAATCTTTTTCAATATTTGAAGCATTCACGACTAATAAAAAGTGAGTATCTGATTTTTTATAAATTAATAAATCGTCTACTGTTCCCCCATCTTCATAGCACATCGCCGTGTACTGGGCTCCGCCGTCTTTCAAAAGGGAAACATCATTCGTCATTGTCTTTTGAAGGAATGCAAGACTGTCTGTACCTGTTACTTCAATTTCACCCATATGCGAAACATCGAATAAGCCAGCTCTTTCCCGAACTGCCTCGTGTTCCTCTTTAATAGAAGAAAATTGAACGGGAAGATCCCAACCGCCAAAATCAATTGTCTTTGCACCAAGTTCTTTATAAACATCAAATAATGGTGTTCGCTTTAAATCTGCCATAATCAAATCGCCTCCCCAAAAAAGTATAAAAAAAGGACAGAGACCCCCCTTTAATGTAAAAAAGGAAGTCTCTGTCCCTGCACCTGAAAGTTTACCTTGCCAAAAATAAGCAAAGCTTTCCCCTTTGGTGGTTTGCTGCTTTCACAAACTCTCTCCAGAGTTGCGTCAAACAAGAGTTCTTTTGCCTGAGAGATTCACAGTTGTTTGCTCCTTCGGCGCTGCTTTTGCGGTTTCATTTAATAGAGCCGCCGGCAGTCTCTCCCCTTGCTCTCATTCGCTCATATTTTCTGTAAAACTGGTCATACTAAGAGATAATATTCTTTGACATTTTGACATTTTTGACAAAAGAAGCATGCTAACTGAAAAGTAAGTATGTTAGCAACTTTCTTACTTATTAACATCCTACCATTATGAACAGCATTCATCAATCTATTTTTACACAAATATTAAACATATATTTTAGTTTAATGTTCGTGTTTAAGCTGATTTATTTGTATTTTATCATAATATGCTACCAATTCACACCTTAAAATGAACGATTCACTATAACAATACCTTTGCTTGAAAGGGCTGTCATTTATGAATGTGAAAATCAACTTTGATTCCTCCTGGCAAGATACTTTTTTTAAAAAATTAGAAAATGATGGGCCTTGGGCAAGTTGGGAAAATTACAAACTCGCCTGTGAAGTACAAAAACATTTAATTGTTCCTTCGTTTGAAGGCTTGCAGGCTCCAAATCATCTGACAGACTTTACTCCCCTGCCGCACCAATTAGAGGTTGCAAGACAGGTAGTTGAGCATATGAACGGCAAAGCGATACTGGCAGATGAAGTGGGCCTTGGAAAAACGATTGAAGCCGGATTGATAATAAAAGAATACATGATCCGCGGCCTTGCCAAAAAGATCTTAATTCTCGTGCCGGCCTCTTTAGTTTCACAATGGGCAAGAGAACTGCATGAAAAATTTTATATACCTGCTGTTGAGCAGAAGAAAAGCTACGTTTGGGAAGCATGTGATGTGGTGGTTTCATCTATCGACACTGCAAAACGAAGCCCGCACAGGGAAATAGTCCTTGCCCAGCAATATGATTTAGTCATTATCGATGAGGCTCATAAACTTAAAAATAATAAAACAAAAAACTATGAATTTGTTCAGAGCCTGAAAAAGAAATACTGCCTTCTTCTGACAGCAACTCCGATCCAAAATCGTGTTGAAGAGATTTTCAATCTTGTCTCTCTTCTCAAACCCGGTCACCTTGGAAACGAAGCTTATTTTTCAGAAGTTTTCTCAGCTAAAAATCGGTCTCTTGAACATCATGAGCATCTGCAGGAGCTTGTCAACAAAGTAATGATCCGAAACCGCCGCGGCGATACTGGAATTGACTGGCCAAAACGCCATGTTGAAACGGTTCCGATTGAACTCTCTCCAACTGAACGAAATCTGTACACAGCTATATCAAGACTTAAATCATTCGGAACTGTTGCTGCAAGCATGTTTTCCATTATGACGCTCCAAAGAGAAGCATGCTCAAGCAGGGAAGCCGTTTATATGACACTAAAAAAAATGATCGATCGGCCTGCAGGTGAGGCCTCCCCTCTGCCTGAACCAATCATCAGGGAATTGATGCAGTGCATTGATGAGGTTGACGGAAACACGAAAGCACAAAAAGCAGTGGAGCTTATTAAAAGAATTGATGATAAAGTCATTATCTTTACTGAATATCGTGCCACTCAATTTTATCTGCAATGGTTTTTGCAGCAGCACGGTATTTCTTCTGTCCCTTTCAGGGGAGGATTTAAACGGGGGAAAAAAGATTGGATGAAAGATTTATTTAAAAACCGTGTTCAAGTACTGATTGCAACAGAAGCTGGGGGCGAAGGCATAAACCTGCAATTTTGCAATCACATCATCAATTATGACCTGCCATGGAACCCGATGCGGCTTGAACAAAGAATCGGCCGGATTCATCGCCTCGGCCAGGAAAAAGACGTTTATATTTACAATATGGCTACAAAAAATACGGTTGAAGAGCATATATTAAAATTGCTTTATGAAAAAATTAATCTATTCGAAAAAGTAATCGGTGAGCTTGATGAAATTTTAACCAGATTGGATATTTCAAATTTTGAAGATCATTTGCAGGATATTCTCTTTCAATCAAAAAGTGAAGGCGAAATGAAAATCAAAATGGAAAACTTAACATCCATCCTTCATTCTGCCGAGCTCGAACACACTGAAAAAAAAGCAGCGAATGGAAAATAAGGATAGGCAAGGAGGCTTCAGAGAAATGCTGCAGCAAGAGATCAGTCAATTTTTAGAAAGTTTTTTTACAGCAAATTCGTGTCAAATCACTGATAAACACCCAGGATATATGACTGTGCAGTTAACAATCGAAATGGATAAAGAGCTGATGAACCGTCCTTTTTACTGGACCTATCTTGAAAAAACCGGCGGTGTTCCAAATCCTATGCAGGTGACATTTCTTACAGATGCCAAACAGGCTCCTGAAGATTTAAAAGGAGAAATTATGCATTTCGGAGCACCAAGACTCCATCAGATTTACCAGACGAGCAAAAAACTTGGAAGTCACATCCGCCTTTATGAAAACTCTCCGAATAAAGGAAGCTCGCAATCACTGCACCCATGGCTCGGAGTAAATGTCATGGTATCTTATCAGAGCGACAAAAAGAAGGACCATTTATATTCAATCGGTCTCCATTTGATCAGCGGAGCAATCCTGGAAAATTTTCAGGATCATTTAGAAAAAATGACCTTAACACCGCGAATTCCTGATCTTTGCTTTACAACATCCCCAATGATTAAGGAACAAAGCGGGTTAAATCGCATTCAGAACTATATCCAATCTATTATTGAGAAGGATGACCACTCATGGGCAGACGATGCAAGACAGCGCTGGAACTCTGATATGATGCTGCTCAGTCATTTTTATGAAGATCTTGATGAGAAACCGGAATCCTACCAATTAGAAAAAGCAGCATTAAAAGAATTATATGATCCGCAAATAAATGTTTCGATTGTAAATGGCGGAATTTTTTATTTGTCGCAAAATGCGTTCTATTAATGTCGAAAAACTGCAAAAACTTATTTTCAAAAGAGAAAATAAGTTTTTGCAGTTTGTTATTTTTCGTAAAATTTTCTGTCGTATCATAAAATCAAAGTCCATCAAAATGCCTACAATAAAGGAAGTTACACCCAATTAATTCTAATATTTTCTAATAATTGAAATTTTTTTTTGCAATCGACACATTTCAGCACAAAAAGTAAAAACCATTTTTTATAATAGTAGTAAATAAGATATATATACCTTAAGGACTAAAGAAACAAATATTTGATTTTGCAGACTCTACTATTGCACATAATCAGACAAAGGCAAACTTGCTGAAAAGCAAGGACGCAAAGTCACAGATCTAAGGTTCGTAATTAACTATGATGGCTGGACTGCCTGAAATACAGAGACGTATTTTAGGAGGAGAAAAAATGGAGATGTTAATGAAGGAAGTAGAAAAGATGGATCAAGAATGGAAAGATTTAATACTGTCAGCTTTGCAAATGGGAATCAGCAAAGAAGAAATAAGAGAATTTTTGAAAACGCAAACACTTAAAAATTGACAAACAGAAATTGTACATATTTTTTTGTAAAAATCGTTCTATATATATAACACCTCCTTCGTTATATGCTATAATGACTCTGGGAAGGTGATCATATGATTGGTGAACGCATCCGTAAATACCGTAAAGAACGAGGACTTTCTCTATCAGAGCTTGCCGATCGCGCTGGTGTTGCTAAATCATATTTAAGTTCAATTGAACGGAATCTGCAGTCTAATCCTTCTGTTCAATTTCTTGAAAAAGTCTCATCCGTACTGGGAGTATCCATGAATACCCTAATATTAGACGAATCAATTTATGAGACAAAAAAAGATAATCTTGATAATGAATGGGCAAACCTTGTTAAAGAAGCGATGGATTCTGGTGTAACGAAGGATCAATTTCGTGAATTTCTTGAATTTAACCGGTGGAAAATGAACCAAGATAAATAGAAAGCTTGTGTACTTTTTTCGTTCTGTAATTTTATTTAGATTAAGATAACTAATCCATACATTAAGTAGGCGTTCTGGCATATTCCCAGAGCGTTTTAATTATGCGTATTTATTAAAATGCGGGGCTAATTTTGTTCCGTTCTTTGATAAATACTTTTCCGGTTTAGGACTCGGCAAATTCAACGCTCGATTTGCTTTTATTTTTGTTAGATCATTTGTGCAGATTGGACAAATCCATCGTTCTGCCGGACAGCTGCTGAATGACGGCTGATAACAGCGATTGCAAAGTTTTTTATACATAAAACTGTCCCCCGCTTTATATGAAAATTAAATGAATCCAATAAACATGCATCGCTAAAATAATCCCATAAGCAAAAGAAGCCGTATAAGCAATGAATTTTACTGCCAATGACGACGGCAAGCACCTGTAATAAATAAATAAATACAGGAAAATGGAAAAAGATAGTTTAAAGCCTGCAAATAGTAAGGGATGTATCTCATAAAACAACTTCATAAATGGATTAGCTTCAGCTATTAAATTGTAGTGAAGGCCAATAACAGTAAGCCCTGCATCTAATGCATTGACAACAGCCAAGAATATGAAAGCCTGTTTCAAGGGAGACATCCCCTTTATAATTTACTGAATAATATTCTTTATTAAGAACATTCCGGCAGTAATTGATTACTAAAAATCTATTACATCATTTACTTTCGAGAAGTATTTTTAAATAGATCATTTAAATTATATGCCGTTAAATGCAAATAATATATTATCAAATACCGTCATTTTTTCGTTTTAAAGAACATATTTCATGGATTATCTGCTATTTCCTCTCTTTTTCTTATTTTTTCATCACTTTATAAAGAACATTTTTTCATATCTCTCCTTTTTTCGTACAAATTAAAAAAAAGAAAGCCGCTCAGTAACGGCCTTACTCCGGTTAATCTCCCCCTCCCCCTCCTCCTCCGCCGTCACTGCCGCCTGAATCTCCTCCGCCTCCCCAGTCAAAAAAGCCAGAGTCCTCGTGATGACGATCATCCGAATCTGATCCTGCAAAAGGAAATATAGCGGAGGAATCAGAGCCTCTCCGTCTTTTTTTACTTCTATACCCGTCTGTAATAATTGCAGCAATAACTAAAATAAAAAAGAAAATAATCACGAATACCATTTTATTGCCCCCTTCAGATAATAAACTCTTTTTGAATACCTGCTCCTGTTTTGGTAAAAATAACTAAAAAGGAAGGTGATACGTTTGAAAAAATCGATTGTTTTATTGCTTCTTCTCTTTATATACGGATTTACTCCCTCAATGGTTTCAATTTCCAGTACTGTTTCTGCCTCACAGCACACAGATTGGAAAGACTTTGCTGTCAAAGAGACGAAAAAGCGTTATCCTTTGTCACAGGTTCTATTTGCACAGAAGATTTGGGATAATACCAAAAAGAATCAAACAGTAAAACAATATAAGGTTACTGTACGTGAAGGAATGAAAGACATTGGTGTTTTTGTAACGATCTCTTATGATGCCAAATCAGAAAAAGTGAAAAAAATACAAGTGCTAGAAGAGGCAGATTAGAGCATACAGGAACGATTTGACCGAACAGTAATAAATGACACGAACATCCTGATAAAAACCAGAAAAGGTACCCAAAGGGCACCTTTTTTGGTTAATCAAGCAGATTTTGTTTTAGCTTCTCTATATGATCCTGATTAATCCAGCAAACCATTCCAGCATAATTTTCAATCGTTCCGTACTTCGTCATACACTTCAAGTAAATATTCCCGTCTCACTTCTAATACAGGCTTTAATTGTTCAGACGACACACGGAACAAGCTAAAGTATCTAATAAAGCGCTCAATCTTTTTCATGCGCGGCCCAATAAACCCGTTTGATAAAAGAAATTGATCGGTTACATCATTAATAGATGCACCTGCCAGAAGCTGAATCAAAGCTAAAACAAAACCTGTTCTGTCTTTTGTGCTGCAAGAATTTCCTGAGTAAAGTCAAACCTTCCACGCATTTCCTTCACTCTATTTTCAGGATCACATAGTCCGTCTTCTAATGTTCATATTTGTATTGTAAGATTGAGCAAACATTTTTGTATCGCCTGCTAAACATTGAATTCAAAAAAAAAGTGCTGTACTGCAAGCACTTTACCTTTTCTTCCTCATGAAAAACATGACAGCAAATGGCAAAATTCCGAACCATCTGTTTGCCAAAGGGCTCCGTTCTGTTTTACGGATTGACTTTTTTGCTTTTCGTTCTTCCTTTGGTGTATCCATGTAACGAACTAATTGCTGAGTCATATATTTCACATAATCATTTGTAGACAAAACAAACACCTCATGTACACTTTTTTATTCAGTATAGCCAGTGTCTTGTCTTTCTAGTCTCTCAATAATTTCTTCAGTAATATCATTAATTGATTTTCCTGTCGTATTTATCATAAATGAACAATCCTCATAAGCTGTTTTGCGGGATAAAAATAATTCAGTAAGCTCATCTTTTGAAGCATGTAAAGCAAGCGGCCGATTTTCATCCTGCTTTAGCCGTTCAAAAATGACATCCAGATCAGTATGCAAAAAAACGACAGTTCCATTCTCCATCATATACTTTCGGTTTTCTGTGCGGACAGGAAGCCCGCCTCCAGTTGTAATAACAACATCCTTCAGAGGGAGCAACTGAATGTATTTTGTTTCCAGATCTCTGAATACTCCCTCTCCCTGTTCTTTAAAGATTGTCTTCACTTGTTTTCCAGTCTTTTCTGCAATGAATTCATCAATATCATAAACAGGTAATTTCAGTTTTTCAGCCAATGCTTTTCCGATTGTGGTTTTTCCAGTTCCCATAAAGCCTGTTAAAAAAATAGCTTTCACAAACACTCACTCCGCATTTTTTTCATAACTTTAACACAGATTTGCTCATAATGGGAGTTGATTTTCAACTATCCTTTAATACACAGTCCAATAAACAATTTCCTCTTGGATTAAACTGTATTTATATTTAGCTGAAGTAAAGTTCTTATTTTCTGTTTCACAGGATAGTTCTACATAAATATGTTCTGAATCATTTTTCGAGACATTATAAACAATTGTCCCGTTTTTTAATTTAATGAGCTGCTGTGCTGCATGATCTTCTTGAGTAATCTGATTTAAGGAGTGCTTAACCCCATACAGCATAAGATTTTCTAATAAAACGGTCTGGCTCCTTTCATGATAGAACTTTTTTTCTGTTAAATATAAAGCGGTATGATGAAAGATAACCATAAGGAAAAATAGAGCCAATATCGATACGGAAGGCAGAATATATCCATTTTCGTTTTTCATTTCATGACCTTCAGTTCATGAAAACTTCTGAGGCTGCTGCGGTATTCATTATCCGTCATGCTGGTAACTGTAAGGGATGCGCCGCCTGCAATTGGCTCAAATTTTATATTTTTGACATTTCTGAGACAGATGATATGGCCAGTTCCATCCACTTGTCTGCGAATAAGATAGCCGTATTTTTCATATTCAATGATTCTTCCTGATTTTGATGTGAAAGAAATTCTTTGAGGCTCAACACTCAAATTCGTTCCTTCCCGCATTTCAATAACTGTCTGCTGCAGAAAAACTTCCCATTCAAGAAGATTCAAATCATTTTTCTTGTCAGATATACCATAAATGTAAGGGATAAGGATGGCCGAAGAGGAAACAATAATTAGGACTATGCTTAAAGAGAACATCATATTAAGAAATGTAAATCCTTTATTCTCTAAAAGAATACATGCATTCCTCCTTCGCAGCCTCATGGCTTTCCCACTTGATGCAAGCTTGATCAATTTCTTCCTCCTTGCTCCATGTTATCTTAAACTCTTGATTTTTAATGAAAAGGTTAACGTTCTCTTTTTCAAGATTTTCAAAATTTGAGAATTCAATGTGCTCTTTCAGGAGAACTAAGGCTTCATGGTAAACCTTGCTTTCTTCCCGCTCTTTTTTTAAATAGACCGATGCAGGAAGCAATATAAGAGAAATCATCGACCAAATGCTGAAGGCCATAAGTGTTTCAGCCATAGTAAAGCCTTTACTGTCCTTCAATTTTCATTCTCCCCATTCCCATATAAAAGATCATCTTGTACTTCTTATTGTGAAAGGTCACACTCATCGATCCACTTGATAATATTCCGCCTTCACTATTAAACTGGACGCGGGCATCCATTGTTAAGGGAGACATTTGAATCCCCGAATCATACTTAACAGTAAATAACCTTTTCGCAGGTATACCTCCCTCTACACCGATGTATTGATTTTTGGCCGTGTCAAATAGAATCATCACACCTATTTTATTTGAGATGGCATACTGCTGAGCATACAGGACATCTCTTTCGAGCGCTTCAAAAAACAAGTCTGCTTTTTTTTGACTTTGAAAGGGCTGAATAAAAAGCATCGTTATCACCATCAGAACAGACATAATGCTCATCACCATAATCGTTTCTAACAATGTATAGCCTGATTCATTCTTCTGTCTTTTCAGCAACCTTGCCATCACCATCAATAATCAGCTCCGTTCCATTCGGGCAAACAGGGGATTCCTCAATATATTTCTCAGTCTTAAGATCCTCTATAGTGGGTACTGCTTTTTGTTCAATTTGATAGGCAGTTGACTGGGCCTGTACTGTATTTTTCAGCCCTTCGCATCCTTTTGCCTGAATATTCGAGTGATGCTTCGTAATGTTTGGAATGGTAATCAAAAGCAGGACAGAAATCACAAGCAATACAATCAGCATTTCTATTAAAGTAAAACCTTTCTCATTTTTAACCATGGCGGTCCCCTCTTTTTGACTGATTTTATAAAGCTTCCATCATATGATACATTGGCAAAATCATTGATAAATACATCATTAAGACCGTCATGCCGACTGCAAAATAAGCTGCGGGCTGTATCAGCACAATGCATTTCATTAATTTGTTTTCAAGCCGTTCTAGAACAAATTGACTGTAAGTATATAACTCCCTCGCTAAATGACCATTTGCTTGTCCATGACCGATTACCTGAGTCAGCTCCTTCTCATAAAATAAGTTTCGTGCAACTAAACCTTCAAAACGTTCTCCTTTCTTTAGATGATCAATAAACCAGGAAGCTTCATCCCTGTAGAATGGGAGCAAGTTTTGATTTTCAAAGACAGTCAGGCTTTCATATATAGATAATCCGCCTTTCAGTAAATTGCTTAACTGCAAAGAAAAGTAATAACTGTTAATGAGGATCACAAATTTCTTCCAGAGCGGAATTTTTATTGCAATTCTCATTTTTTCCTGCGGCAGAAGCTTTTTAAAATAGCTCATGTAAAAAATGCTGCCAAGAACAAAAAGCACGATGATAAAAATGAGGAATAACTTAGTGCCCTGAAAGATCATAAAAAGAATTTCAGTTAGTATACTTGGCTTAATATTCATTGAATAATAGATTTGCTGAAACTGCGGAGCAATAACTGACTGAGAGATATACAGAAGAATACCAATCGTGAAAAAGAGGAAAAGAGGATATTGCAGAACTTTTTTCATTTTTTCGTGCTGCACAAGCTTCCGGTTCAGCATTTCCCCCCCTTCTCTAAGAGCAATTTCAAGATCTCCATGCCTTTCTGCGAAGTACAAATAACTTATCACTTCATTATGGAAGCGCAGCTTTTCAAATGCTGTGCGGACAGGTACTCCTTTAGATAATTCCCTCAAGCAAAAGAAAACAGCTTGTTTCTTTTCCTCATTTAAATCAATTGAAGTGAACTTCATTGCTTCATTCAGCGTATATCCTTTCTCCAAAAGATCGCTGAGTCTGTTTAAGAACATTGCCTGATCTTTGATTAACCACTTTTTTTTAATCTTCATATTGATAAATCCATTTATGCATTGACTGATTGGATAAATAGCCTAAAGCAATTCCTTTTTTAATAACATCTTTTAAGGTTATATAGTCACAATCCACTTCCTCTCCCTGGGCTTCTTTTAAGGCAAGGGTCAGATTTTTTCCATAAAGCATCTCGAAAACTCCAAGACGTCTGGACTTTCTCATCTTTTTGCAGTGAGGAGAGCATTCATTTGAGCAATAAGGGCATTTCATTGCTACAAGCCTTTGTGCCACAATAGCTAAAAATGTTTGTTCAATTTCAGAAAGACTGACATCAAATTCAAGCATTCTGTAAATTGCTCCCTTTGCATCTCTTGTATGCATAGTTGATAACACCAAGTGTCCTGTCAGAGCTGCTCTTATGGCAATTTGCGCAGTTTCCCTGTCCCTGATTTCACCTACCATTATAATGTCCGGATCATGCCTTAGAATGGCTTTTAACCCCACTGCATAAGTAATTCCAGCCTTTTCATTTACCTGTACCTGCAGGACTTCAGAGCTTTTCGTTTCTACAGGATCTTCAAGGGTAATAATACTGCGGTTAAAATTTTTTTTCGCATAATGAATCAATGAATATAAGGTGGTCGTTTTTCCTGAGCCGGTCGGACCGGTAAATACCATCAGACCATGAGAGTGGTTGATAAAGGAGAGAAGCTTATTTGCTGACTGTGGAAACAGGGAGAGGTGCGCAAGTGACGGAATGACTTCGTTTGGAAGTATGCGGATAACAAGACTTTCTTCAAAGATTGTTGGCAGGGTAGACAAGCGAAGCTGAACATCAATTGTTTCATTTGAAAGGGCTAATGCCCCATTTTGCGGCCTCCTTCTTTCTCCGATATCCATTGATGCCAAAAATTTAAAATGTGCGATGATCCGTTCACATACTTCTTTTCTAATGGTTCGATTTTCCACGAGGTCATCATCTATACGATATTGAATGACCGCATCCCGTTCTCTCGGGACAAAATGGATATCTGATGCATTTAATGAACACGCTTCTTCCACAATTCTTTCACTTAGCAGTTCGATTGAATTCATGACATCCTCCTTTCTGATCAGTTATACACAGCGTACTTGAATTTCTTTCAAAACGCACATCCTTAAAATGAAGTTTTATCATCCATTTTAACTGCTTTTCCGCCTGAAAATTTCATTATCTTTTATAGGAAATAAATAATTACGGACCGAACTGCATAATTTTTCATCTTCTGTCAATAATGTATAGAGATTTTCATTGGGCTATAGCCAAGCGGTAAGGCAACGGACTTTGACTCCGTCATGCGCTGGTTCGAATCCAGCTAGCCCAGTTCATTAAATAGAAAAAACCTGCGAAACTTCGCAGGTTTTTTCTATGCTTCTCTTTTGGCGTAATAAATATATGGTTTACGCTTGGATTTGAGTAATGAAGGTTTTATATAATATACCCGGTAACCGCTGTTTAAGATTTCATGATCAATGTATTTCAATTTGTTCTTTTTAGCGAATTCCTTTGATGCTTTCTCAATGCTCATCTCACCGGAAATGTAATTTGGACTTGAATAATCTGTTGCAACGTTTCGATTGCCAATGCCCTCTAAAAAGAATTGAATTTCTGTCATTTTTGCTCCACCTTTTCGTTCTTTATAATGAATTATTTCTATTCACTATACAAATAAAATGGCGGAAAGAAAATTTCTAAAAATGGGTGATTTTCTCATATATATCACCTTTACTTAGTATTTCTGAAGATTACTCTATTTTTCATAGAATTAGGTTTCCTATAAAGAACAAATCGTTCTTAATAAATCATGAAACGGATTTATGAATTTCCTTTTTCTTTGCAAGTTTTGTAAGTGACTGGGGATTATAACCTACAACAAGCTTTTTTCCGTCTGTTATAATCGGTCTTCTTAAAAGCTTCGGTTCTTCAATGATTAATTTTATTACATCTGACAACGGAAGATCATCAATATTTAAATTTAAGTCTTTATACGTTTGGCTGCGGGTAGCTAAGATCTCATCCATGCCATCTGTTGTAAGCTGGAGAATTTTCTGAAGTTCTGTATAAGAAGGAGTTTCACGAAACAAATGCTTTTCACTGAAATCGATGTTATGTGCTTTTAACCAATGCTTCGTTTTTCTGCATGATGTACAGCTTGGATAACTATAAAAAATTAACTCATTCATTGTTCTTCATCTCCCATTTTTGTATAAGGTTTGTTTAAAAATAACTTTCAGATCCCAGCAATTCTTAATATTTAATTTTATTGTACAGCATTTGTTTAACTTTTGTACAGAAATAACCACTCTAAAAACAATCATTTTTTTATAAAAAGTTTACACTTTGTTACATAAATGGCACTTCTAGAATGTAAACGCTATTTACAATGGTATTGGACGTACATTATAATAAAAAAAGTGATGGACTTAGGGACTAAACAAAGGAGGGATTGACATATGGATCGCATGTTCCGAGTATTAGGCTTTTGGACTGGCATCTTTGCTGTCATGTTTTATTTGGGAGATATGAAAACGACTTCATTATTATTCTTCGGACAGACTGGATTTTTTGTGCTTTTATCTTATTTAAAATTATCTGAACGGATGTATATTTACATTTTTGGAGCATATTTAACTGTTTTCTTTGTTGGCTTTACATATTGGACGACGTTTATGATGGTGCCTGGACAGGGCGGGCATTAATAATTAAAAAAGGGTGAGCTGCCAGTGGCAGCTCACCCTTTTTTAATAGATATCTTTTCCATGAAGGTTTGTTCCCTTTTCATGTATATATACTTGAAAAGAAGAACTCATCCCATCAGGCATAATTAAACTTCGAATTGCTCTATTTTGTTTCGCCGCTTCCCCAAAGGGATTGAGTTCTCCATTTTCCTTTAGATAAGAAAGGATTCCTGCATTCACTAAAAAAAGATCCTGTCTCTCTCTCTTCAGCAAAGTCCAGCCTAACTCCTCTGCTTTTTTTTCCAGTGCATCGAAATGGATGTGCGCAGTCAGGTCCATTTCAAATGGGCGTTCCAGCGGAGTCATCATTTTATGCCGGAAGTACCCCCGCAGGCTTCCTTCAAATCTTGCAGGATGCTGCCATTCTTTATTAGAATATCCATAGTCAATTGTAACAATGACTGCCTGCTCAGCTAAAGCATTTATCTCAT
This sequence comes from Metabacillus hrfriensis, assembly GCF_030127205.1. Taxonomy (NCBI): domain Bacteria; kingdom Bacillati; phylum Bacillota; class Bacilli; order Caryophanales; family Bacillaceae; genus Metabacillus; species Metabacillus hrfriensis. The sequence goes on from NZ_CP126116.1 coordinate 3,570,812, forward strand.
CTAAATATTCGAGCATCGCTAGTGGAATCTCAAAGCGCTGTCCTTCGCTGAGCTGGATATTCTGCCAATCTAAGTAATTTCTTATTTTATCATTTTTTAAGGGTTCAAGCTTTTCAACAAGTCCACTTTCTTGATTAACAGAAATATACACTTCAAACAATTGGTTATGTCTTTTTTCAATGACTTCCACAGGAAAGGCATCGAACAATTCATTTGAAAATAGAATGCCTCTGTATGGCTTTGGAAGCTCGTGTATGGACGAAACAGATGTATGGCGATGCAGCTTAATGCCGCTTAATTGAAGTTCTCTGTGAAATCCGCTTTTTTCAGCGGAATAGACATTCAGTATTTTAAATGTTTCAGGAGATAAATCCTGCCATTCATGGAGCATGGCTGATAAAAATCTTCCAGTTCCTCCACCCAATTCACAAAAGGCAGGCTCAGCAGCTCCGCTTTTAACCAGCCGTGAAAACAGTTTGGCAAATACTTTTGCAAAGACATCAGAAACATTGCTTGAAGTATAGAAGTCCCCATCTTTGCCGATTTTCCGTTCATGCTTTGAATAATACCCGATCTCCGGATGATAAAGGACAAGATTCATGTATTCTGAGTAGGTAATGGCTCTGCCTTGTTTATGTATATAATCAATAACATTAGAAACCATTTAAATATGGATTGCTTTCCATTTCAGTTTCTATTGTCGTTTCTTGTCCATGTCCAGGCAGAACAATTGTATCCTCCGGCAGAGTAAGCAGCTTTTGATGAATGCTTTTTATTAACTGCCCATGGTCACCCTGCGGCAAATCTGTTCTGCCAATGCTGCCTGCGAATAAAGCATCCCCTGAGACAACAAAGCCGCTTTCCTTAAAATAATAAGAAATGCTGCCTGGTGAATGTCCAGGCGTTTCGTATATTTGACACGAAAAAGAGCCAACCGTGAGCCTGTCTTCCTGGTCAATTAAGTGATCTGCATCACGTGCAGAAATGGACTGTGACATAAAAGCTATCGAACCGTTCATCGCCGGATTTGCAAGCCATTTCTTTTCTTTACGGTGAATGTATACAGGTATATTAAATTGATCGCGTACATCATCGACTGCGCCGATATGATCAAAGTGTGCATGTGTCAGCAGAATAGCGATTGGCTTTAATCCTCTTTTTCTAATATGATGAATTAACTTTCCGCCTTCACTGCCAGGATCAATGACAAGACATTCTTTTATAGAATTCGCAATTAGATAACAATTTGTTTGGAGAGGTCCTAAAGGCATCTGCTCCCATTTCATATGAACACCCCGATTGCATGTTTTTTCTTTCTATTCTACACTAAACTTATCATGAACTAAATGATATGGGAGTGAAAAGTGGGTTGAAGGTGTATTATGGAATCGAATGGCACTCAGACGCGGATGTTAATGACATCATTACCGATTATGAATACTGTGATAAAGATAACAGTATACTGATAACAGATTGTTTCAAGCAGGCAAGCCTCTTAAAAAATAACTTTATCTCCAAAAAGATCTTTGAGGACATGCACCAATTAATTCTTTTGCACCCCACAGAGTTATATGGCTCTTATACAGACTACGGAATCATTGCAGATTCAGGGAATCACTACCTATTCAAGGATATGGTTTGTCATTTTCACCTCAAGTCAACTGACTTCACGCAGATGAAGATGTGTATGCTGCAGCTTGAGGAACATTTAATCGCTGTCAGTGATAAAACATTTTATGCGGACAGAAACGACTCCGAGCTTGTTCGAAAAATTGCTGAATCATATGATGTAACGGCAGAAATCGACCTCGACAAAAAGAATGAAAACGTTTAAAATATTAAAAGGAATATTTTGTTTTTCATTCTCAGTTTACATTTCGACTTAAAAAAAGACTTACATACGTCAGGGGGCTTCAAAATGGGATTAGTTATTATATTCGCTCTAGTTACATTACTGTCTGTATACGGACTTTACCGCTCGTTTAAAGGCAAAAACGTACTTGGCATTGTCTTTGCCGGAGGTACTCTTGCAGTATTTGGATGGTTCACCGTTATGACAATCATCCATCATGGATTTCCTACTGCGCATTAATAAGAAAAGCTCAAGGGGCCTTGTTCAGCTCCGTAAGCGTATAAGAATCAGCCAGAAAGGTCCTGGTTTGACTTTTTTGGCTGATCATTTCTGACCTGGAGTTTGGCGCATTGCTTGAAATGATTGCTCCAAATCTTATACACCTATAACCTAAAATAGGAAAAAGCGGCGAGAGTCTGTCTGCGTAAGCAGAAATAGATTCAGCCGCTTTTTCTTTTTTTGAAATTAACTATTACCTTGAGTGAAGATTTACACTGTTCAATTTGCTTTCCATCGTTGAAGTTTTATCTCTGCGGTCATCGATGCGGATATTTGTGGCCACACGCTTAATCCCCTTCTCAAACGGTGATTCATGAATGGTTTTAATAACGTCAAGCAAGGTTGATAACTCACCCTCAATTATTGTATTCATTGGAGTCAGCTGAAATTTAATTTTGCCCTCGCGTTCATATTCTTTTAGAATTGATTGAACTGCGGCTACATATTCACTTACACTTGCTGTTTCGGTGCCTATCGGGATAATGGTTACGTCTGCAATTGCCATATATTCTTACCGCCTTTTAAGATGTTTTCACTTTACAATACCTTTAATTTTGTAGTCTTTCAAGTTAATCACATTTTCTAAATAGGATCCATATAAGGCAAGTTCCCCATTTGGAGACACTTTAATTTCGCTGTTATCAATATTTTCTAACACGGCTTCCGTTTTTTTGCTTTTAGGATCGACAGCTGTTAAATTGAATTTATTTTCCACAGTTCCAGGAACAAAGGTATAGAATAAACCGCTTCTGCTGGAATAATCAAATTCAGGTACAAGCCATTCCGAGTATAGTGGCAGCAGCTCCACATCAAAAGAATAAATAATATCCTCATAATTTCCATTATAAAAAGTATAAGAACCTATTGATTCTTCTTCATTCTCAACCTGAACAGCAAATGAATAATCTTTAAAATTCGCGTGAGAAATAATATGTTCTTCAATCAAAACTTTCTTCTTACTTACTAATGAATGCTTATATAAAGGAGCTGTTAATTGCGGTTCGGCTTCATTCCATTTTAGATACGTTACTTCCCCATCAGACAGCCACTGTATAAATGGAATTTCCACAGGATTTTTATCTAATGAAAAATCACTCATATTCAATATGAAGGTTTGAAACGTCCAGTTTTCATCAAAAGAGGTCAAAAATAATCGTTCCCCTGTCGGACTCCATGAAAATGTAAGCTCAGAAGAGGGAATTGTCCGTTTCGTTTTCACATTTCCCATTGGATCGATAATCGTAATTTCTGCTTCAAAGCTTGATGGACTGGCGTGAACAAGAATTAAATTTTTTTCAGGATTCAATTCGAGCTGCACGATAGAAGCTGATGATTCAAAAAGTATTTCTTTTTCACCTGTAAAGAGATTATATTTATAAGCCGTTGATTTTTCCGCATTTTCGCTCAAGTAAAGTATATGCTGGTTATCAAGCCAGCCTTCAACTGAAAAGAAATCCTCATCCGATAAAGGAATAAGGTTTTTTTCCTCAAGAAAATCAACAGAGATATACCGTTCTTCTATTCCTGGCTTTCTTAACTCTGCAAGTTCAGAAACACCATGAGGTTGATGAGATTGCTGCGAACAGCCAGTGATTAATATTGCCGTTATGATTGCTAATAGTGTTACTCTGAATCTCATCAACGAATGCTCCCCTCTACTGTCTCACAACTTGTATTACGTTTTATTCAATCAAATTGTTTCATCATTTTAAAGAATATAATGAAGCCCAGAAAATCCCTCTGCTCTTTTCATATATCTCATCAAATTGATTTAGCGGCAGCGGATTGACACCAATGCCAAGTTCTATGGTGAAACCGCATTTTTTCTTTTCATAAATAAACCAATCCCGGAAACCCGCATGACTGTCTAAATTCTTTATAGCTTTATATCCGCTGAGGCGGCTGTATTCAGTCACAATGGACAATGCTTCCTCCGGTTCACAGTTCATGTACCCCCAATAGATCTCCTCACCCTGGGTATGTACAGCCACTATGAGGTCAAATTTTCCAGCATCAGCAAGTTTAGCCATTGCAATAGATTCCGGTTCGGTAAGAGGAGCATCTCCAGGATAATCTCTCGAGGCAGGAAATTTAGGGATCTTTCTTTCCTTTTCTATTTCCCAGAATGCAGGATACTGATTATTCAGATCTACTCCATTAATATTGGCTTTCCATTGCTCAAAATCTAAACTGTTGTTATTAATAAACATAACAGATTGGTAATGGGAATGCTCTGGCGGCAGTCCATTAATCACCAGCTGGACCCCATCAGGATTAACCATTGGAACAAAAGATAAAGTCGTATTTTGATACAGATCCATCGCAGAATGCCCTTCAAATGTACCCCCATCTACTACTGCTTCCAGGTACTCATGAAGCCAGCACATTAATACGGATGTTGTAATCCATTCATTAGCATGAAATGATCCATTCATGTGAACCTTTTTTGTGCCGGTTCCAATCAGAAGTTCAAAAATAGGAAGACCGAGTACACTTTGTCCGATCGGCCGCTTCTCTATAAACGGAAAAGCTTCCGTTACTTTTTCCAGATCTTCAAGAAGAACATTGTAATCATATGCCCGTTTTTTTTGGATAAACTCGGATGTTTTTTGCAGACAGTCATTACTCTCATAAAAGTCTATTATATTCCTAACCGGGGCCTTATTGGAAGTGGACGATATGTGACATTTCAATTTTTCAGTATAAGGAATATTGAATGTTTCACCAGACTTTATGAACGTTGATTTCAAAAGGGGATTTGAATCATAAAGCAGCTGCTCATGAACGTTCAATATATTTGACAGTTCTTTTAGATTTGTGTTTTTTTCTGCTCTGACTTTCATCCTGATTCCTCCCTGATGTTTGGTTATTATTAGCATATGATTCAACTTCCCTATTCTTGTTAAACGCATTAAAACAGTCAGAAAGACTGACAAAAAAAGCTTTGGCCTAAAGGCCAAAGCTTTTGATCATTTATTTATTTGTTTCTTCCTGAGTTTCTTTCTCATCTTTTCCATTTTTCATTTCATCATAGAAACGCAATAAATCTCCATAGATGATTTTATCTGAGTAATTTAATTCCTGCTTCGCTTTTTCCATATACGGCTCACATGCTTTATTATCTTCAGCCGGTTCGCCGGTTGATTTATCGTAGCATGTTCCGCTCGTATATACGAATTTGTCTGTAATGAAGCTTCCATCACGCAGTACGGTAAAAGGCAATTTGTCTTTTGAGAATAAATCTTTGCCGAATTCAATTTCATCATTCGTCTCAATTCCTAATAAATGCATAAGTGTTGGACGAATGTCTATTTGACCTGAGACATCTGAAATTGTTTCAGGATTTTTATCTGTTACACCTGGAATATGAACAACAAACGGAACTCTCTGCAGCTGGATTTCATCAAAAGGCGTTACTTCTTTTCCTAAAAACTGACCCATTGCAGCATTATGGTTTTCTGAAATTCCATAGTGATCACCGTATAAAACAATGATAGAGTTTTCATATAACCCTTCATCTTTAAGCTTTTGAATGAAATTTTTCAAAGCTTCGTCCTGATAACGGACAGTCGGGAAGTAGTTATTCAATGTTTTGCTATTTGAATTAAATTCATCTACCATTTTGTCTTCTTCATTCAGTTCGAATGGGAAGTGATTTGTAAGTGTAATATGCTTGCTGTAAAATGGCTGCGGCAACTCTTTCATATGATCAACAGATTGTTCAAAGAATTCCTTGTCTTTAAGTCCCCAGCCGACAGAATTTTCTGCGTTTACTTCGTAATCATTCACATCAAAGAATCTGTCATATCCTAAAGCCTGATACATGATATCACGATTCCAGAAGCTTTTATTGTTTGCATGGAAGACAGCCGAGTAGTAGCCTTTATTTTTCAATAATTCCGGAGTAGCTACATATTCGTTATTGCTGTTTGTGAAAAAAACTGCACCGCGTCCAAGAGGGTAAAGGGAGTTATCCACGATAAACTCTGAATCCGATGTTTTCCCCTGGCCAGTCTGATGATAGAAATTATCAAAATTGTAGCTTTCTCCAATAAAGTCATTAAGGAATGGTGTAATCTCTTTTCCATTAATTTTTTCATTGATGACAAAGCTCTGTGTAGATTCTAATGAAACCATAATCACATTTCGGCCTTCAGCAATGCCGAACATTTCATCATTAGGCTCTTTTTTATTAGCTTTTACATAGTTTTCAATTTCAGTAAGACTGTTGCTGTCAGCGAGTGCACGCTGAGCAGACGTTTTCGACTGCAGAACCCCGTCGTAAATATGGAAGTTATAAACACTGATATTTTTAACAAGCATTTCTCTATCGAAAGATCGTGTTAATAGCTGCGGACGCTCTGTTTCAGCAAGTCCAAGGTTGAAGAAAAAGACACCAGCTACTAGTAGATAGAAAGCTGTTTTTTCTTTTCTTGTCACAGCTGCCTGAGTTTGGAATCTTGGACGCTTCATAAGCCAAAAAAGAATGACAATATCAACTAAAAGCAATAAATCAATTGGTTCAAACAGTGAAGAAATACTGCTTCCAAGATCCCCCATATTGCTGGTCTGAAATAATACAGGAATTGTTAAGAAATCATTAAAGAATCGGTAGAAAACAATATTGGCAATAAGGACAGCCGTAACAATGATGCTTGCCCCCAAAATGTACCTGTTTCGATTCTTCTCTTTCATAAACAGTCCAAAACCAAAAATGAACAGCAGAAAGCTTAATGGGTTTATGAAGAGGATAAATTCCTGTGTGAAGTTTTCAATTTTAATGTCAAAGCTAGTTTTGTAGACAATGTATGTTTTCACCCACAGTAACAATGTCGCAATTAGTAAAAATGAAATTTTAGAAAGTGATTTAATACGCATTTCATAACCTCCTCATACGTTAGAACCTGCGTAACGATTATATTCCATTTATTTATTTTCCATAAATTAGGCTGATATGAAACAACTAAATCATATCTTAATACTTCTTTAACAAAAAATCAATCGTTTTTAACATTGCCCTTACAATAGGATGATAGAATAATAATGTTCAGCTTATTCCTTTTACCCTATAGTTAGACGTATAAAACCTAAAAAAGTTTCAAATTTGCCGAAATAAAATTATTTAGAATATTCAGGAATAATAAAGGAGCCTTATCTCACAAAGATAAAGCTCCTTTATATTATGACTTATTATATTATTTATATGTGCATCACACTGTTGAAAGCTTTGTTTTCACAAGCCAAGCTCCGCCGATGACTCCTGCATCATTGCCTAAAGTAGCAATTGAAATGGAAGCTCCCTCTGCCACGCGGGGAAAAGCAAAACGCTTAAAATATTTTTCTGTACTTTTTCTTAAATGTTCGCCCGCTTTTGAAACACCTCCGCCAATGACAATCTTCTCCGGGTTTAAACCGTTGGATAAATTGGCAAGAGCAAGTCCCAGTTGTTTTGTAATATACTCAACAACCTCTGAAGCAACTAAATCGCCTTGTTCAGATGCTTCAAAAACATCTCTTGACGAAATAGTTCCATTTTCCTCATATAATTTTCTAAGAGTACTAGGTGAATCGCTCTCATTCAGCTTTTCTACAGCAAGCCTTACAATTCCGGTTGCAGAAGCAATTGTTTCAAGACATCCTTCTTTGCCGCAATTACAAGGGGCCCCTCCCTCTACTACAGAAGTTATATGGCCGATCTCACCGCCAGCTCCATTCACACCATGCACGACAATGCCATTTGAAATGATGCCTCCGCCTACTCCTGTACCTAAAGTTACACATATAACATCTTTCGCTCCGTCGCCGGCACCTTTCCACATTTCTCCGATAGCAGCAATATTTGCATCATTGTCGATCACCGCTTGTAAACCTGTTTCGATTTCAAGATGATGCTTTAGCGGGTAGTTCTTCCAGCCTAAGTTTACTGTTTCATAAACAAGGCCTGTTTCTAAATTCACAGGACCTGGGGCTCCCATGCCGATTCCGGCAAGTTTTGACTTCGTTTGTCCGAGTTCGGCAAGTTTAGCATCGATTGCTTTTGCAATATCTGTTGTTATCGTTTTCCCGCTTTTATCTGTCGGTATTTCCCATTTTTCGAGCATTTCGCCATAATGGCTGATAAACGCCATCTTAATTGTTGTGCCGCCTAAGTCAATTCCTACTAGCCATTTATCTGTCATTGTCTCTGTCATCCTTTGTTTATATTATTCTAAGAAACCGCTTGCACAATTCATTGAACGGTTTGCTTTAACTTTTTTTCCTCACGCGCTGGCCCTCTTGTCTTAAAAGCAGCACAGCCATCTGATAATCCTGAACTTCGATAAGATTTGAGTCAAACAGCTGTCTGACTTCCATTTCCATAAGTTCTAAATCAGCTGAACGATCTCCAATGTATATGATTGTTCCATACTTTTTTAAAAGCTGCTGAATATCATAGATTGTTTTCACTTTCCCACCTACTCATTTGAAACTTAATCTAACTACATTAAAGTATAAAGGAATGTCGTAGTGCGTCAAGAGAATTATCTGTAAAAAAGGAAATATCCGTAATGATAGAAAAAATTAGGAGGTTTATTAATGTGAAAAAGAGCAGTTTCCTGCCCTCCTGAAGTTTTTTAGTATACCTGTCCATTATAGAATCCATAAAAGTAGGCAAAAACCACAAACAGAATGGACAGTAAGGCTCCAATCAGCCTCAGTCCCCATTTGTGCTGTTTTGGCAGCTGAACAATCAGCGCAGCTAAAAAGCCCCCAAACAATCCTCCAAGATGACCTGCATTATCAATATTCGGCACAGCAAATCCAAAAAGAAGATTCAGCACAATTATGAAAATTAAATTTGAGCCAATCGTTCTGAAAAACAGCTTTGGATTACTAATTCCTAAATAAAGCAATGCACCGAAACATCCAAAGATGGCTCCTGAAGCTCCTGCAGATATGGAAGGACTCAGAGCAAAGCTTGCAAGCGTACCTGCTGCACCTGCAAATAAGTAAATGACTAAAAATTTAACAGAACCGTACATTTTCTCAACTGCGCTGCCAATATAAATTAATGCCAGCGTGTTCATCAAGAGATGAAGCATGCCAATGTGGAGAATAATTGGGGTAAAGAAACGCCACCATTCACCGCTAATAATAGAGGGGTTGTATTTAGCGCCAAACTGAATTAAGGTTTGTGTGTTTTGACTTCCGCCTGCTGCTTCTAAAAGCATAAACATAAAGATTTGGACCGCAGTAAACGTGTAGGTGAAAATTGGTTTTCCAAAATTGAAAATTTGTTTTTCTTCCTTTATTCTGCGATTTGAGTGTGAAATGGCTTCACTTTTTAAAATGGCAGTGTGAATTGTATCTGATGTTTTAACAGATAGGCTTACTCCAAGCAGCTTTTCAAGGTAAAAGAGGATCTCCTCTTCATTATCTTTATGAACGACAACTGATTTTAAAGTGGTTTGTCCCTCATGATAAGGTTTTTCAATTCGAAACTCCCAATGATCTACCGGAGGATAAGCAGAAATATACACATTTAATAATTGTATGGGATGCTTCCAGGACTGTTTGCGGATGCGGTCTATGTGCATCGCTATTCTTTCAATATCCTGCTGCAGCTGACTGCCCCAATCAAGGTCCTTTCTAATAAAGCGAACAATTTGAAACTCTTTATTGTTGTATGGACCAAGCAAGACTTCCTGCTCATCATCTGATAAACGGATCATCTGATAATCATGCTTCGTGACAACATCATGGATTAACTTCCAGAAAAGCTCATCCTGCTTAATTCCCATATTCTTCTCTCCGAACTTTTTATCAATAGTATATCAACTAAAATGGATGTTGTTAAAGAATTGTGCTTTTCAAATAAAAAAACACCTGTTTACCAAACAGGTGAGCGTTAACGAAAAGCACGAAACATAAATTTTTCCCTGATAAATGGAATTCTCATAGACAGCTGAATAAAAAAGTGGCGAATATTCGGCTGACTGAGCACAACGTTCATCAGACGGTAGCGATACTGGTAAAAAGCAAGCATTCCGAGCACCATAAGAAGTATAGAATTTAATTTTCGCATCTTCATCCCTCCTAGTGATACTTTTTGCCGGGATCCCTTTTTTTATCCGTATTTTCTTTCAGTATATAAGGACCGCTAACAAAGAAGCCGCAAGAATTGCTGAAAAATTAACTGCATCATTGTTTAATAATCCTTTTATTTTATTGCCCTGTTGCTGACAATGCGAGTATCGTTCTGTTTTTTTCCCGCAGGCAGGACATTGATATTGCACCTGAATAGAAGCCCCAAGCACCGTATCTATCAAATTGCCCATGAATCCAAGCAAAATGATAAGCAGTAAATCCACAGCTTGAATTGAAAGAACCAAATAAGCTGAAACTCCTATCAGGCATGCACCGGAGAGTGCTGATGCAGTTCCAAGAGTACTTACTGCTCCTGATGTTCCTTTCTTTACCTGCTTCAAAGTAAAAATCATTCTTGGCATTTTTTTGCTGAGCGTTCCTATTTCAGATGCCCATGTATCTGCGTTTGCTGCAGCGATAGAAACGCCGTAAACCGTGAAACTCCCGTCAAATGGCATAAAAGCATTTACTATGCTGATGAATGCAGAAACACCTCCATTTGCCAACACTTGGATGGCGTCTCTCTGATCCCCTTTTACAAGTAAATCGTCTACACTCTTTTTTTGATCACGCTTAAACTTGCTCCAAAAACTTGAGCTTCCAAAGAAAATCCCGAGTAAAATCAATCCAGGATAGCCGAAGCCTGCAAAAATAGAAATACCAATAAAGCATGCAGCAACAGCTCCGCTGAATGTTAAAGACTTCATCTTCAGTCCTGCAAATGAAATCAGGAGAATAAAGGATATGGCAAGAAAATGATCACTCACTTGTTATAATCACCTCATTTTCCGTCAAAATTTGATGGACAGGCACATCATGTGCTTCAGCAGGAATACATGAAACCAATTGAGCTTCAAAAGCCAGTGAAACCGTTAAACCGCTGTATTGTGTCAAGTACCTGTCATAATAACCCCCGCCATAGCCAATTCTATAGCCATTTTTGTCATAGCATATCCCAGGAACTAAAAGAAGATCGATTTCATCAGGGGAAACTGGGTCTGTTTTTGAAACAACAGGCTCTTTTAAGCCAAAATAAACAGTTTCAAGCTGCTCGATTGATTGAAACGTCCGAAATTCCATTTTCTTTTGCCCTGGATAGCATTTAGGAATTGCCACTCTCTTATTTTGCTTTAAGGCCTCTTGAATGATCAGGCTCGTGTCCACTTCTTTTCCATTTGAAATGGTAATGGCTATTGTCTTGCTCTGCTGCCAGAAGGATTGCTTAAAAAGTCTTTTATTTATACGTTCGCAATTCTTTTTGTATGTATCGAAGTCTAAAGATTCGAGCTTGCGTTTTACGTCATTTCTAAGTTCTGTTTTCAGCATGCCAATAACTCTCTCCTTGAACAATATTTGTATGTATAAAAAAAACAGCAAGGAAATAAATTCCTGCTGCTTACTTTGTTTCGCGGTGTAATGTAACCTTTTTCTCTCTAGAGCAATATTTTTTAAGCTCCATACGATCCGGGTTATTACGTTTATTCTTTTTAGAAATGTAATTACGTTCGCCGCACTCTGTGCAAGCTAATGTAAGATTAACGCGCATGTTGATTTCCCTCCAAACTAAAAAACTTATACTAAATCAGACTTAACTATAATAGCATTTTTAAAAAAGAAATTCCACATTATTTTATTTTTTTCTTCAATCTATGAAAAGAAGAGAGTTAAGAATCCCTTTTCGTATATTCTCTCCAGGCATTAACCGTCTCATCATTCATATCTGCGAGCGCTGAATGATCCTGAATCTGACAGTGGCCAATCATCCCGCCTAAGCTGCAGGACTTTCCCACATAGCTATTTTCCCATAAAATCGAATGGGTAATTTCCGATTTTTCATGGATAATAGCAGACTCTGAGAGAACCGTCTGCGGACCTACTATAGCGCCTTCATGAATAATCGTGTTCCTGCTTATATAGATCGGTCCTTTTAATGTCACATCATCATGAATGGTCACACCATCCTCCATCCAGATGCCTTTAGCTATCTCTTTGCCCTTAGAAGGAAGATTGACTTTATGATGGAGCATATCAAACTGAGCCTCGCGATATGTTGCTAGTGTCCCAATATCAGACCAATATCCCTCAGCTTCAAAAATACTGATTTTCTCATTATGCTTTAAGATTGCAGGAAACACATCTTTACTGAAGTCATAATGAGTGAAATCTTCGAGATAGGTAAATATCTTTGGGTCAAGAATATAAATCCCCGTATTAATAGAATGTTTAGTGAGGTCGCTCCAGTTTGGCTTTTCGAACATCTTATCCATTTTTTTATCTGCGGACAAAAGCACTCCATATTCGATTGGCAAATCCAGCGGTTTTGTAAAGATTGTCGCTGCTGCAAGCTGGTCCTCATGATGCTGTATTCCTGCACTCAAATCAAAATCAGTCAGAATATCTCCGCTTATAACAAGAAATGATTCCGTCAGCATTTGCTCTGCCAGTTTTACACTTCCTGCTGTACCGAGAGGCATTCCGTCTTCACTGTAAGTAATGGTGACACCCCATTTAGAACCGTCCCCAAAATGGGACCGGATAGAAGATGACAAATAATGCACAGTCATAATAATATCAGTGATTCCATGTCTTTTTAATAACTCAATGCTATATTCCATGACAGGCTTGTTTAATATAGGGACCATTGGTTTTGGACAATGATTTGTAAGAGGTCTAAGCCTGCAGCCTTCTCCGCCTGCGAGGATCACAGCTTTCACATTTTTCAGCTCCTTATCTTTTATGATAAAGCACTTCATACTCTTGAATAATTTTTTTCACGATATGTTCATAGGCAAATCGGCTCAAAATTTCTTTATATCCCTGTTGAGCCAGACGGTCTGCCCGCTCTTTATGTTGGAGTGCCTCTAGGATAGCTGATGCCAAAGCTTTTGAATTTCCCCGCTCAAATAGGAGGCCATTTTCATTGTGCTTGATAATCTCTTTTAACCCGCCGGTATTTGCAGCAATTGTCAGTTTTTTCGCTGCCATGCTCTCCAGTGCAACAATTCCAAATGGTTCATAATAGCTCGGAATGATATTCATCTCACAGTGCGTAAGGAGTATATGTATAAGGTCTTCATCTATAAAACCAAGGAATGTTACATTTTCATGAACGTTCAATTCTTTCGCTTTTTTCTCATATTCGTTGCGATGCGGTCCATCTCCTGCTATTACAATGCGGATTTTAGGAAAACGCTTCAAAATACCCGGTATGGCGGATAACAGCACATCAAAACCTTTTTCTGCGACAAGTCTTCCCATCGAGAAAAGATACGGCTGCCCAGTCAATGATAGATCATTGCGCTTTTGTGAATTTTTAACATACATATTATTTTTTAAAAGATTTATTCCATTAGGGATTACAGTTAGTTTTTCAGAAGGTATGTGAAATTGCTCCTTGACCTCTTTCAACATATAGTCACTGCACACAATCACCTGATCTGCAGCTTGCACCAGCAGGCATTCTTCCCTTTGTATATACTTCTGCAGAGGGGTCACGATCTCGCCGTTCCTTCCCAGTTCTGTCGCATGAATCGTTGCAATCAGCGGCACTTTAAACAGCTTTTGTATAGATCTTCCCGCCCCTGCTGTCAGCCAATCATGAACATGCACTAAATCATATTTGATGTGACTATTCTTTATTAGAAATTGAACAAATGCACTATTGTAATTTATTGCCCACTCAGAGAGCGACTGATGCTTTTGCTGAATAGACTGTATGCGGTATATATGCAGGTTGGGAACTGGATTCTCATATAATGGGAGTTCTTCATCAGAAGCTATTGTAAGAAGCGCAACTTCATAATTTTGTCCAGCAAGTGCATTTGTCAGCTTATCTACATGCCTTCCAAGCCCCCCGACTAGATTTGGGGGATATTCTGTAGACACCATCAGTATTCTTGGCCTGTCAGCAAACGCTTGTAACTCAGATGTGTTTCTTTTCAATGGAAGAAATGTAAATAAATCTGGTTCCGGGTTATAGGTTTCTAATTCTTCATCCGATCGTCCGCTCAGTTCGTAATAATTATTTAGGTGCTTTTTAATACGATAATGTCCATAATCAGCAGAAGTGCCGTTTCCAATCATGAATGTCCAGTCACTGCTTGCGGCAAGCATCCATTCCTTAATTAGGCACCATTTTTTCCTTGTATTCATTTCCCGGGAATTTACAGAAGGGTTGAATAACTGTTTCTCGATTAAATGAAAGTGCTGAAAGTATTCCGCTGTTTTTTCATTCAGCCATATATCACCGTACCCATTTCTTCCCCATGTAGAAAAAGCTAAGCCGTCGTGGCCGCTGACATTATTTTTGTTTCCCAGCCAATCAGAAGGGAGAACAAACGGGTTTTCCTTCTTTAACAGCTCAGAAAGAAAGGCAGGACCCTCAAACCACCAATGGCCGAATAACTCAAAATCAAATGGAAGCACAATAAGCTCTGTTGCAGGACGCAGCCTCTCCAAAAAATTATGTGCATCATTTCCAGCTTGTTCAAATGCCATTTCATCATTATAAATCTTTTTATCCTCTGTCTTTCCAGTTATACTCCAAAGTTTCAGTCCGGTATTGATTCTTGTCTTTTTAAGAAATGCAAACTCTTTAATATCTTCCCAATTCCTAGTCAACCCGACATCCCGGTAATATTCCCGATATACATGATGTGCAGGGTATCCCCTATGCTTATCCCATACAGCGTTAGCTTTTTCTCTGTTCCGTTTAAAAATTGTGAGGCCCTTATAGTTCAAAGCAGGGCCATTTATTTCAGGTGAATCGGCAAACGTGTATGTAATTCCTTGTTGAGTGAGAATCTGCACGGTCTGGTCATTTATCGCCATCTCCGGCAGCCAAAACCCTTTTGGAGCTGTTCCGAAATGGTGTTCAAACACTTTCATTCCTGTTTCCACTTGCATTTTCATGCCTTCATCCGTGCAATGAAAAGGGAGAATTGCATGTGTTGCACATGTAGTGATAGCCTCAATTTTTCTTTTTTTAAATAGATCAATATATCCTTTTAAAATATTGCCCTTAAATTCTTCAAAGGTTTGGATGATCTTATTGTAATGAGATAGATAAAAGTGTAATACTGATCGCTCCTCATTAGTTGCCCTGCTGAATTCTGATCTGATTAACAAAATCATTTTATCCAAGTGACAGCGGTATTTTTCCTGGGTCTTCTTATCGGTCAGCATTTCCATAAGAGTAGGGGAAAAAGAGATAGTGATGGACGGATTGTCCAAACCGTTTAAACTCCAAAGCATTGGAATATAGGATTCTGACAGAGCTTCAAAAAGCCAGAGCTGTTCATATTCTGTATTTGTATAGTCAGTTATGAAAGGCAAGTGGGCATGAAGAATGATCATGCTGTTTTTCACCATGTGCTGATACTCCTTCTATTTGTCATATACCGTATAAGCTGAGAATTGCTTTTCCCAGGATTCAGATTCCTCTTTATAGGCTGTCCAGTCAGCATCTCTGCCATCAGTATCCGTCATTTTCAATTCATTTGACTTCAGAACAGTCAGTTTAACATTTTCAGATGTTTGCAAAATTAATTCAGTATAGTAGCTGGCAGCTGCTCCTATGCCTTTAATAAAAAGATAAGTTTGTTCATCTGTGATATCAAAATCTTTATAGAAAAGAGTGCCATTCTTTTTTTGATAAAGTCTTAACGTTTTTTTTAGAGAAGAAAAAGGCTCCCTGCATAAAATGGAGAGGGCAATTTCAGTTTTAAACCCTACATTCCACTGTAAATACAAAACAGATGGATTTTTCATTATAAGAGTCATTGCATCTCCATGCAGATGGTTTATTTGATCCATTGAGGGCTGATTTATCAAGGGGCTTCATCCCTTTCATCGTTCATTGCTGTTATTATTATGACATAAGTATAATCTATGAGAAAATCGCTTAAATTAAGACATTTTTCGACAATTTACATATTATCCTTTAGAATGTTTCAAATCTATGATATAAAGAAAAAGGGAAAAAATATTAGAAGGTGAATAAATATGGAGATTATGATCATTGCCCTGTTTGTAGTCAGCATTCTTTTAATTGGCATCTCTTTCTTTCAGAGAGATCACTTAAAAGATATTGAACAGGAAGTTGAACACCTGTCGGTTTCTTCTATGCAAGAAATATACAAGCTGAAGAAAAAAGTCAGAGTGCTTGAAGAAGAAATTCTTCAAAATGATCTGGAGCTAACTGATAATGATTCGATTGACCCTCAGACGCTTCAGCGTATCATTTTGAAACATAATCAAGGCTTATCCACTGAAGCAATTGCAAGATCTGAATACTTAAGCGAAGAAGAGATCGGAACCATTCTTAGAAAGAATGAGAGGGTCTTAACATGAGCAAAAAAGGATTACAATCATTCGCAGCCGGAATGATTTTGTCTACTTCTGTTCTTGCAGCTACATATTTCATAAGTAACAGCAATGAAAAAACAGCTGCTCCTGTAAACAATGCAGTTTCCGAGAATGATATTAAAGAATTTTTAATAAAAAGCGGACAGACAGCGATCGATACAAAAGAGTATGACGAGCTTATTGCGTTTAAAGAAACAACGCTTATTGAAAAACAAAAGCAAGCCGAAGCCCCTATTGAAGAAAAGCCTCAAAATGAAAAGTACACGTTAAAAATTGTAGAAGGCATGAATACAGGTGATGTTTCTGACATCCTTGAACAAGAAGGCGTCATTGCCTCTGCAAAGGATTTTAACAAATTTGTCATTAATGGGAATTATCACACAAAGGTGCGCATGGGAACTTTTGAACTTACTAAAGGCATGAGCTTCAGCGAAATTGTCAATGTACTTGTTAAATAATAAAAAAAGCGCAGAAAATTAATACTGTCTTAAAACTTAGAAAAGAGCTTGTCACTCATGGGTGACAAGCTCTTTTCGTTTATGCATTTAAATCATATCTTCTGCCTTTAACTAGATATAATACACTTTCAGAAATATTGGTTGCATGATCTGCCGTACGCTCAATATATCTGCAGACAAACATTAATTGAGTAATCTGCTGCATAAGCTCTTTGCGCTCAGGCATGATTTCGAGAAGCTCTCTGATTGTTTGTCCATAATAATCATCTACTTGATCGTCCATATCAGCAACTCTCTTAGCTAATAGGACATCTTCATCGTTGTATGCCTTAACAGAAAGAGAAAGCATTTCTACAGCAAGCGCATGCATTTTTTTTATTGTTTCAATAGGTTTGAATAAAGGTTCATCACCGATTCGAATCGTTGATTTAGCAATATTAACAGCAAAGTCAGCCATTCTTTCGATATCATTAGAAATTTTAATGGCAACGATAATACGTCTTAAATCAATCGCAACAGGCTGCTGTTTTGCAATAAGAAGAATCGCCAAATCATTGATTTCCTCATCCAAATCATCAATGCGCTCATCGTTTTCAATGATTTCGAGCGCTGCTTCTACGTTTTTTGTTTCTAGGGCCTGGATAGCTTCTGTTAAAGCCTGCTCAGTGAGTTGTGCAATTTCATTTAATTTATCACGCAGTAATTTTAAATCGTATTCAAATTTCTCTCTAACCACCATGTTTAATTCCCTCCAAATTTCCGTCTGTTTTTTTATGAAATATGATTGCTTAACTATATGGGAATAAGTCGTGCAAGTTTTCATTTGCACGACTTATTCCTCTAAATATTATCCGAAACGTCCAGTAATATAGTCTTCTGTTCGTTTATCTGAAGGATTCGAGAATAAACGGTCTGTTTCTGAATACTCAACAACTTCACCATTTAAGAAGAACGCTGTCCGATCAGAAATACGTGCAGCCTGCTGCATATTGTGAGTAACGATCACGATGCTGTACTGTTTTTTCAATTCCTGAACCAGCTCTTCTACTTTTAATGTTGAAATTGGATCAAGAGCAGATGTAGGTTCATCCATTAAAATAACATCCGGCTCAATCGCAAGACAGCGGGCGATGCATAGACGCTGCTGCTGACCGCCTGATAAACCGAAAGCATTTTCTTTAAGGCGATCTTTTACTTCGTCCCAGATGGCAGCTCCTTTTAAACTCTTTTCAACGATTGCATCAAGAGTCTTTTTATCGCGGATCCCATGGATTCTTGGACCGTATGCAACATTGTCATAAATGGATTTTGGAAAAGGATTTGGTTTTTGGAACACCATGCCGACTCTTGTGCGCAGATCTTCCACTCCATAGCCTTTATCAAAGATATTTTTGCCCCGGTAAATGATTTTTCCAGATGTACGGACCGTAGGAATCAGCTCTACCATGCGATTTAACGTTTTAATGTAAGTAGACTTCCCGCAGCCAGACGGTCCTATAATCGCCGTAACTTCATTTTCATAGATATCCAGATCAATATTTTTTAATGCCTGATCGTTTCCGTACCAAAGGTTGAGATTATCTGTTTTGTAAACGATGCTTTTATCTTTTTTTGCATTCGTTTCAAATTCTTCGTTTTCCTCTCGCTCTTTCACAACATTTTTTGTCATTTCCATTTTGTGAAACCTCCTTCATCCATTTCAAAAAATCTTAGTAGCGTTTTTGGAACTTGTTGCGTATTAACACGGCAATTGAGTTCATAACGATCAAGAAAATAAACAATACGATAATTCCTGCAGCAGCAACATTCTGAAAGTCAGCCTGAGGCCTTGAAGCCCAGTTAAATATTTGAATTGGTATGGCTGTAAATGTGCTCATGAAACTTTCCGGAAGGTAATTTACAAATGCAAATGCCCCAACCACAAGCAGAGGTGCAGTTTCGCCAATTGCTCTTGAGAAAGCAAGAATACTCCCTGTTAATATACCTGGTATAGCAGCCGGCAAAACAACTTGACGGATGGTCTGCCACTTAGTAGCCCCCATTCCATAAGATGCTTCGCGCATCTCTTTTGGAACAGCACGGATGGCTTCTTGTGATGCAACAACAATAACTGGAAGAACAAGCAGAGCCATGGTGAATCCACCTGCGAGAATGCTTCTTCCGAGGTCAAAGAAACGCACAAAAACCGTTAGGCCCAATAATCCGAAAACAATGGAAGGCACACCAGCAAGGTTGGCAATGTTAATTTGAAGGAAATTTGTAAATTTATTTTTCTTTGCATACTCTTCCATATATAGTGCCGTCCCTACTCCCAATATTAATCCAGTTGGAATGACGACAGCCATCACCCATAACGACCCTGCTAATGCAGCTTTTATTCCAGATGCATTAGGTCTTCTAGAAGCAAAGTTTTGAAAGAATTCCGGAGTTAAATAACTAAATCCTTGAGTGAATATCCGATATAAAAGAATCGCCAGTACAATTAGAGCAAAGCTTGTCGCTAATAGGAAAATACCTTTATAGATACCATTAACGGCCAATCTGCTCCTCATTTTCTTTGCGACTGTATCTTTATTGATGTAGTTCATTTTAATATTCCTCCCTAAAGCGGCGAGAAATGAACTGCGCCAGTAAATTCATCAGCAATGTAAAGAGGAACAGCGTCATTCCGACAGCGTATATACTATAGTAGATAGTTGTGCCATAACCTGCATCCCCTGAACTTACTTGAACAATATAAGCAGTCATCGTCTGAATGGATTCTGTCGGATCAAATGTCAGCTTAGGTGTAGCTCCGCCTGCAAGAGTAACAATCATTGTTTCACCGATTGCTCTTGAAATAGCTAATACAAATGATGCGACAACACCTGATACAGCAGCTGGAAGAACAACTTTTATCGCTACCTCAAATTTAGTAGAACCCAGTGCTAAGGCACCTTCCCGCATTGATTTAGGGACAGAAGTCATTGCATCTTCAGAAAGAGATGCAATCATTGGAATAATCATGATTCCTACAACAATACCCGGACTAAGCGCATTGAAAAAACCTAAGTCTGGCATCATTGACTGCAGCAATGGCGTCACAAATGTAAGAGCGAAGAAGCCATACACAATCGTCGGAATACCAGCTAATACTTCTAATATCGGTTTAATAATTCTTCTTACTCGATCTGAAGCATATTCACTCAAATATATAGCAGAAGCTAATCCTATCGGTAAAGCCACTACCATAGCTATTACAGCTACAAGAAGGGTTCCTGAAATTAAAGCAATAATTCCATATGACGGATCGCTTGCAAAGAATGGGTACCAATCTTTTTGTGTAATAAAGTCAATAATCGGAACCTGGCTAAAAAAGGTAAATGTTTCAACGATCAGTGTAAAAACGATTCCTACCGTAGTAAGGATGGATATAATGGCTGTCAGCAGTAAAAAAGCAGGAACCATTTTCTCTGTATATCTTATCCAAGATTTTTTCTCTTTTTTTTCTCTGATCAGTTCACTGACAGAGCGGCTAGTTTCAGTTGCCATATTGTGAAAACCCCTTTCCAAAACATGGGAAGATGAGAAGCAGTTATGCTTCTCATCTATTAGATTTTGAAATTATTTTAAACCTTCGATTGTTTTAAGCTGTTCTGTATACTTTTCATCTGGAAGGCTTACATAGCCAACTTCCTCAGCTAATGCGCCAGCGTTTTCCAAGTAGAATTTAACAAACCCGGCAACTTGTGGCTTTTCTTTCATAGATGCGTTATTTACATAGATGTAAAGCGGGCGTGAAAGCGGGTTGTACTCGCCAGACTCAACTGATTCGTTTGTTGGTTCAACAGCTTTGCCTTCTTCGTTCACGATAGGAACTACTTTCAATGTATCTTTATTTTCTAGGTAGTAAGCATAACCAAAGTAACCCATTGCATTTTTATTGCTTTGTACACCTTTAACTAAAACATTGTCATCTTCAGAAAGAGTAGCTGCTTTGGCAACAGGCTCTTCGTTAAGAATTACTTCATCGAAGTAATCATATGTCCCAGAATCTGTACCAGGTGAGAATAATGTAATTTTTTCTTTAGGCCATTCAGGGTTAATGTCAGACCACATTTTTTCTTTGCCGTCTTCAACCCAGATCTTTTTCAAGTCTTCTACAGTTAATTCTTTAATGAAATCATTTTCTTTATTAACTACTACTGATAAACCGTCAAATGCAACTTGTAATTCTGTATATTCAATTCCAGCGTCTTTCGCTGCTTTAGCTTCTTCATCTTTAATCGGACGTGATGCTTGAGAAATATCTGTTTCACCAGCTACGAATTTTTCAAAGCCGCCGCCAGTTCCTGATACGCCGATTGGAGCTTTAACATCTTTATTTTCCATAGCGAATTCTTCAGATACTGCTTCACCGATAGGAGCAACAGTTGATGAGCCGTCAATTCCAACTTCACCTTCTAATTGAGCTGCTTCTTCAGAAGATCCAGTTTCTGAACCGTTGCCTTCTGAACTTTCACCATTTCCACAAGCTGCTGCGAATGCAAGCAATGATGAAATCATAATTGTCATGGCTAAAAATTTGAAGCTTTTCATATTTCTTAATTCCCCCTAAAAAGTGGTGTTTTTGTCCTACAAGTAATAGAATAACGCTAAAGTGTTAACATGGTTTTAATCGAATGTTAAGGTTTTGTAAATGCATGAATAATTGTGTCGCCTTTTGTAGAATGATTTATACATAATAAAAAGCACTCTATTAAGAGTGCTTTTATTATTTTCCTTTGAATGGCTATCTATTCATTTTCTTCTTCTTCAATCACCCTTGCATTCTCCGGCTGTCCTACACCTTCCTGAATGCCTTCTTTGCTTTGTTCGCTTTTCAGCTCATAGTATTTATCCATAACCCTTCTTCCGATCAGATTATTAATAGGATGTGAATTTTTGGCTGAATCATAAGCCCATGGCACTACTACAGCAAATGCAACCTCCGGATTATTGTGGGGGGCATATCCTACAAGTGTTAAGTTGTAGGTAGGAGACAGAAATTTGTCTTTATTGGGCCCATCATAAAAAGCCTGTGCCGTCCCTGTTTTTCCTGCAGGAAAATAATCTGCCCCTGAAAAATAACTGTAGGCTGTGCCATTTTTCTCCTGCGTTACACGCCTGAACCCTTCCTGTACCCTCTCAATGTACTCACTCTTCATATCAAGCCGGTTTAAAATTTCAGGGTTTATTGATTGAATGACAGAACCAAGATTATCTTTAGGCGACGGCTCCCTGATCTCTTTTACAAGCTGAGGTTTCATGCGGTATCCGCCATTTGCTATTGTTGAAACGTATTGTGCCATTTGCAGCGGCGTATACGTATCATATTGTCCAATGGACAAATCAAGCAATAATCCAGGCGTCAGGTCCTGGCCTTTAAAGCCGGTTGCTTCATTAGGAAGGTCTATACCCGTTTTTACCCCTAATCCGAACTGACTATAATAATTACGGAGCACCGAGAAAGCAGACGTATCAAGGGGCAATGATTTGTTTCTTCTGTATTCCCCGTTTGCCATTGCTATCGCAGTTTTAAACATATACACATTGGATGATCGCTGCAGAGCTTCAAGATCATCAATATTCCCCATAGTGCGATACGATTTTTTGGGAGGAGATCCTTTAATATATAAAGGTTCATCAAGCTGGACAGTTCCGGGTTTAATGGCACCGGACTCAAAGCCGGAAAGTACTGTAGCTCCTTTAACTGCAGATCCCATTGTATATGAGCTGGTCATTGCTCCTAATGCATAATCTTCAAGAACCGTTTTTCCGTTTTCATCTTTTTTAATTTGCTTTCCAGCCATTGACAGCATTTCGCCATTCCTGGGATCCATCATTACGACAAATGCGCGGTCAAGTAAAGCTGTACCTGATTTTTTCTTAGCAGCAAGCAGTTCTTCCTCAATAATCTTCTCAACCTCCTGCTGAAGCTGTACATCGATTGTCATGATCAGGTCCTTGCCGCTTTTTCCTTCAGATATAATCTCTGTTTCAAGAATATTGCCGGACTTATCAGTAATATTACGGGCTTTTGCTTTTTGTCCTTGAAGAATATCTTCATATTGATATTCTAAGTAGCTTTTCCCCACCCGGTCATTTCTGCTGTAATCACGGGATGTAAAATAATCCAAACGATCCTCTGGAATGCCTTCTTCTGAAGAGGAGATGCTCCCAATCAGCGTTCTTAAAGTTTTGTCAAAAACGTATTGGCGTTCCCAGTCCGTTGTAATATCCACTCCTGGTAAATCTTCCAGATGCTCGCTTATATAGGCAAATTCCTGTTCTGAAATATTGTCTTTTTTAATAATTTGCGGCGCTAATGCATACCCGCTGTCCATTTCTCTTTTTATCGAAAGTATTTTTAATTCATCGATCGATATCTCCTGTAAATCTTTTTCTGTTATCCGCTCGAGCTGAAGATCGTAGAGGTCATCATCGCTCATGGCTCCATCAAGCACTTTTTGTCTATCCGCTTTTGTAATTTTCTTTTCTGCTTCTTTTGGACGTGTTAAAATCCAATAATCTTTTTTATCTCTGAGAGTGATTTTTTCTAACTCTTGTTTTAGTAGCTCCTGATCTTCTTTAGAGTCCGTTCTGTCCTGGTCAAAAATCTTTGCAAGTCTTGCTGCAACTTCTAAACGTTCTTCTTGTGAAGTAGTATTTGACCTGGTGTATGTAATGGCATTAATAGGTTTATTATCGACAATTGTATTGTAGTTTCGGTCAAAGATTTTCCCTCTCGGAACTGAAGTGCTGATATTCACTTCCTCATTCCGTTCAACTTCCTTGCGGTAATCCTCTCCGTATACAATTTGAACAATTCCAAGCCTTAATATCATTCCTGAAAAAACTAAAAAAACTAGGAAAAACAAAATGTTAAGGCGAAGCGGAACTGTTCTTTTCTTTTTCTTTGACATATAGCACCGCCTTATTTTCATTAAAAAACACAATAGACACCATTTTAAGGTGTCTATTGTTATAGTTTATGAAAAAAACCGACGAATTTCTATCAAATTCGACACTTGTAACATGATTGTCATATGTGATGCTAACTGCTTTCTCCATCTACAAGATTCGGTTCGGGCATATTTTTTTGACCGTTATCATTTATGGGCTCATTAGATTCCAATAAAGTCACTTTTCGGATAAAGAAATAAATAAAGCTGTGTCCAGAGCCAATAACCGCAAGCAGAATGGGAATACTCTGCTTTTCATCAAAGAGAGTGACGGCAAGAATGAATAAAAGAATGGATGAGATTCTGCCCAAGTTTAAAAATATTTCTCTTACGACGATATATTCAATTCTCGCTTCAGCTGCATTCCACGACCGTCCAATCACATCGTAAGTCAGGGAGATATAAGGAACCAGCAGCATGGGATATGCAATCGCAATTGAAATAGCATACATAATCAGCTTTGGATATGTAAGGTCAAACAAAAGCAAAAAGATGGAAGCGTATAATAATATTCCCCCGATTAAAATAGATTTTTTTCTCATTTTCTTTGTAATCAGCCGTGTTGCCAAATAGTAAAAAACAAAGGCTACAGCAGAGTTAATCAGGCCATATTTACCAAGAGCAAACTCGCTTCCGGTAGTAATAAATACAAGGACGCCAATGACGAAAATGAATGTTCCTTCCCTAATACCCTGAAAAAAGTGGGCGTTTGTAATCATTCTCCAATTGACATTCCGTTTTCTTTCCTTCAATACTTCAAGCAGCAAATACCTGCCGTGTGCATGTCTTCTCTTTAAAAAAAGGCTTAATATAACGGCACAAAAAAATAATCCGAGTGAAATAGAAAAGATTGACTTATACCCAATATCACCTGCAAATCTTGAGATCACAAAACCTGCGACAATAGGACCGATCATTCCAGCAGAGGATGACATGATTCCTAAAAATCCGTTAAAAAAATCTCTTGTCTCAGGTTCTGTAATTTCAAATGTAAGCACATTAAAAGACAGCCAGTAAAACCCCGATCCAATCCCAAGCAGCCCTCCAAGCAAGATGATATTATCCGCTGCATCATTCCCTATTAAAAGGACCGATAAATAAAATACAGCTAAAAAAGCAACACCAAGCCTGAAAACTATTACACGATCAATTTTTTTTGCCCATCTTCCTGCAATAACAAACGTGACTGGCTGCATAATTGCAATGGACAAATTATAAATACCCAAATCCAGAAAACTGCCTGACTGTTTCCAAAGATATACATTGACAAAAGCGTTAGAAAGGGCGATTCCCAAAGAATATAATCCTCCAATAATCAGCAAAAGGATTAGTTCCTTATTGACTTCTACATCTCCAAATAATTTTTGCAACTTTGACATACTTTAAAACTCCCCTTTATTAGCTAACCATTAGTCTGTCTTTATGAGGTGGAGTTATGTATCCTAAATTTAACAGAAAAAAGCAGGAGATCTTAATAGATCCCCTGCTTTCATTTACGAAAAAAAATTACTTTGCTTCTTCGTAGCGTCTTGTTACTTCTTCCCAATTGACTACATTCCAGAATGAAGAAATGTAATCAGGTCGGCGGTTTTGGTAATTCAGGTAGTATGCATGCTCCCAAACGTCAAGTCCAAGAATAGGCGTTTTGCCTTCCATTAAAGGAGAATCCTGATTAGGAGTGCTTGTTACTTCTAATTCGCCGTTATTGACAACCAGCCAAGCCCAGCCAGATCCAAAGCGAGTTGCTCCTGCTTTTGCAAATTCTTCTTTGAATGTTTCAAAGCTTCCAAATTTGCTGTTGATTTTATCGGCAAGCTCACCAGACGGAGCTCCTCCTCCATTTGGGGAAAGAATTGTCCAGAAAAGGCTGTGGTTTGCATGTCCGCCGCCATTGTTGCGGACTGCCGTACGTGCTGCTTCAGGAACTGCATCCAAGTTTGATACCAGTTCTTCAACGCTTTTGCTGAGAAGATCATCCTGGCCTTCTAATGCTGCGTTTACGTTTGTGATATACGTGTTATGATGTTTCGTGTGATGAATGTTCATTGTTTCCTTATCAATATGAGGTTCTAATGCATCGTAAGCATAAGGCAATTGCGGTAGTTCGTAAGCCATTTAAATCTCCTCCTTAAATTGTATGTAAATGATGAAGCTTATTTTTTCATAAGCCTTTCACTTTAAGATTACCAAAATTGTCCGATTGTTTCAATTTAAAAGCATTAAATATGTTTTGTTTGCGTTTTATATCTTCTTTATAGAACCACGAATAAAAAATAACCAATCATAATCAGCTGAATGATTGTTTTTGCAAACACACCGGATATAAATCCGATCAGTGATCCAAGACCTATTTTAACTGATTCTTTCATATCCTTTTTATGAACAAGAAGCTCTGCAATAACTGCACCAATGAATGGTCCAATAATAATTCCTGCAACCGGAATAAGAAACGGACCTATCAATAAGCCTATTGTACTTCCCCAGATAGCAGCCTTGCTGCCGCCGACTCGTTTGATCCCCATTAAGTTTGACACATAGTCCGCCGCAAATAAAACCGCAACAAACACGCCTTCAATCAACCAGAATTGGTATCCGTATTCCTGAAAGCCAAAAAATGCACCATAGAGAAGAAATCCTCCAACTATAAAAATGACGCTGGGTATAATTGGATAGATCAATCCGGCAAATGCAATGATAAACATTAAAATAATCAGTGCCCAGTAAATAATCTCCACTGCCATCCACCACCATTCCATGATCTCTTATAAAACTGATGTAAAAAAAGCAAGAGCAAAAGCCCTTGCTTTCATTATAACTGAATCATTCTTTTTTAAACATTATTTACGATAGCCTAAAACTGCCTCTGCAATGTTTACAGAATGATCACCGATTCTTTCAAGATTGCTGATAATATCTACAAACACAATGCCTGCTTGACCAGTACAGCTTCCTTCATTAATGCGGAGTATGTGTTTTTTGCGGAGCATGCGCTCCATTTTATCAATTTGTTCTTCAGACTTCATAACCTTTGCTGCTAAAGATGTGTCTTTGTCATCTAATGCCGATATGGCATCTTTTATTGTTTGAATGGTTAATGCAAACATTTCCTCCAGATCTGCATATGCAGAATCTGTCAGTTTCACTTTATTTGTTAATTGATAATCAACAAGCTCAACGATATTTTCGAAATGATCACCCACGCGCTCAATATCTCTTACAGCATCCATTAATGCAGAGTGTTCTTCAGATTCATATGCTGACATTTCTGCTCTTGAAATGAGTACAAGATAATCTGTAATTTTGCGGTCAAGATTATTGATTGCATCCTCGATTTGATAAGCAGTATCTGAATGTTTTTGCTGTTGGGTTTTTAGATATTGATTTGCTTCTTCAAGTCCTAAAGCTGCGAACTGACCCATTCGCAGAATTTCCTCTTTAGCCTGTCCGAGTGCTATTGATGAAGATTGTTCAATAAAAAGAGGATCTAGATGCTTTGCTTTGTATTCCATCATTGGATCTTCTCCGGGAATCAGCTTTGTAACTATGTATACAAGCCCACCGATAAACGGCAGCTGGATTATAGTATTTGTAATATTGAAAGTTCCATGGGCAAATGCAATGGTCATTTCTGGATTCAATCCTAAATTCATTTTCAGCATTCCTATAAAAGTTGTAAAAGAAGGCAAGATCACTAAAAAGATTGCCGTACCTATTATGTTGAAAAGTACATGTGTTAACGCAGCCCGTCTTGCAGCTACTGTAGCACCAATTGAAGCAAGAACTGCAGTTATAGTTGTACCGATATTATCTCCAAACAGCACAGGCAGTGCAGCGTTAATATCAATCAGCCCCAAGCTATACAATTCCTGCAGAATTCCAATGGTTGCACTGGAACTTTGGACGATTACTGATAATACAGTTCCGATTACTACACCAAGAAGCGGATTATCGCTCATGCTTACTGTCAATTCTTGAAATGCTTCTAAATAACGCAAAGGCTTCATGCCGTCTCCCATAAGTTCCAATCCAAAGAAAAGAGCTCCAAAACCAAATATAATTTGACCAATATTGTGAATTTTTTTATTTTTAAAAAAGAAAAGTAATACAGCCCCTGTAAATAGGACAGGAAGCGCGTACTCAGAAATTTTAATACCGATAATAAATGCCGTGACTGTAGTACCAATGTTTGCTCCCATTATCACACCGATTGCCTGTCTTAAACTCATAAAGCCTGCACTGACGAGACCTATTGTAATAACAGTCGTTCCGCTGCTTGACTGAATGAGGATGGTAACAAATATACCTGCAAGAACACCCATAATTGGATTTGTTGTAAATTTATCTAGAACATCCCGAAGTTGGTCACCTGCTGATTTTTGCAGGCCGTCTCCCATGAATTTAATACCAAATAAGAAAATTCCCAGACCGCCAACAAATTCAAATATCATTTTCTGTATATCTAAATCCAACCTATTTCAACCCCCAGCATCTTTAATCGACAACATAATCCATTTCTAGAACCTCCCCAATTATTATCGAATTGTGGATTACATGTAAAGGTTTTTAGCCATATTTTCTTAAATATTTACAATTTCTTAATATTAATTTAGACACTGTACCTTTAGCCTTGTTTCTTTCTGCTGGGATGTATAAAATGAAAGCTGGATTATAATGAAGGAAGTGTAATAAATGAACATTTTTAAACAGTTTGCTAAAAGTTTATACTCTCCAAAGTCGATTTCCATGTTTAGATTTCAAGGAATAGGCAAAACCATTCTTTATGTGTTTTTACTAACCCTTCTTGCGACTCTCCCCATGGCGGTCTACATGTCTACCGGCATTTCAGGGCTGTTGAAAGGATTGGATTCTACCCTGCAGGAAGACCTTCCTGACTTTAAAATAGAGGAAGGCACCCTAATTGCAGAAACAGCAGAACCGCTTGAATTTAAAAAAGATGATTTATTTATTGTTTTCGATCCAACTGGGGCCTTTACAGCAAGCGAGATTGAAAATAAGCAAAACGGAATTGGCCTTCTAAAAAATGAATTTGTTTATGCAGTTGCGGGCCAAGCTCAAAGCTATGATTATTCCATGCTGAATACTATGACTTTAACAAAAGAAGACTTATCCCAGTACTCCTCTCAATTTGAAAATGTACTTCCAATTGTTTTGAGTGTTGTCATTGTCATGCTGTTCCTATTTACAGCAGCTTCTAAATTTATTGAAATTACTTTTTTAGCTATAGTCAGCATTCTTTTTAAAAATAGTTTGAAGCGAAACGTTAATTTTAAACAACTTTGGGTCATGTCGGCATATGCTGTTACTCTTGCCACTGTTTTCTTTTTTATCATGGAGTTTCTTCAAGTTTCCGTGCCGAGCGGAATTTTCGTTAACTGGTTTGTTAACCTGATCATGCTGTATCTTGCTTTAAAAGAAATTCCTGCAGCCAGAAAAAAATGAAACACTTAAAAAGCGAACCCCTTTATCAAAGGGGTTCGCTTTTTAACTCACTTTGTATTCTTTTGTGGTACTTGAAAGATTTCTGGATAAATCCGTTAATTTTTGCCCTATTTGATGAGTCCTGTTCATCTGAGCAATTTGCTCTTCTGAAGCTGCGAGCATCTGTTCAGCACTCGCAAGGGTTTCCTGAGAAACAGATGCAAAGCTTTCTGCCGATTTTTCCATTAAAGGAAGAGAACCGTTTAGATGCTGAATATGCTTTTTCATGCCGGACAGCCTGCTGTTCACGATATCAATCTCCATCATTAATTCATCAAATGATATTCTGGATTGGGCTGCCACATCAAGATGGGAATGAATGTTAGAGAGCATATGTTCAAATTCCTTTGATGCTTTTGAAGATATATTCTCCATTGATAAGATCGATTTAGTAATGTCTTCTGTCGCCTTTGATGACTGTTCAGCAAGTTTTTTAACTTCACCCGCGACCACGGCGAATCCATTTCCAGCTTCGCCAGCCCGAGCTGCTTCAATCGTTGCATTTAAAGCAAGAAGCTTAGTCTGTTCAGCAATGGTTTGAATAATAATTACTACATTTGCAATAGATAAAGAGTGCTCCTTTACCCCCCTGATTGTATTTGTCATCTTTTCAAATTCCTGTTCGAATGAATTCATTGTCTGAATCATATGAGATATATTTTTTTCACCGCGATATGCTGACTGGTTCATGTCAGCGGCGCTGCTGAATAAAAATTCCATATCCTGAAAAACAACCTTTAGCTCGTCTCTCATTTGGCCAAATGCATGAATGCTGTGATCTGAGCTTGATGCTGTCTGCACAGCTCCAGCTCTTACTATCTTTATCGCCTCAACAAGCTGACTATTATGTACGATCACATCATCAGTGGCTTCTCTGAGCTGCTCCCCCGTTACTGACAAATCCCCTGTAGTATTATTTATGTTTCCTACCATCTTCTGCATTTGCGTCATCATTTGGTTAAAGCTTTTCATAAGTGAATTTATTTCAGGAATCGATGTTTCTACATGGATATGTTTTGTTAAATCTCCCTCTCTTACTTCCCTGATCGTTTTTCTTAACATTGCTAAGGGTTTAGTCAAACTGCGAATCGCGAAAATAAGCACGGCAGTTGTAATAACTGCACTTAAAAGAACTGTCCAAGCAGTAAAAGCGGCAAGTTCTCTTGTTGTTTTCATATATGTTTGTGTAGGAACCGCTATTAAAAACTGTCCTTTTAATTCTTGAACTTGTTTAAATGACAATGTATAGTCTATTCCGTTTATCACTTTGTGAAAAATCCCATTATCTTTTTCCATAATGTCGCTGATCAGCTGATCAGAAAAAGCAACTTTTGAATTTTCACTAACTGAAAATGGGGCTGCCTCATTTTCTTTAACTAAAAAAAAGTCAGCACTCAGTCCATCCTGAATGAGCTCTGAAGATTGATTCGTCAGCACAACTTTGTTAAATCTCTCTAAAAATTCTTCATCTTCCCCAAGATAGGCAAACATTAAATTACCTGCAATTTCACCAGTTGTATTTACCTCCCGCTGCAGGCGGTCTTCAATAATATTCATAGTCGCAGCTTCTGATTTTACGTAAGATGTGTAGCCCACTGCCACAACAGAGGCAATCAATAAGGACAGGACAAGTATCAGCAGTCTCGTCTGCAGACTGATTTTAGAAAGAAGAGGTTCAGTAACTTTTAATTTTATAAATGATAATTTCAATTTGTTTCATCCTTCCCATAGATCTATGAAAATTATCCCAAATAAGTATTAAGCAAATGTAAAGCTGCCATTAATTTAATGAAAAAATACCTATA
Source organism: Metabacillus hrfriensis (assembly GCF_030127205.1). NCBI lineage: Bacteria > Bacillati > Bacillota > Bacilli > Caryophanales > Bacillaceae > Metabacillus > Metabacillus hrfriensis. The sequence continues at coordinate 3,602,181 of NZ_CP126116.1, forward strand.
TTATAGAAGGAACTGGGGACTTTTTACCTCTTCCCACTAAAAAAAGGACATATTTGAATGGGACAAGCATAAAAATAACTATCGTGAATTTACTGGGAGATGATTTTGTTGAAGCGTCTTATGATTTTCATTTTATTTATATTTCTGATCTATATCGTCTACTATGATATGAACAGCGGTACGATTGCCATAAACTCTCCTCTTGCGGCAATAGAAGCTCCTGCTGCAGAAACAAAATCCTCAGGTTCCAAGCCATACACCGAAAAAAAGATCAGTCAGGGAGAAACCGTTCTTACAATTGTCGAACAGCTTCATAAGCAATTTCCAGTCCCCATTGATCAAATCAGGAAAGATTTTGAAAAGCTTAATCCAAGTGTAAAAGCTGACACGATTCAAGTAGGAAAAACATATAAATTTCCACTTTATGAAAAAGAAGTTGCTTCATAATTCTTGTCAATATTAAGCATCCACTGTTACAATATGTGAGGGAAAGCACAATTTCTCGCATTGATCGATAAAAATGGTTAACATGATAATATAGAACCATGATTATTAATTTAAGGAGCGATTTACACGTGAGTGAAATCATACATCGTACCAAAACCCGTCCTGTTAAAGTTGGGAATTTAACAATTGGCGGAAACAATGAATTAGTCATCCAAAGTATGACAACAACGAAAACACACGATGTGGAAGCTACGGTCGCTGAAATCCTGCGATTAGAAGAAGCAGGCTGTCAAATTGTTCGTGTCGCCTGTCCGGATGAACGTGCAGCTGATGCTATAGCAGAAATAAAGAAACGCATTAACATTCCACTTGTTGTAGATATTCATTTTGATTATAAGCTTGCGCTTAAAGCAATTGAGGGCGGAGCAGATAAAATCAGAATCAACCCAGGCAACATCGGCAGACGCGAAAAAGTAGAAGCCGTTGTAAAAGCTGCAAAAGAAAAAGGTATTCCAATCCGCATTGGGGTTAATGCCGGTTCATTAGAAAAGCGTATTATTGAGAAATACGGTTATCCGACAGCAGACGGCATGGTTGAAAGTGCCCTTCATCATATTAAAATTCTTGAAGATTTGGATTTTCACGATATTATCGTATCGATGAAAGCATCTGATGTGAACCTTGCGATTGAAGCATATGAAAAAGCTGCAAAAGCTTTCGATTATCCGCTTCACTTAGGCATTACAGAGTCGGGCACCCTTTTTTCAGGCACTGTAAAGAGTGCTGCAGGCCTTGGCGCCATCCTAAGCAAAGGCATCGGAAATACTCTGCGCATCTCGCTTAGCGCTGATCCTGTTGAAGAGGTAAAAGTTGCAAGAGAGTTATTAAAATCCTTTGGACTGTCCTCGAACGCAGCAACACTTATTTCATGTCCTACCTGCGGACGGATTGAAATTGATTTAATCAGCATTGCAAATGAAGTTGAAGAGTATATTTCAACGATTAAGGCCCCAATCAAAGTTGCGGTTTTAGGCTGTGCGGTTAATGGACCTGGAGAAGCACGGGAAGCCGACATTGGAATTGCGGGTGCAAGGAAAGAAGGGCTACTTTTTATGAAAGGGCAAATTGTCCGAAAAGTGCCTGAAGAAACAATGGTTGAAGAATTGAAAAAAGAAATTGATAAAATCGCGGCAGAATATTATGCAAAACAGGAAGCTGAAAAAGCAGCTGCAGAAATTCAATAAAAAAGCTTGGCATTTTATGCCAAGCTTGTTTTATTATTTCCTTAAAAGAAGGGCAGAATAAATATTCCAAGAATTAATGCGACGATACCAATACCGATCGCCCATCCGCCTAACCCTTCTGCTCCTCTGCGGCGTGCAATAAATCCTACAATAATCCCTGCTGCTCCTAAAATAACAGGGAAAATAAATAATGAAATGACTGAGAGGACGATGGCCAAATAGCCCATTCTTCGTCCGTCATCAACTGTCCCGTCCTTTTCATCGCGACGATCATGGTCTGCATCTCTTCTCAATGTTGCAGGTGCTGCAATTTCAGCCGCTGTTTCTTCTTTGTAATCATCGCGCATATCTGGTCTGTTGTAGCCAACTTCATCTTCACGGAGGTCATATTCTTTAATATTTCCGTGATAATCATAATTTTTCTCATCTGCCATGCGTGATCCCTCCATTCATATAGTAAAGGAACATTTATAGTATGAGCCGCACATCCCTTGAGTATAACTGTCAAAGATTACTGTGATTGTAAGCACGGATTATGATACACTAACTAGTATAGTTCAGACAGCAAGGGAGAGAGTACATGATGCTGCAATTAGGGATTGATATCGATGGAACCGTCACTTCGCCTGAAACATTCGTTCCATATTTAAACAAATCATTCGGCATAAACATTACGCTTGATGATATGAAGGAATATGATTTAACTAAATTACTTAACATTTCTGAAGAGGACTTTTGGAAATGGATGGATGAGCAAGAACCGCTGATTTATCAAGAAGCACCTATGGCGCCAGATGCAAAATTAGTGCTGGATGAATGGAAGAAAACCCATAAACTTTTATTTATAAGTGCACGGAGAAGCCATTTGCAGGATGTGACATTTGACTGGTTTAAGCGCAATGAATTATTTTATCATCAGATTGAATTGATTGGCACTCATGATAAACTTGGCGCTGTCAGAAAAAACAATATTGATGTTTTTTTTGAGGACAAGCATGATAATGCCTGCATGATCAGCGAGGAATTTAACATACCCGTTATTTTATTTAATACCCCATATAATCAGGATCCTATCCCAAAAGGAGTTATCCGTGTGAAAAATTGGCTTGAAGCAAGGGATTGGGTCAATGCCTACCAGAAACGTACAGTACTCCGGTAATAGAATAAAAAAGCTTGCGAAACACGTTCGCAAGCTTTTTTTATACAGCTTAAACAATCTGTACATGGCACTCAGGACAAGTGCCATAAATCTCAAATTTATGTCCGCTGATTTCATATCCGCTTAAATTTTCTTTTAATTTTTCCATTGGGCACGAGGCAATTTCTTTCGTCTTGCCGCAATTCAGGCAAATAAAGTGATGATGATGATGTTTCGTCGAACATGTAAATCGAAAATGCTTTTCCCCTGAAAGCTCTGTTGTTTCGAGAATACCCATTTCAGCAAACAAAGAAAGATTGCGGTAAATGGTATCAAAGCTTAATCCCGGATAGTCAGCCTTCATTTTGTCCAAAACATCTCTTGCTGTTAAATATTTATTTGATTGAGCAAATAATTCGAGCATTTCCTCACGTTTACTTGTGTACTTATATCCTTTTTCCTTCATAAGGAGAAGAGCTTCTTGAACATTCATCTTACTGACCCCTTTTTATTTTGGTCCATAGTATCGACAGTATCAGGATGACGACTGAAAGCATAACGATCGTGCCTCCTGGTGCTAGATCTAATTGATAGGCCAGCACTAATCCAATAATAACAGAGATTTCTCCAAAGAGTACAGAAAAGAATATTGCCTGCTTAAACCCTTTGGCAATCCGGATACTTGCTGCAACCGGCAGCGTCATCAGAGAAGATACTAATAAAATGCCGACGATTCTCATGGAAGCAGCTATCACAAGTGCAACCGTTAAAATGAAAATAAAGTGAATCCACTTAGAATGAATGCCTGATGCCGCTGCATGTTCTTCATCAAAGGACAGCAAAAAAAGTTCCTTAAATAAGGCAAAAATAACTATCAGGACAAAAACTGAAATGGCAGCAATCACCCATAGATCTGTTCTCGTTACCGCACTGACACTTCCAAAAAGATAATTAAATAAATCCGTATTAAATCCATCAGCAAGAGAAATAAAAATAACGCTCAGCCCTACTCCTGCCGAAAGAATTATCGGTATTGCGAGCTCCTGAAAATGCTTATAGACAGCTCTCAGCTTTTCTATAAATAACGACCCTGCCACAGAAAATCCCATTCCTAAATAAATCGGATTCAGCCCCGACATGCCAAGTACTTTTTTCTCAAGCAGCAAGCTTGCTGCGATTCCTGCCAAAGTCACATGACTCAGGGCATCAGCTATTAAAGAAAGTCTTCTAACGACTACAAAAACTCCAAGAAGCGGAGCAATCAGGCCGATGAGAATTCCTGCCATGAATGCATTTTGTAAAAATTCATAATTAAGAATACTATTTATCATTTTACCTTCCCCCATGACCATGGTGATCGTGAGTTAATACATGAACAGAATGACCATAAAAGTCAGACATATCAGAGTTTTGCAGGCTTTCAAATTCCTGTGTATTTCCGTGGAAATGCAAATGTTTATTTAAACAGGCTACGTGTGTTACTTTATCTGTAATTGTCCCTACATCATGTGTGACAAGAATTAAAGTAATCCCCATTTCAGTGTTTAAATTTTTCAGCATTTCGTAGAAGCTCTGAACTGTTTGAGCATCAACTCCTACTGTCGGCTCATCAAGTATAAGCAATTTCGGATCACTTACAAGCGCCCTTGCAATAAATGTCCGCTGCTGCTGACCTCCTGATAGTTCACCGATATTTCGTTTTGCCAGCTGATCTAAGCCAACAGCCTTAATAGCAGCTTTTACTTTTTGATGATGCGCCGGTTTCAGCATTTTAAATAAACCCAATTTAGATGTCAGACCGCTTGCAACTACTTCGTACACAGATGCCGGAAAGCCTGTATTAAAGCTATTAGCTTTTTGTGAAACAAAGCCGATTTTATACCACTCTTTAAATTTGCGGATGTCTTCACCGAAAAGCAAAATTTCTCCCTCATCAGGTTTTAATAGACCGAGAAGACATTTCAGCAGTGTTGTCTTCCCTGATCCGTTTGGTCCGACTAATCCCAGAAAGTCGCCCTCTCTTACTTTAAAATGTATATCTTCAAGCACTTTAGTACGGTCATATGTGAATGATAAATGACGGATATCAATAATAGGCTGATTCATTCGTTTCACCTTCTAGTTTAAGAATCGTTCCGATTTAAATTCGTAAAAAAAGATCAGAAACCAATGTCTGATCTTTAACATAGAGATTATACAAGATTGTATAGAAAAGAGCAAGAAACATGTTTAAAGTCTAAAAAAGTTTAATGAATTGCTGACTTGAAATTTGTCCCTTTTGTTTCTTGTGTATTCATTATTGTAATAAATGCATTTGTATCGATTTCATGAACAATTGATTTTAGTTTTGTCACTTCGAGTCTTGTTACAACTACATAGATGACTTCCTTTTCGTCATCTGTATAGCCGCCTTTGCCTTTTAATTTTGTAGTTCCGCGACCAAGTCTTTGAAGGATAGCATCAGATACATCTTCGTAATAATCAGAAACAATGATCACTGCCTTTGTTTCGTCTAATCCCTGAATGACAGTATCAATCGTTTTAAAAGCAATATAGTAGGCCATCACCGAATACATAGCTTGCTCTGCTCCAAATACAAATGCTGCCCAGGCAAAGATGAAAATATTAATAAACATGACAAATTCCCCTACTGAAAACGGCAGTTTTTTTGTAAGCAATATGCCTAAAATTTCTGTTCCGTCCATTGATCCGCCGTTTCGTATGACCAGCCCTACACCCACACCAAGGATCAGCCCTCCAAAAACAGTAGCTAAAATCGGCTCTGCCGTGAACGCTTCAACATGGTGCAGCATGCTTTCTATGATTGCCAGAAAGACTATACCAAAAATCGATGATAACATAAATGTTTTTCCTATCTGTTTATAACCATAATACATAAACGGCAAATTTAAAATGACGACCAGTGTTCCAAAATTGATGAACGAAAGACTGTCAGGTGTGATGTGGTCGACAATCAGCGATATGCCGATTATCCCTCCATCAATAATCTGATTCGGAATAAGGAAGAGTTCAATTGAAACAGCTGCAAGCGCTGCACCGATAATAATCAAAATCAGTCTTGTTAATAATCGTCCTGTACTTTCTTTTTTATGCTGCTTTTTTGTCATTTGAATGATTCCCCTCTCATAAAGAAAAGCGCAGGCGCCTTGTTCAGCTCCGAATAGCTGAACCGTTCTGACCGAGGAGTTTAGGCGCAGGAGCTGAACATCAATGCGCGAAATTTTATACTATTTTATCATTTAAGATGATAAGGATCATACAGAAGTGTCTTGTGCTTCCCCTTGCCATTAAAGCTAAAAAATTTTATCCTATTCAATTACTAAAAAAATAGGCACTTTTCCTAAATCTTCACCATACATTGAATGGTGAAGGAGGTATGTACGTGATTTTATTTCAAAAGATCGTTAACCAGAAACTCAATTCATTGGATACAGATGGATTGCTTCAGCTTGCCAAACAGAACAGCCTTTCAATCAACAGAGCACAGGCTCAGGAAATCGTGAAAATCATCCGCGGCAAAAACATTAATATCTTTAATGATGCAGAGCGCATCAGCCTATTAAAAAAGGTGGCTGCGATTACTTCGCCTGCCACTGCACAGCAAGTGAACCAATTGTTTCAGCAGTTTATAGGCTAAAAAGCTGTCGATTACTCCGACAGCTTTCTTTTTTATGCCTGATTTCGGATTCGTTCCAGCAGATCAGAATTGAATTCTTTCCCCCGCAGCATTTCAATTTCAAAACGGTATGGCGGTTTTTTATCTTTCTTATCTTCACCTACATAAGGAGTTTCAAGAATTTTAGGCACATCTGCAAGCTGCGGATGATGAACGATTTCATTCAATGCCTTAAATCCGATATGGCCAAATCCGATATTCTCATGACGGTCCTTCCGGGCTCCAGAAATATTTTTGCTGTCATTAATATGAAGCACCTTCAATCGATCCAGGCCGATAATGGAATCAAATTGCTGCAGGACTCCATCAAAATCATTGATGATATCATATCCTGCATCATGTGTATGGCACGTATCAAAGCATACTGAAAGATGCTCATTATGAGTGACACCCTCAATGATCTGTGCGAGTTCTTCAAATGAACGGCCGCACTCAGAGCCTTTTCCGGCCATTGTCTCAAGAGCGATTTGAACATTTTCTTCTCTATCAAGAACTTCATTGAGACCTTCGATGATTTTTTTTATGCCTGCTTCTGATCCAGCTCCAACATGAGCACCTGGATGAAGCACAATTTGTTTTGCTCCAAGTGCGTGAGACCGGTCAATTTCAGATCGCAAAAATTGCACGCCTAGTTCAAATGTTGCCGGATTTGTTGTATTGCCGATATTGATGATATAAGGTGCATGAACAACTATATCAATTATCCCATTTTCCCTCATATGAGCCTGTCCGGCTTCAATATTCAGTTCCTCAATCTTTTTACGTCTAGTATTCTGAGGTGCTCCTGTATAGATCATGAACGTATTCGCACCGTAAGATACTGCTTCCTCACTTGCAGCAAGCAGCATTTTCTTTCCGCTCATTGATACATGTGATCCTATTTTCAGCATCTATTCTCCTCCTACTTGCGCTTTTGATTTAATCTTCTTTGACGTTTTTTAATTTCATCCATTTCTCTCGTCATTTTCTTTTTGTATCCAGGTTTTACACCTTTTGGCTTTTTAACCTTGCTTTTCGCCATTTGGTCAACGCCATCTGATGGCCTTACGCGTTTTTGTCTTCGTTTGCGGTCCTCAACTTTTTTCCACTCGCCGTCAACGAGATCCTGATTTTCAAATTCTATCCCTAATTTTTCGAGGGTTATTAACGCATCTTCATTTTCCGGCTCATAGATCGTCGCTGCAATACCTGAATAGTCTGCACGTCCCGTACGTCCAACACGGTGAATGTAAAAGTCGAGATCACTTGGAAGCTCAAAATTGATGACATGGCTTACTCCGTCAATATCAATGCCTCTTGAAGCCAAATCTGTCGCTACGACATACTGATAATCAAGATCATTGATTTGCTTCATCATTTTTTTGCGGTCTCTTGGTGATAAATCGCCGTGAATGCGTCCAACTTTGAGGCCTTTTGCAATCAGTCCGTCCGCTACCTCATCCGCTTTTTTCTTTGTGTTTGTAAAGACAATAGCTAAATAAGGATTGTAGTTTTTCAGCATTTCAAATAAAAGATTTGTTTTATTACGGTGGCGCAGCGGCACCAGCACGTGTTTAATTTTCTTGGCAGTTGCCTGCTTTGGTGCAACGTGAGTAAATTTAGGGTTTTCCATATATTTTTTCAGGAAAGGTTTTAATTTCTCGGGAATCGTTGCAGAAAAAACAAGAATTTGCAGTTTTTCAGGCATATTGCCGCCAATTTTATCAACATCTTCAATGAATCCCATATCAAGCATGAGATCCGCTTCATCAACAACTAATGCTTTTGCCTGATGAACGAAAAGAGCTTTTTCGGCAATTAAATCCTTAATTCTGCCCGGTGTTCCGATGACAAGCTGAGGCTGGCTTTTCAGTTTATCAATTGTCCGCTGCTTGTCTGTACCGCCAATAAAACATTTAGCAGAAATCGTTTCATTTTCCGGTGCAAATTTAAGAACATGCAGAGCATCCTGGTAGATTTGATTGGCTAGTTCTCTTGTAGGGGCAGTAATAACAACTTGTACGTTTTCATTTGAGGGATCAATCCTTTGAATAAGAGGCAATAAATAAGCATGCGTTTTTCCTGTGCCTGTCTGTGATTGTCCTATAGCTGTTTCCCCTTTTAAAAGTGAAGGGAATAAGCGAGCTTGTATTTCAGTCGGTTCATAAAAACCCAGCGCTTTGACAGCATCTATAATAAAAGGCTTAAATGGAAACTGATTGAACTTTGTTTGTTCCATGTTCATCATCTCCTTGATGAGTAAGTTAATAAAAGGCTTCATTTTAAGTTGTTGCTGTTTTCATTTATACACCTTATTAGAAAAGAGCACGGTTTCCTAATAAAGAATGTTCAAATTCATCTTTTTATGAAGAGCAGCAATTCTTGCGATAACAGCCAAAAAATAAGACACGGTTGTCCATCAAAACATTATATACGATTTGAGAGAAAAACTCCAATCGATTCCGCCTATTCTTAAAACCATGCAAACCTTTAAGCAGATTCTGCATATTGTGTAGGTAGTATACACGTTAGTTTAAAGGAGGATCATCATGTTTCAGCAAAGACCTATGCCTCCAATGCCTTCTAGAGGATTCCAGCCTCGAAGAATGCAAATGGGCGGTCAGCCGTTTTCAAACCAGCCTTTTGGAAATCAGCAAGCAAGGGGATTTGGACCAACTCGTTCTTTCCAGCCGTTTGGGCAGCAAATGGGACCTTTTTCATCACAGTTTGGACCGCCTGGATTTGGCGGTCAGCAATTTGGACAGCAGGCAATGGGAAGAGGCGGCGGCATCAAAGGCATTCTCTCAAGATTTTTGCCTGGAGGCGGCCAAGGTGCTGCAAATGCAGCTCAGGGTCTGCAGGGAATAACCAATCCCGCCAATTTATCAAGCATGCTTGGAAACGTACAGAAAGTTCTCGGCATGGCTCAGCAGGTCACCCCTATGGTTCAGCAATATGGCCCGCTTGTCAGAAATCTGCCTGCCATGATTAAAATTTACAGTGAATTAAAAGGCGGAGGGTCAAGCGTTGAAGAAAGCACAGGATCTGATGAATCAAATACCGCGTCCGACGTTTCCGCTTCAGCACAGTCTGATGCAGACACAGCTGTAATTGAATCACCTAAGAAGACAGTAAAAGAAGGAATGGAGAAAGCAGCTCCTGTAAAAGGCGTATCTGCTCCAAAGCTGTATATTTGACATTCTTCTTTGTATTCTACTGCAGTCTCCGCTATAATAATAAGAGATTACGAGAGCCAAAAGCCTTTTTCTTTGGCTTTTTTATATTCTCTCTCGAACTTCTCTCTAGGAGGACCCTTCAATGGAAGTTATTAAGATTGCACCGCGGGGATATTGCTATGGTGTCGTTGATGCCATGGTTATTGCAAAGAATGCCGCATTAGATAAAACTTTGCCAAGGCCTATCTATATATTAGGCATGATTGTTCACAATAAACACGTAACAGACGCTTTTGAAGAAGAAGGCATTATTACTTTGGATGGCAGCAACCGTATGGAAATATTGGAAAAAGTTGAAAACGGCACCGTTATTTTTACAGCTCACGGCGTTTCTCCAGAAGTGAGGAAGATCGCTTCTGAAAAAGGCCTTGTCACTCTTGATGCAACATGCCCTGATGTTACAAAGACCCATGATTTAATCCGGGAAAAGAAAGCTTTGGGCTATCATGTGATCTACATTGGGAAAAAGTCGCATCCAGAACCTGAAGGAGCTGTCGGTGTAGCACCTGATATTGTCCATTTAGTAGAAACAGAAGAAGATGTTGATGCTCTTACTTTCCAAAATGATAAAATTGTCGTCACAAACCAGACAACAATGAGTCAATGGGATGTATATGACATTATGGAGCGTGTGAAAGAAAAGTATCCTCATGTAGAATATCATCAGGAAATCTGCCTGGCTACTCAAGTAAGGCAGGAGGCTGTTGCAGAGCAGGCAAAAGATGCTGACCTGACAATTGTCGTTGGAGATCCGAAGAGCAACAATTCAAACCGTCTTGCACAGGTTTCTGAAGAAATTGCCGGAACAAAAGCATACAGAGTATCAGATATAAGCGAAATAAAACTAACATGGTTTGAAGGTGTTAAAAAAGTCGCGATTACTGCAGGAGCCTCAACTCCTACACCAATTACAAAAGAAGTCATTCAATTCCTTGAAAAGTACGATCCGGAAAATAGTCTGACATGGAACATTGAACATAATGTTCCTCTTCAAAAAATCCTGCCTAAAGTAAAAGCAGTCAAATAAAGAAAAACAAAACCGCTGGGGATCAACACCAGCGGTTTATTAATTAAACAAATGTAAATGGATCTGTATGAATCTCTGAAGGGAAAATACTTACTTCAAATTTCTTTTCCTCACACATAGAAAGAAGCAAATCTGTTACCCCTTTTTTCATGACTTTCTCTACATTGTGTCCTGGATCAATCAGATTTAAGCCCATCATCATGGCATCGTGGGCTACGTGATAATAAAGATCCCCGGTAACATAGACATCAGCCCCCTTACGCTTTGCCTGATGGATGTATTTATTTCCATCACCTCCGAGCACAGCAACTTTCCGTATCTTTGCATCCTTATTTCCTACCATTCTTACACAAGGAACATCGAGCGATTCTTTCACATGCCGGGCAAATTCAGACAATGTCATGTCATGCCCAAGTAAGCCTATGCGTCCCAATCCTAAAGCTTTGCCCTGCCCTTCAACTGGATAAATATCAAATGCAGGTTCCTCATATGGATGAGCTTTTAGCATAGCGGAAACAATCTTTCGCTGCTTACTTCCCGGAATGATCGTTTCAATTCTTTCTTCTTCCACAAACTCAATTTTTCCTGCTTGTCCTATATAAGGATCTGTTCCCTCAAGAGGCAGAAAGCTTCCTGTTCCATTTGATGAAAATGTGCAATGACTGTACATACCAATATGGCCTGCACCTGATTGTCCCAGAACAGCCCTTATTTCGTCCGCATGGTCTTTAGGTACATAGACGACCAGCTTCTTCATTTCCTCCAGATAGGTGTCAGCGAGAACCTCTGTGTCCGTTAATTGAAGTGCCTCTGCAAGTAAATCATTGACTCCACCGGCTGCAACATCTAAGTTGGTATGTGCCGCATATACAGCAATATTATGTTTAATGCATTTTTCAAGCAGTGCTCCGCCTGGCTGATCCGTTGCTAAATTTTTAAGAGGACGGAATATTGGCGGATGATGGGCGATAATTAAATTCGCATTTTTTTCTATTGCTTCATCCACTACTTCATCGAGAACATCGAGGGCGACTAATACACCGTGAACCGGTTTATTCAACGTTCCAATTTGCAGGCCGATCTTATCGCCTTCCATGGCATATTCTTTTTTCGAAAACGATTCAAACAGTTGGATGATTTCGTAGCCGTTAGGTATTTTACTCATTTTCTGGTAACCTCCTCAAGCATTGCAATCAAATCGTGAAGCTCTCTTTTCTTCCCTTCATTCCCGGGGCTCACTGCCGCACTTTCTATACTTGTTAATATCCTTTTGAAATGTTCGATCTCCTGGGTCCATTTTTTTATAAACGGTTTTGTTTTATCTTTCATCAAAAAAGGACCCACAAGTAAACCTTTTTGCAGTGAAGTATGCTGGTAAGGAGCTTTTGGCTCACCCTTTTCAGCAATAAGAACCTCATAAATCTTGCCGTCTTCCTCTAATATTTCTTCATTTACCAGTTCCCATCCATTTTCAAGCAGCCATCTTCTTACATGATGTGCATGAATATTAGGCTGGAGAATCAGACGCTTGACTCCTGCTAATTTTTCCTTTCCGGCTTCAAGTATCTTTTCAATTAATGCCCCGCCCATTCCTGCAATCGTTATGCACGTTGCTTCATTAGGATCAATGACATCGAGCCCGCTTCCTAACCGCACGGATATGACGTCCTCCAGTCCGCTTTTTTGGACTTGCTTCTTTGCAGACTGAAACGGTCCCTGGACTACTTCACCTGCAACAGCAGAAGCTGCCAGTCCGTTTAAGATCGCATAGCAGGGCAAGTAAGCATGATCTGAGCCGATGTCTGCCAGCACAGCGTTTTTAGGTATATAATCAGCTACTGTTTTCAGCCTTTTTGATAAATTAACATCATTCATTTTAAACCACCACATTCTTATGTACTTTTAATTAGATCTCTCTATATAATAAGAAAAGTCCTCCGCAGATGCAAAGGACTTTTCTTTTTCGTTCAAAAGGAACGGATCATTTTAACTCTTTTGTTTAAGAACTATTTGACTTTAGAAACCCATTCTGCCATTTCGTCCAGTTTTTCATCAGGAACTAAACCGGCAGGCATGTTTCCCCGGCCATTTTTAATCGTTTCTTTAATTCCGTCAACGCCGAGCCTGTCCCCAGCTCCTTTAAGAGCTGGACCAGCACCGCCTTCGTAATTCTCGCCATGACAAGAAATACAGCTTTGCTGGTAGATTTCCTCTGGTGAAGCGTTTGCAACTTCTTCCGATTTATCTTCCTCTTTACCTTCTCCAGCCATTTCTTTCATATCGCCGAGCCCTTTAATAGATAAGAAAAACATAAGGCCGATTCCGATTACGGCAACTAAAGCAAATGGAATAAGTGGATTGCGATTCATTATGTAACCTCCCTTATGTAAAAATCTTGAAATGCAGGTAAACGATAGATTTAAACAATCTCTATTTTACTTCAAAATTTGAGGAAGTAAAAGACTTATTGTATAAGTTGGACTATTTTTCAAAAATTAGTCAAAAAAACCTCATCAATAAAGATGAAGTTCCTTTTTTAATCGTCAGCAGCCAATCTGTCTTGCAATAACCATCCGCTGAACTTCACTAGTGCCTTCGCCGATTTCAAGCAATTTAGCATCACGCAAATATCGTTCAACATGATATTCTTTCATATAGCCATAGCCGCCGTGAATTTGAATGGCCTGATTTGTCACTTCTGTACACATCTCGGATGCAAACAGCTTGCAAAAAGAGGCTTCTTTCGTAAATGGCTTTCCCTGATCCTTTAACCAGGCGGCTTTATAAACCATTGTACGTGCCAAATCGATTTTCATTGCCATATCTGCAAGCTTGAATTGAATGGCCTGGAACTCACTTAGTGTTTTTCCGAATTGTTTTCTTTCTTTTGAGTAAGCTAATGCTTTTTCAAAAGCTGCCTGTGCTATTCCGACTGCCATAGCACCAATTCCTATTCTTCCTCCATCTAATGTCATGAGGAACTGCCTGAAGCCATTCCCCTTTTTACCAAGAAGATTCTCTGCTGGAACGACAACATCTTCTAATATCAATTCAGTTGTATTAGATGAATTAAGTCCCATCTTTTCATAATTATCTATTACTTTGAACCCCGGTGCATCAGTTGGGACAATAATGGCGCTTATCTCCTTTTTACCTTCTAAGCGATCCGTGATAGCCGTCAGAGCCAGAAATTTTGCGTAAGATGCATTCGTAATGTAACACTTGTTACCATTTATAGTAAACTGCCCATCCCTCTCAACAGCTTCTGTCAGTGTGCCCCCTGCATCCGACCCTGCATTTGGCTCAGTCAGACCAAAAGCGCCCATTGATTCTCCCGAGCAGATTTTTGAAAGATACTTTCTTTTTTGCTCTTCTGTACCAAACATATTAATCGGAGATCCGCCTAATGAAATGTGTGCTGAATATGTAATGCCGGTTGAACCGCATGCCTTGCTTAGTTCTTCCGTTACAATCGCGAAACTGATCGTATCTGCGCCGCTTCCGCCGTATTCTTCCGAAAATGGCAGACCAAGCATTCCCATTTCACCAAGCTGCTGAAAAATTTCTGCTGGAAATTGCTTTGTTTTATCTCTTTCATAAGCTCCTGGTTCAACTACTTCTTCTGCAAATTCTTTAATGGTTTTCTGAATCATGCGCTGTTCTTGTGATAGTTCAAAATTCATTTTATCCCTCCGTTTTGAATACGCTTACATATTAAATTATAAAGTGAAATGCTCTATTTTCACAACTTTTTAAATTTTTTATTTAATGAAAAAATATTTTTGTTCTACTTTGTTTTGTAAAAAACTTCCCCTTATTTTGAATACATTCTTATGTATTTGTCAGTAATTTCAAGGTTTTTTCTAAGAAAAAGAAAGGAATTATGCATAAAATTTTGAAGATAAAATGACGGAAATGGTGCAAAGTTAGGCGTAAAATTTTATGAGGGTGATTTGCAAATTAAATAACAATTAAGTAAAATAAATGAAAAGATGATGTAATATGAAATTTGTTGTTAACGCTGTCAAAAATAAATAAACAAAAAAAGCGAACTAAAAGTCCGCTTTCTATTCTAAGAAATCTTTTAATCGTTTGCTTCTGCTTGGGTGGCGCAGCTTACGAAGTGCCTTTGCTTCAATTTGACGGATACGTTCTCTAGTAACGCCAAATACTTTCCCTACTTCTTCAAGTGTTCTTGTACGGCCGTCATCCAGTCCGAAACGAAGACGCAGAACGTTTTCTTCACGGTCAGTCAATGTATCCAGTACATCTTCAAGCTGTTCTTTTAACAGCTCGTAAGCAGCATGTTCGGAAGGAGAAGTTGCATCTTGATCCTCAATAAAATCTCCAAGATGTGAATCATCTTCTTCACCAATTGGTGTTTCAAGAGATACCGGTTCTTGAGCAATTTTTAGAATTTCTCTTACTTTATCAGGAGTTAAATCCATATCTTCTGCAATTTCTTCCGGAGATGGTTCACGTCCTAAATCCTGAAGAAGCTGACGCTGAACACGAATTAATTTATTAATTGTCTCAACCATGTGGACCGGAATACGAATGGTTCTTGCCTGATCAGCTATGGCTCTTGTTATAGCCTGGCGAATCCACCAAGTAGCATAGGTACTGAATTTAAATCCTTTGCGGTAATCGAACTTCTCTACAGCTTTCATTAAGCCCATATTGCCTTCTTGGATAAGATCCAAAAACAGCATACCACGGCCGACATATCTTTTAGCGATACTTACAACAAGACGAAGGTTTGCTTCTGCGAGTCTTCTCTTCGCTTCTTCATCGCCTTCTTCAATGCGGTTTGCAAGCTTAATTTCCTCATCTGCGGTTAAAAGATCTACCCGGCCAATTTCTTTCAGATACATACGGACAGGATCATTAATCTTAACACCTGGAGGCACGCTTAAATCATTTAGATCAAATTCTTCTTCCTTCGCCAGCTGCTGTATATTAGGATCATCAGTCGATTCATTATCACCAACTAATTCAACGCCCTGCTCGCCAAGGTATTCATAATACTCATCCATTTGGTCTGATTCAATTTCGAAGCCAGACATGCGCTCAGCAATCTCTTCGTATGTTAAAACTCCACGTTTTTTTCCGATTTCAGTTAATTGGTCTTTTGCTTGTTCCAATGTCAATTCAGAATCATGGGTTTGTTTATCAGCCATTGGATCCCCTCCTTCCAAACTCTTGCAATTAATGATTTATGTGAATGTGCTAAATGATTTATGAAACCGATTAGCCTCAATGAATCTCTACGTGTTGCGCAGTCATTCGTCAGCCCTCATTTAAGATCGCGCTTAAGCCTTATGACTTCCATGGCGATATTGGCAGCTTTGACGAAATCCTTTTGGCGCTCTGCTTCATGCTTTTCAGCTTCTTTTTCTTTTATCATTAACCAATTTTGGTGATTCAACACCTGTTTAATATAATCTGACAGCTCCCGTTCAGATATTTCTTCATTTACCGAGAGCATAGCTATATCTGAAACAAACTGATGAAGCTGATTGTCAGGCAGTTTTCTAAGAAACGAGCTGACATTTGCTTCATTTCCATCTTCATAATAAGCATATAAGTACGTAATGATCGCTCTGTGCTCTTCTATATTGAATTGAAGTCCTATACGGTCAAGCACTTTTTGTGCAATGTCCCTATTGCGCAGCATATGCGCTATAAGAAGTCTTTCAGCATTATGAAATGCCGGCAGAAGCCTTCTTTGCGCAGGTTTCATCACATGCTGGACAGGAGCGCTCTGCTGCTCCTTTTTTCGCTCAGGCTTTTGGCCTGTTCTTTTATCCTGGATTTGACTCTTCAGAACATCCATCGATAATGAAAATTCTCCGGACAGCTGTTTTAAATACAGTTCGATTTCCACTGGATTTTCAAGGAGGCTGAGTTCTTTCAGTATGTCTTCTATATACTGCAGTCTTTGTCCTTCATCTTGAAGATTTTTTCCTTTGCGGAAAACCTGCATTTTAAAAGCCATTAACGTAATGCTTGCCCCTATTACATCTTTTTTGAACTTTTCTGCACCGAATGTACGGATGTAGTCATCAGGGTCAGTTCCATCAGGCAGCGCGGCAACTCTCATTTTGCAGCCGGCAGCAGCAAGTGTTTTAGAAGCTCTTAATGTTGCTTCAAGTCCTGCAGAATCAGAATCATAACAGATTATAACATCTCCGGCGTTTCTTTTGATGATTTTTGCCTGAGCTTCTGTCAGTGATGTTCCCATCGTTGCAATCGAATGCTGCACATCTGAACGTACAGCAGAAATAACATCTGCAAAACCTTCAAATAAGACAACTTGCTGATTTTTTCGTATATGTACTCTAGCTTGATGAAAATTATAAAGAACTTTGCTTTTGTTAAAAATAGGTGTTTCGGGACTATTAAGGAATTTAGGCTGTTCTTTTCCAAGCACCCTCCCTGAAAATGCAATGGTCCGGCCGGTATGATCCAGAATAGGAAACATAATCCGATTGCGAAAACGGTCCAGATATCCATCAGAGGAGTTTTTCTTAACAAGCAGCCCTGCTTTTTCCATCATCTCAGGATTGTAACCCCGTTTAGTCAAAAACTTGGCGACGAAATCCCAGGAATCAAGAGCATAGCCAATTTCAAACTGTTCAATTGTTTCTTTGGTAAACCCTCTTGCTGTTAAATAATCGAAGGCAGCTTGCCCTTCTTTTGTGTTTACTAGTAAATGATGATAAAACTTCTTCAGCAGTTCATGTGCTTCGATCATTTTTTCATCATCGCTGTTTGCATCTTTTGGCTGAACTGCGTTAAGCTGATCCGGAAGATCAATATGCAGTTTATCAGCGAGTGCCGAAGCTGCTTCAACAAATGAATAGCCTTCAATTTGCATCAAGAATGAAAAGACGTTCCCGCCGGAGCCACATCCAAAGCAATGGTAGATCTGCTTATCATGTGAAACGGAGAACGATGGTGATTTTTCGCCATGAAATGGGCAAAGCCCAAAATGATTTCTTCCCTGCTTCTTTAATTGAACATATTCACTGACAACATCAACGATGTCTGCCGATTGCTGAATTTTATCGATTATTTCATCGGGAATTCGATTTCCCATACCAACAACTCCGTGATACAAATATTCGCGATTTAACCACTAATTCCTGCATCTTTCGACAAAATCTTTTCCAGTGTGAAAATAAAACTGTCTCTGTCTGATTGGGTAAACTTTTTGGGGCCTTTTGTATGCTTTCCGCCTCGGCGTTCTTTCGCAGAAAGATACCTGAACTCAAGCGCCATCTCAATATTTTCTTCTGTATACTGTTTACCCCGAGGTGTCATGACTATAACCCCTTTTTTCAGAAGCAGACCTGCAAGACCAATATCCTGCGTCACAACCAGATCATGACGATAAGAATGATTAACGATGTATAAATCAGCAGATTCTTTGCCGGTGTCCACATAAACCCAATCATATCCGTATGTATTTGATGTTTTATGGTTATAAGACGCAACAAACAGGACGTTGATTTGATAATGGGCAGCTAGATCAGCAATTTCCTGTTTAACAGGACAGGCATCTGCATCGACAATTATCTGCATCTTTTTTTCGTCATCTTTCACTATTCTACATCACTCCGATAGATTCCTTCTTAACCTTTTAGAAAAGATCGTGAGGAAAACAAGACTGAATTTGTCGAATTATTTTTCACTTCTTCACTTGACAGATCACAATAAATAGTTTATTCGTTCTTAGTCAAGTCTAAACCTAAAATAAGTAATTTTATCACAATTTTTTATTATAATACAAAGTCTTTCATTTTTCCATTCTTTTTCATGAACTTAATTTGTTAATTTCAGGACATATATAAAACTCAGAGCTTTTGTTTCTCTGAGTTCATTATTAGTGCACTGATCTTCAGTTATATCCATTCATGATATTTTGGATCATGTTTGCCGTTTCCTCAACTGCTTTATTAGATACATCAATTACCTGACAGCCAATTTTATCAATAACCTTTTCAAAGTATTCAAGCTCCACTTTGATTCTGTCGATATTAGCATAAATAGCTTTATCATTAAGTCCAAGTGAAATTAATCTTTCTTTTCTAATGTCATTTAATTTATCAGGGCTGATTTTAAGTCCGATGCATTTTTTTGGAGAAACTTTAAATAGTTCCTCTGGAGGTTCGACTTCAGGAACAATCGGCACATTCGCAACCTTAAAGCGCTTATGAGCCAAATACTGAGACAGCGGTGTTTTAGATGTTCTGGATACTCCCACAAGAATAATGTCTGCTTTCATGATGCCTCGCGGATCACGGCCGTCATCATATTTTACAGCAAACTCAATGGCCTCTACCTTTTTGAAGTAATCTTCATCAAGTTTACGGACTCTTCCCGGTTCATATTTTGCATTAATCCCATAAGCAGATTCCATTTTGTCTATTAATGGGCCGATGATATCATAGTAGACAACACCTTGTGAATTTGCTTCTTCAATCAGTCCCTGCCTGAGCTCAGGAACGACAAGTGTAAAGCACACAATTGCCTGCTCCAATTTGGCCAGTGCCACCACTTCTTTAATTGTGCCTAAATCTTCAACGTAAGGAATTCGTTTAATTTTTGTGTCAGCTGCATAGCCGTTAAATTGGCTGATAGCTGCTTTTATAACCAGTTCAGCAGTTTCGCCTACAGAATCTGATACAACATAGACATAACGATTATTCATACCATTCCCCTCCCCCAGTTAGATGATTTCATTCTCAGCTAGTCCGACCAATATCTTCGTCATATTTGTTTTTGTAATTCTGCCCGTTACTTCAAATCCTTTTTCCGTCTCTTTAATGACTGGAATGGCATCTATTTGCTTGTTTATTAAAAACTTCGCGACATCCATGATGTAATCCTCGCGCCTGCACATTGTAATGTTCGGCATTCTTGTCATAATAATATTCACAGGTATGGATGCAAGTTCCTGCTTTCCGATGCTTGCTCTGAGCAAATCTTTTCTGGACAATACTCCAACGAGAATAGACCCCTGATCCACTACAAATAAAGTTCCGACATCCTCCAGGAACATCGTAACGATTGCATCATAAACCGATACATTTTCATTTACTACGACAGGGATTGATTGAAAATCTTTAACCTGCAGTTTTTTCAGTTTATCTGACAGAAGTCCGGCTCCTGTTTTGCCTGTATAAAAATACCCAACTCTCGGCCTCGCTTCAAGATACCCCGCCATAGTCAGTATAGCGAGATCAGGCCGAAGAGTCGCTCTTGTTAAATTCAGCTGATCGGCAATATGTTCACCAGTAATCGGTCCATTGTCTTTTACAATTTGCAGAATGTGTTCCTGTCTTTTATTAAGTTCGATTGTACTCACCGCCTTAAGGTTCCAATACATGTATCCGCGTTCTAATTCCCGATGGTTAAATAGGTTATACTATATAAAAATATTATATACTATTTGGACGGATTGAAAAGAACCTTTGGAAAAAGAAATGCGGAACCGACCGTTTAGACCCGACAGACAGATAAGGATCCGACAGAAAAGGCGCTTTTTGCCTTTACTGGCGGAGCCGTTCTGGCCGAGGGGCTGGGAGGTGAAGCTGGACAACAAGAAATGCGGAACCGACCGTTTAGACCCGGCAGACAGATAAGGATCCGACAGAAAAGGCGCTTTTTGCCTTTACTGGCGGAGCCGTTCTGGCCGAGGGGCTGGGAGGTGAAGCTGGACAACAAGAAATGCGGATCCGACCGTTTAGACCCGGCAGACAGATAAGGATCCGACAGAAAAGGCGCTTTTTGCCTTTACTGGCGGAGCCGTTCTGGCCGAGGGGCTGGAGGTGAAGCTGGACAACAAGAAATGCGGAACCGACCGCTAAGACGCAAGAGAATGCCTATCATTTTTACTTATTAAAATTCAATCTTTATAAAATGAAGCAGACGATTGCCCTCTTTCAGGCAACCGTCTGACTTTATCACTTTACAATGACAGCATCCATATTAGCAAAGGATTCAATCAATACAGCAAGCTTTTTCATTTGTGCAAGACGATTATTTTTCAAAGCATCGTCTTCAGCCATAACCATTGTTTCGTTAAAATATGATTCGATAAATGGCTGCAATGTACGGAGGGATGCAAATGCAGAATTGTACTCACCGAAGGCTGAATGTGTTTCATACTCCTCTTTCACCTGCAAATATTGATCATATAGCTCCTGCTCCTCTTTATTTTTAAAGAGCTCTGGATTAACAGCTTCTCCGATTGCTTTTTTCGAGATATTTTGAACTCTCGCAAAAGCTTCCATAATACCCTTAAAGCTTTCATCTTTAGCTGCATTTTCTAAAACTGCTGCTTTGTTCATGATGGCTGTCAGTTCCATTTGGCCTGCGCCAAGCACTGCATCAATAATATCATATCTGATTTTCTTCTCATCAAGAACATGCTTTACTCTCATTTTGAAAAATGCGAGGAGTTCATTTTTTACTTTATTTTGATCAATTTCTTTAAAAGGCGCAAGAGCAATGTCAAATAATTCTTCTAAAGAAATAGTCCACTTTTTCGCTAAAAGGATTTGAACAATACCGCTTGCCTGGCGTCTAAGGGCGTAGGGATCCTGTGAACCAGTCGGAATGACGCCGATAGAGAAGAAACCTGCAATCGTATCAAGTTTATCTGCTAATGCCACGATCGCACCTGCAGTTGTTGCAGGTGCTGAATCTTCAGCATGCCGCGGCATGTAATGCTCATTCACAGCCGCAGCAACTTCTTCTGCTTCACCAAATGCCTTGGCGTACTTTTCACCAATTATCCCCTGCAATTCAGGAAATTCATAAACCATGTGAGTAACAAGGTCAAATTTGCAAATCTCAGCTGCCCGCAAGACATGTATTTTTTCTTCGGAGGAAACATTAAATCGCTCAGCTAGAGTTTTTGACAGGGCAGTCATTCTTCTGACTTTATCTCCAGTAGATCCAAGCTCTTCATGGAAAACAATTTTATCAAGTTTTTTCACATTATCCGAAATCACAAGCTTTTGGTCTTCATTGTAAAAGAATGCTGCGTCTGACAAACGTGCGCGCAAGACTTTTTCATTTCCTCTTGCCACATTTTCAATATGATTGTGGTCACCATTTCTTACTGTTACAAAATAAGGAAGCAATTGTCCTTCCGCATTTTTTACAGGAAAATAACGCTGATGTTCTTTCATCGTTGTCACAAGCACTTCTTCCGGAAGAGACAGGTATTCTTCTTCAAATTTTCCAAATAAAGCAGTAGGATACTCAACCAGATTTGTCACTTCTTCTAATAAATCTTTGTCGATTGGAATGTTCCACTTATTTTCTTCTTCAATATGATGCAGCTGAGTTAGAATAGCTTCTTTTCTTTTTACAGGAGAAGCAATGACAAACTGTGAAAGAAGAGCCTTTTCATACTCAGATGGATGATCAATGATTTGATCTGAGCCTAAAAAACGGTGTCCTCTTGTTTCTTTTCCTGTTTGCACGCCAGTAATGTTAAAAGGAATCACTTCCTGGCCGTACAGAGCGATCATCCATTTTATCGGTCTTGCAAATCTCAGGTCCTGAGATCCCCAGCGCATATTTTTAGGAAACGTAAGGCCGGTAATGATCTCTTTTATATCTGCTAAGAGCTCATTCGTTTCTTTTCCTTTTATGAACTTATGGACATGAGCATATTCAATGCCGCCAATTTCTTTAAAGAAAATATCTTCAACACTTGCTCCCTGTCCTCTAGAAAATCCGACAGCAGCTTTTGACCAGTTTCCGTCTCCATCAAGCGCAATTTTCTTGGCAGGTCCCTTAGCTTCTTCCTCGATATCATCCTGTTTAGCAGCAACACCCTCGATTTGCACCGCAAGTCTTCTTGGTGTTGAAAAAACATTCACTTCACCAAAAGTGATATTTTTCTCTTTCAGCCAGTTCGTTACTTTTAGAGAAAGCTGATTCATTGCATCCGTTACAAATCTTGCAGGCAATTCCTCAAGTCCGAGTTCAAGCAGCAAATCATGTTTACTCATCTGTTTTAGCCTCCTCTTTTTTCAGCATTGGAAATCCTAGTTTTTCTCTTTCCTCATAAAACGTTTTTGCCACTTTTCTTGCTAAGTTTCTTACACGTCCAATGTATCCCGTTCTCTCTGTTACAGAAATGGCTCCTCTTGCATCAAGGAGGTTGAATGTATGGGAGCATTTCAAAACATAGTCATAAGCGGGATGTACGAGTCCTTCGTCCATTTGCCGATGCGCTTCTTTTTCATAGATCGAAAATAGATTAAACAGCATGTCAGCGTCTGACGTTTCAAATGTATATTTTGAATGCTCATATTCAGGCATCAAGAAAATATCGCGAACGGTAAATCCATCTGTCCATTCTAAGTCAAATACATTTTCTTTATCCTGGATATAGGAAGCAAGGCGTTCAATGCCATATGTGATCTCAACAGATACGGGTTTGCACTCAATTCCGCCCACTTGCTGGAAATAGGTAAACTGAGTAATTTCCATTCCATCAAGCCAGACCTCCCAGCCAAGTCCAGCACAGCCAAGTGAAGGGTTCTCCCAGTTATCTTCAACGAAACGGATATCATGTTTCAGCGGATCAATTCCCAAAGCTTTTAATGAATCCAAATACAATTCCTGAATATTGTCAGGAGACGGCTTTATGATGACCTGGAATTGATGATGCTGATAAAGGCGGTTTGGGTTTTCCCCGTAGCGGCCATCAGCAGGACGGCGGGATGGCTCTACATAAGCCACTCTCCACGGTTCAGGACCTATCGCCTTCAGGAACGTGTATGGACTCATCGTCCCTGCTCCTTTTTCAGTATCATAGGCCTGCATTAAAATACAGCCGTGATCTGACCAATGCTTTTGCAATGTTACTATCATGTCTTGAATATTCAAACCAAGCACCTCCAAATATCTTAAATAAAACAAAAAACTCCCGTCTCTACGCTGTCTGATAGCAGCATAGGGACGAGAGTTAACCCGCGGTTCCACCCTAATTGCCAATGCATATTATGCATCAGCCTCTTTCCGGTAAAGTCGCTCAAGAAACGCCTTTCTTTGCCGGTTATCCCTTAGCTCGCACTATCCTAAGGTCGCTTTTCATAACGTCATGCAAATACTCTTTTTCCTTCACAGCAACATATTAATTTACAAGCATCATAATAGAAACAGAAGATAAAGTCAATATGTATAAATTAAGTCAGTTTCCCTTTTAATGATTCCAACTGATCTAAAAATTTTTTTGACTTTAGAAATATTCCTGAGTATTCACTGTAATAGGAATCAATCACCAATTTAAGTTCAGCTTTTGTTTCCGGCTTTACAGTTACTTTCCCCAGTCTTTCTAAATCAAAATAATAAAATAAACGCAATAATTTAGCGGTAGCCTGGGAAATCGGCAGTCTGTACGGATCGACCTCGAAGCATCTGTGACAGATAAAACCGTTTTCTCTTATTGAGAAATGAAAGGTTCCATCCTTGCTGCTGCAGTTTACGCATGAATCAAGCTGCGGATATAACCCAAGAACATTCACGATTTTCATCTCAAAAATATAAAGCAGGACATCAGGATCAACGCCTTCGTTCAGGAGCTGAAGGGTCTGATTGAACAATTCAAAAAGAAAGGGATTAGGCTCATTTTGCTCTGTGCTTTTATCAAGCAATTCTGCTGCATATGAAGCATATGCCGTCAGAAAGATATCTTCCCTAATCCCCCTCATAGAAGAAATGGTCTCGCCCTGCTGCAGCCCTCCTAGTCCGGAAGACTTCTGAAATAAGAAATACCCGTATGTGAATAACTGAGTGGAAGAGGTTAACCGGCTATTAGGCTTTTTTGCCCCTCTGGCCATTACCCCCACCTTCCCAAGTTCACGGGTATAGATTGTCACAATTTTATTTGTTTCACCGTAATCATTTGTTCTAATGACAATGCCTTCACACTTTTGAAGCAATCTTTCTCACCATCCAGAAGGATTTGGTCAGATCACGAAATTGGAAAGTCAGCTTCCGCCAGCTCATGATCTTGTGAATCGGGTCCGTCACCAGTATCTTTTTCCAGTTCCTTAAAAAGAAGATAGGTATCAATATTACCTGTTTGAATAAAGACTTTCCAGGTAAAATCCAACATGTAAACCCCCACCTTTCTGTCGTTAAGACAAGCAAGCTATAATCCAATTTCTATATCGTTATCTTGACCTGAGATCCTTCGTTTCATGTTAAACAAATTTTGTTAAAAAGCTTAATATTCATCTTCTCTAAATCCGAAATCGCGAAGCTGGGTCATCTTATTGCGCCAATCCTTTTGAACTTTTACCCACAGCTCGAGAAAGACTTTAGTGCCAAGCAGCGCCTCAATGTCGACACGGGCTCTCTGTCCCACTTCTTTCAGCATTTTCCCCTGCTTGCCGATGACAATACCTTTTTGTGAATCACGTTCAACAATTACCGTTGCGCTGACATAAATAGACTGGTTATTGTCCCGTCTCTCAATAGCATCAATAACAACGGCAACTGAATGAGGAATTTCTTCCCGGGTTAAATGCAGCACCTTCTCGCGGATCAATTCAGAAATAATAAATCTCTCAGGATGATCTGTTACTTGATCTGCAGGATAGTATTGAGGACCTGCAGGCAAATAGGATTCAATCTGTTCAAGCAGCGTATCAACATTGTTCCCCTGCAGCGCAGAGATTGGAATGATTTCTTTAAATGGATAATAAGCTCGATATTGATCAATTAATGGAAGCAATTGATCAGGATGGATCTGATCGATTTTATTGATGATCAAAAATACAGGTGTTTTTGTG
The DNA here is from genome assembly GCF_030127205.1 of Metabacillus hrfriensis. Lineage (NCBI taxonomy): Bacteria > Bacillati > Bacillota > Bacilli > Caryophanales > Bacillaceae > Metabacillus > Metabacillus hrfriensis. Next base: position 3,627,777 of record NZ_CP126116.1, read on the forward strand.
TGCTGCAGTTTTTCAATAATAAATTCATCACCGCGGCCGTATCCTTCTTCAGCATTAATCATGAACAAAACAACATCTACTTCTTTTAACGTGTTTTGCGCTACTTTCATCATGAAGTCACCGAGCTTGTGCTTTGGTTTGTGTATTCCTGGTGTATCTATGAAAACAATTTGAGATTCATTTGTTGTGTATACGCCTTGTATTTTATTGCGTGTAGTCTGAGGTTTGTCACTCATAATCGCAATCTTTTGGCCAATCACCCGATTAAGGAACGTTGATTTCCCTACATTTGGTCTTCCAATGATGGAAACAAAGCCGGATTTGTATTCAGGTTCATTTCTATTCATGAAGATCCTCCGCTGAAAATGCCCCGGGCAATAAATCTGCCACTGTCCATTCTTTTACATCACCATTCAGATTTGTCAGGATGACCTTCATGTCCTTTGGACAAAGTTCAGAAATCACCTGTCTGCAGGCTCCGCACGGTGAAACAGGACCTTCTGTATCAGCAACAATTGCGATGGCTGCAAACTCTTTGTCGCCTTCTGAAACAGCTTTAAACAACGCTGTCCGTTCAGCACAATTTGTCATGCCGTATGAGGCGTTTTCAATGTTGCAGCCTCTGTATACTTTTCCGTCTTTCGTTAATAGAGCAGCCCCAACTTGGAATTTGGAATAAGGAACATATGCCATTTCGCGTGCTGCTTTTGCTTCTTTGATGAGTTGTTCAGAGTTCAAAGCTCTACTCCCTTTCTGTTTTGGCGACACCATGTATTTCTATTTTACCTAAAATGAGGTGAAATTTCACGCAGATGCCGCAAATGTAATTTAATTGTAAGAATTTTCTCATAACTTATAAAATTTTAGGGATAAAGATGATTAACCCTATAATAACTGCTAGCACTGCATAAATCAAAACTGCACCTGCTGCAGCATCTTTAGCTGCTTTTGCAAGCGGATGATATTCTGCCGTGACAAGGTCCACAAGCCGTTCTACGGCCGTGTTCATCAGCTCAAGCGACAGCATTCCCCCTATTAAAAAAAGGATGATAAGCCATTCAGTGAGCGTGATATGATAAAAGAAAGCTGCAGCGGCAACAAGAATACAAATGACGGTATGTATTTGAAAATTACGTTCAGATCTAAATGTGCTCTTTATCCCATCCCACGCATAGGAAAAGCTTCTAATGAAACGTTCCCGCTCAGATCTCCCTTTTGAGCCCATATGCATCCAGGATTTCTTTTTGTTTTCCAAACATTTTTTTCTCATCTTCCTCTGTCATATGATCATAGCCAAGCAAATGAAGCAGACCGTGAACAGCCAGGAAGCCAAGCTCTCTTGTAAAGGAATGACCATATTCCTCAGCCTGTTCAGATGCACGGGGGACAGATATAATAATATCTCCTAAAACTGGAGGCATGTCCACCCCTACAATTGAAACTTCACCTTCCCCCTGTTCTTCCATGGCGAAAGAAATGACATCTGTAACCTGATCTTTGCTGCGATAAACCCGATTGATTTCTTTAATTTTTTCATTATCGACAAATGTAACAGACAGCTCAGCGTCCTGTGCAACGCGTTCAGCTTCAGCTGCGTGCTGAAGCAGTGTTTCAACCATTTCAAGCTGTTCTTCTGTCAGCAATTCTGTTTCATCAATCATATCAATAATCATTCTAGTCATGCTTGTTTCACCTTCTGTTTTGAAATTTCCGGATATTCGATTCTGGAATGAAAAATACCTTTTAATGTTTCACTGAATGATTTTGCAATAATATCCAGCTCTCTGAGCGTTAAATCACATTCGTTTAGCTGATGATCCTGAAGTCTGTCTGTAATAATACCGCGAATAAGCTTTTCAATTTTATCAGGAGTTGGACTCGACATGGATCTCACTGCAGCTTCAACACTGTCAGCTATTGAGATAATCGCAATCTCTTTGGTCTGTGGTTTAGGTCCCGGGTAACGAAACTCTTCTTCATAAATATCAGGATGATTTTGTTTTGCCTTATGATAGAAAAACTTCAATAACGTTGTTCCGTGATGCTGTTCGGCTATATCAACAAACTCCTTTGGCATTTTATGCCTGCGGAGTAGCTCTGCACCATCTGACACATGAGAAATAATGACATTCTTGCTTAACTGCGGTGACAATTTATCATGCGGATTTTCAATATTCATCTGATTTTCGATAAAATACTGAGGCCGTTTTGTTTTTCCAATATCATGGTAATACGCTCCCACACGAGCAAGAAGGCCATTCGCACCAATTGCTTCACAAGCTGCCTCAGACAAGTTGGCAACCATGACACTATGATGATATGTGCCCGGTGTTTCAGTTAATATTTTGCGGAGAAGCGGATGATTTGGATTCGATAATTCAATTAATTTCATAGTAGACAGTATTCCAAACCCCGTTTCAAAAAACGGCATAAATCCGATAGTCAAAACAGAAGAAACAAGTCCAGACGCAAGGGCCATGATAAAGTATGAACCGAGCTCAATGTTTGAATAGCTTCCATTTTGCATTAATAGGATAGAAGTGATGATAAGGATATTAATCAAGGCTACAAATAATCCAGTCTGAAGAATTCTGGAACGGACATTTTGCTCATTCAGAAATAAGACTCCCGCTATACTTCCAAACAGGAAATACACGCCGATGGTAAAATTGAAGGTACCCGTAACGCCTTCATTAAAGATAATACTGCCGCAGACGGCAAAAATTATACTCGTTAAAATGGCAAGCCTCTCGTGAAGAAGAAGCTTAATAAGCATAGCGCCCATTGCAACCGGAACCAGATATCCTACATTCGAATAATCAATTTCCTGAAAGAAACTGATGATTTTAATGAGCAGGATCGTAATGCTGAAAATTAAAACGTAAAGAATAAGAGAGTGATTCTTTCTCTCTGAAGGCTTATCAGGTGCTTCAAAATAATAAATGAGCGTCGCAATAATTAAAAGAATAATCAGCATTAGTCCTGCAAACGGCTTTAGTGCCAGCTGATTATCGAGAAGCCCGACTAGATCAAGCTTGCGGTAGATGTCTCTGCTGATGTAACCGCCTTCTTCAACGAGAATCTGGCCTTGTTTAATCTGCACTTCTTTCACATCATCATATGCCTGCTGCTTTTTTTCTTCCGTTGCATCAAGATCAAATACATAGTTTGCAATCACCGCATATCTTCCAAGCTGAACAGCTGCATTTGATAAGTCAGCCCTCAGTGTAGAAGACTTAAGATCCTCTTCGACAAGATCCTTTGCTTCATCCTGTTTCTGAAGGGGAATTTCATCGCTCATTACGCGATTAACGGCCGTAATGATTGAATCTTTTGCAATAGCCAATTCATTGTCTGAAGAGTCCAGCAGCGCTCTGAAGGCATCATCAGGAATTTTTTCTCTAATATCGGAAGTAAGCTTGTCCTTTAAACGTTTAAGTTTTTCATCTGCAGAAATAGAATAGGCTTCTTCACCCTCTGTGACATTTTCATTCTGAAGTTTTATTTCATCTGCTGCCTCTTTATTCGTTTCTTTTACAAAATCAAAAATGGATGTTATGACTTCTACTCTATTTACGACATAGTCTTTTCTTAAAACATATTCATCTTCAACTGCGTCATAGGCTTCCTGGCGCTTGTTGTCCGTTTCATAGGTATCATCTGCCTGTGTAGGGGCAATGATCGTCTGATCGGAATAAGTGAACAGTTCTACATCAATCGTTTCCGGCTTTACATTGCTGTAAAGCGAGACAAAAATAACAGCGGCAAGCATGACATACATCGATATATGTATAAATTTATAATTCTTTACTTTTTCGATTAACTGACTAAATTTAGGCTTTTGCTTCGTTTTCATAACCTCACCCCCTGCTCCCCTCTGCAATCATGAAAAAAGTGACCCGAAATCGGGCTGTCGGGTCACTTCGTCTGATCATATGCTTCGATGATTTTCGCAACCAGCGGGTGGCGAACAACATCTGATTGCTGCAGTTCGTTAAAAGCAATGCCGCTGACAGAACTTAATGTTTCTTTTGCGGCAGCAAGTCCTGATTTAACGCCTTTTGGCAAGTCAACCTGAGTAATGTCTCCTGTAATGACCATTTTTGAACCAAACCCAAGCCTCGTCAAAAACATTTTCATTTGCGCAGGTGTCGTATTCTGTGCCTCATCTAAAATAACAAAAGCATCATCAAGCGTTCTGCCTCTCATGTAGGCTAGAGGAGCAATTTCTATTGTTCCTCTTTCAATTAATCTTTGCGTGTGCTCCATTCCAAGCACATCATGCAAAGCATCGTAAAGAGGACGCAAATACGGATCAACTTTTTCTTTAAGATCCCCTGGAAGGAATCCAAGGCTTTCTCCTGCTTCTACCGCAGGTCTGGTTAAAATAATTTTTTTAACGCTGTTATTCTTTAAGGCACTCACTGCCATGACAACGGCTAAATATGTTTTTCCTGTACCTGCAGGGCCAATTCCAAAGACGAGATCTTTATTCCTGATAGAAGAGATATAATGTCTTTGTCCAAGAGTTTTAACTCTGATTGATTTCCCGCGGGCGTCTTTGCTGATCTCATCTACATATAATGCTTCAAATTCATCAAGTTTTAAGCGTTTTGCCATTTCAATTCCGTATAAAACGTCCCGTTCACTGATCGTGATTCCTTTGCGGATCAGGACTAACAGCGACTTCAATACATCAGTAACAGTCTGAACACTGTCAGGGTCCCCGGATACGTAAACTGCTTCGCCTCTCGTTACAATGGAGACGTTCAGTTCATCTTCCATACGCTTTAAATGTGCATCATTATTTCCAAACAGAGCAACCGCTTCATTTGGGTTTTCTACTTGCTGATTTATCGTAACTAGTTCTTCTGGCATTATTTAATCTCCCTGAACAATTGGTGTAGTTTTTACGATATTTTCTATAACTTGGTAGAGCACTGTTAGTTTTACTTTACCATTCTCGTTCGTCTGGTGCAAAACTTTTTGACCCTTTATTTCCGCTTCTTCTCCCAATTCATTCAATAATTCTTTTTTGCCGAGTTCAAGGGCAGCTGTCCGTGCTTCCTCACTTGTGTAACTGCGTTTAACAACTTCTTTTTCGCGGTAGATTTTTTTACCGTATCCAATCGGCAAGTTCCAATTCAGAAATTTAACAGATCTTATGTCTTTCTCCACTTCAAATTCTTTAAACATGTCCTGCTTAAATCCCCAAACCTGAAGCTCCCATGACCCAAGTTCTAAGTAATACTTGCGTTTGTCATCTCCAGAAAAAACATTAAATGTAGTATGAATAGGCACTGCCACTTCAGAGCGGTACCATGTCTCTCCCAGTATCTCTGCTTTCGCTGCCACTTTCTGCTTATTATTATCATTGCCTATTATTCCCGAAACAAGCAGCTGCCCTTTCTTCACATGCTCATTAATAGATACCGCAGGCTGTCCTTTTTCAACGTACATTTTAGTTATAACCGCTTTTTTTCTTGCAACGATATTCTGTGGACTTGAATACGTGATTTTTTCCGGTTCATTTTTCTCGACAACCTCAAAATGATAATTTGTGCCCTTCAGTTCAACTCCAACCCATGTAAGCTCTTTGATATTGTTTGTCAGGTTTTTTTGTATGGAATCAGGATCAAGAGTAAAGAACTGCAGTTTCCCAACCTTCACACCCATTGCATCAAGCTCTTTTTTTATAAGATGTTCAGTGCTGGGCTTTGCTCCTTTTATATCAATTCCCCAGATCATGTTGGATAAAAGAAGAATAACGGTAAAAAATAGTGCGAATCCAATGACAAAACCACTGTTTTTCAAGGCTTTCTGAATAAGAAAAGGCAAGCCGGACACTTTCTTCAATGAACATTTGCATTCATTTTTGCGCGCCGCAGCCCGAATGGCATGTACATCTTTCAGACGAATAAAAAAAGAGACCGCCCCCTCTTCTCTTCTTACATTCCATACAGGTACGTCCTTCCTGATGCAGTCGTTAATAAATCTTTCAGTGCCTCTGCCTGTGATTGTCACTTTAATGACGCCGTAAAAGAAATGGGTCCATTGGTTTTTCATTGTTATCCTCCTATATTCAAGATTGTTCTAAATAATTAACTTGGTCGATTTTTCCCTGCAGAAGGATTTCTTCCGGCAAAATCGTTTTTATAACAAAAGCTTCACCCTTAATCTGAAGCTGTCCCTGCTTGAGTAAAAGCCGAAGTTCATTATCTGTAAAAGTGAGCAGCCCTCTATGATTTTCAATATAAATATGTATTTGGCCGATCATCGTGATGCGGGGAAGATCCATCATGACATCCTGGGGTATTTCTACTGTTCGTGAGATCCATTTCGCTACATGCTGTCGCCATCTTTTCGCCATAAAAAAGAACCCCCTCTCATCTCATATGTATGAGTTGAAAGGGGGTTCTAACACTTCTTTTTTAAACTCGGCGTTTGGCAGAGGCGTGCGGCTTTTTAGACCTTGGTGAACCGAGAATTTCGCTCCAAATAATTCCTTGCACAACGTTATCCTTATTTATGACAGGGTTTGCTTTCGTGCGCTCATTCTGACTGTTTTTCGAGTCAGTCTGAATTTCCGCTTGAATTTCATCTGCCGCTGAGCCAATTTCATTTCCAAGTTCGCTCATTTCACTTTTTACTGAGTGATATCTTGTTTCTATTGTATCAATCGCTTCTTTCATTCGTTCTTTAGCTTCCGGCTTAGTTTCGGTCTGTTCAATTGACGGTACAGGGACAGATGCGGCAGTTGCTGGGTTTTCCTTTTGCCTTCGCTGTTGTTTTCCCTTCTTTTTTTTGCCGAATAAGGATGATAAAACAAAGATAAGGCCTGCAATAACTAATGGATTGCTAAGAATAAATTCAACTAAGTCCATTCGTCAGCACCTCCTTTATCGAGCTTTCCCTATTTATTATCATGATCCGGCTGATCTTTTGATAACTTTCCGATTGAATCTCTCATATCTGTATCTGCATTGATGTTTTCAAAATTCATATAGTCCATGACGCCAATTTTCCCATTTCGCAAAGCTTCAGCCATTGCAAGCGGGACTGTCGCTTCCGCTTCCACTACTTTCGCTCTCATTTCCTGTGTTTTTGCATTCATTTCCTGCTCTAGGGCTACTGCCATAGCACGGCGTTCTTCAGCTTTTGCCTGGGCAATTTTCTTATCAGCCTCAGCTTGATCTGTTTGAAGGATAGCTCCGATATTTTTGCCGATATCAACATCTGCAATATCAATCGAAAGAATTTCAAAAGCAGTTCCGGAATCTAAGCCTTTATTCAACACTGTCTGAGAAATCATATCAGGATTTTCAAGGACTTTTTTATGATTGCTTGAAGAACCGATTGTACTTACAATGCCTTCACCTACACGGGCAATAATCGTTTCTTCGCCGGCTCCCCCGACTAACCGCTCAATATTTGCACGGACCGTAATACGTGCTTTGGCCTTTACTTCAATTCCATCCATTGCTACACCGGCGATAAACGGCGTTTCAATAACCTTAGGATTTACACTCATCTGAACGGCTTCTAATACATCACGCCCTGCAAGGTCAATCGCTGCGCAGCGCTCAAAAGAAAGCTCAATATTCGCACGCTCTGCGGCAATTAAGGCATTAACTACCCGGTCTACATTACCGCCCGCTAAATAATGACTCTCAAGCTGATTAATCGTCACACCAAGTCCAGCTTTATGAGCTTTAATTAACGGATTGATAATTCGATTTGGGCTTACACGGCGAAGCCTCATTCCAATAAGAGTAAAGATGCTGATTCGAACTCCCGCAGCAAGTGCTGAAATCCACAGAGTAATCGGTACAAAAGTAAATAAAACACCTATTAATATAACTCCAATAACAATTAACCCTAACGTTAAAAGCAATGACGGATCCATTATACTCCTCCTTGTATTAAAGGATTTCTCTCACGACAACACGTGACCCTTCAACTTTAACAATCTTAATCTTTTGATCTTTTGCTATATACATTCCTTCTGTAACAACATCGATTCGTTCATCATCTATGAGGGCTGTTCCTGATGGTCTCATGGATGTGAGAGCTATACCAGTTTTCCCGATCAGCTCCAAACGATTCCGATTTGAAACATACCCGCTTTCAGTATTTGTAGAATCACGCAAGATTAGTTTCTTAAATATATTCATACGTTTTCCAAACACCTTTACAAATATGATGGCTGCCGTTACGGCAACGAGTAATGCCACAACTAATGAAAATGCCATATATGCAATATCATCAGTTGCTATAAAAAAGCTCAATAGGATGGCTCCAAATCCAATAAAGCCTATAATGCCGCCGGGAACAAAAAACTCAGCGGCCACAAGAATTAAGCCAACGATAAACAAAATTACGGTTTCGAGTCCGGCAAGCCCTGCTATATAATGCCCGTAAAAGAAAAGAAAGAGGGATGATAAGCCCATAAAGCCCGGAAGACCAAAACCAGGACTGTATAATTCAACGATAAGTCCAAGACTTCCAATTGAAAGCAGGATTGGTATCACAATTGGATTGGTCACAAATCTTGCAACTTTCTCAGCAAAGCTAACCTCCATTCCAATCACTTCGGCAGAACCTAAGTGTAGTGCATTTAACAAACTGTCCAGGTTTTCAGAAATGCCTTCTGCATAATTTACCTCTACCGCCTGCTCTGCGGTCAGAGTCAATAGATCACCCTTGCCTGCTCCATACTCAGGAAGGTCCACATCAGGATCAGCCATAGCAAGTGCGTATTTTGAATCTCTGTTATTTTGTTCTGCTGATTCTTTCATTTCAGCCAGCCAGAGGGATTCTGCTTTCTTATCAGCCGTATTGCCTTCTAAATCAATAATAGCAGCAGAGCCCATCTTAGCTCCCGGAACCATGTAAATTTGATCAGCATTCAAAGCGATGTAAGCTCCGGCAGACAATGCCCTTTTATCAATAAAAGCGGTTACAGGAATATCTGATGCTCTAATTGTGTCCGCAATTTCAAGTGCAGCATCAACCGCTCCGCCCGGAGTATTTATATCGAGAATAATGTGGTCGGCATTTTCTGCTCTTGCTTCCTTAAAAGATCTTTTAATAAATTGTGATAAGCCTTTTTCAACGGTTTCTTCAATTGGTATGACCGCAACTTTTTCAGAAGCATTATCTGCAGCGGGCATATACGAACTGCCAAACAGGGAAAGAAACAAAACAAATCCAAATAATATATGAAACAAACGGTTATGATTGCTTATCAATTGAATCGAAAGCCCCCTTTCAATCGTAAGGTGTATTTGTAATACGTTTCATCTTAAGTATAGGTTTCGTTTTTATGAAAAATTCTCATTAGAAATGTGGAACCGACTATTCAGAGCCTGGCCGAGGGGCAAGGAGGTGGAACTGGACAATACAGAAAGCGGAAGCGCCCGTTTAGCTCCGACAGTCAGAAGAGGCTCAGTGGAAAGTCCGGGTTTGACTTTTCAGGCTGAGACGTTCTAGCCGAGGAATTGGGCGGTGGAGCTGGACAATGGGAAAAGCGGAAGCGCCCCGTTTAGCTGCTTTTCTTATTTATCCACTTTTTTTGCATTTGGCTTAAATGATCTTTTTTCAGCTAAATTTGATACGATCTGTTTTTTTCATTTAAACCATAAAAAACACCTTGTTCAAATGAACAAGGTGCTTTCCGTCTTTTTATGATAGCTGTCCAGCTACAGTTTTATTGACAAGCGCGCCATCTGCCTTACCTTTTACCTTAGGCATGATCGCAGCCATAACTTTACCCATGTCTGCTTTAGAAGTTGCATTTACTTCTGCAATTGTTTCTTTCACAATAGCTTGAAGCTCTTCTTCCGAAAGCTGTTTTGGCATGTATACAGTTAAAATATCAAGTTCAGCCTGTGTCTTTTCAACTAAATCTAAGCGATCAGCTTTACTGAATTCCTGGAGGGAGTCTTTACGTTGCTTTAATTCGCGAGAAAACACAGTCAGTTCCTCTTCAGCAGACAACTCCTGTTTACCCAGCTTGATGCCTTCATTTTGTAATGAGGCTTTCACCATGCGGATAACAGCCAGTTTGTCCTTCTCTTTGTTCTTCATCGCTTGTTTCATATCTTGATTCAAACGCTCAAGAAGACTCATAAATCCACCCTCTTTAGAATTTGCGTTTTCTAGCAGCTTCAGACTTTTTCTTACGTTTTACGCTAGGTTTTTCATAGAATTCGCGCTTTCTTGCTTCTTGTATAGTACCGCTTTTTGATACTGTACGTTTGAAGCGACGAAGAGCGTCCTCAAGCGACTCGTTTTTACGAACGACCGTTTTTGACATTCTTATTCCCTCCCTCCGAATACAACCAATCGACATCATCTGTTTAATAAACATGTTTAAAGAAAACATGTACTTTGCAATTATAATATAACGTTTCGCCGAGGTCAACTTATATAAAAAAAAGTTCTTAACTTCGTGCATTCCCCCCCTAAATTTCAGTCATGCAGCAGGGCGCTTGTCCATATATTTTTTAATAAGAGGTGATTTGATGGGGGCTGCAGGCTTTTTCTTGCTTTACTTAATTGTTTTTTTAGCAGGTATGCATTTGCTGAAAAAAGGTCTGTCCATTCTATCCGGACATGCAATGAGAAACTGGATATATACTTGTATTAATCATCCTGTCAAAGCTTTTATAGCTGGAATCATATTCACGGGCATTCTGCAAAGCAGTTCAGCTGTGATGGTAATTGTTATAGGCCTTGTTTCAGCTGGAGTCATCTCGTTTAAACAGACGATTGGAATTATTCTTGGAACAAATATCGGCTCTACTTTCACTACACAATTAATCGCTTTGGATATTGGATCTTTGATTCTTCCCCTTTTCATTATAGGATTTCTATGTCTTTTAATGGGAGCTGTCTTTAAAAAAGAAGCGCTGATGCGAATTTGTGCTGTTTTTATGGGGCTAGGCGCACTTTTTTCAGCAATGGCAGGGTTTGGCCGGCTTGCTTATCCGCTATCCGAGCTGAATCTAGTTAAAGAGTTATTGCTGTACACAAATGAACACTCTTTTGCAGGAGTTCTAAGCGGGACGGTTTTAACAGCAATTATTCATTCAAGTGCAGCCACTGTGGGCATTATTATGAGTTTTTTAAATGCCGATATTCTTACGCTCAGTGCAGGCATTGCTTATGTTCTTGGAGCTAATATCGGCACTTGTATTACAGGCATGATGGCAGCAGCCGGAGCCAATCAAGAAGCAAAGCTGACCGCCTATGCACATGTATGGGTAAATGTAATCGGTGTAGCCGCATTTTATCCTTTCATTTCACATTGCAGTGCGGCTGTTCAAACTTTATCTTCACAGCCTGATATGCAGCTGGCACACTTCAGTCTGATTTTTAATGTCATCAGTTCACTTGCATTGCTGCCTTTTGCAAATGCATTCGGCAGTTTCGTTGTTTCATTTTCAACTTTTTTTAGAGAGAAATAAATAAAGACTGCCGAAAAAAATTCAGCAGTCTTTTATAGTCAGGAATTAATAATCAGAGTTTGAAACTTCACCTTTAACAATTGAAATTCCAGCACTAGCACCGATGCGAGTTGCGCCAGCTTCCACCATTGCGAGCGCTCCTGCGCGGTCACGAACGCCGCCTGAAGCTTTCACTCCAACATCAGGTCCAACTGTTTTGCGCATAAGAGCGATATCCTCGACAGTTGCTCCGCCAGTTGAAAAACCAGTTGAAGTTTTAACAAAATCCGCTCCGGCTTTAACTGATAATTCGCAGGCTCTTACTTTTTCTTCATCTGTTAAAAGACATGATTCAATAATTACTTTAGTAAGCGCTTTTCCTTTAGCTGCTTCTACAACAGCACGGATATCGCGCTCAACAAGCTCATCATTTTTATCTTTTAATGCGCCGATGTTGATTACCATATCAACTTCTGTAGCACCTTTTGCAATTGCATCTTTTGTTTCAAATGCTTTTGTTTCAACTGTAGTCGCTCCGAGAGGGAAACCGATTACAGTACAAACTTTTACGTCTGTTCCTTTTAGCAGAGCAGCCGCTGTTTCAATCCAAGTTGGATTTACACAGACAGATGCGAATTTATATTCCTTTGCTTCTGCGCATAATGTTTCAATTTGAGCCTTTGTTGTTTCTGGCTTTAACGCTGTATGGTCAATCATACTGCCAATATTTACTGACATATGTAGTACCCCTTTTCCATTTAATTAGTCGTCTGACCTCTTACATCTTAACATTTCCCCCAAAAAAATACGAGTACAAACTTAATTTACACCAGTAAAATAATTCTAAACCTGTTTTAAAAGAAAAGTGCATTCCCTCTGTTTAAACATAAAAATAAAAAACCCGGTCTTTATCGACCAGGTTAAGAGATATTTCGCATACTTTCAGCTGCCGGTTCATCTTCCATGACACGTACAAACTGTCCTTCCGAGTACGGATAGCCAGCTTTAGTCATTTTCACCTTCACAATTTTCCCGACCATTTCTTCTGTTGCAGGGAAAACAACTTTCAAATAATTATCCGTATATCCGACATAAAGACCGCTTTCAGGATCTTCTTTATATAGTTCCTCAGGGATAACCTCAAGAACTTCGTCTTCATAAACAGATGCGTATTCTTTGGCAAGCTGATCGGATAGGGCAATCAGCTGATGAACACGTTCATTTTTAATTTCCTCATCCACTTGGTCATCCATTCTTGCAGCAGGTGTGCCTGTCCGTTTGGAGTAAGGGAAAACATGAAGCTCTGAGAATTTGTGTTCTTTAATAAAGTTATATGTTTCCATGAATTCTTCATCCGTTTCACCAGGGAAACCAACGATAACGTCAGAAGTTACAGCAAGCCCTGGCAAAGCTTGTTTCAGGCGTGCTAAACGCTCAGCAAAGAATTCCATTGTGTATTTACGTCGCATTCTTTTCAATACAGTATTTGAAGCTGATTGAATCGGGATATGCAAATGGCGGACAATCTTATCTGACTGATCAAGCACTTCAATGACTTCGTCTGTAATTTGACTTGCCTCAATGGACGAGATTCTGATGCGCTTTAAACCATGAACCTGAGTGTCCAGATCACGAAGCAGCATAGCGAAGTTGTAATCCTTCATGTCTTCGCCGTATCCTCCTGTATGAATTCCTGTTAATACAATTTCTTTGTAGCCTGCATCAACAAGCTGCTGAGCCTGTTTAATGACTTCTTTGGGGTCACGGGAGCGCATTAAGCCGCGTGCCCACGGAATGATGCAGAACGTGCAGAAGTTGTTGCAGCCTTCCTGGATCTTCAATGATGCACGAGTACGGTCTGTAAATGCCGGTACATCAAGTTCTTCATAAACTCTGGCCTTCATAATATTGCTGACGCCATTGATGGGCTGTCTTTCGTTCTTAAATTGCTCAATATAGTCAAGCATTTTAACACGGTCAGACGTACCTACTACTATATCAACACCCGGAATCGCCATAATTTCAGCAGGAGACGTTTGAGCGTAACAGCCTGTTACACAAATAACCCCGTCCGGATTTTTTCTAATTGCACGGCGAATGACCTGACGGCTTTTTTTATCGCCTGTATTCGTTACTGTACATGTATTTATGACATAAACATCAGCTTTACTTTCATATTCAGAACGATCATAGCCTGCGTCCTTGAATAACTGCCAGATAGCTTCTGTTTCATAATGGTTTACTTTACAGCCAAGTGTATGAAATGCTACGGTTGGCATGGTAATCACCTCGATAATTCAAAATAATAAGAAACGGCAGATAAAACATATAGCGGAGCCGTTTCCGTCCGTAAGATTCTCGGCCCGAGTCCGCAGGCTTTAAAACCTGCATTTGTCAGCTGTTCTATTTCTTCTTCCGTTAATCCGCCTTCTGGTCCGAATACTACCAGAATGGATTGACCTGGATTACTTTCATTTAATGCTTTCGCAAGATTGGAAAGTTCCCCGCTTTTAGCTGATTCTTCATATGCCACGATTTTCAGATCATATGAAGCAGAACGATGAATAAGTTCCTTCCAGCTGCATGGCTCAAAGACGTCCGGGATTAAGTTGCGGTAGGATTGTTCAGAAGCCTCTTTCACAATCTTTCTCCAGCGCTCCACTTTTTTAACTGCTTTCTTTGCATCAAGCTTTACAACGGAACGAGCAGCATTAAAAGGGATAAACGAAGCAGCACCAAGTTCTGTGCCCTTTTGAAGTATCCATTCCAGCTTATCCCCTTTAGGCAGCCCGCTCGCAATCGTGACTGATACTGGAAGTTCATGATCAGCAGTCTGCCATTCAATAATCCTGCATACTGCTGCATCATCATTTACTTCTTCTATTTCACAAAGCGCTGCCTGTCCATCTGAAGTACAGCAAATCAGTTTGCTGCCGGGCTTCATACGCATAACACGGGAGATGTGATGAACATCGTCTCCCGTGATTGTCATTCTGGATGTTAAATTTTCTTTTTCCTCACTTATAAAATAACGCTGCACAGATGAGCACCTCTTATTTCTTTCTTGCGATAAAGGCCACCCAGTCTTCCATAACAACTGTTTCTTCAATCTCAAATCCAGCCTCGATTAAACCGTTTTTAACCTCTGCCTTTTTATTGAGAATGATTCCAGATGTGATGAATAAACCGCCTTGTTTCAGAATCTGATTTGCATCGTGGACAAATCGCAGAATGACTTCAGCCAAAATATTAGCAACGACTACGTCTACAGGACCTTGAATTCCGTTCAGCAAATTATTTTGAGATACTGTGACTGCCTGGTGCACTTTATTTAATTTTGTATTTAAACGTGCGCTTTCTACAGCAACAGGATCTAAATCCAGTGCCTGAACCTGCTTTGCTCCAAGCATTGCAGAGGCAATGCTTAATACTCCTGATCCTGTGCCGACATCTACTACTAAATCGTGTTCTTTTACAGAGCGTTCTAGCGCCTGAATACAAAGAACAGTTGTAGGATGAGTCCCTGTGCCAAAAGCCATACCCGGATCAAGCTCAATAATCAGTTCATCAGAATGGACAGGTGTATAAGTTTCCCATGTCGGAACGATCGTAAATCGCTCCGAAATCTTTACGGGATGATAATACTTCTTCCACGCAGTCGCCCACTCTTCATCATTAACTTCACTGATTGAGATATCATTCTTCCCTATATCGATATCATGAATAAGCAGGTTATTTACAGCTTCTTTAATCTCTTCAACTGTTTCACCAAGGAAACTGTTTACCGGCAGGTATGCTTTAATAATAACACCTTCATCAGGATAATCATCAGAATTGAGGTGGTAGATTTCTCCATACACACTTTCGCGCTCTTTTAATAGATCCATTTGATCTTCAATGACGACACCGCTTGCTCCGGCCTCATGCAAAATATTCGAAATTGGTTCTACCGCTTCTTGTGTTGTATGAATACTTAATTCGGACCATTTCATTCTACCAGCTCCACTTCTGTTTATTCACCCTTGAATGCACGCTTCACTTTATCAAAAAAGCTTTCTTCGTGCTCATCTGGTCTTCCCCCGCTCATTTCAGCAAAATCGCGAAGGAGCTCTTTTTGTTTTTCTGTAATATTTGTAGGCGTTAATACACGAACGATAATGTGCTGATCACCCTGTCCGTAGCCTCTCACATTGGCGACACCTTTTCCCTTCATGCGGAATTTAGTGCCCGTTTGCGTTCCGGCCGGAACCTTCAGCTTCACTTTACCGTGCAGAGTAGGCACTTCAATTTCATCACCTAAAGCTGCCTGCGCAAATGTAAGCGGCATTTCACAATAGATATCGTCCCCGTCTCTCTCAAAGAACTCATGAGATCTCACTTGGAATACAACATATAAATCACCGCTTGGCCCTCCGTTAAATCCGGGTTCACCTTGTCCGGAAACTCTTAGCTGCTGGCCATCATCGACTCCTGCTGGAATTTTAACAGAAATCTTTTTACGCTTTTGAACTTTGCCGGCTCCTCCGCACGTTGAACATTTATGTTTAATCATTTTGCCCGTTCCGCTGCAATGATGACAAACGCGGCGGTTAACAATTCTGCCGAATGGCGTGTTTTGTTCAACATTCAGCTGTCCGGATCCGTTACAATGTTTACATGTTTCAGGCTTAGTTCCAGGCTTTGCTCCAGAGCCGTCACATGTATCACATGTTTCCTCACGCGGAATTTCAATTGTTGTATCCTTGCCGAATACTGCATCTTCAAAAGACAAAGTCATCGTATATTGAAGGTCTGCACCTTGTCTTGGCGCATTTGGATCTCGTCTTCTGCCGCCTCCAAAGATCGAACTGAAAATATCGTCAAAACCGAATCCTCCGCCAAAATCAGATCCCCCAAATCCCTGATTTGGATCAGTATGTCCAAATTGATCATACTGTGCACGCTTCTGATCATCGGTCAGGACCTCGTAAGCCTCTGAAATTTCTTTAAATTTATCGGTTGCATCCGCATCCTTGTTGATATCAGGATGATATTGTTTAGAAAGCTTGCGGTACGCTTTTTTCATTTCATCCTTTGTTGCGCTCTTACTTACTCCAAGCACTTCATAGTAATCACGCTTGCTCATAATTTCTCACTCCCGAATTCTCACATAAAGTAAATTGTATCACTCGATTTAGGCTGATTGCAACATATTGTTTAAGTATAGAAGGTGTTTCCATACCCGTAATCTATTCAATCTTTTCTGATAGATCATTTCTTTACTCATGAAAAAAAGTCAAAGTCAAGACAAGCCTGACTTTGACTTTCCTTTTGCGGGATGAAGTCACTCATTTCCGCTCAGTATTATTTTTTATCGTCGTTTACTTCTTCATATTCAGCATCAACTACATTGTCATCTTGTTTAGCGCCTGCTGCACCTTCAGCACCTTGTTGCTGTTTTGCAGCTTCTTCATACAATTTCATAGATAATTGCTGAACGATTTCTTGAAGCTCATCTTTTTTCGTTCTGATTTCTTCAAGCTCATTTTTCTCAATAGCAGCTTTTAATGCATCTTTCGCTTCGTTCGCTTTTGCAACGTCACCTTCGTCTACTTTACCTTCAAGATCTTTAAGAGTCTTTTCAGTTGTGAACACTAGCTGATCTGCTTCATTGCGAAGTTCAACTTCTTCTTTGCGCGCTTTATCTGCATCTGCATTTTCTTCTGCTTCTTTTACCATGCGTTCGATTTCTTCATCACTTAAACCTGTTGAAGATTTAATTGTGATTGTTTGTTCTTTGTTTGTGCCTAAATCTTTTGCACGAACATTTACGATACCGTTTTTATCAATATCGAATGATACCTCAATTTGCGGAACTCCACGCGGAGCCGGAGGAATATCCGTTAATTGGAAACGGCCTAATGTTTTATTATCTGCAGACATTGGACGCTCACCTTGAAGAACATGGATGTCTACAGCTGTTTGGCTGTCAGCAGCCGTTGAGAACACTTGTGATTTGCTTGTTGGAATCGTTGTGTTGCGCTCAATTAACTTCGTGAACACGCCGCCCATTGTTTCAATTCCAAGTGAAAGTGGTGTTACGTCAAGTAAAACAACGTCTTTGACGTCACCTGTGATAACGCCGCCTTGAATTGCTGCTCCAAGTGCTACAACTTCGTCCGGGTTAACACCTTTTGATGGCTCTTGGCCAAGCTCTTTTTTGATTGTTTCTACAACAGCAGGGATACGAGTAGATCCGCCAACAAGGATTACTTTATCAATTTCATTTTTAGAAAGACCTGCATCTTTAAGTGCCTGGTGAACAGGACCCATTGTTCTTTCAACTAAATTAGATGAAAGCTCTTCAAATTTAGCACGTGACAATGTCACTTCCAAGTGAAGAGGTCCAGCTTCTCCAGCTGTAATGAACGGCAATGAAATCTGTGTTGAAGATACACCAGAAAGATCTTTCTTAGCTTTTTCAGCAGCATCTTTCAAGCGCTGAAGAGCCATTTTGTCTTTTGAAAGGTCGATGCCGTTATCTTTTTTGAATTCTGAAACAAGATAATCAATGATTACTTGGTCAAAATCATCTCCGCCAAGACGGTTGTCTCCAGCAGTTGAACGAACTTCGAATACTCCGTCTCCAAGTTCTAAAACGGATACGTCAAATGTGCCGCCGCCTAAATCGTAAACAAGAATTGTTTGATCTTGATCTGTTTTATCTAAACCGTAAGCAAGTGCAGCTGCAGTTGGTTCGTTGATAATACGCTCAACTTCAAGTCCTGCAATTTTACCTGCATCTTTAGTTGCCTGACGCTCAGCATCATTGAAGTATGCTGGAACTGTGATAACAGCTTTTGTAACAGGCTCGCCTAAATAGTCTTCTGCATATGCTTTTAAGTGCTGAAGGATGATTGCAGAGATTTGCTGAGGAGTATTCTCCTTGCCTTCTACCTCTACTTTATAGTCCGTTCCCATATGTCGCTTGATGGACATAATTGTGTTTGGATTTGTAATAGCCTGGCGTTTTGCAACTTCACCAACCTGGCGCTCGCCATTTTTAAATGCTACTACAGAAGGAGTTGTGCGGTTGCCTTCTGCATTTGGGATAACCTTAGGTTCTCCGCCTTCTAATACTGCAACACATGAGTTTGTTGTACCTAAATCAATGCCGATAATTTTCCCCATCGTAGAAACCTCCTAATATGTAAGTTATTGATTTACTTTAACCATAGCTGGTCTGATAATGCGGTCTTTTAATTTGTAGCCTTTTTGGAATTCTTCAATGACAACATTGGATTCATATTGATCATCTTCTACCTGCATGACTGCCTGATGAAGATGCGGGTCAAACGGCTGGCCTTCTGCTTGAATGGCTTCAATTCCTTCATTTTGCAGAGCCTGCACCAGCTGGCGATAAACCATATCCATCCCCTGTAATAAGGATTGTGTTTTTTCGTCATCCGTATCTATTTTTAACGCTCTTTCAAAATTATCAAGAGCTGGCAGTATTTCGGTAATCAGATTTTGAGAACGATATTTTTGAGCAGCCTCAAGATCAAGCCTTGCTCTTCTTCTGAAGTTATCTAGATCTGCCTGTACGCGGTACATGCGATTTTCAGTTTCACTAAGCTTTGCTTCAAGCTCTTCAATCTTAGCTTTGGCTGCAGATAACTCATCAGATTCCTGCGCTTGTTCAGCTTGTGTTTCAGAATCCATTGATTCGCCTTCTTGGTTTACCAATGTTTCTTCTTGTTCAGAAGCTGTTCCATTTTCTTTTAAGGTTTCTTTTGCGTCGTTAGTCAATTTCTTTCACCTCCCTTAAAGTGCAAAGCCATGGAAAGGGAGCGGAAAGCAATTTTCCGCTCTCTTACAATATGGACAATGTTTTTATGAGTGATACAGATTAGTTAAGGCTTTGGACATATCTTTTGTGACTCTCTGGAGCAGACTGATAACACGGGAGTACTCCATTCTTGTCGGACCAAGAACCGCAATCCGCCCTATTTGTTTATTATCAACTGAATAGGTTGCAGTGATCAGACTGCAATTTTCCATGGCAATGTTCTGATTTTCTTTGCCAATCTTAATTGTAATCCCTGAATCATAGGCCTGCAGAATATTATATAATTCCTGCTCTTCTTCAATCATTGTCAAAAGCGTTCTGACACGTGAGATATCATTGAATTCCGGCTGGCTTAACATATTTGTTTTCCCGCCGAAATATATTTTTTCATTTGCGTTCATCGTAAATGTTCCGGATAGAACTTTCATGATGGAATCATAGTTTTGAATATGGTTCCTAAGCAAGTTTACAATTTCTTTGTATATTTTGTCATGCAATTCGACAATCGGAACATTAAATAATCGCTCATTTAATATGTTAACCATTTTTTCAATATCCTGCGGATCAATTGTACCTGGAAAAGAAATAGTTCTATTTTCAACATGGCCCGTATTTGTCACAATAATTGCAACAGCTGTATCTTCACTGATTGGAACGATCTGAATTCGTTTCAGCCGATTTTCGTTTACTTTAGGACCAAGAATAATGGACGTATAATTCGTTAAATCCGAAAGAATCTGAGCGGACTTCTGCACTACTTTTTCAAGTTCAAATATACGTTCTGTAAAGACAGATTTAATTGTAACAACATCCATATTCGTCAGTTTCTGCGGAGCAAGCAAGTGATCCACATAATAGCGGTATCCTTTCTCCGAAGGAACTCTGCCTGATGAACTGTGAGTCTTTTCAATGAAGCCCATTTCTTCAAGATCTGCCATTTCATTTCGGATTGTTGCAGAACTGAATGTGATCGATTCCTTCTTAGACAATGTTCTTGACCCTACCGGCTGAGCAGATTGAATAAAATCATCAACAATGACCTGAAGGATTAAAAGCTGACGATCTGTTAACATTATCATCACCTCTGTTAGCACTCTGTATGCGCGAGTGCTAAATCTATAATAAAAAGTATCAAATCAAACGATAATTGTCAATTATTTAGATTAAATTCCCCTATAGTTTATGTTTAATCAACTAAAGAAAGTCAAACAAAAAGACACACGCAAAAACGCCGTCTTTTCTATTTACCCTATTCAGAAGGTACAACACCTAAAAATGCCTGAAAAACTTCATTTCCAAGCAATTTCCCTTTATGTGTAAGGGAAATTGAATCTTGATGATCATTTAATAGGCCTTTTTCTGTTTGTTCCTTGATCTGCAAACCAAACACTTTTGATAAAGGCATGCCAAACTTATCGTCAAATTTCTTTTTGCTCACTCCAGCAGATTTACGCAAGCCAAGAAAAAGTTCTTCCTCCATCTTTTCAGCTTCAGTTACTTGATGCTCATTCTGATAAGGAAAACCTGTATCTTCAATCAGCTGCATATATTTTTTTAAAGGACCTGCATTTGCACGCCGGATATTGCCTGTGTAACTGTGCGCTCCCGCTCCGATTCCGTAGTACTCATCATTATTCCAATAAGTAAGATTATGTCTGCTTTCATAACCGGGAAGCGCAAAATTGCTGATTTCATATTGATGGAAACCGTGCTGCTCCATAACTTCCATTAGATATTCATACATGATGGCTTCTTCTTCCTGAGGAGGAAGAGTCAGTCTTCCTTTAGACATTAAATTATAAAAGACCGTTTTGGGCTCAACAATAAGAGAATACGAAGAATAATGCTGGACATCCAGACCAAATCCGATCTTAAGCGAATCTTTGAAGTCGCTGATTGTCTGCCCCGGCAACCCGTACATCAGGTCAATGCTTATATTGTCAAAGCCTGCTTTTTTTGCAAGCTCAATACTTTTCATAACATCAGCCGAACGGTGTGTGCGGCCAATTTTTTCAAGCAGCCCATCGTTAAATGTCTGCACGCCGAAGCTCAGGCGGTTTACTCCAAGGTCTCTCATCACTTTAAGCTTTTCATATGAAAGGTCGCCCGGATTAGCTTCTACTGCAAATTCATGTAAAGAAGGGAGTGGCTTAAATTCTTCATTTATAGCTTTCAGGAGCTTTTCCATTTGTTTTTCGTTTAAAGCAGTAGGCGTTCCTCCCCCAATAAAAATCGTTTCAAGGGATTCCGCCGGGTATTTTAAAAGAGTGTTTCTCATTTCCATTTGCATGCTGTCAAGGTACTCATCAACAGGCTGATTTTTCAAAAAGACCTTGTTAAAGTCGCAATAATGACAGATTTGTTCACAAAAAGGAATGTGAAGATATGCAGCTTTGACCATTTTTCTCACCTTCTAATAAAGAAGCCGCAGTGCGTTGACTGCGGCAAATGTTTTTTCTTACGTTATCATAGTTTAAGTTTGAATGTAAACGATCCTGAATTAATTGTCATCCATTTTCAGAACAGCCATGAAGGCTTCCTGAGGAACTTCTACAGAACCAACTGTTTTCATTCGTTTCTTTCCTTCTTTTTGTTTCTCAAGAAGTTTGCGTTTACGGGAAATATCTCCTCCGTAGCATTTGGCAAGAACGTTTTTGCGCATAGCTTTGATCGTAGATCGAGCAACAACTTTTTGGCCGATTGCAGCCTGAATAGGAACCTCAAATTGCTGGCGGGGAATCAATTCTTTTAACTTCTCTACAATGATTTTACCGCGGTCATAGGCTGAATCTCTGTGAACAATAAATGACAAGGCATCAATTTTCTCATTGTTGAGCAGGATATCCATTTTCACAAGCTGGGATGTTTTATATCCAATCAGCTCATAATCAAATGATGCATACCCTTTTGTGTTTGATTTTAATTGGTCAAAGAAATCATATACAATTTCAGATAATGGAAGTTCATAAACGATGCTTACTCTGTTTTCATCCAAATATTGCATGTCGATAAAGTTGCCTCGTTTATTTTGGCAAAGCTCCATCACTGCACCTACATAATCGTTTGGTACCATAACCGTGGCTTTCACGTATGGCTCTTCAATCCGGTCAATCTTTTGCGGATCAGGAAGATTTGATGGATTATCAATGCGGACTTCGCTTCCATCTGTCAAAAAGACATTGTAAATAACACTTGGGGCCGTTGTAATTAAATCGATTTTAAATTCACGTTCAATCCGTTCCTGGATAATTTCCATGTGCAGGAGACCAAGGAATCCGCAGCGGAAGCCAAAACCAAGAGCCTGAGACGTTTCCGGTTCATATTGAAGCGCAGAATCATTCAGCTCCAATCTTTCTAATGCCTCGCGAAGATCGTTGTATCTTGCAGTATCAATTGGATATAGACCGCAATACACCATTGGGTTTAATTTACGGTAGCCTGGAAGCGCCTCTGTTGCACCATTTTTCGCATCCGTAATCGTGTCCCCGACTCTTGTATCGCCGACATTTTTAATGGCAGCTGTTAAAAATCCAACATCACCTACATTTAATTCATCAAGCAAAAGAGCTTTAGGTGTAAAAACACCCACCTCTGTTACTTCAAATTCCTTGCCGGTTGCCATCATCTTGATTTTCTGTCCGACTTTAACTGAGCCCTCTACCACTCGAATATATGCTACTACACCGCGGTATGCGTCATATAAGGAGTCGAAGATAAGCGCTTTAAGCGGCGCATCAGGATCACCTTGAGGAGCAGGCACCTTTTCAACAACCTGTTCCAAAATTTCTTCAATTCCGATGCCAGCTTTAGCAGAAGCGAGAACAGCTTCTGAAGCATCAAGACCGATTACATCTTCAATTTCCTGGCGAACACGTTCAGGATCAGCACTTGGAAGGTCGATTTTGTTGATAATTGGCAGTATTTCCAGATCATTATCAAGAGCCAAATAAACATTCGCAAGGGTTTGCGCCTCAATTCCCTGAGCAGCATCAACTACCAATACAGCCCCTTCACATGCAGCCAGACTGCGGGAAACCTCGTATGTAAAATCGACATGTCCCGGTGTATCAATCAAATGGAAAATATATTCTTCTCCATCTTTTGCTTTATATCTTAATTGAACGGCATTTAATTTAATTGTTATTCCGCGTTCTCTCTCAAGATCCATTGAGTCAAGAAGCTGATTTTTCATTTCCCTTTGAGTCAACGCGGACGTTTTTTCAAGGATCCGATCCGCAAGCGTTGATTTGCCGTGGTCAATATGGGCAATAATCGAGAAATTTCGTATTTTGGATTGTCTATTTAATTTATCTTCTTTATTCTTCATAATCGTTCTATCACTCCTACTAAACTGGCCAATGCACTAAATTTAATTATATCAATAGGGGAAGTAACATTCAACAGGGAAAAGCGGAACCGCCCGTTTAGCTCAGGCATGACAGATAAGGATCCGACAGAAAAGGCGCTTTTTGCCTTTACTGGCGGAGCCGTTCTGGCCGAGCGAGTTGGGCGGTGGAGCTGGACAATGAGAAAAACGGAACCGACTGTTCAGACTCGGGCAGACAGATAAGAATTCACCCGAAAAATCCTAGTTTGACTATCCTGAGGAAATTTGTTCTGGCATGAGGGGCCAGGAGTTATTTAACCGAAGCAGGTTTATCCGCTAAACAAATATGGGAAGCCCTAAAACGGACTTCCCTTAAGTATATTCAATGGATCCATTATTGAAACAGGCTTTCAACCAAACCCGCTAAAAATGTGATAAAGCCAGTTATGACTGCATTTGCAAGAGCAGCAAATTTTTTGCCCAGCTGGGAAAAGAAATTGAATGCTTCCATTTCTTCAAGTTTTTCCTGTTTTTCTTCGAGATTATGGCTGACGCCTAATACGGAAGCTTCCAATTCTCCTGATGAATCATTTTTCACTTCAAAAGCGCTGCTCAAATTCGGGTCTTCATACCCCTTCATTTTTACAAGACCTTGATTGGCCTGCTGCATTCCAAACAGAACACCAAGCAGCAATATTGAGCTTAGGACAAAGCACTTTAGCATGAATTTCATCATCATACTTCCCTCTAATCTATTTACCTTATTTTTTTTCAGCAGCTGAATCTGCATTCGCTTTTTCAGCCTGCCAGTAATATTCGCTGAAAATATCCGCTACTGCGTCTGCTGTTCGATTCAATTCATCAAGGTTATTATCAATTCCGCCGAATTCAATTAACATGGCGTTTTGAGTCAGGTCCTGATTATACAGGCTGTTTGATCCTGGTGAATCCTTAAGAAAAACTCCTCTGCTGAGTCCTGGGTATTTCGCTTCTATTCTATTATGAAGCTCTGATGCCAGCTGTTTGTTTTTGTCATGCAGCGGATTCTTTCCTCCGATGACAAATGCCACCTTGGCATATTTTTTCCCGTTAATATCAGCTGTTGTAACTTTATACCGCTGAGAATCACGGTGGATATCGATTACATACTCCAGCTCTTTATTCCCTGCCATCGCCGTTTCGACCGTCGGCCTGGACATAGAGTAGGCTTTTGTAAAAGACCAGCCTTTTTCATTCAGCTTCTTCATGAAATTGGTTTTATCAACGTTTGTTCCTATTCCCTGATCTTCAAGCGATTTTCCGAGCCTGTCTCCAACGAGAGTTACATTTGCTTCAGAATGATAAGCACTGTTTGCATTTTTCACATCTTTTAACATAGGCAAATAGGATTCTGTTGTATGTGTATGGTAAATATAAACAACTTTGCGTTCGCCTGTTGTCGCTATTGGCGGTGTTTTGGACTGATCGGGCTGATCGTCTGCCCCTTTTAAGTCAGCGATTGATGCTTCCCGCTCCTCTAACAGCACCTCTGTCGGCGGCGGTGATTCAATAGGCATCGTTGTATAATCCGTACCTTCTCCTGCAACTACGATTTCGCTGTCAAACAGGGTGAATCCGGGGAGTTCCCTTCCAAGGAGACTCCGCGGATCCTCTGGATTAATGCTTGTAGCCGCTTTAAAAAATAACGAAGAAAAACTTGGAGGTTTAGCCTCTTTAGGCAAATCCTGAACAAAATAGCGATTTTCAAAACCAAGCAGATGAATAAAAGAATCACCTGTAATATTATTTGTTAATTCATTAATTGATTTAGATGTGATCCTATATTCAGGTTTTAGGGAAGTAAGCGCGCCTGAAAGCAAAAATACGAGCATAAACCCGATAAAGCTGAGTGCAAATCCTTTTTTCAAGCTTGTCCCATTCAGAGTCACTATTATTCCGCGATTATTCCGAGAATGCTTCATCTTCTTTCCTCCTTCAAAGCTTGCCTGCTTAACTATATGCAGGAGCCGGAGAAAGTAGACTATATTTTAATGGGTATATGACCTCGCGTTGCTGCTGTCCACCTGCTGATGAAGTGCCTCATTCAGTCCATTTGCAACTACAGTTGCCATGTCTTCAATAAATGTATCCACTTCTTTTGGAGTCACCATTAAATTATGTCCAAGCGGAGATAGAACTTCATGAATCAGTCTTCTTTTTTCTTCATCTTCAAGAGTTCCAATAATCCCAAGGAACTGCTGTCTATGTTCATCAGAAGGAAGATCTTCATCAGAAAGCACCCTCTTTTCTCCAAATGACATCCCGGCGGGAGTGAGCGACTTAGAAGGGCGGTCTCCTTCCTTCATCTCTCTTCCGAAGTGCTTTAAGATAAAGTCAATCGTATCACTTGTGATTGATACCGCATCTACAACCGTCGGAATACCAAGCGCAATAACAGGTATGCCCAAAGTGTCCATGCTCAACTCTTTCCGTTTGTTTCCAACGCCAGATCCGGGATGAATGCCGGTGTCTGAAATTTGAATAGTTGTATTTACACGCTCTATCGATCTTGCAGCCAGCGCATCAATGGCAATGACAAAATCCGGTTTGCTTTTTTCAATAATGCCGGTAATAATATCACTTGTTTCAATCCCGGTAATTCCCATTACTCCAGGTGAAATAGCGCTTACCGGCCTGAAGCCTTCCTGCACATTTTCAGGCTGAAGCTGAAATAAATGACGTGTAACAAGAAGGTTTTCGACAACACGGGGACCAAGCGAATCTGGTGTTACATTCCAGTTGCCGAGTCCCACAACTAAACAGCTTGCATCCTTTGGAATCTTCAGACCATCCATAAAACTGCTGAATTCTTTTGCAAATATGTCGACAACCTGATTTTGCAATGCTGTATCTTTTTGGCGAATCCCCTGCACTTCAAGTGTCAAGTAATTTCCCGGCTTCTTTCCCGTAAGCTCTGCACCCTTTTCTGTAATTTGAAGAGATGTTATTTTAACTCCATTATCGTCCCGCTCTTTGACAATAACGCCTTCAATCTCGGGTGATTTCTTTTCGGGCTCAGATGTTTTAGATTCAGATGCCATATCACGTGCTTCAATGGCCAAATCTGTTCTGACTGAATACATACTCAAATCTAAAGGTTCTTTCACTATCATAACCTCCTGGCTGCATAGTCTTTCTTATTCTGTATTTTTGCCTTAATTTGCAGGTTTCATTCTTGACAGATATAAGCCGTGATAATTTCCTTTACAATTATATTGCAATCTATATGTCCGTTTGATAAAATATCACTTGTTCTTATTATTGATGAAAATGTCGAGTATAATAGATCTCGAATGCTTTTTAGGAGGTGAAACGAATGCCAAACATCAAATCTGCAATCAAACGCACAAAAACTAACGCTGAGCGCAATGCACACAATGTTACAATCAAATCTGCAATGCGTACTGCTATTAAAAGAGTAGAAGCTCTAGTTGTTAACAATGATGCTGACAATGCAAAAGCTGCACTAGCTGTAGCTTCTAAAAGAATTGACAAAGCTGCTCAAAGTGGTCTAATCCACAAAAACGCTGCTGCTCGTTACAAATCTCGTTTAACGAAATCTGTAAACGGTCTTTCAGCATAATAAAAAAATCCTCTTCCCGAGAAGAGGATTTTTTTTATGGACTTTATTTGAATAAGCGGAGTAAAAATAATTCAACAGCAAGTCTTTTGTCCATTTTTCCGGTTTTCATTTCATAGTCTGCCTCACCAAGCTGATTCATGATCGATGTCAGTTCTGAGGTTTGAAAAAGCTGCGCCTGCTGCATGGCTAGTTTCACACGGAATGGGTGCACCTTGAGGTTTCCCGCAATTTGCTGCTGTCCATATCCCAGAACAGACAGTTCTTTCACTTGAAGAATCAGTCTGAATTGATTAATCAGCAAAGATAATATTTTTATCGGTTCCTCGTTTGCTTTCAGCAAATCATAAAAAATCTGCATGGCACGAGTTCTGTCTTTGCGGATAACCTTCTCAATCAATTCAAAAATATTCTGCTCAAGTGTTCTTGAAACAAGTGCAGAAACAATGTCCTCCCTTATTATTCCGCCTTCACCCGTATATGTACTCAACTTTTTCATTTCTTGTGAGATGGCCATTAAGTTTCCGGCTGTCAGCATATAAAGCTGATCTCTTGCTGAATTTTCAAGTGCAATGGCATTTGCATCTGCCAGTTCATTCATCCATTTCTTTGTTTCATGCTCAGAAAATCCATTCATCTCTACAGCTTCTGTCATTTTTTTGACAGCTTTTGTAATTTTTTTTCGTTCATCAAGCTTTTCAAATGGGGCCACAATAACCAAAATGGTATATGGAGCAGGACTTTTTAAATATTCCTCTAATTTATCAATGCGGTGTTCTATTTTTTCTTTCTTCTTTTCACTCGTTAAAAATTGAGGATTCTTAAGAATAACCACTCTTTTTTCACCTAGAAAAGGAAGTGTTTCTGCATCCTCAATGGCGGACTCCAATGGGACCTCTGACAGGTCATACTGCGCAAGATTAAAATCAATCTCTGAAGGATCCAGTGCAGCTTCAATAATAAGCTGAACGGTTTCCTGAATAAGGTAAGATTCCTTTCCAAGAAGCAGGTATGCCGGCTTCAGCTGTTTATTTTTTATATCTTTCCAGACGTTTGATATCATTTTATCACCCAGTTTCAATCATTCTTTTCTAATCGTATCGGTACCCTGCCTGTTTAGCAAGTGCGGATTATATAAATGGGCAAAATGAATAGGGAACAGGCTCAGCCGGTTCCCATATATATAAACGCCACCGCATATGCCCCAGGATACATGTGCAGGTAAGCGATCAATATGTTGTATATATTTTTCTCACTCTGATCGGTTAATATATGTGTAAAGTGTTGTCAAAACCTGATTGGAAAATGATAGATTTTTTAAATGATTTGGCTTATACTATAAGGCATATAGGAGGGGTAAATTGTGAATGAATTTGAAAAGAATGTTCAAAGCAAACGCAACGATGCAGTAGACTCAGGAGTAGGATTTGTCGTTTCTTTTGGCTTTTTTGCCACTATTTTCGTATTAGCGACAGTTATTAAGTTAATCGGTTCATGACAACCCTTACATAGAGACTGCAGAGCAGTCTCTTTTTCATTGTCTAGCTCTAGCACCTGACTTCTCTTTCAGAACGGATCTGCCTCACATAGCTGCCGTTTTTTTATTGCAAAAATCATTTATCTGATACGCTATCGTATGGAGGCTGAACGGAAAACGTTCCACTATCTCCATTAAATTTAAAAGTAATCGAACCATGATCCTTCGTTTGAAGAATTTCCATCCCGTATTTCTGAAGCAGCCCGATCACTTCATTATGAGGATGATTATACCGGTTGTTCTCCCCTGCTGAAATCAAAGCAATCCTAGGCTGAAGCTGCTTTAAAAACAAATCTGAAGTAGACCCCTTGCTTCCATGATGTCCAATCTTTAATACATCGGTTTTTAATCCTTTATATTTTTCTAAAATACGCTTTTCTCCTTCGTGCTCAAGATCACCCGTAAACAGCCACTTTAAGCCCCCAATCTTAGCAAATATAACGAGTGAATCGTTATTTTCACTCTCTGACAAATTGATTGGAGATAAGATGTTCAATTTGAAAAATGAGTCAGATACAGCGTCCCCGCTTTTCAATACGGATACCTCCGTTCCTGTACTTTTCGCTTTATCAATGATTTTCTGCTCAAAATCTCCTCTTAAAAAACCTAATGGCACAATCAACTCTATGACACGAATTTCATCAAGAAGTTTGGTAACCTCTCCCGCATGATCTGCATCTCCATGAGTCAAAATCAATTTATCAAGTGTTCTTTTGCCTTTTGATTTCAGGAAAGGAATAAGGGTATCTTCAGAAATCGAATATGGATTGCTTTTTTCTTTCCATTTTTCCTGATTAAATGAGAGGATTCCGCCCGTATCAATTAAATATGTCCCCTGATTATGCGGTGCTGAGAGATAAATGGAATCACCCTGACCGACATCAAGCATCACGATCTCGCCTGTCCTTACGAAATACTCCGATTCGTGCTGATAAAAAAGGAGAAGAACAATGAATAAAACGAATAGCCGCATTTCTTTCAATCGATTTGACTTCTCGTAAACGATAAAAGCCAGGCATAGGAAAACGATGAAAAGAAAAAGAAACGGAAAAGATGGCTTGCCAAACAGAAGCATGAAGGAAGGCAAGCTGTTGATAAACAGAACTATGTTATTGCTTATTTTCAGCAAAAAATCCGTTACGGCGATGAGGAATGAGCCTAATGGAGAAAAAATATGCATCCCAAACACTGAGGCCAGTGATAAAGGGAGAATGACGACAGAGTAAAACGGCACAAATAGAATATTCATTGGCAGGCTTAAAAGGGAAATTTGATAAAAACTGTACAAAATAATTGGAAGGGATGCGAACAGGGCTACTGAAGAAACTGCCAGCAGCTGATAAAAGCGGATTGTGATTTTTGATAAAGTCTTTGCTGACAGGATAAGAGCAATACTTACAGAAAAGGACAATTGAAATCCAACATTAAATAAATAATATGGATCAGCAGCTAGCAGAACAAGAAACGCAACAGAAATAACATCAATCGTGGAAAGCTGCAGCCTCATTTGTTTTGATGCAAGATAAAGCATGCTCATCCCTGCAGCCCTGAGAACAGAGGGCGCTCCTCCAGCGATTATGCAGTAAACCGGCAGCGACAGGATTAAAAGAAGTTTCGTTTTTTCATGCGTCATTCCTGTTCTGATCAAGATATAGTAGAGCCCGGAAACTAAAATTCCGACATGGAGACCGGAGATTGCAAGCAAATGGACGATGCCCAGCTCCTGATATGCCTTGTTTATATCCTCGGAAATTTGAGAACGTTCCCCGTACAAAAGAGCTTGTACAATCCCTTTGGATTCCTCCGGAAAAACATCAGAAATAAATTGAATTCCATCTTGTCTGTATTCTTTCAATTTTTCTAATAATGTTTTTTCTGGATTCCTGCATAGATGAATAGAATCGGCAGTCAGCACCCAATGGATTCGATTGTATTTTAGATAATCTGAATAATCAAAAGCATTCGGGTTCGTTGCATGTTTAGGGGGCTTTAATTCCCCCTTAAATGTACAGGATGTACTGATTTCCAATAGCTTGAACCTGTTTTTCTCTTCCTCTGATCTGAAATAGTATACGGCAATTATCCTTTCTTTGTTTACATTTATAACCCCTTTCAATTGATTCCCGTCTATTTCCGGAAATTCAGCGAATTTGCCTTGAACGGTAATTCTGCCCTCAGCGAATCCTGAAACATTGCCTTTTTCTACTGCGGAAAAATGAAGAATGAAGAGAGTGAAAATGGCCATACAGCCAATCAGCAAAGTCATTTTTTTGCGTAAAAGAAGATGTGCATAAAAGAGAAGAATAATGAAGAGGGAAATCGGGTGGAATGGAAATTTTGCAGCAGCAACGGCTAAACCGGCTGCTGCCGCAAAATAGATGAGCTTTCCTTGATAGCTTATTTTAGTCATGCCGAAATTATACGTTGCTTTTGAACAGCTTTTTTGCTTTTTCTAAAAGCGTATTCCGGTCAGCGTCATCATTTAATTTTCCAAGCAATTCATCAATAAATTTTCTCTGTTCAGAAGCTAAAGGGTCCGAATTCGCCTCAACCTGCTCTACATGAACACCTGCATGTTCAAACAGCTCGGCTGCATACGGGTGATTTTTGTAGCTTTCAGCAAAATAGACCTTTTTGATGCCGCTTTGAATAAGGGCTTTGCAGCATTGCAGACAAGGAAAATGTGTCACATATATTTCTGCTCCTTCGGTCGGCACGCCAAATTTAGCACATTGCAGTAAAGCATTCATTTCTGCATGAATGGTTCTCACACAGTGATTATCGATGACATAGCATCCCTCATCAATGCAATGGACACCTCCTGCAATCGAACCGTTATATCCTCCGGCAATAATGCGCTTGTCCCTGACGATTGTTGCTCCTACTGCAAGGCGTGTACATGTGCTTCTTAGGGCAAGCAGATGACTTTGCGCCATAAAATACTGATTCCAGGAAATTCTGTTCATGTTATCCCCCATTTATAGTAGTAGCTATTGCTCTTCCTTTAGTGTATCGATAGAAGGAAAAGCCCGTCAATTCATTTTACAGTAATACTGTCTTTTAATTTTTCGAATGATTTTTCTCCTATTCCTGTAACGTTCTTGAGATCCTCAATCGTTTTAAATCCCCCCGCTTCTTCCCGGTAAGAAAGAATGGCTTCCGCCTTTGCCGGGCCAATTCCTGTAAGCGTTTGGAGCTCTTCTGCTGTTGCTTTATTAAGATTGACCTTCTGTTCTCCCGCGTCAACTCCAGCTGCTGCAGGCAGCAGAACGTTATCTTCTGCTGTCTCTCCGCGTTTTGGGATATAGACAACCATTCCGTCTTCAAGCATCGCTGCAAGATTGATTTGGACGGCATCCGCAGCTTTCGTTAAGCCGCCAGCTTTTTCAATAACATGATGAAACCTTTCTCCATTCTTCATTTCATATACACCAGGCTTTTGAACTTCCCCTTTTACATCAACAATGACTGTCTGCTCTTCATTGGCAGCATCTGAATCAGGCTCGTCTTCTAAAACCTGTTCTCCGGTTAATAAAGAAGCTTCATCTTCGTCCATTTGAGAGCTTTGTTCGGCAGGAATTGAGTTTTGCTGCGTTTGATACAGAAACAGCGCTGCAGCAATTCCTATTAAACCAAGCAAGTATTTATATTTTTTTAGAATTTCCATTCATTACTCCTTCATGTGATTCATATTTGTTCAACTTATTTCATAAAGTGTAGGAGAAAGTATGTTAAAGGAGGGGATGAAACATTGAACGCAGGCTTTATTGGAACAGGGAATATGGGGAAAATATTAATTGAAGCGTTTATTGAATCGAATGCACTTAAGCCCTCAGCCATTCATATTACGAATCGTACGTTTGAGAAAGCTGCAAACCTGAAAAAACAGTATCCAAGAATTAACTTATATTTAACACCTGAAGAAATCGCTCGGCAATCTGAGCTTATTTTTATATGCGTAAAGCCGCTTGACATTCACCCCCTTTTAGTTAAATTATCACCCTACTTACGAAAAGATCAGTGCATTATCTCGATAACCAGTCCCATTAATGTTGAGCAGCTTCAGTCTATTGTTAATTGTCAGGTCGCCCGTGCCATACCAAGCATTACAAACCGGGCTCTATCAGGTGTTTCTTTACTTACTTATGGAAACTGCAGTCCATCTATGCGGAGGTCAATCGAAGAATTATTTCAGGCCATTTCAAACCCTTTTACAATTGAAGATCACATAACAAGAGTTTCATCCGATATTGTCAGCTGCGGTCCGGCCTTTTTCAGCTATCTTCTCCAAAGATTTATTGATGCGGCAGTCAGAGAAACGGAAATTACAAAACATCAGGCTGTCCAATTAACGAGTGAAATGGTAATAGGGCTTGGAAAGCTTTTAGAGAGCGAACTGTATACACTTCCAACATTACAGGAGAAGGTATGTGTAAAAGGAGGAGTAACAGGCGAAGGCATCAGTGTAATGGAAGCAGAGATTGGTGAGGTGTTTGAACACTTATTTCAGAGAACCCACAGGAAATACAATGAAGACTTAAGAGAGGTAAAAGAACAATTCGAAAGGTATGAGTGATACCTAAGGAATTCTCCATTCAAATTATATTTTCCTTCCTGCCATTAAAAAACCATCGGAAAAATCTTAACGTGTTGACTTGTATAATAATATTATTTTATTCAGCACAAATCGCAGATAATACAAGAGTAAATTCACAATACAATTCACAAAAAAGAGCTTGGATATTTTACCAAGCTCTTTTTCATTTCTTGCTATCTTTTTTTTATTTAAGTAACTTTATTTCCCTTTAATATCTTCGTCACTTTTGTATTCTAAAAGATCTCCTGGCTGACATTCTAAAGCCTTACAAACTGCCTCTAAAGTTGATAACCGAATCGCTTTTGCCTTTCCATTTTTCAATATAGAAAGATTCGCCATCGTTATTCCAACCCTCTCCGATAGTTCTGTAACGCTCATTTTCCTTTTAGCCAGCATCACATCAATATTGATTATAATTGCCATGTCATTCACCTCAGACCGTTAAATCATTTTCTGATTTTATATCTATAGCATTTTTTAATAGGCTTTGAAGAACAGCAGCAAAGACTGCAATCACCATTGAAGCAAAAATAACGACCAATCCGATTAATATGATACCTGGGGCGTCGTCTATCTCCGCCATGAGATAAAAGAGCGGCATGCCTGCCACATACAAGATACTGATTGTGATTGCACAGTATTTTATATTTTTTAAAGCTCCTACAGATAATTCCGAGAAAGCTTTGTTCTTGTCAATATAGCTTAAAAGTTTAAAAGCTTGAAATAGAGCAAAGTAAAAAGGTATCGCCGTTACATACAAATAGATTAAAACGAGATATTTCATATAAGCAATATTTGGAAAAAATTCTTCAGCAAACTTCGCTATCTCAGGCACCACAAAGATGCACAAAGCAAGAATCGGAACTCCAATAAGAATAACAGCTATCTTTAAAAAGAGTGTTGACACTCGTTTCATAAAAAGCACCTCACTTATTTATTGTCTATTTGACACTAACACATATTTTATCGTTTTACAATAAAACATTATTTATTTTCATTATATTTTTATTGCTATAAATACACTTTTAATTTTAGACAATAATAAAAAGTTTTCCTCATTCCACAGAAATGCTCAATAACATAAACCTATCCAATTTAAAACTTGTTCAAAATTAAATTCACATAAACTCCAATATTTGTTACTATACGATAAATCTTGTACAAATTCATGTGTGAAAATATGCATATTTTATGAAAGAATACTTTTAACTCAACAAAAAACGCACGGTGAATTTCAATGCGAAATTCCGTGCGTTTTCCTTTGTTATTTAATGTTTGCACCTCTGAAGGTAAACCCCTAAAGAAATCCGATGGTTTTTATTTCTTTGCAGCAACAAAAAAGATTCTCTCAGATTGTTGTTCAGGAGGCTGATTTTTAAAATCTGCACTGACCTCAAGCAAAGTAAATCCAGCTTGAACAAGCATTTCTTCATATTGCTTAACAGAATAAGTTCTTTGAGTATGATATTCATCGAATCGTTCATACATTGAGCCCCTTCTTACAAAAAAGGACAAATCATGTTCAATGCTGTCCGGCGCATCTCCAATAAAGCTGTTCCATATATAGCTGACTTCATCGTTATTATCAGCAAATGTTGCTTCATTAAATATTTCATGTATTTTGTATAATGAATGCACATCAAAAACAAGAATCCCGTCTGGAGCAAGCTGATCAAATACAGCATGCAATGCAGCATGAACATCTTCTTCCGACTGAAGGTAATTAAGAGAATCACAGCATATGAAGATGCCGTCAAATAATTGTCCAAGTTCACCCGGGAATCTCATATCATGCTGAAAATAAGGAATGCTCAATCCCAATTCAGCCGTTTTCTGAAAGGCAATCGACAGCATTTCTTCACTGATATCCATACCTGTAACATGGTAACCTTTTTGTTTCAGCCTGATGGAAATTTCTCCAGTTCCGCAGCCTAAATCAAGCACATTGGTGCCGCCATTTCCGAACTTGGACATCCTTTCATGAAGAAATTCTGTCCAACGCGTATAAGGAGCCTCTTTCATCAGTTCATCATAAATCTCGGCAAACCCTTTATAAATCATTGTGAAAGGACACTCTCCAGATTTTCAGAAGGTGCATCTCCCCAAAGCTTTTCAAGCTTGTAATAGTTGCGCTCGTCTTTATGGAAGACGTGTGCAACTACATCACCCATGTCAATCAGCACCCATCGTGCTTCATCAAACCCTTCCAGACGTTTCACTTCAATGCCGTTTTTTCCCGCCTGATCCTTCATCTCTCGTGCAATTGCCTGCACTTGTTTGTCTGAATTTCCGTGACAAATTAAGAAGTAATCAGCAATTAATGAGATTCCTTCCATTTTCAGAGCTACGATATCTTCTCCTCTTTTGTCATCTGCTGCTTTTGCTACAATTTCCAACGTTTCTTTACCAGTCAATATAATGTTCCTCCTTTTTCTTCAAAAACCAAAAAATTATAAGATTGCAGAGTCTGCGGATAGATTGGCTGATTTTTTTTCAGCAAAAATAAAATCGTATTTTTCATCGACACTATCAGCGCTTTGTTTAAATCGTTCTTTGCAAGTTCTCTTACTTCATCTGCACCGGGAAAGATTCTGCCCGGTTCAATATAATCTGCTACGTATATAACTTTATCAAGCAATGTCATATTTTCTCTTCCTGATGTATGATACCTGATTGCATCCAGAATTTCTTTATCCTTAATTCCTGCTTCTTTTTCTGCAAGATAAGCACCAACAGGAGCATGCCAAAGTTCCGGACTGTGAATCAACAATTCCTTAGTCATATTCTGCTCGATAATGATTTGTTTCATCTCATCTTTACTGCGAAACTTTGCATAGTCATGAAAAATGGCAGCTGTCTCGGCTTTTTTCACATCCGCTCCATATAGCCTTGCGAGTACAATTGCCGTTTCCATTACCCCGATTGTATGCTCATATCTGTGATCTGTTAAATGTTCCTTCACTAGTGCTAATGCTTTTTCACGTTCCATATAAGTGATTCTCCTCAATATAGCCTCTCACTTCATCCGGCAGTAAATAATCTGTCGTATGTCCGTGTCTTATCCGCTCTCTAAGCATAGTAGAAGATACTTCAAAGATTGGCGCATCGACTTCAATGACTGGATATTCTGTATCTGATTCAAAGCCTGCACGTTTAACGCCAACAAATTGAACAAGTTCAATCAGCTGATCAATTTTATGCCATTTGGGCAGAAACTCTATCATGTCTGCTCCAATAATAAAATAAAACGAGCAGTCTGGATATTGGTTTTTCAGCAATATAATTGTATCGTATGTGTACGACGGGCCATTTCTCTCAAATTCAATGCTCTGCACCTTAAATCCTGGCCGCTTTTCTGTACACAACTGAAGCATGTGCAGCCTATGTATGCTGTCAGTTGTGACTTCACTGTCCTTGTGGGGCGGATTTTGGTTTGGCATAAACCAAATTTCATGAAGATGAAGAGAATGCAATACTTCACTTGCCATTAATAAGTGCCCAAAATGGGGAGGATCAAATGTACCTCCAAATATTCCGATTTTCCTCATCATCTCCACCTCTCTATTTATCTAGGCAGCTTAAGTTGTTTATTTTCTTTTGATTCTTTATATAAAACAATTGTATTGCCGATCACTTGAACAAGCTCAGCTTTTGCCCCTTTTGACAGCGCTTCTGCTACTGAATCGCGATCCTCTTCACAGTTCTGAAGAATACTGACCTTAATCAATTCTCTGACTTCAAGCACATCGGCGATCTGCTGGATCATATTTTCATTAACCCCGCCCTTGCCCACTTGGAAAATCGGGTTTAAATGATGTGCTTCTGCACGTAAAAAACGTTTCTGTTTACCAGTTAACATGTAAATCCTCCTAATTGTTCGTAAACTAATTCACTCATTCTTGCTGTATCCGGCTTTTCACCGGTCCATATTTCAAATGAAAGAGCCGCCTGATGAACAAACATCCCGACTCCATTCAATGTTTTTGCTCCGGCCTCTTCTGCTTCCTTTAAAAGGGCTGTCTTTACAGGATTATAGACGATGTCACTCACAATAGAACCTTTTTTAAGGTTTGTCACCTCAAACGGCTTCTGCGAAGTATTCGGGTGCATCCCGATCGAAGTTGTCTGAATGATGACATCAAAGTTTGAAAGTCTTTTCTCTGACTCGCTGAGCGAAAGAACACTTCCGGCACTTCCAGCAGGACACTCCTCCATAAGCTGCTCTGCTTTTGTAAGGGTTCTGTTGGCAAGATCAATGTTCCCGCAGCCTTCAGCAGCCAGAGTGAAGTAAATCGCTCTTGCCGCTCCGCCTGCGCCAATAATTAAATACCTCTGCTCGTGCAGAGGTTTGTTCATAAGAGGTTTTAAAGACTGTAAATATCCCTGACCATCTGTATTATACCCAACTAAACAGCCATCTTTATTCAGAACGGTATTAACCGCTCCGAGGAGTTCAGCACTCTTATCAAGCTTATCTAAAAATGGGATAATGGATACCTTATGCGGAATTGTCACATTAAAACCTGCTATTCCTAAAGCCTTCATTCCTGCTATCGCAGCCTGTAAATCATCTTTCTCAACATGAAAAGCATGATAGGAAGCTTTTATCTTTTTTTGCAAAAAAGCATCATTGTGTATAAGCGGTGACATGGAATGCCCGACAGGACATCCAATCAGTCCATATACTCTATTCATAAAGTCACACCCAATCAGATTAATGATGGTCTTAATGTAACATTTACACCTTTAGGGGCATACGCCGTTACTTTCTTGTTCCCTTCGTTTACCGTCACCCAGCCAAGTCCGGAGAAAACAATATCTGTTTTATCTTCCTTGATTGTAAATTCATGTGCAGTAAGTTCAGGGAATTCTTCCAGCTGCTCCATTCTTGGAGGCGTAAGCATATCGCCTGCGTGCCTTTTGTACAGATCATCTGCATTTTCCTGTTTCGTCCGATGTATATTCAGTTCGGAAGGGACATAGCATGTCAAAGAAGTTCTTCCGCCGCTTAAATAATCCAGGCGTGCAAGTCCGCCGAAGAATAAAGTCTGCATCTCATTTAATTGAAAAACCTTTGGCTTGACTTCCTTCTTGGGAGACAAAAGCTTGAGGTCGTTTTTATCCACGAAATGAGCCATTTGATGATGATTAATGATTCCAGGTGTATCATATAATGATGACCCGTCATCAAGCGGAATCTCAATTAAATCGAGAGTAGTACCTGGGAAGTGAGAGGTCGTAATAACGTCTTTTTCTCCCGATACCTCTTTAATAATCCGGTTAATAAAAGTAGATTTTCCAACATTCGTACAGCCCACTACATATACATCCTGACCTTCGCGGTATTGCTCAATCGCATCGGTTACTTCCGGAATGCCCTGTCCTCTCGCAGAACTGATCAGAAAAACATCAACAGGATTTAATCCAAATTCCTTCGCTTCACGCTTCATCCAGCTGATTAATTTTTGCTTCTTAACGGATTTTGGCAAGATATCCGCTTTATTTCCAACAAGCAAAATTGGATTTCCTCCAACGAAACGCTGAAGACCATTCAGCCAGCTTCCGTTGAAATCAAAAATATCCACGATTTTCACGACAAGAGCATTTGTATCTCCTATACCGTGCAGAATCTTCAGGAAATCTTCATCAGTTAATGAAACATCTTGTATTTCATTGTAATTTTTCAGACGAAAGCATCTTTGGCAAATAATAACTTCCTTTTGCAGGGCACTCTCAGGCGCATATCCAAGCTCGTCTTGATTTCCCGTTTGAATCTTTACACCGCAGCCAATGCAAACAAATTGTTCTTCTATCACTAGTTTAATCCTCCCATTGAATTAAGCCTTTTCTTTTAAGAGCAGCTAAAATTCTGCGTTCAATTTTACGGTTAAACCTTGTTACAAGACCATCCGTAGAAGCAACTGGCACAACTAAAATGGTATGAAAACCATTGCGGTTTCCTCCGAGAACGTCTGTTAAAAGCTGGTCACCAATGACAACCACATCTTTTTTTTCCAAATTCATATTCTTCACAGCTCGTCTGAATGCTTTGCCCATAGGCTTTCTCGCTTTATATATAAATGGAATGTTTAGCGGGTCTGAAAATGATTTCACCCGTTTTTCTACATTATTAGAGACAATGGTTACAGCGATTCCATGATCTTTCACATCTTTAAACCATTCAATCAGCTTTGGTGTAGCGCTAGGACGGTCCCACTCCACAAGGGTATTATCCAAGTCTGTAATAATCCCTTTCACTCCGCGCTCTTTTAGAGCAGTTGGCGATATTTCAAAGATATTTTTTACATATTCACCGGGCAGGAATAGTTTTAACATTATATAAACACCTCATCGAACATTTTTTGGCCAAATTACATCATATCTGATTTTACACGTTCTTTCAAAAGAAACTTGACATCCGAGGAAATCAATTGGTAGTATTCAATAAATTTTTCGACAAAATTTGTAAAAAATCAACACCTGTGGATAAGATTATGCACATTATACACTCATATAAAATCCTCTACTTAAGAAATTATAAACAAGATATTAACAGCTTATCCACCATCTTCTGTGGATAAGAGAACGATTGTTCTATTTTTTAATTCGTGTTAGATTTAATTTACTAGCAGAAAATAACATATTAGTATATGCATGGTGTTGATATATAGAACCCTTACCTTATCCATAATTGGAGGTGCAAGCCGGAAATTCGGCGAAAAGTGATGCGTAAACTATCTGATGAACTATTGATTGAATCGTATTTTAAAGCAACAGAGATGAATTTAAGCGAAGATTTTATTGAATTGATTAAAATTGAAATTAAACGCCGCTCTCTGACTCACGTTTTAAAAGCGTCCAGCTAGCTTTTAAAGCGTGAAGTCCCCTCTTTTCATTTTTTCACAGCCAATACCTCTCCTGCTTTTACTTCCTTCTTCAGTGCAACTGAATCTGCAAAATCAGTTTTGTGTTTTTCAAACAGCAGAACAACTGTAGATCCAAAAGAAAAATAAGCCAGTTCTTCTCCTTTTTGCACCTTTTCATTAGCATGAGTTAATTGAATCGTATTTATAAACATCGCACCTACTTTTACAACCGCAAGATGATTATGATCTTCTTCTTTAATTTCTGTTATAGTCCGGAAATTCTTTGACAGTGGTGATTTTCCGTACATTAAACCCCAGCTGTTAACGGGATAAGATTTATTCCCCAGCTCATACTGTTTAACAACCGTTCCCGAAGCCGGACTATGTATGCGGTGATAATGGCTCGGACTCAAATACAGAACAATAAACGAACCATTTATATATTTTTCTGCTAAAGCAGGATCTTCAAGCATATCATGAATAGAATAAGGCTGATCTTTGACAATAATGGCATCATGTGAAGAAATAGTGCCAAATTGTTCAATGACGGCATCAACAGGACTTATGATATGATTTTGGTTATTATCAAATGTTCTTGCATTTTCTTTTAATTCCCGAATAAAAAAATCATGCAGAGACGGATAGGCATCCATCTGCTTTTTAGCTTCATTTACGTTGACTTGATAAATCTTTGCATAAGACGGAATAATAAAACGGCTGCGGGATGATTCAGCAAATTTCATGATAAACTTTGAAACCGGGAGAGAGTTTGTTAATTCAATTAGATATTGGTACAGTTTTCTTTTCAATTTAGTCCTCCAAAAAAAATTACTTTACTACATTGATTTTGATGCATAGAATAAAAGTAGGATTTATTGGTCATTTATGCAATTATAAGGAAGTGCAATTATGTTTTTTATAAGTTATGTAGACGCAACAGTAAAAAAAATAAAAGCAAATACTGCTAATCTGCTTACCCTCGTAAATCTCGGACTTGGCGGTTTTGCGATTCTGTATACAATAAATGATGTCTTAAACTTAAGTCTATTG
Source organism: Metabacillus hrfriensis (assembly GCF_030127205.1). Classification (NCBI taxonomy): domain Bacteria; kingdom Bacillati; phylum Bacillota; class Bacilli; order Caryophanales; family Bacillaceae; genus Metabacillus; species Metabacillus hrfriensis. The sequence continues at coordinate 3,669,051 of NZ_CP126116.1, forward strand.
CTTATTTTTCTCGCAGCACTTGCAGACCGGTTTGATGGGATGGTTGCCAGAAAGTTTAATATTGAATCCGAACTTGGTAAGCAATTGGATTCAATGAGTGATATTATATCATTTGGTGTAGCCCCCGCACTACTTCTTTATAAAGGAATTCTTTTTGAGTTGGGTGCACCAGGCGCATTTTTTATCGTCTTATACATTGGATGCGGCGCTTTCAGACTGGCAAGGTTTAACATATCAGACAACTGCGGCTTCTTCAATGGGCTTCCAATTACAGCAGCAGGGTGTATACTGACGTTAAGCTATCTATGGAAGGATTTCATGCCGGCTTCCAATTACATCTTTTTGCTTATGATTTTATCATTTTGTATGATTGCTTCATTCAAAGTCAAAAAAATGTAGAAACACCTCATTCGATGAGGTGTTTTTTTTGGCTATTTGCAGTAGTTATTGTAGTAATAGCCTCCTCCAAGGACAAGGAGGAGAATCAGCAGAACCACAATAAAGGCATACCAGTAGCCAAAACCGGTGTATGGTGCATAAGGATATGGGTACGGATATAAAGCTGGCGGTCCATAAAAGGGTGAACACGAGCGCATTAGAATGACCTCCTTTATCTGACTTTACTGATAAAATATGTGACATGCATCTGCTTTGTATAGGCAGCTGCCATCCATTACAGCGTTTTCACCTGGTTTTCAAAAAAATTGTGCCTATTTTGTGAAAAAAGGGTTTACAATATCTTCTATCGTGGATATAATTACCAATGTAATCAAATTTATGAAAAGGGAGGTCGAATCCAATGTTGATCAGTCAATTAGAAATGAACCAATTAAATATCTCTCTATTCGACCGAACTGGTGCATAATCCTAATTTAGTATTGTCCTTACCGCCACAGGTTGAGTAGTATCTGCCTGTGGCGTTTTTATGCTTATTTTCATATAAACGTATCACGCCACAGGTATGTCCTGTGGCGTTTTACATTTTAAGGAAAATATTTAAAGGAGGTGATAGGTATGACCATCCACTTATTATTTGTTACTTTAACAATTAAACGAAAGCATAAATCAATTGATCAAGTGCAGCATGAAGAACAAGTTTACAAGTCATATGAAGCAATGATGAACAAATGCTTTCAAATGTACAACGGCAACTAATCTATATTTTCACCACAACCATAAATAGAAAGGAGAGAGTTAAAATGATGATTCAAATGGTTTTAAGAATGCACCTCAATGTGGAGAAGGATACTGCATAGGCGTACCATCCATACATCCGCTGCATCCATCATTTCATTTATTATCAAAAAAAAGCGAAGAAACCTCACAGGTTCTTCGCTTTTTTATCCTTTGCTTTTTTGCTGGTTTTTCTTTTCTTTTTCTGCCCGGTAAAATTCATGAAACATCTTCATTAAGGCCCTTTTCTCGATTCTTGAAACATAACTCCTTGAGATCCCAAGCTCCTTCGCAATTTCCCGCTGTGTTTTTTCCTTCTGAAGATCTAGCCCGAACCTTCCGACAATTACTTCTTTCTCCCGTTCATCCAGAATATCAATGAATTCTTTCACTTTTTCAAGCTCCATATTCAGCTGAATGGTATCAATGACATCCTCTGATTCTGACTTTAAGACATCTATCAGGCTTATCTCGTTTCCTTCTTTATCCTGTCCGATAGGATCATGCAGGGAAACATCTTTCTTTGTTTTCTTAAGTGCTCTCAGGTGCATGAGGATTTCATTTTCAATACACCTTGCAGCATAGGTGGCAAGTTTTGTTCCTTTTCCTTCTGAGTAGCTTTCAATGGCTTTTATCAGGCCGATTGTCCCGATAGAAATAAGATCCTCTGAGTCCTCGCCGGTGTTTTCAAATTTCTTGACAATATGTGCTACAAGCCGCAGATTATGTTCAATCAGCATGTTGCGGGCATGTTCATCCCCAGTCGCCATAAGCCTGAGATACTTCTTTTCATCATTTGCTGACAAAGGCTGAGGGAAGGCATTGTTTTTGACATATGATACTAGAAAGACTAATTCCTTTAATAAGTATCCTAAAGCTGCTAAAACCCCTGACATTGACCCACCTCCACGTACAGAATGTAGGCTTTAGCCTATAAAACATTTGTATGTAAAGCGGGGCATGTTTGTGTCTGTACTAAGAAAGATTGTACGGAATTATCCTGTATTTATTTAGAATTAAAGCGCATACATTGTGACACTTTTGAGAACCCTATTGATTCTTCCATTTATTTGATCAATAATGGATTTTAGTGATTTGGAGGTGCTTTTTTGAAAAAGTATTTGTCTCTTGCCGCTTTTCTTGTGATTTTACTATTAATGAGCTGCGGAAACCGCTCAGAAAGATATACGATTGTGGCCTTTGGCGACAGCAATACACGCGGCGCCAACTGGACCATCCGCAATTATCAGGATACAGATAAATGGGTAAATTTAATGAAATCCACTTTGCCTGTGAATAACGGGCAGGCTTTGATCCATAATGCCGGGGTTGGCGGTGAAACCACTGAGGATGCAAGGAAACGCTTTAAGCGTGATGTGCTGAAAATGGATCCGGATTTGGTTTTCATCATGTTTGGAACAAATGATGCAGTCATTTTGCCGAATGGGAAACCAAAAGTAGACCGTGCACGTTTTAAAGAAAATCTTCTCTATTACGTGCGAGAAGTAAGGCATGCCGGCGGCACCCCCGTCCTTATGACCTGTTTGCCGATTGTAGAAGGAAACGGCAATGACAAACTATACTACACCCGCTATCCGAAGAAGCTTTATGCTCATACTGATGGAGCCAGGAACTGGCATAACTCATACAACGATATTACCCGCGAAGTCGCATATAAAAATGATGTCACTCTGATAGATAACTGGACAAATATGGTGAAGTTTGCCGGCGGAGATTCGGATGAAGCTTTATTAAATTCAGGTATCATCGATCCATCAGGCAATCATATGACGCCACAGGGAGCAGAACTGATTTATTTATCCATCCTTGAAAGCAAAGTGCTCAATTCTAAATAAAAGAACCCATTCTCAGACTGGAATGGGTTCTTTTTTATATGAAATTACAGGCAGAAAGCCTGCATGTTCCTTCTTTAAGCATCTTCCTGCTCATCTAAACGCTTCTTATATGTGATGGAACGTTTAAAACAGAAAAAGGCTGCTGCCAAGAAGACTGAAGTCGTCCCCATCATCACATATTCTTTTATTGCGCTGGGTTCTTGGCCCTGTGCGGGAATCAGCATGCCTATATATAAAAAGACACTGACTGCAAGCAGCACAAATGCGTATCTCTTGTAATCAGTCATTAGGTGCTGAACATGTTTTTTATTCATTTTCCTTTTCACCTGCCATAAATGTGTCTCTAATAAAACGATAACATATAACAGCGGTGATTTATGCATGTAAATTCCGGCAAAAGAGGAATTTACTTTAAAGCATTTTTTAAGTCTTCAATTAAATCCTCTGAATCTTCTATACCTACAGAAATTCTTAGTAAACCATCTGTTATGCCAAGCTCCATGCGGCGTTCTGCAGGAATCGAAGCATGCGTCATTTTAGCAGGCATGGAAATTAAGCTCTCAACAGCACCTAAGCTTTCAGCCAATGTAAAATACTTAACTTTTGACAAGACTTCTTCTGCTTTCTTTTCGCTTCCTACATCAAATGAAACCATTCCGCCGAAGCCTGATGCCTGTTTTTTGGCAATTTCATGGTTTGGATGATCAGCAAGACCTGGATAAAACACCTTGTTAACAGCTGGATGATGATCAAGAAACTGGACGATTGCAGCAGTATTTCTTTCATGTGCCTCCATGCGCAGCGCAAGAGTCTTAATGCCGCGAATGAGCAGCCATGAATCTTGAGGCCCCAGAACTCCTCCAGTGGAGTTTTGGACAAAGTGAAGCTGTTCAGCCAGCTCCTCAGAGTTAACGACAACAAGCCCTCCTACAACGTCACTGTGGCCGCCGATGTATTTTGTTGCACTATGAAGGACAATATCTGCTCCCATTAAAAGAGGAGTCTGCCAATACGGTGTGCTGAATGTATTATCTACAATCGTAAGCAGCCCATGTTTTTTAGCAAGAGAGGCTGCGGCTTCTACATCAGTAATTTTAAGCAGCGGATTTGTAGGTGTTTCGATAAATAGCGCTCTTGTATTTTCTTTAACCGCCCCTTCAATGTTTGATAGATCGCTTGTATCAACAAATGTAGAATCAATGCCAAGACGGTTTAACACTTTAGTCATAACGCGGTATGTTCCGCCGTAAACGTCATCTGTTAAAATAACATGATCTCCGCTGTTAAAAAGCATCATAACTCCTGTTATCGCAGCCATACCTGAACCAAAAGCAAAGCCGGCGTGTCCTTCTTCAAGATCCTTAATCAGCTCTTCCAATGCGTGTCTTGTTGGATTACCGGTACGTGAGTACTCAAATCCTTTATGATTGCCGACTCCATCCTGTTTGTATGTGCTGACTTGATAGATTGGCGTTGATACGGCTCCTGTATGAGGATCTCCGACAATACCACCATGAATCATCTTTGTTTTGCGTTTCATCCTATATTCCTCCTTCATAAATTTTTTTGCTTAAGTAACGTTCACTGCTGTCAGCGAAAATGGTTACAATGTTTGTTCCCGGTTTAGCTTTTTCTGCCTCTATCAGTGCTGCGTGAAGGGCTGCTCCTGATGAGCTCCCGACTAAAAGACCTTCTTTTATAGCAAGCTCCTTTACACGGTTAAACGCATCTATATCTAAAACGGTATGAATGCTATTAAAATATGACTCGTCCATATAACCAGGCAGAAATTCCATGCCGATTCCTTCTGTTTTATGCGGGCCGGGTTCACCGCCACTTAAGATGGAGCCTTCTGGCTCAACGATGGCAGTCCTGATATTTTCGTTCTTTTCTTTTAAATATTGGGCTGTGCCCATGAAGGTACCGCCTGTGCCCGCACCGGCCACAAAAATATCAATGCGGCCGCCCAGCTGCTCCCAAAGCTCGGGACCGAGCGTTTTGTAATAAGTAAGGGGATTCACAGGATTGGCAAATTGCTGCGGACAATAAGAACCAGGGATCTCTTCAAGAAGTTCTTGTGCTTTTTTAATAGCTCCCTTAATTCCTTCACCGGTTGGAGTATTGACCACCTTTGCTCCAAGTGCCCGCATAATATCCTGCTTTTCCATGCTGAATTTCTCAGGAACGCACACGACCACATTGACTTTGCGGTGAATCGCAGCAAGGGCAAGACCGATTCCGGTATTGCCTGCTGTAGGCTCGATAATGGTTCCGCCCTCTCTTATTTTGCCGGTTTTAATCGCTTCATCTATCAATTCAACTCCAAGACGGTCTTTAATGCTGCCGCCAGGGTTAAAAAACTCAAGTTTTGCAAAAAGGCGCACTCCTGCAGGCAGTTCAAATTGTGTAATCTCCATCAGCGGTGTATGCCCAATAAGTTCTTCAATGCCCTTTACAACTTTCATTTTATTCACTCCCAAGAATTAAAAAGAGGGATCACCCCGTCTATTAGCTTTTTAAAGCACTCACAATACTTAAAACCAGCTGTGCAGAGTTCTTTGCAGCTGTATCTAGATACTGCTCAAATGAAACATCCGATTCTTTGCCGGCAATATCGGATAATGATCTAATAATGACAAAAGGTACACCAAATTGATGCGATACTTGAGCAATAGCTGCTGCTTCCATTTCTACTGCATAAAGGCTGTCAAATTTAGTGCGGATATATGCCACTTTTTCCGGATCATTCATAAATGAGTCACCCGTTGCAATCAGTCCTTTTACAACTTGAATGCCTGTTTGCCCTTCTGCCTGTTGGGCTGCAATTTCAACCAGCCTTGGATCCGGCAAAAAGGCTGGCGGCATTCCCGGCACCTGCCCGTATTCGTAATTGAATGCTGTAACATCAACATCATGGTGTCTCACTTCAGAAGAAATGACTACATCCCCTACATTCAATGATTGATGAAAACCTCCTGCTGATCCTGTATTGATTACATAATCAGGCTTATATCGGTCAAGTAAAAGGGTTGTGCTCACTGCCGCGTTTACCTTTCCGATCCCTGATTTTAATAAAATCACATCAATTCCTTTGTATGTTCCTGTTGTAAATTCACTGCCTGCAATTGTTTCTGAAGAAGGATTTTCAAGCTGTTCTCTTAATATAGATACTTCCTCTTCCATTGCTCCGATAATTGCTGCTTTCATCATTTAGTCAAATCCTTTCCAAAAGGCGAATTATTGTTTCACTGCTTCCATTAACCAGACAAATTCATTCATTTGTGTAAAGGTAACTTCAAAAGAGTTGCTTTCAAAAATACGGCGCATGACAGAATGTGTTGGGTAATATTCTGTTTCAAGGTCCTTTGCCAAGTTTAAGAAATGCTGCTTTTTCGATTTTTCGATCATGGCTTGATGCGCCTTCTGATCGGTAAAAACAGTGTCAGCAAAAACTATTTTACCACCTTTTCCAAGAAGACTGCCATAGATTCGGACAGCTTTCTCCTTTTCTTCATCTGTTAGATGATGAAAAGCATATGTGCTCACAATCGTTTCAATCTGTTTCTCAGGAACCGGAAATGTCAAAAAATCTCCGTCGCTGATTTGCACTGCGCTGCCAAGCTTTTCTGCAGCCTTTTCACGCATTGTTTTCGATGGTTCAATTCCATATACTATTTTCCCTGTATTCAAAAGCTCATTCGTTAAATTACCAGTACCTACACCAAATTCAAGAACCGTTTTTCCAGATAGCTGTGTGACAGCTTTAAGAATTTGATCATAGCCTGCAAAAACTTCTTTATATTCTTCATCATGTCCACCGACAGTTGAATCATACGAATGTGCCCAATCCTCAAATAACTCTACAAATTCTCTGCCCATTTATGCCACACTCCATTATATGCTGTAAATTTAATAATTCCTATCTGTATACTATGAATTAAAAATTGAACTGTTCTTAATTTACCATAATCCCTTTCATTAAGGCAATGAAAAGACTTTCCATCGGTTATTTTGGTAAAATAATAGGGCATGAGAATGGAGGATTGCCTAATGTTTAAATTGGAGTTTATAAAAGATAAAGTAGAATTTTTTGAGGCAGAGAAAATTACAGATTTAGAAAGAAAGATCAATGAGCAAATTGAGGTTAATAAAGCTATTTTGCTTGAGCTTCATTCTGTTGCGCATCAAATGCATGTGACAGAGGAAGGCAGAAGGTTCTATAGTGCTGCTGTGCATTTTAAAGCTAAATAAATGGGACAAGTGCAAGCGACTGTATTGCTCAGGCAGGGAAGATAATGATCCCGCAGAAAAGTCCGGGATTGTCTTTTTTGCCCGAATTGATCTGGCTGGGGAGCTGGGCTATGGAGCTAAACATTAAAACGCAAAAAAAGGTGATATCCGTATAAACCGGGTATCACCTTTTTACATTACCTTGTTTCTGTTTGCTTTAATTTTTCCACTTTAACTGGCTTCCAGCCCTCATTTTCCACCCAGGTAATTTCTACTTTGTAGTTCTGTGTTTTATCCTTGGATGAAATAGTTCCTTTGGCATCATTAGGACTTCCGTTATTGCCGATAAACCAGATTGTCATATCTGATTCACTTAAGCCGGTAGCATAGCTCATCGCTTTAATCATTTCAGCCCAGTCCTGTGAATTCTTGTCATACTGAGCAGTATGAGTTCCAGATTGTGAAGTGCCTACTGGTTTCCAGCCCGGATTTTCTATAATCTGATCAACATTGGAGTTTGGATCTCCTTCTGTGACCACTTCTTCCCCGGCTTCTGATTCTTCAGGCTGTTCTTCAGCATTCTCTTCTTCTTTTGCGGCATCCTCTTCTTCGCTGCCGTCTTGATCTGCTTCAGCGTCTTCTTTCGCTGTTTGTTCTTTATCTTTTTCTTCTTTATTTTTTTCGTTTTCGATTTGATTTGAACCCGTTTCTTCTTCCGTATCTTTTGACGCCTGTTCACTGTCATCTCCGCCAAGCATCAGCTGCGATCCAATAACAAGAATAAGGATGACGACGATGCCAATTAAAATGTTCAGGACAACATTTGCTTTTCGGCGCTTATCACGATTTTCAAAACGTGATCCTTTACTTAGTTTGCTCAAGTGCATTACACTCCTTTATCCCTTTACATTCTGTTTTATTCTATCATTAGAATGAATTTCTATCTAGTAGCAGCATTTTCTAGCCGGGCCAATTCATTTGCCATGTCATAAAAAATACTATTTGCTGAAGATTGGGCACTATGTGTATCAAGTTCTACTACAACCATGGCATATTTAGGCTGATGTGAAGGGAAAAATCCTGCGAACCATTTATGTACTGTACCCTTTCCTGTTTCTGCAGTCCCGGATTTACCTGATACCTCAAATGGCAAGCTTTGAAACCTTCTGCCGGTCCCTTCTTGATCAGTTACGACTAATCGAAGCAGGTGCTGAAGCTTTGCAGCTGTATAAGGTGAAATATTGTCGCTTTCCGGTTCTTTATCCGGAAACTTAAACATGGTAGTGCCATTTTTATATAAGATACTATCTGCAATTTTTACCTGTTTTTTTTCGCCGCCTCGTGCAATTGCAGCCATCATGTTAGCCACTGACAGCGGTGTGACCCGGACATTTTTTTGTCCGATTGCTGTTTGAGCAATTGCCCGTTCTGCAGTTTTGTCCGTCTTATCTCCCCATAAATGCGGATTTTTCTCTTCAGGAAATTGCTTAAAATCTTCATAATGATAAACCGGGCCGCTCCAGCCTGCTTTTTCGGTTAATCCCAGTTTTCCGGCATATTCATCTATTGTATCTGGGTCTTTTTCCATTAACTCGTTAGCTATTGATGTAAATGTATTGTTGCAGCTTTGAGCAAAACTTCTTTCTAAATTTAAATTGCCTTTATCGTTTTCTTCATCAGGTTCACCGTACATATTCAGACTGCAGTCATATATTCTGTTCTTATCAATTCCGTTTTCAATCCCAGCTGCAGCAATGACTGTTTTAAACACTGAACCGGGTGCAATTGGAGTGAGCATCAGATTCGCATAGGTTTCATGCTCAGATCGGTTCATTTCAGGTTTGCTGACCATGGCAAGTACTTCGCTTGTCTCTGCATCCAGCAGCACGATTCCCCCTTTTTTCACGTTATACCGGTTCATAACATGATTCGCCATATCCTGCATAGAACTGTCTATCGTTGTTTTAACACTTACAGGATAAAAGGGATTAGCATCAGCAATATATTTAACATTAATGCCAAACAGCGGATTTCCGTCTCCGTCAACGTGGTACATTAGTTTCGTTTCGGCGTCTGGAAGCAGAAATTCATCAAATGCTTTTTCGAGTCCTGTAATCCCAATCTGAGTTTTCGAAGATAAATTTTTCTTTTCGGGATATTTTTCTCTAAGCACTTCAGCATTTTCCCCAGTTATACCGATATAATGATCTGCTGCCTGCCCTTTCTTTTTTGTTTGCTGATAAATGGCAAATACACCTGGGATCTCCAAATCATTGATTTCTTTTATGGCGGATTCATTCAGCTCGAACCCTTCTTTTGATCCTAAGAGCAGCGGCTTATCCGCTTCTTCTAATAATCTCTCCACTTTGAAACCTGGAACATTGACAATTGCTGATAGTTTACTGATTGGCCAGTCAATCTTATTCAGAAACGGAAACAATACAAGCTTGGCCTCCTGTTCGTGTCCAAGAGGGCTTCCATTTCTATCTGCAAAACGACCTCGTCCATCATCAATCATGACTTCCTGTGTCCGCTGACCGACGCTTTCCTCAATCAAATTTATGTTTCTGTCTGTAAAAGATTCTGTGTGAATCATCTGGATATCTGCAAGTCTCAAAATTAAAGCAAGCATAGATAAAAAAATGCAAATCGCAATTATTTTCATTCTTTTTCTTGTTTTCATAGAAAAACACCTCGTCTGTAATTAGTGTCGACGAGGTGTTTTTTTATTAAACCTATATTATTTAACGTTTGTAATTTTCACATGCATTTCTCCGCCAGGAGTCTGCACATTGACTTCATCTCCAACTTGACGGCCCATCAGGCTCTTTGCAATCGGAGAATCATTTGAGATTTTTCCTTCAAATGGATCTGCTTCAGCGCTTCCTACGATTGTATATGTTTCTTCATCGCCATTTGGAAGTTCAACAAATGAAATGGTTTTTCCAAGTGTTACAACATTTGTATCGGCATCTTCTACAATGATCTTCGCATTGCGGATCATGTTCTCAAGCGTAGTCACTCGTCCTTCAACAAAAGCCTGCTCTTCTTTCGCTGAATCATATTCGGAGTTTTCTGAAAGATCCCCAAAGCTGCGGGCAATCTTGATTCTTTCAACTACTTCTTTACGCTTAACGGATTTTAAATATTCCAATTCCTGCTCAAGCTTTTCTTTACCTTCAGTTGTCATAGGAAATACTTTTTCTTGTGCCATGATCTCACTCCTTCTAGTATAACTGTCCCCCAAAAAAATTAGGTATGTAAAAAATGCACTGTGATAATGGGGAGGGCAAAACTTTATGCCCTCACACTGCAATATGCATATGCTGAACTTTTCAGGTGATCTTGTGAGGAATAGCCTTTAATGTAGCTTAAAAGCAAGCCTGCGGCTTGCTTTCCTCATAGAGCATACAATGCTCAAGTTTACTTTAAATGAGAATTTTTACTCAGTCAATGATGAACCCTGAGAAACTTTAACAGCCTATACATAATATGGTCACAGTAATCTTTATCTATGCTATGTTATTACAAAATTGCATTTAGTTCAAGAATTGTTTGAATTTTTGTAACCATAAGGTCAATCGCTACGTGATTTTGACCGCCTTCTGGTATGATGATATCCGCATAACGCTTAGTAGGCTCAATGAACTGATTGTGCATCGGCCTTACAACCGAAACATACTGCTCAATCACTGAATCAATTGTTCTTCCGCGTTCTTTAATATCACGGAGCATTCTTCTGATAATGCGGATGTCTGCATCTGTATCTACATAAAGCTTCATATCCATCAAGTTGCGGAGTCTCTCGTCTTCTAGGACCAAGATGCCTTCAAGAATAATCACATCTTTAGGTTCTACTAAGATAACATCCTCTGAACGAGTATGAAGCTTATAATCATATACAGGCTTCTCAATAGCTTCGTAATTCAGAAGCTGTTTAATGTGCTCAATTAAAAGCGTGTTATCAAAAGCAAGCGGATGATCATAATTTGTATTCAGTCTCTCTTCGTAGGGTAAGTGACTTTGATCCTTATAATAGAAATCCTGTTCAAGCATCAGAATGGAATGTCCTTTGAAATGCTCGTAAATGGATTTTGTAACGCTTGTTTTACCTGAGCCGGAGCCGCCGGCAACTCCGATTACTATGGGCTTTTCCCCCATAATCACTTCCCCTTTCGCATCATGTTATTTGGGAAGACTTTTTGATCCGCTTTAAACTTTACAATTTGCAGTGGATGACGGGCAGCATCGAGCTCATTGCCCTCTTCGTCCCATAGTTTATCAATGGTTTGCGTAAAGTTCGAAATTTCAGGACCAAAGAATTCGACTTCATCCCCTGGTTTGAAGAAATTGCGCTGCTGAAGGGTAACCATACCTGTTTCCTCGTTGTAATCAAGGACAAGTCCTGCAAAGTCAAAAGTCGTTTTCTTTCCATGAATTCCAAACATTTGCTCCTCAGTACCTGGAACACCTTCAAAGAATGCTGGCGCAGTGTCACGATTGGCACATTTATCAAGCTCTTCAAGCCACTCTTTTTGAATGACGAAGTTCTCAGGATCCGCACAGTATGCGTCAATGACCTTGCGATACACACTGACAACTGTTGCTACGTAGTGAATGGATTTCATGCGCCCTTCAATTTTCAGGCTGTCGATGCCAAGCTCAATCATTTTTGGAATGGATTGAATTAAATTTAAATCTTTCGGGCTCATCGCAAATGCCGCATCATCCGCGCCAAACAAAGCTTCTTCACCGTTATCAGCAAGTTTATAAAGATCATAATCCCAGCGGCATGACTGACAGCAGCCTCCGCGGTTTGAATCCCTTGCAGTCATATGGTTGCTGAGTACACAGCGTCCGGAATAGGCAATGCACATTGCACCATGGATGAACGTTTCAATTTCGATATCCACTTTTTCTTTCATTTCTTTAATTTCTTCAGCGCTCGTTTCGCGGGCAAGCACCACGCGCTCGAGACCTTCCTCTTTCCAGAACTGAACAGCTTTCCAGTTTGAAAGAGATTGCTGGGTGCTTAGGTGAACCTCAAGCTTTGGCGCTACTTTGCGGCATGTCTCAATAATCATCGGATCGGCTACAATGATGCCTGCTACTCCTGCATCCTGCAGACCCATTAAATATTCTTCAAGACCGTCCATGTTTTCATTATGTGCAAAAATGTTTGTCGTTACATAAATTCTTGCGCCATACTTGTTTGCAAATTGAACACCTTCAGCCATTTCTTCTTGTGAAAAGTTGTCTGCATTTGAGCGCAGGCCAAATTCTTTTCCGCCGATAAAAACAGCGTCAGCCCCGTAATGAACGGCAATTTTAAGCTTTTCTAAATTTCCGGCTGGGGCCAGCAATTCAGGTTTTTTCGTAATGACGCGTTTGCCGTCAATAATTTGTGAGATGTTATCTTTAACAGTTACCATCCTATTTCCTCCTTCATTTCTTATTTTTCAGTAAACTGTTTCCTTAAAGAAAAACCCTGTATCTAAAGGCCGGTTCTCAGGCTGAATTTTTTCTATGTCCGCAAGCAGCTGATCTTTTACATCTTCATACTGTTCACGGTCCTCAATACATAAATCAATAGCTTGGCGGTATTTTTTTGTAACCTCAATCAAATACTCAGATGTCTGCAGGACACCATCGATTTTAAACGAGTCAATTCCGCCATCAATCATATCTGAAAGCTCATCAATAATGCACATATCGTTTGGACTCATGATGTGGGTGCCGTTTGCATCTTCATAAATCGGGTACTTATTGCTGCGCTCTTTATCATGGAGGAACATCGTTTTTTCATCTTGGATGCTCTCAATTTTCATAGCTTTTCCTTGGTATTCATAGTAGTTTCCGATCAGGGAGCGTTTTGATTGGAACATGCATGTCATGCCATGAACCTGCACTTCAATCTCCACTTCTGCATTTTCTTTTGTTTCAATAATCGATTCCATGCTTAATTCCCGTGCTAAAACAGCGCGTTTAGCGCCTTTTCTGCCCCAGTAATTGCACGTATACCAGTTGGTTGCTGTCGTTTCTGTATTCCAATGAAGCTTCATTTCAGGAGCTGCTTCTCTTGCAGTCATTAAAACAGCCGGATCACCAAAGACGACCGCATCGACTTTAATCTCGCTTAAGAACCGAAGGTAATCATACAATTCTTCAATTTTCTCATTATGAAAAATAGCATTCATTGCAGCATATACTTTAATGTTTTTTGTATGAGCAAGAGCTGTAGCTTCTTTCATTTGATCTCGGTTAAATTCTCCTGCAAGACGGAGGCCGTAACGCTGTTCTCCAATAACTACCGCAGTAGCTCCTGCTTCAGCAAGAGGGAGAATATCTTCAACTTTTGTCGGTGTAACAATTAATTCTGGTTTATTCATCTTTTTCACCTCGTTTTATACTTACAGCCATTCCATCACCAACCGGGAAAATCGCTGTGTGATAGGCTTTGTTTGACATCAGCCATTCATTGTATGTCCTTATTTTTCTTAAAAGCGCGCGCAGTCTCCGATGAAAGGACATATCTTCTTCTTCAGATGCAACTAATCCTTTGAATAAAACGTTGTCTGTAATTATGCAGCCGTTATCTGAAAGCATTGGTTCGTACATTTCAAAGAACCGCATATACTGACCCTTTGCTGCATCAATAAAAATCACGTCATAAGGACCTTTTTCTTCTATTTGTTCTTTAAGCTCCAATGCATCTCCCTGCAGAACCGTAATTCGGTCTGCTAACGCATTTGCTTCAATATTTATGGCTGCCTGCTTAAATCGCTCTGCATTTCTTTCAGCCGTTACGATTTCTGTTTCAGGGAGCGCTTTGCACATCCGTATCGCAGAATAGCCGATTGCGGTGCCGATTTCTAAAATCTTTTTTGGCTGTTTCAGCACAAGCAGACTAATGAGAACTTCTATTCCTGTCTTTTCCATAATGGGAACGGCGTGTTCAAGCGCGTATTGCTCCATCTGTCTGACTGCTTCGTCTTGATCAGGAAGAAGGCTCTCTATATATGATAAAATCGTGTCATTTTCCATTGTCTTCTCCTTCAAACGGTGCGTATTCACCGTTAAAGTGTGTCTTAAGTCATGAAAATAAGAGTTCTTTCGGAGAACTCTTGTCATTATTTGTTATTTTGTTTATCTTTCTCTACACAACTCGATATATTTTACCACAACAGAAAAGGGAATGCGAATATTTTCACGTTCCCCTCTGTTCTTTATTTATTGGTAATATGCTCTGCTTTAGCTTTGTTGTGCTCTTCAAGTGTTTTTGTGAAAATGACTTCACCTTTTTTTGTTGCCAGGAAATAAAGAAAATCTGTTTTTTCAGGCTCCAATGCCGCTTTCATGGATTGATCTCCGGGATTTGCAATTGGTCCGGGAGGCAGTCCTTTCACCTTATACGTATTATATGGTGATTTCACTTCAAGATCTTTATAATACACTCTGTCCTTATGCTCCCCAAGTGCATACAGCACAGTAGGATCTGTCTGAAGGGGCATTTCCTTTTCAATCCGGTTGTAAAATACACTTGATATTTTATTCCGGTCAACTGATTGTGTAGCTTCTTCTTCAATCAGAGATGCCATTGTAAGAAATTGATGGACCGATAATTTCTTCTCTTCAAGCTGAGGAAGATAAGGGAATACAACAGTATGCGTCTTTTTAATCATCTCTTCTAAAATAAAATCAAGGGAAGGCTTTTTTTCATAAAAAGGATATGTCGCAGGATAAAAATAGCCTTCAAGAGGATATTTAATATGCTGTCCATATATATCTTTCGTTATGGTTTCCGGATATTTCTTTTGCATCATAGCTATGAACTCTTTATTATTCATCCTGCTGAGAACTTCTTTTTCGGTAAACCCTGAATGTTTGGCTATCGATTTAGCAATGTCCCTTATTTGGATTCCCTCGGGAACTGAAATTTGGAATACAACATCCGTAATCACTTTACCGGATTTAAGACTTGCCACAATATCTTCGATTTCCATTGAGGGTGTTAATTTGTAGTTTCCCGCCTGAAAACCTGACTCATTTTTAAATTTCACATAATATTTAAATACTCTTTTATCCTTAATGATTTTCTTTTCTTCTAAAATTGCTGCAATTGTGGAAACGGATGATCCTATTGGAATGTTTACATTAATTGCATTTTTGTCCTTTTCATCTACAGGCTGCAGCGCAGACTTTATATATAAATAGCCGCCACCGATTAATCCTGTCATTAAAATGACTATAACAACAAAAATCACAAGGACGATTTTTCGGATGACTTTAGCTTCCTGCTGTTTTTCAAGGAGTTTATTTTGGATGGAATGTTTGTTCGAATCAGCTTCTGACATTATAAAATGTGTCCCCCTTTCATCAAAATGATTATACTACATAATCATTGTTTTTTCGCCAAATTCCAGCATATTTTTAAGGAAAGGTCACTTTAAGAAAGAAAATTCACATTATCGATCTATGTTTGGCAATCCTACCATAGAACTATTATCTCCGGATGATTGACATTTTCTTATTCAGGCAAAAAAAAAACCGTCATAAGACGGTTTCTTACTTTTCTTCCTCTTCGTTATCAAGGAATGTATTCAGCATCTCTTCTACAAGATCCCACTCTTCTTCTGTTTCAATCGGTGCTAATTCTCCGTCTATCCCGTCTGCTGTCGGTTCGAAGCTTGATGCATGAATTTCAATTTCCTCTTCATCATCCTGCTCGCCAAGAGGGTAGTAAAGCACATATGATTTTCCAAATTCTTCAGATGCAAATGTGAAAAGAATTTCACAAAGCTGTTCATTTCCATTTTCGTCTACTACTGTAATTTGTTTTTCTCCGTGTTCCATTGCAGTCACCTCATCTATAGTTTGCTGTCAGTTTAATTCAGGCTATCCAGGTATCCTTGCAAAATCATCACTGCAGCCATTTTATCAATTACTTTTTTTCTTTTCTTTCTGCTGACATCTGCTGAAATCAATACTCGTTCAGCCGCCATGGTAGACAATCTTTCATCCCATAGTATAACCGGAATCCCAAATTTTTTCTCAAGCTTTAAAGCAAATGACTGGCTTGCTTCACCTCTTGGTCCAACCGTTCCATTCATGTTCTTTGGGAATCCGAGAACGATTTTTTCTGCTTGATGCTCATTCACAATCTGCGTGAGACGCTCCAGCCCGAAGTTACCGCCGGCTTCATCAATTTTAATCGTCTCAAGCCCCTGTGCTGTCCAGCCAAATTCATCGCTGACAGCAACTCCAAGGGTTTTGGAGCCAAAATCCAAACCAATAATTCGCATATTAATCCTCTCTATGATGGTGTAAGTACGATTTTACCAATTCCTCAATGAGTTCATCCCGTTCAAGCTTGCGGATTAAATTTCTTGCATCGCGATGACGGGGGATATATGCAGGATCTCCAGAGAGCAGGTATCCAACGATTTGGTTAATCGGATTATAGCCTTTTTCTTTCAAAGCATCGTATACAGTGAACAGAACTTCATTCACATTTGTTTCCACTGCTTCCTCAGAAAAGTTAAACTTCATCGTTTTATCAAAGGAACTCATCACTCGCACCTCTTTCCCAGATTCACCTGTGGAATCTGCTTGTCCATTCATACTACCATTCTACACTAACTATTGAAATTATAAAACGAATTTCACTTTCTGGTGAAATCTTTAGAGAAATTCCGCCAGAAAGCAACAAATTCATTGATCCTTATATTAGATAGTTTTAACCCATTCTAATGCATACTTCAAAGCTTCTTCAAGTTTTTCAGGATCCTTGCCGCCAGCCTGTGCCATATCAGGACGGCCGCCTCCGCTTCCTCCGCATCTTACAGCTACCTCTTTAATTAATTTCCCTGAGTGATAACCCTTTTCGACTAAATCGCTTGTAATTCCTGCTGCAAGACTTACTTTTTCGTCATGAGCTGCTCCAAGAATGACAATGGCTGATCCTAATTTTTGCTTTAATTCATCGACCATTGTTCTCAGACTATTCATGTCTTTTGCATTTACTTTGCTTGAAAGAAGGGTTACACCATCAATTTGTACAGCGCTGCCCAATAAGCTTCCAGCTTCTACATTACCCAATTTAGCTGTTAATGATTCATTTTCCCTTTGAAGAGAGCGAACATCACTGAGTAGCGCTTCTACACGGCTTGCTGCATCTTTAGGATTTGATTTCAGTTTTGATGAAACCTCAGATAGAATGGATAGCTGGTCTTTTATCAGCTGATAAGCGCCTTGTCCGGTAACTGCTTCAATTCTGCGTGTGCCTGCACCGATTCCTGTTTCAGCTACAATCTTAAACAGGCCGATTGAAGCGGTATTGTCAACATGGCAGCCTCCGCACAGTTCAAGGCTGTAATCTCCTACTTGAACAACTCTGACAATATCTCCGTATTTTTCGCCGAAAAGAGCCATAGCTCCCATTTCCTTCGCTTCAGCAATTGGTTTAAGCTCGATATTGACTCCGATGCTCTTCCAGATTTGCTCGTTTACAATTTGCTCAATCTGTTCAAGCTCTTCTGGCTGCACTTGACCAAAATGTGAAAAGTCGAATCGGAGTCTTTCAGATGTTACAAGTGACCCTGCCTGATTGACATGTCCACCAAGAACATCTTTAAGAGCCTGATGCAAGAGATGTGTCGCAGTATGGTTTTTAATGACCGCACTTCTAGTTGTTTCATTAACAGCTGCAGTTACTTCATCATTTGTTTTCACTGTGCCGCTGATCACAACTGCCGTGTGAAGGTTTTGTCCATTTGGAGCCTTTTGTACATGCTTTACTTGCAATTTCACTGCATCATTTTCAATTGTGCCTTCATCCGCAATTTGACCGCCGCTCTCAGCATAAAAAGGAGTTTCATTTAAAATAAGCTGCACTTCATCTCCAGCAATTGCATTGTCTGTCAGCTCCCCGTCTTTCAGAAGAACAGACACTGAAGCTTTCGCTGTAAGGTGAGTGTATCCGACGAACGTGCTGCCGGCTTTAATTTCGCCAAGTACTCCGCCCTGCACCTGCATAGAATCAACATCCTGCCTAGCAGCACGTGCACGCTCCCGCTGGCCCTCCATCTCTTTTTTGAAGCCTTCATGGTCGATTTCCATTTGCTCTTCCTGTGCATACTCTTCTGTAAGTTCAACAGGGAATCCGTATGTATCATAAAGACGGAAAACGTCCGTTCCAGGAATGATGCTGCTTCCTTTGGCTTTTTGCATGTTTACAACTTCAGCCAAAATGGACAATCCGTCATTTAAGGTTTCGTGGAAGCGCTCTTCTTCATTTTTTATGACTTTTTGAATAAACTCTGTTTTTGCTTTTACTTCAGGGTAGAAGTCAACCATAATTTCCCCTACAACCGGTACAAGCTCATACATAAACGGGCGGTTGATATTGAGTTTCTTTGCATATCTTACTGCTCTGCGCAATAGACGGCGCAACACGTATCCGCGTCCTTCGTTTGATGGAAGGGCACCATCTCCAACAGCAAATGTAACCGTGCGAATATGATCAGCTACAACCTTGAAGGCTTCATCTTTTTCATGATCAGTGCCGTATTTCTCGCCTGAAATCGTTTCAGTTGATTCGATGATCGGCATAAACAAATCTGTATCGAAGTTGGTCGGAACATCCTGAATGACAGATACCATCCGCTCAAGTCCCATTCCTGTATCAATGTTTTTCTTTGGCAGCGGGGTGTATGTACCGTCTGAATTATGATTGAACTCTGAGAATACGAGGTTCCATACTTCCAGGTATCGCTCATTTTCTCCGCCTGGGTATAACTCAGGGTCTTTAGGGTCGTTTCCATAAACTTCGCCGCGGTCATAGAAAATTTCTGTATTCGGTCCGCTTGGTCCCTCGCCGATATCCCAGAAGTTTCCTTCCAGACGGATAATCCGCTCTTCAGGCACACCAATTTTATCTTTCCAGATTAAGAAAGCTTCATCATCTTCCGGATGAATGGTAACGGACAGTTTTTCTGGATCAAAGCCAATCCACTCTTTACTCGTTAAGAATTCCCATGCCCAATCGATTGCTTCTACTTTAAAATAATCACCGATTGAAAAGTTTCCAAGCATCTCAAAAAATGTATGATGACGGGCTGTTTTGCCGACATTTTCAATATCATTTGTCCGGATTGATTTTTGTGCATTGCAAATTCTTGGATTTGCCGGGATGACACGGCCATCGAAATATTTTTTCAATGTCGCAACGCCGCTGTTGATCCAAAGCAGGGACGGATCTTCATGAGGAACCAGAGAAGCACTTGGTTCCACTGCATGGCCTTTTTCCTTGAAGAAATCTAAAAACATTTGACGAACTTGTGCTGAAGTTAGGTTTTTCATCTTTTTTCCTCCTTTATTGCGGCTGTTTACAAAAAGATAGCTGTATCTTGCATACACCTTTCTTAAAAAAGCCTTTTAACAAAATAAAAAACTCCCGTCCCTGTGAAAATCATTGAGATTTTCACAGGGACGAGAGATTGCTCGCGGTACCACCCTGATTATGGACTTAATGTCCATCAGCTTCATTCAACCGTAACGGGGTTAAGACGGCAGGGTTTTCCTGCACTCTGGAATAGCCTTCTGTTTCCCTTCATCCCGGAATTCCTCTCAGCCTTGGAAATTCCTCTCTTTTCAGATGGTCTGAAACGTACTCGTTCCTTCATCGATTTTATAAAATATATGCAGTGTATACGCAGAATTATAGTTCATAGGATATGACGATGTCAATGCTGTCTTCTCAATTGTACGAGATGCATCAAAGTCACTTTTAAAACAGCTAATACAGGAACTGCTAAAATCATCCCGATAATCCCTGCAATTTCTCCTCCTGCCAGAAGGGCCAGCATAATGACAATGGGATGCATGTGAAGACTTCTTCCAACGATTAAAGGACCAAGGATATTCCCCTCGATAAATTGCAGGGAAAAGATAATAATGATCACAATCAGGACAGTATCAAGAGACATGGATGCTGCAATAATGACAGCCGGAACGGCTCCAATAATCGGTCCGAAGTATGGAATGACATTCGTTACTCCAATTAAAATGCCAATGACTAAAGGATATTTAATATCGAAAAACCAAAGTGATATAAATGCCAGAAAACCAATTATGAAACAAACAAGAAGCTGCCCTCTTATGTAACTTCCCAATGACTGATCGACATCCCGGACAAAAATGACTGCCTCAGGTCTCCATCGCTTGGGAGTTAAATACCATGCTGCTTTTTTAATTTGCTCATAATCCTTCAGCATATAGAATACCAGAAAAGGAATGAGAGCGATAATTAATACGTAATCGAAAACCCTTCCTATGCTATTTAAGATTCTGTCAATCCAATAGGAAAACCAGGCTTCTATATTTTGAAAAGCAGATTCAATTCTAGCGTGAACCTCTTCAGGAAACCGGTCAGTCTGATTATGGATCGTGGACAGCCAACCCTGATATTTTTTCTCAAATACCGGAAAGCTTTCAGAAAGATCCTTAAGCTGTTGAATCATGACTGGAATCCCCTTGTAAAAGCCATATCCGATCCCGCCAAAGAAAAGAGTGTAAATAATTAAGATCGAGAGTGTGCGCGGAACTCCGGTGGAATGCAGTTTCTCAATAACCGGGTGCAGCAAATAGGTAATAAACCCGGCGATCAAAAATGGAAGAAGGATAGCTTTGATGATAATAAAAAAAGGATCCCAAAGGACACGGAGCTTCAAAAATAGATAAACAGATAACAAACATAAAAGAAAAATACCGATTCGCATCAGCCATTTAAAATAGCGTTCCTTCAAAATGCATCACTCCTCATCTTTAGTTTGGGGAGGAGAGGGCGAAATATGCATTGAAATTTTAATATCGAAATCGCCTAGTTCTGCTCCTGAGGAAGATAAGAAACCGGCGGAAAAGTCCAGGTTTGACTTTTTCGGCGTTGGTTCGTGCGGCAAGATGAAAAATAAAAGACCTATTCAAAAAATTCCTTAATGTAGGGGATGGAGAATTTACTAGTTATGTTGATATTCAATCATGCACTTTTTTCATGGATGAAGACGATTTTTTTGCTGCATTCACCTGCCTTGTACGTTCTTTTTCCAGGACAATGCGAATTGATAAGGGCCGCTAAACGCCTATTTTATTTTTAACAATGAAAAATCCCCTGCTTTATTCACAGCAGGGGACAGGGCATTAAAACCTTTTCATCATTCGTTTTCGCATTTTTTTCATGGAACGTTTGGACATCGGAATGCGTCCAATCAGATCTGAAAGCATTGAGGACATTTTGCGGTTCATCGCTGGTTCCCCCTTCATTATGTCTACATGCTGATTGTCCGATCATCATCTGTAAAAAGATCATCTAGAGAACTTAAAGAACCGTCCTCTTCCACTTGATGGGTAAAGATTTGGCCCTTGGATATGGACAGCTCAATAAAGCAGCCCCAGCAATAATACTGATTCACGCCAATCTTCCCAATATCCTTACTTTTACAATTCGGGCATTTTAACAATGCGGTGCACCTCGCTAATGAATAAAATCCATGACGATTGCATCTTTGCTAATGGTTAAAGACCCAGGAGGATCAAGCTTTCGTTTTCCCTCCATCATATCTGCAAAGAATCCGTCCGTCAGTTCATATGCTACAATGGTGCCCACTTGTTCAGAAAAGTATACATCAGCAAGGAGCCCAAGCTTCTCGCCTTCTGTAGAATAGACCGCTTTGTACTGGATCCTCCGGTGTGATTGCAGGAAATAAGCCTCTCTAAATTCAGACATCGATTTCAGGCTGCTTCTGCCGTTAACCATAATCCCGTCCTTGCCAATTGTACAAATCGTCTCTGCCGGAACGATGCGCCCTTTTCTGAATATCCCTTTTTCATTTATTAACAGCCCTATAAAAGAGCCATTTGCATCAAAACAAGCATCAGATACAAACCCAGCAATTGATCCGTCTTCAACATCAACTACCGGCATTCCTCTGAGCTCTGTAAATGTCCGCAGGAGAAACTCCCCCTTTCCGAACATTCTTAGATTTTGTTGTCTTCCATAAAGTCATACGGGGTAATGCCTTCCATTCCGATCATGGCATCAGCAAGATCAAAAGGAAGCTCCTCTGTAAGCTCTTCAATCATATGCTGTTTTTCTGAAAGCTTCATTTTTAAAGAGGTCTGCCGGCTTAAATGATCTCTGTTTTCAATACCTCGCAAAAGGGCATCTTGTTCCCCGCAAAGGATTAAAAACTGCTTGCTTCTTGTAATGGCCGTATAAATTAAGTTTCTTCTAAGCATTCTGTAATAGCTTTTGACGACAGGCACAACAACAATCGGAAATTCGCTGCCCTGAGATTTGTGGATCGAGCAGCAAAAAGCATGCGTAAATTGATTGAAATCTGATTTTGTATATGTGACCTCATTGCCATCAAAAGAGATGACAATCATATCTTCTTTTTCAGTGTTTTCCTTTGCATAAAAAATGGACACAATCTCGCCAATATCGCCATTATAAACATTGCTCTCAGGCTGATTAACGAGCTGAAGAACTTTGTCACCCGATCTGTATACAGTCTCGCCGAACTTCATTTCTCTTTTGTTTTCAGCTTTAGGATTAAACAGCTGCTGCAGCATAATATTAAGCTGATCTATGCCAGCAGGCCCGCGGTACATGGGAGCAAGCACCTGAACATCTCGGGCTGTATATCCTTTTTTGATGGCGTTTGATATGACTTTCTCAACCACTTCTTTTACCTGTGCACCGCTGCACCGAATAAAGGATCTGTCTTTTGTAGGTGCAGCCAGATTATCAGGCAGCCTTCCTTTTTTAATATCATGTGCAAGCTCTATTATGGATGAACCCTCTGCCTGTCTATAAATATCCGTCAGTCTTACGACGGGAACTGCCTCAGACTCAAGCAAATCACGCAGTACTTGACCAGGTCCTACAGAGGGCAGCTGATCTTCATCTCCAACCATTATGACCTGAATATGTTCAGGCAGAGCTTTAAACAGCTGATTTGCAATCCAAGTGTCCACCATCGACATTTCATCAACAATCAGCAGTTTTGCACCGATCGGGTTATCCTCACCGTGATCAAATCCTTCTGCACCGTTCCACTTTAACAGCCGGTGAATCGTTACAGCCGGCAGGCCTGTTGCTTCTGTCATTCTTTTTGCTGCCCGTCCTGTCGGAGCAACTAATGAGATTGGAAAAGGCTCTTCTTTTTTATAGTCTTTTTGCTCAAGCGAACAGCCATGCAGATCTGCGTAAAGCTCAACAATCCCTTTTATAACGGTCGTCTTGCCTGTACCAGGTCCTCCCGTAAGCAGAAGCATAGGAGACATCAGAGCCGTTTGGATGGCTTCTTTTTGAGTCGGGGCGTACTGCACTTTCATTCTCTCTTCCAGTTTCCCGAGTGAAAGCAAAAACTCTGATTCAGGAAAAATGCTCTCATATTCTGTCTGCAAAAGGACACGCTGGATACTTTTCACAAGTCCCTGTTCAGCAAAAAACAGAGACGGCAGATAAGCTCTGTCTTCTTCAATAATAATTCCTTTATCTTCTGCAAGTTTGATCACTTGCTCTGAGATATCTGTTTCAATGATTCCTGAACTCTTCGATGAATTCAGCAATTCCATTGATTTTATAATTAACTGCTCCAGTGAAACATATGTATGGCCTTCTTGCAGGCAAAGATGTTCAATTGTATAAAAGCAAGCCGCTTTAATCCTCTCAGGATGGTTTCCGCCGAGGCCCATTTGTCCTCCAAGCTCATCAGCGCGCACGAAGCCAATTCCCTCGATATCTTTAACTAGCTGAAAAGGATTTTCCTGGATCACTTGGATCGTTCTTTCCTGATAGGCCTGGTAAATTTTCATAGAAAGCTGAGGGCCGAAGCCAAGCTGATTTAAACTAATCATGGCCTGCTCTAGACCCTGATGCTCCTTCAGCTGATCAAGCAGCTGTTTTGCTTTGTCTTTGCCGAGCTTCGGCACTTTATCAAGCACAGAAGGATCTTCCATCATTTTCGAAATTGCGCCTTCTCCAAGTACATCCACTATCGCTTCAGCTGTTTTCCTGCCTATCCCTTTAAACAGGTCGCTTGAAAGGTATTGTATTACACCGTCGCGCGTTTTGGGAATTTCTTTCCGGTAATGCTCAGCCTGAAATTGCTGGCCAAATTTGGGATGCTGTGTCAGCATCCCAAAGAATGTATATGTTTCATCTTCATGCAGAAGAGGAAAATAGCCTGTCACGGTTATTTCTTTTTGATCATAATTTTCGCTCGTTTCAAGAACCTCCGTCTTTAAGACGGTATAATGGTTTTGGTCATTCTGATAAATAACCGTGATGATCTTTCCTTTTAAAAACCGTTCCTGCTCTTGAAACAGGTCCGCCTTTTGCTGCACAAGATCTCCTCCCCTTTATTGCCTGATTCTTACAGCGTTTGCATCAGCTGCTTCAAATTAGCCGCCATATCATGGTCCGGCTGAATGCTCAAAGCTTGATCCAGCATGTCCATCGCTTTTTTTGCATCCTCTTTAAATGCGTAGCCTACACCTAAATTATAGTATGCGTCCGCATGATTTGGGTCCTGCTCCACTACAATTTGAAATTGGCGAATGGCTTCATTCAGCGATTCCTGCTGAGCTAAACATAATCCATATTGAAAGCGCGCTTCCGTGTCCTCTTCATTTAATTCTACAGCTCTTTGCAGATATGGAAGGGCAGGCAGCGGCTGTTCCATTTGAACATAGCTCATTCCAAGCATGAAAAAGACATCTGAATGATCCATCCCTTTTTGAACCGCTTTTAAAAACATTTTTTGGGCTGATTGAAATTGCTCGCTATTGTAATACACATTTCCTGCTCCGTAGTAGGCAGTTGTCGTGTTTGCATCAAGTTCCAGCGATTTTTCAAAAAACGTAATGGCTTTTTCAAATTCTCCTACTGCTGCCAATAAATTTCCGAAATTCACATAGCAAACAGCATCCTTTGGATTTTCTTCAATAGCCTCTGAAAAATATCCTGCCGCTTTTTCAAAATCGCCTTTTTGCATGGCTTCTATTCCTAATGTACTTTTATCACTCATAATTAGTAACACTCCCGGTAACAAATATTTAAAGAAAAAACCTCAACCGACGTTGAGGTTTTAACAAAGGCTGCATCTTTAACCAACATACCAGATTTTATCGTTCTTTTTAAATACTTCATCGATAGTTCCGCCGCCAAGACATTCGTCATCTTTGTAGAAAACAACAGCCTGTCCAGGTGTAATGGCGCGGATCGGTTTGTCAAAAATCACTTGGGCAGTCGTTTCATCCACCATTTTCACTGTGATTGCATGATCTTCCTGACGATATCTGAATTTTGCCGTACAGACAACTTCTCCTTCAGGGAGTTTGTCCGAAACCCAGCTGATGTTTGTAGCTGTAATCGAATCCGAATAGAGCAGATCATTGTCAAAGCCCTGATCCACGTATAACACATTCTTTTCAAGGTCCTTCCCTACCACAAACCAAGGATCGCCGCTGCCGCCAATGCCCAGTCCATGACGCTGTCCGATGGTGTAATACATCAGGCCGTCGTGCTTGCCTTTTACTTCTCCTGATAGAGTCTGCATTAAACCAGGCTGTGCAGGAAGATAGCCGCTTAAAAATTCCTTGAAATTCCGTTCTCCGATAAAGCATATGCCTGTACTGTCTTTTTTCGCTGCGGTCGCAAGATTTGCTTCTTTTGCAATCTCGCGTACTTTTGACTTCGGAATATTTCCGATTGGGAACATGACTTTTGATAATTGTTCTTGGGTCAGCTGATTTAGGAAATACGTTTGATCTTTATTTTCATCAGCGCCTCTGAGCATTTTGTATTCTCCGTCACGGTACTCAACTTGTGCATAGTGCCCTGTAGCCAGGTAATCTGCGCCAAGAGATATTGCATGCTCTAAAAATGCTTTAAATTTAATTTCTTTATTGCACATTACATCAGGATTCGGGGTTCTCCCTGCTTTATATTCATCTAAAAAATAAGTGAACACTTTGTCCCAATATTGTTTTTCAAAGTTTACTGCATAATAGGGGATTCCGATTTGATTGCAGACCTGAATCACATCATCATAGTCTTCAGTAGCTGTACAGACTCCGTTCTCATCCGTATCATCCCAGTTTTTCATAAAGATGCCGATCACATCATAGCCCTGCTGTTTTAAAAGTAGTGCCGCAACAGAGGAATCTACCCCTCCTGACATTCCAACAACAACGCGTGTGTCTTTAGGTGCTTTTTGCATCTTTTCCACCTCCAGTGTCCATCTATCTAAGCTGTTAAACGTTTTACAATTCGTGCGGTTTCCAAAGCCGTTTTCTCAACTTGATCCATCGTATTTCCAAGACCAAAACTAAAGCGAATGGAAGCTTTTGTCCGTTCAGCACCCTTTCCGTACATGGCAGTCAGAACATGTGAAGGCTCAATTGACCCTGCCGTGCATGCTGATCCGCTCGATACAGCAATCCCTGCTATATCCATGTTCACAAGCATTGACTCCACATTTGTACCAGGAAAATAAAGATTCAAAACATGCGGAAGGCTGCTTTCCATTTCTCCATTAATTTCAAAGGAAACATCTTCAGTCTTTAAAATATCAATTATTTTATCTTTAAACCCTTTGTAAAGTACAGTTTTTTGCTCTCTGGTTTCAAGTGCAAGCTGGACTGCGGATTTCAGCCCGGCAATGCCGGGTACATTTTCCGTTCCTGCACGCCGTTTCAGCTCTTGTTCTCCGCCGTGTGAATGCTGTTTAAGCGAGATTCCTTCTTTAACATATAGAAAACCGGTTCCTTTTGGTCCATTAATCTTGTGGCCAGAAGCAGAGAGCATATCTATATAGCTCTCTTTAACATTCAAATCGAGTATTCCGAATGCCTGTACAGCATCTGTATGGAAGAGAGCCTGATGATCCTTCAGAGCCTTGCCGATCTCCTCAATCGGCTGAATCGAACCAGTTTCATTGTTCCCGTACATGATTGTGACCAATATTGTTTCAGACGTTAATTCTCTTTTCAGATCTTTAATTGAAACAGCTCCATTTTGATCAACCGGCAAATAGGTGACCTGAAATCCCTGTTTCTCCAGATGCTTGCATGTATTTAAAACAGCATGATGCTCAATCTGCGTCGTAATGATATGCCTGCCTTTATGCTGATTTGCATGTGCAGAGCCGATTATGGCTAAATTATCAGCCTCAGTTCCTCCGCTCGTAAAAATAATTTCCTTCGGTTTTGCATGAAGACTCCTGGAAATAACCGCTCTCGCCTCATCCAGCAGTCTTCTGCTTTCTCTACCGAACGAATGAATACTTGAGGGATTTCCGAATACATCCTGCATGTGAGGAAGCATTTGGTTAATCACTTCCGGATGCATGGGGGATGTAGCGGCATGGTCCAAATAAATTCGCTCCATTTTACACCCTCCTTTTTAAATATAAAACATATAAGATTCCTGCTCGCCATCTGTGTAGTTCGCTAAATCTTCAAGAGTTGTATTATCCAGTACATCTTTCACTGCATCGCGTATGCGAATCCATAAATGGCGCTTAGCAGGCTCTTCATCTTCAAGTACTTCTACAGGGCTGATCGGTCCTTCAAGAACTCTGATAATATCACCTGCAGTAATGGCATCAGGTTCATTTCCGAGAACATATCCCCCGTATGCTCCGCGAATACTCTTGACTAAACCGGCATTACGGAGCGGTGCAATTAATTGCTCTAAATAGTGTTCAGATAAATCATGCGTCTGAGCGATGCTTTTTAAGGAGGTTGGCCCTTCCCCGTGTTTCTTTGCAAGCTCTATCATAATTGTAAGACCATAACGGCCTTTAGTTGAAATTTTCATATTTACACCCCTATAATTCTAGCTAACTTGGTGAACATGCGGTTCTTTTCTGACTGTCTTTTCAAGCATTGCATTCGTTGTCTTCTGACATTGAGGAAGGGTAAATCCAATGATGTACCCAATAGATAGTGTGCAGACGATTGTTCCGATAAAGACCGGACCGCCGAGGATCCAGCCGAAAAAAAGAACAATCAATTCAATGGCTCCGCGTATCCTTGACACCTTTATGCCGGTCTTTTCAACCAAAGCTAGCATTAAAGTATCCCGGGGACCAGCACCACATCCTGCAGAAATATACAAGCCAATTCCATATCCCATCACAATAATTCCAAGCAAAAGCATCAGTGCTTTTCCGGCATAGCCGGATGGGGTCTGTATAAAAGGCAAAAGCAAGTATAAATCTATAAACAAACCTACAGTCAGCATATTGACAAACGCACCTGCCTGAGGCAGCTTTTTTGTGAAAATTGATGACAAAAGAAGAATAGTTCCTCCTACAATAATTGCCCAAGATCCAATCGTTAAACCAAACTGGTAATATAAACCTATATGAAGCACATCCCACGGAGATGTGCCAAGTTCTGCTTTTATTGTAAGGACGATGCCTAAAGACATGATGAGCAGGCCTATGAAATAAATGCTCCACCTAATACCTAGCTCTTGATTCTTTTTACTGCGGAAAGCGCCCATCTTTCTTCACTCCGCCTTTCATCGTTTAAAAATCTGAAACAATTATTGTTTCGCTGTTAATAATTGCTATTTCATAAATGAACCTATGCCATTATAGCATATTATCCTGCATCAGAGCATTCAAATTGACTTATCGTTTTACTATAAGGTATATATCAATTCTTATGACTAAGCGGGAAAGTCATGATAAGCTTAGTTAAAATAAGATTAGTGCTTTGCCCTAAGGAGGGAGAACATGAAACCTCTGGCATTTCGAATGAGACCAGAAAATATTGATGAAATCATCGGGCAGGAACATTTAGTCGGCAAAGGAAAAATGATTGAGCGGATGGTAAAAGCAAAACATTTGAGCTCCATGATTTTGTACGGCCCTCCCGGAATAGGAAAAACATCCATCGCAACAGCGATTGCAGGAAGCACAAAAACAGCTTTCCGAAAGCTTAATGCGGTTGTGAATAATAAAAAAGATATGGAGATTGTTGCAGAAGAAGCGAAAATGTCCGGCAAGATCATTTTAATTCTTGATGAAGTCCATCGTCTGGATAAAGCAAAACAGGATTTTCTTCTTCCTTATTTGGAGGATGGAAAAATCATTTTAATAGGAGCAACAACAAGCAACCCCTATCATGCCATCAATCCTGCAATCAGAAGCAGATGCCAGATTTTTGAATTAAAGCCGCTTGAAGCTGATGATATAAAAACAGCACTTGAAAGAGCTTTAAAGGATGAAAAGAAAGGACTTGGCAAATACCGGACCGTAATTTCCAAGGAAGCTCTCATGCACTTTGCTTCAAGCTGTGCAGGTGACGTCCGGTCTGCTCTGAATGCTCTGGAGCTTGCGGTCATCTCAACAGATCCGGGTGAAAATGGCGAAATACACGTAACACTTGATACAGCAGAAGAATGTCTGCAAAAAAAGAGCTTTGTCCATGACAAAGACGGCGATGCCCACTATGACGTCCTTTCTGCGTTTCAAAAATCAATACGAGGTTCTGACGTGAATGCAGCTCTTCATTATCTTGGCAGATTGATAGAAGCTGGAGATCTAATAAGCATCAACCGCAGGCTGTTAGTTATCGCATATGAAGACATAGGTCTTGCAAGTCCTCAGGCTGGAGCAAGAACATTGGCCGCCATTGAAGCGACCGAAAGACTAGGATTGCCGGAAGCGCGAATCCCGCTTGCAAATGCAGTTATTGAGCTTTGTTTATCACCAAAATCCAATAGCGCATACAAAGCACTGGATGCTGCGATAGCAGATATTCGTTCCGGGAAAAGCGGTGAAATTCCTGCACACCTGAAAGATGCACATTACAAGGGAGCAGAAAAGCTCGGGAGAGGCATTGACTATCAATATCCCCATGACTTCGAGAATGGCTGGGTAAAGCAGCAATATTTGCCGAATTCACTAAAAAAGAAAAAGTACTATGACCCTAAACAAACAGGGAAATTCGAACTTTCCCTTTCACAAATTTATGAAAAGCTGATGAAGCAGCAATAACGAAAAGCGGAATCACCCGTTTAGCTCCGACAGACAGATAAGGCTCAGACTGGAAAGTCCGGTTTTGACTTTTCAGGCTGAGACGTTCTGGCCGAGGAGCTGGGTGATGGAGCTGGACAATGTGTTAAGAAGAAATACCTGTTCAACCCGGCAGACAGAGGAAAATTCCAGCAAAAAGTCCGGGTTCAACTTTATGCTGGAATTTGTTCAGGCAAAGTGACTAGAATTGTTGAGCTGACAATAAGAAAAGCGGCATGATGTGAAATCATGCCGCTTTTTTATTATTCAGTCGTTTACACGTGTAATTTTAATATCTTTTAAAAGCTCCATAATAACATGTCCGCCCATAATCAAACCTGCTACAGAAGGTACCCACGCATTAGATGATGGCGGCATTTTCGCTTTGCGGATCTGCGCAGCATCATTGCCTACCTTCATACGTACATCTTCGCGGATGACAATCGGGCTTTCATCAGAGAAAACAACCTGAATGCCTTTTCTGATTCCTTCTTTGCGAAGACGGGTCCTGACCACTTTGGCAATCGGATCTGTATGTGTTTTGGAAATATCCGCAATTTGAAATCTTGTCGGATCTGTCTTATTCGCTGCACCCATGCTTGAAATAATCGGAATGCCTCTATTTAAGCATTCTTTCATAAGATGGATTTTATATGAGATCGTATCAGATGCATCAATAACATAATCAAGGCCGTAGCTGAAAAATTCCTCATATGTTTCTTCCGTGTAAAACATTTTCAGTGCAATGACATCGCAATCCGGGTTAATCTCTTTAATGCGGTCTCTCATCAAATCAGCTTTTGGCTTGCCTACAGTTGATACGAGTGCATGAATTTGGCGGTTTACATTTGTGATATCCACATCATCTTTATCTACAAGCAAAATTCGTCCTACACCTGAACGAGCAAGTGCTTCCGCAGAGAAAGAACCTACTCCGCCAATTCCAAGGACTGCAACTGTGCTGTTTTTCAAAATTTCAATGCCTTCTTTGCCTATCGCAAGTTCATTGCGGGAAAATTGATTCAGCAAAACTCTCAACTCCATTTAGTTAATTCATGTCTGTATTTTACCTGAAAATGAATATATCATACTTTTCATGAAAAACAAGTGCTGCTCCCTATTTAATCAGAATTTCCTTCATATAAAAACCTGCATAAGCAGAAAGCTTATGCAGGCTGAATTCTCGTTCGTCAAGTAGTCCCAATTGTGCCGTCGCTGCTATCTTGGTTTTGAACCCGCTCACAGCAGGTGGGTGTCCTGTTTCATGTATGACAAGTCCTCTGATCGTATGATGAGGCATTTACATAACGATGAAAACGTGAACTCCCGGATCAAGTAATGTTGGATCAAAACTAAGTGTACGACGTACACATCAGGACTTCTTTTTATCTTGTAAAAAGATTACCACAACAAGGTGCAGTTTTCAAGTAAATCACACTGGGTATTATTCACTCTTTTTCAGGTTTAATGCAAGATGAAGATCCGTTAATTGTGCTGTGCTGACCTCACTTGGAGCATGTGTCAGAAGGTCGCTTGCACTCGCCGTTTTAGGGAATGCAATCGTATCCCGCAAGTTCGTTCTGCCTGCCAAAAGCATGACTACACGGTCAAGTCCAAGAGCAATTCCGCCATGTGGAGGGGTGCCGTATTCGAAAGCTTCTAACAGGAAGCCAAACTGTTCCACCGCTTCTTCCTCAGAGAAACCAAGCAGCTTAAACATTTTATGCTGTATCTCTTTTTCGAAAATACGAATGGATCCCCCGCCAAGCTCGTATCCATTTAAAACAAGGTCATAGGCCTG
Source organism: Metabacillus hrfriensis (assembly GCF_030127205.1). NCBI lineage: Bacteria > Bacillati > Bacillota > Bacilli > Caryophanales > Bacillaceae > Metabacillus > Metabacillus hrfriensis. The sequence goes on from NZ_CP126116.1 coordinate 3,701,207, forward strand.
AGCTTTCATTCCGCCTGGGTTTGTTTCAAACAGCTCAAGATCCTCGCGTGCAGGCATTGTAAATGGATGATGCGCTGCAAAGTAGCGTCCCGCTTCTTCGTCATATTCAACTAGAGGCCAGTCAACTACCCAAAGGAAATTGAATTTGCTTTCGTCAATTAACCCTAATTCTTTTCCAAGTTTTAGACGTAAAGCACCAAGTGCATCCGCCACTACTTGCTTTTTGTCTGCAACAAACAGTAATAAGTCGCCTGGTTCTGCTTCAGTCACTGTTTTTAAGCTTGACTGTTCTTCAGAAGGGAAAAACTTAGAAATAGGGCCTTTTAGCTCCTGCTCCTCTACTTTCAGCCAAGCAAGACCTTTTGCACCATATTGAGAAACAAACTCGGTTAATGCATCAATATCTTTTCTTGAATAAGAAGCAGCTGCTCCTTTAACGTTAATCACTTTTACTTCTCCGCCGTTTTGCACAGCACCGCTGAACACTTTAAAGCCGCTGTCTTTCACGAGTTCGGAAACATTGATGAGCTCTAGTCCGAATCGTGTATCAGGCTTATCAGAACCATAGCGGCTCATTGCTTCGTCAAAGGTCATGCGTGGAAGAGGAAGAGTTAAATCCACACCTTTTGTTTCTTTCATAATGCGCGTCATCATTTCTTCCATTAATGACATGATCTCATCTTGGCTCATAAATGACATTTCAATATCCACCTGGGTAAATTCAGGCTGACGATCAGCACGCAGATCCTCGTCTCTAAAGCAGCGTGCAATTTGGTAATAACGGTCAAAACCCGATACCATAAGCAGCTGTTTGAAAATTTGCGGAGATTGAGGAAGCGCATAGAATTCACCTTCATGCACACGGCTCGGCACCAAATAGTCACGTGCTCCCTCCGGAGTGCTTTTCGTTAAAATAGGTGTTTCTACATCTAAAAATCCTTTTTCATCAAGGAAATTGCGGATGGATTTTGAAACATTGTGCCGCATTTTGAATGTTTCAAGCAAAGCGGGTCTTCTTAAGTCTAAATAACGGTATTTTAAACGCACATCTTCTGAAACTTCTTCAGATCGATCTTCAATCAGGAAAGGCGGATTCTTGGCAGCATTGATAATTGTTACATTTTCTGCCTTCACTTCGATTTTCCCAGTCGCAAGAATAGGGTTTACTGTTCCTTCTGTACGTCCGACTACTGTGCCTTCAATATCCAATACATATTCGCTGCGGATTTTTTCTGCAATTTTGAGCGCATCCTCAGAAACCTCAGGATTGATCACAACTTGAACAATTCCTGTTCTGTCTCTTAGATCGATGAAAATGAGCCCGCCAAGATCGCGGCGTTTTTGCACCCACCCTTTTAATACTACTTTTTCTCCAATTGCTGCTTCTGTGACTTCACCGCAATAATATGTTCGTCCAAACATGTTTGTCTCTCTCCTTTTGACTATCCTTTTATATAGGCTGTAAGTTCATCTAATGCCACTTCTACTTGGCTGCCTGTTTCCATGTTTTTTACAGATATGATGTTCTTTTCAATCTCATCGTCACCCAATACAGCAACAAATTTAGCCTTAAAGCGATCCGCTGCCTTAAATTGAGCTTTCATTTTTTTGTCCTCATAATCTTTTTCTGCAGTCAATCCTGCTTTTCTGAGTTCATATACGAGTGATACAGAGCGGTCTTTCGCTTTATCCCCAAGCGCTACGACGAAGCAATCGATCGATTGTTCAATTGGAAGCTCCACGTTTTCTGCATCGAGGGCAGCAAGAAATCGTTCGATGCTGAGACCAAATCCGATCCCTGGTGTTTCAGGGCCGCCAACGTCTTCCACAAGGCCGTTGTATCTTCCGCCGCCGCAAAGTGTTGTGATCGCTCCAAATCCTTCTGCGTCGCTCATGATCTCAAATGCCGTGTGATTGTAGTAATCTAATCCTCGTACTAGATTAGGATCTACAGTAAACTCAATATTCAAATCCGTTAAGTATTGCTGAACTTTATTGAAATAAGCTTTTGACTCGTCGTTTAGGTAATCCATGATCGAAGGGGCTGTTCCCATAAGCTCATGATTCCGGTCTACTTTGCAATCCAGGATTCGAAGCGGATTTTGCTGTAATCGTTTCTGGCAATCCGAACAAAATTCACCGATTCTTGGTTCAAAATGAGCAATTAATGCTTCCCTGTGAGCTTTCCTGCTGTCTGCATCGCCAAGACTATTGATAATCAGCTTCAGCTTCTTCAATCCAACAGCGCTATAAAGTTCCATTGCAAGAGATATGACTTCTGCATCGATTGCAGGACTGTTGCTTCCAAGCGCCTCAACCCCAAACTGAACGAATTGGCGGAAGCGTCCCGTCTGCGGACGCTCATAACGGAACATTGGTCCGATATAGTAAAGCTTTGTCGGCTGTGCCGGCTGAGCGTACAATTTCTTTTCAACAAATGCACGAACCGTTGAAGCCGTTCCTTCAGGGCGAAGGGTCAAGCTTCTTCCTTTGCGGTCCTGGAAGGTATACATTTCTTTTTGAACGATATCTGTTGATTCACCTACTCCTCTTTGAAAAAGCTCAGTGTGTTCAAAGATTGGTGTGCGGATTTCTTTATATTGATATAATCTGCAGATTTCACGTGCTGTGTTTTCAATATATTGCCAGCGTTCAACATCTCCAGGAAGGATATCCTGTGTGCCTCTCGGAATTTGAAATGACATATTTTACTCCTCCAATTTACATTAACCATCATAATTTTTGAAAATAAAAAAACTCCCGTCCCTACATAAAAATGTAGGGACGAGAGTTAGATCCCGTGGTGCCACCCTAGTTGAAGCAAAAAATGCTCCCACTCAGACAGTTAACGCCTGTCACGTCCTCCTCCTATTAAATACAGCCAGTATCGTTCAGAGGGAAACCTAAGGAGTGTTCTCTTCATCAAGTCATCATGCGAAAAGCTTTCAGCCACGGCTTTTCCTCTCTTATCATGTGTCATCTTGACTACTCTTCTCCATCAATGGTTCAAAATTATGTAGTTCTTGCTAAGATTTATATACTATCATACGAATGATTCAGGCTTTGTGTCAAGAGCGATTTAATTGTTTTTTTAATTTCTTCACTTCTCTCAAACTTAAACCATATTCACTTGCAAGCTCAAACAAATTAGAATTCTGTTCTTTTTCCGCAAATTCATGAAAATTAACTCCAAATACATCATTATTGTTATAATGAGTTGTCTCGCCTTTATCACTGTGCCTCATCGTCATTGCTCCTTTTTAGCTGTCTATCCTTTAGCATTTCCTTTTTCCTGAAAAAATATATCAAATGTCACAAGGGATAGCCGATATAAAAAGCGAATGTACTATAAGTTATCTATGAAAAAGGAGGATCGGTCATTGTTTCGAAAATTACTCTTTTCCATCATTTGCACACTGCTTATAATAAGCCAGCTTCAAATGATGCCAAAGCCTGCATCAGCTGAAACAAAAAAAGCAGTTATCGCAGCGGACGGATTAAACATCAGAAGCGGCCCTGGATTAAGCTATTCCGTCATCGCCAGTGTAAAAAAAGGGGCTGTATACAGCATCACAGACCAGAAAAATGATTGGTATCAAATTCAATTATCTGGTAATAACAAGGGCTGGGTAGCCTCATGGCTAGTAACCCTTCAGCAATCTTCCGAAGCCCCCAAAACAAGCTCAGGCAGCACTTCGGACAAGGTCAAATCAACTGCTGAAGACTTGAGAATACGCAGCGGTCCTGGAACAAGCTTTCAGGTAACAGGCACATTTGACAAGGGACAAACGGCATCATTTGTCCAGCAAAACTCAAATTGGGTTGAGATCTCTTATAAAGGAAAAAGGGGCTGGGTTTCCAGTCAGTTTGTTATTTTTCTAAAGAAGGAACAATCCAAAGCACCTGCTTCATCCGGTGCAACGAGCGGCAAGGTTATTGCCACTTCACTGAATGTGCGCAACAAGCCTTCAACATCAGCCGACACCATTGGAAGCTTGAAAAAGAATGCTTCTGTTTCAATCACAAAGACACAGGATAAATGGCACGAAATTCAATTTAAAGGCCAAAAGGGCTGGGTACATAGTGATTTTATTTCCACTGGTTCCGTTCAATCGCCTGTGGGAAGCACCAAAAAAGGAAAAGTAACAGCAAGCTCACTTAACGTCCGCAGCGTCGGCAGCTTAAACGGCTCTGTAGTCGGTTCCATCTTAAAAAATGCAGAAGTCATGATTCTTGAATCTAAAAACAGCTGGCATCATATTCAATACTCTGGAAATAAAAAAGGCTGGGTTTCCAGTTCCTTTATTTCAATTGTTAACGGGCAAGGAAATACTGGCAATGAAAAACCAAGTCAATCTAAAGTCAGTATTTTGCAAGATGGCACTAATATTCGAAAAGGTCCAGCTACAAATCAAAGTATTCTGAGACGTGCTAATGCAGGTGAGCAATTTTCTGTTATCAGCAAAGAAGGAGATTGGTTTAAAATCCAGCTCTCCGGCAATACCTCCGGATATGTGGCAGGATGGGTGGTATCACAATCAGGTGAAGGAAGTTCTGTTACAAGGCCTGGCGGAGATGTTACCTCATACTTAAAAAATAAAACCGTTGTTTTAGATCCTGGCCATGGCGGACGTGATGGCGGAGCAATCGGCACCCGAGGAACCCTTGAGAAGAACTTGACGATGTCTACTGCCAAACTCGTCTTTGATAAACTGAAAGCTTCTGGGGCAGACGTGCATTTGACGCGCAGCTCTGACAGCTACATCAGCTTAAGCTCACGGGTAAGCACATCCCACTACAGAAATGCAGATGCTTTTATAAGTTTCCATTTTGACAGCATTGATAATAGGAGCGTCAATGGAATGACGACTTATTATTACAGCGGATCTAAAGATAAGCCGCTGGCATCACCTGTACATTCTGAATTAATGAGACAAACAAAGTTAAAAGACCGCGGAACGAAATTTGGAGATTATCATGTTATCCGTGAAAATAATCAGCCTGCCATTCTCCTGGAACTGGGGTATGTCAGCAACAGCACCGAAGAAATGACTGTCCGTTCAAGCACTTATCAGGAAAGAGTTGCACAAGGGGTTTACTATGGACTGGCACAGTATTTTAAATAAGTATGCGAAAACACTCGGGCTCTGGCCTGAGTGTTTTTTTAATGCGGGTTTGGTTGTGATCTTATACGGTAAGGATGTTGACGCACTTTTTTCTGGATGGAGATGTTTTTCTGTTCCATACACTCGCTTTGACGCACTTTCTTCTGGATGGAGATGTTTTTTCTGTTTCATATACCCGCTTTGACGCACTTTTTTCTGGATGGAGATGTTTTTTCTGTTTCATATACCCGCTTTGACGCACTTTTTTCTGGATGGAGATGTTTTTTCTGTTTCATATACCCGCTTTGACGCACTTTTTTCTGGATGGAGGCGTTTTTTCTGCTCCATACACTCGCTTTGACGCACTTTTTTCTGGATGGAGATGTTTTTTCTGTTTCATACACTCGCTTTGACCCACTTTATCCGGGCATAGCGATTAAATAATATCAACTTAACAAGCAGAACACCCCAATACCTATCGATATGGTCTTTAAGTAATTAATTTATAATGCCGCTTTTTCACACCCACATTTTTCCACAAAACAATTATTTTATATTTTCCCAAACAAAAAGAAAAACCGCCAGGCACAGTGCCCGGCGGTCTTCTTAATTCGCTTGTGATTCGAGAATCAGGGTAACAGGACCGACATTTGTGAACGATACATCCATCATTGCGCCAAACTCACCTGTTTGTACTGTAATTCCTTTTTCACGAAGCTTTGCATTGAAGTAATCATATAAAGGCTGTGCTTGATCAGGTTTAGCAGCTGCCATAAAATTTGGTCTTCTTCCTTTTCTGCAATCTCCGTAGAGAGTAAACTGCGAAATAGATAAGACTTGTCCCCCCACATCCATCAGGGAAAGGTTCATTTTTTGCTCTTCGTCTTCAAAAACTCTCAGATTGGCAATTTTATCTGCAAGATAATCAGCATCCTGTTCAGAATCCTCATGGGTGACCCCCACTAAAAGCATGAATCCTTCAGAAATTTTGCCGACAGTTTCGTTATTTACTTTTACTTCTGCATGTCTGGCACGCTGTACAACTATTTTCAAGACAGAAAAACCCTTTCTAATTCATGATTCTTCTTACAGAATAAATATCAGAAATTTGCTTAATCCGCTCCACTACTTTGTGAAGATGACTTATGTTGGAAATGGCAATCGCCATGTTTATCGTAGCTACTTTGTTCCGGTCAGATTTGCCTGCAACAGATGAAATGTTTGTCTTTGTTTCGTTGACAGCCTGAAGGACTTCGTTAAGGAGCCCTCTGCGGTCATAGCCGAGAATCTCGATTTCAACGTTGTACTCTTTGCGGCCATCAAGCTGTGTTTCCCATTCAACAGGTATAAGACGGGCCTGTGCCTCGTCCGTATGCACATTAGGGCAATCGTCCCGATGAACAGAAACCCCGCGTCCTTTTGTGATAAAACCGACAATTTCATCACCTGGTACAGGATTGCAGCATTTTGATAAACGAATCAGCAGATTGTCAATTCCTTTAACACGGACCCCGCTGTCACGTTTTTTTGATGAATAAGGACGCACCTCAGAAATCACTTCTGAAATATCTTTCTCTTGTTCCATATCACGTTTTTTGCGCCATTTTTCAGTTAACCGATTTGCAACCTGGGCTGCTGTGATGCCGTTATAACCTACAGCAGCATACATGTCCTCATCGTTTGAGAAATTGAATTTTTCAGAGACACGCTTTAAATTATCGCTCGTTAAGACCTCTTTTAATTCAAAGTCGAGATTTTTAATTTCTTTCTCAACCATTTCTTTGCCTTTGTCAACATTTTCCTCACGGCGCTGCTTTTTGAAGAATTGGCGGATTTTATTTTTCGCCTGAGACGTTTGGGCAAGCTTTAGCCAATCCTGACTAGGTCCATAGGAATGTTTGGAAGTCATGATTTCAATGATGTCGCCTGTTTTTAATTTATAGTCCAGGGTGACGATTTTGCCGTTTACTTTTGCACCGATCGTCTTGTTGCCGATCTCTGAATGGATGCGGTATGCAAAGTCAATCGGAACAGAGCCTGAAGGCATTTCAATCACATCGCCTTTAGGAGTGAAAATAAATACCATATCTGAAAATAGGTCGATTTTTAATGATTCCATAAACTCTTCTGCATTGGTTGTATCATTCTGGAACTCCAGAATTTCCCGGAACCATGTTAATTTTTGTTCAAGAGTTGATTGCTCTTCGGCCTCTTTGCCTTCTTTGTATGCCCAGTGAGCAGCAATCCCATATTCTGCAATCGTGTGCATATCATTTGTGCGGATCTGAACTTCCAGCGGATCGCCTTTTGGGCCGATTACTGTTGTATGCAGGGATTGATACATATTAGGTTTTGGCATGGCTATATAATCTTTGAATCTTCCCGGCATCGGCTTCCAGCATGTGTGAATAATGCCGAGAACGGCATAGCAGTCTTTAATGCTGTTTACGATAATCCGAACGGCCAATAAATCATAGATTTCATTAAACTGCTTGTTCTGAAGTGCCATTTTCCGGTAGATGCTGTAAATATGTTTTGGGCGGCCTGAGAAATCGGCTTTTATATTTACTTCATGAACACGGTTTTTCACTTCATCAATGACTTCTTCTAAATAAAGCTCGCGTTCTGCACGCTTTTTTTTCATTAAATTTACAATGCGGTAATACTGCTGCGGATTCAAATAGCGCAGAGCTGTGTCTTCAAGCTCCCACTTTATCTTTGAAATCCCCAACCGGTGTGCAAGCGGCGCAAAAATTTCAAGGGTTTCATTAGAGATTCTCCGCTGCTTTTCTTGCGGCAAGTGCTTAAGTGTGCGCATATTGTGAAGACGGTCAGCAAGTTTAATTAATATCACACGAATGTCCTGTGCCATTGCGACAAACATTTTACGATGATTTTCAGCCTGTTGTTCTTCGTGAGATTTATATTTAATTTTTCCTAGCTTTGTAACTCCGTCCACTAGCATGGCGACTTCATCATTAAATGTTTGTTTCAAGTCATCAAGTGTCACGTCCGTATCTTCTACGACGTCATGTAAAAATCCACCCGCGATAGTCGACGGATCCATGTCCAAATCAACTAAAATCCCTGCGACCTGTATAGGATGAATAATATATGGTTCACCCGATTTTCGGTATTGTTCACGATGCGCCTCTTCTGCAAAATCATAGGCTTTCTGAATGAAAAGCAAGTCTTCATCCGTTAAATATTGTTTTGCCTTCTCTATGACCTGCTCAGCAGTCAGTACTTGTTCATTAGCCATGGAATCACCTTTACAATGAAAACTTTATTGTACCTATTATCATTAAAAACACAGAAGATGTAAAGAGATATACAGTCTTTTCTATGTCCAATTAATGGCTGGTACCTGCCTTAATATAGAAAAAGCACCCATTCCCGAGTGCTTTTCGCTATGTGATTAAAACTTCATCAGTGTCAAAATATCGTAATCATCCAATTTGCTGCGGCCGTCAAGGTAGCTTAATTCGATTAAGAAAGCGATGCCGGCTACAACTCCGCCAAGCTCTTCTACCAATTTGATTGATGCTTCAATCGTTCCGCCTGTAGCAAGCAAATCATCTGTGATTAACACGCGCTGACCTGGTTTGATGGCATCTTTATGCATTGTTAGCACATCTTTGCCATACTCAAGTCCATACTCTACGCGTACAACCTCGCGAGGAAGCTTGCCTTCTTTGCGGACTGGCGCAAAGCCTACTCCAAGTGAATAAGCTACAGGACAGCCGATGATAAATCCGCGGGCTTCCGGTCCTACAATTATATCAACGTTTTGTTTACGTGCATATTCAACAATTTGATCTGTTGCATAGCGGTAAGCTTCACCGTTGTCCATTAGTGTTGTAATATCTTTAAACTGAATACCCGGCTTCGGATAATCTGGAACCACTGTTACATATTTCTTTAAATCCATATTAAGTTTGTCCTCCTCATGCATTGACAAGCGTTGACGATATTTTCATTCTTTCATCAAACCATATTTTTAAATCCTGGTATGACGAATATAGTAGCGTATTTTCAAGCTCTAATTGCTGAAGCTTAGAAGCATACGCAGTAGATTCGGCTAGATCTCTTTTTGGCGGATGATGATTGACAGAAATAATGCCATTCTCTATTGTAGCAAATTCCAGGTCAAAAAACACCTGTGACATGAAATCTATTGTTTCTTTTGACCAGCCTTTATGCCGGGCAAGCGCTTCTGCATGTTTTTTTAAGTCAAATGACCCTTTTTGTTTCAAAAATCCATAATACCATTTGAAGTGTTCCCTCGTTGGTATTGTGGCAAAAAAATGTTCCGTATGCTGATGAAAAATTGCATAGATCCGGTCCGGGCGCGCTCCTGCAAAAAGGGCATTCAGATGTTCTATAGAAGATGGCGTGTCAATGAATGTGACATATTTATCTTTTAAATCCAAGTCGCCCGAAGCATGGCCGCTTTCCAAAAATAGAATATTGAGATCCGAGCCTTCAAGCATAGAGAGCGTTTCTTTTTGGAAAACGATATGGACATTTTTTTCATCATTTATTTTTTCAATCGCTTTTTGAAGATTGCGGGTTCCTCTTGCATCAAACAGCTGCCACTCATTGACAGCGAGATCCTGGATCATGAATTGCGGCTTCCGGAAGTTATTCCATTCATTAATAGATAATTCACCAACCATTGACACTTTTGCAAGAGGGGCCATATGATCATGAAGATGCCCAAATCCGAATCCGATACAGTCGAGCTGCTGATGATTTTGTTCAACCGCCAGTTTCAAATGTGTTTGATCTGACCCTATCTTCCTCATTGACCCTAATTGAACGGAGTCAAGCAGGAAGAGAGGCTTCGGGTTGCTCATGCCAAACGGAGCGAGCAGCCCAATTTCTTCGATGGAGTCCGTAGTGATTTCAGCAAGAGTACATTCCGCATCAATCGTTTTGATGGGTATGAAATCTTTGTCAGTCAGCCTCTCAGCCGCAAGGGCATTCAATCGCTGTCTCAATTGGTCAACATCATCAATATCAAGTGTCATTCCAGCTGCCATTGGATGTCCTCCGAAATGCGGCAGAATGTCCCGGCATGTTGACAAATTAGCAAATAAATCAAAACCCGCAATGCTTCTTGCAGATCCTTTAGCCATTTTCTTGCCGTGGTCAATGCTTAAGATAATCGTAGGTCTATAATATTTCTCTACCATTCTCGAAGCTACAATTCCGACAACGCCGGGGTTCCAATCTTCTTTTGCTAGAACAAGAACCGGATTTTCTTCAATCGGATACATGGATTCTACTTGTTCGATTGCCTCTTCCGTAATTTGCGAGACGATTTTCTGTCTTTCTTTATTGAGCAAGTCAATGTCTTTTGCAAGACTTTGTGCCTCATCATCATCTTCTGACATAAGGAGATGAACGGCCGGATCAGCAGATTCCAGCCTCCCTACGGCATTGATCCGCGGACCGATGGCAAATCCAATCGTCTCTTCATTTACATCTTTTCCATCAGCTCCTGCTGCTTTAAGCAGCGCTTTTAACCCTTTTCGTTCTGTACGTTTTAATTGCTGAATGCCAAGGCGTGCAATCAGCCGATTCTCGCCGTGAAGCGGAACAAGGTCCGCGATGGTTCCTATTGCGGCAATTTCAAGCAAATGCTCTGGTGCTTTGCCAAGCAGTGCATGGGCAAGCTTAAAAGCTACGCCCACACCGGCTAACTCTTTGAAAGGATATTGGCAATCAGGCTGCTTTGGATGGATAATCGCATAAGCATCAGGAAGAACCGGTCCTGGTTCATGATGATCGGTTATGATCAGATCAACGCCCAGCTCTTTTGCAAGAGCTGCTTCATTCACAGCCGAGATCCCTGTATCAACCGTAATGATTAAAGAAAAACCTTCATCATGAGCATGGCGGAAAGCCATCTCATTTGGACCATATCCTTCAGTAAAACGATTAGGTATATAAAAATCAGCATTAGCTCCGAGTGAGGTAAGCGTTTCGAGCAAAACAGTCGTAGAGCTCACTCCATCTGCATCATAATCTCCAAAAATCAAAATCTTTTCTTGATTAGTAATCGCATCGTTAATACGCTTAACAGTTTTGTCCATTCCAAGGAGCATGAATGGATCCAAAAAACCATGCTTTTCAATATTCAGGAATTGGTCGGCCTGCTCAGCAGTTTCAATTCCGCGATTTATTAACAGGGAAGCTACCAGAGGCGTAACTTTCATCGTATTTATCAATTCATCAGCCTTATCCGGATGGTGGTTAGAAACATCCCATCTAGTCTTCGCTTTCAGCAAAAAAATCACCCCTTAACCTCACTATTATACTAGAGTGGGTAAGGGGTGACAAACTGGAAATTATAATTCGTCTGATGTCTGGCCGATTTGCTTAGCTCCGTGCGCACTGCTTGTTGTTTCATGAACAAGCGGATCTTTTTTAAGCGCTTCGTTTTCATTTATAAGCTCTGCCTTTTCCTTTTCCAGAACTTTCACTTTGCGCTGAAGAGCGTAAATTCTTGTCAGTCCTGCAGAAGCAATCATAAGCCCTCCAAGCAGAACGGAACCCAGAACAATCAGAATAAGCGGCCATTTTGCTTGACCGAATAAATAGTCAACTTCAACAGGATCCACATTTATGACAGCAAAAACCGCAACAATAAGTGCAAAAAGAATCGCAAAAATAAAACTCCATTGTCTCTTCATTTTCTTTCCCCCTTCTGAAAATCTCTCTTCTTTATACCCTTTTCTTAAATTCATTCAAACAATTACGAGTAAAGGGATGTTCTTTGGCCTAATAATATCTTATCCAGATACAGTTAAAATTAAAAAACCGCGGTTGCTCGCGGTTTCTCTTTTTAAATGACTGGTTCGTCATTTTCCTGAACTTTTTTTATCGTGCTTTTTTTCTTAATCTCTTTCCATTTCCAGATCATCCATAGCTGTGCTGCTATAAATAATGAGGAGTAAGTGCCGGAAATTAATCCGATAAGCAGGGCTATTGAGAAATTCCGAATCGATTCGCTTCCTAATATCAACAAAGCAATAACACAGAATACGACTGTCAATACCGTATTTACTGATCGTGTGAATGTCTGCTGCAAGCTTCTGTTTACAATACTTTTTAGATCATCATACGTTTTGACTTTTGTCTTTTTATATAGCTCCCGAATCCTGTCAAAGGTTACGATCGTGTCATTAATAGAATAGCCCACGATAGTCAGAACCGCTGCTATGAACGTAACATCCACTTCCAGGCGGGTAATACTGAAAACGGCGATAATGAAAAATGCGTCATAGAGCAGGGCAATAACAGAAGCGATTGCCATTTTATATTCAAATCGCAAGGAAACATAGATGATGATCCCAAGTGAAGCGATTAAAACACCATACATCGCATTTCTCGCCAACTCTTTCCCAACTGTAGGCGAAACCGTGCTGACACTTGGTTCCTTTCCATATTTTTCATTGAAATACTCTTTTACTTCAGCGATCTCATCTTTATCAAGTACTCCGATAAATCTGGCTACCGCGGTTTGATTTTGGTTGCCGGATAAAACGATATCCTTCGCCTCAAGGTCAAGATTCGCAAGCTCATCTTCAACTTCTTCAGCTGTTAAGGTCTTTTCCGCTCCAATCTCTATCCGGGTTCCGCTTGAAAAATCAATCCCAAGATTCAATCTGAACACAAGAATGAGAATCACTCCGGCAGCAAGCAATATTCCTGATGCGGCAAAGAATTTTTTCCGGTGCTTAACAAAGTCTACCTTATCAAACTTTGTAGGAGCATCAACATCTTCTGTTGATTTGCTCAAATCTATAATGTCTTTCTTATTCACTCCAAAATACCCTGGCTTTTTATCAAGCCACTTGCTTTCCACCAATAATCCAAGCAGGATTCTGCTTAAGAAAACAGATGTTAAAAAGCTCACAAGTATACTTAATACAAGACTCGTTGCAAATCCTTTGACCGCACTGGTCCCGAAGAAAAACAGAACTCCGCCTGCAAGCATCGTTGTGATATTCGCATCGAAAATAGTGGCAAAGGAACGGCGGTTTCCAGCTCTGTACGCTGATCTTATGGACTTGCCAAGCTTGATTTCCTCTTTAATTCTCTCGTATGTAATGATATTGGCATCAACTGCCATCCCGACTCCCAAAATCAGGGCTGCTATACCCGGGAGTGTTAAAACAGCATTCATCCAATCAAAAACTTGAAGGACAAGATAAAGGTATGCACTTATAGTTACGATTGCAATGATCCCCGGCAATCGATAGAAGTAGAGCATAAATAAGAAAATAAAGCTGATCCCGATAACTCCCGCTAGAACCGTTTTCTGCAGCGCTTCTTCACCAAACTGCGCTCCTACTGAAGTAGAATAGGTTTCATCGAGTTTAACAGGAAGTGATCCAGCATTTAGAAGATTGGCAAGATCTTTAGCTTCTTCAACTGTGAACTGGCCTGTAATCGTCACATCGGTTGTATTAAAAACTTCTCCGACGTTTGGATTTGATAAAAATTTCGGTGATTCTTTTGTGACTTCTTCTTTATATGAGTCGCCTTCTTCGTAATCGAGCCAAATAACAAGCTGATTTTCAGGCTGCATCGCCACGATTTTCTCTGTTACGTTTTTAAACTTCGCGGCATCCTTAAGTTTAACTGCCACGATCGGTTCTTGTGTATCTGGATCAAAGGTCTGTTTTGATGCGCCTTCCACAAGATCCGAGCCATTCATCATGACTTTATCATTTACATCCCGAAATGTGAGCTCTGCCTGAGTGGAGAGAATTTCCCTTGCCTGGCTTTGGTCCTTTACTCCTGCAAGCTGAACTCTGATTCTGTTTTCTCCTTCGATTTGGATGTTAGGTTCACTGACACCAAGCACATTCGCTCTCTTTTGAAGAGCATTCACTGTACTTACCAGTGCATTGCGGTCGATCTTATCGCCTTTATTTGCAGGCTCTACATCATATAGGATTTCAAAGCCGCCCTGAAGATCAAGTCCAAGCAAGATATTATCTGCAGCTTTGTTTCCAAAAACTCCAATCAAACTGCCTACGCAAAGGACGAGTAAGAAAAAACCGATAATGCGTCCTTTTTTCACCATGTTGTTTCCTCCTTAGAAAAAAACCATTCAATATGTATTAACTTTCATTGATGCCGAGTTTTTTGCCTTCTTCACTTTCAAACCAGCTGCCCGCCTTATAAGATTCAATCGTTGCGAATGTCATGAATTCATTTGGTTTGATGGCCATAATATCAGCTACCATTTCATACACCATGAGCTCATTTTTTTTCTTCCATTTTTTATTTCTTAGGAAATTCCAAAGCTCTGCTTCTGTGACCTCGCCATAATCGAGGATTTTAAATTCCTCTGCTTTGCTGACTAGCGCCGGCTTTACGTGATGGCGATATTTTTCAATTTCGTCTTTTTCCATCATGACACGCTCCTTCACCTGATCATTTGCGGGATAATTTATCTTGAATAAGCCTTTGCTTGAACATACTTGTCATGCTTGGCCAATCATAGCGCATATAGTAATTGTATATGATTACAAGCTATTTGAGAAGGCAGGGAAAGCCAATGTCCAAGCAAACATTTTTACAGGGAACATTAATATTGATAGCTGCCGGTCTGATTACCAGGGTTCTGGGGTTTATAAACCGAATTGTTGTGGCGCGCTTTATAGGGGAAGAAGGCGTTGGATTATACATGATGGCGATGCCCACGCTTGTCCTAATTATTACGATTACCCAGTTCGGGCTGCCTGTTGCGATATCAAAATTAGTTGCAGAAGCTGAAGCCGAAGGAAATCAGCGGAAAATCAAAAAAATCCTGATCGTCTCTCTTGCGATTACAGGGTCACTTAGTCTTTTATTCACTCCGGCCATCATTCTTCTTGCTCCCTACTTGTCAAACTCATTGCTGACAGACCCAAGAACGCTGTATCCGCTGCTTGCGATTACTCCAGTCGTTCCCATTATTGCGATTTCATCTGTTCTCAGGGGTTATTTTCAAGGAAAGCAAAACATGAGGCCAGCTGCGTTATCACAGGTGCTTGAACAAATTGTCCGGATATCTTTAATTGCTGTTTTTACAAAAACGTTCCTTCCGTACGGGATTGAATATGCTGCAGCAGGGGCCATGGCGTCAGCCGTCATCGGAGAACTGATTTCTCTGCTTTACTTATTCTCGATGTTTAAGATGAAAAAGAAATTCAAAATCAGAAGAAAGTTCTTCAAATCATTGCAGGACGGTAAGGATACGTTTCAAAACTTAATGAGCATTGCACTCCCAACAACAGGAAGCCGCATGATCGGTTCCATTGCCTGGTTTTTTGAACCGATTGTTGTTGCACAAAGCTTGGCCATTGCAGGATTTACAGCAGCCATGGCAACAAAACAGTACGGTGAATTGACAGGGTACGCCCTTCCGCTCCTTATGCTGCCGTCATTTATTACATACTCCTTATCTACCGCACTTGTCCCGGCAATCAGCGAAGCCATGGCTCAAAAAAAGCTGCACCTTGTTCAGCACAGACTTCAGCAGGCATTCAGACTATCTTTAGTGACAGGCGGTTTCGCCGTCGTTATTTTATATATCTATGCTAATCCAATGATGACGGTCATGTACGGAAGCAGCCACGCTGCGATCTTTGTTCAGGTCATGGCTCCCTTTTTCATCTTTTACTATTTCCAGGGTCCTCTTCAGGCAGTTCTGCAGGCGCTTAACCTGGCAAAAGCGGCAATGATCAACAGTTTTGTCGGTTCAGCCATTAAAACAGCCTTGATTTTCCTATTAGCAACCCGCCCATCACTCGGTATTATGGGAGCTGCCCTTGCCATTGTAGCAGGAATCATGCTTGTCACGCTGCTTCATTTAGCAACAGTCCTGAAGGTGGTCTCCCTGACCATTCGGATTGGAGAATATGCCAAGTGCTTTTTGACCATGATTCTCTCAGGAATAGCGGGTTATTATTTCTATCACATGCTCTCACTAAGCATGGGTATTAATTTAATCATTTCTGTCACCTTTACTTTCACGATTTATTGCATCCTTCTGATCGCATTACGCTTAGTTCTTAAGGAAGAATTGCAAAGAATTCCATATGTAGGAAACACACTTTCTAAGCTGGTACCGCGGCGTTAATATTTATTTTTCATCTGTCAGGTCGATAAAAAAAGCCCCCTTATTATGTGTACACAAGGAAATATTCTTTAAATCGATGTAGCCAAGATCTCTAAGCTGCTGCCTTAGCCACAAGTTAGTCTTGCCGATCCTGAATAAATTTTCTTCTTGAATCAATCCGTCAATAATCAATGGCAGCTGCAGTTCCTGATGTTCATGTTCATGTTCTTTTTTTATAACAGATAGCTTTCCTGATGGTTCAAGGATGGCAAAATCCACTTCGCTGATATCGTTAATATCCTTCTCCCTGAGCTGGATGAGGAGATCATCAAAATTATAGCGCTGCGTTTTCATGGCATGTTCATTGATTTTGCCTCTATCTATGATGATTGTCGGCTTTCCGTCCAGCAGTTTTCTTACTTTCTGATTTTTTAGCGACAGATAGGCAAGGCCAATCTGGATGCCAAGCAGCAGAAACATGGGAATGACGGTATGTATCAATGGATCCTCCGTATTTTCGATGGCCATAACTCCCATTTCTGCGATCATTAAAAAGACAACAAGATCCAGAATGCTTAATTCGCCAATTTCCCGTTTTCCCATCAGTCTGAAGATAATAACGATCATTACATATAAAAAAATCGTCCGTGCCATTATGATTATAGCCTCTTCCACCAAATTGCCCCCTTTGCTTACACAGTTACGTTTATTTTGAGCGGATAAATCATTTTCATGTAAAGCAAATTGATTCTATTTTCATTTGATGTGAATAGGATGGTAATAAGACGAGCAAAAACAAGCTGACTGGACTAAGGGGGAGATTGCAATCGAAACGCGAAGATGGAGTAAAGCCATTCTTTACGGATTATCCAGTATTTTAATGGCAGCACTTGCAACAAGCTTACTTTTTTCATTGCTGCTTAAATTTACGGCTTTGACGGAAGATTCTATTAAATGGTTTATACTGGGACTCTCATTTTTAGCCGTTTTCATTGGCGGATTTATTGCCGGAGGAAAAGGAAAAGAGCGCGGATGGCTGATCGGAGGCACAACCGCAATCCTCTATACATTAATTATTTTTTTATTTCAATTTTTAGGCTACGGGAAAACATTTACAATGGAGCAGACCATGTATCATGGGGGCTTCCTTGCGATAGCTATGCTGGGCGGGGTAATGGGAGTAAACTTGTCCGGCTCGTCTAAATAGACATCTTGATGCGTTCGTTCTATAAACGGAAACTAAAAAGAAGCGCATTAAATAGCGCTTCTTTTTGGTTATGCCCTATGTATTTAGGCCTTTTCCATTGTGATGCCTTTTTGCTCAACAACGTCGCGAACAGCGCGGCGGTCAAATGTCAGGCGCGAGCCATCACCAGCTTTGATGATTACTTTTTCTTCATCGATTGAATCAACGATGCCATGCATACCGCCAATCGTTACGACTTTGTCGCCTTTTGACAGACTCTCCTGCATTTCACGCACTTTCTTCTGCTGTTTCTGCTGAGGACGGATCAATAAAAAGTAAAAGATCGCAAACATTAAGATTAACGGTCCAACCGTAGTCAATAATTCCATTTTTTTCACCCCTTTCAAATCTTAAAAGTTTTTAGCATTCGGCTTGTTAAAACCATATTGTTCAAAGAATTCATCTCTGAAATCGCCTAATCGGTCTTCACGGATTGCCTGTCTTACTTGCTCCATTAATTTTAACAGAAAATGAAGGTTATGGTAAGAAGTTAATCGAATGCCGAATGTCTCGTCACACTTCATTAAATGACGGATATAAGCGCGGCTGTAATTGCGGCAAGTGTAGCAGTCGCAATTTTCATCAATCGGACCGAAGTCACGGGCATATTTAGCATTTTTCACTACTAAACGGCCGCTGCTTGTCATTAATGTGCCATTTCTCGCAATTCTCGTTGGGAGGACGCAGTCAAACATATCAATTCCTCTAACCGCCCCGTCAATCAATGAATCAGGAGAGCCAACACCCATCAGGTACCGGGGTTTATCGGCCGGAAGCAAAGGCGTTGTCGATTCAAGCACACGGTTCATTATGTCTTTTGGTTCTCCAACGGAAAGGCCCCCGACAGCATAGCCCGGGAAATCGAGTGAAACTAAATCTCTTGCACTTTGCTTTCTTAATTCCTCATATTCTCCGCCCTGTACAATCCCGAATAATCCCTGATCGTGCGGACGCTCATGCGCATTCAAGCAGCGCTCTGCCCATCTGCTTGTCCGCTCTACAGATTTTTTCATGTAGTCATATTCAGCCGGGAACGGAGGGCATTCATCAAATGCCATCATAATATCAGAACCGAGCGCATTTTGAATTTGCATCGCCTTTTCCGGCGAAAGAAACAGTTTGTCGCCGTTCAGATGATTTCTGAAATGAACGCCTTCTTCTTCTATTTTCCGGAATTCACTTAAACTGAAGACCTGGAAGCCGCCGGAATCCGTTAAAATGGCACGGTCCCAGTTCATAAATTTATGAAGACCGCCAGCTTCCTTTACAATTTCATGGCCAGGGCGCAGCCATAAATGATACGTATTGCTCAAGATGATTCCAGCACCCATCTGCACTAGCTCTTCCGGCGACATTGTCTTTACAGTAGCAAGTGTTCCAACCGGCATAAATACTGGCGTTTCAAACGACCCGTGAGGGGTATGAACAATGCCGAGTCTTGCACCGGTTTGTTTACAAGTTTTAATCAATTCATAACGTATTGGTGATGATGACACCTTTTTTCCTCCTTCAAGGCTGTTTTTTCTTTAGATGATAAGCATGGCATCGCCAAAGCTGAAAAATCGGTATTTTTCCTTGACTGCCGTTTCATAGGCATTCATTACATGCTCTCTTGTTGCTAACGCACTTACAAGCATAATCAAAGATGATTTTGGCAAGTGGAAGTTTGTAACCATACCGTCAATAGCACGGAATTCATAGCCGGGATAGATAAAAATATTTGTCCATCCGCTGTCTTCAATGAATTTTCCTTCATTTTTCGAAGCTATTGTCTCAAGAGTGCGTGTTGAAGTTGTCCCAACCGAGATAATCCGTCCGCCTTCAGAGCGCACTTGATTTAGCAGCTGAGCTGTTCCTGCACTCATTTGATAAAATTCAGCATGCATTTCATGTTCTTCTACTACTTCAGCGTTTACAGGCCGGAATGTTCCCAAACCAACGTGAAGAGTGATAAACGCAATATGAACCCCTTTATCTTTCAATTGATCTAAGATCTGCTCCGTAAAATGAAGTCCTGCCGTTGGGGCTGCAGCTGATCCTCTCTCTCTTGAGAAAACTGTCTGGTACCGCTCCTGGTCATCCAGCTGTTCTTTGATATACGGAGGCAGCGGCATTTTACCCAAAGCATCTAAAGCCTCATAAAAAATCCCATCATATTTGAACTCAAGCAATCTCCCGCCGTGTTCAGACTCGCCAGTGCATACTGCATGCAGAACGCCGTCTCCAAATACTAGTTCCGTGCCAATTTTCACACGTTTTGCCGGCTTCGCCAGAACTTCCCAGACATCTCCTTGCTCTTGCTTCAGCAAAAGCAGTTCAATTTTTGCCCCCGTATCTTTTTTCTCCCCAATTAAACGGGCAGGCAGCACGCGGGTATTATTAAGAACAAGACAGTCTCCCTTATGGAAATAATCAATGATTGTTCTGAATTGTTCATGGTGAATCGAACCTGTTTCTTTATCAAGGACCATGAGTTTAGAAGCATCGCGTTCAATAAGCGGCACTTGTGCAATTAGTTCCTCAGGCAAGTTAAAATCAAATAAATCTACTTTCATTGTTTTTCACCTTTTCTATTATTTGAACCGTCCGAAAACATTAAACAAGATTGTCAGTAAGATACTGATCACAATTGATGTAACAATCGGAAAATAAAAAGTCGTATTTCCTTTTTTGAATACAAAATCTCCAGGCAGCCTTCCAATGAGCTGCATAAATAATCCTGCGAAAAAAAGAACGGCACCTATCATCATCAGGATTTTAGGAAATTGGGTCATTTTTCAGGGGCCTCCATTTGAAAGTGATGGTAAACTGCTTCCGTTACCATTCTACCCCTTGGAGTGCGTTGTATAAAACCGATTTGTAAAAGATATGGTTCATATACGTCTTCAATTGTATGGGATTCTTCTCCAATTGTAGCTGAAATCGTATCAATTCCAACTGGTCCGCCCTTATATTTCTCAATTATTCCCATTAAAAACTTATGATCAATATGATCGAGGCCCAGTCTGTCGACCTGAAGTTTTTCCAGTGCATCCTTAGCAAGCTTTCCCGATACAGTTGACTCTCCAAGCACCTGGGCAAAGTCCCTCACCCGTCTTAGTAATCTGTTGGCAATTCGCGGAGTCCCCCTCGATCTTCTTGCAAGCTCGAGCGAAGCTTCTTTTTCCATGCCAATTCCTAAAATATCTCCGGTCCGTTCAACAATAAGAGACAGCTGCTGTTCATTATAATATTCAAGTCTGCTGAGAACTCCAAACCGATCTCTCAGCGGAGCCGTGAGCAAGCCGACACGAGTTGTGGCTCCAATAAGTGTAAACGGGGGCAAATCCAGACGGACAGACCTGGCTGATGGGCCCTTTCCAATCACAATATCAAGACAAAAATCTTCCATTGCAGGATACAGCACTTCTTCAATAGAGCGCTGAAGACGATGTATCTCATCAATAAATAACACATCACCAGGCTCAAGCGCTGTTAAAATCGCAGCGAGGTCACCCGGCCTTTCAATAGCTGGTCCAGATGTTGTGCGGATATTTACGCCCATTTCGTTTGCAATAATTGTTGCAAGCGTTGTTTTCCCAAGGCCCGGAGGACCATATAAAAGGACGTGATCCAGTGTTTCGCTTCTAAGTTTTGCCGCTTCAATAAAGACTTTCAGGTTTTCTTTTACTTTATCCTGGCCGATATATTGAGATAAAGTCTGAGGTCTTAAGCTTAGCTCGATTGCACCTTCATCTAAGTCCGCTTCATTTGATACAAGACGTTCATCCATGTCTTTTCACCTTACTTTAATAGCTTTTGCAAAGCTTTTTTCACATACTGATCTGTCGATAAATCTTCTTCCATCAGGGATGGGACGACCTTATTTATTTCTCGTTCAGCATAGCCGAGCACCTTCAGAGCTTCAAGCGCTTCGTTCAGCGCTTTTGAGGCTGTTTCTTTTTGTTCGTGCTCTTCATGGGTAAACAAGTCCGGAGCAAGCTCCCCTGCTATATCGGCAAGTTTCCCTTTTAAATCAAGAATTATCTGTCTGGCAGTCTTCTTTCCTACACCGGGAAACTTAATAAGGAACTTCTCGTCCTCATTTTCAATCGCACCGACTACTTGCGAAGGGTTTCCTGAAGCAAGTATGGCGAGAGCTCCTTTTGGCCCGATTCCTGTAACGTTCAGGAGCTTCATAAATAAAGCTTTTTCTTCTCTTGTATGAAAACCATATAAGGCGAGGATATCTTCTCTGACATGCTGATATGTAAAAATCGTCACTTCTGAAGAGCGATTGCGCTGATAGCTGAATGGATTTGGAGTGTGCACCTGATAACCGATTCCACAATGGTCAATGACAATATATTCTGGGGTAACAAAATCAATATAGCCTTTAATAAATTCAATCAAAACGATATTCACCTCTTTATAACTGTATCTCATTGTATCATAATTTTTTCTTTTGCCTGTAGTAATAATCATTAAAAAACAGAAAAAGCCAGCGCTTTTGCACTAGCTTTCTTTATTTCACATCTGCGGGTGAAGAATATGCTTTATATGACTGAATGACCTCTAAGTATTGATCTTTTGATTGTATGCGGATTCCATGCCTTAATTCATCATGCTTTCGTGTTTCAAGTTTTCTGACATCAATCTGAAAGAATGACTGAATAATTTCCGAAGCATCGTCCGGCCTTCCATTAAAAATAGAAAAGACACCTTCCGATGATATGCCGAAATACCCGTTTGCTTTTAGTAAAGGGGAGATATCATCCATTTCTTTTTGAAAAATAATCTGATTATCGTCCTGATCAATTAATTGCCAACCTTCATATTTTGCCCAGAAATCTTCCATTGCCAAGATGGTTTCTGTTTTCACTTCTTCACTGATTTCCCCATCCAAATAGATTCGTTCGAGCACCACTGTAACGGTCAGCGGACCGCTTACCTCATAGACTTCATTTTTCTTTTCCGCCGCATTCTCCGATGCACTGGATTCATCCTTATGGAAAGAAGGAATGATGAAAAACAATGTGACTATGACGCAGGCAAAGGCACCAATCAGTAAACGATGAGACGACATCATCACATACACCCCATATCATGAGCTATTTACCATATAGGTAATTATTCGTCATTTCTAGTTTGACCAAAAATAGAAATTTTAACCTTTGATGATTTTTTTCTTTTGATTATGCAGTAATTGGGAAAAACATAAAAAGGGGCATCTTTACAGATAACCCCCTTCATTATTTATCTGGCCTGTTGAAATGGTTCTCTCATCACATTGCCCATATCATCGAAAAGGTCTCTGATATCGGTATCAATTGTTTTTTTCGGCTGTCCGTTCTCAATATTGTCATTAATTGTTCTCACGCGAGAAAAGGTTCCTTCATCTGTGACAACCTGAACTTCTTTACCCTTTGCAGCTGGACGCACAGCATTTAAAACAGCATCTTTAACATTTTTGTCGTTTTTATCATCTGTGTCAATCGCCACAAGCACCTGATCTCCATTTACAACAGTGCGGACATCATCCACTTCTTTGACATCTGAAGCTTTTTCAGAAACATTTTTAGCAATGGCTTCTTCTTTATCGCTGTAATAATTTACTTGCTTCACTTGGCCATGGTAGTTCTCATCTGTTCTGCTGAAACGGTTATCTTTTTCAAGCGTGCCGTCTTCATTAGATAGCGGGGCTGTTGGATTATCCATTCTTCCATTATGAAAAGCATCATCGCGATTATTTACTTTTGTGAAGTAATTATCATTCATGTCGCCTTCCATCATTTCTGTCAATGGTCCATCGTTATCCACGTTATCCACATCATTATTATCGTTTCGGTGCTCATCTGAATAATAACCGATCGGTCTTGTGGAATCATCATATCTTGTGTCAAGTGCGCCTTCATTATTGTTGCACCCTGCAAGTCCAGTTGCAGCTATAGCAATTGCAGCAATTGCAGTAACTTTATGCCTCAATATTAAAACCCCCCTGATTTTTCTATCGCGAGCAAATCCCGCTCTTGTATAGGTTGCTCGTTCAAAGAAGCATTAATCTGTTAGTTAACGGTAAGTTCTTAAAATAATGGAGGAGGTTTTGTATTTGAGCTGACTCGTTTTAATCGTTCATTTAATTCCTTCTATATCGGGGCAAAATAAATCAGGGATTTTAAAGTCCACTTTTTAACAGCTGGCCAAAGAGGATTTTGGCGCATCCCTTGCATCAATGGGTAAATTATTATTCCTTTTTTAAACTAAGGCTATGTTAAATCTTAATGTTGTTTTACCCCAAAAGAAAACCGCCCTTTGAAAAGGCGGTTAATTAAACTATCGTTTCCCGTTAGCGGCAATGAATCCCGAAGCATTGTTTCCTAATTTTTCTCTAATGTAACAAGTGAATAAACTGCTCCACCACCACCTGCACCTGACATAGCACTCTGAGAGACAACCTTCCATCCCTCTTGCAAAAGTTGATTTAAATCACTTAAGTTATTCTTCTTATCGGTTAGATAATAAACTACGATTGCCTTTTGCATGATACACCTCCTCCAGAACATATTACATCATCATAAAATTTCATAATTTTACCGATTAGTCCATCAATAAGAAGCCGTTCGTCGAAGTTTACTGTTTGTTTCATTTACAGTAAACAGACAAGAGGCGACCAACATATTTTTCTTATTCGACGTTGTGTTCTCATATTCCTTGCTGTCTAAGCAGCGAAACCAAGCCAAGTAATTTTGAAGATACTTGGTTGCTACGCCGTTGAAGCGGTCAATCCAGCGTTTGAGTCGGCTATGGTAGCTGTTCACGTTCTGAATGTGGTAAACGCCTTTCACGCGCTGTTTCCCGTCGGACTTGAATCGGTAATGGTCTAAACCTTTTGAATTGGCATAGAAACTGAATGCCCGCCATGAAACGGTACAAAGCACGTTTGAATCGGATAACTGACCGCCAATCGCTTCATCCAATTTCGTTGTCCGAATACGCCCACGACCAAGAACGCCAGAGAAAGTCATTTTCTGACGGTCGCGAGCAACTAATACGCATATTTGGTCGTTGCTGATACCACGAAATTCAGCTTTGCCGCCGCGTTTACGGGATTTGCGTTCAGAAATGTTTCTTTTGCCTTTCTCAGAGTACAAGAAATAGGTCTCGTCCATTTCGACGATGCCTTGGAACGCTTCGGTTGGGATTTGCTTCAGAGCGGAAAGAATTTTATGCCGCCAGTAAAACAAGGTTACATATGTCACTTCTTCACCCAATTTCTCGGCACATTTTCTCAGCGAAAAACCTTCAATCATGCATTCGATGAATCGAACCCAAAGATGAGGTCTTCTGGTGCGTTGAAGCGGCGTGTTTGTGAGGTCGTTAAAAGTTTGACGGCAGAATTTACAGCGGTAACGCTGCCGTTTCACCTCTCCAGCACGCGTCTTAATAACGTATTTTCCAAATCGTACAACAGAATGACTTTCGGAAGTGGACAAGACAAGACCACCTATATGCTTTTGTTCTTGGATTTCATCAATTGCACGAATAGGAGCCGACAGGGGTTTCATTCGAGACTGTAAGAAATATACAAGTTCCTGTTTACCACCTTCATCTAATGCGTCAGCGAGCTTCTTTATTTCCTTTAACTAGACGTTAAATCATCTCCGAATCACATCATTATATCTTCTATTGCGCACTTAATTGTTCAGAATATTCAATTATCAATATCAGGAAATAACATAGCCTAAACTAAAAAAAGAGACGAACTATATGTCTCGTCTCTTACATCTATATTAATCGTCGTCGTCTTCATCATCAAATCTCGGCATCCCAAATTGGCTGTCCTGACCATATTGACCAGGCATTCCTCCGAACTGGCCGCCCTGGCCAGACTGTTCAGGCATTCCCCCAAACTGGCCTCCCTGACCAGACTGTCCAGGCATTCCTCCAAATTGGCCTCCCTGATCAAACTGATCAGGCATTCCTCCAAATTGGCCGCCCTGATCAAACTGACCAGGCATTCCTCCAAATTGGCCGCCCTGATCAAACTGACCAGGCATTCCTCCAAATTGGCCTCCCTGACCAAACTGACCAGGCATTCCTCCAAATTGGCCTCCCTGATCAAACTGACCAGGCATTCCTCCAAATTGGCCTCCCTGACCAAACTGACCAGGCATTCCTCCAAATTGGCCTCCCTGACCAAACTGACCAGGCATTCCTCCAAATTGGCCTCCCTGACCAAACTGACCAGGCATTCCTCCAAATTGGCCGCCCTGACCAAACTGACCAGGCATTCCTCCATAGCCTTGGTGTCCGCCGAGTCCTTTGGCTGGACCTCCGCATCCGCAATCTTCTTTATCCATAGCCGGGCTGATTGCCGGCGGCTGATTATTCATTCCCTGATCCCATGCACCAGCTACACCATGCGGCATGTTTGGGCCTCCGCTAAATGCTCCCTGCACTTGCGGCGGAAAGCCATAACCCGGCATCGGAGGAAAGCCGTAACCCGGCATCGGCGGAGACACTGGGTAACAGCCCGGCGGATATCCTCCTGGGCCTCCAAACCCTGGACCCCAAAATCCTGGGCTGCCAAATCCTGGACCGCCATATCCTGGACCGCCATATCCTTGCTGCCCATATGGCATATGCATTTGCTGTTGAGGCATATATGCTCCCATTACGTCGTCGTCGTCATCGTCATCGTCATAATCAAAAGGCATTTGCTGATTAGGCTGCTGCGGCATTCCTCCAAATGGAGCCTGCTGATACGGCATGCCATATGGCTGCATTTGCGGGCCTCCGAATCCTGGACCCCCAAATCCCGGGCCTCCGAACCCTGGTCCGAATCCAGCACCTGGCATGACTGGTGAAACAGGGTAACAATCATCTCCGACAGGACCGAGACCGAAACCTTCAGGTGCCTGATCCTGCGCTCCGGCTACAGCACCCTGGTTCTGATAAGGAGCCCCGCCCTGGCCACCTGGAAAACCTTGTGGTCCGGGACCGCCTTCATAAGCCCCCATCACCCCTTGCTGCGGCATGCTCGGCTTGTTTTCCATATCCTTTGTAGCCTCCTCTTTCTTAGCAGGTGAAACTGATTTTGGCTTTTCAGCCGGTTTTTGAGCTGGCTTTTCAGCCGGCTTCATCATCTCCGGCAGAACATTAGATGGCTTTGGCGGAAGCTGCGGCTGTGGAGCCTGAGGCATCATCGCCATATTCAGCATATAGTAGTTATTAATATCAAGTTCTGGATATGCTGGCTGTTTAATGTCAGGCACAGGCGGAACATATGGCACCGATGGCTTTTCTTTCGGCACTTCCTTCGGTTTGGTATCTGTTACATCCATCACTTGTTTAGGTTTTTCTTTTGCAAAAGGATGCTCAGATTTCGGCATTTCCTTTTTCCCTGAAAAGCTAACCTTTGTTTCATTTTTAACAGGAACTCCGCTGCTTGGAACTTTTATTTTCATACCAGGCATGATTAAGTCAGGGTTGCTTAGCTGAGAGTTCATTTTTTTCAATTCTTCAAAATCTACCCCATATTTTTTGGCAATTTTCCAAAGCGTATCGCCTTTTTGAACAATGTGGATTTTCAACCTTTCCCCCTCCTATGCTTGAAACTTTATCGCATATGATCAGCAGGCAATTATGCCATTCTTCTTCATCACAACTTATGCTTTAGAAGACAAATATATGTTTCACGCACAATAAAAAAACTGACAAACTTAAGATGAAGGCAGCTTGAGACTGCACTTATTACATCTTATTTTGTCAGTTCAAATTTATACGTGTGCAAGCATGCGCTCTAAAGCGAGGACAGCATGCTCTGTTGTTTTTGGGTCAACTTTTATTTGATTGATAATCTTTCCTTCTTCAAGTCCTTCGAGTGACCATAATAAATGCGGGAGATCAATTCTGTTCATCGTTAAACATGGACACATAAATGGATTTAGCGATACAATTTCTTTGTCCGGATGCTGGTCAATGATCCGTTTTACAAGGTTCATTTCTGTTCCGATGGCCCATTTGCTTCCTGCAGGAGCGGATTCAATCGTATCGATAATATATTTCGTAGATCCTGCCAGATCACTTGCAGCTACAACTTCTCTGCTGCATTCCGGATGGACGATGATTTTCATATCAGGCTTGGCATCGCGTAAATCATCTATATTTTTCACTGTGAATTTTTCATGAACAGAACAATGGCCTTTCCATAAGATCACAATTACATCCTCTGGATTTCCATCATATTCAATCTCGTTTGTCATTGGATTCCAAATCGCCATTTTATCAAGCGGAACACCTAAGTTAAAAGCCGTATTTCTGCCTAAATGCTGATCAGGCAAAAATAAGATTCGCTGTTTCTGTTCAAAGGACCAGCGCAGCATTTTCTCTGCATTTGAGGAAGTGACGGTTGCACCCCCATTTTTCCCGACAAATGCTTTAATGGCCGCTGTAGAATTTACATAAGTCAAAGGCAGAATTGTATCTCCATACATTGCCTGAAGCTTTGTCCAAGCCCGTTCAGTCTGCTCGATATCCGCCATATCAGCCATTGAGCACCCTGCTCTCATATCCGGCAGCAGCACATTTTGACCTTCACTCGTGAGCATGTCTGCAGTTTCGGCCATAAAATGCACTCCGCAAAAAACAATGTATTCTGCCTCGTTATTTTCAGCAGCTGCCTGTGCAAGCTGCAGGGAATCCCCAGTTATATCAGCAAACTGAATAACCTCATCTTTTTGATAATGATGGCCTGGTATCAGCAAACGGCGGCCGAGCTTTTCTTTAATCCGTATTACCCTTTCAATCATTTCCTCTTCTGAAAGTTCTTTATAATGAGGCGGCATTTTTTCATTTGTTTCAAATTGAAGCATATCCAATACGTTCATTGTAATTTCCTCCTTATTCTGCATTCATGCTGAGATCAAGAGATTTGGCGGAATGAGTAAGCATTCCAAGTGAAATAAAGTCCACTCCGGTGTCACCGTATTCAGCCAGATTTTGAAGGGTAATTCCTCCCGAAGCTTCTGTAATAATTGACGGCGGTGTAAGACTTGCAAAAGCTTTAACTTCTTCAGGGGTCCTGTTATCAAACATGATGATGTCCGCCTTTGCTTCTATTGCCTCCAGCAGCTGCTCTTCAGATTCAATTTCAACTTCAACTTTAATCATGTGCCCTGCATGAGCCCTGACCTTTTTTACAGCTTCAAAAATAGAACCGGTGCTTGCAATATGGTTATCTTTAAGCATGATTCCATCATACAAGCCAAATCTGTGATTATATCCGCCGCCGCACCGGACGGCATATTTTTCGATCATTCTCAAACCAGGTGTCGTTTTCCTTGTATCACAAATCTTTGTATGAGCAGAATTCAGGCCTTTTACTGCCTGATTTGTCAATGTAGCTATTCCGCTCATTCTCTGAAGCAAGTTTAAAATGACTCTTTCTCCAGTAAGCAGGGAAGCGATTGGACCTTCAATAACAGCTGCATGTTCGCCTTTATTTATCTGTTCGCCATCACGTTTCAGCAATTTAACTGCTACGCTTTGATCCAAAATTTCATATCCGGTTTTGATTACATCGGCACCCGCAAAAATTCCATTTTCCTTAGCTGTAATAGTGGCTTTTCCCCGCTGAGCTTTTGTAAAAATATACGAGCTCGTAGCGTCATGATCACCAATATCTTCAATAAAGAAAGCATCTAATTGTTTTTTCAGTTTAAGTAAATTCAATTTCCATCACCTCTGAATCATTCTTTAATTCTGTATCATATTTAGAAAGTAGAATTTGTTTTTTTAGCCATAATCGGTCATCTTTATAGGGATGATCTGTTCTAAAGTGACCTCCCCTGCTTTCTGTTCTCTGCAGGGCGGAAGTCACTATAAGCCAGCCGGCTGTCAGCATATTCATTTTTTCATATTCATTATTTGTGAAGTTATTCACATTGATATCCCAAAAAGAGATTGGCCATAAGAATTTTTCAAACCAGCATTTCGCAATTAAAAGTCCTTCTTCAGAACGCTCAATGGCAGCATGGTTTGTCATCATCCATTTTATTTCCTCTTTGGAAGGTAACATAACATCCCTTTTCCTGCTGGTCCTGATTTTCACTTTTTCAGTTTTTTCAATTGCATTTTGAGAAAAATTCAAGATATGCACACCTAAACGGCTGCCAAACACAAGGCCTTCAAGAAGCGAATTGCTCGCCAGCCTGTTTGCACCGTGAACTCCTGTACAAGCAGCCTCTCCTACAGCATATAACTGGCTGACCGAGGTTTTTCCATCTACATCAGTTTTTATGCCGCCCATTAGAAAATGCATTCCCGGGGCTACAGGGATTAAGCCTTCATCTATACTGACACCATATTTTTTGCACATAGCTGAAATCGTTGGAAAGCGGCTTTCAAAGGCTGTAATGGACGAGATGTTAAGGAAAATGCGATGTCCTTTTTTTATCTGTGAAAAAATAGTTCTTGCCACGATATCTCTTGGAGCAAGATCTCCAAATGCATGAACACCTTCCATGAACCGGATTCCATTCTCATTTTGAAGAAAGGCTCCCTCTCCTCTTACTGCTTCAGATATAAGCCCTACACATTGACCATTAATCAGTAGCATCGTCGGATGAAATTGAGTAAATTCCATATCGGTGAGGACAGCACCTGCCCGAAATGCCATTGCAAGTCCGTCACCTGTTATAACGCTTGAATTGGAAGTATGTTTGTAGAGGCTGCCGCAGCCGCCGGTAGCGAGAATGGTATGTCCGGCAAAATGCTGCTGAATGTCGCCTTTTGCATTCCGAGTAAATACCCCCCTGCAAACTCCCCTGCTGATGATAAGATCAAGCGCCATTTCATCTTCTATAATTTCTATGTTTTTACCAAGCTGTGATAATAAAAAATGTACAACTGCTTTTCCTGTGGCATCTCCGCCTGCATGGAGGATTCTGCTGAATCTGTGTGCACCCTCCTGGCCAAGCAATAATTTCCCGTTTGAATCCTTGTCAAATTGAAATCCATCATTTATAAGGGTGAGGACTTCCTTCGTCCCTTGTCTAACAAGCAGTTCAGCAGCAAGAGGATCATTATGATGGGATCCCGCCGTCATTGTATCTTCGAAATGACCCTGCCAGCTGTCATATTTATCCACAGCTGCTGCGATTCCTCCTTGGGCCAGCATAGAATTGCTCTCGTATTTAGTTGATTTTGTCAGAATGGTTACTTTTTTAGAAGATTGAAGCTGAAAGGCTGCAGACAGCGCTGCAATTCCGCTTCCAATAATTAATACATCCGTTTGAGGCACAAAATAACCCCCTATTCTTTACAAGTGTCTTGACACTTATATTTACATAAAACTAAAATAATGACAAGAGATTTTTTTACCCAGAGAGGAGACCTGAATTTTGATCTATTTAGATTATGCAGCTACAGCACCTATAAGCGATGAAGCACTTCTTGTATTCGCCGAGGCTTCAAGAAAAGCGTTCGCAAACAGCAATAGCCTGCATGATGAAGGGGATGCCGCCAGAACGATCTTAGAAGCTTGCCGCAGGAAGATTGCATTGCTGATTGGCGGTACTGCTTCAGGGATTTGCTTTACAAGTGGAGGCAGTGAATCCAATGTGCTTGCCATTGAAACACTCCTTAAAAATGCAGGAAAACATAAAAATCATATTATTGCCTCTGCACTAGAGCATTCTTCTATCTATAATTATTTAAAAACCCTTGAGCAAACAGGATTTGAGGTAACATTTTTATTGCCGGACAAACATGGTAAACTACATGTAGAAGAAATAAGAGATGCCGTCAGAGATAAAACCGCGCTTGTTTCCATTCAACACGCAAATTCTGAAATAGGCTGCATTCAAAATTTAGAGAAAATCGGTCATTTTTTACATGATAAGCCGGTTTATTTTCACAGCGACTGTGTTCAGTCGTTTGGAAAGATCCCCATCAAAGCGGATGAATGGAAAGCGGATGCCATTTCACTTTCCAGCCATAAGGTGTATGGACCAAAAGGTGTCGGCTGTCTCTATTTGAATCCGCGCGAACATTTTAATCCTGTTATACCCGGAGGCACACATGAAAACGGCTATAGAGCAGGAACGGTGAATGTGCCGGGAATTGCCGCATTTACATCTGCCGCCGCAGCAGCATGTTCTGTCATGAACACTGAATTCAATAGACTTGAATCATTGAAAAAAAGTTTTTTTGCAATGCTCACCCACTACAGTGAACATGTTCACATTATTAATAAAGATTTAGATGATCAGCTTCCGACCATTATCGGCCTTATTATTAGGGGAATTGAGGGGCAATATATGCTGCTGGAGAGTAATCGCAGAGGTGTAGCCATTTCCACAGGTACAGCCTGTCAAATTGGCATGCAGATTCCCTCAAAGGCACTGACTGCTGTTGGGCTGACTAATGATGAAGCCCTGCAGTACATCCGCATTTCAACCGGAAAACATACAAAAGCAGAAGATCTTGATAAAATGGCTGGCATCATTGGAAAAGCAATCAGCGAGAAATATAGGGACATGACGGAGGGTCATTATGAACGAAGGTAAAATTCCTGGAACGAAAAGAAGAGAATTAATCCTGAATTGGCTGAAAGAAATGAACGCGCCTATGAAAGGGAGCGAAATGGCAAAAAAAACAAATGTCAGCAGGCAAGTGATTGTTCAGGATATTTCTTTGTTAAAAGCACAAAACGAACCGATCCTTGCAACAAGCCAGGGCTATGTGTATATGAAACAGGAAAATGATGAACTGCCTGCATTTAAGCGCATCATCGCCAGCAGCCATAACCCGGAAGCAACGGCTGAAGAACTGAATATCATTGTCGATTACGGGGTAACCGTCAAAGATGTCATTATTGAACATCCTGTCTACGGGGAATTGACAGCATCCATCATGGTGAGCAATCGCAAGGAAGTGCGGGATTTTATCGAAAAAATTGAGGAAACAAAGGCAGCCTATTTATCACAGCTTACAGAAGGTTTGCACTTGCATACATTAGTAGCGGACCGTGAGGAAAAATTAGCAGAAGTGTGTACTGCTTTAAAAGCAGCAGGATATCTTGTTAGTGAAGAAGATTAAAAAGATTAAAACCGGCTCGCATTTGCGAGCCGGTTATTTTTCAGATCAAATATGCGCTGTACGTTCCGAGAGTCCGAACACCGCAGCCCAAAGCTTCAAGCTCTGCCATTGCCCCGGGAATAAGGACATCATCCATTTTCATATCAATGTCAATGATGAAAAAGTAGTTTCCAAGACCCGTTTTCATTGGTCTTGATTCAATTTTTGATAAATTCAGTTTTCTCCACGAAAAAGCAGATAGAACCTGGTGAAGAGCCCCAGACCGATCTGAAGGCAGTGTAATCATCAGAGTTGTCCTGTCAGTTATCTTATTTGTTTTGGTCTTGATATATGTATGCTGGTTCGGATGCAGCACCGCAAACCGTGTATGATTATGGGTATAATCATGAATATTTTTGCGGACAATTTTGAGATTATATTCTTGTGCTGCTAATTCATTTGCAACAGCCGCCATATTTTCCTCTGGATGCTCCTGGATGTATTTTGCAGCTGCACCTGTAGATGTCGCGTACTCGTACTTTGCTTTAGGCAGATGATGATGAAGAAATTTATGACATTGTGCAATCGCATGGGAATGAGAGTAGACCCTCTCTGCATCTCCCCACGAGTCTTCCCTGGATGGATGAACCATCAAGTGCTGCTGAATAGGCGCCACAATTTCCCCAATGATGGAAAGCGGCTGTTCATGAACGAGGTAATCAATGGTTAAGTTAACAGATCCCTCTAACGCATTTTCGAGCGGGACAACAGCTACGTCAATTTTTCCCTCAGCTACTGCATCCATGCACTGCGGGATGTTCAGAAATGGAACATGCTCAGCATGATCTTCGAAAAACTTTGTAACAGCAAGATGTGTAAATGTTGCTGCTGGACCTAAATAACCAATTTTATATGTCATAAGAAATCCTCTCCCCTAAGCTCCAGATCCTAATATCTCTACTTTCTCTACAAATTCAAGTCGTTTCAGCTTGGCCATGACGCTGTTAATATCTTCTTTCATTCCATTAGTATTTAATGAAAGCGTTACATTTGCCCGACCCTGCAGCGGAATCGTCTGATGAATGGTCAGTACATTGCAGCCAGCTGTTGCAACAACAGCAAGCAGCTGTGATAATGTGCCTGATCTGTCTTCAAGGTGAAAAAAGAGCGTGATAATGCGTTCGTTTACCATTGTGTGAAATGGAAAAACGGCATCACGGTATTTATAATAAGCGCTTCTGCTCATATCTACCCGCTGAACAGCATCAGCAACAGAATCTGCTTTTTTCCGTTCAATCAGTTTTTTAACCTCAAGCGTTTTTCTCATTGCCTCAGGCAGAACGTCTTCCCTCACTAAAAAAAAGGTTTCTTCCTTCATGACCTTCTCCTTTTCTCCATCTGCCTGTGAAAAAAGAAGAGCGGATTAAGGCTCTTCTTCTTTTGGCTACTCAACAAATTCAAATTCGAATTCAAGCAATCGTACAATATCGCCGTCTTTTGCTCCTCTTTGACGAAGCGCTTCGTCGACACCCATTCCGCGCAGCTGTCTTGAGAAGCGTCTGATTGACTCTTCGCGCAGGAAGTTTGTCATCTTAAAGAGATACTCCACTTTCTCTCCTGATACGACAAATGTTCCGTCACTGTCACGGGTAATTTCAAATTCTGCTGCTTCTTTATCGAATTTATAAAGAACACGGTGATCGGAAAGATCCTCTTCCTCATAAAGCGGGAATTCAGGTGTCTTTTCAATTGTGTTCATGATTTCAAATAAAAGTTCGCGAACGCCCTCACGGGTAATAGCAGAGACAGGGAAAATTGGAAGATCATCTTCAAGCTTTTCTTTAAAAGCTGCAAGGTTTTCTTCTGATTCCGGCATGTCCATTTTATTTGCAACAATGATTTGCGGTCTTTCTGTGAGACGGAGATTGTATTCTTTAAGCTCAGCATTGATAGTCAGATAATCTTCATAAGGATCACGGCCCTCGCCGCTTGACATATCAATCACATGAACGATGACGCGTGTTCTTTCAATATGGCGCAGGAATTGATGACCAAGACCCACTCCTTCATGTGCACCTTCAATTAATCCAGGCAGATCCGCCATAACGAAGCTGCGGCCATCTCCGGTTTCAACAACACCAAGGTTCGGTACAAGCGTTGTAAAATGGTATTCGGCAATTTTCGGTTTTGCCGAGCTTACTACAGACAGCAGCGTTGATTTTCCAACACTGGGGAATCCGACTAAGCCAACATCTGCAAGAAGCTTAAGCTCCATGATAATGTTTCGTTCCTGTCCCGGTTCTCCATTCTCAGAAAGCTCAGGAGCAGGGTTTGAAGGTGTTGCAAAACGGCTGTTTCCGCGTCCTCCGCGTCCGCCTTTTGCAATAACAGCCTGCTGTCCATGCTCAGTCAGGTCAGCAATAACCGTTCTTGTTTCTTCTTCCATAACCACTGTGCCCGGCGGAACTTTAACAACCATCGGCGTTGCATTTCTGCCATGCTGATTTTTCGACATGCCGTGCTGTCCGCGGTCTGCTTTGAAATGACGCTGATAGCGGAAATCCATTAATGTGCGCAGGCCTTCTTCAACTTCAAAAATAACGTCAGCGCCTTTACCGCCATCGCCTCCTGCAGGACCGCCCTTTGGTACATATTTCTCGCGGCGGAACGCAACAAGCCCGTTTCCTCCGTCGCCGCCTTTTACATATATTTTCACCTGATCTATAAACATGGTAATCCTCCGCTCCAAGCCAATTATGCGACACCGACCGCAACGGTCAGTTCATCCGGGAAAAGTTCATAATGCATTACTGACACTTGATTTTTTTCATTTGATTTTAACCAATTTAATAACAAAGCTTTCTCTGTTATTATGCCATTAAAATCAAAAAAGAATCGAACTTGTCCCTGATTGGCTTCTGTTTCTATTGTGATGCTCAAATGATTCTCTGTACACCTGTCAACGGAATCATCAAGAATCTGAAAGAACTGCTTACACCACTCGGTAACCTTCAGATCGTATTCCGACAAGTCACTAATGGCCCCAAGGACTTCATACTCCAGAGAATAGTGATGCCTTTTCCAGTTGAACGTCATTAAGAGGCTTGCAAATGACAGCATTTTTAAATTGCAAAGCTTCGATTCGCTTTGTGTTTCGATGACGATTTCTTCAATAATCTGCTGTACGCGATCGTGTCTATTTAATGATAAGTTTCCTTTGATTAATTGCAGTTTATTCATCCAATCGTGACGTGAATGACTTAACACATCGACAATATTCCACTCTTCATTTGTTTTTTTCATGTCGGCACTCCTACTCCCTTTTCTCTATTCTTTTCTCTAGGAGCTTCAAGACTTGGAAACTGAATGTCGTACTAAATTATAACAAACTATCCGGGGGAAAATAAGTGCAATTTGAAAAAAGCAAGAGGAAATCAATGATATGGGGAGGTTTTCCTGATAATAATGACTGTTTTCACTAGGGTTGCCGCTTTGCGTATGTGAATCAGTCCGCATTATTTCGTTATCATCCCCGCTTAAAAAAAGGGGGCTAAAAACAGCGTTCTAAAATAAAGAAAAACTCTAACCAGAGGCTAGAGTTTTCCTAAAAGAAATTATGCTTCTTGTGCTACAGGATATACGCTAACTTTTTTACGGTCACGTCCGAAACGCTCGAAACGTACAACTCCGTCCACTTTCGCGAAAAGAGTGTCGTCACCGCCGCGGCCAACGTTTTCACCTGGGTAAATTTTCGTTCCGCGTTGACGGAAAAGGATAGAACCACCGCTTACGAATTCGCCATCCGCACTTTTAGCACCAAGGCGCTTTGAGATTGAATCACGACCGTTCTTGGTAGAACCTACTCCTTTTTTAGAAGCGAAGAACTGAAGATCTAAACTTAAAAACATTCTAGTCCACCTCCTGCTGATTGTTATTTATCGTTATTTTTATGAAATGTCCATAGTTCAATTCAATTGACTGCAGCGATATGAGCATGCCTTCAAGCAGCAGCTGAGCCTGTTCGCCCGCTTTATGCCCGGGTTCATGAGGCAGCTGAAACGAAAGAAATCCTCCGTCTCCTCCCTGCTCGATAATCGGCGTTATTCCTGTTAACTTATGTATCGCATTAACAGCGCCAAATGTGACAGCAGATGCTCCGGCACAGACAATATCCTTTCCATGTACATCGAAATCGGCATGTCCAGATAATGTAAAGGATTCAATTAAACCGCTGCTGTTGCGGTTAATGACTGCTTTTATCATCTTAAAAGGCCTTAAGCGTTGATTGCGTCAATAACAAGTTTCGTGTATGGTTGACGATGACCTTGTTTTTTGCGGTAGTTTTTCTTAGCTTTGTATTTGAATACAGTGATCTTTTTAGCGCGGCCTTGTTTTTCAACTTTCGCTGTAACAGTCGCACCATCAACGATCGGGCTACCAACTTTCACGTCATCTCCGCCAATGAATAAAACTCTGTCAAAAGTAACAGTGTCGCCTTGTTCACCAGCAAGCTTTTCAACGTAGATCGCTTGACCAGCTTCTACTTTGATTTGTTTTCCACCAGTTTCAATAATTGCGTACATTCCTATGCACCTCCTAATTAGACTCAGACTCGCCAGCAAACAGGTGATCCGGAGCAATCCGAAAAACTTTATACCTGCATCTGTGCGGTTGTAGCACGGGTGCTACAATCAATAACATAACAATACTATCAAAATAGGGTTATGAATGTCAATTATATTTTATCTTTATTTTTTATTAGGCGTTGAATCATTTCACGGTCTCCAAGCTGCACAATTTGATATTGATCGCTCCATTCTGTCTTCTCTGTCAAAAAGATCTCAAAGTGCAGGGCCTTTTCTAACCGTTTAAGATGCTCATCATTTTTGCCTCTGAATGCTACTGCAGCATCAGAAGGAAGTTCTATTAAAGCAGCCTCTTGCTCCATGTACTGCAGTTCCCATAACTCCCGTTCAATTTTAAAAGCGATTGTTTCAGGCGACAGCACGTGTCCTGTCCCGCTGCAGAACGGACAATGACACGTGATAAGCGATGCCAAATCGGGACGCACGCGTTTTCGGGTCATTTGAAAAATGTTCATTTGGGAAAAACCGAGCATTCTAGTTTGAACTCTGTCACTCTTTGATTCCCTGAGCATTTCATGCAAGATGGCCTGCCTGTCCTCCTGCCGGGGCATATCAATGAAATCAATGATAATCATTCCGCTCAAATTGCGCAGTCTGATCTGTCTTGCTGCTTCTCTAGCCGCTTCTAAATTCGTCTTTATCACCGTATCCTGCAGGGAGGACTTCCCAGAAAATTTTCCTGTATTCACATCAATAGCTGTTAATGCTTCTGTCTGATCAATAACCAAGTAGGCGCCATTTTTCAGCCAGACAATCCGTTTCAGCGCTTTTTCTATTTCCTGTTCAATTTTGTACGCATCAAAAACAGGCTGTTTTGATTGATGAAAAAGCACTTCCAGGGTCTCATACCGGCTTTTCAAATCCCGCGCAAGATCGCTGTCATCACAAACGATCTGATGAAGCGTATCAGGATTGATTTCCCGTATTATCCGGTCAAAGAAAGGCGTGCCTTCTGTTAAAAGAGCAGGAGCCTTCGTATTTGCATGAAGCAAAGCCGCATATTTTTTCTTCAAATAACAAAATTCTTTATGCAGGGTTTCTTCTGTCTGTCCGCTTGCAGCAGTCCTGAAAACAAGTCCTTCATTTTCTTCGCAAAAATGAGATCCAATGAATTGGAGCCGCTCCCTTTCAGATGGATCCTCTATTTTTTTGGAAACAGCGGTATAGCCGGAAGTCGGCATATATACGAGATATTGTCCGCCAAATTCAAGGTTTGCTGTCAGTTTTGGCCCCTTATGTTCAGTTGGTTCTTTTGCAACCTGAACCAAAATCTGCTGTCCTTCTCTAAGCTTGGCTGACTTTAATTCAGGAGGGAGATCATTTACTGAAAGATATCCGTTCTTTTCCTCCCCGATATCGATGAAAGCAGCCTGCATTCCCTGAAGAACATTCAAAACACGGCCCGCATAAATGCTGCCGGCCGTTTCATTTATATGATGGATGTGAATTTCTTGAACAAGATTTCCTTCAAGCAGCACGCAGCGATTTTGACTGCCTTTTGCATTTAAAACTAACGTACGCAATGATCATCCTCTTTTCTATAGATGTGCTTTCTCATATTTACTCATTTTATCAGACCCCCGTCAATAATCATAATTCAGCTCGCCGACAGTCGACTGTGTTCGCTTATCAGCAAAAAAGGCATGAAGAAGCTCATTTTCATCCAGCTCAAACAGCTTTTTTCCATTTCGTTCAACAATAATGGGGTGCTTGCACCCTCTTCTGAATTTCAGCAGCGTTTGATAGATGGACTCTCCTTCATCTACAATAATCGGTTTTAAGGTCCCTGGATCCTGCTGGTTTCCATAATACCTCTCGAGCAAAAACCTCATGCTCACAAAACTGCGGTGTTTATATTCCATATATATGGAATAAATAAGGAACCCCCCGATTACCCACACATTAAGCTGCTGCGGGTAAAAAACAAGAAAAATGAGCAGATACAGACCTAAGCACATAGCAGAAACCAAAAGCATTGTCTGGTGTGCATCCTGATAAGACCGTTTCATGGACACAAGCAAAAACAGCAATTTCCCTCCGTCCAGCGGCCAGATAGGCAACAGATTGAACAAGAGAATCATGACATTATAAAAGGTGAAGAGCTGATACGTCTCATAACTAAATAATCCTGAAGCCTGTAAAAGATAAGCTGCTCCCTGAAGAGGAATATGCTGCAGGGGACCGGCAGCAATCGTCAGCAGCTCTTCCTTCAATGGTCTATTGCCGTGCTCCTCCACTTCAGCCACACCCCCAAAAGGCAGGAGAACAATGGATTTCAGGCGCCAGTTGAAATGTCTGGCTGTCATGGCATGGCCCAGTTCATGAATGAGAATAATCGACAGCAGGATCAGCAGTGACTGAAAATGAGCCGTCATAATCGAAATCCCCATGATTAACCACAGAATAGGGTGAATATGAATGTGCAGTAAAACAGATAAATATTTAGTCAAAGGATATCACCTGAATTGGGTCGATAAATTGATCACCCTTTTTAATAGCGAAATAATACGTCCCTTTTTGATCTTCTGCCGCTTTGATTTTGCCGATTTCTTTTCCGCTTTCTACAAAATCATAAAGTGACACCTTCACTTCTTCAAGGTTGCCGTACCAGCTCTCAGTTGAATCATCGTGCTGTACAACCACCGTCAAGCCAGATCCCTCTTTCTTCCCAATCTCAACCACAATTCCTTCATTCATTGCTTCAACAAGATTGCTGCTCGTCTCAACCATTACACCCTGGCCATTATCTTTAAACGTCTCAAGAACTTTTCCTGAAGCCGGAGCCGTAAATTCGGTATCTTCAGGCTTAGGAGCCTGATCGGAAGTTTTTATCAGGGCCAGCGGGTCTCCAAACTGATCTCCGTACCACTTTGAAATCATCGCAAACTGAAAATCCTCTTCAAATGTGCTAGTGACCACACTCTGAACCTTTTCAAAAGGCGGCGAATCATTCTTAAAAACAATCGCGGCCGCGAGAACTAAACATGCTCCAATCAGCAGTTTAAACATAAACACATCCGGTTTAAATAATGGATGGGAGCCGCCTCCTTCTCCCCCCGGATCATATGTGTGATAAGCGGAGCCTCCATATTTTTCTTCATCATCTGTGAATGACAGATTGGGCAGCTGTTTTTGAGGTTCCATCCTCTCAGCTCCTAAACTGCGGTCCCGTTTTCTTTTTGCCATTCTCCTGCGCAAATCATCCGCTCGATTCCCCATTGCCACACCCATCCCCTCGGATCACATTTACTCAATTTTATGCCTTGTCCTCAAGGAATATGACAAGCCTAAAAGAACAGGATCATTGTGTTTAAATGAGCAGCAGAAAAATCTCAAAACAAAAAAACAGCCTCTGAATATTCAAAGGCTGCTTTAATACTTATACTCTAACGCCGAAAAAGCGTTTAATTTTTGTAATAACACCTGGATTAGCATCTTCTAATGATTGCAGAGGAATCGATTCGCCAAGGATGCGGCGGGCAATGTTCCGGTATGCAATGGATGCGCGGTTGTTTGAATCCATGGCGATCGGCTCACCGTTATTTGAAGCTTTAATGACATCGTCATCATCTGCTACAATTCCGATTAAATCAATTGATAGGTGCGTAACAATTTCATCCACATCCAGCATATCCCCATTTTTCACTAAATGATTGCGGATTCGATTGATAACTAGCTTCGGAGGCTCAATGGCCTCTTCTTTTTCAAGCAGGCCGATAATGCGGTCTGCATCGCGTACGGCTGATATTTCAGGAGTCGTCACGACGATGGCCTTGTCAGCTCCTGCAATAGCGTTTTTAAAGCCTTGCTCGATGCCGGCAGGACAATCAATTACAATATAGTCATAGTCCTGTTTCAGCTCCTCCACCAGCTTTTTCATCTGCTCAGGATTAACAGCTGATTTATCGCTCGTCTGCGCAGCAGGGAGCAAATAAAGCCTGTCTTCAAAACGTTTATCTTTTACAAGCGCCTGATGAATTTTACATCGGCCATCAACAACATCCACCAAATCGTAAATGATGCGGTTTTCAAGCCCCATTACAACATCGAGGTTGCGCAGGCCGATGTCTGTATCAATGAGACATACCCGTTTTCCTAAAATCGCTAAAGATGTTCCTAAATTAGCAGAAGTTGTTGTCTTTCCAACTCCGCCTTTGCCAGAGGTAATAACGATAGCCTCACCCACGGTCAAATTCCCCCTTCAAACCTTGTCAAGTTAGGTCGTAAATGAGTCAACTGCTGAAGTCGATCAATGATGATAGATTCATTTTCATCTATGTAAGCACATTCCATCTCGTGCTTTTCTGTCTGAATATAATCAGGGGCACGGTTTACGATGTCACAAATTCTGATTTGCGACGGCTTCATCACCGATGCGGCGATGACAGCAGATTTGTTCCCGTTATATCCAGCATGCGCAATGCCTCTAAGCGTCCCCATAATAAAGATGTTTCCGCGGGCAATAACAGTGCCTCCCGGGTTAACATCTCCGATCAGGAGCAAATCGCCTTCAACTTTAAGAACCTGTCCGGAGCGAATCATTTTAGCAACAGAGACCACTTCTGCTTCTTTTTTCATTTGCAGGGCATGATCCTTTGTAACAACATTGCTTTCAAATGTTTCAACAACCAGATTTCGTTTTTTTTGTATAACAGCTTCAATTTGATCCTGCTGTTTTTTATGAAGCAGACGGTTACCCGCTTTGACGTTAACGGTGATATATGGCCCATCTTCATGAATGTATTGCTTTAAGGACAACATTTGCTCAAGTTCATTCAGCAGCTCTTCAAAAGAACATGAATCATCGAGATGCAGCGTTAATCCATCTTTTGTACCTTTTATTGTGACAAATTGCTGTTTCTGAGCCTTCATGACGTTCACCTCAACGACTATACTATTTCGACAGATAGATGCAATCTCCCTCTTTTTTTATAAGAGAATTTTGATAGAAAACCGGCTGATGATCCAACATGTCTGCCGCAACGATAGTAGTCTGCCAGAATGTGATTCATCAATAAACGCTAATCATCCAGATAATCCATTTTTACTTTCGATATAAAGCGGCTCATTGGGTAAATCAGGACGATTGCCCCGACAGAATTAGCAGCAAGTGTAGGCAAAAGTCTCAAATTAGTAAAATCATAGAATGACAGATTGGAGTAGCCGATCAGCATTTGAATGCCATACGAGTAGAATTCCAAAAGTGTAACAGCAAGCAACGACAAGAAAAGCACAACGAGCATATTTCCCTGCAGTGCTTTTAAAGCTTTTGAAATTAAATAAGCGAACAATGGATAGGCAAATAAATAAATGCCAAGTATTTCTGTGTATACAATGTCATGCAGCAGTCCAAAAACCATGCCGTAAATCAGCCCTGATTTTTGACTGTAATATGCCGTAATATAAACAATCGCGAGCATGACAAAGCGCGGGATGATGACTTGGTTGTCATTTGTGAATGGAAGCTCAATCAAAACAACAAAGGTGCTTTCGGAAATGAAAATAAATAAGATTAAAAGAGGAAGGAGAATACGATTCATTATTCTTCCTCCTCCTCTGGATCCATATTATCGATATCAATCGTTTCTTTCACGCGTTCTGTTACAAAAACACGGTCAATATTATAAAGATCAGCTTCAGGTTTGATATAGGCCATTTGTGAAAGTCCGTAGGAATCCGGCTCTACCTCCATTACTTCACCAATAACAAGACCTTCAGGGAATATTCCGCTGCTCCCTGACGTGACTACCTTCTGCCCTTTTTCGATTTTAACATCCGATTCAATTTTTTTGAGCAGCAGCGCTTTTTTCTTCTCATCATATCCTTCGATCAATCCGAAAATATTTGGCTGCCCGTCCTTGCCCTGTATTTCAGCTGCAATCCGGTTTTTGCGGTCCGGAGAGCTTAATAGCTGAACAGTTGAATTGAATTTTGATGTATTTTTTATTTTTCCGATTAATCCTTTATCCGTGATTACGGCCATATCCTTCTGAATGCCGTGCTGTGATCCCTTATCAATGGTAATCAGGTCAAACCAGCGGCCCGGATCTGGATTTCGTGCAATCAAAGTGGCAACGATTGGATTGTATTCTCTAAGTGATTCTTCGGCACCGATTTCAGCCCGAAGCTTTTCGTTATCTCGTTTCAGCTCCTGAAGCTCGGTCTCGATTTTCATATGCTCGTCAATTTTGCTTTTAAGCAATTTATTTTCTTCATATGTATTTTTCAAATCGCCGACATTCTCAAAGAAGCCCGCTACATATTGTGCGGGCTTATGAAATACAGTTTGGAATAATCCTGTTGAATCTTTAACAAATTGTTCTGGCCATGTTAGCTGTCTGTCTTCTTTTAAAGAATACCCAATCAATGCCACTAAAAAGATGATACTAACCAGCAACAATATAAGACGTTTATTCAAGAAAAACTGTGGCATGTGACTTTTACACCCTCTTAATGTTTATTTCACAATTAGCGGCTGTCTCTTGCTTTTGTTTTGAACAAATGAATATGCTCAAGAGCTTTCCCTGTACCGATTGCAACACAATCAAGCGGGTTTTCTGCAATTAAAACAGGCATGTTTGTTTCTTCGCTGATCACTTTATCAATGTTGCGAAGCAAAGCTCCGCCCCCAGTAAGAACGATGCCGCGGTCCATAATATCAGCCGCAAGCTCAGGCGGTGTTTTTTCAAGTGTGTTTTTAACAGAATCAACAATCGAGTTGACCGTATCGCGCAAAGCTTCTGCAATTTCCTTAGCCGTAATTTCAATTGTCTTTGGAAGGCCTGTGAGTAAATCACGGCCGCGAATGTCCATATTATCGACACCTTCAGCTGATCCTGCAGAACCAATTTCCATTTTAATAGATTCTGAAGTACGGTCGCCAATCATTAAGTTATATGTTTTGCGGATATAGTTGACAATGGCATCGTCCATTTCGTCACCGGCAACGCGGATGGATTGAGACGTAACAATTCCTCCAAGAGAAATAATGGCCACTTCTGTCGTACCTCCGCCAATATCAACTACCATGCTTCCAGTTGGTTCCCAGACAGGAAGATTCGCACCGATTGCAGCTGCAAACGGCTCTTCAATCGTATAAGCATCGCGTGC
This sequence comes from Metabacillus hrfriensis, assembly GCF_030127205.1. Taxonomy (NCBI): domain Bacteria; kingdom Bacillati; phylum Bacillota; class Bacilli; order Caryophanales; family Bacillaceae; genus Metabacillus; species Metabacillus hrfriensis. Next base: position 3,745,499 of record NZ_CP126116.1, read on the forward strand.
GCCTGCTTGTCTTGTCGCATCAATGACTGCACGCTCTTCTACTGCTGTAATGCCGGAAGGAACACAGACCATAACATATGGCTTACTGGAGAAAACACCTTTACCTTTTGTTGCTTGTTTTATGTAATACTTCATCATTGATGCAGTTGTTTCATAATCGGCAATTACGCCATCTTTCATCGGGCGGAGCGCTACAACATTTCCAGGTGTGCGTCCAATCATATTTTTTGCGTCATTTCCTACGGCTACGATAGACTTAGTGTCTGTCTGCATCGCTACAACCGAAGGCTCGCGAACCACAATTCCTTTTCCTTTAACGAAAACAAGGGTATTTGCTGTACCCAAATCTATACCAAGGTCTCTTGTCCCAATTCCAAACATCAGATGTATCTCCCTTTCTAAAAACCGAATTACTTTCTACTATTTATTTTCAAATGTCATATGAGAACTAAAAAAACTCATAAACATTATTATAGCGTAATTACGCAAAAATAAAAGTGTTACAAATATCCTTTTTCTTTTAAACTCACATATTTTTGCTCACCGATAATAAGATGGTCCAAAAGCTCTATCCCCAACATTTTACCACACTCTGTTAATCTTTTTGTAACTTCAATGTCTTCACGGCTTGGAGTCGGGTCTCCCGAGGGGTGATTATGGATGCAAATAATTGAAGCGGCCGATCGTTTCAAAGCTTCTTTGTACACTTCGCGGGGATGGACAATTGAGGCATTGAGGCTGCCGATAAAAACAGTTTGTTTATGAAGCACTTGGTTTTTCGTATTTAAATAGAGGCAAACGAAATGCTCCTGTGATAAAAAGCGCATTTCTTCCATTACATAATTCGCACCGTCTTGAGGAGACTTGATGACATATCTGTCTTCGTATGTGAGGCGGTTAATTCTTCTGCCCAGCTCAAGTGAAGCGAGGATCTGCACGGCCTTCGCTTCCCCGATTCCAGAGATGCTTGTCAGTTCCGCAGCAGATGCTTCTTTAAGAAACCTTAATCCTTCAAAATGATTGAGCAGCCTGTTTGAAAGCTGGAGAACAGATTCCTTTTTTGAACCTGTTCTAAGCAATATAGCAAGCAGCTCGTGATTTGCAAGACTTCCAGGACCGTCATGAATTAATCTTTCACGCGGCCTGTCTTCTTCAGGGAAATCATGGATTTTTAAGACTTCCAATCGCCGTCTCCTCCTATTTGTCCTCTCTGCTTCTGCTCTTTTATTTAAGTGAAAACCCTGCCTTCTTCAGCTCTCTGATTGTACGAGCAACAGGCAATCCGACAACAGAAAAGTAGTCGCCTTTTATTTCTTTTACAAATAACGAACCGAGCTCTTGAATTCCATATGATCCTGCTTTATCCATCGGCTCCTCAGTATCAATGTAATCTTCAATTTCTTCTTCTGAAATTGGCCAGAAAGTTACATCTGTCTGTTCATAAAACACAATTTTCTCTTCTTGAAATAAAATGGCAACCCCCGTTAAGACCTGGTGGGTATTGCCTGATAATTTAGCAAGCATCTGCTTTGCTTCTTCTGTATTGGCCGGCTTGCCTAAAATTTCATCCTTATAGACAACAACTGTGTCTGCTCCAAGCACAAACGATTCAGTGAAACGCTCCGCTACTGCTGCAGCTTTTTGCTCTGCAAGCGACATCACAATATCAGGAGGCGCGAGCAATGGATCCACAACTTCTTCTACATCACTGATTACAACTTCAAAAGGCACATGTACATTCTCAAGCAGTTCTTTTCTGCGCGGAGAACCTGATGCCAAAATAAGGTGCTGCTGCATCCTTCAACATCCTTTCACTCGGTTTAAAAGGGAGATACATTCGTATCGTAGCAAACCCTGCAGGGATACACAAATAGGAATAATCAAATTTTCGGGTTTAGGCGTTACTAAAAAACAAAAAAAATTGCCCTCATGAGGACAACCTTCATTTTAATGAAACTAAGAGATCCATAAGCTTTTGCTGTGCTTCCCACCCTGTCTTTTCACTAACATCTTCTTTAAGAAGCATGGATATATCTGTTAGATCCTTTTTGACGGCAACAAGATTCTCATCTTTCAGTTTTAATTTGTTCAGTTCTGTCAGGATAGCATCAGATTTCGTGTCAACATCATTTGCCTTGCCTGTGACTGCTGATGAAGATAATGTGACCAACGATTTAAAATGATTGATAAGGGCACTTGCGTCTTCATTCGTTTTCATTGAAAATACATCACTTTTCCCGCTCCACGGCTCGATGGCGCTTGATTGGTAAACATTGCTCAAACCATCTGTTTCCTGTTTTGCGTTTCCGACTCCCCCATATACAAAGTATGAGCCGTCTTCCTCAACTGTTATAGCGGGAAACCCATTGCTTTTCATGTCAGCCGCTGTTGTTTCTGCACCTTCTTTAGATGAAAATTTTCCAATTTGCGCGAAGTACAGCTGAATGTCTGCTGAAGAACTGCCAGAACCTGCACCTGCTTCTTTTGAATCGGCTTGAGCAGCCGCTTGGTCTGTCTCAGCGCCTGCACCGGCCTGCTGCAGTGCTGCCGGCAAATCCTCATTTGAAATAAAATTCAATGCAACAAATCCGAAGCTCACACCAAGCACAATCGCCAGTATGATGGTAACCGCATATTGCTTAAATGGATAAGAGCTTAATGGATTCTTTATGCCAGTGCCGAAGTAAGGTGAGCCCTTCCCTTTAGATGCTGTCTTTTTAGGAGCGACTACTTTTGGATCATCCTGAAACACTTCACCGTCATCCTCAGGCAAAACCCAGGAAAAATCATCCTCTTTCTTGGCATCGGAAGCCGCTACTTCTTTTTCAGCCATTACTTTCTCATCCCAGCTTAGAACAGGAAAATCCAAAGAGACCCCTTCTTGGTCTTTTTCGTCCGACTTCTTTTTCTGCTGTTTCACACTTTTCAGGTTGCGTTCTTCTCCATTGATCTTGATCTTAATAGCATTTGCCTGCTGCTTGTCCAATTTAACACCCCCCATCTGAAACGATTCTCATATCTGAATTCCATGCTAGCATACGAAAATAAAAAAAGAACAAGACATTTGTCGTCTTGTTCAGAAAGGTTTTCGTCAAATAATCACCCTATTCGTCATCCTCAGTTACAAGCGACGGAGTAAGTGGGATATTTATTGCTTGGCTGCGGAGCAGCCACCTTAGGGGTTTCCTCGTATAGATCCTGCAAACCATCTGCATAAAAAGCTGAAACCTGCATTCTGACTTGGAAAAAAGCAGAAAGCGTGTCAAACAGCAGGATAAAGAATGTGACATTTGCCGAAAGTGGAGATGCTTTGCTGCCGCCTGCTGCTTCCGTTGAAACTGCTGCAGAAACCAGCCGGAAGCATCAAAAACGGACAGACACAAGAAGCAGCTGAGCTGCTCCACCATAGGGACAGGGACCATTCGCTGTAATTCTACAGAATTTACACCAGGCATGCTTTCTGTCGAAGTCTTGCCGCTTGTTAATAGTGAAAACTGTATTAGCTGCATTTTTCTTGAAGAAACCAGTGTCTGTTGATTACTAAAAATAGACGCCTGCATACAGGCAACAAGTTGAAGGACAGCTGCAATCAAAAGGATAATTGGGATTCTTTGTTCCCCAGAATCACTTTCACGCACTCCATCGACTCAGACTTTTTCTGTTTTTTCTCCTTCAGTTATATATAGTGTCCTCTTATTTAATTATCCTTCAAGTCTTCTTACACCGAAAGTTCATCCAAAATAAGGGATAGAGTCTTAAAATCCTGAATGACACCGTTCGAATAAGCCCATTCCAGCAGAAAACGCTCCTGCAAAAACTGGGGTATAAAAGGACTTGCCTAATTCATTTGAACTACCGGATAACCTCATCCTTAATTGTGAAATTATTGTTTTTACTTAACAAAAATGAACATATATCCATTACTTTACTTCCAAGCCTAATAACCGATTATTTTGAAATACCACTGAAGCAGCTCTTGCCCGTAAAAATAAGCTGCGATGGTTCCAACCATAATTGACGGACCAAAAGGAATCGGCTGCTTACGCTTCACTTTACCCGTCATAATCGCAAGTACTCCAATGATGGAACCAACAACACAAGATAAAAAGAAGGATAGCAGAACGAGCTTCCAGCCGATTGCAAGACCAAGTACTGCAAACAGTTTAATATCTCCTCCGCCCATACCCTTCCCTTTACTCAATATGGCGATTCCATAAAGCAAAATGAAACCGGCAACAGCGCCAATCAGCGGATTCCACCATGGTGTCAGCGGAATGAAGATCCTCTCTATAACAAACAACCCGGCAAAAAACAAAAGAACTTTATCTGGAATAATCATATATTTCATATCCGAAACGAAAATTATCATGAACAGAGAGATCAGAGTTAATGCAATAACCAATTCTTTTGACCATCCCGCCAGCAGAGGTGATATCGCAAAAAGAATTGCCGTCTTCAGCTCCACAAACGGATAAAGCGGAGATATCCGCATCCTGCACTTCCGGCATTTTCCGCCCTGTAAAAGATAAGAAATAACAGGAATAAGCTCACCTGCTGTTAAAGTATGATGACACCCCGGACAAGCTGAACGGGGCGCAGCAATGGATTCTTTATTTGGTACACGGATACCGACTACGTTGAAGAAGGACCCTAGTAGGAGACCGTAGAAGAATAAAAAAATATTAGCCATTTTTATTATTCCGAAATTATCCATATACAGAAATTGTATTAGGTGGATTATCTATATCATCAAGGTTACTAATAGCTTCTAATGTACTGTTTGTAAATGTAATTGTTCCGTCATTTACATTTGCATTACCTGATAAAGTCATTGAATTTAAATTTGCTTTTACAGAAAAATCCACTATGAAATTTACGTTTTCCAAATTACCTCCCAGGTCACCATCTTCTAAGATTCCATCAGCTCGAACTTCATCAGTAGAAGAATATAGTCTTGCAACATTTAATATATTTGCAGCTTCAGCTTTACCTGCATCTTCGCACGAATTTTGTATTACATTCCCAATACCAGGCACAGCATTAGCAGCGATAATCCCCAAAATAACAACAACCTCAATAAGCTCGATCAGGGTTAATCCTCGTTCGTTCTTTAACACCTTTTTAAACATATCTTTCTCTCCTTCAACTAGTAAATTAGCAATATATCACTTTATATAGAACGTAGTCATTATAGCATGTAAAACTGGGTTAAATTGTTAATTTTTTGTTGAGATTTAATTATTATTGTTGAATATACCTGACAATGGTACTAGATGAAAGTCACTACTCCTCCTACAATTCCTGCAAGAAAACAATTATTAGCGGTTCGATCAGAGATTTCAATCTATCTGCTGCCTGTTCGGCTTCGCCTTCACAAAAATCGGCCATTTTAGAATACATTTCATTAAGTAAACCCTATCCTTCTCCTATTGCGCTCATACGGGTCACAAGAGGCGGAAAAAACCAATGATCTTTCATTGATTCTGTTAACGAGTTTCCTTTTCCAGCGCGTTTCGTGATTCATTCTCTTGAAATCACTTCATTTTCCAAGATATTTTCAACAATGGAGATAGCCTGCTATATCTGAACTGAACTTGAAAACAAAGAACTAAAAGTTATGTGTGCGAGGCGGACAGCGGTATGCTTGCAGCAAATAATAATGAATTCAGAACAGAACCAAAAGTGATTGATGCCTTTCTATATTCAAACCAAACTCTAGAAATGTATGGTATAGGTATAGGATTCAATATTAAAATTAAAGGTGGAGTATACGGATCAAATGTTATTTTAAATGCGACAAAAGGAGACACCCGGGATACCCTAAGGGTTTGTTTGTGTGTGGATTGGCTGGTTATGGGAGAGTGTGAATACATACTTGACCCGGCAACTAAAATCATATTTGAAGTTTGTACTTCTCCAAAAATCAAAATGATTTTGCACTAAATTCACGCCTTAGAAACAATTGATCAAAAAATCGAATAAAACCAAAAACCAGCACCCATTAAGGATGCTGGTTTTCTATTTCACATACTCCGCCACACGGTTCCGTCCTGCCTGTTTGGCTCCAATATACATGGCACGGTCAGCATGTCTGATGAGGTCAAGCGGTCCCTCTGCATCATAAGGAGCAGTTGCGTATCCTATGCTTGCAGTAATCGAGATGGAATGTCGCTTGCCGAAGGTCTGAATGTCCTGGTCAATCATGAATGGCCGGTTTGCAATGGTTTTTCGAATTCCTTCAGCGAAGGCAAAGCATGCCATCTTGTCCACGTTCGGCAGGAGAATGACAAACTCTTCTCCCCCATACCTCGCAACAGTGCCCCGTTCTCCGATAAACCTTACAAGCCGGTCTGCGAGTGCGATCAGGATTTCATTTCCGGCCTGATGACCATACGTATCATTCACTTTTTTGAAGTGATCAATGTCGAGCAGAATGAGAGATAAATGGTTCAGCTGAGTGCTGCCAAGTTTAAAATACTCCGATTCAAGCAGCTTCTCCATGTACCGATAGTTAAAGAGACCTGTGAGCGCACAGCGTTCACTTTGTTTTTTCGTTTCCTCATAGCTTCTTGCATTGTCAATCGCAACACCGAGATAGGCAGTTAATAAATCAACAATCATCAGCTGTGAATAGTCGTAGGACCGTTTTTTGTTAGAGGCAAGAACGACAATGCCTACGACCTTTTGGTTTCTGACAATGGGGACGCCAATCAAGCTTTCAATAGTTTCAGGCAGCAGCGTTTTCTCAAGCTTTGCCCAATGTTCCCTTTTTTTGTAGAGGACGCTTTTCTTTTTTGCATACACTAATCCGCTGATTCCATGATGGACAGAGATCGTTTCTTTCGTACCAGTTACTATCTGTCCATTTTCAAGCTTTCTGATAACTTTGAGCTCGTAATCATTCACGACATCAATGATGTAAGCATAATCCGCATTGATCATGGATGTCAGTTTATCAATATAGACATCCATGACTTCTTTTACTTCCAGTCTTTCTGTAAGCTGATGCCCGATCTCACTTGCTTGCTGCAGATATGAATTCAATCGCTGGCTATTGGACAGCAGGAGCAGGATAAAGGAGATTCCAACGAATGGTATTCCCACATAGAACAGAGCTTCTAAGCCTAAATCTTCATATAATATGTACAGCATTATTCCCACCGGCAGGAACATGAGCGTCGTGAAAATCTCCCATAAAAAATCCTTTGAAAAGAATTTTTCTTTGTTTTTATAGAAAAAACCTCTGATCACATGCTGAAGAAAAAAGTGATTTGTCAGGCAAATTGTGAACGCATATATGATAACTTTAGTTAAGAACTCAAGAGTGAATTCTGTTTGTCCATGTGTTCCGCCAATGGCATAGTAGACAGCAGCCCCTGCAACAGAGACGATTAGAAACATCAATGAATTTGTAGGATAGCGGTGGATTTCTCTTAAACCTACGCGAAGCTTGATAAGAAGAACTGTAAGGGAAATCTGCATTAGTATCATTTCAACTAATGGCCCGAAAAGCAGGAAGACGGAAATTGAAACACCCTGAGCGAAAAAAACAGGAGTTTCGTTCACGATAATAGGAAAGATGGAAACAATACACATTAATAACAGGAATGTTGCAATAGCCAGTTCATTACCCGCTATCATCGGCGGCCAAAAATAATAAGCTGCACATAAAGCTGCCGGAAATAGAATGGCCCACGACACCCATAATACAATCTTAAGATTTTTTTCCATGTACTGTCCCCCTCTCTCTATCTTTAAATTTATTATTTTTATATTTTAACAAAAATTCAGATATCTGTCATTTGTTATTAGGACTATCAACCTAATCTTTCGATAAGAAATTTCGACAAAAAGGCCTAACTTCTGAGATAAAGTAAAGAGAACCGGTCACTAGGAAAACATCTTTTAATTCGCCTGCTTCCATCATTTTTAGAAAAGCAGCTTTCCAATCATCTTCAAAATCCTTTTTTCCATGTCTGCATGCCTGAAAAAGCTCTTCTGCCGAAGCAGCTCTTGGAAAATCAAAAGTCGTAAAATGCATACTATCTGCAATAGATGAGAGGATATCAATCATCGGAGTGTATTCCTTATCTTTTAAAGCCGAAAAGAGAATATGAATCTTTTTGCCGTGATAATGGCGCTTCATCGCAGCAGTAAGACTCTCTACGCCCTCTTTATTATGAGCCCCGTCCACAATGACCGCTGGGTACTCTGATAGCTGTTCAAATCTGCCGTTCCAGCTGGTCTGCAAAAGTCCTTTAATCACATGCTGCTCATCAATATGAAATAATTCCTTCGAACGCAAATAATCAAGTGCCATTACTGCAAGAGCCGCATTCTGAACTTGATGCTCTCCGCGCATTGATATTTCAAGGTTCTTATAATAGCTGAAAGGAGTCTTCATTTCGAACCTTTCTCCTCTTGGAAGGGGCTGATGATTCAAAACCGGAAAAGTATCATGGTAAACGGCAGCGTTCATGTCTTTTGCCTTTTGGTTTATTACATTTAATGCCCGTTCATCTGTAACAGATGTCAGCATAGGAATGCCCTCCTTGATGATTCCTGCTTTTTCACCGGCGATTTCTTCTATTGTATTGCCAAGAATATTCATGTGATCAAAACCGATGCTTGTAATCATTGTTAAGATCGGCTCAGCAATATTGGTTGAATCATATGTGCCGCCAAGACCGGTTTCCAGCAGCAAAATATCTGTTTTTTCATGTCTCCCAAAATAATAGAAAGCCATGGCTGTGATTACTTCAAATTCAGTCGGTCCGCCAAGCTCAGTGTCTTCAAGTTCATCTGCAAGCGGCCTGATCATATTAACTAAAAACAGCATTTCTTCATCAGATATAGGTTTGCCGTTCATGCTGATTCTCTCGTTGAATGTTTCCAGGAACGGAGAGGTGAATGTACCTGTCGTGTACCCTGCTTCTTGAAGAACATTGCGCATATATGCAATGGTTGACCCTTTGCCATTTGTGCCTGCAACATGAATGGCGCGAATTTGTATATGGGGATTATTTAATTTTTCCATCATCCAGGTCATCCGCTTCAATCCGGGTTTAATGCCGAATCTTAGACGCGAATGAATCCAGTCTACCGCTTCCTCATAAGTTTGAAACATATCATATACCCCTTTTCTCTCTATTTACATGAAAACTCGGGTGTGATTCTGCCAATCACAACCCGAGCCTATTAAAAAGCTTACCCTTTTAATTCACTGATTCTAGAAAGAACAGCTTCTCTTTTCTCTACATAATCGCTTTCTTTCGCACGTTCTTCCTCAATAACTTTTTCAGGTGCTTTTTTCACAAAGCCTTCGTTGCTCAGTTTCTTTTGAACACGTTCGACTTCTTTATTCAATTTATCAAGCTCTTTTTGAAGACGTGAGATTTCTTCATCAATATTGATTAAGCCTTCAAGCGGGAAAATAAGCTCAGCTCCCGTTACGACAGAAGTCATCGCTTTTTCGCCTGATTCTGCATCCGTGCTGATTGAAAGGCTGCTTGTGTTGCAGAAACGCTCAATGTATGCACGGTTATCGTCAAGCTGTTGCCCAACATCCGCATTTTTCGCTTTAATCAGCATTGGAATCTGCTTGCTCATCGGTGTATTTACCTCAGCTCGGACATTTCTTACTGAACGGATTACTTCAACTAGCAATTTCATATCTGCAGCAGCTTTTTCGTCCGTTAATGAAGCATTCACTTCAGGCCATTTTGCAATTGTAATGGATTCCCCGTTGTGAGGAAGATTCTGCCATATTTCCTCTGTAATGAAAGGCATGAATGGGTGAAGAAGTCTCATTGTGTTATCAAGCACATATGCAAGAATGGAACGAGTTGTTTTCTTTGCTTCTTCATTGTCCCCATATAGAGGAAGCTTCGCCATTTCGATATACCAGTCACAGAAATCATCCCAGATGAAGTTATAAAGAAGGCGGCCTACTTCACCGAATTCATATTTATCAGCAAGCTTGGTCACATGCTCAATTGTTTCGTTTAATCGAGTAAGTATCCATTTGTCAGCTACTGATTTTTCTCCGCTGATATCGATCTCTTCATATTTCAGGCCAGCCATGTTCATTAAAGCAAAACGTGAAGCATTCCAGATCTTATTTGCAAAGTTCCAAGTCGCTTCTACCTTTTCATAGCTGAATCGCAAGTCCTGGCCTGGAGAGCTTCCTGTAGACAGGAAGTAACGCAATGAATCTGCGCCATATTTCTCGATTACTTCCATTGGATCGACGCCGTTTCCAAGAGATTTACTCATTTTGCGGCCTTGCTCATCGCGGACTAGCCCGTGAATCAGCACATCTTTAAATGGACGCTGACCTGTAAATTCAAGACCCTGGAAAATCATGCGCGAAACCCAGAAGAAGATAATATCATATCCTGTTACAAGCACATCTGTCGGATAGAAGCGCTGATAATCGATCGATTCTGTATCAGGCCAGCCCATTGTCGAGAACGGCCATAGCGCGGAACTGAACCACGTATCAAGAACATCTGTATCCTGCTCCCAGTTTTCAATATCTGCAGGCGGTGAGTGATCAACATGAACCTCACCTGTTTCTTTGTTATACCACGCCGGAATTCTGTGTCCCCACCAAAGCTGTCTTGAAATACACCAGTCACGGATATTTTCCATCCAGCGCATATACGTATTTTCAAATCGGTTTGGCACAAAGTTTACTTTCTCTTCCTTGCCTTGAAGCTCGATTGCTGCATCAGCAAGCGGCTGCATTTTAACAAACCATTGTGTTGAAAGATATGGTTCAACAACTGCACCGCTTCGTTCACTGTGCCCTACAGAATGAAGATGCTCTTCAATTTTGAATAAAACATCCATATCTTGAAGGTCTTTTACGATTTGCTTGCGGCAGTCAAAACGGTCAAGACCATTGTATTTCCCTGCGTTAGCATTCATTGTTCCGTCTTCATTCATAACAAGAACACGTTCCAAGCCGTGGCGGTTTCCGATTTCAAAATCGTTCGGATCATGTGCAGGCGTAATTTTAACTGCCCCTGATCCAAATTCCATATCCACATAGTCGTCGCCGACAATCGGTATCTCACGGCCAACGATTGGCAGAACAACTGTCTTTCCGATCAAATGCTTGTAGCGGTCATCTTCCGGATGAACGGCAACCGCTGTATCGCCAAGCATTGTTTCAGGACGGGTTGTAGCGATTTCAATATGCCCTGAACCATCAGAAAGAGGATAGCGCATATGGTAAAAAGCGCCTTGTACATCTTTGTAGATAACTTCAATGTCCGATAAAGCAGTTTTCGTTTGCGGATCCCAGTTGATAATATATTCACCGCGGTAAATAAGTCCCTTTTTATATAGAGATACAAATACTTCATTTACCGCTTTTGATAAACCTTCATCTAAAGTAAACCGCTCTCTGGAGTAATCAAGTCCAAGCCCAAGCTTAGACCATTGAGTACGAATATGTGATGCATACTCTTCTTTCCACTTCCATGTTTCTTCAACGAATTTTTCCCGTCCAAGATCATAGCGTGATTTGCCTTCCTCGCGCAGCTTGCCTTCTACTTTTGCCTGAGTGGCGATTCCTGCATGGTCCATGCCCGGAAGCCATAGCACGTCATAGCCCTGCATTCTTTTCATGCGGGTTACAATGTCTTGAAGCGTTGTATCCCACGCGTGCCCAAGATGAAGCTTGCCTGTAACGTTAGGCGGCGGAATAACGATAGTATAAGGCTGTTTTTCCTGGTCATTTGTCGCTTCAAAGTATTTGCCCTTCAGCCAGAACTCATAGCGGTTACGCTCGATACCCTGCGGATCATATTTTGTAGAGAGTGTTTGTTCATTGTTCTCCATTTTTCTTCCTCCTTAAAAAAATACCGGTATGAAACAATAAAAAAACTCCTTTCATCCAATAAAAGGACGAAAGGAGTTGATTTCGCGGTGCCACCTTTTTTCATAGGCAAAAATAAGCCTATGCTCTCAAATGGGATAACGGCGTTCATGCCGATTCTCTCTACTTCTAGTTCAAGAGAATTACTCAAGGGCGACCTTCAAGCGAGCTTGTTTAAGAAATCTTTCAGCAAATGATTTCTCTCTCTAAAAACAGCTTTCGGCTTTACTCTTCCCTGTCAATGTATGTTCTTTTATTCAATAAAAGCATATATGTATTATTGTATACAATCTTATCATTTTACGTCAATCATCTTCTCCATTTTTCATGCCCTTTATTCACACGAATCACAAATTTGGGTAAATGCACATATCTTGTTAGCATGAATCATCAGGTTAGGAGAATTTGTATGCGAAGAAAAGTTAATTACTACAATATGTCACCATGGGTAAAGCAATTCAAAGTAATCGCAGGCCAGTTCATCGTTCCGATTACGATTTTCCAGACGATACGGACCTTGATCTTCCCAACTCCAGTAGATCTTGTTCTTTTATCACTGTTGATATTGCTTGGAGTAGCTCTTCACATGGAGTGGATTTAAAAACCCAATCAGAGAGATGATTGGGTTTTTTTTATGATGATTGCTCTGCCGCTATTTTTTTATTCTCTTCAATTTGCGTCACTTTCATAACAAAATATTCAATGTTTTTAAAAGTCCAGTAGGATTTGGTGAGATCCTGATTCCGTTTGAGCTGAGGGACACTCCGGCTTGACTGGTTCATATGCTTTTTCAAATTTCTGTAGATAATATCCGGGTATGATAGGTAGCAAGTGAATAAAAGCATTTCTTCTTCCCGGAACGGAAAATGCTGCTGATACGTATAGAGCCAATCCACACAATCATCATCTGCAAATGGATACGTATGGAATGTACGATGATAAAAGAGAAGCAAATCGTCAATGGGTGATGAGTATCTGGATTGTTCAAAATTTGTTAAAAATCCAGTTCCCTGTTCATCGTATAAAAAGTGATGAATGGATGCTCTCCCATGAATAATAACCTGGCGGGCATCTTCTTTTTCCTTCATCATTTCGTACCATTCATCAAGTTTCTTCCGCGCAAAATCAGTCGCTCTTGCTGTTTCAAAATAATAAGTAACCGCCTGCAGTTCAAAAGGGGACAAGTACCATTTTTTTTCGCATTCTTCCACATATTTTTCGTAAGCGGCTTTGTTTTCATCCCACTGCCTGGATAATGTATCATAATGAACTTTAAGTGCATCCTGATTCAATTTTTCCGCGGCGGCTGTTTTCTGATGGAGCACAGCAAGTTCCCTGAACATGTTTTTATGACGCTCATCTCTCTCCTCTTCAGGTTCATTGTGAAGCCATGGCATGATGTAATACCAGTACTCTCCATCTGAGGTGAAAAATTGGCGGTGTTTATTTCTGAAAATTGGCACATAGCCGGAAAATCCTTTTTGATGAGCCGTATGAAGTGTTTCAATAAAATGGCCATTTCGGTTTGCTGTGACTCTTTTTAATGCATATGATGCTCCAGAGCTTGCATAGATTTTGGTCAGCTTGTCACTGATTGACTCCGCGTACTCGCAAGTTAAATCATATTGGCTGATTACAGGCACTAGCTTATCCATAATTTCTCTCACCACTCTATAACTCACCTTCCTTTATGAAGGAATAAGTGAACGATTTTAACCTGTTTTCTTTCTGAGAAGAATATTGATTCTTACAAAAAAAACAGCTGAGGAATACTCCTCCTCAAGCTGTTCTGTCCATCTTAATGCGTGTTTGCATAAACCGGAATATATAAAGTCTGCCCTTCATGCACATCAGCAGTTGAGCTGAATTGGTTCACCCTGTGCAGCTGCTGGACCGTGATATTATAACGGTCGCATATGCTGTCAATTGTATCCCCCTGCTGAACGATGCAGATTTTAAGTTTTGAAAACTCCTCTTCATCCTCACGTCCAAAAAGCTTTGTTAAATAAAGAGAGTTTTCCGTCTCCTTCGGCTGCTCCTGTTTTTTCGCTTCTTCTTTTCGGCTTTTTGGACTTTGTTTAGGCGGTGCTGAGTAAGATTCGACCTCTGCTTCTGCAGGCCTTCCTGCACTATAATGAATTTCAGGCTGTGTGATTTCTTCTTCTATTGCCTGCTTTCTGACTTCTACATCAAAAGACTGTGTGACTTCTTCTTCTATTGCCTGCTTTCTGACTTCTACATCAAAAGACTGTGTGACTTCTTCTTCTATTGCCTGCTTTCTGACTCCTACATCAAAAGGCTGATAAAACTCTTCTTTTTCAGGAGTGTCGCTGTTCTCTGCAAGGACTGCATCAAAGCTTTCTGAATATGCTTCCTGAGTCTCCTCTTCATGGAGCAAAGCCTGAGAAGAACGGTAAAGCGGCTCAAGCTCTTCTTTAGTTGAGTGATTATATGTTTGCTCTTCCTCTTTCTCTTCCTGAACTTCTTCAAATGAATCCTGACTTGAAATTCCGCTTATTTCTAAATCTGCAACAAGCTTAAGATTTCTGCTTTCAGATAGATCATAGTCAAATGATTCAATCGTCACATATACTTCTTCTAAATCTCCAATTCTATTTCTGGGGATCGTAATATCCACTGGGAACCGGTGAACAAGCTGTGATATGCCATCCTCCTCCCGGGTTTCAACACTGTTTACAAACCGGAGATTGGCATATTCAAATTCCTCTTCGTTATAATCCTCATCTATTTTGTACTCACCCGTTAACTGCAGTGCACCCCGAATGGAGATGTACTGGTCAAATTCCTGGATGGTGATGTCTGGATCTAATGAGATGGATAACAGCTCACCTACTTCCTGTCCCTTTTGAAACCAAACGGATTCTTCAACAGAAAACCGTAATGATGATTGTTGATCCTGTGACAACTTGAACTCCTCCTTTCAATGGCCTAACCTAATAAGCTATGACATTAAAGGTTTATGTTCAAGATTCAAAGATTATGAGTGATTTTTAGAATATGACTTATTTCTATAATGAGATATAGAATCTAAAAATCAGTGTTTTAACTGACCGCTGACCGGGAAAATAGTCTGTAACATAAAAAAGGAGTGATCTGTAATGTCAAAAGATCAAGGTTTAAGCGATAAAGTAAAAGGCAAGGTAAACCAGGCCAAAGGTGAAGTGAAGGACCAGGTCGGCAATGCAACAGACAATCCGAACATACAGCGGGAAGGCAAAAAAGATAAGCTGAAAGGCAGCATTCAAGAAGCTGCAGGAAAAGCGAAGGAAGATTCACACCGTTATTAATGTACATAAAGAGTGCCGGGCCAAAGCCGGTTCTCTTTTTTATTTCATGAAATAACTGCTATACTAAAGGAAAAAACACAGGAGATTCTATGAAACCCTTATTTTTTATTATCATTGGTTTGATCTTTTTACTTCAAATTCCTTTATGGTTCAATATAGTCGATGACTGGCTGATGGCTGCAGTCGGCTTAATCGGTCTCGCCATTATTTTTTCAAGTAAGTGGTTAAGCCGGAAATCCGGTTATAAAGAGAAATAAAAACTACCGCCTATATTTTCTTAAACGGCTTCACCTGTGAGGTGGACACAGTAATTTGGCAATTATTTATGAAAAATGGCTTGGAGTTTATCTCCAAGCCATTTATCTTTTTATCGTCTTTTCGGTAAAGCACCGCGCAGACACAGCAATCCATAAAACTTCCGATTATCCATTATTCCATAAGATTTTCTTATATGAAATGACATTAAAAATGCACACTTCTTTTCAACTATGAAATGAAGTGTGCATGATATTTTTATTTGCACCTCTATGCAGTCACTTTGTCTTCTTCAGAGGTTTCACTTTCTTACTTTAATTTAGAAAAGGCTTTTTCTGCTGCATCAATCGTCTTATTCAAATCTTCATCTGTATGGGCTGTAGATAAGAATAGACCTTCAAATTGAGACGGCGGAAGGAATACACCTTCATTTGCCATTTCACGGTAGAATTTCGAGAAAAAGTCTAAATTAGATGTTTTGGCAGTCTCAAAATTTGTTACTTTTTCATTCGTAAAGAAGAAACCGATCATTGAGCCGGCTCTGTTGAATGTGATTGGAATATCATGCTTTTTCGCTGCAGCCGTTAAGCCTTCTTCGAGAATATCTGCTTTGCGGCCAAATTCTTTATATGAATCTGGTGTCAGCTGTTTTAAAGTTGCATATCCTGCAGTCATAGCAAGCGGATTTCCGGATAATGTACCTGCCTGATAAATTGGTCCGCTTGGTGCTATCTGCTTCATAATGTCTGCACGTCCGCCATACGCTCCAACAGGCAATCCTCCGCCAATGACTTTTCCAAGACATGTAATATCAGGAGTTACACCGAAGTATCCTTGTGCACAGCCATAATCCACACGGAATCCCGTCATCACTTCATCAAAAATAAGCAAAGAGCCGTATTGAGTTGTAATTGCTCTCAGGTTTTCCAAGAATCCTGACAGCGGCGGCACGACTCCCATATTTCCTGCTACAGGTTCGACAATCACACCTGCAATATCGTCTCCGAATTGTTCAAATGCGTATTTGACGCTTTCCAAATCATTGTAAGGAACCGTGATCGTGTTTTTCGCAATCCCCTCCGGCACCCCTGGACTATCCGGCAGACCGAGTGTTGCAACACCTGACCCTGCTTTGATTAATAAAGAATCACCATGTCCGTGGTAGCAGCCTTCAAATTTGAGAATTTTGTTTCGGCCGGTAAAACCGCGTGCAAGGCGCAATGCACTCATTGTTGCTTCTGTTCCTGAGCTTACCATCCGAATCACTTCAATTGAAGGGACGCGCTCGATCACAAGCTTTGCCAGTTCATTTTCGATTAATGTAGGAGCACCGAAGCTTGTGCCGGATTCAGTCACCTTTTTTATCGATTCAACCACTTCATCATTTGTATGACCTAAAATAAGCGGTCCCCATGATAAAACATAATCAATATATTCGTTTCCATCGATATCATATATCTTGGAGCCTTTACCGCGTTCCATGAAGATAGGATCCATCGCAACCGATTTAAATGCGCGCACCGGGCTGTTTACACCGCCTGGCATCAAACCTTGCGCTTCTTTAAATGCCTGCTTTGATTTTTCATAATTGCGCATAAGAATTCTCCCTTACGATTAGTGTTGTTCCTTAAGCCAGCGGGCAGCATCTTTTGCATGATAAGTCAAAATCATATCAACGCCCGCGCGTTTCATGCTGATCATCATTTCCATCACGATCGCTTTTTCATCAACCCAGCCATTTTGGGCAGCCGCTTTGATCATGGCATATTCTCCGCTTACGTTATAAGCAACAATTGGAACATTGAAGTTGTTTTTCACATCACGGATAATATCAAGATACGATAAAGCAGGCTTCACAATTAAAAAGTCTGCGCCTTCCATTAAATCGGATTCTGCTTCTCTGAGAGCTTCCATGCGGTTAGCCGGATCCATTTGGTACGTCTTGCGATCGCCAAATTGCGGTGTGCTGTGGGCAGCATCACGGAATGGGCCGTAAAAGGCACTTGAATATTTGATTCCATATGACATAACCGGCACATCTTCAAATCCTGCTTCGTCTAATCCGTGGCGGATTGCTGCTACAAATCCATCCATCATGTTAGATGGTGCGATAATGTCAGCCCCTGCTTTTGCCTGGCTTACAGCTGTACGCGCAAGCAGATCAAGTGTAGGATCATTTAATACTTTGCCTTCTTTGACAATGCCGCAATGCCCGTGGTCAGTGAACTGACATAAACAAGTATCAGCGATGACAACTAAATCGGGGAAGTTTTCTTTAATTTGAGTAATCGCTCTCTGAACAATCCCCTGATCATGATAGGCTTGTGAACCGACCTCGTCTTTTTCATCAGGAACACCAAACACGATAACCGATTTAATGCCCAGATCAGATACTTCCTGCATTTCTGCATCCAAATAATCAAGTGAAATCTGTTCAACGCCAGGCATTGATTTTACTTCATTTCTCTTCTTTTCTCCTTCTATTACAAAGATTGGATAGATGAAGTCTTCTGCATGCAGGTGAGTTTCACGGACAATTGATCTCATGCTGCTGGTGGTGCGGAGTCTGCGGTGTCTTGTAAATTGAAGATCCATAGTTATTCATTTCCTTTCAGATTGAATATGAGTTCTCATTCTATTTATCATGGCATCGATTGTGTATGTATTACAAACAATCCCATTAAATCCATAATTGGACAGGGTCTGATGCGTGATTGGTCCGATGCTTACCAAAGTAACCCCATATAGCAGCGAATCCAGATCCCTGTTTTTCATTACTTTCATAAAAGCATCTACGGTTGATGAGCTTGTAAATGTAATATAATCGAGCTCATTTTGCTTCAGTAAACGCTCGATTGTTTGTCCATCTTTTACATTATGTATTGTTTCATACAGAGCGGCATCTGTCACGGAGAAGCCCTTCTGAGTAAGCTTCTTGATTAATATTTCACGGGCCAGATTTCCCCTGAACAGGAAAATATGCTGTTCTGTACCAGTCTTAGCTGCAATTTCCTCGGCTAATTGCTCTGCCACATATTCTTTTGGAATGATGGTGACCGGGAAGCCTCTGTCTTCTATTAATTTCTTTGTTTTTCTGCCGACTGCGGCAAAGGTGCAATCTGAAAATTTGCTTATATGTATTTTATGTTCTGTCAGAAAGTCAAAAAAGTAAGCAACACCATTTGTGCTTGTAAAAACAAGACAGTCCTTCGGTCTTATGCGGTCAATGATCTCACGGATTTGCTTTTCATTCTTTGCCTTTTCAAAACGGATAAGCGGAGTTACAATGGGAACTCCGCCGGCGTTTTTAATTTTCTCGGCAAAAGTGGTCGCCTGTGTATGCTCTCTCGTAATTAAAATTTTCTTTCCGGAGAGGTCAGGAGCCATTATAGATCGAGCTCCTCTTTCACTCGGTCAATCAGGGCTTTTGCCCCCTGCTGAATCAGGCGGTCTGATACTTCTTTGCCGATAACCTCTGGATCTTTTCCAACGATTCTTTCTTTATAAATCTCTTTTCCGTCAGGTGAGGCAATTAAAGCAGTAAGAGAGATTTCGTTATCAAAAGCAACTGTAGCATAGCCTGCAATCGGAACCTGACATCCGCCTTCCATGACGTGGAGGAATGTTCTCTCTGCCAAAACAGCGAGCTTGGTTGCTTCATCCGTAAAATGAGACAAGAGTTCAAGCAGCTCGTGATCATCTTCTCTGCATTCAATTGAAAGTGCACCTTGTCCAACTGCTGGTACACAATCATTGGCATCTAAGAATTCTGTTACAACATCCTGACTCCATCCCATTCTGGCCAAACCAGCTGCAGCTAAAATGATCGCGTCATATTCTTCATGCTGAAGCTTTGCAAGACGTGTATCAATATTTCCCCGAATCCACTTAATCTCAAGGTCCGGTCTCATCGCAAGCAGCTGGGCGCTTCTTCTTAAACTGCTCGTACCAACAATTGCGCCGGCAGGAAGCTCTGAAAGTTTTACATGGTTTTTTGAAATGAACGCATCTCTCGGATCCTCACGGAAAGGAATGCAGCCGATTGTCAGCCCGTCTGGCAGTACAGCGGGCATGTCTTTCATGCTATGTACAGCCATATCAATTTCCCTGTCAAACATGGCTTGCTCAATTTCTTTAACAAAAAGACCTTTTCCGCCAACCTTTGACAGTGTCACATCTAATATCTGATCGCCTTTTGTCACAATTTCACGCACTTCAAAATCAAAAGGCAGCCCTAAGTTTTTTAACTGATCGATCACCCAGTTCGTTTGAGTTAAAGCCAATTTACTGCGTCTAGAACCTACAATTATTTTGCGCATAATGAGTACCTCCAACTTTCAGCCTGATGTATGGTGCATTTATTATGAATCCCATATATGAAACCGGGATAAACTTCCAAATAAAAAGAAATTAATCAATAAAATTAAAAAGGATGCTGCATTCAAGTAAGCAACCTGTTTACCCTGCCACTCTTTGACAATGCGGCTGTATAAATAAAAGCTGTAAACGAGAAGCATCATAAAGGATCCAAGCACTTTTGCATCGTACCAGTGAAAATTTGGAAGTTTTAAATACGCCCAAATAACCCCTAAAATTAAGCTTAATAACAGCATCGGTACTCCAATGACATTTAATACATATGACATATGATCAAGCTTTGTTAAATCATCGATTCTAAGTAACTGCTTTCCCCACTTCTTCTTTTTCAGCAGGTTGAATTGAATCAAGTAAAGCAGCGAAAAAACGAAAGACAGCGTGAATGCGCCATATGAAAGGATCGCCATCGTAATGTGAATAAACAGCAGTTCAGAGATCAACTGACCCGAAACAGCCGCAGATTCATACTGTGAAGGAGCAAATGTATGTATAGAGAGCATAATAAACCCTAAAACATTTGTAAAAAAGATAATAAAATCTACTCTCAAAAAACGGTTCAATACAACTGAAAGTGTAACAAGCACCCACGAGTAAAAGTATAAGCCTTCAGAAATATTTAAAATTGGAAATCTTCCGGTTGTAAACATTTGATAAAACAAAAAAATTGTTTGCAGCAGCCAAACAATAGAAAGCAACCAGAAGGCAGTCTTGTTTGCCTTCCGGTTGTTATGAATAAAATCTATGAAAAAAAAGAGAACGCTAAACGCATATATTATAATGATTAATTCATTGATTCTTGTTAAACTCATCTCTGGCATAAATCAAATTCCTCTCACTTACGATTGAAGTGAAGCTTTTCCTTGCTCAATCGGTGCTCTTGAGCTGCTTAAAGAAATTGAGTTTTCTTTTCGTTTTTGCTCTTCTACCGCTTCTTCAATATCAAAGATTTTCATGAAGAGATCAAGCGTGTGATCTGCATCAGGATCTGCAGACAATTCTTTCACCTTCAAAATCGGATCACGGAGCATTTGATTGATGATGCTTTTCGTATGTTTGTTTAAAAGTTTTAATTCACGTTCAGTCAGGTTTGGCATTTTCCGTTCAAGGCTTTGCATTGTTTCTGCCTGTATACCAAGAGCTTTTTGTCGAAGAGCGGAAATAACCGGTACAACGCCAAGTGTGCTGAGCCACTGTTTAAAGGCAACAATTTCACCTTCAACCATAATTCCAATCTCTTCAGCTGCTTTTTGTCTTTCTTGAAGATTGGCATCCACAATTCCCTGCAGATCATCAATATCATATAAGAAGACACTTTCAAGCTCATCCAGTCCCGGATCAAGATCACGGGGCACCGCAATGTCAACCATGAACAATGGTTTCCCTTTTCTCATCTTCTCAACTCCGGCCATCATGTCTTTTGTCACAACAAAATCTTTTGAGCCTGTGGAGCTGATTAAAATATCTGCTTCTACTAGAGCACATTGCAATTCACTCATGCTTTTCGCACTGCCACTGAATTTCATCGCCAGATTCTCCGCTTTTTCAAGTGTACGGTTCATGACTGTCACTTTGCGCACACCGCTTCCGTGAAGATTCTGCACAGCGAGCTCTCCCATTTTGCCTGCACCGAGAATAAGAACATGCTTATTAGATAAATCACCAAAGATTTTCTTTGCAAGCTCAACTGCAGCATAGCTGACTGAAACAGCATTTGCACCGATATCTGTTTCTGAATGTGCCTTTTTGGCAAGAGTAATGGCTTGTTTAAATAGGTGCTGAAAAACCGTTCCTATTGTGTCTTCCGTTTGACCAAGCAAGAAGCTTGACCGGACTTGTCCAAGTATCTGGGTTTCACCAAGAACCATAGAATCGAGTCCGCACGAAACGTTGAATAAATGATCGATTGCTCCATCATTTTCATACATAGTTAAAAAGGGTGAAAAAGAATCTTTGTCGATTCCAAACCACTCTGATAAAAATGCTTTAATATAATAACGGCCAGTATGAAGCTGGTCCACAATGGTATAAATTTCTGTCCGATTACAAGTCGAAACAATGATATTCTCTAAGATGCTCTTTTTGTCTTTCAGAGCTTTCATCGCATCTCCGAGCTCATTCGGATTAAACGTTAGTTTTTCGCGAATTTCGACAGGGGCAGTTTTATAATTTAAGCCAACAACTAAAATATGCATGATCCTATACACCCCACATACAAGAATACTATTACCATTATACCATGACATGCATTTTTCTCTTTTTTTAAATGTGAACAGTTCTTGAAAGCTTGTTCGTCTATGGTATGATACTATTTAAAAGCAAAAGCTGTTACATATTCGTCCACCTTGAACAATACCAAAAAAAGTGCTTACAATCAAGGAAATCGTTCTATTTAGAGGTGAAAATCAATGAAAAAATCGACAAATTTCTCTGCTCTCGCACTGCTTGCTATCGGATTTTACTACTTTCTGCAAACCTTTCAAATCGAGCTGTTTGAAAATCAGCAGTCCTGGCAAACATTGCTCATCCTGTTTGGACTGGTGTTTCTGATTGGCGGTCACTTCGATCAAGATGACAGCGCCATCCTGCCCGGCATACTCTTACTGGGACTCGGGATTCATTTTCATAGCATTGAACGTTTTCCAAATTGGCCCGAGCACGCGCCTGCCATTACCTTAATAATCGGACTCGGCATGCTGCTGCGGGCAGTAAAAACCAAATCAGGCTATTTTCAAGGATTCATTTTACTCCTGCTTGCCGTTTTTCTCCACTCATTTGACTCGATTATAAACGGGCTCGGCTGGGTTGAACAAGGGATGCAGGTCATCCAGAAATTTTGGCCTGTTCTGCTAATTCTTGGAGGTTTTTACTTATTATTTATTAAAAGAAAGTAAATTATGTAAGACCAGGAATTTAAATGATGAACTTCCAGCCGCAGCTTGCGGCTGGTTTTCTTTTCCCTATAAAAAGAACCAGCCGCGAGGCCGGTTCAATCTTATTTCTTTAAATTTGTATAATGCTCAATTGCAGACCACGCTTCTACTTTACCCTGTCCAGTTTCTGAAGAGAAGCAAATCAGCGGATCGTTCGGATCCTTATCAAGTGTTTCTCTTACAACTTTCATATGCTTTTGCCATTTGCCTTTAGGAATTTTATCGGCTTTTGTGGCAACTACAATTGTCGGGATATCATGGTGCTTGAGAAACTCGTACATCATGACATCATCTTTTGAAGGCGCATGGCGAAGGTCTACAAGTAAAACAGCCGCACAAAGCTGTCTGCGCTTTGTGAAATACGTTTCAATCATTTTCCCCCATGCATCCCGCTCCGATTTAGAAACTTTTGCATAGCCATAGCCCGGCACATCGACAAAATGAAGCACTTCATTAATAATATAGAAATTTAAGGTTTGGGTTTTGCCTGGCTTGGATGATGTCCGCGCCAGGTTTTTCCGGTTCAGCAATTTGTTGATAAACGACGATTTTCCTACGTTTGATCGTCCGGCAAGAGCAATTTCCGGCAAATCCAGATCTGGATATTGCTCGGGTTTTACTGCACTAATGACAATCTCAGAACTTGTTACTTTCATTCATTCTCTCCTACTAACGCATGCTGCAGCACTTCATCCAAATGTGATACAGGCACAAATGTTAAATCATTGCGGACACTTTCAGGGATATCTTCAATATCTTTTTCATTGTCTTTTGGCATAATGATTTTTGTTAATCCTGCCCGGTGCGCACTCAGCGTTTTTTCTTTTAATCCGCCGATTGGCAGAACTCTTCCTCTTAATGTGATTTCTCCGGTCATGCCGACTTCTTTTCTTACCGGCCTACCTGTCAGCGCTGAAATCAGCGCTGTGGCCATGGTAATTCCTGCTGAAGGACCATCTTTTGGCACGGCGCCCTCTGGAACATGAATATGAATGTCATGTTTTTCATGGAAATTCTCATCAATATTCAGCTCTTTTGCCCGTGAACGGATAAAGCTGAACGCTGCCTGAGCAGATTCTTTCATGACATCGCCAAGTTTTCCGGTTAAAATCAGTTTGCCTTTTCCAGGTGATAAAGAAACTTCAATTGAGAGAGTGTCCCCGCCTACTGTGGTATAGGCCAGGCCGGTTGCAACTCCGATTTGATCCTCTAGTTCAGCCTGACCGTAACGGAACTTGTTCTTTCCTAAATAATCAGCAAGATTTTTATCTGTAATAATAATTTTCTTGCGTTCTTCTGAAACAATTTGTTTGGCTGCTTTTCGGCAGATCGCTGCAAGCTGTCTCTCAAGACTTCTGACACCTGCTTCGCGGGTATGATAGCGAACAATATTTTGTAAGGCTGACTCGCGGATTTGCAGGTGCGATTTTTTCAAACCATGATCTTTCAGCTGTTTAGGCAGCAGATGATCCTTGGCAATATGGATTTTTTCAATTTCGGTGTAGCCTGCAATCGTGATGATCTCCATTCGGTCACGCAGTGGTCCAGGAATTGTTGACAAGTTATTGGCGGTAGCAATAAACATGACTTTAGATAAATCATAGGTCTCTTCAATATAATGATCACTGAATGTATGATTTTGTTCAGGGTCAAGCACCTCGAGCAAGGCAGAAGAAGGATCTCCTCTGAAATCATTAGACATTTTATCTATTTCATCCAGTAAAAAAACCGGGTTAATGGTTCCTGCTTTTTTCATGCCCTGAATAATGCGTCCAGGCATTGCACCGACATAAGTTCGGCGGTGACCGCGGATTTCAGATTCATCTCTTACTCCTCCAAGCGAGATTCGCACGAAGTTCCTGTCTAAAGATTTAGCAACCGAACGGGCAAGAGATGTTTTCCCTACTCCTGGAGGTCCTGATAAGCATAAAATCGGTCCTTTCAGTGAGTTTGTCAGTTTTTGAACAGCCAGGTATTCAAGCACACGGTCTTTTACTTTTTCAAGCCCGTAGTGATCTTCGTCCAAAATCGTTTCAGCACGTTTTAAATCAAGACGGTCAACAGTTGCATTAGACCACGGCAATGAGATAAGCCATTCCAGATAATTTCGTACGACAGAACTCTCAGCTGAGGTTGATGGTACTTTTTCAAAGCGTTCCAGTTCTTTCAAAGCAGTAAGTTTGATATGATCCGGCATGCCGGCATTCTCAATCTTTTCGCTCAGAACATCCACTTCACCCGTTTTGCCTTCTTTATCGCCAAGTTCTTTTTGAATGGCCTTCATTTGTTCGCGGAGATAGTATTCCTTCTGCGTTCTCTCCATTGACCGTTTCACACGCTGTCCGATTTTCTTTTCAAGCTGAAGGACTTCTTTTTCATTGTGAATGATTTCAATGACACGGTTTAACCGCTCTTTAATATCAAGAGTTTCAAGCACTTCCTGTTTTTCTTTCAATTTAAGCGGCAGGTGGGAAGCGATTATGTCTGCCATTCTGCCGGGCTCATCAATATCTGTAACGGTTGAAAGCGTTTCGCCTGAAATTTTCTTTGAAAGTTTTATGTATTGATCAAAGTGATCGAGCAGCGTTCTCATGAGCGCTTCATCTTCAGCGTCTTTTTCTGTGCTCTCTTCTAAGGAGGCTGCACCTACTGAAAAGTAGTCACCTTCATCTACATATTTTGTAATTTTCCCCCGCTGCATGCCTTCTACAAGGACACGGATTGTTCCATTAGGCAGCTTCAGCATTTGTTTAATTTTCGTTAATGTTCCCACTGAAAAGATATCGTCTTCGGTTGGTTCATCAATTGAAATATCACGTTGAGTTGTTAAAAAGATTATATGATCATCCATCATCGCTTTCTCTAGCGCCTGTACGGATTTTTCGCGTCCTACATCAAGGTGAAGTACCATTGTCGGGTACACTAACAATCCTCTAAGAGGTAGGAGGGGGACGATTTTATCTTCTTTTTTCGCCAACTTTCATACACCTCCATGACTATAGTATCAATCATTATAATATAATGAGTTCATTCTTGTACAATTCTAGCTCATCGTCAAAATTGTGTCTATTTGTAAATCATATAGTGTTACCTTATGTAGTATACCCTTTCCTCGTTCAGAAGACTAAAGAAATTACTTCCGTGTATCAAAAAAGCGTAATCATCCGTTCAGGAGCAGGAAGACAAATAAGAATCCGGCAGAAAAATCCGTGTTTATGAGCAAAAATTTTATACTTCCTTTATCACTTAAAAAACCTCGAGACTACCCGAGGTCTTGTTTTATTAACGATGTAATCGGCGCAGGCACTTCGGTTGGAGGATTAAGCAGAGCTGCATCGAACACTTCCTGCAAATTCGTAACCGGGATGATATGTATGCCTTCAACCGTTTTTAGTATCGACTGCATATTCTCAGCCGGAATAATAACTGTTTTCGCACCTGCAAGCTTAGCTGCTTTTATCTTCGGCACAACCCCGCCAATCGGTTTTACGCTGCCATGAATGCTGATCTCTCCCGTCATGGCTACAGTATGATCAACCGGAATTTTGTGAATAGCCGAAAAAATGCCTGTTGCCATCGCAATTCCCGCTGATGGCCCATCTACAGGTATGCCTCCTGGGAAGTTTACATGGATATCATAATCATCTGCTTTAATGCCCATTGACCGCAAGACAGTTATGACATTTTCAATTGAACCTTTAGCCATGCTTTTTCTTCTGACCGATTTGCCTCTGTCTCCGATGCTTTCTTCTTCTACAATTCCTGTGATATTAATGTTTCCTTTATCTTTGGCATGAATGACCGTCACTTCAATTTCAAGCAGGGAACCTGAATTCGGCCCGTGAACAGCAAGTCCATTAACGAGACCTATTTTTGCATCCGCATAGATCTTTTTATCATATCTCGGTGTAAGCTGGCTTGAACTTACCACCCATTCAATATCCTGCATCGTGATTTCTGATCGGTCTTCCGTCATTGCCATGCCTGCTGCGATCTGCATCATGTTAACAACCTCGCGTCCGTTTCTTACATATGAAGTTAAAGTTGCTATGCTCGGCTCGCTTACTTTCATATTAACTTTGACTGCTGCTTTTCTTGCTACAACCGCAAGCTCAGCCTGCTCCAAATCTCTGAAGAAGACTTCCAGACACCGTGAGCGGATTGCTGGGGGAATTTCGTTTGGCGTTCTGGTCGTTGCCCCGATTAAACGAAAATCTGCAGGCAGTCCATTTTGAAAAATATCATGAATGTGGTTTGGAATCTGAGTATTCTCTTCACTATAATAGGCACTTTCTAAAAAGACTTTACGGTCCTCTAAAACTTTCAGCAGCTTGTTCATCTGTATCGGATGCAGTTCTCCTATTTCATCTATGAAAAGTACGCCTCCGTGCGCATTTGTTACAGCCCCCTGCTTGGGCTGGGGAATACCGGCCTGGCCCATCGCGCCTGCCCCCTGATAAATAGGATCATGTACAGAACCAATCAGAGGATCGGCAATGCCTCTTTCATCGAACCGTGCTGTTGTTGCATCTAATTCGATAAAAACCGCTGCAGGTTTAAATGGTGACTTCATATTTCTTTTCGCTTCCTCAAGCACAAGTCTTGCAGCCGCAGTCTTGCCCACTCCTGGAGGACCATATATGATTACATGCTGAGGATTGGGCCCGCATAAAGCTGCTTTAAGCGCCTTGATTCCGTCTTCCTGGCCTACAATATCTGAAAAGCTTTTAGGGCGAACTCTTTCTGCCAGAGGCTCAGATAATTTAATCGATCTCATCTTTTTTAATTGCTCCATCTCTTTCCGTGATTCGCGGTCGATTGATACCTTTTGTGTACGCTGATTTTTTAATAAGTTCCAAAAGTACAAGCCAATAATGACCCCGAAAAACAGTTGCACAAATAATGCAATTCCAGTCCAGCTCATAGTGGTCCCTCCTACTGCGATGTCATGTTTATAAGCTAGTATCTCCGAGGGTGTTGCGGAATAAACGTGAATAAATTAACTATAATTTAGATATTGATGTATAAAAACACGTAATCTTTCAAATGAAAAATATACAAAAAAACCTTGCGGGATAATCCCGCAAGGCTTTCAATATTAAGCAGAAGTTTTCGTATCTTCTTCAATAACCGTGCCATCAGTCAGTATTAACTTAGGCGGTACTTTATCTGTGACTGTTTCCGGAGTAATGATGCATTTTGTAATATCATCACGTGATGGAAGCTCAAACATAACTTCAAGCATGAGTCCTTCAATAATAGAACGAAGTCCGCGTGCACCTGTTTTGCGCTCAATTGCTTTTTTAGAAATTTCCATCAGCGCATTTTCTTCAAACTCAAGTTCTACGCCATCTAAATCAAGCATTTTTTGATACTGCTTAACAAGAGCATTCTTAGGTTTTGTCAGAATTTCAATCAGTGCTTCTTCATCTAATGGCTGAAGGCTTGCGATAATCGGCAGACGGCCAATGAATTCCGGAATAAGTCCGAAACGCAGAAGATCTTCAGGAAGTACTTTTGAAAGAAGCATTTTTTGGTCAAGTTCATCATCTTTTTTGTCAGAGCCGAAGCCGATAACCTTTTGGCCTAAGCGGCGCTTAACAATTTGTTCGATGCCGTCAAAGGCACCGCCGCAAATAAATAAGATGTTTGTAGTATCAATTTGAATGAATTCTTGATGCGGGTGTTTCCGTCCGCCCTGCGGTGGAACACTTGCAACCGTACCTTCAAGAATTTTAAGAAGTGCCTGCTGCACACCTTCACCTGAAACATCACGTGTAATCGACGGATTTTCAGACTTGCGGGCAACTTTATCAATTTCATCGATGTATATAATGCCTTTTTCAGCTTTTTCTACATCATAATCAGCAGCTTGGATTAATTTTAAAAGAATGTTTTCAACATCTTCCCCAACATATCCGGCTTCCGTTAAAGATGTAGCATCAGCAATAGCAAAAGGAACATTCAAAATGCGTGCTAATGTTTGAGCAAGGAGCGTTTTTCCGCTTCCTGTCGGCCCGATCATCGCGATGTTACTCTTAGATAACTCTACTTCATCAATCTTGCTGTTGGAATTAATGCGTTTGTAGTGGTTATAAACAGCTACAGCAAGGCTCTTTTTGGCTTGTTCCTGCCCAATGACATATTCGTCTAATATTTCGCGAATTTCTTTCGGCTTAGGAACATCTTTAAATTCAACTTCTTCTTCTGTTCCCAGTTCTTCTTCAACGATCTCTGTGCATAATTCAATGCACTCGTCACATATATAGACACCTGGTCCAGCAACTAATTTACGAACCTGGTCTTGAGTTTTACCGCAAAACGAACATTTCAGCTGACCTTTTTCGTCATTAAATTTAAACATGTTTTCACCCCTTATATCTTTGTATCATCAAAGTACCCATACATCTTCATCTATAGGAGAAGCTGCTCTGGATGGATTATCTTTCTTATTCCTAAGTATAAAGGTAATGGGAATGAATATCACGCAACTTACCTTATCCGCTGGTCCGAAGCGGTTAAAGCCTGAAAAATTGGTATGTATTGCATTGTACCATAAGTATGTAGAGTACAGGAAATAAAACCACTCTGCCTGTGCAGATTAGAGTGTTTGTATATATAATTCGCTCTTTGGCTTTAAAATCCTTGCTCCCGCAAAAAAATGAATCTTTTTCTTAACCTTATATGTATGTAGCATCCGGTAATTATATAGTACCCAATGCGATTAAAAATAAATCTATTTTGCAAAACAAGGCACGAATCATTTCGCGCCTTGTTTCTTTCCTATTTATTATGCAGCTTCTTTGCTGTTTTCAACAAGGAAGTCGATTGCTTTGCGCACTTTAAGATCTTCTTTTAATCCTTCTAAAGATCCAAGAGCTTGCTTGATGTTTTCAACAGGCATGTTGTACATTTCAGCCATTTTAGCAATCTCAGCATCTACTTCTTCATCAGTAACTTCGATGTTTTCTGCTTTAGCAATTGCTTCAAGAGTCAAATTGTACTTCACGCGTTTAGAAGCATCTTCTTTCATTTGCTCTTTTAATGCATCTTCATCTTGACCAGAGAATTGGAAGTATAACTCAAGATTCATGCCTTGTGCTTGAAGACGCTGTTCAAATTCCTGCATCATGCGGCTAACTTCGTTTTCGATTAATACTTGAGGAATATCAACTTCTGCATTGTCAGAAGCTTTGTCTACAAGTGAGTCACGAAGTGTGTTTTCCGCTTCAGCTTTTCTAGTTTCTTCCAGGCGAGTTCTTGTTTTAGCTTTTAAAGCTTCAAGACTTTCCACTTCTTCATCTACGTCTTTAGCAAATTCATCATCTAAAGCAGGAAGTTCTTTTGCTTTGATTTCATGAAGCTTCACTTTGAAAGTTGCCGGCTTTCCAGCAAGGTTTTCAGCATGGTACTCTTCAGGGAATGTTACTTCAACGTCTTTTTCTCCGCCAGCCTCTAGGCCTACAAGCTGATCTTCAAAGCCAGGGATGAAAGAGCCAGAACCGATTTCAAGTGTATAGTTTTCAGCTGTTCCGCCTTCGAATGCTTCGCCGTCGACGAATCCTTCGAAATCGATTACAACTGTATCGCCATTTTCAACAGCGCCTTCTTCTTTAACAACCAGTTCAGCATGACGCTCCTGCAATGTTTTAATTTCAGCATCCACATCTTCTTCAGATACTTCTGCATTCAATTTTTCTACTTCAAGGCCTTTGTATTCGCCTAATTTCACTTCTGGTTTTACAACAACTTTAGCAGTGAAAATTAAGTTTTTGCCTTTTTCGATTTGTTCAACATCGATTTCAGGACGGTCGATTGGATCGATGCCAGCTTCTTCAACTGCTTGAGGATATACTTCAGGAAGAAGGATATCTAAAGCATCTTGATAAAGTGACTCTACGCCAAAACGCTGTTCGAACATTCCGCGTGGTACTTTACCTTTGCGGAATCCTGGAATATTTACTTGCTTTGATACTTTTTTGAATGCTTCATCAAGGGCATTGCTGAACGTTTCCGCATCAACTTCTACTGTCAGAACGCCTTGATTACCCTCTAACTTTTCCCATTTTGCAGACATATGTTTCCCTCCAAAAAATCTATTGAAATAGTGACATAATCTAGGTTAGGTTTGGCAAAGTATGCCTTGTCCATTTTAAACAAGTGCTTCCTTTGTTATACCCTTATGTAGATGATTTACTAAATCGGCCAGTGTAGTGTATGATGTCTGCACGCATAAGGGTACATTCCTTTATGTACGGCGGATCATCATTTTACAACCATTTTATTATAACATAGAAAAAATTCCTTTCAACATTTACGTTAGATTTGCAAATAAGAAATTTCTTCTATTTCATAAATTTTTCTTGATGCTTCAATCAGCCTATTTTCTTTTACTTCATATAAATAGCTGACCTCTTCTGCAGGTGCGGCAATGCCGTGCATTTCATAGCCGGCATAATGAAGAGCAGCTGCCCACAGCCTCGCTTCGGCAGGTTCAGGCAAAAATGGAAATAACACATACAAATGGCGGATCCATACTTCTTTTACTGCTTCAAACAGCGCAGGATTCTCCTGACCAAGAATATCATCCAGCACATTCAGTACTTTCTTGGTAAACGGAAGCTCTGATAAGTCTTCAAGCTCTGCAGGAATCAGCGACATCGTTTTGCCGAACTTAACAATTTTCACTTCTTTTGCCACCTCATTCTCCATAAGCAAATGGAGAATCATTGATTGAACAACAGGATGGCTGCCTGCATTCTTTAAGATGGATTGAAGCTGCTGCATGTGTCTTGATACATTGCGGTCTTTTAAGGATTGAACATAGGCAACCTGCTGATTAATCGTATCAAGCAAATTCCTCGGTTCTGTATAGCTTTCATCTTCCTCGTCATCATCAATCGGAAAATCATCGTCCTCCGTCATCTTCCTGCTGAAATCAAGAAGCTTGTAAAAATGCTCGGCCTGATCATGCGGCAGCTGATTTTCCTGAAGCACAGCCTCTATGGTCTGCTGCACTTCGCTGTATTGTCTGAGCTGAATAAGGACCGTCAAATAAACCTGCAGCACGGTAAAATAGTCTCCGATATCTTCGTGGAGCATTTTCCGGCAAACGGACTTTGCTTCTTCAAGCTCTCCAAGCTCCATCAGGCATAATGCGATTCCGAGATGAATCTCAGCCCTTTCTTCTCCAAGCTCCAGTACTTCATAAAAGAGGGAGAGTGCTTCTTTAAACTGTTTATTTTTCAGGGCTTCCAATCCTTTATCAACTAACCGCTCGCTTAAGTTAGGAAAGGGAATAACTTTTCTCTGTTTTTTTCCATCCATCATTATAGGATCATCTCCGGCTTGCTATTTGCCTACAAGTGTACCAATGGACGGTTTAGAAAACAAGAAAAGAAGAGCCCGGATTTACGGCATCCAGACTCTTCTTGATTTTTCATAATCCGCAATATGTTCTTCATACATGAAAGTAAGGGAAATTTCATCATGTCCGTTCAGCAGCATATCTTTCCAGTATGGATCGACCGTGAACGTATAAAGAACTGTTTCTCCTTCGCGAATTTCTTGTTTTTCAAGGTCAATCGTGCACTCAAATTGAGGATTTGAGCTCTTCTCAATTAACTGCTGATGAAAATGTTCTTCTATTCTAATAGGAAGCAATCCATTTTTCAGGCAATTTTGATGAAAAATATCTGCAAAAGAAGGGGCAATGATGACTTTGAATCCATAATCCCCAAGTGCCCAAGGAGCATGCTCTCTGGATGATCCGCAGCCGAAATTCTCTCCTGCAACTAAGATGCTTGCACCTGCTGCTTCAGGCTTATTCAGTTCGAATTCAGGATTTTCTGTGCCGTCATTTAAATATCTCCAGTCAAAAAAAGCAAATCTCCCATATCCGGTCCGTTCAATCCTTTTTAAGAACTGCTTCGGAATAATTTGATCTGTATCGACATTCGACCTGTTTAAAACAGCAAGTTTACCTTTGTGCACTTGAAATGCTTCCACTTGCAATCCCTCCTGTTAGTTCTCTGACATCTACAAATCTGCCGTAAATCGCTGCCGCTGCAGCCATGGCCGGACTGACAAGATGCGTTCTTGCCCCTTTTCCCTGTCTGCCCTCAAAATTTCGATTTGACGTTGAAGCACAGCGTTTCCCTTCAGGCACAATATCATCATTCATGCTCAAACACATGCTGCAGCCTGATTCACGCCATTCAAATCCTGCGTTAATAAAAATATGATGAAGGCCTTCTTCTTCTGCCTGAAGCTTCACTTTTTGAGAACCGGGAACGACGATCGCTCTTACAGATGGATTTACCTGTCTATCCTTAATAACATCTGCAGCCTGGCGCAGATCTGTTATTCTGGAATTTGTGCAGGATCCGATAAACACATAATCTATTTCAATATCCTGTACCCTGGTATCTGGTTCAAGACCCATATAGAAATAAGCTCTCTCCGCTTCCTGTTTCTCTTCCACCTTATTGAACATGCTTGTGTTCGGCACTTTTTGATCAACAGCTACAGCCATGCCCGGATTCGTCCCCCAGGTAACCATTGGAGATATATCGGCAGCTTCAATGGCGATTTTATCGTCATATTCTGCCCCTGGATCACTTTTCAGGTTTTGCCAATAGGCAATTGCCTCCTTCAAGTCTTCTCCCTTTGGTGCAAATTCCCTGCCTTCAATATATGCAAAAGTTGTTTCATCAGGAGCAATGAGTCCAGCACGAGCTCCTGCTTCAATTGACATATTGCAGACCGTCATCCGTTCGTCCATCGACATCTTTTCAATCGCTTCACCTGTAAATTCAATGACATATCCAGTTCCAAAACGCACCCCGAATGAACCAATTATATATAAAATAACATCTTTTGCTGTTACCCCTTTTTTCAAGGAGCCGTTTATATGGATGTTTAATGTTTTCGGTTTTTGCTGCCACAGTGTTTGTGTTGCCAGCACATGTTCTACTTCACTAGTTCCAATTCCAAATGCCAGTGCCCCAAAGGCACCATGTGTAGATGTATGACTATCTCCGCAAACAATTGTTTTACCAGGCAGCGTAAGTCCAAGCTCAGGTCCGATTACATGCACAATTCCCTGATCTGTACTGCTAAGGTCAGCAAGCCTGATTCCAAATTCACGGCAATTGGCCTCAAGTGCGCTTACCTGAAGTTTTGCAACTTCATCTTTAATCTCAAATCGGTTAACCGTTGGAATATTATGATCCATGGTAGCGAACGTATTTGCAGGCCTTCTTACCTTTCTTCCGTTCTGCCTTAAACCTTCAAACGCCTGCGGGGAGGTGACCTCATGAATCAGATGCAGATCTATATACAGAAGATCTGGCTGATCGTCTTTCCGATAGACAACATGATCATCCCATATTTTTTCTACTATTGTTCTGGCTTTCAAATGAATACCCCCTTTAAAGTTTAAAAGATTGGCGCTTTTCATATAGATGAAAAGCGCCGTAAAAGTTATGCATAAGCTTCCATAATGTTTAAAATGGCATGATCATCCGCAAGTGCTTCTTTAATTTCTTCAATAAGCTTGGTAGTAGAAAGCGGTGTTTCTCCTTTTCTTGTTAAATCCGCCGTTCTTTTGCCGGAATCCAGTACATGTTTGACAGCATTTTCGATCGCTTCCGCCTCTTCTTCCATTTGGAAGGAGTGTCTCAGCATCATAGCTGCTGACAAAATCATGGCGACAGGATTTGCTTTGTCTTCACCCGCAATATCAGGTGCCGAGCCATGAACGGGCTCATAAAGATGGAGTCCAGTTGCACTCAAGCTAGCTGATGGCAGCATTCCAAGGGATCCGGTTAGCATGGAAGCCTCGTCGCTTAAAATATCGCCAAACATATTTTCCGTTACAATCACATCAAATTGTTTTGGATTATGAATAAGCGCCATCGCTGCATGATCGACTAGCATATGCTGAAGCTCTACATCAGGGAATTTCATTGCAACTTCTTCAGCAACTTCCCTCCACATTCGGCTTGATTCTAAAACATTCGCTTTATCAACAGAAGTCACTTTCTTTTTCCTTCCCTGCGCTAGCTGAAAGGCTCTTTCAATGATGCGTTCCATTTCATCCCGCTTATAAAACAGAGTATCCACTACCGTGTGCTCCCCGTTTTTCACATACCGTTCGCTTGGTTTTCCAAAATAAAGACCGCCTGTTAATTCTCTGACAATCATGAAGTCGACGCCTTCCACATACTCCCGTTTAAGAGGAGAGGAATCGAGCAGGCTCTCAACTGTTTCAACAGGCCGGAGATTAGCGTACAAATCAAGCTCCTTCCGAAGAGCAAGCAGCCCTTTTTCAGGTCTTAAATGAGACGGATTCTTATCCCATTTCGGCCCTCCTACTGAACCAAGCAGAACTGCGTCAGATTCTCTGCACATTTGCAGCGTTTCCTGCGGAAGCGGAGAATTCATTTCATCGATCGCCGCTCCTCCAATTAATCCATATTGAAAATGAAAACGATGATAGTAATGTTCTTCAATCGCTTTTAAAATTTCCACTGCACCATCCATAACTTCTTTTCCAATACCGTCGCCCGGCAATAATGCAATTTTCTTCTCCATTTATCTCTGCCTCCTTCATGATTTTATTAAACAGTAGCTTTTAGACTTTCCCGGGCCTGAGCCTTTAAAATAAGAATTCGATTTACAGCGTTCAAATAGGCTTTCGCAGAGGCTTCAAGAACATCTTGCGCCATTCCCCTGCCGCTTGATTCAACGCCTCCGACCATGACTTTTACAAAGACTTGAGCAAAAGCATCCCGGCCGCTGCTGTTTGATTGAATCCGATA
This sequence comes from Metabacillus hrfriensis, assembly GCF_030127205.1. Classification (NCBI taxonomy): domain Bacteria; kingdom Bacillati; phylum Bacillota; class Bacilli; order Caryophanales; family Bacillaceae; genus Metabacillus; species Metabacillus hrfriensis. Next base: position 3,781,080 of record NZ_CP126116.1, read on the forward strand.
GTCCTGAAGTTTAATAGAAAAACCTGTGCACCTTTCAAGAGTATTGTAGATGGCTTCTACACTGCCTCCGCCAGTAGCTGCTTCCTGTACAAGCTGCTGCTCCTGGTTTTTCAAAGTAACTGTAGCAGTAGGGACCTGGGTTGTTCCGTACTGGACCTGAAGGGATACTAGTTCAAACATATCCTCGCTTCTTTCAACTTTTTCCTCTATTACAAGTGCGGCAATATCTTCGTCTGTGAATTCTTTCTTCTTCTCAGACAGTGTTTTGAACGTTTTAAAGATTTTATGTGATTCTTCTTCCGTTACATTGAAGCCAAGCTCGATCAGCTTGCTTTTAAATGCGTGACGTCCTGAATGCTTTCCAAGAACCATTGAATTAGTGCCGACTCCTACAAGCTCCGGAGAAATAATTTCGTATGTCGTTTTTTCCTTCAGTACACCATCCTGGTGAATACCTGATTCATGGGCAAAGGCGTTTTTTCCGACAACAGCTTTATTCGGCGGAATCATCATTCCTGTCAGCTTGCTTACTAAATCGCTTGTTTTCTTGATCTCATCCAGCTTCATATTGGTTTTTGCACCAAAGTAATCTGAACGAATATGGAGGGCAACGCCGATTTCCTCAAGTGATGCATTCCCTGCACGTTCACCTATTCCATTAATCGTACCTTCAATTTGCCCTGCTCCATTTTCAATGGCTGCCAAGGAATTCGCAACAGCCATTCCAAGATCATCATGGCAATGTGCTGATAAGATGACGTTCTCAATGCCCTTGACATTTGATTTCAAATACTGAAAAATCTCTCCGTATTCTTTTGGGTTAATGTAGCCCACCGTATCCGGAATATTAATCACATTTGCACCAGCTGCAATCACTTCTTCAACGATTTTCGCCAAAAATGGAAGCTCGCTTCTGCATGCATCTTCTGCAGACCATTGAATAAGCGGAAAGAACTTCGATGCATATTTAACGGATTCAACTGCTGTTTTAATTACCTGCTCCGGAGACTGCTTTAATTTATATTGCATATGAATGGGCGATGTCGCAAGGAATACATGAAGCCTCGGGTGTGCACCATCCTTCAATGCATCCCATGCTGCATCGATATCCGTTTTCAATGATCTTGCAAGTCCTGTAACAGAACAATTTTTAATGCTTCTTGCAATCTCCTGTACAGCTGAAAAATCTCCTTTTGAGGAAGCCGGAAACCCGGCCTCCATAATATCAACACCAAGACGTTCAAGCTGAAAAGCAATCTGCAGTTTTTCTTTTGCATTTAAATTGACTCCTGCTGATTGTTCGCCATCTCTTAGCGTTGTATCAAATAAGTTAATTTTTCGCACTTGCGACCACTTCTTTCCGTTTTGGCTTAACAAATGGCATCATTTCACGAAGCTTTCTCCCCACTACCTCAATTTGATGTTCATTTTCACGATTGTTGATTGCGTTGAACTGAGGACGATTGACTTGGTTTTCAATGATCCAGTCTTTTGCAAATTTACCGGATTGAATATCATGCAAGACTTCCTTCATTGATTCTTTTACTCTTTCATCTACAACTCTTGGTCCAGATACGAAGTCTCCCCATTGTGCTGTATCTGAAATTGAATATCTCATTCCCGCCATTCCATCTTCATACATAAGGTCAACAATCAGCTTCAGCTCGTGCAGACACTCAAAGTATGCAAGCTCTGGCTGGTATCCCGCTTCTACTAATGTTTCAAATCCAGCTTTTACAAGAGATGTTAATCCTCCGCATAAAACTGCCTGCTCTCCGAAAAGGTCTGTTTCCGTCTCTTCTTTAAAGGTAGTTTCAAGCACTCCTGCTCGAGCTCCTCCGATTGCTTTTGCATAGGCTAATGCAAGATCCTTTGCCTCGCCTGTTACATCCTGATGGACTGCGAATAATGCAGGAACACCGGCACCGTCCTCAAACGTTCTTCTGACAAGATGTCCCGGACCTTTAGGAGCAACTAAAAATACGTCTACAAATTCAGGGGGAACAATCTGATTAAAGTGAACGTTAAATCCGTGTGCAAATACTAATGCATTTCCTGGCTGCAGCTGGTCTTTGATTTCTGCTTCATATACTTTTTGCTGCTGTTCGTCAGGCAAGAGCACCATCACTACATCTGCTTGAGCTGCTGCTTCTTTAACCGTTGTAACCTCTACTCCCTCTGAAGCAGCCTTGTTAAATGAATTTCCTTTGCGAACGCCGACTACTACATCAATTCCGCTGTCTTTCAAGTTCAGTGCATGAGCATGCCCCTGTGAGCCGTAACCGATCACTGCAACCTTTTTACCTGCTAATACTTCCTCTTTAACATCACCGTTATAATATACTTTTACCATGTCCATTCTCTCCTTTTAATGTCAATTAGTTAGACGATTGAATATGTTTTAGCGCTATTTGCAGAACGCTGTGTTCCTCTAGTGAAAGCAGTTGTGCCGGTTCTGGCAATTTCTTTGATGCCATAAGGCCTTAATAGATCAATGATTGCTTCAATTTTTTCTGCTTCGCCAGTAACCTGAACAACTACACTGTCACGGCTTACATCAATAACTGTTGCCCTGAAAGGCTCAATCACACCCTGAACTTCCATTCTTGTCGCTGGAGGTGCGATTACTTTTATGAGGGCGAGCTCTCTGGCGACAATCGATTGATTTGTTATATCCTGCACTTTTAAAACATCAATCTGTTTATTCAGCTGTTTTGTAATCTGTTCAACTTCCTTTTCGTCTTCAACGTGAATGACAAAGGTCATTCTTGAGATTCCTTCAATTTCTGCATGCCCGACTGTGATGCTTTCAATATTGTAATGTCTTTTTGTAAATAAACCGGTAATCCTGTTAAGGACCCCTGAGCGATTGTTGACTGTAAGCGTAAGAATTCGCTTCACGGTTTAACACCCACCATTTCATGTAATCCTTTTCCTGGAGCAATCATCGGGTATACATTTTCCATCTGGCTTACATTTACGTTAAACAGAACAGGTTCATTCGATAAAAGAGCCTGTTTGAAAGCCGGAAAATCTTCTTCAGTCTGAATTTTCAGTCCCTTCATTCCGTATGCTTCCGCTAATTTCACGAAATCAGGCTGCGATTGAAAAACAGATTGCGAATATCTTTCTTCATAGAAGATTTCCTGCCACTGTCTGACCATTCCAAGCACTCCGTTGTTCAGTAAAATCACTTTAACCGGCAAATTAAGTTCGTGGATAACAGATAGTTCCTGAAGTGTCATTTGGAAACCGCCGTCTCCAAGGATTGCGATAACATTAGCATCCTTTTCAGCAAGCTGGGCTCCAATAGCTGCCGGCAATCCGAATCCCATTGTGCCGAGCCCCCCGGATGTAACCCAGCGATTCGGCTGCTGCAGGCGGTAGTACTGCGCTGCCCACATTTGATGCTGACCGACATCTGTAGTAATAATCGCCTCACCATTTGTCCATTCATGAATGAGTTCAATCATATGCTGAGGTTTAAGCTCTTCATCTGATTTTTTGTACCATAATGGCAAGGACTTTTTATTATTCTGTAAGGCTGTATACCATTCATCATGCTGGCTTCGTTTGCCGTTTTGATGAATGAGATTTTCAAGAACAAGCTTTGCATCGCCAACAACTGGAATTTTGGTTTCAACCACTTTGCCGATTTCAGCAGGATCGATATCAATATGGGCAATCGTTGCATTTTTGGCAAAATGATTTAAGTTCCCTGTTACCCTGTCATCAAACCGTGCACCGACACTGATTAATAAATCACATTCATATAACGCCATGTTTGCGGTATATGTACCGTGCATTCCGGCCATTCCGAGAAAGAGAGGATGATCTGCAGGAAAACTTCCCAGACCAAGCAGTGTGTTTGCGACTGGTATGTGCTGCTGTTCGGCGTATTCTTTCAGCAGCTCGCTTCCTTTAGCATGAAGCACTCCTGCTCCGGCTAAAATGACCGGCTTTTTAGCACTGCTGACCGCTTCGACAAGCTTTCTGATTTGAAGATAATTCGGTTCCGTTTTTGGCTGGTATCCCGGAAGATGAACGGGAGTGTCGTAGTTGAAAATCCCTTCCGCTACTGCGATATCCTTTGGAACATCGATGAGTACCGGACCGGGTCTTCCTGTTGTTGCGATATGAAAAGCTTCCTTGATGATGCGCGGGAAATCATTTACATCCCGGACTTGATAATTATGCTTAGTAATCGGCATTGTGATACCAATTACATCCGCTTCCTGGAAAGCATCTGTTCCAATGACGGAAGATGCAACCTGACCTGTAAATACAACCAGCGGCAGGGAATCAATCATAGCATCCGTAAGTCCAGTAATCAGGTTCGTTGCGCCTGGCCCTGAGGTTGCAATGACGACTCCAGGTTTGCCTGAAACTCTCGCATAGCCCTCAGCTGCATGAATTCCGCCTTGCTCATGCCTTGTTAAAATGTGATACATGCCAGAGTTATAGAGTTTGTCATAGATTGGAAGAACAGCCCCTCCCGGATAACCAAAAATCATCTCTACTTTCTCCCGTTTTAAAGCTTCAATCATCATCATGGCCCCGGACATCGTTTTCGTACACTTGGCAGAATTTGCATCCAATTGTACCTTCATACTCATTGATTATTGCCTCCTTTTTTCCCGCTATCACCTAAAGCCTTATTTTTTCATCTGATTATTTCAAAATAAAAAACCTCCCCGCCCCAATATTGCCCACGTGTAATGTGAGTCAAAGGGGCGAGAAGGTTTGAAAACACTTTTCGCGGTACCACCCTTGTTCATGGTCTGCATTAGACCACCTTATGAAAGCTCATGGCTTTCTTTTAATAACGAGTGCTGTGTAAAAGACACCCGGCTGATTCTACTAAACTTCAAATCAGCACTCAGAGGCGAGTTCACTTAAAAAGGGACCACCGGTTCTCAGCTCCACCAGCTCTCTTTAGATCCTTGTTTTCTAAGCTACTTTTCCTCTTCAGCGTTTTAGATTATAGTTTTTATGTTTTTATTAGCTTACACTCAGGCTTGAACTGCTTCCTTTTACTTTTACACCATCTGTGATTACTTTTTCTCTGAAACACTCGAGCAGACGATTCGTATGCTCTCCAGGCTGCCCATCACCAATTTCCCTGCCGTCTACCTTTACTACAGCAATGACTTCAGCGGCAGTTCCAGTCAGGAAAACTTCATCCGCTGTATAAACATCATGTCTTGTGAAAGGTTCTTCACGCACATCGTAGCCAAGTTCTTCAGCTATTTCGATGATGACATTTCGGGTGACTCCTTCGAGTGCTCCCAAGTAACCAGGCGGGGTAAGAAGTCTTTTGTTTTTATAGATAAAGACGTTATCAGCAGATCCCTCTGCGACGTAGCCTTGATCATTCAGCATCAGCGCTTCGCTTACATTTGCGAGATGTGCTTCAATTTTTACAAGCACGTTGTTAAGATAGTTCAATGATTTTACTTTAGGACTTAAGACGTCCGGTCTATTCCGCCTTGTAGGAACTGTCACAATATCAATTCCTGTTTCATACAGATGTTTAGGGAAGATTGACAGCGGTTCTACAATAATGACAACATTTGCTTGCTTGCATTTATATGGATCAAGCCCAAGATCACCGACTCCTCTTGAGACAACAAGTCTGATATAAGCGTCATCTAAACCGTTTTTCTCAACGGTCTTTACCGTTAAATCCGTCATTTCCTCTTGCGTATAAGGCATGTTGAGTAATATGGATCTCGCTGACTCATACAATCTCTTCATGTGCTCATTTAATCTGAAGATGTTGCCGCTGTATACTCTGATTCCTTCGAAAATACCATCTCCGTAAAGGAATCCGTGATCATACACCGAAATTTTCGCATCTTCTTTTTTTACAAATTCATTATTCAGAAAAATCCATTGGTCACCCATAAAGAGCACACCTTTCTTTTAAAGTCTAAACGCGTTAATCAGTTGAATTCTAGTGTGTAAAAAAAATCCGTATAACGATTGTTATGGACTCTTTTAAGAACCTCACATGTTCATGTAACTTATATTTGAGCCTATATTACGCCCATTAAATAGCGGTGTCAACAGTCTTTTTTCGAATTGTTAGATAATTTAGATTTGTTTGTGAATTTGTATACGCTTACATGCCTGTCATAAAAGGAAATTCAATTTTTTGAAGTTTTTTTAAAGTTTTTTTCTGTGAGATTGTCTTACAAGGTTTTGGCTGATTTTATAAGGGGTAAATAGGGGAGAAAAAAATTTTTTGAACTTATTTTTTATAGGATTTTTTATCATATCAGAATGAAATTTGTTAGAAAAAAAAGGATTTAAAAAGCGATTTTCAGCCTGCCAGAATATTACAAACTTTTTCCTGAGCGATTAGGTTTTTAAAATCAACAAAAAAACTTCTTTCGATAAACCCGAAAGAAGTTGTATGTATAAAGTATGGCGTCCCAGGAGAGATTCGAACTCCCGACCAACGGCTTAGAAGGCCGTTGCTCTATCCACTGAGCTACTGGGACATGTTTTTTGTTAACATCGTTGATTATGTATCAGCGACATTTTTTATTATATGATCCATTAGATAAAAAGTCAATAACTTTTTCTAAAATTTTATGAAAGAGGGAAAAATATCCCTCTTTCATGATAAAGCCAGCTCAAACCTTTGTGAGAGGCCGGGTACAGGAGATCCGTCCAACTCAAAAAAGGTAACTTGTGCAGAATGATTTTGTATTTCTAATATAACATATGTTTTTTCAGTTCGCATCCGCGGAAGTCTAATGCTGCCAGGGTTAATAAAGAGGATATCATCGACATATTCCGCTCCCGCCAAATGCGAGTGACCAAAGCAGACAATCTTCGCGCCATGCACAGCAGCACTGTACTTCAAATTCATAAGTGTCGACTTTACATTGTGCATATGACCATGAGCAACAAAAAATCGATATCCTTCCACATCTTCAATGACTTCATTTGCAAACCTTGCTTCTAAATCACAGTTTCCGCGTACAGAAGCATACCCCTGCATGGCAGGATGATCTGCCTCAAGTTCAGAATCCCCGCAATGAAACATCGCTTCTGTTTCCCCTTCATGGCGTTTTCTGATCTCCTGAAGCTCATCCGTTAAGCCATGGCTGTCACTGATTATTAAAACTTTCACGTTTAAAACTCCCCATCGTCAGGCATTAAGCAATTTTGCAAGCTTTTGCAGCGCAACTGCGCGATGGCTGATTTTATTTTTCTCTTCCTTTGTTAATTGCGCCATCGTTTTTGCTTTATCTTTCACTAAGAAAATGGGATCGTATCCGAATCCATTCCCGCCAACAGGCTCCTCTGTAATATAGCCCTCAACTGAACCTTCTACTGTGACGGTTTCACGGCCAGGTTCAGAGAGTGCCAGAGCGCACCGGAATCTTGCATTCCGTTCTTCCTTTGAAACACCCTTCAGCTTCAGCAGCACTTTTTCGATATTGGCTGCATCACTTTTCTCAGCTCCTGCATAGCGTGCTGAATAAACCCCAGGTTCACCGCCAAGATAATCTACTGATAGTCCGGAATCATCCGCAATGGCCATTTTTCCGTAAAGTTTTGAAATAGCCTCCGCTTTTAAAACGGCATTTTCTTCAAACGTTGAACCAGTTTCTTCAACTTCTGGCGAATCTTCAAGGTCCAGTAATGAAATGGCCTTTAGATCATACTGAGATAAGATTGATTGAAATTCAATTAATTTGCCTGCATTTTTCGTTGCAATAATAACTTCCTTCATAATGATTCATCCCTTTCCATCTTTTTGATCGATGATTTTTAGAGCTAAATCTCCAAGGGCCTCCATTTGAATAGAAATTAACGAGTTTATTCCTTTTTCAGCTAAATCAAGCAATTCATTCAGTTCTTCTCTTGAAAAAGTCGCTTCTTCTCCAGTTCCCTGAAGCTCAACGAATTTTCCTGAAGACGTCATGATGACATTCATATCCACTTCTGCTGATGAATCCTCAATATAGTTTAAATCTAAGATCTCTCCAAGCTTTGAATCCATTCCGACTGATGTCGCAGCCAGGAAATCCGTGATTGGCAGCGTGCTTAATTTCTTTTGGGACATCAGCTTTCCAAGTGCTAATGTCATAGCGACAAAAGCTCCGGTGATGGAAGCTGTTCGGGTCCCGCCATCTGCCTGGATCACATCACAATCAAGCCAGATTGTTCGTTCCCCTAACTTTTCAAGATCAACAACCGCACGCAGAGCTCGTCCGATCAAGCGCTGAATTTCCATTGTCCGGCCAGTAATTTTACCTTTGGACGATTCTCTGATCGTCCGCTGTTCGGTAGCACGCGGCAGCATTGAATATTCCGCTGTGATCCATCCTTTACCTTCTCCCCGCATAAATGGCGGCACGCGATCCTCAATGCTTGCATTGCAAATCACCTTTGTATCGCCAACACTGATTAACACTGAACCTTCAGGGTGCTTCACATAATCTGTCAGAATTTCAACTCGTCTTAATTCATCTTGTTTACGTCCATCATGTCTCATCATATTCCTCCGATCAATCCTATTGCTGACCTAAGCTTTTGTCTTATGTATAAACAATAAAGAAGAGGCAGCGCTTATGACCACCTCTTAGTTTCTCTATATAGTATATCAAAAATCAGCGATTAAAAACTACCTGTGTTCACATTGACTGGACGGGAGACAGGTTCTGTAATCTTTTTGCCTTCTTCATTAACAAGCTCTGCTTTCCCATCAACGGTCAAAACGACATTTTCAATTCCAGGCTGTTCTGTCAGTGATAAAACAAGAGAATTCAGAACATGTGTCGAAACCATTTTTTCGTCACCATCTGCACTTCCATAGATAGATTCGTTAAAATTAAGGGTTACAGTGCCATCTTCAAGCTTAGGCTCTTCAAGCAGCTTTACATCCTGCTCCAAATCGGTTAACAACGCACGTGAGATGGAAGGTTCCTCAGTTAATTTTTTCACCACTGCTGCAATTGGATCCTCTTCGTCATTGCTGACTCGGGTTGTAACAGGTACATAGTATGTCTGATCATTATGCTGAGCTGTATAGTAAACCGTAAGAGGTTTTGTATTCGTAATGTCCATTACGCCCGCTGTATCAAGATTAATGCCGTCAGCACGGCTCAGCTCGCTGCTGATCGGAGTGCCTCCGACAGGCATTTCATTTTGTTCATGACCGTTAATCATAATTTTGACTGTTTTCACAGAATCGAACTGAGTCAATGTCCATGTAATCGACTGAAGAATTTTCAATTCATCTTCAGCTTGATAGTTTTTAAACTCTTTAGAGAAATCTACGATGGCTGTACCATCTTTTACATTCACAGCAACTTGAGTATCCTGCGGGATAACGGCTCTGAAGCCATCAGGAAGGATATTGCTGACAGGCCCGCCCTCTACAAGGTATTCAAGCACTTGTTTGGCTACGCCTTCTTCCTTAGGCAAATCAAATGTCTGGGCAACAACAAGCCCGTTGCTGTCAATCAAATATAACTGCCTGGAATAGGTTTGAGCCGACTCTTCACCTTTTTCACCTTCTGCTGTTGTTTTTTCTTCTTTCAAAGTTTCTTCATTCCCTTTATCAGCATCTTCAACATATGAAACATCTTGCGGAGGATCAATTTCCTTTGCTTTTTCCCCGCCGAATAATCCGCATCCTGACAAGAGCAGCGTCGATGTTACAACAGTAGCAGCAATCTTCATGTTTCTATTTTGAGACATACAATTCCCTCCTAAGGCAGTTTGTACTACTATGTATACGAGCTGTTTATTGAATTAGACCGATTTTGAAAAGTATTTTTGTACAGGCAAAAATCATTTATCCAAGTAAAAGAGGGATTATACTCGATCACCAATTAGTGACAATCGTTTCGGAAAAGTTATTTGCAGTTATCCTATTTCTTATAGCCAATTTGAGGAATTTATTAACTATCCGCTTGACAGCCCTCTTTCTCGGCTGTCTTACATAAGAGAGGCACAGCTAATTGTGAGTTTTGCAGAAAAAGAGCAGCTGATTATCAGAGAGATGATGCTTCCGCGGCCAATTCACAATAGCCGGAATGAAAAAAAGAGGAACCGCAATCGGCTCCTCTTTTTTATAAGGTAATGGATTTAACATTTTCAACTGGCTGCTCAAACAATTGAGAAGCAATTCTCTGGAAAAGCTCCTGTGATCCAGTCGTTAAAAATAAATGATGATTTTCTTCCTGTGTCTCATTTAAGGCATCTTTATAAGACAGGATGGTACTGACTTCACGGGCTGTTTCATCACCCGAGCTGATAATCTTCACCTTGGGACCCATATAATCCTCAATTAACGTCTTTAAGACCGGATAATGTGTACATCCCAGGATCAGCGTATCAATTGGCTGATCTTTTAAAGGAAAAAGAGATTCCTGTACGATGGATACGGCATAATCATTTTCGTAATCTCCGCTTTCCACAAGCGGCACAAATGCCGGACATGCCAAGCTCTCAACTTCAACTGTCTTCTTAATCGTTTTAAGAGCCTTCTCATATGCACGGCTTGCAACTGTATTAACGGTTCCGATTACACCGATATGATTATTTCTGGTGACTTTAATCGCTGTTCTGGCCCCAGGGAAAACGACCCCTACTACGGGGATATCAAGTTCTTCCTGGATTTCCTGCAAAGCAATCGCTGTTGCCGTATTGCAGGCTATCACAAGCATTTTTATATGATGATTTGATAAGAGATAATTCGTCATTTGCCAAGTAAATGAACGCACCTCTTCCAGCGGTCTCGGTCCATATGGACATCTTGCCGTATCACCTAAGTAGATGATGTCTTCGTTTGGTAACTGCCTCATGATTTCGCGTGCAACGGTCAGTCCGCCGACACCGGAATCAATGACGCCAATTGCTCTGTTCAAAAAATCGCCTCATTCTTCTCTCATTTCTAGATGTAATTTCATTAATGAGCTTTCAAGCTGGATAATTTCCTGCATATCATAATTTTTGATTACATTCTTTAAGTATTGTTGACGCTTTTGTATAACTTCTTCAATGATGCGCTGCCCTTCTTCAAGAAGATGCACCCTCACAACTCTTCGGTCATTTGGGTCTTTAATCCTTACTACCAGTTTGTTTTTCTCCATTCGGTCAACAAGATCTGTTGTGGTGCTGCATGCAAGGTACATTTTATTAGATAATTCACCGACTGTCATGTCTCCATGTTCTGAAAGCCATTGCAGCGCTACGAATTGAGGCGGTGTAATCGGAAATTGATTAAGAATCTCCCTGCCCTTCTGTTTGACCATAACAGAAATATGCCTAAGGGATTTCTCCATATCAGCTACCATTTTATCACTTAATACATCATTATGAACTGTCATCAGCAACCCTCACTCATTCAATCTGACCGCACGGAATGAAACTTAACAGTAGGAATGTGCGTATCATATCCATTTTCTATGTTTTTATGAAAAATTGCAAGTTTCATATTTTAGCTGACCGATATGAAAAATAAGAAATAGCATAGTCAGATTAGCGCAGCCCCGCTTTTTTTGCACAGAAATAATAACCGGCTACCCTTAAAATCAAGGTCAGCCGGTACGTATTAGAGCTCAAGTTCACCCATACGAAGGAGCTCAACAACAGCTTGTGATCTCCCCTTAACACCAAGCTTTTGCATCGCATTGGAAATATGGTTCCGAACTGTCTTTTCACTAATAAAGAGCTCGCCCGCTATTTCTTTCGTTGTTTTGTCTTGAACTAATAATTCGAATACTTCTCTCTCTCTTTTCGTGAGTAATGGCTTTGATTGAAACTCTTTCTCTTTCAAGAATTGTAACCCTCCTTGCTAGGTGCGAGCCGATCTAACGAATGGGTATAAGATTAGTCAACATATAGTATGTGCACACTGTAATGGCGGTGACAGGAATCTCAGAAGAAAGCTGGAAATTCCGTGTCTATTTTTCAAGTGGCAAATATGGCAGACTGAGTAAGGATCTTTTTCTCCACTTCCAGAAACGGTACACTTTTTCCATTGTATTTAGATATTTGCACAACGGTGCCTCGTCCTGTAAAGCAAACTTCATTTTTTTCATTCACAGCACAATAATGCAGATCCATCGATGAATTTCCGATTGATGCCACTTTTACATAAAGGCGGATTTTCTCATCAAAAAAGACCTGTTTCACGTAATCACAATGAATATCTGCAACGACAGGAATCAGCTCCCCGTCTTTTTTCAGCCAGTTTTCCATAAGTCCTGAGTGCTTAAAGTAATCAATGCGGGCTTCTTCAAAATATGAAATTGGAGCCGTATTGTTCATATGTCCAAACATATCTGTTTCGGAAAAACGTACTTTTATCGGATAGTAAAAAGAAAAAGAATCTATCCATTCCTGGAAAGGCAGCTGTATGTAAGATATTTGTTTCATGACATGTTTCCTCATTTCTGCTTTAAGTAAAAAACACCTCTTCATCAAAAGGAAGAGGTGTTTTCTTAATAAATGATTTCAAATGTTTTCATGGATATCTGTGTATTAAACTTGATCGCTTCCGAAGAAATTACGGAATGCCTGGAACGTTGTATCTCTGTTAAGTGCAGCAATTGAAGTCGTTAAAGGAATGCCTTTAGGACATGACTGGACACAGTTCTGAGAGTTTCCGCAGTTGGCAAGACCTCCGTCTCCCATAATGGACTCCAGACGTTCTGCTTTATTTAATGCTCCGGTTGGATGAGCATTAAACAAGCGTACTTGTGAAAGCGGAGCAGGGCCGATGAAATCTGAATTGCTGTTTACATTCGGACAAGCCTCTAAGCAGACACCGCAAGTCATGCATTTTGATAATTCATATGCCCACTGACGTTTTTTCTCAGGCATACGCGGGCCAGGGCCTAAGTCATAGGTTCCATCAATTGGAATCCAGGCCTTTACTTTTTTCAGGGAATCAAACATTCTGCTGCGGTCAACCTGAAGGTCGCGGACAACAGGAAATGTTCTCATCGGCTGGAGGCGAATTGGCTGCTCGAGCTGATCAACAAGGGCTGTACAAGACTGCCGCGGCTTGCCGTTAATCACCATAGAACATGCTCCGCACACCTCTTCGAGACAGTTCATATCCCAAGTAATCGGAGTTGTTTCTTTTCCTTGTGAGTTAACTGGATTCCGTCTGATCTCCATTAAAGCAGAAATCACGTTCATATTTGGACGATAAGGAATCTCAAACGTTTCATCATAAGGGGCTGCTCCAGGCTGGTCTTGGCGAGTAATAATAAAACGAACTACTTTCTTTTCACTGTTCATTTTTTATTCCCCCTTTTTCTTCTTCGAATAGTCGCGTTTACGAGGTTCAATTAAGCTTACATCCACTTCTTCATAGTGGAACTTAGGAGCAGCTTTTTGACCGGCAAAAGTGGCCATTGTCGTTTTTAGGAATTCTTCGTCATTACGTTCAGGGAAGTCCGGTTTGTAATGAGCACCGCGGCTTTCATTGCGGTTATAGGCACCAAGTGTCACAACACGGGACATTTGAAGCATGTTTTGCAATTGACGCGTAAACGTCGCACCCTGATTGCTCCATTTAGCAGTATCATTGATGTTGATATTGTCATATCTTTCAAGAAGCTCTTGAATTTTTTCATCTGTTTTAAGAAGCTTATCGTTGTAACGGACAACTGTTACATTGTCAGTCATCCATTCGCCAAGCTCTTTATGAAGGACATATGCATTTTCAGTGCCATTTAAGTTCATGATATTTTGCCATTTTTCTTCTTCCTGCTTTACATGACCGTCAAATAATGAAGAAGAAAGATCTTCAGCAGATACATCAAGACCGCTCACATATTCAACTGCTTTTGGTCCGGCAACCATACCGCCGTAGATAGCAGACAATAATGAGTTGGCACCTAACCGGTTAGCTCCATGCATCGAGTAATCACACTCGCCTGCAGCAAATAAACCAGGGATATTCGTCATTTGATCATAATCAACCCATAGTCCGCCCATTGAATAATGAACAGCCGGGAAAATTTTCATTGGAAGCTTGCGGGGATCATCACCCATGAATTTCTCATAAATTTCAATGATTCCGCCAAGTTTGATATCAAGCTCTTTCGGATCTTTATGAGAAAGATCAAGGTAAACCATGTTCTCTCCATTGATTCCAAGCTTTTGTGAAACACACACATCAAAAATTTCGCGAGTTGCAATATCACGAGGAACCAGGTTTCCGTATGCAGGATATTTTTCCTCTAGGAAATACCAAGGCTTACCGTCTTTATACGTCCAGACACGTCCGCCTTCCCCGCGTGCTGACTCACTCATCAGGCGGAGCTTATCGTCTCCGGGAATAGCCGTTGGATGAATTTGAATAAATTCTCCATTTGCGTAATGAACACCCTGCTGATAGACGATTGAAGCAGCTGACCCCGTGTTGATGACAGAGTTCGTTGATTTTCCGAAAATGATTCCTGGTCCGCCTGTTGCCATAATAACTGCATCCGAGCGGAATGATTTCATTTCCATTGTTGTTAAGTCTTGTCCGGTAATTCCGCAGCAGACTCCATCATCATCGATGACAGCACCAAGGAATTCCCAGCCTTCATACTTCGTAACTAGTCCAGCAACCTCATAGCGGCGCACTTGCTCATCCAGAGCATATAAAAGCTGCTGTCCTGTCGTAGCACCTGCAAATGCTGTACGGTGATGTTGTGTTCCTCCGAAGCGGCGGAAGTCAAGAAGCCCTTCTGGAGTACGGTTGAACATCACTCCCATGCGGTCAAGCAAGTGGATAATGGAAGGTGCAGCTTCGCACATTGCTTTTACAGGAGGCTGATTCGCAAGGAAGTCCCCGCCGTATACAGTATCATCGAAATGCTCCCAAGGAGAATCGCCTTCCCCTTTCGTGTTAACTGCTCCGTTAATTCCGCCCTGAGCACAAACGGAATGAGAGCGCTTAACAGGAACTAAAGAAAATAAATCTACATGAACGCCAGTTTCTGCAGCTTTGATCGTAGCCATTAGGCCCGCTAAGCCACCACCGACGACTATTATTCTACCTTTACTCATCTGGCCCACTCCCTTTGATTCTAATACCTATCAAACAAATGCAAAAATAGTACTGACTCCAACGTAAGATAAAGCTAGGAAAAGTGCGATCGTCACATAAGTTGAGATCAGCTGAGATCTTGGAGTCACAGTAATTCCCCAGCTCACAGCAAATGACCACAGTCCGTTTGCAAAGTGGAAAATCGTTGAAACAACACCTACAACATAAAATACAATCATGAATGGATTACTGAAAATGGAGGCCATCATATCAAAATTCACTTCGGCGCCAAATGCGGCTGCAATTCTTGTTTCCCATACATGCCAGGATACAAAGATTAATGTAATCACGCCTGAAATCCTTTGAAGCATAAACATCCAGTTGCGGAAGTAGCCAAATTTGCTTACATTGTTTTTAGCTGTAAACGCAATGTAAATTCCATAGATCGCATGGTATAAAAGCGGCAGGAATATAATAAAAGTTTCCAGAACGACTCTAAATGGCAAGCTTTCCATAAAATGTGCAGCATTATTAAACGCTTCTTCTCCTCTTGTTGCAAAGTTATTTACAACAAGATGCTGAATTAAGAAGACGCCAACCGGGATAACTCCAAGCAAAGAATGAAGTCTGCGGTTTAAATATTCTCTGTTTCCAGCCATCTCACATTACCCCCTATTAATATTAAAATCTTTTTTTTAATGTTTCTCCTATTCCCGGCAACCTTTTAAAAAAATAAACATTGTATGATAAAATGTGACAAATTTATTGTACTCCCAACGAGTTACAGCGTCAAGAAAACGCGTTCATAAATTTTAATTTTGTGACAAGTCTTATTTTCCACCTATTTTTATTTTCCTGAAATACTTTCACAGCAGTTTTAGAGCTTGTAATTTACTTTTATTTCATGTTCTTACCCGCCCAACTTGATATATAATAAAGGCAGAAAGAGGGGAAGAATGTGAAAAAAACCAGCGAACAAATCGATATAACTCAGCTGAGGGATATGCAAGTGCCCGCATTCGCCTATGAGCTGTTAAGAGAGGTTCTTATTCCGGATATTCTCGGGAGAGAGTCCGCATCTATGCTTTACTGGGCTGGTAAAAGCCTTGCGCGCAAATATCCTGCAGAATCTATAGAGGAGCTTATTGCTTTCTTTTCATTAGCCGGCTTTGGAACTCTTTCATTGGTACATAAGAAAAAAGATGAAATGGAATTTCAGCTTGACGGCGAACTGATCAAAACAAGATTCAAAACAATGAAAGAACCTTCTTTTCAGCTTGAAGCGGGATTTCTGGCACAGCAGGTGCAGCGAATGAACAAGCAGATAACAGAAACCTATGAACAAGTAAAAAAACGTGCGGATAAAGTGCACTTTACAGTGAAATGGGATTACAAAGACATGGAATTTGACAACGATTAAAGGGATGGGTATTCATGATACCCACCCCTTTTTTATCTTATTTACAGCACTTTTGCAGGCTGCTGTGATAATTCAAAGGCATCATGCAGCACTTCTACCGCCTTCACCATATCATCATGGCTGATAACAGTTGACACTTTAATTTCAGACGTGCTGACCATTTTCACTTCAATACCTTCTTCGGCAAGAACATGGAACATTTCTGCCGCCACACCCGGATTTGAGACCATGCCAGAACCGACGATGGAAACTTTTGAAAGACCGCCTTCTGATTCTATTTTTTCAAAGCCAAGCTCGGATTGATAGGTTTCAAGTACATGAACGGTTTCTTCCACATCACCTGTTTTCACAGAAAAGGAGAGTGATGCCAAACTGCTGTCTGTTGAACTTTGAATAATAATATCCACATTAATTCCGTGGCTTGCAAGTGTCTTGAAAATAGTAGACAGGGTTTTGAGGCCGCTTGGCAATCCGCTGACCGTGATTCGTGATACTTGATCTTCAAACGCAATTCCTCTTACAACTAAATTCTGTTCCATCTTTGTTTCCTCCTCAATTAAAGTGCCTCTTTCTTTTTCTGAGCTTGATCTGACTTCCAAAGGAACTCCGTAATTTTTTGCAAATTCAACAGCACGGGGGTGAAGTACACCTGCGCCAAGATTGGCAAGCTCGAGCATTTCATCATATGAGATGCCGTCTAACTTTCTTGCACTTTTTACAAAACGCGGATCTGTCGTAAATACACCTGTTACATCTGTATAAATATCACATTTATCTGCTTTAAGAGAAGCTGCCAGTGCAACAGCTGTCGTATCTGAACCGCCGCGGCCGAGCGTCGTTATTTCCTGTCCGTCTGCAAGTCCCTGAAAGCCTGCAACGACAACAACTTTTCCTGCTTGGAGCTGCTCATTGATTTTATCTGAATCAATCCCTGAAATTCTCGCATTGCTGTGGACATTTTCAGTCTTTATGCCAGCTTGCCAGCCTGTATATGAAACAGCATCGTATCCTTGTGCCTGAAGAGCCATAGTCAAAAGAGAAATCGTTACTTGTTCACCAGTTGATAGCAGCATATCCATTTCGCGTTTGCTTGGTTTTTGAGTGATTTCCGCTGCCAGGGAAACTAAATGATCCGTTGTTTTCCCCATTGCTGAAACAACAACTACGACATCATTCCCACTATTTTTTTCCTCGATTGCTCTTCTTGCAGCATTCATAATTTTTTCTGGAGATCCAACAGATGTACCTCCAAATTTTTGTACAACTAAACCCATATCAGCCTCTCGCCTTTCCTATTATATTGATCGTCAGCAGGTAAAAGGGAGAATCTCAGAAAACGCAAAAAAGCAATGAGATTCTCTATCTCATTGCTTGCATAAACGAATAATGGAACTTCATTCATACAATGAGATAGCGCTCCAAGAAAAATACATCTTCTTGACAATTTTACGTCTATTAAACGCAAAACCAGCAAAAGAAAGAAATGGCTCTTTATTTGCTTCGGCGACTCTCCCCTTTCACCCATCTTCAAAGGAATCCATTTTCCTCAGAAGGGCTACTCTTGAAGTTCGCACCTCTACCATCATTTAACGAACTAAACGATCTGGTTATGAAATTAGTTAGAATTGTAGCAAAGAATTTGTCTTTGTGCAATCTATTCTTTCAATTTTTCTGCTATAAGCTGTGCCGTGTTTGCCGGAATCCCTGCGGCCATCAGCTCTTCCAGGGTGGCTTCTTTCATTTTTTTAACAGAACCGAAATGCTTGAGCAGAGTCTTGCGCCGTTTTTCCCCGACTCCAGGTATATCATCCAAGATCGATTGAAAGGCCGTTTTTCCTCTTGTCTGCCTGTGAAAAGTAATCGCAAAGCGATGCACTTCATCCTGGATTCGCTGCAGCAGATAAAACTCCTGGCTGTTGCGTTCAAGTTCAATAATAGTCGGAGGGCTGCCGATCATTAAATTAGAAGTCCGATGTTTCTCATCCTTTACTAGTCCTGCGACAGGGATGGATAAACCGAGTTCATTTTCCAGTACATCTTGAGCTGCAGCCAGATGCCCTTTGCCTCCGTCAATGATAATCAAATCAGGAAGCGGCAGCTCCTCTTTTAGCACGCGCGTGTATCTTCTGCGGACAACTTCACGCATGGACTCGTAATCATCTGGTCCCTGAACTGTTTTAATTTTGTACTTGCGGTACTCTTTTTTGGCAGGCTTACCATCTATGAATACAATCATCGCAGATACAGGGTCTGTCCCTTGTATGTTTGAATTATCAAATGCTTCAATTCTTGCCGGTGTATAGATGCCCATTTTTTCACCAAGCTGATCAATTGCTTTGATTGTTCTTTCTTCATCACGCTCAATGAGTGAGAATTTTTCTTTTAAAGCGATTTTGGCATTCTGATGTGCAAGCAATACCAGATCCTTTTTCTTTCCGCGTTTAGGATGAATTGCTGAAACGTGAAGGAGCTGTTCTGCCATTTCATTATCAACGCTTTCAGGCAGCAGAATTTCTTTAGGCAGAATATGATTGTTCTTGGAGTAAAATTGGCCAAGAAACGTTAAAAATTCTTCATCCGGCTCCTGGTACAGCGGGAACATGGCAATATCACGTTCTATCAATTTGCCCTGACGGATGAAGAAAACCTGTACGCACATCCATCCTTTATCATAGGAATAGCCAAACACATCCCGATCGACAAAATCGTTCATCGCCATTTTCTGTTTTTCCATGGTTGCATCAATATGGGCGATGGAATCACGATATTCCTTTGCCCGTTCAAAATCCAGATTCTCAGCAGCAGCCAGCATCTTCTTTGAAAGTTCTTCTTTAATCTGCTTGAAACCGCCTCTTAAAAAACGGGACATCTCATCGACCATTTGACGGTTTTGCTCTTGTGTTACCTTATAGACGCACGGTGCCAGACACTGACCCATATGATAATAAAGGCAAACACGGTCTGGAAGCGTTGAACATTTTCTAAGCGGATAAAGCCGGTCCAGCAGTTTTTTCGTCTCTCTTGCAGCCTGTACGTTAGGATATGGACCAAAGTATTTCCCATTATCTTTTTTGACATTCCTGGTGACAATAAGACGCGGATGCCGTTCAGCTGTAATTTTAATAAATGGATACGTTTTGTCATCCTTTAGCATGACGTTATATTTAGGATCATGCTTTTTAATTAAATTTAATTCTAAGATCAGCGCCTCGATGTTCGAAGACGTGACGATATATTCAAAATCCCTGATTTCATTTACAAGCCTTTGTGTCTTACCGTCATGTGAGCCGGTAAAGTAAGACCGCACCCTGTTTTTAAGCACTTTTGCTTTTCCCACATAGATAATAGTTCCGAATCGGTCTTTCATTAAATAACAGCCCGGCTGATCTGGCAGAAGTGCCAGCTTTTCTTTTATTAGTTGTTCCATAGCGGACACTCCGTTTCCCTGAAGTTTAGCGCAGAATAAATATATCAACGATAAGTTATTCCTTTTATTGTATCATTTTAGAGCGCTGGAGTCTTTTCATTACAACCTGGGTGCCTCACCTTACCTCCAAGGCGCCAAATCATTTCCTGAGCAATAATTGACAATTTTTTCGGAAGCTGTCTTAACCTCAAAGAGAAAAAAAAAGATCCGGAAACCGGATCTCATTTTTATTATGCGTGTTTATTTAATAGTTCTGCTAATGCTTCTTTAGGCTGGAAGCCGACTGTTTTGTCAACAACTTCTCCATTTTTGAAAACAAGCAATGTAGGAATACTCATTACACCGTATTTGCCTGCAGTTTCTTGGTTTTCATCAACATCAAGCTTCACGATTTTCACTTTATCGCCTAGTTCCTGATCAAGCTCTTCAAGAACCGGTGCAATCATTTTACAAGGTCCGCACCAAGGAGCCCAAAAGTCTGCCAGTACGACACCTTCACTAGTTTCAGTTGTAAAGGTTTGATCTGTTACATTAGTAATTGCCATTATATTTTCCTCCTAATTGTTCAAGTGATGCCTAAAGTATAGCATTAAAGAAAGTGACCTGCTAATTTTTTGCTCACTATTTCTTTTCCCTTACTTTGTGATGAAAAACATCTTTTCATTCAAATTAAAAACACGCCGCTAAGTGCGTGTTTTTATGAAAATGATATTATGAATGAACTTTTAATTTTTTAAACTCTTCTGTTAACATAGGCACAACTTCAAATAAATCTCCTACAATTCCATAATCGGCTACTTTGAAAATATTTGCTTCGGGATCTTTATTAATTGCAACAATAATCTTTGAGTTAGACATTCCGGCTAAATGCTGGATTGCTCCAGAAATACCGCATGCAATGTATAGATCAGGAGTTACCACTTTTCCGGTTTGGCCGATTTGCAGGGAGTAGTCGCAATAATCAGCATCGCAGGCACCGCGGGAAGCTCCAACTGCTCCGCCAAGAACATCTGATAGTTCCTTCAGCGGGTTAAAGCCTTCTGTGCTTTTTACTCCGCGTCCGCCGGCTACAATGACTTTAGCTTCAGAAAGATCCACGCCTTCTGTTGCTTTGCGCACCACTTCTTTTACGATTGTTCGAAGATCTTTGATCTCTGCAGAAACAGAAGAAACTTCACCCGTTCTTGTTTCATCCTTTTCAAGCGGAGCAATGTTATTTGGTCTGATTGTAGCAAAAATTGTTCCGTCTGTTACAATCTTTTTCTCGAAAGCTTTTCCTGAATAGATCGGACGGGTGAAAACGACATTTCCGCCTGCTGCTTCTAAATCTGTAGCATCTGAAATAAGACCGGATCCAATCTTAGCAGCGATTTTTGGCGATAAGTCTTTTCCAAGAGCTGTATGACCGAAAACAAGACCTTCCGGTTTTTCAGCTTCGATAACAGCAAGCAATGCCTGTGAATAGCCGTCAGGTGTATACGTTTTCAATTTCTCATCTTCAACTGTAATAACACGGTCTGCGCCATAATGAATCATTTCTTCAGCTAACGATGCTACGCTGTCTCCTACTAAAACAGCTGATACCTCGCCGCCTTCAGAAATCGTTTTACCTGCAGCAATCGCTTCAAAAGAAACATTGCGCAATGATTGATCGCGTACTTCTCCCAATACCAGTACTTTTCTTGCCATTATAAAGTCCCCCTGTTATACGTTTGATTGAAAAATTTGCTTTTAGGTAAATACTTAGATTACTTTTGCTTCGTTGCGAAGAAGTGATACTAATTCCTTCACTTGTGCATCCAGATCGCCCTGAAGTACTTTACCCGCTTCTTTTTTAGGCGGCATATAAATTTCGATTGTCTTTGTTTTTGGTTCAACGTCATCTTCTTCAAGATCGAGATCATCCAGTTCCAGTTCTTCTAAAGGCTTTTTCTTTGCTTTCATAATACCCGGCAAAGATGGATAGCGAGGCTCATTCAATCCCTGCTGTGCTGTTACAAGCAAGGGCAATGTTGTTTCAATTACTTCAGAATCACCTTCAACATCGCGGACGACTGTTGCTTTGTTTCCGTCAATCTCAAGCTTAGTAATCGTTGTTACATAAGGAATATTCAGAAGTTCAGCAAGACGGGGGCCAACTTGTCCGGATCCGCCATCAATCGCCACATTTCCTCCTAAGATAAGGTCTGCGTCTTTATCCTTGAAATATTCAGCAAGAATTTTGGATGTTGTAAATTGATCGCCATCTTCAAGATCATCTTCCGTATTAATTAACACAGCCTTGTCACACCCCATAGCAAGTGCTGTACGTAATTCTTTTTCAGATTCCTCGCCGCCGATTGTCACTATTGTCACTTCACCGCTGTTTGCATCGCGGATCTGAATCGCTTCTTCAATGGCATATTCATCATAAGGATTAATAATGAATTCTGCGCCATCTTCATTGATTTTGCCGTTTTGAAGCGTTATTTTTTCTTCCGTATCAAACGTTTTCTTCATGATTACATAAATATTCATGTCCATCCCCCTATTTACGTTAAGCATTCAATTTAGTTGTATAGAAAAAACGTCAGGAACGTTTTATCATTAATTTAATTGCCTTTAAACTGAGGCTGTCTTTTCTCAAGAAAAGCACTGATTCCTTCTTTTGCATCTGCGCTTTCAAATACAGTCCCGAAATAGCCCGCTTCTTTTTTCACCCGATCATGATAAGGAAGGGTTTTAGAAGCATTGATTAAATCGATGGCTGCACTGACGGAAATCGGACTTTTCGCAGCAAATTTCTTTGCAAGCTTCATCGTTTCATCTAATAAGGACTCTTCTGCAAAAGCATGGTTGGCAAGACCGTACTTGGCTGCCTCTGCTCCTGAAATCGGTTCACTTGTCAGCAGCATTTCAAGAGCTTTTGCTTCTCCAACATACTTGGGAAGACGCTGCGACCCTGCGAAGCCTGGAATAAGTCCAAGCTGAAGCTCAGGCAGCCCAAGCTTTGCATTCTCAGTGACAAGTCTGACATGACAGCTCATTGCAAGCTCAAGGCCCCCGCCTAGAGCAGCACCATGAATTGACGCGATGACAGGTTTTGAGAATGTTTCAATTCTCTCAAAAAGTTCCTGTCCGTTTGCAGCAAGCTTAGAGAACTCTTCACCATTCGGCACTGATACAAATTCCTTTATGTCAGCACCTGCAGAGAAGAATCGTCCCTCGCCATTAATGACAATGACCCTGACTTCTTTATTTGCTTCAAACTCATCCATAAGGGATGAAAGCTCTTTCAAAACATAAGATGAAAGGGCATTTGCGGGAGGTTGGTGAATGGTTACGACCGCAACATAATCTTCTACTTTAACATTAAAATAACTCACAGCTCAGGCCTCCTTAAGCATTTAAACTATTACGTCAGGAATGGTTTTCTTATACCCTTCCGCAGCCTTTGATCATGAGTTCATGAACGCTTCCTGCAAGTGCAGTCAAATCAAATTTCTGATCATTCATGACCCATGTTGTCACCGTTTCATCAATGGTTCCAAATATCATCTGCCTCGCTAAGCGTATATCCAGGGCTTCACTGAATTCGGATGTTTCTTTTCCTGTTTGAATAATCGAATCAAGAATATTTAAATATCCTTTCAGAACCTCGTTGATTCTCAGGCGCAAATCTTTATTTGACTGCCTTAGTTCAAGCTGGGTAACGATGGCAAGATGATGATCTTCGGCTAAAAGAGAAAAATGTTTTTCTATCAACATGTATAACTTCTCCGCCGCCGTGTCCTTTCCTGCTATTTCTTGTTGAATTTTTTCGATAAATACGCCCATTTTTTCCTGAAACAAGGAAATCAGGATGTCTTCTTTATTTTTAAAATAAAGATAAATGGTTCCGTCTGCGACTCCTGCCTGCTTCGCAATCTTTGAAACCTGTGCATGATGATAGCCGTTTTCAGCGATGACAATGACAGCTGCATCTATAATTTGGAGATATTTTGGTCTTTTCTGTTTCAATATCAAATCGTCCCTTCAAACTGAATGAATCATCATTCATAATCCAATCATAAAATTACATCATCCATCTGTCAAGAAGAAAGATGGTTTTATCTTCATCATAATAGATGAAAAGAACCTTCTCAGCAATAGGATGAGATGGTTCTTTTATATTTTCTATTCTTATTGCTCTTCATTTTATTCAATAAGACCATTTAAATAAACGGTTTTCTGATTAATTGACATTTTTCAGTTTTTCTTTTTCTTCTTCTACAAGTGAACGCCTCAAAATTTTTCCGACTGCTGTTTTTGGCAGCTCTTTGCGGAATTCATAGATTCTTGGAATCTTGTAAGCTGCCATATGCTTGCGGACAAATTCATCAAATTCCTGCTCAGTTGCCACAGCCCCTTCTTTCAAAACGATATATGCCTTCACCGTTTCTCCCCGGTAAGGATCCGGAATGCCGGCTACTACCACTTCCTGTACTTTTTCGTGCTCATATAAAACCTCTTCGATTTCACGCGGATAAATGTTGAATCCCCCAGCGATAATCATATCTTTTTTCCGGTCAACGATATAGAAATATCCTTCTTCGTCCATATAGCCAATGTCACCGGTTAAAAGCCAGCCCTCTCTTAATACGGCATCAGTTTCCTCTTGTTTTTTCCAATATCCTTTCATTACCTGCGGACCTCTCACAGCAATTTCTCCAAGCTCATTGTAAGCTGCCTGCTTGCCTGTTTCAAATGACAGAATAATAGAGTCTGTATTAGGCCATGGCACACCTATGCTTCCTTTTTTCCGGTGCGACCAGAGGAAGTTGGCGTGCGTAACAGGGGATGCTTCTGATAAGCCGTATCCCTCCACAAGCTTACCGCCAGTTTCGCGCTCGAATTTCTCCTGAACTTCTGCCGGAAGAGGAGCTGATCCGCTTATACACGATTCCACTGATGAAAGATCATAGTTTTTCAGATCCGGATGATTTAGTAATGCAATATAAATGGTAGGAGCACCAGGGAACAGTGTCGGTTTTAATTTATCAATCGCTTTAAGCGTATCTGTCGCATCGAATTTGGGAAGCAGAATCATTTTAAAGCCTTGCATAATTGATAGATTCATAACCGCTGTCATCCCGTAAACATGGAAAAACGGCAAAATGCCAAGCACGGATTCTTCTCCGCGTTTGCATTTATACATCCAGGATGAGCACATGGAAGTATTTGCAACCAGATTTTCATGTGTTAGCATGACTCCTTTTGGAAAACCGGTTGTTCCTCCTGTATACTGCAGCAAGGCAATATCCTCTTTAGGATTTGTTTCTATTTCCTCAATAGACGTGTGCTGCCGTTTCATGATTTCTTTGAATAAATGCGTGTGTCCGCTGTGCTCTATTTTTATCACGATTTGATTTTGCTTTTTCTGCACAAATGGGTACAGAAGATTTTTCGGGAAAGGGAGATAATCTTTAATGCTTGTCGCAATAATATGCTCAATGCTTGTCAGCGCTTTCATTTTAGAGACTCTTGGGTAAAGGAGATCAAGCGTAATGATGTATTTCGCATCAGAATCATTGAGTTGATACTCAAGCTCCCTTTCCATGTACAGAGGGTTTGTTTGGACGACAATACCTCCAGCAAATAAGATACCATAGTAAGCAATCACTGCCTGTGGACAATTCGGGAGCATAATGGATACTCTTTCGTCTTTCTTTAATCCAAGTTCCTGGAGGTAGGCTGCAAGTTTTAAAGATTGTTCATAAATCTCTGTAAAAGTCAGTTCCTTGCCTAAAAAGTGAATAGCTGTTTTTGTCGGAAATTCTTGTGCTGCTTGCGCGAGATAAGATTGAAGAGGCTTGTTGTCAATTTCAGCATAATGAGGTATTTCTTCAGGATATAGATGAAGCCAAGGTTTTTGAACTTCCATTTCAATTCCTCCCTTTGTTGCCAATATGACTTTAGGCTTATAAAGAAAGTATACCAAAGTTATATTCAGAATATAGATTGTTTTTGAATTATTTTAAATGTATGAAGAAAAGCGCAAGCGGCCGTTTAGTTCAGTCATGACATGTAAGATCCGACAGGAAAGTATGGGTTTAACTTTTCCTGCGTATTTATTCTGTCCGAGGAGCTGGGCGCATCCGAGTTGCCATCAATGCGCAGAACTTTATCCTTATCTTATTAAAAAATATCCGGATTCATGTCATGAATTCCGGATATTCTTCATAATATTAAATTTTTCAAGCGAAAAAAACCATAAAGATAATGCCTATTACAATAAACAAACCGCATACTCCAAGCAGTACTTTTGCTAATGTTTCCACTGTTTTCTCCCCTTAAATGCCTGCGCCGATAACGTAGGATAGACCAATTGAAATCACCATTGAAATAAAGCCTACCGCACGATTGTCATTTTGAATTTCATCATCTATTCTGAATTTAGGCGTTAGAAACTCATAGATAAAATAGCCTAAAAGCAATAATATGAAGCCAAACATTCCCCAGCCAACCATCTCAAGCAGCGTATCATGCTGCCCAATTGAAAAACGGAATACATTGGCAATTCCAAATATCTTTCCGCCCGTCGTCATTGCCACTGCAAGATTCCCTTTTTGAATTTCATCCCAGTTATTATATTTGGTCACCAGTTCAAAAATGGTCAAAAACACAACAATGCATAAGATGACTACGCTAAAATATGCTGCTGTCTGAACGAATTCATTCTCCCAAAATTGATTCATTTCTTATCTCCCATATTTCGATTATTTTAATTCAACAATCGTAACACCTGAACCGCCCTCGCCGGATTCCCCGTACCGCGTGCTTTTAACATTTCTATGCTTTTTCAAGTATTCCTGCACGCCTGTTCGAAGTGCTCCGGTCCCTTTGCCGTGAATAATAGAAATTCTAGGATAGCCTGCGAGCACAGCATCGTCCATATATTTTTCTACCCTGAGGAGAGCATTCTCATACCGTTCGCCCCTTAAATCAAGTTCGAGGGAGACGTGATAGTCCTTGCCTTTTACCATAGCAAGGGGCTTGGTTTCAACAGGCTTAGGTCTGCTGATGTACTGCAGATCATCTTCTTTTACCTTCATTTTCAGAATGCCGATCTGCACCTGCCATTCATGGTCGCCTACTTTTGACAGCAGATGCCCTTTTTGGTTGAAGCTGATGACTTTCACTTCATCGCCTTCTGCATACTGATGCTTCTGCGGCTTGCTTTTCAGCTGCTTACTGCTTTTTTCAAACTCAGGCACCGCTTCTTCAAGTCGTTTTTTGGCATCGATTAATTCATGTTCTTTAATACCAGTCCGGTGTTCTTTTTGCATCTTTCTTAATTCACGGATAATGGAGTCTGCTTCTGCTTTTGCAGCTTCCACTTTTTCTGCCGCTTTCTTCTCTGCCTGTTCGTAAAGCTTATCGCGCTCTTCGTTAAAAGAAAGAATTTGAATTTGCAGCTCTGAATGAAGCTTTTCTGCGTCTTTGCGCAGCTGTTCTGCTTCAGTAAGCTCTGTGTCAGAGCGTTTTTTGCTCTCTTCGAGCGAGGCAATCATTGAATCTACTTTATTGCTCTCAGCACTCATATGAGATTTTGCCCGGTCAATAACTGTTTGCATAAGACCCAGCCGCTTTGAAATTTCAAATGCGTTGCTTCGGCCGGGTACGCCGATTAAAAGCTTATAAGTCGGGCTTAATGTTTCAATATTGAATTCAACACTTGCATTTACTACACCTTCACGGTTATATCCATATGCTTTGAGTTCAGGATAATGTGTTGTGGCGATCACTCTTGCCCCGCGATGATGAACTTCATCTAAAATAGAGATGGCTAGTGCAGCGCCTTCCTGCGGATCTGTTCCTGCGCCCAGCTCATCGAATAGCACAAGGCTGTTATTGTCAACGCGTTTTAAAATATCAACAATGTTTACCATGTGAGAAGAAAACGTACTTAAGCTTTGTTCAATTGACTGTTCGTCTCCGATATCAGCATATACATTTTCAAATACTGCCATCTCAGAGCCGTCAAGAGATGGAATCTGCAGGCCGGATTGCGCCATCAATGTAAACAGACCGACCGTTTTAAGGGTGACTGTTTTTCCGCCTGTATTCGGACCTGTTATAACAATTGTCGTAAACTCACTGCCAAGTTCAATGTCATTTGCGACAACTTCTTCGGCATTCAAAAGCGGATGTCTTGCTTTGAACAGCTTAATTCTTCCGCTGTTATTCATTTCTGGCTTTGAAGCTTTTATTTTTTTCGCGTACGCTGCTTTCGTAAACATAAAATCCATTTCGCTCAGCGCTTCCACATTAATCAAAAGTGGATCAGCTTCTTCAGCCACTTTCGCAGTAATTTCTGTTAAAATGCGGTCAATTTCGATTTTCTCTTTCATGCGCGCCTGCTGAAGCGTGTTGTTTAAGTCAACCACTACCTGAGGCTCAATAAATAATGTCGCTCCTGATGAAGACTGATCATGGACAATACCGCCGTATGCAGAACGGTATTCCTGCTTAACAGGAATCACATACCTGTCATTTCGTATGGTTATAATTGCATCAGAAAGCATTTTTTGAGCAGATGAGGACCGGATCATCGACTCAAGCTTTTCTCTAACCCTGGATTCTGTTGTTCTTAATGATGTCCGGATTGAACGAAGAGCATCGCTTGCTCCATCGAGAACCTCTCCATTATCACCAATACAGTGAAGAATGTGCTGTTCTAACTCCTGCAGCGGCTGAATTTCAGCCGCGAATCCGCCCAAATGAAGGAGGTCAATTCCATTTTCCACCATGTCCTCAATAAACCGTTTCATGTGCTTGCCTGCATAAAGAGTTCCGGCAATCTCCATCAGTTCATGCGGATTCAGCATTCCGCCGATTTGAGACCGTTTAATGCTTTGGCGAATATCAACGAGACCGCCTAGGGGAGCATTTCCTTTCAGCCTGAGGACTTTTGCTGCCTCATCAGTCTGCTCCTGCCATTTTCTTACCTCATCATAATCAGTGGATGGAACAAGCCTCTCCACTTTTTCCTTTGCTAAAGAAGAAGATATATGCTTTAAAAGCTGTTCTTTAACTTTATTGAATTCCAATACTTTAAACACACGCTGCTGCACGGTATACAGCCTCCTTGCTGTCGTTTGGGCTACTTATTATGCCTGTTAAAAAAGGATTGCAGTTGATTCAGATCCCAAGTATTGATTACGTTTTCTGCTTTCACCCATCCTTTAATTGCTGTTGAAACTCCTGTATTCATATCTTCAAGCATGTCTATATTATGTGCATCTGTATTGATTGCAAGTTTTACACCTGATTCATGTGCTTTTTTAATGTGCTCAGCACTCAAATCAAGTCTGTTCGGATTTGCATTCAGCTCTAAAACAGTATTCGTTTCTTTTGCAAGCTGAATCAGCATCTCAACATCCGGCTCATATCCGTTTCTCTTGCCGATCAGCCTGCCTGTAGGGTGTGCGATCATATCCACATGATGGCTTTCAAGAGCCGTTTTCAGACGCTGCATAATGATATCCTGTGATTGAGAAAAGCTGGAATGAATGGATGCAATGACAAAGTCCATGCCTTCTAATACGTCATCATCATAATCAAGGGTGCCATCCGGCAGAATATCCATTTCTACTCCTGCAAAAATTTTAAAATCCTCATATTGTTCATTTAATTTGTCAATCTCATCCCGCTGAGCTTTCAATCGTTCAGGAGTCAGGCCATTTGCCACTTTAAGGTACTGGGAATGATCTGTAATAGCCATATACTCATACCCGCGCATTCTGCACGCTTCTGCCATTTCACTGATTGTAAAAGCTCCATCGCTCCAAGTTGAGTGCATATGAAGATCGCCTTTTATATCATCGGCAGATATCAGCTTAGTATCCTTCATGTATTTTTCTACTTCCGTCCCGTCTTCCCGGATTTCAGGAGGAAAGAAAGGAAGATCAAAGTGAGCGTAAAATTCTTCTTCTGTTGAAAAAGTGGTGATTTCACCTGTCTCACTATTTTCAACACCATATTCGCTTATTTTTTCGCCGCGTTCCTTTGCAAGCTGCCGCATTTTAACGTTGTGATCCTTTGAACCGGTAAAATGATGCAGTGTCGTAGCAAATTCATCAAGAGTAACTAAACGAAAATCTACACCAATTTCATATTCATATTGCAGCTGAACAGAGACCTTTGTGTCTCCGTTTGCAATGATTTCAGAGATATTAGGGATTTTTATGAGCTGATCTCTGACATACTGGGGATGCTCCGTTGCGATAATAAAATCCAAATCCTTGACAGTCTCTCTCATTCGTCTGAGACTGCCTGCCCTGCTGTACTTTTGAACCTCTTCACACGATTCCAAATACGTCTCAATTTCTTCAGCAATCGGCAGAGCAAATGATAACGGCAGCCTCTCTGGACGGGTTCCAATTTCATCAATCGCAGCAAGAATTTTTTCTTCTGTTTTTTTTCCGAATCCGGCAAGATTCTGAACCTTTTCTTCAAGACAGGCTTTTTTAAGAGATTCAACGTCCGTTACCCCAAGCTCTTTATAAAGCTTTGCAATTTTTTTGCCGCCTAGTCCTGGGAGTTTCAACAATGGAATCAGCCCTTGCGGTACTTCTGACTGAAGCTGCTCCAGGGTTTCAGATTTGCCTGCTTGAATAAACTCAGTGATAACCGCAGCTGTTCCTTTTCCGATTCCTGCGATTTTTGTAAAATCTTCAATTGAAGACAAGCTCCGCTCATCTGTTTCGAGTGCATTGGCAGCTTTGCGGAAAGCAGCTATCTTAAATGGATTTTCTCCTTTAAGTTCCATGTGTACTGCTATATATTCAAGTAATTTAATCACATCTTTTTTATGTACGCTCATTATTCCATCACCTCGGGTCAAGTCGTTTTTCCATCTATTGCGGTTCATTTAAAATGATACAAATTTTTTCTGCAAAAGTACAACAGAAGAGATAAAGGGCTTTTTACCAAAAAAACTTCTCCTAATTGGAGGAGAAGTTAATTCGGTGCATATTGCAGCCATAATTCCTGAACTTTATCAGAAAAATACGGCGTGTGATGAACGATTACTTTTGCAAGTCCAGAATCCCCCATTGCTGACTGGACTTCCGGAACCGGAAGCAGCCCGCCAATAAACAGCAAGATAAAAAGAATTAAATAGATTTCAAGAAATCCTAAAATGGCGCCAGCCCATTTATTCAGCTGTTTAAGGATTGGAAGGTATGTAACAAAATCAAGCATAGATCCTACTACTTGCAGCAAGATCTTTGTGCCGATAAATAAAATGACAAACGCTACAGCTCTATAGTATGCCTCTTCAAGATTTCCGCCTGTAAAAAAGGAAATAGCCGATCCGCTCTCGCCAAGCGTTGGGTATGGAACCCACAGTTCTAACTTTGGCGCCAAAACACCAAAGTATTTATATGCTACAATATAGGCGATGATAAACCCTGTAAGATGTATGAATTGAAGAATAAAGCCGCGTTTTAATCCGACTAATAGGCCCATTGCCAAGATGATAAAAAGTGCAATATCAAGCATTTACCGCGTCAATCCTTTTCTATGATTTGTTTCTCTAGTTTTTCAAATTCATCTCTTAATTTTAAATAGTCATGCACAACATTCACTGCAGTTAAGACTGCCAGCTTATTAATATCAAGATTAGGACTTTTGCTGCTGATTTCTCGCATTTTATCATCAACAATAGAAGCCACCAGGCGCACATGACTTGTGCTCTCCGTGCCTACTATTGAAAATTGCTGTCCATATATATCAACTGTCGTTTTCTTTTTTGAGTGGTTATCCAACGAAAAATCCTCCATTCTTGAGAATCCTAATCTTTATCATAACATGATATCTAGTATAATGGAAAGATAATGCCAATCAATATCTAGTATCAATCATTATTTTAAAAGAGGTGTCATCTCTTGTCCAATGCCGTTATTAAAATCGATCAGCCGACCATCCTGAAAATGAAATCCTATTACTCTTCGGATTTGGGCTCAAAGCTTCCGCCGGGTGCTGTATTTACTGCTAAATCAAATGGATGCACCATTACTGCCTATAAGTCTGGAAAAGTTCTGTTTCAGGGTAATCTGGCAGCGGAAGAAGCAGAAAAGTGGTCTAAGCCTGAGCAAAAGACTACTAAGAAACCTTCGAAGCCACTTACTGTTTTTAGTCCGCCGGCAAACATATCCACTCTCTCCATCATAGGATCGGATGAAGTCGGAACGGGTGACTTCTTCGGCCCGATCACTGTGGTTGCAGCCTATGTGAAAAAAGATCAGATTCCGCTGCTTCAGGAATTAGGTGTAAAAGATTCAAAGCATTTGAATGATAAACAAATTTCAGTCATTGCCAAAAATCTTCTATCTATAGTACCCTACAGTCTGCTGGTCCTGCATAATGAAAAATACAATCAGCTCCAGAGCACCGGAATGTCCCAGGGGAAAATGAAGGCCATCCTTCATAATCAGGCAATCAACAAACTTTACGACAAAATTGAGCCGGAAGTGCCGGAAGCTGTGCTGATCGATCAATTCGCAGAGCCTTCCATCTATTTCAAACATCTCAGCGGCATTTCCTACCGTAAAGAAAATACTTTTTTCAGCACAAAAGCAGAAGGAATACACCTTGCGGTTGCAGCAGCTTCTATTTTGGCAAGATACGCCTTTCTTAAGGAGATGGATCGTCTGTCTGAAAAAGCTGGCATGACACTTCCTAAAGGTGCTGGAGCGAAGGTTGACGAAGCTGCAGCAGCAATAATTGCGAAAAAAGGAGAAAGCACATTAAGAAGCTTAACAAAGTTTCATTTTGCCAATACAGACAAAGCAAAAAAATTGGCTGCAAGAAAAAAGGATAGATGAAACCTAATAAAAAAAGCGGCAAAATCTTAATGATTTTGCCGCTTTTTTTTCACGATTTGTTCCAGGGAAATAAGAGACTCTCTATTTAATAAACTTTCAAATTTTCCTTTTGAGTATGGAATTTTCCCAATCACAGGCACCCCGCTCAAAATTTCAATCATCCGCACATTGTCCTGTTCCATTAAAGACTCTTCCTCAGACACATTGTTGATGATAAATCCAAGAATGGCTATACCATTTTTTTTGGCATATTCTGCAGTCAGCAATGAATGATTTATCGTTCCAAGTGAGGGATGAGTGACAATCAGGACAGGAATGTCGAGCTCTTTAATAAGATCTTTCGTTAAATAGATTTCACCTTCATTTTCGGCAAGAGGAACTGCGAGACCGCCTGCACCTTCTACGATCACAAGATCATTTTCTTTTTGAAGCTTGATATATTGATTGACCAAACGATTCTTGTCGATTTTAACACCTGATATTTTTGCGGCTAAATGGGGTGAAACGGGGTCTTCCAGACAGTATGTACAAAGCTCATCTTGCTGGTACGGAAGATTTGCAGCCAGACGATATTCTTCAATATCTTCTGCGACAAGAATACCCTCCTCCAGCCTTCCGCCGCTTTGAACTGGTTTGTACGGTACGGCTTTTATCCCGGAACGCTGAAGAATTCCAAGTAAATACGCCGTTACAAACGTTTTGCCAATGCCTGTGTCTGTACCGGTAACAAATATTCCGCTCATCCCTTAGCTGCCCCTGAATAGGACACTCGACCTTTTTCTAAAGGCCTGCGCACGGATTTATACAATCTTAATGCTAATAGCGAAGCTCCAAAACAAAGAAGCAAGTCGCCGAATATACTCAGCAAAAAACCGCTGTAAAATGCTGCACCAAAAGAAATCCCTGTTCCAATCCATGTGTTTAACGAGAGATATAAATAGCCTACACCGAACAAATAAACAATGATAAGACCGGTAAAATGAGCGTACAGAAAATGCTTCAGCTTCGGCTGATTACACCTCTCAAGGATATAGCCAATGACAAAACTGGCGGCAGCAAATCCCACTAAATAACCGAATGTCGGCTGGAAAATATAAGAAAGACCGCCACCGCTTGAAAATACCGGCAGTCCCGAAAGTCCGATTGCAATATAAAGACATTGACTCATTGCTCCAAGCTTGCTGCCCAGTAAAGCACCTGCAAGGTAGACAAATAGAATCTGCAATGTAAATGGAATAACCGGCATCGGTATTTTTATAAATGCTCCTGCTGCTGTTAAAGCTGCAAACATTGATACAACTGAAATGGAATAAACCGACAGCGAACGCTTCATTCTTTTTCTTCCTTTCCTTTTATTTGTCTTCATTTTATCTACAGCAAAATATATATGTCAACTAAATTAATTTTTGGTTGACATATATTGTTTGCTGTCTATACGATAGAGTTATAACAATATTTTTAAAGGGGGCAAACCATGTATAAAAGTCCGGCACTCGCTGAAATTACCTACGAAGAACTCGCAGCAAAGAACAAGCAATATATTTGGCATCCTTTTACCCAAATGAAAGATTACATAGAGGATCAGCCTGTTATTATCGCTGAAGGAAAAGGCCTTAAACTAATTGATGTAAACGGCAAAGAATATTGGGATGGCGTCTCTTCCATCTGGTTAAATGTGCACGGCCACAATATAAGAGAATTAAATGAAGCCATCAAACAGCAGCTGGATAAAGTAGCACACTCTACCCTGCTTGGAATGGCCAATGTTCCTGCTATTCTTTTGGCAGAAAAAGTCATTAAACTTATGCCTGAAGGTCTCAGCAAAGTGTTTTATTCAGACTCAGGTGCAACTTCTGTAGAGATTGCCGTTAAAATGGCCTTTCAATACTGGCAGCATAAAGGAAAAGAAACTAAGAGACAATTTATCACTATGAAGGATGCTTATCATGGAGATACGATTGGCGCGGTTTCAGTAGGAGCCATCGACCTCTTTCATAAAGCCTATTCATCCCTGCTTTTTGACTGCATTAAAATTCCTTACCCTTCAGTATACCGCTCACCATACGGAAATTCTGAAACTGTCATCGTTCATGAATCGTTAAAAGAGTTAGAGACTCTATTGGCACAGCGTTCTGATGAAATTGCTGCGCTGATTATTGAACCGATTGTACAAGGTGCAAGCGGAATTATTGTGATGCCTGAAGGTTACTTGAGAGGCGTGAGAGAGCTTTGTACAAAATATGAGGTTCTGATGATAGCGGATGAAGTCGCTACAGGGTTTGGCAGAACAGGGAAAATGTTTGCATGTGAGCACGAGCATGTCACTCCTGATCTTTTAACAGCTGGAAAAGGATTGACAGGCGGATATCTTCCTGTCGCAATTACAGTTGCTTCTGAAGAGATTTACAAAGCATTTTTAGGAGACTATGAGGAGCAAAAAACGTTTTTCCATGGCCACAGTTACACCGGAAACCCTTTAGGGTGTGCTGTTGCCATTGCAAATCTTGAATTAATAGAGAAGCGGAATTTAATACAGGAAGTGGAGATCATGTCAGAATATCTGGCAAGTCAATTAACAGCTTTTTCGCAATTAGCCCACGTAGGAGATATTCGGCAAAAAGGATTTATGATCGGGATTGAATTAGTGAGGGATAAGGAAACAGCCGAGCCGTTTGATTGGAAGGACAGGGTGGGAGTTAAAGTCTGCAGACGTGCAAGGGAGCTCGGCATGCTCCTCAGACCTCTGGGAAATGTCATTGTATTTATGCCGCCGCTTGCAGCAGCAAAAGAGGAATTGGAAGAGATGACTGCCATACTTTATCAGTCGATCAGAGACGTTACAGAGAAGAACTGAATGCAAAAAAGCAGTGAAATCTCATTAGATTTCACTGCTTTTCATGTGATTCATTAACCTCTCAGCACAGCTGCGTATTTCTCTTCAACTGCACGAAGCACTTTTTCATGAGCTTTCGTTACTTCTTCATCAGTTAATGTGCGCTCCGGGTCGAAATAGCGCAGAGAGAAGGCGAGCGACTTTTTATTTTCTTCCAGTTTATCCCCTTCATATAGATCGAATACAGACACTTCTTTTAGAAGCTTTCCGCCTGCTTCAGAAATTGTTTCTTTAAGATCTCCTGCGACAATTTCTCTGTCAACAACAAGGGCAATATCCCTTGTCATTGAAGGGAAACGAGGAATCACGGAAAACTTTAATTCTTCCAGATTCGTCTCCAGCAGCTGCTGTAAAGCAAGTTCAAATACATATGTTTCAGTTAGATCCATTTGTTTTTGAAGCTTTGGATGAACTTGGCCGATGAATCCTGCAGTGATCCCATTTAGCAAGATTTCTGCGGTACGTCCCGGATGCAGCCCATCGCGCTTAGCTTGTTTGTATGTGATTTGCTCTTTCAGCCCAAGGACATCAAACAATCCATCAAGAATTCCTTTTACTACATAGAAATCAACAGGCTTCTTTTCGCCCTGCCATTGATTTAAATGCCACAAACCAGTAACAGCACCGCTTAGTCGCTCTTTTTCAACAGGCTGTTCTCCTGCTCCATTTGAAATGAAAACCGAACTCATTTCATAAAGCGCTACTTGGTCATTTTGACGAGCAAGATTGTATTTCAGTGTTTCCAGCAAATGCGGAACCAAGCTTAAGCGGAGTACGCTGCGCTCTTCGCTCATCGGCATAGCAAGACGAGTATAATCTGATGCTTCAAGAGCAAATTGAGATGCTTTTTCTTCACTTGTTAAAGAATACGTAATCGCTTGGTACAAGCCTGCTCCTTCCAGATAACGGCGAGCTTTGCGGCGGTTATACTGATATTCAGTCAGTCTGCCTGGTGAAGATGCGCTGACCGGGAATGTTGATGGAATATTATCATAGCCATACAGTCTTGCTACCTCTTCAATTAAATCTTC
The DNA here is from genome assembly GCF_030127205.1 of Metabacillus hrfriensis. Classification (NCBI taxonomy): domain Bacteria; kingdom Bacillati; phylum Bacillota; class Bacilli; order Caryophanales; family Bacillaceae; genus Metabacillus; species Metabacillus hrfriensis. The sequence continues at coordinate 3,817,724 of NZ_CP126116.1, forward strand.
TTCAATCGTAATGTCTCCGCGTCTTGTCGGAACAGTAACTGTAAACGTTCCGTTATCTTCCTTTATTTCAAAGCCAAGACGAGTGAAGATCGACTGAATTTCATTTACTGATATGTTCATTCCGAGCACTTTGTTGATTTTATCCACATGAATGCTGACAACAGCAGGCTCTGCTTCTAAACAGTTCACTTCTGCAGATCCATTTAATACTTCTCCGCCTGCAAGCTCCATCATTAATTGGGCTGCACGTTCTGCTGCAGCGCGGACACGGTTTGGATCAACGCCCTTTTCAAAACGCGCACTTGCTTCACTGCGAAGCCCATGATCCTTGGAAGCTTTGCGGACGGTTTGACCGTTGAAGTACGCAGACTCAAGCAGGATCGTTGTTGTATCTGAATGAACTTCAGAATTTTCTCCGCCCATCACGCCTGCTAGAGCAACAGGCTCTTTGCCATTTGTGATAACAAGATGTTCAGGAGTAAGGACACGTTTCTGTCCATCTAGTGTGATGATTTCTTCCCCTGCTTCAGCAAGACGAACAAGAATTTCTTTTGAACCTAAGCGGTCATAGTCAAATGCATGCAAAGGCTGACCGTATTCGATTAATACATAGTTGGTAATATCCACAACATTATTGTGCGGACGAATTCCTGCAGCCATTAACCTTGTTTGAAGCCAAAGAGGTGATGGAGCAATTCGTACATTGCGGATCACTTTAGCTACATATAAAGGATTCTCTTCTTTAGCCTCTACAGCTACAGTAATAAAATCAGATGCCTTTTCAGAAGCTTCCTCATGTGTAAGATCAGGATATGTGACACTTCTTCCTAAAATCGCCGCTACCTCGTGTGCGACACCAAGCATGCTTAAGCAATCTGAACGGTTCGGAGTTAACCCCAGTTCAAGAATCTGATCATCTCGGCTCAGTTCAGCTAGAGCATCTGCACCTGGCTGAACGTCATTCGGGAATACAAAAATCCCTTCAGAAAATTCTTTTGCCACAAGCTTTGACTCAATTCCGAGCTCCTGAAGAGAACAGATCATTCCGTTTGATTCTTCACCGCGCAGCTTAGCTTTTTTAATCTTAAAGTTTCCAGGAAGAACTGCACCCACAGTTGCAACTGCTACTTTTTGGCCTTTATCGACATTTGCAGCACCGCAAATGATTTGTACAGGCAGTTCTCCCCCGACATCGACTAAACATTTGTTCAGTTTATCTGCATTAGGGTGTTGTTCTTTTTCAAGCACATGACCGATGACAACACCGCTCATACCCTCGTTCAGCGCTTCAACACCTTCTACTTCAATCCCGCTTCTAGTAATCTTTTCTGCCAGTTCTTCTGCTGATATTCCGCTGAGATCAACGTAATTCTGCAGCCATTTATATGAAACAAACATCGGTAAACCTCCTTTTATGCTCTTTTAAATTGTTTTAAGAAACGTACATCATTGGTGTAATAGTGGCGAATATCATCAATACCGTATTTCAGCATGGCAATGCGCTCAGGTCCCATTCCAAATGCAAATCCACTGTACTTTTTCGAGTCAAATCCAGCCATTTCAAGCACGTTCGGATGAACCATTCCTGCACCTAAAATTTCAATCCAGCCAGTTCCCTTACATACATTGCATCCATGTCCTCCGCATGCAAAGCATGAAACATCAATCTCGACTGAAGGCTCCGTAAATGGGAAGAAACTTGGGCGCAAACGAATTTCTCTGTCCTCTCCAAACATCTTTTTAGCAAAGGCTTCCAGTGTTCCTTTTAAATCGCTCATGCTGATGTTTTCATCGATCACTAACCCTTCAATTTGAGTGAATTGATGAGAATGTGTCGCATCGTCGTTGTCGCGGCGGTACACTTTACCCGGACAGATAATTTTAACAGGACCTTGCCCTTTATACTTTTGCATCGTTCTAGCCTGAACCGGGGATGTGTGTGTACGAAGCAGCGTTTCATCAGTAATGTAGAATGAATCCTGCATATCCCTTGCAGGATGTCCTTTAGGAAGGTTCAATGCTTCAAAGTTATAATAATCCGTTTCAACTTCAGGGCCTTCTTCAACTGAATAACCCATTCCGAGGAAAAGATCTTCAATTTCCTCAATAACTGCTGTAATAGGATGATGGTTTCCTGATCGGACCGGGCGCCCAGGAAGTGTTACATCGATTGTTTCTGCTGCCAATTTTTCCTCAACCGCAGCTTCCTCCAGTCCCTCCTGTTTTGCTGCAATGCTTGTTGCAATGCTTTCGCGGACCTCATTTGCAAGGGCACCCATTAACGGACGCTCTTCTGCAGATAGTTTTCCCATACCGCGAAGCGCTTCTGTAATCGGTCCTTTTTTGCCTAAGTATGAGACACGGATGTCATTCAGGCTTTTTAAATCATTAGCTGTTTGTATTTTTTCAAGTGCTTCTAACTGAAGCTGTTTCAGTTGCTCCTGCATGCTGTTTCCTCCTTTATTTCAAATGATTGCTCATTTTTTTCCAAAATAAAAAACCCGCCCAAAAAAGGGACGAGTTGAATATCGCGGTACCACCCTTGTTAACAGCCCAAAAAGAAACAGCTGTTCACTTCGTTCTAAGATAACGGAATTGATCCGGAACATCTTTACATTCAAAAACCGAATGGTCCTGATGCCAGCTAAAGAGGTGAATTCATTTACTGCTGTCAAAAAAATGCTCTCAGTCACCGGCATTTTCTCCCTGATTGACGCTCCCGTAAACTACTCTTCTCTATCATCACTGTTAGAGTATGTAACTGTATCTTATTATAATGAAAAGAATATGTTCATGCAAGACTAGAAAAGCGGAATCGCCCGTTTAGCTCAGGCATGACAGATAAGGATCCGACAGAAAAGGCGCTTTTTGCCTTTACTGGCGGATCCGTTCTGGCCGAGGAGCTGGGCGATGGAGCTGGACAACACCGAAAAGCGGAACCGCTTGGTTAGCTCAGGCATGACAGATAAAAAACCCCCGGAAAAGTCCGGGTTTGACTTTATCGGGGATTGCGTTCCTGACCGAGGGGCTAGGAGGCAAAGCGAATGCGGCATGACTTCTAAAATCTCTAATAAAACTGCTAACCAAGCTCAGATTGGCAGAACATTTAGCCAAATATGAAATTTTATTAGCCAAAACTTCATATTTACTGGCGGAACATCCGTTTTATTTAGCGGATTCTGGAATTAATTTAGCCGTTTATTTTTGTTTTAGCCGTTTTCTTTTCTATTTTGTAAAAACTCCAAATTTATTAGCTCCGTAAATTTGAAGTTGAGAAAATTTCACTATTTTTATTGATTCCCAATACAATGATACATTAGAATGCCCGCTGCAATTCCTGCATTTAAGGATTCTGCTTTTCCTAGAATCGGAATGTAAAGATTTTGATCAGTTTGCTGAAGATATTCTTTATTTACTCCGCTTCCCTCATTGCCAATAAGCAGACCAAATGAAGGTGCTGCTTCGGTTTTACGATAATCAACGCCATTTTGAAGCGAGGTTCCATATATAGAGACATTTTGCTGTTTAAGCTCTGGGATTGCCTGATTCAATTTTCTTTTTACGATTGGAATATGAAAGATTGATCCCTGACTGGAACGGACAACCTTTGAATTGTATGCATCCACGGTTCCGTCTCCAAGTATGACCCCATCCATCCCTGCTGCATCTGCAGTCCTGATGATTGTTCCCAGATTGCCCGGGTCCTGAATGGCATCTATCAGCACGACCTTTTTCCAGGCACTTATTTCGTGCTTTTCTGATTGAACACAGACTGCAGCTGCACCCTGCGGGGATTCTGTTTCAGAGATTGCTTTCATGATTTCTTTCGTGACATATATAATCGGCAGATCATCCGCATTCCAATGTGATGGAATGGATGCTTCTTCTGAAATGATCAATTCTTTAATCACTGATTTATCTTTTAAGGCTTCTTCTACTAAATGCAAGCCTTCAATTAAAAATGTATTCGTTGTGTCACGTTCTTTTTTGGTATGTAATTTACGCCATTGCTTTACCTTTTGATTTTGTACAGATTCAATTCGTTTCACGATTACTGCTCCTTTATAGCCGCTTTTCTTCTATATAATTAATGGACCTTTTAATATTCTGCTTTTAACTATTGTCTGCTGGCCGCCCTGCTTCTTGTCCAGAACGGCTTCGCCATAAATGTCAAAACCGGGCTTTTATGGCGGAGCCTTTCCGGTCTGTCGGAGCTAAACGGGCATTTTCACTTTTCTATATTATATCTTATAAAACATACATAAAAAACACAAAATAACGCAGGATATAGATAGGTAAATATTATAAGAGGTGGAGTGATTATCATGGATTTAAATTTAAGAAATGCCATTATCTCAAATGTATCAGGCAATGATCAAGGTCAGCTTGAGGATACGATTGTAGATGCGATTCAAAACGGCGAAGAAAAAATGCTTCCTGGCTTAGGCGTTCTGTTCGAAGTAATCTGGCAGAATTCCAGCGAGGATGAGAAAAATGAAATGCTGACGATTCTTGAAGAGGGTTTAAAGAAGAAATAAATGCTGGGCAGACTGCCCAGCATTTTTATGTTATTTAATCAAAGGTAATCGTTTTAACGGTTTCTTCGTCTAGACGTTTAATAACCTCAGTAATTAATTTCACTGCATTTTCATAATCATCCCGATGCAGCATGGCAGCATGAGAATGGATATATCTAGTAGCAATTGTAATGGAAAGAGCAGGAACGCCATTCGCTGTCATATGGATTGCACCTGAGTCTGTTCCTCCGCCTGCAATCGCGTCAAATTGATATGGGATGCTGAGTTCATCGGCAACACCGACTACAAAATCACGCAATCCTTTATGAGACACCATTGATGCGTCATAAAGAATAATTTGCGGGCCTTCACCCATTTTACTTGATGCTTCCTTCTCTGAAATTCCTGGTGTATCACCTGCGATTCCAACATCAACGCCAAATCCAATATCAGGCTGAATAGCATGTGCAGACGTACGTGCTCCGCGAAGCCCTACTTCCTCTTGAATCGTACCCACACCATATACAACGTTTGGATGTTCAGCATCTTTCAGCCCTTTTAAGACATCAATTGCAATTGCACAGCCGATGCGGTTATCCCACGCTTTCGCAAGCAGCATCTTTTCATTGTTCATAACCGTAAATTCAAAATACGGGACGATTTGATCTCCAGGCAATACACCGAACTCCATTGCTTCTTCACGGCTTGATGCCCCGATATCAATAAACATATCTTTAATGTCGACCGGTTTTTTTCTCATTTCAGGAGGAAGGATATGCGGCGGTTTAGAACCGATAACACCTGTAACATCTCCTTTTTTTGTAGTGATTGTCACACGCTGTGCAAGCATAACCTGTGACCACCATCCGCCTACCGTCTGAAAACGAAGAAATCCTTTATCATCAATTTGAGTGACCATAAAGCCAACCTCATCTAAGTGGCCGGCAACCATAATTTTCGGGCCGCCTTCTTTGCCTGTTTTTTTGGCGATTAAGCTCCCAAGACCGTCTGTTGTTACTTCATCGGCATATGCCGTTATGTATTTCCTCATGACTTCTCTCGGCTCTCTTTCATTGCCGGGAATGCCTTTTGCATCTGTTAAATCTTTCAGCATCTGCAGTGTTTCATCTAATTTCGCCATTCATTTACCCCCCTCTTTTACTATTTCCTATTATACTAAACACTGGAAAGTAATTCAAAATCTTAATAGCCCTGTTTTTGACGATCATGGTTTACTTCATTCTTTTTTACATAAGCAGCCTCAATTTCTTCAGCTGAAAATCCAAGAACTTTTCCAAGCAAAAGATACTGCTGAAACAGTTCTAGATAGTGTTCTTCAGAATGGCTTTTTTCAAACTGCGCAATCTTTTCATATACATGAACAAAATGTGCTGTTAAAGAAACACCTTCATCGAACAGTTCAAATTCATTACTCTCTGTCATGCCAATCTCAATTCCAAGCGATAAAATGAAATGTATGCCATCCACATACTCCTCAAGAATGACACTAGTTTCAGCTGGAGGTTTTAAACTCCAAAATTTAAAGCACCTTGTTTCATTGGCAAGTTCGCCAACTTCAACAAGCAAAGCTAAAATTTTCTTTTCTAGCAGCGATTCCTCTTCCAGGCCGTGCTGTTTTTCAATTTTCGAATCAAGATCCTTCTGCATCTCAAATAATTTCAATAAATTCATTGTTTATCACTCCTATACTCCGCCAAGTTTACCACTTACACTTGTTTACTTCAAAAAAATTTAATCATACATAAAAAAACTGAAACCTTATGAATGCTTCATTCGTATTGTAACAAAATACGTTTGGGAGGCACTGCCATGATAGTAATCCTGTTACGATTACTTTTGCTTGTTCTTATTGTCTTTGTCCTTTATTCCCTAGCAAAATATGTGCTGAATCCCAAGCGGAAGCTTGAGCTTGCACAGGAAAAAAAGCAGTTTTTTCTGCTTGATGAGCGTGACAACGTGCGCAAAAACTTCTTGTTGACTTACAAGGGTGTTTTGTTCGAAGGCGAGAAATACCTTGGAACAACGGATCAGGCGTTTGAGGTTGTATCCATCTTTATTTGGACCGGCAGCCTAAGTAAACTTCAAGGGCTCTCCCTCTCTGATTTTGAATTTGTAGAAGAAAAAGTGAGGGAACGATATCCTCATGCTGCTCTTGATTGGAAAAGTCCCGTGAAAGAATTCTTGTTAAAAACCCAAAAGCCGTGACATAGGTCACGGCTTTTGCATGGTTTTTGCAAAAAAATCATGCCATTTTATAATAACTCTTTTTTCTCTCAGCAAATAGACAAATAAAATCAGCGTACCAATTAATACGATTGTTGTAACAAGTGAGAATTTCCCAAAGTATGCCCCAAAAGATGTAAAACAAAAAGCTGCAGGTATATGAGTCCAAAATGAAAGCTTTGCGTAGTCTTTAAATGAAGTCGACCGATCAAGGATACATAACGATAAAATGGAAAAGTTAACGAACGGGATCATTCTGAGTACAATAATTTGCCCTACAGAAAGTCTTGTATATCTTCCAAGCCATTTTTTCTTTAAACCTGAAAAGCGTTCCAAAAAAGAAGGAAATTGTTTAGATAGGGTATAAAAACTTATGCTGGCGACAGTCAGGCCAATAATGGAATAAAAGGTACCAAATTGAGTGCCAAATAAAATTCCGCCAATGATGCAGATGACAACTACAGGAATGAACAAAAACTGTCTTAAAATGTGCATAAAGATAAAAAAAAGCGGGGCTAGAAAGCCTGTTGACTGAACCGTTGAAACGACTGCAGAAGTTGCAAGATCGATTGTCCTCACCTCTTTCATGCAGTTCATAAGATGACTTTTTGTGAGAATCGTGTGTACTAAATTGTATCTAATTCAAAGCAGTATTATGACATCTTATATAAAAAATAGCCGAACAGGAAGAAATGAATAATCATTAAAGCAGGCAGACCGACAACAAAAGATTGATGCTTCGTTTTGTGCCTGAAAGCGTTCATTCCAATTGTCAGCCCGATCGCTCCCCCAATGAAGCCAATAAGCCAAAGATTGCTTTCTTTAATTCTCCATTGTCCCTTTTTAGCTTTATTTTTATCTGCTCCCATTAAATAGAAGCCGTAAATATTCAGCAATATGTAATAACTGATCAAAAGCGCCATCATCTTCATCCTTTCTATAAGAAAAGCGCAAGTGCCCGTTTAACTCTGGCATGACAGATAAGAATCCGGCAGAAAAATCCGGGTTTGACTATATTGACGGAATTGTTCTGACCGAGGTGTCAGGCGCTTCCGTTTGCCATCCAAGCGCAAAATTCTATCTTCCTTATCCACTTTAAAATAATGAGAAAAAAGGCCATTCTCAAACGGTGAGAATGACCTTTCTGCAGCGATTAGCTGTTTAATTTTGCTTTAGCAGCGTCTGCTAATTGAGCAAATGCTTGAGCATCAGTTACAGCAAGCTCAGCAAGCATTTTGCGGTTTACTTCGATGCCAGCAAGCTTTAAGCCATGCATTAAACGGCTGTAAGAAAGACCATTCAAGCGAGCAGCTGCGTTGATACGAGTAATCCAAAGCTGACGGAAATCGCGTTTTTTCTGACGGCGATCGCGGTAAGCATACATTAATGATTTCATTACTTGCTGGTTAGCAACTTTATATAATGTATGTTTTGAACCGTAATAACCTTTAGCTAATTTAAGAACTTTTTTACGTCTTTGACGTGAGACAGTACCGCCTTTTACTCTTGGCATGTCAATTCCCTCCTATGTGAAAACGAATTATTTAATATTATCTAATAAATGACGGATGCGTTTGAAGTCGCCTTTGCTTACTAAAGTGCCTTTGCGAAGTTTGCGTTTTGCTTTTGTAGATTTGTTAGCAAATAAATGGCTAGTATAAGCGTGTGAACGTTTTAATTTACCTGATCCAGTCTTTTTGAAACGCTTTGCAGCGCCGCGATGAGTTTTCATTTTTGGCATAAGGTATTCCTCCTCGTATCTTTACTTTTCTACTTTAGGTGCTAGAACCAAGAACATGCTGCGTCCATCCATTTTCGGATGTGACTCAATTGTACTTAAATCTTCACAAGCTTTAGAAAAACGGTCTAAAACACGTTGACCAATTTCTTTATGAGTGATTGCACGGCCTTTAAAACGGATAGAAGCTTTCACTTTGTCTCCTTTTTCAAGGAACTTGCGTGCATTCTTAAGTTTTGTGTTAAAATCATGCTCATCAATTGTCGGGCTGAAGCGAACCTCTTTAATACTGATGATCTTTTGATTTTTACGTGCTTCTTTATCTTTCTTTTGCTGCTCAAAACGGAATTTGCCGTAGTCCATAATACGACATACAGGTGGTTTCGCGTTTGCAGCAACTAAAACTAAATCAAGATTCGATCTGGCAGCAATCTCAAGCGCCTCTTGGCGAGATTTAATTCCAAGCTGGTCGCCATTTGCACCAATCAGACGAACCTCACGAGCGCGAATTCCATCGTTTACCATCATGTCTTTGCTAATAATTAGCCACCTCCAAGGATTTTTAACTGAACAGATGAATTGTTTGTGCTACACTTTCTTGAAAAACAAAAAAGTGTGGGCGCACAAAACACCCACACTACGATTTAGTATACTAAGTATATATAGTCGTAAACCTGCAGACTGCAATAATGCGTCGATCAGGTGAGAAGCGGGTGCTTCTGCTTGCAAGACAAACTTCTATTCAATTACCCTGCAAATTATATCACGAAAAAATTTCCGCTGTCAAGTCATGCTGGTTTATTGCAACAAAATGAATTGTATCAAACATTTACTGGATGTGCAATACTTTTTTTTGAGAAGATTTTATCTCTTCACTTCTTTTACGATACCTTCGATAAACTCTTTTAGAGCAATTGTCTCTGATTTTTGTTCCCCGTATTTGCGGACATTAACGGCAGATTCAGCCGCTTCATTATCACCGACAACAAGCATATAAGGTGTTTTCTGAATTTGCGCCTCACGGATTTTATAGCCGATCTTTTCATCGCGTGCGTCAAGCTCTACGCGGATTCCTTCAGCCTGCAGCAGTTCTTGAACTTTTTTTGCATAATCAAGGTGCACAGAAGGTGAAACCGGAATTACCTGCACTTGTGTCGGAGCGAGCCAAGTCGGGAAAGCCCCTTTGTATTCTTCAATCAAGAATGCAACAAAGCGTTCCATTGTTGATACTACCCCGCGGTGAATAACAACTGGGCGGTGCTGTTTGCCGTCCTCGCCGACATAATTCAAATCAAAACGCTCAGGCAATAAGAAGTCAAGCTGAACGGTAGAAAGCGTTTCATCTTTTCCAAGCGCTGTGCGGACTTGCACATCAAGCTTTGGACCATAAAAAGCTGCTTCGCCGTCTGCTTCAAAATAATCAAGCTGAAGCTCATCCATTGCTGACTTCAGCATGCTTTGAGCTTTTTCCCACATCGCATCATCATCAAAATATTTCTCCTTATCCTCTGGATCGCGGTAAGAAAGACGGAATGAATAATTGTTGATTCCAAAATCTTTATATACTTCTTCAATCAATCTCACAACTCGGATAAACTCGTCTTTAATTTGATCCGGACGGACAAAGATATGTGCATCATTAAGTGTCATCGCACGCACGCGCTGAAGCCCGCTGAGTGCACCTGACATTTCATAGCGGTGCATTGTGCCCAGCTCAGCTACACGGATCGGAAGCTCGCGGTAACTGTGAATATCATGCTTGTAAACCATCATGTGGTGCGGACAGTTCATTGGACGAAGAACTAAATCCTCATTATCCATAGACATTGCAGGGAACATGTCGTCCTGGTAATGATCCCAGTGACCTGATGTTTTGTACAGCTCCACACTTCCCAAAACAGGAGTGTAAACGTGCTGATAGCCCAAGCGCTCTTCTTTATCCACAATGTAGCGCTCGACGATGCGCCGGATTGTCGCACCTTTTGGAAGCCAGATTGGCAGACCCTGACCTACTTTTTGAGATGTAGTGAATAAGCTCAGTTCTTTTCCCAGCTTGCGGTGATCGCGCTCTTTCGCTTCTTCCAATAAACGAAGATGCTCATCTAAGTCGGCTTTTTTAATAAAAGCTGTGCCATAAATGCGCTGCAGCATTTTATTGTTGCTGTCTCCGCGCCAGTACGCACCAGCAACACTTAAAAGTTTAAACTCTTTTAATTTTCCAGTTGAAGGAACATGAATTCCGCGGCAAAGATCGAAAAATTCGCCCTGTTCATAGATTGTCACCTTTTCGCCTTCAGGGATAGCATCAAGCAGTTCTAGTTTTAGGTTATCGCCAATCTCTTCATAGATGGCTTTTGCTTCTTCCCGCGTTACTTCCTTGCGGACAACCTCAATGTTTTCATTGATGATTTTTTTCATTTCTTTTTCTATTGCCGGAAGATCTTCAACAGAAATCGATTGGTCCATATCAATGTCATAATAGAATCCATTCTCGATAACCGGGCCAATTCCAAGCTTCACATCTTTGTAGATCCTTTTTATAGCCTGCGCGAGTACGTGTGCAGAACTGTGACGGATAATCTCTAATGCATCAGAACTGTCCAATGTGACTATTTCAATGCTGCCATCTTGATTGATTGGTGTTTTCAAGTCAATTAATTCACCATTGAATTTACCTGCCAATGATTTTTTTCTAAGCCCCGGGCTGATGGATGCCGCAATATCTTCAGTTGTTGTGCCTGCCTGATATTCCTTTACAGCTCCGTCCGGAAATGAAATTTTTACAGTGTCTGACATCCTTGTCACTCCTTAAATATAATTTTTTAAAAAATAAAAAACTCGTCCCTATAGTAAGGGACGAGTGATTATTCGCCGTGGTTCCACCCTTGTTTCCATCCGCAAAATACAGTGAATGGCTCAAAAAAATCTGTAACGGGAATACCCGTCAGCAATTACTGGGCAGCATGCCTTTCATAGCTGAAGTTTAGAGGTGGTAAGCGAGTTATTCATGCCAGGAAGCTCTCAGCCGTGACTTCCCTCTCTTTGCGCCGTGATAACACCCTCATGTCCTCATCATAACTTATCATGTATTTACTACGTATTATAGAATCATTTCCAGGGGAAATCAAGATTATTCAGCTTTTTTTATAAGATAAGGTAGTATCAGCATTGGTGACTGGCTTCATCTCCCAGCTCCCTTGCCAGAACAAATCCCGCCCAAAAAGTCAAACCCGAACTTTTCTGCCTGATTCTTATCTGTCATGCCTGGGCTAAATGGCCGTTTCCGCTTTTCTTAAATACCGGACATTTTTCTGGGATAAATGTTTACCCGCTCCAAAAAGATATTCTGTATCGTCCGTATCATGCCAAAGTCAGGTGAATCGGTATATAAATGAATTTTGTTTGGAGCAATTGACACCAGCGGCGCCAAAAGCGAGGCATCAATGTACATAGGATGCTGATGAATAAAAGACCGGTCAATATACTTCATCAGCTCATCCTGGCTCAGTTCAGCAAAATGTTCATTGTAAACTGTCAGCTCTTTTTCATGCACGATGTGAAGCACGTTCACTTTCGTTTCTCTGTTCATGGCATAATCTCTTAAACTTTGAATAAAAGTCTGATATTCCTGCTCGAGCTTGTACTCTTCGATCGCAACCTCAATATATTTATATAAACGCTCCACATACTGGTGAAGACGGAACTTTATAAAGGATGGAAGAGCAAAAGACAGATTTGGCCTGATAAAATCGGCCAGAGCTTCATAGATGGGAGTTTCCCTTTGCGGAAGCTGATCAACGTTTGGAATCTCGCTGCGTTCGCCTTCAATAATCGCCTCGGCAATATGTATAATTTGCTGTTGTTCCTCTGGCTCTTGGAAAAAGAATTTGTCTTTGAGGATGGACAGCATCATGTGAGATTCTTTGTACTTCAGGATGTAGCGGACGATCACCGGAATCAGAAGGACGTTAATCATCTCACCTGGATCATTGCTTTCAATCTGGATTCCATGTTCCTTTATTCTAACAATCTCAGCTTTCCATTTATCACGCTCATGATCAATCATATTGTGGACTGTTTCTGCTTCATGCGGAGAATTGAAAAATATTTCGATCATGGTTGTCCCCCCTTTTTAGCCAATACCTGATTTCATGTATATGGCGGAGAACCGTTAAATAGAATTCTTTTTTATAGGGAATTAGAAACGCGCAAGCTCCTTTCCGTTCTGACCCGAGGTTCTGGGCGTCCGATTGCCATCAAATCGCAGCATTTTTATACTTACTTAAAAATAAATAAAAAACACAGTCCCTGTAGAACTGTGTCTGGCACTGCATATTTATCTCTCCCGCCAATTTCGTCCTTTTAACTCATAAGGATCGGCAAGATATTTAATTCTCTCCATGATCCGCGCTGATTTGACAGGTTCTTCTTCCCCGCGCTGCGTAACACTTAAGTGACTCTGCAGATCTTTCATGCTGAAGTTTGATGTGAAAAATGTCGGAAGATTTTCAAGCATGCGATATTGAAGAATAGAGCCTAATATATCATCCCGAATCCAGCTGGACATCGCTTCTGCGCCAATGTCATCGAGCATAAGCACTTTCACTTTTTTAACGGCATCAATCTTGTCTTCAAGTGAATTGTCATGGAGCGAGCTCTTCAGCTCTCTCATAAATTCGGGAACATAGACGAGCATGGAAGGGATTTTTTTCTTGGCGATCTCGTTCGCAATGGCTCCAAGTATATAGGTTTTGCCGACTCCAAACGAACCGTATAGATACATTCCCTTTACCTGTTTTCCTGCCTCATATTCTTCGCTGAAGCTAAGCACCATATTGACAACTCTTATTCTGCTGTCTTCTTTAAGGTCAATATCTTCAAGTTTCGCATTAAGAATATCACGGGGAATAAACATGGATTTAATTAAAGCCTGATGTTTTTTCCGTTCATCCTCCGCTTCCTTCATTGGACAAACCTCATATTTTAAATCAATCGTTTTCCCCTGAAGAATGAGCTTGGGATGATATCCCTCAACTAAATTCTTGCACTCTGACAGACTTGGGCAATCTGCACACCGCTTGCTTTGGCCGATATATTCATACAGCTTGATTAGACTTCTGTTAATCATCGCATCATTAATTTCTGTACGATGTTCACTCAGAAATTGTTGAATATCGGGATTCTTCATAATTTGTGCTTTCATCGCACTCATCCGTTTTTGAAAATCCTCACGGCCCGCAAGTCCGCTTAATGTTTTATTAATCGATTCCACTTGGATTCACCTCCAATTGTTAATCTGACTGCTGCTGTCTGTATTGTTTTATTTTTTCTTCAAGCCTTTTCCGCTCAAGATCCACTTCTGTTTGGCTGACTTCTTCTTTGGTATCAGGTTTTTCCAGGTCTTCTTTAAGCCACTGAGGAAGCTTCTCTTTCCGTATCAGCTTTCTGCCTGTTTTAGAAACGGTTTTCTTTTCGGCCCACTCCTGATATTGTCGATGCTCCTGCTTTGCAAGCTCCATAGCCGATTTCACAGTGGATACTTGTTTTCTTGCCCAGTGACTTGCAATTTTTTGCACATATGTTTTCGATAGCTTCATATCTGTTTTTAACATTACATAGTAAATTAAAACATTAACGACGCCAGGATGAAGCTTTTGCTTAAACATTACTTCTTCAACGATCTGCAGATCTGCAGCTGATGGCTCAATACCGTCTGCAAGATCCATTAAAAACTGCTTTGGCGATATTGAATCCAGCTGTCTGATCAGCATTTCCTCCTGAGACAGTTCTTTTTTTGAGGAAGTCTCAGATCTTAGTAAAACCGGCTGGATTTTATCGGCAAGTGCAGGCAATTTTTCGCCGTGTTCAAACTGATACCAGTCTCTTGCAGCTTTTCTCAAACTGTCGATCCGGATTGTTTCATTTGCGTCAATTGCATTCATCACGACATTCTTCATTTCCATTGCACCAATGCCATACAAGTATGAAAGCTTTTTAATGGTTTCTTTCACTTTCTTTGTTATGGATTTTCTGGGAATGACAGCTTCTGACAGCCCTGCAAAAAATAAATCAAAATCAAACACTTCATCTGTCATCTGAGGCGATGCGGCTTCTCCTGAATGATAAAATTCTGATCCTTTTTCAAGTTCAAGGTCTTCCTGCACCTCATCTGTGAGTCTGGAAATCATTTCACTCGGCTGAAGAGATTTAAATACCTCATTAAACGGTCTGGTAATCTGAACAAGATCAGGAGACAGACTGCTGTCTGCAAAAAACTTTTTCAGCTGATTGTATTTGTTTTTCCCAACGCGATTATATAAATAAATGTTTAATACCCCATCCTGAAAAAAATCAGCAGGCTTCAGGGGAGGCATTAATTCGTAGATGTACAGCTTAGTGTCACTTTGTTCCTTTTGATACGTTTTTAATAATCCGATGCCTTCAAGTTTAATCCGCTCTTCATAGATTTCTCTCAGGTTGCTTTGCATGAGGGACATCAGCCCATGATGTGTCGTTTCTTCGCTCCACATCCGGTCCTGTTCAAGCTCCGCCCAAAGCGTCATATAAAGACCATAGCATTTTGCACCTAATAGCGGCTGATAAAGCAGCGTCAAAACTTTCCTGTCAAAATCCTGCAGGACACCATTCATTTTGACCAAATACCGATCAACAGGCAATAACTGATTCCAATGCTTGTCCATTACTTTCCCTCTATTTCATAAGTTGAAAAAAGAGCCTGAAGCGATTCCTTCACGAGCTCTTTATTTCACCTTTTTAATCAGTTCTGATAACTCTTGAATGAAAACATTGATATCTTTAAATTGACGGTAAACTGAAGCAAACCGGACGTATGCAACTTCATCAACGTGTGCAAGTCTGTCCATTACCATCTCGCCGATATCTTCACTGTTTACTTCTGAGATTCCTTGATTTCTTAATTCCTTTTCAATATCCTGTACGATTTCCTCTAATTTCGTAAGAGGCACAGGGCGTTTTTCGCAAGCCTTAATCAAGCCCCGCAGGATTTTGTCCTTGCTGAACTCTTCTCTAACGCCTTCTTTTTTTACAACAATCAGTGGAATTTCTTCCACTTTTTCAAAGGTTGTGAACCGATATTGGCATTCCTCGCATTCACGTCGTCTTCGAATCGATTTCCCTTCATCCACAGGCCGAGAGTCAAGCACTCTTGTTCCATTATGCTGACATGTTGGACATTTCATACTACCAGCTCCAATCCAAAAGCATCAGGGTTGTTTCTTTATTTTTCATGAAAATAAATGACATGCTGCAAGAATCACTTTGGATACAGTCCGGTTCCAATAAACGGCAGTGCCTTGTTCAGCTTTTCATAGGCATCAATAATCAGCTTCCGGCTGAATCCGAAATCGCTTGCCAATTTAGTGTCTGCTGATACATTAAAATCAATGGCTGTTTCATATGGTCTCACCGAAACGATGGTGATAATCATCAGCGCTTTTTTCGGCTTGTCAATCACAATGCTGATTTCGCCTCGGTCTTCTGAAACAGATGTTACCGTCGCACCGGGCTGTTTGCTGAATGTATTTTCAACAGCTTCAATTGCCTTTTTTGCAGTTGTTTTATAATAATGGCTTTTTAAATCGTCGTCATAGTGATTTTCGGACGTTTCTTGACCTGTAGAAAGAAAAACCTTCATTTTTCGCAGTATGCTCATAGTCGGATAAAGCTCCTTTTATTGTTTTCTATATGTAAACTTGTAATTCTTAGACAAAAGTGCAGGTTTTTATTATAAAAGAACATTTCAGAAACATAAGAAAAAAGAGGTGCTGCTGCACCTCTTTTATTTTACATTAAAATGATTCATCATTAAAGAGCTTTTACTTGAGCTTGTTTAACTTGTACAGGACCCATGCCGCGCGGAATTTCAATATTCTCGCGAGTTTGTGCTCCAAGAGCTTCTGCAATGTAGTCAGCAGCAATATTTGGATTTAAGTCACCGCATGTGTATACATCGATGCTTGCATATCCGTGCTCAGGGAAGCTGTGGATCGTTAAATGTGATTCAGAGATGATAACAACTCCGCTTACACCTTGTGGAGCAAATTTATGAAAGGCAACCTCTCGTACTTCGGCACCTGATTTTAATGCAGCATTTACAAACGTTTTTTCAATGTATTCCATGTCGTTTAGCTTATCAAAGTCGCATCCCCATAATTCTGAGATAACGTGTCGTCCCATTGTTTCCATTTTTAATGGATCCCCCTTTAGCAAAATTAGTTTACATGAATTCTTCGCAAATGGTTTGTTCAACTACCACGGGGGAAAGTTAGTCCAAAGAGGTCCTAACCCTTTAAGTAGCCACAAGGCCGTGCTTAGTAAGAAGTTCACGAAAAATAGTATACTTCCTTTAGTTTGTTTTTGCAACAAACTTTTTTTGAAAAAATACAGCACAGTTTCTCACATGAACCGCAGAGCCCGCCAAAACTGATTTTAGAGAAGCCCATTTTTTCTTACTATCCTCTTTTTTGTGGTGATGGTTAAATTTATGAAACTGAGAACGTTTGTTTCAACCGCTTAAGACGGTTTTATAACATTATCTAAACGCATAGATGCTGTACATCCGTTAATCTATCTATTTACATTCTCCAGCTCAGATTCCTTAGACATAAAAAAACAGGCTGCCAGCGCAGCCTGTTTTCATCTTATCATCCTATTAAACTGCAGACAGCCGCTTCATTTTTGAAGCAACAAATTGAACAAGGTCAACGACTCTGCATGAATATCCCCATTCATTGTCATACCAGGCCAGTACTTTTATTTTACGGCCCGCCATCACAATTGTTGATAAACCATCAATGATAGCAGAGTGGGGGTTTGTATTGAAATCTATAGAAACAAGCGGTTCTGTCGTGAAGTCCAGCACTCCTTGTAAAGGTCCGCTTGCTGCAGTCATAAATGCAGAACTTACTTCTTCAACCGTTACATCCCTCTTCACATCCACCACAAGATCTACCAGTGAAACATTTGGTGTCGGCACTCTGAGCGCCATCCCATGCAGTTTTCCCTTAAGATGCGGCAATACGAGTGACAGTGCCTTTGCTGCTCCTGTAGTTGTTGGAATAATGGACTGGCCGCAGGCTCTTGCTCTGCGAAGGTCTTTATGAGGGTTATCTATGTTTTTTTGATCATTTGTGTACGCATGTACTGTCGTCATTAATCCGTTTTCAATTCCGAATTGCTCGTCAAGTACTTTTACAACTGGCGCGAGACAGTTTGTTGTGCAGGAAGCATTTGAAATAATGACATGCTGTTCATTATTGTAAGCCTCTTCATTTACTCCCATCACAATTGTTACATCTTCGTTTTTGCCAGGTGCCGTCAGGACTACTTTTTTAGCCCCTGCCTGTACATGGTACATAGCTTTTTCGCCGTCATTGAACTTACCCGTTGCTTCAATGACGATATCAATATCCATCAATCCCCATGGCAAATCCCTGGGATCTCTGAAATTCAACAGTTGGATTTTTTGTCCATTTACAAGTAAATAATCATCGAATGGAATAACTTCTCCCTCGAATTTCCCATGATTTGTATCATATTTTATCATGTGCGCCAACGTCTCAGCCGGATAGCTGGCGTTAATCGCTACAATCGATAAACCCTCTTCAAAGATTGCTTTTCTAAATACCATTCTCCCAATGCGACCAAAACCGTTAATGGCAATCTTCGCTTTCATACCATTACCCCTTCCGGATTATGTGATATACTAATATATGCTTAATTTCATAAATAGTATATCACATTTGACCACTAATAGGATGATTAATTTCGTTTTTTTTCAAAAAAAAAAGAATCAAGCTTCATTTAGAAGCAAGATTCCATTTTTTCATTAAGTCTTCAAATTGTCTTTTCGTAGACTGAAGCGAGCCATTGTTATCGATCACTTCATCAGCTTTGTCCTTCTTATCCTTCAGAGGCAGCTGTGACTGTATCCGCCACTCGGCTTCCTGTTTTGTCAATTGATTCCGGTTCATCAGACGCTCAAGCTGCACCTGGGAATCTACATATACAACAACTGTTACGTCTGCCATATGTGCTAAATTGCTTTCAAATAAGAGAGGAATATCCAGCACAACCGCAGGCTCATTTCTTCTTTCGGCATCCTCTTTTTGTTTCAGCATTTCCTTGCGGACAGCAGGATGAACGATGCCGTTTAATTTTTTTCGCTCTGTTTCATTTTGAAAGACGATGCTGCCTAACTTTTCACGGTCAATTGCACCATCATCTTTTAAGATGCTGCGCCCAAATGTTTCTACCACTAAATGGTAAGCTGGTTCTCCTGCTTCCACTACTTGTTTGGCGATTACATCTGCATCTATTACCGGGATATTTGCATCCTTAAACATGTTTGAGACTGTGCTCTTTCCGCTGGCTATGCCTCCTGTTAATCCAATCGCCAATGTCAATTTGAACCCTCCTTCCCCTACAGCTTCCAGACGCCTAAAATAATCAGCAGGACACCTGGTAAAAAAGTGAGTCTATCCATCCAGGCAAACCGTGAAAAGAGATGGCCTGATTTTATCCCAAACGCTACAAACAATGAGCTCATAACAGCTACCAGCAAGCTTGTTAATATAGGCGAATACCCTAAAAGAGCAGCTCCAATTCCGGCTCCAAATGCATCAAGTGATAACGCAAAACCCAGCAGCAGCGCCTCTACTCCTGTAATGGTTCCTGATTTATCAATATCCGCCGCAGTAGGCCTGCTTAATATATTTATCACAATTCCGAAAGATTTAATCTCTAAGTTGAGCAGTGTTTTCTCCGATTCTTCCTGCGTCATTTCTTTTACAGGCCGAAAAAACTGATAAAGAACCCACGCTCCAATGGCAATTAAGATCATGCCTCCAAGTTTTCCAGTCAGACTATGGGGGAGAAATGACGTAAGCAGATGACCTGCTCCCATAGCAAAAAGCAAAGTCACTGCCGAACAGCAGGCAATAATAACGATTGATTTAAATGGCATGCTCATTTTTCTTAATCCATAAGTAAACCCGACTGAAAAACTATCCAAACTTACTGCAAATGCTAATAAAAAGAGTGATGCAGCTGCAACCATAAACCATGCCCCTTCCGCAAAAAAGCTACGGTAGTATATGACAATGGCCTATGAGTTGTTAAAGTCTCATCGCTGGCAATTTTCGCAGTAGTGTGTTCCTCTGCCCCCTACAGCTGTTTTTATCAGCGTTTTTCCGCAAACTTTACACGGCTCATTCGTTCTTCCGTAAACAAACAGTTCAAGCTGGAACATACCAATCTGCCCTTGTGTGTTGACATA
The DNA here is from genome assembly GCF_030127205.1 of Metabacillus hrfriensis. Lineage (NCBI taxonomy): Bacteria > Bacillati > Bacillota > Bacilli > Caryophanales > Bacillaceae > Metabacillus > Metabacillus hrfriensis. The sequence continues at coordinate 3,837,540 of NZ_CP126116.1, forward strand.
GGATCTTATGGTGCTGCCGCCTTTTTCAACCGCCTCACTTAAAGTAAGAATAATCTCATTGTGAAGCTTTACGATTTCCTCATCTGATAACTCGTTTGAAGGGCGTTCAGGGTGAATGCCCGCCCGGAATAAAGCCTCATCAACATATATATTCCCTAGTCCGACCATCACTTTTTGATCAAGCAGGACAACTTTTACTTTCCGATTTGTTTTTTGGAGCTTTTCGCTTAGATAACTCACTGTAAAATTCTCAGAAAAAGGTTCAGGTCCTAAATGAGATAAGGGAAGATCGAGTTCCTCCTCTCCCTTTTTGAAAAGATGCATTGTTCCGAACTTGCGTACATCTTTATATCTCAGTTCTGTACCGTCTGTCATCGCAAAAACAACATGGGTATGTTTATCAATGGGGTCAGAGTCCTTATATAAGCCGTATCTTCCTTCCATTCTCAGATGTGAAACGAGCACATAGTCATCAAGGAAAAATTTCAGGAACTTTCCCCTTCTCCCTACATCATGGATTGTCTGACCAGCGACAGCATCCTGAAATTGCTCAGTCACTTCCGGTCTTTTAATGATTTTAGGCCAATGAATATAAACGGCTGCGATTGTTTTTCCTTTTACAAGTTCAATAAGTGTCTGTCTTACGGTTTCTACCTCTGGCAGTTCAGGCATCGTATCACTTCCTTATTTTGCGTCATACCATGATGATCCGAATGAATAATCAACTTTAAGCGGCACCTTTAGTTCAACGGCATGCTCCATCACTTGCGGAACCAATTTTTCCAGAATTTCGATTTCACTTTTAGGCGCTTCAAAGATCAGTTCATCATGCACCTGCAGCAATAATCGTGTTTTCAGGTTCTTTTCTTTCAGCTGTGCAGCCATATCTATCATCGCTTTTTTAATGATATCAGCTGCACTTCCCTGTATCGGTGTATTCATAGCCGTTCTTTCGGCAAAACTGCGCACATTGAAATTTCTGCTTGTAATCTCAGGAATGTATCTGCGGCGCTGCAGCAGTGTTTTTACATAGCCATTTTGCTTTGCTTCCTGAACGATTTCTTCCATATACTCTTTGACACCATCGAAGCTTTCCAGGTAACGTTTAATAAATTCACCCGCTTCTTTACGGGTGATATTTAAGCTTTGAGATAAACCATAATCACTTATGCCGTAAACAATACCAAAGTTTACGGCTTTTGCCTGTCTTCTCATATTGGATGTCACGGCTTCCGCTTCAACATGAAACACATCCATTGCCGTTTTCGTATGAATGTCCAGATCATTTTGGAAGGCTTCAATTAAATTGATGTCTCCTGCTATATGGGCAAGAACTCTCAGCTCAATTTGAGAATAGTCTGCAGCAAACATTACCCAGTCTGGTTCAGAGGGGACAAAGGCCTGGCGGATTTTACGCCCTTCTTCTAACCTGATTGGTATGTTCTGCAGATTTGGATCTGTCGAGCTTAAACGCCCTGTCTGCGTTAATGTCTGAACATATCTTGTATGGACTTTATTTGTGTCGCGGTGAACAACTTTCAGCAGCCCTTCAATATAAGTTGACTGCAGCTTCCCAAGCTGACGGTAATGGAGGATTTCCTGAACGATCTCATGCCTGTCTGCAAGTTTTTCAAGAACATCTGCAGATGTAGAATATCCTGTTTTTGTCTTCTTTACAGCTGGAAGCTGAAGCTTATCAAATAAAATCACGCCGAGCTGCTTCGGAGAATTAATGTTGAATGCTTCCCCTGCTAAACGATGGATATTTTCTTCAAGAGTTTTTAACCGTTCAGTCAGCTGCTGGCCCATATCATTTAAACGGTCCACATCCACCGTTACACCAGTTGCTTCCATATCAGCTAAAATGATCGAAAGCGGCATTTCAAGTTCCTGATAAAGCGCAAGCTGTTCATTCTCCTCCAGTTCAAGCTGAAGTTTTTCCCTGACTGTTTGAAGAGCTTTTCCTTTCCGGACCAGATGCTCTGCAAGCCTTTCTGTATCCGGAATCCTCCGCTTGGCCCCTTTTCCATATACAGTATCATTAGACTGAACGATATGTATTCCTTTATGACGGGCAACACTTGCAGCATCATCAAACGTTTGTGAAGGATCGAGGATGTATGCCGCAAGCAAAACATCAAATTCAACTGCATTCAGATCAATTCCCTGCCAATGAAGAGCCACAATTGATTGTTTAGCATCGTAAACGGTTTTCCGCTTCGTATCATCTGATGCCCATTTTGAAAACTTTTCAGATTTCAAAGCAAGATCGGTCGGAACATAAAAGTTTCCGTTCTCATTTATAATGGCAAGGCCGATAATGTCGCTGTTATGATAATTCTCTTCCAATACTTCCACGATTAGAACAGCTTCATCTGTAAGGAGGTCATCTGTTATATCTTCTGCAATTTCAAATTGGACATCCTCAATTGGCTGTTCCTCAATGTCTGCTTCCGCTCCAAGCTTATCGAGAAGCGAATTGAATCCAAGCTCTTTGTAAATCCCTATTACACTCTTTACATCGTAGCCCCCGTACTGCACATCATCCAATGTGATTTCTACCGGTGCATCACAGTTGATTGTTGCAAGCTCCTTGCTCATAATGGCCTGGTCCTTATTTTCCTCGAGCTTCTCTTTTAACTTTTTCCCGGTCACCTGATCAAGTGACTCAAGGAGCCGCTCAAGCGTTTCGTACTCCTTAAGAAGCTTAATTGCTGTCTTCTCTCCTACTCCTGGTACTCCGGGGATATTATCCGAGCTATCACCCATTAACCCTTTCATATCCACAATCTGAGCCGGAACAAGTCCATATTTCTCCTGAACAAACTCCGGTGTATATGAATCAACGTCAGTAATTCCTTTTCTAGTAATATCAACAGTGATATGCTCTGAAACAAGCTGAGTTAAATCTTTATCGCCGGAGATGACTTTCACTTCAAATCCATCCTTCTCGGCCTGTCTTGATAGAGTTCCTATTATGTCGTCCGCTTCAAAATTTGGAAGTTCATATCTTGATATGCTGTAGGCATCCAGCATCTCGCGGATAAACGGAAACTGCTCCGACAGCTCTGGCGGTGTCTTTTGTCTTCCGCCCTTATATTCTTTATACGTTTCATGTCTGAAGGTAGTTTTCCCTGCATCAAATGCAACTAGAAGATGGGAAGGTTTTTCATCCTCAAGAATTTTCATAAGTATCATAGTAAATCCATATATAGCATTGGTATGTACACCTTTATCATTATTCAGCAGCGGCAATGCAAAAAAAGCGCGATAGGCAATGCTGTTCCCGTCAATGAGAACAAGTTTTTTTGTCATCCAAATGAACCTCCTGTAGTAAAAATTGCACCTGAAAATATGTTTTTTTATAAAAAAAACCCATGATTATCTTTCTCTATTCTACCATGACAGGCAGATAGAAAGAAAATCAAGGGCTTATTATTTCTTTAAAGGTGTTAAAGATTATTCCGTCTCACCCATCAATGTTTTTGCATACTCAGAGTCAAACGGCATAATGATGACTGTTTCCTTGCCGATTGTTTTCTTGTATGATTCCAGAGTGCGATACAGTTCATAGAATTCAGGATCTTTTGAATAGGAACTGTTGTATACCTTACCTGCTTCCTTTTCACCTTGACTTCGAATGACGTCTGCGTCTGCAGCCGCTTTAGCAAGCATTTCTTTTACAGTCCGGTCTGTCTCTGCAATGATCGTATTTTTCCGGGCATCTCCCATAGATAAATACTCCTGGGCTGTAGACTGACGTTCTGAGATCATCCTGGTGTAAACCGATTCCTCATTATCTTCAGGAAGATCTGTTCGTTTAATCCGGACGTCCGTTACACTGATGCCGTATTCATCTTTTTCAAGAAGTGAATTCACAATATCTGTTACTTTATCGTTAATGCTTCCCCGTGAAGATTTTTCATCGTTGATGATCTCATCATAGTTCAATTTCCCAAGTTCAGAACGAACAGTAGAGAACGTGAATTCAGCCATCTTTGTTTCAGCATTGACAAGTGTTCTTGCATTGGCAATCAATTTTTTGGGGTCATCTACTTTCCACACAGCATAGTTATCTATCAAGATGCGCTTTTTATCTTTTGTATTAATTTCCGCCTCTTCTACATCAAAAGTCATTTGGTATTTTGGAATGGAAGATACCGTTTGTACAAATGGTATTTTTATGTGCAAACCTGGTTTTTCAATAATTTTAACAACTTCCCCAAACTGGCGGATTACTTTGTACTCATTTTCTTTAACAACGAAAAGATTTGTCAGCAGCATAACAGCAAGGATCAGCGTTAAAATGAACCAGATCGCCGTGCGGATATACTTCCGGTATCCGCTGAAATCTCTGCGCTCATTTTTCATTTTGACTAGATTATCACTGGCCATTTTTATCACTTCCTTTTTCATCTGCTGCTTTAGGCATAGCCTCTGTTTGTTTTTGCATTTCTCCAATCGGGAAATACTTCATTGTGTTTCCGTCATCTTTCATGAAATAAATGCTTGCTCCCGGCAGTACTTGATCAATCGTCTCAAGGATTAAGCGTTTTTCAGTGATTCCCTTTGCATTCTGATATTCACTCAAAACGGCATTGAAAGTAGCCACCTCACCGCGTGCTTTCTCAATTCTTGCGGTTTTATCACCTTCTGCTTTTGAGATTAATGCATTTTTTTCCCCTTCTGCCTCTTGAGTACGCTGATTTGAATATTTCTTTGCTTCATTTATTTTTGTATTCATCGTTTCACGGGCACTTGTTACATCTGTAAAGGCTTTGCGAACCTCATCATTCGGCAGATCAACATCCTGCAGCTTCACAGCAAGGACCGAAATACCGATATCATATTTTTCAACGAGGGAAATTAAAAGCTCCTGTACATCTTCCTCGATTTCAACTTTTCCGGATGTCAGTGCATCGTCAATAATTGAACTTCCGATAATACTTCTTAATGAGGCAGATGTAGCATCATATAAAATTTCCTGAGGATCCTCAGAGTTAAATAAATATTTTTCAGGATTGGTGATTTTCCATTGCACAACCATATCAGCCAAAACAATATTTTCATCACCCGTGATCATTTTTGTGTCTTTTGGAAATGACTTCACATCTCCATCCTTTTCTGTGTACCCAAACTGAAGACTGAATGTTTCTTTTGACAGTTTTTCTACTTTTTGAATTGGCCACGGCATTTTAAAGTGAAGTCCAGGTTCACTTATGCCTTCTTCCACTTCACCAAATGTAATAATAACAGCCTGATCCGATTCATCGACCGTATACCAGGTTGTAAAAGCGATAATAGCTAAAACAATAACTAATAAGACAGCTCCGATTATTGTATAAATGCGCTTGATGCTGATCATTTCTACGCCCCCTTTTTCCCTTCATAAATATTTACGCAATTCCCAAGAAAAGGTTTCATTTATTTGTAAGCATTTTTATCTATACGAACAAAAAAAGGGACGAGAACAGGGAATGTTCTCGTCCAAAAGATTGGCTCCTTGGATGAAGGGGTTTTCACTTATTATATTAACAGCACTTTATTAAGTAAAATTAAATGTGATGTAAATATAATGTAAAACTAATCTAAATGATGATTTTTATTTAGTTTTACTGTGAACGTCGTTCCTTCGCCTACCGTGCTGTTTACAAAAATCTGGCCCTTATGCGCTTCAACTAAATGTTTCACAATAGCAAGCCCAAGGCCCGTTCCTCCTGAGTTCCGGCTTCTCGCTTTATCTACTCTGTAAAAACGTTCAAAAATCCTCGGAATCTCTTCTTTTTCAATACCAATGCCTGTATCGCTGACAATAAAAGTTGCGTAACTTTCACCGTCTTTTAAAAACACCTGAACTCTGCCGCCTTTAGGGGTATAGTTCAAAGCATTGCTTATGAGATTAATAAAGATTTGCTTCAGACGATACACATCCCCATACACATAGAGTTCGCCTGAATTTACATGCAGTGATAACTCAATTTCTTTCTCATCTGCTTTGCTTTTAAGAATGATAATGACCTCTTCAAGGATTTCCTTTGCATTGCAGTTTTGAAGATTGAGCTTGAAGCCCTGCTGTTCAATTTTCGATAAATCCAGCAAATCCTGAATCAGCGTTTGCAGTCTGTCGCTTTCCTTTAAAATGATAGACAGAAAATACTCCAGTGTCTGCTTGTCCTCAAGTGCACCATCAAGCAAGGTCTCCGTAAAGCCTTTTATGGATGTGATTGGCGTTTTCAGCTCGTGAGATACATTTGCAACGAAGTCTTTTCGCATTTGCTCAAGCTTTTTAAGTTCCGTAATATCATGAAAAACCAGAACGATGCCTTTCCATTCATCGTTTGTGCCAATAATCGGAGCACCATAGACTTCAAAATGCCTGCGCTCTATTTTCAGCGGAAGATGCAGCTGTTTTCTCGCCTTAATTTCAGTCATAAAGATGTGCTCGACCAAATCCACAATTTCTTTATGCTGGAATGCTTCATAGTACAGCTTATATAAAAAGTCGGTAGATTCAATATTAAATAATTCTTTGTATGCACGATTGACAAGATTGATATACCCTCTTCCATCAATCAAAATCAATCCGCTGCCCATATTTTCTATTAAAGTCTGCAGACGATCCTGCTGCATTTCCTGGGCACGGTTCATATCCTGAAGATTTCTTGCCAGTATATTTATTGATTGACTCAGCATGCCTGTTTCATCCATATGGTCTTCATACGTTCTCGCTTTATAGTTGCCTTTTGCAAGCTCCATGGCCACATTTGTTGCAGATTCAATTGGTCGCGTATAGCGCGACGTAATTCTTACCGCAAGCAGAAGAATAACGAGAAGAGCCAAACCAAGGCTTGCAATGAGAAGAATCCAGATCTGCTGATTGATTTTCTTTAAAGAGTTTTCTGTAGAACTCAGGACAATGTATCCTTGCTTCACATCCTTTTCAATGTAAGGCAAACCGTAAAAATAAAGATTGTCTTCTTCAATATTGAGTTTGAATCCTTTTTTGGAATTGCGGTGTTTCAGCAGAATTTCTTTCGCAATGGCATCATGGTCTTGCTGAAAAGGTCCTGCATCCTTTAAAACGTTTCCGTTTCGATCATAGATTGTAATATGGGAATTGATTGTATCACTGTAATTTTGAAGAAACGAATCGAAATCAGGAGACGCAAATCCTTTTTCCTGAATAAAAAGCTCAGTTATTTTTGCCTCTTCTTTTATCCGCTCCTGAAAAGAATTCATATAATAACTGCCGAATATTTGACCAAGAAGCAGCCCGAGGCCAATTAAAACAGCAATAATCAGTGTGATAATAGCAAATATCAGGCGTGAGCGAAACCTATTCATCCATTCTAGGCTCCTCGAGCTTGTATCCCAGTCCCCTTATCGTTTTTATGTAAAGCGGTTTTTTTGTGTTTCGTTCAATTTTTTCACGCAAGTGGCTGATATGAACATCAACGATTCGGGTATCTCCGGCGAAATCATAGTTCCATACTGCGCTCAACAGCTGGTCCCTTGTAAGCACACGTCCCTTATGTCTGGCTAAATAAACAAGAAGTTCGAATTCTTTGGGAGTCAGCTCAAGACGTTCATCTCCGTAATATGCCTCATAATGTTCCGGGAGAATCTTCAGATCTCCAATCATCATTCTATCAGAAGTATCGAGCTCTTTGATTTCTGTATCTGCTGAAGTCTGAGTTCTTCTTAAGATAGCCTTTACCCTCGCAACTACTTCTCTTGGACTGAAAGGCTTTGTCATATAATCATCTGCGCCCAGTTCTAAACCCAAAACTTTATCAAATTCATCATCCTTAGCCGTTAGCATAAGAATAGGCACCATGATTTTCTTTTGTCTAAGCTGTTTGCATACCTCTATGCCGTCCATTTTGGGAAGCATGAGATCCAGCACCATTAAATCAGGCGATTCATTTAAACCCTTTTCAAGACCTTCTTCTCCATCGATTGCTGTAATGACTTCAAAACCCGCTTGAATAAGATTGTATTGAAGCAAGGTTAATATTGATTGTTCATCATCTACGACCAGAATTTTCTTACTCATATAAGCCTCCACCAAATAGTTTTACCCCAAACAATCCAAATTGCTTTATCTCTTTTTATATCTCCATTATAGAGGATAGATGCAATTGAACAAACGTTTTCTTTCAGATCGTGCAAATCCTGCTTAAAATAGGCAGGTTCCTATTCATTAGAATGACCAATAAAAAGCAGACAAATTCCTATTGGATTCATAATGGAGAAGTAGAAAAGTACATGTATCCGGGATATTTATTAAAATAAAATACCAGCATCCGCTTTAGGACGCTGGTATTTTAGGATTAAAAGTTTTCAAGAGCATGTCCGTCCATTGAAGAAAGCTGAACTGGCGGTACGACAGTGATCGTTCCTTCGATAACAGTCACTTCTTTTTCATTTAGCGCTTCTACACGCAAGGTAATTTGATTCTCTGTTTTATTTACATCTGTGACTTCAAAGAAAAACTGAATCATGCTGTAATGATAGACTGGCAGGGGAAAAGAGAGGTTCTGCTGCAGAATATGGCTTCCTGGTCCCGGCAAATATTTCGAAACAGCAGAAGTAATAATTCCTGTCAGCATGATACTTGGTACAATCGGTTTTTCATAAGGTGTTAAAGAGGCATAGTCATGCTGAATGTACAGCGGGTTCGCGTCATTCGTCAGTCCAAGATACAGGAGCAGATCTTTATCTTCAATCTTTTCAGTAAGCGTTAATTTTTCGCCTGTTTTAATCTCTTCGATTTGTCTCCCAAGTTTTCTTTTTTTGCCAAGCAGCATTTTCGGGTCACCTCCAAAATTGAAAACGTTTACAATTCATTTAGTAAAGAAGTTGGGGATTTCACCCCAACTTCAGTTTTTTACGAAAGAACTTTCATTACGCTTTTTACAGACTCTGCAGACTTTGTTAAAGCTTCTTTTTCGTCAATTGTTAATTCAAGTTCAATAATTTGCTCAAGCCCGTTACCGCCAAGGATAGTTGGCACGCCAAGGTAAATTCCTTTATAGCCATACTCGCCTTCTAAGTAGACAATCGCAGGGATTACGCGGCGCTGATCTTTAAGGATCGCTTCTGACATTTCGACTAATGAAGCTGCTGGAGCGTAATACGCGCTGCCATTGCCTAATAAGTTAACAATTTCTCCGCCGCCTTTGCGTGTTCTCTCAACGATTGCTTCTAAACGGTCTTTCGGGATCAGTGTTTCTAGCGGAATTCCGCCTGCATATGAGTAGCGTACTAGCGGAACCATATCGTCTCCGTGTCCGCCTAGTACAAAACCTGTTACATCCTTAACAGAAAGATTCAGCTCTTGAGCAACGAATGTACGGAAGCGCGCTGTATCAAGTACTCCTGATTGTCCGATAACACGGCTTTTCGGGAATCCTGATTCTTTATACACAGTGTATGTCATTGCATCAACAGGATTAGTTAATACGATAATAATTGTATTTGGAGAGTATTTTACAATTTCTTTTGTAACACTCTTCATAATTTTTTGGTTTGTTTGAACTAGATCATCTCGGCTCATTCCAGGTTTGCGGGCGATGCCTGCTGTAATGATGACAATATCAGAATCAGCTGTATCGGCATAATCGCTTGTTCCAATAATATTTGCATCAAATCCTTGAACAGGGCTTGCTTCAAGCATATCTAAAGCTTTTCCTTTAGTAGGATTCTCAAGCTGCGGAATATCTACTAATACAACATCTGAAAGTTCTTTTTGAGCTAATAGAAATGCCGTAGTCGCACCAGTGAAGCCGGCGCCTATGACTGATACCTTTTTACGTTTCATTCCCATTTAAAACATCTCCTTTACATGGTAAGGCTATTTTTCTTATAAGAAAAATAGCCTTACCTTGTTTACTTACATTTTGCTGATTAAAGCATCAGCGAATTCAGAGCATTTTACTTCTTTAGCGCCGTCCATTAAACGGGCAAAGTCATACGTTACTACTTTATCTGAGATTGATTTTTCCATTGCGTCCACAACTAATTTAGCTGCTTCATTCCAGCCTAAGTGCTCAAGCATTAACACACCAGACAGAATAACAGATGATGGATTTACTTTATCAAGTCCCGCATATTTAGGAGCTGTGCCATGAGTAGCCTCGAAGATAGCATGTCCAGTTTCATAGTTGATATTTGCTCCAGGAGCAATACCGATTCCGCCAACTTGAGCAGCAAGGGCATCAGAAATGTAATCTCCGTTTAAGTTCATTGTTGCAACTACGTCAAATTCACGCGGACGAGTTAAGATCTGCTGAAGGAAGATATCTGCAATCGAATCTTTTACAATGATTTTGCCTGCAGCTTCTGCATCCTGCTGTGCTTTGTTTGCAGCATCCTTGCCGTCTTTTTCTACAATGCGGTCGTATTCAGCCCAAGTAAATACTTGATCTCCGAATTCTTTTTCAGCCAGTTCATAGCCCCAGTTCTTGAAAGCACCTTCAGTATATTTCATGATGTTTCCTTTATGAACGAGTGTAACTGATTTGCGGCCTTCTTTAATTGCATAATTGATTGCTGCACGCACGAGTCGCTGAGTTCCCTCTTCAGAAACAGGTTTAATACCGATGCCTGAAGTTTCAGGGAAACGGATTTTATTAACGCCTAATTCATTTTTAAGGAAAGAAATCAATTTTTCTACTTCTTCTGATCCTTTAGCATACTCAATACCTGCATAGATATCTTCCGTATTTTCACGGAAAATCACCATGTCTGTATCTTCAGGACGCTTAATTGGAGAAGGAACTCCATTAAAATAGCGTACAGGACGAAGACAAGTAAACAAGTCAAGCTCTTGACGAAGAGCAACATTCAATGAACGGATTCCTCCGCCTACTGGAGTAGTTAAAGGTCCTTTAATAGCAATGAAATATTCGCGGATTACTTCGAGTGTTTCTTCAGGGAGCCATTCTCCAGTTTTGTTAAATGCTTTTTCTCCAGCTAAAACTTCTTTCCACTCAATTTTCTTTTCACTATTATATGCTTTATCAACTGCTGCCTCTAAAACGCGTGAAGCAGCCGCCCAGATATCAGGACCAATTCCGTCCCCTTCGATAAATGGAATGATAGGATTGTTAGGTACGTTTAATACTCCATCTGCAACTGTAATTTTTTGTCCTTGTGTCAAAATAATGACCTCCTGTTATGTAATATAAAAATGGAATCGCCTGGTTAACTCCGGCAGGCAGATAAGGATCCGGCAGAAAAGGCGCTTTTTACCTTTGCTGGCGGAGCCGTTCTGGCCGAGGAGTCAGGCGATGGGCTCTACTTGAAAAGCTAAAACTGCGGGCTTCTGATTCTTCAATAAGAGGCCGTTTCAGTTTTACCGAAAAGGGCCTCTTGTGTGATTAAGGGAGATCAGCCCCGCTTGTCCATTGGCACATATTTCTGCATATTCGGCCCTGTGTAATCTGCACGCGGGCGGATCAGACGGTTGTTCTCATATTGCTCGAGAATATGAGCGAGCCATCCTGATACACGGCTAACAGCAAAGATAGGCGTGAATAAATCATGATCAATGCCTAAGCTGTGGTACATGGATGCAGAATAGAAATCTACGTTTGGCGGAATGGATTTTTCACTTGTTACAACTTCTTCAATTTTAGTAGAAATTTCAAACCATTTCGGCTCACCTGTAAGATTTGTCAATTTTTCAGACATTTCCTTCAGATGTTTCGCTCTAGGATCTCCCTGGCGGTACACACGGTGTCCAAAGCCCATAATTTTTTCTTTTCGGGAGAACTTTTCATGCAAGTATGACTCCACGTTATTAATGTCGCCGATTTCTTTGAGCATTTTCATTACCGCTTCATTTGCTCCGCCATGCAAAGGTCCCTTAAGAGCACCGATTGCTGCAGTTACGCCGGAATAAACATCTGATAATGTAGCTACACATACGCGTGCTGTAAATGTAGATGCATTCAGCTCATGATCGGCATGAAGGACTAATGCTTTATTAAAAGCTTCCACTGCAACACCGCTCGGCTCTTCCCCAGTTAAAGTATACAGGAAATTCACTGCTAAACTAACATCTGATTTTGGTTTAATAGGCTCAAGTCCTTTGCGGATGCGGGCAAATGCTGAAACAATTGTCGGCAGCTTTGCCTGAAGACGGATCGCTTTGCGGTAGTTAGCTTCCGGATCCATTACATCTGCTTCACTGTCAAATAATCCAAGAAGAGAAACAGCTGTACGGAGAGCTGCCATCGGATGCACAGATTTTAGATCGTATGATTTAAAGTGATCGATAACCTCCTGCGGTATTTCTGCATTTTCAGCAAGCTCTTTTTTAATTTCTGCAAGCTGATCTTTCGTCGGAAGCTTTCTATGCCACAATAAATAAACAACCTCTTCGAAACTAGCATTCTCTGCTAAATCATCGATGTTATACCCCGCATATGTAAGAGTATCATCAATAATTGAACTTACAGATGAAGTAGTAGCAACTACTCCTTCTAGACCCCGTGTTGTTGTCATGTAAATCTCTCCTTTGCAAAAATATCCCCATTGATCCGCTCTTCTCGTCAACAATAAAAGATAGCATTCGACAAACTGGTCTTTTTCTTTTTATTTGCCCAATCTTTCAATCGTTTAAACGACCGAGCGCTTGCTCAATACACTAGCATTTTTTAAAAAGAAAATGCTTACATTAGCAGCTAATATAATAGCCACATCGAATGTTATCTTCAATTGTGACTTTAATTAATAAGAAGGCGGAATTAAACTGCCTATACCCATTATAAACAATTATCTGATTTTTGTGAACGAAAAGAATTTCCAGAACCAAAAAATTTGTCAGAAAAATGATATTAAAGAAGAATAATGAGTTTTTAGGGCGCCTTCTCACTTATTGTATCAGAATTTATTATATTAACCAAAAAATTTAACTGTTTGCATCACTAAATAGGCAATACCCGCACCAATCAGCGGGCCGACTGCAACTCCACCAAATAAAGACACCGCTAAAATAGTTCCAAAGACAAGAGCTGTTGTTATATGAGGATCTTCTGAAAGAAGCGTCAAGCCATTTTTGGCAATAAGGGCAACAGCAATCCCGGCTCCTAAAGCAATCCATGCGTAGGATGATCGCATTGCCTCTGTCAGCTGCTTAAATCCAATATCACCGGTCGCAATCGGCACCAAAACGGCAATCGTAATAACAGTTACGCCCCAATTGATTCCTTTTGCCTGGATATGCGGGAACAATTTAGTATCAAGCCCAGTCAGTTTGATTACAAGTAAAAAGCCGACTGCAAACATTAATGACTGATTTTTGGCAAGAAATCCAACTATCAATAATATGATTAAAAATAGGACAGGTTGATTCATTCTCTTACACCCTTTCAAACATGTATCTACTTAGAAAAGCGGAACCGCCTGGTTAGCTAAGGCAGACAGATAAGGATCCGACAGAAAAGGCGCTTTTTGCCTTTGCTGGCGGAGCCGTTCTGGCCGAGGAGTTAGGCGGTGGAGCTGGACACGAGTATGGAAATTAATATCCTTTCTTATCCTATAAAAATTCTGAATGAAAAACAGGAGGGAAACATTTGAATGCATATTTAATACAAGTTGCTGCCAGAGCACTTGCTGTTGTATGTATCATTGCAGCTGCTCTCGCCTCTGTCTATTATGTCTCGGCTCTTACTTACCCGTTTATTATAGGTCTCATTCTTGCGATTCTTATTAATCCAATGGTCAATGTGCTTGAAACAAAAATGGTCCGAAGTGCTGCGGTTTTTATTTCAATCGCATTCCTGTTTGTCATTTTTGCAGGAATCATTACATTGCTTATCGCAGAACTCGTAACGGGAACAACCTACCTGGCGTCGTCCGTTCCTGAGCATTTCAAAACTCTGGTTGTTTATATTGAGACATTCATTGGGGATCGTGTGCTTCCCATCTATGAAGATATTGCTGCATTATTTAACACGCTTGATTCAAGTCAGCAGGCTACGATACTTGCCAACATTCAAAATGCAGGTGAACAAATCGGATCGAATGCAGCCGACTTTTTAAAAGGGCTGCTTGAGAATATTCCTCTGTTGATCAGTTGGCTGCCGAACGCCGCAACAGTAACGATTTTCTCCTTGCTGGCTGCTTTTTTTATCAGCAAAGACTGGTACAAATTTCAAAAACTGCTGCGAAAGTATCTTCCTCTTAAAGCAAGAAAAAGCGGGAGAACGGTGGTTGATGATCTAAAAAAAGCTTTGCTTGGCTTTATTAAAGCGCAGCTGATTTTAATCAGCATCACAACGATTATTGTATTAATAGGGTTACTCTTTCTGAGGGTGGATTATGCAATAACGATTGCTTTGCTAATTGGAACAGTAGATTTGCTTCCCTATCTGGGAACAGGCTTGGTTTTTGTTCCATGGATTGTTTATTCGGCATTCAGCGGCGATCTGCCATTTGCAATTGGTTTAGGTGTCTTATATCTGATTATCTTGATTCAGCGTCAAATGATGGAGCCCAAGATTTTATCCTCAACGATTGGGCTTGATCCTCTGGCTACTCTGATTTCATTATTTGTTGGATTCAAACTGATTGGATTTCTCGGTTTAATTGCGGGTCCTGTGGCTTTAGTCATTTTCAATGCCCTTCATAATGCAAGAGTATTTGAAGATATTTGGACATTTATCACTGCCAGGAAATCATGATAGGAAGCTAAAAAAACCGCTGATGCAATATGCTCAGAGCGGCTCTATCGTATGATCGTAAATCGATTTTGGTCAATCAGCCTGCTGATCCATTTCTGGAGAAGCGGCTTTACGAATTTCCTTGTTGCCGGTATTAATAAAACAAACCCAGTTAAATCTGTTAGGAAACCGGGTGATAATAGAAGCAGCCCCCCGACAAGCACACAAAGACCATCTATTATGGCATCACCAGGTATATTCCCAAAGCTTATTTCCCGCTGAACTTTTCGGATTGCTTCCATTCCCTGCTTCTTTGCAAGCCATGCTCCAGCTATTCCAGTAGCAATAATCATAAGGATAGTTGGAATGATTCCGATCGTTTTACCTGAGAAAAGCAGGATGCCGATTTCACATGCTGGGATGATAATTAAAAACGGCAGCAAATATCTCATCTAAATGCACCTCATTTTGTCATATATAAAGAGTATATGGAATGCATGCAAAAAAGAGAAGGAAAAGCCCTTCTCTTTTTTACTGTATTTTCTTAAAGAACACTTGCATGTCCTTCATAAATGGCACCGCGTGATCCATCAACTGTAATTTCCTGTCCATCTTTCAGGATAGAAGTTGCATCTTCTACTCCTACGATAACCGGAATTCCAAGGCTCAGGCCAACTACAGCAGCATGACTTGTTAATCCGCCTTCTTCTGTAATTAATGCTGAAGCTTTCTCTAGTGCACCCATCATATCGCGATCTGTACTTTGAGAAACTAAAATAGCACCCTGAATCATTTTTGATTCAGCATCAGAAGCAGAGCTTGCTACGACAACTTTGCCAAACGCTGTTTTGCGGCCGATTCCCTGCCCTTTAGCTATCACATCGCCAACAACATGAACTTTCATTAAATTCGTTGTGCCAGTTTCGCCGATAGGAATGCCTGCAGTGATGACTACTAAATCACCATGTTTAACAATTCCGGACTGTAATGACTCTTCTACTGCCTGGTCAAGCATTTCATCTGTTGATGCTGCTTTCTCACCATTGCGCGGGTAGACTCCCCAAACAAGAGCAAGCTTGCGGGATACTGACTCACATGAAGTAACGGCAACGATCGGAGCTTTAGGACGGTATTTAGAAATCATTCGGGCAGTATGACCGCTCTCAGTTGTTGCGACAATAGCAGCAGCCTGCAAATTAAGGCCTGTATGCGCAACCGATTGTCCAATTGCATCCGTAATTGTCATATCAGCCTGTTCACTTCGTTTTGCAAGAATTTGCTTATAATCAAGCGCCTGTTCTGCACGTGACGCAATGTTATTCATCGTTTGAACAGCTTCAACCGGATAAGATCCTGCAGCCGTTTCACCTGATAGCATGATCGCATCTGTACCGTCAAAAATAGCATTTGCAACGTCACTTGCTTCTGCCCGTGTCGGACGAGGGTTGCGCTGCATGCTGTCTAGCATTTGCGTAGCTGTAATGACCGGTTTGCCTAAAGCATTGCACTTTTTAATTAGTTCTTTTTGAACCAATGGCACTTCTTCAGCAGGAATTTCAACACCCAAGTCACCGCGTGCAACCATTAAACCATCTGAAACCTCAAGAATCTCGTCGATGTTGTCGACACCTTCCTGATTTTCAATTTTAGGAATGATTTGAATATGGCCGGCACCGTGCTTTTCAAGCAATTCACGAATTTCAAGAACATCTGCTGCACGACGTACGAATGACGCAGCGATGAAGTCTACTCCCTGCTCAATTCCAAAAACAATATCATTTGCATCTTTTTCTGTGATTCCTGGAAGCTTAACGCTCACGCCAGGTACATTCACACCTTTTTTATTTTTTAATGTCCCTGTGTTTAAAACCTTTGTTCTGATTTCTTTCGCTTCTTTATTCATTTCAAGAACTTCAAGTCCGATCAGTCCATCATCAAGCAAAATGATTGAGCCTGCATGTACATCATCAATTAGTCCTTCGTATGAGATAGAGAACTTATCAGCAGTTCCAAGCACCTCAGTCATTGAAACGATCACTTCTGAACCTGCAACAAGCTCGATTGCTCCTTCCTGCATGGAGTGTGTGCGGATTTCAGGTCCTTTAGTATCCAATAGGATTGCGATATCCTTATTAAGCTTTCCTGAAGCCTCGCGGATGTTTTTGATTCGTGCTCCGTGCTCTTCGAAATCTCCGTGTGAGAAGTTCAAGCGTGAAACGTTCATTCCGGCTTCCATTAATTGCGTAAGCTTTTCAACACTTTCACTTGCAGGGCCGATCGTACAGACTATTTTCGTTTTTCTCATTCGATATATTCCTCCTGTTAATAGGTATGAAAACGATACCAAACAGATATCATTTAGATTGATAATTCTTTTGAAAGCTGGTACATGTTCTTATCAACTGTATGCGGAGTATCCAAAATTTCAAGGATATCATTGTTTGTCAGTTTATTGCTTTGAATGCCAACTGCACGTCCGCCTATTCCTTCAAGCAATAGTTCTACAGCATAAGCGCCAAGACGGCTTGCAAGCACACGGTCAAACGCAGTCGGTGATCCCCCGCGCTGTATATGCCCTAAAACAGATACGCGTGTTTCAAGTTTTGTAGCCTCTTCAATTTTTCTTCCAAAGTCCACTCCGCTTCCAACGCCTTCAGCCACGATGATAATACTGTGTTTTTTGCCCCGGTCTGTTCCATGCTTTAAACGTGCAAGGATATCTTCCATGTCATAGTCAACTTCCGGAATCAGAATGGTTTCTGCTCCGCCTGCAAGACCCGACCATAACGCAAGATCTCCAGCATGTCTTCCCATGACTTCAATCACGTATGTACGTTCATGTGATGTTGCAGTATCACGAATTTTATCTATAGCATCAATTACTGTATTAAGTGCAGTATCAAATCCAATGGTAAAATCAGTGCCTGGAATGTCATTATCAATGGTTCCCGGAACGCCTACACATGGAAAACCATGTTCAGTCAGCTTTTTGGCTCCCATATAAGAACCGTCTCCGCCGATGACAACTAAGCCTTCTATTCCATGTTTCTTTAATTGCTCGATTCCTTTTAATTGTCCCTCAACTGTTCTAAATTCAGGACAGCGTGCAGTATAGAGCTTTGTACCCCCGCGGTGGATAATATCTCCTACAGATCCAAGCTCAAGCTTTTCGATATGTCCAGCAATTAATCCAGAATAACCGTGATAAATTCCGTACACTTCTACATCATGGTAGATCGCTTTACGTACAACAGCGCGCACGGCCGCGTTCATACCAGGCGAATCTCCTCCACTAGTTAATACGCCGATTTTTTTCATTTTTCTCACCCCAAAGTAGTATGTGATATTAAAATAACATGAAGAAATGGGCAACACAATAGACAAGAAACGACAAATGTCGAATTTTCACGTTACATTTAAACCTTTCTCATTATACAATAAAACCTCTTGTTTTGAGGGGTTTTCAGCGAATCTTTAAAAATTAAATAAAGTAAACGCTTCCTTTTTGATTTGTCGAAAAATCTCAATAGTTCAAGGGTCTGCGATTACCATCATTTACTAGTCATATTCCCTTAAAAAAAGAAACGTGCTGCCTTCCTGGTTCGAAGGCTACACGTTAATCTATTTTACCCCAAGTATTTCTCCTGCAAACGAAACTTGACCGATTCTTTTAAACTTTTCATAGCGATGCTGAATTAATTGAGGTCCATCCAGCTTTAACAGCTCTTTAAGGGAAGCATGAAGGACTTTATCCATATTTTTTGCCTGTTCAGATACATCCTTGTGTGCGCCGCCTTTGACTTCATTGATAATTTGATCGATGACGCCAAGCTTCTTCAGATCAGGTGCTGTGATTTTCATTGTTTCCGCGGCTTTTTTTGCAAGCCCTGCATCCTTCCATAAAAGAGCAGCTGCTCCTTCTGGCGATATAACAGAGTAAGTGGAGTTCTCAAGCATATGAATATGATTTCCAACTCCCAGCGCCAGCGCTCCGCCGCTGCCGCCTTCCCCAATTACAATACAGATAACCGGAACTGATAATCCAGCCATTTCAAATAAGTTTTTGGCGATGGCTTCGCTTTGGCCCCGTTCTTCTGCTGCCTTGCCGGGATAAGCCCCTTTTGTATCAATAAAGCAGATAATCGGACGGTTGAATTTTTCAGCCTGATGCATTAACCGCAATGCTTTGCGGTAGCCTTCCGGATGAGGCATTCCGAAGTTCCGGCGTATATTCTCTTTCGTATCTTTGCCGCGCTGATGTCCTATTACCGTTACAGGAAGCCCGTCGTATTTTGCGATGCCCCCTACAATAGCTTCATCGTCGCCGTAATAGCGGTCACCATGGATCTCAAAGAAATTCGTAAAAAGTTTTTCAATATAATCCAAAGTTGTCGGGCGGTTAGGATGTCTTGCAATTTGCACTCGATCCCAAGGCTGCAAATTTGTATAAATATCTTTTTCAAGCTTTTCCAGACGGCCTTCAAGCTTCACAATCTCAGCTGAAAGGTCTACATCGGTATTTTTTGTAAATTCTTTTAGCTCTGAAATTTTTCCCCTTAACTCTGTTACAGGTTTTTCAAACTCCAGTTCTCCTACCATGAAGATCCACCGCCTGACGTATGAAGTTCGAGGATGTTTGAAAGAGTTTCTTTCATATCCAATCGATTAATAACGGCATCAAGCTGGCCGTGTTTCAATAGAAATTCTGCCGTCTGAAAATCTTCAGGCAGGTCCTCTCTGATTGTCTGTTCAATAATTCTTCTTCCTGCAAACCCAATCAATGCACGGGGTTCTGCAAAATTGTAATCGCCAAGAGATGCAAAGCTTGCTGAAACTCCGCCTGTCGTCGGATGTGTCATAACAGAGATGATCAAACCTCCGTTATTGCTGAACATTTTTAGTGCAGAGCTCGTCTTTGCCATTTGCATTAAACTGAGAACACCTTCCTGCATTCTTGCACCGCCCGAAGCTGTAAAGATAATAAATGGCAGCTCCCGGTCATTTGCACGCTCTATCGCTCTAGTAATCTTTTCGCCGACAACCGATCCCATGCTGCCCATCCTGAAGCTTGCATCCATGATGGCAACGACTGTGTTATTGCCGTTTATCGTGCCTTCTCCGGTCACAACCGCTTCATTTAAATTTGTTTTTTTGCGGTCTTTTTCTACTTTTTCCATATAACCTGGAAAATCCAGCGGATTTTCTGAAACCATTTCTTTATCGAACTCTGAAAATGAATGTTCATCAAATAAGCTTTTAATTCTTTCTCTGGCATTCATGGTGTGATGATGGCCGCAATTCATGCACACTCTCAAGTTTTTATTCAATTCTTTAGAGTACATAATCTTTTTACAGCTAGGACACTTTGTCATTATTCCTTCTGGAACATCATGCTTTGCCTGCTCAGAAGGAATGGATGCATATTTCTTCTTTTTCGAAAACAAATCCTTTAACAAAACGTTGCCTCCTTTTCTATGAAAATAATTCGGTGCCTTTAGAAATGATCTCTTTTAGCCATATCTATCTACTTTAACGAACCATCTTCAATTTTTTTGTAAAAAGGTGTCATGTCCTATTCGACATTTTCTTTAACCTATCGGAATTCATTAATTCCAGCATCTATCTGCCTAACTTTTCGGTCAGAGCTTTTTCTGCCTGTCGGAGCTGACCAGGGCGCTTGAGTTTTTCTTGCTTGTTAGAGTGTAAAAAGATTCAAAAACCATCTTTTCATCTTTTGAAGCAAGTCCGTCAATTATTTTTTCATAAAAAATGGCGCTGACTGAATGCTGATCCGTCTGTATTACTTTTAAATACTCATTCAGTACAGTCCATATCCTGAGTAAAAGATAGTTGTCCGACAGCTGCATGAACTTAGCCATAATTTCCATATGTCCCAGGTTCTGCTTCTGAATAGCGATGGCGAGATTCTTTAACTCTTCATCATTATTATCTTTCTCAAGCAATAGCTTTAATGCATTTGATTCCAAAAGAACGTTCATTTCGATTAAATCGGCGATAGCATTCTTATCCTGTAAAATAAACGTTCCGAGAATTTCAACAAGAGCATTTTCGCGGAAATCCTTAATATACGTTCCATCACCGCGTCTTGTTTCAATCATTCCAAGCAGCTCGAGCGCCCGAAGTGCTTCTCTGACTGATGATCTTCCTGCATTTAAACGTTCTGCGAGCTCTCGTTCAGATGGTATTTTATCTCCTGCTGAAAGACCGTCTTCGTGGATAAAGGACCTGATTTGACGAAGTATCTCAATATACACTTTCGACTTCGGTTCAGTCACTGTACACCACTCACTTTGTGTCGATGATCGCTAACTGTTTAGTCTTCTCAGCTATTTCGTTTGGGTCAGCCTTTAATCTTGCCACACCAGTTTCCATCGCTGCTTTGGCTACTGCTGCAGCTACAGCAGGAGCAACACGTGCATCGAATGGAGCCGGAATGACATAATCAGCGGACAATTCTTCTGCACTTATTAATGAGGCAATCGCTTCTACAGCGGCAATTTTCATTTGTTCGTTAATATGTGTAGCACGAACATCAAGTGCACCTCGGAAAATTCCCGGGAACGCAAGAACATTGTTGACTTGGTTTGGGAAATCTGAACGGCCTGTGCCAATAACCATCGCTCCTGCTTCTTTTGCATCACTTGGCATGATTTCTGGCACTGGATTCGCCATCGCGAAAATAATTGGATCCTTTTTCATGGCAGCAATCATTTCTTTTGTTAACGCACCCTCAACTGAAACGCCAATAAATACGTCCGCATCTTTAATGACATCTGCCAATGAGCCTTCAGCACGGTCACGGTTCGTAAATTTTGCTACTTCCGCCTTCACATTATTCATGCCAAATGAACGTCCTTCAAAGATCGCACCTTTTGAATCGCACATAATGATATCGCGCACGCCATAGCGGTATAGAAGCTTGATAATTGCTATCCCTGCTGCACCTGCTCCATTTGCAACCACTTTAATGTTAGACATTTGTTTTCCTGTAAGCTTAAGTGCATTCACAAGTCCTGCAACAGTTACAATAGCAGTTCCGTGCTGATCATCATGAAAAACAGGAATGTTTGTTTCTTTCTTCAATCTCTCTTCAATAACGAAACAATTCGGTGCTGCAATATCTTCAAGATTGATGCCTCCGAATGTAGGCTCAAGCAATTTGACCGTTTCTACAATTTTATCCACATCTGTCGTATTCAAACAAATCGGAAATGCATCAACTCCCGCAAAGCTTTTGAATAGGACCGCTTTGCCTTCCATTACCGGGAGTGCTGCCTCTGGCCCGATATTTCCAAGGCCAAGCACGGCAGTGCCATCTGATACTACTGCTACCATGTTGCCTTTCATTGTATAATCGTACACTTTATTTTTGTCGTCATAAATTTCCTTACAAGGTTCAGCGACCCCTGGAGAATAAGCTAAGCTTAAGTCTTTAGCATTTCTGACTGGTACTTTTGATTTTGATTCTAGCTTTCCTTTATGAATTAGATGCATATGTAATGCTTCTTCTCGCAATGACATCTTCTCACTCCTTAGGGTCATATTGGAGGTGGTCTGACCACTCCAGCCAATAATAAATCATAACATATTTTTAGTTATTGTAAAGTCTTGTATTTTATAACTTACCGTTTAAATGTGCCGGATTTATTCTTTCACTGCAACATTCTGATTGCCCAAAAGGTCTTTCAGCTCAGATAAACATCGGTCATTCCCATCCACAAAGTAGTCTCTTGGCAGCTGGACGGTTCTTTTGTCCTTCTCATAATAGAGAAAAACAGGTGTGCTGCCGCGATGACGTTTGAGAGTATCTTGTACAGTCTGCAGTTTCCCTTCAGCCAGATGAGTCTCTTCAATTTTAAGGAATAGTGTTTTCGTTCTTTTCTCGAGATCCTGGGTAGTCTCTGCTTCCGATATAATCAGCTGCATCCGATCGTTGCGATTCTCAATCTTCCCGCTGAGTACAGCGACTTTTCCTTGAGAAAAGATTTCACCTGCTTTAGTATAAACAGACGGAAAAGCCACCGCTTCAAGTTCCCCGCTCTCATCACTTAATGCAAGAAACGCCATAACCTCACCTTTTTTTGTCCGGATTGTGCGTATTGCTGTAATAAATACCCCAATCTTCACCTTTTGATGAAGTAATTGCCGGGCATCACTGATTTTTACAATCCCATACCTATTAAATAAAAATGAGTGCGCTGATGCAGGATGACTTGAAAAGTAAAATCCCAGTGCTTCCTTTTCGAATTTAAGCATTTCTTCAATTTTGAACGGTTCAACTTCTATATATTTCGGCTTTATACTAAATTCTTCCTCTTCTAAAAATAAATCATATTGATTTTCATCATCTGAAGAAAAAAGGGCTGCATGCTCGATAGCTAAATCAAGACTCGCAAGGAGCGTAGATCTTTCCACTTCAAACTCATCCATTGCACCTGAAAAGATAAGAGATTCCATCACTTTTCGGTTGACGATTTTCGTTGATACCCTCACACAAAAATCAAATAGATCGGCAAATTCCCTTTTCTTTCTTGCCTGATATATTTCTTTAACAGCATTTGTTCCAACATTTTTAATTGCATTCAGACTAAACCGGATGCTGCCCTTTTCTACAATAAAAGGATATTCGCTCCTGTTAATAGATGGCGGCAAGACAGCAACACCTCGCTGCTTGGCCTCTCTAATATATTGAGCCACTTTTTCATCATTGCCGATCACACTTGTTAAAAGCGCCGCCATAAAATAAACAGGGTAATGGGCCTTTAAATAAGCAAGCTGAAACGAAATCATGCTGTAGGCAACAGCATGGCTCCTGTTAAATCCGTAGTTGGCAAATTTAACAATTAAATCATAAATACTGTTTGCAGAAACTTCATCATAGCCGTTATTAATGCAGCCTGATACAAAATGTTCTCTTTCCTGATCAAGCATCTCTTTAATTTTTTTTCCTACTGCTCTTCTCAATAAATCAGCTTCACCCAAAGAAAACCCAGCCATTTTCGAAGCTATTTCCATGATTTGCTCCTGATACACGATTACCCCATTGGTTGTCTTTAAGATAGGCTCTAGAGCAGGGTGCGGGTATTCGATCTTTTCTCTCTGATGCTTCCGATTTATAAATAGAGGGATATTTTCCATTGGCCCCGGGCGAAAAAGGGCATTTACGGCCACTATATCTTCAAGATCAGTTGGTTTCAGCCGTCTAAGAACGCTCCGCATTCCATCAGACTCCAGCTGAAAGACCCCAGTTGTATCTCCTTGCCCGAGAAGTTCAAATGTTTCTTCATCCTTATATGAAATTTGGGAGAAATCGATTTTCTTTTTCTCATTCCGTTCAATAAGACCTGTTATTTTTTCGATTAGGGTCAAGTTTCTCAATCCAAGAAAATCCATTTTCAGCAAACCGAGGTCTTCAAGGTAATCCATCGAAAACTGAGTTAAATAAATGCCGTTGTGCCCATCCTGAATGGGAATGATGTCCGTTAACGGCTCGCTGCTGAGCACTACACCGGCAGCATGTGTGGATGTATGGCGCGGAAGCCCTTCTATCTTCATGGCCGTTTCATAAATTTTCTTATAAAGATCCGATTCCGAAAGAAGGCTTTGCAGATCTTTGGACTCTGAATAAGCCTGCTTTAAAGTTGTACCTGGTTTAGAAGGAATGAGTTTGGCCAATACATCTGATTCTTTTGCTGATGCTCCCATGACTCTCCCGACATCCCGAAGCGAAGCTTTAGCTGCAAGCGTACCGAATGTCACAATTTGAGCAACATGCATGGACCCGTATTTTTCTGCAACATAGGCAATCATTTCATCCCGTTTTGTATCAGGAAAATCAATGTCTATATCGGGCATGTTGATTCGTTCCGGATTTAAAAACCGTTCAAATAAAAGATGGTGTTCTATCGGATCTACATCTGTAATCTTTAATACGTATGCTACAAGGGATCCTGCAGCAGACCCCCTCCCAGGTCCCGTCAAAATGTGATGATCGTGGGCATACTTCATAAAGTCCCAAACGATTAAGAAATAATCACTGAACTTCATTTGTTTAATAACATCCAGTTCATACTCGAGCCTTTTAAAATATGTATCTTTGGGTTCAGAAAAACGGTGTTTCAATCCTTGCAGGCAGATTCTCTCCAAATATTCATCAGGCGATTGGCCGCCTGGTGCAGGGTATTTCGGAAGCTGTGTTTTTCCAAGCTCAAGAGATACATTACATTCTTTTGCAATCTTCAGCGTATTCTCCAAGGCTTCGGGACAATCCTGAAAAAGTTCAGCCATTTCAGACGGTGATTTAAAATAATACTGATTCGAAGGCAATGCATAATCGCTGTCATCTTCCATTTTTGAGCCATTTTTAATAGACAGCAAACAATTATGTGCAAAGGCATCCTCTTTTTCTATATAATGAACATCATTTGCTGCTACAAGCGGAAGGCCTGTCTGAATGCTTATTTGGAGCAGTTCTTCAGCCATTTTAAGTTCATTATGAAGGAAATGCTTTTGAGCAGATAAATAAAAGTCTCCTTCATTAAAAAGGCTTCTGTATATCTTTAAAATCTTGACTGCTTCTTCACTGTTTCCCTCTTGTATATACTTTTCAGCAAGCCCAGTTCTTCCAGGGGTAAACGCAATTAAACCGCCGCTGTAGGATTTCAGCCATCTGCTCTTAATTCCTTCAGGCGATTTTGTTTGCAGAACACTGCTTATTTTCAATAGATTCCGGTAGCCGTCGTTATTTTTAGCAAGCAATACCAGGGGATACCCTGTAGTTTCACCGGTCTCCTCTAAAATGACTGAAGCTGTCAGTCCGATAATTGGCTTTATGCCGTGTTTTTTGCATTGTTTATAAAAAGCAATCGCTCCATACATCGTGTGAAAATCTGTAATAGCGAGAGCCTTTAATTGAAATGATTCAGCTTTTTCAATTAACTTGTTAATTCTTGCTGAACTGTTCAGCAGACTGTAGGCACTTTGAACTTGAAGGTGAACAAATGGCAATCTATGTTCCCATCCTTTCTGACAGCTATAAATTGTATAAAATTTTGTTCATCTATGTCTAGCTCCACCGCCTGACTACTTGGCCAGAACGGCTCCGCTTTTCTAACAATCCCATAGTAATATTATATTCCTGTTTGAAAAGTGACACAAATTGAAGCTTTCTCATCACATACTTCCCACTGTTTGTCCATATACATTAGTAAGGGGATGATGAAAAATGGAGGTTAAAGAAGCTTTTATACCAGCCTTTATTAATAGTTATTTTATAGCGCTCGGAGTAATCTTAGGCGGTTCAATCATCGGCGGCGTAGGAGCATACTTAGCCGGAGAGCCTCCTCTGTCAACGATTTACAGCCTTGCAAACAGATTGAAAATTTGGGCGCTTGTCGCTGCAATCGGCGGTACGTTTGATACGTTTTACAGCTTTGAAAGAGGATTTTTCGAAGGTGAAACACGGGATGTCATCAAGCAGATTCTGCTTATTATATCAGCAATGGGCGGGGCACAGACTGGCTGGCTTCTTATTTCATGGCTGACACAGGAGCAGCCTCAATGAGAATACCGCCTTTATACAAAAGACCTTCCTGGCAGCGACTTTTCGCAGGAATGGTTCTCGGCGCCGTCGTCAGCTGGTGTATCTTTCTCTTTATTTACGGGGAATGGCAGGAAGAGCTTATTACCAAGATTGAAGATCAGGCATATTCAATTGAGGAATTAAAAAAAACAAATATAAGCTATAAAGAAGAAATTGAGACTCTTAATAAAATAAATCAGGAAAAACTGAGGGTCCAAAACATCCATGTGACACTGATCAATGGGGAAAGGTATCAATTCACGTCACTTATGACCTATATGATCCAAGATCATGTAAAAGAGGATATTTCTGACGTCATTGCAAAGGATTTGGAAAGTGTTTATAAAAGCCGGAAGCTGATGAAAAAAGCCATTGAAAATAAGGTATATAAAATTGATGACAAGCAGTATAAGGTAGAAATTGAGGAAATGTTCATATACACCACTCTTTTCATTGAGCTTAAAGTAGCATTCGCAAAGTAGAAACCGGGACTTAACGAACCGAACAAATGGCTCAAGTATAAACATATCTAAATAAATTGAATTATTTTTTGAAATTTCAATTAATTAAATCGCACTCCCTCGCGTCTTTGGGGTAAAATGGTAATAGCATCAGACCCGGTCACCCACTATAAAGAAGGAGGGAATGTGATGTATGTATTAAATCACAAAAAGATGGCCCGCGAAAAAGCAGAACGGCTGAAAGAAGGTTTCTCCGCTTATGCAGAGTCTGCGGAGCTCGCTTCATTAATTAAAAAAGAACTGCTTTCACAAGGACTGACCTTCCATGAAGATTCTACAGAATTTGGATATTGGTTTATTCCTGTTAAATAAAGCGATTAACCCTGACACACCTTTTCGAGATCTGCTAGAACCTGCTTTGCTTCTTCCCAATTATAAATCGATGCCCCGGAAGCAAGCGGGTGACCTCCGCCGCGGTATTTCTTTGCCAATTCATTGATAATCGGTCCTTTAGATCTTAAGCGCACTCTAATTTGATCGGATTCCTCTACAAAGAAGACCCATGCCCGAAGACCTTCAATATTGCCAAGCATACCAACCAATTGTGAAGCCTCAGAAGCACTTACTTCAAATTTATCGAGAATTTCTTTTGTCAGGATCATCGAGGCAGCACCGGAAGATGACAGTTTGAAATTTTGCAGAACGTATCCGCTCAGCTTTGCAGCATTCACCTTTGTCTTATATAACTCATCATAAATTTCAGTGAAAGCAAAGTTGTACTCGACTAGCTCACTTGCGTATTTCAGCGTTTTTTTCGTTGTGCTCGGAAAAAGAAAACGGCCTGTATCTCCCACTATGCCTGCATAAATCAGCTGAGCTGCTTTATCAGGCAAAATAAGTCCATCTTCTTTCCCTGAAAGATAAAATTCATAAATCATTTCACTGACAGAACTTGCATTTGTATCAACCCATAATAGATCTCCATACGGATCTTCATTAGGATGATGATCAATCTTAATTAATTTCGCGCCTGTATGGTAGCGCTGATCACAAATACGCTCCTGATTGGCTGTATCACAGACAATCACTAAAGCGCCCTCAAAATCCTGGTCTGTTACGGTGTCCATTTTGTACAAAAATTCAAGAGTCGGCTCCCCAAGTCCCGCAAGTAATACTTTCTTATCAGGAAATGATGCTTTAATGATTTCAGCTAATCCGCACTGTGATCCGTATGCATCCGGATCAGGCCGCACATGCCTGTGAATAATGATCGTTTGATTTTCTTTTATGGCTGACAGTATTTCACTTTTCATATGTAATCTCCTTTGCGTACCTGCTTATAGACTAATTAAATCATAAAAACCACCGTGCAGAAAAGCGAATCTTCTCTTTGGTTATGGCAATTCACTGCAAGAATGATTAAAATAGAGGATGTAAGTTTAATATGGAGGTTTTACTTAATGCCTGTATTCGTAATTCTGATCATCTTTGCATTTTCCTTTTATCTCTTCTATAAAGTGAAATTCTACAGAACAAAAAAACCTATGGAGAAGCAGTGGCTCTCTGCAAAATCAAGCATTGCACTTGGAATTTTCGTCTTTTTCTTTGGACTCAATCAATTATTTCTTTTTCATTCAACTGTATCATTAGTCGTTGGAATCATTTTTATGATCGTCGGACTCGCCAGCAGCTGGGCAGGATATAAAGCTTATAAACATTATTTGCCTTTTGCCGTAAAGGAATCCAAACAAGGCTGATTAAAAAAGCGGAAGCGCCTTGGTCAGTGCAGGCATGGCAGAGCCTGCACTGACCGGGGAGTTAGGCGCTGCCGCCTGCCATCAAAATGCAGAATGTTATACTTTCTTATTACTTAAAAAAGAAAAAGGACGGCTCTCCGTCCTTTTTTAGATACCAGCATTAACTTCTCTCAATAAGCTGAACCATCATCATCGCTTTTCCGACAACAACGCCATTGCTGAACACTTCAACATCTATTTTTCCAAACTTGCGTCCGACTTCAAGTATTTTCGGGTGAACCTCAAGCATACTATCCATCTGAACAGGCTTCATAAAATAAATGGTTATATTCTCAACAACAATTTCGCCTTTTTTTTGTGTACGCAAATAGCGGTTGGTTGCTTCTGTGACGACTGTTGTAAATACTCCATAAGAAATCGTGCCAAGATGATTGGTCATTTGGGGACTGACCTGGAAGCGATAAACATTTGCCTTTTTTGCATCCTCGGCAATCACCACAAATTGGTTTGTCACAATATCATCCAGTTTTTCGCCGATTTGAGGTTGTCTTTGAATCATCTGCAGCGCCTGGAGCACATCCTGACGGCTGATCATTCCTTCAAGACGATTGTTATGATCGACAACAGGCAATACTTCGATGCCTTCCCAGACCATCATTTGAGCTGCAGATGCCACGGATGTTTTTCCAATAACGGTAATCGGGTTTTTCGTCATCACTTTTTCTACAATGACATGGCGTTCATACCCCATTACATCTTTAGATGTAACCATTCCCTGTACTTTTAAATTATGATCGATAACAGGAAAACGGCCGTGCCCTGTTTTATAATTATTCTGGTACCATTCTTCAATTGGATCGGTTGTTTTCAGGCATACGGTCTTGTCCAGTGATGTTAAGATGTCTTCTACAAGAACAATTTCTTTTTTAATAAGCTGATCGTAAATGGCCCTGTTGATCATGGTTGCAACAGTAAAGGTGTCATAGCTCGTTGAAATAATCGGAAGCTCTGCCTCATCGGCAATTTTTTTGACATGCTCGTCCGTGTCAAAGCCGCCTGTTATCAGCACGGCAGCACCCGCTTCAATTGCAAGCTGATGGGCATTCGTGCGGTTCCCTACAATCAGCAGGTTGCCGGCGCCTGTATAACGCATCATTGCTTCTAGTTTCATTGCGCCGATGACAAACTTATTCAGCGTTTTATGAAGTCCCGCACGGCCTCCCAGTACTTGTCCATCAACGATATTTACAACCTCAGCATAAGTGAGTTTTTCGATGTTTTCTTTTTTCTTTTTTTCAATCCGTATTGTTCCCACCCGCTCTATCGTGCTGACATACCCTTTGTTTTCTGCTTCTTTTATCGCACGATAAGCTGTACCCTCGCTCACGCTCATATCTTTTGCAATCTGACGGACCGAGATTTTTTCTCCGATTGGGAGGGAATCAATATGCTGCAGTATTTGTTCATGCTTCGTTGCCAAGCTTCTTCACCCTTTTTCATCAGCCATTCTAATCTTCCAACTTCATTATAAGGGTGTGAAGGCTTTATATCAACGAGCGGCTGCACGCTGCTTTGTTTTTTTCTGGTATTTACTTACAGCTGAATGTTTTGTTAAACGTTTTTTAGGAGTATAAATCAGTCCCGTCATATTGCCTCCTATCACAAATAAAGCAAACATCAGCCAAACGAGAGAAAACAAGCTTTCAAGTGAACTGCTGCTTGAAAAATCCAGATGGGGCAAAGCAAAATAGACAACAGCCCCCGCAAGTAAGATATAAAGAATACGCATCATTGACCAACTCCTTTTTACAGCTTGTTTCATTTTATGCGCCGGTCCTCTCATTCATGCGAAAACACCCGGGTTTTAAGAGGAGAAAAATAGACATAGAAAAAAGCGGAGGAATAACCCCCGCCTGCATTTTTATAGTTTAATAGATTCTCCTGCTTCCATGACTTTTCCGGTTTTGCCTGTGAGCCTGCTGACAAAATCTTTTGGATCCTGTTCAATGACAGGAAACGTATTATAATGCATGGGAACTACTGTCTTTGCTTTAATCCACTTCGCTGCAATCGCCGCATCCTCAGGACCCATTGTAAAATTATCCCCGATCGGCAAAAAGGCAAGATCTATATCTTCAAATTCGCCAAGTAGTTTCATATCTGAATAGAGACCTGTATCCCCTGCATGATAAACCGTTTTCCCGTCTTTTTTAAAGAGAATGCCAGCCGGCATGCCTGTATAAATGATTTTTTGATCCTCTTCCTCATAGCTTGAACCATGAAATGCCTGTGTTAATTTAACCGTTCCAAAATCAAATTTGTGCGATCCGCCAATGTGCATAGGATGAACATTTAATCCTTTCCATCCTAAATATGTAGCAAGTTCAAAAGGAGCAACAACCAGGGCATTGTTTTGTTTCGCAAGCTGAATGGTATCACCGACGTGGTCGTTATGACCATGTGTCAGTAAAATAACATCAACTTTCAAATCTTCAACCTTCAAGTCTGTCTGGCCATTTCCATTTATAAATGGATCAATGACAATCGTATGTTTATCCGTTTGAATTTTTACAACTGAATGTCCATGGTATGAAACTTTCATTTTCTCACTCCCAATCCTTTGATAATTTTATCGTACTAGAAATGACCAATGATGTCACATTATAACTTCCCATAAAAATTGGAAAAGCGAACATCATCTTTTTATTATTAACTTGGAAAATCAGGTTCTTTTATTTTTCTATATATATCCAACTTAATATTTCTCTAAAATAACGTTTTGCCCATTTGTAGATTTTCAATTTTTTCGGGTAAAATGTGGTCAATAATGTGGTCAAAAAGATTGTTTTTAGATGCTGACCCCAACTTCTTTTAATAATAGCAATGGCATAATCTGAATATGAAAACCGACAAGCATTTTGTTTAGTGGCACTTTCATATTTAAATAGCTTTCTAAGAAGCTATCCAGGTAACTGAATTAAAATTCCTTGTTGACCCTTATCCTTACCTATATGTATATCTATTTTCTTTATATTTAAAGTTGAATTTAGTTCATCTACATATTTAAGATTCATAATGTAACTAAATTATTTAGTTAGAGCATTGCTTACTGAAAAACTTTACTTTTTTTATGTTTATGTATTTTTTTCCTTAAAGCATTGACTGCTAATAAGAGTAAAGGAAGAACAAGTCCGTATGTTGAGGCATATAGTGGCCATATTTCTTTATCAAATTTGGCTCCGTGGATCACATTGGGATGTACAATTAAGGTAAGTGAAACCACGATCATCCCTAAAGGTATCGTAAGTGGGCGATAATTGTCTAATTTCAACGTTTGTGCAAGACCGATAACGGACGCGTAAAAATAAAGAGTCATTTTAAAATAAATCGTGATAAACCACATGCAGGCCATTATGGCTTCTATCCGTTGCAAAAAATTCCCTACGCTTATCTTCTTAGCCAAAGCATAACTCGGATACATCTGCCTCGCTGAGTTATCCGCGCCCAAAACTAAAATAGCTAAAATAATAATGATGCTTAAACAGAATCCCCCGATTAGTATTCCGATATAAAAAGTTTTTTCAGCTGCTTTTGGTCGATTCACTGAAACAGGAAAAATCATTAATAAGACAATTAAAGATAAAGAAAAAAAACTTGTAAAAAGATAAACAGCACGGATCATCGGTTTTATTCCTGTTTCCAATACGGGTTGTATGTTTTCAAAATTCACTTGTCCAGGAGTTATTAAGACTGTAACTACTAGAATTAAGAATAAAAAAACAAAGAAAGGAAATAAAATTTCTGCAGAACGAGCCAACGTTTCAAGACCAAGACGAACTCCCATAATTAAAATGCATGAGAAAATACATGGATAGCTTCGATTGGCGTATCCGGCATGACCTGTGTAGTCATGAAAGTTCCCACATAAAGCAATAGTTCTGTTGTGGACAGAAGTGAAAAGAAAACAAAAGTAAGAGAAACGGCCTTACCTATCCAACTGCCAAGAAGTACTTCATTCATTTCGATTATTGTCATCGTAGGGAACATCCTGCCTACGGCATTGTATAAAACCACCAGTAATAAACCTACGCCTGTACCGACTAAAGCTGCGATCCAAGCATCCTGTTTTACTTCTTGAGCAAGACTTCCAGGAACCAATAAGATGGTGGTGCCTATAGAATATAAAATAACAAATATTGCAAATTGTCTTGCATTAATTTTAAGATTATTTACCATAGTCTAACTTCCCATCAATGTTTATAACCCCTATTGTTGACCTTGTTTTGTCAGAATAAACTCTTGGTTTTAGGAGTCGTTGTTATATCAACGTTTTCTATAGGGAAAGACGCCCTCCCTTTGCTGGTTTGATACTTTTGTTCCTGCCACTTATAAGAAAATGCTTGTGAAGGCATCTCTCAATTCTAGGAAAATACCACGGGAGAAATATATTGAGCTTATGGCCTCCCCTGAAACGTTAGTTGAAATTTTAAACAATGGAGCAGAGAAAGCAAGGTCAATTAGTGCTTCATTCTTAAAAGAAATTAAACGTAAAATTAGGTTTTATGCATAGGCATTTTGCAAAATAACGAGAGTAATATAGCACTGGTTTCAAAAGCATTAAATAGTATTATTATCTTTCAAAATCGGGGGCGATTGCTTAACAAAGTGTCGCCTCTAATTCTTGAAGTAAAGAGCAGTTTAATTGAAGAGTGGTTTCAATTGTTCTGACCAGCAATCGGGCCATTTAATGGGAATATGAGGAAAGGTCTCATCTCAATAATAATAGACAATTGGATTCGCATACTGATAGAATAATCAGAAATATATTAGAGGTGGAATGGAATTGAGAAAAAGATTAGGATGCTTACACGCACATTATTCGAATATAGAATATATAGAAAATGCACTTTCCCTATTTAACATTGAATTAATACACTTTGTTGACCCAGCATTAATGTATCGAGTTACATCAGATGAAAATTTCCAAGAATCAGATGCTCAAATTAAAGTTAAAGAGCAAATAGAGTGGATTGCCCAATGTAATGTTGATGCTATCCTTATTACTTGCACAAACTATATTGCAATTTTACAAGAAGACCAACTCTCAATATCAGTGCCAATTATTAAAATTGATGAACCTTTCTTTGATTTCATCTGCAATTTACAGCAACCTCAGACAATTCTTTTTACAAATCCTGCAACTGTTGAAGGTACAGTGGAACGACTTAACCATTATGCTAATAACCATCAAAAATCTTTAGATATAGAGGTTATTGTTATAAATAATACTTTTGAATTGATCATGCAAGGACAAAAAGAAGAATACAATCAAGAAATTTCCAAGTTCTTAAACCACATCATTAAAGATGAAAAGAAAGTTATCTCCGTTGCTCAATTATCTATGGTTGATGCATCTCGGCAAGTTGAGTATAAAACATCTAAGACTATTATTAACCCATTGAATACATTAGTATCTTCCATTGTTAATCAATTAGAATTAGAGAAGAAAAATTAATGATAAACTGACGTGGCCTTCTTCAGCGAAAGGGCGTTTTCTACAGCAAGAACTGTGCTCTTTCTTTATGTTAGGTCCATATTCTTGAAAAATTAGAATGTGAATTGAAGCTCTAAGTTATTTAATTAACGGTGGCAGGTTAGTTAAACAAAAAGACGAAGACGAACACAAGTATATTATTGGATAAGTAAATACCACTAAAAAGGCTCAGGTAAAATTATCTGAGCTTTTTTTCAAGGCTAACGGAAAATCCGGTTTTTGAATAAGTGAAGAAATAGGAAAATAAGGTAATATCCAAGAGACCTGAAAATTCTTTTTCTCCAAGTGGTGTCGTCTTTCCGCAAATCCTTTTACATTTATAGAAATTTTATCTAAATTATGATAAAGTTTCCTTTCGTTGATTATCAATTTAATTTCACCGGGATGGAGAAAAGAGAGGTGTTCATTTTTTAAACGATATAATTAAGATCAAAATATCCATGTTATACATAATCATGGCTAAGTCTTTAAAACAAAAGGAGTATTTATAGTGAAGAAACTGACCGTATTTTTCGAAATTATCTTCGTATTAAGTTTTGTTGGTTTAACGCTCAGGTTTTTTGGAGTTGAAAAGGCAGAAGATTGG
This sequence comes from Metabacillus hrfriensis, assembly GCF_030127205.1. NCBI lineage: Bacteria > Bacillati > Bacillota > Bacilli > Caryophanales > Bacillaceae > Metabacillus > Metabacillus hrfriensis. The sequence continues at coordinate 3,872,172 of NZ_CP126116.1, forward strand.
GGCATCATCTTTTACATAACAGGGGGATCTAGCTTCTTAATCAGTTACTTGCTTCGACAGTCAACAAACAAAAAAGATACCATAAGTAGTGATTAAAAGAGACGTGTAGTGCCTGCTCCAAATTACATTCTTACTTCATAAAAAGGCGTACTTCATTAGGAGATGCGCTTTTTGGTTTGAATTGATTTCCATGAAGGATCCAGGAGTTGGCGGTATCCCAATTCATAAAGGACCAGGTACAGGTGGCGGAGCAATCTATAAAGACCCGGGAACAGGAAGTTAAATAAAAAAAGCCCCTCTCAATTAAGAGAAGGGCTTTTCCTGTATATATCAGATTTTCTGCCGATGAATATAAAGATAACAGAAGCTCAAAGGACTGATTACTATGATTGCTGGTACGAAACTTCGGCAGCTTAGAGAAGAACGCAGTATCCCCCTAGGGCTATTAGCCAAATATCTAAATATTTCAGTCAGAATACTTATTTCCATTGAGAGAAATAAAAAAAATTTAACTGCTGATCAAATTGCGAAAGTCTGCGAACTGTTTGAAATTAATAAAAGTGACTTGCTGTAGTAAAAAGTTAGTGAAGCCCTCTCAGATGAGAAGGGCTTTTTATTGGAAAAAGAAATTTACAATATTAATTCCATTATTTCGCAGAGAACCAGAGGACAAATTATCACTAGCAGTAGTACGCATTAGTTCAATAACGCTGTCTATTGTTAGAAAAGATACGTCATCCACGACTACATCAGCTGAACCAGCCAGGGGTAGCTTGTTAATTAAAACTAGAGCTTGTGTAGTTCCAAGTGGGATTGGGGAAGTTGTTTGATTTAATTCTAACCATGTTTTCATGGCAACGTTGGGTAATTGATTAGCTGGAATATTAATAATTAAGCCATATCCTAAAAACACAAAAGATGCATTATAGTAAGCTACCGATAATGATAGCGGCGGGCTTGGATTGGTTCCTACTTTTGCTAATGAAACCAGAAATTCAAATCTCTCGGGAGGATTTACTTCAACAAAATGAATGAGATAGCTATTTACACTTCCACCAGATAGCCGTGCTGTAAAAGAACCACTATGGCAGAATTCACTCGTAATAGTTGCATTTGTATAAATCCAAGGTGAGAATGTACTTATTTCAAATCCGCCATTTGATATTTTATTTTCAATTGTCACTAGGTTATCTCCAATCTTGTTTAATAAGCTTCATAACTTTTAAAGCTTATAATATCTTATGTACTTGCTATATTTTGAGTACTGGTGCACTTTCATCAACTAGAAGCACACATATACTCTTTTAAAGCAGTTAACTCAGATTACTGACCAAGACAAAAAAGCCCTCTCAATTAAGAGAAGGACTTTTTAGGCTACAGCGAATATTTGTGACAGTCACATATAGCTGCCGATTTTTCATCTGCAGCTTAATAAATGAGATATCTGGTGGTATACCCCATTTGTGAGAGGAAAATAAACAGCTATTAGTAGCTATTAAAGAATGAAGCGCCTACAATAATCAATAAAATAAACAACACAACGATTAACGCAAAATTGTTGTCTCTTCTGCCATAATCACTCATTTAAGATTCCTCCCCTCAATATAAGCTACTAATACTTTATGTGGAAAAGTTGCGTTTGTTTGGACAAATGCTGAATTTCGAGAAAATGTATCATCTTCCATTTAAACTCCGAGTATAATTTCAAAATCATTAACAAAGATTGGTTTTGTAAAACATAAAATGCCCTCCTCAACAAAGAGAAGGGTTTTTTATGTAGTCTAATCTTATAAATCATTGTATGTTAGTTCACTTTTCATTTATAACATTGTAAACAATTGGAATTCATTCTTATTCCAACACCTACATACTTTAGAAGGCGTATGTAGTTTGCCACTTCTGACATACGTCTCCAAATGTTAGAGATTGACCGTAAAAAGTCAGTCTCCTTTTTTCTGCTTCAATTTATTTCTTTATCACTTCATAATGCCAGTCACGTTTATTTAACCAAGATTCGTATTCTGCTTTCATTGATGGACTAAGTTCACCGGATAGATAGCATTCTAGGATTGCCTGGAGCTTCAAATTGTAATTGTCCCCACCATTTCTTAGCAATGAAGTATTCAGCAATTATTTTTACAGAATCAGCAGTTATTTCACCAGTATGAATTTGTACGACCCTTGTTTCTGGTTTTGCAACAGGATTAGAACCTGGTTTTTGAACCTAAATATTAGATTGGATAATTCTAATATCGCAATCCCATTCATTTCATCTGCTGTAATTTGATTCTGTGAATTTGCTATTTCTTCTTTGACAAAAACCAAGACAGGCTAATTTAGAAAATAGGTGAATAATCTACGTTTTTCCTTTAAGTTAAATAATTGATGAAAGTTCACTAGCACTTATATATAGCTAGTTCATAAGCTAACATATGCTTCTAAGAAGATTGTCTGTGAAGCAAAAAAATATGATTGGAGGTAATATATTGTCAATTGAAAACAGAATAATAAACGGTGGATTTGAGACAAGCTCATTTCCTCCATGGTCTGCATTCAATGCTACTATATCGACTCAATTTTCTCATAGTGGATTTTATTCAGCACGTTTATTAGGTGGAAGTGTAAATTCCTATATCTTTCAATACGTAGAAGCAAATCCTGCCGAAAGATTTGAATTTCTAGTTTCATTAGCAAAAGCAGGAACCCTCTCAGGTCCTCCCATAACATTATCAGTAGCTTACTATAATGCATCTTTTTCGTTTTTAGGATACGGCTTAATTACAAATATCCCTTCTAGCCGCTTACCTAACGTTGAGGATGAAACTTGGTTAGAAGTATATGAAACAACATCCCCAGCTCCACTTGGAACGACACAAGCTTTAGTTTTAATTAACAAATTGCCACAAGCTGGATCTGCTGATGTAATAGTAGATGATGTAGCTCTTCTAACAATAGAAAGTGTTACTGGACCGACAGGGGCTACTGGGGCTACCGGGGCTACTGGAGCAACCGGGGCTACTGGCGCTACTGGAGCAACCGGGACTACCGGGGCTACTGGAGCAACCGGGGCTACTGGCGCTTCTGGCGCTACCGGGGCTACTGGCGCTACTGGCGCTACTGGCGCTACTGGCGCTACTGGCGCTACTGGCGCTACTGGCGCTACTGGCGCTACTGGCGCTACTGGCGCTACTGGGGCTACTGGCGCTACTGGACCAGGAACACCGCCAGGATTTATACAGGTATTTAAAATCGGTGCACCTCTAACAGTACCATCAGGAGCACCTGTAACTTTCGATAGCGTTAACCCTACAATCACAGGAGCAAATTTCACCTTTGGTGGTACTTTTGTTACTATCAACACACCTGGCCGATATCGTATAGACTACGAAGTGACGCTATCTTTGAGCCAAAACGGTGCATATGCAATTTTCCGCAGTGATACGGGTCAAGCACTTGCTTCAAACTACGGAACAACTAGTGCTGCTGGTCAGAGTAATCAAGTTATTGGCTTTACTATTATTAATGTCACTTCACCTATTAATGTTTCATTAGTAAATATTGGAGGAAGTCTCGATTCCTTGATCAATACTATTGATTCTCGTCCAGTATTAGCTGCCTCTCTACTAATTCAAAGAATTGGTTAATAAATCTCTATGATATTTCTGTTAAGGTATTTCCTAATAAGTTGATTTTTTACACCTTCTTGCATGAATCATTACTAAGTAGCAATCCATGCAAGGAGGCTTTTCTACATAAGATAGCAAATTGAACATAAGGTCCCCGTTAGTTCTAGCGAACATTTATAAGAAAAACTTATCTAACCGAGGGAGTTCATAAGAAAATGACCACTTAAACTTTAACAGATCCATTTATAAAGAAATTATAGTACAAAAATGCCCTTTCATGAAACTGATTTATGACTACCGGAAACATTTATTCCCATGTTACAAAATCAATGGGAGCCAAATCAATAAATAAAATTCCCGGAGTATATGGCCGACTGAAACACATTTTAGCAAGGAATGTGGTCAGTCACCCTTTTTATACTCCGAGAACTAAGCAATTACCTAATAAGGAAAGTAGCATAAAACCCTAAGTGTTTTTCAAGCTAGCTTTAACTTCTTCAAAACCTGATTTCCCAAGTAAAGCAAACATCTTGTTAATGTTTTCTTTCTGCATTATTCGCCCAGCAGTGCTTTTGCATCTGAATAGGCTAATCCATGAGATTCCGCAACAGCTTCATAAGTTACAAACCCATTTAATGTATTGAGGCCTTTTAAAAGCGATTCATTCTCCAAGCAAGCTTTTTTATACCCTTTATTCGCAATTTGCACGGCATAAGGAACAGTTACATTTGTAAGGGCAATCGTTGATGTTCTCGGTACCGCTCCAGGCATATTGGCCACAGCATAGTGAAGGACGCCATGCTTTACATACGTAGGATTGTCATGAGTTGTAATTCTGTCTGTAGTAGCAAAAATACCGCCCTGATCGATGGCAATATCAACAATGACTGAACCTGCCGTCATACTTTGGACCATTTCTTCGGATACAAGCTTTGGCGCTCTTGCCCCCGGAATCAGCACCGCTCCAATGACAAGATCTGATTGGCTCACAGCATAACTAATGTTAAAGGGATTTGACATAAGCGTGGTGATTTCTTTTCCAAAAATATCATCCAGCTGGCGCAGACGATCCGGATTCACATCGAGCATGGTAACATCGGCTCCAAGTCCGACGGCAATTTTGGCAGCGTTCGTTCCGGCTACACCGCCTCCAATAATGGCCACTTTCCCGCGCTTCACTCCTGGAACTCCTGACAATAAAATACCCATTCCGCCTTTTGGCTTTTCTAAAAATTGGGCTCCAATTTGCGAGGCCATTCTTCCTGCCACTTCACTCATCGGTGTTAATAGAGGCAGTGATCGGTTTGGAAGCTGAACGGTTTCATATGCTATTCCAACTACCTTCCGGTCAATCAGTGCACGTGTAAGATCTGATTCAGCAGCAAGATGCAGATAGGTGAATAAAATTAAGCCCTCACGAAAATGCTGGTATTCAGAGGGAAGGGGCTCCTTCACCTTCATAACCATGTCCATCGCCCATGCTTCTTCTGGTGAAGCTACAATTCTTGCACCTGCTTCAATATACTGATGATCAGGAAAACCAGATCCTTCCCCTGCGTTTTGCTCAATATAAACCTCATGACCCGCCTGAATAAGGGGGATGACGCCAGCAGGGGTCATTGCCACACGGTTCTCATTATTTTTAATTTCTTTAGGTATGCCGATTTTCATCGTTTTTCCTCCTGTATCATTTCCAATTCATTCCGGTACTGTTTTAGTATTTCCTTAATTTATCATATGGAAACTTATATAAATTGGAAATGTATTCTAGGAAATGTGTGTTTTTCTTAAATAGATTTCTCAATCTTTTAAAAAAAGCCCAGCTAAATAGAGGTAATCATTATGGTCTTCGGTTCAATACATTTACAGCTCCGGTAGCCTCAATGACGGCTCCTGTAATCATATCTGAATTTTCACTGCATAAAAACGCAATCAGTCTTCCAATATCTTCTCCCGTTCCGGATCTGCCAATCGGCGTCTCCGGATCTCGTATCTCTCTTGCCTGAGAAATAGTCGCTTCTTTCATCTCTCCTGTGATATTTCCAGGACAGATCATATTTGCTGTAATGCCGTATTCTGCTTCTTCAATGGCAATGGTTTTTGTTAGAGAAGCAAGCCCGGTTTTTGCTGCGCTGAAGGCTGAACGATGGAGCCAGCCGGATGATGAATCAGCTCCTTGAAATCCGTAGGTGATAATGCGCCCGTATTGCTGTTTTCGCATAATGGGAATCACTTTTTTCAGTAGATGAAAGACAGCAGTCAAATTGCCGTCTATCATTTCATGCCATTCCTCATCCAGATAATCAGCCAGTTTTTTTCTTTCAAATATGTAAGGGCCGGCATTATTTATTAAACAGTCGATGCGGCCAAACTTTTTGAATGCCTCATCAACTAAATAAAGCAGGTCTTCCTTTTTTGTTACGTCCCCTTTAATAAAGAGCATGCGGTCTTCAAGATGTGCATATTGTTTCTTTAGCTGCGCAGCGGCAGATTCATCACTGCGGTAATTAATTGTGACTGAGTAGCCTTTATTCAGGAACAGCTCCGTCACTTTTCTTCCTAAACCTTTTGAACCAGCTGTTATGATGGCATGTCTCAACGTTAAAATCCTCCTCGGTGCACCGGGATATATTAAACTTTTTATCTTTTTCATTGTAGTGAAATGAAAAGGATCTTACAATAACGAAAAGCGGAACCGCCCGTTTAGCTCCGACAGACAGATAAGAATTCGCCCGAAAAGTCCGGGTTTGACTTTTTGGGGGAATTTGTTCTGGCCGAGGAGCTGGGCGGTGGAGCTGGACATTACGAAAAGCGGAACTGCCCGTTTAGCTCCGACAGACAGATAAGAATTCACCCGAAAAGTCCGGGTTTGACTTTTTGGGGGAATTTGTTCTGGCCGAGGAGCTGGACATAACGAAAAGCGGAACCGCCCGTTTATCGTCTTCTGGCTCAGTTCACGGAATTCCTGCACAATATGCGATAAGATCTTTTATGGAATAAAAGGAGCGCGCTTTTTCTCTTCACCGGTGTGAATCATTACATCACTGTATTGTTCTGCCTTCAAACAATAGGAGGTACCATGATGATTGCTGCTTTCAGGCTGAACCTGATTCGCTCCCTTGCTATGCTGCTCGGTACAGGCATGGCGGCAATTGCCGCTGCAGGCTTCGATGCTGTAAAGAAAATCACAAGATCTTTTCTGCCTTTTTTGCTTGCTGGATAAGGATTTATTCTCTACTTGTATTTTACTACAAGGTCTGCAGCGCCTTCAGCATTTGATATGCCCGCAGAAACAAATTCTGCATTTTTGACAATGGCTCTTTATGCAAGCCTTGTTTTTGATCAGTATATTTAAGGTATCAGTGCTTCAGCTGATATGGGGAGATACGTAAAATCTCCTAAGCATGGCTTTTTTCGGCTTATACACCGGCAATTTTTTGGGAATTTTCCTGTCAGCATGCTTTGGTGCTTATAGTGCCCTTTATTATAACCAGCTGAATCCATTCATATCAGCAAGCTCTTTAACCGATCCCATCCCAATCGTGATGGTTATTTTACGTTGTTCACTTATATCCATGTTTTCCATTAATTTGAACAATGCTAATACAGGCGCCTTCAGCCTGCTGAATATATTCCCATCACTTGGAAGGCTGAAAAGTGCAGCTTTGTTCGGGATTGGTGCCGTATGCTTGAGCACATTACCTGCATTTGTCACTAAAGCTTCTTATTTCATTTCTTTGATGGGATCCATGATTATTCCATTATCTGCTGTTATCGTCGCAGAATTAGTTAAAAATTATTTAAAAACAGCACAGGTTTCCTCTTGCATGTTCTACTGGATCCTAATACAAACAAAAAAAGTCATCATGATTGATGACTTTTTCTTGTTTTTATACAGTTTCACTATTCTGTTTCTTCTTCTCTTGGCTGAAGATTTTCCTGAAGGAAATTTTGCTCGTATTGCTGCTCAACTACCCCGCTTGAATAAGCGTCTGTAATCAGCTGTGATGTTTCATTTTCACCTTCATAATCAAAATAGGCAGATTGATTTTTCGGATCTTTTTCTTTTCCCATCGATATCAGCTCCTCGTATTCAGATAGTGTGTCTATACTATCGTTTGTGAAAATGGACCTGTTTACGATGGTAAAAACTTCAAATTTCACAGTAATGCATTTTCAGCTTTAGCTATCGCTTCATTAACCTTTGAAAAACCGGTACCGCCATCACTGATTCTTTTTGCAACAGCAGTATATGGATCGATTGTTTCAAATATATCTGAAGAAAATAAAGAAGATGCATCCTGATATTCTTGTAGTGAAAGATCTTTCAAATAAATGCCTTTTTCAATGCAAGTATAAACAAGTTTCCCAACTACTTCGTGTGCTTCTCTGAAAGGCATGCCTTTTTTCGCAAGATAATCAGCAAGCTCCGTCGCATTTGAAAAGTCTTCTGTTGTAGCTTTCTTCATTTTCTCTTTTTTCACTTTCAGCGTTCCGATCATGCCAATAAATATTTGCAGACTTCCTTCTACTGTGCGGACTGTATCAAACATTCCCTCTTTATCCTCCTGCATATCCTTGTTATATGCGAGCGGCAATCCTTTTAAGGTCGTCAGCAAAGCAAACAAATGGCCATAAACCCGTCCCGTTTTACCGCGGATTAATTCAGCCATATCCGGGTTTTTCTTCTGCGGCATCATTGAGCTTCCCGTTGCGTAAGTATCATCAAGCTCTACAAACTGAAATTCCTGGCTGCACCATAAAATCAGTTCTTCGCATAAGCGAGATAAGTGCATCATCATCAGGGAACTGTTGCTTAGAAATTCAATGATAAAATCGCGGTCGCTTACTCCGTCAAGGCTGTTTTCATAAATCCCTTCGAACTCAAGCAGTTCAGCAGTTAAGTAACGATCAATCGGAAACGTTGTCCCTGCAAGCGCCCCGCAGCCGAGAGGCGAAATATTTATTCGCTTTAAGGATTCATCAAAGCGCTGTTTATCCCGCTCAAGCATCCAGAAATAGGCTAAGAGGTGATGAGCAAACGAGATCGGCTGTGCACGCTGAAGATGAGTATATCCCGGTAAAATCGTTTCTACATTTTCTTTTGCCTTTTCTAAAAGCGTTTGTTGAAATTCATTAATCAGCTGAGTAATTTCCTTTACATGATTTTTCAAATAAAGGTGCATGTCGGTAGCAACTTGATCGTTTCGGCTTCTGCCGGTATGCAGTTTCCCTCCGACAGGGCCGATTTCATCAATGAGCAGCTTTTCAATATTTAAATGTATGTCTTCATAATCAACAGAAAACTGGAGTTCTCCGTTTTCTGCCTTTTCTTTTAAGAGTAGAAGTCCTGTCTTTATTTGCTCTGCTTCAGCAGGTTCGATGATCCCGCATTGTCCGAGCATATGAACGTGCGCAAGACTTCCCTGAAGATCTTCTAGAACGAGTTCTTTATCGAATGAAATGGAAGCTCCAAATTCATCCACCCATTTTTCAGGTGTTTTTTGAAAGCGGCCACCCCACAGTTTTTTCATACGTTCACCTTCTTTTTTCCCTGTACCATGCTGCTGACTTTGGTAGGAAGTCCATAAAGAGAGATGAAACCGACTGCTGCCTGATGGTCAAACGAATCATCAGTTGTATATGTTGCAAGCTTTTCATCATAAAGAGAGTATGCAGATTTTCTTCCTTCAACAATGGCATGACCTTTAAAGAGTTTTACCCGAACCGTTCCTGTTACATATGTTTGTGTCTCTTTCAGGAAACCAAGCAGGGCATCCTTGAGGGGCGAAAACCATAAACCGTTATAAATGAGCTCTGTAAGCTTCATTTCAATAACAGGTTTAAAGTGTGCCACTTCTTTTACAAGAGTCAGATCTTCTAATTCTTTATGAGCTTTAAGCAGTGTAATTGCAGCCGGACATTCATATACTTCACGCGATTTAATCCCAACAAGGCGGTTTTCTACATGATCAATTCTTCCGACTCCATGCTTTCCTGCAAGTGCATTTAAATGAAGAATTAACTCTGACAGTGGATAAGACGCACCATTTAATGAAACCGGCACACCCTGTTCAAATTCGATTTCCACCATGTCAGGTGTATCAGGTGTATTCTCAATCGAATTTGTCAGGTCATATGCTTCTTCGGGAGGAGCTGCCCATGGATCTTCAAGAACTCCGCACTCATTGCTTCTGCCCCATAAGTTCTGATCAATTGAAAACGGACTTCCTAGATTAATTGGAATCGGAATATTATTTTCCTGTGCATATTGAATTTCTTCCTCACGCGACCAGCTCCACTCGCGGACTGGAGCAAGCACTTCAAGGTCAGGGTTCAAAGCTTTAATAGATACTTCAAACCGAACCTGATCATTGCCTTTGCCTGTACAGCCGTGCGCAACTGCGATGGCATTCTCCTGCTCAGCAACCTCTACAAGCTTTTTAGCTATCAACGGACGTGACAGGGCAGATATAAGCGGGTATTTGCCTTCATATAAAGCATGTGATTGAAGAGCAACCAATGCAAATTCATCAGCAAATTCTGTTTTAGCATCAATTACGTATGATTTAGAAGCTCCGACCTGCAGAGCTTTGCTTTGAATAAATGCAAGGTCTTTTCCTTCACCGACATCCAAACAGCATGCAATCACTTCATACCCTTGATCCTGAAGCCACTTGATTGCTACTGATGTATCTAAACCGCCTGAATAAGCCAATACTACTTTTTTATTTATATTCAACTTAATTTCCCCTCTCGGATGTATAAATATTAATTTTGATTTATATATATTCATTTGATAAATACTACTTTAACAAGTTATTCATAGTTTTTCAATAGGTTTCTCAAAACTTTTTATGAAATAATCGTGAATTTTATGCACGTGTCATGTAGAATAAAGGAAAGCTTACGCACGGGGGAATGACAATGAAACATTTTCGTTTTAGCGAGCGGCTTGGAATCTATTATCCAAACCTCGAAATGGAGTGGGAAAAGATTCACCCCCTTGAACAGGAAGCAATCCTGATGCAATGGGAAAAAATACGGGGAAGCATACCGGACCAAATCGCAAAAATAGAAGAACAGATTAACGCGAAACAGGATGAATTGAACAATGAAGAGGATTTTTCAAAATCCTGCAGGCTTAACGCCGAAATATCCGAGCACGCATCTATTATCAATGATTTATGGCTGTGGTTCAGACTTCATCAGCATGTATCAGAACGTGTGCATTATTAAAGTATAGAAATAAGATAATATGCATAAAAAAACATCACCTGAGACGGTGATGTTTTTTTATGATTATTTCAGATCTTTATTAACTTCTCTTACAACATGTCCCAATTCCGGTATGATCAGCTTTTCCATTGCCAGTTTAACAGCACCCGCAGAACCTGGCATAGAGAAGATAACTGTATCATCTGAAACGCCGCTTATAGCTCTGCTCAGGATGGCTGATGATCCAATGTCCTCCTGGTAGCTCAGCATTCTGAACAGCTCTCCAAAGCCTGGAATCTCTTTTTCAAGCAAGCTCTGAACTGCTTCAATTGTTACGTCTCTTTTTGCAATTCCAGTGCCTCCATTTAGGAGGATCACGTCAACCTCACTCGATTTGCACCCGCTGTTAACAGCGCTTTTAATTAACGTTTCTTCATCAGGAATGATTTCATATTGAACAACCTCATGACCTGCTTTTTTAATAAGTGCCGAGATTAGCTGACCGCTTTTATCCGTATTTGCCGTTCTAGTATCGCTGACCGTTATAATTTTGCAATATACCTTTGAAGGTGCCTGCAATTTATGTTCAATTGAACTCATAATCGGCCTCCTTTTTTTCAAGCAGCAGCCTGTAGCGGTAATATTGATGGGCAAAATCTGTAATTTGCCTTGTCAGCTGGTAATTGATTCCAGCCCCAATAGCCATACCTATCAATGGAATACCGCCAATCATCTTTTTTCGCAGCATGGATATAGCTGATACTTTTAAAAGCTGTTTAAGTAAATGATCAATGCTCGCCTGATTGGCAAGCTTGTCTTCTCCCTCATAAAAAAACGGATTTTCCTCTTTGTTATTCAGGTCATCTGTCAGATCAACCCATTGCTTATAGCGCAGATGCTTGGGAAGAAGTGCAGCATGATAAACTTTTAAAGATGTCATCATTTCAAAAGGAGAATTCACTTCATAGCCGTAGCTTAGAGCTGTCATTTGTACTGCACGCAGGTTTAACAGCATTTGAGCTGGAAGATCAATTCCCATTAATAGGAATCCCCCTGTCCCTGCTAAACCGCCTTGAACGAATGAATATAGACGATGCTTGGACAATTGTAAATCTGATATGTAATGCAGCTGATCTACACTGAGTTTTTTTAAATCATAAATGTGATGAATGTCTTCATCAAATGTTTTTGCTGTCATGAGCAGCTGCTGTCTTGCATCATGCTGCACATGTGAGTTTTGAATGAAAGAATGCAAATGAAAGAGGATATCGTCAAGCTTATCGAAGAATTTCCGTTTGATCGGCTCTGGAATGCCGTTAAGCTTTCGGTTTAGCCACTTGTCATACGTGCGGCCAAAATCTGAGCGAAGATCCTCCCTCAAGCGCTGTTCCCACACTTGTATTTCTGCAAGCAACTGACTTTCCCGATTTGATAGCGTCATTTTCCTTCCTCCCGTTTCCAGACATCTCCATTATTTATTTAATTATATCATATTGGATCATTTAGTTTCATTGATGATCACATGCTGCTTTTCAGCTCGAATCAATTTAATAAAAGACCTGCGGCAACATATAATATGGCTGCAGCTGCACAGCCGACTGCGGTAAAAGTCAATTTATAGCGGGCATACTCTACAACAGGCATCTCGAGGATTGATGCTGTAGTAATGGTAGTATCTCCGAGCGGTGAGGTCATGGCGCCAAATGCCCCGCTTGCAAATACCGCGCCCACTGTAAGCGGTATGGAAGCACCTGAAGCGACCGCAAGTGTCATCCCAAGCGGCATAAATAATCCCCACGTCCCCCATGAAGATCCGATAAAATAACCGACAGCAGAGCCAAGCAAAAAGATAATGGCCGGCACTAAGGAAGCAGGCAGAACGTTCCCAAGCGTCAAACTGATGAAATCAGAAAAGCCAATATCCTCGGCTGAAAGGGAAAGGGCCCATACTAAAATAAGAAGGATAATTGCTTGCATCATCTGATTGCCGCCGTCATAAAAATGATAGAGTGTTTCTTTCAGCGGGACTCGGCGTATGCTGTAAAACAAAAAGGTAATCACCAATGTCAAGAAGACAGCAAGCAGCATAACGAAGGTTGCATCCGCTTTTGCAAAAGATTGAAAAACTGTATTTCCGCCCTTTTCAGTGCCATCCTGCCAAAGCAGAAACATTGATAGTCCAAGAAGAAAAAATAAAGGGACTATTAAATGCCAGGGTTGAGCTTTTACTTCTTCCAGCTCTTGCTTAAGCCCTATTCCATGATAGGGGTGCTCTTCTGCCGCTGCCTTTTGTTTTTTTGCCCTGCTCTGTTTTTTAGATTTTCTGAACGTGCTGATCAGTCCAAGAAAAAGCATGACAATTGCAAAGAAATTAAAAGGTATGCTTGAGAGGTAAATTTGATAGGGATAGAGGTCCAGGTGATTTCTTTCAATTCCGCTCTCTACCAATGAAAGCATAAAACCAGTAAATGCAGTGCCTGCGGGCAATAAAACAATTGTAGAAGCAGTTGAAACATCCATTGTAAAACCAACTTTTTGTTTTGACAGTTCGGTTTTTTCCATAAGTGACTTAATGACTGGCCCGATCATCATAATCCGAAACATCGGCATCATGAAGGTAAAGGGCAAAGACAGCCAAATAATGCTTAACAGCCCCCGTTCTGACTTTACTTTCTTTCCGACCCACTCTGAGAACCCTTTAATTCCTCCGGAAATTTTCATCATTCCGACTAACCCGCCAAATAAATACAAAAAAACAATAATTTTCATATTTGTATCATCCGCCAGCGTTTCGAGAACATAATTCAGTACTTGCTGCAGACCTCCTAAAAGTTCTGCCTTTACAATAAAAGAACCTGCAAGCAGACCAAGTACGAGTCCGGGCAAAATTTCTTTCAGCCATATAGATAGTGCAATAACAATTAAAAACGGAACAAGTGAGAGCCAGGCGTATTCCAAACAGATTGCTCCTTCCTTTCATGCATTTTTTTATTAGTGTGCCAAAAACATGGCATTTCCACTAATGCATTTAGTTTGCATATAAGGAAGAATTCAAAAAAGACAGCCATCAATGATGACTGCCTTTCTATCATTCCATTTTATTTAGCAATGCGTTCAACATCACGCGCAATCATAACTTCCTCATTTGTTGGAATAATGATGACTTTTACTGGTGAATGAGGATAGCTTACGAACGCCTCTTCGCCGCGAACCTGATTAAGTGCAGGATCCCAGTATACACCCATGAATTCTAATCCGCGAAGTACACGTTCGCGAATATCGATGCTGTTTTCCCCGATTCCAGCAGTGAAGATGATAGCATCTACACCTGACATGCGCGCTGCATAGGAACCGATATATTTGTGGATTCTGCTTGCAAATACTTCTAATGAAGTTCTTGCACGATCATTTCCCCCTTCTGCAGCTTTTGTAATGTCGCGCAGGTCGGATGATAATCCTGAAATTCCAAGCAGACCGCTTTTTTTGTTTAAAATGTCCAATACTTCAATAGCAGAATGACCTGTTTTCTCCATAATGAATGGAATTAAAGCAGGATCGATATTCCCTGAACGAGTTCCCATCGCTACACCAGCAAGCGGGGTAAAGCCCATTGATGTATCAATGGATTTTCCGCCTTCAATCGCAGCAATACTTGCACCGTTCCCTAAATGACAGGAAATAAGACGAAGCTGTTCAATCGGACGGCCTAATAATTCAGCTGCTCTTTCTGAAACGTACTTATGAGATGTTCCGTGGAAACCGTATTTACGAATGCCGAATTTCTCATAATACTCGTATGGAAGGCTGTATAAGAAAGATTGTTCCGGCATTGTCTGATGAAAAGCTGTATCAAAAACAGCTACAGCAGGCACGTTTGGAAGAACCTCTTTAAATGCTTTGATACCGACAACGTTAGCCGGATTATGAAGAGGAGCAAGTTCTGATAGCTCTTCAATTTCTTTCAATGTTTCAGGAGTAATAAGTACGGAATCATCGAATTTTTCTCCGCCGTGAACAACACGGTGGCCAATTCCTTCAATTTCATCCAACGAACCGATTATTCCAAGCTCTGTTAATTTAGAAAGCAGGATTTTAACAGCAACAGCATGATCTGGAATATCTGTTGTCTCTGTTATTTTTTCCCCGTTTACTGAAATCGTAAATACGGCTTGATCTAAACCGATTCGTTCTACAAGACCAGCCGTTAAAACGTCCTCAGCCGGCATTTCGAATAATTGGAACTTCAAAGAAGAGCTCCCTGCATTAATTGCAATTACTTTTGCCATTATGTTTACCGCTCCTTTTTATATAAAGCACTTTGCATATTTAATAAGAAATTGTTCTCTTCCTTATTCTTTACAAATGAACCAGAATATTATCTGACTTTCTCATTTAAACATTGCATGTCAGACATTTCAAGTACATTTCCAGCTTGCAATCGTTTGCAGGATATATTCATTTTATTCAGATATTTCAAAGGAAAATGAACCTTTCAGGTCATTTAAAATTAATACAAAGGCAGAGTTTTAAAATGTGTCCAATCATTCTTTTTTTACATCTGAGACAAGTGCTCATCTAAGCAAAAAAACGGGGAGACATCTGCTGTCTTCCCGTTTTTTTCCAAGCTGATTGAAGCAGTAAATTTAATTTTTCATCCTAAACTCACTTTTTATTTTCTGCAAACCAGCTGTCCAGCTGTTTCATAATGGACTGCATGCCTGCTTTATCTGAAAACTTCGGAAGTTCGGCAAGCATTGCGTGTTTAGGAGCAGTGACGCCTTCTCCCTTTTTCTGAAGGATAAAAATGCTTTTAGCATGCTGTTTATCTTTGAACAAAGACTCTGGCAACTGAAGAAGGCCTTGTACTATGACATGCTCTTTTAAGTATTCCTTTAGCTTTGGTGCTTCTTTTGATTCAAATAAATGATTTGGCACGATAAAGAAAAGATATCCTCCTGCTTTTGTGTACTTAATGCTTTGCTCAATAAAGAGATGGTGGGAATAAGAGTGGCCGCTGTCAGCCTTGAGTTCAAATTTATCTGCACCAACATCATTCGGATAATAGCCGATCGGCAAATCACAAATGACATAATCAACAGGATCAACATAGAGTGGTTCCAGAGAATCCTGATTGTAAAACTGAACGGAGTGCTCTCCAAGATTTGCATTTAAAAAAGCAAGCTTTATAAGAAGGTCATCTACTTCTACGCCAAAATTTTCTGTTTGCTCTTGTTTCAAGTGATTTAGAACAGTTGTTAATAAATTCCCAGTCCCCACAGCTGGATCGAGGAGGGAGATTTCCTTTTGATCTGAAGCAAATTTATTAACTAGATATCCGGTGAACAAGCCAACCGTATCAGGAGTCATTTGGTGATTGGCATGAGCGCCTTCTTTCAGCCCTTTTAAGATAACGAGCTGGAACGCTTTGCGGATTTCTTCTTTTTCATATGAACGGATATTTAATTGCTCATATTTCTTTGCAAGGTTCTTTTTGGCGATTTCGCTCATTTCCTCCTGAAGTACTTCATTTTGAAATAAATTCTCTCCAGTTTCGGCAACTGCCTCTATATATGTACAATTTAATTCTTTTGAAATTAATTCAGCTGATTCATTCATCAAACTAAACAGCTTCTCTACTTTCGAAACGGCTTGCATGGTCGTTTCCTCCTTCAATGTTCGTATCCCCCATTCTACTGATCGGTATTATATATTTCAAGCAGCAAACACCATGTCCTGCTTTTTTTGCAAACAAAAAGAACCTCAGTGCCCCGGGGCCATGAGGTTCTTTTTGGCAATTATCAGTTTGCAGCTTTAGCAGCCTCAATTGCAGCATCGTAATCAGGATGATCTGTTGCTTCACTTACGTATTCAACGTATGTCACTTTATCATTGCTGTCAACTACAAATACAGCACGTGCCAGCAGTCTTAATTCCTGGATATGTACACCGTATGCTTCGCCAAAAGACAGATCGCGGTGATCAGAAACCGTTTGGACATTTTCAATGCCATTAGCTGCACACCAGCGCTTTTGAGCAAAAGGAAGATCTACACTGACAGTTAATACTTTTAAATTATCCAATTTAGCTGCTTCTTCATTAAAACGGCGTGTTTGTGCATCACATACACCCGTATCAATAGAAGGTACAACAGATAGAATTCGGACTTGACCTTTAGAATCAGATAATGAAACTTCAGACATATCATTTGCAAGCACAGTGAAATTTGGAGCCGTGTCCCCAACCTTTACCTCATTGCCAATAAGCGTTACCGGATTTTGTTTAAATGTAATAGATGCCATAAAAAAACTCCTCCCCATTAAGTATGTACAGTGTTAATATAGCTTGAATAAAGCGCGTTTGCAATGTTTACGCCTGTCTATTTACAAAATATTTAAATTATTATACGGGAAATAAACCTTTAATCATCAAACATATGACGCGGATTTCATTAAAAAGTGCCAGTCAATTAAATGACAGGCACCTGTTATTAAATATTAAAATCTTCTTTTTGCTGCTGCTGAGCACTTGATTGATTTTGATCACTGCGATTTTTTTTGAAAATCCCCTGAATTTTCTCTACCGCCTGAGGAGCAGTATCCAGAATTTTTTCGTATAAATGCGTGCTTTCATCTAAATGCAGCATCTTTACGCCATTTGTGCCAACAATTAAAAATGCAATCGGAGTAATGGAAACACCGCCGCCGCTGCCTCCGCCAAAAGGTAATTTATGACCGCCTGCTGACCCGCCTGTTCCTGTTCCAGAATGATTTTTTTCCTCGCTGCCTGAGGCGTTAAATTCACTTCCGCCAGCAGCAAAACCAAAGCCAACCTTTGAAACGGTTAAAATGACGCTGCCATCAGGTGTTTCTACAGGATCACCAATGATAGTGTTTACATCAATCATTTGTTTCAGGTTTTCCATAGCTGTTTTCATAAGTCCTTGAATCGGATGATCACTCATGATAAGTAGCCTCCTCTAAGCTGGTTTATTTTTCTTTTCTTTAGAAAGAAAAGAAAGTTGCTGATTAATAAAGGTTGGACGTCCGCCTCTCCAATATTTGAGCAAGCGTAATCCCGCTACCATAGCATGCCCGGTTCGAAAGTGAAGCATACATGAAAGGATTGTTTTTGAACTCTTTTGATAAAAATTTGGCTCAATTGATATAATTGGCTGGCTTTTCAGTTTCATATATCCACTGATAACCGCTACCGCTGCTCCTTTTATTGTCCAGCCCGGGCCAATAAGCATACCTGTAGTCGCAGCATCTCCGGTCCCTAACTGAGAGCGCCATTCAAATTTAACAATTTTCACATGCTGTAAAAATTTTCGGATAATAACATGTAAATGAACAATATGCTCAGTCAGTTCTTTAACATCTTTTATACTCGTCAAAAAATCATCAGGAGAGATTTTTTCATCTTTTTCTTTCGGCTTGCCCGCCTTACCCATTTTTTTCTCTTCCTTTAAAATGAGATTTGGTCCATTGGGGTCTACTTTTATTAGAGGGATTTTAATAGTATATTTCAGCAGCCCGAATAAAGCTTTCAGCTTGACCTTTATTTCATCATCGTCACCTACATGTTTTAAATCGAAAATAACCGTTATTTTCATAGTAAGGAAAAGAAAGAACAAAAAAAGTGCACATGCAATAATCCAGATCCATAACACCTTCATTCACAACCTTTCAATCTTTCATTATCACCCTCCTAAAAAAAAATAAACCTGCAGCCGTTAATCGGCAGCAGGTTCATGTTTTTTCATATATTCCGTTATAACAGCTGTATCTGCAAAGAGATCATGTACTCCCTGCTTTTTAGGCGTAAAGGCAGTGACAGCATATCCGATCCATGTGAATTTCGAAATGAAACGTCCGATCAGCTCTCTGAAAAATATGGTACTCCACGACAGCTTTTCTTGCTTAAGAGATATAACCTTAAGCCCAAAAACCATTTTCCCCAATGTCTGCCCCAAATACTTTGTCATCAAGACAAAGTACAAGTAGAAAGAGACAGCCGTACAAATTTGGATGGGGGAGAAAATGAAATTGTCTGATGTGGGCACCTCAAGCCAAGTAAACAACGGATGAAAGACGATGCGATTTACGCTTCCAATGACAATTAAATCAATTAAATATGCCCAAAACCGGAGCCAAAAGCCTGCGTAATGAATATTCATTACTGGATGGCTTTCTTCTATTCTCTGAAGAGGCTGCTCATGGTTATGTCCTTCTTCATACGTAGCATCCATTTGCAAATCCTCCTCTTATTCTGAATAAAGGTACATCATCCGCGGTGAATTAGATTGTGAGAAAAAGCGGTATAATCCCATCAGCTCAAATTCCTCGCTGAACACTTTATTGGCGCCAAGCGCAAGCAATGAATCGAGGCCTGCACTAGTTTCATATTCAATAACGTGAGCACCCTCTAACTTGAGATCTTTTTTCATACCTTTAAGTGCATCATCGGAAAAACCCAGTTCATCAATTAAGTTTAATTCCTTAGCCTGACGTCCATCATAAATTCGGCCATCAGCAAGTTTGCGCACTTCCCCGTCAGACAAGCCGCGCCCGTCGGCGATCACATCAACAAAGCCCCGATATGCATTATCAACCATCGCCTGCAGAATTTCTCTGTCTTCAGGCGTCATTTCACGTGCAGGAGACATAATGTCTTTAAACTCTCCGCTTTTCACCGTTTCAAATTTTACGCCGTACTTCTCTGCCAGACCGCTGTAGTTAATGCCCTGCATAATAACTCCTAATGAGCCCGTCAATGTATCAGGCGCCGCATAGATTTTATCAGCTGGAGCTGAGATATAATATCCTCCAGAAGCAGCAGTGGTACCCATAGAAACATAGATACTTTTCTTATGTTTTTCTTTTGCCTCGATTAAATGCTTATGTATTTCTGCACTTTCAACGACTCCTCCACCCGGAGAATTCACTTTCAGCATAATGCCGCGAACACTTTTATCTTTCGCAGCAGCATCAATCATATCTAAAAATTGCTGATGCTGATAACCTGCAGTTTCAAAAAATGAAGTGACATTTTCGCCTGTATCCTGAATCACTCCGTTCACTTCAAGGACAACAATTTTTTTAGATTCATTTCCAGGTTCCAAAACCGTTTCTGTAAACTCTTCATTTGCAGTTAGGGCATTTGTAAAAGCATTGCTGTTTGCCAAAGCCATATTGGTTAAGCTGACTACTATTGAAATACCAAACAGGACAGCAGCAATGACAAGGGCCCCCCATCGTTTTCCATTCATGATGATTCCTCCCTGATTTTCGCAAGACATAACTGTTTTCGCATTTTATTGTTGTTTTTTTCACATAAAATTTTGTTCCCTTTTGCGGACTTATCTTAAGCTCTTGAAAACAACCTTTTTTTACGAAAAGCGATCATAAAAAAACGTGCAATTCTTTCAATATTTATGTTAAAAATGGTAAACTAAACACCATAAAGTATTGTAACACCATTTGCTAAGATTGTGTAACTTTTCCAACATTAAGGAGGACTAACATGACAGATAATCGCCGCAACGTTTATTTTTATTACAAAAAAGAGGACGAACTAGTACAAAAAGTGAAAGGGCTTACCTCTCTTGCTGAAGAACAGGGATTTAACGTTGTACCTGATTCAAAGCAGGCAAATATTATCGTAAGCATAGGCGGTGACGGCACGTTCCTTCAGGCTGTAAGAAAAACGAATTTCAGAGATGACTGTCTGTATGTAGGTATTTCTGTTAAAGGAACGGTAAGCCTATACTGTGACTTTAAAGTTGAAGAAACAGATAAAATCATTGAAGCAATGAAAGAAGCGCAAATCGAAGTAAGACGCTATCCGATTCTCGATGTTACAATTGACGGCCACACGACCTTTCAGTGTCTGAATGAATGCTCCATCCGCTCTGGCATTATCAAAACATTTGTCATAGATGTTTTCATTGACGACCTTCATTTTGAAACATTCAGAGGAGACGGCATGATTATTTCCACGCCTACAGGTAGCACCGCCTACAATAAATCTGTACAGGGTGCTGTAGTCGATCCGCTCCTTCCATGTCTTCAAGTAAGTGAGCTTGCGTCACTTAATAACAATAAATATCGAACACTCGGATCTCCATTCATCTTAAGCGCAGACAGAAAATTGACTCTGAAAATTGTCCAGGATGGTAATGACCATCCCGTAATCGGCATGGATAATGACGCACTAAGCATCCGCCACGTCGAAAAAATTGATCTGTCACTAAGTCACTCCATTATTAAAACGGTAAAACTAAAAGATAATTCATTCTGGGAAAAAGTGAAGCGGACGTTTTTATAATTAGAAAAACGGAACCGACTGTTTAGCTCAGGCATGGAAGCTAAGGAATCCCCGAAAAAGTCCGGGTTTTACTTTTTCGGGGAATCTGCTTATTTAGCGGAAATCCCAGTTTTATTAACGGTAATTTGATTTAATTTAGCCGATTTATTGAATTTATTAGCCGACGTTTTTTTATCTATTCGCCTTTATTATTCAGGATCTTGCTAAATCCTAATTTCCCAGCAGAAATGGCCTTTATTTAGCCAAGGTTCAGCTTTCTTTTGATTCGAAAATTGGCCGAACTGAGTATCACTGAAAGCTGTTCCAGCAGTCAAGAATAGAGAAAGACATGCAGCTTAATTTGCATGTCTTTCTCTATTATATACAATGGTATTGTCTACAACCGTCATAACCACTTCTGTTTCGAGCAGTGCGTCCTCTTTAAAAATATCCCGGTTCAGCACAGTGAAGTCAGCTGAATATCCCTTTGCAATACACCCGCGGTCATTTTCGTGATGGATGGCATAAGCACTGCCTTTTGTGTAAAGCTCTACTGCTTCATACACAGAAAGCTTCTCTTCAGGCATATATACTTGATGATCGTAAATACTCTCTCTCTTAACTGCTGAATAAATTCCGAGAAGAGGATCAATGGGCTCAATAGGGGCATCTGAACCTCCTGCACATTTTAATCCTTCTGATATCATCGTTTTCCAAGCGTAGCAATCCTTCATTCTATCCTCACCAATTCTGTCAATCACCCATGGAAAATCACTTGAGACGAACCTGGGCTGAATATCCAAAATGATCGGCAGTTTTTTAGCTCTTTCAATTAAGTCTCTTCTTAAGATTTGGGCATGTATGAGCCGGTCATGCTGATTCTTTTTCACAGGAGGATATGCTTCAATGGCATCAAGAGCCTTTTCGAAAGCTAAATCGCCAATTGTATGAATAGCTGCTTCCATTTCGTAGGATCTTGCTGTTTGAATCAGGCGTTTCAGGTTTTCATCAGAGTGAATGCTTACTCCGTTTGTATCAGGATCATCCTCGTAAGGACTGCTTAATAGAGCTGTTCTGCCTCCAAGCGCACCGTCTGCAAAGAGCTTCATTGCCCCAAATTCAATAAATGGCCCTAGATTTCTTTCCTTTTGCATAAATTCATCTGCCACTAAATGATGGACAAGCAAATGAGCTCTGAATTTCTTTTTTTCATGATTCATGACTTCATCATAAGCATGCAAAGTATTTTCAAGACTGCCATAATAGGCCAAATCTTCAGTATGTCCGCCTACAAGACCTTTTTTGTGGCAATCCTCTATCGATTTCATCAATGCTTCTTTTAAGTATGCAACAGACACTTGAGGCTGCGCCTGAAAAACAAGTTCCTGTGCCTGATCAAGCAAGTAGCCTGTAGGATTTCCGTCAGGATCCTTTACGATAACTCCGCCTTCAGGGTCCGGGGTTGCAGGTGTTATTCCGGCAAGTTCCATTGCTTTGGTATTAACGATGACTGCATGATGGCAAATTCGTTTAAGCATCAAAGGGTGAGTGCAAGTTACTTCATCAAGCTCTCTGCGATGAATAATTTTTTTATCTTCAAACTGATTTTCATTCCACCCTTCACCAACAATCCACGTTCCCGGCTCAAGTCCTTCTGCCTTCTCGCGAAGACTCTGAATGACCTGATCAGATGAAGTCATGCCAGTAAAATCCAAACGGATCAGTTTTTCACCATGACCCATTAAATGCATATGGCTGTCTGTAAATCCTGGAATCATGATGCTGCCTTTAAGATTTATTTCATCCGTGCACGGGTAATCAGCCCGGATCTTTTCCTCATCCCCGGCAGCAACTACAAGGCCATTTTCAACATAGACCGCTTCAACCGTATCGTTTTCTTCTATTAAAGTATAAATTGTTCCGCCAAACCAAAGCGTGCCCACGGTGACATTCCTCCAGCTTTCTTTTTCAATATATGTTATCACTCGGCACATGGAAAAACCAGACAGAGTCATCCATCTGGTTTATTTACCTATTATGCTTCTGCAAGCTCTTTCTGCCTTAATTCAATTCTTCTGATTTTGCCGGAGGTCGTTTTAGGCAATTCAGATACAAATTCAATTTTACGCGGGTATTTATAAGGGGCTGTCAGCTCTTTTACATGATCCTGTAATACAGGTATCAGTTCCGGCGAGCTCTCATCCACATCATCCTGCAGGACAACATACGCTTTTACGATGCTCCCGCGAAGCTCATCCGGACTTGCGACAACAGCGCACTCTTTTACAAAAGGATGCTTGACGAGTGCGTCTTCAACCTCAAACGGTCCAATTGTATATCCTGAACTGATGATGATATCATCCCGTCTTCCCTCAAACCAGAAATAGCCGTCTTCATCTGTTCTTGCTCTATCCCCGGTAATATAATAGCTGCCTCTAAATTGCATAGCCGTTCGCTCGGCGTCTTTATAATACTCTTTAAATAAAGCTGGTGTATCAACATGGACCGCAATATCACCTACATCTCCAACTTTGCAGATGTTTCCTTCATCATCAATGATTTCGACCTTATTTCCAGGAGTAGGCTTGCCCATTGAGCCTGGCTTTACTTCCATGCCCTTCATCACACCTACAAGCAGGGTATTTTCCGTCTGTCCGTATCCATCACGCACTTCGATGTTAAAGTAATTTCTAAATGTATCAATAACTTCCCTGTTTAAAGGCTCACCAGCTGAAACAGCACTGTGCAGAGAAGGAAGAGAGTAGTCTTTTAAATTGTCTACCTTAGCCATCAGACGATATTCAGTCGGTGTGCAGCATAATACGTTAACTTTATAATCCTGCAGCAGCTGAAGATATTTCTTAGGTTCAAACCGCCCATTATAGACAAGTCCTGTTGCACCTGATCCAAGCACCGATAAGAAAGGACTCCAGATCCATTTTTGCCAGCCCGGTCCTGCCGTTGCCCATACCACATCATTTTCTTCAATGCTCAGCCAATTCGCAGCTGCTGTTTTTAAATGAGCAAAAGCCCAGCCGTGTGTATGTACGACCCCTTTGGGATTGCCCGTGGTGCCTGACGTGTAGGATAAAAAGGCATGACTGTCCCTTTTGGTCTCCGCAAGCTTTAGCTCCCCTGATTCCTTAGCTGCTTCATCTTCAAGAGAGTACCAGCCTTCAGCTTTTCCTCCAATTGAAAATTTATGAAGGGAATCAAATTCATTTATTCCTTTGCATTCCTCTGTGAAATCCGTATAAGAGATGATGGCTTTCACATCTCCGTGGGTCACACGATATTGAAGATCTTTTGTGCGCAGCATTTCCGAGCTTGGGATGACAACAAAGCCAGCCTTTAATGCTCCTAAGTATGCTGCATATGCTTCAGGAAAACGGGGAATGATGACAAGAATTTTGTCTCCCTGTATTAGACCTTTATTTAATAAAGCGCTTCCAATTCTATTTGCTTTATCAAGAAGCTGTCCGTATGTAAGCTCTTCTTTATCGCCTTTTTCATTCTCCCACTTCAATGCGATCCGGTCTGCATCTTTTGCATGCTTTTCTACTTCTTCTACTAGGTTATAGTTTTCTGGCGCAATTAGCTCATCTCTCAACATTTTGACCCCTCCCTTGTTATCTCACAGTAAATTATACATAATTTTTTAACATTTTTGAATATTATTGCAACATATCTTATATTTTATTGAAATCCTAGTTTAAACAGCTCCATTAAAAAAACGCGGAAACATCATCCGCGCTTTCTAGCTTTAGCTTTGCTCATTCGATTCAACTGCGTTTTTAGGTTCATTTCTTCTTTTCCGGCCTTGCTTTTTAGACTTCTGAAGCTTTTGGTCCTGCTCCTGTCCGCCTTCAAATTCGGTATTTGGACGATTATTCTTTGTCATGATAAAAAACCTCCTCTATTTAAAATGCTCCGCAAGCATAAAAAAGCGAATAGAAAAGAGTGGGGTATGATCCCCACCCTTCGTAGCCATATCTATTTAGTTCAATTATTTTGAAAAACCACTCATGTTTTGTTGAGCGAAAGATACTAAACGTTTAGTGATCTCTCCACCTACAGAACCGTTAGCACGAGAAGTTGTTTCAGCTCCTAAGTTCACTCCGAACTCAGTTGCGATTTCGTATTTCATTTGGTCGATCGCTTGTTGTGCACCTGGTACTACTAATTGGTTTGAGCTATTGTTGTTTGCCATGTGTTTTCACCTCCTTGTGAGTATAGATTGTGTAAAAACACATGGCTTCATTCAAACTAATTTTGGTAATTGTTCACAATTTTTCTGGTCTAAAATAACTTATTAAATTCTTTATCTTCAGCAGACGAAATGACGATTACATCCGTATCTTCAACAGCTTTATCAATCAGCGATTCAAAATCCAGAAAACTTTCGAACCTTTGTGCTTTTTCAAGTTTTGGTTTTGTCGTTGGCGACGCTGGTGTAAAGATAGTACAGCAGTCTTCGTAAGGCAAAATGGAGGTATCATGTGTTCCAATTTGCTTGGCTATAGTTATAATATCCGTTTTATCATAAGTAATCAGCGGACGGATAATCGGCGTGCTCGTCACCTCATTTATAGCAAACATGCTTTCTAACGTTTGGCTTGCAACTTGTCCAAGGCTTTCTCCGGTGATTATAGCTAACCCGCCCTGTTTTTCGCGGATTCTGTCAGCTATTTTAAGCATCATCCGCCGTGTAGATGTCATGTTATAGCTTTCAGGCACTTGCTTTTGAATCGTTTCCTGTATTTCTGTAAACGGCACAATATAAAGCTTGATTTTCCCGCTAAAAGAAGTAAGCTTTCTTGCCAGGTCAATCACCTTTTGCTTGGCACGTTCACTCGTGTATGGAGGACTGAAGAAGTGAACCGCTTCAACATCAATACCGCGTTTCATTGCAAAGAAACCTGCAACTGGACTGTCAATCCCTCCTGAGAGCATTAATACCGCTTTTCCGCTTGCCCCTGCAGGAAGACCGCCCGCTCCCTGATAATCTTTACAAGTCAAATAGGCAGCTTCCTCACGGACTTCAACTCTTAAATCGATATCAGGCTCATGCACATCCACTGTTAAGCCTTCAAAATTTTGCAGAATGTGGCTGCCGATTGCGTGATTAATTTCATTTGTAAGCAGCGGAAATGATTTATCCGCTCTTTTTGCAGATATTTTAAAGGTATCTCCAGGTTTATATTGCTCAGACATCAGCTCAAGTGCTCCATTTTTAATTGCCTCAAGCTCATTCTTTGCTTTTAAAGCTAAACTAAAAGAATGTATGCCGAAAACATTTTTCAGTTTTTCAAGAATCGGTTCGTGATTTTCACCGTGAAGCCTGATATACATACGGTCCCTGTTGCTGCTGTAGCCTAAGGCAGGGAACTCATGCAGCACCAGTTTTATATTTTCTTTTAATTGATCGACAAACCGTTTTCGGTTTTTTCCTTTTGTAGAAATTTCTCCATATCGAATTAAAATATGATCATAATTCATCTTACTACCTCGTTAATTTCGTTAATTTTTCAAGAGATTTCTTAAGTGCAGCCATAAATTCTTCCAGCTCTTCATTTGTATTTTCATAAGAAAGACTGATTCGGATCGAACTTGATGCGACAGCTTCTCCTTTTCCCATAGCGAGCAGTACTGTACTGCTTTTTTTCCTTTTTGACGAACATGCAGAAGTTGTCGAGACAAAGATTCCAGATTGTTCAAGCATATGTAAAAGCACTTCTGCCTGAATACCCGGTGCGGAAAAATTAATAATATGGGGTGCAGACTTATAAGCAGATGTGTTTACGACAATACCTTCTATTTTATTTAACTTTCGGATCAGATTCGATTTCATCTTTTGCAAATTATCTATACAAGCTTCATATTTATCCATGGACATTCTTAATGCTTTTGCCATTGATACCGCAAGAGCGATGCTCTCCGTGCCTGAACGGGCCTGCTTCTCCTGGGCCCCTCCCGACAAAAGAGGCTCGAATTTCATTCCTTTTCGGGCATACAAAACTCCGCAGCCATTAAGTGCATGGAATTTGTGGCCCGATATCGTACATAAATCAATCCCTTTAAGTAAGAGAGGAACTTTAGCCGCGCCCTGTACATGATCAACGTGAAAATAAATGTCCGGAAAATCAAGCAGCAGCATGCTGATTTCTTCTATTGGCTGAATCGATCCTGTTTCATTATTTACATGCATGATTGATACTAAAATAGTTTCTTTTCTTATGTTTTTCTTAATATCTTCAACGGCGACTATTCCTTCTTCATTTACAGGCAGATACGTTACGTCAAAGTCAAACAGCTTTTGCAGCTGTCTGCAGCTTTCAATGACAGAAGGATGTTCAATTTGTGTAGTGATAATATGGTTCCCTTTCTTTTTTAAAGAAAGAGCCATGCCTTTTATGGCTAAATTATTTCCTTCAGTGCCCCCGGATGTGAAAATAATTTCTTGTTCATCTGCTCCTAATAGGCCAGCCATTTGTTTTCTTGCCTGTGCCAATAGATTTTCTGCTTCTGCACCGAGACCGTGCAGCGAGGAAGGATTCGCAAAATAACGGGTTGCAACATGTGCAAAAGCATGCAATACTTCATCATATGGTTTTGTGGTTGCACTATTATCAAGATAAATCAAACTATTCAATCCTCCAATACATTAAAAAACAAGGAGTTCTGAGACTATATATTTAAATAAAAGAGTAATGGTGTACGAAACAAACAATCATAATAACATAAAACCAGAAAATAAGAAAGAAATGTTTGACTATTTGACATATTAAATTTTTTGAATATAATAAAAATTGATTATATCTTATTTTTCGACAAATTTTTTAGATAATGTGTTAGGATGAAAACGGATACATTCCCTAACACTCAGTCTTCAGGAGGATTTTTCATGTCAAAATCATTGCCACCAAAAGAAACTTTAACTATAGGACTTATGCTCTTTGCCCTATTTTTCGGAGCAGGTAATTTAATCTTTCCACCCGGTTTGGGCCAGCAGGCTGGTGTAAACATGTGGGAAGCGATCATCGGTTTTCTGATTACCGGTGTTGGACTCCCGCTTCTTGGGGTTGTCGCGATTAGCGTATCAGGCAGTGATGTTCAATCTCTGGCAGGCAGGGTTCATCCCGTTTTTGGTTTAGTATTTACGTTTGTTTTATATCTAGCCATTGGTCCTGTCTTTGCCATTCCAAGAACGGGAACGGTCACATATGAAGTAGGTATATTACCTTTCTTGCCCGCTGCAGCTGCAGACAGCAGTTTGCCTTTGATGATATTCACTATTATCTTTTTTGGAATTACGCTTTGGCTGTCGCTCAATCCAGCGAAGATTGTAGATACAGTCGGGAAACTGTTAACCCCAATCTTACTGATTGTACTTGCACTAATCTCAGTTAAGATGCTCATAACACCTATGGGAGAAATGCAGGCTCCTAAAGGAGAGTATGCAGATGGTGCCTTTTTCAAGGGATTTTTAGAAGGATATTTGACAATGGATACTCTTGCAGCATTAGTTTTCAGTATTGTTGTCATAAATGCTGTTAAAGAACGAGGGATAACAGACCGTGCGGCCATTGCAAAAATTTGTATCAGATGCGGATTAATTGCAGCTGCGGGTCTTGCTGCTGTTTATATTTCCCTCGCGTATTTGGGGGCTACGAGCGTGAGCCAAATTGGTTATTTTGATAACGGCGGTGCTGTTTTGTCTGAATCAGTCAATATCCTATTTGGTTCACTGGGAAATGTGATCTTAAGCACCGCTATTACATTCGCTTGTCTGACAACAAGTATTGGCTTGGTTTCAGCGTGCGGCAAGTACTTTTCAATGGTCTTTCCAAGTGTTTCATATAAACTGATCATTACAGTTATTTGTTTATTCAGTACAATTGTTGCAAACGCGGGATTAACGAAGCTGATTGCTTTTTCTGTTCCAATTTTGATTGCTTTATATCCGCTTGCAATTGTTCTGATCATTCTTTCTTTTCTTCATAGTTATTTTAAAGGAGCACCTGAAGTTTACATCGGCAGTTTAATGCTGACAACAGTCATAAGCATTGCTGATGGATTAAAAGCTGGAGGTCTGCTCCCAGGCGCAATTGACGAGTGGCTGGTATCCACTATTCCGTTATTCGACTACGGCATTGGATTTTTAGTCCCTGCTATCATTGGCGGAGTAATTGGGCTAATCATATCCTCCACCCGGACTAATCAGAAAAGCGGTGCAGCCTTTGCAAGCTCGCGAAGAAAATAGAAATGGATAAAAAAACTCCCGTACCAATTGGTACGGGAGTTTTTTTATGAGGATGGTTTTGTGTCTTCATCAAGAATGATCTGAAGCTTTGAAAGTGAACCTGGCTCAACTTGTTCGAGAGCTGCGGCTGCTTTTTCAAGCGACTTGCTGTATTCATATTTCCGGAAATGAAGTTCGGCCTCTTTTAATTGATCAGCAACTGTTCCATTTCTTCTTCTGTATTTATTGCCATATTGAATGACTTTTTCAGCTAAATATACTTGTTCAATCATTTCCTCAGCCTGTTTGGAGAAAGTATCAATGTTCTTTGCAGCCTCATCAAGCATTGAATTAACCACAATCATATCCAATGGAATCTCTTCAAGCTTGCGTGAAACATGAGAAATCGATTGCTTTGCTTCCTGAAGCAGCTGCGCAAGACTCTCAGGCAGTCCAGGCACATTGCTTTTCTGGATTTTTCTGCTGGAGTCGTGAAGCTGCTTTCTTGCATCAGCCAATGCTTGTCTTGCTTCGCGTTCTTCCTTGCGGAGGGCCTGAAGCAGATTACTGAAATCCTGATGCTCAGTTTTGACAGAAGCAATATGCTTCTCAAGTTCTTCTAGCTCTTCTTTTAAAATAGAATGGGCAAGCGGTTCTGTCTGCAGGTTATTTTGAATATGCGAGAACTGCTTATAGAGAGAATTAATCTGTTTTTCCAGTTTTCTCTGTTTATCCAAATCAGCTTCAGAAATCTGATAGCTCTGTCTAACAAGTTCTGCTTCTTCCTGCGTTTCTGTACGCTTAGTGAGAAGCTCTGAAATCTGCTGATCAATCTTGCTTGTTGCCGCTTGCACATAATGATGGGCAAGAACTTCTTTTTCCAGCAGATCATAGAATGTGTCAATTGCTTCCTGAATTTCTTCTAAGCTTTCTTTTACTTCAGCTGTATTAGTTTCAGCTAGGAGCTCCATATGCTCTTCAAGCTGCTTCGTCATTTTGAGAAGCTCTGTTTCAAACTGAATATGCTTTAAATGGAAGCCATTATCCAGCATTTCCTGATAGCCCTCAGCAAGCTCTGCAAGCTGATTCGGAATAACGGTGTGACACTCTGCCAAAAGTTTTGGTATGTCATCAATCTTAGAGAGCAGGATCAGAATCTCTTCTTTCTGAACGAGCAGAATCTCTCTTGCAGCCAAATAGTTGCCTGCCTCAGTTTCTGCTTCAAATTGTTTTAAAGATTCAACAATCTCACCAAGCATTTCATCAAGCTTTGCATGAGCTTTGCCAAACGTATGGCTGTGTGCAAGAAGCTTCTTTTTTGCTTTTTTCACATTTGCCCTTACGTCCTCTATCTCTGTGCTGTTCTTTTCTTCGCTTGTAATCAGCTCATTGATCTCAGATATGATGATTTCAATTGATTCATCAACAAGCTTCAGTGTTTTTTCGATGTGTTCCAAAACCTTTTTGGATTTAGTAAAACGGTATTTATCCGCATAGTCCTCTGCATCAAACAGAAGCTCCTCCACTTCAGGAAGCTGGGCAGTAATAATCTCATCCCATTCCTTCCTCCACCGTTCAAATAATTCTTCTGCTTGTCCTGTCATTTTCAATTCTTTGACTTTTGAAAGTTCATCTACAATCGACCGGTTCATAATCTCAATCTTCAAGGCTTCTAAACGATCTACTTCTTTGTATATGTTTCTTCTGATAACGTAGCCGACACTAAATAAAACCAGCAAAATGACAATAAGTCCAATAACGACTTCCATAATGAGCCCCCTCGTTGTGTTCCAGCAAATCGTCATAACAAGGTATAATATTTTTATATGAATGTAAGTAACGATTGTCGAATTCTTATGTAAAGTGTATTTATTTGTGAATGATGTTATTTCATTGTATTTATGATACCATGTAAACGACAATTTTTGACCGATAATTTAAATTTTTTTACATAATTTATCGCCATATTTCGCGGCTTTCGAGAGGTGTGACTAAGCATGATAAAAAAAGACGGACATGTCCATACGCCATTTTGCCCACATGGTACAGCAGACAGTTTTGAAATGTATATCGAAAAAGCTCTTAATATTGGATTGGAAGAAATAACATTTACTGAGCATGCTCCCCTGCCTGATGGTTTTTCCGACCCCGTTCCGGATTCAGACAGTGCAATGAGCAGGAGACTTTTAAATGACTATTTCTCACAACTGTTAACAGTAAAAGAAAAATACTCAAAAGATATTAAGGTTAACATTGGATTTGAAATTGATTATATTGAGGGATTTGAACAAGAGACACAGGCATTTCTGGATGAATACAGCAAGTATGTTGATGATGCTGTGCTTTCGGTTCACTTTTTAAAAATAGGAGACCATTATTATTGCGTGGATTTTCATGAGAGTGCGTTTCCTCAGATGATTGAAGCTGCAGGAAGCTTGAAATCACTTCATAAAAAATATTATGAAACCCTGCTTGCCGCAGTAAAATCGAAGCTTGGTCCACATAAACCGAAAAGGCTTGGGCATCTCACTCTCATCAATAAATTTCAAAAGCGGTTTCCTTCAGATTTTGATTTAAAGAACATGCAATATGATTTGCTGCTTGCTATTAAAGAACAGAACATGGAGCTTGATTTTAATGTAGCAGGATTAAGGAAAGATTTATGCGGTGCCATTTATCTTGATCAGTGGATGATTAACGAGGCAAAAAAACAAAACATCCCTCTCATATACGGGTCTGACGCCCATAGTGCAAAGGATGTTGGTGCACACTATTCCCTTTTTAAGGAGGCTCTTTTCTAAGATTCCTATGCAGAATGATTGGGGAGCCTGTATTTTTTAAACAATAGCTTCTTTCTGTGCAGGTTCGCACAGCAAATGATCGATCCATATTTCAATTTCGTGGAAGTATTGTTTTACGAAATAGGTTTCATGTGTTTGTATATAAAGCACTTCAGTCATATATTGAGTCTGAAGGTAGGGCATGTTCAGCAGGCTCTTTAGCTGCACTAAAATGTGCACCATTGGCGCTTTGCGGAAATAGCCGGTTTTAATGCCTTCTTCAAGAATGGCTTTTAAAAAATACTTTTCCTTCGTCAGATACGTGGTCATGACTTCTCTTATTAAAGTTGAGTCCAGGGTAACTTCTCTAAGCACAAACCTCGCAAGTTGACGATTATAATGCTGGTAGTTTAAAATGTCCTGAATTAAGAGAAGAAGACAATTTTTCGGTGTTTCATGGCTCAGTCGAATATAGCCTTCTTCAATGACAGAAAGGTATCCTTCATAATACTTGGAGACGAGGTACTCCAAGAGGCCGCCCTTTCCATTAAAATAGTAGGAGATGTGAGCAACATTAACATTTGCTTTTTTGGCGATTTCCCTGACAGAAGTCCCATTAAAGCCCTGTGTGTTGAATAATGCAATAGCTGCTTCAATGATCTTTTCTTTCGTTTGATTGGGGACGGTCGGCTGCATTGGCATAAATCTCACCCCTTTCATCATTACTATGTTATTTCAAGGAAACAGGAGGTTTATCCTCTAATGTTTTCTCGACAAAGTTTGTCCGGCTCTTTATAAATTGCTGAAAAATACACAAAGGTGGGGAAGAACCATGTTTCATGTCGAAAAGTACGGCGGCAAACAAGAAGAAAATTATCAGCTGCTTATTAAACAGCTGAAGGCTCTTTTAGAAGGAGAAAGCGATCAAATCGCCAATTTATCAAACGCTTCTGCATTATTGAATCAATTTTTGCACGAAGTGAACTGGGTCGGATTCTATTTATATAAAGACAGCGAGCTTGTATTAGGGCCATTCCAGGGTCTTCCTGCATGTGTCAGAATCCCTATGGGCAGAGGAGTTTGCGGAACAGCCGCAGCAAATCAAAAAACTGAGCGCATCGCAGACGTTCACTCTTTCCCGGGCCATATTGCATGTGATGCAGCATCACAGTCTGAAATCGTTATACCAATTGTAAAAGATGGGCAGCTGTTCGGTGTGCTTGATATCGACAGCCCTGTAAAAAACCGTTTCAGTGAACTGGATCAAGAATATTTAGAGAAATTTACAGCGGCACTGACTGATATTTTATAAGAATCACAAAACCGGAACCTTCAGGGTTCCGGTTTTTTATTTTCTCTCTAGTGCCTGTTCTAGATCTTCCCAAATGTCCTCGATGTTTTCAAGACCTACCGACAGCCGGACTAGATTATCTTCAATCCCCATTTGTTTTCTTTCATACTCTGGTATCACCGAATGTGTCATAGTTGCCGGGTGCTGAATCAAGGACTCTGCATCCCCAAGGCTAACGGCAATCTTTATCAGCTCCAGCGAGTTGATGAAAGCTTGAGTTCCTGCTTTATCATGGTTTTTAAGTGTAAAGGTAATGAGTCCGCCGCCTTTTTTCATTTGTTTCTCAGCAAGAGCAACCTGCTTCGGATCTCCCAAAAATGGATAGGCAACATGTTCAACTGATGGATGAGCAAGGAGCCTTTCTGCAATTTTTCCCGCATTTTCACAGTGGCGATCCATTCGGACAGGCAGTGTCTTCAAACCTCTAAGCAAAAGCCAGGCATCAAATGGAGACATAATGGCGCCGATATCTTTTCTTTCTGTCATTGCAAGCTGGTGAATGTATTCTTTCTTTCCTGCAGCAAAACCTCCGATTACATCACCATGGCCGCTAATATATTTTGTTGCACTGTGCAGCACAATGTCGCAGCCGTGCAAAAGAGGCTGCTGAAGATATGGTGAACAAAACGTATTATCAACTATTACTTTTAATTCGTGTGACTTTGCAGCAGCGGTAACTGTTTCCAGATCAATCAGCTGCATAGTAGGATTAATTGGCGTTTCAATATAAATGCATGAAGTCTCCGGTTTAATCGCAGCTTCTATTTCTTCTATACTGGTCAATTCTGAAAATGAATGCGTGACCCCGAATTTTTCTTCAAGCATTTTCAGCAATCCAAATGTGCATCCATAGATTCCTTTAGAGCAAAGAATATGGGAACCTGTTTTGACCATAGACATGAGAACAGCTGAAACAGCTCCCATACCGGATCCAAAAGCAAGTGCTGCTTCAGCCTCTTCAAGTGCTGCTATTTTCTGTTCGGCTAATTGTACGGTCGGATTTCCTAATCGAGAATAAATATGACCTTCTTCTTCTCCTGCGAAACGCTTTTCTCCAGTTTCAGCACGGTCAAATACGAATGTCGCTGTTTGATAAAGCGGAGGCGTTAAACTGTTATATGGGTCATTCATTTGTTTTTGTCCTTGAATAACCTTTGTTTCAAAGCTGAGTTCCTTCTTCAGTGTCCTCTCCCCCTTCTCTTCCTACATTCAATATCATATGATAGTTCAATTAATTTTGAAAGCGCTTTCTTAACAAAAGAAAAAAAGATGGCATCCTAAATGACATCTTTCTTATTCAACCTCTATATCCTCTTGAAAAATGACACAGTTTTTGCCGCTTTCCTTCGCATTGTATAAACCTTTGTCTGCACGCATGATGATTCTTTTCAGGGTATCATGACGGCCTTCCCTCCAATGTGCGACTCCGCATGAAACAGTAACTGTCGGAACTGTTTCTTTCCGCACTGAAGCTGCAAGGCTGTTCGCAAAAGTGATTCCTGCTGCAAGATCCCCCTGCGGCAAATAGACTGCAAGTTCTTCACCGCCCCATCTTGCACCAATATCGTATTCACCGATGCTGTTCTTCATAATCTTTGCGACTTGAATGAGAACTTCATCTCCAACTTGATGTCCATAAGTATCATTAATTTGCTTAAAATTATCTATATCCATTAAGATAAACGTTCCCTGCCGGTCTTTTTCCAGGGAACTCTGCACTGACTCGTCCAAAAAGTTGCGGGAGTGTAACTTTGTTAAATGATCAGTTTTAACAAGCTGCTCAAGTTCCTCCCGAAGCATGGAATTCATCAGGGCCAGCGTAGAATGATGAATAAGCGATTGCAGCAGCTTAAACATCTCAAATGTAAAGAAATAAGAGTCAGAATGAAGAACAATGGCAAATCCTTTCAGCTGTTCGCTTTGAATCATCGGGATGGCAATGAGCGAGGAAAATTCTGAGCTTTCATTTACCCTTACTTCTCCCATAAACATACCTTCTAATTGCTGGCTAACTTTGCTATGAACTAAGTTAATATAAGGTTCTGATTCCCTTTTGTGAAAAAAAGGCGTACTGCCCGGCAAAATGCGCGGCTGTCTTTCCTCATTCATATAATAAAAGCCAACCTCTTCAGCAGAAAATGAACGCATAATCCGTTCTGACATGAAAGTCATCGTTTCAATTAACCGCAAGTTTTTATTCAGACGCTGAGAGGTTTCATTTATAAGCTGCAGGTCAGAAACAAGCTTTTTTGATTGTTCATAAAGCTTTGCGTTTTCAAGTGCATTGCCGGCAGCCTTTGCGAGAGATGTAATAATAAGCATGACATCACTGTTCAAATCAGATTGATTTTGCTGTGTGACTTCTAAAACTCCATATACCCCCTGATTTCCTTTAAGCGGAGCATAAACTACAAGCTGATTTGAATGTTTGGAAAGCTCCCACTGTACATCCCCTGTCAAATAAGCCTCCATTGCTTTTTCATTTCCGTAATTCCCCTCATAATCCAAGCTTTTAATCAACAAATTTTGTATATTTTCATTATCCTGTGATAGGAACAAATAAAAAAGATGAGCAGGAAACATCGTTTGAAGAGAAAAGATTAATTGATTCAAAACTTCGTCCTTGCTCATAGTGGAATGAAGTTTTTCTGTAAGCTGATACAGTGATTTATGTTTTGCGTCGCTCTCCTTTTTATTAAACAGTCTGATAAAATAGGAAAGGAACTGATCACATTCACTTTGAAGTTTCTCGTAGAACTCCTTACTGAATGCATTCTTTTCTTCTTTTATTACGATAAGAAATTCTCCTGGAATTAATAGTTCAACCTCATGATCATGCATTTCCACTCGATTTTGCTGTTTAACAATTCGATTGAATTGATAAAAGCCGGCAGTTGCAGCCAGCAGAACAAACTTATGATTCTCATATTTAAAAAGCGCAGCATCCTTTGAATTCATTGCATTCTGCAGGGTGCTGACAAAATATTCTTCATGTGTTTTGCTGTTTTGCAGGCTTTCGCTGCTGATATAATCAAAGAAAAGACTCTTAATAGACATTAACGTATACTCAGTTAGGTGTGTCACAAAAATCCCCCGTATTGTTGAATCCTGCACTATTTATTTCAGTATAGCATAGAATATTTTCCAATTTATCTATTTAATGTTTTTTTCAAAAGATTCATCCCTGCACCTTTTTCAAATGTTTCCTTGACTTTATATTATTAAAATCATATAATGTTCGTTGTGTAAAATAAATATTCGCAGCCTATTGATACCACTGCTGTGATTTCATTTTGTTCCTCCATTGTGAGGTGTATCGTGTAACTCTCTGCTGCTGGAGCGAGGATATATGAAAACAAAATGTGCATGTCAGTTTAGGGTCAGTCTGTTTTTATTTTATGCCAAATAAAAACATGTAAGGAGGAGACATATATGTCTCGTTATACAGGTCCAAGTTGGAAACTTTCCCGTCGTTTGGGAATTTCATTAAGCGGAACAGGTAAAGAATTAGAAAAGCGTCCATTCGCGCCAGGTCAGCACGGCCCGACTCAACGCAAAAAATTATCTGAGTACGGCTTACAATTACAGGAAAAACAAAAGCTTCGCCACATGTTCGGTGTGAACGAGCGTCAATTCCGCAACACATTTGACAAAGCTGCTAAAATGACTGGTAAACACGGTGAAAACTTCATGATTCTTCTTGAATCTCGTTTAGACAACGTTGTATATCGTCTTGGTTTAGCTCGCACTCGCCGTCAGGCGCGTCAAATCGTTAACCATGGTCACATCATGGTTGATGGAAGCCGTGTAGACATTCCATCATTCCAAGTGAAACCAGGTCAAACAATCACTTTACGTGAAAAATCACGTAACCTTGACATCGTTAAAGAATCAATCGAAGTAAGTAACTTCGTTCCTGAATTCTTAACTTTCGATGCTGACAAATTAGAAGGTACTTTCACTCGCTTACCTGAGCGTTCTGAATTGCCGGCTGAAATTAACGAAGCTCTTATCGTTGAGTTCTACTCACGTTAAGTAAAGCGGATCGTAAACAGCATTTATCAAAACCCTAGAAACGTTAATATAACGTACTTTCTAGGGTTTTTTGTGTTTTTATTTGTCTATTAGGAATGAAAAAAGGACCTTCGATTAGAAGAACCCTTTTGCTTATTCAGCTAAAAATTTTTATTTCCCTGATGAACCCATTTATGAAATGGCTATATTTGTTATGTGGTTGTAACTTTAGCATAAACGATAAAGAATAGGGTTAATTCTCCTATTATTACAATATACGGAACTGTCAGGAACAAATTAATCGTAAAAAAGACTGCTAAAATCCCTAAAAACAATCCTAAATGATAAATTTTTAAACGGTGCTGTTCAAACCTGTATTGATGAAAAACAATTGTAGTTGCAATGAAATAGAGCAATACAGAACCGAATACAAAATATAAGATAAATGTATATTGGACCTCATGTAAAAACATCAGTTTGATAGATGCTGCAATCATGCTCAAAGACATTAGAATAAATAAATGTCCGTAAACAATTGTTTGTCCTGCTCTCTGAATAGATTTGTTCACCTTTTTTTCTACATTTTCAAAATACTGCCACCACATTGAAATAATAAGGCAGAATGTCATAATTGAAAATAAGATTGAATCCCATTCCCCTTTTTGAGGTTGTACTACAGCAAGGATGCTGATGACAGATTCTCCAAACAGGATTAATGTCAATAAAGCAAACCGTTCTAACAAATGAGCGGTATTAGGCGGTACTTTTACCAAATACTTATGTCCTATAATAGGTAAAATCATATCAACAATAATTCCTGCATATAACACTGCGTATCGAACCCAAGAATCAAAAAAGATAGAGAGAAATGAGATAAAAACCCCAATTCCAAAACGTATTCCTAAAAAACGTGCTACCTTTTTTCTATCCCCTTTTTCAAAGTTCTGAACAACAAGATATTGGATTGATGTCAATGCTCTCAGTCCAATATAACCAATCAGAAAAGAGAAATAATATTGATCAAAATCTACCGATAAGCTTGATATCATAATAAGTACAAAAAACATTTGAAAAATCATAAAGATACGCTGATGTAAAAAATCCTGTCCAAACCGATTAATAAACATAGTTTGACCAGTCCAGGCCCACCATATTGGAATAAATATTAATGCAAACTTAAATAAATACTCTGGATGAATAAATCCCTTTTCAACATGAAGTAAGACATGAGTAGCTGTAGCAACCGCTGCCACAAATAGCAAGTCATAAAAAAGCTCTAACCACGTAACTTTCTTTTCTTCCATCCACATTACTCCTTCCTATATTTAACAAGTTTATAGTAAGATAAAAGATGATTACATACAAGGAGGAAATTACATGACTAAAACCATTGGCCTTATTTGCGGCAGTTTAAGAAAAAATTCTTTTAATCGAATTATTGCTCAATCATTGACAGACATGTATGATTCCGTTCAATTTCGCTGGATAGAGATCAAAGATCTTCCTTTATTTAATGAGGATTTAGAAGTCGGCGGTGATCCAGAACCAGTAACCTCATTTAAGTCGGCTATTCAAGAAGTCGACGGTATTATAATCGTAAGTCCAGAATACAATTCAGGAATTTCGGGCGCGCTAAAAAATGCATTGGACTGGGCATCAAGACCTCCGAAGTCCTCTGTTCTGAGTAAAAAACCAGTTGGCTTAATCGGAGCAACTCCTGGGGGATTAGGCACTGCTTTTTCTCAGATGCAAACTAGACAAATATTAGAAGCCATGCAAGTTCATATTCTTCCATTTCAAAAAGTATTAATTTCGCAAGTACACGAAAAGGTTGACTCTGAGCAGAAAGTGCTTACTGACGAAAAAACTAAACGTTATCTTCAGCGTTATTTACAACAATTTATTTATTGGATCGATCACACTCCTATTCTTGATTAAGGAGTTTAAGGTGAATCTTCCGATTTATAAACTTTCTTCGATTTCATTTATTAAAAGAGGTCTATTAAATGTCTGATCTTTATTCCCGTCTTTCCAAAGATGATGCTGCAGTTCTTAGATCTCCATTATTAATAGAGACTTAGATAGAAAGGTATGAATAATAATACCGCCTGAAATAATTCAGGCGGCTTTTTTGTTTGTGTAATATTTTTATGAAATTTCAAAAAATGTAAAAATGTGTCTTTTATTCAGTTAATGATCCTATTCAATTCTTTTATTTCTGAATAAGATATTTGCAGAAAGGAGGATTGATTACAATTAATAATGATACTAACAAGTTTGTTGATGCTTTATTTGATAAATACAAGTCTTTTGTAAAATTCGATACTATTCAAAATGCTGATAAAGATCATTTAATTAGTAGAGTTAATCAATTTAGTAAACAGGTAATTAATACAGAGAACGTAGCAGCTATATACACAACTGCTCAAAAAAAATATCTAGATTCTAATGATTTTAATCCAATCACTTTCCAAATTCAAAATCAAATTGCTCTTAATGCAGCAATGGAGGAAACAATAAAATCACTTGCTTTATTATCATTTACAGATCCAATACAAACCGAAAACTTCTTAATTGATATCAAAGAAATTAAATATCAAAACGAAACAGCAAAAAGTAACAGGCTGAAATTTAATTATATTAGAAGTCAAAATAATTTTAACGATTTGGATAATCAGACAAAAATTCTGTATGAAATATTGATTACATTTATTAATAGACTTAATAACTAATTTTGAATTTAATAGTTAAAATGCACTGTCAATAACAAAAAATATGCGTACTATATAAAAGCTTTACTTATATTACTATTGGTAAAGCTATTAAAAGTTGAAAGGAGGTTCCAAATGTCAATTGAAAATAGAATTATAAACGATAGTTTTGAAACAGGTTCATTCCCGCCCTGGGTTGCTATAAACGCAACTATATCCTCTCAAATTTCTCATAGCGGTTTCTTTTCTGCACGCTTTGTTGGCGGAAATACAAACTCCTTTATTTTCCAATTTACAGAAGTGAATCCAACAGAAACATTTCTATTTAAAATTTCACTAGCAAAAGTAGGAGCTCTTCCAAGTCCGCCAATTTCTATAACTGTTGCTTATTATGATGATGCTTTTTCATTATTAGGATTTGGGTTAATTACAAATATCCCAGCAAATAGATTACCGGATGTTAATCAATTTAATTGGATTGAGCTGTATGATAATACTTCTCCAGTACCTTTAGGAGCAACTCAGGCTTTAATCCTTATTAATAAACTTCCTCAAGCAGGAACTGCAGAAATAGTAGTAGATGATGTATCATTATTCCTAATAGACGGAGGGGCTGCAGGCCCAACTGGACCGACTGGTGCTACTGGCGCGACGGGTGCTACGGGCGCAACGGGTGCTACTGGCGCAACGGGTGCTACTGGTGCTACGGGCGCAACAGGTGCTACGGGTGCTACTGGCGCAACGGGTGCTACTGGCGCGACGGGTGCTACGGGCGCAACGGGTGCTACTGGTGCTACGGGCGCAACGGGTGCTACGGGCGCAACGGGTGCTACGGGCGCAACGGGTGCTACGGGCGCGACGGGTGCTACTGGTGCTACTGGTGCTACTGGTGCTACTGGCGCAACGGGTGCTACTGGTGCTACTGGCGCAACAGGTGCTACTGGTGCTACTGGCGTAACGGGTGCTACTGGTGCTACTGGCGCAACGGGTGCTACTGGTGCTACTGGCGCAACGGGTGCTACTGGTGCTACTGGCGCGACGGGTGCTACTGGCGCAACAGGTGCTACTGGTGCTACTGGCGCGACGGGTGCTACTGGCGCAACAGGTGCTACTGGTGCTACTGGCGCGACGGGTGCTACTGGCGCAACAGGTGCTACTGGTGCTACTGGCGCAACGGGTGCTACTGGCGCAACGGGTGCTACTGGCGTAACGGGTGCTACTGGCGCGACGGGTGCTACTGGTGCTACTGGTGCTACTGGCGCAACGGGTGCTACTGGCGCAACGGGTGCTACTGGCGCAACGGGTGCTACTGGCGCAACGGGTGCTACTGGCGTAACGGGTGCTACTGGCGCGACGGGTGCTACGGGTGCTACTGGTGCTACTGGCGCAACGGGTGCTACTGGTGCTACTGGTGCTACTGGCGCAACGGGTGCTACTGGCGCAACAGGTGCTACTGGCGCAACGGGTGCTACTGGCGCTACGGGTGCTACTGGCGCTACGGGTGCGACTGGCGCAACAGGTGCTACTGGCGCAACAGGTGCTACTGGCGCTACGGGTGCTACGGGTGCGACTGGCGCTACTGGTGCTACTGGCGCAACAGGTGCTACTGGCGCAACGGGTGCTACTGGTGCTACTGGCGCTACTGGTGCTACTGGCGCAACAGGTGCTACTGGCGCTACTGGACCGACTGGACCGACTGGACTTTAACGCTTAATTCACAACCATTTAGAGATGATTTCGGGTTAATCCCGAGTCATCTTTTTACATAATTAATAGCTTGTATGTTTTCATTCGTTAATACATTTAAACCTTCCTTTTATCTTCTGCTCTCCAATGTATTGGAACGGCAAGGTTTTCCTGCTGCTTGTGATCTGCTCATGGTAATTATAAAATCCCTGGAAACGTTGATAAAACGATTTCCAGGGATAAAACAACTGCAAATTCTATTCTTAAACCTAAAACTGTTTTCTAGGCAAATTTCGCTTTCCTCTTTGGCATAGCAGCTGATAAAATATTTCCTGTTTTTAAGAGCCTAATTTGTTGCTTTCTGAAACAGTAAACCTTCATATAATTTTCATTTACTTCATTAACAATGATAGTTCTTTGCGTAATTAATCCTTTTTCAGAAAGGTAGATAATTTCAATCGGCATCTGCTGATTTTTTGATTTCTCCAATAAGACCTTCATAATATCAGCTCCTTTATTCTCCTTTCATCATATGCGAACAAATGTTCCGTTACAACAGTTATAACAAATTTATTTTCGTGTAATTTTTGGAAAAGGTAAGATATTATATATTTCAGCATTTTTCCTGCTGTCCTGGTAAATTTTTCTCCAAAACGGTTTGTTACACTCCGTAAACTGTCTTCCGGCACTAATTCCTCAATTTTCAACCAAGTCTCAAGTTTTCTAGTGATTCGCGTGATTCACTGGAATTTTTTATAGAGAAGTCATAAACCGTTTTCTTTGCCTAAAAATAGCCCATTCTTTGAATCCTATTTCTTTTAGCTTATTCTGCACCTCTTCAAATTCATCTCCGACACGAGCAGGGGTGTGGGCATCTGAACCGAATGTGACCTTCACTCCATGATAAAGTGCTCTTTCCAGTATTTCGTCAGAAGGATACCATCCTCCGCAAAATTTATTTTTGCCGGATGTATTGATTTCGATCGCTACATCACACTCTGAAATGATGGATAACGTCCGGTCCACCGCCTCAGTTTGAATCGCTGAAAATTCGGGATAATAACCTTTCATGGCGTCTATGTGTCCGAGAATTTGGAACACGCCACTGTGGGCAGATTTCTGAATCAAGGTGTAATAGTTGTCCTTCGTCTTCTGTTTCTCCTTTTCAGTGAGCCCTTCCCAGCGATCTTTTTTAAAAATATTCAGCCCTTCAACATGATGCACCGATCCAATCACATAATCGAATGGATACTTTGCGTAATACTGCTTGTACATATGGATATGCTCCGGAAAAAAATCAGACTCTACACCAAGAAGAACTTCTATTTTGCCTTCATACTCTTTTTTCAGGCTCAGCACTTCCTTCACGTATTCCGGAAAATGACTTTTTGCCATCGCAATATTCGGGAACAAATGATCTTCTTCGCTGTATAAATATGGAGAATGGTCCGAAATCCCAATGATATCCAGCTGCTTTTCCAATGCCGCTTCCACGTAATCGCGAATGGAGCGCTCTGCATGTCCGCATCTTTCATG
The DNA here is from genome assembly GCF_030127205.1 of Metabacillus hrfriensis. Classification (NCBI taxonomy): domain Bacteria; kingdom Bacillati; phylum Bacillota; class Bacilli; order Caryophanales; family Bacillaceae; genus Metabacillus; species Metabacillus hrfriensis. Next base: position 3,915,641 of record NZ_CP126116.1, read on the forward strand.
ATGAGTATGGTAATCAAATTTCATTTTCTGCACCTCGCTTTTCTTCTATTAGTAGTGTATCAATTTTCCATCATGCTAAAAAGACACCTTTTTGTGAGGTGTCTTATCGATTAATCGAAGAATAAACGATGTTGGCGATTTTCTTAGACAGCGGTCCTGTGCTCGCGTAGCTTCCGCTCGGGAGCTGTCCATTGTTTTGTTTGTTGGTGAGCAGGATGATCTGCAGGTCGTATTCCGGATCTATGATCACTTGAGTTCCTGTAAATCCTGTATGACCAAAGGCTTTTTCTGAATACTGGTCACCCATGTACCAGTTTTTCGCTTTCTCAAATCCATACCCTTGACCGAACGCTTGGTCAGAAGTAAAGGTGTTGACCGTTTCCTGATTGTAAATTTCCACTTTGCCATAGGAACCGCCATTCAGCATGACCTGTCCTAATACGGCTAAATCCTTAGCCGTTGAAAACAAACCGGCATGACCAGCAACTCCGCCGTTTCCGTAAAAGCTGTTGCCATCATTCACTTCTCCAACGAGTGTATAGTTCCTCCAATAAGGAAACATGTCTGGATCTTCCTCTACATCGTATCCAAAGTCAGGATCATCAATCATTTTATACTCATACGGATTGCCCCATGAAGTAGCGGCGATTTTCTTCTTCTGCTTCGGATCTGGCGTGAACATCGTATTCTTCATTTTGAGAGGCTTGTAGATTTCGTTTTCCAAGTATCGATCAAGGGGCTGGTTAGTGATTTTTTCAATCACAAATCCAAGTGTCATAAAACTGAAATCACTGTATTTCCGCTGCGTGCCTGTTTCGTATTCAAGCGGCAGCTTATTAATATAATTCAGTACTTCTTTTGAATTGCGGGCGTAAAGATAGGTAGGATACCAAGGGGTTAATCCCGACGTATGCGTTAATAAATCTGCTATGGTCACATGCTCTTTTCCATTCTGGCCAAATTCAGGAATGTATTTAGCTGCAGGATCGGATAGGGATAATTTATTCTCATACTCGAGCTTCATAATCCCCTGTGTTGTGCCCATCACTTTTGTAACAGAGGCTAAATCAAAAATATAATCCTTTTTCATTTTTCTAGGATGATCGAGAAGATTCCCCATATCGTATTTTTGAGCATCACCGTATGCTTGTTCCTTGAGTATTTTTCCGTTTCTTGCAATTAGCACGACAGCTCCCGGTGTAATTCCATCTTCTATTGCACGGTAAACAGCACCATCGATTTCTGATAGAATCTTTGGATCCATACCTTCTGTTTTAGAATTCCCATAGCTCAGTTTGCCAGGCTTTTCTTTGGCTGATACGCCGGCTGAAACTGGAGCTATAAATAGGAAGATGATTATCAGATATACACCTATCTTTTTCATTCTTTGCCCTCCTTTTTACTTCGCATTCAAGATTTCTCTCAAAAAACTTCTTCCATATTCAGGAGCGGGGAGATTGGCATATTCGGCCATGGTTGCCGCAATATCTGCCATCGTTTCCCGTTCTCCGATTGACACTGGCTTGACTTTGTTTCCAATCACAAGAATTGGTGTTTGCTCTCTTGTATGGTTGGAGTGGCCGATTGTCGGATCGTTTCCGTGATCCGCTGTGACGATCAGCAAATCATCATCTTCGAGTTTTTCCCGGAATTCTGCAAGAAAGGAATCGGATTGCTCAAGCACCGAGCGATACCACTCGCAATCCTGTTTGTGTCCCGCTAGATCGGTTTCCTGGACATTTATAAGAAAAATCGCATCCTTTTCTGCTTTCCGGTAGTGGTGCTCAAAAGACGAAAGCACTTTGACGGTTTCAACAGCGGGGTCACTGAATCCCTTTGCCTGAACGACATCGGCGGTTTTCCCAATCCGGTAGACTGGCAGACCCTCCCTCTCTGCCAGATGGGCAAACTGTCTGCTGTAATCCACTCCAAATCCAAGATGCAGCACATGGTAGCCTTCGCCGTATACATGGGCATTCGGACTGTCGACCCCCCACTGACCGTTCGGCTTATTCATTACGGCTGATAATATTTTTACAATAGTCGTTTTTTCATTTCCGAATACGATAACCCTGCTCGTGTCCACGCAGTTTCTTACAATTCTTGCAATCTCACATGCTTCTTCAAATGCAATTTGATTTAAATCGCATATTAAATTAATAATGTTTCCTGGTGAGGACTCCAGATTGTCGCCAATTACAATACAGCCATTCACCAGTAAAAGCGGAGCTTCCGGAACCGGATACTCTGCATGGCAGCCGTTTTTAATGAGCTTCGACTTGATGCGACTGCTGACTTCTTTCATCAGCCGTTTATTAGGAACCCCAGGTTTGCTGCCCATCAGCTCCTGGTGCCCCATAAACGTATCCGCTCCATCATGTGCAAGGTTGCTTTTTCCATACGCAGCCGCTGGTAATCCGGTTCCATCAGCCAGCTGATTTAAACCGGAGTTATATAGAAAAGGAATGTTCAGTCCAGATGCTTCCTTCAAGTGCTGATATGTGTTCGCATTCATGTCCTCAGGTTTGGCAATTGCACAGTCCTGCATCGCTCCTATGCCGAAACCGTCCAGAATAAATAACGATACCTTTCCCATTTTCCTACACCCCTCTCCTCTGAAAATGAACCACCTCAGGAGTTTTTGAATCTGCATTTTTAAGAAAAGCCACGTGGGATCTCGTAACAAAAATCTGCGTTCGGAAAGCGTAAAGAACCGTATCACCAACATTCATCCTTGGATCCCGCTTCAAGCTTCCGTAGTAATCGATGTTTTCTGAAGAAGCCTGATGAACCTCTGTTTCCTGATCCAAGCGATCTCCAAAGAGTGCCTTTTTCATATTGGAGCGGGCATAAAACCCGCCTGCAATGGTGTATGCCTGATCTTCATCCATATGAGAAATTTCCGATAAATAAGCCATGCACGGTTTCTCTGTCAGATTTTCAGAATACGCATGCAAAGGAGTCGTTCCCGTCAAGGCGTGCCCCGGCTCACCGTGCGTAATCCCATATTCGCGGATAAGGGGAATCGTATGGCAGCTAGTGGAACTCGGCGCATTAAGATGAATTACTTCTATTCCCTGGTTAGCAAGAATGTCTCTGGATTTGAGCAGGGTTTGCAAATTACTGGTGAATTCAAAATCGGTTTTGGCCTCGTTCAGCTGCAAGACCGGAAAACACGTTGCTCCAATGACGTTTATTCCCGGCATCAGCTGCAGCTCACGTATACTCGACTCTAAGTTGTTAATTAAAAATCCGCCGTATTGACCCGGGTAAATGAAATCTTGCTTGCTGATCACCCTTAATATTACGTTCTGTTTCAGTCCCAGTCTGACGGCTGCATCTGACAGCTGTCTTGCTCTTTCTAGAGAGAAAAGCGTGACCACTTCAGGCCGGAGCTGTTTTAAGACCGTTTCCCATTGATTTTTTCCAGGCTGTACAAGATGACCAAGGTTCCCTATTTTGCAGCCTGCCTTTGAAAGATTGAATGCTTCATCAATATCAACTGCGACCGCTTTCTCGATGCCGTTTCGCTGGATGGTCTTCCCGACAAAACCGCTTCGTCCTATTTGTTTTGTCATATAAAACAGCTTAACGCTGTTTGCCTCGGCTGATTTTGCAAGAGCTCGTACATTTGCCTCGAATGAGTCCAAGTCGATGACGTACGTATTCGGAGGGATAGAACCGCTTTGATGCAAGGCAGCCGCTGCCTTAATTAATGCAGGGTTTCGTTTCTGTATCATGTCTAAGAACAAGGCTGTCTCATCCCCTAACGATCTCATTAACTGAAAGCTCAAGTATCCGTAAAATGGTTTCCGCGGATGCTTTCATTGGATTGATTCTCAAACCGTATTCTCTTAAATGAGGCTGGCTTTCTAAAAAGCTCCCGGATACACGATAAATCATTGGCAGGATATCGTACTTTGATTCTGCTCCGACTGGATAGGTTGCCGCTCCGAATGAAGAGGCTTTTTCAATCACTTTTGGTGCGATCGGTGCTGAGAGTTCAACAATCACATTCTTTGATTGAGAGTTTGTGATATACGCTTCTTTAACAAATGAAAAACCGCCGTGATTAAGGATTTCGCATAGCTGCTCCACCTGTTCATTCTGAATCGCCAGCATAACTGGAGCCACTGTCATGGCCCGCAGCAATTCATGTGCTTCGTGCCCTTGAACCTGACCGCCTCCGGAATAATTGGTTTGATGTATTTTTTCAATGATTTCACCTGAACCGAGGATAAGGCCGATGCCTTCAGGTCCAAGTACTTTAAATCCGGAAAAAGTAGAAAGGTGCGCTCCATACTCAACGCCAATGCCCTTCATTTTCATTGCACAGTAGTTATCATCAACCAAAATGGTGACATCCGGCCTTGACTTTTTAACAAGAGCGATTATTTCTTCTAAATCATAAGTATCAGTCGGCTGCTGTCTTGCATGCTGAATGTAAAATACCTTTATATGCAGCTTTGTTTCTAATGCATTTTTCACATTGTCCATGTGATTGAAATTTACAGCCTCTTGCTTGAGTCCCATCATCCGAAACGTTTCTTTTGTGGTCATGTACATTGGTGCTTTATGGACAAAAATAGAATCTCCCGGCTCCGCTATCATACTGAGTGCTATCCTGATCGCACCGGAGCCGCTTCCTCTCACAAGGGCGCAGTCCTCGGAATCAAACACGTTAGATAACACCTTCTCGGCGGCTGCTGTTGTTTTCGGGCGGTGGTACTCCGGGTGAAGACCCACATCCCCTGTTTCAAAAAAGGCATTGTTTCGAAACACCTTCGTCATTTCATCAATCAGTTTGAATTGAAGTTCTTTTGCCTCTTCCATCGTCCGATTGATAAGTACGGAATTTGCATATTTCAACGCCACTTTCCATCATCCTTCCTAACCGATGCTGAATGCCTTTTGAGGATTGGCTACAAGCAGTTTATTTATAATAGAGCCGCTGACTCCATGGCTTTTCAGTGCCGGTATAAACGACCTGAGAACAATATCATATCCCTGCCCTCCGAATGACTTCAGATGGGATTTCCTTGTCAGGTCACTAGAGAGCAAGAGCTGATCTTCAAAGCCTTTTTCAATAAATGTCAGCAAAGACCTGATCCGGTCTTCATCCGCACGGTAATTTTCTTTGCCGATCGTATCCATCGCAGCAAATGCTCCGCTGTTCAATACTTCCAGCACAATTTCATCATTCGTATTCAGATCCTGATGGCCGATAATCACCTTTTCAAGAAACAGACCTTCTTTTTGAAAAAAATTGATCTGCTCTAGAGCACAAGTGCCGAGCGTTGTATGGGTGGAGAGCGGAAGCTTCGTGGTTTTGGCCGCTTCGATGGCTCCATGGAATAGCTCGGTTTCGATCGGTTTAAATTCATTCAGACTGCTTCCGATCTCACCGATTACCCCCGGTTTAATTCCTGTCTCCCCTATTCCATCTTTGATTTCCGTGATCATCCACTCTGCAAATTGATCCCGATTCCATTTCTTTTTGTCATCCGGAATGAATGGATCCTTATAGCAGCCCGTACTCGCGATAATCTGCAGACCGGTTTTCCGGCTAATTTCCGCAAGCTGCTCTGCGTCTCTTCCCATCCCCTCATTTGTGACTTCTACAATTGCTTTACCTCCAAGAGCCGCAAAGCTCTCTAAGTCTTCCGTGACGAGTTCAATATCCTGCAAGCAAGTATCTTCGTTCTTTTTCACTCTGCTTAAGTCCACATATAGATGTTCATGACAGGCACACACACCTAACTCCTGCGGCTCCAGTTTACCCAGAACGGTTTGAATATACATTAAAAGCCTCCTTATCCTGCTGGCGGTACATAGAGCCCAAGAAGTACCAGGATGTTTCCGATAATTCCTACTGCAATTGCTCCAACAGGCCCAACTGCCATACGGACGATTGGACGTCCGGCTGCTTCATTCAGTAAATAGATCCCGGCAATAGCGAAGAAGCCCAGACCTGGAACAATGGCGTTCGCAGCATTTGCGCCTCCAATAAGAAGCGCTACTTCCAATACACGCGTCATCGCTGTCCTGATGTTTTCACCAGATGCCCGAATACCGGGATAACGGTCGAGGACTTTTGCTAATTGAGTCAAAATCATCACTTCCACTAAGATGATTACGGCTCCTAAAATAGCCGCGATGAATGGATTTGGGGAGAAAATTCCAGCCCCGAAAACGAAAGTAAACCCTACTGGACCATATACACCTGTAGCAATCGCTGTACTTGCGATCAGTGGAACGAATCCGATTGCTTTTGCAAGAGAGGCAATACCGCCTTCGGCAATCTTCCCTTCCGATAGCAGGTTAAGAGAGATCGGGTCGCCTGCAATTAAAAGCTGACTCGTTGCTGCAGCTACAAGTCCGCCGCTTATCATAAGTACCCATACATATTTTTTAATCTTCGAGACGCGCTCTGTGAACAATGCCGCTAAAGCGGACAGGTTCTTCTCATCAGACTTTTCCCGTACAGCAAATGCAATTAAGAAAATCATTCCAATAATAAGAGCAATCCCTTCCGGACTTAAAACAACCTGCGTCCCATTGATGCTGATCAGCTTATCCGTGTTTGCAAAAACGATGAGCTGTCTTGCAATAGCCGCCACAATAAACGTCAAAATCCCTTTTTTAATTCCAAATTGAAGAGCAACAGCAATGGCCGGGAACACCATGAAGGAAACGACAACCGGTTCGCCGATTTTATTAAATCCTTCAGCAAAATTCAGCGGCAGCATCGCAAATGCATCAACGACAACTTGCAGACCATAGTAAATGCCAGCGCCATATAAAGCTCCTGCTGCCCCTGCGAGCACGGAATTAATTTTTCCTCTGTTGAATGCAAGACCAATGATATCTGTTCCAAGCAAAATACTATGAATAAGAATAATGCTTCCCGCAATTGAAATCGGAATCCCAAATCCGATGACAAGACCGAAACTCATGGCAAAGGCGGTTACACCAAGCTCTTTTCGGCTCATCCGCCCTTCAAGATTTTCCGGAACAATCGGTCTGAGCCCATCGTTAAAGACCGCAATCCCCAAATTTGCCATGACGGCTGCAAGCGCCCCAATACAAGCCATTAAAATTACTTCTACCATCTTTCATCCCCCATCCCCATATCAATCTATTTGTTTTTTAATAAAGCCTCCATCAAATACTCAATAGCTTTCTCCTTGTGATCCCCCGTAAATCCAAAAGCTGTTGCCCCCTGGTCGACTGCAGACTGCACGTTTTCTTTTATCGGAGTCTTGCCGGGCATAGAGATGGTTGCGCACTTTGGTTTTCCAAGCAGCGCTATTGCCATAGCTAAAGCTCCCCCTCCGCCGGTATGGCAGGCGCCGACGTAATAATCCGCTCCCCCTGATTTCAGCAGCATCGCTGCTTCTAAATCAGCTTTCACGGTCACTTCTACCTGCTCTCCTCCGTATTTCTTAACTAAACTCTCAATCTCTTTTTTCTCCACCTGACCGCCTACTACAATTTTCATTTTTTATTCCTCCCTTTATGCTGTTAATGCTGCTACAAAGTGCATATATAGAAATTCTTTTTCTTCTCTGGGTATGGTGATGCGGCATTCAATTTCAATCCATTTAACCCGTCTTTGCGCTTCTTCAAGATTTGGAGAATTATATATTTCCTTCATAATCGATGGCGGAGGAGCATTCAGCGGTTCGTTTCTCTCCATCCTTGTCACTGCCATGGCCAAATGAGTAATTAACATTTGATAGTTAGCCGCTTCCGTTTGAGACACATATGCATCAATCGTTTTATGGCAGATGATTTGAGCATTTTCTGTAATGGCATCCGTTGATTTAAGTATTTCGAGTCTTTCAAACAGTTCTTTCATGAGTGCGCCCTCCCAATGTACAATAAATTGTATTTTGAATATAAAAAGGGATTCTTAGTATTTCGGAATGTAATCCCCTTTTTCCACCAGTGTTTGTATTCTTTTAATCTCATGTAAATCCAAATGCTGCAGAATATACTCCGCCTTTTTGTTTTCTTTTCTAATGACGCAGACAGCTTCACCTATATTCAACTCTTCTTTTTTTGCTATTTCAGAGGAAAGCGGTATCGTATTGTATAACCCGCTGTCAATTTCATCAATGTTCCAAATGGTCGCATCAATCGTTTTCGCTCTTAAATGCTGCAGCAGATGCATGTAATTGAGCTCAACAAACTCTACCTTTTTTTCATTTGTTTCCGCTTTAACAAGAATCTTTTGATCGGTTGAATTATGGTCAATTCCTACCTTCATGCCATTTTTGATTTCAAGATTTCCTTTTTCTGAAAAGAAGACCGCATGCTTTGAAACATACGTATGGCTCCCGAAAGCAAGAGCAATAGAAAGATCCGGGTCCTGTTTCAATGCTTCTGCAGCTGAGAATTTGGAAACAAGGGCAAAGTCGTATCTCCCTTTGCTCACTTCATCAATTCTCAGTTTAGCCCCTCTCATAAAAGCAATGCTTAAATTCAATTGGTTTTCCTCAAATTGAGACGTAAGGCCGGATGCCAGCCCTTCATATTTTTTGGAATACGGCAAAGGCATCACTCCGGTCATTCTTTCAGCACCGCAATACTTGAACAAAGAGGGAATATTTTTCTTCCTTAAAAAGGTGCCCATATGTCCTTTAGGTTCAAGACTAATGCTTCCGGTTTGCTCTAAATATTTCAGAGCTGTCTGTACTGTTCCCCTGCCAACATTAAATCTTTCTGAAAAATCTCCTACTTTTGGTATCCGCTCATTTAGTTCAATAAATAATAGATCCTCTGCGATCTTCTGCAAAATTAACCCCTTTTTAGAAAGGAGCGACTCAAAAATCTCCATAGCACCACTCTTGTACAATTATTTGTATATTCATTCATTGATGCAAATTTACCATATATTTAAGCTGTTTACAAGATTGATTTTTCTGAATAATTTGTTAAAATGATTACCTGCTCCTTTCTATCTTTTTTTACCGAAGATTAAACATAAGGTGTAATGTGTATCGTATAAATCAAGTTAATCTATAAAAAATCCTTAATAATAAAAAAACAGCACACCAATTAGACTGCTAATTGATGTGCTATTTCTTAGGTTTATAGAAGTGTGGTATGCACCTTTCAAGCTAGCCCGTTCCAGCAAGTGAGGCTTTTCATCAGTTCTTGTATTGAATTAACGTGTACTTCTTCTTCCCTCTGCGGATAACAGTGAATTTGCCGTCAATGCGGTCGTCTTCTCCAAGGACTTTGTCTGTCTCCTGAATTCGCTCGCCATTGATGTATACTGCTCCATTTGAAACATCTTCTCTTGCCTGGCGTTTTGAAGGAGAAATTTTTGCATTGACAAGCAGGTCGATTAAGCCGATTTCTGCTTCTTCTGATGTAAATGCCGGTACATCTTTAAAGCCCTGCTCAATTTCATCTCCAGTAAGCTCTTTAATGTTTCCGCTGAAAAAAGCCTGAGAGATTTTGATTGCTTGCTCCAAAGATTCTTCTCCGTGTACGAGCTTTGTCATATTCTCGGCAAGCGCTTTTTGTGCAGCGCGTTTTTCTGGTGCATTTGTCAGTTCCTCTTCAAGCTCCGCAATCTCTTCATGAGAAAGGAAGGTAAAGAACTTGATGTATTTAATGACATCGCGGTCATCTGTATTGATCCAGAACTGGTAGAACTCATAAGGAGTCGTTTTTTCTTTATCGAGCCAGATAGCTCCGCCTTCTGTTTTGCCGAATTTTGTTCCATCTGATTTTGTAACCAATGGAACTGTTAATCCGAATGCTTTGGAATTTTCCTCGGATTTGCGGATCAATTCAAGGCCTGCTGTAATGTTGCCCCACTGATCGCTTCCTCCAATTTGAAGCTTGCAGCCTTGGGATCTGTATAAATTTAAAAAGTCATATGACTGCAGAATCATGTAGCTGAACTCTGTGTAGGAAATTCCTGATTCAATTCTTGAAGACACCGTATCCTTTGCAAGCATGTAATTAATACCGAAATTTTTTCCTACATCCCTAAGGAATGTGATCAAATCCATAGATCCAATCCAGTCAAAGTTGTTGGCAAGAGTAGCAGGATTTTCACTTGAGGGATCAAAATCAAGGAAACGGGAAAGCTGACCTTTAATTTTGTTTGACCACTCCTGAACAATATCGGAAGTATTAAGCGTTCTTTCCGCTTTCTTTCCGCTTGGGTCGCCAATTAAGCCAGTTGCTCCGCCGACTAAGGCAATTGGGCGGTGTCCTGCCTGCTGAAAGCGGCGAAGAGTTAAAATCGGAAGTAAATGCCCGATGTGCAGGCTGTCTGCCGTCGGATCGAAACCAGAATATAATTTTACTGATTCCTCTTCTAATAACTTTCTCAGACCTTCTTCGTCTGTCATTTGATTGATTAACCCTCTGAACTGCAAATCATTCAATAATTCACTCATTCTGATTAGCTCCTTTTTTTCATAAAATACAAAAAACACCCCTTCAAAAATGAAGGGGCGTGATTACGCGGTACCACCCTACTTAGGAAAAAGATAAACTGATTCCTATCTCGGCATATATAACGGCATTCTAACCGTCTTTCGCTATTGGGCATTAGCTGCCTTTCACAAAAGAAGCTCCTGGAGGTAATTCATGATTCATCTGTGTGCTGATTTTCATCGACCATCAGCTTTCTAAAACAGGGAGATGTTCACTACTAATTCCATTCAAAGCATTTTCAATTCTAATAAATCTTTTTTACCATATAGAATGTCTCTTGTCAAACGGTTCAACAGCATCTGACAAGATCATACAAAAGTACTGTTTTTATATGATATAATTGAGTGGGTGGATTGTATAGGGGGATGATACATTTATGGATAAATTTAAATCTTGGTACAGCAAATTTATGCCGTACAAACATAGAACAGTAAAAGGGTTTAATATTACATACGGGGTCGTCTGGAACCTAATGCTGATCTTTTTTGTCATCGGTTTAATTGCCGCATCGTTTGGCGGCGGACTCGGCGCAGGGTACTTTGCGTCATTGGTTAAGGATGAACCTCTCCGCACTTATAGTTCCATGAAAAAAGATATTTATAATTACGAAGAAACCTCGCAGATTTATTTTTCTGATTCGGTGTATTTAGGAAAGCTCCGTGCAGATATTGAAAGACAGGAAGTAAAGATTGATGATATTTCAAAGCATGTAAAGAATGCCGTAATTGCTACAGAGGATGAATTTTTTTATGAGCATGACGGGGTCGTCCCTAAAGCGATTATGCGCGCTCTTTTTCAGGAAGTGACAAATTCCTCTAATCGCTCTGGGGGGAGTACACTTACACAGCAGCTGATCAAAAATCAAATTCTCACAGACGAAGTTTCTTTTGACCGCAAAGCAAAAGAAATTCTGCTTGCTCTCCGACTTGAGCGCTTCTTTGAAAAAGAGGAAATCTTGGAGGCTTATTTGAATGTTGCTGATTTGGGCAGAAATGCTTCAGGCCGAAATATTGCGGGAGTTCAGGCCGCTGCACAAGGTATTTTCGGTGTGGATGCGAAGAATTTAACTCTTCCTCAATCTGCTTTTATTGCAGGTCTGCCACAGAGCCCATTCGGCTATACCCCTTTTACAAACAGGGGAGAAATAAAGGAAAATCTAGATGCAGGAACGTCCAGGATGAAAACTGTTCTTAAACGCATGTATGCAAAAGGCTTCATCTCGCAAAAAGAATACGAAGAAGCAGCCACATTTGATTTAAGGAAAAGTCTCGCCAAGGCCAAGCCTTCCTCTTTTGAACAATATCCATGGCTCACCTACGAAATTGAAGAACGCGCCACTGATATTATCTTAACGCAGCTGGCTGAAAAAGACGGCCACAAATTGGACGAACTGAAAAAAAATAAAGAATTGTATGCAGAATACAAAGCCCTTGCTGACCGGAACTTACGTCAAAATGGCTATAAAATTCATACAACCATTCAAAAAGATATTTATGACAAAATGAAAACCATTGCTGAATCGTATGAATACTACGGCAGCGATAAGACGGAAGTGAAGGTAGACAAAGATACCGGGAAGAAAATACAGGTTCAGGAGCCCGTTGAGGTTGGAGCTGTTTTAATTGAGAATAAGACAGGGAAAATCATCAGCTTCGTCGGGGGAAGAAATCATAAAAGAGAACAAGTTAATCATGCAACAGATACTCCCCGATCAAACGGATCGACGATGAAGCCGCTGCTTGCTTATGCTCCTGCAATGGAAACCGGTGCCATTCAGCCAGGTTCAGTACTTGCAGATGTACCGCTGCAAATCGGCGAATGGAACCCTAAAAATTTCGATGGCCGCTTCCACGGATTTACAAGTGCCCGATATGCACTTGAAAAGTCTTATAATATACCTGCCATTAAGTCTTACTTAAAAGTGATAGATCAAAATCCTCTTAATTATTTAAAGAAAATGGGAGTCACAACTATCTCTGAAAATGATGGGGGTCCAGCTACTTCAATTGGCGGACTTACTAATGGCATAACCGTCGAAGAAAACGTAAATGCATTTGCAACATTTGCAAATGAAGGAAAGTTTATCGATGCTTATCTCATTGAAAAAATTGAAACAAAATCAGGCGAAGTCATTTATCAGCACAAATCAAAAGCCGTTGATGTTTTTACACCTCAGACTTCCTACTTAACAATCGATATGATGCGCGATGTTATTAAACAAGGAACAGGTACAGCCGCTAAGAACTATCTGTCATTCAGTGCAGACTGGGCAGGAAAAACAGGAACAAGTCAAGAGTATAAGGATATATGGTTTGTCGGAACGAATCCAAATGTCTCGTTTGGAACGTGGATGGGATACGACACCCCTAAATCTGTTGAAAAAGATTATAAAGGCATGTCCTACAGCCGCAGAAACATTCTTTTATGGTCGAAGCTGATGAATGCAGCCCATGAAGTTAATCCGGGTCTCATTGCACCGAAAGAAACGTTTAAAATGCCCGGCGGAATTGTTCAGAAATCATATTGCGCACTGTCCGGGGATCTGCCTTCTGCCATGTGCCAGCAGGCAGGACTTGTTGCAACAGATCTCTTTAATGCGAAGTTTGTTCCGACAAAAACAGATGACAGCTTAACATCAGGAAAGTATGTTTATGTAAAAGACAGGGCGTACCAGGTGCCCCCTTCTGCTCCTTCTGAATTTGTTCAGCAAGGTGTGATGTTAAAAAAAGAAATTCTGCAAAAGCATAATTTAAGCAGCTTCAGCGATTTAAAAGAACTGCTGCCAAACAAAACAAACTGGGGCAATATCGTTGTAACGGATGGAAATCAGATCCGAGACAACGGATCAGCTCCATCGCAGGTATCCGGAGTAAGAATCAGCGGCGGGCAACTGAGCTGGAACATGAGCGGTGATTCAGATGTAATAGGATACCGCGTTTATGCTGCCGGTAACTTTTCAAAGAATTTCAGAAAAGTAGCAAGCATCCCAGCTTCGAAAAGCCTGTCAGCATCTATTGGCGGTTCACCTGCTGCCTACTATATAGCAGCAGTTGACGTAGCAGGCAAAGAATCACCAGCATCTGCAACTGTAACAAGCGGATCCTATCAAGCTCAGAAGCCGGCAACAAAGCCTGCTGATACTCAGCCAAAAGATCCGAAACCAGCTGATCCAAAACCCGTGGACCCAAAGCCTAAAGACCCGAAACCAGCTGATCCAAAACCGGATCCAAAGCCTCCGGAAAAACCTGCAGATAACGGAGAGCAGACTCCTCCGGCAGAAAAACCGAACGGCTGACCTTGTTCGCAGATTTCTTGCTGGACGTTTCTTCAGCTGTACTGCGCAGAAACATATTAAAATACAAAAGTCATATGTTTAAAAATAGAATCAAAAAAAAGCTTGCAGATTCTGCAAGCTTTTTTAATAGATTCTATTAATCTTCCATTGTCGATAAATCGCCAGTCGGCAAGTCGAGCTCCCACGCTTTTAAGACGCGGCGCATAATTTTTCCGCTTCGAGTTTTTGGCAGTTTATCGCGGAATTCAATTTCACGCGGAGCCGCATGAGCAGCAAGTCCCTTTTTAACAAAATTGCGAATTTCCTCTTTTAGTTCATCTGTTGCTTCGTACCCATCCCGAAGCGCAACAAATGCTTTAATAATTTCCCCGCGGACTGGATCCGGTTTGCCGATTACACCAGCTTCGGCAATGGCAGGATGTTCAACAAGCTTGCTTTCGACCTCAAACGGGCCGACGCGCTCGCCTGATGTCATGATTACATCATCAATTCTTCCCTGGAACCAGAAGTAGCCGTCTTCATCCTTGTACGCTGAGTCACCCGAAACATACCAGTCCCCAGGCATAAAATAAGACTCGTACTTCTCTTTGTTGTTCCAGATTGAATGCATCATGGAAGGCCAGCCTTTTTTTATGGCCAGATTCCCCATGCGGTATGGCGGAACTTCATTGCCCTGGTCATCAACAATCGCAGCCTGTACGCCTGGAATTGGTTTTCCCATAGATCCCGGCTTGATTTCCATAGATGGATAGTTGCAGATTACCTGTGCACCCGTTTCTGTCATCCACCATGTATCATGAATACGATTGTGAAAGACTTTCATGCCCCATCTGACAACTTCAGGGTTTAATGGTTCACCAACGCTCAAGATGTGTCTCAATGAACTAAGGTCAAACTGTTTCACCAGCTCATCCCCGGCACCCATAAGCATGCGGAATGCCGTTGGTGCACTGTACCATACTGTTACTCCGTAATTCTGGATCGTTTCATACCATTCTTCAGGCTTAAATCTGCCCCCTATGATGACGTTTGATGCTCCGTGCAGCCAAGGCCCAAAGATGCCGTAAACGGTCCCTGTGACCCATCCTGGATCAGCTGTACACCAATAAACATCATCCTCTTTTAAATCAAGAACCCAGCTGCCTGTCTGATATTGCTGAATTATAGCCTGATGAACATGCAGAACACCTTTCGGCTTGCCTGTGGAACCGGATGTATAATGCAGCAGCAGGCCATCTGTTTTTTCTACCCATTCTATTTCAAGCTTATTGCTTGCTGTCTTCATTCTTGTTAAGAAATCTATGTATGGACCATCTTCATGAACATTGTCCCCAACCAGCACAACATGCTTTAGAGCAGGCAGATCATTAAATGGAACTCTTTCAAGAAGCTCTGGAGTTGTGACAATGACTTTCGCCTCGCTGTCCTTCAGGCGGTCGCTCACTGCCCCCTCCATAAACGCCTCAAATAAAGGACCGACAATGGCACCCAGCTTAATTGCTCCAAGCACTGTAAAATACAATTCCGGAGTTCTTGGCATAAAGACGAAAACACGGTCGCCTTTTTCTACGTCTGCACATTGACGAAGAATGTTTCCTGCTTTATTTGAGTGATCTTTCATCTCTTTAAACGTATACTTTTCTTCTCTTTCAGGGTCACGGTAATATAAGGCTACCTTGTTTTTCCGGAATGATTCCGCATGTTTGTCAATTGCTTCATATGCAGCATTAATTCTTCCTGTTTCAGACCACGATAAATGCTTTTCTGCATCTGCCCAATCAAAATTTTCGTAGGCTTTAGCATAGTCTTCTAGATTGTGGTTCCCCTTTGCTGCTGGCAGCGCTTCCAACTTCATCCTTAACTCCCCCTTATTCAGTATATACATTCTCTATTATAGAACAGATTCTATCTTTTCTCAATTTTTAAAAAGTTCACAGTTTTTTAATGTAACCGCTTCATTTATTGTATTTTCTAGTATAATAGATTTATGTCCAGCATCAATAGAAGGCGGTGAATGAATGGAACATCCTAAAACCTATAACGCAAAAGAGATTAAAACTCCTTATGGACCGCTTATTATAGAAGGTCCAATAAAAGCCGAGAAACTGGCAGGTCTTGAATTTCATCATGACCTGGTAGCTTTCAGACAGCCTGAGCAGCAGCACAAAGCTTTAATTGAGATAGCTGCTCTGCCAGAAGGAAGAATTATTATAGCCAGAAATCGCCATACCATAGTCGGGTATGTTACATATTTATATCCAGATCCACTGGAAAGATGGTCAGAAGGCAAGATGAAAAACCTGATTGAACTTGGCGCAATCGAGGTGATTCCTGAATACCGGGGCTATTCTGTCGGAAAAAATCTCCTGAGGGTTTCCATGATGGATGATGCAATGGAAGATTATATTACCATTACGACAGAGTATTATTGGCACTGGGATTTAAAAGGTACAGGACTTAATGTGTGGGAATACCGAAAAGTGATGGAGAAAATGATGAATGCCGGCGGCTTGGAGTGGTACGCAACAGATGAGCCCGAAATCAGCTCCCACCCAGCAAATTGCCTGATGGCTAAAATCGGAAAAAGAGTGGATCAGGATTCAATTCAGCAGTTCGATCAGCTCAGATTTAAAAACCGCTTTATGTACTGATCTTCTTTCGTTCACGCTTTAAAACAAAGGGGTTATAAGTATGATAGTTGAACAAATTATGAAGAAAGATATTGTGACACTCACACCTGATGCAACAATTGCAGAAGCCATTAAAAAAATGGCTGAATACCGGATTCGCCATATCCCGATTGTAGCTGAAAATGACCTCCTGGCCGGGATTGTCTCCGACCGGGACATTAAAGATGCAAGTCCTTCCATCTTTCATCTGAGTGAAAATAAAGAAGCCTTGAATAAACCTTTAAAATCAATCATGAAAACAGATGCCATTACAGGCCATCCCCTAGATTTTGTCGAGGAGATTTCATCTATTTTTTATGAGCACAAAATTGGATGCCTGCCTATTATTAAGCATGGCAAATTAGTAGGGATTGTAACGGAAACGGATTTGCTGCATACATTTGTTCAGCTGACAGGTGCCAATCAGCCCGGCTCCCAAATCGAGGTAAAGGTTCCAAACGTGGCGGGCATGCTTTCTGAGGTGTCTGATGTTTTCAGAAAAAGCAAAGTGAACATTGCCAGTGTTCTTGTTTATCCTGACAAAGACGAACGGTTCAAAGTTCTTGTATTCAGAGTGCAGACCATGAATCCCATGGCATTGATTGAGGAGCTTGATAAAGAAGGATATACCGTATTATGGCCTAACATCCCGGGGATTTCATCATGAAAGAAAATATTTTCATCTATTCTCCTCTTTTTCAGCAATATAAATTCAGCCAGGATCACCCTTTCAATCAGCTGCGGGTGGAATTAACATATGACCTTCTGAAAAAGATGAACGCATTGTCAGATGATGAGCTTGCAGCTCCAAGAATAGCGACGGATGAAGAACTTACTCTTGTTCACGATCAAAAGTACATCGATGCTGTAAAAAAAGCAGGTTCGGGAGAATTAGATCCAAACGAAGCGCTTAATTACGGAATCGGGACTGAGGATACACCTATCTTCAAGAACATGCACGAAGCAAGCGCACTGCTCGTTGGAGGTACTTTGACCGCAGTTGAACACGTAATGGAAGGCAAAGCTAAACGGGCTCTGAACCTCGGAGGCGGCCTTCATCACGGCTTCCGCGGAAAAGCTTCAGGCTTCTGCATTTACAATGACAGTTCCGTGGCAATCAAATATATACAGGAAAAATACCACGCAAAAGTTTTATACATTGATACAGATGCTCATCATGGCGATGGGGTGCAATGGACGTTTTATGATGATCCAAGTGTCTGCACATTATCCATTCATGAAACGGGCCGCTATTTATTTCCTGGGACAGGCAATGTTACCGAACGGGGTGCAGGACAGGGCTATGGCTACTCTTTTAACATTCCGCTTGATGCATTTACAGAAGATGAATCATGGATCGATGCCTACAGACAATCTATAAGAGAAATTGCCGCTTTCTTCAAGCCTGATGTCATTCTTACACAGAATGGAGCAGATGCGCATTTCTACGATCCTTTAACCCATTTTGCAACAACAACTGCCATTTTCAAGGAAATACCAAAAATAGCTCAGGAAATTGCGGATCAATACTGCGGCGGGAAATGGATTGCGGTTGGAGGCGGAGGCTATGATATCTGGAGAGTCGTACCCCGGGCTTGGGCCATGATCTGGCTGCAGATGAAACAGCTGACTGTAAACGGCCCTCTCCCTGAGGAATGGATCAAACGCTGGCAGCCAGAAGCACCCGTAACCCTTCCCTCTATATGGGAAGACGGCAAGGATCAATATAAAGCCATTCCAAGAAAACTTGAAATAGAAGAAAAAAACGCACAAACTGTGGAGAAAGCTCTCTTTCCACTACGGCAAAATCATGGAAAAGACAGAAAGACACTTTCATGAACAAAGGCTCAATATATTTATTTAACCATTCACTGCCTATTAATTTTTCTCATTTCCTAAAACGAAGCTGAAAGCATGGAACAAGCAGATCCATGCTTTTGCTTTTTGGCAAGGCTAACATCTAATTTCATCCTTTTTTATTCTTAAAGAAAACAAAAGAGCATCAGCTATAACAGCCGATACTCTTCTATTTTAAGCTCTGGTTGATTGTCTGATTTCAATTCGATGCGGAAGCTCAACAATATGATTTTCAACTTCTTCTTTGTTCATCAGTTTAGTCAGAAGGCGCATCGCTACAGCACCGATATCATATGTCGGCTGAACAACTGTTGTTAATTGAGGTCGAACCATAGTTGCTAATTTCGTATTATCAAACCCGATGATTTCAATATCATTCGGAATAACATAGCCATTATCCTGAGCTGCATGAACGACTCCTAATGCCATTTCATCCGTGCCTGCAAAAATAGCTGTAGGCTTATCCGATAATTCGTTAATTTTTTCGAATGCTTCTAGACCTGAATCATAGGTGTAGTCACCTTCAGTAATTAAGTCTTCATCAACGGTAATTCCTGCTTCAGTCAGTGCACGGCGGTATCCGTTCATTTTCATCTCTTTATTGATTGGCTCTTCCATTGGACCAGTCACATAGCCAATGCGTTTATGCCCTTTTTCAATCAGCATGGAAACAGCATCAAATGTTGCCTGCTCATAATTAATGTTAACAGATGGTGTAACCTCATTCACATCGATTGAAGCAGCAAGCACAATCGGTACAGGAGAACGTTTAAATTCTTCTACATGCTCATCCGTAATATTCCCGCCCATGAAAACAATACCATCTACTTGTTTGCCAAGCATTGTATTAAGCAAGTGTAATTCTTTATCACGGTTTTGATCAGAGTTGCTCAAAATAATGTTGTATTTGTACATTGTAGCAATATCTTCTATACCGCGTGCAAGCTCAGCATAGAATGTGCTTGAAATATCAGGAATAATAACGCCTACTGTTGTCGTCTTTTTGCTTGCAAGTCCACGTGCAACAGCATTCGGGCGATAGCCTAGACGATCAATTGCTTCCGATACTTTCTTGCGTGTTGTTGGTTTTACATTCGGATTGCCGTTTACAACCCGTGAAACAGTAGCCATTGAAACATTTGCTTCGCGGGCTACATCGTAAATTGTAATATTATTCATTTTCTTACACTCCTTCTGGTTCCATATCTATGTATAGTTAGCATTTACAATTTTTAAAGTAAAATGTCACCATAATGACGATTTATGTACATAATGATACGATACTATGAAAACGTAAGCAATCTATTTACAGTGTTTTTATTTAAGAAGATCTATTTTGTTCAAGATTGAGCAAACTTATGATAAATTTCACTGTTTTTAATCTTAAAGAAAATACAGGAAAAGTGCAAGTCAATATCAAAAAGGGTGACCCTGGAGATAGAATGTTTCACACATTCTACTCTGAGTCACCTGATTTTTGTTTTATTATGCTTTTACTTTTGTTAACGGTCTAATTTCATTCATGAACTCTGCGAACTGATCGAAATCCATTTGCTGAGCTGAATCAGACAGTGCGACTGCAGGGTCCGGATGAACCTCAGCCATTACCCCGTCTGCACCAATCGCAAGCGCTGCTTTAGCACAAGGAATAAGCAAATCGCGGCGGCCAGTTGAATGCGTAACATCAACCATTACCGGCAAATGTGTTTCTTGTTTTAGAATCGGCACAGCTGAAATATCAAGTGTATTTCGAGTAGCTGTTTCGTATGTGCGGATACCGCGTTCACAAAGAATGATTTGATCGTTTCCTTGTGAAATAATGTACTCAGCTGCATTTACAAACTCATCAAGTGTAGCAGCAAGACCGCGTTTTAATAAAACAGGCTTTTTAACTGCACCGGCAGCTTTCAATAATTCGAAGTTTTGCATGTTGCGCGCTCCGATTTGGATAACATCAATGTATTGAATAGCAGTTTCAATGTCAGCAGGATTGACAATTTCACTGATAACAGCCATATCATATTCATCTGCAACACGTTTTAAGATTTTTAAGCCTTCAAGACCAAGACCCTGGAAGTCATAAGGGCTTGTGCGTGGCTTGAATGCTCCGCCGCGCAATAAGCGGATTCCCTGTTTTTTAGCCTCTTCTGCAACAGCAGCTACCTGTTCGTAGCTTTCAACTGCACAAGGCCCAACAATCAATACTTGGCTGCCGTCGCCAATTTTGACACCTTTAACATCAACAATTGTATCTTCAGGCTTCTTTTTGCGTGATACAAGAAGCGCTTTGCGGTGATCGTCTTCCTGCAGCTCTAAGCTTGCTTTAAAGATTTCTTTAAAAATATGCTGCAATGTGGAATCTTCGAAAGGTCCATCATTGTTCTCTTTGATTTTATTAAGCATTCTTCGCTCACGGACGGGATCATATCGATTAACGCCCTGCGCTTCCTTGGCTTTACCTATATCCTGTACTAACTTTCCTCGCTCATTAATCAGCTGTAAAATCTGCAGATTAATCTCTTCTGCTCTCACTCGCAATGCTTCTAACTCGGCGTTACTCATCTCTCTCATCCTTTCGCGTTTTTTAAAATTGAAGAAAATCTTATGAAAAGCCGGAATCCGGCTTGTACATGCATCCCTTCAAAACTATTGTTTTAGCGATGCAAAACTGCACCAGCTTTCTTAAAAAAAGAAAATATGATACATTTTCTTTAGTAATTAGTGATAATTATATACAAAATCTTTCGTGTTGTCACGCATTTTTCTTTAACATTTAAACGCTTTTAAGTGGTAAAGCGTTTTTTTGAGTGATTACAATGCTGATTTATCTTTATAGTTTAATAAAAGAGGTGCTTATTTTGAGAAAAGAGACTTATACATTTGCACTGGATATTGGCACCCGATCAGTAGTTGGTTTATTATTATCCGAAAAAGACGGCACCTATGAAGTCATTGACACTGTTATTCAGGAACATGGAGAACGCTCGATGCTTGATGGACAGATTCATGATGTCATCTCTGTTTCGAACGTAATTTCTTCTGTTAAGGAAAAGCTTGAAGAAAAGCATGGAACCCTTCGTGAAGTCTGCGTGGCTGCAGCAGGAAGAGCTCTAAAAACCATACGGGCAGAAGCTCAGATCGAAATAGAGGGCAAACCCATTATTCAGACAGAAACGGTTTTTCACCTCGAGCTGATGGCCGTTCAAGAAGCTCAGAAACAGCTTGCCCAAAAAGAAAAAGCCATGCAGGAGTATGATTGTGTCGGCTACTCTGTTATTCATTATAAACTCGATCATCAAGAGATTGGCAGTTTAGTAGATCAGCAGGGCAAGGTAGCCTCTGCTGAAATCATCGCGACTTTTTTGCCTAAAGTTGTTGTAGAGTCTCTCCTTGCCGCCTTAAATAGAGCAAACCTGGAAATGAAAGCATTGACTCTGGAGCCCATTGCAGCAATAAACGTTTTAATTCCTTCCTCAATGAGAAGATTAAATGTTGCTCTTGTAGATATAGGAGCAGGTACATCTGATATCGCGATAACAAATAAAGGAACTGTTACGGCGTACGGAATGGTCCCAATGGCCGGAGATGAAATAACTGAAGCGATTTCTGACCAGTTTCTATTGGATTTTCACGATGCTGAACAGGCAAAAAGAGAGCTGCATACATCTGAGAGCATCCTTGTTAAAGATATTTTAGGGTTTGAAAATGAAGTCTTAAAAGAAGAAGCTATTTCGCTGATTCACAGTGCCATTGACAGCCTCGCAAATGCGATTAAGGAAGAAATTTATTCTTTAAACCAGGAGTCTTCCCCAAAAGCAGTCATGCTGATTGGAGGAGGAAGCTTAACACCTAAGCTTCCTGAATTAATCGCTGAAAAACTGAATCTGCCATTAAACAGGGTGGCGATAAGAGGAATTGACGCCATCAAGCAGCTCAGGTTTGCAGAACATCTGAAAACAGGTCCAGAACTTGTTACCCCCATCGGAATCGCCATTTCTTCCAATCAAAATCCGATACAGTATGTCAGCGTCAAAGTAAATGGACGCTCTGTCCGGCTGCTGCATATGAGAAAACTGACGGTTTCAGACAGTCTGCTCTCATCAGGAATACAGCTGAATAAATACTACGGGAAGCCAGGACTTGCATTTATTGCAGCATTAAACGGACAATCTATAACCATACCGGGCACCTATGGAGAAGCACCTTTGCTCTTTAAAAATGGAAAAGTATGTTCAGTTGATGAGGAGATCATAAATGGGGATGAAATCATAATTGAAAAAGGGAAAGACGGCCGTTCACTCAGTGTTGCCATTTCTGATTTGATTGATGTAGTTCCAGCAAAACAAGTTATTTTAAATGGGGAGCGGGTTCAAGTTGAGGCAAATCTTGCATTGAATGGAAAGCCTGCTTCTTTAACGGATCTGATAGCTGACAGGGATTCAGTCACTTATTCGTTTCCTGATCAGGTAAAAGAGATTTTGCCTGATGAATACTCCTTTGCACCATTTTTTCTTTCAGTGGACGGCAGCAGGATCAAGGTTGATGCATTCTCTGGAAAAATCCTGATCAATCACTTCCCTGCCCACCCTTCATCTCGATTTGAGGAATGGGATCAAATAACAGCTGTTAAAACAGAATCACCTTCTCTAAGCCAAGTGCTGACCGAGCTTAAAATAAAAGCATATGAATCACTGACAGTTCTCTATAACCAGGAGCCGCTGACAATTAAGAAGATGATGGCTGAAGTTTATAGGGACGATATGCTTCTTTCCCTAGAGGATAAAATTAATAATGGCGATTATTTAACCATTAAGAAGCAGCCAGCAGGCTCATTTATTTTTCAGGATGTTTTTACTGCTGTCGACGTGACTATTCCTTCAGAGGGAAGCAATAAATTCCTCCTGTTAAAAAATGAAAAAGAAACAGCTTTTCATGAAGAATTGCTGCCTGGTGACCGGCTAAGTATTAAATGGTTCTGAGAAAAGCGGGACCGCTGTTTAGCGCAGGCAGATAAGGATCCGGCAAAAAAGGAGTTTTTGCCTTTACTGGCGAAGCCGTTCTGACCAAGGAAAGAGAAGGTGGACACCATGAAAAAGAGAAACCCGCTGTCCGCCCTGACAGGCACATTCATGCTGATCAAAAACTTCTGGAAAAAGCCTGCTGCAAATTTGGCGGGCTTTTAGTATTTGTATTGCCTTTTATTTATAATCCAGCCGATAAATCAAAAATCGTTCAGACGGATTCCGGTCATTAAACCCAGGCAGAACGACTTCTTTTTTCAATTCAAAAGCAGTCTGGTTTTCTAAGAAAAATAGATACTCATCTGAGCAATAGTATATGATCAGTTCGATATCCCGCCTTTCCTTTTCAACCGACTGCAGTATATTGTTTATGACATTCATAAAAATTTCTATCGAAAAGGGGTTAAAGAAATAAAAACGATTATCTGACGGATCGATTTTATACTCTTCCGCCAAGCAGCAAAAAAACTGGATTTGCCCTTTCCTGCTCCTTGCTTTCTTCCAATAACGATCACGATTTTGGGTCGCTTCCTGATAGATTGCCTCGTTCATTTCGACCCCTTTGACTGTAGCATTGCTTAAATAATGTATATAGAAGTTAGATCTGCCTTTTCCGCATCCAAAGTCAACTACATGATCACTGCTTTTCAGCTCATATTCACGAAATAACAACTCCAGTGCCGCATATGGTGTCGGTTCATAGCGGTGATAATGAAGTGACTTGCCGAACCCTTTCTGGCTGCCTTCCGTCTTAATATTTAATAATTCATCAAAAGCTCGTTCATTCATTTACTTTCTCCTATTCATGTCCTGAACTCACATTATAAATAACATAAAAATGGAACAGAGCAGTAAAGTCTCTGTCCCATCCTCCGCTTTATAAAACGTTTTTAGTTAATGTGTCCTTTGTAATTTTCCAATGTGACTCGTTCCATGTGACCAGTTTGTCTTTGAAAAGAAGTGCCTGCGGTGATTCGTGCTTCACACCGTAAGTTTCTGCTATATAATTTGAAAGCGGTCTTGCTTCCTGGACATTCAGGTAATAGGCATTAACCGAGTCATGTTCCTTCGCAAAAGCTTCGAATTGCTCGTAGGCTGCCTGTGCTATTGGACATGTTAAGCTATTTTTGAAAAATAAAAAGGATTCTCCGCTATCAGCGATTTGCTGAAATTCTTCCACTGTATCAATCTTAGATTTCGGCATCTTGTTTCATTCACTCCTAAATTCAGGTTGGTCCGTTCATTGTACATGATTTCATTTGAAAATAAAAACAATCGGCAAAGCGATTAACTTTGCCGATTCATTGTACTATTTTTTTTCTGATAATGCTTCTTTTGCATCTTCAATTTCTTTGTTTACTTGTTTTTTTAATTCTTCAGCATGCTGTGTAGATCCAGTAGATGGCTGAACTGTTTCATTGACAGGGCTTTGAACTGAAGAGTTAAGCTTTTGATCATCAATTGGTGCTTCAGGCGCTAAGTTTAGCTTTACGTCTTCAGGATTGTTTTCAGATTGCTCTTGATCTTGATCTTTAGAGCTTTTCAAATCACGGACTTTGTTCATGATTTGAGAAGACTGATCTGAAACAACTTGCGTCAGATTAGCTGACTTTTCTTTTGCAAGTGCTGCTAATTCATTGCTTTTCTCTATAGCATCATTTGTGATTTTTCCTGTTCTTTCTTTAACAATGACTGCCTGCTCTCCAATATTATCACGAAGTTCTTTACCTGATTTAGGTGTAAGGAATAGTGCAGTAGTTGCCCCTACAATTCCTCCAACTAGTGTTCCGATAAGAAAATCTTTACTGTTGATTCCATCTTTACTCATGATAAATTCCTCCCTATTGCGATTCTTATTTTATATTTTTTTAAAACGAATTCATATACTTGGCTGTTTCTGCTGACGCTCTTGTTTCTGCTTTTTCAGCTTCCATTTTCCCCAAACGTCCATTGCAACATTGCTCCATTGAACAACCTGGTTGATTTTATCCTGGTTTTTCTCAAGATTTGTACTTACTGATGCTGATACTTTCTGAACAGAATCATTGAAATTCTGAAGAGATGAACCTACACCCTGAACCGCGTAGACAACAGTGTTCAGCTTTTCTGACTTTTCCTGAATGTCCTCTGCCAAAGCATTTGTCTTATGTAGCAGCTGAGTCGTTTCAAGCGTTATTCCCTGGATTTGATTCTCAAGCCCTGCCAGTGTTCCGGCAACATTGTTTAAGGTAGAGGATAGGGATTTTAACGTTTTAGACAAGAAAACGACCAGTACTGTGAATGCAATTGCAATTAGTGCAACAGCTAAATATAAAATAATTTCCAACTTCAGCACCTCCAATAAGCGATATTAACTGTTTCCCGCAAGTATTTAATTATAAACATAAAGATTTTTCATAAAGCTAGTATTCTACAAAAAAATTTGGATTCCTTTCCTATTATGGCCGTGTTTTTAAATTTTCAATAAATATTTTAAATTTTTTTCTGACATCGGTTACAATATACTTGTATTACTTATTCGTTTACCGGGAGGAAAAAAAGTGAAAGACCCAAGAATTCAAAAGCTCGCAAAGAACCTGATAAATTATTCAGTCAAGCTCCAAAAAGGAGAAAAAGTACTGATTGAAAACTTTGGCCTGCAAAGAGAATTGGTTACAGCGCTCGTCAATGAAGCATATGCTGCTGGCGGGCATCCATTTGTCTCTCTTAAAGATCAGCAGGTTGACCGCGCTCTCCTGCTCGGGGGACAGGAGGAACAGTTTGGCATGATGGCCGAGTTTGAAGCAAACGTCATGAGCAAAATGGATGCCTATATCGGCCTTCGTTCAGGAGACAATATAAATGAGCATGCTGATGTGCCTGACGTGCAAATGAAGCTTCACGGCAGAACAATTGGCCAAAAGGTGCATCGTGATATTCGCGTCCCTAAAACAAGATGGGTTGTTTTGCGTTATCCGAATTCTTCAATGGCTCAGCTTGCTAAGATGAGCACAGAAGCATTTGAAGATTTTTATTTCGATGTGTGCAACCTTGATTATGGAAAAATGGACAAAGCTATGGACGCACTCGCTGAATTAATGAACAAAACGGATGAAGTAAGAATTACAGGTCCAGGAACGGATTTGGTTTTCTCTATCAAAGACATTCCTGCTGTTAAATGTGCAGGGGAAATGAATATCCCAGACGGTGAGGTTTATACGGCTCCGGTTCGTGATTCTGTCAATGGAACAATTACATACAATACTCCGTCCCCATATAACGGCTTTACATTTGAAAACGTGAAGCTTACGTTTAAAGATGGAAAAATTATTGAGGCCTCTGCAAATGATACAGAACGCATCAACAGTATTTTCGATACCGATGAAGGTGCAAGATATATTGGCGAATTTGCAATTGGCGTGAATCCTTACATTCAGCATCCAATGCAGGATATTCTTTTTGATGAAAAAATCGACGGCAGTTTCCATTTCACACCTGGACAATGCTATGATGATGCATTTAATGATAACCATTCTAATATTCATTGGGATATGGTAAACATTCAGCGCCCTGAATATGGAGGCGGAGAAATGTATTTTGACGGCGTCCTTGTCCGTAAAGACGGCCGTTTTGTGATTGATGAATTAGAAGGCTTAAATCCTGAAAACCTGAAATAAGCATAAAAATAAAAAACATGGGCCTTGGCCCATGTTTTTTTATGCAAGAGCCTTTTCGTAGGCCTGCTGGTATTTTTGAATGTCTCCTGCTCCCATGAAAACGAGAACTCCATTTTCATGCTGCTTTAAGACGGCTGTTTCTTCTTCATCAATTAATGATGCACGGTCAATTTTATTTTGAAGATCTTGAATGGACAGTTTTCCAATGTTTTCACGGGCAGAGCCAAATATGTCGCAAAGATAGACCGTATCTGCTTTTTGCAGGCTGTCCGCGAATTCATCTAAAAACGATTGTGTGCGTGTAAAGGTATGCGGCTGGAATACCGCTACGATTTCACGGTCCGGATATTTCTGTCTTGCTGCGTCAATTGTTGCTGTGATTTCAGTAGGATGATGCGCATAGTCATCGATCAGAACTTGATTGCCGATTTTTTTCTCGTTGAAACGGCGCTTTACACCTTCGAACGTTTGAAGCTGGGCCTGAATCACTTCTGCATCAATCTCTTCGTAATGGCAAAGTGCAATAACAGAAAGTGCGTTCAGTACACTGTGATCGCCAAAAGTCGGAATTTTAAAAGATGCATAAAAAGTGTTTCTGACAAACACATCAAAACTTGTTCCATCAGTCGCTTTTACAACATTGCGGGCCTGGAAATCATTTTCTTCACTGAAGCCGTAATAAACGACAGGCACATTTGCCTGAATATGCTGAAGATACTCATCGTCACCGCAGGCAATAATGCCTTTTTTGACTTGCATAGCCATCTCTTGAAATGCTTTGAACACATCATCGATGCTGCTGAAGTAATCCGGATGATCGAAATCGATATTCGTCATGATCGCATAATCCGGAAAATAGGACAAGAAATGTCTGCGATATTCGCATGCTTCAAAAACAAAGTATTCGCTTTGTTCCATTCCTCTTCCAGTTCCATCTCCAATTAAAAATGAAGTTGGCTTTGCTCCCTGAATGACGTGGGCAAGCAATCCTGTAGTCGAGGTTTTGCCGTGGGCACCTGTAATGCCGACACTGGTAAATTTCTCCATAAACTCACCTAAGAACTTATGATAACGAATTACTGTTAGCCCGAGGCTGTGTGCTTCCTCAATTTCAGGATGCGAGTCAGGAAACGCATTTCCCGCTATAATAGTTAATCCTTGTTTGATATTGTCTTTTGAAAATGGAAAAAGCGGAATACCGCGCTGTTCTAAAGCTTTTTGAGTGAAAATGGTTTTTTCAATATCAGATCCCTGAACCTCATAGTTCATATCATGCAGAATCTGGGCAAGGGCGCTCATTCCAGTCCCTTTTATTCCAACGAAATGGTAAACAGTCATAAATAGAACCTCCAACAAACGTCTATCTGTTTGACATTATATGATTCTTATCCCAATTTGCAACTCCAGGTTTAATTAGAATGCATAAGATAGCGGATATGTAGTATAGCTTACGATTTAACATTATAGCAGAATGCAATATAGATAACTATTAGAAAAGCAGCTGCTCGTGATGACACATAAATCAGACCTGTTAGGTTTTTTGAATAAATACATGGCGGATCAATTTATCCTGCCCAATGCATATTAAACGATATCCATGAACTTGGCAAGTGCGGAATAAGAAGTAAATGTTTTCCTGACCCCTCTAAACATTACGGGCAGGTGCTTCTGAGTATGTCTTAAATCGAGAAGAAAATTGGGGAAACTGTTTAAAAGCAGTTTTCCCAATTCCTGAAGATAATAACTTCTTCAGACAAATATTTTAATGAATATTTCCTCTAAATCATCAGCAGACCCAGCTCTCTATTACATTCCGCTTTCCTGAATGGTTTCGAGGTCCTGCTCAGAAATTAGGATTTCACGGGGTTTACTTCCTCTTGCTTCTGAAATAATTCCCTGCTTTTCCATCATATCCATAAGTCTTGCTGCACGGTTATAGCCGATTCTGAATCTTCTTTGCAGACTTGATGTAGATGCCCCTCCCTGATCAACCACATATTCACACGCTTCAAGCAGCAGTTCATCTTCTTCGCTTCCTATACTGGACTTTTTCATCAGTTCTTCCTGCTCAAATAAAAAGACCGGCTTCATCTGTTTTTTGGCATGGTTAACGACACGTTCAATTTCTTCATCTGATACAAAATTCCCCTGAATACGGACAGCTTTAGATGTGCCATTTTCTAAAAAGAGCATATCCCCTTTACCGAGCAATTTTTCTGCTCCGGCTGAGTCAATAATTGTCCGTGAATCCACTTGGGATGATACAGAAAAAGCAATTCTGGTCGGGATATTTGACTTAATTAATCCAGTTATGACATCAACGGAAGGTCTTTGTGTAGCAACTATTAGATGAATTCCGCACGCTCTTGCTTTTTGAGCAATGCGGCAGATCGCTTCTTCTACATCAGCAGGAGCTGCCATCATTAAATCAGCAAGCTCATCAATGACAATGACCAAGTATGGCATATGCTCACCGCTATTATGTTTTGCAGCAAGTTCATTATATCGGGAAATGTCCCTTGCTCCCGCATGAGCAAATAGCTCATACCTTCTTTCCATTTCTTCTACAGCCCATTTTAATGCTCCAGTAGCAGCTTTTACATCCGTAATAACCGGACTGACTAGATGAGGAACATTGTGATATGGGGCAAGCTCGACCATTTTTGGATCAATCAGAAGAAGCTTCACTTCATGAGGGGAAGCTTTGTAAAGAAGGCTTACCAGGATCGTATTGATACACACGCTTTTGCCGGAACCGGTCGCTCCCGCAATTAGTCCATGCGGCATCTTTTTAAGATCTGTCACAACAGCCTGACCTGAAATATCAAGGCCTAGGGCAGCGGTCAGCGGAGATGGATTATTTCTAAACTCCGCACTTCTTAAGATTTCTCGCAAATAGACCATTTTACTGTGTCTGTTCGGAACTTCAATGCCGATTCTGTTCTTGCCGGGTATTGGTGCTTCTATGCGGATATCTTTAGCTGATAGGCTCAGTTTGATATCATCTGTTAAATTTGTAATTTTATTTACTTTCACTCCAGGTTCAGGCTGGACTTCAAGACGTGTAACAGCTGGCCCTTGTGTAACATGAACAACTCTTGCTTTTACATTGAAGTTTTCAAGCGTCACATTCAGCAATTCTGTTTGTTCTCTAAGCCAATCCACATCATCTACATATTCCTTAGGCGGAATGTTCAAAAGCTGCAATGACGGGAAAAGATAGGATGCTCCAGAATTCGAAGAGTCTTCTGACTTTAGGATTTTTTGTTTATCTCTTCCAAACATCATGACATTAAATGGAACAGTTGATCTTGTTGATCGATTTTCTTTCACTTCTTCAGCAGGATCTTCATTCGATCTTTCAGTTCTGTTAATGGCTGGTTCATCTGTTGCACTATTTTCCTCTTCATTTTCATTATGATTCTTATCAGCATTGGCCGTATGCAGCATTAGCTCACTATCGCTTGCAGTCAGAACGTCTGCATCTGGAATTTCTGCATGCTCTTCGTTTTGCGTCCATTCAGTAAGCGTTTTTTTCTCTTCGTTTTCATCAATGGTGCTGAAGGTTTCATCTGCCTTTACTATAGGCGGATGTGCATATTCTGACATAACGATTTCTGTTTCCTCAGCAGTTACCGCTATTTCTTTATTCTCATAAGGCAGCGGGAATGTATCTTCTGTTGTTTCATTTACATGTTCAACCGTATCACTGTTGATTTCTTCAAGATCCTCATCAGATGAAAAGGTCATAATTGGGTTTTCCTTTTCTTTATTCAGACCTTTAACTGGAATATTTGATATTTGCGTGCTGTTTTCTGGAATGATTTCAGGTACAGAATCTGCTGCTTCTGTTTTTAAAATGGCTGGTTCATCTTTTACCAGCTTTTCATGCAGAGTTGCTGACGGAATTCTCACGTCTTCGATTTCCCTCATTCTCGCAGCTTCTCTTTTAAGAAGCTCAGCCCGTTTATGTTCATTTAACCTTGACAGAACGGATTCAGTAGACTGCGCGGCTTGCTGAAAGCTTTTAAATAAACTTGAACCCGACTCGCTGCCGGTTTGATTTGCCTCATCTCTTGGACTAATTCGATATTCTAATGGTTCTTGATTGTCTCTTGGCCTGAAGCCGTATATAGGCGAAGGAATCTCTGTTGGGTGAAAAGGCCTCTTTGAATCTGTATTTGGCTTTATTCTGGCTGTTTTTCCCGGAATACGCCCTGTGCTGCTATGTTTTTGAGGTTTCGTTCTTTCGATCTTTTCACTTGCTGAACTTTTCCTTCTAGGTTCTGGACGAGTGTTTTGATTATCAGGAATCATCGGAAATTTGAAGTTTCCTTTTGGATATTGATAGGCTACTTTTGTTTCTACATTTTTCACATTCGAAGTTTGAGTTTTGGGCGGTACAGGTGCTCTATGTACAGGTTGCTGCTGTTCTGGAATTTGCCTTTTTTCAGCTGATGCTTTTTCTAAATGCTTATCTGTCTCTGTTTCACCGGCGAAATAATTGATCATTTTTGAAAACCAACTCATAAAAACCACTCTTTCAAAGGTTTCTTCTTTATTACTATTCTATTGTAACAGTTAATCCTATCTTTTAAAGATGAAAAAAGCCACTAGAAAATTTCCTAGTGACTTTATAACTTTTAATTAGATTATTCGATTTAGACAATAGGTTTATGGGAGTCCATTATTTTTTAAAAAAATCTGTGCCGATTTCATAATGATCCTCTAAAACTAAAATCCCTTTTTCCTGAGGAGCATCGGGAAGATCTAATTCCTTCGCAGAGCAGATCATGCCGCTTGAAGCAACACCTCTGAGCTCAGCATCTTTTATCACAAGGCCGCTTGGCATGACTGCTCCGACTTTAGCAACGACAACCTTTTGCCCGCTGTCTACATTAGGTGCACCGCATACGATTTGAAGTTTTTCATTGCCTGTGTTAACTTGGCATACACTTAATTTATCGGCATTTGGATGTTTTTCTTTTGTTTCTACGAACCCAACTACAAATTTGGGTGTTAGATCAGCATGCAGCTGTTCCTCAAATCCATTTTGAAGAAGGCTTGCGTTCAATTTGCTGAGCAGATTCTCAGTCAGTTCAACAACCCCGCCGCTGCTCTCAATTTCAAGATAAGAAGATGCATTAAAAAGATTGAATCCGGCAGTTTCACCTGAGGCACTGCTGTAAATTCGCACTGCATCCCCCTTCTTTTCAAACGTTCTGTCTTCTGGCGGCAATTCAGCCACTGAAATCATCAGTGTATCGCCTACACCTTCTTTGTTATAAAATACGCGCATCATTGTTTACCTTCCTCTTCCTTTTTTGCCCGGTTCTTTGCAAGAATAAATATAGGTTCCAGCTCTTTGTTTTCATACAGAAAAGATAGAGCTGTAATCGGGACCCTGCCGCTTGCAAAAAAGCTCATGGCCATCTGGCCTAAAATATCGTAACCTGTATCATTTCGGATGTCTGCGATAATCAGAACATCCTGATGCGGTACTGCAATGGCCATCGCACCCTCCATTTTTTCATGGAAAGAATCTAGGATGGTGTCATTAAGCAGACGGCTTGCATCATAGCCATCATTGGCATTTAAAAAGTAAAAAACATTTCCTGCTACATGATCTTCTTTTACACTTGTTTGCAGGGACCTGAGATTGAACCTTGCCATTTCTTTAATTTTGCTGAACGTCCAGTTCTCTCTTTCCATCATTTTCACATCAATCAAACGATAGGAATTCCCAAGATCAAGCGCATAATAGATTCTCGTTTCAGCTGTATGTTTTTCGTGTATCAGCAAAACGCCATCAGAGGATTCGACTGGAAAGGATGTTGATCTGATAACCGGAAAAATTCCTTTTTCTTTGCCTGTCAGTTCCTGTTCCTCATTCATAACTGTCAAAGCTTCCTCGATGTAATAAACCAATTCATCAACAGCCGCATCTTTTTTCTCTTCCCATTTTGCAATAATGCCAGGCAGAGATATCGTGATGCCTTTTTTTGTAGCATCGTCTTCAACGCGCAATTGATCCTTTTCTCTATCAAAATGGCTTGTCCAGTCTTTATGTTTTAAGCGTTCCTTGATTGTCTCGGCCATTTTCCTTGAAGTCATTTTCATGATTCATTCCGCTCCCTGCCAATTAGTAACTGTTTTATGATGATAATCCGTCTATAAATTCCTGAATCTGCTCTTTCGTTTTACGGTCTTTGTTCACATAGCGGCCAGTTTCCTGTCCGTTGTGGAATCCGACAAAACTAGGTATTCCGAATACATTTAATTCAGCACAAAGATCGATAAATTCGTCCCTGTCTACATAATAAAATGTGAATTTGTTATTTTCAGACTGCAGTTCCGGCAGAAACGGGTCAATAAAACGGCAATCAGGACACCAGTCAGCTGAAAACATAAGAATCACGTTTTCTTTTTGAATTACTTCGTTATAATGAGCCATTGATTGTAATTTTTCCATTGTTAAAACCTCCAATAATATCGTTTCCAATTTGTACATTCATCATTTCGCATCATACCAAAAGTAGCCTTTAGTTACCAATAGTTTAGCCTTTGGTAAAGAAAAATCCCCTTTGCAGAGCAAAGGGGGATTTCTCTTATTAATAATTGACAGAAGACACAATTTCCATCATTTGTTCAGCTGTATCTGCGACATTGCGGCCGTCTGTTTGCGTTGTCATTTTAACTCCGCCGATTCCCGCAGAAACCTCATACTCATCCTCTTCAAGTTTATCTACAAGAACGTAACCGAACCGATCTTTATCCTCAAAGGTTTCTTTTACTATTGGATCTTTATATTGTTCAAGCAGCGAATCATAAAAAACGGTGCTGTCCTCTTTTTCTTTATCATTTACAAATAATATAAATTGCTCATCATCCCGTTTGAAAATCAAGTTATTATTTTTTGCAGATTCGACTTTATAGCCTTCAGGCAAATGATATTTAAAAGAACCGCTTTCTTCATTGGCAGCTGCCGGCTTGCTTGTAAAAGTCTTTTTTGTCTGATCTATCGTTGCAGTTTGCATTTCTTCTTCATTTATTGTACAGGCTAATAAGGAAAAAAGAGAAGCAAAGATCATGCCTGCTAGAATTTTTTTCAAGAAAAACCCTCCTTATTCAATAGGAAAATAGGACCCTTTTCTATAATAACCCTTTTATTTTAGACTTGACAAGTGAGCTATGTTTTATGAAAAGAAAAACAGGGTAATGAATTCTAAAAAAAAGAGGTGAATTTTTAAGTGAATATAAATGTTTACTTGGCAGGAGAAATACATAGTAATTGGAGAAACGAAGTAAAAGAGAAGGCCCGGAATCTCCCGGCAACTTTTACAGGACCAATGGAAAACCATGATCGGTCTGATTTTATTGGAGAAGAAATATTAGGTTCACAGCCTAATGCTATTTTAAAAGACGAAGCTGCATCCAGAATTAATAATTTCAGAACAAAAGTTTTATGGATAAAGCCGATATTGTGATTGCTTTATTTGGAGAAAAATATAAACAGTGGAATACAGTAATGGATGCAAGCAGTGCATTAACCAACAAAAAACCTTTAATTATCATAAGACCTGAGAATCTGCATCACCCGCTTAAAGAACTTTCTTCTAAAGCTGATGTCACGGTAGAAACAATTGATCAGGCCATTGCAGTGTTATCCTATCTTTTTGAACAAGAGTAGCGGCCCTATCTGCCGCTGCTCTTTTTATGCATGTAAAAATATTGACCAAATAACAGCTTAGAAATGTGAGTAAACATTTCTTTTCGATTCACCATGCCATTTGTAAATATCCCGATTGCCCCTTCATTTTGACTGACATTATATTGATTCGCATATTGATCCATGACGATTCCAAGCTCAGCGCCCGACTTCACCTTCTTACCAACTTCATCCGGCAGAAGGATTCTGGCGCCGCCTGCAATGATTGGTCTGATATCGCCACCTGCAATGGCTCCCCAGTTGCATAAATAAAAACCTTGATTTGTCTCAATGATGCCTCCTTCAAGACCTATGCCAAGATCAGCCTTCTCCATTTCCCTGGCATTTTCTGCTCGGTTAATGGCGCCTTGTATGGTTTCATCATCTGAAAACGGCTGGTCGGATACTCCAGATGAAACTTTTGCACTTTTGAATGTAAACTGCTCAAAATCAGGTAGAGATGCCTTTACCGCATTAACTTTGGCCGGATTTAAGGTCCCAATAGCTATTTTCATCTAATTCTTTCTCCTTTATATAAAGAAAAGCGCAAGCGCCCGTTTAGTTCAGGCATGACAGATAAGAATCCGGCTGACCGAATTTGTTCTGGCCAGGGAGAGCGATTTGCTTCCCATCAATGTACAAAATTTTATACTTTCTTATCTCTTAAAAAAGGAAACCACATCAGTGATTTCCGCTTCTTTACTTTATGAATTCTGTTTTATTGTATCCAATGTCGTTTGATCACAAGCTTTTACAAGAGAGACAATTAATTCTTTTGCAGCAGCATAGTCGTCTATATGGACAATAGAAGCTGCTGTATGAATATAACGCGAACAAATTCCAATAACTGCAGAAGGAACGCCATCATTTGAAGTATGAACACGGCCTGCATCTGTTCCGCCTTGTGACACGAAATACTGGTAAGGAATATTGTTAGATTCTGCCGTGTCTAAAACAAATTCCCGCATTCCTCTATGTGTCACCATTGTACGGTCTAAAATACGGAGCAGGGCGCCTTTGCCCAGCTGGCCGAATTCATGCTTCGCTCCGCTCATATCATTGGCAGGACTCGCATCAAGAGCAAAGAACAAATCAGGCTGAATCATATTGGCAGCTGTTTGTGCTCCTCTAAGCCCTACCTCTTCCTGTACGGTTGCACCAGAATAAAGAGTATTTGGAAGGGTTTCGTTTTTCAGTTCTTTTAACAATTCAATCGACAATCCGCATCCATAACGGTTATCCCATGCCTTAGCCATAATCTTTTTAGGATTGGCCATTGGAGTAAACGGACAAACTGGAAGAATTTGCTGTCCTGGCTTAATGCCAAGCTCCGCTGCATCTTCTTCTGAATCCGCTCCAATGTCAACAAGCATATTTTTAATCTGCATCGGTTTGTTCCGCTGATCTTCACTTAATAAATGAGGAGGAATCGAACCGATTACTCCGGGAATTGGGCCTTGATCTGTTATGATCTCAACGCGCTGTGCAAGAAGCACCTGGCTCCACCAGCCTCCAAGCGTCTGGAACCTTATCATTCCGTTTTTCGTTACACCCGTTACCATAAACCCTACTTCATCCATGTGCCCTGCAACCATAATCTTGGGACCTTCTGAATGACCGTGCTTCACCCCAAAAATACTGCCTAACCGATCTTGAACAATGTCATCTGAGTACTTGCTGAGCTCGGAACGCATGAATTTACGCACAGCATGCTCGTTCCCCGGTGCACCCGGAAGTTCCGTCAATGTCTTAAAAAGCTCTAACGTCTCTTGGTTCATCCATCATATCCCCTTTACGTATGTATTCTTTTATTTTACAGAAAGTTATCGTTTCGTGCTACTAAAGAAAAGCAAACCCGATGTTCAGACCCGACAGGCAGATAAGGACAAATCAGCCAACTTCCGGGATTTATCAGCCAAAACACCTGCATTGGAATTTTATCAGCGTAATTTGGATCTTATCCACCTGTTTTCCATTTTATTAACCAAACCATTCTGATATCCCAGCAAGAAAAGGTCCGAAATAGATAGCAGACTTTCAAAAAATATTCTGCTTCTTAAAAAGGCATAACCACCCTTAACAAGAAAAGGAATCTTCTGTATACTTAAATCAATGTGTTAAGGATGGAGGAGATCGTGATGAATTGCAGAAAAGCATTCATTGGTATTGGTATTGGCCTGGCTGCTGCATACATATTTAGGGATCAATTAAAGCCGGCATATATTACTTCTGAAAAAGCTCTAACTGTTGTGAAAAATGCATTTAAAGAAAAAGGTCCGATCAATGGATCATGGATCTATACAGTCCGCGAGTCCTATACCGATTCTGGAGAGACATACAGTATTTACAAAGCTGGAATTACCAGAACGGCTGACTCGGAGCTCGAACAATATGAAGCTTTTGTGGATGCAAAAAGCGGAAATATCCTTCACGTAGAACAAATTGCATAATCCATCACATAAAAACCTGGCTGAACATGCATAATGGCATGGAGACACTGCTCTCCATGCCATTTTTTTATTCTGGTCGATTTCTTTCCACTTTATCGATAATTTCTTTTTTTTCATTGAATTTGATGGCCCTGTAATAGGCATCATGATAAAAAGACAGCCAAGTCTGTTTTTCGCTTGCAAACTCGAGCCATTTTTGCTTCTGCTGTATTGAATTCATTGGATAATCATCATATGCCAGCACCCATAATGGATTGCTGTGGGCATGCGTCGGCATGAGGTCTGCCATATGAAGAATCATATCTCCATTGTCTTGTATTTTAACAATGCTGTGACCGTCACTATGTCCGCCAGTGTGAATCATTTCAATGCCTGGCACTGGTTCCGTTTTCCCTTCAAAAGGAACGACTTGTTTTTCGATTGCCAGCCAATTATCTTTCCAGTATGTATTAGCTGAACGAATATTTGGTTCTCTCATTTCATTCCATTCAATAGTAGAAGTGATGATTTTTGCATGTGGAAATACAGATACAAGTTCATCATTTTCAAGCTTTGTAAGCCCGGAAACATGATCAAAATGCAAATGAGTCATCAGGACATAATCAATATCTTCAGCTTTCAGACCCAATTCATTTAATGAAGCGATTACATTTGATTCAGCTGTCACACCAAAATTTCGCTTTTGCTTATCAGTAAGTCTTCCTGAGCCAATGCCGCTGTCAATCAGCAAATTGATGCCCTCTTTTTGAACTAGAATTGGATCTGTGCGAAGCTCAATCTGATTGAGTTCATTAACAGGATATTTTTTTGACCAGAGCGGTTTGGGAACGACTCCAAACATTGCACCCCCATCAAGATAAGTAACCCCGCCATCAAGCCATGTTAATGTTGTTTGACCTATTTTTAAAGTTTCCATATTATCCCCTCCGGTTCCATCATAACAAAAAAACCCGCGTCCGTGGACAGGGGTTACTTTTTTATATATTTCACTTCAGAGCGATAAATTCTTTGCCCTTTTTGTGAAAATTTTTCTTCATATTCCGTCATGATGTTGCCTTCATACTCACTGTTATGCAAATCTAAGCTTACATATGTTAAGAGCAGTCCATAGGCTGAGAAGCTTTGAAGTGAATACTCGAACAATCCCTGATTATCTGTTTTAAAATGAATTTCACCTTCATCAACCAAGATATCTTCATATCTCTTAAGAAAGGTCTTAAAGGTTAATCTCCGTTTTTCGTGTCTTGTCTTCGGCCATGGATCAGAGAAATTCAAATAGACTCTCTCGATTTCGCCATCGGCAAAAATGTCAGTAAGATCCTCGGCATTCTCATTAAGCAGCAGAATGTTTGTTTGTTCTGCCTGGGCTGCTCTTTGAAGGGCACCAACAATGACACTTTCAGACAATTCAATTCCAATATAATTAATGTTTGGGTGAGCGCATGACATTCCAACAACAAATTGCCCTTTTCCTGTCCCTACCTCAATATGGATCGGGTTATCATTCCCAAAAAGTTCATTCCATTTACCTTTATGTTCTTTAGGATTCTGAATCACAATATTTGAATGCCCGGCAATGAAATCATTGGCCCATGGCTTATTCCGCAATCGCATGATGCACACCTCTATCGATTTAATGTCGCCATAAAAGATATCATGAAATGGGAGGGTGTGCAAGAGAAATTCCATGTTAAAATCTGTATTTTATAATAGGTTTTATCAGCGCAAACCTGAGTTCTATCAGCATAATTCTAAGGTTTATAAGTGTAAATCCAGGTTTTATACGAGTTAACCCTTGTTTAATCAATGTGGATTTAACTGCAACAAAAAATGACCTGGCCCGCTTGGATCTGGTCATTTTTATTCAGAATGAAATGGCTTCTTCCTGCACAAGTTAAGACAAGAATCTGTAAAGGAGTGCTTGCCATGCCGCTAGAATATCAGCATCAAGTTGAATTATTAAAGGATATATTGACAGAACATCAAAGTGACTGCTGCGGAACAGTTGCAGAATGTGAACAACTGGAGCGGGTCATCAAATCACTGATGGTGAATACAAACATTCATCAGGATTTAAAAAACGTACTGCAAAATATTTATTCTTACAGTCAGGATGGAAAAAATTCTTCAGAACTGAATTCCTATATAACATCTCAGCAAAATGTTCTTACAAAATGGATTGATGATATTGATTCATTTTCTTAATTTAACTTAGAAATCATTTGACGCAGGTAGTTATGCCATTCATTTGTTTCCTTTTCATTGTGTTTTGCTCGATACCAAAGGGTATAGGTAATCGTTTGCGCAAGCACATACCAGTACATTCTTCCAAGAAGCTGATCGGTCAAGTTCAGGCCATATGTAGAAAGCCAGCTTTCCCAGTCTTTTTCGTCGATATACCAGTATAAAAGCATGCCAATATCAATTGCAGGATCTGCAATTAATGCTCCGTCCCAGTCAATCAGATATAGCTGTTCATCATTGGATAACAGCCAATTATTATGGTTCACATCACAATGACAGACCACTTTATCATCACAATCCACATATGGAAGATTGGATTCAAGATAATGAATAGCCTGCATGACTTCTGGGAGATAAAAGTTTTCAAACTCAACCGTTTGCTTTAAATCCTCTAATATAATTGAAGGAGTAAGCGGTTGTTTTCCCAGACGTTTCAACATATCCAGCAGTTCCTTGGAATGATGGATTTTATGCAGCAGTTCCGCTACATTTTCGCCATTCATATCACTAGGCTTCAGTTCACGTCCGCTTAGCCAGTGCTGTGCTGTAATCACATCGCCATTTTCCAGCCTTTTTGTCCATACCAGCTTAGGAACAATTCCTTCAGCAGACAGAACGGCCAAGAATGGAGAACTATTTCGTTTTAAGAACAATTTTTGCCCTTCTCGCTGTGCAAAATATGCATCGCCTGTTGCTCCGCCAGCAGGAGATAGCTCCCACTCGCTTCCTAGTAGTTGTTCCAACCAGTTCACCTTCAATTTCAACCCAACATTTCATTTATAAGTTTGGAATAGGGAAAGCATCAGGGCACACGCGAACATGATCGAATAAAGTGTACAGCCTGTTTCCTTCACCTTATATATCATTCATTAAGTCAATTAAAAAAGACAGCTATTCAAAGATGAAGAATCTGTTACAGATAGCTATCCTTTTAAATTTTATCGTTTCCAAGCAATTTTAGTCAAGAAAAACCGAAAACCTACTTTTGGAATAAGACAAAAGTCCCTATTTCTTTCACCTCAATTGATTCGCTTACAAGCTGGACTGAGTTTGCTTCTCTCTGGAAAATAAATGGACTTGAGGCAAGCTCCCATTCACCGTTATAGGGCAGAGATATAACCTTGCCATTTCGATGACTGCAATGAATGACTGCAATCTTGCTCCATGGCCCATATGCACCTACATCGTTTAAACAATACGCGAAAATGCCATCCTCATTCCTGAAAATCTGAAAATGTCTGCTTATTTCTTGTGATGAACTGAGCCTGAATGCTCCATGGGACTTCCTTAGAGAAATAAGATGCTGAATATACCTGACATCATGTGCGTACTGCTCTCTTTCATTCCAGTTTAGCTGATTGATCTCATCAGGTGAGTTATAGCTGTTTTCCACGCCTTGTTTTGTTCGGTAAAACTCCTGCCCGCTATGAAGAAATGGAATTCCCTGTGCAAGAATGACCATACCAGCAGCAAGCTTCTGCCTGAGCTGTTTATTTTCAACTGGCTCATTTGGGAGACACAAATTCATCTTATCCCATAGCGTATAATTATCATGCGATTCTACATAATTGATGGATTGTGCAGGATTTGTGAAATGTGCAATCGAACCGCTCATGATTTTTGCAAGCATTTCCGGATTTCCAGAGTTGCCAAGAATAAATCCTTTGTCCAGCACTTCAAACGTGCTTCCTTTAATATTGTCTCTGAACTGATCGTTAAAAAAGGCGATGCCAGGCATTTTACCCGCATTTGCAATAATGGCTTTTTCTTCATATGGAAGCGGGGTAAGCAAATCCCAGCCTTCTCCTAAAATAAAAATATCAGGTTTTAACCGCTTACAAATATCGTTCACCTTATTCATTGTGTGAATATCCAATATCCCCATTAAATCAAAGCGAAAACCGTCAACATCATATTCTTTCAGCCAAAAAGTAATTGAATCTACAATAAACTTGCTGGCCATTTTCATTTCTGAAGCAAAATCATTGCCTACTCCAGTACCATTTGAAGGAAGCCCATTCTGGTCATGACGAAAGAAATATCCCGGAACAATCTTTTCAAAAGAGGAATTTTCTCTGATGTAAACATGATTGTAAACCACATCCATAATGACTCTTATCCCGTTTGCATGAATAGCCTGGATGGCTGTTTTTAATTCCTTTATTCTTGTATATGGATTTTCCGGATCAGATGAGTAGCTGCCTTCTGGAGCATTAAAATGAAGCGGGTTGTATCCCCAATTGTAATGCTCAAGAACATTCTGCTCATTGACTCCTTCAAAATCATTAAAAGGGAGCAATTCCAAATGGGTAATGCCAAGTTCTTTCAGATAGGATATACCTGATGTCATTCCCTTCCCTGTTTTTGTGTCAGTTTCAGTGAATGAAGCATATTTGCCTTTTTGGTTAATTCCGCTGTTTGGATGGATGGTAAAATCACGTATATGCGCTTCATAGATAATGGCATCCGTTAATTGAGCAAGAGGAGCTGGTTTTCGTTTCTCTACCACTGTTTGACCAAAATCTGCGATGACTCCATAAACCCCATTCATGGATACGGCTTTTGCATATGGATCAACCGCTTCATTCCAAATTAAATTAACACACACGAGATAAGTGTAGAAAACGCTGTCAAAATTACCCTTCAGTTCGATTGTCCAAATTCCGCTGTCATCTCGCTTTAGTGGAAGAGTTTCCTCCCGCTGATCGCTTGGAAACAGTAATTTCACCCGTACATCCGTCGCAGTCGGAGCCCATAACTTCATTGTTACAGAGTCTTTGCTGAAACGGACCCCAAGGTCATCCCCTTCATAATAAAAGTGGTCATCAAATTCATCCGTCCGAATTACTGCACCGATTTGCAGATCTGTTTTATTACCCAGTTCATCACATACTTCATACAATTTTCCAAATGGTTTTATGGATGAATCCAGTCTGCATTGGTATTTCACTCTGTTTTCAATATCCTGCTGACGCTCACATTGCAGCTTCAGCCTGATTTCGCCATCCAGAAGAAAAAATGTTTTATTGTCAGAGGACTGCATGTCTTTTGGGATAAGGATTGTAATTAAGTCCATTTCATCGAGGTATGCATGATATGCACGTTGTACCGATAACATTTTAGTCACCTGCCTGCAAAAGTTGTTTCATCACAACAGTATACCCATTGAGAAACAACTTGATATTAGATTTACGTATAATACTTTATGCTTTTAGGTCTCAATGTGACTGTGACCGGTGTTTCGCCTATGTATTCTCCATCCGCATGAATCATGAGCGGGGCTGCTCCAGCAATTTTTATTTCCTTTCCCGTGAACGTATGAACTTCTTTCAGTCGTGTATGCTTTCCCGCAAAAACCAGTCCAAAGAGCAGAAGCAGCTTTAATCTTGATAAATCATGTACAACGATGAGATCAAGTACACCGTCATCCGGTTTTGCAGCTGGAGAAATTTTCATGCCTCCCCCGTAAAAAGGGTGGTTGCTTACTGCCGCAAGCCAGACATTTTCAAATACGTGAACCGTGTCATCAACTGTCACAGTGACGGTACTTGGCTGATAATTCATAAGTCCTTTCAGAAGGGCTGTTATATATATTAAAGAACCTGCACGTAATTTATTCAGCAGTTTCTTCACTTCCATTTCGTTTGAAAGCTTCGCAACATAGGCATCAAACCCTGCACCAATACTGTTTACAAAGGAACGGTTCATCTGGCCTGTTTGATATTGACCAAGGTCAAAGCTTTTTACTTGCCTTTTTAACCTGAGGAAAA
The DNA here is from genome assembly GCF_030127205.1 of Metabacillus hrfriensis. Classification (NCBI taxonomy): domain Bacteria; kingdom Bacillati; phylum Bacillota; class Bacilli; order Caryophanales; family Bacillaceae; genus Metabacillus; species Metabacillus hrfriensis. Next base: position 3,958,775 of record NZ_CP126116.1, read on the forward strand.
TGGATGAATCTTCTCTAGAATGGCCATACCCTCTCTTAAAGTCATTACCGGATCCAGCTGGAATAAACCCTATCTGCACATGATTAAACTCACTCAGCCCATTTACGATTTCATGAATCGTGCCGTCTCCGCCGATTCCAATGACCGTCTTCAAGTGATAATCCTGAATCGTCGCAATTTGTCTGGCCAGAATTTCAGCATGACCAGAATAGTCCGTTAAAAAAGAACGATAGTCTATAGATTTAAGCTCGAGTTCAGCTTTTACCTTTTTCCAAACACGTAATGATCTGCCATTCCCGGCAAGGGGGTTAATGATAAAGTATATGCTGTTCTTCATCCTAATCTCCATTATCTTCAGCGATTCCATGAATATCCGCGTAGATATTCCCAGTCTAGTAAAATTATAGCTTTTTTTAGTGAAACTGTATGTACGAATCTATAAAAAAATACGCCTGCCGGCGCATTAATCGTTTCTGCGAAAAGAGTCAATCAAGCATTTGGACAAAAGAATCTCAGCAGCTTTCAGCTGATCATGCTTAATTGGCGATGTGGAATTTCTGTAAGTTTGGAACCATCCATTGAAATTTCTTTTATCTGCAAGTGTTAAATCGAATGGTGCCTCGGGAAACTCGATGAATCCGCTTTTGTACACCAGTACCTTTTTCACTTCCAGATTGATCTTGCTCTCTTTCAGTAATTGCTTAACAATTGTTCCTGTTCGATTCAAACTGATTAAAGGAGAAAGCTGTTTTTTTTCATGATCTCCCGGATTCACTGTCCAGAAGCGTTCACTTGAACCTTCAATAACGTCGTGCTGTCCCCCTTCGAGATAATGGATACATACGATTTCTCCAGGACTGATTAAAATTGGATCAAGCACAATGGACGTATTTTTTATTTTAAAAACAGGATTATACATAATGAGATGCTGATCAGGCAATTTTTGAAGAAGTTCAAGCAATCTCTCATTTTCATAAAAAGAAGCATCTGCAAATGATTTTTCACGAATGGTAGACGTGGCCCATTTCATTTGGAACTGAAAGATGTGATTCATAAATTTTGCTTTTAATTCATCCAATGATTGCGGAACGGTGTCAAAGATGTATTCCATTGTTTCTGCTTGTTGATCAGCAGCTGGAATGTTCAAATCGCATGAAATTATTTCTCCTTTTTTCCCCAACCTATTACGGACCTTTCTGAGAAAATTTTCTTTTTCCTTTTTCCCTTCTGCCCCGTCCATTGTCTCTGTTTGAGGTCTTACAAATTGCTGAAACTCATTATTTTCATAAGCATACATGATCATTTGCCATTGCTGTTTCTTTAAACGCAGAAATTGGCTTTGGTAGCGGTATAAATCCATCTCGTACCTTGAAATGCAAGAATGGATCTTGATTAGTTGAGCCAATTTTTTTCAACTCCTTATAGGATGCTTAAAATAAATGGTGCGAGCAGCGGGCAGATTATCGCTGTAAAAATGGCGCATAAAGTCATCGAAATCGAACTGATGGCTCCTTCAAGCTCACCCAGCTCCAGTGCTCTTGCTGTACCTGTTCCATGCGATGCTGCACCAAGTCCAATTCCTTTTGCTACGGAATGATGAATGCCAAAAAGCTGCAGCAATGACGGTCCAAACATTGCGCCTGATACACCTGCAATGACGACATAGATTGCAGCAAGCGCCGGTATACCTCCCATCATGTCTGCAATATCCATCGCAATTGGATTTGTCACTGATTTAGGGGCAAGAGACAAAATCAGCTCCTCATCCACATGAAAAAGCCCTGCAAGAAGTGTACCGCTGCCAATGCCAATGATGCTTCCTGCAAAAACACTTGCTAGAATAGTAAAGGCATATTTTTTCAGAATACGGCGGCTTTCATATAAAGGATAAGCCAAAGCCACAACCGCAGGTCCAAGCAGCTCATCAATCCAGATTCCGCCTTTCAAGTATTCTGAATAAGTCGTTCCAGTGCTCAATAAAAGAAGAATGATTATAAAAGTGCATGTCGCTATAGGCACAAGTATAGGCAGGGGATATTTTTTATAAAGCTGCCTCATTGCAGCATACAAGACAATCGTTAACAGTATGTATAGGACAGCAGAAAACATTAGACTTCTCCTCTTTTTTCGGAAGCTTCCGTTCTCATGGTAAGCCGCTGACCTATGGCAGCGGAAGAAATCATAACAAGGGCCGTGCTGAAAAGAGCGACAAGCGCACTTACTAATCCTTTACCGCTGAACAGATCAAAATGATCGATTAAACCGACTGTGGCCGGTATAAAAAGCAGTGATAAATGACTTAACAGCATAGAACTTCCTTCTTTTAAAAGAGGCAGCCTGATGATTTTTAATGAAAGGCAGAAAAACAGAAGAAACATTCCGATAATGCTTCCGGGCATAGAAAGCTGCAAATACTGCTGTATAAAAACTCCTGCCTGGTAAAAAAGATATAAACAAGCAATTTGAATTAATATTTTTATCCATTTCATAGTTATCCCTGCTTTGCATTTGTTGTTACACAGGATGACAGGCAAATCTTATTCAGCGCAGCATCACGTTGTGTATGGAATGGTATTTAGGAATTTTATCAAGATTTGTCTCAAAGAGATCCACACCAGCCACGGTAAAGCTCTTTTGTTCAGGTGAAGCTATCCGCTGATCTAAGAAATTTTCTTCTGATATCCATTTTTTTGCAATGGTAACATGCGGAGTAAACGGGCGCTCATCCAGTTTGAAATCAGCATGTTTGCAAATATGATAAACCTGGCTCCTGAGCTCTGCAAGCTTTTTTGAATCCTCTGTTCCCAGCCAGAAAATCCTTGGTGACTGCGGTCTTCCGAACGTCTGGAATGTAGTTGTCTGCAGCTGGAAGGCATGATTATTTACAAGGGACTTCTCAAGATCATGTTTCACCTGCTCTAATTGATTTTCTGATTCCGGATGTCCTAAAAATGCCAGAGTAAGATGATAATCAAGCGGATGCACCCAAGACTTAAATTGTTTTTCTTCTCTTAAAGAAAATGCTTGATTATAAATCGATTTTGCCGTTTCTTCTGGAAGTGATATACCTATAAAATAGTGTTTCAAAGCTGTCATGTCAGTCTCCTTATTCGCACTGAAGGCTGTTTAGGCAATAACTCACAATACCCTGCAGCCAACATTTGATTATTTTCTGCTGAATTAAAACATCTTTCAGCTTTTTATAGTTTTATCCGACAACCGAGAAAAATCCCTTTCGTTTTCATCTTATCAAAGCAACAGGCAAGAATATAATCAAGCGCTTTTGGATGGCTGCCGAAAAAATATATGCTATCATATCAAATAAAGGAGCTGTGATAAATGCGTGTAGTTGAAAATATAGCAGATTTAATTGGCGATACTCCCTTGGTGAAATTAAATCGGCTGAACCCGGAAAACGGAGCGGACGTCTATTTGAAGCTTGAATTTTTCAATCCAAGCGGAAGTGTAAAGGACAGAGCTGCATTAAATATGATCCTTGAGGCTGAAAAACAGGGCCTTTTAAATAAGAATTCCACCATAATTGAGCCGACTTCAGGCAATACTGGCATTGGACTTGCAATGAACGCTGCTGCAAGAGGCTATAAAGCCATACTTGTTATGCCTGACACGATGACACAGGAACGAATCAATCTATTGAAAGCATATGGCGCTAAAGTGGTGCTGACTCCTGGCGATGAGAAAATGAATGGTGCCATCAATAAAGCGAATGAACTGGCAAAAGACATCCCGGACAGCTTTGTTCCTATGCAGTTTGATAATGAAGCAAACTCAGATGCACACCGCAAATCAACCGCCATTGAAATCATTTCTGCAATGGACGGGCTTGGCAAAAAACTGTCTGCATTTGTGGCAACTGCCGGTACAGGCGGAACAATTACAGGAACTGGCGAAAGGCTGAAAGACCATTATCCTGATTTAACAGTTCACGTTGTTGAGCCTGCAGGATCTCCTGTCCTTTCTGGCGGTAAGCCAGGCAAGCATAAGCTTGTAGGCACAAGTCCTGGATTCATACCTGAAATTCTGAATCAGAACGTCTATAATGAAATTTTCAAAATTAAAGACGAACAAGCTTATGACATTACCCGCCGTCTTGCTGCCGAAGAAGGCATATTAGTCGGCCCATCATCTGGTGCAGCCTGCTTTGCTGCACTGGAAGTAGCGAAACGTCTGACTCCTGATGATGTAGTCGTGTGCATCGCCTGCGACACAGGTGAGCGCTATTTATCAAGTGATTTATTTCTCCAGGAATAAGAACAAAAGCTCAGGGCGCCAATGCCCGCTCCGACAGGCTGAAAAGAATTCGACAGAACCGTCCGGGTTTGACTTATAATTTACCATGCAACAGAAAGAGCTGCCCGGCACTTATTCCGGAGCAGCTTTTCTTATTCGTATATTCATAATAGCTAATACAGCTAACGCGACCGTTGAAAGAATACCAAAAAATAAATATACATATAGGATAGAAAAACCTTCTAAGATTAAACCGCCGAAAAATGTGCAGAACCAGTTTCCGAGTCCATTCCCTACTGATGAATAGAGGGAAATGGCTGTCGCCCCTACAGAAATTGGCGCGAGATCTCTCACATATTGAAGGGCTGCCGGAATAAACAGGCCTACAGACAATCCTTGTGCAATGGTCGTAACATAAACAACTTCAAGCGGAGGCTCCAAGAAGTACAGAAACCATCTCAGGATTGAAATAAAAGTAGCCATCATAAGAATATTCATCATCCCAAGCCTGCTGATCCAGCTGCTTGCGAATTTCATAAAAGGCGCTTCACTGCCGGCTGCAAGAAGGAATGCTATGCCTATCCCTGTCAGTCCCCCGCCAAGCTCTGCCACAAAAATTCCAAAGTAAATATTGTTTGCTAAGATTGGTCCCATCACCAGAAAAGCAACAAATAAAAACATGAAATACCTTGGGACATTAGCAAGCTCTTTTATTCCTTCCCTGATGCTGATTTGCAATGTTTTCGTTTCATTCGGAAGCTGATAGGCGAAAAAAACAGCAATAAATAAAATAAAGGCAAATGCATAGAAAATCATTCTTAATGAAAAAAGCTCTGAAAGCTGCCCTACAGCCATAACAGCGACCGCAAATCCAACCGCACCCCACAGACGGATTGAACCGTACTCTGTTTTTGTTTTTTGTACGTAATTCATTGAGATGCTGTCTGATAATGGAATGAGCGCACTCTGTACAATCGCAAGGAGCGAAGCAATGGCAATCAGCCAAATATATGTATCAATCATTGAAAAAACAAGTCCAAAAATCCCTGCAAGCGACAGCGCAATCGTTAATAAAACAGTCGGTTTTTGCGTCATGTCACTTAAAATACCCCACAGAGGCTGAATCAAAATCATTACAACCGGACTGATGCTCATAATCATTCCTATTTGACTTCCTGAAAGCCCGACACTGTCTTTAAGATACACAGGAAGCAGCGGAAATAGCGAACCGAAAGCAAAAAAAACAAAAAAATAAAAAGAATAAAAGTGAACTCTAGTTGTACGATGCTCTCTTTGCAATGAATATTCCAAAACAGCAGCCTTCTTTCTTTTAGGTTCTTTTCTAACTTTCAAATTTAAAACCAGAAAAGAACGTATAACCCTTTTTAAATACGAAATTGATATTTGGGGCACAGCCTTTCTAAAAGGCAAAACTCCCAGAAAAACCGCCCTCCGATAACAGAGAGCGGCCAAAAAGCTTCTTTACTCATCCTACCACAACAGGCGGAATTCGTTAACATTACTTTGCCAATTCATAAATGGCTTGTGCATAAATAGCGGTAGCTTTAAGCAAATCGTCAATGATGACATATTCATCTTTTTGATGAGCAACATCAGGTCTCCCCGGGAACATTGGGCCAAACGCCACACCAGCCTTCAGTGAACGTGCATAGGTACCGCCCCCTATAGCAATCAATTCAGCACGATCCCCTGTTTGTTCTTCATACACTTTTTTAAGTATTTGAATTAATTCATGCTCTGCCTCAACATAATGAGGCTTTGAATCACTTAGAGAAGCTAACTGAAATTCGGTAATGGATTTCAATCCTTCTGAAATCCGCTCAACATCACCAGTTACAGGATAGCGGATATTCACACCAAGCTCTCCTGATTTTTCACTATCATAAGAAATGATGCCAAGGTTCACAGTAAGCGGGCCGCTCACTTCATCTTCATATTGAATGCCAAGTTTCTCACCGCTCGTGTCATTGCTGAAAAAGGCAACAATCTGTCTGATAAATAGTTTCCCGTTATGATCCAATTCCTCATCTGCAAGGAAAAGGGAAAGGAGCAGTCCTGCATTCTTTCCTGTTTGCGGCAAACTTCCATGTGCCGAAACACCTTCAGCTTTAAGTGTAAGCACTCCATTTTCTTCAGAAGCACTGCCTGTTATATCATATTGGTTTAAATATTTGCTGTATTTTTCTGTAAGCCCCTCTGCATCATCAGACCGAATAAGAGCTTCTGCATAATCCGGAACCATGTTGAAGCGCCTTCCAGATTGAAAAGAAAGCAGTTTTGTCTCGCTTTTGCTGCTTAGTGCTTTATCAAAGAAATATGTAAGCTTTGCATCGATGATTCCTTTTTCAGCATTGATAATCGGAAAATCTGCATCAGGTGCAAAGCCGAGTGCAGGCATTTCTTCATGTTTAAAATAGTGATCCACACATCCCCAGTCACTTTCTTCATCTGTTCCAAGAATCATGCGGACTCTTTTGTTCAATGGCAGTCCGAGGTCTTTTACGATTTTCATTGCATAATAGGCCGCCATTGTAGGACCCTTATCATCAATGGCTCCGCGTGCAAAAATTTTTCCGTCTCTTATTTCCGCCCCAAAAGGATCACTGCTCCAGCCGTCACCCTCTGGTACAACATCAACGTGGCACAGAATTCCAACGATATCTTCCCCTTGTCCCATTTCCAGGTGACCGGCATAGCCCTCGAGATTTTTTGAAATAAATCCGTCTTTTTCTCCCTTTTCGAGCATGTGAGTCAGAGCTTCATTAATTCCTATTCCAAATGGAGCGCCTGCCTTGACTGTTTTTTTATCAAGCAAGCTTTTAATGCGCAAAAATTCTTGAGTGTCTTTAATAAAATCTTCTTTCCTGCTTAAAACTTCCTGCATCCAATCCATCTTTAAACCCCTTTTCATATTTATTTCAATAAGTCCTTACCTAGTAAGATACCAAAGGATGCGGACATAAGAAAGCTTGGACAGGAGAAACTAAAATGGGTGTAAAATGAAAACCCCTTGCATTTTACCTAAAAAACGAATATTATTATAAATGTTTTGTAAAAATGTTCGTTAATTGGAGGCTCTCATGTTTAAATTAAAAGAAAATCAAACGACTGTGCGAACAGAAACGCTGGCTGGACTTACAACGTTTTTAACTATGGTTTACATTGTCGTCGTTAATCCTATTATCCTTGCTGACGCTGGTGTTCCTTTTGACCAGGTGTTTACAGCAACAATTATCGCCGCTATTGTCGGTACATTGTGGATGGCGCTTGCAGCGAACTATCCGATTGCAATTGCTCCTGGTATGGGATTGAATGCATATTTTGCTTATTCCGTTGTCGGCGGTCATCAAGTCAGCTATCAGATTGCATTTGCATCCGTATTTGTAGCCGGTATTCTTTTTCTGATATTATCTTTAACTCCGTTCCGCAAAAAATTGATTGAAGCGATTCCGTCTAATTTAAAATATGGCATTACAGCAGGAATCGGTCTTTTTATAGCCTTTATCGGCCTGCGTTTAACTGGAATTGTTACGGATCATCCAGAAAACCTTGTAACGCTTGGAGATTTGACTTCTCCCCCTGTGATCCTCGCACTTGTTGGACTTGCTGTTACGCTGGTATTAATGAGTTTAAATGTACATGGCGCCCTCTTTTTCGGAATGATCATTACTGGTATTATCGCTTTCTTTACTGGGGAACTTTCTTTTAAAGAAGGATTCGTTTCCATGCCCGGCCTGCCGGAAGGATTTATTATCTTAAATCCTGTTGAAGCAATCGGGCAAGTAATTCAGCATGGCCTTTATGCCGTTGTATTCTCATTCCTGCTTGTTACTATCTTTGATACAACTGGAACAATGATTGGGGTAGCTCAGCAAGCAGGTCTAATGAAAGGCAATGAACTGCCTAACGCCCGCAAAGCCCTTTTAGCTGATTCTGCTGCAACAACAGTCGGGGCTATGTTCGGAACAAGCCCTACAACTGCTTACATTGAATCTTCTGCGGGGGTTGCTGCAGGAGGACGTACTGGACTTACAACTTTAACTGTAGCCGTACTATTTGGTTTAACTGCTTTCTTCAGCCCGCTTGTCGGAGCTGTCTCTGGAATTGCTGCCATCACGGCTCCTGCATTAATTATTGTCGGAAGCTTAATGATGGGCAACATTGCAAAAATTAACTGGAATGAAATTGATGAAGCATTCCCTGCGTTTCTTGTCATTATCAGCATGCCGCTTACATCAAGCATTGCAACGGGCATTGCACTTGGATTCATTTCATATCCTCTTATGAAAATTGCAAAAGGGAAATGGAAAGAAGTTCATCTGTTTGTTTACATTTTCGCTGTTTTATTCTTTATACAGCTGGTTTTCCTGGGTGGGCATTAATCGCTTTTTCGCAGGAAGTGAAAGAGGCTCCCCCAAAAGTCGTGGACTTTTGGGGGTTTTTTATTAGGGTTTTAACTGAATAAAAAATTAGATTTTTTCCGAGCACAATTAAATGAATTGATACAGCCGAGTTTTTGAAAACCTTCGGCATATTGAAAATTATTTATAAAATACTTAAAAGCATCCATACTAAAGATGGATGCTTTTTCATATAAAAACACAAAAATGTCATACTATTCAGAATTAACTACATATAGTAAAATATGATATATAAGTTTTAACTTTTTGCAATTAGATTAAAACTATGTAAAAATTTTGTTAATTCGAGCATTTTACTAGTATGAAGCTGTCGAAATCGTGTAAAATATTGTTGTAGCGTTCATAAGATAAATAAGAACAGTAACATCTGCAGTAGGGGACATCGTAGGTTGTAGTAGGCTATGCCGTACGATCAAATGATAAGGAGTGGTTTTTTGAAACCTTCAACAAACCGTATGCTAACTCGTATCAAATCTGTCTACATGTTTATCCATGAAAGAGGTACTGTGACAACTCAGCAGCTTGTCGACGAATTTGGTATTACACCACGAACCATTCAAAGAGATTTAAATGTGTTAGCGTATAATGACCTGGTTCGGAGCCCAAGCAGAGGCAAATGGACAATTACACAAAAGAAGGTTAGAAAAATGTCTTCTTAAAAAGAGACTGAACAATGGAAAATCAAAACGTTTTGTATACATAAGAAAACCAGCCAAAATAAGATGGCTGGTTTTTTTCTGCTGATATAACGTTTTCGGAATCTATTTTTATAATTCAACCGCTTTAGCATTCTGCAATGCTTCCACTTCTTCTTCTGTAAGCTCGCGGTACTCGCCTAACTCCAGACTTTCATCAAGCAATAGCGGGCCCATGCTGATTCTTTTTAAGTAGGTTACTTTTTTCCCGACAGCCTCAAACATTCGTTTCACCTGATGAAACTTGCCTTCTGTGATGGTAATGTGAATTTCCGACTGCTCGTCTGCAGAAAGAATCACAAGAGATGCAGGCTTTGTAACATATCCATCATCAAGCTCTACACCTTGTTTAAAAGCCGCAGCGTCCTCCTCAGTTACTTTTCCAAGGATTGTTGCACAATACGTTTTCGGTACATGCTTTTTAGGAGACAGCAGCTGATGTGACAGCTGGCCATCATTTGTAAGCAGCAGAAGTCCCTCTGTATCTTTATCAAGACGCCCAACAGGAAACGGCTTGTAAACGGCGTCTTCCATTTCCAGCAGGTCAATAACGGTTTCCTGCACAGAGTCCTCTGTTGCTGATAGATAGCCCCCTGGTTTATTAAGCATTAAATAAATATGCTCCCTATAATCGACCGTCTCCCCATGCACGGTTATCACTTGTTCAGAGGGATCAACATGTGTCTTGGCATCTTTAATGCTGACTCCATCCGCTTTTACAGCACCTGTCTTTAAAAGCTGTTTTACTTCTTTTCGGCTCCCATAGCCAATGTTTGATAATAATTTATCTATTCTCATAAACAATCTGCTCCTGACCTATTAAAAAGGAAGGCTCTTATTCAGCAGCCTTCCTTTTTCGATTTAAAAATGAAAAACGATTTCCGAACAGCTTTTCAAGCAAATGAGACCGGTAGGCAATGTATAAATAAGCACCTGCTCCAAGACCTATCGATATAATTAAGATAATCGTTGACGGGATCTTCCCATCTGAATAATCTATAAAAATAGACAACACGGACTGCGACACAGAAACGATCATGGCCATAAAGGCTGTCAGTATTCCGATAAAAACGGTTCTTTTAAAAAGAAGCCTGAAGGAATACTTGGCATGACGGTGAATCATGGCAAAGCTGTAAATGATTGAAGCTCCAAAGCCAATGGCAGTGGCCATAATCGAGCCAAGTCCCTGAAACATCACAATCAAAGGCGCGTTAACAGCCATTTTAATGATTAATCCAAAGGCCAGTGAGATAACAGCAAGCTTTTGTTTGTTGATCCCTTGTAAAACAGCTGCAGTTACCGTGAAGAATGAAAACAGAATCGCAACTGGAGCAAACCATCTTAACAGCTCTGCACCTGCAGGGTTATCGTTGTAAAAGAGCATATATGCAGGTTCTGCAAGCACAGCCAGTCCTACAACAGCCGGCAATACTAAGAAAATGATAATCTGAAATGCCTGATCGATCTGCCGGTTTAACAACGGCATGTTTTTATCTACGAAAGATCTGGTAATAGTAGGTACAAGTGTTAAACCAAATGCTGTTGCCAGTGATACTGGAATCATGACAAGCTTTGGCAGATATAACGTGACAATTGAGAAGATATTCGCCGAAATATCTGCAAAACCGGCAGATGTCATGGCTCTATTAAAAGTATTTGTGTCTACATAATTGTATAATGGAATCGCTAATCCCACGAATACGAATGGACCTGCATACGAGAAAAGCTCTTTGAACATTCCGCCTGTTGTAATATCACTGACAGGCACCAGATTCTCTCTCATAGCTTCAAGCGTATGCTTTCGTCTTTGCCAGTAAATGAATAGGACAAGCAATCCTCCTATTGCCCCGACAAAGGCAGCAAACGTTGCATACCCTACTGCCGTTACAAGACTTCCATTAAAAACCCTCAGTACGAGATAAGCAGCTATCAGCAAAAAAGCAATTCTGACTATTTGTTCAATCACCTGAGAAACGGCAGTAGGACCCATTGACTGATGGCCCTGGAAAAAACCGCGTATTAAACTCATGATTGGAACAACAATCAAAGCAAGACTGACCATCCGAATAACTAAAACCGCGTCATCAACCGTAGTATTTCCAAGTTCTTTTTGTCCCAATGCACTTTCAGCAAAAAACGGCGCCAGGAAATAAAGAATGGCAAACGCTATAACACCAGTTCCAAACATGACGGATATACCGACTCTGAACATCTTCCTGCTCGTTGCATAATCACCGATGGAATTATATTTTGATACAAACTTTGAAACCGCTTGAGGAAACCCCAATGTGGCAATCCCCAGAAAAACGGCATATTGAGCATATCCATACTGATATAGTGCTCCCCCGTCTTCACCGATCAGGGCAAAGAATGGAATGACATAAATCATCCCTAATATTCTAGAAATATATGTGCCGAGCGTTAATACTAACGTCCCTCTTAATAATTTATTCGACATTTATGAAATCACCAATTTCTCTCTGAAGATTCAACTTTTCTATTTTAACACAATAAACCTCCATAACAATAATGTTTGTATACAGCTCGTCCGATAATAAAACGGCCGTATTTTGATTTCTTTAGGATTCAGCTATAATAAGATAGGAAATAAGGTTTTTAGAAAGAAAAAGGTTGTGAGCAAATGAATTATGATGTAGTCATTATCGGAGGCGGCCCTTCTGGTTTGATGGCGGCAATTGCTGCCGGAGAACAGGGTGCTAATGTACTCCTGCTTGATAAAGGAAATAAACTCGGCAGAAAACTCGCGATTTCCGGCGGCGGCCGCTGCAATGTAACGAACCGCCTTCCGATCGATGAAATTGTAAAGCATATCCCGGGAAATGGACGTTTTTTATATAGCGCTTTTTCAGAATTCAGCAACGAAGATATCATTCGTTTTTTTGAAAAGCTTGGCATACCGCTGAAAGAAGAAGATCACGGAAGGATGTTTCCTGTATCAGATAAGGCTCAATCTGTTGTAGATGCTTTACTGAATCAGCTGAAAAAACTTCATGTGACAATAAGGACAAATGAACCTGTTGAAACCGTAGATTATATAGAAGGCAAAGCCGCGGGAGTTCTATTAAAGAACGGAGAATACATCAGCACAAATGCAGTGGTTATTGCAGTCGGCGGTAAAAGCGTTCCCCACACAGGGAGCACGGGTGACGGCTATGCTTGGGCTGAAAAAGCAGGCCATACCATTACAGAGCTCTTTCCTACAGAAGTTCCGATCACTTCAAATGAGCCATTCATTCAGGAAAAATCATTGCAGGGTCTGTCGCTCAGGAATGTTGCTTTAAGTGTCCTGAATCCGAAAGGAAAAGTTATAAAAACTCACCAAATGGACATGATCTTCACCCACTTCGGCATATCAGGCCCAGCTGTCCTGCGCTGCAGTCAGTATGTTGTAAAAGCAATGAAAAAGTTCAAAACAACTTCCATTCCAATGAGCATCGATTCATTTCCTGATCAAAATGCAGAGGAGTTATTCCAGCAAACGGTTAAGCTGTTAAAAGCAGAACCTAAAAAGGCCGTTAAAAATGTTTTAAAAGGATTTCTGTCTGAACGATATCTTCACTTTTTATTAGAGCGGAACGGAATTGACCAGCAGGTGACGTTTGCGAACTTATCTATGGAGAAATTGCGCGGATTTGTCGGAGACTGCAAGCAGTTTCAGTTCAACGTGCATGGAACACTGTCCATCGACAAAGCATTTGTAACAGGCGGAGGTGTATCTGTAAAAGAAATACACCCTAAACAAATGGCTTCCAAATTGATGAACGGTCTATATTTTTGCGGAGAGATTCTTGATATTCATGGATATACCGGAGGGTACAACATAACGTCTGCGCTTGTTACAGGCAGACTCGCAGGCAAAAATGCCGCAGAATATGTAAAGGAAGCGGCTAAACTGTAGCTGCTTCCTTTTTTTAGGTTCTGTATAAGACTAACGCTGAAAAACAATAAAGCTGCTCGCCATCTTCATTGCAGGCAGCTGCCACGTTGTACTTTATATCCACAAGCTGTTCGTCTGAAATGGATTTTAAAAAGTGGTTGATTTCACGTTCCAGATCTTTTTCATGCTCCTTATCAAAAACGGCTACCTTGTACATTTAACACCATCCCATATCATACCCTTCTGCATATTGCTGCTGAAGCTCACAATTCCGTTCATAAATTCGGTAAAACCTGTCCCCTTCCACAACAAATCCGCTTACTAATTCATATTCCCGTCCCTCAGAAGTTATGACAAGCTTTCCGATGTATTCCTTCCCAATATACAATTCCATGAATTCTCCATGGAGCTTTGCAAGCACCCGTCCCGTTACTTCAAGCTTGTGATATTCAGACATATCACATCCCTCCTTATTCTATTGTATTTTGGAGGGTATAAGATTATGATAGCGTTTTCATGTTTGAATTTAACTATTCCCTTACACTCTAATTAGCAGGTATCTGGAAAAAAGATAGTAATTCATCCAAATCGGCAAGTATTTCTCCGGTTTCCGCCTGTAATGAAGCTATTTCGGCAAGTAAAATAAATTCCGTTTGAAGACCCCGGATCGGTTGTTTCTTATTATCCTGCACTATAGATTTGTGCGAGCGTGAAATCGATAAAATGAATCGCAAAACACTAATTTTAACACCAGAATGGCCTTTTCCAGCTGCCCTTGGTACATTGATCCCTCCAGAAATGTAAAAGTACACATTTTATGAACTGGACATTATTATGCTTATTCTCCTAAATCGGGGCAACTATCCGATAAGCCCTGTAACGATCTGCAAACAAGGGTTCACGATCCAGAACTTTGTCCTAACTATCCTGAGCTCAACTCGGAAGAAATGCTAAAACATAAAAAAATCCCTGTTCTAAACAGGGATCTTATCTTAAGCTAATTCACTTTTGCGTTTTGTATCGCCTTTCCAGTCAAGCATTCCGCCGGCCATATTTGTGACCTTATAGCCTTGGTCCTCCAGGTATGCGCAGACATTCCCGCTGCGTCCGCCTGAGCGGCAGACGATGATGTATTCTTTCTCTTTATCAAAAGCATCGAGATTTTCAGGGATTTCTCCCATTCGAATGTGTTTCGCTTCTGGTATCATGCCTTCTTCTACTTCGTCATCCTCGCGAACATCTACAAGATTCAATGTTTCTCCGTTTATAAGTTTCTTATGTAATTCTTCTGTCGAAATTTCTTTCATTTGGATTACTTCCTTTCACTGGCAGATGAGTTTATTATACCAAAGCATACTGTGCTCATACCAGTTTAAGACATCTATACATCGAGATCAGAGAAAAAGCAGGCGCTGCATCAGCACCTGCTCCTGCTTTACTTATTGTCCATCTCCTAACTCCTCGGTCGAAAAGTCAAACCCGGGCTTTTGCGGCGAATTTTTATCTGCCTGTCGGAGCTGAACAGTCGGTTCCGCTTTTCTTATCAGTTTGCTACAATGTTTACCAGCTTTCCTGGCACTGCAATGATTTTACGGACAGTCTTCCCGTCTACCTGTTCTTTAACTGTGGCATCAGACAGGGCAATTTCCTGCATTTCTTCGCGTGTTGCATCTTTTGGAACATTTAATTTTGCTTTTAATTTACCGTTGACCTGAACGACAATTTCAACTTCGTCTTCAACTAATTTGCCTTCGTCATATGCAGGCCATGTTTCATAAGAAATCGTACCTTCATGTCCAAGCTTTTCCCATAATTCCTCAGCAAGATGCGGAGCAACCGGAGACAATAATTTCACAAACCCTTCCATGTAGGCTTTTGGAAGCACAGTTGCTTTGTATGCATCATTGATGAAAACCATCAATTGAGAAATGGCTGTGTTGAAGCGCAAGCCTTCGTAGTCTTCTGTTGCTTTTTTAACCGTTTGATGATAAACACGCTCTAAGCTGTCAGACATTTCATCTGTAATTTTTGGACTTAATGCCCCGTTATCTTCAACGAATAGACGCCATACTCGATCCAAGAAACGGCGAGCTCCGTCTAATCCTTTTTCAGACCATGCAATTGAGGCTTCAAGGGGTCCCATAAACATTTCGTATAAGCGTAAAGTATCTGCTCCGTGACTTGCTACAATGTCATCCGGATTTACAACGTTCCCTTTAGATTTACTCATTTTTTCGTTGTTTTCACCAAGAATCATTCCTTGATTAAACAATTTTTGGAATGGCTCTTTTGTCGGCACAATGCCAAGGTCGTATAAAACCTTATGCCAGAATCTTGCGTACAGCAAGTGAAGAACAGCATGCTCGGCCCCGCCGATATACGTATCAACAGGAAGCCACTCTTTTATTTTTTCAGGATCAGCAAGGTGCTCTGAATTCTTTGGATCAATATAACGCAAGTAGTACCAGCAGCTTCCGGCCCATTGCGGCATTGTATTTGTTTCGCGTCTTCCTTTTTTGCCTGTTTCAGGATCTGTCACATTCACCCATTCTTCAATGACGGCAAGCGGTGATTCACCTGTGCCGGATGGGCGGATTTCTGTTGTTTTCGGCAATGTTAATGGAAGCTGATCTTCAGGCACCGCAGACATAGTGCCGTCTTCCCAATGAATAATCGGAATCGGCTCTCCCCAGTAGCGCTGACGGGAGAATAACCAGTCACGAAGACGGTACGTAATTTTCTTTTCACCCTTTTGATTTGTTTCAAGCCAGTTAATCATGTTTTCTATTCCGTCTTGTTTATTCAAGCCATTCAGGAAATCAGAGTTTACATGAAGTCCCTCGCCAGTGTAAGCTTCTTTCTCGACATCTCCGCCTTCTACTACTTCTTTAATAGGAAGGTCGAATGTTTTTGCAAACTCAAAATCTCTCTCATCATGAGCAGGTACTGCCATAATGGCTCCTGTTCCATAGCTGACTAAAACATAATCCGCAATCCAGATTGGCATTCTCTCGCCATTTACAGGATTTATCGCATAGGCTCCTGTGAATACACCCGTTTTTTCTTTAGCTAAATCTGTTCTTTCAAGATCACTTTTGCTTTTTATTTTATCGATATAAGCTGCAACCGCTTCTTTTTGATCTGCAGTTGTAATTTCTTTAACAAGCGCATGCTCAGGTGCAAGCACTGCATAAGTAGCTCCAAACAGCGTATCAGGACGAGTAGTGAAGACAGTAAACGTTTGATTATCACCGTCAATGCCAAAATGAACGTGAGCACCTTCTGAGCGGCCAATCCAATTGCGCTGCATTTCTTTAATGCTCTCAGGCCAATCCACTTCTTCTAAGTCTTCAATTAATCTGTCAGCATAAGCTGTAATTTTAAGCATCCATTGTTTCATTGGACGGCGCTCAACAGGGTGTCCCCCGCGTTCACTCTTGCCATCAATAATTTCTTCGTTTGCCAAAACTGTTCCAAGTGCAGGACACCAGTTTACAGCCACTTCATCTACGTATGCCAAACCTTTTTTATATAATTGAAGGAAGATCCATTGCGTCCATTTGTAATACTCAGGGTCTGTTGTATTGATTTCACGGTCCCAGTCATATGAAAAACCAAGGCTCTGAATTTGACGGCGGAATGTATCAATATTCTTTGCTGTAAATTCAGCAGGATCATTACCTGTATCGAGTGCGTACTGCTCAGCTGGAAGTCCGAATGCATCCCAGCCCATCGGATGAAGAACATTGAAACCCTGCATCCGTTTAACACGGGACAAAATATCAGTTGCCGTGAAGCCTTCAGGGTGGCCAACGTGCAAACCGGCACCTGATGGATATGGAAACATATCAAGAGCGTAAAATTTCGGTTTACCTTCGACCTCTGTTGTTTTAAATGTTTTATTTTCAAGCCAGTAATTCTGCCATTTTTTCTCAACTTTATCGTGCTTAAAACTCATATAAATCCTCCTCAAATTGGTGCGTTGCTCTTCGCTTTTAGTATTCAGTCTGAACGGCTGTCCCCAAGATTAAACCGCACAATAGAAAAAACCTCTCATCCCAATAAGGGACGAGAGGTTTAATTTCCCGCGGTACCACCCAATTTAGCGCCAACAATCAGGCACTCACTTAAGCATCCGTAACGTGGATCACGACAGACATTACTGTGCAGGCAGTTCTGCAGTTGACGTCTGTAACTCAAAGGTGAGTTCACAGGCAATGGATGATTGACTCGCACCTTCCGTCAATTCTCTGAGCATCTAAAGTCTGTTACTATTCCTTATCACCGTTCATATCGTATACCTTTATATATTGTATTTTATAGAAATTGCTTCCGTGATGCAAGTTGTTAAATGAAGAAAAAGCGGAAATCGGATGATGGGCGGCAGATATGTTCATTTTCTGCGAAATGAGAAGTGTTAGATTTTGAGAGATTAAGAAGTGAGTTTGCTGTCATCAGGAGATTATTTTGCTTGACGCTCATTGTCTTTTTCTGGCTGCACTGTGTTGTCCTGCTGCTGTCTGACAAAGTCAAAACTCCTTAATACCGCTTCCCCGCTGTAACCAGCGATAATAGAAAGCACGACAAGCTGAAATGAGGATGAGGGTTCTGTCGATAAAACAAGCAGGATAGAAGCTGTTATCCCCATTGCGATATCTTCCCAGAATCCTAAGTAGATAAACCGTTTTGTCATTCTTGGTTTTTCGATCCTTCCTTTCTTTTTGACATGTCCAAGTAAACCCATTAACCCCCCAATCAACGACGCTACAACTACTGTCTGCAGCATAAGATCACCTTCCTAAAGCCGTAATAATTTCGGCACGCGACTTCAGGTACAAGATATTTAAGCTTCTTCTTTTGCTTGTACAGGTTTATGAAAAAATAGAAGCTTGTTTTACTTCCATTATATGTGAATATGGGTTAAACAAGCTTGATTAAATAGAAGGAATTTTCAGGAAACTATTTATCGTACTTTTTCACTAGACCGAACGTTTTTTCGGTTTTTCTCCTATGTGATAAGTACCATTCATTACGGCACCGTGCAGCCGCCTGAATTTTCAATCTGCAGATGTGTAAAATCTATAAGTTTCTGACCATCCAAAATCAGAGCATAATCAGCATTTTCAGACACTCGCCGCATTTTTTCAGCAATGAAATATTTATCAGCTTCTTTTAGTAATCTCTGATATTGTTTGGGCAAAATTTTATTGAAGATGATAAAAAAAGAATGATGGCATAACCGGGACAATTGGCACTCGCCCCCGAAATAAAAAAAGCGAGAATTCATTCCCGCTTCACCTTTGGTTATGTTAGGAAGTCAGAATGGCTTCTCCCAGTTTTTGATTCTTTAATTTTTTGTCATAGATTGATGTTGTAAACATTGCAAGAACCAGCAAGACAAATAATACTATGAAAAGCATGTTTATTCCGTACAGATCTACCAGCACACCGCCAAGCAGCGGACCAATCATTCTTCCTCCTGTGGCTGTACTGTTGACGAAACCCTGATAAAAACCTTCCCTTCCTTTAGGCGCAAGGTCATTTGCTATTGTTGGAACTGCTGGCCAGACAAGCATTTCCCCAACGGTCAAAATAATCATCGCAGCCATAAAGCCGCTGAACTCATCCGCAAACGAAACTGCTGCAAAGGAAACGATAAAAATGACAAATCCAATCATCATCTGTTTTTTTATAGATTTGGCAAAATACTTAACAAAGGTATTCACTATAGGCTGGGCAAAAACAATTAATGCCCCGTTGATAGTCCATATTAAGCTGTATTGGGTGAGGGAAATGCCAAGCTCCTGGGTATGTGCAGCAATAGTTGATTGCCACTGTACGTAGGCCACCCAGCAAAGAGCATATCCTGAGCATAGAATGATAAGAGCGGTAAATTTATCATTGTTTTTTACTTTAGATGACTGCTGCAAAATCGATGTTTGTGCAGATGGTCGTACAGCTATATTTCGATATCCGAAACATGCAAGCAAGAAAAAAACAGCATATAAGGCTGCATTTGCAATGAAGATATATTGAAATGAATACCCCGCAATTAATCCTCCAAGCGCTGCTCCGACAGCGACCCCTGCATTTTGAGAGACATAAATGGCATTAAAAGCCTTCCTTCCCCCCTCAGGCCAAACCGTTCCCGCGAGCGCATACATTGATGGAAACACGATTCCGGATCCAAAACCGACCAGCGTCAAAAAAAAGATATATGATGGCCAGCCATGAAAAAACACTAGACCTAAAATAGCTGCAAATGTAAGGATAATTCCGCTTAAGATCGAACGGTATCCGCCATAGCGGTCAAATAAAACACCGCCAATCAAATTTCCTGCCACACTCGCAGCAGAGTTAAACATGAGAACCACACCGGCAACGGTTAACGATTTGCCGAGATGATCATGAATGTAAATCGTATTTAAAGGCCATAGAAACGATGATCCTGTAACATTGATCAGCATGCCAATAATCAATAGCCATAAAGAACGCGGCATGAGAAAACCTCCTTCAAAAAACTCACAAAAAAGCACGAAGGCATCGCTGTGCCTTCGCGTCTTTTTCTAATCCACCTGAAATTGTAGTCCTTTTTTAGGGAGATTGCAATAAGGAAATTTTAAACACGACAAACAGCTGTTCTGAAGTTTCTCATTTAGCTGGAATCGATAATTCACTATTTAAAATGAATCTTTTACAGCGGAATTTCAGCTTTAGTCAACTGTTTTGGACTATTTATCCGATACTTTGTTTAATTAACCGCTTTATCTCTGCGATTAGCCATTTATCTCCGAATACTCTGGTACTTCTAACTCCTCTGCTCCATCTGCTTTTTCAGCAAAAGCCCTCATCTCGCTTTTCCACTTTTCGCTGATGTAAATATTGGAGTCCTCCATAAAATCTCTTGCCGGCGCTTCAGCTACGCCTGCTATTTTAAACGTCCAGCTTTTTGTTTCCGATTTATCTTCGACTTGTTCTGTCATCGAAAAAACAATCTCTTTTCCAATGAGTTCACCTTTATATCCCTCTGGTGATTCTTGTTTCGACTCTGGATTCTCATTTCTTTTATCCAGCTGCTTTTTCTCAGCTTCAGTTAAAAGTGACTTTCCAAAATGATAGCCTACAATGATTTCATTATCGCTTTTAGGAGCATTTCCAGACACTAGTTTCGTATTTCCCTTCAGCTCCTGTTCCATATTCGTAAGAACGGGACCCGCAAAGGCAGACGTCCTGTCCGACAGTTTGACTTCTGTTTGGGCAGTCTGGGATACTCCTGATCTTCTAACGACTGCTGCCACATGTTCGGTATTTTCAAGCTCCTTAATCTGCTCTTTTGTTGCTTGTTCAAATTGACCGTCTGTTTCTTTTCCGCTGATTTGAATTTCATTTAGCTTCTGTGCACTTAATAACTCCTCCTGCATGCTTTTTTGCATGCCGAATCCAACAGACGCGAGGACAATTAAAAAAGCGCATCCTATCGTTGTAGCAAGTACGGTCATGAATACCCGCATCCGATTTTTTTTCATATTGCGTCTCACCAGATTGAGCTGATCTTTAAATTTCAACAGGAACGCCCCTTTCCTTTAACACGCCATCTTGAAGGACAAACTTGCGGTCACTGTATTCTGCGACCTCTTCATCATGAGTAATAATGAAGAAGGTGATTCCTTTTTCAGCATTCAATTCTTTTATCAAATCAAGAATCTCTTTCTCTGTTTCAGAATCTAAGCTGCCTGTAGGCTCATCAGCAAGGATAATTTCCGGATTAGTAATCAGGGCTCGTCCAATACCGACACGCTGCTGCTGCCCTCCGGAAAGCTCATTAGGATAATGGGCAGAGTGATTTTCCAATCCGATTCGGTACAGCATTTCCGTAACGAGTGTTTTCCGTTCTGATGATGGAATCCCTTTCAGAGTTAAAGGGAGTTCAATATTTTCAAATGTAGTCAGGCTTGGTATCAGCTGAAAGCTTTGAAAGATAAACCCGAATGTATTCAAACGAAATTCCGCCCACTCTTTTTCATTAAATTCAGTAACCTCCGTCCCGCCGACAATGATCTTTCCTGCTGTAGGAGGGATATAGCCTGAAATTAAGTTCAGCAAAGTCGATTTTCCGGAACCGCTTCTGCCGACAATCGATGCAATTTCCCCTTTTTTCACTTCAAGCGATACATCTTTTAGAACAGGAATTTCTTTTTCACTGCCTTTTTTCCCAACCTTAAAGGAATGATGCAAATGTTGTACCTTAATCATCTTCGTTCCCTCTCCTATGCCTGCTTTGATTTTTTATAGATTAAATAATAGCCGAGTAAAATACTTATAGCAGCACCGATTAAAGCTCCAATTATATAACCTGAGAAATTTCCGCTGGAGATGCCATAACCGCTTAAACTGAAACCAAGAACACCCAGCAGAATGACAATCATTTGAACTGGTAAGTTCAGCTCTTTCCATAAAAAGAAATTGCCGTTTCGCTCATTTGGATGCTTAATGAATGAAAAATGGCCGATAAGGTAGAAAAGAATGGCCATACAGCCAGGAATCAAGAAATAGTATCTGTATTCGGAAGGGATATCCCGAAATATTATTCCTCCGAAAAATTGAATAGCCGGAGTAAGTAAATACCCTGCTTCATACCACTTTTCCATTTCCACATAGGAATCATTGCTGAATGCCTGAATATTCCCTGTTATGACAAATGTAAACAGCAGAGGCAGGACTGAAGCACTGATTGCTGTGAGTCCCTGTGCAAAAGGCGTTCCGGTTAGGGCTCCCGCAGACAAAGTTAGCGTATAAAACATTACAAGGGATGAAAAATAGAGAAAGTAATAACTGAACAGCGGCTGAGATACAGCAATATCGTGCCATTCAATATAGCTGCCTGTTAAAATCAGCGATATGAGCGTGGATAATACGATCATTCCAAAAGCTAAAACCCATTTCACGAAAAATATTTTAGATCTCATATATGGAAGGGACAGAGTAAAATCCATTATTCCTTTTGCCCGTTCCGTTCCTATTTGGTTAATAGCAATAAAAAAGACAAACAATGAGCTGATGAAAAGAAGCGGATCTGCTCCAAATTGAAAAACAAACGGCTCTGGCGTGTAATCTGGGTATTTTTTTACTAATTCCATATGACCTGAATACTGGGACCATACGGAAAATGGCACTGCAAACGAATTAAATATTACTAACAAGAGAAACAGCGATCGTACTTGCTTAAACTCTTTTTCAAAAAGACCTCCTCCTACCATCTTCGCTTCCCTCCAAACTTAGCGATAAATACTTCTTCTAAATTAACCGGGAGCTGATTCCACACTTTCGGTCTTAACGATTTCAGCCAATCCTGGTTCTCTTTGTCATCACATTTTAAGAGAAGTGTATAGAATACACCTGCGAAATCCAAAATGGAGATATTTCGTTCTCTGATTTTAAGAAGAACATCTTCTTCGAATACAGCCTGAACTTTCATGTAATCTTCTTTTACAGAATCCATATCCATCACATTTTCAAGTGATTCTCCCTCTAAAAAACCGATCCGGCTGCAGATTCGTTCAATATCTTCTAAGCGATGTGATGTGATGAGAATCGCTGTTTCTCTTTCTGCGACCTCGTCGATCATAAGCTGAAGCAGGTCATGACGGGTAACAGCATCAATGCCATCAGTAGGCTCATCAAGCAGAATCACTGCAGGACGTGTGGCAAATGCAAGAATCAGGGACAGCTGTTTTTTCAAACCAGTTGATAATTCACGGTATTTTTTTGTTTCCGGTATTCCGTATCTGTTAATCAATTCATTTGAGTAAGTCACATCAAAATCTGGATAGAGCGGCTTTAAAATACGTACTAGTTCTCTGTAAGTGTATTTGTCATAAAAAGGATTCTGAACAGACACATAAATCACTTTCCGTTTAACAAGAGGATTTTCTTTAATGGTGACGCCATCAAACAAAACCTCTCCTTCATCAGGCAAAATAATCTGCTGAATTAACCGTAAAATCGTGGTTTTTCCCGAACCGTTCCGGCCAAGTAATCCAAAGATTTCTCCTTTTCCAAGCTTCAGGGAGATGGAATCAAGTACTTTTTCTCCATCAAGCGTTTTCGAAAGATTCTTCAGCTCAATCATTTCTTCCACCTCTCATTTCCCTGCTGATTTCCTCAATCCATTTATGGATAATTTCAATGTCTACCCCTGCATATACAGCATCTACGATGAGGGGTTTCAACTGTTCTTTAATCATCTCCATCTTCCCCTGATCCAATGTTATTTGGGCATTCTCCGATACAAACGTTCCTCTGCCCCTCAATGTTTCAATAATGCCTTCCCGTTCTAATTCTTTATAAGCTTTGCTGACTGTATTTGGATTTGCAATAATCATTGTTGAGAGCTCTCTGACAGACGGCAGCTTCTCTCCGGGCTTTACTATTCCCTTTAAACAAAGCTCTTTCATTTGCTGTATGATTTGCTCATAAATCGCGGTTGAACTGCGCGGATCAATTTGAATCATCGGTCTCCCTTCTTTCTTTAACCGAGATATGTACCGTCTCTGTCGTATTAAGTGTAATAGTTAATATAGTACACTTAATACAATATGTTTTTTTACATACATTGTCAATTGGTTTTTATAAAATAAAACTGCCTCCATAACGGAAGCAGTTTTCAAACTTATTCGGAACGCTGTTTCGATTTTACAGGCTGACCCTGCTGCTCATACTTTTTCTTTGATTGCTTAACAGGCTCAAAGTCTTTCCCAAATTCTACATCCTGGTTATTAGAGCCGTTTCTTGTCTTTTGTTCAGGGTTATTCTGTTTTGAACGTTTTTTCATCTGAAAGGCCTCCTAATGATCCAGTAAAATCATTTCATTTTGAAGCTGCTGAAGCTGAAGACGCATTCTGTAAAGCTGTTCTTTTTGCTGATCATTGGCGCTTAATGTTAAGGAATTGCACTCATTTACTGCATCTTCAAGCATTTGCTGAGCTTTTGAATACTCTGTGTCATTGTAATGCTCCTGCTTAGATCCTTCAGCGAATTGATTTCTGGCATAGTCATACGAATTTGTGCATCGGTCGAGACATTCAGTTACAGATTGTCTTGTTGCCATTTTGCAAACCCCCTATAAGTAAATGAAGCATTTCACTTCATTACGTATAGTTTGCACAACATTAGAATTCAAATTACGGGAAAACAATTGGAAAAAGACTTTTCAGGTGTTTGTCATCAAGGCAAACACCATGATAAAATGCTCTGATGGCTATTTACCAATTAAGGAGGTTTTTCTAGTTTGAAGCAGATTAACCCTTTTCCATATGCATCAGATGAAAAAAGGTATCATACATGGAATTATCATTTAAGAAATCACTTTGGACATAAAGTGTTTAAGGTAGCATTAGACGGAGGATTTGACTGCCCCAATCGTGACGGTACAGCTGCATATGGCGGCTGCACATTTTGCAGTGCTGCCGGTTCAGGAGATTTTGCGGGAAACCGCGCAGAGGATCTTGTTACTCAATTCAATCAAATAAAAGAAAAGATGCACGAAAAGTGGAAAAACGGCAAGTACATGGCCTATTTTCAAGCGTATACAAATACTCATGCACCCGTTGAGGTCCTTCGTGAGAAATTTGAGTCTGTACTGGAATTGGATGGAGTTGTCGGACTATCTATTGCCACAAGGCCAGACTGCCTGCCCGATGATGTTGTTGAGTATTTGGCCGAATTAAACGAAAGAACGTACCTGTGGGTGGAACTTGGGCTTCAGACTTTGCATGAACGGACATCATTGCTTATAAACCGTGCTCACGACTATGAGTGCTATAAAAAAGGCGTGGAGAAGCTGCGAAAACATAACATTCGAATTTGCTCCCATATTATTAACGGACTTCCGCTTGAATCAAATGAAATGATGATGGAAACAGCCCAAGCTGTGTCAAAGCTCGATGTTCAGGGCATAAAAATCCATCTTCTCCATTTACTGAAAGGGACTCCAATGGTAAAGCAGTATGAGAAAGGCAAGCTGGAATTTTTAACAAAAGAAGACTATGTAAGCTTAGTATGCGACCAGCTTGAAATTCTGCCTCCGGATATGATCGTCCACCGGATTACAGGAGATGGACCGATTGATCTAATGATTGGCCCAATGTGGAGTGTGAATAAATGGGATGTTCTCAACTCGATAGATGCAGAACTTAAGAACCGCGGAAGTTTTCAGGGAAAATATTTTAAGAAAGAACAGGTAATCGCAGAATGAAACTAGAACGGGTGCTTCCTTATGCAAAATCCATCTTGGCAAGGACTGTTGCTCAAGGGGACATTGCAATAGACGCAACAATTGGAAACGGACATGACACGGTCTTTCTTGCAGAGCTTGTCGGTGAGAACGGACATGTTTATGGCTTTGATATTCAGGATGATGCAATCAACGCTACATCATCAAGACTGTCTGATCACTCTTTTACAGAACGTGTGACACTATTTAAAGAAAGCCATGAACATGCAGCTGACTGCTTGCCGAAGGGTATCTCCGGACGGGTAGCTTCAGCTGTCTTTAATCTGGGCTATTTGCCCGGCGGCGATAAAGAAATTATCACAAAGCCAGAATCGACTATTCAGGCAATTGAACAGCTCTTTTCCTTGATGAAGCAGGGAGGAGTCATTATTCTTGTTATTTATCACGGACATCCTGGCGGAAAAATTGAACGTGATGCTATTATGGAATATGCCTGTCAGCTGGATCAAAAAAAGGCGCACGTTCTGAAGTATCAATTTCTTAATCAGAAGAACAGCGCTCCATTTATTATTGCAATTGAAAAAATGCAGGCATAGAAAAAGACCGGGTTATGATCCCGGTCTTTTAAGAGCTTCTTGAAGCAGCAAGCTTCTGAATAGCACGGTATGCCCGTCCATTCCAGTAAAAGAACGAGGACGTTCTTCCTCCAAGTTTGATTAATTGTCTGGCAAGCTTTCCGAGATCTTTTCTTGAGGTTACTTTCTCGTCGGATAAATAAACGCCAAGCAGTCCTCTATGAATGAGTTTATGGAAGTTTTCATGAGGGATTCCGCTGAGGTTGGATTCAGCCTGGAGGACGAAATGCTCAAGCCTCTTCATCATTTCTTTCTCTGTCTCATAGTAATTGCAGAAATTCAAATCTCCTCCTATTCGATCTTCCTCTTGATCAATTAAATAGTCGAGCAGAATATGCAGGCCTTGAACGTATGGAAAATAGCTTTCACGGATCCGGAAGGCTTCCCTTTCGTTGAAGTCCTCTCTGAATGCATATGAGACCAGACAAAAAATGCCTAAAGTCGATCCCGCACACGCAGAGAATTCATACCACTGCATATCCGGCAATCCTTGTTTGTTTTTTTCAAACCATGTTTCAAGTCTCGGAATGCGCTCATCTATTGTTACATGCTTATGTACTTGTAAATCACAGTAATAACACGACAATTCGAGTAAATGTTCTGCAATTAGAGGGTAGTTGCCGAGTCTGCTTAATATATTCTGGCATGTAGAAACGAGAGCATGCAAGTATCCGCCGTCATTTTGATCTGTCCGGTAAGAATAGTAATTTTTAAGCGGTGCTCCTGCAGTCAGAGCATCAATCATCGATTGGTGCAGCATCGCGAAATCCAATGGATCAAGTGATGTACTTCGATCACATAAATTATCAAGATAATCACTTATGGTCTGATAAGCGACAATAAATTCAATGCATTCATGCTTGTTTGTTTCTGACAAAAGCGCAAAAATCCCTCCGCCCTCACAGTGGAAGGATTTACCATTTATACTTGACAGCGCCTGATTTCTAAGCTCTGCGTTTGGAATCTGATTTGCTTTTTCTCTCCATTTATCCAGATGGACATGCACAGCCGGAAAAATATCTTTATAAATTTTCGCCATTAATCGCAGCGGATGCTGCGGAATTGCCGTCAATAAGATCACCTCTTTATCAGCTCTCTAAATGCGCATCGACAAAAGTTTGAGCGTACTTGAATACTTGATCCCGCTCAGGCTCATTAAAGATTTCATGATAGAAGCCTTTCCACTCTTTAAAAGCTTTTTCTGACAGAGCAGCGCGGTTGAACCAAGTTTTAACAGCAGAGCTGTCGACAACTTTATCATCACCGCCCTGCATGACAAGCAGCGGCAAATCAGGAAATTTCTTCACGTTTATATGCGCCTGCTCAATTGCTTTAATTAATTCACGATACCATCTTATCGACACTTTTGTCACATAAAGTGTATCATTCTCATCAGCATCTCTCACTTCTTTGTTTCTTGTAGCTATGCTGACAGATAAGCCGGAATCCACTCTCAAGGCAGGTGCAATGATGTTTAAAGGCTTAGAAATCAGCTCCATTGCTTTGCTTGGCTTATACACGAGCCCAAGACATGGAGAAGATAAAATAACACCGTTAATATGCTGGTGCTTTTCCTGCATTGCCCGAATAACAATCAGGCCGCCCATGCTGTGGCCTAAGAGAAAAAGCGGCAGACCAAGCTTACGGGCTTCGTCCACCCATACATTAAATTCGATAATATACTCATCAAATGATAAGATATGCCCGCGCCTTCTTGTTGATGTACCCTGGCCCGGCAGATCCCCCATAATGACATGGTACCCGGAGCACTTCCACATTTCAACGAGCCAGCGGTAACGTCCGTGATGCTCTGCTGCACCATGGACAATCACAATAACACCCTTAGGATTAGGATCTTCACATTCCCATTTCCACATGATCTTGTTCACACCTTTCTTTCAAGAAAATAAGTTTTAGTTTGCTATAATAACGATGCATACATCTTACATATATAAAGGAGATTGAAATTTATGATATACCCTTATAAAGAAAGCTTTCCGCAAATTTCAAATTCGGCATTCATCGCAAACTCCGCTGTGGTTACCGGTGACGTCATAATAGGTGATGAATCAAGCATTTGGTTTAATACAGTAATAAGAGGCGATGTTTCTCCGACAATTATTGGCAGCAGGGTTAATATACAAGATCAGTGCTGCCTCCATCAAAGCCCTGATGCGCCACTAATTATTGAAGATGAGGTGACTGTCGGCCATCAGGTTATTTTACATAGTTCGATCATTAGAAAGCAATCATTGATCGGGATGGGTTCCATTATACTCGATGGGGCCGAAATAGGCGAAGGTGCTTTCATTGGAGCCGGCAGCTTAGTCCCTCAGGGAAAAAAGATTCCCCCAAATACACTTGCATTCGGCAGGCCTGCAAAAGTAGTCCGCGAATTAAATGAGGAAGATCGAAAAGACATGGAGCGCATTCGCCGCGAGTATGTTGAAAAAGGTCAATATTATAAAAAGATCCAGGAAAACCAAGAATAAAATATTCTCTCTCTTCATATAAGTTAACACCGGGAAAAGGGTGTTTTCATCTTTCTGACTTTCCGTGAAATTGCTTTCGTCTGCGGTTTCACGGGTTTTTTTTACCTTTCTTTGGCTGCAGATTCCCCCCATGATTTCCCGCTTATATTTTGTAAATTATTTACTTGTAAATTTTACATTTCCTTATTATTTGCTAAATATTTGTGTTTTACAATGTGGTTAAACAGTGTTGAAAAGGAGCATCCGATTGATGACCAAAATAATGGAAAATATGTACGATTTCGAATGCAGATTGTTCCGCAGTGTAAACCGTCATTTCGACCGGAAATTTATGAATTGCTTTTTCAGAAGCATTACACATGCAGGCGGAGCCACCTTCACGATTTCAATTTGCCTGCTGCTTATCCTAATAACAGGCGGCGAAACACGCTTGGCGGCAATCGCAAGTGCCGCAGCCTTACTCATCAGCCATCTGCCGGTAGCATTTGTCAAAAAACGCTATCCGAGAAAACGCCCTTATCTTGCTTTATTGGAAACAAAAGTTACCGCTAATCCGTTAGAAGATCATTCTTTTCCATCAGGACACACGACAGCCATTTTTTCAGTCATTATTCCATTTATTTTTATCCTTCCACAGGCAGCCATCCTGCTTCTTCCGCTTGGAATCAGCATCGGGGTGTCTAGAATGTATCTCGGCCTGCACTATCCCTCTGATGTACTGGCGGGTTGTTTACTCGGCACTACCGCAGGTATGACTTGTTTTCTTCTTATAAATAAATATTTCGGAGCTTCTCTAATTCTCTAATTTCGTTTCTGAACTTGAAATAAACTCAGGCTGCTGTAACTGATTTATGGAGGGATAAGATGAAAATTGCGATATTCACAGACACATTTGCACCAGATGTAAATGGTGTTGCGAGAACGTTAAAACGTCTTACCGATTATTTAGAAAGCAAAGGCCATGATTATAAAGTATTTGCTCCCGAAAGCACAAAAGAATCTCTTTTTTCCAGTCATATTCACAGGTTTGCAAGCTCATCTTTTTATTTGTATCCGGAGTGCAGACTTGCCTGGCCGAACATGCTGCAGGTAAAGTCAGAGCTCATCAGATTTAAACCTGATATTATTCATGTGGCCACTCCTTTTAACATTGGTCTATGCGGACTGCATTATGCCAAAAAATTAAATATCCCCATAGTCGGTTCTTATCATACAGACTTTGATCAATATTTAGAGTTTTATGATCTGCAATTATTCTCAAAGCTCTTGTGGAAATATATGCTTTGGTTCCACAGGCCTTTACAGAAAATCTTTGTCCCATCTGAAGAAACAAAACAGCAGGTTCTAAATCAGGGATTTGAAAATGTTCATATCTGGTCAAGAGGTGTAGATTGCCAATTGTTCCATCCCAACTATTTGCGTAAAGAAATCATCCAGGAATATCAAATAAAAGAAAAATTCATTTTATCTTATGTCGGCAGACTCGCCCCGGAAAAAGATGTTCAGACATTAATGAAGATCTCTCATCAGCTACCTGAACACTTAAGGAGCAAAGTGCACTTTTTGATTGTGGGAGACGGGCCATCTAAAGAAGAAATGATGAAAGAATCACCGGATAACATGACGTTTGCAGGCTATGCAAGCGGTGAAAAGCTCGCAAAAATATATTCAGGTTCAGATCTATTCATATTTCCTTCACCGACTGAAACCTTTGGAAACGTTGTTCTTGAATCACTTGCTGCCGGAACTCCTGTTATAGGGGCAAATTCCGGCGGAGTTAAAAATATTATTCAGCAGGGAAAAACCGGCTATTTATGTGAAACAGGGTCTGCCGCCGAGTTTATAAGTGCCATTGACACCCTTTTGCAAAATGACGCCTTGAGGTATCAGATGGGAATGAGTGCCCGTGCTTATGCCCTCAGTCAAACTTGGGACAGCATTTTTGAAGGTTTACTGAGTGCCTACAGCGAGGTACTGGATCAGCGTGAATTCATACGTTATGCATAAGATGAACCGCCCCATTCACGCAAGGCAGCACAATCAGACTAAAACAATTTTGCAAATAAAAAAAGCTTGCAAAGACGTCTCCGCAAGCTGCCTCTTCAATGCGCAAGAGGCTTTTTTATTTTGCGGTCAATTGTGCAGCATCATCAAAATGGTAGACATTTTCGATGAACACCTGGTGCCAAATCATAAACGTTAAAACAGTCCATATCTTCCTGCTGTGATCTGCCTCTCCCATATAATGCTGATCTAATAATTGTGCGGCATACGATTTATTAATGAGATCTCCCGTCCCGCTCTCCCATATGATCACTTTTGCCCAATCATACATCTCATTTTTCAGCCAATTCCGTATCGGAACAGGAAAACCCAGTTTTTTTCGATTGAGAACGTGCGGCGGAACAATGTCCCGGACAGCCTGGCGAAGCAGATATTTCGTTTCGCCATGTTTGATTTTTAACTCATGCGGAATGGTTGAAGCAATTTTAAAAACTTCTTTATCCAGGAAAGGCACCCTTAGTTCCAATGAATGCGCCATTGTCATTTTGTCTGCTTTCACAAGAATATCCCCTTTGAGCCAGGTCATCACATCAATATATTGCATTTTCGAGATGCTGTCTAAATGACTGACATCGTCATAAAGGATCCCTGTTATATCTGTTGGATCAAAATGAACATCTGCAGAAAGCAATTCATGTTTTTCGGCAGATGAAAAGATGTTGGCATTTCCAATATACCGATCTTCTAAAAGGGTTGTCCCCCTCTCAATAAAGCTTTTTCCTTTCATTCCTTCAGGAAAAACCGCAGCCAGCTGTTTTAATCTTTGCTTAAAGCTGTGAGGAAGATGTCCAAAGACAGATAGATCTTGAGGTTCTTTATAAATATTATAGCCTGCAAAAAGCTCATCTGCTCCTTCCCCAGATAAAACGACTTTCACCTGCTTGCTTGCCTCACGTGCAATAAAATAAAGAGGAATAGAAGCCGGATCTGCCACTGGATCATCCATATGCCAAATGATTTTTGGAAGCTCCCTCATAAATTCCATATGATCAACGGTATAGGAAAAATTCTCAACGCCAAGCGCATCCGCTGTTTCTTTTGCTATATCGATTTCGCTGTAGCCTTCTTGCATAAAGCCGACAGAAAACGTTTTAAGTGAAGGGTGAAATTCCTTCGCAATGGATGCAATAATACTTGAATCCACTCCCCCCGACAGAAAAGATCCAACAGGCACATCGCTTCGCATATGGACTTTGACCGAATCAATTAAGGCATCCTGAATTTTTTCTTTGAGCCTGTTTTCGTCAGTTGGACGTACGGGCACAAGTTTCGGTTTCCAGTACCTTGTAAGCTCTAGTGCTTCTCCCGTTTTTTTTGTAAAGAAATAGCCTGGAGGCACTTTCTTAATATGCTTCTGCATCGTGCCTGGGTCCGGTACATATTGAAAAGAGAGATAGTGCTCTAAGGATTCTTCATTAATAAGAGGATTTGGAAGATAATCAGTTAAACTCTTAAGCTCCGAAGCAAAAAGATTCATTTCGCCGTTTTCTATGTAGTAAAGAGGCTTTATTCCAAAGTGATCTCTCGCACCGAATAAAAAGTGTTCCTGTCTGTCCCAAATAAGAAATGAAAACATTCCTCTTAAAAGTTGAAGCGTTTCCTGGCCATAAATGCAATAAAGCGCAACAATCACTTCTGTATCCGTATCCGTTTTCAACTTAAATCCATGGGAAAAAATGATTTCTCTGAGCTCAATATAGTTATAAATTTCACCGTTAAACACAATATAGTAGCGGTCATCAGATCCATAAGCCATAGGCTGGTGTCCGCTTTTAACATCAATAATGCTTAACCGCTGAAAGGCCAGAAGAACCTGCTCATCTTGATAAATTCCGCTGTCATCCGGACCTCTGTGTTCTATTTTTCTGCTTGCCTTCTCAATGAATGTATTAAATAAAAGATCTCTCGTTTGTTTACGATAATCAATAATTCCAACAAATCCGCACATCCTATTCGCCTCCAAAAGTGTCTTTCCACTTATAAAACGAAGACTAGTAAGAGATTGTTGCATTTTTTTACAAAATTAAACAAAAATCCCGATTTTTTTCGACAAAAAAAAGGATGAGAGCTGCATACAGCAGTATTCTCATCCTTTTTTACTTATTATCGGTTTAAAGCCTGTTCTTTAAGAGCTTCTGCTTTATCTGTTCTTTCCCATGGAAGGTCAAGATCATTACGGCCGAAGTGTCCGTAGGCAGCTGTTTGTTTGTAAATTGGACGGCGAAGATTCAGCATGTTGATGATTCCTGCCGGACGAAGGTCAAAGTTAGCACGAACAACATCCACTAACACATCTTCCTTCACTTTCCCTGTTTCAAATGTATCGATCGCAATTGATACCGGCTGAGCTACACCAATTGCGTATGCAAGCTGAACTTCACATTTATCAGCAAGGCCAGCTGCTACAATATTCTTAGCTACATAGCGTGCTGCATAAGCTGCAGAGCGGTCAACTTTTGTTGGATCTTTACCAGAGAATGCACCGCCTCCGTGACGAGCATACCCTCCGTAAGTATCAACGATGATTTTACGGCCTGTTAAGCCTGCATCGCCCTGCGGTCCGCCGATTACGAAACGGCCAGTCGGGTTGATGAAGTATTTTGTATCTTCATCAATTAATTCATTCGGTACAACCGGGTTAATTACATGTTCTTTTACGTTGCGCTGAATTTGCTCCAATGAAATTTCAGGGTGATGCTGAGTTGAAATAACAATTGTATCAATGCGAACAGGCTTGTCATTTTCATCATACTCAACTGTTACTTGAGTTTTACCGTCAGGACGAAGGTACGGAAGAATTTCTTCTTTGCGGACTTCTGTTAAACGGCGTGCAAGTTTGTGAGCAAGTGAGATCGGCAGCGGCATTAATTCTTTCGTTTCGTTATTTGCAAAACCGAACATCAATCCTTGGTCACCTGCACCAATAGCTTCAATCTGCTCATCTGTCATTTTTCCTTCACGTGCTTCAAGCGCCTGATCAACACCCATCGCGATATCTGCTGACTGTTCATCAATTGAAGTAAGTACTGCACATGTTTCTGCATCAAAACCATATTTTGCACGAGTGTAGCCAATTTCTTTAACCGTTTCGCGAACGATTTTTGGAATGTCTACATAAGTAGAAGTTGTAATTTCACCAGCAACCAGAACAAGACCTGTTGTAACAGATGTTTCACAAGCTACACGTGCATTTGCATCTTTTTCTAGGATTGCATCTAAAATCGAGTCAGAAATCTGGTCACAAATTTTATCAGGATGACCTTCAGTTACAGACTCTGAAGTAAACAGACGACGTTGTTTAGTCATTAAAGTTTTCCTCCTCAAAAGGTTAGATGATACGGAACTCATTCCCTTTCATATTTTGACCATTTGGCAAAATATTTCAGTTGGCATGTTTTAGGAGAATCCACGAGTACTTTCAGGCAAAATATATTTGAAATAAAAAATCCTTTCCCGCGAGGAAAGGTTATTTACTAAAATCGTAGCCTTTCGCTCTTATCGATCAAGGGCTTTCGCCTTGCATCAGGTTAGCACCTTTGCTCGCAAAAATTCACGAAAATGAATTTTCAAGATAAAGCAGGTTGCTGGGTTTCATTGGGCCTGTCCCTCCACCAGCTCGGGATAAGAGAATCCGTTCAAGGACATATAATATCGTATATTTCCTTCAGGTGTCAACAAAAACTGACAAGGTTTTCGCATAAGATTTTTCAGAACCCTTTTTATATGATTCCACAAAATGCCGAAATAAAAACATTCCTATTATATATGTATCATTTTCATCAAAAACGTTTCTAAAACCGTTCCATTTCATCAATTTGTACGTAGAATAAGTTAAATAGTATAGACTATTCATTTTAATGTGTTATACTAATTAAGAAGAATCACTTAACATATAGTTGAAAATAATAATAGAAATATAGGTAAAGGATGGGTATGGGATGAATTCAATTGAAATTACAAATGAGCTTGATGTTTTACTTAAAGGGGAAAATGCATTTCATAACTTATCAGTTCCCGTTCTTGTAGAGAAAGTATTAGAGCGCAAAGAAGGTACATTAACTTCAACGGGAGCAGTCCGTGCAACAACTGGTACTTACACAGGACGTTCACCTAAAGATAAATTTATTGTAAAAGAAAATTCAACAAATGACAAAATTGAGTGGGGTGCTGTTAATCAGCCTTTCTCTGAAACGGCATTTGAAAAATTGTATTTAAAAGTTCTTTCATACTTAAAAGACCGCAATGAGCTTTTTGTTTTCAAAGGCTTTGCCGGAGCTGACGCAAAATACCGCCTGCCGATTCAGGTTGTAAATGAATTCGCCTGGCATAACCTTTTTGCACAGCAATTATTCATTCAGCCAGAGAGCGGAGATGAGCTGATTCAGCATGATAATCCATTCACGATCGTGTCTGCACCAAACTTTAAAGCAGATCCGTCAGTAGATGGAACAAATTCTGAAACTTTTATCATCATTTCTTTTGAGAAAAGAACGATCTTAATCGGAGGAACGGAATATGCAGGAGAAATGAAAAAATCTATTTTCTCTGTCATGAATTACCTTCTTCCTGAAAGCGGTATCCTGCCGATGCACTGCTCTGCAAATGTTGGTCAGGAAGGCGATGTGGCCCTTTTCTTCGGTCTGTCTGGAACAGGAAAAACAACCTTGTCTGCTGATCCTAAACGCAAATTAATCGGCGATGATGAGCACGGATGGTCAAATGCCGGTGTTTTTAATATCGAAGGAGGCTGTTATGCAAAGTGCATCAACCTCTCACGTGAAAAAGAACCTCAAATTTTTGATTCAATAAGATTCGGGTCAGTGCTTGAAAATGTAGTACTTGATGATGACACAAGAATTGCTGACTATGACGATACCTTCTTTACTGAAAATACAAGAGCGGCCTATCCCCTTGAAGCAATGGATAACATTGTGAAGCCTAGTATTGCAGGCCACCCGCATACGATTGTCTTTTTAACTGCTGACGCATTTGGAGTTCTTCCTCCTATCAGCAAATTAACAAAAGAACAGGCCATGTACCACTTCTTAAGCGGCTATACAAGCAAGCTTGCCGGAACAGAGCGAGGCATTACATCACCTCAGGCTACATTCTCTACGTGCTTTGGCTCGCCTTTCCTGCCGCTTCCTGCTACTGTTTATGCCGAGATGCTCGGCCAGAAAATTGATGAGCATCAGGCAAATGTATTCTTAGTCAACACAGGCTGGACTGGCGGAGAATACGGAACCGGCAAGCGCATGAAATTGAAATATACACGCGCAATGGTTCAATCCGCTCTTGAAGGTGAATTAGACAACGTGGAAACTGTTACAGATGAAAACTTCGGACTGAAAATTCCAATTCACGTTCCTGGTGTGCCGGATGAAGTGCTTCAGCCAGTTAAAACTTGGGACAGCATAGATGCGTATAATGAAAAAGCAAAAGAGCTTGCAGGCAAGTTCAAACAAAATTTCAAAAAGTTCAATCACGTTTCAGAAGAGATTGAAACTCTTGGCGGACCAAAAGTATAACACTCCAAAACTCCAAAAGCTATGCCACACACTGGCATAGCTTTTTTTGATGTATCACAGCTCTCTTGATAAATTGGAAAAGAGCTCAGTTTGAATCATTCTGACGTTTTTCCTTTTTTCAAGGCAGATCCATATGATAAAATTGTATAAAAAAGTAAATCAATCATTTCTTTTAAGGGGGTGATGTTTTGGCGAATTCAGTCCGTTTGCCAGATTCTGCAGCGTCTCATGCAAAGCCCGGCAGTAAAAAGGCGATACTTTGCATGGGGCGGACACTTATTTAAATCGCCCGCATCAGCGTTTGCCTTTTTAAGTACTGCGGCTTTGCACCTTATTTTTACGATTACAAATAAGGGGCTGGCAGAAATGAAATATATGAACGCAAACGCTATTTTACCTGAAGAACTGATTGCAGAAATTCAGCAGTACATTCAGGGAGAGACCATCTACATCCCGAAACCGGAAACAGCTCACTATAAGTGGGGCACCCGGTCCGGAGGAAGAAAAGTGCTCGATGACAGAAACCGTTCGATTAAGCGCAGTTTTAAAAGCGGCAAAAAAATTCAGGAATTAGCTGAAGAATTTTACCTTTCAGCTGAAACAATCAAAAAGATTGTCTATACGAAATAAAAGCAAAAAGCACTGATGATCCAAAAGATGATCAGTGTTTTTTTATAGATAAGCAAATATAAAATTTTGCTCATTGATGTTTAGCTCCATTGCCCAACTCCTCGGCCAGAACAAATCCGCTTTTCTTATGCAGAGTTTGATTCCTATTCATTTTAACCATATAAAATATATAACTGTTCTTTTATTATAGAATTAAACCTTTTACTATTATGGCCTGAATGGAGGATCTTGCAATGGAACCATTTATAAGAAGCGACCAATACAACTATATTAAAGCGCAGACACAACTGCTTGTGAATGGGTATGGAACGGTTAATGACCCAAACGTGTTAAAGGCCTTAAAATCTCTTGCACAGGAAAGGACGTTCATGTTATTCGACGAAATTGGACCTGAAGAGAATGATCTGCTCACACCCATAAATGATGTCAAAGACAAATCTGATGCGGATGTCTTTCTATCTCAAATAAAACCTTTTGTTATTCCATTTAAAAAAGTAACCGAGCAAACTATTAAAAAGCTGTTTCCTAAAGCTAAGAAAATAAAGGCTCCTACATCATTAGAAGAACTGGATTATACTGAAATTTCTTACTTGAGCTGGCATGATAAAGGATCAGGGAGACAATATATAATAGCCCCTCAAAACAATAAGCTCACAGGCTTGCAGGGGACGTTCAACAGCATCAATCAAAAAGGCATCTGTACGATTTGCAACCGGTTTGAAGAAGTTGGGATGTTTACTGCAGAAATTAAAGGGAACGAACCTGGAACTTTCATTAAACGCGGAAATTACATTTGCCAGGACCCTCATAGGTGCAATCAGAATATCACTTCATTGACGAAGTTAAATGATTTTCTGTCCTGGATGAAAAAATAGTTCTTGTAACCAAGGTGATCGTAATGAATGGGGGAGAAAAGAATGAATGAGCTCAATGAATTATTCAGAAAACGAATCGGCTTTCCCGAAAACGCAAAAATCACTTTTCGAGATTTGGACGAAATTCTTGAAAAAACGGCGAAAGCCATTCCTTTTGAAAACTTATGCATCATAGATAACAAGACTTTAGAGATCAGCAAAGAGAACTTAATTTCTAAAATGCTGATCAGTAAACAAGGCGGTCTTTGTTATGAGCTGAATCCCCTTTTTTATTTTTTCCTGATAGAAAATGATTTTCATGCAAAATTGGTCAAAGGGATTGTTTATGATCATGCTGCAAAAGACTGGAGCAGGACCGGCAATACCCACGCTGCCATCCTCCTTATGGAAAATGAACAAACCTATCTAATAGATACTGGGTTTGGGGGAAATCTGCCGCTTAAACCCGTTCCTTTTAATGGTGAAATCATTTCCTCTAAGA
Source organism: Metabacillus hrfriensis (assembly GCF_030127205.1). Classification (NCBI taxonomy): domain Bacteria; kingdom Bacillati; phylum Bacillota; class Bacilli; order Caryophanales; family Bacillaceae; genus Metabacillus; species Metabacillus hrfriensis. The sequence goes on from NZ_CP126116.1 coordinate 3,996,998, forward strand.
ACGGGCAATTCAGAATTATGAAGACTCCTGATCTGCAAAAAGATTACTGTCTGGAAATGAAGCTGAAATATAAAGATAAGGAATGGAAAAAAGGATATGCTTTTGATTCTGAAAGCATTTATATGACTGAACTGAACAAAATTCAAGAAATCATCCGTGATTCAGCGGAATCAACTTTTAATAAAAATCGCCTGCTGACAAGATTCACTGAAAATGGAAACATCACATTGACCGACACATCCTTTACACAGTCTGTGAATGGTGAAGTGAAGAAAGAATCAATAGACAAAGCAAGTTTTGAATCACTTGCTGAAAAATATTTTAACATGTAGTAAAACACAAAAAAGCTGCCTGCCGGCAGCTTTTTTCGTATGAATGTTAATTTGTAGATTTCAGTGCAATCAGCTGATAAGTCAGAATGGTTTTAGAATCAGAGAGCTCAAGTTTTTTAATCAGAGCCTGTCCGCTTACTTCCCCTTCTTTTGTTTTTCTGACTTCAACGGGAATCTCCAGCGGATAAATGCGATAGCCCTCTTTTTCGAGAGAAAAAAGATTCTCTTCCAATCGGTTTTCTCTCCCTTTTGTCACGATCATCGTGTTCAATTCTAAAGGCATACCCATCTTAATCACTCCTTTTTCATATACAGTTATTTTAACATATTCATTTAGCCCGATTCCCGATTTTATTGTTTTTTCATCCAAGAAGTCAGCTCTCGTACTACTTTTCTGTTAACGGCAGGAGGAAAATAATGTGTATATTCCTCAAAATACATCGTATCTGCTCTTTTTCCAAGTTCTCCAAGTCTTTTTTCAAGCAGATAAGCATGTTCGACTGAAACGTTTTGATCATGAGCGCCATGAATAATAAGAATTGGAGCCTTTAATGCACCAAGTTCATACAGCGGAGTTCTCCACTTGTATCTTTCAGGATATTTTGAAGGTGTCCCCCCTATAACCCGCTTCATCATTCTACGCAAATCTTCCCGTTCCTCGTATGTAAGAGCCATATCAGAAACACCGCCCCATGTAACTAATGAACGGACCTCAGGATCTAAAATTCCAGCAAAAAGCGCCATTACTCCTCCCCTTGAAAATCCGAAGACATGGATTCGTTCCTTATCAACTTTAGGATGGTTTTTTAAAAGCGTCAGAGCATGCAGCGCATCGTACCTGTCATCTCCGGCGAAGTCTTCATTCCCTTCTCCTCCCTGATTCCCCCGGTAAAATGGAGCCATAACGACAAAGCCTTCTGATGCAAATTGTACAATTCGTCCGGCTCTGACCTTGCCTACATTTTTTATTCCGCCTCTTAAATAAAGAAAACCATCATACTTTCCTTCTTCTGCAGGCTCGGCAAGGAGTCCCTTTACCTTAAGCCCTTCAGAAAAATAGGTAACTAGCTGCAGTCTGATTTTAGGATTAGGCGACGGCAGCAGCTGACGCTCAATTATTGAACCATTATCCATTTCCTTGCACCTCACAAAATCGTTTATGGGCATTCACACATTTTTTTCACAATCATACATTATTTTAGGCGTTACAAAACTGGATACTCATTTTAATATTTTTTGATGGTGTCTGTCACCAAGGAGGATTTCATATGAAAAAAAGGCTCATCGGCTTTGCGGTACTCGCTCTTCTTATCTTTACACTAAGTGCGTGCAATCAAAACAAGCCAGAAAAAATCAGGTTGGCTGAGGTTACTCATTCCATCTTTTATGCTCCTTTATATGCAGCAATGTCTGAAGGTTTTTTTGAAGAAGAAGGCCTGGATGTTGAGCTGACAACAACATGGGGCGGAGATAAAACAATGACAGCTCTTCTCTCAGACGGAGCTGATATTGCACTTGTTGGCTCTGAAACATCGATTTACGTTTCTGCACAAGGCTCTAAAGATCCGGTTATCAATTTTGCCCAGCTAACACAAACAGATGGAACGTTCCTCGTCTCAAGAGAAAAAATCGAGAATTTCAGCTGGGATCAGCTTAAAGGCACTACTTTCCTTGGTCAGCGCAAAGGCGGAATGCCGCAAATGGCTGGTGAATTTGTATTAAAGCAGCAGGGAATTGATCCGCAGAATGATTTAAATCTGATTCAAAATATTGATTTTGCTAATATTCCGAGTGCATTTGCTTCAGGAACCGGCGATTTCGTTCAGCTGTTTGAGCCTACAGCCAGCATTTTTGAAAAAGAAGGCACAGGACACATTGTGGCATCATTCGGAAGTGAATCCGGTAAGGTTCCTTACACTACATTTATGGCAAAAGAAAGCTACTTAAAAGAGGATTCAGAAGCAGCAGAAAAATTCACAAAAGCCATTTATAAAGCACAGCAATGGGTTGAAGAAAACAGCGCTGAAACCATTGCAAAGGCCATTGCCCCGCAATTTAAAGATACAGACCTTGAGATTATTACAACAGTAGTTGAACGCTATAAAGAGCAGGGATCTTTTGCGACTGATCCAATCCTTGATGAGGCGGAGTGGACCAATCTTCAAAACATCATGGAAGAAGCGAACGAATTGCCGGAACGTATTGAACACGAGACTCTGGTTAATACGAAGTTCGCAGAAGACGCTGCAAAGTAAGGAGGTTTCAGCATGTCTTTCTTGACGGTCCAGCATATCCACCATATGTATTTTACAAAAGAGTCAGCAACCCTTGCATTAGAGGATATTGATTTACAAATAGAGGAAGGAGAATTCATCTCCTTTCTTGGCCCGAGCGGATGCGGCAAAACTACTCTGCTGTCCATAATCGCGGGTCTGATTTCACCAACAAAAGGAAGCATTTTAATGGAAGACAGACCAGTCAAAAAGGACTCTTCTGCCATTGGATATATGCTGCAGCAGGATTACCTTTTCCCGTGGAAAACAATTGAAGAAAACATTCTGCTCGGCTTGAAAATCGGAGGCAGCCTTTCAGCAAAAGCGAAAGAGAAAAGCCTTTCCCTTCTAAAAGATATGGGACTTGAGAATGTCGAGAAGAAATACCCCCGGCAGCTCTCGGGCGGCATGAGGCAGCGTGCAGCTCTGGTCAGAACGCTCTCTACAAACCCTAAGCTTCTTATGCTTGATGAACCATTTTCAGCACTTGATTATCAAACGAAGCTAAAACTCGAAGACCTCGTATGGAGCACATTGAAGGATTTCAGGAAAACAGCCCTGCTTGTTACTCATGATATCGGTGAAGCCATCGCTATGAGTGACCGCATCTTTCTTCTTTCCTCCAAACCAGGCAGGATCGCACAAATCTTTCACGTGCCAGAGGAATTAAAGAACCTGACCCCATTTACAGCGAGACAGCATCCCTCCTTTACAGATCTTTTTCAGCACATTTGGAAGGAGCTGGACCGGCTTGATGGAAAAGAATGAATTAAACAGATTGCATGAATCTTATTTAAAAGGCTTGAAAAAAGAAAAAAACTGGGTAAGGTTTTATCAGATTCTTATCTTTATCGCTTTTTTCTCACTATGGGAATTAGCTGGAAAGAGAGAGTGGATTGACCCCCTGCTGTTCAGTTACCCCTCTAAAATATGGAACTTGTTTTTGGAAAAGGCAGCAGATGGATCACTCTTATCAAATTTGAGCGTCACCTTATTTGAAACCGTTCTTGGGTTTATAATCGGCACCCTGTCCGGCACTGTGCTTGCAGCTGTTCTCTGGTGGTCTAAGCGGCTGTCAAATATTCTTGATCCATACTTGGTCATTTTAAATGCCATGCCAAAAGTTGCGCTCGGACCTATATTAATCGTTGCACTTGGACCGGGTTATTTCTCTATTATTGCGATGGGCGCCATCATCTCTATCATTATTACAACAATCGTAGTTTATACGGCGTTCAGAGAAATTGATTCTAACTACCTAAAGGTGCTTCAGACATTTGGCGCTTCAAAATGGCAGATGTTTAAAGAAGCCGTACTGCCCGCATCATTTCCTACGATTATTTCTACCTTGAAAGTCAATGTAGGACTCTCATGGGTTGGTGTCATAGTCGGAGAATTCCTGGTATCCGCAAAAGGCTTGGGCTACATGATTATTTACGGCTTTCAGGTCTTCAACTTCACTCTCGTTCTTCTCTCGCTTATCATTATCGCCTGCTTTGCAACCATTATGTATCAGGCGGTTGAACTGCTGGAGAGAAAGCTGGTTAAGGATGATGAATAGCTCATACGGCCCTGATTGGGCCGTATTTTTATTTTACTGCTGGATTATCAGTTTTAATAGATCCTGTGCCATTTTCATTATTCATATCCCTAGTCTATTTGGCATTTGCTAGAATTGAAGGAAAATGATAGAATTTAACAGAAAGTTCCGATTATTTTACCTCTGTCTCTGGCCTTAACATTTGTTTCTTAAGAAATGATTAGGAGGGGTTGTAATGGAAAAGTCTATTAAATTAATTCCGTACAAAGTTGACAATCAGCTCGTAGAGGCACAGCAAATCCCGGAAGGCGTGGATTTAATTCAAGCCCCCGCATTATGGAGCAAAGGATTTAAAGGGAAAGATGTTTTGATCGCAGTAATTGATACAGGATGTGATGCTCAGCACCCGGATTTAGAGGGCAGAGTAATCGGCGGCCGCAACTTTACCGATGATGATAATGGAGATCCGGAAGTATTTACAGACTACAACGGCCATGGAACACATGTGTCCGGTACGATTGCTGCTATAAATGCTAACTCAGGAGTTATTGGTGTAGCACCTGAAGCTAAGCTTCTTATTTTAAAAGCACTTGGCGGTGAAGAAGGATCAGGTGCCTATGAGTGGATTATTAATGCCATTGAATATGCTATCTCCGAAAAGGCTGATATTATCTCGATGTCTCTCGGCGGACCAACAGATGTGCCTGAGCTTCATGAGGCCGTTCAGAAGGCCGTTCAAAATCAAATTCTTGTTGTTTGTGCAGCTGGAAATGAAGGCGATGGCAACAGCAAAACATCTGAATTTTCTTACCCTGGCTGCTACAATGAAGTCATTTCAGTCGGAGCAATCAGCCTTCAAAGAAAGTCTTCTTACTTTACAAATTCCAATAATGAAATAGATTCCGTTGCACCAGGGGAGAAAATCATTTCTACCATTCCAGGCGGAAAATATGCAGTTTTCAGCGGAACATCAATGTCCGCACCGCACGTTTCAGGCGCTCTTGCATTAGTAAAACTGATGGCTGAGAGTGAATTCGAAAGAAAGCTTTCAGAGCCGGAAATCTATGCACAGCTGATGAAACGCACGATACCACTCGGCTTTCCAAAAAGTCTTGAAGGAAACGGCTTAATATACTTGACGGCTCCAGACCTGCTTGCAGATTTTCTTAAAAAAGAAGATATTGCTTCATCGATTGGAGTATAAGCTCAATATAAAAAGGCTTTCGGTAATCGAAAGCCTTTTTATTTATCATTTATGCCTTTGTAAGGAACCCCATTCATTTTTGCAGCAGAATAAAAATTTGCATGATCACTGTTGAATCTTCTGTCTCGAAGAAAGACAAGCTCTTCTCCATCCTTAAATAACAGCTTCACCTGCCAGTTAACCGCCTCATCATCTGATTCTTCCGTGATAATTTCTTTAACGTCCTTCCATTCGTAGCTAGTTTCAGCAAAAGACCATGGTTTGCTGAATTTAATTTCATCATAAGTCACCACTTTATAGTGATCTGTTCCAAGTCCCATCCCAATAAACCCAATAAGAGTTAACAGCAAGGCAGCTTTCCATAATTTTTTTTGATTCAAATACATCAAAAAACTTGCAAGTGCGATCATTCCAATTGATATTCCGTACATATACAGCACAAGCTTCGGCGTTTGGATTGCAGCAGTATTCATTGTGTGAAATAAAATGTTATGAATGGTATACGGAACAATCAGGATCACAAAAAAACTTGAGACGACTAATACTAAAGAAATGGCCATCCAAATGTATCTTGGTTCACTGTGAGTCATTTTTTAATCCCCCTGCTTTCATCTCCTCATTAATATTACTATATTTTCCAATGGACGTTTTATTTTTTAAACAAAAAAAATCCCGGCAACCAATACCGGAATCATACCACATATTCAGCCAGGACTTTCTCCAGGCTCTTAACCAATACATCATCTTTCATAATAAAGCTGAACTTCCGATTCCTCCCGATATCCTCAGGCAGTGCTGCAAATAAGATTGGTCCTTTAGTCTCAAGATAGTCGGATTGGGGGGTAATCTCGCCAATTTCTGCGTAATAGATGTTTTTAATAATGGTTTTTTCTTTTCCGAGCACCTTATACTGACCTATATATCTTAGTTTTGATACAGTTGCTCCTGTTTCTTCTTTTACTTCTCTTAACGCAGCATCATCAGGACTTTCTGAGTTTTCGACCTTGCCGCCGGGAAATTCATATCCGCGGTCTCTATGAATCGTAAGCAGCCACTGATCCCCATACCGGCAAATGACCCAAACATGCTTAGGTTCTTTTGAGAATGGATATTCTTCAAAAGACAGATGAACTTCATTGTGATAATAATCTTTAAATCGAAACATTTTCTATCCCTCAATTTCTATGTGTCCATAAAAATCTTATCACAATGAAAGAGTTTGTATAAGACCTATTGTTGTTCTTCAATCTTTTTTAAAATTCCCTGGGAGCGAATGTGATTCTTGGCTTCTTCGTCTCCAAGCTGATAAATCATTTCATAAATTTTATAATTCGTTTGATCAATTGCATCATTCTGCCTGTCATAATGATATTCTAAATACGGTACATGGGCTCTGAAGAAACCCTGCCAGTCAGATGAATACACCTGATCAAAATACTCTCTGAGCGATGTAATTTCTTCTTCCGTCGCTTCAATCTTATAATCCCACGGAGCTGACGTGCTCAGCTGTGATATTTCACCGTTCGCAACCGTTACATAATAAGTTTGCTTCGTATCTGACATTTCCTAAAAGCACCCCTTTACTTGTCCATTGTTTATTTTTTTCCTATTCGTGAACAAATTATTCGGCACTCATTTTTTAAACAATTGCTCAATAAACTCTAAAATCCTAATTAAAAACTTCGGGACAGGCAGCTTCACATTATGAGCATTTCTTAATATGCGAAGAGCTTCGAAAACAATATAGAAGCAGATCGTTCCATCTCGCAGTAGATAGTTCGTATTAAGTACCAAGTCAATTAAATTTGCAACAGCCACGACTGAAATGATGATAACCTTTGCACCAAGTCTTGAAATCGAATTTCTAAGCAAATTTCCAGTATTGGTCAGCGTCAGGGCATCAGCCAGAATAAATGTGACTAACTCAATGAACATTAACGACAGCAGAATTAAAAAAATTTCATGAAGCTCGCCAACTATGAAGGTGAGCACGGAAAAGTAAATTGAAGTAAACATTAGTAAGCCCATTTCTGGACGAGACATCTTCTTGCCTTCCTTTCAAAATTAATAGAATCCATATATCTTATGTTTCCTGTCCCTCTTTGCTCTAGCAGATACCCCGCAGTAAAAAAATGTACTGAATAAGCCAGGGCAAAGCACATAAAAGACCGGTCCATTATACACGGACCGGTCTTTTATAGCAGTTAAGCCTTTTTATCAATCTAAGATCCAAGAGATGGTTGAATTGGAAGTGATGACTTTGTAAAATCCTCCATCATGTTTGTCACAGCCTGCGTGGCCATTTGTCTATGGAGCAATTCTTAATGTTTTCTGCAGCTCGCTGACCTGCCCTTATTGAACTTAGCGTCATTATTACCCTTCTCTCTATTTTATCATCGGCGGACGGCAAGGAAAATCTACTAGTTATTTTGGTATTCTTTGACGCACTTTTTTCATAGTGGAGGCGATTTTTCAGTTCTATCACCGCTTTGAAAACACTTTATTTAGAGTATAAAAAAAGACTGCCCTGCGGCAGCCTCATTTTCCCAAGAATGATTTCAGCATCCAGTTATGCTTTTCTAAGCTTTGATGAATAGCAAGGAGCATGTCTCCTGTTGTTTCATCGCCGACCTCATCTGCAAGATCCATACCTTCTTTCAGTTCATCGGCAACTTTTGAAAAGTCATCATAGACTGTTTTCACCATTTGCTCTGCTGTTTCTTTGCCTTCTGCTTCGCTTACTGTGGAAAGCTCAAGACATTCTTTTAGAGTCGCTACAGGCTCTCCATCAAGTGCTAATAGACGTTCTGCAAGTTCATCAATATGAACATGTGCTTCATTGTACAGCTCTTCAAATTTTTCATGCAGTGTAAAGAAGTTTTGACCTTTTACAAACCAATGGTAATTATGTAATTTTTCATATAAAACAGTCCAGTTAGCTACTTGTTTATTTACTGTTTGCACTAATTTATCAGACATTTTCAATCTCCTCCTTGTGTACTTATAAATTACCCCTTTTAAGAAAAAATAAAACAGCTTACTGTCGGATTTCTGATACAATTATGGTATACAGGGGGAGATTATCACATGTTTTATATTTTTGCGATCTGCATTATTATTATTATTATTGTGCTGGTGCTTAGTGTTCTGACTACGTCAAAAGCTTATAAATACGAGCATAAGATTGATCCTCTTCATAAAGAAGAAAACACACAGGAATCAGATTCTAAACAACATAACAAGTAAAACGTCTGACATGATCAGGCGTATTTTTTTTTGGAATTTAAAAAGAAATCATGATAAAAGGACGATCATTTCGACAAAATGATTGACCATGCTCAATATTAAACAGCATCCTTTGCAGCCTAAAAGTCACTACTGTTTTCCAAATCCTTCAAAATGGATAATAATCTTATAGCAATAGGTTTATTCAACCGCCTCAAGAGCAAGAAATATGACGAATAATATTCATTTTTCCCATATTCTTTATAATATAATGAAAATTAAGAAAACAAAGGGGGTTATAAATAATGACATTGAAGAAAGTTATTTTTGCAGGCATCTTGACTATTTCACTTTGTGGTTCTGCCGTATTTGCAGGGGCTGCACAAACAGGACAGGCTCAGACACTTGAGAAAAAATACATAGTTATCTTCAAAAACGAGGCTAATTTACCGTCTGGGTATAAAAAATTAGTAGAAGATGCTGGAGGAAAAATAAGCAGCACGCTTGAACATGTTGGTGCAGTAGAAGTTACTTCTGCAAATCCTGAATTTTTAACAGAAGTTAAAAAATCCTCCCAGATTGCTGAGGCAGGCATTCAGAACAAGTTGTACCCTGAGACACCTGCAGTTGAAGCAGAATTAACGCTCCAGGAAGCTGAAACAGTACAAGCAGATCTGTATGAGACGCTTCAATGGGATATTAAGCAGGTTACAGACAACGGCGCCTCATGGAAACTTCCAGGCGGTACTGGAAAAGCAGCTGCCGGAGAAGATATTGTAGTAGGCGTCATTGATACAGGGATTGATTATACTCACCCTGATTTAAAAGAAAACTACGCATACGGAAAATCTTTTGTACCGGGTCTTACAGATCCTAAAGATGAAAACGGACATGGCACACACGTTGCCGGATCGATTGCAGCTAAAGGAAGAACAATGGGTGTCGGGCCTGATTTAAAAGTAGCTGCATACCGTGTATTTGGACCAACAGGAGGAGCTGAAACCGCTCATATCGCTGAAGCCCTTATGGCTGCTGCTGATGATAATGTAGATGTAGTAAACATGTCCTTGGGCGGTTACGACTGGTACCAAAATCCTGAGTTCGCTACTAAAGATATCGTTGCTGATGTCCAGCTCTTTAATCGTGCAATTAAGTATGCCATTCAAAAAGGCGTAACAGTTGTAGGCTCTGCGGGCAACAACGCAGTTGATATCAGCAGTCCGGGCAAACTCTCTGGTGATGATAATGGATCTACTCACAGAAGCCCGAGCAGCCAGAGCATGATTCGTGTTTCAGCTGGCGGAAAGCTTAAAAACTTGGCTTTCTACTCAAACTATGGATTCGGGAAAATTGACGTGATTGCTCCAGGCGGTGATTTAGGGCCGAATTACAATCCAAGTACCGGGGCAGGCAGAGATAATACTTATCTATGTTTAGCCACTGTACCTGGAGGATACGGCTACAAAGCAGGTACATCAATGGCAGCTCCTAAAGCAGCTGCACTTGCAGGAGTTATCATCGCAAAGCATGGAAAGGATCAGCTCTCTCCGGCTCAAGTAAAGCACATTGTTCAATCTTCTTCTATCGATTTATTTAAAAATGGATATGATGGTGAAGCAGGTCATGGATTAATCAATGCTGTAAATGCTCTAAAATAAGATAAAAACCAGCAGGGAAATTAAAATCCTGCTGGTTTTTTCTATTAATATTTCTCATACACATAAGGTTCTTTTGGCTGCTCAATTTTTTCAATAGATTGGATCTCTACATTAGGAAGAACCCAGTCCTGGTATTGCACACTTTTAATGATACCGGAGACTTTCACCCACTCATCCTGCTGATATTTCTCTCCATCATCAATCGAAGCAAGCGTTCCATATACAGATGCATCGGCAACACAGCACGATAGTCCGAATCGTGCTACCACGAATTGATCTTCTTTGAAGTCTTCTTCCCGATAAACAAATCCGAGCATTTCTACTTCCTTACCGGCAAACTTTTCAGGGTTTTTATCCATAATGTTTGTCATGGCAATGTAATTCTCTTCTGTTAAAACAATTTTTTTCATTTTCAGCATTTTTGCTTCCAGCTCTTCATAGAACCCGTCTGGAGGAGCTTGGATTTGGAATTCGTCTGGATGTTCAAGAGGCACATCTGGACTGGATTCCGGCGATTGAGATTTTTCTTGAACCCTCTCTTCAAGCTGCTTCATATATTCATCAGGATCCTGTAAATAAAGCTCGGCTAAATCCTCATCCATTGGAGGCTCTTCTCTTTTTGCCGTTTCTTGAGACCCGCTTAACCCTGATTTAAAACCGCGTTTTGCGGCAATCGAACTGTCTAAAACCACATCAGGGAAGACAAAACCGGTCACAACCGGGAAAACAAACATGGAATAGATCATAATCGATTGAATCGGCGTACTTTTCCCCGAATGATCAAAGCCGCAATTGCAGTATAATTCTTCTTCATTTTTACTGCCGCTTCTCCAAATCTGCACAACACCCAAAAGCAAAAAGATGATCACTGCAAAATAGATAAATGGCAGCATGCGGGGAGCAATAAAATTTTGAATATCTCCCGTTATGATCAGCTTAAATAGGAGCATCGTAAACCCCATTAAGATAATTCCGCGCAGGTAGATGTGAAAACGGTAATCTCTTTGTTTTTCCATTGCTTTAGGATTCCCTCCTTTATAATATAAACTGCTGGTACACTAAGACGGACACATAAACGGCAGCCGTTACTATCCCGATAAATGCTGCAACGAACTTCACTCTGAAAAAGGCAAACAGCATGATTGTATTCTTTAAATCGACCATTGGACCGAACACGAGAAAAGCAAGCAGCGAGCCTGGTGTGAATGTTCCTCCGAATGAAGCGGCAACAAACGCATCAGCTTCTGAACAAAGCGAGAGAATATAAGCGAATGCCATCATTATTGCTGGTGATAAAAAGTAGCTCGAACCTAGTTCTGCAAGCATAGACCGATCCAAGAATGTCTGGAAAACACTCGCAATAAATGCTCCCAGAATCAGATATTTTCCCATTTCGAAAAACTCATCACTTGCATGGAAAAGTGTTTCCTTAAATTTGTTCCCGCCTTTAACAGGCTCTGCTCCTGCACTTCTTCCAACCAATTCTTCTCTTGTCCACTTCAGCTGATCGCGGTTTTTAAAAAGTAGATACACAACGAATCCAACCAAGATGGAAACGACAAATGCGAGTCCCATCCGGCCGTAAACAATTTCTTTTGAAGATTGGAAAGCATAATATGTAGATGCAAAGACGACAGGATTTAATATCGGAGCGGCAACTAAAAAGACAATTCCGACATGAAGGGGCATCCCCTTTTTAATTAAGCGTCTGACGATTGGGACAATCGCACACTCGCAAACAGGAAAAATAATGCCGAGCAGGGCCGCGGGAAAAAGAGCAATAATTGCGTTCTTCGGCAGAAACCGCTGAATCATCTCCTCTGATACAAACGATTGAATAAGAGCCGATACAAAAACACCAAGCAAAATAAAAGGGATGGCCTCAAGCACGATACTTAAGAAAATGGTATTCAAATTCAGAAATGCTTTTGGTGCATCAATCTGAAAATCTCCGAAATCTATGAAAATAAAAAGATAAATAAACAATCCTATTAATGCAAGAGCAAATGACTCTTTCACAATAGAAGAGGCTGGTTTTTTCATCATAAAACTCCAATCCTATTCTTTTCTTCTAGCATTATATCATACGGGACTTGTCCTTAAATTATGCAAATTCAGTGAAAAATTTATTCTTGCCGAATTGTGAAAATCATTCGTGATACTTGCCTTAACACTTCTATTTTAAACATTTTTAATTGCCGTTACCTATCTTTGTAAAGTATACTCTCTATTATTGAGGCACTTGAGAGGAGATCATCCATGATTAGAGAGATAACATTACCGCCGAAAAAAGAGAGACATAGACTCTTTGGTTCCGTTGAACCAGGTTTAAAGACGAAACCCACCGAAAAAGACAAAATGCCAGATCTGCAAAATTCAAAAAAAGATTTTCTTTTTCATATAAATGCAGTTGGAATCAGCAATGTGAAATATCCCGTTCGTATCATATCTTCATTAAGTCCAAAGGAACAAACGACCGTTGCTTCCTTTAAAATGACATCATCCATTTCTTATGAAGCTAAAGGCACAAACATGAGCCGATTTACAGAGCAGCTTGAGAAGTACCGATTAAATGGAGGTTTCACTCTTTCACTAACAGAGCTGTATGATTTTACAAAAGAGCTTGCCGGACGCCTTAAACAAAAGGATGCTGAAATAGAAGTTACCTTTCCATGGTTTTATGAGCGAAAGGGACCAAGCTCTGAGCTTGCCGGCTTGAACCATGCAACGGCAGGCTTAAAAATTAAGTATGAAGAAGGAAAAGGGTTCACATCCAGCGCAAAGCTTACTTGCGCCGTAACAACTCTTTGTCCATGCTCAAAAGAAATCAGTGAATACAGTGCCCATAATCAGCGCGGGTTTATCACGATGGATGTAGAATTCACAAAAGACTTTCGCGAGGAACAGGACTGGAAAGAAGCGCTGCTTGCTGCAGCAGAAACAAATGCAAGTGCCATGATCCATCCCGTCCTAAAGCGTCCTGATGAAAAAATGGTAACAGAAACAGCCTATGAAAATCCTCGTTTCGTAGAAGATATGGTGCGATTAGTAGCAGCAGACCTTTATGAGCTAGATTTTGCGGCTGCCTTTCATGTCGAATGCCGAAATGAAGAATCCATTCATCTACATGATGCAGTTGCCGAGCTTTCTTATCGAAAATAGTAAAAGGCGGGTGATCATGCATCACCCGCCTTTTCCCTACCAGCTAGCTTTTTTCACTCCCGGGAGCTGTCCTTTGTGGGCATATTCTCTAAAAGCAATTCTTGAAAGCTTAAACTTGCGTATATATCCCCTCGGCCTTCCTGAGATTTCACAGCGATTCTTCAAGCGAGTCGGGGAGGAATCACGCGGGAGCTTCCTTAAAGCCTCCAAATCCCCCTCCTCTTTCAGCTGTGTTCTTAGTTCTCTATATTTTTCAACCATTGCCTGTCGTTTCCGTTCTTTCACTGCCTTTGCTTTCCTAGCCAATCTCCTCTTCCTTTCATTTATCAGGATGTTATGATAAAATAAATCGTAATGGTTACTATTTATATAATAAACCATCTTTTCTTTAAAAACAAATTTTCTGGTTTTGTTTTTTTCATTTGGTGATATATATAATAGGAACCATTTTCGGCCTATAAGAATTTTGGAAGAACTTGCTTTGCTTACTAAAAGCAAGTATGATTTAGTTGAGAATGATTATCATGATCATTTATATTGAGGTGAACTTTTCTTTATGAAAACAACGATTCATGGAGCTGCTGAATCAAGGAAAAATGAATTAATTGAACAGCTGCTTGATATGGGGATATATAGAACGGCAGAAGGCCAGCTTTATGAGCTCTGCGAATCTAAGCTTGAAAAGGAATTCAGCGACAGAATGCAGCGAAAGGGGATTAACGGATGAGAATTAAAAAAAAATCATTTAAGGAACTGGTTGAAGAAAATAAGCAAACCATTTTAAATGACAAAATCCTGCTTGATAAAGTATACGAAAAAATTGATTTAAAGCAGAGTGTGAAGAAATAGACCCCTCTGCATCAAACGCAAAAAATCCGCACATAGCGGATTTTTTGCATGAATCATTATCTTATGGAAACACGACAGTCTTGTTTTCATAAACGAGCACTTTATCATCTAAATGCCAGCCAACCGCTCTTGAAAGAACAAGCTTCTCGACATCTCTTCCAATTCTCTTTAAATCCTTAATCTGATAACGGTGACTGACACGTTCGACATCCTGTTCGATAATCGGACCCTGATCTAGCTCTTCTGTTACATAGTGCGCAGTAGCACCGATGATTTTCACACCGCGGTCATATGCTTGATTATACGGTTTTCCGCCGACGAATGCCGGGAGAAACGAATGATGAATATTGATGATTTGATTTTTATACCTCTCAATCATAACAGGCGGTATGATTTGCATGTAACGCGCAAGCACAACTGTATCCACATGGGCTTCTTCAAGTAAAGAAAGATGGCGTTTAGCCGCTTCCTCCCTAGTATCCTTTGTTGCAGGTATATGATGATACGGAATGCCGTATGGCTTCACAATTTCTCTCATATCATCATGGTTGCTGACTACCATTGAGATTTCCGCAGACAGCTCTCCAAGCCGGAAACGCTGAAGAAGATCCTGCAGGCAATGATCTTCTTTAGAAACAAAAATGGCAATTTTCTTTTTATCGCTGGCACAGGACATGCGCCATTTTATATGAAACGGTTCTGCTGTTTTTTCAAATCGGGTTCTGATCTCCTCAATCTTATCTTCAATCCCAAGCAGCTGGAATTCGATTCTCATAAAAAACAGACCGCCTACAGGATCTGTTGAATGCTGATCCGAATGAATAATATTGGCTCCCTCATTTGCCAAAAAACGTGAGACCGCAGCCACAATTCCAGGCCGGTCCTCACATGAAATCAATAATCTTCCTATCATGATAAGCTTCCTCCTAATCCGCATTGTGTATCTCTTATGCGGACATATGTACAAACAATGAGAACAGTATACAGAAATAGCTGCTTCATCGCAACCGAATGATTTTACAGTCTGGGTATTTTCTTAAGGTTTAAAGAGCATGGATTCTTTTTTTCAGTCCAGGAATATACATGATCAGGAAAAGAGACCTCCCTATGCCGAACAATAAAAAAGAGAGCCACAAGCCATGATTTTCATAAATAGGCAAAAGAGACCATAAAGCAATCAGGTATACAAACAACGAATAGATCATGGAATTTCTCACAGGCGCAGCAGAAGCAGCACCCGTAAACACTCCATAAAGAACAAGACCAAAGGCAGCTGCTGCAGGATATACTAACAGCCAATTACCATATTCCGAAGCAAGATCTGCAACTGGTTCTATTCTGGTGAACAAACGAATAAGTGCTTCTTTAAACAAAAGATAAATGAATGTGACAAAGAGTGCTGTGTAAATTGACCATTGAAAAGAAAGGGATAAGGTATTGGAAAAATCCTTCTTATCATTGGATCCGATTGCCCGCCCGCACAGGATACTTGAAGCATTTGCAAACCCATCAAAGAAATAAGCCATTAAATAATGAATCTGAATTAAAATGGCATTTGCAGCGAGCATTTCTGTCCCGAAAGAAGCGCCAAATTTTGTGAAGAGGTTAAACATAATCAGTAGACAGGCAGTCCGAATAAATAAATCCCGATTCACATAAAGCATAGTCAGAACTTCTCTCCATGCGAATATCTCTGTTAATTCGCGAGATGTAAAGGAAAAGCTCTTTTTGCTGATGATCAGGAAAAATCCAACGATGACCGCACAAACCTCCGCTATCAGAGTTGCGGCCGCAACCCCCTGCACTCCCCATGAAAATCCTTGAACAAACAGGATATCCAGGATGATATTCATTCCATTCATCCCTATCTGCAAATAGAAAGCCTCTTTAATTCTCGACAAACCCATCAGCCAGCCAAGAATAACATATTGAATTAATGCAAATGGCGCACCCCATATTCGGATATCAATGTATTGCAGCGCATAATCATTGACCCCATCAGCGGGTTCAATGATTGTCATGGCAAGGTCAGAAATATGATTTCTAAAAAGGACAAATAGAATGCCGACAGATATCGCCAAGATCAAAGGCCTAACCAGACTGAGAGTCATTAACTTCTCATCCATGGCTCCGTGTGCCTGTGCCGTAAAGCCGGAAGTGCTGACTCTCAAGAATCCGAAAAGCCAGTACATCGTGTTAAACACAACAGCCCCTACCGCCACTCCTCCTATAAAAGCTGGATCAGAGAGCTGTCCGACTACAGCCGTATCGACAGCTCCAATAAGAGGTGTAGTCATCGCAGAAAGAGTAAGGGGAATAGCAAGCATGATATATTTTTTATGATTCATAATAAACACCTCTACTTTGTTATCTGAAATAAAAAATCCCTTTTGATAAGGGATTTCAGCAAAACTTTGTAAATAATCAAGAATCATACATGAGCAGCGGATTCAGCCGCTGTTCTGCTTTCAGCTTTCCATTGCAGCTGCAATAAGTTTCCTTGTATAGGGATGACGATTCACTCCAAAAAGGTCATCTGCTGAAAAAAGATCAACAAGTGAACCCTCTTTAAGGACAGCAAACCGATTACACATATATCGAGCCGCTGCCATATCGTGAGAAATAAACAGGTAAGACATATTAAATTCATTTTTCAGCTCTCTGAGGAGATTCAGAATCTGGGCCTGTATCGACACATCCAGGCTGGATGTAGGCTCGTCACAGATGAGCAGACTTGGCTGAAGGCTGATTCCTCTTGCAATTGCGGCTCTTTGTCTTTGACCTCCGCTAAGCTGGTGAGGATATCTGTTCATTAAGTCCTGCTGCAGGCCTACTTTACTCAGAAGGATTTCTGCCATCTTTCTTTTGTCCGCTTTAACCTCTATCAAAAAAGGAGGGACTGCATCCGGGTAATTTTCGAGTGGTTCGATGATTGACTTCCAAATACGAAGCTTTGGATTCAAGGAAGCTGAAGGATCCTGAAATACAGCCTGCACATGACGTCTTGCCCTTCTCAGCTCACCTTTTTTTAGACTCTGAAAATCAGCACCATTTAGAATAACTTCACCTTCATCACACTGTGCAATTCCCAATATCAGCTTTGCAAGCGTGCTCTTCCCGCTTCCGCTTCCGCCAATGAGCCCAAGACATTCGCCTTGGGCCATTTGAAAGGAAATATCCTTTAAAACTAGCGTTAACTGATAGGATTTCGATACGTTTTTAACTTCTAGCATTTCATTCATGCCTCCGATCACATGCTGCATGGCAAGCTGCAAAATGCAAGATCTCTGCTTCCTCTAATGCTGGAACGGACCTGCACTGTTCAAAAGCCAAAGGGCATCTTAACGCAAACGAACATCCGTCACCGGCAACCAGTCCGGGATCTCCCGGAATTGCAGTTAATTCCTTTGGCTGCTCACGGCTCAATACAGGTCTTGCATTCAGCAGAAGCTTTGTATATGGATGGATGGATCTGTTTTTGATGGTATCCGTCAATCCCTTTTCGACAATTTGTCCCCCGTACATAACGGCCATAGAATCTGTTCTTTTTAACAAGTGCTTCAAATCATGAGAAATCAGCAAAACGCTGCAGTACAGGTCATGCTGAAGCTGTGCGAATAAATCAAGAATAGCTTCCCCTGCAAGCACGTCCAGTGCTGTTGTCGGCTCGTCAGCAATAATAAGGGAAGGTTCAAGCATAAGCGCTGATGCAAGGGAAGCCCTTTGAAGCTGGCCGCCGCTAAGCTGGTGGGGGTAGCTTCCAAAGATTCTTTCTGCAGGGAGCTGTACACGGTTAAGCCACATAAGGGCTTTTTCTTTAGCTTCTTTTTTAGTTAGTTCAAAATGGCTTCTAATTGCTTCAACAAGCTGCTTGCCAATTTTTATAAAAGGAGTAAAGCTTCCCTGATAATGCTGAAAGATATAACCAATTTCCCTGCCGCGCAGGACTCTCAATTCCTTTTCGGAAAGGCATGTAATCTTTTTGCCGTTTAGCATGATTGAACCTTCAGCAACATAAAGCTCAGGAGGAAGCAATCCTAAAACAGCCAGAGCAGTTAAGCTTTTTCCGCTTCCGCTTTCACCCGCAAGTCCGAGCATTTCCCCGCGCTTTAAAGTCAGATTCACCTTTTCCACAAGCTTTCTTTCACTCAAACGCAATGAAATAGAGAGGTCCCTTATTTCAAGAAGAACAGCCTGATCAGCTCTCGATGTGTCTATATGTTGGATTCTTTCAAGTTCCATGACTTCAGTCATCTTTTTTCCGCCTCCCAAATCTAGATGCTCTTAACATCCAGCTTGTCTCTTAAACCTTCTCCAATTAAATTGCAGGACAATACTACAAGAAAAATGGCCAATCCTGGATATACCATCATTTCAGGAAAAGTTTGAAAATATGGCCTGCCGTCATTTAACATCGCACCCCACTCCGGTGCAGGAGGCTGAGCGCCAAGTCCAAGATAGGAGAGAGAGGAAATAATCAGAATGACTTTCCCTACATCAAGTGCTGCAAGCACAAGAACTGGTGACAGAATTTGCGGAAGCAAATGCCTAATGATAATTTTCCATGCGGGACATCCTCCAACCTTAGCTGCCAACACATATTCCTTTTCACGTTCTGATAAAACAATGCCCCTTACTACTCTTGTGTAGCTGATCCATTTCACAAGTACGACCGAAATCATAAGATTAACTAAGCTCGGACCCAGAAAGCCTGCAATGGCAATGGCTAAAATAAATTCAGGCAGTGCAGCCAGACCGTCTGCCAGCCTCATTATCAATGTATCAATCCGACCTCCTATATATCCTGAAAGCAAACCAAATGGAATGCCGATTAAAACTACGGCTGCAATAACAAGGGAGGTTATGCCGAGTGTAGCTTGAGATCCGATAACAAGTCTTGAAAAGATACACCTGCCCATGTGGTCCGTCCCTAGAGGATGAGTTAAACTTGGCGGGGAAAGACGCTCTGCCATATTCGCAGTTAAAGGATCATTCGGTACAAGGATTGGTCCAAGAAGAGTAATAAGGACAATGATAGATAGAGAGATGATCCCTATCCATGTCATCGTTGCTGAATTCATTCTATAAGCACCCCGCATATTCTTTTTCCAAGTTAAAGAGACCTTCAACCAGTCTTCCCCCTTTCCTGATTTATTCTAGGATCAATAAGCTGGTAGGATAAATCTACAAGCAGATTCACAGCAACAACAAAAACACCCGTTAAAAGAACATATCCCTGAATAAGGGGATAATCGCGGCTGAAAATTGCATCAACAGCCATGCTGCCAAGGCCTGGCCATGAAAATAAGATCTCTATGACCACCGCACCTCCAAGCAGGCTGCCCATGCTTAATCCAAAGACCGTTATGACCGGAAGAAGCGCTGCTCTAAAGGCATGAAACCAGAGGATTCTCCATTCCTTCACTCCTCTTGCCCGAGCTGCTTGAACGTAGTCTTCCGAAAATGTGTTAAGCAGTCCTGCCCTGATGAGTCTTGAATAAACTGCTGCCAAAGATAGTCCGAGGGACAGGGAGGGCAAGATCATTTGAGGAAATGTTCCAATCCCTGCAGAAGGAAGAAGCCCAAGTTTGAAAGCAAAAAAGTAAATAAACATCAAGCCAAGCCAAAAGCTTGGAATAGATGCTCCAATAAGAGCAAACACTCTGCTGATATGATCAGGCCATTTGCCTGGATTACGGGCAGAAAGAATCCCAAGCGGAACTGAAATAGACACCATGACGAGCAGGGCGAAAGCAGTAAGCTGCAGGGTGACCGGCAAATGATCCATCATTTCATCCCACACAGGCTTCCCGCTCATATAAGATGTGCCAAGATCAAGCTTCACTATTCCAAGCATCCACTGTCCATATTGTTTATAAAGAGGCTGATCAAAGCCAAGTTCCGTACGGAGCCTTGCCTGATCCTCCTGTGTCACCATCATTTCATCTGCATTCAGAATGGACAGAACCGGGTCACCCGGAGCAAGCTTCATTAAGCTGAATGTAAAAACAGATAAAAGGAAGATTACCATCACTAATTGAAGAAATCTTTTTCTTATAAGAAGAAGCACGTCATTCCACATCCATTGTATGGGTTAAAATGTAATACTCTTCTGCTGTAGGCTTCCAGTCTTTAATTCTGTCACTCATCCCTATAAGAATATTAGGATAAACAGCGTAGCTGTGAAGAGCATTCTTATTAATAACAGCTGCTGCCTCCTGGGTAATTTTCGTTCTCTCCTTAAATTCCTCAGTGCGATTCAGCGTATTAATAACATCAATCAATTCTTCATTCCTAATTTTCCCGACATTTAGTGCACCTGTTTCTGTGAATGCAGTGTTCAGGAAGTAGCTGCCGTCTCCTCGCGGTGAAGTATTATTACTGTAAGTAGCCAAATCCCAATCTGTATGTTCAGCTAAATGAGTATCTGCATTTTCTACTGTTTTTACGTCAATATCAATGCCTGCTTTTGCTGCATCTGATTGCAGCAGCTGGGCTATTAATGGCAGCTCAGGTCTTGCTTTATAAGTAATCAATTCAAGCTTAAGCAGTTTTCCGTCCTTTTCCATTTTGCCGTCAGTATTTTCTTTATAGCCAGCATCAGCAAGGAGCTCTTTTGCTTTTTCAACGTCTAATTCCTTCACTTCATCCTTAATTCCAAATGGCAGTGTACTGTTAAATGGTCCGTTCGCAGGTATGCCATGCCCCAGCATTATGTCTTCTGCAATGCTCTTGCGGTCGATGAGAACATTCAGAGCTTCTCTGACCTTAAGATCTGAAACGTATGGACTTTTCTGGTTGTAAAGAATAATATGTGATCTTAGGCCGGGTACTGATTCGACTTTCAAAGTTTCGTCCTTTTCAATTGACTCTAGTCCCTCAGCCGGAAGATTATAAACTACATCTGCCTCTTTGGATTGCAGAGCAAGCGCCCGGACATTAGCATCTTCATTAAATTTTATGACAGCTTCTTTTATCTTTGGCTTGCCTGCCCAATAGCTGTTATTTCTCTCTACAATCACTTCCTGATTCGGCGTGAATTTCTTCACTTTAAACGGCCCCGTTCCAACTGGCGCATTTATAAATGCTTCTTTTCCCATTTCTTTTTCAGAAGCTGCATGAACAATGGATGTATAAGGGTTTACCAGTTCAGAAGGTAAAGCAGGATAGGGTTCTGCAGTCGTAATAGTAAGCGTCTGCTCTTGTGCCTCCATTGATTTGATTTTCAATGAGGCACTGAGGGATTCGTTTGCTTCCATACTTTTTTCAAGTGATTCTTGAACAGCTTTTGCATCAAGCTTTGCCCCGTTCTGAAAGGTAATGCCCTCTCGTATCGTAAATACCCATTTCGTGTTATCCGAGGTTTCCCACTTTTCTGCGAGCCAGCCTTCAATGTTTGAATCTTCACCCAGCTTAAGCAGTGTTTCTGTTACACCTGCACGAACCGGTGTAAAAACGTTATGCGGATCCATGTCAGCTGATTTAAAGCTGAAAATCATATTTACCTTTTTTTCTGTTTCTCCTGATTTTTCTCCGCCGGACAGTGATGAGCTGTTATCAGATGAACAGCCGGCTGCAGTCAGAATCACTAAGCCCAATAATAGTAAAAGGAGTTTTTTTGTCCTATGAATCTTCTTTTTCATTTCATCAGCCATCCTTATGTAATATTATTAATTCGTAACAATTACGATTTGTATTCTAAATATTACTTTTCAATTCCATATGAGTCAATTTATTTTTTTAATATATCCCTTAGCAAGACCTGAATTTCCTGTATCTAATTTTCTCTTTTTTATAGAAAGCATGATACATGCAGCAATAATCAGTGTGCCTCCTATAATCGTATAAGCATCTGGCACCTCAGTCCAAAATAAAAAGCCCCAAAGCGCATTAAAGACAATTCCTATATATCTTGTAACCTCCACAACTACAATGTTCTCATGCGTGAAGGCTCTGGTAAGAAAGATCTGGCCAAGCAGGGAAACAACCCCGATGCATGCCAAGTAAAAGAATTCGAGAGGCGTCGGGATCACAAAGCTGTTCCACATTAGCGGAATTGAAAGAATGGTGCCCGTTGCAAGAAAATAAAACACAATTTCATAGGAATGATGCAGTTTGCTTAAATAACGGATAGAAGCAGCCGCCCCTGCTGCAAACAAAGCACTCAAAACCCCTGCAAGTGCATAGACGGAATAGGAAGAATAATGAAACGGCTTCACAAGTAAAATTGCTCCGACAAAAACAAGCGGCAAAATATAAAACGTACTTTTTGATACCTTCTCTTTTAAAAATGCAGCAGATAAAATAATCGCAAATATCGTTGATAAATGGGCAATTATACTTGCATCTGCGAGCGGTATTTTAGATATGGCATAAAAATAGGCATATAAATACAGGGCACCGAGAAGACCTCTTACAAAAAGCATCCGCACTCCTTTTTTAGAAAAAGCAACCTTGCTTTGTCTCATCATGACAAAGATAATAGCTGTTCCGATGATGCTCCTGAAAAACATCACTTCTGCAGCAGGAATGTTTAGACTGACGGTTTTTACAAGGGCATTCATGATGCTGAAAACGAAAGAAGAGAGAATCGCCAGGATGACTCCGTTTTTCATCATAGCTCCCTCCTTCCATGACCTGAAAAGAGCCGGCTTTCAATTTTTCTGTCAAAATTAGAGTACTCCGCTTGTGTCTTCTCGGCAAAACCGTTCACTTCCGCTACAAACGTCTCTATGAGCGCTAAAGCATGAGGCATTTCTATTCCGGCAGCTTGGCCAAGCTCATAGATCCCTTTCAACTTCCTATAATCTTCAAGCGGAATTCTTGGGATAGCCCATCTTCCCCTGGTGTCCCTTTCAGCTTGCTTAAAAGGAACAGCTGAAAAATCAAAATATCTCCCGTACTCATCCGGCCTGGAAAAAGGATCGATCAAAATGGCTGAATATCTGATGTACAAGAGATATTCCTGCTTCACCTCAATGAAGGTCTGAAACTGTTCAATGTCTTCCCGTGAGAGAGTCTCATTATGAACAGGATAATTATCATCGTTTAAAAACTGAAGAAGATTAACCGGCTTCGCGCCAAAATACTCAACCACTTTGGATATCTCTTTCCAAAGCTTCACCATCACACGGATGGAATGCTGCGTAATAGGTCCTTCGGGATATAATTTGTACATAGACTTGAGTGACTGATTTTTCGTTAAAATCTGCCTCATTGCAAATGAATTCATGAAAAAAGGAGGGTGTACATAGGTTGTGACATTTCTGCTTTCCGCTTCAATCGGTGCTGAAACGATTCTTGCTTCTACTCTTAGACTTTCAATAAACTTGGAAACAGAATGAATATGTCCGCTTTTTTTGTTGGATGAAGCGAGATAAATACGTTTTTTTAATGCTTTAGTCCGGACATTTATACCGTCTTCTTCGTATTTTGTCGCTCCGTAATAGGCAGACATACTAATCAATTCAATCTCTTTTAATTCTTCTTTAAAATGACGGCCGATTAATATGTTCGATCCGATTCCGGGAGAAAGGAAAATAATTTTATTCAGCCTAGTTAATTTCCTGCTAAACAGCTGGTTCAGGACTTCGACATAGCTGTCACTTGGTGTACAGATGATAACTGTTTCCCATATATCATCTATTAAGCGGTAGTCACCATAAAAAAAATCAAGCTTAGCTTCGCCGCCCAAATCAGCATTCGTTTCTGTCAAATACCTGGATTTCACTATTTTTTCATTCTGATTGAAATAATTGATTAAACGGTCTGTATGAGCTCCCGGACGGTTAACCAGTCCAAGCTTGTCAGTCCAGCCATTTGCGGCTTGAACGGCCATATTAATGGCAGCGGGTCCTGTTCCGGCGATTAATGTATTTCCAAAAGGAGCTGCAACAAAGTTATGTAATGTCATATGTAGTCTAAACCCTTTCCGTTCACGCCAGTCATGCCTCTTTTTAAAACGAGAGTATCGTAAAAGAGATTCTTTTGTTCAACTTTTTCCTGATTCCATTCCGCTGATAACGTGAAATCAAAAGGATAATTAAAGATGGACTTCAAGCCATTTCCATAGCGGATAATCACTTTTGCTCCTACTGGAATCAATGATTTTAGCTCTTCTAGAATCTCTGCCTTTTCCTGTACGAGAGAGGCTATAATGACATGCGTGGCATCTCTGAGAACAGGTACTTGGGAAACCGGATGCTGTGTAAAGGAGACAGCAGACTCGAGTCCTGTTATCACTGCAATGTTCTTCCCCATTTCAACTGCTTCAACATCGATATCCAGACATGTAATCTGAGCCCCCGTCTCCTTTGCGATTGTAAGTGCAGAAAGAGGAAGAGCTCCTGACCCTATAAAGACAACATTCGAGCACGCTGTAATCCCATAGCTGTCTAATTCCTTTTTAACTGATTCTGAAAGAGAAAGCAGATACTCTGATGCATCCATTTCTTGATTAGCCGTACAGGCAGACTGATATTTTTCCAGCGTACTGATGGCTTTTGCAGATGTTTCCCTGAGTATTTCAGAATATTTTCTGATATCTGGATCCTCTCCCCATAACCGCCACTCCGTGTCATTTTTTTCATCCACTACAAATTTTGAAAGATCATCAAGCTTATCTGTGAGGAGCCGGAAACAATAGTCGCTTTCTTTTATGTAGTCAGAAAGCTCTGAAATTTCATGCTGCAGCATCTTAATGGAAAATAAAAACGCATACTTATCGCTCAAATAATAACCCTCCTTACAAATCGTAATTATTACGTTTTGAAGTGTATCATTATCCGCTCTCTTCCGTCAATCAGGCAAAAATACTCAAAAAAGCAGGCCTTCTGAATGAAGGCCTGCTTTTACTTTATAGCGATTAACCAAATACTTTTGCCAATTCTTTTTTATCCTGATCAAGCCAGAAGCGCATTAAACGCTTCGCTCCTTCTAAATCGTGCAGCTTTGCCTGTCCGCATTGCTTTTCGTTTGCAGCAGGAATTTCAGTAATCTCAATAGCATCTTTAAGCGTGTCATCTAAAAGATCAATGATTTCTTCCACTGTCGGCTCACCGCTTACGACAAGGTAATAGCCTGTCTGGCATCCCATAGGAGAAATGTCGATAATATCAAAGTGATCGTATTTTTCTGAATGTGTGCGGATATTGAACGCCAGTAAATGCTCCAATGTGTGGATTACATCTGGTTTCATTGCCTGCTTGTTCGGCTGGCAAAAACGAATATCAAATTTATTCACAAGTCCATCGCTTCCTACTTTGTGTACGCCGCAATGTCTGACATATGGTGCCTTTACTGCATTATGATCCAGATCAAAACTTTCAACTGATGGCATAAATACCACTCCTTAATAAGACTTCTTTATTCATCATACAATTAATTCCGATAAAATTCATCTATTTTGTCTGAATTAAATCTTCCAATTTTAACTTCTTCTCTTCTTGCAGTATACTTAAGGCATAAGAAGAGGTGACATATATGAAACAGCTATTCATTGCACTTATACGTTTTTACCAAAAATTCATTTCTCCGCTGAAGCCGCCATCCTGCCGGTTTTATCCGACATGTTCTCATTACGGTTTGGAATCAGTTAAGAGATTCGGCGCACTTAAAGGCGGATATTTGACCGTTAAGCGGATCTTGAAGTGCCAGCCCTTTCATCCCGGAGGATTTGACCCTGTACCTGAAAAAAAGGATCACTCCAGGTAACCGTCTGCTACAAGGTCCAATTTTCCCGTAGACGGGTCGATGATTAATCCATGTACAGGTACATCATTTGGAAGCAGTGGATGGTTGCGAATAACGCTCACACTATGTTTTACACTTTCTTCAACGTTATCAAACCCTTTTAGCCATTCTTCTAAATGAAGGCCTGAATAATTCAGGGTGTCAATTTTATCCTGAGATATTCCGCGTTTCATGGCTTTCTCAAGGAAAGAATCCGGATTAAGGCTGCTCATTCCGCAATCATAGTGGCCGACTACACATACTTCATCTGCCCCAAGTTCCATGACCGCTACCAGTATACTTCTCATGATGCTGCCGAAAGGATGAGCTACAATCGCACCGGCACTTTTCACAATTTTAACATCGCCATTTTTTATATTCATAGCCTGAGGCAGCAATTCTACAAGCCGAGTATCCATACAGGATAAAATAACCATTTTTTTGTCAGGAAATTTGGTGGTCTGGAACTTTTCGTATTCGCGTTTTTCTACAAATTGGGTATTATGCTCAATAATCTCATCTAACAATCTCATCTGCAATTCTCCTTATAAATCTTTTTTTTATTTAATATATCACAACACTTGTTTTTTAGGTTAGTTTTGCTATATGATGTTTTTTGTAAATCGTAATCATTATTATTTATACGATACAGGAGGAATTTTTCATGATAGACCAAATACCCGTTACCGTGCTGAGCGGATACTTAGGTGCAGGCAAGACAACTCTTTTAAAGCATATTCTTGAGAATAAAGAAGGCAGACGAATGGCTGTCATTGTAAACGATATGAGCGAAATTAATATTGATGCAAGCTTAATTAAACAGAATCCCATCAGCAGGACCGAAGAAAAATTGGTTGAGATGCAAAATGGCTGCATTTGCTGTACCCTTCGCGAAGATTTAATGGTGGAAGTAGAGCGCCTTGTTAAGAATGGCGATATTGATTACATTGTGATCGAATCATCTGGCATCAGTGAGCCTGTGCCTGTAGCCCAAACATTTACGTATATTGATGAAGAAGTCGGCATTGATCTTTCGCAAACCTGCCGTTTGGACACAATGGTAACGGTTGTTGACGGCAATCGCTTCTGGTTCGACTTTTCCTCAGGAGAAAATCTTCTTGACCGCAAGCATGGAACAGATGAAAACGACACTAGAGAAGTGATTGATTTGTTAATTGATCAAATTGAATTTGCCAATGTGCTTTTATTGAACAAAACCGACCTTTTAAACGAAGAAGATATAGATGAATTGTATGGGGTTCTCAGGAAACTGAATCCGGATGCCAAGATCCTGAAAACAGCATTCAGCAATGTACCCTTATCAGAAATACTTAACACAAAGAGCTTTGATTTTGAAGAAGCAAGTCAGTCTGCGGGCTGGATAAAAGAATTAAATGAAGAGCATACCCCTGAAACAGAAGAATATGGAATTTCTTCCTTTGTCTACAGAAGACAAAAGCCCTTTCACCCTGAGCGCTTTATGAACTGGCTTGAAAATTGGCCTGCTGATGTTGTTCGGGCAAAAGGATTTTTCTGGATCGCCACTAGAAATGACACGACAGGGCTTCTTTCACAGGCTGGTACGTCCATCATGATTCAAGGTGCAGGAGAATGGGTTGCCTCTTACTCTGAAGAAGAACAAAAACAAACGTTGACAGAAGAACCTGAACTGCTTGAACGCTGGGATGATACATTTGGAGACCGCATGACTGAACTCGTTTTTATCGGAATTGATCTTTCAAAAGCTGAAGTAGAGACCTCTCTTGACGGCTGTCTTCTGACGGATGAAGAAATGGCATCAGATTGGTCTGTATTAATAGATCCCCTGCCTGCCTTTTCATAATTATTTGAATCCTTTTTCTTTTTTCGCTCTGAATTTTCCCGGTTCTCAAATCGTAAGTATTACGATATAATGTGAAAGGACATATTGAAGTTAATTGAATACCACATATATAAGGAGTAAATGATGAAAAAAACAGGACTGACAATGGCACTTGCGCTAATGCTTGGAACAGCACTTGCAGGGTGTGCAGAGAACGATCAAAATTCAAAGGATAACGGTGAAGAAAAGCTGAAGGTTTATACAACCATCTTCCCTGTTCAGGACTTTACAAAGAAAATTGGCGGCGATGCTGTTGAAGTGGAAAGCATCTATCCTGCAAATGCAGATGCTCATACATTTGAACCATCTACAAAAGATATGGTTGCAATGGCAGAGGGAGACGCATTTATTTATTCAGGTGTTGGTCTAGAAGGCTTCGCAGAGAAAGCAACAGAAACCCTAAAGTCTGAAGAAGTGAAAATCATTAAAGCAGGTGATGGCATTGAGCTTGCTGATGCTTCCCATGATGAAGAAAATCATGAGGAGCATGCTAATGAGGAAAGCCATGATGAGCACACTGATGAAGAAGATCATGCTGAGCATGCAGATGAGGAAAGCGATCATGAGCACGCTGATGGTGATGCTCATGATCACGGAGATAAGGATCCACATATTTGGCTGGATCCTGCCCTCTCCATTCAAATGGCTGAAAACATTAAAAATGGATTAATTGAAATTCAGCCAGGATCTAAAGATAAATTTGAAAAGAATTTTGAAACACTAAAATCTGATCTTGAAAAATTGGATGCAGATTATAAAGAAACAATTGATGCCGCAGACAAGAAAGAAATTTTGGTATCACATGCAGCATACGGCTACTGGGAGGAGCGCTACGGCATTCAACAAATCAGCGTGCTCGGGTTATCGCCAACTCAGGAGCCGTCACAAAAGCAGCTTCAATCCATTATTGAAACAGCAAAAGAACATCATATAAACTATATTATTTTTGAAAACAACGTAAACAGTAAAATCGCAGATATCGTAAAGACAGAAATTGGAGCGGAGAGCCTTACCCTGTCTAATCTTGAGTCAATCTCTGAAGAAGATGCGAAAAACAATGAGGACTACTTCAGTTTAATGGAACGAAATTTGGAAACTCTTAGAACAGCATTATCGAAGTAAAAAGAACTGCCGGCCTAGTTTGGCCGGTAGTTTTTATATGGATATTTTACTGAAAAGACTGATGAAATGACGTTCTGATCTCCTCAGTATTCAAGTTTTGTCCAATCAAAATCAAGACCGTTTTCTCTGTATCTATTTTAGTATCGGAAAGAACGGCTTTTTTTGCAGCAAACTGCATTTCCCGCGGATCGCTTTCTCCCTCAATGAGCAGATATCCTTTTGCACGGATCAGTCCATTTATTCCTTTCAGCCATGTTTCAAGCTTTTTCAGCCGAACAGCTGGAAGGGCTGTTATTTTTACGGTTCCTATAGAATGATGATGGTGATGATGCCCTGCTTCATCTGTCAGGTTTACAAGACTTTGCCTTTGCAGAGCAAGCTTTTCAAATGGAACATTCCCGTATGAGGATTCAAGTACTTCAACACCGGGTGAGATCACTTTTTCAATTTTATGTCTGACTTTTTCTTGTTCTTTTTCATTAACAATGTCTATTTTATTAAGAATGATAAGATCTGATGAAATAATTTGTTCTTTTAAAAGAGACCGGATTTCCTTAGAGCTTGCAAACATGCTTTGATAATCAAGGTAGTGGCTTGTATCAACCATTCCGATCATTGACATAAGTTTAAATTCCTCAATCAGTTCTGGAGACAGCAGGATATCTTTTATCTCTAATGGATTTGCTACTCCCGTCCCCTCAATTAAAAGCACATCAACTTCTTCGCCTTCTAAAAAGCCTTTGAGTGTAGTTACGAGGTCATCCTGAATGGTGCAGCAAATGCATCCATTTAAAAGTTCATGGACGTTTTGATCCGCAAATAAATGCTTTTCAACATTTTCATCGCCAAGTTCATTTAAAATAATGCCGACATGTTTTCCTCTCTTTTTAAACTCATCGGCCATCTTGCCTAAGACTGTCGTTTTTCCGCTGCCTAAAAAACCGCTGATGGTATATACAGGTATTCTTTTCATATTCAAGCCTCCTCTAAATGTAAGAGTATCAAGTTTTGCAGTCATAAAAAAGATGCCCGGGAACAATTTGTTCCCAGGCCCCTTTGATGGATTACATATTGTATTTTTTCTTAAAGCGCTCTGCGCGTCCATCCCGGTCTGCGAATTTTTGACGGCCTGTATAGAATGGATGCGTATCTGAGCTTACTTCTATTTTAATAAGAGGATAGGTATTGCCATCTTCCCATTCTGTTGTTTCGTTTGATTTCATTGTTGATCCGCTCAAGAATTTAAACCCGCTGTTTGTGTCCATATAAACAACTTTATGATAATCCGGATGGATTCCTTGTTTCATTGTAAAAGCACTCCCTTAATCGTAATTATTACGTTTTATATATTACATGGTTTGTCCTTGTTTGTCAATGCAAGTGAATTGCCTAAAATTCGGCTCTATAAGTAAACTTAGAAATAAATACGTCCCATTTTTACCGCATATTTCCTGAAATAATGAAGACAATAAGGGAAGATTATTACAACCTTGGGAAAGAAAGGCGGAAAAAAGATGGATGATCTCGTATTAGCCAGATCCCTGTTCGGGACGACAATGGGCTTTCATATAATCTTTGCATCACTTGGTGTAGGTCTTCCTCTCATGATTCTGATTGCAGAGCTTCTTTTTCAAAAAACAAAGGATCATGATTATGCGGTCATGGCGAAAAGATGGACAAAAGGTCAGGCGGTGCTCCTTGGTGTTGCCATTCCTACCGGGACGATCGCCGGTGTTCAGCTTGCTTTGTTATGGCCGGGCTTTATGGAGGTTATCGGACGTGTAATGGCGCTGCCTTTTCAAATAGAAATCTATGCTTTCTTTGTGGAAGCCTTATTTATGTCCATTTATGTTTATGCCGCTGACAGAATCTCGCCGCGAATGAGAATTGTCAGTGTTTCTCTTGTCTTGTTCGGAGCTGCAGCCTCAGCGATCTTAATTACAAATGTTCATGCATTTGAAGGCACTCCAGCTGGTTTCAGGATTGAAAATGGGGAAATTGTTGATGTTGATCCATGGGCAGCCTTTTTCAATCCCAGCTTTATTGTCACAGCAGGACATGTTGTTGTTTCAGCGTTTATGACCGGTGCATTTGTTATTGCTTCTATTTCTGCTTATAAAATGCTGAGAAATTTAAAAAACGACCGCCTTTACCGTTTTCATCGAAAAGCTTTAATGATGGGCCTTATTGTGGGGGGAATATTCTCATTTTTAACAGCATTGAACGGGCATGAATCAGCGCAGTTGCTCCATGAATATCAGCCCGAGAAGCTCGCTGCAGCCGAAGGATTATTTGAAACTCAAAGATATGCTCCTCTTTCAGTTGGGGGCTTTACCGACCGGGAAACACAAGAGGTTAAATGGGGCATTGAAATTCCGTGGGCACTGAGCTTTTTAGCGGACAACAGCTTTAAAACCGAGGTTATTGGATTGAATGACTTTCCTGAGGAATATTGGCCGCCGCTGTTTGTCCATACGCTCTTTAATGCAATGGTTGGAATCGGCAGTCTGCTGATTTTCCTCTCCCTTATCGGATTCTTCTGGTTCAAGATATTAAAGCGACCTCATTTTCCTAAATGGATGCTTGTCTTATTTGTGCCTTCTGGGATCCTTTCCATGCTGGCAATTGAGTTCGGCTGGATTTTTGCCTGCACAGGAAGACAGCCATGGGTCATTTACCGTTTGCTGAAAACAGAGGATGTCGTGACAGCCTCTGGCCAAATTGGAACACTTTTTATTCTTTTCACATTGGTTTATGCGATATTAGGACTCGCTGTTATTCTTGTTCTTGTCTATTACTTCAAACGAAATCCAGTTGAAAAAGAACTTGATAAGCCGGCGTCTGATGGGGATAGCGTCAGTGTTTATTAAAACGGCATTTACGGATATGGAGGCGTTACCGAAATGATTACAACAGATGCGCTGCTTGCCATTACACTTGTATGGGGCTTTGTTTTTATCTATGCTGTCATGGCGACAATGGATTTCGGAGCAGGCTTTTGGTCGATGATCTACATTAATAAAGAAAAGACGAATGCGACCAATATCGCCAATCGTTATTTATCCCCTACTTGGGAAGTAACAAATGTATTTATTGTAGCCATTGTCGTAGCACTGTTCAGCTTTTTTCCGGGAGCTACATTTATTCTCGGAACTGTCTTGCTGATTCCAGGAAGCATCATTCTTCTGCTTCTGGCGATTCGAAGCGGATTCCTTGTGTTCTCCCATTATTCTAAAGGGTATGAAAAAGCACTTACTTATGTTTCCGGGATTTCCGGCTTCATCATTCCTGCTATTTTATTGCTGGTGCTGCCCATCACTCATGGCGGGTATATTGAGGTAGTGAACGGTTCCCATCAGCTTCAGCTCGATCAATTATTTACAAGTCCAAACGCCTATGCCTTCAGCGGATTCGCGATTACAAGCACACTTTTCCTGTCATCGCTGCTGCTTTCTGATTACTCAAATGCGGCCAATGAACCGGAAGCCTATAAAGTTTACCGCCGTGATGCGCTAATTTTAGGTCCATTATCTCTTGTAATGGGTTTTTTGATTATGCTGACCCTGCGCACGGAAGCAAACTGGCTATATACAAACATGATGGAATATTTGCCCTTCCTGATTGGATCTGTTGCGATGTTTATGATTGCGGGCGGTGCTCTTTTCTTACCATCGCAAAAAGACAAAAGAACGATTGGGAGACCAAGAATCGCGGTTGTTGCCGTAACCATTCAATATTTACTTGCAAGCTATGCATACGGGCGGGCACACTTGCCTTATATGCTGTACCCAGATGTTTCCATCCAGGATGGCTTTACTCATCCCAACACCTTCCATGCTGTGTTTATTACTTATATAGTTGGATTTTCCATTCTCTTTCCTGGATTCTTTTACTTCTGGCGCTTGTTTATGAAGGACAAACGGTATTTGAAGCAAAATGAATCATGAAAAAACAAGGTGCAGCTGCACCTTGTTTCTTAAATCCTGCGAATGAAAAACCCTTTACTAAGCAAAACTAACTGTTGAACCCTAAACAAGGAGATGTTGATGAATGCCAAGAGAAGTAATGTGTGAAGTCAATAACTGTGAGTATTGGGGCAATGGCAATCTGTGTATAGCTGATTCCATCTATGTAGTCAGCCATAAAGGAGATACTGCTTCCCGCAGCGAGGAAACAGACTGTAAAACCTTTAAACCTCATGATCTTTAAGAAAAAGGGACAGCTTCACGCTGTCCTTTTTCTCTATTATTGATAATGAGAATCATTTTTATTCATATTTTCCACAATCTTTATTCGTTCAATTCGGCCGAAGCAAATTTTCTTCTTGAAAGGAGCTTAGATATTAACCCATGTTTAGGTGAAAAGATAAATGTAAGGAAAAAGATCAGTCCTGCAGCAGTTGCCATTGCCCCTGCAATCGAGACATTCAGCCATGTTGCTGCATAGTAGCCTGCAACAGCAGATAAAATCCCGATCATTGAACTGATGACCAGCATATGAAGCAATTTATCCGTCAGCAGATAAGCAGCTGATGCAGGTACAATAAGCATGGCTACAACTAAAATAGCCCCTACACTGTCAAATGATGCAACCGTAGTTATAGAGAGCATCCCCATTTGCAGATAATGAATGAGCAGCACAGGTATCCCAATTGCGACAGCCATCTGCGGGTCAAACGATGAAATCTTAAATTCCTTATAAAAAAGAACGATTATCAATAGATTGATGAAAAAGACGGAACCAAGCATCCATACTGCTTTTGGACCCAGATCAACACCTGATATCGTGATCGTATCCCACGGCACAAAAGTTATTTCTCCCATCAGCGCGTGATCCACATCCAGATGGATGTTTCCTCCAAACAAAGAAAGCAGGATAACGCCAATGGCAAAGAGAGATGTAAAAACAACTCCGATTGCCGCATCTGATTGAACCCCTTTGGCATTTAAAATTTGTACGAGAAAGGCTGTAAGCAATCCGACAATAGCCGCTCCAATAAACATCGAGATCCCATCTAGACTTCTGCTTACAAAATATGCGCACACGATGCCGAGCAAAACAGAATGACTGATCGCATCTGCAAGCATAGCCATTTTTCTTAAGATCAGAAAACAGCCAATCATGGCACAGGTTACACCAACCAGTGAACCTGTAAGTAAGATCCATGCATCATAACTCATTGATATAGCCACTCCTTCCTGCTCAGGTTATTCTTAGATTCAGGAAGCAGCATTGGCTCTCTATTATGATCTTTTAACAGGTTCATTAATCGATCCTTTATATCTCCTGACATCATTTCAACATCAACATCATCACGGCTGGTAATTTGAAGCTGGGCAAGCTCCATTTCATGCATAAGATACATTTCATAAAGACGCTGATTTAAAGCAAGCTGATAGGAAAGCTGCAGGCCATTTTCTGTAAGCCTCCATGTATCCCCTTCTGCTTTCATGACAAGCCGTTTTTTCAAAAGCTCATTTAATGATTGGCTGACCAGATTGTTTGCAACTTTTCTTTTTTTCACTATTTCGTCAAGCGGGAAGGATGCAGCTGAATATTTGTCCCCTGCACGTTCTGTCAAATCGTAGAAAGACAGAAGCAGCTGCTCAACAGATGTTCTTTTTCTCAGCTTCATTTGCTTAATTGCTTTTGAAACAAGGCCGCGTTTCGGAGCAAAAATCAACGAGATTAAAAAGAGCAATGTAGCTGCAACGATAATCAGCGGACCTGTTGCCATTCCTTTTGTCGTTGTGCTCAGGAACGTTCCAGCCACGCCGGAGATTCCTCCGATAATACCGGCAATGATCACCATATGACCAAGTTTATCTGTCCAATATCTCGCTGCGATGGCAGGAGTGATCAGCATAGCTGCCATTAAAATGACCCCTACTGTCTGAAGACCAATAACGACTGCACAAACAATTAATACCATGAGCAGGCCATTTAAAAAAGATGTTGGCAGCCCAATTCCTTTTGCAAATTGAGGGTCAAACGTCAGAATCTTAAATTCTTTAAAAAAGACAGCTGTCAGCAGGAGCAAAATGGCTGCAATCCACGTAATGATCTGAACATCCTGCCCGACCATTGAAGCTGCTTTTCCGAAAATAAAATCACTCAAGCCGCTTTGATTTCCCCCGCGGTTGTGCTGAATGAAAGTCAGCAGCACAATTCCAAATCCAAAGAATACAGACAAAACTAGCCCAAGGGCTGAGTCTTCTTTAATTCGGGAATTATGAATGATAAATTGGATAAGCCATGCAGCAACCATCCCTGAAATGGCTGCTCCGACAAGAAACCAAATTAATGATTTGGATCCGTAAAGAAGGAATGCCATACACACACCCGGCAAGGCAGCATGTGCCATCGCATCTCCAATCAGACTTTGTTTCCTGAGGAGAGCAAAGCTTCCGAGAACTCCGCTTGCAAGACCAAGCAGCATCGTGCCAAGCAAAACCCACTGCGTATTCTGATTTTGCAATTGATAGAATAGTTCATCCATCATCATCACTCACTCCTGTTATGTTTCATCCACAAGCACACTTTGATTCTGTAAAAATGTGAGCCTGCCTCCGTATGTTTTTTGAAGATTATCCATGGTAAAGACTTCACTTGTTGGACCAAATGCAATCTTCCTTAAATTCAGGAGCAGAACCCAGTCGAAATATTCTTCAACTGTCTGCAGATCATGATGAACAACTAAAACCGTCTTCTGCCTTGCTTTTAATTCATTTAGAAGGGATATAATCGCTTTTTCAGTTGCCGCATCAACACCCACAAACGGTTCATCCATGAAATACACATCTGCATCCTGTGCAAGAGCTCTTGCTAAAAACACACGCTGCTGCTGTCCGCCTGAAAGCTGGCTGATTTGTCTGTCAGCGAAATCAAGCATGCCGACTTTTTCGAGACATCCCCGGGCAAATTCTGTATCCTTTTTCCCCGGGCGCTTGAGCCAGCCAATATGTCCATATCGTCCCATCAGAACAACATCAAGAGCATTCGTGGGAAAATCCCAATCCACTGATCCGCGCTGGGGGACATAACCGACGCGTTTACGCTGTTTTTTATAATGATCACCATAGATTTCAACTTCTCCGGATGCAACTGGAATCAATCCTAAAACAGCTTTAATTAAAGTGGATTTCCCGGCTCCATTTGGTCCGATAATCCCAATTAATTTTCCTTCCGGAACTTCAAACCCCACCTCTTGCAAAACTGGTTTGCGGTGATAGGCTACTGTCAAATTTTCAACAGTTACTGGATACATAGAAATACACCTGCCTTATTATTTCAATGATGAAACAATTGTATCGATATTGTGTTTAAACATTCCTAAATAGGTTCCTTCTTCCGTACCTTCTTCACCCATGGCATCAGAATACAGCTGTCCGCCAATAACGACTTCATGGCCTCTCTTTTTTGAGCCTTCCACAACGGCGTTAATCGACTTTTCAGATATACTGCTTTCCACAAATACTGCTTTAATCTCACGGTCGACCAGGACATCGACTAAATTTTGCACATCTCGCAGACCGTATTCAGAATCTGTGCTCAATCCTTGAAGACCCATCACTTCAAATCCATAGGCGTTTCCAAAGTAAGTAAATGCATCATGCGCTGTTACAAGCACTCTGCTTTCTTCAGGAATGGTCCCAACCTGTTCTTTCGCATATTGATCCATTTCTTGAAGCTTTTTCTTGTAAGAAGCAGCATTTTCCGCAAATTCATCCTTATTTTCAGGTGAAAGCTTGCTGAGCTCTTCTTCTACTATATCAACGGTATGAATCCATAAAGAGATATCAAACCATACATGGGGATCGTGTATATTGGCGTTCGATTTATCATTTATTAATTTATTTTCGGGAATGGC
This sequence comes from Metabacillus hrfriensis, assembly GCF_030127205.1. Lineage (NCBI taxonomy): Bacteria > Bacillati > Bacillota > Bacilli > Caryophanales > Bacillaceae > Metabacillus > Metabacillus hrfriensis. The sequence continues at coordinate 4,033,845 of NZ_CP126116.1, forward strand.
ACTTGCTACTGGCACAGTAGGCTTTTCATTAGACATTTTTTCAAAAATTTCACCCATCTTGCCTTCTAAGTGCAGACCGTTATAAAAAATAATATCTGCCTGATTCAGCTTTTGAATATCTCCTTGTGAAGCCTGATATAAGTGGGGATCAATACCGGGCCCCATTAAAGACTTTACTTCTACTGCGTCGCCCGCAACATTTCGTGTGACATCCGCTATTTGCGCAGTTGTTGTCGTTACCTTTATCTTTCCATTGTCTTCCCCGCTCGCGCCCTGGCTGCACGCTGTCATAATAGCGGACAGTGCCAGAATTGAAATCAGCATTAGCAATCTCTTTTTCATTCATGATCCTCCTCTTTCCTTCGTCAACAAATGTTTCCCTGATGCAAGTTTTAAGTAAAAAAAGAACTTTCCTTCGCAAAAACCATTTTATGAAAGAAAGTTAGGTACTGTGCTAATAAGTTAGCTTGTTTCATGATTTGTTGATTAGTATAATTATTTTGCCTATACGCAACAATTTAAAGCATTTTTATCTTTCTGTCAATCATTCTTTCTCGACAAAAAAAGGCCAGCTACATAAATAGCTGGTCTAAGATTGAAGCAGAGAGGGCTGATTGTCGAAATGATGTCTCTAGCATCATTCCTTTTATTTTTATCATGGAATGCGAAATTTTACAAAAACGCAAAATCTGATTTTGTAAGGGTAAAATCTGATTTTCACTTAAAGAAAAATCTATTTTACTTCGAAAAACGTTCGGTATGTGTACAGTATTTTGCTAATTTGCTGCGGTTCACTTCAAATCCGAGCCCTGGCCCTCGAGGAACATCAATTTTCCCATTATGCACGGTAACGGGGGGAGAAATGATATCTTCTTCCCAATATCGTGCAGAAGCAGAGATATCACCGGGTATCGTGAAATTCGGAAGGGATGCAAGAGCGATGTTATGTGCGCGTGAAACCCCTGTCTCAAGCATTCCTCCTACCCAAACCGGAATGCTGTGCTGCAAACAATAATCATGAATTTTCTTGGATTCTGAAAGACCGCCCACTCTTCCAGGCTTAATATTGATGACGCGGCAGCTGCCAAGCTGAATCGCTTTTTTCGCATCGTTCAGAGTAATAATGCTCTCATCAAGGCAAATCGGGGTTTCTAATTGGGACTGAAGAACGGCATGATCAATAATATCATCGTATGCAAGCGGCTGTTCAATCATTATGAGATTGTATTCATCGAGCTGCTTTAAAAGACTGATGTCATCAAGCGTATACGCAGAGTTGGCATCAGCCATTAATGGAACATCCGGAAATCTGTTCCTGATTTCATGGAGCAGGACAGCATCTAATCCCGGCTTTATTTTCACCTTTATTCTTTTATATCCATCACTGACATGCTTCCCTATCGTTTCAAGCATGTGATCGATTGAAGCCATGCCCACTACTACACCAGAATCAATTTGATTATTTGTTCCGCCTAAAATGGCTGCAAGCGGCTTGTCCTGCACCTTTGCATAAAGATCCCAAACAGCACCTTCAATTGCTGCTTTAGCCATTTGATTTCTTCTAATATAAGAAAAAGAGTCAATGAATCCCTCCGGATTTTGATATGGTTTCTTAAGCAGCTCAGGGATTAGGAACGACTTCAGCATGTGATGACATGTTCCAATCGTTTCTTCGGTATACCATGGTGAAGAGAAAGCAACGACTTCCCCCCATCCAATCTGTCCGCTTCGACCCTGTATTTCAATTAGTATGCTCTCTCTCTTATGGACTGTTTCAATACTGGATTGAAATGGTGAAACAAGCTTCATTTCAAGATGATGTAGCTTAACTGCCTGCACATCAATCATGAGTACCTCCAAGAGCCTCTGCAAGCTTTCGTCGCACTAATTTATTTGAGGCATTTCTCGGCAGCTTACTTAAAAAGTGAATTCGCTTTGGTATTTTATATTTTGCAAGCATAGCGGAACAATAGGAAATCAGTTCTTCCTCGCTTACTGCATTATTTACAGCAATGAATGCGTGCGGAACCTGACCCCATTTTGCATCAGGCATTCCGGTTACCCCGGCTTCAATGACCGAAGGATGAGAAAGAAGGGCAGCTTCTATTTCTGCAGGGTAAATATTTTCTCCGCCTGAGACGATAAGATCTGATCGCCTGTCAAGGACATATAAAAAGCCTTCCTCATCCAAATATCCCATATCTCCTGTTTGAAGCCATCCATTATGAATTTCTGCTTCACGCTTCCAATACCCTTTCGTTACGTTCGGGCCCTGTACATGAATTTCTCCCTCTGTAAAAGGCGGGCAAGCAAGATCGTTCTTCATAATTTTAATCTCGCAGGGAAAAAGCGGTTTTCCTGCAGAACCAAGCTTTGTCAGGCTGTACTCTGGTGATAGTGTGACAATTTGCGAGGAGGTTTCTGTCATTCCGTATGTTTGATATACCGGAATTTTTTTCATTTCACATTCTTTCAATAAAGGAATAGGTGCCGGCCCTCCGCCTAAAAGCATGCATCTGAAGGTTCCCGGATATGTGCTTTCTCCAAGGCTTTCCAGCATTTGAGAAAGCATTGTCTGGACAACTGAAACGATAGTAGCTCCCTTCTCCATGATGGCGCGGTTAGCTCTTGATGGGTGGAAGGATTCATGGAGAATGACGGTCATTCCATAGATTACCCCTCTCATTAGGATGGACAGCCCGCTGATATGAAAGAGCGGAACGGCACACAGCCATCTGTCATCATGATGATGGCCCAGATTCAAAGATGAGCCGGCAGCGCTCCAATAGTGGTTGCCGTATGTTTGTAGAACACCCTTTGGTTTACCGGTAGTTCCTGATGTATACATAATTGTTGCTGTCTGATCTAACTGAAAGGAATATTCATATTGAACAGGACCAGTTATAGTTGATGCATGCTCTATGCTATCAATCGTTGTCCAGCTTGGATTCTCCCATTCTTGATTAAGGGCTGCATCACAAATAAGAAATTTTGCTTCTGAATCCCTTAATTGCCAATCAAGCTCTGAGGCCGTCAATCTTGTATTTAACAGAACGGCCGTTGCTCCAAGGTATGTAAGCGCATGAATAGCAGAAGCCATCTCTATACTGTTTTTCATAAGGATTGCAGCATGCTGTCCCTTTTTTATCCCCATCTGCTGATAGACATACGCTTTTTGTTCGGACAGTTCATGCAGCTCCCGAAACGTTAATGTTTTATCGTCAGTCATGAGCGCAATTCTGTCAGGAGTCAAATAGGCACGTTGTTTTAACCAATTAGGCATTGTATTCACTTCTGTTCACCGCCTTTATATTAGAAAAACGCAAGCGCTTTGATCAGATCCGTTCTGACCGAGGAGCTAGACGCCTTTGCTAGACATGTCTCAAAGTCTAAATAATATTCTGATACTATAAGAAAGCAGCTTGATGAAATCATCAAGCTGCTGCATGTTATTTAAGGGAATCTTGGGAACTGCTTGAAGTCAGGGCTGCGTTTTTCTTTAAATGCATCTCTTCCTTCTTTTGCTTCATCCGTTGTATAGTACAGAAGAGTTGCGTCTCCTGCAAATTGCTGAATGCCTGCTAGGCCGTCTGTATCCGCATTAAATGCAGCTTTAAGGAAACGAATGGCAGTCGGGCTCTTTTCTAAGATTTCCTCGCACCATTGAACTGTTTCTTCTTCAAGCTTTTCTAAAGGCACAACCGTGTTGACAAGACCCATGTCAAGCGCTTCCTGTGCATTATATTGACGGCATAGGAACCAGATCTCGCGTGCTTTTTTATGTCCGACAATACGGGCAAGGTATCCTGAACCATAGCCAGCATCAAAGCTGCCTACTTTTGGTCCCGTTTGGCCAAAAACAGCATTGTCTGCTGCAATTGTTAAATCACAGACAATATGAAGCACATGGCCGCCTCCGATTGCGTATCCTGCCACCATGGCAATAACCGGTTTTGGTATCACGCGGATTAAACGCTGCAGATCAAGAACATTCAAACGAGGAATTTGGTCTTCACCAACATAACCGCCATGTCCGCGAACCTTTTGGTCGCCGCCTGAACAGAATGCTTTTCCACCTGTTCCAGTTAATATAATAACTCCAACATTTGCATCATCTCTTGCATAAGCAAAAGCATCAATTAATTCCATTACCGTTTTCGGACGGAATGCATTATGTACCTCTGGACGATTAATAGAGATCTTGGCAATCCCATTATACGTTTCATATAAAATATCTTCGTACTTGCGTTCAGCAATCCATTCTACTGTCATTTTGTACTGCCTCCTTATGAATACGTTTACGTATTAATAAACTCATTTACTATTCTACCAAAGATTTGCGGTTGTTCCACATGAACCGCATGACCTGCACCAATTATTTTAATAAATGTCGGAAGCGGGATCAAATCTTTCATCTCTTTTGCGATCCCGCAGAACTTTTCATCCAATTCCCCGCTAATGAGCAGAACGGGAATTTCCAGAGAATCAAGGCTATCCCATAAGGATTTCTGTGATCCGGTCCCCATTCCTAAAAGACTGTTTGCAAGCCCTGCCTCGTCATTTTTCAGCCTTTGGCTGCGCAGATTTTTTTGAACGTCCCCAGGCAAAGCTTTCTGAGAGGCAAACAGCGGTATATTCTCCCAGAAATCTATAAAGGATTCCAATCCCTGTTCTTTTATAAATTGAGAGAGCTTTCGATCATTTACTCTTCTGCTCATTCTCTCAGCCTCTGATTTCAACCCAGGAGATGCACTTTCCAGAACCAGCTTGTCAATCCGCTCAGGATGCCTGCCTGCATAGGATAATGCCAGTCTGCCTCCCATAGAATAGCCTGCAAGAATTGCTTTATTAAGTTGGAGCTCTTCAAAAATAACATGTAAATCCTTAACCGATTCATCCATAATGTACCGTTCAAACTCTGAAGGTGAATCTGTCAGCCCATGTCCGATAAGATCAACTAATATCACTTTATAATGGCTGAACATGTCCAGAAAAGGGTGCCAGTTTTCGGCTGAGCCTGTAAATCCATGGAGAAGAACTAGAGGGATTCCTTCTCCAAATGTTTCAATATGATAGGATACTCCTCTTATCGTCAACTTCATTTAAAGAACTTCTCTCTTATTTCCTGGGAAACACGATTCATCAATTCACGATGAATGCTGACACGGGTTTGACGATTTGTGCGCACTTCAATAATATTCAAACCTTTTTTAATGACAGCATCTGACACTGCTGATCGGAATTCCTCCCATGTTGCCGGCAGTGAATATGAAGCGTCATAAAGATCGGCAGCATGTTTAAAATCAAGACCGGTCGGCGTGCCGAATAAGGTTTCAAAATGCTTCTCTTCTTTTGACTGCGGAAGAAACGAAAAGATGCCGCCCCCATCGTTATTAACAAGGATGATGGTCAAATTAAGCTTGTGCATTTTCGCAGCAAGGAGACCATTCATATCATGATAAAAGGATAAGTCGCCAATGACTAAAAAAGTTGGATGATCTGTGCCGGCACCAGTACTCATTCCAAGTGCTGTTGAAACGATCCCATCGATTCCATTCGCCCCCCGGTTGGCATAAACGGCAATGTTCTTTTCCGTGTTCAGGAAATAATTATCAAGGTCACGGATCGGCATGCTGTTTCCTGCTATCACATGACACTTCTGGGGAAGCGCATGCTGCAATTCACGAAAGACATTTCCTTCAAACAGGTCGCCGCCTTTATCCTCGGCTGATCCTAATAACTCACGCGAAACGAGATTTACTTTTTTCCATGACTGCAGCCAATCCGTATCTTCCTGTATTTTGACCTGTTTGATAAGTTCACGGCACAGCCAGCTCTCCTTGCATTCAATCATTTCCGCCGCCATTAAGGTTGGTTCCCTCCAGCCGCCTTGGCCATCGACAACAATTTGACGGATATCAGCTGTTCTCTTCAAGAATAAAAACAGCGGCTTTGAAACCGGCATAGCTCCGAACCGGATAATGACTTCTGGCTTTAGCTGCTCTGTTATGTATTCATCCTTCATAAAGGCATCATAGCATTCAATGACAGATGTTTGATCATGAGACCCTGTTCTTAAATTTGAAAGAGGATCAGCAAGAATAGGGTACTTCAGGACTGAGGATAACTTTACCGCTGCTTCAGCGAAATCAGGATCTCGAAGCTCTCCGCATATAATCAATCCCTTCTTTTCTTCTGAAAGGAGACCAGCTAAGCGCTGCACTTCGGAAAGATCAATAACTGAAGAACCCGCTGTTACTTGAACCTGTTTAGGACGGCTATTCAAGCTTGTCCATAAATCCTCAGATTCTAAATCAGGTACGAGGGGTTCTCTGAACGGAAAATTAAGATGAACCGGTCCTGATGGAGAAGAAATCGCTTTGCCCGCTGCACGTGCCGCCATTGTTCTTCCATAATGGAGAAGCTCAGCAGTATGCTCCGGAACTGCCATATCCGCAAACCATTTTGCATAGCGGCCGAACAAATGCATCTGATCGATTGCCTGCGGAGCACCAACATCCCTAAGTTCATGCGGACGGTCTGCTGTTAAAACAAGCAAAGGCACTCTTGAATAGAATGCCTCAACAACTGCCGGATAATAATTAGCTGCTGCCGTTCCTGATGTACACAGCAAAGCAACGGGTCTTTGCTGCATCTTGGCCATGCCAAGGGCAAAAAAACCTGCTGATCGTTCGTCAATCAAAACATGAATGTTCAAATCAGGATGTTCAGCCATCAGCATGGCCATAGGGGTTGATCTTGAACCGGGGCTAATAACCGCATCCCGAACACCCGCTTTAGATAATTCATCAACAAAACTTGCTGCATAAAGGGTTAAAGATTTATTTGCACTCATGGTTGACTCCTCCCAGCGCAGAGAGCATCGGCTTAAGCTTGATCAGTGTTTCCTGATATTCCATTTGAGGATCGGATTCTGCTACAATGCCGCATCCTGCAAACAGGGTTGCCTGCTCGCCCTCAATTAAGCCGGAGCGGATGGCTACTGCAAACTCTCCGTTGTTTTCAGCATCAAGCCACCCGACTGGACCGGCATACCAGCCGCGGTCCATAGGTTCAATTTCTCTGATCATTTCAACAGCAGCCATTTTTGGATATCCTCCCAAGGCAGGTGTCGGATGAAGCTTCTCTGTTAAGTTCAATAAGGAATAACCGGCTTTCATTGATCCTTCTATCGGTGTATACAAATGCTGAATATTTTTCGTTTTTAATAATTGCGGGTGATCTGAAACCTTTACTTCACTGCAGCATTCTTCAAACGAATCTTTGATCATTTTCACAACAATCGCGTGCTCAATCAGATTTTTTTCATCATTCAAAAGCTCTGTTCCAAGCTCCGTATCTTCTTGCTTGCTCTTCCCTCTTTTAATGGAACCAGCCAGACATGTTGAAAGCAGCCTGCTGTTTTCCTTTTTGATCAGTCGCTCAGGGGTTGCTCCAATGAACGATTGACGGCCATTTTCAAAAGAAAAGATAAAGCTTGTAGGCTGCTCTGTCTGCAGTTTGCTTAAAGCTGAATAGATATTAATTTTGTGATCATATTCTAATTGCACTTCTCGTGCCAGCACGACTTTATCCAGCTCACCGCTTTTAATTAAATCTGTTGCTTTTTGTACGGCTGAAAGCCATGTTCCCGTATCAGCCTCTTTTAGAGTGTAATTGTTTACGTACTCTTCCCCAGTGCTTGCCTTCCCTGTCAGTACTTCGTTGGCAATCGTTGTGAAATGTGCCGAACATGATTCAAGGTCATCTTCCGGCTTAATCACACGATTGATTGTCAAAAAAGAAACACCGTCTTTTACTGTAAGCATGACGGACGGCAAAAAGAATTTTGCCTCAGGATAGTTATTCCAGCGCTCGTTTCTGCGGTTATGCGGATCAAAAGAAAAACCGCCGAATAATAAAGCGCCTGTACCTATATGAGATTTTGCGCCATCTTCGTAATGCGCTATTTTTTTAAAGCGTTTCCAATCAGACTCAATCCGCCCGAAACGATCGCTTTCAGCAGAATCATTCTCTACTGTGCATTCGTTTCCCAAGCCTGTAATCGTAAAGCGTGAACCAGGAGTTGCCCAATAAAACCGCTCGCCTAAAAAAAGCCGCTCGCCAGCCGCATAAAAATGGAGGGGGTTCATCGAATCATTCAACGACTTGACCTGACTTAATATGACCGGTTTATCAAACTGTCTGGCTTCCTCCAAAGCACGCTTCATAATCTCCGTAAATGTATGTTTTAATGCCGTAATCATTGGAAATCCCTCCAAAACCGAAAAATCGCTTATATTAAGATACACCTCAGAGGAAAGAGGTGTCAATAGTACTTGGGCAAAGAAATGGTATAATAGAAATAACGACTATTATCCTTATTATATTACTACCCTGACAACAATAAAATCAAAAGCTCTCGCGGAAGAAAATTCCCGGTCAGGAATTAAATGATTGTTCAAACATTTGTAAAAGGATTGACACAATATTGTAAATTTCCTACACTTAATTTTGGGAAGCAAACGTGCTCCATTTGGTTTACAAAAAGGGGAGAAATCTTTGATGCATACACAATCAAACACTACACAAAACGTGCCTTCAATCAAACCGGATAAAAGCTGGAAAGTATGGTGGATGCTGCTGCGTCCGCACACACTGTCTGCAGCCTTCATTCCTGTGACGATCGGTACGGTGCTTGCTTTAAATGATGGTCAGGTTCATATCTTATTATTTCTAGCTATGCTGATTGCATCCATTTTAATTCAGGCTGCAACCAATATGTTCAATGAATATTTCGATTTTAAGCGCGGACTTGATAATGAAAATTCTGTCGGCATCGGCGGAGCAATTGTCAGAAACGGTGTAAAACCAAAGACAGTTCTAAACCTTGCCTTTGCATTTTTCGCAGTCGCAGCAATTTTAGGGGTTTATATTTGCATGACATCCACTTGGTGGATCGCTGTTATTGGATTAATCTGCATGGCTACCGGCTATTTTTATACAGGAGGCCCTATGCCAATTGCATACACTCCATTTGGAGAGCTGGTTGCAGGTTTCTTTATGGGTATGGTTATTATCCTGCTTGCTTATTACATTCAAACTGGAACGATTTCACCGATCAGCATCATTATTTCCATTCCGATCGCTTTCCTGGTTGGAAACATCATGCTGTCAAATAATATCCGCGACCTCGATGGAGATAAAGAAAACGGGCGAAAGACGCTGGCGATCTTGATTGGACGCAAAAAAGCAATTATTTTCCTCGCTTCCATGTTCGCAGCTTCTTATGCTGTCATCTTGATAATGATAGCACTCGGCCACTTGTCCTTTTGGGCGCTTTTAGTTCTAATCAGCACCCCAAAGGCATACAGTGCCGTAAAAAAATTCGTCGGCAAATCACTGCCGCTTGAAATGATGCCTGCAATGAAAGCCACTGCTCAGACAAATATTCAATTTGGGTTCTTGCTCGCACTTGGTTTATTCATAAGCACAATCTAAACTTTACACGGCCCTTTGAGGGCCGTATTTTTTTTGCGCATAATTTACAATCATGATTTTGCCCTTTCTGTTCATACTAAAAAAAGAAGAAATTACTTCTTAAGGAAGGAGCGTGAATGGAATGCTTAATAGCGGACAAATGGCTTCCTTTCGCTCACAGCTTGACGCAAGAAAAGCAGAAATCGAGCAGCACCTGCAGGAAAACAACCATTTTGGACTTGAGCAAAGCTTCGGGCATGATTCTACCGGAGAGCTTTCAAGCTATGACAACCATCCGGGCGATGAGGGTACAGAGCTTTATGAGCGTGAAAAAGATATCGCTTTAAATGAGCATGTGGAGGAAGAATTAAGTGATATAAACCGAGCACTTGCAGCCATTGAAAAGGGAACTTACGGGGTATGTGAAGTATGCGGAACAGACATACCCGAAGAAAGACTTGAAGTGCTTCCGACTGCAACAACCTGCAAGGAACATTCTCCGGAGCAGGCAATTTCTCACTCGAGACCGATAGAGGAAAGCATACTTGAGCCGGCATTCGGGCAATTCGAATACGATGAAAGCGATTCGGAAGCCTATGATGCGGAAGACTCTTATCAGGACGTAGAGCGCTTCGGCAACTCTGAAACTCCTTCTGACATGGAATATCCTGTTGATTCATACAACGACGTATATATGGAGAACGATGACCCCACAGGGTATGTAGAGGATTATGAAAATTTCGCCGCTACAGATATTGAAGGAAAGAACGTAACAGTGTATCCAAACATACAGCATAGACAGTATGAACATACACTCGATGAAGAAGGACTGATGACTCCTTTCGGTGATCTTCCTGCATCAGAAAAAGAACCATATAGTGAGGAATAAAAGCGAAAGCTCATTGTTAAGCTACTAAAACAAGAATCCGGCAGAAAAGATATTTTTTGCGAATCGGTTCTGATCAAATGTTAGAAGCTGGACTTAAATTATTTTATGCTTTCCAATAATCTTAAACAGAGTTTCCGCAACGGAACTCTGTTTTAATTTGTTTCTGCGATTTTTTTAAGTTCCCCCGCCCGGTCTGAGAGAAATTTTTGCATATATCTCTCTAGAAATAAAAAATCGGCGGCTTTGCCCAAAAATCCTAATGGAGACAGATAGTCAAAGTGATCAATCATCACTGTTTCATTTCCTGAAGCAACGAAAGTATGGGTATGAATAAAAGACTTAAATGCTCCTTTAACCATCATATCTTTAAATTCATAAGGCCTGTTCATCTCTGTTATTTTGGAAGACAGTCTTTGCTTTATACCGAAGTGCAAGGCTTCCCATTCAACGGTATCACCTTCTTCAAGAAGCCCGGTGGTTACACCGCCAACCGCCTTCTCTTTTGTTTTTTTAGTCGTTTTCGGATGGATCTCTACATTCCGTGCGAGGTCAAAGCAGACTTCGATTGGCGCTTTAATACTAATTGTATTTCTAATGACAGGCATATACTTATCCCCTTTATATGACGAACTTCTTTCATTATAAATGGAAAACAGAAGGGTTTTCTTTCTTTATGACGAATGTTTACAAAAAAAAGTAAAGAGGTGACCTTTTTGAACGCACATGAAATTGATTACAAGATTTATGGGGATGACATGCAGTTTGTTGAAATTGAGCTCGATCCAAGTGAAAGTGTAGTAGCCGAGGCCGGAGGTATGATGATGATGGATGACGGCATTGATATGGAAACCATCTTTGGTGACGGATCAGAGCAAAAGGGCTTGATGAGCCGTTTAGTAGGTGCCGGTAAGCGTGTTATTACTGGAGAAAGTTTATTTATGACGGTCTTTACAAATAAAGCTGGAGGCAAAAAGCAAGTTTCATTTGCAGCGCCCTATCCAGGCAAAATCATTCCTGTCGACTTAAATGAAATGCAGGGAAAAGTCGTTTGTCAAAAAGACGCCTTCCTCTGTGCTGCTAAAGGTGTGTCTGTCGGAATTGATTTTCAGAAAAAGTTAGGAACCGGTTTTTTTGGCGGTGAGGGATTCATTATGCAAAAACTAGAAGGAGACGGACTCGCTTTTTTGCATGCTGGAGGTACGATACATAAGCGGCAGCTTGCACCTGGGGAGCGCCTGAAAATTGATACAGGCTGCCTTGTCGCGATGACGAGGGACGTTAACTACAACATTGAATATGTCGGGAAAGTCAAAACGGCCTTCTTCGGCGGTGAAGGATTATTTTTTGCAACTGTGCAAGGTCCTGGGACAGTATGGGTACAATCACTCCCCTTCAGCCGTCTTGCTGACCGCATATTCGCCAATGCTCCAAGCACAGGCGGAAACGCTTCAGGAGAAGGCAGTATTCTGGGCGGACTTGGCCGATTGCTTGATGGAGATAATCGATAATTCGGCAGACGCATGAAAGTTCGTTTTTTTCAAACTTACTTTCAATGCCATTATCTAAAGCTTGTACATCGAAAATCTTGATTTTTTTCGAAATCAGAGGACATATTAGCAAATCCTTAATAAAACTTAAACAGCAGAAAACCCGCTCAACCAGGCGGGTTTTCAAAGACTTAATGAATAACAGGAATCGGCTGGATATCCCAAATGCCATCAGCATACTCATGAATCGTCCGGTCACTTGAGAAATAGCCTGAGTGAGCAATATTAAGAAGTGCTTTTTCAAGCCACTTATCTTGGTTTTTGTAAGCTTTTTCAAGCTGTTCCTGGGCATCAACATAGGATGCAAAGTCACGTAAAACAAAATATTGATCATTTTCATAAAGCAGAGAGTCTTTAATTGCTTCAAACTCATCTTCTGTATCAGGGAAGAATCCGTTTGTGAGCTGATCGACCACTTGTCTGATCCGCAGATCATGATGATAATACTCAGATGAGCGATACCCGCCATTTTCATAATAATTCAGAACCTCATCGGCCTTTAAACCAAAAGTGAAGATGTTCTCTTTTCCGACTTCTTCTAAAATTTCAATGTTCGCTCCGTCCAAAGTTCCCATTGTGAGCGCACCGTTCATCATAAATTTCATGTTTCCTGTTCCAGATGCCTCTTTACTGGCAGTTGAGATTTGTTCACTGACATCTGTCGCCGGGAAGATATGCTCTGCCAGCGAAACCCGGTAATTTTCCATGAAAATGACTTTCATCATCTGCGAAACCTTAGGATCGCTGTTCACTTTATCTGCAAGCGAGTTAATTAGTTTAATGATTTTTTTCGCATAATAGTAGCCTGGAGATGCCTTGGCTCCAAATATAAACGTTCTTGGATAGATTGTAAAGTTTGAATCCTCTTTCAGCCTGTTATAAAGATACATGATATGCAGCACATTTAACAGCTGTCGTTTATATGCATGAAGACGCTTAACTTGAACATCAAAAATCGAATGTTTATCGACGGAAATTCCCGTTTTCTTTTCGATAATGTCTGCAAGAATCGCTTTTCTTTTTCGTTTAACGGCTGCAAATTCTTCTTTTAAATGTGGATTATAGATATGACGTTTTAGCTCAATCATGAGGTGCGGGTTTTTAATCCAGTCGGTCCCAATTGTTTCGGTAATGAGATTTGTCAATTCTGGATTGGCTTTAAGCAGCCATCTGCGGTGAGTGATTCCATTGGTTTTGTTATTGAACTTTTGAGGATAGATTTGATGAAATAATTTCATTTCACGGTTTTTCAGAATATCAGAATGGATCTTTGCGACACCATTGACGCTGTGGCTTCCGACAATCGCTAAATGGGCCATTTTCACGACGCCGTGAGCGATAATTGCCATATTTTCAATACGCTTCCAATCTCCAGGGAAACGATTCCACAGCTCTTTGCAGAATCTTTCGTTTAATTCCTCTACAATCATATAGATTCTTGGGAGCAGCGGCTTAAAGATATGCAGCGGCCATTTTTCAAGCGCTTCAGATAATGTCGTATGATTCGTATAAGATATCGTATTAATCGTAATATTCCAAGCTTCTTCCCATTCCATATGCTCTTCATCAAGTAAAATTCTCATCAGCTCCGGGATGGCAAGAACGGGATGAGTATCGTTTACATGGATGGCAACATGCTTGTGGAATTCATGCAGGGTATCATTCTTTTTAAGGTATGACCGGACAATGGACTGCAAGCTTGCAGAGACAAGGAAATATTGCTGCTTAAGTCTGAGAATCTTTCCTTCGTCATGCGTGTCATCCGGATATAAAAACTCTGATACTGCCTCTGTTTCACGTTTATAAGCAAGTACATCACGGTGAGGCGGATTTGGAGCAGGCTCAGCGTTCCAAAGCCTCAGCGTATTAACTGTGCTCGTTTCATATCCAATCACAGGCATATCATATGGTACAGCTATAATATTTTCAGAATGAACATGGCGGAAGTCAAGCTTCCCATCTTCGTATACATGTTCAACTTTTCCCCAAAACGGAATCTCCATCGCCTGATCCGGCTTACGGACTTCCCATACATTTCCGTGCCTTAACCATTGCTCAGGCAACTCCACTTGATAGCCATCCACAATCTTCTGATCAAAAAGACCATGTTTATACCTGATGCCAAGACCATGTCCCGGCAAATTTAATGAAGCAAGCGAATCTAGAAAACAAGCAGCAAGGCGGCCTAAACCGCCATTGCCAAGACCTGCATCTGCTTCACTTTCTTCAATCTCTTCAAGGTTGATGCCAAGATCAGCAAATCCTTCAAGTACAACGTCGCGAATGCCCAAATTTAAAAGATTTTGTCCGAGCAGTCTCCCAAGCAAAAACTCAATCGATAAATAATAAACTTGCTTGTTGTTGCTTGCCCGGTTCCATTCGTTTGTTGTGATCCAATTGCTGCTGATATGTTCTCTTACCATATTTCCAAGCGTTTGGTATTGATCACGTTTTGTTGATTCAGCAAATTTTTTTCCATAACTCATTTCCAAGCGCTTTAGAAAACTGTCTTTAAATTCATTTTTGTTAGAGAACATGACTCCCACTCCTAGTCATTAAATCAGCATAAAGCTGGTTGTATTTAAACGCTGACTGCGCCCAACTGTAGTCTTCTTTCATCGCTGTTTTGACAAGGCTGTTCCAAATGGTTTTATTTTTATAAATAGTGCATGCGCGATTAACTGTGTTCTTCATATCGTGAGCATTGAAGTTGGTGAACGTAAAACCGTTCCCCTCGCCTGTATCATCGCGGTAGGATGTTACAGTATCATTCAGGCCGCCTGTTTCTCTTACAATCGGAATTGATCCGTAGCGAAGAGCGATCAGCTGGCCAAGACCGCATGGTTCAAACTGAGAAGGCATTAAAAAGAAATCCGAGCCCGCATAGATGCGGTGTGCAAGCGGCTCATCAAATCCGATGTATGCTTTGCACTTATCCGGAAACAGCCATTCCATGTGCCTGAAGAAATCTTCGAACTTTTTCTCTCCGGTTCCAAGGATAATAATCTGCATATCTGATTGAAGCATTTCATGCAGGACGCGCTCGACCAAATCAAGGCCCTTTTGCTGCGTTAAACGAGTGACCATTGTAAGAAGAGGCGTATCCTCTTTTTCCGGAAGGCCAAACATCTTCTGAAGCTCTTTTTTATTCTTTGCTTTGTTTTTGACAGAGTTTTCATTATACGGAAACGCTATGTACGGATCGTCCCCAGGATTATAAATTACATCATCAATTCCATTTAATATCCCTACAAGGGATGCTTCTTTCACTCTCAGCAGCCCATCAAGACGCTCACCGAAGTATGGTGTCTGAATCTCATTCTTGTAGGTAGGGCTTACTGTCGTAATCAGATCTGAAGCCACAAGAGCAGCTTTCATAAAGTTCACAAAGCCATGGAATTCAAGCTGATCTGCATTAAAATACCGGTCATCAAGACCAAGTAAATCATGCAGAATATCTCTTGGGAAAATACCCTGAAATTGCAGGTTATGAATCGTAAAAACCGCTTTCATATTTTCATAAAACGATTGAGAAGCGTACTCTTCTTTTAATAGGAATGGCACCATGCCTGTATGCCAATCATGACAATGAATCACATCAGGCTGGAAATCGACTGCTTTAATCGAATCCAGAACTGCTCTGGAGAAAAAAGAGAAACGCTCCCCATCATCAAAGTGGCCATATAAAGAGTCACGCTTAAAATAGTATTCGTGATCGATGAAATAATACGTGACTCCTTCAAATTCCAGCTGTTCAATTCCGCAATATTGTCTTCTCCATCCGACAGGAACAACAATATCTTTGATTTTTTTCATTTTTGACCGGAACCGCTCCGGAATTTGACCGTATTTAGGTAAAATCACTCGAATATCTGTTCCAAGACGCTTTAATTCCTTGGGCAGCGCCCCTGCAACATCCGCCAGACCCCCTGATTTTACAAAAGGGACACATTCCGATACAACAAATAATACCTTCACGATTTCATCAGCGCTCCTTGTACTGTTCCTTTTCTAAGTACGATCGGCAGATCAGCAGATCCTTTTAATTCGATGCCGCTGCCTACTTTTACATCTTTATCAAGAACTACATTCTCAAGCACGCAGTTTTCTCCCACCTGAGATTTTTGCATAATAATACCATTTTTTATGACTGTTCCTTTTCCGATATGAACAGCTCTGAAAATAATACTATTTTCTACATACCCTTCAATTATGCTGCCGTTTGCGATCATTGAATTTTTCACAACAGCATTCTGTCCGTGTCTGGCAGGCGGCTCATCCTTCACCTTGGTTAAGATCGGACGGTTTTTAATAAATAACTGCTGCCACACTTCCGGCTTAAGCATATCTAAGCTGTGGCGATAATAGCTTTCAATTGAATCAATAATGGCAACGTATCCATCAAACTCATAATCACAAATCATCATTTTATGAGTATTCTCCATGATTACTTGTGCAATGGTTTTATAACCCGTCTGATTATTATCATGGATAAGATTCAGTAATAATTTTGTCGACATCACATACATATGCAGAGATTCGCCGTCTTTGCGGACTTCCGTAATATCGCAGCCCATTTTCACATGTTTCGAGAGAACATCTTTGAAATCAATGTTGCAGACTGTATAGCTGTTTGTGATCACCGCGTATTCCTGTTTGCTCCTCAAGAAATAGTCAATGTGATCTGACAGCTGGCGAATGGATCCGAATTCATTATACTGATCATTTAAATGCGGAGACGGGAAAAAGAACAGCCCATCGCGCTTTCTATTAAGATCCCATTGCTTGCCTGACCCTAAATGATCCATCAGGGAACGATATTGGTATTTTGGAAAAATAGCTACACTTTCAATATCTGAATTCACCATATTAGATAAAACAAAATCAATTAATCTGTAACGCCCCGCAAACGGAATAGCAGCCATCGACCGATTCACCGTTAAGTCCTCGATGGCATTTGTATACGTTGTTGCATCAATAATTCCCAGCATCCTTTGATTCATAGCTGTTCCACCTCTCGCATTAGTTTATTTTCATCGGAAATAAATAGGGTTTCTCTGCTGTTTGCACATCGAACTTATCGGTTATGCTCCTGCCGTTTGCTCTACTAGCTCTTCCGTTACTAAAATGACTTCTTCAATATCTTTATCCGAGCGAATCACCATGCCATCCGGGACTACTAAACCTGATGGAACAATCGCATTTTCAATATATACATTATTGCCAATGACCGCATCCGGCATGACAACCGTGTTTTTCAGGAACGAATGCTGCCCTACTGTTACACCCTGGAATAAAACCGAATGGAGAATGGTTCCATAAACCACGCATCCTTCATTCACCAAAGATTCCGTTACTTCTGCACCCTCTGATAAATATTGAGGCGGCTGATTCGGGTTCACAGAATATATCCGCCAGTTATTATCAAACAAATCAAGTTCTGGCTCTTCATTTAAGAGATCCATATTGGCTTCCCAAAGACTTTTAACCGTTCCGACATCTTTCCAATAGCCTTTAAATGGATAAGCCACAAGTTTTTTCTTTTCATCAAGCAGCAAAGGCAATACGTCTTTGCCAAAGTCATGACTTGAATATGGATTCCGTTCATCCATCTCCAGAAAGTCTTTTAATATCGACCATTTGAAAATATAAATACCCATTGATGCAAGGTTATTCTTAGGATTTTGAGGCTTCTCATCAAATTCGACCACTTCTAAATTTGCATCTGTATTTAAAATGCCAAAGCGGCTTGCTTCTTCCCATGGGACTTCTTTAACAGAGATCGATACGTCTGCATCTTTTTCAACATGGTAATCAAGCATTTCCGAATAATCCATTTTATAGATGTGATCACCAGATAAAATCAGGACATACTCAGGATCATACTGCTTTAAGTAGTTCATGTTTTGATAGATGGCACTTGCCGTTCCTTTGTACCATTTAACCTCTGATGATTCTGCATATGGAGGGAGCACTGTAACTCCTCCATTTTTGCGGTCCAGGTCCCATGCACTGCCGATCCCGATATAAGAATTCAGGACAAGCGGCTGATATTGTGTAAGCACCCCAACGGTATCTACACCTGAATTGCAGCAATTGCTTAATGTAAAGTCGATAATGCGGTACTTTCCGCCAAATGGAACTGCGGGTTTTGCAAGGTTTTGCGTTAACGAACTTAAACGACTACCCTTTCCTCCTGCCAATAACATTGCGACGCACTTTTTTTTCACCATGGTTGATTGTCTCCTCTCGTTTTTTAACTGCGCGTAAAATGGATATTCCATAAGGCGGAATGGTCATTGATATGTGATAAGGCTGATTATGCTGCATGCCTTCTTGTGCTTTAAGATCTTTCTTATTAACCTGGCCTGATCCTCCAAATACAGTGTCGTCGCTGTTCATGATTTCAATGTATTTTGTATCAGCCGGCACCCCCACTTTATAATCGTGGTAGGTTTGCGGTCTGAAGTTGCAGACTACAACAAGCTGCTCATTAGGCTTTAGGCCTCTTCTGATAAAGGAAAATATACTTTGCTCGGAATTATTCACATCAATCCATTCAAAGCCTTCATGAGAGTGGTCCTGCTCATACAGAGGGCGCTGTCTCTTATAAACAGCCAGCAGTTCCTTGAAATAGCTTCTTGCCTTTTGATGCATGTCAAAATCATCAAGCACCCAATCAAGCTGCTCAAGATCCTTCCACTCATCAAACTGGGCAAACTCCCCGCCCATAAACAGCAGCTTTTTGCCTGGATGAGTCATCATATACCCGAGCAGCAGACGATATTGAGCAAACTTCTGCCAATAATCACCCGGCATTTTATTCAGCAGCGAACGTTTTCCATGAACTACTTCATCATGTGAAAGCGGAAGGATAAAATTCTCAGTAAAGGCATAGATCAAAGAGAATGATACCTTGTGATGCAGGTGCTTCCGCTGTTCAGGCGGAGCTTCCATGTACTTGAGGATATCGTTCATCCAGCCCATGTTCCATTTATAGTTAAACCCAAGCCCTCCATCAGAGGTAGGTGATGTCACTAAAGGATAGTCTGTTGAGTCCTCTGCGATCATTAAAACACCAGGATCATACGCAAATACATTTTCATTCAGCTTTCTCAAAAAGTTCACGGCAAATGGGTTCTCGTGAGGCTCTTCTGTATTCTGCCAGTACAGCATATTAGCTACTGCATCCACTCTGAATCCATCAATATGATACTTTTCAAGCCAGAAAAGAGCATTTGAGATTAAGAAGCTCTGAACCTCAGGCTTTCCTAAATCGAAGTTAGCCGTACCCCAAACCTCATTCTCCCGGTCTTCATATCTCTTATATTCAAATGTCGGTTCCCCGTCGAAATAATAAAGCCCATGAGCATCCTTGCAGAAATGGCCAGGCACCCAGTCCATGATGACGCCAAGATTATTCTGATGACAAAGATCTATGAATTTCATTAGTTCATGAGGAGTTCCGTACCGGCTTGTAGCCGCATAATATCCTGTTCCCTGATATCCCCATGAACGGTCATAAGGATGTTCAATAATAGGCAAAAGCTCAATGTGAGTAAATCCATGATCGAGAACATACGGAATCAATATATCCGCTAGCTCCAAATATGTATAAAGGCTGCCGTCCTCTTTCTTTTTCCAAGAACAAAGATTAAGCTCGTAAATATACATCGGACGGTTATAAATTTCCTTTTGACGCTTCTTCTTCTGCCACTTCTGATCGTTCCATTCATATCCTGCCAGATCATAAACAATCGAAGCGGTATTAGGTTTTACCTCAGCATAAAAAGCATATGGATCAGATTTTAGAATTTTCTCATTTTTCTGTGTAATAATCTCGTATTTATAAAGGTCGCCCTCTTTTATATCCTGAATAAAAGCAGACCAGATACCTTGATCATTCACTCTTTCAAGCTTGTGATTCGAGCCGTCCCAGTGATTAAAATCACCTGCAACCCGCACCTCAAGCGCATGAGGAGCCCAAACAGTAAACACAGTACCGCAAACACCGTTCCGTACGCTGCTGTGAGCACCAAATAATTCATGAGCTTTAAACAAATTTCCCTCATGGAAAAGATGAACCTCAAAATCAGTTGGCGTAGCAAGATTCATTCCTAATCACCCTTTCTATAAAGTTATCTTAATTCTTAATTCAATCAGAAGGAAGGATTTCCTTTTTTGTAAGCGCTTCTACTTATTGACATGATATGTCATGAATCATTATTCATTTTTCAAAAAATTATTCTTTTAAAATGACTTATAAAAAAATGTCGAATAAAGAAACGAAAGAAATAAGGATAATAGAAGAATTTGGCGAAAAAACATCAGTCAAATATACTAAATAATTCATTATGTGTAAGAAAATACAGGAATTTCTAACATGACATTCCGATAGTATAATTCGAGAAAGTTATATCACAAAAACAGTTAATTCGACAAAATGAGTAAGAATTGTCGAAATCTTTTTATTCTTCACTTTTGTTTTCTTTATTACCATTACTTATACCTCTGTTTGTGATTAATGAAACCTTCTGTCTCGATATTTTTATAAAAATTTATATTATTTGTTGAAAATATATTTTTTAGGCCGGGGATAGAAAGTGAATCATTTTTTATATGACCTGTCCTGAAGGTTTGATGAGCAGAATTTTTATACGAGTTTTCAGAATGATATTGAGTTGTTTTTAATAAGTGGAATTAGTCTGGCGAACTAGAACACTACTTTTGATAGTTGGAAGGGCAATCTGCGAGCAGGAAAATCATTTCGGTTAGCAGGTACGACGGATACAGTTTGAATCATAACCAGCGAAGACTATTACTTAAAAAATCTATAGTAGACTTGACCGATTTACAATCTTACAATCTAAGTTTCAGCAATAAAAATCAACAAAAAAGCGCTGCACTATGTGCAGCACTCTTTTAAGTATGACCCGTACGGGATTCGAACCCGTGTTACCGCCGTGAAAGGGCGGTGTCTTAACCGCTTGACCAACGGGCCAAAAACAGGCTTTCTGGCGGAGAAGGAGGGATTTGAACCCTCGCGCCGCTTACGCGACCTACACCCTTAGCAGGGGCGCCTCTTCAGCCACTTGAGTACTTCCCCAGATATGGCTCCGCAGGTAGGACTCGAACCTACGACCGATCGGTTAACAGCCGATAGCTCTACCACTGAGCTACTGCGGAATAATATTGAAACCTTATTTTACCAAAACATAAATGGTGGGCCTAAATGGACTCGAACCATCGACCTCACGCTTATCAGGCGTGCGCTCTAACCAGCTGAGCTATAGGCCCATTATGGAGCGGGTGATGGGAATCGAACCCACGACATTAGCTTGGAAGGCTAGAGTTTTACCATTAAACTACACCCGCAATATGAATATAAAAATGGGGCGACTGATGGGAATCGAACCCACGAATGCCAGAGCCACAATCTGGTGCGTTAACCACTTCGCCACAACCGCCACAATTATATTTTTTTAACATTTACATCATTAAGGTAAATGGTGGCTTGGGACGGAATCGAACCGCCGACACAAGGATTTTCAGTCCTTTGCTCTACCGACTGAGCTACCAAGCCATTTGTATTAATTAAATCTTCACCGCATTTTACTAATACTGCGTAAATCTAGTAAAAATGGCGGTCCCGACCGGGATCGAACCGGCGATCTCCTGCGTGACAGGCAGGCATGTTAACCGCTACACCACGGGACCATTTGGTTGCGGGGACAGGATTTGAACCTGCGACCTTCGGGTTATGAGCCCGACGAGCTACCAGACTGCTCCACCCCGCGATAATAATAATCAAGTTCTTTCTCATCCGATTATGCTGTATATTAACCGGTTTGCTGAAGTAAGATATTTCACTGTTTAAAATAATAATGGAGGAGGTAGAGGGATTCGAACCCCCGCGGGATTTGACTCCCCTGTCGGTTTTCAAGACCGATCCCTTCAGCCGGACTTGGGTATACCTCCGAAAGACTAAATAGAATGGTGGACCTTGTAGGACTCGAACCTACGACCGGACGGTTATGAGCCGTCTGCTCTAACCAACTGAGCTAAAGGTCCTTTTTTTTGGTAGCGGCGGAGGGAGTCGAACCCACGACCTCACGGGTATGAACCGTACGCTCTAGCCAGCTGAGCTACACCGCCCCAGGAACAAAGTCAATTAATTCTATATAATTGGTGGAGCCTAGCGGGATCGAACCGCTGACCTCCTGCGTGCAAGGCAGGCGCTCTCCCAGCTGAGCTAAGGCCCCTAATTAAAAGTTGAAAATGGTCGGGAAGACAGGATTCGAACCTGCGACCCCTTGGTCCCAAACCAAGTGCTCTACCAAGCTGAGCTACTTCCCGTTATATGGCGCGCCCGATAGGAGTCGAACCCATAACCTTTTGATCCGTAGTCAAACGCTCTATCCAATTGAGCTACGGGCGCATTTATGAAACAAGTGGTGCCGAGGACCGGAATCGAACCGGTACGGTAGTCACCTACCGCAGGATTTTAAGTCCTGTGCGTCTGCCAGTTCCGCCACCCCGGCGCAAGTAAGAGCGGAAGACGGGATTCGAACCCGCGACCCCCACCTTGGCAAGGTGGTGTTCTACCACTGAACTACTTCCGCAAAATATGATGCGGGTGAAGGGACTCGAACCCCCACGTCAATGACACTAGATCCTAAGTCTAGCGCGTCTGCCAATTCCGCCACACCCGCATATTAAGGAAAATGGTGTGCCATGAAGGACTCGAACCTTCGACCCTCTGATTAAAAGTCAGATGCTCTACCGACTGAGCTAATGGCACGTATTAAATCATATCTTGATTCAGTTTAAGACCGAATGGTGCCGGCAAGAGGACTTGAACCCCCAACCTACTGATTACAAGTCAGTTGCTCTACCAATTGAGCTACACCGGCATTTAAAGTAAGGTAAGCAATACTTTTTTTGCTGATCTTTTGCAGCATGTTAACAACAAGAATAAATGGTGGAGGATGACGGGCTCGAACCGCCGACCCTCTGCTTGTAAGGCAGATGCTCTCCCAGCTGAGCTAATCCTCCGCTTGAATACTTTTGTCATTAGCCTGGCAACGTCCTACTCTCACAGGGGGAAACCCCCAACTACCATCGGCGCTAAAGAGCTTAACTTCCGTGTTCGGCATGGGAACGGGTGTGACCTCTTTGCCATCATCACCAGACATAGTGACAAAAATTATTATACTATGAAATCCGAAGATTTCAAGCTTTTTTTTCGAAAGAAGTTATTCTTTCAAAACTAAATAACGTATGATAACAAGTTTCACTCAGGTTTTACACTTTATTAGACTGTGGTTAAGTCCTCGAACGATTAGTATCTGTCAGCTCCACACGTCACCGCGCTTCCACCTCAGACCTATCAACCTGATCATCTTTCAGGGTTCTTACTCACTTGCGTGATGGGAAATCTCATCTTGAGGGGGGCTTCATGCTTAGATGCTTTCAGCACTTATCCCTTCCGCACATAGCTACCCAGCGATGCCTTTGGCAAGACAACTGGTACACCAGCGGTGCGTCCATCCCGGTCCTCTCGTACTAAGGACAGCTCCTCTCAAATTTCCTGCGCCCACGACGGATAGGGACCGAACTGTCTCACGACGTTCTGAACCCAGCTCGCGTACCGCTTTAATGGGCGAACAGCCCAACCCTTGGGACCGACTACAGCCCCAGGATGCGATGAGCCGACATCGAGGTGCCAAACCTCCCCGTCGATGTGGACTCTTGGGGGAGATAAGCCTGTTATCCCCGGGGTAGCTTTTATCCGTTGAGCGATGGCCCTTCCATGCGGAACCACCGGATCACTAAGCCCGACTTTCGTCCCTGCTCGACTTGTAGGTCTCGCAGTCAAGCTCCCTTGTGCCTTTACACTCTGCGAATGATTTCCAACCATTCTGAGGGAACCTTTGGGCGCCTCCGTTACATTTTAGGAGGCGACCGCCCCAGTCAAACTGCCCACCTGACACTGTCTCCCAGCCCGATCAGGGCTGTGGGTTAGAATTTCAATACAGCAAGGGTAGTATCCCACCAATGCCTCCACCGAAGCTGGCGCTCCGGCTTCCAAGGCTCCTACCTATCCTGTACAAGCTGTACCAAAATTCAATATCAGGCTACAGTAAAGCTCCACGGGGTCTTTCCGTCCTGTCGCGGGTAACCTGCATCTTCACAGGTACTATAATTTCACCGAGTCTCTCGTTGAGACAGTGCCCAGATCGTTACGCCTTTCGTGCGGGTCGGAACTTACCCGACAAGGAATTTCGCTACCTTAGGACCGTTATAGTTACGGCCGCCGTTTACTGGGGCTTCAATTCAAAGCTTCGCTTGCGCTAACCTCTCCTCTTAACCTTCCAGCACCGGGCAGGCGTCAGCCCCTATACTTCGCCTTGCGGCTTCGCAGAGACCTGTGTTTTTGCTAAACAGTCGCCTGGGCCTATTCACTGCGGCTTTTCAGGGCTATGAACCCTAAAAAGCACCCCTTCTCCCGAAGTTACGGGGTCATTTTGCCGAGTTCCTTAACGAGAGTTCTCTCGCTCACCTTAGGATTCTCTCCTCGCCTACCTGTGTCGGTTTGCGGTACGGGCACCTCTCACCTCGCTAGAGGCTTTTCTTGGCAGTGTGGAATCAGGAACTTCGGTACTAAATTTCCCTCGCCATCACAGCTCAGCCTTATATGAGAAGCGGATTTGCCTACTTCTCAGCCTAACTGCTTGGACGCGCATATCCAACAGCGCGCTTGCCCTATCCTCCTGCGTCCCCCCATTGCTCAAATGGTGAGGAGGTGGTACAGGAATATCAACCTGTTGTCCATCGCCTACGCCTTTCGGCCTCGGCTTAGGTCCCGACTAACCCTGAGCGGACGAGCCTTCCTCAGGAAACCTTAGGCATTCGGTGGAGGGGATTCTCACCCCTCTTTCGCTACTCATACCGGCATTCTCACTTCTAAGCGCTCCACCAGTCCTTACGGTCTAGCTTCAACGCCCTTAGAACGCTCTCCTACCACTGTTCGTAAGAACAGTCCACAGCTTCGGTGATACGTTTAGCCCCGGTACATTTTCGGCGCAGAGTCACTCGACCAGTGAGCTATTACGCACTCTTTAAATGGTGGCTGCTTCTAAGCCAACATCCTGGTTGTCTAAGCAACTCCACATCCTTTTCCACTTAACGTATACTTTGGGACCTTAGCTGGTGGTCTGGGCTGTTTCCCTCTTGACTACGGATCTTATCACTCGCAGTCTGACTCCCAAGGAGCAAGTCTTTGGCATTCGGAGTTTGACTGAATTCGGTAACCCGATGAGGGCCCCTAGTCCAATCAGTGCTCTACCTCCAAGACTCTCATACTTGAGGCTAGCCCTAAAGCTATTTCGGAGAGAACCAGCTATCTCCAGGTTCGATTGGAATTTCTCCGCTACCCACACCTCATCCCCGCACTTTTCAACGTGCGTGGGTTCGGGCCTCCATTCAGTGTTACCTGAACTTCACCCTGGACATGGGTAGATCACCTGGTTTCGGGTCTACGACCACGTACTAAAACGCCCTATTCAGACTCGCTTTCGCTGCGGCTCCGTCTCATCAACTTAACCTTGCACGGGATCGTAACTCGCCGGTTCATTCTACAAAAGGCACGCCATCACCCATTAACGGGCTCTGACTACTTGTAAGCACACGGTTTCAGGATCTTTTCACTCCCCTTCCGGGGTGCTTTTCACCTTTCCCTCACGGTACTGGTTCACTATCGGTCACTAGGGAGTATTTAGCCTTGGGAGATGGTCCTCCCTGCTTCCGACGGGATTTCTCGTGTCCCGCCGTACTCAGGATCCACTCTGGAGGGAACGAAGTTTCGACTACAGGGTTATTACCTTCTCTGACGGACCTTTCCAGGTCGCTTCATCTACCCCGTTCCTTTGTAACTCCGTATAGAGTGTCCTACAACCCCAAGAGGCAAGCCTCTTGGTTTGGGCTAATTCCGTTTCGCTCGCCGCTACTTGGGAAATCGCGTTTGCTTTCTCTTCCTCCGGGTACTTAGATGTTTCAGTTCCCCGGGTCTGCCTTCATTATCCTATGTATTCAGATAAAGATACTGTTCCATTACGAACAGTGGGTTTCCCCATTCGGAAATCTCTGGATCAAAGCTTACTTACAGCTCCCCAAAGCATATCGGTGTTAGTCCCGTCCTTCATCGGCTCCTAGTGCCAAGGCATCCACCGTGCGCCCTTCATAACTTAACCTAAATGGTCATTCGCATCACAAGATGCGTTTCGCATTTCGTTGTTTGTTTAGACATAAATGTCTAGAAAATCACTAATTATGGTAAGCGTAAATCTCAGTGAATTACTTGTTATCAATTACGTTATCTAGTTTTCAAAGAACAACCGACAAATCGGATGATTTGTCTTCTATCATAGAGAGAATGATCTCTCAAAACTAAACAAAAACCAAAAGCGTCCTCATATCTTCCTTAGAAAGGAGGTGATCCAGCCGCACCTTCCGATACGGCTACCTTGTTACGACTTCACCCCAATCATCTACCCCACCTTAGGCGGCTGGCTCCTTGCGGTTACCCCACCGACTTCGGGTGTTGCAAACTCTCGTGGTGTGACGGGCGGTGTGTACAAGGCCCGGGAACGTATTCACCGCGGCATGCTGATCCGCGATTACTAGCGATTCCAGCTTCATGCAGGCGAGTTGCAGCCTGCAATCCGAACTGAGAATGGTTTTATGGGATTGGCTAAACCTCGCGGTCTCGCAGCCCTTTGTACCATCCATTGTAGCACGTGTGTAGCCCAGGTCATAAGGGGCATGATGATTTGACGTCATCCCCACCTTCCTCCGGTTTGTCACCGGCAGTCACCTTAGAGTGCCCAACTGAATGCTGGCAACTAAGATCAAGGGTTGCGCTCGTTGCGGGACTTAACCCAACATCTCACGACACGAGCTGACGACAACCATGCACCACCTGTCACTTTGTCCCCCGAAGGGGAACCTTCTATCTCTAGAAGTGGCAAAGGATGTCAAGACCTGGTAAGGTTCTTCGCGTTGCTTCGAATTAAACCACATGCTCCACCGCTTGTGCGGGCCCCCGTCAATTCCTTTGAGTTTCAGTCTTGCGACCGTACTCCCCAGGCGGAGTGCTTAATGCGTTAGCTGCAGCACTAAAGGGCGGAAACCCTCTAACACTTAGCACTCATCGTTTACGGCGTGGACTACCAGGGTATCTAATCCTGTTCGCTCCCCACGCTTTCGCGCCTCAGCGTCAGTTACAGACCAGAGAGTCGCCTTCGCCACTGGTGTTCCTCCACATCTCTACGCATTTCACCGCTACACGTGGAATTCCACTCTCCTCTTCTGCACTCAAGTTTCCCAGTTTCCAATGACCCTCCCCGGTTGAGCCGGGGGCTTTCACATCAGACTTAAGAAACCGCCTGCGCGCGCTTTACGCCCAATAATTCCGGACAACGCTTGCCACCTACGTATTACCGCGGCTGCTGGCACGTAGTTAGCCGTGGCTTTCTGGTTAGGTACCGTCAAGGTGCGAGCAGTTACTCTCGCACTTGTTCTTCCCTAACAACAGAGTTTTACGATCCGAAAACCTTCATCACTCACGCGGCGTTGCTCCGTCAGACTTTCGTCCATTGCGGAAGATTCCCTACTGCTGCCTCCCGTAGGAGTCTGGGCCGTGTCTCAGTCCCAGTGTGGCCGATCACCCTCTCAGGTCGGCTACGCATCGTTGCCTTGGTGAGCCATTACCTCACCAACTAGCTAATGCGCCGCGGGCCCATCTGTAAGTGACAGCCGAAACCGTCTTTCCAACTTGAACCATGCGGTTCAAGATACTATCCGGTATTAGCTCCGGTTTCCCGGAGTTATCCCAGTCTTACAGGCAGGTTGCCCACGTGTTACTCACCCGTCCGCCGCTGACCTCCGAAGAGGTCCGCTCGACTTGCATGTATTAGGCACGCCGCCAGCGTTCGTCCTGAGCCAGGATCAAACTCTCCGAAGAAAATTTGTGACTCAATTTGTTGCTGACTTCAAAAATTTAAAACGTTTGGTACGCTTTTGGTTTTGTTTAGTTTTCAAAGATCATTTGCTTCAAGCGAAGCTTTATTAATATAACATTTTGCCGTTTTAAAGTCAAGCGTTAATTTTACTTTTCTTTTTTTTAGGCTGTGTTGCTTTTTCGCGTTTTTCGCGGCAACGAATAATAATATACCACGCTGAAATTCCCTTTGCAATAGCTTTTTTATCATTTTATAAAAAAAGATTTTAATTATCGAAAACGCACTGAATTTGTCTGAAATTCAGTGCGTCATATTCGAATCAGGACTGTTTTAAATGAAGAACATCAAGCAATCTCCTTTTAAGTAAAGCAAATTCCGAACTAGTAATGAGATTTTCTTTCCTTGGCCGTGTAAATTCTACGTTCACTTCTTCTATTAAGCATCCAGGTCTTGGTGAGAGGATGAAGATTCTGTCTGACAGGAAGATAGCTTCATCCATATCATGTGTAATGAATATCACTGTCTGATCTGTTTCCTCGCATATTTGGATAAACCACTTCTGCAGTTCAAGTCTTGTCATCGCATCAAGTTTGCCGAATGGTTCATCTAATAGAAGAAGTTCTTTATTGTTTAGGTATGCTCTTAGGAAATTGGCACGCTGCCGCATTCCGCCTGAGAGCATAAAGGGATAATGCTTTTCAAATCCTGCAAGCCCAAATTTCGGGAAAAGACCGCGAGCTTGAGTGAGCGCCTCATCTCTCCCGGTACCTTGTATTTCTAATGGAAGAATAACATTATCCAAAACCGTTCTCCATGGAAACAATACATCACTTTGGGGCATATAGCCGACAAGACCGGTTTTATTTGTAATATCTTCTCCATTATACTTTACACTGCCTTTAGTCGGCTTATTGATGCCGGCTATAATATCAAGCAATGTGCTTTTTCCGCAGCCGCTTGGTCCAATAATGCTTAC
Source organism: Metabacillus hrfriensis (assembly GCF_030127205.1). Taxonomy (NCBI): domain Bacteria; kingdom Bacillati; phylum Bacillota; class Bacilli; order Caryophanales; family Bacillaceae; genus Metabacillus; species Metabacillus hrfriensis. The sequence goes on from NZ_CP126116.1 coordinate 4,062,759, forward strand.
AAATTCACCTTTTTTCACATTCAAGTCTGTCGGCATCAGGACATTCTGGTCTTTAGAATAAGATTTGCTGATTTGAGAAAGAGTCAGCATGCTATTTCTTTCCTTCAGGCAGGAATTCATTTGTAAAAGCTTCACTTGGTTCAATGTTCTCTTCAATCAGCTTTCGTTCATACATCCAATCGGCATATCTTTTCCAGACTTTTTCATCTTGAATGCCCCATTGCTTCGCTTTTCCCTGATACTGATCACTTAGCCACACTTGGCTTTCCTTTACTAGCTCAGCATTAATCTCAGGTACATTTTTAATCAGAATATCCGCTGCTTCTTCCGGCTCTTCAATGGCAAATTGATAACCCTTTGATGTAGCCTTCATGAAGGACTGAACCATTTCTTTGTCTTTTGCAATTTTGGATTCGCTGGTTGCAATAACCGGAGTGTAATAGTTTAATGCTGGATCAAGGTCTTTTAAATAGATGTAGTTCAATTCAATTCCCTGACGAGCAGCCTCAACCCCATCCCATCCCTGGAAAATCCATTGAAAGTCTGTATCGCGTCCGATCGACTTGAAAAAGTCTGTTGCTCCAAGCGTGACATAATCAACTTTTTCAAAGTCTGCATTCGATTTATCCATTACAGCTTTAATAACAGCTTCTTCTGTAGGAGAACCCCATCCCCCGTAACGTTTTCCTTCAAAATCCTTTGGAGAAGTGATGTTTTCTTCTTTTAAAGAAGCAAATGCAGAAGTATTCTCCTGTATGATTGCTCCTATTGAAACAATCGGCACACCTGTTGATCTTGCGTGTGTAATATTCTCCTGATGGCTGACAGCAAAATCAACTTCACCAGAGGCAACAATCTGATCCGCACTGACTCCTTCACCAGGTTCAACTATTTCAACATCAAGACCTTCTTCTTTATAGAAGCCATTTTCTTTCGCTGCATAAATGCCTGTATGATTTGTATTTGGAAACCAATCCAGCATAATCTTCACTTTTTTTAATTCCTCATCAGAGGATTTTTCTGCCGATCCGCATCCAGATAAGATGAACACTAAACTAAATAGAATAAATAAGAGTTGTTTCATTTTTTCTCCCCCGTGCTAGTTAGAATGCTTTTGCTGCTTATATTTCCAAGGCATCATGATTCTTGCCAGTATTTCAATAAGTGTAAAAATGATTAAGCTTAAACCTACTATTAAGACGATTGTTGCAAATACTTTATCTGTCAGAAACGATTGGGAGGATCGAGTCAATAGAATTCCGAGTCCTTTGCTTGCACCCAGCCACTCTCCGATAACCGCCCCCATCACACTGTATGTTCCGGCTATTTTCAACCCTGAAAAAAAGAAAGGTGTTGCAGCTGGAAGCTTCAATTTTAAAAACATCTGTCTGCGGCTTGCTCCAAGCGTTCTCATGAGCTTCACCATATCCCTGTCTACTAAACGGAAGCCGTCAGAAAGATTGATGGCGATCGGAAAGAAACAAACGAGCGCCACGACAATTACTTTAGGAAAAATGCCGAATCCAAACCAGATGATAAGCAATGGAGCAAGCGCTATTATTGGAATGGTTTGTGAAAGAACAAGCAGCGGTTCAACTGCTTTTCGAACCCAATCTGACAGGTCTATTAAGATAGCAATCAATACGCCCGCTGTTACAGCGATCAATAAACCAAGTACTGCTTCCGACAGAGTCTGCAGGATATGTCCGCCTATCGTTCCCCTCATTTCAGCAAGCGTGATGAAAATATGAGTCGGACGAGGCAGAATCCAATTTTCCACTTTTGAAACGATGACAGCCAATTCCCACAAAAAGAGGAATGACAGCAGCACTATACCAGGAAGCGCTATTCCTGAAAGTGTTTTAACAGTATTTCTTAAGTTTTTCATCCATTGTGACCCCTTCTTTTGGGCGGTAATGAATTTTCATGTGAGTCATTACCTCGGTTGCACCGGCTGAAATACAGGCATCCTGCGCTTGCTTAACGATATCAATCAATTCATCTAGCTCTCCCTCCATAACCGTCTCCATCGCACCTACCTCATATTTAACTCCTGATCGCTGAACAACCTCGATCGCTTTGTCGACAATTTCATATGTATTCCCTTCTGATGATTTAGGCAGCACCTGAAATGCTAGATTTACACTGGACATTCTTTATCCTCCTTAAAATTTATTAATATATGAGTATCTGACCGAACAACAAAAAAGGCTGCCACTGGGGCAGCCTTAACGCATTCGCAAAGTTATGGAAAAGTAATGCATCTTCCGCATTCCCTCCGCTGGCATTACCCAGATCAGGTTAAAGGGTCGATACAAGAATCAGTATCCTCTCAGCCAAGTTCACTCAGCTCCCCTGCATATATTGAATTCATGGAAACTATAGCAAGATTTTGGATCCTTGTAAAGACAGATAAAAGAGCTTTCCATTCTTTTCTGAAAAAAATCAAGATTTAGTCTTGTCGAATTTTGCAACTTCCTGTATAGTAGTGTCTAAATCATATATTGCATTTGACCACTTGGGGAGCCATTCGGCTGAGAGTGAACGTTATGTTCAGACCCGTTGAACCTGTATAGTTAAAGCTTACGTAGGGATGTGGCGATGGATTCAAGTGATAACCCAACCAAAGCAGTGCGTGGAAACCATCCGACATTCCCCGCATTGCTTTTTATTATGGAAAAAAACTGCCCCGGTCAATGCTGAAAAGGGGAAGAGCTATGCAGACAAATACACGTCTAGTTTTTTTAGTAGAAGCAGCGATTCTATCAGCAATTGCATTTCTGCTTGATTTAGCAACAAGCTTCATTGGCAAAATGCCTCAGGGAGGGTCAATTTCGCTTGCAATGATTCCAGTCCTGATCATGGGTTTTCGCCACGGATTAAAGGGAGGACTGCTGACAGGCTTTTTACTTGGCGTTTTGCAGACGATTATGGGCTACACCACAATTGTGCATCCAGTCCAGGGTTTTCTTGACTATTTTGTTGCATTTACCGTGGTAGGTGCCGGAGGAGTTTTCTATAAACAAGTCCAAAGCTCTCTGAATCCTCTTAACAGAGGACGATTAATTGCTTACGTAGTAGCAGCGGCTTTTCTGGGAAGCTTCCTTAGATTTGCTGCACATACACTTGCCGGCGCTATTTTCTTTGCAGAATTTGCAGGCGATAAGCCCGTTCTGCTGTATTCAGCCGGCTATAACGCTTCCTACATGGTGCCTACATTTATCATTTGCTCAATCGTCTTAGTAATGATGCTCACTGCTTCTAAATCACTTGTCTTAAAAAGAAAATAGATTCTGTCAAAAGCACCGATTTTTTTCGGTGCTTTTTTATCCTATTAAAATTTATATAATTTCTTCCATTCATGTCTATTCCAGCGCCTGACTCTTCGGTCAGAACTTATTTCTTGTCATAAACACTCTATCATCAGCATGTACTAGTAGTAATAGATTTCTTATGGAGGGCAAATGATGAATCTATCCTTCTCATTGATGATGATAACATTTTTATTGTCGATTATTCATTTTCTATATGGTTATTTTGAAGCGATAAGGATCAGCAACGAAGAAGAATTAGTCAACGGCTGGTCTATGATTTTCTCTTTCCCGCTTGGGTTTGTATTCGCATATTTTGCTTCGGTATTTCATCAGCAGGTTTTACCCCACTAAAAAGAAACGCGACAAGGTCACGTTTCTTTTTTCATTACCTCTATTAATTTCTCTAAGTACGGATCCAATTCCTCAAATGAGTATCCAGCACTTTCAGCCTTTGACACATTCAGTGTCCATTCACCTGATAATCCATAAGGTGAAGCATTCTCTTTCGCAATCTCCCTTGTCACAATCGCTTTTTTCCCGACAGCACATCCGATTTTAAGCAAAAGATCATTCAGTGACAGACTTTTTTCAAAAGCGGCATTGTATGCACCCGTTAAGGTTTTTTCTCCAGCCATATACAAGAATCCCGCTGCGTCCTCAGCTGAAGTATAGCTGTAAAAATATCCAGGATCTGCAATTCCAATCGGTTCCTCGTTCTTCACCTTTTTCACATGAAATAAAAAGCGTTCCGTATAATCATCTATTCCGATTACCAGAGCAGGTCTTACAGCGGCAACAGGCACATCCGCATTCTGAAAAAGATAGGCTTCTGCACTGCGTTTCGCTTCCTGATAGCCGCTTATCCCTTTATAGTCTTTGCGCTCTTTAAAAGAAGGCTCATACGACAGAGGATCAAAGTCCTCTTCTGTCTTCCCTCTCCCGAATTCATAGACTGCCATTGTCGAAGTGAAAATATAATGCCTGATTTTGCCGTGTAGCGCTTCATAAGCAGATTTTGCTTCAAGCGGCGAAAAACACGATTGATCATAAACAACGTCCCATTGTTTATGATCAAAGGCTTTAATCATTGATTCTTTGTTTTCACGATCGATAATCAGACGCTCTACGCCATCTCCAAAGTCATCATGAGTTCTTCCTCTTGTTGCAATCGTCACTTTTGCCCCATTTTCAAGCAGCTTATGAACAAGTCTTTTGCCGAAAAATTGCGTTCCGCCCAGTATTAATGCTCGATTCACATTGATCCCTCTTTCCTTTTCAATGCAGCTGCCAGTTTCGACAAATCACGCCATCCAAATGCGGTCTCCTGATGATCTGTCCCATCAATCGTATAGACGTCCTCTGCGATCCTTTCGGGCAAAAAGCGTTCATAGAATCCTTTTGAAGGATTCTCATCCATTACCCACAGCAGCATAGATTGATAGTTTTTCCGAAGCAGTTCATTTGCAGTTGCCTCTACAAGCCTGCGCCCGATGCCTGCTCCCTGCACTTCTTTTAATAGATAGATCGCATATAATTCCCCATCAAATCCATATTCCTTTGTCCGCTCTGGTCCGAAGCCTGCAAACCCTGCTATTTGGCCATCCTGATTTTCTGCCACAAAAACTGTCTCCGGATCAATAGACATCCACATTTTTTCTTTGCTTTCATATGTAAGACTTTCAAGATATTCATCTGCTACAATACCTTTATAGGTTGTTCTCCAGCTGTCCACGTGAACAACTGCGATTTGCTTCGCATCTTCTTTAACAGCTTTTCTTATTCTAAAATTCATTTTCAACACTCCTTGCTGAAAAAATTCGACAAGCGAAAATTAAATCCCTACCTCTAAAAGGAGTTTCTTTTCATAAAACAGAATATGTTCATAGACTAAGGCAAAACGGAGGCTTCAAGTGAAAATACTTCTGCATAGTTTCTTATCAATCCTGTATATCGTTTATTTCACCGGTGTGTTTTACGTTCTGTTTCTCTTTTTGAATATACCTGCAAGCGTAATCGCAGGAAGCGTTATAACGCTTTTGCTGCTTGGCTTGTTTATCTATTCTATATACGAGTTGATCAACCGCAAGGAAAGGAATCTGCTCTTTTTCAAGGGACTGTCAGGATCCATCTTCCTTTCCATCACAACCTTCAGTTTAATTATTACCTTGTTCTTCGTAGTCCTAATGAATGTAATGACGACTCATTTCAACTATCAAAATATCAGTCCCAGGGAGAAATTTGAGTTTCAGGTGAACGCTTTTTTGCCGATTGATCCTTATGAAGAATACAAAGAAACTGCTGAAACGAAGAAAATTTCTCATCTTACTGTTTACTATTCCTCTCTTAATAAAAGGGATATCCAGCTGGTTGAAGACGAATTCGATCACGCAAGGAGCATCAGCACCCGCTTGTTCGGCAAGATCGAGGATCAGCCCATTGACCTGATTCTCCTTGATGAATCGCCGGACTCGCTGCAGGAGCTTGAATATTTGGATTATATGGGGTTTTACGATCATGTGAAAGAAACCATGGCCATCGTGATTCCGGATGATCTCGATGCCGCATCTCCGCTTGTCGTGGAAACCTTTTACCATGAATATGCCCATTACTATATGGAGAAAGCATTAGAGAAAATGGAAATCGAATCGCTGAAAATTCCAATCTGGTTTAATGAGGGCGTTGCAGAATATGCTGGCTATAACGGAGAGGATGCAAAAATCCCCATCGACAAGGTGATCCCTTTCGATGAGCTAAGAAATCCCGGAAGCTGGGCAAATGCATTGGAAGACAGTCCGGAAGCGGAAGTGTATACTCAGAGCTACTACGCCGTTAAAATTTTGGCAGATGAATTTGGAGAAGACATTATCCGGGATCTCCTTCTTGAAACAGGAAAACAAAACAGCTTTGAAAAAGCTTTGAAAAAGAAGACGAAGTATACGTTTAAAGATCTGGAAAAGAAAATCATGGAAAAACAAAAAAGGACTCGGAATTGAGTCCTTTTATTTGTTTACAGCGCTTGTTCACTTGAAATCTCAGCCACGTCTTTCTTTTCAAAAAGAAACAGCATGACGCCAATGATAATGATTCCTCCGCCAATTAATTGCGTAAGAATAACCGTCTCTTCAAGGAAGTAATACGCAAGAATAATCGATCCAACCGGCTCAAACAGAATGGCAACAGAAATGACATTTGTCGAAATCCATTTCAGCGACCAGTTAAATAGCGAATGCCCAAGCAATGTCGGGACAATTGCAAGCAGCAAAAAGTACAGCCAATCCTGTTTCTGAAAACCTGTCAGAGGATAGCTTAGCAGCACACAGTAAAGGAATAATGTCACTGAGCTGACCGCATAAACGATAAAAGTATATAGAGTCAGCGTATGACGCTTCCTCACACCTTGGCCAAACAGCAGATAAGCAGTGACCATCGCACAGGCCGCAAGTGCTAGAAAGTCTCCAAACAGCGCAAGCCCGCTGATCCGGAAATCTCCCCAGCTGATCACAACACTGCCTGCAATTGCAAGCATGGCACTAATTATAGCCCTCGCTGACACCCTCTCTTTAAAGAAGAAATAGGTGCCAATAAACGCAAACAGCGGCTGAAGAGTCACCAGCACAACTGAACTCGCTACAGAAGTGTAGTTCAAAGATTCAAACCAGAGAATAAAATGAAAAGCAAGCAGTATCCCTGCCAAAATTGAATAGCTCCAGTCTTTCTTTGTTAACGTTTTAATATGAGGCAGCGATTTTGCCAAAAACAGCGGCAGAACGATGAGTGTTGAGAAAAACAGGCGATAAAACGCGATAACTGGAGCAGGTGCAGAGGTCAGCTTTACAAAAATGGCAGATGTTGAGACCGCCGCAACTCCAATTGCGAGTGCCAGATAAGGATAAAATGTTGATTTATTCATGATCGTTCCCCTTTTTAAAATACATTTCTTCTATTATACTGCAACTGCTTCTGCATTTTTTAGAGAATAATAGTTTTCAAAACTTTCTAAAAATAGTTTATAATGAAAGCGTAATCATTCTTTTTGTCCAGGGAGGTCCCATGCAATCACTAAAAAATAAAACCATCGGCCAATTATTGAAGGAAACTGTGTCAAAATACGGAAGCCAGGATGCCATTGTCTATTCAAAGGAAAACATCCGCTATACGTATGATGAATTTTACAGCGAAACAACGAAGCTTGCAAAAGCCTTAATGGGTCTTGGCGTCAAAAAGGGTGAAAACATTGCCATTTGGGCAACCAACGTCCCTGAGTGGCTCCTGCTGCAGTTCGCATCTGCACGCATTGGCGCCATACTTGTTACCGTCAACACAAGCTACCAAAGCAGCGAGCTCGAATACCTGCTGAAGCAGTCTGACTCCACCACTCTGTTCTTAATTGACGGCTTTAAAGGAACATCTTATGTCGACATTGTCCGCTCCATCACGAATTCAGCTTCTGCAGAGAAATACAAACAAATTGAAGCACTGCCGCACTTAAAAAACCTCATTTACATAGGAAATCAAAAAGCACCCCATGAGATGTACAGCTGGAATGAGCTTCTCGATCATGGATCTAAAGTTACTGATGAAGAGCTTGCCGAACGAGAGAGCCTATTAACTCCTGAGGGCGTCATCAATATGCAATACACCTCAGGCACAACCGGCTTCCCTAAAGGTGTCATGCTCACTCATCACAATATTGTCAACAACGGCTTCCTTGTCGCAAGCTCAATGAATTTAACGAATCAGGACCGTTTATGCATCCCGGTCCCATTCTTCCACTGCTTCGGCTGCGTTCTTGGCGTTCTGGCATGTGTATCTGTCGGAGCAGCCATGGTGCCAATCGTGGAGTTTAATCCCGATCTTGTCCTTCAGACCGTTGAAAAAGAAAAATGCACAGGACTTCACGGAGTGCCGACGATGTTTATCGCTGAGCTGAACTCTCCTAACTTTAAAAACTATGACCTCTCAACCTTGAGAACAGGGATTATGGCGGGCTCAACCTGTCCTATTGAAGTCATGAAAAAAGTCATCAATGAAATGGGCATGTCAGAAGTAACGATTGCTTACGGCCAAACAGAGTCCTCACCTGTTATTACACAGACAACAGTGACAGACTCCATTGAACGCAAAGTTGAAACAGTCGGCAAAGCCCATCCTCATGTAGAAGTGAAAATCATTGACCCGCTTACAGGCAAGGAAGCAGCACCTGGAGTTCAGGGAGAGCTTTGCACAAGGGGCTACCTCGTCATGAAAGGCTACTACAAAATGCCTGAAGCAACAGAAGAAGCGATTGATAAAGAAGGCTGGCTTCATACCGGTGATCTGGCTACAATGGATGAACACGGCTATATCGTCATTACCGGACGACTGAAGGACATGATCATCCGCGGCGGAGAAAATGTCTACCCGCGTGAAATTGAAGAATTCCTTTATCGTCATGAAGATATCATGGATGTTCAGGTAATTGGCGTTCCTGATGAAAAATACGGAGAAAAAGTAGCTGCATGCATCGTTCCAAAAGAAGGAGTCACCCTGACGGCAGAAGACATAAAAGCATTCTGCAAAGGACAGCTTTCCCATTATAAAATTCCTGAATACTATTATTTCGTCAAAGACTATCCGATGACCGCATCAGGAAAAATCCAAAAATACAAGCTCAGAGAGCAAGTAAAAAACCATCTAACACAGGAACTGTCGGGAAGAAGCTGAAAAAAGAACTTTGTCCATCACTTTGATAGAATTAAGATGAAGGGAGAGATCAAGATGCTGGAACATTCACAGGCAGTACGCGCTGAATTACTGATCGAAGTCAAAAACATGACAGATGAACAGTTCAACCAAAAACCTTCACAGGACGTTTGGAGCCCAGGCCAAATCCTTCAACATCTTTACTTAATGGAGCGTGTCATCACAGGAGGCATGAAACAGGTTCTCATGTCGGGCGAAAAGAAAGAAATAAGCGAAAAACCGCTGGAATTGGTCATCGACCGTTCCCGCAAAGTCCATGCACCCGAAAACCTCAAACCTGCCGAAGGATCATACGTAAAAGAAGAACTTTTTTCAAAACTTGAAGAATCACGCCGAGAGCTGATTAACTTTGCAGAAACGGCACCCGTCCAAGCCCTGAAAGAAAAAGCAATGAAGCACCCTTACCTTGGCGAGCTTTCCTTAAAGCAATGGGTTGAGTTTATTGGGTATCATGAAAAAAGGCATTTGCTGCAATTAGCAGAAGTGAAAAGTGAGGCTATTAAGAAGTAAGAGGATTTTCCTCTTGCTTTTTTATAGCAGACATATCGTTTAATAATGGAATTTAATAGAAAAACCCGAGTATACAGACGCGGTGAATTCATTGGCGATTTCCGTTTTCTATACCGAAACCACAGGCTGGGACCGAATCGGCAACTTAAACACTTCGACCCGCTTGGTGAAAGCACTAAAAATGGACTTTGAGTCCATTATCCGCCATTCCGAAAGTGTCATAAACGGAAACGCCGACACCATCCAAACCCTGCACCGCTATTTTCATAACTTGGATATCGTAATTAATGGGTATGTGTATGAGGACTTTTCGAGCGTGGTTGAGAGTGAGTGAGGCTTTAATAGTCTATTCTAAAGTAACAGTCAAAATATTTTTGTTTTGACTGTTACTTCCTATTGCAAGAATGCTTCAGAGGCAGTATAATTTATAATATCGCAAATGAAATTTTGCAGATTCCTATATACGGGGCATTAGCTCAGCTGGGAGAGCGCTACGCTGGCAGCGTAGAGGTCATCGGTTCGATCCCGTTATGCTCCATCAAAAAAACCCTTGAATATCAAGGGTTTTTCTAATTTCATTCAAAAGAAGAATTTCTCTAAATTGTATTTCTTCTAAAGGGGGCTATTGCGGAATAGCCTTCTTAATTATTAAAAGGCCCGATGTACATACTCAGGGCTTTTTTTGTATTCTCAAACTTCTTTTTTGTCTAAATATGCAAGATAATTCACTTAGAAATCAGTTCTCATTTTGCAGGGTATATATAATGTTATCCCGCTTCAACAAATCCCCTTGCATTTTTTTCTGCTAAATACGTTGCTAATCTCCATTCCAACCCTTTATATCATCAAAAAAACGGGTATAAATTGCAGTGCAATTTAATACCCATTTTGGCTTTATTTTTATGCTTTCTCCTCAAAACGGAACCCGTTATATAGAGAACAAATTTTTTCTATTGTTGAAACTTAAAGGATATCCAAGCTGATTGCTAAAGCTGCTAATACTTGAATTAAAACTTGAATTGTAACAACAACATCTAAATCTAATGCGCCTACGTTAACATTATGAGAATCCTGGATGATAATTTCTTGCTCATTTTCTTGTTCAATTCTTGCAAACTGGAACAACTCTTGAGTAAATCTATCAGCTTGCTCACTATCATCAGCAAATGAAAGTCTGACAATTAGGGTAATTGCTGCTTGAATTGCTGCTTGAAGTGCAACTGCAGCCTGCACATCAATCGTTAATACGTTCACATCAGTAGAATCTACAATCTTAATTCTTTCTGAAGATCTTTGAGAAATACGAGCACTGTTTCGAGCTCTTTGAGAAACTTCTATTCCTTCAAGTTGATTGTTTTCATTTTCTCTTTCACCGCCAACGCCATTTCCATTACAATTTTGAAAAATCACTCTGTTTCTAGCCAATTTATTTCCCCCCTTTCTGAGTCATTACATTCTTAAGAAATTCTTCTACTTGATCATTTAATTGAGTAACCATTTGTTTTAGAGGCTTCTTCTTCTCCTCTGGAATGGCTCTGAGCTTTGAATTAATACCGTATTTTTCTAATAGCATTTGAACAAATAGGTTTGTTGTATTCCTGTCCATAGCGATCTCTCCTTTCACCATATTTTATTCATGAAGTGAGCAGTCGATTGGGGGAATATACTCCGGCAAATACACATTTTTCGACTATTTTTTTATATGTTTCGGAGAAATCATCTGGATGGACATTATCTTGCGGAAGAATCTTCATAATTTTTTCAACAATTTTTCCGACCTCAAATGACAAAAATGTGCTTTTTATGCATATCTATAACCTATTCCATTACTTAAAAGTTTGCATACTCTATAATTATAGAATTATATATTGTAGTCGGATTTATTATTAGATGGTCAATCTATAATTCTGTTGTTTTCCTTCCTATTTATACAGGTGAGATTTTCACCTGTCTTTTTTTCTTCTATTGCCATTTAAATAAAAATTATACAGAAAGAGTTGATTTTAATAGTTATGCTTTCCTATTTCGATTTAAAAAACAAAACCGCTATTGTTACTGGAGGAGGTAAAGGTCTTGGATCCCAGATTGCAATAGCTCTTGCTGAAGCTGGCGCTAATATTGTCTTATGCTCACGTGACATAAAAGCATGTGAATCGATGTGTGATGAGCTACAGAAAACAGGTACAAAAACACTTGCCCTTAAATGTGACGTTACTAACCACCAGGACATAAAAAATGTATTATCTGAAACAATGAAGGTATTCGGAACAGTAGATATTTTAGTAAATAACAGTGGTACATCTTGGATATCTCCATCACTTGAACTGCCTGAAGACAAATGGGACAAAGTAATGAATGTAAATTTAAAAGGAGTATTTTTATTTAGTCAGGAAGCAGGAAAAGTCATGGTGAAGCAAGGAGGAGGAAAAATTATTAACATCGCATCTGTCACAGGTTTTGGAGGGACTGCTCCAGAGCTTCTCGACACAATTGCCTATAACACAAGTAAAGGGGCCGTTATGACATTTACGAAAGATTTAGCCGTTAAATTAGCACGCAGCAATATCCAAGTAAATGCAATTGCACCAGGGTTCTTCCCGACTAAGATGACTCAAGAAATTCTGAAAGGAAGTCAGAGTATATTGGGAAAAGTACCTGCAAAACGTTTTGGAAATGATTCAGACCTAAAAGGAGCGGCTATTTTCTTAGCATCTAATGCTTCCAATTATGTGACTGGTCATATTCTAGTTGTCGATGGTGGAATAACCGCACAAGTTTAGTTTAATTAAAGGGGGATAAAATTTGGACAACAAAAAAGATACTCCATTGGCCGATATTATTAAGAAATATGGACTTAAGACAGAGAGGGAACTAAACGCTCATATTCAAAAAAGATTAAATAATGAAAAGGTAATTAAAACACTTTCAGAGAAAAGCAGTTTACAAGCAAAGAAAATAGTTCAACTCCAACAGATTATGGAAATTATTTCTAATATCCTTAACTTTCCTACAAAGAACGATATTGCTAATACATCAAAACTCGTTATCCAATCTGAAGAAAAAATAGATTCATTGGAAGAAAATATGATGCAGCTTAATAAATCAATTGAGGATGTTAAAAGGCTCCTGATAAAAGAAGAAAAAGAAGGAATTAACCTTCAAGAGGACAAACAAAGAAATGATACTCTCATCCTAATGAAAAATACAAAAAGAAGAAGAGGCTAAAAAGCTAATATTATTGAATTGAAAAGTGGTGGTAAGATGAAAAATAAAAATCAAATATTAGGTATTAATAACATATTCTCTTCTATTGATACCAAAAATTCTAATTTGTCTAGATACTCTATATGGAAAAGGAATAAAGCTACTTTATGGTATTATCCATCTCCAGAAAAGAAATATATTACTCCTATTTTTCTTATATATTCTCTGGTTAACCGACCTGATATCTTGGACCTTCACCCTGGTCTCAGTGTGATCGAATCATTTATATTAAATGGATTTGACGTGTACTTGATTGATTTTGGAACACCTGGGTATGAAGATAAGGATATAACTTTGGATGATTATATTGAAAAGTACATTCAAAAAGGTGTTCAGAGAGCATTGTTACACTCTAATGCTAAAGAAATTACTGTAATAGGTTACTGCCTGGGAGGAACATTAGCTGCAATTTATACAGCAATTGCTAAAGAACCTGTAAAGAACTTAATTTTATACGTAACACCTCTAGATTTTAGCACAGTTCCATCCTTTGATACCTGGGCTAAAGCATTAAGAGAAGACGCTGTGAATTTTGATGAAATTATTACTGTTTTCGGAATCCTGCCGCCTGCATTTGTAAAAGTAGGAATGCGCCTTCTTACCTCACCTGTCTACATTACTCCTTACCTCTCCCTTATCAGCCGTGCAAATGATGAAGCTTATGTACGAAAGTGGCTGAGCTTTAACAGATGGATGAAAAGTTATCTTCCTCTTGTAGGAGCTACAGTTAGAAATCTTATGAATGACTTAGTGAAAGATAATAAACTTGTTAAAGGAAAACTTTTAATAAATGGCAAGAAAGCTAATCTAAAGAATATCACGTGTAATTTACTGGTTATATCTTCAGAGGAAGATCGGCTAGTATCAAAAGAGCAGACATATTCAATTATTGAACTTGCTTCCAGTAAGGATAAAACGTACGCACTAAGCAAATATGGTCATGCCGGCTTTTCAGTGAAAAAGGGACATTTACCTGAGTATATAGATCAATGGCTTCCCCCAAGATCTTAAGTAAGAAAGGAGATTAATTTGGAGAACATGTATCAATATTACGAAACAGATCCATACATTGAATTGACTGGGTTTTCTGGCATCGTATATTACAGTTTCCTTGCTGACCTCAAATTAGCTGCATTAAATAATAAATATGACATTCATTCACTAGCTTTCACTGTTTAAAGAAAATAAAGTACCATTTTACTGCATGTTCAAGGTGTAAGTGTAAATGTTCCATCAGGTGCTTCTACTATTAGATAAGTAAAGTAACACCTTTTAATCCAGGTTTTACTAAAGATCCAATATTTTTAATTAGGAGCGCAACAAACAACCCAATACGCCTAGCTGTTTGCTGCGTTTTCTGAATACTTAAGAAAAGTTAATTAACAATACCATAATGCCATTTACGAGCTTTATCTATTTTACAAATTCTGCTCTCAATGAAGAAGGGAGTCACCGCTTCATAAAGCGTTATTTAATGAAATTTTATTTGAATTGATTCTTTTTTAATAGCATTTGATGCGGGTTTAACTGTCCAGTTTACAAGATTAATAATAAGTATAATCAACTTTCCTCATTAGGAAAACTATCAGCCAGTTTGCGAAAGGCCTCATTATTCAATAAAAATAAGAATTCCCAGTACAACTATTAACAAAGAAAATAAATAGACCAAGTCTTTTGCTGCTATTTTAGTTGTTTGATAATACGTTCGGTGTCTTGTACCCGTAAATCCACGTGCTTCCATTGCTATAGCAATTCGTTCTGATTTTCGTATTCCTTGAGTAAACAGCGGTAAAGAGTACCTCATAAAAGCTTTCCAACTATTTTTTTGCTTATAGCCTCTTACTTTATGAGCAGTCTTCATTTGGTTTAGTTCAGATTGGAATAATGGGATAAAGCGGAACCCTGCTAATAGCCCATACGCCCATTTAGGTGAAAGTTTACATTGATGAATCAAACTCATAATGAACAAAGTTAAGTCTGTTGTAGAGGTGAATAATAATCCATACGTTACAAACCCTAACATACGTAATGCTAAAGTTAAGCCATGATTCATACTCTCTTGGGTAATATGAAACCAGGCCCATTTCCAAATTGTTTCTTGCCCTTCACCAAATGCCGCCATCATCCAAAATACAAGAATAAAAAATCCTAAATAAGGAAAAAGCCTTTTCATAAGGAATGAAATTCGCCATCCGCCTAAAAATATCCCGAGTAATACCGCAAAAAACCATATCAATAAAGTCACTTTTGGATGTGAAATTGTCATCAATATAAACATAATTAAAAAATGGGAAAGTAATTTGCATGAAGGATTTAGAGTAGCGAGAAATGAATGGTTAGCCTTCATAAAAAATACTCTCCTTTCGTGCATGCATCAATTGGTAATGGAGCGGCGGAATTAACGCACTTTTACATAGAAGATTTTGATCAGAAAACAACCGATATGGTGTCCCTTGATAGGTCACTCTCCCTTTGTTGAAGAGAATTACTTTATCTGAAAAATCATCAACTAAATCCATATCGTGAGTCACCATTACAATGGTTGTTCCCTGTTCCTGTCTCTCTTTCAGGCGTTTAATAAGCTCTCTGGCTGTCTTTTCATCCTGACCGAAAGTTGGTTCATCAAGTAATAATAAATTTTGATCAAACAACAACATAGTCGCTACACTTAACCGCCGTTTTTGTCCTAAACTCAATGTAAAAGGGTGAGCATTGTGATAAGATTCCAATCCAAACTCCTGTAGTAATTGGTTCGTTTTTGTATGAATCAGCTCTTCAGGCCAATTTCTTTGTCGGCCGCCAAAGGCAATTTCATCAAATACCGTATCCGTTATAAATTGAAGTTCTGGATTTTGAAAAACAAAGCCCGCTTTTTCATATAATTCTCGATCTGACCATTTTTTCAGTTCAGTATCTTGAAAGTGAATTTCCCCTTTTTTAATTGGCTCCAAGCGAATAAGACTTTTTAAGAAGGTGCTTTTCCCGCTTCCATTTTCACCTACAATCGAAATCCATTCCCCTTTATGGATTTTTATATTAATGTCTCTCACTATTGCCTTCTTCCTATAACCAATTTCAACATTTTCGATGCTGATAAAAATATCCTCTTTTTTGTATTCTTTGGTTTTTGAAATTGACTTCGTTTCTATCATATTTGAAAGTTTGATAGATAACGGGTGTGAGTTATTATGAACAACTTCCATCCATTTTTCCGGAAATAATTTCGGCCTCCAAATACCAGCTTCTTTCATTTGATTATTAAAATTCAGCAGAATCTCTTTCGGCTTCCCATCCCCGATAATACTCCCGCTTTCATTTATGATCACGACCCTATCCATCCATTCGATGCAGCCGTCTAATACATGTTCTACAAAAACCATCGTTTGGTTTGTCTTTTGCGAAATTTGATTCAATAAATCAAATATCTCGTTCCTGCCAGCAGGGTCTAATTGGGCTGTTGGTTCATCAAAGAACAAGACTTCTGGTTCTAATGCTAATAAACAAGCTAATGCCAACCTTTGTTTCATACCACCGGATAATGTTTCAATTGGTGTTTTCTTATCTATCTTTAGCCCTGCTTTATCCATCAAGTCAGAAATCATTTTGTCCATATCGTTTCGCGGAATAGATCGGTTTTCGAGACTAAAAGCAATCTCCTCACCCACATGAAGCATACAAAATTGAGAATCAGGATCTTGAAACATAACGCCGGCATCTTTCCTGAGGAATACTTCACCACTCACTTCTGCCTCAATATGCTCAGGGATAATACCTGCAAGAGCGGAAATCAAAGTAGATTTCCCACTCCCGCTAGGCCCTAGTATTAATACTTTCTCACCTTTATTTATTGATAATGTGATATTGCTTAGTATTTTTTCAGAACGATTATAAAAGCGAATAGATAGATCCTTACATCCCAGAAACATTTCCATTTAAGTGTTCCCTTTTCCTTTTTTCCTTCATAATTTCATATTGTTCTAAAACACCTGTTTTTGCCAGTGAGTCCACGACTGCTTTCGCTAACCAGCCACCGAGAATCATTCCGCTTATCACATGAATTACTAACGTAACAAAAAATACTTCTGTCGTGTAATATCCAAAACCGTTGGCGATTAAGTTATAGATCATGCTTCCAACCGCTGCAAGAGCCCCAGACAGCATTAATGTAAACAGGTTGTAGCGTTTATATCTGAATATCGCGAATGCGATTTCTGAACCAATACCTTGAAAGACGCCAATTAAAAGGGCCGATAGACCAAAATGACTTCCTGTTAATAACTCTACTGCTGCCGCTGCAACCTCTGCAATAAGCGCCGCACCCGGTTTTCGGATAATATACGCTACTATTGGACTGGCAATCACCCAAATCCCAAACATAAATCCTGCGCCCACCGGCCCCACAATAGCGGAAATCGGAATCCAAAGAGTAGACCATCCTAAATAAATAACTCCACAAGCCACCGCTAGAATGACAGCAAGAACTACTTCTTTCATCTTCCAGCTCATCACTTAACTACCTCCATTTTCACAGGCCATTCTTCGAGTTTATAGGCCATATCCCAAAACATATATTCAAGCTGACAACTTATTAAAAAATGTTCTTTCATCTTTTCTTTTTCTCTCTCTGTTGCTTCCTTTGCCCACTCATCTATCCGGTCACAAAATTTGGTTGTAATCGAATCTGTACGATTCCCATAAAAATTTATCCAATCATAAAATGGATGAGAGCGGTCTGGATTAACTTCATTTAATATTCTTTTCCCAATCTCCCAATATGTCCACGGACATGGTAATAAGACAGCTAAAATTTCCCCTAGTGTTCCTTCGTGTGCAACTGTAAGCATATGACGTATGTAATGATGGGAAGATGGTGATAACGGATACCCTTGTAATACTTCATATGGAACTCCCGCTACTTGACAAAAGTTATTATGCGGGTGGATTTCACTTTTTAATATAAATGAAATTTGCTGATTAAACATATCCATATCTTCACGATTCTCACACTTCGAGACCGCTATTCCATAGATTCTGATAAAGGAACTCAAATATTCAAAGTCCTGTTTAACATAATGAATTAATTGTTCCTTTTTTAATTCCCCATTGGCAATTCCTTGGACAAAAGGATGTTCGAAAATCGCATGAAAGATAGGATTTGCTTCTTTTCTTAGTTCTGCTGAAAAACTCATATATTTAGCCCCCTTATTGGTTATAACGGGAAGACACTATAGGGAGCGGCTACTATAAGTTAAATACGAAAAAAACCGCTCCAAAAATGGAGCGGCAGAATAATTGTATATATTCATACACGGACTCCACTTTCCTACGCTAGTATGAACTAGATCAGGTTCAAAGGGTCCAGGATAACTCCTGTCTCAGCCATAAAATGGCTCCCCTAGTGGTCTTCCTATTAATTTAATATTTACTGTACACATGCTTTCTATTAAAGTCAATCAATTTATAATTACAGGATTAGTATGAAACTTTGTTAACTCCATTTGTTAAAGAGCCCTGAAGTTATGATTAGAAGTTTCGGGATAATGAGACACCTTTAATAAGAATCATTTCAAAATCTCCATAAATCCCACAAGAAATTCTTCGATTAATTGGCCTCAATATAATTAAAGAGCGCAATTCTAGCTGTATATTTGCAGCTGACATCAGATTTTACAGCAATCAAAAAGTGCAGTTCTCACTGCTCTCAACATTGATGGCAGAATCTTTACGTGCTTACCTTTTAGTTTTCCTTCGGCAGGAATCAATTTATTATCCACCGTACCACTTTGATTCCATCAGAAATGATCCTGACTCTTTTTTCTGGAATTTGCATAAAATGACATTGGTAATGTGATTAACTAAAATGGAACTGAAGATGAAAAAAAGATGATCCCAAGATTACTGTATACCAATAAAAGCTTTTGTTTTAGAGTTTCATGGATATGCTATAGTATAAGGAATAATATAGAGTGGTGATGAACGATGAAAACATTCTTAAAGCGATTATCTCAACGCAGAGATCAATTAAGCCAGTTAGAGAAACAGGTATTAGACTATATTTTAATAAACCCGAATCTCGTTGTTCAGTCCAATGTGAATGATCTTGCCAAAGAATTATTTGTATCAACCGCAACGATTAGCAGAACTTGTAAACAGTTAGGCTACGAGGGATTCCAAGATTTAAAATACACGTTAAGTAAATATGTTGATTATGATAAAGATGATGAAAATATTATTTCTTCTAATACGATATTGACTCAAATAGATCGAGTAAAAAAAGAAATGGAGCAAACCTTACAGAATCTCAATGAAGAAAAGATTCAAAAAGCTGCAGCGTATATTAAAGAAAGTAATTATGTTGAGTTTTTTGGGGTTGGGGCATCACTTCCAACTTGTGTGGAAGCTGCTAGAAAGCTTACCTTTTCAGGAAGAATCTGCAGTGCACGTGAAGATTGGGATGAACTAAGATGCGTGGCCAATAGTTTATCTGAAAATGATTTAGCCATTTTAGTATCATATAGTGGAGAAACATTACATATACTAGAGTTTGCAAATATATTAAAAGAGAAGAACGTAAAGACAATAGCCGTCGTTGGCCGACGGAATAGCCGGTTGGAACAAGAAGTTGATCTCACTTTTCATGCACATATTACAAACGGATATTATGGCGAATTAGATATGAGTTCGAGATTTCCGTTAAGCATTATTTTGGATTTCATTATCCTGACGTATATGAATCATTAGTACTAAGAGGTTTCTAGTAAATACTAGAAACTTTTTTTTATGAAGGCAAAGGGAACGAAACTTAAAACTTCAATAAAAGAAACCCTTTCAGACTTAATTTTTGAGGTGAGGTAAAGAATATGAGAGGGATTTCAGAACTTCTATACTCTTTTTGTATGTAAGCTCGTTACAAAAAAAGTAACTGTGTACAACAAACATGAAAGCGATTGCAACACAGTACTAATAAAGCTATGCTATACCCGTAAGTTGATAGAAAACTTACATGAGCAGCTAGCTCGCAACCTGACTTTGGAAAAAGGAGAGTCCAGTATGAAAAAGAAAAGCATGAAATCGAATTTTTGGGAGTTTTTTCAAGGCTTAGGGAAAACTTTTATGCTACCTGTGGCACTGTTAGCATTCATGGGATTAATGTTAGGGGTCGGAAGTGCATTTACAAGTCCAACTACGATTGAAACCATCCCCTTTTTAGGAAATCCTATTTTACAAATACTCTTTAGTTTTATGTCTACAATCGGCGGTTTTGCATTCACCTACTTACCAGTATTATTCGCAATGGCCATTCCATTGGGACTTGTAAGGTATGAAAAAGGTGTAGCTGCTTTTTCTGGATTTATCGGTTATGTGATCATGCATTTATCTATTAACTTTTATTTAACTGAAACCAATCAGCTTGCTGAAGCAGAAAAGTTGCGCGAGGCTGGACAAGGAATGGTAATGGGAATTCAAACCTTAGAAATGGGAGTCCTCGGCGGGATTATTGTTGGGGTTATCGTTTATCTCCTGCACAATAAGTTTTACGATATCCAGCTGCCAGACGCATTTGCATTTTTTGGAGGAGCACGCTTTGTTCCAATTATTACTTCTTTGACATTGGCGGTTGTTGGGATTCTGCTTCCGATCATTTGGCCAATATTTGCACTTGGAATTGCAGGAGTAGGGTCAATCATTCAACAATCAGGCGCATTCGGCCCATTTTTATTTGGTGCCGGGGAGAGATTGCTGCTTCCGTTTGGATTACACCATATTCTTGTAGCGATGATTCGTTTTACAGAAGCAGGCGGTACGCAAATTGTTGATGGTCAAACGATATCCGGTGCATTAAATATTTTCTATGCTCAGTTAAAAAGTGGAGAAGCAATTAGTCCTTCCGTAACAGCCTTTTTATCTCAAGGTAAAATGCCATCATTTATGTTTGGATTACCAGCAGTTGCATTAGCGATCTATCATACTGCTCGGCCTGAGAATCGCAAGAAAATTAAAGGGCTATTAATTTCTGGTGTTCTTGCTGCTTTTGTAACCGGAATTACAGAACCTATTGAATTTTTATTCTTGTTCGTTTCACCAGTGTTATATGGAATTCATGTAGTCCTGACAGGATTAGGATTTATGGTTATGTCTTTACTTGGAGTGGTTATTGGCAACACGGATGGCGGTGTATTAGACTTTTTAATCTTCGGGATATTACAAGGCACCTATACTAAATGGTATCTCGTACTCGCAGTAGGGATCGTGTGGTTTGCTGTTTATTACACAGTGTTTCGGTACGCAATTGCAAAATTCAATTTGAAAACTCCTGGACGTGAAGAAGCAACCGAAGAAATTAGTGAAGAAATCATTACTAATAAGAAAAAAGGGAAATATGATGCAGATCGAATTTTAAGTGCGTTAGGCGGAAAAGAAAATATTGAGTCATTAGATAACTGTATTACCCGTTTACGTCTTGTCGTGAAAGATATGGATAAAGTAAATCAACCCGTCTTAAAAGAGTGTGGAGCACTTGGTGTTGTTGTACTTGATGAACATAATGTACAGGTTATTATAGGAACACAAGTAGCATCTGTTAAAACACAATTGGATAAATTAGCATAAAGATGAGGTTTGATTAAAATGAACTATTCATTTGATGAAGTAGTAAATAGATTAGGTACCTATTGTACTCAATGGGACTATATTGAAGATCGATTTGGAGAAAAGGACCTTTTGCCATTCTCTATATCAGATACAGATTTTCTATGCCCGCCCGAAATACTAACGGCAATAAAAAAGCGTGTAGACCATGGGATTTTTGGATATACGAGATGGAATCATCTAGAGTTTAAAGGTGCAATTCAACAATGGTACCTGAAGAGATTTTCTACATCAATTAAAGAGGATTGGATTATATATAGTCCTACAGTTATTTATACGATTTCAAAGCTGATCGAACACATGACAGAAGAGGGGGATCATGTCGTTGTCCAAACTCCGGCGTATGATGCTTTCTTTAAACTAGTAGAAGAAAATAAGCGGGTTTTTTCTGGGAACAAGCTGCTTTATGAAAATAGCTCTTACTTCATTGATTTTCAGGATTTAGAGAAAAAACTTGCTCATCCTCGTGCAAAAGTTTTTCTATTATGCAGTCCTCATAATCCGACTGGACGTGTATGGTCAAAAATAGAATTAAAAAAAATAATTGCTCTATGCAAGAAATATCAGGTTTATGTTATTTCCGATGAGATTCATATGGATATTGTAAGCAAGCCTAATGTGCATATTCCAATTGTAAATGCTGCAGAAAATCTAGATCATGTGTGTATCTGTACGTCAGCCAGCAAAACATTCAATACACCTGGATTAGGAGGATCCTATGCGATTATACCTAATCAAGAATTAAAGGAGCGTTTCCTCATAACCTTGAAGAATATAGATGGACTTTCTTCCACAAGTACTCTAGGTGCAATTGGATTAATGACTGCTTATCTTGACGGTGGTCAATGGGTGGATGAATTAAACGCTTATATTGAAAAAAACATGGAACTAGTGAAGGGATTTCTTGATACCCATATCCCTTCTGCCCATTTAGAAATTCCTGAATCAACCTATTTAGCATGGATTGACATATCTAGGCTGCCATATACTGATGAACAACTGCAAGATGCACTGATTCATCATGGTAAAGTAGCCATAATGCCGGGGGAGATGTACGGAAAAGATGGAAAAGGATTCTTGCGTATGAATGTGGGATGCCCCTCTTCAAAAGTAATCGATGGATTACAGAGATTTAAAAAAGCTTTAGATTATCTTGAAAATAAATATAAATAATTACCTTTAAGAGGAGAATGAAGCGTGTTAACAACAATTTTCACTAAAGAAGCACCAGCAGCAATTGGACCTTACTCTCAAGCAATAAAGTTAGATAAATTACTCTTTACTTCAGGCCAAATCCCAGTTAATCCTAATACAGGAGAAGTAGTAGATGGAGAGGTTACTGAGCAAGCACATCAAGTCATGAAAAATGTTCAAGCTGTTTTAGAAGAAGGCAATGCTTCGTTTAATACTGTGATTAAAACGACTTGTTTTATAACGAATATGGCTGATTTTGCAGACTTCAACAGTGTGTATGAGCAATACTTCACTGAGAATAAGCCGGCACGTTCTTGTGTAGCAGTTAAAGAGCTGCCTAAAGGTGTATTATGTGAAGTCGAAGTTATTGCTTTGGCGGAAGACAACTGACATCAGATCTTTGCTCCATCCAATGAAGGTAAAGGTTACTTCATATATGGAATGCATAATGAAGTAGGTGTAAGCGAAGTTGTTCAGGCTTCGCTTACACCCCTTTTACTAAAGATAATAAGAATTACGCCCTTTAATGGCAATATATTAGATTTAAAATAGGTATTTTTATTGACAAAAAAATTTATTTATGCTATAATTTACCTTTTAAAAATTCCTGTGTATAATAAGATTCTCCTGGCCGGGGAATCTTATTTTTGTTTATACGGGAGGATAATTGTATGAAGCATAATGAGTCCAGTTTAACTTCCATAATAGCAGCTTTTGGTCGAGCCTATCACAGTAAATATGACACACTAAAAATTTTCGATGATTTTATTTTAAAAGATCTCATATCCCAAAAAGAGTTTTCAGACATTAGTGAGAATATGATTCAAGGAATACAGTTTTTCAACAAAGATATTGCTCTAAGGTTTCAAAATGATCCAGATGAAATTTTAAAATGGATTACCCAAGTCCAGCTTTCTCCAACGCCTCTAGCACGAGCTGCGTATTGCGAAAAAGTATTACTTAATGAAGTAATGTTAGGATTAAAACAATATGTCATACTTGGAGCTGGGTTAGATACTTTTTGTTTCCGACATCCAGAATTGAAAAACAGCTTAGAAATATTTGAAGTTGATTATCCAGCTACACAGGATTTCAAAAAGAAAAAGTTGGATAATGCCAATTTTAAAATCCCGAGTAATCTTCATTTCGTTTCTATGGACTTTACCGATAAGTTTTCTTATCAAAATCTAATAGATGAAGGATTCAATAACAAAAAAACTTTCTTTAGCTTATTGGGCGTTTCTTATTATTTAACTAAAGAAGAAAATTCAAGCTTGATAAATAATTTATTTGCTAAAGTCCCATCAGGAAGTTCTATAGTTTTTGATTATGCAGACGAAAAACTCTTTAAAGAAAAAGGTATGTCTAATAGAGTTGAAAATATGGTGAAAATGGCTTCAGTAAGTGGAGAACCAATGAAATCGTGTTTCACTTATTTTGAAATCGAGAATATGTTAGAGAAATCAGGTTTACTAATTTATGAACATTTATCGCCAGCTGCGATAAATGACCTTTTCTTTAGTAATCGGACAGATTATTTGTCTGCATTCGAAACGATTCATTATATCCATGCTATAAAAAAATAATATTTCAGTGAAACAGACTTGCCTCTCAATCTATCCTTAAGGATTGGGAGGTTGTTTATTATTTAAGCTTATTCGCAGTCTAATATGTCTAAAATCATATGCTTTTTTATTGAAATAAACTGCTTATGTTACTTTAAGTTCAAAACTTTACAATCATGGAAGCTGAATGAAATATAGGAAAAATCATAATAGAACTATCCCTTTGAGGAACAATAAATAAAGAGAAATAAAAAGGATACAAACGAGGAGTTTTATGAAAAAGGCCGCAATTTTTTTCCTATGTTTTCTTATCTTAATTCTTCCATCCCAAGTATTTGCTCAACGAAAAGTACCTATTTTAATTTATCATTCGATTGACGAGTTTAATGGGCACGGTTCTAAAGAGTTATATGTAACCCCGAAGAATTTCGAGAAACAAATGATTTATTTACGAGACCATGGCTACACCTTATTAACTTTTGATCGTTGGCAAGACATTTATAAAGTAAACAAACCCATATTCATTACCTTTGATGACGGATACAAAAACAATCTGAATGCATTTGCAATCTTTCAAGAACTGAAAAACGAACGTTTTAAACCAGCTGGTACCATTTTTGTTATTTCTGACTTTATCGGTCGCTCCAACCGATTATCGAAATCGGATATAAAAATAATGGCTGATTCGGGTATAATCTCATTCCAGTCTCATACTGCTACACATCCTGATTTGACGAAAATAAAAAATTATGAATATGAACTTAAAGGGTCCAAAGATAAAATTCAAAAAATTACGGGCAAACCAGTTCATGCTCTTGCGTATCCATACGGTAACTTCAATAACAAAGTCACAGCAGAAACGAAAAAATACTATTTGTTTGGACTAACGACAACTCCTGAACCATTTTCTGAGAAGGGCATTAAAGACGAACTCTATCTTTTACCACGAATCTATATCAAGTATTCAACTACTCTTGATGACTTTGCAAAAATAGTTGACGGAGAATGAAGAAGGGTTCCTTTTGGAACCAAAGGGAACAGTGCATAATATCGTAAAAAACTTGATCAGTGCTTCAGAGGGCAGAAAATCGTGATCAATGGGTAACATATATCACATAATGAAGGCTGGTTATATTAGCGAGCGTATGGATTTATATTCACGGATTTTCAAGAACCCGAGGAAAAAGGGGCACAGGCATAATTACAGGAGAAATACATTGTCACATTGATAATGACTACGAAAATACAAAAACAACTGTCTGTTTCTCAAAATAAGAGACAGGCAGTTGTTTTAATGATTGTTATTTTTTTACTTAATCCCTAACGCACTCTTAATAGCAGCAATTGTTTTTCCTTTATATGTCTTTATTGGTTTAGGAGTAAGAGGCCCCATCAAGGGACCTCTTGTTCATTATTCCATTTGAACCAAGGAATCTGTTTCTTCTCCATCGATATAAGAACCGCTTACCTCATCTCCTTCCTTAAAGTCGCGGCAATAATCTCTTTCTTCTTCAACATTAATAACATCTTCATCCAATATATCTCCTTCTTGCAACCGGATATACAAGCAGCAACTAAAAGAAGGGTCACTGAGACCAATCGTTCACATCTGTTATTACTGCATTTGCAAATGGCCGCACTTCACCTTTTAACTTGCCACAGCCTGACACTATCAAAGTTAGCAATATCAAGGTCAATAATGTTTTCACGTTATACGGACACAGAATTATTTTTATTCTTTTGGGATCCGTAACGAGTGGCCATGATACCGGCGATCAATAAGAATATGAAAGCAAGAGCAAAGAATAACCCGTTCATGATTAAACCAATTACAGATATAGCAATTAATAACCAGCCGGAGATTTTAGACCATTTCCATGCTGTAAATCCAAGAACAATTGCTAGAAAGGATATGAAGAACACCCAGCCACCTGACTCGGCCATGTTTCCATCACCGAACACACCGCCAGCTACACCAACTAAAGCTCCACTAACTACACCACTAATACCGCCAAGGATTGCTAGAATAGGAATCCAAGTTTTCATTATTTAATCTCTCCTGTCGGAACAATCCATTTCACTTCTGCATTTTCTTTAAAAGTGAATGAAGGTTCGTAATAAATTTCATATGTCTCCGTTTCTGGAACATCAAACTCTAGAGCACCTGCTGATTGCTTTCCTTGTTTCAGTTCTCCACCAAACATATTTGCGTCATTGTTGCCGAAGTACATTTCTAATTTATTTCCTTCTTTATCGTAAACTTGGAATTCGCTAGAATCCACAAACCCATTGTCAGATGAATTATTTTTTGCTGATACTTCAATTCGCAAAATTTTCCCTTTTTCTGCAGGCACACCATCGATAGGTTTTCCCCAAGATAATGACTTAATCGTAACTTCCATTCCATCGATTGAAACAGTTTCACCAACCTTATATTCAGTTTTAGCTCCTGCTGCTTCTTTTTTGTTCGATTCATCTGTTTGTTTGTCGCCAGAGCTAGATACTTCCTTAACCTCTGCATCGCCACAACCTGATAGTAAACCGCCGAGTAAAAATGCTGTTGATAAAACTCCGAATACTTTTTTGTTCATTTCTCCTCTCCTCCATTAATTTTTTGGTATTCATCCCGAGAATAATGTTAGAATAAAAATTTCATATTAAGTACATATTTTCCACTTTTCCTAAAAAATTAAAATTCAAACCTTTTTGATAAAAAATGAACACTTTATCATAGTATCCATTAAAAAAAATTATGCGGCACTTCGAGCGAGATTTTTAATGATAGTATGACTATTCGCATAATTTATTAATGTCCCAGAAACGAACAAATATCTTACAAAGAAAAAGCTGTTTAATTTTATAGTATTTGTTTCAAAACCAATTCATTTAAAATTTTTAACTTCGAGCGATTTAATTTAGATATTTTTCGTGTATTTTTAGTGGAAATTAGTCTAAAAGATTGTCTATAACAAAAGGTATAAAAGATGTTAATTTAGTTTATTTATTTATTTAACTTAGTCAGATGTACACTCCTTAATTTTATCCTGTAGACCGCCTAATGTAAAAAGAAGATCCCAACCATTAACTGGTTGAGGATCTTCTTTTTTATGATTAAAAAACCCTTAGTTGCTGCTTTGTCTTTTCAAACTTAAGTCTTGCTTGATAATAAACTTCTATAAGGTTACTTATTTTTAATTTGATTTCTTCTACATTCCCATCACAATTTGAAATTACCTGTTCAATATTGCAGTGAAGGAATTCACTTAGAAGGTTGTTTATTCTTTCGCTGTAAACATTTTTAAAGTATTTTTCAGAACCAAATTCGACTTGTTCCTGCTCTTTTTCAAAAGTGAATAAATGAGGCAGCTCAATTTCTTCAATTGAAACGCTTTTTTCTGTATCCATGCAATCTCCCCCTTCGTAAACAGTACCATTAAGAATATGAAGGGGAAGATATCTTTATAACCTAAGATTTGACTATAGAATTGGAAACTGAAAGATCATAATTCATCTTGATTCTTCACCACAATTTCATTTGGATCAATACCGTTTTTCTTTTTTTTATTTTCAGCCCAATTTTTCACAAAAAATATTATGATAAAAATCCCAGCTAGGAACAGGATTATCCCCAATAAAAGCGGCACTGATATTATGTCCATTGATACCACACCAATCTTTAATTTGTCTATTATCATTGGCTGTTTTACAATTTTCATACAAATGAATGTGAAGTTTTACGAATTCAGATTGTATATGTGACTGCACAGTTTCATCCTGATATGCACTAAAAAAAGCCAACAAGTATATGTCGGCTTCATCCTATTGGGTGGTATGAATGTTTAGGACCTTTCCTTCACACGTATTTCCAACTGTTCAAGTACAATCGGCCAAGCTTCTTTGTGTTGAGTCCTTGACTCATCATCTGGAAACCCTGTGTGTGTAAGACGCAGTTTGGTTCCGACTCCATTTGGTTCAAACTCTACTTTGACAACTGTTTCAGCACCATTTGTTCCCCCAGCCCCAGTAACCCATGTAAGTTCTACAAGCTGGTCTTCCTCAATCCTTAAAAACCTTCCATAATGGGGGTGACGTTTTCCCTCAAATGAAGTCTCAAAGTAGAAAACCGTGTTGATTTCTCCTTGCATGATAACGCTGCCCGGTGCAGCGAACCAGATGTCAAACTGTTTCGTCCATGCTTTGAACAGAACCTCGGGTGATGAATCCATTACTCGTTCTACCGACAAAGAAAATGGTCTTAATGATAGATCAGGAATAGAAATTGACAATTTCATTTTCATCCTCTCGCATTACGTTTATATCTATTATGAGCTTGTAATTTTCAGGCATGTCAAATCAGACTTTATATATTCATTAATCTTCCAGCATGCCTCTCTGACTTCATTCACAAAACGATTTCTTTGCCTGACATAATAAGTTTTTGCAAACAAAAAATCTTCTGATGATATATTAGCCGAGTAGATATTTTTCACTTTTGCTAAACCTGGATATGGGTGAAATGGAAAGGTACTATCAAATTCATACTTGCTGGAATAAGAAAACATTAGTCTATTTAATGTTCCAGCCACTGCTTTTAACATGTTGTTATACGCATCAGCATGTACAATTTCAGTTTCTGAGAGTGTTTTTACTTGTTCTGTCAGTACATTGAGGGATTCATAAATCGGTGTGAAATCAAATTGCTCATCTGAATTCCCATCAATTTCTTCGATGATTTTTCTGCCATTATAGATAAATGCTGTTAGATTAATCGGCAGAGTTTCCAAATTGACTAGTTCATGGACAAGCGAAGCATGCATCTTCGTATCTCTCATTAATAGCTCTAAATCTATTTTGTCATACAAATCTTCCTCTGTATGCCACCACCAATTACCGCCAGGAGTATTATAGACTTTATCCGTTTCAATCGGTTCATACTTAAACTGAATATGAATCGGGACATTCGTCCCCCAAAAGGATTGGTCTGCCCCGCGAGGGAGGTATGCGGAATGATTTGGCTTTTTACCTGTAAAATAAGCGATAATGCTTTCTGGTAACCTTTCATCCTCGATGGAGCTTGACCTTGGAATGACATTGATTCCCCCCATGGTTCCAGGGAAATCCACATTGATGTGTGCCATACATTTTTCATTGATTTCATGCCAAAAATGATCACAATACCATGTAGAGCCTGCATATCTTCCATTTGAATGTCCAGGCCACCATGCCAATTTGATCCCTCGAGTCAAACCTCCTTTTTTATTCGAGAATATCCGTGCCAATTCAAGCAATAAGGCATTCCCGCCAGCATTATCGGTTGCGCCTTTATGCCATGAATCGTAATGACCTGAGACTAAAATGTATTGATCAGCCTTACCTGGTATCGATGCAATCGGTAAACTTACTCGTTTGATTCCAGTCTGTACGGCCGTTTTCACGACAACTTTGATTTCCTCTTTTTGCATCCGTTCCAATAATTTCATACCATCTTGAAAAGTAATCCCAACGACAGGTATTTTTGTTAACTGATCCACATTTTCAATTGTAGGCGTTCCCCATACTGCTCCAACCGTTTCTTCATGGATGACCTTTTCAGGTGATGGCCAAATATGAATTAACCCCCTCGCACCAGCACTTTCAATTTTCTTGACATAATCCTCATAAAAATTCCAGCTGACAACAATCTTCCCTTGTAAATGTGTATAACGATCAATTGGATCCGCACCGTTATGACGTTCTTCACTATAGAAGTCATAAACGGCATTTCCTTCGATGCCTTCTGGACAATGAAGACTAAATGATCGTGATTTTGCCTTTACACTAAAAATATCCGAAGAAATCACATTGACTTCTCCATGTAATGGATCACTGAAATATCCATCAAATTCATATCGATCATAATGCACGCCAAACTTGTTCAGCTGTTCTAAAATATAATCAGCTGCTGCTTCTGCCTCTTTTTCACCACTTAATCTTTCCCATTGGGTCAACGCTTTTACATGCTGATCCAATTGTTCTTTCTCTATCAATTGGATCAGTTCAGCATATTCTGAGGGATTGAATTTATAATTAACCAAATTTCTTCACCCTTTGCTTTCGTACAGAATTCATATTAGACATGTACCAATTTTTAATATTGAATAAAATCTGCAAACAAAACAAATCCAGCCCCAATGACCATCCAAATCAGCAGCAGCGGCCAGAAAAACTTGACCCACTCCTGATATTTAATTTTTGAAACAGCCAAACTTCCCATTAGCATAGCAGAAGTAGGAAGGATACAATTTGATAGGCCGTCTCCTAATTGAAAAATCAAAACCGTCGTTTGTCTTGTTACATTAATTAAATCAGCGAGCGGTACTAAAATTGGCATGGTTGTTGCAGCTTGTCCGGTTCCAGAAGTAATAAAAATGTTCATGATGTTTTGCACAATATAGATCCCTAAAACTTGGATCTGAGTTGGTAAATGAGCAATAGAGGTAAACAAACCATTAACTACAGAATCAATAATAGCTCCCTGCTCTAAGACGACAACAACCCCTTTGGCAATTCCGACGATAAAGGCGCCAAAGGTAATTTCCTTTGCTCCAATAACAAACTCACTGGCAATTTTACTGGGTCCATACTTTGCTAAAAATCCGACAATAATTCCTAATGATAAGAAAAACGCTGCAAGCTCCTCCATCCACCAGCCTTTGCTGGAGACACCCCAAATTAAGACACCGAAACCTGCAGCCACAGCAATGATTGTTAAATAATGAGCTGTTTTTATTTGTGGTAAAGAGGCTATTAAATCTGTTCTTCCCATCCCTTCTTCTTTTTCAAGTTCATAAGAAAAGCTGAGGGAAGGATCTTTTTTCACCTTTTTGGCATAGCGAATAATATAAGCACTTGTAACAGCTAATAAAATGACTAATAATATAACCCGCAGCCACATTCCAGAAAACAATGGAATCTCAGCAATCGATTGGGCAATCCCTACATTAAATGGATTTAAGAGCCCTGCTGTAAAGCCGCTTGCGGCACCTAACATAACCATCGCAGTTCCTGTTACCGCATCATATCCCAACGATCTTGCTATCGCAATTCCGATTGGCACAAACGCCATTACCTCTGCAGACATTCCCATTGTAAAACCGCCGAC
This sequence comes from Metabacillus hrfriensis, assembly GCF_030127205.1. Lineage (NCBI taxonomy): Bacteria > Bacillati > Bacillota > Bacilli > Caryophanales > Bacillaceae > Metabacillus > Metabacillus hrfriensis. Next base: position 4,094,138 of record NZ_CP126116.1, read on the forward strand.
AGAAAATAAAGCCAGGAAAATAGGGATGACAACGAGCCCGCGATTCATAAAGGCTTTTCCGACCCTTGCTGTTACTGCTTCAATCGTTCCTGTAGAATTAATAATTTGGAACACTCCGCCAATAATAAATATGAAAAAGACTGTATCGCTGGCACTGGTCAGTCCTTGGACAATGGCTAATGGTACGTCGATGATACTTACAGGATCTTGTTCAACGGAATGAAACGTATTTTCAACAACAACGGTGTTGCCCGTTTCTTTATCCTCAACTCGATCAAATTCACCTGCCGGCAATATATACGTTAATAGCGCACAAATTAAAATAATAAAAACAATAATGACAAGTGTATGCGGCATTTTAATAAAGCTTGAAAATTTTGATGGAGGTTTTGATTTAGGTTCGATTGTTGTCTTTGTATTCAATATTAAAACCACCTTTCATAGAGTTTTTTTGGTTTTTACTATTAGGATTTCAACTAGTTCTTACTTAGATTGCTTTTTCTTCTTCCACTCTTCAAATTCTTTTCGGATCGCATGAAAGTAAGCTTGATTGCAGCATACGTCATAAGCTGTCATAGCTAATGTTTTTGCTGCTTTATTTAAGCCCTGCATGCCAGCCTCTGACTTAGCAGCTTCAACAAATTCGGGAGTATGTGTGATCGCATCATCCGTTATTTTGATATATGGATGGATCGCAGCTGTTACCTGTCCGACATTTCCAATGTCAGACGAACCAATTCCTCCTTTTTTGGGCGGTTCGATGACTTCTTCACCTAACAGTTCCAAATTCTCTTTAAATAGGGAGGCTAAAGTTTTATTATTATTTCGTTCCGCATAGACGAGACCCTCTGTTAGTTCGAGCTTTGCACCCACAGCCTCTGCAGCATGGCGAGCAGCTGCGTATACCTTGCGGCGAACAATAGTAAGATCTTCAACGGTCTCAGCTCTAAGTAAAAATTCAGCTTCACAATAGTCCGGTACAACATTTGTTGCTTCTCCGCCTTTTGTGATAATTCCATGAATTCTAACATCATCTTTGAAAAATTGTCTCAATGAGTTTACGGCAACAAAAGTGTTAATAACCGCATCAAGAGCACTAATTCCTTTTTCTGGAGCAGAAGATGCGTGCGCAGATTTTCCAAAATATTTAAATGTTGCATCGACACATGCTAATCCGCCGCGAAGCACCATTGACTGTTTTTGGGGATGGCACATCATTGCTGCATCTACATCATCAAATACCCCGTCTTGAACCATTAAGATTTTGCCTCCGCCTTCTTCTTCAGCAGGTGTGCCTAATACAACAATTTTCCCCTGCAGATTCGGATGAGCAGCCTTTAATGCTAAAGCTGCACCTACCGCAGAAGTTCCAATAATATTATGGCCGCATCCATGGCCGAGTCCTTTTAGGGCATCGTATTCAGCTAATAAGGCAACTGTAGGTCCGCCAGGTTGTCCTTCCCATGTTGCTCTAAACGATGTTTCCAGATTAGCTATTCCTTTTTCAATTGCAAAACCAGCTTTGCTTAAAGGCTCCGTCAACCATTCCATCGCTTGATATTCATGAAAACTAAGTTCAGGATTCGCATGAATCTTTAACGATAATTCACGCAGCTCAAGGTCAAGAGCATCTACTGCAGCCTGAATTGCCTTTTTCCCTTCCATTTCACCGATATTCATAAATATACAACTCCCCCAACATTCAGAAAATTCATGATTTTTTATTCATTTTACTTTCCTCCGATCTATAAGTACACATAATGTTTTTTTGGTTATTTATAAAATTTTTTTATAGTATAAATATACAAGCTCTTAATGCTTTATTAATTACTATTAAAAAATATTAAAAATAAAAAAAGAGAACACCACATGCAGTGTTCTCTTTCTCATTTTTAATATCTTTTCTTTATATAATTTACAATTGTCGAGACTGTCGCTAATTGCAAGGAAGACTCACGATAGATCATCCATGTTCTTCTTTTCAGTTCCTGACCATCTTTAAAAATTAAATCATGACTTGTTAATTCATCCATTTCGTGAATAAATGCCCTTGGTATAATTGCATACCCAAGTCCTTTTTTCACCATTTCTTTACACGTCTCATAACTGTCTACTTGCATGGAAATAAACGGCGGCTGATCGTATCTTTCATCCCACCAGCGATCTATGCTTTTATCTAATGGACTTGATGATACATTTTTATATTTCATTAAAACGGCTGGCTCTTTTCGATTAATCATCGGGTAGTTAGGAAGTTGCTCTAAATCCATTTCATTCTTAGAGATAAGGCATATATTTTCTTCATTAAGAAGATATTTTTGATCTGACCAATTATAATCCCCTTTTACTATAGCAACATCAATTTCCCCTTCTATGAGCAAATCGATCATTTCCGTACTAAAGCCTGTATCCACATTCACATGAACTTTCGGATATTGGTTCATTAAATATTCTAAAATCGAAGGCAATTCGTATAGACCAAAGTTGCTGCTCACGCCTATTTTAAAATTCCCCTGCACTTCATTTCCCATATTCAGTAAGTATTCTTTCGTACTGCGCAAGTCAGTAAGCATTTTTTTCGCATACCCGACTATATATTCACCAGCAGGTGTTATCTTAATGTTTTTCCCATTCTTTGAGAAGATCTGAATCTGAAACTCCTTTTCAATTTGCCGCAAACGGTAGGTCAAAGCTGGCTGCGTCATATAAAAATGTTCTGCAGCTTTTGTTAAATTCGGATCCTTATACAAATACTGCAAGATCAGACAATCCTTCTCATCCAAAACATTCACCTGCCCTATAGTTTATATAGATATTTAATAAGCTATCTTCTATTTAAACATAGAGTGAGGGTGCTGTCTTTACCTTATGGATTTAACCTTGATTCTAGGAATGAATAACTTCTGTGAAAATTTATAGAATCACTTTCCTTGTAAATCTTAACATTTAATCTGCAAATCTCCGCGGGTTACGAAAAGAACCACCTATCAGGTCAATGATAGATGGTTTTTCCATTTATTCCATTTCAGCATTGGCTCTGCAGACATCATTCTCGCCATAACTTAGCTTTGCAAACTCCCCTGTAACCAAGGGCGGGGCCGATAGGGACCGATCGGGATTTGGATCAGGCTGGTTTTTCCTTGATTATTCATCTTATAGATCTCATCACTCAATTTCGCTTCAAATCCTAGTAGTGGATGTCCTCCCATCTTAAGGGCTGACGCCACTAACAGTAATCGCTGCACGAGCATGCCCGCTTCCATTTGCTGAATACGATATCCTCTGTACCCCAGTTCCGATATGAAGTGATCTTTATCGCCTGCCACATGAAAGCAGAGCGGCACTTGGAACAAATTCACATTTCCTGCTGACATTCCGTATTGTAAATTAAGTCGATGATCACCAAGATCTGCCTGTCGTAAAGCATGATCAGCGCTATCATATTGATAAGCACCGTCCGGAATGCCCTCAACATTATTCAGACAGCCATACAGTGATACTCGTGACTCGAGCTTCTTATGCGGTTCATCCAAATCATTACGATACAAGTATGCGGACGTTGCTTCCTGCAGAAGAGTCGAAAGCTTCGATTGACTGACATTACCAAAAATGAAATCCATGTCCGGTGAAAATCGCTTTTGACATACCGACGCCAGATCATACGATAATCGCTTCATATGAGGGAGAGTTACCACTTGACTCTCCACATTCAACTTCTCACGCGTCTTTATTTGCCGAAACGATTGCGTTGATTCCAGCATGGACGCTTCATTCATCTTCGTTAACATCGGAAACGTCTTGATCCTCTGTGATTGGATGTAGTAATTAGTTTGAATCGCTTTCAGTTCCCGGCACAGTTCAGCAGCAGAAACAAGCTCATCTCTGCCGCTCCCATTAGTAAACCAGCTCGTAGGTTCAACTGTCAGCGGGATAACTGCATACACACTCTCCTCTTTTTCAGTTAGTCCAAGCAGATGATTGATCGCCCGATCAAGGTATTGGAAGTACACCCCCGAAGCAAAACCAAACCGTTTTGCTACTTCCAATAACTGTCCAATCAGCACCCCGGCATCTAACCCTTGAAGACGGTAGGCAAAATTATTGTATTTATAGAAGTTTTTCCAAAACATTGTCGACACAAAAACGGTGCCAAAACAAGCAGACACGTCACAGCGATTACCAAGAGCCTTGGCTATATATGAATCGAAATTGCCTTCTCGCAACAGCACCAAGCGATGGTGTGCCACATCATAATGGTAAACTCCAACAGGAAAATCCTCCGTCTTCAGATACACATACAATTCGTTTGGATATAACGCCCCGCCGGAAGGTACAAACCGCCGATACGACTGCATTAGTTCCGGCGCATGATCTTCAGTGGGAAAAGCTGACTGGGAAAATTGAGTAATGCCAAATACGTACCAGAGAAAGTGACTGATTTTCCGAAGGTTAGGCTGTTCTGGTTCTTCCCATTCTTCAAGCGTCAGCGGCACTTCCAGAGATAATGAAAAAACAGGCAAGCCACGGTAAATCTTATACGGAAGCGGTGCATCATCCCAATCCACTTCCCAGTCCGCTGGGCTTGCCTTGTCGATGTCAAAATGCAGATTGTGCAGAAATGTATCGAGACCCATCCTCCTGCCCCTCCTAGGTACCGTTTATGGAAACGGATGTGGATGTGGATTGAGCTGTTCAAGTGTGAGCGGCTGCTTGGTATATCCAAGTTCCATCGGTACCCTCAGCACCCTCTCAAGCCCTGTTACTCTTGTAAGGTGATGTCCGAATGTCATTGGCAGCATCCCTGGAATCAGCACTTTCACGCAATGCAGTCCGTTTCGTTTCGTTTCCGGTGTTGACTGATCCACCACAATCACATCGAGGTTCAATCGACGAAACTTCTGAAGAATGTCCTGCAGGTCATCGGTCAGATCTGCATGTGTCGACTTCCACTTGAATTCCTCATCAAACGACCGCAACGGATGATTATCGTCCAGCAAAAACTGCAGGCGCTCTTCCGCTTGCGGCAAACCGTACAGCATGCCGTGATCATCCATCTTCTGCACCAAGGAAGAATCTTGCAGCATTCGCACAAACTCATCCTGGTTCGTCTCTAATTTCTCATCAAGCGTCAGCATCATGGCAGCCAACTCGTGAACCGTGCTTTTCACCGCCCGGACTGGATCCAGATGAGCTCCGGCAGCACAGATGATATTCAATCCCTTTTGCTTCCTGTTTTTTGCCATCGCCCAAACGCTTGGAATTCCGTGCTCCATTGTCGAGTTATAAAAATGCAGATCATATCCCCCCACTGCCCGCACACGGTCGATCATTAACAGCAATTCTTGATCATTAGCCGAATAAGGGTCAAGACGCGGGAGAGGCAGCTCTGCGTACCAGGTCATCAGGAACGAATCACGTTCCACCACTTCCAAAATACCGTAGAAAATGGCTTCCTCCAAACTTCCTCCTAATGCGCATCCGTTAGAAGTTTCATAGACAAATCCATTTCCGCACCCTAAGCTGTAATAGGCAAGCAGCTCAGGAACCAAAATTGGACGTTCTTGCAAGAACGAATAGCCCCATACCCAATTTATCGGACGATCAGGGTTAAACTGTTCAAATGGAAAACCAGGACGGGCATACTGATCCTTCGCGTGCACTCCTACATTAATAGGATTGAGCGCTTGATCTTTCAGATTACGGTAACTATCATAGACCACCGTCCGTTTTCCACGGGGCGTTATACCGCAGGACCGCTCCAAGCCCTCCAAAATAGCAGTTAACTCACTTACTGCGTATGAATGAGTCCGGCCTGCTACTCCCTCGTCCCCTGAGAATAACGGCAAATTTACACCTACATCAGCAAAAGGCGGTACCAGGTCATACATTTTCCCATTAAAAATGCCCGTCCGGAGATCCAGATAGTCTTTAACTAGAACTTTACTCAGATCATCCATCGAACGGCAACGGTAACTGCCTTCCATTTTTGGACTTGGTTTTAGTGAAATTCGGGCCGCGTCCGGTGAATCGTCAGGTAATTGACTGCAAACCGGACATAACGGATCGGGCAGAAAAGGATGCCACGAACTCTTCAGTGTTTTCAGATTGAGTAAACATACCCGTCCTTCCGAGTGCGCCTCATCACCTTGCAAGATTCTTTGCACCTCCGCCCCAAGCAGGTTGGCTATCTGTAAAAGCCCCGTGCTCGATGCCCAAGCGTCACGCGGGATTCCTCCGTTCGCAGCTATCCTCTGCCCAATTTCCCACATCTCTTTACGGTCTCGTCCTGCCATGAGATGTCGCATATCCGCACATTGGGAGCACCCCTGTGTATCCGGGCGAACCAGCGGTCCTACCACGCCTTCTCCAAATGAGACGAATCCTCGCAGCCAAGGAATACCGGCTAAACGTAACACTTCTTCCGCTTTTTGATGAACGGAAGGATTCCAGGAATCGTGCAGCACTAGAACCAAATCAGTCGCTTCAGGTACTCCTGTCTCGAAATCCACATGACGAACTACCTGGTATTGTGCAGATAAATCTTCACACAAGTGGTCAGCTAACATTCCTTCTCCGACAACCACTACGACTGCACTCACAGGGATTCCTCCTCTCTCAGCAACGTACCATACACGCCTACCAGTTCCTTTTTCAAAATGGGTTCCAATCCCAGTTCGAAAACCATGATTCGCTTGCGGTTCCGTTTCAGGACCTGCATGGCTGACTGCAAAACCTCGGATATCTCTTCACTCGTACGGATTAAAAGGCTTTGCGGTGGCTTTTCTGCCAGAAACACGGACGAATTCGGCAACGCTGCTTGTTCCGATTGAATTTTTCCATCCATCAGCGCCTGCTGCAGCGCTTTTTGCAGCGCCATTGTTGAATTCAAATCTACACTGCCATACCATCGATCATTAGTACCGACCCATACCACAGGGAATCCGGAGACTTCCTTTCCCAAACCAATGATTGGTGCACCCTGCATGGTGGTCAGTGCTTGTAAATAATACCGGCAACGTTCATCTTCTACTTCACTTAACTGAACCCGGGAGACAACATTCTTCTGATCGGCCAGTTGTTTGCTCAGCTCCGCTGTTAAACACTTTTGCAATCCGCGGCAAACGCCTTCTGCAATTGTTTCTCCCGCTCCAACACCAACAATTTCTCCGGATTCAACTTTCTGTCGAAGAAGAGGAAGAGCGGAAACGATTACATCGGCCATTTGAGACACATACGCTTCAATACCAGACAGCCCCGCTTCCTTCCGTGCTTTCTTATGTGTCAGTTCTGTACAGACAATGCTCGGCAGAAGCTCTGCAGGTCCCACAGACAGCGGGTCAACTGCCTGTACGCGGCACTGTGCTAACGGTAACTGTTTTAAATCCTCCTCTTCTAAAATATGAAAAATACCTGATTCCGCTGATGTCAAATGGCTTAAATACAGAAGCAGCACGCCCAATTCCCCTTTGCCTGAACTCTGTTTGAGCCGCAAATCAAGATCTTGAATCCATTCAGCTGTAATGCGTCCGGTCACAAGCGGATGAGGCATGAAATCATGCCAATTACCTTCCATCGTATCCAGATCAAGCAGGAAGAATTGATTCCTCTGTTCTGATTCAGTAACTCCCGTAACGTTTTTAAACAATTCAAATACGATCACATTGGCCAGCATCGCTCCTGCTGTGGAAGTGAAACTGTGTAATTGCTCTTCTTTACCAAACACTGATTCGTGTATGCTGCGCCAAGCAGACTCCCAGCATCCTTCAGAGTCTGGATGAACCAGAGGACCTGCCAGACCCGCCTGGTGCAGAAATATAGCGGGGAGCAACAGCTTTTTCTCTTCCCTGCAAATCCTATGAAGAGCTCGCAGTTCCTCTACATTGCCTTCCTGCGACACATACAAAACCGAATCAAACGACTTCACGATCTCCCGCCAAGAACTTTCCCCCCCATTTTTCAGGATGACCTCCTCTACTGCTGCCTCGGGATCTGTTTTACGGGCATGTACCACCAATTCTTCTAACCGCATCCGATTGGTCGGTACTGAGTCCGTTATCAGCACATGAAACTTGGGCAATCCAGATTCAACCAGCGAAGAAACCAGCGAGACAAAAAAAGGGCCAGAGCCGATCGCCAACACTTTGGCCTGACGATAGGCTTGAAAACGGTACGCACCCGAATCAGCGAAACTTTCTAAAAATTCAATTTGAGAAGCATACTTTTTAAGAACCTGATCCGCCAATTGATGAGGACGGTCTTGACTTACATCCCGAACATACCCATTTTTATACAGCACTTCTGCAATTTCATATACACGATCTCGATATTGAACCGGCAATCCGTGTGTCAAATTCTCCAACGTGTACTCTCCATTGAACATTGGCATCAGCTTGTTAACCCACTGATGGATCGTACTGCCTTTCATATGGAATGAACTTACATTATTTCGAAAATAAACACCGCTGTCTGGATCAGGGAGAAAAAAAGTGTCCCTTTTCACTTTCAGACGCATAGAAGGGTTCAAATTTGTCATTCCGCTCCTCCTTACCCGTGAGCTGTCCTCAAATCTATAGCATCATTTTTCATTTCACTATAAGCCTATGTACCGTAATTTGTCTCTTATGTCTAATCTTTAAAGAGAAAAGCCCCTGCAATTCTGCAGGGGCTTTTCTCCTTAGATCACTTATACGAAAATTATCAACCGCCGCAGCGTCCCCCGCCGCAACGACCTCCGCAGCGACCGCCACAATTTCCACCGCATCTAAAGCAATTAGAGCACCGAAAACAATTAGAGCAGCGAAAACAATTAAAACAGCGAAAACAATTAAAACAGTTAAAACAGTTAAAACAATTAAAGCAGCTAAAAAAGACTCCAACTTGTCGATCTTCATTCATATTGTATTGATTGTATTGGTTTGGATCCCAATAAGTGGCCTCGTTAGCCTGGAAATCACCAATATTCAGCGATTGAAGTTCATTTTGGAAATTATTCATTTTTCATACCTCCGAATTTTAATTAATCATGTTTACTATCATAAAAATGATTAGAACGAAAACAACTGTGCAACAAGAGTGACTCAGCTAATACTTCTGATGCTTTCCTCAACAAAATATGACCACTGCTTGGGCATTGTTCCTGATTCAAATACCTATTTCCTTATTTTAAATTCCTGTTAATAAAAAAAAGGCTGACTCCAAAAGGTCACTTTAAGTGTCCTTTTGTGTCAGCCCCTTTTCACTAAATTTACTCCTTGTAATTAGGCAGATTTTTAGATTTGCACTTTTCCTTTATCAAACTGAATTTCAATCCCTTTTTGACTCGATTCATAAATCGCTGTTAATATTTTCATCATTTCAACGCCATCGTCTACTGAACTTAATGGGACTGCTTCACCTAAGCAGCTTGAGATAAAACAATCAATTTCATTTTGAAATCCTGAAGCGAAATCGAAACCTGCGCTGTCTACCTGTGGGGCGATGTTCAAAATTGTATTGTATTTTTCCGTAATGATTTTGAATTCAGGATCAATTTCTGCTCCACCTTTATCGCCATACAGTTTGATTATGCTTTCATCTTTTTGAGCATGGAGAGTATAACATACATCCACAACAAGAGAGGCACCGTTTTCAAAACGAATGATTGCATTCGCTAAATCCTCAACTGTGTTTTTGGTTGGATCATAATCAGCGGCTTTATAAAAAGAGAGATTTTTAATGTTTGAACGATTTCCAAGCTGAGAATACGTGTTTCCGCTAATCGATTTTACTTTTGGCCTCCCCATTAAATACCAGCATAAGTCAATGATATGGACTCCAACGTCAAGGAGCGGACCCCCTCCAGATATGTCCTTGTCAGAAAACCAGCCGCCTGGATTTCCTAGTCGGCGAAGTGAAGATGCCTTCGCATAATAAATGTCACCTAAATCTCCATTCTCGATGAACTTCTTTAATGTATGGATGTTATTGTCATAGCGGCGTACGAAGCCTACCTGCAATATCTTTCCACTGTTTTCAGCAGCTTGTTTTACCTTCAGCGCTTCGTCTAATGTTTTACTTAATGGCTTTTCCACTAATACATGCTTCCCATTTTCAAGTGCTGCAATTGCAATTTCTGCATGTGTATTATTCCATGTGCAAATACTGACTGCATCAATTTCATCGTCATGAAGAAGCTCTCTGTAATCCGTATAGACTTTTGAAGCGCCATACTTTTTTGCCTTTAATCTTGCCCGTTCTTCATTTAAATCACAGACGGAGGTAAGATCTGCCCGATCATTTTGTTCATAAGATTGTAAATGCGCATCAGAAATAGATCCTGTTCCAATTACTCCTATCTTTACTTTTCTCATATTATTATGCTCCCTTCGCCTTTACGTCTGAAAAGATTCGTTTCACATTTTCCAAGGAAATTCTTGCCCCTTTTTTGCATTCTTCGATCCCTTCAAACTCTACTGATATAAAGCCATCATAGGCAGAATTCTTGATAATCTTTATGATTTCGCGAATATCAATGTCCCCGTTTCCAGCAATTGCACCCCGCAAATAATTCGCTGAAGCAGTTTTAAACCAGCCTTCCCCGGGATTTTGAACAGCAGGACGATAATAAAAATCTTTAATATGAATCATGGAGGCGTATTGAATCGTCTTCTTTACAGCAGAAACAGGATCTTCTTCAACACAAAGGAAATTCCCCACGTCAAGTGTCGTTTTAAAGTTTGCTCTGTTTACGTCATCCACTAGCCTCAGCACCCGGTCACTTGCTTGGATATAATAACCATGATTTTCAACACTAGTTGTGATCCCATATTTTTTTGCATGATCTGCAATCCGTTGACAAGCAGCAGTAATTGCAGGCAAATCTTGTTCAAAATGTTGAATTGATGTTTCATTTAATGGGCGTGATGCTACATCGTGACGCATGAGTTTGACACCGAGCTGATTCGCTATATCTACTTCCTGTAATACTCTATCAATCTCAGCTTCATATGAATCTTCCGACTCTTTCACAAAGTTAGCCCCAATTGCATAGTTAGAAATTTCGATTCCGCTGTCTTCACAAGTCCTGCAAATTTGCTTGATGAGCGCCTCATTTCCATTTAAGGAAAAGTCTAAAGGAACAATTTCAATGTGTTCACTTCCATGATCAGCAGCCCAGCGTATCACATCTAAAATGGTCATTTCCCCTGATCGAAGCGCCTCTTGTAAACTATAGGAACTCAGTCCAAATTTCATTTTTCTCACCGCCTTTTCATTACTTTCTGACACCGCTTAGCGTAATTCCCTCAATTAGATATTTTTGCAGGAAAAGAAACAAAAGAATCATCGGTACAGTTGCCATTAATGCTCCAGCCATAAGCAGCGGATAATCTGTTGCATGCTGTCCCTGGAACGTTGCAATTCCAACTGAAAGAACTCTCATATCCTCTGAGTTCGTCATCGTTAATGGCCACAGGAAATCATTCCAAGAAGCAAGAATGGTGAAGATAGCAAGCGCTACAAGAGCCGGTTTTGATAATGGCAGGATAATTCTCCAATAAATTCCCCATAGTGTGCAGCCGTCAATTTTCGCTGCTTCATCCAGTTCTTTTGGAATTGACATAAAGAATTGCCGCAGTAAAAAGACACCGAATGCACTAAACATTCCAGGAACAATTAAGGCATAAAATGTGTTAATCCACCCTAGTTTGCTCATGATCACAAAGCTTGGAATCATGACTACTTGAGCAGGTACCATTAGAACGGATAAAAGGAGGATAAAAATAACATTTTTAAAAGGAAACTTTAAACGTGCAAAGGCAAATGCGGCTAATGAACATAATAATAATTGAGCAGCCGTTCTGCCGACTGTAACAATGATTGTATTTGAGTAATATTTCAAATAATCAACTGCTGTAAAAACTTCCAGATAATTATCGAACTTCCATTCTTTTGGAAAAATAGTTGGCGGTACTTGCATCGATTCAGTAAATGTTTTTAATGATGTTGATAACATCCACAAGAATGGGATCACCATTATAAAAGCCCCGAAGATTAACAAAATATGAATATACCATTTTTGTATTTTCATTTTCTATCTCTCCTTCCTTTAGGAATCATAGTGTACCCATTTATTTTGCAAACGCATCTGTATCACTGTAATAATTAAGATGATGATGAACAAAATGAATGCTTTGGCTGATGCATATCCCATTTCAAAGTATTTAAATCCGGATTCCCACACGCCATAAACAACTGTTCTCATTGGGTCAAGCAAAGAGGTCTCAGTCCCGACCATGATGAAGATTAAATCAAACATCTGCAGGGCGCTGATCATAGACATGACGAAGACGAAAAAAATGCTTGGCGTCAATAAAGGAACCGTTATATGAAAGAATTGACTTATTCTTGATGCACCATCCAGCTTGGCTGCTTCGTAATAAGAGGCGCCTATCCCTTGAAGCCCTGCAAGTAAAAGCACGATATTGTTCCCGATGCTCATCCATACACTTACTAAAATAATAGAGATTAGTGCAATTTTTTCATCAAACAGCCATTCAGGCTGAGGGAGATGAAAGATTCCGAGCACATAATTTATTAACCCGAATTCTGAGTTATACAGCCATTTCCAAACCATACCCACGGCAACAGGCATAGTGACAACAGGTAAGAAATAGAGTGTCCTGTAAATAACCATGCCTTTTATTTTTTGGTTCAGCAGCACAGCTACAAGAATCGCTAAGATGATAGAGAGCGGAACAGAAAGGAAAGTAAAGATCACCGTGTTTTTCATGGAACGAATAAACGTTTCGTCCTTCATTAAATTCATCATATTCTCAAAGCCATTGAAAACTGGTGCTGTTAACCCATCCCATTCTGTAAAGGATAAATAAAATGAAGCAGCTGCTGGTACCATATAAAAAATAAAAAGACCAAGGACAACTGGAGCGATAAACAGATATGCGCCAATCGCTTCCTTATTTAACTTCTTTTTTTCCGCTTTGATAACAACTGCTTCTTTTCTTTCAATCTTTAATGCTTTAGGATAGTTATTCAAGCTAAACTCTCCTTTCAAGGAAAGGTAATAGAATACAGCATTCTATTACCTTTCGTTTCTATGTTTTACTTTTCGTTTTTAAGAATGTCATCCATTTCTTTTTGTACAGTTTCCGCTGCTTCATCAATTGATTTTTTTCCTAAGAAGGCTTCCTTAAATTCTTTAACCTCAACATTTTGCCATTTTTCTGTATCCTTTGAAATTGGATAAGGAACTCCAAATTCTAAGGAATCTGTAAATACTTTAAGGTTGATTGAAGGGATTGATTCTACCCATAGGGATTCTGCCTCCTGATAAGCCGGAATGGAAAAACCAGATTCACCCATGTATTGACCTGCTTCTTTACCAGAAAGCTTTTTTAATAGTTCCCAAGCTAAGTCTTCGTGTTTTGTCTTGTCATTCATTGACCAGCTTAAGCCATGAACAATTGTTGCTTTTTGTTTGCCTTTAGGCAGAGGCGCTATGCCAAGATCTTCCCCCAGCATCTCATAATAGGTTGGAGCGATAACAGATATGGCCGGTGCCATGGCTGCTTTACCTGAACCAAAAATCTGATCGCCTTTTGTTTCAACCTGCGTTTTTGCGGAAGGTGAAATCCCTTTATCCATTAACCTTTTCGTGAATTCAAATGCTTCTTTTGTTTCTGGCAGGTTATATCCAGATTTTGTTTTATCCTCGTTAATAACATAACCGCCAGCCTGGTGAATTAAGTTGTAGTAGCCTTGCTGACTGAGATTTGAAGCAATATACCCATAGATTTTCTTATCTTTGTCCGTTAATTTTTCTCCTACTTCTTCAATTGTCTCCCACGTCCATGTTTCATCAGGATACGGAAGACCTGCATCATCAAACATTTTTTTGTTATAGTAAAGAGCTACTGAGTCTAAAAAGTAAGGCATTCCATATAAATGATCTTCATACGTATATAAGTCCACTAATGCCGGTGTATAAACACTTGTATCAATCTTGTCTTTTTCAATAAGAGGCTGCAGATCTTTAATCAAACCGTTTGAAGCATATTGATGAAAGTTTGGTCCATTCATCCAAAAAATATCTGGTCCGCTGCCGCCCGCTGCACTCGTTTTTAACTTTGCCCAATAATCAGCAAAAGGTGTATAGGTAATGTTCACTTTTACATTTGGATGTTCTTTCTCGAATAATGCAACTGATTTATCCACTACTTCACTCACATTTTCGTCCCAGAGAGCAACATTTAAGGTTACTTTTTCATCACCTGAAGATTTTTCATTGCTGCTGCAGCCAGCTAAAAATACTCCAAATACCAATATGATACTTAATAAGTACGCATAAGACTTTTTCATGTTGATCCCCCTATTCTCTTATTAATGTGATTGCTGATTTTTCCTTTGCAGATTGGTAAGCGGCTTGAACCACCTCTAATGTACGAAGACCGTCTTCTCCTGAAATCGATGGAGTCCGCATCCTTTGTACACAATCAATGAAGTCATTTACAAGTCCTGAATCCATATCGTCTCCCCATCCAATATGCTGCACCTTTTTCTGTTGGTCATTAAATAACACAAGATGCTGTTTAAAGGCATCGAGTGAGATTGTCCCTTTCGTTCCGACAATTTCCATCGTTACATCTCCCCATGTAGGGAATGTTTTGGGACGTGACCAGCTTGGATCAATCGTCACAATCGTACCGGACTCTAGTTCTAATGTGACAATTCCGCAATCCTCGACATCGATATTATAAAAACGGGTATCAAGTTCGGCATACACTTTTTTCACTTCTTCGTCTAATATCCATCTGATAAGATCCATAACATGAACAATATGGTCGACAGCAGCTCCTCCGCCTGATAGATCCTTTTGAACAAACCATCCCCCGGGCATTTGTCCATGATTTGTTGCATCAATTGCTACAATTTCTCCCAGTCCTCCGCTTCGAATCACTTCTCTTACCTTTTTGACAGCAGGAACAAAACGTACGGGAAAGGCCACTTGCAGGATCACGCCTTGATCTTTGCATATGCCGATCATTTCTTGTGCATCCTTGACTTCTGTTGAAATTGGTTTTTCACATAAAATATGTTTTTTAGCCTTCGCTGCTTCCATTACATGTTTTTTATGGTTCGCGTTTTCTGAACAAATGACAACGGCTATAAGATCTGTTTGGAGGAAGCTGGTGAGATTGGAATAGTACTGGCAGTTAAAACGTTCAGCCATCATGCTTCCTCTTTCAATATCCTCATCCCAAATCGCTGTCAGTTCGACATCTGCATGTTCAGTTAAATGTTCGGCATAACTCACGGCATGCATATGGGCGAAACTGATGATACCTACTTTCATTTCAACACTCCCCCTTTCTTGAGCTGGATTGGCTGGCCAATTTTCACTGATTCTAATGCAGCTTCTGCCACTTCAATCACTTTAACGGCATCTGCTGCAGTTACAATGGCACTTCTCATATTTTCAAGACAATCTGCGAAATGCTGAAGCTGATCTTCCAGAGGTGTACGTTCAACAAGATAGCTCGGAACCGCAACTCTTTCTTGCTTTCTGTCAATCTCGTGAAAAAGTTCTACTACAACAGGGTCTTGATCAGAACTTTTATACGTAATCATTCCTTCGCTTCCAGCAAGCTCAAAGGAAGCTGAAAATTTAGTAATACCCCAGGATAAGGTCACATGGGCAATTGCGCCTGAAGCAAAACGTAATGTGACAAGAGCATATTCAAGGTTTTCTCGTTTGATCCTTTTCGCCATTACACGTTCAACCTCACCGAATGTCCAAAGGAGCCAATCAAAATCATGAATGCCTAAATCTAATAGAACGCCACCGCTCTTGGATTCATCCCGATACCATTCATCACGGCCTTTTGGATATGGACAGCCCCTTGTTAATCTCATCACACCAGGCTTTCCAATTGCTCCATTTATGACTTGTTGTCTTGCTGCTTTGTATTCAGGAGAGAATCGCAGGACATGTCCAACGAATAGAGGTACATCGTATTTTTCACATAGATCCACAATTCTTCTTGCCGTTTTCGCATCAGCCGCTAATGGCTTTTCACATATGACCGCTTTTCCAGCTTGCGCCGCGATCTCAATGACTTCCTCGTGAAGGTGCGTTGGAACACAAACGTCAACAATATCAATAGGCAGCTGTTCAAGTGCTGTTTGTAAATGATGGAAACCTTTTACATTAAATTGTTCAGCAAGCTGAATGATGTTTTGTTCAGTCCGTCCGATAACAGCAACAGCTTCACAGCTTCCAGCATTTTTCCAAGCTTCCAAATGCAAAGTCCCCATTGTACCTGTACCAACCACAGCCACTCTCCTCATCATTCCACCTCATTTCTCATTTTATTGGTTAACACACGGAAGAAGCTGACATAAATTCTGATAAATGAATAGCCTTGCCTGTTTTACTGGATGCATTCGCAGCCAAAGTGACAGCTAACGTTTTCGCCGCTTCTCCGTACGGGGCCAACACTAACTCTTGATTGTTTAGGCGCACCGCATCAATAAAAGCTCGATCCTGCTCTCCATAAAAATCGTGGCTTGATTTATATGAAATCGTTTTTTCTTTATCAATGATGTGTAATGTTGAATTATCCAGCACTACTCTAAAGTCACGCCCTAATAGTTCAATGCCGGTATAATGATCTGCTTGTGTAAAGGAACTGGCTAGGTGTCCAATCGCACCTGACTCTAACGTCATGCTTACAGATGTTACATCCGGTATATCGATATCTGGAATATCTCCCATCAGCTGCAATGCCATATTTGCATATACAGTGGTCACATCACCTGCTAAATAACGGATTAAATCAAGTGTGTGTGTAGACTGCTCCACTAATTGTCCTCCTGACTTATTCATCAGACGATACCAAGGGGTTTGAACAAATGATGTAATATAATGCCCTCGAACCATTGCAATTTCTTTACCCCGTAAATAATCTTTTGCCTTTGAGACTGTATCCAAATAGCGCAGGCAATAACCGGTTGAACAAATAATTCCTGCTTCCTCGATAACTTTGGCCTTTGCTGCAACAATTTCCAAATCAAGTCCCAATGGTTTTTCAACCATCATATGAATACCGCGTGCAGCAGCTTTTTCTTCAATATCTCCGTGTGCAAAAGGCGGTACACAAATAAAAAGTGCATCAAGTGATTCGTTATCAAGCATCTCATCTACATTGGTGTAGCCATTTGCTCTATATTGATCTCCTGCTTGCTTAACCCGTTCGGCAGAAATATCACAGACTGCAGTGATTGTTGCATGTTCAATACTGCTGATATTTTTCAAGTGGACGGAAGCAATTCCGCCAACTCCAATAAATCCAACTTTTACGTTTGCCATTTTTTTCTCCCCCTATACTTTTTGTGCAGCTGTTCCGCTTGCTAAAATAACATCCATATGACGCGCCGTATCGTTTGCTAATTCATTTGGGGAAATATGATAAGGCGTTAATTCAGCTGTAATCACGTCATGATAGCCAATCTCGCGAAGTGCTTCCATTACCGAGGTCCAATTCACATCTCCAGATAAAAGCGGTACAAATCCTGTAATATTCCCCACTTGTGTTGAGAAATCTTTGACGTGTACTTTACGTATACGGTCCTTGAGTATTCGGATCCATTGTTCAGGATATCCGAATTGCAGGACGTTCCCGACATCAAAATAGGCACCTACATAGTCTGAATCAATCTCATCGATGTAACGGGCCATTTCAAGCGGTGACAATAAAAAGCGGTTCCAAACATTTTCAACACCAATATGTACCTCCTTCGTTTCTGCAACAGCTGACAGGTTCCGCAGCTCATTTTGACTAAGTTCATAACAGGCTTCATAGGATGTTTCTGCATTCACGAGTCCTGGAACAACTAAAATCGTATCGATCCCCATAACACTGGCCAGCTCTAATTGCTTCTTTACAATGTTCCTTCCGTGCTCCCGAATCCTTTCATCCGGTGATGAAAGAGGTGCTTTCCACAGGAGAGCTGTCGATAAGCTCGGAAGTTTTAGACCTTGCTTTTCTGCCAGCTTTACAATCATTTCTGCTTCCCTAGCGGTTGTATCTAATGTTAAGCCAATCCCATTTTTCTCATAAACATTCAGCTCCACCGCATCAAATCCAGCATTGGAACTATATTCAAAAACCTTCTCTAATGACGTCCCTTCTGGGTAACACCATTGGTTAATTCCCTTCAGCATATAAACCCCACCTTAATTTAAATATTCAGATTTTTCACAGTGTGCTAGATTACAGGCGATTGAAATTTTTCTTGCAATAGAACAGCAGCGGCGCCCAACATTTCAAATTCTGTACCAAGAGTCGTTGGACGAATCGTTATGTCTTCTCTTAAAACCGGAATGACATGCTTTGAAACATGCTGTTGGATCGCCTCTAAAAAGATTGGATTACCTTGAACAATCTCACCGCCAAGAATAATGACTTCCGGATTAAATAAATGGATATAATTAATGACTCCTGCAGCTAAATACGAAACGACTTCCTCTAAAATTTTCAGACATAGCTCGTCCCCCATATTTAAAGCTTTGATAAAAATAGCTGGAGTAATTTGGCTAATATCATCAGGCACAAGTTCTTGAATCTTCGTAGACTGTCCCCTTGTCATAATCGCGGATAAGATTTTCGAATAAATAGCCGGCCAGCGTACATAGCTCTCAAGGCAGCCAACATTCCCACACTCACATCTCACTCCGCTTCCGCGGTCAACCGTTGTATGACCCAATTCTCCAGAACTGCCTTTATGTCCCCGGTAAATTGAGCCGTTAATCATAAGTCCTGATCCTAGACCGTCACCAACTGTAATATAAAGCAAATCTTTAAACTGATCATAAGGCCCAAAATGTTTCTCTGCTAAAACGAAAGCATTCGTATCATTTTCTAAATAAGTCCGTAAACCAAATTGCTGCTCAACTAATTGTTTTAAAGGAACATCACGCAGATCCAATTTTGTATTATAAGAAATGATCCCTTTCTTGGCATCAACAATCCCTGGAGTAATAATAGTAATACCGACACATCTATTCATATACTCTGTTTTTTCAAGAAACTGCCTGATCAGTTCCAATACATGTTCAATGACCGATTGTCCGAACAGAAGATTGGTTGAATAGATTTCCTTTCGGCGTATTTCAGCCTCTAAGTTCATTTCCGTAATCTTTATAAATGAATTAGTAATGGAGACACCAATTATAAAATGACTATTAGGATCAAAGCGCAGCAGCACTGGTTTTCTGCCCCCATTTGATACACCAATTCCATCTTCACGGACGAAACCTTCATTCATCAATTCATTAACAGCTGATGTAACTGTAGTAGGACTAATATTAATCCGTTTCGCAATTTCGCTTCTAGAAATAGGGGCTTGTTTTCGAATCATATCTAAGATAATAGAACGGTTTATCTCTTGGATTAGTTTTAAGTCCCCAGTTCTTCGCATTAAGGTATACACCCCTGACATATTCATTTTTCAATACATACTTTTTCCATTGGCTTTATTAAGATAGGATGATTAGGACTAGACTTATCATTCGTGATAGCAGAAGTAAATCTTTGTGATTTGAAGTGTGGTTTTTTCTTTAAGTGATGTTTTTCCAGCAGTATTTGTATAATCATGATGAGGGGAGAAGGATTTGTTGATTCCATTTGTGGTATATCTTTTGATGAAGGATGAAACACTTTCTTTTTCCAATGAGTTTATTAAGTGGAATTTCTCCTTTATTATAAACAGCATGTAATCTGCTAATAAATGGATAAATATATCTATTTTCTTAATTTTCTAAAAAATAGTCATTATAGTTCATCAGCCATGTATCTCTTCTTATTCTTTCTCTAGTTCTCATCCTCTTCCGATACTTAACTATAGAAAAAAACGTATTTTTTAATTTATGAATACCTATGCAATCTAGTTACATATGGGATTGATTTCATAAAAGCTCAAATTTATATTTTATCTCTGTGAGTTCAATATCTGTAAACAATTAACAATTATATTACCTTGCGGTTATCCTCTCACTTTTATTGCATTAGTTTAATAGCTCAAAGAAATACCTGACTTAAATTACAAGCGCTACAATGATTAGTGTCGCTATGCGTGCCTTTCCTAATAAAAGGAAATGACATTAATGACAAAATACCTATTTATCAAAACGAAAACGAAATCCTGGATGATTTCTAGTAATTTAGCAGCGTGATTAGACCATTTTTTAAATGATTCTTCAATATGATTCAAAAATGTATACTCAGTTACATTCCCAATTGACTCCTAACGTGATTTCTCAAATGCAGCGTACTGTTGATATTTTTAAAATGCACTTCCGAGTGGACTAATGGTTATGAAGTAATCTATAGAGGTATCTAAAAAATATTAAACTGCTGTTATTCAGCTTACTAATTGAAGAGTTTATGGCACAAAAACGTTATACGGATCAAAGTATTAAGCTTTCTTTATACATCTACATGCTTTTAGAGGGATGTCTCTTATATGAAGGCATTAATCACCCCTATCTGCGAAGGTTTATACTAAAGTTTCCTATCGATAAATCAATCAAGTCTATTACCCTTCTTACAATTACCCTCACAAAAAAACATTCTCCAAGAACATATATGATATCTTTTCTTTTTTAACGAAGGAGTGTTTTTTTGGATTTTTACAGTTTATTGCTCTTTTCTTTATGTATCGTATTTCCAGTGATTCATCTGATTCATAGTTTGCCTTGGTTCAAAAGGCAGACTGAGAAGTTAAAGTTTCCTGCAAAAGAGGATAAGGGCATCAGCATTTTAATTCCCTGCTACAATGAACAGGGAATTATTGACACTTCTATTTTCAGTATGAAATCTCTGTCCTACTCAGAGTACGATGTCATTTACATTAATGATGGGTCTACTGATGACACTATGCTTCTGATGAATCAATTCCTGCAGCTGAAGCCAAGCTCTAAGCAGCCGCTTAGAAAAATAGCCCACCAAAAGATTCTGGGATTTTATCAATCTGAGCTTTACCCGAATATTTATGTAATAGATAAAGTGAATGGGGGAAAGGCAGACTCTTTAAACGCCGGAATTGAGCTTGCACAAAAAGAGCTGGTGATTACTCTTGATGCAGACACGATTTTGACAGATAAGGCGCTTCCTGTGGTGAATGATGCTTTTGAGGATGAGAACGTTGTTGCTGCAGGGGGAATGGTTCATGTGCTTCAGACGAAAACTGCTGAACCGTTGAAATCTTTATCTCTGCTTCGTGCAAATCTTCTTGTCAGCGTTCAAGCTCTCGACTTTCTTAAAGCCTTTTATATTACCAAAATGTCGCTTGCCCGCTTCCATGCTTTAGCGATCATTTCAGGTGCTTTTGGTATTTTTAAAAAGCAAGTGCTGATCGAAGTCGGAGGATTCAGAACGACGATAGGAGAGGATATTGATATTACCTTGCGTATCCATAGACATATTTCCAATCATAAAAAGAAGAAAATTATCTTCATACCTGAAGCGGTCTGCTATACGGAGCTTCCGGAAAATTGGAAGGATTTATTTAAGCAGCGGATCCGCTGGCAAAAAGCCTTTATCGATTGCGTCATACATTTCAGGGGATTTCTGGGGAAAACCCTGTTTAAGAAACCTGTTTCATTCTTTTATTTGATCGAATCCTTTCTGGCGGGAACCATTGCAGCTTATGTAATGACTGGATTAATTGTTGTAAACGGAATGATTCATCCCCCATCTTCCTATATGGACTACTTGTTGTTTTTTTTCATTTACATACTGATATTCGGTTTGATATATGATCTAGCTGCCGTTCGAATGAGCAGACATTATGGCATTTCTTTTAAAAAGAGAGAAATTCCGAAATTGCTGGTGGCGATTCTTTTTGACGTACTGATCTACCGGCTCGCCACGATGATATTCATTATGTACGGCAGCATTGCCTATTTCTTTAATCAGAATTGGAATAAGGTTGAGAGAACAGGCAGGGATTATCAGACTGATTCAGAAACAGCGGCTTAATAACAAAAAAAGGTGCCAAAACCGGCACCTTTTTTTCAGTTTAAATTCCTGCAGCCTCTTATTCTCAAAATCTACGACATACAATTTCCACTCTGATCCACCGCTATATCATGCGGAATCCTCAATTCGCCTTCTTTCTCACCCCAACTTCCAAAACGCTACAGGATATTTTTATCAAGGACATGACTTGGCTTGTGAGGTTTTCCTTCGCTCCGTTCAAGAAATTTCCGCCGTCCGCTCCATATACTTTTTCCTACTCTACTTGCTTCACCTTCTGCTTTTTTCTCTTCTTCCGTTTGTGAACAGAATTCCCCCGCTGTAGGATTCCGGCTCTGGTATCTCCACTGGTTTTTCTTTAAAATAACATCCGATCCTCTCTGGCAGAACCACACAATCAGGCGAGTCAGGCTGAGTGCTGCAGGAAGCAGAGTTTTCATTTTATTCAGCTGCATTTCCCTCCATAAAAGTAAATGATTAATATGGCTATTAAAACTAGACTTATAGCATGAGAAAACGGTTTGCAGATTGGAATGAGACAATACTTAGAAAAAATAGACACCCAGTAAATCTGAGTGTCTGAAAAAACTTTCATCATGGGGTATCTGAAGCATCAATTAGCTTCCATTCCTGAAACTCCCCTTCCCCTAATTCTTGTATTTCCACAAGTGTACCATCCTCTGGCCGGTTATTCTTAACTCCCAGAACTTTGCCGCTGTTAACAGCACTGAAACGATACGTTCCATCCCAGTGATCGGTTATTCTCCATTGCTGGTTGCCGTAGCCCAGATACTCCCAAACTTGCACATCGTCTCCGGGAGTGATTCCGGATGCATCCAGTACGAACTTGCTGTCACCTGCGTGAACTTTATATGCTCCAGGGGAAACCCCATCAATCTTCCACGTTTGCTCCCCGTCTGTCTGAAGTCTTGCTTTAGAACCATTTGAATTCCCTTCAGGTGTAAGGATTTTACCGGCTGTCTTATCAGCAATCTTAAAGGCCGCCTTGCTGTCAACGATTGTTCTGCCGATAAGCTTTCCATTATTTGAAGTAGCAGTAATGATGCTTCTGCCGTGCCCTGTCATCCTGACTTCTGCACTGCGTTCATCCAGTTTCTTAACTTCGGCTGCATCTGGATTACTTGATTGCCATCTTATTTTTTTATGCTTGTCTGCTGCCGGAAGGATAGCTGCCGAAAGCTTGTGCGTTCCGCCGAGTGGGAGAACAAGCTTTTCATGGTCCATGAACATTTCAGAAGGAGCTGCACCTTCATCCTTCCAGACTCCTTTTAATGGATAAACATCGAGGGAAACGATTTTCACATTACCGCCTTTTGTATAAAAGCTCATGCCATCGCTTGCCCCGTCAGGAAACACAACATTCGAGAAGACTGCCTGGCCATCATTGCCGAATACCTCAATAGAAGATTCGTCTACAAAAATACGCATTTTCACTCGGTTGTTTTTTTGTGCTGCATTTATTTCATGATAAGTGGAAAACTTGTCAGAAAAACTGATGTCTCCTGATTCAGACCTGTCAAAGAATATCTTAGCCTCTGCTGCCTTATAGCCCACAACGGTTTTCTGAGAGTCAGATTCCCTTAGCCTGAATCCAAATTCTGCCTGGCTGTTTTCAGGCAGTTCAACTTCTGCAGCAATTTCATAGGATGTACCTTTTTCGTTTGCCATCAGATTGGCATCTCCTGGCTTTACTGTTTTGCTGCTCCATGATGAAGCTGATCCTCTTAGCTTCTCCAGTTCTTCAATCGGCTCCTGGTACAGTCTGATTCCTTCACCAGGAACAGTCTTCAATGTAAGCTCCCGCGGAATGGACATTTGCCCTTTCCATGGTGAGGTGGGAAAACTGAATGGATAATCCCAGTTGCTCATCCATCCTAATGAAATTCTGCGTCCGTCTTCGTCTGGAATGTCCGAAAAAGACATCGCTGCATACATTTCTTTGCCAAACTCATTTTTCAGCACAGTGCCTGCAGGGTGATCGCTGACGAAACGATTTCCGTCAAATGTCCCCACAAAGTATTCTGAATCTGATCCGCCGGTTTTAGGATTCGCTCCAGTACTGATGGATAGAACCCATTTTTTCTTGTTTGGATCTCCGTCAACCGGCAGCTGGAAGAAGTCAGGGCATTCCCACACTCCCCCTCTGACGAAATCCCCGTACCCAAATGATTCAATCATTTCCCAGTCAAGGAGATTTTGAGAGGTAAAGAAACGGATGTGATCTCCCCCGGATATGACCATGACCCATTGCTTATGATCCTCATCCCAAACGACTTTCGGATCCCTGAAGTCCCAGCCCTGGCCGCCATAAAATTCACCGATATTCGGTATGATCGGGTTGCCATCATAAAATTCCCATGTACGCCCCTTATCTTTGCTGTAAGCAACGCCGATTTTCTGATCGCCATTGTGCTTTTCAGGATTAAACGATGTGTAAAAGGCAATCAGCCCCGATCCTTCCTCGTTAAATAATCCGGACGCATTGGTTTTATCAACGACAGCAGAACCTGACCATGCATGTCCCATCTCATTCCATGGAATCGCGATCGGCAGCCTCTTCCAGTGGACAAGATCCGTGCTTACCGCATGTGCCCATTTTCCGCCGTCCTGATGGAAAAGGTGATATTCCCCTTCATAATAAACTAAGCCGTTCGGGTCACTTGCATAGCCTCTTGCCTGCGTAAAATGATACTGCGGCCGGTATAGCTCAGAATAATAGTCGTCAAATGGAGTGGCGTAGACATGCTGAAAATACGCGGTTCCATTATCGACATTCAATCCGAATTTTCCGCTTGAGTAGGCTGAGTCTTTTACAGAAATCACCGGATCGGCATATCCATCGAAATAGATTTTCATATCATTTCCATCAGCATGAATTTCAAAATGATAGGTTTTGCCTGTTTCTATCTTCCGCTCAGCCATTCCCATAGTACGATCTCCTTTCAAATCAAGGAGACGGATCCTGTTCAGATTGGGATCCAGAGTTAGCATATATCCTTCCCTGCCATCTCCATTTCCTCTGAATACAAGTCCTGCCGTACCAAAAGGAGCTTCATCTTCATCATCTACCTTTACATCTCCTTCTAAGACGAAATCAGCTCCCGTTGTTTCTGCCATCCGGTAAGTATTTTGTTCTGCAGGGCTCTGCCCCATCGTCCCGTCAAGATGCGGAGTCCACTCACCATTAATGGATTGCCACCCTTCTAAATTGGACTGCAAATCACTCACTTGAATGTTTTGAAAAACGGCATCTCCGCTTGCATGTAAGCCAAAAAGCCCTCTTGTGTAGGTGTCGTCATCTGCCTTCAAAACTGGCATCCCTCCATTCTGCCAGAAGACCTGCAAAGAAGAACCTTCCGCTTTTACCTTTATGCGGTAAAGGATTCCGGGTTCAATCGGCATCTTTGCTTCCGAAAGAACTCTGTTCTGATTGACATCCTTCAGCTGCAAAATGTCTTTTCTTGCATCAGCCTTTACTTGGTATGCCTTTAATCCTGCTTTATCAGACCGGAATAACAAGGAGCCGGTTGCAGTTTTGTCTTTTAGGAGAAGATCCGATTCAAAGGTGAAATCAGCAGAAGAAGTCGTGGAAATGGAATAGATATTCTCTCCTTGCTCAGGGGTAGCCTCTAACCCTTCAAAACCTGCCTGCCATTTGCCGGTTTTTGTTTTTAACCCTGTTAAATTCGTCCGCACTTCACTCATTTGAACCTTGCTGAAGACAAGCTTTCCGCCCTCCGCATGAAAGCCTGTAAATCCTTTAGAATGACTGAAATCCTTAAGGTCCATTACCTTTTTTTCATCCACAAATACGCTAATGGACGGACCATCTGACGTTATTTTCACTCTTGTCTCAGCATTCGCTTTCACTTTGAACGGAACACTTTTCAGAATACGGTCCTCATCCAGTGCAGAAAGAAAAACGCGGTCCCGTTTGGAATCCAGACTTACTTTATATCCTTCTGTGCCTGTCTGATTTGCGCGGAAGACGAGTGACCCTGCGCTGTTCTTAGCGAGTTTTATCGTTGCTTCATAGACCAGATAGCTGCCTGTTTCTGAAATTGATAGAATAAGTGCAGATTTATTTTTAGCTGCAACCCCTTTAAGAGAGCCATCCGTTTCCTTATTCCAGCTTCCCGACAAAGCGGTGTAGCCGAATATCGCCGTTTTATGTTCATCGGCTTCTCCTCTGAATCCCTCCAAAGAAAATACTGAAAAGAGCAGGGCAGCAGCGGCCGCCAGTTTAACCAAAGTCATTTTTTTCATCTATATAACTCCTTCCAGTTATAATAAAGCGCTTTCATTCACTTCTAAAAAAAGAAGGGATTGAAGAGTAACTTTCAACAATCCCTTTAAAAACAATATGTCAGCTGATGACGACTTCTTGATTTACTATTTTCAAAGAAGGCATGGCAGATACCGCACCTACTTTTGTACAGACGATCGCTCCAATCCGATTGCTGAAGGAAACCATCTTTGTGACCAAATCCATATTAGCTGCAGCCATCTTCGGATTCTCTGAATGTGCGATCTGATATAATAATGCGCCTACAAATGCATCACCGGCACCTGTTGAATCAATTGATTTGACGCAGATGCTTGGGACAGCCTTCTTCTCTCTTCCATTTGAAACGATGGTCCCGGCGCTCCCTAATGTGACGGCAATCAGTCCTTCGCAGGTTTCCTGAAGAGCATCGAGTCCTGCAGTGACACCATTCACTCCTGAAATCAGTTCAAGTTCGTCCGCACTCATTTTAATAAAATCAGCCAGCCCCATTGCCATTTTTGCCAAGCTGATAAACTCTTCTGTGTTTGCTTTCCACAGATCGTTTCTGAAATTCGGATCAAAGGAAATGAATTTCCCTTCGTTCTTTGCTTTTTTCATCATGTCAAAATAAAGCGTTCGAAACGGGTCTTCCAGCAGTGCTGTTGCTGATCCAAAATGAAGAATGCCCGCTTGTTTTATTTTTTCCTCATCAATATCCTGCTCAGATAAAAAAGCATCAGCCCCTCTGTTAAAAAGGAAATCTCTCTCTCCATCCGCCTGAAGCGATACAAAGGCAAGCGATGTTTTGTGTACAGGATCAAATACAACCATAGACGTATCAACGCCCGCTTCATCAAGCGTTTTCTTCAGAAAAGAACCAAAAGGGTCGTTTCCCACTTTTCCGCAGAAGGAAGCCTTGCCTCCTAATTTAGCTATAGCCGCACAAACATTGGCAGGAGCTCCTCCCGCTTGTTTTTCAAACTTCTTTCCTTCCATTAAATTAATATCTGTTTCCGTGCAGAAAAAATCAATCAGCAATTCCCCGATGCAAATAACAGACGAACCCACCTTGCTTTCACCCTTCCTTGTTCCAAATGGAAGACAGCTCATGCAGCTCAAATGATTTTACTTTTATGCTTCCACCTGAAGCGGCCAGGTGCAATTCGCTCTTTTCAGATGAAGGGAACACAAGGCTCGTAATGGCGCATTCACCGTCATTGCCGAAAAGTTCAATGGAAGAGGCATCTAAAAGCAACTGCAAACGAACGCCGTTTTTCTTCATCTTTAAGGGTGCAGCCTGCACCGCAGGGAATGAAGATGAAAAGTCAGATTCACCTGAAAGTGTTCTGTCTGCTGACAGGATTTCCGCTTCTGCATCATAACGGATGACCGTTTTTTCTGAATCAGAATGCTGAATCGTCAGTTCAGCAATGGAAGCGTCCTGAAATTCAACTTCCAGATTTAGTTCAAGCAATGTGCTCTCCAAAGGAATGGAAAGCGGCTGATCCGGTGTTAAAAGCTTATCCTTAAAAGTATTGCTCCTCTTTCTCAGCACTCTTGCTTCTGAAACAGGTTTTTGAATAATGCGGACTCCATCCGCACTTGAGGCTAGGGATAATTCCCTCGGGATCGTCATGACACCCCGCCACTCTTTTGTAGGAACTTGATTGGCATAGCGCCAATTGCTCATCCACCCGATATAAATTCTTCTGCCGTCACTTGATGGCATGTCAGACCAGCTGACTCCAGCGTAGTTGTCCCTTCCGTAGTCCAGCCAGAGAACGGTCTCTTTGTCATGATCATTAATAAAGGTCTCTCCATCGAAATCTCCTATAAAATACTGAGTCCAAGAGCCTTCTGCATGTTCGCCGGTATCCCCCAGGCTGACAAGCATCACCCATTTCACCTTGTCTCCATCAACCTTAAGGGGGAACAGATCAGGACATTCCCAGAACCCGGCATGAGAGCCTTCTCCAAACTCACTTGCAAACTGCCAGTTAATTAAATTGATAGACTTGTAAATCGTCACGCTCTGGCCTGTAGCAAGAACCATTATCCAGTGCTTGGTTTCAGAGTGCCAGAAAACTTTAGGATCACGGTAATCTGTTTTTGTTTCGTCAATAAGGACCGGATTGCCGCTGTACTTTGTCCATGATCTCCCGTTATCCTTGCTGTATGCGATGCATTGGCGCTGACGCGGCCTTTCTGAGTCAGGATACGAATCATGGCTTGTATAGATCGCAACCAGCCCAGGCTGATCGTCGAAGAAACCGGTCGTATTATCCCAGTCGACGACTGCGCTTCCTGAGAAAATGGCTCCATGTTCATCAGGATGCAGCGCGACAGGAAGATGCTCCCAGTGAATTAAATCCTTGCTGACCGCATGGCCCCAATGCATCGGACCCCAGATTGTACTAAAGGGATGATGCTGGTAGAACAGATGATACTCACCGTTAAAAAACACCATTCCGTTAGGATCATTCAGCCATTTTCCGAGTGGCGAAAAGTGAAAATGGGGACGATATTTTTCTGTTAAAATCGGTTTCACGAAAAAAACTCCTTTTCCATAGATTAAGAGACTGCAGAAAAGAACAACAGCCTCTTTAGTTTAATGTTTAATGTTTAATGTTTATTGTTTATTGTTTATTGCTGATTGCGGTCATAGCCTGTCTGTTTGATTTCAAGCCACTCCTGAAGTCCTAAACGGTCAAGTTCAGCTAAATATTCCTTCCATTCTGCTTCCGCTTTTCCGTTTGTCATCCATTCAGCGCGCTTTCTGTTAATGTAAGCAAATAGATCCGTTTCAATGGATGATAGCTTATCCAGCTCTTCAATAGAGAAGAAGACTTTTGGATACGTATTTTCAGCTTTCATATGAGGAACCATAACATCTTTCATCAAGTCCAGTCTCCAAGCAGCATCATCCGGCTTCGTGGTAACGGATCCATAGTATTCATCTAAAATTGCAAGAGGTCCGTTAACACTTGTTTTTTGACGAACTTCAACTGGTGCAGCTCCTTCAAGCGGCAGATGCTTCAGCATATTTGCAGATTCGTCATATTCAAAGATGTTTTGCTGTTTGTCATCTCCGTATGTTCCCCAGTTGTTCTGAACAGACTGCAGCGGATCATACAGCTGGTCAATCCATTTAGCGGTAAGCTCAAGATTTTTATTTGAACTTGTAATGACCATTCTCCCTCTGTCAAAGCCCATTCCATTTGTTCTGGCAACGTTTACATTTCCATCCGGTCCAGCTACTGGAGACATAAGGTCATATTTGTCATTCATGCCGGTAATGTTTGCTTTGTCCCAGGTAAAGTACATGCCGTACCGTTCATCTTTTCCTTTTGCAAGATACGTGTTCCAGTCGTGTTCAAACGCTTCTACATCAATTAAGCCTTCCTTATAAAGATCGCTGAAGTACATGATGGCATCTTTATACCCTTCCTCAGCTGCTGTCAGGATCACTTTGCCTTCATTGCTTACAACTGTATGATCCCAGTTATCTCCAAGGCCGAATGCTCCGAATAAGAAGGCAGGATCTTCACCGCCATGATTAATGATGAAGGACATTGGAATTTCGTCCGCTTTTCCGTTTCCGTTTGGATCCTGAGTCTTAAAGGCAACTAATACGTTCTTTAGCTCTTCTGTATTTGACGGCATTTTTAAGCCCAGCTTATTGAGCCACTCCACATTAATCCACGGAAAATCATCAACTGAATGAATATTCTCTTTGCCTGTCCCAAGCTCTTCAATCCATGGGAAGGAATAGATATGACCGTCAGGAGCTGTCATCATTGCTTTATATTCTGGTGAAGAATCGAGCACTTTTTTCAGATTCGGCATGTGTTTTTCAATTAAATCCTCAACTGGAATAATCGCTCCATCTTTTGCAAGCTTCAGCAAGTCATAGTCGCCGTAGCCTGCATCCATAATGGCATCCGGCAAATCACCGCTTGCCATAGCCAGATTTCTCTTCTCCGCAAACACATCGTTCGTATAGTTTTTCCACTGGATTTGAACACCCGTTTTTTCTTCCAGTCTCTTATAAATGAGTTTATCATTTGGATCTTTAGGCGCAAGCGGCGAGCTTTGCGTGATAAATTTCAGCGTAACTTCTTCCTTAAGCGGGAAGGAGACATCTTTTAGTTCATAGTCTTCTGAAGATGAGACATTTTTGCTTGTGCAGCCGGATAATAAAACAGCTGCAATAGCGGCAGTTCCTATAGCTCTCTTAACATGTTTCATTACATTTCCCCCTGTATCATTTGTTATTTTAATGAACCGACCATAACCCCTTTTTCAAAGTACTTCTGGAAGAATGGATACATAATGATCAGCGGAAGGCTTGAGATCACGATCGCCGAGTATTTAATCATCTCTGAAACCTTAGCAAGCTCTGCCATTGCCAATTGATCGCTGATCATGCCGGGTTCAGCCTGGTTCTGAATTAAGATGGATCGTAAAACAAGCTGCAATGGATGCATTTTAGGATCTTCAAGATAAATCATGGCATCGAAATAGGAATTCCATTGGCCGACAAACGCATAGAGCGCGAGAACAAAAATAATCGGTTTAGAAAGCGGTATCACGATTTTGAAGAAAATAAGCAAGTCCGAAGCCCCGTCCACTTTAGCTGCTTCATGCAGTTCATGCGGTATCCCCTTAAAGTAAGTTCTGGCAAGTATGATGTTCCACACATTGACTGCTCCCGGCAGCAAAATCGCCCAGACCGTATTTAACATGCCGAGATCTTTGACAACCAGATACGTCGGAATTAATCCGCCGCTGAAAAACATCGTAAAAAGAAAGAATGTCATAAAAGCGTTTTTACCGACAAACCCTTGAGTCGCCAGAGGAAAAGCAGCAAATATGGAGACAACGACGGTAATAATGGCAAATCCTGCAGAGTAAAGCATGGCATTTATAAATCCCCTAACCATTGAATCATCGGATAGAATCCGTTTATATCCCTCTAGGCTCCAATCAGACACTTTAAACGACAAACCCTGATTCAGAAGAACATTTGGATCCATGAATGAAGCGATGACGACATAAACGAGCGGGACCAGGACGGCAAGGACAGCCAGACAAAGAAATACAGCATTCAGAGACAGGATGATCCGGTCTATTCTTGTGTGTTTAATCATATAAATCCTCCTCTCAGATTAATAAAGTCCTTCTCCTTCATTCAGTTTTTTGACAACAAAATTCACGACAATAAGCAAAATGACGTTGATGACTGAGTTGAACAGGCCAACTGCAGTTGAATAAGCGTAATCTCCTGCCTGCAAACCAATTTTATAAACGTAGGTCGGAAGAATCTCCGATGTCGGCAAGTTCATGGCTGTCTGCATCAGAAAAGCTTTTTCAAACCCAATCGCCATGATACCGCCTGCACCTAAAATAAAGATAATAGCCATAAGCGGCTTTAAAGCCGGCAGATCAATATGGATCATCCGCTGAAGAATGTTTGCTCCATCAATCGTCGCTGCCTGGTGCAATTCAGGATCCACGTTCGCCAAAGCGGCAACATAGACAATGGACGACCATCCTGCAGCCTGCCAGATTCCAGAGATAATATAAATGGATCTGAAGTATTCAGGATCAGACATAAACATGACCGGCTTACCGGTTAAAAACGCAAGAAAATGATTGATCGGACCCGTCGGAGCCAAAAAGATAAACAGCATCCCAACAATGACAACGACAGAAATAAAGTTTGGCGCATATAAAAACAGCTGAATATTTTTCTTAATGGCTGCTCTTCTGACCTGGTTCAGCATTAAGGCAAGAATGATTGGAATGGGAAACCCAAGCAAAAGCCCGTATAAACTGAGCTTAAGTGTGCTCATAAAGATTGTTTCGAAATTAGGCGAGGTCAAAAACTCTTCAAAATGTTTAAAGCCGACCCATTCGCTGCCCCATATCCCTTTAATTGTGCTGAAATCCTTAAAAGCAATGATGGCTCCGTACATCGGAACATATTTAAAAACGATTGTCAGAATAACAGCAGGTGCGATCAGCAAGTACAAAAAGTAATTCTTTTTTATATAATCCCATTTGTACTTTGCTTTGGTCTTCTTTTCCGGCCTGCTAATGACAGCGCCATCATCTTTGGCCTTCACTACCTCCTGCATGCAACTCCCCCCCTTGATAGAAAACACTTATAAGCGCTTTCATAATTTGCGTTCAGAGATTTCTATCTGTGTTCTCTGTAATTCCACTTTATCAAACAGGCATTTTGAAAAAGTTTGAATTCTTTGGATGAAGGAGTTTAATATTTTTGGCATTTAAAAAAAGGAAAAACCCGAGTCCGAAGACTGCGGGTTCCGTTAAGTGAGGGAGAACCTAAAATCCATCCTATAAAAATCAAAAATACCAGTACTGTGAATCAAAAAGCCGATCCCAAATGGAACCGACTAAACGTTTTAGAAACAGGAGTTGTTTTTTACTCACTTTCCCCTATGACTGCAAACTAGTTCTCTTCACCATCGGCAAAGTTAAAAACTCTGCCAGAGGCATCTCTGCAATTTCTCCGACTGTGACTTTTTTGTATATTAGCGTCGATGTAATTGATTGAGATACTAATCAAAACTTTAAGCCCTAACTTATACTGCCTGATTCCATCATTCTTTGATCTTTAAAGAATTTAGCAAATATATACCGAACTAAAGGTCCCATAATGATAAGCTGCAGAGGGAAAGCAAAAATTAAATTTTTAAACACAAGGGAAAAGTAGCTTATAAATAATGATTCTTCGCCTAGGCCGTTATAAAAATAAGCAGTCCCTAATCCATAAAGAGACATAAAAAGAACCATTCCAACTACCATAAAAAATGAAACAGATAGAATGACAAAGATCTTTTTAGATTTGTCATATGGCAAAGAAAAAGCAATTTTCTGTGCCGCTGGACCGACAATAAATAGCTCCAGTAAGAAAGCAATAATAAAACCCAGCATAAGTTGTATAAGTATACCTTTAATGGGTACCATTCCAATCAAGCCATTTATCAATAAATTATAAAACGTCATGACTACGACCATGCCCAAGCACATGATTAGCCCAAAATAAAAACTTTCTCTCTTAGTTGTCGGCAAATTTTCCTACATCCCTTCTTTTAAGTACCTTGCTATTATAGCGAAAAGGGAAATCTCTTCATAAGTGACTATTTTGTGAACAATGTATTATCTGCTTTACTCATTTATTGTTTTAGCCTTTTTCTTCTACCGTCATCTTGCCCTTTAACTTAAGAAGAAAAAAATCTAATCCTCCTAATAGAATAACGGAAACCACTATATTAACTTTTATTTCCAACGACAGAATAACCAGCCCCTTTTTCTGGCGGGCTGGTTATTCTATGTTTTATTCATTTTAAATGGAAAAATCCCTGTGAATCGTATGCAAATTTGTTTTCAAATGAAAATTGTATTTTTCTCCTTTAAAATGGAACACCTTGTGCAGCGACCCCATTTCATTCCTTGTCATTTATATCATCCAGCCCGCTGTTTATTTTCGCCACTGCCTTATCTGCAGATGCTTTTACGTCTTTCCCGCCTATGCCGATTTCTTCAAATAATTCCTTAAGAGCATCGCTTATAACTGGGTATGCAGGTGAAACAGGCCGGTTTTTTGAGTACTTCAATGCCTGCTGCACAAAGATATTTTTTGGATAGGCTGTCAGCTCAGGAAATGCTTTTGAGACGGAAAATCTCGCTGGCATATCGCCAGTTATATCCACATATTTTTTTGAGCCCTCAAAGCTTGTCATATACCTGATAAACTTCCATGCCTCTTCCGGATGATCGGATTTAGCCGAAATGCCGAGTGCCCAGCCTCCATTTGGAGTAACCTGATAATTTCCCTTTGGCAAAGGAGCTACTCCGAAGTCCTCACCCAGTTTAAAATCAGGGTTATTCCGTTCAATTTCCCCAAGCATCCATGATCCCAAGACAGTCATGCCCAGGTGTCCTGTTATAAACGGATCGGGAGGCAGATCAACAGACGCCACTTTGTAGCGGTGATAGAGGTCCTGATAGAATTGCAGGGCCTGTACCGCGTTTTTAGAATTAAGATAACCGGAGGCAGTTTTTCCATCAGGGCTCAAAACATCCGCACCAAATTGCCATAATAAAGGCGTTTTGAAGTAGCTTGGAGATTCCCCGTCGCTGAATCCCTGTGCAGGATCAATCCCGAAGATTTCATTCCCGGGATCATTTATTTTTTTGGCCATTTCCACTACCTCGTCCCATGTCATTGGGGAAGCAGGATCATCGGATGGAAGAGGCAATCCGGCTTTTTTAAATAGGTCAATATTATAAAATAAGGCCACACCTGATTCTGCAATAGGAGACAGATAGATTTCATCTTCAAATTTCATGCCTTCAAGTGTTGAAAAAGGAATATCCTCGATCTCTCCTTCTTCTTTCATTTCCTTGTCAATCGACAGCAGCGCACCTGAATTGGCATAGAGGGCGAGGTTAGGACTGTCGATCGACATAATGTCAGGCGGGCTTCCGGCCGCAATTTCCGTTCTCAGTCTTAACTCATAATCACCATACGGGATGGCATTCATTTTAATCGTGATTCCGGGATGAGAGGACTCAAAGGCTGCTATCAGTTCTTTATAAGCTTCATTTTCTAGCTTGGTGCCATAATTCCTCCAGAAAGTCAGTTCAATGTTCTCTGATTTCCCGGAGAGCACTCCCGGATTGTTATTTTCCTCATCTGAAAACAAGCTGAATGAAGAAAAGGCATAATAGCCTGCTGCAATGAACAGCAGAATGACTGGTATAAAAATGGCAGCTCTTTTTTTCATCGTCTTTCCCTGCCTGCTATTTCATCCATGTTTAGTGCAGCCTTCCGATATTCTGCAGGAGTCTGTCCGGCGTGTTTTTTAAAAACGGTGCTGAAGTAGCCGGAATTGGAATAACCTGTCAAGTATGCGATATCAATCACTTTCAGCTGTCTGTCTTTTAATAATTCACATGCATGCTTCATCCGTACCTCCACTAAATAATCACTGAAGTTCTGGCCGACATGAAGCTTAAAAAGTTCAGATAAGTAGGCACTATTGATATGAAATTGTTCAGATAAAGAGGTCAGCGTGACTTCATTTGCAAAATTCAGATCCAAATAACGGCGGACATTTTCAACAATGGCCAAACCATTTGGCGAAGAACGTGACTTGCTTACCAGAAGGATAATCCTGTGAGCAAATTCAGTTACTTGCTCAATGACTTTTTCATGGGCGGTCAGTTCTCCGATGCTCTGCTGACAAGACCACATCGTCTGATTGATTTCCGCTCTGTCCATATCATATTTCGCAGCAAGTGATTCAAGCAGAAGGAGAAGCCGATTGGCTGCAAAAGAAAAAGACAGCATGGACCCCGCCTTTGCTTCAAGCAGAAGGTCATTTATCAGCTTCCTGCCTTCCTTCAGGCTGCCATTTTCAATCAAGTTTGCTGCTTTTTTCTCCTTATCAGGAGAGAGTTCGAAAACGTCCTTATGATGCGTTCCATCGATTACTTGTGATTTCAGTCCCGGATCACTCTGGCTCCAGGCAAGCAAAGAAGAAATATAGCCTGTTTTTAACTCCGTCAGATTACTTACCTTCTTGCCCATTCCGATCACTGTTTCAGCTTTGAGATACTTTTTAACATACGTTTGTACCTTTTTCACAATACTCAAGGTTTCTAAAGGTTTCTTTCTATCTATGCAGTGAAGAAAGTGAAGCATGTTTGAATAGCCCGCATCATAATATGCACAAGTCCCTTCATACTGTTCGGCTATTTCTTTGCAGAGCATCCTAAACGGGAGCCAAAGCTCTTTTACTGAATGTTCTTCTGACGCCCTAAGTTCAACTGTGAAGAATTGAACGTGTTTTTCTTCCTCCGCTAGAAAGCCCAGCTTAAGGTGCTGGAGTCTTTCTGCAGCGAGAAATGGTTCAGACCATTCTTCCTTTACCAGCTGCAGCAAGTACTGTTCTTTCATTTCTTCCAGCTGTGTGTGAACCATCCTGGAGATTTTTTCGGATTCAAGCAGCTGCTTTTTTTCAAGGACAATTTCTTCTTTCACTCTTCTCAAAGCTCCTGCGAGCTCATCGGGAGCTACAGGCTTCAGCAAGTAATCTTTCACCCCTTCAACAAGAGAAGATCGAACATATTCAAAATCTGAGTACCCCGATAAAACGATGACTTTTACATGGGGAAATTTCCTGTGGCACCTTCTAGCGAATTCAATTCCGTCCATGACCGGCATCCGTACATCTGTTATGACCAGATCTGCTTTTATTTCTTCCACTAATTGAAGCGCTTCCTTTCCATTTGATGCTTCTCCGGCAATCTGGAATCCCTCTTCTTCCCACTTTGCTTTCATTTTCAGCCCTCTGCGGACTTGAATTTCATCATCCGCTATAATGACCTTCATCATGTATATCCCCCTCATTTCCCTTTATACATAATGCAATTCTTGTCCCGGCTCCTTCTTCTGACTTGATTTCAATTGAAAAGCGGCTGCCGCAGAAGAGCTTCAATCTTCCAATCACATTTCTAAGGCCAATGCTGCTTCCGCTGCTGTCCAATACGCCCATGGTTTCATATTCTTTTTCTTCTGCCAAAAGCTGCGAAATCATCTCCTGGGACATGCCTATGCCATCGTCTTCTATCGCTATGGTTAACCTGTTTTCTCTCCATTCTGTCCGAATCAGAATCTCTGCATCTGTTTTTTCCAGTAAACTGTATTTCACTGCATTTTCAACAAGCGGCTGGATAATAAATTTACAGATTGGAAACGAAGCAGCTGCTTGATCCTCCTCAATTCTAAACTTGATGGCACCATCGTACCTCAGCTTCAGGATTTCAATAAAATCCCTGATATAGGTAAGCTCCTCCCTTAACCTGACTATGTCTGATTTGGTGTTTAACGAGTATCTCATCATTCTTCCAAGATAGATGCTCACATCCAGAACTTCCTTCTGTTTATTCTGCAGGGCGAGACTGCCGATAACTTCAAGCGTGTTGTTTAAAAAATGAGGATTGATCTGAAGAAGCAATGCTTTGTATTCAGCATCTTTCCTCCGGAGATTCGCCTTGTATTCTGTCTTAATTAACTCGTTCAGCTTTCCGATTGTATGATCAAAAACTTTTATAGCATACCCGACCTCATGATTATAAGATTTAATTGTCGGCATAAACTTCCTTGCACCATCAAGATCCCCTTTTTCAACGAACTTCATAGCATTTGTAAGCTTACCGAGCGGTCTTACGATGTTTGAGGATAGGACGTAGGAAGCAAGGATCGTCAGCAGAAAGATGATGGCACTGAAAACCAATAAATTCTGCTGGAGCTTATCGATTTTGGCAAACAGTTCAGATTTTGTAATTTCGCTGACCAGCGTCCAATTTCCTATCTTCAGTTTTTGAAAAAAGACAAGATAGTCTTCATCGTTGTACGCTGTTTCTATTAGTCCATTAGGCTGCTTCATTCGCTGAATTTTTCCAAGACTGTCATTTATAACAGAAGATGGAGTTTCTACCTTTCCGGATAAAACGTTATTTCCATTATCATCCAGCAAATATACACGTCCATTTTCGCCAAGTTTAATTTTCCCCAGTGCCGTTTCAAGCAGCGAAGATGGAAAACTGACTTTGATCATTCCAGATAGGTCCAGCACCTGCAAATCAAAGAGAGGAATTAAGTAGCTGTTTACCTCTGCTTCCCTCATAGTTTGATGGAGCTGATACGGGTCACGGTGATGGTTGACCCATCGCTTTTCTCCCTTTAAAAATTCCTGGTACCATTCTGTTTCAGCAAGCAGCGGGTTATTCCCCCATGTTCCTGTCCCATCGTTTAAGAAAACAGAAATACCCATACCATTTGAATTATTGACCATCATGGAAGAAAGCTGCATTTTCAGCTGATTTTTGATTAGAAGCCGTTCAGCAGACGGGACAGCCGGATCACTTTCTGAATGCAGCCACTCCTGTGTTGCCTGATTGACAAGTACCTGCTTTCCCAAATCCTCTGCCTGTGAGGTGACGGAGTTAATATAGATGGAGTATTGCTCCATCATTTCGACTGTTGAATCTTTTGTCTGATCTTCTATGACGGATGTAAACCATGCCGGAATAAGAAGGGATAAAACAAGAAATGGAACGGTCAGGAGAATGGTAAAAATGATGAACAAACGATTTCTCAGAGAATAAAACATGGAGCCTCCCGGGAACTTTTCAAAAGTTTCTGCTAGTTCTATTTTCTTAAAGTATAATACAAACCGGGGGTGGCTGGTTTGTATTTTTATAAACACCCTTTTGGTAAAAAACGTCGGGAGTTAGACATCATTCCATAAAAAAAGAAAAAGCAGCTTAAAAGCTGCCTTTTCTCTTATTTCCGAATCCAAACCGCTCCAGCAGAGTTATCCTTCGCTTCGCCTACAACCTGGAATTTCAGGCCGTAATTTGGAACTTTGCGTCCAGCGTCTGGAATGACTTCATTCATGTATGATCTTGAGTCATCGAAGAATGTGACTCCTTTTAAACCGTTGTAGCTGTATTCGCCGCGTGTCGGGCTGTCTACGTACCAAGACGCAGATTTGTCATAAGAGAATGCTGCGTCTGCGATTTGATAGCGGGTTGATTGTGTTGTTGTCAGTTTTCCGTCCAGCAATCCGTATAATGGCTGCGGATGAGAGTCGACCACTCCTAGGAACCCTTCACCAGGATGCTCGCCAACCCAGTTGTCTGTGTAGCTGTTATCTGCATACCAGACGACCATGCCTGTATTGTATTTAGGACCGCGGGAGAAAGCTAATGCTTTGTCAGATCCAGCGTAGTTTCTCCACTCTAAGTAATAATGGTGCTGTGCAAGGTATGTTCCCTCAAATGCTTTGAAGCCATCCAATGTAAATTTAGATGCACCTTCTGCATCGTCGCTGAAAACTTGCTCGCCATCAGCAGTAAGAACTGCGTTGTCTAAAGCAAACCCTTCAGGTGCAAGGCCGCCGTCTGTTAAATATTCAAATACCAGTTTTACTTTTTTGCCTGCAAATTCGCTGAGGTCGTAGGATTTGTCAATCCATTTTCCGTTTGTTGTTCCTTTAGTAGCGTCGCCGTCTGTCACATCGCCGCCTAATATTTCAAGAACTTTGGTGCCATCTGCTGTCTCTGCTTTTACGGTTAATGAGTCACATGCGCAGCCGTATTCAATGTCATAGTTTGCTTTGTAAGAGAATGTTGCATTTGTTTTTCCTGTTAAATCGAATTCAGGTGTTTCCATCACTGTATGAAGGTCATCGCCTTTTGTACTGTGATAATATTTTTCACCGAATTCAGGCTGAATTGTGCTTTTTACTTGTTTTTCAGGAAGGTTGACTTTGACGATTCCTGGGTTATTTGATTTTGTGACACTTTGATCGAGGAATGTTGCTGTTCCTTCAGCTGTCACATCTTTGTAGTCAATTTCCTGGATGTTCGCCCAGTTTCCGCCCATAACAGTTTGGAAGAATTCTTTGTTCTGCGGGGAGAAGCTTGTCGGTTCTGTACCCGCTGTTTGGCCATTCCAGCTGCCTCCGCTCATGATTGACCATGAGGCAACAGGCTCGCCGTTTCCGGAGTACTGCGTGTCATATTCGTCAGGAAGACCTAAATCATGTCCGAATTCATGTGCGAATACGCCGACTGCACCATCTTCAGGCTGGATCGTGTAGTCAAATGCAGCCATTTGTCCACCCCAGTATGGTACTTCTGCTTTTGTTCCTTCAACTTTGTATACTCCGTCCAGCGTCCAGCGGTGAGACCAAATTGCATCATTGCCCAGCTTGCCGCCGCCAGCTTCTTGTCCGGTTCCAGCATGTACGATCATCAAATGGTCAACAAGTCCGTCCGGCTCGTTTTGATTGCCGTCTCCATCTAAATCATATAAATCAAATTCGTCATATTGAGAGAGATCCATACCAGATTTAGCTGCCGCATTAAGCGTATCTTTCACAAGGTCACGTGGTCCTTTTGGCGCCAAGTTGTCATGGCCTCCAGCAGGATTGTCATCGCCATAATCAGCTGCTTTGCCAGGAACAGTCAGCCATTCAGAAACTGTGCCGTCTACTGTATAGCTTCCGCCTGATTGCTCTTCATAATATTGCTTGAATGTAGGTACTTTTTTACCGTCTAATAGCTGAAACGGCTTGTCTCCGAAAAGCATTTTTTCATAGTGTTCCTTGCTGAAATCATTAGAGTACATGTAGCCATCTTCTTTGACAATATTGTTATGCTTGAAATCTTCAAACTCGACAAGCAAGATTAGAACTTTGTCTTCTCTTACAGTCCCACTGTATTCAGACTGCTTTGCCGGCTTTACATTTACAAAGCCGTCCTTTTTACTTTTTTCCAGTTTTTCATGACCTTTATTTAATTGCTTTGTCAGCTTTTCTTTCTGCTTTGTTAAGAAATCCTTTGATTTCTTATCCATGTCCACTTTTGCATTGTGATTATCTTCATGGAGATCAAGTGTCGGTTTTTCACCTTGCTTTTTCTCAATATATTTTTTCACGGCTGCAGCGACTTCCTTGTCACTTGCTTTTTGCGGAATGAGTCCTTGTTTTTTTAATGCATTTGCCAGGCGGTCTTCATTGATAATGTTCAGATCAATTGGTGCAGACAATGCTGTTTGAACGTCTGTTGGTACTGGTTCTTTCGCAAACGCAGCTGGTGCGAATAAACCTGCGGCCAAACTTGTTGCCAAAAGTGATGTTCCGAATTTCTTGCTCCACTTTGCCAATACTACCCCTCCTATTTGTAAGAACATGTAGAATTTTCTGTTTTTTCTACATATTTAAAGATAGCACAATCATAATTAGATAGAATTGACCTTTTCTCCTATAATCGGAAAAATTTTACTGGGATAATAGATCAATAGGAACAAGCATCTCCTATTTCATTTAGCCTATATTCCTGTCGCAAAAGCAGGGAAGAAGGACGAAAATCCCCTGATTACCCCCACAAAATAGTCATAGATTATAAATAGTGTATTGAGATACATAGGCGAATAAGCCGCTTAGGAGGGGAAAGATGGAATCATATGTGAAAGATTCTCTGCATCAATGGAAAGAGGATATGCTGAAGCAAAAGAATGAAATAGACACTGAATATGACAAAGTCAAAAGCGAACTTCAGTTATATTCCTATAAATTTGGCATTACAAAACAAGTCATTCAATCTACTATAAACGATGAAATTATCAACAATATCAAAACAACCTATCAAAAGCCATTCGAAGAAAAATTCAATGAGCTGAAGCTTTATATAAAAGAGCTGGAAGAGAAGCGCAGAGTTTATCAGATGTTTGTAGAGAAGATTGAGAAGGTTAGTGAGTCGGAGGAGAATTAACGGATTGCAATCATCTTTTTAAGTGGCTCTGATCACCCAAAGGAAAAGGACCATCAACTGGTCCTTTTTTTATTAAACAATATAGTTAATCTACAGAAAGAAACAATACATCTTCTCCTGCATATACCTCCCCAGTGGGAAGAAAGCCAAAACTATTATATAATTCACGAGCAATTTTGTTCTCTTTACAGACCGTTAAACGAATTTCTTTGCATATAGAAAATTCACTTACTATCCATTGAATGATCTCGGATAGTGCAGACCTGCCGCAGCCGTTTCCCTGATATCTTTCATCAATAATAAATCCGTTAATCCAGTACATATTAGTCGTATTTTCTTCGTATGCATGCATAATAAATCCGACCATTCTCTCTTTGTCATAAATAGCAAAGGGAATGTATTCGACGTTATCACCGTCTGGTTTAATGTAGACTTT
Organism: Metabacillus hrfriensis; assembly: GCF_030127205.1. NCBI lineage: Bacteria > Bacillati > Bacillota > Bacilli > Caryophanales > Bacillaceae > Metabacillus > Metabacillus hrfriensis. Next base: position 4,136,277 of record NZ_CP126116.1, read on the forward strand.
TGCAAGGGATACGGCAACTGGGGGAGCAAAATCACTTTGCTCCTTCTTAACTTTCAGAGTCAAAGCTTCCTCCCAATTTTCTCTCGTAACCCGTTTCAATTGCACCTTCATAGAATCTCTCCTTTTCAAAATTTGATTTTCACTCTTTTTTATCACTTTATGCCAGGTAATGTAACCTCTTCTTTAACTAAACTGCCAAGTGGACGGAACAATAAAAAAAGTTGCCTAAGCAACATATTCACTCGACTTTATGTTAACCTGCTGTTTCATGCTTTTTAAATCCTTTAAAGTGATTTAATTTGAGAGTATGAATAGTGACTGGTATTTTTTTTGATTTCATTAAAATTATCTCTTGGTTACTTCTTCTACAGCCCATGAAAAATTCCTCCCTAGCCGCAGCCTGCAGAATTAGCTGATACTCTATGCTATAAGGATCGCTCCCGGCTAGAAAATTCCATAAAAAAAACAGCCGGCATAATCTCGCTCCGGCTGTTTCCTATTGAAGATATTTCCCATGATCAGGCATCGCAAGCTTTTTGAAATCCCTGCTTAATTCGGCAAGTCCTTTTCTCAAGACTTCGCCTGACATTGGCAGTCCATGGCCTGTAATAGCAGTTGATGGCTTAAGTGCTTCCAAGGTTTTCACTGAGTTCCAGGCTGCTTGCCAGTCTGTTGTGAAGTACTTTGGAGGACCTGAAATTTCCTGCTTTTGAGTAAACACCTTATAGAGTGAATCCTGTCTTACAGTTACAAACGCATCTCCTGCGATCAAAGTGCGGTCTTCTTCGCGATAGAAGGAAACATGTCCAGGTGTGTGACCAGGAGTATGGATCCATTTCCAATCTGATAATCCTGGAATTTGTCCATTTTCTCCAAATGCCTGAACATGATCAGTTAAATTGATAGCATCATTCGGAAAAAGCGGTGACATTTTGGCAATCAAGCCGCCTTCAACGCTTCCATCCGGTTCCGGATAATCTTTTTGACCGGTCAGGTAAGGCAGTTCAAGTTCATGAGCATAGACTGGAACCTGCCACTGTTCGATGAGTTCAATGATGCCCCCCACATGATCAAAGTGCCCGTGTGTCAGCAATATTGCTTTAGGCGCAACTTCTACGCCGGCATGCGCTTCAAAAGCCGATTTAATCGTGTCTGCAGAGTGCGGCATGCCCGCATCAATTAAATACCAGTCATTGCCGCTTCTTAAAAAAACTACATTTACGATTTGATTGGTGTAGCAGTATACCCCGGGCAGGACATCGAATTCCAGTCCGCTTGCAACAGATGTCATCGGCATCCATTTGTTCTCAAAGGAGCTCTCCATTTGGTCACTCATTGCTAATACCTCCTATGTATGGTTCAAAGGATTAGTATCCTCAGGTCTGCCGTTCTTTATTCACAAACCAGTATCTGCCTTGAAAACATCTGCTTCCTCACTGTACAGCGGTCTGCTATGCGAAAACCTGCTTCTTCAACCATGTGATCCATCGTTTCACTTGTCACAACCACCGTTTTATTCGAAATTCGGCGGGCATGTTTTAATATAGACATTTGCTCATCAGGTGTAGCGTGAGTATAAAGGTTATAGGGCATATCAATAATGGCGACATCATACTTGCCTGTGACTTCTGATATCGGTGCTGTCCTGACGTCGCATTCATAGCCGAAATGAGCGATATTTTCTCTCGATCCATCTGTTACAAGCGGATTGATATCTCGTCCGATAATATCTATGCCCATGGATAATGCTTCAACAAGAACGGTTCCAATTCCGCAGCACGGATCGATCGCTTTTACACCAAAAGGATGTGGAACAGCAATATTGGCAACTGCCCTTGCAACTCTTGTACTAAGTGCAGTTGAATATTCCCGCGGCTTTTTTAAATGATGCAGCCAGACCGGTTCGCTCCTGAGGTACTTTCCGAAATACCAGCGTCCTTCATGAATTGTAATGCCAAACGTCTGATCTGGATTCCGGACATCTGCCTCTGCTTTAAAGGGCCAGCCAACCTGCCGCTCAATATTTCTGCGCTCTTGATAACTAATTTGTTCACAATCTTCAAGATCATTGATTTTCAGAAAAATTATTTTAAACGTATCCGTTCCAATATCAATCTGCTCAACCTGCTTTACAATCTCAGAAAGCTCGTTTCCTTCATAGATGACTTCCAATCTCTCTTTCATAAAAGGACTTCTGCTTGGATCAATGTCAACGTCACTTTTCAAACTGAATCCATCGGACTGAAAGCCAAAAAAAGAACGCATTTCCAAGTGACACAATAAAAGCTCCTCTTCTGTACATGCAAATGTATATATAAATGCCGGTTTTCGGCTAAATTTATTCAATCTATTCCCATCCTTTAGCGCTTTAAAATATTCTTCCTTTCAAAACCATATCTGTATTTGCGGAGAAATGCAATTGTCCAGATGGGTAATTTCTTCTTTTTGAGCAAATGCTACGTATAAAAGGAGGCTGAAGTGTCTTGAAAGAGAGAGAACCAATTATAAGCCAAGAAGATGATCAAACTTCTGAGGGTCTGAATCAGATATTCGAGATTATAAATGCAAAAGGCGATGCAGGGGAATTAAATGAGATCGTACAGACACCAGATGAACATTTGTTATGCAGTGACGATTTATTTGACCGCCAGCTTTTTGCGATTGTGGATGATACTGTACGTGAAGATGAAGAATAAATAGAAAAAAAGCGCACCTTCACATACAAGTGAAAGTGCGTATTTTTTATTCTGCAGGGATTAACTTAACAGGTGCATCGTTTCAATGATATTACTGTCATCGCAGAAAAACACATATTCCGGCACTGAGAATGAAACATTCCCAAGGATCGTGTTGACCGCTTCCGTTCCGCTTGTATCTTAGACGAAGAAATTGCTTCCTTCACCGTTTGGCACAGTTTTATACCTTCCTGCCGGCAAATCTTTTCCTGCTATATATTAACCTGCACTTAACTTTTTGGGAGATTCTTCACTAAAATTATTTGGTTTAGACTACTCTTCTTCCTTCTCTTTAGACAAGAAAAAATTGATTAAGAAAGCAGACTGAGTACTTTGAGGGGCTATTTTTTCATCAGCACCACTGGTATTTATTTGACTGTTTTCCTGAATAATCGTTTCCTGACTTTTCAGCTCCTCTTGGGATTTTTCGTCAGCTCCAGCAGCCTTTTCCTGGCTTTCTACCTTCTCTGCGGCTTTTATTGCAGCATCATCAGCCAGCTGCACGAGACCCTGTTCTTCCATAGCTTTATTTTCTGCGGCAGCATTTTCCTGGCTTTCTAACTTCTCTTCAGCTTTTATTGCAGCATCATCAGCCAGCTGCACGAGCCCCTGTTCTTCCATAGCTTTATTTTCTGCGGCAGCATTTTCCTGGCTTTCTAACTTCTCTTCAGCTTTTATTGCAGCATCATCAGCCAGCTGCACGAGACCCTGTTCTTCCATAACTTTATTTTCTGCGGCAGCATTTTCCTGGCTTTCTAACTTCTCTTCAGCTTTTATTGCAGCATCATCAGCCAGCTGCACGAGACCCTGTTCTTCCATAGCTTGATTTTCTTCGGCAGCCTTTTCCTGGCTTTCTACCTTCTCTTCAGCTTTTATTGCAGCATCATCAGCCAGCTGCACGAGCCCCTGTTCTTCCATAGCTTGATTTTCTTCGGCAGCCTTTTCCTGGCTTTCTACCTTCTCTTCAGCTTTTATTGCAGCATCATCAGCCAGCTGCACGAGCCCCTGTTCTTCCATAGCTTGATTTTCTTCGGCAGCCTTTTCCTGGCTTTCTACCTTCTCTTCAGCTTTTATTGCAGCATCATCAGCCAGCTGCACGAGCCCCTGTTCTTCCATAGCTTGATTTTCTTCGGCAGCCTTTTCCTGGCTTTCTAACTTCTCTTCAGCTTTTATTGCAGCATCAGCAGTCAGTTGCAGGAGTGCTTGAGCCTTAGCAGTCAGTTGCACGAACGCCTGTTCATCCAAAGCTTTATTTTCTTCAGCAGTCTTTTCCTGGCTTTTTAACATCTCTTCAGCTTTTATTGCATCATTTTTAGATGCGATTGCCTTTTTATTTGGTTCATTGCTTTCTTTTTCTCGTTTTCGTTGTTTTAATTCTTCTTCCTTGAGTTTTTCAGCTTTTTTTTTCTCCTTTTTTTGTTGTTTCAATTCGTCATTTTTTAGTTTTTCAGCTTTCTTCTTCTCCTTTTTTTGTTGCTTGTTCCGTTCTTCCTTTTTTTGTTTTTCAGCTTTTTCCTCCTCCTCTTTTTGTTGCTTGATCAGTTCTTCCTTTTTTTGTTTTTCAGCTTTTTCCTTCTCCTTTTTTTGTTGCTTGTTCCGTTCTTCATTTTTTAGTTTTTCAGCTTTTTTCTTCTCCTTTTTTTGTTGTTTTTTCAGTTCTTTTTTCTTTTGTTTTTCGGCTTTCTTCTCATCTTGTCTTTCCTGATTTTTCAGCTCTTCTTCCTGATTTTTCATGCTGTTCCTCCCGTTTTAATTTACGGATTTTTGTTTACAATTTATCTAATATTGATGCCTTTTTCCTTTTAGAAGTTAATTAGCTCAGATATTTTATGCTGCTATCTGATATTCTGTTATAAATAAAAATGACTCAGGCATATTCATTCTAAAGAATTATGTTGAATATTTATCAAAAATGAATTTGAACAGCAAAAAAAACTCCGCCAAGAATGAACGGAGTTTTCTTACTTTATTTATTCGCTTCATGAACTTTCAAAAGCTTGCCTTTAATCGTTGTATTCTTCATTGCTTTCAAAACGATTGGTCCTTTTCCATTTAGAATCTCTACATAAGAAACGTTATCCTGAATGGTGATGATGCCGATGTCGCCTGCTGTCATTCCGGGAATCTTGGCGATCGTTCCGACGAAATCGACAGCACGGATTTTCTTTTTCTTTCCTCCGTTGAAATAGAGCTTCATAATTCCTTTATTCAGCTGGGCGCTTTTGTCTTTTTTAATTTCAGGACGGGATATTATTTTTTCTTCGAATGCACCTTTTGCTTTAGAAATATCTTCGCTCGCAGGGGCAAGTGTTCTAGGAATTTCAAAGCCGATATAATCTTCAATTTCGGTAAGGAATTTTTCCTCATAGGGCGTAATGAAGGTAATCGCTTTTCCTGTTTTGCCTGCCCGGCCCGTTCTGCCAGTTCTGTGAACATAGCTTTCTTTTTCAAGCGGCAGGTCATAGTTAATGACGTGTGTAATATTATCAATATCGATTCCTCTGGCGGCGACATCTGTCGCAACTAAATAGCGGAATTTCCCCCTTTTGAAATCATTCATGACAGAAAAGCGATCTTCCTGATAAAGGCCGCCATGAATTTTATCACAAGGATAATTGGCGCGGTCTAATTGTTTAAAAACGGCATCAACCTGCTCTTGTGTTCTGCAGAAGATGATGCAGCTGTCAGGGTTTTCAACGACAGTCACAGCTTTAAGAAGCGGGAACTTCTCATCTTCTCTCACCACAATTAACGAATGTTCAATTGATGCAGTCGTCAGTCCTGCAGCTTTTATCTCAATTTCAACCGGTTTTTTCATATATTTATGGCAGAGATTTTCTACATCCTTTGGTAAAGTAGCTGAAAAGAGCATTGTAACTCTGTCCGCAGGAAGTTCATCAATAATCGCTTCTACCTGATCGATAAAGCCCATATTCAGCATTTCATCCGCTTCGTCAATAATCAGATACTGCAGCTTTTCTAACGCAAGCGTCCCTTTTTCAATATGATCAAGGACTCTTCCGGGTGTTCCGACTACAACATGAGTCTTTTGCTTCAGCTCAATTTTCTGCCTGTCAAATGGCTGTTTGCCATAGACGGCTGCCGCTTTTATCCGTTTGAACCTGCCGATGTTTGTTATATCCTCTTTTACCTGTGCAGCGAGCTCCCTTGTTGGGGTCAGAATTAAAGCTTGAGGCTTGTTTTCCTCCCACTCCACCATTTCACAGAGCGGAATGCCAAACGACGCCGTCTTCCCGCTCCCTGTTTGTGATTTCACAACAAGATCCTTCTTTTCTAAAGCGACAGGAATGACTTTATTCTGAACTTCTGTCGGTTCCGTATAATTTAAACGATCCAGCGCCCTCACAATCTCCGCGCTTAATTTATAATCAATAAACCCTTTATGACTCATTTAGCAACCTCATTTTTTCTTGTGTTTTTTCAAGTATTTAACTCATGAATCATCATTATACTTGAAATAGCTGTTAGAGCGTGATAAATATTGGTTTTTGATTCATTTTATCCGCGGACGATAAAACAAGAAAGTATAACCCTTCTTGCTTTTCCTATGTTTAAATTAATAATGATAAAATCTGCTGTATGACGTTATATTCTCGATCTGTTCCAGGTCCGGTTCATACCCGATTCCAGGACTTTCCGGGATATAAATGTATCCATCTTTCATTTCCACTTCCGGAGTAATAATATCCCGCTTCCAATAATGAGAAGAAGGGGCTGTATCTCCAGGCAGGGTGAAGTTGTTCAGTGAAGTTATGGCAATATTATGAGCTCTGCCGATTCCCGCTTCAAGCATTCCGCCGCACCACATCGGAACGTTGTGCAGCTCACATAAGTCATGAATTTTTTTTGATTCTGTGAGCCCGCCGACACGTCCGATTTTAAGATTGATAATCCTGCAGCTTCCAAGCTCAATCGCTTTTCTCGCATCTTCTGCACTATGTATGCTTTCGTCGAGACAAATAGGAGTTTTGAGCTGATCCTGCAGCCTTGCATGGTCAACAATGTCATTATGGGCCAGCGGCTGTTCAATCATTGTTAATCCGAATTCGTCGAGTGCTTTTAGGTGTTCTATATCATTCAGCGTATAAGCGCAGTTTGCATCGGCCATCAGCTGAATATGCGGAAATTCCTGACGAATTAATCTAATAATATCAACATCCCAGCCCGGCATAATTTTCACTTTAATCCGCTTATATCCGGCCTTCAAGTAACCATCGATTTGTTTTAGCATTTTCGCCTGAGATTGCTGGATCCCGACACTTACACCTACTTCGATTTTGTCTCTTGCACCGCCGAGCGCTTTCGCCAAAGTCATGTTTTTCTCTTTTGCATAGAGATCCCAAACAGCCATTTCAATCGCGGCTTTGGCATTGTAGTTACCGCGTATCTTTATAAACCGCTCTGACACCTCATCTGGATGAGTGACAGGCTCTTGATAAAGAAGCGGAATCAAGTGATCGCTAATCATATGCCAATTCGTTTTGACCGTTTCTTCATTATAGATTGGCTGCGTAATGGAAACAGATTCTCCCCAGCCTGATAACCCTGATTTCGATTTCACTTCAACTAAAATGATGTCTTTATCTTCTTCTGTTCCGACGCTTGTGGTAAAAGGATGCAGCAGATCCATCTTGATTTGCCTTAGGATAATGCTTTTAATTTCCATTTCCTTGTCCCCCATTCTCTAAGAGGTATAGATACTGGCCAATGTGACGATTATCTTTCACTAAATCGGATACCACCCATCCCTGACTTAAATAATGAGAGAACACTTCGCCAGTTTTCTCTCTCCATTTTTTAGCAAGCTGTAAATCAGCCCTTTTGATTTCCTGAAACTGTGCCGGCACGGGAACGAAAATATGCGGATCATGCAGGGATAGGTCTGTTTTTTCCGGAAAAGGAAAATTGTCTATTTCATTTGTATAAAGCGCATATGGAATGTTTGCTTCTTTCACATATACATGTTTCACATTTACTTTGTTTTGCTCATTCAAATGCCATTCGACTAAAAAACGGTCTGTCGGTATACCAGCATTTAAATTGTCCGCCATTTCGCCGTAAACATTAGGGATATATTCCTTGGCAATTGCACCTAGCTTATGTATGTTAAGATTTCCGTTGACGGTTTCCAGCGGATCGTATGTCCAGGTGATCCGGTCATACCCCATCTCAAGTGCAGTTTCTTTTTGTGCAATTTTCAGTTTTTCTCCGATACCGAATTTGCGGTAATCCGGATGGATGCCTAAGCTATGGGAAACGAGATACACTTTATTCCCGTCATATCCCGGAAAACTGTATTGAAAGCCAATGAGCACATTTTTATAAAATGCGCCCAGAATAAAGCCGCCATTTTTCACAACAGCCACACTTTGATTAACAGGAACAGAATCCTCCATACTCCAGATTATTGCCTCAAGGCGCCTGACTTCTTCCAGCTCTTTTGCCGTTTGAAGATTGCGGATAATCATTGATTCCTGCACTTCTTTTTTCAAGATTCTATCCTCCTTGTTTACCATCGCTGCTGATCTGCTTCCAGCAGCATTTGTGTTAAAATCTTAGTGCCATAAACTAAAGCCTCTTGATTAAATTGCATCTTTGGGTGATGCAAACCAGGCTTTAGGCCACAGCCGAGCCCTATCATTGTGGCGGCAATCGCCGGATTTTCCGCTGTATAAAAATGAAAGTCCTCTGCCCCGGGAGAAACACAGGCCTCTTCGGTATTCTCTTCACCCAGTATGGAAACAATCGCTTTTCTTGCTATCTCAATCGCAGGAAGGTTCTTTACCGCTGCGGGTGAGTATTCCTCTACCTTTGAAGTAATTTCCGTCTCGGTTAACTCTTCGATTTTTGTAATCGTATGCTTCGCTTTTTCCAGAAGCATCTCCATCGTGTCATTCGATTCTGCTCTCAAATCAAGTGTAAAGCGAGCGTTCTCAGGAATCGAATTGGAGGCTTCTCCCCCATGCAGTTCCGTTATTTTAATTGAATAATGATCAGATGCATTCAATTGAATTTGGCGTATCGCCCCGATTAACAGAGCGGCTGCCTCAAGCGGATTATTGCCCAGTTCCGGTCTGGCAGCGTGAGCGGGCACCCCTTTTATTACTCCTTTAATGCTTGCCGTTGAACTATGAAGAATAACTGGCGCGGCCTTTCCAAACGGAATTTCCATCACTGGACGCAAATGGATGCCGAAAAGAAACTTCACTTTCTGAAGGACGTTTTCCTCCATCATCTTAAGGGCACCCGCTGCCTTTTCTTCCGCCGGCTGGAAGATAAAACGGACCGTATGCTTCATCTTCTGTTTTGAGAGAATGAGTGCGGTATATAGGACCATTGTGCTATGAGCATCGTGGCCGCAGGAGTGGTTGGGCACGACCGCCCCGTCCACTTCCTGAACCAGTGCATCCATATCTGCACGGAGAGCAATAACATCGGACTGCTCCCCCTCAAGCTCTGCGATAAAACCGAAATGCCCTTCATAGGTTTGAATAATAAAGCCTGCATTGACTAGTTTTTCTTTTATATATTGTGAGGTTTTTTCCTCCTCCCAGCTGGGCTCTGCAAGCATATGCAGCTCCTGATACGTTTTAATTATTTCTTCCTTGTGTTCGTCTGCAGCGTGCATTCCATGTAATTGCGGCACTCCATCCATTCAAATCCCACCCCTGTGTTTGGTTTTACTCTAAAAATAATTCCTGATCCGTATAAAGCTTTTCTAATTTTTGCTGACGAAGGCTGATTCTGTCCTGATCCCGATGCTTAACACCTTCCATGATGACTTCCAGTAAACTGACAACAGAAGCAATCGAATGATCCCCCGAGTCCAGCTCCTCCTCCGTTGTTAACGTAATTTCAGCAAGCTGTCCAACAGGAGAAAACTGTCTGTTTGTAATGGCAATCACTGTTGCCCCTTGAGCTTGTGAGCATTTTGCAAGTTCTAAGGATTCTTGCCTGTACCTTGGAAACGAGAAAATAATCACCGCAGAATTTTGATTCAGATCTAGAATATCTTCAAGTGAAAAGCCCGCTGGACTTGAAAGTGCTACATTATCCCTATATAGCTTGAGGGTATAATGCAGCCAATAGGCAGCTCCATAGGAACTTCCAAATCCGCCTATATAAATGCGGTCAGACTGAATAAAGTGATCAACCGTCTTCCAAATCTCACCCTCATCGACCTGCATTAATAATTGCTGTAATACAGATGTTTCTTTCTCGATGACCGAACTGAAAATGCTCGTTTCATTTGGTTGTTTCAATTCTGCAGGCAATTCTTCAAGCCCTGCCCCCTGTTTCTTTTCCAGCCAATTCCTGCGCAGCGCCTCCTGCATGTCTGAATAACCTTTAAAACCTAGTGCATAGGCCAGACGAATAACGGTTGTCTCACTTACGCCTGCTCTTTTCCCTAATTGAAAAGCAGTGAGCAATACCCCTTCTTCCCTGTGCAGAGTAAGGAATTCAGCAGCTTTTTTCTGACCTTGCGATAAAGAGGAATAATTTTCCTTAATAATTTGAGAGATTGATTTTGGTTTCATGTCTGCTCCTTTTCATTCATATGAAGGAAAAACTTCATTTATTATATTATATTAAATTTTTTCCTTCATATTCAATCATTATTTTATTATTCAGAAATTAGCCGATAAAAAATACGGCAGATCCCCAATATAGAGATCTGCCGCATCTTATCAATCTGCTAATCTATTAATTTAATACCTTCACATTAACTTCTCTCTTACCGAATGATACTGCAGCATCTTGTGTCGGAATGAAGACATCAATGCGGTTTCCTTTAATTGCACCGCCAGTATCTTCTGCTGTTGCATAGCCGTAGCCTTCAACATATACCTTAGATCCAAGCGGAATGACGCTCGGGTCTACCGCGATTACTTTTTTATCAGGGTTCGCTTTTAAATCAACGCCTGTAGCAGTTGTTCCTGAGCAGCCTTCACAGCTTGCCGTGTATGCTGTAGCTGTTACGGTTAATTCTTTCGCAACGCCTTCTTCACTGACGTCGTTTTCTGCCACAGCACTTGCAGAAGCTTCATTTACAGAAGGGTTTTGATCCTTAGGTTCTGGCTTAGCTTCAGGCTTCGGTTCTGGAGCTGGGGCTGGGGCTGGGCTTGTATTGTCAGCATCACTGAAGATCACTAGTTCTTGACCAGGGTGGATGACATCTCCTGATAACTCGTTTTTCTCAGAAATATGCTCTACACTAGCGTCAAATTTCTCTGCGATGCTCCAAAGCGTGTCGCCTGCAACAACTGTATATACTTCTTCATCTGATATTTTTAATGTATTGTCTGCAAAAATTATGTCTGATGTTAAGTTGTTCCAGTTTTTAATATCATCAACTGAAACTTTGTGCTCCTGTGATAGGCTCCACAGAGTGTCTCCTTTATCTACTACGACCTCTTCTGCTTGCGCGCTAATTCCTGCTGTAGTTGTTAGAGCGGCTACAGCCGCTAATGAAAAGATAGTTTTTTTCATATTTTTCTTCCTCCTTCAGCAATTACGAATGTTTCCCATGTTATCACAAAAAGGAGGCTTATAAAAAACAGTGAGGTGATAAATCCATTACAATTGTAACAGCGCTATAACAATAACCTTACTAACAAACTGAAAATTCCCACTTTATTCCTTGTTTTCCTTTAAAAATTCCTTGCAATCTAGTTAATTAATCACCATTCTACTATAATGTTTCGTTATATTAGCCCAGTTTAGTATTTATGAAAGTTCATTTAGTAAAGAGTGATGTTTTATAAAAAGCCTCTTTCTGTATTTCCGATTCTACCTAAAGAAACATCTTATTTTTACCCAATTTTGGGGTAATTTCACACCCTGAAAGACCTATAGGCTTATTTTTTATAATTAGTTCTTCTGTTAACACCTTCTTTTATTAACAGAGAAGATCAGCTTAGATGTCTGGTTTCCTCTTAATCTCTTATGCAAATAGAACTATTAATTATAAGCCTATCCCCTCTTAAATTACCCCAATTTACAAAGAAACTGTTGTGCCTATACTATTAATTTTGTAATAGTGGGATTTTTCCCGCAAATATAAAAAATTCAAAGGGGAAATATATGAAAAATAATAAAGGCAAGAAGCTCATAACAGGCACACTAGCGATGGGTTTATTACTCTCCGCCTCAATTCCGTACAATACACTCGCAGAAAACCCTATCAAAACAGCTAAGATCAGCAATGTTGAAAAAGTGTTAAGCAATCTATCTGAAGAACAAAGAAGAGCTCTTGAGCAGCTGGATGTGGGCCCAGGCTTCACAATTGATCCAAAGATAAACACAACAAGCCCGGAACTCGTTCAAGTCATCGTAGAATTTAACCAGGCACCTGCTAAAGTAGATCTTCAAAAAGAAGCCTTAAAAGGAAAAAAAATCTCCTTAACCTCCGCAAAAGAAAAAGTAGAGGCATCTCATAAAGAATTTAAAGCTTATGTAAATTCCATCAAATCAAAAAAGAAACAAGCTCTTTTCGAAACGGCAGAAGTAGAAATTAAACAAGAGTATAAAAATGCCTTTAATGGTGTATCAATGACTCTGCCGGGCATTGCGGTAGAGGAACTGCTTCATTCGGGCACGGTTAAACGAATCTGGAGCAACGCAGAGGTTCAGCTTGAGCTTCCGCCTGAAGCAAAAGGCATCTCGCCTAAAATGGCGGACAGTATTCCGCAAATTGGCGTTGATAGGCTCCATGATGAAAACATCAAAGGTGCAGGAATTAAAGTCGGAGTTCTTGATACTGGCATTGACTACACACATCCTGACTTAGCCGGTGCTTACAAGGGATATAAAGCACAGACCGGACAAAATCCGGCAGCCGTGAATCCTGCTTCTGTTAAAGGCTGGGATTTTGTAGCCGATGATGCAGATCCAATGGAGACAACTTATAATGATTGGAAAGAAACGAGTGATCCTGAGATAAATCCATCTACAGGCTCATCCTATTACACTTCTCACGGAACACACGTCTCAGGAACCGTTGCAGCTCAGCAGAAAAACAATGTGGATTATGCAGTTAAAGGAGTTGCTCCTGAGGTTGACCTTTATGGATATCGTGTCTTAGGCCCTTACGGATCCGGTTATACAGAAGATGTGCTGGCGGGAATTGATAAAGCTGTCAGCGACGAAATGGATGTTATCAACCTTTCATTAGGAGCTTCAGTCAATGATCCGCTCTATCCAACATCTGTAGCCATTAATAACGCCATGCTCTCCGGTGTCGTATCCGTCGTATCTGCCGGAAACGCGGGACCAAATGAAAAAACGGTTGGTTCACCGGGAACCAGTGCTTTTGGAATTTCAGTCGGTGCATCTGACGCTGTCATTTCCATCCCGTCATTTACTGCTGCTGTGAATGACATCCGCTTTGAATCTATGAAGCTATTAGGCAAAAATTTTGCGGATCAGTTAAATGAACTTGAAGGTCAAACGCTGCCATTCATCTATGCAGGACTTGGAAACCCAGCAGATTTTAATGGAAAAGATCTCAATGGAAAAGTCGCTCTTATTGAGCGCGGCGTGCTGACATTTGATGCTAAAGTTCAAAATGCTAAGAATGCCGGGGCAGCGGCTGTCATTATTTACAACAATGCAGATGGCGACATTCCAACCTACATTGGTGAAAATACAAAGTACGTTCCAACCTTCCAGCTGTCAAAAGCAGACGGTGAAAAAATCAAGGGATTAACAGAATCCTCCATTACCTTTAATGAGTTAAAAGAAGTAAAAACAGAAGGTGATTCCCTTGCAGACTTCAGCTCAAGAGGACCTGTGAACGGAAATTACGATATCAAGCCTGATATTGTTGCTCCAGGGGTGTCTATTTTCTCTACTTATCCTGAGTATATGAATCATCCAGAAGACGGAAATGACTACACAGCAGCATACACGCGGATGCAAGGAACTTCTATGGCCGCTCCGCATATTACGGGTGTAGCAGCTCTAGTTCTGCAGCAAAATCCTGATCTTGATCCTTTTGAAGTAAAAACGGCTATTATGAATACAGCTGATGACCTTAAACAGAATTATTCCGTTTTTGAAGTCGGTGCCGGTCGCGTAGATGCTTACAATGCGGTACATTCCAAAGTTTCGGTTAAAGTGCTGGATACGACAGAAAATATTGAGAATGGTGAATATGTGGACATTCCTGAAGTTACAGGATCGATCGGTTATGGTTCCCGCTATACAAAAGAAGGAGCTGCAGTGAAAGACAGCAGAACCCTCCAAATTGTAAACAAAACCGGCAAAGCTCAGACTTACCGTACAGATGTGGAATATCATCAAGCAAGAAAAGGTGTTCAGGATGCCATTGAAAATAAAATTCAGGTAGCTGTCCCAGATACCCTTAAAGTTGGAGCCGAAAAAACGAAAGATATTCAAGCTAAAATTACGGTCCCGGAAAACGCGGAAATCGGCCGTTACGAAGGATATATTCATTTAGTGAATGAACAAAATCCTGAAGAGAAATTTCAAGTTCCTTTTGCGATCCGAGTCACTGACAAAGGAATAGACTATACGGAACTATTGCAGCCATCCGTCACAAACGATACGCAGTTCCATCAATATGCATCACCCGGTTCTCCAATGATCTTTAAGCTGAAAAGTCCATTAAAGCAGTTTGATCTTGTATTAAAAGACGCAAAAACGGGTGAGCCGTTAGGTATAACCGGAAGCTTCGACGGAACAAACGCTGTTCCGGACCGTGAATATTTCATTAGGCTTGCTTTTAGAGGAATTTTTTTCCCATTTACAGGAAATGAAGACCAGCCTATTTCAGAGGCACCTGTAAGAGTCCCTGCTGGTGAATATTCTTTAGAAATGATCGGTCATGATGAAGATGGTAAAACATACAGCGTTGCAAACGTTGCTGTAGTTGATAATACTCCGCCTAAAGTAGATCTTGATGTAGAGCCGGGTGTTGTGGAAATTGACGACAGCATGCTGACAGAGGAAGATGGCTACCGCGGACTGTGGGTTCACGGCAGTATAACAGATTCAACTGTGGATCTGCTCGCATCAAAAGGCTATGATTATACACAAAAATCAAATACAGCTGCTTATTATGAAAACAACGGACCGTTTATTGGGGGCTTTCTGAAGCTTGAGGATAATGGCGATACGAAATTCGGCGTCCTTCCTGAAGAATACGAAACAAAGCCTTATCAGCTTCGTATTTTCCCTTGGGATATTGCGACTGCAGCCAATGTTTTTGCTTCACCTAACTATGTATTTATGAAAGAAGGCACAGAGCACGCAACAAACCGCTATAACAAACAAAGTGTGAAAATCGGCAGTGAAATTACGATGACTCTTGACTTGAATAATGTGAAACGATTTATGTCCGGTGAATTTGAAATTGACAATACGTACTCTGATATTTTTAAATTCCAAAGTGTAAAAGTAAATAGAGCCTTCGATGCTCTTGCTAAGCAAAAAGGAGTTAAGGTAGACCTTCATGAAGCAGAAGTGACCGAAAAATCCGTAAAAGTTGGAGCTTCCTTATCTAAAGAAGGCTTCAAAGGATTCGACGGTGATCTTCCATTCTTGGATGTAACCTTTAAGATAATCGATGATACGTTTTACAGTTCATTGGCACTTTTCAACGTGACTAAGCTTTCATACATCAAAGCTGGACAAACGGAGCCGACTATTTTGCCTGCTTACAGCTTAGAAAGATTTAATTTCATCTCCAAACACTCACAAGTTACGGGTTCTATTTCCCCAGAAGCATTTTTGACTTCGGGAGGCTATTTAGAGAATAAAAATGATTATAGTAAAATGGGCTTCAGAGTATACGCAAAAGCAGCTGACGGCAGCACCTATCCGGGAACAATCGATGAAAGAGGCCAGTTTAAAATTCCAGGAATCCCAGTTTCTAAAGATTTCCATACAGTTTATATTGAAGCAAACGGCCATACAATAACTGCAACTAAAGTAATGCTGAGCAAGCCGGTAGATGGAAAGCTATATGGCATCAGCCAAAGAATCAATCCAAATACAAATCTTGCTGGAGATATCAACCGGGATGAAATGATTGATATCCGTGACCTCGAGATTGCAGTCAATCATTACGGCAAAACAAATCCAAGCAATCCAAACCTTGATATAGACCAAGACGGTATCGTTGGAGAAACAGACGTACGTTTTATAGAAAAGAATTTCCTAGCAATTGGGGCTTTAGCACCTGAAAAAGCAAAACCGAAAGAGAAAATCGGCAAAAATGGTCTTGCTGAATTTTTAAAGAAGATTGGTCTTGCACCTAAAAACAGCTAATATTAGATAAAAAAAGAACAGCAGATTCTGCTGTTCTTTTTTGTTTTATTTCTGAAACAAATCAAAAAGAAGGACCGTCTTATTTATATAAAAACATAAAAGGGGAAATCCATTATGATAAATCTATTAAAGAAATTGGATATGACAAAACAAGACCTGATCTTTGGAATATCAGGCGCTTTGCTTATTGCATCATTTGTACAGATTATTTCTTAGTCGTCTTTCCTTAAACAGGAAGACGTTTTTTATTAGTCTTTTTTTCTGTCCTGCTAGATTCACTCTCAAAACTTTTCTATAATAGTAGAAAAGTTGCAGCCGGGGTGAAACAAATGTTAGAGGGGAAACTGATTAAATTTTATCGCGAAAAAGAAGGATTCACACAAGGTGAACTCGTACAGGGCATTTGCTCTGTCACCCATTTAAGTAAAATTGAACGGGGCATAACGGAGTATTCAGGAGAGATCACTTTTTTACTATCAAAAAGATTAAAAATTGATTTGGAAACAGAAGTGATCCGCTATAACAAACTCAATGAAAAACTGACGGAATGGCACGAAGCGATGATCATGCAAAGAACACAGGAAGTGGAGATTCTTAAAAATGAAATCGAACAGGAAACGCTAAAGGACTTGCCGGATTATTTAATTCTATACCGCTTATTGCTTTCTAAATATTATCTTTTTACGAACCAGCTGGAAAAAGCGAAACAGCTCATTTTCACGTTAAACAAGCAGGAGCACTCTCTTCCCGCATATGAACAGAATCTTCTGAAGCATGTCCTTGGAATCTATTATTTTCTGAGCGCGCAATTCAATGATTGTATACAGATTCTTAAAAGCATTGACCAAACACAATATAATCATCATGAATTCTATTATCACCTTGCGATTGCCTATCACTCCATTCATTCAAATATAACATCCTATTATTACGCGGAAAAAGCCCTTCATTACTTTCGCAGAACGTTAAACATCTTAAGAATCATCGATACTGAAACTATTATGATCGCCCAGCTTAACGCAAAGGAGCTTCATGACTTTGAAGATACGAAGCGAAAGTATGACTCCCTCCTGAAACTGTGTGATGCCTGTAAGGCACAGGACCGGAAGGCAAAGCTCTATCATAACCTTGCGTTTGAACACTCCAGGCGCAAATTATATAGAGAAGCATCTGACATTTATCAGACTGCAATGAGACTCATTACCACTGAAAACCCGCATTATTTAACTACATTCGAAAGCTACCTTTCAGCCTGCCACAAAGGAAAGCTATTGCCTGAGACAGAGCTGATCTCACTTGCTAAAGAAGGATTGCAGCTATGCAAAAAGAGAAATGATAGAAGGTTTGTTGATTTTCAGCTGCTGCTCTACTTATTTCAAAAGCAGGAAATCCGTTATTATCAATATATAGAATCAACTGCCCTAAACCATTTTCGCGACAGCGGCTATAATATCCTTGTTGATCATTACGAGAAGAAATTATTCCATTACTTTTTAAAACACAATGAAACGGAAAAAGCTTTAAATCTCGCTGAATCCTTGCTTAAAGGCAAAAGAAGTTTTTATGATTATGAATGAATTTCTCCGGATGAAAAAACCCCTTATTAAAAGGGGTTTTTGTTGTTTCTCTTCCTCTGTTAACCTTGTATCTTTCTATAATTATTTTAAGTTTATCCATAGTTTTGATAAATAATTTAGTAAATAAAAATATATCATTATTTTTCTCCATTTATACAAAACCTGTAACATCAGCATTTTTAAACCTTAAAACACTTTAATTATCAGAAAAATAAAAATAATAATTGTAAGCCTTTTCATAATTTGGTATCATTCTCTTAGTAAACAATTTAGTAAATATATTGATTTTATTACTAAAAATAAAACAGCCGATGAGAGGTAATACAGATGGCCACTATAAAAGATATTGCCTTATTGTCCAATGTATCGGCTTCTACAGTTTCTAGAGTGCTGAATAATGACAAATTGATTTCGGTACAAGAGGAAACCCGGATGCGGATTTTTGAAGCCGCCAAGGAGCTGGGGTATAAGACAATCTATGAACGCCGAATTACAAAACGAACAGAAAAAAAAAGCCTTAGTATAGGCATCGTGCTTTGCCAATCATTAGAAGAAGAGCTGAATGATCCTTATTTTTTGTCCATCAGGCAAGGAATTGAAGAAGAGCTGAAAAACCAGGGAATCAACAATAGCGCTATGTTCAGATTATATGACATGGAGACGAATCAGATGGTTCGCGACTTAGACGGTATCTTAGTTGTTGGAATTATTAATGATCAGGCATTAAAAATGATCAGTAACCATAGTGATAACGTCGTTTATGTCAATCATTCACCCGATGAAGACCTCTACGATTCTGTCATCATAGATTTTGAAAAAGGGACTGAAAGAGCATTGAGGCATTTCCTGAATGCTGGACACACAGAAATAGGCTTTATTGGAGGAGTTGAGCGTGAGCATTTAAATCATGCAAAGGTAGTGGTTGAAAATCAGCGGCTTATTACCTTTGAGCGAATCATGGAAAAAGAAGGAATACTTAATCAGGAGTCTATTTTTATAGGTGAATATACAATGGCATCCGGATATGAACTTATGAAAAAAGCATTGAACAATCCTATTTATCCTAAAGCCTTTTTCATTTCAAGTGATCCCATGGCAATTGGAGCATTAAGAGCTGTTCAGGAAGCAGGCCTCTCCGTGCCTGATGATGTTGCCATCATTGGCTTTGATGACATAGAAATGGCCAAATTCTGCAGTACCCCTTTAACGACAGTGAAAGTTCATACAAAAGAAATGGGCAAAACAGGAGTTAAACTTTTAATAGATAGGATTCATGGAAGAAAGATGCCGTTAAAAGTGACCGTATCTACGGAGTTAATCATAAGGCAGAGCTGCGGAGTGTCTCAAGATGCTACATGAAAAGTAAAATTTATAAGTTTCCATATTAAAATTGATAAGGAGGTGATGCGTTGGGAGGAAATCTGCAGACAGAGGTGACAATTAGAAGCTTAATAGTCCTGACTTCTAATTTTTATTAAATCAGAAAATAACAGTGACGGCCAATCACAAATCTACAGGACTATTAAACTTTAACTCCTAATCGATGGTGCCACTATCATTATATAGTAGCCCCATTCTACTATCAAGAATTGCAAATTTTTCTCTTTTAGCTGTGGAATTGAAATGCTTATCTAAAAATGAAGAATTTAGTTTGTGCTAATACTAAAGGAATTTGGGGGCCTTTTTATGAAGAAATTATTCAAGGCATTTATTCTTACAGCAGCTATGACTGCAATAGCGTCAGGCTGCAGCAGCCAAGGATCAAGCGGTAATGGAAAAACGGAATTGACACTTTTCTCAACAGTAACTAATGAATCTGATCAAAAAACCCTTACAGCAGTCATTAAAAAATTCGAAGACAAAAATCCGGATATTGATATAAAAGAAAATTATCCTGCTGATGGGTATGAAGGCATGCTTCGTGTAAAAATGGCAGCAAATGATATGCCAGACCTATTCGATACACATGGGTGGGCTAAAAATCGCTACGGTGAATATACAGAAGATTTAAGCAGCATGGCTTGGGCTGAGTCTCTTGATCCTGCTTTAAATCCGATTCTTAAAGACGATTCAGGTAAAGTATATGCCTATCCTCTAAACCAAGCAAAAGACGGTATTACATATAATGCGACTTTATTGGAGGAATACGGGATAGAACCGCCATCTACTTTTGATGAATTTATGAAAGCACTTGAAACGATTAAAAAGAAAAGCGATGGAGAAGTGACACCTCTATGGTTTGCAGGATCAGACAAGTCTGCATTTGGACAATTCTTTGATCAGTTCTCTACCCCATTATTAGTTACAGACAAGGAAAATAACTTTGAAAAAGAATTGCTGGATGGTTCGTTTGATTGGTCGAATTATACGTATTTGCCAGAGAAGCTAAAAGAAATGTTTGATAAGGGACTTCTTAATGAAGATGTTTTAACTGCACAAAACCATCAAATGACTGAACTGATGGCTCAGAATAAAATTGGGTTTATCATCGGCGGGGGGATGCTTGGACCTTCAGTGGAGGAGCTTAATCCTGACGTACAGCTTGGAGTCATCCCTATGCCCGCTATTCACGAAGGTGATGAGCAAAGCTGGATTGGCGGGGAACGGCATACCTTAGCTGTCTGGAAAGATTCCAAGAAAAAAGAAGAGGCAAAAAAATTCATTGAATTTATATCACAGCCTGAAATTGTAAAAGAGATTGCTGAAGGAACATCTCTTCCTCCAGGTTTAACAAACACTGAATCCAAAAATTATTATTCTGAATATTTCGAAAAATACAAAGACATAAAGGTACAGCCCTACTTTGACAGAGTCTTTTTGCCAAGCGGAATGTGGGACCCAATGGGAGCAACTGGTCAAGAGTTATTAACTGGAACAATGACGCCAAAACAGGTTTCAAACAAAATGAGTGAAGAATACGATCGATTATTAAATCAAAAATAAACGTTTGATGTTGCTGATCCGGAAAGGGCAGACAGCATTCTGCCCCTTTTAATTAAATCCCAAATGCCTTAAATAGGAGTTGGAAGGATAATGATTGGAGTCGAAACGCAAAACACAGCTATAACGAAATCAAAATTAAAAAGCAGATTAAAAAAACAGCAAGAATCCTCTTTATGGTGGATGTACCTCCCTGCCCTTTTTGCAGTCAGTTTTTTCATTCTATATCCTTTTCTTAATGGTTTGAAGATATCGTTTACGAACTGGAATGGATTTTCACAAACCTATGATTATGTAGGATTCAGTCAGTATCTGCGCATGCTGCAGGATCCTGATACCTGGCTTATTGTGAAAAATACCCTGCTTTATGGACTCGGCAGTACATTTTTCCAAAATATCATTGGACTCTTGTATGCCCTGCTCTTGAATCAAAGCATTAAAATGCGTTCTATTACACGGACGATTATCTACTTGCCGGTTATCATCAGTCCTTTAATCATGGGATACATCTGGTATTTCTTCTTTTCTTTTCAGGGAGGAGCATTAAATGACGTACTGGTTTTTCTGGGATTAGATAAAATTAATGCATTAGCAGACCCTGCAATCAATACTTGGATCATTGTATTTGTGAATACGTATCAGTTTGTCGGTGTTGCTATGATTATTTATCTTGCAGGACTGCAGAGCATATCCAAAGATTTCTATGAAGCCGCGCAAATTGATGGTGCATCTTCTCTTCAGCAATTTAAAAATATTACATTGCCGCTGTTGATGCCTTCTATAACAATCAATATGGTGCTGAATATTATCGGAGGTCTAAAATTATTTGATGTCATCGTTGCACTTACAAACGGCGGACCGGGGAATGCCTCACAATCGATGTCTACTTTTATGTACGATCTTTATTTTAATAGACAGGATGCTGGATATGCAGCAACACAAGGTATTTTAATGGCTGTCATTATTTTAGTGATCAGTCTTGCAGCGCTGATGTATTTTAAACGCAAGGAGGTCGAAGCTTAATGGACTATATGAATAAGAGAAAAAAGGTTGTTTTGTCAATTATTGCATCTTTGATTGCTTTATTTCATTTAGTTCCCTTTTACATTTTAATCACGACCTCTTTAAAAGCAAAGGGAGACTTTACTTCAAAATGGATTTTCCCAGATTATTTTACTGTTGAAAATTTTACTGAAGCCTGGAATATGGCAAATCTGGGGAATGCATTTATTAATACGAGTGTTATTACATTTTTTTCAGCATTGCTGCTAATTTTTTTTGGATCTATGGCAGCTTACGCTCTTGCCAGAAGGCAGACGAAATTAAACAAATTTGTTTACATGCTTTTCATCGCGATAATGGTCATTCCCCCTTTAACAGCACTAGTGCCTCTGTATCAGCTTGTTGTTGATATCGGAATGATGAATACGCATGAAATTGCGATTTTTAATAATGTCGCTGCTTATTTGCCTCTTGCCATATTTCTATATGCCGGTTTCATCCGTTCAACGGTGCCAAAGGAGCTTGAAGAAGCAGCTAAAATCGATGGTGCAAATACACTGGTAATCTTTTTTAAAATCGTATTTCCATTATTAAAACCTGTTACTGCATCGATTTTAATTATCTCCAGTGTTTATATATGGAATGATTATCAATTTGCCATCTTTTTCCTTCAGGCCGAAGAAGTGAAGACATTGACTGTAGCACTGGCAGGATTCTTTGGACAAAATGCAAATAATCTTAATCTCGTTGCAGCAGCTGCCATCATGGCAGTCGCCCCAATGGCCATTCTTTTCTTGCTTTTGCAAAAACATTTTGTAAAAGGATTAGCTTCAGGATCTGTTAAAGGTTAATGACTTAGAGTATCAAATAACGTAAATATAGGAGGAACTATCAATGAAAGTTACTATTATAGGTGCAGGCAGCGTTGTTTTTGCAAAACGTTTAATCTCAGATATTTTAAGTTATTCAGAATTACAGGAAACCACTTTTGCTTTAACAGATATTCATGCGGAGAGGCTTCAGACAGCAGAAAAAATGACGAAATCAATCATTGAGAAAAATGGAAACCTGGCACAAGTCGAGGCTTATTTAGACAGAAAACAGGCACTTGCTGATGCTGATTATGTACTGAATTTAATACAGGTCGGAATGCATGAATCTACCTTGCTTGATTTTGAGATTCCTAGAAAGTACGGTTTAAAACAAACAATTGCAGATACACTCGGAGTAGGCGGAATTTTCAGAGGATTGCGCACAATCCCAGTCCTTCTTGATATATGCAAAGATATGGAAGAGGTATGCCCTGACGCCCTTCTCTTAAATTATACGAACCCTATGGCCATGCTCATGCTGGCAATCCAAAAGGCGACACCGATTAAATCCGTCGGCCTCTGCCACAGTGTTCAAAATACAGCTGAGGAATTGGCATCCTATCTGGGCCTCCCGGTAGATGAGTTAGAATATAAGGTAGCAGGCATTAATCATATGGCTTGGTTTTTAGAGCTTAAGCGAAATGGAAAAGATTTATACCCAGACCTTTTTGAAAGCATGGAAAAAGAAGAAATTTTTGCAAAAGATAAAGTAAGGTTTGAAATGATGAAACGATTAAACTACTTTATTACTGAATCAAGCGAACATATGTCAGAATATACCCCATACTTTATTAAACGTGACAGTTTAATAAAGGACTTTGATATTCCAATCGATGAATACATTAGAAGAAGTGAAGAAAACCTTAAACATTTTGATGAGATGAAGCAGATCATTAACCGAAATGAATCTTTTGAGGTTGAAAAAAGCCACGAATATGGTGCACCTATTATTCATTCCATCGAAACGGGTGTCAACAGGGAGATCTGGGGGAATGTTCTGAACACAAACCTCATATCTAATTTACCGGAAAACGCTTGTGTTGAAGTACCTTGCTTAGTCAATAAACGCGGAATCCAGTCAATTCATATTGGAGATTTGCCGCCTCATTTAGCAGCGATGAATATGACAAATATTAATGTCCAGCAGTTAGTTGTTGAAGCTGTTCTTACAGGAAATATAGACTACGTTTATCAAGCGGTTATGCTTGATCCTCATACCTCGTCTGTTTTGTCACTGAACGAAATCTGGGATATGACTGCTGAGCTGATAGAAGCGCACGGTGATCGATTGCCAAAGTTTACAAAAGGAAGAAATCTTGCTAAGAAAGCAAAGGCAGTCTCTAAATCGCTGTAAATAAGAATTTAAAAAAGGAGGAGCCTAAGCCCTCCTTTTTTCTATACTGATTTCTTCCTCCACCTTTACCCGGTTTCTCTTGACCGCATATCCAACTGCGAGTGCCCATCCAATCAAAATGAAGCCGTAAATAAATGACACTACAGAAACGTCAACAGCCCAAGTAGTTAGTAGGGTTCTTGAATTTGTCAGAACAATAAATCCTCCAACAAGGACACCCAGAAGATAAGCCGGCAATTTTCTAACAAGCCATGCTGCAATCGGAGCAGCTACGATTCCTCCGATCATAAGAGCAAAAACCCAGTACCAGTTTACTTGCTCCCAGCCAAGTGCAATGAAAAATCCAAGGGTAGCCGAAACAGCGATAGCAAATTCGCTTGTGTCGACCGTTCCGACAACCTTTCGTGCGGATGACCCTTTTTGCGATAAAAGTACAGGAGTTGCAATCGGTCCCCATCCCCCGCCGCCTGTAGCATCTGCAAAGCCGGCAATTAACCCAAGAGGTATCGATTTTTTCCGTGTTAGTGGAAGAGATTCACTTTGCTCACGTGCTTCAAAATGAAATAAGAACCGCAGCATGACATAAAGACCCAATACCAAAAGAAAGATGGCTATAAAGGGTTTTGCCAAATCACCAGGCAAATTGCTCAAAAAGGCTGCTCCTGCAAAGGCCCCAATAGAACCTGGAATAATCAGTTTGTAGACTGCCTGCTTATCAACATTCCCAAATTTTATATGTGAGGCACCTGAAGCGGCCGTTGTAACTACTTCTGCTAAATGAACGGAAGCAGAGGCAACTGCCGGTGCTATCCCAAACGTAAGCAGCATTGTTGTGGATGTAACACCATAGGCCATTCCTAAAGAACCATCAATAAGCTGTGCCAGAAAACCGATAAAAGCAAAAATAATTAATTTCCTCAAAGCAATTCCTCCCCACTTGGAAACGAAAAAGGCCCTTAACAAAATGCTAAGGACCTTTGGTTATCCAATCAGTCTGATTATTATAAATTTTTTAATGTAATTTTATTATATATAATTCCTATGAGTTTACAAGGATTAATTTTTTTTTTATTTCGCCCTCTCTTTTACATTTGTGAATGCTGCTTTTTCAAAAAGATCACTCATTTTCTTGTTTGAGCAGGGAATGTGTCTAATACATTATTGATCAAAATCCATTCATGCCTCTCATGCCATTTTCTAGCGTTCACCTTATATATGTGCAAGCTCAGGGGAATTTGTGCGCGTTCACTTTATATATGGGTTCGCTCATGGAAATTTGGGCGCGTTCAGCCTGAATTTATACGCGATCTGCCAATTCCTTCCCAAATAGCGCGACTAAAAGCTTGACCTGATCCTTCACAAGTTGGGGCAGCACTCAACAAATTCATTTTTTCTTGGATTTGAAAATCTGATAAACTAAGTGGAACACAAGATATTAGAAACGGAGTGTCTCCCCCTTTGATATTAGGACCCAGAGTTTTAAAGACTGGATTATCAGTTACACTTGCTTTATTTATCTGCTCTATCTTTCAGCTTGAGCCTTCAGTATTTGCAGGAGTCTCTGCTATTTTTACGATTCAGCCCTCCATTTACCGGACATGGAAACAAGTGCTTGATCAAGTACAGGCGAATACACTTGGAGCCTTGCTTGCTCTGTTTGCCATTTTCTTTTTCGGCAGCAATCCGATTGTAATCGGGGTAGTTGTGATTTCTGTCATTTTAATCAGCTTAAAGTTCAAAATGGAAGCGACCATTTCACTGACTCTAGTAACAGTCTTGGCGATTATGAGCGCTCCCGGCAATGAAGACTTCTTATTTGTCTGGAATCGATTCTTGATTATATTGATAGGCATTGCTTCTGCTTTTCTTGTTAATCTGCTGATTCTTCCGCCCAAGTATAAAGAAAATTACTACGCAAAAGTTCAATCTGTTTTTGAAATCATGTCCCTGTTGATGAGGACAGCCATCTCAGATGAATTAACGGAGAAATACTTTCAGGAAAAACAAAAGGAATTTAGAAGCGAGCTTCAAAAACTGGAGGATATATACGATATCTTTGACGAAGAACGGGAAAAGATGGCAAAGGTAAATCCGGTGAATGTAAGGGAGCTGGTCGTTTATAAACAAATGCTGAAAACCATTCAGCAGGCTGCAGATGTCTTAAAAGTCATTGAAGAACATTACTTTCAGAGCCGCAGCACGATGGTTGACGATCAATTATTTGATTCCCAGATTGAACAATTAATAAAGTGGCATGAATATCTTCTCTTTAAGTATGAGGGGAAAGTTAAGGTTAATGATCAGTTCGAAGATGACACCTTGATCCGCGAAAGCAGGATATTCCTTATTCAAATGATGGAGTCCGATTCTGAAAACCTTAAAAATCAGCGTTTGACTGTTGTTGCTTCAGCTATTTATGAATATGCGTTCCAATTGCAGCGACTTGATCAGCTTGTCGACCGGCTGGTAAAAAGAACATAAAATAAGGAAATAAAAAGCCCTTCACTGGGCTTTTTTTCATTCACTCAAAGGATATCTCCGACTATATGTCTAATTTAAGAGGTATCAAAAGTTGTGAGGGATGAGTAATGGAAACCCTTTGCGAAAAAATCAAAGCTTCTGGCGGAGACCTTGCGGCTAAAACCATTGAGCTCTCTCCAAGCCTAAAAGAATATGAATCGATTCTTGTGACTTTTTATCAAATCATCGGGGACTTTTTGCACAGTGAACAAGAAGAGCTTGAGCATATATTCACGTCCTATGCTAAATTATTTGCAGGAAGATTAATTAGCACCCCCTCATCAACAGATGCATCCCTGAAAAGCGTCTCTGTTGTCCGGAAAGTTCTAATTGATTTTCTTGAAAGACACTCAGCAGACTTTCCCATGTCTGCGATATTTGAGGTTCTGAAAAAACTTGATCCACTGCTGCAGATGATGTCCGCTTCTATTTTGACCCACTATCATGAAAATCTTCTATTGGCGAAATTTGAACTGGATGAATCGAATAAAGATCTGCAGATTACATTGAAGGAGCTTGCTGATCTCAAAAAAGCGCTGAATGAAGCCACTATTTTTGCCATTACAGATAAAAATGATGTGATTACATATGTTAACGATAAATTTTGCACAATCTCAAAATATGATAAGGAAGAGCTTATCGGCCAAAATCATCATATCTTAAACTCATCCTTTCATCCAACGTCATTTTTCGAAGAAATCCTGACGACGATAAAAGACGGTTATGTATGGAAGGGCGAAATTCTTAACAGAGCAAAAGATGGTTCTGAATATTGGGTTGATACGACAATCGTTCCCTTTTTAGATGACCATGGAAAAACCTATCAGCATATTTCCATTCAATATGATATTACAGATACGAAAAGAACGGAGGATATGCTTCGCAAAGCTGAAAAATTATCAATGGTAGGAGAGCTCGCAGCCGGCATCGCCCATGAAATCCGTAATCCGATGACCGCAATTAAAGGCTTTGTCCAATTATTGGACGAGTCATTTGACGGAATGAAATATGCGGATACAATTTTAGCTGAAATTGAACGGATCAATTTTATTGTCAGTGAATTTATGGTTTTTGCAAAACCTCATGCGACTTATTTCAGCAAGTGCATCCTTTCGGAAATCGTTAAGAGTGTGATAAAGCTATTAGAGCCTGAAGCGCTTTTGAAGAATGTTGTTATTTCCTTATCGATTCCGTCTGATGAAGTTTCCATTTTCGGGGAAAGCAATCAATTAAAACAAGTCTTTTTAAATATGCTGAAAAATGCAATTGAATCCATGTCAGCAGGCGGGAACATTTATGTTTCCATTGAAAAAAATTTAAAACAAATCAAGGTTTCCATTCAAGATTCAGGAATTGGACTGTCAGATGAAGAAATCCATAAACTCGGCATACCCTTTTACACAACAAAGTCTTATGGAAATGGCCTTGGACTGATGGTAAGCTATAAAATCGTTCAAAACCACGGGGGGCAAATCGAGGTAACCAGCACGGTAAATAAAGGAACATGCTTCACGCTTTTATTTCCTGCCAAATCAGATGGAGAATAAAAGGATGATATTAAAAAAAGTCCAGCTATATACTGGACTTTTCATTTATGCAGACTTCTGTACTTTATTCTCAACAAATTCTGACTGAACAGTACGCTTTGATTTTTTGATTTTCGGTACAGGTATGATAAAGCCGCTAAGCGGTATAAATTGCAGGATCCGGATAAACAGGACTGCAATCAGCATAACCGCTGCAAACATCAGAGGTACATTTGCTACTGTCCAATAATGTTTCGGCATATGATTCGCAAATAGATACAGGATCATCGGATGAATGAGATAAATACCCATTGAATATTGCCCAATTAGCTTCAGTGGTTTATTAATCACTCGCCACTTTGACAGCAGAGGATATATGCCTATTGTAGCAATACATAGGAGCGGAAGGTTGATCAAATTTGTCAGCCTCCGGTTTGATACTTGTCCAGTCACCTTGTACTCTACAACTGCTCCGGCAGAAATAATCAGAGCAAGAGCAAGCATTTGCCAAGGACGTTTTGTTGCAAAACGGACAATTTCTTCCCAAAAGTAAGCTAGTACACCGCCAAATGCAAAATAAAACACCCAGATCGGCATAAATGTTTTACTGGCTAAAAACTCGCCCAAGGCCCCTTCTATTCCCGGGTTAAATCCAAAAAATTTATAACTGATTATGAGAGCAATAAATGCAAATACAAGCATTAGCGTCTTTGTCCGAAACAGCTTTTGTATAAAAGGGAAAATAAAATAAAACTGAACAACAATGGCAACAAAATAGAGATGATAAAAAGATTCTCCCATCAGAATCTTCTTTAATTCTTCCCAAAGATCTCCGGCGGCCTGATTATCATAATGGTAAGTAAGAACACGGTATACCAAGCTCCAGATCAGAAAAGGCATCAGGATTTTAGAAAAGCGTGATTTAAGAAAGCTTCCCATTTCAAAGCCCTTCCTCTTTACCTGGTAAAAAAGGAGAAAACCGCTGATGACAGCGAATGTCGTAGTACCAAACCTGCCTAACTGATTAAGAAAATACGTAAACCAGTGCCATGTTTGTTCATTAGCATAATAATGTGTCGCAGTTACATGTACTCCTACTACTGCGATGCAGGCAAATGCCCTTAAAAAATGAATCTCAAAAATGTAATTTCTGCTTTTTTTACTCGTTGCACCTGTTGACTGAGCAGACATTCATTTTTCCCTCCCTTTATTCTAAAGTTCCATTTTAGTTTAATCGGAATCATCATACAAGAGGTGGTTTTTGTAAAAAAGCGTTCTTTAGAATGGAATCTGCAAAGGTGACATATGATACAAGTTTTTATTTTGTAAGCGCTTTATCAGCTGTACCTGTTTATAAGTATTTATACCCATAAAAACTCCTTTTGAAAAAGTCGGTTGAATGGTCATTAGTATTTGGTAAATGTTTCTTTTTTCTGAGAAATGAAGGAATTTGTTATCATTGCTAATGAATCAGAAGAATCACATTCCAAAATTAACACATCCTAACACTATCTTTTCAACAAAGGCGTGTTAATAATGAAAAATACATACGAATGCATTATCATCGGCGCAGGTATTGCAGGTCTTCAGGCTGCTATACAGCTTGGACGCTATAATCGCAGGGTTCTGGTGATTGATTCAGGTTCTGGCCGTTCTTCTCTATGCAGGAGCTACCATAATATTTTAGGATGGCCTGATGGAGTAAGCGGAAAAACGCTTCGGGAGCTTGGTAAAGGTCAGGCAGAACGGTCAGGTGTTCATTTTTTAAATGGGTATGTAACAAGTGTCAGTAAAGCTGATTCTATCTTTCATGTGAAGACAGAAAATGGTGAGAGGTATAAGGCAATGAGAATTTTACTGGCAACCGGCTTAACTGATCGCCTGCCTCACTTGCCTAATTTGTACCCATGTCTTGGGATTAGTATTTATGTCTGCCCTGACTGTGACGGCTATGAGGTGCAGGGAAAAAAAACATTGGTGCTCGGATCAGGGTCTTCTGGAGCTAATATGGCTCTCACTCTTACATATTGGACAAAAGATCTTACCTATATCAATCATGAAAAAGAGTATTTGCCTGAGGATCTAAAAATGAAATTGCGTGAAGAAGGGATTAGCTGCGTGGATGAAGCTATTGATTCTGTATTAGTAAATGGATCTTCTGAGTTTACAGGGGTTCAGCTCTCTGATGGAAGAAGGATATACGGTGACCGTGCATTTGCTGCGTTTGGAGGCAATACTGTTCATTCTGAATTGGCCGTAATGCTCGGAGCAGAAAGACTCGAGAACAAGCATGTGGTGGTGAATCCAAGAACTAAAGAGACGAGTGTCCAGCATGTCTGGGCTGCTGGAGATGTCGGAGTTCATTCTGAACAAGTTACGATTGCCATGGGAGATGGCTGTCAGGCTGCAATTTGGATTCACAAGAGTTTGCTTTAGCAGGATACATTTCTAAAAATGGAAGATAAAAAGGGGAAATAGGGAGATAAATGGCTGAAATCCATTGGTACTATCCGAAAATCAATGGATAAACTGCATATGAAAAGCCGGCTCATCAGCCGGCTAACTTCTAATTATATTTTTTAAAAACAAGCGTCACGTTATGACCGCCAAATCCAAGTGAATTGCTTAAAACAGCGTTCAGCTCCTGATTTCTTGCTTCATTCGGAACGTAATCCAAATCAAGTTCAGGATCGGCTGTCTCATAATTTATTGTAGGCGGAATCACCTTATCTCTAATAGCCATTACAGAAAAAATAGCTTCTATAGCACCGGCTGCACCCAGCAGGTGACCTGTCATGGACTTGGTTGAGGAAATTTGGAGCTTATAGGCATGACGGCCGAAGACGGCTTTGATGGCCTGTGTTTCGTAAAGATCATTATAATGAGTGCTTGTGCCATGAGCATTAATATAATCTACATCTTCAGGCTTTAATTCTGCATCCTGCAGCGCCATTATCATCGAACGCTGACCGCCTTCGCCTTCTGGTGCAGGTGTTGTAATATGGAAAGCATCACCTGTTGCCCCATACCCGGCAATTTCTCCATAGATCTTGGCTCCCCTGGCCAGTGCATGATTAAGCTCTTCAAGTATTAAAATGCCTGCCCCCTCTCCGATAACAAATCCATTTCTGTTTTTATCAAAAGGCCTGGAGGCTGTTTGAGGATCAGGATTTGCAGACAAGGCTGTCATATTTGAAAACCCGGCAACCGTCATTGGAGTAATGGCTGCTTCTGTTCCGCCGGTAATCATGACATCAGCATCTCCCCGCTGTATCACTTTAAAGGAATCTCCTATTGAATTAGCCCCGCTCGCACAGGCCGTTACTGTACAAGAGTTGATTCCTTTTGCACCAAGCTCAATAGATACTCTCCCAGCTGCAAGGTCAGGAATTAGCATTGGAATAATAAAGGGGCTTACCCGTCTTACACCTTTGTCCAGAAATTTAATGTGCTGCTCTTCAAACTCTCCTAAACCGCCGATGCCCGAACCAATCCAGACTCCGACTCTCTCTGCATTGTTTTCATCAATTGTAAGCTCTGCATCTTTCACAGCCATTTTGCTTGCAGCTACAGCCAGCTGAGTAAACCTGCCCATTCTTCGCGCTTCTTTCATATCCATATACTCTTCGGGTTTAAAATCTTTTACTTCTGCAGCAACTTTCGCGTTATAGATACTAGAATCAATATGAGATAAGGGTCCAATTCCGCTTATCCCTTTTTTAATGCGGTCAAAGCTTTCTTCCGCTGTATTTCCAACCGGAGTGATGGCTCCAAGACCTGTTACAACAACTCTTTTTTTCATGCTAAATCCCCTCCCTGAAAATGTTTCTGTATAGACTATTTTACCATCAAGCTTCAGGCACTTGCCACCAATCCTCTTCTATTAAAGAAATAACAGCTAATCATTGAAAAAATAGTTTAAAAGACTTAGTATTTAATTAGTAAGGGAATTTACTATTTTTACATATTTTTGAAATAATTTAAAATTTACCTAAGGAGTGAACAATTGAATGGGTGTTACGCTCAGCAAAGGTCAAAAAGTTGATTTAACAAAAACCAATCCTGGTCTTCAGAATGTCATTGTAGGATTAGGATGGGACGTGAGCCAGCATGGATCTACGTACGATCTCGATGCTTCGGCGTTTTTGCTGGGACAGTCCGGCAAAGTAAATAGTGATCTTGACTTCGTTTTTTACAATAATCCGAACGGCGGAAATAGCTCGATTCTATACACTGGTGATAATCGCACAGGTGCAGGACATCAGGATGATGAACAAATTCAGATTCATTTAACAGCTGTTCCCCAGTCCATTCACCGCATTGCCTTTACAATCACAATTCATGATGCACAAATGAAGCAGCAAAACTTCGGACAAGTCCAAAATGCATATGTGCGAATCTTTAATCCTGCTAATAATGAAGAGCTCATTCGATTTAATCTTGGCAGAGACTTCACAGTTGAAACAGCGATTGTGGCAGCAGAGCTTTACCGACATAACGGCGAATGGAAATTCAATGCGATTGCAAGCGGCTTCCAAGGTGGCCTTGCAGCATTGTGCCGCAATTTCGGAGTATCTGTTGATGATGAGCCTGCACCAGCGGCAGGAATTCATTCACAAGGATTTCAGCAAAACCAGGCTCAGCCTTCATACTCCCAGCCTTCACCAGTATACGGGCAGCAGAATCAGGCATTTGGACAGCATAGTCCGTCCTATAATCAGCAAACTCCATCGTTTGGTCAACCTGCGCATGGTCAAACAAATTCTCAGCCTCCTGCTCAAGGATCACAGACATACAGCGGCGAGAACATCAGCTGTATCCGCTGTCATTCAACAAATGTCCGGACAGGCGAAAAAGGATTTGGTCTTGGTAAAGCGGCTGTCGGCGGATTAATTCTTGGTCCTGTCGGATTATTGGGAGGATTTATCGGAAAAAACAAGCTGAAGTTCACATGCAACAGCTGCGGAAATTCCTGGTCTCCAAATCAGACGGATTATGCAGACTGGGCCAACCAGCAAAAAAGAAAAGCAATGGAATTGTTTCAGAAATACAAGAGCCAGGATGTGCTTGAAGCTGTTGTTTCCGCATGCGCACTAGTAGGAATGGCAGATGGCAGATTAGATCCGGCAGAACGCCAAAAAATGATGGAATTTGTGAATCAGAGTGAGGAATTGCGCGTTTTTGATACAAATAAAGTCATTCAGCAGTTCAATCTATATGTACAGCGCATTGAAAGGGATCCTATGATCGGCCGTGCTGAAGCATTTAAAGCACTTGGCAAAGTCAGATCAAAGCCTGAAATTGCAAGACTTGTTGCACGCTACTGCATCGCAATTGGCTATGCTGACGGTCATTTCGACCACAATGAACAAAGAGTGGTAGCTGATATCTGCAATGAACTCGGATTGAATCCGAATGAATTTCTTTCTTAAAAAAGCGGATGGCCTCGGTCTGCTCCGATAGGCAGATAAGGATCGGCGGATAAGTCCGGTTTTGACTTTATTGGAGGAGATGTTCTGACCAGGTGCTAGTCGCTGGAGCTAGACATGACTAAGCAAACCTATATACTTTTTTATCCATAAAAAAATGGAACCCCTGATCGATCAGGGGTTCTTTTTCACTTAAAAATAGTCTGTTACCTTTTCTCACGCATTTAGAGTACTTTTGATTTTTCTATAGTAGAATAAGAGAAAATCAGAAAAAAATTTATCCTTCCCTGATCATATAAACCCCTCTTCTTGGTTTTACGACAGAAGGATAGCGGTCGATAACCTTTACCATAAACGCGGAGGGAGACGATACCCTTTTGCCAGTTTGTGCTTCCAGATCATCTGCAATTTGTTTAGGTGTAGCTACTTTTCTGTTCCTTAAAAGGTGAAAAGCAGCTGCAATCAATTCATTTGACTCTTTTTTTGTATATCTCACAGTTCTCCATCCCCTTCTGATAAAAATCCTATTTTTTCTATTTTACTTGGAAATCCCCCTTAAATCTACAACGTTTTAAAACGTTAAAGCGTTGATTCATATTTTTACTATATTCCTATATTAACTTTTTATTACCTCTTATTTTATAAAATTCTCACTCAGAAAGTTGCATATAATGAATTCATGTCACTTTAAGGCGGAGGTTTTCTATGGGCTCTCTTCTTATTAAAAATGCTGAGATCATTACAATGAATGAACAGAATGATATTTTCACAGGAGATATTTTCATAAAAGATGATCTGATTGCAGCGATTGGAACCAATCTGCAGAACCCTGCTGAAAAAGTCATTGATGCTGCGAGGCGGACTATTATTCCGGGGTTTGTTCAAACACATATTCACTTATGCCAGACTCTATTCCGCGGCAGAGGAGACGATCTTGAGTTATTGGATTGGCTGAAAAAAAGAATTTGGCCTCTTGAAGCATCCCATGACGGGGAATCTGTCTATTATTCTGCGATGCTTGGAATTGGGGAATTGATTCAAAGCGGTACCACAACCATCGTTGATATGGAAACCGTACACCATACCGATTTTGCTTTTCAGGCCATTGCTGCTAGCGGAATACGTGCGTTATCAGGAAAAGTCATGATGGATAAAGGATTTGACGTGCCGGCAGGACTTAGAGAGAAAACGGAGACCTCAATCCAGGAAAGTGTTGATTTGCTTGCGAAATGGAATTTATATGATAACGGCAGGATCCGTTATGCTTTTTCTCCGAGGTTTGTCATTTCCTGCACAGAGCAGCTGTTAAAGGAAGTAAGAGGATTATCGATTGAATATGATGTGAAAGTACATACACATGCTTCTGAAAATCAAGAAGAAATTAAGATCGTTCTTGAAGAAACAGGCATGAGAAACATCGTCTATTTAGATCATCTCGGTCTTGCGAATGAACGCCTTATTCTTGCCCACTGCGTCTGGCTGGATGAGAATGAGAAGCGGATTATTAAAGAACGCGGCATACATGTAAGCCATTGTCCCGGTTCAAATCTTAAACTCGCTTCCGGTGTAGCAGATACAAAGGGACTTCTCGATATGAATGTGAGTTTAAGTCTTGGAGCTGATGGTGCTCCCTGCAATAATAACCTGGATATGTTTAATGAAATGAGGCTTGCTGCCCTTCTTCAAAAGCCGATTCATGGCCCTGCAGCCATGGATGCGAAAACGGTTTTTAAAATGGCGACGATTGGCGGAGCAAAGGCCGTTGGCTTAGAAGATGAAATCGGCAGCCTTGAGATAGGGAAAAAAGCAGATATGGTCATTCTGAATCTCAATCAGTTCCACACATACCCTTCAGAAGCAGATCCAATTTCAAGAATTGTTTACTCTGCCGGACGAGGTGATGTTGAGACAACAATCATTAATGGAAAAATCGTGATGGAAAACGGATTCATGAAAACAATGAATAAGGAAGTCATATTAAGAGAAGCCAACCGCTCCATTCATCGCCTGCTGAAAAGAGCGGCATTGACTTAGTGAGGTATAATAGAATCATCACCTTATAGAAATGAGTGAATGATTCTGAAAGATTTTATTAAGCTTATAGCTGAAATCGTTAATAATATACACGATATGATCAATGCGGCTGCCTACCAGACGCTTGGACTGAACGTGACAGATAAAGATTTGCATTTTTGGATTATGGGCATTATCGGAATGGGCGTATTTGTGTTCGTTTATCTATTATCTAAATGGCTGTCAAAGCTGCCATTCGGCATTACTGCTCTCTCATTCTTTTATACACTGACATTTATGTTTGTTCTCGTATTTGGAATAGAGATACAGCAGGCCCTGACTAATAGAGGCAACATGGAATTTATAGATGCTATAGTAGGACTTTGGGGATTTGTTGCCATGTTCTTGATTTATATTGGACTCATTCTTGCATTCTTGATCATCAGAGGTATTTTCAAGCGTGACAAAAATGAGGATGTTGATCTGTAAGAGCTCTCCTGCGGGGGCTCTTTTCTTTTTAGAATGGTGCCTTAGAAATCGGAAAAAGCGAAATCCATGCCCCCAATTTATTATGCTGTTATCGCAGCTTATCTGGCCAATAGTCTGTGCCTATCAAATGTTTATCAGTCTATTTTCAAGTTTTATCAGCGTAAATCGAGAGTTTATCAGTATTAATTATTTACCCCGAAACCACTCAATTAGGTTCTCCGCCCCCCCAAAATATTTTTCTGCTCTTACGTCGACAGCTTATACATATTTCAAAAAAAACTCCATACCTATTACTAAGTTCGTATATTTTTTTCAAACTTTAATGTAATCGCTTACAAAGGAGGGCGCTGTTAGAGTGAATATTTTACTATGCTGTGCTGCTGGGATGTCAACAAGCCTGCTTGTTTCTAAAATGGAAGCAAGCGCGAAGGAGCAAGGACTTGATTGCAGGATATGGGCTGTTGGCGCCAGTGAAGTAAACAAGCATTTGGATCAGGCGGATGTCCTGCTCGTAGGACCGCAAGTCCGCTATTTGCTGCCGCAATTAAAGACAAAGGGGCAGGAACGCGGAATTCCGGTTGATTCCATCAATATGCTGCATTATGGAACATGCAATGGAAAGGAAGTTCTAAATTTTGCGCTTGGACTTATTAATTCAGCTAAGGGGTGACTAGAATGGGAAAGGTCAATCGCTTCTTTGAGGAAAAATTTATGGTGACCGCTGCAAAGGTTGCAGGTCAGCGGCATCTTCAGGCATTAAGGGACGGTATTATTCTTACAATGCCGCTCATTATTATCGGTTCTGTGTTTTTAATTCTCGGATTTCTTCCGATCGAAGGCTATCCGGAATTTATGGCGAGCGTGTTTGGGGACCAATGGCTGACAAAGCTTCTCTATCCAGTCGGGGCTACGTTTGACATCATGGCGCTGATTGCATCTTTTGGGATTGCCTATCGCCTTGCTGAAAAATATGATGTTGATGCCCTTACAGCTGGGGCGGTTTCTGTTGCAGCATTCCTCTTGGCCACTCCCTACCAAGTTCCGTTTCTAGCAGAAGGTGCATCAGAAGCTGTTATGGTCGGCGGCGCCATTCCTGCTGCTTTAATGGGAAGCAAAGGACTATTTGTTGCAATGCTTCTTGCCATCCTATCAACTGAAATATTCAGGTTCGTCATTCAGAAAAACCTTGTGATCAAAATGCCTGACGGTGTACCGCCGGCAGTTAGCCGTTCGTTTATAGCGCTTATACCTGGATTCTTTATTCTTACATTTGTCTGGCTATTGCGGTTACTCGTTGAAAATACGTCCTTTGAAAGTCTTCATAATGTCGTCAGTATCCTGCTTGGCAAACCGCTCGGCGTCCTTGGCGGAAGTTTGATTGGAAGTCTCGTCGCCGTAATCCTGATTCAGCTTCTCTGGTCAACAGGACTTCACGGAGCAAGTATCGTCGGCGGAGTCATGGGTCCAATCTGGCTGACTTCTATGGATGAAAACAGGGTTGCCTTTCAAGCGGGAGAAGCTCTGCCAAATATCTTCACTCAGCAGTTCTTTGACCTATTCATATATATTGGCGGATCGGGAGCCACGCTGTCACTGGTCTTCTGTATGCTCTTCCTTGCCAAAAGCCAGCAAATGAAACAGCTTGGGCGGCTGTCCATAGGACCGGGTGTGTTCAATATTAATGAGCCGGTCACGTTTGGAATGCCGATTGTCATGAATCCTCTGCTGATCATTCCATTTATCTTAACACCTATTGCGATTACAATCGCAACCTACATTTGCATGACGACGGGAATTGTTGCTAGACCAGCGGGAATCGGAGTTCCATGGACAATGCCTCCCCTTTTTGGCGGGTACTTGGCAACTGGCGGAAAAATATCAGGGCTCATCATGCAGCTGATTAACATGGTGATTGCCTTCTTTATCTACTATCCTTTCTTCCGCATGTGGGATAAACAGAAATTCAGCGAAGAAAATCAAGCTGCTTCCTAATGGAGGGAATCTATGAATAAAGAACAGCTTTACGAGCTTTCCTTCCATCTGATTGCCCATAGCGGCAATGCAAGAAGCCTTGCGATGGAAGCGATACAGGCATCTAAAAAAGGAAACTTTGAACTTGCTGTTAAAAAACTTAAAGAAGCCGATAAGGAGTTCGTTAATGCTCACCGGTTCCAAACAGAGCTGATTCAAAAAGAAGCAGGCGGTGAAAAGTACGACCTCCCTATCATCCTTGTCCATGCACAGGATCATTTAATGACAGCGATGACTGTCAAAGATCTTGCCGTAGAAATCGTTGAAATTTATCAGCGGACAAAGAAGGTGTAAGCATGACGAATAAAAATGGATTAAAAATCGCAACGATTGGCGGCGGTTCATCCTATACGCCTGAGCTGATTGAGGGGTTCATTAAACGCTATGATGAACTTCCCGTATCAGAGATATGGCTTGCTGATGTTCCAGAGGGAAAAAGAAAATTAGAGATCGTAGGAAGCCTCGCTAAACGAATGGTTGAAAAAGCAAATGTGCCAATTTCCATTCACCTGACTCTTAATAGGCGCGAAGCATTGGAAAACGCAGACTTTGTTACCACTCAATTTCGTGTAGGACTTTTGGAAGCACGGGCAAAAGATGAACGTATTCCGCTTAAATATGGGGTTCTTGGCCAAGAAACAAATGGTCCTGGAGGCTTGTTTAAAGGTTTGCGCACCATTCCTGTTATCCTCAGCATCTGCAGGGAAATGGAAACCCTTTGCCCCGATGCCTGGCTGATCAATTTTACCAATCCAGCCGGAATGGTAACGGAGGCCGTCCTGAGATACAGCAATATCCGCAAGGTTGTTGGTCTATGCAATGTGCCGATCGGTATGGAAATGGGTGCGGCAAAGCTATTGAATGTTGAGCACAGCCGGATCCGGATTGATTTTGCGGGCTTAAATCACATGGTATATGGACTTGATGTGTATTTAGACGGGGTAAGCGTTAAACAGAAAGTGATTGATCTTATTACACATCCAGAACAATCCGTCACGATGCAGAATATCGTTGCGCTCGGATGGGAGCCTGAATTTTTAAAAGCCCTGAATGTATTCCCTTGCCCATACCATCAGTACTATTACAAAACGAGGGAAATGGTTGAAAAAGAGATGAAAAACGCGGAAACCGCCGGTACCCGTGCAGAAGTTGTGAAAAAGCTTGAGGATGAGCTGTTTGAACTCTATCAAAATGAGGAGCTTGCGATTAAACCTGCACAGCTCGAAAAACGCGGCGGTGCTTATTACAGTGATGCTGCTGTACGGCTGATTCACTCCATCTATACAGACAAAAGGGATATTCAGCCAGTAAATACAATGAATAATGGGGCGATTGTAAGTCTTCCCCATGATTCTGCAATTGAAATCAGCTCTGTCATCACAAAAGATGGCCCTAAGCCGATTGCCATTGGAGATCTGCCTATTGCTGTCCGCGGTCTAGTTCAGCAAATAAAATCCTTTGAACGTGTCGCAGCAGAAGCTGCTGTTACCGGAAATTACAGTACAGCTTTGCTCGCAATGACAATTAATCCACTAGTCGCTTCCGATGCAACAGGTAAAAAAATACTTGATGAAATGCTTGAAGCTCATAAAG
This sequence comes from Metabacillus hrfriensis, assembly GCF_030127205.1. Taxonomy (NCBI): domain Bacteria; kingdom Bacillati; phylum Bacillota; class Bacilli; order Caryophanales; family Bacillaceae; genus Metabacillus; species Metabacillus hrfriensis. The sequence goes on from NZ_CP126116.1 coordinate 4,175,672, forward strand.
AGCATCTGCCTCAATTTTTCAAGTGAAAAAGAACCGGCCTTTGTGCCGGTTTTCCTCTATTTATCCTCTTTCATATGTAAATCCCTTCTGAAACCAAACGTAAAAAATCCGGATTATCACCAAGATCATAAAATTAACGGCAAAAGTAAGCAGCCAGCTGTACCGGGTATACTCTATCAAATCTGTGTATTCAGCAAGCAGCCACGCTGATAATTGAATACCGAATGCAGTTAAAGAAAAGTAAAGGAATTTGTGCCAAAAACCCTTTTTAGGATAACCAAGAATAAACAAGACCCCGATAGTCGGATAAAAAAGATAATACAGGGTAAAGCTCATTTTTGTAGCATCCGGAAATTCCCGGAATGGAAATTTCATTCTTCCCAATAGCGTTTGAATATAAACGAAAAGCCAGCCAATCGATTGAGAAAATAAAAGAACAATTTGCGCATCTCTTCGTTTATTTTTGGGGACTTTCCAGACAAGCATTAATATGGCCAATCCCCAAAGTGAAAGCAGAACAAGAATCTCACGCATGATTTTCTCCAGAAGGTTTGAGACCTTTTTTAAACCAGATTACATATTGATGATTCGCCATCAAGACCAGCATCACTGAGAAAAATGTCCAGTACCATTTCCATTCATCATATTTCACTGAATTCGTGTACGTTTCAAGAATGACCTCAGCAATAGTAAAAATGCCAGAGAAGATGATTGCATAGAGCCACTTAGTATGAATTTTTTTTGACGAAGGATAATACAGGCTAAATAAAATAGCCAATACAGGAAACAAAAAAAACTCAAATGTAAAACTCGATTCATTCACTTGATTCTCCTTGCTGAAAAGCTGTACGGGGTAACTGATCCACCCCATCTCCACAACAAATAACCCTGCTGCCCATGTCAGTGAGCTAAGTGAAAGAAAGGGCACCCAGGCTTCTCTGGCTTTTTCCCTCGGAACAAATTTCCATATTAAAAGAATACTTAACAAGATTGCACCGGCAATCACTAATCTTTCAATGATCATAGTCTCTTTTCCCATTTCCATTTTTTTATTACTATCGGTTTAAAATCAGAAAATTATGTAAGAAGAAATAGGGTGTTGGATTTTTTAAAAGCGATCGTACTCAGATTACAGGGAAGTGCCCGAAATCGCGCAAACCTCTGGTTCAGCGGGCCATCGACTTCAGTAATCCTGTCACATTCGGGCACCTGAAGCACGCTCTGAAATTTTTATTTACTAGAATAAAAAAAAGACGCTGAACACGTCCTTTTAGTCTTTATCTTTAATGATTACCTTTTCCAGTGAAAGAAATTCACTTCCGCTTATAACAAGATAGATTGACATAGCAAGTAATGCCACATCCAACTCGTATCCGCCTATAAATCCGCTGCCAAGCTTAGCTGTAAAGATGGCTCCAAGCATAATCAGCCCAAAAAGAGCGGCAACAATTCGTGTACCAAGTCCAAGCATTAAAAGAATTCCTCCGGCTGCCTCTATTATGGCCACAGGATAAGCGAGAAAACCAGATACTCCTATACTGTCGAAAAATCCTGCTGTGTTTTCGACTCCTCCCTGAAATTTCGTTAAACCGTGAACGAAAAAAATAAATCCTAATGCGATGCGTAAAATCAGTCCGCCAAGTTCTGCATTCTTTGTCATATGTAAAACACTCCTTTTTATTTCATACTACATATCGTAGTGTAATTCCTTAAAAATTTTTAAGACAGCTCGATCAAAAACATCATCAGCAGCATGAAAAATACCAGCATAGAGACCGCGGCCTTTTTTAACGGCAGATCTAACGGTGTCTCTGCGAATGGATCAAGAATTTTTTGGATTCTAAGATTGATAGCGGTATCTGCAAATGGTGCATACGAGAATGATAGAAGCTTCTTTTTTTGATTTTTTTTCAAGATCTTGAGCAGCGCACTTCCTAAATCTGCTGAAGATCGAAGTCTGCTGATGGCATAATGATCTGCCAGCAGCTCGCGGATCATTCTGTATTTTTGATAAAACCAGCCGAGAATCGGAATATACCACATCACAGATGAGCACAGTGATAATACAAAAAGCTTCAAAGGATCTCTGTTTTTTTGATGATAAATCTCATGCAAAAGAACGGCATGTCTTTCTCCTTCATCAAGCAAATTCAATAGCCCGGTAGAAAGAATGATTTTCGGACGGAAAAACCCCATTGTCAATGACAGAATAGCATCCTCTTCAATCACCAGGATGGTCTCTTTTGGCAGAGAGAATTGACGGTTGTATTGAGACGTTAAAGATATGTTCATCCGTTTAGCCATTTTTTTATGAATGGTATGTGAGAGGTAAAGCTGTTTTATAATCTTGTAAACTGTCATGGCTACGGTCGCATAGATAATCACTTCAAGTAAATATTCAAGCGACGAAAACCCCATGGACTGAAGGGCTGTACTGCACAATTGAATCAGATTAAACTCAATCGGCAGGCCGAGCAATTTTCGAAAAAGATAGATTGTCATTTGAATGAGCAGAATCATTGAGATGGACACACAAGCTAAAAATACTTGCTTTGATCTTTTTTCCCACATTCTATTTTTCCTTTTTCATTTCTTTTATTTTTTGCTCAAGCTTTGCAATCAAGCTCTCATCTGCTTCCTCAATGCTGTCAATCATATGGCTTACGACAATTTGTCCAAACTCGTCAATCAGTCCGTTTGTCAGCTCTTTGGATTGTGCACAAAGAAATTCTTCTTTAGTCAGGACTGGACGGAACAGCGATCCCCTTCCCTCAGACCGCTTAGTTAGGACATCTTTTTCAACGAGGCGGTTCATGACTGTCATCACCGTGTTAAAGCTCATTTTTTTCTCTTTTTCAAGCTTCTGCTGAACGTCTTTTATCGACATTTCAGATGAATTCCAAAGGATATTCATAATCTTAGCCTCTAATGGACCAAAAAAACGATTTAAGCCTTTTTCATTAAATTTAAAATTCTGGATTTTCACAATGACAACACCTCACACTACACATTGTAATGTGCAAATACTCCATAGTCAAATGATTCTTAAAGTTGTTTCGGTCTAGTGGTAGATGGTAGATTAGTAGAAAGGGGGAAAACTTGAATGATTCTTACCGGTATGATTCTCGATGTGGAAACAACAGGCTTATCGCCCATTCAGGATGAAATAATAGAAATTGGTTTCCTGCTGTTTCGTTATGATACAGATACAGATGTCTTTTTAGAAACTCTAGAAGAGCACTCTTTTTTAAGAGAGCCTTTGTCTCTTTCAGCCAGAAAAAACTATGAATTTGCCTTTCGAATTCATTTGATTCCTTTTGAAGATGTTAAGGGCAAAACGTTTGATGATACAAAGATAAAGTCAGCGATCCATAAGGCTGATTTTATTATTGCTCATAATGCTTCATTTGACCGGAGCTTCACTGCTAAAATGTATCCTGAGCTGCATTCAAAGAAATGGTACTGCTCTGCCAGAAATATTCCGTGGAAGAAATACGGCTACCAAAGTGCCAAGTTAATCAGCCTATTACATAGCCACAAGCTGGCAGCTGTGCAGACTCACCGTGCACTGGATGATGTAAAACAGCTTCACCAGCTGCTGAAGAGCCCGAATTACGAAGGCACATCCTACTTGAATATCGCTTTAACAGAACGTGCTTCTGCACCAAAGTCAAAGTCGATTAAATGTTTACTTTCCGGTGTAAAACAAAAAAGTGCAGACGGGATGAGTCCGCAGGCATATCTGCCCCATATTACTCAAAACGAAACTTTGCTGTTAAAAAAAGAAGAGCAAACAGATCGGTTTCATGTGTATACCACCGGCCGAAACTATCTGGGCTTCATTGGCGCTGCCCAAAGCAAAAAATTAGCCGGCTATATAAAAGAATCTTTCCAGCTCACAGCAAAAGTTCTTGAGATCCTTCTTAATGAAAAAGGAGAGCACGGCTGCAGGATTGAAATCAGCATCGAAGAACAGGCGAAGAAAAAAGAGCATTCATTTAACCGTTAAAAGAGCAGCATGCAGCTGTTCTTTTTTATATTTACAAATTGCGGGCAGGGTTTCTGAATAGACTGAATGTATAGTTGAAATGAAATGGAGAAGACGGCTGATGACACATAAAACTCCCGATCTTACTAAGTTTACAGATGCTTTGCCCATTATTCCGCAGCTTGGGCCTCATCAAAAAGGAAACAGCTTTACGTATTATAAAGTGAGAATGACTGAATGCAGACTATCTCTTCACAGCGAATTAAATCCTTCCGCTCTCTGGTGTTATGAAAACTCCTATCCAGGTCCTGTAATTGAAGTTGAAAGCCGGGAGAAAACCTATATAAAATGGATTAACAATCTCCCGTCTAAGCACTTTTTGCCCATTGATTATACCGTTCACGGCGCTCATAAGGATGTACCAGAAGTTAGAACCGTCGTCCATGTGCATGGCGCAAGTGTTGAATGGGAAAGCGACGGGTATCCTGAGGCGTGGTTTACAAATGGATTTAAGCAAAAAGGTCCCTATTTCAGAAAAAAAGTGTACGAATATGAAAATAAGATGCGCTCCTGTACACTTTGGTATCATGATCATGCTCTCGGTATTACAAGACTAAATATTTATGCGGGTCTTGCAGGATTCTATCTCATACGGGATCAGCATGAAAGGTCATTGAATTTGCCTTTTGGTCAGTATGAAATACCCCTGATGATACAAGACAAATCATTTAATGAAGATGGATCTCTCTATTATCCAAAGCAGCCGGAAAATCCAGTACCGGAACTTGAGGCATCTGTTTCACCTGAATTTTTCGGAGATGTCAATTTAGTTAATGGCAAAGTATGGCCATATTTAAATGTTGAGCCCCGAAAATACAGGTTCAGGCTGCTGAATGCGGCAAACTCCCGTTTTTATCTATTGAAGCTTGATTCTGGCCAGTTTTTTTATCAAATCGGAACGGATAGCGGATTAATGGAATTTCCAATCGGTGTACCGGAAATCATGCTGGCTCCGGCTGAAAGAGCAGATGTCATCGTTGATTTTACAAATTTAGAGGGCAGAAAAATCATTTTGGAAAATCATGCAAAAGCTCCTTTTCCAGGCGGCAAGATGCCTGATCGGAATACAGCCGCGGTCATGGAATTCAGAGTGTCGCTTCCGCTCTCCTCAATCGATACGAGTGTCATTCCATCTTTTCTTTTGCCTTATCCAGTCTTTAAGGAGAACTCCATCTCGAGAACACGATTCTTAACTCTGGATGACAATCATGATCAATATGGCCGCGAGCTGATGTTATTAGACAACAAAACATGGGATGATCCTATAAGCGAGAAGCCGAGACTTGAAACAATTGAAATTTGGCACCTGATCAATTTAACTGATGACGCCCACCCCATTCATATTCACCTCGTTGATTTCCAGATCCTTGATCGAAGACCATTTGATGCAGAGAAGTTTAAAAAGAAAAAAGTCATTTCTTACACAGGACCGAGCATTCCGCCAGAGCCTCAGGAAAGAGGCTGGAAAGACACTGTCAGAGCGAATCCTGAACAGGTAACACGAATCATAATGAAGTTTGGACCCTACACCGGATTGTATGTTTGGCATTGCCATATACTAGAGCATGAAGATTACGAAATGATGCGGCCATTTATCGTCATTCGCTGAATATTTGTGTGAAAGATCAACTTACAGGAAAGTTGATCTTTTAAGTGCTGAAAATATTCCTTAACATTTGTGTCTGTTATTTTAAAATGACTTTCCACATTCATTCCTAATTTGTTCAATGATGAAAGGTAAATCTGCCAAATCATCAATGATGAAATCTGTTTCAAAACTGCCCCATTGAGAGTCCTTTTTCCAAATTCCTTTCATTCCTGCTTTTTGAGCAGCACTTACATCGTTTTCAGGATGATCTCCAACGTAAATACTTTCGTCCGGTGAAACATTTAATTGCTCTAAAGCTATTTTAAATATTAGAGGATCAGGTTTTTTTACACCTTCCCATTCCGAAACAATGATTGTTTCAAAATACGTTTTAATTCCCAATGCGTTTATGTTATCTATTTGGAACTTGCCTTTTCCGTTCGTTATGATTCCTAATTTAATGGACTTGCTTTTTAACCCTTTTAACATACTGATAAGATTTGGAAAAGGGATACAGCAATTCTTAAATTGATCTATGTAATCCTGAAGTAAACTCTCCCAAGTGATCGCAGTAATGGTAAACTCATCGACCAATTGCTGATACACTATGTCTTTCCATACATACCCCCGAGAATCTAACTCTATAAACCTTGCAGTATACTTTCCTTTTGGGATATGACCTACCCATTTATTCAATCGATCGTATTGCCCGGCTATAAACTTCTGTACTGAAGCATCCCGATCTAACAGCGTTCCATCTAAATCAAAGATGACTGCCTTAATCATTTTTGTATTCTCTCCCTATAAACACAATTCTTGTTTCCTTCTTTATCAATAGACTAAACACCTCTCTTTTTGGTCCATTTCAAAAGACGCCTTCTTATTAAAGAATGGCGCCTTTTTCTTGTTAAAAGCTTAATCTATAATCACCTAAGACTTTTTTAAAATAGGTATCCATATTTCACTTTTAAACGCTTTAGAACTTGTATCTTTATTTTCATTCCACAGGATTTCCGGACCTTCTAGTTGTTCATAATTTGAGGATGGAAACCATTCGGAATAAATTCGTCCCCATACTTCTTGCAGTTTATCAGGAAATGGCCCGATTGCTTCAAATACAGCCCATGTTGAAGATGAAACTTCTAGCTGTGACAGTTCATCTGGACATTCCTTAGTTGTTGCTGCGCCAATATAGTGGTCAAGCTCCCCTTTTTCCTCCATTCTCCCTTCAGAAAAGTTCGTGGAGGCACTAATTATTCCAATAGGCTCAACATTAGAAAGATTTTTTAGTTGATTAATCGTTTCAGTATCTAACCTTTGCCACATAGAAGCAATCTCTGGATTAACCCCATTAAATTGAACAGGTACTCTTTTCTTCATACCAACAATGCGAAATGCCTCTTTTTCTTCTATTCGGTAGTTCATTTCACTTCCTCCTTTAATTGATAACTGAAAGGCCATCCGTGGGTAAGCTTTCAGTGAATGGCCGCTATTTCTGGCTTCCGACGGTGTGATTCCATGCAAATTTTGAAATGCCCTTGCAAAAGAATCTGGTGAACTGTATCCGTATTTCATTGCAATATCAATGACCTTTAAACTGCTGTCTCTAAGCTCAAACGCTGCAAGTGTTAGTCGTCTGCGGCGGATGTATTCCGATAGCGAAATACCTGCAAGGAAAGAAAACATCCTTTTAAAATGATATTCAGAGCATAAAGACAGTCTTGCAGCTTCTTTCATGTCAAGATCATCAGTAAGGTTTTCTTCAATGTACTGAATCGCTCCATTCATGTTCTTAAGCAAATCCATTCGGGTGACCTCCTTTATCAATAGATTAACAGGGGAAGACTGGTTCCTGCCCGACATTTCGTGCACACTTATGCAGGGTCTTATTATTCTCGGATTCTCACTATTAATTTTGATTAAACTGCAGTTGAACTTATCATTTAATCCTTCCCATCAATATAGTATTATAATAATTTCCGTCAGATAACCTTTTGTCTTTTTTTTAAGATTCCTTCTACTTCAAAACCAAAGCCCTTATAAAGCTTTATAGCTTTTTCATTGGTTTCTAAAACATTCAGCGTCATTTTCCTGATTCCATTAGAGTCTGCCCAATAGACAGTTTCTTTTAAAAGATTTTTTCCTATGTCATATCCCCAATATTCTTTTAATATACCGATTCCAAATTCTGCTTTATGAGAAATTCTTCTCAATTTTCCCCCTTCACATCTTGAAAAACCTACTATACTTCCATTTACTTTTGCTACTAAAAAAAGGTTATTCAGCCTCTCTGTATCATCTTTAATAATCTGTTTAAATCCTGATTCATCTATGTACGCCTCTCCTTTTTCTCTATCTAAATTTTCTGTTTCCCCGTCTATCTGCAATCTTAGATCAGACAAATTGTTCGCATCTTCTTCTACTGCAGACCTTACAATATAACGTAAATCATTAATGTTGAATTCTTTTTGAGTAACTCTCAGGGATCAATGCCTCCAACTGTAATTATTACTTCTCTTTCAATTAACTGTTTAATTTTTTTATCTTCCACACTAATTGATCTGGCTCATCTTTTTCAAGGAATGTTAAGCGGTAAACGGTATTAAATCTATCATCAGCAAACTCTAATTTATTATTGAGCTTCCATACAAGGATCCAGTATTCACTGAATAAGTTTTGTTCATCTGTATTCTCCACGGAGAAAATTTTATCCTTGCCTACAACTTTACCGTTTCTTTTCTTAATTTCCATGTATACATCGATTGTAGACACCTCATGATGACACAGGATGCTGCCCACGTATTTCTTATTTGGGCTGCTTTTTTTTATAAGTGGATAGATATTCTGATAATCCAGTTGTTTGACTTTCTCATAAACTTCATCAAGAAGAGATGTGTCCCAGTTAAATTCACAAGCAGCCAGCTTCATTCCTTCGTGAACGATTTCTAAGGTTTTAACTTTCTTCTTCCTATCAGATAATTCTAAAAATCCCTGAACATCCACCTCTACAAATACAGGAAAATAGTTAAATATGATGTGATCATAAGGATCCAGCTGCTTTCCTTTTTCCAGATTTTCTACACAGTTGATCTGAATTCCTCTATCATCCTTCGCATGCAATTTTGGCAGAAGCCGGCTGTATAAAAAAGATATGCTTCTTGTCTGATTAAAGAATAGCCTATTCTGATCCATATCCGCTGGAACTAAAAGCTGAATATCTTTTATAATCGGCATAATAACAGTCTCCTTATGGTCTATGTGGAATCTTAAATCCCGTTTTCTTCTTTATATTCGTTATTCGAATGTACACGTTCAGCGAAGATTGCGGAACATCCATTCTGCATGAATATACGAATAAGGATATTTACAGCTAAGTTACTCCATGCATTTTTCATTTCTCAAATCCTCCGGAAAATCAGTTAATAGAAAGAAACTTATTCTCCCGATTTGCACATTTACTTCATACTTTAATTATTTCAAAATGAAACAATTTACTCAATCCTTTCTTTCATTAGAAAGATGGGAAACTTTCGGGTAATTTAAGTCTTGGAAACAGAACCTGCTGCTTTAATTGTCATTTCAAATTCCTCTTGGCAGTTGTACTTATGCCGTTAAATTAAGCCATCCAAACTCCACCTCCAATTGTTGCTTGCGCCTAACAATTTGCATGCAGTTCATCAATCGGATGCATATTTATTCATATTATTCTAAAATAACCTCTTTCCTCCAAAATTGAATAATATCCGAACAGTATATTCCTAGAAATAGCCATTTCATAGGCTTTATGGCCCCTTATTTTCAAGAAGTCTTATTTATTTTCAAAAAATTAATTTTCATATAATACTAAATAGTGATAAAATAATGGAGATTTTATAATTCTGTAAACGCTTACTTAAAAGGAGGCCTCCATGTTAAATCAGAATCAGGAATTGAAAAAGGAATTAAAAGAAAGGCATATTTTGATGATTGCCTTAGGCGGTGTAATCGGTACAGGACTATTCCTGAGCACCGGGTATACCATTGGCGAGGCGGGACCGGGAGGAGCAATTCTCGCGTATCTGATTGGCGGCTTTGTCATGTATTTGACAATGCTTTGCCTCGGTGAATTGGCCGTTGCGAACCCAGACGTAGGATCTTATCAAACTTACGCAACAAAGTTTATATCACCGGGAGCAGGCTACGTGGTAGGCTGGATGTCTTGGCTGAACTGGTCTGTCACTATTGGCCTGGAACTGCTTACGGTCAGTATTTTGATGAAGCGCTGGTTTCCGGACGTTTCACCGTGGATTTGGTGCATCGTATTTGCTATCCTGCTTTTTAGCATCAATGCATTGTCTACAAAAAGCTTTGCAGAAGTTGAGTTTTGGTTTGCAGGCATCAAGGTAATTACCGTTATCGCTTTTATTCTTTTAGGCGGAGCAGCCATGTTTGGATTTCTTCAAATGGGGGGCGGAGAGCCTGCTCCATTTTTAAGCAATTATACGGATCACGGCGGATTATTTCCGCATGGAATAGCGGCAATTTTAATTACTATGATCGGCGTGAATTTTTCTTTTCAGGGAACGGAACTCGTTGGAATCGCAGCGGGGGAGAGTGAGAACCCTGAAAAAACAATTCCAAAAGCCATCAATAGTACAGCTTGGCGCATTCTTATCTTCTTCATTCTCTCTGTTTTTGTATTGGCTGGACTGTTTCCATGGAAAGAAGCAGGACTTGTGGAAAGTCCGTTTGTCGTTGTATTTGATAACATAGGGATTCCATATGCGGCGGACATTATGAACTTTGTTATTATCACTGCAGTTTTATCAGTCGCAAACTCTGGATTATACGCTACATCCCGTATGCTCTGGTCGATGTCCAGACAGGGGATGATTCATGAAAGATTCGGGAAGCTGAATAAAAGCGGAGTCCCTATCAATGCTCTAGCTGCAAGCATGATTGTGGGCTGCTTGTGCCTATTGTGCGGCTTTTTTGCCGAAGACACCGTATACTTGTGGCTGCTGTCTATCGCCGGTTTTGGAGCAGTATTTGTATGGGCATCCATCGCTCTTTCCAACTACTTAGGCAGGAAAAAGTTTTTGAGAAACGGCGGAAAGATCAGTGACCTGAAGTTCAGGACGCCATTTTATCCAATCGTCCCTCTAGCTGCGCTGTCTGCCAATGTACTGGTGATGGTGAGTCTAGCTTTCATTCCAGACCAAAGAATGGCACTATACTGCGGAATTCCTTTTCTGATAGGGTGCGCTTTATATTATCGTTTTGCCGCAAAGGACAAGATGGAGAAGAAACGGCTCGTTCAAGAGCAGGACTTAATGGAATTGGATAGAAAAAAAATCTTATAACAGGTAAAAAGAAAAAGGACCAATTAAAAGGTCCTTTTTCCTTTATTCAAACAGATATCTTATAATTCCGGGGCTGATCCAATCAGTCCGCCATCAAGATTCGTTCTATGATCCTTCCAAATTCTTAGTTAACGGGGACGATCACGATGTGCTGCAATGGTCTATTAAATAAGAGGATTTCACCTTGTTAACACACCCGAAAAGTAAGTTCGTCATGGTTTGATGACAAGTACTATGACATTTATATGTGATTACTATCATAAGATGAAACTATCACATATAAATGAAATTATGGAGGAGACTTATGAAAGCAATTGTATGCACAAAATACGGTTCACCAGATGTTCTTCAGCTTAAAGAGGTAGAAAAATCTTCTCCAAAGGACAATGAAATCCTGGTAAAAGTTCATGCGACAACAGTTACAACCGGGGACTGCAGAGTTCGAAGTTTCGAAAGCCCTATCTTGTACTGGATCCCCATGCGAATAGTCTTAGGTCTCAGTAAACCAAGAAAACCTATACTGGGTGTGGAATTAGCCGGAGAAATAGAAGCAATAGGCAAAGATGTAAGGCGATTTAAGAAAGGTGACCATGTTTTTGCATTAACTGGGATGAGTTTTGGTGCTCATGCCGAGTATACATGTCTGCCTGAAAACGGATTGGTGGCAAAAAAACCTGCCAATATGACCTTTGATGAAGCCGCTGCCGTTCCCTTTGGGGGAACTACATCCTTGCATTTTCTTAGAAAAGGAAACATCCAAAACGGTCAAAAAGTTCTTATCTATGGAGCTTCTGGAGCAGTAGGGACCTCCGCGGTACAGCTTGCCAAGTACTTTGGGGCAGAAGTTACCGGAGTATGCAGTACCACAAATTTAGAATTGGTGAAATCTCTGGGAGCCGATAAGGTAATTGATTATACCCAAGAGGATTTTACGAAAAGTGGAGAGTATTATGATATCATCTTTGATGCAGTTGGAAAAAACTCAAAATCAAATTGCAAGAAAGCCCTGACTCCGAACGGAAAATATGTATCAGTTGCAGGGCAAGGGATAGCAAAGGTACGCACTGAAGATTTAATTATCCTTAGTGAGATTATTGAGACGGGAAAGATAAATTCCGCCATAGATAGACGCTACCCGCTCGAACAAATACCTGAGGCTCACAGATATGTAGAAAAAGGACATAAAAAGGGAAATGTAGTCATAACTTTTGATCATATTAACAAAACCTGACAAAGCTCTCCGCCAAATGCTGTTCGGTCAAGTGTCTTTCCTCCATATAAAGTAATGAATTAATAAAATGACGGTATTTTTATTTATACAGAAAGACGATAACACACAATTGAAAAAGAAAATGCTCAGATTTTTGTACTCTGGGCATTTCTTTTCATATTGGCTTAATTCATAAAACCCCTTTAGTTAACGATAACGCTGAACGCTGCCCCTTTCTTTATTCCCCTTTTTTATTATTAACATCGAGTTAGCATTTGCCTGAAATTCATATGGTACTTTAACTTCTTCGACTAAACATCCATTATCAGCGAGATAACCTATTAATTTATCTAAATGCTCATATCGTTTTCCTTCCAAATCAACTAAAGGGAAAATGCGAATTTCCTCTTGAGTAACCCTCAATAACTCATTTAGCGTTGTTATATGAAATTGGTAATCTAATCGGTCCGCATACATAAATAGAAAATGAGCAGAAAGAAGAATATCAAATTCTGCATCATTAAATAGCAAAGAAGGTAAAGTGACAGGAACATATCGTCCACTCGATTTCCTAATATCCTTTGCACAATCATTTAAGGCACTCAGACGATATTTTCTAAGACCGTTTATATCTTTAAAATAATCCCAAATATAATTACTTTTTGCCTTATCCATAAGTTCCATAGCATGCTCGATGTCTTGAAGTCCTTTATTATATAGATCTTCCTCTGAATGATAATATGCAATATCTGCAGCTTTTACATCTAGACCATGTTTGCTGCCAACAGCAGTAAAGGAACAAGCTCCTGCTGGACAATCCAGTATTTTTTTCCCCTTCAGTGATTCTGCCGAAAGGGAAAACATATCCAAATACTCTTCAAAGGTTCTCCCAATAAAAACAATTCTTTCTAAATCTAACTTTATACTCTGCTCAACTCTGCTCAACTAAACTCACCTCTTAAAATAAGAATTAAAATAATACTAGCACAACTTATTGGAAAACTTAACCTTTATTTAGTATCTTATTCTGCCCTTTAAAAATACCAATCTAATAATCAATCACAACATATATTGTTATATTTTATTGCTATTTCTCATAAAAATATAAGGGGGCAGATTTAATGAGAACAAATTACAGAAGATGGTCTGAATATCCTTACCCAGGAGAGCAAACCCCGCCTAAAGCTTATACAGCTCCAGCGTATTTTCCAATGTTTTTTATTTTCAGGCAAGGAAACAATCAATTCCTGGATCCCTTTCAGCAGCGTATTAATTGGCAAATTAAAAATCCTTTTGAAGTTGATTGGGGTACAGAGTTATCTATAGTAGAACAAACATTGTCATCCATAAAGCCTCAACAAATACGCATTGCACAATACTGGGGGACGGTCGAAGCAACTCAGAATATGACTCCTATGATTTTCAGTTACGCAAAAAAATATAAACTAGGATCACCGCATATTGCCAGAGCACTCGGATATTTTCACGCTGCTGTTAATGATGCCTTTGTGATGTCGTGGTATTTTAAATATCTTTGGGATGTGGCACGTCCAAATCAATATGGCAGAAACCTATCCCCTGTGTTGACTACACCGCGTTTTCCATCCTACCCTTCTGCACACGCCACTGTTGCAGGATGTGCAGAATCGGTATTAAGTTATTTCTTTCCACCAGAGCAATCAGGAATAAAAAACACAATGGAACAATGCGCTTTATCGCGTTTGTACGCTGGCGTACATTTTAAAGCAGATAATGATGAAGGCTTGAGATTAGGCAGGCAAATCGGTGGTATGGTTGTAAATGTATTGAAAGCACAAAACATCAATGATTTTCAATAGTATAAAAAACCATGTAATTAAGGTTGATTTTATTTATTAAAGGATAATATTGCACCCGATGATGTGCGAAGAATGCGCAACTGGATTGCCACGCAGAAAAAAAAGCAGCAAGTTAAACTTGCTGCTTTAAAAATCGCGTTCCGCTGCTAGAACAGCTTCTTGATCAGCAATTATATCAAATAAAGCTCATCCAAGCTCCAAATCATGCGTATTCGATATTACCTGCCTTTTTGTCTTATTCTATTTTTTATAATGGCAATACCTAGAAGGATAATTGGAATAATCACCTGAAATGGAAGATGCAAATATAGTGTAACTATCTGTAAACCTTCCTGCAGATGACCAGAAAAATTACTTGCCATCGTTATAGACAAAGTCAAAATGACGAGACCAATTGGATAAACCATTCGTGAAGGTTCTTTGATGTTAAACAAGTTTGCAGTTCCTGTAACAGCTGCATAACAATAGATGCTTATTTTGAAGAAGCCGCCAATAATAAGGGCAAGCATAAAATACACATCAAGCCGTTCCAAAAAATCTGCAACCTGAATGGTTTGTATTGTACTAAGAAGAGGAAATGCAGCAAGGGTGGTAAGATCCACGCCTAGAACACTTATGTTAAATGCCATTACAATAGCTAAGTTTATTCCACTTAATCCCAAAGCAAACAAACCGGTCATTCTCGCCTTTTTCGATTTATTTAAATAAGGCATAATCATCGTAAATACGATGACTTCTCCAAAAGGGACATACAAGGTTTGAGTCATTGCGGCTTTTAAAACCGGGAGAATTCCATCTTCAAGTACCGGCTTTAAATTATTAATATCAATTAATCCTGAGACTACAACAAGGATGAAGCCTGTAATTGCGAGCAAGTACATTAATACAAACAGCAATTCACCTGTTCTTGCCAATACCTCGATTCCTTTTCGAATGGTATAGACAACAGCCAGCGTCAATAATGCGTTTATAATGAACAACGGTGTATCTGGATAAGCAAACGTTACCAATAATTCTCCAAAGTCTCGCAATACCCTTGCAGCGAGATATGTAAAATATAAAATATAAAGATAGGAAAGGATGCGCCCGAGTACTTTTCCAATAATTTTTTGAGTATATTCTGTTGGAAGCATATCAGGATAAAAACAGTAAAGGCCATGATAGACTAAAAATAGGACAAAACCGCCCAGCATACCAAGCAGAACTGCAATCCAGGCATCCTGTTTTGTCTCGGTAGCAAGCGGAAACAGTAATGCACTTCCAAGTTCGAACAGTAAAATAAGGACAAACAGCTGATATGAGCTAATTTTCGCCTTCTCCACTGAATTGTCACTTCCCTTTAATTATTTATCCATTTCAGATAAGTGGGGCTTTTTTATCATACCTGTTCTGCGAATAAAAGCATCAACTTTCACATCTACCTTTACTTCTGGAAAGTGAACATCGTTCCAATCATTTTTTAGCTTTTTCCATTCAACTGGATTGGAGCGATATACAGCATCACCAAACCCAAAAATATCCGTTTTGTCTTCCTTTGCCAGTTGTACTGCCTCTTTGATCTCTTTCTTGATTTCTTTTTCTAATAATTCTTCGATTTTAAACAAAACGTTGGGGTCATTCAGAGTGACAGGAACAGTAACCTCGCCAATATCCCCTTCTGCACGTACATGAATGGAAATATGAGGACGATTATTTTTCATGTCAGCAGAAATTTTGGTCTTTTGACGGATGACCTGATAGGCAATCGCATCTTTATCCTTCTCCCAGCTGACATTTACATCCGTTGCTTTGATTTTATCAAGCGCCCATAATATGCCTCTAGCAGGTTTCCCTTGATGCCAATTAACCAGCTTACCCTCTTTAAATATGGCAAGGCCCTCAGCTTGAAGGAATGCATCTAGGGCAGTTTGTTGAATATTCTCCATCTTTTTTCCTTGTTCTTTATTGCCCACTAAGCGAAAACCGCTGATCACTGGTTCTTTTCCAGAAGATAGAAGGTTTTTAACAACTTCTTGAATGTTGACATTCAAATGTTCTCCCCATCGTCGCTCCGTGAATTTTAACGTTTTAATCACTTTATTTGCAGGAATTTTGTCCACGGCAGTTAATGTCTTTACAATATCTGAAGCATTCGTATCATGTGCGATCACAACTGTGGCTGTCGTTCGAAATTCAGGGTCCCGCACTAAAGCATCAAACATTTTATTGATACCTTCTTCTTTTGCCAGTTCCTCGCTGATGATCAGCAGGTTTGTATGTGCGTAATATAGTTTTCGCGAAATCTTGGTTGATGCACGCCGGCTCATTTCCACTAAATTTTTACCTGTCGAGGTAAAGACAGAAACGGAAGGACCCTGTCCGCCTCCGCCACCTTGCATGCCTCCTGTCACATTTGCTGGATTAATAATTTGAAAAGTTCCAACATACTCACCGTTATCATTTTTATCAATTCCCAGAGCTGAAATTAATGCCAGATCATTTAATTCCTTTTTGCTCCAGCATCCAGAGAGAATAGGTATTATGATCAAGAGAAGAAATAATGCTTTTAGATTCATTCTGATCGTCCTTCTTTGAACTTAATATTTACCATTCCTCGGTTTTCAGGGGGGCCAGGCTTCTGGTCTTTCCCTCTCCGATTCATATTTTTATTGATTAATCTTGGTCTTTCTTTTAAAGACCACCATGGCAATCGAACAATTGTATCACCTGTATTCGTCGGAATAAAGGGGGCAAATGGTGCCATGTAGGGTACACCAAAAGATCTTAAACCGCATAGATGAACAATCATCATGATAAATGTAAGAATAATTCCATAAAAACCAAATGAAGCAGCACTCAGCATAAAGATAAATCGTATCAAACGGGCAGAAATGGCTATAGCATATGAAGGAGTAGCAAAACTTGCAATCGCAGTGATGGCTACAATAATCACCATGGCTGGCGATACTATACCGGCCTGTACAGCCGCTTGCCCAATTACAAGAGCTCCGACAATTGAGATTGCCGATCCAATCGCTTTTGGCATTCGTATCCCAGCTTCTCGTAATATTTCAAATGTCACTTCCATAACGATTGCTTCAACAAGGGATGGGAAAGGTACGGCTTCACGCTGGGCTGCAACTGCGATTAAGAGAGGTGTTGGGATCATCTCTTGATGGAATGTTGTTGCAGCAACATAAACAGCAGGTGCTATCAGGGATATAAAGAAAATTAGGATGCGCAGGAAACGCAGTGCAGTGGCGATATCAAACCGAACGTAATAATCTTCTGATGACTGAAAAAACTGGATAAATAATGCTGGAGCTAACAGCACAAATGGCGTGCCATCTACAAATATGGCCACTCTTCCTTCCAGGAGATTTCCTGCTACCATATCTGGTCTTTCTGTATGATAGAGTGTTGGAAATGTTGTAAATGACTGATCTTCAATCATCTGTTCAATATAGCCAGACTCAAGAATGCTATCGAGATTAATTCTCTCTAGCCTTTTGCGAACTTCTTTAATAATTTCATCTTTGGCAATACCATTGATATACATGATGACAACATCTGTGTTCGTAACGGTGCCAATTTTAATAGACTCAATCCATAAGTTTGGATTTTTAATAATTCTCCTAACCATGGCTGTATTCGTACCGATTGATTCAGTAAAACTTTCTCTAGAACCACGGACTGCCACCTGAGTTCCAGGCTCCAGTATTGAACGCCTTTCCCCTCCTTTTGTGCTAGCACTCAACCCTATATTTGTACCGTTTACTAATATAATGGTTTCACCCGACATTAAGGATAACAACAGTTCATTCCAATCATTTATCTTTTTTACACTGCCTAAAGAAACAATCTTGTCTGCCATGCTGTCTATGATTTCTTCATGGTTATCTGTTCTTTCTTTTAAATCAAAATCATCCATTATTGATTCAATTATAAAATCGTTGATGGATTGGTTATCTACAATACCCTCAATATAAACAATTGCTGCTCTAATTTCAGGATATTTACTGATTTTCAGCATTCGAATGATGACATCTGAGCTGTTTCCTGTTTTTTGATTTATAGTTGCAATATTTTCTGCCAGAGATATGCCTATGAGCTCTGAAGATTCATTATTTGAATGACCTTCACTATTTTTTTTATTCTTTTCATTTACATTTTTTGATTTAAGCTTTTTAAAAAATGAGGGCATAGTATTAAAAACCTTTCTTTTCTTTCTTTCCTTTTTTTATCTTTTTCATCGTATCTATTTGTTATGCAATATCTAGAAATTATTCGCTAAATGTATAACAGTATAATTTTTTAAATAGGTAGTGGAGAGTGATATTTAATGAAGATGATTGCCATTCCAATAGTTATGATGATAATGTTAACGGGGATGTCATTTGGGATCGATATTCTTCAAGGATTCGAATTGAGAGCATCTCTTTTTAATGCTGTGAATCCCTTTCTTGTGATGGAAACACCCGAATTAGCTGTTTTCATTTTTTTTCTGTTTTGTTTTGTAATGGATGCCTTTTTCGCCTTTTATAGAAAAAGAAAAAATGTAACTAAGAATTCCAAAAAGCAGCCGCAATCCTAAAAGAGGGCATAAAAAAGGGAGCTGCTCCGCAACTCCCTAGAATTCATTCAATTTTTTATACCTAAGCACTCTATAAGTTTGCTAGGGTAAGCAGGATATTGCCAGCCGTATTTTTCGGACAACTAGTCTTCAGGCTTCCTTAGGCAAAAAAAGGAACAAGTATACGATTGATATCTTTTTAACAACTTGTAAGTTCCTTTGTTAAAGCGCCCAATAATTGAAAAGACAAAAGCTGTAACAGTACTATTTTGTATACATAGAAAATTCCCTGTCTTGAAAAAAGGACAGGGAATCTTCCACCTTTATATAATTCAAGGTAAATCATCCACGATGTTTCCTTGAGGGTACTCATTTCACTTAGTGACCTCGGAATCACATTCAAGAAGCTTTTTCCGATGCTTCTTAATTTTCCGCTACCTTTCCCTGATTCGCTTGATTTGCCTTCGTGTTCCGCATCTTATAAATCACAATCAGCAAAATAAACCAAACAGGAGTTACAAATAAAGCAACGCGAGTATCTTCCGCAAGAGCGAGCACGACAAGGACGAACGCTAGGAATGCAAGGATCAAGTAATTTGAAAATGGATAAAGCGGCAATTTAAATTTGTTTGCTTTTGCCAGGTCTGGTCTTGTTTTACGGTATTTCAAATGACTGATGACAGTAATTCCCCAAATAAATATGAAACATACTGTAGAAATACTTGTAATCAGTGTGAATACGCCTTCTGGCATAACATAGTTCAAAACAACGGAAATTAGAATGACAACAGTTGAAAAGAACAATGCATTGGATGGTACTTTACGGGCATCAAGTTTTGCAAATGGTACAGGTGCATTTTTATCTTTGGCAAGTGAGTATACCATCCGGCTTGTACTGAAGATTGCACTGTTGCAAGCCGAAGCAGCCGATGTTAGGACAACAAAATTGACGATACCAGCTGCTGCAGCGATACCGACTGCCACGAATACTTGGACGAATGGGCTTTCCGTTGGAATGATTGCGTTCCACGGATAAACACTCATAATGACAATAAGTGCGCCAATGTAGAAAATGATAATCCGAATAGGGATATTATTGATTGCTTTTGGGATAACTCTTTCCGGATCTTCTGTTTCACCTGCTGTAAGTCCTACAAGTTCGATGCCAACAAACGCAAACACGACCATCTGGAATGAGAGGATAAAACCATTTATGCCATTTGGGAACATGCCGTCGTGGCTCCATAGATTCGCGAAACTGGCTGCGCCTGAATTAGTAGAAAATCCTTTAATAATCATGAAAATACCGATAACAATTAGTGCTAGAATAGCGATGACTTTAATTAATGCGAACCAGAATTCCATTTCACCAAAAAGTTTTACGGTTGCAAGGTTCATAATCAGCAAAATGACAAGCGCAATTAATCCTGGCATCCACTGTGGTACACCAGGAAACCAATACTGGGTATAGAGACCAACTGCAGTTAAGTCAGCCATTGCGATTGAAATCCAGCAAAACCAGTAGGTCCAGCCAGTCATAAATGCTGCCATATTACCTAAATAGTCTCTTACAAAGTCAACAAAAGAATGATAGTTCAAATTGCTCAAGAGTAATTCTCCAAGTGCGCGCATGATTAAAAAACAAATAACGCCTGTAATCAGGTAAGCAAATAAAATCGATGGTCCTGCTAAATGAATTGATTTTCCTGCTCCAAGAAATAACCCTGTTCCTATTGCCCCTCCGATAGCAATTAGTTGTACGTGCCTGTTTTTAAGACCTCTCGACAATTCTTGTTCCTGCATATAATTTCCCACTCTCTATTTCTAGTCTTTTTGCATATTGCTGATTATAAATATTTTAATAATAAATTTAAAAACAGATAATTGCAAATTAATATTCAAATAAAAGCTTAACATATTATCAGGTAGTTCGACCGCAAAAAAACTATCATTTTCGAATTCTTGCTGCAGAAAGGTATAGTAATCTACCCTTCTAGGCATATTTAGTAAGCTCTTTGCAATTTCAACAGCTGGATAATTCAGATCAAAATAAGGTATAAAAAAAGAGTACCTTTTTAGGCACTCAATCATAATTAATGAGAAAAAGAATTTTTGAATGATTAAACAGGAAGCGCTTCCTCTGTCTTTATTTGCTGCAAGCTTGATTTCCCATCTTCCACAATGAATGAAGTGCGTGTTTCAATTGGTGCACCCGGTCTAGATACATATGGAACTACCAGATAATCTGTTTGCCACTTTTGCTGGGTTAGTTTGCACCGCACATAACCGCGCTGGTTACTGAAAAATTTAATATGCGGATTTTCCTGCAGGATTTGTTCAGTGTTGCTATTTACATCGGAACCGTCTCCACCAGAGGTAATAGATGTTCCGACAAACTCAACCGCCACATTTTTCGAGTTTTCCTCATCAAAGTTAGCTTTAACCTCATTTGCCCAGCTCGTGTGAACATCCCCGGTCAAGACAACGGTATTGGAAACGTTTTTCTCTTCTAAAAAGTTCAGTACACGTTGGCGTGCACCAGGATACCCATCCCAAGCATCCATACTGTAGGACTCCTTCTCTGGACCAATAGCGCCATCACGTCTTGCAAAGAAGACTTGTTGTGCAAGAACCTTCCATTTTGCCTGTGATGAAGCAAGCCCATCTAATAGCCAACGCTCCTGTTTTTCACCTAGAAGGGTACGGGATGGATCCTGCGACTCAGGTGTCGGACTGTCCCATCCGTCACCATTAGCCTGATCATCTCTATATTGACGTGTATCAAGCAGACTGATATCTACTAAATTTCCAAAGGAGAGTCGGCGGTATATTTGCATACTGCTTCCATTTGGGAAGGATGTACGTCGGAGAGGCATGTGTTCATAATATGCCTGGAAGGCGATAGCCCTTCTTTTTAAGAAAGCTTCCTCGGACTGCTTTTCAGGATCTTGGGGAACATCTCCAGCCCAGTTATTATCCACTTCATGGTCATCAAGTGTTACTAGCCACGGAAAATTGGCATGGGCGGCCTGTAAATCACTGTCTAATTTATATAAGGCATAACGGTTGCGATAATCGTCAATCGTATAGATTTCTGGAAAATCTTTTTCGATAGGCCGAACACCGTTTGAGTTATGAGTACCTTCATAAATATAGTCCCCTAAATGGATAACCAAATCCAAGTCATCCTTGGCCATATGCTGATAAGCTGTGTAGTAGCCAGTTGGCCAATTTTGGCAGGAAGCAAACGCGAAGTTTAGCTTTTCTACCTGACTATGTAAAGCAGGAGCAGTCTTAGTTCGCCCTACTGGACTGATCTCAGAACCGGCCTTAAAACGGTAATAATACCAACTTGAAGCATCCAAGCCATTGACTTCGACATGGACGGAATGTCCCAATTGAGGCTTTGAAACCTCTGTTCCTCTTTTTACGACTTTTTTAAATTCTGGATCTAGAGAAACTTCCCATTGTACAGGAAATGGATGGGGTGACATGCCTCCTCCATTAAGCGGGTCTGGGGCAAGTCTTGTCCATAAAACAACACTATCCTGCAATGGGTCACCCGAAGCAATTCCTAATGTAAAAGGATATGATAAGCGCTTAGACTGTGCAGAGGCGAAATTCATCGGTATTGTGTTGACAATCGAAGCGCCAAGTACAATTCCCACTCCTTTTCCTGTTTTCTTTAAAAAATTTCTGCGATTGAACTTTTTTGAATTATGGTTAGAATCTTTCACTTTTAACCCTCCTTTTATTCTCATTGACCATTTTATATAAGAACTATTTAGAAGATATGACCTCATTGTGAAAGATTTGTAAATAGCGGAAAAAAGTAGATTAATTGTTTTATTAGGAACAAGAAAAGAGCCCGTGTCAGGGATTTGTATTATTTATGGAGCAGTTCAGATATAAAGTGTGAGTTTATATGCAAAATCCTTTTTATTTATTGTATAACTTTGCCCATCTTCAATGATGTCAAGTATTGTTATAAATGAATACCTACCCCGCCCATTCAATAGTGTTTTTTTCCGCTTTTTGAATAAACGAGCCTGACTATAAGTCAAGCTCGCCTTTTTCGAATTTTAAATTTAACTACCAGTTTATATGTTTTTTCGTTCGTTGGGGGTCATTTTCATTTAAGTATTTTTGCAGTTCTGGCAGATCGTCTGTATTAATCAGATCCACGCTAGCTTTTAAGAGCTCATCCCATATGGCTTTACGGTTTGGAAGCGGCAAATCTGGTGTTGCCCAAAAACGGACGATCTGCCCGTTTTTATGTGCCTCTGTAACGATGTGATTAAGCTTTTCGCGTTCATGCTGCGGCATCTCGCCATATCCCTGCCAAGTGAAATGCTTTGTCCAATTGTCGCTGATAACCGGCATAAAATGGTTGGAGACATCAGAACCGAGGTCGCTCATCCGGCCATCGTACGAGGCATAGCGCACGCGCTGGTTTTCCATAAGTTCACGCGGGCGCTTGCCAGAAATTATTACGGTAACTTCGTTCTGCTTAACTCCGTTATCGGTAAACTTTGTCAGCATTTTATTGTACTTTTTCAGCTGTTCATGAATGGCGAGATATGTCGCTTCATCTTCAGATTTGATATCAATCCATAGAAGAAAATCCTGGTCATATCCTTTGTAAACTGTCCCTTTATTATTTTTGATTCGTTCACTCAATGGTTTTAGGTATAGAGATTCAAGCGTACGTTCGGGCTTTATATCAATTTGATCATGAGCTACGAGCAGCTCACCGTCTTCGAGCCACACATCGGCTTCTACAGAGGTAAATCCATGATCAAGGGCATCAAATAGTGGGCGTTCATGCTCATAATCGTTATGGGCGTGCGCTTTTGAAAGCGGCACTGCGGTCGATTTCCCAAAAACAGGTTTTGCATAATCATCTTCTCTTTCTTTTGCTCCTGCAGGAACAGCGGGAAGAATCACTCCAATCAAAAACATAGCAATTAACAATACGGTAATCTTTCTCACATTAAATCCGCTCCTTCTTTATTTAGTAGAGAGATTGATAGATCATAAGATCGGAAACTCATATAAAATCATTTAATGAATGATAAAAATATAAATAATACAGAGGCGCGCCGTAGACACCTGCACTTTTTGGGTTCTAACTGCTACTTTTTATACACACTTACAAATACAGGATTAGAATAGAACCATAGGTCTTGATAATTTCGCTTGTTGATTTCAGCAAAACGAGTTTCGTTATCCTCAATGTCAGTCTTTTGATCAATCAGCGGTTCACCGTTTTTCGTTTCTCCCGGTACATTCAATCCAAGGTTAGTGCCTCTTAGACGGAAGTACTGATTCTTGTTTGCCTTTACTTTATATGTGATTACATTGTAGCCATTACGATCTGTTTTCCAGTCTTTGCTTGTGAAACGTTTAATGACTTTAGTCGAATCGTTAGTGTCCTTGTTATAAGCAGGTGTGCCGGGTACTGCTTTCCCCGATACCTCACCAGAAATCAGGTCCACGTGATCAACTTGAACTGAATCACCATTGTTATTCTTTTTTGGACTCTTAAATCGCATCGTAACTTTGATCATTTGACCTTCTTTCACTTTAAGCTCTTCACCCATTTCTGCCTTGCTGCCCATGCCTTCAGCTTGAAAATCAAGCTCATTAATCAAGTCTCCAAACACAGAGAATGATTTTCCTGAACGCATGCCTTCAAGAACTGACTGCGCATTCGATCCGTTTACCCATGTATAATTTTTGGAGTATTGACCAGGCCAATATCCGCTAGAATAAAGACGGTTGTCGCTGATTTCAAAATGAGAATCCGAATTGGAAAAATTCCAAAATCTTCTTCCTTCTCCAAGGAGTGCATCCCATGAGCCGCCTACCTTAGCAAGCATGTAATCTGAACCGCCGTAAGTGCGGTTTTCTGGAGTGGTCAAATTTAAGCCGCCCCTATCAGGTTCCATTTGATTGCCGGGCATGCCTTCAAATCCAAAAACTACATGCGGAGCTATATTATTAAAGTCTCGGAAATCTGCAATCGTGTACACTCTTTTTCTTGAAGGATGGTTCAAAATCGCATAACTTGTCTCTTTATAATTTTTTTCAAGCCATGCCAGCGCTGTTCGTGCATCTTGTGACGTACTGTAGGCTCTTTCATCCTGAGCTTTCCAAGCAGCTGCATCTTCCGGCTCAAACATCTTTTCATCACGGTTCGTAAACAAATACTCGAATTGGTTTCCGGCTTTTAAACTTATTGCCGATCCGGCTTGCTCCCCTATAATGCCAATCCCGACATGCTCATATGTAGGCATGTCCCATTCGAATCCAGAAAAGATAATTTTATTGCGGTACTTCCCTTCACTAAGAAGCTGTTTTATTTTCGGGACTTGATATTGAATGATGCCTTGAGACAGTGGGATTGGGCCGCCTGGAATCACATTTCCATCAGCATCTCGCGAAGACATTCTCAAGTGATCAGAAACAGCCATCCAATCCATATCATATTTGTCAAACGCATTGTCTAACAGCAGTTCAAGCGTCTGGGAGGACTGAGCATCATCTGATTGAGAAGTATGGGCATGATACTCTCCCTTCATCCATCTTCCGCCGGTGTTCTCCTCGAAATTCCTTTCAGTTTCTTTTGCAGTTGCCGGCAGTCCCTGAGCAAGGACGGTCAGACCCAGAACCACAATGGTAATTAATTTGAATACTTTTAACATATAAACCTCCGAAGTGTTGAATTAATATATACAAACCTATTTTATGAAAATATTATTAAGCAAATATAGATAGTTTGTATCGTTTAAGTAAAAAGAGAAAGCACTTATAAACAATTTACCTGCTTTCTCAAATCATTAGCATATGTGAAAAATCCCGACAGGTTCCAGACTATTTTAGATAAGTTTGCTTAGGTCTAGCGGTTACAGTGAGTTGAAAAAATTTATTTTGAAAAACCAATGAAATTGCATAATAGGAGAAACACCAATGGATTATCCAATTGAAACGGCAGATTTTTGATAAGGTTTGACTTCAAGTCTTATTGAAATGGAGAAGATTTGAGGTCATGGGGAGGCAGCAGGCTTACATATCATTGTTCAATTACCAGAAAGATTAACTACTTTAAAGCAGTTTTAATTAGAACAAGTATATCTAAGTAATTTGGAACAAATATTATAACTATTGAAAAGCAAAAGGAGGTAACTGCAATGAATGCCGAACGAGCACAAGAAATTTTTTCTTCGCCAAATATGGTTAATGTCACTTATAATGGAGAAAGTATTTACATTGAGCACGTGGATGAACAAAATGGAAAAGCTACAATCCATTCACTAAAAGAACCAAATAATAAACAAAGTGTTTCTGTAACAAGCTTGACTGAACATTAATTTAAGAAGTATTACCCCATGATAAACCTCCACCTGCGGGTGATGGTTTCACTAGTTCAATTCAATAAAAAAATATTTATTAGGAATAATTTGCAGGATTTTTCTGAATGTTATTCTGTTGTATGAGTATCCCCGCTTTAGCTTAATAAAAAAAGGGATTGCCGCAGCATTCCCTTTCTAAAACTAATATTTTGTCCCTAACCTCTTTAAAGAAATGAATGGTTTTGCAATCGAAGTGAGTTTTGATAATTTTATAAGACATACTGTAAGTATAAGAGTTAGAAGTAAAAAAACGGCAACCATGCAAATTAACCCTGCCCATCCAAATGAAGTCCAAAAAATTCCTCCCAGAGAACCACCAATACTTGAGCCTGCGTAATATAAAAAAAGATATAATGAAGATGCTTGAGCCTTGTTATTTAATGCACGCTGCCCTACCCAGCTGCTAGCAATGGAATGCCCCCCAAAGAAACCAAAAATAAACAAACCAAGACCTATTATTTTTATTAGTAATGATGGGAATAAAGTTAAAAACACACCTAGAATTGAAATTACTAGATTTATAAATAGAACCTTGGATCTTCCGTGTTTATCAATTAGTTTTCCAATAAAGGAAGAGCTGAACATGCCAATGAGGTAAATCAAAAAGAACCAGCTTATGAAAGATTGGCTTAATGAATAAGGCTCATCCATTAATAGATAACCAATATAATTAAACAAAGCCACGTTACTTCCTAACAGAAAAAACCCCATTAAAAATAAACAAACTAGCCCAGGATCTTTTAAATGCTTAATTAAGGACATCCCTAAGCCTCTAATTTCTAATTTGCACGGCTTAAAATTTCTTGAAGGAGACAGGCTGACACCAAAAATGAGGGTGGCAATTAAACTTATTGCTCCGACCCCTGCTAGTGCGAAATGCCAATCATAATAATCAGTAAGAATGCCTGTAAAAATCCTGCCAAATACAGCACCTAAAGCATTGCCGCTTATATATAATCCCATCGCCTTCCCTAGACTCTTAGGATCTACTTCTTCTCCGAGATAAGCCATTGCTATTGATGGCAGACCAGCAAGTGAAATACCTACCAATATTCGGAGAATCAGCAAAATATGAAAATTTGGACTAAATGCAGTCAGCAGACACAAGAAAGAGGCAATAAACATAGAAATTACCATAATAGGTTTACGTCCCCAAGCATCAGATAATGATGCAAAAAAAAGCATGCTTACAGCTAATGCTATCGTTGTCACTGAGAGAGACAAGCTTGCACTAGTTGGAGAAATGCCAAAATCTCTCGTGAATTCAGGCATTAAAGGCTGCATGCAATAAAGAATAGAAAATGTATTAAATCCTGCAGCAA
Source organism: Metabacillus hrfriensis (assembly GCF_030127205.1). Classification (NCBI taxonomy): domain Bacteria; kingdom Bacillati; phylum Bacillota; class Bacilli; order Caryophanales; family Bacillaceae; genus Metabacillus; species Metabacillus hrfriensis. Next base: position 4,202,987 of record NZ_CP126116.1, read on the forward strand.
AAAAAGCAAAGTTTGCTTTCCGGAAGGCTTGCGTACCTTGTTGGATGTAAGTCATAAATTAATCAATCCAATAATATAAAAACATTCCTCTTGCAGCATAATAAACAATCGCTTCCTTCATAAAAATGTTACCTCTTTATAAATGATAGTATTTCCTTCAAAAGTCCTTGCAAGTAACTTCTGAATTTATAGTAACACCTAATATTTATAATGTATAATGCATTATAATGATGATTTTAATGCGAAAATGTAATTGATTATGATTGTTTAGGATATAGGAGGTTATTAAATGGATTTGCAGCAGTTTGAATACTTCCAAACCCTCGCCAAAACGCAGCACGTTACCCGTTCGGCAGAAGCACTCTCAATTTCTCAATCTGCTCTTAGCCGTTCAATTGCCAGATTAGAGGATGATATAGGGGTACCATTATTTGATCGTCAAGGGCGATCTATTCGACTAAATCAATATGGACAGATTTTTTTAAAGCGAGTAGAGAATATTATGAAAGAGTTCTATGAGGGAAAACAAGAAATACAAGATTTACTTGAACCAGAGTCAGGAACTATATCATTAGGTTTTTTGCATACACTAAGCACAAATCTCATACCAGATTTAATCTCCTGCTTTCGTATTTACTATCCCAAAATTAACTTTCAACTTGGGCAAGGTCCTTCACATGTTCTTCTTGAGCAGCTGAAATCTGGAGAAATGGATCTTTGTCTAATTGCACCTAACGAAGTCATCCATCCGATTCAATGGGAAAAGCTTTGGAGTGAGGAGCTTTTTGTTACAGTCCCTAAAAATCATAAATTCGCTGATCGTAAAAGCATTGGGTTAGAACAATTAGCAAATGAACCATTTATTCATTTAAAAAAGGGTTATTCCCTCCGTATAACCGTGGAGCAGTTGTTTCAAGAAGCAGGATTAACACCAAATATAACATTTGAAGGAGAAGAAGCAGACACTGTGGCAGGGCTTGTCGCTGCAGGACTAGGGATTTCGCTTTTACCGGATTTAAAAGGAATAGATAAAAGTAAATTAGTACAAATATCTGTAAGTTGGCCGAAGAGCCAAAGGACAATTGGTATTGCTTGGGTTGAGGGCAGGTATATATCACCTGCAACTAAACAGTTTAAATCCTTTGTTTTGGAGAAATTCAACCAAATGAAATAATTGTAAAGAAAAGATGTCGAAATAAATCAGCGACCATATGCATTCAGATTTTCAGGTCCACATTACATAGACAGCACTGATAAAATCCCTTCAATTTAAAGCTAACGGGACAGATTGATTGAGTAAGAGTTTTATTAGGTTATAACTAAATTAGTATAAAAATAGGGAGTGAATAACAATGAGCCTGTTTTTTATTTTTTCTAAATACATCAGGGAAAATGTGGAGTCCTTAGCTATTGAAGTGGTTGAAAGTGTACTTCACAGAATGAAATTAGACATCCCTGAATGGGAGAAAGAACAAGCAATTGCGATATATGTTGAGCTATTAAGCTATTTCGGAGAATCACTTATTAACGAAGGGAAAGATTTAGTTCCCGATACTTTTATCGTTTGGAGCAAAAGGAATGCGGCAATGCAAGTATCTTCAAGAGGGAAAATTTCAGAAATTGCGGTTCGTTATTCGCCAACCAGGGACGTCTTTACGGAAATATTAACGAAAATCAGTATAGATCTGGGGCTGTCAGTAAAGGAAAATGCGCTTATTATAAAACGGATAAACACAATGTTAGACATCAGCTTAAATGAAACAGTTTTCGCTTTCGAACGCCTTCTAGATGAAGCTAGGGAAGAAACGAAAAAAGAACTGGCAGCATTATCAGCCCCTATTATACCTGTTAAAGACGGTGTCGTGATCCTTCCCTTAGTTGGCTATATTGATAGCTACAGGGCAAATTATATTATGGAATATGTTGTTCCGAAAATAGCTGACATGGATATAAATCACGTCATTGCAGACTTTTCAGGTATTTTTACAATTAATATAGACATTGCAGAACATATCCATCAAATAGGAAGCATGCTTCAATTAATGGGTATCCATGTAATTACTACAGGCTTGCGTCCTGAACTGGCACAACTAGTAATAAATAGCAGGATTAATATCTCTGCTATCGAGACTTTTGCTAATGTTAAGAAAGCATTAGAAAGTATTAAGTAATCTTATGGCTCACTTTGTAAAATACACAGTGTATGTTTCCTGAGCTCCCTTGAAAGAACGGTAAAAATTCTATCATCTGTGGAGCTGCTATTTGCAGCAAAGTTGGCTAACGGGAACGTTAATTGAACAAGACGTACAAAAGGACCAAGATTTTTGGCCCTTTTTCTATGCTTAATTATCAACATAAATGGTTAACAGAGCTTGAAATAAAAGATTATTAAAAGCCCAAACATTAGTAGTTTTTGGTTTTGTTTCCTTTTGACTTTTTTAATGGTTGAAAAAGAATGTCCTCGCATTTTTCATACATCTTTAAAATATTCCCTGTAACACTTAATTTAGGTACAGTGAAATATATGAAAACTGCAGCTGCAAAGCTTATTAGTATTCCTGTTAAAACATCAAAAGGATAATGAACACCAACCCAAATACGGGAGATGCCAACAAGAACAGCCAGCATTATCCATAAGAATGACCAGCCTCTTCTGAAAAGCCAAAAAGAAAGACAATATGAGAAGAATAAGATTGTATGGTCACTGGGAAAGGAATTATCTTTTTCTTTCTCGATCAGCTTATTTACATTTGATAATTCTGCAAATGGCTGATAATTTTTATAAAATTCACCTGATATTTTACCCATTGCAAATGCACATATAAATGTGATAGTTGCACAAAGAATCATTAATCTGCTGTCTTTGTCCCGTCTAAACCAAATAATAAGAACGCTTAGTGCAAGTAAAAAAACCATATATTCAGCAATAAAACTGAAAACAGGATTTAAATATGTATATTCTTTTCCTAAGTCATTAACCAATCTAAATAATGCAATATTAACTTCAGAAAAATCCAAACCCAGTCACCATCCTATCTCTTTTTACTACATCTTAAAAGAGAGCTAGGTGATCTGCCATCGATTCAAATTACATTTTATGGATTTATGTAACAATCTTGTAAGGTTAATGTTAGATGATATATAAATGGGACAAAATAAAAAATTCTTTTCTATATGAAAGGAACTCCTTAGCTCAAGCGACACCAAACGTACTGTAATCACTTTAATTGAAGGAGGAATACCTAAGACCGTCATAAGACTCTCCCTATTAATTCAACTAACTCTTTATTGGTTAAATAAGGAACCAACCGTTTAAAATGATCACAAAAACTCACCTATCCATTTGGTTAGGTGTTCAAAATTATATATTCAATAGTCTTTTCTAGAAGTTCAATATCCTTATATATCTCTCGTTTAATTCTCATATCATTACATCGTTGGTAATCGAGGTGTAACCGCTTTAATTCTTCAGTAAAAATACGGTATTCATAGTTGTTTCCCATATTCTGTGTCCCCTAACGAATAAGACTATTCAATAATGTTTACCCAAACAAGATAATTAAAACTAGTTACACTTCCTATAAGCCTTATCGAACTAAATGTAAATCCCGTTAGTTGAATTAAAAGTAAATATTAGAAAGGATTTTATTTAATTAATGAACTTTTTAAGTAGAAGTGGTTTAGTTTTTACAAGTAAAGGGTATTTAAGTACTGTGGAAATATATCTAAAAAGGGGATTTAATAATGGAGATAATGTTTGATACAGATAAATTCATGAAATACACCGAAACTAATAAACAGAGTTTTGAAAATTCATTATTAAGCCAAGCAGCTAATGTAAAAGATAAAATTCAAGATATTCTAAGAGTTGGAAATATTGACCTCATAAATAATGCCCATAAACTGGTTCAATTCGTTGTTGATGGTAAAGATGAAGAACTTCAATCTTTTGCGAAACATGAAGGGATAGTGTGGGCGACCCACGAAATGACATTATCATTCAAATTAGAATGGATTCAGGCCATTCGCAGAACCTTGTGGGAATTCCTGCAAAACTATAACAAGTTAACGAATAACGCTGTAATCGATGATTTTTTTTCGTTGGAAAAACAAATAAACAGTCAAATAGACCAATTTTTGAATGTTTTTTTTATTAATTATTCAAAATACAAGGATTCATTGATAATGGCTCAAAGACAATTGGTAGAAAATCTATCGGTGCCTATAATACCAATAACACCCACTATCTGTATTTTGCCTCTGATTGGTTCGGTTGATACAATTCGAACGAATATTATTGAGGAAAAAATTTTAATGGAAGTTGGTAAATTACATATTCAAACATTGATTATTGACTTATCTGGAATTGCAGAGATGGAGAATGAAGTAATTGACCATTTATTGAAGATTATAGCTGGCACTTCGATGATGGGATGCCATACTGTGATTACAGGGTTAAGAGCTGAAGTTGTTAGAAAAATAATACGTTTAGGAATAACATTCGATAAAAACACCAAAACATTAGGAACTTTACAACAAGCATTAAATGAATATTTAATGAGATAAACGAAATGTTTATACATTTAACAGGCTGAATATTAGAGGAGAGTTGCTCGTGCTGCCGCTATAAGCTTTCTCCAGCTCTGGATATTCTTTTTGAGTAAGCTAATCTTTCAATGACTATTACAAATTGATTAAAAGGCAGCAAAAAAGGAGCTGCATTAAGCTCCTTCTCTTCAAAAGTTTGATTTTTACTAGGATAACTTGGATTCTGACTTTATATATAAGTTAGAGAGTACTACTCCATCTTCTGTCATAATAAATTCATGACATGTCATTAACGCCGTATTCAGCCAGTCGGGGATTCTTTCTGAATCATAGGCACAAACTAATAACAATCTCATGTCGCTTACCCTTCCCTTTGCTTCTTTTGCAAATTCTTCAATTATCCTTAAGATGCCTTCCTGAATTTTTCAAATTCCAAGAGTGTCAGCCATATCCCGAGAATGGCTTTCTTTATTAATTACGGCAGGCAAAATAATCTCAACGGTTGTTCCTTCATTTTCTTTACTTAGAAATGATAATGTCCCATTATGACTCTCAATAATTCGATAGCAAGTCATTAGCCCGAGACCCGTTCCTTTCTCCTTTGTTGTATAAAATGGCTCTCCAAGTGTAGAAATCCGCTCTCTTGAAATACCAATTCCCTGATCGATAATCTGGATAGAAATCTCAAAATCTCCCTTCAGCTCAACCTTCACATCAATATTCCCGCCCCTTGGCATGGCTTCAATAGCGTTCTTAAAAATATTTAAAAATACTTGTTTTAATTGACCTTCTGCGCAGAATACCTTGGGCAAGTCCCTGTCAAATTCTGAGAAGATTTGAACATTATTTAGAATTGACTGAGAGTTAATTAAGGTAACAACATCTTTTATTAATACTTTTACATCTCGCTCTTCAAAAACGACAGCATTCGGTTTTGCAAGAACTAGAAATTCACTCACTATAGCATTTATTCGATCTAGCTCAGATAACATAATAGTGTAGTACTCTTCATCAGGATGATTGGATTTTAACAATTGAATAAATCCTTTTATTGAAGTGAGTGGATTACGAATTTCATGAGCAATACCAGCTGCCATTTGTCCCAAAAGAGCGAGTTTCTCAGATTTTTGAAGCATCTGTTCTGTTTTTACTTTCCTTTCAGTAATATCCTTTCCTATTGAAAGGACAGCCTCTTTTTCACCAAATATAATATTCAATAAAGACAATTCAAAGTAAAATGTCGATCCATCGAAACGTTTAAATTTATGTTCAATATTGTTTAATGGCTGTTTCTCTTTCTTTACCTGATTAATTCGTTCCAGCAAAGGGGCTTTATACTCCTGTACAATAAAATCAAACAAATATCTGCCGATTATTTCATCCTTGCTTGCAGCTCCAAGCATGCTGACAGCAGCTTTATTTAAATAAACAATCTTATTATCCCGGTGAATCAAAACCGATTCAGGCAACGAATCAATCATCTGTTTATAGCTTGTCTCATTCGCACGTTCTTTTTTTCCATAATATTTAGCGGTATCATATTGCCATCCGACCAGCCAAGCAATAAGGGTGAAAATAAAAAAGTCTATCGTAAAAAAAGGTTCTTGTCCCACAACCTTTTGGTAGCTTGTAAATAAAATTGAAATAATCACCAAACCAATCTGTCCCGTGTATTTCATCTCATTTCCCCTTATGTAAATAGTCCATATATCATAGCATAAAATAAGAACATATTGATGATTCTCACAATTAAACTTTGTGTGGAAAGAGGAATTACGCTAAATTGATTTATATCTCGTGATCAGTAGGTTTGATTTCACCAAATAAAATTTTTTCTATTACATGGGCACTCATTGCGATAGCTGACTGAGCAGCTTAAAAGATGTATGGAATGAAAAATGTACGGGCATTTTAATCCCGAAGGGGGTGTGCTTATGAAAAAAGAAATTCGCTCAGCTGATGAAAAAACACTTGCTGAAGGAATCAATACAGAAGATGAATTAAATAGAAACGCTACCGAAGAAGAAATTGATAATGGCGATTACACGAAAGTAACCACTTTATCTCTTGATGAAAACGATCCAAGTTGAACAATACACCGTTATCTCACGGTGTTTTATTATGCTTTCAAGGCAAGTTACAAACTATTGGATTAATGGAAAAACACCCTTTTGCCTTATGACAATTGAATCGTCCAATTTGGAGAACAAATGGTCATGACCGTCTAAAGATGAAAAACTCGCTATTTATTTATGACGGTCATGGTCTTTGATCAACGTGAGAGGCAAGGCTGAATAGGAGGAATTCAGCAATAACAATCTAATACCAAAAAAAGAGCCAGCATGTAGGCCGCCTCCTTTTTGACTGGGTTATCAGATTATAACGCAAATGAACATCTGTTTCATGAAGAAAGGGTTTCGGTCTTCAATAATTTTTTTCGATAAATAAAGGATGACAAATTGATACTAACTTCATAGATTAATACAAGCGGTACTAATACGAGTATGTCTGAAATTAAATCCGGAGGCGTAATTAACACAGACGTTATGAGAATAACAAAATATGCAATCTTTCTGGATTTCTTTAACATCTGCGGATTTAAAATTCCTATCGCGGTTAAAAACAGAATGACGACAGGCAGTTCAAACAATATTCCAAAAGGAACAGTCAGGCTGATCAGAAAACTAAAGTACTTTTCAGACGTATAAAATTGCTGAAATCCTTCTCCTGCTAATTCTTGCATGAATGATAGAACAATAGGAAACACAAGAAAATAGCCAAAGGAAATTCCGAGAATAAATAGTAAAAACAGAGCTGGAATGAGCATAAAGGTTGCTTTTCTTTCATGCTCTTGAAGAGCAGGCAAAACAAACCGCCAAACATGGTATGCAGCTAAAGGTATGGTAAGAGCAATCGAACATACGGCTGATATCTTGAAATAAATCCATAAAACATCTCCTGGTCCAAGTAAGGCGAGCTTAAATTCTAAGTCTTTAACCAGCCAACTGTAGATTTGCTCTACAAAAGCAAATGATACAGCGAAGAAGACCAAAAAACTTGCAAGGATATAGATAAGCCTTTTTCTCAATTCCTCTAGGTGTACTGTTAATGCAACTTCCTGATCCTTCATGAATTTCACCTCTTTAATGAAAAAGAAAAAAGATAAGAAATTTATCCTTTTTCTCTTTTCAATATTTAAAGTTTTTCATCTTCCTTTTTAGAGTCTGAAGATACTAAATCCTTTGTCGCATTTTTAAATTCCTTTAACGTGTTGCCGAAAGCACGTCCAACTTCAGGAAGTTTTGATGGACCAAAAATAATAAGTGCTATGACTAAAATAAGAATTAGCCCTGGAATACCGATGTTTTGTATCATTTTATTTTCGCTCCTTTATTTTTTAAAATTATCAGCAATCATGTTGAGCTCCAACACCTGCCCCGACATAGGATTTAGCCTTCCTTTTAAACCAACAAGTTTGGCTAGCATTGTGCTTGTCGGGGATGAATTAGGCGCATTCACTTATCTTATTTAAATCCTGTAATAGCAACAACAGCTGGTCGCGGCATTTTATCACCGCTGCGATGCGGCCATTTGCTTGTTGGGTTTGCAAGGTCATCTGTTTCTTCACCTGGATGCTGGATAGAAAGGAATAGTGCTTTCTCATCAGGAGTAAAACAAGGCCCTGTTAATTCTGCTTGAACTGGGGCGGATGCAAATTGGAAAGCTTCTCCTTCGTTTTTCCCTTCTGTAGGGATAACAAATAGACCGTTGTTGCCGAATGGCTCCCAAATTTTTGTGTTAACACTTCCGCTTGAAATGTCTGTAACAGTCCAAAGGTTTCCATCTTCGTCGAATAACAGATTATCTGGTGCACTAAATCCGCTTTGAATACCGCCTGCTGCAAAGATTGCAAACTGGAACTCCATTGAGCCGTGATCGTTATCTTTTTCAAAGAAACGAGTAATATGACCGTGGAAGTTTCCATGATTACTGTTATTTGTATGTGCAATAAAGATTGATCCATCAAACGGACTGATTTCTAAGTCTTCTGGGCGATCTGTAGGTGTTCCTCCTAAAAGGATGGCTGCTTCATGGCAGTTTACAACAACATCTGCCTGTGTTTGGAATTTTTTAAGCAGTTCAGCGTTCCCTTTAGCTGCTTTTTGTACAGCTTCAATCGTCAGAGCTACCCATCTTCCTTCGCCAAAATTAGCTACATAAAGAGTTCCTTCTTCTAATAGTTTCGAATTCTTCTTTCCATCTTTTTGATTATATTTATTTTTACTAATAAATTTATAGACACAGGCATCTCTCTTATCATCGCCCATGTACACAACAACTCGGTTATCTTTTGAAAGACCCATGCATGTATTTTCATGATTAAAGCGGCCTAAAGCTGTGTGCTTGCGAACTTGATAGGCAGGATCAAATGGATCCACTTCGATTACCCATCCATAATGTGTTTCATCTAAGTTAGCCGATTTTGAAGTGGATTCATAATTTTCTTCACAGGATAAAACCGTGTTCCAAAGTGTCTTTCCGCCAGAGCAGTTTGCAAATGTACCTTGAACGATTTCTGCACCGTTAACAGCTTTTGATCCTTTTGCAGGTCCGGTTAATGCAAAAGGTGTCAGCCCTGTTACGCGTCGGGCATATTTAGATTCCGTATCCATTTTCCAGCCATTTCTGTCTTTAACTACTTCGATAATCGAACCGCCTTGATTATAAAGCATTGTTTTTATCTGTTCGGAGCTGTAGCCGCCCTTAATTGTTTGACCGAAAACAAACAAATCTGAGATATATTCATGATTTACCCATAACAATCCTCGGTCCTTTTCATCTTCATATGGAAAGAAGAGAGTAAAGTCGTTATTGTATCCGAATGTATCTCCTTTTTGATTAATCTTGTCGCCATATGCAGCAATAACTTCATATTTATAGCCTTTTGGAAGAACAAGATCATCCTTTGTTGTTGGTTCAATTGGCTGGAATTTTAAAGGACCTTTTTTTGGCCTTTTATATTCTGGATAGTGAAAAGGAGTTTTTGCTTCTGCTGATTTTACTAATCCATCAAGTCCTGTACTTGCTGCTGCCAGTGCAACAGTACCAGTTCCTAGGTATGTTAAAAATTTTTTTCGATTTAATACTGGGGGCATCTATCCGCACCTCTTTCTGTTAGTTATGCATATCAAATGATATAGAAAAAGAATTAAGCTGAATTTAAATAATTGTAAAGATTCCTATTTTCTTATTTTCAGGAATATATTCATAGAGTTAATCTGATGATAAAGTCGCAATTCACTTTATATACTTCCTTAATTTTACATAATTATTAAAAATAAGTGTAAAAATACGGGGTTATATAGTCACTTTTGATGGACTATTTAAATTGAGAAGCATTTCAAAATGTAAATTCATTAAGTTTTTTGTAAGATTTCTATTCGAAAGTTAAGAAAAGGTATTCTTCTTATAGTTTATATATGAAATAAGTAAATTCTATTCAGCTCATATTCTATTTGTGTTAACAATATGTCTGTACTGGATAATACACATCTAAGGAGTGAAAAACATTGGAATTCAAGATGCTGTTAATGAGAGAAGCTGAAAAAGGATGAAGCAGACGAGAAAGAAGAATAAAGATGGGGAGAGAATACATAGGCTCTGCTCTAATTATTCAATAAATAAGGATTGCTGTCAGAAATGTCCGATGGATAGAAAATTAGCAGAGAATATGATTAATAGAAATTCCCTAAATGAGGAGTTTGTTATAAAAGGTATGGTAAACACATCTCCTGAGGTAACTGTAACACCAGTTGATGAAAAAATTACTTCTGCCTAGGTAACAAAAAACCTTTTTATAAATCACTTGCAACTTGAGGAGGATGGATAATGAAAACAATAATTTTTGCACTGGCTGCCGCTCTAACTATTGGAACTGTAACAACAGCTTTTGCATACTCTGATGCGATGAATTCCGGGGAGAACGGTGAACAGCTTGCGGAAAAATTCCAGCACCTTACCCGCAATAATGTTTGGGAACAGAAAGAAAAAGTTGATCTGCAATTTAACACATTTCATCCGCAAGGAATGACGAAAGTCGGAGACTTGTACTTCATGTCTTCTGTAGAAATCATCGAAAAAACGGTAAAATACGACCAGCCTCATGATGGATACGACCGCACACCTGGTAAAGGCATCGGTCATCTATTTGTATTTACTAAAGAAGGAAAGCTGTTAAAGGATTTAAAGCTTGGTGAAGGTACTATATACCATCCCGGAGGAATTGCATATGATGGCAAATCAATCTGGATTTCAGTTGCAGAGTACCGGCCAAATAGCAAGTCAATCATTTATAAAGTAAATCCAGAAACGATGAATTCAGAAGAAGTGTTCCGCACGAATGACCATATTGGAGGAATTCTTCGTGATGGAAAACAAGGAACTCTAAAGGCTGTAAGCTGGGGTTCAAGAATGTTTTATGAGTTCAATGAAAAAGGAAAAGTGCTCCGTAAATCAAATAATACCAGCCACTTTATCGATTATCAGGACTGCGAGAATGCAGGAAAAGACAACATGATATGCAGCGGTATTACTGAATTGCCGCAGCAAGGAGTTTCCACTTCTAAATATGAATTGGGCGGTCTGGCCTTACTGGATATAAAAACAATGGATATGGTTCACGAACTGCCAATTACTCTATTTTCTCAAAACGGACATGCTGCAACACGCAATCCAGTATTTCTTGAAAATACAAAACAGGGATTAATCATGTACACTGTACCGGACGATGATCAATCCTCTATGTTAGTGTATGAAACAATAGTCAGTAAAAAATAAATTATAGGAAGCATAAGGATATAAGGTATGCAACTTTTGAAAAACTAATTAGAGATTCTTAATTGATACTTTTTTATCAAAACTTATTAATGAATGTTAGATTACCACTAACAAGTGCCATGTTGATTAAAAGATTAAAAAACATAAAAAGGATTGCTGCTGCAATCCTTTTTCGACTGATGATATTCTGTATTATTTATACGATCCTCACGATTGGGCAGTCTAAGTCCAAGTTAAGTGCCTCATTTAAATCATCCTCAAATTTTCTTTATCTTCATCGGATGTTTTAAAATAAACAATAACTAATGAGACTTTTATTAACGGCTTAACAGGACGTTCACTCATTCTGCTACTGGCCTTTAGAACCAAACTTCCTTCCTTTCCTACTTCTAATAAGGAGAAAAACGGGCAATAGTACCAGTATAAATCTGCTTCTTTATTTGACCATTTTGAATTGCATCCTTGAATAGTCACTCCGGTAAAATACCTATCCTACCTTTTTGTCAATTGATTACGATCCTCAACCTGTGGCGGTTCTTCCATCCAGCCATTTTTGACCATAATTTTTCCGCCTTGTTTTGCAAAATCAAAAATATTTTTTGCAAGGAGCGCCATTTTCGCAGGCAAATCACTTCGTAAACTAAAGGCGCCGCCAAGTGCATTGCTTCCGAGCCCAAATGTACTTAACAAACTGGTATTATACATCATCAATTTATCGGAAAATGGAGCGACGGTTGAATTTGTTGCTTTTCCGGCATGAGTGGCTGGTGGTTCAATGTAATCTTGACGTAAAAATTCACCTAACGATGTCTCGATTTTCTTTGCTAGTTCCATCCCTTTAATAAAATGGTTTCGGACCTCTTGATTATGTGCTACTTGTGCAAATCCGATCATTAATTGCATCCCCGTAAGGTTTGTCTCAATTGAGTGATGAATAAGAGAAACCTCAATTGTATTTAAGGATCTTTCATTACTAAACCAATTCAATCCCCCGGCCATATAATTTTTATCTTGTACAAACTTCACTTCTTTTGGCATCGAAACAAACGGGGGGCGAGAAAGAACCCCTGTTTCTAAAAGAATATTTGTCGTTTGGTCATATGCCTCTTGTGCTTCAGCTGTTAAACGTCTGAAAAATTGTCTTATATCTTGTCGGTAAGACATAGTCGAATAGAGCGCGTAAAGACAAGTTCCTATTTTAGCCATCATATGTAAATACATGACATCATACATAAAGTCGAATAACTTGGGAGCTCCTTTATTCACGTCGTGTTCAGTAAATCCAACTGGAATAACTGCGCCTTCCTGTTGAAAAATAGATTTCACAAACTCTGCACTTTCAGCACAACGTTCATAATAAGACTGCAGAATTTGCCGTGTTTCCTCTTTTTCAGCGTGTTCAAGAAAGTATTCCAGAACTCTCATAATCATTGTTTTGTCTTGATACGTCATCCACAAGTTTCCTAATTCTGAAGATGTAATTGGTACTTGATTTGAACTGCTCATCCTAAAGCCTCCTAACCCTTTCGTTTTCTTTAACTTTACCAATTTGAAAAATTTTATTAATCAATCTGTGTTTTTTAGATTGCATTTCTAATTTGGTTTCCGAATTTTAGTTATTGATAATATCCCCTACCCCCTTTAGTTCATAAAAAAGGGGGAAGTATTACCATTTAAAGCAACGAACGAAATTGGCTAATGAAATCCCATTAAAACTAATCGATAAAAAACGGATTCTAAAAGAAATTTATAAGAATTGTGATGATGTGATTTTCCATCCAATATCCACAAAAAAAGCAAATGTTTTAGATATTAAGTACTCCTTCAATCCTTATATCCCAAAATGTAAGAGTAGTGCCTCCTTAACTTTTCACCATTAGATATTCAAAATGTTATCCTCAAGTACAGCTGATTTATCTCCGTATACTTTTTCAATATGATGAAGCCCCCAGGCGGATAAAGACTCAAGAATTCCTGTGACGCTCCATCCATACTCACTTAGTTCATATTCCACTTTTGGAGGAACTTGATTATAGGTCATGCGGCTGATGATTCCATCTTCTTCGAGTTCCCGCAGCTGCTGGGTCAGCATTTTTTGTGTGATGCTCGGCATCAGCCTTTTCAGTTCGCCCGTCCGTTTTTTCCCCCGCATCAAGTGACAAAGGATCACACACTTCCACTTTCCGCCTATTACTTCGAGAGCTGCCTCTACCGGAATGTTATACCGCTTTCTTTCTTTCATTTTCAGGGTCCTCCTTAGTTAACGGGGTGTTTATGTTTATTATAGCCATTTGAGATGAATTTCCCCAAAGCAGAGAAAAACCAATCCTGATAGGATTGGTTTAGTTTTGGTCAGCCGGATAAACAACACCAATTTGTTTTCTTGCTTCATCCATGACTTCCATTACTTTTATTGAATTCTCATAAGTATTAATTGTTGATTCATACAGGTCATTTTGGATTAAGTCGATGAATTCCTTCATTTCATAATACATGGTGTCTTCTTTTTGAGGTTTTGAAATATCCTCTAATCTGCCGTCGCGGTAGCGAATTTCCACCTTTTCAATCGTACTGATGCGGTCAATAATAATTGTACCTTCTTCTCCCTGAATTTCCGATGGAAGTGCTGAATCTGTTATCTTGGAATACATCATTACAGCATCTTTGTCTTTATATTGAAGAAGAATGCTTCCTTCGCCGTCAACACCAGAGCTTAATAGCAGCCCGCTCGCTTTAATGGTTTCCGGTTTTCCGAAAAGAACAATCGAAGGATACAGCGCATAGATTCCAATGTCCATCAGTGATCCATTTGAGAAGGTCGGATCAAATGCATTCAGCACGGTTCCTGACCGATAGGCATCATAACGGGATGAATATTGACAGTAGCTTGCTGTATATCTTCTCACGGTGCCAATTTTGTGCAGGTTTTCCTGAATGCTTTTAAAGTTAGGCAAGAATGTTGATTTCATCGCTTCCATAAGCAGCACGCGATTTTCTTTTGCAGCCTGTATCATTTCAGTAACCTCTTTAACATTTGATGCAAGCGGCTTTTCACACAGCACGTGCTTTTTGTGATTCATAAATAAAATGGCCTGCTCAGCGTGCAATGAGTTCGGGCTTGCTATGTATACGGCATCAATTGCATCGCTTTTTGCCATGCTCTCTAAATCTGTAAACGTAGTCTCCACCCCATATTTAGCAGCGAATTCTTCAGCTTTTTCGCTGCTTCTTGAATAAACAGCCTTCAGCGAAAAATCCTCGATTTGCATCGCAGCTTTTAATAAGCGGTCAGTGATCCAGTTTGTTCCGATAATTCCAAAGCGTATCAATTTGTTTCCTCCTATTTACCTTGTTTGTTCTTACAATACCATATGTATTAAGCAGACGTCTTATTTGACGTCTGCTTAAATCAGCTCTACTTCAACGGACTCAATACCTTTTACTTCTTTAATATCCTCATACACATCTGATGTATAACGGTCATTTTTAATCAGCAGAATTAAGTCTACCGTTCTCAAATCACGGTCAATAACATCTTTAATCTTCACATACTTGATTTTCATATCTTTTTTGCGAAGCGAGTGTAAGATATCAGATATATTGATATTAACAGGAACGGTCAGCTTTACCTTCAATTCTTTCAGTCTTAGCGTTTTTGGGCCCAGTTTCTTTACTAACGGAGCAATGATCTCAATTGACCCAATCATGAAAATAAGCGCTATAAGTGCCTCCTGATAAAACCCGGCTCCAATGGCAATCCCAAGGCCAGCAGCTCCCCAGATCATCGCTGCCGTTGTAAGACCGCTGATGACATCATTGTTTCTGCGGAGAATCGCTCCCGCGCCCAAAAATCCGACGCCTGATACAATTTGTGCTGCCAGCCGAAGCGGATCCATCGGACGATTATAATCGTTAGAAAACGTATAAGCAGCTTCAATTGAAATCACGGTCAAGAGACACGAGCTTACTGCAATAATAATTGTTGTTTTCAGTCCCAGCGGCTTTTTCTTAATTTCCCGCTCAAGTCCAATAATAATTCCGACTAAGAGGGATAAAAACAATTTTATGATTGTGTGCTGATGTACAATAATATCCTCCAAAATCGCTCCCCCTCTTCTCTATTAGTTTGGTCTATTTTAATTTCAATCATTATACCATTCAGCAGGCGCGGAATATATGTGTAATTTGTCGGGCCTTACGCAGGGTATGATTTTTGAGTTTATTCTAAGAGTCCTGATATTATTCGGCATCGGATTGATTATTGGATTAGGGCAATTAGGTTCGGAACAGCCAATTTTTGAAATTCTTTCTTCTCTATTTTCAGTCAAATAGAAAATTATTTACCAAAATACGTCTTTACTTGCCTGTATTACATCTTTTTAGCTTATGCTTTCTTTATAAAAAAAAAGCACCCGGCCGGGTGCTTTTTTAATCATGCATTATTCTTCCTCAACTGCTCTCGTTTTTTTTCGTCTGAATTTACTCATCATCTCATAAACAATTGGCACAATCAGAAGTGTCAACAGTGTAGAGCTTGTTAATCCGCCGATTACTGTTACTCCGAGACCTTTTGAAATGATGCCGCTGCCGCCTTCGATTCCGATTGCAAGCGGTATGAGCGCTCCAATTGTGGCGATCGCTGTCATCAGAATTGGACGCAGACGTGTTGTTCCTGCTTCAAGCAATGCTTCTCTTGTCGATAGACCTTCACGTTCTTTGTGAATAACGCGGTCAATCAGGACAATTGCGTTTGTGACAACGATACCGATCAGCATCAATGCCCCAATCATTGCGTTAATACTAATCGTTTCTCCTGCAATCAATAATCCAACCAATGCACCGATTACGGTAAATGGAAGTGAGAACAGAATCGCAAAAGGTGCAAGTCCACCGCCGAATGTAATCACAAGGACCAGGTACACAATGGCAATCGCTGCAAGCATGGCAAGGCCAAGCTGTGTAAAGGATTCCTGAATGTCTTCTGTTACTCCGCCTGTGTCTATGTCCACACCGGTCGGCAAGTCAAGATCATTCACTTTCTTTTGAACTTCCGAAGATGCTTTTGCAACATCATCCGTTGTCAGTTCACCGGAAACCTGTACGTAAATGCGGCCATCACGTCGTGTTACAGTATCTGATGTTTTTCCTTCTTCAACTGTTACGACATCTCCGATTTTCACTTCTTTGCCAAGCGGAGAAGTGATTGTTTTTTCGGTTAAATCATCTACATTTTCAAACGTTTCTTTCTCTGTTTGAAGATAAACATTTAGTTCTTCCCCGTCTTTTTCAACTTGAGTCAGAACTGGACGATCTCTTTGCGGGCTAAGCTCCATGCCGATTTGACCGGCTGTCAGGCCAAGCTTGCTGAGTTCTTCCTGATTGGCAACAAGGGTATATTCATCGTATGACTCGGCAAGACTTGAGCTTACATTTTTAAAGCTGCCGTTGTCGTTTAGAATTTTTTCAATTTCCCCGACAGTGGGCTCAATGTCTTCTAATTCATTTCCATATACAAAGAATTGAACTTCGTTGCTGCCGGCGCTCTGAGTGAAGTCCTGTGCAGACCATTCGCCCTGAGCAGTCTCAGCTTGAAGATCTTCAATTACTTTCTCTTTTTCCTTATCAAAATTCTCTGTATCATCTTCATATTCGATAAAGAATACGGCACTGTTTGAATCTCCAGGGCTCATTGGATTTTCGCTTCCTAATGAGAACTGAACTAAAGAAACATCTTTGCGGTCCATTAACAAATTTTCTGCTTTTGCAACGACTTCCTCTACTTGTTCTTTTGTTTCACCTGGTTCAGGCTTATATGTTGCATAGACAAGCTTCTGTTCTTCCGAAGGCAAGAAGCTGACGCCGATAACCGGAACTAGGAATAAGCTGCCGACAAGCATTAGGACTGCAAAACCTGATGTAATCCATTTATGATTTAAAGACCAGTTCAAAATACTTCTGTAAACACCAGTCATTTTCCCTGGTTTGTGTTCCTCATGCTTTTTAGCCGTTTCGCCGTATAGTCCTTTTTTAAAGAGGCTGTGTGCCAGCATTGGCACAATCGTAACGGCAACGACCAATGAAGCAAGCAATGCAAAAACGATGGTTAATGCAAATGGAAGGAATAATTCTCCTATTACTCCCTTTACAAGTGCCAGCGGCAGGAATACGGCGATTGTTACGATTGTTGAAGACATAATCGGAACAAACATTTCCTTAGTAGCTTCCCGCACTAAGCCCATTCCTTTTAATTTCTCGCCCTTTAATGACATTCTGCGGTAGATATTTTCAATGACAACGATTGAATCATCAACCACGCGTCCGATTGCAACAGTCATGGCTCCAAGTGTCATAATGTTAAGAGTAATATCCATTTGCTTTAGTAAAAGAACCGCAATTAATAAAGATAACGGAATGGAAACAACTGAAATTAAGGTTGATTTAATATCTCTTAAGAATAAGAGAATAATGATAATCGCAAAAACAGCTCCAAATAATGCTTTGCTCAGCATCGTGCTGACGGATTCTTCAATAGGTTCAGCCTGATCGAGCGTGGACTGGATCTCAAGGTTATCATACTCTTTTTCAAAACCGTCAAGCTCTTCTTTTACAGCATTTGCTACATCAACTGTATTTGCATCTGCGGATTTCACAATTTGAAGACCGATTGCTTCTTCTCCATTTGTTCTGGAAATGGATTCAGCTTCACCGATCGTTTTAATATCTGCAAGCTCTGACAGCTTCACCGTCGGGAGTTCTATATTCTGTGTTGCAGGAGGTGTCTGGCCAGCTGCTGGTGCTTGAGCTGAGCCTTGTGCCTGCCCTGGAGTCTGGACTGATCCAGCTGGATTCTGCTCTGCCCCTGGAGCATTCTGGCCCGGCATGCTGCTTTGACCTTGTCCAGAAGCATCTCCTCCACCCGGAGATATCGGGATCTCCATATTCTTTAAATCTTCCATTGTCAGGATGTTTCCATCTACAATGACAGATTGTTCTTTATCCCCGAAAGTATACAATCCAAGGGGAAAATTAACATCAGACCCTTTAATGATATTTTGAACGGTTTCTTCATCTAAACCGTATTCTTCAAGCTTCTCTTCTTTAAATGAAAACTGGACTTCTTCTACTTGCTGACCTGACACCCCAACAGAAGAAACACCTTCCAGTCCTTTTATTGCCGGGACAATTTCATCTTCGGCAAGTGCAGTCAGATCACTTAAAGATCCTTCATCATCTGATATACTTAAAGCTAGAATCGGAAAGGCGTTGATGCTGAGTCTTGAAACATCTGAATCATTTACTCCTTCAGGAAAAGAGATATCTGATACAGTGCTTTTTACTTCCTCTTCTGCTTTGTCCATATCTTTTTCGAATTCATATTCAATCTGAATGGATGAGGCATTTTGGAAGGATGTGGAGCTGACAACGTTCACTCCATTTAAATTTTGAACCGCCTGTTCGATCGGCTCTGTTACTTTTTCTGCTACTTCTTCCGGTGTAGCACCTGGATAGACAGTTGTGACTGTTACGATTGGGGTTGTGATGTTCGGAATTGTCTCAAGCTTCATATTCAAACCTGAGTAAAGCCCTGCAACTGTCACAATAATAGTAAGAAGCCACACTGCAAATTTGTTCTTCAAAACAAAATTAATGATTTGATTCATGTTGTCCTCCGGCAATTTATTTTTTTAAGAAAGTATAAAGTGGCGCTATGATGTATAGCTCCAGCGCCCAACCCCTCGGCCGGGAACGAATCCGTCATGCCTGAGCTAAATCGGCGTTACGCTTTCCTTGTTGACTGACTGGTCATAATAATTAATAATATAAATGACCAGTCGTTTACAGTCAATCATAATTAATCTTTTTTTAAATGAATCTTTTTTAATGTGAACATTCAGTCAGAAAGTTTTGCTTGACTTATATAGTGGCATAAGCCATTCTGTACTATATTCATTCTTTACTGTTATATAAGGAGAATACACGATGAAGGAAAAAGAAAAGCGGATCATTGAAGCGGCTATGAGCCTTTTCGCTAAAAAAGGTGTTACCTCAACGTCCATACAGGATATTGCGAACGAATGCGGAATTTCAAAAGGGGCTTTTTACCTTTATTTTAAATCGAAGGAAGCTCTCCTGCTTGATACGTTCAAATATCATTTTGAGCTGATTCATTCAAAAATGGAGGCTGTCAGACAGCGGGACCTCGAACCCCGCGCACTTTTAATCGCCCAGCTATCCTGCCAGCTGAGTGAGATTAATAAACATAAAGATTTCATTATTATGCAAATGCGGGAGAATGCCATACCAAATAACCCTTCAATGGCAGCTTTCATTCAAAAAATGAATGCAGATTCCAACCTTTTTGTTAAAAATGCGCTTCTAGCCATTTACGGTGAGTCCATTGAAGAATATATCTGGGATTTAAGCACAATCCTTCAGGGCATGATTCATTCTTATTTGAAATTCATTATCTTTGAAAAAGCAGAATTGGATTTCGATGAACTCGCAGCTTTTCTTTTAAACAGGGTGGATGATGTTGCATCAGGATTGAAGGTTTCAAAAGAGAAACCCATTCTTTCAAGTGAAAGAGAAAAAAATCTTTTCTCTTTTTGTACAGCCATACACCGTGATGAATTATTAGCCAAAATTGAGCAAAGCAAGCAGCAGCTATCCGGAGATCTTCTTGTTACACTTGAGGTGCTGGAAGCAGAAATTAAAGAGGATTCACCTCGGACTGCCGTCATACAGGGGATGCTTGCTAACTTGAATCAAGATCCGGCTTTAGCAGAGCTTCAGAAGAGCATTGCTGCTTATTATCAAATTAAACTTTTATAGATCATTATTTCCATGCAAAAAAACGAGAGATCTCTTTTATAGAAATCTCTCGTTTTTTATGATGCTAATGAAATCAGCTTTTTCTTATACAAAGCTGCAATAAAATTCATCATGGCAGCCGGTATTCTTTTAGGAAAATAAGTCTTGCGGTAGTATTTATTAAAAGCCGTCTTTAAATCGTCCCATTGTGTGCAGTTTTTTGTTTGACGGAACCTTGCGACATCAATCATTTTGATCTCGCCCCCATCGGTAATGAATATATTGCGAAGGTGAATATCAGACGGGTTCAGCCCTCTTTCTTTAGCATGCATAAGAGCTTTATCGATCTCTGCTATATGCTTATCAGTTATGGATATTCCCGTGCTGACACAATCAAAGAGAGTGCTTCCTTCAATATAATCAATGACTAAATAGTTTTCTCCCGCTTCATATAGATTGGGGTAATACTCAATCCCCTGAAGGGTCCTGTAAATCTCAGCTTCTTCCTTTGCAATATGAGTAAATGAAGGAAAGAACACCTTTAAAGCTTTATTCTCATTCGCAAGTTTAAAAACAAATGCGCTTCTGCCAGCTCCGATGAAGGTTAAGGAAGAATCATGGCCATTTAGCTTGGCACGTGTCCCTTTCCCTCCTATTTTGACGCTATCTGCAAATTGCTTATATCCTTTCATCCTGAGAACCTCCTTTCCTCTTTACCTTGTTTCTCAAGATCCAAGCTGTTCAATTTGATCTAAGATGCTTTTCATTTCAGACACAGTTTTCACAATTTCTGTGTCTTCAAGCAGCTTAAGATTCCACTCTCCGTTTTCAATTTGCTTCAAAGCAGAATCAATTCCGCTTTCAAGTGATTCACTGTAGCTGACAAGCTGATTATGTGCATCTTCAGCAATCTCCGGCGCATCCGATTCTTTAAATGTATTTATTTCTTCCTTCATATTATTTAAACTCTGCTCAAGCTCTGTTCTTGCTTCTTCGTTATTTACAGCCTCTTCAGCAAGGGCAGGAAGCTCCTCTGCAAATGTGCTTGCCTGATTAATATAATCCTTTGCATCATTTGCATACTGTAAAGAAGAATTAACGCCTTCAAGCAAAGAACACCCACTCAGGAAAACTATGGATAAAACAGCCAATACTTTAAATATTTTCATCATCGTACAGCTCCTTTAATTTCATTTTCGGAAAAAATAAAAGACGTCAGATCCAATTACTTGGTCATAACGTCTTTTTCGAAAGAGACTTCACCAAATAATCGGCAAAGGTCTCGCTAACAGCATCGCTGCCAGCAAAGCCGGGGAACATTCCCGTATTGACGACTTTGCTGTAAAAGCTACTCCCCTTTAAGGAAGAGATATTTAAGTTACTATTATTATACAATTAATCAAGCTGCGCGGTCAATTTTAAAGGTTCTTACCGATCCTGGATGACAGATACTTTTTCTCCCATCACAAAATAAAAGCCGGCTGTTTTAATATCACGGACGACACTGTGAAGTCCTTCTTCTTCAAGCTTTGAAAATAAGCGAACTGCGTTTGGCACATCAAAACTCAGCATCTCTTCTTTATTCAATCCTGAGATCCGGACATCATCCAAAAGGTGATCAAATTCTTCATCAGCAAACACATTGATGCCAATTTCATAAGCTACAGCTCCTGTATCAGAACCGTCAAGCTTGATTTCTTCCGATTTCAAATACCAAAAATCGTAATAGATGTGATCTGTCATAGTTGTTCCTCCCAGCAATTAAGCAGATAATCCTTATTGTATCAAAACTGGAGACTCTATGTAAGAATGGCCTATTCATCAAGTGAATAGGCCATTCATTTATTCTTTTACTTCTTTTTTCATAAATCCTACCATAACAGCTGTGATCAGTGATCCGATCAGGATTGCTGCAATATATAACAATGGATTTCCATCAACAATCGGGATAACAAATGCCCCGCCATGAGGTGCGCGAAGTCCAATTCCAAAAATCATTGTAAGCGCTCCTGCTGCTGCAGATCCGATGATCGCTGCCGGGATGACACGTGCCGGGTCTGCTGCTGCAAATGGAATGGCTCCTTCAGTAATAAAAGATGCTCCCATGACGTAATTTGTTTTCCCTGCTTCCCGCTCTGCTTTTGTAAATTTCTTTTTAAAGAAAGTTGTTGAAAGTGCCAGACCTAGCGGAGGCACCATTCCTCCTGCCATAATTGCTGCGTGAGGTGCAAAGTTTCCAGCGTCTATCATGGCAATTCCAAATGTAAAGGCCGCTTTGTTGATTGGTCCTCCCATATCGACCGCCATCATTCCGCCTAAAATCAATCCAAGCAGCACAAGGTTTCCAGTTCCCATTCCCTTAAGCCAAACTGTTAATCCATCATTTAATGCTTTAACGGGCTCGATGACAATAAACATCATGATCAGACCTGTCAGTAAAATACCGAACAATGGATAAAGCAGTACAGGCTTTATGCCTTCAAGAGAATTTGGCAGGCCGCTGAATGCTTTCTTAAGTCCGACAACCAAGTAACCCGCGAGGAAACCGGCGATTAATCCGCCAAGGAAACCAGCTCCGCCTGTAGCTGCCATAAGGCCGCCGACCATACCTGGTGCAAATCCAGGCCGGTCCGCAATACTCATCGCAATAAATCCAGCTAATACTGGTATCATAAGATAAAAGGCATTGCCTCCGCCAATTGTGCTTAATGCTTCTGCGATTGGATGGTAGGATGGATCTTCTGGATTTGCGGCATTAATTCCAAAGATAAAGGAAATCGCAATCAGGATCCCTCCGCCCACGACAAACGGGAGCATGTTTGAAACACCATTCATTAGATGCTTATAAAAACCGTTTCTTCCTGATTTAGGTGAGTCAGCCGTTTTCTTCTCACCGCTGCTTTTATAAACAGGCGCATCTTGATCCAGCGCTTTTTGAATTAATTCCTGAGGCTTTCGGATTCCTTGGGCAACAGGCACCTGAATGACATGCTTGCCTGCGAAACGATCCATTTCCACCTGTTTGTCAGCAGCTACGATAATTGCTTCGGCTTCTGCAATGTCCTCATCTGTCAAACCATTTTTAATTCCGCCGGATCCATTTGTTTCAACCTTGATGCTTACGCCCATTTCTTTCGCTTTTGCCTTCAGGGCATCTGCAGCCATATATGTGTGCGCGATTCCAGTGGGACATGCTGTGACAGCAAGGATTTTCTTGCCTGAAGAGGATGATGCAGGTTCTTCTTCTGCCTCCATCTCTTTTTCTTTTTGATCAATAGCAGCAAGTACTTCTGCTTTTGAATCGGCGTCCTCAAGCTTCTTTTTAAAAGCGGGGTCCATTAAAAAACTAGAAAGTCTCGAAAGCGTTTGCAAATGTTCATTATTTGCTCCTTCAGAAGCCGCAATCATGAAAAACAGATGAGCAGGCTGGCCATCGAGAGATTCATAGTCTATGCCTTCTGCAGAACGGCCAAATGCAATTGCAGGTACTGACACTGCACTTGTTTTTGCATGAGGAATGGCAATCCCTTCTCCGATTCCTGTAGTGCTCTGCTCTTCCCTGGCCAAAATCGCTTTTTTATACTCTTCTTTATTTTTCAGCTTGCCTGCCCGATCAAGTGATTCAATGATTTCGTCGATAACATCCGTTTTTGAATCTGCATGCAGGTTCAGGATAATCGTATCGTTTGTTAATAAATCTGTAATCTTCATTTTTCTTCCCCCTTCAATGAATATCTAAATTATCTCATTGACATTTACTTCATTTATGAGCTCAGCAGCAAACTCTTTTGTAGTTAAATCTTCTGAAAAAGCAGTTGCACTTCCGGTTGCAACGCCCTGCTTAAAGGCTTTTTTAAAATCGCCATGCTGTTTAAATCCTGCAATAAAGCCGGCAACAACTGAATCTCCTGCACCAACTGAATTCTTTACTTCTCCAGATGGTACATTGGCAAAAAAAGCTCCATGCCGATTAATGAAAATGGCTCCTTTTTCAGCCATTGAAACAATCACATTCTGCACGCCCTCTTCAAGCAGCTTCTTCCCATAATGAACAGCTTCTTGGGCGCTGCTGACCTTTGTATCGAATAGCTCCCCTAATTCATGATGGTTCGGCTTAATCAGGAACGGCTTGCTTGAGAATGTGCTTCTTAAAGCATCGCCTGAAGCATCAATGACAACGTTCACACCATTTTTCAAGCATGTATCAGCTATTTCTTTGTAAAAGGTTTCATCAAGAGCGGATGGAATACTTCCAGCTAAAACGAGGACATCCTCAGCCTGCATTTCACCGATTTTCCCCAGCAGCTCAAGCTTCTGTTCAGCAGTAATCCCAGGGCCTTGTCCATTAATTTCTGTCTCTTTAACAGATTTTAGCTTGACGTTAATTCTCGTTTGATCTGAAACACTGATAAAATCATGTGTAATTCCTTCTGATGAGAGAAACTCTTTAATGAATTGGCCTGTAAATCCGCCTGCAAAGCCAAGTGCTGTACTTTCTGTTCCAAGCCGCTTCAGAACTCTTGAAACATTGATTCCTTTCCCGCCCGGAAAAACGCTTGCGCTATCCGTGCGATTAAGGTGCCCTTCTTTAAAATCGTTTACCTTCACGACATAATCGATGGAAGGGTTCAGCGTACATGTATAAATCATGCTGTCACAACCTTTATCTCTGTCTTTTCTTTAAAATCATATGCTGTGTCTTCATCCAGTTCGTTCGTAATTACCGCTGCTTCGTACAGGCCGGCAATTTTAGAGAACGAAATTTCATTGAATTTCGTATCATCTGCAAGGATATATGCTTCTTGAGACAGGGTGATGGCAAGCCTCTTGATTGCGGCTTCCTCCGGATCCGGTGTAGTATAGCCTGCTTCCGGATGAATACCGTTCACACCCATAAAACATTTATCAAATCTGTATGCATTTATTCCTGACTGTGCTGCACTGCCTACAAGCGCTCTTGTTTTCGGCTTTACAATGCCTCCAATCAGGTAGGTTGGGATCTGATTTTCAAGCAGCATTTCGAGATGTGAAACGCCATTTGTCACGACTGTTATTTCTTTGTCCTTTAAATATGGAATCATCTGCATGGTTGTTGTACCTGCGTCAATATATATGCTGTCTCCGTTTTTCACAAGGTCTGCTGCAAACTTAGCAATTCGTTCTTTTTCTGCGGCATTTTGTGAGGACTTTTCGATGACACTGAGCTCTTCTCCCTTTTGATGAAAAAGAGAAGCTCCGCCATGAACACGTTTTAGTTTTTTCTCTTTTTG
The DNA here is from genome assembly GCF_030127205.1 of Metabacillus hrfriensis. Classification (NCBI taxonomy): domain Bacteria; kingdom Bacillati; phylum Bacillota; class Bacilli; order Caryophanales; family Bacillaceae; genus Metabacillus; species Metabacillus hrfriensis. The sequence goes on from NZ_CP126116.1 coordinate 4,228,453, forward strand.
AAGCTGGCTTAAATCTCTTCGAATGGTTGATTCTGAAGAAGAAGTAGCATCAACTAATTCCTGAATCGTTGCGACCTGCTTTTCACCCAATACCTTAATAATAATCCTGTGCCGTTCTGGTGTAATCATTCAGTCACCTCCAGCTAATCGTTCAAATTGCCTAAAAACTTACCATGAATTCATTCTAACGTAAGCCTTTTCATAAATCAACCAAAAACTTTCAAAAACAATCATTACTAATCAAATAATCTATCATTCAACCAAAAACAATCAAAACAAAGTCAGAATCAGCATGTGAGAACCGCTATGATTTTGAATTTATGGGAAATTGATATTCTAATATTTTCCTTTATGGAAGATATCCTTTCTTTAGTCCAATAAACTCCTTTTAATAGCAAAAAAAGACCATCTGATCAAATATCAGACAGTCTCATTCAATCTTATATCATTCAGCTTTAATTGCTGAACTGCAAATTCCCTGTACATTGGATGCGTTTCAAGCAGTTCAGCATGTGTGCCTGTTCCAGTAACTCTTCCTTTATCTAAAAAGATAATCTGATCAGCATCAATGACCGTGGACAGCCTGTGAGCGATGACGATCGTTGTTCGTCCTGCCATTAAGTTGCCCAGTGCTTTTTGAACAACAATTTCAGAATGGCTGTCAAGGCTTGAGGTTGCTTCATCGAGAAGGAGAATTTTAGGATCCCTGATCAGTGCTCTGGCAATGCCGATGCGCTGACGCTGCCCCCCTGAGAGTTTAACACCCCGTTCTCCTACTTGAGTATGATAGCCGTCAGGATATTCTTCAATGAACTGATCCGCATAGGCCATCTTCGCTGCTTTGACTATTTCTGCATCCGTCACTTCCCGAGTTAATCCATAACAGATATTTTCTTTAATAGTACCTGAGGTAATTGGGCTTTCCTGAGAGACGTAGCCAATTTGCTCCCTCCACGAAGCAAGGGTAAAGCTGTCTATTTGTTCATCCCCCAGATATATAGCTCCCCCTGTCGGCAAGTAGTAACGTTCAACTAATGAGAACAGCGTTGTTTTTCCGCTTCCGCTCGGTCCGACAATAGCCGTGGTCTGACCTGGCTTAATCTCAAGAGTAATCTTGTTTAAAATTTGTTCTTCTTTTTTGTAGGCAAATTCAATCTCTTTAAAGCGGATCGATTGGTGAATATGCTCTACTTCTTTGCCTGAGTGAAGGTCTTCCTCATCTTCTTCAAGAATTTCAATGATCCGCTCCGAAGCACCCATTGCTTTTTGCAGCTGTGTGAAAAAAGCCGTAAATTGAGTCATTGGAATGACAATCTGAAAGAGATAAAGAATAAAAGCAACTAAATCTCCTGAGGACAAAACTCCGGCTTGAACTCTTAAGCCTCCGTAGCCAAGGATCACTACGAGCAGCGACATAATCACAAGTGAGATTAACGGGCCAATCCATGCATGAATTTTTGCTTCAGCCAGACCAAATTGAAAAAGGCGGCCAACTCCGCTTTTCCCTGAACTGTACTCTCTATGTTCCGCATTGGAGGATTTCACCAATCGGACATGAGATAATACTTCACTTAATAACGCTGTAAAACCCGCCGTTTCATCCTGAAGACCTTTAGAGACTTTGTACATTTTTCTTCCCAGCGGAAGCAGTATCAGAATGGAGAGAGGAATTAATGCAAGCATGATTATCGTCATTTGCCAGTCCAGATAAAGGAGAATGCCGAATGATCCTATAATGGCAATAATACCTGTAAAGAAGTTTGTTATATGATCTGTAATTAACCCTTTTAAGATGGCTGTATCATTTGTCATCCGGCTGATCATTTCACCGGTTTTATGGTCGTCGTAAAATCGGACGGGAAGGTGGATATGCTTCTTCCAAAGTCTTTCCCTTAACCTTGCAACGACATGCTGTCCGACATGATTGAGCAGGTAAATTGAAACCCCGCTTGTAATGGCCTGTGCTATGAATGCTGATATCAGCAGAAAAATATGTACACTTCCAAAATTATCAAAGCTGAAATCATCAATTAAATTCTTAGTGAATAATGGGATGACCAGACCGACAACTGTGGATAAAACGCTGAGCGTACCTGCAATCGCCATTCTTTTTTTTGATGGCTTTGTCTTTCGTATCAGCTGAAAGAATTCCCCCCAGCTGCTACCTGTCACTTGTAAACTCATCTCATTTTGTCTCCTATCTTGCGTGCTATCCTTTATTATACATTTCCTTTCAGAAAAAGGTTAATTTCCCGCATTTATTTCCATAAAAAAGGAAAAGATAAGTTGCATAACTATAGAAAGCAGCAGGAGAAAAGATGGATAATTATTCAGGCGCCAATCAGTACAGACGGTATAAAGCTCATTTAAGCATGTTTGGAACGACACAATTTCATTTGAGAAACCCGTACATAATTGCATGGTGGTCTGCAGCCTTTCCGGGATTTGGACATCTGCTCCTGTCAAAATATTTAAGGGGCCTGATCTTATTTGTCTGGGAAGTATTTATTAACATGCAATCTCATTTAAACATCGCCATGGTTTACTCTTTTTGCGGAGAAATCGACAAGGCACGGGATGCACTTGATTACCGCTGGACTCTTCTTTATATTCCTGTTTACATCTTTGCAATCTGGGACAGTTACCGGACTACGATTGATTCTAATCATGTTTTTCTGCTTGCTGAACGGGAAAATGCCCCCATCAATACGTTCTCAATAGGGGCCTTGGAAATCAATTATTTAGACAAACGAAACCCCAGAATGGCGGTCATTTGGTCTTTTCTGATGCCGGGAACAGGACAGCTTTATAATCACCGAATCATTACTGGTTTCTTCGCATTGATATGGACGGTTGTTTTTGTATATTATTCTAAGTGTCTGCTTGCCGTTCATTTTTTATTTTTGGGGCAAGTACAGCATGCTACTGATATTCTGAATCCTTCATGGCTGATGTTTGTGCCTTCTGTGTACGGTTTTGCAGTCTATGACGCTTATATTAATACGGTTGAGAACAATAAACTTTTTATTAAAGAGCAGAGAAATTTCCTTGTGAAAAATTATCAGCAATACCGGGTTAAATTTCCTGAAAGAGTTTGAGAGGCGATATCCATTGCAAGTTTTTGCTACGTTTGATCACTGCACTTATCTAGAACTGGCCATTTCTCAGATGGAACAAGAAGGAATTCCTAAAGAGAAGATACTGGCCGTCTCATTAAATACTACAGATGATTCAATGAAACTGATGGATTCGATTCATCACTCTGATGGAGTCAGTCTGTTTGATACTGGCGCAGCACTCGCCACTGCTTTTGCTGTAATAGGCGTAAGCATTGGGTTCCGTTTAGCGTGGGGGCCGGTTTATTGGGGCTTGATCGGAGCTTGCAGCGGACTCTTACTTGGATTTCTTCTCAATTTTTTCTACTATTGTGTGATTAAAAAGAAAAAATTAAAGCCTTTTTCTAAAAAGAAAGAAACAGAAGTTGTTATAGTGATTGAATGTCATGAGGATTTTCATAGAAGAATACAGCAAGTTCTTTTGGATAACTATGCCATCGCAATCGGGTTTGTAAAATAAAAAGCAGTTAGACTGAAGTTTTTCAGTTGCTAACTGCTTTTTTTTATTAAGCTTCCAGCTCCAATTGTGATGAGCCGCTATTATTATACGTATCTGTATCTAATTCTTTTGTCACTTTTCCAGTTAACACTCCAGCTGTCATGCTGCCGCTGACATTCAATGCCGTACGGCCCATATCAATAAGAGGTTCAACTGATATAAGCAGACCTGCCAATGCAATTGGCATATTCATGGTTGAGAGGACAAGGATTGCCGCAAATGTAGCCCCTCCGCCGACACCGGCAACTCCAAATGAACTGATGGCAACCACCGCAATTAATGTAAAAATGAAAGAAGGACTTAAAGGATCGATGCCGACAGTCGGTGCAATCATAACTGCAAGCATTGCGGGATAGATGCCTGCGCAGCCATTTTGTCCGATGCTAAGACCGAAAGATCCTGCAAAGTTTGCGATTCCTTCTGGCACACCGAGTTTCTTAGTTTGTGTGCTGATATTCAAAGGAAGCGTTCCTGCGCTCGTACGTGAAGTAAAGGCAAACGTCAATACAGGAAGGACTTTTCTAACATATGTGATTGGGTTAAGACCAGCAAGTGTTAGCAGCAGCAAGTGAATGATAAACATAATAAGCAGCGCAACGTAAGAAGCGAGAACAAATTTTCCAAGTTTTAAGATAGAATCAAGATCACTTGAAGCCACCGTTTTTGTCATGATGGCAAGCACGCCGTATGGAGTAAGTCGAAGAATGAGCGTGACGACCCTCATGATGATTGCGTAAAATGCATCCACAATGTTTGCAAATAACTCTGCATGCTGAGGTTCTTTCCGTTTAACACCCAAGAATGCCAGACCTAAGATTGCAGCAAAAATGACAACCGCAATCGTTGATGTCGGACGTGCTCCAGTAAAATCAAGAAATGGATTACCAGGCAGCAATTCAAGGATTTTTTGAGGGAATGTCTGATCCTGAATCTCTGTGTAAGTTGCATCAAGAGCTTCTCCTCTTGCTGTTTCTGCCTCACCCTGCTCAATTTGGACAGCTTCTAAATTAAAGCCAAGAGAAGTGCCAATGCCAATTGCAGCAGAAATTGCAGTCGTCCCAACAAGAATTCCTAAAATAAGAACACTGATTTTACCGATGTTATTTGACAATTTCATCTTCGTAAATGCTGCCAGAATCGAAATGAAAACAAGCGGCATTACGATCATTTGAAGAAGCTTCACATAGCCGCTTCCAACGATATTAAACCAGCCAATCGATTCAAGCAGGACTTCATTTCCCGGTCCATAAATAAATTGAAATGCAAACCCGAGAACAATACCTAAACCGAGTGCAGCAAATACACGTTTTGAAAACGATACATGTTTTTTCTGCATGAAAAATAATAAAAAGATAAGACCAAGAAGCACGGCTATATTAATAATAACTAAAATAGATGACACTTTTTCTCCCCCTAACATTTTCCTTTATTATTAAAAAAATATAATGCAATTATTCCAATCAGTCAAGTTGGAATTACTGACACAGATGACTTTCTTCATCATACGTTGTTCCTCAAGGAAATATTCATCAGGGGTTCCAACTCACAGTGTGCCCTCATAAATTATTAAATCAGCTTCATATTGGGAGGCGAATGATTGCTGTGATTAAAATACAGAATGCTTATCAAAGCAATAATATATTAAATACATCCATCTTAACCGGCGAGCAAAAAGAGATCCTGGATTTAATGGTAAAGTATGAAGAAGTTTATTCCTATGAACATTTTAATCAGCTAAAATTCGAATTGGACCTAAGAATTGAAATTGTAAAAGCGGCAACAGCTTTGTATCAAAGCGGCGTAAAGTTCACCACCTTTGAAAATTCCCGCTGCAACCCGGCACTGTGGAATCTGACAAGGCAAGGGGCGATTGTCATAAAGCCGGGAGTTCTGCCGTCAGAAGGGATCCGGGATCTTTATGCAAACGGAAAGCTTTATGCCTTTGAATGCGCGACCGCCATTGTGGCCGTCTTTTACAAAGCGGTGCTTGAGATCATTGAAGAGCGTCATTTCAATCGGCTATTTGCCGGAATGATTCTCTATGACTGGCATTACGATGATGATCTGGGCGTTTTTACAAGAAGGGGAAATGATTATTTACCGGGGGACTGTGTATATTTTAAAAACCCGGATTTCGATCCTGAAAAGCCTCAGTGGCGCGGAGAAAATGCAATCGATATGGGATATGATCTCTATTACGGCCATGGAATTGGAATAAAAGATGCAGAAGGAATTATCGCTTCATTGAATAAATACCGGAAAGAGGGAGCTGTTCAGACTGCATATCTGCTTTCACAGGTTACAAGGCTGGATTACAGATATTTATATGTTTACAGAAAGGCAGGCAGAGAAATCCAGGGAACTTTCCCGCTCGCTGATGATCAGAAAATCATTTCTAAGATCGGCTCGGCTGTTTATCTAAAATAACAGACAAAAGCTGCCTATTATTTAGGCAGCCGCAGCTGGTTCTTATCAAAATATTTGCGCTGCAAGTAGTATTGTTCGCGTCCGAGGTACTGATTGACAATCAGCTCCATCTTGCCAAGGTCATCTCTGGTAACGAGCGGATCGAGCTCACTCCACTTTACAACTCTAATAAAATAGTATTCTTTAATGGGAGTGAAAACAACGGGTGAATTCGGCCACTTATCAAACCAAAATTCAATTCTGCCGTGTTTCCTATAAGAATAATGAATGATTTTCATTTTCCATCACCTACAAGTAGATTACACGTTCCGATCCAAAAAGAAAAGAAACAATCGGTTTTCTTTTTTTCCTGACAAGCCTTATTTAAACGTTCTTAAAATCGCTCTTACAGGACTTCCATCTCCATCTACAATTGGCAGCGGCAAAGCAATTAACTCATAATCTCCCTGTTCGGCTGCGCTTAAATCAAGCCCCTCTAAAATGAAAATTGAATGCTCCAAAAATGAATGATGGGCAGGAAGCTCTTTGCTCTTCATAAAATCAACAGAAGGAACATCCACACCTATCAGCTTGACTCCGATCTCTTTCAAGTAAGCAGCTGCATCAGGGTGAAAATAGGAGAACTCTTCCGGAAACCTTAACGGATCATCCCACGAATCTGTTCGGATCAACAGCCTTTCTGTTTCAGAAAGATCTGCTTTTTTCAGCTCGTGCGCTGTAATCACTTCAACATCCTGAAGGTGTATCACTTTTGCTTTTCCGCAGTAGATTGATAGCTCGAGCTCATGCACTTTTTTCCCCTCTGAGTCAACATGAAAGGGTGCATCTATATGCGTACCGGTATGGGTGCTCATTTCAAGTTTGCCTACATTAACGGATCCGCTTGCTTCTTTTGTCCACATTAATTCAAAGTCAAATGGCGTATCGCCTGGCCACGTTGGCGTGCTTTTTTGAATAGGTCTTGAAATATCAATAATCATTATGCGATCACCTCACGCTTATTTTCATATTGTTCATATCTTTTTTCCCTCATAATGTCTTTTAGAAACTGTATTGTTTTCCAAAGTTCTTCATATGATGTATACAATGCAACTGGTGCCAGTCTGATAATGTTTGGCGATCGGTAATCCGGGATGACGCCAGCCTGCTTTAAGGCTTTGCAAATCCTTGCTGCTTCAGGGTGCTGGAGAGCTACGTGGCCCCCGCGTCTGTCATCTTCAGCAGGGTTGATGATGCGAAAAGCAAATCCTGAAAGCTCAGAATCAATTAAATCCATCATAATTCTTGTCATATTCAGCGACTTTTTGCGAATGGCTGAAAGAGTAGCTTCTTTAAAAAGCTGAAGAGACGCAGACAGAGGCGCTGTACTGAAAATATGGGGCGTTCCAATTTGATAGGCTCCGGCAGAGGCAGCAGGAGTAAAGCTGTGGTCCATATCAAATTGAGACTCTTTATTCGATCCAAACCATCCGCTTAAGCCCGGCATTTTCCCCAAGTGCTTTTCATGAACAAAGAGTCCTGCAGAAGCCCCGGGTCCTCCGTTTAAATACTTGTAATTGCACCAGTAGGCAAAATCAACTCCCCATTTGTGAAACTCATGCGGCACTGCCCCCACTGAATGGCACCCGTCAAACCCAATCAAAATCCCCCGGTCTCTTGCGGCTTTCGTCAGCTTTTCTATATTCAAAAGCTGTCCGCTCCGGTAAAGAACGGTAGGCAAAACAACTAATGCAATTTCATTTGTCATACAAGCAATGATATCGTCCTCTTCGAGGGTATGGCCATCCCTGCTTTTCGCCTTAACTAAATGGACATTCGGATCGAGCCCTCTTAAAGACAGCTGACTCTGCAGCGCATAAATATCAGATGGAAAATTCAGGTCATCTGCCAGAATCTTCGTACGCTTCTTCTCTGGATGAAAAAAGCTTGCAGCGAGCTGATGCAGATTGACTGTTGTTGATCCGGTCACAACTACCTCATCAGACTTCGCCCCTATTAAAAATGCAGATTGCTCGCCAAGCGTTTCTGATAAGGTGTACCAAGGCTTTTCTCCTTGAGTCCAGCCGTCAATCCCATACTCCTTCCAGGCATCAAGCATGGATATCAATGCGGCCTCTGCCCTTTTTGAAGGCAGTCCAAGGGAATTTCCATCTAAATAAATCACATCTTTTTTCAGATAAAACTCATTTCGAAAATGGGCAAGTTCATCTTTCTCATCAAGAGCTGCCGCCTTTTTAAGATCCATTTGCATTCAATCCCTTCCAGCTGGAATCTGTAACAGCATTCACTTGTCCAATTAATCTGTCTAAAATCTCTTTGGCAGTCAGAGATTCTGTAATCATTCTTAAACCCTGTCCTGCCCACAATGACATGTTTTCCGAATTGAGCTCTTGTGCAGCATGACTGCGCAAACTTTTTGTCATTTCATTTTGTACAGGATAAGGTAAAATGCTGTTTTCAAATGGTTTCATCTTTTGAATAAAGTCATTTTTAATTCCACGGGCATATTTGCCGGAAAAGGCTCTTGTCAAAACGGTCTCATCTTCGTTGCTGCTTAATACCTTTGCTTTGTAAGCAGAAGGGGCTCCGCTTTCTGTACATGGAATAAAAACACTTCCCAGCTGAACTGCATCTGCACCAAGGATCAGCGCTGCTGCTATTCCTCTTGCATCTGCAATTCCCCCGGCTGCAATAATAGGAAGGCTTAGAGCGTCTGCTGCTTGAGGTACAAGAGCCATTGTGCCAATGCAAGAATCAGCGGAGCTTTTAAATGTACCTCGGTGTCCTCCTGCTTCGCTTCCCTGCATAACGATAACGTCTGCACCCCGCTCTTCGAACAAAAGAGCCTCCTCCACTGTTGTAGCTGTGCCCATCACAATCCGGCCTGCCCGTTTAAGCTCCCTGACTGCTTCTATTGAAGGAAGACCAAAAGTAAAAGAACAGATCGGCACATCATTTTGAAGAACGGCCTCAAGCTGCTTCTCATAATTTGATTGACTCTTTTCATATGTGAATGAAATATCCTCCGCCGGCATATTGAATTTTTCAAGGACACCCTTCATCGCCAAAATATCATCTTTGCTGATCCCTGCTTCTTTTTCAGGGACGAAAAGATTCACATTAAAGGGTTTGCCTGTTAAACCTTTTATTTCTTTTATTTGCTGATCAAGCTGAAAGGACGTTAGATACCCTGCACCGACTGATCCCAATGCTCCGGCCTCACTGACTGCACTGACCAGCTTCGGGACAGTAATTCCTCCTGCCATCGGTGCTTGAACAATTGGGTATTCAATCTTAAGCAGCCTGCTTATAGAGGTATGATTCCATGTCATTCAGTTTTCCTCCCATCTCTGAAGAATGCTGTATATCTTCTTCTACATGCCGGCCGCTGTTCCCTGCCATACTAAAAGGAATACCCGCATAGAAGCAAATATCGAGTTCATTTTTGCTGATTATGCTAAAATGGTAAAAAATAGATTAGGATAGATTGGAGTTGTCTTAGTTGGAAGAGTTATGCCCGCTTTGCAATCCCGAAATGATAGAAGATCAAAAAGCCGTTCTGTCCAATGAACATTGCCTCTTTTTGCAAATGCCTCAAAAAGTACTGAAAGGCTCGGGCTTAATCGTTCCAAGAGAGCACAGGCCAACCGTTTTCGATTTAACAGAAGAAGAGTGGCACGCAACTTTCAGCCTGCTGAAGGAAGTGAAGAAATGGCTCGATGATATGGATCAGCCTGATGGCTATACGATAGGATGGAATTCAGGAGAAACAGGCGGACAGCATATTTTTCACGCTCACCTGCATGTTATTCCCCGTTTCCAAGACGAGCCTTATGCAGGACGCGGCATTCGCTCCTGGCTGAAGGATATAGACAATATGAGGCCCTCTATCATAGATTAAGAAATGCCCTTATAGGGTAAAAAATAAAAAAGAGAAGAAATAGAAAGGAGTTTTTACCCGATGACGATTGTTTATATAAGCATCGCGCTAGTAGTTTGTGCACTAATTTATTTAGGAACCTCTGCTTTTAGAACGTTTAAAAAAGCAAAGCCTGCATTGCAGGATCTTCAAGAAACGGCTAACCGCATCCAAAAGCAAACAGAGGGCATACAAACCGAAACAACCAAGCTAACTGCAACACAGGAGAAAATCATGTCAGATGTGGAATACAAAAAACAGACAGTCCAGACAACAATTGAGATCGCCAAAGAAACACCTGAAACATTAAAAAGCTTTAAAGAATTTTTGCCGGCTAAAAAAAATGAACGGTTTACTCATAAGGTACGGGGATAAAAAGAAGGCGGCTCGTCTGAATGAGCCGCCTTCTTTTTATGATTTTCCAGGAGCAGGTTCTACTGCTTTCTCCACCAAGTTTCTCCGATTTTCATGACCTTAAGCAGCTCTTTATCAAGCGAAAGTCTTTCCCATTCTGAATACAGGCGCCCGAGGGCTTCGGGTCCTGTATCATCTGCCAGTCTGTATGCGCCATAATGCATGGGGATAAATGGACCTTTCGAATTTAAATCAAGAAACGCCTGAATCGCGTCTTCCGGATTTATGTGGGAAACCTTCATAAACCACTCCGGCTCATAGGCTCCAATCGGCATTAGGACTGCATCGATATCGTATCTGCTCCCAATCTCTTTAAATCCTCTGAAATAACCTGTATCACCAACGAAATATACTGTGTAGGGCGTGACAGTATCCTCTATCAACCACCCTCCCCAATGAGAAGAGTTGGTATCCCAAAGAGTTCTCCTTGTCCAATGCTGAGCAGGAACGAAGGATAGCTTTCCGCCATATACTTCAAATGAATCCCACCAATTTGCTTCTATTACCTGCTTATATCCTCTTCTTTTAAAAGCAGGTTTCAAGCCTTCCGGCACATAATATACCGGATTTCCTTTTAATTGTTTAATGCTCGCAAAATCAAGGTGGTCATAATGTCCATGCGAGATTAGAACAAAATCGATCTCAGGAAGATCCTGTATTTGAAGACCCGGCTTTGTAAGCCGTTTTTGAACACCCATTCTTTCTGCCCATACCGGATCAGTCAGGATATTTTTTTCATTTAGCTGTATCAGAAAAGTAGAATGGCCGATCCAGGTGATGCTCATATCTGATCGATTGTTTTTTAATTCAGCTTCAACTGTTTTTTCTGTTCGTTCAATCGATAGAGAAAGATCCTTTTGCTTGCTCCTTCTTTCTTTCATCCACTTTCTCAAATCAGAAAAGTTCTTCGTATTTTGAACATCGTCAAGATTTTGATACTTTTTCACAATGAAGACTGAACCTTTACATAAAAAGTACGTTCTCTAGGACCGTCAAACTCACAAAAGTAAATTCCCTGCCACGTGCCGAGAACAAGCTGTCCGTCTGATACAATAATATGCTGTGATGCACCCACTGTGCTCGCTTTCATGTGAGCAGCAGTATTTCCTTCATCATGCCGATCTTTCTCATGGTGCCATGGATAGATTTCATCAAAACGTCTGATCATGTCTTTTTTTACGTCTGGATCAGCATTTTCATTAATTGTAATGCCTGCTGTAGTATGCGGGCAGTAAATAAGGACAGTTCCTTCTTTTATGGAAGCTTCTCTCACTAGTTTTTCAACACTTGAAGTCACATCTGCCATCTCGTCGCGAGAGTTTGTTTTTATAGTAAACCTTTTCAGCATTATGCGAGTCCCTCCTTATTCCCTTTGGTTGCATTGTATCATTAAGCAGCCTAATCCGGCACGTTGGAGCTGCCAGCAAGCTTTGAGCTGCTCACTTTAAAATTCATCTCCTCTTTCCCGCTTATATGCTTACTTAATAGAATTTATCCACTTAATAAAAAAACCCAAAAAGGCATTTATCCTTCTTGGGAGTTATGTGATTTTAGAGAACGTAAACTCTTGTTTCAAATGGTTTCAATGTAAATGAAGTAGTGTGCTTATGTTCAGCAACTTCGTAGTTTTGAAGAATCAGCTGTTCTTTAGATAACGGCAGCTTGCTGTACTGGTAAAAAGCCGTTTTGTTGCTGATGTTTGAGATAACCAGTGCTGTTCTGCCTTCAAAAGTTCTTGTGTAAGCATAGATTTGCTTATCCTCTGGAAGAATCAAATCATATGATCCATAAACGAAAACCAGATGCTCTTTACGCAGGTCAATCATCTTTTTATAAAAATGATAGACCGAGTTCTCATCTTTTAACTGCTTTTCAACGTTAATTTTTTTATAGTTATCATTCGCTCCAAACCACGGTGTGCCAGCAGAGAAGCCTCCATTTTTCTCTTCATTCCATTGCATTGGTGTACGGGAATTATCACGGCCCTTATGCCAGATAATTTCCATGATCTCATCATGTGAACGTCCTTTTGCAGTTTCAATGCGGTAAAGGTTTTTCATGGCTACATCATCATAATCATCAATCGACGGGAAATGAACATTTGTCATTCCAAGCTCCTGTCCCTGATAAATAAATGGTGTACCCTGCATTAAGAAGTACATGGCTGCTAATGCTTTTGCACTTTCTGTCAAAAATTCCTTATCGTTTCCCCAGGTTGATACAGAGCGGGCCTGGTCGTGATTTTCAAGAAATAATGCATTCCAGCCGGAACCGTCCAGCCCTTTTTGCCATTTTGTTAATGTTTCTTTTAACTTAATGAGGTCGACTGTTCCTTCTGTGCCATTATCCCATAATCCGAGATGCTCGAATTGGAAGATCATGTTGAAGATTCCATTTGTATCGCCAACCCAGTCTTCTGCCTGCTCAAGCTTAACGCCATTCGCTTCTCCGACTGTCATGATATCATAACGTGCAAACGTTTGCGCTTTCAGCTCGCTTAGGTGCTCCATAATGCCTTCTACATTCATGTGGTAATCAAAAGAGGAAACGAAATCAAGTCCATTCGGATTAGGAAGATCAGGGAAGCCGTCTTTTTTGTTAATATGGGAAATTGCATCTACACGGAAGCCGTCTATTCCTTTATCAAGCCACCAGTTAATCATATCGTAAACTGATTGCCTCATTTCTTGGTTTTTCCAGTTTAAATCAGGCTGTTTTGTTGCGAATACGTGCATGTAATATTGATTTGTTGCTTCGTCAAGCTCCCAGGCAGAACCGCTGAAGATACTTTCCCAGTTGTTTGGCTCTTTGCCATTTTTGCCGTCGCGCCAGATGTACCAGTCACGTTTGTCGTTCTCTTTTGAAGATCGTGATTCGATAAACCAAGGATGCTCATCACTAGTATGATTCACTACCAGATCAAGAATCAGCTTCATTTCTCTCTTGTGCACTTCAGAGAGAAGGTCATCAAAGTCCTCCATTGTACCGAAGTCTGCCATAATGTCTTGATAATCGCTAATGTCGTAGCCGTTATCAGCATTAGGCGATGTGAAAATCGGGCAAATCCAGATTACATCAATGCCGAAATCTTTTAAGTAATCTAATTTAGAAATAATCCCGCGGATATCGCCAATTCCGTCACCGTTGGAATCCATAAAGCTTCTAGGATATATTTGGTATGCAACCGCTTCTTTCCACCAAATCTTTTTCAACTTAAACACTCCTTTATATCAACCTTAACGTCAAGTAAGACGAATGAAAAATAGGAATAAAATATTAAAAAGCAAAGTATTCGCTTACATTTATTAAAAGTTGTCATTACTAAAAAATATTATACTCTAATTATGTTAAAGATTGAACAATTTCTGTTGAATTCCTTCTAATTGTATTTATAGAAAAAAGAAGAAGGTATCTGCACTGGATACCTTCCTAAATTATGCAATTCTGGAATCAGGCTCAGCTGATTTCTTCTTCAGCCAGTCTTTTCCTTCCACTAATCTCGAAATCATCATGCTGCTGACATTGTCACCGGTTGCATTGAGCATCGTTGCAGGCGGATCAATAATCGTGGAGATTGCCGCAATGATAGGCAAGGCTTCCGGAGGAAATCCGTAAAGCGTCAAAATCAGCATCTCACCAATCATTCCGCCGCTTGGAATAGCTCCCATTACAGTCCCAACGAGAATGGCAACGAGGACAACACTCGTCAATGTGCCCAATCCTGAGAAGTTCATTTCAAAGATTCCAAAAAGGAAGGCAATCTTCAGCACACCGCCAAGGACAGATCCATTTTTGTGAAGAGCAGCGCCCAAAGGTACAGTTGTCTCGCGAATATCAGCGCTGATACCCATTTTCCGTGTCGCTTCAAGGTTCACGGGAATTGCAGCTGCACTGCTGCAGGTAGCAAGTGCAGTCACGGTTGGAGAAAGCATGTTTTTCCAGAAAACAGCTACAGCCTTCTTTTTGCCTGACATGAATGCGTAAAATGTAAATGCAATCACAAAATAGATAAATGCTGAGACGTAATACATGACACCCGCTTTAAAATAAGTACCTAAAAGCATCGGACCGTATTCTCCGACTAAAGTGGCGAAATAAGCGCCAAGTCCGATCGGAGCATAATACATAATTAATGAAACCAGCTTCATCAAAACTTCTGATCCAAAAGAAAGAAAGCTTGCAAACGGTTTCCCTTTTGACTCTTTTTGGGATGATGTTCTGCGATGGAGTTGGACAATACTGAAATACTGGAAACACATAATTTTTATGGCGGATAGATTGCAGCCTGATTTCAAGATAGTTCCAGCCCTCAAGAAGAGAAATTCTGTGTTTCGCTGGGGGATTAAAATCAGATTGGTCTAGTCAGCAAAAAACAGGCAATCATTCAAGATTACCTGCTGCTGTTTCCATCTTTTTTTTAGCTTCAAGCGTTCTGATATGATGCCCTTCCATATCGGTTACAGTAAACTCGTAGCCGTCAGACATGATTTTGTCTCCTTTTTTCACATCGATTTTCTCTGTGAGCACCCAGCCCCCAATTGTGTCGACATCTTCTGAATCAATCTCGAGCTGAAGGAGATCATTTACTTCTTCAATAAGTGCTTTGCCGTCAAAAATGTAATGAAAATCGCTTTTCTTTTGAACATTAGGCAGTTCGTCCACATCAAACTCATCGCGGATTTCTCCGACAATTTCTTCAAGAATGTCCTCTACTGTTACAAGTCCGGCTGTACCGCCATATTCATCTACCAGGATTGCCATGTGGATCCGGTCTGTCTGCATTCTCAGCAATAAATCCTGAATGTGAATCGTTTCGATCACCTTGATTACGGGACGTATATAATTTTTAAGCAGAACACCATCTTTTGACATGTAAAGGGCATCTAAAATTTCTTTAATATTGATTAGACCAACAATGTTATCTTTATCTTCATGTTCGAGCGGATATCTTGTATATCTTTCGCTTCTCATGATCTCCAGATTTTCTTCGAAAGAATCTTCAAGGGATACCGTAGTCATCTCTGTTCTTGGAACCATAATTTCTTTGGCAATTCGGTTGTCAAATTCAAAAATCTTATTGACGTATTTATATTCTGACTGATTGATTTCCCCGCTTTTTAAGCTTTCAGACAGAATAATCCGCAGCTCTTCTTCTGTATGGGCAACTTCATGCTCGGATGCTGCATGCAGGCCGAAGAGCCTGACAATAAATAAAGCAGAACCATTCAGCGTTTTTATAAAGGGATACATGATTTTATAGAAGAAAATGAGCGGACGGGACAGCGTCATAGTCACCCACTCGGCTTTTTGAATGGCAAGAGTCTTTGGCGCAAGCTCTCCAATAACTACATGCAAGTAAGTAATGGCAATAAAAGCGAGCACAAATGATAAAATGCCGGAAAGAGATGGGTTTAATCCCCATGAATCAAATAGCGGATGAAGCAGATGTTCAATTGTCGGCTCTCCAAGCCAGCCCAGTCCAAGAGCTGTGATTGTAATTCCCAGCTGGCAGGCAGATAAATATTCATCAAGGCTTCCAGTCACTTTTTTTGCAGCAATGGCATTCTTATTTCCTTCTCCGACCAGCTGATCAATTCTGGAACTTCTCACCTTTACTATGGCAAATTCCGCAGCGACAAAAAAACCGGTTGCAGCAATTAACAGGGCTACCAATATCAAATTTGTGGCAATCAAGAGTTCCCTTACCCGTAATTCGGATAAGGTCACCTCCCTTCTATGGTGAAATCCATCTCGCTGAATTCTTGATATATAGTTTTTATTCTTTACTTAATAGATGGCATTTAACATCTCATTTATTTCCATATTCGCCTCAAACGAAAAAATTCTTGAATATAGCCCCATACAGATACTGGTGACATTAAGATTTGATACGTTAAGACAAATAAGAAAAAGCCGGCTGTATTTTTTCTGACTCTTAAATCAAGCTCCATGAAGACTTTTTTCTGGTAAGAGTAAATGCTGAAATAGCTGATTAAGGTAATCGGAAGAACAAATAAGGTCATCGGTCCTACGATCCAAAAGTAACCGAAAAAAGCGAGAATAAGTCCAGGAATCCAAAAAACTGTGTATGTAAAATCCAAGTATGGCATGATAAAGTTTATGCCCGTCAGAAATTTGGCGAACAGAACCGGCTGATGCCAAGGCTTCATTTCCTTTAAAGCTTCTATCATTCCCCTTGCCCATCTTGATCTCTGCTTTGCAAAATGACGAAATGTCGATGGAACTTCAGTAAATGCAACAGCAAGAGGCTCGAAGTATACCCTGTAATTGCGGTGAAGGAATCGCCATGTCAGCACGATATCCTCACCAATTGCTTCAGGCCATCCGCCGATTTCTTTAACTGCTTCTGTTTTATAAAGACTAAAAGCTCCTTGTGCAACAAGCGTTCCCTGATAAAGCCCCTGAAGTCTCTTAATGGCTGCAATTCCAAGGAAATAATCCCATTCCTGCATTTTGGTCAGTAAATTTTCGCGGCTGTTTCTGGCAAGAATCGTACCCGCGACGGCACATACATCTTCTGGTGAGCTGACCATTCTTGCCACAATGTGCCTAATGGCGCTTTTATGTAAAAGTGTATCTGCATCAAGTGTCAGAACAAATCCCGAATTTGTTTCACTGATTCCCCGGTTTAAAGCATGAAACTTTCCGGTTTCCTCCTCAAGCAATACGCGAATGTTCAATTTCAATTCAACACCCGCCTTTTTTGCTCTGGCAACCGTTTCATCTGTTGAACCATTATCAACCACAATCACTTGCATTTCGCCTTCATAATCCTGTTTAGAGATGTAATGAATCGTGGTCCCAATATTTCTTTCCTCATTTCTTGCAGCAATAATGACCGTAACCGGCACATCCGGGCTGATGATCTTAGGCCTCGGCTGTCTGTCAATCCACAGACTGCATACTAAAAATGCATTTAAATATCCTGGAATATACGCAATTCCGGCAATAATAAAAATGGCAAAAGGAAGCCCGATGATTTCTGCAAGCTCCCTGACCCACGGCAATGAAATCAGAATCGAGGCGCTCATCCAAAGGATTGCGGCTGTCTGACTGATCCAAAACTTATTTTTTACAGATACATATCTTTTTTTCATTAGTTATCAACCTCAGGTATGCCTATTTTTTTTATCTTTTACAAAATAAAAAATAACATGCCGGAAGACAAACTTTAGAACTTTTACCGATTGCCGAAAAAATAGAGCAAGATTGCACATACTACAGAGGAATACGTATTGAACGGACATAAGGAAGTGAAACGATGAAATTGACTGAAGATGAAAAAAACGCACTCAGCGATGCGATTGATAAAATGAATGAAGGTCTTGATGTCTTTATCCAATTCTATAATGACGCAGAAGAGGATAAGCCTATAATTGAATTCTATGAGAAAACAATGTCAGCCATTGAAAAAGCTATAGGCGTCTATGGAAAAGAGGCTGTCACAGAGAAAATCAATTCTATTATCAGAGAGGTTCTTTCATTTCTTCCGAAAGATAAATAAGAGGTGAGTTTGGTGAAAACGAATAAACTATTAATTGATTGGCTGAAATGGCCCCTGTATTTCAGAATTGTTTTGATCGTTATGCTGATCGTGCTTCTTTTCGGTCAAATTATTTCTCTTATTGAACCTGAAGTCTTTCCAACCGTGTTTGATGGAATCTGGTGGGCGCTTGTCACCGTATCCACCGTAGGCTTCGGAGACTATGTGCCTGAAACTGTTGCGGGGCGCTCTGTTGGAATGGTGCTCATTTTAATCGGAGCAGGTTTTGTCACAACTTATTTCGCAACATTGTCAGCTGCAGCTTTTCAAAAACAGCATTCTTATCTAAAAGGGGATACTGCTTTTAAACATGGCAATCATATTGTGATTATTGGATGGAATGAGAAAACGAGCGAACTGATTGAGACATTCCAGAAAATAAAACCATACAAAAACCTCGTACTAATTGATGATACGCTTGAGGAGTCTCCTCTTATTGAAAATCTTCATTTTATTAAAGGCAACCCGACAATAGACCGGACGTTAGTGAGAGCAAATGTCGAACACGCAGATGCAGCCATCATTACAGCCAACCAGCATAAAAATGAATCGGATGCAGATATGAACTCCATTCTCATTTTACTTGCTTTGAAAGGGATAAATCCTGATTTATATACAGTCATTGAGCTCGTAACGGGAATGCATGTGAATAACGCAAAGCGTGCCGGAGCAGATGAAATTATTAAATCGTATCAGCTGTCAAGTCATTTAATGATGAACAGTTACTTAGCAAAATACGGCTTATCCAGTATTTACTCTGAACTGAACGCTGCAAAAGGAAACTTTTTTAAAATCAAACCGATTCCAAAAGAATTAATTGGAGAAACTTTTCATGCGGCAAGCCACGCCCTGCTTGAAAAAGAGATGCTGTTAATCGGCATCAAAAAAGGAGATGAGACGAAGTTGAACCCGCCTATCTCCCAAATCCTGCAACAGGATGATCTTCTCATTCTGATTACTCATTAATCCAGCAGTACCGCTTCAAGTTCTTTCACTAAATCCTTGCCAATATCGATATACTTTTCAGGGAACTCGGCATCCTTATCCTGTGGTTCCTGAAATTGATCAAACGAAGCTTTCACATTTCCGATACGAACGTTATCATCAAGTCCAATTTGGTATTTATGTGAAAGCAGATATGGATTTGTCAGCTTAACGGTAGTATTTTGCGAGTCAAGCTGGCCATCCACTGCTGTAAATGGCACACGAAGAAACTGATAGCCTGCTTCATCGTCAATTTTGTAATCAAACGACCCATGATCATACTCCCAGCCTCCGCCAATTGAATAGCCAAGCGGCTTTAGCTGCTGTTCAAGATGGTAAAGTTTAAACGACTTTCCTTCAAGCTTTGACGGAATTTCAATCATAATTTCGACCTCCTTTTTTATTATGATTTACAACGTGGAGAGATTTTATAAAAAAAGCACAACGTATTGCGTTATAAAGCTTAATTAGAAATTCAAGGAAGTAAGAGAAGGGAAATCAAATTAAGAGAATGTGTTCAGCACTCTTTAAATAATCTCCCTATTTAGTTGAATAGCAAAGTACTCTTTCAGGGAACGCAAGCAAGCCGGGGAAAGGTTTCAATCTCCCCGGCTCCTGCTTTATTTTTTTCAAACATGTATAATTTTTATCAGCCTTTTACTGCTTGTTCTGGCATGCGTCCGATTGTTTAAGAACGAAAGTATGAAATTAGATATGAACATTTCTCAACAATACTTAATTACTGCACGCTTAGCCTGAAGATAAATTATATTATCTCACCCGAGATTATCCGAAAACTGTTCTTCTGAAATTACTCGTAACCCGTTTCTTTTTAGTAAAGCAGTTGTGACTCCATTTCCAACAATTTTCTTACCTATAAATTCACCATTGTAAATCATTGAACTCCCACAGGATGGGCTACCCTCTTTAAGAACAACAATTGTTGCATTAACCTCTTTTGCTTTATTAAAAGTTACATAAGCTCCTTTTATGTACTGTTCAGTTACGTCTCTTCCTGATTTCTCGACTACTTTGGCATTCCCATCCAGTACATCTTCCCCGTTGCCGCCTATTATCTCAGCAGGTTCTCTTGGTGTTGAAAAACCACCAAGCAATTCGGGACAAACGGTTATTGCCTTATTTTCTTCTATTAGTTTACTTATCTTGTTATCTAGACTATGCGTACCATTATACCTTACCTCTAACCCTGCTAAACAAGAACTCACTAATATCATTTCTTTCATATCCCCTCAAGCTAGTAGGACCTTCTTGTACAACCAAATGGTTCCAATTGTTCAAAAAAACAGCAATATTTTATGAAGTTATGCCAACCGGGGCAATTTAATTGATTGATTTACTATTAACTTTTGCTCCCTTTTATATCGTTAATTGCCTTTTCAAAACAAAGATTGACTGTTCTTTCGTTTGAACGAGTTCGATGCCTTGTATTAGCAGGTACAGTAAATATTTCACCTGGAGTTAATGAAACTGTTTCACCGTTTTCTAAGTCTATGAAAAGTTCACCTTCTAATACATAAAATAACTCGTCGCAATCCTCGTGTTTATGCCAGTGAAATTCTCCATTTATCACAGCTATTCTAAGAGCGTGGTCATTTACTTCACTTACAATAAAATTTGTGTAGTCCTTTTGGTCTTTTATTAATTCATTTAAGTTCATAACCTCTAATTGACCTTTTTTCATCAATCTTATACTCCTCGCAAATCTATTCTTTTTTAATGGACTAAATTCAGGCCATAGACTAAAAAAACATTATCTTTGTCAACTAAACGCGTCCGTTTCTCTAATTTCCATTTTAAAGAAACTGCACAAAGAAAAAATAGCCGAAGTATTTGTTACTTCTATCTGCCTACTTAGTCCCAAATTCGAACTCTGGGTATGCCTGCAGATCTTAGATAATCTAATAACTGACCAGTGTGGACAGATTCATGATAGGCCACACGCAGCAGCATATCTCCCAGACTTCTTATGTATCCAGATTCGGATCTGTCAATTTTTATGGTATCTAAATCTTCTTCAGAAAACGATTTAACTGTATCTATGAACTGTTTTCTATACAGGTCTGCAAACTCTAATTCTGCTTCTACTGATGTATAGGGAAGGTTTTCAAAGGGAGAATCAAAAGTAGAGAGGCTCCCTCTGTTTTTAATTGCCAAGTGATAGTAATGTTCACTTTCTAATACATGTCTAATCATTTCTAAACAAGTCATAGCTTTATCATCTGGTTTCCAATTAAGTTTTTCTGCGGGAATAGAAGTCCAAACCTTTATGCTTCTTCTTCTAACTTCATTAAAATTTAAGATAATCAAATCAATTGAGTTCATAATTTCCTCCTTTGAAAAGTATGTCTTAATTATACACGAATGAACGTTCGATATAGAGTATGAATGATGAACAATTATGAAAAATAAGGATAAAGAATATAAAGACAAGTTTGAGGAGTCTAAGAAAAAGGATTCAGTTTCTTTCGCGGAATATGGATTACTAGTGCAAATCCTTGCCAAACTACCGGCACCGGCACAATTAGAGATTAAGAAAAATTAGGACACAAGGATGTTACGGCCGAATAAACTATTTATTACCATTTTACAAAATATATGGAAGCCAGATCAATAAAAAAATTCTCGGAGTATATGGCCGGCTCAAACACATTTTAGCAAGGAATGTGGTCAGTCGCCCTTTTTATACCCCGAGAACTATGCAATTACCTTATAAAATACCACTTAGGAAAGTGGCGTAAACCCTTATTCCTCTAAGCGTTTCTCAAGCTTTGCTTTTACTTCTTCAAAACCTGGTTTCCCGAGTAAAGCAAACATGTTCACTTTGTAAGCTTCAACACCTGGCTGGTCAAATGGGTTGACGCCCAGCAGGTATCCGCTCATTGCACATGCTTTTTCGAAGAAATAAACAAGGTATCCGAATGTGTACTCGTTCATTTCCGGAAGATTCACGATTAAGTTCGGAACGCCACCGTCTGTATGAGCAAGCATTGTGCCCTGGAATGCTTTTTTATTAACGAAATCAACTGTTTCACCAGCTAAGTAGTTTAAGCCGTCCAAATCATTTTCTTCTGCTTCAATTGTTAATTCATGACGAGGCTTCTCTACGTTCAGCACGGTTTCAAATAAATCGCGGCGGCCTTCTTGAACGTATTGTCCCATTGAGTGAAGATCCGTTGAGAAGTTTGCTGAAGCAGGGAAAATGCCTTTTTGATCTTTTCCTTCACTTTCGCCAAACAGCTGTTTCCACCACTCTGAAAAGTATTGAAGACCCGGCTCATAGTTAATCAGCATTTCAATCGTTTTACCGCGGTTATATAAAGCATTTCGAACAGCAGCATATTGGTATGCAGCATTATCTTCCAGCTCAGAAGCTGCAAAATCTTCCATTGCTGCTGCCGCGCCTTTCATCATTTCCTCGATGTCAGCTCCTGCAGCAGCAATTGGCAATAAGCCAACAGCTGTTAAAACTGAGTAACGTCCTCCGACATCATCTGGAATAATGAATGATTCGTAGCCTTCTTCAGTTGCGAGTGTTTTTAATGCACCGCGGGCTTTGTCTGTTGTTGCGTAAATACGGGATTTAGCTTCAGCTTTGCCGTATTTTTCTTCAAGCAGCTTGCGGAAAATACGGAATGCAAGCGCAGGCTCAGTTGTTGTGCCTGATTTGGAAATAACATTGATAGAGAAATCTTTCCCATCAAGAAGATCCATTAAATCCTTCATATAGGTTGAGCTGATATTGTTGCCCACAAAAATAATCTGAGGTGTTTTGCGGTGTTCTTTAGAAAGAGCATTGTAGAAAGAATGATTCAGCATTTCAAGAGCAGCACGTGCCCCAAGGTATGAACCCCCAATTCCGACAACTAAAAGAACATCTGAATCAGATTTAATTTTTTCTGCACTTTTTTGAATGCGTGCAAATTCTTCTTTATCATACTCAGACGGAAGATCAACCCATCCTAAATAGTCGCTTCCCGCACCTGTTTTTTCATGAATTGAATGATGTGCCACTTTAACGAAATCGCGCAAATATGTAAGTTCGTGTTCACCAAAAAATGACAACGCTTTAGAATAATCAAAACGAACATGTGTCATTGCAGTTCCTCCATCGCATATAAAAATTTTTATCCTCTTTCACTTTAACGAAACTGAGATAGTAAATCAAGCGAGCCTCCGGATGTAAACGCGTTCATTCCAAAAATAAATAAAACACCCTGCCGAAACAGAGTGTTCTTCTATTATAGAGATGCTCTTAAAATCGCAAGTACGTCTTCTTTATTGAGCTTTTTAAAGTTGCCGAATTCTCCGTTAGACATTGCTTTATCGGCAATCAGGTCAATCTTCTCGTTTGTGATGCTGTAATCAGCCAAGCGGCTTGGTGCGCCTAAGCTGCTCCAGAATTCACTTAGCTTATCAATGCCTTCTAATGCGATGTCACGATCTGATTTCCCTTCAGGATCAACATTGAATACTCGTACAGCAACTTGTTTGAAGCGGTCAACGTTCTCATCCAGCGTATGTCTCATCCAGTTAGGGAATAGGATTGCGAGACCTCCTGCATGCGGAATGTCATACACAGCTGATACAGCATGCTCAATGTTATGAGTCGCCCAATCGCCGCGGTAACCCATTTGCAGAGATCCGTTTAATGCAATTGTGCCTGAATATAGGATTGTTTCGCGAAGCTCATAATTTTCTAAGTCATTCATCAGCTTAGGAGCTGTTTCGATTACTGTCTTTAAAGTAGCTTCACAGAAACGGTCCTGCAGCGGTGTGTTTTTCGTATGGTGGAAATATTGTTCAAACACATGCGACATCATGTCAACCATTCCATACACGGTTTGGTCCTTTGGAACTGTAAATGTGTTAACAGGATCTAAAATAGAGAATTTCGGGAATGTAAGAGGACTTCCCCATCCGTATTTCTCTTGTGTTTCCCAGTTAGTGATAACAGAACCTGCATTCATTTCAGATCCAGTTGCAGCTAATGTCAAAACTGTTCCAAACGGAAGAGCTTCTGTCGGCATATGTTTTTTGGTAACGATATCCCAAGCATCTCCGTCATACTTTGCTCCTGCAGCGATTGCCTTTGTACAGTCAATTACACTTCCTCCGCCTACAGCTAAAAGGAAGTCAATATTTTCGCTTTTAGAAAGATTTACGCCGCGCTCTACAGTCGATAACCTTGGATTTGGTTCAACCCCTGCAAGTTCGAAAACATTTGCTCCTATTTCCTCAAGCTGTGCAAGTACTTTATCATATAAACCATTACGCTTAATGCTTCCGCCACCGTAAACAAGGAGAACATTTTTGCCGTATTTAGGCACCTCAGTTTTTAGCTGTTCAAGCTGATCTTTGCCAAAAATTAATTTAGTAGGATTATGGTATGTAAAATTTTCCACAATCATCGCCTCCTTACTTTTTATAAAATAAGTATGGCCTTCTTTCGATTGTTTTTGCAAGAAATGCGCTCGGCAAACTCTTTTTTTGCCTGGATGAATAATTCTGCTGATTTCTTCAAACTCTATGAGTGCATTCTCATATCTGAAGGAGGTAACATCATGAGCGCATTACAACGCATAGCACTTGTACTTACTATTATCGGAGCGATAAACTGGGGTTTAATCGGCTTCTTCCAATTTGATCTAGTAGCTGCTATTTTCGGCGGCCAAGACTCTGCATTATCAAGAATTATCTACGGACTAGTTGGAATTGCCGGCCTTATCAACCTTGCAATTCTGTTCAAGCCGGCAGCTGAAATTGCTCGCGACGAGCCAAAACCAGAAGCACGATAAAATAATATGTGCAGGCACCGAATGCCATCATTCGGTGCTTTTTTGTTTTTCAGAAATTTATTATCGCTGAAATTCAACTTTATTTAGCCGCATTCTGCTTTTATATAGCTGAAACTCGGAATCATTTAGCCGAAAAAGCAATTTATTTAGCGAAATACAAAAGCCTATTTAGACTTAAGGTTTCGATAAATGCCTAAAATTGTTTTTATTAGCTGCAGCAAATCGTTTCCTGCCACAAATTCTTTTCTCCGAAAATCATTTTTCACACAAAAAAAGAATCCATCCGCTAAGGATGCATTCTTTTAAATAAGGCCGGATTTATTTATTTGTTTGTTTAGATTGCTCAATCCACTCTTCTAACTTTTCTTTAAGAGTGTTGAAACCTTGTGGAGTTTCGTTAGAATAAGCAGGAGTTGCTTTCACTGTAGCTTGGCGCTTTTTAGGCTTTTTAGGAGCTTCAGTTTGTGCTGGAGCTTCTTGAGTTGCACGAATTGAAAGGCTGATTTTACCAGCTTGCTCGTCAACTGAAAGAACTTTCACTTGAACTTCGTCGCCTACTTTTAATTGCTCGTTGATATCTTTAACAAAACCGTGTGCGATTTCAGAAATGTGAACTAAACCTTGTGTTGATTCATCTAATGCTACAAACGCTCCGTAGCGTTGGATTCCTGTTACTTTGCCTGTGTGAACAGAACCTGTTTCGTATTTTGTGCTCATGGTAACACTCCTATATAAGTTGTATTTTTCTCGTTTAATATACGCAATTTAAAACTATATCATATATCCCCATTTTTTTCAATGAAGTTTTTTATTTATGTCAAGCATTTGAGCTTTCAGAAGATGCTTTTAGCCGATTCCCCTGTTCCAAGAATCCGGCTATCCTATAAACTGATCCATTCCAAAAAAAGATCCCTCTGGGTATCATAAATACACCACTCTTTTTGAATTAATTCAAAAAACAGAAGATAGCCAATCGGGATATGATCATAGGCTATGATACATCTTACGGTTTCGTTATTCCGATCGTAAAATTTCTTTCCATCCATTTCCAAAGAAATCGGATTATCCTTTTCCTCATAAAACTGAAGACATCCTTTCGTCAGAAAGTCTCACTAATTTTCGAACAGCAAGCTTATCCGTTTGAATCTGCATATCGAACGCATCCTTTTACCTATTAGAAAAACCGGGCAACAAGCGCCCGGCTGAATCGACTATATCTTATCCGCCTAAGTTGAACTTTTATCAACCTGTTTACTAAATTTATCCACTACAGGTTTTTCAGATTTTCCAACCGAAATTTCCATCTGAATTAAGAATTTATCTGTGAAACGACGGAGCAGCCTTCTTATTGATAAACGACACTTGAAGTGTAGTCCCCTAGATCAATTTTCACTTTATAACTGATTGAGGATCCATCTTTAAATATCAATTCAAATGTTGCTGTATCACCTTCCTCATTATATTCTTCGTAAACCTTATACACTCTGTTGGAAATATCTTGAAACTCAGCTGATTTATTCTTTATTTCCATTTCAAACTCTTCTTTAGCCGGTGTTCCTTCTCCTTTGTAGAGAAGGCCGTAAGCAGTATCTGCATCTCCTTTTACAACTGCATACATGTAAAGTCGGATGATGTCGGGAGGCTGCAAGTCTCTGAGATCCTGGATATCTCCATTCTCTTTATATACTAGGTATGTCTTGTGAATCTTGTCAGGAAGGGGAAGGATATTGAATTCCCTGCCCCTCTTATATGAAACAGCAGGAACTAAACCTTCAGGAACATCCACCTGATATTGCTCATATTTTTCTCTAGAATCAAACGTAAAGTTTTTTTCTTTTAATTCGTTATAGAACCTTGTAACAACTTCCGCCGTTTGACTATTTGGATCCTTTTCCATTACATATTCGAGTGCCGACTTCCATTCCTCTTTCAAACGATTCTCTTCATCAATTGCTTCCGAATTCGTAAGCCCTTTTAAGAGTAAAAACAGCCAAAATTCATACCGCTCTTTCAACTTTTCACCATATTTAAAGTTCGGATTTTTATTAATAAAATCTTCTAATGCAAGTGTTCGATCTGCAAGCTCCTGAGGTGAAACACTGACTGCACCGTCTTCCGTCACCTGAGCCTGATTTTCAACTTCAAAATACTTCTTCATCTGCGGGCTCGGCCTTAGTTCGGTTTCCAATAAAGTCAGGTCAGGCTGAAAATTAATCATCCCTTCACCTTCATGATAAAAACGATAGCCGCTGTCTTTAATTTCTTTCACTATAGGTCCTGCTTCAGGATCGTCTGTGCCAGTACGATTCAATTCATCAGCAAAAGCAAACACATCTGTATAGTGTATGTTCAGTGATACAGACAGCCACTTTTCAAAGTAATATTCATTCATCACACGCTGTTTTTCAAGCAAACTGATGATTTCTTCATCTTTAATTTGCTTTCCTTCTTCAGCTTTTGCACGCAACTTGGCAAGCTGTTCACTTGGAACTGAGACATTTTGCTCAACCGTCTGCTTCACCGTATTGTAGTAATTTTCAAGCTCCTGATTTGATTTATAGGTTTCCCGTTTTTCAAAATCAGCAACAGCTTTCCCTGCATCTTGTATAAAAGCATATTGTTCCGCATCAGCTATGCTGACAGCTTCATCAAATGCAGTTAATTGATCTTCATATAGCTGTCTTATTTCTTTATGCCTTTCTTCAATGTCTTCAGCTGAAGGCGGCACAACTGCTGCAGGAGGCTGATCGCCAGTTCCTCCATTTCCCCGCATTAAAAGCTGGGTACCCAGCAGTCCCGCTATGATTAAGACGCCAATGAAGCTTGCGGCATATAGGGTTTGAGCAGAGAAAAAGCTCCGTTTCTTTTTCTCTTCCTTTTTAATTCGTTCCATTATTTTATCGGAAGAAGTTTGCGATGGCAGCTGCTTATATGATTGTTTTAATTTCGATAATCTTTTCTCAAAGATTTGATCATCCATGAGTTTCACCTTCTTTCTTCTCGTGCTCCTCCAATATCTTCTTAAGCATTGTTTTTCCTCTTAATATTCTTGTTTTAACAGTAGATAACGTGATCGACATAATTTCAGCAATCTCTTCATATTTCAGTTCATGAAAAAAATAAAGCACAATTGGAACTCTATATTTTTCATCAAGCTTTTGAAGACAAAGATGAAGGGCCCTGTCTTCTTCATTTTGAAGAACATGAGCTTCTACCTCCGGATAATCATAGGCAGGCTCGTTTTGAATTTTAAAGACCTTTTTCATATTTGACATTCGTTTTCTTGCAGCATCACGCGTGACATTTAGGGTTATTTTATAAAGCCAGGTCGAAAATTTTGCTTTTGAAAATTGATCAAGAAAACGGTACACGCGTATAAATACTTCCTGAGTAATATCATCTATATCATCACGCCGGTTCCCCAGCTGATAAGCAAACTTTTCAACAACTGGAGTGTATTTCTCAACAAGCTCCTGAAACGCATTCATATTGCCTTTTTTTGCTTTTAAAACCAACTCATCATCGTTCATGTTCTGCCCTCCTTCTGACATCTATGAAACGCTGGCAAAGTATCTTTTGTTTCATAATATATCTATTTAGAAGAGAAAAAATGTAAATAAGAGGTTTATCAATCAAAAAAAGGGGAATACTATTAGCGTATAAGCTTTCTAGTATTCCCCCCTTTTGTTTATTGGACAAACCCAAACGGTTTTGTCCTTTTTTTGTTTAGAATTCCTATTGGAAATTTTTCATAAATATAGAAATTCTTCTTAATGCCTCTTGCAGCTGTTCTAAGGAAGAAGCATACGAGCATCTGATAAAGCCCTCTCCGCTCTCGCCAAAAACATGGCCAGGCACAACAGCTACCTTTTGTTCGAGCAAAAGACGCTCAGCAAATTCTTCAGAACTGAGTCCGGTATTCGCAATTGAAGGAAATGCATAAAAAGCTCCTCCCGGCAGATGGCAAGGCAGCCCAATTTCATTAAGGGAGTCAACGAAGTAATTTCTTCTTTGCCTATAGCTTTTTTTCATCTGCTCAACATCCTGCAGTCCGTTTTTCAGCGCTTCGATTGCTCCGAACTGGGCCATTGTTGGAGCACACATCATAGCGTACTGATGTATTTTAAGCATGGCTTGAGAGAGTGCAGCGGGTGCCGCAACAAATCCAAGTCGCCATCCAGTCATCGCAAAGCCTTTTGAAAAACCGGAGATTAAAATGGTACGCTCCTGCATGCCCTTTAAACTTGGGAAACTTGTATAGGCCTCATCATATGTAAGTTCTGCATAAATCTCATCGGCTAAAATGATTAGATCGTGTTTTTCAGCCATTTCAGCGATTTGTTCGAGCTCCTTTTTATTTAACACGGCTCCTGTTGGGTTGCTTGGCGAGCACAGCAGCAATCCCTTTGTCCTGTCTGTAATCGCCGCTTCTATGTGTTCAGGAAGAAGCTTAAATTGATCCTCTGCCTTTGTATGCAAAGGCACAGGCACCCCTCCTGCAAGCGATACTAAAGGTCCATAAGAAACAAAGCAAGGCTCTGGTATCAATATTTCATCTAAAGGATCGGTGATTGCTCTTAACGCAATATCCAAAGCCTGACTGGCTCCTACAGTTACAATAACTTCGTCCTCATAGCGATAAGAAACATTGAATTTCTTTTGCAAATACCGGACAATCTCCACTCTCAGCTCTGCAAGACCTGCATTAGCTGTGTAAGAGGTAAATCCCTGCTCGAGCGATAAGATGCATGCTTCTCTGACATTCCATGAAGTGACAAAATCCGGTTCTCCGACTCCAAGCGAAATAACACCTTCCATGCCAGCCGCAAGATCAAAGAACTTGCGGATGCCGGAAGGCTTTAATTGTGAAACGGTTTTAGATAAATACCTCTCTTGTGTCATGGAGACACCACAATTCGTCTGTCTTCATCATCCTGCTCGTAAATTTTGCCGTCATGCTTATATTTTTTCAAAATAAAATGAGTCGTTGTTGACAGCACAGAATCAAGAGTAGATAGCTTATCTGAAACAAAATGGGCAACCTCTGACATCGACCTGCCTTCAATCACAACCGATAAGTCGTAGGCCCCTGACATGAGGTACACCGACTTTACCTCTTTAAATCTGTATATTCGTTCAGCAATCGCATCAAAACCTGTTCCTCTTTTTGGAGCGACCTTTACGTCAATCATAGCTGTTACACCTTCATGACCGTCTACTTTGCGCCAGTTGACAGTTGTCGAATAATCAATAATGACCTTCAATTCTTCAAGGCGTTTAATCGCTTCAATCGTTTCTTCCTCTGACAGCTGCACCATTTTGGCAATTGCAAGAGGAGTCAGTCTGCTGTTTTCCTCTAAAAGCTCAAGTATTTCCGTTTCCTTTTGAGAAAGCTTCATTTCGCCGTCCTCCTTTTATCCTTAAGAATGTTCTGATAATTATAGCATGAACAGGAGAAAACAGACATGGGGTTTCCCGTTTTTTTTCCTCAAATTACGGGTAGATTTTACATGAGTTATTTCTGTAATCAAGGTTAAAATAGTAGAAACTATTGCGGCAAAAATACTGATAACCGTCAGCTTTTTGTCAAAGGATACGAATTCATGTCGTATGAAGAAAAGCGCAGGCGCCGTTTAGCTCAGGTATGACAGTTAAACTTTTTGCCGGATTCATTCTGGCCGAGGGGTTGGACAAGTCCGCTTGCCATCAATGCGCAAAATGTTATATTTTCTTATCTCTCAAAGAAAATCAGAATAAATGCTGGAGTGAACGACTATGGTGACTTTTGAAAATAAACAGGAATTCAAGATGATGATACAGGACATTCATGTTCATTATGAGCTCTATGAGAACCCTGGAAAACCTACAATGGTATTGATCCACGGCTTTCTTTCTTCCACATTCAGCTACCGGCGGCTGATCCCGTATTTAAGAAATGAATATCGTATTATTGCGGTTGACCTGCCTCCTTTTGGGCAGTCGGAAAAGTCCATCGCATTTGTTTATTCATACCGCAATATGGCTAAAGTCGTCATTGAGCTTTTAAAAAATCTTCAAGTGGATGACGCCATTCTTGTTGGACATTCGATGGGCGGGCAAATTTCCTTGTATGCTTTAAAAGAAATGCCTGAGATGTTCAGAAAGGTTGTCCTTCTTTGCAGTTCAGGATATATGAAAAGATCTCATCCCTCCCTTATATTCGGTTCATATGTGCCTTATTTCTATCTTTGCATCAAACATATTATGAGCCGGCAGGGAGTATGGAAAAACCTTTGCAATGTCGTTTATGACCATTCATTGATTGATCAGGAAATGATGGATGGCTATATTCAGCCGTTTTATGATGACCGGATTTTTATGGCTTTATCACGCATGATTCGTGACCGTGAAGGTGATTTATCTGCAGAGGATTTAAGAAAAATTGAAACACCGAGCCTGCTTATTTGGGGTCAGGAAGATAAAGTCGTCCCTGTACAAATCGGTGAACGCATGAACAAAGATCTTCCAAATTCTCATTTCTTTTCGTTAAAAAATACAGGACATCTAGTTCCAGAAGAGCGTCCTGATTTCGTGTCCGAGCGAATTTTCGAATTTTGCGTGTAACATCCAAATACGGAAACAAAAAATGCAGCTGAGAACGACAGATTACCGTTCACAAGCTGCATTATTTTTTATAAGAAGCAATTCAATAGCTATTTTTTCACATTCTTTTAATGGAATAATTTCTTCAAAGGAGAATTCATAAATAGACTGAATTTTTCTGGACAAATGGGAAGGCGCTTCTGAAACATGAACAGCCTGCAAAACATCGAATACTTCTGTTTCATAAGCTTCCGCACCGTAATGTAAGGGATCCCACTTATATAAAATTTCGAGCATCTGCTCATTAGCTTCTTTCATTTCCACTTAATATCACCCATCCATTTCATTTGCATAGCTATTTTATCATATATATTATAAAAGAAAAGCGGAAGCGATTGTTTAGAGCAGACAGACAGATAAGAATTCATCCGAAAAGTCGGGTTTGACTTTTTGGGGAAATTTCTTCTGGCCGAGAAGTTGGGAGTTAGAGCTGGACAAAGAAAAACATTACCAACTGAACAGACCCGGCAAAAAGATAAGGAGTCAACCGAAAAGTCCGATTTTGACTTTTCGGATAAATTTTTATGACAAGGGTTGCAAGATGGAGCAGTCACCAGAAAGCAGAACAGCCCTTATAGTGCACACACATACAGGAAAGTAGGAGGGTTAAAAATGAATCCTTTTGATCAGACAACTGACAGATCCAATACTCAATCCGTGAAGTGGGATTATACGGAGGAAATTTTCGGTATTAAAGATGTTCTGCCTATGTGGGTGGCGGATATGGATTTTAAGGCTCCTCAAGAAGTAGTTGCAGCACTTGCAGAGCGGGCAGCGCATGGTATTTTTGGATATACATCTCCAGGTTCCGGGGCAAAAAAATCCGTGCAAATGTGGATGAAAAAACGCCACAACTGGGACATTACACAAGAATCGATTGTTTTCAGCTCAGGTGTTGTGACAGCTTTAAGCATGGCCATTCAGTCACTGACAGAGCCTGGTGACAGTGTCCTCATTCAGTCTCCCGTTTACCATCCTTTTTTTGATATCACCGAAAAAAACAATCGCACCATCGTTAATAATCAATTAAGTCTTGTAAGGGGGCACTATGAAATTGATTTTGCAGATCTTGAAGAAAAGCTTTCAGATCCTGATGTTAAGCTCATGCTGCTGTGCAGCCCCCACAATCCTGGAGGCAGAGTCTGGTCCTTAGATGAATTGAGAAAGATTGGCGAGTTATGTGCTGCCCATCATGTAATCGTGGTATCAGATGAAATTCACTCGGATTTAATGTTATTCGGGCATAAGCACGTGCCTTTAGCCTCCATTTCCAAGGAGCTTGCCAACCTTTCTATTACATGCATGTCACCAAGCAAAACGTTCAATCTTGCAGGTCTCCAATCTTCTGCGATTATCATTCCAAATAAAGATCTTCGGGCTAAATATGAGGATTTTCAAAAAAGACAGGGCTTTTTCACGCTAAATACATTCGGCATCACAGCCATTGAAGCTGCTTATACTTATGGCGATCCTTGGCTCGAGGAGTTAAAAACGTATTTAGAAGGGAACGTAAAAACGGTCACTTCCTTTATCGCTCAAAAGTTGCCGGAGTTAAAAGTGATTCAGCCAGATTCCACTTACCTCGTTTGGATTGACTGCAGAAGCCTCTCAAAAACAGATGCTGAATTGAAGGAGCTGCTGCTTGAAAAAGGAAGACTTGCTCTTGAAGAAGGCACTAAATACGGTCATGGCGGTGAAGGTTTTGTCCGAATGAATATTGGCTGTCCGCGTTCTGTTGTAATTGAGGGGTTAAAACGGCTTGAAAAAGCATTTTCTTAATCAGCAAAAGCCATAATCTGAGATTATGGCTTTTTGTATATTAAAAAATCCTGTTTATAAATGACAGTCAGAAAAACGGCGAACCTTGTATTTTCTCTAGATAAGTATGTTCTTCAGGGAGTGTTCCGAAAGGTCAGATGTTTCACCGCTTCGTCTTTCCTTGTCTTTCAAGAATAGCTTTGTCATACCTGCGAAACGGTTTAATTATCAGCGTCATTAGACAGAACATCCCCTGTTATTAATTGAACTATTTTGAAGTATATTAATTTTTTAAATGGTATAATGAATTCAGAAAATTGTAAAGGTGTCGAGTCCATTGACCATGACAATCGAATCGATTAAAGAATTAATCCTGCATATGACATTCATTCTTTTTCCTGTCTTCATTTATCAGACTGCTTGGCTGAGCAGGCCTTTCAAATCGCCTCCCAGCCGCAACAAAACTCTTATTTATTTGCTTTGTGCACCTTCTGCTATTCTTTGTATAACCTACCCTCTTCATATTGTGGATGATTTAAGCTTTGATCTGCATTCCATCCCCATTGTCATCAGCATTTTATATGGAGGGCCGCTCTCTGGCGCCCTTGTTATTCTCACTGTGTTTGCCTACCATTTTTATACAGGCGGATACTGGCTGCTGCTGAGTATGATTACCATTCCTTTCTATATTATTCTTCCTTACTATCTTCAAAGAAAATGGTTTTTTTATAATAAACAGCGCAAAATGATGTTTATTCTGCTGATTGGCAATATTAAAACCGCAGTCACTTATTCTGCCATGTATTTGACTGGAACACTTGGTCTTACTCCTATGATTTTCACAGGGAACAATACGATAACCTTAGTGCTTGACTGGCTTTTCCTCATGTCTGCATTATTTCTTTCGCAATATGCCATTGAATACATTCGTGAAAACGCAATGATGCGTTATCAGATTATCAAAAACGAAAAGCTCTCCATCATAAGCGAGCTCGCTGCAAGCGTTGCTCATGAAGTCCGCAATCCATTAACGGTAGTGAGGGGTTTTATTCAATTGATGGGTCAGGAACTGCAGGAGAACGAACATAAAAATAAGGACTATTTCGAATTAGTATTATCAGAGCTTGATCGGGCTCAGGATATTATTACCGATTATCTAAATTTAGCAAAACAGCAATATTTTGAAAAAGAGAAAGTTTCTTTATCCTCATTGCTTATTGAAGTCGATCAATTAATGCGCTCTTATGCCAACTACAAAACGGTCACAATCGAAACAAAAATCAACTCGGATTTAGTCGTGTATGGAGATAATCCGAGACTAAAGCAAGTATTTATCAATCTTTTAAAAAATGCGATCGAAGCGGTGCCGGATTTTGAAGGAAAAGTTTTCATCAGAGCCTATTCTTCACATGAATACATCAGAATCAAAATCACTGATAATGGAAACGGAATGACAGCAGACCAGCTTGAACGCTTGGGAGAACCATACTTTACACTAAAGGAAAAAGGAACCGGTCTTGGGTTAACAGTAACCTTTTCCATCATCCATCACCACAGCGGTACTATCCGCTATCAGAGTTCCGTTGGCGAAGGAACAACTGTCACCGTTTCTCTGCCAATTCAATCAGATGTTCAATAGTTCGAATGTTTTTTTCGATTATTTAATAAACTGACCATAGAGACGAAAAGTGACCAGACGAAAAGAACATGAGGAGGGGTTTTACTGAAGAACCGATTCATGCTGATTTTTCTGCTGACCTTATGCCTATTAACCGCAGCCTTCTTTATCCCGAAGCAAATAGGGAACGGCGCACAAGCAATACCGAATGAAGAAATGCAGCAAGAAGCTGCCCTTGCGATTGACACGATTCAAACACTTCACTTTAACTCGTTTCAGCGTGCACTTTCCCTGAACGAGGAAGTGCTGAGCATCAAAGAGCAAAAAGGGTCTAGTCAAAAATGCTATGAAACGACTGTCCAGTTTTATACATTTTTTGGACTGCCTCTCTCAAAAGTAAAAGCAGACTGTAATCAAATCGCAGAAATAAAGTAAAAACGGCCTGAAGGGCCGTTTTTACTTGTTAAGTGATCACTGTTTTTCTTCTGCAGGCTTTACTTCCTTCTTATCAGAACGCTTTCCTTCTTTTTCAGTAATTTCACCGCATCCGATGCGTGTGCCTGAATCACCGGATGGCTGAGTCATTCCATCGTCTTTTAGTTCAGTTATAATGAGCGTTGTCCCCTCTTTCATTAATAAAGAGTTTTTTTCATCTTTTTTCAGCGTCACAGCAGGTGCTGCAATTTCCGCCTCAACAAGCCCATTTTCATCCGCAATCAGGTTTTGCAGATCACCTGCATGAGATCCTTTTGGATGCAGCAGACCGTGCTGCTTTTCATCAGGATTAAAATGATTGCCTGCACTTTTAAACTCCGGCGCCTCGCACTTTGCATTCTCATGAATATGAAAACCATGCTCTCCAGGAGGAAGACCCTCTAAAACCAATTCCAATTTTACGCCTTTTGCCTGTTCGGAGATTTTCACTGTTCCAAGAGAATCTCCGCTTGCATTAAACATTTCTACATCTAATTTTGTCGGTGCCTCTTCCATGCACCCGCTTAAAAATGAAAGAAATAAAACAGCCGGAACGATACGTTTCTTCATTGTTCCCTCCAGATATATGTACTTCTTACCATTTTTTGCATAGTGTGAGTTTTTTATTCTGGAAAATTAAGAAAAGCTTAAAGCGCTCTTGTTCAGAAGCGTTTTAAGCGAGGATCTGCAGCTTGGCATAGATGCAGTAGAATATTTAAAATCTGATCCTATAAAAAATACCAACCCCAAAATTGGAACTTTCAACTTACAATTTATTTTTATGAGCGGCTTTAAGTTTTTTTTCAAATTCCTCTGCTTTCAGTTCTTCTTTTTTCGAGATTTTTTTAATTAACATGAACGCTGCTGCAGCGGCCACGAAAAAGATGAACATGGTAATCCCAGCTGGAAGGTACTCAGACTTGTCTTCAGGAAAATAGAGAAACAAACCTACTATGAAAGCGTTCAACAAAACGATCACTCCTTACCTTTATCCACTTAACTATAACAAGTTTCAGCCCCAAGCTCCACACTATTTCTTGAACTGATGTCTATAAACACTCTATTATTAAAATAACTTCAAAAATAAATGGGGATTTGCACCATTTAAAAACAGGGGGCATAAAAATGAGAGAAGAACTTCTTATTGGGGAAATCGTGACAGGCAACTATAAAACCGGAAAATATATCGGAGAAATCACAAATGTACGGCCAGAGCATTATTTGGTAAAAGTAAAGGCCGTTATGAAACATCCGCTTCAGGGAGACCTGCATATGCCAAAGGAAGCAGAGGTACCTCTCTTTCATGAACGCAGGGCCCTTGCAGAGCATGAGCAAACCAATATTCCAAAGAGCATGGTCCGTAAATATGAAGGAAGCATCCCGTCTTACCATGAATCTCTTAGCACAGCTGTTGCAGAACTTGAGAATGACCTTAAAGATGATGCAAGGCCATGGGCAAAAAAGTCACTTGAGAAAATCCAGCTGTTAAAGGCCGATTACTTTAAATAATCAATAAGCCAAATCACGTGTAAGGTGATTTGGCTTATGTTGCAAATTTGTTCATGACTTTTGAAAAATCAATCCTGTCTCCGATTGTCGTTGGTGTTGGTTTTTGCAAATATCGTTTGTCATTTTCGACAAGATTATAAATATTGTAGGTGGTCAGTGCATCATCTAATGCGCAATGATGCCTGCCTGTTCCTTTTTTCCCATACTCTTCAACAGCTTTCCATAAACCCGTCTGATTTCTGTCTCCAAAAAACTTCTTGTACTCCATTGATAAATCTCTGAATTTGCCGGAGAAAGGGAAATCAACATTATTTTTCTGGCAATTTTGCCTGAGTACTTTCATGTCCATATTCCCCCACGTCACAACGGTTGTCTTCGGATAGTCTGCAAACTCCTTTAAGATCGTGATCAATTCCTGAAAGGAAATACCTGAGTTAACCTGTGCCTGAGAAATGTGCAGAAATGATTTGCAGCGATTTGATAAAAAGGGAAACTGAACTGGCCTTACATAAGAGGAAAATTGTTTATGTGCGGTTTGATTGATGATGGAGACGATTCCTACTTCGATTATTTCAGGATAAAATCCGCGCGGGTTGGCTTTTCCTTCTGGCATGGTAAATTCAAAATCAATAAAAATTAATTGATGGTGATCTGCCATACGAACCCTCCTTTCAACTTATTTTATTAGACAAAAAAGAAATTTCCTTTTTATTACTATTATATCACCGAAATGTAAAATATAGCTTTATTTTTCTAAAAATAATGAATATTGCTCAGATATTATTTCTAAAAACGAAAGGATTGATTTATAATATTAAGGGACCCGAAATAAAAACCGGGCTTTTATCTAAAGAAGGTGTTTTTATTTCTATACTAAAACGAAATTTTTTAATCATGTGGACGGCTAACTTTTTTGTTGCAGCAAGTGCGACCATGATTATGCCCTTTTTGTCTTTATACTTGAGCACATTTGGCGATTTTTCAGATGACTATGTGCGCAAATGGGCTGGCTATGTATTTGGCATCTCTTTTTTGATGGCTTTTCTTGTTTCGCCATTATGGGGAAGATTTGGAGATAAGTATGGCTATAAGAAAATTTTGCTGATTACAGGCTCCGGCATTGCCACAAGCATTCTTTTAATGGGTTTCGTAAAGTCTGTTCATGAGTTATTTTTACTGCGGCTGGTGATGGGTGCTGTAACTGGATTTATCCCGACTTCTCTCGCTTTAATTTCAGCCCAGACTGAAAAGGAGGTAGCAGGACGCACGCTCGGAACCCTTCAGATGGGGACGGTATCAGGAGGCTTATTCGGACCGCTTATTGGAGGTCTTCTCGCTGACCAGTTTGGTTTTACGTACACGTTTTTCATTACGTCAGGCGTTATATACATATCTGTCCTTCTTGTTGCTTTTGGGATTAAAGAAGCACCGCTCAGAGTAAAAGAGGAAAAAAAGAAATCGTACACAAGAAAACAAGTCTTGCAGCATATTTTTAAATCTCCTCTCCTCTTAACCATTATGTTCTTAACCCTCCTTGTCCAAATTGGCAATTTCAGCATACAGCCGCTGCTAGCTCTTTATGTGAGCGAACTTCACGGCCCGGTCAATCTGGCATTTTTCTCAGGACTCGCTTTTTCCGCTACTGGCGCCGGCAATTTAATCGCTTCAAGGAGATGGGGTTCTCTTGGTGATCGGATTGGACATGAAAAAGTGCTGATTGGATTATTGGTTGCCTCTGTCTTCTGTTTTATTCCGCAGGCGCTTGTCCAAAATTTATGGCAGCTGATGATTTTCCGCTTTCTGTTTGGCATGGCGATTGGCGGCATCATTCCCTGCATTACGGCATTCATCCGCCAGACAGCACCTGTAGCTATGCAGGGCGAGGTCCTTGGCTACAATGTCAGCTTTAAGTTTCTCGGCAATGTTGTCGGACCTGTTCTTGGCGGAATCATTGCAGGCAGCTTCGGAATCTCTGCTGTTTTTTATGTAACAGCCGGTTTGTTTCTGTGCAGCGCGGTTCTATTATGGAAAAGCCTGCGCAGTGAACAAAAAGCCCTGGCAAAAGCGAGCTGAAAACGCGCTATCCAAATTGGAGCGCGTTTTTTGGTCTGCGCCCCATCAGGAAATATCTTCTATCTTATTTCAGCAGATGGTACTATAAGGTGAACACTAATAACCTATAAAGCGAGTGACAGTATTGCGTTCAATAATCGGCTGGATATGCCTGTTTATCATGGCCCCCGTACTTATTTATTTATTTTTCATCTCTGGGGATGAAGTAAAAAATGTGAAAGCTTTATCAGCAGTTTTAGACGAAAAGATTCCTTTAAAAGAAATTCCTCTGACACAAAATAGTTTTATCGTTGATCAAAACGGGGCCCTCGTTTCTGAGATCGTCACAAATCAGGAAAACCGGAGCTTTGTCCCAATTGACAAGATTCCTGAAGCTGTTAAAACCATTTTCATCGTTTCAGAGGATCAAAAATTCTATGAACATATTGGCTTTGATCCTGCCGGGATGGCGAGAGCGGTCATGATTAATGCCAAAAACCAATCCATCGAACAAGGCGGAAGCACAATCACCCAGCAGCTTGCCCGCAATGTCTTTTTATCTCACGAGAAAACCTATAATCGGAAGCTGAGCGAGCTCTTGTATTCCTATCACATAGAGAGAACCTTTTCAAAAGAAGAAATTCTCGAAGGTTATTTAAACGCAGTCTATTTTCATAACGGGGTTTACGGGGTTCAAATGGCAAGCAATTATTATTTCAGCAAGCCAATCGACAAGCTGACACTGGCTCAAATTGCTTTTATCAGTGCTATTCCGAATAATCCAACCTTATATGATCCGATCAAGCATTTTGAAAATACAAAGAAAAGACAGCTGCTGCTGCTTAAAAATCTATTAGACGATGAATATATTACTCAAGAACAATACGACTCTGCTTCAGCAGAAAAGATCAGATTAAATCTGCATCATCGGACAGACCGCTATCCTGACTATGTCACCTATGTACATGATGAACTAAAACGCCTTATTGCTGAAAATGAAGGCTACACAAAAAGAGCAGCAGATGCAGACAAGGATGAAAAAGCTGTCCTTGAGGAAGAGCTTAAAAACAGAGTGCAAGAAGTAGTGAAAAAAGGCGTGATCATCCATACGGCTCTTGATCCAGCCCTGCAGGCTAACGTTGCTGATGCTTTTAAAAATCATCTAAGTGATTCTTCTGTTCAAGGAGCGAGCGTGGTAATTGATCATCATGCTCATCAAATAAAAGCCTTATATGGCGGCCATAATTATCAAAAATTTGATTTCAACCGCGCTTACCAGGCCTATCGCCAGCCAGGATCAGCCATAAAACCATTGCTGGATTATGTTCCGTATATAGATGTAAAAAATGCTGCTGCATCGTCCCTTATAAGCGCAAGACCATTTTGTAAGAAAGACTATTGCCCCAAAAATTATGATGAGAAAACTTACGGAAATGTGACGCTTGAAACGGCTTTTAAAAAATCATACAACACACCTGCTGTCAGAATGCTTGATGAAGTTGGCATTGAAAAAGGATATTCTTATTTAAAGCCGTTCGGTTTCCGTTCGGTAACGCCTGCTGATTACGTGCTTCCATCAGCAATCGGCGGCTTCACAAATGGTTTTTCACCTTTAGAACTAACGCAAGCCTATTCGGCTTTTGCAAATGATGGCGTCTTCCATAAAAGCCATGCCATTATCAAAATAACAGATTTACAAGGGAACGATCTATACAAATGGCAGGAAGAACCGGTAAGAGTGTGGAAAAGCACAACTAATAATGAAATGAGAAAGCTTTTATCGGCTGTTACAGCAAGCGGAACCGGAACAAAAGCCAATCATGCAGCTCCCTATATAGGCGGCAAGACAGGTACGACTAATGACTATAAAGATCTATGGTTTGTCGGTTTAACCGATCGATATGCAGCCGGCGTGTGGATTGGCAAAGACAAATCAGGCAGCATAGTGAATTTAGCCAAATCAGCCCCGCATCAGCTTATATGGAGGGATATCACGAAAAATCGGCCGTTTTAGATTGTTTATTCGTGGAAAAGTAACGATATAGCTTGTAATTGAGGGTGAAATGATGACAAAGGGAAAAATTTTATTATTTGATGGTGTGTGCAATTTCTGTGATGGAACCGTGCAATTTGTGTTAAAGCACGATAAAAAGGCTGTTTTTAAGTTTGCCTCCCTTCAGTCTGATGCAGGACAGCAAATTCTTTCTCATCACAGCCTTCCTCTTTCCGATTTTGACAGTTTCGTTTATGTGGATGGTGACAAGGTTTACCTCAAATCTACGGCTGCTCTGCACGTATTAAAGGAGCTTGGCGGTTTATTCCGGCTAACCTTTTTATTTATAGTCATCCCAAGGCCTATCAGGGATTATGTTTATAGCCTTCTTGCAAAAAACAGATACAAATGGTTTGGAAAGAAGGAATCGTGTACACTCCCTTCTCCTGAAGAAAGAGAAAGATTTTTATAAGAAAAGCCCCTCGCAATAGCCGAGGGGCTTCTTCTATACGGGCAAACTCGCCATCACGCTGTTATACAATCTCATGCAAATATAAAGGATGCCGAACAAAAAGATGGACCAGAACAGCACATGAAACAAAACAAGTCCAATTAACGAGAACGAAGTTAAGAAAAAGCTGAACTGATAAACAACAAATATGAAATAACAAAGCGTGGCCAGCAGAAAGACAGCGAAAATTCCAATCCCATATTGGATGAGCAGCAGGGAAAGAGCAGCTGCTATTAGATAGATCGCTGATCCAAGCCTGATTTTCTTTAGACTTTCTCCGTCCACATCCTTTGAAAAAAAAAGCAGAGAAAGCTCTGTTACTGTGTCTGCAAGAAGCTTTAGAGCGGAAAAAATCATAAAATAAATAAGAGCAAAAATAATAAACAATGCTAATTTGATTCCATTCGCTGAAAAGAATTCAAGCATTCCCCCGTAAACACCAAGCCTCTTAAGCACCTTTAAAACCATCATGACAGTCGAGATGGAAAAAGAGGTGCTGAACAGCAGAATGGAAATCAAGGGGAAATAGCTTGTAAAATATGTATTTTTCATTCCATGAATCTCCTAATCTGTCATAATACTCATTCATTATGACCGAGTGCTATCTGGGTTACAAGAACTATTTTCCACATACAAAACAGAACGTCCCAAGACTGACGTTCTGTTTTACTTATTCACATTCACAATCCGAATGTATTCTCTCGGCTTAAATTTCTCAAGCATCCTTTTTTCCTCATTAGACAAATAAAACGGCTCTTCTGTTTCAGACATTTCCGCTTTGCTTTCATTAAAGGAATCAGGATCAATGTAGGTTCGTTTTGTCTTTTCATTTGCAGCCCATGCACTCGTGAACATGGCTGTAAAAATAAAGGAAGCAGTGATGATCTTCTTTTTATTCATATGGATCACCTCATCCCTAGCATGCTCATTCAAAAAAGGAAATATACAAGCCTGCAGTGAAAAAAATCCGTTATTTTTTGGCTGATTTTCGTTTCTTTCTTCTTATTTAATAGAACAGATAAAGGAGGTCAATAATACGTGTGTAAGGAATGCATGAACGAAATATTTACGTTATAATTAATTTTAAATTCAATATAGGGTCTTATGACCGTGAAATTTCATCATAAGGAGGATCAAAAATGACGTTATTACATGCGGCTATCATCTCACCATTTCTACTGGCCATTCTGATACCTTTCCTTTATAAATATTTCAGAAGCGTACATACTGGATGGTTTGTTCTCATTTTGCCGATTGTATTGTTCGTTTATTTTCTTGGGTTTATCGGCGAGACCGTTCAATCAACTGTCAATTGGATACCATCGCTCGGCATTAATTTTACAGCTTATGTGGACGGGCTTGGTCTGCTTTTTGCTTTGCTGATAACAGGTATAGGATCGCTCGTCGTACTGTATTCGATTTATTATCTCTCAAAAGAAAAAGAAAAATTAAATCATTTTTATGTATATCTGCTAATGTTTATGGGAGCTATGCTTGGCGTTGTTCTATCGGATAATGTCATTGTGCTCTACACTTTCTGGGAATTTACGAGCCTTTCATCTTTCTTATTAATCGGCTATTGGTATCACAGAGAAAAATCAAGATACGGTGCATTAAAGTCGATGATGATCACAGTTTTTGGCGGACTTTCAATGCTCGGGGGTTTTGTTCTGCTCTATTTAATGACAGGAACGTTCAGCATCCGTGAAATGATTGAAGCTGTTCCAGGCATCATGACCCACCAGCTGTTTATTCCTGCTCTTGTACTTGTTCTGCTGGGAGCTTTTACGAAATCAGCCCAATTTCCATTTTATATCTGGCTTCCGGATGCGATGGAGGCACCAACGCCTGTCAGCGCGTATCTTCACTCTGCGACGATGGTTAAAGCAGGGATTTATCTTGTTGCAAGGTTCAGCCCTGTATTTGCGATGACGGCTGAATGGTTTTGGCTTGTCAGCATTTTCGGAATCATTACGCTGTTTTGGGGCTCATTAAATGCTGTAAAGCAAACCGATTTAAAAGCGATTCTCGCTTTCTCAACGGTGAGTCAGCTTGGGTTAATCATGTCTTTGCTCGGAGTCGGCGCAGCCGCTCTACATTACGATTCACTTGACGATAATTTTTATACGGTAGCTACTGTT
Source organism: Metabacillus hrfriensis (assembly GCF_030127205.1). Lineage (NCBI taxonomy): Bacteria > Bacillati > Bacillota > Bacilli > Caryophanales > Bacillaceae > Metabacillus > Metabacillus hrfriensis. Next base: position 4,271,890 of record NZ_CP126116.1, read on the forward strand.
GCAGCAATTTTTCATTTAATTAATCATGCAACATTTAAGGGCAGTCTTTTCATGGTAGCAGGTATTGTTGACCATGAAACCGGCACACGTGATATCCGAAAGCTCGGCGGTTTGATGAGCTTTATGCCGATCACGTTCACAATCGCTGTTATTGGGGCTTTTTCAATGGCCGGTCTGCCTCCATTTAACGGATTTTTAAGTAAAGAAATGTTCTTTACCGGAATGCTCAACGCAACGAAAATGGATATTTTCAATATGGAAACATGGGGATTTTTGTTCCCTGTTCTCGCATGGATTGCAAGTATCTTTACGTTCTTATACAGCATGGTGCTTGTATTTAAAACATTTACAGGTCCTGTTCAATTGGGGAAGCTCGAGCGCAAACCGCATGAAGCACCGCTTGGCATGCTGATTTCTCCTATTATTCTCGGTTCACTTGTTGTGATTTTCGGGTTTTTCCCGAATCTGCTGTCTTATACACTAATTGAGCCTGCAGTAGAATCGATCATGCCGTCTCTGCTTTCTGAAGGCAAAAAGTTTGAAGTTCATATTTCCTTCTGGCATGGATTCAAACCTGAGCTCTTTATGACAATGGGGGTTATAGCGCTTGGCGCAATTGGATACTTGACGCTTGGAAAATGGAGAAAAGTATACGATCTGTTCCCAAAAAAACTTGCGCTCAATAAATTTTATGATGCTTCTTTAAGCGGCATGGAGCGCTATTCAAACACATTTACGCGCTTTTATATGACAGGGTTCATCAGAGATTATCTGGCCTATATTTTTGTTTTCCTGATTGTGATAACAGGCGGAACGATGGCCATCAAAGGAGGATTTTCATTCACTTTGGATGGTACAGCGGAGATTGGCATTTATGAGGCTGTTCTTGCTTTTGCCATGGTGCTTGGAACGGTCACGATTTTATTTTCAAAATCCAGATTGACCGCTATTATTGCACTCGGATCAGTCGGCTACAGTTTAGCCCTGTTCTTTGTCCTTTTTCGCGCACCAGACCTGGCCCTAACCCAGCTTGTGATTGAAACGGTATCGGTTGCGCTGTTTTTGCTATGCTTCTACTTCCTGCCTTCTTTCAAGAAAAGAGAAAAGAAGCTCAGCTTCCGATTAGTGAATTTCTTTATTTCATTGGGAGTGGGACTTGTTGTCACATTGGTTGCTATTTCGGCCAATAGCAATCGCGTCGGCGAAACGATTTCGTCTTTCTTTATTGAAAACAGTTATACAGAAGCCGGCGGTAAAAATATGGTCAACGTTATCTTAGTAGATTTCCGCGGATTTGATACTTTATTTGAGATTACCGTTCTTGGCATTGCTGCACTTGGTATTTACGGCATGGTCAAACTGCGGATGGCAAAGGGGGAGGAAGGATGAAAAAAACACATATCAAAACAAACGACGTGATCCTGCAGACGATTACTAAAGTTGTGTTCTTCATTATCATCATTTTCTCAATTTATCTCTTTTTCGCCGGACACTACACACCTGGCGGCGGATTTGTCGGAGGATTAATGACTTCCTCTGCAATTGTGCTGCTTCTGCTCGCTTATGATGTAAAAACAGTCATCAATATATTGCCTGTCAATTACATTAATCTTGCTGCAGCGGGACTGCTGATCGCCGTTTTAACAGGCGTCGGATCTTTCTTTTTCGGCGTTCCGTTTTTATCCCATACATTCGGTCATGTTGATCTGCCGATTCTTGGGGATACGGAGCTTGCAACAGCAGTCTTGTTTGATCTTGGCGTTTATCTTGTTGTAATCGGTGTAACCCTGACCATTATTCAGACGATTGGAGAGACAGAATAATGGAAATTTTAATGGCAATCGTTGTTGGTATATTGTTTATGGCTGCAACTTATTTAATGCTATCTAAAAGCTTGCTTCGCATTATTATCGGTACAGGTTTGCTGAGCCATGGCGCCCATCTTTTGATCCTTACTATGGGCGGATTGAAAAAAGGCGCAGCACCGCTTCTTGGCGAAGAAGCTTCATCATATGTCGATCCTTTGCCGCAGGCTTTGATTTTAACGGCAATTGTTATCAGCTTTGGTGTTACATCCTTCTTGCTTGTTTTAGCTTACAGAGCGTATCAGGAACTTGGAAGTGATGATATGGATCAGTTAAGGGGAAATGATCATAATGAATAATATCGTGATGCTGCCTCTCATTGTTCCATTATTGGCAGGCATTCTTTTAATCTTTTTCAATAAGTATATAACCGTCCAAAAATGGATGAGCGTCATTGCCTCTTTAATAGCAGGTATCATCTCTTTTCTGCTTGTTTTGGATGTCAGAGAAAATGGTATTCTCACAGTAGAAATCGGAAGCTGGGCGCCTCCGTACGGGATTGTATTCGTTGCAGATATGTTTTCCAGCCTGCTCGTTTTAACAACCAGCATTATCGGGCTGACTTCTATTCTGTTTGCCTTCCGTTCAATCGGGGCTGAAAGAGAGCGTTTTTACTTTTATCCGGCTGTTCAATTCCTGCTGACTGGTGTAACAGGCGCTTTTTTAACTGGCGATATCTTTAACCTGTTTGTCTTTTTTGAAGTGATGCTTATGAGCTCGTATGTACTGATTGTCCTTGGCGGAACAAAACCGCAGCTGAGGGAATCTATTAAATATATTATCGTGAACATTTTTTCCTCAGCTTTATTCGTCATCACCGTTGCTTACTTATATGCAGTAACAGGCACACTGAATATGGCAGATTTGAGTCAGATAATCAGTGAAAACGGACAAACAGGGATATTGACTGTTATTGCGATTTTATTTTTAGTCGTTTTCGGCATGAAAGGTGCAATCTTTCCGCTTTACTTCTGGATGCCGGGATCTTATCAGGCGCCTCCAGCTGTTGTAACAGCTTTATTTGGAGCTTTGTTAACAAAGGTCGGCGTATATTCCATTACTCGGGTATATTCACTCATTTTCATTCATGACACGGGCTATACGCATCAGATTTTAGCATGGCTCTCTGTTCTGACCATTCTGTTCGGAGTAATTGGAGCAGTTGCATATTGGGATATAGAAAAGATTGTGATTTATAATATCATTGTCGCAGTAGGCGTCATTTTGTTTGGAGTTGCGGTCTTCAATTCACCTGGGATTGAAGGGGCCATTTACTACTTGATCCACGATATGATCATCAAAGGCGCCCTCTTTATGCTTACAGGTGCCATGATTGTGATTACAGGCACAAGTGATTTACGGAAAATGGGCGGACTGCTGAAAAATCATCCTCTCCTTGCGTGGATGTTCTTTATTGCCGCCATTGCCCTTGCTGGAATTCCTCCATTAAGCGGTTTTGTCGGCAAGCTTAAAATTGTCCAGGGCGGCTTTGAAGCCGGAGAATATGTCTTTGCTTTATTTGTCCTGATATCAAGCTTGCTTGTTCTCTACTCCATTATGAAAATTTTTATCAATGGATTCTGGGGTGAAGTCAAGCTTGCGAAAGAACAGGAGAAAGGCTCGACAAAAGGTCTTCTCTTTCCAATCGCTGTCCTGATAGCTCTATCGATTGCTTTTGGGGTTGGAACGGAAGCAGCTGCACCATATATCACTCAAGCTGCTGAAACGCTGCTCGATCCATCAATCTATATTCAAGCCGTGCTGAAGGAGTAGATGTTATGGCCTTTCAAATTTTACTTAATTTCTCTATTGCATTTACATGGATGTTCTTAAAGGGCGAATACTCCGTCCGGGACTTTTTTAACGGCTACTTCTTCGGACTGCTGATGATCTTTGCGCTGCGCCGTTTTTTCAATCACCGGTTCTATCTATGGAATATTGTCGCCGTTTTAAAGCTCCTTTATATTTTCAACCGTGAGCTGATTATGTCTAATCTTGCGGTATTAAAAATCGTGCTTGCACCTAAAATCACAGCCCGGCCCGGGATTTTCAAGCTTGAAACAGAACTGAAAAAAGATTGGGAAATTACCATTCTGGCCAATTTAATTACCTTGACGCCCGGAACTCTTGTCGTTGAGGTCTCAGACGATAACCGCTTTCTGTATATTCATGCGATGGACTTAGAAGACGCAGAAGAAGCAAGAAAAGATATTAAAAACACGTTTGAGAAAGCCATTCAGGAGGTGAGCCGCTAATGCTCGACCTGGTATTAAGAATCTCACTTCTCATCATAGCTATTTCAACTGTTTTATACTTGTACAGGCTGATCAAAGGGCCATCGATTCCTGACCGGGTCATTGCGCTTGATGCCATTGGAATTAACCTGATTTGTATTACGGCCATCATTTCAGTTATACTCCGAACCAATGCTTTCCTAGAGGTCATTCTGCTGCTTGGAATCCTGACATTCATTGGAACAGTTGCCTTTGCAAAGTTCCTTGAGAAGGGAGAGATTATCGAAAATGATCGTAATAGCTAATATCATTATTGGGTATTTCATTCTTCAGGGGGCACTGCTGAGTCTGATAGCAGCCTTTGGGGTTGTCCGCCTGCCTGATGCCTATACGCGCAATCATGCCGCTTCCAAGAGCGCAACGCTTGGCGTCATCAGTATCCTGCTTGGTGTATTCTTCTATTTTTGGCTGATTGAAGGCCATTTAAATGCACGAATCATACTGGGGATAGTTTTTGTTTTTATGACAGCACCGGTTGCCGGGCACCTCATTATGAGGGCTGCCTATAATACGAAAGTGCCGCTTTGGGAAAAAAGTGTTCAGGACGATTTAGAATCAGACCGGAAAAATGAAAGTGTAAAAGGATGAGATCCGTCTCATCCTTTTTTAAAGGAGCAAAAATTAAATGACCTACGCTATTAAGCTTAGAGACGTTTTTTCACAGCATGCAGATCAGGAAAAAGCTTTTGCGATGGAGAAGTATATGCGCAATCAATTTCGTTTTTTTGGAATAAAATCACCTGAAAGAAAAGAAATTACGAAGCAATTTCTTAAACAGCACGGACGGCCTGATCACTTAAAAACCACGATATTGGAACTTTGGACGTTTGAAGAAAGGGAACTATTATATGCTGCGGTCGATATTCTTCTGCTTGAAAAAAACAAGCTTGGGCAGCTGGACATAGAATGGATAAAACACCTGATCATTACAAACTCCTGGTGGGATACAGTGGATCTAATTGCATCTAACATAATCGGTCACCTCGTTATAAAGAATCCCGAATTGCGGGAAACACACCTCGATCAATGGACTGACTCGGACAATTTCTGGCTTCAAAGAACGGCCATCCTGCATCAATTAAAATACAAGCAAAAAACAGATGAAGCCTGGCTTTACGGTGTCATCCTAAAGCACTCAGCATCAGCCGAATTTTTCATTCAAAAGGCAATTGGCTGGTCATTGCGCGAATACTCGAAAACAAATCCTGATTCCGTAAGAACATTTATTGCAGGGAATGAATTGCCTTCTTTAAGCAGGCGTGAAGGAATGAAGTATCTGTAATCATACTCATAGAGTGCTTTTGAGTATTCAAAAACGGAATTCTCTTGGTTTTGAGTACTCATTGAGTGCAGGTGAGTACCCAAAAACGGAATTCTCTTGGTTTTGAGTACTCATTGCGTGCTTTTGAGTATTCAAAAACGGAATTCTACTTGGTTTTGAGTACTCATTGCGTGCCGGTGAGTACCCAAAAACGGAATTCTCTTGGTTTTTGAGTACTCATTGAATGCCTTTGAGTACTCAAAAACGGAATCCCCTTGGTTTTGAGTATTCATTGAGTGCCTTTGAGTACCCAAAAACAGGCTTCCACTTGGTTTTGAGTACTCATAGAGTGCTTTTGAGTACCCAAAAACGGAATTCCTCTTGGTTTTGAGTACTCATAGAATGCCTTTGAGTACCCAAAAATGGAATTCTCTTGGTTTTTGAGTACTCATTGAATGCCTTTGAGTACTCAAAAACGGAATCCCCTTGGTTTTGAGTATTCATTGAGTGCCTTTGAGTACCCAAAAACAGGCTTCACTTGGTTTTGAGTACTCATAGAGTGCTTTTGAGTACCCAAAAACGGAATTCCTCTTGGTTTTGAGTACTCATAGAATGCCTTTGAGTACCCAAAAATGGAATTCTCTTGGTTTTAAGTACTCATAGAGTGCTTTTGAGTACCCAAAAATGGAGTTCTCTTGGTTTTGAGTACTCATAGAGCGCTGGTGAGTACCCAAAACGGAATTCCTCTTGGTTTTGAGTACTCATAGAGTGCCTTTGAGTACCCAAAAATGGAATTCTCTTGGTTTTAAGTACTCATTGCGTGCTTTTGAGTACCCAAAAATGGAGTTCTCTTGGTTTTGAGTACTCATTGAGTGCTTTTGAGTACCCAAAAACGGAATTCTCTTAGTTTTGAGTACTCATAGAGTGTTTTTGAGTACCCAAAAACGGAATTCTCTTGGTTTTGAGTACTCATAGCGTGCCTTTGAGTACCCAAAAACAGATTTCCACTTGGTTTTGAGTACTCATAGAGTGCTTTTGAGTACCCAAAAACGGAATTCTCTTGGTTTTGAGTACTCATAGAGTGCTTTTGAGTACTCAAAAACGGAATTCCCTTGGTTTTGAGTACTCATTGAGTGCCGGTGAGTACCCAAAAATGGAATTCTCTTGGTTTTAAGTACTCATAGAGTGCTTTTGAGTACCCAAAAACGGAATTCTCTTAGTTTTGAGTACTCATAGAGTACCTTTGAGTACCCAAAAACAGACTTCCACTTGGTTTTGAGTACTCATAGAGTGCTGGTGAGTACCCAAAAACAGACTTCCACTTAGTTTTGAGTACTCATAGAGTGCCTTTGAGTACCCAAAAACGGAATTCCATTTTGCTTGAAGTACTCATTGCGCGCGGTTGATTCCCCAATTAAAATAATCTTTTTTTAAAAGAAGTGATAATAACAAAAAAAACGGATACAAATTGCGGTGCAATTTTGTACCCGTTTTCTTCTATATTTGCTGTTATCTCCTTCATAACGGTACTCATTATGGTTAAATGCTCTGTTTTTTCCCGTATTCTTCTTTTAAAATCGAGCATACTGCTGCATCACAAAATACCCCTTTTTCATATGCAGCCTGTCTTAAGACACCTTCATATATAAATCCTGCTTTTTCAAGGCACTGCTTTGAAGCCGTATTGTCCGGATCATAAAAAGCTTCAATGCGATTTAAGCCCATTTGGGCAAAACCAAACTCCAAAATGGGTGATAAAACCTCGGTCATTACCCCTTTTCTCCAATGAGAGCGATTCAATTCAAAGCCTATTTCTGCTTTAAAATGTTCTTTTTCCCAGCTGTGATAGCCGCAGCTGCCTATAATTTTATTCGTTTCTCTATCAGCAATTCCCCATCTGTATCCTTCATTTTTATCGAACCTTTCACCCCAGCGGTTAATCACCTGAACTGCCTGATTTATTTCAGTAAAGCTTTCCAGATCATAGTATCTTGTGACTTCATCATCTGAAAAATAAGCAAACACCTCATTCGCATCGCTCTCATCCATTTTCCTTAAAACAAAACGCTCTGTATAGAGGACTGGAAAATTTGTTTTCATCTGTTATTTCCCCTTTTTCTCATAGAAAACATGCCCTGTTAAACATCAGGGCATGCAGTCAACCTGAATTATTTTTCTTTAAAATTGCCATCGTGCATCTGGAAATGCAGATCAGGCTTTCTCTTTCATCGACAATTTTAATCTCCCAAACCATTGTTGTTTTGCCTCGGTGCATAGGGATGGCGTGAGCGGTAACGGTGCCGTCCTGCTTTCCTCTTATGTGATTTGCATTAATCTCAAGTCCAACGCACATTTCTGTTTCCTGGTTGATTAAATGATAGGCACCTATGCTTGCAACTGTTTCTGCAAGCGCTACAGAAGCCCCGCCATGCAAAATGCCAAAAGGCTGTCTCGTACGGTCATCCACAGGCATTGTAGCAACGACTCCATCATTTGTTACGCTTTTCACCTCAATACCAAGTGAGTTCAGCAGTGTATTTTCAACATTGTATTCCATTATATTTCCTCCTCTATTGCGGACTTAGTTTCTTTCGCAGCATTTGATCATCATCTTTGCGCGGATTTCCTCTGCCATCGCGATTATTCGTTACTGTATACAAATTGTCATCTTCAATCATAACATCGCGCATCCTGCCCCATCCTTCCAGGTAAATCTGCACCTCTCCTGTATGGACTTCAAATCGTTTAACAGAATTTCCGGCTAATGTCGCCACATACAAGATTCCTTCCTTATAGGCAAGGCCAGAAGGCGCCCAAGTCTCTTCCCCGGTTTGATAGAGCGGTGTTTCCATGCCTTCCTGCTGCTCGTCCCCTTCTATTACTGGCCAGCCATAATTTTTCCCCGGCTGAATCCAGTTAATTTCATCATGAGCAGACTGGCCGTGCTCTGTGCTGAACAGTGAATTTTTCTCGTCCCATGCAAGCCCTTGAGGATTACGGTGCCCATAAGAATATACATAGGAATTTTGAAAAGGATTGTCATCCGGGACCGATCCGTCAAGTTCAAGTCTTAGGATTTTTCCTGCCAGAGAATTTTTATCTTGTGCAAACTCAGGACTCATAGCATCGCCTGCTGTTGCATAAAGCTTGCCGTCAGGGCCAATTTTGAGTCGCCCTCCGTTATGGACACGCGCACCTGGAATATCTTCTAGTACAGTCTTTACTTCCTCCCAATGGTCTGCATTTTCCTTTAGAACAACGATTCGGTTCTTTACTTTGTTTCCATCTTTATATGTATGGTAGGCAAAAGCTTGCTTGCTCTCTCCAAAATCAGGGGAAAGCTCAAAGCCAAGAAATCCGCCCTCGCCTTCTAGATGCAGTTTCTTTTTCAATATCACCTTTTGAGTCACCTTTTCATCAGACACCTGGTTCCATTTCACAATTTGCCCAGTTCGTTCACTCAGGTAAAAAACATCATCACTCTTTGTAATAGACCACGGAACATCCATTTCCTTTAGAATACTTTCTGTATCCTGCCTCTCAGACTGGCCGCTCACTTCTTTGTCTTCCTGATCTTCATTCTGAAAGGACTGACATCCCGCTATGACCAAACTGCTGAAAATAATCACCCATAACCTCTTCAGGAAAATCACCTCATATTCCCATTTTCTTTAAGTTTAACGAATAATAAAAAAGGATTCACGAATTTATACTTCCATTTTTATTTTCGAAGGGCGTATACAGCAAAGAAAAAGTAAACGATCAATATCATAAGAGCAGGTAATACCGTGATCACGTCCATCAAAAACCCCCCGGTAAGAAAGCGTTTTCCAACACTTGAATCTGTAATTAGATTCCATCTTAGCGCAGGATTATGATGGCGATATTGAGAGAAAGTTTAAAGTTTGTAAACTTATGCTTACTGATACGTAAACAAAACCGTCAGTTCTGCAACAATTTCAATTTTCCTTGCAAAAACAGGGGTCTGTCCTGAAGATTGTGCACCTAGACTTAATTCTTTAGACAATGGGAAAAATCCTCTAGGTTCTTCGGTTATTTTTACAGGCTTGCGATGCAGATTGAGCTGATAGGAATGGGCAATTGCTGCTGCCTTATCCAAAGCTTGTTTTGCAGCAAGGTTCAGAGCCTCATTTATCCACTTTTCTTGGTTGGAAAGCGAGAATTGTACAGAATCTGCCCGGTTGGCTCCATTAGAAAAGGCTGTATCATAAATCAAACCAATCTCATCTAAATTTTGAGTTGTGATGGATATTGTATTGGTCACTTCATACCCTTTTAAGACTGGATCCGTACCCGCACTATAATCGTATTGAGGAAAAACGGTGTAGGAAATGGTTTCAATTTGCTGTTCTCCTATTCCAATTGACTGAAGGGCTCGAATAAGCTGATTAACGCGTCTTTTATTTTCCTGCTGAGCTGCAGTTACATCTTTGTTCACAGTAACTACTGCAAGCTGAAGAACGGCTGTGTCTGGTTTTGCTTCCACTCTTCCCGTCCCGCGAACAGAGATCATGTTTTTTGATTTTGGTTCTCTCACGCTTGTTCTGTAAGCCGGATCAAAAGGCTGCCCATACACCGGAAACATAAGCCTCACTCCTCTCAGAATCTAACACTCTTTTCCATCTATATGCCTGAGCAATAAAAAAAAGTGCGCAAGAATGGTACTTGCACACTAATCAATAATTCCTTCTGACTTTGAAATTAACACAGCTTCTGTTCTTGAACCGACATTTAATTTATTAAAAATAGAGGTTAAACTGTATTCAATTGACCGCTTGCTTAAATGAAGCTTATCGGCAATCTCCTGGTTCGTCAGACCTCTTTCAACCTCTTGCAGTATGGCTTTCTCACGATCATTCAATGCTTCTATATCATTTGAACCGGAACTGCTTTTCATTTTTTGCTGAAGAATGAGAGATTTTAAGTAGGTATACGGCACAACAATGTCACCTGAGAGAACATGCCGAATGGAAGAAAGAATCTTTTCCTTTGTCTCTGTTTTGCTGATCGCCCCGTGAATCCCAAGGCGAATTGCCTCTTCAAAATAATCTTCTACATCGTAGCCTGTATACAGAATAATCTTGCAATCCTCGGAGTGCTTAATAATTTCTGTGGAAAGCTCCATTCCATTAATATCTCCGAGATTCATATCCATCAGGACAACATCGTATTCATGAAAGCTGATATGCTTAATAACATCAATTGAATAAGGGGGATTTAAGCAGGATACCCTAACATCCGGCTCTGTTTCCAATATCGCTTTTGTTCCCTCACGTACTGCTGGATGATCATCCACAACTAAAATATGTATCATGTAATCAACCTCTCTGCTCCGAGCATCTAGTCTCTATTTTATAAAAAAGACCTGGCAAATGCCAAGTCTGAACTATTCTTTCAGATTTCTACAACTACTTTAAAGCCATTTCCCTTTGAAGTCTCAATATGAAGGGAGCCGTTTAGTGCTTTTACTCTCTCCGTTATACCGGAAAGACCCATGCTTTGATTATTGGAATACAGTTCACTTTGATCAAAACCGATGCCGTCGTCCTCATAATGAAGAACAATTTTATCCTTTATGCAAACAAGCATTATCAGTACATTGAGTGCATTGGAGTGCTTTCCGGCATTTGTTAAAAGCTCCTGAACGATCCGGTACAAATTCAGCTGTGTATCAATATCAATCGCTTTAGTGAAGTTTCCTGTATTTAATCTCACATCAAAGGCTGCGGACTCATTATATTGAGCTGCAAGCTTCTGCAAGGCTTTTACTAGCCCAAGATCATATAAAAGCTGCGGACGAAGTTCCTGACACGTTTCCCGCGTAGTCTTGATGATATTGGTCATCGAGCTGTTCATATCCTGCAGCTGATCCCTGAAAACAGTCGGAGCCATTTCAAGCTCAGCTAGGGCGAGCTCGCTTTGCCGCTTTAAAGAAATTAAATCCTGCAAAACAGAATCATGCAAATCCTTTGCCAAGTTAGAACGCTGTTTTTCCTCTATTGAAAATAAAACTTTCGTAAGCCAGGCCGGGTTACTGCCTTCGCTCTTAATCTTCTGTAAATGATTCATCAGCTCTTCTATCTTAAGGAAGTTCTCAAGGGATATATTCGTATAAAAAGAAAGCGTCTTTAACCAGGAAATTTCATCTCGGTTCAGCATTGGAGTATTAAGCATAGACAAACAAACCATGACATAACTTCGGTCATCTGTCTCCCCTACATTAATCACAAAACCGCGATCCACTTCGATAATCTTTCCGATCTCTTGGGTTGCCTTCTTAATCTCTTTTTCATATGAAAGATAATCTGTACCCTTCATATTAATCTCGACTGAAATGATGTTCCCGCTCTTATCCACTTCAACATAATTCGCCCTGCTGACAAGCAATACATCTGTAATCACCTGTTTCAGTTCATTAATTACATGATGAAGCTTGCTTGCCTTTCGAATGCTTTGCGTATATTTAAAAATACTATCCTGATAATTGTATTTTTCGGAAAAACGTTTAAAGCGAAAGCGGAAGTCGAGAATTTCCTTAATATAAAAGACTACAAGCATTGTGATATAGATGAAGATTGATAGTTTAATTGGATAGAATGTCGGGCTATTCTCTTTAATAATTAACATAATACTTACACACACAACAGTAGGTAAAACTGCTAGTAAAGCGTAGTATCTGACACGTCCTAAAATAAATTCTATATCATAAATTTTAGTAGCGAGAAATTGGTAAACCAAAGAAAAAGGAATTAATAATAAAAATGCTGCCAATATATTAGGCGGGAAAATATGTCTATTTAAAAAGACATACGGCAAAATGTATAGTAAAACAAAAGGTGAGAATGCAACAATATTTGTTATTATTAAAATTTTAACCAGGTAGCCTTGTGCTGAGTATCTAACTTTTTTTAATCCTACAAATTTAACAATGAAGGTTAAAGCAAATAAAATGACAAACGAAGCTAAATTTAAGTTTTTTACGAAAATATAGAAAAAACTATAAGAAAGATTTACAGTTTCTGTACAAAGTTCTGCAACTATATTAATAGCTACAATTAAGAAAGACACATATAAAAACTTTTCAGAGAAAAGTTTTTCACCCAATTCTTTAAAGTAGTAATATAGAAAAGACATATAGGTAACAGGTACTGATAAAAAGAAGCTTAGATTCAAGTACCTACTTAACACATCTCCTCTAGAAGAACCTGTTCCGCTGAAATGAGCTAATGTAATCATTAATAGGAAAATATTTAGTAGAAACGCTGACTGCAATTTTAATTTTTTATTTGTTTTATAAATAAAATAACTGCAAAATAAACAAAGGACATATAAAATAATAGGAACCACAACTAAAAAAAGACTCTGGTGACTTATTATTGAATCTTTAACAACGTAACTAATATCGTTTCCGTTTCTTTCAATTGTTACATTTTCTAACTGTTCAAGCATCCCATAGCGAACTGCAGGGTAGTGTTCATGTGCATGTTCATGATTAATTCTGGTTACAGTATCGCCTATTTTCAAACCGACTTTTGAAGCCCAAGTGTTAGGTTCAATAAGCGTTATTTCTAGCTTATCTGTATCATTGAATCTAACACTGGCACCTACGTAAGGGTATTTAATACCTATTGCTAAAAAATACACGACTAAAATAAAACTAAAAAATAGTGTAATAAAATATAATTTGTTAAAGTTTAAATATTTCATTTTAAAACCTTCTTAATTTAAGCTAAACTCTAATACCAATACAAGTTCGTCGTTCTAGCTGTACTCAACAGTCCTTCTACTAATCCTAACACTTCATCCACATTTTTCACACCCAGTAAACTTGCTTCACCGTTAGCTACTTTTTCGATTACTTCCGGGTTTTCTACTAGAAAATTTACGATTTCCTGCATGGCTTTAATCTCTCCTTTTATTTTCAGCTGAATTTATGATCAATTGAGACTTTAGAAGCTCAATTTGATTTTGAGGTAAGGGTAATTCTGCAATCAGGGTTGAAGCCTTTTGAATCGCAATTTGCTTCATTACATTCAGGTAATGGACAACACCAGATTGTAACAATTTCGATTTAAATGCATCAATACTCCCGTAGTGTTCAATAAATGTTTCACTGCTTGAAATAAAATCGGTAAGCTCCTTTGCATGCTCGTTAAACCCTCTTTTTAGAAAGAGGAGCGGCAGCGATTTTTTCTGTGCAGATAGATCATTTTTATGTTCATGAAATAAATCACGGTAATCGTTTTCAATTTGGGCAGCAAGTCCTATTTGATAGGAATAATGTTCAACGCATGTTAATTCTTCTCCTGCGGCAAGCATGGCGCCTGTGACTGATGCTAAAGCAATCAGTGAACCTGATTTTTTTTCAATCATAGAGATGCACTCTTCTTCAGTTGCGATTTCATTTTGAAGATCTGCGTGCTGACCTTCCATTGCCTGCAAGGCAAAACGCTGGAACGTGCTGATGATCTTCCATTTATGTACGCTTGATAATTCATGAAGCATTTGCAGACTGATTGTATACATAGCAGTAGCGGCATTCAGTGAGAGAGATGGGTTTATTTTCATCCATGGCTCTTCATAGTTATCTAGGTCTTCAAGATCATCTAAGATGTCGAATGATAGCGCAAGCAGTTCAACTGCAGCTGACAGATGAATGATTTCCTTCTCTTCTCCGCCAAAAGCTGTGTAATGCAAATGTGTCAATTGACCGAACGGAAAGGTTTTTTTCGTTTCTGAGAACGACAGGATAAGATGCAATAACTCTTTGTTCGTTATATATGAAGAAATTGCAGCTTTCTGACTGCAAATCATATCTTTATAGTCCAAATGTAATCTAATTGCAATCACCCCTTCGAAATTATATTACAATATTCGCGACCAATATAGTAGATATAAAACAATGTTTTTACATAAATATAAAACATTTAACATATTTTTGAAAAAATAGACATAAAAAAAAAGACTTGGCTCGAAAGGCCAAGTCTTATGACACGTTTATAAAGGAGTATTTATCATACTTATCAATGCTTTTATTAATTGATCTTAGTGACTGTTTCGTTTCCTGAATTTCTTTCTCAAGACGTTTCAATAATTGAGTTATTTCTTCAATGTTGTGCTTTTTCATCGTTTCCACACTCCTCTGTAAAAGATCAAATTATGCATGGTGAACGAAACACTTGTTTTGATCTTCCCTACTTCAAATTTTATAGGATGCAGAAAGTATTTTCACCGAAAATAATGCGAAATAATCAATGCGTGATACCGCAAACGGCGCAATAGTCCATTGTATCTGTTTTTATACAGATAGAATATAATTCCATTTTCATAATTTATAACAGAAAAAAAGCCCCAGATACAGGGACTTGTCACTTTGCGGCAATAATTGTGTTCAAATAAATGTTCTGTGCTTCTTGCAGCGCAATTTTCGTCAGTTCATCTCTCTTTTCAATCGGTCCGCTAAACTCTAAGGTGTAATCCAGAATTCCCTGTTCTGACAGTAAACACTCCATTTTAACCTTACATTCGCCTTCTGCAACCGAAAATACCGCAACCGTTTTATCATCCAGCACATATATGGATGGCCGCACGCGCATAGAGAGCTGAACCTCCCCCGAAAAAAGTAGTTTAACAATTATCCAAGTTCGACATAAGCAGCAGTATTCCTGCAACATTTTCATTTTATAGAAAAAGCACGGACAAGAAACCTAACATATATATAAGAAGCAAGTTCACTCGGAGGTGAATTATTTTGCGGGTGCAAAGGCAACAATGGTTACGGCCGTTTTATTTCAACCCTTATTATCCAGCTCATTTCCCATGTTATCAATGTACGAGGAGACCTATGCCGGAAATTGATTCAAGTCAATTTGTTCATTCCGCTTCACAAACGGATGGACTATTGACTGATGCTAAAAAATTGACCACTTACCTCTCAACTTCAAAAGAACAGACAAAAAAGATCATGGCTGCCGCTCAGGCATCCAACAGCGTCTTGGTAAAAAAACTTTTGCTCGCTTCCGGCATTACAAATGAGTTAGAAACTGAGTTTAATCCGGACAGTGTCAGACTCATCCTTTCTTATAAAAATCCTGACTTGAATTGCTGCAAGTTAATATTGGTGCTGAGATGGTAAAAAAAGGATGACGAGTATCGTCATCCTCCAATTTTAAATCTTTTCACTAGCTCCTGAAGCTGCTTAGTGGCTTCGCTTAAATTTTCAGCTGAATCTGCAACTGTTGAAAGAGCTCTGAGCTGTTCGTCTGTTGAAGCATTTACCTCTTCTGCAGCTGCAGCAGATTGTTCTGTAATGGCCGAGATATTTACTATTGATTCTATAACCTGTTCTTTTTGCAGTGTCATTTCTCTAATATCTTCAGTGACAGTCGAAATGGATTGTGAAAGCTCACTCATCATCACTGCAATGGTCTGAAAGGCCTCACCCGAATTTTGAACTGCTTTATGCTGTTCATTATTCATTTCCTTTGTGCGAATCATTGCATCAACTGCTTTAATGGATTCTTGCTGAATGCCGAAAATCGTTTCCGTAATCCTGCCAGTAGCTCTGGCTGACTGCTCTGCAAGTTTTCTTACCTCAGCTGCGACTACAGCAAATCCTTTCCCGCTCTCTCCTGCCCTTGCAGCTTCAATGCTTGCATTTAGAGCCAGCAAATTGGTTTGATCCGAAATGGCTGAAATGACCGTCACCACTTCTTCAATTTGTTTAATCTTACCAGCAAGATCAGATAATACTCCTTCCACTGAAGCAAGCTCTTTATTCGATACTGTTGATTTAACCTGAAGAACATTTAATTTTTCCAGCCCATCGTAGCTTGCATGCTCTGACTTAGCAGACAAGGTCTGAATATGTGAAATGGATTCATTTACTTTAGTAATCTTCAAAGATAGGCTGGTTGTGCGTTCATTCATATTTTCAACATCAGAAGTTTGTTCAGATGCTCCTCTTGCAACATCTTCCATTGCACCTGCAACTTGCTCACTGGCTGCCATCGTTTCTTCAGAAACCGCACTTAAATTCTCTGCGGAATCATTGATCGTTGTGATAGACAAATCCACTTCCTTAATCATGCGTTTCATTTCAGAAACCATAGTGTTGAAGTTTTCTGCCAGCGTTCCAACTTCATCCTTATTCGAAACGTTCACTTTGAGAGTTAAATCTCCCGCTGCTACGGCTTTTGCACTTTCTCCTATACGAATGATAGGATTTGCAATTGATTTAGAGACGAAATATCCAATTACAACAGCAATAAAAAGTGCTGCAAGTGTAATCAGCGTACTTGTTAAGGAAACTGTATTGGCCGTTTCCATTAGGTCATCATATTTATAAACCGCTCCAATCTTCCAGTTCAATCCGTTAATTGTCTCAAAATAAAGCATTCTGTCTTCAGATTCAAAAACATATTCTACTAACCCTTTTTTATTTTCCATCACAGATTTCATAAAATCTAACTTAGATAAGTCTTTTCCCTGTTCTTTTGGATGAGACAATGCTATCCCTTTTTGATCAATTAAGAAGGAATATCCGCTATAACCAACTGTTACACTGTTCACTATGTCATTGACCGCATCTAACGACAAATCAAAGGCAATGACACCTATTACCTCATTATTTTTCACAATTGCTTTCGCACCAGTCACAATATAGCTGCCCTTTACAGCATCTTCATAAGGTTCAGTCCATACCACCTTATCCGGGCTTTCTTTAGCCAGAGTATACCAGGGCCTTGTTGTAGGATCAAAATCCTCAGGAAGTTCGACCGAAGGCCGAATGAACAGCGATTTTTTTTCGCTCCCTGCATAAATCAAGCTTACCTGCTTGTTCGTCTCTAGAAAGGTTTGAAACTGCTGTGAAACATCTGCTTCATTTCCTTCTTCACTTAACAATCTGACGAGCTGATTATCTTTTCCAAACCTGATGAGGCTTTTCTCATAATCACTCAGACTTAATTCAATATTGCTTTTCAGCTGCTGAATAATGCCTGTACCATTTCTTTTTGCATCTTCGTGCATTTCCGATTGCAGATAAAAATGTGAGAAGATCTGTACGGCAGAAAGCGCTGCTATGATGATGAGCGCCAAAAACAAAGTAATTTTAACTTGAAGCTTATTGAACATTTTCATTTCCCCCACTAGTTTCTGTGTATAGGGGTTATATCGTCAATTCAGCACTAAATATTAGGCTGAAAAGAAAAAAGAAAGTCGATTAAGCCTCTGATAGATGCTGGATCATGATAGAAACAGCTTTTGTTAAATCCTGCTGAGAAAAACTTGGAACATTCCCTATTTCCACAGCAAGCTCATGTGATGCAGGAAGGTGAATAAATCCTGCTGGAATGTCCCGATCTGCTTTTTTAAAATAGTGCAAAGTCTGATACATAATATAATTGCACAAGTAGGTTCCGGCAGTGTTGGATATTTCTGCAGGCAGCACTTTTTCCTGCAGCACATTTACAAATGTTCGGATAGGCAGTGTGCTGAAATAGGCATCTGGTCCATCGGACTGTATCCATTCATCCTGTTTTACAATTCCCTCATTATCCTTTTCGCCATCAGCACAGTTAATGGCCACTCTTTCAGGAGTAATTTTGTATCTGCCTGCTGCAAGCCCAAGCAGCAATACGGCGTCAGGCTTTTCCTCCTCAATATGAACATGGCATTGCTCCCATGTTTTTGAAAATTGAACAGGGAGTACTTTTCCGCAGACTTCAAATTGACCGATAGATTGTCCATGCAATTGCTTCACAACTTCAGCTGTTGGATTAATTGTATAATGCAAAAACGGTTCAAATCCTGTTAACAATACCTTTTTCATTCTTTTGTCCCCTTATTTAGTCACTCGAATGAAATTATTATATCAGAAAATTCAGGTTATTAAATGGTGCAGAGTAAATGCTGGCCGAATGAATAAAAGAGCAAATGCGGATTAAGGCACGCATTTGCTCTTTTCATGAAGATTATTTAGACACTACTGTAAAACGCTCATTTTTGTGTTTCGGTTTTTCGATTTCATCAACAACAGCGATGGCATAATCTGCATAGCTGATATAACTTTCACCTTGAGAATTCGTTAATAAATGATCTTTCCCTGAATGGTATGTGCCTGTTTTTATACCCTGAGGATCAAAGTTTGCTGAAGGACTGATATATGTCCATTTTACTGTTTCTGCTTTTTGAAGTTCATCAAGATTGATTCCCATATTTTTTGCAGTAGGGAAATAAGCTGCAGGAAAATTTGGATCATCCATTACCCGTGTTGTTTTTTCTTCATCTAAAAATAAACTGCCTGCTCCTCCAACAACAACTAATTTCGTATTAGTGCTGTTTTCCAAGGCCTGAATGAGCACTCTTCCGGCGTCAACATGAAGATGTTCTTTTCCAGGAGCAGCATTAAACGCGTTAACCACCGCATCAAATGGTTTTAAATCATTGGATTCAAGGTTAAAAAGGTCTTTTTCGATTACTTGAACATTTGTGTTTTTCACTTTTGAAGCCTCCCTGACGACAGCTGTTACCTCATGGCCTCTTTCCAGCGCTTCTTCCATGATAAGGCTGCCTGCTTTGCCAGCGGCTCCAATAATTGCAATTTTCATTATAAATCCCTCCGAATTTTATTCGATTTTTTTAAAAATAACCTAACTCTCCCAAATTCATTTTTTCGGTTACAAAATAAAGGCAGGAATGGTCTTTTCCCCGGCTGTTCAAATGAAAATTGCCTTAGCAATCGCCATTAAGATCACACTGCAAACCATCTATGGAAAGTAAGTGCTTTTTATCTAATTCCTTATCAATGACTTGTGCCAGTCTTTCTTTGCTTGCCAATCCCTGAATCACTTCGTCCCCAATAATAAATGTAGGAACGGCTGTAATCCGAGCATCTTCATAAGCATGTCTCAGAGCCTCCTGATGAACCTCTCGATATTTGCGTTTTACCAGAGCGTCTCTGAAATCTTCCTTAGGCAGGCCAACTTCACCAGCTAATATTGTTAATACTTCTACATCCTCAATGTCTTGTTCTTCCTGGAAAAATGCAGTGAATACTCTATGGTGAAATTCATTTCCTTTTCCATGATCCTTTGCAAACTGGCATCCCTCAAAAGCTAAATGGGTATATGGATGGGGAGAAAGGCGCGGCAAGAGCATCTCAACGCCGAGCTGCTTTGATGCAGGCAAAATAAAGGAGTCCCAGGAACCTAATTTATCTGCTTCTTTCCAAGGATCAATTTTTGGAGCAGGACTTGGACGCAGTTCAAAAGGCATCCATTCTACCTCCACATCCTTTTCCTTAATTATTTCATCCAAAGGTCCCTTCCCTAAAAAACAAAACGGACAAATAAAATCTGAATAAGCTTTAATTTTTAATGTCATGGCTTAATTCCTCGCTTTTTAAAAATTATCCATTGTAACCAATGCGGTTACAACCGAGGTGAAAAATTAAGCATTCTGAAGAATGCTATACTTTCTTTTCACTTTGTATTTGATTTTGCAGTGTTGTAAACAGCTGGTCCATCGTGATGCTTTCTAATACTTGTTCCATAGCTTCCTGTGCTTGAACAAGAATAAGCTCCAGCACGCTCTGAATATTTGCACCTATTGGACAATCCGGATTTGGCTTTTCATGAAAATGAAACAGCTTATCTTCTTCAACTACTTGAACTGCACGATAAACCTCGAGTAATGTGATGTCATGCAATTCTTTCAGCAAATAAGCTCCACCGGCTCCGCGCCGCACTTCCACAAGTCCTGCCTTTTTCAGATAGGACAATATTTTTCTTATGATCACTGGGTTCGTGTTTACACTCCCAGCCATAAATTCAGAAGTACAATCAGAAGGCGGATTTTGCTTTATTAGAGTTAAAATATGAACAGCAATCGTAAATCGGCTGCTTATTTTAATCTTAATCACCTCCGATGTAACCATTATAGTTACAACAAAAATAAATGTCAACAGCTAGTTATTATTTAATGTAGACATTCGGCAGCTTTCCATTTTATTTCTGATTCTAAACTAAAAAACCTCCGCCCGCCATAAGCGGAGATTTTCAAACTATGCGACTTCTCGTCCCATTGCTGCCTGCAGGATATCAAACCATTGGTCGCGTGTTAATGTTAAATCAAGTGAGCAAATAGCGGACTCGATGCGGCTCATTTTACCTGAACCGACAATCGGCATAATGTTTGCGGGATGGCTGATCAGCCATGCATAAAGGACTTCATCAATCCCTTTTGCACCGATTTCGAGAGCGATTTTCTCAAGTTTATCACGCAGGCTCTTAGCTCTCTCGTCATCAGCAGAGAAAATAGATCCTCCAGCAAGCGGAGACCATGCCATCGGCGCTATTCTTTCTTCCTGGCATAAGTCTAGCGTGCCATCTTCGAAGTTCTCAAGATTGTAGGCAGAAAGCTCAATCTGATTCGTAATCAGCGGGAAGCCCAAGTATGATTGAAGCATTTTAAACTGTGAGCGTTTAAAATTCGACACACCAAAATAGCGGGCTTTGCCTTCATTTTTAAGTTGTGTAAACGCCTCTGCAACTTGTACTGGATCCATATAAGGATCCGGACGGTGTATAAGCAGAACATCTATGTAATCAGTCTGAAAGTTTTCAAGGGACTTATTGACAGAAGCCAAAATATGCTCTTTGCTTGTATCATATGATTTAATACTGTGTTCAGGGCGATTGTCTGAGACAAGTTTAATGCCGCATTTCGTGACAATCTCCATTTGCTTTCTGAGCTCTGGCTTTAGTGCAAGTGCATCCCCAAATTTTTTTTCGCATGTGTAATTTCCGTAAATATCCGCGTGATCAAAAGTTGTAATGCCAGCCTCTAAGCAATCCTCTATTAATTTAAGCACTTCTTCATTTGACATGTTCCAGTCAGAAAGACGCCATAATCCATGAATGATTCTTGAAAATGATAGATCTTCAGTAAGTTGTATTCTCTGCATAATCATTCTCCTTTCCTTATCATTCTAACTGAATGCGCTCAGGTTCAAAATAGCTGAATTTGAATCCTGCCGGCTCTTGTCAGCTCGTATGTGCAATTTCATCATGGGTTAAAAGATGATTTGACCAAAGAACAGCTTCCATATAGCATTCATGAATTTCCTCAGGGGAGAGCAACTTGTGTTTTACAGCTTTAAGTATTTTTCTACAACATAGAAAAGTGTTTTTTCATTTTTGGTAATATAGGCTATTTCAGCTATTTTTTTCAGGACCTCTTTTACGATAGAGGAATCTCCAACCAGGACAGAATGATTCAGGATCTCATAATAGAACTTCAGAGCTTCTTCCTGTTGATTTTTCCGGTGATGCAAATCTCCGATTAAATGCAGAAATTTATATTTAAAATCGCTGAAATCACTTAAATAAACTTCCAGGAACGTTTCATAAAGTCTTAGTACTTCATCATCCTGTCCTGCCTCATAATAGGTAACGGCCAGCTCATACAGCGTATTTAATATTCCTTTTACATCACCTTCCCGTTTGTAAATTTCATGTGCAGATTGAAGATAGGACATCGCACTGTCAGCATCCAATAAATATCTGCTGAGAATACCTAAGTTGGTATATGTGCCCGCCAAATTCAGCGGATCGTCTGTCCCTTCGAAAAACAGCAAAGCTTTTGCGTAGGCCGCACTCGCGTTCTCATACTCATTCATTCGTCTATAGCACAAGCCAAGCACCATGTATATAACACCTGTTTGATAGTAAATGGATGTTTTGCTGCTGATAGCCAGTGCCTGTTTCAAAAAGCGGATCGCAGAATAAAATTCTCCTTTTTTTGCATGTGCAAGACCAAGGTTATTCAGTAAAGATATTTTTTCTACACCTGAAGCCTTGAAAGCAATTGAGTCGTCATAAGCCTCATTTAAATAAGAAAATGCCTTTGATAACTGATCCTGGTTAATGAGCAAGGTCGTCAAATAATTGCTGGTTCTGAGTCTCTCTTCAGAATATTGCAGGCTGCAGAATAATTCGTAGCTTTTTTCATAAGCTGCAATGGCCTCGTCCATTTGAAGCTTTACCCGCTGCAGAATCCTTCCCTGGCAAAAATAATAGAGAGCAAGATCATTTTGGTTCAATGATTCAAGATTTTTTTCTAAGTCGTTTAAATGTTCAACAGCATCTGCAAAGTCATCATTTATCACTGCATATTCCAAACTGGAAAGAGCTTTTTTTATATCAAAAGACAGAAGTGATTTATCCTCTTCTTCGAAAAAATCGTGAATATCACATTTCAGTCTTTCGCTGAATTTCAACAGCAGTTTATAAGAAGGCTGGACCATTCCTTTTTCAAGCTGGCTGATGTAGCTGCGGTTCACTATTCCAATTGCCAGCTCGCTCTGAGTCAATTTTTGTTTTTTCCTCAGCTGTCTTAATTTCATTCCAACGGTATTCATACGGCGCCTCCTGATAAAAATTTGAATATGTATTGACAAGAAATTGAATAATTGTATATATTTGAATTGTCAGATAATTATAACAAAATGTTACTTATTTCTAAAATGTTAAAATAAAAGAACTAATGGAGGCTATGAGATGAAAAAAATCAGAAAACATCTTTTATTACTTGCACTTGGTACGGCAATCCTCTTAACTGGATGCTCTAAAGCTGAGCAAAATATCCACACTGCTGACGAAGAATGGCCAAGAATTATTAAAGCCAACCAATATAGTTAACAGCTGCTTTAAATAAACTTCTGAAGATATATGGCTTCACTCTATATCTATCTATTAAAACATATTTTCAAAGATTTGAACCAAATATAGTATGACGAAATAGCAAAAGAGCTTTCCCGATTCAAATGGGGAAGCTCTTTTTCTCTCTTATTATTGAACTCTTGCAAATCCAAAGCCTGATGCGTGGTCATCACCTGTTGCCGCACCAATGCCGCCTTTTATATCATACAGCTTTGCACGGCGCTGCAGCTCTGCACGAACTTGAACGTTGCTTTGGCCTTTATTAGAAGACCAGATTTTCGCAGCAAGCCCAGATACGTGAGGAGTTGCCATAGATGTACCGCTGATCGTGTTGTAACCGCTGTTGATCCAAGTTGATTCAATAGCAGCACCAGGAGCTGAGACTTCAATATCACGCTCTCCAATAATATAGTCTCCATCTGTTGCCGAGTTACCGCGTGAAGAGAAGTTTGCCACACGGTATGTTCCATTTTGCTGAACATTTTCAAGAGCCGCAACAGCAACAGCATTTACTAGAGCGCCAGGATATCCAATCGTATTATTGCCTGATCCTGAGTTTCCGGCTGCTGCGATAACCAATGCACCTTTGCCATAAGCATAGTCTACTGCACTTGCAATTAAACTATCTTTACTGCTTGACCCAAGAGACATTGAGATGATGACTTTAGAACCAGTCCGTGTTCCTTCATCTGCAGCATGTCTGATAGCAGCTGCAATATCATCTGAGTAGCCAGAACCGCTGTCTGTCAGTACTTTGTATGCCCAAAGCTCAGATTGAGGTGCCACACCGTAGATTCCCTGTCCATCAGAACCGCCATTTGCAAGTGCCGTTCCTGCAACATGTGTTCCATGTCCATTGCGGTCTGTGCATGAATTATTAGTATAAGTTGTCCCAACTGTAAAATCTTTGCACTGCTCAGCATTTTGCGACAAATCAATATGGCTTGTCTGAACTCCGGTATCAAGAACAGCTATTTTAATGCCGTCACCTCCACTAGTTGATGTCAGCGAGCTGTTATTATAAATGGCTTTAATTCCCCATGGGGTTCTTGTGCTTGGAAGGGCCATTGTCTGAATCGGCTTTCCGGCAGCTACTTTAAAAGTCGGAACTTTTTCAACCTTGATTTTGCTGTTCTTCTGCAGTGCTTCTAATTGTTTCTGTGTAACGGTTGCTGTAAATCCATCTTTCCCAAAATCGCGCCGGACCTGATGACTTTTCTTCACTTTACCCATTTCTGCATCAGTTCCCTTGATTACTACACGAATTGATTCCTGTTTCACATCTGTTTTTACCTGCTCACTTGCAAAAGCGGCTGTCCCAAACATTGAAAGACTCATTGATAAACTTAATACTGCAGCTCCAAACGCTTTACCGATTTTCATTTCTTTTCCCCTCTCAAAATGTTAGTGTTTTATAACTTTAATCTATAAGCAAAATAAATATATAACATATTAACCATTATCACAATAATCTAAATTTACTAATAACTTTGTTGTAAAGCTATGCTAATTGATGCTAGTTTTTAATCCATATCCCACTATTAGCCCGCTGTTTATTTTAAAAAAGCTTTAAATTAAAAAAACCACCTTCGTGAGGTGGTTCATGAATCCTATTACAGGCAGCAAATTAAAGATTAATCGACAATTTAAGACAAAGGATTCATTGATTAATAACGGCATCAAGAGATATATTAATCATAAGACAGAAATCGCGGGGTATGTGATGAGGGAAGATCAGGCATTTGCAAAAGGCTGTTTTTACGGAGTTATCCTATCGATTCCAATTTGGATTCTGATTTTTTATATCATATATAGAATTTAAAAAAACACAGGCTCCCCTGTGTTTATTTAAAAGTCTGTTCAAATATTTTATCTCTCACATAAATATCTTTATGATCAATCGCATGATCAGAAGCAACGATTAATCCTATTTTTGTGTCGTTTTGATCGCTTACAATGGTAAATGGGATTTTCTCTTTATTTGCAGCCTTGATATATTTAGACAAGGCTCCATAATCTATTGTTCCATTTAAAAAGAGTGTTTGGTTCTTTCTTGTTTCCAATGAGGCAAGCACTTCACTGTATATTTTATTTTGTCTCACTTGTCCAATGGTGAGAGCCACATATATTCTTTCTCTTAATGTGCCGAGGTAAACATTTCTCTCTTCCGGCTTCGTTTCAAACGTTCCGTAAATTCCCTGCTTGATATATAAATCGATCTGATCGTCTGACATGATGTCATTCTCCTTGTCTAAAGTCCATTATAGGATAAGTCTATCAGAGCAGAAAGCTGACATAAAATGATACGATTGTTTACCAATCAGTATATGATAAAATAATTTTAATCCACCCGAAGAAGGATACCCATAATGGAACACTAAGAATGGTTGCCCAGATCATTCCTTTGAAAAAGTTAGCATCTTTCATGATCAGCTCTCCCTCCGAATCTTCCTTACTATGCATTTTACCCTTCTCTTTGTTTTCTATAACTGCAGAAAAAAAGGAAACGCTTACATTAACTATAATTCTTTTTTTTCTTATGATATCCTCTATAAACATTTCATTATTTTTCTGCATTCCCTTAGGGGATTTCCTTGTCAAGTTTCACCTGTACTTCTTCGGCAGCATATAGTGTTTAAATCAAAGGCTGTTTTCTCACATCCCTTACGATCTCTGCCTGTTTACAAATCAGGCTTAACCGTTCATTAGAAAAGAGCCAGATCAATAGACCGCAAGGAGGAAAAGAATGCCGGCCATTTCAGGGATAGAATATCTGCAGCGCATGAAAGCATTAAAGCCTAATGTTTGGTTAAAGGGCCAAGCCATTACAGAAGATCTTATGATGCATCCCGTTTATAAAGGGGCTATGCAAACAAAAGCATCTCTTTATGATTTGCAGGTCGAAAAAGAGAATATCAGCTTTATGACATTCCCTTCCCCATTTACGCAAAATCGTGTAGGAATGTCCTATCTAGAGCCAAAGACAAAAGAAGATTTACAGAAAAGAAGAAAAATGATTGAATACTGGGCGAATGCAACATGCGGGATGATGGGGCGGAGTCCTGACTATATGAATACGGCATTAATGTCTTTATCAGCTGCATCTGCCATTGTCGGCGCTCAGGATGAAGAGTTTTCGAAAAACCTTCGGAACATGTACGAAACTGCGCTTGAACAGGATTTATCTTTTACACACAGCTTTATTAATCCGCAGGTAAATCGTTCGTCCTATTATTTTGAAACATCCAGGCAGCCGGTCGCAGCAAAAGTGATGAAAAAGACTGCAGACGGACTGGTTATTAAAGGAGCCAGATTGCTTGCAACAGAAGGCGGAATGACGGATGAAGTGCTGATTTTCCCTTCTGGCGGCAATAATCTGGGCGACGATTATGCATTTGCCTTCAGCATTCCGGCAAATACGCCTGGACTGAAATTTATCTGCCGCGAACCGTTTCATGCTGGTGAATCTGCTTTTAACTATCCGCTATCCTCACGCTTCGATGAAATGGATACGCTTCTCGTCTTTGAAAATGTTCTGGTTCCATGGGATCGCGTGTTTTTTTACCATAGACAGGATATTGCCTTTAACTTATTTAACAAAAGCGGGTTTATTTCGCATGCCCTTCATCAGGTTGTCACACGACAGACAGTGAAGATGCAATTTTTAATCGGACTTTCTCAATTATTGATCAATTCTATGGATGTATCTGAGTATGAACATATCCAGCTGAAACTGTCTGAAATGATATTAGGTCTTGAGAGCATGCACGCACTCCTGCTTAAATCAGAAGCAGAGGCCAAGATAGATGCCTTCGGAACGATGACTCCAAGCTCTCATCCGTTATACGCAGCCATCAATCTGTTTTCAAAGCTTTACCCTCACTACATTGGTCTTCTGCAGCAGATCGGGGCAGGCGGTTTAATGGTTCTGCCATCAGAGGAGGATTTCACTTCCCCTATCGGCAGGCACGTTGAGCAGTATCTGCAGGGAGCTTCACTTGATGCAAAAGCAAAAACAAAGCTGTTTCGATTAGTATGGGAACTGACGATGAGCTCTTTCGGCACGAGACAAACTCACTATGAAAGATACTTTTTTGGAGACCCGATCCGCCTTGCAAAAAATTTATACAGCGGTTATGCACGAGAAAAATACATGGAAAGAGTCAAAGACTTTTTAGATCAAACGAAAGAAAGACCTCAGGAATGAGATCTTTCTTTTTTTCTAACGCCAACTCTTCCTGAAAAAAAGGTTGCACCCCCGCCCATATCTGATATCCGGTCTGGCGTAAGTGAGTTCACGAGCTGTTTTTTCCCGGGTTCATCTGACCATAATCCTTGGCTGACGACTACACCCGGCAATACGTTCTCTCCAACTGAAACTGTCAGCTCACATTCACCCCGGGCATTCCAAACGACAGCCATATCTCCACTTTCCAAACGAAGCATCCTGGCGTCCTTACTATTCATATGCAGCTTAGGAGCTTTTTCAAGGAATTTATGTTTTTCATTGTTTGAAAACGTGGAGTTTAAAAAGTTATGATTTGGACCAGGGACAAAGAGGAAAGGCAAATCGCTTTCTTTGACGAGCGGTGAAAATGTCGGCAAAGGCTGATATCCTGCTTTCTCCATGACACGTGAGTAAAGCTCTATTTTCCCGCTTGGAGTGTTAAGTCTTCCCGGAAATAGCGGTTTTACATTTGCTTTCACATATTTCTTCTTCTTCAAATCCTGAAAAGTGATCTTATCCATATACGGATTTTGAGGATTGTTCAGCGCCTGATCAATCATCTCTTCATCTGAATCTTTAAATGCCTGTTCTGTAAATCCCATTCCTTCCGCTAAAAGCCTGAACACTTCGACGTTTGATTTTGACTCTCCATATGCTTCAACTACCGGCTCCTGCAAGTGAAGATAATGATGCCAGTATGACGTATAAAAATCTGTATTCTCAAAGGCTGATGCTGCAGGGAGGACGATATCAGCATATGCCGCAGTCTCGGTTAAAAACAAATCATGGACCACCAGAAATAAATCTTCCCGCTCTAATCCCATTTTCACTTTATTAGCCTCTGGAGCGACGACTGCAGGATTGCTTCCATATACAAACATGGACTTTATCGCCGGATCGGCATTTAGAAGCTCTTCGCCAATTAAGTTCATATTGATGATTCTGGTCTGTTTTTTCTGGAGGAGGTCAGGGCGCTGCAGAGCATCTGTATTAAATGCCAAATATCCTGAATTGCCTTTAATAGCACCCCCTCCTTTATTCAGCCACTGGCCGGTCAGAGCTGGAAGACAGGCAATAGTCCTAATGCACATGCCGCCATTATCATGATGCTGCAGGCCATTGCCGATTCGAATACAGGATGGTGATGTTTGGCCGTACATTCTAGCCAGTTTTAATAGGTCATCTGCTGGAACTCCTGTTATTTCTGATACTGTATTCGGATCATATTGAACTACATGACTTCTCAGTTCTTCGTGTCCAACTGTGTAGTTTTCAAGGAAATCAATGTCCTCCATGTTTTCCTTAAACAAGATATGCATGATTCCAAGCGCGAGGGCACCGTCCGTTCCCGGAAGAATCGGAATAAACCAGTCTGCAAGTCTCCCAGTCTGATTTTTGTGAACATCAATGACGATGATTTTGGCCCCATTTTTACGCGCCTTTTGAGCAAGTGCCACTTGATGCATATTTGTGCTGACCGCATTAATGCCCCACATAATAAACAGCTTAGTATGTACAGTATCCTCTGGATCGATCCCAAAGCTTCCTCCCATTGTATACTTGTAGCCTGTTGAACCCGCAATTTGGCAAATTGTCTGATCAAGTCTGCTAGCGCCGAGCTTATGAAAGAAACGGCGATCCATTCCCTCAGCATTCAAATTACCCATATTTCCATAGAAACTGTATGGAAGAATGCTTTCCGGCCCATCCGTTTCAATAAGTGTTTTCCATTTAGAAGTAATAGTCCCAAGGGCTTCGTTCCAGCTGATCCGCTCAAATTGTTTTAAGCCCTTTTTCCCTGTCCTTTTTAAAGGATATTGCAGCCTCTTCTCATCATAGATGCGTTCAGCCATGTGCCGCACTTTATTGCAAATGCTGCCTTTTGTAACGGGATGCTCCGGATCCCCTTCCACTTTTATGATTCTGCCGGCTTTCTTATGGACAAGAAGTCCGCATTGATCAGGACAATCCAATGAACAAACAGATGGAAAGACACCATCCCGCTTTTCGATATAAGAATGCATATGGTTTCTCCTTTTATGAGAATAGTTGTCTCAATGATAGAATAGTTTTAACTTTCTATCAAGAATTCCTTTTTCATTCGTTTTAGACATAAAAAAACTGAAGAAAGTTCTCTCTCTTCAGCAATGTTTCCTATTGTTTTGTTGATGTTGATTCTCTCATTTTCAGTGTGGATGGAACCAGTACTTTAAGTGGCGTATCTCTATGCTCAATTACTTGCTCTTGTAATAGCTTCAATGCGATTTTTGCTATCTCAGCTGATGATACATGAATGGCAGTCAAGGAAGGGGCAAAGTAATGAGCTTCAGGAACATCATAAAAACTGACAATTGAGACATCCTCTGGTATCTTTACATTTTCCTCGCGCAGCGCCATGATAGCGGCAAGGGACATGACACTGCTTTGAATGATATAGGCATCAGCAAGCTTTCTGTTTGAAGCAGCTTCCTTTAGAATCCTGTATCCTTCCGTTCCGTACGGTTCTGTCAGGTAAATATGCTCTTCTGACAAAAGATTCGCTTTTTCTAGCTGCTCTTTCATTGTCTGCCCCCAATTAGAAGCGCCTATGTATCCAATTCGTTCATGTCCCATATCTTTTAGATGTGAAATAACGAGCTCTGTCATTTGAGCAAGATCTATACTTACGATATCTGCAGTGGAATCTGCAGTCCAATCTGTAACAAACACGATATTCTTTGAAACCTTTTTCAGCTTTTCCATATCGTTTTTCTGTAAACGGCCTATGACAATGATCCCATCCAAAGGCTCCATTTTATTAGTCGAATTGATATTTTCATAGCGGATGGTCTCTTTAATATGTACGTTATTTAGGAGGCATGCCTGCTCAACATGCTTCCTTAGTGCGATAAAAAAAGGATTTTCCAGTTCTCCGCCCGCAGCATCTAAAATGGCAAGTGCAATATGGATGCAGTTGTTACTGGCCGAAGACATTTGCATCTCTGTTAATCGGTAGTTTAATGTTTCTGCGGCCTGAAAAATTCTCGATTTCGTTTCTTCAGAGACCGTTGATTCAGCATTTTCATGGAGCACTTCATATGCTGCAGCAGCAGACACCTTGGAAAGCTTTGCAATCTCATTGATCGTTGTCATCCCTACACCTCTTCATTCATTGAATTCATAGGTTTTAATACCCTTTTTCAAGCAAAAAGAAAACCCTCTCTCAGGATAAGAAAGGGTCATTCGTTTAGCCATTGAAAATAGTTGGCTGATCGATAATGTCAAAATCATAAAAATTTGTAATGCTTTTTTCATCTGTAATCACCGTGAAGTCTCCTGTATTGAGTGTACCCGAACCAACAGAGAATTTACTTGTGCTTTTTGGCGAGAGGGCAAAGACATCCCCGGCACTAACAGCACCGGTGCTTGATTCAATAATAATGGGACCAACAAAAGCCGGCATATAATCTCCTCCTTTATTTTTTATTAGACTATGCCGAAAAGGGCTCTTGGGTTTCTTATAATAAAGGACCTGTAAAATAATAATGTGGTTCATACAGCCAAAGGCTGATTGCTTATACGTTATAGAATGAATAATAAGATAACTGAAATAATCTCAGCAGGACAATCACAGAGGGGGCAAATGAACAATAGAAAAGCCGCCAGTTACACCGGCGGCTTTCTATCGTTTTCATCTCTGTTATTTTTTCGGTTATCTGTCTCCTGCTTATACCTATTTCTTAATTTCACCAGCCTGATGACGTGTAAAAGAACAGCTTTTAGTACCGCATATGTCGGCACAGCTAAAATCATTCCTAAAATACCGCCAAAGCTGCCTGCGCCAATCAGCAGGAGAATGATGGTGAGCGGGTGTGTGTTTAATCTCTTGCCGATAATTAGTGGTGAAAGAATATTTCCGTCAATCTGCTGAACAACGGTTACAACAACTGCAGCGATCAAAGCTTTAGTCGGTGAATCGAGGAGAGCAATCACCACTGCAGGTGCAGCGCCGATAAATGGTCCTAAATAAGGGATGATGTTTGCAACAGCTACAATTATCCCGAGTATGAGCGCATAGTCAAGTCCAATCAGCGTATATCCGATAAAGCAGCCTGTCCCGACAAAGAGAGAAACAAGCAGCTGGCCCTGTATATATGCGGCAAGTGTCTTATAAAGGTCTTCAAAAATTTTAATGCCTTCACGTCTATACGCTGCAGGCAGAATTTTGACTGCTGTGACGGGAAACTTATGCCCGTCTTTCAGCATGTAGAATAAAATGAATGGAACCGTGATGACGATAAGGGTAATATTTGTAACAAAACCCAGAACCTTTGTTACAGATGATGTAATGCTTTCCGGCAGCGTTGTCGTCAGATTGCCCAATGATTTTTCCATTTTGTCGATCGTTTCCTCAATTGAAACATATTCTTGTGTCATCACCCATGTAAACCAGCGGGACTCAGACAGGTTCATGATGAACTGCCTGATTTCAGTTATGTATCTGGGGAAATTTTTAAACAAGTCTGTGAACTGCTGAGAAACAACCGGTCCGACTGTAGATAAAAGCAGCAAGATCAATCCGATAAAGATGAGATACAAGATAAGGATTGCAAGTGTTCTTGGCACTTTGTTTTTTTCTAACAGCTTAACCACAGGGCTGAAAATAAAAAACAGGATACCGGCAATCAAAATCGGGAAGAACAGCGTAGATGCAAAAACAATCAGCGGCTGAAATAAAAACGAAACCTTCGTACTTACGTAAAAAATTAACAGCAGCAGCAAAATTTCAATCGTCCAAAAATGAACCTTTGACTTATTCAGGTTACATCCTCCTCTGCTTCATTATGCCTGTTTCAAACGTACTATGAGAATGAAAGAGTGTCAAATTAAGATTTGATGAAGCTTAACCCATTCAGAGCTGAATGAAGCATCTTGGTAATCTTTTCCTGAATTTAAAGAAAAAGCTATGCACTGAGCATAGCTTTCATAATAAACAGATTAATTTTCTTCAGCAACAAGTTCTTCTACAGCTTTTTCAAGCTTAAAGATTTCTATTACTCTAATCAAGTGGCCTTCCATTTCTTTTGCAAAAAACTCATAGCCATCTAAAATGATGCTTTCTCCTTGCTGGATGTCGATATTTTCTGTCAGCATCCATCCGCCGATCGTGTCTACATCCGTATCATCGATATCTAGACCGAGCAGATTATTCACTTCATAGATAAGGACCTTTCCGTCCAGCAAGTAATGGCCTTCGCCTTTCTTCTGAACCTCAGGAACCTCATCCTGGTCAAATTCATCACGGATCTCTCCAACAATTTCCTCGATAATATCTTCAACTGTTACAAGTCCGGCCGTTCCGCCGTATTCATCTACGAGAATCGCCATATGAACGCGTTCTTTTTGCATCTTTATTAATAAATCATGAATTGGAATCGATTCGATGACTTGAATAACAGGGCGGATATACTTATCAATCGTGCTCTTTTTGCGTTCTTCTTCGGATAATGAAAAAATGTCAGTGAAGATCTCCTTGAGATTAATCATACCAAGGACGTGATCTTTGTCTCCGTTTACAACCGGATAGCGAGTATATTTTTCCATACTCATTGTCTCAAGGTTGTCTTGAAACGATTTCTCTACTGAAGCAGCTACAATTTCAGTTCGAGGCACCATAATTTCTTTTGCTACACGATCATCAAATTCGAAAATTTTGTTCATATACTTTAATTCAGATTGGTTGATTTCTCCGCTCTCATAACTTTCTGAAAGAATAATGCGAAGCTCTTCCTCAGTATGAGCAAGCTCATGCTCAGATGCAGGCTTTAGTCCAAAAAGACCTGTTACTACGCGGGCAGAACCATTTAGCACCCAAATGAATGGGAACATAATACGGTAGAACCAAATCAATGGAGCTGCAAATAAAAGTGTCACAGCCTCTGCTTTTTGGATCGCTACTGTTTTAGGAGCAAGCTCTCCAATAACAACGTGCAAGAACGTAACAGATGCGAATGCAATACCGAAAGTTATAATATGGGAAACCGATTCGTTAATTTCAAAGTTATCGAATACCGGTCTGAGAAGACGTTCCACTGTTGGCTCCCCCAACCACCCAAGACCTAAGGCTGTTACCGTGATTCCTAGCTGACACGCTGATAAGTATTCATCTAAATGAGTTGTTACTTTTTTTGCAGCCACTGCCCCTTTTTTACCTTCTGCAATCAATTGATCCAATCGTGAACTGCGGATTTTGACAATCGCAAATTCTGATGCAACGAAAAAAGCTGTTAAAGCAATTAAAATCGCCACGAATAACAAGTTAACTATGTCCAAAACACCCTTATTCCCTAATAGAGAATAAGGAGTCACCTCCTAAAATAGTAAGTTATCAGTTTAAAATATCCGTAAACTATAAAATCAATGAAGCAGAATCATTAATGATTGCATAAGCGCCATGCTCTGCGGAGAGATGCGGCTTGCTATGATTTCCTGATTTTCCCCATTCATTTTATCAAAAATTGGTTTCAGCTCTTTTATTTCATGTTCGAGCTGTTTCATATGCTTAGCCAGTATTTCGGCTTGTTTGATTAGCTTATCTTCTTCATTGGTTTGACTTCTCTTAAGTTCCAGTCTTTCTTTAATATCCTGCAGACACATATTGAATAACTTGCATTCCTCAATAAACTGAATGTCGTTAAGTGCCTGTTCAGAATAGAGGCGATAGTTGGACTTAGATGTCTTATCTACATGGAGCAGCCCAATTTGAGTATAGTAATCAATTGTTCTCTTTGATACGTTTGCTAATTTTGCTAGTTCGCCAATTCGATACAATGCCCCATCTTATCACCCCAATAAAAAAAGATTACTCCTATCATACCTTTTTTTTAACTGTACAGTCAAACGTTACGGTTATGGAAGCTGTTCTCTTAACCTGCCCTTCCCCAGTTGTATACTATTTGTGACAGAGAGGCGCCAGGTTCCATCCAATATAAGGATGGGACCTGGCGCCTCTCTTTTTACCTGAATACATGCAATCGTTGATTCAGTTCTTTTGTTTGTTGATATATGTCTTTATATATCTGGTATATTTCTTCATATACGATCACGTTTTCAGGGATTGGGCTGAATTCTTTTTCATACTGAATAAATGTTTCTGTACAATCTTCAATAGTATCGAACCAGCCGCAGCCCACTGCTGCAATTATGGCAGCTCCAAGAGCAGGCCCCTGCTCGCTTGTTAATTTAACAATCGTTGCATTAAAAATATCTGCCTGCATTTGCAGCCATAGTTCACTTTTCGCCCCTCCTCCTATGGAGATGATTTTATTAATTTCTTTCTTGCCTGTGGTTCTCATCAACTCCAGTGAATCATGTAAAGAGAACGTAATTCCCTCAAGTACGGCACGAGCGAAGTGATCGAAGGAATGTGAACCATCCATTCCGATAAAGCTGGCACGAATATTGGAATCTGCGTAAGGGGTTCGTTCTCCTGCTAAATAAGGTGTAAATAGAAGACCATTTGAGCCAATTGGAACAGAAGACACACCTTGAAGCATTTCTTCAAACTTCTTTTCCTTTGCGAAGGTATTCTTAAACCAGCTTAAGCTATATCCTGCTGCCAATGTTACTCCCATAAGGTAATAACTATTCGGCTTGGCATGGTTGAAAAAGTGCAGGATGCCGCGGAAATCCTGCTCTTTTTTCTCTTCGTATGACAGAAGGACCCCAGAAGTTCCTATACTGCAAAGTGCAGCCCCATCATTCACAATGCCCGCACCAAGGGCACCGCATGCATTATCTGCTCCGCCAGCAAACACCTTTGTTTCTTCGGCAAGCCCCATTGAACTCGCCATTTCCGGAAGAAGAGTCCCTACACAGTCAAAAGAGGATACAAGCTCTGGACAAAGAGCGGCAGAAATGGAAAAGGCACTGCATATTTCCTCGCTCCACTCTTTGTTTGTTACATCTAATAACAGTGTTCCTGCAGCATCTGAGTACTCCATATGCAGTGCGCCTGTGAGACGATAGCGAACATAATCCTTTGGCAAAACAAATGCAATGGCCTTTTCATAAATCTCAGGTTCATGCTGCTTTACCCACAATAATTTTGGCAATGTAAACCCTTCTAATGACTTATTTTTCGTGATATCTAACAGCCGGTTCCCTAAAACATCAACGATTTCCTGACATTGCGAAGTTGTTCTTGTATCATTCCATAAAATAGCCGGCCGTATTGAATGACCCTTATCGCCTACTAGCACTAACCCATGCATTTGCCCCGAAAAACTTATTCCTTTTACTGATTGAGGAGAAATCGATACCTTTTCGGTTAATTCCGCTACAGCACTGAGAGTTTGCGTTACCCAATCTTCCGGATTTTGTTCACTGTAACCTGCCTTCGGCTGAAATAGTTCATACTCTCGTACTGCTTCTCCTGAAACTGAACCTTTTTCGTCTACCAATACCACTTTTACAGAGCTTGTTCCTAGATCAATTCCAAGTACGTATTCCATTTAAGTTACCCCCAAAATATGAAAAGCGCCTCCTGACAACAAACAGGGAAACTGTCCATTTGTAGAAGGCGCTTCTTCTAATCTGTTTTTTAGAAAATATACTCATTTAACGCTGCTTTAACATGCTCTATTCGGTCGGAAGCATTTTTAATATTTTTGTTCTGCATTGTATACGTTTCTAAAGCTTTGAAGTCTGCCTTTCCGTTTACAATGTCTAAGCCAATACCTTCTTTGAAGGACGCATAGCGCTTATCAATTAGATTATCAAAGAATCTTTCTTCTTTTAATCTTGCAGCAATCTTCAATCCTCTTGCAAATGTATCCATTCCTGCAATATGTGCCAAGAACAAATCTTCTGCTTCGAAGGAAGAACGACGTACTTTAGCGTCGAAATTAACGCCTCCGGTATGTAATCCGCCATTTTCAAGAATTTCATACATTGATAGAGTAACAGCATATAAATCTGTCGGAAATTCATCTGTATCCCATCCCAGCAATAAGTCGCCCTGGTTAGCATCAATGGACCCTAACATACCGTTAACTCTTGCCACTCGTAATTCATGTTCAAATGTATGTCCAGCCAATGTAGCATGGTTTGCTTCTAGATTTAATTTAAAATCATGGTGTAAATCATATTTTTGTAAAAATGCAATCGTGGTAGCCGCATCATAATCGTACTGATGCTTTGTTGGTTCTTTTGGTTTTGGCTCGATTAAAAATTGGCCAGTGTAGCCAATCTCTTTCGCGTAGTCAATGGCCATATGGTAAAACTTAGCCAGGTTGTCCATCTCTAACTTCAGATCAGTATTATATAGAGATTCGTAGCCTTCACGGCCGCCCCAGAACACATAGTTTTCAGATCTTAATTCCTTTGCTGTTTCTAATCCTTTTTTCACTTGTGCTGCTGCATAGGCATAAACATCTGCGTTGGACGATGTGGCTGCCCCGTGAACAAACCGCGGATTGGTAAACATGTTAGCTGTGTTCCATAATAACTTTATATTGTTTGTTTTCATGTAATCTTTGAACATCGCAACAATTTGATCTAAGTTTG
Organism: Metabacillus hrfriensis; assembly: GCF_030127205.1. Lineage (NCBI taxonomy): Bacteria > Bacillati > Bacillota > Bacilli > Caryophanales > Bacillaceae > Metabacillus > Metabacillus hrfriensis. The sequence continues at coordinate 4,308,828 of NZ_CP126116.1, forward strand.
AGTTTGTTTCCTGCAATGTGTCTCCTTCAGGCGCGATATCGCGATCATGGAAGCAGAAGTAAGGTACATCTAACTTTTCAAATAACTCAAATGCTGCTTCTGCACGTTTTTTAGCAACATCCATCGCACTTCCGCCATCCCACGGGCGAATCATAGTGCCCGCACCGAATGGATCCGATCCATTCGCAGTAAAAGTATGCCAGTAGGCTACGGCAAAGCGCAAATGCTCCTTCATTGTTTTACCTGAAACAATTTCCTGCGGATTATAATGCTTGAATGCAAAAGGATTTTTTGACTCTTTTCCTTCAAATTTAATTTTATTTATGTTTTGGAAATAACTCATATCTCTATTCCTCCATTATCCTTTAATTGCACTTTTCAAAATAAATTGCTCAACCATAACATCTCTTCACTATTTAACAGCACCATCCGAAACACCTTTAATAATATGCTTCTGCAGGAACATGTATAGGATGATGACAGGAAGAATAGCAATCAATAATGCTGCAAGTGCTAAGTGCCATTGTTTTGAAAACTCTCCAAAAAAATAGAACATTTTCAAAGGAATGGTATACATCCCTTCTTTATTAATAACAAGTGACGGCAACAAGTAATCATTCCAGAACCAGATAGAATTAAGAACAATGACCGTAACAGTCGTTGGTTTTAACATAGGCAAGATAATATACCAATAGATTTGCAATTTATTGCAGCCATCAATAGTCGCAGCCTCATCCAAGGATTTTGGGATCGACCTAAGTGCGCCGTAGTATAAAAAGATTGCCATACTGCTGCCTAATCCTAAATACATGAACACTAGGCCTACGCGATTCAGCATACCAACACTGCCAAAACTCGTCATAAGCGGAATCATGATCGCTTGGAATGGAATCAGCATTGCCACTGCAAAAAGGAAATAAATAAATGAACTTACTTTACTATTATTACGAGATAGAGCGTAGGCAGCCATTGAGGCGCAAACTACTAAGACAAATACGCTTACAACGGTAATAATGACGGAATTCATCATACTTCTTACGAAATCCAATTCAACGAAAGCTTCTAAATAGTTATCGATAACTGGTTGTTGAGGAATGCCTAAAGTATTGACAAAAATCTCTTTCTTTGCCTTTAAGGAGTTAACCAGCACGAGATAAAATGGATAAAGCCATACTAAAGCCGTTATAACACCGACTATACCAATGACAGCTGGAAGAACCTTTTTGCTTCTCACAGTTCTACCTCCCTTTTTCTCGTAATATAAATTTGCACTATAGAAATGATGACGATAATAATTAAGAATACAACAGCTTTCGCCTGTGCATATGACATGTCTTGAATACCGAATGCTGTGTTATAAATATTCATAGCCGTCATTTCAGTTGAATTGAATGGACCGCCTGCTGTTAAGGCCATATTCTGATCATATACTTTAAACGCCCCAGATAGGGTCAAGAATAAGCTAACTGTAAAAGCTGGCGCCAGCATTGGAAATTTAATTCTCCAAAAACGCTGCCAGGAATTAGCACCATCAATCTCTGCTGCCTCTAAGAGTTCTTCAGGGATATTATTTAAAAATGAAATGTAGATAATCATTATATATCCAGCCATTTGCCAGACATATAAAATGACAAGACCCCAGAATCCGGTTTCTGTCGTTGAAAGCCAGCCGGACAAGAAGGAGAATCCGGTAATACCGGAAATGGATTCAAATGATTTAATAAAAATAAACTGCCAGATGAAACCCAATATAATTCCGCCAATCAGGTTTGGCATAAAAAACGCCGTACGCAGCGCTGTATTAAGTTTAAATTTCTGGGTAACCAGCAAAGCTAACGCTAATCCGATAACGTTAATGCCAATGACAGCTGCAACGGCAAACTTTCCTGTAAAAACTAATGAATTCATAAATCCTTCATCTGTCAGCAGACGTTTATAATTATCCAAACCGACAAATTTATCCACATAATTTCCATCCCAATTAGTAAATGAATAATAGATGCCCATAATCAAAGGCATAGCAAGAACTATAAATAGAGCTGCTAGACACAGTGATAGAAAGGCCCAATAGGAAACGCTTTTATTACTCACTGTAATGAACCTCCTAAGACGAGACTGAATCAAAAAGGGTCCGACTTCCACTCTCAATATCCAGTGTTCCTAAAAGCAATAAATATTGTTTTTGTGGGGTCAGACACATTTGGTTTTTAAGTCTTCCTCATTATTTATTCGTTGCTGCGCAGCTCTTCCCAAGATTTAGATGCTGATTTTGTAAACTCATCCCATGTAATATCGCCAGTTAGATATTTTTGGAATTCTGGATGAAGACCGCTTTGGAACCAGCCATTCGGATAGCTGCCATGAATCCAAACTGTGTTGTTTCCGTCCGATAAATGCTGATAAATTACTTTTGAAACTGGATCTTTAATAGAATCTGCGTCATTGCCTTTGTATGCAGGAATATATTTAAAATCTTCTATTAATGATTTTTTTCCTTCCTTAGATGTATACACCCAGTCTAAGAATTTTTTTGATTCTTCAACAACTTTCTCATCTTCATTTTTGTTGATGCCCCAGAACCATGAAGGACCTGCTGCAACAGTGCCTGGTTCACCATCTTTTAAGAACATTGGGACTAAAGCTAATTTCTCTTGAGAGAATGTTTCATCAATACCATCTAAAGTCGGAATAATCCAGTTCCCTTGATGAATAATTGCAACTTTTCCATTAGCGAATTTTTCTTCCACAGATGTACTATAATCGATGGATACTATCGGCTGAAGGTTATATTTGTTCATTAAATCAGTGTATTGATTAAATTGATTACCATACTCAAATGAAGGTTTTTCAGCTTCAAGTGCCGCATTTAAATCATTTTCGTACGCTAATGACATAAAATTACTAGAGTATTGAGAAACAACCCAGTTTTCTTTGGCACTGAAAGCAAATACCGCATCAATTCCTAATTCTTTCTTTTTTGAATCAATTGTTTTAACTGCGTTTTCGAAATCCGCAAATGATTGGATGGATTCAACTTCAATTCCTGCCTTTTTGAAGATTTCCTTGTTGACCATCCAGCCAAAACCTTCAATGTTATAAGGCAAGCCATATGAAACTCCATCAATGGTTGCTCCCCCTAATGTTCCTTCAATCGCAAGCTTTGCTGCTTCCGTTTCTGAAACATCCAATAAAGTCTTTTGCCACTTTTTCGCATCATTTAATCCGCCCATCATAAAAATGGAAGGTTCATCACCTGAAGAGAATTTTGCTTGTAATGCTGCTGGTGCATCCTGACCGCCGCCAACAGTAGTAACATTGATATCAACATTTTTATTTTGACTTTCATATGTTTCTACTAATTCATCAAGCTGTTTTTTTGTTTCAACTTTTATATTGAAAACATCAACTACTACTTTATCGTCAGACCCTCCTTTTGTTACATTTGAAGATGAACATGCCGTTGCTACTAACGAAACACTGAGTACACTGCTTAATAATAATGCAGTTCTTTTTTTCATTAAATTTCGCTCCTTTAGTATATGGAAATTATTTTATTAATTATTATCATTATTCTGACAAATAAATTTGTACGGCTTCATCTTTTGTTGTTATTAAAGTTCCTTGTTCTGTATAAGTCATTTTGCCATTACTTACTGAATCTACTTTTTCAACATTGCGTAATAAAATACTATAAGAATCAGGCATATTGTTTGCTCTGAACGAAATCTTGCTGCCTTCTTTGATTGCGGTTACACTACCTGCTTTTTCACCATGAATGTTATAAATATCTGCTGCAGTTCCTTTTCCATCTGCTAATTCAAACACATGGAAAGTCACTCCATCTGCATAGTCATATTCTGCTTTGCTATCGATAGCTCCAACAGGTATGATTGAGTTTTCTCTTGCCATGAACGGCAAGCTCATGTAACCGTGTTCCTCGGTATGCCACTTCTCTCCTTGTATCGCTTCATTAGTCAAGAAGTTTGTCCATTTACCGTCTGGAAGGTAGTATTTAACAATTCCCTTTTCATTGAAAATTGGTGCAACCAATAGTGAATCACCAAACATATATTGTCTATCTAAATAATGACATGTTTCATCATCCGGAAATTCAAGTACCATTGGCCTCATCATCGGTACACCGGTTTGAGCTGATTCACATGCATTCCGATATAAATATGGCATTAGGCTGTTTTTTAATTTCGTAAAGGCCCTTGTTACATCAACCGCTTCATCATCGTAAATCCAAGGCACTTTGTATTCTGTATTTCCGTGATAGCGGCTATGGGAGGACAATAAACCAAATTGCGTCCAGCGCTTGTATAAGTCTGGAGTCGTGCCATGTTCAAATCCAGAAATATCATGGCTCCAATAGCTAAAACCGGATAAACTGAATGACAATCCGCCACGTAAGGATTCAGCCATAGATGGATATGTAGACCAGCAATCCCCACCCCAATGAACAGGAAACTTTTGGCTGCCAACTGTAGCCGAACGAGCAAATACAGCTGCCTGATCTTTTCCAAACTTACGCTCTAATAATTTAAAAACCACTTCGTTGTATAAATAAGTATAATAGTTATGCATTTTCATAGGATCTGATCCATCAAAGTAAACGACGTCGGTTGGTATCCGTTCGCCAAAATCTGTTTTAAAGGAATCTACCCCCATATCGATGAGCGCTTCTAACTTTTCTTCAAACCATCTGCAGGCATCCGGATTGGTAAAATCGACAATACCTTGACCAGCTTGCCATTTATCCCATTGCCAAACGCTTCCATCTGGCCGTTTCAACAAGTATCCTTTTTCCATTCCCTCTGTAAACAACTGGGACTTTTGACCAATATACGGATTAATCCATAAACAAATTTTTAATCCTTTATCTTTTAATCTCTTTAACATAGTTTCTGGATTAGGGAAAACACGATTGTCCCACTCAAAGTTGCACCATTCAAATTCTTTCATCCAAAAACAATCAAAATGGAAAACATCTAAAGGAATATCTCTTTCAATCATTCCATCTATGAAACTATTTACTGTTTCTTCATTGTAATTTGTTGTAAAAGACGTACTTAACCATAAACCAAATGTCCAGGCAGGCGGCAGACTCGGTTTTCCAGTCAAAGTTGTGTATTTCCCCAAAACATCTTTCATGGTCGGACCATTAATAATATAGTATTCGAGACATTCTCCTTCTACACTGAACTGCAATTTAGATACTTTTTCTGAACCAACCTCAAAGGATACTTTTTCGGGATGGTTCACAAAGACGCCATACCCCTTATTGCTCATATAAAATGGAATATTCTTATAGGCCTGTTCGCTGCCTGTTCCTCCATCTTCATTCCAGATATCAACGGTTTGGCCATTTTTCACAAACGCAGTGAATCTTTCCCCTAATCCGTAAATCAATTCGCCAACATCCATGGACAGCTGTTCGCGCATGTGGGCATTTTTTTGATCGGTTAATATATAACTCATCGCTTTACTTTCACTAGAGGTTAATTGCTTTTCATTATTATAAAATCCTAGATTCCATACATCTTTTTTGTTGAACTTTGCATGCAGGCTGCCACTGGAAAATACTATGTCATCTTCGGTTTCTTCTATTTCGATCGATACATCTTTTTTATTTAATTCAAAATGAGGTCCCTTGTTGTTGCTCCCCAAGTGATGAAACATTTTCACACAAATCACATCTTCTATTGGTGAAGATAATTGAATGGTCATCATACCGCCATCTAACGTTTTTCCTCTGTGAACGATATGATCGAAAGGAGCATATATCGTCAGGTCCTTCTCTGTTTTTCGAACATCATATACTTCCATTGGATATTGCAGGATATAACCTTCCTTATTTAACCAGTTTCCATTAGAGAACTTCATGTCCAATCCCCCTTTTTGTATTAGCTTTAGAGTAGAAATCAAGTAATATCAATAAAAAGAATAGATCTAAACCCCGTATTTCAGCCTCATCTTCGTTCGTTGATTAAACTAACTTTACGAGAAAATTCTATCACACGTTATTTTCACTTGCAAGCGTTTACTTTCAACAAAAAAATAAATGTTTTTTTGCAATAAAATAAGGATACCATGATATTTTTTTAATAAATTCCCTATTAAATATAAGAAATTAATAACAAAACCGAGATTTAACAAGGTGTTTTTATGAAATATTTATCATTTTTTTGTTAATTCATTGCCAAAAGTTAGTTTGGATATTAAACTTATTATATAAACCGGATATTCTTTAGAAAAAACGTTTCATTTTGGAGGAGTATTATGAAGGTGGCAGATAGATATTACATTCGTGAGATGAATGAGAATCTCGTTCTTGAAATAATCATTCAACAAGGTACAATTTCACGAGCAGATATTTCCAAGCTGTGCGGATTAAATAAAGCAACCGTATCATCTATTGTTAACAATCTTTTAGAAAAAGACCTAGTAAAAGAAATTGGGATTGGTGAGAGTAGCGGGGGAAGAAAACCGATTATGGTGACGTTTAATGAGAAAGCGGCATTATCCCTTAGTATCGATTTAGGTGACAATTATCTCTCATCTATTCTTACTTATTTAGACGGAACAATCATTTTGCAAAAAAACATTGATGAAATCATCATTAATAAGCGGACCGTCATGAAAGAACTTAAAGACCTCATTACTTATTATCTAGAGCAGGCTCCGCACACTACCTATGGTGTTATCGGTATTTGTATAGGTATTCATGGAATTGTAAATGATAATCAAATCGTATTTGCTCCATACTATAATTTCGAAGGTTTAAATTTAGTAGAAAATCTCGAAAAGGTTTTCACGATTCCAGTAAGATTGGAAAATGAAGCAAATTTGTCTGCTTTAGGGGAGAAAATATTTTTAACCAATGTACCAAATTTCGTTAGCATCAGTGTTCATACTGGGGTAGGTGCCGGAATTATCGTTAACGATGAATTGTTTAGAGGCTCAAAGGGATATGGCGGAGAAATTGGACATATGATTGTGCATCAAAACGGAAGAAAATGCCCTTGCGGAAACAGAGGCTGTATTGAACAATACGCTTCTGAGAAACGACTTCTAGAGGTGTACCGTAAAAAGAAAGGGCAAAAACAATTAACATTTGAACAGCTTATTCTCGATTACAAAAATAATGAACAGGAAGCATTAGACATCGTGAATACTTTTATCAATTATATAAGCATTAGTGTAAATAACATCTTTACAGCCTTCGATCCCGATGTCTTTATTCTCAACAGCCGGTTTACAAGTGATATAGATGGATTGGTCGGCTCTATAAAGGAAAAAATCAACAATAAAATGAATAGCGATACGATTATCAAAAGTTCAACTTTACGGGAAAAAGCCACTCTGTTAGGCGGCGTACATGTAAACAGCACATCTTTTTTGGATATCAAGCATTTCTCATTCCAAAATATGTTAAGTGACAGCTCACATCCAGCTTCAAAATAATATTTAGCTGCATAAAAAACGAACTTTAGAAAAAACAAGTTCGTTTTTTCTTCATTTATTCTCTTCATTCAGAGAAGCAAACAAAAACGTACATAAAATCAAAAAAACAATCGGGTGTCGGACTAGGGCTAAAGCAGGAAGGAATCAATAATATAACGGTTGATATAAGAGGAAAAACTAAAAATGGAGATATCTTTGAAAGAACAATTGTTCAATCAGTCTGCGTAGATTCAACGGGAAAAATATTCAGTCAATAAAACAAATCAAATCCACCATTTCCTTGGGTGGATTTTTACCATTTAAACCGATTTTTTCAAGGTGGGACTTTGCAGCTGATTGATTTTTTCATCTAGCTTTTGAATTTTCTTTAATGCAGTCTTTTCGCTAATTGTCCGGTAATGATGGCCTCCGCCTGGTTCCTCATCCATTTCATCAGCTAAGCGAACTACTTTTTGAAGTGAATTTTGATTAAGCGAGCCTTCCGGCAGGTAAGAATCTGTATGCAGCAAAATGGCCAATGCGATCTGTTTAGCAGATTGCGGGTCCTCCCCAAGACGGATCAAAAGCTTATGGGCACGTTCTGCACCTTTTATCGCATGTATATCATTCTCTTTATACTTTTCATAATCCCATTCCCCATCTGTGTACCACTCATAATGCCCAATATCATGAAGCAGGGCTGCCTTGGTTGCAAGATCGGGATCTACACCGTGCTGAATGGCTAATCTATATGCATGGTAGGTTACTGCAATTGCATGCGCTACTCCTGAACGCTGTAAATATTTTTGAGCAATTGGATGGGAATAAACCTCTGTCAATGTTACATTTCGCATGTAATCTCCTCCCTGTAAATAGTTTGAAACCGGTAATTTCTATATAATAAAGCTGAAGTATTTTAAAAAATATTTCTGTATACATTAACATAATACGGCATTTGCCGCAACAATCCTGTTATATTGTATGACATGATAACCAAATCTATCTAACTTCTTAAATATTTTAAGCAGGTATACTTGAGTTGCCTTTCATTTCGTGTAGAATTACACTATATCAAGGGAAAAGGAGCTCTTTCATGAAAAAACACGAACTAACCGCCAATCTATCTAAAAAAATGCTTCTAATCCGGACTGAATCCCGTTACACACAGGAAGAAATGGCTGAAGTACTTGGGCTCTCCAAAAAAACGCTCGTGCAGATTGAAAAGGGACGGCAGGAAGCATCATGGTCAACGATCGTTGCATTGTGTGCTCTCTTCAGACACAGCAGCATTCTTCAGCAGACTACAGGCGGTGACCCCTTAGATATTCTGCAGCTCGTTGCTCATCAAAAAATGCAGACCCGCAAGGAAAAGACACTTGGTGGAAAAATATGGTGGAAGGATGTTAATCAGATCAAAGGATTCAAACTCCAGCAAAATGTGATCAGCTTCCATTTTCGGATCATTGATGAAGACGATTATCGCTGGTACTCTTCCTTTGACCGGACAGAAATGGAAAATAAGCTGAATGAGCTGACAGATATCCATTTAACCTGACGATTTTAGAGTTTGTCTTTAATATATATATGTCAATTTTAATGAGTTGCCCTAGGGAAAATCATTAAAAATCATGTTGATATTGAGGATATAGAAAAGGGACGCCATTTGGACGTCCCAGACCGCTGTTTATCCTTTTGTTTGCTCATTCATTAGTGTTTTCATCTTCTGATTGTGTTCTTTCATCTGCTGTAATTTTGCATTCAGCATTTCTTTGATTTTGGCTTTGTCCTTGCTGTCGATTGCTTTCTTCCACTGCTCTCTCATCTCTTGTCTTCCTTGATGGTGTTTTATTTTATGTTCTCTGAAAGCTTCCATCTTCTCTTTCATTTGTTCCTTCGTTATTTCACCTTTTTTCACTTTCTCTTCAAGCTCTGCTATTTCCTGTTTTCTCTTTTCTCTAAGTGCATGATGCATCTCTCTTAAACCTGTTTTATCCAGCTGCTTGAAAAGCTCTTCTCTCTCCTTAAATACATTCTCCCATTCTTGTTTCGTTTCAGGTGAATACTTACTTACTAATTCAAGAATCTTTTGCTCCCGTTCAGCTTTTGTCTCATGCCAGTCCTTCTTCATTCCTTCATCATTTGCAGGCTCATGCTGCTCACTGATCTGCCATTTTTCTGTGTTTGCCATTGCAGTTGTTGGAATGACAAGTGCCAGTGCAGTAAAAGCAATAAGCCATTTCTTGTTTTTCATTTTTCCATCACTCCTTTTTCGTCTATCTTCCTTATCATGTCCAACTGATTCCGTAACATAATAAGAGAATTATGTGAAATCATGTGAAAATTATTTTAATAGAATTCTAAAGGGAAAACGGAGTGACTTGTGGAAATTCTTCTAAAAGGAGATGAGAAGAATGAATTCAAATGAAATTTTCAAAGAACAACTAACAGCCTGCTTTTTTGAAGATAATTGGTTTGCCTCCCTTGAAACAGCCCTAAAGGATTTAACCGAAGAACAAGCCTCGTGGAAACAAGAGGAAAACATTCATTCGATTTGGGAGATTATTAATCATCTGGTTTTCTATAACACAAGACATCTTCAACTTTTTAAAAAAGAGCCTTTGTCAAACAGTCACCCTGCTAATGAAGATACCTTCATCATCAAAGATGGTGATAATTGGCATGACCAAAAGGAGAAGCTTTTTCTGGTCATAAAAGAATGGATAGAGGAACTTGAAAAATTGTCGGAAGAAGAACTTCAATCATCCGTTCGAGAAGATAATAAAGAGCCGTGGATTTCCGTTTTGCTGAATGTAACCATCCACAATGCAAGTCATGTCGGTCAAATTATCCTTATCCGTAAACTCCAAGGAAGTTGGAAAAAGGAACTTAGTGTGTCTTGATACACGAAAAGGAGAGCCGGCTGCTTAACTCCTAGACAGAAAAGGATCCGTCAGTAAAAGCCGGTTTTGCTTTTACTGGCGGAGCGTTCTGGGAGGAGTTAGGAGGCGGAGCTAGACAATAGAAAAGCGGAATCTCCCGTTTTGCCCCGACAGACAGATAAGTCTTTGACAGAAAAGTCCGGGCTTGACTTTTTTTTGCAGAGATGTTCTGGCGGCTGAGCGGGGAGCCAGGCAAGTATAAAGAAACGGAACACCCATGTCAGGATGCTCCGCTCTGTTATTATATAAGTTCTTTTATGTCATATACTCTTCCATTTTCAATTGGACCGTTTAATAACTTAAGCAGTTCACTTGCTACAAATTCAGCGGATCTAAGCTTCCCTGATTCATGATATTCTTGAAACCTTGCCACTTCTGCAAAATCCTCAGGCAGTGTATTACGGATATTTCCCTGCATATCTGTGTCCATAATTCCCGGTGAAAATGATAGGACAGTGACAGGATGCTGTTCTTGTTTCTGTTCAAGTCCAAAAGCTTTAGTGAACATATCAAGCCCAGCCTTTGAGCTGCAGTAAGCATTCCATCCGTAGATTGGATTGTTGGCAGCGCCAGATGAAATATTGACTACCACTTTTTCGGCTTCTATATTCCTGGTTTTATCTGCAAAAGCATTTGATAATACCATTGGTGCGATCAAATTCAGCTGGACATGCGCTTCAAGTTCAGCCGCTTCTGCTTTCCCCACAGGCTTCATAGGGTCAACCGTACCCGCATTGTTAATCAGGGTGATCCTTTCTGCAGCATTCAAATCAATTTTTTCGAAAATTTCAGGGATCGCTGCTTCAACATGAGGAGCGTTTGATAAATCGCATGCTACAAATTGCAGAGCAGCATCTTTTTCAACAGCAAGACGTCTTAGTTCTTTATTCTCAGACCTTGAAAGATAAATAATTTGATGGTTGGGTTTCAGCAGCTGTTTTACAATGGCTTCTCCGAGTCCCCGGGATGCACCAGTAATAATCGTCGTATTCATAGTATCGCCCCTTCCTTCTTATCCTGTATTTTATCAAAGTTTTAAGCTGTCTAATAGAAATTAGATTCTAAATTATTTTCAGCTGACATTGTTTGCTGCATTAAAGAAATGCTTATACTAAAAAACTGCCGGGAATCTCCCGGCAGCTTAATTTCTTGCCTATTACTTTTTTAACTGATTGACTATCTCTTCACTTACCGCATTTTCTCCGCCAAGAACGTTAAATTCATCAGCTTTGATCGCCGCTAATGCTGCTTCTGTTTCAAAAGGAATGTATTTAGGCTTAACTAGAAGCATTGATGCATTTTCTTTGGCTGCAAGTACAGATCCGGCAAGTGCATCCGCAAAGTCCTCGCCTGTTGTAATAAACACCTTATTTGATGGATTGAGCTCTGTCGCAATGGCAGCAGCTGTTCCGTATCTGTTTTTTCCGTAATAGCGTTCAGGTTTTTCAAGCTGCTTGAATACTTTAGCATTTACTGCAGCTTCACCGCCTACTACGATTGTGCTGTCTATATTTTTTAATGCTTTCTTTGAAGCTGCTGGAAGCAAATTAGAATCCGTTAATAGGACTGGATATCCTTTAAGCGCTGCATAAGAAGCTATTGATAGCGCATCAGGGAAATTCCTTCCATTTGCTATGATCGCTTTTTCAGGTGCTCCGCCTAGAACAGCTGCAATGTTTGCTGCTGTTTCAAAGCGGTTATCTCCGCCAATACGCTGCACTTTTAAGTCCATTCCTTTTAGCTGGTATTTCACATAGTCGCTAACTGCACCTGTTCCGCCAAGAATAACTGCTTTCTCGGCACCAAGGCGCTTGATTTCTTCTTTCGCTGCTCTATTTAATGATCCCTTTTCTGTCAGCAATATTGGTGCATTAAGCTTATAAGCAAGCGGTGCACCGGCAAGCGCGTCAGGGAAAGAATCTCCGCGGGCAAGAACAACGGTTTTCGCTGTTTCCCAGCCTGTTTTAGAGATTTCAACAGCTGTTTCATAACGATTTTTACCCTTAATGCGTTTTACAGGAGTTTCATTTACTTCTGTTTCTTGAATAATTCTGCCTTCAACAACAGGTGAAACTGGATTGTTCTTAGCAAGATATGATGTAAAGACCTCATAATCTACTATAAATAACTCTGTCATACGGCCTTCATCTTTAGCTTTTTTAAACATCGTATAGCCGTCTCCGCCATCTGCTGTAAATGCATTGGTGGCAACTCTATATGTTTGCTTTGCATCAATTGCTTCAAATCCATTATCTGTTTTCGCTTCAGCAAACCAAACCCGGTCTCCGGCAGGCTTTGTTATGTCATACTTGAATTTAATACCTGATACTTGCAGGAAACGTCCTTCTCCTGTTTCTACTCCGCTTACACTGTGCTCAAGGGCATCCAGGATTTCCTGGCCTGTGAGGTCAAGTGTCACCAAGTTGTTTCCAAACGGCAAAACTGTCAGAACCTCGCCAAGCGTAATCTCTCCAGAATTGATGGACTCACGGATTCCTCCTCCGTTTTGAAGAGCAATATGCGTTTTTACAGATTCATTTGCTTTCGCAACCATTCCATCTGCAATAAGATTTCCTAAGTTTGTTTCTTTTGTGCGTACATCTGCACGTTTTCCGTTAAGTTCAACCGAAGTATTTCCAACTGCTTGGTTCTTAATTTCTTCAAGCGGCACTTTGTATTCTTCAACTTTTTCCTTTGCAGCAGCATCCTCAGCATAGTTTGAAAGTGTAACTAATTGACCATTATGACCAGTTACAACACCATCTTTGTTAAATGTCACATCTACTAAACCAAGGAAGTTTAAGTATTCGCCGGCTTGAACAATAACAGTAGGCTCTTCTTTCTCGATTAAAACTGGTGCATCCAATTTTGTATGAGAGTGGCCGCCTACAATTAAGTCAATTCCATCTACTTCTTCAGCAAGCTTTAAGTCTGGAGAATACCCTAAATGAGAAAGGGCAATAACTTTGTTGACGCCTTCTGACTTAAGCATATCGATCGTTTCTATTGATTTTTGAACAACATCTTCGAATACAACATTTTCTCCCGGGCTTGCAAGGAATGCCGTATCAGGTGTTGTTAATCCATAGATCCCTACTTTTTCTCCATCTATTTCTTTGATGATGGCAGGATAGATGTTTCCGCCTTCACCAGGTGTTCCGATTTCATTTTTGAAAAGGGGACCTAAATCAGCATCTGCTGTAACATTTACGTTTGAAGACACCATTGGGAATTTCATTTCATTTATAAAGTTTGCAAGTGTTTTAGAGTCTTTATCAAATTCATGATTTCCGAGTGTCATAGCGTCATAGTTCAGGTGATTCATAAAATGCAGATCAGCCAGTCCAAGATATTGGCGGAAGTATAGTGTTCCTGAGAAAACGTCTCCTGCATCAACAAGTAAACTGTTCTCTTTTTGACTCCGCAATTCGTTTACAGCTGTGATTAAACGAGGATAGCCTTCAACGTGTGCATGTGTATCATTTGTATGCATAATAGAAAGATTGAACTCGTCATCAGAAGATAGGTCAAACTGTCCAACATAAGCATCGTGGTCACTTGCACGGCCATGCTCTTCCATATATGGAGAGTTAAAGTTGACAATATCATATTCTGCACCGGCAGCCAGTTGATTCGATGCCAGCATGTGGTCAAGAACCTGTGCGTTGCCTTGGTAGTTATACGTATAGCGTTCAGCTGCAGGAAGGCTTTCAACTAAATTCGCAAGCTCAGAACCTTTTAGGATTTGAAGCGGTGCCGAGAATTCGAAGTCATTTAAATCTCCCATTACAACTACATTCGCATTTTCATTTTTTTCGTGAACATCTTTTACAAAAGAATGAACAATTTCAGCAATTTTCAGGCGCTGTTCTTCGCTGCCCAATACAGGAGGCTGATTTTTGCCGAATAGCGGCTGGTCTCCGCCTTTAGAGTTGAAATGGTTATTGATGACAATAACATCTTCTCCTTTAAAGGTGAATTGTGCAGCAAGCGGCTTGCGGCTGTCTTCAAAAGCCGGGTTTGTCGGATCGATTCGTCCAGGATTTAATGTCAATGAGCCATTTTCGTAAGCTACTGCCGTTGTTGCATCACCTTTTGTTCCTTCTGATAAAGTGACTCTTTCAGGATTGTACAGGTATCCAACACGGATATTCCCTCCTGGAACGCCGCCATCCTTTTTATCTTCTGGTGCAATTTCAGTAAATGCGTAAGCAGGACCGCCGTTAGCAGCAATTGCATCGCTGAGCGCTTTGTAGTTTGCATCTCCTTTTACTGTCCCGTCATCTGTTTCGCCGCTTTCATCCAGCACTTCTACCAAACCGATAATGTCTGGAGATTTTAAGTTGTTAACAACAGATTTAGCAAGCTTATCGCGTTTTTCCGTATCTGCTGCTGCAAAGTTTTCGATGTTATAGCCTGCAATCGTTAATTTATCTTCTTCTTTTTCGATTATTGTAACATCTGATGTAACTTCTCGCTCTGTCAATTCAGGCAGATTTGTTTCTTTTACTAGAATCTTAAAGTTGCTGAAGCTGTAGCTCACAACACCTGTAACAGTTCCGCTGAACTGATCTCCGGCTTTTGCCGCATAGCTGCGGTTATCTAATAATAAGAACATTTTCTCTGGGTTTTGATTATCTTTAGTTAGTAAAGGCGCGCCTTCTTTTGTATAGGCTTTTCCTTCTTCTTTTCCTGTAATGACAGGTACTTCACCATACTTTTGCGGACCGGTAACAGTCGGACTTTCAAGAGAAACACGCATACCTTCCAAGCTTTCATAAAAATCAATTCCATCTTCCTGCGGATCGAATGTGCCCAATTGGTCATTGTCGATTACTTCAGTCGGAGGAATCGCATCTTTGCCGATGGTGACAGCAGCTGGCAATGCTTGACCGCTTGACTTAATAGTTACATTTCCGTACTGAGCATTGATTTCTGTCATGGCAAGGTCCGTTTCAAGCTTCTCTGCATAGCCATCCAGGACCCATTCCTTTACTTGTCCATCTACTGAAACTAGATCACCGGCTTTTATGCCGTGTGACGGTTTGTAAACAAGAACAGCCTCTGATGTGTTTGCATTATCATCAGGTGACGCATCCTGCATATAGAAGTTGCTTGCATCGACTACATGGGTTGCTACACCTTCAACTGCTTTTACGTTCTGTGATTGATAAGGTGAAACATGGCCGGCACCTTGGATATCATGAATTCGCAAGCCTTCAATTCCTTCAAATGGCTTCGGTTCCTCAGGTGTTTCGCCATCGAAATTCATAGCAGTAGGGTTTTTAAGTCCTGGAACTGAAAAATAAGCTTCTAATGATCCAGTAATAATGACTTTTTTGCCCACTATATCAGGATTCGTTTTCAGACCGAATTTTGCCCGCAGCGCTGTTGGCAATTGAACAGGAAGAATTTTTGCCGGATCCGTTTCATCTGCCTTGTCTGCTATAGCAAAATTTGTATCAGCGCTAAAAGGCGCTTCAAAATCATAGCTGGTGCCACTGTTTGTATAACCGACTATATATCCTTCTACAGTACCTGTACCGGAGTTATTGGCGATCGCTTCTTGCACTGTTAAATTGGCTGCCGCTGATACAGTCGTGCTAAATGGAACAATATAACTGACAAGCAATGCCAAAATTGTTGTCAGAATGAACAACTGCTTTTTCATAATCTTCAACCTGATTCCTCCTCAAATTTAATAAAATTGCAAAATAAGCATATGTACCCTTTATCCGCTTATTTTAGCTGCCGCTAAACTAAAAACCGGAAAGTGATGATGGCCCCACAAAATGTAAGCGCTTACTGCGAAACACGTCCTAATACATCATCCATCGGAAAGGCTCCTTCGTTCTAAATCAGACGATTAATGAACACCTCCAAATAAACCTTGTTATTTAGCACTCTTTAAATATATCATTTTTTTGTCAAAAATTAACGAATTTACAGATGATTTGCAAAAAAACCACAAACAGTTAACAAAACGTAAATCCTTATTACCATAAATTAGGTTTTCCATCTGAACACTTCGTCCCATTTAAACTTGCAAAATAAAAAATACACGGACCATAAGTCCGCTTCAGCCAGCAGAACAACACGGATCGAGGATAGCAAGCCATGTTATTGGTTCAGGTATTAAGTTTCATATATTGCTCTTTTCAAGCGCTTTTAATTAATTTAATATTATTTATTTTTATCATATGACTTAATTGTTTGAAATCATAAAACAGAATTACCCTTTTTGTTGATTTTTACAAACGCCAGTTACATAATATCCATAAGGGTGAACTTTGATATAGTTAAAATAGGACCAATTTACTTGAAAATAGATCATTTTAAGTGATAAACGGAGTTAAAATCAAATAATATATTTTTTAAAAAGAAGCAGGTGAAATGAAATGAACAAACCGGCTAATGAAGCCTTTAAATACAATGCTGACCGTCTTGAAGATGTCGCTGACCGCATCAGCGAGGTTCTTCAATGCCCGATCACGATTGAAGATATAAATCACCGCCTTCTCGCATACAGCACACATGATGACTGTACAGACCCTGCGAGGATATCAACGATCATCGGAAGGCGCGTTCCGGAGAAAGTCATTAACAGTTTATGGAAAGACGGGACGATTCCAATGCTTCTGCAAACAGATGAGCCTATCCGCGTAAAAAACATTGAGGAAGTGGGTCTTGGCAACAGGATTGCCATATCCATCTGGAAAAACAATGAAGTTCTTGGTTTTATCTGGGCCTTGGAAATTAATAAAAGGCTGACAGATGATGAGCTTGAACTTTTAAAGAAAGCTGCTCAAGTTGTTAAAAATAAGCTTCTAAACCTGCATAACCGCAAATCGAAAAAGGAAGAGCGGAACCAGGAGTTTTTCTGGAAACTGCTTACCGGGCATATTAACAAGGAAACTGACATAATCAATGGCTTTCATGATATCGGCATTACCCCTCCCTCTCAGCATTCCGTTGTCTTGTTCCGTTTCAGCGATGAAATTAAAGATCCCACTGAAAAACAAATTAATTATCTGCTTCAAACAACTCAGCAGGTTCAAATTATCCTTTCTACTCTTGATCAGAATGAACTGATTATCCTGCTTGCGCCTAAAAGCGGCGAGCCTCTTTCGGATATTAAACAATTTGTCGACTGGACCATCCTTCAGCTTAAAGAGCGATTCATGATCGACGATGTGAAGGCGGCAATAGGAAGTATATATAAAGAAGCTGAGCAAATTGAACTCAGCTATAAAGAAGCAATCGCCGTTCAAAACATAAAAAAACGTTTTGTTTCAGAAACAGTCGGGCTCATCAGCTTTTCAGAACTGGGCATCTATCAATATTTGGATTTACTTCATGAAAAACGAAAGCAGGAAGGGTTTATAAACTATCCTCTTCTAAAACTGAAGGAATATGATGAGATGCATCACACAAACCTTATTGAAACACTGGAAGTTTACTTAGACAAAGACAGCAATGTGAACGATGCTGCCAAAGCGCTTAATGTACATGTCAATACATTAAGCTACAGAATCAAACGCATTTCGCAGATTGCCGAGCTTGATTTAAGAGATCCAAATCAAAAAATAACTGTATATCTTAACTTAAAGCTTGATAAAATGAGTTTGTGAAATTTCACAAAAGATCAGAAATCCTTTCTCTTTTTTAAACAAACAAATGTGTGAGAAAACGCTTTATACTAATCTCATATTCAAGAAATCATCACACATTTCAAGACAAGCGGCACAGTATAAACTGGCTGTTAAAGGAGGAAGGGTTTCAAATGATTATTGGAGTACCTAAAGAGATTAAAAATAATGAAAATCGTGTTGCATTAACGCCTGGCGGGGTTACACAATTTGTGGCAACTGGACATAAAGTACTTATCGAAAAAGACGCAGGAATTGGAAGCGGTTTCACAAATGAAGACTATCTTACTGCCGGTGCAGTAATTGCAGAAGATGTTAAGGATGTATGGGCTGCTGAAATGGTTATGAAGGTTAAAGAACCTTTAGCATCTGAATATGTGTATTTCCGCGAAGGACTTATTCTTTTCACATACTTGCATTTAGCTGCTGAACCAGCTCTTGCAGAGGCGCTTAAAAATAAAGGTGTTACAGCTATTGCTTACGAAACAGTAACAACTGGACGCACACTTCCATTGCTTACTCCTATGAGTGAAGTAGCTGGACGCATGGCAGCACAAATTGGCGCACAATTCCTTGAAAAACCAAAAGGCGGCAAAGGCATTCTCCTTGCAGGTGTACCGGGAGTAAGCCGCGGCAAGGTAACAATTATCGGCGGCGGTGTAGTTGGAACAAACGCTGCAAAAATGGCGATCGGCTTAGGCGCAGATGTTACAATTATTGATTTAAGTGCTGACCGTCTTCGTGAATTAGACGATATTTTCGGCAATCAAATTAAGACATTGATGTCTAACCCCATCAATATTGCAAATGCAGTTGCAGAAGCAGACCTATTAATCTGTGCTGTCCTAATCCCTGGTGCAAAAGCTCCGACACTCGTATCTGAAGCAATGGTTCAATCAATGAAACCAGGCTCAGTTATCGTTGACGTAGCCATCGACCAAGGCGGTATCGTTGAGACAGTTGATCACATTACCACTCATGATAACCCAACTTATGAGAAGCATGGCGTTGTTCACTATGCTGTAGCAAACATGCCTGGAGCTGTTCCAAGAACATCAACACTTGCTCTTACGAACGTAACAGTGCCATACGCTATGCAAATTGCAAACAAAGGCGTGAACAAGGCAATCGCTGACAACCTTGCGCTTAAAGCAGGTGTCAACGTTGCAAAAGGCGATATCACGTATGAAGCGGTAGCCCGCGATCTTGGCTATACATTCGTTCCTGTTGATGTAGCACTTGATAAAGAAATCGCTGTAAACTGATTCGATTAAAAATCTGATGAAATACAGAAAGAGCATGGAGGCTGCCTCCATGCTCTTTTTTTGACGTACTACTCCTTGTTCGGAGGTACAGCACAGCTTCCGTCTGCGCAAAATGCGTCATTACCGCTGTCTTCAGACAGGTCCTGCAAGGTTAGTTCAGGATTTTCTTCTTCCCAGACCTTCAGGAGCGCACCAGCAAATGTTTCTGCCCGCTGCGCCCCTGAAATCGCATATTTTTGATTGATGACAAAATAGGGCACTCCGCTTATGCCGTATTGCTGCGCAATTCCTTCATCATTTCGCACTTCAGCCGCATATGCAGTTTTGTCACCCAGAACTTCTAATGCTTTCTGCCGCTCAAGCCCTGATGCTTCTGCCAGATCTGCTAGGGTATGTTGTTCTCCCAGATCTTTATTATCTGTAAAATAGGCGTAAAGAAGGTTTTCTGTGATAGCCTCTTCTTTACCGTGTGTTTTAGCGAACTTTGCCAGGCGGTGAGCGTCAAATGTATTTGTTGGCTTCATCTTGTCAAAGCGGAAAGTCAGACCAGCACTTTTCGCCTGTTTCCCGATTCCGGCATTCGCTTCCTTCGCTTGTTCAATCGTCATGCCATATTTAGATGCCAATGCCTCATCAATTGTTTTCCCGCTGTTTAGTGGAGCATTTTGATCCAGTTCAAAGCTCTTATATACCACTTCAACTTGATCTTTATGCGGAAATTCAGCCAGCGCTTCTTCTAATCTGCGCTTCCCTATATAACAAAATGGACAGACAAAGTCAGACCATACTTCAATTTTCATAAGAACACCTCATTCATTCATAGATTGCTTCTATAGTAGCATAACCTATTTTAAAAGCGCAGGCGCTATGCTCAGTTCCGTTCAAACCGGGGAGTCAGGCCACCCTGTATATTGGTATCATTTCCTTAAACATCAACATTAAACTATGCTCATGCTCTGCCTGTTAATATGGAAAATTTCAGGAACAGCAATTCTTCAAAAAACGGCCTTTTTCTTATCTGAACATATCAAAGACTCTAATAAAAGTGGTAAGGTGAATATAAGAAAATAGAAACGGGGAATGAAAGATGAAGAAAGAACAGGTACTTCCTTACCTTGGCGCTGTATTAAATGCCTCAATAGTCGGACTTACCTTTTTATTTACAAAGCTTGCGCTTGAAGATGCTTCGCCGATCGATACACTCTCATACCGGTTTACACTGGGGTTTCTTGTTTTACTGGTTCTTCAATTCTTTGTGCCTATTAAAATGCCATCATTTAAGAATAATGGAAAATCTCTTGCTTTTCTGCTGCTGCTTGCTTTATTTTATCCGACAATGTTTTTTAGTTTCCAGGCATTCGGGCTGCTTTATACAACATCTGCAGAAGGCGGCATCCTGATGGCTTTTGCACCAATCTTAACCGCCTTGCTTGCTTCTGTTTTTTTAAAGGAAAAAACCAGCATGATACAAGTTCTGTTTATTTTCATGTCGATTTTCGGTGTTGTCTATATATTCTTCATGAAAGGGGCAGGCATCGAATTTAACAGTATGCTTGGATTTCTTTTATTGTTCATTGCCTGTTTATCGATTGCAGGGTACACAGTTCTTGCGAGATTTCTGTCTGTTTCATATTCGCCCCTTCAGCTTAGTTTTATTATGGTGACATTCGGGTTTATCTTTTTTAATCTGTACGCTATGATACAGCATTTGGCTGCAGGTGATTTTGTTCAATATATTTCGCTGTGGACAAACGTCCCATTTTTATTATTCACGTTCTATTTAGGTGTTTTTGCTACACTATTGACTTCTTTTCTGTCAAACTACATTCTTTCGAAAATTCCAGCTTCTCAAATGAGTGTGTTCGCTAACTTATCAACCGTCATTTCAATTGTAGCAGGAGCGGTTATCCTGAATGAAACCATTTATTTCTATCACTGGATAGGTGCTTTTTTCATTATCGCCGGGGTTATCGGAACAAACGCATTTAAACAAAAACGAGATTCAGCAGATGATACAGACTAAATGGATTCAGCAGGAAGGATGATATGAACTGTCGTTCCGCGTCCTTCCTCGCTTTCAAATAGAATCTCTCCTGCATGCTCTTCCCGGATGATTTTATAGCAAACCGTTAATCCAAGGCCCGTCCCTTTATCCTTTGTCGTATAAAAAGGTTCACCTAATTTCTCCATTCGTTCTTGACTTAAACCAATTCCTTCATCCGAAATAGAGATCCGAATGCTGCCATCTGCCAAACGCTCTATAGCAGTTTCCACGGTTCCTCCATCAGGCATGGACTCAATTGCATTTTTTACTAAATTTATAAAAACCTGTTTTAAATGATTTTTATTCCCGCTGACTTTAAATAAGTCTGCTTCGTGATTAAGCACAAGGCTGATGTTATTTTGAAGAGCACTGCTTTTCATTAGTGTCAGAACGTCTTCAATGACTGCTTTCAAGTCAACAGATAAGACTGTTTGCATTTGCGGCTTGGCAATTAAAAGCAGCTCGCCTACTACCTCGTTGATTCTGTCAATTTCTTCTGACATGACTCTTAAATGTTCGCCTCTCTGCTTCATAAGCTCATCTTCCTGCAGAAATTGCACAAAACCTTTTATTGATGTCAGCGGGTTTCGGATCTCATGAGCAATGCTTGCCGCTAATTCTCCGATGACGCTCATTTTTTCTGTTTTTAAAATAACCTCTGCATCCCTTTTCTTCTGTGTCACATCATTGCCGATGCAAAGAATATATGTCTCCCCTTCCAATCTTACAGGGATCTTTGTCACTTCAATCCACCTAGTATTTCCGGCTGAATCAATCGCAAGCTCAGGCTCCGCCCATTTCTCTGTTTCCCCGGCAAGAATCCGAAGCTCTTCATCGCGGATTTTCTTGATCTGATCCGGCTGATTATTAAAGTCAGAATCAATCTTTCCTATTAACTCATGTACTTCTTTACCGTATAAAGCGGACATTGCCTTGTTAATCAGAACAAACTTAAGCTCATGGTTCTTTACATAAATATAACTTGGGTTTAAATCCATTACTTTGTGAAGAAAATCCTTCTGATCCCTCAAATCCCTGTTCATCAACTGAATTCTTTTTGAATGCATGTTGAAGTAAGCCATAAAGATAATAAAGGTCGAGAGAACCGACCCAAAGCTGGATAAAAAAAGCGGAACCACTTGATAGCCTGATAGAATACCATTAAAAAAGACGAATAAAATCGATGTGCAGAAAAAAATACTGAATGAACGCAAATCCTTATTAGTAAGTTTCTTCGACACAACGATAAGCATAATGATGTTTATAAATACAAAAAAGACATTCAAATAGTACGTCCAGTTTAACGGTCCAAAAACCGGATAATAATGATCCGGGAAAAAGTCATCCTTTATCATTTTTAAACCGGATACTCCATATGAAGTTAAATTAATAGCAAAAACAGCCAGGCTCCAGATAATGAGCATGATGAGTATTTTAATATTAATAAAACGGAACCACTGCTTTTTTTCGGCTTCGTTTTCTTGATTTATCATTAAGTACATAAAATAAAATAAAATCGGCATGATCATAATCGACCCAAAACGACCTATTTGAAATAAAGTTTCTGCTGTTTCCATAGAAAATAAATCAGTGCCATATAAAAGAGCAACGTCTATTTGCCAAATAAAAAGCATGATTAAGAAATAAACGATCGCTCTTGATAAGATGGTTTTCTCATTCATATATATAATCATCCCAAGCAGCAGAGGGATGAGAGAAACAAGGCCAAGCACAGTAAAGTACATTGTAAGTCACTCCGAACTTTCGTATGAAATTGCCAACCTTCTCATTATAGACGAAGTTTGGAAATTGCGGCTATCTCATTTTTTCCTGAGGCTTCCGTATTACCTGAGTACGTCCAGTTTCAAGTCAGATTCATACCCCTAAAAAATACACCTGAATCATACAGGTGTATTTTTTCAATCCCATGTAAACCGCTCTTCTTTCCACGGATCTCCATTCATATGATACCCATTTCTCTCCCAGAATCCAGGGTGATTGTGTTCTGTAAACTGGATTGCACGTATCCATTTTGCACTTTTCCAGAAGTACAAATGCGGAAAAACAGCTCTGAATGGAAAACCATGCTCCGGCGTAAGCGGTTCTCCGTTATGGGAATGAGCAAGCAGACTCGTTTCCTTTAGGAAATCATCAAGCGGCAAATTTGTTGTCCAGCCCTCCTCGGCATGGAGAATGCAATAGTTCGCGTTCTCATGCAGTCCCAAATCCTTCACGAGCTCTCGGGTGCTGATTCCTCTCCATACATTATCAAGCTTGGACCATCCCGTTACGCAATGAATATCGTTGCCCTGATCGATTTGCTTCATCTCCATCAAATCTTTATATGTAAATCTCTTAGGATGATTAAGTAAGCCAAATACTTGCAGATCCCATTTGCTTATATCCTCGTAATTAGGAACATTGCCTGCGTGAAGAACTGGAAATTTGGTTGTGACATGCTGATTAGGCGGAACCCGATTGGGATCTCCTTTGCTTTTGACTTTGCCGAAATACATATTGATACCTCCTCTTTAGTTAACTTCAATAAAATAAAGTTGACATATTTAACTGGATTCAGTACTCTTTTTATAGAAAGATACACAGCATCTATGGGGGATGAGAGAATGAAAAATAAATTAAAAGCTTATGATTTAGCACTCGTCGGAATGTTTGCAGCTTTAATGGCGATTGGTGCAAACCTCACTTCATTTTTAACAGTTGGAACGGTTCCGTTATCGATGCAGCCCTTTTTCTGTATTTTAGCAGGTTTGCTGCTCGGAAGCAGATTAGGCGCATTATCTATGATTGTTTATGCACTCGCAGGAATAGCAGGTGCACCTGTCTTCGCACAGTTCAGCGGAGGAATTGGAGTTATTTTCGGCAGTACCGGCGGGTTTATTTTATCCTATATTGCTGCTGCTTATGTAGCAGGCAAAATTATTGAAGCAAGCAAAAAACCAGCACTTTCCGTTTTTTTCCTTTCATCATTTGCAGGAATTGCTCTTATCTATATTATCGGAACGTCTTATATGTACGCAGCTCTTAATTATTGGCTGAATGTTGAAATGAGCTATACTGGCGCATGGCTTGTGATGACGTGGTTTATTGTGAAAGATATAATCTTTACAGCCATTGGCGCTGTCATTGCTCCACGCATTTATACAGCTGTAAATAAAGCTTCGAGACTTGGGAAGCATCGCGCTGCCTGATCTGAAAGATACGTATGAAAAAAACACATGAGAAATCATGTGTTTTTTATTTGATCTCACCCTTATTTTCTTCAAGATATTTTAATTCTTCGTCTTTGGACAGCACGCCTGTTGCTTTGCCTATCGTACCGCCCTGAAGGCTCCATATTGCATTGTGGTCTCTGTCAGCATCTGCATAATCATTTTCAAGCCATCTGCTGAGGATATCCAAATATAAATCCGAGTTTTCAAAGGCTTCTTTGTCGCTTTCAATTTGTTTGATTAAATAAAGAATTCTCTCTTCCGTGATTTCAAAGTGAATCCACTTATCTTTGGCCTCCACTTTTTGGTGAGACATCCCGTGCAGATATTTTTGTATTTGATCTTCTGTAATCGTCGCTCCGCCTACTGGAAATGGGTTATTGCTTAAATCTATTTCAGCAAGCTTCTCCGAACTTTCATTAATTGTCTTATTTACTTGTTCTGTACTTTGTACAGGTGTAAGGATCGTTTCGGTGAAAATATAAAAAATAACACCCGCACAGCATAGCAATAATATCATTGCACCTGTGAGAAACTTATGCTGTTTCATCCATTTCATTCACTGCACCCCTATCTTTTTTATACTAAATAGTTCTATTCATCTATTTATATCTCCTTCTCCGGTAAAGATTGTTGCATAACTAGACAAAATCCGATAAAATCTTACAGTATCCTAGATTTCATGTATAAAAGATTCCTAAATTGGAAAATACTTAGTGTGAGATCTTGTGAAAGAGGTGAGCTTACATGACAGTATTGCAAATGAAGCGCTATTTCTTAAATGAAAAAGAACGCGAAACATACGAGAATACTCTTTTAAAAAGACAGCCGGAACTATTAGAGAGAATCCTGGAAATGGATGACGAAGAGTTATTAGAGAGATTGAAATAAGAAAAGCGAAGCTTAACATCATAGAAAAGCTCTGGCGCCTGTCAGGAGACAGAGCTAAGCATCGAAATAGCAGAGAAAAGGCCGCCCTGTTTATATGCAGGCGGCCTTTTCTCTTTTTCTATTAAAGGACAATTGCCGCAATCCATCCGAAAATAACCAATGGAATGTTATAATGCAGGAATGTCGGCACACATGTATCCCAAATATGATCATGCTCTCCGTCAGCATTTAAACCCGACGTTGGACCAAGTGTGCTGTCAGATGCAGGTGAACCTGCATCACCGAGCGCTCCGGCAGTACCTATGAGTGCAATGGTTGCCATAGGGCTAAAGCCCAGCTCAAGGCAAAGCGGTACAAAAAGAGTCGCAATAATCGGCACTGTTGAGAACGATGAACCGATCCCAGTAGTAACTAAAAGGCCTACAAGCAGCATTAACACCGCTGCAAGCGACTGATTGCCGTCAATTAAATCTGCAGAAGTTTTCACCAAAGAATCAATATGACCTGTTTCTTGCATAACAGCTGAAAATCCTGAAGAAGCAAGCATGACAAATCCTATAAATGCCATCATCCTCATTCCGTTAGTCAGAAGCTGATCCGCTTCGTTCCATTTCATTGATCCTGTTGCATAGAGGACAGTAATTCCGGCCAAAGCGCCGAAAATCATCCCTTCTACTTCTAGTTTCTGAGAAAGGAACAACTGAACACTTAATGAAACAACAATTGCCAGAATAGCAAAAGACACACTTTTTTTCGTATAAACAACAGGAGTCTGTCCAGCTATTTCTTTTGTCTCATACATACGTCTCTTTCTGAACGTAAAGAATGAAATGACTAAACCGACGAGCATACCTGCAGAAGGAATCAGCATCGCCTGAGGAATATCCTTCAAACTTACAGTTAAGCCGCCTGCTGCTATACTCTTTTGAAGAATACCATGGTATATGGCTCCGAATCCTACCGGCAACAGCATATAGGGTGTAATTAATCCAAATGAAATGACAATGGCAATTAAACGGCGGTCCAACTGCAATTGATTCAATACCTTTAATAAAGGCGGGATTAAGACAGGTATAAATGCGATGTGAACAGGTACAACATTTTGAGAGAAAATAGATATAATCAATATAATCATGATAATAAGTACTTTTGAAAGAGTTTTCCTTCTCTCTTCTCCTTCTTTACCAACTAGCTTAATAGCTGCTTCCACCATTGCATCAGGCAAGCCTGTTTTTGACAGAGCAACAGCAAATGCGCCAAGAAGAGCATAACTCAGGGCAACAGTCGCGTTCCCGCCAAGACCGCCTGTAAATGTTTCAATTGTCGCTTTTAAATCCAGTCCGCCTGTTAAACCTCCAACAAGTGCGCCTGCCACTAAGGAAAATACAACATTTACCCTCAGCAAACTTAAAACAAGCATGACCAAAACAGCCAAAATAACTGCATTCATCTATAAAACCTCCGGAATCTTCTTACTTTAGTATGCTAATGTATTAGTGAGATAAAATTCAATAGAATTAAAATAACATATTTTCTTTTTTAGTGTCAATGTTAAAATTTTATTATATTAGCAGACTAAAGGATTATAGAATAAGGATGGATTTATTTTGAATGATGCAATCTTTCCGAAAATGAATGAATCCATTCCATTTCCATACAAAAAAAGGCACTGAAATCAGTGCCTTCCCCCGTCATTAAACCTCAAAACGTTCTACAAATGCTGCAAGTGTCCGAGCCATGACACCAGTGCCGCCAGAAGGTCCAAGATCATCTGCATTCGAAGATGTCGCTGTTCCTGCGATATCTAAATGCACCCATGGAGTACCTTCTGCAAATTCTCCAATAAATGTCCCCGCCATGATGGCATGGCCTTCACGTCCAGGGGAATTATTCAAATCCGCCATTTTACTGCCGCGAACTTTATCAATGTCTTTTTTTGTAATCGGCAATCTCCAGATTGGCTCCCCGCATTCATGGGATGCCTCTAACACTTGCTCAAATAATGCTTCATTATTTGTCATCGCACCTGTTGTATGTGTTCCTAGAGCAATGATGACTCCGCCTGTCAATGTCGCAACATCTACTAAATAATTAGCGCCATGATGCTTGGCATATGTGATGCCGTCAGCAAGGACTAATCGGCCCTCTGCGTCTGTATTGAGCACTTCAATCGTTTTTCCGCTCATCGAAATGATGACATCATCAGGCTTGAAAGCATTGCCGCTGATCATGTTGTCAGTTGATGGAATGACAGCGAGTACGTTTTGTTCAGGCTTCAGTTTTCCAATGATCTCCATCGCTCCTAAAACAGCTGCTGCTCCACCCATATCCGATTTCATTCCGACGATGCCGTCTTTCGGCTTAATTGAGTAACCTCCAGTATCAAAGGTGATGCCTTTACCAACCAGACCAATCACATCTGTCCATTCTTCTTTTCCCTGGTATTTAAGAACAATCATTTTCGGCGGTTCATCAGATCCCTTGTTCACGGCAAGGAGAGCACCCATTCCAAGCTTCTCCATATCTTCTTTTTCAAGCACTTCATATTCAAAACCGTATTTTCCAGCGATATCCACAGAGTATTTAGCAAGTTCCGTTGCAGTTAAAATATTACCGGGCATGTTGACAAGCGTTCTTGCAGAGTTTGTTCCTTCTCCGAATGCAGATCCAACTGCAAGACTTGAACGTATTTCGGCATCATCCTCATTTGAAATGATCGTAACTTGGTTGATGTTTCGTTCCGGCTCATTTGATTTTTGTTTATAGTCCTGTATTTTATAAGTAGAAAGCGGAAGAACTTCTGCTAATGCGTGAGCAGCTTCGTTTGCCTGAACATGTTCACTTGTGAATGTATCAAGAACGATTGAAAAAGATTGAATTTTATCTTTTTGCAGCGATTTGAACAGCTTCGCAAAAGACTCTCTTGCAGCATCAAAATCATATTCCTTTTCTTTGCCAAGGCCTGTAAAGTAAATTCGTTTTGCGCCGATTTTACCAAGAGTATGTACTTTCGAGATTTCTTTCTTATTGGCAGAAATATCCCCCTCTTTTACAAGCACTGAAAAATGACCTTCAAGCTTTTGGTCAAGCTCAGCTAAGGGGCCATCAAACGAGCTTGTTTTTTGAAATAATCCAAAAATGATTGTTTCTTCGTTCCATTTAATTGATGATTGAACATGAAACATGAAAACACACCTCCATTAATAGTTAGGTTTTCCATGCTCTTCTTCAAGGTATAGAAAAAGAGCAGGCAATTTAGGCAGCTGCCCGGCTTTTTCAAAAGAAACCGACTGAATGCCGGAAGGAATAATTACCAGACATTCTTCAATGAATGCATTTACTTTTTCAAGGTCCACTCCCCAATGGAATGGGCGGTAGGACTGTATGTAAGAGTGTCCTGCTTGCATCATGAGCCTTGCTCCTTTAATATTGCCATATTCGTAATGATAAATAGCAACTGTCATTTGCAGCAGCCCTTTTAGAAATAAGTTATCCTTCTCCGTCAGCCAGATTAATTCAAGCAAATCATGGCAAGTATAATAATCGCCTTCATTAAAATGGATAAAAAACTGATAATATTCTATTGGGTAAAGAGTCACGTGGCATGCACTCCTCTCTGACCTTATTGTATCAAAGGATAAAAAGTTTTTATACTATTTGAACAAATGACAGAGGATAAGGACATGTATGCATGGAACTATACCATACAGTCAATTACAGAGTATTTATATTTGAACGGAAAGGATGTCCGACCTCATGGAGATACTACTTAATTTCCCGCTGCTAGCTTCCCTGACAGCCATTTTCTTTGCACAATTTGTAAAAGTGCCGATAACGTATATTGCGACTCGGAAAGTTGACTGGTCTCTTATTTTAAGCACTGGGGGAATGCCCAGTTCCCACTCTGCGGCTGTTACGGCACTTGCAACAGGGGTCGCTCTTGATAACGGGCTTGCCTCTTCCCTTTTTGCTGTTTCAGCGGTTTTTGCTATCATTACAATGTTTGATGCCACTGGAGTAAGAAGACACGCCGGAGAGCAGGCCACAGTTCTTAATAAACTTGTAACTGACTTTAATACATTTGTCGGCGAGGCAAAAGCATGGCCTCAGCAAGAAGAAAAAGAAAAACAAAAGAAATTGAAAGAACTTCTGGGACATCAGCCTATTGAGGTATTCTTCGGAGGATTAACAGGAATTTTATTGACCCTGTTCCTTCACTATCTATTCATTATGTAAGGAGGGATTGCTATGCGGCTTATATCCATCTGTCCAAGCAACACAGAGCTTGCCGCCTATTTAGGCCTGACTGACGATCTTATCGCGGTCGACGATTATTCAGACTGGCCGGAACTAGTGAATAATCTGCCGCGTCTTGGACCTGACTTATCCATTAATATGGATCTGGTAGAACAACTGCAGCCTGACCTTGTTCTAGCTTCATTAAGTGTGCCGGGTATGGAAAAAAACGTTGAAGAGCTTATAAAAAGGAATATTCCTCACCTTGTTTTAAATCCCCAATCCTTTGAGGATATAGGAAACGATCTTATGGCCGTAGGTATAGCGGCAGGTAAAGAAAAAGAAGCCAAGGCAGTTGTCTCCCGCTATTATGGGATTTTAAAGGATTATAAAGAAAAAGCATCAAATCTTGATAACCGTCCAACTGTTTATTTTGAATGGTGGCCTAATCCGATTTTTACACCTGGTCAAGTAAACTGGCTAACTGAAATGTGTGAATTGGCAGGAGGGCGCAATAGTTTCCATGATGTGGAGCTTGCGAGTGTCCAAACCAGCTGGGATGACATTATCCGCAGAAATCCTGATCATATTTGTCTTGCATGGGTCGGCGTTAAGCAAAGCAGAATGAAAGTCCAGCATGTCCTGAAGCGGGAATCAGCAGAAAACCTTACAGCAGTAAGGGAAAATCGGATTCATCTTCTTGAGGAACAGCTTTATTGCAGACCATCGCCCAGACTCTTAAACGGGCTTGCGAAACTTGCTGTCATCCTTCATCCGGAACACTTTCCGCAGCCTGAAGAGACAGATTACTTAACTTCTAATACATAGAAAAAGCTCAGGTACTATAACCTGGGCTTTTTCCACAGTTGAAATACTCATTAATTCTAAATTTTTATTATTCCTTATGATTTCAAGGTGATTCATTGAATTCTATGACTTTCAAGATTAACCACTTTCCGCTGAAATCACCTCAGGGCCGCGGGACCAACAAGGAGTCACTGTGCTAGTTAACTTTTGGTTTTCGGCTTCATGTATTTTTGACGAAATGCCTGCATAGACTTATCTTCATTCAGTTTCGTCAGTTCATTTTCAGTTAATCGTCCGTTTCCTTTTTGAACGATATATATGTCTAACGTTTTTTTGCCCCAGGATTGAAATACTTCATCAACAGTATCGTAATAAAGATCCAGTTCATTCCCCTTAATCGCTCCGCCCTTGTCTGCTACAACACCAAAGCCGTAACCCGGAATAAAAAGAATGGTTCCTATCGGAAACACACTTAAATCAGCTGCTATTGTTGAATACAAATCTCTTTTTACTTTCACTCCAGAATACGTAATACCATATTCTGGATGTTCAGGTTTTTTGCCTGTTGATTCATAGCCTGCCGTGTATCCGGTTGCTGTTACTTCTTTTTTCGGATATTGTGACCAGTTAATTTCATTTTCAAGCGACATTTGATTTAAAGAACTTCCGCTTGAAGAAATCGCAGTTGCGACCGTTTTTTCATTGTGCAGAGATTTCGGGATAAGGCCTGTCAGCTTATAGGGATGGCTTTCACTTGCCAAGATGCCTTTGCTCCACCCATTTATATCAGACAGATCCTTTGCCTCCACACCTGAAAAAGCTTTTAAAGTGGTACCGAGCGCTACTAGCAGTAATAGTGTCATTAATAGACGCCTTGACCAGGTTTTTGTCCTATCCATTTACGATGTGTTCACTCCTCTCACATCAATAATCGTTTCCAAATGATAAACGAAATATTCAAGATAGAGAGGAATCCATATTTTACAAGTTTTGATTTCTGCAAATAAAAAAGATCTGTACTCTTGTACAGATCACCTTTTAAAACATTTGATAGCCTCTTTTGCGGAGCATGTTAATAACAATTCCGGACACAATCGCTCCGATAAAACCGCAGACCAGTATTAGAATATCTGCCAAAGCCAAAGATAGAATACGCTCTCCTAAAGATGAAAAAGATGGTCCAGGTGAGGTAAAGTATTGAGTGACTCTCACATTATCTACAATCAATATACAGACAATCGGATAGATAATAGCCATGATCCAAGACATGCGAAGCAGCATATTCAGCAAGAAACCGATTCCAAAAAATAAAACAAAGAATAAAAGCATCGAAATTATCAATACAGGTAAAAACAAGTCATCGCCTCCAGTACACCTATTTAAGTGTACTGAACAAGCGATATTCAGTCAATTGTAAAAAAATTGAACGTTTTATGAAGACTTCTTTCCTGTTCCGTTGCAGCAATCGCACGTTTCTGAACCGCCAAGAAGCAATTGGAAATAACCTTTCCCCGAACAATATGGACATTCTTTCTTTTCAATAGCAGATGCATTCATAATCTATTCTCCCCTCTGTCAAGTATCTCTTTTTTGATATTGAAAATACTATATCAGGTTCTTTGTAAAGGATAAAGGGAGAAAATCTTACGGGATTCTTGATGTAAGCGAATACATCAAGCTCTTCCTTCTATTTACTCAATTTTTCTTATTATTTTGAAAATTATAAAAATAAGCGATATGACGTGTAGCCAAACTGATCACCGGGGTTTAGACCATCTATTTTATAAAGCATTTTCTCAAACATTTCCTCTGCAAATGACTGAAGCAGCAGGGAGGCATCCTCGTCATCCTTAAGAAAATTGGGAGGAAAAAAGGCAGCTTCAAATAACTCATCTTCCTGTACGATAATTTTTGATGAATTCGCCTTGAGTTTAAAAATAATCATATTATCGCTGATTGTACTTTGAATGACTCCTGACCGGATGCCAATAACACCCTGCACTTCAGCTTCAATTCCCGTTTCCTCATGAATTTCGCGAACAATCGCCTCATCGAGCGTTTCCCCTTCATTTACGAATCCGGCTGGAAAAGACCACTTCCCTTTCAACCCCCCGTATTTCTTTTTCACGACAAGCCAGTCCCCGTTTTCATTTTCAACTACACCAGATACAGCAATCCATACATTCCCCCGCTTATTTGCCACCATAATCTCCCCTTTTGACTTACTATATTAAATTAGATTTTTTCGATAAAAAAAAGACAAAAGCTTAGAAGGCTCTTGTCTTTTATTTTACTCTACTTCTTAGAAAAATTTAAATTTACCTTTTTTAACGACTAATCCTGCTCCGCCAACCATTAATAGAGCACGGTTATCAATCATTTTTTTCATGAATGAAGCTTTTGTTCCCATAACTTTCTTGCCAAATACCATACCTACAGCGTCATCTTCGCCAAGTGAAGCAACTGTACCTTTGATGTCTGGTTTGAATTCTTCCATTTCACCCTGGTCGCGAACGGCCACAGCAATGTTTTTAGCTGCTGTAATACCTTGCTGCATAGCAATTTGAGCTGTTGGAGGATATGGACGGTTGATTTCTTCGTTGATTACTAGTGAACAGTCGCCAATGATGAATACATCTTCATGGCCTGGTGCTCTTAAGTAAGAATCTACCTTTACACGCCCGCGCATGTTTTCAAAGCCAGCTTCTTCAACGATGCTGTTTCCGCGCACACCTGCTGCCCATACAACTGTATCAGATTTAATTTCTTCCATTACGTCATCTTTTGCAACAATGATGCCGTCTTCAACACATTCTTTAATGGCTGTGCCGATTTTGAATTCTACCCCTTTACGCTCTAAGTGGTTTACAGCGTATTCTACTAGCTCTGGATCAAATCCAGGAAGAGCTGTTGGAGCAGCTTCTACACAGATGATGCGTACTTTCTTATGATCAACATCGTACTCACGGCAAAGCTCAGGAACACGGTTAGCAAGCTCGCCAAGGAACTCGATGCCAGTGAAGCCAGCTCCGCCCACAACGATTGCAAGGCGCTGATCGCGCTTTACTTCTTCAGTGTTGTAAGTAGCGAATTGATATTCGATATGCTCGCGCAATTGACGCGCTGCATTAATGTTTGTAATACCGAAAGCGTACTCTTTCAAGCCTTTGATACCGAATGTTTCTGGATGAGATCCAAGAGAAATCACTAGGTAGTCATACTCAAGCTCGCCATTTGAAAGAACAATTTTCTTTTCATCTTTGTTGATGGAAACAACTGTTTCTTTCACAAATTTTACACGGCTGTTATCAATAACATCCTTGACTTGGTATCTTGCTTTATCATGATGCAATGTACCTGCTGAAGCTTCATGAAGCCATGTTGTTTCATAGTGATAATCATTTTTGTTAACCAGTGTAAGATCTGCTTCGTTTACACCAATCATTTTTTGAAGACGTGTAACTGCCATTAATCCGCCGTAACCTGCACCTAAAACTACTATTTTGGGCTTTCTCAACCGAATCACATCCACCTTTTTTTGAATTTGCTGTAAAGAATGAAATAATTTCAATACTAATTATCTTCCGCTGCTTCACAACATTTTATTTTGTTTTACCTAAAAAAGTATGTGAAAATGTTCACTTAACTTTTCAAAATGATACTGAAAACTCTGTGAGTAGTAATATAGAATATAAATAATGCCTATATTACATAATAGCATCTGCATTATATTTTTCAAGACCAAATTGAAGGATTAGAAACGTTAAGAATTTTACAAAAATAAAAACATTCTCTATAATAATCATATTCATCATACAAGCACATCTCTTTACTCAATTACCAGATGAAATTGTTAAAGAGGTATGATATGTTATAATTAAGAATTATTATCAATTACAATCGGGGGGATATTTGTGAAGGAAGACACAAAAGTATACGATATTACGATCATTGGCGGCGGACCTGTCGGTTTGTTCACTGCATTTTACGGCGGTATGCGCCAGGCTTCTGTTAAAATCATCGAAAGTTTGCCGCAGCTCGGCGGTCAGCTTTCTGCCTTATATCCTGAAAAATACATATATGATGTTGCAGGATTTCCTAAAGTGCGCGCACAGGAGCTGGTAAACAATTTAAAAGAGCAAATGGCCAAGTTTGAGCAGACAGTTTGTCTCGAGCAAGCAGTTGAAACGGTTGAAAAACAGGCTGACGGCGTGTTTAAATTAACAACTGATCAAGAAGTTCACTATTCTAAAACGATTATCATTACTGCAGGAAACGGTGCGTTCCAACCCCGAAAAATTGAACTTGAAGAAGCTGCTTCATTTGAAAAAGCAAATCTTCATTACTTCATTGATGATTTAAATCAATTTGCCGGCCAGAGAGTTCTTATTTGCGGAGGCGGAGATTCTGCTGTTGACTGGGCACTTATGCTAGAGCCAATTGCTGAAAAAGTAACACTTGTTCATAGAAGAGATAAGTTCCGTGCTCATGAGCATAGTGTCGAAAACCTGAATAACTCAAAAGTTCAAGTTCTCACTCCTTTCGTTCCAAAAGAATTAACAGGTGCAGGTAATATTGAACAAGTAGTCTTAGAAGAAGTGAAAGGCGAACGCAAAGAAGTCATAGATGTTGACTCTGTCATCGTGAATTTTGGATTTGTCTCATCACTTGGCCCAATCAAAAACTGGGGTCTTGAAATTGAGAAAAACTCAATTGTAGTTAACAGCAAGATGGAAACAAACGTTGAAGGCATCTATGCTGCGGGCGACATCTGCACATATGAAGGAAAAGTAAAACTGATCGCAAGCGGTTTTGGTGAAGCTCCAACTGCTGTTAATAATGCGAAAGCTTATATGGATCCAAAAGCAAGAGTTCAGCCGCTTCACAGCACAAGCTTGTTTGAAAAATAATAAGAAAATCGGATGACCTTGGATAACACAGGTATGACAGATGCCATCCAGTGAGAAGCCCGGGTTTGACATTTTTTGGCGAAGCCGTTCAGACGGAGGAGCCAGGCGCTTCCGCTCGCCCTTAATGTGCAAAACTTTATATTCCTACAATAAAAAGAGGAAAGCGGTCTGCTTTTCCTCTTTTTTATTGGAATAAACGCTGCATGACTTACTGCTGCCAGTAATAGCTGTATGGATTGTAATAAACCGGCTGATTCCATTGCTGGTATCTTTGGCCGCCAAACGGTATTCCGCTTTGATCACCTCCAGGAATTTGACCAAAAGGACTTCCCTGACCGTCCTGCATTCCTCCAGGTTGACCCATTCCCGGCATTTGACCGAATGGACTTCCCTGACTGCCCTGCATTCCTCCAGGTTGACCCATTCCCGGCATTTGGCCGAATGGACTTCCCTGACCGCTCTGCATTCCTCCAGGTTGACCCATTCCCGGTATTTGACCGAATGGACTTTCCTGACCGCCCTGCATTTCTTCAGATTGACCCATTCCCGGCATTTGACCGAATGGACTTTCCTGACCGCCCTGCATTTCTCCCGATTGGCCCATTCCCGGCATTTGTCCGAATGGACTTTCCTGATCGCCCTGCATTTCTTCAGGTTGATCCATTCCCGGCATTTGACCGACTTCCTGATCGCCTTCTGTCCCGCCGTTTTGTACTTCTGATTCTTGAGGAGCCTCTTCTTCCATTTTTGGAGGTTCAGGCATCACTTCGAAGGATTTTATATCATTCACATTCGCCTGACTTGTCGTTAATTTGGGAAATGACAAAATAAACACTGCACCTGATTGTTTATCTAAGTAGAATATAAATGCCTCTTTTTCCGTACCGTTTGTAAAGGTTAATTTCACCCATTTATATAGGCCTTCATTTAATTCATCTGTTGATGAAAGACGAAATTGATTATACATCTGATATGGATATGGATATGGATATGGGTTGTAATTCATTATTCAAGCTCCCTTCTCTATTCACACATCCATACTATATGCCCGCTATTTGTCCTTTGTTTTTAAATTGGAACCTGAAACCTTTTTCTATTTATCCTCGACTATGTTTTCAAGGAAGGGGGAAATAGTGTGAAATGGAAACTAAAACTAATCTTATGTGCGGTAATTATGTCAGGCATCTTTTTAGTAAATAAAGAAAATGGCTATGCTTGTTCATGTGCGCAGCAGCCTTCCGTTCAGTCAGAATTAGAAAACAAAACAGCCATTTTTTCAGGAAAAGTATTAAAGATCACAGGAAGCAGTCAGAAAAAAGTGTTAATTGATGTGGATCTTATCTGGAAGGGCCCTTCTCAATCACAGCTTATTGTTGAAACAGAGAGGGACTCTGCAGGGTGCGGAGTTGATTTCATTGAAGGTGAAAATTATCTTGTTTATGCATACGGAGATAAGTTTAACCTTGAGACCGGATTATGCGAACGAACAAATTTGCTCACAGACGCAGGGGATGACATAAGAAATCTCGGTGCCGGAAAAGAACCTGAAAAGCAAGTGAATCTGGAACATCAGCTAGGAACTAATGCCATTACTTGGGGAATTATTTTTATCGCGATTCTTTTCATTTTCACTCTCCTAATGTTTTTACGGAAAAAGAAATAAAAAAAGACACTTTACTGGCGTTTTTTTGCCAATGAAATGTCTTTTTTTATATTCAGCACTCTTCAGGAGTACCTGTATTCGTAGCTGTTCTGAAAGATGAACCGCATCCGCATGAAGCGATCGCATTCGGATTATCAATGGTAAATCCGCCCCCCATTAGGGACTCTTTAAAATCAATTTTTGTCCCTTTTAAAATAAGGGAGCTTTCTTTATCGACAAGCACATTGATGCCATGCACCTCAAACTGAGTGTCGTCCTCATTAGGTTCTTGTTCAAAACCCATGCCGTAAGATAAACCGCTGCAGCCGCCGCCTTTTACGCCAACGCGCAGAAAAGCCTGCTCTTCGCCGTTTTCTTTCATCATATCTTTTATCTGATAAGCTGCTGCTTCAGTAATTATTACAAAATCATTCATTTTCTTGTTCCTCCTTTGCCAATAATCCAAAGGCTATACATAAAGTATACCCTTTCCACCCGGAACTCTCAAATGAAACACACTGCACTGCTATTTATCGTAAAAATAAACACCAGTACAGATGACCTCTGCTGGGCCAGTCATTAAAACATTCCCTTCTTCCGTCCAATTAATAAGGAGGTCCCCGCCGGCAAGATGGACAGTTGTATCCATTCCTCTTTTCGTATGGCCATTGAGAACAGAAGAGACAACTGCTGCACAAGCTCCTGTTCCGCATGCCTGTGTAACTCCTGAACCTCTTTCCCAGACTCTGAAATGAAGTTCATTTTCGGAAGCCACTTCAACAAACTCTACATTGATGCTTTCAGGAAAAAGAGGGTCTTTCTCAACCCTTGGTCCAAGTGTTAACACTGGAGCTGTTTCAATGCTGTCCACATAGAAAATAAGATGCGGATTTCCCATTGATACGGCTGTAGCATAATAGGTTTCGCCGGCAAATTCAAGCTGTTCATTTATTACTTTTTCATCAGGAGTGCCGGCCATAGGAATTTCCCCCCGATCAAGCTTTGGCTGCCCCATATTAATTGTTACCCTTTGGACTTCATTATCTTTCACTTCGAGCTTTGCATGAACCAAACCTGAAAGTGTTTCAATCGAAAATTCTTTTTCATCTATCAGTTTATTCTCAAATGCATATTTCGCAACACAGCGAAGACCATTTCCGCAGTTTTTTCCTTCAGAACCATCACTGTTAAAAATCCTCATCTTTACTGGTGCTTTTTCAGATGGACAAATTAAGATAAGTCCATCTGAACCGATTCCTGTAAATACATTAGATACCTCCTTTGCAACCTGAGGAAGTTTCGACTCTTCAATTTGCTCTTTAAACATATTTACATATATATAATTGTTGCCGAGTGCATGCATTTTTGTAAATTGGAATTGTTTCATGGAGTTCTCCCTCTTTTTTTCTTTTTATAAGTATAAAATGCTGGAAACAGGATCACAATAGAAATATCCCCCGTTTGTTATAGATAATAAAAGCTCTCTGCTTTGATGCAGGGAGCTTTTATTCGTGATTCTTCCATTATTAATACGTGAAAATCCCTGCTCTGACTGCACTTAAAAGGTTGGAAAGGGGCTAGTTGTCTAATCTTATTTTGTAATTGTTTGCTTTTAGTTATTCAAATAATGCACTTTATTTAGACATCATACATTGAATAAGCTCGATTTCCTCTACGACTGTCCGATATAGTAAGAAGCAGCTGCATATGCGCAACCGAACATGACAGCGACTTTTGTTCTTATTATAGTCAAAATTTACTATGTAATTGTATGCCCAGACTGCGGTTATTCTCATTCAGAAGAGTTTACGTCTCATTTGACTGAAATTGGAACTTCTATGTTAGGCGAAAAGATGCCCGTGAAAAATCCATCGCCGAAATGGCAAAAGACAGGTTGGCGAGAAATGAGAGAATGGAAACAAAAGTATCCAATAAGCTAAATATAAGCAGTAAAAAAACGCATACTAAATGTACGCGTTTTGCTTAGAACATAGGATTCTCATCCAGGTAATCATATATGTTTTTAACTAGCTCTTCAGATGATTCCCCGGTTACAACCTCACCGTTTACAAGGGCATAAAGAGAAGCATAGCATTTTCCGCAATATCCAAGACATCCGTATTCAATAATGTCCAGATTAGGATCCTTTTCTAACTTTTCCAAAGCAGCTTGTGAACCGTTCGCTAAATTGCTTATACAAAATTCTATTATTGGTTTCAACTTCATCACCTCACACCTGCAATCCTATGCTACCCTTTCTATGTACTATCGTCAATTATTTACGTTTTATGTTATACTTTTTTCATAAATATCAACACATTTTCATTAAAGTGATTTACTAATGGGCAGGTTCTCAGATTAATAGATGACTTTTTCATAACATATTGTGGTTTATCATCAAATTCGTTATACTTTTAGATGGCATATTGCAAAGGTTTACTTAATAACTGATTTAACCTATAGATAAGAATATAACTAACTCACTAAAAGAGGAGAAAAAGGGGAGTCTGCAATGAAGAACTTAGTAATTCTTGGCGGTGGATACGGCGGCATGCGCGTCCTTCATCGACTGCTTCCAGGTCAGCTGCCTGATGATGTGCAAATTACACTCATAGATAAAAATCCCTATCATTGTTTAAAAACGGAATATTATGCACTGGCTGCGGGAACGATTTCAGACCATCATATCCGCGTAGATTTTCCAGAGCATGAGCGTCTGCACGTAACGTTCGGGGAAATAACCTCGGTTGATCTTGAAGAAAAAAAGGTTCATCTGAATAATCAGGAACCGATTTCATATGATGATCTTATTATTGGTTTAGGCTGTGAAGACAAATATCATAATGTTCCAGGCGCGAAAGAGTTTACCCACAGCATTCAGACAATTGATCAATCAAGAGAAACCTACCAGCTCCTTAACAATTTAAGCGGCGGTGCTTCTGTTGCAATCGTTGGCGCAGGACTAAGCGGAGTTGAGCTTGCAAGTGAGCTCCGAGAAAGCAGAAAAGATCTTAAGATCACGCTTTATGACCGCGGAAAAAACATTCTGTCCAGTTTTCCGGAACGTCTGAGCAAATATGTTCAAGGCTGGTTTGAAGATCATGGCGTAACCATTATCAACAGTGCCAACGTGACAAAGGTAGAACAAAATGTTCTTTATAATCATGATGAGCCTGTTTCATACGATGCCATCGTGTGGACTGCAGGAATTCAGCCGAACAAAATCGTAAGAGATCTTCCTGTTGATAAAGATCCTCAGGGCCGAGTAGTGCTTACAAAACAGCATCATCTTCCGCATCATGAGGATGCATTTGTTGTTGGAGACTGTGCAAGTCTTCCTCATGCACCAAGTGCACAGCTGGCTGAAGCTCAGGCTGAACAAATCGTTCAAGTTCTGCTTAAAAAGTGGAATGGTGAAGAATTGCCGCAGGACTTCCCTGCCTTCAAGCTGAAAGGCGTATTAGGGTCGCTTGGAAAGAAACATGGTTTCGGCCTTGTGAATGACCGCCCTCTAATTGGACGAGTTCCTCGACTGCTTAAATCGGGAATACTTTGGATGTACAAATACCATAATGGATAAGAAAAACGCAAGGCAATGTGATGCCTTGCGTTTTTGCTTTAATCTGAGGGATTTTTTATGTGGCAGCGGCCAGAAACTTGCCCCGGGCGGTCAAAACGGTGTCTTGTGCAGTCAAAATGCTTATAATTCGATTATTTTCAGCCGCTGCACTTGCACATTAAATGATTACTAAGCAGAAACATATCCATGCTTCTCCATTTCAGCATATATTGTTTTCAATTTCGGATTGCCTTCTCCTACTACCACTCCATTAATAACAACCAAAGGGTAAAAATACTCATCATTTGCGATTTTCTCCGCAAAACTCTTTTTTTCAGGATTGTCTTGAGGCGAGAATACATCAACATATTCTATTTTAAACTGCTGCTGCGGGAATTTCCTTGAAATTGCTGCTTCCAGCCATTCATATGTTTCTTTTGAGGAGGGAAGATTTACACAGCTTGGGCATAATACTTCAGCTCCATATATATACACTTCGACTTGTTTTTTCATCGTATTCCCCCTTTTCTTAAGTTTCATTGTAAGGGAGGAAGCGTTTTTTTTCCATGAAAACTTATATGCTGAAAGTATCCATTTTTATTCACTGCGGAATATGTTAAAATAGTGGCATTAACAGATTTTACTTCAATCATATGAATAGATTTTCAGCGCTTTTTTGAATATAATAGCAGGATAAGGAAGGAGTCGATTAAGTTGACAACAGAAACTCAAATGGTAGAACAAGTACAGGAAGTATTAGATAAATTACGCCCATTCTTGCTTCGTGACGGCGGGGATTGTGAACTAGTGGATGTAGAAGACGGCATCGTAAAATTACGCCTTTTAGGAGCTTGCGGCAGCTGCCCAAGTTCAACAATCACACTTAAAGCAGGGATTGAACGCGCCCTTCTTGAAGAAGTACCGGGTGTTGTAGAGGTAGAACAAGTTTTCTAATGCAAAAAAAGATGGTGAGCCCGCTCACCATCTTTTTTTTGCTTATAAATATTCGCTGAACCAATTTTTTATATGATTTAACCGGTCGATCCGAAGCTTAGGATGGCCGCTTCTGGATAATTCATGATTCGCATCTGGAAAGCGCACGAGTTTTGTTTCTTTTTTCAGGCGCTTTAAAGCGATATAAAGCTGCTCAGCCTGCTCTACAGGACAGCGGTAGTCTTTTTCGCCATGAAGAATCAATAGTGGCGTTTCTACGTTTGTGACATATTTTAACGGCGAATGCTGCCACAGTTTATCAAAATCATCGATCAGATTGCCGCCGATTTCCCACTCTGTAAAGTAATAGCCGATATCACTCACTCCGTAGAAGCTGATCCAGTTGCTGATTGAACGCTGTGTAACAGCTGCTTTAAACCTGTTTGTATGACCCACAATCCAGTTGGTCATAAAACCGCCATAGCTGCCTCCAGTTACACCTAATCGATCTTTATCAATATAATCATAGGTTTCAAGAGCATAATCCACTGCACTCATTAAATCGGTATAGTCGCTTCCTCCATAATCACCGCGCACCTGATCAACAAAATGCTGTCCATATCCATGGCTTCCCCGCGGATTTGTATAGAGGACGGCTTTTCCGCTTGATGCAAGCATCTGAAACTCATGGAAATAAGTGTTGGCATACATGGCGTGCGGACCACCATGTATTTCAAGAACGAGCGGGTATTTTTCGCCGTTCTTAAATCCAACCGGCTTCATGATCCACCCGTGAATCTCAAGTCCATCTTCTGCATTCCACTTAATTGCTTCAGGTACAGCAAGCTCAATTTCCTGCAAGAATTCATCATTTACATTTGTAAGCTGACGATTTTCCCCTGTGCTGAAATCAAAGAAATACAGGTCGCAAGGATGATCAGGACTACTGATTCCGAGAACTGCAGTATGACTGCCAGGGTGAACCGATAACCCGTACACATGCTCCTGTTCAAACCTTACCGGCAAGGTTTGTCCTTCAAGCGATCCATAATAGACACCCGTATTGCCCTGATCGGTTAAAATAAAGTAAAATCCCTGGCTGTCCTCTGTCCAAATAAGACCTGGATTCACACTGCCAGATATAAAATCCGCTACAACCGCATCACTGATGTGAACGTCCCAGTCAGCTGAATAGCATGATAACTCTTCTGTTTCCATTTTGTACAGCCAAATTTTAGAGAAAGTCGCACTTTGGAATTCTTTTTCATGACCAAAAAAAGATAGGCAGCTTCCATCAGGCGACCAGGAAAGATTGCCAAAGAAACCATTGCTGTTCGTCAGCTGCTGCTGCTCATTAGTTTCTAAAGATAGAATAAAAACATCTGAGATTAAAGTTTGATCAGGATCGTCCGTCATATTCGAAGTAAACGCAATCGATTTCCCATCAGGGGACCAGGCTCCATCGTTATAATCAAACTCCCTTGAACCGATGAGTTCAAGCTTCCCTGTTTTCACATCCACAACCGCAAGCTGCCTTTTACGGTTCTTTACAAAACCGGCTGCATCAGACTTGTACCTCATATCTTCAACTACGAGCGGCTCCGGCAGCTTTTTCTCATCCCTATCCTCTTTGTCTAATTTGTCATCTGGCGCCAAAGAAATAGCTGCAAGTATTTTCTTGCCATCGGGACTCCAGACAGGCTGTGAGACAGATAAATGTTCTTTTGTGAGTGCTTTAGCCTCTCCGCCAGATGCTGACATGAGAAACAGCTGATTCTTTCCACTCCGATCTGAAATAAAAGCAAGACGGCTTCCATCAGGAGACCATCTCGGAGAAGTATTTTTACCTTCACCATAAGTCCATTGACTGGAAATATTCTTTTCTAAGTCGGTTAAAAATAGATTTGATATGTATTGATGTTTTTCTTCGTGAATAGACGTTTGAACGTAAACGGCCTTTGTGCCGCACGGTGAAACTTGAGGATCATTGACGGAATTCAGCTTGTATAAGTCCTCAGCTGTCATCCCTCTCTTTTGCTGTACAAATTCCATTTTTATCAACACCAAACTTTCCCTTGAATTTTTTCTGTT
Organism: Metabacillus hrfriensis; assembly: GCF_030127205.1. Taxonomy (NCBI): domain Bacteria; kingdom Bacillati; phylum Bacillota; class Bacilli; order Caryophanales; family Bacillaceae; genus Metabacillus; species Metabacillus hrfriensis. The sequence goes on from NZ_CP126116.1 coordinate 4,352,470, forward strand.
ATTTTATTTATTTCGACAAGCTAAATAATTTTCCTTCTGAAGCGGCTTAAAATAGCTAAATTTTGAAATGAAACAGAAACATCCAAAAAACAGGCTGATCAGCATCTCAAAACAAAAAAAGCATCCTCATAAGAGAATGCTCTATCCAATCGAATCCCGAACTTGTCCAGAACGGGCTTCATAATAAACATTTGATCCCTCTAATACTGGTGTCAGCTCTTCAACTTCACATTTAGGAAATTGCGCTTTAAGCAGTTTAGCGAGTGTTTTCCCTTTCCCTTTAGCCGTAAATGCCAAGACAGTAGGCCCCGCACCGCTGAGAGCTGCGCCATATGCACCTGCATCCATTGCCGCTTTCTGTACTTTCGAAAGCTCCTTAATCAAAGTACCGCGATACGGCTGGTGAAATAAATCTTTTTGCATCATTTTCCCTGCAAGCGGCCAGTTGTTTGACAGAACAGCTGCTACCAAAACATTGCTGACTGCGCTTGCCTCTACTGCCCCGCTGTATTCCAAATACCCGGGAAGGACGTCGCGGGCATCTTTTGTATACAGCTTGTATGGAGGAACAACTGCTACTAGATCTACGTCGACTTCATCAACGGCTACCAATTCTGTTACTTGCTCCTGATGAAGTCCCACTACTAAACCTCCGTACAAAGATGCTCCTGCATTATCCGGGTGGCCTTCAATAATACTGGCAAGATGCAGCTTTTCTTTCATGCTTAACTTTAAAGAGCATAATTCATTTGCAAGCTCCACTCCCGCCACGATAGCAGCAGCGCTGCTCCCTAACCCCCGTGCCATAGGAATATCGCTCCATACCTCAACAGTACAGCCGGGCAGGGCAGATTCATAAGATGATGCCACTCTTTTTGCAACTTGATAAATGAGGTTTTCTTCATCTCTTGGGATAGTGAGCATTTCCTCATTTAACGGAATAAAAGACCATGTTTCAGCAGGAGTAACCCTCAGTTCCAGATAACGATTAACAGCAAGACCGACAGAATCAAAGCCAGGTCCAAGATTCGCTGTGCTTCCGGGAACTTTTATCTTTAACATGTCGCCTTCCTTCACCATGCACCCACTCCCTTAAGCTGCTCCATAACGGCAAGTTCATCGTTAGGAAGCACGATTGGTTTGATTTCAGAGAGATCAACAGCCACGTTTGGATCTTTTAATCCATTTCCTGTTAAAACAGCAACTGCTTTAGCTCCCTTTTGATAAACGCCCTTCTTGGCGCTCTTTATTAATCCTGCAATGGAAGCACAAGAAGCAGGCTCTGCAAAAATGCCTTCTGTCTTTGCTAAAAGCTGATAGGCTTCAATAATTTCCTCGTCTGTTACTTCATCAATAAAGCCGTTTGACTGCTCAGCTGCTTTAACAGCTTTGTCCCAGCTTGCCGGGTTGCCGATCCGAATGGCAGTTGCAATCGTTTCTGGATTTTCAATCACTTGATTGCGCACAATGGCAGCTGCTCCCTCTGCTTCAAAGCCGTGCATTTGCGGGAGGCCAGTCTGATGAATGCTGTCATATTCTAAAAAGCCCTTCCAATAAGCAGAAATGTTTCCGGCATTGCCGACGGGTATTGAGAGAATATCCGGAGCTGCTCCCAATGCGTCACAAAGCTCGAATGCAGCTGTTTTTTGCCCTTCAAGCCTGTAAGGGTTCACAGAGTTCACAAGAGTAATAGGAAGCTTCTCAGACATGCTGCGGACCATAGTCAGCGCCTGATCGAAGTTTCCCTTTATAGCGATGATTTCTGCTCCGTACATCACTGCCTGTGCCAGTTTTCCAAACGCAATTTTCCCATCAGGAATGACAATAATGCAGCGCATTTTCGCTCTGGCTGCATAGGCAGCTGCTGCAGCTGATGTATTTCCCGTAGAAGCACAGATGACTGTATCACTGCCTTCTTCTTTCGCTTTTGCAACAGCCATTACCATTCCTCTGTCTTTAAAGGAGCCCGTCGGATTAGCGCCTTCTGTTTTAGCATAAAGCTCAAGACCTAACTGCTCTGATAGAGTTGGTAAAAAAACAAGAGGGGTATTCCCCTCGTTCAATGTAAGTAAAGGTGTGTTGTCATTTACGGGCAAGTAATTCCGGTATTGATTCAAGAGACCTTTCCACATCATAAGTAACCGTTCCCTTCTACGCGATATGAGCTTTTAATGCCCTGTACGACTTCAAGATCAAGCAGGTTAGCCAGAATCTCATCAAAGTCTTTATTTGATGCCTGATGCGTGACAATCACAATTTCTGCCAGATTGCTGTTTTTTAGCGGAAGCTGGAGAATTTTCTCAAAGCTGACCCCGCGTTCTGAGAACAAGGAAGTAATGGTTGAAAATGCACCAACCTGATCTTTCACATGAATGCGCAGGAAATGCTGAGCATAGATTTCATCGCTCTGCTTCAATGCTTTTTCAAATTGAGGAAGAACTGCGCTTCGTCCATTCACACCAAGTCTCATATTTTTCATGACGCCTACTAGATCAGAAACAACAGCTGTTGCAGTCGGCAGGCTGCCTGCACCCGGGCCGTAGAACATCGTTTCTCCTACAGCTTCTCCGTATACATAAACAGCGTTATATTCGTTGTTAACCGATGCCAATGGATGATAATCGGGCAGCAGTGTAGGCTGTACACTGACTTCGACTTTATTGTGGTTGCGGTTGGCGATGCCGATCAGCTTCATTGTATACCCAAGTCTCTTGCTGTAGCTGATGTCCTCATCCGTTACTTCACTGATCCCTTTGACACTTACATCCTCTAAATCTACGTGCATTGAAAAACCGAGGCGTGCGAGAATCGCCATTTTGCGGGCAGCATCCAGACCTTCTACGTCGGCAGTAGGATCCGACTCAGCATAGCCAAGATCCTGGGCTTCTTTCAGCACTTCTTCATATGGACTTCCCTGTTTGCTCATTTTTGTTAAGATGAAATTCGTTGTCCCGTTCACGATTCCCATCATTTTGTTGATCCGGTCTGAAGCAAGTCCATCTACTAAACTTCTTAAAATCGGAATTCCGCCGGCAACACTTGCTTCATAAAATAGGTCACAGCCATTTTCTGTTGCAGCATCTAATAGCTCCGTGCCATAGACGGCCATAAGATCCTTATTTGCTGTAACTACATGCTTTTTAGCCCGAAGAGCCTGAAGAATATATTCCTTTGTATGCTCGACACCGCCCATTACTTCAATAATGACATCTATATCAGGATCGTGAATAACTTCATCAGCGTTTTTCGTCAGAAGCTCTTTTCCGAATTCAACCTGTCTTTTTTTATCAATATCCTGTACTAGGATCTTTTTCACCTTAACTGGACAGCCTACCTGATGCATCAATTTATCCTGGTGATCATCTATAATTTTCACTACACCGCTTCCGACTGTGCCTAGTCCCAACAAACCAACTTGAATTGCTTTCATGAATTTATCCACTCCCCTGATGTCCTTCTTAGAAATACATTTGTATATGTATGATAGACATTTTCTATTATTGTCATTATAAACAGTGTGCCATTGCTTATCAATAGAGAATTTTCAGTATTTATTATGTAATCGCTTTCTTCTTTAATTATACTGGGTTTATATTTTTTGGAAAATACTTATAAGTAAAGGAGAAACTCCTTGGTCAGATCCGATCTGACCAAGGAGCAAAAAAATTTTGGTGTAAAATAAAAAGACGTGCGGTAAATCGCACGTTTTTTCTATTCGCGGTCAAGCTGTATATCATTTTCGCTTTCAACTATTACATCAATGTGGCCTTTTCGCTCAAGCTTTTCTTTTTCAAGCATGGCTTCTTCCTCCGTTGGAAAGATGGGACCATCAAAGATTCTCTCCATTGTTTCTTTATCTGTATACTGCACTAAAAAACTGTTCATTTTGAAACCTCCCGTTTTAGAACACTATACCCCATTCTTAAAAACAGTAATCTAATTTAATGGCGTAATAGGAGATTTCCCTGTTAAAACCGACTTGATATTCTGAACACAACAATCGATCATAGCGTATCTTGTTTCAAGCGTTGCACTGCCAATATGAGGAAGCGCTACTGTATTTGGAAGCTTTAACAGCGGATGATCGGGGCTTATCGGTTCATTTTCAAATACATCCAATCCCGCTCCTGCAATTTCACCTTCTTCAAGGGCTTTTATCAAATCCTCCTCCACAACGGTTCCGCCTCGCGATGTATTAATAAAAATAGCTGAGGATTTCATTTTCCTGAAGCTGTCAGCATTGAACATCTTTTTCGTTTCATTCGTAAGAGGCGTCATGCAGACTACAAAATCTGATTGTGCCAGCAGTTCATTCAGGCTTTTATAAACTGCCTCCAATTTATTTTCAGCATCGTAATCTCTAGACCGATTATGATATAGAATGTTCATGTCAAATCCCTTTGCTCGTTTTGCCACAGCCTGGCCTATTTTTCCCATGCCGACAATCCCGATCGTTTTATGATGAACATCTGCTCCCGCAAGCAAAAGAGGGCTCCAGCTTGTCCATTTCCCTTCCTTCACATAGTCTGCCGCTTCAATGACCCGCCTGGCAGCAGCGAGGATGAGGGCAAAGGTGAGGTCAGCTGTTGTATCTGTTAAAACATCAGGTGTATTTGTAATGATCACATTTTTTTGCTTCGCATAGTCAAGATTAATATTGTCATATCCTACAGCAAGGTTTGAAATGACTTTTACGTTTTCTGCTTTGTTAAGCAGCTCCTCGTCAACCTGATCGGAAAGCATCGTCAAGAGAGCATCTGCTTCTTTTGCTTTTTCAAGCAGGAGGTCTCGCGGACATGGCTCATCCTCTTTATCCCACATCTGCACTTCCCCTAAACTCTTAAGCGCTTCCAAACTTTCTTCAGGACATTTTCGTGTTATGAATATTTTTGGCGTTTTCATCCTCTCACCCTATTTCCCTTTTCTTTTATCTTATCACATTAGGTGTGAGAGGATTGAACATGCCCTATAGCCAATGTATATCCGGCAAATAGATTTTTTTCGTCCGCATGGACAGTAATTGTGCATACGATTTCAGGAATCCTTCGTATTTGGAGGAAGACTTGAGCATTTCCGAAAGCTTTGCCTCATAATAGGGTTTATCAGTCTCTGATGATAAATAGTAATCCTCAATGCATTCAAAATAATGAATCGGCAGCAGCAGGCGGCTGTAAATGAGTCTCCATGAAAAAGACGAAAGCGGCGTTGTCCGGTCATACTCATCTAAAAGTAAAAATCCATCCTGGCGCAGCATATCGGGATGTTCAAAAAATTGGTTTCTTAAATATTCGGCAATATCTCTGCTGCAGTGATCAAACACCCAATCTGTCGGAATTTTAACAAGTCCTGATGATCTCCATGTATCCGAATTGAATCTGTGATGACAGACAGTTGCTGAATCAATGGGCTGAGGCTCATCGTCAAGTTCTGTGTCTACTAAGTATTGAATAGCATTTTCGGCAAGACCCATATAATATGGAAAGGATTCAGCGAACATTTTTTCAAAAGAATCAAGCGGCTGCGAACTGACTTTTCCTCTCCAAAACCCCTCAAGCTGATCTGTGCGCTTTTCCCAAAGCACCTTCCATTGGCCAATTCTGCTTATCTTTGACACCTGATAGGGATAGCTCCTGGCTTTTTGGTGAAATCGTGCAAGTTCTCTGCCCATCTGAAACACCCGCTCACTTGGAATATAAGAGGTTTTCAGAATTCCATATTTCTTTTTTTCCCATTCTATATATAAATTCCCTTGCTTCGTTAACAAAAAAACCGCCACAAACGGGTCTCCGCGTTCAAGCAGAAATTGACTCATATTATACAGTTCATAAAGCTCTTCATCGTCTATATGTGACAGCGGGACCATCAAATAGACATGCTGATGATATGAGAAAGCTTCATAATTACCTACTCTGAATGTCTCTGCCACTCTAAGTCCATATTGTTCCCGAATCAATTTTTCCACCAGTTTCTCCCCCATATATATAAAAGTCCTTACCCTATCGTAATCGCAAGTTTGCACATTTATGTATATTTTGGTTCCTATGTTAAACACTTTTTAATGATTGACATTTTTCATTACACATTCTGAAGGCCGTTTGCGTAAAATAGTAAAAAGAAGATTGGGTGAAATGGATGAAAGAAAAAGCGAAGATGGATATTGTTGAAAAAACAGCAAGACAATGGATACAGGACCGCGGCGTAAAGGTAGAAGATATCGCAGAACTTGTATACTTTCTGCAAGTCAAATATCATCCTTCATTAACAATCGATCAATGTTTGGAAAATATAGATCGAGTATTATCAAAAAGAGAAGTGCAAAATGCCATATTAACCGGCATACAATTAGATATTCTGGCGGAGAAAAAAATGCTTGAGGAACCGCTTCAGGCCATCATCGAAAGTGATGAAAGCCTTTATGGGGTTGATGAAATCATTGCCCTGTCCATCGTCAACATCTATGGATCAATCGGATTTACGAACTACGGCTATATCGACAAAGAAAAACCTGGAATCCTTAAATTCCTCAATGATAAATCATCCGGAATGGTCCATACCTATCTCGATGATATCATCGGAGCCATAGCAGCCGCAGCATCAAGCAGGCTTGCTCATCGGGCTAAGAATACTGAGTGATAACGAAATGCGAAATCGCCTGGATAGCAAAGGCAGACAGAAAAGGGTCCTCCATATAGGAGCTTTTCACTTGTATAGCGGACCCCTTTCTAATAAAGGAGTTAAACGCCGCAGCTGGACTATTAGTTTATAGCGATAAGCCCCATTTTATATTTTTTAGCCGTCGAATTTTTTATCGCTTATTTATTAGCTTATTTTCCCTTTTTTAGCTCCCCCAATAAAAAAAGCGCATCAATTCCGATGCGCTATCTGCTTCATTAAATTTTTTCAAACCACTCAGACAATGAATCAACCGTATAAGTTGGCTTTTCCTCATAGTTCAGCAAATGCTCACGCAGAGTCACTCCAGTATGGACAAGCAGAGTGTCCAAACCTGTATTCATGCCCGCTTTAATATCTGTATCATAGTTATCGCCGACCATTAACGTATCTTCATAGTCTGTACCCAGTACTTTTAAAGCCTGTTCCATAATGATGCTTTCCGGTTTACCGATAAAAATCGGCTGTACAGTTGTAGAAACAGCAATGACTGATGTTAATGAACCATTGCCCGGAAGCAGTCCGCGTTCTGTAGGTATGGCAATATCGCCATTTGTTGAGATAAAAGCTGCACCATTGCGAACAGCAATACAGCCCAATGCTAATTTTTCATAAGTAATGTCTCTGTCTATCCCTGTTACGACAAAATCAGGATTTTCATCAACAAGCTTCAGGCCCCGTTCGATCAATGCCTGCTGAATGCCTTCTTCTCCAATCACATAAACGGTCGCATCTGCTTTTTTCTCATAAATGAAATTTGCCGTTGCCCTGCTTGTTGTAAATACTTTATCCTCGTCTGCAGGAATATCAAATGAATTTAATTTATCTGCTACCTGCTGTGGGGTTCTTGATGAATTATTGGTAACAAACAAATATGGGATTTCTTTTTCTATTAATAATTTAACGAATTCGCTTGCTTCTTCGATTCGCTCTTTGCCTCGATACATGGTTCCATCCAGGTCAATTAAATAGCCTTTGTACTTCTTCATCCATCTCACTCCTTGCTATATGTAAAAAAATGAGACGCCTTCTTAATAAGAAAGCGTCCATTTATTATAATACGCTTATTCTTTAATGTCTAAAAGCAGAAACCGGTCCAAGTTCATTTTCCAGATAAGCTCTTACGCGGGATGGAAAACCGTCAAGCACAACTGACTGTTTATTAAAGATGTCTTTAAGTGCAGTGTGATCGATGAATAGATACTCCTGTACGAGCTGTTTCCGGAAACCGATTACTTCTTTCAGTCCATCAGCTTCAGCAGCGGCAACCACTTTTTCATCGAGCATAATATCGATAATATCCTCATAGCTGCCCGGGTCTCTCATAATAAAACCGTCAATAATTGCATTACCGGTATCGAGTATGGCTTCAATGATCATTTGGGCAAGACGTTCAAGCGCTTTCACTTCGATGTCTGTTTTCCATTCTTTGTGCTCAGCAAATAGAGTAAGGTTTTTTTCAAAATAAACCAGGGTTTCTTCGATTTTTTCGCGATCTACAAAATACATCTTTTGACACTCCCAACTTTCTCATTCAAGTGCGGCACGCACGAGCCGCTCAGTAATTGTATTTTAACACAATTTGGCTGATTTCAATTTATTCACGTAATAATTCCTTTCACTGAACGAAATGTTTACAACTTGTTTCGGTAAAGTGAAACGTTTGCTATGATTAGATAAAATGAACTGCGCTAAGGGGGAAATGAACATGTCCGAAAGATTTTATTTATATGATGATACAGTCGAAACAAAAACACGCTTTGTGAGTTTCATGGGTGAAAACAGCCGCTTTGATTTAGCCATTGTTAAGTCAGACCGTTATTATGGAAAATACCTTGTTATGAATTTATTGAGCAGCCGTTTTGCGATTATCGGCGAAGATGACTTAAACGAACCGGGATATATTGAGCATGCTTTCAGCCTCGAGGAAGATGAAGCAACTGAGCTGAGGGAATTTTTGTATGAAATGGTGTAAGGATAAGATGCTGTCATTCATCGTAAACTAAGTCAGGAAAGCGGAAGCGCCCGTTTAGCTAAAGGCGCAGATCACAGATCAAGTCCGCGTTTGATATTTTGACGGATTTGTTCTTGCCGGCAATAGGGTGATTTGGCTTGCCATCAATGAACTATAAACTCTCTTCTCTAGAAAAAAGCAGGTGGAACAATGGATGATAAAGAAAAACGGGAGTATACTGATTTTTCAAATGTTGAAGATATGAGAAATATGGTCCTGCCGGAAATTTTCCCAGAGGGGCCTTACGGTGCACCGCGGGGAAAGGATGAACCTGTGGAAAACAAAAGCTCTGAGTGGAAAGAGGGTCAGCGGTATTACAGCGCTTATAACTATGAGTTTAAATCGCTGCATCAGAATCTGCCAAGGCAGTATCCGGGAGCGCATCCTGCCCACGATGACCCGGAGAAAAATGAAGAACCTCCATATACGTCAAAATAATAAGCCGTGGTTTTCCCCCGCGGCTTATTTCTTTATTTTTTTTAAAACAAAGTGGGCGCATCCAAAATTGCAGTACTCAAAAATGTATTCATCAAGGGTGCTGATTTTTGTGTCATAGGAAGCTTTTTGATTTTGATCATCAAAAAAGCCTTTTAGTCTAAGCTGGTTATAGCCCCAGTCACCGACGATATAATCATATTTATTCAGGATTTCTGAGTAACGCGCTTTAAATGCTTCTTCATTGAAACCATTCTTTTCATCCTTAATGAGTTCAAAGCTATGATTTTGAACCGTTATCACTACTATCACCTCGCATGAAAGCTGTCTAAATACTATCATAATCGATTTCCCCATCAATTGCTAAGAAAGATTGCGTTTGTTTTGGTCAACCTAAGGTTACGGAGGTGTTTGCGATGAAGAAAATCGCGTTCACGGCGTCCTTGATAGGTATGATCATCATAACTGGATGCCAGAATACTGCAAGTGAAAATGAGTTATTTGAAGACGGCGGCAATACCGTTAATGTAAAAAATGAAAACGGCATAGAAAACGGCAAAGACAATAATTCATCCGATTTTGGCTATGTCCGTCATGTAAAAAGTAATCTGGCCGAAGACGAAGATTACAACAAAGTACCGGGAATAGATCACGAAAAGGTTGCCAATGCCATTTCAAGCTTAATTATCCAGCTTCCCAATATTCAGGATGTTGCTACGCTCGTAACCGATGAAGAAGTGCTGATCGCATATCAGACCGATTCTAAAAATCGAAATGATACAGCTGATCAAGTGAAAAAAACGGCGATTTCTGTAGTTCCAAGATACTACCATGTATACCTTTCAGATAATCCTGAAATGATTAAGCAAATCGAAGGGTACTCAGGTCTAGATCCAAACAACAGAGATATTGATCAAATCATCAATAAGACAATAAAAGAAATGCTGAAATCGCCACAAGGCCGCCAACTAAACAAAGGTGAAAACGCAAACGGAGAAGGCTACGGTGAAACAAACGAAAACCTTGACCAGGATATGAAGGATAACTACGAGCAGACTAGGTATAAATAGAAAAGCGGAATCGACTGGTTAGACCCGACAGACAGATAAGAATTCACACGAAAAGTCCGGGTTTGACTTTTTGGGTGAATTTGTTCTGGCCGAGGGGCTAGGAGATGGAGCTGGACAATATAGAAAAGCGGAACCGCCCGGTTAGCTCCGACAGACAGATAAGGATTCGCCAGTAAAGGCGCTTTTTGCCTTTACTGGCGAATCCGTTCTGGCCGAGGAGTTGGGCGGTGGAGCTAGACAACACGAAAAACGAACAATCCCGTATAGGCTCGGTCAGACAGATAAGGGCAAATCCGTTCTGGCTGAGAGGCTGGGCGGTGGAGCTAGACAACATAGAAAATCGGATTCGACTGGCAAGGACCAACACTAAATGCATATCCACCGATTATTGAAATTTAACCACCGAAATTTGATATTATCTGCCTGTTTTCAATTTTGCATCAATCGAACCCTGCTGTCCGCAAATACAAAGCACCCGCATCAAAGATACGGGTGCTTTTTTATTACGCCTGTGCCTGTCTTGCTTTAGTTGCTGCATTAACCTGTTCATCTGCATGGTAGGAAGAACGTACGAGCGGGCCTGCTTCACAGTGGCTGAAGCCTTTGCTCATTGCAATTTCACGAAGCTCTGCAAATTCCTCAGGTGTGTAATATTTCAATACTTTAAGATGCTTTTTTGAAGGCTGCAAGTATTGGCCGATTGTCATAATATCAACATGATTTGCACGCAAATCATCCATTGTTTCGATAATTTCTTCTTTCGTTTCTCCAAGTCCGATCATCAAGCTTGATTTTGTAGGAATATCAGGCTGCATTTCTTTAGCGCGGCGTAAGAATTCGAGGGAACGCTCATATTTTGCACGTGCGCGAACTCTTGGAGTCAAACGTTTTACTGTTTCAATGTTATGGTTTAGTATGTCTGGTCTTGCGTCCATTAGCGTTTTTAGGTTTTCCTCAACCCCGCCCATATCTGATGGCAATACTTCAATTGAGGTAAATGGACTTTTGCGGCGGACAGCGCGGACTGTCTCGGCAAATACGTTAGCTCCCCCGTCACGCAAATCATCCCTTGCAACAGCTGTAATAACAGCGTGCTTTAAGTTCATCAATGCTACTGAATCTGCAACACGTTCCGGCTCTTGTAAATCAAGTTCAGTCGGCAAACCGGTTTTTACCGCACAGAAGCGGCATGCACGAGTGCACACAGCGCCAAGGATCATAAATGTTGCTGTGCGTCTCACTGCCCAGCATTCATGAATATTAGGACATTTTGCTTCTTCACAAACGGTGTGAAGGTTGTTCTCGCGCATCATTTTTTTCAAGCCTGTGTAATTTTCATTGGTGTTTAATTTTATTTTTAGCCATTCCGGCTTTCTCAGGTATTCTTCTTTCTTAGCCATCTGAATCATCTCCAGTATGTATTGTAAGTATTCCTCTGTGTTTTCTGCGAATTATCAGCATAAAAGGAAAATGAAAATAAAACATGTACATTAGCCACTTTAACATAACAGTTCAGGATAGGACAAGGGAAAGAGAGCTAAGCAATTTCTAACATTTTCTACATATGAATTTTCTTTATTACACCAAACTAAGGTTATGAAATTGGTTTAAAGGAGACCGGTAATGTGAGAAAAATATGGACCCTGTTTATTCTTTGTTTCTTCTGTACCGCTATGCCGAATCAGGTGCTTGGTGCGGATAAAAGCATTGAACAAATTAATCAAGAACGAATGAACTTATTTAAAAAAGCTGAAACCATTACTCAAATTCCCTGGTACGTACTGGCCTCTGTTGATCAATATGAGCGAAATGTAAGAAGAACCAGGAATGATATCCCAAAAGCAAAAGGCGTAATTGGCATCTATATCAGGCCGGAAGTATGGGCAGGTATGCAAAACCCAGACCAGTCTGACACAAACCCAACGAGCATCTCTTTGTTCGGCGGTATGGGGATTGATGGAAATGGCGACGGCAAGGCTGAGCCTGACAATGACGAAGATGTACTGTTTACGTTTGCAGCCTATTTGCTGTCTTATGGAATTGATCTCGAAAATATAAAAATTGGTCTTTGGGATTACTATCAGCGTGATAAAACGATTGGATTGATATCGGGGCATATGAAACTTTTTCAAAAATATGGAAGATTGGATCTTGATCAGCATTCCTTCCCTGTTCCCATTCGCTTCAATTACAGTTTTAAAAATACATGGGGAGATGCACGCGGCTGGGGCGGGCGAAGAATACATGAAGGCACAGACATCTTCGCTAATTACGGGGTTCCTGTGAGCTCTACTTGCTATGGTATTGTTGAAATGAAAGGCTGGAACAGGTTCGGCGGCTGGAGACTTGGTATACGGGACAGCTCAAACACCTACCATTATTTTGCCCACTTAAACGGATTTGCTGATGGTCTCCAGGTAGGACAAATTGTAGAGCCTGGCCAGTTAATCGGTTCAGTCGGTAGCTCAGGCTACGGTCCTCCCGGAACCTCGGGAAAATTCCCTCCTCATCTCCATTACGGCATGTATAAGGATAATGGCAGGACAGAATGGTCTTATGACCCTTATCCGCAGTTAAAAGTTTGGGAACGTGCAGAATACAGAAAAAGAAAAAGAAAATAAAAAGCAGGTCGGCCGTGATAAGCTGACCCGCTTTTTTAGTTTAATCGAATGGCTCCGCTCTAAGTTTTATCAACAAAAGGACAGCATCTCAAGGCACACCGTCTTTACATGAAGATTAAATAGGCAAATCTTCTTTTACCTTCCAGATGAGCCCTCAGGCACATCAAGTGCAGGAGGAGCACTGCCTCCGCCGCCATTGTAATAGCTTGGCACCTGCCCCTGTACAGCTTTTATTGCAATTGGGATTGTGTTTCTTACAGTAGCGGTTTGAGTGGAGAAGGGGATAACAACTTCTACATTCACTTCAATTTCAACCGCAATCTCAATTAAAGCATTATTAATTCCATACTGCTGAATGGTTTCTTTTACGTCAGTCTGGACTTCTCCCACCACATAGAAGCGAACCGGAACCCTTGGCCCAAGGTTACCGATAAGCGCATTATTTGTAGCTTGGCCCAATGGGATGGAATAGATAATTCCCTCTCCCTGCTCATCTTTTGATATATGTTCTCCCTCAGGAAGCTCAAGTGCATCTATATTTCCTTTCGAAGCTTCTCTCAAGTTCGTTTGAATTTTATCTGTTGTTTTAGCAAGCACGCTTCTTACAAACTTTGCGTTGAAATCGATCGTCGTAACATTCCCTTTTTCATCTGTATCGACAACAAACATTTCATCCACATCAACGTCTTCTTTTATGTCTTTATTGATTGCATTTTGAATAACGAGTGTTGCAATCCGTTTCGTTTCTGTCTCTGCAACAGTCATTAATGTTGGTTCAATTCCTTTATTGACGATCCACAGACCTGCAGCTGTAGAAAAAATAAAAAAGACAAGTGTAAGCAGGAATACATACCGGAAAGGAAGCGGCCCCTTCTTTTGAGGGCGTTTGCGGAATCTGGCCAAAAATAAATCCCCCCTTTACATGATATGTTTATGCAGGCAAGGAGGGATGTACGCATTCTTTTTCATCTATGATTTTGAAATGAATATTTAATAAGCTATTCCTAAAATAAGGCGCTTTTTGTTTTTCTGTCATTACAGCATTCTTAACAATGCCTCTCTGCCGCTCATACCGACATGTATGCCGCGATTTTCCGCTTCAAATGTAATGGATTCAAGAGGGGCATCAAGCAGCTGTTCAATGGTACGGACGCCTACTGCACGCCCAGCAATAATTCCGCGGTCTTTTAATTTTTCATTGAGCAAAGCTACATCAAGCGCGCCGCACATAATGTATCCCTTTTCACTTGTCACAGCCAAAAAATTGGTTTTTGGCAATGCTACCGTAATGGCTGTAAACTGATTGTTTTCAATAATAATTGGTGTCATTGATACCATCGTTATTTCACTCCCTTCCTTCTACAATTTATGAAGAAAGGAGACATGGAGTGTGAAAATTAGGCATTCTTGGACGAATGTACCTGTTTTAGCTTCCAGGCAAGCAGATCCCTCAGCATTTCAGGCATATAATACGTTTTCTTTTCCGCATGACCAATAGATGGATACAGGACACCAAGTGTAAACATATCCACTGTAGCTACTGCATAAATTCGTTCTGTCTGTATAGGTGCCCCTGATACCAGAATTTCTTTTACATGGTGCAAACCATCTTCTAATGGCTCTGTAAAAACCTCAATCCCGTCAAAAACCATTCGTCCCATTACATGGCCCCGGAAACCAAGCCCCTTTAATTTCAGCTGCTCCATCCTTTCTGAGCGCGCTTCTAAAATAACTTCCTTTAGGACGTCTCCTTTTAAATAAACCGTGCATGGATTAATAGGATGCGGACAAATCCGGTGCAGATCCTTTTTGGTGACAGGGCCTTTTTTAAGAGGCTCAAGCAGTATTCCTGCATTCACCATGCTTACTTCTCCCTTGCACCATTCTTTAATTGCAGCTGCTAATAGATCAGTGAATTCTGATGGACCAAACCAGTCCAATAATAAATCCTCTTCTAAAACAGTAACTGTTTCAGATAGGATCTCATCACTTTTTATAGTCTCATTTACTAGAAACTGCTTTGTGTCTTCACACTCGGGCTCTGAAAGAATGTTAATAACTTCAGCTTCCTTATCTATTAAGGTGCTGGTTTTATCCACAGTAAGAGAAATATGCCCAACCAATCCACAGTTTTTCCCTGCACCTGTTAATAAAGCGCCATGCAGAAGTTTCCCTTTTTCAAAGATATGATGAGTATGAGCCCCGAGTATGACATCAATTTCCGGAAACTCTTTTGCCACGATTTCATCATCATTTATTCCTAAATGAGAAAGCAAAATGATCATATCCGCTTCATCTTTCACCATTTGAATTGTCTCCTGAAGACTTTGAAACGGATCTTTTATTTTCCAGCCGAGCAATTGATAAAATTTTTCGTAAAAAACGCTTACTCCCAGTAATACTGCCTTAGTGCCATTTGATAAAGTGATGATTTCATAAGGCTTCACCCAGCTCGGACGTTCACCCAGTTCCGTATATAAGTTTGAAAGAACAACCGGAAAACGCGCATGTTTGTATAGAGTGTCAAGCGCTTCATGAGGGAGTGTAATTCCTTCATTATTGCCGATGGTAACGGCATCATAATTCAGGGCATTTAGAAGGTCGACATTAGCTTTTCCTTCTGTTGCTTCTGTAATGGGATGAACACGGTCGATGTGATCTCCAACATCAACTAAAATCATTTCTTCACCGTTTGCAGCATGTTCTTTTTTCATTCTTTTTAAATAGTGCGCAACTTTGGGCCAGTTTTCAAAATAACTGTGTAAATCGTTAGTGTGATATAGATGAATGGTCTCTGCCATTTACATTCTCCTCTATTAAAAAATACCTTCATAAATCAGTTTTAAACCGGCCAGAATGAGGACAAGACGCAGTAAGTTGATTACTGTTTTACCCGATAGCTTTGTCGCAATCATGGCTCCTGCTTTCCCGCCTGCCCACGCCCCCGGTATTAATGCTAAAGCAAAAAGCCAGTTCACATTTCCAAGCGCGATATGCATGACAGAGCTTGAAAGACCTGATAGAAAAATAATAAACATCGATGTGGCGACTGCAATATGCGGCGGAAATAAGAATAGCAGCACCATTGCAGGGACCATTAGAACTCCGCCGCCAATTCCGAACAGCCCTGAGATAAATCCAACTCCAAATGAGATAAAGACAGCAGGGGCAGGTTTATAAAAATAAACAGCATCATTGCCGTTTTCAGATGGATAATAGCGGATTACATCACCCAGTCCCGGCTCTCTGTATTTCGGCTTCCATTTGTCTCTCATCATAAGCAGCAGTGAGACAGCAATCATGAATAACCCAAAATAAAGAGAGAAAGAATCCAAATTTAAATACTTATTAAGATAAGCGCCTAATAAACCTCCGGGACCGCTTCCGATAAAAAAGATCCATCCGCTTTTATAATCTACTTTTTTAACCTTCATATAAGCAAGCGTTGAGGATAAGCCAGTGAAAATGATAACAAGCAATGAAGTTCCGACCGCCGTCTGCGGAGTTACGTTTTCAAAAATCGTAAAAAAGGCAGAAGAAAACAGCATAGCCGGAACAACAATAATGCCTCCCCCAAGACCCACTAAACTCCCGATCGTACCAGCAATAAAACCGATCAGGACAAGAAATAACCATTCCATTTAAGCCAACTCTTTTCCGTTTATTCACCGCTGAATAAATCCAGCTGTCTGGGTGCCAGGTCTTCGTACTCAATATTTAAAAGCTTTTGCATTTGTTTTGCATTATCTGCAGCGTCTCCGCCTGAATTATTATTAAAGAGAAGATAAATATCTTTAGTCGCATCTTTCAGCTGATCAATCTTTTCATGCCATTCCTGCAATTCCTGTTGATTGTACCGGTACAGATACCTGACTTCCCGCCAATCTTCACCATTTGCAGGTCTTGTCCATCCATGCACATTTCTGCCGTGCATCCTGATTAACGTTTTATTGTTATCTGTCGCTCTCACTACAGCGGGAATGGACCCGCTTCCGGCTTGAGGCTCGTCGCAAATGCTGTGAATCCACTTTTCCTGTTCCATAAAAGTTAGGGTCTTCTCATATGTATTAGGTGCAAACCATGATTGATGCCTGAATTCTAACGCAACGGGAACTTCACCCATTTGCTCTTTGCACCATCTCAAATAACTGACATTCTCTTTTTTGCATTCAAACCATGGCGGGAATTGAAATAAAACCATCCCAAGCTTGCCTCCTGCCTGATACGGTGCAATAGAATGATGAAAAGCCTGGAACATCTCTTCTTTAGAATCAAAAGGTATATCTCCCCGCTGATGTCCAGTCATTCCCTGATAAGCTTTCACGATAAACTGAAAGCTCTCAGGCGTATCCTTCACCCATTTTTCTGCGTTGCGCTGAGGCTGCACAGCATAGAAGCTAGCATCCACTTCAACAATCGGAAAATGTCCAGAGTATTCCTTCAGCTTATCTCCGGCAGAAGTACCATTAGGATAAAGCGCATCATGATCTCCCCAGCCTGTAAGTCCAATATAAATCAATGCAGCCTCAGCCTCCTTTATTATTTCATGATACTACAAGGCATTTAAAAATTCATTGAAAAGGACATTCATTTACTGCCCTGAATAGATGTCGGAGATTGAGTTATTGGAAGTACTTTTAAAAAAGGAAATATATATTATATTGATTTAAGCGGGGATTTGTGCAGGGCAAAAAGGAATGTAATAATGGATGGCGTTTTTTATCGGATCTTGCCATATATGATATGGGAAGATGGACAAGATTTTATAGGAATTAACTATGCCATGCTGATATCCACAGTTCCTGCATTCATTTAGACAGTATGGGACTATTTACAAAAGGATACCTCTGAACGTTCGTTAGAAATAAGATCTCAAAGTTTTCCTTCATCAATAATCACAAAAAAGCTCACCAGAACTGGTGAGCATTTCTCCATCTTTAATAACCGATAGAGCCTTCCATTTCGAACTTGATTAATTGAGGTTTTTCATAGTATTTCATAGGCTTGCAAAAACGTTGATATATCAGCGTTTTCAGTTATATATTTTCATTGATAGGAAAGTAGATAATAGAAAAGTTCAAACAGTCTAAAACTAACGATCTGATTTCTAATTAAAGAGACAGTTCACCTATCCTTAAATATGTGAACTGTCCCAAATCAAACTATAACTTTCCCTTTGACTTAATAAATTTTCAAACTGCACAACTATCTA
Source organism: Metabacillus hrfriensis (assembly GCF_030127205.1). Taxonomy (NCBI): domain Bacteria; kingdom Bacillati; phylum Bacillota; class Bacilli; order Caryophanales; family Bacillaceae; genus Metabacillus; species Metabacillus hrfriensis. Next base: position 4,370,494 of record NZ_CP126116.1, read on the forward strand.
TTTGACTTGAACGTGAATCGTTTTTCTCTCCATGTTCCCTGCTTTATAGATTTTTATTTGGATTCATATGAAACGACGGAGCGAATCATTGGATTGCCTGCACCTCCTGCTTCAGAACCAACTCCATCCAAGGGACCAGCACCACCAGATTCTTTACGCCACGGTTCATTGAAAGTTTTCCACCATAAGCGGTCTGAGAACGGGCTGCTGTTATCCAAACCAAGGGTCGGCGCAAATGGATATGGAGCTTGGGTGCTGAATACAAGGAAATATTCCTTCGGTACATAAATGGAGTAAGGGCTAAGATCTACTCTGACCCAGCCATGAACGACATCCGATTTTGCAGGAATGGATTCCGTTAATTTCTTTCCAGGCCCTCCTTCAGGCCCAGTGGCATCATATACATCAACTTGAAAATTTTCCCCGCCTGGGTTAAGCCAGCGTGGGTCGATATAAAACAGGCCGGCAGTCAGCAATGCTTGTTCCTGTCCATCCTTCAATGACATTTTTAATGCGACCTCGTCTATTCCAGTGACCGGAAAGACACTTTCAGCCGAGCCATCATCATAGCTGATTTCATCTTCTGTACCGATATAAGGCTTTAAGTGTATATCGATTGAACGGATGGCATTGCCTTTAATTTCAATCCGTTCCCGGTAGGTATGAAAATAGGGGGCACTCACTTCAAGCGTATATGTTCCAATAAAAGGATTAAGCGAGTATTTGCCGTTTGCACCTGTTTTTACCGGGGCGACAGCGGCGTCTTCAATGAGTTTCACCGTGGCTCCCTTAATCGTTTTTTTGGATTTGCTGCTCTTGACAGTTCCCTTGACGACGCCTTTATCTAATGGGGATAACTGTATATCTACATTGGTCGATGCATCTTTCATTACTCTTGCCGTTTGAATCTTTTGCTTAAAGCCATAGGCCTCGGCCAGCAGGTGGTATTCATCTGCTGGCAGCTTCATGCTGAAGCTGCCATCCGTTGGATCGGTCGCTAAAAGCCTTTCATTTTCAACAATCTGTATTTGCGCGCTAAGTGGGATGAGAACTTGTTTTTCATGGGTGCCTTGCAGCCTTGCAGCCTCCCCAAATGGTTCAAATGCAGTCGTTGATTGGGAGGGTTGATATACGCCGCCGGAAGGCTTGGCTTCTATGGCAACATCATCTAAGTACCACCCTAAATTTGTTTTGTCACTGTCGGAATGGAAACGGTAAGCTACATATACCGTTTTCCCTGAGAAGGAAGACAAGTCGACAGAAACGGCTTCCCATTTTGTGTATAAATGTCCTTCGTTTGTTTTCGCCACATGCCAGTTCTTCATGTCTTCAGAAACGAGCACTTGGCCGTAATCATTCGCCCCTACTAAAAACGGAAATCCAAAGGTCTGTTTAAAGTTAAGGAATACCGCTTCTCCTTTATTGACTTGGATCGGAGGCATAGTTAGCATGGATTCCTCGTTATTGTGATAACTCCAGTTAAATTCGATGCTATCTCTCCAGTCAGGGATCGAGGTCGCGTACGCATTGGTCCCTGAAGCCGCCTTCAGGACATGCGTCGGCATAACCTTCCCCCAATTCCACGAACTGTTTCTACCGGTACTGTACCACCCTACAGGCGCTGTTTCAAAATCTGTTGCATACCCGACCGACAGCCCTTTCTTCAGGGGTAGGCGAACAGGGACGGTTTTCGTACTGTTTCCTGCATAGTCCGTAATCTTCCAGTAATACGTAATTTCTTTCCCCCTTACTTGTTCTAAAGGGAGTTCACTGGAATAGGAACCGCTTTTAAAGTTGCCTTTAAAAAGTGTTCCATTTGATGTTTGCTCTCGTGCTCTGTCAACTTGGTAATGAAGTTCCACCGCGGAAACTGCAAAATCGTCAGAGGCTTGTACAGAGAGTTTTAAAGGCGCATTAGCATAAGCATAGGGAAGAGGCTCATGGCTTGCTGCTGGTTTCTTTTTATCGACAGCTTTATAACCTACTTTTCCTACTAGACTGCCGACGCCGTTAGAACCGCTCTTAACTATACCTGTCAGGTCAACAATCCCTCTCCCATAGGCGTCATTTGGGGAAGATGGATACTGTGAATCGGATAACGGAATCAATCCGGCATACAAGGTTTCTTTAAGCTTGTCGATCGGCATGTTTGGCTGCATTTGCTTTAAGATGGCAATGGCGCCTGATACATGTGGTGCAGCCATGGAGGTCCCATTTGACAACCCGTATTCGTTATTTGGGAGGGTTGAAAGAATCGCTTCCCCCGGTGCAACCAAATCCGGCTTTATTTCACTGCCGCCATAGGGAGAAGGCCCCCTTAAGGAAAACCCTGAGATTCGGTTGGCTGAATCCGTTGAGCCAACTGCAATGGTTTCAGGGTAATTCGCTGGATTGACTATAGAACCTGGCCCGACGGGCGTCGTCAAACCGTCGTGGTTTCCTGCAGCAAAAACCGGTGTAATGTCGGCAGCCGTCCATGCCTTCACAACCGATCGAAACCAGTCATTCAAGGTAGAACTGCTACCCCATGAGTTATTAATAATGTCAGGTGCCATTTCTGGATGAGGAGTTCCCTTTTCATCCCGTGGGGCGAGAAGCCATTCTCCTGCTTTTAGCAAGTCTGTATCCAGCGCGCCGTTTTCTGAAAATGCGCGAACTGCAATCCAGCGTGCCCCTGGAGCCACTCCGGTACGCGTGCCTGTTTCCGGGTCATAGCCAACCATTGTCCCTGTCACATGTGTACCATGTCCAGTTGAATCAATTGGAGCAGGACTATCCCCAACCAAGTCCAGCCAATTGAAGGTGTGTGTAAAGGTGCCATCCGCATTGAGTCCTCGGTATTGCTTCTTAAGCGACGGGTGGTTCGCGTCCACCCCAGTATCAAGCGTTGCGACCACTACGCCCGATCCATCCAACCCTTTTTCCCATGCTTTTTTTGCCTGTATTTTTTCCAGGTTCCAAGGTAGCTCACTTGTTACTTTTTGGACTCCAGATGTCTTCGGTTTCGGCAAAGCGTGCCGTTCGTTTAAGTAAATATGGCTGACTTCCGGAAAGGCTGCTATTTCCTGCAAAACTTCTTTCGTGGATGTAAATGAAACCGCATTCACGATGTAGTAAGATTGATCATCCTTCAATTTGCCTTCAGCTTTCTTTTGACGGATAAAATTCTTAATATGATACTGTGTTTGTTCAGCGTTCGTTTGTAGTCCTGACACGACAGTTGAACGGACGCGGAGTTTCTCTTGATAGCGGGTAGCCTTCACTTTCTTAGCCTCTTCCCGAGCTTGATTAGAGATTTTCCCAACATCCGCTTGGTTTTTTAACTCTACAATCACAGTCGTGTACTTGTTTTTTTCAAAGGCCTGTATGACCTTCGGATCCACCTTTCCTTCCATTGGGGTAGGATTCGATCCTCCGTTTTGAACCGCACCGCCTTTTACAGGAAAGATTGTTCCTAGTAAAAGAAAAATCATCAAAAAAGCTACTAAATTCCGTTTTCTCCTTTTTAACCCTTTCATTTGAATCCTCCTTTTATAAACGTTATAAACACATCATTCAAATTACTATAAATTCTGAAAATTGAAACCATTCTAGCCAACCAGCATTTTTTAATCTTTGATAGTTATTTGTCTAGAAATATCTGTTTTAATAGAAAATAAACTGCCTCTTAGTTCAAATATTCCTGAATAAATCAATTCCTAATTTTTAAAACATCGCTACCTATACTGATATCTTTCATTCTCATAATCAACCTGTTCCTTCCAATTAAACACAATAGCAAAATTCCGAAGAGAGAAAGCCAGTATCTAGATGGTGTGAACTAAATTGCATGATTTTACTTATACTAGGATAAATCTCCTCCTTTTGAATTTATTAAATACTATTCCCAATAGTATAAGTATTCTGAAAAGTTAACAATACAGGATTTTTGATCGAATCGATTGAGTATTCAAATGGATAATAAAGGAAATATTTTGACATGCTTAACGATTTGTTTTTCCATATGTTAATCCCACTTATTTTTGATCGAAATCATTTTTATGTTACGGAATAACAGGGTTTATCAAATAAAAAATGACTAGCTGAAAATCATTTGGTTTTAATTGATTCGGGTGCTGTTTTATCCAACTTCTTACTCAAATTAATGGCCCGTTTGTTGAATAAAAAACAAAAAAAGATGTCCTCTTTATTTAAGAGACACCTTTTTTCAATCATATTGGTTCAGTAAAAACGAAAGATATTTGATTATTTTCTTAAGGTTTTTAATGCACCGCTCCAAGCATCAACTTGGTCAAGCATTGCATTAACATTATTAAGATGTAATTCAGCTGGTTTGAACACTGTCCCGTTTTCAAAATCTGTAAATAAGGACAATGTAGGATGTACACGCACATCTGCAATCATTAATTCACCCATGATTCCTCGTAAATGCTCAGCTGCACGAGCACCACCGGTTGAACCATAACTAACGATACCTGCTGCTTTGTTATTCCAGGCTTCACGAGCGAAATCAAGTGCATTTTTTAAGGCTCCTGTTATACTGTGATTATATTCCTGAACGATAAATACGAATCCATCCAAGCTGTTAAGTTTTTCGTTCCAAGCTGCAATTCCTGGTTCAGTCCCATCAGTTGTTCCTAAAAAAGGTAATTGATAATCAGCAATATCTACGATTTCATAGTTTGCATCTCCACGTTTGTCAGCAATTTCTTTAACCCATTCTCCCACTTGCGGGCTAACTCGCCCTTGCCTTGTACTACCTAAAATAATTCCAATATTTAATTTCTCATTTGTCATTGTTTCTTCCTCCTGTATCGTTTTTTAAATTTATTTTTCTAAATTTTGTGCACCCATTCCAATTCTCTTTAATAAATCAATTAGCTGTTCTTTTTCATCATTCGAGATAAATGATAAATTTTGAGAAATGGTTGCAACGTGTTTTGGGAAAATCTCATCAAATAGTGCTCTTCCTTCTTCTGTCAGGACGACATTAGAAGCCCTTCTATCATTAGGGTTTGGCTGTCTTGCAACAAGCCCTTTCTTTTCTAACTTATCAACAACATATGTGATACTTCCACTAGGAATAGAGTGTATCTCACTAATTTTTTGAACAGGATGAGGACCTTTACTGTAAAGTAATTCAAGAATCATAAAATTTTCATTATTAATTTTATGACTTTCAATATCCTTCTGAATATTTTCAACAACAGATTTGGAAGCCTTCATCCAAATCCGAAACAATCTCAAATCCAGATTACTTTGATCTTGCATCACACAACCTCCTTTTAAAATTAACGTTATCTTGGTTTTTTGTATAAAGGATAATCAACTTCAGTTGGAATCTCTATTAGCAGCATCCGAAGTTCTTCACCTTTAGGCTGAATGGTAAAGCTTTCAACATTCTCTGACTGAATAATAATGAAATCCTTATTCTCAAATGAAACCTCCAATTCATTAATCACACCACCATTACCCCTAATAGATAAAGCAGCTAGTGTCCGATTAGGTGAAAGAGCATACTTATAGGTTACACCATTTCCAATTTCAACATCGTACATTTTGGCATCTGTCACGAGATTGATTGGTGATTGCTCACCTAATATCGTCTTAACCATTACACCGTTTTCTGAAGTGAGCGGGAAATCTTCATGCCCGTATTTTGAGTAAGTGGGTGTTCGCTTCTTGGCTTCATTTAAATACGGTTCGAACCAAATTTGAAACGCTTCTGACGGCTCAAGAAGAGATTCGGCATGGTGCATACCTGAGCCAGCTTGCATCACTTGAACATCACCAGCACCTACTTCGCTAATCGTACCAAGCGTATCTTGGTGACGACCTCTGCCCTTAGTGAAGTAGCCTAATATCTCAAAACCCTGATGAGGATGAAAGCCAATACCACCCTCCCCTTCAGATGTTCCCCATCCCCAGTAAAACAATGGACCGAGACGATTAATGACGGAGCCTTCACCAGAAAAGCCAATGGGTTTTTGTGCTATTATTTTACCGTCATCAAACTGCTCTAACGCCTGATCCTGTGGTTTAATAATATTAATTTCCATTTTAATTCCTCCTTTATGTTAATAGACTTAAAGCAATGATCCAAAATTTATAAATAATACAATTAATCCAAGAATTAATAAAACAATCGGCATCATCATTTTGTTTACAGGATCCTTAACTTTGATGTGTGTGAAAATTGCCCCAATCATTGTACCGACAATAAATAAACCACCCCACGCAGCTAATTTATCATTCCAAATACCTGAGATAACTAGTACCGCTGCAATCACTTCAACAAGACCTGTAAATATCCTAAAACCTCCTGGATACCCATAACGCCCAAATTCATCCACCATTTGCTTTGAACCGAACTTCATAAATCCAAACATTAGGAATCCTAATCCTAATAAAACTTGAAGAATAATTGATAAAACACCCATTAAAACCTCTCCCTTTATCCTAATATTATTTATCTCGAAAAAATTTATCCTAAACTCAGAATAAATATATCCTATCATTAGGGTATATTATATGTCAACAAAAAAACAACTCAATTTATATTTATTGAGTTGTTGCGAGCACTTCTTTTGAGGAATGCCATTTATCTTTGTCCAAAATTAAAGATGCTTTTTTATAACAGTAAAAATACAATTTTATTCAGTAATAATTTATTGTAAAACAATAAATCTTATTAAAATCAAATTTACAATAAATAAGTGAGACGCTTTTTATGAAACGAGAAACACTCTTTTTAAAGATAGCTGTTTTTCTTATTGGAATTCCGATTGTTCAAACATTAAGAAGGACAGCCATAACAGCTGTCCTAAATTAAATTATGGTTTTTGTAAATATTCTTCAAGGGTGATGCCCTGTTCGTGGATTTTTTTAGCATGTTCAACACCAACGTATCTTAGATGCCATGGTTCATAGTTATAACCTGTAATAGCTTCTTTCCCTTTTAGATAACGAATGATAAAACCATATTTATGTGCATTCTCAGCTAGCCATTTACCTTCTTTTGTTTCTCCGAATGCCTCAGTAAGTTCATAATTCACTTCTGATGATGTTACATCTATGGAAAGACCTGTCTGATGTTCACTTTGTCCAGGTTTTGAGCTGGTTTTATTGGCTATTTCTTCCCCTTTTTCTTCAGCGTTAAAAGCAAAAATGGAAACTTGAGTATCATACGAGCGGTAACCGGATTGTGCAAGAAGTTCTAAACCCTTATCTTCAGCAGCCTTAAACAACACTTCTAATGAAAGAGCTGCTTCTTTTCTCATTTTTTTCTTTGGTAAGTCTTCTTTAAATGGAAAAGGCACATTTGGTTTAACTAGATCTGCTGGTTCATAATCTTCAGGCAAGTTTCTTTCTTTATTAGCTACGATTAAGAAATCATCTAGATTATGAACAACTGCTTTTCCATCTCCTGAGACGGTCACTGTTTCTTCTAGCCAAGGGAGATTTTCTTCTTGAGGCCTCTCTTCTTTTGGATCTTCTGTATTTTTTTCTTTTTTTTCACTTGATACATTGTTGAAAGGGGAATTCCACTGTTTTTCGGCCCAGTCAATTGGTTTACATGCCGAAAGGAGTAATACACTTCCAATTAGCATAGATGGTAAAACATAGTTCTTCAAAGTACTCTCATCCTTTAGTTCGATTTGTAATGTATGCTATCTTAGCAGGTTCCAGTCAACTGACTTCCTCAATTTTTTTGTACGATATCTGGTAAAGAATTAAAACCCGTCTGTAATGAAGAAATTGGACAAATTTCAGTACACGCTAACCGTTCATCCTGTAGCTGAATGAATTTCTTTAGCTTCTCTTCACCGAAAACGAGGCATCCTTTTTAATCAATAAAAAGTTTTGCAAGCTTTTAGAAAAACGTTCGGTTATGGCAATCCCTACTGCCTATGATTTGTTTCTTTCTGTTTTCTATATCCAAATATTTACTTACTAATAAGTAAGTATCCATGTAAAAAATCTTCAGGCTAGATTAATTTTCTTACCTCAAAAGATTCTAAAGCTTTCATTTGATAGCTTAAAGCAGGGTGCCCACTTCTTAGTTTTTCAGCAGTATTTGTAAAGTGCATTTCTTCACAAAGAGCCATAAAATGTTCTAATTGTCTCAATTTCAATATTCCTTATCCACCCCTTAGATATTTGTAAATCCATTTTAAAGTAAAACTCATATAATATACTATTCGAAATATTTTACAAAACTTCTATTAATTCTCTTTTATTACATAAAAAGGATGGAATGAGCTTATGAAATTCATCTACTAATGTTGCATAGTTTACAACTTGATTCAAAATCCCTCCTTTAAAATTTTAAAACTACTAGACACAATCATATTAATATTCTGAAGTGTTAACAATACAACTTTTTTGATCGAATCGATTGAGTATTTAAATGGATAATGAAGAAGATTTTTTAACGAACTGCTTTTTCCATATGTTGACCGGATTTCGAGTATGCACGAAATTGGCACGCCATGAATTTGAACATAAAAAAGCCTTGGTATATAAAGGATATACCAAGGCTTTTCAGTCTTTATCCGATTGAACCTTCCATCTCGAACTTGATTAAACGGTTCATTTCAACCGCATATTCCATTGGAAGTTCTTTAGTGAATGGTTCGATGAATCCCATAACGATCATTTCAGTTGCTTCTTCTTCTGAAATACCGCGGCTCATGAGATAGAATAACTGCTCTTCAGAAACTTTTGAAACCTTCGCTTCATGCTCTAAAGAGATGTTATCATTGAAGATTTCGTTATATGGAATCGTATCAGATGTAGACTGATTATCCATGATTAACGTATCACACTCAATGTTGGAACGTGCACCTTCAGCTTTGCGGCCGAAGTGAACGATTCCGCGGTACGTTACTTTACCGCCTTGTTTAGAGATTGATTTTGAGACAATTGTTGAAGACGTATTAGGCGCTAAGTGAATCATTTTCGCACCTGCGTCCTGATGCTGGCCTTTGCCTGCTATTGCAATGGATAATGTCATACCGCGAGCGCCTTCACCCTTAAGGATGACAGCAGGGTATTTCATCGTTAATTTAGAGCCAATGTTTCCATCGATCCATTCCATTGTAGCGTTCTTTTCACAAACTGCACGTTTCGTAACAAGGTTAAATACATTGTTCGCCCAGTTTTGAATTGTAGTATAACGGCAGTAACCGCCATCTTTTACGATAATCTCAACTACAGCACTGTGCAGAGAATTAGTCGTGTAAACCGGAGCTGTACAGCCTTCTACATAGTGCACATGTGCACCTTCATCAACAATAATCAGCGTACGTTCAAACTGACCCATGTTTTCAGAGTTGATGCGGAAGTATGCCTGAAGCGGTGTATCAACTTTGATGCCTTTTGGCACATAGATGAACGATCCGCCGGACCATACAGCTGAGTTTAGTGCTGAGAACTTATTGTCAGTCGGCGGAATAACCTTGCCGAAATGCTCTCTGAAAATATCTTCGTTTTCTTTAAGAGCTGTATCTGTATCTTTAAATACGATACCCAGGTCTTCAAGATCTTCTTTCATATTGTGGTATACAACCTCAGATTCATACTGAGCAGATACACCTGCCAAGTATTTTTGCTCTGCTTCAGGAATTCCAAGTTTATCAAACGTGCGTTTGATTTCCTCAGGTACTTCATCCCAAGAGCGCTCTGATTTTTCAGAAGGTTTTACGTAATACGTAATTTCATCGAAGTTAAGTGAAGCCATATCGCCGCCCCATTGAGGCATTGGCATGTTATAGAAATGCTCCAGTGATTTCAGACGGAAATCAAGCATCCATTGAGGCTCGCTTTTCATGCGAGAAATTTCTTCAACAATTTCTTTAGTTAATCCCCGCTTTGAACGGAAAATCGAAACGTCTTTATCAGCAAATCCATACTTGTAATCGCCGATTTCTGGCATTTTTTTAGCCATCCGTTTTCACTCCAATCATAGTAGAATGAGGTCTGCCCCCATTCTTTTTCTTAAGAAGGCATAAATTTAAAGGTTAAGCTATTAGCTGTTTTGGACCCCTTTTTCCATTGCCTTCCACGCAAGTGTTGCACATTTGATCCGTGCAGGGAATTTAGCAACCCCTTGCAATGCTTCAATATCCTCAAGCTCTACGTCATCATCGTAATCTTTTCCCTGCATCATGTCTGAAAAGATTTTTGAAAGCTTTAAAGCTGTTTCGACCGATTGCCCTTTAATCGCCTGAGTCATCATTGATGCAGATGACATTGAAATCGAACAGCCTTCACCGTCGAACTTTGCATCCTTAATGCACCCATCTTCAATCTGCAGCGTTAAACGAATTCGGTCTCCGCATGTAGGATTATTCATATCTATTGTTAAACTATCTTCGAGTACACCTTTGTTCCGCGGGTTTTTATAATGATCCATGATGACCTGCCGGTACAGAGTGTCCAGATTATTAAAAGACATTCGTGAAGTACTCCTTTGTTTTTATGATTCCTGCAACAAGCTTATCAACTTCTTCTTCTGTGTTGTACAGGTAAAAACTTGCACGAGCTGTCGAGGAAACATTCAGCCATTTCATTAAAGGCTGTGCACAGTGATGGCCGGCACGAACTGCTATGCCTTCAGCATCTAATACTGTGGCAACATCATGAGGATGCACATCTTCAATATTGAATGTCACAAGACCCGCACGCTTTTTAGGGCCGTATATAGTGATGCCTTCAACTTCTGACAGTCTCTCAAGTGCGTAATCAGCAAGCTTGTGCTCATATGCTTCAATGTTTTCAAGACCGATTTCTTCCAGAAAATCAATGGCAGCACCAAGGCCGATTGCCCCTGCAATGATTGGTGTTCCGGCTTCCAACTTCCAGGGAAGTTCTTTCCATGTTGATTCGTATAATCCGACGAAATCAATCATTTCGCCGCCAAACTCAACTGGCTCCATGTTTTCAAGAAGTGCTTTTTTGCCGTACAGGACGCCAACACCGGTCGGACCGCACATTTTATGAGCTGAAAAAGCAAAGAAATCACAATTTAAATCTTGAACATCAATTTTCATATGCGGAGCACTTTGCGCACCGTCAACAACCATGATGGCACCTTTGCTGTGGGCTAACTCTGCAATTTCTTTTATAGGATTTATTGTTCCCAGAACATTTGAAACCTGCATAACAGAGACAATTTTAGCTGAGTCTGTAATCGTTTCTCTGGCATCTTCAAGAGAAATCGTGCCATCCTCCTGCAAAGGAATATACTTAAGTGAAGCCCCAGTCGCTTTAGCAAGCTGCTGCCAAGGTATGACGTTTGCATGGTGCTCCATATGCGTAATCACAATCTCATCGCCTGCTTGAAGATTTGCACGTCCATAGCTTGCAGCTACTGTATTCAATGCAGTTGTAGCACCGCGTGTGAAAATGATTTCTTCTGCAGACTGAGCATTTATGAACTTTCTTACCTTTTCGCGTGCTCCCTCGTAGCCATCTGTAGCTTTGGTGCCCAGTGTATGAACTCCGCGATGAACATTGGAATTATATTCTCTATAATAGCGGTCTAGTGCTTCAATGACCGGCAGCGGCTTCTGAGAAGTCGCTGCACTGTCAAGATAAACAAGATTCTGTCCATTTACTTGCTGATCCAAAATCGGGAAGAGAGAACGGATATCTTGGATATTCATTACTTAACTTTCCTTTCAATGACCTCAACAAGCTGTTTCTTAACGCCTTCGATTGGAAGTACTCTAACAACCGGCGCAAGGAAGCCGTGAATGACAAGACGCTCAGCCTCAACTTTAGAAATGCCTCGGCTCATCAAGTAATACAATTGAAGCGGATCCACGCGGCCAACAGACGCAGCATGTCCAGCCGTTACATCGTCCTCGTCAATTAATAGAATCGGATTTGCATCTCCGCGTGCTTTTTCGCTAAGCATAAGAACTCTTGATTCCTGCTCTGCATTAGATTTAGAAGCACCATGCTCAATTTTGCCGATTCCGTTGAAGACAGATGAAGCACTGTCTTTCATTACGCCGTGCTTTAAGATGTAGCCCTCAGAATTTTTGCCGAAGTGAATCACTTTTGTTGTGAAGTTTTGAATTTGATTTCCGCGTCCGACAACCACAGATTTAGTGTCTCCATAAGAGCCGTCACCTATCAGGTTTGTTGTGTTTTCAGAAATCGTATTGCCGTCATTCATCAAACCAAGCGCCCATTCAATGCGTGCATCGCGGGCAGCAGTACCACGGCGGTTGACATACGTAGTAACACCTTTATTCAAATGATCAACAGCACCGTAAGTAACTTTTGCATTATTATTCGCAAATACTTCCGTTACAATGTTGAAAATCGATTCTTCCGTTTCAGTCGTTGAAATATAGTTTTCAACATAAGTGACAGAACTGTTGTCGTCTGCTACAACGATAACATGGTTGAAAAGATTGGTTTCCGGATTTTCATGTACATATACAGCCTGAAGAGGTGCTTTTACCTCAACATTTTTAGGCACATATACAAATACTCCGCCGTTCATAAGAGCTGCATGAAGTGCTGTTAAACGATGCTCATCAACTTTCACGCCTTCAGTCATGAAGTATTTTTGCACAAGCTCAGAATGTTCACGGGCAGCCGTATGGATATCAGTGAAGATTACGCCTTGGTCTATCAACTCCTGAGAAAGAGATGCATAAGCAGGCGTTGTATCTAATTGGATATAAAGATTTTTGTTCTCATCTTCAAGATCAATTAAAGCCTTTACTTCATCGCTTAAATCATTAAGGGATGCTAAAGCTTTGCTTTTAACTGAGTGAGTCTGGAATTGTGTAAAATTCCACTTATCAATTTTCGTTTTATCCGGTCTTGGCATTGAAAGGTCTTCAGCTTTTGCAAGAGCTTGTAAGCGCAGTTCTTTAAGCCATTCCGGTTCACCGAGTTCACTTGAGAAACCCGTGACATAGTCGTGGTTGAATTTCGTCTCTACTGTCATCTTAATCCCCCTAACGCTTACGCTTCTTGACCAACAGTTTCGTCTTCGATGCCAAGCTCTTGTTTAATCCAGTCATAGCCTTCTGATTCTAAACGCTGAGAAAGCTCAGGACCGCCTGATTTTACGATGCGACCCTGCATCATTACGTGTACATGATCAGGTGTGATGTAGTTTAACAGGCGCTGATAGTGAGTGATGATCAGGCAGCCGAAATCTTCGTTGCGCATTTGGTTAATGCCTTTTGAAACAACTTTTAATGCATCGATGTCAAGACCTGAATCGATTTCATCAAGAATCGCAATTTTAGGCTCGATCATCATTAATTGAAGAATTTCATTGCGTTTTTTCTCTCCGCCTGAGAATCCTTCATTTAGGTAACGCTGTGCCATATCAGGATCCATTTCAAGGAATTCCATGTTAGAATCCATTTTGCGGATGAATTTCATTAAAGAAATTTCCTGTCCTTCTTCTTTGCGTGCATTGATAGAAGAACGAAGGAAGTCAGCATTTGTTACTCCGCTGATTTCGCTTGGGTATTGCATCGCTAAAAATAGACCTGCACGTGCGCGCTCATCTACTTCCATCTCAAGGACATCTTCACCGTCAAGAGTGATGCTTCCTTTTGTTACTTCATATTTAGGATGCCCCATGATCGCAGATGATAGTGTAGATTTACCAGTACCATTCGGTCCCATGATTGCATGGAATTCTCCGCCTTTTATTTCAAGGTTTACACCTTTTAAAATTTCTTTCCCGTCAATTTCAACATGTAAATCTTTAATAACTAAAGTAGAACCTGCCATAAATAACTATACCTCCAATAATCTATTCTCAATTTAATCATTCTCAATTTATTCTCATTCTAATTTTATAACAAATGAAATGTGAATACAACTTTTTCGGTGGCTTCCCAAAAAGGACCGGATATATATAACTCAAAAGGAATCAGCCAGTGACTGATTCCTTTTGATTGGTATATTAATTCATTTTACGATCTAATACTGCAAATAGATGTTTGCTTTGCTGATAATCTTTTTCACGATTCTTTTCTACTTCCATACGCTTTTCATGGTTTCTGCTGTATACTGCATATCCCATTTTATGAGACTGCATTAAGGCTTTTTCCATTTCACTTGTGTAATTCAAATCAAGCTTTTGCTGACTTGCGTAGATAATGAATCATCCTTTCAATGTTTATCAATTAGCACTCTTATATGATAACACCTGGTCAAAACAGCCTCAATCATCATATAGAAGGATATGAAAGGATCATGGTTCTTCATATCGGATGTCAGTATTTAAGACACAGTTCTTTTATAAATACTCCGATATGCTCGAGTATGCTATTGCTTTAGGTGATTCAATTCTGTGATGCACTCTTGAACTAAGGTAACAGATTGACTCATTGCCGCTCCGCCGCCAAAGGCAGCTGTTACTCCGACTGTTTCTAGAATTTCCTGTTCGCTTGCTCCCTGGTCTAAACAGCCTTTTGTATGATAAATAATACAATATTCATCTTGTGAATAGATGCTTATGCCAAGTGCAATCAACTGCTTTTCTTTTTGGGAAAGTGTTCCTTCTTTGAAACATTCTTCAGTGAATTCATTATAAAGATGTGCAAGCTCAGGCATTTTTTCTGTAAAAACTCCTAGACCTTCTTTGTAATTATGCAAAGCGGCTTCGCTTATATTTCTCGGTTCAAAATGCTGCATTAATTTTCAGCTCCATTCCTTATATTAATCATCATTAGTATGCAAAACATTCAGGAGATGTATGTGTAAAAAGAGTTTTTTCGGAAGCGTTTATTCCTAATTTCTACTATATTGTATTGGGTTATTTCAGATAAAAAAGAGAGCACCGAATTTCGGGTGCTCTCTTTCTATTTATTCTCCGTCAACAGGTACTACTGCACCTTCATATTTTTCTTCAATAAACGATTGAATTTCTTTTGAATGAAGCACTTCTACTAAAGCTTTAATTTCTTTTTTTTCTTCATCGCCTTTGCGGACTGTGATGATGTTTACATATGGTGATTCTGACCCTTCAAGTGCAATCGCATCTTTTTGAGGATTGAGTCCTGCACCAATTGCATAGTTCGTATTAATTAAAACAGCATCGCCTTCATCGTTGTTATAAGCCTGCGGAAGGATACTTGCTTCTACATCTGCTTTGAATTTCAGATTTTTTTTGTTTTCAGCGATATCATCAATTGTTGCAGTTGTTTTATCGACACCTTCTTTGATCGTAATTAAGCCTTCGCTTTCAAGCAATGAAAGCATGCGGCCATGATCAGCTACAGAGTTACTCATGATAATTGTGCCGCCCTCTGGAATCTCTTCTAATGATTTATGTTTTTTAGAATACACACCAATTGGCTCGATATGAATGCCGCCTGCATTAACAAAGTCGTAATCTTTATTTTCCGCCATTTGAGACTCTAAATATGGAATATGCTGAAAGAAGTTGGCATCAATTTCTTTACTTGCGAGAGATTTATTCGGCAGGATATAATCCTGGAACGGCACGATATCAAGTTCAATGCCTTTTTCCTCAAGCAAAGGCTGTGCTTCCTCCAGAATTTCCGCATGCGGGACATTTGAAGCACCGATTTTCAGCGTTTTTGTTTCTTCTCCTTCGCCATTTCCGCCTCCTGAACCACATGCAGCAAGAGCGAAAGCAGATGTTGCGAATACAGCACTTAATAATAATTTCTTCATGTAAATTTCCTCCCTAACGTTTATCTAATTTTGATGTTATAAAGTCCCCAATAAATTGGATGATAAATACAATCACTAATATCAAGATTGTCGCAATCATTGTTACAGCATTATTATTCCGCTGGAAACCTTCAAGAAATGCAAGATTTCCTAATCCTCCGGCGCCGACAACCCCTGCCATGGCTGTGTAGCCGACAAGTGCAATTGCGGTTACGGTAATGCCGGAGATAAGCGCAGGAGATGATTCAGGTATTAATACCTTCCAAATGATTGTTGATGTTTTTGCACCCATCGATCTTGCAGCCTCAATGACTCCTTTATCTATTTCTCGTAGAGCAATTTCAACCATTCGTCCATAAAATGGCGCAGCGCCGATAATTAAAGCCGGCAATGCTGCTTTTGCTCCAAGAAACGTATCTAAAATGGCCTTTGTAAAAGGAATCAGCAAAATGATAAGCAGAATAAACGGAATCGACCGGAAAATATTCACGAATGCAGATATAATGATATTTACCGGTTTATTTTCCCATATTCCGCCTCTGGAAGTTAAGAATAACAGCAGCCCGAGTATAATGCCCAAGAAAAATGTTGCAGCCACGGAGAATCCTGTCATGAATAAGGTTTCACTTGTAGCTTCCCATACATTTTCCCATCTCACATTCTCAAACATTTGCAATCACCTCCGCTTCAACTTCTTGAGAGCGGATAAATGCCATTGCCTTATCAAGCTCTTCAGGTTGCCCGTCCATATGAATGAGCAAGGTACCATATGATCCGCTTTGAGTTTGCGATATTTTCCCTTGAAGGATGTTTACTTCAATCGGATGGTTTCGTATAAGATTCGTAATGAGCGGACTTTCTGTTGAATCCCCCACAAATGTTAGCTGAATAACCATTCCGTGTTTGTATTTTTCAAGAATCAATTCCATCGTTTCCTGCGTATCATCAGGCTCCGTAATTTGTTTCACAAAGCGCTTCGTAATAGACTGCTGCGGTTTTTTGAAAACATCGAGCACTTCACCCTGCTCAACAATCCTTCCGTTCTCCATAACGGCAACACGATGGCAGATTTTACGAATAACATGCATTTCATGTGTAATCAGGACAATGGTCAAACCCAGTCTTTCGTTAATATCCACCAGCAGTTCAAGAATTGAATCTGTTGTTTGCGGGTCCAGTGCAGATGTTGCTTCGTCACAAAGCAATACTTTTGGGTTATTCGCAAGAGCTCTTGCAATACCGACACGCTGTTTTTGTCCTCCGCTCAGCTGGGATGGATATGCATCTTCCCGCCCTTCCAGCCCTACAAGCTTAATCAGCTCTTCCACTCGTTTCACCCGCTGCTCTTTTTTCACTCCGGCAATTTCTAATGGAAACGAAATATTTTCCCGGACCGACCTTGACCAAAGGAGATTAAAATGCTGAAAGATCATGCTTATTTCGTGTCTTGCCGTTCTCAGTTCATCTCCGCGGATTTTATCGATCTCTCTTCCCGCTACTTGAATGGAACCGCCTGTAGGCTTTTCAAGTCCGTTCAGCAATCTGATCAGTGAGCTTTTTCCTGCTCCGCTATAACCGATAATTCCGAAAATTTCACCTTGATTTATGTTCAAGTCAACTGAATCAACCGCGGTAACATTTCCGCTTTTTGATTGAAAGACTTTTTTGACATCTTTTAACGTAATCATGAATTCACCTTCTTCCAAAATTCCACTCACTATCATTTTGCACGAATTACGTCAGGTTCATTTTTTTTATTAAGAAAAGCGGAACCACTTGTTCCCCTTAAACTTTTAAGAAAACAAAAATGCCTTTCTGCATAAATGAGCAGAAAGGCATATCTATAGAAGAACCTTTCTCTCATCTTTCAAAACTGAATAACAGCTTTGAGTGAATTGGCACCTTTTCAATAAAATTGACGGTTGCCGGGCTTCGCAGGGCACTTTCCCTCCACCTCTCTGGATAAGAGACTTACAATTTATTTAATTAGTTTACGTTTAAATTCAGTGAGTTAGTAGTACGAGTGTGATTTTATCATGTGCCAAAAGACCGTGTCAACCAAAAAGTTTTTTATTAATTCGAAAAGACGGATGATTCAATTAATGATTTCACACCCGTTGCTTGTTCAATTGCCTGTTCAAGATCCTCCAGAAGGTCATCTATATGTTCAATCCCAACAGACAATCGAATTAAGTCTTCAGTTACTCCTGATTTTTTCAGGCCTTCTGCATCCAGCTGCTGATGTGTAGTGCTGGCAGGATGAATGATCAGGCTTTTGGCATCTCCGACATTTGCTGCATGCGACCATAGGTTAACAGAATTAATCACCTTTGCGCCTGCTGCACGGCCGCCATCAATGCCGAACACTACAACCGCGCCTGCCCCTTTAGCTAAATATTTATCTGCCAGGGCCTTGTCAGGGTGCTGTTCATCTTCAGGGTACAGCACCCATTTAACTGCAGGATGCTCATTTAAATACTCAACCACTTTTCTCGTATTAAAAATATGCTCTTTCATTCTTACATGAAGTGTTTCCACTCCAAGAGCAAATTGAAATGCATTAAAAGGACTGATAGCAGGCCCTAAATCCCTGAGGAGCTGAACGCGGGCTTTTACAATAAAGGCTGCCTCCGGCAATGCTTCTGCATATACAAGATTGTGATAGCTTGGATCTGGAGTAGTAAAGCCCGGAAACTTATCGCTGTTCCAATCAAACTTCCCTCCGTCTACGATAATTCCTCCGAGGGTCGTGCCGTTTCCAA
Source organism: Metabacillus hrfriensis (assembly GCF_030127205.1). Taxonomy (NCBI): domain Bacteria; kingdom Bacillati; phylum Bacillota; class Bacilli; order Caryophanales; family Bacillaceae; genus Metabacillus; species Metabacillus hrfriensis. The sequence goes on from NZ_CP126116.1 coordinate 4,388,946, forward strand.
GCAGCCATTTGGTGGCCGAATGAATGACAATATCTGCTCCGTGTTCGATTGGCCTGCATAAATAAGGAGTTGCAAAAGTGTTATCAATAATTAATGGGATACCTGCTTCATGAGCAATTTTTGACACTGCCTCTAAATCAAGAACCTGCAGACTTGGATTGCCAATCGTTTCTGCAAAAATGGCCTTTGTTTTAGGTGTGATGGCATCCCTGAAATTCTCAGGATCATCCGCATTTACAAACTTAGTCTGTATCCCGTACTTAGGCAAAGTGGTTTGAAAGAGATTGTAGGTCCCCCCGTATAGGCTTGAGGCAGAGACAATCTCATCCCCTGTTCCGGCAATATTTAATATGGAAAGCGTTATCGCAGCCATGCCGCTTGCCACAGCAAGACTTCCTACTCCCCCTTCTAGCTGGGCAACTCTTTCTTCGAAAACCGTTGAGGTAGGATTATGTATCCGGGTATAAATGTAACCCTGCTCTTTTAAAGCAAATAAATCCGATGCATGCTCCGTATCATTAAAAACATAGGCGTTAGACTGATAAATTGGCACAGCCCGTGCTCCTGTTGCAGGATCCTTCTGCAAACCCCCATGTACATTTAACGTCTCAAGCCGATACTTATTTTGTCCCATATTCCCATCTCCTTTTTCATTTTTCCATATAAAAAACCCCTTCAAAGAAGAGGCGGAATCACCATAACTCTTCTTATCTTCCAGAGCATTCTACCCTGCTCTGATGGAATTGGCACCGTGTTGCAATAACCGGTTGCCGGGCTTCACAGGGCCAAGTCCCTCCACCTCTCTTGATAAGATTAAACTTATTGAATCTAAATGAATTGTAACACCGCTTCATTTACACAGTCAATTAATAGTTTGAATTTTTAGATTATTATTTAGACAAGTGAATAATGGATTCAAGCCTTAGTACATTGCGAAATGATCCTTTTACTTCAATCGCTCCTAGCTTTGAGAGCTGAAGAAGTCTGATTGGTGAGTGAAAACAGTCAAGAAGATGATTTTCATCACCTGAAACCAGTACATGTGCTGAAAGATTGTCATTGTCGCTGCTTAAACAACAAGCCCCCTTTTTTAAAACAAGCAGGATGGGTTTTTGTTTTGAACTGGTTATCCGTATTCTTAATTCTTCGTTTGGAAGCAGCGGCTGAATAAAATAAGACGCATTCATTTTTTCTACAAACGAAAATAAGTCCATTTCTTTTTTTCTCCCCATTTCTTTCCTATCAGATCATAACGTATTAATTCGTTTTAATACGACTCATCACCTTTATGAAAAGTTCGACACTTTATTGGACTTGGAGAGACAAAATAATCGTTTTTTCTATTTCCCAAGAAATATGTCAAATGCCGCCCTGCTCAGGCGGCATATTCTTTCAATATTTGATAAATATATTCAACAGAATGAAAGGCATATTTCTTGTGGGTAACCGCTCCATTTTCAAATATAAGCAAGCAGGGAACACTTTCAATTCCCCACTCTTCCGCTTGCTTAGGCAGGAAATTTAAGTTTGCCGTATGAATCGCTAAAGCTGGGAGCAGCTCTTCAACAACAGACAGCATTTTTTTTGCAAGCTGACACGTTCCGCAAAATGGAGTGTATAGATAAAGGATGCCAAATTCTTTTTCAGCAAACATATCTAATTGTTCTTCTTTTATTTCAATCATTGCTTTTCATGAGACTCCCTTTATTTTATAAGTATTTCGCCTGAACATCGATATTTGCACTTAAAAGCACAGCAGCAACATGCTGATCAGGTGCAGTCGCAACTTCACGGTACATTCTATCTATAAATATATGAGCAGCTTCGGGCAGTTCCCGCTTGAATTGTTTTCTGAGGCGATCCCCTGATTCATCAGAATCTACAAGCACATATACGTCTCTATAAAACAGAGCATCAATCATTTCATCTAATCGAGTAAGGCTTATTGTTCCATTTGTACAGATAATTTCTACAGGTTCATTGACAACATTAAGAACCTTTCGTTTGTCAGATGTTCCTTCAACTATTATGACCTTTTCAACCTCAATTGCAGACATCGCCATCACCTATTCAGTTAAAGTATGTGTTATCTTATAACCTATTCGAATTGCATGAGGTTGTTTCTTAAAATAATTGAACAAAAATGGCAGTGGAACATTCCACTGCCATTCGATTAGCACCAGCCGTTTTCTTCGTCACAATCTACATACTTTTCATCTTGTTTTGATAAAACGTCTGCATCCTGGAAAAAGGAATGGTTTTCTTCTTCATATCCATTTTTCAATGAAACCTGATTTCCATTTTGACCAAAAGACATTGTGCCAATTTGCTCTTTTTCAAAAAACAAGTTCATTTGACCTTCTGAAAAGCGTCCTGTTACCCGGTCTGTAATATCTAAGCGCTTCTTTTCAAATGACATCCTGGAACACCCTCCTTTTTATAGCTTAGGGTGTCCTGAGTTGATGCCCTTTATCAGTCTTCATTTGTCATTTCTACATATTGTTCAGCAGTCATTAAGCTGTCAACATCACTTACATTGCTTGGCTCGATAACAATCATCCATGCTTTTTCGTATGGAGATTCGTTTACAAATTCTGGGCTGTCATCAAGATCCTCATTGATTTCAACAACTTTTCCGCTGATTGGCGCATAAAGCTCTGAAACCGTTTTTACTGATTCAACGCTTCCGAAAGGCTCGTCTGCTTTAATTTCATCTCCAACTTCAGGAAGCTCAACAAATACAATATCCCCAAGTTCTGATTGAGCAAAATCAGTAATGCCGATACGTACTTTTTCGCCTTCAACTTTAACCCATTCGTGCTCTTCAGAATAGCGAAGTTCTTTTGGTGTGTTCATTTTTATTACCTCCAAGTTTTATCTTGTTTATTTGTAAAAAGACTGAAGTTAAAGTCTTCTACTACTTTGCCCATGCTGCTTCGAATTGATCTTCATTAAAGCCGACGGTAACTTTCTTGCCGTCTGTTGTTAATGGCCGTTTGATAAGCATGCCGTCTGATGCCAGAATCTCAAGCAGTTCTTCATCAGATAAAGAAGCAACCTTCTCTTTCATGCCTAATTCGCGGTATTTTTGACCGCTGGTATTGAAAAACTTTTTTACTTCTAACCCGCTGTTATCAAGCATCTTTTTTAATTCTTCTTTTGTCGGTGGATTTTCGACAATATGTACATCTTCTACCTGCAAATTGTGATCTTCAAACCACTTTTTTGCTTTTCGGCATGTACCGCATTTTGGATACCAATAAAACGTAAGAGCCACTCTTCTCACCACCTGCAACCGTAATTGAACAAGATTATTTTACCACAATCAATTGGACAATCATAATCCCAAGTTTCTATTGTGTAAAAATCAGTTTCCTAAAAGAAATAAGACCTTTTCCATTACGGAAAAGGTCCATTTCTTACACTTTGCTTAAGCGCGGTAACCATTTTCTTCAATTAGTGCAGCTGCAATTTCACGTTTTTTGGCAATCACGTTGATCGGAGTGTGACGAGTGAATTTTCTGAGTGCCGAAATCATCATGCGAAGTGTATCGCCCTGTTCAATCGCAACTAATGATTCCTTCGCGTGTGCTTCAATCTCATTAAATGCTTCCTGGCAGTACACTTGAGTATAAAGGAGCTTTTGAGCGCTCTTTGCTTCTCCAGCTTTGCTGATTGCTTTTTCAGTACGCAGAATCGCTGATTCCATAGCATAAATGCTGCTTACGATATCTGCAATGTTCACTAATACCTCTTGTTCCTTCTGCAATGCCTGGCCGTACTTTTGTGCAGCAAGTCCAGCAATCATCAAGCCGATTTTTTTAGCATTTTTCAATAAATGTTTTTCTTGTTCCAGAACGCCTTCACCAACTTCTTCAGGCATGAGCATCATTAATTCTTCCTGCAGAGCCTGAGCCTTTTGCAGCAATGGCAATTCACCTTTCATTGCTTTGCGCAAATATGTTCCAGGCACTAATAGGCGGTTAATTTCATTTGTCCCTTCGAAAATGCGGTTTATACGGGAATCACGGTACGCTCTTTCCACTTCGTACTCTGCCATAAAACCATATCCGCCATGGATTTGAACGCCTTCATCTACTACATAATCAAGCGTCTCAGATCCTAATACTTTATTTAATGAACATTCAATTGCATATTCAGCAATGGATGCAGCAACTTCTTTGCCGTCTTTCACTTCTTCAGGCGACAGACGGCTCATGCGGTCTTCAAACAACCCTACAGTACGGTATACAGAACTCTCCATTGCATAGGTTTTAGAAGCCATGTTAGCCAGTTTTTCCTGAATCAGCGAGAAGCTGCTGATTGGCGTTTTAAATTGCTGGCGCTGATTTGCATATTGAACAGAGACATCGATAATGCGTTTTGATCCGCCGATTGTTCCCACAGCTAATTTATATCTTCCGATGTTAAGGATGTTGAATGCGATAACATGGCCTTTTCCAAGGTCTCCTAATAGATTTTCCTTTGGAACCAATGCATCCTCAAGAATAAGAGTTCTAGTTGAAGAGCCTTTGATTCCCATTTTCTTTTCTTCCGGACCTGTTGATACTCCAGGATATTTTTTTTCGACGATGAAAGCCGAGAAGTGCTCGCCGTCAACTTTTGCATAGACTACAAAAACATCAGCAAAACCTGAGTTTGTAATCCATTGCTTTTCTCCATTCAGTACATAGTGTGTGCCTTCAGCATTCAATCTTGCAGTTGCTCTTGCACCCAATGCGTCTGATCCGGAACCCGGCTCAGTTAATGCGTAAGCTGCAATACGCTGGCCTGTTGCAAGGTCTGGCAGATATTGCTGTTTTTGTTCTTCGTTGCCGAAGAGCACAATTGGAAGCGACCCGATTCCTACATGTGCGCCGTAGGATAAGGAAAAACTGCCTGCACGTGCAAATTTTTCTGTGATCAAAGCTGAACTGATTTTGTCTAGTCCAAGGCCGCCGTATTCTTCAGGAACATCAGCTCCAAGCAGACCCAGCCCGCCTGCTTGCTTAAGCAGCTTCACAGATTTATCAAATTGATGATTCTCAATATCTTCTAAGTGCGGCAAAACATCATTTACGACAAAATCCTCTGTCGTTTTAGCAATCATTTTATGTTCATCTGTAAAATCCTCAGGAGTAAATACACTTTCAAAAGTCACATCATCTAGTAAAAAGCTACCGCCTTTGATTACATTTTCAGTCGTTTTAGACATGTTTGGTTCCCCCGTTTACTAAAGTTTTATTTCAAACCAGCTCGAACACTCCTGCAGCGCCCATTCCGCCGCCGATGCACATTGTAACAACTCCAAATTGTTCCTTGCGCCGCTTCATTTCATGAATAAGGGACAGGGTCAGCTTTGCTCCCGTACAGCCAAGCGGATGCCCAAGTGCAATTGCGCCGCCGTTAACATTCACTTTATCTTCATCTAATCCAAGCTCTCTAATCACCTGAATTGATTGAGAGGCAAATGCTTCATTCAGTTCAAAAAGTCCGATGTCAGATAAGCTCAGTCCTGCTTGTTTTAAAGCCCTCGGAATCGCTTCAATCGGCCCAATCCCCATTACCTCAGGCGGAACTCCTCCCACAGCGAAGGATCTGAATTTTACAAGGGATTGCAGACCTAGTGCATCTGCTTTTTCACGGTCCATCACCATAACTGCCGCAGCCCCGTCACTTGTTTGTGAAGAATTGCCCGCTGTTACAGATCCCTTAACGGAAAATGCAGGTCTTAAATTCGCAAGAATCTGCATGCTTGTTCCAGGACGTACACCTTCATCTTTTGAGAATTGGAAATGTTTTTCATGAAGCTTATTATCGCTGCCAACACTTCTTTGTGTGACATCTACTGCAATAATTTCATCATCAAATTTTCCTTCTTGGATGGCTCTTGCAGCGCGCTCATGACTGCGGACGGCAAATGCATCTTGATCTTCACGGCTAACGCCGTACTTTCTTGCCACCTGCTCAGCTGTATGCCCCATTCCCATGTAATATTCAGGAGCGTTCTCAGCCAAATTTGCATTTGGACGGACAACATGCCCCATCATCGGAACCATGCTCATTGATTCTGCTCCGCCTGCAATCACTGTATCTGAATGGCCAAGCATAATTTTTTCTGCTGCATAGGCAATGCTCTGCAATCCTGATGAGCAGTAGCGGTTAACGGTAATGGCGGGAACTGTGTAAGGCAGTCCGGCAAGCGCCCCGATGTTTCGCGCTAAGTTCAATCCCTGTTCTGCTTCAGGCATTGCACACCCGATAATCAAATCGTCTATATTTCCTTCATAGCCCCCGGCACGCTTCAGCGTTTCTTTTACAACGAGAGCTCCTAAATCGTCTGGTCTTACAGTTGCAAGTGATCCTTTTTTTGCTCTTCCAACAGGTGTTCTCGCACCTGCTACAATGACCGCTTCTCTCATAACAGTGCACCCTCCTAATTACGTAGTGGTTTCCCTTTAACAAGCATGTGCTGCATTCTTTGCTGTGACTTGCCCTCTTGAACCAAGCTCAGGAAAGCTTCTCTTTCTAAATCCAACAAGTACTGTTCATCCACTTCGGTGCCAAATGGAACCTTGCCGCCTGCAATGACATAAGCAAGTTTTTTTACAATTTTTAAATCATGCTCGGAAATATATCCTGATTGAAGCATGGATTGCGCGCCAAGCAGCAGTGCTGCATATCCAGTTTCGCCTACAACCGGAACCTTTTTACGGACAGGTGCTTTATATCCTTTATCAAACAGCTCAATAGCTTTTTGCTTTGCATCATGCAGGAGATGATCTCCATTAATACTCACAGAGTCGCTCTCATTTAAGAAAAAATTGTTTCTCGCTTCAGCAGCAGAGGCTGAAACCTTTGCAGTAGCGATTGTCTCAAAGACTTTATTTGCGACATTCTGCAGATCAAAGTCTACCCCTTTAGGAATGCTGTTTAGCAGTTTGATGTAAAGCTCTTTGTTGCCGCCGCCGCCCGGGATTAAACCAACGCCTGCTTCCACTAATCCCATATACGTTTCACTTGAAGCCTGAATGTGCGCAGCAGGCAGACAGATTTCTGCTCCTCCCCCAAGCGTCATGCCAAACGGTGCTGCTACAACTGGCTTAGGACTGTATTTAATCTTCATCATCGCCTGCTGAAAGTGACGGACAACCATGTCAACTTCAAAATAGTTGTCATCCTGTGCTTCCATTAATATCATCGCAAGGTTTGCTCCAACACAGAAGTTTTTCCCTTGATTTCCAATGACAAGCCCTTTGTAGTTTTTGCTGACTTCATCGATTGCGAAATTGATCATTTGAATGATATCCATGCCAATTGCATTGTTTGGAGAATGGAATTCAAGCAGGGCAACATCATCACCAAGGTCAATTAAGCTTGCACCGCTGTTCTTTTTAATGATCCCTTTTCTTTCTTTTATATCTTTTAAATCAAGGACTTTTTCGTTTTGCTGAATGCGTCTGTAATCTCCGTCATGATAAAAATATGAGATGCCATCTTCTTTTTTATAAAATGAGGTAAATCCACGCTCAAGCATGTCTTTAATCCAAGCCGGAACACTCTCGCCTTCAGCCTCCATTTTTTCAACCGACTTTGACAGCCCAATGGCATCCCATGTCTCAAATGGACCATATTTCCAGCCAAAGCCCCATTTCATTGCTTCATCTATCGCAACGATGTCATCTGCGATCTCTCCTGACAATTGTGCCGAGTAAAGGAGTGTCGGACTTGTAATATTCCAAAGTAATTGGCCTGCTCTATCACCAGAGTATATAAGCGCTTTCATTTTAGCGGCGGCACCCTTTGACTGTTTTGCAATTTCTATGCTTTGGGCCTTTAATCTTTTTCTCTCTCCGTATTCAAGCGTGTCAGGATTAAGCTCAAGAATTTCTTTTCCCTCTTTTTTGAAGAAGCCTTGACCTGATTTGCTTCCAAGCCAGCCATTTTCAAGCATTTTTTTCATAAATTCCGGAATTTCAAAAACAGCTTTCTCTTTTCCTTCCACCTGGTCATAAACGTTTTTCGCCACATGTGCAAATGTGTCGAGACCTACAACATCCAGTGTTCTGAATGTGGCGCTTTTTGGGCGGCCGATTAACGGTCCTGTAACAGAATCCACTTCGCCTACACTGTAGTTTCCTTTGAGCATTTCCTGAACAGTGACAAGCAGACCGTAAGTTCCAATTCGGTTTGCGATAAAGTTTGGAGTGTCTTTCGCTTCAACAACGCCTTTGCCAAGCACATCTTCCCCGAACGTTTTAATGAAAGATAAAACATCTTGTGATGTTGCTTTAGTCGGAATGACTTCGAGCAATTTTAAATAACGGGGCGGATTGAAGAAATGGGTTCCAAGAAAATGCTTCTGAAAATCCTCAGATCTTCCCTCTGCCATCGCCTCAACAGAGATTCCTGATGTATTTGAGCTTACAATACTTCCTTGTTTTCTATATTGATCCACTAATGTAAAGACTTTTTTCTTTATGTCTAAATTCTCAACGACTACTTCAATAATCCAATCGGCTTCAGACAATCTGTGCATGTCATCTTCAAAGTTACCCGCTTCGATCAATGAAAGATTTTCCTTAGCAGTCAGCGGAGCCGGTTTTTGTTTTAATAACTTTTGGATAGATTCATTAGAGATTCGGTTTCTGACAGATCGATCTTCTAAAGACAGTCCTTTCTTCTCTTCGTTATCCGTAAGTGAACGCGGGACAATATCAAGCAATAAAACAGGGATTCCGATATTTGCCAAGTGTGCAGCAATTCCTGAACCCATAACACCAGATCCTAAAACTGCAGCTTTTTTAATTCGCTGGACCATGAATGCTCCCCCTTTTGTCAATTTGAATGAATGCTCATTCATTTTTTGATGAAAAAAATAGTCAGGAATCAATTCCTCTATATACAATATAAAAGATTTCGAAAATTTGTTCAATACATTTACAAAAAATTCACATATTTATTGTGACGGCATGAAAAAAAGCCAGACGGGAAGGCTAAAAGCCAGGAGGTGACCAATTATGGCAAGGTTAAAGAAAGAACCATCTAAAGCAGGAGTAAGTGCATCCAGCGTAAAAGGCAGCTCTGGTCCAACAAATGAAATGGACGGCGGGGGCAAACGCTCGAGTACAAATCAGCAATATAAAAAGAAAAACATGGGACATGAATAAATGATCGGAAGCTGATTCGGAGGAATCAGCTTTTTTATTCTATAAACACTCCGTCACCCGTTTTACGTCAGAAGGGACAGAGCAGATTTCCTTACGGTTTTTCAAAGGAAGAAACGGATGATATCATTACAAATCTTCAAACAGACAGCCCAGCAAGGCTTGCCGAGTTTGGCGAAATATTCTTGAAAAGCGAGCTTTCTGAAGAGTTTAAGGAATGGTTGATGAAGATGGCCGTGATGATTTAGGAAAAGTATATGTTCCGACAGCCATTTTTTCTGGGAGATCAGATCTGTCCATTTCGAGTTTACTTAGACTTTGAGCGAAGGTATTCAATATTCGTCTGTTATTCCTTTTTTAGAACAGCGGAAAAGGAATATTTTTTATGAGAGAGAAATTTAACAGTGCACTTTTCATTCTTTCAGAACAGCAGCATTCCATGTTCATACTGAAACGCTCAGACATCTGAGCGTTTTTTCTTATTTTTTAACCATTCCCTTCAAAACGAATGCAACGTTTGCCGGCCTTTCTGCAAGACGGCGCATAAAGTAACCGTACCAGTCTGTTCCGTATGGGACATACACCCGCATTTTATACCCTTCTTTCACTAGTTCAAGCTGGCGTTCCGGCCTGATGCCATACAGCATTTGAAATTCAAATTGGCCATTCGGAATGTTGTTTTCTTTTACAAATCTTTTTGTAAATTCAATTATTGCATCGTCATGGGTTGCGATTGCTGTATAATTCCCATTCACTAAATGCATTTTAATTATTTTCTTGAAATTTCCGTCGACATCTTTCTTTTCAGGAAAAGCTACACGCGGAGATTCTTTGTAAGCTCCCTTAACAAGCCGTAAATTCGGATGAAACTGATTCAGATCATCGATATCTTTGATCGTTCTGTAAAGGTAAGCCTGAATAACCGTTCCAACGTTATCATATTCCTTTTTCAGGCTTTTAAAGATTTCTATTGTTTTCCCGCAGCGGGAATAGTCTTCCATATCAATGGTCACAAAAACATTATGTGTTTTTGCTGCTTCTAGAATCCGCCGCATATTCCGTAGGACAACCTCATTTGAGATATCAAGACCCATGGAAGTCATCTTTAAGGACAGCTGTGACTGCAGATTTTCCCTGCCTATTGCTTCAATTGCTTTTATCGAATGATCCGCCATTTCATTTGCCTCTGCTTCGTTATCGACGAATTCTCCCAAATAATCAATGGTAACATCTAGACCCTTCTTATTTAACTCTTTAATTACTGCTGCTGCCAGTTCAATTGTTTCTCCTGCAACAAAACGAGCCGCTCCAAATCTCAGTCCATACCTTTTAGCTGCTTTGGTCAGAGCTTTATTTTTTGATAAAAACAAAAAAAAGCTTCGAAGTAATTGCTCCATGTGAAGTCCCCCGCTCTCCGGCGAAAAAATTAAGAATTATCTGTTATTTTATCATTTTTATAATAGTTTGAATATATTTTGAGCTCATTTGCTGATACTCGTCACTAAAATTCCGTATAGAATTTTATGGCTGAGGAACGATAAGGAAGAAAATGTTTGAAGGAGGTTATAACTATGCAACAACAGCAGAATACAGGCACACAGCAAGGAATGATGCAGCAGCCGCCGTCTGTTATTACAACAAAAGATCACCTTTATTTAACAGATATGCTTTCGTGGAACCTGCTTGCCATGAAAAAAGCGCACTTCTTTGCATCGCAATGCAGTGATCAGAAATTAAAAACCGAGCTTGAGAAAGTTGGAAAAATGCATGAACAGCATTATTCTAAAATTTTAACTCATTTAAATCCAAATCAGGAAGCATACGGAATTCAGCTTCAGTAGGAGAGGTGCAGGATGAATAATAATCAGAACCAGAACAAAATCGGCAACCCTGAAACACAAGTACCTAAAACCCCTCAAATGAATGACCGCGACTTTGTTAATGAACTGCTGGCTACCGAAAAATATTTGACAAATTCTTATAGCACAGCCCTAAATGAGATGAGCCATGATTCTCTTTATCAGGATATTCAGGGAATCTACAACGAGACTCAAAATTGCCAAAGAGAATTATATAATGTGATGTATCAAAACGGCTGGTACAAGCTTGAAGCCGCAGACAGCCAAAAGCTTCAGCAATCTTATCAGCAGTTTGCTGATTATCTGCAGCAGCAATCACCTTATCTTCAATAGCGAAAATCGAATACCTACAGATAGGGGATCCGACAGAAAAGGCTTTTTTTTCCTTTCCTGGCGGATCCTTTCTGACCGAAGAGATGCCTTTAACCTTTATTCCTAGACTTTTCGTATTAATTCCCGCACTTTTATATTTAATTCCGAGACTTTCTAAGATTATTCCAAGACTTTTACAAATAATTCCGTACAATTGTGAACTTCACCCTAAACAGGATTCGGCTAGTTTGAAATTTCATTCAAACTCAAAAAAAAAATGAAAACAGCATTATGCCGCTTTCATTTTTATTTGCATTTATCCACAAATGTTTTAAACAGATTATGCATCGCCTCATCCTGGGCAGCCATTTCTTCAGGATGCCATTGAACAGCAAGCACATACCACTCATTATCGGTTCCTTCAATTCCTTCTATAATTCCATCAGAAGCCTTGGCTGTTGCCGTTAGTCCATCTGCAAGCTTTCCGACTGCCTGATGATGCATACTGTTCACACGGACTGTTTCTGTTCCAAAAATATTCTGCAGTTTGCTGGCTTTCTCAATCGTGATTTCATGAGTTGGATTTGGGCGGTCAGCTGTTTGATAATGCTTAATCGGATTTTCGTAATTGCTTTCGATATCCTGGATGACCGTTCCTCCAAGAGCTGCGTTAAGCATAGCAATGCCCCTGCAGATTCCAAATACGGGCTTTTTCTTTTCTTTCGCATATTTCACGACGGCTATTTCCATTTCATCCCGCTTGCCATTTGTTTTTCTTAGTTTCGGGTCTGGGTCTTCTCCGTAAGAATGAGGGTCCACATCCTCCCCGCCGCTTAAGATGAAGCCATCGCATATTGACACAATAACCTTTGCCATTTCATCATCTACAAGAGGAATCACGACGGGAATGCCTCCAGCCTGAATGACAGAACTGATATATTTTTGATGCACATGCACGCTCGGTATATCTCCGTGATCTACTACTGAGCTTGATATGCCGATAACTGGTTTTGAATCATCCATTTATGTTCACTCTCCCTGGGAATTACTCTTCTTCTATCTATACCCCATCCGATCCCAGGTCGAATCCTCTTATTATCATTTTATAAAATTTACCTTATTAAAGATCGTTCTTCCCACTCTTCCCGCAATAAACCGATTCTAATGGAATCGTAGTATTCTCCATTAACCACTCTGCATTTTCTCATGCGTCCCTCTATTGTCATGCCGAGCTTTTCTCCCACTTTAATCATTCTTATATTTCCAGACCATGTAGTGTAGCCGACTCTTACAATGGGCAATGTCTCAAACAGGTGATTTATCCATAATCGGAAGGCTGTCGTTCCATGTCCATCGTTCCAATAAGAAGGATCATAAATGCCTATCCCCATTTCAAGCCATAGTGAAGGCTCGTGCTCCCAATAATAGCTTACTGTCCCTATAATTTTTTCACCGGCAACGATCGCCCAGTAATCTTCTTGATTTACGATACTGTCTTTTTGTGAAAGGAAATCTGTCAGAGTAAGATTCTTATGTTCAAAATAAGGTGCATCCCACTTCTTCCACTCAGGATGTTCGTCTTTATACTTGATCTTCCATAAATGAATAAGATCCTTCGTTTCAATTGGACGGATCATTGCTTTTGACTGACACATAACTTGTTAGTCCCCCATTTTTGCAAGAATTTATTCACTGATAAAAGATTTTGCAGCTCTTTCCCTCTTTCAAGATATACCGTATAATTAAAATAAAGGAAAATTTTGGAGTTGATTTTCTATGAAATATTATGCAGCATCTTTGCTAATCTATCTGTTTTCTGTAGGTATTTTATATGCGGCCGGCTATGCATTTGAAATTGTTTGGCTGAAGTGGGAACACACAGTCACTTATCAGGATGGATCTATTAAAGCGGTTTCAGGATCCATTATACCCTTTTTCTTATGTGTGCCTATTTATTATTTCTTTACAAGAAAAGCGCAAACGCCAGCTTAGCTCAGGCATGGCAGATTATCACCTGGCAGAAAAGGTCCGGATTTGGTTTTTTGGGCGGATTTGATATGGCTGAGGAGTGGGTATATGGATCCAGACATCGAAGCAAAAAAATACTTTCTTATTAATTAAATCATCAAAAGAGTTTTGGACGATCAAAAGTAAAAAATCCCAGAGCCTTCATTCGTTCTCTGAGATTTATGATTCTTTATTATTTGTCTTTAATTTTGCTCGATGCTGTTCATTCAGCTGCTTAATTTCAGAAATAAGCTGTTTGATCTTTTCTTTCTCTGCCGGATACGTTTCATTCCAATGCTTCGCAAGCGGCGGCATGGACTTGGCAATGTGTGTATAAATCAACCAGCTTTTCACTTTTTCCTGAAGTTCAGGCGTTGACTCTCCAAGAAGCAATTCTGTGTATTTTTCAATCAGGCCATTCAGCGGTTCTTTAAGATCTTCCTGCAACAAGATCTCCTCCTAATCATCCATTATGTTAAACAATGCTTCGGACAGGTACTGCAGCGATCTCTTTTCTCAGAAGTCAGATAGTAAAGACAGCATGTTTGTCTCGTTACTTGTCCCTGTTCTCTATAGAAAGGCAAGAAAGGGTTTTTCATTCCTTCTCCGAAAAGTTCTCCGTCTGCTTCTTTCACTACATACACATAATCCGCTTGTATTTGCTCTATCGTAACATACTCAGGAATGTTTGCAAGCAGCGTGTTATACATCCAGACAACATAAAGGACGATATTCTCCCAAAGGATCAGTTTAGATATTCTTGCTTTCACTGACACGATGTTCACAATTTTACTTAAGTGATTCCGAAATAAATCTTTCAGTATTTCATCTCTCCACGCATCTCTGCTTTCTCCAGCAGAAACACACTCCAAAGAGTGAAAGTAAAAAGAAGGGAGCCATAAAGGATCCTTATCATCTGTCTCAAGTGTTAAATTTAGAGGGTCAGTATTCATTTTTTTCCCAAAAACAGTCATGGAAAAAAGAACCATCGCTGCAAGAAAGGCGTATCGTTTAACAAGCATAGATCCTGTAACATTCAATCTGTCTGAATGAATTTTTGGCTGGATCTCAATTAAGTACCTTGAAAGAAAATCAGGATCCAGCAAGTTTGCCGCTTCTATCGATAAGGCTGATTCACTTCGTTCTAAACTCAGCCTGAATCTCGATAAATGCCCGAGCTCTTCTTTTGAAAAATGGTTCATGATTAAATTGCCGCCTCTTTAATAATGCAGCGGCCTCTTCCATGCGGAATGCACAGAGGAGTTCCAAACAGCGGATCCATTGTAACTTCGCAGTTCATTTGAAAAACATCCTTCACCAAATTGCAATTAATGACATGTTCCGGTCTGCCTTCCGCATAGATTTGCTTATCCTTAATAGCAACAATATGGTGAGCATACCGGCAGGCTAAATTAAGGTCATGCAGAACCATAACAATCGTACGCTGTTCTTTTTCATTCAGCTCAAATAAGAGATCCAGAATTTCGATTTGATGAGTCATATCTAAATATGTCGTCGGTTCATCAAGTAAAATAATATCCGTATCCTGAGCAAGAGTCATGGCAATCCAGGCACGCTGACGCTGTCCGCCTGACAGGGAATCAACCGGTCTTTCAGCAAATTCCAGCATTCCTGTAGCATCTAAAGCGCTCATAACTGCCTTCTCATCTTTTTCCGTCCATTGTTTGAGCCAATTTTGATAAGGATAACGGCCTTGCTTGACGAGCTGAAGAACCGTCAGGCCTTCCGGTGCAGCAGGTCCTTGAGGCAAAATGGCAAGTTTCTTTGCCACTTCCTTTGTGGGAAGCTTCGCAATGGCTTCTCCTTCTAAAAGAACTGCACCTTTTTCAGGCTTTAAAAGCCGTGCTATTGAACGCAGAAGCGTTGATTTTCCGCAGCCGTTGCTGCCGATGAATACAGTGATTTCGCCTTTTGGGATCTCTAAATCGAGCTCATTAATAATGGTTGTTTCTCCATACGACAATGTTAGCGCCTTTGTTTTAATAGCTGTCATTTTTACTATCCAGCTCCTTTTCAAATAAGGATTGATTAATGGCTGCGGGATGAATTTCTGGTGCTGCGGAAACAGCCTAATTATTTCTGCTTCTATAAAGCAGGTAGATGAAATAAGGTGCCCCGATCGCTGCAGTGAATACACCTGCAGGAATTTCAAGAGGAGCAAAAAGAGTTCTTCCAATCAAATCTGCAACCATAACGAGCACCGCTCCGAGCAATGCCGATACAGGAAGCAAAGCACCGAAAGATGACCCTACGAGTCTTCTTGCGATATGCGGGGCAATGAGGCCTACAAACCCGATTCCACCCGCAAATGCAACAGCACTCCCTGTTAATGCAGTTGCAATCAGCAGCAGAATAAATCGATTGTGCTGTACAGCGCTTCCTACGCCAGCTGCAAGCTCATCCCCTAATTCCTGAATGTTGACGTTTCTAACAAAAATAAAGCTGATGATGACTAAAACGATTGTAATCGGCACCATAATCTTTACTTGATCCCAAGTTGCTGAATAAACAGTTCCTGTAATCCAAATATTTGCCTGCGCCGCGCGGTAGATCGGCCCTTTTATCATTAATAACGTCGTAAGAGACTGAGCAAGCATTGAAAGTCCAATACCGACCAAAACGAGTCTTATTGAAGAAGAACCGCCTCTCCATGACAAAATATAAACTAATAGGGCAATCACTGTCGCTCCTATAAAAGCTGCAACTGGCATCCACTGTATCGGAACAGTCAATGTATTATTTTTATCACTGAATATCGCTAAAAACATCACAACAGCAACGGAAGCGCCGCCGGTGATACCGATTATATCGGGAGATGCAAGCGGGTTGCGGATGATTCCCTGAAGAATGCCGCCTGCAACAGCAAGTGATATTCCGACCATTAGAGCAATCAGGATTCTCGGCAAACGAAAGGATTGAATGACAAGCTCATCCATCTCTGTCCCGTATCCAGCAAGTGTTTTAAGCACCTGAATCGGGCCGATTCTCAAATCACCCATACCTGTACTGAAAAGAAAGGTAAACGCAGTGACAAGGAGCAAAACACAGAAGACCGTTAAGGCTTTTTTATCAATAAGGAAAGAAATAAATCCTTTTCCTATTCTAAAAGAATGATAGCTTTTCATTATTTCTGGAACCCCCTGCGCGCGATGTAGATGAAAAATGGTGTTCCGACAAGAGCCGTCATCACTCCTACCGGCACTTCTTCAGGCATCGCGACGAACCTGGCCCCAATGTCAGCCGTCACTAACAGCACTCCTCCGAGTACGGCACAATAAGGAAGAATCCAGCGGTGATCATTCCCGACAAAGAAACGGGCAATATGCGGAATGACAATCCCTACAAATCCAACAGGACCTGCAATCGCAACTGCGCCTCCTGCAAGCAGAATAATAACGGCAGCCGTCATTAATTTGACGATGCCTGTTTTCTGGCCGAGCCCCTTTGCGACATCTTCACCCATCATCAGCAGGTTGATCTTGGATGCAAGAAAGACACAGATAACAAAAGCAATTCCTATATAAGGAAGCACACTATAGAGAAGCTCTAGCTTCCTTCCCTGAACAGATCCGGCAAGCCAAAATAATACTTGATCCAATGCAGCTTCGTTACTTACAAGAAATCCTTGCGTCAGAGAGGAAAACAAAGCAGCCATCGCTGCTCCGGCCAATGTAAGCTTCATTGGTGTTAATCCTTCTCTCCCAAAAGAACCTGCAAAATAAACAGTGAAAGCAGCTGCTGCCGCTCCTAAAAAGGAAATCCAAGTGAAGGCCTGCAAAGAGCTGACGCCAAATATGGATACGGCAATCACAACAAAGAATCCCGCTCCGGCATTAATCCCGAATACGCCCGGAGATGCCAGCGGATTTTTAGTAAGAGCCTGCATCAGTGCCCCTGCAACTGCAAGGCTTGCTCCAACCACAACAGCTGTTGCTGCTCTAGGAAGCCTTACTGTCTGAATAATTAAATGTTCGTTAGAACCATCGAAATTTGTAAGCGCATTAATGGCTGTTTCCCACGAGGTTTGTGTATAGCCAAGCACGACACTTGCACAAATACTCACTAAAAGCAAAATAAAACCAGTGATAAGTCCAGCTATTTTCACTAAATTAGTCTGTAATAACATATTTATACCTCTTGATGTGAAACCATCACTTCTTAATATTTTTCTAAAGCTATTGTAACAAAGTCAATTGAATTTGAAAATCATTTTCAATTAAATATTGGCAATCAAAATCAGAAAAATTAATATTTTATCCGCAAATGAAAATCATTTTCAATTAAATATTGACAACTGATAGTAAAAAAATTAATATTTAACTTGTAAATGAAAATCATTATCAAACAAAAATATGGGGGTAACAACAAATGCAAGCTACATATCAAAAAGCATGGCTGTCACTTATTGCAATCGTTTTATCAGCAGTACTTCTAGCAGCATGCGGAAACAACGAGAAAGATAAAACAGCTGGTGATACTGGCAGCAAAGATAAAGAAAGCGAATCATATACTGTTGAACATGCAATGGGAACAACTGAAGTGCCTAAAAAACCTGAAAAAGTAGTCATTTTGACAAATGAAGGAACAGAAGCTTTGCTTGCAATGGGTGTTAAACCTGTTGGTGCTGTTAAATCCTGGTTAGGCGATCCTTGGTATGATCACATTTCAGATGAAATGACAGACGTTGAAGTTGTTGGGGATGAAAGTGCCCTTAATGTAGAAGCAATCGCTGCATTAAAACCTGATTTAATTATCGGAAACAAAATGCGTCAGGAAGACCAATATGAAAAATTAAGCAAAATCGCTCCAACTGTTTATGCTGAAACACTTAGAGGCGACTGGAAAGAAAACTTCAGCTTCTACGCTAAAGCATTAAACCGTGAAGAAGAAGGCAAAAAAGTGCTTGCTGACTATGATGCCCGCATTGCTGATATCAAAGCAAAAGCCGGTGATAAACTAGATCAGGAAATTTCAGTCGTTCGCTTCATGGCTGGAACAACACGCATTTATTATAAAGATACATTCTCTGGTGTCATTCTTGAAGAGTTAGGATTCGCACGTCCAGCAAACCTTGAAAAGTTATTTTCAGACAATCCGGATGATTTATTTGTTCGCGAAGTAACAAAAGAACTAATTCCTGAAATGGATGGAGATTATTTATTCTACTTCACTTATGCTCCTGCTGAAACAAAAGCTGATGCTGAAAAACAGGCAGAAGAATTTACAAATGATCCGCTTTGGAAAAACCTTGATGCAGTAAAGGCTGGCAAAGCCTACCAAGTTGATGATGCGATTTGGAACACTGCAGGCGGTGTAAAAGCTGCTAACTTAATGCTCGATGAACTTGAGAAAATCGTTCTCGAGAAATAATTTTGTCTCCCAACCAATTCATATATGCTTAACCCTTTTAAACGAAAAAAGTCTTCCATCCGGAAGACTTTTTTCGTTTTCTTCTATATATATGCATTCTTAACAGATCCCTTAGATTCAACAATTAAATCATAATATTTTATGGCCAGCATTTTTTCATCCTTATAGGATTTGTTCCAGCAGTCTTCAAGCCATATATCTGCAATTGCCTGTTTCCGCTGATCTCCTGATTTTGCATCTTTCAGCGCAACGGTGCTTAACAGCAGATCGCACATTAAAGCGGATAATTTTTTCGCATGAAACTTCCATCCAGCTTCTTTCTGATTTTCCAGAAAAGCCAGCAGATCTTCAAGATCCCTTATCCCATTATGAATGGCTGTGCTGCCGGCCGAATTCTTTCTAATCCATGAGAGAAACAAAAGATGAACAGCATGCTTTTTAATGAGACGCAATACTTCTAAACCAAGTATATTTGCCGTACCCTCCCATACTGTCAGTACTTGAGAATCCCGCAGCAGTCTTGGCGTTACAAAATCTTCAATATATCCATTTCCGCCATGCATTTCGATTGCCTCATGCGAAAATGCAATTGCCTCTTCTGCCGTCTTTGCTTTTAATAACGCAATGAAAAGATGGGTCAGCATTTTTTCTTCATCTGTGGAAGTCTTTTCTCTCATTACCTTGTCAAAAAGCTGAATTAGTTCAAAGCATGCACTGGTCTGAACTTCCTGCCGCACAGCCATTTTACACAGCGTTTCCTGAATCATCGAAGATTCCGTCAGCTTTTTGCCAAAAGCTATCCGCTGCTCTGCATAGCCTTTTGCTTCAATATAAGCTCTTCTCATTATTCCGGCAGATGTGATGGCATTCGAGATTCTCGAAAGATTAAGTGCCTCCATCATGTAGTAAAACCCTCTGGATGGATCACCGATCAAGAATGCTTCCGCCCCATTTAATTCGACCTCAGCCGATGGAACTGCTCTTACCCCCAATTTATCTTTGAGACGTCTGATATGAATTTGATTTGAAGTTCCATCGTCCTTTTTCCAGGGAACTAAGAAAAGAGACAATCCCTTTGTTCCAGCAGGCGCTCCCTCCATCCTGGCAAGAACTGCTGCTATTTTGCATGCACCCGCATTGCTCGCAAAATATTTTTCACCATAAAGATGATACCCCATGTCAGCTTTTACGGCTTTAGTTTCATTTGCACCCACATCTGATCCGCCCTGTCTTTCCGTTAAAAAAGTAGCTCCTTCATAAAGCTCAACATCACCTGTTGAGATGGCATGAGGTAAATATTTCGCCTTCAATTCCTCATCTGCATATTCGTCAATTAAATAGGCAGCTGCCATCGTAAGGGTGACTGGACAATAAAACCCTGATTCAACCTGAGACAGAAGATATCCTTAAGCATATGAATAGTGATAGTCTGCCTTTCTGTTCAATTCAGGAATGTTTTTATGCAGATAGCCGACAATCCCTGTTTGATAGGTGTCTTGAATTGTTTTTTTATACCCCTCGTTCAGCCAGACTTCCGAGACATCATTTCCAAATTTATCATAGCGGATAAGCTTTGGCTGTCCCTCTCTATCCGTATGCGCTGCACGCTGATCAATTTCTTCAAAACAAAGCTTTTGAAATTTTGACAGTCTCTGAACGGTATATTCATAAAGTTCTGCATCCATAAATTTCTTCAGATTAAACAGCAAATTAGCATCCAATTAAATCAGCACCTCTCTTTATTAAATCGCTTACAACTTATTTTACAGAATATTCCCTTTATTCGATATGTGCTTTTTGCATTCTTTGTTAGATATTTGGTAAGCTAACGGTAGATAGTAAGTTAGGAGGGACTCAGTCGAATGCTGCAGGCTGCGATGTGGGGAGCTTTTGCTGGTTCCTCTATTTTATTAGGTGCTTTGCTTGGCATCTACAAGGAGATACCGCGCAAGGTTTTAGGTTTTATTATGTCGTTTGGAACAGGTGTCCTGATCGGGGCAGCTTCCTTTGAACTGCTTAGGGAATCAGTGGATGACGGGGGACTGCTGGCAGCATCGGGCGGATTCATTTTTGGATCTTTGACATTTACAGTGTGTGAATTGCTGATTACAAATAAGGGCGGAAGCGACAGAAAACGCTCAAAGCAAAACCCGGATAATCACTCAGGAGTATCCATTTTTATCGGAACTGTTATTGATGCTATTCCTGAGTCGGTTATTATCGGCGTCAGCCTGCTTCAGGAGAATACAGTCAGCTTCTTAATGGTGACAGCTGTTTTTATCAGCAATTTTCCAGAGGGTCTTTCAAGCTCTGTCGGATTGCGTAAAGATGGCTATTCCAAAAAAAAGATCCTTTTCATGTGGCTGATCGTTTTACTTCTTTCTTCTCTCAGCTCATTTCTCGGCTTCTCGCTGCTGCAGAATGCCGACACTGCAGTGATTGCATTTATTGGAGCCTTTGCAGCAGGCGGCATCATTGCAATGGTGGCCTCGACGATGATGCCGGAAGCATTCGAAGAAGGCGGTCCGATTGTAGGTTTGATTGCTTCTTTAGGCGTACTTGCTTCGCTGATCCTCTCAAATCTATAATAAAAAAGGCTTCGCAGATGCGAAGCCTTTTTTTCATCCTGTTAATATATCTTCGTTAGGATATTTAATTTTTTGTTTTTGTGGTTTAGCAATAGAGAACAAGAGCGTCAATGGCCCAACTTTCCCTAAGAACATAATAAAAATGATCACTTCTTTTCCCAAATCTGATAATTTAGGAGTAACAGACATTGACAGTCCTACTGTACCAAAAGCAGAAACAACTTCAAATAAAATTTCCATAAAAGTAAGATTTTCCGATAAGGTTAAGATAAACACGGACACTAGTACAAATAGCAGACTTGCCACTGTAATGGCAAGAGCTTTCACTATATATCTAGTGTTAATTGAGCGTTTCGCAATGCTTATTTCTTCTCTGCCCCGCAAAAAAGTAATGGTTGCCAGCAGAATGATGATGGCTGTAGTTAACTTTATTCCACCGCCAGTTGATGCACTCCCTGCTCCAATAAACATAAGGATGACCATTAGAAAAAGAGTTGTATCTTCCAGACTTGCCATATCCAATGTATTAAAACCTGCGGTTCTGGGCGTTACCGCCTGGAAATATGAAGCTAATAGCTTACTTCCCGAAGAAAGGTCTCCAAGTGTAGCAGGATTGGAATATTCAATAACAAAAATAATAAACATCGCTGTTACATTTATCACAAGTGTACCGACAAGCATCAGCTTTGTATGCAATGAAAACTTTTTAAAGCTGCGCTTTCTCCATACATCAACAAGCACTGTAAAACCTATACCTCCTATTATAAAAAGAGATGACAGCACCAGGTTTATAAGCGGATCTCCTACATACCTCATTAAATTATCCGGCCAAAGAGCGAAACCCGCATTATTAAATGCAGAAATTGCGTGAAAAAAACTGTAGAAAAGACCTTTAGACCACCCATACTCGGGTATCCATCTAAACGATAAAAAGATCATTGCAATGAATTCAATTGAAAGGGAAAAGTAAAACAAATACTTTACTAAATTTATAACTCCGCCAATGGAGGTTTGATTCAGCGCAGTTTGCATCACTAATCTTTCTTTAATGCCAATTTTCCTCCCTAAGAGGATATAAATCAGAACCCCAAATGACATGATCCCTAATCCGCCAAGCTGAATCAGCATAGCAATGATAAATTGTCCGGTATAAGTAAAGGTTGATCCGGGGTCCACAGGTGCAAGTCCTGTTACAGTCATCGCGGATGTAGCAATAAATAACGCATCAATCCATCTAATCGGTTCATGAGTTGAAACAGGCAGCATCAATAAGGCAGATCCTCCTGCAATTCCAACTGCGAAAATAGTAACCAATAGCTGTGATGGATTAAACCGAATCATTTTTTGCAGTTTATTTGAGCTTATCACCTATATGCCCTCCTCCTCGAAACGGCTGATGTCCTTATTCCGTCCAATCACAAGCAGAATATCACCTGATTTGATGGATTCTTCGGCAGGAGGCGAAACAATCATCTCTTCATCCCGCTGAATCCCGACAATATTACATCCATATCTTGCCCTAATATCTAAATCAATTAATGTTTTACGGTGAATTTTTGCTGAAGCAATCAGCTCTACCATGCTGTATTCCTTTGAAAGCTCAATATAATCAATCATTTTTTCTGAAATAATATGATGGGCAATCCGCTTTGCCATGTCACGTTCAGGATGAATGACTTTGTTTACACCTATTTTGTCTAAAACCTTCTGATGATAGTCATTTTGAGCTTTTGCCCATACTTGCGGAATCTCCATTTCTTTTAGCAGAAGTGATGTCAAGATGCTTGCTTCAATATCATCTCCAAACGACACAAAGGCATGATCTACGTTACGCACGCCAAGCTGCTTCAGTGTCGCCTCATCAATTGCATTTGCCTGCACAGCAAGTGTCGCATATTGAGAATAATATTGAACCTTTTCATCATCTTTATCGACCGCTAAAACTTCCATCCCCAACTCATGAAATTCCTTTACAAGACTTCCTCCAAAACGGCCAAGTCCAAATACAGCAAATTGCTTTTTCAACAGGATTTCCTTCTTTCAATACTAATTTTTGCACACAAAAAGACACAGAGGTCCCATGAACCGCTGTGTCTGATTTTTTAAGATCACATTAGTTTCATTATCCTCTCTCAAGAACGCTTGCGAAGTTAGCTGTCGGGTTCGGGCAATGAGAGTAGCCCTACCAGTAAAGGATTCACCCCAAGCTGCAAAAGATGCCAGCAAAATTGGGTCCCCCGCTCCGTAATGGATTAAGCGAATTAAGAATATCTGAAATGTATTTATGAAAGTATCTTACTCCTGTTGAATTGGACAGTAAAGAGCCAATTATTGCAGAAATTAGTTAAAATTGAGCAAATATAACCGTTTAAGCGCTCTCAAGTCTTATTTACTCAGCATATCTGTTTATTTTAAATTCTTTGAAAGACTGATATGATGCGAAGAAGTTGTGGTTTAACAGCATATATTGAAGCGTTATTCATTTAAATTGATGTTCTATCAGTGTAAATTGCAGTTTTATCTGCATAAACCGGATTTCTATCAGTATCTTTCCAGATCACACATGAGCAAGTTAAAAACACCAAGCCCACATGGACTTTGTGCCGGAAGTTTACAGTTTGGCTCTTTGCAGTCTCAGCGTGTTCAAAACAACGGAAACCGAACTGAATGCCGTTGCCGCTCCATATCAGCTTCTGCAAGGGCTTATTGTCTTTAATAAAAAAGACGGCCACTTTAGGCCGTCTTTCTCATTATGACAATTTTTCTTCCATTTCAGGAAATTTAAAGTCTCCATGTTTCTTTTCTGTTTCTGCTACAATCACTGCACATGCCGCATCTCCTGTAATATTAACTGCTGTACGAGCCATATCCAGCAGACGGTCTATACCGATGATCAAGGCGATGCCTGCTACGGGAAGGCCTACAGAGTTTAAGACCATCGCAAGCATGATAAGTCCAACTCCTGGTACACCGGCTGTTCCAATTGAAGCGAGAACAGCTGTAAGTACTACTGTCAGCAACTGAGTGAAAGAAAGATCAATATTGTAGACTTGAGCGATAAAGATTGTTGCTACACCCTGCATAATGGCCGTTCCATCCATATTAATGGTTGCGCCGAGCGGCTGAACGAAACTTGAGATCGGCTCTGGAACCTTCAGACGCTTTTGCGCTGTTTCCATAGATACAGGAAGTGTCGCATTACTGCTTGATGTACTGAAAGCTACTGCCATGGCAGGAGCGAAATTTTTAAAGAACCAGATCGGGCTTTGCTTTGCCAGAAAAAGAATGGATGAACCATAGGTGACAATAGCATGAATCACAAGTGCAAGCATTACAACTCCCATGTAGAGTCCCATTGCTTTAAGGGCGTCTAAACCTTGACTGCCTACAGCAGTAGCAATAAGACCGAAAGTACCGTATGGAGCGAATTTCATCACTAGATTTACTAAATACATCATTAAATCATTGCCTTGCTCAACTACCTTAAATAATGTATTTGCTTTCTTTCCAAGAAACGTGATGCCAAGGCCAACAAAAATTGAGAAAATAATAATTTGCAGCATATTACCATCGGCAAATGCTTTAACAGGATTCGTCGGAATCATATTTAAGAATGTTTCTGCAACAGATGGAGCTTCTTCAGCTTTATATTCAGCGGACTTTGTATCGAATTCACCTACATTGCCGGGCTGAATGGTCAGTGCAAGGATTAAGCCTATAACAATGGCTACTGCTGTTGTTACTAAAAAGTAGGTGACCGTTTTAACACCTATTCTTCCTAATTTCTTTGGATCTCCTAACCCAGCAACTCCCAGAGTAATAGAAAAGAAGACTATTGGTACGACGAGCATATTGATTAAGTTTAAAAAGATTTTTCCAAGCGGGGTAAATAGGAACGTGTCTAACTGTTTAAATAAATCCGGAGCCGTGATATTAAGAATGAGGCCGACAATTGCCCCCAGAATAAGACCAATGATGATTTTCGTTGCTAGTTTCATATAAAACCTCCGTAAAAAAGTAATAGATAGTGTTTAATTCCCAATAAATAGAGAAAGAGAAACATATATGTGGGAGTTTTTTTAAAAAATACAAAAAACCGCGAGAGAATTCTCGCGGTTTTATTCGTCAATTTGAATAATTATAACATTTCCACAGATGAGTCTCTCCACCGCATACGAGGTTAGCTGTCGGATTCGGACGAAGAGTGTCCTACCTTTTGACCATAAAGGATTCACCCCAGTGCAACTGCACAGTTTGGTTCCCCCGTTCCCATTTTAGGATTAAGCGTATATTTATTAAGTTATACTACTATTCTAAATACAAGATTTAATTTTTGCAAATATAAAAATTTGCCTTTAATTGGATTTGAACATAAAATTTAGCAAAAAACGTTCTTACTTTAAGGAGTTTTAACCATGAAAAAGTGGATAAAAAATTTTTTTCTGATTGCATCAGGGGGAATGATTCTCTCTTTTGCAGGATTTTATATCTGGTCCCAAATCACCTATAAACCGGCTGAAGAACTGTTTTACACTACTAATTTACTGGATCAAAATGATAAAAATGGGTATTTGCTGTTTCAGCCTGAAAACCAAAAAACGAATAATGGCATCATTCTATATCCTGGAGCAAAAGTTGATCCGAGAGCATATGCCTATCTTGCAGAGCAGTTAACTCAAAAAGGGTTCACTGTCTTAATTCCTAAAATGCCCTTTAACCTTGCTATTGCAGGCATCAGCAAAGCAGATAAAATTATAAATGATAGAGACGAGATTGAAAATTGGTACATTGGAGGACACTCTCTCGGAGGTTCGGCTGCTTCTATTTACGCGTTTGAACATCAGGAAAATATAAAAGGGCTTTTCCTGCTTGCTGCTTATCCGGCAGATTCCAGTGATTTTTCAAACACACATTTTCCGATTCTGACCATCTATGCAGAACATGACGGATTAACAACCCTGGATGAAATAAAAGAAACGAAACACCTATTGTCTGACAATACCTTTTATTACAAAATTAACGGCGGCAATCATGCACAGTTTGGCATTTACGGAGAACAAAAAGGAGATAACAAAGCCCAGATCAATGTCTTTGTTCAACAAGATCAGGTCATTCGAGAAATAAACAGCTGGATCGAGCGGATTGAGTAAAAGGCAAGGGAGATTTTCTCGTTTTTTTCTACATTTACAAGCCATAAAAAAAACGGAAACAGGCAGCAGAACCATGCCTGTTTCCGGTTTATTTATTTTGTCGCTTCCAAAAACTCTTCTACATCTTGCACAGTCAGCTGAACAGCTTTTTGCCAGAAATCCTCTTTTGTTAAGTCTACTCCTAAGTGTTTCATAGCCAAATCTTCTACCTGCATGGATCCTGTATCTTTTAAAAGAGCAATGTATTTCTCTTCAAACGCAGTTCCCTCTTCCAAAGCTTTCGCATATATGCCAAGTGAGAACAAATAGCCAAACGTATATGGGAAATTATAGAACGGCACACCGGTAATATAGAAATGCAGTTTTGATGCCCAGAAATGAGGATGGTACTCTCCCAAAGCATCACAATAAGCTTCTTTTTGTGCAGCTTCCATTAATTGATTTATTCTTTCCGTACTGACGATTCCTTTTTTGCGTTCCTCATAAAAAGAAGTTTCAAATAGGAAGCGGCCGTGAATATTCATGAGCAGTGCAACACTTCTTTGCACTTTATCTTCTAATAGTGCCAAACGCTCGTCATCAGATTTTGCTTTTTTAACTGAGGCATCTGCAACAATCATTTCAGCAAATGTTGATGCTGTTTCAGCTACATTCATCGCATAATTGCGGTTAAGCGGATGCACTCCCGCCATTGCATGCTGATGGAAGGCATGGCCCAGCTCATGGGCAAGAGTTGCGATATTTGACGGGGTGCCGGAGAATGTCATGAAGATTCTGGACTGGTCACTTTCGGTAAAACTTGTGCAAAAACCTCCCGGAGCTTTTCCCGGACGATCTTCAGCCTCGATCCAGCGGTTCTCAAATGCTTTTTTTGTAAATGAAGTCAGTTCTTCTCCAAAGTGGCTGAATTGATCTAAGATAAATTCAGCTCCCTCCTGATAGCTGACCTTCGCTTCTTCCCCGCCAATCGGTGCATCGAGATCGTACCAGCTAAGCTTTTCGACACCAAGCAAATCTGCTTTTCTTTTTAAATAGCTTACAAGCGGCTGTTTATTCTCAGAAATCACCTTCCACATGACATCAAGGGTCTCGCGTTTCATTCTGTTGATTTCAAGCGGCTCACTCAGAACATCGTCCCAGCCCCGCTTTTCATATACATTCAGTCTAAAACCAGATAAATGGTTCAGCGTATGGGCAAATAAATCTGCACCGCTTCCCCACGCCTTTTCCCATTCTTCAAACACAGATTTTCTGACTGATCTGTCCGCGCTTGAGAATTTATTGGCTGCCTGGCCTACAGACAATTCATGTACTTTGTCATCTTCTTTGTATGGTATTTTCACTTTGGAGACGAGAGTATCATAAAGCTGTCCCCACGCATGATAGCCGTCCACTGACAAGGCATTGATCAGTGTTTCCTGCTCCATCTGCAGTTTGTTTTTTGCTCTGTTCCTGCGCTCGGTCAAGGCAAATTTTAATTCAGTCAAGGCATCAGCATTTACAAGCTCAGGCCAAACCGCATCGTCAACTTGAACGAGCTTTTGATCAAAGGCTGCCAAAGCATTTTGAAACTGAGAACTGAGTTGAGTAACCTTCCCCCGGAGCACGGAGGCATGCTTATCATTTGTATCCTGAGCCTGCAGACACCCGACAAAAGCTCCTGCCTGTCTCATCCGTTTTGCAATACCCTGAAATTTCTCAAGAACCTCTCCTAAAAGGATGCTGTCTTCTTTTGTTTGAGGTACTTTGATGCTCTCTGCCTGCACCTTAAATGAAGGAACATCAACTTCAAGCTCCTCTAAATACTTTTTAAAGGCAACAGATTTGCTTCCACCTTCAAAAAACACATCTAAATCCCACGTTTCAGCATACGTAGCAGCTTTCATCGCCATTCCCCCTGTTATGTATTTCGGGACACTAAATAATCCCTCACTTGTCATTATAAAACAATTAACGAAAAATTTGTACAATTCAACCGGCTAAAAACAAAAGAAAAAGGCATGACGAAGTGTCATAGCCTTTACGAATTTTATTTATTTAATTTGTTTATCTGATTTTGCATCATCGTCGTCCATAAGACCTTTAGTAGCATTCTTAAACTCTCGTAGCGTTTTGCCTGCAGCTTTACCTAATTCAGGCAATTTTTTCGGTCCGAAAAGAAGCAATGCAACAAAAACGATCAACATAATTTCGCCGAATCCTAAGTTCACTATGAACCCTTCTTCCATCTCAATTTAATAGATTATTTATCAGTAAAAAGAAAACGCTGCCTTTGTAAATTATAGTTGATTTATCCATGAATTGCAAAATGAAATTCGGCCAATATTATTTAGGGAAAATTTAGAAATACATGAATTCCATTGACAAAAGGAAGCTGAATTGGTAGTTTTATTTTATTCAAATATTATTTTTACTATAAATCCTCACTATAATCTCGGTGAGGTAGAGGTTGCACCAATTAAGAGTAGATTGCAAGAGGCTAGTGGAGCTGTTGACTGTAAATTCGAAAGGACTTGGTGCCGAAGTTTGAAACAGCCACTTTGTTTCTTGCTGGGACTGTATCGAATAGGTACTGGACTGCCACAGAGAATCTGTGGAGTGCTATCATGAGATTTTTGAGTGAGTTTTTTGTGTATTTTTGCGCATGGACTTGTTCCATGCGCTTTTTGTTTGTCAAAAATGATCCATTTCTTCAAAAAATACACACACTAATTATGCAGCCATAACATTATGGTTCTATTTATAGGAGGTTTCAGCAGTGAAACAGAAAAAATGGGGATTTTGGCTTTTAACAGCCTTTGTAGTAGGAAATATGGTGGGCTCCGGAATTTTTATGCTGCCAAGCACACTGGCACAGACCGCAAGTCCGCTTGGCGTCACAAGCGCCTGGCTTGTAACCGGATTAGGTGTTTTAATGATTGCACTTGTATTCGGAAATTTATCAATCCGCAGACCTGATCTTACAGCAGGTCCGCAAAGCTATGCTAAAGCTTTATTTGATACTCCCAAAAGAGGAAAAGTCGCCGGATTCAGCATGGTGTGGGGATATTGGGTCGCAAACTGGATCAGCAATGTCGCGATCATCACAAGCTTCGCAGGCTACCTTTCTACATTCTTTCCTATTATGTCCGACGAATCTATTCTTTTTTCAATTGGTTCGCAGGATGTTCAATTAGGAAGAGCCGTTACATTTATTGTTTGTACCATTTTGCTTTGGGGCACTCATACCATTCTTTTAACGAACTTGAGCGGTGCAGGCAAATTGAATTTTGTGGCTACTGCTTCAAAAGTAATCGGTTTTATGCTTTTCATCATCGCTGGTTTATTTGCACTGGAGTCAGCAGCGTTTGGAGAATTTTATTTCCCGGTGGAAGCAGAGCCTGGTGTGACTTACGGGCTGACAAATCAAGTTCAATTTGCTGCGATCTCGACTTTATGGGCATTCGTAGGAATAGAGTCGGCAGTCATTCTGTCAGGACGCGCGTCTTCTCAGCGTGATGTAAAAAGAGCGACCATCACTGGCCTAATTATTGCTGTGTTTATCTATATGATTATCACACTTATCACAATGGGCGTTCTGCCGCACGATCAGCTGCAGTCATCTGACAAGCCTTTTGTTGATGTTCTTTCAGTCATTATTGGCGATGCCGGTGCAAATGCAATGGCACTATTGGCTGTCGTATCTTTGTTTGGATCAACGATCGGATGGATTCTGCTGTCATCTGAAGTGCCGTACCAGGCTGCAAAATCAGGTATTTTCCCTGCTTTCTTTGCTAAAACAAATAAAAAGGGAAGTCCGAAAAATGCTTTGATAATAACGAATTTAATGTCTCAAATCTTTATTTTCTCAACGATTTCCGGAACCATCAGTGAAGCTTATACATTCTTAACAACATCAGCTACACTTGCCTATCTTTTCCCATACCTTGTATCGTCTATCTTCTTCTTAAAGCTGATTGCCAAAGGAGAGACATATGATCTTATTAAAGGGTCAAGAGTAAAAGACGGAATCATCGCCTCACTAGCCTGTATTTATTCTGTTTGGGTGATTGTTACAGGAACTGCTGATATAAAAACATTTATACTTGGAGTCGGCCTTTTCTTTGCAGGATTTGTGATTTATCCGTTTTTGACGAAATATATGAAAAAACAAGATACTGGCTCAACCATATAATAGAAGGCTGCATGTTGAATGCAGCCTTTTTTAATTCTTTTTCCCCAAAAGCTGAGCTGCGCAATATTCAATAATTTCCCTTCTTCTGATTATCCCTATAAAGATTCCCTTATCGTCTGTAACAGGTACGAAATTCTGTTCCATCGCCCTTGTAATAATGTTCTCCATTTCAGCATGAATGGATATTGGTTCATTCTTTCGATGGTAATTAAGATCAGTTAATCGGATTTTTTCTGTGTTATGAAAATGCAAATCAGGTGTATTTTTCAGCATCCACAGCAAATCACCTTCTGTAAGTGTTGTTACGTACTTCCCCTCATCATCAAGCAGCGGAACGGCTGAATAACGGTGATATTCCATTCGTTCAAGCGCCTGCCTCATGGTGGCATAAATGTTTAAATAAACAACTTCCTTTTTGGGTATAAGGAAAAAAGCAATATTCATTTCTCCTGAACTCCTTTAAGATCGTCCATCTGACACGATGTGAATATCAATATTCTCTGTCTTTCTCATTATGGTATTCACAATGGAACCCTTTCTAATTTCTTCCCATCTTGTTCTTGCTGACTGACCGAGAAGGATTTGTGTAATGTGATACTGCTTAGCAATATCAATAATGACCTGAGCGGGTTTGCGGCTGCCTTCCTGCTCCAGCAAAAATACAGCATTAAATTGAGAGGCAAGTATTTTCCATTGCTCCGTTCTTTCCCGTTTTTCCTGTGAAAACGCCTCAGGGGAATTCTTCGTTACATTCAGAATATACAACTGAGCTTTTAGCCGGTTCGCCATCCGCCATCCTCTTCTGATTAATTTTTCAGCAGTTGGCCCATACCCGACACATACAAGGATTTTTTCATGAACACCTATTGGACCATACATTAAATTCCCGCTGATCTGCTCTATTTTTTCGTCTACATCATCTGCTACTTCTCTCAAGGCAAGTTCTCTTAGGGATGATAAATTGGTTACTGTAAAAAAATGAGTAAGGCTTTGCTCAATTTTTTCCGAGGCATATATTTTCCCATCTGCCAGCCGCTTCCGAAGGGTTTCAGGAGTGACATCAATGAGCTGAATTTCATGAGCATCCTGAACAAATAAATCCGGCACTCTTTCTCTCACTGCCACTCCCGTTATTTGCTGTACAATGTCGTGAACGCTTTCTAGATGCTGGATGTTTACCGCAGACATCACATTAATGCCGGCATTTAAAATTTCTTCTACATCCATATATCTCTTTTTATTTTTTGAGCCCGGAATGTTGGTATGGGCCAGCTCATCAATCACAATGACTTTAGGCATTCTTTGTATGATGGCATCTACATTCAATTCTCTAAAAATACTTCCTTTATAATTCATCTCTTTCAGAGGAACCACTTCAATATCTTTAATCAGTTCCTCTGTTTCTTTTCTCCCGTGGCATTCGATCAGACCGATTGCAACATCTATTCCTTCCAGCTTTAAATCATAGGCATCCTGGAGCATTTTATAAGATTTCCCGACACCAGGTGCTGCACCGACATAAAGCTTCAGCTTTCCCCGCTTTTCTTCAGCAATTTCATTAAGAAGCTCCTGCGGGGTTTTTCGTCTGAAATAAGGGTGTTTTTCACTCATTTCATCACCTCTGAAAAGTTGAATGACCTCAGCTGAATAGAAGCTGAGGTGCATCATCGTTAGTTCAACATATTTTTTAAAGCCAGATTTAATTGAAGAACGTTTACCTTCTCTTCACCAAACATTCCAAGTTCCCTTCCTTGAGTATGCTGCTTGATCATGTTTTCAAGCTTTGATTGATCAATTCCAGTTGCTTTTGAAATACGTTTCACCTGAGCATATGCGGCACCCGGGCTGATATGAGGATCAAGCCCCGAGCCTGAATTCGTCAGCAGATCATTTGGCACTTCACTTACTGGCGTTTCCGGGTTGTTTTTCTTCCATTCTTCAATCGAATCCAGCGTGCGCTTTATCATATCTGCATTAGATGGTGCATAGTTGTTGGAACCTGACCCCGCACCATTATTTTCAATGCTTGAAATTCTGCCATGAAAATAGCTGTCCGCGCTGAATGATTGCCCGATAAGCTCAGAGCCTATTACATTCATATTCTCATCATATACTAAGCTGCCATTTGCCTTTGCTGGAGAAATGGTTTGAGCGATTCCTGTCACAGCCACTGGGTAAATTATGCCGCAAATCACCATTAAGAATAAACTCATTCTGATGATCGGACCCATAATTGATTGTTTTTCTTCCATCATAAAATACCTCTTTTCTTCCTATTAAAATATACGTTACAAAATCATAGCAAGAACAACATCAATTCCTTTGATTCCAATAAAGGGAACCAGCACTCCCCCGAGCCCGTAAATTAGAAGGTTTCTGCTCAGCAAAGCATTCGAACTCATCGGTTTGTAGCTGACACCTTTCATTGCGAGAGGAATCAAGACGGGAATGATAATGGCATTGAATATCAAGGCTGACAGAACCGCTGAAATCGGCGAGTCCAGTCTCATGATATTCAGCACATTCATTTCAGGTATGGCAAGCATGAACATAGCCGGAATAATGGCAAAATATTTCGCGATATCGTTGGCAATACTGAACGTTGTCAGAGCTCCTCGCGTCATCAGCAGCTGTTTGCCGATGGAGACTACTTCAATTATTTTCGTAGGATTCGAATCTAAATCCACCATATTGGCTGCTTCCTTGGCAGCTGCTGTTCCGCTGTTCATGGCAAGGCCTACATCTGCCTGTGCGAGAGCCGGGGCATCATTTGTTCCATCTCCAGTCATGGCAACAAGCTTGCCTTGTGATTGTTCATATTTAATGACTTCAATTTTATCCTCAGGCTTGCACTCTGCAATAAATTCATCAACACCTGCTTCTTTAGCGATCGTTGCTGCTGTTAGCGGATTGTCTCCTGTACACATGACGGTTTTGATCCCCATGCTGCGCAGCTTATCAAAGCGCTCTTTCATGCCCGGTTTAACCGTATCCTTCAAGTAAATCAAACCAAAAATCTGATCGTTCATCGCAACAGCAAGAGGCGTGCCTCCCGCCTTTGAAATTTCATCTGTTTTTTTGTCTAAATCAGAAGGAATGGTTCCCCCTTGGGAGATTACCCATTTCTTAACGGCATCTACTGCTCCTTTTCTGACAACACTTCCATCAGCAAGATCCATTCCGCTCATCCGCGTTTCCGCCTTAAACTCGATAAACGTTCCGCCTATCGCGATATCTGTTTGATAGGAAAGCTGTTTCTTTTTCAGCAGTTCAAGGACAGATCTTCCTTCTGGTGTCTCATCTTCAAGCGAGCTGATGGCTGTCCACTGAGCAAAATCCTGCATGGCATGATTTCCTGCCGGAATAAACTCGCTTGCCATCCGGTTTCCAAAAGTTATCGTTCCGGTTTTATCCAAGATAATTGTATTAATGTCTCCAGCCGCTTCAACCGCTTTCCCTGACATCGCAATCACATTAAACTGTGTAACCCGATCCATCCCTGCTATTCCGATGGCAGAAAGCAGACCGCCAATGGTTGTTGGAATTAAGCACACAAGCAGGGCAATTAATACGGGAATCTCAAGCTCAAATCCTAAGTAATTTGTGAAAAGAGGCAATGTGACAACCACGATCATAAAAATGAGCGTCAGGCTTGTTAAAACCGTGTTCAATGCAATTTCATTCGGTGTTTTTTGACGCTGTGCTCCCTCAACAAGGGAAATCATCTTATCAAGGAATGATTCACCAGGCTCACTCGTGATTCTTACTTTGATCTGGTCACTGACAACTTTTGTGCCCCCTGTAACGGAGTTGAAATCTCCGCCAGCCTCCTTAATCACAGGTGCAGATTCTCCTGTAATTGCTGACTCATCTACAGAAGCGAGGCCAGAAATGATTTCTCCATCACCTGGAATAAACTCACCTTGTGATACGACAACTATATCCCCTTTACGGAGCGAGGCAGAGTCTGTTTTTTCAATTTCGCCATTAGGCTTTAATTTGTTTGCCGTCATTTCCTTTTTTGAATTCTTAAGAGAATTTGCCTGGGCCATTCCTCTCCCTTCTGCAAGTGCTTCTGCAAAATTCGCAAACAAAACGGTAAACAGAAGGATGAGGGACACTGTTAAATTAAACCAGACATTTACTTCACTTGACCCAAAAGCAGAAGGGATAAAGGCAAGCAGCAAAGTAAGGGCAAATCCAATTTCTACAATGAACATGATCGGGTTTTTCACCATTACCCGAGGATCCAATTTGAAAAAGGATGCCTTGATGGCGTTTCCGATCAGTTCCTTTTCCATCGCCTTTTTGTTTGCAGGCTTTTGATCATTAGGCTGGATTTGTTTAACTGGGGCCTTGCGTTCATATCTTTCAGCAGATTTTTCTGCTGCTGCTAAAAATGGCTTACTCATTTTGGATCCTCCAATTATCTTTTATAAAGTTAATAGCTCAGCAACCGGTCCCAGAACCAAAACCGGGAAGAATGTCAGAGCACCGACAATAAATATGGCTCCTACAAAAATGGTTCCAAACAAGCCAGTGTCTGTACGGAATGTACCTATCGTCTCCGGCACAAGCTTTTTGGCGGCCATTGATGCTCCAACAGCAAGCATGGCAATGATTCCAAAATATCTGCCTATAAACATGACAATACCGGTTGAGATGTTCCAAAACGGTGTTGCATCACCGAGACCTTCAAAGCCTGAACCATTATTGGCAGCAGAAGATGTGTACTCATAAAGAACTTGGGAAAGCCCGTGAAATCCAGGATTTGATATACCGTCAGATCCAAGCGGTGTAAATAAAGCAACAGCTGTTGAAGCAAGGATCAAGAAAGGATGAATAAGCAGTGTCACAGCGATCAGCTTCATTTCTTTACCTTCAATTTTCTTGCCAAGGAATTCCGGAGTGCGGCCTACCATTAACCCTGATAAGAAAACGGCTATGATCGCATACATCATAATGTTCATGAACCCTGCGCCAATTCCGCCGAAAACGGTATTCAGCAGCATGTTGGATAAAGCAAGCATTCCTGTTATTGGCGAAAGCGTATCGTGCATCGTGTTGACTGCCCCTGTTTCAGACGCCGTTGTTACAATAGCGTAAAGGGTTGACTGTACCGTACCGAAACGAACCTCTTTTCCTTCCATACTGCCGGATGACTGCTCAAGGCCTGCTTCTGCAAATCTGGGATTCCCCTGAAATTCTGAGAATAGGGCCGTTCCAAGAAAGACAACGAAAATCATGGCCATCGCCGCGAATAGAATTCTTCCCTGTTTAGCATTTCCGACCATTTTTCCGTAGGTAAACGGAAGAGCTGCCGGAATTAAAAGCATCAATAGAATTTGCAGGAGGTTGCTCATCGCATTTGGGTTTTCAAACGGATGTGCTGAGTTTACTCCGAAGAACCCCCCGCCATTGTTTCCAACTTCCTTAATTGATAAAAACGATGCAACAGGTCCTCTTGCGATCGTTTGCTCGGCTCCTTCCACCGTTGTGGCCGTGACACTTGAATCAAGTGTTTGCGGAACCCCAAGAAAGACGAATATCAGTGCAGTAATAAAAGCAATCGGTAAAAGCACACGTGTAATTGATCTTATTAAATCTACAAAGAAGTTTCCAAGCGGATTCCCTGCGAGTCCTCTTATTAACGCAATTGCAGCCGCAAATGCAGTTGCAGGAGCCACGAACATCATAAACGTAATGGCGATCATCTGAGACATATAGGATAATCCGCTTTCTCCGCTGTAATGCTGAAGATTCGTGTTTGTCATGAAGCTGATTGCTGTATTAAAAGCAAGGGTGGGCTCCATCCCTGCTATGCCGCTTGGATTCAGCGGCAGAATGCCTTGAAAACGAAAGACGAGATAGACAAGAAAAATCATAAAAATGTTCGAAAATAATAGTGCCATTGCATATTGCCTGAAGCTTTGGTTTTGCTGTTTTAATCCGCTGACTTTATAAACAGCATTTTCCACCGGGCCAAACACGGCATCCAGTTTAGTAGATTGATAAGTAAAGGCCCGGGCTATATAGTAGCCCATCGGCTTTGCCAGAAGCACAGCCATCGTCAAAGTAAGAATGATAGAAATGATGGATATTACGCTCAACGTCTTTCCCTCCGCAAGTTAAAATTTTTCTGGATTTACTAACGCATACAATAAATAAATCGTGACAGCAGCGATGCCGCCCATTAAGACAATCATCATTTCTCTTCCCTTCCTTCTTTCACAAGCTCTCCAGACCATTTAACAAACCCGGCCATGGCAAGTGTAAGTGCTGTAAATGAGATGATCATTATACTGTCAAGCATCGTCGTTCCCCCTTGTTCTTACTGAAGAAAAAATCGCAAAAACCTGTTTTGTTAGCTCCAATCCATGCATTAAGTTTTGTCGGGCACCTTGCGTTTTTTGTAATAACTGTGACCGGGAACGTGAACAATCGCATGAAGCCAAGCACTAGTATCGGCTATCATGTCCACGTGCTGTAAAGCTCGTGTAATTTGCTGGTGTATGATTAGAAAATGAGCATTTTGTCTATTAAAATAAATGTCTTTATATCCTCTTTTTTTGCAAATGACTCTGCACACGATAATTACCCGTTATAAAATGCAGGTGATAATTCTTCCGGGCAAATACCATCCGGGCATTCAAACCCTTAATAGCCATGTGAGCATTGCATTCTCTTCCTTTCGCTAACATAAAAAGCCGCGGAAGAGGGATCTCTTCCGCGGCTTTTGGCATCACTAAAGAAACGTGATGAATCACTGCGATTTTGATTTTCCCTCACAACGCTTTCGGGGTTAGCTGTCGGATTCGGGCTATGAGAGTAGCCCTACCATTTTTTCAATGGACTCACCCCCTAGTGATAGAAATCACAAAAGATTGGGTCCCCCGATTTCCTTAAGAAATTAAGCGATTAGGTTTTTTAAAAAAATATTCAATTCATTTACACTAAAAATGCACACAAAAGAACACTGAGGCATAAACCCAGTGTTCTCCACAAAGGTATCCTCTCTCAGAACGCTTACGAAGTTAGCTGTCGGATTCGGGCATCTTTGAGAGTAGCCCTACCACTTGAACATTCAAATGGACTCACCCCTAGTGACACTTAGTCACAAAATCTTGGGTCCCCCGCTCCTAATTTAGGATTAAGCGATTAATAGGAATTCTATTTTTAAAAATCGTTTGATCGTGCACCGTCCCTTCTCTTATGACGCTTACGAGGTTAGCTGCCGGGTTAGGGCCTAAGAGTTGCCCCTCTTGCACTTTCTGCGTCGATTCACCCCAAAGTGCCTTCATCACACCTATGTGGGTCCCCCGCTCCTTATCAGGATTAAGCGATTATGAGAGTAATATTACTCCTGTGGCTGAAACTTGTAAAGAACTTAAAAAGCACGAAATTTCTCAAAAAACAAGTAAATACCCTTATATCTTTGCAAATTTCAAAGGAAATATGACCCTTACTAACTAATTCATCATTTTCCTTCTGAATACATATCAATCAGAAATAATGATTGATTTTTTCCAAAGATTACATAAAAACCATTTCGCTTTATAAATGCAGTCAAACTATTAAGATTTTCATAGGGAAAACATATTATTAAAATCAAAAAAATTAGAAATAACATTATGATATACATAAAAAAAAAAGCCCGATTCAGATAGAATCGGGCTCTCTTTTATGCAGCAATATGCTCTTTATTCTTTTCTTCGTCAAACTCGCCTTCCCACTTAGAGATCACAACTGCAGCCAGTGAGTTCCCTACCACGTTTACAGCGGTTCTTGCCATATCCAAAATACGGTCAATACCTGCGATAAAGGCCAATCCTTCAACCGGAATTCCTACCGTACCCAATGTAGCGAGAAGCACAACGAATGATACGCCCGGTACACCGGCAATCCCTTTAGAGGTTACCATTAACACTAAAAGTAAGGAGATCTGTTGAGAGATCGACAGGTCAATCCCATACATTTGAGCGATAAATACAGCAGCCAGAGCCTGATAAAGTGTCGAACCGTCCAGGTTAAAAGAATACCCTGTCGGAATAACAAATGATGTAATGGCTTTCGGACAGCCGAATTTCTCCATTTTCTCCATGATTTTTGGTAAAACTGTCTCAGAGCTTGCGGTAGAATAAGCAAGAAGCAGCTCATCCTTCAGCAGACGGATAATGTTAAATAGATTAACACCAACCATTTTCGCAACTAGCCCTAAAACTACAACAATAAAGAAAATCATTGTTCCATATACTAGAATAACTAATTTACCAAGTGGTATCAGCGATTCTAATCCAAACTTAGATACAGTTATACCAATTAATGCAAAAACACCAAATGGAGCGAATTTCATAATTAGATTTGTTACATAGAACATGGTTTCAGCCGTTCCCTGGAAAAACGCAAGAACAGGTTTTCCCTTTTCTCCAATTGCAGCAATTCCAAGACCGAATAATACGGAGAAGAAAATAATTGGAAGCATGTCCCCTTGAACAAAAGATTCAAATATGTTGCTTGGTACAATATTAACAAATGTATCAGCAAAACCATGTGATTCTACATCCTCAGCTGTATCCACATAGCTATTGATATCCGTTTTCTCCAACTTGTTCATATCTACTCCAGCACCCGGAGTAAATAGGTTTGCAGCAACTAAACCGACTACAATTGCAATCGTTGTAATAATTTCAAAATATAAAATGGTTTTCCCGCCGATTTTTCCAAGCTTTTTTGTATCGCCGACGCTTGCTACGCCAACAATGAGACTTGAAATAACAATCGGAATAACAATCATTTTAATCAAACGTATAAAAATATCACCTATTGGCTGTAAATAATTTTCGATTGTTGGGTTACCGTAAAAAATAGCACCGAGTGCAATACCCAAAACTAACCCGATAAAAATCTGCCATGCAAGGCCTAATTTTTTCATTCAATCCACCCCTTATGTTTGTTATTTATGAAAATAAAATGGTCTATTGAAAATAGTTAGAACTAAACCATCTTATCATTTACCATGAATCACATTTTTTTATATTATATCAAATTTGATTATTTAACAATAACATTAATTTCCATAAGTTTATTCCATTTGAATCAAAGAAATATTCTAAAAATTGTTGACATTCTATCAATTCGACAATATACTACAAAATGTTCACTTCTAAGATAGGACTAAAATAATGGAGGATTATATGAGTTCATTGTTCAGAAAAAAGTCTATTACAGATTTACTTGCACAAAGTCAGCAAAAATCACTTGCCCGTACTATGGGTGCATTTGATTTAACACTGCTTGGGATTGGTGCAATTGTAGGAACTGGTATTTTTGTACTAACCGGTGTCGTTGCGGCAGAAACTGCAGGTCCGGCTCTCATTTTATCGTTTATTTTATCTGGAATTGCCTGTGCACTCGCAGCCTTTTGCTATGCGGAATTTGCTTCTTCTGTTCCGATCTCTGGCAGCGTGTATACTTACACATATGCAACTCTTGGTGAGCTGTTTGCTTTCCTTATTGGCTGGGATTTAATGCTTGAATATCTTCTTGCAACCTCGGCAGTTGCCACTGGATGGTCCGCATACTTTCAATCCCTTATTGCAGGATTTGGAGTTGAACTGCCGGATGTCATTACTTCAGCACCAGGGGCAGGAAAAGGCGGATTTATTGATTTGCCTGCAGTGATTGTTATTCTGCTCATAACCGCTCTCCTATCAAAGGGAATTAAGGAAAGCACACGGGTAAATAACATTATGGTATTTGTTAAACTTGCTGTAATCCTGATATTTATTGTTGCAGGCGTCTGGTATGTTAAACCTGATAACTGGACCCCATTTGTACCATTTGGATTTGATGGCATTGTAACAGGTGCAGCTACAGTCTTTTTTGCCTATATTGGATTTGATGCAGTAGCAACTGCTGCTGAGGAAGTAAAAAGACCGCAGCGGGATGTGCCAATCGGAATTATTGCTTCATTGACTGTTTGTACTGTACTGTACATTATCGTCTCGCTTATTTTGACAGGGATGGTTCCATATACTCAGTTAAACGTCGCAGACCCTGTTTCTTTTGCTCTTCAATTTGTAGGACAGAATTCTCTTGCTGGTTTGATTTCAGTTGGAGCAATTGCCGGAATTACAACTGTACTTCTTGTTATGATGTATGCACAGGTCAGAATATCATTTGCAATGAGCAGAGATGGGCTGCTTCCAAAACGGTTATCAAAAGTACATCCATCTTTTAAAACACCATTCCAAAATACATGGATTACAGGTTTCGTTGCAGCAGCGATCGCAGGTTTTGTTGATTTAACTACGCTCGCACATCTTGTGAATATGGGAACACTTGCAGCATTTACGCTGATTTCAGTCGCTGTTATTGTTTTAAGAAAAACACATCCAAATCTGGAACGTGCCTTTAAAGTGCCTTTTGTTCCGGTATTGCCGGCAATCAGCGCACTGTTCTGCATTTATCTCATGATAAGTTTACCAGCTATTACGTGGATCTCTTTCTTCATCTGGATCGGGATCGGCACGGTCATCTATTTTGTATACGCCAGAAAGAACAGCAATCTTGGCCGTTTAGAGAAATAAAAAAATCCTTTCTCCTGTGTTGGAGAAAGGATTTTTTTATAATCTTCTTACTTGCCTAAAGAAGTAGCCAACAAGAAGCAAAACAATTGCAAATGAAGACATGACGATAAATTTCAAGTGATCATGCAAGATGCTTTGACCCAGCGATGGTTGTACATCTGAAACAGTTCCTTTCACAACATTGCCTGCATCAGCAATAACAGGTTTTAGTTTATGGGAAGCAATTTTCCTGCCATCCTCGCCTTCAACCGCAAGCATTCCATCTAAATCAACTTCTTCAGAGATGCTTTCATTTAATTTTTTGGCATAATACAGCGGTTCACTCAGTGTAAACTCCTGGCCGCTCTGATCTTCAAAGGCTGTATCCTCTGCAATAAATTCTGATGTAAAATGATTAAAGCCATAATCTAATAATTTCACGGTATCTTTATATGAAATCCGGTCTGTTTTAGCATTAAGGACAATCGCAATCAGGCTGATATTCTCTCTTTCAGCAAGAGTGGATAAAGTAAACCCCGATTCGCTCACATAGCCGTTTTTCCCGCCGATCATCCCGTCATACGGCGTTACTTTAAGAAGCTTATGGTGATTATGAAGCGTAGTATCCCACGTTTCCCCGTCCCACTTTAATTCTTCTGTTGAAAAAATTTCTCTAAATAATTCATTTTGTGAAGCGTACTGAGTTAACTTTGCAAGGTCTTCAGCGGTCGTTACATGTTCAGGATCAAACAGACCGTGCGGGTTAGTAAAATTGGTGTGCAGAAGTCCTACCTTCGACTTTAAAAAAGCTGTCATTTCCTCAGAAAAGGTCTCGGTATCTCCGCTGATATGTTCAGCAATTGCTACACCTGCATCATTCCCGGAATTAATCATCAATCCCTGGATGAGCTTTTTCAAGGGAACCTGCTCTCCTTCTTCAAGGTATACCCTTGTTCCATCAACACTTCTGGCATTTTTGCTTATCGTCACAATATCTTCCATATTTCCTTTTTCAATCGCATAAATAGCTGTAGCCATCTTCGTTACACTCGCTGGATACATAATCGCATCACTGTCTTTTGAGTACAGAATCTGACCTGACTTCGCATCAATCAATACAGCTGATTCACTTTGAATATCGGGTTCTTTTATAGAGAGTTCCTCAGCGTATGCTTTAAACGAAAATAATCCGAAAGAAAAGATGAATACTAAAAGAATCAAAGGTGCTTTTATCATAAAAAAAATCTCCTGTATAGTAGTTAAGATTATTATTCTCTATTCAGTCCATATACAAGCATAACAGCTACTAATCAAGCATGACAATGTAAAGAAATAGAAATAGTCGTATATTCTTTCATTTGACTTTATGAAGCACCGGATTTATAATAAAACTGACGAACGTCAGGAAGGTGAAGAAATGACATCTGAACAAATAAAAGAAGCCGCGATACGCAATTTTGCCGCACACGGATATGAAGGTGCATCTTTAGCAGCAATAGCGAATGAAGTCGGCATCAAGAAACAATCTATTTACACTCATTTTAAAAGCAAGGATGAACTGTTTCTTACTGTCATGGCTGAGGTGCAGGAAAAAGAAATTGAGTATATTAAAAACTACTTTGTTTTCTCAAATTCCGCATCATTAAAAGAAGCGCTCTATCAATACTTGTCAGAGTATATCAACCGCTATGAAAAGGATGATAAAACAAAGTTCATGCTGCGGATCAGCTTTTTGCCGCCAGCACATCTTTACGATGAAGTGATGAAGAAAGTGTACACCTATCTGGATACTTTTGAAGAGCTGCTGACGGATATATTTAATGACCAGAAAGCTATAACAATAAACCAATCAGATGCAGTAATTGCCTATATGGGACTTGTTGATGCTGTTCTGGTTGAGATTCTCTATGGCGGTGCTGAAAGATTTAAAAAGAGATTGGATGGCTGCTTTAACGTTTACTGGAACGGGATAACACTTAGAAACACGGAAGAGCCTTGGTCAGCTCCGAAAGGCAGATAAGAATCCTGCGGAAAAGTCCGGGTTTGACTTTTTTGGCGGATCCGTTCTGACCAAGGAGTTTGGCATTTGCGCTTGCTGCCAATAAGCAAAATTGTGTCCCATCCAATAATTAAAGAAAGGAAGAACATCATGAATCGTGACTGGATAAAGGTTTTCTTAGCCGGTTTCATTGAAGTTATCTGGGTGGCTGGATTAAAATACTCAGACAGCTGGTATGAATGGCTTATTACAATTATTACGATATGTGTAAGTTTTTATTTACTGATCGGAGCGACTAAAAGACTGCCAGTGAGTACCGTTTACGCAGTCTTTACAGGACTTGGCGCTGCAGGAACCGTTATTTCGGAAATTCTCTTCTTTAACGAGCCATTTCAGCTCATCAAAATACTGTTAATTCTCGTATTAGTCGCTGGAGTTATTGGCTTAAAAACATTGTCTAATGATAAAAAAGAGGAGGCTGTGCACTAATGGACTGGATTTTACTGATAGCAGCAGGCCTATTTGAAGTTGTCGGTGTCATCGGAATCAACAAAATGAAAGATTCAAAAGGAATTGTTCCCTTGCTGATTATGATTGCAGGCTTTTCCATCAGTTTTCTTCTATTAAATCAATCTCTTCAAACCATTTCGCTTGGAACGGCATATTCTGTCTGGACAGGAATTGGATCTGCGGGCAGCGCGCTTGTGGGCATTTTATTTTACGGAGATTCAAGCAGCTGGAAAAGAATCCTTTTTATTAGTATGATCATCTCAGCTACAGTAGGATTGAAGCTTGTTTCATAAGGAGTTATCATTGTGAGCCAATTATTTAAATACTCATTCCTTGTCTTGGTCGGCGCATGCAGTTACGGGGTTATTTCTACCATTATTAAAATTGCCTTCATGCATGGATTTACAGTGAACGAAGTGATCGGAAGCCAATACTTGTTTGGCTTTATCATGTTTCTCATCTGTGTGACTCTTTTCTCAAGAAGAAAAGTTTCTTTTAAGCAGGCGCTCATCTTAATGATTACAGGAACCA
Source organism: Metabacillus hrfriensis (assembly GCF_030127205.1). Taxonomy (NCBI): domain Bacteria; kingdom Bacillati; phylum Bacillota; class Bacilli; order Caryophanales; family Bacillaceae; genus Metabacillus; species Metabacillus hrfriensis. The sequence goes on from NZ_CP126116.1 coordinate 4,433,202, forward strand.
CTACCAGTCTGACTGGTATTTTTTACGGAAAATCTCTTGAAACGATTCCCGCCTCGATTGCGATTATCCTCTTATTTCAGTTTACCTGGATTGGAATCGTCATTGAGGCAATAGCTGTGAAAAAGCTGCCGGGTCCTGACAAAATACTCGCTGGAGGCATTCTCTTAATAGGCACATTTCTGGCGGGAAACATTTTTGGTCATGATGCTTTTAGCCTGAGTGATCCCGGAATCATCTGGGGACTTTTATCAGCTGTTTCATTTTCACTATTTATCTTTGCAAGCGGAAAAGTAGCAATTGAGCTGCCGTCTTTAAATCGAAGTCTGTTTATGTCATTGGGTGCTGCACTCTTTTTACTAATCGTCTTTTCCCCTGATTTTCTGACAAATGGCTCCATGCAGTCAGGATTATGGATTTACGCTTTGCTGCTGGGCTTTTTCGGCGTATTCATACCCGTTGTATTGTTTTCAATCGGAACGCCGAAGATCGGTTCAGGCATTGCAACGATTTTAGGAGCTGCAGAATTGCCAATGGCCATTCTCTGCTCGGTTCTTATTTTAAAAGAGCAGGTAACAATCCTGCAGACAGCCGGAATCGCCATGATTTTAATTGGAATTGTAACACCGCAGCTTTATCATTTTTTAAAACATAAGCAGCTTGAGAAGGATAGCATATCTTCTTGACAAAGAGAGTGAACGATTAAACGTTCACCCTCTTTTTAGCATCCAGATATAAGCTTACTCAGCTGAAAAAGTACGCATAGCATCTTCAGCTTGTTTCTCTGTTATATAAGGTGTATGAAAGTACACTCTTATCCATTCTTTTTCATCAGTCTGAACGTAATAGTGATAGGTTTGTGTGGCAGTCATTGTTTTAACATGCTCGAGTATTCTTTCTGATGGATACTTTAATTCGTTTATTACTTTTCTTTCAAAAATCCCCGGCCGGCTTTCAAGGCTTTGCTTTTCCTCAAGTGTACTGGGGACTGCCCCTCCTACAGTCTTTTCTCCTTGTTTAAAAATCAGGCTATCTCCATTTCTTTCTGTTTTGATTCCATCTGGAAGCTGTATACTGTAGTTTAATTGCCCATTCCGTGTATCTTCCCCTTTTTCACCATTTACAAAAAAGAGAGAAAAGATGCCGACTCCGATTAAAAGGATCATTGTTACAGAAAGCTGAAATACTCGGTGTATCACGGCAAGGGAAAATCCTGACCGCCTTTTGGAGAGAGCCTTGCTGATTTTCTCCCGCTGTTCGGATGATAATGTTTTTTTCGGAAACTGAAGGTTTTCAGGATTCAAGTTTGGCCCCTCCTTCTTTAATAGCATCTTGCCTGTTCTGATTTAGTTTCTTCAATGCCCGGTAGTAAGTGCGGCTGACTTTTTCCCTTGTCCAGCCCAGGACTTCTGAGGTTTCTTCCACGGAAAGCTCAGAGATGACTCTCAGCATGACAACATCTCTGTACTCTGTTTTCAGTTCATCTATTGCTCTGTAGACTTCCCTTACATTTTCATGTTCCATCAAAATATCATCCGGACTTTTTTGCCGCTCTTGATTTGGCAGCCAAGAAAGAAGCCGTTTCTTCCGGCGCTGATCAATGACAAGTCTTCTGGCAATGCTGATCAGCCATGTTTTCGGATGGGAATCACCGTGAAAATGGCTTTTTAAAGCCCTGAAAAAAACTTCCTGGACATCATCCTCCACATCGTGTGATCCTTTGTAATAAACCAAAAAGTGATAAAGATCATCTCCGAACAGCTTAAACATCCGCTCAATTTCTCTGTGGTGTTCGTTCATTTATCCACCCCGTTTGAACTCTTTACTTAATTAGACGGTTACTTATCTTAATTCTCTCACTTAAATGGAAAAAAATCAGTTTTTTCAGAATTGATCTATTCCATCTTTTATTTAAGATTAAAATTCGGGTAACATAAATATAAGACTGTAGAACTATATTTGTTTTATTTTTCAGAAAATATTGACTTTTTTCCGGAAAACTATTAATTTATAGGAAAGCGTTTGGATAAATGTAAGGAGTATATTATGACAACATTAAAAGAAATTGCGGAGCATGTTGGAGTATCAATTTCAACTGTTTCCAGAGTAATCAATAACGATCTATCAAGAAATATTCACCCTGAAACGAAAAGAAAAGTTTGGGATGCCGTGAAAGACTATGGATATAAGCCAAACCAAAATGCCAGGAACTTAGCCTCACAGAAAAAAACTGAAAAGAAAAAAACAATGCAGATTGGCTGTTTAGTCCAGCATCCTCATCTAATAGAAAGATATGATCCGTATTATTCACCTATATTTAATGGAATAAGCAAGACTCTTACAGAACATAAATACAGCTTAATCTATATTGATTCATTCGACAAAAAAATTGAGGAAACTGATTTTTACAGAACTATCAACTCTGATACATTGGATGGCATAATCCTTTTCGGAAACTTTGAGGAAAATGTCTTGTCTTTCATTAAAAATCAGATATCCTGCATCGTCGCTTTAGAAACTGCCCACACGGATCGCTTAGATGTATCATTGGTGGACTATGACAGACAGTCTGCATGCAGAGCAGCCATTAAGCACTTAATTGAACAAGGTCATGAAAAGATCGGATTTATTGGAGGCGGAACAGGTGCTGACTATGTGAATCTTTCTGATGAAGAGAGATATAAAGGCTATGTGAAAGCACTGCATGAATTTGGACTCGAACTTGAATCAGATTGGATTGTAAATGCCCAATGGACTCCTTCATTAAGTTATAGCGGCATGAAGAAAATTTTAAACCTTGATTCTAAGCCAACTGCCATGTTTTGTGCAAGTGACACAATGGCCATCGCTGCGATGAGGGCTGTTTATGAAAATAAACTGCAGATCCCAGAGGATGTTGCATTTATCGGGATTGATAACATTGAAATGTCTTTATATTCTAATCCCCCTTTATCAACTATTCATATTCCAAAATATGAAATTGGAAAAGCTGCAGTAAATGTACTTTTAAATCAAATAGAGGAACGGATGGATCTCCCAGTCGTGACTTTGCTGCCATATCAGTTAATTGCCAGGGAATCATCGGAAAATAAATCTAACTTGAAGCATCTTTAAAATTTTATGAGTTAAATTGAAGCATTTATTTTGCACAGTAGGAAAACGTTTTCCGTATTTGGGGAAAATTCAATTTAAGGAGGTGATCTGTTTTCATTGAAGGAGGTTTTTTTCATTTGATATTTCGAGAGGAGACATTAGGAAATGAAACAAGTAAGAATTGCTTTAATTGGAGCAGGATTAAGAAGCGGGATTGCAAAATACTGGCACAAGCCAGATGGTGATTCAATCGTAGTCGCCGCAGCAGATATTTCTTATTCAAAATTAAAAGAATTTCAGGAAAAGATAAATGCCGAAGCTTTTATTACGCAAGATTATAAAGAATTGCTGCAAAGAGATGATATTGATGCTATTGCCGTGACGTCACCTGATTATTTGCACGAGGAACACGCAATCGCTTCCCTTCAGGCTGGAAAGCATGTGTATTGTGAAAAACCTTTAGCTATAACAGTGGAAGGCTGTGACCGGATTATAGAAGCTGCAGAGAAATCAGGCAAGCATTTAATGGTTGGTTTTAACATGAGATATATGAATATGTACAGAACGATGAAAGGAATTGTTGATTCCGGTGTCATCGGAAAAATAAAAGCTGTATGGGTCCGGCATTTTGTAGGATATGGCGGCTACTTCTATTTCCATGATTGGCATGCAAAATCTAAGAATACGACATCTCTTCTTTTACAAAAAGGTTCGCATGATATTGATATCATTCATTGGATTACCGGAAGTTACACACAAAAAGTATCAGCATTTGGAGGCTTGGATTTTTATGGCGGGGACAAGCCAAATGATTTAACTTGCCCATCGTGCAATGAACGGGATACATGTACTGAAGCCAGTCCCCACACACTAATTGAATGCGCTTTCAGAGAAGAGGTAAATGTTGAGGATAATAATGTGGTCATAATGGAGTTGGAGGGTGGCATTAAGGCTTCTTACCTGCAATGTCATTTCACCCCTGATTATCAGCGGAATTACACATTCATTGGCACGGAAGGCCGAATCGAAAATTCAGAGCTGGAAGGAAAAATATATGTAAAGTCGCGTCGTTCAAACTCATGGAGAGAATTCTCTGATACTACCTATGAAATAAAAAAAGCAGAGGGCAGTCATGGCGGAGCCGATCCAAATATATGCAGAGATTTTGTAGATTTAGTGCTTAAAGGCAAGCAGCCTTTAACAACACCTCTTGCTGGCCGAATGAGTGTAGCTGTCGGATGTGCAGCAACTGAATCGATCCGTTCGGGCGGACACATTGTAAAGATTAAACCAATCCCCACAACTATTCCGAAAGCATTTTAAACATCAGTATAGCTGAAAGGGATGGTATTTTTGAAAATTGAACATAAACCTGAAAAATACACAAACACACGTACAGCCTCTAAGACCTCACATACAAAATTATCTGCATTTCGAATATCCTTCAGGAAAAACTGGGATCTGTATTTGCTGATTTCACCTGTCATACTTTATTTTATTATCTTTCACTACATTCCAATGTATGGAGTACAAATTGCATTCAAAGACTTTTTCCCTGTAAACGGAATATCAGGAAGTCCATGGGTTGGCCTTAAACATTTTGAACGATTTTTTGATAGCTATTATTTTTGGCGCTTAATTAAAAATACACTTGGAATCGGTTTATATACGTTAGCATTATCTTTCCCTATTCCAATTATTATTGCGCTCATGCTTAACGAGGTAAAGCATGAAAAGTACAAACGCTTCGTCCAAACTGTCATTTATGCTCCTCATTTTCTGTCAACCGTTGTCGTAGTCGGAATGCTGCTGTTGTTCCTGAAGCCTGATGGGCTGGTCAATCAAATCATTATCTTATTTGGCGGTGAACCTATTTATTTTATTACTGAGCCTAGCTTATTTAAATCGCTTTATGTTTTTTCTGATGTCTGGCAAACGATGGGCTGGAGTTCGATCATCTATCTTGCTGCTTTAGCCTCTATAGATTATCAGCTTCATGAAGCAGCCATCATAGATGGAGCAACTAGGATTCAGAGAATCTGGCATATTAATGTTCCGACCATATTTCCAACAATCGTTATTATGTTTATCCTAAGTGCCGGCTCTATTATGGCCGTAGGCTTTGAAAAAGTATTCTTAATGCAAAATAGTCTGAACATGTCTACTTCTGACGTTATTTCAACATTTGTATATCGTGCCGGGATTTTAGATGCCCAATATAGTTTTTCAGCAGCAGTCGGATTATTTAACTCCGTTATTAATTTCATTATGTTGATCGTCGTTAACTCATTTGCTAAAAAGATCAACGAAACTAGTCTTTGGTAGGAGATGAGGGATATGACAAACAGTTCATCAGATAAAGTCTTCAACATCGTGAACTATCTATTACTTGCCATAATTACACTGCTTGTGCTGTACCCTTTATACTTTGTCCTCAGTGCATCGGTGAGTGATCCCCTCTATGTCTTAAGAGGAGAAATGTGGCTCCTTCCGAAGGATATTAACTTCGATGCCTATAAAAAAGTATTTATGAATGAAGATATCCTAAACGGTTTTTGGAACACGATAAAGTATACAGCGGTTGGAACTGCCATTAACGTCGTGATGACAACAATGGCCGCCTTTCCCCTATCAAGAAAGGACTTCATGGGCAGAAACCTTATTATGGGATTCTTTGTGTTTACTATGTTTTTTAGTGGAGGATTAATTCCTTCCTATCTATTAATTAAGGAACTCGGAATGCTGGATACTTTTTGGGTAATGGTTATTCCTAATGCAGTAGCAATCTGGAACATCATTATTATGCGTACTTTTTTCCAGACCACCATTCCGATTGAACTGCAAGAGTCGGCAATGATTGACGGCTGCAGCAATATACAGATTCTAATTAAGATCGTTTTGCCATTATCTATGCCTGTCATTGCAGTAATGGTGTTATTTTATGCTGTTGGCCACTGGAATTCTTACTTCAACGCCTTGATTTACTTGCAGGACCGGGAGCTCTTCCCTCTCCAGTTAATTTTGAGGGAAATTCTGATTCAGAGTCAAACGGATGAAATGGTCAAAGCGACTTCGGAATCATTTGTAAAGCAGCAGTTAAGTGTTGAAGGGCTAAAATATGCTGTACTGGTTGTATCAAATATACCAATGATGCTCTTGTACCCTTTCCTGCAAAGATACTTTGTTAAAGGGTTTATGATCGGAGCCATAAAAGGATAATAAAGGGGGTTATGTTAATGAAGAGCAATAAATGGAGATATGGATTTTTATCAGGTGTTCTTGCATTTTCCATTTTGAGCGGCTGTACGAATGAGGAAGCTTCTAAAGAAAAGAGCGAATCTGCTGTCAAAGTCAATAAGACCGGTATGCCGATCGCAGATGAGAAAATAGAATTAACAGGATTTGCAGGGAAATTTTTTGCCTCTCAAGACTGGAATAAACTTAAGTTATGGGAAGAATATGCAAAGATGAGCAATGTTGAAATAGATTGGGAAACGGTACAAGTTGATAGTTTAAAAGAAAAAAGAAACCTTCTTCTTGCAAGCGGTGAATATCCGGATGTCCTATTCTCATCTGCACTTCCAAAAGCAGATTTGATTAAATATGGGCAGCAGGGTGTATTGCTTAAACTAAACGACTTAATTGATCAGTATGCTCCTAATTTTAAAAAGATTATGGAAGAAAATCCTGTGGTTGCAAAAGGGATTACTATGCCTGATGGAAGCATTTATGGGTTTCCTACTATCTATGATCCAGAATTTAAAGGTCTGCACTTGGGAACACCATGGATCAATAAGAATTGGCTGGAAAAATTAGGCCTGGAGGAGCCTCAAAATTTAGATGACTTTCATAAAGTTCTCAAAGCTTTTAAAGCAGAGGATCCTAATGGCAATGGAAAAGCTGACGAAATTCCATGGTCCGGGGCATATGGAATTGGAGAAGCTATCGGATTTATTAAAGGGTCTTTCGGTCTTAATAATCATGGATCTGCCAATGCATATATTGATTTAGCACCTGGAAGCAATAACCTCAGGTTCACTCCTGCGTCAGATGAATATAAAGAAATGCTGGAGTACCTTCATAAACTCTATAAAGACGGATTAATAGATAAAGAGATTTTCACAGCTGATCCACAAGCATTTACTGCCAAAGCTTCAGATGGAGCCTTCGGTGTCATCAACGGACTCGATCCTGAGACGATTTACCAGTTAAAAGGTTATGTCGGAACACCTGTGCTCAAAGGACCTAAAGGTGATCAAATGCTTACATCAATGGGTTCACCGCTTGGAAATATCGGAATGTTCGTCATCACGGACAAGAACAAAAATCCAGAAGCAACGATTAGGTGGATTGATCACTTTTACGGGGATGAAGGAACAAAGATGTTCTTTATGGGATTTGAAGGTGTGACATACGAAGAGAAAAATGGAGAGTTTGAATACACTGAGAATATGACAAAAAACCCTGATGGCTTAAATTTGGATCAGGCATTGAGCGAATATCTTACATGGCCGGGCGGGTATTACCCTGGAATTGTTAAAGAAAAATACTTTAAAGGAGCAGAAGGTAAGCCTGCAACAAAAGAAAATGCACTGAAATCTGAACCTTACGCCCTTAAACAAGAAGACATTTGGCCTGCATTTAACTTCAGCCCAGAAGAACAAGAAGAGCTGTCAACCATTTCAACTGATATAACGACATATGTAGATGAAATGACAGCAAGCTTTATCTCCGGAAAAACATCATTATCGAAATGGGAGGATTATGTTCAGACCCTCAAACAAATGAACTTAGACCGCTACATGGAGATTTATGAATCCGGCTATAAGAATTACAAGAAATAATGGCATACTTGGTAACCTATGAACTTCCTTATAGGTTACCTGAATTTCTTCAAAGAAACTGGGTGAAATGATGACTGCAAGAATGCTTATTTTGGGAAGCTATAGGCTCTGTGAAAAGATTATGTTAGCAGCCTATTTAAATCTTCTGTGGATTATATTTACAGCAGGCGGCTTCATTGTATTCGGAATCTTTCCTTCTACTGTAGGACTCTTTACAGTTATTAGAAAAATGATTCTTTACAAAGATCATGATATGAACATATTCAGCGAGTATTGGAGAGCTGTGAAAAAAGAGTTTGTGAAATCGAATGCTATGGGTTTTCTATTAACCCTCATCACTTTGCTTCTTTGGCTAAACTTTCAGCTGCTTCAAATCACCGATGGAATACCGCATCTCATACTTCTTTCGATTATGTGCATGATTGGAATGATGTGGGTCATTCTCTTATTCTATTGGATTCCAATATATGTACATTTTGAACTGCCTATTCGGAACGTTTTGAGTGCAGCTTTTCTGATTGGTCTGTCCAATCCTCTTTATACAATCTTAATGATTTTAGGGTTATCCGTACTGTACATGATTCTTCTTATCGTTCCTGGTTTATTTCCTTTTTTTTCAATCAGCATCTCTGTCTTCCTCATCATGAAGCTTGCTCTAAAAGCCTTTGAACGGAATCAAAAAATCACTTTCAGAAATGAGGAAAAGAAATGAAAGGAACATTTTTGGCTATAGGGCTTACAGTATCAGCCCTGTTAGCATCTCCCTCGTTATCTCATGCAGCATCTGCTGATAACGTTTATTTAGGACCTCTAAAGAGTGTTGAGTCTGATATCGTCATGAGTGATTGGTCACCAACTATTACTGCGCCTTATACCTATTGGGCCACTCAAAACTGGAATCAAGGTGCAGAGGGCGGCGGATATGCAGGATTTCAGCAGCAGGACGAGCGGGCTTGGGCCAACCGGACCGTACATTTTGCATTATGGGATCCAATGGCCGTTCAAGCTCCCATTGTTTCCTTATATTCTCACCCTGATGCTAAAGTTGAGCGTTTTGGCGGAGAAGGAACAGGATTAAAGGTAATGACACCATATGAATGGGATCTATCAAAATGGTATCGAATGGTTGTCAAGCGATGGGATATGCAGGATGGCACTCATTTTGGGCAATGGGTAAAAGATGTCAGCTCTGATAAATGGACCCTCATCACAGAAGTCGCCTATCCCGTTAAAGATGTGAATTTTGGCGGACGATTCACTCTTTTCCAAGAAGATTGGGCCGGTACTGCAGAGAACGCAAGAGGTGGACGCACAAAGAACGGCTACAATCGATCACTTGCTGGAACGTGGAATTCCTGGGATAAGCAGACAATGTCAACTAATAGTTCGAATACAAATTGGGCAGGAGGTGCAACCGATGAATACTTTTGGTATCAATCCGGCGGCACAACCATTCCCAACCTTGCCAATCCGACGACTTTAACGATCAGCCAGCCAGCAGAACCAGAACTTGATGATATCGAAATCGATTCTGTTAAAGCCATAACTAAAAATAAAAAAGTGCATATAAACTGGCACCTGAAAGAATCCAGTTCTCCGCAATTTGAATATGAAATCACAATTGTCGAAACTGAAAATCATACACAAGCAGCATCAGTGACGAGTATCGATACAAGGTCTAATTCAGAAATATTGACAGCCTCATTAGATAAAAAGAAAACATATAACGCTGAACTAAAAATTACGGATATTTTTGGCCAGCAAAAAACAATAACAAAACAAATAATCCAAAAGCAGTAAAATTGAAGCTCAGCTCTATAAACAAAAACATCTTTATAAGAGGATGATAGCAATGAATTTATTAAGCTCAAAAGAAGAACTTGCAAGTGCAGGCGCCCTATATACATCGAAAGAAATTATTCAGCAGCCCAAATTATGGGCAGAAGCAGCTGAAATAATCCAACAGCAAATTGATCAAATCACTTTGTTTTTGGATAACATTCAAAGCAGACATGATCGAATCAAAATCATTTTTACCGGAGCTGGAACTTCTGCTTTTATAGGAGATACACTCCTGCCTTATCTTAAAATGATTTCACAAGACTCAAAATTTGATTTAGAAAGTATTCCTACCACGGATATCGTATCGAATCCATATTATCATTTAGAAAGAGATTTTCCGGTTTTATTGATTTCATTTGCCCGGTCGGGGGATAGTCCCGAAAGTTATGCCGCTGTACAGCTGGTTAACCAGCTTGTTCAAAATGCTTACCATATTATTATCACATGCAATAAAAATGGAGAATTAGCTAATCAGGAAGGCAGCCATTCCAGGAGCTATATTTTATTGATGCCTGAGGAGGCAAATGACAAGGGGTTCGCGATGACCAGCAGTTTTACAACGATGATGCTCTCCTGTCTTCTTCTTTTTCAGCATTACTTCGGCCGCTATACCGAAAAAACAATCGAAGCTCTTAGTGTGTCTGCCGCTCATGTTTTGCAGCAGCATAAAAATTCATTAAAAGCTATAACAGAGCAGCCTTTCAAAAAGCTTATCTATCTTGGATCAGGAGTGTTCAAAGGTTTGGCATGTGAAGCTTCGCTTAAATTTTTGGAGCTTACAGGCGGGACCATCCCTTGCATGTATGATACTTCCCTTGGATTCAGACACGGTCCAAAAACCTTTTACGATGAGAATTCAGCTGTCATTCTTTTTCTTTCATCTAATTCTTATACAAGAAACTATGATTTAGATATTTTAAAAGAACTTTTCTTAGATCCAAAGAAGGGGACGGTCATTGTCATATCTTCACAGGAGGATGATGCAGCACGCTCCTATTGTGATCACTTTCTTATAACACATGTCGAAAATCAAGAAGAAGATATTATATTATCCTTTCCATACATCATAATTGCTCAAATCCTTGCGTTATACAAATCCATATCTGTAGGACTGAAACCCGATAATCCAAGTCTTGATGGAAAAGTTAACCGTGTTGTCAAGGGGGTCCGCATTTACCCTCACCATAAATTTTCGAAATAGTAAGATAGATGTCAGGAGGCAGAAAGATGCTCATTTCTACTGAATCACTATTAAAAGACGCTCAAGAAAAGGGATACGCTGTACCAGCTTTTAATATTCATAACCTTGAAACAATAAAAGCTGTCGTGGAAAAGGCAGATGAGTTAAGATCTCCTGTTATGCTGGCAGCCACCCCAGGCACAATACGATACATGGGTGCAGACTACTTGCTGCAAATTGCAGAGACAGCTAATCGAAAACATGATATTCCTGTCTCTCTTCATCTTGATCATCACGAAGACTTGAGAGATATTGAGAGATTAATTGAATTGGGTGCAAGATCTGTCATGATCGACGCCTCCCATAAGCCGTTTGAAGAAAACGTAGAAACTGTAAGAGATGTTGTGAAATTCGCCTCCCGCTTTGGTGCATCAGTCGAAGCTGAGCTTGGAAGATTAACGGGTATGGAAGATGATCTGCATGTTGATGAAAATGACGGCATCTATACGAATCCGCTTCAAGCTAGAGAATTCGTTGAAAGAACAGGCATAGACTCATTAGCCGTAGCCATCGGAACAGCTCATGGCTTATACAAAGGCAATCCAAAACTTGATTTCGATAGACTAAGGGAGATAAGAAAAGAGATACATATTCCTTTGGTTCTTCATGGTGCCTCCGGTCTTTCAAGTGAAACGGTACAAAGGACCATAGAAATGGGAATATGCAAGGTCAATATTGCTACTGAACTGAAAATTGCTTATTCAAGCGGACTCAAAGATTATCTCCAAAAGCATCCCAATGCAAATGATCCACGGGAATATTTTTCAGATGGCATTAATGCCTTAAAGCAGGTTGTCGAAAACAAAATTAAAATGTGCGGCAGTTATAACCGGGTTTAGGACAATTATGATTTTAGTTGTATCCTTAAACCCCGCTGTTGATATTCGCTACTCAGTGCCAGAATTCCAGCCCGGAAACATTAATCGTCCAGTATTGAAAGAAAAAACTGCAGGCGGAAAAGGGCTGAATGCTGCAAGGGTCCTCTCTCTGCTTGGATATAAACCGTTATTCATAACAGGATTTTCAGGCGGTAAGCAAGGTGAGTGGATTCAGTCTGAATTGGACTGCAGCTCAATCCCCTATCATTTTCAGGAGATTAAAGAAGAAACAAGAACTTGTATTGCTATTCTTTCCAGCTGCAGTCAGACAGAAGTTTTAGAGGCTGGTCCAGAGATTTCCGAGAGTGAAATGAAAAATTTTATTGATCTTTTCAGGGCAAAAGTGAAAGAGGCTTCCTTAATTATCCTTTCAGGAAGCCTTCCTAAAGGGGTTCCAGCTGATTTTTACCGAACACTTGGTGAGATAATCAAGCTAGAGAAAAAGCGTATGCTCCTTGATTCAAGCGGAGAAAGCCTTAAGTACGGAATTGAAGCCTCTCCCTTTTTAATTAAACCGAACTTGCAGGAGCTTTCGCAATTATTAAAGAGAAAGCAATTATCGGTGGAGGAAGCAATTAAAGGGGCCCTATCATTATGCGAAAAAGGTGTCTGTTACACGTTAGTATCTTTAGGTTCCGACGGTGCCATTCTGGCATCTGAGAAAGGAGTCTGGAAGGCCGTCCTCCCTTCCATCGAGATTAAAAATCCAGTAGGATCCGGCGATAGCATGCTGGCAGGTGCTGCCTTTGGAATGCAGCTTCATTTGCATCCGGGAGACCTCCTTCGGTTTGCATGTGCATGCGGAACTGCCAATGCTGCCGAAGAAAAGACTGGATTTATCAAAGAATCAACTGTCATGGAGCTTTATCAAAAAATACAAGTTGAACAGATCTTCCCGGAGAAAGGACTAGATTATGAGAAAGGCGATTTGTTTTGATGTCGGGGGAACTTTTATAAAACATGCCGTTATTGATGAAGAAGGAAAGGTTTATGATTTCGGCAAGACCCCAACCCCTAAAGCGAACATACGAAGTGAAATTGTGCTGCTTATTCAGTCTATTGCAAATAAATCTAAGGAAACTCATTTAATAGAAGGAATCGGAATTTCTTCCTGTGGGATTGTTGATAAAAAAAATGGCAGAATACTAGTTTCAGCAAATATTCCAGACTACAGTGGATTTGAGATTGTCAGAGAGGTGGAGAATGCTACAGATCTTTCCGTTCTTCTTGAAAATGATGTTAGAGCTGCCTGCCTTGGAGAGAGATGGAAAGGGATTGCAAAAAAGTCAGATCATATCGTCATGATTACCCTTGGGACAGGCATTGGAAGCGGAATTATTGCCAATGGAAAACTGGTTGAAGGAGAACACGGTTTAGCAGGAGAATTTGGACATATGATCATTTCCATTAACGGTGAACCATGTCCTTGCGGAATGAAGGGCTGTTACGAAAGGTATGCTTCAACCTCTGCTTTTATCAGTCAATACTGTCATGCTGCCAACATTGCCCCTTATCCAAACAAGATTTCTGGGGAAACCATTATGGAATTGGTTAGAAAAAGAGATTCCATTGCTGTTTCTGTTTATGAGCAATATTTAGAATACGTTGTAACCGGCCTTGTCAATATTGCTCATTCTATTAATCCAGAGATTATATTGATTGGGGGCGGTATTTCTGAACAAGGAGAACACTTTATCAGCAGCATTCGCTCCCTGTTTAAAAAAAGAGCAATGAAAGTTTACCAAGATTACACCCGCATTGACATACCTTCGCTGGGCAATTTATCCGGATTGGCAGGAGCCGGTTACCTTGTGCTGTCGCAGGACGTTATGAAAGGAATGTAAAAAGTCTTGTACTCTTAGCTTCCGCTTTTTAAGTATCCATTTAGTCTATAATTTTCATTTTTCCTTTGGATTACAATACTCCTAAACGATAAGACACTATATAATGAAAAAATATCATATGCAGCTTTACTTATTGTTTAAGGAGGAATTTAATGTCCAAAAAAACAGTGCTTATAACCGGGGCTTCAAGCGGGTTTGGCATGCTTGCAGCACATGGACTTGCAAAAGCCGGATATCACGTGATTGCCACAATGAGAAATCTGGAAAAGAAAGCGGGACTGATGAAGTCCATACAGGATGATGCCCTTGATGAAAATGTGACACTGCTTGAGCTTGATGTCACGTCATCTGACTCCATTCAGGCACTTAAACATTTTTTGAATGAAACAAGCAAAATAGACATTCTCATCAATAACGCTGGATATGCATTTGGCGGCTTTGGCGAGGAAATTACAGCTGATGAGTACAGAGAACAATTTGAAACGAACTTTTTTGGTGTGATTGCCGTTACACAGGCTGTCCTGCCTTTTATGAGGTCACAGAGAAGCGGAAAGATTATCAATATGAGCAGCATAAGCGGATTGATCGGTTTTCCGGGACTGTCGCCGTATGTTTCGTCAAAGCATGCTCTTGAAGGCTTCAGTGAAAGCCTTCGCCTTGAAGTAAAGCCGTTCGGCATTGATGTTATTTTGGTGGAGCCCGGGTCTTTTTCTACAAATATTTGGACAACAGGCAAAAGAGTTTCACCTGTCTCAATGGAAGCAAGTTCTCCGTATTATGAATATATGATTGGAATAGAAGATGAGCTTGAACGGGGAAGAGAAAAACTTGGAAATCCAGGTGAGGTTGCTGCACTCATTGTAAAGCTTTGTAAAAAAAAGACTGGTGTTAAACTGAGATACACGGTTGGAAAAGGGGTCCGTTTTTCTCTATTTTTAAAAAGAATTCTTCCATGGAGTATGTGGGAATCGATCATCATTGGAAAACTGCTGCCCAGCAAGAAATAGAACCCATCTTTTTGACGGGTTCTTTTCCATTCTAGCTCTCTAACTCCTTGCGATTCTGAAACTCTTCCTTTATATCATTGATTAAAGCTTCATCTGTCAAAAGTCTTAATCCAGTCAAAGCAAGACCTTTTGCCCCCAGAAGCAGAGCTTTGTCACCACGCTCAGATTTAGCTGCTTCCCTGAATTCAACTGTATGTCCAATTAAAGTATCCGGACCGATTTTAATATACGGATGGATCGTTGGCACTGCCTGGCTGATGTTGCCGGCGTCCGTTGAACCTAATCCGTCGCGTTCACCAGTCTCAACATGCTCTCCAAGACTTTCAAGCTCCTGTTTAAAAACAGCATCAAATGTGCGGTTTAAAACCAGATTATCGACTTCATTTTGAAAAGCGATGACGTTCAGCTTTGCCCCTGTTGCAAGTGCTGCACCTTCCGCAATAGCTTTCACGCGTGCAGTCGCTTCACTGCATTTTTTCCGTGTATCTGCCCTGATATAAAAGCGGGCTTTTGCGTATTCCGGCACGATATTCGGCGCATCACCGCCATGTGTAATGATTCCGTGAATTTTCACATCATCTGTTACATGCTGGCGCAAAGCATTAATGCCATTAAAAAGCTGAATGACTGCATCTAAGGCATTAATGCCATGATGAGGAGCAGCTGCTGCATGTGCAGGTTTTCCGATGAACTCAAAGTCAAGAGGATCAACAGCAAGTGAATTTCCGGTAATTCTCGTTGCATTCGCCGGATGCACCATTAACGCAGCGTCAATCCCTTCAAGCAGACCATGTTTGACAAAGCTTCCTTTAGCACTGCCGTTAGGACCTCCTTCTTCAGCCGGTGTTCCGAGGACTACAACTTCTCCCCCGGTTTCATCAATCACTTTGCTCAGTGCAATAGCCGCGGCCGTGCTTGTTGTGCCAATAATGTTGTGGCCGCATGCATGGCCAAGTCCTGGCAATGCGTCGTATTCAGCTAAAAAAGCGATAACCGGTCCGCTTTTTAATGCAGATTTCTTTCTGGCAAGAAAAGCTGTTTCATGTCCGGCAACTCCGCGTTCAACGCTGAAGCCTTCTGATTGAAGAAGATCTGCGAGGAGCTTTGATGCAAAGAACTCCTCATTGCCGATCTCAGGATTTTCATGAATGGAGTGGCTGATTTGAAGATACTTCTCCTTATTGGTATCAATATTTAAAATCGCTGCTTCTTTCAGAGTTTCAACAACTGTACTCAAGATTACCCCTCCTTAGATTTTATTCTCCAATTTTGCTTAAAGGTACAAATGTAGGAATCGTACTTCCGGCATATTCTTTTTCAATAAATTCAGCTGTATCTTCTTCCTGGTAAAGCTCAACAATGCGTTTCAGTTCTTTGCGGTCCTTATCTTCTGTACGTGCTGCAATAATGTTGATATATGGAGTAGCCGTTTCATCTTCATGGAAAATTGAGTCTTTCACTGGGTTAAAGCCTGCATCTACAGCAATGCCGTTATTAATGACCGATCCTGCTACATCCGGTAATACACGCGGTGTCTGGCCAGCAACAACAGGAACAATTTCTAAGTTTTTCGGATTTGAAACAATTTTGTCCAATGAACCATTTCCATCAAAGTCCTCTGGCAGTTCAATCAAGCCTGCATCCTGAAGCAGAAGGAAAGCTCTGCCCATATTGGTTGCTTCGTTTGGAACGGCAATCTTTCCGCCTTTGGGAATGTCTTTAATAGATTTATATTTATCAGAATAAAGCCCAAGTGGAGCAATCACAGTTGTACCGATTGGTGATAGATCAAGATCGTGTTCTTTTTTAAATGCGTTAAAATAAGAAATGGTCTGGAATGCATTTGCATCAAGCTCACCTTCTGCCAGTGCCAGGTTTGGCTGAACGTAATCTGAGAATGTGACAATCTCAATGTTGATGCCTTCTTTTTCGGCTTTCTTTGCAACGAAATCCCAAATGCGGTTATCTGATCCGCTTACGCCAATTTTGACATTTACTTCTTCTTTCCCGTTTGCTGTTTTATTTCCGCAGCCTGCAGCAAGAGCTCCTACTACTAGAATAAGTGCTAGGATAATAAATTTTTTCATTTTGTTTCTCTCCCTATCGTCTTCTGATTTTTTTAGATAATAAGTTTCCTGATGATTGAAGCCCCTGAACGAGCACAACAAGGATTGTAACGGTAATAATCATGACAACTGTGTCAAAGCGCTGGTAGCCGTATGTAATGGCGAGATCCCCGAGTCCGCCGCCGCCGACAGCTCCAGCCATCGCTGATGCCCCGACAAGACCAACCGTTGCGATTGTAAGACTTAATACAAGTGAGCTTAATGCTTCTGGAACGATGAATTTAAAGATGATTTGCGTTGGTGTTGCTCCCATAGCTTCTGCTGCCTCTATGACTCCCGGGTCCACTTCTAATAATGAGTTCTCAATCAATCTCGCAATATATGGACCTGCATAAAAGACAAGCGGCACTACAGCAGCGGCAGTCCCAATTGATGTTCCTACAATTAATCTGGTTAGCGGAACAATCGCAACCATTAATATAATGAAGGGTACAGAACGGAAGATATTGACGACACCGTTCAAGATATTAAAAATAATGGCATTTTCCCATAGGTGCCCTTTTCTTGTAATGACCAGCAGCACACCAAGCGGCAGTCCGATCAAGGTTGAGAAAAGCAATGAAAAACCGGTCATTGCAAGTGTTTCGATCAGTGCATCAATAATTTGCTGTGAATTAACTAGCATGTACTTCCACCTCTTTAACTGTGACATTTTCCTGATTCATTACTAATAACGCCCGTTTAATTTCGCTTTTTGCTCCCTGCAGCTCGACAATCAAATGTCCAAACGGGATGCCCTGAAGCTCTGTGATGTTTCCAAATAAAACATTGATATCAAGATCAAACCGTTTAGCAATCTGAGAAAGCAGCGGCTGGCCCGAAGATTTGCCGACAAAGTTAATTTTGAAAATCTGTCCCTGTGCATTCTCCTCCTGCACTAATTTCAGCACAGACTCAGGGATGGAATCATTCAGAACAGAACTGACAAAGTTCGAAGCTGTTTTTGTTTGAGGATTTGAGAATACATCAAATACTGAGCCTGACTCGATAATTTTTCCGCCCTCAATTACTGCAACCCTATCGCAAACCTCCCTGATAACTGACATCTCATGGGTGATCATTAAAATTGTAATGTTGTATTCCTGATTGATTTTTTTCAAAAGCTTCAGAATGGACCCGGTTGTTTGAGGATCAAGTGCAGATGTTGCTTCATCACACAATAGAATGGAGGGCTGTGTAGCCAGTGCTCTTGCAATGCCGACACGCTGTTTTTGACCCCCTGACAGCTGGTCTGGATATTGATTTGCTTTGTCCTCTAACCCTACAAACGACAATAATTCTGTTACTCTTTGTTTGATTTCTTTTTGAGAGGCTTTTGCAAGAAGGAGCGGCATCGCAACATTGGCGAAGACCGTTTTGGAATTCAGCAGATTGAAATGCTGGAAGACCATGCCGATTTTGCGTTTTACTTGTCTTACTTCCTTTTGGGATAGTGCCGTTAAATCGAGATTATCAACAATGATTTTTCCCGAGCTTGGACGCTCTAACAAATTCACTGTGCGGATCAGTGTGCTTTTACCGGCTCCGCTGAATCCGATCACACCGCAAATCTCCCCCTGCTTCACATGAAGATCAATGCCGTTAAGGGCTCTCACTTCATTTCCGCCGCTGTTATAAACCTTTGTGACACCTTCAAATTGAATCATATGTATTCCTCCCGTGATATTGATTTGAAAAGCGCAAGCGCCCGTTTAGCTCCGACAGACAGATAAGAATCTGACAGAAAAGTCCGGGTTTGACTTTTTTGGCGGATTTGTTCTGGCCGAGGAGTTGGGCAATGGAGCTAGACATCAATGCGCAAATTTTTATACTTTCTTATCTCTAAATAAAAAACCCTCTTCTATCCGACAAGAAGAGGGCATGAATTCATAAAGAATCACTAGGTCTCTTCTTATCTCCCAGGCTTTTTGCCTGCTGGAATTGGCACAGTACTTTTTTATAAAAGTCCGCTGCCGAAGCATCATCAGGCCAGTCCCTCCGCTTCTCTGGATAAGAAATCTATTTAATTTGCTGAAAAACAAAAAACCTCTTCCTGAAAGCCAAGAAGAGGGTAAGATCAAAGGTAAAAGACCGTTCACTCTTCTTATCTCTCAAGCGAAATCACGCTTGTTGGAGTTGGCACAGTTCTCAGGAAAGTCTGAGTCTGCTGCCGAGGTTTCAAAGGGCCAAATCCCTCCACCTCTCGTGATAAGAAGTTTCATATTTTCGATGTGAGTCCTACTTTACGCTGGTATTTTCAAAAAGTCAACACTTTTTTCATAAAAATATGACTACTTTGAAAGCCTGCGGTATCGGTATTGCTGCCACTGAAAACGAATAAAGCAGCCAACACAAAAGCCTAATATGGCAACAAATGCAGCTAGCGCGACCATTGCGGTAAAGATATAAGCCAGAGTCATCCAGTTCATCATATAACCAAGAAAACCAAGACTAAGACAGATGACTGCAATCATCTGATTGAACTGCTGCTGTTCGAAATCCTCGGGAATGTATTCCGAAGGCTTTTTTCTTAAAAAGAGCTTTGCCGTCTTCATAATAGGGTTAAATTTAAAAAGAAGCCCCATTAATCCTGGAATAAGAGGTATAAGAAGAAACCAGCCGGATCCTGAAACCCAAGCGGCTGCGACAGATAACACAATAAACCATTGATTCGTTAATACAAGAGGTTTAGGAATCGTATTCACTTAAATCCCACCTATCTGATTGGAATATTAGTATTCTACTCCTGTTTTTGTCATTTGTGAAGATAGAAACCTCAGGGGATTTCCCCCCCTTAAAAGCGTGTGAATGGGGTACTCAAATCGCTGATTCTCTGCTTTCATAACCTCAAAGTTTATTGACAGTTAGAAGGCGGCCGTGATAAGATCATTAAAACCAACTAAACCAATCAGAATTAAATAAATTATCAAGAGTGAACGAGAGATCTGGCTCCGCGACTTCACAGCAACCGCCGGCAAACGGAAAGGTGCTCCCACCAGCAAAGCTGCTGTGCTTTGGTTGATAGAGAAAAACCCTCTCTTTATAGCCAATGAAAGAGAGGGTTTTTCTTTTATGATTTGTATGAATTGGAGGAATCACAAATGACTGAAACGATTTACTCTGTATTGCCCGGTGCTGAAAGCTTTTTTTATAAAGGAAATGAGATTGGCATTCTGCTTTGCCATGGATTTGTTGGAACACCTCAAAGTGTTGGAGAACTGGGAAAACTGCTTGCTGATAAAGGCTTCACCGTTCTTGCCCCGCGATTAAAAGGCCACGGGACAGATGCTCGCGAGCTTGAAGCCTGCTGTTATCTGGATTGGATCAAAGACATTGAACAGACTTATTTAAAGCTGAAAAAAATCTGCCGGAAAGTATTTATTGCAGGTCAATCTATGGGCGGCATCCTAGCTTTGCATTTAGCTGGCAAATACAAAGAAATCAGCGGTGTGATTACGATTAATGCTGCTTTAAGCGTGCCTGGATATGAGTCTTTCGAAGATCTGACAGAGCCAAGGTTCATTGCTGAAGGAAAACCGGATATAAAAGCAGAAGGAATCGAAGAAATTACTTACTCAGCTGTTCCAATTACAGCCGTTCATAATCTCCTTAATCTTATAAAATTTATAAAACCAAAGCTTTCAGAAGTCTCATGTCCGCTGCTCGTTTTTAAATCCGAAGAAGACCATGTCGTCCCTCCGGACAGCTCCGATACCCTTTTTGAAAACGTCTCATCATCTATGAAAAAAATCATCAGTCTAACTAACTCCTATCACGTTGCTTCCATGGATTACGATAAAGAAATTATTGCAGATAGAACCTCGGATTACATACATTTGTGCTGTCATCCATTCTACAAAATTTCCGTTTAGCCAATGACTTTCTTCCGGCATTCCTGTTAAACTAAGAGCAGGTGATAAACATGTTTTTAAAATTAATCAAATTAAATAAAGAAGAGATACCTTCGTTTGAAACGTATCCTTTTTCCATTCCTGCCATTTCACATTTGGATGAACTTAAAATTAAAAGCCCTGTTACTTTTTTTGCAGGTGAAAATGGATCCGGCAAATCGACATTGATGGAAGCCATTGCCTATCAGTGCGGGTTTAATACCGCTGGCGGCAGCCATCATCTTTATGAAACTAGAAGCTCTCAATCTGATTTAGGAAAATATATCAAGCTTGCCTGGATGCCTAAAGTTAAAAATGGCTTTTTCCTAAGAGCTGAGTCCTTTTATCAGTTTGCATCCTATCTGGAAGAATTGAATGAAGAGCCATTGTCTGGTGACGTTTTTGGCCCATATGGCGGTAAATCGCTTCATCATCAATCACATGGTGAATCTTTTTTATCCCTCTTTCTCAATCGTTTCGGCAATGGCCAGAAAGCCGTCTATTTATTGGATGAACCAGAGGCCGCTCTTTCTCCATCAAGACAGCTGACCCTGCTCCGCATCATTCATGACTTAACAAAAGACGGTGAGGCGCAATTTATTATTGCCACACATTCTCCTATCCTTCTGGGATTTCCCGGGGCGAATATATTAAGCTTTGATTCGGAAAGCATAGCTGAAATCGATTATACGGAGACGGATCATTATCAGATTACAAAGTATTTTTTGGAGAATCGCAATCTGTTTTTGGAGGAGTTATTTAAGGAAGAATAATCTGAGCATTTACACCTTTCCTTTGCTCCTGAGGATTTCAGAGCCTTAACACCATTAATCTATGCCCTTATAAACCCTATGGGACATTTAAGCTAAAAATGCAAGAACGTCTGCCAATTCGAATAAAGAGATGTTATGTAAAGAAGCCTTCGGGAATGCTTTCCAAAGGCTTCATTTCCAAACAAGTTTTTCACGTTTAAAGTTAAAAACTAACTGTAATGTTCTATTTCTGCAAAAATATTTGGAATCAACTTGCTATTCCTAATTGCTGGTACTACCCGAAGACGGGGAGTTTCTCTTTAACATAAAAGAAAAGATATATCGTAATTCTTAGGAAGATCTTTCATTATCATAAAGAAAAACTCCAGCTCAATCCTGAAGCTATCTTTAATCTGCTTCATATCTTTAGTCACTTAAACTTCCCTTGTTTAGGAATACAATTCAAATCAGATCTAAAACATTTAAAGTAATAACGTTGCTCCTTTTTTATAATATTCGTTCATCGTTTCTTTAGGAACCATGCTTCCACCGGTAGCCCACATAAGATGTGTAGCATTTTTCATTTTATCTGTTAAGTTATGATTTTGTATGTATTCTTTTCCTTCTTTCTCAGTCCATAACTTTACCGGCCCTATTACACCGGCTAATGCGGAAGGCTCCAGGTGAATGTTTTCTGTATCGGCCAATGAGCTTAATAGTTTAAATAATTCATTATCACTTACCGTATAACTTCCGCTTAATAAAGACTCGATGGTTTGACCCACGAATCCTGATGGCCTTCCGACCGCAAGGCCGTCTGCTGATGTGATGTTGTCAATTCCAAAATCTTGTACAGAAACTTTATCATGCAGCCCTGTTACTAGCCCAAGTAACATACATGGAGAATGTGTAGGCTCTGCAAAGAAGCAATGTACTCGATGCTGATACATAAGTTTTAAGCCAAAAGCCACTCCTCCCGGCCCACCGCCTACTCCGCATGGAAGGTACACAAACAGTGGATGGTTTTCATCTACAGTTATATTTAAATCTTCTAATTGTTTTTCAAGTCGACTTGCTGCCACCGCATATCCTAAAAATAAATCACGAGAGCTTTCGTCATCAATAAAGTAACAATTCGGTTCGCTATGCGCCTGCTTTCGGCCCTCTTCTACAGCTTTGCTGTAATCTTCCTTATATTCGATAACCGTTACTCCTTTGCTTTTAAGAAGATCTTTTTTCCATTTCTTTGCATCAGCAGACATATGGACCGTTACTTTAAAACCTAATTTGGCACTCATGATACCTATACTTAACCCCAGGTTGCCTGTAGACCCTACAGCAATTGAGTATTGTGAAAAGAAGTTTCTGAATCTTTCACTATCAAGGATGGAATAGTCGTCATTTACTGCCAATAAACCATGTTTAAGGGCCAACGTTTCTGCATGTTTCAACACTTCGTAAATGCCGCCGCGTGCTTTAATGGAACCTGAAATGGGAAGGTGGCTGTCACATTTTAATAAAAATGTCCCTTCTAATGGATGCTCATACAAGTGTGATAACTGTTGATGCATCGCCGGGATGGGTACAATAGGAGATTCAATGATTCCGTTTAGTTTTCTTGTTTCAGGAAAAACTTTAGCAATGTAAGGAGCAAAACGCTTTAACCTTTCCTCGGCATCTTTCACATCTTTCTCATTAAGTGGAAGTTTTTTTAATCCAGTTTGAAATGCTTCATATTTAGGATTTGACCAAAATACTTCCTTTGTAGCAACTAAATCGTTTAATAAAGGATATTCTTTTATCCAATCTTGAATAGTTTTCATCTCTCTCCTCCTCCATTGGGATCGTACTTTTTTCTGTATCTTTATATTGCCATCTTAATGTCCAGAAGTTCTGCCATTATGATATATATCCATGCTATTTTATCGCTCTCTCCTTCGGCATTGCCACTTATTTTTGAACCACGAAGTTCTCCATATATCGATATATCGCATAAGCTACCCCATTCTCATCATTTTTGAGGGTTGTCGTTGTACAAACAGTTTTTATGACATCTTTCGCATTTCCCATTGCTACGCTGTATCCAACTTTCTGGAACATGGATAAATCATTGTTGCTGTCCCCGATTGCCATAGCCTGCTCTAAGGAGCCATTCATCGAGAAAGCCAATTTTTCAAGGGCCGTTCCTTTTGAAGCGCTTTTACTAGTCATTTCAATGTTATGATCAGCAGATGAAACAACCATCAACTCATCAAACTTTTTGAATTGGTTCCATGCTTCCTCTAATTTCTTTTTATCAAAAGAACATGCTAAAATGTTATAGAATTCTTCCTCCTGTTTTAAGATATCATGATAGTTGTCTACTAAAACATATCCAAACTGGTCAAATTGCCTTTCTGCTACTTCAACTAATTCTTTCATATCTGTACTCAAATCTGCGCTTTTCAAACTTTTAATCTCATTATGGAAATGTTCTCTTCCTTTTTTAAGAGTATAAATGGCTTTATCAGTAAACACTTCGTAATAATATTTCCGTTCATCTAACCATTGGAGAATAGATTCGACACGATCTTTAGTTATTGTAATAGAAGAAATGCACTTTCCGCTTTTTGAATGAATGGTCGCGCCATTTGTCCCGATTACAAATGGGGAAATCCCGGCTTTTTTACAAATTGTTTGAACATCAAAATAAGCCCGTCCTGTTGAAATAACTACTTCAAAGCCTCTATCTTGGGCATATTGAATCGCCTTTATATTTTCTTCACTAATTTCATTCTGGTCGTTTAATAATGTCCCGTCTAAATCTATCGCAATGAAACTCATGCTATATAGCTCCTTTTCTCATTCTATCTATTAAATTTTCTTTCTAGCTTTTTACCTGCTATCAATAAAAATCTATCAAAAAAGAGAGAGAACTCCCTCTTCCGTCTCGATATGTCCTTTTATGGATTGACTATGCTTGAATCCAATTGATTCCCTCTAATTTTGAATGATTTCTCCATTCCTCAGGAAATGGCTGCTCGCAGACAATCACATCGACTTTTTCTAGAGGACAAACTTTACAAAATGTATCGACACCAATTTTAGAGTAATCCGTTAACAATATAACTTGCTTTGATACCTCGACCATCTTGCGTGAAACTAATGTTTCATGTAAATGATAATTACTAACCCCACTTTGAATGGAAACACCACCAGCTGAAATGAACGCTTTATCAATATTAAATTGATTTAACATTTGTTCAGTGAGACCGCCGCATATAGATTGATGTTTTGGATCAATTTGTCCTCCCAGTAATATAATTTGTCCTTTAAACTTATTTTGATTGAGCAATTCGGTTAACAAAGACGTCACAGGAAGAGAATTAGTTAAAATTGTAATGTCTTTTTTATTTTCAATACACTGCGCAAATTCAAGCATGGTTGTTCCTACATCAATGGCAATCACATCTCCGTTAGAAATGAGTTCAACTGCCTTTTTCCCAACCTTGACTTTCGCATCTTGATTCACCGTTGTACGCTGTGTGAATGGAGGCTCCTCAAATTCAAAGACTGTTTTAATCGCTCCACCGTAAACCCTCTTTAAAAGTCCTTTTTCCTCTAATATCATCAAATCGCGTCGAATCGTTTCCTCTGAAACATTAAATTGATCAACTAATTCCATAACTTTTACTTTTCCCATTTTGTTCAGTTCTTTTAAAATTTCATTCTTTCTTTCTTCTGGCAAAACAGACATATTTGTTCCTCCACCATCTAATAATTTATAAAATAATGCATTCTTTCTTCGGTACAAGAATATGAACGCGTGCTCCTTGCTCAAACATTTTTCCTCGGTGGTGAAGATAGTCTACATGGAAAGCGGACTCCTCTGTTTCTACTTCATATCTTAAAACATTCCCTGTCATGGAAACCTCTTTAATAACCCCTCTAATTCCCCAGTTCTCTTGTAAATCCAAGCTACCTTCACCAACAGAAACTAATTGTAAAACTTCAGGACGAATGGCGACTTCATTCCCTTTTAGTTCTGTGCTGCGAACAAGTTTACGGAAAACTTCCATATTACAAACATTATAATTTCCGATAAATTTTGCAACAAATGTATTGACTGGAGATGTATAAATTTCTGATGGAGAACCGGATTGTACAACTTGTCCTTTATTCATGACAAAAATTCGATCAGACATCGTCATTGCTTCTTCCTGATCATGAGTAACAAAAATAGTTGTAATATCTAATTCTTTCTGTATTCTCTTTAATTCTTTTTGCAAACTTTTTCTAATTTTAGCATCCAATGCGCTTAACGGCTCATCCAAAAGCAGTACTTTCGGCTCCATGACAAGCGCACGTGCAAGAGCAACCCTCTGCTGTTGTCCGCCAGATAATTGATGAGGATAAGATTCCTCTTTTCCTATTAAATCAACCATCTCAATCATCTTTTTTACTCTTGATTTACTATTTTTTACCTTCATCATTTTAAGGCCGTAAGCAATATTATCAAAAACGCTCATATTTGGGAAAAGTGCATAAGACTGAAACACCATACCGACTTCACGCTGACGCGGTGATAAATTAGTAATATCTTTTCCATCAATTAATATTCTTCCTGCATCAACGCCTTCAAGGCCCGCAATGGAACGTAATAATGTACTTTTTCCGCATCCGCTTTGCCCAAGAAGTGTAGCAAATTCTCCTTTTATTAATTTTATAGAAATATCGTTTAAAACGACTTGATTTTCATACCCCTTAGTCACTTGATCGATGGTTACATAGCTCATTATTTTTCACCTTCTAAAGCAGTATTTTTACGACGGTATTGTTTTTTAAAAAATGAAAGAATTCGATTCTTATTTGTCACGACAGGATTCTTTTCGTTTCTAAATGTAAGTTTTAATACAGTCCCCGTTAAAAGTAAAATCACTGAATAATAAGTAATAACAATTGCACTTGTTAAGTGACCACTGCTGTTTAATTTGTCAGCAAGATAAATTTGAATGGTTTCAAATCGGCCCCCGACAAGCAAATTGGCAAAAGCAAATTCACTAAATAAAAGAGCGACTGATAATAAGGTAGACACTAAAATCCCAGATATAATATTGGGAAACACCACTGTGCGAAACGCCTGAAATTTTGTAGCACCCAGTAATTCAGCTGCATCAACAAGCTGCACAGCATTAACCGTACGAAGACTGTTGCGAATACCTTGATACATAAATGGCAGAATGGTTATGAAATAAGCACCAATTAAAATCCAAGGTGTTCCGGCAATTTGAATTGGTCCATCTGAATATACCTTGATTAATCCAACAGCTCCAACAATAGGAGGAATTCCATAAGGAAGCATAGCTGCTGCTTGCAGCAATCCTTCCCATTTAGCGAAATATACTGTGATGATAAAAATAGTCGGAATCATAATAACAACACTAAGACCGACAGACATGACAATTAAAAACAGTGTTCGTTGAAAAGCATCATAAAACCGTTCATCTTGAAATAATTCAATATACCATTTCATTGTATAACTCTCTGGCAAAATGGTATGATCCCATTTACCGGCAATCGAGAATAAAAATGTTCCTACTAGCGGAATTAATAAATAGATAACTAGTAATCCAACCAGCACTTTATGAAAAGTCAATGAAGATTTCATCGTAAATCCCTCCTAATGCGGCGCATCATTCGTTCATTGAACCACATCGCCCCTATCATGGTCGCTGCTAGAAGCACTCCCATCGCACTGCCTAGCTGAGGCTTTAATGCAACGTCACTAGCAACTAGAGAAGCAATTTGCAATGACAATAAGTTATAGTTGCTGCCGACCAATGCATAGGCTGTAGCGTAAGCTCCCATCGCATTAGCAAACAAAATACTGAATGTACCTACAATACTAGGTAAAAGAACTGGAATCCCAATGTGAAGCCAAAATGAGAATGTTGACCCTCCTAATAATGAAGAGGCTTCTTTCCATTGTTTCTTAATTCCTTGATAAGACGGGTAGATGAGCATAACAGCAAGCGGAATTTGAAAATAAATATAAACAAGAATGAGGCCCGTCCATGAATATAAATTAAAATCTGCAAACACATCCCAGCCAATCATAGAAAAAAGCAGCGTAAACAGCCCATTGTTTCCAAGTAAAATAATATATGAAAATGAAAGGGGAATCCCCTCAAAGTTCGACGTCATATTGGCAATCATCAGCAGGCGATTTTGTATTTTTTGTGAGAACTTTGTAAACGAATAGGCAGCAACGACTGCTATAATCACAGAAGTCACAGCAGAAACTAAGGAAATGACAAGGCTATTTTGAATGGCTTGTAAGTAAAATTTACTTTTAAATATGGTAATGTATTGATTAATCGTAACTTGAATTCCATCGTCTGCATAAAAACTATTTTTAATCATTGCCACTAATGGTCCTAGTTCAAATCCAATCACAAACATAATAAACGGCAGTAAAAGAGCTAATAAGTAAATTTTTTGTTTTTTTATTTTTCGCAAGACTTCTCGCTCCTCTATGTTCTCTAACAATTTAGGAATTGGTTTAAAAGTAAGTTCATTAAACCAATTCCACTTAACCTTCATTCTTCATTTTAATGTTGAATAGGCTATCCCTTTTAAAGTGTGATTTTTCCGTTTAGGCCCGGCAATCGATATGAAATCATTTTATTGGACGGCTCAATATTTAAAAGTTCACAAACGAGCGGTGCAAAAGCTAATTGCGGAATCACTTCACTGTAAACGCCAGGCTCAACTTTTGGACTGATGATAAAGAGCGGTACATCACGCTCACCATCAGTTATGCCGCCATGGTTGCCATATTCACTCATGCCATGATCAGATGTAATTAAAATGTGGTAACCTTCTTTGATCCAAATTGGCAAAAGTTGTGCCAACAAGCTTCCCATTTTTAAGATTTGTTCACGATATTCTTTCGATTCTGAACCGAAAATTTCTCCTTTTACGTCTACACCGAGCGGATGGATATATAAAAAGTGCGGGTCATACTTTCTGCGCAAGGCTTCTGCATCCATTAACACATGACTGTCTGGATAGTCATCATCCCAATAAAATTTTCCATATTGAATCGGCTTAGACTCATCCTCTTGCTCACGATCTTCAATAAAATGGAACGGCGCGCGATTATAAAGTTCGCTTACCCAGTAATACGATACCGTTCCGTTTCTTAAGCCGTTTTCTTTCGTAAGATGAAAGAGACTTTTCTCAGTAGATAAGCGAACAGCTTGATTGGACGTAATTCCGTTCACTGATGCCGGTGTACCCGTTAGTAACACTTCATATAATGGACGGGAAAGACTTGGGAGTTCCGACTTTACTTTGTAAAGTGCTGCCTGATTTGTTTCAACTAGATGTTGAATAAATCCAAGAGACTCACATGCTTTGTCATATCTCATACCATCAACAACTATTGCTATTACTTTATTTGACATGGACTAACACCTCTTCTTGCCAAATCTGCGGTAAATTTTTAGCCGTTTCTTCCCAATCTTTGTAATCTTCAATTGGTTTTGCATTTTTGTACTGTTCTTCTGGAACCATTTTTTCAGCTACTTCTTTCGGAAGTTCTACATCCCGAATTGGACGGGCAAACCCTTTAGCTAAGTTAATTTGTCCTTCATCGCTTAAGATATATTCTCTAGTTGCCATCGCTGCATGCGGATGCTTTGCATATTTGTTGATAATAGTTGCGTAGCCGCTTACGACTGAACCTTCACTTGGAATGGTGACTTCAAATTGATCGCGGTTGATTTGGTCAGCGTATCCAAGGGCATTGAAATCCCAAACAAGGGCAACTTCCACTTCCCCTTTTTCGATGTTAGCAGGCTTCGCATCAGTTAAGCCAAGGCGGCCTTGCTTGGCAAGTTTAGCAAAATAGTCAATTCCCGGCTGGAGATTCGTTTCATCACCGCCGTATGCGATAGCGGCAGCAAGAACGGCCATTTGGTTCTGTGTACCACGCTGAACATCTCCAACTGTTACTTTGTAATCTCCATTTAATATGTCATCCCAAGACTTTGGCGGGTTATCCACTAATTCTTTATTAGTAAAGAATGCAATTGTTCCTTGGTAGCCAACAACCCAATCTCCGTTGTCATCTTTTGCCCATTCAGGTATCTCGTCCCAATAGGAAGTTTTATAGGCAAGTGTTAATTCTTTTTGTTCCGCGATTGGTCCAAAGGAAATCCCTACATCGCCGATATCAGCTGTTGCATTCTCTCCTTCAGATTCCATTTTGGCAATCTCTTCGGCACTGGATAAATCTGTATCATTGTGTTCCAATGTATATTTTTTCATCACTTCATTCCACGTTTCTCCCCAGTTAGCCCATGAATCAGGCATACCGACACTATTAATGGTTCCCTCTTCTTTTGCCTTTGTTTCAATTTCTTTCAGGGTTATCGAACTTGGATCCTTAACAACAGGAGCAGCCTCCTCTTCAGTGGCTCCACAAGCAGCTAATCCTAGTACACTCACTCCTAACACCACAGCTTGAATAGACTTGTAACAATTCTTTTTGAATGTGTAATTCATAAAAAGTGCCTCCATTTATTGTGGGATTTTTAATGTTCGTTGCTGTTTATTACGGTTTAATCATAATTAACCAATATAAACCCCACATTAATCCAATGTTAAGGTTTTGTAAATTAGTTTTTAACTAACGAATGGAGCCCGGATCATAATCCTTAAGAATATCCGGAACCCAAACGGCCTAGTTTCCGTTCGTTTATAACTTTTTCTTTTCAATCGTCAAGTATTCGCTTGAGATCAAGCGTCCGTCATATCAGACGAAAAAAGGCTAGATGATCAGCCTATTCCTGAAAATACACCGTTCTTTGACGAATGCAGAATTTACTTGTATTCTTTCATTAATAGATTAGAAAATTAAGAAAAAGAGGATTTAATAGTAGGAGGAATGCTGCCTGAAGACGCTAAAAGTACCTTTACAGATTAAAATACTCGGGCTGGTTCTATTATTGGGATTATTGTTGATCCTGCTGCTGACAGGATTTTTCAGCTATATGGAAAGTAAACAAATCGAGGAAAATAAAGGTAGAATGGCACTGGAGTTATCAAAAACTGTCGCTCTCATGCCAACTATTATCGATGCATTTCAAACTGGGAATCCTTCCGAAACGATCCAGCCTTTAGCAGAAGAGATCAGGAAACAAACAGGTGCTGAGTTTATTGTAGTAGGGAATAAAGACGGCACACGTTATTCACATCCCATGAAGTCGGAAATTGGGAGAAAAATGACGGGAGGAGATAACGATAGAGCCATAATCAAAGGGGAATTTTATGTATCAAAAGCTAATGGCTCACTCGGCCCGTCTCTTAGAGGGAAATCTCCTATTTTCAACAAACAGGGAGAGATTATTGGTCTCGTTTCAGTAGGATTTCTATTAGAAGACATCAACCAGCAAATCATGAAGAACTTCATTAAAGTCCTGCTTGTATCTCTTTTTGCCTTTTTTATATCCGTTATTGGAAGTATTTTGCTGTCAGGCAATATCCGCAGGGACACTATGGGGCTCGAACCGTATGAAATTGCTTCTCTTTATAAAGAAAAAAACACTGTGCTGCATGCGGTAAAAGAGGGTATTTTAGCCATAGATAAAGATGGATTCATTACAATGATGAATCAGCCTGCTAAGAAACTCCTTCATATTAAAGGATCTGTCAGGCATATGAAAGTGGATGGACTGTTTCCTTCCGATTATCTTTATGAGGTTTTAAAACATGGGAATCCGCAAGTTGATAAGGAAATGGTTTGGAAAGATAAAACCGTTATTGTAAATACCACTCCACTGATTGATGAAAATGGGATAAGAGGAGTGGTTGCTTCTTTTCGCGACAAAACCGAAATTGAGCAGATGATAAACACCGTATCGGAAGTCAAAAGATATTCAGAAGATCTCCGTTCCCAAACACATGAGTTTACCAATAAATTATACGTGTTATCTGGCCTTCTTCAGCTTGGTGAATACGATCAGGCGATTAATATGATAAAAAGTGAAACACAGGTCCTGCAATTTCAAAATTCAGTAGTCTTTAACCAAATCAAAGATACCAAGGTACAGGCTATCCTTTTAGGGAAGCTCGGAAAAGCGTCAGAAAAGAAGCTGAAATTTGATATTGCTTCTGACAGTTATCTGGAAGAATTGCCATCACACTTTAAGCTTTCGAGCTTAATCGTTATTCTTGGCAACTTAATTGATAACGCTTTCGAAGCCGTTTATGGCGTGGAATCTCCGACGGTTAAACTTTTCGTTACAGACATCGGAAGTGATATCATCTTTGAGATTGAGGACAATGGCAGAGGAATAAGCGAAAGAGACATTCCTTTTCTTTTTGACAAAGGATTTACATCAAAAGATGGAAATGAGCCAAGGGGATTTGGTCTATCGAATGCAGAAGAAGCTGTAAAGGAAATGGATGGGATTATTGAGGTACAAAGCAGTTCAGATACAGGAACTGTATTTACGGTGTACCTTCCTAAGGAGCTGAGAAATTGAAATGATAAAAGTAGCCATCGCAGAAGACGACTTCCGAATCGCCGATATCCATGAAAAGTTTTTAGAGACATTCAACGAAATCGTTGTGGTTGGAAAATCATTGAATGGAGAGCAGACTCTTCAATTACTGAAGATGAAAGAACCTGACTTACTTCTTCTAGATGTGTATTTGCCTGATATGCTGGGATCTGAGCTGCTTCCCCTCATACGTGAGAAGTTTCCGAAGGTTAGCATCATTATGATAACAGCGGCAACAGATAAGGTGTTCCTCGAAAAAGCACTGAGCTATGGAGTAGAGAATTATTTGATCAAGCCCGTAAGCAGGGAGAGATTTGACGATATCATTCAAAAATTCATAAAAAAGCACTCTCTCCTGTCTTCCAATCAACAAGTGAATCAGAAATATATCGATCTTCTTTTTAGTAAGGGTAAAAATGAAAATTCAGGAAAAGGGAAAGGTTTGCCAAAAGGAATTGATGAAATCACACTTGGTAAAGTGAATGCCGTTCTTCAGGCTAAAAGAGAAGGGCTTTCTGCCGAAGAAGTGGCTAAGGAAATAGGCGCTTCCCGGATAACGGCACGCAGATATCTGGAATATCTCTCCTCTGTTAATCAATTAAAGGCAGAAGTGGTGTATGGAATTGTCGGAAGACCTGAGAGAAAATATTATCCGATTTAAGGGGATGATATAGAAACTTAACGGATTCTGCTAAATAGCCCAAAACGTTAACCTTTAATCATGTTAAATACAAAAAAACAGCAACTTTTAAAACTTTCACCCGACTAAAGATTTTTTAGTGATCTTTCTAAGCTGCCCTTGCTTAACATCAATTTTTTCAAAACCAAACGATATACTCAATAATTTATTACACTAATAAGGCGCTATCCTAGTTTTGGATAAGCGCCCTATTATTGAAAAGATCAAAAATGTCAAAACATAAGCAACACCTGACCTATTGCTTCAAGCAGCACAAGCAATTGCAAGCTTACAAACAGAAATACTCGCTTTTGTTGAGCATAACGACACAAATCAAATTGATGCCTAACGCTTAACGAAGCATCTACTGAAGGAAAGTGGTTCCAATAAGAAAGGAGGAGAAAAGCAGGACAAAGACATTAGAGCTTCCATTTTTAAATACTGCAGGAAAAACGGTAAAAATCTCAATCGCTTCTCCAGGTGAACAAATCACCTTTGGTCTCCTTTTATTACTTCTACTGAACCAAACGATAATTTTCAAACCTCTTCCTTTAGATGCCATAATTTTTTATTTAATCTAGGAGTATACATGACTAGGAAGCCGGATCGTCCAATAGTATAGACGATGAAGGCTAGCCATAAGCCATGATTATGCCAGATAGGAGTTATAGTGATTTGTATAATGATATAGATAATCATTGCGTAAATCATAGAGTTTCGAACGGGGGCAATTTCAGTTGCACCTGTAAAGACACCGTAAATGACAAGGCCAAAACAAGCAGCAAACGGGTAGATAATGAGCCATGCTCCATACTTTGTTGAAAGCTCGATAACACCAGGCAGATTTGTAAAAAGTTCAATAATCTGTTCTTGAAATAATCCATATACGCTCGCTATGATAAAAGCTGTTATCACCGACCATTGCCTTGATAAACTAAGTGTTTTTTTATATAATTTTTTGTCATTTGATCCTACCGCTTTGCCGACGAGAATACTAGAGGCGTTGGCGAATCCATCAAAGAAATAAGCCATTATGTAATGAATTTGAAATAATACAGCATTTGCAGCTAGAAATTCTGTACCAAACGAAGCACCTTTTGCTGTAAACATATTAATAACGACTAATAAACAAATGGTTCGTATAAATAAATCCTTGTTAACGTTAAACATCTTTTTCATAGACTGTGTATCTATAAGTGCTTGAATGGATGGTATTTTCCATTCAAAAGATGATGCTTTCATAACAATGAGTAATCCTAATACGAAGGCTGTAATTTCAGCCATCAAAGTGGCCGCAGCGACCCCTTTTACAGCAAAAGAAAAGACATGGACAAAAAGAATGGCCAAAATCATATTCAAAACATTCATGAACACTTGCAAAAATAAAGATTCTTTAATCTTAGCCATCCCCATTAACCAGCCAAGAATAACGTAGTTCAACAATGTGAAGGGGGCTCCCCAAATTCGAATTCGAAAATATTCAACTGCAAACTTACTCACATCCGAATCAGGAGCAATCAATGTAAGAGCAGCATATTCAATCGGCCATTGTAAGAGAATAAAACACATACCTGCAATTAGAGCTATTAAAAATGGACGGGATAATGCAAGTACTCCTTGAGCTGAATCACTTGCCCCGTTAGCTTGTGCGGCAAAGGCAGATGTACTGACCCGCAAAAAACCGAATACCCAATATAACGTATTAAAAATAAGGGTTCCAACTGCAACACCTCCAATATATGCTGGATTAGGAAGTTGCCCGACAACGGCTGTATCGACAGCACCTAATAAAGGCGTCGTCATGGTTGAGATCGTTAGTGGAATTGCCAAAGCAAGGTACGCACGATGATTCATCCGACTTTCCCCTTTCAAAAAATTTTAGGATAAACCTAAAAATAAAAGCCCCGATTATGTGAATGAAATCGAGGCATTCGAATAAATATAAATACTTTTTAATTAAGTATGGCTAACCCTTGTTCTAATCGATCGAAAACGCGGGTGCTCTGCAAGTATGGAACCTCTCATCTCTTTTACTACAGGATGTTCTGAAGTGAAAAACTGTTTTTTTGAATCATAAAGCTCGATTAATTCTCCTTTTTCTAGTACACCCAATGAATCACTAATCGAATAGGCAGCTTTAATATCATGTGTAATAAATAAATAAGATAGCCCGAAGTCTTCTTTTAGCTCCTTTAGTAATTCTAAAATAAGTGTTTGGTTAACCATATCTAGACTACTAACAGATTCGTCCAGGACGATCATCTTTGGTTTGAGGGAGATCGCTCTTGCAATATTGATCCTCTGCAATTGCCCGCCGCTAAATTGGTGCGGGTATTTTTTCAGGTCCTTTTCACTCAGTCCGACCCTTTCCAATAATTCAACAATAGTTCGTTTTTGTTCAGCAACTGTTAGCTTTTCATAGTTTTCTAAAGGCTCTGCAATAATACGTTCGGCTGTTATGCGGGGATTGACTGATGAGTATGAATCCTGAAAGACAGCTTGAATATCGCGACGGATTTTTTGCCGAGTATGTTTATCTGCAGTATAAATATCATGCCCTTGAAACAGGATTTGTCCGCTTTGTGGCCGTTCCAAACCAAGAATCACTTTTCCTAAAGTACTTTTACCGGCCCCACTCGTACCAAGCATTCCTAAGCATGTACCTTCCTCAATCGCAAGCGAAATATCAGAAAGTACTTTTTTAGGGCGACCTTTCCAGTTAAAAAACGTTCGGGATCCGTAGCTATGAGTGACTTCTTTTACTTGTAATAAACTCATTTGTTCACTCCTGTAAAGTGAGACTTCATTAAGTGGGGGGTTTTTTCATCCCCCACTTAATGGTAGCGAAACTTATCGGATCTTTACGGGCAGTTTACCCTCACCTATCTTTTTTGCTGCTTTATAAATTCTTGAATCTTAGGTAAGGGACTTACTGCCCGTTAAGAATGGGGTAAATACCTATTATTAGGCTAAGCCAAATGGATGTTAGGTTCATCTAAATGTATTAGTGAGCGTGCATTTAGTAGTTTCTTCGTATACTCATGCTGCGGCTCATCAAATAGCTGAAACACATTCGCTTTTTCTACAATCCTGCCATTCTTCATAACGGCAACCTCATCTGCCATTTCCGAAATGACTCCGAGATCATGGGATATTAAAAGAATAGCTGAACCATATTCAGAGCGAATTTTATCTAAGTGGTACAGCACTTTCTTCTGATTATTGACGTCAAGTGCGGTAGTTGGTTCATCAGCAATAATAACAGCTGGATGTAAGCATGCTGCAATGGCAATCATCACCCGTTGCAGCATGCCGCCACTCAATTGAAAAGGATACGATTTTAATAGGTTAGCAGGATTGGGTAAGTTCACATGCTGCATTGCCTCGATGGCAAGCTCTGTTGCTTGTTTTTTATTCCATTTTGTATGAGATCGAATGGTTTCGATAAATTGATGGCCGATCGTAAAAACAGGTGTAAAAGCATTCATCGGATTTTGCATAATAAAGGCAATATCCTTGCCACGGATCTTACGCATTTCTTTATCGGCTAAACCGTTCAATTCACGTCCTTGTAATGTTATACTCCCATCAATCGTTGTCGTTTTCCGATCAAGAAGTTGAAAAATGGACATACTTGTAACAGTTTTACCGCATCCACTTTCCCCAACTAGACCAAGAACACGTCCAGGCTTTAGTTCAAAATTTATCTCTTGAACAAGTGGGGTAACACCATCTTTTGTTTTTACCTGTACATGTAAATCTTTCACTTGTAACACATTCGACTGTTCTGCACCCAATATTCTCATCCCTTTTTAAAATCTACGTTTGACATCGTACCGTTCAGATAACGCTTCACCTAGTAAATTGAATGTAACAATAACGAGCATAATGATCAAACCTGGATAAAGCATTAATTCTGGATTTGTCCGAATATACGATTTCCCTTCGTGAATCATCGCTCCCCATTCAGGTGTAGGGGGTTGCACTCCTAATCCTAGAAACGACATGGCGGATATATCCATAATGGCCCAGCCCATTTCTAATGTACCCATGACGACAAGTGGCGGGAGTACATTTGGGACAATATGATTTTTAATAATCTTCCATTGAGAAGAGCCGCTTATTTTCGCAGCTGCAATAAAGTTTTGTTCTTTCAGACTAAGGACCATTCCTCGGAACATTCTTGCATAGTAGACCCATTGCACAAGCATCAACGCGATGATCACTTGTGTAAGTCCAGGTCCGAATATGCCAACAAGTCCAAGAATAAGGATAAGACTTGGAAAAGCCATGACACCATCGCAAAACCTCATCAATACATGATCAACAAGGCCGCCCTTATACCCTGAAAAGGTTCCAACAAGTAAACCAATGAGGATGGATGAAAGAAAGATTAGCATCGCAAAACCTAATGAAAGGCGCGCCCCATATAAAATACGCGATAGATTACATCTTCCTAAATGGTCCGTTCCTAATGGATAGGCCCAAGAAGGAGGCTGAAGTTTATAAGCTAAGTTGACAGCAATCGGATCATTGGGTGCAATCCATGGAGCAAAGATAGCAATGATAACAAGAATACTTAATATAATCGAGCATATGGAAATAACTTTTTGACTTCTGAATATCTTAGGTAAACTTATAATCATTGCTGCTGCCCTTCTTTCCTGGAAATGCGCGGGTCAATATACATTTGAATTAAATCAACAAGTAAGTTACTTAAAATAAATAAGCTGGCTGCAATCAGCACATAACATTGAATGACCGGTATATCACGATTAAAAATAGCTTCAATAAAATAACGACCAAACCCTGGCCAAGAAAAAACTGCTTCCACGATGATTGTTCCAGTCAGTAATTTTCCAAGATTCATCCCAAGACCAGTAATCATCGGGGAAATGGCAATCCTTAAGACATGCTTGGCCATAATCGTTTTTTCGTTAATTCCTCTTGTCCTGGCAAATAGCACATATGGCTGTTGCAAGTTTTCAAGAACACTCGCACGTAACAATCTTGTATAGATTGCAATTAAAGGAAGGGCAAGTGTAACGGAAGGCAGAACAAGATGCTGCCATGTCCCAATTCCTTCAACTGGAAAAAGGTCAAGTTTAACAGAAAAGAAAAAAATTAAAAGATAACCGAGCCAAAAAGAAGGAATCGATGCCCCTAAAAAGGAGAGAATCCTGCTAAAATGGTCGATTAGGCTATTTTTCTTTACTCCAGCAAGGAAACCTAACGGGATACTCACTAGTACAGCTATGACGATACTTCCTAGAGCAAGCTGAAAGGTAGCCGGTAATCTCGATGCAACCTCATCCAAAACAGGCTTATTCGAAACATAAGATATGCCAAAATCAAGCTGGCATATCTTCATAATAGAGTTTACATATTGAATGAGGAATGGTTGGTCTAAACCAAACTCATGTCTTTTTTGCTCCAAAATCTCATCGGTCGGCTGAATATGGGCGGCTGCTAAGTAGGCCTCAGCCGGGTCTACCGGTGAAAGGTGAATCATTCCAGTTGTAAGTAATGTTGCTAAAAGAAAAACTGGAATAATAGATATCATTCGTTTAAAAATATAGGTGCCCATGAAAGCCTCCTGCTACTTACTGCTCTTTGCTAATTCCCGTAAATGGATGTTCGTCTCGATTAGCAGGGAAAGTAAAATTAGTAACATCCTTTTGATAGATTGCTGTTTTCTTAACATAAGAGATCGGAATAATGGCTCCCTGATCTTGGATTGATGTTAAGATTGACGAGTAAAGCTGTTGGCGTTTTTGCTCATCTGTTGTTTTCGGAACCTCGGCGATTTGTTTAAGTAATTCAGCTTTGTTCGGATATGCTGATATCGCCTCATTAAAGCCAAATCCTTCTGACAAAACAATGTTTAAGAACGTATGTGGATCATATGGAGCTCCGTAGTTACTAAAGAAATTAATATCAAACTTATTATCTTTAAATCGCTGAATTTGCTCTGTTAATTCAACTCCAACAATGTTTAACTTCACACCAATGGCTCCCCACTCAGCTTGAAGCGTTTCTGCCATTGTTTTTTGAATTGATTCTGCTGAATCATACATTAACTCGACTTCAAGAGTCTGTCCATCTTTTTCACGTACCGTTTTTCCTTTAGGAAGCGTCCACCCTGCTTCATCTAATAACGATTTCGCTTTTTCTACATCATAATCAATGACCTTTGCTTCATTGCCCTTCGTATAAGGGAGGTTTGTCGGTAAAATATAATCTGCTTTTTCCTCGTAACCAGATGTAATCCCTTCAACAAGTGCTTCTTTATTAAAACCATAATGTAACGCTTGACGTACCCGTTCATCGGAAAGCTGTTCTTTCGTTGAATTGATGACGAGCTGCCTTGTTGCAACTGGTTCAGAAATGCTAGTTTCATAATCTCCAGTAGATTCCAATTGTTTGAAAGAATCTAAACTGATAGAACCTTCTCCGTAAATAAGGTCCAGCTCACCTTTTTCAAAAGCAAGTACCCGCGTTTCCGCATCAGGAATGACTTTCACTTGGATTTTCTCTTCTTTTGGAAGCTCACCCCAATAATTTTCATTACGCTTGTAAATAGCATATTCATCCGCTTTATGTTCTTCCAAAATCCATGGACCTGTACCAATCGGTTCAACGACACCTTTTGAGGTATCACCATCTTCAGGAAATCCAGCTTCGCCTAAGAAACGAACTGGTCGAACAACAGCTAACTCCTGGATCGTTGGATAATATGGTTCAGTTAATGTCAGTTTAAACTCATTTTCGTCGATTACATCTGTTCGATCTATTTTCGAAATAAAACCTAACCAGCTATGTAATTCTACATTATTTAAAATGGTATCGAAATTCTTTTTCACAATTTCTGCATTAAAGCTTGTTCCGTCGGAAAATTTCACATCTTGACGCAAATGAAACGTATATACTTTCCCGTCTTCAGAAATTTCCCATGACTCAGCTAGATGTGGTTTTAGTTCGCCACCCTCTTGGTAGCTTACTAACGGTTCATACACCATCGACTGAGCAAATAATTGTGAAGGATTATAAATATGCGGATTCATTTCTCCTACATCTCTCGGCCAAGCCAATGTTAGCATATTGTCATGATCGTCTTTTGGCGCTGAAACATCGTTAGCTTTTGTACAGCCAAATAATAGTGTTGATAATAATAAAATAAATACAGTTATAAATAACATCTGTCGGCTATTTCTTCCATTAAACATAATGCACTTCCTCCAGGTCGCTAATGATAATCATTTTCAATTGTAATCAGTATGCATGATACTGTCAATACAATGTCAGAAACTTTCGAAAACCGATATGGACACCTTTAACTTTTACTCTTCTTCAACAATCTGGCCCTTTTGCGAAATAACGGTTATTGCCTTCTTAAAATAAATGTCCAAAACCCCCTCCTTAAATATTAGAAAGGCACAGCATTAATTTGTTAAATGCTGTGCTGATTTACCGTTTTGCGCCTCTTAACTTAAAACGTTACAAGCATTTTAATCATCTATTAATCGGCTCGCAAACTAAAACTTTGCTGCAGAAAATTAGTCCTTACTGTGAACTTAATGTACAAAATATAGTTAACTTACTTTAATAACTTTATTTTGTAAACGTTTTCATTTCAGAATATTTTGTATACACTTTATTTACTAACAAAAGAGGTGAAGACCATGCTTGCATTATTAGGATTTTTAATGATAATCACATTCATGATTTTAATTATGACAAAACGGCTAACGGCTATGATTGCACTGATGGTAGTTCCAGTTGTTTTTGCATTAATCGGCGGATTCGGAAAAGAAATCGGACCCATGGCGCTTGATGGCATAAAAAGTGTAGCACCCACAGGCATAATGATCCTATTTGCCATTCTCTTTTTCGGCATAATGATTGATGCAGGAGTATTTGATCCTATTATTTCAACCATCCTGAAAGTTGTAAAAGGAGATCCTGTAAAGATAGCCATCGGTACGGCAGTCCTCGCATTGTTGATTTCCTTAGATGGGGATGGAACCACAACATATATAATTACGATTTCTGCCATGCTTCCATTGTATAAACGAATTGGCATGAGGCCGCTGATATTAGCAGGGATTGCCGTATCTGCTTCAGGTGTTATGAACCTACTGCCATGGGGAGGACCTACTGCCAGAGCCATGACGGCATTGAATCTTGAGATGTCGGATATTTTCACTCCAGTCATTCCCTCAATGGCTGGCGGAATATTGTTTGTATTATTCATGGCTTATTGCCTTGGAAAAAAAGAGCGCAAAAGAGTGGGTATACTTGAAATTGATTACAGCACAATGGCCATGCAGCAGACGGCGGCTTCTGCAGAGGAAGCTGGTATTAAAAGGCCAAAACTAATTGTTGTGAATTACCTGTTAACCATCATGCTTTTAGTGGCGCTAATCAACGAAGTCCTGCCGACTACTGTCTTGTTTATGATTGGTTTTGCCATTGCTATCACGATGAATTATCCAAAATTAAGTGACCAAAAAGCGAGGATTTCAAACTATGCTGATAATGCTTTATCAGTCATTTCAATGGTGTTTGCAGCAGGTATTTTTACAGGTATTCTCTCAGGGACTAAAATGGTAGATGCCATCGCAAACACTATGATTACGCATATACCTGATGCCTTTGGTTCACAATTAGCTCTTATTACAGCGATACTAAGTGCTCCCTTTACTTTTTTCATGTCCAATGATGCATTTTACTACGGCGTTTTGCCATTGCTCGCCAAGGCGGCTGCCGGATATGGAATTGACCCTGCATTTATTGGACGTGCATCACTTCTCGGATTGCCTGTCCATCTATTAAGTCCGCTAGTACCGTCGACATACCTTTTAGTCGGAATGGTTGGAGAAGATTTCGGGGACTTGCAGCGCACCTTCCTGAAATGGGCCTGCGGATCGACAGCCGTAATGATTTTAGTAGCTCTTGCCTTATCAATTATTCCTTTATAATAATTAAAAAGAAGGAATTCAACCCTAAAAAATAGAGAAACCCCGGATGTTTTTTATACAGGGTTTCTCATTCTATTTATTTTATAAAGTGCTCCAAACTAAAAAACCTATCTCTGAACATCTGCTCCTCAGAAATAGGTTTCTATCATTATGAAATCCCGTTTTTCAATTTCTAAAACCCAATTCTACTTTCTGCTCTTGTAACCTGTTAAAAAGGTTAAGACACAGTAAGCTGCCAAACGGCTCGTCATATCCCGAAAATCGAGTGTCGGGTCAATTTCAACAATATCCATTGCTTTTACAGCTGGAACTTCTCCTAAAAATCGTATAGCTTCAATCAGCATCCGTGAATCCATCCCGCCTGGACCAATGGCAGGGCAGCCTGGTGCAAACGCCTGATCCATTACATCCATATCAAGAGATACGTAGATGACGTCAACTTCTTTCAGGAGCCCACTCACACTCTCTTGTAAAATTGAGAGAATTCCTCTTTTGTACACGTCTTGCACGGTGAAGATATGGACACCCTTTTCTTTGCCATAATCGGTATATTCTTTGCCATTTGAAAAGTCGCGGATGCCAATTTGATAAAGGTGTTTTCCCTGCAGTACACCTTTTTCGATCAGCTGTCTAAAAGGTGTTCCATTTGACGGTCCTCCATCTTCAAGGTTCCGCAGATCGTGGTGCGCGTCGAACTGAATAATCCCAGCCTTTCCTTTTTCTTTTTGAAAAGCTGTAAAAATCGGCGCTGTAACAGAATGATCGCCCCCAAGAAAAATAGGAACCATTAAAGGATGTTCACCCAAAACTCCTTCCACCGTCGTTTCAATCCTCCGGTGCGATTCAGATAGATCTGTTACATGCATGGATATATCCCCAAAGTCTATGATTCTCTCTTTTTTCAAATCTGTATTGTTCTGAACAGAGTAGGTGGTAAAAGCGTTCATCATTTTTCTTATTGTTTCAGGAGCAAAAGATGCCCCTGAATGACTGATCGATGGCTTCGATAATGGAACTCCCACTAACCCAATGCCTTCGGCAATTTCATGATCCCGTTTTTTCAATAACGTTCCCGCCCGTGAAATCCCGCGGTCTACGAATCTTGCATCATGTGAAAGAAAGGGAAGACGGTTCACAGTGATCCCCCTTTTCATATACTATGGCACCTTTCTTGATAACGGTCCCTGCGTGATTCACTCCGAAATGATAAGGGATATATTCATAGTTTCCCGCATCCCAGATGACAAGGTCCGCCTGCTTCATTGGCGCGATTATCCCCCGTTCGCCGCCTAACCCGATGGCATGGGCTGCATTAATGGTGACAGCATTCC
The DNA here is from genome assembly GCF_030127205.1 of Metabacillus hrfriensis. Classification (NCBI taxonomy): domain Bacteria; kingdom Bacillati; phylum Bacillota; class Bacilli; order Caryophanales; family Bacillaceae; genus Metabacillus; species Metabacillus hrfriensis. The sequence continues at coordinate 4,476,235 of NZ_CP126116.1, forward strand.
AAATTTCTTTGACCGTCATTTTATAGATAACCGCTGCGAAAGACATGATCAGCTGCAGATTCTCAGTCGGGCAGCTCCCGGGATTAAAATCAGTCGCAAGAGTCACCGCCACTCCTTCCTCGAGCATCTTTCTTGCTTTGGCATGATCCGGTTTGTTCAGATAAAAAGAAGTACCGGGCAGCAGGCAGGCGATAACCCCTTTTGCAGCCAGCTGCTTAATGCCTTCATCTGAAGTTCCAACTAAATGCTCTGCACTGACAGCACTGAGCTCAGAAGCCAATTCTGCTCCTCCTAATGGATCAATTTCATCGGCATGAATTTTCACCTGAAATCCTTTTTGCTTTGCTTTTGATAAAAACACTCTGGACTGTTCAATCGAGAAAACGCCTGTTTCACAAAAGATATCTACAAATTGGGCTAATTCTTCTTTTTCAATGACATCAAGCAGCTGAACCATTTCTTCTAAGAAAACATCCGGCTGATGCTTATGCTCTGGAGGTATGGCATGCGCACCCAAAAAGGTTGAAACAACTTCGGCTGCGTGCTCCGCGTTTAATTTTTTTGCGGTCCTAAGCTGCTTCAGTTCTGCTTCTGCGTTCAGTCCGTATCCGCTTTTCGCTTCAACCGTCGTCATTCCATATGAAAGCATCCGGTCAAGATGGCCGGCTGCTTTTTCATAAAGCTCCGCTTCACTTGCAGCCCGCGTTGCTTTTACAGTCGAAAGAATGCCGCCGCCCTGTTTCAGGATTTCCAAGTAAGGAACACCCTGCTGCTTCAGTCCCATTTCATGCTCACGGGATCCGGCAAACACTAAATGAGTATGTGGATCAATGAGGCCCGGTGTAACAAGCTTCCCTTCACAATCCATTCTTTTTTCAGCCGTCCACATAGCTGCTTCTTCGTTTGAACCTATCACAGCTATTCTCCCATCAGCAATCGCAAGTGCCTTGTTTTCAAGTACAATCAGCTCATCCATGTCCCTGCCGCAGAGTGGACCTTCTTTTTCATAATCCATTGTTAAGAGCTGGCCTATATTTTCAAGTATTAGATCATATTTCATGAAAGAACCTCCCTCTATTCCTGCATTGGAATACGTACATTATGTTCTTTTGCAAAAGTCTGTGCCTCTTCGTAGCCTGCATCTGCATGACGGATAATGCCCATCCCGGGATCAGATACGAGAACTCTTTCTAATTTGCGTTTTGCTGTTTCCGTTCCGTCAGCAACAACAACCATACCGGAATGCAGAGAATAGCCCATTCCTACTCCGCCGCCATGGTGGAAGGATACCCAGCTCGCTCCGGCTGATGTGTTAACTAGTGCATTTAACACTGCCCAATCTCCTATTGCATCGCTTCCGTCCTTCATCGCCTCTGTCTCGCGATTTGGCGAGGCAACTGAACCGCAGTCAAGGTGATCGCGTCCAATGACGATCGGTGCTTTCAGTTCTCCCGTCCTGACTAATTCATTAATGGCGAGGCCCATCTTCACCCGTTCACCGTAGCCGAGCCAGCAAATACGTGCCGGCAGTCCCTGAAAAGCAACATGCTCATGTGCCATATCAATCCAGCGCAGAAGGGCTTCATTTTCAGGAAAAAGCTCCTTAATCAGCTGATCTGTGCGGTGGATGTCTGCAGGATCTCCAGATAGAGCTGCCCATCTGAAAGGACCTTTGCCCTCACAGAACAGCGGACGAATATAGGCTGGCACAAAGCCCGGAAATGCAAATGCATTTTCCACTCCTTCGTCCTTTGCTACCTGGCGAATATTATTGCCGTAATCAAAGACGATGGTTCCGCTCTTTTGAAGCTCTAACATGCATCTTACATGCTCAGCCATAGATTTTTTGGATTTCTCAACATACAAATCTGGATGATCCCTTTTTATCTGCATCGCTTCATCCATCGATAAACCATGCGGAAAATACCCATTTAACGGGTCATGTGCGGATGTCTGGTCAGTAAGGATATCAATCTTTATGTTTTTCTTAATCACTTCATGAAGGACATCTACTGCATTTGCCACTAATCCAATTGAAAGGGCTTTGCCTTCTGACTTAGCCTTCATTGCCCACTGCACCGCTTCATCAAAAGAATGAGTCAGCCTGTCACAATACTTTGTCGCAAGTCTCTTCTCAATTCTGCTTTGATCAACATCGGCAGCAATAACAACTCCGCCGTTCATCGTTACGGCAAGAGGCTGTGCCCCTCCCATTCCGCCAAGGCCCGCCGTTAATGTAATTGTGCCTTTTAAGCTCCCGCCAAAATGCTCTTTTGCCACAGCAGAAAACGTTTCATAGGTTCCTTGAAGAATTCCCTGTGTTCCGATATAGATCCAGCTTCCCGCCGTCATTTGCCCATACATGGTCAGGCCTTTTTGATCAAGCTCGTGGAAGTTTTCCCAATCTGCCCATTTAGGGACAAGTACAGAGTTTGAAAGCAGAACCCGCGGGGCATGTTCATGCGTTTTAAAAATCCCTACAGGCTTCCCCGATTGAATGAGAAGTGTCTCATCATGCTCCAATGATTTTAACGATCGGACGATTCCATCCAGTGACTCCTGATTTCTTGCAGCCTTTCCAATTCCTCCATAAACAATGAGCTCCTCCGGCTTTTCTGCAACCTCAGGATCCAGGTTATTCATCAGCATGCGAAGCGCTGCCTCCTGCTCCCATCCTTTACAGTCTAATTCAGTTCCCCGTTTTGCTCCTGTGAATTTTGCTGTCATGATAAAATTTCCCCCTTTGTATCGTAATAATCTTTTTTAAATCTCTTTACATCTGCTTTTTTCAGCCAGGCCGCAGCTGCTTCTATATCCTTTGAAAATACTCTGTCCTTCGTAATAGCCGGGACAACAGTTCTTCCATGAAAATAAAATGTTCTTGTCGTTTCCGACATTTTCTCAATTCCCCGGTAGGCTGCTGCCTCCATCGCACAAATCAATTCAATGGCAAGAACACGTCTGCAGTTTTGAATAATTTGATAGGCGTGCCTTGAGGCAATCGTACCCATGCTGACGTGATCCTCCTGATTGGCTGATGATGGAATTGAATCAACACTTGCCGGGTGTGCAAGCGTCTTGTTTTCAGAGACAAGCGACGCAGCACAATATTGCATGATCATCGCTCCGGACTGAAGACCGGGCATTGGACTCAAAAACGGCGGCAGATCATTGAGCTGCGGATTGACAAGTCTTTCGATTCTGCGTTCCGAAATATTTGCAAGCTCGGCGATGCCAACCTTCAAGAAATCCATGGCAAACGCAATTGGCTGACCGTGGAAATTCCCTCCTGACAAAACCTTTTTGCCATCATCAAAAATCAGCGGATTATCCGTAGCAGCGTTCATTTCAATTTCAAGCTTATCTTTTACATAAGAAAGGACCTGAAGACTTGCCCCATGAACCTGCGGAATGCACCTTAATGAGTAGGCATCCTGAACTCTCAGCTCTCCCTGATGCGTCACGAGATAGCTGCCATTTAAAATCCCGCTGATTCGCTCGGCTACTTCAATTTGTTCTTTGTAGCCCCGGGCAATATGAATGTCCTCATCAAACGCATCAATGATTCCTCTCAGACCTTCAATCGTCATCGAAGCAATGTAGTCTGCCTGCAGCGCCACCGCTTCAGCTTCGATGTAATTGACGAGGCCCATTGCTGTCATTGCCTGTGTGCCATTGATTAAAGCCAGACCTTCTTTAGCCTGCAGAGTAACAGGGTGAAGTCCCGCTGTCTGAAACGCTTCTGCAGTCTGCATTTTCCGCCCCTGGTAAAAAACCTCACCTTCACCTACAAGAACAAGAGCCATATGAGATAAAGGCGCTAAATCCCCGCTCGCACCAAGTGAGCCCTGCTCGGGCACAACAGGATGAATTTCATGATTCAGGAGTGAAGCAAGTAAAGATAATACCTCTTTGCGGACACCGGAAAAACCTTTCAATAATGCATTAAGCCGAAGCAAAAGCATCCCCCTGGAAACCTCTTCAGGAAACGGATCTCCGACACCGCATGCATGACTTCGAATCAAATTGATTTGCAGCTCTTCTGCATGTTCCGCATCAATCAGTACATCGCTGAACTTCCCAAATCCCGTTGTAATACCGTAAACGACCTTCTTCTGAGCCACTATGTTTTCAACCGCTTTTCTGCTCTTTTCTACCTTATCCCAAACATAGTCAGGAATATGGATCATAGCTTTTTCATATAAAACCTTCTTTGCGGATTCAATTGTGAGTGTACTTCCCGTTAATTCGATCATAATCTGCTCCTCTTTTGATTAAAATGAAAAACAAAAAGGAGGCCATACCAATAGAAACACGTTAAACCGTGTTTTCTACCGATACAGCCCCCTGCTATCTATTAACTATGGGCGCATCTTATATATGATTAATTCCCAAACCCATTGCCTCATGCTCTGATCCTTTAACAGGAGCACCTATTGTGCCGTACAGAGCAATCGCGATCCATTCACCTTCCGTTTCTGCCTCGTAAGGCTTCCCCCGGACAATGGCAAATCGAAGACCAACTGTTCGCAAAACACTTCCAAGCTGAACCTGCCCTCTTGTCACACCATGAAGCGCTTCCATGATGGCATGATATAAAGCGTGTGTTTCGCGGTATCCATCAGGTGATATCACACCTGAACGCTTTGCTGCAGTTTCAATGGCCGCCACTACTTTATGCGTCTCCATTGAACCCGTTTTCCCCTGACAAAATTGAAACCCCTGCTCTGTCAGCTGTTCCCCGTAAAAATGATCATTTTCACCGATTAGAACGAGCTGCATGGCATTTCTCCCAATACGATGATCCGGTTGTATGCTCATATCTATTCTCACTTCATACTGAATTTTCTGATAAACTAATGTCTACCGTTAGTGTATGATTGAAATGGATTTATGTCAAGATGCCTTTGGATGTTTTGTCAGATTTTCCAAGGGACATACATCCTTAAAATAAACAAACCGCCCTTATAATAAGGACGGTCCAATCAAACATTATGCTGATTTGGCTAATTGGGCCCGCGGGCTATTCCAATTTGCAAGCCATTTTTTAACGGCTGCAACCATAATAATAATCCCTAAAATCAGCATGATAATGGATAATGCTGCGTTTAACACGCTGTAGCCAGGTGCAGCTGAATTAAGATACACATTTTTAATCATCCAGTAGCCCGCATAGTTTACAGTTACATACAAGTATGCAAGCGGTATCAAACACGTGAGCATGTATCTGCGTTTATCTGCAATTTTCAAAATAACCGTTGCTCCGACAATCAATCCGATTGAGGCCATTAATTGGTTAGATACACCGAACAGCGCCCATACGGATCCAATGTCTCCAGTAAAGAGCAGGCTGCCCCACAAGAAGCAGGCCAATGCACTTGCAAAAACAGCTCCCGGGATCCAGTCCACTCGTTTCATTGGTTTATAAAAGACACCCGCGAAATCCTGAATCAGATAACGGGAAACACGTGTACCTGAATCAATAGCTGTTAAAATAAAGAGCGCTTCAAACATGATAACAAACTGGAAGAAGTAAGATGAAAGCTTGCTGAACCATGGAATTTCAGTAAAGATATACGTCATTCCAACAGCCAGTGTAACCGCTCCGCCAGTTCTTCCTTCTAAGTTCAGCCCAATTGCCTCGCTCAGCATTGGAAGGTTTACAACATCCATGCCCAATGTTCTAAACACTTCAGGTGTAGAGTTGATTGCAAAATAATCTCCAGGCTGCAGGGCTGTGGCCGCAATTAAAGCCATAATCCCTACTAAACATTCTACAAGCATGGCACCAAAGCCAACTACTTTTATATCACTCCATCGATCGATCATTTTTGGTGTTGTACCAGATCCAACAAAGGCGTGGAAACCTGAAATTGCGCCGCATGCGATCGTAATGGAAATGAACGGCCAAACCGGTCCTGCCAGAATGGGACCTCCTCCATTAACAAACTCTGTTACAGCTGGAAATGGAATATCGGGATTTACAACGAAAACTCCCAGGATAAGAGCAATAAAAACTCCGATTTTCATAAAGCTGCTCAGATAGTCCCGAGGTGCAAGCAATAACCACACTGGCAAAGCTGCGGCAAAGAAAGCATAGATCGGCAAAATAATAGAAAGGGTTTTCGAATCAAGGGTCAGCCAGTCACCAATGATCGTATTCTGAATGTATGGACCTGTAAAAACTGCAGCTAAAATCAAAATAAAACCTGCAATAGAAGCCCCTTTTAGATTTCCGGTCTTTTTGTGATACAAACCTACTCCCATTGCAATTGGAATCGTAATTCCAACTGAAAAAGTTCCCCACGGATTTTTTTCCAAAGCGTGTAAAACAACCATGGAAAGGCCTGCCATCGTAATCGTAATAATAAATAACATTGCGAGGCCTGTACAAAAACCTGCTACAGGACCTAATTCTTCTTTAGCAACTTCAGCTAATGATTGACCATTTTTTCTCATTGATGCAAAAAGGACAACTGCATCATGAACGGCTCCGCCGATTACTGCCCCAATTAATAACCACAGCAGCCCGGGTAAATAGCCAAATTGAGCCGCTAAAATAGGACCTACCAATGGACCTGCAGCTGCAATGGCAGCAAAGTGATGGCCAAAAGTAACCCAGCGGTTCGTAGGCACATAATCTTTTCCATCCTCAAGATCATGAGCTGGCGTTTTTTTGGAATCATCTAATTTTAAGACCTTTACAGCCAGAAAAGTGCCGTATAAACGATAAGCTATCATTAAAATACACATGGATCCTATTACAATTGTAATCGCATTCATTTTGCACTGCCTCCTAAAACCTTATTCGTAAAATTATCATACTAAATGAAAGCGAATTCACAGCGTTTTCATGATAACCTGTCGGATATTAGGAATGAGGTGCAAAATAGTCAGGTTGAAATGCAAAAGAATGAAAGCGGTTTTTTCAGCAAGAATTAAAATCCCAGCCGCTGTTTCAGCTCTTTTACATAAGTACGGCTTACCGGTACTTTCGATCCATCTTTCATGATGAGATTATATGTTGAGTTAAACCATGGTTCAATCTCTGAAATGTGCTGCAAATTGACAAGAAAGCTCCGGTGTACACGCACAAACGAATCATGGCTCAGTTTCTTCTCAACTGTTACTAACGGTTCTCCCGTTTTATATTCCTGCTCCATTGTTTTAATAAGCGTTTTTCCTTCTGCAGAACCAACGTAGACAATTGCTGGAATATCTACTAACGCGATCCGTTCTTCAACCAGCAGAGGTATTTTCCCTGTTTGTTCCATTTTATAAGAACGGGTATCTGATCGGGTTTCTATTCCGCCAATCGTTTTAAGACTGAAAATTTTATCTAAGGTTTGTTGTATCCGCAATTCATCAAATGGTTTTAAAATATAATCAACTGCATCCAATTCAAATGCTTTTAAAGCATATTCATCATAAGCAGTAGCAAAAATGATTGCAGGTGAAGGTTCTAATGCTCGAATTTGCTCGGCTAACTGCAAGCCGCTGTCTTCGGCAAGTTCTATATCCAAAAACACGAGATGCGGTTTGCGATCAAGTATTTGCTGGATAGCATCTTCTATGCAGTCGGCTTCCCCAACAATTTCTATCCTCTTACTCCTAAGCAGGAGATATTTTAATTCATCTCTCGCCAACGGTTCATCATCTACTATAAAAGCCTTTAACATGGTTTTCGTATACTCCTTTTTTATCAAGAGGTATTGTTACAAGTACTTTTGTACCTATACCTTCTTCACTGTGGATATGGATGCCAGCTTTCATATTGTATATCCCTTCCAGCCGCTCACGTATATTTACCAGTGCAGTCCCAGTGCCCTCTTTAGACTTTACAGCTTGTTTTCCTAATGACTCTGTCTCATCTTTAGTCATTCCTTTTCCGTCATCTTCAACCAATACATACATTTTTTCATCCTTTGTATAGGCGTGAATCAAAACATGACCTTTGCTTTTCACATGAGAAAAAGCATGACGGATGGCATTTTCTACTAGCGGCTGTAATGTAAATGGAGGAAGAGTAACCTTTTCAAGGCCTTCTTCCATTCTTAACGTGATTGTATATTTATTTGGAAAACGTGCTTGTTCCAATGATAAATAAGCTTTAACGTGTTCCAATTCTTTTTCAAGCGTAATGACCGTTTGACGGGATCCCTGCAAATTACTGCGGAAAAATACACTGAGCTCCAGTAATAGTTTTCTTGCTTTTTCAGCATCCGTACGGCATAAAGCAGAAATTGTATTGATGGCATTAAACAAAAAATGAGGATGAACCTGAGCCTGTAATGCTTTTATTTCCGCATCTTTCAACAATTTACTTTGCAGCTCTGCTTTGGCTAGTTCCAATTGAGTTGAAAAAAGATTCGCCAACCCTTCTGCAAGCTCTTGTTCAACTTCATTCATTTGATTTGGATGCTTAAAATACAGTTTAAGAGTTCCTGCCGTTTTATCATGTACTTTTAAAGGCAGAACAACCGCTGCCTGTAATGGGCAATTTTCATTAAAACAGAAGATCTCTTCCTTTTTCCTTGCAGTTATGATGGTTCCTTCTTCAAGCACTTTTTTCGTTAATCCGGTCGCAAGTCCTTTCAAAGGAAGATGATGGTCGGAAGCTGCACCTACATGTGTTAATACTTGCTTCTGATCGGTAATTGCCACAGCGTCTGCATCTGTCAGCCTTAACAAAATTTGCGCCACTTCTTTACATGAGTCAGGATTCAAACCCTGGCGAAAGAAAGGCAGCGTTTGATCGGCAATGTGGAAGGCTTTATTTGTTTGTACTGCACGTGCACGTTCTTCCTCGCGAAAGATGGATTGAATAATAAACATAAACAAAAGTGTCCCGAATCCATTAATTACAATCATCGGAATCCCGATCACCTTAATAAGATCCAAGGCCATTTCAAAAGGTTTTGTGACAAGCAGGATAATCCCCATTTGAATGATTTCCATCACTACACCTACACTTACCGCAAACAACGGGGTAATCCTGGATTTTTTGCGGTATTGTACACCTATATATCCTGCGGCAAGGCCCGCTAAAACAGCTGAAATTGCACATGCCTCTGCTGTAAAACCACCCAGAGTAAACCTGTGAAGCCCTGCAATCAAACCAATACCCAGTCCAACAAATGGCCCGCCAAGCAAGGCGCCGATTCCAATACCTAATATTCTTGTATTGGCAATGGCACTATCAGGTTCAACCTCCAAAAGCCAAGTATGCTCCGCCGCAGAATTAGGATTAATTTCAATTCCCGTATAGTTGCTCATGATCCCAAAAATTCCAAATACAGCAATCAATAACATCTTTCCTGAAATCCGCTGATCATTATTTATAATTCTTTGGAAAGATTTAAGTCTTGAGAGCAAGAATGCAACAATAAAAATAATGCCCATTCTTTCTAACATTAACGGCAGTAAATGCATCATGAGGAATCATCCTTTAAATTTATCATTCCATACATCTTACAACAGAGAATAATTTATTGTCGATTTCTCTATCCTTATCGCGGTTATAAAGAAAAAGAGCAGAACCATATTTGGTTTGCCCTTATCTGTCATTTTTTGATACACCTATTCTTAAAATCAAGTTGCAATTGTCGTATTTTGATCGATCAGCAATGCGAAAGTTTCCTGATCGGATTTAGACGGGAGTTCATAGTTGTCCTTATACACTTCGCTCCCTTTTCCGGTGACAAGGATCCAATCTCCCGCTTTTGCCATATCCCAGGCTTTTTTTATGGCAAGTGTCCTGTCAGGTATGATAAGATCCGCTGCTTTGCCGGAAGCCTCACGATATTTTTCAAGCTCTGCTATCATATCGTTTTGATCAATTCCATTAAGATCATCTAACGTCAGAATTGTGCAGTCAGTCATTTGCGATGAGACTGCCATCATTTCATCCCGCTTGCTTTCATCACGGTCTCCCCTGAATCCAAATACATGCACGATTCGTTTTGCCCCGCAATCACGGGCTGTTTTTAAACAGTAAGAAAACGCATCAGCTGTATGTGCGTAATCAATGACAGCCGTGGCATCATTGGGATGACTGTACATTTCGAACCTGCCCGGAATTCCCGGAAATGATTTGAATGCATCAATCAGCCGGTCAGATTCAATTCCTATTTTTCTGCCGGTCAGATAGGCCATGGAAGCATTATAAATATTATGAAGACCCGGAATTGTCATCTGAAAATGAAGCTGTTTTCCAGACTCTGTGACTTGGAAATCTGAGCAGTGAACATCACTTTTAGAATCAAAAATAAGATCGTCCTTATCTGTTTTTCCAAAAGTCGACACCTTGATTTTTCTCTGGTTCAGCAAATCCGTCAGCTTTTCTCCCCACTCATCATGAGTGCTGATAATAGCTTGTCCGCCTTCTTTTAACTTTGAAAAAAGCAGCTGCTTCACTTCAAAATATTCTTCAATCGTATGATGATAATCCAAATGCTCATGAGCAAGATTTGTAAACAGACCGATGTCATATTCAATGCCTTCAAGCCTTTTTTGAGCTAAGCCATGTGAAGAAACTTCCATAATGACAATATCATCATCGCTTTTGGCTAAAAGCTTTTGTAATTCCAGTGAATCAGGTGTTGTATTTTTCGAATCATAGGTCTGCCCATTTATTACATTGTGTACAGTTCCAAACAATGCACAAGAATAACCTGCATATTCAAGGATATGTCTGAGCATAAAAGAAGTTGTAGTTTTCCCGTTTGTACCCGTAATTCCGATCATAATGTGTTTAGCAGACGGAAAATCATAGAAATGTGCCGCCAGATTAGCCAGTGAATCACGGCTATTCTCAACTCTTACATAGGGTACGGTCAAATCTGCCAAATTCTGCTCTCCAATTACTGCCGCCGCACCTCTATCTATTGCATCCTGTATATAATCGTGCCCATCACGCTGATATCCTGTAATGGCTACAAATAAATAGCCCTCTTCTGTTTTAGAAGAATTTGCTTCAATTCCTTTAATATCAACAGATTCCAGTTCTTCGCTGCAGAAAGCAGAATGACCGGTCTCCTCTAACATTTTTTGTAGTTTCATGATTGAACTCCCTTATATGGTGGCATCCGTTCATATTTCGGTTATTTTATGTAACTTTAGGCAATGTTATTTGCGTGCATGAAATTGCGTTATCATATTTGTTCGTAATGATTCCTGTTTTATGAGGGAAGATGCGGGAAGAAAATGCTGGATGATTATTATGGGGATCCCTCAAAAAGAAGGGAGTTCTGGCTTCTTACATTGTTTTTATGACCGCTCTGCAATAGTTTCTGCTGACGACTTTCATCGGATTTGTGGCCGCTTTCCAATTACCTCCTTAATCTCATATCAGCACTCTTCAGAATCCCGGTTTACAGCAAAACAAAAAAAACAGCCCCGAAAACCGGGGCTGTACAAAAGGGGGGTAATCTATATTAACTATTCACAACCTCTTTCTGAGACAAGGTTATTTTTTCCGTTACCTTTTCTCCCTGGCGGTAAAATTCAACATCAATTTTATCGCCGATACTTGTTTGTGAATAGAGGAATTTGCGAAGCTCATTTGAATTTTTGATCTTCGTTCCATTCATTGCAACAATGACATCGCCTTCCTGCATTCCTGCTTCTGCAGCTGGTGAAGACGGGCTTACTCCCTGAACGAAGACTCCCTCTGTTATTTCATTCGGCAGCTGAAGTGTGTTTGTACGGTATTGTTCAGGCACTTCGCTTAAGTCAAGGAGTCCTACTCCTAAGAACGGACGGTCGACTTTTCCCTTTTCAAGCAGTTCATCAACGATTGGCTGAAGGTCGTTGCTTGGTATAGCAAATCCTAATCCCTCAACACCATCCTGTGTGATTTTCAAGCTGTTGATGCCAATGACCTGGCCGCTCATGTTCAGCAAAGGTCCACCGCTATTCCCGGGGTTAATTGCCGCATCCGTCTGAATAACATTCAATTCCCAGCTGCCTTCTGAAGTTGAGATGGGAATGGTGCGGTCCGTTCCGCTTATAATACCTTCAGTAACGGTGCGGGAGAAATCCAGTCCAAGCGGATTTCCGATCGCAACGACTCTTTCACCTGCACGAAGCTGTCCTGAATCGCCGAAGTCGGCAACTGTTTTTGCAAACTTGCTGTCAATTTTAAGAACGGCTGTATCTGTCAGCGGATCAGCTCCAACAAGCTCAGCCTTCGATTTTTCTCCATCTGAATAGGAGATTTCGATGCTGCTTGCACCCTCAATTACATGGTTATTTGTAATAATATAGGCTGTTTCCCCATCTTTTTTGAAAATAACACCTGAACCCGTGCCTGCTTCAGCATCCTGTGTTCCGCCGCCAAAACCCTGCTGCTGCTGTTTGTTTGATATCCCGACAATCGCAGGCGACAGATTTTCGACCATGTCCGCAATGTCGCTCGTTTGACTGATAGGCTGTGTGTTCACAGTACTTGAGTCGTTTTCTTCTTCAGCCGTATTAGAATCAATGGAATAAGAAGGTTCCTGTGTGCTTGTCTCATCATCAAGGAAAGGCTGTACCCCAAGCACCAGCGCTCCGCCTACTACCCCGCTGATAACAGATGACATAACCGCTCTCCATCTGGACGGCTTTTTTTGAGGATGTCCCGATCTGACCATGATCTCGCGTGCGTCCGGGTCTAATAATGTATCTTTTCGTTCTGTATCGTCGTAATATCCCATCCTGATTCCTCCTAGTGAATTTCTTTGTTAACCCTACTATAAAAAATCATTTTGGGAGAAAGATGAAAAGATTATGTGAAATTGTCAAATGATGACCTTATCCGTGATGACATTGTATAATTACGTTTAAGAAGGAGCGTGAACTAGATTGTCCTACTCTATTTTTCTTGTGGAAGACGAACAGAATTTAAATGATTTGCTGACAAAATATCTGGAAAAGGAAGGCTTTAAGGTTACCTCATTTACTAATGGGGAAAATGCGCGCCAGGCCATTCATGAAACTCCTCACCTTTGGGTTCTCGATATCATGGTGCCGGATTTTGACGGCTATCAATTAATAAAAGAAATTAAAGCGGCATCGTCAGATACTCCCGTTATTTTCATTTCTGCAAGGGATACAGATATTGACCGGGTGCTTGGGCTTGAGCTTGGAAGCGATGACTATATTTCAAAGCCGTTCCTCCCCCGTGAACTTGTGATTCGCGTTCAGAAGCTGCTGACCCGTGTTTATGAGAGCAGCTCAGTTAAAACAAGCGTGCAGCTTCCGCCTTATACCATTGATGAAAGTGTGCGTTCTGTCTCGCTGAATAATGAAAATCTAAATCTGACTTCTAAGGAATTTGATTTATTGCTGCTGTTTCTGCATAACAAAGGTCAGGCTTTTTCGCGCGAACAAATGATTGAGCACATTTGGGGCAGCGATTATTTTGGCACAGACCGGGTGGTTGATGATCTCGTCCGCCGGCTCCGAAAAAAAATGCCTGACTTAAAAATAGAAACCATCTACGGATATGGGTACAGGATGCTGACAGGATAATGAAAAATAAATCATTGACTTTTCAAATATGGATTGTGATCTCAGGCATTCTTCTCGTCATTTCTTTGATGCTGATGATTATTTTCCCGACTACACTCAGGAATTTTTTCACGAAAGAAATCTACACAACGATTGAAAATGAACAGCATATATTGACGGAATACCACCTACAGGGAAATATCCAAATGGATCCTCTTACCGGAAATGGAGAGAAGCTCTCCCCTGACCGTTCGGTTCAGCACATCATTCTCCCTGAGAGCACGCCTTTTTTTTACAACGAAAAAAAGCTGCCGCTTAGATTTCTTCAAGAAACGCAAACACTTGCTTCTGCTCAAAAGGATATTACGGAAGAATACTCAAGGGAAATTAATAATGAACGGCTCTTTTTTGTAATCAAGAAGGTGACAGTTGACGGCCAGCCGGCTTTTCTTCTTTCATATGCATGGGACTCTTACCGGAATGATCTTGTTTTGACTTTATTTAAGCAGCTTGTCTTAGTCATGATCATTGTGTTTCTTTTCAGCTGGATTCCATCTATTTGGCTTGCGAAGTATCTGTCGCGTCCAATTGTTTCTTTAGAAAAGGATGTTAAAAGAATTTCGAATGAAGATTGGCATGAACCGGTTGTACTTGATCGAAGTGATGAAATCGGAAAACTTGGAGAAACAATTGAAGTAATGCGGAAACGGCTTGTTCAAAAGGATGAAGCACAGCGCACCCTGCTGCAGAACATCTCTCATGACTTGAAAACACCGGTCATGGTAATCAGAGGATATGCGAAATCTGTAAATGACGGCATTTATCCTAAAGGCGATCTGACCAGCACGATGGATGTTATAGAGGAAGAAGCGGAGCGTCTTGAGAAAAAAATTAAAGACTTGCTGTATATAACGAAGCTGGATTACTTATCTTCACGCAACTCAGGCAAATCGGCGGAGGTTGAGCTGAATATGACGGTTCGCGAGGTCATTGACCGCATCAAATGGTCACGCCAGGAGCTTGATTATGAAATAAAACTGGACCAGGCGGCTATTCATGGCGATGAAGAGCTGTGGATCAAGCTGCTTGAAAACTTATTTGAAAATCAGCTCAGGTATGCGGATTCAATGATCGGTGTTCATCTAAAAAAAGCGGGGAATGACTTCCTTCTTAAAATATGGAACGATGGACCCCCGATTGAAGAAGACATTCTGCCTCATCTGTTTGAGCCATTTCATAAAGGCAGCAGCGGTGAATTCGGGCTTGGGCTCAACATCGTAAAAAGAATTGCTGAGCTTCATCACGGTACAGTTTGGGCTATGAATGAGGATGGAATGAGTACGTTTTATGTGAAAGTACCAAAAAGATAGCAGACGGCCTTTTTAAAAGGCCGTATTTTTATGTTGAAGTCCGTGATTTCTGTGCTAGCATCCAATAACAAAAAAGAACAGCTTTCATGCTGCTCTTTCAATTCCCATCTTAATTAACATCTCCCAAATAAATCTTTTCCGGATGCTTCCCAGATTCAAGCTCCATAATGGAAGGCAGCATCGACATCGGATAAAGCCGATAATCGGTTAGATTTTTTACGGGCAGCCATTCTACACCAATTTGGCCGTCATCCGGAATGATGCCTGCTGCCGGTGCAGGCTGCCCTTCTTTAATGCGGCATAGAAACATCAAATCCAATTGATGGAATTCTCTATCCCAATCAAACCCATGATTGCCCCCAACATAATCCCGAACAAAAATCAGGTCATCAATCTCAACTTCAACCCCAATCTCTTCCATGCACTCTCTTTTCAAATTTTCATGAAGGTTCTCGCCATGCTCTTGTCCGCCTCCTGGCAAAATGTAGAATGGTCCAATCTCATCTTCTTTCTTGATGACCAAAATCTTGCTTTCTTGAATAATAATAGCTTTTGATGCTGTACGTACCATATATGTTCTCCTTTTGACTGAAAATTTCATCCTCCCCAATTATATTGGAACTTCTGAGAAAATTGTCATTTTTGTACAGTGTTTCTTTTAATATCCTGTCGGCCAATTCGCTAATCTGCGTTCACTTTTTGTCCCATTTTTAACAACGGCAAATTCTAGCGCTTTACACAGATATTTCCTTGTGTCCCTTGGATCGATCACATCATCAATATAATGCTTGGATGCTGCTTTGTACGGGGAGCTGTCAAAGGCCCATTGCCCGAGCAATTTCTTCCTTGCTTCATCCTGACTGATTTCATTCTGGAGCTGCCTGCCGTATACAACATTGATGCCGACCTCTGGTCCAGTGAAATTAATTTCAGCTGTTGGCCAAGCAAAGACAAAATCAGCCCCCATCGTCGGTCCGCACATATTTCCGTAAGCAGCGCCAACGCTTTTTCTGATGACAACTGAGATTTTAGGTACAGTTGACTGAGCCAGTGCCTGATTCCAGATCATGATTTTAGTCGGCATTTTATCCCGCTCAGCTTCTTGACTTATTCTAAATCCTGGTGTGTCATGCAGGAAGATTAACGGAATATGATAGGAGTCACACAGACATATAAAATCAGTGGCCTTATCGCACTCCTTTGGTCCCGCAGCTCCGGCAAATTTCTTTGGCTGATTTGCAACGATCCCGACAACTCTTCCATTCATTCTGGAAAATACCGTAATTAGGCCTTCTCCATAAGTAGATTTATATTCAAAAAACTGCTGATTGTCTACGATTTCCCGAATGATCTCCTTCATATCATAGACTCTGTTTTTCTGTCCCGGCAAAATATTCAATAGGTTTCCTGCACTGCGGTACGGATCATCATTTGTCTCAATGTAACGAGGCTCATCATCAGCATTTAACGGCATATAGCTGAAGAAGGTTTTCAGCTGCTCTATACATTGTTCTTCCGTACTGCCAAAGGAATCTGCCTGTCCTGTTTCTTCTGCATGAACCTGCCAGCCTCCAAGCTCTTCCGTATTAACCTTTTGACCTGTTGCCATCGAAAGCATTCTCGGACCTGCAATAGCCATACATGTTCCTTTTAGCATCGTGACAAAATCAGAGGATACCGCCATCCATGTCGGCCCTCCAAAACTGTCTCCCACTATCGCCGTCATTAAAGGCACTTGTCTTGAATGGGTTAACATTTCTTGAGGGAACAGCTTGTCGCTAATGCCATCGGAGCCCATCCCATCAGGCATCCTAAGTCCTCCTCCCTCATTCAGATTAAACAGCGGCAATCCCCGTTTCAAAGCATATTCATGTACTTTTTTGGATTTCCTTATATGAACAGATCCTTCTGTGCCGGCAAAAACCGTTTTGTCACCAGCCATAATAACTGCAGGCCGGCCATCAATTTTTGCTAGTCCGGTTATTAACCCATCCCCATAGCTTCTTTCTTCTGCACCTGGATAATCAGAGTGATTCAGCATCCCAAGCTCCAAAAAACTGTCAGGATCAGCCAGCAATTGGATTCTTTCTCTTGCAGTCTGAAAACCATTTTTGTGGAGCAAATCAATTTTCTCCTGCCCCCCGCCAAACTTGGCTTTTTCTTTTCTCCTTTTCAGATCCTCAACTGCGTCATGAACGGAATTCTTTACTTCATTCATTTTTTTACCCCCTCATTTTCAGGTGTTTTTAATAACCTCCTCAAAACTTTTCCTGAGCTTGTAGAAGGCAGTTCATCTCTAAATTCAATCTCTCTGGGGTATTTGTAGGCAGCCATATGTTTTTTAGACCAGTTAAAGATTTCTTCTTCCGTCACTTTTTCTCTCTCATTTGGTTTCAGCACAATAAAGGCTTTAACGCTTTCGCCCCGGACAGAATCCGGGATCCCGATGACAGCACTTTGCATAACTGCAGGATGCTCATTCAATAAAGCTTCAACATCTTCAGGGAAAACACTGTATCCTGAGCATTTAATAAGCTCCTTCATGCGGCCAAAGAAATAGAGATACCCCTCTTCGTCAAGCATTCCGATATCACCTGTAAAGACCCATCCATCTCTCAAGGTTTCAGAGGTTGCATCTGCTCTGTTTAGATAGCCTTTGAAAATCCCAGGATTCTTGACAGCAATTTCTCCTCTTTCGCCTGGAGCAGCCGGAGACCCTGTCTCACCAGCTATAATTTTGATTTTATTCTCATAGACTGGGATCCCGCAGCTTCCGAACTTTATCTTATCTTTAGGCATAAACGTATCACATGTATGGGTTTCGCTCAGACCATAAGATGCCTCATGCATGATGCATCCTTTCGTAAGCTCATGCCATTTATCAGCCAGTTCTTTTGTTACCGGCATTCCAAAGCTTGTAGAGGGATTATGCCTGAGAGATGTAAGATTTCTTTTGTCCGCACCCGGTGTATGTAAAATCGCTGCATTCATCGGTGCAACACTGTACCAAGTAGTTATTTTGTATGTTTCAATCACATCAATAGTAGTTTCAGGATCAAATCTGGTTAATAGATAACAAGTGTTTCCTGAGTAAACAGGAATATTCACACCCATGACCATTCCTGCAATATGACATAAAGGAGCAATCGCCAGTGAACGGTCATCTTCCCTCATTTCATTGGTTTCTGCAGTTGCAGCTGTTTTATAAAGAGAGCTTCCATAAGTTAGAAGTGCACCCTTTGGTCTTCCGGTTGTACCTGAAGTAAAGATCATTAATCCAATATCATTCCAGGTATCAATCTCCGCATTTTTATTCAGCGGATCCTCTTCTCTAAAAATATCATTCATATCATGTGCGGATTCAAAGGTTTGTTTTGAAATAGATAAGTCTTCAGGCAGCTTAAGAGCAGGCGTTTCAGGAATAAAATCTCCGTAATGAACGGTAATAGAAAGAATCGGATTATCCAGATCACTAACTGCTGTCTGAACCCTTGAATATAATTCGCAGCCGGCTATTATTCCTTTCATCCCTGCTTCTTTAAAAAAGTAGGACAGCTCAGATTCTTTGTACATTGGATTAAGGGGGACAACGATTCCTCCAATTTTTTGTATGGCATAATGCGCAATGATGTATTGAGGGCAATTCTGCATAAATAATCCCACTGCATCCCCTTTTCTTACATCATTTCGGTTTAAAAAACCGGCCAGCTGGCAGATTTTTTTCTTCAGCTCTTTCCAGGAAATTTCTCTTCCATAATACGAATAGGCAATTGCATCAGGTTTTTCATCACAATGCTGATCAATATACTCGTGAAGCGGTCTTTCTCCATGCCGGTATTGCAGGGTTTCCGGCAGATAGGATGGCCAATAAGACAGCTGAGTCATTTTCATTCCCCTTTTCCTTTATAATTGAACAGAGATAAACTGACCGGTTAGTATGTTGTGAGATTATTATACAATGAATCTTCCTCTCTATAAACAAAGTTGTTTAAATTTTCTAAAAAAGGGCGTCTTGCACTTTATGTTTACAGCTTCACATACAGGGAAAATAAAGGGCAGATAAGTAAAAGGAGGGTTTTCCATATGGGAAGATTAAAGGATAAACTGGCGGTTATAACTGGAGCTGCAACCGGGATTGGCGCTGCGACTGCGGAGGTTTTCGCAAATGAGGGAGCAACCGTGGTTTGTGCAGATATCAAGGAAGAGCAGCTGCAAGAGACGGTTGAAGCCATTCGCTCAAATGGAGGACAGGCGGAGGCTTATTATCTGGATGTTGCCAATGAAGAGAGTGTGGTCTCTTTTGCTGAAAAAATAAAACAGGTTTACGGTAAGATTGATATCCTCTTCAACAATGCAGGTGTCGATCAGCAGGGCGGCAAAGTGCACGAATATCCTGTTGAACTGTTTGACCGTATAATGGCTGTGGATTTGCGCGGAACATTTCTATGCAGCAAATATTTGATTCCGCTTATGCTTGAAAATGGCGGTTCCATTATAAATACCTCCTCAATGTCCGGCCGTGCAGCGGATCTTGACCGATCAGGGTATAACGCCGCAAAAGGCGGCATCACAAACTTTACAAGAGCTATGGCCATCGATTATGCCCGGAATGGAATTCGGGTGAACTCTTTATCTCCAGGCACAATTGAAACACCCTTAATTGATGCCCTTGCAGGCAGCAAAGAAGAAGAAATGGGACAGAAATTCAGAGATGCTAATAAGTGGATGACGCCACTGGGCAGATTAGGAAGTCCAAAAGAAATAGCGACTGTAGCTCTCTTCCTGGCATCCGAAGACAGCTCTTATGTGACGGGAGAAGATATTACGGCAGATGGCGGAATTATGGCCTACACCTGGCCGGGAAAAATGCTGATTGAAGAAAAATGGAAGAAAGAAACGGAATAACACGGGTACTCCAGCTTTTAGGAGTACTTTTTTTCCGCTTGTATTCTCTGTAATTCCCATCAATGCTACAATATAGGAAATTGACACTAAACAGCCAGGAGGTCACGCCTTGAAACTGCCGACATGCACGTCTTGCCATTATAAATTCACCTGGAAAGAAACGCTTCTAACCACGCTGAAATTTACTAGAATTCTAACATGCCCTAAATGCGGAACAAGCTTGTATCCAACCCCTAAATCAAGAACAAAGGGAACACTCTTAATTGCAATCCCAATCGTTGCTGCGAGTTTTATCAGTTCCATGGCGGGTGCTGATGCTGCAGTAAGAATAACAGCCATTATTCTTGCAGGAATGCTATCCGTCCTGCTGTCGCCTTACTACTATGAATACATAGAAGAAGATAAGCCATTATGGTAAATAATGGGGTCTGAATCATACAATTCACATAGTGAATAGCAGGACTTTTCTGCCGTTAAATCTTGCTGGTTACTGTGTTATTTCCATTCTCATTTTGTTCCTGCACGATTCATAGTTTAATAGAACAATCACTATGTGCTGCATTCCCCGCCGTTTGCTGCAAAAATATCTGCCTTTGTTGATTTTATATATATCTTTAACGAGCCGCCGCTTACACCAAATACTTCTCCTTTGTGCGTCCAGCCATACTTTTCATAATACCCTTCCAAATCCGTGCTTAAATAAAGATTTTCAAATCCTTTCCTGCTTGTTTCTTCTATGGCATGCTTAAGCAGTCGGGAACCAATTTCTTTTCCTCTATGCTCTGGAAGTACATATAAACAAGCAAGCCAAGGATATATGTCCTGACGGCTGTTAAGATCATTTCTAATTAATGCAAACGTCCCCACTATACAATCATCTATTATCGCTATATAGAACCTTGGTATTTCATCTTCAGTTTTGCATGAATGAATCATACAATCTTGATAAAACTTATAATTGTGTTCGTTTCCCCACTCTTCCCAAAAAACAGCAACTGCCTTGTCAAATAAGTCTATCCGCTGTTGTATTTCAATTATTTCCAAAAAGCTGCTCTCCCCTCAATACAAATTCTTGATAAAACTTTGGTGAACCTTCTGATAAAGTTCTTTTTCTCAAAAGACCTATTTATGGTGGCTTCCGTCAAATGGTCCAATATAGATAGACGCCTCTCCAGTTAAGAAGCGCCATTTTATTGATTATCATTTAATAAAATTGTTTTTCAGACAATCCTCTTTTTTGTTATAAAACTTCAAGATAAATAGTGACACCGTCATTTAGCCTATTTCCCCCGCGGTCCAATCATATCGAGCGGATTCACATACTTATCAAATTCCTGTTCGGTCAGCAATTGAAGCTTTAATGCAGCTTCTTTCAGAGTGCTTCCATCTTTATGGGCCTCTTTCGCTATTTTTGCTGCATTTGCATAACCAATATGAGGATTCAAAGCTGTTACAAGCATCAAAGATTCATTTAAATATTTATCTATTACATCCAAATTCGGCTTGATGCCAATCGCACAATGGTCATTAAAGGAGTGAATCGAGTCAGCAAGCAGTCTGACCGATTGCAGGAAATTATACATAATAACCGGCTTGAACACATTCAGTTCAAAATTTCCCTGACTTGCTGCAAATCCGATCGTTGCATCGTTCCCCATCACTTGTGCTGCCACCATCGTAATGGCTTCACTTTGGGTTGGGTTCACTTTTCCGGGCATAATGGAGCTTCCCGGTTCATTTTCAGGTATGGTAATTTCGCCGATCCCGCACCTAGGACCGCTTGCAAGCCATCTTACATCATTTGCAATCTTCATTAAATCTGCTGCAAGTCCTTTTAAGGCCCCATGAACAAAGACAATCTCATCATGACTGGTCAGGGCGTGAAACTTGTTTTCTGATGTGCGGAATTTTGTTGCTGTATATAGACTGATCTCTTCAGCTACAAGTCTCCCAAAATCAGGATGGGCATTGATCCCCGTGCCTACCGCTGTACCTCCTATTGCAAGATCCCTCATTTTTTCTACAGATAACAGAATCATATCTTTCGATTTTTGCAGCATATGAACCCAGCCGCTTATTTCCTGGCCCAATGTGAGCGGGGTAGCATCCTGAAGATGTGTTCTGCCGATCTTGACGATATCTTCATTTTCTTTGGATTTGTTTACAAGTGTTAAATAGAGCTTATCAATTGCCGGAACCAATGAATCAAAAACAGAGAGCACTCCTGAAACATGCATAGCTGTCGGAAACGTATCGTTCGAGCTTTGTCCCATGTTGACATCATCATTGGGATGAATGACTTGATCAGACTCATTTAACAGCGCGTTTCCCCTGTTTGCAATCACTTCATTTACATTCATGTTGCTTTGCGTTCCGCTTCCTGTCTGCCATACAACCAGAGGAAAGTGTTCATCAAGCTTTCGGCTTAGGATATCATCGCATACTTTCACAATCGCTCTCTCTTTTTCAGCGCTTAGCTTTCCTAATCTTCCATTCACTTTAGCTGCGCTTCTTTTTAGAATAGCGAATGCGTCAATCAGCTCCTGAGGCATTCTTTCCATACCGATTTTAAAGTTTTCTTTGCTTCGCTGTGTCTGAGCCCCCCAAAACTTATCTGCAGGAACTTTAATCTCACCCATCGTATCTCTTTCGATTCGAAATTCCACTTTCTCCACCTCCGCATTTTTATCCTTACCCTTTTATTCAAGAAAAGTTCATATAAACCTTTTTAACACACCTATTCTTCCGCTGCTTTTTTGATAAAATATAGAAAAACGGCGGTGGATACCCCGGAATCAGCAGTCTCCTTTAAGACTTGCACCGTGAAAAGATTTGCTGCTTCAAAACCAGCCATTTTTGCAGAAAAAATTCTGAAGCATTTCAAAATGGATTTCTATTTTGATCAAATAGCCGGCAGCAGCCTTGATGGCACACTTATCGCCTAGTCAGACATCATCGCAGAAGTTCTGAAGCATTATCCTGTTAACCCGAAATCAGAGATTTGACCGTGAGCAGGATATCATCGCAGCAAGAGAAAATAACATTGCTTCAATTGGGGTTTTATACGGATATGGTTCGAAAAAAGAACTGGGTTCTGCTGCACCGGATTTTCTGGCGCCATCAGTGGACGAACTAAAGAAAACCCTTATGCACCAAGGAAATTCACAGCTTAATCAAACGTTTGTTTAACTATTAATGAGGTGATAGAATGGGAGATTTCTTCGTACTGACAGCGGCATTGCTGCTCTTAATTTTTGTTTTAGATACGCTTGCAAAATTGAAGGGTTCAAGTAAGGACAAGAACGAAAACATTCTTAAACTATATTTAGGGTTTTTAATCCTTATTGCCATTTCCGTTATTCCCTATAAATTGTGGAAGCTCACAGGCAGCCATCATAGTCCTGACGGCATGCTCGTCACGGCAGGTGCTGCCCTTGCCATGATTGTTTTCGTTATCAGTTTTTATTCCCGCAGAGTTAAAAATCATGCATGAGAGGCTGCCGGGAAACATACAAGTCCTCACAACAGTGAAAACCGGATCTAGAATTTGCAGGATTATTTAAGAAATAAAAAAACTTCAGCGGAAACGCTGAGGTTTTTTTATAGTTCTTCTATCCGGTTAAACTCCCGCAAGAGTCTCAGCTTTTCAAGCGTAATCCAGCCCTTCCATTCTTCTTTAGCAAGAAGCCAAATATCTTCATATTGCCCCCAAGACCAGGCTGGTGCAAAGCTGCCGTCATCGGTTTGCTGTTCAATGATGAAATCAAGATTCTGTTCCACGCTTTCAGCGAATAATGGATAATACCTGGAGCTTGGTGACTGAATCACACCCGTCGGCTGGAGTCCGTATCCTATCCAGTCTTCTGGATTTCTGATGATGCATTTGCTAACAAATTCATCCAGATGAACGGTCATTTCACGGCGGGATACGTGCGGCGCTTTTTCAGCAAGTCTAAGATAGCAAAGCAATTCATGAAATTCATATTCCTGAAGGCCCTGAAGATGGCTGATTGCATGATCAGTCAATTCAGAAAGCATGCTTTCTGGTATCAATTTTTTATATTCATAAAAATAACCCAGTACTTCAGCATTTGGATTTCCCCAATCTGCCCCAGCCTTTTGGTAATTCCACCAGGGTGCCCTCGGTGCAGATTCTACCTCAGGGGGCACTTTTTCCCAACCATGAAGTTCTGGTTGATAGCTCTGAATGAAATAAGCAATAGTGTTGTTAAGAATTTCGTCTTCTTCATCCGCGTTCACTCTGGATAAATACTGCATGCCGACCGTTGAGGCAAGTGCTGATGAATCTGAACATCTGAAATCCGGCTCAAGTCCATTCCCGAAGCCGCCATCTTGATTCTGATATGTTTTAAGCTCCATTAGCACATCTTCTTTAGAGCCATTCTCAAATTCAAAAAGATATAAAGCGCGGTCAACCTTTCGCGCTTTTTCAAGCATAAATTTCCGCGCTTTAAGAAATTGCCCCTTTGTAAACTGCTTCATAACCTTAAGCCCCCCTACTTTTTCAGTCTGATGATTACCTTTGTGCCTTTGCCAAGTTCGCTTTCCATTTTGAATTCCCCATTATGCTCGGTAATGATTTTGTTGCTGATTGTAAGACCCAGTCCAATGCCTTTTTCTTTTGTTGTAAAAAAAGGCGTTCCGAGTTTTTCCAGACGCTTTTCATCAATACCTGTCCCATTATCCTCAAACGTCAGCTGATAAAATAAATCATCCTTGTTTTCTCCTCTTATTTTAAGGCTGCCTCCGTCCGGCATAGCTTCTATGGCATTTTTCATAACATTGATGAATACTTGTTTCATTTGATTTTTTTCACATTCTATTTTTGCGGCATCTGAATCAAATTTAAGATCGATAGCCACATTTCTGAGGGAAGCCTCTGGATTTAATAAAATCATCGTGTCTTTAAGAAGTTCTACAACATTAGTGCATTCTTTCAGATGAATAGCCTGGGGCCTTGCCAGTGCCATAAATTCATTGACGATCTGCTCAATTCGGCTTAATTCATCCATGATGACATTCTGATATTTTATCTCATTCTGGTCCCTGTCTTTTTCAGTCAGCAGCTTAAAGAATCCCTTAATGGATGTAAGCGGATTCCTGATTTCATGGGCAACACCAGCTGCAAGCTCCCCTAGTACGGTAAGCTTCTCATAGTTGCGGATATATTCTTCGACTTTTCTTTTTTCAGTAATATCCCTTGATATGAACACAATGCTTTCTGGGTCCCCATGCTGATTGAAAACAGCCATTCCTTTTCCCTCAAACAAGACAGCCTGTCCTGTATGACTGATCTTGTGATAAGGGATGGTGACAGGTCCTTTTGTGGTTAAAAGGGTGTGTATAATCCCTTCTGCTTTAGCATGATCATCAACAAGTATATATTTAAAGACATTTTGCCCGATCATACGCTCAGGCTCATATCCCAGGACTTTTTTATAAGAGGGCGATGCGTATATATAATTTCCTTTAAGATCGACTACACATATTAAGTCGTTGCTGTGTTCTAAAATGATCCGGTACTTGCTTTCGCTTTTTCTCAATTTTTCTTCTGTTTGCTTCCGCTGTGTAATGTTTCTTGAAATGACGATCGCATGCTTTAAGGATTCATTTTCAGTGACGGGAATTCCATGCGACTCAAGCCATATATAAGTATGATCCTTGCATAAATATCGATACTCAACCGTCATCTGTCTATTTTCCTTGAGCATTTTATAAAATTGGCCGGCAATCAGCTCCCTGTCCTCCG
This sequence comes from Metabacillus hrfriensis, assembly GCF_030127205.1. Lineage (NCBI taxonomy): Bacteria > Bacillati > Bacillota > Bacilli > Caryophanales > Bacillaceae > Metabacillus > Metabacillus hrfriensis. Next base: position 4,501,774 of record NZ_CP126116.1, read on the forward strand.
GATGAACGAATTGAAAAGGAGTGTATCCGACTGCTTCTGATATATCATACCCAAGTACTTCTTTATAAGACGGAGATACATAGGTGAAAAGTCCGTTTGCATCTAGAAGCCCAACGATATCACGCATATTTTCAGTAATCAGACGGAACTTTTTTATCGTTTCCTCGTGTTCTTGTTCAAGTTTTTTCTTAATTGTGACATCTCTTATAATCACCTGGGTGGATTGCCTGTCCCCCCATATGTTTGGCAGTGATGTTACTTCCATGGTTAAGGGCAATCCTCGTCTGGTATACCAGATCTGTTCCATTGAAGACGGTGTGAAACCATTTTTTGTATCGGTGATCCGCTGCTCAATTATCTCTCTATGCTGAGGATCAATTGAATTCCAGATGGATTTTCCAATGAGATCCTCCTTGCACTTTAACTCTAACAGATTCATGGCAGAAGGATTTATATATGTCCACTTTCGGTTTTCGTGAATTAAAAATGCGGTTGGAGAGTTCTCAAGCTGATTAAGATAGACTTCCATTAAGCCATCGAGTCTTTCCTGAGAAAGAAATTTCTCTTCATGAGCCTGTTCTTGCTTCTTCATCGCGGTCCATCTCCTCCAAATACATACATATCCTTAATATATCAAAAATTCAATTAATAAGGTACTGCCCTAGTAGCGAATAAATAAAAAGCCCGTATTTTATGATCAATACGGGATGTGTTTCTAATGAATTTTGACTCTTCCACGGCATTGTTGATTTTCACTCACTTTTAATGAAGCTTCGTATTAGCCATTAATTAATAATCCCATGGTGGACTATTTCCACACTTACTTTAGGTTCAATCAGGATGTTTGGATAATCCTCCTCCCATTTTACCTTTTTCCAGATAGCGGGATGATAGGCAATGAGCTCTCTCCCAATACCAACGGACTGAAATCAGGTACAATGAACCACATGATTGTTTCTCAAGCATACTCAAAATTTATAATTGTGAAAATTATCACTTGCAAGATTGCCGATTTACCTGCTATATTGCTAACAAATGAATATTTTTTCATTCTGCTGGGGGAGTCCATGATGCTGGACTGAGAGAAGAACGCAATTCTTTGACCCTTTGAACCTGATCTGGATGATGCCAGCGTAGGGAAGCGGTGTGGCGTAGGCCGTTTTTTTTGGCTTTTTACACATACTGTTCCAAGGGTTCTGTTCATTAACAGAACCCTTTTTCTATTTCTTTCGCGGGTGCAGATCAAAACTCTATTAAACGATATAAGGAGGAGTTAAGATTGGATTTCGCATTCACTAAACAGTTTGATGGCAGCAAAAAGATGTATAAAACAGGATCAAGAGAGGACATTCGTGTTCCATTTCGGAAAATTGAGCTTGCACAGGATAATGAACCAGTGCTTGTTTATGATACGAGTGGTCCTTATACGGATCAAGCCGCTGCCATTGATATTAAAAAGGGGTTACCTGAAGTCAGAAGAAGCTGGATTTTTGAACGGGATGATGTGGAAGAATATTCAGGTCGCAGAGTCAAGCCTGAGGATAACGGCCGACAAGGGGATATGACTTCAAATGAAAACGTCTTTACTGGCGATAGAAAAGTACTGCGGGCAAAAAAGAATGCCAATGTCACTCAGCTTCATTACGCCAGAAAAGGAATCATTACACCTGAGATGGAGTTTATAGCCATTCGTGAAAACATGGACCCTGAGTTCATTAGAAGTGAAGTTGCAAGCGGCAGAGCCATTATACCTGCAAACATCAATCATAGAGAAAGTGAACCTATGATCATAGGCAAACATTTTCATGTCAAAATTAATGCAAATATAGGCAACTCTGCAGTAACCTCATCCATTGAAGAAGAAGTTGAAAAAATGACATGGGCAATCAAATGGGGTGCTGACAACATCATGGATTTATCGACAGGCAAAGATATTCACACCACCCGGGAGTGGATTATCAGAAATTCACCAGTACCGGTTGGAACAGTGCCCATCTACCAGGCGCTTGAAAAAGTAAAAGGCATTGCTGAGGATTTAACCTGGGAAGTGTACAGAGATACCTTAATTGAACAGGCGGAACAAGGGGTCGATTACTTTACAATCCATGCAGGTGTTTTGCTGAGGTATATCCCTCTTACAATTAAAAGAACAACCGGGATTGTATCAAGAGGAGGATCCATTCTTGCAGGATGGTGCTTAGCCCACCACGAAGAAAACTTTCTCTATACCCATTTTGAGGAGATTTGCGAGATTTTAAAACGTTATGATATTTCCATTTCATTAGGCGATGGCCTGCGTCCCGGATCGATTGCAGATGCAAATGATGAAGCACAATTTGCAGAACTTGAAACCCTGGGTGAGCTCACGAAAATCGCATGGAAGCATGACGTACAGGTGATGATTGAAGGTCCTGGCCATGTTCCAATGCACATGATTCGCGAAAATGTAGAAAAGCAGCAGGAAATTTGCCATGAGGCACCTTTTTATACACTTGGACCATTAACGACAGATATCGCACCAGGCTATGATCATATCACTTCAGCTATAGGTGCAGCGATGATTGGCTGGTTCGGTACCGCGATGCTTTGCTATGTAACGCCGAAAGAGCATTTGGGATTGCCTAATAAAGATGATGTTCGCGAAGGAGTCATTGCCTATAAAATTGCTGCACACGCCGCTGACCTAGCCAAAGGACATCCTAATGCACAGTATAGAGACGATGCCCTGTCTAAAGCGAGATTTGAATTCCGCTGGGAAGATCAATTTAATCTTTCCCTTGATCCTGACCGTGCAAAGGAATATCATGATGAAACGTTACCTGCCGAAGGAGCTAAAACCGCTCATTTCTGCTCGATGTGCGGGCCAAAATTCTGCTCGATGAGAATTTCCCACGATTTAAGAAATACTGTTAAAGAACAGGAAATTGAAGAAGGACTGAAGCAAAAGTCAAAAGAATTTGTTGAAAACGGTTCAGCTATCTATCAGTAGACCATTTAGGCTGTGAACGTTCTGCCGGTTCATTGAATCATTTTAGGGGCGAACCTTGTATTACTTTCCAAACCGGTCCATTTACTGTCCGAAATGTCCGTAATACTGGCGAAAAACAGGAAAATACTTTCTTATTTGAATGAAATACTTTCTTTTTTACAAAAATCTCCTAAACCATAAAAAAACAGCGGAATGCATGCATTCCGCTGTTTTCATCTATTACTGTATCGCCTGCAAACCAGCCTGGTTCAAGAAGTTCCAAGGCTTGTTGTAATGAGGCTGGAAGAAGAAGTCGACAAAGCCAAGCTCATCAATCGTCATGCGATTTTGGATGCAGACTGATAGAGTATTAATTGATTGAGTCAAATCCGCTTTTGACATCACTTGTGCACCGACAATTCTTCTTGTCTCTTCTTCATAAACGACCTTTAAAGTGACAGGTTCATAGGATGGCATAAACTCAGGGCGATCGTTTTCTAAGATTGTGATACTTTTCACATTCATATCCATAAAAGAAGCAGCTGTTTCTGTCATGCCTGTTGAAGCGATGTTATTTTCATAAATTTTAATGCCTGATGTACCTTGAGTACCCATATATTTAATCGTTTTGTTCACTAAGTTTTTAGCGACTAATGTTCCCATCCGGACGGCATTAGTAGCTAATGGAATATAAGCATGCTTCCCGGTTGGATTATAGAGAATCGCGCAGCTGTCGCCTGCTGCAAAAATATCTTCATTGCTTGTTTGCATATACTCATTTACGATTATAGCGCCATTATCAAGCATATCAACTTGCCCTTGAAGCAAACCTGTATTCGGCTTAAATCCTATGCAAAGAACAACTAGATCTGTCTCGTACGCGCCTTTGGTTGTCACTACTTTTGAAACATTGCCGTTTTCGCCTTCGAATTTGCTGACTGTTTCACCCAGAGCAAGAGTAATGCCGCGATTTTCAAATTCATCTTCAATGACTTCTGTATATTCCGGATCTAGATATTTACTTAAAATGCGGTCTGAACTGTCTATTAAAGTAACATCTTTTCCGTATGATTCAAACGCTTCTACAAGCTCAATCCCAATATAGCCTGCCCCGACTACTGTGATTTTCTGGGCCTCCTTCGCTTTTTCGATAATATTATTAGCGTGGTTAAAGTTTTTAGAAAGCACGATATTATTTAATTGAATTCCCTCAAGCGGAGGCACGATCGGCCATGAACCTGTTGTCATCACTAATTTATCATACGTATCTTCGAACGTTTCCCCTGTTTCAAGGTTTTCAGCTGTGAGTGTTTTCGCTTCTGAATCAATAGAAGTTACGGCATGCTTCATTTTCATCGCAACTCCCATGTTCTCAAGTTCTTGAGGTGAAGAGTAAAATAAGCCCTGTGCGTCCTGAACAACTCCTCCTACATATAATGCGATGCCGCAAGATAAGAAAGAGACATTATCATTTTTTTCATAAACGGTAATTGCTGCATCCGGATAAAGCTTCGTCATATTTGAAACTGCTGCTGTTCCAGCATGTGTACATCCAATCACTGCGATTTTCATAAGTGCAGTTCCTCCCTTTAAAATTGTTTGTGAATGTTTTCACATTATATTGTGAAGTAATTCACATACATTGCTTAATTCATATTATATTCCCTTATTTTTAAAAACGCAAGAAATATTGTGAAGTTTTTCACATAAAGTTTTTTTCCCTATTTATACCTATCCATCGTCCTATAGTCATGGTAAAATTTTTACAATACTCTGAAAAGTGAACGCGGGGTTTTTTAAATGAAATCAACAATTGAAATCTCCAGGCATATCCTTCTTTTTCTCTTAATCGTTCTATCTCTCATTCTAGTCGTTCTATTCCCAAGAGATGTTGAAATAAGTGCTGAGGGCAGAGCACAGACTGTCATATTTGACTATCAATTTTCATGGTCTGCCTATCAAGAAAACATAACATCCTTTTTCAGCGGTCTTTATCAGGAAAAAAGCTTTGGACTGACCAAATATGAACGTCCTGTGGAAGAAGAAATGAAACTGTATTTTTCAAGAAGCATGAAAATCATTGTGACTGCTCTCATCCTTGGTTTGTTTTTCGGAATTCTGAAAGGAGTTTATGATGCAGCGCACCCGAGTTCGCTCGGAATGATTTTCGGAAAAGGATTTACATGGGTGCTGCAGGCCATCCCTGATTTCTTTCTGTTTCTCTGTTTACAATGGGTGCTCATCATCTATTTCAGGGAATATGCCGATATTTTTGGACACGAGAAATGGTACAGTTTTTTATTTCCAGCTTTATTGGTATCCATTTACCCTGCCCTGTACATAAGCCGCATTACGGCTGCAACCTTTCAGGAACAGGAAGGCAAGCAATATATTACGGTTGCCCATTCAAAAGGGCTGCCGCAGGCTGTTATCACATTTAAGCATATTCTTAAAAACAGCGCAGTCCAAATCCTGAATCATACAAGTTCAATGATGATCTATCTTCTTTCTAATCTGTTGCTTGTAGAATATCTGCTCGATTACAAGGGGGCTGCATACCGTCTATACGAAGCGTTTAATGTAACTCCTGTCTTAAGTGTTGGTTTGAACACAGCAATAGAGCAAAATGTCATCATCGTATTCGGCACTTGTTTCATGATTCTGGTTCTTATTGTTCAAATCACGAGCGGACTTATTAAAAGAATGATAGATCCAAGGGAGCGAGGGGCATGAGAAATAAAACCCTGTTATTCGGAAGCGTTATGCTTGCTGCTATTCTATTGATTTCTCTGATAGGCCCTCTTTTCCCCTTAGTACAAGCAGGGATAGAAGAACAGAGAATGGTTTTTATAAACAGCACCACCTATGAACGGGCACCATTCCCTCCCTCACTGCAGCATCCCTTTGGATCTGATGATGATGGGAGAGACATTCTCAGCCTCATTATCATGGGAGCAAAAGACACACTGCTCCTAATTTTCAGCATTACGGCCATAAGATATCTAGCTGCCGTCTTACTTGCTTTTTTAGGCTCCAGCAAAAAAAGTCCGTTCCGGCTGCTGATTTATGGCTTAAACGGTTTTGCAGCAAGTCTTCCCTTAATTTTCGCAGCCATTCTCTTTATTACAATGCCCATGTTTACCTTCAGCCCCAATCGCGTGCTCTGGGTTATTCTCTTTCTCTCACTGACTGATGCAGGCAGAGTTGCTTTTATTATTCAGCAATCGATGAGCAGCCTTTCTCATTCTCAATTTGTAGAAGCAGGAGTAACTGTCGGCAATAACCAAATGGGACTTTTCATTCGCTATTACCTGCCAAATTTATTGCCGGAGCTGATCGTTCAATTTTTTATGGACCTTGGAAAAGTTGCACTTTTGTTGGGACAGCTCGGGATTCTATCTATTTTTGTCACACAGGTTTTTGTTCAGACTACCTATGGATATGGAGAACTGCAAAATACTAGCCTGAATTGGTCTACTCTTCTCGGCATGGCGAGATCAGATATATTAAGAGGCTTCTGGATTCCATTTTTTCCTGCACTCTCCCTGACATTGCTGATTTTCACCTTTAACATGATCAGTGAAGGTCTCAGACAGCATTTCAGCCGTGCTTAAACGGTGTTATAATAGCGAATGCCTGACTGCAGAGACAGTCAGGCACCTTTTTTATATTTGGTCTTTATCAAACCATCCCTTCCGTTTAAACCAAATAAACATCATGAAACTTAAAAAGCCCATTCCGCCAAGCACATAAAAATAACCGTACTCCCACCTGAGTTCAGGCATGTTCTCAAAATTCATTCCATATACCCCCGCTATAAATGTCAGCGGCATAAATATTGTTGTAATCACAGTCAGCGTCATCATCACAGTATTTGCGCGATAAGAGTTGACTGAGATATAATTTTCTCTAATTTCAGCAGTGAAATCCATATTGGCAGAAATCAGCTCGGACAGCTTTATTAGATGGTCATATACATTCATGAAATACGTTCTTTCACTCTTTGGGATACTCAGTCTTTCTGAATTTAATAGCCGGTAAAGCAAATCTCTCATTGGAAAAATGGTCCGCTTTAGCTTAAGAAGCCCTGAACGCGTTTCAAAAACCTGCTTCATTATCTGCTTTATTCTGTATTCCCCGCTCTCAAGCGCATTCAGCGTCTCTTCCATTTCTGTTATACGCGGAAAATAGAAATCAACCAGTTTATCTAACAATTCATAAAAGACATAATTGGGTGTAAGAGATTTCACATGATTTACTTGCTTTATTTTTTCATAAAGAAGCTCTGTTTCTTCAGACTGATGTAAATGAAAGGTCACAATATACTTATCAGACAAGAAAACATCCAGCTCCTCGGCCTCCATTGTTTCTTTATTGATAGAATGAAGAACGAAGAAATGATACCCTTCATAATAGTCAAGCTTTGGCCGCTGCAAAAAATGAAAACAGTCCTCTATTGCAAGAGGATGAAAATTAAAAAGATCCTTTAACACTTTCCCTTCCCAATCTTTTTCAGGGTAAATATCAAGCCAGACCATTTTATATGAATCAAGTGAAAAATTCTTTAAATCGACAGAATGAATGAGACTGCCGCTATGATCGACTGCCATCGTCTTAATCAATTTGTTCCATCTCCTTTAAATTGACACATCCCGCTTCGTAAAAGCAGCCCAGGCCGCTGCAAAAAAGATGCACAAATAAATACATAAAACAGCAATTGAAAAGCCCATTGTTGTCCCCTCAAATAACGGCCTGTTCCCTTCAAGATGCTGCTTGAGGCTGGTGTTGGCAAACAAGATGTATTTTCCCCACTCAAGGTTATAATGAGCAAGCAGTTGAACGAAGGTTTTACCTGAAAACGTGATGAACATCGACAGGCCTATAGCGAGAGAGCTGTTTCTAAATACCGCAGAAATCATAAAAGCGAACGTTGATATCATGATCATCTCAATCAAAACGGTAAGATAGTTCAGGCTGATGCCTTTCATTAACTCTGTATCGCCCGTTCCGCCCTCTGTCCCAAAGAAAAGCAGTCCGAGCAAAATAGACAGGGCAAAGTAGAAGAGTAAAAAGTACAATCCGAACAAAACAGTAGTGATGTATTTCGACAGGAGAATTTTCGTGCGGACTACAGGGCGGATGAGCAGGAACTTAATGGTTCCCCACGTAAATTCATTTGCCACAATCGCTCCCGCAATTACAAGTGAAAAGAAAGGCAGAACAAATAAGAAGCCTGTAGTCAGAGATACATACCCCAGTACATTTTCATCTGTTCCGGCTCCGGAAAACATTCGTTTTGATATGACTGCCATTAATATACTGATCACAGCAAGTGTAATAAAAAGGACATTGGTGCTTTTCTGAAAAAGCAACTTCATATGCTCGATTTTAATTAACTTCATCATGAAGCATTTCCTCCGTAAGCTCGATAAAGGAGTCTTCCAATGACTTATAGACAGGCTGGATGGAATAGACATCTATCTTTCCTTGCACGAGAATTTGGTTAATCTTTGGGATATCTTCTTTCTTAATGAATAGAGAGATGCCGTTATTGTATATGGATGCGGAGTATTCAGGCTTTAAAATTTGCAAAGCTCGTTCTCCCTCAGTTAGTTCAAACCGCACCTTAATGAGTTCATCTTTCTGACTTCCAATCTCATTTACTGCAGCGATTTGCCCCCTTCTAATAATGGCTGCTCTTGTACACAGCTCCTCTACTTCTTTGAGAAGATGAGAAGCAATGATAATGGAGACATTCTCTTTTTCGCAAAGATCTCTTAAATAGGTTCTAAGCTCCCTGATGCCTGATGGATCTAGTCCGTTTGTCGGTTCATCCAGGATAAGCAGCTTAGGTTTATGTAAAATGGCCTGTGCAATTCCCAGGCGCTGTCTCATTCCAAGCGAGTACGTTTCCACTTTGTCGTGAATCGCGTCCTTCAAATGAACAAGACCGACAACGTCTTCAATCCGCTTTTTACTGATATCTCCATGCATATCAGCAAAGTGCGAAAGGTTCTGATAACCGGTCATAAATGGATAAAATTCCGGGTTTTCCACAATGGCTCCCGCATGTGAAATTGCTTTTTCAAATTCGCTGTGCACAGAGTGCTGATTGATTCTGATTTCTCCGGAATCAATCTTAATAAGTCCAAGGATTGCCCTGATTAATGTCGTTTTTCCAGAACCATTGGGACCAAGCAGTCCGAATATTTCTCCTTCATATATGTCTAAGGAAATTTGATGCAGCAGCTGCTTTTGCCCAATCGACTTGTCCAAATTTTTCACGCTAAGAATGATCTTCTCCATGAAGCATTCCTCCTCATATCAACAGTATATACCGGACTATGGAGATTCGGAAAGAAGGATAGCAGGGAACACAAATAAGAAAAGCGCAAGCGACCGTTTAGCGCAGGCAGATAAGTCCGGGTTTGACTGATTGGTTCTGGCCGAAGAGCTGGGTAATAGGCACGACATCCATTCACAGTATTTTATCATTTCCTATCTCCTGAAAAAAACTGCTGATATGAAACACTCAGGAAGTTTTCAGGGTAAATAGCTGAATTTTAAAAACTAAAAGGGAGCACACTTGGTCATCGAAATGACATTAGCACGCTCCCTGTTCTAAACTTTATCTCAACTAAGCTCTTCTCTGTTTCGCTTTTAAGCGTTTATGCTTTTAAGCGATAAAGTAACTGTCTTAATAATATCTCTCTTTTTGTATAGCGTCAAGGTCTTTTTTATATTAATATCTACTGAAAAGAGACCCGCGCAAGCTTTGAGTCCCTTTAAGAGTTACATTTGATCATTCTTTTTTGCAGATGCTGTTTCCGTCAGAGAATTCATGTTTTTCTGCACCTTCGTGCTGTAAGTAAAATCGCCATAGCAGTAAGGATAGCGGAAGTTCCCTTTATCTCCTCCGCAGTTGTAGATATCCGGCTGTTTTTTCACCTGTATCATCGAAAATTCTTTTGCAAGGTCCTCGCTGTGTTTTCCGCCATTTTTTACAATAAAGTCAATGTAGCCAGTTCCCATATTATAAGCTTGAATGACTGTCAGCTCGTCCACATTTCGTTCTTTTCCGTATTGTAAGCTTTTTTGAAAATATTTGACGCCCTGCTCAATGCTTTTAGCCGGGTCTTCTATGGTATTTCTCGGAAGCCCGGCAGATTCAGAGGCCTGCATTGGGTCTCCGCCCACTCCTTTACTCTCTTGCTGCATTAGCGCAAGAACAAGCGGCGTATATTCTTCAAGCTGGTACTCTGCGAGTTCCTTTGAAATGAGAGGCTCATACTTCTTCACATTTTCAAATGCATCACTTGGATAGAAAGCCGGCTGTTTTGTTTCTTCTGAATATAAGATGGTCAGAATAAAAAAACCAAAAAACACAACTAAAAGAAAACCAATACTATTTTTAAGGAATTTTATCATGTTTTATCTCCGTTTCCCTTTTCCCTTGTATCTATCATTATAATGATTCTAGCAATCTCATCAACAGAGAGCATGCTTCCATCTTCTAATCATCCTAAGAATAAGGTAGAATAGGAGGGAAAGATACGGTCTGCAGTCTTTCTATCCATAAGGCCAGAGACTTAGCTGAAACTTTTTTGAACTTACCTTCGTCTTAACTCTATGAAACTTCTTGAACATTAAAGTGAGGGATTATACATGTTTGAAATAAAACAAATTGAAGCAGAACATACATACACCTTAAGACAAAAGGTACTTATGCCTGATCACTCTATCCAGGAATGCGGATATACCCGTGATAAAAAGAAAGAAACACTCCATATTGGCGCTTTTAAGGAAGAAACGCTAATTGGAACGGCATCTTTTTTCAAGGAAACACATGAAAAACTTAAGCAGAAAAATGGCTACCGTATGCGTGGACTTGCAATTGACCCTGATCACCGCAATCAGCTCCGCGGGCAGACTTTGTTATTATTCGCTGAAAATAAACTGACCCAGCTGGATGCATCCATGCTTTGGTGCACAACAAGCGTGAATAATGTTGAGTACTATCAGCACTTGGGATTCAAAGAAACGGATCACCGTTTTCACTTGCCTTCTAAAGGGCTTAATGTTTTGATGGTTAAACCATTGTAGAACCGCCTCTGGCGGTTTTTTTCATGTTGCGGGCCCGGCACTCAATTTTCATCAAAGTTAACCTGGTTCGGAGAATTTCATTTTGCAAAGTGTATTTATTAGCGATATTCCGAGGATTAATTGCGGTCTTTAACGATATTTTGCCGAATCAGAAGTCTATTTAGATTTCGGCTATTTTTCATTTTAGCTAAATAAGCGAATACAGCTCATTTAGCCATTTTATCTAAGAAAAAAGCCCGCAGCATTCTATCGCTGCAGGCTCACTTCATTTTACTTCTTTGTTTTCGATTGTCAGTTCTTTTGTATCATCCGCGTTTTTCAGCCACTCATATACTGCCTGAGAAAGATTTTTCTCAATAATCCGGTCAGCGGCAGTCGGACGTGAGCTCATGCACTGAGATTCATCAAATAACAGTTCTTTAAAATCAAGGTCCATCTGCTGCTGCAGGAATGCTCCCAGCTGTTCCGGCTGTATGGATTCATTAATAATCAAGAAAGAGTAGGTCACTCCTTTTTGATCTTTCTCCCTTAAATAATCTGCAGCGTGCATCCACACAGATTCTCCTCCGGTAACAACAAGCCCATCAACAGCGGCAGCTGCATCGCGCATTAAATCAGAAAGGTCTTCTCCAGGGAGCTGAACACAGCATACTCTCTGCTTCATATATAAAAGAGAACTGATCGTGTCTTTTACTTTCAGCACATTTGTTACAACTTCATTCAAAGCTGTATCGTATCCTAAAGAGCGGTCAGATAAAATGGAAATTGGAAGAAAGAGCAATTTCACTTGTGCAAAAGACAGCACGTCAACAGCCTTCTTGCTTCCGCCAAATACAATCACTGCGTCATATGCTTCGATGGCTTTAATAAAACTTTCCTTATTCTTAATAAGTATTTTCTCAGATACAGAGCGAATCCGGTTTTCCAAAGCTTCTGCCTTCAGTTCTGATGAAGCCGTCTGCCATTCAAGTCCTTCTATTACGCTGTTCGTTTCAGAGGCGAACTTTGTTATGTCCTGGGTGATAGACTTCGTTTCATTTATTGTATCGATACCGAGAACTCCGATGCGCATGCAATCCCTCTTTCTTTTCTATATATGCTTTTGCTGAAAAGCCGCTATGCTTGCGTACTCCTCTTTCAGAAGTCGTGAAAGGCGAATATAGATTGGTGTTAATTCTTTATAAACCTCAACATGTTCTGGGTTCGGCTTGTGGTGGTGGGTACCGCCGACCATATCTGATACTACATCAAGAGAATCAACATGTCCAAGTCCATATAAACCAAGAAGAGCAGCACCTAAGCAAGAACTCTCAAAGCTTTCTGGAACTGAAACTTCCTGATCAAAAATATCCGCCATCATTTGGCGCCATAATTCTGAACGAGCGAATCCGCCTGTAGCCTGAATACTTTTCGGCTCGCCGATCAGCTCTTCAAGTGCAAGCAGCACAGTATATAAGTTAAAAATAACGCCTTCTAATACAGAGCGTATCATATGTTCTTTTTTATGGTGAAGTGAAAGCCCGAAGAAGGAGCCTCTCGCGTTTGCATCCCATAAAGGAGCACGTTCGCCGGCCAGATACGGATGAAAGAGCAAACCGTCAGAGCCTGGCTTTACAAGTGATGCAATCTCAGTCAGCACTTCGTATGGATCTTTGCCTAAACGCTTGGCTGTTTCCATTTCAGAAGAGCCTAATTGATCGCGCACCCATCTGAAGATCATTCCGCCATTATTAACAGGACCGCCGATTACCCATTTATCATCAGTCAGGGCATAGCAAAAGATACGTCCTTTTGGATCTGTCACCGGCTTGTCGGTAACTGTCCGAATCGCGCCGCTCGTACCGATTGTAACAGCAACAACGCCAGGCTGTATTGCATTCACTCCAAGATTTGATAAAACTCCGTCACTTGCGCCAACTACAAACGGAACCTCTGCAGGAATTCCCATTTCTGCTGCATAAACAGCATCTAGTCCCGTTAAAGAAAATGTTGTATTCACAGGTTCTGAAAGATGTTCTGCCGTAATTCCTGCAACTTCAAGCGCTTCTTTATCCCAATCTAATGACTCCAGGTTAAACAATCCTGTTGCTGAAGCAATTGAATAGTCGATGACAAAGCGCTTAAACAGCTTGTGGAAAACGTACTCTTTAATGGAAATAAATTTAAACGTTTTCAAAAATAAGTCTGTTTGTTCATTTCGGATCCACGTTATCTTAGACAGCGGGGACATCGGGTGAATAGGTGTCCCTGTACGTAAATAAATCTCATGGCCATTCAGTTCTTTTGCTATTTTTTCTGCCCACTTGGCACTGCGGTTATCTGCCCAAGTCATGCAATTTGAAAGAGGTGTCCCGTCCCGGTCAACAGCGATGACACTGTGCATCGCAGAACTGAAAGACACGCACAGCAGATCAGCCGGGTCCACTTTGCTGATTACTTCCTTAATTGTTTTGATCACAGCTTGAAAGATCTCGTGCGGATTTTGTTCTGCTGTTTCAGGGTTTGGAGAATACAGCGGATACTCCACTCCAAATGTTGAAACGATTGTTCCGTCTGTTTTAAATAAAACGGATTTTGTGCTTGTTGTGCCAATATCGACTCCGATAACAAATTTCTGATTCAAGATGACTCCTCCTTACATTGCGCCAAAACCTCTAGTAGAAATATAAAAGCGCAGACGCCTTGGTCAGCTCCGACAGTCAGATAAGGATCCGCCCGAAAAAGTCAGGTATTGAGTTTTTGGCGATCCATACTTACCGGGGAGTCAGGCGCCGCAGCTAGACGCAAATTAAATTAATTTAATAAGCAAGAACTATTCATGATTAAAATTTTCTAAACAACGAAAAAGAAGATGCTTGTTACTAAGCCTCTTCCCTTCTCTTTTTAATGCCTAAACGTGTTAGTCTTTATTGACAACAGCATGTCCGCCAAACTCATTGCGCAGCGCTGCCACTACTTTTCCGGAGAAAGTATCTTCTTCTAGCGAGCGGTATCTCATCATTAAGGATAAAGCGATAATCGGCGTAGCAGTCTGAAGGTCTAATGCTTCTTCAACTGTCCATTTCCCTTCGCCGGATGAATGCATAACTCCCTTGATGCCATCTAATCTTGAGTCTTTTGAAAATGCATTTTGAGACAGCTCCATTAACCATGATCGAATAACAGAACCGTTGTTCCACACTCGTGCTACCTGCTCATAATCAAAGTCAAATTGACTCTTCTCGAGCACTTCAAAGCCTTCTGCAATAGATTGCATCATTCCGTATTCAATGCCGTTATGAACCATTTTCAAGTAGTGTCCGCTTCCTATAGCGCCGGCATATAAATAGCCATTTTCAACACAGATATCTTTAAACAGAGGTTCGATTGAAGCAAACACTTCTTTTTCTCCGCCGATCATAGTGCAGGCTCCATTTCTTGCGCCTTCCATTCCTCCGCTTGTTCCTACATCAAAGAAATGAATGCCAAGTTCCTTTAATTCGTTTCCGCGGCGAATGGATTCCTTGTAATTTGAGTTTCCGCCGTCGATCACGATATCTCCAGGCGCAAGAAGATCTTTTAATTCAGATAGCACGTTTTCTGTAATAACGCCTGCAGGCACCATCATCCAAACCGTTCTTGGAGATGGAAGTTTAGAAACTAGATCCTCAATTGAAGATGAGCCTGCCGCACCCATATTAGCAATTTTATTTACAGCATCTGAATCGATGTCAAATGCAATAACCTCATGTTTATGATCTATTAAATTAAGTGAAAGATTATAACCCATTTTCCCTAAACCGATTAAACCTACTTGCATGTTTTAAAACTCCTTTATATCTTGTTTTTGTCCTATTCCTATTATACGAAAATTTTTTTCTTCTGCAATCGTTTTCAAGAAATTTTTTTTCATATTCTTTTTGTGCTATACTTTTTTCGAAGGATAAAAAGTATTAAGAATTCAGTATTCATGTCTAGCTGCAGCGCCTGACCATGGCGCTTGGGCTTTTCTTAGTAAATGTAAGCGAGGTCATATTCTATGGGGCAAAACTGTTTAGGAAGTATTCGTTCTCATTATGCAAGGTTAAGTGAAAAAGAAAAAAAGATTGCTAATTATATTTTGGAGAACCCGAAAGAAATTATTCATAGCACGATTAATGAAGTAGCCGATAATCTTGGCGTTGCAGAAGCGACTGTTTTCCGTTTTTGTAAGCGCATAGATTTTAAAGGATACCAGGCCATGAAAATTGCGCTTGCCTCTGAAATCATGAGTCCGATCCAGCAAATCCTTGAGGAAATTAATGAAAATGACAATGAAAAGGCTGTAGCTGAAAAAGTTTTTCATTCGAATATCAGAACACTCGAAAACACACTTCAGATATTGGATTTTACTTCCATAAAAAAAGCTGCCGGCTTTCTCACAAACGCCAATCACGTTAATTTTTATGGAACGGGAGGGTCGGCCATCATAGCTATGGATGCCTATCATAAGTTTATACGTACTGGTATTTCAGCCTATGCGTTCATCGATTCGCACTTTCAGCTGATGTCGGCTTCCCAGCTGACAAACCGTGATGTTGCTGTGGTTATTTCTCACTCAGGAACGAACAAGGACACAATTAAGGTAATGAATACCGCTAAAAAAAATGGGGCAAAAACCATTGGCATTACTGGATTTCCAAAATCACCGATCGGTCAAAATGCAGATGTCACTCTCTTTACAAGCTCTGAGGAAACAGAATACCGGTCAGAAGCGCTCGCTTCAAGAATTGGCCAGCTCAGTCTGATTGATGCTCTTTATGTAAACATGATGATTTCAAACAAAGATGAAGCAAAAAAATCATTGGAAAAAGTTCGTGACGCAATTTCGGAAACACGCGTATAAGAAAAGCTGAAGCGCCTTAATCAGCTCCGAAAGGCAGATAAGAATCCGACGGAAAAGTCCGGGTTAGACTTTTTTTGCGGAGCAGCTCTGACCAAGGAATCAGGCGCTGGAGCTAGACAACAATGCGCTAATGTATATATTTACTCCTATAATTTAACAAGAGAGCCTCGGTTCTCTTTTTTTCCGGCTTTGAAAAATAAAATATTTTTTCATAAATGTATTGATTTTAAAAAATATTTTTCATATAATCGGAATCACTAGTTGAAAGTGCTTTCAAATTCTTTAAACAAGAAAGGATTTTATAAATGCTATTACTCATCGTCTTCGCAGCAATCGTTGCGCTTCTTCTGCTCATAACTGTGGCAAAGCTGAATCCTTTTGTCGCGTTAATTGTAACCGCTATCGGCGTTGGTCTTGCGACTGGGATGCCGCTTATTTCTACTAATCCCGAGGTGCCCGGCATTATTGATTCGATCAAAGCCGGCATGGGAAATACCTTAGGGTTTCTTGCAATCGTTCTTGCACTAGGTACAATGCTTGGAAAAATGATGGCAGAATCAGGCGGTGCCGAGCGCATTGCCAATACTCTGATTGCAAAATTCGGAGAAAAAAATGTTCACTGGGCAATGATGTTTGTTGCTTTTATCGTTGGGATACCTGTATTCTTCCAGGTTGGGTTCGTTCTCTTAATCCCGCTGGTATTCACAATTGCACGCCGTACTGGAGTTTCTTTAGTCAGTCTCGGGGTTCCGCTTGTAGCTGGTTTATCTGTTGTGCACGGCTTAGTGCCTCCGCATCCAGCCGCAATGGCAGCTGTTGGAATATTCAAAGCTGACGTAGGCATCACGATTCTTTACTCGATTATTGTTGGTCTTCCGACTGCGATTTTAGCAGGTCCTGTTTACGGTAAATGGATTGGTAAACGAATCCACAAAACTGTTCCAAAGGAAATTGGGGATCAGCTGACAGAACAAAAAGATGAAAACGAGCTTCCTGGCTTTTTAAATACTGTTATCACGGTTTTAATCCCAGTTTTCTTAATGCTTTCTGCTTCGATTGCAGAGCTGTTTTTATCAAAAGAAAGCACAGCATTTGAGGTTTTCCGATTCCTTGGAGATCCTGTTGTTGCTCTATTAATTGCAACCGTATACTCGTTCTTCAGTCTTGGCTTCTTCCGCGGCATGAACCGTGATAAGATCTTGAAACTGACAAACGACTGCTTGGCTCCTACTGCTACAATTCTATTAGTTATCGGTGCAGGCGGCGCGTTTAATAAAGTTCTTCTCGATTCGGGCATCGGTGATTACATTGCACAGCTTGCGCAGGAATCAAATGTTTCTCCGATTCTCCTTGCATGGGGAATTGCTGCGATGATTCGTGTTGCAACTGGTTCTGCCACTGTTTCCATGATGACAGCAGCCGGTATCGTTGCTCCAATTGCAGCAGTGATTCCGGGTGTAAACCTTGAGCTTCTTGTATTAGCAACAGGCGCTGGCTCACTCATTCTGTCTCACGTAAATGATTCAGGTTTCTGGATGATTAAAGAGTATTTTGGGATGACTGTTAAAGAAACGCTTCAAACGTGGACAGTGCTTGAGACTATCATTTCAGTTGCAGCACTTGTATTTATCTTATTGCTAAGTATGTTTGTATAAAGAAGAAAAATCCTCAGGCGATTGCCTGAGGATTTTTTTATGGTCTGATTTTAATTAATTGAATCACAGTCTTATTAATGATTTGTTTTCCGCGAAAAAAACTGACTGAATAGCATGCGGCAGCTATTGATATAGAGACAAGCAAATAAATAATCCAGTACAGATGCGTGCCTGCATGATATATGCTAAGCACTAACGCTCCTGTGAACCACAAGATAAGATGCAGGAGATGCTGAATCTTATATCGCTTTCGCTCAGCAAGTGCCTCGATAAAAGTAACCGTATAGATAACAGCTAGCATGGCATAAATAAAAGAAACAACAACGAGCATAACAATCATGCCTGATCACGCTCCTTTAAACTCCTCTACATTTTCTCACAATTGATGAATTCTATAAAGAAGTTTTCCCAATAGTTACCCAGGTAACTTTTCTAGAATTTTATGATATAATTACCTAGGTAACTAATTTGCGAGGAGAAATAATATGTCAGAAATTGATCAGAATATTTTCCACTCCATTCAGCAGCTTTCAAGGCAGCTTACAAAACGGCTGAACGAGGTTTTACAGCCCCATGGCCTGTTCAGTGCACAATGGACCGTTTTATTCACCTTAAAAAAATATGGAATACTTACACAGACAGAGCTCTGTGACTACCTCTCAATTGAAGCTCCGCCAATGACCCGGACGATTCAGAGACTTGTGAAGCAAGGGTATGTTCTTCAAATCCCAGGTTCTGATAAACGGACAAAGCATATAAAGCTTACAGATAAAGCAATAAATGATTATGCGCTATGGGAAAAATCCGTATTAGAAATGGAGAATGACTTACTTAAAGCAATTCCTGATGACATGCAAGATCCTCTCCGGACATACATCCAGCAGTGGCTTCAGCACATAAGAAATTCAGAACGGGGATGATAGTATGAAAGAACAAAAACTATGGACCAAAGATTTTCTCTCTATATCTTTAAGCAGCTTTTTTCTGTTTTTATCGTTTTACTATTTGCTTGTTACTCTGCCAATCTATTCTCTTCATAATTTAAACGGCAAGCCATCACAAGCTGGACTGATCGTGACAATTTTTCTTCTGGCAGCGATTGTCATCCGCCCTTTTGCAGGAAAGTGGATTGAGCTCTACGGAAAGAGGATTGTGCTGATATCCTCTCTTTCTATCTTTGCTTTAGGATCACTTCTCTACTATTTTGCAAATACAATGAACGGGTTGTATCTTCTCCGCTTTTTTCATGGGATTGGATTTGGAATGGCTACAACAGCAGCAGGGGCGATTGTTGCAGATATTATTCCAGAATCCAGGCGCGGGGAAGGAATGGGCTATTATGCGATGTCAATGAACCTTGCAATGGTCATCGGTCCGTTTCTCGGACTTACTGCAATGGAACAATGGGGGACATCAGTGATGTTCAGCATCTGTATCTTCACTGCCTTTTTCTCTCTGTTCTCCGGTCTTATAATCAAGCTGCAAAAGCCTGTAAAAACAAGCAGCAAAGTGGTGCCTTCAACCGATAACAAAGGCTTGAGGGGACTATTTGAACCAACCGCCATTTCAATTGCTCTTGTTGCCGGTTTATTTGCCCTTGTCTACGCTTCTATTCTTTCTTTTGTTTCGGTATATGCGAAAGAAATTGGCTTAATTGAAGCAGCAAGCTACTTCTTTGTGGTATATGCAATCGTCATGCTAATTGCACGGCCCTTCACGGGAAGATGGTTTGATCAATACGGGGCAAATGTCATCATTTATCCGGCGATTGTTTGCTTTGCATCTGGCATGGTGCTTCTAAGCATGGCAGATACATCATTAAGCTTTTTACTGTCGGCAGCTCTTATAGGCTTAGGCTGGGGAACATTGTTTCCAAGCTTTCAAACGATTGCCATTCAATCTGCGGAACCTAAAAGAAGAGGACTTGCCACTGCTACCTTCTTATCCATTTTTGATATCGGTATCGGTATTGGCTCCTTCCTTGTAGGTGTCATCACGACAAAAATTGAATTTAGTTCCCTGTATTTCTTCAGTTCATTTTTCATCTTGGGTGGACTAGCTGTTTATTACGCTCTGCATGGTAACAAAACAAGCCTGAAAAACAAGAATGAAAGCAGTGAACCACTGTTGAAAGCGAATGGCTGATCTTAAAACCTCTAATTAAAATTAAGGGGTTCCGTTTTGGGAGAGAAAATCTGAAAACACAATATTTAGCACCGGGAATAGCAATAGGATTGGTACACTAATTCACACCGCTTTAAGCGGTGTCTTTTTTTGCATACAAAAACTCAGTTCATTGTTGAACTGAGTTAATAAGTTATTCCATTATAGCCCCCGATTGTTGAAGAATTCCTTAAGGATTATTAATAGATACCGTTTCTTCAAACTTCAATCCAAAGTAACTATAACTTATATTCACTTTTTCTATGGGTTCATTATGAACAACACTTATCCCATAACTTTTATCATTTATAGTTGCCTTTCCATTATTCATCTTTTCTAATTTAGTTATTGGAGATGTATCAGACTCAATGTCTATAGCTTCAATATTACTAATTCCATATTCCTCTTCATCAAACGTGTTAGATATAACAAAACCTTTAAGGGGATTGGTGACCTGTATTTTTTGCTTTAATGGTTTATTGTAATTATTTACTAAAACTTCATTAATCTTCAGTTTTCCAAACCCTTTATTCCCTATTGCAACAACGACTGCTTTATTATCCATAGTTGAACCAACTGTACCACTTACCAATGGTGGATTGATTTTGAAAAAAGAAAAAAGTCCAAAGAACACAATTATTATGCTTAGAACAAAAATCAAAATTAATTTTTTCAATTTCCTTAATCCCCCCATATATTTCATAGAAAAATTCATCTCCTTACTCCACAATCCTTCCCAATAAACAAAGAGCGATTACACCGTACTGCAATCGCCCCCTTTAATTAAAAAAAGGATTTAATACAACTTTTCCCCAATACAAAAAGCTCATTGTGAAAAATACAAATGCAAATGTAGTTAAAGATTTTGGTAATCTGCTGTAAAAATATATTAATGCTATTCCAATAAGTATATGAATGAAAGCAAAAAGGATAATACTCACTCGGTCACCTCTTACTTTATTATACATTTTATCCAATTATAAGATAAGACTTATTCCATTAAACTGCCCTTTACTTCAATAAGAAGAAGCGACACTTTGTAATATTACCTTCTAAGGAATGAATAAACATATGTGTCGTGTGCATTCCCATTTTGATACATATAGTCTCTCAATACTCCCTCTTTTTGAAAGCCTGCTTTTGTTAATAATTTATTTGATGCTTCATTTTCAGTAAATACAACTGCACCTATGCGAGTTAAATCTAGTTCTTCGAATGCATATGATATAACTTTTGATAATGCTTCCATAGTGTATCCATTTCTCCAGTGTTCTGGATGTATTTCGTAACCAATTTCAGCTCGTTTATGTTTAGGCAACCAAGCATTAAATCCGATGGTTCCAATTATTCCTTTGGTTTCTTTTCTTTCTATCCCCCAACGTATGCCTCTTTTTTCCGCATAGTTTTTTGAGAAGAAATCCACGAAACTTTCTGCTTGTTCAATACTTTCCAATGTTTCTTGCCCGTAGAAACGTGTGACATCGTTGTTAGAAAAACAAGCAAAAATCCCCGGTGCATCCTCTTTCTTTATTTCTCTTAATATTAGTCTTTCTGTTTCTAAGGTCGGAATCATTTTAACCCTCCTTGTATATAGTTTTATAGGTTTCTTATTCCACAATCCTGCCCAAGTCTTTAATAAAGCAAAGAGGATAATACTCAATTGGGTCACCTCTTACTTTATTATACATTTTATCCAATTATAAGATAATACTTATTCCATTAAACTGCCCGATTGCTTAATACCAATTATTTCAAAATTAGGTGATTAACTCAATCTTTTATTCCATTAAAAAGGACACTTACCTTATTACAGATAAGCGCCCGTTTGTTGAACAAGATTATGTTAATTATTGCAGCCAATTATGTTCTGGCTCTTGTGATTGTATTGCTTTTTGCAGCCAATTTTTATTTTCATCATCAAGATAATCTTGAGACAGCAAGAACAAAATTATTCTTCATTGAAAATAAATGCAGGGTTAATGCCTATAGGATTTTTCATGACAAATAGCTTCTTCTGGATCATCGAAAAAAGGGGAGTCTTGAAAGCAGCAGATACGATGTATGGTCGGATCCCTTTCACAAATTTTGACGAAGTAAAAAACAAATTTCCCATTCGCTCTTGAATTTGGTGAATTTCCTCAATCTCCTCACTTCGAATTTCTTGGACTCTACAGAGAACTTTAGCTGAGACATCACATTTTTGTAGCGCATCCCAAATAACATCAGCCGCCACAACTGCTGTCGTTACTGCTAAAGAAACTCCTATTGCTCCTACAGGAGATGAACAATGAGCAGCATCACCGATCAGCATGCAGCCATTCTTTGCCCACGTTTTAACCATATGATTTTTAGCTTGAAGCGGTACAAATGGTTTAAAGTCAACCAAAGATTCAGCAAATTCATCAAATCCTTTGTTAGCATGCATAATTTCCTGACGAAAATTTTCTATCCCTTGACGCTGTGTTTCTTTCCATTCACCCCGTGGTAAAGCAATGCCTACTTGAAGTAAATTAGGGTATTTCGGCAGTGTTATATAGCTGTATCCCTCTGTGATTTTAAATCGTAATTCTTCTCCCCAATGAGAAGGCCGTTTTACACTGAACCAGATTAGATCACCAGGATAATGTTGATATTCTAATTCAAAACCACCTAAACGACGAATCGTGGAAAACCGTCCATCAGCTCCGACTACTATTTTCGCCTGAATTTCAAGCAGCTCTTTATTTTCCCCATCAACAACCACTCCTGTTACTGTTCCATCCTTCTCGAGCAGTTTTTTTACCGGGGCATGAAACATCATATCAAACGTTGGATATTCCTTTGCTTTTTTGTACAGTGCTTGAAGTAAAATAGGCTGAGGAATCCAGAGAGCATAAGGTGCTTCTGCAATCATGGAAGTAAAATCAAAGTCACCTTTCTTTTTATCATAATGATAAAAAGCACCTTTCTTTAGCTTAGAATGAGGCAATTGTTCGATATACTCGCGTAATTTCAATTGATTAAGCAATTGAATAAAACGAGGCTGAAGCACTTCTCCACGGTATTCACGATCAAAATTATCGTGGCTCTCCAAGACGATTACTTGAACACCAACCTTAGCCAGTAATAAGCCCAGCATCATACCTGCTGGTCCTCCACCAACAACAATGACATCCTTTTGTAATTTTTCATCAATCATTACACATATTTCCTCCCTATATTCAAATGTCAACATGGAATTATATGTAAAAAAATCGATGTAATGCTTGCTTTTGTTATTCAAGAATATGGCCCTTGACTACACGTTTCCAGTCTCTGTGGTCACCATATTTCCGTTTAAGCATTTCATTTCCCCGTTCCTATATTTCATTGCTAATGGCTAAAAGGTATGAACATTTTGTGCTGCAATAGCCCCTGATTTTTGAAGACATTCATTTTTCATTTTCTAATCTGCATCAAACTGGTCCACAAAAAATCTTCCCCGAATTTCGTAGCCGGTTGACTAATTTTAATCTGTACCAAATATCTAACCGTTGTAACTCTGCACTTTCCTGACGATACCCCTAATTGTCAGATTACCTGATCATTGAGATTGTACCCCTTTTGTATTCATTAACAAAGGTTGAATATAAACAAACACGAATAAACGATTCAATAATATGATAGTCCTAAGCCCTGTTTTTTGCCTGACAGCTGATTCATACCGCCGTAGGCCAGGCGAAGCGTTTTTTAGCGGCATTATAGAAAAATATTAGAAAAAGGAGAGCGACGAAATATGAAGCGATTGGTCCTGTCCTATCCGTTGAGCGTGCATACGCCAGTGTATAGAGACAATCCCCCGGTTGAGATCCGGCAACAATTCAGTATACAAAAGGGCGATCTGTTCAATCAATTTTTCATAACGACCATTAATCATAATGGCACGCACATTGACGGTCCGTGGCACTTCAATCCGCAAGGTAAAAAGCTCAGCGAACTGCCCATTGATTATTTTGTCTTTACCCGTATGACGATCCTCGACATTCCCAAAACGGATGATGAACTGATCACAAAAGAAGATCTGGAGTCTTTTGCGAACCAGATCGCTGGCTCAGATCTGTTGCTTGTACGTACAGGATTCGGGAATATCCGCGATTCGGATCCGGTTCGCTACGGCAATCGTAACCCGGGTTTTTCAGCATCTGCAGCTAAGTACTTAATGGTATTTGATTCATTGCGCGCCATAGGCATTGACTTCCCTTCCGCCTCAGCCGCACAAAGGTTGGATGAAGGCATCCTTTTTCATCAAATCATTCTAGGGAAAGGCCGGATGGATGGCCATTTTATATTGATTATTGAGGATATGAATTTAAAACACGACTTTTCCGAAGTGGACATCGTCTATGCTATACCTTTGTTTATCGAAGGCATTGACAGCAGTTTTAGCACAATTTTCGCAGAAAAACGTTAAGCTCCCAAGAGCTTAAACAAAATAAGTTCCACAACACTGGTCGTTAAAGGGAAACACTCTTATTCATCAAAGGTTTTATCCTTAGCGTGGGAAATGTGATAAATGGTTGGTGGTACCCCTTTAAGAACTTTATTTTGCATCTTGTACAATCTGTTAACGGTGCAATGCGGTTTATTTAACGTTGTATATCCGCATTTTCCTGATGCTACCCCCATAAGAACAGCAGAAGCTTTATCTCTCATAACAACCTCACTTTCTTAGACATTTTCTGACCCAACTTTTTGATAAGTAAGGACGATCACATTATGCTGCAATCGCCCCCGATCGTATTATAAGGTCAGCCAAAATGGCCCTATAATGGAATAGAGAAGGACTATATGTTTCTTTTTTTAAAAGCTGTTTATATAATCAACTAACACCATTTGTAATTTAACAACTTCGATTTATTACCTTGTTTCTTAATCAATTCACCTTTCACCTTGTCCTCGCTCTAATAGTTAATAACAACCGTGACTGAACTTAATAATTATCTGTATGGATTATCTGATGTTACCCATAAGAAAATAGTGAAAAAGGGTACTTCACAAAAGTTATACAATTTTTTGGATACATCCTCGATTTTTGCATTTCTAATTGAAATGTTATTTAAAGTGGTATACCCCCCTGATATATAAGGGATTAAAATCACTTTATTACATCATGCCGCCCATAGATTGTGGAGTTTTACATGAGAACATCATACAATCTAACCTTAATTAAAACACACAACGAAACGTTTGTTCCCTACTAGAATATTCACTCAACAATATAAAATAATATCGATATTGGCACCCATTCGGCACTTTTTTTGGTACCCAGGGTGTTTTTCTTCTAATAAACGGAGCTTATTACACAAACGCGCCCTTTTCTTGAATAATTATAATGACTTAGTACACGATCTTTTCACATTACGTATGGTGACCTGAGAATGCAGCTATTCTACTTTGCGGATAATAGGTTCGCTGGTCCTCCCTTATAGAAAAAATTTTTTATGACTGATTTAACACTTACCTTTATGTAAGTACCTGTAATAAAAGTGTGTACTTACATATTTTCAGCTTGGGCTTTACAATAAAAATGAAATCAGCTTAAGGAGGAAGAAACATTGAAAACTCTTGTTATCCTAACACACCCAAGCTTAGAAACATCTGTTGTTAATAAGCGATGGGTAGAAGAATTAAAAAAATATCCAGAAAAATATACTGTGCACGAATTGTATAAGGTTTATCCTGATGAGAACATAGATGTGGAAAAAGAACGAAAATTGGTTGAAAAACACGGAAACCTTGTTTTCCAATTTCCTGTATATTGGTTCAACTGTCCTCCTCTCTTAAAAAAGTGGCTGGATGATGTTTTCCTTTATGGATGGGCTTATGGTTCAAAAGGAGATAAATTAAAGAATCGAAAAGTTGCTTTAGGGATATCTGCCGGGATCAAAAATGTGGATTATAGTGAAGCTGGAAGATACCATTATACACTAGAACAAGTGCTGCGTCCGTTTGAGACGACAGCCATCTATTGTAATGCAGATTATCGTTCGTTCTTTGCGTTTTATGGAGCAGAATTTGAGCCATCTGTAAGTAAAATAGAAAAAAGCACTCAAGATTATTTAAATTTCATTGATAATATGTAATGGGTAACTTTTATAAAAGTTAAAATAAGAAGTACCTCCTAAACAAGAAGGTACTTCCTTTTTACTATGCCTATTTTGTTACATTTTCTAGAGCTTGAAAATTATTTTTCTCTCCCCAATCGCACATCATATCTAACAATGGAATAAGTGAACAACCACGTTCAGATAATGAATATTCAACTTTTGGAGGTATTTGGGGAAATTCTTTGCGTATAATTAGACCATCTTCCTCAAGCTGTTTTAACATAACACTTAGTGTTTTAAAGGAAATAGTCCAATACATCGCTTCAGCTCATTGAATCTCATAACCTTATTTTCAGACAACCAATACAAAATAATCATTTTATATTTACCACCTATTAAGGATAACGTATATCCAAAACCAGTGTTTTTTAGTTCTACGCCAGTCGGAACACAGGTTTCACTCACAATCCCCACTCTCCTTCTGATAAGAATATCCTATCAATATGAATACTTTATAGTAAATTACTATGCAATCTTATCACAAGAATGTAAAGTAAGATCGCTATAAAATTTTGTTATATCTTTAATTCGAATTAAAGATATAACAAAACACCCCTGTTAAAAAACTTCTTTTTTATTCAACAATCTGGCCCTTTTCATGAAGAAAGACGCTTTCCATTTCAGAAAAGCGCCCGATAGTTGAAAATTTAATATGAAATTACTTTTTGAATCTGATCATTATATTTACCTTACTTAATCCTCCGTGGTAACGAACCACAGATTCAATGTCGAGATCTAAGTACTTTTTCAGGGATTTAAATGCTGTATCCATATCTAGTGTGACCGCCGGATGGGCACTATAGCTGAATTATGTAATAGCCGGTCTAAAAAGTGGGCGAAAGAAAAAGCCACACAGCTTAAAGAGGCTGCGATCCGAAATCCGTTTCAGAAAGCCCTTTACCACAGCCATATTCTAAGCCTGCATATGTACATTGATCTGCTTCTTCAGTACAAAGAGCATCTATCTAAGTTGGCAGCTGAAATAGATGCTCTCGCTAAAGAAGTAGAGGAATATGAAATCATTCAATCAATTCCCGGCATTGGAGAAAAAGCGCTGCAACGATTATCTCCGAAATTGGGGAAATTGAACGATTCAGTGCTCCCCAAAAACTTGTGGCGTTCGCTGGAGTGGACCCAAGTGTCTTTGAATCTGGCAAATTCAGAGCCATTATGAACCGCATAACCAAAAGAGGATCCAGCAGACTTCGCCAGGCTTTGTTTATGCTATTCACCTTTTAAAAACATAAAAACCCTGACTACTTTTTAAAATCCTAAAGCCGTTCACGTAACTGCACAATAACCAATATTTTTATCATTCCTCTTCTAATGCCCTTTTCAAAAGAGCAAAATGAATCTTAATCGGTTTTCGGTTCCCTACCTTACGAACAATGCCTTCTTTAGTCAAATCATTTAGTAGTGATGTCACTGTTTCACGAATACTGCCTATCATCATTGCTATTTCATGATGTGTTATTGGAATTTCGAGTTGAATCCAATCTACCTCCTTCGGATTGCTACTAGGCAATTCTCCCCCAAACTTTACTGCTAGTTTATGCAATAAATATAATAGGCGCTTTCGCACACTACTGTATGCCATATATTCCAATAGCTCCTCTACTTCCTTTAAACGGTTTGATACCATTTCGATAAACTTCAAGGAAACACTAGGCCGATCATGTATTATTTTTTCAAATTGATTTTTATCTATCGTGCAAATAATGGAATCTTCCCATGTTTCCGCGTACATATTTTCTGATCCTGTTGTAAATGAACCAATCTCTCCAAATACATGACCAGTTCCTAATATATCAATCGTAAACTCTTTCCCACCTTCAGATAATTTATATAAACGAACATTACCAGATTTGATTAAATACAAGATCTTTTGATCCATGTGTGGAGAAGTAATAATTGTTCCTTTTTTTATGACTTTCATGGGAGTGACAGGTTCAATTTTTTTTAATTCTTCTATTTCCAACTCACTAAACAGCTGTATTCTCGATAAATATTTAATCTTATCCATGAAGTTCTCCTATCATTGTAGTCTAAACTACATTTTTGGGGGAATAGAAAGCTTATCATTCTATGTAATGCAACACATCTATTATACTAAAGGGGGAAACAACGTGGATTCAGTAATCGTAACCATTCAAATTATTTTAATCTGTATCTTTGCAATGTCAATTTCTATGAAATTGTTACGTACTAAATCAATGGTTCACCATTGGAATGAATATCGTTATCCAATGTGGTTCATGAATGTAACTACCTTGTTAGAGCTAGTCGGTGTGATTGGATTGGTTATTGCATTTTGGATTCCGGAATTCTTAAAATTTTCAGGAGTCCTATTTACCTTTCTAATGCTTGGTGCAATACACGCTCACTTCGTCAGAGCCAAGCATAAACCGATAATGGCACTTAACGCTTTAGCTATGCTTATTCTGTCTATTGTGATCATCTTGTTTTAAGTAAAACAGTTTCAAGTTAATTCGAATAAAATCCCAATCTCTCAGTGATATAAATGAGAAATTGGGCTTTTTCGTTACTCCATAAAAGCGCCCGATTGCGGAAGATCCAAGCTGTTGAAGCTGGCTCACACTTATTGAATTCTAGCACCCTTTAGTTTAAGTGTAATAATTCACAATCTCTATATTCAACATAGGTATTTCATAATAATTTCCAACTTAACTCACTTAATTTTCGGTTTCAACTTGGTTATTTAGGTAATCTCGTATTATCCACCTTAAAATCAAGGTAATGAAAATAGTATATCCTATGAGCTTTGGATATGTTATAGAAATAATCGAGTTTTGAATCAGAATCGCACCAATAAATAATATAAAGATTGTAATTAAATACATGATATTCCCAGCAAATAATGTGTGATATCGAGTACGTTGGTCATGTTGTAGATTAATTTTATTCCATTTACCTTTTCTATGTATATTCAAACCATAAGCAATGACTTGAATAGATGAAAAAATGGCAATAATTAGGGTTAACTTAGAATGTGATAAGAAGAAATAGCTTGCAAATAAAAACAGGGGGATTCCCATTCTTAAAATAAAATTAGCCTTATACGAAACATTCATTTTACACATCTCCTTCAATCCAAAATAATTTATCAAGCGAACAATCTAACACAGTCGCTAATTTAATTGCTGTTCCAATAGATGGTTCATAACGTTGTTTTTCAATAGCTATAATAGTTTGTCTCGTCACCGAGATACTTTCGGCTAATTGGTCTTGTGTAATACCTTTTTCTTTTCTAAACTCTTTGACTGAATTTCTAACACCATGCTTCATTGTTTACACCCTTCCCAAAATGTAACGTATACATTACATAAATTAATATTATCCTGAAAGAAATGTAATGTCAACATTACATTTTATTTTTTTACATTTTTTTGTTAGGGTTATAAACTTTCAAAAGGAATACCATATTTAAGCACAAAAAATTCGACTTCTTATAAAAAGAAATCGAATTTTTGTTACACTATCCTGCTCTTTTAGTTTAAGTACATTTCTTCACAATCTCTTCTTTAATATCCATTTATTTTGATAATGAGTTATTCAACAATCTGGCCCGATTGTTGAACATGGTTAGCCCCTGATGGAGAAACATTATTTATGTCTGTCCAACATCCTGGTGAAGAAAGTAAAGATGTTAATAACCCAACCAGCAGGTGGCCATTTGGAGATATACCTAGACCATCTGTGGTAGCAATTTCAAGAGTAAAGTAATCAGTTACCAAATAAACACCTACATTACTCAAACATAATAATGCTTAAAAATAGAAAAAAGTTATCCCAGTTTAATACCCATTGAGAATAGCTATCCTTTTCCTATAACCTGGAAAGGATGGCTTTTTCTCATTTATCAAAGAAAAACATGAGATATAGTACTTGCAATATTTATACTTTGCTTGATAGCAATGCATACGGACGGTACGTATTAATCTCCATCATTCTAACGATCTACGAACCTATAGTATTTTTTGCATTTTCCTACACCTTATTATAATTATAAAATTCTCCATCTATACGTTTCGGTATTTCGTAACGCTCCCCTTTGTGTACTCGTTATATAGACGTTTATGAGTGCTTAATCTTTCCATTATCCTGCCCCATTTTTCTCTGCAATTATTTAACTCAAAAGACAAAGGAAATTGCAAGCTGCCAACTCGGTATTTCCTTATCTTTATTCTTCTAAGGTTCTTGGTTATCTTTACCTTGCCTATTTACAAGATATTTACCTCAACTTCACAATAGGTAAATAGAAAAATGCTACCCTAATTATTGTTACTGAAATGGTTACTATACTTCGGTAATACCTAAAAACATTTGTTTATACATCAATGAGGAGGACATCAATGAAAAACTTAAAAAAGAAACTAGGTTTAGCTTTAGCTGTCACTGTGTCTACAGTAACTTTTGCAACAGCTTATGCAACAACGTCAGTACCAACAGCTGCGACAACATCGGAAAGTATTAATGTAAGCTCTATAAGAAATGATGAGCCTACATCTGATAGAATCAATGAATATAAAAAAATCGCCATGTATTATTACTGGAATGGTGGAGACATTCAACAAGCAGAAAAAGAGATTTTTAAGGGAATCACTCTTAAAGGAAAATATGATGTGGTTGAAAATGCATTTAAAGAAGCCACACTATTAGATCCTTACAATCTTGATCTGAAATTTTCACTTGCATCAACACAAATCATCCAAAAAAAAACTTCAGAAGCTTTACAAACATATAAACAGATATTAAATTTGGAGCCAAATAATTTTAATGCAAATCTACTTTACGGCGCTTACTCTAAAGCAAATGGAGACGATTCTTCATATAAAAGCTCCATTTCAAATTTAAGGCAGATAGATTCTAGAAAAGCAAATGAATATCTCCAAAAATTAGAAACAACAGATGGTATTATAAACGAAAAACTAAACACGGCAGTTCCAGCTAATTTACCACAAGAAGATCATGCAATTGTTATACTTGGTTACGCTCTTGCCGATGATGGTTCAATGCGACAGCCTCTTCTTGAACGTTTAAAAGCAGGACTTGCTATTGCGAAACAATATCCAAATTCAAAGATCGTTGTAACTGGTGGAGTTCCTAAACAAGGAGTTACCGAAGCTGATGCAATGAGTAACTGGTTGATCTCTCAAGGAATTGAAAAAGATAGAATTATTCTCGAAAACAAGTCAACAGATACTGTTGAAAATGCTCTTTTCTCAACCGCTTTGCTTGAAAAAGAGGGATTAAAAGATGTGACGCTTGTGACAAGTGCAAGCCACATGAGAAGAGCGTTAACGGCATTTAAAGAAGCCACCGATTTTTATGATAAAATGAATGGACAAAACAATGACCGAAACTTCACAAATGTTGTCTATTTGGATTATCCATCCATAGAGGAAGCACACAAAGTATCGAACGATGAAATTTTGGTTATCTACCGTGATTTACTTAGAACTTCTGGAATCTGGCAATATCCTGGACTTCAAAGATAAATTGAAATCATAAATATAGTCGTATACCACATTTAATTTTTTATAGATATACTGGTTCTTAGAGGAACCTGATCCCAGCCCCCCCCTTGACGCACAAGGGGGGGGCATTTCTCCATTAAATTGCTCGTTCAGTAAACAAATAGGCGCCGTCGCATACAATCTGAAATAACATTCCTTTTCTCCAATCGTCATTTCCCCCGATTGCCTCTGAGCCAACATCATCCAGGACTAGAAGACCTATTCTTTTAATATCTCTAAAAATATCTTCTTCAGATTTAGCAGCTCCTTTTCTGTAGGTTGTCTTAAACATTGATAGCAACTGACCTGTAGTTAAAAAACCTACGGAAATTCCTTTTTCTTTTACTTCTTTTATAGTCCCAGCACATAAATAACTTTTTCCTGTTCCAGGGTTTCCAATAATTAGCAAGTTGTAAAGTTCACCTGCTAAAAACATTTTTGTATATGTCATTGCGGCTTCTTTTGCCTTCGAAGTAACATCGTTAGTTTTCTCGAAATTCTTAAACCCCCAGCCATTAAATCTTCCGGAAGGAGGAAAAACTCGTTCATAAGCCTTTCACCAATTAATGTTCTTAATTCTTCTAAGCTTTTACTTTGATAAACCTTGAAAGCTTCATTATCCCTACAAACTGAGCATTTCATCGTTTTGCTAACTGTATACCAATCATCCTGATTTAACATTCGATAAAATAGACTTACCTATGAGTTCGTGGCTCAAGGGTGGTCTATTCCCGAATTTTGAATATTAATATTCAAAACTAACGGGATTGGCTAATGAATCAGAGATAGACTGTCCCTAGTTGTCAGGCTGAAGGGCTGTCTATTTATGTTTTCGAGAGTTGCCAAGCAACTCCTTAGATAAGTACCAAATCCCTCGTACAATATACAATTTTACCGCTACGTACTTTTCTTGAAGTAGTGGTGGTACAATTTTAAAAATTGTACCAGGCAGTCTTGCGCGAGACTGCGTTTCCGTTTACATAATATTATCGGAAGTGAAATGAGCTTACACATCCAAGCTGTTGATGATAGCTAATACTTGATGATCTGTCCATTTGCCATTAATCTTTAGATTTTCTTTAGCTATACCTTCTTTTTTAAACCCTACTTTTTCTAATACACGAATAGATGCTATATTGTCAGGCATAGCTCCTGCTTCAATTCTATGTAGTTTTAATTCTCTAAAAGCAAAGTCTACAATAAGTTGAAGAGCTTCTGTTGTATAGCCCTTTGCATTATACTCCTTATCTAAAGTAAATCCCGTATAACAGCTTTGGAGGTCTCCCCTAGCAATTTGAGTTAATGAAATGTCTCCGATAAGTTTATCAGTTGCTTTTAAAAAGATTCCAAAAGCATATAATTGCCCTTCATCTGTCTTTTTTAATGCCTGTTCAATGCGTATTTTTTGATGTTCTTCTGTATAAAAGGCTTCTGGGAGTAATGGGCTAACTCGTTGAAAAAATTCGCGATTTCTAGTATGTAAGTTAGCTAACTCACCGGCGTCAGAAGTTTTGTAAAGTCGAAGATAAATTTGTTGCCCTACTAGCTTCATAAAACCCCTCCAGTATCTTTAATATCTTTTTACTACCATTATATTCTAATTAGGCAAAAGTATGATGTATATCCTATTCAAGGGGTCCTACCAACAAAACGCGGAAAACATACGCTAAGAGAAATTCAGGATAAAAAAAAGCCGATTTTTCTTACGCTAAGGAAGTAACATCAGGAAAATACGGATTAACAATGGTAAGGATATCCAAATATAAAAAAGCCTAATTTCTCGCTTTTAGCACCGAGAAATTAGGCTTTAGTTACTTCATTAAAGCGCTATCTATCCTTGGAATTTAATACACAAAAAGGTTCTAGAACCAAAGCCTTTTTTGTTTAATTTACCTTTTAAATCCACCTTCTAAATGAATAATCTGACCTGTAATCCAATGCTTCATCGCTCATTAGAAATTTAATAGTTTTTGCAACATCTCTCGGTTTTCCTATTCTACCGAAAGGAAACATCGGTGTTAATTCATTTTTTATTTCCTCTGTCATCCACCCTGTAACAGTTGGACCTGGATTTAATGCATTAACCGTTATTTTGAGAAGGAGTTAACTTTTTCTTGCTTAATAGCTAACTGTTTTTAAAAGTAAGTTGGGGCTTTTGAAACAGAAAGGTATATTTTTAACTACTATGACAAATTTTTTCCGTTTTTCCTTTTTGCCTACTTGCTAAATTCAGCAAGTAAAATATTTTTAAAAGGATTAGGACTGTTATCTCTACCCAAACTGTTCAAACTGACGACCAACGTATGCTTGCCTCCAAGTGTACCTCCAGCAATAGTAGAAAACCCTAGAATGCCACCTGTGTGTCCCCATATCGAGACACCGTTTGAAAGCTTAGTTTCAAAGATTCCAAGACCATATCCATCAATTCCTGCTCTTCCTGTAGGAACTGTAGTAAGCATTTGTTTTAGTTGCTGTTCCTTCAGTAATTTGCCACCGAGCAAGGAAGAGAAGAATTTATTTAAGTCGTCAGCAGTAGAAATCATATCTCCAGCCGAGCTACCTGCACTTGGGTTATAATAAGTAACGTCTTTTATCTCACTTGCTTCGTCTGGTTGGGAATACCCCCGAGCATGCTCGGTGCCTGGAATAACGCTTGAATTGCCAGGTAGGAATGTATCCGACAATTCAAGCGGTTCAATAATCCGATTTTCAATCTCTTCCGCGTAGCTGTTTCCGGTTACTTTTTCAATAAGAATACCCAGTAATACGTATCCTGTGTTTGAATAAGACCAGCCCTTTCCTGGGACAAAGTCTGGGGGCAGAGAAATCCCCATCTTCACTAGTTCTTCAGCCGAATACGATTTTTTTGTATCCATAAAATCAGCGTCTTTTGACCTTGAGTATTCAGCGATACCACTTGTATGGTTCAATATCTGCCGGATGGTAATCTGTTTACCATTATATCCGTTTCCTTGAATGACACCAGGCAACCACTTTTCGATGGAGTCGTCTAGATTCAAGCGGTTCTCTCCAGCTAATTGAAGTACAACCGTTGCGGTGAACGTCTTCGTCACGCTGCCAATGCGAAAGCGAAAATCTGTTTTCATTGGTTTCTTGGTGCTCAGATTCGCTACCCCAGCGGCATAACCCCACGTTTTTCCATCCTCAGAAGTTTTAGCAAGTATCCCTGGGAATCCAAGTTGCAATGTATCCCGCATTGCTTGCTTGACGGAATTATGATCTCGTTGAGTGCTTGTTTGTAACGAACTAGATACATTTTGAGTGGGCTCTACTTTTACAATTGAGGTTGGCGATGTGTATAGCAGGGAAATTCCAGTTATTAATAGGGCCAGACTTGCAAATGTAATTTGACTACGTATTTTCATAAGGCATTCCTCTCCTCTATTAATATTAGGTGGTTGCTTGTTGTTCCATATTAATCACACAGCTATACTTTGCATAAAATGACTATCCTCGTCTTGATACTCATCATTCTCATATTGTTTTTCAATGTTTATAAGGAATTGTTCCATTTCTTCTACATATGATTTAAAGTTATTTTATTTTACCATAAAAACCCAATAATTAGATTTAAATATCATTTTTCTATTCTCATGGTTTACTATTTATTGCACAGTTCGAATATGACCTATCCTGTCCCGTTACTTTAAGTACATTACTTCATAATCTTATTTATAAAAATAATATTCAATCCTTATTCCATTAAATGGCCCGATTGTGGAATATCAACTAATAAAGCAGATGTCCTTTCATTAAAGTTACACAGTCTCCAATTAACTCAACTTTTTCTCCTATTATCTTTAAATATAAACAAGTCAGTATCACAAATATTTAACATAATGGTTCTTTTCACTCGTCAATCGGTAGTCCGTTTCCCCTAATTTCATAATGTAAACGCCATCTGGAAAATAATGTTTTGTTGTTATTTGTTTTTTAGTATTTATTTTATATGAATACTAAAAAATTAGAAAAGGGAGATTTATAAAACATGCGGAAGAAATTCGTATATCCATTTTTAGCTGTTTCTTTAAGCTTTTCATTAGGAGCTTGCTCGGAGAAAACTATAGAAATACCTAATACAGATGAAAGTGAAGGAAAAGAGGCTCAAAGTACACAGACTGCTCATTGGTCCTATGAAGGGGAAACAGGACCTGAACACTGGGGAGAATTGGACCAAGCGAACTCAACATGTGTCAACGGAAGTGAACAATCTCCAATTAATATTGAATTTTCACAGGTAATAACCGATAAAAAAATAGAAAACATTCAGATTCAATATGAGCCTACACCTTTTACACTTGTAAACAACGGTCATACCGTGCAGGCTAATGCCACAACAGAAAGCAACAGTATTTTAGTTGAAGGAAATAAGTACAATCTCGCTCAATTTCATTTCCATACTCCGAGTGAACATCAATTTAATGGCCAAAATTATGATATGGAGCTACACCTTGTACATAAAGACGCGAATGGAAAGATTACCGTCCTTGGAGTGATGATACAAGAGGGTAAAAAAAATGAAAAACTTGCATCTATTTGGGATGTATTACCGAAGGAAGAAACAGGAGAAGATATTTCCGTAAAAGAACCGGTCGATTTACAGGGTATACTCCCTCAAGAACAAACGTCTTTTCATTATAATGGATCGTTAACAACTCCTCCTTGTACAGAAGAAGTGAAATGGATCATATTTGAGCAGCCGATTGAAATGTCGAAAGAACAAATTCAGGCATTCCAGCAAATCTTCCCTGACAACCATCGTCATGTTCAATCTTTAAATGATCGTGAATTATATGAAACTAAATAAAGAATGATTTCCATGTAGTGATGATCACTTAAAGAAAAGTTGAGCCGTCATTTTTCTGTTTTCCGAAGAAAAATAACTTCACAAAAACTCATATTTTACGGTAAATAAGAAGAATCCATTTTTAAAAAAAAGATTGATCAAAATGGATTCTTATCTAGGGTTAGTGTATTCTCCTTTGGTCACTTTTCCATTCTTGCGCCTGATTGCGGAAGATCGTTTTACTGTATGTTGGCTGTACTTTTATTCCTGAAAAGCCCCCGATTGTGGAACAATAGTATTTCATCCTTATCACTCTCCGTGGGCGTTATTACCATTCCTTATTCCTAAAGAGAAAGATAACATCTGGGTATTTTTCATTCTCACGTTTACTTTAACTACTTGTTCTTGAATGTCTTTAGGTAAGGCAAAGCTATTCTTTTTAGCCGTTATTTTTTTCGTTTTTTCTTCTTTGAGATAATAAACCTCGA
The DNA here is from genome assembly GCF_030127205.1 of Metabacillus hrfriensis. Taxonomy (NCBI): domain Bacteria; kingdom Bacillati; phylum Bacillota; class Bacilli; order Caryophanales; family Bacillaceae; genus Metabacillus; species Metabacillus hrfriensis. The sequence continues at coordinate 4,538,484 of NZ_CP126116.1, forward strand.
TCTCATATGTTTGGTCATTATCTTTTAAATTGATATGTACATTTGCTTTATCATCCACTTGAAACTCAACAATCCCAACATCATCAGTAGGCAAGAAATAGGGTTCAGTATCTCCGGTGCATCCCTCGCTGCCACCACTGTCCCAACAGGAGCTAGGAATAAGTGTTGCAGTTTTTTTGTTTACCGTAAGTTCAACCGATGGAGTGCCAGCCTGTTGTATTTTAGCATTTTCTATATGCCCTATAATTCCCGGAATCAATAAGAGTATATAAATGATAAGTGGAACAAAACATACTAACACTTTCTTGTAAGGTTGATTTACCTCGTAAATGATAAGTGTGTCTACAACGAAGAAAATTGATGCAACTAATACAGTAAGGCCAATGAAGCCAGGTGCATCAGCAAATAGCATTAAGCTAATAATCAAAGCTGGAATGGTGTGAATGAAGAAGTTTGTTAGAATTTTATATCTGCTTAATTTTTTAATTAGATAACCTGCTAGCACGTTAACTGATACTCCAAAAAAAACCATATAAGGAGTCGCAAAAATACTAAAAATCATTGCTGCACTTAAATAATCACTGAAATTCATTCCTAGATTTTCTATACCTAGTGCAAATGGTAAGATCAGTATTGAAATCAAGATTGATAACAAAGATACAAAGAATTTCTTATTAAAATACGAATTTCTCTCCAAATAATGTGCCTCCAAAGGTGATATTTTCTTCTCTCATATAAAACCACATTCTCCTAAATTATATAAGGTCATCACCTTTTGGTAAATGATTCCTTCAATTTGGGGATTTCTTCTTTTGAGCATCGGATCACATAAAAGCCCTCCTAACGGAAGGCTTTTTCTATTTTTTGTGACACTTATTTAATTAAAGCCCCCGATTGTTGAATATCATTTATATTGTCTTATCGAAGAAAAGTGCCCTATAATGGAATAACGAAAATAGAAACACGGATGTAAATAAACTTATTTTTCTTCAAATAACGACCACCCTTTAGTTGAATAAGAAAATATGTCTTAACGGTTTCTTGGGATGCGAATATAACATATGGAAGCTACACTTTACCGACTAGAAAATAGCGTCTCTTTAATAAGTAACAATTTCATTATTATGCAATTTTTATCTGCTGCTCTCATCGTGGTGATGATCATGATGATCCTCATCCTCTAATTTTAACCTTGCTGATACTCCTGCGTGGTCGGATGGCCAAAGCCCTGTTTTTGTTCGGTCTTTCTGAGATTCTCCTACTAATTCTGCTTCAATTGGTTTCCAGCCGTTTTTAAATAAAATATAATCTATTCTTCGGTTCAACAGTGAAACTGCGTTTAATAGATCAGGATTCTGAAGAGCAGTAAACCCTTGTCCTTTACCAACTTGACTCCATACATCATGAAAGCCTTCATTAATGAATAAATTATAAGTAGTGCTATTAGGGGGGGCGTTCAAATCTCCCGTAATAATCACAGGTAAAAGTGTATTTGCAGGCCCCTGAAGAATTTCATTTGCTTGAGCATTCCGTATTGCTTCAACAGCTGGCTCCAAATGTGTATTTATCATCCTAAAAACATATCCATCTTTCTTAACATCTATACAGGACCAACCTCGAAGTATTGTTAAAAGTTGTCCTCCTATAGGCACAGTTAGGTTTGTTTGGAAATTAGCTTCATGACGTCTTTTTACCTTAAAACCTTTATCTTTTCGAACCAATATTACATCCTTGTCTAAAAATCGAACTAAGTTTCCATTGCTGTCTGGAAGTTCCCCCTCAAAGCCCTTGTTTTGAGCTGCTACTTCGTAGTTCAAACCCCTTTCCTCTAACTCTTCTAATAGTATATCTATAAAGTCATAGGTAACAGTTCCGAAGGTTGGAATAATAAGTACCCAACGAACAGCTTCTTGCAAACCAATAAAATCAGGTTTTTCCGATTCGATTTCTCTAGCGATTGCCTTCGCTCGAATAGGGATATTTGTCGCAAGAAAAAGCCTAAAGACCTGTGTTACCCGTTCAGGAATTTGCTCTGGGGACGCATTAATCAATGGCGTAAAATCAGTACCTAGATATATATTCCATGTTAGAAACGATAAATCGATTTTACATTCTGAATTCATTTACATTCACTCCAATCAATTTCATATACTAGTAGTAGATGAAATTGATTGAGAATTGAAACGGCAGTTATACCACTACTTAGATAAATTTTGTGTCAATGTCAAATTAGGTTTTATATTGTACCATTTATTTAGGAGACTGGAAGGCGGGTTACAGTTAAATGTTTGAGTTGTTATAATCATAGCTTTTTGATACAACAAAAAAATTTGACCTTTCAAATGATTATTTTACTATCCCGTTTGTTTAAGTAACAACCTTCATAATCTCTTTTAAACTTTAACATAGATATCTAATTTTCTTTAAAGGTGTTATTCAACAATCTGGCCCTTATGCAGAAGAACTTCAGTATCTGCTTACTCCGTTAAACTGCCCTTTAATGGAATATCTATTATTTATAATAATATTATATAAATCCCACTTAAACGTTGTCTGTCAGTAGTCATCAGGCAATAAAAGAAAGTGGGAATTCGCAAGCCAATTAGCACACTAATTTTATGATGTACAATAGTTATTGTCCTGTTGCTAAATAGGTATCTATTTCTGTTCATAAACGGTTGAAAACCTTGTAATATCAACAAAAATAACAGGTCTAATTCATATGCGAATGAGCCTGCTATTTTTAGTGCTATTTACTTTTTTCCTTCCGTAAACGGAACCCCTCTGATTATAATCAGGGGTTTTTCTTTTGAAGAATCCTATTATTAATAATGCTAATAAATATTATAATTTATATTTATTTTACTAATAGTTATGGAGTTGATAAAGTTATCTTAAGAACAAATTGCTTAGGAAGTGTACATCATGTTGAACAGTCAAACAAAGCTAAAACATCAGCGGTTGCATTTTATGCAAGGGATTTTGCTGACATTCATATTTGCAGCTATTGCTTCTTATCTAGCAAGTTTCTCCTTATTTTCCGTTATAGGACCCCTTATCATCGCCATGATTCTGGGAATGTTGTGGAGAGCTTCTGCCGGAATAAGTGAACCAGTGCTTACAGGAGCCTCTTTTTCAAGCAAAAAGCTATTGCGCCTCGGCATCATTTTTCTCGGAATGAGATTAAATCTGACAGTACTTTATCAAGCTGGATTTAACGTGTTTATCCTTTCCTTAATCGTAATCCTCTTTACCATGCCCCTGGTATATGCTCTTTCCCGCTTTCTCAAAGTGGATAAGAAAATCAGTATACTCACCGCATGCGGAACTGCAATTTGCGGGGCTGCAGCTGTTGCGGCAATTGCCCCATTAGTGAAGGCGAATGATGAGGAGACTGCTGTAAGTGCAGGAACCATTGCCATTTTAGGCACTGCCTTTACCCTGCTGTACACCTTTTTATATTCTTTTATAAATCTAACCCCCTATGGTTTCGGTGCTTTTTCCGGGGGAACGCTGCATGAAGTTGCACATGTCGTAGCTGCGGCATCGATTGGAGGAACCGAATCAGAAGATTTAGCCATTATCGTAAAATTAACCCGTGTCGCCCTGCTTGTACCCGCTGCTCTGATAGTCGGAATCCTTTTTAGAGAAAAAAAGGCAGAAGGCGCTCCTTCTTCCCTGCCTATTCCTTGGTTTATTCTAGGATTCCTTTTCATGAGCGGGTTGAATACAGCTGGAATTGCTTCAGAGGAAACGGCCTCTTTCCTTGTCTCTTTTTCCTATCTATTAATTGGAATGGCCATGGCTGGACTTGGATTAAACGTAAACTTAAAGACTTTTAAAAAGCTTGGCTCTAAGCCGCTGATTGCCGGTTTGACAGGGTCTGTGCTGCTGTCTGCTGCGGGGTACGGATTAGTTCTATTGCTGGGGCTTAATTAAAAATGGAGGACCGGTCAGTTACGATCGGTCCCTTCGTATTAATGAGCTATTAATGCCCTGACCCGTTTCTCAAGCAGCTCCGTCCCTCCATACCCGGTAAGTACACTCACAATTTCGCCATTCTCATCTACAAAAAAAGTGGTAGGCACCGCTGCCACTCTAAACAAGGTTGAAGCTTCCCCTTTCTTATCAAGCAGAACAGGAAATGAAAATCCATAGTCTTTAGCGAACATATACGCTCCTTCTTCTGAATCCTGATTGGTCATATTGACCGCATAAATTTTCACCTGACCTTTATATTTCTCAGCAAGCTTCACTAAATCAGGTGCTTCCATTTTGCAGGGGCCGCACCAGGATGCCCAGAAATTCAGGACGATAGGCTGATCGTAGGGCGGTCTTATTTCATGTTCTTTCTGATTGATATCCGACAGCTTAAGTTCAGGTGCTTTTGCTGCAGCAGTTTGTTCCAGCGGGATACAAAGACTGAGCAGTACAGCAAGCAGAATCAGTCGTGCTATATTGATCACCTTCCTTTTTTATCCTTATCATTCTCCTTTAAGAATGGACATATTCCTGTGAGACGAGCGTACATATGAATTAAGATGTTTTTGAAAGGAGCGGCTGGTGTTGCTGTCTAAAACAAGTTCACAAATCTTCACTCTCTTTTTTCTCGTTCTCCTGATTGGAACGATGGCCTATTTAGATTCCTTTCAGGCAAAAAATACCGAAACAGGATCTTTTCCTATGGCTGCTGAAGAAGAAGCAGAGACTGCGGCAAAGGAGCAGCCGCTTTTCACAGTGTACGAGGATAAGAAAATCGCATCAGAAGAGAAAGATGGATATTGGGTAGAAACTTATCAGGAGTTTGAAATCCTTAAAGATGCAGATGGAAAAACGATAGAAGTGAAGCCGACAGAGAACTACAGTTACTTAAAATATAGAGTAGATTAAATGACAAAAAAGCTGATCTGTATGAAGATCAGCTTTTTTATTTTGAAAGCAGGATATATCCTTTGTTATACAGCTTCCCGCTCTGCTGAAATTTAGACGGATAGGTTTCCACAAGATATTCTCCCTGCAAATGGCCAAGACTCAATTGCATCGTTTGCTCGAAAGGAGCATTTTTATAAAAAGAATCCGCCAGGTGCCGCTCTTTTCCGATTGAAAGTCCCTTCGGCACGAAGATGTCCCAATTTGAAAGAGGAATCACACCTGAAATAGCCAAGTCTCTCCGTCCTGCTGAATGAAAATCGGTTACCATTAAAATGGCCCGGTTCTGATCTTGTGCACAGCCTGCAAATTTGACTGCAACAGCTTCTAATGACCGAAAGTATTTTGAGAGCGGCTTAAAGGAAGCAAGTTTCTCGCCATGCTTCTCCATCTGACGCTTAAATTCAGCTGTCGGCAGCAAGAGCTCTGATGCCACCTCATCACAAAGCCTTTCAATTTCGTCCTGCCCGTCTTTCCCCATTAGCTGTCCCATTGTTACTTCAAGCGCGATGGCAAGCTGATAAAGCTTTTCTGCGGAGATTTGTTTGTTTGGATATTCTCTATTTGTGAAAGATAAGGCTTAGAGACTCCAGATTCACTTGAGAGTTTTGCTGATAGTCAAGATTTCAACTTGGAAGAGTATAAACAAATGAACGCTGATCTGCTTGGTCAAAAAGCAGAAGCAAGCGAGCAGCTGCAGTTTTCTGAGACTGAACGCAAGGAGCTGTTTATGCATCTTGCAGGATTAATTGAAGAAATAAAAACCATTGAAACATCAGCACTTATGAAATTGAAGGAAGCTCTTCAATCAAAGAAATGGGAGGATTATCTATCTTGAAGCATAAAGTCGTTATTCACGCACCGATTGAATTTGTTTTTGAACAGCTTTCCTCACCGGCCGCTCGCAAGACATGGACAAAAGAAATAGAAAAGATCCAATATGAACAGCCCAGAGCAGAGAAGATTGAAGGAGCATCATTTATTCAAGTACAAAAAGAAGGTGCGATGCGAACTTCTTTTCACGGAAAAAATGGTGTGATTGCCGAACCGGAAACATATTCATATTCCCTTGAAAGCAAAGCATTTAAAATGGTGATTACCTATCACCTTGAAGTTGTACAGGGCGACACTCAGGTCACTCAAACCTATGAGATCATCTATTTATCGAAGCTTGCAAAAATCATGGGCAAGCTATCGAGCAAGCTGACTGAGAAACTGGCACTTTCCCTTTTGCAGCAGTTCAAAACACATTGTGAAATTAGAAAAGCGCAAGCGCCTCCGACCTAATAGTGCGGAAATTGATATTCTTTCCTAAATAAAAAGAAGCTGATGCATCCGCACAAGCTTCTTTTTTATTTCCTTCTGCAAATGAAATCCCCTTACTAAATTATAATGTTTACATAGGGAAAGATAACTTCTTTTAAACGTATCGAATCCCTATTCTGTTATTAAATGTCTGATTCTTATTTTTAAAGACAAAAAAATTGTTCGCGTAATCGATAGTCAGCTCGTTGTCGTATGTATCTTCAAAGTCATCATCAACGATAAAATCCAGCTTTTCTGTTGTAATCACTTTTTCATACGTTTCTGTTTCTCTTTTATTAATGACCTTTATTTCATACAGCGTATTCACAATATCACAGCTGCCTCGGTCAAAAGAAAGCTGGATCATCTTATCATCCGGTATTTCATTTAATTTGTCTTTAGCTTGCTGAGTAATTGTTATATTCATATAATGAACCTCCTATTCTTCTTTAGGGACCAGTATTTCAATGTGTCTCTTTAGATTTTCCACTTTTATCGGAAGCTTATCCCCTTCGTCACCGTCTACGTTCGCAATCATTTCATAAGTTGAAGATGCTTCAATCACTGGCACTTTTAAGTATTCAACATGCTCGCTGTTTCCCAGTTCACCCGTTATGATCTTCGGCAGGAGCAGCAGAAATTGCGGCATGGCAATATCTTTAATAATCATGACGTGAAGCATGCCATCGTTCACCTCTGCTTCAGGGGCAATCGTTTCGAATCCGCCGACTGAGTTTGTCAGTGCTACAAGCATAAGCAGCGCCTCCCCCTCCCAGACGACATTATCTGATTGCACCCTGAGTTCAAAAGGCTGCTTTTCCTTCATTTTCTTTACACCTTCAATGATGTAGGCAAGCGGTCCAAGCTTTGTTTTCTGCTCCACAGGCGTGGAGAAAGATGCTTCAGCTAAAGCACCTACAGCAACTATATTAATAAAATATCGGTCATTGATTTTTCCTACGTCCGTTTTTCTTGTGTTCTGCTGCTCCAGAATGGAAATAGCCTCTTCAGGATCGAGCGGAATATTAAGCGCTCTGGCAAAATCATTCACCGTACCGAGTGGAATTAAACCGAATAAAGGCCGATGTTCCTGTTCAGCAATTCCGTTTATTGCTTCATTTATCGTACCGTCCCCGCCCATTGCCGCGATAAAATCAAGCTTACTTTCACAGGCTTCCCGGGCAAACTCCATAGCATCTCCCTCGCCTTTTGTTTCACGGATCTCTGTTTCATAGCCCATTTTATTCATTGTTTTTAAAGCGTGCTCTGCATATTCAGTCCCTTTTTCCTTTCCTGAAGATGGGTTTACAATTAACATTGCCTGCTTCAAACCATTTTCCCCCCTGACTTAAAATGCCTATAATTTACCTTACCCCTAAAATAGACAAATGGAACCATCGATGCAAAAAACATTACTCCTTTTACTGAAGTAATGTTTCTTATCATAGGATGGCAATCCGCTCATAAATATCCCTCAGGTTTCTGCAGCCGAGTCCTTTTACATCCTCTACATATTTACACCATAATTTTGCTGTCAAGATGGCGTCGCCTAACGCATGATGACGGTCTATAACAGGAATCTGCTTATGATCGCACCAATCTTCAAGTCTTACATACTCAAAATTCGGTTCAGCGATGCGGTATAAAAAAGAAGTGTCCACAATCCGGTGCTTAAAAGGTGCACGGAACAATTTCCTGCTTGCATGCTGCATAAAGTTTTTTTCATGTGAAGAGTGATGGGCAACAAGTGTATCTCCTTTTACGAACTTATAAAATTCGATCATGGCCTCTTCAAGGAAAGGAGCATCCATTAAGTCTTCATCACTAATGCCCGTTAACTCACGGATTTCATCGGACATCCCATTTTCATGTCTGACAAGCGAGTAGAAACGTTCCTCTTCCTTCAGCGTGGACCCGCTCACCTTCACTGCTCCGATAGCAATGATTTCGTTTCCCTGCTCTGGGAAAAATCCGGTTGTCTCAATATCAAAGACAACCACATTCAGATCGTCTAATGGAACCGACAGCGCCTCCTCTGCTTTCATTTCTCGCTGAAGCTGGCGCAGAAACGCAATTTGCTGGGAGTTTTGTCCGCTTTGAGCAGTTCCAAAAACGCTTGTTTGAAACTTTCCGTGCACTTCTCTTATAAAATGAACGAACGGATTCGACTTCATTTATGAACACCCTTTTCAATGATTCCCTGTACAAAGTGATGCAGCTTTTTCCCGTTTTTCAGAATGGTTTTCATTTCTTTTCTCTCCGCACGGCTGAGCTTTTGAATGGGAAGGTAATGTACATCATCGTAATCTTGGATTCTCTTTAAATTAGACATTCGAAATTGCAGCAGATTTGCAAAGCTGGTCTTATAGTCGCTCAGCTCATTCCGATAAAACTCGTCATTGCTGAGCTCATCAATCCGGTCCAAAGTTGACGCGGCTAGTACTCCTTCTTTAATAGCAAGGATTCTTACCGCATTCACATAGGGCAAAAACGCAGCCTGCTTCAAATTCAATGATCCCTGATAAGGGCCGCTGTTTTCGGTAAAGATTTGCCCAAGAGGACCAACAGAAGGTTTGAGGTGCATGATATTATCCATAAACCGTTTTAATAGCTTAGGAGACTTTTTCTGGCAATCATCAATAACGTTTTTTAAGTGGTTAACAAATGTTTCTTCTCCCTCTAATACTCTTGCATCAACAAAAATCTGCAGATACCGCATCGACTCGAAGCTGACTTCATCCATCCATTTTGATAGCTGATTTTCAAAAGCTCCAAGCGATTTGCACCAGACAGGATTTGAGCTCATGACTTTACCTTCGCAATAAGGATATCCTGCAATATGAAGACCTAAGGAAACTTCTTTTCCAAGTGCCAGAAAGTACTGATCTGCATCCGTACCGCTTTTTTCATAAACCATTCCATGATCCTGGTCACTGATGACCCCCTGTTCATATCTCCCTGCACTCCCCATGACAAACCATGTAAAGGGCGAAGGAGGAGTTCCTTTTTCCTCCTTCACCCTTTGCAGAGATATGTTAAAAACAGCCCGCATGACTTGATCATGAAATTGATTTAATGTGTGCGTATCAGATGTATATTTATATATCTCTTCATCTTTCCATGCACGAATCGATTCGTAGCTTTCTCCCATTTACAGCACTTCCCTTTCGCTCCGGAATTAAGAGCTGATCTTATCCTCTTTTGATAAGAATACTTCAGGATAGCCGTAACTTCCATGCTCACTCATATCAAGCCCCATAATTTCTTCTTCTTCCGTTACACGAAGACCGCCCATCAGCTTTTTAGCAGCAAAGAGAATGATAAACGAAACAATAAAAGCATAAGCTCCGGATACGCCGACCCCCATAATCTGAACACCTAATTGTTCAAAGCCTCCGCCATACAATAATCCTGGCTTTCCAACTGTCGCCAGTTCTGGTGTTGCGAAAAACCCTGTTGAAATCGTACCCCAAACCCCTGCTGCACCATGAACGGATAAGGCGTAGATTGGATCGTCTATTTTTCTCTTTTCAAAGAATCTCACACTATAGAAAACCAGGATTCCAGCGATAAAACCGATGAGAACAGCCGCCCATGTATCAACAAACGCACAGGATGCTGTAATCGCTACAAGACCCGCGAGTGCCCCGTTCAGCATCGTCGGCACATCTGATTTCCCAAGCACCGCCCATGAAACGATGAGCGCTGCGACAGCACCGGCTGCTGCTGCAAGATTAGTATTCAGAGCAACATATCCGAAAAATCCATCCTCTACTCCAAGCGTGCTTGCCGCATTAAATCCAAACCAGCCAATCCAAAGCAGCAAAACGCCTAAAGCCGTAAACACCTGATTATGCCCAAAAATGTTATTGGCAGAACCATCCTGATTGAATTTCCCAATTCGGGGCTTCAGCAAAATTGTCGCCGCAAATGCAGCCATTGCTCCCGTTAAATGCACTACTGTAGAGCCTGCAAAATCCTGTTTGCCATGCTCAGCAAGCCAGCCTCCGCCCCAGATCCAGTGTGCAACTACAGGATAGACAAGAGCTGAGAACAGCACCGTAAAGACAAGATAGATTGATAGCTTCGCCCGCTCGGCAAACCCGCCAAGGGCAATCGTAATCGCAATACCGGCAAATGCAAGCTGAAATATAAAGAATACAGCGGAAGAAAGATTCATCCCTTCAAGCTCATATCCTGAATAGAAAAAGTGGGATAAACCGACAAGGAAATTAGCATTATCGCCAAAAATAAACCCAAAGCCCACTGCCCAAAACACAAGGGATGCAAGACCAAACGTAAAGATCGTCTTCCCGGCAATATGACCGGCATTTTTCATGCGTGTAGATCCCGCCTCAAGCAAAATGAACCCGCCCTGCATGAGAATAACTAAGATCGCCCCTAAAACCACCCATAAACTATTTAACAAATAAATAGAATCCAATTTAACGTCCCCCTATTGCTCTTTTCATAACATGATATGTTATAAAATATAACATAAGTTTATTATTTTCTATTTTATCGTATATTTTTCTTTAGTCAACCAATTTTCTAAAAATTTTTATAACTTCACGTCAAAAAACCTTACATGTTTTTAATGAATAAAGAATTTGAAAAATCGCAGATAGGTTGCTTTTACAATAGACATTTCTTCCTAAATAAGGTAACATTATATTGTGAATTATTTCACAATCCATTGAAAAGAGTGTTGCACAATGACACAAGAAAAGATAAACCGTGTAGTCTTAGTTGGAACCGGTTTTGTCGGATCCAGCTGCGCATTTGCTCTCATGAATCAAGGAATGGCTGATGAACTCATTTTAATTGATGCTGATGCCGAAAAAGCGCTTGGGGATGTAATGGATCTTAATCACGGAAAAGTGTTTGCGCCAAATCCTGCCGCCATCCGCCTCGGAGAATACGAGGATTGCAAACACGCAGATATTGTTGTCATTTGTGCAGGAGCCAACCAGAAGAAAGGCGAAACCCGCCTCGATCTAGTAGCAAAAAACCTGGCTATATTCAAAGAAATTACCGAAAGCGTTATGAAATCCGGTTTTCAGGGGATTTTTCTAGTAGCAGCCAATCCAGTGGATATCCTGACCTACGCAACCTGGAAATACAGCGGCTTGCCGAAAGAACGCGTGATAGGTTCAGGAACCATCCTTGATACTTCCCGCTTTCGCTACCTGCTGGGCGATTATTTTAAAATTGCTCCAAATAACGTGCATGCCTACATAATCGGTGAACATGGAGACAGCGAGCTTCCTGTTTACAGCGCTGCGGATATCGGCGGGATCCCTGTCATGAAGATGATTGAACGAAACAAAGCCTTTAAAAAAGAAGATTTAGATGAAATTTTTAAGAACGTCAGAGATGCAGCCTATCAAATTATAAGTCGAAAGGGCGCAACCTATTATGGAATTGCAATGGGACTTATCCGCATTACGAAGGCAATCCTTCATAATGAAAACTGTGTTCTGACCGTTTCTGCCTATCTTGATGGCCATTACGGTGAAAACGATGTCTATATCGGTGTTCCAGCTGTAATTAACCGCGAGGGGATTCGCGAGATTATTGAGCTTGATCTAAACGCTGAGGAACAGAATAAATTTAAAAACAGTGCAGCGATATTGAAGGAAATACTGGCTCCACATTTTGACTAGAAAAGCTGGGTAACTTCAGTCAACTCTCTTACCAGCTATAAAAAGGCAAACGGCTATTTATGCTCCGGCTTCAGAAGCTGGAGTTTTCTTTTTTTGCTTTCAAGCTGTTATTAGCGCATTTTATTCTATTTTAGGTGCCATTCTTTTTCTAGCCAGCTGCATACAAAAAAGAAGCATGAACCCCTAAGGAGTTCATACTTTCAAAGTATCTGGCTATCTCTCTTTCCTTTCACTCTTAAAAGCCGTAATCCATTTAACGTAACTAGCAATGTAGCTCCCATATCTGCAAAGATCGCGATCCAAAGCGTCAGCCACCCCGGAACGACCAGAAGTAAAGCAAGCAATTTGAGTCCTAAGGCGAAGGCAATGTTCTGCTTAATGATAACAAGCGTTTTGCGGCTGAGTTCAATTGCAAATGGCAGCTTTTTCAGATCATCCCCCATTAAGGCAACATCTGCTGTTTCAAGAGCGGTATCCGTCCCGGCTCCTCCCATCGCGATTCCAACTGAAGCTGCAGCAAGGGCAGGAGCATCATTTACGCCATCCCCAACCATTGCAGCTGCCCCGTATTCCCTTTGCATCTTTTTCACTGCATCCAGTTTATGCTGAGGAAGCAGCTCAGCATAAATCTCAGACACTTCTAACTGGTTACCGATCGCTGCAGCTGTATTTGCATGATCACCCGTCAGCATGATGGTTTTTTGAATACCGAGCTCTTTTAACTGCTTCACAACGCGGACACTGCTTTCACGGACCTCGTCTGCCACTGCTAAAACAGCAAGCAGCATTTCATTCGTTCCGGCGAGCATGACTGTTTTTCCTTGTTTCTGCAAAGAATCAACCTTGTTCCTTAATTCACCTTCAAATGTAAGCCCCATTTCTTCAAACAGCGAAACATTTCCAACGTAGTACCACTCATGATCAATCTTTCCTTTGATTCCTTTTCCAGTTAAGGACGTGAAATCTTCTACAATCAGTGATTTATAATCGATCTCCTGCTGCTCTGCTTTTTTTATAAACGCTGAAGCAAGCGGATGCTGCGATCGATATTCCAGCGCACTTACCAATTTAAATAGGTCGTTCTCTGAAATGCCGGATTGTAAAACTTCAAAATCGGCAACCACGGGAGCCCCTTTTGTTAAAGTGCCTGTTTTATCAAAGGCAACTGCCTTGATTCTGCTTAATTCTTCAAGGTAAATGCCGCCTTTGATCAATACACCATTTCTCGCAGCGTTCCCAATTGCCGTAACAATAGAAACAGGTGTTGAAATAACAAGGGCACATGGACAGCCGACCACTAATACGGCAAGACCCTGGTAGATCCATGTGTCCCATGCTGCGCTGAAAAATAACGGAGGAAGAACGGCAACTAAAAAGGCAACCGCCATAATGGCAGGTGTATACCACTTCGCAAACTTGTCAACAAACGCCTGCGATGGTGCGCGTTCCGCCTGGGCTTCTTCTACTAAATGAATGATTTTGGCAATCGTCGTATCATCAGCAAGCTTTGTAACCTGCACTTCAAGCAATCCTTCTTCGTTAAGAGTTCCCGCAAACACTTCGGCGCCTGGTCCTTTTTCTGCCGGGATGGATTCACCCGTGATGGACGCCTGATTAACAGCCGAAAACCCTTTAACAACTAAACCATCCATGGCAATTTTCTGGCCAGGCTTCACGATCATAATATCGAGAGCTTCAATTTCATCAACGGCAATAGAGCTTTCAATTCCATTTCGTCTTATTAACGCTTCTTTTGGAGCAATATCCATTAAAGAGCGAATGGACTTTCGCGCCCGGTCCATCGAATAGGATTCCAGAGCTTCACTGACGGCAAACAAGATGACCACAACCGCTCCTTCGCTCCATTCCCCAATAATGACGGCGCCAATAATGGCAATCGTCATGAGTGTTCGCATATCAAACTCAAGTCGAATCAAATTTTTAAACCCAGTGATAAACAGGGATGATCCTCCAATAATGATGGCAGCAATAAAGGCTGCTATAGATGGGACACTTCCTTCCCCGTAAGAAAATAAGGAATAATAGCCAATAATTATGAACAGAGCGGACACTAGAAGCGCACCGTATTTTTTAAGGAATGGTTCTGCAGGTGCTTGAACGGCTCCCTTTTCAGGAAGGATTTTAAGGTGCTCGAACGCTCCTGCTTTTTCAATATCATCGATACTTGCTTTGCCGATAACTGTTAACTTGGCGGCACCAAAATTTACTTTCGCATCCGTCACGCCATCCAGCTCTTTTACATTGCGTTCAAATTTCCCGGCACAGCCTGCACAGGTGAATCCCTGAACCCGATATACATTTTTTTCAGCCGATTGTTCTGCTTCCACGCTGGCTCATCTCCCCTTGATGTTCAAAAGCAATCAAAATAAGCTTCTTAACATGATCATCATCCAATGAATAATAGACAAGCTTTCCTTCTTTGCGGAATTTAGCAAGCCCCGTATTCTTCAAAAGCCTTAAATGATGCGATGCGGTTGCAGTCGTAGCCCCGACGATATTCGCGACATCACAGACACAAAGCTCCTCTTCTAAAAGCGCATAAGCAATTTTCAATCTTGTATCATCAGCAAGTGCTTTATAAATTTTCGCCACATTTGCCGTTTCCCGTCCTCGAAGCTTATTCTTAACCCGTTCCACTTTTTCAGAATCCACACAAGTTATTTCACACACATCCTGCAGCTTCACTTCATCACATCCTATTCATTCAAACGTTCGTTTGATTAAAGTATATGCACGATAATATGAACAGTCAAACAATTATTTGAATGTTTGTGAAAATAGCTAATCTTCCCTATAATGATAACTACATAAGAAGTCAGAAGGAGACCCACGATGAAAAAAGAAAAACAAGAAGCAGAAACGTTTCATGATCTGGACGAAGAAACCATCTTCATCGCTTCCCAGACTTTCAAGGCGCTGTCAGACCCGACACGGCTCCGCATATTAAACCTGCTCACTCAAGGTGAATGCTCCGTAAATGAAATTGCTGAAACATTATCTCTTCTCCAATCAACCGTATCCCACCAGCTAAGATTTCTAAAAAATCTCCGCCTCGTCAAATTCCGCCGCGAAGGAACCACCTTATATTATTCGCATGATGACGAACATGTTATCGGGCTTCTCAAACAGATGATTGAGCATGCCCAGCATTAAAAACCTGAAACAGGGAGCAGCGGATTTGCTGCTCCCTTTGAACATGCTTTTAACTGCAATTTCTTATCGAAAATGAAACCTTTCTTATCGAAAATCCATTAATAAATTAGCTTAATTACAATGTTCATCTCCGCAGCAGCCGGAACCTTTCCGGTCAATTTGAATCGTGGTATGGTGCAGCCCAAACTGGTCATGAAGCAGCCTGTTTGCTTCAGTTAAAATCGTTTGATGCGCTTTACCATCCTCTACTTCAAGATGACAGCTGAGTGCAGGAAAATCAGAAGTAATGGACCACACGTGCAGATCGTGCACTCCGCAAACATTCTCCATTTTCAGCAGGGCTGCTTTGATTTCATCTGAATTCAAGTTCCCGGGAACACCCTCCATCAAGATATGAAAAGAATCCTTTGTCACGCGAAATCCGCTGATAATAATTAAAACAGCCACAATAATGCTTGCAGCCGGATCCGCTATTCCCCAGCCGAAAAACATAATCAGCAGCGCGGCAATAATCGCCCCGACAGAACCAAGCATATCCCCGATAACATGAAGAAAAGCACTTCTGATATTCAAATTATCATCTTTGTCGCCCTGCATCAGGATAAACGCAGCCGCAATATTGACCAAAAGGCCAATGCTTGAAATGATCAGCATTCCCGAACTGGCAACTTCAGGAGGATCCATGAACCGCTCATAGGCCTCAAAGAAAATAAAGATCGAAATCACAATCAGCGTCAGCCCGTTGATAAACGCAGCCAGTATTTCAAACCGCTTGTATCCGAATGTTTTAGAAGAAGAAGCTCTTTTTGCCCCAAATGTCAGGGCAAGAAAACTCAGACCAAGAGCTGCCGCATCACTCAGCATGTGCCCTGCATCTGACAGAAGAGCCAGACTGTTTGTCAGGAGGCCGCCAATCACTTCTGCAATCATAAAAAGAGTAATAATGGCAAACGCCCAAAGCAGCGCTTTTTTATTGCTCGTATGGTGATGATGATGCCCATCATGACCATGATGGCTATGCGAATGTCCCATCGTATCCCCTCAACTCTCTTTATATATGAATATATGCTCATATATATATTATTTCAAAATTTCAGGTTTTGTGCAAGATACAATTATCATTTACATACCCGATCTTTTTCATGATGAATAAGGAACATTAATCTCCTTCTTTTTCCAAGAAGGTCAAATGGAATAGCTGCCGCGGTCTTCCTTTTAGCGAAAGCTTTTCTACTCCTGCAAGTTCAATCAGCCCTTCATCAAGCCACCTTACCAGCTTGCGGTGCACACTTCGAGTAGAAATGCCCATAATCGCTGACAAGTCATTTGCTGTAAACGTATACTTTCCGGCGCGGGAGATTTGAGAACGCAATCGATTATAGGCTGCAGCTGAGACGCCCGCTTGTTTTGCTTCTTTCATCAGAACTTCACTCGTAATGGAAAGATCATATGTCAGAGGAAACTGTTTTTCCAAAGGAGACATTACCTGCTTACCTTCGTTTACAAGACAGCTTTTTTCGCCAAGAATGGCTGCCTCTGAAAGAGCAATCCTTGCATGAGCAGCTGCCTGATAAGCGGTAGCCCCGATGCCAATTCCCAATGAGAAAGAACCCTTTTTCTTTTTGGACAGTCTCCTGATGTAGCAATCTGCAAACTCATCAATCCCAGTTGTAGAGGAAAAAAATAAAATCTCATTTCCCTTGAGCACAGCCATATACCCTTCAAGGTCAGAAACAAATTCAGAGATGCTTTTTGAAAGTCCATCACTTGCGGCACCCACTCTTATCAATCCAACTGAAAGCGGCTGTTGTTTCATACTTTTTCACCTCTGTATATATTTTCATCCTGGTTCAAAACTGGTTCCTATTATTCATACAAACCAATGGTGATTCTATGAATCTGAAAACGAAACATAATTTATGACGTATAAGAGACAAAATCTCTATAACCCTTATAATACCTCGATTATTAAACTAGAATCCACCTAAATATATTAAATTTTCAGAATATAGTATTGGATTCTTCTGTCACTTCTTGTACGATTGATGATGAACCAGATTTAACCCAAGACTCTTCACCTGTGTCAGAAAATAGAAGGAGGAAAAAGAGAGTGAAGAAAGGACTTATTGTATGCTTAAGTGTTCTTTTATGGATCATGCCGGTAGTTCTTGGAGGAGAAGGCGTAAAGGCAGAAACAGACAGCAAGCTGAGCCGCACTTACTTCAGTGAACCTGAACAGCTGTTTACCCCTCTCACTGACGCTATCAGTATTTTTAATGGAGCTGTCGGCAAAGAGGATGGAAGACATGTGATGTACACTACAGTAAAAGGACTGCCTGCTCAGCTTAATGTCATCGACATCGAGAGCAAGAAGCTGTTAAGGGTCATCAGCCTTGAAAACTCAGAAAATTCCTGGGCGCATGAAGTGATGCCAAACGGAGATCTGTATATCGCAACGGAAGGAGGCGGGGCAAAGCTCTGGAAATATTCTCCCGCAACGAAAACAGCAAGCGTAGTCGCTGTTTTTTCAGGTCAAAGCTTTCCTTTCTCAATTACGTCTGAAGATGGGAAAATTTATGTAGGAACATATCCAAGCGGCAAAGTGTATGAATACAATCCTGATACAAACAAAGTAACAGATCTTGGGAGAATGATCGGAGAATCATCTCAAGAGTATATCCGGTCACTGGCTGTTATTCAGGATGATGTCTACTCAGGCACAGGACACGGCAAGATCATTCATTATAATAAAGCAACAGGCGAAAAAGAAGATATTGCCGAGTCTATCGGAGAATCAGGACACATTTATGACCTTGAAAAAGTGGACAGCCGGTATTTATTTGCTCGCTATGAACTCTCAAGCAACGGTTATATTTACAATACCCAGACGAAGAAATGGCTTGATGTAGTCATTCCAAAAGTACGCGGGCTCCATGTTGAAGAAGAGTCTTTAGACGGGAAAATCTATTACATGACCACTGAAAACAAATTGAACACGATTGACCTCACAACATTGGAAATTGAAGACACCGGAATCACATATGAAAGCGGTTTCCGAGGTGCGGACTGGGTAGAATTCAACTCCCCTGATCTGCCGGGAAAAAGTCTTGTTACCATTAACTTCAGCGGCTATGTTTCCATTTTAAACTTAGAAACAAAAAAGACGGTAAAAACGCCTGTTCTTGCTCAAGGAACTGCCAATGTCATCAATAAAATTGAAACCGGTCCGGAAGGCAGCCTCTATATGAGCGGCATCCAGACAGGCAAGGGCGCGATCTATGATCCGGAGACAAAAACAAAAACAGCTTTTAATATGGGACAGGGCGACAGCATGGCGGCTTTTGGCAATAAGATGCTATTCGGCGTATACCCTGATGGTGATATTAGAGAATACGATCCTGCACTCGAACCTTCAACTACAAACCCAAAAAAGCTATTTACGCTTGGTGAAGGACAAAACCGCATCAGCCATATTACAGCAGGGGACGGCAAAGCTTATATTGGAAGCATCCCATTTTACGGCGAGCTTGGCGGAGCATTGACGGTTTATGACCCTGAAGCTGAAGGCAGCATCAAACATAAAGTGTTTAGAAATGTGGTTCAGGATCAAAGCATCATCAGCCTGGATTATAAAGACGGTAAAGTCTACGGCTCAACCTCGATTAATGGAGGACTTGGGGCAGATCCAACGGCTGAGGAAGCAAAAATTTTCGTCTGGGATGCAAACGCCGAAGAAAAAGTGAAAGAAGTAACCCTTTCGATTGAGGGTCTTGAAAAGCCTCCGGCGATCGGCGAGCTTTCATTCGGTCCAGACGGACTGCTGTGGGGCGCTGCAGTCAATACCATTTTTGCCATGAATCCTGACACTCTCGAAGTTGTTAAAAGCAAGAAACTCTATGATTCTCTGCCTCTATCAGCCTGGCATGATATTGAACTTGAATGGTCAAATGGCCTTCTTTATGCAGACTTCAGCGGAAATTTGACAGCCATTGACCCTCAAACACTTGAAAGCAGACAGATTGAAAGCATCTATAATTTCAGCATCAGCCCCGCTGGTGATATCTATTATGCAGCCCGCTCAAACCGAACAATGCTATACAAAATAAAAGTAAATGACATTACAGGCATAGTGGATCTTCCTGTACAAAATCATCATTTTGAACGGCCCGTAAAAGAAGACGTCATCCCCGGCTGGACTTCGATGTTCGGCACAGATGAGCAAGTCTCATACACCATTTCAGGCGAACAGCACTCCCAGGGAAGACAAAGCTTAAAGCTCACAGATTCAGCCAGAAACAAATCCGCTGCCTTGATGAGTCAGCCAATTGAAGTCACTGGCGAAGACATCATTCGGGCATCTGCCAATCTATTTATCCAGGACGGAACAGCAAGTTTTATGATCCGGTTCTATGATGCGTCTGGAAAAGAGGCCAACTCTCTGCCTGTTCACATTCAAACAGGCTATGGCAAATGGCAGAATATCGAACTTACCGCTAAAGCACCTTCGAATGCAAAAACCGCACGGCTTATTGCTTATACAACTTCGTATTCCATGAGCACTGCCTACTATGATGAAATCCGGGCTCAAAAACTTATCATTGAATAAGCCGCTTGGCCGCCATTCTATATGGCGGTTTTTTCAAATGTGCTTGTTCTTCAAAATTCTTGAAGGAATTTCATTCGCTGGACCGAATTTATTAAATTATCCAACTATTTTATACACTATTTATTTATAATAATTATAAAATAGTATTGATTTTTTACTGATAGATGTTATCATTGTTTATGGGTTAAATAATATGAAACTATGAGGTGATTCGATTTATGATTAATGATAAAAAAAATCTAACTACCAGTTGGGGTGCTCCTGTTGGAGACAACCAGAATTCAATAACAGCCGGTTCCCGCGGTCCAACATTAATTCAGGATGTACACCTTTTAGAGAAACTGGCTCATTTTAACAGAGAACGTGTGCCTGAGCGCGTTGTTCATGCAAAAGGTGCAGGAGCACACGGATATTTTGAAGTAACAAATGATTTAACAAAATATACTAAAGCTGACTTTTTATCAGAAGTAGGAAAACGCACACCGATGTTCGTTCGTTTCTCAACAGTAGCTGGAGAAAACGGCTCTTCTGATACAGTGCGCGACCCCCGCGGTTTTGCATTGAAGTTCTATACAGAAGAAGGAAACTATGACTTGGTCGGAAACAACACACCTGTGTTCTTCATTCGCGATGCTATTAAATTCCCTGATTTCATTCACACTCAAAAGCGTCATCCGCAAACGCATTTGAAAAATCCAGATGCGGTTTGGGATTTCTGGTCTCTTTCACCAGAATCTCTTCATCAGGTAACGATTTTGATGTCTGACCGCGGAATTCCTGCAACATTCCGTCATATGCATGGATTCGGAAGTCATACATTCAAATGGACAAACGCTGAAGGCGATGGCGTATGGATCAAATATCACTTCAAAACAGAACAGGGCATTCAAAACCTCGCTCCGGAACTTGCAGCTAAAATTGCTGGAGAAAACCCGGACTACCATACTGAAGACCTATTTAATGCAATTGAGAAAGGCGATTTCCCAGCATGGAAAATGTATGTACAAATCATGCCTTTAGAAGATGCAGACACCTATCGCTTCGATCCATTTGATGTTACAAAAGTATGGTCTCAAAAAGATTATCCGTTAATTGAGGTTGGCCGCATGGTACTCGACCGCAACCCGGAAAACTATTTTGCGGAAGTAGAGCAGGCAACATTCTCACCTGGAACACTCGTGCCTGGAATCGACGTATCTCCAGACAAAATGCTTCAAGGCCGTTTATTTGCCTACCATGATGCAGCCCGTTACCGTGTAGGTGCGAACCATCAGGCATTGCCGATTAACCGCCCTAAAAATGAAGTCAACAATCACCAGCGTGACGGTCAAATGCGCTTTGACAACAACGGCGGCGGCTCTGTCTACTACGAGCCAAACAGCTACGGCGGACCAGCAGAATCAGCTGAAAACAAGCAGGCTGCTTTCCCGGTTCAAGGAATTGCAGACAGCGTCTCTTACGATCATAACGATCACTACACTCAGCCTGGAGATCTCTATCGTCTCCAAAGTGAAGAAGAGCGCGCACGTCTTGTTAAAAACTACGTTGACTCAATGGCCCCTGTCACAAAAGAAGAAATCAAACTGCGCCAAATTGCGCATCTGTATAAAGCTGATCCGGAATTCGGGAAGCGTGTAGCACAGGGACTTGGACTTCAGGTTCCGCAGCAGGTTTAAGTAAATTGAAGGTATAGCTTTACAATTCGTTCTCAATTTTATTCTCATTTTTGCATCCGCTTTGTTGGCGGGTGCTTTTTTTTATTGATTTAAGGTTGTAGGAACGTTTTCTTGTCTCCCCGGTAACAGGTAAATTCAAAGATTTTAGCAGTTTACTGGCTATATGAATAGAAGATAGATTGAGGAAATTTCGGAGCTCTTTGTTTGTAATACTTTGATTAATAAGCAGGTTATAGTCATCTAAAGATTCAATATGAGCATCTTTTGAAAAAACAGAGCACTTCCGGCATATCCATCTTCCCCTCCCTCTCTGCATAAGCGAAGCTGAACATGCCGGGCAAAAGACACCCTTAACAAGCTCCTTCTGGCTGATTGTGAACTGCTGAAGAATATTTACATCTGCTGGGCAATGCTCTTTTACAATCCTTCTTGAAAGCTTCTGAATGAGTTTAGAAGTATACATTTCTTTCTGGTGAATTTTTCGAAGTGTCTCGGTTTGCGCTGGAAGTTTTGCATTTAAAATCACTATTTCAAAGATATGCTGATTATCCGGTAAAGTTCTGAGGATTGCACGCGGGCTTGTAAAGATGACAAGCGGTTCAACAGGAATAAACGGAAATTTATTCAACTGAAGCCATTTATTAAATTGAAAGCATTGTCTCTCAACCTGAAGAATTGGATCAGGAAATGCTTCTTCCTTCTCATCTAGAGTTCTAATAAGCTGATGAAAATGAGAGTCGAAAAAAATTTTCCCTGCAATATTTTTCACTTCCAGAACGAGAATAAACCATTTTGACAGGATAAGCGTGTCAATCTGAAAATAGTGTGTTCCATCATATAGTCTAATATCATGAAATATGAAGTAGTCTTCTTCGGCAAGAAAACTAAGCGGATAATCAATACTTAACTCTCCCCTATAACCTGCCATTCTTTTTGCTAAAACTTCTTTAATATGGGTTCTTTTATGATGATCAGGAGGAAGTCTTCTTAACAATGCTTCAAGTTTATGAATATAAACTGGGGTTGAGTGAGGTTTAACGATCATTCCATCTCCCCTTATAGATTAGGATGATGTAATTGTACTATTTCTTTGAATCGATGTAACCGCTGAATATTTAAGTTTTCATAGAAGAAAAACCGTTTTTCGCTGCATAAAATATAAAATTATTCAAGCTAATTGAAAGATATTTCCTTATAAAAGAGCTTTTTAGCAGGTAATTAAAAAGGTACGGCATACTTAAAAATTTGCGAGTTTCAAAATAACAATATAAATTCGATTATCTGGAGCTTCGTTCATTAAACATTTAGCTGAATTTCGATTTTTTATAGCTGAAATCCGAATTTTTTTAGCCGAAAATGCAGAATTTCTAGCTGATTTCAGGGTTTTTTTAGCCAAGATGAAAATAACACGTTTCATCTAATGTCTGTATCTAGCCAAGATTTCTATTTTCTAACTGATACTTCTTTATTTTAGCTGAAGTCACCCTTTTAAATCTTAATCTACGATACAAAAAAACAGCCGCTCCCCAGCGGCTGCCAACTCAATAAATATCCCTGCGCGAAAACACGATAAACGAAACAATCAGTCCGGCTGCTGCCCAGATGCTGAGAACACTCATGGAAAATCCCAGTGTCATCCCGTTTATAGGAGGCGCCATGCCGGCTACGTAATCGGTCAGTCTTAGGTTGACCATGAAAAAGTACTTGGCTGATTCCCAGGAGGAAACCATATTTGCAAGTATCGCTCCTGCAATCAATGCGGCGAGCATCACTCCCATAACAGAGGCGGTGCTTTTCATAAGCACGGAGAGAGTAAAGGTCAGGGTTCCGACAACAAGCGCCACGAACCACACAAGTCCGAGCTCCATCAAAATGTACTGCCACTGTTCAACCAGCCGGACCTGATCGGTGTTTAAGTCCTCTCCCTGGACTGTAAACCCAGTTAGGATCGGCATATTCCAGCCGCCATATCCAAAGACGATTCCTGATATGAGATAGGACAGTAATCCAAGGGATAATACGATAAAAGAAACCGACAAAATTAATGTGATGTACTTGCTTAATAAAATCTTCCACCTTTTTACCGGCCTGGTTAACAGCAGCTTGATTGTTCCCCCTGTTGCCTCAGAGGAGACGAGATCGGCTGCGATGACCATGATCATCAGCGGCAGCAGGAGGTCAATCGAATTCTCCGCAAACATTCTCATAAAGGTTGGTGCTCCGGGAGCACTTGGATTAATGTCGTTATCCAGGTAATATTGCTGCTGCTCCATCCGGATTTGCAGATACTTCTTCCATTCAGCTGATATGCCGCTAGAGCTTAACCTGTTCTGCGCATTGATAATTTCCTGCTGCAATTGAGAACGCCAGTCGGTTGTTCCCAATTCTTCTTCAAGGGTTTTAGCTTCTTTCATTTGGGCATATGTGAAAAGTCCGACTAGTACAGCTAATATTCCGGCAATGATAAAAAGCCGCTTCTTCCGGATAATTTTGATCATTTCATTATAGACGAGGTTAATCAATGGTTTCACCTTCAGTCAGCTCGATAAATAAATCTTCAAGTGTGGGCAGTTTTGTCTGGATCTCCCGCACTTTTACACCTGCTCCAACTAATTTCTCATTCCAATCAGGAATGCTTTCTTCCTCATTATAGGTAACGATCCTGTCATTATAATCGGTAAGCAAGGTTGTTTCTGCCGCTAAGATGGCCTTTCCTTTTTCAAAAGGATCAAGTCTCCAGATGACTCGCTCTTTTTCAGCAAGAAGATGCTCTACGGTGTCGATCTTAAGAATGGCACCTTTTGAAATAATCGCAACCCGGTCACACATTAATTGAATCTCACTAAGCAGATGGGAGGAAACAAGGACACTCAAGCCTTCTTTTTCCGCTAAAAATCGAATGAATTCCCGCATTTCTCTAATGCCGACTGGATCAAGTCCGTTTGTGGGCTCATCCAAAATCAGCACGTTCGGCTTGCCTAATAATGCTTGTGCAATCCCCAGGCGCTGCCTCATTCCAAGGGAATAGGTGCTTACCCTGTCGCCAATTCGATTTTGCAGACCGACAAGCTCTACTACTTCATCAATCCGCTCCATTGGAAGGCCGGGAACCATTCTCCAGAAATAGTGAAGGTTCTCAAGTCCCGTCAAATAAGGATACAGCTCTGGATTTTCAACAATACAGCCGATATTTTTGATCGCATTTGAAAAATCGGATTTAAGATCGTGGCCGCAGATGGTAATCCTGCCGGATGTCGCTTTAATCAATCCGACGAGCATGCGGATCGTTGTTGTTTTGCCTGCGCCATTCGGGCCCAGAAATCCAAATACTTCTCCCCTATGAAGCTGAAAAGAGATGTCTTTGATGATTTCTTTTTTGCCTATTTTCTTCCGGAGATTTTCAACAACCAATGTTTCATTTGAATTATTCATCCTGATTATCCTCCCCGCTGAATACGATCAAAGATGACAGCCGTTCTCCTATCAGCTTGTAGCCTTCCGAATTGGGATGAAACTTGTCACTGTACAAATAATCGTTTACATTCTGCTCAAATAAATCAAATGTCGGGACCATGACAACTTTTGGATATTTCGCTGCAATTTCAGCAGAATCAAAATTCCATTGCCTCACAATGGCAGAAGTTTTTTTTGCATCCTCCAAATCATTAAAGGGATTGTAGAGACCTACGTAATAAACGGATGCTTCCGGATTAACCTTGCGTATTTCCTTAATGACTTTATCTAAGTTCTCTAAAAAAACAGCTTTAACTTGATCATTTTCCTCAGAAGATAAATGTTCAAGTGCTTGTCCGCCTTGAAAAAGGTCATTTCCCCCGATGGTCATGATAATTGCATCTGCCGTTCTGACCTGTCTTCTGATCTCAGGTTTTTGAAGCTGCTTGACTGCCTGATCCGAGACTTGGCCTTTGATCGCTAAGTTAGAAAGCTTAATCTCCCGCTCTGTTTTTTCTTTAAGATCATCTACTAAATAGCCAATATACCCTTTGCCTGACTGATCACCTGTTCCTCGTGTCAATGAATCGCCAAGCGCTACAATTTGATAGTCATCATCCATGCCGCTCACTTCAGCTTCAGCAGATGAATCCTGGTTCACTTGAGAATCCGGTTTGCTGAAAAAATAATCATTTATCGTCCAGCACAAGCCGAAAATCCATAATACTGTCGCGAGCACGGATAAGATAGCAATAAACTTCGCTGTGTTTATCTTCAAACGATCACCTTTTCTTCCTAATTAAAAACTTGTTACCCAACAATTTACATGATTTCAAAACATATAAGCAACTAAGAACGCTTCCATTTTCAGATAATCTGCAGGCTTGTTCAAGTAATTGCCATATTGATTTTTGTTTGTGCATAAAGAATTTTGCAGCTGATGCCCTGATTAATCAATCGGTACTCTCCCCGTTATTTATAAAGGAGTCAGCGTCGATAAAGGGAAATGAATATAAACCCTTACTTGCCCTGTAGGCTCGTGCTGAAGGAACTCTGAGTTGAGCGTGAAAAGGTTCTCTTTATGTCATCAAACATCCAGCTTTTTCGTTCGGCAAAGCAAAAAAAGCCTGCCCGAATCCGAGCAGACTTTATGGTCTCAATTATTTATATATTTCTCAAAAACTTCGCCGAAATCTTTAATATGATATTGCTCGCGTACAGAGGTCATCCATGTAAAGCCAAAGTCGGTTAAATCTCTGTAAGTATCGGAGAGCTTGTTATGATCCGTTCTTGAATTTTGAAGGATGTTTACAGCTTTATCAAGACTGCTTGATGCCATATCTATGTATATAGCATTTTCATGTGATATTTCAGCTATGCGAAGAAGAGATTTATATAAATCCTTCAGCTGTTCAATCTGATCTTTCCTTACATCAATATCAAACCTCTGGCTGCCGAGGCTGAATTTAATTTCTACATCCATATCGATTTTTCCTGCTGTTTCAAGCAGAACATCTGAAAATTTATACTGGGCGTAGGGATAGCGTTTTAATGTTCTTTTAGAAGAAACGGCATTTGCCCCGTCTACATGAATAAAAGAAAGATTTGTAAAGCAGTATTCATCTGCCTTTGTCTTAATTAAAAAATAGATTTTCTCATTATCCTCATGCATCACATAATCATCTGCATCTGTTTTGTCATAATCAGCCGGACTGATAATTGTCCCAATATCGGATAACCCTAATGCCTCTGAAGCTAGTTTTTTAAACATGGCTTTTCATCCTTCCTGGTTTAGCATCTCCCTAATTTTAACAAGAGACTGTAAAATTGAAAACTGTTAATTATGCTTACAACTATTTGAACTGTATTTTCTGAAATAAAGAAAGACAATAAAATACACGTACACGTATTTCCAGCTCTGCATATCCTATTGAATGAACCTTTCAGGGAGAACTTTAGAGTAGGCGGTCAAGCTATGAGCAATAAAGAAAAAGCGGTATTCGGAGCATGGATCCAGGCTATTGGAACAGTAACTGCAGCCGTTGGAAGTACTCCCTCAAAAGTACTCACAGACCAGCAGCTTGAAAATTTAAATTTATGGGGAAATATTCTGCAGGGTACTGGTAACGCTATACTCGCCGATACAGAAGATACATTTACCTTAAATAAAATCGGCAATATGATTCAGGCAATCGGAAATACTACTGTAGTCACAGGAATCATCATTGATTTCAGCGAACGCACTCAAACACTCCTTGATGTTCAGGGTAATCTCCTTCAGGCAACAGGCGGCGGAGCGGCTCTTGCAGATGCATTTGGGGAGGAAAGATCGATTGAACAGTTATATTCGATCTACGGCAATCTTCTGCAAGTCATAGGGAATTCCATGCAGGCCATTGCTGGAGGCATGGAGCTGCGGAATGAAGATCCGGGAAACATCAACGTAGCCGGAAGCTGGATTCAGGCAATCGGTTCGATTATTTCAGCCATCGGAGAGACAAAATACTAAAAAGGACACCATTTCCTGGTGTCCTTTGCCCATTTTTCCCCTTGCCATTATAACTATATTGAATTAATACACGATATTGTATTTAATAGTGATAGAAGCTTACTAATGAGGTGTGAAGAATGAATAAGACAGTCAGTTCAAATTACATCCAGCAGCATCTTGCGAATGAAAGGACTTACCTTGCATGGATCAGAACTTCTATTGCAATTATCGGAATTGGATTTTTGATGACAAACATCCATTTCACCTTTTTGCCTAAGCTCTCCTCTCTTACTGATACCGTCACAATGGGCACTGGCATTGTTTCTATCATCTCAGGAATTGCGATTGTCCTTTTTTCCACGTATGACTATCTGAAAAAGATGAAACAGATTGATGCCCAGACGTTTGAGCCTTCAAAGAATATCGTTATTCTTCTCTCTTTTATTATTTTAATTTTCATTCTTGGATTTGCCTTTTATTTTATGATGATCATATAACAAAAAAGCAGCGGAAAAATCCCGTTGCTTTTTTTTATAAAATGTCCATCCAAATCTACAGGCTCTCATTCGCCCTTCAGATAAGAAACAGTCATTCCTTCTTCCACAAGCATTTCGCCTGTCATAATGGATGATCCTCCTTCTTACCAATAATTTTACATGATCCAGGTTGTGAAATTATGTGAATTTGTGTTAATAATAGGTTATCCATTCATACAAAAGCAGGTGAAAAGATTGTTAGCACATGATCGTCATCAAAATATTTTGGAATATTTACGAAATAATAAATCATTAAAGGTCTCTTCGATCACCAAACTGTTCGGAGTATCTACCGAAACAGTACGCAGGGATTTAGAACATCTCGAGAAAGAAGGGTATTTACGAAGGGTAAGGGGAGGAGCAGTCTTAGACAATGTGAACAGCCAAGAAGTCAATTTCACATTGAGGGAAGCCAAAAACATTCAGGAAAAAAAGGAAATAGCAAAAATTGCTGTACAATATGTGACGGAAGGTCAATCCATTGCGTTGGATGTCAGTACAACTAATACTGAATTTGCGAAGGAATTAAAACAGAGGTTTCAGAGACTTACCGTTATCACAAATTCGTTAATCATTGCTAATGAACTTTCAGATATGCCTCAATATACAATTTTGATGCCCGGAGGTGTACTTCGAAATGAAGAATTATGCCTGGTAGGTCATTTAGCAGAGGAATTTTTCAAGGGGTTTCACATTGATACGTTTTTTATGAGTGTAAGTGGTATTTCTTTGACTGAAGGACTTACAGATTACGGGTTAGGAGAATACCAAGTGAAAATGAGTATGCTTGAAAACTCTCAAAATGTCATTGTGCTGGCTGATAGCAGCAAGTTCGATGTTGCATCTTTGTTGAAAGTTTGTCATTTTGACAGAATCGAGCGCATTATTTCTGATTCCAAACTTTCAGAAAAAGTCCTGCAGAAGTACAAAAACGAAGGTATCGAAATTGCGAATAAGTCTATTATTGAGGAAAAGTGACTGTCCACTTTCCCTCTTTTTTTGCCCTTTTCGTAAATATTGTTATCTAAAAAGTCCTCAGTCATCCTTTTTCAAAAATACCCCATCCCCCTCGCTTCAATAAATTCAACATTACTTGATAATATAGTTAATCCATAGAGTGTAAATATATAGAAAATTGTATAAATGTGTTGTTTTAAGTTTATTAACAAATATTCAACAATAATTTACACAATTATTAAATAAAATCAATAATCGATGAGTATTATTTATGGATGAAAGAGGTTTTTTGTGCAATAAAGTGTTATTTTGTGTTATTCAAAAACGGACAACTTAAAGGCCCAAGTCAGCAGATGTATTTCTGTTTTTATTACCTGCTCTCACCTTTAATGTGGGACAAAAAAATAATTAATAGAGAATGAAAGGAAATGGCATTTTGGAAATTAAAGGGATTTTGTTTGATAAAGACGGAACGTTATTACAATTTAGGGAGATTTGGATTCAAATCTCTTATGAAATTATTGATGAGCTACTAAACAGGATAGAAGATAAGGGCAATACAACATTAAAAGAGAAGCTGTGTCATGCAATAGGGTTAAGAAACGGAATAGTTGATGAAAAAGGATATTTAGCTTGCGGAACATCATTAGATATGGCCGATGCATTTAATAAAATACTCCCAAAAGATATGCCGCATTTGCACCAGTGGCTGTCTGAGCGTTTGTTAGCAAAGACGAAAGAACATATAGATAAAATAAAACCGGTTTGCGACCTGTCACTGCTTTTTTCTTCCTTAACGCATAAGGGGATCATAGCAGGGATCGCTACGGCAGATGACTATGAGACTACAAAACTTTGTTTACAGCAATTAGGCATTTTAAATGATGTTCAATTTTTAGGAACAGCAGATTTATATAAAAAAAAGCCCTTTCCTGACGTGGTTGAAGAATTCTGCAAAAAGTTTCATCTAAAAAAAGAAGAAGTTGTCATTGTTGGAGATACAATCATTGATATGCAGCTGGCTAAAAATAGCAGTGCTCGTTTCGGAGTAGGTGTTTTGTCAGGAGTTGGTTCTTATCAAGAACTATATCAGCTAGCTCACTTTGTTATTCCGAGTGTCGATTATCTTATTGATGGAAATGACAGGTTCATCTGGGAGTAAAGTTTATGTCATCTATATCTATAGGGCAAGTCCATAAATTAGGATGAGAAGGAGGTGATCGGTCACTGGCATCTCAACAAGCAAATGATTGAGTTATTACAAAATATTACTTGAGTTTCAAGGAGTTTAGTTTTAACATACGCACCATTGAAAAACTTATTTCAGAATGAGAAGAAAGTGATTATTACAGCCGTGACTTCTGCTGAAAGCATGAATCAGTAAATTTGCAGAGCCGGAAAGAAAAAACGATATCAATGAATGAAACGTTTTGACTACACTAAATTTCATGAAAAGAGGAGTAAATCAATGAGCAATGATCAATCACAAAATAAAACAGAAGAATTATCGCATGTTGATACTTTTAACCAAGGAATGGACCGACGCAGCTTTATAAAAAAGACAACTGGAGTGGCCGGAGTTGCTTTAGGTTTAACTCTTGCAAGCTCACTGCCTGGCATACCAGTAAATGCAGCATCAATCACTTCCAGCCCTTCCTTTTTAAATCCAAAAGGAAAAAAACCTAATTTAATATTTCCAGTTATAAGCGATGTTCATATCAATGCGGACAGTAATAATACATTAGAAAAATTCACCACTACTCTAGAACAATTAAACCGGGCAGTGCCAAAGCAGCACGCTTTTGTAGTTGTTGGTGATTTAACAGATAATGGTGTTACTGCAGAGTATGACAAGTTTATGTCTGCTTACAATACCAAAAAACAATCTAAAGCAGTTTCTATGTTTGCAATCGGAAATCATGACTACTGGAATGGATTATCAGTAACTGATGCTCAAAAAAGGTTTTTCGAGAAAACAGGAATGAAATCTATTTACTATCACAAGGTAATCAAAGGCTATCATTTTATTGTTTTAGGCACAGAAGATGGCAGAACAGAAGGAACATTTTCACAAAAGCAAATTGATTGGCTTGGTGAACAATTAAGGCAAGCAAACGCTGATGATCCAAAAAAACCAATTTTCGTCTTCCACCATCAGCCTATCAAAGATACCATTTATGGAAGCGAATGGGGCTTCTCAGAAAACAGAGACCTTTTTTACAATACGCTGAAAGAATATCCGCAAGCCATTACTTTTTCCGGTCACACACATTACCCTTTAGATGATCCAAGAATTATCCATCAAAAAGATTTTACTACTATTGGGACTTCTACAGGTGCTTACCTGTGGCTTGATAGCGGAAGAATTCAGGGAGAAGTGCCTGAAGGCGCAGATATACTGAATCAAGCTCTTGTGGTAGAGGTTTATGACAACAAAGTTTTGCTTCATCGCCGCGATATTCATAAAAATGCTTGGACAGGAGAACCATTTGAGATTAGCTATCCTGCTGATAAGCGTAAATTTAAATATACAGAAGATCGAGACAAAAATGCACCTTTCTTTAAGCCAAATTCAATGCTTGCCATTGATCATGAAAAAACGACGGCTGCCAGTTTAGCAATCATGTTTACTCAAGCTAAAGATAATCTTCTCCTGCACGACTATAAAGTAGTAGTGAAAAAAGCAGAAACAAAGGAAATTGCTAAACAATTCCTTGCGTTCTCAGAGTTCTACAAAGATCCTGTACCAAATCCATTGACATTGCCAATCGACGGATTGCTCCCTAATACATTATATGAGATTGAAGTACATGCCCTTGATGCATATGGAAATGTAAGTAGAAATTCTTTGAAAGTATTAGGAAAAACATTGGACGGGGTGGTTAAAGATATAACGATTACCTTATCCAAAAATGAGTTAAGTGGTGTAGATGATACTGTGGAAGTTTCGGTTGAAAATGCCAGAATCCCTAACGGTGACTGGATTGGTATATATGAAGTAAATGAAAAACCGGGAGATATTGCTTCAATATGGTGGATGTATACTAAAATAACAGATGGAACATGTAAATTTACTTATGACCCAAAAAACAATGCAAATCCAGGCAGATACAAAGAAGGTGCTACATATAAATTCGTCTATTTCTATGGCAGCGGATATGAGTCTGCAGCTTCAACAACATTCACAGTAGGAAGTAAAGAATAGTATTAGTAATATCTTAAAATTTAAAGTATAGAACTGTATATAAGATCATTAATCATATTTCAAGGAGGGAACAGCATGTTTCAAAATATCGGCATACCCGGATTAATCTTAATTTTGATCATTGCTCTCATCATATTTGGTCCATCTAAGTTACCTGAAATTGGACGGGCCTTTGGCAGCACACTGCGCGAATTTAAAAGCTCTACTAAGGATTTAATTTCAGACGATAAAGAAAAGGAACAATCCAAATAAAATGGAACTTTCATCAGTGGAGCTTTTGCTTCACCCCCACTGATGGTTTGTTGAGCCAAACGGACTTTTGCGGCAATTTAACCCAACCTTCGATTCACTTTCATTAGGTCACTGCCCGTTAATATAGGATAACTGGTTTGAAGATGTGAGCAGAAAGCTTACATCTTCCACTTTTTTTGGAATGAGAAAATCTGTATCTAATCAAAAGCATCCCTTTGGGGTATATGCAACCAATAGTGTCCCTATGAAATGCTGCCCTTCTCCTATTAATCCTCCTGATGCAGTTCTATATCCTCAACAAATCACCATAATATGCAACAGCGAAGCTTATTATATACCTCCAATAAGTTGCTTTACCTTCCATCCAAATTTTACTACATTTAAATATTTGAATATTTCGATATTTATCTTTATAATAGAAAAAAGGGTAAGGAGATGAGTTCTTATGGAAAAAAAGTATTTGCTTAATCCCCCACAACAACCTGAAGTAAAAATCCTGGATTCTTTATTCGCCGAAATGGTGTTAGACAAAGCTCTTCTTAATTTCCGTAAAGAGCAAATCCAAAAAGAAATTGATCACTCGCTACAGAATAAAAACAAAGAAGAATTCATGCGATTAACTGAGGAATTAAAGAATATTTCCTAAACTGCTGTATATATTTCGGGTAGACATAAAATGTTCAAACTATAAAAAAAGGGAAGAAGGTAGAAATACTTCTTCCCTTTTTTCATTAACTGAAAGAATTCATTCCTTTATGGACCAAACTACAATAATGATATTTTCCCCTTGATTAATTCGTTTAATTAACTTTTCAAGCCAATAAATTGTGTGCTCTATTCTAGTTGAAACATAGCCTCTCATAAATTCTGCAAACTTCTCGTGTTCTTTGTCTATCTGAAACTGCTTTTCAACATTGCTGATTTACTCTGCTTAATATATTTAATTCAGAATTTAGTAGTGATATAAAACAGGAATAAAAATGTGGTTTACGTCAGTCTCGGCTAATTACGGTACAGCAAACCGATGACGTTGAGTACTCATTGAGTGCGTATGATTCCTCTTTTCTGGCTCAATCCTGAATTTGGGTACTCATTGAGTGCGTATGATTCCCCTTTTCTGGCTCAACCCTGAATTTGGGTACTCATTGCTTGCGTATGATTCCTCTTTTCTGGCTCAACCCTGAATTTGGGTACTCATTGAGTGTGTATGATTCCTCTTTTCTGGCTCAACCCTGAATCTGGGTACTCATTGAGTGTGTATGATTCCTCTTTTCTGGCTCAACCCTGAATTTGGGTACTCATTGAGTGTGTATGATTCCTCTTTTCTGGCTCAACCCTGAATTTGGGTACTCATTGCTTGCGTATGATTCCTCTTTTCTGGCTCAACCCTGAATTTGAGTACTCATTGAGTGCGTATGATTCCCCTTTTCTGGCTCAACCCTGAATTTGGGTACTCATTGCTTGCGTATGATTCCTCTTTTCTGGCTCAACCCTGAATTTGAGTACTCATTGAGTGCGTATGATTCCCCTTTTCTGGCTCAACCCTGAATTTGGGTACTCATTGAGTGCGTATGATTCCCCTTTTCTGGCTCAACCCTGAATTTGGGTACTCATTGCTTGCGTATGATTCCTCTTTTCTGACTCAACCCTGAATTTGGGTACTCATTGCTTGCGTATGATTCCTCTTTTCTGGCTCACCCCTGAATTTGGGTACTCATTGAGTGCGTATGATTCCCCTTTTCTGGCTCAACCCTGAATTTGGGTACTCATTGAGTGTGTATGATTCCTCTTTTCTGGCTCAACCCTGAATTTGGGTACTCATTGAGTGCGTATGATTCCCCTTTTCTGGATCAACCCTGAATTTGGGTACTCATTGAGTGCGTATGATTCCTCTTTTCTGGCTCAACCCTAAATTTGGGTACTCATTGAGTGCGTATGATTCCTCTTTTCTGGCTCACCCCTGAATTTGGGTACTCATTGCTTGCGTATGATTCCTCTTTTCTGGCTCACCCCCTGAATGAAGGTAAAAAAATTCAAAGGTTATCATCTTAAGAGAAAATAATATTCAAGCAGAATCCCTATACGCAGACATAGAGATTCTGCTTTTTTCAATCATCGATCTGCTTTAAAAAAGTTAAGAGCTTTTCCATCCAGCGAATATTTTGCTCTGCTTGGCTAAATGCATGTTCACTAATAAATTGTACAGACTTCTGCTGTTTTTCACCGAGGAGTGCAAGACGTTTTTTGATTTCTTCTTTATTTTTAGTCTCTCTATATTGAGTCCATCTTTTCTTTTCTTGTTTGATAGCATCCTCTAGATAAAAAGCGGCTTTAACTGGATCAATATATTTCAACAGATAAATGGATATGTATAGGTCTTCTACCTTTGAAACTTTTTTATAACTGCTGTAAATCTCTTGTTCAAGAAAATGTCTTCCATCCTGAGTAATCCTGTACAGGGTTTTGTTTGGACGATTTTCTTTCTGAATGGATTCGACAGGTTCAATGAATCCTTTTTTCTTCAGCGCCTCAAAGTTATAGTAAAATTTTCCTTCACTCATTTTATTTATAGGTAGTGCATCAAGCAAAATTTTCTTTAATTTGTAAGGATGGCTATTTTCATCGGCTAAACTCCCGAGTATAAATAATGAAAGAGACAAGAGGAATTCTCCTTTCAGATAAAAATTCTTTAAACCCTTAAATTTTATCATATTAAGCTTCGTCATACTTCCGCTTTATACAATCGAATCGTTCCATTTTCTTATTATGTATAGCTGTTGACATCATCGAAGACCAGAAATCAACGCTAATTAAAACCGAATTCCAACCATATGCAGGTTCCATGTCCTATTTCCATTTACTCTATAAAAATTACTCTGATTAGAGTAATGTGGAAGTAGGGAGTGGTCACACCGGTATGATACTTTATTAAAAAGTAAAGGCAAGTTGTGTAATCCATTTTGAAGGAGGAATAGAATTATTATGAATAAAGAAGTCATTCCAATTAAAGAAATCACAAATTTCCAGTCACGTGCAGAGGAATTTTTTCCGATTGATTGGTATAAAGAAATGTTGCACCATCATCCTGTTTATTATCATGAAAAAACAAATACATGGAATGTGTTTAAATATGAAGATGTTAAACAGGTTTTAAGCAACTATGAATTCTTTTCAAGTGAAGGATCTAGAACAACTATTTTTGTTGGAGCTAATAACAAACAAGAAAAGCCTTCTCCTATAAACATTACAAATATGGACCCTCCTCAACATAGGAAGAGTCGCTCTTTATTGGCAGCAGCTTTCACTCCCCGCAGCTTGAAAAACTGGGAACCTCGTATTCAACAGATTGCAGCTGAACTTGTAGAAGACATAAAAGAGAACTCTGATGTTAATATAGTTGAAGCCTTGGCGTCTCCTTTACCCAGTCTAGTTATAGCCGATTTATTTGGGGTACCAATACAAGATAGGCATCAATTCAAAAAATGGGTTGATATCCTTTTCCAACCTTACGACAAAGAAAGGCTGGAAGAAATTGAACTAGAAAAACAAAACGCCGCAAACGAATATTTCCAATATCTCTACCCTATAGTTGTTCAAAAACGTTTGAATCTTTCTGACGATATTATCTCTGACTTAATCCAAGTTGAGGTAGATGGTGAAAAGTATACGGATGAGGAAATAGTGCAGGTCACAATGTTGCTTTTAGGTGCGGGTGTTGAAACAACCAGCCATGCGATCGCCAATACTTTCTATTCATTTCTCTATGATGATGAGTCATTATATGGGGTGCTAAAAAATAATTTGGAATTAGTGCCGCACGCAGTTGAAGAAATGCTCCGATACCGTTTTCAAATGTCACGAAGAGATCGTACTGTAAAACAAGACAATAATTTATTAGGCGTTGAGTTAAAAAAAGGAGACGTAGTCATCGCGTGGATGAGTGCATCCAACATGGATGAAAATATGTTTGACGATCCTTTCTCTCTAGACATTCATCGTTCAAACAATAAAAAGCATTTGACATTCGGAAATGGTCCACATTTCTGTTTAGGTGCACCTCTTGCACGATTAGAAATGAAAATTGCACTTGAGGCATTCTTACAAAAGTTTTCTCGTATCGAACCAGTAAATGAGTTTGAATTAGAAAAAAATTTAACTGCTTCAGCTACGGGACAGTCCTTAACTGATTTACCGATGAAGGTTTACAAGTAAGGATTAAGATATGTTAGTGGAATTTGGGAGCATCAGATCACTTCTGTTGTTCTCTTTTTTATTGATTCTGGTTAAATATCCTTTTTCAACTAAAGTATCAACTAAAAGCAATGTTCAATCGAAAAAAACTATGAATCACATTCCAACTGAAATGTAATCCATAGTTCCTTAAGTTAATGACATTGATTACCAAATCGGTTTTGCTTCAGAATCTACTCTTTTACTGTGAATTATATCTATGGGCTTTATTCTTTTAATTTCTCCTCCTGAGAAAGAGCACTACAAGCTGTAAATTCTTCTAAAGCATGCATGGCAAACCTCGCGTTGGGATAAGTGATCGAGCCGCCACCAATCACACCAATTTTGAGGGTTTCCATGGTTTCGTCGATGGTTGCCCCCGGCATTTAAGCAGCCTTCCATGTGATAGCAAATGCATTCATCGCAGCGGCTGACTATTGATATGGCTAATCCCATAGTGGTGTCCTTACCCTAACTGGCGTTTAAATGCTTTACTGGCGAAGAAGTAAGCGATGACCATGATGCCGACGCACCAGGCAAGCGCGATCCAGATGCCGTTGCCAACAGACCCATCATACAAGAGGGCACGAATCGCATTCACGATTGAAGTCACGGGCTGGTTCTCAGCGAACGCACGGACAATTTTAGGCATGGTTTCGGTGGGGACAAAGGCCGAACTGATAAACGGCAGGAAAATCAGCGGGTACGAGTAGGCTGTCGCCCCTTCCATAGACCTCGCTGTCAATCCGGGAATGACCGCCAGCCATGTCAGCGCCAGCGTAAACAGCCCGAGTATCCCGGCTACCGCGAGCCAATCCAGGATATCAGCGCTGGAACGGAAGCCCATCAAGAGCGCGACGAGGATAACCACCACGATAGTAAGCGCATTGGAAACAAGCGAGGTCAACACGTGAGCCCACAATACCGACGAGCGTTTGATGGGCATGGTAATGAAACGCGCCATCAGCCCGCTCTTTACATCCGTAAACAGCCGGACGGAAGTGTAAGCGACGCCGGATGCGATAGCCATCAGCAAGATTCCCGGCAATAAATAATTGACGTAGTTGTCCGTGCCTGTCTCTATGGCGCCGCCAAATACGTAGACAAACAGCAGCAGCATCATAATCGGCGTAATCGCCACCGTGATAATCGTATCCGGGCTGCGCATGATGTTGCGCATTAAACGCCCTAGTAATACCCCTGTTTTGCTTTTCATTTACTTCTCCTCCTTTTTGCCGATGATCGCGAGGAAAATTTCCTCCAATGTCGGCTGCTTTTCGATGTACTCCACTTTCGCCGGCGGGAACATCTCTTTGAGTTCGTTAAGGGTACCGGTCGTGATGATTTTTCCGCCATGCAGGATGGCGATACGGTCCGCCAGTTGTTCGGCTTCCTCCAGGTACTGGGTCGTCAGCAAGATGGTCGTGCCGCCGCCGGCAAGCTCCTTGACGGTATCCCAGACTTCAATCCGAGCTTCGGGGTCAAGCCCTGTCGTCGGTTCGTCGAGAAAAATGACTGATGGCGTCCCGATCAGGCTCATGGCGATGTCAAGCCGGCGCTTCATCCCGCCGGAATATTGGTCCGCCCGGCGGTTGGCTGCATCGGTCAGGCTGAATCTTGCAAGCAGATTGCCGGCGACTTGAGCGGGATTGGAAACTCCCCGCAACTTGGCGATCATCATCAGGTTTTCCCGCCCGGTGAGCATGCCGTCTAAAGCTGCGAACTGCCCTGTCAGGCTGATGCTCTGGCGAACATGATCCGGTTGACGCTGGACGTCAAAGCCGCTAACACCTACTTCGCCGCCATCGGCCTTCATCAGCGTCGAGAGGATGTTGACCGTCGTCGTCTTGCCCGCTCCATTTGAGCCCAGCAGTGCGAAAATTTCGCCGCGCCGCACCTCAAAATCCACCCCCTTTAAGACTTCCTTGTCTTTAAAGGATTTTTTTAACCCTTTTACAGAAATCGCTGCATTGCTCATACTTTTTTCCTCCTTATAATAAGCGCCTTGCGGAGCTAGATTGCCTATACTCTTCTATTCAGTCTGACTGATAATCAGTATAACTTATTACTGGTTGAAAATATAACTGAATAACGAAGGTGGCAATTCACATTTGTAACCAGCTATTCAGTCGGTATTATCTATTGAATTTATTTTTTTCCCAATCGCTTCATGATACTCTGATTCAAATCTTCACGATACTTGGCGACATAGGTTTTAGCATTTGCCACTAGTTCGTCGGCAAAGGACGCCACGTCGTCCCCAGTGATTTCCAGCACTTGTCTGCCTTCCGCCGCACCGGCTTCGAACAACTCGATTAATTCATACTGTATGTGCAGCATATCCATCCCGCTGCCCGCTGAGAAATTCCACATGTAGTTTTGAATTTTCTTAAATACAAACTGGTAGTCCTCTGGCAGGGCTTCAACCCGTGCCATCATCATTTTGTACTCTTTTTTATCACCAATCATTTTTTTGAACATTTCCATCATGTTATTTTTCCTCCTTTTTAATAAAGCTGAACAAGACACTCCAAAAATATCGTACGGAATATCTTATGAAGCTAGATTGACTTCAAGACGTTGATTTTTGATGATACAAAATCCCATTTTTTCCAAAACAATTCAAGTTCCTGGCGGCCAGCCTCATTAAGTGAGTAAAACTTGCGGGGCGGCCCCATATCTGAAGGTTTCTTTTCTACGTTCACCAGTTTTTTCTTTTCTAATCGCACGAGGATGGTGTAGACAGTCCCTTCCACGACTTCGGTAAACCCAAGCTGGTTCAGGCGGCGGGTGATCTCGTAGCCATAGGTTTCATGGCGGCTGATGATTTCCAGCACACAGCCTTCCAGCGAACCCTTCAGCATTTCAGTTAAATTTTCCATGTTCAGCGCCTCCTCTATTCTTTCCGACTTATATTCAGTATAACTTAGTACTAAAGAAAATTTTTACTGAATAGCTTTTGGGAAATCACGCCTTCCAGCGAACCCTTCAGCATTTCAGTTAAATTTCCCATGTTCAGGGCCTCCTCTATTTTGTCTGACTTATATTCAGTATAACTTAGTACTCAAGAAAATTTTTACTTAATAGCTTTTGGGAAACTACGCTATTAAGTATTGCTTATTACAAGTACATTGTAACACCGAGTAGCAGGGGTGTCAACTATTTTTCTTGAAATATTTTTGCAACTTCACTATTCAGTAGTGTTGGTATCCAGTGTGACCTACTACAGGTATATCGTAACACGTAGTAGGTTGACAGTCAACTGGATTTTCTAAATATTTTTAAAACCAGCTATCCCATTGGATACAACCGATTTTCATTATGGAGCTTTTACTTCCTCCTATGCTTCTTTCAAAATGATTACACCGCGGATTATTCCCCTCCAGCAGCTGTACATGTAGGTTCCCGGTTTCTCTGGTGTGAAAACGATGAGGTTTTCTCCTACTTTCATTGACCAATTCCTTCCGAATTAAACTTTCAAGTTTTTATTAAGATGTCTTATGTTTACAATATGCTTTTATCCTTACAATGCAATTGATGTGTAATTTACAACAAAATAAAAAGAGCACCTAGTCATTAGTTAGGTACTCTCAATGTTAATTAGTTAAATAAAAGTAATTTAAAGAATATTTTTGCCGAAAGTTTTAAGTATATCTTTACCTATCCGGCAGTTTTATGGGTAAAATCACACATTGTTATTTTTTCACCAAAATATGTATGGTGGAGACGGTGGGAGTCGAACCCACGTCCAGAAACATCGCCACTAAAGCGTCTACGAGTGTAGTTGATATATTCGCAGTTCGCTAACTCTTGTGCCTATCAACGGGCGTCGGAGCAGCTAGTCTGATTGGTCTCTTCCTTTATCCCCAGACGGAGGCATCAGGCGTAGCCCACTTAAAGTGAGTCCCTTACCCTACCACATGGGCGATGGAGGGAGGAACCGCTATAGTCTGTTATTAAGCAGCTAAAGCGAAGTTGTTGTTAGATTTGCCAGTTATTATTGGCGTGACGTTTTAACGAGGACGATCCCCTCGACTCGCAACTAAAGCTCGAACTATCCCTGTCGAATCCGTAACGTCCCCATGATAGTAAGATCGGCATGGAAGTTAATCCAGCTTCACTATGGGAAGTCCCTTAAAGGGAAACGGAAACGCTCATGAAAGATCAGAGCGGATATGAAATTGTGCTGTTTGTCTTACAAGTTCTATTATATCAGATAGAAACAAGAAATCAATTGTAAGTTATTGTCAATCAGTAGTCCTTCTGACGGTCGCGGAAAGCTCGTTCCACTTCGCGTTTCGCTTCTTTTTTCTTCAAGTCTTCACGTTTGTCATATTTCTTTTTACCCTTGCCTAAGCCAAGCAAAACCTTAGCAAAACCGTTTTTCAGGTAAACTTTCAAGGGAACAAGCGCATAACCCTCTTCTTTTGTAAGTCCGATCAGCTTGCTGATTTCTTTTCGGTGAAGCAATAGCTTTCTTGTTCTAAGGGGCTCATGATTATAGCGGTTGCCTTGTTCGTATGGCGAGATATGCATGTTATGAAGGAAAACCTCTCCCTGCTGCACTCTTGCGAAAGCGTCCTTTAAGTTAACGCGTCCAGCACGTATGGCTTTAATTTCCGTCCCCTGCAAAACAATGCCTGTTTCATACGTTTCTTCAATCGAATAGTCATGATTTGCTTTTTTATTTTGAGCAACGACTTTTCCAGATCCTTTAGGCATGCTGCATCCCCTTTCTCTCTCTATAACGATAGGCTATATTTTAACAAAATATGAATGGAAAAGGAAGCCTAGAGAGGCTCCCATCCTAAATGTTTTCTATTTAACGTTTTTTCTTTTTTACTTTTCGTTTACTTGCAGGAGCATTTTGAAACGATTTTTTCTTCTTTTTCTTTTTATTCGGATTTTGATTGCTCCAGCCATCATCAATACTGCCGCTTCGCTCTGCAGGTTTCTTGCCTTCATCTGATGATTTTCTTCTGCCTCTGCCCTCTTTAGCACCGCTTCTTTTGCCGCGGTCTCCTTTGATTACTTTAGGAGCATCACTTGGCTGGCGGCGTCTTGTCCCTTTCATGCCGACAATTTCGAAATCTACAGCACGTTCATCTTTGTTTACATTCACAACGCGTACTGTAATCTCATCACCGATGCGGTAGACGTTACCTGTCCGTTCGCCGATCATCGCATAATTCCGCTCATCATAACGGTAATAGTCGTCGGTCAGATAGCTGACGTGAACAAGACCTTCGATTGTATTAGGAAGCTCAACGAACATTCCAAAGTTCGTTACTGAGCTGATAATCCCGTCATATTCTTCCCCGACTTTATCAAGCATGTATTCCGTTTTCTTCAGGTCATCTGTTTCACGCTCAGCATCAACTGCCCGGCGTTCCATATTCGATGATTGATCCGCGATCATGTCCATTTTTTCTGCCCATTTTGTTTTTGTTGCTTCATCCACCTTGCCTTCAATTAAGTAGGTGCGGATTAAGCGATGGACAATTAAATCCGGATAACGGCGGATCGGTGATGTGAAATGAGTATAGAACTCCGTTGAAAGACCAAAATGCCCCAGACTTTCAGGATCATATTTAGCCTGCTTCATCGATCTCAGCATGACAGTGGATATAACCATTTCCTCAGGCTGTCCCGCTACATCATCTAAAATATCCTGAAGGGCACGAGGGTGAATTGTGTTTGCTGTTCCTTTTACGGCGTATCCAAAGTTCGTTACAAATTCCAGGAATCGCTGCAGTTTTTCCGCATTAGGTTCTTCATGTATGCGGTAAATAAACGGCACATTCATCCAATGGAAATGCTCTGCAACTGTTTCGTTTGCAAGCAGCATGAATTCTTCAATCAAACGTTCAGCAACAGTGCGTTCACGTATGACAACATCATGAGGCTTTCCTTCTTTATCAACCAGCACTTTTGC
This sequence comes from Metabacillus hrfriensis, assembly GCF_030127205.1. NCBI lineage: Bacteria > Bacillati > Bacillota > Bacilli > Caryophanales > Bacillaceae > Metabacillus > Metabacillus hrfriensis. Next base: position 4,580,899 of record NZ_CP126116.1, read on the forward strand.
TTCTTTAAAATCAAAGTCAATTGCCCCGCGGGTCATCCTTTTATTGCGGAGTATTTGCGCAAGCTTTTCCATCCTTTGAAACATTGGTACTAGCGATTCATATTTCTCAAGCAGTTCTGGCTTTTGATCAACCAGTATTTCCTTTACATCAGAATATGTCATGCGCTCTGTCGTTTTGATTACGCTCTGGAAAATTTCGTGCTTTACAACTTCCCCTTGACTGTTGATTTCCATCTCACAAGAGAGCGTCAGGCGATCCACCTTTGGATTAAGGGAACAAATGCCATTTGATAAACGGTGCGGAATCATCGGAATAACGCGGTCAACTAAATAAACGCTCGTTGCGCGCTCTAATGCTTCCTTATCAATTGGAGAGTTCTCTGTCACATAGTGACTGACATCCGCGATATGAACTCCTAATTTGTAATTTCCATTTTCAAGCTCTGTAACGGTAACTGCATCATCCAAATCTTTTGCATCCGCACCGTCAATTGTGACAATGACCTCATTGCGAAGATCCCTGCGGCCCTTGATATCTTCTTCACTGATTGTTTCAGGAACATCATTGGCCTGTTCTAATACCTCTACCGGGAAAGCCTGCGGAAGACCATGCTTATGAATAACAGATAGAATATCAACGCCTGGATCGTTTTTATGTCCAAGAATCGCAATGACTTCTCCTTCTGCACTCATTCTTCCTTCTGGGTATGTTGTCAGGTGAACAACCACTTTGTGTCCTTCAATTGCTCCATTTGAAGCTTTTTTAGGAATGAAAATATCATTTGGAATCTTTTTATCATCGGGGATGACAAAACCAAAGTTTTTACTCTCTGTATAAGTTCCGACAACCTCTTTCAGACCGCGCTCTACAATGCGGATTACTGTGCCTTCCTGTCTGCTCCCGCTCGATTCGGTGCTGACTCTGACCAGGACAGTATCCCCGTGCATGGCGTTATTTAGCTCACTCGGCGGAATAAACACATCTCCTTGATTTGGATCCTCTGTAATAACAAATGCAAATCCTTTAGCATGTCCGCTGACTTTTCCTCGAATTAAATTCATTCGTTCCGGCAAGCCGTAGCGGTTGCTTCTTGTGCGCACAATCAGACCTTGTTCCTCCATCATCACAAGAGCTTTTACAAACTCCTTGAATTCAGAAGAATCCTCAATTCCAAACGCTTCTTCAAGCTCCTGGACGGTTAAAGGCTTGTATGCTTCTTCTTTCATAAAAGAAAGCAGTTTATCAATATGTATCTTCATATTATTATCCATTTGCGTCCCTCCTTTTGGGATTATTGCCAATCAAGACTTTCTAAAAACTCATGCACATCTGCATGGAGCTGATCGCGCTCTTTATCCAGTGTGATGACATGTCCTGATTCTTCGTACCATTTTAAATGCTTGTTATTAGATTCTACTTCGTTATAAATAATATTTGCACTATCTGTATTAATCATGTGGTCATGTCTTGCTTGAGCGACAAATGCCGGCGAATAAACCATATCCACATTATTTCTTACATCTGCAATCAGTTCCTGAAGAGCCCTAAGAGTATTCATTGGCGTTTTTTCAAATTGTTTCATTTCCTCTTCGATTTCTGCTTCTGATTTTCCTTCGAATTTCTTAAAGTTGCGGGCATACTCTAAAATCCCCTTGTACATCACATCTTCACTCTTGATATACATAGGGGCACACATCGGAACAATACCCTTTACAGGTACAGTGTAACCCAATTTGACAGAAAACACACCGCCAAGAGATAAACCGGCAACCGCGATCGATTTATGCCCGCGCTCTTTCAGCAGATTATAGCCGTCCATCACGTCCTTCCACCAATCTTCAGGACCAGTGTGCACAAGCTCTTCAGGCGGTACACCATGGCCTTTGTATTGAGGGGCGTGACAAGTATACCCTCTCTCATTCAAATAGCGTCCAAGCATCCTTACGTCAGCTGTGTTGCCCGTAAAACCGTGCAGAAGCAGGACGGCACGGTCTCCGCCTTCAAATGTAAATGGTTTTGGCCATACTCTCTTCATTTTAAAAACTCCTTTTATGTAAGTATCTTTTTATAATGTTCCATCATCTGTTTCTATTTAAACAAACGTTTGATTAAAGGGCAAAAATGTTGATTCATTAAGGGATTCTGGATAAATGACAAAAGGGAGTCTGATAAGAATCAGACCCCCATTCGATCAATGTCATGTATTAAAATCCAGCGTACGAAACCGCAATCGTCAGTATAAAAAAGAGAACTGATAACACGACTGTCGCACGATGAAGCACCAAATCCATTCCGCGTGCTTTTTGTTTCCCGAAAAGCTGTTCAGCTCCTCCGGAGATAGCACCTGATAAACCAGCACTTTTCCCTGACTGAAGTAAAACAACAGTAATAAGAGCAATACTTACAATTACAAGTAATGTGATTAATAAAATGTGCATGGACGACACCTCCTAAAACCCGGTTAGCATTATTTTCAATTTACCATATTGAAAGCCAAATGTCACTATCATTCGAATGTATGTCCCATCTTTATTCTTAGCCTCACGAAACAATTCTTTTGAGGGAAAAGCTTCTTATATGATATGCTACTTAGATAGTTTGGCAGAAAGAAGGGAAAACCTTGAAGAACACGCGCATCTATCTTATCTTGATCGGTGTTATGCTCATATGGGGACTTAACGTGCCTTTACTCAAAATCATTGTTGAAAGCTTTATGCCTGTTACGGTAACAGCCGTACGAATTTTTACTGCAAGTATTTGTGTACTCATTATCTTATCCTTTTTAAAACTTCTTCGCAAACCGACTGCCAAGGAAACGATGTATATTGCAGGCGGCGGCCTGCTGAACGTTGTGTGCCATCACTATTTCCTTTCAGTAGGACTGACAATGACCACTTCTACAAATGGAGGCTTGATACTTGGCCTTGGTCCTATGCTTACAGCCATCTTATCCATTCTCTTTCTGAATCAAAGACTGACAGTCATACGATTTACAGGTTTTGTGCTGGGACTGACTGGAGTAGGATTTACCATTTTAGCAGGAAGCAAAGGCATCAGCAGCATGAATACGGGAGATATCTATATCTTCATATCTATTTTCACACAGGCCTGCAGCTTCATTATTATTAAAAAAGCGTGCCGGACACTTGATCCTCGCTTAATGACAGGCTATATGCTTTTCTTCGGCTCAATGATCCTATTTGTCATCAGTTTGTTTACTGAACCTGAAGGAATAAAGAGCCTCTTTCATGGTACACCTGCTGTATGGGGAGTCTTTTTCGCATCAGCCATTCTCGCAACCGCGATCGGGCATATGACATATAATTTTGCAATTGGAATGGTCGGTCCTGCAGAAACATCCATCTTTATGAATCTGAGCACATTTTTTGCTCTCGCAGGATCTGCTCTTATTTTAAAAGAAGCCATTTTGCCTTCTCACTTAGTCGGACTTTGCTTCATTGTTACTGGCGTCATCTTGGGGTCAGGAGCCTATGAAGAATTCAGGTATCGTCATAAACTCAACAAACATGAAGCTTCGTCTTCTGGTTAAACAGCGCCTTTGTTTTAGGATGCTGTTTTTTTATTGGATGGATATGAGAATTGCCGCTGAAAAATTGGATTTTGGAGATTTGCGGTATTTTTATGCTCATTTTATGATGTGATAAAGGAGGTATCATAATTGATAATGAAAGAGAGATGTGAACCATTAGAGTTAAAGATTTATAAGAGCTTGAGTTCTCGAATGGATCTTATTCCAAAAGACAAAAATCACTTTGATAACCTTTTGAAAGGGTATGAAGGGGAGAAGAGGTTTGATGATTGGATTAACGCAAGTGAGAGTGATGGGATCCTTTTGAATGACCTTTTGTTTGAGACAAACAATACATTTTATCAGATAGATTCCTTGTACGTTGCTCCTCACACAATTTACCTTTTCGAGGTGAAAAACTATTCAGGCGATTTCTTTATTGAAGGAGAGAAATGGTATTCATCTTCAAGGCTTGAAATCAAAAGTCCCATTTTACAGCTAAAAAGAAACGAATCATTGTTCAGGAGATTGCTGCAGGAAAATAAATTCTCGTTTTCAGTTGAAGCGTATGTTGTGTTTATAAACCACGAATTTCATCTTTATCAAGCTCCCCCTACTTTACCAATTATTTATCCTTCCCAATTAAATCGTTATGCAGAGAAATTCAATAAAAACGCGATAGCTTCAAACGGGGTTTACCCGAAGCTTGCGGAAAAGCTTTTGTCACTTCACGTGAATGAATCTCCTTACTCGCGCTTGCCAGAGTATAGGTATGAAGAAGTTAGAAAGGGGATTGTTTGTGGGAAATGCGGAAAATTAAATCTTTCGTTATATAAAAAAACACTATTGCTGTGCAGTGATTGTAACGAAACGGAGATCTATAAGGAAGCTGTTTTAAGGTGCGTGAATGAATTCAAACTGCTTTTCCCTGACAAGAAAATAACCGCGGACCAAATAGACGATTGGTGTGGAAATATAAAGAATAAAAGATCGATTCAAAGAATTCTCAGGGAGAATTTTGTTAGAGTCGGGCATGGAAAAACTACTAATTATACGGATGTACAATGATAAAGTTTAGTTTGTTTTTCTATTTTAAAATTTACGCACTTCTTTCCTACCGGATAGCCTTCTTTGTGCTGCTAACTTCGTTTTGGCGCACTTCCTCCCTGCTGGAGTGCCTTCTTTGTGCTGCTAACTTCGTTTTGGCGCACTTCCTCCCTGCCGGAGTGCCTTCTTTGTGCTACAAACTTCGTTTTGGTGCACTTCCTCCCTGCCGGAGTGCCTTCTTTGTGCTGCTAACTCCTTTTTGGCGCACTTCCTCCCTGCAGGAGTGCCTTCTTTGTGCTGCTAACTCCGTTTTGGCCCACTTCCTCCCTGCCGGATAGCCTTCTTTGTGCTGCTAACTCCTTTTTGGAGCACTTTCTTCCTGCCGGAGTGCCTTCTTTGTGCTGCTAACTTCGTTTTGGCGCACTTCCTTCCTGCCGGAGTACCTTCTTTGTGCTGCAAACCCATGTTGGCGCACTTCCTTCCTGCAGGAGTACCTTCTTTGTGCTGCAAACTCCTTTTTGGCACACTTTCTTCCTGCCGAAGAGCCTTCTTTGTGCTTCAAACTCCGTGTTGCCGCACTTCCTTCCTGCCGGAGTGCCCTCTTTGTGCTGCTAACTCCTTTTTGGCGCACTTCCTTAAGGTCGAAGGACTCTATTTTTGCTGCATTCACCATATTATTGGAGCCGAAGTCCTTTTCACCACAAAAAAACCGCCCGGAAACAAAATCCCGGGCGGTTTTCATACATACAAATTATTTTCTTAAGTTGTAGAAAGTGTGGATTCCATCGTATCTAGCTGTGTCACCAAGCTGATCTTCAATGCGAAGAAGCTGGTTGTATTTTGCAACACGGTCAGTACGTGAAGGAGCACCTGTTTTGATTTGGCCAGCGTTTGTTGCTACAGCGATGTCAGCAATTGTGCTGTCTTCTGTTTCACCAGAACGGTGAGAGATTACAGCTGTGTAGCCAGCGCGTTTAGCCATTTCGATTGCATCAAATGTTTCAGTTAATGTACCGATTTGGTTCACTTTGATAAGGATTGAGTTGCTGATTCCTTTTTCAATACCTTCAGAAAGCTTCTTAGTATTTGTTACGAATAGATCGTCACCAACTAATTGAACTTTGTCGCCAAGGCGCTCAGTTAATAGTTTGTGGCCTTCCCAGTCGTTTTCATCTAAGCCGTCTTCGATAGAGATGATTGGGTATTTAGAAACTAAATCTTCGTAGAAGTCTACCATTTCAGCAGATGTTTTTACAACACCTTCGCCTGATAGGTGGTATTTGCCGTCTTCTTTGTTGAAGATTTCAGAAGCTGCAACGTCCATAGCAAGTTTTACTTGCTCGCCTGGTTTGTAGCCAGCTTTTTCGATTGCTTCGATGATTGTTTGTAGAGCTTCTTCGTTTGATCCAAGGTTTGGAGCGAATCCGCCTTCGTCACCTACAGCTGTGTTAAGGCCTTTGCCTTGAAGAACTGATTTCAGGCTGTGGAAAATTTCAGCACCCATGCGAAGTGCTTCGTGGAAATCTTCAGCTCCAACCGGCATAACCATGAATTCTTGAATGTCAACGTTGTTATCAGCATGCTCTCCGCCGTTGATGATGTTCATCATTGGCACTGGCAATGTTTTAGCGTTGAATCCGCCAAGGTATTGGTAAAGTGGAAGACCTAAGAATTCAGCTGCTGCACGAGCTGCTGCCATAGATACACCAAGGATTGCGTTCGCACCTAATTTACCTTTGTTTTCCATACCGTCAAGCTCGATTAGAAGGTGATCGATTGCAACTTGCTCAGTTACGTCGAATCCTAATAATTCAGGAGCGATTACTTCGTTTACGTTTTTAACAGCGTTCAATACGCCTTTTCCCAGGTAACGGGATTTGTCGCCGTCACGTAATTCTACTGCTTCATATTCACCAGTAGATGCGCCAGACGGAACCAATGCACGTCCCATAGCACCTGTTTCTGTGTGTACTTCTACTTCAACTGTCGGGTTACCGCGTGAGTCTAATACTTCGCGAGCAAATACATCAACAATGTATGGCATAATTTATTTCTCTCCTTTTAAATGGTTATTTTTTAATTAATGATTTACCTGTCATTTCTTTCGGAAGGTCTACTCCAAGCAAGTCAAGCATGGTTGGCGCTAGATCACCAAGAATTCCATCTTCTCTTAAGCCTGCAACTTCCTTTGTTACGATTACAGGAACTGGATTTGTTGTATGTGCTGTCATCGGTGTACCTTCTAGGGTTGTCACTTCATCAGCATTTCCATGGTCCGCTGTAATAATAGCCGTTCCGCCTTTAGCAATAATCGCATCAACAATTTTGCCAAGACATTCATCAACTGTTTCTATTGCTTTAACAGTCGGTTCAAGCATCCCTGAATGTCCAACCATATCCGGGTTGGCGAAATTCAGGATAATCGCATTATGCTTGTCAGCTTCGATTTCGCCAAGCAACGCGTCCGTTACTTCGTAGGCACTCATCTCAGGCTTCAAATCATAGGTTGCGACTTTTGGTGAATCAATTAGAATGCGTTCTTCACCTGGGAATGCTGCTTCACGTCCGCCGCTCATGAAAAATGTTACGTGAGGGTATTTTTCCGTTTCAGCAATCCGAAGCTGGGTTAACCCGTTTTGCGATAGAACTTCACCTAGTGTGTTATCTAAGTTCGTTGCTTTAAAAGCAACATACCCATCTACTGTTTCACTAAAATGAGTCAAACATACAAAATGCAGGTTTTTCGGATGCTTTGGTCCACGGTCAAATGAACGGAAGTCTTCGTTTGTAAATGTGTTCGAAATCTGAATTGCGCGATCCGGACGGAAATTATAAAAAATAACCGCATCGTTCTCGCTGATTGTTGCAACAGGAGAGCCGTCTTCTTTCGTCATAACTGAAGGAAGAACGAACTCGTCGTGGATTCCATTTTTATATGAATCTTCCACTAAGTCAAGCGGATTCGTATAAGTTGGGCCCTCACCGTATACCATAGCGCGGTACGCTTTCTCAACACGATCCCAGCGCTTGTCGCGGTCCATGGAATAATAACGGCCTGAGAGGGTTGCAATTGCACCAACACCATACTCTTCGATCTTTTCGTTTAATTGCTTAATATAGCCTTCTGCTGTTTGCGGGCCAACATCACGGCCGTCAAGGAAGCCATGGATGTAAACATTCTTGACGCCTTCTTCCTTTGCCAGTCTCAGCAAAGCAAAAAGATGGTCAATGTGACTATGAACTCCTCCATCAGAAAGCAATCCAAAGATATGAAGGTTTGTGCCGTTTTCTTTAACGTGATTCATTGCTGAAATGAAGGTTTCATTTTTCTCAAATTGACCTTCACGAATGGCTACGTTCACACGCGTTAAGCTTTGATAGACGATACGTCCGGCACCAATGTTCAAATGCCCTACTTCTGAATTCCCCATCTGGCCTTCAGGCAAACCGACTGCTTCGCCGCTTGCCGTTAAAGTAGCATGAGGATACTGATTCCAGTAACGGTCAAAGTTTGGTTTTTTCGCATGAATAACCGCATTACCCTTTTCTTCGCTGCGAAGTGCAAACCCGTCAAGGATAATTAAGGCTACCGGTTTCTTACTCATGTTGTCCTGCCTCCAAAAGCTGTAAGAAAGATTGCGGCTCAAGACTTGCTCCGCCGACTAAAGCGCCGTCGATGTCAGACTCTGCCATGTATTCTTTAATGTTCTCAGGCTTTACGCTGCCGCCGTATTGAATGCGTACTGCTTCAGCTACTTCTTTAGAGAACTGATCTGCCACAACTGAACGGATGTGTGAACACACGTCATTTGCATCTTTTGCAGAAGAAGATTTGCCAGTGCCGATTGCCCAGATTGGCTCATATGCAATGACAACTTCTTTTAATTGCTCGTCTGATAAACCAGCAAGTGCTTTTGTTACTTGATCTCCTACAAGATCGTTTGTTTTGCCTGCTTCACGTTCTTCAAGCGTTTCGCCGCAGCATACGATCGGCACAAGACCATGCTTGAAAGCAGCAGCTGTCTTTTTGTTTACTGTTTCATCTGTTTCAGCAAACATTTCGCGGCGCTCTGAGTGACCAAGGATCACGTAGCTTACGCCTAAGTCTTTAAGTGCCACAGGGCTAGTTTCACCTGTAAATGCACCGTTTTCTTCGAAATGCATGTTTTGGGCACCGATTTTCACATCAGTTCCATTAGCAGCCTCTACAAGGCGGTCTAAAAAGAGTGCAGGTGCACAAACTACAGATTCAATTTTGTCAGCAGAAGGAACTAAGCCTTTTACTTCTTCAATGAATGCTGCTGCTTCGCCCATTACTTTGTTCATTTTCCAGTTACCAGCGATAATTGGCTTTCTCATCACGCACACCGTCCTTAACAAACAAGAATTTATTTATCGTTTAAAGCGACAACTCCTGGAAGCTCTTTACCTTCCATGAATTCAAGAGATGCTCCGCCGCCTGTTGAAATGTGATCCATTTTATCTGCCATGTTGAATTTCTCAACTGCAGCAGCAGAATCTCCTCCGCCGATGACTGTATATGTATCTTTTGCTTCTGAAAGTGCTACAGCCACAGACTTTGTACCTTCTGCAAATGCATCTAATTCAAATACGCCAAGCGGTCCGTTCCAGATCACAAGCTTTGAATTACTGATAACATCTTTATAGATTTCACGGGATTTTGGTCCAGCATCTAAGCCTTCCCAGTCACTTGGAATGCTGTCGATCGGCACAACTTTAATATTTGCATCGTTTGAAAAATCATCAGCTACAACTACGTCAACTGGCATGTAGAAGTTAACGCCGTTCTTTTCCGCCTTTTCCATGAAGGATTTAGCAAGCTCGACTTTATCTTCTTCAAGAAGAGATTTCCCAACCTCGTGGCCCATTGCTTTAATGAATGTATAAGCAAGTCCGCCGCCGATGATCAAGTTATCCACTTTATCTAAGAGGTGATCAATCACACCGATTTTGTCTTTTACTTTAGCTCCACCGATAATTGCTGTGAACGGACGCTCAGGGTTTGATAATGCTTTGCCCAATACTTCTAATTCTTTTTCCAAAAGGAAACCTGCAACTGCCGGAATGTGGTCTGCAATGCCTGCTGTAGAAGCATGTGCACGGTGTGCTGCTCCGAAAGCGTCATTTACATAGACATCAGCAAGTTCAGCAAATGCTTTTGCAAGCTCAGGATCATTCTTCTCTTCACCAGGGTAGAAACGAACGTTTTCTAATAGAAGTACGTCCCCTTCCTGCATCTTAGAGATTTCAGCTTTTACAGAGTCGCCATAAGCTTCGTCTGCTTTCGCTACATTTTTGCCAAGTAATTCTTGAAGACGCTCTGCAACTGCGTTTAAACGAAGCTCCTCAACAACTTGTCCTTTTGGACGGCCTAAATGGCTTGCTAATAGAACCTTAGCACCTTGCTCTGTTAAGTACTGAATAGTCGGGATAGCTGCGCGAATGCGTGTGTCATCTGTTACTTTGCCATCTTTCATCGGCACGTTGTAATCTACACGGCAGAAGACAACTTTCCCTTTAACCTCGATGTCTTTTACTGACTTTTTGTTCATCTTCAGGAATTCCTCCTTTAATTGGAATGGTATGGCATACAAAGCAAAAGGGAGGGGGCCTGTATTCCCCTTCCCCTTGCTTTCATTATAACCTTAGTTTTGCTTTGAATCCAAGCCTCAGGAGACTTAAGGATTAAAGACCTTTAGAAGCGATGTAATCAACAAGGTCTACTACACGGTTAGAGTAGCCAGACTCATTGTCGTACCAAGAGATTACTTTTACCATGCTTTCTTCCATAACCATTGTAGATAAAGCATCGATTGTAGAAGAAGCTGGGTCGCCATTGTAGTCGCCAGAAACTAATGGCTCTTCGCTGTAGTTAAGAATTCCTTTTAATGCGCCTTCAGAAGCTTCTTTGAATGCTGCATTTACTTCTTCAGCTGTTACGTTAGTGTCAAGTTCAGCAACTAAGTCTACTAAAGAAACGTTTGGAGTTGGAACACGCATAGCTCCGCCGTTTAATTTACCTTTAAGTTCAGGCAATACTAGAGATACTGCTTTAGCTGCTCCAGTTGAAGTAGGGATGATGTTTTCAGCTGCTGCACGAGCACGACGGTAGTCTTTATGCGGCAAGTCAAGAATTTGCTGATCGTTAGTGTATGAGTGAACAGTTGTCATCATACCGCGTTTGATGCCGAATTTGTCGTTAAGAACTTTAGCGAATGGCGCTAAGCAGTTAGTAGTACAAGATGCATTAGAGATTACATCATGGCTTGCAGCGTTATATTTGTCATGGTTAACTCCCATAACAATTGTGATGTCTTCATCTGTTGCAGGAGCAGAGATGATTACTTTTTTAGCGCCAGCTTCTAAGTGCTTCGCAGCGTCTGCACGCTTAGTGAAGAAACCAGTTGATTCAACAACTACTTCTACTCCGCGCTCGCCCCAAGATAATTTTGCAGGATCGCGCTCTGCTGATACTTGGATTGTTTTACCGTCAACAACAAGGTTGTTTCCGTCTACTTTCACGTCAGCATCTAATCTGCCATGAATTGAGTCATATTTTAAAAGGTGAGCAAGCATGTTAGCGTCTGTTAAGTCGTTAACCGCTACAACATCCACATTAGGATTTTTAAGTGCTGCACGAAATACGTTACGTCCGATACGTCCAAAACCGTTAATACCAATTTTTACTGCCATGATTGAAATTTCCTCCTTTAAATAAGTGAGAGATTTTTTTGTAGCTATATAATTAGGGATTAAGATCCCTTATTAACTCTTTCGCGGCGCCTTCATCCGTTATAAGAATGGAATCGGCTGCCTGCCTCAGGTATGCCCGGATGGCTTTTGCTTTTGATGCTCCGCCTGCCACTGCAATAACATCCTGAATCTTTTCTAAGTCGCTAAGCTGCATCCCTACTGTCTGCACCTTGTGAACGACTTCTCCTTCTTGATTGAAATAATACCCGAACGCTTCAGCTACCGCCTGACCCTGCTCTATCTTTATGTAGTCTTCTGGCAGTGTTTTCCGGCGTTCCGCCATTGTCTTAGCGTCTCCTATTCCATGAACAACCATACTTGAAGATTTAATGAGCATAAGCAGCTCTTTAATCGACGGTTCTTCAATAATAGAGAGATAGGCTTCCTTGCTTAACTGATCTGGAACGTGCAGAAGACGGTAGTTTCCCATCGCCCTCTCAGCCATTTTTGCGCAGATTGTGTTGGCCTGGTTTTCTACATTTTCTCCAAGACCGCCTCTGGCAGGTACATACAGCTGTTCGCGATTTTTACTGTCCGGTGTCATCATTTCAGCGACAGCGGCAATGGTTGTTCCTCCAGTGACAGCGACGATATTTTCTCCTGTAAGCCGCTCTTTTATGCATGCAACACAGGCTCTGCCCATTTCTTTCTTAACCCATGAGAACTGATCGCTGTCTCCGGATACGACGATGACGTTTTTTAGATTTAAACGTTCCTTTAATGTATTTTCCAAAAACGTTAGACCTAAAACATCTTTCATCGTTTCTTCGAGAATTCTTAACAGAGATGATCCTTCCTTCGTTAACATCATGCCGGAGGAAAAAATATCGATCAAATTTTGATCTTTCAAAAATTGAACTTCCCCTCTTAAAACCCGTTCACTGATCCCGAGACTAGATGAAAGACTTCGACGTCCGATTGGCTGCATTAGTCGTATATACTGAAGGATCTGATAACGTTTTTGCATAACTTGAAGCAGATCAGGCAATAATTTTTTTTGGACTTCTATAATTGACCTCATGTACAAATTCCCTTTCAAGAACATACGGGACAAAAAATGTCCCTCTATGACGTAATATGTCCCACTATCCCTAAAAAAAATCATCCCTGCTATATTTTTATTTTAACAGGGTGAAAAAGCTTATTCAACTATTGTTTCTCGCTTTTCGTCAAGTAACCGCTTTCTTATAAAATCTTTTTTAATTTTGCCGTATCCAAGCACCAAACCTCCATATTCAACGACAGGAATCATGAGCTGATACTTTTCAAGCAGGGCATCGTCACTGTAAATATCAACAACCTCGATTTCAATTTCCATGTCGTTTTTCAGCTTTTCAAGTTCCTCTAAAGCTTCAGAGCAGAGAGGACAGCTGTTTCTTGAATACATTTTTAAAAGCATTATTTTTACACATCCTAATATCGTTTTCTTGCAGAAGAAGAGGCAATGCCTAGCTGATCTCTGTATTTGGCCACCGTTCTTCTTGAGACATCTATTTGATGTTCCTCTGTGAGTTTTGAGACAATTTTCTGATCGGACAGCGGAGCAAGCTTATCTTCCTGTTCAATCATTTGTTCTATGATTGTTTTTACAGTGGAAGCAGTGATGTCCTGAGAGGATTGCTCTAATCCGTTTGAGAAAAAAAACTTCAGCTCATAAAGCCCATGAGGAGTCTGAACATACTTCTCCCTCACTGTCCTGCTGACAGTTGATTCGTGAACTTCAATAGCATCAGCGACAGTCTTTAATGTCAGCGGTTTCATAAACAACTCACCTTTTTCAAAAAAGTCAGCCTGCCTCCGGACAATCTCTTTCATCACTTTCATCATTGTCTCTTTCCGCTGATTCAGCGTTTTTATCAGCCATCTGCATTGATTGAGCTTTGAAGACAGATATTGCTTCACATCTGCATCTTCTATAGAAGAATAATCCGATTCATAGGCAGAGTTAACGGCGACTTTAGGTGAAATGTCATCATTGTACATGACTTGCCATTCCCCGTGAACCTTGGCAACTGTCAGCTCAGGAACAATATAGCTGTCATGAACGTGATGATAGGCAAGCCCAGGGCGCGGATGCAGTTTTTTTATAAAATCCTGAACACCTTGAATTTCTTTTAAATCAAGCTTCGTTCTTTTCGCAAGCTCTTTCCATGATTTTTCTGCGAATAAGTAGAAATAGTCGTTCACAATTAATTCGGCTGTTTTATTTCGTTTTGGCAGCCTTGCAAGCTGAATCGAAATGCATTCCTGCAGATTTCTCGCCCCTACTCCTGCCGGGTCAAGCTTCTGTAATACGGTTAGCTGCTGATTTAGCTCCTCAGCACTGATGCTGAATTTTTCTGAAAGCACACTAAGATCTGCCTCTATGTACCCGTTAGGATCAAGAGCCTGTATCAGGATATGAAGTGCGCGTTTTTCTGATGCAGTCAGCTTCATCCCCAGCAGCTGTGCTTCTAAATGCTGCTGCAGTGTTGTGCCAAGGCTTGAGACGTTTTCAATCATGTCCCTGTTCTTTGATGAACTTGTCATTTTCGCCCGTGATGAGGTATGATACAATACGCCTGAATCAGGCTTCTCTTTTAATTCGATGAGGGGATTTTCCAGGGTAAGGTCCTCTATATAGGAGGCAAGCTCCATAGAGGAGTATTGAAGGAGAGTAATCGCTTGCTTTAATTCTTGAGTCATATTAAGTTTTAATGATTGCTCTTGAAATAAACCGACTTTCATATTCATAGTTCGTTCCCCCTGCTTCTCATTTTACACGAAAACGGTCCATCATTGTATGGAAAGAACTTCAAAGGAGAGATATCAATGAGTGAATTATTTTCAGTGCCCTACTTTGAGCAAAATTTTAAAGAGCACATTAAACAGAATGAAGGTCAAGTTCCGAAGCTTGATGCCATGAACCGTTATTATCGCTCTGTCGTATCAGCGCTGGTTCAGGATCAGCTTACAAAAAACTCAGTGGTCTTAAAACGGATTCAGAATTTGGACGAGGCGTACACTACGATTAAATCCGATAAATAATTGAAAAATTTACCTGTTCACAAAAAGCGCGACATGCTTTAAAATAAGAATTGTTGAGTCGTCAAGCACGGCAATATACACTTCTTGTCCAGTGCGGCTTACTGGACTCTTACATATTATTTCTGTTTCCATTCAATCATGCCCCGCCTAGGTTATCTTGGCGGGGCTTTTTTTATCGGATTGGCATTAAAGGTCCCAGCGTCAATATCTGTCTAAATCGTCTAAAAACACTTTTCTTACAGAAATAACCTTCGCCATGTCAGCGGTCCTACAATACCATCAACTTTAAGATTTTGCCTGCGCTGAAAATCCCTTACTGCACGCTCAGTGATTGGTCCATAAATATTGTCTGCCTTTACTCCAAGCTTTCGCTGTATTTCTCCGATATTTGCGCTCTTCATATATGGAGACTTCAATCTGTAAAGAGTACCCGGATACGGTTTTCCACGTCTTGGTTTTGCCCGATTCAGCTTGCTGAAGGTCTCCGGCCCTACGATTCCATCAGCCGTTATTCTCTGATCTCTTTGAAACTCTTTAACCGCAGCTGCTGTCTCCGCACCAAACGTGCCGTCTGCACCGAATCTCGGGAGCGCATATCCCAGTGAGATCAGTTTTTTCTGTAAAAAAGTTACCTCCGGGCCCCGGTTTCCCCTTCGTATAATGGTGACATCTACCACAGTGCCTGTTTCCTGCTTTGGCGGTTCAACTTTAATAGGCGTTCCGCTGCTCCCCCATGCATCATAATAAACACGCACATCACTCATGAATTTTTCCCAAGTCACACCATGTGCACTGAACCAGCTGTCCGGATCCGATCTTCGGCGTGGATCAAGTGTGCTGTGTGCGACTATTTTAGTTGAAGGGTTTAAATTGAACCTGCGGCAAAGGTACGCGTGGTACCATACATACCGGTCATAAGCTTTAATGAATTCTCCAGTGCGGCAGAGCTCAACAGCAATAGCTGCTTCATTTGCATCATAACCGAAGAGCTGATTATCTTCAGGGTTCCGGTAAAGATTATGCCAAGCTTTTTCATTTAATGGGATGATCTCAAGAATTTTATCATCATCTATAAACGCATGAGCAGAAGCACTCGGCTGAGAGTTGTTAAAATAATTAAAGTGATCGTCTGCATCAGCTGAGTTATTTGCCGTTTCGTGAGAGACTATAAATAGAGGTCCAGTCAGCTTTTCCCCTGAACGTGCATTTCCAAGACGGATATAGCGCTGTTCAATTTGATATTTTTGAGAAACACTCAATCTTTATCACTCCTTTTTATAGTAAATGATAGAGAGACGCCTTTTGGAAAGGCGCCTCTCTTGGCTCATTAGTCTATTTTTAAGGAATCTATGAAAGAATCTAGCAATTCAAATAGCAGATGCGTGTGTTCAGCTCCGTTCTGAAAAAGGAGTCTTTGCCCGAGCTTGTACTCCGTATAGGCGTCCTGCTATTCTTTGAGGCCGCATAGTAGTTTTATTAGCGTAAATCCAACAAAAAAAGAAAGAGCTGGTTTAATTAAAAAACCAGCTCTTTCTATAAGTGACGCGCTCGAAGGGATTCGAACCCCCGACAGACGTGGTACCGGAAACCACCGCTCTATCCAACTGAGCTACGAGCGCATATAAAAGTTAATTAGTCAGTAGCGTTATTATACGATAAAAACAACCTATGTATCAAGCGGTATTTTTATACTGCAGGCGGAAATGACTAAACTCCTGAAGATAACGGAGGTTTTCAGGATATAAATCTCTGATAATCGAGGAATTATTAGTGATAAAGAACAAAGGAGTACATGGATGATGAAAGATTACACCATATTCAAATGGTTCCTCTTTCGCCTGAGATTTAGATCAGGGTAACTTTCATTTCTAAGGCAACAATGTGGATCTATACTGCATTTAGTACGTTTCTTGATACATCCGAAGAGATTTCAGCGAAAAGTGCTGCACGACTGATCATAAGTCGGCAGGGTACCGGACTGGTGAAATAGTGAATGCCTTTTGTCAGCACCGAAAGAAAATATAAAGGATATTTTAAAGAGCCTGCCGAATACATACGTTACAGCCTCCTAATGAAAGACCACTATAGAAGTTCATTATACGCAGAAAAAATGAGGCTTGAAACAGCTTTACTCAACTGTTTGAAAGAAAGAATAATTGGGTAACATGTTTACAGTCAGCAACTGCTACATATGTATAAGGTGCAAGAAAAAGCTTCAAAGAACAGCGTTTCGTTTGACCTTTATTGACCATAGTTGTATGATGAGAGTACATAAAATTTACCTTTATTTAAAAGGAGGAAAATACGATGAATTTAATACCTACAGTTATTGAACAAACGAACCGCGGTGAACGTGCATACGATATTTACTCACGTCTTTTAAAAGACCGCATTATTATGCTTGGAAGCGGAATTGACGATAACGTGGCAAACTCAATTGTATCACAGCTTTTGTTCTTAGAAGCTGAAGATCCAGAGAAAGACATCTCAATCTACATTAACAGCCCTGGCGGTTCTATTACAGCCGGTATGGCGATTTACGATACAATGCAGTTTATTAAACCACAAGTATCAACAATCTGCATCGGTATGGCCGCTTCAATGGGAGCATTCCTCCTTGCAGCCGGCGCAAAAGGCAAACGCTATGCCCTTCCAAACAGTGAAGTTATGATTCATCAGCCTCTTGGCGGAGCTCAAGGACAGGCAACTGAAATTGAGATCGCTGCAAAACGCATCTTGTTCTTGCGTGATAAGCTGAATCAAATTCTTGCTGACCGCACTGGCCAGCCAATGGAAGTGATCGCTCGCGATACAGACCGAGACAACTTCATGACGGCAGAACGCGCACTTGAGTACGGCTTGATTGATAAAGTGATGACTCGCAATACAATGCCTGATAATAAATAAGAAGATACAGCAGAACGGCCTAAGGCCGTTCTGTTTTTTTGTTTTGAGGCATGGGCGTATGATCCCCCTAAACAGGCATGATCCTGGTTTTGGATACTCAATGAGTGCGTATGATTCCCTTTTACAGGCTAAATCTCGGATTTGGGTACTCAATGAGTGCGTATGATTCCTCTTTACAGGCTCAATTCTGGATTTGGATACTCATAGAGAGTGTATGATCCACTTTTACAGGCTAAATCTCGGATTTGGGTACTCATAGAGTGCGTATGATTCCTCTTTACAGGCTCAATTCTGGATTTGGATACTCATAGAGAGTGTATGATCCCCTTTTACAGGCTAAATCTCGGATTTGGGTACTCAATGAGTGCGTATGATTCCTCTTTACAGGCTCAATTCTGGATTTGGATACTCATAGAGTGCGTATGATTCCCCTTTACAGGCACAATCCTGGTTTTGGATACTCATAGAGAGTGTATGATCCCCTTTTACAGGCTAAATCTCGGATTTGGGTACTCAATGAGTGCGTATGATTCCCCTTTACAGGCTCAATCCTGGTTTTGGATACTCATAGAGTGCGTATGATTCCTCTTTACGGGCTCAATTCTGGATTTGGATACTCATAGAGAGCGTATAATCCCCTTTTACAGGCTAAATCTCGGATTTGGGTACTCAATGAGAGCGTATGATTCCCCTTTACAGGCTCAATCCTGGTTTTGGATACTCATAGAGAGTGTATGATCCCCTTTTACAGGCTAAATCTCGGATTTGGGTACTCAATGAGTGCGTATGATTCCCCTTTACAGGCTCAATCCTGGTTTTGGATACTCAATGAGTGCGTATGATTCCCCTATACAGGCACAATCCTGGATTTGGATACTCATAGAGAGTGTATGATCCCCTTTTACAGGCTAAATCTCGGATTTGGGTACTCAATGAGTGCGTATGATTCCTCTTTACAGGCTCAATTCTGGATTTGGATACTCATAGAGTGCGTATGATTCCCCTTTACAGGCACAATCCTGGTTTTGGATACTCAATGAGTGCGTATGATTCCTCTTTACAGGCTCAATTCTGGTTTTGGATACTCATAGAGTGTGTATGATCCCCTTTTACAGGCTAAATCTCGGATTTGGGTACTCAATGAGTGCGTATGATTCCTCTTTACAGGCTCAATCCTGGATTTGGATACTCAATGAGAGCGTATGAAACCGCGGCTTATTCTTATCCGATGTTTGCCGGTAAGCTGATTTACTTTCTAAATCGTAATTTTTACTTTCCCAAATATCCTTTTTACTAGCGAAAACCCGTAAAATAATTTCCAAGGTCAACGAAATACTTTCTTTTTTTCAAATACCTCCTAATCAAAAAAAACGGCCAAAGGCCGTTTTTAAGCTTCTTGTTTCACATATTGAGATAAAACTTCTAATGCTTCTGACTCGTCATGGCCTTCTGCGATAAGAGTAACCACTGAGCCAGTGCTGATGGCGAGACTCATTAACCCCATGATGCTCTTCGCGTTCACCTTTTTCCCGTCTTTTTCTAAAAAGATGTCTGATGAATAACGATTAGCCTCTTGTACAAAAAGTGCTGCGGGACGGGCTTGTAAGCCTGTCTTTAAACGAACTTCGACCTGTTTCTCAACCATATAAATCCCCTCTTCTTTCCCCTTTTTATTTGATCGTTACCGGCTGGCCATTTCTAAGTTGTTCTGCAATCTCGTCAAGTTTTCTCAGACGGTGATTAATGCCTGACTTGCTGATTTTGCCGCTTGATACCATTTCACCCAGTTCTTTAAGCGTAACATCCTGATACTCTACCCGAAGGCGTGCGATTTCACTTAATTTGTCGGGCAGTGCTTCAAGACCCATTTTTTCATCGATGAATTTAATATTCTCGACTTGGCGTATGGCTGCACCAATTGTTTTATTTAAGTTAGCGGTTTCACAATTGACGAGACGGTTAACGGAATTTCTCATATCACGGACAATCCGCACATCTTCAAAGCGCAGGAGTGCCTGGTGTCCGCCGATAATACTGAGAAAATCTGAGATTTTCTCAGCTTCCTTCAAATAGGTAATGTATCCTTTTTTCCGTTCAAGTGTTTTGCTGTTCAAATGGAAGGAATTCATTAATTCACATAGAGAGTCATTGTGCTCTTTATATAATGAAAAAATTTCTAAGTGATAGGATGAAGTCTCCGGATTATTGACAGAACCTCCTGCTAAAAAGGCACCTCTTATATAGGATCGCTTACAGCATTTCTTTCTGACAAGCTCCTCGGAAATACTTCTCTCAAACGTAAAGTTCTCTCCTAGGATGCCCAGATCCTCTAATATTTCACGAGCTTTTTCTATCAGCCGAACGATGTAGACGTTATTCTTTTTCAAACGCATTTTCTTCCGCACAAGCAGCTCGACAGAAACGTCATACTGCTTTTTTAAGAGAGTATATATTCTTCTAGCTATTGCTGCATTTTCGGTTTGAATGTCCAAAATTAATTTTCGATTCGAAAAAGAAAGAGAGCCGTTCATTCGGATGAGTGCAGATAACTCTGCTTTTAAACAACAGGCTTTAGATTCTATGTTGGTTAATTCTTTTTTTGTTTCAGAAGCAAAGGACATCTTTCTGCACCCTCCAATCCTATAAATGCATTCGTTTGCACTCTTTATTTTTTATGTGATCATATCATATAGCAGCTTGGCAACTTTAACCGTATCATGGCGGATGACGTTATTTTCGTAGGAAACAATCTTGTCATGAACGATCTCAAGTCCCAAATCACGCAATGCTTCAATATCATAATAGACGGGTTTAGCCAGTTCCTCTGCATATAATGCTTTCATCATATCAGGAATTTCTTCATCATTCACTAATATTGTATCGATGAACGTGCATTTCATGTGTTCATTCAATGCTTTTACATGATCGCTTGCAGTAAAATCAAGGGTTTCCCCTGCCTGAGTCATCACATTGCAAATATAAACCTTTTTTGCTTTTGCCTTGCATACCTCATCACCAATTTTAGGAACGAGAAGGTTAGGCAGAATACTCGTGTACAAGCTTCCCGGACCAAGGAGAATTAAATCAGCCTGCCGAATCACTTCGATCGTTTCTTCAAGAGGTTCAATGGATTCAGGTGATAAAAAGACGCGTTTAATCTTCTTGCCGGAGTAAGGTATTTTTGATTCTCCTGAAACGATCGTTCCATCTTCCATTTCAGCATGAAGGACGACGCTTCGATTTGCAGCAGGCAGAACTTTTCCGCGCACATTAAGGACTTTGCTCATTTCCCGCACGGCATGGAAAAAGTCGCCTGTAATATTCGTCATTGCTGCCAAGATAAGATTTCCAAGAGAATGTCCTGTGAGACTATTTCCTTTATTAAACCTGTGCTGAAATAAATCTTCTACTAACGGCTCTACATCTGAAAGCGCAGCTAACACATTGCGTATGTCACCTGGAGGCGGAATTTTGAGTTCCTCACGGAGCCGGCCTGAGCTCCCGCCATCATCTGCAACTGTAACAATTGCTGTAATATCAACTGGGTATACTTTTAACCCCCGCAATAGTACAGACAATCCGGTACCTCCGCCGATTATGACAACCTTTGGCCTATTTGCAGTATCAGTCATTTAATGACGGCTTCTGCGCTCAATATCACGATGTGATACGTGCGTCAGATAATCATTTTTGTAGTGCTTCGCAATGTATTCCGCCAATGTAACCGACCTGTGCTGGCCGCCTGTGCATCCTATTGCAATGACAAGCTGGCTTTTTCCTTCTCTTTTATAGTAAGGCAGCATGAAGGTAAGCAAATCAAGTACCTTTTCTAAAAACTTCTGAGTCTCTGTCCATTTTAGAACATATGAGGAAACTTCCTCTTCAAGTCCTGTTTTTGGTCTCATATGATCAATATAATGCGGATTCGGCAAGAATCTGACATCGAACACCAAATCAGCATCGATCGGCACTCCGTATTTAAAACCGAACGAGAGCACATTTACAGAGAAGGTATGCTCAGCATCTTCCGCAAACTGCTTCAGTATTTTTTCTCTGAGTTCGCGGGGCTTCAATTCAGATGTGTCAAAAATCATCTGTGAACGGCCTTTCAGTTCCTCAAGCAATTCTCTTTCGTTTTTAATTCCTTCTAAAGGCAAGCCTGTGGTGGCTAATGGATGAGACCTGCGTGTTTCCTTGTATCGAGTAACAAGGGTAGCATCCTTAGCATCCAGAAAAAGAATTTGAGGATTAATCCAAGTCTTTTCCGCCATATCATCCAGTGCCTGAAACAGGCTTTCAAAAAATTCGCGTCCCCGCAAATCCATTACCAGTGCAACTTTGTTCATTTTAGAGCCGGATTCCTTCATCAGCTCAAGAAACTTCGGAAGCAGGTTAGGCGGCAGGTTATCTACACAAAAATAACCAAGATCTTCAAAGCTTTGAATGGCAACCGTTTTGCCTGCTCCTGACATACCTGTAATAATCACCATCTTAATATCCTGAACACTGCCTGTACTCATGCAGATTTCCTCCTTTCTCTTTCCCCGTGCTTTTATATGAATGAATGGATCGTTTACTGCGGATCTAACCGATATGCCAGCAGTTCAAAATCAGGTGTGTATGTAAAGGTGCCATATATCAGCCCTGCACCTTTCATCATAAACTCAAGAATATGATGGTCTCCCGGAGCCATCGGAAGGTCACTGACCTCTTCTAAAGAATGCCACTTAAGCTTTCCTTCCTCAGACTCTGCCACATTCTCACCTGTGAATTCCGTAGCAAAAAACGTAAACATCATCCACTCTGAAACAATTTCATTTCCATCTTTAATAATAAAGGTGAAGATTCCTTTAATTTTTGGGTTTTTTAAATATATGCCTGTTTCTTCACGATATTCTCGAATGACAGTGTCTTTAATCGATTCACCCTGCTCCATTTTTCCGCCAGGCGCCACCCACCATCCTCTTCTCGGTTTTTGCAGGAGAAGAATTTTATTGTCCTGTACTAAAACGCAATTCGTTACTCTTTGCAAAAGTCTTTCACCTCTGGGTTCGTTCGGGTAGTCTAAACATATTTACTCACTCTTTATTATACTATTTCAAAGACAACCTCACAATGAACGGAGGCTTTGTACAGACTTATTTTTTAAAGGAATGGCTTATGAGGTTTATATACGTGTGAGCCCGGATAAAAGTTTCAAAGGATAATAAACAAAAAAAAGGAGTACGGGAAAGGGCGCCCGTACTCAAAAGTTTATTTATAAAAGGGGGTCAATTACTACTTATATAGTACCGCATTATTATTTCAGTGGTGTTACAGGATAGTTAAAACCGAGTTACGTTTTTGTTAACTGTTTAAAGCTTTACCGAAAGTTAGTTGGCAGCTTTCATTTTTTCCATTAATTCTTCTACAAAATGCTGAGCACTTTGTGCTGCAATCGAGCCATCGCCTGTAGCTGTTACGATTTGACGCAATGACTTTTCACGGATATCGCCTGCAGCAAAGATGCCAGGGACCTTCGTTTCCATGCGCTCATTCGTTTCGATATATCCGTTTTCGTTTGTAATGCCGATAGAAGCAAACGGTTTTGACAGAGGAAGCATTCCGATATAAATAAATACTCCGTCCGCACTCATTTCAGTCTCTTCGCCTGTTTGAGTGTTTACAAGGGTTGCACTGCCGACCTTGCCGTCTTTTTCATTGATTTCTTTAATCGTATGATTCCAGATGAAATCTACTTTTTCATTATCAAATGCGCGCTGCTGAAGAATTTTTTGGGCACGAAGCTCATCACGTCTGTGAACAATTGTCACTTTTGATGCGAAACGGGTTAAATACACGCCTTCTTCTACTGCAGAGTCGCCTCCGCCAATAACGATCAGCTCTTTCTTTTTAAAGAATGCGCCGTCACAGACTGCACAGTAAGAAACTCCGCGGCCGCCAAGTTCCTTTTCGCCCGGAACGCCGATTTTTTTATACTCGGCACCAGCCGAAATAATGATAGAACGCGCTTTATATTGTTTGCTTCCGGCAACAACGGTTTTGTACTCTTCACCGTCGATAATTTCTTTTATATCTCCGTATGCATATTCAGCACCGAATTTTTTCGCATGGTCAAACATTTTTGTTGATAAGTCAGGTCCAAGAATATGGTCAAAACCAGGATAGTTTTCAACGTCCTCTGTATTTGCCATTTGTCCTCCAGGAACACCGCGCTCAATCATTAAAGTTGAGAGGTTTGCTCTGGATGTATAAACAGCTGCTGTCATTCCGGCAGGACCTGCACCAGCGATAATGACATCATAAATTTTCTCTTCAGACACACTACATCACTCCTTGCCTTCGCAGCAATTGATCATTTTCGGGATCTTGTGTTTCCCCTACTCTTATCCTATAAAAGATAAGAGGTTCATGCCATTTTTTTGCTCACGTCCATAAATTCTTGATGAAAGCTGAATACTTTGAAAGAGTTTTACCTGAAATGGAGTACTGTTTAGCAAGCTCTGTCTGCGTCACTTTATATCCATTTTCTTTTTTCCATACGTATTCGAGTGCTCCAGCCCATGCAAGGTGGTTTTTAAGCGGCATCTCTTCTCTTTTTGCTTTTAAAGCTGTTTTAAAGAAAAACAAATAAAGTCCTTCATTCAGGTTTTTATTGTTTTCAAACAGGACTTGCGCTGCCTGGTAGGTGAACTTTGATTTCTCAGAGACACTTTTTTTAATCTCTCCATTAACATGCGCAATTGCAAGATCCATAAACTCTCTTTCGAAGACTGATTGTGGAACTTTTGCTGTTTGAAATATTTGGATCTGATCAAGCTGCTTTGTTTCAGCCGCTAAAAAGATCGCAAGCAGACGCTCTTCAATCGGCATCGTCAATGGACGTTCCGCCGGCTTCTTCTCCTTCGACCACGGCTGAGAACCCGCTTTTTCAGGATTGATTTCAATCACACGATCCCAGCTGGTTCTCGCAAGCTCTTCTTTTCCGGTAAAATAAGCAGAATATGAAAGCCAGTAATAGAAGGTATCATCACCGTCAAAACCTTGTCTATAGATGGCTCTGAGCCATTTAAAGGCAAGTTCATATTGCCCGACCAATGCAAAAGTTGCACCAAGCTTATAGCGGTGTTCAAAAAGAATAGGATAGATGTGTCCAAGTCTTTGCGACAATTCTTCTACTTTATCATCCTGCCGTTCGTAGTAGTAGAACACAAGCAAATTGCAAAGAGCATGGAGATTGCCCGGATTTTTGTCGAGCACCATATCTAAATAATCTTTCGCCTGCTGAACGTCGCCCATGTAAAAGTAGGCTAACGACAAGTTGTTGTAAGCAGACCAGAATTCAGGAAAATCCGTGACAATTTCTTTTAACAAGGCAATGGCCTCTTCTAATTTTCCATTTTCCAGAAGTGATTTTGCTGCATCCTGCTTAACAATCAGCTCATCAGAATCTAAAAAGGGATCCTCTTCATCTGCCCCTTCAATCGTGAGCAAATCAAGGAGATCTTCTGTTTCTTCGATGAACTCGCCATTCGGCTCTTTTGTTTGATATTCAATTGCGCATTTGTAGGCTTCATGAAAGAGACCTAAATGTGCGTAATTATTCGCCATAAAGTAATGGCATTCCGTTAAATCTTTATCAATATCCTTGAGAATATATGTTAAAAGCTCATTAGATTGCTGGTATTTTCCAAGCTCGGTATAGATGGCTGCAAGCTGGCTAAGCATGACAATCTGATTCGGCTCAAGCTGAATCGCACGCTGAATCCACTTGCTCGCTCTTAAAAGATCGCGTTCCCGATAGGCTTTCATGCCCTTACGGTAAAAGTACTGTCCGTCTTGGAAGAAAGGGACAATCTGTGCTTTTTGTTGAGTGTTACTCGATTGTTTTCCCACTGAAATCCTCCATTTCTTTACTTCTGCCGTAGGTTAGTATACCACACTGGGGAAGTTCAACAATAGGAATGGTAAAAATTATTAAACCCTTTTACAAAACAAGAATATTGCCTTATGAACTTGGTCTTAGCTTAGGCAAAATGGCGGTGCGGCAAACAGAATTGATGGAGATATTTGAGCGGTTTGAAGAAAAGGAGTTTTATAAAAATACGGTGCTGGATCTATGAGGGACCAGATTGGTTTTCTATATAGAAATGCAGTTTATGAGGTTTTTAATTAAGAGAAAATGGCAGATCTATTGATGAGCGAGCAGAAAATGACCTCGGGGTTGCATATACCCTGCTTGAGCGAGCACAAATATGGCCGGCCAAGTTTTTCTTCTGTCTTCACCAGCATTTAACCCCTAAATACTCAACTGCGTCGAGTAAAAAGCAGATAAGAAGGTGAGCATGGAAAATCTATGTGCACATTTTTCAGGGTAGAGGCATTTTTTTGCTCCATTCACTTGTTTTGTCGCGCTTTTTTCAGGATGAAGGCCATTTTTCTGCTCCATATCACCCTTTGATGCACTTTTTTCAAGCTTGAGACGTTTTTCCTGCTCTATTCTGCGGCTTTAATGCACTTTTTTAGGATAGAGCTGGTTTTTTACTCATAAGAAAAAGCCCTCAAGACGAGGGCTCTTCCATTATTTTTTCGTTATATGACGCTCTTCCAATACATTTAACACTTCATCAAACGGAAGTTTTTGTTCGCGGAGCAGCACCATTAAGTGGAATAATAGATCAGCAGCTTCCCATTTTAATTCATCCGCATCGCGGTTTTTGGCTGAGATGATGACTTCTGATGCTTCCTCTCCAACTTTTTTCAGGATTTTATCGACGCCTTCTGTAAACAGGTACGTGGTATAAGAGCCTTCAGGCATTTCTGCTTCACGTTCGGCGATCAATTTTTCCAGTGTGTTCAGGATTTCAAAGCGTTCGCCCTGGGCTTGCCTGGAATCTCCAAACACGTTTTCTGAAAAACAAGAGTATGAGCCAGTATGACACGCAGGGCCGGCAGGTCTTACCAATACGAGCAGGGCATCCTGGTCGCAATCGTATTTTAAACCAACCACTTCCTGAGTATTGCCTGAAGTTGCCCCTTTGTTCCAAAGCTCCTGTCTGGAACGGCTGTAAAACCATGTTTCTTTTGTTTCAATTGTTTTTTGCAAAGATTCCTCATTCATATAAGCTAGAGTAAGAACTTCTTTGCTGACTGCATCCTGAACGATTGCAGGGACTAAGCCATTTTGATCAAACTTTGCCGATTGCAGATTCATCTGACATTCACTCCCTGCGTTTTTAAGTAATCTTTAACTTCTTTTACTGACGTCTCTTTATAGTGGAAAATAGAAGCTGCAAGGGCAGCATCCGCTTTTCCTTCTAAGAATGCCTCTGCGAAATGTTCAGCGTTCCCTGCACCCCCTGAAGCAATAACAGGAACGGTAACGGCTTCACTCACCATTTTATTTAAAGTTAGGTCGAATCCTCTTTTTTCACCGTCGCTGTTCATGCTTGTGAGCAGAATTTCGCCTGCGCCGCGCTTAACTGCTTCTCTGGCCCAGTCTGTTACTTCCCACTCTGTTTCTTTTCGTCCGCCATGTGTGTACACCATATATTTGCCGGTTTCTTCAGTAAACCTTGCGTCAATGGCTACAACAATGCATTGGGAGCCAAAGAATCGTGCACCTTCTGAAATCAGTTCAGGGCGCATCACTGCTGATGTATTGACGGAAACTTTGTCAGCACCTGCACGAAGAATTTTTTTCATGTCGGTAAGCGAATTGATGCCGCCTCCCACTGTAAAGGGGATCGCAAGCTGCGCTGCGACACGTTCAACCACATCCACCATTGTTTTTCTGCCTTCGTGAGAAGCAGATATATCCAAAAAGACAAGCTCATCTGCGCCCTCTTTGTCATAGAAGGTGGCAAGCTCAACAGGATCCCCAGCATCTCTCAGTCCTAAAAATTGAATGCCTTTTACTACCCTTCCGTCTTTTACATCAAGACAGGGAATGATTCGTTTTGTAATCATGCCCGCACCACCTCTTCTAAGGCTTGTGCAAGATCGAATTGATTTGTGTAGAGCGCTTTTCCTACAATTGCACCTGCTACTCCTTCTTTTTGAAAAGCAGCAAGCTCCACCAAATCATTCAGAGAGCTGACTCCGCCTGATGCAATCACATCTTTGCCGGTAGCCTTCGCCATTTCGCGCACAGCTTCAATGTTAGGTCCTGATAACATGCCGTCTGTTGCAATATCGGTGAAAATAAACACCTCTGCACCTGCAGCAGCAAGCTCCACGCCAAGATCAGCAGCCTTTACGGTTGACGTCTCAATCCACCCTTCAGTAGAAACATAGCCGTCCTTCGCATCAATTCCGATCGCAATTTTACTGCCATATTTCGCAAGCATTTTTTTCACGA
Source organism: Metabacillus hrfriensis (assembly GCF_030127205.1). Lineage (NCBI taxonomy): Bacteria > Bacillati > Bacillota > Bacilli > Caryophanales > Bacillaceae > Metabacillus > Metabacillus hrfriensis. The sequence continues at coordinate 4,608,544 of NZ_CP126116.1, forward strand.
AATCAGGATTTGAGATAGCAGAGCTTCCCAGGATAACGCGGGATACCCCATTTGAAAGGTAATACTCTACGTCTTCCTCCGTACGGATCCCTCCGCCTATTTGCACGTTTACATTCAGCTTTTCAGCGACCTCAAGAACATGATTGTCATTGACTCTTTTGCCGGCTTTGGCTCCATCCAGATCAACCATGTGGATCCATTTTGCCCCTTTATCAGCGAATACTTTTGCCATCTCGTAAGGTGAGTCGCCGTAAACTGTTTCTTTTGCATAATCGCCTTGTATAAGACGGACACATTTTCCTCCGCGCATATCGATTGCCGGATATATGATAAATTCACTCATGATTTCACCTTCTCTTCAACGATTTTGACGAAGTTTCTCAAAATGCCTATGCCTAAGTGACTGCTTTTTTCAGGATGAAATTGCGTGCCGAATATATTTTTTTCACCAACAACTGCGGGAACATCAACGCCATAATCGGCACTTGCAATCACGGTGCTGCTCTTTTCAGCCTTCACATAGTAAGAATGCACAAAATAGGAATAGCCTTCTTCAAGACCTTCGAGAAGATCGCTCTGCTGGTGCATGCGTAATCGATTCCAGCCCATGTGCGGCACTTTCAGCTGCTCTTTTTTCATCAGGTCTTCCGAAAAATGCACGACATTCCCTTTTAAAAGAGAGAGTCCTTCTGTTAAACCATTTTCCTCGCTCGAATCAAATAATAATTGCATACCTAAGCAAATACCAAGCAGCGGCTTCCCTTCACTAGCGATTTTCTGAATATAGTCCGTTAACTTTGTTTCATTTAAAATCGCCATTGCATCCTTAAAAGAGCCGACTCCAGGAAGAATATAGCCATCCGCTTTTTCAAGCTCTTCTGGGTTTTCCGAAATGAAATAGCCGATATTCAAGCGCTCAAGCGCTTTACTGACGCTGTATAAATTCCCCATGCCATAATCAATAATTCCAATCATTTATAACATTCCCTTCGTAGACGGGACTCCTTTAATCCGAGGGTCAATCGTTGATGCTTCGTCAAGCGCTCTGCCTAAGGCTTTGAAAACCGCTTCAATCATATGATGAGTGTTTCGTCCGTAGTGGACAATGACATGAAGATTGATGCGCGCTTCAAGTGCAAACTTCCATAGAAATTCATGTACAAGCTCTGTATCAAAGTTTCCTACTGTAGGACTTGGAAACTCGCCTTTCAATTCAAAGTGCGGGCGGTTGCTTAAATCAACTACTACCTGGGCAAGGGCTTCATCCATTGGAACCAATGCCTGACCATAGCGCTTAATTCCTCTTTTATCGCCTAATGCTTCTCTGAATGCCTGTCCAAGACAAATGCCGATATCTTCTGTCGTATGATGGCCATCAATCTCCGTATCTCCAATAGCCGCAACAGACAGATTAAATTGACCATGCTTTGCAAACAGATCAAGCATGTGGGTCATGAAAGGCACGCCTGTATTTAATTCAGAAATTCCATCTCCGTCAATTGAAAGAGAAAGGGAGATATCCGTTTCATTTGTTGTTCTTTGCAGACTTGATGTTCTTTCCATTGTCAGTTCCTCCTATTTTAAGCGCTCTTCAATAGCGCGTGCATGTGCTTCTAAGCCTTCTAAACGGGCAAATGCTGCAATCTTATGGGCAGAATTCTGAAATGCTTTTTCACTGTAAGAAATAATGCTGGATTTTTTCACAAAATCATCGACGTTCAGCGGACTTGAAAAACGGGCTGTGCCATTAGTAGGGAGCACATGATTCGGTCCTGCAAAATAGTCTCCAACAGGCTCTGAGCTATATCTTCCGAGGAAAATAGCGCCTGCGTGTCTAATGTTGTTCAGCAGCTCCATCGGATATTCTGTTAACACCTCAAGATGCTCCGGTGCGAGCTCGTTCACAGCGTTAATAGCTTCATCCATTGACTCTGCCACATAAATAAATCCGAATTGCTCAATCGAAGGACCTGCTATCTCTTTTCTCGGAAGAGTCTCAAGCTGCCGCGTGACTTCTGCTGATACGGATTCTGCAAGCTCCATTGAATCTGTTACAAGTACGCTTGAGGCAAGAACATCATGTTCAGCCTGGGACAGCAGATCGGCAGCCACTTCATTTGCTTTAGCAGTATGATCTGCTAAAACAACAATTTCACTTGGTCCGGCAATCATATCTATATCGACATCCCCAAATACTTCCCGCTTCGCAAGAGCAACATAGATATTTCCGGGACCAACAATTTTATCAACCGGCCTGATTGTTTCCGTTCCATATGCTAGTGCAGCTACTGCCTGGGCACCGCCTGATTTGTAGATTTCCCCGATACCAAGCTCTTTTGCAGCAACAAGTACTCCTGCAGGCAGCGTACCTTCCCTGTTTGGAGGAGAAATCAGAACAATTCGTTTTACCCCAGCCGTTTGTGCAGGGATGACATTCATTAAAACGGATGAAGGATAAGCGGCAGTGCCTCCAGGTACATATACCCCAACAGCATCAAGAGGAGTAATCTTCTGTCCGAGCATCGTTCCGTCCTCTTTATATGTAATCCAGGACTCACGTTTTTGTTTTTCATGGAAAAAACGGATATTTTCTGCTGCTTCCCTGATAATCTCAACTAAGTCCTGATCAAGCTCCTGATAAGCTGCCTCCACTTCCTTTTCAGACACTCTCAGACTTGACAAACTGACAGAATCGAATTTTTCCGCATAGGCGAAAAGAGAAGCATCACCTTTTTTCTTAACATCTCCAATGATGTTTTTAACAGCCTCTCTCTGTGCTTCTGTACCAGAGTCGATCGAACGCTTCAGAGAGGCAAAATTCCCCGATAATCTTTTAATTCTCATTTTGCTTCTCCTTCCACAACTTCTGATAATCGGCTGACCAGTTCATCAATCTGGGCATCCTTCATCCGGTAGCTGACAGGATTGACAATGAGTCTTGAAGTAATGCTGCAAATTCGTTCAAGTTCAACCAGACCGTTTTCTTTTAACGTTCTGCCCGTTGAGACAATATCGACAATGCGGTCAGCAAGGCCAATTAAAGGAGCAAGCTCAATCGAACCGTTCAGCTTGATGATTTCCACCTGTTCCCCCTGTTCGCGGAAATAAGAAGACGCCACACCAGGGTACTTTGTTGCAACCTTAGGGGCAACAACATCTGAGCCGCTCATGTTAGGCAAGCCAGCAACAGCCAAGTAGCAGTCACTTATTTTCAGATCCAGCACCTCATAAACATCACGCTCTTCCTCAAGCATGACATCCTTGCCCGCAATGCCAATGTCCGCAACTCCATGTTCAACATATGTTGTGACATCCATCGGCTTCGCTAAAATAAAACGCATGTTTTCAGCCGGAACTTCTAAAATAAGCTTTCTGGACTCATCGAATTCAGGCGGCAGCTTATATCCTGCTTTTCTGAGCAAGTTTGCTGCTTCATCAAATATTCTTCCTTTCGGCATCGCAATTGTAAGCATATTACCCATCCTGCTCTTCCTTTCTCGATCCAATAAAATAAGCTACATCGGCAAACTGCTTTGTATAGGCATCTACATCATTTACTCCGGATATATCCTGTAAAATCACTTTTTTCCCCTGTCCTCGAAGCTCATCTGCAGACTTCAGAGCCTCCATTCTTCTTTCCTGACTGTAAAGTACACAATGAATGTCAGGAGTCTCTTCCTGTTCTCCAAGAGATTCGATCAGCCTGTCTAAGCGGATTCCAAAGCCCGTTGCCGCTGCAGGTGTATCAAACCGTTCGAACAGCTGATTATAACGGCCGCCGTTTCCAAGCGGAAAGCCGACATTCCCTGCATAGACCTCAAATAAAACTCCTGTGTAATAGCTCATATGACTGACAAGATTTAGATCAAGCTTTACAGATTCCAGCACCCCAAAATCCTGAAGATGCGACCACAGCTTGCCAAGTTCTGCTGCAGCCTCTTTTCCTTCCCTGCTTGAAACCAGGTCGGCTGCAACTGCAAGCTGATCCTCTCCGCCTCTCAGCTGCAGAAGCTGAAGCAGCCTTCCTTTATCTATAGACGACAGCGGCAATGACTTCACATGCTCGCGATAGCCGACATAATTCTTTTCATATAAGTACCTTCTTAAAACATCTGCCCGCTCTTGATTTCCTAGAATCTCTTTAAATAGAGCATCCGCGTAACCTATATGTCCGATTGCGACCTTAAAATCCTGAAGACCTGCCTCTTTAAGAACGGCAATCATAAGTGCAATAACCTCTGCATCTCCGCTTGTTGTTGCATCGCCGATCAATTCAGTCCCAATTTGTTCAAATTCAGCAGGACGTCCGCCTTCACGCTGCTGCGCACGGAACACATTCGCATCATAAGCAAGTCTGAGCGGATAATTTTCCTTATAAAATCTTGAAGCCGCTACCCTTGCTATTGGTGCTGTCATATCAGGTCTAAGAACCAGCGTGTGCCCTTCCTGATCAAGCAGCTTAAACAGCTGTCCTTCAAGAATCGCTGACTGAACACCTACCGTATCGTAAAATTCAAGCGTTGGCGTTTCAATAAATTGAAAGCCCCATTTCTCTATTGCACCCGTCATTTTTTGACGAAGCTGTTTTTTCGTTTCATACAATAATGGCAATGTATCTCTCATCCCGAGAGGTTTTTCAAACATAAACATGCTGACTTGCACCTCTTTCACAAAAAGTTCCGAATCCTTTAGCTCGCTAATATAGTAACATGCTACCAAAATAAAGACAGGTTCGCAAGTATGAATATTCCTTATCATTCTCTTTCTTTGGCGAATTTCCTCTAAAAAGAAATGTTTAAACAAACGTTTGATTAGGTTTATTACGATGAAAATCGGGTAAATAAAAAGTATTATTTCCCCCCATTAACATAGAAAACCGGCCAAGCAGTAGTTGGCCGGTCTTTTTTTCGGACTAATTTGTTCTGAGGTTTAAATGCTTGCTGGCGAGTTAGAATGGCGAATAGGATCATTTGGATAAAATAAAAAGACACCAGCTCTAAAAGCTGGTGTCCCTCCGTTCCATCTCTTCCTTTGAAAAGATAACTCTCATCGGATTTCCGCCTACAAAGGCTCCTGCCGGAACATCTTTGTGGACGAGCGTTCCCGCTGAAACGACGGCTCCATCCCCGATTTCAACACCCGGCAGAACAGTGGAATTGGCACCGATCATGACTTCGTCACCGATGACAATGTCACCAAGTCTGTACTCGCGTATCAAATATTCATGCGCAAGCAGTGTCGTGTTGTAGCCAATCACCGTATTCCGGCCAACTTTGATTTTTTCAGGAAACATCACATCCAGCATGACCATCAGAGCAAATGATGTGTGCTTCCCCACCTTCATTCCGAGTAAACTCCGGTACATCCAACTCTTCAATGAAAGAAATGGGGTGTAGCGAGCCACCTGAATGACAATGAAGTTGCGGACGACCTTCCAAAATGGAACTGTTTTGTAAACATGCCAAAGTGAATTCGGGCCTTTAACAGGATATCTCGTTGTTTTTCTCACACTTATTCCGCTCCAAGCACGTTCAGTAAATCACTCATCTTGTTCAGCATGTAGTCAGGTTTAAACCCTTCTAGATACTTCACGCCTTTAATTGTCCAAGCCACACCGGCCGTTTTGGTGCCTGCTGCTTTTCCGGAATCAATATCATGGTGATTATCGCCGACCATAATCGCTTCCTCAGGAGAACTGTTGAGTTTTTCTAAAGCAAGCAGGACCGGTTCTGGATGCGGCTTTGCGTTTTTAACATCATCAAGTGTCACGACCGTTTCGAAAAACTGGCCAAGACCCGTGAGCTTAAGACCCATATTCACGGTATCACGTATTTTAGTTGTAACAATGCCAAGCTTATAGCCCTTTTCGTGGAGTGCCTGAACTGTTTCATAAACCGTTTCAAATTGAGTAACCAATTGATCGTGCTGATCATGATTAAACTTCCTGTAGGTGCTGATCATTTCATCGACACGAAGCGGATCCATTTTTACAAACGTTTCATGAAGGGTAGGTCCTAGAAACGGCAGGACATCCTCGCGTCCATATTGATTCGGATAATAGAGATTCAGCGTATGCAGGAAAGATTCTATGATTAAATCGTTTGTATTAATTAAAGTTCCATCCAAATCAAACAGTACCGTGTTAATTCTCATAAGTTGCTTCCTTTCTGTTTGTATGTTCAAATCGGCTCCAAATCGCTCCTACTGCCATTGTCAGAATGACCGCTGTTACAATCCGGATCAATAACAGAGGCAGCACCGGGATGCCAAGCGGCACAAAAATCAGGGTATCCTCCACTACAGCATGACAGGAGACAAGAAAAATAAAGGCGAGCGTTAAATCTTTATAGCTGACCCCGTCTTCTTCCGCTGCCTGAATCATGACCCCAGCTCCGTATGCAAGCCCTATCGTTAAACCGGCAACCATTGTCATGGAGGTGTTTTCATTCATTCCGAGCATCCTTGTAACAGGTGCCATCCATCTTGAAAAAACAGTTAAAAAACCTTTATCTTTAAGCACCTGGATGATAATCATCAGCGGTATTACAATTAAGGCGAGCTGCACAATGCCAAGACCTGCTTTCTGAACAGCACTTAAACCAATTTCAACATAGCCGGACGGATCGGCTGTATTCTTTGGAATAAACCCATACTGTGCCGTTTCCTGTCCGCCCTGCCATAGCAGATTGATCATAATAGCAGAGCTGACCGCAAGCCCAATCCTTACAGCAAGAATGATCCAAAGCTTGATTCCCACCTTTGCAGCAACCGTTGATTCAATAATCAAGTTATGTGAGAACGAAAGCATAACAGCTAAAATAAACACTTCCTTAACAGATAGATCAAGTGTCAGGATTGCTGCTATACCAGCATACAAATTCAGCATGTTCCCAAGCACCAGCGGAATAGCGGCTTCACCTGATAAACCGAAAATTCCCATGACCGGCTGAATAAGCTTGATCAGCCACGGAAGAACCGGTGTGTGCTGAAGAAGACTCACAATCAAGGTAACCGGAAAAATAACCTTGCCAAGCGTCCAAGTTGTTTGAAGCCCTGCCTGAAGTCCTTTTTTTAAGCTATTAATCAGAAACATCCCCTTACTCAGCTGATTCTAAGTACCTTTCCTTTGAATATCCTTTGACTCTCCTGATAATTAATACTGCAGCCGCAAGCGCAATTAATACTAGAGAAATAACTTGTGCAACCCGCAGCGATTCCGTCAGCATCAAGCTATCGGTACGCATACTTTCAATGAAAAAGCGTCCGATTGAATACCAGATGATGTAGGTGAGGAAAAGCTCTCCCCTGCGCAAATTGGCTTTTCTGAGAAGCATAAGTCCGGCAAAGCCGACAAGGCTCCACAGAGATTCATATAAAAACGTCGGATGATAGTAAGCACCATTAATGTACATTTGATTGATGATGAACTCTGGCAGAAACAATCCTTCTAAAAATTGACGGGTTACCTCGCCGCCATGGGCTTCTTGATTAATAAAGTTTCCCCAGCGTCCGATGGCCTGCCCAAGGATGATGCTCGGAGCTCCAATATCAGCAAGCTTCCAAAACGAGATCCCTTTCACCTTTGCAAAGATATAGCCTGTTACAAATGCCCCAATTAATCCGCCATGAATGGCCAGGCCCCCGTTCCATATCTTCACGATATCTCCCGGGTTTTGTGAGTAATAATCCCACTGAAAAATCACATAATAAATACGCGCACAAATAATCGCGATTGGAATGGCAAACAGCACTAAATCTACAAACGTATCTTTATGAAGTCCTCTCCGCTCACTTTCACGGACAGCAAGCCAAAGACCAAGCAAAGCTCCTATCCCGATAATCAAGCCATACCAATGCACCTGAATGGGTCCAAGCTCAAGAAAAACCGGATCGATAGGCGTAAAATTTTCCTCCATTGTCTCTATTCCCCCTTAACGATGATTATGCGTCGTCATGCTCAGTATCTGTTATGACATCTGTTAATTTATTTGTGAATTGTTCAGCAGCATTCAGACCCATGCGTTTTAATCTGAAGTTCATAGCCGCCACTTCAATGATGACCGCTAAGTTTCGTCCAGGGCGGACAGGCACAGTTAACTTAGGAACATCTGTGTCGATAATTTTCATTTTCTCTTCATCAAGGCCCAATCTGTCATATTGCTTCTTTGGATCCCAGATTTCAAGATCAATAATCAGGGTAATCCGTTTATAACTGCGGACTGCGCCTGCGCCAAATAACGTCATCACATTAATGATGCCAAGCCCGCGGATTTCTAAGAGATGCTCAATTAAGTCTGGTGCATTTCCGATCAATGTATCCTGATCCTCTTGGCGGATCTCGACACAGTCATCTGCAACTAAACGATGGCCTCGCTTTACAAGTTCAAGAGCCGTTTCACTTTTACCGACTCCGCTTTTGCCGACAATCAGCACACCTACGCCGTAGACGTCTACTAAAACGCCGTGAACTGCAGTGGTGGGAGCAAGCTTTCCTTCTAAAAAGTTCGTCAGATGACTTGATAGACGGGTTGTTTTTAAAGGAGAACGAAGCAGCGGAACAGACTTTTCTTCTGAAGCGTCTATTAACTCCTGCGGGATCTCCATTTCGCGTGAAACGATAATAGCCGGTGTTGAATCTGTACATAGCTGATCCATCCGGTTTCTCTTTTCCTCATCTGTCAGCTTTTGGAAAAACGTCAGCTCTGTTTTTCCGAGTATTTGCACGCGTTCTTTCGGGTAATATGTAAAAAAGCCAGCCATTTCAAGCCCTGGGCGGGACAAATCGCTTGTTGTAATGGGACGATTAATTCCTTCTTCACCGCTGATCAGCTCTAAATGGAATTTTTCAATTAAATCTTTCGTTCGAACTTTTGCCATCCTTCTGCTCCTCCTTTTTCTTTCAAGGGGTACCAATAAAATCCTCTCTTATTTTAGCACTTTTACATATTAAACGGAAACGGGGAATCCTTTACCGGCAATTTAATCTTTCTTTCCTATTTTTTAAAAAACATAGGACAATCACCGCTACTCTATTGCACATCCTGCAATATATTAGTAGGGTAAAGACCAATTAATAGGAGGACTGTACGTGAAGATTGCAATTGACGCCGGACATGGTTACACAACATCCGGCAAAAGAACGCCAGACGGTATGAGAGAATATGAATTTAATCGTGCTGCAGCAAATGAAATGAGGGACCTTCTCGCTGGATATGAAAATGTTTCAATCCTTTTCACTCACTCAGACACACATGATGTCCCGCTGAAAGAGAGAACGGATAAGGCCAATGCTGCAAAAGCAGATGTGTTTGTATCCATTCATGCCAATGCATTTGGAAAAGGCACAGCATGGAATAATGTAAAGGGCATTGAAACGTATGCTCACGATTCAAAACCACAGGAGTCCTTTGCTCTTGCGGAAGCGGTTCAGAAGAAGCTGATTGAAAAAACAAAACGGGAGGACCGGGGGGTTAAGCTTGCCAACTTCCATGTCTTGCGGGAAACCAATATGACGGCGATTTTAATTGAGTGCGGCTTTATGACAAATCAAGAGGAAGCACAGGCTTTAAAATCTGCCGCTTACCGCAAAACATGTGCGCAAGCTATTGTCGAAGCACTTGCTGCCTTTTATAAGCTTAAGAAAAAGCCGGCACCCGACCCAGCTCCTGCTCCGTCTCCTGAACCGGAAAAATTGTACAAAGTGCAAGTCGGTGCATTTGCAGAAAAAGAAAACGCCGTGGCCCTGGCCAATGAATTAAAAAATAGAGGCTACAGCGTCATCGTGCTTTACGAATAAAAGAGTAGAGACAGTATATTTCTTACAACTGTCTCTACTCTTTTAATTTTAAAAGAAACCTCTCCTTGGGCAGGTGCTTTTTAGGCCGGAATTTATTCAAGTATGGAGAATAAGTATCAACCTGAATTTCCTTTTGACTTGCCTTAAAAAATAGAAGACGCATAAAACCGTTGCCGCCATGCTTTTCAGCCTGATAATTCGCAAGCATCTGAAAAACTCTTTGCTCCTCAGAGAGGCGGGTTTCTAAAAAACCCGTTCCGTAATAATGACCGGATAAAACCATTTTCACGTTTGGGTTTTTCAAAACGACTTTCTGAAAAAGTTCTTCTCCTGCAGGACTTCTCTCATTTTTATAATTCAAATAATCATGAAAAGCTAAAATCGCCGTGTGATTCCGGTAATCCTTAAGTACCTTATTCATCCAATTAAGAGCACTGCGATTTACATCCCATCCCATATAAATCATGATATATGGCTGATTGTGGATCGTCAGAAGATCATAGTGGCCGCGGTTATTTTCAAAAGAGCCGCCGTAAAAAGGCTGCCGAATAAAACGATGATAGCCGAAATGATCTGTAAACACCTTATAAGGCTGTTCTGTATGAACCAAATCATGGTTCCCTGCCAAAACACCATATGGAATTCTCGTCATATCAAGCATTTTCAGTATTTGATCGGTTCTTTCCCATTGCACATCATCATTAGCATGATCCACCAGATCACCTGTATGAAAAACATATTGAATATTATATTTGTCCCGGTTTTCAATAATCCACTGTATTTGTTTAATCATGATTTCCGGATAGTTTTTTGCGTAATATTGAGTATCTGATAGCCAAACAATCGTCACATCGCCATCTTCAAATGAAAATTTTGCGTACGCAGGAGTTGTAAATAGACAAAGCAGCAGGACTGCCGCAATAAGAGTTTTTTTCATAACCTTCACCCATTTTTAGCGTACCCATCTAGCGTGTCCTTATGTTCACGATTTACATTTATGATCATTGGTCTATACTAGATATGGAAACCAAAACAAGGAGACATACATATGCTGAATGAATTTAAGAAGTTTGCCATAAAGGGCAACGTTATTGATCTGGCTGTCGGGGTCATAATCGGAACTGCATTCGGAAAGATTGTCACTTCTCTTGTGAATGACATTGTGATGCCGTTGATCGGGATCCTGCTCGGAGGAGTAAATCTTTCGGGGCTCCAATATACATTTAGAGATGCCCCTTTAAAATACGGAGTATTTCTGCAGACCGTTCTCGATTTCTTTATAATTGCTTTTTCCGTGTTTTTATTCATTCGATTCTTTGAACGGTTTAAGCGAAAAGACGAGCAAAAGCCTGTGCCTACATTAACAAATGAAGAGAAGCTGCTGACGGAAATCCGTGATTTGCTGAAAAAGGATGTACATGAGGAAAGAGAATTTTAGAAAGAAAAGCGCAAACGCCTTGATATGACCGAGGATCTAGACGCTCCGAGCTAAACCAAGGATGCTGAAAGCTATATAAATTCCGGCTTAAACAAAAAAGGCAGGATCCATGGGATCCGGCCTTTTTTTCTATTTCTTTTTACTTTCTTTAAGGGGTTCTATGACACCTTTTTGAATCAGCAAATGGAGCAGAGAAATAACAATAGAAGCTAAAATCGCTGTGCCAAAACCATCAATGTTAAAGGAGTCTCCCATTATCCCCTGCGCGATCATCAGAGTAATCGCATTGATGACAAACAGGAAGAGTCCAAGCGTCACCACCGTGACCGGCAAGGTCAGCAAGATGAGAAAAGGCTTCACTAAAACATTTAAAACAGATATAAGCAAGCTTGCAAGAATGGCGGCTCCTACACCGCTGATATGAAACGATTCAAAGTACCCTGATACAACAATCAGTATGAGGGCATTGACCAAAATACTGATGGCCCATCTAATCATGCTTAATGACATCTCCCTCATTCGGTACGATGAAGATCATAATCAAGTAAATAAGACCGAATGGGAAAAAGGCAGTGGTGAGCAGCAAAATTACAAATAAAATCCGGAGCAATGTTACGTCCATGCTTAAGTAATCGGCCAATCCGCCAATGACACCGCCAACCATTTTTTTAGATCTGGATCTATATAATTTCTTTTTCATATTGAATTACCTCTCTTTTAATAGAATAGACCCTGTTTTAGAATCTGCAAAAACAGACATCGTTTGTTCACCTGCTGTATTTGATTTAACCCTCAGTTCCTTTTGAATCGTTTCATTCTTCTCAAAAAGCACCTCAAGATCTTTTAAATCAGCAGCTACTGAACCTAAATTTGATTTAAGTTCCCCATTAATTTTCACGTTTTCCGGAACATAAACGTCCACGTTTCCAGTGGCTGTTTTAGCATACAGAGTATGACATCCTTCGTCCTCAAGCTTAACGACGATATTTCCATTAAAGCTTTGAACATCAATTCTCTCGCTTTTCCCGTTTAATTGGATGAGCCCATTTATTGTTTCCGCTTCAGTATGGGCTGCCTCGATGTTTGTCAGGCGGATTTGACCATTTGCTGTTTCAGCTTCTATTTTTTCACCCTTGAAATTCAGAACAGTAATAACACCATTTGCCGTTTTCGCATTAAAATCCCTTACGTTTAAATCTTCCCCTCTGATCGGCCCATTAAACAGCTTAATTTTAACAAGCTCATACTGCTGTTCAGGAACATACAGGGTCATATTGATTTTTACTGTTTTCTTTTCAGTGTAAAAACGGAACTTCGAACCGTCCACTGTGCAATCAACATTTTGCATAAAGGTTTCTCTTGCAAGCTCCTGATTCTCCTCACGGAATACTTTTGCATCACATTCGACGCGAACATCGTTTTGTGTCCATGCCTGCAGATTCACACTTCCGTTGATTAATTGAATATCAAAATCCCGGATATCAGCATCTTTGAACTGATATATGTGCTGAACATTGAGAGAACCGCCAAAGTTCAAATCAAGATCAAGCTCCTTTACCTTCTTCACTGCTGTTTCAATGAAAGTCACAAGCTTTGCGGGAAGAGAAGATTGTGAGGATTTCTCTTTTTCAACAAAAGCATCTTTTGAAAAAACATCTGCAGACATCGACGTCATCATTTCGCTTTCTTTATGACTATACTCCTCTTCCAGCTTTTCAATGAGTGTCAGTGCTTCACTTGCCGACAGCTTTCCCTGTTCAACTAGATCCAAAATGCGTTTTCTTTGTTCCTTCACTTTTTCCATCCCCCAGTATTTGAGTATGTATTTGAAAAGAAAAGCCTTGAGCAAGAAACCCAAAGCCTTTGTGATTAAACCGTTTTTAAAATTTTAATACCCTGTACAATGTTATAAATAAACGCAACAAGGTTCACTATGCCAATCAGGATAAATCCAAAAATGACAACTCCGAATGCAAAAGCTTCTGGTGCACCAGACATTCCTGCAAACAAAATCATAAAGAACGGTACAATAATTGTTACGATTGGAATGATATGTGACAGCAATGATTTTTTCGCATGCTGCTTCACTTCACGCTCATCAGAGATAAAGTAGACGATAATCGGAAATAAAAACGGTGCGAAAAAAATACTGAAATAGCATAATGATGAGAGCAATTTATTTGTATTCAATTTATTTCAACTCCTTATAACAAGTATACGATTGAGTAATAGATAAGTTTCATTAAATTTCTGTGAGCAGTTAGAATATCAACCGATTTTCAGGAATTATCTGCCTGTTTTTTAATTAATCGTTGAAATTAAAAGATTTTTCAGCCAAACAGCGTTTACCGCAAAAAGACCCTTAACTGAATGTGTTAAGGGTCTCTCATTTATGCTTTAGCTACAGCTTCTTTTTCCTTGATTGCCTTTTTCATCCGGTCGCGGTCTCTTGTTAAGATAGGCTTTAAATACTTCCCTGTATATGAACCTTCTACCTTAGCAACTTGTTCCGGAGTTCCCGTTGCGACGATTTGCCCGCCGTGATCTCCGCCTTCCGGTCCAAGATCGATTAGATAATCGGCTGCTTTAATGACATCAAGATTATGCTCAATCACTAAAACAGTATCTCCATTCTCGACGAGACGCTGAAGCACTTTCAGGAGTCTTGCAATGTCGTCTACATGCAACCCGGTTGTCGGTTCATCCAGAATGTAAAGGGAACGTCCTGTTGAACGGCGATGCAGCTCTGAAGCAAGCTTCACACGCTGCGCTTCTCCTCCAGACAGCGTTGTTGCAGGCTGACCAAGTGTAATGTAGCCGAGGCCAACATCATAAATGGTTTGGAGCTTTCGGCTGATTTTTGGAATATTTTCGAAGAATCCCACTGCATCTTCTACGGTCATTTCTAAAATGTCAGCAATGTTTTTGTTTTTGTATTTCACTTCAAGAGTTTCGCGGTTATACCGTTTTCCATGGCAGACCTCGCATGGCACATAGACATCAGGAAGGAAATGCATTTCAATCTTGATGATTCCATCACCTCGGCATGCCTCGCAGCGTCCGCCTTTTACGTTAAAGCTAAATCGGCCTTTTTTATAGCCGCGCACCTTCGCTTCGTTTGTTGTAGCAAAGACGTCGCGAATATCATCAAAAACACCTGTATAAGTCGCAGGGTTGGAACGGGGTGTCCGTCCGATTGGCGATTGATCGATATCGATCACCTTATCAAGCTCTTCAATTCCTTTAATTTCTTTGTGCTCGCCAGGCTTCGTTTTTGCTTTGTTCAGCTTTTGAGCAAGAGATTTATGAAGGATTTCGTTTACAAGCGTACTTTTACCAGATCCCGATACGCCTGTAACGGCCACAAATGTGCCAAGCGGAAACTTCGTTGAAACGTTTTTCAGGTTATTTTCGCTTGCGCCCTTTATCTCGATGAAACGTCCATCCGGCTTCCGGCGTTCAACCGGCAGGGGAATGAATTTTTTGCCTGATAAGTATTGTCCGGTTAATGAATTCTTATCATTCATCACGTATTCAGGTGTCCCTTCAGAAATAATCTCCCCTCCGTGAACCCCTGCACCGGGACCTATATCAATTAAATAATCCGCAGCAAGCATCGTGTCTTCATCATGTTCAACAACGATCAGAGTATTCCCGATATCCCTCATGCTTTGGAGCGTTTGAATCAGCCTGTCATTGTCACGCTGATGAAGCCCGATAGAAGGCTCGTCAAGTATATACAGAACACCTGTTAATCTTGAACCAATCTGAGTAGCAAGCCTGATTCGCTGAGCCTCCCCGCCTGAGAGTGTTCCTGCAGCACGGCTCAAAGACAGGTAATCAAGACCGACATTGTTTAAAAAGCCAAGCCTCTCTTCAAGCTCTCTTAAAATCAGTCTTGCAATCTGCATTTCTTTTTCCGTAAGATTGACCTTTTCAAAGAAATCGATTGCTTCATGAACAGATAAAGAAGTGACATTTCCAATGTGATTGCCATCAACAAGCACAGACAGGCTTTCTTTTTTTAAACGATGCCCTTTACACTTAGGGCATGCCTGCTGAGCCATATATTTTTCCATCTGCTCACGGATGTAGTCTGAGCTTGTTTCTTTATAGCGGCGCTCTACGTTGCGGATGACGCCTTCAAACAGAATATAATTTTCACGCACCTGACCGAAGTCATTTTCATAGCGGAAGTAAATTTCATCGTTTCCGCTGCCGTATAAAACCTTGTCCAGCAAGTGGGATGGGATTTCTTTTACAGGAACATCCATCGGGATGCCGTAATGATTGCACACAGCCTCAAGCAGCTGAGGGTAATATTGAGAGCTCGTAGGTTCCCATGGTGCCAGCGCATGCTGCTTTAATGATAAATCCTTGTTTGGAAGTACTAAGTCTACATCGACTTCAAGCTTCGTTCCAAGGCCGTCACACTCATTACATGCGCCAAACGGACTGTTGAACGAAAACATTCTCGGTTCCAGCTCGCCGATTGAAAATCCGCAAAGCGGACAAGCGTGATGCTCACTGAAAAGAAGCTCTTCTTCTCCAATTACATCAATCATGACTCTGCCTTCACCAAGGCCAAGTGCAGCTTCAAGGGAATCTGCAAGGCGCGCAGCGATTCCTTCTTTAATGACGATCCGGTCAATCACTACCTCAATGCTGTGTTTCTTGTTTTTCTCAAGAGTGATCTCATCACCGATCTCCATCATTTCCCCGTTTACGCGAACCCTGACATAACCTTGCTTTTTGATATCTTCAAACACCTTTGCATGTGTTCCTTTTCGGCCGGAGACAATCGGTGCAAGCACCTGAAGCTTTGTTCGCTCAGGATACTCTAAAATCCGGTCGACCATTTGCTCAATCGTCTGTGATGAGATTTCAATGTCATGATTCGGACAGGTCGGTCTGCCGACACGCGCAAAAAGAAGTCTCAGGTAGTCATAGATTTCTGTCACGGTCCCTACCGTTGAACGAGGATTTCGGCTCGTTGTTTTCTGATCTATAGAAATCGCCGGTGAAAGTCCTTCAATTGAATCAACGTCCGGTTTATCCATTTGACCAAGAAACTGCCGGGCATAAGCAGAAAGAGATTCAACATATCTGCGCTGGCCTTCTGCATAAATCGTATCAAACGCAAGCGACGATTTTCCTGAACCGGATAAGCCAGTCAGAACAACAAGCTTATCCCGCGGAATCGTCACATCTATATTTTTTAAATTGTGAGCTCGCGCACCTTTCACAATAATTTTATCAATAGCCATTCTAGTTTCATCCTTCCGCTTTTAGCTCTAAAATCAGATCGCGAAGCTCAGCTGCACGCTCGAAGTTCAAGCCTTTTGCTGCCTCTTTCATCTCTGCTTCCATTTGTCCGATCACCTTTTCGCGTTCTTTCTTCGTCAGCTTGCCGAGCTTTGGAACTTGTGCATCGAATTCTTCCCCGTCCTCTGGTGCAATCGTAGCCCGTATACCCTCGCGAATTTTTTTCTGTATCGTTTTTGGCTCAATGCCATGTTTTTTATTAAAAGCCTCCTGCGTTTCACGGCGCCGTTTCGTTTCATTCAATGCAATTTCCATTGATTTGGTCATTTTGTCAGCATACATAATAACGTGTCCATTTGAGTTTCTTGCCGCACGTCCAATAGTCTGGATCAGCGATCTCTCAGATCTCAGGAACCCTTCCTTGTCTGCATCCAAAATAGCAACTAGGGATACTTCAGGAATATCAAGACCTTCTCTTAAAAGGTTGATTCCGACTAGAACGTCATACTTACCAAGCCGCAGCTCACGGATGATTTCAATCCGCTCCAGTGTTTTGATTTCAGAATGCAGGTAGTTAACTTTGATGCCTATGTCCTTCAGATAATCCGTCAGGTCCTCCGACATTTTCTTCGTTAATGTTGTGATAAGGACACGTTCATTGCGTTCTGTCCTTGCCTGAATTTCCCCAATCAGGTCATCAATCTGACCCTGAATCGGTCTCACATCAATTGTCGGGTCAAGAAGTCCTGTCGGGCGAATGATTTGCTGAACCATTTCAGGTGTATGGTCAAGCTCATACGGGCCAGGAGTAGCCGATACAAACAGGATGTTATTGATATGCTTTTCAAACTCGTCAAATTGAAGCGGACGGTTATCTTTCGCTGAAGGCAGGCGGAACCCGTGGTCAACGAGAACCTGTTTTCTTGCCTGGTCACCGTTATACATCCCTCTGATCTGAGGCATGGTAACGTGGGACTCATCCACGACAATCATGAAATCTTCAGGAAAGAAATCAAGCAATGTATAAGGAGTGGAACCTGCCGGGCGAAGCGTCAGGTGTCTTGAGTAGTTTTCAATTCCTGAACAAAAGCCCATTTCCCGCATCATTTCAAGATCATAGCGGGTACGCTGTTCAAGGCGCTGCGCTTCTAACAGCTTTCCATTCTCATGAAGCTCTTTCAGCCGTTCATCAAGCTCCTGTTCAATATTTGTAATCGCAACCTTCAGCTTTTCCTCGCGGGTGACGAAGTGGGATGCAGGGAAGATCGAGACATGCTCGCGTTCTCCTTTGATTTCGCCTGTTAAAGCATCCACTTCTCTAATACGGTCAATTTCATCGCCGAAAAACTCAACCCTGATGCACTGCTCATCTCTTGAAGCAGGAAAAATCTCGACTACATCACCGCGCACTCTGAACGTCCCGCGTTTAAAGTCGATATCATTTCTTTCATACTGCACATCAACAAGTCTTCTGAGCAGCTGATTGCGTTCAATCTCCATGCCTGTGCGAAGAGAAACCACCAGATCACGGTATTCTTCAGGTGAACCCAAGCCGTAAATGCACGAGACACTCGCGATGATAATAACATCCCTACGCTCAAATAAAGAGGCTGTTGCGGAGTGTCTGAGCTTATCTATTTCATCATTAATGCTTGCGTCTTTTTCGATGAATGTATCGGTCTGCGGCACATAGGCCTCCGGCTGATAATAATCATAGTAGCTGACGAAGTATTCTACTGCGTTATTTGGAAAAAACTCTTTAAATTCGCTGTATAATTGTCCTGCCAATGTTTTATTATGAGCAATAATCAGCGTCGGTTTGTTTACTTCCTGGATGACGTTTGAAACGGTGAACGTCTTCCCTGTACCTGTAGCACCAAGAAGCGTCTGATGCTTCTTCCCTTCTTTTATGCCCTGGACTAGCTTTTTTATCGCCTCGGGCTGATCGCCCTCTGGCTTATAATTCGAGATTAAATCAAAACGATCGCTCAACAGGAGGACCTCCATTCATATGTAATCAGTATTTATATTTTACCATAAACAGGTGGAAAATCACCAAAAATACGAACTATAGTTCGCATATTTCTTTCGACATTTTGATTCTATCATTATCGCCGGATTTTTCTATTTAAATGCCTGGCTTATCTTTTTCATTACCTTTTTTGGGCGGCTGGTAAACCGAGAGCAACCTCACGCCCAGCAATTTAGTACCCGCTTACTGTTAAAAGTGCTCTTTTCAACAAGCAGGACTTTCCCAACATATTCCGAGACTTTCTAACTTTATTCCAAGACTTTTAAAATTAATTCCGAGACTTTACGGATTAATTACGAGACTTACCAAAATAATCCCGTACAAATGTGAACAACTGCTTATGACCGTGGAGTTGGGCGATGGAGCTAATCATAAATGCTGGAAACTATACAAATTATGGTGTAAAAAAAACCCGCTCCCAAAGGGAACAGGTTCAAATCTCAATTCGTTTTTTCACGTCTTGTGCGTCTTGCCATTTTCGCAGCATACAAAAATCCTGCGGCGACAGATATCGCATCCAGTACTATGATAATCCATGATTCCATATACCCTTTCGAATAAGCTGCAGCTAAAAGAGCAATGGTCAGGACAGTCGCAACGTAGTGATTATATGAGACTCTGGCAAACAAAGTCAAAATAATAAAAGGCAGAGTCAGGGCCAGAACGGCTTTTAGTAACATGGAATCAGCTCCTGCTTACTTCTCTGAAGCAGAAAAGCTTTGGTAGTCGTTTTCCTGCAGAAGATCGATAAGTTCAATCTCTTTATGATTTTCTTTAAAATGCCTGAAGGTAAAATCATTTTCAAAGAGGACAGCATATTGATCATTGCGGTCGCGCACGAGCAGGCTTCTTGAATCAAAGAAACGTTTTTCGAATTTTTCATTGCCGATCCATCTTGGGATGCGGTCGCCCATAGGAACAAATTCGATCTCAACGTTGTACTCGGCTCTCATACGGTATTCAAATACCTCATATTGAAGCTGTCCGACAGCGCCAAGGATGATGTCGTCCGTTGAATCCTGACGGAAATACTGAATGGCCCCTTCTTGAACCAGCTGGTCAATTCCTTTACGGAACTGCTTTGCCTTCATGACGTTTTTCACGCGCACCTTTTTAAACATCTCCGGCGGGAACTGCGGAAGCTCATCATAATGATAGCCTTCTTTTCCGACCGTCAGTGTATCACCGATTTGGTAAACGTTCGGATCATAGATTCCGATGATGTCGCCAGCGAATGCTTCATCAACCGTTTCTCGGTCTTTAGCCATAAACACCTGCGTCTGGTTCAGCTTAAGCGTTTTATTCGTTCTGCTCAGCTGTACGCTCATGCCGCGCTCAAATCGTCCGGAGCACACCCGAAGAAAGGCAATGCGGTCGCGGTGGGCAGGGTTCATGTTGGCTTGAATTTTAAAGATATAGCCAGAGAATTCTTCTGTCTCAGGTGCAATGAAGCCCTGATTTGTTCTTCTCGGCTGCGGAGGAACGGCATACTGTAAAAACACATCAAAAAATGATTTTACACCAAAGTTTGCAAGCGCACTTCCGAAGAAAACAGGGGTTAATTCCCCGCGTTTAACGCGGTCAGCGTCGAATTGATTGCCTGCTTCCTCAAGAAGTTCAAGCTCATCCTTCGTTTCCAAATAAGTTGGATGACTCCCAATTTCGGTTGCATCTACTTCATCTGAAGGAATTATCTCTTCCTGCTCGTTTCCTTTAAATTGAACGACTGTATGCTGCTCGCGGTCAATAATCCCAAGGAATCGCTTGCCCATGCCAATCGGCCAGTTCATTGGATAGGATTCAATTCCAAGTACTTCCTCAATTTCAGAAAGAAGCTCAAGCGGATCTTTTCCTTCGCGGTCCAGCTTATTAATAAATGTAAAAATAGGGATGCCTCTCATGCGGCAGACTTTGAAAAGCTTGATCGTTTGAGGCTCGACCCCTTTTGTAGAGTCGATGATCATTACTACGCTGTCTACTGCCGTAAGCGTACGGTATGTGTCTTCACTGAAATCTTCATGTCCTGGAGTGTCCAGAATGTTTACGTGGAAATCATGGTATGGAAAGCTCATAACACTTGATGTAACAGAAATTCCGCGTTTCTTTTCAATTTCCATCCAGTCAGAAGCCGCAAATTTGCCGGTCTTCTTCCCTTTAACCGTACCTGCTTCACGGATGACTTTACCGAAATATAATAATTTCTCTGTTAACGTCGTCTTTCCCGCATCCGGATGGGAGATGATGGCGAAAGTCCGTCTCTTTGATATTTCTTTATCTATGTTCATTTACATTACCCTCACAAAGTTTACTTCGTTTGAAATATATCATATTTGGAGCAATAGAACAATTTCACTCTGGACTTTCTCATGCTTACACAGGTGCTGTAAAAAAGAGCACATTCACTGCAGCCATCACTAGCGCACCGATAATAATAAATGCTGTATCCTTCTTCTTCATGTTTTTTTCCTCCTACTGCATTGTTTTTACTAGTTTATCAAGTAATTATGTCTAAATTATTAACAATTATAAATCATGTTTTTTATCAGGAAATTTCAGGATGAATTTGGTGCCGTGATTCTTCCTGCTATCAATCACGATTTCTCCCTGATGCAGGTGAACAAGCTGTTTAACAATTGATAATCCCAAACCGAATTCGCCAAATTGATGGCCGGTTCTGGACATATCCGCCTTATAAAAACGCTGCCATATAGATTCAACCTCTTTGGGGTCCATCCCGATACCGGTGTCTTCTATTTCAATAATTGTTTCCTTATATCCCTTTTTTCCGCGCAGCCAAACGGTCCCGCTCTCTGTAAATTGAATACTGTTTTTTGTAATATTAATTAAGATTTGAATGAGGCGGTCATAATCAGCAAAGACCGTTATTTCTTCATTCCCATCAATCTTTAATTCCACCTGTTTTTCCTCTGCCTGAAAAAATAAATGCTCTTTAATAATTTCAAAAGCCTCTGTAAGCTGAATTTCTTCTTTGAAAAGCTTCACCTGATTGGAGCGGATTTTTTCATAATCCAGGTTTTCATTCACGAGTCTGATCAGGCGTTTTGCTTCCTGACTGACAAGCTGGATGCCTTTCTCCTTTTCGCCCTCTTCAATCATGTTATTTTTAAGCCCTTCAATTACTCCGCTGATTGTTGTTAAAGGAGTCCTTAGTTCATGAGAGACATCCGCCATAAATTTTCTTCTTCTATTCTCTAAACTTTCGATTTCCTGATTTGATTGCTTCAGCTGCTCCGCCATATTATTAAAATCGTTCGCAAGCTCGCCGATTTCATCTATGTTGGACGATGGCACCGAAATATCGTATTTCCCTTCCGCAATCATTGATGTTGCGTTTCGGATCCGCTGAATTCTTTTTACATGAACGTTTGATAGAAACCAGCTTAACAAAAGTGAAACGGATAAGGAGATTAAAATAGTATATAAAAGATAACGGTTAATCTCGCTGATTGTCTCTCTGGAACCTTTAATCGGCGAAACTAACAGAATTCCTCCTGAAAGATTGCCGTTTTCAAGATACGGCAGGGCAACTAAAGAAACCTCCTGGTTAAAGCGTTTGATTTCATGCTTAACGACGATTCTCTCGCCTTCCTTTAGATTCTGCCATTCTTCTTCTGTCGGCTGAAACCTTGGAGCGTTCCCTGCATACGGATAGAAAATCATTCCTTTATCATCAAAAAGACTAAACCGTATGCCTCTCGCACTGAGCACCTGCTCATACTCTTTCAAAGCGCGCTCTCCTCTGTTATTTTGCACGTCTGTTAAAATTCTGTTGCCATACTGCTCAAGTTCTTCCACCTTGTCTTCATAAACAAAGGATTCCGCATATTGGGCTACAACAAGACTCAAGATCATAAAAGCAATGATCAGAATGCTGATATGACTTAAAAACAGCTGATAAATATACTTAATTCTCATTCGGATCTACCGTTTCATCAAACTTATAGCCCACTCCCCATACGGTATGGAAAAAAGGCCTGGTTTGCGAGCCCAGCTTAGCCCGCAATCGTTTAATATGAACGTCTACCGTTCGTTCATCCCCGTAAAATTGATAGCCCCAAACCCGTTCAAGCAGCTGCTCTCGCGAAAAAACCTGCCGAGGATGCTCCGCAAAATAAAAAAGGAGATCAAATTCTTTTGGCGTTAAGTTTTCGACCTTTTTATTTTCAAGCAAGACCTCTCGTGTTTGTTTGCTGATTTTGAAATAAGCTGTTTCAAGACTGCCTGTCTCTTTTTTAGGTGCATGCGAGACTGAGTGCCTGCGGGACACTGCTTTAATCCTCGCCATAAGTGCAAGCGGGCTGAATGGCTTCGTCACATAATCATCGGCTCCCATTTCAAGCCCAAGAACCTGATCAGATTCGCTGTCCTTTGCTGTCAGCATAATAATCGGAACGGAGCTCTTCTCTTCCCTGATCTTTCTGCAAAGGGTAACCCCGTCCATCCCCGGCAGCATCCAATCAATAATCAGCACGTCCCAGTCTTCGCGTTTAAATACATTGTAGCCTTCAAGCCCATCATTTATAAAAGCACCCTGGATGCCTTCTTTTGAAAAAAACATCTCAAGCATTGCACTGACACTCTGATTATCTTCTATGACTAAAACCTTCATATTTACACCATCCAAAAATATGACTTTCTTTTCAAAGTAAAGTGAATTTCCATGTTTCGCAACAGTTTTCTAAATTCTTCCCTGTTTTTTAAAGGTTAAGAAATAGTTTAGACATAGTTTGTTCATTTCTAACTACTATTCTAAGAAATGTGGAACCGGCTGTTTAGCCCCGACAGGCAGATAAGGATTCACCTGAAAAGTCCGGCTTTGACTTTTTTGGTGAATCTGTTCTGACCGAAGGGTTAGTAGTGGTGCTGGACACCGAGAACATTATTGAAAACTAGTGTACTTATTCTAATACAAAGGAGTAATAAAATGAATTTTATGAAACGCGGTTTTTTAAGTGTGAGAGCACGTGCAGGAAAAAGCCTGCTGCAAGTCTTTATTTTTACTGTCATTTGCGTGTTTGTCCTATCAGGGCTGTCAATTCAGTCAGCTGCTGAAAAATCAAGTGTGCTTGCGAGAGAGTCGCTTGGAGGCGAAGTGACTCTTAATGTCGACATGGAAAAACTGATGGAACAGCAGCGCAGCGAAAGTACGGAAGAAGGCGAGAGAGTTCGCTTTCAGCCTGTTCCCATTCAGGAAGAATCAGCTGAGGAGCTGACCTCCTATTCACAAGTAAAAGGCTATAACTTCTTATCCTCTACATTTGGAACAGCAGCGGACTTCGAGCCAATCGAAAATGAATCCGCGGATGCTGCAGAAACAGAAGAAGCTGCTCCGGGCAGAATGGGAGGCGGGGCAATGGCTGCCGCTGATCTTACACTGCAGGGTGTCATGTTTACGGATTCTGTCCAATCCTTCTTAAACAGTGAATCTGCTATTGTAGAAGGCCGCCACCTGACAGATGAAGATTTAGAGAAAAAGGTAACGGTCATAGAAAAAACACTCGCTGAAGAAAATGAGTTAGCAGTTGGCGATAAGGTCACTGTGCAATCAACTGCTGATGAAGAGACATCATTAGAACTTGAGATTGTGGGAATCTACGAAACTGCCTCTGCAGGCTCAGAGCTTGGAGGCAGAAACGTCACAGCTATGAATCCATACAACCTGCTTTATGTTCCATATACAGCAGCAACTGCTCTTAAGGGAGCTGATTACGAAGGAACCATTGATCAGGCAGTTTATTACATGAACGATCCTGAGAAAATTGACAGCTTCGTGGATGAGGCAAAAGAAAACAGCAGCATCGATTTTGAAACGTTCAAATTGGATGCCAATGATCAGACATATCAGCAAATGATCGGTCCGATTAATAATGTAGCCTCTTTTTCAAAAAATGTTGTGTATTTAGTAACCATTGCCGGTGCAGTCATTTTAGGCCTCATCATTATGATGTCTATTCGTGAACGCAAATATGAAATGGGCGTCCTGCTTGCGATTGGGGAAAAGAAGTGGAAGCTAGTAGGTCAATTCTTGTTTGAAATTTTAATTATCGCTGTTCTGGCTCTTGGCGTTTCATCCGTAACCGGTCAAGCTGTGGCAAAACAGTTCGGAGATCAGCTGCTGTCTCAGGAGCTTACTCAAACAGAAGAAACCGCATCAAACCCTGCTTCATTCGGTGGCGGACGAGGCGGCATGGGAATGGGCGGACCGTTTGGCATGCAGCAGTCTGCTGCAGATGCAGATCCGATTGATGAACTTCAAATTGAAGTGACCGGAGAGGATTTAGGCATTCTCTTTGGCATAGGGCTGTTAATCGCTATTATTTCAGCACTAATTCCAGCTTTATCTGTTTTGAGACTTCAGCCAAAAACAATCTTAACGAAACAAGACTAAGGAGGAACAATACATGACTAATCTGCTGCAATTTGAAAATGTCAGCTACTGGTACCATCATGAAAATAAAAAACATGTGATTTTGAACGATATTTCCATTGGTTTTAACAAAGGAAGCTTCTATACTATTGTCGGACCATCAGGTTCAGGAAAAACAACCTTTCTCGCACTCGCAAGCGCACTTGACGTCGCGAAAGAAGGCTCCGTTTTATATGAAGGCAAAAACATTAAGAAAATCGGCCTTTCAAACTTTCGCAATAAATATGTATCGATCGTTTTTCAATCCTATAACCTCCTGCCTTATATGACAGCCCTTCAGAATGTCACGACGGCTATGGAGATCACTGGATCGGCCCAGCCAAACAAAAATGAATTTGCTTTGCAGATCTTAGAGAAAGTTGGCATTTCCGAGAAACAGGCAAGACAAAAAGTGCTGACCTTAAGCGGAGGACAGCAGCAGCGCGTCTCCATCGCGAGGGCGCTTTCCTGTCAATCTGAATTAATCATTGCAGACGAGCCAACGGGGAATTTAGATGAGGACACAGCCAAAGACATTGTCCGCCTCTTTCAAGACCTTGCCCATAAGGAAGGTAAATGTATTATTGTTGTCACCCATGATCAAAATATTGCGGCGATTTCCGATGTGACAGTGAAGCTTTCTAAGGGGAGTTTTTATGTGAGTCAAAATAGGGAAGCGGTTGGTTTAAAAAGCTAAGATTAATGCCCGTTCCGCTCATCTAAGATGATCGGAGCGGGCATTTTTATATTTTACAATTGATGGGGCACGTGTCAATCAAGATTCCGTCAAATAATCCATTTACTTTCCAATACAGGGTAATTACTTTCCAAATCGTCCTATTTACTTGAAAAAAATTAAGAAATACTTTCTAAATGCAGTATTTTACTTTCTTTTTTCCAATTACCTCCTAACCCTATACGATATCCTCATTATTAAAACGCTCATAATTGGAATTCCGCCTAAAATGAAGTACATTTCCCCAATTTCTTTAAATAACTGAGTGAAGAATCGAAGTTGAACTTCGTTAGAAAATAACACTTGCGATCGGCTGTGGTTCTGCTTCAGCTGCAAGCGGCGAAAGATAGTGCCTTCCGTTTAGTGCTCTTGCATGTTCTTCTTTGGCTTCCTTCACTTTCCCTGGGTGAACAAGCAAATCAACCGCTGTCGCAGCAAGTACTTTCCCTGCATGAAGCATGCCTTTATGACCGATGCTCATTCCCCCCTGTGAAACAACCTGCCACGTATGAAAAGGAGTTCCTACAGCAGCTGTGACAACTGAACACTGTGCGGTTGGCACAAGCCAGCTGACATCTCCGACATCTGTTGATCCATAAGAAAAACCCTCATTATATTTGTATGGTTTTAGTTCATCTGATAAATAAGGATACGATGTGTCCTTAGAGAAAGTTGACTGAATTTCTTTGGCAAAGTCTTGCTCTTGTTCCGTAAAATTCGGAAGACCGATTTTTTGGAAGTTTTCAAACATGACAGATTCCAGCGTTTTATTTAATACGAGATTGGAAGAACCGGCATCAAAGCGGACATCTAGCTCTGTTTCCGTCATTAACGCTGCTCCTTCAGCAATTTTTAACACTCTTTCGTATATCTCCTGCACTTGTGCAAATTCTGGAGCTCTAAGCTTGTACAAGACTTCGGCAAACGGCTGAACAACATTTGGCGATTTTCCGCCTGAGTTCGTAATGGCGTAGTGAAGCCTGGCATCCTGAATAAGATGCTCTCTTAAAAAATTGGCGCCTAAATTCATCAGTTCGACTGCATCTAATGCACTTCTTCCTAAATGAGGGCTTGCTGCAGCATGTGAGCTTCTCCCATTAAAAGTGAAATAAATCTGGCAAGTCGCTAAGTTTCCTGAGGATTGAATATGGTTAGTGGATCCTGGATGCCATGTCAGCGCTGCGTCCACGTCGTCAAACAATCCCGCTCTGACCATGAACCCTTTTCCGCCGCCGCCTTCTTCAGCCGGACAACCGTAAAAGCGGATTGTACCTTGTAAACCCGATTCCAGCATGTAGTCCTTTAATATAACTGCCGCTGCAAGCGCACCTGTCCCAAGCAGATTATGCCCGCATCCGTGTCCGTTCCCCTCATTTTCAATTGGAGATTTATGTGAGATCCCTTTTTCCTGACTTAGATTAAACAGGGCATCATATTCCCCAAGAATCGCAATGACAGGACTTCCGTTTCCGCAGCTTCCGACAACTGCCGTTGATATGCCGCCTGCTTCCCTCTCAACCTCAAAACCTTCCATTTCCAATGTTTCTGCCATTTGTTCAGCAGACTGAACTTCTTCATATCGAGTTTCGGCATAGCTCCAAATTTCGTCACTGACGTGAATGAATAGGTCACGCTTTTTTTCAATAAGCTGAGATAAACGTTCATAGTAAGGGATACTCATGATTCGATTTCTCCTTTTCTATTTTCTGGCGGACGGAACAACATCATTTGGTATTGGATTACGATAAGGGTCATCTTGGGTTTTTCCAGCCAGCTCCTGTTTTGCCAGAGTGATTAACTCAGGACTGTTTAAGATTTCAAGAGCTGCTGCTGCCATGACTTTTCCTGCGTGAAGCATGCCTTTATGAGCAAGCGGCATGGCACCCTGCGCTACAATTTGGTATGTATGAAACGCTGTGCCTGCAGCAAAGCATGCTGTTTGAATCTGTCCGGTAGGCACAACCCAGCTTACATCGCCAACGTCTGTAGAGCCTGCAATGTTCACCGTGACGTCCAAAGGGATGACAGAATCAGCTAAATCCTTATTCTTCATTTCTTTAGACAGGCCAAATGTTTTATCCTCGTCAGTCAGCGTTGCGCGGATGTTTTTCGCAAACTGTAAATCTTCTTCATTAAACTTGGGTGTTCCAAACTCTATGAACTTTTCATGCAGCACCTTTTGAATCGTGTTATTAGGAATGAGATTGGAGCAGGCTTTATCAAAAATAATTTCAAGATCGGTTTCAGTCATCAGTGCTGCTCCTTCGGCAATTTTGCAGACTCTCTTATAAATCTCGTCAACTTGGCTGACGTTTGGCGCACGAACCAGATAAAGCACTTCTGCTTCAGACTGAACAACGTTTGGTGAAAAACCACCTGTATTTGTAATCGAATAATGCAATCTGGCATCCTGAATGACATGTTCCCTCAGATAATTGACTCCGGCATTCATCATAGCAACCGCGTCGAGAGCGCTTCGCCCCGTGTGCGGGCTTTGTGCTGCGTGAGCCGAGCGGCCTTTGAATTTAAAATAAACTTGATAGTTAGCTAGAGAGCTGCCGTTCATGACACCGTTTCCCGTTCCCGGATGCCAGCACAGCGCATAATCGACATCTACAAACAGTCCTTCCCTGACCATAAAGGTTTTGCCGGACCCGCCTTCCTCACCAGGACAACCATAGTAGCGGATTGTTCCTGGCAGATTGTTCGCTTCCATAAATTCTTTAACAGCGACTGCCGCGGCCAGTGAACCTGATCCAAGTAAATTGTGCCCGCATCCGTGTCCATTCCCTCCCTGAGTGACGGGATCATGATCCGCCACCCCCTTTTTCTGACTCAACTCGGCGAGGGCATCGAATTCACCCAAGATAGCAACAATGGGTCCATCTGCTCCAAAACTTCCAATAAATGCGGTAGCCATATTCCCAACACCTCTGTCTACTGTAAAACCTTGCTGTTCAAGCGTTTTACAAAGAAGCTCTGCCGATTTATATTCTTCAAAGCGTGTCTCCGCATATTCCCATATTTGATCGCTTATCGATATGAAAATATCTTTCTTCGATTCAATCATTTTCGAAACCTTATTCGATATTCTTTCAGCTGCTTGCTGCTCTTGCATGATCGGCCTCCTCCTTGAAATTTCTTACTTCATATAAAAAAATGATTCAAAGGCTAATTGGACCCTGTCATCGTCCAATTTTGAAGGTTTTTATGAAAGCCAAATACTTTAGGCTCTCCCTCTTTCACTTCTTTGCTGACAGCTGAAAAATCATTATCTGAATACAAGGTGAAAACAGGCAGGTCTTCATTCCAAAGCTTTTGCAGCTCTGAATAAATTTCTTTTCTTTTTTCCACATCAGGCTCAGATTTCCCCTTATTCAGCAATTCATCACTCTTTTCACTGTTGTATTTCATATAATTTGAAGGCGCATTTGACTTATACATGGAGGAAATATCTGGATCAAGCGAATTCGTAAATCCAATAAACATAACATCATAATCCCCTGCCTTGGCTTTTGCCAGCAAGGTCGGGAAGTCATACGTTGTCACGTTTGTTTTTAATCCTATCGCTTTCAAGTCTTGAGTAATAATATCTGCAGATTGTTCACGGACCTTGTTGCCCGTCGGAACGATGATGTTTAACGGCTTGTTAAAATCCCATCCTGCTTCTTTTAACAGCTGCTTTGCTTTCTCAGGATCATACGTATACGTCTTAAGGTCTTTATCTAGATACGGGCTGACAGAGGTATAAGGACCATCAACGATTTCGCCTTCACCTTTCAGGAGCTTGTCCACAATCGCCTTACGATCAATTGCATAAGCAACAGCTTGCCTGATTTTCGGATCTGCAACCGATTCTGTGTTGAACATAATAGATTGATAGCCATATGTTTTTTCAAATTTAGTCGTTACATTTTGGAACTTTTCTACTGTTTCATAGTCATTTGCAGGGATCTTCCCTATTCCTCCCGCTGCGTTCATGCTAAGTTCTCCCGTTTGCAATTGAGCAACGATATTAGCTGCCGGCATTATTTTCACAAACATTTTATTAAGCTTTGGCTTACCTAAATAATAATTTTCATTTGCTTCATATTCTACGTACTGATCCTTCTTATAAACGACGAAATTGAAAGGTCCATTTGTAACTGTTGGCTTTTGCATGAAAGGATCTTTTGACAGATCTTCAGGCTTTACATCTTGCAGCACATGCTTAGGCAAGATCATAAATTTAGCTCCCAGCTGCTCTTTTACCATATTTGGGTCAACAGGCTGTTTCGTTTTAAAAGTAAATGTTTTTTCATCAACTTCTTCAATTGAAGGGATCTCTGTCTCACCTTCCGGAAGCTTTCCGCTATCATCTAATCCATCAATAATGGTGAGAAAGTTACCTACGCTTGTTTCCGTTTTAGGATTTGCGACAAGATTCATTGTGAAAATTGCATCAGCAGCAGTAACAGGTTCACCATCAGACCACTTGGCATCCTTTTGAATCTTGACGGTGTAATTTTGTTGATCTGTGGTCTCAAATGATTCGGCAAGCTTTGGTGTGAAGCTTTGTGGCGCATCCATATCCAAAAACGTATCAAACATAAATTTCTCAAGAAATTGTGCAGCAACATCAGTAGAATTAATCGGATTAAAGGTTACAGGAGGATTTACCATTCCAATGAACATGCTGCTATCTCCTGAACCACCACTGCTTGTTGTACTTGTTCCACCCGCACTGCAGGCTGCGAGTAACAAAAGACTTAAAATCATACAGATCGAATTTTTGATCAACTTCATTGTTTTCCCCCCATATTCACTATAATCGTTTTGATTTTATTTAAAGCTTTTCGGATCTAATGCATCACGCAGTCCGTCACCCATGAAATTAATCGAAAGAACTGACAGGATAATCATTAAACCAGGCGGAATCCAAAGCCAGGGCTGCGTGCCAAGCACGGTTAAGGACTGTGCCTCAGTCAGCATGTTTCCCCAACTGGCAGCTGGCGGCTGTACTCCCATGCCCAGAAAACTCAACGAGGTTTCAAGGATAATGGCAGAAGCAATTCCAAACGTTGCATTTACTAGAATAGGCGCAAGACAGTTTGGCAAAATATGCTGAAAAACAATTTTAGGAGCTGAATATCCAAGCGCAACACCGGATTTAATATAGTCCATCTCTTTTACTGACAGTACGCATCCCCTGACTAAGCGCGCCACTGACGGCCAGCCCAGGAGTCCAATAACAAGGATAATGTTAAAAAGGCTGGGACCTACCACACTGACAAGAACAAGAATGACCATTAAATAAGGAAAAGACATAAATATATCTGTTAAACGCATGATGATCATATCAACCCACTTGCCAAAATAACCAGCTAAGGCACCGAGGATTGTCCCAATCGTTATGTAAATGGCAACGGCTCCAATGCCAACTGACAGGGACACTCGTGATGCATAAATGAGGCGGCTTAATAAATCTCTCCCAACCTGGTCAGTACCTAGAATGTGTGTTGAGGAAGGCGCTGAGGAAAACTCTCCTTTGATATCATAAGGACTGAGCGGAGCAAAAACAGGCGCAAACACTGCGATTATTGCCATAATCGTAAAAATAACGAGGCCCACAACCGCTAGCTTATGCTTGAAAAACCTCTTGGTAATTTCTTTGAAATTGCTTTCTTCTTTCCCTAAATCCTCTCTCAATTCTCGCGGCGGCAGATTAACCTCAACTTCAACCTTCGGGTTAGCAAAAGACATGGCACGCACTCCTTTCTGAAAGTTAGGTGTACTTGATTCTCGGGTCTGCTACAGAATAAAGAACATCAGAGAGCAGGTTGGACAACAGCACACTAACTGCGGCCAGTAAATTTATTGCCATTAAGGTTGGGTAGTCCCTTGATCCAATGGCTTGAATGGTTAATTGGCCGAGTCCTGGCCATTGGAAAATCTGTTCGGTTACGACAGCGCCCCCAATTAGTAAGGGAATATCCATACCTATAATGGTGATGATGGGGATAAGAGCATTTCTAAGTGCATGTTTATTTGTAACAACAAATTCCTTCAATCCTTTAGCTCTGGCCGTCCGAAGGTAATCCTGCCCTAACACCTCAAGCATGCTTGACCTCACATAACGGACCATACTTCCTGCAATCCCAGTCCCAAGTACAAAGGCAGGCAAAATGAGGTGAAGAAATGTATCAAAAAACCCGCTCGATCCGCCTAGAGTGTTCATCCCTCCTGTTGGCAGCACTTGCAATATCAAGGAGAAAATATAGATGGCACCGAGTCCAAGGAAAAAACTCGGAATCGATACACCAAGAAATGAGAAAGTTGTAGTGAGATAATCTGTCCATGAATACTGTTTTACCGCACTAATAATGCCGATTGGAATCGCAATTAAGTAAGCTATAATCAAAGCCGTCCCCATAAGCAGAAGAGTTGGAAAAACCCTTTCAGATATCATATTGATTACAGGTTCATATGTCGTAAATGAATTTCCAAAGTCACCCTTCAAGATGTTGACGAGCCAGTGCCAGTATTGAACATAGATAGGGTCATTTAATCCAAGAGCCTCTTTCTTAATGGCAATATCCTGTTCTGTTGCATCAGGGTTAATATACATTTCTACAGGATCGCCTGGTGCCAGATTCACAATGAAAAAATTGAATACTGTCACACCAAATAAGACAGGTATGGCAATAAGAATTCTGCGCACTATATACTGGAACACTCTGATCTCCTCCTTTATCTATGACTGTTCTTAGTTCAGCGGAAAATGACATGCGATTGATTGGCTGCCTCCTAATAGCTCTGGCGTTTGCTGCCTGCAAATATCCTTCGCTATCGGGCATCTTGTATGAAAGCTGCATCCTTTCGGCGGATTTGCCGGGCTCGGGACATCACCCGCCAATACAATTCTTTCCCGATTCCTGAAATGCGGATTTGGTATGGGATATGCATTTAATAAGGCTTGTGTATACGGGTGCTTCGGATTCTTAAAAATATCCTCCGTTTTGCCAATTTCGACAATTTTCCCAAGATACATAACCGCGATGCGATCGCTTATGTATTTAACAGCGCCTAAACCATGAGCAATAAACAAATAGGTTAAGCGGAATTTTTTCTGCAAATCCTTTAACAGATTCAAAATTTGAGCTTGGATCGATACATCAAGTGCCGACACTGGCTCATCGCAAACGATCAGCTTTGGTTCAAGAATTAATGCACGGGCTATGCCGATTCTTTGTCTCTGACCACCTGAAAATTCATGGGGGTAGCGGTTTTTATGAGATTTTGTGAGACCGACAATTTCGAGCATATCATCAACTTTTTTGACTGCCTCCTCCTTGCTAGCAAGCTTATGAGCAAGCAGCGCCTCAGCAAGAAGATCTCCAATCCTCTTTCTGGGATTCAGTGAAGAATACGGGTCTTGAAAAATAATCTGCAGATCGAGGCGGGCTTTTCGCAAATCGGCGCCATTTAAGGATGATAAATCCCTTCCGTTGAAAATGATTTGACCGCCAGTCGGCTCATCCAATTTTACAATTGATCTGCCTGTTGTAGACTTTCCGCAACCCGATTCCCCTACTAGTGCAAGTGTTTCTCCAGGGTATATTTCAAAATTCAAGCCATCGACCGCTTTGACATGGCCAACAGTTCTGGAAATAATCCCTTTCTTGATTGGATAATATTTTTCCAGCTGTTTGATTTCAATTAGCGGCTTGTCCATGTTCGGTTCGGGAATGAATCTTTCTTTTTCAGCAATTGGAATACTCATACTTGTACCTCCATGTCAGAAGCTGCTTCGCTGCTCCTTTGCCCTTCATATAACCAGCACCTAACTTTATGAGGATTGTTTTCATCTAAAGAATCCAGAGCTGGGTTTTCGGATAAACATTTATCACGTGCATATGGACATCTGGCATAATAGCGGCAGCCCTTCGGCATATTCTGCAGCGTTGGGACAGCACCGGGAATGGAATTAAGCCGCTCATGCTTGTCCGACTCCAAATGCGGAATAGACTGCATCAGCCCTTTCGTATAGGGATGCTTTGGGTCATCGAATAAGGTAAACACATCCGCTTCCTCCACAACTTGCCCTGCATACATGACAAGCACCTTATCGGCCATTTCCGCTATAACTCCCAGATCATGGGTAATCAATATAATCGCTGTTTTAAATTCTTCACGTAAGTCCTTCATCAGCTGAAGTATTTGCGCTTGAATCGTGACATCCAAGGCTGTCGTCGGTTCATCCGCTATTAATAAACTTGGATTGCATGACAATGCCATCGCAATCATGACTCTTTGTCTCATGCCTCCAGATAGTGCGTGAGGGTATTGATCCATTATTTCTTCTGCTCTTGGGATTTTTACTTTCTCAAGCATTTGGACACCATACTTTTTGGCTGCTTTTGCATTCATGTTCGTATGAAGCCTGATCGATTCAACGAGCTGATTTCCAATCGTGAAAACCGGATTGAGTGACGACATCGGCTCCTGAAAGATCATGGAAATTTCATTCCCGCGGTACTTCCTCATTTCCGCTTCCGATAATTTGGATAAATCCGTTTTGTTTAACATGATTGAACCTTCTTTAAGGTATCCGTGCTTCCCCAGCAAACGCATGATGGATAAAGAGGTGACACTTTTCCCGCAGCCTGATTCTCCTACAATTCCGAGGGTTTCCCCCTTCTCAAGTTCAAAGGAAACCTCCTCTACAGAAACGACTTCCCCTTTATCTGTTGAAAAAGCCGTCTTTAATTTATCAACCTTAAAAAAAGGATCTGACACCTTTTACACCCCCTATAAAGTCGTGCTGATATTAAACAATTTCAATCGCCTTCTCTTCCGGAATTACAGCAGCATAATGATAGACGAGTCCCAGCAATGATTTTGCGGCATACACCATTGCACGTTCATCAAAATCAAATTTAGGATGATGATGGGGATAAGCTGCTCCTGTTTCTTCGTTTCTGGCGCCCGTATGGTAGAACATTCCTGGTTTATTTAACAAATAATAGGCAAAATCCTCACCACCCATAATTGGCGGAGTTTCCATCAGCATCCCTTTATCTAATGAAGAAGAGATAACCTCTTTAAATACTTCAACTTCCTCATTATGGTTGTATACTGAAGGATAGCCGTTTTGATAAGAGACTTCACAGTCAGCATGGAAGGCAAGACAAACTCCCTTTACAATATTCTTTAATTCCTCTTCAACATATGTCCTTACTTCCTCGTCGAACGTTCGAACGGTTCCAGTAATGACCGCTGAATCAGCAATAACATTGTTTGCATTTCCAGCGTGGAAGGAACCTACTGATAAGACAGCCGATTTTTGGGGATCTACTCCTCTGCTGACAACATGCTGAAGCTGATTTACTACTTGGGCGCCAATCGCAATTGAATCAACTGTTTCATGAGGGGATGAGCCATGACCGCCTTTTCCAATGATTTTTATTTCAAACGAATCCGCCGAGGCCATTGAATAGCCTCTGCGATAGGCAAATGTCCCAAGCGGTCCTCTTGACGATAAATGCGTTCCGTATACAACATCGACATCTTCTAAACAGCCATCCTCTATCATTGCAATGGCACCGCCAGGGTAAAGTTCTTCTGCGTGCTGATGAATAAGTACTACATTCCCTGCAAGAAGATGCTTATTTTCACTTAATATTTTTGCGACAGCCAATAGTGTTGCTGTATGACCGTCGTGTCCGCAGGCATGCATCACACCAGGAACAGTCGATTTATATTCGACTTCTTTTTCATCCTGAATGGGCAGAGCATCAAAATCAGCTCTTAGTGCAATCGTTTTTCCAGGTTTCCCGCCATAAATTTTCCCGACTACTCCCCTTCCGCCTACGCCAGTGCGAACTTCAATTCCATAGTCTTTGAGAATACCCGCTATCATATTCGGTGTTTCAACTTCTTGGAAGGAAAGCTCAGGATTGCGGTGAAGATGCCGCCTCCATTCCACCATTTGACTAAACATTTCCTCTGCTTGATCATGCCATGCTTTTAACACGCTCATTCCTCCATTCCTCACAATAAAGATTGAATAATCTTAATTTAAATATTATTCAGATAATTAAAACCATACTTGTCCTTCAGCACCGATATTTTTGATAATGGTTATACAGCTCCTATCATTTATATTTTTCAATAACTTATCATATATAAATAGATGTTGAAATAATCATGTTACTTTATATGACAAATAATATTAATATAAGTATTAATTTTCATCCATCCTTATAGAGAGGTGAAAATGGAAGATTATATAACAAACTATTGAGTGTCTGCACCGTTACACTCCTAATGTACAAAATACATAAGGAACAACATTTCACAATCAAACCATTCCTTATGGTGGTTTCCTTCTCTTACATAAAAAACAAGACCGCAGAATGAATACATTTCTGCGGTCTCACCAATTAATCCCTATTCAATTGAACCCGATACTTCCTCCGTCATCCCGGCAACAGATTCAAGACCACCGCCTGATAGGTACCAATAGTCAGGATCTAAATAAATAATCTTTCCATTTTTATAGGCTTTCGTATTTTTAACCAAATCATTTTCCACTACCTGCTTCGCAGAGGATTCTCCGCCGGCAACTGCTCCTCTATCAATAACAAATAGGTAGTCAGGGTCTTTTTCTGTAATATATTCAAATGAAATGCTTTGTCCATGTGTAGAGACCTCGATTTTTTCGTCAGCTGCTGCGAAGCCGAATTCGTCATGGATAATGCCGAAGCGTGATCCTGCTCCGTAAGCACTTACCTTGCCGTCATTTGCAAGGACGATTAATGCTTTTTCACCGCCTGCTGATGCTTTCTCTTTAAGCTCTTTGATAGACTCTTCTACTTTAGCAAACTCTTTTTCTGCTTCTTCTTCCTTGCCGAAGATCTCGCCTAATGTTGTTACATTTTCTTTAAATGATTCCATGTACTTCGTTGTATCCACGCCCATGAAAATGGTCGGGGCAATCTTGCTCATCTCTTCATAGGAATCCTGCTGTCTGCCTGAAATGATGATGAGATCTGGTTCCATTTCATTGATTTTCTCAAAGTCCGGCTCTTTTAAGCCTCCGACATTTTCGTATTTTGCATCTTCATATTTTGAAAGATAAGAAGGAATGTTTTCCTGAGGCACTCCCGCTGCTTCAATGCCTAATTTATCTAATGAATCCAATGTTCCGAAGTCAAAAACAACGACTTTTTTTGGATTTTCAGGTACTTTTGTTTCCCCTAATTGATGCTTCACTGTTATTTCTTCTTTCTCTTTCTCACCGCTGGCAGAAGTTTTTTCTGCCTCTTTTGTTCCGCACGCTGCTGCAAAAACAGCCAGTACTACCGTTAAAAGGACTACTAATAAATTCTTCTTCATTCTCTTCACCTCTATTATTTTTTTAAAAATAAACACAAATGCGATTGCCGTTTATCGTTTGAATATCAATATCCATCTCATAAATTTCTTTTAAAACAGGGGATGTAATGATTTCTTCAACAGGACCTTCCTTCACAATTTTCCCGTCTTTTAATGCGACAATAAAATCCGAATAGCAGGAAGCAAAGTTGATATCATGAATCACTATCACGACTGTTTTTCCAAGCTCATCCACAAGCCTTCTCAGCACTTTCATAATCTGCACGGAATGCTTCATGTCGAGGTTGTTCAGTGGCTCATCAAGAAGGACATACTCTGTATTCTGGGCGATGACCATGGCAATAAATGCGCGCTGCTGCTGGCCTCCGCTCAGCTGATCCAAGTATTTATCCTGCATGTCCTGAAGCTCCATATACTGAATGGCCTCATCAACGTGCTTCATATCTTCCTTTGAGAGATTCCCTTGAGAATACGGAAACCGTCCAAAGCTGACCAGGTCTCTGATCGTTAAACGGATATTCAAATGATTGGACTGCTTGAGGATTGAGATTTTTTTCGCAAGATCATTGCTTTTCCATTCTCCAATGTCAGTGCCGTCAATAAATACCTGTCCCGTATCCTTTTTAATCAAACGGCTGACCATCGACAGCAGCGTGCTTTTTCCCGCTCCGTTCGGTCCGATAAAAGAGGTGATTTTCCCTTTTTCGACCCGGATTGATACATCTTCCACTACATTCTTATTTCCATACCGTTTTGAAACCTTGCTGACTTCTACCATGATTTATTCTCCCTGAGCAGCAGATAAATAAAGTACACGCCGCCTATGAAATTGATGATCACGCTTAATGTTGTTGAAAAGGTGAAGACTTTCTCAACGATAAATTGACCGCCGAGCAAAGCAATAATGCTGATTAAAATCGACCCTGCAATCAAGTACTTATGCTGATGTGTTTTTAAAAACTCATGTGCCACATTTGCAACAAGCAGGCCAAGGAATGTAATCGGGCCAACGAGAGCCGTTGCGATAGAGACTAAAATGGCAATAATAATCAGCAGCCTTCTGACCACTCCATCATAGTCGATGCCGAGATTTACAGCGTGCTCCCTTCCGAGCGAGAGCACATCGAGGAAATGACTGAATTTCATAAAATAAACCGCAATCGCAGCTGTTATAAGAATCGCAGCAAGGAGAAGATCTGTGTTCACATTGTTAAAGCTTGCAAACATCCTGTCCTGCACGATCTGGAACTCATTCGGATCTATCAGCACCTGTAAAAACGAGGACATGCTTCCAAATAACGTTCCAAACACAATCCCGACTAACAGGAGAAAATAAATGTTTCTCCCTTCTCTTTTAAAAAGAAGCTGAAAGAGCAGGAGGGCAAATAGCACCATTAACCCGACAGATAAAAGAAAGTTTACATTCTTATTAGCCATCGTCAGTGATTGAGAACCAAAAACAAAGATGATGAACGTCTGAATAAAAAGATAGAGTGAATCTAATCCAATGATGCTCGGAGTTAAAATTCGGTTATTTGTAATCGTTTGAAAAATCATCGTAGAAAACGCGATGCAGCTTCCTGTCAAAACAATGGCCAAAATCTTGACTCCCCGTTTTGGAAGAACATAGTCCGGGTTCCGTCCAACATCATAGAATAGGAAAATTGCAGCGAATAATACGGCGATGACTCCAAGGATGATAAGCTTCGTTTTATTATTCATATGCCTTTCTCCTAAACAGTAAATAAATGAAAATGATGCTTCCGATCACACCGACAGTCAAACCAATCGATATTTCATACGGATAAATGATGATGCGCCCTAAAATATCACAGAACAGGATAAATACTGCACCAAGCAAAGCTGTATGCGGCAGGCTTTTCTTCAGATTGTCCCCTAAATAAATGCTGACGATGTTCGGAATGATTAATCCGAGGAACGGAATGACGCCCGCGGTCAAAATAACGACCGTTGTCACAAGAGCTACAATCACAAGACCTATATTGACAACCTGCTTATAATTCAGTCCCAGATTGGCTGAAAACTCTTCTCCCATTCCCGCTACCGTAAATCGATTCGCAAAGAAATACGCAACAATAACAAGAGGAATGCTTATGTAGATCAGCTCATACTGCCCTTTTACAATCATTGAAAAATCGCCCTGAAGCCAAGATGACATGTTTTGAATCAAATCATTTTTGTAGGCGAAAAAGGTTGTAATGGAACCAATGATGTTGCCGAACATTAAACCTACAAGCGGAATGAAGATCGTATCTTTAAATCTGATTCTCTCTAAGATCTTCATAAAAATGAACGTACCGGCTAGTGCAAAAACGAAGGCAACACCCATCTTTTCAAGCGGACTTGCCGAAGTGAATATCATCAGCGAAACTAAAATGCCCAATCTAGCCGAGTCCATAGTACCTGCTGTGGTCGGAGAGACAAATTTGTTCCTCGTTAACTGCTGCATGATTAAGCCGCAGATGCTCATACTAACACCGGCAATCAAAATGCTGATGAGCCGCGGCAGTCTGCTTATCAGGAGGATTTGCACCTGATCATCCTGCAGATTCAGAAGATCTAGAGGGGTAATGCCCTTGACCCCGATGAAAATGGAGGAAATTGATAAAATTATTAGCGCTAAAAACAAATATCTCTTTTTCATAATGTTTCCTTACATCCCTTTATTTTTGAAGCTCTATGTTGGGTAATCACCTCATTCGCTCTGGTAAAGATAATCATTCTCATATAACCCTAAAAAAAAGAAGCTTTCGCTTTTTTATTATCCACTTTAAATGATAATGATTTTCATTATCATTTGTCAATATAAATTTACTTGTTTAAACAAGTATTTATGCAAAAAACATTTATTTTAAGTTATTTCTTATTTTATCAAGCACCGTCAGACAGATTTCCATGTCGTGTTCACTAATCTCTGCTGAAGCATCCGCAATGGTTTGACCTGCTAACCCCTCGAGCTCAGATTGAAGATCTATCATTGCTTCAGTCAAAAAAATAAGGTTGATGCGCCCGTCACTTTCGTGCGGAACTCGTTTCACCAGCCCGCGCTTGATCATATTATCAATAAGCCGTGAAACACTTGGCTGATCTCTTTCATTAAGCAGAGCCAGCTGATTTTGCGTTTGGCCATCCTTTTCATAAAGTCTGCACAGGATTTGCCACTGTTCATACGTAACAGAATAGTCTCTTAAGTTTTGATTTAACCGGCTGCATATGAGCCTTGAAGCATGGAACAGTTTATATCCGAGTGAGTTGTCCAAATAATATTTATTGTTCATAGCTGCACACTCCTTTTACAATCTGTCCATTAATAATGGTAGAGGAAGAAGCTAGTTTATGCAAGTGTTTTCATAAGAAAAGCGGAATCGCCGGTTTAGCGCATGCGGACAGATAAGGATCCGACGGAAAGTCAGGGTTTGGCTATTCACCAGATCCGTACTGGCCCAGGAGCTGGACGGTCAAGCTAGACATAAATACTTGATAACTATGTAAAAGCATTACCAGGCAGGTCCTTTTTGATTATTCTTATTTAACTTTCTCAAGATTCAGATCCCAGATTACTCCAAATGCATCCTTCACTTTAGCATAAGTGGCTCCCCAGAATGTATCCTGAAGCTCCATCAAAATCGTGCCTTTTTCAATTAGAGCACTGTAAACGGTTCTGATTTCATCCTCGGATTCGAACTCCAACACCAATGATAGATTGTTGCCGATTTCAACTGTATTGCCTGGAAAAGCATCTGAAATCATTAGAAGCAGATCATCTTTTTTCAGACGGGCGTGCATGATTTTTTGTTCTGCCTCAGGAGGAGTAGGATAGTCGGCTTCGCCATACGTCTGAATTACTTCAATCTCACAGCCAAAAACTCCTTTATAGTACTCCAGTGCTTCTTTCGCATTTCCATTAAACATTAAATAAGGTGTTGCTTGATGCTTCATAAACAATCACTCCTTCGCAATGGATGATACTGTCATTATAGTGGACAGCTTCCTAATACTCAAACGGGTAATTATCTGAAGAATAAGAAAACGTATAGAAAATGTTCACAAAGATTCGACATCTTTTTGTCAAATGCTCCCGACTATTACTTTCCAGTACAAATAACTGTTAATATGTTAGATAATCAAGTATGTTAGTAAGGGTTTGGATTTAAAAAGAAAAGGAGAATTGTGATGAAAAGTACAGAGGTAATCGTAGAGGATTCTCTTTCTATAAAAAGCATCTTTTCTTGGAGTAATTTTAAGGCTATCGTCAAAGACGGCATTGTGAAATCAAACCTTCTAGGTATGTTTGCAGGCCTTTCAGTAGCGTTGTCTGTATATAATATCAGTTTTGTGGATAATATTCTGGTCGTCATTCTTGCTCTTCTGGGTACGGCAGCTGTTGTTGGCGGTGCCGGTGCGATTAATAACTATTACGACCGCGATATCGATTCTCTTATGAAACGCACGATGGAGAGACCAACAGTTACAGGATCCATCCATCCCAAGTTTGCATTATGGCTTGGCACCGCGCTTTCAATAAGCGGAATTGTGTTTTTGTTCCTGATTTCACCTTTAACGGCTTTTATTGGAGCTCTTGGATTATTCTTATACCTTGTCCCTTACACAATGTGGACAAAAAGAAAAACAATTTATAACACAGAGGTAGGAAGCTTATCCGGCGCCATTGCCCCTCTAATTGGCTGGGCAGCGATTTCGCCTGACATGTTCCACCCTG
The DNA here is from genome assembly GCF_030127205.1 of Metabacillus hrfriensis. Classification (NCBI taxonomy): domain Bacteria; kingdom Bacillati; phylum Bacillota; class Bacilli; order Caryophanales; family Bacillaceae; genus Metabacillus; species Metabacillus hrfriensis. The sequence continues at coordinate 4,650,358 of NZ_CP126116.1, forward strand.
CAGCACTTGGACTATTCGTTTTAATGTTTTTATGGCAGCCTCCTCATTTCTATGCGATTGCCATCAGACGTTTAGAAGATTACAAGAATGCAAGCGTCCCGATGCTTCCGGTTGTAAAAGGAACACCGCGTGCTAAAATTCAAACAATCGTTTATTTAATATTGCTTCTTGCATCATCATTCCTGTTCTTATCCTTCAGCAAAGTCGTCGCTTTCTCCATGTTCGCCCTGACACTTGCCTGGATGCTTGCCGGAATCATCAGTTTTAAAAAGATGGATGATTACAAATGGGCAACGATGATGTTTATCTTCTCACTGAATCATTTAACGATCATTTTCACTATGCTAATTATTGTTTCGTTTCTATAAGAAAAGCGGAAGCGCCTTGGTCAGCTCCGACAGGCAGATAAGGACCCGCCGGAAAAGTCCGGATTTGACTTTTTTGGCGGATCCGTTCAACCGAGGAGTTAGGCGCTGGAGCTGGATACGAGTACTTTGCCATAACTTAAAAAAGTCAGCCCTTCGGCTGGCTTTTTTCTATTCAGTCATGACGCTCCATCCATCTGCATAGCCGCCAAGCGGCTTGGTAATCGCATCAAGCTTCTTTTGCATGGCCACAATCTCATTATGCTTTAAATGCATCTTAACGGAGCCAAAGCATGTCCATTCTTCCACATCATCGTCATACTCCATCATGAATTTGTAGCCTTTATCAGAAAGTGCCTTTAAAATCGCTTCCCCGTTCTCCTGATCCGGAACCGCCACATAAAAATCAATCATATGAGGCTTCTTAAAATTAAGACCTTCTTTGTACAGCATACTCAGTACTTTTCCATCCTCATCCTTTGGAAAATTCATAGTATCTCCTCCTTTTTATAAAAAGTGCATCTTCATTATCTTATAACAATCTGAAATTGCAATCCCCATCTAAAGTCTGAGAAAACTTCAATCCAATGGCGAATTTTATCTAGGAATATTTCCCATATAATAAAAGGAACAAAAGGAGGCGGAAACGATGGGTACAGACAACTTTTATGTTTTAGAGGAACTAAGAAAATGGCAGCAAGAGGAGCTTCATAAAAGAATGAAGTTTAACGAAACGTATCAATTATATTCTGATGTACCAAGGAAGAAAGTATGCGCGGACTTTATTTTATTTAAGATTTGCATATAAAACGAAAGCTCAGCCAAAAAACGGCTGAGCTCTGTTTTTACTTCTTATGGTTATCCGCGTAAACAGCCATTGCATCTCTCATATATGCAGCTAACCCTTCACCGAACTTATCAATGTTTTTTGTAAACCGTTCATCATCTACATACATTTGTCCGAGTCCTTTAAAAGCATCAAGCGAATAATCGCCAAACTCGTTCAGAAGCACATACCATTCTCCGATTGCAGCCTGTGACTCTTCAGATGAAGGTGAGTCGTGACGAAGATCTGCAAGCTTTCTATAAAGATTATTAAAATTATCCTGCATTTCTTTGGTCATGCCCGCTGCTTTAGCGTTAGCTTTATCAACCGCCTCGTCGCCCCAGCGTTCGCGCGCTTCCTGTTCATAAGGATTTTGACTGAAATCAAAACCTTCAAATTTTTCTTTCTGTGACATCTCAATTTCTCCTTTCGCATGTTTTATAGTTTTCTCAACTGTTGCAATCATCTGATCAAGCCGGTTCCGCTTCTCCAGCAGCATTTTCCTGTGCAGCCTGAGCGCTTCTTCCCGGTCAAATGAAGGACTGCTGATGACTTCTTTTATTTTCTTTAAAGGGAAACCAAGCTCTTTAAAAAATAAGATCTGCTGCAGCGTTTCGAGATTTTCATTGGAATAAAGCCGGTATCCAGAATCAGTTACCCCATCTGGCGTTAACAATCCGATTTCATCATAATGATGCAGTGTGCGCACACTAATTCCAACTAAATCCGCGACTTCTTTTACTTTCATAAGCTGTCAGCCTCCCTTCACTATTTACTTTAAGGTATGACGTTACGTTAGAGTCAATTAGTTTTTTTTAGCTTTTTAATTAAGAGTTTGGAAATTTTATTTCAGTTGATTCTCTTACTATTGGCTTTGGGCCTTTTCTGGGAATCTTACCTGCCCTCGAATACTCAATTTGCTCATTTTCATCTTTTTAAGGAATCATTGATACCCTTTGAGTATCCATTCTGCTCATTTTCATCTTTTTAAGGAATCATTGATACCCTTTGAGTATCCATTCTGCTCATTTTCATCTTTTTAAGGAATCATTGATACCCTTTGAGAACCCATTTTGCTCATTTTCACCTTTTTAAAGAATCATTGATACCCTTTGAGTATCCATTCTGCTCATTTTCACCTTTTTAAGGAATCATTGATACCCTTTGAGTATCCATTCTGCTCATTTTCACCTTTTTAAGGAATCATAGATGCCCTTTGAGTATCCATTCTGCTCATTTTCACTTTTTTAAGGAATCATTGATACTTCTTGAGTATCCAATTAGAGCTGTTACGCCTTCAAGGCACATAAGTTTACAACCATACAAAAAAACCACTCAAACAATAGTCTGAGTGATTATCTGACAGCTTATACCGCCTCTGTCTCCCACTTCTTCTCATCCTGTACAAACAGAATGCCAAGCTCGTGGTGTTCGCCTTTGTAAACGGCTCCCTGGACGTAGCGGATCTCTCCATTTAAGCCGATGACTTCCATTTTACAGAAAGCACCGTTAATTTGCAGGGCCTGGTAAAACTCATCGACCGTCTTAACCGAGGCTCCATTTGTTTTCATAATGATTTCGCCAACTTCGAGCTCAAACTTAACGGCAGGTGAATGCGGCAAAATGCCAAGCACCATCAGGCCGTGATCCCGCTTTGAGAAATAGAAGGCTGCCGAATTATCATTCATCCGCTGGCGGACAGTCAAAAATTCTCTCCCGATGATGGCAAGCAGTGCTGCTGCAAATGCAAGCGGCATAAACCAGACACTTGCGACCGCCACGGCAAAAATAATCATTCCAAGCCAGATGATGCGCTTAGACGTGACCATAATACTTTCTTTAGGCAATGAACCCTGAACTCTTTGATGAAACCCAATGATATAAGGAATGAACACAAAAAGAAATGGCTCATCTCCGATAGTCAGTACCGGCCACCACGACAGGCTTTCCGTTAAGGATCCTCCTGGAATGAGTAAAAACAGCGGCAGCAGCCATGTTCGATTTGCAACATGATTCCCGATTGGAAGACCCCTGCTGCTTTTTAATAGAAATGGCGAAGTCTTTAAATGAGCTGTCCGATAAGCAAGGACACCCTCCGCAACCATAAGCAGTCCCATTAATATTGCGAGAATTGAAAAGCTTGTCTCATTTAGATCTGGTAAAGAAGAGACAGCATCTGCCTGCATCAAAAGAAATACCGAAAAGATGGTTAATCCCATTGTGTAAGCAGGCGAAAGAAAGCGCAGCTGAAAAGTCAGAGACAGAATAACTGTCACGGCTGCAAGCAGGATGATTGAACCAAGCGGAATCATCGTGCCAAGAGCAAATGTCACTGCAGACAATAGAAGACCTGTGAGCAGTCCTTTTGAATATGTAAACCGTACTTCTTCATAGATATCTTGAATTCTTGTATGGAAGGATTTACGCTCCCGCTTTATGCGAATAAACCCAAGCACAAGGGAATAAATAAGGAAAAAATAAACGAGAGGATGAATAAAAAACCTTCCCATTGCCAATAGAATTTCCAGCAACCAGTTTTCAAGCAAACTTCATACACCACCTTGATTGCTTTCGTCACTTAGTAAGTAAACGATTAATGCTATTTTATCAGATATAGAATAGGATGAATATCATATTCTGACCGAGTTTACTTTAATTTGCTCCAAAGATGCAAATTCGAAAGTGAAAAATCAAGGAGTGAGTCGTCTACTTTAATATCCAGCACTTCTTCAATCAGCTGCATAGACCGTTTTATATCCGTGAGGTTTAACGAAAGACGCTTGTAGTTCTCCGTTAAATAGTGAAAGTATTCTTGAATGCAAACTTTATCGATTTCCTGCAGTCTCTTAACGTCTGTGTAGTTTGCCAAGTACATGCAGAACAGCTGAACCCATTTGCTGACCTTCGCATGTGAGGAATTTGCAGTTTGTAGTCTTTCTTTAAATTCTTCTGTCAACTGTCGATAAGTTTGTTCTCTCATCACACTTGCCCTTTTTTTCAATTGATCTCCCCATCTTTCTGTTTTTAGAGTGTGTTGTAGAACAGTACTTCCATCGTAAAACTAATATCCCGATTAATCAACTAGCTAAAGTTTCATTTTTTTGTGCGCGAAAAGTCTGTACTAATTATAAAAATACGGAAATTCTTTCTGATTTTCGTCGTTATTCTCACAAAAAATCTAAAAATCATCCTAAATGTAGTTATTTTGTTAGAAAATTCCATAAAAATAGAGCCAGCTCCCTAGTTTGCAAGCCGGCTCTACTATTTATCTGGATAAAGTTTCAATTGCTTTCTCAAGCTGAAGATCATGTTTTCCATTTAAACGCTGCTCAGAAACCTTTTGATTAATGGCCTCTGCCGTTTGAACATCAATATTTCCAGTAGCGGAAAGCTTGTTTTTCTTTTGGAAATCCTTGACGGCTACAGCCATTTTCTTCCCGAAATATCCATCTTCTCGTCCTGGGTCATAGCCTAATCCTTTTAAAAGAATCTGCGCTATTTTGATTTGCTCATCATTCATATCAACAGCGAGCGGTTTTTCCAGCTGAATCGGTGCAGTAACAAGGTGCTTAGGCTGTGAAACTTTGATTGTTGGTTCAACACCTTTTTTATGGATCCAATTGCCTTCAGGTGTCAGCCATTTATAAAGAGTCAGCTTGATGTTGCTTCCGTCGCCCATAGGAACTGCCTGCTGAACAGTGCCTTTTCCAAAAGAGGTCTCTCCAATAATCTCATACTGGCCGGCTTCCTTTAAAGCTCCTGCCAGAATTTCAGAAGCAGATGCACTTCCTTTATCAATCAGGACTGTAACAGGATAGTCTTTTTTCTCAGTCAAATTGGAGAAATAGCGTTTCTTATCGCCGTTGCGCTCTTCAATTTGAATATATGGCTGATCCTTGGTCACAAATTGTTTCAGAATTTCTTCTACACTTTGCAAATACCCGCCAGGATTTCCGCGAACATCGAGGACCAGTCCTTTAATGTTTTTTTGCTCAAGCTTTGTTAATTCCTCTGTGAAATCGTTAGCTGTATCTTCCGAGAAAGAGGTGATTTCAATATAGCCGTATTTCGATTTCCCTTTTGTTTTAACAGAACTGAATACCGTTTCAATCGGAATTTCGTCCCGTGTCACTTCAAAGCTCAGTTTTTCTTTTGAACCGTTCCGCAGCACTTCAATTTTAACCTTTGTTCCTTTTTTTCCGCGGATTTTAAGAACGGTATCGTTGAGGTCGCCCCCGGCGACAGATTCACCATCAATGGTAATGACCTGATCATTCGGCTGCAGACCTGCTTTTTCTGCAGGTGAATTTTTAAATGGAGAGACGATAATGATTTTGCCGCCATCCATTCCCACTTCTGCACCGATGCCTTCAAAAGAAGAATCAAGACTATCGGAAAATTGTTTGGCTGTTTCTTTATCCATATAGACAGAATAAGGATCATCGAGAGTGGTCAGCATGCCTTGAATTGCTCCTTCAAGCAGCTCCTCCTCGTCAACTTCCTCAACATATTTGCTCGAGATTAACTCATAAGCCTGTTTCACTTTTTCGAGTCCTTCTACTTCTTGATCCCGATCTTGCTTTAATACATCAGTCACAGCAGGAACGGCAAGCTCTTCTGCTTTTGTATCCTGCTGATCATGTTCCATAAACTGCATGCCGGCGTACATGCCGCCCGCACCCAGTGCCATTGAGAGAGTCATCATAAGAGCTGTGACTTTTTGCTTCATCTTGTTCCTCCTTCTAAAGGTTAACTTCGTTATGTAGGACCTGAACTTTACAAATAAACTCGTATCTCTAGTATATGTGAAAAAAGGATAAATCATGTAGGACAAGATGATTTATCTAAAAAATACAGAACGTAAAAAAACCCTAAAACATGAAGTTTTAGGGTTTTGGCTATTATTGTAAGAACTGCATTGGGTTAACTGGGTTTTTCCAAGCACCATCGTGAATTTCGAAATGAAGATGCTTGCCTGTTGAACGGCCAGTGTTACCCATGAAGCCAAGCTGCTGACCTTTGCTGACAGATTGTCCGCTGCTTACATGGCGCGCTTCTAAATGTGCATAAACAGTTGTGTAAACTTTACCGTCGATGTTATGTGAAATGAAAACGCAGTTTCCATAGCTGCTTGAGTAGTATGAACGTATAACAGTTCCTGCTGCTGCTGCCACAACTGGTACATTGCTTGCTGCGTTTGCAATATCAATACCAGCGTGCAATTTACCCCAGCGATGGCCATATCCTGATGTAAATGTACCTTGTGCAGGCCACATGAACTTGCCGCCAGTTACTGCCGGTGCAGGTGCCGGTTCCGGTTCAGGAGCAGGTGCTGATGATTCATTTGAAGAACTGTTTGATGAAGCTGCTGCTGGCTTACTAGCCGCTGCTTTTGCTGCTGCCGCTTGTGCATCAGCTTCCTGCTTAGCACGGGCAGCTGCTTCTGCAGCTTCGCGTTTGCGCTGTTCTTCTGCTTGTTTTTGACGTTCCATTTCTTTTTGAATAGCTGCTTCCTGCTCTTTTAAGAATGCTGATTCATCTTCTAATTCATAGATCGCTGCTTCTGTTTCCTGATGCTGTGCTTTAACTTGCTCAATTAATTTGCCTTTTTCTGCTGCTTGCTGTTTTAACTGCAGTTTTAATGCTTCTAACTCAGTTAAAGCTGTTTCAAGCTTCTGAAGCTGGCTACTTAGTTCTGCTTCACTTTGCTCTAGAAGTTTTTTGTCTTCCTCGTGGGCTTTGATAATTTCTTTATCTGCTTCGACAATCGTTGTTACAGCACTTACGCGTGTAACAAGGTCACCGAAATCCTGAGCACCTAGTAGCACATCTAAATAGCTTACTACACCGCCGCTCTCCTGTAGAGAACGTACACGGTCCTCTAGAAGTAGATTACGCTTTTTAATACGCTCTTTCACTTCTGCAATCTGAACCTTTAATTCTTCAATCTTTTGTTTCGTTTCATCGATTTCAGCTTGACGCTCACGGATTTTCTCATTTGTATCCGCTGTTTGCTTATCAAGTTTTTCAATCTCGTTATTTAAGCTTTTCTCTTTTTCTTCAAGCTTTGATAACTCGCCTTGCTTTTCTTGGATGTTTGAATCTACGCCTGAACGCTCATTTTGAATATCTGCTTTTTTCTTTTCAAGATCAGCGTTTGCATAAGCCTTTTCTTGGGTAATTGGAATAATAACAGAGCTTGTCCCTATTATAACAGCCAACCCAAGTGATAAGATTTTCTTTCTCACTCTCTAGTTCCTCCCTTTATCTATCATCCTCTGAACGAGGAAACCAGCAATCTATCAGATTGCCAGTTTATACTCTTAAGAACTTTCGGACAGACATTAAACTTCCCCACACTCCGATTAATCCGCCTATTAAGATCAGAATAGCTGATACTTGGAAGACGAATGGACTAAACGGAAGTAATTGAACAAATGAACCTGCAACTTTCGGTTCAACCCATGTATATAAATAGTTGTACGTAGCCATTACGAGCACAATCGGAATAATTGATCCCATAATTCCAAGCATTAAACCTTCAAGGAAAAACGGCCAGCGGATAAACCAATTTGTTGCACCTACTAGTTTCATAATCTCTATTTCATGCCTTCTGGCAAAAATCGTAATTTTAATTGTATTTGAGATAAGGAACATGGCTGTAAAGACTAATCCGATGATTAATCCGATGCCGATATTTCTTGAGATTTCAACAAAATTGAATAGTTTTTCTACTTCTTCTTTACCATACAGAACTTTATAAGCTCCAGTAAATCCCTCAATCCTCTTCGCAATTTGAGGGGTTTCACGCGGATCTTCCGTTTTGATCACAATAACATCATTCAAAGGATTGTTCTGTTCAAAAAGCTGATAAGATTTCCCTTGTTCTCCCATGCTGCTGATCAGGTTATCAAGTTCTTTTTCCTTTGGTGACAGTTTTGCTGTTTTAATTCCGCTGAGGTTATCAATCTTGGTCCTCAGCTGCTTTTGTTCCTCCGGAGTGCTTGTCACATCTACCAGCACCCGTATTTCAACGTCCTCTTCAACCTTAGAAGCAAAGTTGTTTAAGTTCATCATAATAACCAGGAACGTTCCGACAAGGATTAAAGTGACAGTTACGGCACTGACTGACGCAAATGTCATCCAGGCATTACGGCTTAAGCTTTTTAACGTTTCTTTGAAGTGACGCCCAAGGGTTCTAATCATAAATCCCATACTCCCCTCTAGCCTCGTCACGCACAATCTTTCCATCTTCGATCGCGATGACTCGTTTTTTCATGGTGTTTACTATCTCACGGTTGTGTGTAGCCATCACAACAGTCGTTCCTCGATTGTTGATTTCCTCAAAGATGCTCATAATCTCCCAAGATGTATCGGGGTCAAGATTTCCTGTCGGCTCATCAGCGATGACAACCCCAGGATTGTTAATAATTGACCGCGCAATCGAAACGCGCTGCTGTTCTCCTCCTGATAACTCATTAGGGAAAAATCTAGCCTTATGCTTGAGCTGAACAAGGTCTAAAACGTCCAGCACTCTCTTTTTGATAATTCTAGGATTCTCTCCAATAACTTCAAGAGCAAATGCAATGTTTTCAAAAACAGTTAACTTAGGCAAAAGTTTAAAGTCCTGGAAAACAACGCCGATGCTTCTTCTTAAATATGGAACTTTCTTTTCCCGCAATTTAGCAAGATTTATTCCATTGATCACGATTTTGCCGTCTGTTGGTCTTTCTTCACGGTACATCATTTTAATAAATGTTGATTTACCAGCACCGCTCGGACCGACAACATAAACAAATTCGCCCTGATCTATTTTTACATTTATTCCATTAATGGCAAGAACGCCATTTGAATACGTTTTAAAAACGTCTGTCATTTCGATCATATTTTTATCACCCAAAGCTGTTTATTTTGTAGATTACGTGGTGTCCGCTGGTTCGTATTGTATTTAAGAGAGTGTCTCGGAATATGTATCCAATATTTTCATATATTAATAAGATTACCCACAAAAAATATTATAACATCAAAGTTCGGCAAAAATAGACTTAAAAATATTACAGTTTCATTTCAACGTCGTAAATTGTAGAATTTTATCGATTTACAATTATTTATGGTTCCATTGTTGGAGATTTTGGAAACGCTTTAATCTAAATATTAGAACTTTCTGACTAAAAAGACAATCTTTTATTAGGAATTAAATAATGGTAAATTTTTCTGAGTGTCGAAAGGTTTTACTTGCGGATTGGATAGAATTAGGTTAAATGAGCGGGGATGAAAATAGGAAAACCAGCCTTGTCTTTCAGGCTGGCTTTTATAGAAGCTACTTCTTCTGCGCAAGCCATTCTGCTACTACAGCTGCGTCTGTTTCATTAATAAGACCTGCTGGCATTCCGCCCTGACCTTTGTTAATGATGCTTTCAATTTTATCTTCATCATATTTACCGCCTACTTTTTCCAGGCTAGGTGCAGCCCCGCCGCCTTCAAGATTTTGTCCATGACAGCTGATGCAGTTTTGCTGTACGATTTCTTCAGCTTTTGCCGTATCCTTAGTTCCTGAATCTTCTTTGGGCTCTTCTCCTGCATTATCTCCGCCTCCGCATGCAGCGAGCGCAAGTGATGTTCCAAATAATAGTGCGAATAGTTTTGTTTTCATTGCCAAAATCCTCCTCAAATAAGGATATAAAATACATTTCTATTATATCCTATCTACGCCCGCTTGAAACCTTCGCCGAGTACATCAGAAGCATCCATTACAACGACAAATGCAGACGTATCAATGCTTTTTACGAGTTGTTTCAATTTGGTGAATTCTGTTTGATCAACCACACACATTAAAATCGGCCGCTCATTGTCCGTATAGCCTCCGAAGGCAGATAATTTGGTCACTCCCCTGTCAATTTCACTCAGAATTGCCTTTCTGACTTCTTCTTCTTGATTGGTAATGATCATCGTCATCTTAGAACGTCCAAGTCCAACTTGAACGATATCAATGGTTTTGCTGGTCACATAAAGGCCTACAAGTGCATATAGACCGCGTTCTATATCAAAAACAAAAGCTGCCGTCAGCACGATCAGTCCATCTATTAAAGCTACACATGTACCAAGAGAGAGTCCTGTGAACTTATGGATAATCTGTGCCGCAAGATCTGTCCCGCCTGTTGAAGCTTTTCCGCGAAAAACAAGACCGAGACCAAGACCTACGCCGATTCCGCCGAAAATGGCTCCAAGCAAAGGATCTGTCGTTGCAGGCTCCATTTCTTTTGTTAAAAAGACTACAAAAGGAAGGAAAATGGTTCCTATTAACGTTTTTAAACCAAATTGCTTTCCAAGGAGCAGAACTCCTGCGATAAATAAAGGAATGTTGAAGGCCCACTGAACATACGCAGGTTCAAATCCAAATAAGAAATCTGTAATAGTACTGATGCCGCTGACTCCGCCAGATGCAATGCGGTTAGGCAGGAGAAACAAATTAAAGGCAATGGCAACGATTCCAGAACCAAGCAAAATAAACAAATATGAAGTGATCTTTTCTAAAGCCGGATTGTAAGTACGAGTGCGTTTACGCTGAAACATGCTGTATCCTCCATCTATGAAAACACTTGTTTTTTGACATAACCTTTCAGAGTATAGCACCCGTCTGAACAAGCTGTAAATAACAGTGTAATAACGTGCTAAAGAGGTAAAGGGGCTGAGGTTAGTTTTTGCTAATAATGATGGATTTAGCCATATTTGGTTTTGAAACTTTTATTTGTGATAAATATTTGTTATAAAACTGCTTTAAATCGTGCTTACTTTCCAAAGTAGAGAAAATATTGTCCAAAATGACTCTATTACTTGCGGGAATTAATAAAATACTTGCCCTTATAAACGCTTTACTGTCTTTTGTGCATTTTTCTCCTAAAAATAAAAAACAGCTGCCCTCAAAAGGACAGCCGTAATAACTTTTTATGAAAGTTTAGAACGCAAGTATGCATCAATAAATGGATCTAAATCGCCGTCCATGACGCCTTGAACGTTTCCGCTCTCTGTACTTGTGCGGTGATCTTTTACAAGAGAGTACGGGTGGAATACATAAGAACGGATTTGAGATCCCCAGCCGATTTCTTTTTGCTCGCCGCGGATTTCGTCAAGCTCTGCCTGCTGTTCATCAAGCTTCAGCTGATAGAGCTTCGCTTGAAGCATTTTCATCGCTCTCTCACGGTTTTTGATCTGTGAGCGCTCTGTTTGGCATGTTACAACCGTATTGGTTGGAATATGAGTGATACGGACAGCGGAGTCAGTTGTATTGATATGCTGACCGCCGGCACCGCTCGCACGGTACGTATCAATTTTCAGGTCCTCTGTGCGGATATCAATGTCGATTTCATCATTGAATTCAGGCATAACTTCACATGATACAAACGATGTATGACGGCGGCCCGAGGCATCGAATGGTGAAATACGGACAAGACGATGTACACCTTTTTCAGCTTTCAAGTAACCGTATGCGTTATGTCCTTTGAATAGAAGCGTGACGCTCTTAATGCCGGCTTCGTCTCCAGGAAGGTAATCAAGGGTTTCAACCTTGAAGCCTTTCTTTTCGCCCCAGCGAGTATACATGCGGAGCAGCATGGAACCCCAGTCCTGGGACTCCGTGCCGCCAGCTCCTGGATGAAGCTCAAGAATCGCATTATTTTTATCATGAGGCTCGCTTAATAGAAGCTGAAGCTCAAATTCGTTCATAGCCGCAGTCAGTTCAACGACTTCATTTTCAAGCTCAGCGTGAAGCTCAGCGTCTGGCTCTTCTTTTAAAAGCTCATGCGTCACTTCAAGATTCTCATGTGTTTCGTTCATTTCATTGAATTGGTTGACCGCTTCTTTTAAAGCATTGCTTTCATTAATCACGGCCTGTGCTTCACTTTGGCTGTCCCAAAAATTCGGATGGGACATCATTTCATCTAGCTCATCAATACGAGCCTGTTTGTGGTCGAGGTCAAAGAGACCCCCTAAAAGCCGCTAATTTCTTAGCCATTTTTTCAAGTTCGTTCCGGATATCTGATAATTCCATCATAATTCTCCTCTAAAATGGGGTAAAGAGAGGTGCCTGACACCTCTCTTTCCTGATTTACTTACCGCAGCAGTTTTTGTATTTTTTGCCGCTTCCGCAAACACATGCTTCATTTCGGCCAATTTCCATCTGCTTTTTAACAGGTTTTTTCTTAGGCGCCTCGTCTCCCTCTTTCGGGTGAACGGCCTCCTGTGGTTTTGCAACTTCCTCGCGCTCAAGGTTGTTGCGGATTTCTGCTTTCATGATATATTTTGCAGCATCTTCTTCAATCGATGCAATCATGTTTTCAAACATCGCAAAGCCTTCCATTTGATACTCGCGAAGCGGATCTGTCTGTCCATATGCGCGAAGGTGAATACCTTGACGCAATTGATCCATTGCATCAATATGATCCATCCATTTCGTATCAACCGCTCGAAGCAGGATTACTTTTTCGAATTCGCGCATCTGCTCTTCGCCGAACGCTTCTTCTTTTTCGCTGTAGCGTGCTTTTGTTTTCTCTAACACAAGTTCAGTGATTTCTTCCGATTCTTTCCCTTTGAAATCATTCACCGTAAAGGTACCCTCTTCAAGAAGATTGGCATGGAGATAATCAAGCAATCCTTCAAGATTCCATTCCTCAGGAAGCTCGTCCTTAGGAGTGTACATGGCAACCACGCGCTCAACTGTTGATGTAACCATGCTTTCTACGATGCTGCGAAGATTTTCTGAATCGATGACATCAAAGCGCTGCTTGTAAATGACTTCACGCTGCTGACGAAGCACATCGTCATATTGCAGAAGCTGTTTACGTGCATCAAAGTTATTGCCCTCAACACGTTTTTGCGCAGATTCAACCGCACGGGTAACAATTTTACTTTGAATGGGCTGTGAATCATCCATTCCGAGACGATCCATCATTGCCATCATATTCTCAGAACCGAAGCGTCTCATTAATTCATCTTCCATTGAAAGGTAGAATTGAGTTACACCAGGGTCTCCCTGACGGCCTGAACGTCCGCGGAGCTGATTATCAATACGGCGGGATTCGTGGCGCTCTGTACCGATAACAGCTAAACCGCCAAGCTCTATAACACCAGGTCCAAGCTTGATATCCGTACCGCGTCCGGCCATGTTAGTTGCGATTGTAACGGAACCTTGGTGACCGGCATTTTCGATGATTTCAGCTTCCCGCTCATGGTTCTTCGCATTCAGAACGTTATGCGGAACGCCTTTTTTCTTCAAAAGCTTTGAAATAAGCTCTGACGTTTCAACAGCAACCGTACCAACCAATACTGGCTGACCGGCAAAGTAACGCGTCGTTACATCATCCACAACTGCTTTGAACTTGCCTTCCATTGAACGGTACACAAGGTCAGCGCGGTCATCACGGACAACATCACGGTTAGTAGGGATCGCAACAACCTGCATGTTGTAAATGTTGCGGAATTCCTCTTCTTCCGTTTTCGCTGTACCCGTCATACCAGAAAGCTTCTCGTACATGCGGAAGTAGTTCTGGAACGTAATCGTTGCAAGCGTCATGCTTTCATTTTGAATCTCAAGACCTTCTTTTGCCTCAATTGCCTGGTGAAGACCATCGCTGTAGCGGCGGCCCTTCATTAAACGGCCTGTAAACTGGTCAACGATGACAACCTGACCTTCTTCAACAACGTAGTCAACATCATTGTGCATTACCACATGTGCTCTTAATGCCATATTAATATGATGATTTAATGAAACATGTGTAAGATCAAAAAGGTTTTCAATATGGAATGCTTTTTCAGCTTTAGACATACCGTCTTCTGTCAGCTGAACACCTTTTGTTTTTTCATCAAACGTATAATCCTCGTCACGTTTAAGAGAACGCACAAAACCGTTTGCCTGCACATAAAGCATCGTTGACTTTGCAGCAGAACCGGAGATGATCAGCGGCGTACGCGCTTCGTCAATTAAGATGGAGTCAACTTCATCGATTACAGCATAGTGAAGCGGACGCTGAACCATCTGCTCTTTGTAAAGCACCATGTTATCGCGCAAGTAGTCAAATCCTAATTCATTATTAGTAGAATAAGTTACATCAGCGGCATAAGCAGCGCGCTTTTCTTCTTTTGAAAGGCCGTTCGTATTTAAGCCTACTGTTAATCCAAGAAACTCATACAGCTTGCCCATTTCAACAGCATCACGGCTTGCCAAGTATTCATTGACTGTTACAACATGAACGCCTTTTCCGGAAAGAGCATTCAGATAAACAGGCATGGTGGACGTCAGCGTCTTACCTTCCCCTGTTTTCATCTCAGAGATATTGCCCTCATGAAGCGCGATACCCCCCATAAGCTGAACAGGATAAGGGTATAAGCCAAGAACACGCTTTGCAGCTTCGCGGACTACAGCAAAAGATTCAGTCAAAAGGTCATCGACGCTCTCACCTTTTGCAATGCGGCCTTTAAACTCCTGTGTTTTCGCCTTTAGATCTTCATCAGAAAGCTTTTCCATGTCTGATGATAAAGACTCTATTTGATTAGCCATTTTTTCATATTTATTTAATGCACGTTTGTTAAAATCAAACACCTTATTTAAGATTCCAAGCATTTTATACGCTCCTCTGTCTAATGAAGTGCCATACATGAAGATACTGTAATATCGGAATGTATTTCACATCTCACTGTATCTTTTTATGCATTTCAAAACTAAATTCTATTTTACCATATTTTAAATAATATCAACAGTTTATCCTTATTCAAAGCCAAAAACCCCTTTTGAAGGAGGATTCTGATAAATAACAAAAAAGCCCAAGCTGACATGCTCAGGCTTCTTCTCTATGTATGAAATTATAGAGTTTCACTTGACGATACACTGCTTTTTCCCTTTAATGAAACATTCTTTGTTATATCCTGCAGAGCCTCATTCATTTTAAATATGACAATTAACAGCTCGCAATAAATTCGGATAACAAAAGGACCAAGCAAGATCATAAATAACCCTGCAAATATTTGAGCGCCGCCTCCGTATATGGCATTAGCCCCGCTAATAATCGAAACAAACCCTGCAATGACACTAATGGCTGATCCCACATAAAAAATAACAGAGATAATAGTAGGCGTAATCATTTTATTAAATTTTAAAAAATCCTGCATTCAGACATCTCCTCCTTTCCATATGTATATGACCATAGGACCACTAAATATGAGCTGCGGAAAGGAAAGTTGTAAAAATATAGAAATACAAACAATAAAAACGCAGCCCGCTCATAGAACGGACTGCATTGGTTTATTGGTATTATTCAGTTGGTTCGATAATCGCATATTTGCCGTCTTTGCGCTGATAAACCACATTCGTAGAATTCGTTTCAGCATTTGTGAAAACGAAAAAGTTATGGCCAAGCATGTTCATTTGAAGGATCGCTTCCTCACTGTCCATTGGCTTTAAGTTAAAGCGCTTTGTGCGGACAACTTCGATGGAGTCATCTTCTTCCTGAACCGGCGGCTGAGCTTGTTCACCCTCTGCCTCAACTGCCCCATTTGTAAACATGAATTTCGCTGAACCCTGCTCGCGCAATTTTCGGTTTACTTTCGTTTTATGTTTACGGATTTGACGCTCAAGCTTGTTTGTCACAAGATCGATGGCAGCGTACATATCCTCATTGTATTCCTCAGCACGCAACACTAAATTGGTCATTGGAATCGTTACTTCAATCTTTGATTCTTGATCATTGTAGAATTTTAAATTTACATTTACGTTTGCATCGATTGAATCCTCAAAATAGCGTTCTAGCTTGCCGATTTTCTTCTCGACATACTCTCTTAAAGCTGGAGTTACCTCAATGTTTTCGCCTCTGACGTTATAATTCAAAATGAACTCCTCCTTTTGTTAAGGATATGTAAACCTATTTCTCTCTTTCCCTCTAGTATTCCTGCTCAAACGTTAAAATAATGTTAAAACTATGTGAAATTTGTTGAAGATTGCGGCTGAATGACTGCCGGAGAAGGATGAGAATAGAATATGACAGTTAATCTTTATTTATGCTATAGAAAAAATCCCATCCGGATGCAGATGAGATTAATGAAGCAGGTATGGCAATAGGTATGCCTGAACCTCATTTTTCCATTGGATGAATAATACGGAAAGCTCATCTTTTATATAGATCTGAAAAGAAAGAGTATCGTCCTTATTCAATGTAAACGGCTTCAATTCGCCGATGATCTGATCAAATAAGAGAATTTGATTTTGGAGATGCTCATTATCTCCTGCCAGGTGGAACATGCCGGAATGAGTGGTATCAATTTGAATGAACGCATCAACAAGATCATCCATGATACGCTCGCCTTCTGTGTACTCCATGGATTCAAAGCTCTGAATCAAATCATATATATCCTCCTCAATACAATTAAGCAGCTCATTATAGGAATAAAAGAGCTCATATTCCCTTTGAGTGAGGGATTTATTTGCGTTTATCATAGTACATGCCATCGACTGATGCGTTCTGATAAGGATTGATGTATTTTTGATTCGATGCTTTTTGAATTTTGAGCTGGGTAATATCGTTTTTAATTTCCTGCTTCAGCAGATTCAGCTTGTCATGAATAATGGCGTTCCATTCGGTAATTTCTTTGCCAAGCTGTTTTTCCTCACGATTGTACGGAGGCTTGAGCTGGTTGATCAGACTGTCACGCTGCTCAATCCAATCCTGGATGTTAACGATGTGGCTGTCCCTCATGTCTTTATCTGGTGCACCGTTTACCTCTGACAGTAATTGCTTTGTAAGCTGGTGCAGTTTGTTTACTGCACTCACTAGACTTGACCGCCTTGTCCGAACTGCTGCTTTCGGGCCGATTGAATCACTTGCTTCCAAGTATCACGAAACTCTGTTACATACTCTTCCACCTCAGCAAGAATAACCAAGTCATTTGAAATATTGGCTTCTACTAAACGGCGATTCATATATTCATACATCGACATCATCGATTCAGATACGGCAGCTTCAGGATTTAATGTAATCATCAGTTCCTGAATAATCCGCTGTGCTTTTTGAAGATTGAGGTTTTTCTCTTGCGTTTTTTTCTGCTGAATTGCCTGGCGTGCTTGCTTGATAAACTTTAGACATCCATTATAAAGCATCAGCGTTAATTCGCCCGGTGAAGCAGTACTCACAGAATTTTGCTGATACGCTTGATAAGGGTTGTTAAGTGCCATTTCTCATTACTCCTTTATTAACCGAATTGCTGCATAAGATAATTCATTTGATCGTTTGAACGCTGAATGGCTTTTTCCATCGCCGTGAACTGTGCCCAATAGCGGTTTTCTACTTGGGTTAAGCGGTCTTCAAACCGGTCGATTTGAGAGTCAATGGAGGATAGGTTCCTGCCGATTGTAAACTGCTGGCTAGTGGAACTGGACGTTCCAGCCCTGGCATTCAGCTTGTCCATCGTTGTTTTTAAGTTGTTATAAAGGTTTGTGATAATCCCTTTTTCACTGCTTGTCGGCCCGTTGCTAGTGAAGAGCTTTTCAACACCTTCAGGATTTTCTTCAATCGCTTTTTTCAGCTTCGCTTCATCGATGATTAACTTGCCGCCTTCACGGTAGTTCGAAGTTGTCGAGATGCCAATGTTAGACAAATGAGTGAATGACGAGCCGGTTGCTGCAGATAGAGTGGAATAAAAATCTGTACGCATTTGGCTTAGTGCACCTGTGAGGATTGAGTCTCTTCTGAGCAGTCCGCTTTGCGCTTTTTCATCCCATTGTTCCTGCTGTTTATCAGTTAGAGATTCGCGCTCTTCATCAGACAGCGGCTGATAATCACGGTAGCGTGTTTCATCTGTTTTGGCCTGAATTTTTGCGATTGTTTCATTATATAAGGTCACGAACTTTTTAATGTTGTCAAAGACTGCGTTCGTATCGTTTGTGACGTTTACTGATACTGCAGGGTCTGTTGCTGCGAATGTGTCTTTTAAAGTGAAAGTGACTCCGCTCATTTCGAAAGTGTTGGAGGTACGTTCAGTTGATAGGCCGTTGATCGTGAATTTTGCGTTTTGGCCTCCAGTTTCCGTTCCAGAACCAAATCCCAGCACATTATTCAGGAAACCAGCTGAAGTAATGATTTCATTACCAGCCGTGTTAAAGTCACCCGTTTCTTTTCTAGTAAGCGTAATTTTATCTGAAAAAGAATCGTATAAAGCGGTGACACCAAGTTCAGATGAATTGATTTTATTAAAAACGGTATTTAATGATTCTGTACCCTGTATAAGAAAATTTTCTTTTATTTGCCCTTTGGATGTGTGTGTTTGCATATCAAAGGACATATAATTGTCTGTACTGTCTATTACATACTCTACTTTTATAGAGCTTCCTTTTTTGATCGACTCGCCGAATGTAAGAGTCCCGTCACTATCAATCTTTGCTTCTCCAGCCTGCGGTGTTCCTGTTACAAGCGTAAAAGTTTTTCCATCTGCTTTTATGACCGCATCTTTATCGAAGTTTTTCAGAACTTCTCCGGTCTCTAATTTGAGATTAAACGTGCTTCCATCTGCATCAGCGGTAATCGTCTGATTTTTCACGGTACCTGTCTGCCAGTTGAAATTCTGGTTCGCGAAAGAATCTTTCATTTCGTAAAGTGACTTCGACGGATCAACTTTTGATCCATCTGCTGAAATTGCACCTGCATTTACCTTAGTCGCTGCTGTCGCAAGCTGTTCTACTTTTGAAATGCTGTAAGAAGATGTGCTCGCCGAACTAGTAGCAGCGGCTGTCACTTTATCAGAATTCGAACTGTTCGTTGCACGTGCACGGTAGTTGCTGGAGAGCTTCATATCAAACGTCGCATTGCGGAATGCAAACAGCAGGCTGTTCATTTCACGATAGCCGTCCCGCTGCCATTCAAGCGTTTGTTTATTTTGCTTTAATTTATCAAGCGGCATTCTCTCTGCTTTCATTAGATCGGCTACAAGCGAATCAATGTCCATTCCGCTTGCCAAACCACCTATTCGAACCATGCTGAATCACCTCTCTAGATTTTTTTGTCGACAACAAAGCCTAGAAACTCAGTCATCGCTGCGTATAAATCGAGCATTTTTTTTGATGGGATTTCCCGTACGATTTCTCTTGTGTGATTGTCTACAACAGTTACATAATATTCATTCAGTTTCTCATGCAGCTGAAACTGAATATGCGTGTTAGCTGGCTGAAGAAAATCATTAATGCCGTTAACGACTTTTTCTAATTCTTCTTTTGGAAATGCGGGTATGCTTTCTTCTTTTTTATATTCTGGAAGTTTAATAGGTTTCGTATCGATCTCTGAGATGCGCGGACCGGGCTGGGATGACATTTTTTCGATCATCATGGTGGGTCGCTCCTTGGGATTTATGTTCTAATGGTTATATCGGTTGTACATATAGGTTTTTGAAGTCTTAAAGTTTAAATTCAGCTTAAATATTGAATAGCTGAATTTTAAAAAAGACCCTAGCATGGCTAGAGTCTTTCATCCAATTAACGAAGTAATTGAAGTACACCTTGTTCTTTCCTTTTTTCTTATAATTTAGGTCCACTAGATAACTCAGTATTTACCCTAGACCGAATATTTTTCTGTGCTTGTCCAATATCATGATAAGTAGATTCCAGCTGAATGATCTTCATCGTGTACTGGTAATTGTAATCCCCAAGCTCGGATAAGAAAGCTTCCTTCCCCTCCCCCGTCTTCCAAGAATAAACACCCCATTTTGACGAACATCATGTACATGAATGCTCAATATTATGATATATGCTTGATTTTATTACTAATACAGTTATCCCAATTTATTTAGAATACAATAATTCTATTTCATCATCATATAATAGAACCAATTGTCCACCATCAAGTTTTACATTATAAGCGTCATCTTCTATCAAACTAGGCTTATGAATGATTCCATTCATACCTATAATTGTAGGCATAGGTTTGTTGACGCGCTTGCTATGATTATAATTTATATGTACTATTTTAACCCTATCACCTTTTGAAAATGCCATATCACTTATACCTCCCAAAATGGAAAGAAGACCCTAGCAAAACTAGAGTCCCTTTCAGATATTCTAAAATTAACGAAGAAGTTGTAAAACTCCTTGTGGTTGCTGGTTCGCTTGCTTTGCGACTGTATCTTTCGATGACAGAATAGACTATATCTTCACCCTTGTATTATAAAGGGGCTGGGCACTTCGTACAGCTTTCACTGCCCTACGAGATTCATAGTCATAGCTTCTCGCCTTAGACCGTATTCTCTAGTCGTTGAACCTTCTCCAGAGTTTCCTCACAGGAGCTTGGCTGCTGATTATCCATTGTTCATCTTCATCATTTTCAAACCTTTACGCCTGTCGTTTCCAACTACGCTGTGGTTGATGAAGCTTTAGGAAGTTCCAGCAATTCACCCAGTGATACTCCAGTTCGTTACCAAACTGGACGCCCTTCTAATCAATTATCTCAGAAGTTGTAAAACTCCTTGAGGCATTTGATTGGATTGAGCCAGCATTGCTTGTGCTGCTTGAGAAAGAATAGAATTCTTTGTTTGGTTCATCATTTCTTTCGCCATGTCTACGTCACGTACACGAGATTCAGCAGCTGTTAGATTTTCAGAAGCATTATTCAAGTTATTGATAGTGTGCTCTAAACGATTTTGATTTGCTCCTAGTTTAGAACGAGAAGCGGAAACTTTTCCGATTGCAGCATCAACTTTTGCAATATCTAAATCGAAATTTGCTTTAACACCATCAAGAGCAAGTGCATCCATAGCTAAATCCGTTGAGCTAAATCCCGCTAAAGCTGTACCATTATCTATTGTTAATGAAAGTTGTTGACCAGCATTTGCTCCGATTTGGAAATCCTTCGCAAAACTACCATCCAACAACTTTTTACCGTTAAACTCAGTACGTGTTGAAATACCATCTAATTCTGTGTTCAATTGAGTGATTTCATCTTTAATCGCTGTTAGATCTTCTGGTGCTAAAGTTCCACCATTTCCGGCTTGAACAATTAGTTCACGTTGTCGTTGTAGGATAGAGTGAGTTTCGCCTAAAGCTCCCTCCGCAGTTTGAATTAATGAAATACCGTCTTGAGCATTACGAGAAGCTTGATCCAAACCACGAACTTGTCCACGCATTTTTTCAGAAATAGAAAGACCAGCTGCATCATCACCAGCACGGTTGATACGCATGCCAGAAGATAATTTTTCCATGGATTTTGACTGAGCACCAGAAGCACTGTTCAACTGACGGTAAGTGTTAAGAGCCGCAATATTATGATTAATTCTCATTTTAAAATTTCCTCCTTGAAATAATTGTAGTAATCCACATCCATGTGAATTCTTATTTACTCGCAGTCGCAACAGCCGGCCGCCTGTTGGTTCTGCTTGTTACACTTCTTATATCGTCATGATCAGGAGTTGTTTTATAGTATTTAGAAAATATTTCATAAAAAAACCTTAAGCTAATGTGCTTAAGGTTTTCTGTTCTTTAATTGAGCAAGCAAATCTAAAGATACTTCTGCTGCTTTGTTATTTTCCTCTTGAATGGAAAGATAGATTTCTTTGCGATGGATATCAACATTATTAGGAGCACTAATACCAATTTTCACTTGGTCGCCAGCGATAGAGATTACCGTGATTTCAATATCATCGCCAATTTGAATGGCTTCTCCAGTTTTCCTTGTTAAAACAAGCATTATGCTCCCTCCCATAGACAATGTTTAGTTGTATATTCTGTCTTGTTAAGGATAAGCTGCTTGCCCAATCTTTTTCCTTTATTTAAAATCAACGGACCTTGTAAATTCGCTGTTGAGTTTGTAAACGGGTCACTGACTGTTAAAATAACATACACTTCGACATCATTCGGAGATTCTATCATTAATAGTTCTTTTGTTGATTCATCCAAATCAAATTCATAGTCTTTGAAAAAGAAAAAGGGACTTGTGACGACAAATGCGGTGTTTTGCGATTGAATGGATTGAAGAATAAAGAAGGAAGAACCTTCTTCAAGCGGCAGCAAGATGTAGTTCTTCTCCTCTAAAAACCCCGGAATCCCATGTTCAAATGTGATTTTGTGCGCTTCATTAATTGTTGCTTCCCCATGATATTTCGTTTGAATTAACATGCTTCACATTCCTTTGTTTAAAGTCTATTAAATCTTTTTGTCGATTGAAACGAAGTCTATTTTCAGCTGGTTTCTCTCAGCGAGTGCAACTTTGACCTCTCCAGCTTTATAATCCATGATCGGCTTGTTGATTTTGCTCTCAATGATCGGAGCATTTCTCTGCACATCGATTTTCACATCTGCAGGCTGATAGTCAAGCTTGACGCTGAAATAAGATGGGATAAATCCGATGTTGAATTGCTTGATTTCGCGTTCGCTGTTTTTTTTCGTCTGGGCAGTCAGAGGTTTTCCGCCGTTTTCGATCCGCATCTGTTCATCGCCTTGCTGAATGCGTCTTGCAATGCCGGAAAGAACGTCTTGGCGACCTTGATCGGCTGCTTCTTCTATTCGCTTGGAAATATGCTTTAAATCAACATCTTCCCTGGCTTTTGTTTGATCAATTGTTAGCTTGCCCGGCGTTGTATGAATGGACAGATCTGCTTTGGGCTGCTGGATAGACAGGTCCGCTTTAGGCTGCTGAATTTCAAGTGAAGCATTGACCGTTTCTAGCCCTAGTTTAGCGAATCTGCTTTCTATCCTTATTTGAGGAATGTTCATATATTGTCCCCCTAGTAAAAAAGCTATCTTATAAAAAGATAGCTTATCTTAAAAAATCCATTAATGTCGGCTGAATGATTCTTGCGCCGACAGATAACGCAGCGCGATGGATACTTTCTTGTGCAGTTAAATCCATGATGACCTTCTCTAAATCAGCATCTTCGTTCTCAGATAGAATTCGTGTTGAAACAATCTCTTGTTTTCCAACTCGATCTTCAATAAGCTCCAGGCGATTGTATCTGGCTCCGAGTTCTGCACGTTCCGCTGACATGGAGTCCATTTTACCGTCAAGGTCAGAAAGCAATCCGTCTAATCCAGATGCGTCACCTGAACTTAATGCCTTTTCAATCGAACCCATCACCGCAAATAAGTCCTCGCTGAAAACATTGTCAGAATTTATATTTGCCTTCAATTGAACACCCTTAGAAACCTCAATTTCAAATGATGATTTATCAATGTTTACTGATACTGTTCCATCAGCGTTAAGAGTAACAGGCGCTTCTTTCGTCTGCGTCCCATTAAAAATATAATTCCCTGCCACCTGGGTATTTGCAGAACCAACTAAATCTTGCTTCAGCTGCTTAATCTCTGCACCTATAGCTTTTAGATCCTCTGGGCCGTTCGTTCCATTACTGGCCTGAACCATTAGCTCACGTACCCGATGAAGAACTTGTGTGCCCTGTTCTATCCCGGCTTCAGAGTTTTCCATCCATTGATAGGCCTCGGAAATGTTGCGCTGATATTGTTCGACTTCGGTTAAGTTCGTGCGATAGTGCATTCCCTTCATTGCGACAACTGGATCATCAGATGGGCGGTTGATTTTTTTGCCGGTTGCGAGCTGATCCTGGTAGGTGCCCATTTTTTCATAGCTTTTGCTTAGGTTGCGGAGCGAGCTGCCTGCGAGCATGCTTTGAGTTACGCGCATAATTGTTCACCTACCTTCTTAGTCCGTTAATAATTGTATCGAGCATTTCATCCTGCAATGAAATCATTTTTGCTGAAGCATTGTATGCGTGCTGGAATTGGATCATGTTTGTCATCTCTTCATCCAATGAAACGGCGCTGACAGATTGACGGCGCTGGTCAACTGCAGAACGGAGCACATCACTGTTGCTTGCCAGACGGTTTGCTTCCTGTGCGTCAACTGCCATGCCTCCTATTAAGCTTTCATAGAAATCCTGGATGGTTGACGTTTTCCCGCCGATTGTGAAGGTTTGATTTTTTACTTCTGAAAGCGCAAGCGCATTTTTTCCATCACCTATATTGCCGTTTGAAGATGCGGCAATATTATCAGTTGAGTCTATGATAGATTGATGAAGGGTTAACATAGACGCTGCATCTTTAGGCGGATCTGTCAGGTTTGTAAAATCAAAAAACGGTGTACTGTTTGCTCCATTTTCTTCAATCCGCTTGATGCTGTACCCCGCTTCCTGAACTTTGTTCACTTCTGTCGCAAAGCTGTATGCTAATTCATCAAGCTGTCCGAGCATATCCGGATACAATCCATTTGCGGAACTGTCTGAATTGTACCCATAAGAATCAATCAAACTGCGGATTTCCCCGACACTGCCAAAATCCTTTATATTTATAGCATTTGTTCCTATCGAAACCGAATCTACTAATCCATTATCAGTAGAAAAACCAATGCTGATTTCATTGACAGATTTACTCTTGCCATCAACTAGAGTTCCAAGAGATTTACCGCTCGCATCCATGATTTCAATTGTGACAGAGCCTTCTGCGATAGAAAGTGAGTTTCCGCCGCTTTTTTCGTTTGAAATCTTGATGTTTGCAAGGCCTGAAAGCTGATCGAGAAGACGATCACGCTCATCGTACAGATCGTTTGCCAAGTAGCCATGCGGTTCGATTTCAGAGATTTGTTTATTGATGCTGTTAATTTGGTTTGCAAGTGAGTTAATCTCTTTTGTCGATACCTCTAATTCACTTTTCAGTTCTCCTTGAACAGCTTTAAGTGAAGTCGATAAGTACTGAAACGTTTCTGCTACTGCAGCCCCGCGTTCACGGACAACCGCACGGGCCCCTGCATTTGCAGGATTTAATGCGAGATCCTGCATGGACTGCCAGAAGCGGTCAAAGCTTTTGGAAAGACCCGTTTCAGATGGCTCATTCATGATTTCTTCCATTTTTAATAGAGAATCAGCACGGGAATCCCAGTAGCCTACTTTGTTATTTTCGTAGCGGAATTGTGTATCGAGAAAGCTGTCTCTAACCCGTTCAATTGTTCCCGCTTCAACGCCTGTTCCAATTTGGCCCGGAAATTCAGGGCGGTTCATGGATGGTGCAGGGTATGCCTCAGTCTGCACAAAATTAACACGCTGTCTTGTGTAGCCGGGCGTGTTGGCGTTTGCAATATTATGTCCAGTTGTGTTTAAGGCGCTTTGCTGTGTAAACATTCCTCTTTTTGCGATTTCAAGACCAGAAAAAGTCGAGCGCATGGTTCATTCCTCCGAGCATTAGGCTTTTGAATCAAATAAAGATCTTCGTTTCGGTGCTGAAGCCGTTCCGCCGGGAGGCTTGTAGGCTGGAGATTGTTCCTTTGGCATCAGCATGTCCATTGATAAGGAGACAAACTGCAGGGCCTGGATGGTAAGCTGCTGATTCAGCTTGTTGGCGTGTTTCAGCTTATCCATTACTTCTGTTAATGACTGAAAAAGATCTGAGAATTTTTCTTTATCTGCTCCCGCTGCTTTTTCTATGCATGCCGATAAAGTTAAGTCATCTTCCCGGTTTAAATAAGCCGCAGCAAGGTCGATCCGTTCATTTTCCACTTGCTTAATGGCATGTACATAGATTTGTTCCTGCTTGAGTGTTTGCTGCAACACAGTCAGGTTTTCTGTTTTCAAGGCTTCTGTTTTTGTTTGCGCTAATTGGTATAGCTGCCGATTCAGCCCGAGCAGCTTCTCAAGCTTTAGAATTAATGACTGTGCTGACACTGCAAGTCCTCCCGAAATCTATTTTTGGTAATGCTTTATGACGCTGTTTGCGATAGCTTTTGGATCAATTGTATAGGTGCCGGTTTCAACCTGTTTTTTTATTGCAGCTACCTTTTCTTGTCTTGCCTGGTCAATGGCATTTTGCTGCTGAAGCTCTTTAGCCTGTGTTGAAATTTCAACTTTATCCTGCTTTTTAGCCGGCTGTGCTGCTTCCTGCTGCTTCTCTGTATTTCGTTTATAAGGGTTTATCCCTGCTGAGTTTAAGTGATTGATCTTCATCCCTTTTCCTCCATTCTTTCGTTCTTTTCGTTACTTTTTATATCGGCTGAAAATAATTGTTGTTAATATAGTTAGTTATTTTTAGGCTGAAAGGTATAATAGGTCGCTTGCTTTTCTGTGACTTTTTGACGGCGATCTTCTTCCTGTTCTAATTCAAACAGCTGAGTTTTAATGTCTTTTCCGCAAGAAATACAAAGCTTATTTTCTCTGATTAGTTTTCCGCATTTCTGACAAGGATAACCGAGGTTCGGGAAGTTGGCGAGCTGAATTCTGCCCTGTCTGATAAATTTCAGAATCAGCTCTTCTTCAACTCCCGTATGTTCTTCGATATTTGATAGAGTGGCTGTACGATTTTTACTCTGCTTTAAAAAGCCGTAAACGACTTCAAATTTATGTTCTTCTTCTTTATAACATGCATCACAAACCGTTTTAAATTGTGTTTTCACAAATAGCTTGTAGCATTCCGGACAGTTCGATAGTTCTCCCATTGGTGATTCTCCTATCATTGTACTATATATCTTTACTATCGGAATCAGTTTGAAAACGTTTAGCCTCGAACGAGCGTTAAAGATGAAACACTTTCGGCACCATGGTCTATAAGCAGTTTGGCTGCATGTCTGATCGTAGTTCCTGTTGTATAAATATCATCAATCAGAAGAAGGTTTTTCCCGGAAAATTCAGAGCCGCCATTTATGAAAAAAACATTTTCAGTCTGCAGGCGTTCAGTTCTTGTTTTCTTGGATTGTTTTTCTAAGTGAATACGCATGAGAGGTTCGTGAATTGGGGCATTGAGTAAGTCAGCAAGCAAGCGTGCCTGATTGAATCCGCGTTCATAAAGCCGCTCTTTACTGAGTGGAATGGGGATAAGAAGGGAATTCTTTGAGAAATGCTTAGAGAAGACGTTTCGGAAGGGCTCGTAAAAGAGTTCAGCTAATTGTGCATCGCCTCTATATTTGTATCTGGCTATTAATTCTTTCATGAATTCATTGTAATGATACACAGAATGATTACTCGAAAGGACGCTGCCAAACAGGGGATCTGCTTGCCATCTTTCACAGTCATAGCAAGCTTTTTCCTCAGATTGGGGCCGATCGCAAATTGGACATACAGTACCTTCAATCAAACAGAACTTAGATGAACAATCCGCACAGCATGCACTCTCTTGTTCATCTAAAAAAAATACGCTCCTCCAGGATACAGCTTTTTCAAGCTCATCCTGGCAAATAAGACATTTGTTCATCACTCACCTCTTACATAAGTTTCGCACTTCGGCGTATCGGAGACCATCTTTGCACATTCCGCTAATTTGACAATTAAAGTCGTCATTTGCTGTTTGTCGACAAATTCCGCTTTCACATAAGCAACCTTATCCGGATTGGTTACGTATCTCGGCTGAACCCTGTTTAAAACAAGGGCAAGCACGTCATTTAAGCATTCCTCACACGTACAATTCATCTGCAGAGCAGCCTTATATTCATCTAATAAATCGATCATGATTCGTTCCATCGCATTAACTACCACCGCTCTACCCCCATCTACATTATCTTGTAGATGATTATGCCACAGACAGAATATGTTGGATAGAAATATACCCTTAAACAGTTACAAAGTCACTCTTTTCGCTTCAGCATTCATCATTTGGATATGCTTTTTGGCACGAATCATCGCTTCTGTTTTACCGTAATGAAAAAATTGCACATCTCCGCTTGGGTGCTTCGCACTTCTTCCGACACGGCCGGCAATTTGCACCAGCGCACTCTCTGTAAAAACATTGTCCTCTGCCCCCAGCACAGCGACATCAGAATTAGGAATGGTGACTCCTCTTTCTAATATAGTGGTGGTAATAATAATGGGAATTTCTCCATCTCGGAAGCGCTGTACCTTTTCTTTACGACCAGGATCTTCAGCATAAACCCCTTCTATTAAGGGATCCTGCTTTTTTAATAGAGCCGTCGTTTCTTCTAATAACGGTATGGATGGAACGAATAGAAAAGCTTGTTTTTTTGATTCCAAATGGGAGGAAATCCATTCTTGAACGTTTAAAGGAAGTTTGTCTTTTCGAAGAGCCCTTTTATAGTTCCCGCACCATGAAAAACCAGGTACAGGAAGCGGATAACCGTGGTATCTTTGAGGGATTTTGACTTGATTGGCAATTTCTTTCTTCAGGTTGTTGGATGGTGTTGCCGTTAAATAAATGAGGGAGCTTTGTTCTTTTCTTGCACGCCCCGCAGCAAACTGGAGACTTTGATCAGCTGAGTAGGGAAATGCGTCTACTTCGTCTATGACCATCAAATCAAACGCTCGTTCAAAACGGAGGAGCTGATGAGTCGTGGATATAGTGAGGTTAGCTTGCTTAAACCGATCTTCGCTTCCTCCATATAGAGCAGAAATTTCTGCTTGAGGAAAAACGGACTGAAGCCTTGGGGCAAGCTCCAGGACAACATCCATCCGCGGCGTAGCGATGCAGACTTGCTTATTAACTACTAAAGCTTGTTCAATTCCTTTGAAAAGCATTTCTGTTTTCCCTGCACCGCATACAGCCCAAATGAGCAAATCGCTTTGATTTTTCAGGGCATGCAGCATTCTTTCTGACCCTTTTTGCTGCTCTCTTGATAGCTGTCCATTCCAGTGCATGGCATCAAATTTTTTATGCTGGATGTCTGATTCCGGACCGGTCCATTTAAGAAGAGGGGTACACTCGCTGACTCTTCCCATAAGGATGCAGGAGCGGCAATACGAACAATATTCACCGCACCTTGCACACTTAAAGGATCCGATCAAGCTTTGATCGCTGTTATTGCAGCGATTGCATCTAAGCTGTTTATTCGTTTTCTCCAAGCCATACGCATACTCAATATAGCCGTTTTCATAATGCCGGTGTATGATTTCGAACGGAAATGGAATTTCATCTATGAGCAGCTTTTTTCCCTGAAGGTGTTTTTGGAGGTCTTTAGAATATGTAAACGATGGATTGATTTGGCTAACACGGAGGTTATGTTTTGAAATTGGAAGCCCTTCTTTGTCATTCTCTGTGGGTTTCAACAATCCATTATGTATGTGGAATTTCATTCTTCATTGAACTTGGTTTTTTCAATTTTTCTGAATCTCTTTTCAACACTGATGGGTGTTCGGTTTAGCTGTCTTGCAATATCCCGGAATTTAACACCTTGCTTTCTTAAATCCATTAACTTTTTGTCTTCTAATGTTGTCCAATGACGGTAGGCGCGTTTCTGTAAGTCAATTTCCTGCATGTGACCACTCCTCTAGTTTAATTAAGCATTATCATAAGTATGTTAAATTTTGCAGAAATTGTCTAGTCTTGTCACATTAATTACAAAATGCGGAAAACAAATTTTCGGTGCGAATTTCGTTATTTTTTCGTTGATTTTTTAAAAGTTGTTATTTCGACTAGCGAAATAGTATGGCGGTCTCCTAAATCAAGGAAAAGGTAAAGAAATCGGAAGCGGTTGAGCCTTGCTTTTGAAGAGAATTATTTATCAATTCTTCATTTTGACTTTCAATAAATTTATTTTCTCGTGTGATTTCTCAAAATAATTCCCGGACTTTCCAATTCCAACACTTTTCCTATTAATTCCGAGACTTTCCATGTTAATTCCAAGACTTTCCGTGTTAATTCCAAGACTTTTCGAATTAATTCTGAGACTTCCACAAATCATCCCGGATAATTGTGAACAAATACGGCTTCAACAAAAAAACTGACCCAAAAAGTCGCATGTTGCGACTTTTTGAGTCAGCCTCTTATCTCTTATACC
Organism: Metabacillus hrfriensis; assembly: GCF_030127205.1. NCBI lineage: Bacteria > Bacillati > Bacillota > Bacilli > Caryophanales > Bacillaceae > Metabacillus > Metabacillus hrfriensis. The sequence goes on from NZ_CP126116.1 coordinate 4,680,288, forward strand.
ACCCAAGACCCATTGCACCTTCACCTAAATGTGTGCCGATAACCGGTCCGAAATAGCTGATGGAGTATTCTACATGGGGATACTTTGCTTCAAGTTCTTCTTTCATTTGCTGAGCTTCATCCGGGCGGTTGGCATGAATGATGACCGCGCGCATCGGGTCTCCTGCGCAAGCTACTTCATCAAAAAGCTCATATATACGGTTGATCGCTTTTTTGCGTGTGCGGATTTTTTCAAAAGGGACGATCAGTTTATCGACAAATTGCAGGATTGGCTTTACCTGCAGCAGGCTGCCGATCAGTGCCTGTGCGCCGCTTAAACGTCCGCCGCGCTGAAGATGTGATAAATCATCTACCATGAAATAAGCTTGAATTGATTTTTTCACTTCGTTTAGACGTGTGATGATTTCCTCAGGTGTCTTGCCTTCTGCAGCAATCTCCGCAGCCTCAATGGCATAAAAACCCTGGACCATGCAGCTGACTTCCGAATCGAATGCATAAACATCAATGTTATCGACCATTTGGCCTGCTGACACAGCTCCGTTATAAGTACCGCTGATTCCGCTTGATAAATGAACACTAATGACTGCATCAAATTCTTTAGAAAGTTCTTCAAATAATTCAACAAATTTGCCAACTGACGGCTGTGACGTAGTCGGAAGCTCGCCTCTGTTTTTGACTTCTTCGTAAAAGTCTGCAGCTGTTATTTCAACTTCCTCCTGGTACACTTCTCCGCCAAAAATCACGCTCAGCGGAATCATCTTTATATTTAACCGCTCCCGTATTTCTTTTGGAATATAAGCAGTGCTATCCGTAACTATTGCCGTTTTCATATATGTACCATCCTTGTAATCGACTTCTCTTATTGTACTTTTCATTCTATAAGATATTGCTTCTAATTTCATTACTTTGTATGTAAATAAATGGTGAAGAAATAAGAAATGTGCAAGCGCCCGTTTAGCTCAGGCATGACAGATAAGAATCCGGCCGTCCGGGTTTGACTTTTTTGCCGGATTTGTTCTGGCCGAGAAGTTGGGCGGTGTAGCTAGTGTGCAAAACTTTATACTTTCTTATTTCTAAATAAAAATCCCTGCTATCTACTATAACAGGGATTTGCGAGATATAGATATGCAATTTTTAAAAAGCTCCGTGTAAAAGAAAAAACCTGCCGAAGCAGGTTTTATCGCACTTCCACCCAGCCGTTTTTGATTGCAACGACTACTGCTTGAGTACGGTCATTTACGTTCATTTTTTGAAGAATGTTGCTTACGTGATTCTTAACTGTTTTTTCACTGATGAAAAGGGCTTCGCCGATGCCGCGGTTGCTTTTTCCGTCCGCAAGCATTTGCAGCACTTCACATTCACGGCGAGTTAAAATATGTAATGGACGTCTGATTTCAGTCGTGATGGTTGTTGTTCCTCCGCCTGATCCGCTTGTAGCAAGACGTCTGAATTCATTCACAAGGTTATGTGTTACTTTAGGATGCAAGTAAGACCCGCCATCAGAAACGACTTTTACAGCTTCGATCAGTGTGTCTGCATCCATTTCTTTTAACAAATAGCCGCGCGCGCCTGTTTTCAAAGCGTGAGTTACATAGTTTTCATCGTCGTGAATCGACAGGATGATTACTTTTGTTTCCGGATTTGCTTCCACCAGCTGTTTTGTAGCTTCCACGCCGTTTACTTTTGGCATGTTGATGTCCATGATGACAACATCAGGCTTGCTGTCTTCAACGATGACTAATGCATCTTCGCCATCATCGCCTTCTGATACAACTTCAAAGCTTGGTTCGAAATCCAAGATTCTTTTAACGCCTTCTCGGAATAATTGGTGATCATCGATAATCGCAATTCTAGTCTTCATGCATACGCCTCCCATTTTTTATTCTAGTCTATTATACGGTGATGCCGTCAATATGCCTTTGGTCTATTTTTTCAGACATTGAGAGGCACCTGTATCATAATGAATGTCCCAAGACCTATTTTAGAATCAATTGTGATTCGGCCGTTTAAAAGCTCTACACGCTCTCTCATCCCAAGGAGACCGAATGATTTCTTCTGATTTTGCTTCATTTCTCTCGTATCGAAGCCTTTGCCGTTATCTTTGATCATCAGAATAATATTATTCTGATTCACCTCAACTTTAACCTGAATCTCACGGGCTTCAGCGTGCTTTAAAGCATTCGTGACTGCTTCCTGAGCCAGCCTGAACAACGCTACTTCAAAACGGGGCGGAAGCCTGTTTTCTTCAAAATCGCCGAGGCTTGAAAATAAGATACGGGTTTTCCCGTTATACTCTTCGATTGTATAAAGGTACTTTCTGAGGGTGGGAATGAGTCCAAGGTCGTCCAGTGCCATTGGCCTTAAATCATAGATAATCCTCCGAACCTCATACAGGGCATTGCGGACATTTTGGCGAAGGCTGCGGATTTCTTTAAAGCCTTCATCAGACCCCCGCTCTCTGAAAATCCGTTCAATCAGCTCTGAACGCATCATCACGTTCGCAAGCATCTGAGCAGGTCCGTCGTGAATTTCCCTTGAAACGCGTTTGCGTTCCTCTTCCTGAGCTTCAATGATTCTTAGACCGAAATCTTGCTTCTGATGTGCATCCTCAATCAGCATGCCGACCTGACGAAGATCCTGATGCAGATAATTCAGGACAACCGTTATTTGGCTCACAAGCACCTCTGCCCGCTCAATCGTTTCCTGAAGCCCAAGCAGCCTTCTCTCTAAATCATCCCGCCGATCTCTGAGCTGCTTCTCTTTTTGCTGAAGCATGGTGAGCTCCACCTGAAGCTTGTGGGCCTTCTCATAAGCTTCCCTTATTTCTTCCTCGCTGAATTGCTTAAAGTGCTTGCTCACCTCAGACAGACGCTTTCTGGCAAACCTGGCGTGAACCTCAAGCTTGTCTCCCTGTTCAATCACATCATTAACCTGTATCTTAATTTGTTTTAATTCTTCTACAAGCTCTTCGTATTGCTGACGGGACTGCTCGCCGATCTTAAAAATTTCGCCTTTGCTGCCGTCTACCGTCGATACCATCTTATCCAGAATTTGATCAAGCACTTTGCAGTCAAGCTTCTTGGAGTCCACTATATCTCCTCCACTAATGGGTTAAAATAAACTTCACACAATATTACACAATATAATGATTGAAGTGAAAATTTTGTCGCTTTATAATATAAGAATGTGCATTTATAATTCCATTTGCCTTCTATAAGCTTGCAAGGAGGTGTACAAGCATGCTTTCACACTATTATACCGTAAAAGGATACGGAGAGCATGAAATATCCATACAGAAATCACGTTTTATTTGTTATATAAACCGCGCAGCAACCGAAGAAGAGGCGCAGGCCTTCATTCAGCAGATAAAAAAGAAGCATTGGGATGCGACACATAACTGCTCAGCCTATTTAATCGGCGAACATGATCTGATTCAAAAAGCAAATGACGACGGGGAACCAAGCGGAACCGCCGGCGTGCCTATCCTTGAAGTGCTTAAAAAGAGACAATTAAAAGATACAGTTGCCGTTGTTACCCGTTATTTCGGAGGCATAAAGCTCGGCGCAGGCGGACTGATCCGCGCATATGGCAGCTCAACCTCTGAAGCACTGAACGCAATCGGCATTGTCGAGCGTAAGTTAACACGTGTGATGCATACTAAGATTGATTATACATGGCTTGGGAAAGTGGAAAATGAACTCAGAAATTCACATTATCAGCTTAAAGAAATTCATTACCTTGATAACGTGGAGGTTGAGACGTTTGTCGAAGAAGGCCAGAAGGATCAATTCATAGAATGGATGACAGAGCTGACAAATGGCCAGGGTGAAATCAGCGAAGGTACTCAAATCTATTTAGAACAGCCAAAAATTTAAACGTACAGAGGAGTAACTTATGAATAGGCAGGAAGTTAAGAAAATAAAGAAAAAGAAGAAAAAAAGCGTTTTTAGACGAATTTTATTTTTGTTCTTCATACTATTTCTTTTAGTTGGCGGATATGCAGGCTATGTCTTTTATCAAACCTATCAGGCCGCTAACAATTCATATGACGATTTAGGAAGAGATAAATCCAAGTTGCGCGATGAGGCCGTGAGCATCTCAAACGATCCCGTTTCCATTCTGTTAATGGGCGTAGAAAACTACTCAAGCGGCGGATCCGGCGGACGGGCAGATACACTCATGGTGGCTACCTTTAATCCAAAGGATCAGACGATGAAACTGTTAAGTCTTCCGCGTGATACACGCGTAGAAATACCAGGAAAAGAAACAAAGCGCAAAATCAACTCTGCCTATTCAACTGGCGGGAAAGAACTGACAATTGAAACGGTCGAAGGTTTCTTGGATATTCCGATTGATTATTATGCAACAGTTAACTTCGAAGGCTTTAAAAACATAATCGATATTGTAGGCGGCATAACAGTGGACGTACCTTTTGATTTCACTCAAAACAGTGATGATCCAAAAGCCGAAAAACTTGAGTTTACTGAAGGACCAATGAAAATGGATGGAAGATACGCTTTGGCTTATGCAAGAATGAGGCTGCAGGATCCTAACAATGACATTGGCAGAAATGAAAGACAGCAGCAGGTTGTAAAAGAGGTCATCAATGAGATTGTATCAGCAGGCACTCTCCTGAAGGTTGACAAGCTGACAAATGAAGTTGGAAAGAACGTTGAAACCAACATGAGAATGTCAGAGCTATTAGGATTTTATAAAAAATACAACAACTTTAACACTAATAAGATTGAAACTGTAAAGCTTGAAGGTGTAGGGGAATACATCGGCAACGCCGCTTACTGGATTCCGGATGATACAAGCCTTGAAGAAGTAAAAGATGAATTAAAAGAGCATTTAGAGCTTAAATCAGCAGAAGACGATAACTTAGACAGCAATTAATACCGAAAAAGCTCCAGCCTAACTTGGCTGGAGTTTTCTTTATTCTAAAATAAAGCTTCAGCGGATCTGCAAACCGGTTATAGAGGACGGTCACTGACTTTCACGCTCTAATGAAAATTTAGCATTATTCCATCCAGGGTACTCAACTCGCAAAAAACGACATTCATTCAGCAAAAAACCTTATCCCATTCGCAAGAATTCCTGTTCAACTCGCAGAAACGGGCTTCCAACTCGCAAAGCTCCATTTCCAATGAAGAAAACAAAAAAAACCGCACAGCAGCAGCTGTGCGGAATTAATTATCTTTTTGAGGCTTTGGCTTAGCCATAAGCTTTCTGAATGCATTTATAAGCGGTTTATGGCCTTCCCCGATTAATCCGATGAGCTCAGCTGTAATCTGGATAAAGAACAGCAGAATCATCATGATAAGCAGAGCCATCCACATCGTTGCATTTGAGAAAACAATAGCTGACAGTCCAAAGCATGCACTGAAGAAGTAAATAAGCAGCACAGACTTTCTGTGGCTGAATCCCATGTCCACTAAACAATAGTGCAAATGAAGCTTATCGGGTGCAGCGATATTCTGTCTGTTCACCAGTCTTCGCACAATCGCAAAGAGTGTGTCAAAAATAGGTATAGCCAAAACAATGATCGGAATAATAAAACCGAATAACGTGATGTTTTTAAATAATCCCATAGTCGACAGAATAGAAATGGAATAACCGAGGAACAGTGCTCCGGTATCTCCCATAAAAATTTTCGCCGGGTAGAAATTGTGAATCAGGAATCCGAGCGTGCTTCCGATCAGAATCACACACAGGGATACAACTGCAAATTGAAAATTAGTAAACGCCATGATCAGGATACTGGTCATCGCTATAGATGAAACGCCCGCTGCAAGCCCGTCTAATCCATCGATCAGATTGATGGCGTTTGTGACGCCGACGATCCAGAGAATGGTTACAGGATAGCTCCAGTAATCAAGATAGATCAGTCCGAAAAACGGAAGGGTAATCTTGTTAATAAGCAATCCGGATGAGACAACGACTGCAGCTGCAGCTAACTGCCCTGCAAGCTTATACTTTGCTGAAAGAGTAAAGCGATCATCAAGAATACCAATAATGATAATGATGAAAGCACCGATTATAATCTCTTTCATATACATTGATTCAGGACGCAAGTAGAGGTAGCCTGCCACAACACCGATAAAGATGGCAAGACCGCCAAGCCTTGGCATGAGGCCCTGATGGATTTTTCTGCTGTTGGGCTTATCAACCGCCCCGATTTTTATCGCAAGTTTTTTTATAAGTGGTGTAATAGATACAGCCACTATAAACGATACTATAAAAGCTATAATATAATTAGAATAATCTAACATGCTTACACCAACTTGTGTGAGATATTTTCACTTCCTCCATCATAGCAAAAATATATAAACTTGCAATTATTATTTTGTTAAGATTGTCTACGCTTTATTCTAAGTATGAACTCTTTTTGAACAAAAATAATAATCGCTATTGCTGTTTCAGCAATTTTTTATAAAATGACACTAACTTCTTTTCTTCTGTTTCCCAATTATAGGTTGTTTCGAAACTCATTCTTCCATTTACACCAAAGTCTTTTGTCTTTTCCGGGTTATCCAGCAGCACATTTAGTGCATCTGCAATGGATTCAGGCTTCTCAGGATCAATCAAAAGTCCGCTGCGTGAATTTTCCACCACTTTCCGGTAATGAGGGAAATCAGAAGCCAAAATCGCAACACCTGCTGCCATATATTCAAATAGTTTATTGGGCAGACAGACCAAATGATTGGGCTCAGGCAAGTAAGGAATAATGCCTATTGATGCCTTTGATAGGTAGGTTTCGATTTCTGAATAAGGCACACTTCCCATAAACTCCACGCGGTCTGCCAATCCATAAGCTTTTACCTTCTGTTTGATTTTCCGTTCGAATGCGTCAGACTCAAATCTTCCAACAAAAACAAACCTTGCATCCGAATGCTCGTCCGCTGCTGATGAAAAGGCCTCTGTTAACTGTTCAATCCCTCTGATGGGAGTTATACCGCCAAGATAAAGAATCATGTCAGGATCTTTCAGCGCAGAGTGATTGAGCGTGAACATTTCAGTCAAAGGGTAGTTTTCAATCTTGCAGGAGTTATATCTCTGATACCTCTCCCCTACTTCGTCCGTCGTATAAATAACGCCTGACAAAATAGGCAGGGAAATTCTCTCAATGGTCCCGTAAATAAAACGGACAGGTTTTTTCATCCATCTTTTCAAGTATTTTTTACTCATAATCGCATTAGGGTAATGCTCATGGGCATCAAAGATTACAGGCTTTCCGGTAAAAATACGGAGCAGAACGCCGACTGGAATAAGCTCCGGATCATGAAAATGATAAAGGTCTGCATTTGTTTTTCTGGCTGCTTTGAAAACGGTAAACGTATGTAAAAAACGCTTGAATTCCTGCTTTGGCTTTTCGATTGGAATAAGCCTTATTGAATCTTCCAGCATCTTCTCAGGTTTTGGTGCAACAAGCGAGACATCATACCCCGCCTTAACAAGAGATTTGCATTGCTTATGATAAATACGGCCGTCATATGCGTTATGAACAGACGTGATTACACAGATTTTCTTCATAGATATCCATTCCTTTTTAAAGTTATAGCAGAGTATAACATTCAGCGCATTGATGTTCTCTCCAGTGCCCAGCTCCTCGGCTCCCGGACTTTTCAGCCAGAGCCTAATCTGCCTTTCAGAGCTGAACAAAGCACTTCTGCTTTTCTCATCTCTAAGTTGTAACTTTTCAATTTATACTTTACACTATTATATTGACATATCCTAATTTTTAATGGAAAGGGATTACTATGAAAATCGTTTATATAACACAGCACTTTCCGCCTGAAATTGGTGCAGCACAAGGCCGTGCCTTTGATATGAGTACGAATCTTTCAAACTTGGGGCATGATCTGCATGTGCTTACGGCCTTTCCAAATCATGAGTCAACTTCTAAATTGTACAGCAAAGAGAAGGTGAACAAGCTATCCGTTTATCGCTCTTTTCGCATACGTGATACTAAAAAAAGTTCAATCCGGCGGTTAGCCAACTACTTGTCGTTCATGTGCTCAAGCATCTTCAGCGGCTTGTTCGTAAAAAAACCGGATATCGTTTATGCAACCTCCCCACAGCTCTTTCAAGGAGTAACCGGGTATGTGCTGAGCCGCATCCACAGAACAAAGTTCGTTTTTGAAGTCCGTGATTTATGGGTAGACTTCGCTGAAATTTTAGGTCAATTTAAAAACAAAAAATTACTGAATCTCGCCAGAAAGCTTGAGAATTTCATTTATAAAAAAGCGGATCTGATTGTTGTCGTCACTCACGGCTACAAAGATCGTCTGATAGACCTGGGTATTTCAGCAGACAAGATCATCGTCATTCCAAACGGAGTGAATCCAAATACCTTAAAACCTGTTATAAAAAGGAACGATGTGAAAAAGGAATACGGGATCGAAGATAAATTCCTCGTACTTTATACAGGCAATATTGGGGCAGCGCAAGGTCTTAAGACCATCATAACAGCTGCAGTAAAGCTGAAGGATGACCCTTCTGTCTGCTTTATGTTCATAGGTGAAGGTGTTGAAAAAGAAGCTTTAATGGAACAAGTGAAAGCAAATGGGTTAACCAACGTGCTCTTTCTGGACAGCAAAAGAAAAGAAGAATTGGCTTCCTTCTACGACAGCGCTGATCTTGGCATTGTCAGTTTAAAAAAGCACCCATTATTCGAAATCACCATTCCATCCAAGGTGTTCGATTATATGGCGGTTTCACTGCCGGTACTGATCGGTGTTGAGGGTGAAGCCAGAGAGATCGTAGAGAAAAATCATGCCGGCTTCACATTTGAACCAGAGAATCCGGAAGACTTTATCCGTGCACTCAAGATCGCTCAAAGTCAGCCAGAGACACTTAAAGAAATGAAGAAAAACCTGCGTCACCATCTTCTTCAATCCTTTAATAGAGAAACACAGGCAGCAGAGCTTTCTCAAGCCCTGCACTGCTGCAATGAATCTCAAAGCATCAACCGCATAAAAAAGACGACCTAATTTTTGGATCAGGTCGTTTTTTTGATTTAAAAGAAATATAAAGCTTCGCGCTTTACTTGTCCGGCTCCACCGCCCAACTCCTCGGCCAGAACGGGCGGTTCCGCTTTTCTTATTATACTTGGAACGGCACAGGCTTTTCATCACGCTTTTTGAAATAGTGCAGGATAGCTTCCACGATACGTCTGGAAGCTTCTCCGTCTCCATATGGATTAGAGGCTTTCGACATCTCTTCATAGCGTTCTTTATTGTTAAGCAGCTCGTATGCAAGCTTATAGATCGTTTCCTCATCTGTACCCGCTAGCTTCAATGTTCCTGCTTCAATTCCTTCAGGGCGCTCTGTTGTGTCCCGCAAGACAAGGACAGGCACTCCGAGAGATGGCGCTTCTTCCTGTACGCCGCCTGAATCTGTCAGGATAATATGAGCTTTAGAAGCAAAGTTATGGAAATCATAAACGCCAAGCGGTTCGATCAAATGAATTCTAGGATCATTGCCCAGGATTTCATCCGCAACTTCACGAACAGCCGGATTTAAATGGACAGGATAAACAACCTGCACATCATTATGCTCTGTGATCAGGCGCTTAATCGCACGGAACATGTTTCTCATTGGCTCGCCTAAGTTCTCGCGGCGGTGAGCGGTTAATAGAATCATGCGGTCAGATCCTACCTTCTCAAGCACCTCATGAGTATAGGAATCCTTAACAGTTGTTTTTAAAGCATCAATCGCGGTGTTGCCTGTTATGTAAATCGTCTCGCCTTTTTTATTTTCCTGAAGCAGATTGGCTTCCGCTTTGTCCGTTGGAGCGAAATGAAGATCTGCAATCACACCTGTAATTTGACGATTAACCTCTTCAGGGAACGGAGAGTATTTGTTCCATGTTCTGAGCCCTGCTTCTACATGCCCGACAGCAATTTGATTATAAAATGCAGCTAAGCTTGCAACAAACGTTGTCGTTGTATCGCCATGAACCAGTACAAGATCAGGCTTAACTTCCTTCATCACTTCATCTAAGCCTTCGAGCGCCTTTGTTGTTACACCTGTCAGCGTCTGGCGGTCCTTCATAATGTTCAGATCATGATCTGGAGTGACTTCAAATAATTCCAATACCTGATCAAGCATTTGACGATGCTGGGCAGTTACAGTAACGATTGAATCAATTTCATCCGGATACTTTTCAAGTTCAAGCACAAGCGGTGCCATTTTAATGGCTTCAGGTCTTGTACCGAAAATAGTCATGACTTTTAATTTGCGATCCATATATACGAAACTCCTTTTATAGTCCAATTTAGGCAGCTAGTCTCATTATATCACGTGCCTGAAAAAGAGTATTTTTCTTTATTATTAGAATTTCATTTCATTTTAATTAAATATTTATAAAAAAGATGTGGTGCTATAACCCCACATCCATTACGATAAATTGTCATACATCTGTATCAGCTTTTTACTTTCCGCATCCCAAGTTAAAACCTCTCTGGCAAGCAGGCAGTTTTGCTGATAGTAAGAATATTGATTCATAATCTCCATAATGCCATTTACAATTCCTTCCGGAGTTTCCTCTGCCAGCACGCCGGTATTGTACTCGTCAATAATGACAGACTTGCCGGGATGATTGGAAGAAACAGCAGGAACGCCCGCCTGAAGGTATTCAAAAATTTTATTAGGTGTTGAATAATAATTGTTTTTAGAAACCTTCTCATACATCACAAGGCCGATGTCAGCCTTCGCTGTATAATGAATTAAATCCTCAGAAGATACCTGATCGTGAAAAAAGACCCGGTCTGACAGTCCAAGGGAATGAGTACGGCTAACAAGTTCTTCTTTCAAAATACCAGAACCAACCATCACAAGTTTAAAGGTTTCAGGAAGCTTAGCCATCGCATCAATGATCAATTCGAGTCCGCGGTACGGAGAGAATCCCCCTTGATAGAGCAGAATCGTATCTTCTTCCTTAAACCTATAATCCCAGTCAATTTGCTTATCCTGATTCAGGATATCCTTGTGAAAAAGAGGGATATTTTGAATGAGCACACATGGTTTTTCACCGTTTTTTTCAAACAGATAATCTCTCAGATAAGGATTCACAGTAATAAAATAATCTATCTTTTTAAAAAGCCGTTTTTCCATGCTGTACCCTACGATGCGGTCAAGCTGGTTACGCCCGGCCATTTCGTTGAAGATTTCATGTGAATCATAGATTAGTTTTGCAGAGAAATCATTTGAGAGCATGTGCCCCTGCCACAGCGTATTTAAATCATGACAATGAACGGCATCAATCGAGACATCTTTTAAATTCGCTTTGACCTTTTTATAAAACTCATAGTAGGCAAGGTAGTCTTTAGGTATTTTAACAATCGGCAGTCTGGCAGTGCGGACGATCAGCTTTTTTATTGCTGATTGTCGTGTTTGGCCGCCGGCGTTCCCTTTAGACATAGTAGCTTTCAGGCTTTTAACTGAAATGCCAATCCGAATCAAGTGAATGTTTTTATGTAAAAAAGGATCAGGCTCCTGGAATTCACTGACGCAGGCTAAGTATACGGCATGTCCTGCATCAGCTAATGCCAAGGCCTCTCTTTTTACTCTCGCATCATAAGGAATATCCTTATACAGCAGCATGAGAATATTCATTATCTTGCCTTTTTCATAAACTCATCATATTCCTTGACGATCGGGCCTGTTTCGCCAACAGCCTTTTGCTCGCCAAGATGAATCCAGACAACACGGTCACAGATCGCTCTTACTAAGTTCGATGAGTGGGTTACAAGAATAACCGTTCTTTCTTGTTTGATTTTCTCCATAATCGCTTCACGGCATTTCATCTGAAAAGCCGTGTCGCCTACTCCTAAAACTTCATCGATGAGCAGAATCTCAGGATCTAGCGAAATAGCAGTAGCAAAAGCGAGTCTTGATTTCATTCCTGCAGAATACGTGCGGACAGGTTTATAGATAAAATCGCCAAGCTCGGAGAATTCTATAATGTCATCGATTTTTTCATCAATCGTTTTCTTTTTATGACCTAAAAGGAGGCCATTCAGATAGATATTCTCAATCCCAGGCAGCTCAGGCTGAAATCCCGCTCCCAATGAAAGAAGAACTGGATGCTCCTCGTCCATGATGCTGAATTCGCCTTTATCGGGAGAAATCAGGCCGCTGAGCAGCTTTAAGAGCGTACTTTTACCAGAACCGTTTCGGCCGATTACGCCAAGAACCTCGCCTTTTTTCACTTCGAAGTTCAGACCCTTCAGCGCCCAGAACCGGTCCTCTTTTTTATGAACACTGATTAGTTTTTTTAATGGTTTTTCTGTATGCTCCGGGTACGAAACCCAAAGATCTTTTACTTCAATTATATTTTCACTCAATTAAATCACCTTAGCATATTCTTTTTCATTTTTGTTCAGCAAGCGGATGCCTAAATATAAAACGGCCATTGAAAGAATGGTTAAGATAGCCAGCGGCATGAACTCTGGAGGTTTTCCATACACCAGAATGTCCCGATATGATTCTATAAAAGTCGTTAAAGGATTCAGATAAAGCAGCGGAATTAATTTTTCCGGAACGGTCTTCAATTCAAACAATACAGGGGACAGATACATCATAGTCCTTGTAATATACTGCATCATGTTTTTCACATCGCGGATAAAGACGCCAAGATGTGCCAAGAAAATCATAAGCCCCAACAAACAAAATGCATTCAGGACAAAGATGAGCGGGAAATACAGCACGTTCCAAGTAAAGTCGATACCGTAAATAGCCAAAAACAAAAAGAGAACGACTACACTTATCAAATATTTAATACAGTTAACAAGCAAGCGGACCAATATAAAAATAATTTTCGGTACATACACCTGCTGCAGAATATTCCCTTTGGAGGAGATGGAATTCGTTCCATCTACTAAAGCAGCAGTAAAAAATTTCAGAGGAATTAAACCAGTAAAGATGACGACTGGATAATCTGGCGTGCCTCTATCAAGTATGACAACGACTAATAAGTAGAAAATTGCCATATAAAAAATCGGATCAAGAATCCACCATAGAAAACCAAAATATGTCCTTGAGTTATTTGCTTTAAAGTCTGAAGTAGTCAAGTGATATATTAAGTCTTTATTGTTTTTTATGGTTTTTATTGTATCTAATAGCATAAGATGTTCTCCTAACTAGCAAAATGTTGCACCTTAATAATAATATACTTACTTAAATCACCTTTCAAGTTTTACTCCAAATTGTAAAAGGATTGACACGAATTAAAAACGTCTAATAGAAACCGGCTGTACTTTGCGGAAACCATTGTATGACAGATGCTGCTCTATTGCTCTGAATAATAACCCTCAGCAGGTTAAAACTTGAGATTGAGTAACCGCAGGAATGGGTATATGCCTTTTAACAGCTGAAACTCTGTAATAGGGTAATCACGCAACTGCTCAAACGGCAAAATCAGGCAGCCGCAGAAAGCTCCTTTACATGCTAAACGTGTCCTTTTCCAGCGCATGACCAGAACCAGCAAAAATAGAATTCCCCTCTATTATCTGTCTAGATTACCCCTAAATTTCGCATCCCAAAACCTTACGGCAGAATAAAAAAAGACCATAAACGAATATGGTCCATTGTAGATTCAATTTTGACTTACTTTACAAATTTATAAAGGTTTCCGAAGTTGATATAAGTGATCTCTTCCGGGCACTCTTTTACAATGTTTTTCGTGTCAAAAATTCTCTTTGTTTTCATGCCTGCAAAGTCAGCAGCATCGACTGATTTGAATTCGTTGTGATCTGTCAGAACTAAAACAAGATCAGAATCGTTAACTGCTGCTTTAAGGTCTTTTTCTACCCAGTCTTTTTGAACATGCGGGTCGTAAGCGATCACTTCGTTTGCACCAGCCATTTTTAACTGCTGGTAGATATCCATTGCCGGACTTTCACGGATGTCGTCTACGTTTCCTTTATATGTCAGACCGAATACAGTGATTTTTTTATCGTCTAAGCCGCCAAGCATTTTAGATACGTTTTCTACAACAAATGAAGGCATAGAAACGTTGATATCACGTGCCTGATAGATAAGCTTCGCCTGTTCAGGAGCTTCAGCAACGATGAAATACGGATCAACAGCTAAGCAATGTCCGCCAACGCCCGGTCCAGGGTGATGAAGGTTTACACGCGGATGCTTGTTTGCCATTTCGATTACATCAAGTGCATTGATATCAAGCTCAGTACAGATTTTTACAAGCTCATTTGCAAGTGAAATGTTTACGTCACGGAATGTATTTTCCATAAGTTTGGACATTTCCGCTGTTTTAGCATCTGTTAAAATAAGCTCGCCTTCAACAAATGTGCTGTATACTTTTGCTCCGGCTTTTTTACAAGCTTCTGTCACACCGCCGATGATGCGGTTATTGTGAATTAATTCGTGCATAATTTGTCCAGGAAGCACGCGCTCTGGGCAATGTACTAAGAAGATATCTTCCCCGATCGTAAAGCCATGTTTTTCAAGCAGCGGCTTTACATGATCGTCCGTTGTACGCGGAGCGATTGTTGATTCAACAATAACCGTGTTGTTTTTTTCCAAGTAAGGAATCATCATTTCAACAGCACTTAAAACATATTTTAAATCTACAGATTTATATTGATCATCTTTATTTGGAGTTGGAACAGCAATAATGAATACATCTGCTTTTTCAGGCTTCGTTGCTGCCTTGAATTTGCCAGATGCCATAACCTCTTCTAATGCATCCTGCAGACCAGGCTCTTCGATATGAATTTTGCCCTGGTTTAATGAATCAACAACTTGCTGCTGAACATCTACACCAAGCACGTCTACGCCATGCTTTGCAAACATTATAGAAGTTGGCAGTCCAATATAACCAAGACCAAGTGTTGCGATCTTCATGTGAATTCTCCTCCAGTTGATTGTTCAAAAAATTTCTCTCATACAACAGTACAGCTTTGAAAACAGCATGTCAATGATTTGAGTTACGGCTGCTCTAAGAGAACTTTCTCATTTTTCGTTTCTGTTATTTCTTTAAGTTCTGCCTGAATCATTTTGTTTTTTCCGCATTGATACCTGACGATATGTGCAGCTTCTTCGGATTTTTGCAAAAAGGCTTTCGGGTGATAATAAAGGTATTCAATGGCTTCGGCAAGACCCTTATAGTCCTCGCTTTCAGCTAAAAATCCGCAAGAATCATCTATGAATTCAGGAATGGCATATACACCGGATGTTACAGGCACCAATCCGCTCGACATCGCCTCTCCAAGGGAAACACCTTGAGAGTCCATTCTCGACGGGCTTAAAAAGATGCCATGTGACTTATGCTGTTCAGCTATATCCTGCTGAGATAAGAAATAGTTATGAAGATGAACATTCGGAATGTCTCTGATTGGCTCAACCACTTCATTAAACAACGGTCCCTGACCGTAGATGTCAAAGGTAAGATCATTAAAAAACGGCTTGTCTTTTAACTCAAGAATGGCTTTTACGGTCAAATCATTCGCATACGTCCTTGAAGCAAACGGCCTGATGGTTAAAATTCGCATTCTTTGCTCTTCTGGTTTCTCTACATAATTAAACAATTCATCATCAATTGCATTGTGGATGATGCTGTAGTTTTTAATGATCGTATTTGTATCTTTTTCAGCAACATTTTCTTTGTACCATTTTGAGACGAAGATGAATTTAATATCGTCATCTTTTGCCGTATAAAGATCCGCCATAAAGTCAAGCTGCTCCTGGTTCCTTTTCGCATACTCAAGGCTTTTGCGTATTTCTTTGGTGCTTTGGTAGAAATTAAACCAGCGGCGGTACCATTTTGTTGTTTCGAACCCGTGAACCCAGATAAGTTTCGGAGTATAACGGGCTTTTGACTTTCTGACAGCTCTGTACATTCTTTCATTTATGAAGTGAAATAATAC
The DNA here is from genome assembly GCF_030127205.1 of Metabacillus hrfriensis. Lineage (NCBI taxonomy): Bacteria > Bacillati > Bacillota > Bacilli > Caryophanales > Bacillaceae > Metabacillus > Metabacillus hrfriensis. Next base: position 4,696,180 of record NZ_CP126116.1, read on the forward strand.
TTTCTTGTAGGGCTTTGCATTTAAAAGGTTCGTAAGCGCATCTTCCCCGCCTATAAAGACAGGTACACCATCATATACATAATGAGCAATGCTTGCAGGTGACGTATTCAGCCGGTAAATGGCTGCATTAATTCCGTTCTCTTTATACGCAAGCACCCGTTTATGCACGAACATATTTTGGTAGTACGTGTTCTTTTCAGGATAAACATTTGTCACAATCAGGTAATCCGCCTCAGGATATCTCAAAAACAATTCCTTCTGGCTTTCTTCAGTCGGAACATTGTAGGCAGAAACAGAAAAATCCGTAATCACCGCTTCTCCGGTTCCTGAAAGCCTAAGCCCTAATGAATAGCTGGCTACATTTTTCGGAAAGCTCAGGTTCATTTCACTGCCTAATGGATTGTACTGAACATACACCTTATTGTTATCTTTGTCATAACCGACGATAACCTGCTGAACCTGCACGCCGCTGTACGTTTTTCCGTCTATTTTAGCAATATACGTGTACTCAGCGTTCAAGCTGCGGTCAACTTTATTACTTTTATTGTAGTAAAGGATGATCGGATTGGCGTCTTTCTTAAGCTGAGTGATCTTAATATCCAGACGGTCACTGCCCTCTATCTGTACATCAAAGCTTGACGTTGTTTTTTTGGGCCATTTATCAAAAAAGGAATCCGTTTTAACCGGCTCTTTTGTTATCAAGACTGTCCCCTCCCGTCCTCAAATAAAAAATTTGAGACTTACCTCTATTTTCTGCGTTTCAGTTCCCAATATTTCAATTGTAATTTTCCAAGTTTGGAATTTTGCAGTCTTGTCAATTTCGTTCTGAGCTCATTTATTGTCCGGTCTTTTTCTTCTAAAAGCTTTTTCTGCTCTTCCTGACCTGCTGAAATCGACTCAATGGATAGACCAGCTGCCTTTAATCCTGCAGCTTCCTGTTTTTTGATGAGCTGACCCAGGTTTTCGCGGGATTCAATGTCATCGGCAATTGCTGCCAGAATTTCCTTGAATTCCTTTTCCATTTCCTTCTTATCTTGAATCAGACGGTCTGCTAATTGGCTCAAACGTTCACATTCGTCTTTATCTGTGCCCGTCATCTGATGATTCGCTGTCTCCATCGTTTTCATCCAGCTCCTTTCAAAAACAACCCCGGTCTTAGGCACTATATTGCTGACTTCATTGTCAGCTGCGCCTGGGAAATTTTTTTGAAACCATTTTTTCAAAAACGCCTGCAGCTGCTTTCGCATCGTCAAGAGGTGATAAGTAGGTAATGCCGTCACTTTGGCCTAAAATACTTCCTTCTTCATACACACCCCAAATATCAGTGCCGCTGCCTTTATAATCACTAAGTTTTGAAGGCAGGTAAGGATTTATAGGCTTATTGTCTTTCGTAGTTGAGTCATTAACAACTAAGCAGTCAAATTTTGTGCACAGATTCAGGAACGTATAGAAGTCGACAAAGCCATTGACAATAATGGAATCTTCAAGCGGATCATCTTTTAGCTGATCCTCGAGATCTGTCGGTTTAGCGGTAAATACATGGATAAGCACTTTGCGCTGTGTATCCTCATTCGCTTCTTTTAACCCTGAGAACAGATCGTTCAAGTTTCTCTTGCTGTAAAAATTACCGAAATAGGCAACATTTACATGGTCATCCGAAAGCAGAGGATAATTAAACTCTTCCATATGATAATAACGTTCAGGCAGTGTCGGATGCGGCTCTATGACAGCTTTTTGCTTAATGATTGACTTGATTTCCTCAATCGGGAACATGTCCATCATATATTGGAACTGATTTTTGTTGGTGAAAATTAATTCATCCGCAAAGATATACGGAAGATATTCACACCATACGAACAAACTGCTGTCGTTTGGTGAAGGGTATCCCGCTTTCTTCACACCTGCTTCCAGCTGTTTTAGATACCCCTGATCTGTGATATCAACAAGGCGTTTCTTCGCTTCAATGTCATAGATTAAAGGATCTGAAAACTCAGCAATCCACTTCGTTTGCGGATATTTCTTTTTGTATTCATACGCTAAAAAGTGGGAGGCAGCCCACATTGCACGGCTGAACACCTGCTTATGAACACCATTTTTCTCAACCAATTCGTCTGCGCCTTTCATGCCCATGTCTACAAACGTTTTTATATGGGCCCAGTGAGAAAAGCTTGAAGGTGAGTTGATTGCAAGCCTAGTATGAATTAAATCATCCACCATTTGGTTCAATGATGTATTTCTTGTGCGGACTTTGTCCATTGTATTATAGATAACATCAGATACCTTGCCTGCTTCCCTCATACGTTTCGCCATAACGTTTCCGGCTGTGTCGTTATAAGGCGGGAAGCAATAAGAAACGACCAATTGTTCTACCTTATCCTTGTTAAGCAGATGGTACGGGAAGTAAGTTAGTCTTTTGGATGAAACTTCTTCAATAATCCGGTCGTATTCATCCTTATGCTGTTCATAGTATTTTACAATGAACGAACTTTGTGCGTTTATTTTCCGCTCGACAAAATCGCGTTTTCCATGAGAAATATCAGGAATCTGCAGAAGTTCATTCAGTTTCGCAATACAAGCGGCACGCTGTCTCACATTAAAGTCAAACGTCATAGCTTGTCTGGAAATAGAGTTTTCTCTAAGCGTTCTGTAATAAACTGCCTTTTTGGTTATTGGCGCTACAACAAATTCCAAGTCATTTTTAATAAGAAGCTCCGAGAAGAATACAACGTCTTCTCCGCTTTGCAGACTTTCATCAAACTTGTACTTTTGTACATATAAAGTCGGAATCAGCTTACATGCGTTGATGGTTAAGACGGTATGAAGCTTCATGTAGGGACTTTGCTTGCTGATAACCGATTTTAAAATCTGGCGATTAATTGGATTGGAGGATTGTACATTCCCGTCTGGCTCAACGTTAAAAATTTGAGAAATCACCACGGAATTCGGCTTTGCCTGCTTGTACATTTCTTCTAGAAAATTCTCTGACAGATAATCGTCGTCATCAAGGAATGTGCAGTATTCACGTGAAGCAAGTGAAATTCCTTTGTTTCTTGCGATTGATGCTCCTGCTTCATCCATTGCAATGACTCGGATGTTTGTCAGGTTTCTTTCAGAAATCAGCTGATTGATCAGGTCTTCCGTGCGGTCTTTTTCTCCGTTGATAACAACAATGACTTCAAATAATGCAGCATCAAGGGTCTGATCAGCAAGGGATTTTAAGCATTTAACAATGACATTTTCACCTTTGTAGGTAGGCAAAATAATGCTGATTCCTTTATCATAAAGAGGCTTGTCATTTTTTCGGACATGTTCCTTTTCAATGTCATACCCCATTTTCATAGCTCGTGTTAGTCGGACTTTCTCTAAACGTTTGAGTATTTCCACTTTAAGCATTATTTCTTACCTCTTCCGGCTATTTTTTTCTTTAATTCCCAATATTTTAATTGAACTCTGCCAAATCGGGATTTTCTCAGAACATTATAGCGATGCTCCAGATTCGTTACTTTTCTGTTCAGATCTTCAATTTTGTTTGAATAGGCCAGTGCAGCTCTCAATGCTTCTTCTTCACGATTAAGCACCTCGACCGTTTCAATTTGCAGCTGACGGATGTATTCATCCTTTTCAGCTATCTGCCTATTCAGCTCTTCGTATAACACTTCTATTTTTTCAGATGATTTTTTCACTTTTTCTAATTCTTTTAGTTCTTTTTCATTTTTCGCAGCTTGACCAGCAAGCGTTCCGATGCGCTGCATATAATCTCTTTCCAGCCAATAAAAACCCTGCTCTAATTGCTTCGTGTTTTCTGCTGTATAAAAAGATTGATTATTTTCTTGAACAGCTGTGCAAATTACACCTGTCCACCTTCCCAAATACTCAAAGGATTCAATTTTGAAATGAGCACCTAATTGTTCAGCTAATAATGAGTAATAATAAGTACGTTTATGATCTATAAAATCATTAATGCCAAAAGGAACGGTTACGATTAATCTTCCGCCCGGCTTTAAATGTGACACCGTTTTCTTTAAAAAAGAATCTGGGTCACTGATATGTTCTAGAACTTCTGTAAGTAAAATTGTATCGTAATTAGTGTCTATATCTTGGTCTGTCATAAAGTTAGAAACTTTAAATGAAACGGAGGCTTGTACTGACGGATGTTCTTTACCAAGCTCTGTTTTTGCATATTCTACTGACTCATGAGAGATATCGATTCCATCTACTTTTTTGCCTTCCCGACCTAATAGTATGGCATTTATACCCTGTGAGCAACCAATATCAAGCACTTTGCTGCCTAAGACATGTGTAACAATCCAATTTATGCGCTCTCTTGTTTTCTTGCTGAAATCTGTTCCTAAAGCTCCATAATATGCTTCATTAACACGATCTATAATAAGTTTACTCAAAGAAACTCCTCCAATTAGCTATGTGAAATGGCAATGACGTAATTTCTATTCTCTTTAATTGTAGTTTTTGCAGAATTATTCTATGTATTCTGTAAGGCCCTACTTATTATATCGAAAAGTGTCTTTCGTTAACAACCATAAAAAAAGCCCGCAATCAAAAACGAAGATTGCAGGCTTAAGGTATTAGTTATTTTTCTTCCATTGATAGAAGTCGTTAATTCCCTGTGCAATAGCCTCAGCTGCTCCATCCTTGCCATCGTTTGTTTTAAAGATAGAAGCATCATTTTTATTCGAAATGAAGCCCATTTCAATCAGGACAGATCTCGTATAATTTTTATCAATGACATAAAAAGCTTCTTCCTTTATTCCACGATTTCTCGTATCTAACGCCTTAACCAATCTTGACTGGATAAAGGCTGCAAGCTTTGCACTGTCCGCTTTTTCTTTATCCGTCATGGATGCCGTACTAAAGCTTGAGCTGCCGTTTGTTGCAAAAGTTTCCGTTCCATTGGCCGAGGGAGCTGTGCTTGAATTCATATGAATGCTGACAAATACGCCGGCGCTTTTGCTGTATGAGAAATCGGTGCGTTCATTTAAAGAAAGGTAAGTGTCATCTGTTCGGGTCATATGAACGTCGTAGCCCAGTTTCTTAAGCTTATCCGCTGTTAGCTTTCCGACTGCAAGGGTAATATCTTTTTCCTGCAGGCCATTCCCGATAGCTCCCGGATCTTTTCCTCCGTGACCAGGATCGAGAACAATCACTTTATTCAGCTCTGTTTCTTTAGCTATAGGCTCGAGGGTTAGATATTTGGCTGAGACATATCCTGTTTTCCCATTAAACATAACCGATGCCCAATCATCCTTAAGCTCTGAGGGATTCAGCACTTTAACTTCTTTTCCTTGCGGGATTGTCAGGATGATGGAAGAGCTTGTACTTTTTTGAGAGCGAAGACTCAAGTTCTCGCGTACATAGTACTTTAGTTCCTCGGGTGTAATTTCTTCTGCAGCAACTGGCTTATTTACAATATCTGATGATTTTAAATATCCTGTCTTGCCATTGTAATCGGCTTCAGCCCATCCATTTGAAATGCCGCCCTGTCTGATTTTCATTTGACCATTTCTTGTCAAGTTAGCAAGTACTGAAGAAGCTGTGCTTTTCGAACTGTAAATGCTAGTGTTTTTATTTGCGTAATAAGTGAAATATTTAGGCTTACTGGAGATGCTGCTGTATGGTGCATACCCTTTAACTCCATTGTATTCGATTCTGCTCCAGCCTTTGATGACACTGCCTTGTTTAACTTTCACAACAGAACCTGGCGCAATTTTCGTCTTTGGTGTTTTTGTATTTCTCTCATTATATAAAGTGAAATCTTTAACGGCATAGTATGTAAAGAATACTGGCTGTGCTGATGTCAGTTTTGAGTAATCAGCATAATACTTTGTTCCTTTATGATGGATTTCCACCCAGCCATTCAGAACCGTTCCTTTAGCAACCTTAATGACAGCATCCTCTGCAATTGAACCGTATCTTTTCGACTGAGTCCCTCTTCCTCCGTAAAAACTCACAGGTTCCTTGGTGTAATAGTTAAAGCAAACTGGCTGTGAAGGCTTTTTATTCGTAATATCTTCAGCCTTTGCATACATGGTTCTTCCGCTTAGCTGAATTTCCGCCCAACCGCCTTTGATTCCGCCTTTTTTCACTTTAAAGGCTGTTTGAAATTCGACTCTTCCGGCTTTTGGGAAGCGGTCTCCAGGGCCGGTCCGAGATTCAAACTCATTTTTCGCATAGTATGTAAAGTGAACAGTTGAGGCTTCTGCTTTTTGAGGCGTCCAAAATTCAATCATTCCTGCAGCAAGTAAAAAAACGGCAATCACACTGGTTAAAAGCTTTTTCATTCAATTATTTCCTCCCGGATGTTTGTAAACTGGCACAACTGCCCGGGACTTTCCGCACAGCCTGCTCAGCTTATATATCGAGTGAATCCGGGAAATCTTTAGGGTTATTTAGAAAAAAATGTATGGATGTTAATTTGGAGATAGTTGAAAAAAAGAAAGTAAAGTGATGCAATCGGCCAGTATTTCATTTGGTACAGCAAGTAAAAAAGCTATTCCGGCAAGTATTTTCCGATTTTGGACAGTATCTGGAGGTTTGGGAGAAAAAAATAGAAAAAAGCTGTCCTCAAGTGTGATTCAACACTTAAGAACAGCCCTCATTAGTTCGTTTTGATCATCTCTTTGCGTCCGACGGATACATAGGTCATCCATTCAGGAATATCTCTCAGCCGATAGATGTTTCTTCCATCAATCAGGATTGGGCTGCTCATTTTTTCCTTATAGATGTTCATAGGAACCGTACAGACTTCATCCCACTCGGTCACAATAAAAGCAGCGTCCGCATTCGTGATTGCTTCAGCAAGATTGTCACTATATGTGATCGATTCCTTTAAAACCTTCCGAGCTTCATTCAGAGCAATCGGATCATACCCTGTCACGACCGCACCTTCCTTAACCAGCTCCTTCGCAATCACAAGCGAAGCAGCTTCTCTGACATCATCTGTATTAGGTTTGAAGGCTAAACCGAGAAGAGCGATTTTTTTACCTTCAAGAGAACCTAAATGCTTTTTGGCAGACTCGATTAATTTTAGCGGCTGGCGATTGTTTACGGTAATGACTGAATTCAGCAGATCAAACTTATGCTGCACATTGCCCGCTAACTGGACGAGCGCTTTCGTATCTTTTGGAAAACATGAGCCGCCATATCCGATTCCGGCCTTTAAAAATTGTGATCCAATTCTGGCGTCTTTGCCAATGCCTTCTGCCACATCTTCAATGTCCGCACCTAATTTTTCGCAGATGTTGGCAATTTCATTGATAAAGCTGATTTTTGTAGCCAAAAATGCATTAGCCGCATATTTAATCATTTCAGCGCTTCTTATATCCGTCCGTACTACAGGAATACCAAGCGGTTTATAGATTTCTTCAAGCGTATCCCCAGCAAACACCGAGCGTGATCCAATGACGATGCGATCTCCGTGAAAAGTATCATGGATAGCAGAGCCTTCTCTGAGAAATTCAGGATTAGAAGCGACTTCCGCATGGATCGATGGCTGCTTATGCTGATTAACAATCTCAAGAATATGTTCATTCGTGCCGACGGGAACAGTGCTCTTAACGACGATAATCACATCGTTTTGAATCTGTTCAGCGATTTGAACAGCAGCCGCTTCAACATAAGTCAAATTAGCAGAACCATCCTCATTTTCAGGCGTCCCGACAGCAATGAAGATGATTTCGCTTTCCCCATACGCAGAGCTTGAATCTGCTGTAAAAGCCAACCTTCCTGTTTGAACGTTTTTCTTCATTAATTCCTCTAGACCCGGTTCATAAATAGGAGACACTCCATTATTCAGCAGTGCGACTTTCTTAACATCGATATCCACACACGTTACCTTATGGCCGATCTCAGCTAAGCATACACCCGTGACCAGCCCGACGTATCCAGTTCCAGCAACTGATATTCTCACTGCATAATCCCCTGACCTCTCTCTAACTATTTGCCACTTTATTTTTTATGTACTGCAGAATATCTTCTCTCAGCTCATCGTTATCCATGGCAAAATCAATTGTCGCCTGAATAAAGCCAAGCTTGTCTCCGACATCATATCTTTTGCCGATGAAATGATATGCCGTTACTTCTTCTTTATGGGCAAGCTCTTTTAAAGCATCTGTTAATTGAATTTCTCCGCCCGAACCAGGTTTAAGCATTGCGAGAATATCAAAAATTTCTGGACGCAGGATATATCGTCCTAAAATAGCTGTATTAGATGGGGCATCTTCCCGTTTTGGCTTCTCTACTAAATCTTTCACTTTATAAACATTGTCAGCCTTTTTTTCTTGTTGATCATAGCTTACAATTCCATACTTCGAAACATCTTCAGGCTTCACATTCTGCACTCCGATTACCGTGCTTTGAAATCGATCATAAACATCAATTAACTGCTTTAAGCAAGGAACGTCAGACTGAACAATGTCGTCTCCAAGCATAACAGCGAAAGGTTCATTGCCGATGAATCTTCTGGCGCAATAAATGGCATGCCCAAGACCAAGAGGCTCTTTTTGACGAATGTAATGAATATTGGCAAGCTCTGAAATGCCCTGGACCTTGCTGAGCAAATCCCATTTCTCTTTTTTAATTAGGGTCTCTTCAAGTTCATAGGATTTATCAAAATGATCTTCAATCGCCCTTTTTCCTCGTCCTGAAACAATTAAGATATCTTCAATTCCGGAAGCAACCGCTTCTTCAATGATGTATTGAATGGTAGGTTTATCAACTATAGGAAGCATTTCTTTAGGCTGGGCCTTCGTAGCAGGCAAAAACCTTGTTCCCAAACCCGCAGCCGGTATGATCGCTTTTTTCACATACATGTGTCTACCCCCTGATTATGTCAAAAGTCTCTCTCCTTATATTACAACATCTATACAGTCTATTCCTTTAACGTTTTATAAATGTTTGGTAAACACGAAATGCGGAACCGACTGTTTAGCTCCGACAGACAGATAAGGATCCGACAGAAAAGGCGCTTTTTGCCTTTACTGGCGGAGCCGTTCTGGCCGAGGAGTTAGGAGGTGGAGCTGGACAGCACGAAAACCGGAATCGCCTCGTTCAGCGCAGGCATGGCAGATAATGACCCGGCAGATCAGTCCGGGTTTGTTTCGGATAATGAGATCGGCCTTTCCGATAGGAAGATCCCGGTTCCGTTCCGGATAGTTAGATAGCTTTTCGTATAGTAAGAAAGATTTGAGCTAGGCCTCAACATTATTAAAAAACGGCATCATTTCTGAAAGAATAAAAAAACTGACTCCTAATTCGCTTTTCAACGATTTTAGGGCCAGTTTTTATTAATAACTTTTATTGAAGAAACCAGTTTTGCAGACTGCTGCGAGTTTGCTCTGAGATGGCTCCTTTTCCGCCAAGGTAATGAATATGCGGAATGAATGTCATGTGATCATAAATGTAACTTGCGACAGGCACTGGAACTGTATCTTTTTCCACTAGAATTATTGGTGCGCGATTATTCGCTGCGAGTACGGATCCAGGAAGTGCGTCAATAAATTCTGTACCTCTTGCAAAGAAGACTTTGCGATTGTCCAGATTGTATTTCTTCACGATATTCACGCTGGTTTCGTAGCGGTTTTTTCCGTAAACGCGATCAACATTGCCTGGACCTACTAAAGCCTCAAGCTGTGTTTGAACGCTTGCTGAGACTGCTGTCTCGCCGCCGACAATCGTTACTTTGCGTACACCGCTGCCTCTTATAAAATCCGTTACTGCTTTTGGAACAGCAGAAGTTTTTGTGTAAAGAATCGGCATCTGTTCAGCAGCTGCATACGATGCAATCGATAAAGCATCCGGTGAGTCACTGCTGTCGGATGTGATAAAGATCGAGCCTGAGTGGCCTGCTTGTTTTGCCACAGCAGCTGCCGTATCATACCGTGTTGAACCGCTGATGCGGTGAACATTTGCAGCGATTGCCTTAAGTTCGGCTTCAACTGCGTCCGAGATAGCTGATTTGCCGCCAAGAATATAGATGGATGCAGGATTCAGATTCGCTAATGTTTTTTTAACTGACTCAGATAATTGATTAGGATTTGATAATAACAGTGGTGCGTTGTATTTCTTTGCAAGGACGCTTCCCGTTAATGCATCTACCGGGTTGTCTCCTCTGCCGATAAAGACCGTGTTTGCAGATGACCAGCCGAACTCGGCAATGGCTGCACTTGTTTCATAGCGATCTTCGCCTTCAATTTCTTCAACGGCTTGATCGATATAATTATCATAGTTTGTGCCAGGGTAATAGAAATTGGTGATTTCCATGTAGTTTTGGTTTTGATCGGACATTGCCTTTGCGCCGTACTGGCTCATTCCGACTCCATGGCCAAACCCTCGGCCATTAAACGTATAGACACCTTTTTCATATGTCAGCGAATCAATCAGATGACTTTTGAAATCCACAGTGCCGAACATAGAGCGAAGGGTAGAGACGTTAACGTTTGTACCTTCTTTAACGACGGTTTCAATCTTGCCGTCTTTCATTTGATAGGTGCCATTTGCATTTTTGACATAAAATTCAATGCGGTAGCTTCCTGTTTTACGTCGATCTCCGCTTGTTTTTTCATTAGAAACAGCAAGCTTCGTCACTTTAACAATTTTGAGGTCTTTGCCAGTGAAGTTTTTGTCTGTTTTTAACCAAGTCTTAATATTGTTTGAATACTTTGCGTCTTTTTCTTTGACCGTTCCCCACCAATAGCCTGGCTTTGTTAAATCAAGCAATGCCGGGTCAATTTGTGATTCGTTCATTCTGATTGTCCAGCTTACTCTAGGATCATACGGATCATTTTTTGCAGGGAAATAAGAAAGCGGTGTTCCGCTCGTCCATACATTTGCATTATTTTCTGTTTTTCCGCCGTTGCTTGAACTGTACAGTGCGTCAATCAAGCTCCCATTTATCTTCAGAACTTGGCCTTTTGTGCGGTTTACCGCTTCATTCGTATTGTTATAAAGGGAAGATGTCCAAATATACCCTTCATATTTTTGAAAGCTCACCGTATCATCAATCGTTTGGTTCATTCTTTTTAATGCGTACGTTCTAGCTGTTACAGTTTGAGCTTTTAATGCCTCAACAGACCAGCTTGCAGGCATTTCGCCCGGTACAACCCCTTTTAAATAATCTTCAAGAGGCAGCTCATTTTCCGGTCGGACATATTGACTGTTTTCAACCTTGAATTTCATCGTGCCTAAATAAGAACGGCCATTGATCTTCATATAATTTCCTGTACCGTATTTTGCAGGCATAAACGCTGCAGAACTGTTTAGAGTCTTTTTCTTAACGCTGCCATTATACAAGACCAATGCGCCATTTTCATTTTTGACTTTATAGGTATTGCCTTCTTTTAATTTAAAATCATTTTCTCCGGACAAATAGTATTCACCTTCAACCAATACCGTCACTTCCTTGGCATTGCCGACATAGTGTTTGAGATTAACAGACACTTCTGAAGGATTACTATTAGCAGCAAACGCATTTTCTTCCGCAAACAAAAAGAATAGAGTTAATGCAACAATTGACATAAAAGCCTTATTCAAAAGTAGTTCCTCCGCTATGATAGATTGAGAGCTTCTAGCATTAGCAGTTTATTCCACAGAAGACAAACTTGACTCACCCTTGTACCCATTTTCTCCGGTAAGTTCGAAATCTTCTTTTACGAGTCCGAGTTTAGGAGCATAATATCTTGTGAAAATGGTTTCCTCGTCTACTACTTCATTTGATATTTTCTGAATGACGAAAACATTTTTCAGTTTTCCGTAATCTGTTTCAACTGCAGCTGATTTTTCAAGCAGTTTCCAATCCGCACCATCGCCCAGCAGCTTTTCATTCATATTCGGTTCAAATGAATCCAGCAGGCTGACAGAATGATCCTGCAGATCACGCTCCTCATATACGAGGGTAATTTCGGAACCTGTCCATTTAAAAATTTGAGTGGTTGTTGAGTCACCCAATGTCAGGGCAATTTGAACAAACTCTTCATTAGCTGCCACTACATTTTCTGTGAGTAAAACGACACCGCCTTCTTTAAATTGTTTTTTTGCTCCCGTCTCAGGACGATATTCCAAAAATGGACCTGCCGTACTTTGTTCACTCTCCATTTTTTTATCGGTATTTTCTGGAGATTCTTTAGGCTTTTCCGTTTTTTCTTCTGAACTTACTTCTGTTTCACCTTTTGAATTCTGATCATTTTCTTCTGCCTTTTCTTGATCAGGTTCTTCTTTTGACGATGTTTGAGTTTGATCAGACTCTTTATTAACTGGTTCTTCTTTATCAATAGGTTCAGTCACTGAAGCTTTCTTCTCTTTCTGCTCCTCTTGCTTTCCTGCCTCTTCTTCACTTGCTGCACATCCTGCTAAAAATAAGAGAATTAGAGAAAAAACAGACAGCATTTTTTTCATTTTAATCATCCTTAACTTAAGAAAGATTCGGGCTTATGTGGGCCCGAATCAATCTGAATTATCTTACTCTGTTGAAAATCTCGCCTGTTATCACATCAGGTACAGCTCCGCCGATAAGCGTAACTTCCTTCATATGATGCTTGCCGCCATATTCCATGATGTATGTTTCCAGGGATTTGTTAAACGTTGAACCTGCCAGGATCAGCGGTGCCTTTGTCACTAATGATAAAGGTGCTGCTGTTAATGCATCCGGGAAGTTTGCTCCGGTTGATACTAAAATAGAATCTGAGTTTAGATATGGATCAAAACGCCACAGTACTTTTGCAAGTGTTTCATAGCGGTCTTTACCAGCTAAACGTGCATAGCTTGCTGGAGCTGCATTTTTTACCTGAGTATCAATATTTGAAGTGAGAACGCTATTTCCTCCAAGAATAAGAGCCTGCTTGCCTTTAAGTTTCACTCTTGCCTCACTTGAAAGACTATTTGTATCGGACAGCATAATGGCCCAGTTTTTCTGAGCAGCTATAGGCGCTGTGCCAAGAGCATCCGCATAGTTTCGTCCTGATGTGACAAAGTAGCCATCTACATTTCCGATTTGATTTAGAATAAGCTGATTTGTCTCGAAACGATTCGCTCCGCTTACTCTTTCAACCGTCAGATGCATTGATTGAAGCTGTGCGGCAATACCTTTAGAGACGGCACCCTCACCGCCAATGATGATCGCTTTTTTTGCTTTTAGACGGGTGATTTCATTTGTTATGTAAGAATCCATTCCAGTTCCTTTTACTAAAAGGATTGGCGCTGCCCCGTGCTTTCTTGATAGGGGACCTGCTGATAATGCATCAGCATATCCTGTGCCTGTTGCAATAATGATGGTTTTATCCGGTTTACTGTCTGCAAAACCTGCAGGATACATTTTCTTAGAAACATTGATTGCTGTTTGATAACGATCTGCACCAACTAATTTCGTTAATGGCAGCTTTCTTGTAACTTTATCGTTTGCGATATTTGTGAATACTACTTCACCTGAAATATTATTTACAACTCTCGCATTTGGCGCATTTTTTCCTGCAATGTAACGTGCGTGCTCAAAATCGACGTAGCCTGCTTTCTTTGCACCATTTACATAGAGATCATATTTTTTAGGCAGGAAGTTCGACCAAAGGGTAAAGCCGTTGCTTTTATAGACTAGTCTCGTATTCCTGTAGCGTTGTGCAAAAGCCATAGCTTCGCTTGATGTATAGAACTCTCCTAATTTTCCATTCGTTCTGTGGTGCACTTCATATAGAGTGCTTGTTTTATAGATATCTTTTTGAGCATACTTATCAAACACTCTGACTGGTTTCGTCTGTTTTTTGGCAAATTGCAGCGCCTGATCCTTCGATTTCGTCGTTAATAATTTATGATTGCCGGAATCGTATACTTCATAGACTTTAAAGTAATTCACGACGGACGAAGCGATGGCTTGAGCTGCCTTATTTTGAAAATCTGACGTTTTAATTCGTGCTTCTTCTTCACGATTGGTCATGTAGCCCATTTCCACCAAGACAGCAGGCATTTGTGCATTGCGGATGACATAGAAGCTTTGATCATCGGCAATTCCTCTGTCGATTGAACCTAATTTAGCTAAAACAGCCGGATGAATTTCACCTGCTAAACGCTGATTATCTGCTAAGTATCTGATTTGCAGGGGATCGTGAGGATATTCTTCCTTAGCGTGGTCTACGCCATTATAAAAGTAGGTTTCGTATCCTTTTACGTAGGGGTTGCTTGGATGAGCATTATGGTGAATGGAAATAAATACGCTGTTATCATTATTTCCTTTTGCAAAACTGTTCGCCTTTTGCATTCTGAGATCGAAGTCACCGCCATCTGTACTACCGTCCGCTTTCTTCAAATATGGTGCAAATTCCATATCCGTATCTCTTGTTAAATAAACTTTAATGCCGCTAGTTATAAGGTAATCTCTCACTTTTTGCGACACAATCAGATTGGCTTTTTTCTCGCAAAAACCAGTCGTGTTCCCAGTTAAACCGCATGTACCGCTGAATTTCCCTCCATGACCAGGATCAATAACAAGGACTTTTTCAGCAAAACCCGTATTCGGGGCAAATAAGAGCATTAAAAATAGAAAGACGCCCAGTGCCCATGACTTGCTGCTTTTCATCATTCACTCCCCTTTTTCTACAATTTTCGCTACTACTCTCCTATTATAGCACCCGCAATCTCTCATTCTTATAAGATTATGTCCATTAACGCTAATTAGGCATTAAGGCATTAGAGGACATAGATCTTTTGTCAGATAAGCAAAAAGAAGCTGCCGAGCCAATAAGCCCAGCAGCTGGAAGGTAATTGAATTTTTTATTGGATCAATTTATGAATCTCAGTAAGGACCTCATCAGATACAGCCCCTTTTCCTCCAAACACTTTCACTTGTCCAATTTCATTGCCTCCGAAGAAATTTTTAACTTCTGAAGATAAGGTTTTGCCAACAAGGATTACTCCGCTTTCATGCTTAGCAGCTAATCCTGCTCCCGCCAATGCATCTGCAAAGTTTTGCCCAGTTGCGGCATATACCACATCTAATGATGGCTCAAAGTAATCTGCAAGCGCTACGCTTGTTGCATAGCGGTCTTTTCCATACACTCTTTCAGCATCTGGAAGTTTTTTATACACACTGTCAGACAGAGCCACTTGGCCTCCGACTACCAATGTATGTTCAACTCCCAGTTCTTCAAGAACCTTACTTGATGCAGCAGGAAGTTTATCTTTTTGAGACAATACGATCGGCATACCGTACTGACCTGCATAAGAAGCAACAGCCAGAGCATCTGCAAAGCTTGTTCCGTTTACAACAACTGCATCTTCTGAACCATCCGGAGCGACTTCTTTAGCAATTGCTGCGGCAGTTGCCCATCGGTCTTTACCGAAGATGCGGTCTACTTCAAGACCCATATTTTCTAATTGATCTTCTACTTTTACAGAAACAGCGCTTGTTCCGCCAAGGATCACAACTGTTTCTGCACCCAGCCTTTCAAGCTCAGCTTTTGCAGCTCCTGATAACCCTTTTGAATCTGTTAATAATATTGGAGCATCATATTGAGCTGCAAGCGGTACACCTGCCAATGCATCAGCAAATTCCTGTCCTTTTGCAAGGAAGACAAGCTCAGAGCTCTCCCAGCCTCCAGAGCTGATGGCTGCTGCTGTTTCATAGCGGTTTTCTCCGCTGATGCGGCTAACTTTATCATCTCCGCGGTATACTTTTACTTCTTTAACTGTTTTGTGGCCAGCTAAGTCAGTCGCTTCTACCATGAATGTGTTTTCACCCGGCTGAAGCGCAACTTCTGTCTTGATTTCTTTCTCAATGCCTCTCATTTCATATGGCTCTCTCAGCATGTTGTAGAAGACCTCGTCCCCGTCAACAGCCACCCGAAGCTCATCAAAATTATCCGAAACATTTGTTGTAATTGTTGCTTTTTCTGCAGCAGCACTTACACTTGCAGGTGCACTTACAGATAGCTCAGGTGCAGTTGTGTCAACGAAGAATTGCTTTAAGAAAGAAATTTCGTTGCCTGCTTCATCTGAACCTGCAATTCTGATTTTATGGAATCCATCTTCTAGTGTAAGAGTCGTTTCAAACTCATAGCGTTTTGTTTCAGCATTCCATTTCAATTCAACTGATTGGCCGTCTACCGTGAAGTTAGTCACTTTAGACTCATCTGTTACATAGCCTTTTACAGGAACTTCATTCGTATCATATGTTCCGAGGGCTTCAGGAAGCTCGGCAATGATTGATGGAATTGTCCCATCATTCACACCTTTGAACTCTTTTGCAGATGTGTTGCCTGCATTGTCTACTGCAAGAACCGTTACAGTTGAACCTGTCACAAGATTCTCAAGCTTGAATTCCGTTGTTGTTGGCGCAAGTGTTAATGGATTTCCTTCTTTATCTTTGCCAACGACAGATTGGCCGTTAACAAGAACATCAATGTATGCAACTCCTGAACGCTCATCCGCTGCACCAAATGTTACTTTATTATCTTTAAATTCGGCATTTAAAGTTGGCTGAACTGTATCCACGATAACAGGAACGTGAACCTTTTGAGGCGCTTTCCCTGCATAATCTACAGCTGCAGCAATTTCAAAGTAATATTGACCGTCTTTTACAAGAGCGTTTTTCACCTTTCCATCCCATTGGTTTGCAGGATTTAGCGTGTACATTGAACCTGAGCCTGCATCATAGTAATGCTTGCGCACCTCAAGTTCCGTGCGAATAGTACGCAATTGTTTTTTGTTCTCATCAAGAACATTGTATTTTACCTCTTTAGCGTTTCGCAGGAATGAAAGAACCGGTATTAACTGGTCATTGCTGCCGTCGCCATTCGGAGAAATCGCAATTTTGCTTCCATCGAATGGAACTTTTTCGTTAAACGCATCATATCCAAGGAAATTGAAGTCTTCGCCATCCTTTGCTACAACTCCAGAAATCCCATAGAAAGTTTCGTTTTCAGCATCAAAGTTCATCGCATCAAGAATTGGAGCTTTACCCCAGTCTCCATTGAAGCCTACATAAGGTACGGTAAGCTGTGATAAACCTTCAGCAGAGAATGTCACGAATCCTTCTACAAAGTAACCGTTTTTGAAGACATCCTTCACTGGTACAGGAGTTTCAAAGTCATCCCCTAAGACTTTTGCATTTTCAGTATCAAGTGTGACTTTTACTGTTTTTGTTTCCCCGGCAGCAACTTCTACTTTTGCAGTGTCCTTGCCGTCTACTTTAATAACAGCATCTAGTAATTGTTGTGTTTCAAGCTCATCATAGTCATATCCGAGAGATCCCTTATTGGCGAAATCCGTTTGAACATTTGCTTTTACGTCATAAGAAACGGCTTTGTCACTGAAGTTTTTAAGATCAAGCGAAAATTCCACTTTATCTCCAACTTCTTTCAATGCCACTTTTCCTTCACCTGTTTTTGATTCTGTTACAACTGCAGGTGTATTAAGTGCAGAATAGAGTTTCATTAATCCCGCACCTTGACGGCGAGGAGAATAAGGAAGTTCCCATTTAAAAGCGTCATTAACCAATCCTTTATCGATAACAGGCTGAGATGTATTCATTAAGATGTTTTTCGCCATAAGGACACGATCTGCACCTTCTAAATTGAATAACTCGTCTACGCGCTCAAGCACAATCGCAGATCCTCCAGCCACATGAGGTGCAGCCATCGACGTTCCGCTCATAATTCCGTACTGATTATCATTGAATGTAGATAAGATTTTTCCGCCCGGAGCTGTGATTTCAGGTTTGAAATCAAGATTAGGAGTCACTCCCCATGATGTAAAGGCAGACATTTTTCCTGCATCAGCATTTGGAGCAGCTACTTTGTCATCTCCAAATGTCACTTCAAGTTTCTTGCCTTCCTTCGCTTGAGCTTCAAGGGCATTACCATCTGCAATGCTTAAAGAAACTAATGGAATCGAAGGTTTGTCTAAAGCCATGCTTACATAGTCGCCATGTGCAGGCAATCCGCGGATGATTACACCGGCAGCGCCTTGTGCTTCAGCCGTTTTCTGGATATTTGCATAGAAATATCCCCCTGTACGAACGGCAAAGACAACTTTACCTTTTACATCTTTCCCTTCATATTGTGCAGGCTGTCCATCTCCTACATACACAATATCAAGCTTTTGACCTTTGAATTTATCAAGGAATTTCGGTCCGTCCTGTTTTTGGTACCCAATAGTTCCAAAATCAGCGCCGTCTACTTGAACTTTCATCGCATCAAGATCAATTGTTGAGTTTTCAATGGAAGCAACCTGCAGGGAATCATAAGAAAGACCCGGAGATCCAACTAATCCCACATCAGGATTGCTTGCATAAGGATTTGCCCAGCCGTTTCCTAAATGAGCTGAGTTACCTGCAGAAACAGACATGACCACTCCGTTTTCAACTGCTCTTGCAATAGCTTGCTGCTCAGGATCTTCAGGCAGCACGAATGATGCTGTTGAGCCTAAGCTCATATTCAATACATCTGCCCCCAATTGAATGGAATCATCAATTGCTTTCACATAGATATCGCTCCATGTAGAAGGCATTTCAGGATCATTTCCGAAAACTTTCAGAGCTAAAAGCTGTGCCTCGGGAGCCACGCCTTTTAATCCGCCGTTTTCTTCATCTCCATTTGCGCCAACCGTTCCCCCTACGTGCATTCCATGCATCGATGCACCTGGTCCTAAATCAAGAATTTCTTCATTTTCGTCCATATAGTTATAACCATAAGGCACTTTTTCTGTGTAAAACTTTCCTGGCAAGTTAAGGTCTGAAACAGCATCTCCTACAGAACCTTCTGTTAAAGCAGGAACTGTATCTTCACTTAGAATCATGTCTCTGTGACTTGGATCGATCCCTGTATCGATGATACCTACGATCATTCCTTCACCGTCATAGCCTAAATCCCAAGACTCGCGTGCTTCCACTAAGTCTTTACTGTATTTCATTTCAGGTTCTGCAGCCGGACGATCGTATTCATGAGCGATCGTTACTTTGTTAACGCCTGTTAACTTTTCAAGCAAAGCGATCTTTCCATATTCAACTTCTCCGGAGAAGCCGTTGACTACAGTTGTAAACTCCTGCTCGAATTTCATTCCGATGCTTTTAGTAGCGATTTGGTTTTTAACCGCTTTTTGCTCCTTCAAAGCGTTTGCTTTCAGCTCTTCCTGCTTTGATTTTGCAAGAGCACCGAATTTCTTTCCTTGCTTTGTTGCATATGTAATTGCGGGCTCGCCCTCGACTTCGACAATTACACGAACTTTGTCCGTACTCTTATATTGTTTTTCAGCGTCTGATTTTTTAATAGATTGCTTGCCGGCATTTTTCTTAACCTCAGTATTGGCATTTCCCTTTTGCGGTGTCGGAACCGCTGCTAATGCTGCATTTGAGAAAACCAGCAAGAACGCGAACAGTAAAAATACCGATCTTTTCAGTTTAACCTTCAACTACTTGACCCCCCTAGTAATTTAGCAGTGTGTTTCACTAAAAAAATACTAATTTATCCCTCCTTTAACATATATAGAAATTATTTACTCTTTCATTTTATTTGTAAAATATTGAATAGTCAAATATTTACGAAAACTTTTATTCACTAGTGTGCTAAGGACAAATTCCGACAAAAACCAGGACCTTAAGATGCTCGTTATACATTGATGCATCAGTGTTTTAAAGTGAAAAACAGATAAAAAATGATGACAGCTCTGCGTCTAAACAAAGATTATAAATATCCATTGATTTGTATATTGGAATAGATTTTGAAGGGAGGGGCAAAAGTCCTGATGCCGTTCGACTTTTCTCAGGCATTTTTCAACACTTTTCCCGGGGAATTATTTTTATTTTACTAAATTCTTTATAAAATGCAGAAAGACTGTCAGATGAGGACCTGACAGTCTATGTCTAGCAGCAGAGTTTAATTTTTTAATAGGCTGATCATTTCTTTTTCGATGTCAGCATTTACTGCTCCCTGTCCGCCAAGAATAGTAGCCGATTGATACTTGTCGATTAAAGTTTTTGATGATGTATCATTTACAAGCAGAACAGATGCATTATTCTTTGAGGCGAGAACCGCTCCCGAAAGTGCATCCGGGAATTGATCTCCTCTTGCTGTGAAAATCTCGTTTTGCCCCAGTTTTAATTGCTGGGCAACTTGTATGCTTGTTTCATATCGATTTTTACCGCTGATTCTTATTGCATTTTTGCTTTTCAGCTCATTAAATACTTTAGCTGAAATGGCATTTTCCCCTCCGATTACGACTGTCTTAGATATTGTTGTTAATGACTTTTTAATCTTTTCAGGGATCGTGTCCACTTCGCTGAGCAGAATTGGGTAGCCTTTTTTAGATGCATAAGCCGCAACAGATATAGCATCAGGGAAATTTCTTCCTGTGGCAACAATTGCTGTAGTGGAAGGCAGACTTTCTGCTATTTTAGCTGAAGTTTCAAATCGATTAGATCCTGAAATACGGGTAACTGATAAGCCTAATCCCCGAAGTTCGCCTTCTACCTCTAATGGTATTGCACCATTTCCGCCAAGAATAATAACCTTTTTGGCTCCTAATCTTGTGATTTCTTGTTTAGCCGGAAGATTGTTCTTTGATTGAATGGTTTTTGATTTGCCGTCTATTAACAGAAGAGGTGCATGATATTTTGCAGCTAAAGGCGTTCCTGATAAAGCATCGGGAAAATCTCTTCCTGTCGCAAGAACCACTGTATCTGACTGCTTCCAGCCCTCTTTAGAGATTTCTGCAGCTGTATGATAGCGGCTCGCGCCTTCCAATCTCGTTAAAATACGTTTTAAATAACTGGATGCTACATATCCTTTAGTTTGTGAATCTTTCACCTGAACTGGATACCAGACGAAATGGTTGGATGAACCGGCACTGCTGTCATAAACAAATTCCCCAGTGGGTTTTACAACAATCCCTTTTCCTGCTTTAACTACAGGAGAAGACCCAGTTGCGCCCTGACGAATTTTTGGATCTGCGGCATCTTCATTAAACGTGATAAGAGTATCGTTTTTATTAAAAAGATGCTTTGTTTCTGTCATTTGAGCATTTAGTTTAAAATCTGTTTTATTGAAAGTAATATTTTCACTAGTTTTACAAGTATAAGTGAAGTCTGCAGGCTTCATATCAATTAAGGCAATCTTAGTATTGATATCCTGTATCCCTTTGCCTTCATCAGTCTTAATCAGTTCAAATAGTTCTTCTTGATAAGCTCCAGAATTTCTTTCCCCATTCCCTTCACATATTGCGAGAGGACTGTTCTCAGGCTTGATTCCGTTGTACCGCAAGGCAGAGAAATACCATCTTTCAAGATATGATGCAGCTGGATCGTCCTTTTGCACGAGAGGTGCAGATTGATTGGAGCCGACAGGTACAGTCAGGTAGTCTTTTAATCTCTTAACCCCTGAGTAGATATTAAAAATCGCATTCTTTTTCAAATTTTCTTCATCTGCTGCAGGGTATACCGTTATCTGCATGATGCCTATACCGCCATCGCCAGATAGAATAGGTTCTCCGTTTTTAAATTGCTGCCAGTCAATGCTTTCTTTAGTCGCAACAGCTTTTACAATTTCCGCAGGAACTTCAAGCTCCAAGGCAGCATTCGTCAAAAGACAATTTCCTGTTTGATAAGGAATGAACTTCCCGTATTCTGTTTGCGGATTATACTTGCACTTCTGACTGACTTTTTGCTGCACGCTATTAAAATCAGGCGTGCTGGCCTGAGACAGTGACGGGAGCAGAAAAACGAAAACAACTGACATAAACATGAAAAGGGTGATTTTTTTTAAATACACGTACATTGCCTCCAAAATTTAGATTCTAGTAAAATCTTAACATAATCCAACAGGTTTTGTATTAGTTTCCAAAATTAGATAAAAAAATAGATCCCTTTTTATAGGATCTATTCCGTGGTTTTCACAAAGTAGTTTGTTAAGTATTCTGCCCAGATCTTGTTTCCTTCCTCATTTGGTGCTGCTTGATCTTCATTCAGCAGATTTTTTATTTTTTCGTCTTTCTGATCTGGCCAGTTATCCCAATGATTAAGGTATGTCAGCCCTTTTTCTTTTACAAGCTCTTTTAAAGCAGCCACTTCTTTTGGATAAAAGGTTGCATTGAAGATTGGATGAGATGGCTGAATATAGATGAATGTCTTGGGGTTCTTTTCTTTAAAGCCAGAGATAATTCCATTAAAATTCTGCAAAGTATTTGTCAGACCAACATTTCCATTATCGTTTAAGGAAAATGGTTCAAATAATAGGATATCCGGCTGAAGTTTATTGACTTCTTCACCATGATTTTCATTGATAAATGTTCTGGTTGTTCCCTCAGGATATGATAAAACTTGAAGAGTGAACATTTCCTCCCCATATGCTTTCTGTAGATTCGTTTGCAATAATGCCGGCCAGCCTGTGCTCTGTACAGAAGTGCTCTCTGAACCAACTGCCACGATTTTTAATGGTTTGCCGTTTTCTTTTGCAAGCTTCATTTTTTCTTTTATCGGTGCCGGCAGATTAGCAGCTTTGGCCATCCACTCTGGCTGTTCTTCTTTTGCTGCCGGTTTTTCTGATTTAGAATCTATCTGCTGTTCTTGAGCTGAGCTTATTTTCTGCTTCCAATGATAGTTGCCTAGTACAAGTGCGCATACCGTTAAGATTATGACACACATTGTAATTACTTTACTCATGTCAAAGTTCCTCCAAAATCTACAAAGTTCTACATTCTATCATAGTTATCTATATAAGAACCTGCAAGAGAATTAAAGGGAAATTATTATTAATTTATCAATATTTTACTATTCTTTCTATAATAAAAAGCAGTGAGAGTGCTCACTGCTTAATTAATCACACTTTTCACGCCTAAGTAACGCGGTTCAAAGTATACGTTATCCATGGTGGATATCGTTACACCTTTTGAAGAACTGGCATGGATAAACTCATTATTCCCGATAAATATTCCTACATGCGAAGGGCCTGCTTTATACGTTTCAAAGAATACGAGGTCGCCTTTTTCCGGAACGGCTACTACTGTAGCTTCATTCCATTGATCAACCGTAGTTCTCGGAAGATCCACTCCATGCTTGTCAAAAACATATTGTGTATACCCGCTGCAGTCAAATCCTGATGTTGTTGTGCCTCCGTATTTGTAAGGCACGCCTTGCAGGGATTTTGCCGTTTCAATAAGCTTGTCTACTGGAAAATAAATCGAGGTAAGCACACTGTTGCTGATTGCACTCGATCCGCCGATCACGGTGACGGTCTGTACATTTTTAGTATCGATTAATTTTCCAATTTCAGCTGGAAGGGTTGATTGATTTGTAAGAAGCATAGGAATGTTTTGCTTTGCTGCATAGATAGAACCTGTTAATGCATCAGCATACGTATTACCAGACACAAGTAAGGCACGCGACGCAGAGAAGCTTGCAAACTTAGTGGCTACCTTTGCTGATGTGTCATAGCGGTTCGCTCCTGCAATTCTTTCAGGGTTCGGCAATTGGGAAGCTGTACCCGATGCAATAACGCCTGTTCCGCCGATTACATATGATTTAGTAAAACCATTTACATAGTTTTTCACTGACGTTGGAACGCCTGTCTTCTTAACCAGCAGGATGGGTGAGCCCTGCCTCGCAGCAACCGCAGATACTGAAAGACTGTCTGGGAAATTGCTTCCGTTTGTAATAAAGGCTGTTGTAGATGCAGCTCCCAATGATTTTAATTTCTTTGCAATGGCTACAGATGTATCGTAGCGATCGAGGCCCGATATACGGGTTACAGTAAGGCCCATATTTTTCAGTTTGCCGGCTACTGCTGCAGAGACTGCACTTTCACCACCAAGTATGTATGCATTTTTAGCATTTAATCTTGTAATTTCAATAGTAATTGCTGCAGACATTGCGTCTTTTCCCGTTAGAAGGATTGGCGCATTTAACTTGTAAGCAAGCGGTCCTCCTGCTAAAGCATCAGGGTAGTTGTTTCCGACTGCAATAACGACATTGGATGTGCCGTTTGGAAAGGTCTTATTTGAAACTGCTACTGACGTTTCATAACGATCCTGACCATAGATTCTGCTTGTTGTCCCTGCTTCTGCCTCTTTAGGCTGAGAGATCAAAAGAATCATCAAAAGACTGAGACAGCTCAACATTGTAATAGTTATTCGCTTCATACCATTCTCCTATGATGTTTTTACCCTTTCCTATTATATAACAGTTTAATAGTCAGACAGTTTACAAGTATGTTACAAATTGTTTCCTCATTCGATGATAGCCAACAAAAAAACAGCGTTTCCGCTGTCTTTTGCTTCCTATTTACACCTTTTTTCGACGAGCTGCATACAAGGCAGCACCTGCCATTATAAGGATTGTTCCAAAAAAGACTGACTGATACATCGTTGTTGCTGTCTTCGGAAGTTCATTCTCCCTAATGCCAGAAGCAGGTTTTGCTTTCTCTGGCAAAATTGGCTGATTTCCGCTTTCGTTTTCCGGCTGCTCTTCCTTATCCGGAGCTTCTTCTCCAGACTCCGGTGTCTCTCCTGTCACAGGCTTATCATTACCTAAAACAAACCGCAGCGGATTTTTCATATAGTCTTGATCTAATTCAATTTCAAATTCATATTCGTACTCGACGCCTTCACTGTAAACAAAGAGGCTGTAGGCACCGGCTTTCAGATTGAATTCCCCATCAGCTGCCTGAAAGTCATCAATCAGCTTGCCATTTTCATCAGAGTAGCCATCATATACAATGTCTTCATTGTTTTCATCAAGTCCAGCTAGCATAAACTCAGCTTCGTCAACTGGCCGGTCAGCTTCATTTATCAGATATAGCTCAGCCTGCTTCATCCCTTCTTCGTCTTCAGGAAGAGTCGTTACTTCCATCGATGCAAAATTTCCAAACTCTTCATTTTCCCCATAAACTTCAATGAGATATGTCGTACCAGGCTCTAAATCTTTTAACTCGTATGATGTTTTTGATGCAGGCAGAGGCTCTTCTTCTCCTGTATACACTCCGTCAACGATTACTGTATAAGAACCATCTGTTCCTTCAAACATTTTATCCCACGAGAAGGCAATGGTATGCTGAGTCACATCATTAATATGGATCTCAGGATAGTTCGTACTGTCTATCTGGACTGTGACGCCTCTCTCTCTCAATTCCTGAACGACCATACCAGCAACTGATCCGGAGGACAAATCAAGCGTATTGATTCCGTAGAGAGAGACCAGGCTCAAGGCTTCAAGATCCAACAGCTCATCAATATTTGTTAAGTCTGTTCTTTCCAATGTGACAGTTTCCAGTGACTCAAATCTTTCTAATCCAGTTAAATCTTTGAGAGGATTTTTGGACATTTCTAAGGTTAGGAGCCCTTCTAAACCTTCAACTCCTAAATGCTCGATCTGATTTTCGTTCAGTACTAAGCCTTCTAATTCATTTAAATTAGATAGAACGGAGATGTCGCGGATCTTATTATGTGAAAGATCAAGATAATTAAGCTGTTCCATACCCTTTAAAAATGAAAGATCTTTAAGCTGATTACTTCTAATCGAGAGGGAATCCAGGCTTTCTATTTCTGCAATCTTTTCATAGCTTTTCAGCTTCGTGTTTTCGATATGCAAGTCTGCTAGTGATGACAGACCGCTTAGCGGAGATAAATCCAGTTCTGACTCATTGTTTATAAGATACACAAACATTAAATTTGACGCATATTCCAAGCCTGTCAAATCTTTAATATCCATATCTGCAAGGAATAAATCCTGAAGACGCTCCATATCGCTCGCGCGGACATCACGGATTAATCCAAGCTGTTCTTTTATGACATCTCTTAAAGCACTGTCTTTGAATTTTACAACAGGACCTGTTGGAGCCGACTCTGTTGTTTCAGTGGTTTCTGCGCTGGCAACCAGTTCACCATCCGAATCATAAGCTTGTACCTCAATATCATAAGATGTCTCAGGCTCAAGACCTCTGATCCAATAACTGTACTCATAGCCGTCTACTTTATCTGCTATTACTACACCATTGACTAGTACTTTGTAATGATCCAGTTCTTCTTCCCCAAAGTAATCCCAAGAGATTTCAAGTGAGTCTTCCGTTGATCTTGAAGCATAAATCCAAAACTCTTCTTCTTCCTCATACTCATACTCAACATAGACACCTTTATCCCTGAGCTGTGTGATGACTTCCAAACCCTCTGATCCATCTGTTAAATCAAGCGTTTCTATTTCCATTAAGAAAACCATAACCAAATGATCAAGCGCAAGCAATGGCTGTATGCTCTCTATCGATGTTAACGAAAGATCCAGGTATTGCAGATCTTTTAGAGCAGTAAGCTCTTCAATTCCTGTAAGGGATTCATTTTCGCTCAGACTGAGTTCAGTTAATCCTTTTAATCTTTCAATCCCGTTAAGTGAGGATAGGTCATTGCCTCCTATATAAAGAGAACTTAATTGCTCAAGCGCAGGCATTTCAGAAAGATCTTCCAGCTCATTATAAGCAAGACCAAGTGTCCCCAGCTCTTTCAATGAAGCAAGGATAGAGAGATCTTTAATACCTGTATCAGAAAGGTCTAAATACTGCAGGTTCGGCCATTTCTTTATCGATGAAAAATCCTGCAGACGGTTTCCGTCCAAAAGAAGGAACGTCATTCCTGTCAGGCTTTCAATAGGTTTTAGGTTTTTAAGATCATTCCCTGATAAGCCAAGCATTTTCAGATTTTTAGCTGTTTCCAAGCCAGATAAATCACGAATCTCAGCACCCGTCAGGTCAAGCTCTGTCAGATGCTCCATATCGCTTTCTACGATGTCCCTTTTAAAGCCAAAGTACTCTTTCATCGCTTTTTTAAGGTTAGCATCTGCAAAAATCACTTTTTCTCCAGACGGCGTTTTTAAAGTAGAGAACATACCGTTTGTAAAACCAATCAGCTTTCCTTCCTTATTAAAAGCTTTTACGGAGAAAGAATACTGAGTATCCGGATTCAAGCCTGATGCTTCATAACGGTATGATTTTTTGCTTGTTTCTATTTTTTCTTTTTTCTCATTGAGCGTCAATTCATATGAAGCAATCCGCCCCTCGCCTTCATAATCCCATTCAAGAACTGCGTTTGTATCTCCGGGCTTAACTTGATTAATATACATATTCAAGCTGTCATCATAGACAAATTCCACAGAGTCTTTAAAGAGGCCGGTCTCATCAAGAATATCGATGTAGCCAGATCCATAAATAATGACCTTTTGAAGAGATGGAAGGTTAGCCAGCACCTTAATACTCTTAACCTCTGTATAAGACAGGTTGATTTCCTCCAGCTGATGAAATGACTCTAAAACAGACACATCTTTCACGCCTGTCCAGCTTAAATCCAAAAGCTTTAAATTCGTCAGCTTCTGAATGTGTTTAAGGTCCTTGAAGCTTGTATCTGCAAGCAGCAGACTGTGTAAGTTTGTTAAAGAATTAAGCGGTGAAAAATCAGTTGCACCAGACATTGATAAATCCAGGTACTCGAGCTTGGCAAATGATTTTAACGCTCCAATACTTTTCAATCTGTTTCCTGCAAGTTCTAAATGCTGCAAATTCACTGCATATTCAAGTCCGGACAAATCCTTGATTTCATATGGAGAAGCATTTAAATAAGTCAGCTTTTCTAAATCACTTTCCGTGACATCTCTTTGAATTCGAAGCTGCTCCTGTACGGCAAGCTTTAGGTTTTTGTCCTTAAACTCAATCGTTATACCTTTAGCTGCATCCTTCGTTTTTCCTTTAACTGCTGCTTCGCTGATCATCTTTCCATCTTTATCTAATGCGGCCGCTTTCACTTCATAAACAGTAGCTGCCTTCAAATCAGTGAAGATATTTTCTGTTTCTTTTGTTTTCTCTAACATTAATTTCCCGTCTAAATACACATCATAAGTAACTGCGCCGTCTAAAAACCAGCTTGCTTCAAACGATGAATCATTTACTTGGTAAAAGAACACCGTGTAGTTTGGTTTTTGCGCCTCTTCTGTTTTAGCACTTGTTTCTTTTGTATCGAGAAGCTTGTCTCCCGCTATCACTTTCATTGTGAATGCGTAGGTTGTGTCAGGCGCTAAATCTTTAGAGACGTATTCACCTGCCTCACTGAAGCTCTGAACAAATTTCCCGTCCTGAAACAATTGATATTCCACTGTTTCAGTTACATTGTATTTTGGCCAGGACACGATAATAGATGTGCCTTCAGCTCTTGTATTTAAGATAAATTTATCATCGACAACAATTGGTTCACCTGGGTTAACAGAAGTTCCGCTGTCATCATTGCCTTTTTTGTACACAACAGTAATCGCCTCTGTCTGAACGGATTCATCCCCGGCAAGCTTTACAAGATATGTATACGTTTCTTTTTCTTTTACATCTTCATCAATGTATTCGTATGTTCTCGCAGTTGAACCATCTCTATTTTTAAGTTCATCTACAAGCTTGGCTTCAATCCCATTCTCCTGATCATTTTTCTTCAGGATAAATGTTTCAGGTTCAACGGACACCGATGTTACTGTCCACAATAACTGAATCCCTTTCCCTGTGTTTTTATACGAATGAAACCCAATAAGTGTCCCTGCTTCAGCTGCTGCCGTATAGGGCAATGCCATTGTAACAAGCAAAGATAAAATCATGAAAATCGACAGCATTCTTTTCATAGTAATTTTGTAATCCCCCTAGTTTCTTATAAACATATAAACTTATTATAGTTATGAAAAAATCACTTGTATATTTGATTCTATAGACAAAAATCTACAAATTTATGAAACTTTTCTCTCATGAACAACGTCTCATAGTAAGATATCTCTTATTTTTACAAAAAAAGTATTGTTTCCATGATTCGGTAAAAATATAATGTGTATAGGTTATTAATTCAATTAAAGGATGGTACTATGAGAGAGAACCGAAACAAAAAGCGCAAATGGCTTTGGATTGTGCTCAGCATCATTGGATTGCTCGTGCTGGGTACAGGAGGCTACGCCTTTTATTTGTATAAAACTGCATCAGATACTGTTGCAAAAATTCAAGAGGATATTGGAAGGGATGTATCCGAAAAACGTCCAGAAGCTGTGGCATTTAAAGATAAAGACCCTATTTCTGTCCTTCTATTAGGTGTTGATGAAAGAAAAGGAGACCGCGGACGCTCTGATTCATTAATTCTATTAACAGTCAATCCGAATAAAAAATCCATGAACATGGTCAGCATTCCTCGTGATACACGAACGGAAATCATCGGAAAAGGCAAAGAAGATAAAATCAACCATGCATATGCTTTCGGCGGCACTGAAATGGCCATTAATACCGTTGAGAACTTCCTTGACGTGCCTGTTGATTATTTTGTGAAGGTCAATATGGAAAGCTTTAAAGATATTGTAGATGCAGTCGGCGGTGTAGAAGTTAATAATACGCTTGAATTTACTCAAGACGGCAAAACATTTAACAAAGGATCCATTTCATTAGATGGTGAAAGTGCTTTGAGTTATACAAGAATGCGCTATGAAGACCCGCGCGGTGATTTTGGACGCCAAGATCGTCAGCGTCAAATCATTCAGGCAGTTATCGCAAAAGGTGCAAACATTTCTTCCTTAACAAAGTTCGGGGAAATGTTTAAAGTCGTCGAGAATAACGTAAAGACAAATCTAGATATGAACGAAATGTGGAGCATTCAGGAAAACTACAAAGATGCACGCAATTCTATGGAGCAATTTCAGATAAAAGGAAAAGGCGATATGATCGGCGGAGTTTATTATTATATCGTGCCTGAAGAGGAACGAACCGGATTATCCAATCAGCTGAAAGAGCATTTGGAGCTTGAACCTAGTACGGCATCTACTAATTAATAGAAAGAGCGGATTTCATATGAAATCCGCTCTTTTTTCTGCAAAAAGGATGATAGAAAAACGACATAGATTTATCTATCCTCACCTTTACAAAATAATCAGCTGTTGTTCTTCACCCATTCAATCAGCTTAGGATGCTTCGACCAAATATATTCATTCTCATAAACATATTGAACGGCTTCATTTTGATCTCCAATTCCAAAGGAATCAGGAGGAGCAGGAAGACTTTTCTTGACTGTCAGATAATCAAAAACAAATGGATTAATCTCTTTCGCCTTATTGACAAGCTGCTTTAAATTAGAAGTGACTCCATTTAGAGCAAACTCAAGTAAAACTCGGTTGTAAGCTCCTGATGCCATATGACTTTCATCATACTTCTCCATCAATTTTTCAGCCTGCTTGTACATTCCTAAATCCATATACATGGCAAAGAGTATGTAGCGCACTCCCTGGTTATCATTTTCATCGAGGTCAAGCAATTCCTCACATTGTTTAATGGCTATTTCTAAGTTACCCGCTGCAGCTTCAAGCACTGCATAATTAAATTTCGCCCTCATATAAGGTCTAGTTTCAGTGAGACCCCAGAACATCCCTTTGTTCTGTTTAAAATAGTCCTTGCCAAGATCTGTTTCTCCAGCTTCCATTCCCTTTTTGAAGAATTGCAGCTGTTTCTTGAGATCCTGCTCGGCTTCCCCCAGAATACTGTAGGCATCAGGGTGATAAGGATAAATTTTTATCGCTTCTTCGGCGAGCTTTAATCTCATCGCCGGATCACTTTTCATGGCCTGAAAAATCAATTTCTGTGCTTGATCCCGAGCAGAAGCATGATGTGATGATGGTTGCTTCTCTTTTTCTTGTTGAAGATCCTGCAAGTCCTGCTCCATCTCACCTTTTAACTCCCGATACAGCTTAGAAAGGGAGCTTGTGCTTACTCCGTACATATCAGCAAGCGCCTTCTGAGTCAGTCCCATCTTATGAATGTGTTTTTCGATGAAATAATGCATAGCGGCTGCATAAATTTCATGTTTCTTAATAGATGGATTCAACCGGTGGAAATAAGAGTGCATAAGCTGTACTGCAAGCCCCCTTGTTTCTTCAAGTGATTCAATGTCCTCAAAATAATCTCCTGCAGTCAATTTTTCTTCTAATAAACGGACTGGGAGCTCATAGTTCATATTATCCCAAATAAGCTCTTTTTCTGACTCAGCTTTCATCTCTTCAGGCTCTGTCAGCATGGAAATAATCATCTCTGGGTAGTTATCTTCCATAAATGCTTTCGGATCGATGAACTCACTTTCCTTAAATAAATCTAAAGTCAGCTTTTTATTGTGTGCTGTTTGATTTTTCTCAAACTCAAGCTGCATTAAATAATAAGAGTGGTACTCCCCGTATGGCAGCAGATAGCCAAGCAGCAGACTGCCCTCTTCAAATGACGATGCTCCCTGTGACACTTTTACTTTCTTTTCTTCATTTGAAAAAATGTCTCTTACATTAAACCACTCGTCATCAAGGATGCTTTCAATGACAGAAAACGAAGGTGCAGCTTCTGTCCATTGTTCAAGCTGAGACAGTGTAGATGGTCTTATTTCTTCTTTCTGCTTCTTATGAACAAAGGCTTCAATCACCCGTCCGGGAACAAATGAGGCAGAAAAGACAGCCCATACTAATAGAGCACCGTACACATTTTGATGCTTATCGCGATCAAGCTTACCCATTTTTTCTTTAACTGCTTCATCCATATGCCTCGAAAAATTTGCAGAAGCAAATTCCATCAATTCAATCTGCAGCTTCTCAAGATCCTCATGGCGGATAGCCTCAAGCGAAGTTTCTTTCTTCATACAGCATTTCTTATATTTTTTCCCGCTGCCGCAATGGCACGGGTCGTTGCGTCCGATATCCATTTGTTAACTCCTTTTATTCCTAATTCCCTTGTCTATTGTGCCAGTAAATCGAGCAGAATTCAATGTACGCAAGAAATCACGCAAAATTAAAACCATTTCAATATGAAAAACCGCATAAATAAGTTCTGCGGTTTTGTACGATTTTAATTTGAATTGTTTTTCTCTCCATTTAAAGAAAGAACCGTCACCTCACTCCTCACCCCAAACCGATAATTCCAGTGCGCCTGTCCAATTCCTTTTGAAATATAAAGATAAGACCCATCAATCTTATGGAAGCCTTGGTAAATTCCTCGCTTCGCAAGCTCTCCCTTTGAGATAAAGGTAAAGAAGAACGGAACATTGAATTGCTTTCCATGCAAGTGGCCGGAAAGCATTAAATCAAATGGCTCTGCAACTTCAGCTATATCATTGGGATCATGACATAGAACAACACTCGGCTTATCCCCTTTTACTTTTGAAAATGCTTTAGTCAATCCGAGCTCATCTTCTCTATAAAAATCCAATCCTATCAATGTAAAGTCTGGCAGTTCAATCGATTCATTTACAAGAACCTTTACTTGGTTTTCTTCGAGCCATGGCCGCAGCCGCAAACTCAGCTGAAAAGTCCGATAGTCGTGATTGCCAAATACCGCATACACTTCAATCCCATATTCATTGAAAACATCTAAATAAGGTTTAATGCGCGGAATATGCTTTTCTCTTGCGGTAAAATCACCGGTGATAAACACATAATCAGGTTTTTCCTTTTGAAGCAATTCCTTCATTTTTTCAGGATGAATCCGATTTCTTTCAATATGAAGATCTGATAACTGCAGGATCTTTTTATCAATTCCAAGCGGAACATCAATATGTTCAACTTTCAGCCATTGTGTCGGCAGTATAAATAACAAATAGAACAGCCCCGTACATCCGATAAGACCAATCAATAATTCAGCCATGATATACCCCATTTTTTTCTATTTGTTCTATTTTACTAAAGACACGAAGGATTTAGTATAAAAAGCAGCCAAATTCTCAAAGGAACTTGGCTGCTTTCTGTTAATAAACTTCATAACCCTCATATGACTCAGCTATACAGGAAGATAGTTCCCACATCTCTTCTTGACGGTCCAAATAAGTCAGTACGAGCTGCTGAGCATGTCCCGATTTCATTAAAAAACTTTCGACGCTTCCCTGGATTTCAATTTCTTCTCTATTTCTGCATTCAATGAATGTTCTATTGTTCTTCCCAAAAGCCTGTTTCACATGATGATAGGAAACCCAAATACACTCTTCACTGTCTGGAGATAAAGTCGGAAGCATACATATCCTGTAGCCCGGTGAAATACATACCGGGAGCATTTTTTTACCCGGCAAAATAAGCTTCGCTGCATCAATCATTCCCTGATAAGAGGCTCCGGCATGAACACAGCTGAGGTTAATAATTTCCCTGGGTGACATCTTTACAATCAGCTTTCTGTACAGCTCATGTACAACAGACCACAACTCCCCATTTTCCGTGTACATCGGTTTCAAAACCATTGTTTCTCTCCATACTCCATAACTTTCTTTCATCAGCATTCTCTCCACCTCAATCTTCTGTTTTTTATCATGAAAAATTTTCCACAACATTATTTTACAGAAAGATTCAGTGAAAGACTCAAAAACTAGGAAAATTTTACTATAAATCAATAATACATTTACACTAAATTAAAACAAACAAAGAGACCTCCATTCTAGAGGCCTCACTCAAATTGCCACACAATCTTCCAATCTCCCTTTTCCTTCACTGCATATACATCCTGCATTACATCGAACGTTCCAAACTTACTTTTAAAAGTCTGCCTGACTTTGATGAGGCGCGCCTCATTAAATACCGGTGCGCCTTTTGCCATCCTCCACCTGCGAACTTTTTTCTCCTTTAAAATTTCAAAAGAAAACGTTGTAACCCCGTAATGGCTCATATAGATATGAGACCGCTCTGTCACATAAGCATTCTTTGTAAAACGATCCTGCATCAATGGGTGAAACAGATCCCAGGCACCGCTAAAGTTTCCAGTCTGTTCAGCAGTATAAAAGAGCTGCACAGCCTTTTTTGGAGAGGATGGCGTGAATAGATGAAACAGTCCGATAAGCAGGAGAATGGCAGCACCGATCATTACGATCGGAATAAGAGGGAAAGGTTTACGTCTTCGCATGATTATCACCCTTTTAAGCATGTCTAAGACAGTGTATGAGGGAGTTTTAAGGTTAATACGAAAAGGTTTGTTAAATAAAAAAGACCTTTCGAAATGAAAGGTCCCACTAACTCTTTTTATTTCTCACAAGCAATCAAATCTTTATCACGATCACTCTTTGTGTTGGCATTATAAAGGTCTTTTGAAACAAAAGGCTTATACTTTGTTTTACCGCCTTTATTTTTCACTTTAGATGACTGCGCCACGCCACCTTTGTAATCTTTGTTCAACTCTGTGCAATTTTTATACGTTTTCGCTTTTGCTTTTGCCTCTGCTGTATCTGTTGAAGTAAAAGAAAAACCAAAAACTAGTGCTAAAGAAAGTCCAATAGTAAAAATTTTCTTCATATGTAGTTAATTCCTCTCATAATCTATTTTTTTCTTATCTTAATGGATAAATTTAGATTTTACAAGGCAATGTTGCACTCAAAATTAAATTTTCAAATCTGAAGGAAACCAATAATCAAGAGATTGTCATAATGTAATAAAAAAGATGACTGGGTTCATATGAAATCCAGTCATCTTTTTTATTACTATTTTCTATTAAACTATCCTAATGCCTTTCGAAATGAAAGGCCCCACTAACTCTTTTTATTTCTCACAGGCAATCAAATCTTAATCACTATCACTCGTTGTGTTGGCATTATAAAGGTCTTTTTTTTTATTTTATCTATCTGATTTTTATATGGAATAAAACTTTCCGCAATTTCCCCCAAGTATGTGCGGCTCATATTTAGAGGCATACTGATTTACATAATTTACTGCAATATCTATTGTAGCAGCATAATCTTCACTAAGAGTGCATACAGGCCAATCAGATCCAACCATTACCCTTTCAGGCCCAAAGGCATCAAACACAACATCTAAATATACTTTGAAATCTTTCTCTTTCCATTCGTTCCAATCAGCTTCTGTCACTAGTCCTGATATTTTCACATAAGTATTGTCCCTTTCCGCGAGTCTTTGGATATTTTCTTTCCAAGGCATGATCACTTTATGTTTAATATCTGGCTTTCCTATATGGTTCAGGACAAATTTCTGATCAGGAAACTTTTTAACTAGTTCAACTGCATAAGGTATATGTCTGGGATAAATAAGAAGATCAAAAGGCAATCCATAATCCCCTAACAGTTTTATGCCCTTTTGGAACTGCTCTTTAAGCATATACTGATCCTCAAACTCATCTTGCAGGATATGCCTTACGCCTTTAAACAGAGGATTTGCTGTAAATTCATCCAGCTGTTGCTTAAGTTCATTTGAACAAAGGTCTACCCAGCCAACAACGCCTTTTATAAAGCTGTACTTGTTCGAAAGACCAAGCAGCCACCTTGTTTCCTCTAGGCATTGCCTGGCTTGTACCGCAATCGATCCATCAAAACCAATCTTATTCAATAAAGGCTCAAGCTCATTTGGTAAAAAGTCCCGTTTTAGCAAAGACATTTCCTCGTTAATCCAAGGATATTCTTCTTTTGTATACATCCAGAAATGCTGATGTGAATCAATTTTCATCCCCATAATGTTTTCTTCTCCTTTTCAAAAGAACATTTGAAAACACTCAAGACTCATTTACGTTTTTATAACACCTTTCTTTAAGATAATATTCGCATAAGGTACTTTTTCACCAGTTGCTATAATAGCAAAAGCCCTCTGGGCCCTATCATAAAAAGCAAAGCGATCAATCCACTCAAATTGGATATCTCTTTCTTCCCGGTTATTAATAATCTTGCTGTATTCATCCCATAACTTAGATTCGGCCAGATCTCCCGGCTCCTCTTTCATTAAAGTAACAGGCTTATCAACATATGTATCTAAGGGAAAGAGGTATAATAGTGCATCTAATAAATCAGGAATAGTATGTCCGTCCGCTCTATTTAGTTTTTGAGCATGGCTTGCTGCAGGAAAGTTTCTGTCTGCAAGCACAATTTCATCACCATGCCCCATTTCACAGATGGCTTTTAGTATATCAGGTGATAGAATCGCAGGAATATTCTTAAGCATAAGATTCCTCCACTTCAAACTAATTGTTCTTCAATAAAAGAATTGGTCAGCGTGCCCAAATGTTCAATATCTGCTGACACTACATCACCTGGTTTTAGATATACTTGCTTATCAGAGGATTTCCCTAATACTACTCCCTCAGGAGTACCCGTCAGAATGATATCTCCTGGGTAAAGAGTCATATGCTGCGAGATATAACTGATAATCTCATCAACATGGAAGATCATATCAGATGTGCTTGAGTTCTGCCTCAGTTCTCCATTAACATAAGTTTTCATCCGCAGATTGTTGGGATCACTAATTTCATCTGCCGTGACTAAATACGGACCTATTGGGCTGAAATCATCGCAGCTTTTTCCTAACAGCCATTGGGGGGTTTTTAATTGAAGGTCTCGCGCTGACAAATCGTTTGCCGTGCAATATCCGAAAACATGGCTTAACGCTTTTTCTTTAGTCACATACTTTGCTGTTTTTCCAATTACTACCCCAAGCTCAACTTCATAATCTAATTGATCAGTAACTTTCGGGATAGCAATTGGCTGTTTATGACCTGTTAACGTATTGCTGAATTTGTTGAATAAGATCGGAACTTCCGGATAAGGAGCATTTGTTTCATCCGCATGCCTTCGATAATTTAAACCTACACAGACAATCTTATTTGGCCGGGTAACACATGGTCCAAAATGCAGTTCATGCTCTTTAATCATATAAGAATAATTATTTGACTCTAAAAGGCTGTTCACAAAATGACTTAACGAAGATAAAGTATCTGTATCGGATGATATAACATCCATTATATTAGTTGGGATGTCTTTGACTGGTTCTTCAGTTAATGCAGCTTCCAAATCAATGACTCCCTCTTCAGTAAGAATGCCTAATGTTTCTTTTCCTTCTTTTATAAATGTGAGAAACTTCAAAAGACAACCTCCTTTTACAAGAATATTCAAATTATTTTTTAAGCATCTTTCCCAAAAACCACTCCGCCATCAATATAAAGGGGGGACCCCATCATAAACTTCGATTCATCTGATGCCAGGTAAAGCGCAGCAAAAGCAACATCCTCAGGCTTGCCTAATTCTCCGCTTAATTGACGTGTTTTTATTTTCTCAATGGCTTCCTCTGGATCAGCATAGGACTCTTTTAAATAAGTTTCTACAAATGGGGTTAAGATTGTACCAGGCAAGAGCGCATTAACACGGATATTATAAGGAGCATAATCAACTTGCATCGACTTCGTCAGGGCTAAAACTGCTCCTTTCGAAGCAGAATAAGATGCTCGATTGCCTAACCCAATTTCTGCTATGCATGATGACATATTTATAATGGACCCCTTTTTTTGATCCATCATATAAGGCAATACAAATTTGCTAGGGAGCATAACCCCATTGATATTTACGCGAATTGTTTGATCCCATTCGTTTAGATTGGTTTCGTGAAGTTTTCCGACACCGCTAATTCCAGCATTATTAAAAAGAACATCGATTCGTTTATATTTATTTATTGCTTCTTCAACCATAGTTTTCACGGAAATGGGATTTGTTACATCAGCTTGTAAAAAAAATGCATCTCCTCCAAATTCAATAATTTCTGATACAGTTTTACCGCCTTTTACTGAATCCAGGTCATTTACAACGACTGACGCACCTTCTCTTGCAAATAATAATGCCGCAGACTTCCCAATGCCAGAACCTGCCCCGGTTATGAGAACTACCTTATCTCTCAATCTCATAATACGCTAAACTCCTTTGCTATTAATGTTCCAGGCGGTCTTCTGGCTGAGCTGCTTTTACTGTTAAACCGCCATCAACCATCAATAAATGGCCATTGATTTGATCGGCTTCATTTGAAGCCAGAAAAACAACGGCATCTCCTATTTGCCTTGCTGTTCCCAAACGCTTCAGTGGATTTGCCTCTGTTTCCTTTTGTCTGATCTCTGGATCAGATAGAAAGTCCGTGCACATATCTGTATCCACAGTGCTTGGGCCGACAGCATTCACATTAATGTTATATCTCCCCAGTTCAATGGCCAGCCCCTTAGTCAACATATGCCCTGCTGCTTTTGAGGCTTGATAATGCGGTATGACAGGGCTTGTTACCATTAAGCTTGCTGTGGATAAAATATTAATGATTTTCCCGCTCCTCTTTGGAATCATTCTCCTGGCTGCTGATTGAGAAGTGAGATAGATTGACTTCACATTTGTATTAAAGGTTCGGTCCCAAGTATCTTCGGAGAGCTGCATAAACGATTCAAAAGGAGCAATTCCGGCATTGTTAACTAGAATATCTATTTCCCCTAGTGATTCTTCAACTAATGCTACCATTTCTTCCACATCGTTTTTCTTGCCTGCATCGGCTTTAATTACAATTGCTTTTCTTCCAATTGCTTCTACTCTTTTTTTCACATCGTTTGCTTGAATGCGTGAACGTTCAGAGTTAAAATTAATGGCGATGTTTGCCCCTTCTTCTGCTAACCTAATAACAATCGCTTCACCTATTCCCCTGCTTCCGCCAGTAACCAAAGCAACCTTATCCAGTAATCTATTCATCTCCTTTAATCCCTCCCTGTCCTACAAACTGATGCCTATACGGCTAATGCTGAATTCTTGATGCCCAAGAATCTCGGCTTTTGTCAAATGACCTGAAGAAACGTTTATGATTTCGTTGAATAATCGCTTTCCAGCTAGATCTAGATTTTCTTTTCCTGTTAATACTGTACTGACATCAACATCAATATTATCTGACATTCTTCTTGCCATCTCTTCATTACCAGAGATTTTTATCACTGGTACAATTGGGTTGCCAGTAGGTGTTCCACGCCCAGTAGTAAAGCAAACTAATTGAATTCCAGCTGCTGCCATACCTGAAACACATTCAATATCATTCCCCGGAGAGTCCATAAAATAAAATCCTTTTCCAGGTATTTCACTTGCATAATCTACTACCCCCTGCAATGGAGCTGACCCTGCTTTGCTTATACACCCTAAGGATTTTTCCTCTATGCTGGACAATCCACCTTCAATATTTCCTGGACTGGGGTTGCCGCCGCGCATATCTACACCCATTCTATTAATTTCTTCTTCAAACCGGGCGATTGATTGATAGAGTTTGTTTTTAACGTCATTGTTCACTGCTTTTTCTGCTAAAATATGTTCAGCTCCTATTA
This sequence comes from Metabacillus hrfriensis, assembly GCF_030127205.1. Lineage (NCBI taxonomy): Bacteria > Bacillati > Bacillota > Bacilli > Caryophanales > Bacillaceae > Metabacillus > Metabacillus hrfriensis. The sequence continues at coordinate 4,735,254 of NZ_CP126116.1, forward strand.
TTTCAGTGGTTTCCCCCATCACAATGCTTCCGCCTTCTTGAATAATAAGATCCGATGCTCTTCCAAGTACTGGATTACTGCACAAGCCTGATGTTGCATCAGATCCTCCGCATTTAACTCCTACTATGAGCTCTGATAATGGAATATCCACCAATGGGGTGTTTTTAATCTCATTTATTAACTGATCTGCTATTTCTATTCCTTTATGAATCGTATTTACAGATCCGCCTTCTTCCTGAATATCGATCCAAACAACTGGTTTTCCGGTTTCTGCAATTTCTTTTTGAATTTGTTTCGCATCCATCACTTCGCAGCCAAGGCTGACTAATAGAACAGCTCCAACATTGGGGTTTCTTCCCATGCCTACAAGGACCTTATGTGTTCGATCTTTGTCTTCGCCTACTTGGCTGCAGCCATGCTGATGAGGGATGGCAATTGACCCTGGGATCTGCTGTTGAATTTTTGTTACAACTTGATTTGCACATACTACTGTGGGCATTAGCAGCAAATGATTTCTTATGCCGCTCTTTCCGTTCGGACGACGGTATCCTTTAATGGCTGCCATTGATATTCTCCTTTAATTTTGATTGATCTCCTCTGCCGCGAATGCCTATTAAATTATGTACATGAACATGTTCCCCGTCTTCTATATCAGCTGTTGCCCGTCCAATAACTTCCCCATATTTTATGATTTCTTCACCTTCTATAATTTTCCGCAGGGCAAGTTTATGTCCAAATGGAGCAGCCTGTCTAGCCCTTAAAGTTTGAGGCTGACCGTCTATATCCATACTGAATGTAAGCAATTCATTTTTGTCTGCTCTTTTAAGCAGAGTGATAACGTTATCATTTTTATTCATGACAATACATGATATTTGAGATCCCTTTAATTGATTTACCGAATCCATGAAATAATTCCCCCCTGAGAGCAATGAATTTCCAGTCTCATTTTTATAATTCAAATAGATCAATTGTATTACTTTCTTTATTCTTGATAAAAAGATGTAACGGACTCCCTTTCACCACTTTTCCACAAAGACTAAGAACAAATTCACTGAACATAGAATTGGACCAGGAAAACCATTCTCTCGTGTACTTTTCAGGCATATCTGCATGAAAACCTTCATGCATAAAACCGTATTTCCATCTGTGGAAGTTAGTATCTTAAGAATATTCAACTTTTCTTTATATGAAACAGCAGTCATCCCTTGAATGGACAATGCAATAGGCCAGACATACTGTCCAGGAGTATGAGGACTTCCAATTCCTCTAGCCTTCACCCCTTCATAGTAATAGGGATTTTCCCGACTCAGTATATAGCTGCGCGTTTTTAGATAAGTTTCGTCCCTAAAACCTGTGTAACCAAGATAGGGGATAGATAATAAACTTGGAACATTTGCATCATCCATAAGGTTAAATCGCCCGAGCCCATCTGTTTCATAAGCATAAATAGAATCAAATACTGGATGATTAAAGACAGCATACTTTTCAATCCCTGTGTTAATTTCATCAGCAAGCTGCTCACAGGCTCGCTTCAGCTCCATATCCTTTATTACTTCGTCACATATCTCTGCAGCGTATTTTAATACAACAACTGCAAACATATTTGACGGCACCAAAAATCCGTATAAACAAGCGTCATCACTTGGTCTGAAGCCGCTCCAAGTCATTCCCGTCTTCGCTGTTTTCGATCCCTTTCCATCACGTATTAGTGTGTCATAATAACGGTTGGTCTCTCTTATAAATGAATATGGGGAGTTATTTTCATGATCCTGTTCTGCCGTCCATACATTTAGAATCTTTTTCAATGCTTCAACAAATAAATGATCAAAGTGCTCCACTCTGCCTGTAGACTTCCAAAATAGGTAAGAGAGCTGAATAGGATAGCAGAGGGAATCAATTTCATATTTTCTCTCCCAAATTTCGGGAAGCATTTCTGTTTGATCGGTCTGATGCCCTTTTCCATTTGCAGATTCGTTAAAGGCATTGGCGTAAGGATCTATATTAATGAACTGCAATTGACGTCTAATCACCCCTTCGATCATCTCAGCAATGTTTTCGTCTTCTTCTGCTGCCATTAGATAAGGGCGCACCTGTGCTGCAGAGTCACGAAGCCACATAGCAGGAATATCACCAGTGATTACAAATGTTGTCCCATCCTTCTGAGACTTTAAAGTTGTTTCATACGTATTAACAAAGCATTGTTCAAACATCGTTTGCAGTTTTGCATCCTCAGGAAACGTTTCTTTAACAAGTGCAATTAACCTGTTTAGTGATGCTGGAATGACTTTATTTTTCATAAATGATTCCCCCCTTGCATCCTAGTGTGATAATTTCATAGGGTCATATCTTTTCCTCAGCAATGGTTTGAAACATAAACCATTGCTAGTCCCAATGTGAATGGGAAATAATATGAGCCTTCTGTGGTTTCAAGTCCTCTTATTTTAATTTGATCTCAATGACTGGAACTAAAACATCGGGTTTAATAACCGGGATTTCAAGAACCACTTCTCCATCTTCAACTACCGGTACGTTATGGTGGTGTATATCAGACTCCATATATTCATAGAATTTCACTTCGGAATGATCATGTAAAAATTGAACATATTCTATTTTTCCTGCCAGTTCGCTTAGATGGATTGTCCTGAATGGCCAAGAAAAAATATGAAGATAAATAGTTTGATCTTTTTGGGTTAATCGGCAATCTGGAGGAGAAGGAAACTCACTTTCCCCTGCACCATATATGGATGACTCATGATACTTCATCCATTCTGAAATTCTTTCCATAATTTCCATCGATTTTAAATCCCATTCTCCTCTGGCGGTTGGACCTATATTCAATAAAAGATTTCCATTTTTAGATACAGTATCGATCAGCATTTTTATGACCATTTCTGGCGACTTCCAATGAAGTTCATCCCGGTCATATCCCCAGCTTCCATTCAAGGTTTGACAGGCTTCCCACACGATATCTAAGCCGTCTTTTTTTATGGACCGTTTAGGCTGATATTGCTCGGGTGTATAAACACCCCGATTCAGATCCAGCCGATTATTTAAAATGATATGCGGCTGCAGTTTAAGAATTAATGCTTCAAGCTCCTCAGCCTTCCAATCTTTTGCCCCTTTGCCTTTGGACCAGTCCCAGTCCCTGTCCGGATAGGAAAAATCAAACCATAGATAATCGATTTTCCCATAAGACGTTAACAATTCATGAACTTGTTGATGCAGATATTGCACATACTGGTCAAACTCTCTTTTTTTAGCCTTTTCTTCTTCGTTTTCACGAAGTGAATGCAAGCCATCAATCGTAAACTCAGGATGATGCCAGTCGATGAGGGAATGATAGAACCCTATTTTTATTCCTTCCGCTCTGAACGCATCTGCAAACTCTCTTACAATATCTTTTCCATAGGGTGAATTTGTAACTTTATAGTCCGTTGCGTCTGAGTCCCACATGGCAAATCCTTCATGGTGTTTTGTTGTGAGAACAGCATATTTCATGCCTGCCTTTTTTGCATTTACAGCCCATTCCCTCGCGTTAAAAAGGTCGGGATTAAATCGATCCATGTATTTTTTGTATTGCTCTGGGTGAATTTTCTCTTTCGTCATCACCCATTCATGTCTTGCAGGCAATGCATACAATCCCCAATGAATAAACAGACCAAATCGGTCCTCTATAAACCACTGAAAATCTCCGTAATGATCTGGCCAGTCATATACGCGTTCCGTCATAAACTCCACTCCTTCTTATTCCAAATACAATGCCCGCAGGCGGGATGTCATCTCTCATAAAGCAGATTGTTAAAAGGTTACCTCTATGCCTTTTTCACTGGATTCATAGATTCCGCAAAGAATCTTCATTATCTCTACTCCATCCTGTACAGGACTAATCGGCTCTTTATTTTCAAGCACGCATTCAACAAAATGATCGATTTCTGAATGAAAAGCTTCTGTAAAGTTAAAGGTTGCATGATTGATTTGAGGCGTAATATTAAGGATCGTATTGTTTTTCTCAGATATGATTTCTAAGGAAGGTTCTATTTCTGCTCCACCTTTATCCCCATAAATTTTTATTGTTGTCTCATCTTTTTTAGCATGCAGGGTGAAGCTTGCATCTACAAAAAGAGTAGCCCCATTTTCAAAGCGAATAAGAGCATTTGCCATATCTTCTACATTATTTTTTGTCGCGTCATAATCTGCAGCTTTATAAAAAGAGAGATTCTTAACATTTGAACGATTCCCTAATAAATCATAAGTGTTGCCTGAAATAGATTTGACCTTTGGGCGGCCCATTAAATACCAGCATAAATCTATTACGTGGACACCAATATCTATTAGTGGACCACCGCCGGAACGCTCCTTATCAGAAAACCATCCTCCCGGGTTTCCCAAACGGCGAATACTTGAAGCTTTTGCATAATAAATCTCGCCGAGTTCTCCAGCATCAATAAACGTTTTTAAAATTTGGGTATTGCTTGCAAACCTCCTTACAAATCCGACTTGAAGAATTTTCCCGCTTTTTTTGACTGCATCTTCAATTTCAAGAGCTTTTTCAACACTTGTGGTTAATGGTTTTTCAACTAAAACATGTTTTCCGGCATTCAGCGCTGCAATGGCAATTTCAGCATGTGTATTATTCCATGTGCATATACTGACAGCTTGTATTTCTCTGTCTTCTAATAGTTTTGTATAGTCCGTATAGTATTTTTCTGCATTGTATTTTTCTGCTGTTGTTTTTGCTCTTTCTTCGTTTAGATCGCACACAGCGTAAAGTTCTGCACACTCATGCATTGAAAAACTGCCTAAATGCATTTCTGCAATTGAACCAGCACCAATAACCCCTATTTTAAGTTTCCTCATTGATAACCCCTCCGATTTAAAATCTACTTCCATAACCTTTTAATATTGTTCAAACCAATTTCAATGGCCTTGAGGCAATCTTCCATGCCTTCAAATTCAAGTGAAATATACCCGTCATACCCAAAAGATTTGAGAACTTGAATAATTCCTGAAATATCCAAATCACCTTGTCCTGCAATTGCACCTCTTAAAAAGTTTCCAGCAGTTGTCTGGAAGAATCCTTCCCCGGGGAATTGAGTATGCGGACGGATATAAAAATCTTTAAAATGAACCATTGATGCTAAAGGAATAGTCCGTTTTACTGCAGATAATGGATCTTCATCGACACATAGAAAATTACCAATATCCAGAGTTGTTCTAAAGTTTTTTCTATCAACCGAGTGGACAATCTGTCTAATCCGGTCTGCATGCTGAACATGAAAACCATGATTTTCGATGCTGGTAATAATTCCATATTGTGCAGCATAGTCAGCAATTTCTCTGCAAGCCTTGATTATAATCGGCAAATCTTTCATAAACTGTTCAATAGAAGTATTTTCTTTTTCTCTTGATGCAATATCATGGCGCATTCGCTTTACTCCAAGAGCATGTGCTATGTCAACCTGCATTTTCAGCTGTTCTAATTCTTGATTAAATTGAGCTTCATCTTTGTCAATGAAATTGGCGCCTACCGCATAATTAGAGATCTCAATCTCTGCTTCTTTTGCTTTTTCTACAATATCGTTAATCAATGGGCTATTATCACTTAGCGTAAAACCAATTGGGACGATTTCGATATGTTCTCCGCCATGTTCTTTAAGCCAATCAATCGCCTCTAAAATGCTCATATTTCCTGATCGAAGTGCGGAATAAAAACTGTAAGAACTTACACCTAGTTTCATAGATATCCTCCATAGTATGATTGGGAAATGAGAAACAATTGAAATCAAGTATTTTTTATGTAAACCAAATAATAGTAAGGCTTCATCCCCTTAATGAATGGGAATGAAGCCAGACCTTTTATTTCTCTTCTTTATACCGGTCGTATGCTTTCTGATAGATTTTAACCAATTTATCCACGCCCATTTTATCAATGGTTTTGATGTATTCGCCCCACTTCGAAATTGGCTCTTGACCTGTGATAAACTTAGCTTCCATTTGCTCTACATAAGCTTCAAGATCAGCATTGATAGCAGCAACTTCTTTTAGCTCCTCAGGAGTTAGAAAAACCTGCGGCATTGCTACTTGTCCAACTGGTTTGATTTTATTTTTTGTTTCAGCCACAACAAATGGATCATATTCATTTCCTTCGTATACAATTGGAGAATCTAAATGAGCCCATGTAGGAACATTTATCCCATAGTTTGGTGTTAAAGTTCCTTTGTAATCTTCAATCGATGTTCCATCTTCACGAGGTATTTGTCTTCTTAGATTCTTATCCTTATCTGCCCACTCCCATATATCTCCTTCATCCAGAATGCTCAGGAACTCGTTTCCTTCCTTGGAATAAGAATAGTCCACCCAGCGCATAGAAGCTTCAGGGTTTTTATTAACATTCGTAATGGCAAACTGTCCGACACTTTGTCCGGGGCTAATGGCAATAACAGGTTTATCAGCACCCTTACCGGTAACAGGCTGCATCATAGGGTTTGTTGTACCATTTGGCATACCAAGAAAATCTCCAGGCGCCCAGTTTGCAAACAATCCGACGCGATTAGCTTTTCCTTTTGCCCCCTTTTGGTCCCAAGACTGAGAGAATACTTCATTATCCAGTAACTCTTCTTTATAAAGCTTATTCATAAATTCCAGGTAATTCTTAAACCCTGGCTGAGCTGCTCCATACTTCACTTCGCCGTCATAGGTGCCTACTCCAATTGACACAACACCAAAGAATCCCATAAACCATTGATTAATATCCCACATCTCAGCTGCAGTTAGCGGAATTTCATCTTGTTTTCCATTTCCATTAGGATCTTCTGTTTTAATTCGTACTAATAAGTCGTACAATTCCTCACTTGTTTTAGGCAGTTCTTTCACATTTAAAGCTTTTAAAAATGAGCCATTATACCACATAGGATGAATATTCCACTGCAAGGTTCTATCTACAGTCGGCAGAGCATAAATGTGACCATCCAGGGCAGTTATACTTTTCTTTACGTCCGGATACTCTTTAAACATCGCTTGTATATTTGGAGCATACTTTTCAATTAAGTCATCTAATGGAACTAACAATTTCTGTTCGCTGTATTTTATAATTTCACTGTTCGTCAAGGAAGCGCCATAAAATATATCAGGAAGTTCATTACTGGCAAATAAGAGATTCTTTTGTGTTTCAAAACTATCATTGGGAGGCGTATCAAACTCAAAATGAATATTTGTTTTCTTCTCCATCATTTTAAAATATTTCATATCTTCCCACTTCGCTCGGCCAACATTGGGGCCAAACATAGATAATGTAACTTTCTCATCAACAATCGGAAAACCTTCGCTGTTAATCTCTGCACTTTTGCCTTTTTCAGAACTTGCTTCCTGATTGTTTGAACATGCAGAGAGCATACCTGCCAATAGAATTGAAATCATTGGTAAAGCTAATCTTTTCTTCACAGTAATCCCCCTCATAATAATTAGATAGTAGTCTTGAACTTACCGCCGCTTTTTCTATCAGCATTCGCTGCCTCCAAAAAAAGCAGGCATTTATCCTTTAACAGAACCAATCATCACACCTTTGACAAAGAAACGCTGCATAAACGGATAGATGATGATAATTGGCAAAGTGGCTACAATGATGACGGCATATTTCACAATATCCGCAATTTCAGCTTTTCGCTGCAAGGCCTCAGCAGTCGCCCCAGACATATCTGCACTCATTTCCTGTAAGACAAGGATTTGCCTTAAGACCAATTGTAAAGGATATAAATCCTGATCTCTTAAGTAAATAAGCGCTCCGAAATAACTATTCCAATGTCCTACTCCGTAAAACAAGGCCATTACAGCAATAATAGGAGCTGATAGTGGAAGAATGATCTTGAGAAACAAATTGAAGTTACTGCATCCATCGATTTTTGCCGCTTCTTCCAATTCATTTGGGATTGACGTTTGGAAAAAAGTGCGGCAAACAATAATATTCCAGACTGAAGCTGCACCAGGAAGGATTAAAGCCCACATAGAATCCATTAACCCAAGACTTTTCACAATAATATAGGTTGGAATCAGGCCTCCGCTGATAAACATAGTGACAAGCATCATTCCCATGATAAAGCCTCGGCCAACAAAATCTTTCCTGGCTAACGCATAGGCAGCAGGGATTGTCACCATCAGATTAACAGCTGTTCCTACTGCTGTGTAGATGATGGTATTTTTATAGCCAAGCCAGATTTGCTCGTTTTGAAAGACACGTTCATATCCTTCAAATGTCAGGTTGATAGGGAGAAGCCACATCTCCCCTGAGTTCACAAATTTCGGATCACTAACAGACGCACTGATAATGTAGATTAGCGGATACACTACGATGATAAGTGCCAGTGATAGGTAGAAGTAGCATAAAAGCTTAAAAAATCTGTCAGCAGCTGTATCTTTAATCATTCCAACACCCCTCTTTTTACCATAAGCTTGTCTCCGATTTTTTCCGGGCAATTTGGTTAACAATTATGAGCAAGGCTGCATTAATGACGGAATTGAATAATCCGACCGCAGCACCGAAGCTATATTGACCTTCTAAAAGACCGACACGATAGACAAAGGTAGATATGATATCAGATGCTTCCATATTCAAAGGATTTTGAAGAAGCAGCACTTTTTCAAACCCTACTGATAATAAGCTTCCTGCATCCAGAATAAACAGAATAACCATTGTTGGAACTAGAGCCGGAATATTGATATTCCAAATCCTCTGCCATCTTGATGCACCATCTACAATGGCTGCTTCGTGCAGCTGCTGGTCAACGCCGGCTAATGCCGCTAAATAAATGATGGTTCCCCAACCAGCGTTTTGCCAAATTCCCGACATTACATAAACGGTCGAAAACCATTTAGGATCTGTCAGAAACGGAATAGGTTCCATCCCCAGCATCTCGATAAGATTATTAATCATTCCTGTTGTTGGAGATAAAAATGTAATAATCATCCCAGACATAATAACAATAGAAATGAAATGAGGTGCGTATGTGACGGTTTGAACTGTTTTCTTAAACATGCCATCACGTATTTCATTCAGCGCAAGCGCTAGAATAATAGGAATGGGAAAGCCTACAATCAGGCTATATACACTGATTTCGATCGTATTTTTAATCAGGTCCCAGAAATAATAGGATTCAAAAAATCTCTTGAAATGTTCAAATCCTACCCAGGGGCTCCCCCAAATACCTTGTACTGGATAATAATCCTTAAATGCGATTTGTATGCCATACATCGGCATGTAGTGAAAAAGGATCAAGTACGTTACTAAAGGAAGTACAAAAAGATACAATTGCCAATTCTCTCTGACATTTTTCTTGGTTTTCTTTCGCTGTATTCTTTTAAACTCCTGATCTTCCTTCTTTTTTCTAAACTTGATAATTTTACTGGCAGGCTTTAAAGTTTCAGCAGATGCACCCTCATTCTTCTTATTAAGAACACCCAAGAATTCCCCTCCCTTTATTTGATATTTTTTCTGTTTTCATTTTTTCACAATTTTGAATACGGGGTAAATATGTCATATATTTTCATTATGTAAGCGCTTAAAAATAGTGGAAATCCAAGTAAATAATCGTTTTTACACATTAACGTTAAATTCTACATATGCCGGTTTCATAAAGACTCTATTTAAAAATCCGCGGTTTATTGTTATCCTTATGATAGATTTTATTTAGAATTTTCAATCTTGTTAACGCTTTCTTAATCAGAAATAATTTCGAACGGTGGTGATAGTTAATGGGGTCTAACACTTTGATTGGAAAATTCTACACTCTGGCAGAATGGATATTAAAGGCTATGTATCTGCATTTGCTGTGGATCATTTTTACTTTAGCAGGAGGAATTGTATTAGGGGTTATGCCTTCATCTACAGCTGTCTTTTCAATCATTAGGAAGTGGCTTCAAGGGGAGACAGATTTGAAAACCTTCCCTTTTTTCCTGTCCGTTTATAAATCAAGCTGGAAAACGACAAATTTAGCAGGCTTAATATTTTTATGTTTAAGCACTGTACTGCTGGTTGATCTGCAGCTGAATGAACTTACTATTAAATCTGCTCTTATCCATTTACCTCTTCTGCTGTTTGGTCTGTTATTAAGCAGCACCATGATCTTATTCTTTCCTGTCTATGTGCACTATGATTTAAAAATCTTTCAGCATATTAAGCAGGCATTTATCCTATCACTGGCACAGCCATTGTGTGTAATGGCCATTTTATTATGGATCGTAACAGCGTATATCCTTTCGCTGTATATCCCTATTATCTTTTTATTCATGGGGATCTCTGTTGTAACTCTTCCAATAATGTGGTTTTCCCTGCATTCCTTTAACAAATTAGAAGCAAAATCAATGAATTAAAAGGGGTGTTGCTATGAAAAAGATGACTTCGAGATTATTGCTGCAATACATCTTTTCTTATTTAATTATATTTTTTGTTCCATTTTCTGTAATGGCCCTCATTTTATATCACAATTCTGTTTCCAGTATAAGAGAAGAAATTGAACTGTCAAATTTGCATAATTTAAATCATGTGAAAAACCTGACAGATAATCGCATGCAGGAGCTTAGTAAGATCGGAACTCTTATATCATATGATCCAAATCTTACACCTTATATGATAAAGATGAAGGAAAATCACCCTGAGGCAAAAAAAAGCCTGGATAAATATAAAGAAAACAGCTCTATCATAACGGACCTTTATCTCTACTATAATGAGCAGGATCATATTTACTCTTCTGAAGGACTAATGTCAACAAATACATTCATAGAATACAAGACAACCTATACGGAAATGAAGACATTTTTGATGGATATAGAGTCCTCAACCTACCCTTTTATAAGCAATAATCTGAAATTATCCAACAATACAACCGCCTATATTTATCCGCTTCCCTCAGGAGCTGTAAAGCAATATGGCAGTGTCATATTTAAACTGAAAGACTCTTTCTTTAAAGACATGATTAACAATATTCTTGGTACATACGAGGGGAAAGTTTTTATTTTAGATCATAATAATAAAGTAATTGCGACCAACAATAGGTATTCCGAAACCATCGATTTAAACCAGATTGAAAAGATCGCTTCTTCAAAAAAATCATTTATTGGCGAACTTAAAATTGATGGAAACTCCTATTCTATTTCATCCGTAAACTCAGAAAGAAGTAACTGGTCATTTGTTGCAGCCATACCTACTGAGCAATTTTATGGAAAAGTATCAAAATTCAGCACGTTTATATGGCTGATAATACTTGGGATCGCAACCGCTGCTTCAATTCTTGCCATCATGCTGGGCTTATACCAATATCGTCCGATCAAAAAAATAATTGAATTTATTAAAAATAAAGATGAAAGCTTACAATTTTCGAGTAATAACGAACTGGATACCGTACGCAGCACTTTAGAAAACATTTATCTCAATCAGGAACAGTTAAATAAAATCGTATTGCACCAGGAGCCACTCGTACGTGATCAATGCCTAATGATGCTTTTGCAAGGACAGATGGATAAATATATGCAGTCAGAAGGCTTATTGGAATCGCTGAACATTCAAATTGATGGCCCCTATTCATTTGTATTTACGACAGAATTAACAAGCAGGCAGCTAAGCACCATTGATATGAAGAAACTTGAGCTTTCTTCCAGCAGTTTAATAAAAGAGGTGACTATTTTTAGTGTTGAATTAATCAATAATAAGACTATGGTTTATGTGGCCAATGGAAATTCTGATAATCCTTCTGTTAAAGAAAGACTTATTAATGAATTTCAAAGAATCCTAATGAAGCACAATCCCAATCCCAAAATTGGTGTAGGTGAAACGTATAAAGGAATTAATCACATAAATCGTTCTTTTATTGAAGCATCAGCAGCCTTGGAATTCGCAAAATTAAGCGAGAAAAGAGATATCATTGCATTTACAGAAATAGATGAACTCAATGAAAAAATGTGGATCCCAAAAGAATACCTTTTAAAATTGTCGATGAGCTATAAACAGGGGGATGCTGAAATTGCATCTGAAACAATCATAACTTTGTTTAACTGGCTTCGAGACAACAGTTCATCTATTCATTTACTAAAAGGGATGACCTATGACGTAGTAAACACAATCACTAAAACAGTGAATGACATGAATGTACCGTGTAATTTCGGCAAAATCTATCAATTGATAGAAAGACAGTCATTTATCGAGATTGAAAAAAACTTAATTGAAATGACAATTGATATCTGTGCAGAAATTTCAAAAACAAAAGAATCTCAAAAAAACCAATTAGAGCAAAATATTCTCGATTATCTTTCAAACCACTACGCTGAGTACGAATTAAGCCTAGAAGGAATGGCAGAGCAATTTGGCTTATCAAGCTCTTATCTGAGCCGTTTTATAAAAGAACAGACAGGAACAACTTTTTCACAGTATGTATGGAACTTACGGACAGACGAAGTAAAGAAACAACTGCTTCAGACTAATTCTTCAATCAAAAAAATTATATCTGAGGTAGGATATATTGATGTACCGAACTTTATCAGGAAATTCAAAAACTCTGAAGGTATTACACCTGGGCAGTTCAGAAAATTATATACAAAAACCACGGAATAACATAGGGACAGTCAAACTAACACAAGAAGCCTTTTCCTGAATGGGGAAAGGCTTCTTTTCTTTGTACTACTTAATATGAGTGAAACCAGATTGAATGACCGCTGCAGATACTTCATGGTCACGATATACACCTATTAGCTTTCCATCCTTCCCGGCTGCAAACAGCACAGACCGTTCAGCTTCCAGCAGGAACTCATATGTTGTTCCGTTTTGCGTGTTTTGTATTTCCATCTCAATATCTTCCCCGCATTCCGAAACAAAGATAAACAGATCTTCAGAATGAAAACTGATCTTGCGTCCATATATACCTGGATAATTGCCTTTTATCCATCTTAAATCTTCAGCGACACCAGCAACATTCAAAGCATACTTATAAAGTTCAGAAATTGGTTCATTTCTTTCGTTTAGTTCAATTGATAACGGAGACCACAAAAGCTTCCCTTTTCCGATCTTGTATTGCTGAATCTCTGTTGGCTGGATACAATCCAGCGGGATCTCCTTCATTACTTCTGCTATTCGTTTGTCTGGGAACGATGCGAGATGCCTTGTATTATTAATGAACATAAATTCTTCTCTTCTAATATTTCCGACTGAAGTTTTTCCGACAATTCGCTTTGCTCTTTCAGTCTTATTCCAATACTCATCCAAGCTTATTGGTCCAGTATATAACAATGTAGCTTCAGTAGCTTCCACTATTTCAAGAAGCTTTTCAAAAGCATTTGTATTAAAGGTATGCGCACTTGGCACTATGATTAATTTAGACGGATTTATCCTTAAATCATCCAAGTGATATTCACTTATTGCCCGAAAAGCTACATTTAATTCGCAGGCCATAACTCTAGTTAATCGTGCAGTAGAATCAAAAGCCAAACGCCTATTTGAAAAGTCATTGGAAAATGGGAAAATAACAGCTACTTCTTCCATTTTTCTTCCTTCAAATATGTGGCTGATGTCTTTCATAAACGCCCCAAAATCATACGATACATCAGCCTCCGGCTTTTCTGTGCCATCGGCTCTTAACGCTCCAATATTAGACTCATTTATATTGTTCATAAAATAATTTGTATTCCATATCCATTGAACAGCGCCAGCCCCGGCCCCGGCGAAAGAATAAGCATATTTCCTTTCGAGAATATTCCTTAACTCTTCTTCCGTCCTCTTTGCGATATTATCTGGACGCTCGACATACATGATTCCTGTTTCTTGAATTAAATTTGGTTTATTTGGAGCTTTCGTAAAGATGCTGTCCCATAAAAGCTGATCCATAAACCACCACGAATGATTCGTTGTATAGTCTACAGCCTCTTCATAAAACATCGGTGAGGGTCTTTGAGACGTCAATGCTTCATCCTGTCCCACTGTTACCAATTGATCCGGTGTGAAATGCTTAATTGCAGCTGTTAAATCTTTTGCCCATTTATTATGCATATCCATAGTGTAGAAGGTATAGTCAAACCATTTTAGTCCGCGATTTCCCCAAGCCATGTTTTGAATATGTGAGTTGATTTCACTAGGTTCAGGGGTATCGATGCTGTTGAAATCAGCAATTTCTGCCGGAGTTGCATTCCAATTTTCTTGAAGGTTTTCAATTGTTCGATGTTTATTCTTTAACCACTTGCGAAATTCCTTTTTATCGTATGAATCATGAAGAGATCTCGGTCCGGAAAATCCGCGATCTGGATCAAACATAGATGGTTCATTAATTAAGTCCCAATTTAAATTCTTCGTCTCTTTATGTCTTTGCACAATTGTTGTAATAAACCGTTTTTGTGCTTCTACACTCCTTGGATCTAAGTATGGATTTTCTCCATCCCACATTTCCGGCGTGAATGAGAAAAAGCAGAAAGTAACATCAATTTCATACTTTTTTGCACAAAGAACAAACGCATCTAAAGCTCTCAAGACTTCCTCACTTACATGCCCGTCCACAAACATGATGTTGCGGTAAGCGGTCCAGATGCCTGTTCTTACATAATTAATATTTGCCTTTTTCATCTGGGCAAAATCACGATCCCAGACCGCAGGGTTAGGCAGAAATAAAAAATAGCGCGATACATCTGAGGTCATGTAAGTCATGCCAACAATAGGCAAAGGCTTCCCGTTCTTTCGGAAATAATCCCGATCGACTGTTAAAGGCTCCCCTTTACTTAATAGAGATCGGTCCATTCCCCAGAATCCCTGCTTATAAATCAGTTTTTCTCCTGCATCTGAAGTCGCCGTACACACAACATTATATAAGCCAGGCGAGATTGTAATATCAGGATGAATTCTTTTAAAATCCAAATAGCTTGAAACCGTTGCTTGAAAACTATGAGTAAATACTTCAGCATGATCTTTTGTAATTTTTAACTCAAAAGTCCATTCTGTGCTCTTCTTATGAATGGACTGAAATTGAAGAGAAATTACTGGTGATTCATTCACTTCATAACAGGCATAATTAGTTTTCAGCCAAATTTCTGTAACGCCGCAGTTCATGTATTGGGAAAGATTTTCTAATAGGTGAATGCTTTGTTCATTATAAAAAGGATTTGCCAGCTCTTGATTAATAAAAATCCATCTTCCGCCCGGAAATTTCCCCTTATAATTTTCTATCAATACAACAGGAGCCGTTATTTTTCTTTCTCCCTTATTACCTGTAAGCAAAGGGTAAATCCTGGCATCCATAGGTCCGTTAGAACCCATTTCTTTTTCTATTGAACTTTTTTTTGTTACATGCAAAATAAAATTATAGGTGTCTTCTTTAGAAAATAGGGCTTCAAAGCCATCAAGTAATGGAATTTCCTTATTATGATTCAGGGTTTTTACATCTTTAGATTTTACTGAGAGCGCTTCATGTATGTTTAGATGCATGTGATATCCGGTTTGTTCTCTTTCTATTTCCCACGAACCATTTATAAAGTTGCATGGCTTGCGAAAAGGAATACCGCCAAGATATAAAAGCCCCTTACCCTTTTCTAAAAATGACGATATATGGCCCCAAGATCTTTTAGGAAAATAAGGACCATGCATGTGGATAAAACTGCTGTACACAGGATTCCTAAGTTCCATTTCCAAATTCTTCGAATCCACAACAGTAAACTTTTCCTTTAAAAGATTTAACCATTCACGTGTTGGCCTTAATCCAGCAAAGGGAAACGCTTCATCATAAAATACCAGAACCTGCTTCAACTAAAATCCCCCCATATGTGTTTGCCGATAATAAAAGAGCACCTCATTATTGAAAAGCTCTGCATCAGTTTACCATTCCTATTGATTCGTACAATATGTGTATTATGACTAGGCTTTGTAAGAATTTACTTTCCATTATAGACCGGATATTTCTGCTGCTCTTGCAGCATCTATTTAAATTCTCTCCACAGTAACAGCCTATATTTTTTTTAAAAGGCAAATAAAAAAGGGAAAGGAACTTGTCATCCCTCACCCTGGCCATTGTTTACTTAAACTTTTGTATAAAAGCAATTGCTTCCGTAATATCTTGGATTGGATTTGCTTTAACTTCTCTCTCTATTGTCAGGTAGCCCCTGTAATCTGCCTCTTGAAGAGCTAAGAAGTAATCTGTAAAATTGACATGCCCTTTACCCAGCGGCACTTCCATAAAATATTCTCCTGAACTAACCATCTCGGCAATTTTCTCATGATCCGTTCCGCTGTCATGGCCAAGGAACCCATAAACATTCCTTGGATCAACTGGTTTGTATTGGATTCCATCTTTGACATGAGTATGGACGAGATACTCTTTAAGCAATTTCACACCCTCAACTGGATCATCTCCAGTTACCATAACCATATTTGCAGGATCAAAATTAACGGAAACACCATTTGTACTGAGCGAGTCTAAAAATGATTTCAGCCGTTTAGCCGTTTCAGGGCCTGTCTCGATGGCAAAGTAAGCATTCAGGCTCTTCGCATAAACACCCAGATCCTCACATGCCCTTTGCATAGAATCATATATTCTGGAGTCAGGATCTTCAGGTATGATTCCAATATGAGTAGTCACAATGTTTGTACCCAGCTCTACTGCCAAATCTAGTATTCTTTTTGATTTCTCAATTTTCAAGGGATTAAGACCATGATCTTGAAATCCGTGTCCGCCTAAGTCCCCGCAAAGGGCACTTATCTCTAAACCTAATCCGTCTATCATTGATTTAAGGTTTTTTCTGGCTGCTGATGATACATTTTCAGGACTCATTTCACCTGAAACAGCGTAGATCTGAACACCATCCGCACCGAGCTTTTTTGCTGTTATTAAACCCTCTTCAAGCGGCAATTGCAAACTGTCAACAATAATACCCGTTTTATTCTTTAATTTTTTTATATTCT
Source organism: Metabacillus hrfriensis (assembly GCF_030127205.1). NCBI lineage: Bacteria > Bacillati > Bacillota > Bacilli > Caryophanales > Bacillaceae > Metabacillus > Metabacillus hrfriensis. The sequence continues at coordinate 4,752,169 of NZ_CP126116.1, forward strand.
TGGTATCCATTTTAACTCTCCTTCCTTTATAAGCAGTTCTGTTCAGTCATACTCACACTCTAAAATTAAACTTCATCCCAGATTCGGCGGACGTTATCCATGCCAATTCTGGTGCCTTCCTGACAGTTTTCCATCCCCTCAAATTCTACGGTTAAATAGCCATCGTAGCCAGATTGCTTGACCAGCCTTAATGCTTCACGGATATTAATATCTCCATGCCCAACAATAGCCCCGCGCAGATAATTATTGTTTACCGTTCTGAACCAGTCACCGCCGCCGGGATTCTCATAGTAAGGGCGTATATAAAAATCTTTGACATGGACTGTCTTGGCATATTTTACATTCTTTTTTACTCCCACCAGAGGGTCTTCGTCAATACATAAGAAATTACCTATATCAAGGGTTGTTTTAAAATTATCCCGCTTTACAGCATGAAGCACGCGCTGTACACGATCACTAGATTGTACGTTGAAGCCATGATTTTCAATTGTTGTTGTTATGCCAAATTGATCTGCATAATCAGCAATCAGCTGACTTCCTCTTACCATCTGCTCAAAGTGCTCTTCAAAATAGTGTATGGTCATTTCTTCTTTCTCTAATCTAAATGAAGTAACATCATGCCGCATAATTTTAATGCCCATTCGGTTCACAACATCCACATGTTTTTTTAATCTTTCTACTTCTTCTAAAAACGCCTGTTCCGTTTCCTGGATAAAATTAGCCGGGAGGGAATAGGCAGATAATTCGATTCCTGCATCAAGAGCTTTTTCTCTTATTGCATCTGCCAGTTCGATATTGTCAACTACCGAAAAACCGTATGGAACGAGTTCAAGATGAGTACCTCCATTTTCAGCTACCCACTGTACAACATCCAATATGGTAAGGCTTCCATTTGTAAGATCCTTTAATAAACTATAAGAACTAATTCCAACTTTCACTATGCATACACTCCTTATATTTTAAGATTCTGCAAGATAAATTTTTTTGCTTGTTTAAAGCTAATTGAGAGATAAAACTAGTTTGCTGACCAGGTAATATCTTTGCACAATGCCGTGCTTCTCGAATGATCAGGGCTGACAGCCAGCAATTCTAAATAGGTTTTTCGTTCATGATGCCTATTTTTTAATTGATGAATATAGTAAACTTCATCATAAATTCTACCTACTAATTCGCGATTCCTCTCTCCTGTTACATGGTATATTTCATAAAATAAGACATTTTCCGCATCGAAGTCCCAGGATAGGAATACATCGGCTGTTCCCTCACTCATTTTCAGGTGATCAATTGTAAACCTTTTTGGCTTTTTTGGTTTGTCTGTTTGTTCTCCTTTTGCCAAATGAATTTGTCCAAGATTCAGACAATAATCTCTTTGGCCGTTAGCAACTTTTATTCCTATAGCTGCTATTACTCTCCCTTTAAAGTTTGCCAGTGAAAGAGAATTTGAAGTCCAATCAGAGGTCATTTTTTCTTCACTGTCCACCCAATAGAACTGATAAGGCTGATCTTCAAAAATAAGACCAAACTTAAAGTCTTTTGAGTGATCTTTTAGATTGCTTTTGTATGTAAATGAAAGAGAAACATCATCATCTACTGGTAAGCATGTCTTAAAAAGTCTTATTTCTGCTGCTTGATCTTCCGTTAAATCTCCTCTTATTTTAAGTGATGAGCCCCCATCGTAGGCTGTTTGGTAATCATAAGAAACAGAGATTGAGTGATCGGACCTGCTGTTTGTCACCCACCATTGCCATGTTGGCAAAATATCTTGAATACTGGCATTATTCCATTCTTCCGCGCTTGCCAGTTTCCCATTTACAAAGAATCTTTTCCCATGCCCTGTATTGAAACTTGTAAGAAAAGGATAGGAACCAATAACAGATCTCTCAGGTATATAACGGGAAACACCGTCCCAGCAGCGAAACTCTTCAGGATTGACTGCTTTATATTCATCTTTGTATGGTTTATATAATGTTCTCCCTACAGGATCTAAAGGACTTTCTGTTGGACCGCACCAATAACGTCTTTCTCGTCTATATACTTCTTCTTGATCTTCTGGGTCCAATTTATTATCGTAGCGATTCCATACAAAATCTGTGCCGAACAGAGCCCAGCCTGTTCTAGGCTCACCGTTCTCAGGGAATATCAGTCTCGTATCATACGGGGGGTTATATCCATATTTATCATTTTCTGTTCCTGCAAATACTTCTGTATAAGGGTCTAAACCTATTTTTTCAGCATGGCTATTAGAATACTCCAATCGCTTATCATTCCACGCATAATTTAAGAAAATGCTGTTGCTGACCCTTTCTTCCCCATCTCTTACCCATCTATCATTTTTTTCGTTAAACTCATTCTGATAGTTTAACTTTCCATCTTTAAGAATGGCATCATACCATTGAACATGAAAAGGCTTTGATGCTTTTTTTTGCATGTATTTCATCATTTTCATTAAACTCTCACTGTCTTCTTGTGTGATCGTAGCTTCCTGATTTATAAAGTATCCATCAAACCCGAAATATTCACTCATTTCCAGCAGTTTGTCGGCAACAGGAAAGGTATGATCTTCTTTCTCCTCAACCCATTCAGAAAAATTTTGGCCTTCACGGGGCCAAAACCATTTCCCTAAGCTCAAAACACCGTTCCGATGTGCAGCGTCCGTATAAGCGGGGTTAGGTAAATTGATCACACCATATTGAGGATTCTCTTCTTCTGAATCTAAAATAGGCAGCCCATGCCATGCCCCGTAAATATCTGTATACTGCCAAAATTTAAGGAGGTTCTTTGCAAAAGATTTACCGTATTTAAAACTGATTGCTGATTTATCATAATCTGCTGATAAATTCATTACCTGTGGAAGCGGACTGAGTTTGGGATTAACTTGAGTTGGTGCAAAAAATGGAATTCTCTTTGCCAATGGAACACGGGACCGATTATATTTTGCAAAGGGATCTGACTCAGCACTCCAATTTTTAATATCATTCACATTATAGCCATGAAGTCGAACCGGATTCGTTTCTCTGCCTTTAACACTATTAGTCAACGTTTCTCTCCTCCCTAATAAATAATTCCTCAATGTCACAGCATGAAGTAAAGTGATTTATAAACACAGCCTCCAATCTAACGATTAATTATTTATAGCTTTGCAAATTAATAGCATTATTTATATATGTATCTTTTTTTTAATGTGTCGTAACTGACAATTCTCTGCTAAATTGGGAATGTGTAAATTTTAGTTAAGGCGTGCAGTACAGAATTTGGGGATGCATAATGGGTCTATGAGTATCCAAGTCTGGGTTTTTGTAGATTTTGGGGATGCATAAGAGGTCTTTGAGTATCCAAGTCTGGGGTTTTGTAGATTTTGGGGAAGCATAAGAGGTCTTTGAGTATCCAAGTCTGGGGTTTAGTGGAATTTGGGGATGCATAGAGGGTCTATGAGTATTCAAGTCTGGGGTTTAGTGGAATTTGGGGATGCATAGAGAGTCTATGAGTATCCAAGTCTGGATTTTTGTAGATTTTGGGGAAGCATAAGAGGTCTTTGAGTATCCAAGTCTGGGGTTTAGTGGAATTTGGGGATGCATAGAGGGTCTATGAGTATCCAAATCTGGGGTCTAGTGGAATTTGGGGATGCATAGAGGGTCTATGAGTATCCAAATCTGGGGTCTAGTAGAATTTTGGGAAGCATAGAGGGTCTATGAGTATCCAAATCTGGGGTCTAGTAGAATTTTGGGAAGCATAGAGGGTCTATGAGTATCCAAGTCAGGGTTTTTGTAGATTTTGGGGATGCATAGGGGTCTATGAGTATCCAAGTCTGGATTTTTGTAGAATTTGGGGAATCTCCAGATAAAAAAACAACCTAAAAAAACCTTGATATACTCAAGGTTTTTTTAGGTTATTCCAGCTGCTAATTCTGCAAAAATTGCCTTGGAATCATCCCCGCTCCGACAACTCCAGCCTTCTGATCCAAAGAAGCAAGCTTTAATTTCAAATGCGGTCTAAGACTAGGATACAAAAGCGGAACTACTTTCTCCTTTAAAGGATCAAGCATCAAATCCTTAGATTTCATCACTCCGCCTCCAAGAACGATAACCTCGGGATTTAAAGTATGAACAATATTGGCAATCCCCATTGCCAAATAGCTAAGCGCTTCATCAATAATCTCAGCTGCCTCTTGATTGCCTTCTTGAGCAAACAGGAACACTTCTTTTGCACCGTGGCCTGGCCCAAATACAGACTCAGCTTTTCTCCCAATTGCCGTGCCGCTTGCAAGTGCCTCTAATGCTCCTTTGTTAAGGTTAGGAGCATCTATTGCATGTGGATCTACTATCATATTTCCAATTTCACCGCAGTTTCCCTGAGCCCCTGATATTAGCTTTCCGTTATAAACGTACCCCCCGCCAATGCCTGTAGAAACGGTTATATAAAAGACGCTTTCTGCTTCTTTGCCAGCACCGATCAGTGCTTCTGCAAGTGCAGCTGCATTGGCATCGTTTTCAAGATACACCGGCAAATGAATGGCAGACTCAATCATTTTTGTTAACTCAATATTTTTCCAGCTGGAAAGATTAGGAGGTTCAATAATGATTCCCTTTTTTGCATCCAGTGGTCCTGGCGCTCCAATACCTACTGATCGTACAGCATGTTTTTCCTGCAGTGATTGTATCATTGCAATGATCTTTTCAATAGCTGGAAGCGGTCCATTTTCCGCTTCTGTCGGGCATCCAAGCTCTTCTATAATAATCCCGTTATCATCCATTACTGCCACCCGAATGTTTGTCCCGCCTAAATCGACTCCTATGTTCATTTTCCCCCACCATCCCATCAAACTTGTATAAGATTAATCATATTGTCTATGCTTCTCGTGCACAACAGGAAAATTGAAATTATTTTCTCGTTTAATAATAAAACCTCAATGAGATCCAGCTCACCGAGGTTTATTCTTTAAACTATCTTTTAAAAGCAACTTCTTATTTTTCATATGAATGAAGCTTCAATGAAAATCTAAATTTAGCATCTTCTTCGTACCACATTGGAAAATTCGTTCCCCATACATTGTTGTATAAATTAAAATGAAAGCCGTTCTCTAAATTCGAAGGTTTATTATCCAGCTGTAATAATCGTTTCTCTCCTGGAGACACAAGAGGGACATCCTTTGTTTCAATGACAGCCCATCCGTCTGCTCCATGGTAAGTTACTCCCGACTGTATGCCATGAAGGTTGCGGTTGCCGTTTTTTACAACCTCATAAGGAGAAATCAGGGTGCCCATTTTATCCATTTTCCAAAGAGACGGATTATCAACCTGCAGATTAAATGAGAACCATATCGCTTCAGGAAGACGGTTTGCATCTTTTTCAAACCAATTCATTTCAATATCAACCGTTGGCTCATGCTTTAAAAATGTATAGATAATCTCAACTTCTCTTGGAGCACCGTACAGCTCTGCAGCCTGAACCGGCAAACGAAGGTTTACATAGACTCGATCTAAGCTCTGATCTTTATGCTTTGTCAGGGAAATTAATTCAGGACGATAAAGAGTATGTACAGGAATGGGCTCAACCATCTCCATGCCCGGCTTCCCTTGATCTGCCTCTGACCAGCGGTAGGTTTGATGAAGATTTTCTACATATTGCTTAAACCACGTCTGATAGTTTTCTGTTCCGAAAGATTCATAGGAAAATACACCAAGCCGCTGATCTTGACTGGCCCACTCTTTACCTGATTGATCAAGTAATCGGGAGATGGAGCCATCATCCGAGAAGGATACTTGGAACTCCCCAAGTGAATATACAGCGCCTGTTCTCATTTCCTCTAAAAAGTTCCCTTCATTCTTAACAGGCACTAATGCCTCAAGGGCTGCCTTCACTTCCTGCTGTTTGTCAGAAGAAAGTGCGCCAACAGCCTTTTGAAGAAACCCTCTCTGTTCCTTCCATGAACTTTCAAATAAGCTGTAGCTTCTATTTTCCCATGTGGTTGAAAAAAGCTGCTTGGACATATTGTCAAATTCATGCATTGCAAATGAACCAATGTAGCCGTATTTATCAGGAACCGCATCTTTCGAAATCAAGTCCCGCTCTCTAGCCGACTTAAAATCTTGTTTTGCATAATGTTTATAGTCATTTAAATACTTTTTTTCATCAAGGCCCCATGTATGCTCAGGAATTAACAATAACCAATCCGAAAACTCCTTGAATTCTTCGCTGTCTTCTTCAAGTCTGCCTTGTGTGATCCATGTATTTCGAAGCCTGATCAGCTCACGGTATTCCGCAACTTTTTTCGGATCGGTGCCTGCTCCATGAATCCATGTATCGCCTATCTCTTCATGCACAACTGGGAGTGTATGCTTGATCGCGAGAAGTTTTTCTGCAAAGGCATCCATAGTAGAAGCTTTAATACTGGCATTCGGGAATCGTTCTCTTAATCCAGCAAACTCTTGTTTGATATCCTCTATCGATGGCGGTCCGCAGTTGTCGCCGGTGTGGGCAAAGACCATCACCTCATTCAATCCATCTATCCTTAAGACATCCCCATAATTATCTGCATAATTAACAATGACATCAGAGCCATCATCCGCTTTCCATACAAACAAGTTAGGGACGGAAGGGACTTTTGAGGCGGGGTTCACTCCAAAATGCAAATACTTGATTCCACTTTCAGCGAGCAGAGGAATCATAGCCTTTGTATGTCCCGGGACATCTGTCATTTTTCCCGCGATCGTCTTTTTTCCATATTCCGCATCAAGATTCTTCGCGATCGTTAATGCGTATTTAAACAGATTTTTGTCCATCAATTCCGTATGTGTCGTGAAAGGAAGGCCGTGCCAGGCGATATATCCTCTAGATATGGCATCATCCATGACCTTTTTTTCATCAGCATTTGCCCGTTTTAAGTATTCATGAATGAGCCAAGAGCCCGTAGTCCATACAAACCCGGCACTGTCTTTCTCCTTCTCAAGCTCCCGGCTTAATTCAATCGCCTTGGGTATGTAGGACTGAATATATTGATTCGTCACATTTTCTGCTAAATCTGTAAAACCGATATCAAGATGTGTTTTAAATACGACATGAACAACTTCAATCTCTCTCAAATGGATGTCACCCCTTGTATGTCTCTCATTTGGCTGTCATTTTGATCAGGTTTGCAAGGCTGAGCTCCAAGCTATCGAATGGGCTCCCTTCACAAATATCCTGTTCAACCGCATACCACTCTACACCGTTTTGTTCCCCCCACTTAAGAATCGGTTCAAAATCGATGCAGCCTGCGCCTATCTCTGCAAAATTTTCTTTTCCGTCGCTGGTCATATCCTTCAAATGCAGAATGGGCATTTGATTTGGAAAGCGGCGAATATAACTTAATGGATCAAGTCCTGCTTTTTTCACCCAATATGTATCAATTTCCGGAAAAACCTCTGGCGGAGCCAGAAGGTAATCCAGAGCATATTCCCCATCGATCTCAGTTTGGAACTCAAAATCGTGATGATGATAGCCGATTCGAAATCCCTGCGGCACTGCTTTTTTAGAAATGGCGAGCAGGTCTTTTCTGACGTTTTTGTATCCTTCTTCATTTTTTAAATGGTCGTCTAAATAAGGCAAGATGATTTCTGATGTTTGAAACAGTCTGGCTTCCTTTAACACCTCATCCAGTTCATGTGCCAGCCTGTCTAAGCTGACATGCATGCCGGCCGTTTTTAACCCTGTTTCGTTAAGAACCCCGGCAATCTCTTCAGGTGAATACCCATACAGGCCATCAATTTGAACAGCTTCCCAGCCCATTTTTTTTAACACCCTTAATGTGCTTGGAAAATCATTCTGAATTTCATTTCGCAGCGTATATAATTGGGCAGCGAATTTATGCTTCATTTCTGGTCGCTCCTTTCCTTAAACACTTGCTTCTCGTTCCATCAAATTGAGCCAGTTCATTTCCCCAGCCGTCAGCTTAATCGCTGAACCTGTTACTGATGACATTAATTCTTCTGAATTCTCCGGCCCTATGATGGCTGCCGTTGGGTATGGCTGATTCAGCACATAAGCGAGTGCGATCTGAATAGCCGTAACACCCTTCTCTTCAGCAAGCTTCTTAGCCCGTTCATACCTTTTCCAATTATCCTCGGTGTAATAGACCCGAACCATTTCTTCATGATCTTTTCTGTCAGGAGCAAATCTTCCGCTGAAGAAGCCGCCTGCTTGAGATGACCATGAGAGCAGCGGCATCTGTGAGCCTTTGTGCCAATTCTCCATGTGCTCATCCACTGAAATACATCCGGGCCATCTTGGTTCCCTGCATTTTGCAAGGCTCAGGTTCGGACTATTAAACGTAAACCCTATTAATCCGTGCGCTGCAGCATATTCATTCGCTTCCTGTATGCGCTGATGCGACCAGTTTGAAGCCCCAATCGCATGAATTTGCCCTGCAGCAAGATGCTGATTTAAAACATCCATAATCACGCCAACCTCTACGCTTTCATCATCACGATGAAGGGCATAGAAATCAATATAGTCTGTATTCAATCGCTCTAAGCTTTCTGAGATATCTTTAGAAATAGCTGCCGGATTTACGCGGGGACCTGGTTCACCATCATCATGATGAGCCCCTTTTGTTAAAATATGAACCTCACTGCGATTCTTCCTCAAATGCAGCCATTCCCCAAAAATAACCTCGCTGTCTCTGTACTGATGAGCCATATCAAACGTATTTCCGCCTATTTTGAAGTACTCATCCAGCATATCGAATGCCTGCTGCCTGCTGTCATATTGATAGAAATGAGCCGTCCCCATTATTAACCTTGAGCATGCTTTCTCAACATGTTTTTGATCGATAATTCCTTTTAAACTGTGAAATTCCATTTAAAGGCCTCCTTTATGAATGATGAATCGTTCTTTCTCTTATCATGACGTCAGGCAGATTCGTGTCCATCGCGTCGATTTTCCATTCCTGAAGCGTTTTCCATACACCGATATCGTCGCTCATGCTTCCATGCACATAATAGCGGGCCTGATGAAGCTCTTCTATTAAACTTGGAGATAATTGATTGATCGGCACATTTAATACTTGTGCCTGCAGTTCTTTCAAATAACGGACAGGATCTGCTAGTCGCGAAGAGCAAATGACATTTGTGAGGATGTGCTTGCTGTGCTTCCTAGCTTCAGCTAAGGATGCATGGTTAAAGGACATGAGCTGGATTTGGTCTTCCATTTGATAGCTTCGGATTAAATCTGTGACTCTTTTAGCTAATGGTTCTTTCAGGTGCTCCATCTGCTTCAGTTCGATGCTGAGCACGATTTTCCCCTTCGCCCATGCTAAAACTTCCTCGAGTGCCGGAATCTGTTCATCTGCAAACTCCTCTGAAAACCACGTACCTGCATCTAATTTTTTTAAATCAGATAAAGTGTGTTCACTCACAAATCCTGTTCCATTTGTTGTCCTCTCAAGTGAAAAATCATGGAAGACAACCGCATGCCCGTCACTTGTCAGCTGGACATCAAGCTCAAGCATATCAGCCTGCTGCTCCAGGGCTTTGTTAAAAGACGACATTGTATTCTCCGGACAATACGCAGATGCACCGCGATGAGCGCCAATTAGAGCTCTGTTCTTGCCTTGAAAGATTCTATCCACCTTTTCACCTGCTTCTTATGAAAAATAAATCGGATTGCTGATGACAATTGGAGTGTCGGTTTCCGCGTCCCATAATTCAGCACGCACATATAAGCTGCTGTCTGGAATCTCAATAGTTCTAGACAATGTTCCTGCGGGTTTATGGCTTTTAAAAACGTCCCCTTGATCCGTAATGATTTTCAAAAGACCGCCAGTACTTTCCGGAATATCAATTTTTATAAGTGTCCTTTCATGATTCCTTTTAAAAGTGCCGCCCATCAATGTCTCACCCGTCTGCATTTGAATCCAAGGGGAAGTTGGACGGCCGGCAATACACACTTCGCCAGCTGTTAAAGCTTCTAATAGCTTTCTTGGCGCATGCATATCCGAATATAGCCATGTCGTTGGCGTTCCATATTTAATGGTTTCATGAAGGCGGTGGGTATCGCTTCCACCTATCGCCACGATTTTCTTCCTTTGCTGCAATTGCAGATCCCACCATGTTAAAGCAGCTTGATTCTGTTTGCTCCAAGGGCCATTCCAAATCTCCACTATTTTCACATCGAAATGCTCCAGGCCCCATTCCCATGAGCAAAACGAACAGTGCGGATGGTTGATGGAAATAACGGCGCCGTTTGCCATCCCTTCATCAAGCTTCTCTTGAACATCTTCCTTCGTTGCACAGCGAAAATCGGCAAAGGGCTTGTGCACGCCGTAAAAGTTGCAATGCCCGCGGTTTGTCGTCAGCTCAACTCCCGGAATGACAGCCAGATCTTCAACCAGCGGATACTGATAGTTTTGACTGAACGTATTATGATCCGTTAATGCCACAAAATCTAAATCAGCATGCCTGGCATTTTCGACTACTTCTGCAAGAGTAAAGGCACCATCACTGTGATTGGAATGCAGGTGCAGATCCCCTTTCAACCATCTCTTTTCGCTCATCATAAGAGTGACTAAAACATTGACCTCACACGCCCCAGGAACACGGTAAGCATTCAGGATGACCCCCCACTCGCCGGCAGGAAGCTCGCCTAACGTGTAGCCTGGTGTGGCACGGTCTTCACGGACAAAAATATCCTTGCGGGCACCGCCGCTCCACCCCTTAAAACCATTGGGATCCTCCAAACCCAAGTCAATAATATTTTCATCAGCATGACTGAAAGACAGCTCTACCTTTATTTCTTCAATATCGTCCGGGACAGAGAAAGGCAAAGTGATGTACTCGCCCTGCTGAGAATGTTCAATCCTCTTAGACAGGGTGACTTTGTGAACCCGGCTCACGATTCTTTTCCTCCCGAACCCAGTCCTCCCAGTCCTTGCTCAAATAGAGGCTGAAGAATAAAGTACAAAATAATCATCGGCAAAGCTGCAGTAGTTGCACCCGTCATGATTAACGGCCAATCGATGTTATATTGGCCCTGGAATGCTTTAAGAGCTATCTGTATCGTGTACATTTCCTGCGATCTCGCAATCGTCAATGGCCATAAATACTCGTTCCAGTGACTCAGGAAGCTAAAGATTGCCACTAATGCGATCGCCGGTTTATTTAAAGGCATGATCACTTTCCAATAAATTTGAAACTTTGAGCAGCCGTCAATCGTTGCCTGCTCATCCAATTCTCTTGGTATGGCAAGGAAGTTCTGCCGCATCAGAAAAATGGCAAAGCCTGTGACTGCAAAGGGAAGAATGAGTCCCACATAAGAATCAAGCCATCCATCAGGCCCAGCGAACGGTACATTTTTCATCATGAAAAAGAGCGGAACAACCATTAAGCCAGAAGGAATCATCATTGTCGCAAGCACTAGGAGGAAAAGCTTATCTCTTCCCGGAAATGTCAGTCTTGCAAAGGCAAAAGCCGCCAACGACGCAAATAACACGTTAATAATTGTAGCAAAAGCTGATACGATAAAGCTGTTTAAGAAAGCTCTCGGCAAGTTTGTTTCCTGCCAGATTCTCAGGAAATTTTCCCAATGAAATTCTGTTGGCAAAATTTTAGGCGGCCAAACCATGACATCACCCTGAGACTTCACGGCCGTCATCAGCATCCAAATATATGGACCTAAAAACACGAATAAGACAAACGTCAGCAAAAAATACAGGATGAAGTTTTTCAGGATTTTTGACTTTTTCATCGTATTTAGTCCTTTCCGGATAGCTTTAATTGAAGCCAGGTCACTGCAAGCAAGAATGGGAATAGAACAAGTGACAGTGCAGCTCCATAGCCAACATAGTTAAATTCAAACGACTGCTGCCAAATATGTTTAATGACTACCATCGTGCTGTCCATCGGTCCGCCGTTTGTCAAAATATCTACAACCGCTACGACCTGGAACGATCCAATGACAGACATAACCATGGTGTAAACTAATATATGGGTGATCGATGGCAGTGTAATATGTATAAACTGCTTCCAGGAATTAGCTCCATCAATCCTTGCTGCTTCATATAAAGATTGAGGAACGGCCTGAAGGGCTGCCAAGAAAATCGGGATATTATAAGCTGTGCCTCTCCATGCTCCAATCAGAATCAGAATGATCATCGCTGTAGCCGGCTGCAAAAGCCAGGCCGGCGGTGTTTCGACACCTGCGGCCTTCAGCAAATAGTTAAGGATGCCCAGGTTATTATCAAACACCCACAAAAAGATCATGGCCGTAATTACCTCAGAGGTGATCGTCGGCAGAAAATAAAACACTTTAAAAAATCGTAAGCCTCTAAGCTTTCTATTAAGAAGCACAGCAACGGCAATCGCGCCGCCCAGCCCTAAAAACATGGAACCGGCTGTATAAACGATTGTGTTTCCGAGACTCTTAATGAAAAGCTTGTCTTGAAGCATTTGAGAAAAGTTCTTTAAGCCAGTAAACACAGCGGGATTCGGCAGGCTGTAATCATGAAAGCTCAGCCAAATTAAATAGAGAATAGGCGCTATGGAGAATATAAATAAGAAACTAAGTGCAGGTAAAACAAATAGATAAGACCCGATATAATCTTTTAATTTATGAAACTCTTTTTTCGTTTTTATTTCAGTATTCATTTGAGAAGCCATTTCTGTTTTCATTATCATCACTCCCTTTAAAGGGAAAGGGCATGTCTTCACATACCCTTTCAAAATCAACTCTTTTTAAAAGTATCTATTTAGCTGAATTAACAGCCTTTTCGGCAATTCCCTGTGCCTCGTCAAGCGTTTTTTGCGGATCAGCCCCGTCAAATACAGCACGCAAAGCTTTACCCCATGCATCATTTGCTTCTGGATACGCTTCCAATTTATACGGTACAGCCTTTTGCAGCGTCTCTACATATGGCTTCAATAATGGATCACTGTACATTTCATCTTCATATAAATGTGTTTTCACCGGATGACGGCCTTGCTCTTTCGCTAACCGAATTCCGTATTTGTCCGAAACAAACCATTTCATCAGCTCAAAGGATGCGACTTTGTTTTTGGATCCCTTTGGAACAAACAAGCTGCCTCCTCCCAATACAGAACCATTTCCATCACCAGGAAGCGGAGCTGTTGCAAGGTCTTTATAGGAATCTGGAAACTCATTTTTAATTCTTGCGATATCCCAAGGTCCAGAAATGAAGGAAACGGCTCTTCCTGTTCCAAACATCGCTACAGGATGATCAGTTTGTCTTTCTTGCGGCGGAGGAACAGGAGATGATTTATCCTCCGTTGCTAAGCCTGTATATTTCGCCATGGTTTCAACAATCTTTGGATCATTCAGATTTGCTGTCACCTTGTCCCCATCAAACTTCAGCGTGTTCGTTCCCGCTGCGATGACATTTCCGAAGAAACTCCATCCGCTCGCACTCGTCACGATTCCATACCTGGATCCATCTTTCTTTGTCAGTTTCTTTGAAACATCCACTAGCTCATCAAGCGTTTTAGGCGCTTCTTTGATGCCGTTCTCTTCAAAAACCTTTTTGTTATACAAGTAGATTGTAGTATTTACATCAATCGGCATTCCGTATTTAACACCTTCCCAGGTCGTATCTTCAATACCGCCTGGAACAAATTTATCCTCTTCGCCCCACTCTTCCCACAGATCATCAACCGGTTCAGCAAGACCCTGTGCACCCATTGCAAAGGCATGGGCATGAGCCATATCAGGAACCGCTCCACTAGAAACCGCAAGCTTTACTTTATTGCTCATATCTCCCCATTCAATTCCAACCGTTTTAATTGAAATGTTCGGATAGACTTCCTTAAATTCCTTGATTGCATCTTGAATTGGAGCTGTATTGGCATAGTCAGCTGCCAGCCAAATTTCCAAATCCGTTTTCCCCAATTCTCCAACCTTTTCATTAAACTCCGGCAAGCCGTCTGCCGCTAAATCGCGATCCGGCGCCTTTACAGGTTCCGTTTTCCCGCCGCCCGAGCTGCCCGTGCTCGATTGACAGCCTGATAAAACAAGAAAAACAGCAAGTACTAAAAATATCAGTTTTTTCATCATAATCCCCCTGTTAATCGTTGTTATTTACTGTAAGCCCTTACAATTCAGTATGTAGAATCTTGATAGATTCCTGGTCTCCCCTCCTCTCATGCTTCATCCATTACGCTTCTTGATGCTTCATATCTTGACAAGAATCGCGAATAACCAGCTTTGCAGGGATTGTTCTGATTCTTGGAACAAGCTGTTTGTTCAGCATATTAATCAGAACCTCAGCCGCTTCCTCCCCCAGCTTCTCAGGAAACAGCTCGACACTCGTTAAGTTAGGAGTCGTCTCAAGAGCCAGGGTCTCATTATTGCTCAAAGCAATCAGGGAAACATCTCCCGGAATATCCACTTCCATTTCCCTTGCGGCTCTCATTACCCCAAGTGCAACACGATCCGAATCCGCAATGACCGCTGTATACTTCTTCTCTTTTATCTTTTCTAAAAAAGAGACATACCCATATTCAGATGCGTTTGAAAAGGTCGATTGACCATAATAAACAACATTCCCCTCGTCAAACGGCATATTGTAATTATCATAGGCCTGCATCAGCCCAGCTTTTCTGTCCTCTGCTACCGTCATATGATAAGAAGCATTTAAAAATAAAATCTCGCGATGGCCATTGCCGATTAAATATTCCCCGACCTCTTTCGCCATTTCAATATTGTTATTATCTACACATTTGATATCCATGTCCGTTCTGTCTGGCCGCCCGATCAGGACAAACGGCATGCTGGAATCCCTGTATTGCACAATACGCGCATCATCTTCACGGGGATTTAATAGAATCACACCGTCAACAGGATCCCTTGAAAAGTTCGTTTGGTCGTCTCCTTCATAAATGCGGTCCAAAAGAACCCGGTATCCGTTTTCCGAAGACTTTTTCACAACCCCATTAATCACTTTCGTTTCAAAGCTGCTTAACTCATAATCTTTGACAGTCGGCATCTTAAGACCAATAATCATTGTCTTTTTAATAGCCAGACTTCTCGCCATGTGATTGGGAACATAATTCAATTCCTTTGCAACCCGAATCACACGCTTTGTCACATCCTCACTTATCGGACGCTTCTTGCTGAATACATTCGAAACCGTACTTTTAGATACACCAGCCTGCTTTGCTACATCACCTATTGTGACCATTAAGATCTCCTCTTCCACATTTCGTCGAACCGGTTTCATTAACAGTAAAAAAATAATGAAATATTAAAGAAGTATTTCATGGGTTATTGAAGATACTATTAAAATATATTTCTGTTTATGTAGAATATTCCTCCAGATGAATCGAACCGGTTTCATTAATCTGTTTTCATTATAGTAAATAGTTTTAATTCAGTCAATATTCAGATTAATAAATTTATAGAATGCTAAAACAAGGATTCCTGCATCGGAACCCTTGTCATTTTTCATATATGAGAAACGATTAAATCACATTTACCGCTAATCGAAAAAGCTCCAGTCTCAGCAGGCAAAATAAAATGAGTTCCTTTAGGAATCGGATAGCTTTTTCGATCATGAATAAGCTCGCCATCTCCCTTCAATCACACTGCAAAGAAGAAAAGGCTGATCCTGCGTAAATGACGCTTGTCCATTTACTTCCCACTTGCAGACAGTAAAATACTGCTCTTCTACAAAAGTCATAATGGTTACATCTTTCATCTTTGCTGCGGCTGGCTACAGTTTGAACTTCCACATTTAACTTTAATTTGAAATTATTGGAGGGATTAGTGTAGGGAAATTCCAAGCTAAATGATGTGGTCCCCTGTTAGCTATATATCCTCCTAATATCGGCCTATATTGCGTTATTAAATGATTATAATTTTCTTGAGGGTATATATGTGACATAGCTTCAATTAAACTACCCGGCCAATTGTTGTTTCCTTCCATATTTGGTTTTTCTAGATCCGTTTTAGTATAATACTGCCAATTATTTGGATTTTCAACTGCATTATATAATTTATCGAATGCCGCTTTTATTCTTTTACCTTCTAAACTATTTAAATCAAATAAATTAGTATTTGTTTCGTTATAAATAAGAAATGCTGATTGTGTAAGTGGTGCTAATGCAAAATATGTATATCTCATACTTTTTGCCTTTCGAGCAACTTCTTCCTTCATTTTTCCATTTGCATCAATTTGTGAAACAATTATTTTTTTGGTGTACATAACTTCCTTTTCTAATTTACTTTTATCACCTAAATAACTATAAGTAGTAAGAGAGGCCAAATTACCCCAATTCGCCCAATTATTTGATCTATTTCGGGCGAATTGAATGGTAGGCAAGTATGTAGATTCAACCCATTTTCGGAATTGTGATTGATCCCATTTTTTATAATCATGTAGTAATGTAGCACTATATATAAATCCTATTCCGCTATTTGCAGCTACCAGTGGAGTATCATCTTTAGCTGAGATTTGTTTATTAGTTTTTGACCAATGATTTAATATGTCTATTGCTTTTTCTGCATATATCTCTTGGTCTGTTAACTTCCATGCAAGCCCTAATATATAACTTGCATAAGCATCTTCAGTAATATCTTTTCGGGCTTTTGCATGGCCGCTGTTATCTACATAAGTTGGGGGAATATACAAGTAATCTACTGGATTAGCTTTTCTTTTTAAGTAATTGTTTGCTAGTTCAATAAATTGTATATAGGCTTCGAGTCTTTGTTCATCTTTCTTTATCATCTCTTTCACTTCATGAAACTCTTGTTCACTATAAATTCCATAAGATTCATTCTCTCGGAAAAAAATAGCACTAATCAAAATAATACATATTAAAATGAGAACAAAGAATCGTTTGAAAAACAATTTTCGTGACCTCCTCTCATTCATATAATAATAGATCTTCAGAATATCTGTTTTCATCACGCTATAGCCTTCTTCCAAGGTACCTTTTCATTTTAAATTACCACTTATTTTAAAAATATATATAATTTTTGAATCCTTTTTTCTTTACAATGCATATAAAAGCGCCATTCCAATTGGAATGACGCTTTTATGAGTGTATGATAAAGTATCCATAAAATCACGAGTAGTTAAATCTGTTATGTAGATTATTTCATTCAACTAGACTTTATTCTGTAGAAGATTTTAGATATAAAATCGACCAATTTTTTTACTCAATAATAAAACGTAATTCATTCCTGGATTCATAATAATTTCCTTGGCCCGTTCTGCTCCGATCCTTTGCATGCACGATAATTTTATATGTGCCTGGATTTGTTGGCGTCCATATTGCACTGCTGCCATTTCCGTAATCCTGAATCGTAGTGAGAATTCCTTTTTCATCACGTACCAAAAATCGATAGTCTGGATTGGTTCCACCCTCAGCAGTTGCTGTCAATTTTATGGGATGGCCATGTAATTGTGGAGAAGCTGCATCTGAGTTTATTTGAACTCCAGTTACCTTTATTCCTTCAATCATAAACTTCATTTCAGTTCTAGCTTCATAGTAATTTCCTGAACCAGTTCTGCTTGAATCCTTTGCATGTACGATAATTTTGTATATTCCTGGTTCTGTAGGAGTCCATGATGCATTACTTCCATTGCCATATTCTTGTATTGTGGTGAGAGTTCCTTTTTCATCACGTACCAAAAATCGATAGTCTGGATTGGTTCCACCCTCAGCTGACGCAGTTAATTTTATCGAATTCCCGATGATTTGAGGTGAAACTACATCTGCATTTACATGAACGCCTGTTACTTTTATTCCTTCTACTTTAAAGCTCATATCCGTCCTGGCTTCATAGTAATTTCCTGGACTAGTTCTACTCTTATCCTTTGCATGCACAATAATTTTGTATGTTCCTGGTTCTGTTGGTGTCCAGGTTACATTACTTCCATTGCCATATTCTTGGATTGTCGTAAGAATTCTTTCTTCATCACGTACAAAAAAACGATAATCTGGATTTGTCCCACCTTCTGCAGCTGCCGTCAGTGTTTAATGGAAGAACCAACTTGTTGTGGAGAAGCTGTTACTGTGTTTAATTTAACTCCAGTTACCTTTGAACCTTCCACCTTGAAACTCATATCAGCTCTAGCTTCATAATAATTCTCTGTGCCAGTTCCGCTCTGATCCTTTGCATGAACGATTAGTTTATATGTTCCTGGGATAGTTGGTGTCCACGTTGCTGAATTCATTTCTCCATATTCTTGGATTGTAGTTAAGACCCCTTTTTCGTCTCTTATAAAGAACCGATATTCGGGACGATCGCTTCCTTCTGAATTTGCCGTTAATTTAATAGGTGTTCCTATTTCTTCCGGACCGGTATGATCAACTGATAATGTAACTGAATCTACATGGTCATTTCCACTGTTCACGTAGAAGTCTGCTGTGAAATCCTGTTCATAATGATAATATTTTGTGTTCCCTGCATGATCTGTTAAAGCAATCATATCTATCTTCCACGTACCGCCTTCGGAATTTGCGTTAGTTGGAATGGTCCCATACCATCTTCCTTGTTCATCAACAGAATAAATATTTGCCCCATATGATTGATCCCCTGACGGACTTTCTGCATGAAAAAATACATACTTTACTCCAGAAATATCATCCTTCGGTGTTATATAAATGGTGTTACTTTCCTCGGCTTTTATTTCTACTTTACTTAACTCTACATTTTCTAATGACGGAGCAGATATATCAGCATTTTGGTTAGTTACACTAAAATCAGTCGTAAAATCCTGTCCATAATGATAATATTTGGTATTCCCTGCATGATCTGTTAATGCAATCATATCTATCTTCCAGGTACCGCCTTCGGAATTTGTGTTCGTTGGAATCGTCCCATACCATCTTCCTTGTTCATCAATAGAATAGATATTTGCTCCATATGATTGATTCCCTGACGGACTTTCTGCATGAAAAAACACATACTTTACTCCCGAAATATCATCTTTTGGTGTTATAAAGACTGTGTTGCTTTCTCCTGCATTTATTTCAGCTTTACTTAACTCTACATTTTCTAATGATGGAGCTGACAAATCGGCATTTGGGCTAGTTACGCTAAATTCAGCTGTGAAGTCTTGTCCACTATGATAATATTTGGTGTTTCCAGCATGATCCGTTAATGCAATCATATCTATCTTCCAAGTACCGCCTTCAGCATTCGCATTAATTGGAATTGTCCCGTACCATCTTCCTTGTTCATCAACAGAATAGATATTTGCTCCGTATGATTGATTACCTGACGGACTTTCTGCATGAAAAAACACATACTTTACTCCCGAAATGTCATCGTTCGGTGTTATATAAATGCTGTTACTATCTCCTGCATTTAATTCAGTTGTACCAAGCTCTACTTTTTCCAAGGCCGGCGCTGTCAAATCCTCAACAGCCAAACTATGCGAAGAAATTGTAGTACTTATCAGTACAATCATTGCAAGAATCTTAATTATTGTTCTTACTTGATGCAATTTCATGGTTTCCCCCGTAAAAAACAATTCTATAAAAATATAAATGTATAAGGTAAATAGTTTCTAGCGATTAAACTATTTACCTTATTTATTTTTTTAGCTTTGTTCTGTTTTCAATTTATTCCTCAACAAAACATGAAAAATAATAACCATGATCAAAAGTACACCAATATTAATATAAGGTATTAGTAAAAATGAAGTTGTACTTTTGAAAACATAAAAAACCGCTGTTGAAATAATGACTAGAAAAATTAACGAGACATAATTGACTGCTTTTTGCATTTTAAAACCGTACAGAAATCTAGTTTGTAAAATCATAATAATAGAAAGAGGTATTGTAAAGGCATAAATGCCAAGTGCATCAGATACTATACTAACTGAGCCAAGATCAAATTCCCCTCTCATAAAGACAAGTTTTGTAATTAACTCAGAGTACACAAACATAATAATAGCGACAATGGAAAATAAAACAAATAGGCTAACACAGAGTTTAGAATACAAATTTTTTAAATATGCTAATTTGCCCTCTCTTATTTTCCTTGAGATTAATGGGAAGATCATCGCTCCAATACCTACTAGCATCATACCTTGCGGGATTGATACTAACTTAGTCGAATAATTTACAGCTGAGACTACCCCTTCTTCATAATGGGTTGCATACATTCGTTGAAGTATGTTATTTATTTGTAAAGAAGCCCCGCCAAAAATGATCGGTAATGATATGCCCCAAAACTCTTTTACAGTCATTTCATTTTCTTCTACTTTATTAGGTTTAATATAAACTGGCTCTTTTGTTACAAATGCAGCTTTCATCATTAACAATGATAGCCAACCAATGATTGTACTTAAGGTGAAAGCTAAACTAAATGTAACGTAAATATCCCATTTAAAAAAGTCCAAGGGAACAAGATAGATTAAAATGACAAAAAACACATTTGCGATAATCAACGAAATTTGCGGATATACCGGTTTTGAGATCATATTAAATAAGCTCGTCCTAAGTGATAAAAAGACATAGGCAGGAATAGACCAGTAGATCACTAAAATAGATGGGTGAATGAAGTCTTTATATACGAAATAAATGGTTAAAATCAACAGAAATAAACATATTGAAGCAACTCCAATATGTTTATAAATCGTTTTTAAACCTTTCATAAAACCTGAATTATTATTTTTCGAATTGGCAAATATAATAATGGAAGTTGATAATGCCCCGCCAATTATTAAATAAACATAAGTTGGAATACTTAATAGTAAAGATAGATTATCAGCTATAAGTGTCGTACCAAATTCATTTGCAATGACAAGTTCTCTAACGAAGCCAACAATTTTCCCAAGAAACGACAATATTCCGATCACAATAAAGACAAAATATTTATTTTTTGTTATTTTAGGAAACATTTATATAGCCTCTCTACTTTTGATACTTGTTGAGATATGGTCATACTGCGAGCATATTTCATATTTTCTTTTGTAATTTTATCCATATCTTCACTTTCTACGATTGTTAATCCCTTTTTAATCGCAGAAGAAATATCATTTGCATTTTTAGCTTCAAATAAAATCCCTCTATTTTCTGCTAAGAGTTCTGATAAACCACCGACATTTGAACCAAGAACTAACAGACCGCTTGCCATAGCCTCTAAGGTTACTAGACCAGCACCCTCATTGTGAGAAGGCAAAATTAGCATTTTAGAAGCACTGTAATACTCCTTTAGTTCTCTTTTTTCAATTACTCCTGTAAATTCTACATTCAAATTATATTTATTTATGATTTCCGTACATTTCTCATAAACACTCTTATCATGTAAAGACCCTACTATACAAACATTCAATTGAGGATAATTCTTTAATGCTTCAAATAAATCTATAACACCTTTTGACTTTATAAAATTCCCTACAAACAATATATCGTAATTTTTTGTTTTTTCATTTGGGATGGTAAGGAATGATTCATCAATTCCCATATTAAAAACAACAACTTTTTCTGGATTTACTTCAAACTCTTTGACAATAAGACTCTTTAGATAGTCACTAACACATTGAACGCAATCTGCCCTATTTAAAATATGCTTTGTCATTGATTTATGAAGCTTCGTCCTCTTTGCCATATTGTCAACGTCTCCGCCATGAACTGTGACGATTGTTTTTGAACCAAGAAATTTGAAAAGGTCAATCAATAATGCAGTAGGAAAAACATAATGGAAATGGATAATTTGATATTTTTTAGAAGAGAGGAACACTTTTAATTGCTGAAGGAAAAACGTTAAATATTTTGAAATAACATTTTTTTTGCCTTTCCGATGATTATCAATCACAATCTTATCGATATGAAAACTCTCTTTTAATCTTTTATAATGGTTATAAACAAATGAACCGAACGCAGCATTTTCTTTAGAAGGAAACATATTACTTACTAATAAGACTTCATTATTCTTACTTTTTCTCTTCGATAACTGATTCAAGAATGCTTACACCCTTTGCAAATTTGCTTTGATAGATAGAATTCGCCTTAATGATATTATTTTTATTACTCTCTGATTGATTGATTTCTTCGATAAGTTTATCAACATTTAACTCATCAATTTTAAAGAAATTATTCTCTAATTCCATTTCACCAAAAAAGCCTTCTACTTTATGGTGATAACCGATACCGTAAATAGATGCATTGACTAATAAACCAATGATAAGGGAGTGCAATCTCGTACCTACGACTAAATCTAAATCTTGTGTGAATTCAATCAAAGATTTTGGACTAAGTATTTCTTCATTCAAAATTACATTTTGTTTTTTTGTTTCCTGATAAATTTCATTTGCAAGTCTATGATCATCAGGATACTTTGTGCTATATAAGTAGATTTGATTATTTTTATTTTCAGAAAGGCCGTGAATTAACTTGATAATGTTATTTTTATATTGTTCAAACTTTTCTTTATCATATTCTGGCCAATAATAATCCGCAAAATAGGGTAATACCGTTATCCCAATTTTTTTTACTCCAGCTTCTCTTGATATAGCTAAGTGCTCATTGCCAAAGGCTGGGTCACCGATAATTTCGATTGAACGGTTCCCTGAGATCAGTTCATTCAAGATTTTTTTGGACTTTTCATCCCTTACACTAATTACCTTAGAAGAATTTAAGATGTTTTTTACAATTTTCTTACCCAAAGAAGTTTTTAGGGGACCTGCTCCTACCCCATGCACAATAAGTGTGCCATCTCGTTTAACAATATTTTTCACAATGAACCAATACAAAGGTAAATCTCTTGGATACATATCCATTAGAATACCCCCGCCACCTAAAATAACAATGTCAAACTTTTGTTTTAATTTGAGTATTTCTTTTATAGAAAATATGATATTGACTAATTTAGATTTTTTCTCTTTATAGATCAGACTTTCTTTCACTACACCTTCAACTGTATCTGTATTATCCTTATTATTCGTAAAAACCGTTATTTCAATATCCTTATTAATCGTAAACATTGTATGAATTAATCCTGATAAAATCGCATCATCACCAGCATTACGGTTACCATAATTACCAACAATCGCTATCTTCATTTAACCAATCTCCATATAATTTATTAAATCATCTATAAGATTTTTTTCATTTGTTATCGTTGCGATTTTTAAATCCTTATTTAAAAGTTCAGCATTAAGATCTTCAATTTCATGAATGACAGGAATTTCATATTTCCCATGAAAATAATCTGACATCTCTAATTGATGATCGTCCACATGTTCATTATACTTCTGTCTTCTCGGTACAATAATAATTGGTTTTTTCAAAGTTAACGCTTGATTAATTGAACTGGTGCCTGCATGAGTAATTATAAGATTCGAAGCTTTGATTAACTCATTTAATTCCTCAGCATTTTTAAAATCAAACCAAATTATATCACTATTTTTTGGAGGGGAACTATAACCAGTTTGAATAGTAAACTCATACTTCTTACTATCATCGGCTAAAGTAGATAAATGATTTATTAATCTTTCAAATCCAAATTTCTGAGTACCTAAAAGAACTAATATCTTCTTAATAAAGACCACCTCTGTAAATAGCTTTTTTATATACTTTTTGCATATCTGGCCACTGTACATAAAATCGATCTGCAATGAAATACATTAGTCGACCAGTCAAAGTAGGGGATTTTACCTTCGCAAAACTTTCAATAAAGATAATTTTTGAACCCATAAGTTTCCCAAGGATCATACAAGGAATAACCGCACCTGCACCAGTAGAGATAATATATTTAGGCTTTGTTTTTCTTAATACATGAAAAGAAATTCTTGTGTTTGCAATAATAGTCTTCACAAAATTTTCTTTTCTATTAAACATATTTAAAAAGTACATATCATCCTTTGGCATTATAGAAGGATGCTTTTCAACCAAATAGGCAACATCCTCCTTATTTAAAGCCGCAGCTATTTTATTAACTTGAGTAAAATGTCCACCTGTTGAACTAGCTATCAACACTTTCTTCAACTTTTTCCTCCTTTAATTCCGCAGAAATTAAGCCCAACAATGTAAAAATAATGATAAATTGCGGACTTGAAAAATATATTTGTTCAGCTAAAGATTCTAAGAAAGCATGAATAAAAACAAAGATAAAAATGTAATAGTAGTAACTATTTAATCTTTTTTTAATTTGTTTTCGTTTCTTAAAAATAATTAAAAACACACAACCATAAAGGATGATCCCTAATAATCCTGTTTCTCCAAGTATCGCTGGCCAAAAAGTATCAGTCAGCCACATTGGATTATCTGGGCTTAATCCCCAAACATGATTTAATCCGAATTCATAGTAAACGCTACTATATGGATCAATTGACTGAAATGTTCCGTACGTTCCAAAGCCAGTGCCGAATGGGAAGTAATCTTTTGCTATCACAAACGAAAATAAATATAAAGCCTTTCTCGCTGACTCATCATAGTCAATTTGGATATATCTTTCAATCGTCAATGATAATAAATCGCCAAAGAAAAATAAAAAGGTAGGTGCTACAAATAAAATGACTACTATTATTCCTAATATCTTATTTTTTGATTTAAAAAGTAAATAAGAAATAAGAAACGCTAGTAACATGATTACTTTAAAACGTAACGAAATAATTGCAAACAAGAAAAAGATAATGGATATAATAATATTTTTTTTGTTTTTATTACTTAAAAACTTCGAGAACATAATAATTCCACATAAACTCATAAACCATCCATAGACACCTGGATGTGTCATTAAAGACTGTACACTTACTAAACCGGCCCTAATATCTGCACGATATTCCAGATTTAATAATGCTCTAAATCTTTCATAAAATAAAAAGTCAATCACCGCAAAAAGCATAAGTAAGTATCCAATAACTATCATTGTTTTTAATATTAACTTAATTTTATTTTCATTTTTTCCCGTTAATTCGAAGATTGTTAAATATACAATAAACCCCTTCACTACTAGGAAAGAGCTAATGATAGAATTTATTGTGATTCCGTCTCTTAAAAAACTTGATATAAAACCAATTATTAAAAATGCTATAGCTAGTAAAGATACTATCATTGTATGTTTTGATATGGTTTGAGTCTTAATTAATTTAACCAAAACCAAAAATGCTAAGAAAACAACAATGATCTCATCTGTCATATCAATAATTGGATGTATATTTACAGCTAATAGTTCCTGAAATAATAAGACTACTAAAAGAATTTGAATAACAATTCTGCTCATTTTATTCTCCATTAGGAATTAACATTATTTTTATTGTCATAAAAATAATTTTAAAGTCAAAGAGTATCGTCCTATTTTTCAGATAATAAAGATCTAGTTGAACCATTTCTTCAAATCCAACATTATTTCTTTCTGTTGCCTGCCAGAGTCCCGTACATCCTGGTGTTATTAGTAGTCTTTGTAAATGGTTCTCGTTATAAGTTTCTACTTCTCTAGGTAACGGCGGACGTGGTCCGACCAAACTCATTTCACCTTTAAATACATTAAACAATTGTGGAAGTTCATCGATAGAAGTTTTTCGTATGAATTTCCCAATCTTCGTAATTCTTGGATCGTCCTTCATCTTAAACATAGCTCCAGGAACTTCATTATGCTTTAATAATTCTTTTAATCTATCTTCTGCATCATGAACCATTGATCGGAATTTGATCATATTAAATTCTTTGCCATTTTTACCAACCCTTTTCTGAATAAAGAAAACTTTACCTTTCGGGTCTTCCAATTTGATTAAAATTGCTACTAGTAAAAAGATAGGGAACAATAAAATTATTCCGATAAAAGAACCAATAATATCTATAACTCTCTTTCTCTTTTCGTATAGACGTTTTAATTCTAATCCGTCTCCAATTTCTGGCTCTATAACTGTAATAGAGTAGCCTTCCATATACTACTTTCACCTCTTACCCTTTAACTTTCATTACATTTAATAGGTCTTCCATGTATCTGATCATGTCGTCCTTAATATCCTCATGTTTTAAGGAAAACTCAATTGTTGTTTTAATAAATCCTAACTTCTCACCAACATCATATCGAGTACCTTCAAAGTCGAAAGCATATACGGATTGTTTCTCATTTAAGTGTTGAATAGCGTCTGTTAGTTGTATTTCTCCACCCGCACCTGTTTCTTGATCTTCTAATAATTCAAAAATCTCGGGAGTTATTACGTATCTGCCCATAATTGCTAGATTAGATGGTGCTGTTCCTTGTGCAGGTTTTTCTACAAAACGGTTTACTTTATAGAGTTTTCCATCTCTTTCTAGCGGATCTATTATTCCATATCGATGTGTTTGATCTTCAGCAACTGATTGAACACCAATCACAGAAGACCCCGTTTTCTCATATTCATTAATTAACTGCTTTAAACAAGGAGTTTCTGCTTCAACAATATCATCACCAAGTAATACCGCAAATGGCTCATCACCAACAAACTTTCTAGCACACCATACTGCATGTCCTAATCCTTTTGGCTCTTTTTGGCGTATAAAATGAAGATTAATTTCTGATGAATGCTGTACTTTTTCTAAAAGGTCAAATTTCCCTTTACCCATTAAATTCTGTTCAAGCTCAAAATTATGATCAAAATGATCTTCAATCGCACGTTTCCCTTTACCTGTCACAATAATAATATCTTCAATCCCAGACTCAATTGCCTCTTCAATTATGTATTGAATCGTAGGCTTGTCCACAATTGGTAACATTTCTTTAGGCATTGCTTTTGTTGCTGGTAAAAAACGTGTCCCTAATCCCGCTGCTGGAATAATCGCTTTCCTAACTTTTTTCACTTTAAATCCCCCTTGACTTATCAAACATTAAGTAACTGTAAATTTTTAACTGAAGGTCTTCCCATTGAGTGGTATTCAACAAAATAGTTTTCAACGATTTTAGGATCATAACAATTACGCCCATCAAATATTACTGGTAGTTTCATATTTTCTACAAACGTACCTATTTCTAAATCTTTAAATTCATTCCATTCTGTTAAAATCAACGCAACATCAGCATCTTTTAATGCATCAACAGTATTTGTCGCATATTTCACATTCGAATCTAATATTTTCGTCGCATTCTCCTTAGCAACTGGATCATAGGCTACAACATGCGCACCTTTTTCAACTAAATGTTTCGTAATAACTATAGATGCTGCCTCTCTCATGTCATCTGTATTTGGTTTAAATGCTAATCCTAAAACTGCAACTTTCTTTCCTTCTAAGCTGTTAAACCGTTTGTTCAATTTATCTAGGAGGATTTCTTGTTGCTTTTGGTTAACTCTGACAACACCTTTTAGTAAATCAAAATCATACTCTACGTTACCCGCAATTTGGATAAGTGCCTTTGTATCTTTAGGGAAACAAGAACCACCGTAACCAATTCCAGCGTTTAAGAATTGTGAACCGATTCTACTATCCTGTCCCATTCCATTCGCAACTTCTTCTACATTTGCTCCTACTTTTTCACAAATGTTTGAGACCTCATTAATAAAGCTAATTTTTGTTGCAAGAAAAGCATTAGCCGCATATTTAATCATTTCAGCACTTCGAACATTCGTTTTAAATACAGGAATGCCAAAAGGTTTATTAATTTCTTCTATAATACTAGCTGCACTTTCATTACTTGCTCCAACTACAATTCTATCTCCATTAAAAGAATCATAGATTGCAGCACCTTCACGTAAAAATTCAGGATTTGATACAAGATCAACTTTTACATTATGAACGAGATTGTTTTGAATCACTTCTTTGATCCAGTCATTTGTTCCTACAGGGACTGTACTTTTTGTAACTACCACTACATCTGTTTTAACATGAGTCGCAATATCTTTTGCTACTTGCTCAACAAATGATAGATTAGCCGAACCATCTTCTTTTTCTGGAGTACCCACCGCAATATAAATTACGTCAGCCTCTTCAAATCCTTCATTATGATTTGTTGTAAAGAACAATCTTCTTCCTTGTATATTCTTTTTCATTAATTCATCTAAACCTGGTTCATAGATTGGAGATATACCTTCACGCATTTTGTTTACTTTCTTTTGATCAATATCAATGCATGTAACTGTATGTCCAATTTCAGATAAGCAAGTACCTGTCACTAATCCAACATATCCAGTTCCTACTACTGCGATTTTCATCTATTTTCACCTTTTCTTTATAATTTCTCTTTCAAAAATATCTAACGGAAAAGTACTCTTTTTTAAGTACTCTTTCGTTAAATATCTTAAGTAAAATATTTAAATTGTGCATCAAACTACACCCATGACTACAAGCGTCTAAGGTCTTTCTACCTACAAAACAGCCGAGTGCCTCCATTGATAATGGTGGAGGAGGTATCACCAGTTCTTGCTTAAAAAATACCCAAAAACTTTTTCTTTTTGATTCTGCTTGGATCCATTCTATAAACTGTCAAATTCTTAATCAGTAACTCTGCGTTTTCTTTAAAAAGGTATACTGCATCAGATCCAAATTCATGATTAAGAACACCATATCCATTAGCCAGTCGAAATGGACGATTTTTAAGGCTGTGAACGTCCGAGGCTAAGAAATGGGTCAGCTGAGATTCAATGAGCTGCAGCGTGAATTTTTTGATGTTCTTTCCAAAATGACCCGTTAGGCTTGAAGCTGTGATTTGAGTAAGTGCTCCCTTGCTTACTAGCTTGTACAAAAGATCCGGATTTTCTATAATTTCTGAATTTCGTTCAGGATGGACGATGATTGGCGTGAGGCCCTTCATTTGGATGTCAAATAGCATTTGTTCTGTATATCTAGGTACATGTCCAGAAGGCAGCTCAATAAATACGTAGTTTGTGTGGTTTAGTGGCAGAATAAGATCATTTTCCAGTTCAATCAGCAGATCTCCATGAATTCTTGATTCCTGCCCTGGCAAAATGGATAGAGGTACATCTTCTTTTTTTAATAATAGATTTAGTTCTTCAACTTTTTCGAGAATACTTTGTTTATAATTAATATATTTTCCATTTTGATGATGTGGTGTTGCAATAATTGTCGTAATACCTTCATTAACAGCTGATTTGGCAATTTGTATTGCTTCTTCAAAACTTACAGCACCATCATCTACTTTAGGTAAAATATGGGAATGAATATCAATCATAAAAACCACCGCCTATTGTTAATTGCATAGGTATTATGGAATATTATAATACCTATGCATGTAAACACTTTGAGATAATAACATAAAAAGAACTAGTCCAAAAGGTGTGTATTTTCTCGAATAATCATTTATTTTGATGCGTAATAATAATATTGACTATCCTGTTGCTTTTTGTTGTTAAGGACTGTTCCAAGAATTTTAGCCTGCGCTTGCTCTAAAGCATCCTTTGCCTTTTTAGCTGATTCTAACTCGGTTTTCCCGCTGCTTACAACAAGGACAACTCCATCAACCGCATTCGAGAGAATTTGTGCATCCGTTACCGCAAGCACTGGTGGAGTATCAAATAAGACGAAATCATACTCTCCTTTAGCATCTTCAATCAGCTGTTTCATCCCTTTAGATGCTAAAAGCTCTGAAGGGTTAGGAGGAATGGGTCCACTAGTCAAAATAAACAGATTATCCTGATCTGTATATTTTGCAGCTTGGCTTAAGGTAGATTGTTTAGTTAATATATTCGTAAGTCCTACATGATTATCAACTTTAAATGTATGGTGGCCAGTAGGTTTTCGCAGATCTCCATCTATTAAGAGGACTTTTTTACCCTGTTGAGCAAATACTACTGCAAGATTTGCTGCAGTTGTTGATTTTCCCTCACCGGGACCAGCAGAGGTAACAATCATAGAGCAAATTTCTTCATCTACCGTTGAGAATTGTATATTCGTGCGGATTGTGCGATATTGTTCAGCTATTGGCGATTTAGGTGTTGTCATCGAAACTAAACTTCTGCTTTGTAATTGAAACATTTGCTTTCGGTCTTTACGAGCCAATAGACTCACCTCTTGTTCTTGTTATCTTATTTCCTGCATTCTTTTGATCTTTCATTTCTTGTTCCATATCTATGCGAGTAATCGCTCCTAAAACTGGTAAGCCTAAGTGTTTTTCAATGTCTTGCTCGTTTTTAATTGTGTTATCTAAGTATTCCAATAAGAAAGCTAAACCCACACCTGCCATTAGACCTACAACTAATGCAATAGCTATATTTAATACCGGCTTTGGTTTTATTGGTGATGGATCGATACCTAAATCGGCTGTTGATAAAATGCTAACGTTATCTACATTCATTATCGTTGCTATTTCTTTTTGGAATATAGCTGCAATTGCATTTGCAATTTCTGCTGCTTGCTTTGGATCTTCATCTTGAACAGAAATGGTTACAACTTGTGAGTTTTGCTCACTCTCTACAGCTACATTTTCATTTAGCTGTCCGCTAGTCATGTTCAGATCTAACTGTTGAATAACTTTATCTAGAATCACTGGACTTTTAATAATCACATTATACGTATTAATTAATTGAAGATTCGTTTGCACCTCTCCAGGATTAAATGCCTGCTGATCACTTTTTGCTTGATTCACGAGAATTTGGGTAGAAGATTGATAGATAGGAGTTAAAATAAAGTAACTAATGATTCCACTAGTGGCTGCGGCGATTGCCGTGATAATAATGATGAGAGAAAGACGTTTCTTTAAGGTTTGAAACAGTTCTTTCAAACTGATTGTTTCTTCCATGTTGACCTCCAGTTAATTTTTGTAATAAAAAAAACACAAAGCTTATTATAATAAAAGACCTAGTTGATAGCTACAAAATTTTACAATGAAAGTGATATTTTACTTATATTTTGTCGTTTATTATCTTTTTTTGAACAACAAAGACAATTATAACAAGGAATTGTAAATTGTATATTAATTTTTTGTCCATTCAAAAAGGAGATTCGCTTTTTTGCGAATCTCCTTTTTTATCATAGGCCGTTAATTAAAACGGTTACAATCGCTGTAAGTAAAATTGTGAAAAATGGAATGGAAACTGTCATGATACGCTTTTTCAGCTCTTTTTTTCTTTCCATTTCTTCTGGTGTAATCCAATGACTCATTTGTCTAAATCCCCCTCGAAACCTGTCGATATTTGTCAAAATGTTTATGATTATTATATCGGAGGGAATACTAATAGTGTAATAGAACTTTTGTCATATGGTACCGAAAAAAGTCCGCACATTTTTCATTGCGGACTTTTTTCGGTGTTAATCTATTATGATGCGTATACTTTTCTAAATTGAAGAATCAGCTCATCCAGCAGTTCTTTGGTGGTAATTTCATTTGAATGCTCGCCTTTTTGGTAAGCGTGCATTAAAATTTGCAGAAGTTCTTCTTGTTTAAGGCTATTTTCTTTCATTCTACAAATTTTCCTTTCTTGTATTTTACAATTTTATACAACAAGCAGATTATACTGCGTTTTCTGTCGTATGGCAACTATTTATACCATTCGTGTCGAACTATCTTTTATGTCCCCGAATATTCTCAACTCTAAACTTTACCGAAAATTCCCTTTCCATTTTATCCTTTGTTCAATATCAGTTATAATGAAAGAATTGACTACGAAAAGCGCTAATGCCCGTTTAGCTCTAACAGACATATAAAAATCCGGCTGACGGATTTGTTCTGGCCGAGAAGTTGGGCGATGAAGCTGGATATAGAAGCGCAAAATTATATACTTTCTTATCACTAAAAAGGAGCGGTGTGCCATGCTTCAGCATGAACTGGATAAAGAGTTGATTCTGCATGCGGGTGAAGAGCTGCAGGATCAGCTTTCGCCTGAGTTAGAAGACGATCGCAATCTTGTGAAAAAAGGGCTGATGCTGTATCGGCAGAGCAGCGTGTACAACGTGAAAATAGATGGACACACAGTGAGCGCCAATGTGCAGGATGTAACGCCTGTTCGGGTTGTGCTTGAGCTTGATTTTTTTACGATGAGTTCATGTTCCTGTCCTGCAGATTTTCCCTGCCGTCATGTTGTGGCATCTTTTCTCTATTTATATGCAAGCGTCGAACGAGTCGGTACATATATGGACGCTTGGAATGCCAAGACGCAGCAGGCGATTCTTGCCCAGCTGAAGCCGGCTAGCCAAATGATACCGTCTGTGAGCTGGAACGATGATTCGCTTTCAAGCTGGCTATCGTTTTTCGAGTTTGAATATAAGCGCTGGGCTCAAAATCGGCCGCGCAACATTCAGCAGATTCAAAGCTTGTACAACCATTACTATCCCGTGCTGAAGAAGAAGGCTCCGAAAAATGCGGACCTCAGACGGTTTTATACTATACATGCAAACCTTACGACATTGTTCTACATGCTTCGTCTACTTAATGAGACGAAACCAAATGATCATTTGTTACACCATGTTTATCATTCTTATTTTGAAGAGTGTATAGAATCCATTACATACGAGCTTCGGGAGATGCGGAAGTTCGCTTTGCCTTTCTCTCTCGATTCTCTTTTTGAGGAGAGCATCGAGGTTTTTCATCAGCTGCTTGATGTCAGCAGTTATTTGCAGTTTGAACGGATCAGCCTTTACCGTGCTCTTTGGATCGGTCTGCTTAATCGAAAGAAGTGGATTGAGCGAGAGGTTGACTGGCTGAATGAGCAGTTAAGTGAACGGGATGTTCCTGAATATCGGCTTGCATTGATTCATATGGATTTCCTGCAGGGTGATGATGATGCTTTGTTTGAGAAGATGAAAGTCTTTAATGATGGAGCTTTTCCGATTTTGTATGACTGGGTTGGCGATCTTGTTTCCCGGAAAAATTGGAAACGTGCTGCGAAATGGTTTACGTATTTGCTTGGGAAATCGGATGCTTTTTTAAACAGTGACATTCCATATGAAGAAAAGCGCCGTTCGATTCGTTTTTTCTTGGATATGCTTTCAGAGTATTCGACTCAGACCAAAGATGAGAGGCTGTATGAGAATGCCTGCCGCAATCTGCTTCCATTTAGCTACGCAGAGTATCATCATTTTCTCGTGAACCGTAAGCAGTTCAGAACGTGGGCAGAGCTGCATTTGCTGCTTGGGTTTGAATTGTATGAGATTGACCGTGATTTGTTAAAGATGATAGAGAAGGAAAGTCCTGAGTCGCTGCTGACCATATATCACCATGCGATACGCCAGGAGATCGCTCTCAGGACGCGAACGAATTATAAGCTTGCGGTGCGCTATTTAAAGAAAGTGCGTACGTTATATAAGAAGATAAAGAATGAAACGCAATTTGAAATCTATCTTGAAAAGCTTTCACATGAGCACCGGCGACTGCGTGCTTTTCAAGAGGAGCTGAAGAGAGGAAAGTTGATTCATGCTGAATGATTTGAAGATCTCCGTCCATACGGAACAAATCGAGAATTTTCACTTTTACGTATGGTGCACGACGAAGGATGAGAAAACGCTCGGAACGAATCATATGCGGCGCTACTTGTTCACATGGCATGAATCCTCTTTCTTTGGATCGCTGCTTGAAGATGTGAGCTACATTGGGGTCCCATCTGTTCTGCTTTCTCCATGGATGATGGTTGAGCTGATCGGAAAAGATACGACGAATTCACTGGCTGATATTGAGTACAGCGGCGATGCTGTCCCGCTGATTGATGCTGCAGAGGCGATTTACGATTGCATTGTGAACGGCGAGTTTATGCCCGATTTTGAACGGTGGAAAAGTGGCGCCTTTGGCTGGCGTGATACTGCTGGTGAGCTTGAAGGGTTTACGGCTGATTGGCTGTCTGCGGCTGTTAGCGATTTAATTGAGAGGAATTCGGATCTAGGGCGGGCATGGAGTGACATTGTTGAGGCTTATACCGCAACTGAAAAGTTTGAAGGTCATTTTCTTGACGAGCGCGACTGGCTGGAGAAGATTGGCTTCTTAATTGATGATGCTCCGTTTACGATTGGCCTGCGGTTAAATGAGCCTGATTATGATGGCGACGATTGGAAGCTAGAGCTGTTTTTACGTGACCGCAAGAACCCTGATTCGTTTCATCTATTTCAGGGGCTAAAGGATTTGCCGACTCCTTGGCGAGGTTATATGGACCGGATTGAACGCGAGCAGCAGCGCTTTGAGGAAATTGTGCCGTGGCTTTCTTTTCAAAATGGAAACACGCATATTACAGAAGATGAGGCGTGGCTCTTTTTAACAAGTGCGAGTGAAACGTTTGTAAATACCGGTGTCGAGATTCTCCTGCCATCATGGTGGCAGGTTGTCCGTGATTCAAAGGTGATGCTGAAGGCGAAGATGTCGTCGGCCCCGCGCGGACAATCCTTTGTCGGTATGAACTCGCTGATTGATTTCAACTGGCGCTTTGCGACGAATGGCGTGGAAATGAGCGAGGAAGAATTCATGGGGATGGTGAATGATAACCGCCGTCTTGTGAATTTTAAAGGACAGTGGATTAAGTTAGACCCTGCTTTTATCAAGCATGTGCAGTCGATTTTGAAAAAGGCGGAAAAAGAAGGTCTGCATTTTTCCGATATTCTGCAGCAGGAGCTGGCTGACGCACGTGATAGTGATGATGAGGTTCTTGATTCAAGAGCATTTGCAAATATTCATATTGAGCTTAGCCGTCAGATGAAGTCGATGCTTCGTCAGCTTACGGAGATAACGGATATTCCGAAGCACGATGTTCCTTCGACGTTTCACGGTGACCTTCGTCCTTATCAGCAGCAAGGCGTTGACTGGCTGCTGTTTCTCCGGAAGTTCCATTTTGGAGCTTGTTTAGCGGACGATATGGGTCTCGGGAAAACGATACAGATGATCGCTTATTTTGTTTATGTATTGGAACACGAAAAACAAGAAACACCATTTTTAATCATCGCTCCAACATCGGTTCTCGGTAACTGGCAGAAGGAAATTGAGAAGTTTGCTCCTAGTTTGAAGGTTCATCTTCATTACGGTCCTAATCGGGCAAAGGGTGAAGATTTTAATGTATCGCTTGCCGATACGGATATTGTTTTGACGTCTTACGGCCTGTCTCACGCCGATCATGAAGAGATTGCTTCTGTTGCGTGGAGCACGATTTGTTTAGATGAAGCGCAGAATATTAAAAATGCGCACACGAAGCAGTCCCGCGCGATTCGGAAATTGAAGGGCCAGCATCATATTGCCCTGACAGGAACTCCAATGGAAAATCGCTTAACGGAATTGTGGTCGATTTTTGATTTTATCAATACAGGATTTCTTGGCAGTTTGCATAGTTTCCATAAGCGATTTGTGCTGCCGATTGAGAAGGATCGGGATCCGGCGATTATCGGAAACTTGCAGCAGCTGATTAAGCCGTTCCTGCTGCGCCGGACGAAGCGTGACGAACAGGTTGCGCTGAATCTGCCTGAGAAGCAGGAGCAGAAAGAGTATATCCCGCTTACGGTTGAGCAGGCATCTCTTTATGAACAGCTGGTTAAGGATACCTTTGATCAGGTGTCACAGCTTGCTGGAATGCAGCGGAAGGCTTTGATTTTGAAGATGCTCGGAAAGCTGAAGCAGATCTGTAATCATCCGGCTCTTTATTTGAAAGAGGAACGTGCGGAATCAGTGACGACGCGCTCTCATAAAATTGAGAAGCTGCTTGAGCTTGTAACGGCGATTCGGGAGCAGGATGAAAGCTGTTTGATTTTCACGCAGTATATTGGCATGGGCGAGATGATTCAATCCCTGCTTGAGCGTGAGTTTGGAGAGAAAGTCTTGTTCTTAAACGGCAGTGTGGCGAAAAATGCGCGCGATAAGATGGTGGAGCAGTTTCAGAATAAAGAGTATTCGATTTTGATCTTGTCACTGAAAGCTGGAGGAACTGGTTTGAACTTAACCGCCGCGAATCATGTCGTTCATTATGACCGCTGGTGGAACCCTGCTGTTGAGAACCAGGCTACAGACCGTGCTTACCGCATAGGGCAGAATCGTTTCGTTCACGTGCACAAGCTGATTACTACAGGAACTATTGAAGAGAAAATCGATGGCATGCTGGATAAAAAGCAATCCCTGAACGATGAAATCATCCAAAGCGAGAGCTGGATCACAGAGCTGTCCACAGACGAACTGGAAGAGCTCTTCACCCTCTCCATGAGCTAGGAGGCGCGACATGAGCAAGAAAAAAGAAGATTTGAAGAAAGAAACAATGAGTGCAGAGTGGAAGAAGCTGTATGAATTGATTGCGAAGAAGGTTGGGAAATAAGGTTATGTTGGGACCAGTCCGGGTTGGGCTGGTTTTTTTGTATTTGTTTAGTGGTTTTTCTAGATGCAGTTGGGTATTTAAAGGTTTTGGGGTAGCTGTTGGTACGGTATTTCCGTCAGACAGTTGGATTACTTTCCAATATGGGGTTTTCACTTGCCGGAATGACTCTTTTACTAGCAGAAATCGGATAAATACTTGCCAGTATAGAGTAAATACTATCTTTTTTCCAGATACCTCCTAATTTAACATGAAAAAATCAACCTCTTTTTTAAGGCTGATTGAGTTCATGCAATTTAAAGATTTCTATGTCATGCTCTGCTGATTTTTTCTTTAAATATTCTAGTTCAATACGCTGGTATGACAGTTCTTTAAGCAGCGTCTTATCTCTAGATTCGCTTTTTGCTGCGTTGTCATTGACTTTCCCTTCTAATTCGGCCAATTCTTTAAGCAGCATGTTGTCTATTTTTCGCTTTTCACTTCATTGTCGTCAATCTTGCCCTCTATGATTGCCATCTCTTTAAGCAATTCTGCCCTCATTCCAGACATTTCTGTTTTCAAACTCGAGACATCTGTTTTCACTTCTGACATGTCTGTTTTTAGGTTTGAGACATCCGCTTTCACTTCTGACATGTCTGTTTTTAGGTTCGAGACATCCGCTTTCACTTCTGACATGTCTGTTTTTAGGTTCGAGACATCCGCTTTCACTTCTGACATGTCTGTTTTTAAATTTGCAACGTCCGTTTTTATCTCTGACACTTCTACTCTAATCCCGTCGATACCAGTGAGAATTCGGGTTAGCAACTCTTCATTCATCAAATGATACCTCGCTTTCTTAGTCTTATTATATCCTACTTTCCCCTTCTCAAGAAAGAACTAGCCGGATAGTTCCGGCTAGTTTAAGTGAGGAAGTGGGGAGTTCCTTGATTCTGTTTCTGTGAGGGGTTTTGAGGGTTTGTAACTTTGTTATTTTTCTGTTACTGCAAGCTCACGGGTTTTGCCGCCCATGAAGCGTACGGAGTCAGCGACGACTTCTGTGACATAGACGCGCCTGCCTTCCGAGTTTTCGTAGTTGCGGGTCTGGATGCGTCCGGATACGCCTACGATTGAACCTTTGCGGCAATAATTCGCTGTGTTTTCTGCCGTTTTTCTCCACAGGGTGCAGTTGACGAAGTCTGTGTCCATGTCACCCGCTGCATTTTTAAATGAACGGCTCACTGCGAGTGTGATATTGGCGACAGGCGCCCCTTCTGCTGTGTAGCGCATTTCCGGGTCTTTCGTTAAGCGTCCGACCAGCGTGACTGAATTTATCACCTAATTCCTCCTCTCTTTAGCTTACAAGGCTATTGTAGCGGGTAATTGGAATTAGGAAAAATCTTGAAAATGTCGTTTTTGGGTTTTGAAAAGTGATTTTCCCAGTAGAATTTCAGTGTTTTCTAGGCTCATTTCTTACGATTCGTTATGTTTGCTGCTATTTTCTATGTATTTGAAATAAATAGGATTGCTGTTCATGACCTGAAAAAGTGATGCTTTGGAGAATAGCTTGAAATGCTTGTGATGCGATGAGTTCATTCTGAATGGCTGTTTCTTCATAACGCTTGGTTTGTTCGATCCATACGTAAGATTTGATGGACATTTCATTTTTTAATAAATCAAAAAGAATTCTTACGATTTGAAGCTTGTCTTTTGTTTCGTATAATATTTCTACTGACGCTTCCCTATGTACTTGGAAGTGGTGGTACTTTGTTTTGCCGGCAATGATCTCCCCTACTTTTAATAATAATGATTTATCATCTAACCTTTCTCTCACTATTTCACTCGTTTTTTGCAGATCTTTTACTGAAATTGTTTTTAACTTAATCGTCTCCATTGATCAGCCTCATTTCTTAAAGTTTGCTATTTTACCATAGCAAATTTACGAGTTTATGAAAAATGCCGGATATAGGCATTTTTACTCATATATTGTCATATTTTGTATTAATCCTCTCTCTTCCTCTTTTTTCCTCTTTTTTTCATCTGTTTAATTGATTCATTCTGCTCATCCCTCCGTTTGGTGCTTCACTCTTTCTGTATGATATAATGTAACAATAACCATACATGAACGATAAACTGGACTAAGGAGGGTATTTATGAAAACGTTTAGACTCGTAGGGCTGACCATTGAAGTGCAAGGAGAAAACGGTGCTCGTTTAGAAGAAATCCCCTTATCGGACGGACTGATCATCAACAAAGAAGACGGGGAAAATCATTGGATGATTGAGGCTCTTTTACAAAAGGAACACCGCTCATACTTTGAAACACTCTCGCAAAAGAAAAATGAACTGCATATTTATGTAACAATTTCCAAAAAAACAAACAAACCCGCCGAGATCGTGGCGAAGATTAAATCCATCATGGTCCTGGAAGAACATATTTCTGTCTTATTTGAGGGGCGGATGCTCGCGCGAAAAGCAAAGAACGAGCCTGAAAAATTGCTTGAGGATCTGCTGACAAAAGGTTTGCACGGTGAAGACCTAAAGAAGGCTTTCAAACAAAAGCTAAAAGAACAAAGAGAATTAAACGTGAAAAAGTCCCCTCAAACGTGAGCGGGACTTTTTCTATTTATGCTGCTATTTGTTTTCGTCTTTCATATCGTTTTCCATGTCATGTTCCATATCTTTCTCGTCTTCTTCCATGTTGTTCTCATCTTTCTGCATGTCTTCTTCCATATCCTGCTCCATGTCCTTCTCTGTTTCGTCCTCAACAGGAGGCGTGTCATCATTTGGCACTTCTTCTTCAATATTGTTATCTTCCGGTGGTGCAGGATCCTGATCGTCCGCACAGCCCGCAATCAGCATAGCTGCTAATAATGTACCAGAAATTTTAAGTATCCACTTCGTATTCATAATCATACTCCTTCCTTAATTAGACCTTTATCCAGCGGTCGTGGTTAGGGTTTCCAGAATGATTAGGTTTATTCGGAAAATTTGTCTAAAGCAGGTGTTACAGTATTTATTTACCACATATGTGGAATTGTAAACGTTTATTTTAAAATGGGGAGCTGGTATTTGCGGTTTTTATAGGAGCCTGTGTGGTGGAGGTTTAGTACAGTTAATAATTTAGACGCAGAGCTCATTGAAGAGATTCTTAGAAACTGCCTTATTTCTTTATTTGTAATGGTCGGCCCAAGTAACAAAGCGTAATCATTCAAAGAGGCAATATACGCTTCTTTAGATGTGAACATGCATTTTGTGCAAACCCAGCTTCCGCTAATTTTTTTCATCGGGATTGAAAAGCATTGTGTGCAATGAACACCTGTTATTAAATCTGACCTTGATAGTTGAAATTGTTGAAGTAGATCCGGGTTATTTGGTGAGTGGTTTTTAATAAGTTGCCTTGACAGCTTATTTAAATCCTTAATTGTTAAAATCTGATCTTTATACCGATTATCCAGTAAACGAATTTTATCTTGGAGTGATCCTGCATGTAACACTTTTTTCAATACTGTTTCTGAGTAGTTTGGAATGGTTTTAAGAATAGCTGCGGGATTGCTGATGACGATATAAGAATGCAGCGGCATACTGGGGTAATTGTGTTCAGACAGCCATGTTTGAAGATTTTTCTGTTGGCGCCTTACTTGAAGAATTGGATCAGGGAATGCTTCTTCTCGTCCATTTAGTGTTCGTATTAGTTGTTTAAATGTCTGATCGAAACATAGCGTTCCACTCATGTTTTTGACTTCAAGAATTAGAATATAGGATCTAGTTAAGATCACAATATCTAATTGAAAATAATGTTTTTTATTCAGCAGTCTAATATCGTGCAGAACAAGGAACTCTTTACTTAATAACGGAAGCAAATGATAATCAATTGACTGTTCACCGCGATACCCTGCCATACTTTTAG
Source organism: Metabacillus hrfriensis (assembly GCF_030127205.1). Classification (NCBI taxonomy): domain Bacteria; kingdom Bacillati; phylum Bacillota; class Bacilli; order Caryophanales; family Bacillaceae; genus Metabacillus; species Metabacillus hrfriensis. The sequence goes on from NZ_CP126116.1 coordinate 4,792,136, forward strand.
CATACTCCTCTTCTATTTTAGCTCTTATTATATGGTTCTGGGGCAGCCTCCTTAGTAAAGCCTGCAGCTTTTGAATTTTTACAGGTAATTGTTTTTCTTTTTTTATCAAAAGATCACTCCTTCTCTTTATTAATTTTGTTTATTTCTAGATTTATTTTTAAACTCCTTTGCAGCACGGCAAAATAGAATTTTATTTTTGGTCAGATTCAAGGATGAAGAGATTTACTTTCCAAAATGGGACTTTTACTTGCCGGAATGCCTCTTTTACTAGCGAGAATCAGGTAAATACTTTCCTTTTTGGAGCTAATACTTTCTTTTTTCCAGATACCTACTAAATACGAAGGCTATGATCGCCGTTCAATCCTATTTTCTGCCGGCAATCAGGCTTTTTCTATTTGCACTTGGCTAATTAGGTTATTTCTTTTGAACTGGATGGTATCTGACTGTGATTAGCTGCTCAGATCCAAGGATTAATCTGATTTACTTTCCAAAATGGGACTTTTACTTGCCGGAATGCCTCTTTTACTAGCGAGAATCAGGTAAATACTTTCCTTTTTGGAGCTAATACTTTCTTTTTTCCAGATACCTCCTAGATATGAAGGCTATGATCACCGTTCAATCCTATATTCTGCTCAAGATTTCTGCCCGACATCAGTCGTTTTTTAATTGCACTTTGCTATTTAGGTTTTTTCTTTTGAACTGGATGGAATCTGAATGTGATTAGCCGCTCAGATCCAAGGATAAATCTGATTTACTTTCCAAAATGGGGCTTTTTCTTGCCGGAATGCCTCTTTTACTACCGAGAACCGGGTAATTACTTTCCAGTTTGGAGCTAATACTTTCTTTTTTCCAGATACCTCCTAAAGATCAGCACAAAAAAAACGATCCCGACAAGGATCGCTCGCAAATCTATTCTTTCTTTTCACCCAGCGCAAACATCAATTCTGTTTCACATACGACTTCGCCGTTTACTGTAGCGACGCCTTTGCCTTTGCCGAGTGATCCGCGCAGACGGATGATTTCAACTTCGAGGCGGAGCTGGTCGCCTGGTGTTACTTGCTTTTTGAAGCGGCAGTTGTCGATGCCTGCAAAAAAGGCAAGGCGGCCGCGGTTTTCTTCTTTGATCAGCATGGCAACAGCGCCGACTTGGGCGAGTGCTTCAACGATTAGGACGCCTGGCATGACTGGGTATTCTGGGAAATGGCCATTGAAGAATTCTTCGTTTGCTGTTACGTTTTTTAGTCCGATTGCACGCTTGCCTTCGTCTACTTCAAGGATTTTATCGACGAGCAGGAATGGATAACGGTGCGGAATGATTTCTTTGATTTGTGTGATGTCTAGCATTTTAGTACCTCCTCCTAGTACAACCTATTAGTTCTATTATACACAAAAAGGAGGGGGTTAGCCCTCCTTATTTTTCAGATTCTTTTTCCACCAGGTCAAAGACATGCTGCCATGTTTTTTTATCGAAGACGTCTGTTGGCTTTCCATCACCGAGTACACCGTAGCCAATCATCGCACCGCTGATTGCGGCAATGGCCATGAAAAAAAGCAATAAAACAATGCGCAGCCAGATCGGAAATAGCCTGATTCTGATTTTGCGGCTGCTGGACTCTTCTGTTTTTTTCGTTTCTTTCATTTCTTCACGAGACCGTTCGTTTGCACTCACTGTAAAAACCCCTTTGTTTATCTCACGCTATTGATTAACCCGAGCATTTGATCGCCCATGGTGATAGATTTTGAGTTTAATTGATAAGACCTCTGAGCTACCATCAGCTCAGTCATTTCTTTTGAAAGATCGACATTTGACATTTCAAGTGCACCTTGCTGAATGCCAATTTGATCAAGGTTCAAAAACTCGATCGTGCCGTTTGGTGCGTTCTCATTTAAAGCGTACCGATTTCCGCCCTGTTTTTCAAGCATAGATTGCTGATTTACCCCAACTATTCCTAATTGAACGGACTGATTGCCCGGATCTGCCGTTAATCTGCCATCAGGTGTTACCTTCATATTTTCAAACGTATCATCGAAGAAAATCGGATTTTGATTTTCATCAAGAACAGCGTGGCCTTCAGATGTGACAAGCTGAAGCTGTCCATTTTCTGCAGGATTCAAATATAGAGCTCCATCACGTGTATACTGCACCTCACCGCTTACTTCTACTTGCAGGAATTGGCCAGGCTTTGTGATGGCAAGGTCAAGCACCCGATCTGTCACCTTGATGCTGCCTTGGGTATACACGGTTTGTCCCGTTACCATCGCTCCGACTCCAGGCCGAACGCCAAGAGCTGTCGACCGCCCAGCAGGGTCGTCCTGAAGTCCAGCATTGTTTATTTGCTGATTAAGGAGTTCTGAGAAGCCTGTTTGTGTGCGCTTGTAGCCTTGTGTATCAATGTTTGCCATGTTATTTCCGATCAGATCCAGCTGTTTTTGCAGCTGACCTAATGTATTTGCAGCCGTAATCATCGAACGTAGCATGCTTATCCCCCTATTATCTTACCCTGCCGATTTCATTCACGGCTTTATCCATACTTCTATCGTAAGCCTGCAGCACTTTTTGATTCGCTTCAAAGGCGCGGTAAGCTGTCATCATTTCGGTATACGATTTGGAAACGTCGACATTTGAGCCTTCCACATAACCCTGCTTTAGCTGATACGAAATTTCAGGATTATTGACCGCAGTCGGCAATCCATTTCCATCCTCGGTCCGGTAAAGACCATTTCCTTCTTTAATTAACGTTCTTGTGTCACCGGCAAAGACAATTTCGATTTGTGCCTGTTCAACCCCATCCACTCTAACCGTTCCGTCTGATGTGATTTCGAATTGATCTGAAGCAACTGAAATGGGCTGGCCGTTCGTTCCTAAAACAGGGTTGCCTGCAAGAGTAAGCTCGCCGTTTTCATTTCGTGTAAACTGTCCATTGCGTGTGTAGCGCAATTCAAAAGCTTGATTCTGCACTGCAAAAAGCAAAGCACCTTTCGCATTCGTCTCCTCATTATAGGGAACCAGCTCTTCAACTAAGGCAACATCGCTGGAGAGACCTGTTTCACGGAGATCGCCCTGTGTAAATTGAGGAATCATCTCTTGAAGATACACGCCAGTATTCAGCGTTCCAACAGCCTGCGTGGCAGGAGCAGGAACCTTGCTGCTTTCAACTCTTTTCAAAAGCATTTCCGGGAAGGCCTTTAGCGCTGCCTGATCCGATTTATATCCAGGTGTTTTCGCATTGGCTATGTTATTTGACAGCATCTCTGTTCTCCGCTGCTGGGCAAGCATCCCTGCTGTCGCTGTATAAAAACCTCGTAGCATTCTTTCACCTCATAAGAGATTCATTCTCTTTTTTCGACCATATTTTCTATTTTCATTATATCTGACTATTTGGAACATCACCGTAAAAATTTATAAGTTTCATAAAAAATCGAAGGTATACTCTTAAAATCGGCACGATTGACGAAAGGTTTATAGGAAGTGAGAAAAAACAAAAAAACACCAGTCCAAAAACTGATGTTTTTCAATAATCAATTATCCAAACTTGCGTCTACTAAGGCGATCGACGTTATCAAGCATGATGCCTGTGCCGATTGCTACACAGTCCATTGGATTTTCTGCGATTAAGACAGGAACCTTTAATTCTTCTGCCATCAACTGATCCAGACCGTTCAGAAGGGCTCCGCCGCCTGTTAAGATGACGCCGCGGTCGATGATGTCCGCAGAGAGTTCAGGAGGTGTGCGCTCGAGTACGCTTTTTGCAGTTTGAATGATGAGGGCTACTGATTCACGCAGTGCGCCTTCAACTTCTTCAGAATTAACGGTAATGGTACGGGGCAGACCTGATACCATGTCTCTGCCGCGAATGGCAATTTCTTCGTTGCGTCCGCCTGGGAACACTGTCGCTACTTGCGTTTTAATATCCTCAGCCGTACGTTCACCAATTAAGAGCTTGTACTCTTTTTTGATGTAATTTAAGATTTCCATGTCGAACTTGTCCCCAGCCATCTTAATAGAAGAGGCGGTGACAATATCGCCCATTGAAAGGACTGCGACATCTGTCGTTCCACCGCCAATATCTACTACCATATTTCCGCTTGGCTGAAAAATGTCCATGCCGGCGCCAATTGCTGCGACCTTTGGTTCTTCTTCAAGATAAACGTATTTTCCGCCGCTCTTTTCAGCAGCTTCTTTAATGGCTTTTTGCTCAACAGAGGTGATATTCGTCGGACAGCAGATGAGCATCCGCGGTTTCGTGAATAAACCCTTTACATTTAATTTGTTGATAAAATGCTTGAGCATAGCTTCTGTTACTTCAAAATCAGCGATGACTCCGTCTTTTAATGGACGAATCGCAACAATATTCCCAGGAGTACGTCCTACCATTCTTCTTGCTTCTTCTCCAACAGCAAGAACCTTGCCCGTGTTCTTATTAAGTGCAACTACAGATGGCTCGTTTAAGACGATGCCTTTTCCTTTTACGTGAATTAGTACATTTGCAGTACCAAGGTCAATTCCTATATCCCTTGCAAACATTCTTACCATATCCTCCTTGCAATCTGATCCCAGCAATTCCTACTTTGTGCCCTAATTTCATATTGTATCATAAATCACTAAAAAAAGTATGAAATTGTAAAATTCCCTGTTGGGATTTGTCGAAATTGCAAGAAAGACAGGTGATTTCTTTATTTTACTGGTTCTTCCTGAAGGATATCCTCCTTCCGATACTTAAGCTTCGTTGCTTCCCCGCCTCTTAAATGGCGTATCGATTTATGATAATCAAGGATTTCTTTCACTTCATTCGCAAGCTCTGGATTAATTTCAGGCAGTCTTTCAGTCAAATCTTTATGGACAGTACTTTTAGAAACGCCAAATTCCTTCGCAATCACGCGAACAGTTTTCCTCGTCTCCACGATATACTTTCCAATCTTGATAGTACGTTCTTTGATGTAATCGTGCACACCACTCGACCTCCCTAAAATGGATGTGAGAAGTGTGAAATGAGACTCGCATACTTAATTACAGCAGCCATTTTCCGCGTAGCTGAATGTATAATAGCACCATTGCTGCGTTTACGAAAAATATTCACGATCCCTCACCTCATACACTCTCTTTGTTAGGTTTGTAACATTTTATTAGCTTGGATGAAGATATATGCTAAAAAGTCAAGAGGGACAAGGGATTTGTGCGAATTTTTTTATAAATTGCGGTTTTAAAGGCAGAAATTCGGGTTATTGCATCCGAAAATATGTGGAAAGAAATGAACTTTGGAGAAATTTAAATCAATTAGAATGTTTCATTGCTTTCTTTATTTCCCAAGAAATTTGTCGATTTAGGCCAGGGGACTGAACGTAAAACAAAAAAAATAGTCTATCCCTATTGGATAGACAATCTATATGTTGTAGCTTATTAAGCGTTTTTTGTGCTGATTGAAGCTTCAGATTGGTCTTGTGAATTCCCTTTTTCTGATCCTTCTTTACCAGCGTCTTCTTTTTCTTTGTCTTCTTCAGCACCTTTTTTGTCTTCAGTGCCTTTTTCAGCGTCTTCTTTTTCTTGTTCAGTGCCTTTTTCTTCTTCAGCACCTTTTTCTTCGCCTTCAGTACCTTCTTCTTCTTTAACTGGCTGTTCTTTTACAGGCTCAGCTTCTTTTTCAACATTCACGTCGTTTAAAGAAGTAAGTGGTTTGTCCATGAAGTCTAATGGATTGACTGCAACGCCATCTTTGCGGATTTCAAAGTGAACATGTACGCCATCTTCTTCTTGGATCAGGCTTTTTCCAGCTTGTCCGATGATTTCGTTTTGCTCAACTTCGTCACCAGCTGCAACCATCATGCTTGCTAATGATTGGTAAACAGTTGTCACGCCATCTTCGTGCTCGATTTCAACGACATTTCCAAGTAATGGATCTTTTTCCGCTTTCGTAACAGTTCCGCTTAGTGAAGCTGCAACTTCGAATTCCTTGCCATCTTCTTTTGCCAAGTCAATTCCTTTGCTAGGCTCGTACGTATTATTATAGGAAACGAGTGCTGCTTCTTGCTCTGCTGCTGTTGCATCTTTTTCATAGAACTTGCGGATAACTGATACTGCGTCTGAATCAACTGCCGGCATTGCGAAATTTTCTACAGCTGAATTTACTTCTTGAGTCGGCTCATCTTGATAAGATGTTCCTTGGTCAATCGGATCATTTGCTGAATCTCCATTGCCTAAAGCCTGATACCATAACACGGCTGTCAAAATCAATGCTGCACTTACTAAGTAGATTGCTGGGAATACCCAACGCTTTCTGAAGAATTGTTGCATTTTCGAGTTTTGAGAAGTACGTTTAGTTTCTTCCTCTCTCATTCTATCATCACCTCAGCAATCATTCTGAACAAAATTCTGAAAATATATACACCTCTATAAAAAAAAGTTAAAAACTTATTTTCTGCTACCCTTAATAAAATTATGTATAGATTCTAAAAATTTTATTTCAGTCATGGTATACTATGTTCCATCAGCAACCTGAAGGAGCACGATAATGAAGAAACCTATCCTTAAATGGATGCTGACTCTGGCACCCATTCTTTATATGATTCTCATATGGATTCTATCAAGCTTGCCTGCAGATGCGATTATCAACACGCCTTTTTCATTTGACCACTTAATGAAGGAATCGCTTCACTTGATTGAGTTCGGCATTCTCTATTGGCTGATTGCTTTGGCGTTTGCAGCTCATCAAAGCTGGACCATGAAAGCTAGTATCCTTGCAGCCATCGTATCCATTCTATATGGGGCAACAGATGAAATTCATCAATACTTTGTTCCGTACCGGTCTGCAACAGTTATTGATTTAGTTAAGGATGCTATTGGCGTTCTTGTATCTTTTTATATTATGAAGGTGACGTATTTTGCAAAACGCCCTTCTTTTATAACCTCTATTTTTCAAAAGTTAAATGATGCGGAGTGATCAGCTATGAGTTTACCTATTCGAAAAGCCGTGATCGGCGACCTGCCTGCCATCGTTGAGATTTATAACTCCACGATAGAAAGCAGAGCCGTTACGGCAGATTTAACACCTGTTACCGTTGCAGATCGCGCTGGCTGGTTTCATCAGCACACAGATCAGCGTCCCCTTTGGGTCATGGAAGACGGAGATCAAATTGTTGCCTGGCTGAGCTTTGAATCCTTCTACGGCAGAGCAGCCTACCAATATACTGCAGAGGTCAGCATTTATATTGATCAGAACGTGCGCGGCAAAGGAATCGGCACCACGTTCGTACAGGCGGCGATTGATGCTTGCCCTAAGCTTGGCATTAAAACGCTGCTCGGCTTTGTCTTTGGCCACAACGAAGCAAGCCTGCGTCTTTTTAAACGCTTCGGCTTTGAGCAGTGGGCGAACATGCCCGGTGTCGCGGAGCTTGATGGCATTGAACGTGATTTGGTGATTGTCGGGAAAAGAGTAGCAGAATAACGCAAAAACGAGCTTGGGCAGTCCAGGCTCGTTTCTTTATTTCTAGATTCATTCACTTTTTTGATTGCCAATAACGTTCTAATACTTTACAGAAAAATAACAAAAGTGACATAGAATCCTCAAATTACCTTGTAAGTTCTAGATCAAAGTGATATTTCTCACCGTGATACTTGGTAATCGTATATTCTATTGGCCTGTCATCAAAGCCAAAGCTTACCCTTTTAATTTTCAGCAGCGCTTCTCCCCCGCGGATTCCGAGTAAGTCCGCTTCAGGCACGGTAGCATTAATTGCAGTGATTTGATCTTTTGCATATTTTAATGTAATATTTTTTGCTTCCAATATTTCATAGAATTTTGCGGTATCCAAATCATGCTTCATCAATATTTTTCCTATGTATGCAGGCCAGCACGAACGTTCAATCGCAATAGGTACTTTATCAGCAAATCTGATCCTTTCAATTACTAATATTTCTTCTTCCTCCAATAAATCAAGCATCGATTTTTCATGATATAAATCACTTCTGAATTCAGCTCGAATTAACTTTGATTTTGGCGTTAACCCTTTTTCGGCCGCTTCTTCTGCGAAGCCTTTTAATCTTCCCCCGCCAGATAGCTCCTGGGCTTTGACCATTGTGCCTTTTCCTTGTTTTTTTTCAAGCAATCCATCTTGGACAAGGATGGATATCGCCTGCCGTAAAGTGGTGCGGCTCACGTTGAATTCTTTCATTAATTCTTGTTCAGTTGGTATTAATGTGTGAGCAGGCCACACTTTTTCCTGAATCCGTTTTATTAAAATATTTTTAACTTGTAAGTATAAAGAAAGATCTTTATGAGGATCTACGTTATGCTCCATTGATTAAAGCTCCCTTCAAGATTCTCTAACTCTATTCTTATCTTACTTCGGAATTAAAAACAAAGTAAAGCCTGCTTGCATTTTCTGTTTTTTCAGGAATTGAGCTTGGCACGTATCCCTGATAATCATTATTTTTTATACCTAAAAAAGACTGTTGAAATACTGTTCAACAGTCTTGCATCTCTTTTTATAGGTTTAGATTGACGATATCTGACTAAATAATTCTTTCCACTTCGAACTTTTGCGGTAAAAGACTGGAGGATAGCCAATTGGTGCGGAAATCGTCACTGTCCCGCCTTTAAATTCTTCCCCGCTCCAAATATGAACCCACTCATCCTCTGGCAAATATACTTCCCAATCCGTTTGATTTTCTTGGTGCACAGGAGCAACCAGCAAGTCTCTTCCATATAAATATTGATATTGAATATCATACGCTTTCTCATCCTGCTCATAATGCATGAATAAAGGACGCTGTACAGGAATACCATGTTTGGCATTTTCTTTCACAAGCGATTTTGTATACGGACTAAGTGCAGTATACACATTTGACATTCTTGCTAGGTGTTCTAATGATTCATTGTCATCATCGTATTGAAAGCAATCTGCAGGACGATTTCCTTCATGAGTTCTCATCATTGGTGTGAAAGCTCCCATGTCGGCCCACCTCATGAGCAATTCCTTCGATCGTTTATTTCCATGGAGGCTTGTGTAGCCCCCAATATCACTATGATGCAGTCCGCAGCCAATCATTCCGGAAGAGAGCGCTGCAGGAATCACAGATGCGAGTCCATCATCAAGTGAAAAATCTACGCTCTGATCTCCGCCCCAAAGCATCGTGCAATATTTTTGGATACCGGTATATCCTGCACGCATGAAGAATAGAATTTCACCTAATTTTCCAGACTCAACAAGTGCTTCATAATTCACCTTAGCCCATAATGCAGGCCAGGCGTTATGCATTTTTTTCGGATCAGCCCCATTGCTTAACACAACATCAATAGGCAAATATTCTCCGAAATCAGCCATCCATCCGTCTAAACCAAATTGGATCAAATTCTCTTTTATCACTTCTTTATACCAAATAAATGCATCTTCATTTGTAAAATCTACGACCCCGCAGTAAAACTCTCCGAAGTCAACAAGATAGGTAGTGCCTTGATGATTAAGTGCCAAATATCCCTTTTCTTCTGCCTCTTTAAATAGGTCCCCTTCAATCGCAACATAAGGGTTAATATATCCTAAAAAACGAATTTCTTTTTTCTTCCATTCAGGTATCTTCTTGTCTAACCCCGGGTATTCTTTTTCATTCCATTTCCAATTCCACATTAACCTTTTGCCAAAGGATGTAATGCGTTTTCCTTGCCAATCCTGACACCATACACCGGCAATAGCCATCCCTTTTTCTAAAGCTTTATTAATCTTACTTTCTGTAATCTCTGTTCCTCCCTGGATGCCAAGAATAACGCCATTATAGATCCAATCTGGCAATTCCGGCTGACGGCCAAGAAGATTTGTTATTTTCCCTGTTAGCTCCAAGAATGAGTCAGCAGTTTCAAATAGTGTCTTTTTCGGTATTTCCCAAAATTGCAATTCATGAAAATGCGGATTACGGAAATCAAAATCTGCATATGCTGTTGTATCTGTATGACAGTAATATTTTTTACTGGAAACAAAGGTAGGCTGCGGAAAATTCGTATGATAGTAATCTCCGCCCGCTTTATCTAATACGTCTGCCTGCCAGGTTACATACGTTTTTTTATTTCTGCCTACACCTGGTTCAGAAGTCCATAAAGGAAAGTTTTTACCCCGCAAGTTAAAATGTGAAAGCTGTTCTCCGCAGCCATACACTTTTTCATCTGGATCTGCCGGTGTACGCAGCCACATACGATTTATGCTTTCATCATTTGTATGGTATTCAACCGACAGCCGCCCATCTTCTTCTTTTATCTGCAATGTCATTACAGGGTCGATATTCGAGAATTTTGAAAAAGCTACAGTAATCTCATGTTCCTGCTGAGAAATGTCTGCATAAAGCAAAGGAGACCTTTCGATTACGTAATCTTTTATTTCAAAATTGCCTCTGTACATGTCCATACTGTCTTGTCCTCGTCCTATAAACAGCATTGGACTTTCCAATGTATGACGCAGTAGTACTTTTTCGTTGAATATCACTTCAAATCCGTCTTCTATAGATTGAATCATTAATTTTGAAAGCTTTAATCCTGATTGCATTGGCGTTTCCCCCTAATTATTTTCAGCCTGATGCGGTTTTTCCCTTTTCTGAAATATTTGAAGAAAGATCCTCATGAGGCAATAATTGCTTCTCAATGTAGCTGCTGTATTTTACGTTGTATTTTTTAACTGAAATATAAGCCACGACCCCTGTAACCACCGCTAAACCAAGAAATGCCGGGAAGAAGTAAGGTGAGACAATGCCGTCTGCATAAGCTAAACCAATAGGTGAGAAAACGATGTAAAACTCAAACATTAATCCTATTAAAATCACGGCTACCGGCAATGCATATTTCCATGGCTTCATTTCTATTTTCGGTTTTGGAGTAAATCTCCATTCTTTAGCCGGTGCTATTTTGCCTATAATCAGCATCATAGCAATCTCCGTAAAGAAGAGAATGGCATAGATATGAATGTAGTTAATTTCAACTTTGTAGCCAAATAATTGATCCATGCCCCAAATTAACATGTAGTAAGTTATAACATGGAAAAAAACGACTATTTTCGCAGCAATTGCAGGTACTTTTCTTGCAAAGATGCCTATTAAAACGATGGCTATGATTGGAATATTAAAGAACCCTGTAAATCTTCTAATCAGCTCCCATAAGCCATCTGGTGCATACATCAAGAGCGGTGAGACACAAAAACTAATAATAGATAATACAATCGAAAACCATTTACTTAAGCCAAGCAGCTTCTTATCCGTGACGTTCGGCATAAGAGGCTGTACTACATCTAAAGCAAACATAGTTGCTGCCGAATTGATTAAAGCGTTAAATGTGCTGAAAACAGCTCCTAACAATACAACCAGGAATAGTCCCTGCAAATACCATGGCAATACATTCGCAACTAATGTCGGGAAAGCTAAATCAATGGATTCAAGATTTCCGCCGTATAAATGAAACGCAACAATACCTGGAAGCATCATTAAGATCGGAACTAATAATTTGAAAAAACCAGTGTATAAAACACCTTTTTGCCCTTCAGCCAAATTAGCTGCACCAAGGGTTCTCTGGATTGCGTATTGGTTCGTACCCCAATAAAACAGGTTAGCCCAAATCATACCTGTAAAGATCGTCAGAAAAGGAACAGCATCTGTACTTGATCCAACGGCATTTAACTTTTCTGGGTTCGTTGTAGTAATTGTTTTTAATCCTTCCATGATGCTTCCGTCCCCTAATTGAAACAGCCCTATCAATGGAATCAATGTACCCACTACTAATAAACCAATTCCAATAAATGTATCAGAAACCGCAATCGCCTTCATTCCGCCAAAAGTAGCGAACAGTGCTCCAATAATTCCGATCACCCAAACCATGAGCCATACGGACTCTGTATAGGAGAGACTGAATAAAGAAGGTATATCAAATAGTTTCAGCACAGCTAAAGCACCTGAATATAAAGTAGATGGAATGGTAACTAGAACATATCCTAACATGAAGAGGATGACAGCTAATCTTCTTACCCCTTCATCAAATCGATCTCTTAAAAACTGAGGTAATGTTGTGAAGGCTCCTCCTAAATAACGAGGCAATAAAATTAATGTCATAATGACGATGGCTAAGATGGCGGTAACTTCCCATGCCATATTTGTCATATTTGCGCCATACGCCTGGCCATTTAAACCAATCATCTGTTCTGCTGATAAATTTGTTAAAATAAGTGCCCCTGCAATAAACCCTCCAGATAAACCGCGTCCTGCCAGGAAATATCCTTCTGTTGTTGAATTAGCCCCTTTTGTTTTCTTGTAAGTCCAAACACCCAATAAGGACATAATCACAATACTTGACAGTAAAGTGAATAGAATGTTCTGATCTCCCATAGTTTCCCTCCTAATCTCCTAATAGTAAACCCTTACATTTTCACCTGTTATTCCAGGATAAGCCCCTTTTTGAATAAGGACTTCTCTATCAGGATGAGCAATCAGCCACTTATTCTTCATAAATAATAATTCGTCTTCATTTGTTGTTTTTTTCGTTTCTTGTTCCAGCTTTTCATTGGTACCTGCTGGAAGGATAACAATCGCTTTAAAGCCGTCATCTTCAACTTTACAAGGAGCAAAATGAAGAGTTGTCCCATATAATTCAATCGCTGTTCCTTTTGGAACATAATAAGCAGCTGTATGCTCTGATTCGTAGGTATTATTCCTTATATCTTGGACTTTTCCCAATAATAGCACGAAGTCTGTGATTGCAACATTGATTTCGCTTCCTTTATGATATTCCAGTCCATTCAATGAAGAGTTGCGCCCGTTGCAGTACCCTATCTGCACGGGCATTCCTCCATAGAAAGTATTAGCTAGTTCATTGCATACAGATGTTTTTTCCATATGGGGAACTGAGGCAACATATTCATTGCCTTCAATAGGAATCTCTGTTGTTTCCATATATACCTCAAGCTCCCTGAAAGAATAATTCTCAATTTTCCTGCCGTAGGTTCGAAAAGATTCATCGCCTACCTCATAAAATGAAAGATGCTTATTCTTTTCTTTCAGCCTTTCAAAATTAGACATTACCCATCTCTCCTTGATGTTTGAGCTTTATTTTGAAACAGCTTCTTCTGTTTTCGTTTGATCCCAGGCATTTCTGAAAACATTCAAACCATAATCTGTAAACGCATGATCAAAACTGCTTCTGTACACATCGAATCCGCATGTGACAATATGCGCTCCCGCTTTTGCAGCATCAACAATCTGTTTACCATTGCGTAAAGCTGCTACAATAATTTCTGTCTCAAATCCGTAAGTTTTATAGATATTCACGATATCCTGGATGTACTGAGCCGTATCTTCTCCGCTATTTTCTTTCCATCCTACAAACGGGGAAACGAATGCGGCTCCTATTCTAGCTGTCTGTATCGCCTGAGAGGGAGAAAATACCAGAGTGACATTGGTTGAAATGCCTTCTTTTTTTAATTCTTTTGCTGCGATCAATCCAGGTTCGGTGCAAGGAATTTTCACTACAAAGTTAGAGGAGCGGGCTGCAATTTTTTTGCCTTCAGTGACCATTTCTCTCGCATTGTCTAAATGTGGATTAATCTCAACTGAAATAGGAAAGTTTTTTATTTCGCCAAATTCACCTGCAAGTTCATCTACTATGGTTAAGAATGATTTCCCGCTGTTCATAATGTGTTTAGGATTTGTTGTAACCCCATCAATTGCCCAGTTCTCATATGCGTAATGGATTTCCTTCGTAAGCGCACTGTCTAAAAAATACTTCATCTTGACCTCTCCTTTTATCGTAATGTTTAGGTATTTGTCGTAACGTAGTAATCTTTAAATATATGTAACTACCTTTAACTCTATAATATGAAAACGGATTCAATTAATCAAGTCTTTTTTTTATTTTAATTGAATAGTTGTACAATTAATCATTGTGATCACTAACGGTGCAAAAAAAGCACGATTAGGTAGTAAATAAAATTGTATCTCAAAGTTACCTGAACAGGTTTAATTCGAATGACCGCTGCAGCTGCCACTTCAAACAGCACCAAGGGTGAGATACTCAAAGAAAGTGAAATCCTTTAATCATAAAAATAGATGAAATCAGCAGGCTGAAAATTAAAGTGGCATAAGAAAAAGTAACAAAAACATCCTTCTGTAATCGATTCCATTCATTTATGAAAATGGGGCAAAAAGAAAATAAATGAAGAGACAGTATATATAGCGCAATATATCGACATCCTGCAAGCTGGTCTGTTCCCGCCTAAAAGAATAGCGAGAGGCACAGGAGCCTGGTTATTGCCTCTCCTCAATCTTTAGATCCCTCTTCCTCAAAGCACTTATTGCACAAATCGCAATGACGCAGGGAACCATCCAGCCAATTAAAATAGGAAAATAATTCGAGGAAGCCAATTCCCTGCCATTAGAAGAATTCGCTAAAAATACAACAAGCGTAATGAACGCCGGAAACAAAAGGATCCATCTAGCGTTTCGTTTTAATGTTTTTAACACGATTCATCACCCTTCTTATTTATAATATGAGGAAAAAAACAATTGGCAGTGTTGCCAAACTGAGCAGGGTACTCACAAAAGTTACACTTGATACAAAATCGGGCTCTGTATTAAATTGAAGTGCGTACATGGTCGTATTAGCAGCAGTCGGCATAGCTGCCATAATGACCATAATTTGTTTGACCATATCATCAACAGGCAAAAAATAAGCAATTCCAAAAGCAATTAATGGTGAAATAGCTAATTTAACGATTAGTCCAAGTGACATTCTTTCTATTTCTAGTTTTTTTATTGAAAGAGTCGCTAATTGCATTCCCAAAGCAATCATAATCGTTGGGATCGCAGCATTTGCTACTAAGTCAATAGCTGTTAATACGGATTTTGTTAATGTAATATTCAAGGCCTGACATATTAACCCTATGATTGCAGCATATACAATCGGAACACGAAGTACTGCGTTAATCGCGGATCTCATTCCATTGGATTCAGAATTGCCTTTTGCCGCAAAGTAAACTCCGATTGTGCACATCACAAGCTGTTGAACGACCATAAGAATAATTCCATAATGAAGTCCGGCCGTTCCAAAGAGCAGCAAAACAACTGGAGTGCCATAATTTCCATTATTCATAAATGAGGAAGAAAGGATAAATCCGCATTTCTCTGTGTTCGAATAGTTCCGAATAAAAGAAAGGATATACCCAACAAGAATTAAACAAAAACAAAGACCAAATGTGTATAGAACAAAAGACAAATATTCTATCGTAAAAGCCGTAGTATAAAATGTCCGAAAGACAAGAAAAGGAGACATTAAGTACAGTGCCATTGTTGAGATTCCTTTTGTATCAAAATGAAATTTTTTTTGACCGACAAACCCCAAAACAAAAATCCCAAATACAGGAAGCAATACACTTAAAAATTCCAACATTTTCACCTTCAATTTTCAATGATATAAAAACCCTGGCAACTATTTAACCAGGGCGTTATATTGCATAATCTCATTCACTCTTATAAATTCATGACGATAATCTTTTCTTCCGTCATTTCTTCAATGGCGTATTTAGGGCCTTCCTTTCCTGTACCGCTGTTTTTCACTCCGCCATACGGCATGTGATCTACCCTATATGCAGATGCATCATTCACAATCAGGCCGCCTACTTCAATTTCACGCGCAGCTTTCATTGCAAACTTTAAATCATTTGTAAACAAACCTGCCTGTAATCCATAATCTGAATCATTCACTCTAGCAATCACTTCATTTATATCGTTATATCCCGCTACTGATACAACTGGACCAAATACTTCTTCCCTGCATACTTTCATATCATCATTTACATTCGTAAGAATTGTAGGGTAATAGGAAGCACCTTCTCTTTTGCCGCCTGTTTCAATCTTTGCTCCCTGCTGGACAGCTTCTTTGACCCAGGAGTCTACACGTTCTGCTTCACGAAGGCGGATTAATGGGCCAATATCTGTATTTTCTTCAAGAGGATTGCCGACAATCAGTTTTTCTGTTTTTTCTTTTAGCTTTAATAAAAACTGTTCGTAAACTTCTTCTTGAACATACACACGCTGTACAGATATGCAGACCTGTCCCGCATTGTTAAAGCTCTTTTGTGTGATTAACGAGGCTGCTTGTTCAAGATCTGCATCCTTATGAACAATTGTTGCGGAGTTATTGCCAAGCTCCAATGCAACTTTACGCAAACCTGCTTTTGAGCGAATATATTCACCAACACCAGGACTTCCTGTAAAGGTAAACATTGAGACGTCTTTGTTCTCTAGAAGCCAGTTTCCAATTCCAGCCCCTTCACCTGTCAAAACTTGAAGCCGCCCTAATGGAAGACCTGCTTCTTCAAAAATAGAAGCTAACATTAATGCTGTAATTGGTGTCACTTCAGCAGGCTTTAAGACTACAGTGTTTCCAGCAGCCAGCGCAGGACCAATCTTATGGCATACCAAATTGAGAGGAGCATTAAATGGAGTAATAGCTGCGATAACGCCTACAGGAACACGTAATGTAAATGCCATTCTATTTTCAGACCCTGGTGCAGATTCTACTGGAATTCCCTCACCATGTATTCTTTTGGCTTCTTCAGCAGAAATTTGCAGAGTAAGAGCTGCGCGCTCCACTTCGCCGCGGGATTCACCGATCGGCTTTCCGACCTCAACCGTTAAAATGCGGGCAAATTCTTCCGTACGCTCGATTAATAATTGGGCTGCTTTCATTAATACATGATAGCGATCCGTCGGATGAAAAGGCTTTTCAAGGGCAAGCTTTGCACCTTTAACAGCTTCGTCCACATGACTTTTATCAGCTTTTGAAATTTTGGATGCTATTTTTTGTGTATATTTATTTAATACATCCATTGTTTCTTCTGTACTCTTCCATTCACCATTTATGTACAATCCATATTGTTTTTCCAGAGCTGTCGCTGTCAATTCGTTCACTCCCTCATATCTTTTATAAACGATTACCTTTTAAGATCAATATTATAATGATACTGATCACTGTGATACTTAGTTGAAGTAAATTCAATCGGTTTATCATCAAAACCGAAACTTAGTCTTGTCATCTTCAAAAGAGCTTCTCCGCCTCGAATGCCTAATAAATCTGCTTCATTAAGCGTGGCATTAATGGCAGTGATTTGTTCATTTGCTCTTTTTAAATAAATTTCATTTTCTTCTAAGATTTCATAGAATTTTGCCGTATTTAAATCATATTTTAAAATAATATGACCTATGTACGACGGCCAGTAAGAACATTCAATCGCAATTGGCCGATCATCTGCAAAACGAATTCTTTCGATTAATAACACTTCTTCATCTTCCTGCAGTTGAAGCATAGATTTTTCAAAGTATACATGCTGCTTGAATTCAGCACGGATCAGCTTTGACCTGGGAGTTAGCCCTTTTTCTATTGCTTCTTCTGCAAAACCCTTTAATGCCCCTAAATGACTGACGAGCAATTGAGGTTTTACAATCGTCCCTCTGCCTTGCTTTCTCTCCAGTAAGCCATCTTGGACAAGCATTGAAATTGCCTGGCGCAAAGTGGTTCGGCTTACTTGAAATTCTTCTATTAACTCCTGTTCAGTAGGAATTAACGTATTTGCAGGCCAGACTTTTTCTTGGATTCTTTTGAGCAGTATTTGTTTAACTTGTAAATAAAGAGAAAGATCATTATCAAAATCTATGGTACTATTCATATCTTATTACCGCCTTTAAACACGCTGTTCTTTAATTCCACGTGAGGCAAGGTCTTCTTTAGGCTTCAGCAAAACGGCTCTTTTCACAAAAGAAGATTTCATGTCACACAGCAACAGGAGTTTCTTAAACATATACATTCGTATCTAAACCAAGTATGCGGCCGAGTTCAATCAGCTGATTTGTAACATCTCCATAAACTAATGCAAAATGAGGTTCATAACCTGCGTGCATAAGTTCATATAGAGTGCTGGTCACATCAGTTGATAATTTAACCTCTACTGACGTTCCGCTGAATGGCTGTTCAACATCCAGCGCAGCTCCTTTCATTACTAAAAGGCGATATCCTTCTGGCGTGCTGCTTACACGGAAGATTGTTACTTCCCCTGCTTTTAATCCAAAATCCATTGCAAATCCTATTTTCCGATTTGGATGGACCCCTGCCGTTGCACCGGTAGAAGGGCTGGCAAGCGAGTATGCACCTGCTCCGCAATGCCAAAAAACAACGGAGTTTTTCTCTTCATCCACATGTACCAGATCTCCTAGATATGGTGCACTTCCGTTTGTCAGCTCAGATAGGATATACATTGATATCGATCCATGTATATCAGATTCACAAGATGTGACCATTCCTTCTTCTGTTAGGTGTGAAAGTGTTGAACAAGGTGCTGCTCCTAAATCAGTGAAAAAGTCTGGCCAGCATCTCATTGCCAATGACTGAAGATTTTCTTGCCTAACTTGTTTTTGAATATATGCTGAGAACTGAGCGAATTTTTTTACCGTTTCATCTTCACGATTTAAACCAATTACTTGTTGTTCCGCTCGTTCAATTTGCCCAATCCACTCTTCTTCTTTAAGCTCTGTACATTTTTTAAACGCATCATGCAAATCCATTTTCAGCAGTTTAACACCAAGTGCTTGCTTAAGTTTATCTTCATCTGCATCAGAGAAAAAGAAACCGGGCGGATAATCTCCTACTACACCAATCTTCATTCCCCCAAGCAAAGCCATAACACGCATGACATCCAATTGCTCAGTTAATCGTTTCTCAAGGCGTTCTTCCCCCGGATTTCCGAATACAAATGCAAACGGGTGATTTTGATTGCGCAGTACATTGCTGGTGCTATTTCCGCCTGTAAGTGAATTCAATCGCAGTCTGCCGCCAACACTTGGTTCACGAACTGACCAAACAATCATCGGCTGTTTAAAATATTCTAAAACCTTTATCACAAATTCACCATCTGCGAATGTCACACTTTGATATAAAACCGTATCAAACTTATTTTCTTTTATTGAAAATAAGAAGGTATCGAGTTCTTCAACTGACGTGATGATTCCCTCTGGAGCAGCGACAGTTTGACAGTTTTCATTTAACCAGCTCATGCTTTTTAATCGGACATTTTCTGCTGCTTCAAGATCAAACGTTTTTCTGCCAATCGGTACATATAAAACTGCAGTTTTTGACATTTTGCATCCCCTTTACGCACTAATCAACACTATCTTTAATAAGTTAACTTATTTTTCTAAATCATTCTTCAATAATCAGTATATATCTCTTAATCTTTATATAGGAACTTGAATGATTTTTTATCAAACAGTTACTTCTGTTTTTGTGTTGTCCCAAGCATTTCTGAAAACATTCAGACCATAATCTGTAAATGCATGATCAAAACTGCTTCTGTACACATCAAATCCGCATGTGACAATATTCGCTCCCGCTTTTGCAGCATCAACAATCTGTTTGCCATTGCGTAAAGCGGCAACAATAATTTCTGTCTCAAATCCGTAAGTTTTATAGATATTCACGATATCCTGGATGTACGGAGCCGTATCTTCCCCGCTATTTTCTTTCCATCCTACAAACGGGGAAACGAATGCGGCTCCTATTCTAGCTGTCTGGATCGCCTGAGAAGGAGAAAACACCAGTGTAACATTTGTTGAAATGCCTTCTTTTTTTAATTCTTTTGCTGCGATTAATCCAGGTTCGGTGCAAGGAATTTTCACTACAAAGTTAGAGGAACGTGCTGCAATTTTTTTGCCTTCAGTGACCATTTCTCTCGCATTGTCTAAATGTGGATTAATCTCAACTGAAATGGGAAAGTTTTTTATTTCGCCAAATTCACCTGCAAGTTCATCTACAATGGTTAAGAATGATTTCCCGCTGTTCATAATGTGTTTAGGATTTGTTGTAACTCCATCAATGGCCCAATTTTCATATGCGTACTTGATTTCCTTTGTAATAGCACTGTCTAAAAAATATTTCATTATACCCTCTCCTTTTGTCATGATGTTTTTTACATTTATCATAACATAGTAATCTTTAAATATAAGTAGTTACCTTTAACTCTATAATATGAAACCGGATTCAATTAATCAAGTCTTTTCTTAAAAAGGATAGAAATTCTGAAATAATTAGGAGTAAATGAAAAAACACTTTATAGCAAAAAAGAAAGCACAGGAAATAGTTTCCTGCGCTTCCCTTTTAATTCCGAGCCGTAAACTGAGTAACAAACGGCTCAACATTCGCCACTTGTGCTCCCTGGTAGTAGTAGCTGACAATGTCCTTGTATTTTTTTCCGTCCTGCGCCATGAAATTGGCTCCGTATTGGCTCATGCCGACACCGTGGCCGAAGCCTTTTGTGGTGATGAGGACTTGATCACCTTTAAGCTGCCAAGTGAAGTCGCTTGAGCGGAGACCCAGCTTTTCACGGATATCTCGGCCGTTCAGTTTTTTCCCGTTGATGTCGACTTGAGCTACTCGTTTGCCTGAGGTTCGTTCAATGACTTTCCCTACTTCTCCGTCTGAATCGAGTTTCACTCCAAGTTTTTTCTCGAAATCGCTCACTTTGATGGCGATTTGGTCATAGTATTTCGGTGATTTTTCGTCCCATGGACTTTCCACGCTCTTTAAATAAGGCAGGGATGCTGCCCAATAGTCTTCGGAGTTTTCGGTGTATCCGTTGCTGGTTGAGAAAAAGGAGGCTTCGATTGGTTTATTTTCATATGTTAAGATTTGACCTTGTGTAGTGGCGACTGCATTGTACACCTTTTTGATTTTCCAATCATAGTCCTTACCCCATTGCCTTTTCAGCTCTGCATCACTTTTGAAGACCTGATGAGCTGTCGTGTCACTGACGACTGCACCGGCTGGAACACTTATCGTTTGTTCGCTCATTAATTGCTTTACAATATAAGTCCGGGCTGCCAGTGCCTGGGCTTTCAGCGCTTCGTCTTCAAAATCTGCAGGCATTTCTGAGGCAACGACTCCGATGACGTATTCTTCTAAAGGAATGTTCTCGATTTTTTCCGCACCGCTGCGATAGACCGGTACATCAATAATTGATTTGGCAAGCATGACTTGTTCATCCTTTTTGGCTTGAAGGTCTTCTGATAGTTCACCTTTGGTCTGGTTCATAAAAGGTGCGACTAACAATGTCGGGATCATTAATATGATGAGAAATAATCCGGCAAGAACTAAAAGTATTGGTTTCAAAGATTTCATCTAAGAGCCTCCATATCCGATATGTCATTTACCGTCTCTACTCAATACTATGGAGGTGGACAACCATTTATGACTGAAAAACTCTTAAATCTGAAGAATTCCCTTTTGCTTCCACTGTCTATTTCTACATTTTCCGCCGATTTCCTTCGACAATTTGCACGTGTTTTGAATAAGCAAAAATGATTTTTATTAAAATGATTCCTGCTAATGCCCCTGTCAGGTCGTAGATCATATCCACAATCCTGCCGCTGCGCATAGCATATAGCTGAAGAACTTCTGAGGATACAGCGAGAAATACTGCCCATAAAATCGCTGTACGCATCCGGTACATATAAGTCATGATAAGCGTAAAAAAGAAAAAGAAAAAGGCGTGCCCTATTTTTGTGACAACATAAAACTTACTGTGCAGGGCTATATCATGATAGAGAAACAAGTCGGAAAAATCGGGGTCTCTCCGAATGGTGAGACCGATATAATCTCCCGTCAGCAAAGACAGTAAATCACTCGTAAACGAGAACAATGAAAATGCGATGATCAAAAATAAAGCCGTTAAGAATTTCATGAAAACCCTCCTTCGCATTCATCGTCGTCAATTGCCGGGTATTTTATGCAAAAAAATAGGATATCTGATGTATAAATCATAGTAGAAACAGCAACACTAATAAAGTATTTTTATTTTGGACAATATAAAAAGAAGCTGGAATTCGAGGACTCCAACTTCTTTAGATGTACGTATGTTTAAGCGTTCATGTCGCTTACAGCCTGCTCGGATTTAATCGTAGTTTCTTCTGTGATTCGTTCGATGTCAGCACCGATTGAAGCAAGTTTTCCGTGGAAGTCAACGTATCCGCGGTCTACGTGCTTAAGCTCGGTTACACGAGTGTAGCCGTCTGCAACTAAACCTGCAAGAACAAGTGCTGCACCAGCGCGCAAGTCTGTTGCTGCCACTTCTGCACCTTGCATATTAACTGGACCGTTGATGATGACAGATCGGCCCTCAATCTTAATATCCCCATTCATGCGGCGGAATTCTTCCACGTGCATGAAACGGTTTTCGAACACAGTTTCCGTGATCATAGAAGTTCCTTCAGCTTTCAACAGCAATGCCATCATTTGAGATTGCATATCTGTCGGGAAGCCTGGATGCGGCATTGTTTTGATGTCAATGGACTTGAGTTTTTCTGGTCCAATGACACGAAGTCCGTCTTCTTCTTCAGAAATCTGAACGCCCATTTCTTCCATTTTCGCGATCAAAGAAGTTAAGTGTTCCGGCACAGCGCCGCGAACCAATACATTTCCGCCTGTAATAGCAGCTGCAACCATGAAAGTTCCAGCTTCAATGCGGTCAGGAATGATATGATGCTTAACGCCTTTAAGTGTTTCTACACCTTCAATGCGAATCGTTCCAGTTCCGGCTCCGCGAACTTTGCCGCCCATTGCATTAATGTAATTGGCAAGGTCAACGATTTCCGGTTCTTTTGCTACGTTCTCAAGGACAGTTGTGCCTTCTGCAAGAGCCGCAGCCATTATAATATTTTCAGTTGCTCCAACGCTTGGGAAATCCAAGTAGATTTTTGCCCCGCGAAGTCTTCCTGAGACTTCAGCGTCGATAAATCCGTTCCCAACCTTAATGGTAGCTCCCATAGCTTCGAAGCCTTTTAAATGTTGATCAATTGGACGTGATCCAATCGCACAGCCGCCTGGCAATGCCACACGTGCACGGCCATTTCTGGCAAGTAATGGACCCATAACTAAAACAGAAGCACGCATTTTGCGTACATATTCGAAAGGAGCTTCCATATTTAGCTCTTTAGATGCATCTACAAACACTTGGTTATTTTCAAAGTGTACTTCTGCACCTAAATGGCGCAGCACTTCATTGATTGTATACACATCGGAGAGCGTAGGCACATCACAAATTATGCTTTTTTGTTCACTGGCTAATAAAGATGCAGCGATTACTGGTAAAACGGCATTTTTAGCACCTTCTACTTTAACAGTACCGTTTAACTTACGACCGCCGCGGACGATGATTTTTTCCAAGGTCTTCCCCTCCGCGTCCCAATTTCTATATATTAATATTCAGACGTTATGATTGGTGTTCCTACTGTAACGCTAGTATTACTGCCCAATCCTGCGCCTCTGAGCGCAATTTGAATATTCATGCTGCCTTCATCTGTTGGAATCAGGTGATCCCAATCTGACGTACGTGCGGACACAGATATGAACGAATCTTCTTTAAGCTGTTCA
The DNA here is from genome assembly GCF_030127205.1 of Metabacillus hrfriensis. Taxonomy (NCBI): domain Bacteria; kingdom Bacillati; phylum Bacillota; class Bacilli; order Caryophanales; family Bacillaceae; genus Metabacillus; species Metabacillus hrfriensis. The sequence goes on from NZ_CP126116.1 coordinate 4,815,565, forward strand.
ACTGGCACCGCGTTAAATTGTTTGAGCAAACCATTTACCTTCAATTGCAAAACACTACTCATCTTATCATCAAGCTGGCCATTTACACAAGTGAAAATTGTAGGATTTTCATGGAAAATGTCGAAGCTACGAGCTTGCGCATACTCATGTAGCTGAATCCAATTTTTCCCTGAACCTTCCCCGCTGAGCTCATACAAGATATACGATTGTTTTTGTCCGTTTGTGTCGGTTGACTGAATTTGAAGCTTTTCTGTAAAACCCATCTTCTTGTTAAAAAAGATTCCCGATGCTTTATGTAGCTTGCCATCCACACTTTCATTCGACCACTTATAATGACGAAATTGAGTTTGCAAAAGTTTCGTTAATTCTTCAAAAGACTGATTCTCTGCTGAAATCATTTCCTTTGAAAATAAAGACCACTTTTTAACATCAATTCCCTGTGCTTCCATGCCTTCTACAATGGTTCCAAGTTCTGCTTCCTTCTTGTCAGACCCAATAGCTTGTGCAACAACCGCACCTGTAAGAAATAATAAAAAGATAATAATTGCCAGACTGACTTTTTTCATCGTAATCCACGTCCTCTCTCCTTAGTAACATTGTTACCGTTTGAGAAGGGCGTATACGTGGAAAAAGTCGTCATTGTTAGACAATCTCTGGGCTGTTCTCTGGTAATCTGTAGGTCATATTCCCCTGTTCTTTATTAGTTAAACGTTAATCAGAAAAGAGGAATCGCCTTGGCCAGCTCAGGCAGACAGATAAGGTTCCGGCAGAAACGTCAGGTTTTGACTTTTTTGGCGGAGCCGTTCTGGCCGAGGATCTAGACGCTGCAGCTCTGCTTCAATACTCAAAATCAATTTATAACTTCCTTTAATTTAAAAAGCTGATGCCTTTTGCTGACTGAAAAGTTCATTAAAATAAAAAAGGCAGCTGGCGGGACCATATTAAATAATCAAGAAAAAAGTTGCTTACAGCGCCTGAAATGGCGATCGTGAGAAGGATCATCAGCGCACGCGCTTGCATGACCTTTCCTTTTTTCATGGCTTTTTCAATATGCAGCGCCTGCAGTGCCCACCATGTAACCGGAATGAATACAAGATGTGACAAAAGGCCAAGTAATGCTTGCTGATTAAAATCAAGCATAGGTTTAACAACTCCTATATGTAGCTATTCTTATAGCAAGCATAGCACTTTTTACGAAACCAAAAAAAGAAGAGGCTTTTACACCTCTTCCATTATATAAAATTCTGCCGGCACTTTGATGGTTTTTTTGTAAAGATTAGTGGCAAATTTATGAAATATTTAAATTCAGAAAATCAAATGCAGCACCTGGGAAAATTCCAAGCAGCACGGTTGCAATCATACAGATGACCGTCACGATCAGAAGCGGTGCACTCCATTTAAATGGCTCCTCGGTTTCTTTTTTCCTGAAAAAGACCTGAGTGAGTATGCCGAAATAATAAAAGTACGAGACAACGGTAGTCGCAATCATGATGGATGCAAGAACAATCTGCGGCGTGCTGTTGGTAAATGCATTCATGAAGATGGTGATTTTTCCGATAAAGCCTGCCGTACCAGGGAGTCCGGCAAGCGATAACAAAAAGATGGTGACGGCGATTGCTGCAAGCGGAGAACGGTGATACAGACCTGCAAAGGCTGTGACATCCTCTGAGCCTGTTTTTCTTCCGACTGCCTGGACAATCGCAAAAGCGCCGAGATTCATGATGACGTACGATAATAAATAAAACCAGATGGCGTCAAAGTAAAAGTAGCCGCCGAAGGACACGAAACCGACAAGCACATATCCAGCATGCGCAATGGACGAATACGCAAGCAGGCGTTTGATGTTTTTCTGCCTCAGGGCGACCGCATTGCCGACGATCATCGTAATCGCAGCTAAGATGGCGATAAAGCCTTGATAGATCACTAGTATTGACTGCATACCGTCTTCATCCGGAATATTTCCAAAGACAGACAGACATAATCTGAGGATGATAATAAACCCGGCTGTTTTTGAAACGGCACTCAGAAAAGCTGTGACAGGTGTCGGTGCCCCTTCGTATACATCCGGTGCCCACATGTGAAAAGGAACCGTTGCGATCTTAAAGGATAAACCGACAAAAATGAGCAAGAAAGAGATTCCCGAGATATAGAGATAGCCTGATTCTGTTAAGGCATTCAGCTGCGGAATCATTTCTGTCAGACTTGTTGTGCCAGTCAAACCATAGATATAGCTCATCCCGAATAAGGTAATGGCCGTTGAGATCCCGCCGTTTATCACATATTTCAGGGCTGATTCATTTGATTGCAGATTTTTTTTGCGTAATCCAGCAAGTATATAAGAAGAAATGGACAGCAGCTCAAGCCCGACAAATAAGGTGATTAAATCCCGGCTTGATGCCATCATCATGGCTCCAAGAAGCGCTGCTAGCAGCAAGTAATAGAATTCTCCCCGCTCTTTCAAGCCTTCCTGGGGTTCATAATCAATTGCCAGCAGGAAAATAATTGCTGCTCCTAGCAGTAAGATGAATTTGAACGCTTTTGCAAAGGAATCCAGAACAAAGGTGTCATAAAGAATAACTGCGTCCTTTGCACCGATCATGAAAACAAGACTTATTACTGCAGCCGCAATACCGGCGAAACCTATCCATCCGAGCCATTTACGGCTTTTGCCGTCTCCCATAAAAAGATCAATAATAGACAGCAGCAGTGCCGTCCCGAGAATGATGAACTCCGGTGTCATGACACTCCATTTATAGCTGAGCAAGGTTTCCATATCCATTGTTCATCACCCCCCTATCCCTTTCATGATGGTTTCAATTGTCAGCTGCAGTGGAACGGAAAGTCCATTCGGATAGACACCAATCAAAATAATGAAAAACAGCAGCACGAGTACCGGGATAATCTCATACCACTTCATATCAACGTGCACATGCTCTGATTTTTTTTCGGCTCCAAAGGTAATTGAAAGAACAGCCCTCAAAAGATAAGCGGCGGTCAAAATGATGCCGATTGCCCCGATTGCCCCAAGCTCCGGATGCTGATCGAAGACCCCCATGAACGCCGTCAGTTCACTGATGAAACCGGACATTCCCGGCAATCCAAGCGAAGCCATTGCACCTGCCAATAAAAAGCCTGCAGCAAGCGGCATGGCTTTCGATAAGCCTGAAAGCTGATCCAATTGAGTTGTTTGAGTTCGTTCGATTAATACTCCCACTAAGAAGAACAGCAGCGCAGAAATTAGTCCGTGTGAAACGACCTGAAAGATCGCCCCCTGTATACCAGCTTCATTTAGTGCACCAAGTCCGATGAGCACGATGCCCATATGTGAAATACTCGAATAGGCAAGCACCATTCTGAATTCATTTTGAATGAGCGCCAAAAAGGCTCCATACAGCAGATTCACAAGCCCAAGTATGATTAAAATGGTGCTTAGCTTTGAAAATTCGTTTGGGAATAAGCCAAGGCCGAATTTAATTAAACCGAATGCACCTATTTTCAGAAGAATTCCTGAATGAAGCATGACAATGGGCGGCGGAGCCTGAACATGCACTCTCAGCATCCACGTATGCAGCGGGAAGATTGGAAGCTTCACTCCAAATGCAATGATGAGAGCAATCATTAATCCAAGCTTAAAATCCTCTGAGATTGGCCCGATCAGCTGAACGTCAGGCGTATTCAGCAATTGGCTCAGCAGGGCAAGATTAGTTGTCCCTGTTTTTGAAAAGAGCAGGATGATCACAATCAGCAGAATAGCCGACCCAAATCCGTTATAAAGCAAAAATTGATAAGCTGCTTTTTCACGGGCCATGAAGCCCCATTTTCCAATAAGGAAAAACATCGGAATCAGCGTAATTTCAAAAAAGATAAAGAAAAGAATCAGATTCTGTGCCATAAAGACGCCGAGCATGCCGACTTCAAGAAGAAGCAGAAGCATAAAGTAGCTTTTCCAGTTCTTTTTAATGGAAAAAGAGGCCGCTGCAGCGAGAGCCGCAAGAATTGATGTGAGCAGAACCATAATCAGCGAAAAGCCGTCCATAGCAAGCTCGTAATCAACTGTAAACACGCCAGGCTGCATGTCATGGTATTGCCCAAACGCAATCCATTCGTGATTCTCGGCAAATCGGGCGAGGTCATTGCCTATCTGATATTGTGCAAACATGATTCCAGATAAAAGGACAGCAGGCAAAGTCGCAAGAAACCCGACAAGTTTTAACGATGATTCCTGGTCTTTTTTCATAAAAGCAAGAACGATGATTCCAAGTACAGGCGAGAAAACAAGGGCCGTGAGCAGAATGGATGTCATAAGAAGTTCCCCCCTGTTACTGCATATAGAACAAGTAAAATAGCGAGTCCGACAAAAGCAACGGTTCCATACATCTGCACCTGCCCGTTCTGCATTTTCGATCCCAAGGCTCCTGCTGACCGGACAATCCCTGCCACTCCTTTTACAGCACCCTCAACCAAGAATTTTTCGAGGTACTTGCAGAAGACGCTGATTGTATTCGTGAGCCATATGATCGTTATTCCGTAGAGTTCATCAATGAAATATTTGTTTTTAAGCACTGAATGAATCATTGGCATCCGCGATCTTATTTTTTCAGGAGAGATCGATGGTTTGCTGTACATCATGTAAGCAAGCAAGATGCCAAGCAGAGAGACAGCGGTTGCCGCGAACATAATCCACATTGGCCCTTCAATGTGGCCGTGCCCAAGCTGCGGCGAACCTTCCGTCAGCCAGTCTCCAAGAAATGTGCCGAACCAGGGCGTGTTGCTGTAGCCTGAGAAAATGGCGAGCGCGGCTAGGATACTCATTGGAATCAGCATATTGGACGGGGATTCTTTTACTCTTGAAAGCTCTGTTTTCGGACGTCCGGTGAAAACGAGAAAGAAGAGCCGGAACATATAAAAGGCGGTGAAGAAGGCGGCAATGAGTGCCAGCCAGAAAAGGACAGGATTTCCATGTGTCCACGCCGCAATCAGGATTTCATCTTTACTGAAAAATCCCGAGAAGAGCGGGACACCGCTTATAGCAAGCGTCCCGATTAGAAACAGCGGTCCCGTGAACTTCAGCTTTTTCCACAAGCCGCCCATCTCATCAATGTTTTGTGTATGAACAGCATGAATCACACTGCCCGCTGCTAGAAACAGCAGGGCTTTAAAAAAGGCATGTGTCATTAAATGGAAAACACCGGCGACATAGCCTGCAGAACCAAGGGCAAGCATCATGTAGCCCAGCTGACTGACAGTAGAATACGCAAGCACGCGTTTGATATCTTTTTGCACAAGCCCGATGCTTGCAGCAAAAATAGCCGTGAAGGCTCCAATTGCTGCGACAACCAGGAGTGCTGTTTCACTTGCGGCAAATAGCGGATACATAAGGGCTACTAAATAAACACCGGCCGCTACCATAGTCGCCGCATGAATGAGGGCAGAAACAGGCGTCGGACCTTCCATCGCATCCGGAAGCCAGGAATGGAGCGGAAACTGACCTGATTTTCCAATCGCCCCGATGAAGATTAAAAGACTGATCAGGGTGATCAAATCAAGCGGCACCTTGCCATCTGCGACACTTGCAAAGATCTGGTCATATTCGAAGCTGCCAACCTGCCAAAAGAGCAGGAGCATGCCGATGAACAGACCGACATCCCCGATTCTGGTCATGATAAAGGCTTTTTTTGCAGCTGCCTTTGCTTCTTCTTTATAAAAATAAAAACCGATCAATAAGAATGATCCGACTCCGACGAGTTCCCAGAAGATATAGAGCTGAAGCAGGTTTGTCGTCATGACAAGTCCGAGCATGCTGAAGGTAAATAAACCTAGATACGCATAAAAAACAGGAAAGCGTTCGTCCCCATGCATATATCCTTTTGAATATATATGTACAGCTAAGCTTACAAGCGAAACGATCACCAGCATTAAGGCATTTAATTGATTGATTTCAAAGCCCGCTGTCAGCTCAAAATCGCCAATTGTGAGCCACACGGTTTCCGCTTTAAAGGTTGGCTGTGTAAATCGCTCGAACAATACAGCGAGCGAGCCCGCAAATGCGAAAAGCATAAGAGTGCTGCCGACATTAGCGCTCCCCTCCCTCAGACGTTTGCCGAACAGGAGCAGCACGAGGAATGAGACAAGCGGGAACAGCGGGATCATCCAGGCATATGGCATCATTGTATTCCATCCCCTTCTTGTTTAGAGGTTTTAGTGCTTCATAGAATGATAGTCGTCAATATTGACAGATCTACGGTTGCGGTACAGGGCAAATAGGATGGCAAGTCCAACGGCCGCCTCTGCTGCTGCGATCGTGATCGTAAAAAGAGAAAAAACCTGCCCGGTAATGTCCGGAACGACTCCGTATTTGCTGAATGCAACCAGATTAATGTTGGCAGCATTCAGCATAAGTTCGATCGAAATAAGCACGATGACCGTATTACGTTTCGTAAGGGCTCCGTACAGACCGATGCAAAAAAGAATCAGCGCGAGAACAAGAAAGGCGGATAATGGAATCGAGCTCATTTTTTCTCCTCCTCCTTCTCGTCTTTTTTCGCCAGTATGATGGCACCGACCAGTGCGACAAGCAATAAAACAGATGTAAGCTCAAATGGAATGACGAAATGTGAATAAAGGGAGATTCCGATTTGCTCCGTATTTTTCACATGCAGATTGGCAGTCGGCTCACCGAGCTTTAGATCATAGATTCCAAGATACATCACGAGCGCAAACGCAGCGATTCCAAGAAATGTAATGAGCTTTCTTCCGTTGCCCGCTGTGGATTGTTCCTCGTCCTCATGACGCGTGAGCATAATGCCAAACAGCATGATGATCGTTATTGCACCCGAGTAGATTAAGATTTGGACAGCTGCGACAAATTCGGCGGAGAGAAGAACATATAAACCGGCAATACTCACGAACGTAAACACCAGCGATACGACCATATGAACCACTTTTGTCACATTCAGCATGAGAATGCCGCCCCCGATTGCCACCATTGCGAGTCCGACAAAGGCTACATACTCTCCGGTTATACTCACACCTTATTCTCCTCCCTGATGTTCTCATCATTTTCATCCAGCCACTCGAGATTTTTAAAAAGCTGATCGCGGCTGTACTCCGCAAGCTCAAAGTTATTCGTCATAACGATTGCCTCTGTCGGGCAAACCTCTGTGCAGAGATCGCACAAGATGCAAATTTCAAAGTTGATATCATACGTATCAATGATTTTCCCTTTTTTCGCCGGATCCGGATGTTTCTTGCCTGTCAGCTCAATGCAATCCGTCGGACAGATATTCGCACACTGATTGCAGACAATGCACTTCTCCGGATAAAACTTCTGAATGCCCCGGAACCTGTCAGGCAGAGCCAGTGCATCATTCGGGTAATCATACGTCACTTTTTTCTTCGTCAAGTTGTTCAGGGTATACGTTAAACCTTTTGCTAAACCTCGCATGCTCTCACCCCTTGATTTTGTGAGGATCCTGCCGGTGTGCCGGCTTTAGGCCTGGCTGCGGCAGGTGTTTCTTGCTTTTACTTGCCGATTGCGGCTGCTTACTGTCCAGAATGCTTCTTTTACTAGCCAAAATCCGGGATTTACTTGCCGAAATGGCGAATTTACTTTCTATTTTCCAGCTGTCTCCTATTTAAAGAAAATCTCCTTCACAATCGCCGTTATGAATATATTCGCGAGTGCGACCGGGAGCAGCACTTTCCATCCGAATTCCATCAGCTGATCGGCGCGGATCCGCGGGAATGTGACGCGGAACCAGATGAGTGTGAAGATGACCACACTGAATTTGAGGCCGAACCAGATTGCGCCAGGGATGAAATCAAGAAATGCAACCGGATGCCAGCCGCCTAAAAATAAAACCGTTGTTAAGGAAGCCATTGCGAAAAAATACACATATTCCGACAGCATGAAGAATGCCCAGCGGAAGCCGGAATACTCGACATGATAACCGGCAACAAGCTCTGATTCCGCTTCAGGCAAGTCAAACGGGGTTCTGTTTAACTCAGCCACAGAAGCAATCAGGAAAATTAGAAACCCGATCGGCTGGAGGAAAATAAACCAGACGTCCTCTTGTGCGTCTACAATCGTATTTAAGTTCAGGCTCCCTGATAACAGGACAACCCCGATGACCGACATGACAAGAGGGATTTCATAGGAAATCATTTGCGCCGCTGCGCGCATCCCGCCGAGCAGAGAGTATTTGTTATTCGAAGCCCATCCTCCTGTTACAATGCCAATCGTGGTTAAACCCGATATGGCGATGTAAAAAAGCAGGCCGACACCTAAATCTGCAAACTGAAAAGCGTCAGTAAACGGAATCGTTGATAGAACAATGAAAGCCGGAGCAAAAGCGATGACAGGAGCGAGAATAAACAATGGTCTGTCAGCAAGCTTCGGAATCGTGTCTTCTTTTATCAGAAGCTTTAAAACATCTGCCACAGTCTGCAGCAGACCCCATTTGCCCCCTACCTGGTTAGGGCCGATCCGTCCCTGCATAAATCCCATCACTTTGCGCTCTGCCAGAATGCCATAGGTGACGAAACCAAGGACGACGAACAGAAATGCTGTTGCTAGCCCAAAGAATATTGCAAAGTTGCCTATGCCCGGCGATGATTGAAGCAAGCCTTCCACCATTATCCGTCCACCTCCCCAAGGACAATGTCAATGGCACCGAGAATGGTAATAAGGTTTGCCATGTTTTCTCCTTCCAAAAGCTTTGGCAGGATCTGCAGATTGTAAAAGGAAGGACGCCTGAACTTCAGACGGTATGGCTCTTTTTTTCCATCACTTGCAATGTAGCAGCCGATTTCACCGCGTGGAGATTCAATCCGTACATAAGCCTCTCCTTTTGGTGCTTTAATGATTTTCGGCACTTTTGCGATGATCGGTCCCTCAGCAGGGAATTGTTCAACAGCCTGCTCTAGGATTTTCAAGGATTCCTCAATCTCTTCCATGCGGCATTCGTAGCGGGCGAAAGCATCACCTTTTGTCCGTACAGGCACGTCAAAATCAAATCGGTCGTATATCGAGTATGGTTCATCCTTGCGAAGGTCCCATTTCACTCCAGTACAGCGCAGGTTTGCCCCGCTTAAGGAGTAAGCAAGCGCCTCTTCTTTTGTGTAAATGCCGACCCCTTTTACACGATTTAAGAAGATTTCATTTCCTGACACGAGATCATGATAGCCTTTCAGCTGCTCTCTCATATAAGGAATGAATTCTGCAACCTTTTCAATCCAGCCCTCAGGCGCATCCCACTTCACGCCGCCGACCCTCATGTAATTGAAGGTAAGCCTCGCTCCTGAAAGCTCCGTCAGCAAATTAATAATCATTTCCCGCTCGCGGAAGGCATATAAAAATGGACTTACTGCTCCAATATCAAGCAAATAGGTGCCCCACCAGACGAGGTGGCTTGCTACTCTTCCAAGCTCCATCGCAATCACCCTTAAATACTCGCCCCGTTCAGGGACCTGAATGCCGGTCATCGTTTCCACAGCATGACAAATCACATAATTGTTTGTCATGGCAGAAAGATAATCCATGCGGTCTGTATAAGGAATGATTTGTGTGTATTGAAGGTTTTCTGCAAGCTTTTCGGTGCCTCTATGTAAATAGCCGATAACCGGTGTAGCTTCTTTAATGATTTCTCCGTCAATTTTGATCACCAGCCGGAACACGCCATGTGTGCTCGGATGCTGCGGTCCGACATTCAGGAGCATTTCTTCTGTCCGTATCAAAAGCTACACCTCCACATCATAGGGTTCATAATCTTTGCGAAGAGGATGTCCGACCCAATCATCCGGCATCATAATTCTTGTCAGGTTCGGGTGGCCGGTAAAATGAATCCCAAGTAAATCAAATGCTTCGCGCTCAGGCCAATCCGCTCCTTTCCAAAGCGGTTCAAGGGAATCAATTTCAGGCTTGTCGCGGTCAAGCTTTACTTTCAGCACAACTGTATGGCGGTGGACGTAGGAAAAAAGATAAACGTACATTTCCATATGTGTTTCAAAATCCGTTCCATGCAATTCAGAGACGTAATCAAATGCCAATTCTTCCTGTTCTTTTAAAAACTTGGCGATGGTAAAATAGGATTCTTTCTTTGCAACAAGTGTCGGATTATCTTTAGACAGCCTATTAATATAGGATTCTTCTAAAACTTCTTTGCCGAGATGCTCCTCGATTACTTTTACATAATTTTTTAAAATGGGCTCATTTGGTGAAGGTTCTTCTTGTTGAGGCTGCTCTTCTGGAGTAAGTTTCTTCGCTTTTGCTGCAGCTGCTGCTTTTGCTTTTGCGGCTGCGATGGCCTTTGCCTTTTCTTTAGCCAATTCGTCATCTGAAAGATTTTCACGGGAAGCCTTTGCTTTCGCGGCGGCGGCGGCTTTTGCCTTTGCGACAGCTGCTGCTTTTTGCTTGGCTACATCATCTACCGGAGCACCTTCTGATTTTGCTTTTTGCTTCGCGAGGGCTGCCGCCTTTGCTTTTGCTGCTGCGACTGCTTTTTGTTTCGCAAGTGCAAGGTCATCTGCTGTTTCGTTGCCGGTCCCCTCTTCTGCTTGCCTGGCTTTCTGTTTTGCCAATGCTGCTGCTTTCGCTTTTGCGGCTGCAACTGCTTTTTGTTTCGCAAGTGCCAGGTCATCTGATGATTCGTTGCCGGCTCCCTCCGTTTGCTTCGCTTTCTGTTTTGCAAGTGCTGCTGCTTTCGCTTTTGCGGCTGCTGCCGCTTTCTGTTTCGCGAGAGCCGCCTCATCGGCCGGTTCAGCTGTTTCCTTTGCCTTTTGCTTTGCAAGTGCAGCAGCTTTCGCTTTTGCCGCAGCTGCTGCTTTTTGCTTCGCGAGGTTAGCGTCATCTATCGTTTCATTCGCTTTAGCTTCCTGCGCTTTTTGTTTCGCAAGGGCCGCGGCCTTTGCTTTTGCAGCTGCTGCCGCCTTCTGTTTCGCAAGCTCTGTGCTATCTGCAGGTATGTTTACTTGATTTGCCTGCTTTTCAGCCAGCTTTTTCAGGGCAGCTTCCTTTGCTTTTTGAGCGGCTTCACGTTTTAGCTGCTGGATGTCTTTCTCATCGCTCATGGATTATTTCACTCCCTGTTTTCGCCTCATAACGGATTTTTTCTTTCAGCTTGTTAATTCCGTAGATAAGAGCGGCAGGATTAGGAGGACATCCAGGAATGTACACATCAACCGGCACAATCTGGTCGACTCCTTTTACAACTGCGTATGATTTAATATAGGGACCTCCTGCTGTTGCACAAGAGCCCATGGCAATGACCCATTTCGGTTCAGGCATTTGATCGTAGAGGCGCTTTAGAACCGGAGCCATTTTTTTCGTCACTGTTCCTGAGACGATCATGACATCGGACTGGCGGGGTGATGTCCGGAAAAAGGATCCGAATCGGTCCAAATCGTAGTGGGACGAACCGACACCCATCATTTCAATTGCACAGCAGGCAAGCCCGAAAGTCAGCGGCCACAAGGAATTGCTTCTCGCCCAGCCCTTCAGCTCTTCAAGCGTTGTTAAAAAGACGCTGCGCTTCAGTTCTTCCATTTCATCCTGAGGTATATTCGTTACATTTAAGTCCATTTCAGCACCTTCTTCTTCCATGCGTAGACTAGCCCGATGACGAGCATGATGACAAAAATGAGCATTTCAATGAGGGCAAACACGCCTAACTTCTCATATGCGACTGCCCACGGATATAAAAACACGGTTTCAACGTCAAAAATGACAAACAGGAGACCAAACATATAATAGCGGACATTAAACTGCACGCGTGAATCATGGTATGGATCAATTCCGCTTTCGTATGTGGTTGCTTTTGCCTCGCTCGGTGCGTTCGGCCTCAAAATCCGGCCCATTCCGAGAGCGACAACAGGAAGCAAAATGCCAAGGAGCAGGAAAACGACAACGATTAAGTAATTATTTAAATATACGTTTAGTGATTCCATCCATTTCCCCCTGTTAAAAATAGTAGAATTCTCAAAATATTATAAATGTAACCGCTAACATTATAACATCATTATCCAATTCGTGTATATAATCCGAAATGCGGAACCGACTGTTTAGCCCAGGCATGGCAGATAAGAATTCACCGGAAAAGTCCGTTTTTGACTTTTTCGGGGAATTTGTTCTGACCGAGGGGTTAGGAGGTGAAGCTGGACACCACGAAATGCGGAACCGACTGTTTAGCTCCGACAGACAGATAAGGATCCGACAGAAAAGGCGCTTTTTGCCTTTACTGGCGGAGCCGTTCTGGCCGAGGAGTTAGGCGGTGAAGCTGGACACCACGAAATGCGGAACCGACTGTTTAGCCCAGGCATGGCAGATAAGAATTCACCGGAAAAGGACACCCCGAAACGCGGAACGGGTTCATTTATTTTATAAATCCAAAATTCACCTCCTTTGTAGCTTTAATGTAAGCTGCTCTATTAAAGTCATCAGGATGATATACTTGCAATTGAACAAAAGACGCGAGGTGACAGAATGCTAGAATCTTATAATCATCAAATTGAAACAGATTATGGCAGGAATTTGCCTGTCTTTGAAAATGAAGAAGCGGCCAAAGTGTATTACTATGAACAACGGAAAGAGAACTTGTCTCTATTAGAAGATATATATGCAGAACTCGGCTTAACATTAAACTATTCGGTAAAAAGTTTAATTGAACTTGAAGAAGTGTACTTTTCATTTTTTCAGGAAAATAAGTTCCGTGACTTTCAGTTGTCCATTAGGGACTTGGAAGAATGCATGAGCATATACTTTGGTGAAGTCGTCACGATTCACTTGGATGGAGCTTCATGGATCGTCAAAGAATATTCTTTTACTGAAGGCGCCTATGTTATGGGACTGCAGTGCGGACGCAGGGCGACTTATTTTTCTAACCTTTTTGAAGATCACTACATGACTGCAAAAGACGCATCCGGACAGAAAATGCATCAATTATATAAGCGATATGAGAGAAAAGCGAAGAAAATGGGACCAAACTAGTTTTTTGTTTGGTTCCTTTTATTTTATATGATTATGAATATTTAATCTATTTAAGATGATGGATATTTTTCATTATTTTTGAATTTATTGGCAAAAAAAGAGCCATAAAAAATTATGGCTCCCTCACTTTTTTATATGCTTCATTAAATGTGTTTTCTTGATAAAAGGACCATTAAAAAGAGTCCTTCGTCTTTATACGCTGATCGTTATTCTCCGCTTTTCAGTATTCGACTGAATCGCCGCTTCGTTCACTGCCGTTAACAGGAGGGCATCCTCATTCGAAATAGACGGTGTTTTTCCAGACTGGATGGCATCCGCCCATTGTTCCATTGGAATCGGAAGCTCTTTTGGCAGCTGTTCAATCACATGAGTACCTTCGCCATTTCTCAGCTCCACTTTTCCATCCTGAATCAGCAGGCATCCTTCTGTTCCGTATAATTCTAGATAAAACGGACTTCCGTGTGAAACAAACGAGGTTTCAATCACGCCAGTTACACCTTCCTCATAGGAAACGATGACAGAAGCCTGGTCTTCGACTTCTTTTGTATAGACGTAATCAAAATGAGCGGATACTTCTTTAGGTTTTCCTGCAAGGCGGTTGAGCAAATAGATCGGATGAGCCCCTAAATCTATGAGAGCCCCTCCGCCGCATTGCTCAGCATTGTAGAAGTGTGCAGGCAGCCATCCTTCAGGGTTTTCCGCTGAAGGCACTGAACCGTTGTGAGCGACACGGCATCTTGCCATTTTGAGTTCTCCAATTAAGCCATCCTTCAGTGCTTTTTCAGCATAGAGGTAATAGTTTGTGGTGAGCCTAGGCATTGAGACCACAAGAGAAACTCCCGCTTTCTCGACTGCTTCAAAGATTTCTTTGCAATCAGCTGTTGTTAACGCCAGTACTTTTTCTGTGAAAATGTGCTTTCCATTCTGTGCTGCTTTTATGATGACTTCCTTGTGCATGTTAGTCGGCGTGTCAACAACCACCCCTTCAATAGCAGGATTGCCTAGAACCTTCTCAAGCTCAGGTTCAAATGGAACATTCAGTTCATTTGCCCACCGCTGCCCTCTTTCTTTGTCCTCATCCCATACATGCGTAATATTCAATTTAGAACTGTTATGTATATCTCTTTCATAATCAACGGCATGAACGTGCCATTTGCTCAGCATTGCGACTGAAATCATTTTTTTCCCTCCCGGAATTTTTTCACACTTATATAGTAACTTCCTTTTCGGACACCTGATTTCCTTTTCAATTTTTGGATATTTTTTTAAAAGAGGTTTTTTCTTTGGATAAAAGAGGGAATATGCCTGTTATATCCTAAGGGGGAAAACGAATGAAGCTTCATAACGGCTCTCTATATTGGCCTCAAACGGTCAGCCATGTTCAGGCATATCCTGAGCTTCAAGATACCATAACATGTGATGTCCTCATCGTTGGAGGGGGAATGTCTGGTGCTTTGTGTGCTCACACCCTTTCAAAGTATGATTTAGATACAATTTTAGTGGAAAAAAGAACCGTCGGCAGCGGCAGTTCAAGTGCAAATACAGGGCTCCTGCAGTTTTCAAATGATACGATGCTCCATGAATTCATCAAAAAAATAGGTGAAGAGAAAGCGGTCCGTTTTTATAAAATGTGTTTAAAAGCAGTAGATGAGCTTGAGCTTGCAGCTAAAAGCTTATCGAAAGAAGTCGATTTCATCAGAAGAAAAAGCCTGTATTATGCAAGCACTCCAGGTGACAAATCAAAACTGAAAAAAGAGTTTAAAGCTCTTTCTAAACATGGTTTCCCTGTAGATTTTTTGAAAAAAGACGAAATAAAAGAGCGATTTGGATTTGAGAAGCCGGCCGCTCTTTTGACAGATGGCGATGCCGAAGTGAACCCGTATAAATTTATCCAGACTTTGATGGAGGACGCTCATCACAATGGCGTCCGGATTTTTGAGAATACAGAAATTGAAGAGACTGACAGAGATGATGAGTACGTCTATTTCCAATCTGCACATGGAAAAATTGCAGCAAAAAAAGTCATCTATTCGACCGGCTACGAAACGATTCCATTCGCGAAAAAATTGGGAGCCGAAGTGAATCGAACTTTTGCGATCGTCACTACCCCAGTACACTATCTTAATCATTGGGAAGACAAAAACCTGATTTGGGAAACGAAACGCCCCTACTTCTATATGCGGACAACGGTCGACGGCAGAATTGTTGCCGGAGGGCTTGATGAAGAGAGAATGGAAGCACCAAGCAGCGAAGAAATGATCCGCGAACGCGGTCAGCGGCTTTTGGACAAAATCAAGGAGCATTATCCGGGTTATGAAATGGAAGTTGATTCCGTATGGGGTGCAAGCTTTGGTGAATCAGACGACGGATTGCCATTCATCGGAAAGCATCCAAAGAAAGAAAATGTCTATTACTTGCTTGGCTTTGGCGGAAATGGAACCGTTTATTCCATGCTTGGCGCTGAAATCTTAAAGGACTTGATTCTTTATGACTCTCATCCTGATGCAGAAATTGTGAGATTGGATAGATAAAACGGGAAAAGCTTTGGCTTTTCCTGTTTTTTATGCTGGGAGCAAAAAACGATTTTCAGCAAACAAAAAAACAGCACCGCCATCAGGCAATGCTGCACCATTTATTTCTTCTTTTCATCATAGTATTGAACGGGATACATGGAGCCCTCTGAGACCATTTTATTATCTTCAACGTCATGAGGATCTGGATGACCCGCTTTTTCAACAGGGAATGCATCTGTGTTTTTACGTGCAAAGTAGGGAATCTTGTTTTTGGCGCTTTGAACGAATCCTGTTACCTTTTGACGGTTTGATTTATCCTTTAATAAATAGGATGTCACTCCGACTCCGACTGTTGATAAGGCAATACCTGAAATTAAAGTTTTCTGTCTCATACAAGTTGCTCCTTTCGCAGTGAATTTGTTGCATACTTTTAATTACCCGCTTCTTTCTTTTGCAAAACATAGAAACTTAAAGAATAAAACGCCGCACCAAAGTGCAGGAGTTCGAAAGCTATCTTTTCTTCTTATTCCGGCTGTATATATCAAACCACACATCAAGGACCAAAATGCTTCCTTTTACAATCAGCTGCCAATAGGCATCGATATTCATCATGCTCATGCCGTTAACAAGACTTGCCATAACAAGGGCTCCTATGATGGCGCCTGGAATGGTGCCGATTCCGCCCATTAAGCTTGTTCCGCCGATGGCACAGGCTGCAATGGCATCAAGCTCATATATGTTCCCTGCAAAGGCTGTACCGCTAACGAATCATCAGCGATACTGCCTTTTTATTCTGCGCCGAAAGAAAGACGTTTCTTCTTCAGTCAGTATGGGTGCCTTTACCCTCATAGACATAGGGCTGTGCGGGAGGTTTTATTTTTACTGCCTTTTTAATTAGCAGATAAGGTACCTCAGCTCCGGAATATGTATTTGTACTTAGTTCCCCTGTGACGTTAACCCATTGACTATCAAGAAGATTTTTTGCATTTTCCATCCTGGAAAGCAGGCCGTATAACCCGTCGTGCTCATCTGTACAGCAGGGATCACCGCTTCTTGCAATAACAAGCTGCGTTTCTGAAAAATCTTTTTCACGGAAGACAAAACCAGTCAATTCAACCTGTTTTCCCGCAAACTCCTTTGGAAATCGATCAAGAACTTCCAATATGGAGATATAATTTTCATTTGAAAGGATGATTTTATCCATTTTCAATAAATCATTTTTCTGATTTTCATAATATTCATCAGGTTTATCTTCCGCATGATGATCATCTTCATGATCAGGTTTATATTTTTCATCTAACTTTTTCATATATCCATCAGGATCTTCCAGATACTCTTTCGCATTCGCCAATGGTTCCTCTTTTTCCTGAGTTGCTTCTTGTTTTTCAGGCTCTCTCTCTTCTTTTTCTGGCTGCATACTTATCACAAATACAATACCTGCTATGATCAGAAGACCTAAAGCCGTTAAAAACTTTTTCATAAGTCATTACTCCTACTCCGTTTAATTACCGGGAACTGCCCTCTCTTTAGTTTAACAAAAAAGAAGGAAGTTTCGTAAAGCAGAAACTTCCAATCCCAGAATTACTTCGCGCGTGCTGATATTTTTCAATGTACCCGATCATCGTCTGAAAATGTCTGCGTACTCCCCCCACTGCTTGCGTATGATTTCCCTTTTCTGGCTCAACCCTAAATGTGTGTATTCATTGCGTGATTTCGGGTTAGACTTTCTTAAAAAACAAAGAACCATTTCTTTAAGAAATGGTCCGAATCCAAGATCATTTATCTTTTTTGAAAGCTCATGGGCAGCTAGCGTTTTTTCATGGCATCAATCTCGGCTTCGATATGGGAGACTTTCGAAGACTCACCCATTCGCAAGTAGGAGATTAAACTGACCGCAATACATGCAGCTACGTAGAAATAAAAGAATGTCTCTACTCCAGAGCTCTTCAGCCATAGCGCAATAAACTCCGCAGTTCCGCCAAACACTGCAACAGTGAGTGCGTAAGGGAAACCAACCCCAAGCGCTCGAATTTCAGTCGGGAAGAGCTCGGCTTTCACAATTGCATTAATAGAAGTGTAACCGGTGATAATGATGAGACCCGCCATCATAAGCAAGAATGCAACGATAGGACTCTTCGTCTGCTCCATGATCAAGAAAAGCGGCACCGTGAACAGCGTACCCAAGATACCAAAACTTATCAATAGAGGACGGCGCCCGATTTTGTCAGACAGCATGCCTGCTAGCGGTTGAAGCACGACGAATATAAGCAGGGCTATAAAGTTAATCAAACTGACAACTTCCTTATCAAGGCCTACAGTATTCACCATATACTTCTGTAAATATGTCGTATATGTATAGAAGGCGACTGTTCCGCCGAGTGTAAGTCCAACCACTGTCAGCACAGCCTTTGGGTGTTTCATCAGAGTTCTGATAGTACCTGCGTTCTCCCTGCTTTTTGAACCCATGTTTGAGAATTGCTCTGATTCATCCATCGTGCGGCGCAGCCACAATACGGCCAACGCACCCATTGCTCCGATGACGAATGGAATCCGCCATCCCCAGGACATCATATCGGATTCGCTGAGTGTTTGCTGAAGGACAATCTGGACACCAAGGGCCAGCAGCTGTCCTGCAACAAGTGTGACATATTGAAAGCTTGAATAGAAGCCGCGTCTGCCGCTGCTGGCCATCTCTGAAAGGTACGTTGCAGATGTTCCATACTCTCCGCCCAGCGACAGCCCTTGGAGCAGGCGAGCGAGAACAAGAATAGCGGGAGCCATCACACCAATGGTGGCATAACTTGGGGTTAAGGCAATGATCAGAGAACCACCGGCCATGACGGTAATGGAAAGCGTCAGTGCTGCACGCCGGCCATGACGATCAGCATAGCGGCCCATCAGCAAGCTCCCTAAAGGACGCATCAGGAAGCCTACCGCAAATATTGCTGCTGTGTTGAGCAGCTGGCTGGTAGGATCTCCCTTGGGGAAGAACGCTTCAGAGAAATATACGGCGAAAGCAGAATAAACATACCAGTCGTACCATTCGATCAAATTTCCAACTGAACCTTTGAAAATGTTTCCGGTTATTCGACGCTTATTAGCGTGCTCACTAGATTGATTCACTGTATATCCTCCTCTTGATGTATCTGTTCGAATTATGACAATTATCCATAAATCGACAAGAATAGTTTGAATTTTGTTGAAATTTAAGTTAATGGTAGCATTAATTTTATATATTGGTATACATGCCATTGTTTCTATTTTTAAACGACAAAAAATAGCCGAATTATCATAATCCCAAAGATTTATAAAAAGATGTGCTGCCCGAGATATCATTCCAGAAAAACGAAAAAAATCCCCGGGACCAGGTCCCAGGGATTTCTTTCTTAGATTTTATTCTGTGATACGTTAATTCGATTCATTGCTCGGCGCAAAGCAAGTTCGGCACGCTTGAAATCGATGTCGTCTGTACTTTTGTTCAGACGCTGTTCAGCGCGTTCTTTCGCAGATTGTGCACGAGTTAAATCAATATCTTCTACAGTCTCAGCAGCTTGTGCCAAGATTGTGACTTTGTCAGGCCGTACTTCTAAAAAGCCGCCGCTAACAGCCACGAGTTCCGTGGATTTTCCTGTTTTCAACCGAACCGCTCCGATTTGCAAAGGAGCAACCAACGGAATATGACCTGGCAAGATTCCGAGCTCACCGCTTTGAGCCTTTACGCTTACCATTTCGACGTCTGCATCGTAAACTGGGCCATCGGGAGTAACGACATTGACTTGTACTGTCTTCATACTCTATACCCTCCTGCGTCCCAAATTATACTTCTACACCCATGTTCTTCGCACTTTCGATAACATCTTCAATGCGTCCAACAAGACGGAATGCATCTTCTGGAAGATGATCGTATTTGCCTTCAAGGATTTCCTTGAAGCCGCGAACTGTTTCTTTAACAGGAACGTAAGAACCTGCTTGACCAGTAAACTGCTCAGCTACGTGGAAGTTTTGGGATAAGAAGAATTGAATACGACGTGCACGGGACACGACTAATTTATCTTCGTCATTAAGCTCATCCATACCAAGGATCGCAATGATATCTTGTAATTCTTTGTAACGCTGCAGTGTTTGCTGTACTTGACGTGCAACAGAATAGTGCTCTTCTCCAACGATTTCAGGAGATAATGCACGAGATGTTGAAGCAAGTGGATCCACCGCTGGGTAAATACCCATTTCAGAAAGTTTACGCTCAAGGTTTGTTGTTGCATCCAAGTGAGCGAAAGTTGTTGCAGGAGCCGGATCCGTATAGTCATCGGCAGGAACGTAGATTGCTTGAATCGACGTTACAGAACCAACGTTTGTAGACGTGATGCGCTCTTGCAATTGACCCATTTCAGTAGCAAGTGTCGGCTGGTAACCAACGGCAGATGGCATACGGCCAAGAAGGGCAGATACCTCTGAACCTGCTTGAGTGAAACGGAAAATGTTATCCATGAAGAAAAGAACGTCTTGTCCTTGATCATCACGGAAGTATTCAGCCATTGTAAGACCTGTAAGAGCTACACGCATACGTGCTCCAGGCGGCTCATTCATTTGTCCGAAAACCATCGCTGTTTTCTTGATAACACCAGAATCAGTCATCTCATGGTAAAGGTCATTTCCTTCACGAGTACGCTCTCCAACACCAGCGAATACAGAGATACCGCCATGCTCTTGAGCGATGTTGTTGATAAGTTCTTGGATAAGTACGGTTTTACCAACACCCGCACCTCCGAAAAGACCGATTTTTCCGCCTTTGATGTAAGGTGCAAGAAGGTCAACTACTTTGATTCCCGTTTCAAGAATTTCTACCTCAGTAGAAAGCTGATCGAATTTAGGTGCTAGTCTGTGAATTGGATCACGACGAGATCCAGCAGGAATTGCTTCATCCAAATCAATGTTATCACCTAATACGTTAAATACACGGCCTAGTGTAACATCTCCAACTGGAACTGAGATTGGAGCACCTGTATCTAAAACTTCACTTCCGCGAACAAGGCCATCTGTTGATGCCATCGCTACGGTACGAACCGTGTCGTCACCTAGGTGAAGGGCAACTTCTAATGTTAATTCTGACGCTGCTTCATTTTCGCTTCGTCCTTTGAATGTAACTTTAAGGGCGTTATAGATTTCAGGAAGCTGACCACTTTGGAACTTTACGTCAACAACCGGACCCATAACTTGAGTAACGCGTCCTTTATTCATCGTTTTCCCTCCTAACTTGCTAGTGCAGAACATTTCTGTCTATGGAACCCATATATTGGGCCTGTTTGTCTATTCGAGTGCCGCAGCTCCGCCGACGATTTCGGTAATTTCCTGTGTAATCGCAGCCTGACGTGCACGGTTATATGAAAGAGTAAGACTGTTGATAAGTTCTTTCGCATTGTCTGTCGCATTTTTCATCGCTGACATACGCGCAGCATGCTCAGAAGCTTTACTGTCTAAAAGTGCTCCGTAGATGAGACTTTCAGCATATTGTGGTAATAACACTTCTAAAATCTCTTCCTCAGAAGGCTCAAATTCGTAAGATGTTTTCTTAGAAGAGCCAGCTAGATCAGAAAGAGGAAGAAGCTTCGTTTCTGTTACGTCCTGCTGAATAACACTTGCGAAATGATTGTAATACACGTAGATTTCGTCAAATGTTCCATCATTGAACATATTAACTGTGTTTGTTGCAATATCTTTAATCTCAGCAAATGATGTGTCATCTGCAATACCAGTCACTTCAAGAGCGATTTGAACACCGCGCTTCTTGAAGAATTCACGTCCAATTTTACCGATTGCAATTACAGCGTACTCATCTTTCGACGTGTGGCGCTTTTGCATTGCCTGGTAAACGGCACGCAAAACGTTACTGTTAAGGGCACCAGCTAATCCTCGGTCAGACGTGATCACAAGATACGCTGTTTTCTTAACGGGACGGCTGACAAGCATTGGATGAGACACACCCGTACTGCCTAAAGCTATGTTTGCAACCACCTCTTGTATCTTATCCATATAAGGCACAAACGCTTTTGCGTTGTTTTCGGCGCGGTTCAGCTTTGCGGCTGAAACCATCTCCATTGCCTTAGTAATCTGGCTTGTTTTCTTCGTTGAGGTGATTCTTGATTTAATGTCGCGTAATGATGCCAAAGGTTCTCACCACCTTTTTATAAAAATCAACCTGATTCATTATCTTAAGATAAAGTATGAAGGCCTGCCTTCATACTTCACCTCATTATTCAGTAATCGCGAATGTTTTTTTGAATGCAGCAATAGCAGCATTGAAGTCGTTGTCTTCAGGAAGTCCGCCAGTTGTTCGAATATGATCAAGCAATGCTTTATGGTTTTGATCTAAGAATACATAGTACTCTTCTTCAAAGCGTTTAATATCTTCAACTGGGATATCATCAAGGAATCCGCGAGTTAAAGCGTAAAGAATCGCAACTTGCTTTTCAACTGCAAGAGGTTTGTTCAAGCCTTGTTTCAAAACTTCAACCGTACGTGCTCCGCGGTTTAATTTCGCTTGAGTTGCTTTATCAAGGTCAGATCCGAATTGAGCAAATGCTTCTAGCTCACGGTAAGAAGCAAGGTCAAGACGCAGTGTACCTGATACTTTTTTCATTGCTTTGATCTGTGCAGATCCTCCAACACGTGATACAGATAGACCGGCGTTAACCGCTGGACGTACACCTGAGAAGAATAAGTCAGACTGCAAGAAGATTTGTCCATCAGTGATGGAAATTACGTTTGTTGGAATGTATGCAGATACATCTCCAGCTTGTGTCTCAATGAATGGAAGAGCAGTTAATGAACCAGCGCCTTTTGCATCACTAAGTTTTGCTGCACGCTCAAGAAGGCGTGAATGCAAGTAGAATACGTCACCAGGATATGCTTCGCGGCCTGGAGGACGGCGTAATAATAATGAAAGTTCACGGTAAGCAGATGCTTGTTTTGTTAAATCATCATAAACAACCAAAACGTGCTTGCCGTTGTACATGAAATGCTCACCCATAGTAACACCAGTATAAGGAGCTAAGAATAATAGCGGTGCCGGCTGTGAAGCAGATGCTGTAACAACGATTGTGTAGTCTAATGCGCCATTTTTGCGAAGAGTTTCAACTACGCCGCGGACAGTAGATTCTTTTTGTCCGATTGCAACGTAAATACAGATCATATCTTCGTTCTTTTGGTTTAGGATTGTATCGATGGCAACAGATGTTTTACCTGTTTGACGGTCACCGATAATTAACTCACGCTGGCCGCGGCCGATTGGAATTAGAGAGTCAATCGCTTTAATTCCAGTTTGCAATGGTTCATGAACCGATTTACGGTCCATAACGCCTGGAGCCGGGCTCTCAATTGGGCGAGTATGTGTTGTTTCGATTGGACCAAGGCCATCAACAGGCTGTCCTAGAGAGTTTACGACGCGTCCGATTAACGCTTCACCAACCGGAACCTCCATGATGCGTCCAGTACGGCGAACTTCGTCACCTTCACGGATATCAGAGTAAGGTCCAAGGATAATGATACCTACGTTGTTTGACTCAAGGTTTTGAGCCATACCCATTACGCCGTTTGAAAATTCAACAAGCTCTCCAGCCATGACATTGTCGAGGCCATGAGCACGGGCGATACCGTCACCAATCTGGATAACTGTACCTACATCACTAACTTTGATATCAGACTGATAGCTTTCGATTTGCTTTTTAATCAGTGCACTAATTTCTTCTGCTTTGATGCTCATGAGTTTCACCCCTATCTACGATCTTTTTGCAACAAGTTGTCGCTCTATACGTTCAAGCTTTCCGCTTATACTTCCATCATAAATGCGATTGCCGATACGAAGCTTCACTCCGCCGATCAGATTCTGATCAATAACATTTCTTAAACGAAGAGATGTTTTGCCGATTTTTTTGGCAAACGTATCAGACAGCGCTGTTAATTCATCTTGATCCAGCAGTCTGACAGAATAGACAATGGCGTCTTCTGTGCCGCGTTCGTCATTGGCAAGCTTCACAAAATGATCAGCAAGCTCAGGAATCACATTGATTCTTTGACGTTCAATCAAGAGTAAAATTGTACTTAAAATTGGTTGAGATAAAGAAGCGAACGCTTCACTCATCATGGATTTTTTCTTTTCTAGAAGCACTTTTGGATGTTTAAGCACGTTTAATAATTCAGGATTTTCTTTCGTTACCTTCTGGATAACAAGCAATTCCTCTTCGAACTTGTCAATTGTGCCGTTTTCCTTTGCGATTTGAAAAAGAGCCAATGCATAGCGAGCTGCAACTATTTCTTTACTCATCGGCCTTCGCCTACCTCTTTAATATAATCCTGGATAAGCTTTTCTTGTTCTTTTTCATTTAATTCTTTTTCAATAACCTTCGTAGCAATTAAAATAGATAATGAAGCTACTTGCTCACGCAGAGCGGCAACAGCTTGCTCTTTTTCCTGAGCAATTTCTTTAAATGCAGACTGCTTCAGGCGTTCTGCTTCTGAACGAGCGACTTGGATGATTTCTTCCTTTTGCTTTTCACCAAGCTTCTTCGCACTTTCAACTAAACCCTGAGATTCAAGTCTTGCCTGCTTTAATAGTTCACGCTGCTCTTCAGCAAGCTTCTTAGCTTCCGCGTGTTTAGCTTCAGACGCGCTGATTTCAGATGCAATGTGCTCTTCGCGCTGTTTCATCATATTCATAACAGGTCCAAGAGCATATTTTCTCAGCAATGCAAGTAAGATTAAGAAAATGACCAGCTGGAATACAATGTCTCCAGTATTTAAATGTAAACCTGCACCAACTACTAGATTTGACGTTAACATTGCCCGGTTTCACTCCCTTCAAGAGTTCCATGATGGGTTACTATCAAAAAAAAGCACGAGATTGTTCTGTTTGACTCTCGGCCGCATATTTAAATAGAAACATAAAGCAATGGCGAAGAAGGGTAAAAAACGATCTTCGCCATTTATGTAGAGAACCTGTCTCTTTATTAACTTCCTAATACGATAAACGCGATAACTACTCCGATGATAGGAAGTGCCTCAACTAATGCGATACCGATGAACATGATTGTTTGAAGCTTACCTTGTAGTTCAGGCTGACGAGCAACACCTTCTACTGTACGTGAAACGATAAGACCATTACCAATACCAGCACCTAGTGCCGCTAAGCCGATTGCAATTGCAGCTGCGATTAAATTCATTATATAAATCCCCTCTCAAATTATTAAAAAGTTTTTGATTCTGATTAAACTGTTGAAACATATTAATTAATGGTCGCTGCTCACTTTGTGAGACATATAAACCATTGTTAACATTACAAAGATAAATGCTTGGATGGAACCTACAAAAATACTGAATGCCTGCCATACCATCATTGGCAATGCAGCAGATAAAGCGCCGATTGGACCAGTTACTGCAAGCCCAGCGAGAAGTCCCAAAAGGATTTCACCGGCATAGATGTTACCGTAAAGACGCAAGCCAAGAGTCAGCGTGTTAGCGAACTCTTCAATGATCTTGATCGGGAAAAGGAACGCCATCGGTCGGAAGAAATCCTTCCCATACTCAGCTGTGCCCTTCATTTTCACACCATAATAGTGTGTCAAAGCCACGACCATAACAGCAAGAGTCAGTGTAATCGTTGGATCTGCTGTAGGTGATTTCCACCATAGCTCATGGTTTACAGCAATTGAAAACGGCAGCCCGAGCATATTTGATACAAATATGTACATTAGGAGCGTAACGCCAAGCGTCAAGAATTTCCCGCCTGTATGCCAGTCCATTGAACTGTTGATGATTCCCTTGACGAAATCAACGATCCATTCAAAGAAATTCTGCATCCCTGTCGGCTTCATTGCCAATTTGCGAGTGGCTAGTACCGCTATTAGAAAAACGATAACACTTGCAACAGTGATCATTAAAACATTGGATAAGTTAAAAGTAAGGCCTAAAAACTCTACTATAGGAGCTTCGTGATGCAATAGATTCACCTCTCTTCCGGCTAAGCGCGTGAGTGTTGAAAAACATAATCTATCATAATGACAATATAAACTGTCATTAATCCAATAATGACACTAACCATATTCAGATATTCGGGAAACTTGATCGCGAGCAGGGCAGCTAAACCAGCTGACGCCAATCGGGATGCAGTGCCCAATGACCTGACCTTCCTATTCTGCTGAATCGCTTCACCGAACTGAACTTGCTTGCGCACCATTGACCATAAGTTGAACAAACTGAGTGCTGTTCCAAGCGCCAGTCCCAAAAAGACAGACTGATACCCGGTAAATCCCCAGCCTACGGCATAAAAGGACAATAAGTAGAACATATACTTGCGATATCTGTGGTACATCTGGTGCAAATCAAACATGAATGATTCAGTCTCCTGAAAAAAAGTGGTGGACTAGCTTGATCATCGCGGAAATACCGATTCCGAGCCCAATGAACAGTCCTATGATCATAAAAAGCGGTTCAGTCTGGAAATATCGGTCGAGCCATCTTCCTGAAAAGATGCCAATTAGTGTTGAACCGACTAGCTGAGATAGAATGCCTGTCATTAGTGCCATGGCCTGCATTGGATGACGCTCTTTTTTGCGCATTCACAAGTCCTCGCTAATAGATTAATAAAGGATTTTTCTGGGGATAAAAGCGGTATATGAAAGCGGTATGAAAACCTTATCATTTACCCTCGTCTAGCATACAATAGGCTCTAGTCAAAGTCAATTGGTTTAAAACCAAAAAACTGACAATCAAAAAAGCCTATCACAAAAAGTTCACATTTGATTTTTACCGCTTTTTTCCCTCAGAGTCTTCTAGGATAAGATCTGTTTCCATTGTATCTTCCCTGCTGCCTTTTCTTGCAAAAATGACCGCTTTATAGAGTCCCTCTTTCAGCTTTAGCTCATCCTTTTTAAACGTCTTCCTGACAACTCCTCTTTGAAGATTCCTGCCCCAGTCAAGAAAGCCCTCAAATCTGAGTGTATCCGGGTCATACAGGGCAATTCCCATTTCGTCTGCTCCGCCCGGCAGATAAAACTCGTACTTATACGTTCCTGCTGTATCACCGAATCCAAATTCAAATCCCATCACACGGGGGTAATCCGGTTCATCTACTACATATAGATAAGGAAGCTTTTCGATTCGGCCGCCTGCCTCCACATCCATCCATCCATGATGAAGTCCCGCTTCCATTCCATTTGAATAAATATCCAAAGTTACGAATACATCCTTTTTCTGTTTTGGTTCTACCTCTACTTTTTGCGGGATCCCCCATTGAAGCCCTTTTGTGTAAGGGGGATATTTAAATGTGTAAGCCTTTTTTTCATCAGACTGATTATCAAGAGTCAGCTTCACTTTTTTCCGGATACGGTCACCGTGCAGGGGAACTTGTCCGAATGACAATGAACCGGGATAGAGAAGCGCTTCTGTTTCCAGTGCACGTGTTAAATCGATTCTCCCCGTTCCCTGCGCGGTTGGTTCATAGTAGACTCCCTCCTTGTCTTTCAATGGCTCTGCTGAATTCATTAAGGCAGCTTTGATTTGCTCCGGGTTCCAATCAGGATGCGCCTGTTTTAAGAGAGCACTTGCTCCTGCAACATGCGGCGCTGACATACTTGTTCCCTGAAGACTTAAATACCCTTTCGGAACTGTGCTGTCAATTGCCACTCCGGGAGCCACGACATCCGGCTTGATTTCCCACGTATAAGTAACCGGACCTCTTGAGCTGAAATCTGCCAGCTGATCGGACTCATTCTGATAGAATGTTCGAACAAGCGCCCCATTGCCCAATTGTTTTTTAAGCCAAAAACCATTCTCTTTTGAAATAGAGACAACCGGAATACCTACTTCAATTTCAAGGTTTCCCGCAAAGTTACCTTTCATGTTGTTGTAAATGATAATAGCCTTGGCTCCAACTTTTTCCGCAAAAAGGGCTTTTTCAGTAAACGTAATCTTTCCTCTCTCTACAAGAACAATTTTCCCTTTCATATCCGATTTATACTGATGTTCTTCACCGATGCCGGCAAAGACGATTTCTTCCCCTTGATTAAGGTCCCACTCTTTTGACCCTGCAAGGGCTGTAATCGGAACCATTTTTCCAGTACCGCTAAGCTTTAAATAAGGTATTTTTTGCGGAGGTGTAGATGCCCCGACAGAAATGGATTTACTTGAAGTTCCGGGAGAGCCGATTGTCCAGACTCCGGGACCTGAATTCCCGCTTGATGTCACGGCTACAATTCCGTGTTCAACTGCACGATCCAAAGCGAGACTTGTAGGCCAGTCAGGTCCATTGACTGTATTCCCAAGCGATAAGTTTAAGACATCCACTTTATCTTCAATGGCCTTTTCAATTGCTGCTATCACTTGTTCGCTAGTACCGTATCCTCCAGGACCAAGCGCCCGGTAGGCGATGATTTCCGCTTCCGGTGCTACACCCTGAAGTTTTCCATTCGCTGCAATGATTCCGGCCACATGTGTACCGTGCAGTGTTTCCGTTCCATCAGTCGCTTTTGTTTCCATCGGATCACTGTCACCGTCTATGAGATCTGATCCGCCGTGATAGCTGCGGAACAAATCCGGATGCGTATAATCTATCCCTGTATCAATAATGCCGACCTTCACTCCCTTGCCTGTCAGCCTTTTATGGTGAGAATCGAATTTTCCGCGAACTTCATTACCGCCGATAAAACGGGACACTTTCTTCAATGTCGGCATGATAGGCTGTAACCGGGCTCGCGTGCAATACATGGGGTTCTTTCTGAATAGCTGTCAGGTCTTTATGCTTTCCTTCAACTGTGAAACCGCTGAATACTTTTTTATAGGTACGGCGAATGTGAACATTTGGATAAGATTGCGTTATTTTTCGGGATACGGCCTCTGCATGTTCTTTTTCAACTACAATCATGATCGTTTCTGTCTTATCTGGTGATTCCTTAGGAATAGCAGGGATAGCAGGGATAGTTTTTGCCTGTGCTGAAAAAGAAATCAGCATGAAAAATATAAAAGAAATCGTGCATTTTCGGCCCATTTTTGTCACCTCCCTCTTATTCTTTTCTAAGGAAGGTTCTTTCATGTAAGAAAAGCGGAAGCGCCAAGCGATGCTCCGACAGAAATGACCGGGTTTGACTTTTTTGGCGGAGCCGTTCTAGAGGCGCTGAAGTTTGACAGACATGCGAAATTTTTTATCCTGTATAAAACTAAAAATCCCCCTTTTTTATAAAGGAGGATTTCATTTCTATTATTTCGTTCCGAACATGCGGTCTCCGGCATCACCTAGGCCAGGGACAATATATCCATGATCATTTAATTTTTCATCAAGTGCTGCAATGTAAATATCAACATCAGGATGTGCTTCCTTCACAATCTCCACACCTTCTGGAGCCGCGATTAAACACATGAATTTGATATTTTTAGCGCCGCGTTTTTTCACACTGTTGATTGCTTCAACAGCAGATCCGCCTGTTGCAAGCATTGGATCAACAACGATAAATTCGCGCTCTTCCACGTCAGAAGGGAGTTTCACATAATACTCGATCGGCTTTAACGTCTCTGGATCGCGGTATAACCCTACATGTCCAACTTTTGCAGCCGGGATCAGTTTAATGATTCCGTCAACCATTCCAAGACCAGCTCGGAGAATAGGGACAATCGCAAGCTTTTTGCCAGCCAAAACCTTTGATTTTGCTACTTGCACCGGTGTTTCAACTTCCACTTCTTCAAGCGGCATGTCTCTTGTAATTTCAAACATCATCAAACTCGCAACTTCATCAACAAGCTCACGAAATTCTTTCGTACCTGTCTTTACATCACGGATATATGTTAGCTTATGCTGAATAAGTGGATGATCAAAAACGTATACTTTGCCCATCGGCTCATCTCCTTTTCTATGACACTTCAATAGATTTTACAGAAAAAGCAGATCTGTTTCAAGAAGGATGGGAGATTTATTTGCAGGATTCTTTAAAAGGACCGTTAGACCGCAGATAATAATAAAATTTCTTTCAGAACATTTATCGGTGTAACTCCGCGGCAGTTCTCCCTTTTATCAGTCTTACTCATGAATGAAAAACAGCTCACCCCTCAAACAGGTGAGCTGATCATTATTAGTTCTGGAAATTAGAAATAGATGTCCCCGGTCCGCTTGATGGGGTCGTGTAAAAGTGGTTCGCTCCGCTTTCCCAGACAACATTTCCGCTTGCATCCTTTTTAATAAACTTAAATTCAACATTGCGGCCAGCCGGCACGCTGACGTCATAATACCAGCCCGGATACTTTGTGATTACCTGGTTATACATCGGTCCAATAGCCTTCGCTGCATCCCAGTTTCCAAGCTCGCTTACATTTCCTACTATATATACTGACTGGCCAGGACTAGTTGTTGCATTGTTCACTATAAACCGTACAGATGACTGCTTTCCGGATAAAACCTCAACTGGACCGTACGTATTGCTTACAGTCCCTCCGGAGGAAGTGACAGACACCTGATAATTGCCTCCAGCTAAAACTGGCACCTGTGCACGAATTTCTGTATTCGACCAGGATAATACGGCTGCATTTCCTGTTCCAACCTTCACTGAACCAACAGATGTGCCGAAGGATTCTCCGCTGATTGTGATGGTGCTTCCAGGCACTGCCATGACCGGTCCGATTTGACCGATTGCCGGTGCGGCTGCGGTTCCGTTGGAAGAATAGACGCCTGCTTCCCCTGGTGAAAGGTCAAATGCAGAAACAGCTCCTCCGCTGCCCACTGATAAACTGTTGCCATTCAATAAGGAAGTCAGCTGATCAGAATAACTCCCTGCAGACAGGGCCGTTGTGAGATTTGTTATATTGTAAGATGCTGTTTTGCTTTTATTCACTGCTACCAATACTACATCTTTGCCAAATGTTCTTTCATAGATATAGACATCATTATTAATCCATCTTTCTTTTGTCTTTCCGTAGCCTAAAGCCTGGTTCGATTTACGCAGGGCTGCAAGCTTGCTGATAATCTGATAGGCCTTTGTTGTTTTATTGAACGATGTTTGTTTTTTCCGGTTGTTCGGGTCTCCATTGCCTGTCATATATTGCTCGGTTCCGTAATAAACGTTCGGCACACCTCTTGAAGTGAGCATGACAGCTAAAGCAAGATCTGTATTTTTTACATCCGCCCCGTCAAAGTGAAAGCGGTCCATATCGTGGTTATCAAGGAAGGTAACCTGATCGGCAGCCTGTTCATACTTCGCTTCCGACTCAGTAATCATCGAGTTAAAGCCATTCCAGTTGTCAGAGCCGTTTCTCAATACCTGTCTCAGTTTTTGGCCAAAACGGAAATCAAGCAATGACATTCCTGCGGTGTTGGCAAAGTTATAATAGTTTTGATCCACCTCATTTTCCCCAAGGAACCATTCTCCGAACGTAAACACCGGTTTATAGCTGTAGATGGTTTCCATAAAGGTCTTTTGCCAGCCGAACGGCATGTGCTTAACTGCATCTACCCTGATACCGTCGATTCCCATATCGAGCCAAAGCTTCACAGAATCCTTTAAGTATTTATCCACTGTCGGGTTCTGATGGTTGAAATCTGCCAGATCATAGAGATTTCTGTAAATTCCATCTTCAATAGAAGAAAAATCCGTTCCGCCATTATGATGGAATAAGTCTTTCGTATCGTTTGAATAGCCGCCAACAAGCGATCCGTTATCATATAGCCTTCCGTTTTCCATATAAGATGGAGTGTCTTCAGATGCTGGAGAGGTGTGATTTGGCGCAAAATCAATAATGACCTTTATTCCCTTTTGATGTGCTGTATTGATAAGGGTCTGAAACTCTTGCATCGTGCCAAAAAATGGGTTTGTCTTTTTAAAATCCCTCGCCCAATATCCATGATAGGATGTCGTGCCTGCCGTATCATTCAAAACGGAATAAACATTTTCAACAGGCTGGGATATCCATAACGCCGTAATCCCCATATCCGTGAAATATCCGTCATTCAATTTATTAATAATTCCCTGCCAGTCACCGCCGCAGTATTTTCTTAAATTCGAGCAGTCTGCGCTGAACAAGCTGCCTGTCGGGTTGTTATTAGCGTTCCCATCACTGAATCGATCCGTCATAATCTGATAGATAACATCGTTCGAATAGTTTACTTTATTATCAGTGGAAGCGTTTGCATAATTATCCGCAAACGGTCCATACAAACTAAAAATAAGAACAAATACAACTGTTAAACTCATTGCTTTTTTTAACATCCAGCCATCTCTCCCTTGATCATGTTTTCCTGTACTTCCTATTGCTGCGTCCTCCTTTCCATAATAAAACCCCGTTATTCATAAAGAATAACGGGGTTGTTGTCCATATTAGGACAATGCATAGCCCTCAGGTTATGTTGCAGGTACGGGTTGCAGTTATCTAAGAATGATATTAAATAGATTTAATCGTTTACACAATATTCTAAATACTCATTTTCCACTTTTAGCTTTTAAGTATTTTGGCCCATCCTCAGAGAATTTCACTTTACACAGATTACCATTTTCATGAAATTCATAGACTTCTATCTATGAAACGTTTAAAATCATCAAAGAGCGTTTTTTAAATTGAACTAGTTAAAGAGGTGGATTTAAACTTGAATTTATGGGAGATTTTTGTTGCTGTTGTATTAGGAATTGTGGAAGGTTTAACGGAATTTGCTCCAGTATCCTCTACTGGACATA
The DNA here is from genome assembly GCF_030127205.1 of Metabacillus hrfriensis. Classification (NCBI taxonomy): domain Bacteria; kingdom Bacillati; phylum Bacillota; class Bacilli; order Caryophanales; family Bacillaceae; genus Metabacillus; species Metabacillus hrfriensis. Next base: position 4,847,760 of record NZ_CP126116.1, read on the forward strand.
TGATTATATTTGATGATTTGCTGTTTCAATCGAAAGACCTTTTTGGTGCACCTGTTGCAAATACGTTTAAAATCGTGATTCAGCTAGGATCCATTCTTGCGGTCGTCATTATTTTCAGAGAGCGTTTTATCAGCTTGCTCGGTCTGAAAAAAGAATCAGCTGAAGAAAAACGAACAAAGTTAAAATTAACACAAGTCATCGTAGGTTTGCTGCCTGCTGCTGTTCTTGGTCTTCTATTTGAAGATTATATCGATGAATATTTATTTTCTATCCATACAGTTTTAATTGGCTTAGTAATTGGCGCGTTCTTGATGCTGGCTGCTGATTTCGTTCAGCGCAAAAGAACCATTACAACAGAAACCGTGGATAAAATCACATACAAACAGGCTCTGCTTGTAGGGCTGATCCAATGTTTATCGTTATGGCCAGGATTTTCGCGTTCCGGATCGACGATTTCCGGCGGCGTTATGCTTGGCATGAATCATAGAACTGCTTCTGACTTCACCTTCATCATGGCCGTGCCAATTATGGCAGGTGCAAGCGGACTGTCGCTTCTTAAGAATTGGGAGCACTTCACGCTGGACGCACTTCCATTCTTTATTGCAGGTTTTATCAGCGCATTCGTTGTCGCTTTAATTTCAATTCGTTTCTTCCTGTCCCTTATCAACAAAATTAAATTAGTGCCGTTTGCCATTTACCGCATTATTTTAGCAGCAGTGATTTATTTTGTATTTCTATAAGAGAAAAGAGCAACTCCGGTTCATCTGGATTTGCTCTTTTTTTGGTCAAAAAAAAGGGCTGAACAAGTCAGCCCAATCAATTATACATACAAAGAAAACTTAGAAGTTAAAGCTTCTACTCTGTTCTTTGCTTCTTCTAATTTTGCTTCATCTTCAGGGTTGCTTAGAGCAAGACCCATGATCGCAGCGATTTCATCCATATCTTCAAGACCGAAGCCTCTGCTTGTTACAGCAGCAGTACCGATGCGGACTCCGCTTGTCACGAATGGACTTTCCGGATCAAATGGAATCGTGTTTTTGTTCACTGTAATTCCGATATCATCCAACACTTTTTCTGCAATTTTGCCAGTCAGATTCAAAGAACGAACATCAATTAAAATCAAGTGATTGTCTGTTCCGTCTGATACTAGCGTTAATCCTTGGTTCTTCAAGCTTTCAGCAAGACGATTTGCATTAGCAATGATGTTAGATGCATATGTTTTGAAGTCGTCTTGAAGGACTTCTCCAAATGAAACAGCTTTTGCAGCAATAACATGCATAAGCGGTCCGCCTTGGATTCCAGGAAAAATCGACTTATCAATCTTTTTAGCGAATTCTTCTTTGCAGAGAATCATACCGCCGCGAGGTCCTCGCAATGTTTTATGTGTTGTTGTTGTAACAAAATCAGCATAAGGAACAGGATTTTGATGCAGGCCTGCCGCTACAAGTCCTGCAATATGAGCCATGTCTACCATGAAATAAGCTCCGACTTCATCCGCAATTTCACGGAATTTCTTGAAATCAATTGCACGAGGATATGCACTTGCTCCTGCAACAATAAGCTTCGGCTTATGCAAGCGGGCTTTTTCTAATACATCTTCATAGTTAATGCGATGTGTTTCTTGATCCACACCATACTCAACGAAATTGTATTGCACGCCGCTGAAGTTAACAGGGCTTCCGTGAGTTAAGTGACCGCCATGAGATAAGTTCATGCCAAGAACTGTATCACCCTGTTCAAGGATTGTGAAGTACACAGCCATGTTTGCCTGTGCACCTGAATGAGGCTGCACGTTAACATGCTCTGCACCGAAAATTTCTTTTGCACGGTCTCTAGCGATATTTTCTACAACATCCACATGCTCACAGCCTCCGTAATAACGTCGGCCAGGGTATCCTTCTGCATATTTGTTCGTAAGGACAGATCCTTGAGCTTCCATTACGGCTTCTGTCACAAAGTTTTCAGAAGCAATCAATTCGATTTTCGTGCGCTGACGCTGTAATTCATCCTGAATTGCTTCAAATACACTTGTATCCTGCTTGCTTAAATGTTTCATGTTTTAGAATCCCCCTATCCATTTCATCTGATTTTTTTGCAGACAATTTTCACATTCAATTCAACTTTATTGTACACGTTCATGATCAAGATTGTAATAGATTTATGTATATTTTTTATCGAGAACGGTGTTTTTTGAGAGAATAGCACTAAAATAACGAATGATAACTACACAATTTTTTTATATTGTTCGTATTTTTTTATTACGTACACTTCCTGTTTTCTTCAATGGCTGCATACACGGCTCTTTCTCCGCCGATCAGCTTCGGACGCGTCTTTGCCATTGTAACATGAGCATGTCCAACCTGATTTACAGAGCTCCTGACCGGAACCGCAACATGCAAAAGATGCATGCCGATAAAAGTATCACCGATATCAATGCCGCCGTCAGCTTTAATGAATTCAACCACAACAGGCTCTTTAAAAGCTGAATAAGCATATGTCGCCATCGCTCCGCCAGCCGCTCGGACAGGTGTAACTGTTACTGCTTCAAGGTTATAGGAAGCAGCTGTCTCATGCTCAACTACTAAAGCTCTGTTCAAATGCTCGCAGCATTGAAAAGCAAGATGCATGCCTGTTCGTTCTTTAAACGCCTTTAATTCTTCAAAAATCATTTCTGCGGCTTCAATCGTACCTGCCGTACCTATCTTTTCTCCAATCACTTCACTCGTGCTGCAGCCAACCACAAAGATGTTTCCCGCGCGAAAGGAAGACTGCTCTTCTAAATCAGCGAGCATCGTACGCAGCTGTTTCTTCCACTCCCCAATCGTTGTCATTTCGCTCACCCCTGCAGTTTATTTTCAAATGCAGTGATTTTGCTGACGCGATTTTCGTGTCTTCCGCCTTCAAATTCGGTTGTCAGCCAGATTCTTGCAATTTCACGGGCCAGACCAGGACCGATAACACGCTCGCCCATAGCAAGCATATTGCTGTTATTGTGCTCTCTAGTTGCTTTTGCACTGAATGTATCATGTACAAGCGCGCAGCGGATCCCTTTTACTTTATTGGCAGAAATGCTCATGCCGATGCCCGTGCCGCAAATCAAAATTCCGCGGTCAAACTCCCCGCTTGCCACTTTTTCTGCTACCGGAAGCGCATAGTCCGGATAATCTACAGACGTTTCGCATTCACAGCCAAAATCTTCATACTGTATTTTCATTTCATCCATCAGCTGCTTGATTTCCTCGCGGAGATTCAGTCCGCCATGGTCAGAAGCAATTGCAATCTTCATTTTTGAACCCTCCAGAACGCTTAATTTTCTAATTTCTTAATCAGAAGCATAATCATTTTTTCTAAATCTTCACGGGTCATTCTGTAAATCTCAAGTGAACCGCCGAACGGATCCATGACATCGCGCCGATTCTGTTCACCCTCCATCACAAATTCAGATAGAGTAAAGGTTTTTTCGATCGCCTGCGGATATCGTTCAAATATCAGCTCTTTATGGCTGTCAGTCATTGTTAAAATGTACGTTGCCCAACGGATGTGCTCTTCATTCAAAAGGGCCGACCGGTGATTGCATACAATTCCTTTTTCATCAAGGGCCTGTTTTGCATGAATGGAAGCATCACTTCCGTCACTTGCAAACACACCTGCAGATTTGACCGATAGGAGATCGTTTTCTTTCATATGATTCAATAATGCTTCGGCCATTGGGCTTCTGCATGTATTTCCGGTACAAACAAAAAGGATATTAATCATTCATCTGCCTCCTTTGTTTTATTATAATCCAATTATGATTAGGAAAGTAGTCATTGGGACTTCCTTAGAAAAACAAAAAACAGGCCATTATTGGACCTGTTATCATCTATATTGGAAAAATCAGCTTCAGGCCAAAACCTAATAGAATACTTCCGCCAAGAGCTTCACCGTATGTACCTAGCCAGTTTTGAACTCTTCTTCCAATCAGAAGGCCAATCCATGTGAGCACCATGCTGACAAGGCCGAACATTGCGATTGTCAGGAACGTTCTTGCACCGTAAATTCCAAGACTTAAACCGACTGAAAAGCTGTCCAGGCTTACGCTGAGCGCAAAAAAAAGGAGCCCAAAGCCTACCGGCGTAATCATAGGTTCATTATCTTTTTTAAATGAAGCGAAAATCATCTGCACTCCGAGAAGGATCAGCAGAGCACCGCCTGCAATCGAGGCAATATTCCCAAACGTACTGGAAAGCACTTTTCCAATCCACATTCCGGCAAGAGGCATCCATAAATGGAACAGACCAATCGTCAGACCAATATAAAAGATCTCCCTTAACCGGAGTTTAATCAGCCCCATCCCAAGCCCGACTGAAAAAGCATCCATTCCAAGTGCAAATGCCATCATAAATAAGGTAATGAGTTCCCCAATTAATGCCTCTATATTCATTCTAAAGCCTCCTCGGACACGCCTCATTCAAACTTATGCAAGTCCGAGTTTGCTTAGAACATCTTCTAAGTCTTCTTATTCCTTCACAACCTGCTGTCCTGCAGCCTTCAGTAAACGGTTCATCACCGCTTGCCCGACACCTTTATTTGAAAAGCTTTCACTGTAAATACAATCTACTTCCGCCGCGTCGAATTCACGCAGCACATCGTAGAGTCCGGCTGCAACTGTCTGCATGTCATCTCTGCTTCCGCAAACTAAAACAGTGTCGGCCTGATAGCTTTCTGCTTTTTCTTTTGTTGCAAGCACACCAACTTTTTTCCCTTCTCGTCTTGCAGCATCAATTGTTTTTTGAAAAAAAGTTAAAGAGCCTTCAACAATTATTAATGGTGCTTTCGGTGCATAGTGGGTATATTTCATTCCAGGCGACTTTGGAGTATGCCCTTCTTCTATTAATGCCTGATCCATTTTAACTTTTCCAATTAGGCTTTCAAGCTGTTCCTGCGTCACTCCGCCCGGTCTTAAAATGACCGGAATCTGCTGAGTGCAGTCTAAGACAGTAGACTCCACACCTACACCAGTTGACCCTCCGTCCATAATTCCGGCGATTCTGCCATTTAAATCATCATATACATGAGCAGCGCGTGTAGGACTTGGCTTTCCAGACAGATTCGCACTAGGTGCAGCAATCGGCAGATCTGTTTCTTTGATAATGGCAAGTGCCAACGGATGATCTGGCATTCTTACAGCTACCGTATCAAGTCCTGCTGTTACACGATCAGACAGTCCGGGTTTCTTCGGCAAGACAAATGTAATCGGGCCCGGCCACAAAACATCGATTAACTTTTCCACATAAACAGGCACTTCAGCAGCAATTTCATGCAGCTGTTCTTTTGTCGCAATGTGGACAATCAGTGGATTATCGCTCGGCCTTCCTTTTGCTTCATAAATCTTACCCACAGCGAGATCCGACTTTGCGTTTGCGCCAAGGCCATATACGGTCTCAGTTGGGAAAGCCACAACCTCATTCTCTCTTAATTTGGCTGCTGCCTGTGCAATTTGTGGATAACTTAAGGATAAATCCTTTAAATTATCCACAATCCAAACTTTTGTTTCCATTCTTATAACTCTCCTGTCTAACATGTGAATAACTTTATATTTCCCGACCTTTTCTTCCATTCCTCATGAAAGTATAAAAGATGACCCCAAATAAAACAAGCTTTATCCACATTTTGTGGATAAAGCTTGTGAATCGGTGGATAACTATGTGGATATATCCACATCAGGAGGTTTTTACCATCACAACGGCATGCTCCTTTTCCAATGATTCTTTAAAATGAGCCGATTTTAATAAGTGCTCAGGAATCTCGTTTTGTTCCACAGACTGATAACCAATGAGCTTAAGAAATTCGATAGAATTTTTCTTATTGGTGACGAGGTAGCTTCCGAGAAGCCCCTTTTCTTTTCCCAATGCATGGATACTTTCAAATAATGAAAGAAGATGAGCCTGATTTATATTTTCAGAAACGACAAGGGAACGCAGTAAACCGTCTCCATTCACAGGTTCAATTCCCAAGCTTGCAACGATTGTATTTTCATCACTTTCCAATACGACAAAGTATTCGGCAATGTCCTCTATTCCATCAGAGATCAAACCCGCTTTTTCGATAAATGATTTTATGGCTTGTACATCTTTTTTCTCTGCAATTCGCAATTGATAGTACATCATTTCACCCCGTTTTTCTTTTCTACTTCAAATCTATGACGGGGAATGAATTTTATGCACTCAATAATAAGAGAAGTGAAAGCACCCGTTTAGCTCCGTAAGACAGATAAGTTTCCGGCAGAAAAGTCCGGGTTTGACTATTATGCCGGATTTGTTGAGGATCAAAGCACAAATTTTTATCATTTCTTACTACTAGAAAAAAAAGAAAGACTTAAGGATTTTCCCTTAAGTCCATCATGAGAATAAGTTCGAAAACCATTCAACCAGAAAGAATTTGACTTCTACTTCTTCTTTTTCTTCTTCTTCATCTACAATTAGAGCACTAAGCTCTTCGGACGTTTTATCAGCTTCTGCACTTTTGTCCTCTTCTTCTATCTCAGCTGCCTGGACAGCTTGTCCGTTAGAAAAATCAAGGAAGCAAAGCGGCGGAAACAGCACGCACCACCAGTTGGCCCCTTTCCCTTCACCGAGCGTGATCAGAATTGCCTCATAGTCACCTGCCGGGTAAATATAGCTGCCATACATCTTTGTCGGAAAACTGACATTATCAAAATCAACGCTGAATTCCTGCTCCTTGTTCTCTTTCACTAAAACAGACTGAACAATTTTCTCAATCTCAGGAAGTCTTGACTGAATTAATTCACGTGCCGCCTCTATAGAAGTGAGCTTCTCAACCCAAACCGTAATCTCTTTATTCACTTCGTCGCGGATTTTGCGTTTTAAAGCCTGATCCTCATCAGAATCGCTGTTGGCCAAAATACGGAGACGAATCGCCTCTTCCGGAATCACAACCGGTTCCGATCCCTGCTGCTCGGCTTCAGCCGAAAGCGGTTCTTTATATACGTTCATTATTGCACCAAGTAATAATAATAAAATATAGATAAATGCGATATGCTGTTTCTTCATTTCCCTCACCATCCCCTTCTAGGAAACAGTATGGACAGGGATTTAGATTCTTAAACTAGTTTTTTGAGACTAGTAATCTATTTTTTTGCTGAAAAATCTGATTGCGAGTTAGACTGCCATTTGTGTGAATTGAAATGTGATTTCTGCGAGTTGGGGATGGTTTTTTGCTAATTGGATGGCGGTCTTTATGAGTTGGGCACTTCTCATCCAAGTCTGGTTCCTGATGCAGCCTGAATTTCTTTCATATTTTTAGCTGCATCTATGACTAATTAGCCAGCGGCATTTAGTAAAAGCTAATTTTCAAGTAAAAATGAATATAAATGTCGGATAAATTGAATAATTCACCTATAGAAAAGTTAAATACCATCTATGAAAATCCTAATTTGCAGAAGAAGAAGGATTCTAACATCTTCTGCAGAAATAAAAAAAGACTAAAATAAAAGGAGCATCCCATTGATAAAAAAGGAACGTGAAATACCAATTAAATTAAGAAAACTAGAGGCACTTCTTAGAAGATTGCCGGTAAATCATCCAAGAAGAAGTAAAATCGAAGAGGAATATGCCAAAATTCGAGCTGGATTTCGAGGTGAAAAGTCAATTGACTACTATTTAAATTCATTGGATGAAAAGAGATTTTTTATTTTTCATGATGTAAGGCTCCAGCATAGTAATAATGAGTATTTTCAAATGGATATTTTATTACTGACAAGCAGCTATATTGTCATACTTGAGATAAAAAATATGAACGGAACATTGTGCTTTGATCAAAAGTTTCATCAACTGATTAGGGCTTTAAATGGTAGAGAAGAAGCATTTCCAGATCCTATCACCCAAGTAAAACGTCAGAAAAACCATTTGCATCAATGGCTAGTTTCTAATCATATCCCCTCACTTCCTATTTATCCCCTAATTGTTATAAGTAATCCTGCAACCCTTATTAAATCGATTCCAGCATATTCAGACGAAGTAACAAGAAAAGTGATCCACGCTTCACATCTTCACTCAAAAATTGAACATATCAATCTGCGAGTGAAAGATGATGTGCTAAGTACCAGAGAGATAAATAAACTTTCCCGTTTACTATTAAAACTGCATTCTCCTCATAATCCAGATATTCTGTCTCACTTTCAATTAGAGGATAAAGATCTTCTTAGAGGTATTCTATGCCCGAATTGTAAAAACCTTGAGATGCACAGAGTAAATGGTTCTTGGATCTGTTCAAGTTGCAAAATCTCGAGTAAGAATGCCCATGTGGCAGCATTAGATGATTATAGTCTTCTAATTTCCGCTATCATCACCAATCAAGAATTACGTAAATTTCTAAAAATCTCTTCTGTTTCAACTGCTGTATATCTTCTGAAACAATTAAAGCTCGAAACCATAGGCTCCTACCGCCACCGCAAATACCATCTCCTCCCACTAAACAAAACAAAAACGCCTCATCACTGAGACGTTCCATTCACTACAGCAAATACCATGCGATCTTTACCGTTTATATCGTATTTTACTTCTGCTTCTGCATGCGGCAGCTTGTCCAGCAGCAAAGCTTTTACATCTTCGCCTTGTCCTGCTCCGACTTCGAATGCAATCAGGGCGCGTTCGTTGATAACGTGTGGAATTTCTGCGGCGAGTCTGCGGTAGAAATCCAGTCCGTCCTCGCCGCCTGCCAGTGCGCGAAGGGGTTCATGGTCCTTCACAACTGGAGACAGCTCCAAAATGTCAGCATCCGGGATGTAAGGCGGATTAGACACGACGACATCAAGCTTTTTGCCGCTATTTAAAATCGGGGATAACAGATCTCCGTGTAAAAATTGGACCTCTGCTCCAAGATTTTTCGCATTCAGCTGAGCGACTTCAAGTGATTCGGGTGCAATATCGACCGCTCTTAGCTTGAACATTGAATTTTCCAAAGCAAGGGAAATAGCAATGGCACCGCTCCCTGTCCCGATATCCGCTGCTTCCACTGAAGCATATCCATTAAACAAGTATTTTGCTTTTAACAAAATTCCTTCTACCAGCTCCTCGGTTTCCGGTCGAGGTATGAGGACTTCTTTGTTAACCACAAATGAGCGGCCGTAAAATTCTTCTGATCCGATCATATGCTGAACGGGTATCCCTTCAGCATGACGATTTATATCTGTTTTAAAGCTTTCCCAGCCCCCGTCAGGAAGATCCGTTCTAAGGTTAGCCAGCATTTCTGCACGGCTCATATTTAAGTGGTGGCGCAGAAGGAGTTCCCCCGCATTGTGATCCCGTTCTGCCTCCGCCAAAAAAGAAGAAGCCCACTTCAGGGCTTCATATATCTTAATCACGCTTACTGGTCTGCCTGATCGAGTCTGCTCGATTGATCTTCAACGATAAGAGCATCGACAAACTCATCAAGTTTCCCTTGCAGAATCTGATCAAGCTTTTGGATCGTCAGGCCAATGCGGTGGTCTGTTACACGGTTTTGCGGGAAGTTATACGTGCGGATCCGTTCTGATCGGTCACCCGTACCGACCGCAAGCTTGCGGGTTTGGTCGTATTCAGCCTGTGCTTCACGCTGAAATTTATCATAAACGCGTGCTCGCAATACTTTCATTGCTTTTTCTTTGTTTTTGATCTGGGATTTTTCATCCTGACATGAAACGACTGTTCCTGTTGGAAGATGCGTTAAGCGAACAGCTGACATTGTCGTGTTTACACTTTGTCCGCCCGGTCCGCTTGATGTGAATGTATCTACACGAATGTCCTTTTCATGGATCTCAATCTCTACTTCTTCTGCTTCCGGCAAGCATGCAACGGTAGCTGTTGAAGTATGGATTCTTCCGCCTGATTCTGTTTCAGGAACGCGCTGTACACGGTGTGCCCCATTCTCATATTTCAGCTTTGAGAATGCGCCTCTTCCGTTGATCATGAAAATGATCTCTTTGTAGCCGCCGACTCCTGTTGAGTTTGCTTCCATCACTTCTGTTTTCCAGCCTTGGGCTTCAGCAAAACGGCTATACATGCGGTAAAGATCGCCTGCAAATAAGGCTGCCTCGTCTCCGCCTGCTGCACCGCGAATCTCCATGATTACGTTTTTGTCATCGTTCGGATCTTTTGGAACAAGAAGGATTTTCAAACGTTCAGAGAGCCCTTTTTCCTGTGCCTGAAGCTCAGAAAGCTCTTCTTTCACCATTTCGCGCATATCTGCATCAAGCTTGTCATCAAGCATGATTTTTGCGTCATCGATCTGCTCTTTCACAGATTTATATTCACGGTATACTTCAACAGTTTCCTGCAGGTCAGATTGTTCTTTTGAATATTCACGAAGCTTCTTAGAATCGCTGATAATATCAGGATCCATCAGCAGCCCATTTAATTTTTCGTAGCGGTCTTCTACGGATTGTAAGCGATCTAACACGTTATTCACCTCAATTTTCGTCCATAACGTTATAATTATAGTATAGGTTAACCCAAGCGTCAAAAGCAAATTGACTAAGAAAAGTGCAAACGCCCGTTTAGTGCAGGCAGACAAATAAGGATTCGGCAGAAAAGACGCTTATTGGCTTTACTGACGGATTCATTACGCTTGCCGTCGAATCGAAAAATCTAATACATTCTTAAAACTACAGAAAGCAAGGGAAGAAAAATGAAAATAAGAAAAGTGCATCATGTTGCCGTTATATGTACCGATTATGCCTTGTCAAAGGACTTTTATGTGAATAAGCTTGGATTTGAAGTAATCCATGAATTTTACCGTGCCGAAAGGGATTCGTATAAATTGGATCTGGCTGTTGGAGATCACACTCAAATTGAGCTGTTCTCTTTTCCATCACCCCCGGAACGTCCTTCACGCCCAGAAGCAGCAGGCCTTAGACATCTGGCTTTTTCTATTGAAAATATTCATGAGACAGTGAGTCATTTGAGTAAACTGGGAATCGAAACAGAGCCGATACGGGTTGATCCCTTCACAAACAGACACTTCACCTTTTTCCAGGATCCAGATGGATTGCCGCTGGAATTATATGAGGATCCCGTCGAAACAGCGAGTCACAAATCGTAAAATCTTCACTTTCTTTGACGAATCCATTCTTCTTTTGTCTGCATAGAAGGGATGCATCTTCCCCTTATCGAACATGTTGATTATCGTGTTTCGTATGTTTCGGATCGATTAAGATAGGGGGAAAAAGATGAATACAAGCCAGGTCGCGAAGTTATTGGGTGTGTCGCCGAAAACCGTACAGCGCTGGGTAAAGCAGCTGAATTTGCAGATGGAACGGAATGAGCTCGGCCATTATTTGTTTACAGATGAAGATATTAATACCTTAAGGGATATTAAAGATCAATTAAATCAGGGGATCCTTTTTCATGAAGTAAAGGTTGCGGAAAAGAAATCTCCTAGAAAAGGAATTATGAAAACAGAAGCAGCTGAATCCGATCCTGATTTCGATGAACTATTGCAAAAGATTGCTGAGCTTGATCAAAAAGTAAACAGCAAAGCAGACAGTGTTGTCTCATACCAGCTTTTGCAGCACCGCAGGGAAATTGAGGAATTAAACGAGCGAATCGCTGAACTGGAAGCTAAGATTGAAAGCTTCGAAAAACAAAAAGATAAGCAGCCTGCCCAGCATCCTCTTGTTTTCGATCATATCAAAGCACCTAAAAAACAAAAGCGCAGAAATCTGATCAGCTCCATCTTCAGTTTCTAGCATGAAAAAACTCGTTTACTCAGAAACGAGTTTTTATTTTGTTTCAAGATTCACTTTAATATCGTAACGCGGAATGATATTCTGCATTTTTGTTTGAAGTTCTGCCTGCTTCTTTTGTTTTTCATCCTCTGTGAGTTCTGAATCAGATGCTACATCCACCCAAATTGTGTTTCCATTCATCGTGACGTTGTCGATTTTAAGAGACTTGTCATTCCGGATGGCTTCTTGAAGTTTATCCATTTCATCTTCGTTTTGCTCGCGGTTTTTTGACAGATTTAAAAAGTTGGGGTTCTGTTCCGTTGTTCCGCGTTCATTTGATACCCCTTCCCCTGTTTGTTTCAGCTCACTGCCTTTATGCGACTCAGGCTGAATTTCGGACTTCCCGCTTGGATTTGAACACGCTCCCAGTAAAAGCAATATAATGACCATCCAAACAACTTTCATTATGAACACCTCCATTTTTAAGGTGCCCAAATTCCTCATAAAAAAAGCTGCCTGATAAAAATTATCGGCAGCTTTGGTGTTTTATTATAAGTTCTGAGTTTCCTGTTCACTTCGAAATGCTTTTACAGGTTTTTCAGGTACTTCATGATGATGGCGGCATCTTGGCTCGTACGATTCAGATGCACCGACAAGAATGATTGGATCGTTGTACGATGCCGGTTTGCCATTAATCAGTCTTTGGGTTCGGCTTGCAGGAGATCCGCAAACAGAGCAGACAGCCTGAAGCTTTGTTACGAGCTCAGCGACAGCCATTAGTGCTGGAACTGTGCTGAATGGCTCTCCTCTGAAATCTTGATCAAGTCCTGCAGCAATCACACGGTATCCTTGATTGGCAAGCGTTGTGACAACATCCACAATTCCTTCATCAAAAAATTGAACCTCATCAACAGCGATAACGTCTGTTTCGGGTGTAATATATTTAAATAGATCACTTGAAGAGGCAACGGCATGACTGATCATCGCAGTCCCATTATGTGAAACAACCTCTTCGTCACTGTAGCGATTATCGATGGCGGGCTTAAACACCTTAACTTGCTGTTTGGCAAATTGCGCCCGGCGGACTCTTCTGATCAGCTCTTCAGATTTCCCCGAGAACATGCTTCCGCAGATGACCTCAAGCCACCCGCTTTGTTTCATAACATACATGAAAACGGCCTCTCCCTTCATGATTAAACCTGTTTCTATGGTTGAGCGCCCTTTATGACGTCACATTTCTATCGTAAAATAAACCGCAGCGGTTTATAAGTCTCGTATGAATCCATATGTAAAAGTGCTTATTCCACTCTTATTATGGCTGTTTTTCCCAAGAATTCGCGGGAAATGGCGTAAAAAAACAGGCAAGACAGAAATCTTGCCTGTTTCCTTTAATCTATGATTATTTAAGACCGTATTTTTTGTTGAAGCGATCAACACGACCGTCAGCAGAAGCGAATTTTTGACGTCCTGTGTAGAATGGATGGCACTCAGAGCAAACCTCGATGCGCACCTCGTCTTTTACAGAACCAGTTTCAAATTCATTTCCACAAGCACATTTAACCATAACTTTTTTGTAGTTAGGATGTATAGCTGCTTTCATTCCGTTTCATCTCCTTCCGCCCTGAATCGTTTGTCGAAACAGAGTTATCAATTCCAGAAGATTGACTTCCGGAAAAGCACATAAAAAAATTATAACAAGCTTCCAATTTATTTGCAACTAGTTCGGAATAAAATTTACAATCGTTTTCCCGAGACACCTGCCGCTTTCCATTCAGCATCCAAAATGCTGAAGAATTCTTCATTGGATTTTGAATTACGCAATTTTTTAAGGAATTTTTCAGCAAAGTCAGGTGAATCTGACATTGATTTGCGGATCGCCCAAAGTTTTTCAAGATGCTCTCTAGGAATAAGCAATTCTTCTTTACGCGTTCCAGAACGGCGGATATCGATTGCCGGGAAGATGCGTTTTTCAGCAAGAGAACGATCAAGGTGAAGTTCCATGTTGCCCGTTCCTTTAAACTCCTCATAAATCACATCATCCATACGTGAACCTGTATCTACTAGAGCTGTTGCAAGAATTGTCAGGCTGCCGCCTTCTTCAATGTTTCTTGCCGCTCCAAAAAACCGCTTCGGACGGTGAAACGCAGCCGGATCGATGCCGCCTGACAGCGTACGTCCGCTTGGCGGAATAACAAGGTTATAAGCACGCGCAAGGCGAGTGATGCTGTCCATAAGGATGATGACGTCTTTCTTATGCTCGACAAGGCGCATTGCACGTTCAAGTACGAGCTCTGCAACTTTGATATGGTTCTCAGGAACTTCATCAAATGTTGAGCTCACGACATCGCCCGCTACAGAACGTTCAATATCCGTTACTTCCTCGGGACGCTCATCGATAAGAAGAACGATCAATTCAGCTTCAGGATGATTCGTTGTCACACTGTTAGCGATTTCTTTTAATAGCATCGTTTTACCCGCTTTAGGAGGAGCAACGATTAGTCCGCGCTGTCCAAATCCAACAGGAGCAATCACGTCCATGATGCGTGTCGAAAGGTCATTTGGTTTTGTTTCAAGAATAATTTGTCTGTTCGGGTACAGCGGTGTCAAAGCCGGAAAATGAACACGCTCTTTTGCAGATTCAGGGTCGTCCCCATTTACTGCCTCTACGTGAAGCAATCCGTAATAGCGTTCATTTTCCTTCGGCGGACGCACTTTACCGGAAACCTTGTCTCCGTTTCTTAAATCAAAACGGCGGATTTGCGAAGCTGAAATATAGATATCTTCAGAACTCGGGGAATAATTGATAGGTCTTAAGAACCCAAATCCCTCTGATTGAATAATTTCAAGAACGCCTTCCATGAACAATAAGTCCTCTTGTTCAGCGTTTGCTTTTAAAATGGCAAAGATCAATTCTTTTTTTGTCAGTTTACTGTAATATGAAATTTTATAATGACGCGCAAGTTCATATAACTCTTTTAATTTCATATGTTCGAGATTGGAAATTGAAACCTCGCTCATGTCAACACCACACTTTTTAAATTATAAAAAACATTGGTTCTTCCATCTATATTCGTAAAAAATTAGAAAATGGATCAGATATAGAGAAGAAATAGAAGATAGGCTTGAAGTAGGAAAAGCAGTGTGAAAGATAATCTTTCATTTACGCAGCACTCTTTAGTTTTACCTTATTTGCTGAATTTAATCAATATATTTCACACATTGAAATGATTTTGAAATAAACCCAGAAAAGCTGAAACGGCTTGCACAGACCTTAGATTATTCTACAAAAAAGAAGCGAGCAGCCGAAGCCGCTCTGCTTTTTTCATTATTGTGGTTTATTTCATTACTAGATTTGGTTTTTTGCTTAAGCTGTGTGTGCCGTCAATAAAACGAACAGTTCCTGATTTTGCACGCATAACAAGTGATTGAGTTGTTCCGATAGAAGCTTTGAACTGAACCCCTTTAAGGAGTTCCCCGTCAGTAACGCCTGTTGCAGCAAAAATGGCATCTTCGCCTTTTACCAGGTCTTCCATGAGGAGAACCTTGTTAACGTCTAGACCCATCTTTTCGCATCTTTCGCGTTCTTCATCATTTTGCGGGAGCAGTTTGCCTTGGATTTCTCCCCCAAGGCACTTTAGCGCCACTGCTGCCAATACGCCCTCAGGCGCACCGCCTGATCCAAACAGGATATCTACACCCGTATGATCAAATGCTGTATTGATCGCACCAGCAACGTCGCCATCATTGATCAGCTTAATGCGGGCGCCAGCCTCTCGAAGCTCTTTAATGATATGCTCGTGTCTTTCACGGTTTAAGATCGTTGCAACGACATCCTCAATGTTTTTATTCTTTGCTTTTGCAACAGCCTTTAAGTTATCGATGATTGGAGCATTAATATCAATGCAGCCTACTGCTTCAGGTCCAACCGCAATTTTATCCATGTACATATCCGGTGCATTCAGAAGATTTCCGTGATCTGCAATTGCAATGACTGCAAGTGCATTCCAGCCTCCTGATGCAACGATATTTGTGCCCTCAAGCGGATCAACAGCAACGTCTACACGCGGTCCATAGCCTGTCCCAAGCTTTTCGCCGATGTAGAGCATTGGCGCTTCGTCCATCTCGCCTTCTCCGATTACAACTGTGCCTTTCATCGGAATGGTATCAAATACGTCTCTCATTGCGGATGTTGCTGCATCATCAGCTTCATCTTTTTTGCCTCTTCCCATCCAGCGTGCAGAAGCAAGTGCTGCTGCCTCCGTTACGCGGACCAGTTCCATCGATAAACTTCTCTCCATTGTTGGTTCCTCCCATGTATCCCATGCTGTGATTTTTATTTATCTAAACTCTTTTCATAATTATTGTTGCTTATATTTGAAAAAGAGCACGATATATACCTCTATACGTGAGAAAATTAAATACGGAAAGCAACTACCTCTGCAAAATCAGCCTTTATTTATGAGCTTTGCAGCTGCTCAATTTCCTGTTCTGTCAGCTTTTCACGCCAAATTGTTGCCCCGAGGCTTGTCAGCTTTTCTTCAAGCTGGCTGTAGCCGCGGTCAATGTGCTCGAGACCCGTGACCTCTGTCACTCCTTCTGCAATCAAACCGGCTGCTACCAATGCAGCCCCTGCGCGAAGATCGCTCGCCTTTACTTTGGCGCCTTGAAGCTTTGTTGGCCCTGACACAATCGCTGATCTGCCTTCCACCTTAATCTTTGCTCCCATCCGGCGCAATTCATCAATATGCTTAAAGCGCGCAGAATAGATCGTATCCGTCACAACACTTGTCCCAGAAGACTTCGTTAACAAGGATGTAAATGGCTGCTGCAGATCTGTCGGAAAACCTGGATAAACAAGCGTTTTAATATCTACTGCTTTTAGTTCCTTCTGGCCGCCGACAATCCAGATCTGATCATTATTTGTTTCAACGTGGATGCCCATCTCTCTGAATTTGGCAATGAGAGATTCAAGGTGAAGCGGAATTACATTATCAATCAGCACTTCCTGACCCATTGCTGCCCCGATAATCATATACGTTCCAGCTTCAATTCTGTCCGGAATAATGGAGTGTC
The DNA here is from genome assembly GCF_030127205.1 of Metabacillus hrfriensis. Classification (NCBI taxonomy): domain Bacteria; kingdom Bacillati; phylum Bacillota; class Bacilli; order Caryophanales; family Bacillaceae; genus Metabacillus; species Metabacillus hrfriensis. Next base: position 4,864,537 of record NZ_CP126116.1, read on the forward strand.
TGCAGCCATGAAGACTTTCAACACCATCAATGCGGATGACATCTGTACCTGCGCCTTTTATTCTTGCGCCCATGCTGGATAAAAGCGTAGCAACATCAATAATCTCCGGCTCTTTTGCTGCATTCTCAATAATCGTCTGTCCTTTTGCAAGCACAGCAGCAAGCATAATATTAATGGTTGCACCAACACTTACAACGTCCAAATAGATTCGTGCACCTTTTAATTCCTCAGCGCGCAAATAGATGGCACCTTGTTCATTTGTTACCTGTGCCCCTAAAGCTTCGAAACCTTTAATATGCTGATCAATTGGTCGAGGCCCAAGGTGGCATCCTCCAGGCAAACCGATAACTGCCTTTTTAAAACGTCCAAGCATCGCACCCATTAAATAATAGGAAGCGCGCAGCTTTTTGACCTTCCCGCTTGGAAGAGGCATGGAGATCATCTCTGCCGGATTCACATACATTTCGTTATCCTTAAATTCAGCTGTCCCTCCAATTTCTTCGAGAAGCCCTTTTAAAATATGTACATCCGAAATATCGGGTAAACCTTCAATCGTCACGGGTGATTGCGCAAGGATGGTAGCGGGTATTAATGCAACCGCACTGTTTTTGGCACCGCTTATATTAACCGTTCCTTTTAAAGGATATCCGCCTGCTATTTTTAACTTTTCCATGATAGTCTCCTTTCTCAGAGAAGTTGGCTTATTGCTCAAGCTAAAAGCCATCGTGTTATGAGATTAAAATGGTGGTTCTTAAGTCTAAAAACCCTAACCTGCACGATTAAAAATGAAAGAGACTCTGGAAAAGATCTCTTTTCAACAAATATTTTCCATTAATGCGGCAAAGAATACAAGTTCAAGATTTTTTTTCTTTTATTCATTATGACATATGAAATTTTTTTAGATACCATTTAATTTAATGAAGAGGTCATTTGGCAGGGGGAATTTATAAGCGAATAGAAGATTCTTAATTTAAGAGACAAATGGCAAGCACTATGCTTGCCATTCATTAAGTCTATAGTCATTGCAATCTATTGTATACGATTATTCCAGTCTGCTAAAAACTTTTCGATTCCCTGATCTGTTAAAGGATGCTTGCAAAGCTGATTAATGACGTTGAATGGAATAGTGGCAATATGTGCACCGTGAAGAGCTGCTTCTGTCACGTGCATTGGATGTCTGATGGATGCTGCAATGATTTGAGATTCGATTCCGTGAATATCAAACATTTGCGAGATTGTAGAAATCAGCTCCATGCCATTTTGTCCAATGTCATCCAATCGGCCCACAAATGGTGATACATATGTAGCACCGGCTCTTGCAGCAAGCAATGCCTGATTTGCATTGAAAATCAGTGTAACATTCGTTTTAATGCCAAGGTCTGTTAAAGCTTTGACAGCCTTCAAGCCGTCTGGCGTCATTGGAACTTTCACTGTGATGTTCGGTGCAATTTCAGCAAGCTCCTTGCCCTCGTCAATCATTTCCTCTGCCTTTAAGGAAATAACTTCTGCACTGACTGAACCTGAGACGATTGCTGTGATTTCTCTTAGGCGATCATGAAAGGATACATTTTCTTTTGCTACTAAACTCGGATTCGTTGTAACACCTGATAAAATTCCAAGAGACTGTGCTTCTTTTATTTCTTCGACATTTGCCGTATCAATGAAAAATAACATTCTGCCATCCTCCTAAGATATCAGAAAAATTGATCTTGTTTACGCTTACTTATTATTGAAAGAGAAACCGCCTTATCGTTTCTGAAGTGTATCAAAGGCGGTTTTATCTTTTTTTGAAAAATTAAGCTCTGCCAGCAGAACCGAATTCTTTCATTTTGCCTGCAACTGTAGCTTTAATTGCATCGCGTGCAGGTCCTAAGTATTTACGTGGATCGTATTCGTTAGGCTTAGCTGCTAATGTTTCGCGAACTGCTTTTGCAGAAGCGATTTGGTTTTCAGTGTTAACGTTGATTTTAGCTGTACCGAAAGAGATCGCTTTTTTGATATCGTGTGTTGGGATACCAGTTCCGCCATGAAGAACTAAAGGCATACCTGTAAGGTTACCAATTTCTTCCATCTCTTTGAAACCTAAGTTAGGCTCGCCTTTGTAAGGGCCGTGTACTGATCCAAGTGCTGGAGCAAGGCAGTCGATGCCTGTGCGTTTTACCATTTCGTCGCACTCTTTAGGATCAGCGTAAATAACGCCTTCAGCAATTACGTCATCCTCTTGTCCGCCGACAGTTCCAAGCTCAGCTTCAACAGAAACGCCTTTTGAATGAGCATAGTCCACAACTTTAGCTGTTGTTTCGATGTTTTCTTCAAATGGGTGGTGAGAAGCATCAATCATAACTGAAGTGAATCCAGCATCGATTGCTTCTTTACATTTTTCAAAGCTTGAACCATGGTCAAGGTGAATCGCAACTGGAACAGTCACTTTCAAGTCTTCCATAAGTCCTTCTACCATTTTAACAACTGTTTTGAAGCCGCTCATGTAACGTGCAGCGCCCTCAGATACACCAAGGATTACAGGTGATTTTTCTTCTTCAGCAGCTTGAAGAATTGCTTGAGTGAACTCAAGGTTGTTCAGGTTAAATTGACCTACAGCGTAACCTTCGCTTTTTGCTTTATTCAACATTTCTGTCATTGATACTAAAGGCATGTCGAAATATCCTCCCTATGCAGCTAATTTGCTAAACCGAAAAGCTTACGTAACATCTAGCATGACCAGAACGATTGCAATGTATGTAATCTGATGAAATGATATACGGGCTTTTCTCATTAACTAGCATACCAACTTATGAGAGAAACGGCAACTTTTCGACATAAATCTGAATTTTCTGTAAAATATTTAATTTGATCTGATTGGAATGTACTTTCTCACAGCATCACGAATCTCATCTATATCAAATGGTTTTGCGAAATGCGTAAGCGCTCCAAGGTCTTTCGCTTCCTGAATCATATCGAGCTCGCCATATGCAGTCATAATGATAACGCGGATGTCAGGCTCAACCACCCTCATGCGTTTTAGGATTTCAATTCCATCCATTCCAGGAATTTTCATATCTAAAAGCACTAAATCCGGTTTATGCTTGTCAACAATTTCCAAAGCCTGAAAGCCATTTGCCGCCTGGAATGTCTGATATCCTGCTTTTTGAAAAACCTCATTCAGCAAAATTCGGATTCCATACTGATCGTCCACAATTAATATTTTTTCATTCATGTCCCTGCACCTCTTCATATTAGGATTATTCAGCAAAAACTGCCGACCATTTCTATTTAAGCTCTTTTCTGAATCCTTGTTGCTTTCAAATGATATTTAAGGTGCTCACCGCACTTTTAAGACTCTAATGCTTAACTGGCAAAGAGCACGAAAACCATTTTATATACGTAGTTTTACTGCGAAACAACAATCTATGCGAAAACAGCTATGTTTACTTAAACCTGCGGAGAGCTTTCTCCCTAGTATAAGACAGTCCGCTGAAACATACGATATTTATTCGGTTCTGCGTATTCTTATTCCTGCTTAAATAAGAAGAACTTTATCGACAAATTCTGAAATGCCCTGTTAGGAGTTCTAATTATTATTCGTTATAATAATGGATGTAAAGGAGTGTTTTTTCTATGATGAAAATTTTCATGACACAATTGAATGGCCACTTCAGCCGGATCCATGAGCAGGAAGAGTCTGCAATAGAGGACGGCGCAAGACTGCTTGCACAGGCTGCAGTCGGAAGCGGCACTATATATATACATGGGTTTGATGAACTTGGCGGCATTACTGGTGAAGCGGTGTTAAGCGCTGAGCCCCTGCCTGGTGCAAAATCTTTGTTTCTTGAGGACGGCTCAATGAATAAGCTAACAGATGCAGACCGCGTGCTGCTGTTTACCCATCGGTCGAATGACCTGAAGGCGATAGAGCTTGCTCTGAAGCTGCAAGAAATCGGCGCCGGCACAGTCGGCGTATCATGCTTGATGAAGGATGAAGATGCAGGTCTTGATGAGCTTGTGGATGTTCATATTGATTCAAAGCTGAAAAAGGGTCTGATTCCGGATGAGGATGGCAGCCGCTATGGCTATCCTGCTTTAATGACATCGCTATTTGCCTATTATGCACTGAGTTTTACACTAAAAGAGATACTTAGTGAGTATGAATAGACATGCGGTGCCGAAAGGAGGCTTTGCCCTCGCAGAAAAACGAAATCTGCTGCATCTTCCAAACATGCAGAAACAGTTTTCAGCGAAAATCGCCCTTTTATTAGCGGAAAAGGTATAAATTATAGCCAGTTTTCTGTTTTTATTAGCCGATTTTGAGTTTTATTTAGCCGGCCATTTTTTCGAACTATCCGCTACATTTAATAATTGTGCACTTTTTCTAATTTCTGAGAATTGGCCTTGACTAGCCAAAATTTATCTTGGGACAACACGGGAACATCAAAATCCTCTGTTAGCTAAGACAAAAAACCCCTGACAGCTCAGCTGTCAGGGGTTTTCTCATATTTATTTTTCAGAAGCCATCAATGATGCATTCACGAATTCACGGAATAATGGCTGCGGTCTTGTTGGTCTTGATGTAAATTCCGGGTGGAACTGGGATGCCACAAACCAAGGATGATCTTTTAATTCGATGATTTCAACCAGTCTGCCGTCAGGGCTTGTACCTGAGAAGATGAATCCTGCGTCTTCCATTGCTTGACGGTATTCATTGTTGAACTCATAGCGATGACGGTGACGCTCATAGATTACTTCATCCTGATATGCCTCAAATGCACGTGATGCTGGATCAAGCTTAGCCGGGTAAAGTCCAAGACGAAGTGTGCCGCCAAGGTCCTCGATATCTTTTTGCTCTGGAAGCAAGTCAATAACCGGGTATGGTGTTGCAAGATCAAGCTCTGATGAATGTGCACCCTGCAGTCCAAGAACATTGCGTGCATATTCAATTGAAGCTACTTGCATGCCAAGACAGATTCCAAAGAATGGCACTTTGTTCTCACGAGCATATTGAGTTGCAAGGATTTTCCCTTCTACGCCGCGATCTCCGAATCCGCCTGGAACAAGGATTCCATCCACGTCTGAAAGCAGCTCTTCTGTGTTCAATGCTGTTACTTCTTCAGCATTGATCCATTTGATGCTGATGTCTGCATCAAATGCATAGCCTGCATGACGCAACGCTTCAACAACGGAAATGTAAGCATCTTGAAGCTCTACGTATTTACCGACGATTGCAATGCGAACTGTTTTAGACAGGTTCGTTACTTTTTGAACTAGCTCGATCCACTCAGACATTTCAGGTTCGCGTGAATCAAGTTTTAAGTGATCGCAAGTGATTTGGTCAAGATGCTGTTCTTGAAGTGCCAATGGGATGGAGTAAAGAGTATCTGCATCACGGCATTCAATAACTGCGTTTGTATCAATATCACAGAATAAGGCAATTTTGTCCTTCATGTCCTGTGAAATTGGCATTTCTGTACGAAGAACGATTACGTTTGGCTGAATGCCCAAGCTTCTTAGTTCTTTTACACTGTGCTGTGTCGGCTTTGTTTTCATTTCGCCAGCAGCTTTGATGTAAGGAACAAGTGTACAGTGGATGTACATGACATTGTCACGGCCAATGTCGCTCTTCATTTGACGGATAGCTTCAAGGAATGGAAGTGACTCGATATCCCCTACCGTTCCTCCGATTTCAGTAATAACAACATCCGCATTTGTTTCTTTTCCTGCACGGAATACACGGTCTTTGATCTCATTTGTAATATGAGGAATAACCTGCACTGTTCCGCCAAGGTAATCGCCGCGGCGTTCTTTCTTTAATACAGACGAGTAAATTTTACCAGTTGTTACGTTGCTGTATTTATTTAAATTTATATCAATGAAACGCTCATAGTGTCCTAAGTCCAAGTCTGTTTCAGCACCATCGTCCGTTACGAAGACCTCTCCATGCTGATAAGGACTCATCGTTCCTGGATCCACGTTGATGTATGGATCAAACTTTTGGATTGTCACCTTTAATCCGCGGTTCTTTAGCAAACGTCCAAGAGATGCAGCTGTAATCCCTTTTCCTAATGAGGATACAACTCCTCCTGTAACAAAAATATACTTTGTCATGTGTTCTTCTCCCTTCAAGTGATGTATAAGATTAATGTGCACAAAAGAAAACATTCCCAATCTAATGGGAACGATTTTACTTTATAAGTTTTGTTTGGGGGCTATAAAGAAAAGCGGAAGCGCCTTGTTCAGCTCCGACAGGCAGATAAGGATCCGGCAGATAAGGCGCTTTTTGCCTTTACTGACGGGGCTGTTCTGACCGAGGAGCTAGGCGCTGGAGCTAGACATGAATGCTCAAACTTGCTCTCGCCTGTAAATAAATAAAGCGGAAGTAACTTGCCCGGCAGTAAAAATGCCAGCTTTCGGCTGCCTATATATGGCCAGCAGGAATTGATCCGCGCTTTGTAAAAATAAGAAAGCTCCCTTTCCGCTTTACGAAAGGGAGCATGGTATATAAAATCCATAGGTATTGCTTTTAAAGAGCCCAAATAAGATTCTACCTAGTTGGTTCCTGAAAGTCAAGATGATTATAAATCTTCTTCCTCTTCTTCTTCAAGATCCTCGTCCAGGTCTTCTTCCAACTCTTCTTCTTCAAGATCGAACTCTTCGTCTTCAATGACTTCATCGATTTCTTCTGCATCGTCATCCAGATCGTCGTCGTCATCAAGGTCATCGTCAGTATCGTCTTCGTACTCTTCGATGTCATCATATTCTAATTCTTCTTCATCCACTTCATCGAAATCATCAATTTCAAGGTCTTCAGCAACCGCTTTTTTCGCTTTTTTCTTCTTAGGCTTAGCGACTGGCACAACCTCTTCTTCGATTTGTTCATATGGGTACCAGCTGCGCAGTCCCCAAGTATTTTCCCCAACACAAATATAACGTCCGTCGATATTCAAATCCGTGTAGAATTGTGAAATTTTATCTTCAACCTGGCTTTGAGTCAAGCCGATTATTTGGCTGATCTCTTTTACTAAATCTTTAAAAAGATATGGCTGTTTTTTTTCTGTCATCAGGTCGTATGCAACTTCAACCATTGACAATTCTTTAAGCTGTTCCTTGGAATATTGTGAAATATTCAAAGTGAGGCACTCCCTTTCTCGTCGTTCATCTATTGGAGGTAAAAAAAACGCAAGCGGCTTTGTCAGCTGGACAGCCTGTTTTTTCTCACCCTATAAGAAATCCGGAAGTGAGATTGATAGCACCGTCCGAATCCTATGTATTCAAGTCATACCATTCATTATAAACAAATTCTAACACTTTATGCTACCTTAATCTTCTTCCTTGTAATAAATCAGAATAATTTTCATCATTTCTATTAAAATTTAGATCTTCATAGAAAAACTCGGAAGAATTCCCGAGTTTTCAGCGGCTGTTTTTGATTTGTTTAAAGTTGTTCTGAAGCTCCTGAAGGCGGACGCGGCCTTGTTCGCGCAGCTGTTTGTTCTCATCTTCAATTGCCTTTGTTTCCTGCATGCCTTTTAGGATAATGCTCCAGGTTTCTTCGATTGTTTCCATTTTAATGCTTGGACTTCCTGAAAGTCTTGCAATATCAACACTTTGCTTTGATATATTTTGAGCGTTTCGGACAAGCATTTCATTTGTGCGTTTTTCAAGCTCGTTCATAGAATCGGCCACAAGCTTCTGTCTTTTTGCAGCAATAGCATTGATAAGACCTGTTTTAAAGATTGGAATGGTTGTGACGAAAGCAGAGTTGATTTTTCCTATCAGCTTTGTATTTCCTCTTTGCAGAAGCCGAATTTGCGGCGCTGACTGATAGGCAACTTGTTTGGCAAGCTCCAGGTCATAAACTCTTTGTTCAAGTACTTCTACCGCATTTCGCATTGTATCAAGCTCCATTTGTGCAAGCTGATCTCCTGATGCTGCTTTTGTTTCTAAAGCCGGAAGCTGCTGCTTCAGTTCAGCTGCTTTCATATCCCCGGCCACGATATATTTTTCAAGCTCCATGTAATACTGGAAGTTTTGTTCATACAGCTGTTCTAGTGTATTGGTTGAACGCTTCATTTCATCTTCATATTTGACGATTTCCATGTACACTTTATCAATTTCCCCGCCCATCGTCTGGTACTTGGACATGATTTTCTCTACCATTTTCTGACCGCGGTTAAAGATTTTCTTCATAAACCCTTTATTTTCCGCAAAATCCTTTGGATCAAAGCGGTCCATGATTTTGCCAAGATGTTTGAGGAGAGCGCTTGACTCTTCCATACTGCTTGACTGCATCGTATTTAATATTTTTCCTGAAAAAGCGGAAATTTCATCCGCCGGCGCTTTTCCATATTCAAGCATGCCGACTTGATTGCGGTAGTCAATCATTTGCGCAAGCTTTTGAACTTCCGGTTCTTTTTGCAGCTGCACTTTCATATTGTTCGGCCCTTGCTGCAGAACCTCTTCCATTTGATCCACTTTACCCAGTCCTGGTACTTGAGACATGTTGGTATCCTCCCTCGATAATAAAATCAGAACATTTTTCGGATGAATTTTTTCAGCCGCGAAGGCTCCTGAAACGCTTCACCAAAGCTCATTTCATCCAGCCAATGACTGTCAAAATATCGTTCATCTACAAAGTTTTCTATGTCATTATGACCCGGCGGATTGTAAATCACGATATCCAGTCCGAATTCATTCATTAAAAGCAGAATGGCTGCATCAGCACGTGTCATGATGCCGTTATTCTCATTATTGTAAAGCACAACCCGCGGCACATATTGAGAGTAATCGAAATTCTGCAGCAGCTTAATCATGCTGTTTGGAATATTCATAGCTTGATTAAACAAATATAATTGCAGATCATATAAGCTTTCCTGATCTTGTTTTTTCAATTTAGGATGTGCGCAATATCTCGAGATTGCTTCAGCAATTCCCTTTTGCAGGCCGGTTGGAAGGTTGCTGTATCTCCACCAATGACTGTTCATCATTTTTTCAGCCTGGAGCTCCTGCTTTTCACTCAGGGCATTTTGATAATGAAAGTGAGGGTTTCCTTTCGCTTCCCAAGTAAAAGGAAATTGTTTAATAACCTCTGCATATTCATAATCGGCCAAGTCCTGAATCTTGCTCCAGTAAGCCCGCCGGTTTTTTGTCATCCCAAAAATTTTTGAAAAGATGGCCGGTATATTCACTGTCTGGTTCCGGACTTCAAAATTCGGCCTTAAAAATGCTCTTTCTTTTATAAGAATGAAAAGTTCGTCGTATGTTGTTTTCAGCGTAATGGCATTAGGAGAATAATTTCTGAATTGCCACGGCTTATAAAGCATGGAATCATCTGAATGAAGTACCTGGTCTATTTCTTTCGATGCTTTATAAGCAATAGTAGAAGTTCGCTCAGGCCTTATTTTTGGAAACGCTGTCAGTTGATGAGTCCCCGGATAGCGAATGATCTTGCATATCGCTTCATCCGGATCTGCATCGGCCATTATATCTGTTCCCTCCGGATGGGCAATGATGACGTCACAGCCGAAAAGAATAAGGAACGTAAGAAAGTATTGCTCGCTTGCCGTCGCATTTCCATACCAGAAAAATGCTGGTATTCTGTCTTCTTGCTTTGCAGTTTTCTCAAGTTCTTTATATAAATGATTCCATGTCCATTTAACAAGATCCACAATGACTCTTCTGAAATCTCCTGTTTCATCCTTGCGCTCCTCGAAAAAAGGAGTCAGCACTTTGATGACACAAGCTCTCAAATGGCGGTTCAATTCAGGATTTTTAAGCATTGGAAGCAGCTGGTCACGGTCCATAAAAGCGACAAACCGGTTCACTGACAGTTTTTCTTTTCCATGCAGTATTAATAAGTTCTGAATCGCCTGGAATTTTTCCTGCGGAATCGTTTTGTCGAGATTTTCACTGATAAAGTGAAGGTCAAGTTCTTCGTTATGAACAAGATCATAGAGCATTTGAAAATACTCATCTTCCACTAAAGGTGTTCCAAGCATCCGAATGGCTATTTGAGGGATTTTCATTTCAGAGGGAGTATTCACAAATCCCGAGCGCTCGGATAACGGCTGAAAAAGAAGCGCTTGCCAATCTGTTTCAAGATTAGCCGCTGCTACAGGCTGATATGTTCGAATCATCTCTCTTCCCTCCCCCAAAAGTCACATCCAGCTATCTATTTTATATTCTTACGTTTCATTCGAGCAGAAATGTAACGTTCCAGAAAAGAGTCTATCTGCCTGTTCTCTTTTCGCCAAAAACGTGCTGCATTCCTTCACTCGTTACAACCCATGTTTTCCCGAATTTTCGAATGGTGCCTTTAGGGAATTGATCAATCCGTTTACGCAGGGCAGAATTGTCTATCCCCCATTCCCGGCAGGCCTGAGTGGAACTCATAATATTCTTATCCAATAAATTTGTATGGTTCTTTTCTAATGTAACCAATACGTTCACTCCAATAATATCTAAAGAAAATCAATCTTGCAGCCATTTGACATCGGAACACCTTGTTATTATTGTACCAGCACGAGGTAAATATTTCTATTTTACAACTCAGCTGGTTCCGGGCTTACTTTCGCCAATATGTTTTCCAAAATTTCTTCAGAGGCAAAAATCCCATTTTTGTTCGTTCTTTTAATCGTTTCTACTAAACGTGTATTTGATTCGCCCAATTCTCCGTGCAGCGGTGAAAAGGCATGATCTGCTCCTTCAAGCATGCATAGATCAAGCAGTGAATCCCCCGCAGTAATAACAGTTTTTGCACCAATTGCTTCTTTGACATAAGCAACGGCATCCCATTTGTTGATCGGCTTTGGTACAAAGTAAAGCTTTCTCCCTTGCAGAGAGTGCTTCCAGCCATGTCGATCCAGCCACAGGATAAATTCCTGCAGACGCACTTCAGGAATGAGAGCGCGATCGATAATATTATATAGAAAGAGATTTTCAGCATTTTTTTGTTTTAACACCCAATCATCTGCTGCAATCTCCTGAAACTTGAGGGAAACCTCTTCTAAACTTGTGCATTCATTTTTCATCAGGTTTTCTAAATGCTCTTTCCATTCCGAGTCGAGCTTCCCGTTCTTGAATACATGTCCACCGTTACTGGTGACCGCATAGCCTGGGATAATTTCTTCCTGGAAAACAGTGATGCGCTCGTATTGTGAGGGGGTTCTTGTAGTTACGGGCACAAATGTCATTTGCTCCGCAATTTCCTTCAGCATGGAAATGGCTTTTTTCGTCATAAATGAAATTTCCTGACCTTCGAGCGTTTCGATCAGGCGAATATCAGATTCGCTCACCGGCTCCCGGAAGGACCTTCTTGAATAAATGAGTGTTTGATCCAGATCACTTGCAAAAATCACAGATTGTTCCTCCTAGTTTAGGGGCTTAATAATGCCGCAGCATGAATATGACATGTTCTTGTATTCGATGACCGGTACGTTTCTTTCTTTTGCAAGCAGGAAAATGTGTTCAAGATCCTTATTGTTTAAATCTTTCACAAGAATTTTCCATGGTATTCGGCGCAAAAGCACACGTGTTGTTTCTCCGACCCCAGGTTTAACATGGTGAATATTTTCAATGCTGAAATCATCCTGAATTTGTTTAATGTCCTGGATGCCTTTCCAAGTCGGTTCTTTATCCTCTGCCTCAAGCTTTAACACTTGCTCGGCGATTTCTTTCGAAACATGTGAAAACTCAGAGACGACAACGTCAATAAAGTGATTCGAAACATCCTCAGGAAGCAGTTCAGAATAATATTTAGCCCCGTGAAAATCATCAGATCCAATGAACTGGTCATTTAATACGGTCCTGCTGACCAATCCTGAAACGGTAGAATTCAAGCAGGCACTTGGAATTAAGAAATCTTCTCTAGTTCCGTAAATCTCCGTGCAATAACCAGGATCTGCCAAGACAGCAAGTGAATCATCGATATTCATTTCGTATTTTCTGTTGAAGCCGGCGACAGCCTCTGTCAGTTCTCTCGTAATAGCGCCTTTACCAGTCCAGCCGTCCACAAACTGTACATGATCATTCGGATGATTCTGAGCAATATATCTTATCGCATTTTCATCAATCCCGCGGCCCCTGACGATGGAAACACTATAATGAGGAACGTTAAGATTATAGGTTTGCAGCAGATATCTCTTCATCAAAATGCCGATCGGTGTACCTGCTCTTGCAAGTGATACAAGAACGATGCTGCACCCCTTCACTTTAAGGATTCGCTCTGCAACTGTTCCTACTGCAATCGCCAGTTTCTGTTTGTACATATCTAAAGAATGATGAAAAAGCTGTAAATATTCATCTGTCGGCTTGTATTCAATCGGTAGCATTTCTGAGTAATGGGTTCCGCTTTGAACTGCCTGCTCTCTTTCTAAGGTTGATTTTTCAAGGCTGACCTGACTCAGATCCTTTAATAAGAAAATAACGTCCTGCTCCGAGTAGCTTCCCATTGCTGCCGGTTTTGGCAATTGCTGCTCCACCTTATTCATCTGCTGCACTTCCTTTTTTGTTTGTACTGAAAAAAACGAGATTGATGATTGGAAAAACTCTTTTCAGCTGGTTCATCATTGATTTCATATGATCACTTAAAACAGCCCGTTCAAAAAAGACAAAGACTTCATCGTATTGACCCTGTTCTGCATTATAAAAGAAATTAGCCGTTTCTCCGTCTTCCGGGCTTGTAAAAGGATAACCGCTTTTCACCGCGTAATCTTCCCTGTCAACCGGATGAATCGGACTTCTGGTAGTTGATTGATAGAAGATCCCTTCTCCCATAAAGGATGCCGTTTTCATAGGCACATACATAAATTCCCCTGTACCAAGGCATAGCGTTTTCTTTCCTTTACGGAATTCAAGAAGCCTGGCTGCTGCGCTTTGACAAAAATCATCGACACTAAGCTGCGCCTGATCTGAAAGACCGAATCTGCCTGTGTGTATTATATAGGGTGCAGAAAGAAGTTCAGAGGAATATGAAGTCGTATCATTACCAGATATATAGATTTCATTTATCTCAGATTCAGACACCTGTTCTGATCGTTTTTCAGCCTGGTTCTCTGCAACCGGGTTCCCGGTTGTTGAAATAAGACCTGTTATTAAAGAAACAGTATGAATCGTAACACCAAGTCTTTCTTCTGTTTCTTTGAATCTTTTTTGGTCCTCTTCTGAGCGCCAATCCAGAATAGACACGACTGTATATTCACGGCGAGGATACTTCGATTGGATAGATTCAATGATATTCAGAGCCGTTTTCCCTGTTGTTACTTCATCATCCACTAAAACGATCGGACTGTCATTTTCAAATAGACTCTTGTCCACATAACAGCGGTGAGAGGTCGCATGAGAGTGCTCTTCTTCAAAATTAATTATGGAATCCATTCCAGATACCAATTCCCTTGTCGTATGAAAAAAAGAAGCATTTTCAAAGTTTTCAAAAACTGCATGTCCAAGGGCAGTTGCTGTTTCAGCAAATCCTATAAATAGAGCCTGATCATTTAAAGTGCAGCGGTACTCACTCTTTTGAATCGCTTCTCCGTTTAATCCAGCAAGGATTTGGTCTCTTTCAGGATGGGTTTTTCCGTGTACAACCTCCATATATCTTGCTGCAAGAGCTTGTCCAGTTAAAAGAGCAAGCGCAGGATCAACAGGAATATGTTTGCCGAGGACTTTGCTCACAAATAAGAAGCCTCTTTTTTTATTAATCCGTGCTGCCATTGAAAACAGGTTTTCCAAAGGAAGAAGATACGGATTGCTTGTCAATTCAATTTCCACAGAAAGCTTTCCTAATAAATCAAATGTATAATTGTTCGTTTGTTGTTTCGCTGATAAGGTCAATAAATGATTGCTGCTCATGGAACACCCCGTATATTTTTGATTTCAAGATGATTTTCCGCGCCCAATTGTAATGGGGTTTAATTTCGTTCATTTTATTTGAAAACTCACTTCTGATGACGCCGTTATAAGATTGCGCCTGATCAAGGATTGATGATGCATCCAAATATTCTTCCTTTGTCACAGCATTCAGCGCGTTTACTATTTTAATATGCAGCGGATGAATAATGGTCTTGCCTACAAGGCCATTCGTATTATCAAGGACGATTTCATGGATTAATCCATCGTCATAACGGTCGATCAGGTTTGCTCTGAACTCAAGACCCTCGGTGCCGTATGCCTGCTGAAAAGGAGTCTGTCTGATTTGAGGCTTTAAAATCCGCTGGCCTCCGCCAAAATATTCCCAAACGGGTCCTGAAATGACATATTCTTTTTCACATCTTCCAAACACATTAATGATGTCTGTAATGCAGTCACGAATGACGGAAATATCATAAATGGTTGTATCTCGGCTTCTTCTGATGCCGAATAATCCTGATAAATCCGTTCCGCCAAGGCGAACATTCAGAACGAGTTCATAGTAATCATCAAGAATCTCTTTGATGCCGAGCAATTCTGCTATACGCGACTCTTTATAAATAATTTCCTTCGTCTCTAAAATAGGCATCCCATACAGTGTGACAGAATAAAGAGCGGCGACCTCCTGCAGGGCAGCATAATAGCCTCTTCCATTTTCAGAAGTGAATTTCGGGAAGACAAACCCGCTTAAAAGCTGGATATGATGCTTAAGCTTTGAGGCAAGGCGTTTCATTTGGTCTTCACTTCTGATCCGCACAAAAATAAGCGGCAGATTCCTCTGATCAAACTGGCCTTTTAAGATGCTGTTTGAGATTACTTCGATTTGCCTGACTGTATTCTCTTCCGCTGATTCTACTTCCGTATCACCGATTGAATCCTCAAGACAAATAACCATTGAAGTTAATCCTTCATGCTTTCCATTAAGAAATTTACCAGATAGTACATCGCTTGAAATTGCTGTCCGATTACCAGGCATGTAGAGAGTCGCACCTAACGTATAGGCCAATGTTTCCCGTTCTGTTTCTTTTGAAAAATGGATTGGTTCGTATAAAAAGATTTCATTTCGCTTTTCTTTTGATAAATATTGAAAATGCTTCAAGCTTGTTCCTCCATTCAGACCCTCTGCGTGATGTACTAGGTGGTAAATTGCTTATGCGAAAAGCGGAACCGCCCTGGGCAGACTCGGGCAGGCAGATAAGGATCCGGCAGATAAGGCGCTTTTTGCCTTTACTGACGGATCCGTTCTGACCGAGGGGCTGGGCGGTGCAGCTGGACAATAGAAAAGCGGAACCGCCCTGGGCAGACTCGGGCAGGCAAATAAGGATCCGGCAGATAAGGCGCTTTTTGCCTTTGCTGACGGAACCGTTCTGACCGAGGAGCCTTTGAGCGGTGCCTTCAAACTTTTTCTTTTTAAAAAGGCGCGTTGTTTATAAAAACAACGCACCTCTCATCATTATTTTTCAGTCCGGTTTTTAAACGTCTAAACCGTAGTCTTTTACAAGTGATCCTAAGCCGCCCTGGTAGCCGCTTCCGATCGCGTTGAATTTCCATTCAGCGCCGTGACGGTATAACTCGCCAACTACAACCGCTGTTTCGATAGAGAAATCTTCTCCTAAATCGTAGCGGATTAATTCTTGATTGCTCTCTTCGTTTAAAATGCGTACATATGCATTTGAAACTTGTCCGAAGTTTTGGCTGCGTGATTCAGCATCATGGATCGTGATTGTGAACGCAATTTTGTCGATTGTTGATGGTACTTGAGAAAGGTTTACTTTGATTACTTCATCATCGCCTGAACCTTCTCCAGTACGGTTGTCCCCAGTATGCTCAACAGAACCGTTTCCGCCTACAAGATTGTTGTAGAAAATGAAATCTGCTTCGCTTGCAGCTTTGCCGTTTGCATCTAATAGGAAAATAGATGTGTCCAAGTCAAAATCATTTCCGCCGTCATACTTGTTTGTGTCCCAGCCAAGACCTACTAATACTTTTGTTAAACCAGGATTTGATTTTGTTAAATCGATTTTTTGACCTTTAGATAAACTGATTGCCATTTCGATTCGACTCCTTTTATGTATAAGTTTTTATTTTTAATAATTATGAGTGACGATTTGCAATTTCAGTGATTGATGCATCTTTAGTGCCTGATCCGACTGCTGCGAATTTCCACTCGCCGCCGTGACGGTAAATTTCTCCCGGAATAAGAGATGTTAAGCCGGAATAGTCATCAGACAGGTTGTAATGTACAAGCTCTGTTTTAGTTGCTGAATCCACTACACGGATAAACGCATTTTGAATCATTCCGAAATGCTGCTTCCTTTGCACAGCCTGATAAATGTTTACAACAAACACAATCTTATGCACGTTCGACGGCACTTTGCTGAGGTCGATTAAAACCTGCTCGTCGTCTCCATCGCCATCACCTGTTAAGTTGTCGCCTGTATGTTTGACAGAACCGCATTTGCTTGTAAGGTTGCCGAAATAAATCACACTTTTCTTGTCAAGCAGACGGTCGTTTTCATCCAGCATCATTACAGATGCGTCACAATCCACATTGCTTCCGCCTCCGCCGCCGAATAAGCCGCCAAGCAGTCCGCCGCTTTTTTGCTGTACAGGGTCCCAGCCAAGGCCTACCATTAAATTCTTCAGGCCCGCATTGCCTTTTGTCAGATCAATCTTCTGACCCTTTTGTAATGTAATTGCCATTTCTTCACTCTCCCTCTTGGGTAATGTGGAAACTTGCAAGTCTGAAACCAAGACCAAAGTCACTCTTATAGAACAAATGGATCATTTGGTCTATCATCACGGTAACGTGACCACAAGTTTAATACTACCAATAAATTAACAAAATTTAAACTAAAAACCTTTTTAGCAGGTGTTAATCTTTCATACGATTTAATTTTAAAAAAGTTTCATATTAAATGCTTACAAAATGATTTCTTTTTCGAGGAATGTCGCTTTAATATCAAGCTTCATTTCTTGCTTATCCACTTTTTCCCCAAGAAGCAATTTGACAGCAAGATACGGGAAATTCACCCCGGATAAACAGCTGAAATAGAGTCCGCCTGACATTCTCGGATTAATTTCCAGTAATTTTGGCAAGCCGTGATTGAATTTCACTTGAATGTTAAAAATATAATCCAGCTTAAATTCCTTTGTGAAATCCTCGGCAAGTCTGATAAGCTCTTTGTTATTCTCTAAAATCCTGATTCTGCCCCCGCCTTTTTTCCGCGGAACCGCAGCAAGCAATTCCCCGTTAAAAGCCAGGCAGTCAATGCTGTATTCTTCGCCCTCTAAAAACTCCATCACCATCAGCTCAGGAAATTCCGGGACAGCTTTCAGGCCATCGTACACTCTTTGAAATGGAATGCGGTAGCTCGGCGCCATCACTTCTTTTAAAGGGTCGAGCCCATCATCAATAATCCGAAAACCATAGCCGCCTTCTCCTACAACCGGCTTATAGCAAACGCCAAGACCTTCGTTTTTCAGTTTTTCATAGGTTTCTTTAAATTCTTCAGCTGTGCTTGCCGTATAAAAAGAGGGGATTTCAAAGATGCCTTTTTCTTTGCATACATCATAAAATTCATCTTTATTTTCGATTGTTTCTAATAGATTTGCGTCTCTATTTACTAATACCTTTGTGCCGATTGCTTCAAACTCTTTTATAGCTTTGGCAATAGGCAGCATTTTATATCTTGGAACAAACAGTTCAATCCCATGTTTTTCACAAAAATTCAGACAATACCTGACGTACTCCCCGTCTGTTTCAAACTTTGGCTCTACTTCAGAATAATCGCAGTTGGCAAGCATAACGTGGTCAGGATCCGGGTGCGTACCGTACACTTCGAACTTTATGCCGTCTTCATTGGCCCGGATCATGTCGATGTAATGATAGGCAACTGAGAACCAGCGGTTAAACCATATTTTATATGTACTCATTTTTATGAAAACCCCTCTCTTCAGCGTGTGCCGAAGTTTTCTATGTTCTTTCATTTTATACTAAATATGGAATGAACTAAATGAAAAATTCAGGAAGGAGAATTGTTCTGTCATAAAGAGATTCAGATTAGTATTGGGCACCATTCTGATCCAAAGCATCCCGCTCGCAAAAACTGCACTTCTATTGCCAAAAATCCCCCTTCAACTCGTGAGAATCACAGCCCAACTCTCAGAATCTGGCGTCCAATTTGCAAGCCGGCATTTCCTATGGTAAAACCACTTTAAAATACCTATTTATAGCTGCCGTTGGCCATTTTATTGTTAATCCTGCTAAATTCAGGCTGGGTATTGAGAATCAACCTTGGATCTTTAACACTCAACTCTCATAAAACACCCTCCAATTAAAGAATTTCCCCCTCTAACTCACGGGAATTACTTCGCAGCACCCAGAAACGGGCATCCAACTTCCAAACCCCTTGTTCTGCGGAAATAAAAAACCCTCCCCGGAACTCCGGGGAGGCCATTCACTTACATATTGCGGCGATACTGCCCGCCTACTTCATATAATGCCTGCGTGATTTGACCTAAGCTTGCGAATTTTACCGTCTCCATCAATTCAGCGAAAATATTCTGATTGTGGATGGCCGCTTGCTTTAAGCGGTCAATTGCTTCGGCTGCGTATGCCTCATTGCGTTCCTGGAACGCTCTTAAGTTTTGGATCTGAGTTTCTTTTTCTTCTTTGGATGCGCGTGCGATTTCCATGTTATCGACTGATTCTTCTGACGGCTTATTTGGATTGATGTACGTATTTACACCTATGATCGGCAGCTGTCCTGAATGTTTTTGCATTTCATAATGCATGGACTCGTCTTGAATTTTTCCGCGCTGATACTGAGTTTCCATGGCACCCAGTACACCGCCGCGCTCATTGATGGAATCGAACTCCTTCAGAACCGCTTCCTCTACTAAATCTGTTAACTCTTCAATAATAAAGGATCCTTGAAGCGGATTTTCATTCTTCGTTAATCCGTGTTCTTTTGTAATAATCAGCTGAATGGCCATCGCTCTTCGGACGGATTCTTCCGTCGGTGTTGTGATTGCTTCATCATAAGCGTTCGTATGAAGCGAGTTGCAATTATCCTGCAAGGCCATTAATGCCTGCAGAGTGGTGCGGATATCGTTAAAGTCGATTTCCTGTGCATGCAGAGAGCGTCCTGATGTCTGCACATGATATTTCAGCTTTTGGCTTCGGTCGTTGGCGCCGTATTTTTCTCTCATAACCGTTGACCAGATGCGGCGTGCGACGCGTCCAATCACCGTATACTCCGGATCTAATCCATTGCTGAAGAAGAAAGAGAGATTCGGTGCGAAATCATCGATTTTCATGCCCCGGCTTAAATAATATTCAACGTAAGTGAAACCATTGGCAAGAGTAAAGGCCAGCTGGGAAATCGGATTAGCTCCGGCCTCAGCAATATGATAGCCCGAAATAGAAACAGAATAGTAGTTTCTCACTTTTTCATTGATAAAGTATTCCTGAATGTCACCCATCATTTTAAGTGCGAATTCAGTAGAGAAAATACACGTGTTTTGACCTTGATCTTCTTTTAATATATCTGCCTGAACCGTACCGCGGACTGTTTGCAGCGTTTTCTCCTTCACCGCTTTCAGCTCATCTGCAGTTAGTGCTCGGCCAAGCTCTTTTTCCTGTTTTTGAATCTGCTGTTCAATCGCTGTATTCATGAACATTGCAAGAATGATAGGTGCAGGACCGTTGATGGTCATTGAAACGGAAGTTGCAGGTGCACACAGATCAAATCCCGCATAAAGCTTTTTCATATCATCCAGTGTACAGATGCTTACACCGCTTTCCCCGATTTTCCCGTAAATATCAGGGCGGTAAGCAGGATCTTCCCCGTAAAGTGTAACAGAGTCAAATGCTGTGCTCAGGCGCTTCGCAGGATCGTCTTTGGACAAATAGTGAAAACGGCGATTCGTCCGTTCAGGTGTTCCTTCTCCGGCAAATTGGCGCTTCGGGTCTTCTTCTGCACGTTTGAATGGAAAAACGCCGGCCGTATATGGAAATGAACCCGGAACATTTTCTTTGTATACCCATTTCAAAATTTCACCGTAATCTTTGTATTTTGGCAAAGATACTTTAGGAATGGATAATCCTGAAAGAGAAACCGTTTTTAATTTTGTCACGATTTCTTTATCGCGGATTTTGGTCACAAATTGATCAGCTTCATATTTCTCTCTCAATTCCGCCCATGAATCTAAGATCCGTTTTGATTCTTGTGAAAGTTCTTCTTCTACACTCTTTTTAATAGCTTCCAATGATTCCAGCACTTCTGGTGCAGCGTCTCTTTCTTTCACACTTTCGATCGCGCCCTGCAGCTGAAATAACCTTCTCGCAATGTCAGCCTGATATTCAGCTTTTTGATGATAGGTGCGTACAGATTCGCTGATTTCTCTTAAATAGTAGCGGCGGTCTGTCGGGATAATGACGTTTTGCTTTTCTACATCCTTCACGACTGGAAGGGTTGAAGACCAGCTTTTGTCTGCCTTTTTATTAATTAGATCTAAAAGGGCCACAAACAGTGTATTTGTTCCTGGATCATTGAACTGGCTTGCAATTGTTCCATAAACCGGCAAGTCTTCGAATGGACTTTCAAACAGCAAGTGGCTGCGCTGATATTGCTTTTGCACCTGGCGCTTTGCATCCTGAGATCCTTTTCTTTCAAACTTGTTGATTACAATCAGATCTGCATAATCAATCATATCTATTTTTTCCAGCTGGGACGGGGCGCCGAATTCGCTTGTCATGACATATAAAGAGAGATCACAGATTTCAGTAATTGCTGCATCACCTTGGCCGATTCCGCTTGTTTCAACAATAATCAGGTCATAGCCTGCACCTTTGACAACGGCAATCGCATCATTGATCGCAAGAGACAATTCAGATCTAGATTGTCTTGTCGCAAGACTTCTCATGTAGACCCTTGGCGAAAAGATAGCGTTCATGCGGATACGGTCACCCAGGAGGGCGCCGCCTGTTTTTTGCTTTGTAGGATCGATGGAGATGACGGCAATTTTGATTTCAGGGACTTCATTTAAAAATCTGCGGATCAGTTCATCTGTAAGTGAACTTTTCCCGGCGCCGCCAGTACCTGTTATCCCAATAACAGGAGCGTCTGAAGTAAGCTGCTTCACTTCAGAAATCACCTTTTCGGCTGTTGCCGCTGCTTCGTTTTTGCTTCCGAGCTGTGATTCAGCAACCGTAATCAGCTTAGCAATCGCCCCAACATCACCCGTTTTCAGCTTTTCGATTTCGTCTTCAATTTTAGTAACTGTTTGAAAATCGCACTCTTTCATCATGAGCTCAATCATTCCCTGAAGACCAAGCTCCCTGCCGTCTTCAGGAGAAAAAATACGTGCAATGCCATATTCATGCAGTTCTTTTATTTCACGCGGAATGATGACACCGCCGCCTCCGCCGTACAGGCGGATATGCGAGGCTCCTCTTTCTTTTAAAAGGTCATACATGTATTTAAAAAATTCAACATGTCCGCCTTGATAAGAAGAGATTGCTATCCCCTGCGCATCCTCCTGAATAGCTGCATTTACGATTTCTTCAACCGAACGATTGTGTCCAAGATGAATGACCTCTGCTCCGCTGGCCTGCAGAATTCTCCGCATAATGTTAATCGAAGCATCGTGTCCGTCAAACAAACTTGAAGCCGTTACAAAACGAACGGCATATTTCGGTTTATAGGTCTCCTGTTTATGCATACGTCCCGCATCCCCTTTACTCTCGTTATTTCGTATGATTCCCGTTTTTTCCTACCCCTTGAAGAATCAGTTTTGTCTGAACTTCAATATACTCATCCAACGTGTAATTTCTTTGCAGAGCCCATCTTCTGAACCCCCACATTTGCCCCTGAACGAATATATTGTGCGCCAATAATTCCCGCTCCCTTAAGGAAAGCGAGATTTCTCCTTTATCCACGCAGCCTGCAATCACTTTTTCAAACATCCCGACCATTTCGATTTCTTTTTGCAGGACGTACGGGAGAGCATCACGCGACAGTGACTTTGCCTCCTGGTACATGACAAGCACCTCATCCTGCATTTCATCGACAACTTTGAAATAGTTTGCAATGGCAACCTTTAAGCTTTCAATTGTGCCCTGCTTAATATCAATGTCTTTCTCCAGTCTGTCGCGAACCTGGTCATAAATCGTGTCACAGACTAGATACAGCACATCTTCCTTTTGTCTGATGTATTCATACAGCGTGCCGATGCTGAATCCCGCAGCCTTTGCAATTTCTCTTGTGGTTGTGCGGTGGAATCCTTTTTGCTTAAAGAGATTTACCGCACCTTTAATCATTTGGTCACGGCGTTTTTGAACAAGCCGCTCATCTTTGACAGAAGCATGCACTTCACGTTTCGTCATCTTCCACCGCCTCCCTGTTTTAATTGTCCTCTTATTTTGTAATCATCCTAGAGATCACCAATCTTTGAATCTCCTGTGTTCCCTCATAGATTTGAGTGATTTTTGCATCCCTCATATACCGTTCTACTGGGTAATCTTTTGTATAGCCGTAGCCGCCGAAAACCTGAACAGCTTCTGTTGTCACCTTCATTGCCGTATCCCCTGCAAAAAGCTTTGACATGGCCGATTCTTTTCCATAAGGCAGCCCTTCTGATTCAAGCCATGCAGCCTGATAGGTTAAGAGACGGGATGCTTCAACCGTTGTAGCCATATCAGCCAATTTAAAGCCAATACCCTGCTGCATCGCAATCGGTTTTCCGAACTGCTGGCGTTCTTTCGCATAAGCAACAGAAGCATCAAGAGCGCCTTGGGCGATTCCGACAGCTTGAGCAGCAATTCCATTTCGACCGCCGTCAAGTGTCATCATGGCAATTTTAAAGCCTTCTCCTTCTTGACCAAGCAGGTTTTCTTTTGGCACGATGCAATCTTCAAAGATGATTTCTGTTGTCGGCGAGGAACGAATGCCAAGCTTGCTTTCTTTCTTGCCCACAGAGAAGCCCTTGAAGTCTTTTTCAACGATAAACGCGCTTGTGCCTTTATGCTTGCTTTCAGGATCTGTTACAGCAAACACGATATACGTATCGGCAATTCCTCCGTTTGTGATGAAGATCTTAGAACCATTAAGTACGTAATGGTCGCCGTTTAATTTAGCCGTCGTTCTCATGCCGCCTGCGTCAGAGCCTGAACCTGGCTCAGTTAATCCGTAAGCGCCGATCTTTTCGCCCTGTGCCATTGGCTTCAAATACTTCTGTTTTTGTTCTTCTGTTCCGAATTTGAAAACAGGCCAGCCCGCAAGTGATGTATGGGCAGATAAGGTAACTCCAATCGACGCGCACACTCGTGAAAGCTCTTCAATCGCAATGACATACGCTAAGTAGTCGCTGCCAATGCCGCCGTATTCTTCTGGCCAGGGAATGCCTGTTAAGCCAAGCTCCGCCATTTTGTCAAAAAGTGCACGGTCAAAACGCTCTTCCTCGTCGCGTTCTGCAGCTGTAGGCTCTACTTCATTTTTAGCGAAGTCTCTTACCATTTTGCGAATCATTTCATGCTCATCTGATAGTTTAAAAAACATCTATTTCATCCCCCGTATTGATTAATTTAAGATATGTTTACTGATGACGATTCTTTGAATCTCGCTGGTTCCTTCATAAATCTCGCACACTTTTGCGTCCCTGAAGTAACGTTCGACCGGATAATCTTTTGTATAGCCATAGCCGCCGTATACTTGAATCGCTTCTATGGCAACCTCCATCGCTGTTTTTGAGGCGAACAGCTTAGCCATTGACGCTTCTTTTCCGCAAGGAAGTCCGTTCTGCCTTAAGAAAGCGGCTCTGTATGTCAGAAGTTCAGAGGATTCAACACTTGTTGCCATGTCTGCAAGTTTAAAACCGATGCCTTGCTGAGCCGCGATCGGCTTGCCGAATTGAACACGCTCTTTTGCATAGTTGATGGAGTTCTCAAGCGCAGTCTGCGCGATGCCAAGTGATTGGGCAGCGATTCCGATTCTCCCCACATCCAGATTGGCCATGGCAATTTTAAACCCGTCTCCTTCTTCCCCAAGAAGGTTTTCAAACGGAACCTCAGCATCTTCGAAGGAAAGCTGGACAGTCCGTGACCCATAAAGCCCCATTTTGTGCTCATCTTTCCCAATCACAAGGCCCTTCGTATCCTTTTCAACAACAAATGCTGAAATCCCCTTTGTGCCCGCCGCGTGATTTGTTGACGCAAACACGATATACGTGTCTGCTTCTCCTCCATTTGTAATAAACACCTTAGATCCATTCAAAATGTATTTGTCGTCTTTTTTAACCGCTTTTGTTTTTAAACTGCCTGCGTCAGATCCTGATCCTGGCTCCGTTAAACAGAAAGCCCCTAAGTATTCGCCGCTTGCAAGCTTTGGAATATACTTCTTTTTCTGCTCTTCTGATCCAAAATAAAGAATCGGATTTGTGCCGACTGATGTATGAACGCTTAGAATGACCCCGACTGTCGCACTTACTTTTGATAGCTCGTGGATGGCAATAATGTAAGAGGTAAAATCCATACCTGCCCCGCCGTATTCCTCAGGTATTGGAATTCCCATTAGACCAAGTGAACCCATTTTACGGAGAATCTCTTTTGGAAATTCTCCCTGCTCCATTTTTTCAACAAACGGCTCGATTTCTGTTTGAGCAAAATCCCGAACCATCTTCCTCATCATTTCCTGCTCTTCTGTGAAGCGAATATTCATGTCCTGTCCCCCTGTGATGTCTGATTAACCCTCGTATGAATAAAAACCTCTGCCAGTTTTGCGGCCAAGCCATCCAGCTTTTACATATTTTCTAAGAAGCGGACATGGACGGTATTTATCATCGCCAAAGCCTTCGTGAAGTGTTTCCATAATATAAAGACATGTATCAAGACCGATAAAGTCAGCAAGTGTGAGCGGGCCCATCGGATGATTCATTCCGAGCTTCATCACTTCATCAATCGCTTCTTTCTCTGCAACCCCTTCGTACAGAGTGTAGATGGCTTCATTGATCATCGGCATCAGAATTCTGTTTGAGACGAAACCCGGAAAATCATTGACTTCAACCGGAACCTTTTTCAATGTTTTCGTCATATCTTCAATCGCCTGATAGACTTCTTCACTCGTTGCAAGACCGCGGATAATTTCAACCAGCTTCATCACAGGCACCGGATTCATAAAATGCATGCCGATTACTTTTTCAGGACGCTTTGTTGCGGCTGCGATCTCTGTAATTGGCAAAGAAGAAGTATTTGTCGCAAGAATGGTCTGCTCTGGTGTAATCTCATCAAGCTTCGCAAAAATATCTGATTTGATCTTCATATTTTCAACAGCTGCCTCAATCACTAAATCTGTTTGTGCTGCATCCTGAAGATCTATGGAAGCTGTCAATCTGCCTAAGATTTCGTGCTTTTGCTCCGCTGTCATTTTTTCTTTATCTACTTGTCTTTGAAGATTTTTATCAATCGCAGCAAATCCCTTTTGAACGAATTCTTCTTTTAAATCATTCAAGTAAACCTTGTATCCTGCCATTGCACAAACCTGCGCAATGCCTGCACCCATTTGACCTGCCCCGATAACCATTACATTTTGAATACTCATGTACATCCCCCTTGTTCGTTTTAACGCTTATACTTCTACCATAATTGCGTCGCCCTGGCCTCCGCCGCTGCAGATTGCCGCAATGCCGATTCCGCCGCCGCGTCTTTTCAGCTCATGAATTAATGTAATTATGATTCGTGCCCCGCTCGCTCCAATTGGATGCCCTAGAGCTACGGCTCCGCCGTTTACATTTACTTTTTCAGGATCGAGTCCCGCCAGCTGATTGCTTGCTAAAGCGACTGCTGAAAATGCCTCATTTATTTCAAACAAATCAATTTCTTCAAGCTTCTTGCCTGTTTTTTTCAGAAGCTCAAGAATGACAAGTCCTGGTGTTTTCGGAAAATCCTTCGCTTCAAGCGCAATGGATGTATGTCCGATAATCGCCGCAATCGGCTGCTTTCCTTCTTGCTTTGCACGTTCTTCGCTCATCAGTACAAGAGCTCCCGCGCCGTCATTGACTCCCGGTGCATTTCCTGCCGTAATGGTGCCGGCTTGATTAAAGACTGGTTTTAACTTAGACAATCTTTCAATCGATGTATCTTTTCTCGGAGCTTCATCGTGCTCTATTTTAAGGGGATCCCCTTTACGCTGCGGAATCTCTACACTCACGATTTCTTCGCCCAATTTCCCTGATTCGATCGCTGCAACTGTACGTTTGTGGCTTCTTAGTGCCCACTCATCCTGTGCTTCTCTTGAAATTTCCAAGTCTGATGCTGTTTCATTTCCGTACGTGCCCATGTGAACCCCAGTAAAGCTGCACGTAAGACCATCATGGACCATTAAATCCTGAACCTTGGCATCTCCCATACGCAGGCCCCATCTTGCTTTAGGCATGATGTACGGAGCATTGCTCATTGATTCCATTCCGCCTGCTACAATGACCTCTTCATCTCCTGCACGGATGATTTGATCAGCCAGCGTGACACTTCTCATTCCTGATGCACATACTTTGTTGATGGTTTCTGTTTTTACGTTCCAGGGAATGTCTGCATGTCTTGCAGCCTGACGGGAAGGAATTTGCCCCTGACCGCCTTGCAGAACAGATCCCATAATAACTTCATCCACCTCTTCCGCGTTTACATTTGCACGCTTCAAGGCTTCTTTAATGGCAATGCCTCCAAGCTCTGAGGCCGTAAGGGAACTGAGGCCTCCTCCAAATTTTCCAAATGGTGTTCTAACACCGCTTACGATCACTGTTCGATTCATCATTCTTCATCCCCTCAATTCTTTTATAAGAAAACGTTTACAAAATTCCGATTGAACGCTCGCTCAGCTTACCCCCAGGGAAGAAGGTGAAACGAAATCGCTCCACCTTCCTATATATCTATCTCTGTCATTCTCCATTTATGCTGAAATTCCTTTTAAGCAACGCTCTCTTTTTTCTCGCCGAGAACCGCTTTTTCAAGAAGTTCTGCTACATCATACGTGCTTACTGTTTCTTCAACTTCTTTTGCCTTCGTTCCGTCGCTCAGCATCGTTAAGCAATATGGACAGCCAGAGCTGATGACGGTCGGGTTCACTTCAAGCGCCTGATTTGTTCTTGCCACGTTTATACGTGAACCGGCATCCTCTTCCATCCACATAAGTCCGCCGCCTGCACCGCAGCACATTCCCGTTTCACGGTTTCGGGTCATTTCAACAAGCTTCACACCCGGTATGGACTTCAAAATTTCGCGAGGCGGCTCATATACTTCGTTGTAGCGTCCCAAATAGCAGGAATCATGGAAGGTAATCGTCTCATTCACTTCAAATTTAGGAACAAGTCTTCCTTCCTCTACAAGCTTGGCTAGAAGCTCTGTATGGTGGAACACTTCTGCCTCTAGTCCAAAATCAGGATACTCATTTTTGAAAATATTGTACGCATGCGGATCAATAGTGACAATTTTCCTGATCTCATTCTTCTGAAATTCATCAATATTTTTCGTCGCAAGCTCCTGGAATAAAAATTCGTTTCCAAGGCGGCGAGGCGTATCTCCCGAGTTCTTTTCCTTGTTTCCAAGAATCGCAAACTTCACTCCAGCTTCATTTAGAAGCTTCGCAAAAGATAATGCGATTTTCTGGCTGCGGTTATCGTAAGATCCCATGGATCCAACCCAAAACAGGTATTCAAACTCTTCGCCTGCTTTACTCATTTCTTTTACCGTTGGAACATGAACGTCGTCGCGCGCCTCGCGCCAATCTTCACGCTCTTTTCGGTTAAGGCCCCATGGATTGCCCTGACGTTCGATGTTTGTCATGGCGCGCTGAGCATCAGGATCCATTTTTCCTTCTGTCAAGACTAGATAACGGCGCATATCAATAATTTTGTCTACATGCTCATTCATAACAGGACACTGATCTTCACAGTTGCGGCATGTTGTACAAGCCCAGATTTCTTCTTCTGTGATGATTTCGCCAATGAGGCTTGGGTTATATTCAATCGTCGCTGCTGCTTCCTGAGAGCCCTGTCCTGATGCCATGGCTGCAAGCTGATTGCCCTTAGTGCCGGCAAAAGCATACGTTGGCACCCATGGTGACATTGACGTTACTGCTGCCCCTTTTTCCGTTAAATGATCACGCAGCCTTAAAATTAAATCCATCGGAGAAAGCATTTTGCCTGTTCCCGTTGCAGGACACATATTTGTACAGCGACCGCATTCGACACATGCATATAAATCAATCAGCTGTGTTTGTTTGAAATCTTCAATTTTCCCAACACCGAATGATTCCTGTGATTCATCCTCAAAATCAATCTTCTCAAGCTTTCCAGGGTTTGAAAGACGGCCGAAGTAAACATTCGCCGGACCCGCAAGCAAGTGAGCATGCTTTGATTGAGGCACATAAACTAAGAACGTTAAAAGAATCAGCAAATGCACCCACCATGAAATGTAGAAGATAACAGCAGCGCCTGTCTCGCCGACAAAGCTCAGCAAATAGGCAAAGCTTGAAGCAATTGGTTCTGTCCATGTTAATTCATGATTGTGCCAGATCAGGTTCATTCCGTTACCGAGCAGAACCGACAGCATTAAGCCGCCGATAAAGATTAAAACAAGACCTGCTTTAAAGTTTTTCTTTAACCGCACAAGCTTCTCAATGTACCTGCGGTAAAAAGCCCATACTACCGCAACCAGGATCATCAAAGTGACAAGTTCCTGAAAGAAAGTGAAGCCTGGATAAAGCGGTCCAAGGGGAAGGTGTTTGTCTGGCAATAAGCCTTTAATAATAAAGTCAAGCGCTCCAAACTGTACTAGAATAAACCCGTAAAAGAACATCACATGCATGATGCCGCTTTTTTTATCCTTGAGGAGCTTCTTTTGACCGAAAACATTGACCATAATGTTCTTCAGTCTTTCATTTAACTGCTGATCAAACTCTGTTTTCTTCCCGAGCTTGATGTATGCCATTCTTGAACGGATTAAGTAAATAAACAAACTCGCTCCGTAAGCGGTTACAAGTATGAATGCAGCAAAATTGATCCATAACAGTGCTTCCAATTTGTCTCCCCCGTTTCTGTGCTGAATACTCCCATTGCCCCATCATTCTAAAAACTTAAAATCCATGTAATTTTCTGAATCTTACCCTATATTTACATGATAATAATGAATGAGCATTCAGTCAATGATTTTATGCTGATAATTTTTCTGCAAGACGTAAAACATAATAGGTAGATGATAAAGCGATAAGGAGGGCTTACGTTGAACAGCATGTTACTAATAGGATTAATCGCATTGATATTTGTTGTTTGGCTGAGGCTCGACTATTACTTTGGAAGAAAAAAACATCTCCGCAGCTTAAATGAAATGAAGTATCCCCTGAGAAAAAGTGATATTGAATTATATATTGTGGGTGAACACTTTTATAAAAAATTGTTTGCGGACATCGAAAATAGCACACATTCGATCCATGTGTTATTTTATATTGTAAAAAATGACCCTGACAGCGACGACTTTCTTGCCCTTCTCATTAAAAAAGCAGAACAGGGCATCGAGGTCAGACTCCTTCTGGACTATGTTGGAAGCAAATCACTTAAAAAAGAGAAAATTGAAGAATTAAAAAAGAGCGGAATTTCATTTTCGTATACACATAACCCCGCTCCTCCTTACTTTTTTTATACTCTTCAGGCACGCAATCACCGTAAGATAACTGTTATTGACGGAAAAATCGGTTATTCTGGAGGATTCAATATTGGAAAAGAGTATTTAGGAAAGGATCCTAAGCTTGGTTTTTGGCGGGATTATCACCTGCGCGTAACAAGTGAAGGTGTGCAGGATCTCCAATCACAATTTTTACGTGATTGGCATGAAGCGACAGATGAAGATCTTAAGACTGTTCAAGCTTACTTTCCTCCCCTCTCACAAGGCACGCTTGAACATCAATTCCTTTCTACCTACGGTCAAAGTTTAGAAGGCCATTTTTTATCGTTCATCAAGCAGGCACAAAAAGAGCTTATGATTTGCACGCCTTATTTTATACCGGGCAAACAAATACAGGAAGAGCTGATAAAAGCAAGGAGGCGCGGAGTAGATATTAAAATACTTGTGCCAATGAGGGCGGACCATCCTTTTGTCAAAGAGGCCTCCTTTCCTTACTTTGGCCCCCTGATTCTTTCGGGCTGTGAGATTTATCAATATTATTATGGTTTTTATCACGCAAAAGTCATTGTTGTTGATGATAAGCTATGCGATATTGGAACAGCTAATTTTGATAAGCGCAGCCTTTATTTAAATGATGAGATGAACTGTCTTATTTATGACAAGGAATTTATTAAATATGTGAAGACTACGGTGAACGATGATATTAGAGGTTCTGTGCAGCTGACCTATGACAAATTTACTCAAAGACCTATTGCACAAAAAGGATTAGAAGCAGTTGCCACCATGATTTCTCATTTTTTATAGGCCATTTCATAAGGAAAGGGAGCAGTTATATGTTCATTCGATTCGGATATGTATCAAGTGCATTAAACTTGTGGGACTGCTCTCCTTCAAAATCACTGACGTTTGCCCGCTATTCCAAGCTTGATGAAGAGGCTGGGATAGAAGCGCTCCATTCGGTTACAAAGCAGAATTTGGAGCATACTCTGCGGATGATTCATTACAATATCGCACATCAAATCGAACTTTACCGTTTCTCATCATCCCTGGTTCCGCTTGCCACTCATCCAGATGTGAAATGGGATTTTCTCACCCCTTTTCGGGACATTTTAAAAGAAATCGGGGATCTTGTACGAAGAAACAGCCTGAGAACAAGTTTTCATCCGAATCAGTTTACATTATTCACAAGCGACAAGCCTCATATTACGGAGAATGCGGTTATCGATATGCAGTACCATTATGACCTGCTAAAAGGCATGGGACTTGAAAAAGAAGGTTATATCAATATTCACGTTGGCGGAGCCTATGGGGATAAAAAAACAGCAACAGAACGGTTTTACAGCAATATAAAGAAGCTTCCACAGGATATCAAGCAGCGGATGACTCTTGAAAATGACGACAAAACATATACTGCATCTGAAACGCTTGCCATTTGTGAAAATGAAGGAATTCCGCTTATGTTTGATTATCATCACTACTGCGCGAACAAATTAGATGAAGATGATTTGGAAGAGCTGCTGGTAAGATTTGAAAAAACGTGGAAAGGCAAAGGGGCCAAGCCAAAAATACATATATCCTCCCCTAAGACTGAAAAAGAATTCAGAAGCCACGCTGATTACGTAGATCTGGATTTTATCATGCCCCTTCTGAAAAAGCTGAAGGAGATGGAAATGGATTGTGATTTTATGATTGAGGCGAAGCAGAAGGACCGAGCTGTTTTGAAGCTTGTTGAAGAGATTTCAGCTATTCGCGGGGTAAAACGGCTAAGCGGCGGTTCAATCAATTGGTAACAGAATCACAGGGTTTTGCCCTGTGATTCTGTTTTTATGAAAAGCCAATACTTATTGTATTGGGTTTGAAACCCGGTCCTATAGAACCCAACTCGCAAAAAACGCCATTCTATTAGCAAAAACCCTTCTTCTACTCGCAGGAATCACGGTTCAACTCGCGAAAAAGATCATCCAACTCGCATACCTCAATTTCAAACGAAAAAACTACATAAAAATGCCTGTTTCTAGCTGCCGTTGGCTATTTTATCGTAGATGCAGCTGACTATATAAAGAAAAATTCAGCTGCATTGGGTTTTAGACCCGGTTCCAAAGCACTCAACTCGCAAAAAACGCCATTCTATTAGCAAAAACTCTTCTCCTACTCGCAGGAATCTCGGTTCAACTCGCGAAAAAGATCATCCAACTCGCAAACCTCGATTTCAAACGAAAAAACTACATAAAAATGCCTGTTTCTAGCTGCCGTTGGCCATTTTATCGTAGATGCAGCTGACTATATAAAGAAAAATTCAGCTGCATTGGGTCTCAGACCCGGTTCCAAAGCACTCAATTCGCAAAAAACGCCTTTCAATTAGCAAAAACCCTTCTCCAACTTGTAAGAATCACGGTTCAACTCGCGAAAAAGATCATCCAACCCGCAAACCTCGATTTCAAACGAAAAAACTACATAAAAATGCCTGTTTCTAGCTGCCGTTGGCTATTTTATCGTAGATGCAGATGACTATATAAAGAGAAATCCAGCTGCATTGGGTCTCAGACCCGGTTCCAAAGCACTCAACTCGCAAAAAACGCCTTTCAATTAGCAAAAACCCTTCTCCTACTCGCAGGAATCACGGTTCAACTCGCGAAAAATATCATCCAACTCGCAAACCTCGATTTCAAACGAAAAAACTACATAAAAATGCCTGTTTCTAGCTGCCGTTGGCCATTTTATCGTAGATGCAGCTGACTATATAAAGAGAAATTCAGCTGCATTGGGTTTCAGACCCGGTTCCAAAGCACTCAACTCGCAAAAAACGCCATTCTATTAGCAAAAACCCTTCTCCTACTCGCAAGAATCACGGTTCAACTCGCGAAAAAGATCATCCAACTCGCAAACCTCAATTTCAAACGAGAAAACTACATAAAAATGCCTATTTCTAGCTGCCGTTGGCCATTTTATCGTAGATGCAGCTGACTTTATAAAGAGAAATTCAGCTGCATTGGGTTTCAGACCCGGTTCAAAAGCACTCAACTCGCAAAAAACGCCATTCTATTAGCAAAAACCCTTCTCCTACTCGCAAGAATCACGGTTCAACTCGCGGAAACTTGCATCCAACTCACACAACCTAGAAAACAAAAAAAGAACGGCCAATGGCCGTTCCTACAAAATTACATCTTTTCTGGTGCAGAAACACCGATTAATGAAAGTGAATTTTTCAGCGTAATTTGCGTTGCTCTCATTAGAGCCAAGCGCGCTTTACTTTTCTCTTCATTTTCTGGATCCAGTACTTTTTCTGCATTATAGAAGCTGTGCAGAGCAGATGCCACATCATTCACGTAATTTGTGATGCGATGCGGAATGCGTTTTGTTGCTGCTTCTGCCACTGCCTGCGGGAATTCACCGAGTATTTTCAGCAGTTCAATTTCTTTTTCAGATGAAACATCTGTGAAATTCAAAACAGCGTCATAAGATAATCCTTGTTCTGCTCCTTGACGCAGCATGCTTTCAATCCGTGCATGTGCATACTGTGCATAGAAAACTGGATTTTCATTGGATTGTGATGCAGCAAGGTCCATATCAAAATCCATGTGTGTGTCTGCGCTTCTCATTGCGAAGAAATAACGAACAGCGTCAAGACCTACTTCTTCCATCAGGTCACGCATTGTAACAGCTTTGCCTGTACGTTTGCTCATTTTCATTTTCTCGCCGTTTTTGTAAAGGTGAACAAGCTGAATAATTTCAACCTCAAGAGTATCCTTTTCATAGCCAAGGGCTTCAATAGCAGCCTTCATGCGCGGGATGTAGCCATGATGATCTGCTCCCCAAATGTTGATCAGCTTAGTAAATCCACGGTCAAGCTTATCTTTGTGGTAAGCGATATCCGGGGTTAAATACGTGTAAGAGCCGTCATTTTTAATTAATACACGGTCTTTGTCGTCTCCGAACACAGTGGAACGGAACCATGTTGCGCCATCTTCTTCGAAAATGTGGCCTTTTTCACGGAGTACTTGAAGAGCCTGATCAATTTTTCCGTTATGGTAAAGGGAGGTTTCTGAATACCACACATCAAATGGCACACGGAATTCTTCCAGGTCCCTTTTCAATTTATCCATCTCGAATTTCAATCCGTATTCACGGAAAAATCCAAGACGCTCTTCTTTGCTTTCATTTGCAAAACGATCGCCGAATTCATCAGCAAGCTTTTTGCCGATTTCGATGATATCCTGACCATGATAGCCGTCCTCAGGCATTGCTGCATCCTGTCCGAGAGCCTGCAAATAACGGGCTTCAACTGAAAGCGCAAGGTTGTTAATCTGGTTTCCTGCATCATTGATGTAGTATTCACGTGAAACATCATAGCCCGCTTTTTCAAGGATATTGCAAAGAGAGTCGCCGACTGCTGCGCCGCGCGCATGTCCTAAATGCAAAGTTCCAGTCGGATTAGCAGATACAAATTCAACTTGAAGCTTCTCTTTATTGCCGATATTGACCTCTCCATAAGAGTCACCAGCTTCAAGAATGGATGGGATAAGATCTGTTAAGTATGAGTTGTTCATATAAAAATTGATAAATCCTGGTCCTGCGATTTCAATTTTTTCTATAGATGCTTTTCCTTTATCAAACGAAGCAACAATGTCTTCTGCAATTGCGCGAGGTGCTTTCTTAGCAACGCGTGCAAGCTGCATCGCCATATTTGTGGAATAGTCTCCATGGGCTTTATCCTTAGGCAGCTCAAGAATAGCATCCGGAATTTGACTTTCTTCTGCCAGGCCTGCCTTAAGCACTGACGCTTTAATTTCACCTTTTAACCGTTCTTTTACTTGATCAACGATGTTCATCCTTTTTCCTCCCTAAACATGATATGTAAAGTATGTAAATGCGAATCTTCTTCGCCAATCTGCAATTCATAATCAACTTTGATGATGCCGTTTGATTTCCCTTCCATCGTGCGGACGGAAATCGCTGCAGTAGTGGTTTCAAGCTGGAGCTGTCCGAATTGTGTCTGATAATTCGTGATCGTTTCGGATCCTACAATAAAGCGCTGCTTCATTGAGATGGATCCGGACCTCATAATAAAAACCTCGTCGTCTTTGAATTTAACGACGGTTTTTACTTTTCCGTACTCGTGTTCCTCGTGATAGCTTAAATAGGAGGCGTTATTTTTAACATAGTGTTCACCGTTCGTAAAAAGCTCCAGGTTCTCTGAATCATCACCCTGGCTGATCTCGGTTTTCACGATAATTTGAACTGGTTTACTGACCGTCATTTTGACACATCCTTTTAAAGTATCCGCTATTAACTTATCTAGTATAAAGATTTCATGGAAAAAGTTCAATAGGATGGCAGGTCGTATTCATGGTTGACGTTCTGACATTATTTATACGTTTCTAAGCAAATATTCCTATATAAGAAAAAAGCCCCAGTCACATCTGGAGCTTCTCCTCAAATTTAAGGACGCTTTTGCACCCAACCTAAAATCATTTCACGAATCAATTTGCTTGCCGTATTAGCCGTCTGCTCTGAGTTATCATAGATTGGAGCTACCTCTACAAGATCAGCGCCCACTACGTGAATATCCGAGTTTGCAATGGCATGGATGGATGCCAGCAATTCTCTTGATGTAATACCGCCAGCGTCTACCGTACCTGTACCGGGTGCGTGAGCCGGATCTAGTACATCAATATCAATTGTTACATAGACAGGGCGTCCTGCAAGCTTTGGCAGCACTTCTTTTAAAGGCTCAAGTACTTCAAACTTAGAGATGTGCATGCCGGCTTCCTTTGCCCATTGGAATTCTTCCCTCATGCCGGAACGAATACCAAATGAGTAAACGTTTGGTGGTCCAATCAGATTTGCGGCTTTGCGGATTGGCGTTGAATGAGAAAGAGGCTCTCCCTCATACTCTTCGCGCAAATCCGTATGTGCATCCATATGGATAATCGCAAGATCTGGGTATTTCTTGTACATCGCTTTGATAACAGGCCATGATACAAGATGCTCCCCGCCCATACCGAGCGGGAACTTGTCCTCTGCCAAAACTTTATCAATGAAATCTTCGATCATATCAAGGCTTCGCTGCGGATTTCCGAATGGAAGCGGAATATCCCCTGCATCAAAATACTTCACTTCTTCAAGCTCGCGGTCTAAATACGCGCTGTATTCCTCAAGACCGATTGAAACCTCGCGGATGCGGGTTGGACCGAATCTTGAACCCGGGCGATAGCTGACTGTCCAGTCCATCGGCATTCCATAAAGGACAGCTTCACTATCTTCAAATGTTGGATGACTTTTAATAAAAACATTGCCTGAATAGGCTTCATCAAAACGCATCGTATTTCCTCCCAATTATTTGATTAAGTCTGCTACAAATTTAGGCAGGACAAACGCTGCTTTATGAAGCTCTTTTGTATAATATTTTGTTTCAATTTCATGGAAACGCTCTTCGCTTACTTCTAATGGATCATATTTTTTTGAACCGATTGTAAATGTCCAAAGACCGCTTGGATATGTTGGGATGTTTGCTGTATATAAACGTGTAATCGGGAAAATTTCTCTTACATCACGCTGTACGTTTTGAATAAGCTCAGGCGTAAACCAAGGGTTATCCGATTGGGCAACAAAGATGCCATCTTCTTTTAACGCTTTTGAAATGCCTGCATAGAAGCCTTTTGAGAATAGGTTAACAGCAGGTCCAACTGGCTCTGTTGAGTCAACCATAATGACATCATACTCATTATCGCTCTTTGCAATATGCATGAACCCGTCGCCTACCTTCACTTCAACGCGCTCGTTTTCAAGCTCTCCTGCAATTTCAGGCAAGTACTTTTTAGAGTACTCGATTACTTTGCCGTCAATATCAACAAGTGTTGCTTTCTTAACGCTTGGGTGCTTCATAATTTCACGGATTACTCCGCCGTCTCCGCCTCCGACTACAAGTACGTTTTCAGGATTTGGATGTGTAAATAAAGGAACGTGCGCTACCATTTCATGATAAACAAATTCGTCTCTTTGTGAAGTCATAACCATGCCGTCTAAAAGCAGCATGTTGCCGAACTCCTCTGTTTCTACCATATCTAATTTTTGAAATTCAGTTTGCTCTGTATGTAAAGTGCGGTTAATTTTGATCGTGATGCCGAAATTCTCGGTTTGCTTTTCTGTAAACCAATGTCCTCCCATTTTAAAACTTCCTTTCTATATCAATTTTCTTAAAGCCCTAATTACGATTATACCCTAATCAACAAATACAATTCGCCAAAATTCGAGTTCAAAACCTCAGGAAAAAGTATAGATGAATCTAGCAAAATTGCAAGAAGAATTTTAATAGAGAAGGTTTAAAAAACCTTGGAAATCCTCATACTGGTAAGAAAAGCGAAAGCTCCTTGGCCAGCTCGTGAGGAAAATTGTCTTTTTCGCAGCTGGTTAGGCGCTCGAGCTGAACAAGAGTGCAGGACATGATCTACTGCACTTAAATTTTTAAAGAAACAGAACAGATGAGGAAACGAGGTGGAGAAATTGGAAATCATCACACCCAGACGATTGAAAATCACGATAAAAGCTGTGCGTGCGGCAATATTTATTGGCCTTATATTATTTTTCATAGCATCAATTGTCCTTGCGGCGATTCTGCTCACGGCGAAATGGCAGGGAGCTCCTTCCCTGTCTGTTCAGCAATCTTCTATTATGTATGCAAATGATGGATCTGAGATGGGAAAGACCCATCACGGCGGTAAAAGGTACTGGGTTGATCTAGATGAGATTTCTCCTTCCTTAATTGAAGCTACTGTTGCGATAGAAGACCGTCATTTTTATGATCACAACGGCTTTGACTACAAACGGATAGCAGGAGCTGCTCTTGCTGATTTAAAAGCAATGGCCAAGGTTCAGGGAGCGAGCACAATCAGCCAGCAATATGCGAGAAACCTGTTTTTGGTTCACGATAAAACATGGAAACGTAAGCTGACAGAAGCGTTCTACACTGTCAGACTTGAACTGAATTACAGCAAAGAGGAGATTCTAGAAGGCTATTTAAATACGATTTATTACGGTCATGGCGCTTACGGCGCAGAAGCTGCAGCCAATTATTATTTTGACAAATCCGCAAGTGAATTATCCATCAGTGAAGCAACTATGCTTGCAGGTATTCCAAAAGCGCCAAGCCTTTATTCGCCCTTTGAAAATGAAGAGCGGGCAAAAAGCAGGCAGGGTCTTATTTTGAAAACGATGGTGAATCAAAAAATAATCAGCCAAAAAGAAGCTGATCAGACGTATAATGAAGCGCTCAGCTACCGTTCTGTGAAAGATGTGAAAACAGCAGACATTGCTCCTTATTTTCAGGATGCGGTTATGAATGAGCTGTCAAAAAAGCTGAATCTAGATCAGACAACGATTGAAACGCGGGGTTTAAGAATTTTCACTACCTTAGATCCAGATATGCAGAAAATAGCTGAAGAAAAGATTGCAGATGTCATTAATGATGCATCTGACATCCAGGTCGGGTTCATGGCAATGGATCCAAAAACAGGCAGCGTGAAGGCTCTTGTTGGCGGCCGTGATTATGCAGAAAGTACGTTTAATCGCGCAACACAGGCAAAAAGACAGCCTGGTTCAACGATGAAACCGTTTCTGTATTATGCTGCCGTAAATAAAGGATTCACCCCTTCTACCCTTTTAAGGAGCGAACCTTACACATTTAAGTTTGAAGACGGCAAATCAAGCTATAAACCTGGCAATTACAACGGGTATTATGCAAACGGGGACATTACATTGGCTCAGGCAATAGCACTTTCGGATAATATATTCGCCGTTAAGACTCACCTTTATCTTGGAATGGATGAGCTGATTCAGACCTCTAAAAGCTTCGGAGTGACAAGCAAATTATCACATGTGCCATCCCTTGCTCTTGGAACCTCGCCAGTGCGATTGTCTGAAATGGTGAACGGTTATGGAATGCTCGCAAATGGCGGCAAGAGGATTGAACCTTCTTTTATTAAAAAGGTTGAGGATGCAGAAGGAAACGTGATTTATCAGAATGAAAAAGAGCAGGAACAAATCTTAAATAAAGAGGCGGCGTTCGTTACCTCGCATTTGATGACAGGCATGTTTGATGAACAATTGAATGATTATACGTCCGTAACAGGCCACACCATTATTCCGAAGCTCTCCCGCGAGTATGCAGGGAAATCCGGAACGACAAAAGCTGACAGCTGGATGATCGGCTTTGCTCCGCAGCTGGTGGCGGGCATCTGGACGGGCTATGATAAAGACAAAACGATTGATCTTGTTGCTGAAAGAGGGTACGCCAAACAAATATGGGCCGATTTTATGGAAGAAGCACTGGAAGATCAATCAGTTAAAGCATTTAATCCCCCTAAAGGCGTGATTGGCGTTTATATCAATCCTAAAACAGGCAAGCTTGCATCAGACGATTGTCCGGTTAAGCGATTTGCTTATTTTGTAAGGGGTACTGAGCCGACAGAGTACTGCACTGAGCATCTGGAGCATGGAAAACAGAGCGAGCCTCCTGCAAAAGCTCCTAAAAATCAGGATAAAACATGGTATAAGAAAGTCTTGAGATGGTGGGATTAACATTTATTTGCGAATATAAGTGATTTATTTTCGACATTCTGTCAATTTCTCGTCAGCCACATGAAAAACCCCGGACCTCATACGGTCCGGGGTTTTTCGTGTCCTAGCTTTATAAGCTATGTTCAGTTTACTAATAAGCGATTTAAAGCTCAAGAATTTGACAATTTGTTCACATAAACGTCACAGAATTGTCACGCTTCTCCGAGCCCTGCTTTTAGCTCCTGACTGGAATTTTTCCACATATCTGCATTATGGTTTTTCAGGAAGTTCACTAATATACCTTTTGACGCATCATCCATATGCTCAACCATAATGTGGCGCTTTAAGGATTTATCCATTTTGTTTACATGCTCAGGAAGTGATTTATACCCTCTTCTGATTTCACGGTCTACTGTCATTTCACATGCAGTAACACCTGCATAATAAGGTCCCTCAGGCTTGCGGTCGATGGTCACCCATACGAGCCAGAACGGCTTTCCGTTTGGTACCTCTTCTTTGTTCGGAAGAAACTTGATTCCTTTTTCAACAACACTTCTGGCATGCATCGCACCGATGTCCACAAACGCTTCCCCTTCGGTTACATCAACGAAAACCGGTGAAATGTTATCGAGGCTGAGTGCGCCGACTCCGTATCCGCCGTGACCGTCCGTCGGATCGCTTTTAATGATATTAAAACCAATCTTTTTTTTCTTTTTATCTTGTTCCAAAGAAATGACCTCCTAGAAAAACGGGTTAAGTATTGATTCAAAAACAGTCATAACAATATCAGTCCCATAAGAGAAAGCTGGCTGTATTGTGTATTTATCCAAAGGTGTTAACACTAAAATTAAAAAGACAACCATGCCGTAGCTTTCAAACTGCGTCATTTTTGCCCGAATTCCTGACGGGGCCAAATCTTCAATAATCCGGTATCCATCAAGCGGCGGAAACGGAAAAAGATTAAAAATGAACAGCGTGATATTCAGGAAAATTAAAATGTTGAAAAACTGATGCAGGCCTTCCGCCATCCCTGAAGACAAGGAAGATAAAGCACCTGTACTTAAAAGTATATACCAAACAGCAAGCCCAATAAAAGCGATGACCAAATTGCTTAATGGTCCTGCTACAGAGACGAGAACACCCGCAAGGCGCGGATTCTTGAAATAAAACCGGTTCACAGGCACTGGCTTCGCCCAGCCAAAACCGGCAATGAAGATCAGCAGTGTACCAATCGGATCAAGATGGGCAAACGGTGACAGGGTCAGTCTCCCCTGATTCTTCGCAGTCGGATCTCCAAATTTATATGCTACATATGCATGTGCAAATTCATGAACCGTAAACGCAAGCGCCAAAACAATCACCACATACGGAATAAGCTCTAAATCAAACGCCAAAAACTCCACCAATCATTCTCCTTTGCAAGCGGCTTCGCTAAACATTCTATCCTCCATCAAGTATACTATAGAAGAATCCAACTACGATAGAAAAAGGAGAGATCAACATGCCATACGTAACGGTAAAAATGCTTGAAGGCCGTACAGAGGAACAAAAAAAAGCTCTAGTCGAAAAAGTAACCGCTGCTGTATCTGAAACAACAGGTGCTCCTGCAGAAAAGATTGCGATTTTCATTGAGGAAATGAGCAAAAATCATTATGCTGTGAACGGTAAGCGTTTGAGTGACGAGGATTAAGTACATATAAGGAAGACCGGCCTCTTTGGAGAGGGCCGGTTTTTTATTTCTAAAGAGCAGAGAAATTCCATATTAAAAATTTTTGATTTGCTTCAGCAATTAAACTTTGTTTTCAGCCAGAAAGGGGCAAATATAGATACAAAACTTCAGTATTAGCGACATTCACAAATATGAATTCATCTGCTTGGCTAATTGATTCCGGATTTTAGCTAAATAATATAAGATTTACGCTATTAATCTTGGGAAATCAGCTAATAAAATGTCATTTTAGGCTATAAATAAGGAACAGGACTATTCAAATCTGCTCAGGTTCCAATTCGTTATCTCAACTGCAGCATCTTCTTCCAGCCGCTAACCCTCCCTGGGCATAATAAAAATCCCGGAGCCAAATATGACCGCGGGAACTCTTTTATTGAACAACCTTCGTGCGAATGGACTCTATGTACGCATACGCCTGTTCAATTTCTTCTTCTGTGTATTTTTGCTTGCTCTTCAGGGTAAATACCTTCTCTTTCACTTCTTCTTTTTCAAGAGTGTCAAAGAAAAGGACCGTAGATACGAGCTCCAGGAATCTTGCTGACTGGCTGTTTAAGTCCTCCATACATTCTTTAAGAGGAGGCATCTCGAGCTCATAATGAGTTAAAAATTCCTCGCCTGCTTCTGTCAGGGAGTAGCGGTATTGAAAATAGCCGCCTTTTTTCTCATGCATTTCGTTCAGAAAGCCCAAATTGCACAGCTCTTCAATTCTGAGAGTAAGCTCCTCCGAATAAGGTCCGTAAAAATGAAAGTCATACTTTTCATAAAAAGGAAGATTGATTTTTTTTGCGATATAGATCATTTTCTGAAGCTTTTTCCGTCCGGTGATTTCTCCTGATGAAGAGAACACCTTCATCAGTTTTGCGTGTTCGTTAAGCAAACCCCAACACTCCTAACCTTGTATTTTCACACTATCTCTCTTTTTTTATAAGTTTAACAATTCCAAAATCCGTTTCTTGGCCGTTCGTTTTGCTGACATATCTTGAATGAGATCTAATGGAAAATACAGCTTATGGTCTGTTCTGCGTTTTCCGGATATCGCGTCTACTATTTCAGACTGACGGGAAAGCTCACGCAGGTCCCCATTCGGCAGCTGCAAATGAATCGGCAGCCTCTCCTCTTCCTCTCCCGGGCGATAGAAGTCATACGGAAGATCTGAAGATGAATCAACAACTAAATAATAGTCAGGATCAATGCCTGCCTTTTTAAAGAGAGCCGTAAGCTCCATTAGCTTTTTCATTTCCATTGTGGCTGCCGGATTAAACTCGGCATATTGAAACAAATTCCGGTTCATAAATCTTGTGCAAAGATCTCTCAATATAGGATCTGTCTCTTCCTGCCACTGCTGAAAATAGTACAGAACAACTGATTCATCCAATTTCAGATAATCCTGAGTTGTCACTTCATCTTCAAAAATGGAGTAAAAGTGAATGGGATCCTGCTTAAATGAGTAATAGTCTTTGTGCAGCTGTTTTGCACGATGAAGGATTTTCGTCAAAATTACTTCTGCACTGCGGGTTACCGGGTGGAAGTACACCTGCCAATACATCTGGTAACGGCTCATAATGTAATCCTCGACTGCATGCATGCCGCTTTGCTTAATCACGACCTGATCCTCGCGAGGCCTCATGACCCTGAGAATCCTCTCCATATCAAAATGACCATAGCTGACGCCTGTAAAATAGGCATCCCGCTGCAGGTAATCCATGCGGTCAGCATCAATCTGGCTTGAAATAAGGCTTACAACCTGTTTATTTTCATACGTTTTGGCAATGACTTCCGATACCTTCTTCGGAAAATCATCTCCCATGCGGCTTAGCACCTCATTCACTTCTGTCTCTCCAACAAGAATGTCACGCGTGAACTTTTCATGATCCAAATGAAACACTTTTTCAAAAGAATGCGAGAACGGACCATGTCCGAGATCATGCAGCAGTGCTGCACAAAGCGAAAGCAGACGGTCATCCTCATTCCATTCAGGACGCCCTTTAAACACATCGTCTACAATTCTCCGTACAATTTCATAGACTCCTAAAGAATGATTAAAGCGGCTGTGCTCTGCTCCGTGAAAGACTAAATAGGTCGTCCCTAATTGACGGATCCTGCGGAGTCTTTGAAATTCTTTCGTTCCGATTAAATCCCAGATCAGCTTGTCCCGTACATGAATGTATCTGTGAACAGGATCTTTAAATACTTTTTCCTCAGATAACTTCCCGCTCCGATAGGCCATCGCTTTCCCTCTTCCATCTTGACTTGTTTCCATTATATCGATTCTTTTTTGATGCAAACAACCATTTTTTAAAGGAATCAGCCGGATAAAAAAATCACCACTGCATGATAAGCCAATGGTGATATTATTTACTGATTTTTGTTTCGATCTTAACCATTAATTCGTCCTCGTTTGGTGCTGAGAGCGGACGATTATTTACAAATGCAAACGATTTTTTTCTTCCCGGA
Organism: Metabacillus hrfriensis; assembly: GCF_030127205.1. Taxonomy (NCBI): domain Bacteria; kingdom Bacillati; phylum Bacillota; class Bacilli; order Caryophanales; family Bacillaceae; genus Metabacillus; species Metabacillus hrfriensis. The sequence continues at coordinate 4,907,841 of NZ_CP126116.1, forward strand.
CCGCAGTAAGATTGGCACCCGATATCAATTTTCGCTTCGGGATCAACCTTTTTCAGGCGGGGGAGCAACGTCTTAATATTGGTTGCCTGGCAATCGTCGCATATTCTGAATTCATTTGCCACCTTATTTACAACCCTTTCCTTCTATTGAATCACGTTCAAACACTATTTGGTATTTTACCGTTAATCGACCCTCATTGCAAGCCGGGGGAAATAACTTCTCATTATAGACAAATGTAAAAATAAAGAAAATCTAGTATCCTTGTAAAGTTTTTGTATAAAGCCCAGAGTTTCTGGTCAAAATGATAACAAGAAAATACACAACTATCTATCTAAGAAAAGCGCAAGCGCAAAGCCCCGCTCCGGCAGGCAGATAAAGGTCCGGCAGAAAAGTCCGGGTTTGACTTTTTTGGCAGAGCCGTTCCGGCCAAGGACTTGAAGGCGCTGAAGCTAGACATCAAAACGCAATATTTTATAGTTTCTAAAACTTAAAAAAGGGAGTTGAGACCATGAAGCAAAGACAAGATGCCTGGTCAGAAGAAGATGATTTATTATTGGCTGAAACCGTGCTCCGCCACGTTCGCGAAGGAAGCACACAGCTAAACGCATTTGAAGAAGTTGGAGACAAACTCAATCGCACATCAGCTGCCTGCGGTTTCCGCTGGAATGCAGTAGTCAGACATAACTATGAAAAAGCGCTTCAGCTTGCAAAAAAACAGCGCAAACAAAAGATGAGAGCAACCGGCAAGGGTCAGCCTGCCAAAAAACAATTGCTTTATTCTCCGCAGGAATCAGAAGCAGCACCGGAAATGACAGAAGCTGAATCTTTTGAGATTGATAATGAGGAACTGCCTGCAGTGACTCATCCTGTCTACAAAGAAGAGGTTTATAAAGAAGAATCTTATGAAATTCCATATACAGCTCGGAGAACACCTGCCGCATCTGCAGATCTTACAATGAACCAGGTTGTCGCATTTTTAGAATCTTATTCTTCAAACAATGAACATGTAAATGCCTTAAAACTTGAGAATGAGAGATTGAAACGTGAAAACTATGAGCTATCCAGACGCAATCAGGATCTGGCTGTAAAGGTTTCTCAGCTTGAACAGGATACTGTTATGGTTCAAGAAGATTATGAAACATTAATGAAGATTATGAATCGTGCAAGAAAACTAGTTTTATTTGAGGAAGAAGAGCGTCCGGCTACGAAGTTTAAAATGGACCGCAACGGCAATCTTGAAAAGCTTGCCGAATAGTACGAAAAATGGAAGCAGCAAGTCAGCTTCGACAGACAGAACAAAATCCCCCGAAAAAGTCCGATTCGACTTTTTGGGGGATTTTGTTCTGGCCTAGGAGTTAGGTGATGGAGCTAGACATAGAAGCGCAAAACTTTATACTGCTAAGCTCATAAGAAAACACATCAGAAACAAACCTGATGCGTTCGTTTTTCTATTGCACAGTTCCAAACACTTTTTCATTCCGGTCATACATGCGAAGCAGATTTTTTTCAAACAGCACCTGTTCATCGACAGACAGTGCAGCAGCGTAAATTCTGCCGCTCAGGTCCTTTAAGGTTTTCAGAAACGACAGCATAAGAGTTTGAACAGTAATTTCATCATGAAGCAGTTCGCTTAAGGATGCCATTGTTTCAGGAACAATTTGAGGATATACAAATTTCGTCGGTTCACCTTTTTTCGCAAGCTCATAAAATCTGCGTATCAATTCCGCCCTCCAAGCTCCGCTGCCGTTGGCACAAAGATAAATTTGAACAGCGATGCCCCCGCGCAGTCTTCGCTGTGAAATTCCGGCGAATTTTTTCCCGCCTATGCTTAAGTCATAGCTGCCTGGGCAATAAGATCCCGTTATTTCTCTTGCTTCTATCTCAGTACCATAGTCCGCAAGCATCCGCTTAATCAGGTCCCACATCGTGTCATAGCCGCGATTGATATCGATCCCCTTTTCAGTTTCAGGGAAAATCAGTGATATATTAAGAACCCCTTCATCTAAAACAACAGCAAGGCCGCCTGAATTTCGTACGATCACGCGATACCCCTGTTCTTTTAAATAAGAGATTCCATCCTGTAAATAAGGAAGCTTTGTATCTTGAATGCCAAGCACAATCGTTTTGTGGTGAACCCATGTCCGGGCCGTTGCAGGTGAAGTGCCGTTCCCGACCGCTGCACATAACGTATCATCCATCGCAAAGGACTGTCTCGCATCAAAATGAGGTCCGAGACTGGACTGATCGACAATCTTCCATTCATTTTGTTTTAATAAGGTTTCAAATGACATGTTGATGAAATCCTCCCGAGTTTATAAGCATGTATATTATAGCATGAACAATCGGAAATATTGATGCATAAAAAGAGACAGCCTGCTCTCAGGCTGTCTCTCATTTCTCACTATTAAACCGCTTGTCCAGCAGTAATCAGTGCAAGCTTATAAACATCTTCTGCATTACATCCGCGTGAAAGATCGTTCACAGGTGCATTCAAGCCTTGCAGAATCGGTCCGACTGCTTCAAAGTTTCCTAAGCGCTGTGCAATTTTGTATCCGATGTTCCCTGCTTCTAGGCTTGGGAAAACAAATACGTTTGCATCGCCTTTGATGACAGAGTCCGGTGCCTTTGATTTTGCTACAGAAGGTACAAATGCAGCGTCAAATTGGAACTCACCGTCTAACACAAGGTTAGGCTCCATTTCTTTTGCTATTTTTACCGCTTCAGCAACGCGCTCTGTTTCAGGTGATTTTGCAGATCCTTTTGTTGAGAAGCTGAGCATAGCAACTCTAGGTTCGATATCAAACATATCGGCTGTTTTTGCACTTTCGATTGCAATCTCAGCAAGATCTTGGCTATTAGGCGAAATGTTGATTGCACAGTCAGCAAATACATATTTCTCGTCGCCGCGAACCATGATGAAGACACCTGATGTTTTCTTGACTCCCTCTTTTGTTTTAATGATTTGAAGCGCCGGGCGAACTGTGTCTGCCGTTGAATGAGCAGCACCGCTTACTAAGCCGTGAGCTTGTCCAGTGTACACAAGCATTGTTCCAAAGTAGTTTTCATCAAGCAGGATTTTTTGCGCCTGCTCTTCTGTAGCTTTGCCTTTTCGGCGTTCTACGAAAGATTGAACAAGCTCGTTCATGCCTTCAAATGTATTAGGGTCATAAATTTCGACACCATCTAACGTAAGATTCAGTTCATCTGCTTTTTTCGTAATCTCCTCATTGCTGCCGACAAGAATCGGTTTTAGAATTCCTTCTCCAGCCAAACGGTTTGCAGCAGTAAGAATACGCTCATCCATTCCTTCAGGAAAAACGATTTTAAGCTCTTTTCCAGTTACTTTTTCTTTTAAAAGAGTAAATAAATCAGACATTACAAAACCTCCTAATTAGTATAAATCCATTGATCCAAGATTAAGGATACTCCACTTACAGACAAATTCAAACAGCCGCGGGCAAATAGAGCGCTTACACCTTAAATTCTTTATTTTCACAATTAACTAACATTTAAACTTATGTACTTCCTTTATAATATGGACAATGAAGGCTGTTTCCATTATGGAATGGACAAACTATGGTATAGTTAATAGGTAATTAAGAATGATGAAACGGAGTGAACTTATATGAGTGAAGCTGCACAAACGTTAGATGGCTGGTATTGTTTACATGATTTCCGCGCAATGAACTGGGCGCTTTGGAAAACAGTAAGCAGTGACGAGCGTCAAGCAGCAATTTATGAGTTTCAGGGTTTGCTTGAAAAATGGGGAATTGCTGATGATCAAAAGCAAGGCAGTCAGGCATTATATTCGATTGTCGGACAAAAAGCTGACTTTATGCTGATGATTTTGCGCCCTACTATGGAAGAGTTAAATGTTATTGAAACAGAGTTTAATAAATCGAAGCTTGCTGATTATACTCTGCCTGCATATTCATATGTATCTGTTGTAGAGCTCAGCAACTATTTGCCTGCTGGTGAAGATCCATACCAAAATCCTCAAGTGCTTGCCCGTCTTTATCCATCTCTTCCTGAAGCAAAGCATGTCTGCTTCTATCCGATGGATAAACGCCGCAATGGCCAGGATAACTGGTACATGCTTCCGATGGATGAGCGCAAAAGCCTGATGCGCAGCCATGGCATGATCGGCCGCCAATACGCTGGAAAAGTAAAGCAGATTATTACAGGCTCTGTCGGTTTTGATGATTTTGAATGGGGTGTCACGTTATTCTCAGATGATGTTCTTCAGTTCAAAAAACTTATTTACGAAATGCGTTTTGACGAGGTCAGCGCACGTTACGGCGAATTTGGCACATTCTTTGTAGGAAACATTCTTCCTGCCGATAAATTGTACGGATATTTTCATATCTAAGGAACGATAGTATAAGCCCTTGCCTAAGCCGGCAAGGGCTTTTTATATATAATAAAAACAGCACCGTCGGCAATCCTCAGCGCCTAACTCCCCAGTCAGGACGGCTCCGCCAAAAAAAGCAAACTAGGGCCTTTTTCAGAAGATCCTTCTCTGCCTGTCGGAGCTGACCAAGGCATTTCCGCTTTTCTTAGTGTCATAACACTGCCTTTCCCATCATACCTATTAATGAGTGAGACCTAATTTTTTTCATCTAATCACCTTATACAACCAGATGTTTTTTCATAAGGCAGGTGATGACATGGGAGTGATTTCCTATACATCAAGGAAGTTATGCTGCCTGCATGATTGATCCGTGCAGAGAGCGAAGGAGATGGCAAGCTCGGCATGTTCATGGCTGGAAATGTTGGAGTAAGTCTGGTTCGTGCTGAATGTCTCGATTTTAGGGATCTAACATCGCTTACCAGATGATCTTCCAAAAGCCGGGCGGATTTGAGGCTGCAGAAAAGGGTTATTATTATCAGGATGCAAGGCAAAGCAGGATTGATTTGGCCAAAAAAGGCACCAGCGGTCAAAGATTTCATCCGGCAGCCAATTCCCTTTGGTTTTCGGATCTTTCGGAAAATGTCCGGGAACCTGGTATAACCAGCCGAATACAGGAAGGTTCAAATCGCCCTTTTTCTTTTCGCCTACTCGAGCAAATTGTCCTGACGTTTTTTAATTTTTTCTATCTAAGGAGGTACAACATGAATTCAGCGTACAATCAGTTTGGAGCAGGCTTCAATCCATATGGAGCCGGGTATGATTACCGTCAGCAGCAGCCGCAGTATGGCTATCCCCAACAGCAGCAACAGCAGGGCGGCCAGCAGCAAACACCCACTCAGGCTCAAGGCGGAATGCTGCCGCTAGAGGAATCGTACATTGAGAATATACTTCGTTTAAATCGCGGGAAAGTAGCTACAGTCTATATGACGTTTGAAGCCAGCAAAGAGTGGAACTCTAAAATTTTTAAAGGTGTCATCGAAGCCGCAGGACGAGATCATATTATTTTAAGCGATCAAAAAACAGCAAAAAGATACCTGCTGTTAATGGTTTACTTAGACTATATTACGTTTGATGAGGAAATTGCTTATTATTATCCGTATGATATGACTTCATATCCTCCAAGATAATCGTACAGGGCATACATGAAAGATGTATGCTCTTTTTGTGCAAAAAATGGTCCGCATTAACCCTTCCAATAATAGCGCTCATCTTTCTCCTGATCTTCGCTGGTTTCTTCAAGGTCACGCTCATTTCTGCTTTGAAACAGGGTAAGCGTCTGTTTTTCGATGTCAGATGGATTTACAGCGGCTGCATGTTCTGCCTCTCCATCTTTTCCTTTAACTGCATCTATTAATTGTTCCATCAGAACGTTGCGCTTTTCTTGCTGTTTTAAAAGAGCTGCCAGACCGAGCAAGAGGCTCCCGGCTGCAAGTAATGTAACATAGACGGAGAAGGACGGAATGTACTGCCATATCATTAAAGACGCGGGGCTTCCATATTCACCAAGTTCTTCTTCCAGCGACTTAAAAATAAGTGATATATGATTTAATGCACCTGATACACCTGATAAAATCATCAAACTGCCTATAATCAAAAGCACCTTCTTCACGTTTTAAACCACCCTTTTTTTTCTTATTTTACCATGTATTGTGTGATAGGGATAATAGATTTGCAGGTTAATTATCGATTCCTGAGGTTTATGATCAAATTGATACCCCTTCCCTTTTTCAAAAAAAAAGAGTCCCGCAAAGGACTCCTCCAATTCTATAAAAACTTCACAACTGCAATGATCATCATTACCCAGGCAATTAAAAATGAAAGGCCTCCGAGCGGTGTGATGGCACCAAGAACACTAATTTGAGTAACGGTTAAGACGTACAGGCTTCCGGAAAATAAGAGAATTCCGATAAACATGAGCCAGCCCGCCCATGTCAGCATGCCTGCCTGCGGAAGTTTATCGATTAAAAAAGCGATAACGAATAAACCGCCGGCATGAAACATTTGATAAGTGACGCCTGTCTGCCAGATTTTCAAGTATTTCTCAGGTACCTTTCCTTCAAGCCCATGAGCTCCGAATGCGCCTAATGCGACGGCCAGAAAAGCGTTTGCTGCAGCAAGTATTAAAAATAGTTTCAAGATTATCTTCTCCTCGATTTTGAAATCAGCCTCTAGTTTTCATCTTACCCTATCATTTCTTTAAATCAAGACAGACAGCCGATTCGTCAACAGATGTTCAAATCTTTGGATTCTTGTTTTTATTTTTATCATCACCTTGTCCATCCTCATCCTCCTGCATATATTTTTCCTCGTGAAAGGCGACGGGTGCCTGGCCGGTTATTTCATCAAAAGGAGTATAATACGTTGTTACAGTCTGCTTTTTGACAATAATTTTATATAATCCTATGAAAACCAGGATGATGATGATGATTGGAAATGAAATGACGGCTAGATTTACAAAATCACTCGGACTCATAAAACCGCCTCCTGTTTAAAAATCAAATATAGAATCCCCGTTCACGCCGCCCTCTTCTTTTTTCTTGTTGTTAAAATTAGATGCTCCCATCATTTTTTGAAGCTGAAGGGAATCCACTTGATTCGGAGAAGGCTGCTTCGTTTCATAGCGCTCTTCCGCCTGCTCTTCAAGCACCAGATCACATAGTGTTTTCACTGCAAGCAGTCTTTCTCTTACTTCTGAATCACTTGATCCGTGCATGGCACCGTGAATTTCTTTTTCCATTTTTGCAAGCAGCTTTGAAATATGTATATCCATCCTGCCGTTCCTCCATTTCTTTGGTATTTCTATATCGCATGAAACATTATCTTTTTGAAGTGTATTTCATACAGGCTTCACCTGATGATTTCATCACGGTTACAGAAGGTCTTACAGCAGATTTAAAACCGTAAGCCCTGCAGCCGTTTGGAAAATCCCTGTCCCAAGTGACATAGTAATACGTGCATTTTAAGCAGTTGATCGGTTGATTCTTCATATCCTATATCCTGCCTTTATTCTTATCCTTGTAACCTATTATACCAATAGACGCTCTACATCGCCTGAAAAAAAGGGGTTTAACTTTTACCGGTTAGTGCTATTTAAACACTAAGTAACCTAAAAGGAGAGTGAATGAAAATGAAACCAGCTGTAAAAGAATACACAAATGACGAACTATTAAAAAATGACGTAATGGAACTGAAAAGTAAAGGTGTCGACAAGCACGACATTTATATTCTCTCACATGATGATGAACGCACAAACCGTATAGCAAACAATGCAGAAGCGAATACCATCGGCATCTCTGAATTAGGTCTTGGAAGTGCGGTGGGCAACATTTTCAGCAAAAAAGGCGATGAGCTTCGCACAAAATTAGAAGAAGTCGGATTCAGCTCTGCAGAAGCAGAACGCTATGAAGAAAAGCTTGATGAAGGTAAAATCTTATTGCTTGTTACAGATCATGAGCGTGTAACAGGCTGGGTATAATCAGTTAAGAGGAGGTGCGGACAGCACCTCCTCTTTTTTATCTGTTTCTTATTTCCCAGTCAATTTCATTCCGTCCCATTTTCTTCAGTGCCTCATTCGCTCTTGAAAACGGCTTGCTTCCGAAGAATCCTTTTCTGGCGGAAAAAGGACTGGGGTGCGGCGATTCAATCACTATATGTTTAACTGTATCAATCAGCGCTTTCTTTTCTGCTGCATGCTTTCCCCATAAAATAAACACGACTGGCTGTTCGCGCTCATTCAAAAGCTCAATGATGCGATTTGTGAACGTTTCCCAGCCTTGCCCTTTGTGTGAGGCTGCCTGACCTTTTCTTACTGTCAAAACAGTATTCAATAACAGCACACCTTGCTTAGCCCATTTTTCAAGGGAACCATGATTTGGAGGATCATATCCAAGATCATCCTTCAATTCCAGAAAAATATTACGGAGCGAAGGCGGCTGCTTGACACCTTCCTGAACAGAGAAGCTAAGGCCGTGAGCCTGATTTGGCCCATGATAAGGATCCTGGCCAAGGATCACTACTTTTACCTCTTCATAAGAAGTGAATTGCAGAGCGTTAAACAAATCGTCCATGTCTGGATAGATGGTCTCTGTCTCATATTCTGTTTTCAGAAATTCTCTCAGCCTCTGATAATATGGTTTTTCAAATTCCGGTTTTAGCCACGTCCACCAGCCGTCATGAAGCTGCTGTTTCATCTGTTTTCATCCTTTCTTAAGGTTAAATACAGGTTTCTTCTACCAAGGTAATTAATTTTTTCAGAAGGGTAACTGAATCTTCAAGTGCTAATGAATAGAACCTCTTCGTACCCTGCTGTTCAATGGTCACCAATCCCTGATCCTTCAATATTTTCAGATGATGGGAAATTGCTGGTCTTGAAAGCCGGGATTGATCGGCAATTTCATTCACAGTCAGCCTTTCCGTTTCTGCTAATAAAAGAATAATGTCCTGTCTCGCGGGATCGCCGAGAGCATGGAATAATGGGATGCATGAACGAAATGTATCAATGGCTTGGTCTCCCATTTGATTCACACCTTTCTTAAGCGCGCTCTTGCGTCTTCCGCACAATGCCTGTTACCGTTTTTCGCGGCATGAATCGTACAGCTGCTGCAAGAATTGTATTTTTAAAGCCTGGAATAATCAGAGTCTTACCTTTTTTCATCCCTTCATATGCCGCATCAGCAACGGGTTTCACTTCCATTACTCCACTTTTAAAGAGCTTGGATTGTCCAAGATTGGCGCGTTCGCTGAAGCTTGTTTTAGTAGGGCCGGGACATAAAACAAATACTGATACACCAGTGCCTTTCAGTTCATTTTCAATTGCTTCACTAAATGATAACACATAAGCTTTTGCCGCGTAATAGACCGCCATCAATGGACCGGGCTGAAAAGCGGCAGTGGAGGCAACATTTAAAACCTGGCCTGATTTTTTTGAAATCATATCAGGTAAAAATAATTTGGTTAACAGCGTGATTGATTTGATATTCAAATCAATCATATTCAGTTCCTCTTCCGCAGACGTGTTTATAAAATCCCCATATAAACCAAAACCGGCATTGTTCACTAAAACATCCACATGAATCTTCTCCTGCTGCAATTCCTGAAACAATTCATGAATTTGATTCATATTACTTAAGTCCTTAGCTTTGACGATTGCTGTCGTATTTTTAAGTTCGTCAGCCAGTTTCATTAGTTTCATTTCGTTTCTTGCTGTCAAGATTAGACGGAAGTTATCCTCTGCATACTTATAAGCAAGCTCTCTTCCGATTCCATCTGAAGCTCCTGTAATTAATACGGTTTTCAACTATATAAACTCCTTTTAGTCTATTTGTTTAAACATTTAAACTTATAATACCATCGAGATTATAACTTTGCAATCATTAAACAAAAACTCCTGCCGCAGCAGGAGTCAGATTAATCTCGATATCATTGGCTTCCCGTCCCAGACAAGCAGGCTTAGCGCCTCTCTTGCCTTTAATTCGGGTTCTTCTAATAGAACAAAGAAGTTTTTTTGAGGAAGCTCTCCCAATTGATGCTTTTCACTGAGCTTTTCAAGGTAAGATTGTCTTCTTTCATTAAGAGCTGCAGATTGATGATTGCCTGTATCAGAAAAAGCATAAATAACGCTAGCTACCGGCACCCGCTTCACTTGAAATTTTCCTGAAACTCTTAAAAAGAAGTCCCAGTCCCAATAATTGTGAACCTCTGGATCAAAATATCCGATCGACTGATGGACATTTTTTAAATATAAGCTTCCTGACGGCACAAACGTTGAGAAGCGCCTCATTTCTTTTGAATCATATGTATAGGCAAATAATCTGCGGCTGATAGGAACTCGTACGTGGTTCTGTTCCTCAAACCCGACAATCTCAACATCTGAATAGACAAGATGCGCATCTGTCAGTTCATGAACCATTCTTTCAATATGCTCAGGGGTGAAATAGTCATCATCATCACTCAGCATAATAGCATCGCCTTCTGCCTGGAAAGCTCCGGCGTTGCGGGCATGAACATGTCCTGCATTTTCTTCTAGATCAATGATGCGTATTGGAAGATCATGATAGGCATCTTTTAAAGAGTCTACCGGTTCCCCTCCATCATTCACAACAATAATTTCATATGGGCGGTATGTTTGACGGGCAATAGATTCTAGCAGCTCTGCAAGAGTGTAAAGACGGTTATATGTCACAATAATGACTGAAACACGCAATCCTGATCTCCTCTTTTCCTATTTATTTCTACTGCTCATTAAATCATAAAAAGGAAAAGATTGCTCTAGGCTGATACTTTAGACTCATTTATTAACCAGCTTGTTTTTAAAACTTGTACATTGGGTATTTATTAACTATCAGCAGAAAAAGGAGAGAGATTAAAATGAAAACATTTGTAGTTGAAAATGGTGTTCAAGCAACTGAAAAAATCAATCACCTTGAAGTTGAAGGGTTTGTAAAAGACGATATTTATCTTTTCGCACATGACCCGAACCGCTCAAAACATCTCACTTCCGGAACAGATACTGAAAGTGTCGGCGTTTCCGAGCAAGGCGTCTTTTCATCAATGAAAAACGTTTTCCGTTCACGCGGAGATGAGCTTCGCTCGAAAATGGTATCTCTGGGATTAACAGAGAACGAAGCAGCTCATATGGAAGAAGAGCTTGATAAGGGCAAGGTAGTAATTGTAGCACACCAATAATTCATACAATCTATATTTCCCCCTACTAATATAGATGTATAGGCGGGTCTCATATCTCATGAGACCCGCCTTTTTTATATTTAATTGGAACAATTTAACCAAAACCCCCGTCTTATGCTACGAATAGAGTAAAAGGAGAGATGACTTTAATTATCAGCATTTCGACAAGAAGATTCTACATGTTCCTCATTCGTTGTCTGGTAATCTTTTCTTGTACTTTTTTAACTAAAAGGGGACTAGAGAGAAATGAAAAAATGGTTTATGCTGTTTGCCGCTCTTTTCTTATTTGCATCTTTTATTGTGCCAGTTAAAGCAGACGCTGTACCTCAGCTTATCATCATTAACAAAAGCACGAATAAACTTGCATTTTTTGACGGCGGCAAGCTTCTTAATGTATTTAATGTCGCAACAGGGAGAGATAATTCGTTTACCCCGGAAGGAGCGTTTCCAATTGTAAACAAGATCAAAAATCGTCCTTATTACAAAGACAATATTCCAGGAGGCGACAGCCGAAATCCGCTCGGAGACAGATGGCTCGGTCTTCATGCTCTTGGCACCAATGGAACGACCTATGCCATCCATGGCAATAACAATCCTAATTCCATCGGAACTTATGCCAGCGCAGGCTGTATTCGTATGCATAATGAAGAAATCCGCTATCTATTCGACCAGGTACACACAGGCACCTCAGTTATCATTCTTCACTCAAACCAATCCTTTGAAGCAATAGCTGCCGCAAACAACTATCCAAATACTGTACCCGCAGATTCAGCACCTGTTCAGGAAGAAAAGAAACCGCAGCCTCCTGCTAAAGAAAAACCTGCTCCCGCACCTATGGAAGAGCCAAAACCTGAGGCACCGAACCCCGAAGAAGAAGATCCTTTATCGTGTATCAAGAGCAAAATTCAAGGCAGAATCTATTTTCCAGATATTCATGTAAAAACGGATGTTACGTGTCCTGCAAAAACCAGCTGACCTTAATTAAGGGGCCTATAAAAATAATTATGAAAGCAAATTCCGATACATTCCGTATATAAAACATCGAGTAAAAAAAGAAATTTACCGATAATATGTATTTGTAAAGGAGGGAAATGAATGTTACAAGAATTCAATCATTTAATGGACTACATTGAAACACATTTGACGGAAGAAATCTCTGGAAAAGATATATCAAAAATTGTAGGACTATCTGATTATCATTTTAAAAGAATGTTTTCGTATATGGCTGGCATGTCATTGAATGAGTATATCAAAAATAGGAGATTATCAGTTGCAAATGTTGAATTAATTAACGGAGCAAAAGTGACAGATATTGCCTATAAATATGGTTATCAATCTATAGAAGGATTTTCAAGAGCCTTTCGTGAATGGAGTGGTTTTTTACCTTCAGTAGTAACTAAAAACAAAATTCAAAAATCATTTCCCAAATTTTCATTCTTTATAGATATAAGAGGAGGAATATCCATGGAATTCAAAATTGAAAAGAAAGAGAAGTTTAATATAGTAGGTGTATCGAAAAGAGTGCCAATTCAATTCGAAGGTGAAAATCATGCTATCTTAGAACTAGCCCAGTCAATTACCGAACAACAAAGAAATGAAATGCATCAATTAGCTGATTTATATCCTCATCAAGTCTTGAATGTATCTTATGATTTTGATGATGGTTTCTTGGAAGAAAAAGGCTACTTAACTCATATGATTGGTTTTGCAACTACAAAAGAAAATACATTCGATGATTTAGAACAACTTTTTATTGAAGAAAGTTTATGGGCAATTTTCCCTAATCAAGGACCATTTCCTGCTACGCTTCAAGAAACTACCGCAAAAATTTATTCTGAATGGTTGCCTTCTTCAGATTATGAATTAGCAGATATACCTGGAATTTCTTTTACAAAGCATAATGGTACATCGGAAAATGTATATAGCGAAATTTGGATGCCAGTAAAGAAAAAAGTTAGCGATAAACTTGGATGATTATTATATTTACAGAAGTGTTATTCCGTTAAATCTACATTTACAATACTAGACCAGTTAGGAAATATCTTACTGGTCTTTTTGAAATTGATAAAATCAACACTTATCGCTAACAGAGCATTCTCTTATTATGTTTTATTCCATTAAATGGCCCGATTGCGGAACAAAAGGAATCCTGCATATCAATACAGGATTTTTGATCAAACTTTTTTCAACAGCCACAGTAGTCTTTTTATTCTGTTACTCTTTCTCCTTTTGGCCAAAAAACAGAATACGGATTAAAAGGCTCATGGAGTGAGAAAGAGAAAGAGCATAAGGAAAAACTGATATCACCAAGGGTGATATACCAGGCAAAGCCTAGTGTTTTAATGATATCAATGAGAATGATGATATATCCCCTTCGCGTCCCCTTATTTTGAGGTTATAATGTCCCTTTTGTGTCCCTTGGCTGACCGTTGCAGACGTCTCTGAGAAAATCGGGATACCGGTCGAAACTATCAGGAGATACATAAGGAATCACAGCCACCATTTAAAGGTCCGAAAACTTCATAAGAAGTACCAACTTCATGATGAATGTGTGACCGTCATCGAACAGATTAGAGAATTATATTCAGATGGAAAAAGAATTGATGAGGTAGCACTAAAAATAGCAGGCTAATTCCATATGGATTAGACCTGTTATTTTTGTTGATATTACAAGGTTTTCAACGTTTAAGAGCAGAAATAGTTACCTATTTAGCAATAGGATAATAACTATTGTCCATCATAAAATTAGTGTGCTAATTGGCTTTGAGAATTCCCAAATTATTTTATTGCCTGATGTCTACTGACAGACCACATTTAAATGGGATTTATATGATATTATTATAAATAATGGATATTCCATTAAATGGATGTTTAACGAAGGAAGAAATTAAGAAGATTTTGGTGTAATTTTGAATTCGATAAAAACAAGGTGAAAGGATGATCAAAGATTAATAAAAAAATAGTAGGCGGGTTAATTGCATTTACTGCTTTATTAATTGGCATTCCCTTAATAATTCTTTTTTCATATGAGGAATCAGCAAAATTCGAGGGGTTTCCAGTACCCAAAACTGCTGAGATGACAGCTAATAAAAGTAAACTAGAAGCTTATAATTGGGGCCCAGCTTCAGAAGAAAATGGTCTGCCTTTAAGGTACCGAGCAATCATTAAACAATGGGGTTGGGAGAAAAAAGAGCAAGAAGGTAGTTTAACCGTTTACGAAAAAGATGGACAAGAAGTAGATGTTATTTCACAGACAGATTATTTATCTCTTAGCACTTCTGGAAATTGAAAGTTTTTAATTATCTTTTAACCTTGTTTATTTGATTTTTTTATTCCACAATCAGGGGCTATAATTGAATTACTTATTAACTCAGTTCTACAATGAACTGAGTTTTTGTATGCAAGAAAACACCGCTAAAAGCGGTGCGATTTAGTGTACTAAACCTAATGCTATTCACGGTCCTAAATAGGGTGTGATTTTTGGTTTTCCCTCCAAAAACGGAACCCCTTTGACCTTAATGGCTGGTTTTTTGCATGGAGGAAATGACTGCTCTTATCCCCAAGTCAAATGGAGTTCTAGGAAGCGGACCAATTTCTTTTTCATATTTGGCTCCTGATAAAAGCACCGGTTTTTCAGTTAAATACATCATTTCAACCGATTCCCTCATCATTTTGTCGAAAAGACCGATGAAGGAAATCATGCCCTTTTTAACAGTAATCACTTTTTTGCTGTAGCCAGTTGCATCACGCACCACTTTAACGAACTCTTTTCCAGTCAGTGTCCCTGCACCTGGAATATTCCAATTCTGCTGATAGGCATGAGGAGTGAGGGCGAGCTCTACCGCGGCTTTCGCTCCATCAGGAGTATAAATATACTCTCTTTCAAGATTCAATGAGCCTACAAATTGGGAAGTGCGATTTTGCAGCATTTGGTTGAGCGTAAAATGTATATAGGTGTTTTCAGCTTTTGGACCATAATAATCCGGAAAATGAATAATGAGATAAGGAATTTCTGCTGACTTCACCATCTGTTCAAGCTGAAGTCTGATTTTCCCCTTTTTCGTATGCGGTTTTTTTGAGGCTGCCTCTGTGACCGGCTCTGTTTGTCTTCCATAGGCGTATATATTGTCAGCGAGTATGAATCTTGAGTTTTCCTGTTTAACAGCCTGGAGCAAGTTTTGCATAATAAGCGGGTGTCCATCCGTCCACTCAGGATAAGGAATATTAATACTGTGAAAGATAAAATCTTTCTTCCTGCATGCCTCTGCTACTTCCTCTTGATTCATTGCATCGCCTGAATGAATATTCACCTCTTTTAAATGACCAAAAAGTTCTTTTAACTTTTGTTCATTTCTTGCAAAAGCTGTAACCTCAAACCCTCTGCTTATAAGTTCCATGACAAGCGCATACCCCATCCCGCCGGATGCTCCAAAAACAATTGCGTGCTTCATTTTCATTCTCCTCCCTTTTATTAACCGCTGTTCAATTAAAGACAAAAAAATTAGGTTAAACCTTTCATTAGAAAAATAACATGTGACTTCATCAAGGGCTCCACCTCATTAAATGTCATCCCCGTCTTACAGTAATGCGTTACAAACCCATGAAGAGATAAAAAGACAGACCATATTACAGTTGCTGAAACCTGCTGTTCTGATAACACATAAATAGCCTGAGCAAATTTTTCGTAGCTCACGTTAGGCTCATGAATCATATAGCTTATAACCTCTTCATCTTTTGTTAAAAACATAAGTTCATATTGACTTTGGTTTTTTAATCCGAATTCAATATATCCCTCGAGTATCTTTTTAATTTTCACTTCGTTATCTAGTCCTTCTTGGTCTAATACACCCTTCAGTTTTTCATCAAGAAGTTTGAAATCTGCTTTAACAAGCGCGTAAAAAAGCTCAGCTTTATTTTTAAAATGATAGTAGATGGCTCCGTGACTATAATTCAGTTCTTTTGCGATTTGCCTCATTGAAACGTTCTGATAGCCTTTTTCATGAAATAATTGATGTGCAGCTTGCATGATGGATTCTCGCGTAAGCTCTTGATCGACTGCTCTTCTTGCTGCCAAATGGACCACCTCACTTTATTTAACCACTGTTCAATAATAGTATATGGGTATCTTATCCAATTTGCAACCTATTTCTCATCAATGGCTAACCTTTTTCGAAATTGATATAATAGCTATGAAAGATTTGATTTCAAACACCTGGATGGAGGTACACATACTTATGACAATGAAAAAAGCCTTAACATTTGCTGGATCAGACAGCAGCGGCGGTGCTGGTATTCAGGCAGATTTAAAAACATTTCAAGAGCGCGGAGTATATGGGATGACGGCTTTAACAGTCGTAGTAGCGATGGATCCGAATAATGAGTGGCATCATCAAGTATTTCCTGTGGAATTAGATACCATTAAAGCACAGGCAGCAACCATCGTTGAAGGAATCGGCGTGGATGCAATGAAAACAGGCATGCTTCCAACTGTAGATATCATTAAACTTGCTGCTGAAACAATAAAAAAGAATAATCTTGAAAATGTAGTAGTTGACCCTGTTATGGTGTGCAAAGGAGCGGACGAAGTTCTGTACCCTGACCTTGCGGATGCATTGCGCGAAATCCTTACACCGCTTGCAACAGTTGTTACTCCAAACTTATTTGAAGCTGGCCAGTTAAGCGGCATCGGGACAATTACAACGGTTGACCAAATGAAGGAAGCTGCGGTGAAAATCTTTGATTTGGGTGCTAAATACGTGCTTGTCAAAGGCGGCGGCAAGCTTCAGCATGAAAAAGCAGTGGATGTTCTTTATGATGGAACTGAATTTCAGATTCTTGAAGGCGAGCGCATCGATACTTCTTATACACATGGTGCAGGCTGCACGTATTCAGCTGCCATCACTGCAGAGCTTGCAAAAGGCGCATCTGTTAAAGAAGCCATCTATACAGCTAAACAATTTATTACAGCAGCCATCCGCCATTCCTTCCCTCTTAATGAGTACGTTGGACCAACGAACCATGCTGCATTGCGATTATACGAGAATAAATAAAAGGAACCGGCCTCTGGCCGGTTTTTTGATTTTTTCTGGATCTCCCAGTTGGACCTGACTCAAAATCTTTGCACAGAACATAAGCGCAGGCGCCAAGGCACCTCCGACAGGCAGATAAGAATCCGGCAGAAGTCCGGGTCCGCTTTGACGCACTTATTTCTTCAGCGAGGGGCTTTTTCTGATCCATTCACCGCTTAGTTTTCGAACAATTATCTACAAAGCGGTTATATTTTAGATTCCTAAACAACAAAAAAAGCTGCCATTAAATAGGCAGCCCTCCATTCTATTACAAATCCCACTTCTTCAAATGAAATACCGTTTCTCCTTCAGAAGAAAACACGGAACTTTTCTCCTCAGCATCCGGGAACATCCTCGCCGTAAACACTTCTTCACCGTCATTTATAAATACTTCAATTGAAGATGTATCTACAAACACTTGAAGCTTGGTCAGCTCTGCCAAATGACATTTTCTTGATTCAGGATGGCCGTCAGCATAACTGATTCTAGTTAGCGTAAACAGCTGATCCCTGCGAGAGTAATGTAGCTCGGCATTCTTTTTAATTGAGAGCTTAAAAGAGTCTTCTACTTTTATCTGATCAAGGATCATCTCATAAACAGCACCCTCTGTTTCCCGCTTCTGAACTTCCTCATTTGTGATCTTCACCATTTCAAGCACCTGTTCATTTTTTCTTAAAGCTTTTAACTCCTCGACAGGCTCCTGCAGCAAGTTTTCACCTTTTATCGACAATTTCCTCGGAAATGTCATTGTGTGAATCCACTTGTTTGCTATGGTCGGATGCTTGTCCTCGTCCTGAACAGGCACACTCATCCAGGCAATTAATAAGCGTCTGCCTTTTTCATCAACTGTCGTTTGCGGAGCATAAAAATCAAAGCCTCTGTCAAGCTCTGTAAATTCACCATGATTTAATTTTGCCGTCTTGTAATCTAGCTCTCCAACAAAGTAGCCGGATTGATAGACGTTCTGATAAAGATTCCCTTCCGGTTCCAACCCTTGAGGAGACACAATCAGTACATCCTTGCCGTTCAGGCGGAACAGATCAGGGCACTCCCACATATAGCCAAACTCATCAAGCTGTTCTGTATTTGAACCTGCCGCATCGCCCAGGAGCTCCCAATTATACAGATTTTCAGAGACAAGAAGCGCAGCACGTCCGGCCATTTCCTTTGTTTGAGCTCCTGCAACCATGTACCACTTTCCTTCATGCTCCCAAACCTTCGGATCCCGAAAATGGGCAGTATAGCCGTCCGGAAGTTCAGCTACAACGCCTTTTTTATCAAAATGGATTCCGTCCTCTGAAACGGCAAGGCATTGATACGTCTCCCTTTCTCCATTTTCGTCCTTCACATTTCCAGTATAGAACAGATGTAGTTTATCAAAAGCTTCAATGGCACTGCCTGAGTAGCACCCATTCTTTTCATACCACTCGCTTGGGGCAAGAGCGATCGGTTCATGCTCCCAATTGACAAGGTCCCTTGAGGTATAATGGCCCCAGAATTTTGCTCCATGTCCTGTTTTAAATGGCATCCACTGATAGAAAAGGTGGTAAATCCCCTTCCACTGAATAAAGCCGTTCGGATCGTTAAGGAGTCCGACTGGAGGCATAATATGGTGCTTCAGCCGATATGGATCTTTTTCAACCGTATTCCGGCTGGCTTCAACCTCTTGATATGCTGCTTCTTTTAGCTCTGAATCGAGGTTTATCACATTCATCGCTCCTTTACGCGTTTTTTAGAATGCCTTGAACTTCTTCCAGTGTAGGCAATGCGGTCATTGCCCCTTTAACCGATGCAGCAAGTCCGCCTGATACACTTGCAAACCGGCCGATGTCCTGTAATTCATTTTCCGAAAGCGAGCTTAAATTTCCATCATACTCATTTAATTTATATAAAACACCTGAAACAAACGCATCTCCTGCGCCTGTTGTGTCAACTGCATTTACTTTCATTGCATGAATTCTTGCAGTCACGTTCTGTGTAAACGCATAGCTTCCTTCACTTCCGAGTGTTACAAGCAGCAAAGGAATGTTATAGTCAGAAAGCTTCTTTACTCCTTTTTCAATCGTTGCTTCTCCCGTTAAAAATTCAAGTTCCTCTTCAGAAATTTTGATCAGATCGGCATAATCAAACATAGAAAGAATCGTTTCACGTGCAGTATCCTCGTTTTCCCATAAGCTCAATCTTAAATTGGGATCATACGAAATAATCATTCCGTTCTTTCTGGCAAGCTCAACCGCCTTGATCGTTGCGGTCCTAGAAGGTTCGCTGATCATAGAAATTGAACCATAATGAAGGATTTTACTGCTTTCAAATAGCGATTCGTTTAATTCTTCACTTTTTATAAACCGGTCTGCACTTGGATCGATATAAAAATCAAAAGAACGCTCTCCATTTTCGACCAATGTAATAAACACGGCGCCTGTTTTCGCTTCATCTGTCAGCAGCATATGATCTGTATGAACTCCGTAGGACGCTAAAGTATCTTTTAAAAAAGTCCCGAGTACGTCATTTCCCACTTTTCCAAGAAAAGCAGAATCAGCTCCAAGTCTTGCTAAGCCAACTGCAACGTTTGCAGGCGCTCCTCCTGGGCTCTTTTGATAGATCAAATTATCTGAATCAACTGGTATAAAATCAATTAATGCCTCTCCTAAACTGATAATCCCGTTTTTCATGGATGCAGCTCCCCTCTCTAGTAAAAGAAAATCAGGCATATGACTGCCTGATTTTTAGTTATAGCTTACTTAATTCTTGTTTTAGATAGCAAGTCCTACTTAGTCTCGTCTTCTTTTAATCCGAGAAGAAGCGTCGCAATAAACGCTCCTGCTACGGCAATCACGAATCCGATCAGATAATTCATGATGGCAGATGTTCCAAATGGAGCAACAATCGCAATCATCGGAATACCCGTTAATCCATAAGCATTTGCCGTTACGTTCGTAAAGACTACATATGCGCCCCCAAGTGCTCCGCCGATCATTCCTCCAATAAATGGCTTGCGGTAGCGCAAGTTAACTCCAAAAATAACCGGCTCAGTAATTCCTAAGAAGGCTGAGAAAGCACCAGGCAATGCAATTTCTTTTGTTTTGGCGCGCTTTGTCATAAAGAAAACGGCAAGACCCGCTCCGCCCTGAGCAACGTTTGCCATTGACCAGATTGGAAGGAGATAGTTCTTCCCAAGATCGGCAAGAAGACCTGCTTCAATGGCATGGAAGCTGTGATGAACACCTGTCAGTACGATTAAAGAATAGGTTCCGCCAAAGATAAGACCCGCCATAAAACCGGCTGTATCATAAACGTAAGTTAACGTAGTTGTAATCAAAGTACCTAACCCGCGGCCAAGAGGGCCAATGGCAATTAAAGCGATAAAGCCTGTTGAGATAATGGTCAAAAACGGTGTGACAAGCAAATCAATCGAGTTAGGTACAATCTTGCGGAGCCCTTTCTCAATTTTGCTCATGACATAAACCGCAAGAAGAATTGGAATTACGGTTCCCTGATAGCCAAGCATCGCGATATCCATTCCTGCAAAATTCAAATACTCAGGCTTCGCCTCAGCCAGTCCCCACGGATTTTGCAGGACAGGGTGAGTAAGAATCCCCCCTATGACGGCTCCTAAATAGGGATTTGCTCCGAACTCGCGGGATGCGCTGACACCAATTAGAATCGGCAGAATAATAAAGGCTGCGCTTGAGAACATATCCAGCAAAACAATGAATGGACTGTCCGTGCTGACCCATTCAAATGCTTTCATCATTCCAAGCAGACCCATTAATAAACCGCTCGCTACGATAGCAGGAATGATTGGAACGAAGATATTCGACAGTGTTTTTGCAAATCTGGCAAAAGGATTCATTTTTTGCTTTACAGCTTCAGCATGCGATACGGAATCTACATCCATTTTTCCGATCATTGGCTGCAGCTGTTCATAGACTTTATTCACATTCCCGGTACCAAAAATAATTTGAAATTGACCAGAGCTTGCAAATGCGCCTTTAACCCCTTCAACTTCTTCTATTTCCGCCTTATCTGCTTTGCTTTCATCCTGCAAAACTAAACGGAGTCTTGTCGCACAGTGTGTGGCACTGATGATATTTTCTTTTCCGCCGAGCAGCGGTACAATTTTTTCTGCAATGTCTTTATAATTCATGTTTATCCTCCTTTTTAAATAGAAAAAGACCTAAAACTTATAAAGATATCATAGACAGAGTTTCTCCAATGATCTCTTTACAAATTTTAGGTCTTGCCTGCATAACCAGTCACAATCCCGGATATGAACTTTTAATACGCTTTCATTGTATGAGATGAAAGCGTGTTCGTCAAGATTTTTTTACTCGCTTAATCTCTGGATGTGAAGGGTAATATATCCAATCTCAGATTCTGGAAAATGCAGGATGTATTCCTCACTTAAATAATCCGCAATCTTCTTTGAACATTGATAGGCAAATGCGTATTTTTCCTGAATGAGTCTAAGCATTTCGATATCCATAACATGAAATTCCTCATCCTGCTCAAGGCGATTTAAAGCGAATCTAAGATGGGTCAGCAGCCTCTGATAGGAGATGGAATTTTTACTCAGCTTTAGACCGAAGTGATGTTCTATTATGCTGATTGATTCTTGAATGATGGTCGCATGCTTTAATGTAACCGTCATATCAGAAGAATCTAATTTCGCCGTATGAATGTGGAGGGCAATATGTCCCGCTTCATCTTCCGGAAGAGAAACCCCAAGCTTTTCCTGTACTTTTTGGATCGCCCAAATCCCGATCTCAAACTCCTTTTTGTAGAGCACCTTAATTTCATTCAGCAATTTATTTTGAATTTGATAGCCTTGCTGAATTCTTTCAATTGCAAATGACAGATGATCTGTTAATGCTATGTGAATGTGATTGCTAAGAGGTGACATCAATTGGCCTTCCGCATAGCTGATGACTTCTTCGGCAAGCTCAACGTGTTTCTCGGGAACCATTTGCAGCAGCTGCTGAAATTTCTCGCTTTCTTCTCTCATCACAAATATTTTTTCAATTTTACTGGCCGGTATAATATCATTTTTGCTTTTTTGAAAAGCAATCCCCGGGCCCATTACAATTTTCTCCTGCTGTTCATCAAGAACGACTGCAGCATTATTGTTTAAGATTTTATAGATTCTCAAAGGTCCATTCCTTCCTGCCGAGCGTGATTGTATCACCATCATGCCAAAAATGCTGAAAAAGCACAAATACATGTTTTTTTTGTAAATTCATGTAAACGTTTTTAAAGTTTTTGTTAAATTATTAGATATTCACACGTTATTCCACAATTCGACAACAGTTATCAACAGAAGTTATCAACATATCCACAATTTCTATCCACATTTTGTGTGGGTACAATTGTTCGCCACTATATATGCAGAGGAAATATATTTATTCACAGGGCTGTTGATAAGTCTAAAACTATTGTGATTATCTCAAATTTAACACAGAAAAGCGGACCGCCAGTTTAGTTCAGGGATGGCAGATAAGATACCGGCGAAAAGTCCGGGTTTGACTTTTTAGCCTGATTTGTTCTTGGCGAAGGAGCTAGACATCGAACTGCATAATTTTTTTCTTTGCTAAAAAAGACCCTCTTCCATTTTTGAAGAGGGACAAACAGAATAGAACCAGACTATGAAAGAAAAACCCCTCCATAAAGCAGAGCTCCGGCTATGACATAGGCAGGATGAACTTTCATTTTTTCAAGCAGGACGAAACTAAGGATAAACAGCAGCAGAGTATGCCAAATTCCAAAACCAAGAACTGCATTATCCAGGAATTGATAGGTCATGACTCCAAGCATAACCGCGATGACAGGCCTTACCACTATGGAAAGCCTTTTTACCTGAGGCGATTCCTTATATTTGATTAAAACCTTTAAAAGAATCAGCATTAAGATCAATGAGGGAGCAATAGTTGCAAACAGCCCAACTGCTGCCCCAAGCAGGCCTCCCTGCTGATAGCCGATAAATCCGGCCATTTTTGTTGCAATCGGGCCAGGGAGTGCGTTTCCAAGAGCCAGTGTCTCACTGAATTCACTGACGGTCTGCCATTCATAGCGGTCAACGACTTCTTTTTCAATAAGGGGTATGGAAGCTGGACCTCCACCATAACCGAGGATGCCCGGAAGGAAGAAAGCCAAAAAAATGTGCCAGTAAATCATGAATGCATCCCCTTCTCTTTCTTCTTCCTGCCGCTTTTCTCCCTATAAAAAATAGCCCACATCAGCAGAATGCCAATTAAAATACCCGGATGAACGTGCAGAGCTTCCATTAAGACAAAGGATGCTCCCATAAGGATAACCGTTTTAACCAATCCAAAGGACTGCGACGATTTCTTCGCGAAATCCCATGTAAGGGTTAGCAGCATAACTGCAACGACCGGCAGAACGGCTTGAGACATTCCTTTGACCCACGCCTCATCTTTATAAGCATTTAAGGTTGTCAGCAGTAAAATCATCAAGAATACTGTTGGAAGCGCTGTTGCGATTACAGCATTCAGCATGCCTGCATAGCCTCCGATCCGATATCCGATGTAACCGGCCATTTTCGTTGCTATTGGACCCGGAAGTGTATTCCCTAGTGCCAGTACGTCTGAAAATTCATCATCATTCATCCATTTAAATCTCTCAACCACTTCTTTATGCACAAGCGGAATGGTCGAAGGACCTCCCCCAAATCCAAGCATGCCTGACCTGAAAAATGCAATGAAAATATTCCACTGTTTCACAGAAAGGTCACCTCATTCTCTTCACTTACCAAGACGCAATTGATCCATCTGCTCTTGGCTCTGTACCGCCAGTTAGCACACCTGTATCAGGATCCCTCCAAATAATCTGCCCGCGTCCAAATTGGCCTGTATCCACTGTCATTTGGATTTGATGCCCTTTCCGGACTAAAGCCTGTGCGAGATGGGAAGGAAAATGTGGTTCAACAAGGACCTTTTTTCCCTCAATCCACTGCCATCGCGGTGCATCAAGAGCTGCCTGCGGATGCAGGTGAAAATCAATGGTATTCATGACTACCTGCAGATGTCCCTGCGGCTGCATATACCCGCCCATTACTCCAAAAGGACCGACAGCTTGATTATCCTTTGTCAAAAAACCCGGAATAATGGTGTGATAGGTTTTCTTCCCTGGCTTTAAGGCATTGGGATGTGTTTCATCAAGAGAAAAATCATGCCCTCGGTTTTGCATCGAGATCCCCGTTCCCGGAATCACAACGCCCGAACCAAATCCCATGTAGTTGCTCTGTATGAAAGAAACCATATTGCCTTCCCCATCCGCTGCCGCCAAATAAACCGTGCCACCTCTTGCCGGCTCATAAGCTTCAGGTAAAATCGCCTCATCTTTTATTTCGGCCCTTCTCTTTTCTCCATATTGTTCTGACAGCAGTTCTTCCGTTGTGATCTTCATCTCTTTTGGATCTGTGACGTATGCTTTCCCGTCAGTAAAAGCGAGCTTCATCGCTTCAATTTGTTTATGGTATGTATCTGCATTGTCCTTCTCGGCTACCAAATAGCCTTTTAAGATATTGAGGCCAAGCAAAGCGACAATCCCCTGGCCATTAGGCGGGATTTCCCATACGTCATATCCTTTGTAATGCACTGAGATCGGATCAACCCATTCAGCTTCATAAGAAGCAAGGTCTTCTTTTGATAGAAAACCTCCATGCTTTTCGACAAAGGAGCTGATTTTCTCTGCTAATCGTCCGCGGTAGAAGCTTTCCCCGCTCGTTTCTGCTATCTCCCTTAATGTAGCTGCATGATCCGGAGAACGCCAGATTTCACCGATTTTAGGGGATCGCTGATTTGGTGCAAATGTAGTAAACCACGCTTCAAACTCAGAACCTGTTAGAGTGGTTTTGAATTTTTCATAAGCAAGAGACCAGTATTTCCCCAAAATTGGAGTCAAAGGATATCCTTCTTCAGCATATGCAATTGCAGGTGAGAGCACTTCTTGAAGAGGAAGGCGTCCAAACCGTTTTGATAGCTGTACCCAAGCAGCAGGAGCACCTGGAACTGTTATAGGAGTTACTCCATGTACAGGCATTTTTGTGTATCCCTTAGCCTTTACAGCCTCAATGGAGAGCGCTGATGGGGCAGGTCCGCTTGCATTTAGACCATACAGGTTCCCATTTGTCCAAACCAGAGCAAATGCGTCTCCTCCAATTCCATTAGAAGTTGGCTCTAGAACTGTCAAGGCTGCGGCAGCTGCAATCGCCGCATCGACAGCATTGCCGCCTTTTTTCAGGATATCCAAACCAGCCTGTGCCGCAAGAGGCTGTGATGTTGCGACCATTCCATTTTTCGCAAAAACAGTCTGCCGCTCTGAAGGATATGGGTGATATAAATAATCAAAGTTCATATTGTTGATCCCCTTGTAGTCATAGTGTTTTAAAAACCTATCCGCAAGCAAACAATTGTTAAGCATATTTCTTTTTATTGTTAACTTTTGTAATATCCATCTCCCATTTTATTATATCTGAATATGTTAAATATTCAATCTATTCTAGGTGCAAA
Source organism: Metabacillus hrfriensis (assembly GCF_030127205.1). NCBI lineage: Bacteria > Bacillati > Bacillota > Bacilli > Caryophanales > Bacillaceae > Metabacillus > Metabacillus hrfriensis. Next base: position 4,933,532 of record NZ_CP126116.1, read on the forward strand.
AAGCTTCTTGATCTATAATTTCAGTCCATTCCTGCTCTTAAATCTGCGGAGTAAGATGTGACTCTCAACTCGCGTTATCCCTTCTAAAGCATAAAGCTCATGATTAATGAATTTTTCAAGAGCCGTGAAATTCTCAACAAGCACGTGCATATGAAGGGTACTCGGACCTGTCATTTGATAGCAGCTAGCGACCTTAGGATTGTCTGCAAGTGTTTCAGCAACCTCTATTAAAAAGGCTGGCTCACAATCCACTTCAAAGAATGCCGATACAGACCTGCCAACCTTCTCTGAATTGACGACTACTGTAAACCTTTCGATTACACCCTCATTTATTAATTGATTGACTCTTTCTCTTACGGCAACTCGGGAAAGCTCTAACTCTTTTCCAATATCCACATAGGACATGCGGCCATTATCCGTCAGCAATTTTATGATTTTTCGGTCAGTCTCATCTATTTTCAATCTTCCCACCACTTTCTTTACAAGCCCTATCGAATCCTCCAAATAATAATTTCATTATACTCACAGCAACTTTTTAAGAAAAGGTGTTCAATTAAATGTTTCTCAAGGGAAACGTTCCACGTGAAACAAAAACCAACAAAAAAAGACCATTTAAGGTCTTTTTCAGCAGCTTATTTTGATAAAACTCTGACAAATTCTTTTGCCGCATTTATACTTGATTGCGGATTTTGACCAGTAACCAGCTTACCGTCTACTTCTACATGCTCAGTAAATTTTGGAGTGGTCACAAATTCTGCACCAAGTTCTGTAAGCTTTGTTTCTAAAAGAAAAGGCATGTATTGATCCAATTTGGTGTCCGCTTCTTCTTCATTTGTAAATCCAGTTAATCGTTTGCCTTCCACTAATGGTTTTCCATTTGAAAGGACAGGGCCAACGAAACCAGCAGGACCGTGGCAGACAGCGCCAATGACTTTATCAGATTCTGCAAAATGCACGAGCAGCTCCTGCAGTTTTTTATTAGAAGGGAAATCAAACATGGTTCCATGACCGCCAGGAAGGAATATAGCTGCATACTCATCTGCTTGAATGTCATCCAGCATCTGAGTTTCTTTCAGCCTGCTGATGGGCTCTGACCATTTATCTTGTTCCACGCCTTCTAAGCTGCCGGGATCGAGAGGAACATCTCCTCCTTTAGGACTTGCTACAGTTACCTCATAACCATGCCCGGTAAATTCCTCATACGGTTCAGCAAATTCTGACAGCCAAAGGCCTGTTTTATGTTCATCTGTAATTTTATCTGCAGTGGTCACAACGACTAAAATTTTTTCTGCCATTCATACCGCTCCTTCATGAGTAAAATCAAATTTATTCATACGAAGTAAGTTTTCCCGGCTTATCTTTTATTAAACCCTTTTGATTCAACAAACTCTTTCATATACATTCTCGTCGGCTTAGAAAGCATGGCTGCCATTTGACTTGTCCAAGTATCCGTTCTCATTCCATCAGTCCGTTCATGGTAATAGGAAGAGATGACGCGATTATAGTCTTCTAATTGCCTGATATATTTTCCGCTGTCAGATTCGTAAGCTTCTTCGTGGTATATATGTTCCGTCTGGATTCTTGGCTTTTTATCCGGATTTTGGGCCGGATACCCAACAGCAAGTCCAAAAAGAGGCACGACTCTGTTTGGTGTTTTAAGCAGCTCTGAGACCTCGTTTAAACTGTTTCGCAATCCTCCGATATAAACGGCGCCAAGTCCCATCGATTCAGCTGCAATGACTGCATTTTGTGCTGCAAGCGAGGCATCTATTGCAGCCACCATGAATTTCTCTGTGCTCTCGAGCGTTTCATCTAAGTTCACGCCTTCCATCTCAGCCAATACTTCGTGGCGATGCAAATCTGCGCAAAAAATAAAGAAGTGTCCGTTCCGAGCGACATAAGACTGATTGCCTGCAAGCTCTGCCAATCTCTGTTTAGCTGCTGGATTCTTCACGCCAATTATGGAGTACGCTTGTATAAAACTAGAAGTCGAAGCCGCCTGGGCGCATTCAATGATTGTTTTGATTTGTTCATCGCTGAGCGGTTTTTCTTCAAATTTTCGAATAGAGCGATGGGATAAAATCGTGTCAATTATTTGGTTCATCATTCAGGTCTCCTTTGTTATTTGTTTTAACTATCTTACCTAAGTTCCGGTCATTTTGCAGTTAATAGGATTAAGTAACTTTTGTACCGGGTATTGTATTTGTGAAAATACAGGAAATTTGCTTAAAAGCATTGGCGTTTTCGCCAAGCTGTATTAAAATAACACACGTTACATAAATATGTACTAGAAGTAAGGAGCACACACATTGACATCACAGACTAATAGCACAATGAAATTTATCATCCCATCTATGCTTGGAATTCTATTATTTATGGTTCCAATTAAATATAATGATGAGGTTACCATTCCAATTGCCATCCTTTCTGGGATCCTCCAGAAGGCACTTGGTGATTTTTTGCCTGCCATTATGACAGTTATCATTATCTTAACTTTAATTGGTACTCTTTTTGCAAAAACAGCTAAACCTGGTTTTGTTAAAAGAAGCCCTTTCTTTACAGCTTTGTTCGATGTTCCTGTAATATGGGTTTTCGCCCGATTGATGGGAGCTATCTTTGCCGTTCTGACTTTATTTAAAATAGGCCCTGAATGGATTTGGTCTGAAAATACCGGCGGACTTCTCTTAAATGATCTTCTTCCGATTTTATTTTCAGTATTCTTTTTTGCAGGATTATTACTGCCTCTATTGCTGAATTTCGGTTTGCTTGAGCTTTTTGGCTCATTGCTTGCCAAGTTTATGAGACCTGTATTTAAATTGCCGGGCAGATCCTCTGTTGATTGCGTCGCATCCTGGCTTGGTGATGGAACAATTGGCGTATTGCTGACAAGTAAGCAGTACGAAGAAGGCTTCTATACAAAACGTGAGGCTGCCATTATTGGCACAAGTTTCTCTGTAGTTTCGATTACCTTCAGTATAGTTGTCATCTCTCAAGTAAACCTTGGATACATGTTTGTTCCCTTTTATTTAACTGTTACGTTTGCAGGAATTATTGCAGCTTTAGTTCTGCCTAGAATTCCTCCACTGTCCACTAAACCTGATACTTACTACCACGGTCAGGATGAAAAGATCACAGAAGCTGTGCCAAAAGGATTTACTCCATTTAGCTGGGGCTATAAACAGGCACTTGTTCAGGCAGATAAAAATAAGAGTGTCATTTCTTTCTTTCAAGATGGAACAAAGAATGTCCTTGATATGTGGATGGGTGTTGCCCCGATTGTGATGTCACTTGGAACACTTGCATTAATAGCAGCGGAGTTCACACCAGTATTTGATTGGCTAGGGATGCCATTCATTCCCCTGCTTGAATTGATGCAAATACCAGAAGCAAAAGAGGCATCCAAAACACTTGCTGTCGGATTTGCAGATATGTTCCTGCCTACTGTATTAGCGAGTGAAATCGCGAGTGAAATGACCAGATTTATTATAGCTTGTGTCTCTGTTACCCAGCTTATTTATATGTCCGAAGTCGGCGGGCTGCTTCTGGGTTCGAAAATCCCAGTTTCATTTAAAGATTTAGTGATTATTTTTCTGCTTCGAACATTCATTACACTTCCAGTTATTGTCGGAATTGCACATATGTTGTTTTAAAATTTCAAAAAACGCATGGACCAAAAAGGTCCATGCGTTTTGATTTTCTATGAATTTTGCAGTTTTTATCATTTATGGATGATTCAGCATTCTTAGAACTTAAGCTGTCACTGCTGTCTTTTCCAATTCAGTCTTAAGCAGCTTGGCAATCTCAAGCATGCCATACTTCTCTGCTGCTGCCTCTGCGTCACCATTATAGTTAGTATTTGTATTGATATCGTACGTATAAATGGTTCCGGTTTCATCACGGATGAATTCGATTCCAGCTACCTTTATATTGTTTGCTTCCAGCATGCTTTCATATTTAGAGATGATCGGATCATCAAAACCTTCTACAATTTGAAACTTCGGTTTTTCCGGCACTTCTTCTCCAACAGGGCAGAACAAATCTCCAATTTGGCATGCATCAGCAGGACAGAGTTCAAAGCCTTCTGAAGTATCCACACGCACTGCATAAAGGAACTTGCCGTTTACAAACTCACAGCGGGTGATATATGGCTCTGGAGCTTGAATGTATTGCTGAATTAACGTAATACCATCCACAGGCTCTTCAAAATTTGGACCTGAAACATATTGCTTCAACGCCTCAACTGAATGGAACAGCTGAACTCCAAGACCTTTCCCCGCCCGGTTATGCTTTGTGATAAACGGCTGGCCCTCAAATTCTTTTGATGCGCTCAAAATTGCTTCTTTACCAACAGCAGCAATTGTTTTTGGCGTTTCGATCCCGTGTTCATTTAATGTCATATATTGAGCAACCTTGCTTACTTCTAATTGAATCGCGCGGCTGCCATTTAATACTTTCCGATTATGTCTTTCAAGCCAGGACAATACAGATGCCGTAAGTTCGGGAGCAAACCGGTGACCCCGAGTGTGAGAGGATGCACTCATCCGGTTATAAAAAACCCCTTCTGGAGGCGCTTCAGATAAATTAATCATGCCTTGATCCAAATGCCATTCTTCATAAGGCACATCAAGCTCGTCCAGCCTTTTTGTCAGGTGAACCGTCCACTCTTCGTTTTCATGAATGATGTAAACTTTACTCAATTTAATATCCCCCATCCACTATTCGTTATAAATTAGTGTAATCCTACTATATCGATCAATTACCTGTCAATTAGCTGACGTCTTAAGTATGGATTTGGCTGATCCCGGTGCAATGAACAAGTAATGTAGAAAAGAGTATCCAAAGTGAAAGTGATCATAAAATGTGGATAACTTGGAAGAGCATAGGGAGGTAATATGTTTATAAATATTTATAAAAATTACTAGTTAAGCCTATTTTTCAGTATTTTCAAAATTTATTTGCAAGAAATAGTTAGAAGTACTGGAATTTTAATACTGGTATGATATACTAATTGTAACAAAACGTTCACAAAGTGTTTATCGGTTTGTCACAATTAAAATAATGTAAGCGTTGACAAGAACTATTTAAAAGGGAGTTGTTTTAAATGGATGTATTTTTCGTATATTTACTTATTGTAAGTGCCACTCCGCTATTCTTGTGGGATCAGCGCAAAAATCTGGCACTCCTTCACATACCGTTTATTTTATTGCTTTGGGTGTACTTCGGCATGTATGCAACAATGGATCTGAATATGGCCATGCACGTATTTGGAGGTTCTCTATTCATTATTAATCTAGTTTTTGCACATGTTGCAGCCTATCTCATTTATGCAAAACCAATCATCAAACGCAAAACAGATTCTAAAAGCAATCTGGATCTCATTAAATAAACAAACAAAAACACCCTGACCATAATAGGTCAGGGTGTTTTTGTTTGTATTTTAATGATCGTTCATAACCCAAACAGATCCAAGAACTGTTACAACCGCAACAAATATCGCGAATGCTGTATTTACGACCTGAACGTTTCCGCTTTCTGATTCCGTCATATGCATGAACATAAATAGCTGGATGCCAGCCTGCAGGAATGCTAGTGTGAAAACAACAGCGATTTTTACTGATAATGCAAAATCAGTATATAATCCAAGCCATAAAGCTACAAGTGTCAATACAATCGAAGAGATAAAACCAATTACGTGACTCCAAGGAAAATGGTTGTGACCCTCTGCTGTTTTTTGCTGATTAGTGGCCATGTGGACTTAATCCTCCCATCATAAGGAGCAGGTACACTCCAGTAAAGATGAAAATCCAGACAACGTCTAGGAAATGCCAGTAAAGACTTGAGATAAACAGCTTCGCAGATGTTTGAGGTGTTAACCCGCGTTTCTTTACTTGCATTAAGATAAAGCTAATCCAGAATATCCCGATAGTGACGTGAAGTCCATGGGTTCCTGCCAAAACAAAGAATCCAGACCACATTGCGCTAGCCTGCAATGTAGCACCATGGTGAACATATTCTACAAACTCATATACTTCATAGCCGACAAATCCTAAACCTAGTGCCAATGTGATAATGGTCCACAAAATAACGCCTTTTTGATTATGACGACGCAATTCGTGAATAGCAAGACCACATGTGAAACTGCTTGTTAACAGCAGGAACGTCATAATCAATACGCCTTCGATCTTGAAAAGATCAGTTGGCAGCGGTCCGTCTGCTGTCATAGGTGCTAATACAAAGTAGGTGGCAAAGAGCGTTGCAAACAGCGCAATTTCAGCACCTAAGAAGATCCAGAAGCCCAGAATATTCAATCGGCCAATTTCCGATTGATATTCAAGAGGCAAATTTGGATCATGTTCTTCATGATGATGTGCATGTTCCATAATTCACGCCTCCTTTACACAGATATTTTTTGTTCTGTTTCTTTTATTTCGTCAACACTTACATAGAAACCATGATCCTGTTCAAACGAGCGAAGAATCATGCAAGCGAAAATTCCAATTAAACCTGCAATTGCCGGAATCCACCAGTGGAAAACTAGTGCGAAACCGCTGATGCCGAAGAACACAGACATGATAAATGGTCTGCCCGAGTAGTTAGGCATGTGAATCGGTTTGTATTCTACTTCTTTTTTCTTGCCCGTTTCTTTTTCTTCCATTTTCATATGCCAGAATGCATCAAGACCCTTAACCTCAGGTGTAACCGCAAAGTTATAGTGAGGCGGAATCATTGTTGTTGTAGCCCATTCAAGCGTACGTCCATCCCATGCATCTCCTGTTTGCTCACGCGGTGAGTAACGGAAGCTGTAGTAGATGTTATAAACAAGAACAACGAATCCTAATGCCATTCCTGCTGCACCAATAGATGCAACAACATTCAGCCCAGTCCAGCCGTCTGCTGCACCGTACGTTGAGATACGGCGAGGCATACCTGCTAAACCTAGGAAATACATTGGGAAGAAGCAAATATTAAAACCGATTGTAAAGAGCCAGAAGCTTACTTTACCGATTCTTTCGTTCAATTTATGACCAAACATTTTTGGATACCAGAAAATTAATCCGGCAAAACATGCAAATACAGTACCAGCAATTAATACGTAATGGAAATGTGCAATTAGGAAGTACGTATTATGATACTGATAATCTGCTGCAGCCATCGCAAGCATAACCCCTGTTACCCCGCCGATTACGAAGTTTGGAATAAACGCAAGTGACCAAAGCATTGGTACAGTAAATCTGATTCTTCCTTTATAAAGCGTGAAGAGCCAGTTAAAGATTTTAACACCTGTCGGTATGGCAATCGCCATTGTCGTAATCGAGAAGAATGAGTTAACAAGCGCTCCTGAACCCATTGTAAAGAAGTGATGGACCCAAACGACAAAGCTCAACCCAGAGATCGCTACGATGGAGATAACCATTGCTTTGTAGCCGAACAAGGTTTTTCTTGCAAACGTCGAAATAATTTCTGAGAAAATACCGAATGCCGGCAAGATAACAATGTAAACTTCTGGATGTCCCCAAATCCAGAACAAGTTTGCCCATAGCATTGGCATACCGCCATTCTCAAGGGTGAAGAACGCTGTTCCGAATAATCGGTCAAACGACATCAATGCAAGTGCAACCGTTAATACTGGGAAAGCGAACACGATAATCAAACAAGTGATTAAAGATGTCCAAGTAAACATCGGCATGCGCATAAGCGTCATACCCGGTGCACGCATCTTCAAGATCGTGACCATAAAGTTAATACCTGTCAAAAGTGTACCGATCCCGGCAATCTGAAGACCGAGGAGGTAATAGTTCTGTCCAGGTCCGGGACTTGCTTCTGCTCCAGCGAGAGGCGTGTAGCTCGTCCAGCCTGCATCAGGTGATCCGCCAATAACAAATGAGATGTTAAACAGCATGGCACCAACAAAGAATGTCCAGAAACTTAATGAGTTAAGATATGGGTATGCCACATCGCGAGCTCCAATTTGCAGAGGAACAACAACGTTCATTAATCCAATCAGGAACGGCATCGCCATAAAGATAATCATAATCGTTCCGTGTGTTGTAAAAATTTCATTATAATGCTGTGCATTTAAAAACTCTGATTCCGGAAGCGTAAGCTGAACACGCATAAGCAGCGCATCAACCCCTCCGCGGAACAGCATCAGAATTGCAGCAATGATGTACATAATTCCAAGCTTCTTATGGTCGACAGTTGTAATCCATTCTGTCCAGAGCCATTTCCACTTTTTAAAATAAGTGAGTACGAAAACAACGGCAATCGAAGTTAGTAAAATTGAGATTTGCGCTCCTAAAATCAACGGATCGCCGGTTACAATAAATTCATCCCATTTCATAGTTGGTGTTTCCTCCCTTCTCAGTGAGAATCGTGTGCTGAATGATCTTCAGTCTGTTCTTCTGATTCGTGTTCTGAATGATCTGTTTCCTGTTCGGAGTGGTCTTCTCCATGTTCTGAATGACCTTCTGATTTAATAGAATGATCGATGTTCATTTCTTTATTTGGATCTAATTTCTCTAAATGATCCACTTCATCATGCTTGTGCAATTCATAGCCGGATTGCTCGCGGACTCTTACTGCATACTCTGAGTCTTTTGAGTGATCCACCCATCCAAGATGCGTGTTAGAGAATGTCATTTTTCCAGTTGTTCCCGGAAGCATTAGCTGATCATATTGATCCTGTGTTAATTCAGGAGCAGAGTCTTTTGTTTTCTCTACCCAGTCTTCAAATTTATCTTCAGGCATAGCTTCTACATTGAATGTATGTCTTTCAAAGCCTTTACCTGTAAAGTTTGCATTTCGTCCTGCATATGTTCCAGGCTCATCTGCCTGAAGGAAAAGCTTTGTCTGCATTCCTGACATCGCATATTTCTGTCCGCCTAATTGAGGAATCCAGAATGCTGTCATCGTATCAGCAGAAGATAGTTTAAATTCAACTGCACGATCTTCAGGAATGTTTAAGTAGTTAACCGTTTCAATTCCCTCTTCTTCATAAGAGAAAATCCATTTCCAGTCAACAGATGTAGCATGTATGACTAAAGGTGCCTTGTCTTTTGAAGACTCAGGAGCCTCTTCTAGTGCATAGATGGTTTGCACTGTAGGAATTGAAAGTGCAATAACGATAATGATTGGAATAACCGTCCATACAATTTCAAGGAATTTGCTTCCTTCCATTTCAGGCGGTTCATATTCCATGTTGTCTTTGCGCTCACGATACTTCACAACAATGAGAGTAAACAGAACAAAAACAACAGCAAGAATGAATAGCATAAAACCTATCGACAAGAGAATAAGGTCACTTTGTGCAGCTGCAACTGGCCCTTTCGGATCTAGGATGACGAGTTCACTGCATCCGCCGAGTAAAAAAACAGAGAGTAATAGACCTAACGCTAAAAATGGTTTAAACAGCTTGAACACCAGGTTCACCTTCCTTCCTAATTAATAACTGATTCACTATAATCTGGATGCTAAAAGTGCATGCCTATAAATTATTTCAGAAAAACGATGATTTCGTTTTCTTTTTCCTCTATATGCTAGCAGAGCTAGCTTCCATATGTGATGCCATTTCTTAAATGTCACGAGAATTTCATCAGTCGTTCAAACAAATGTCACATTTTTATCATACTTTAGTCATATTTATGTAATTCCTTTCATTTATTGGAATTGAAAGTGCTTTAATGAAAATATTTCTTTTTAAGGATAAGTTAGACAGTAGATTCGTCAAACCTTTTTTACCCAATTCTATATGTGATCAAACTCACAAGAGTCTTTCAAACTCTCAGCTTAGAAGGCTTGCTGTAAATTTCTGTAAAAACATGAAAAGGCAGTCTCAGCTTAAAGCCAAGACTGCTTTCCATTAATCAAATTTTAATTTTGACAGAGCGTCTGCTAAAGCCGGATTTGAAAGCTCATCATTTTGTTTTTTCATGTAATTCGCGACTTCTTTTTTTGATACTTTGCTGTTTTGGGTTTTTTTCTTCCTTTCTGTAAACGCAGAAAGTTTTTCCCTGTGACCGCATCCGCAGACAAAGATCTGCCCTTCGCCCTCGCCTCTCAGTTCAAGCTTTTTGTGGCAGACAGGACATCTTGCGTTTGTTGTCCGTGACACTCCTTTGCGATACCCGCATTCTCTGTCTTGACAGACAAACATCTTGCCTTTTTTACCGTTCACTTCAAGCAGCAGCTTTCCGCACTCAGGACATTTTCGTCCTGTGATGTTATCATGCTTGAATTTCTTATCGCTATTTTTCACTTCTTGTACGACAGTCTTCGCATACCCCTTCATCTCCTGGATGAAAGCCTGCTTTGACAGCTTTCCTTTTGCGATTTGCGTCAGTTTCTGCTCCCATTCAGCTGTAAGCGCAGGTGATTTTAAATCCTGCGGCACAAGGTCCAGCAGCTGTTTTCCTTTTGAAGTGACGAATAGCTCTTTGCCTTTCTTTTCAACTAGGAAGCTGTTAAATAATTTCTCGATAATATCAGCACGGGTTGCTACCGTTCCAAGGCCCCCAGTTTCACCAATGACCTTCTTTAAATCAGCATTGCCGGACATATACTTCGCCGGATTTTCCATAGCAGACAACAGAGTTGCCTCGTTAAAGCGTGCAGGCGGTTTTGTTTCTCCTTTTGTCTGAGTAATGGACTGTATTTTTAAAAGGTCCCCTTTATTCAGTACAGGAAGTTTCTGCTCAGCGAGGCCTTCCTTCTCTTCATCCGTTTCAAACTCATAAACTTCCTTCCATCCTTGGGAAAGAACCACTTTCCCTTTTGCAAGAAACGTTTCCTGTCCAATTTTGCAAGTAATGGTCGTTTGTTCGTACTCAAAAGGGGGAGATAAAACAGCAAGGAACCGTTTGACAACCAGATCATATATTTTTCTTTCCTTATCACTGAAGGCAGACGCAATCACCGTTTCCTCTGTCGGAATGATGGCATGGTGATCAGATACCTTGCTGTCATCTACAAATGAAGGATTGCCCTTTATTGGTTTTTGAAGAATTTTCATCGCTGCTTTTGCATATGGCTTTACGCCGCACGCTTTTACTCTTTCGCTGAGCGTTTCGACAATATCTGAGCTGAGGTATCGGGAGTCTGTTCTCGGATATGTCAGAACTTTATGCTGTTCATACAGCTTTTGCATAATGGAAAGAGTCTCTTTAGCAGAATAGCCAAACCGTTTATTTGCATCACGCTGCAGCTCTGTTAAATCGTAAAGGCCCGGTGAAAAAGTCTTCTTATAAGCTTTGTCAGCAGAGATAATCACTGCGTCCTTGTCAGCAAGCTGTTTATTCAATGAATCGATTTTCTCTTTATCAAACGTCTTAATATCCTTCGTTTTTGCATCCTGCCATACTAGATGCAGGCCTGCGCTTGTATTTGCTTTTAAACCGTAATAGGCCTTCGGTTTAAATTGCTTAATTTCAATTTCCCGCTCTGCAATAATGGCAAGTGTAGGTGTTTGAACTCTGCCTGATGAAAGCTGGGCATTGTGTTTTGTTGTCAAAGCACGGGTAGCATTCATGCCGACAATCCAGTCAGCCTCTGCTCTCGCGACTGCAGAATGAAATAAATTTTCATATTCTTTGCCGTTTTTCAGCTTTTTAAATCCCTCTTTAATGGCTTTATCCGTTACAGATGAAATCCAAAGACGCTTAATCGGTTTATGAATATGAGCCTTTTCAATAATCCACCTTGCAACAAGCTCGCCTTCCCGCCCTGCGTCTGTTGCAATGACAATTTCCGTTACATCTTTCCGGTTTAATAAAGCTTTAACCGCGTGAAATTGTTTGCTTGTTTTTTTAATAACGACAAGCTTCAGTTCCTGCGGCAGCATTGGCAGGTCTTCCATTTTCCACGTTTTATAAGAATCACTGTAAGCCTCAGGATCTGCATGCGTCACAAGATGCCCAAGCGCCCAGGTAACAATGTACGTACTGCCTTCAAAGTATCCGTTGCCTTTTTTTCCGCATTGTAAAACTCTTGCCAAATCCCTTCCTACAGAGGGTTTTTCTGCAAGTACGACGATTTTTCCCATAGTCACATTCCTCACTTTCATTCGATATTATATGGTATCACAAAATGCAGCCGTAATATTTGAACCAATCATGATAGGGATCATCAAAATCTATGCAGCTTGCACCTCTCCATTTCTGACTATAAAATTGGCAGGATGGAAATCATCGTGCAAAAGAATAAAGGGACGATCTTTCATGATTGCCTCAGTTTTCATCGATGAACCTTATTGTTTTCTCGCCATATTCTAAATGAATACCGCTTTCTTTGTTAGAAAGCGCTTTTGCAAACAGCTAATAATTTCAAGTCGCTTGAAAAACCTTTATCTAATTTTTCTATATGTGTAAATCTGTCAAAATACATGGCTAAATTAGTTTCTCTCATCGGATTCCCCTTATGGCTTAAACCAAGTTTCCCCTTTTATGTTACCATAATTAGAAGAGATTCGTGATTTTGACAAGCAGAAAGTGAGGTACCTTGATGCACTCCGAAGTACAGCTTTATTTCCGCAAAGCAAAAGAAGAACATCTGGAGGATATGCACATGCTCCGGACTAAGATTCTTTCAGCCCTGCCTGGGGCAAAAGAAGGATTTGAATACGGATTTCCCGTTTATTACATGAACGGTGAGCCCCTCGTCGGCTATGCCGGAAGACAAGAAGGTCTCATGTTTTATGTAATGAATCCGAACATCGTAGCAGCCTATCATGAAGACCTTGCAACCCGTATTACAGGGAAAACCTGTATTATTATAAAAGAAAATTCTCAAACTTCTAAGCAAACTATTTTAAGATGCATAGATAATATGCTAACAGATTTAATGAATAAGCATGTCATGTAGCAGCGGAATCGCTGCTTTTTTTTGTAAATATACTTTATGCAGAATAAGAGGCAGTGCCATAATGTTCCGGCTTTCCGGTATAGCTTAAAACATAAGGATTTAGTATGATGGTAGAATGAATATTTTAGAATGCAGCGGAGGGTTAAATAGAATATGAGTTTACTTACAATTGAGAAGTTAAGCCACAGCTTTGGCGACCGGATCTTATTTAAAGACGTTTCCTTCAGACTTTTGCCTGGAGAACATGTTGGTCTTGTCGGCGCAAATGGTGTTGGAAAATCGACCATGATGAACATTATTACGAAAGAGCTGATCCATGATTCAGGCAAAGTGGAATGGACACCCGGCGTTCATTACGGATACCTTGACCAGCATACTGTGTTATCAAAAGGGAAAACAATTAGAGACGTTTTAAGAGACGCTTTCTTGCCTTTATATAAAAAAGAAGAAGAATTGAACGAAGTCATTGGACTTATGGGCAGTGCGAGTCCAGAAGAACTGGAAGAGCTGCTTGAGAAAATGGGGGAAATTCAGGATCACCTTGATGCCGGCGGATTCTATTCCCTGGATATTAAGGTAGAGGAAGCAGCACGCGGTCTTGGCCTTGATGCAATCGGACTTGACCGTGACGTATCTGCACTGAGCGGAGGACAGCGGACAAAGGTGCTTTTGGCAAAGCTTCTGCTTGAACAGCCTGAGGTTCTCCTTCTGGATGAGCCTACCAACTATTTAGATGTTGAGCATATCCAATGGCTGAGCCATTATCTGAAAGAATACCCAAACGCATTTTTGCTGATCTCCCATGATACTGAATTTATGAATGGTGTCGTTGATGTTATTTTCCACTTAGAATTTTCCAAGCTGACACGCTATACGGCTACTTATGAAAAATTCCTGGAGCTTGCGGAAATCAATAAAAACCAGCATCTTCATGCTTATGAAAAGCAGAAGGAATTCATTAAAAAGCAGGAAGATTTCATTGCAAAAAATAAAGCGCGCTACTCAACTACCGGACGTGCAAAAAGCCGTCAAAAACAGCTTGACCGCATCGACCGGATTGACCGTCCTGAAACAGCGATGAAGCCGACCTTTGAATTTAAAGAGTCACGAGGAAGCAGCCGATTTGTGTTTGAAGGTAAAGACGTTGAAATTGGATATACACACCCGCTTCTTCCAAAGCTCACTATGACCATTGAACGAGGAGAGAAAATTGCGATTGTCGGGTGCAATGGAGTAGGTAAATCTACTCTGCTCAAAACGATCTTAGGGAAAATAAATCCATTAGGCGGTAAGATCCAGCTAGGTGATTTCCTTTTCCCTTCATACTTTGAGCAGGAAGTTAAAGCAGAGAATATCACGCCAATTGATGACGTCTGGAATGCATTCCCCGGCCTTGATCAGCATCAGGTTCGTGCGATGCTTGCACGAGTTGGCTTGAAGAATGAGCATATATCCCGTCCATTAAATCAGCTTAGCGGCGGAGAGCAGGCAAAAGTCCGCTTATGCAAATTGCTCCAGTATGAAAGCAACTGGCTCCTTTTCGATGAGCCGACAAATCACTTGGATGTAACAGCCAAAGAAGAATTAAAGCGCGCATTAAAAGCATACAAAGGCACAGTCATTCTCGTATGCCATGAGCCTGACTTCTACGAAGACTGGATTACAAAGGTCTGGAACGTGGAAGAATGGGCAGAAGCAGGCAAGTGAGCCGACTGGATGGCTTCAGAATGAAGCACAATAGATAAACAAAGCATCCCCGCAAGGAATCTGCGGGGATGTTTTGTTTATTTTATTAGATTCTTGAACAGATGCCTTTGGATGCACTTCAAGCGTTCCGGTATATTCTATCATTCCTATTTCACAATTTTCACCGATCGTTATGTGATTTCCTCTAACTAACTTAGCTTTAGTAAAATCAAGCTGTATGTTGTCTCCTTCAATAACCTCCGAGTGAAGACAAGGGTCAGATTTTAAAAATTGAAACAGCCGCCTAAATAGATTAAATGACTTGTCATTGCTGGCCGTAATCTTCTCGCCGCCAATTTCCTTCATCTTAGAAACTCAGTCTTCCTCGCCACACCGTATCCTTCACTCATCTTGAAGTTCAATCAATTCCATAGTTTAAAAGTGGAAAAAACAGCAAAGTATACGAAAAGAGCCAACATAAAAACGGACCTCTCAATTAAAAAGAAGTCCATTTTTGTGAATCAATCTTTATCACTCAAACCCTACACTCATCGTATCAGGATGTGAACCGGCACGGCTGTCCTGATTTAGACCATCGATTTCTGCAATTTCTTCTGAGGTGAGTTCGAAATCAAATATATCAGCATTTTCAACAATCCGCTGTTCTTTAACGGATTTAGGGATCGTGATGACTTCATGATGGAGATCCCAGCGTAAAATCACTTGAGCAATCGATTTATTATATTTTTTAGCGATTTTTTCAATAACAGGTTCATTTAGCAGCTGGCCCTGCTTTAAGGGGGACCATGCTTCGAGTCTGATTTCTTCTTTTGTGCAGTAAGCCATAAGGTCTTTTTGAGTGAGATGAGGGTGAAACTCTACCTGATTGACCATCGGTTTTATTTCAGCGGCAGCAATGAGATCCTCAAGGTGATGAATCTGAAAATTGCTGACGCCGATTGCACGTACACGTCCTTCTTTGTAAAGTTTCTCGAATGCTTTCCATGTTTCTTTATATTTGTCTTTTCCAGGCCAGTGGATTAAATAAAGATCAAGATAATCAAGTCCAAGTTTGTTCATACTTGTCTCAAATGCATTCAATGTGGATTCATATCCCTGCTCACTGTTCCAGAGCTTCGTTGTAATAAACAATTCTTCCCTTGGAACTCCGCACTCCTTGATCGCCTGGCCGACGCTTTCTTCATTTTGATATATCGCAGCTGTATCCACGCTTCTGTATCCGTTTTTGATGGCAGCTTTAACGGACTGAACGGCTTCTTCTCCATTTTTTACTTTAAAAACACCCAGTCCCATCCATGGCATTTTCACTCCATTGCTTAGTATAACGCTGTCTTTTAAATTAGCTGGTTTCATTTCTTCGTCCTCCCTTTTTTAATCACTTACTATATACCCTAAGTGGAACTCAAATCCTCTTACTTACTGAACATTCTCCACCATATTAGGCTTCTGAATTTTAACTGCCTCTGCCTTTTCATCCGCTCCTGCGACCAATGCATCAGGCATCCAGCCGCTCTTCTAAATGCATTTATCATGTTAATAACCGTGGTCTTCCCTCCAATTAGGTGTCAATGTTACATCCAAATAAGATTTCCTAATTTAAATTTACAAAGTTATTACTATACCGTATCATAAAGGACAACAGCGCTTACATCCTGCATACTACCAAATCACAAAACAAAAGAGGTCGTAAAAAATGGCGAATGTTCAATCACTCGAACGGGCTCTCACATTATTAAACAAGCTCTCCGAATATCCAGAAGGCATCCAAATCTCGCGTTTAGCAGAGCAAGTTGGGCTAACTAAAAGTACAGTTCATAGATTGCTTGCCACTTTAACGAACATGAACTATACGATTAAAGATGAAGAAACTGACAAATACAAAATTGGGCTTCAAGTTCTTTTTCTTTCAAGGAACTTAATCAACAACATAAATGTTGTCACCATAGCAAAGCCTTTTCTGGAAAAACTATGCCAGGAAGTGAACGAAACGATTCATTTGTGCATAGAGGACCGCGGGGAAGTGATATACATTGATAAAATAGAAAGCAATCAGACCATCCGGATGTATTCCCGAATCGGCAGCCGCGCACCAATCTATTGTACCGCGGTAGGTAAAGTGCTGTTATCCGGTATGGATAAGGATAAAAAGAATGAAACAATTTCAAAAATGAAGTTTATTCCTAAAACTCCTACTACCATTACATCTAAGGAAGAATTCCTGGAAGAAATCGAAAAGGTAGATTCTCAAGGCTATGCCCTGGACAACTCAGAAAATGAAGCTTCGCTCATGTGCATCGCCTTCCCAATCTTTGACCATAATGGCAAAATCATTGCCAGCTTCAGTGTTTCCGGACCAAACAACCGTGTAACCCCTGAACTCATCGAAACTTCACTGATTGGAAAAATGAAGCAGTGCAGCATTGAAATTTCAAGGAACCTTGGCTATAGCGGCTAGAAAGTAAGTCGTAATCCGTATGTCGGGATTGCGGCTTTTTTGATAATGAGTTTGAAGAGATTACAGATAACTTTTGGTTCAGATTTTCTTCATTTTCCCATTCCCTCATTAATGAAAAGAAAGAAAGACATCCAATATGTCTTCCTTTCTCCGTCTATAACACGGAAGCTTTCTTATCTCCCTGCAGAATTATTTTATTGCGGTTATTTTTCTTATTCATAAACTGAGCCCAGTAGGCCGTAAGAATCGGCACTAATATAGAAGTCACAATTACAGAGGCTGCTACCAACGCCGTAGCCGCTTCTGCTACTGGCAAGAATTCCGGCTTAATATTAGCGATAATCATTGGATTGGCTACCGCGGCACCCGCCGTACTTGATGCAGCAAGACCTGCTGTTCCATTTCCGCCGCCAAGGAATTTATCTGCAAGCATTAATGGGATGCCTGTTACCACAATGACTAAAATTCCCAGAATGATTCCAGCAAGACCCGTTTTTGCTATAACCGTTAAATCAATCGAACTCCCTAACGCAAAGCCAAAGAACGGAATCATTACATGCACCGCTCTGCTGAAGAATTCACGCAGATCGGTATCGAGATTTCCAAGAATGAACCCAATCAGGAATGGCAGAACAGCCCCGACAAACGCCTGCGGTTCAAAAGCAGCGAGGCCCGTTGTCCCTAGAATCAGCATCGTAACAAGCGGTCCGGATTCAAGCGACATTAAAACAAATGCTCCCGCTTCTTCCTTCGTTCCATACTGCTGCATGATGGAAGCATACAAGCCGCCATTCGTCATATCCATCATCGCAACTAGTGCCAGAACGGATAGACCGGCGAAGAGCCCCGATTGAATGCCTCCATCCGGAATAAAAGCAGATGCCACAATTGCCACGACCCAGGCAACGGCAATTTTGGTTACTACAAGTGTCCCAGATTTCCGCAGCACAACACCCGTCGCTTTAATATTAATGCTCGCACCCATACAGAAGAACCAAACCGCCAAAATTGGCACCGTTCCTGTCATCAGGCCGTTGGTAAAGGAACCGAAATACTCTCCAGATCCAGGTGCCAGAGTATGGATAATGGCACCAAGGAATAACGGGACAAGCATTAAACCGCCTGGAATTCGTTCAATCGTTTTCATAATTTTCATATCTCTCTACCCTTCCAATAAGTTAATGTCATAAGCAAATCTTTTCGGTAGATTCATGATGTTTTAATATTCTTACTATTCTCTGGAGAACTGGACACATTTATTGCCCGTTTCGCCTCTTACCGTGCGAGCCAGCCGCCATCAACTGCCAGAACATGCCCATTCATGTAGTCAGAAGCCCTGCTTGCTAAAAAGACGACAGCCCCCATCAAATCCGAGGTTGATGCCCATCTTCCTGCCGGGATACGAGAAATAATTTCTGCATTCCGCTGCTCATCAGCACGAATTGGGGCAGTATTCGCCGTCTCGACATACCCAGGAGCAATGGCGTTGATTTGGATATTATGTGCCCCTAATTCATTCGCAAACGCTTTCGTAAGACCCGCTACTCCATGCTTGCTCGCCGTGTAAGGCGGAATAAACTTGCCGCCCTGGAAGGAGAGCATTGAGCCGATATTAATGATCTTGCCCCGCTTCTGCCCGGCCATGACCTTTGCCGCTTCCTGGCTCAAAAAGTACACCGAGTTCAAGTTGACATCCATCACGGCATTCCAATCCTCTTCCGTATATTCAAGCAGCGGAGCTCGTCGGATCGTTCCGGCATTGTTGACAAGAATATCAATCTTCCCGTATACCTTCATACACCCATCCACTATTTGCTTCACGCTCTTTCTTTCAGACAGATCTGCCTGAAAGAAATGAACCTTCCTGCCTGTTTCTTCAATTAATGATCTTGTCTCTCCCCAATTCGCACCTCGGGCAGCAATGAATAAATCTGCCCCCGCTTTAGCAAGTGCCACCGCATAGGCCTGCCCAAGTCCTGAATTTCCACCTGTCACAATCGCTGTCTGGCCTGTCAGATTAAAATAATCCAATGAAAAATCCTTCATACTCATCTTGCCTGCACCTCCCCCGAAAACTTTTGTTTATCGCAGTTCATTCATACTTACAGCATCCATATCCCGATACGTCTTGTTCTCTCCGGCCATCGCCCAGATGAACGTGTAGCTGCCCGTTGCCACACCGCAATGAATGGACCATGGAGGAGAAATGACCGCCTCCTCATTCTTCATGACAATATGACGAGTCTGATCGGGCTCCCCCATCATATGGAACATTCTGTCCTGCTCATCCAAATCAAAATACAGATATACTTCCATTCGGCGGTTATGCGTATGAGTCGGCATCGAATTCCACACACTTCCCGCATGAAGCTTCGTCATTCCCATCGCAATCTGGCAGCTCTGAATGCCCTCCTCGTGAATCATCCGCTTGATCACCCGGTCATTCGCATTCACATTCGAGCCCATCCGATCTCCTTCAATGTTATTAAAAGCGACCTGTTGAGTCGGATACTCTTTATGCGCCGGCGCAGAAAACAAATAAAACTTCGCTGGATTTGCGGCGGAATCGCTTTCAAATAGCAGTTCCTTCTTCCCCATTCCTACATACAAACAATCCTTTGTTTTCATTTCATATGTATCACCATCAACTTTAATTTTTCCAGATCCGCCTACATTGAATATCCCCACTTCTCGGCGCTCCAGGAAATAATCTGCCTTAATCTCGTCATAGCCCTTTAAAGCAATCACATCTTCCAAAGGAGATATTCCGCCGACAATAGCCCGGTCCTCCATGGAGTAAACAAGCTTAATTTCTCCTGCTTCAAATAACGCCTCAATCAGGTAATGTTCTCGAATCTGTTCCGTTGTGAAAGTTTTTGCGTGCTCCGGATGTGTAGAATATCTAATTTCCACCGTTTCTCTCTCCTTTTATGCTGCAAATAATTTTTAAAGCGCTTTCAAATAACAGCTAATTCATGTACTGATCTTTACTGCTTGTCCTTGATGATGTCATCCCTTTTACGAGGGAAATTATTACAAACGTTATATTAGATTTACACTGTTCCACATCGTGGTACAACGTTCCATAATTTAATTATAGCGCTTTCATTTTTAGAAAGCTAGAGGGATTTTCAAAAAATTCAAAGGTTTTAATAAACAAGTTAGACTATTGTTTTACGGACTTGCACCTTTTAGCTTATGAACATACCCGGCACAAAAAAAGACCAAGCCCATTTTACGGGCTTAGCCTTCAACTCATCGCATGCTTTAATGCTTTATCAATAATTCTTGTCAGCTGCCAGTCCTCCAGATCGATGCCATAAATAAGGAGAACGGCAAGGGTATAAACAGCTTTAAATCGTGCTAATTCAGACGCTTCTTCACTTATTTGCCCGTATTCTTCAAAAAAAGAGGACCTTGCTTCTAAAGGAAGAAGGCTGTAAGCAGCTGACAAATCAATGGCAGAATCCCCAATATGAGTATCTCCCCAGTCAATGATGCCAGTCAGTGAACCCTTTTCGTTCACTAAGATATTTCTAAGATGCAAGTCTCCATGCACTAGACACTTTTCAGATGCTTCACCAATTGGGACAAGCATCTCTGCATATTTATGCAGCTGTTTGATAGTATCACTTTCCGGACGAAGACTGTACAGCTTTTCTGCAGTTTTATTTAGCATCGGAATTCGTTTGTTCATATCAAGTCTTCCGAGGCAATCATACTTAACTCCCGCCATCAGTGCTTTATCCACAGGAATTGCATGAAGGGTTTTTAAAAACTTTGCCAATGGAATGGCCATGCTGGCGCGCTGCTTTTCCGTTAATTCAGCTGGAGGCTGGCCTGGCAGAAAAGAATAGCCAAGATATGGCCATTTATAGTCAAATCCAGGGGAACCGCTGAAAATAGGCACTGGTATCGCTATTCCCATGTCAGGCAGCATGGGCAGAAGCCGCTCTTCTGTTTGCAGTAAATCGACAGCAATCTGCCTGCGGGGGAACCTGAAAACATAACATCCGTTGACTTGGAATACCGTATTGTCAAATCCTTTTCCGAGCAGTTTCGCATGAACAGGGTGAAGCTCGGGAAAATCTTTTGTGATTAGCTTTTCCGCCAGGGACTCTGATACCGTTTGTTCTGGAGACCAAGGATTTCCCACAGCATTTACCTTGGCCTTCTTGGTACTTTTCCGCGATTGGATTGTGATCCTCTTTTTGCTTTTTCAGGACGGTAAACCTGATCTTTGTTTTTGGGCTGAGATGTGTATTCGGAAGAGGGAATTTCAATCTTTTGTCTCGGAAGCTTTAGCGCAATCCCCTTTTCAATGGTATGGAGGTCGTCCATATCTTTTGGCGCGGCAAATGTTACAGCCACTCCTTCATCACCGGCTCTTCCCGTTCTTCCAATCCGGTGAATATATGTTTCTGCATCGAGAGGCATATCATAGTTATAGACATGGGTCACCCCTTCTACATCTAGTCCTCGTGCTGCTACGTCTGTGGCAATCAAATATTGAATTTTGGCTTCGCGAAATAGTTTCATTACCTTTTCTCTTTTTGCCTGTGATAAATCGCCGTGGAGCTCTTCTGCTGCATACTTCCGAGCCTTCATTGCATCAAACAGTCTGCCTGCCCTTATTTTTGTCCTGCAAAAGATAATCGCAAGGAAGGGACGCTGCTCGTCTAAAAAGCGAAAAAGAGCCGCCTGCTTAGCCCTGTCGTTCGTTTCAACTACAAGCTGTGTAATTTTTTCAACAGTAATCTGCTTTTCCTGAACTGTAATATCTTTGGGATTTGTCATATATTGCCTGGACAAGTCTCTGACTTTATTTGTGATTGTTGCTGAAAACAGCAGTGTCTGTCTGGAATCGAAGGTTTGGGCTATAATTTCTTCAATATCTTTCTGGAAGCCTGCCTGAAGCATTTGATCAGCTTCATCAAGGACAAGAGTGGATACTTTTGAAAGATCAATTGTCTCCCTCCTTATGTGATCCAGGATGCGTCCCGGTGTCCCTACAGCAATGTGAATGCCGCGACCCAGTTTTTTAATCTGACGCTCCACATCCTGGCCTCCATAAATGGCAAGAACTCCTGCCTCATTCAGTCTGTCTGTAATCTTCTTTATTTCTGCCGTGATTTGGATGGCAAGCTCTCTGGTCGGAGTAATAATCAGCGCCTGGACTTCTTTATCCTCCGTGTTGATTTTTTCAAGAATCGGCAAAACAAATGCAAGCGTCTTTCCCGTTCCTGTCTGGGCTTTCGCTATAATATCCTCACCTTTAAGGACAGCAGGAATTGCTTTCTCCTGAATTTGAGTAGGGCTTGAAATACCTTGGTGCTTTAGTGCTTTATTTAATCTATCGGAAATTCCTAATGCTGAAAACGTCATTCTTCTCATATATCCTCTCTATTATCCGTCGTTGCTTAGATTCTTATTGTACACTGTATTTCATGAAAAAACTCAGACAAGTGAACCTCTATTTCCCAGAAAATATCACTATCTTTTTACTGCAGTCATATGAATCCCGTTTTTGATGCGGAGAGAGACAAGCGGTTCTGGCATCAGAGCTCGCTTCTCATCCGCAAACTCTAACCGAAAATGCTTTAGGACTGCTGCAGAGATCAGCACAGCTTCCATCATGGCAAATTGGCTTCCTATGCATCCCCTTGACCCTGCTCCAAACGGAAAATATCCGTATATCGGAATCTGATCTTTCTTTTCTTTTGAAAAACGATCAGGCATAAATTCTTCCGGAGAAGTGAAATAAGCTGGATTTCTGTGCAGGACGTAAGGGCTGATCAGGAAGATGGAGCCTTTCTTAAATGTCTCATTTAAGATTTCAGCATCCGCCTTTGCCTCCCTGAGCATAATCCACGCAGAAGGATAAAGTCTTAGTACTTCCTGTATAACTTGATTGGTATAAGGCAATTTTTTTAGATTTTCAAACTTTAAGCCGTTGCCAAAAAAGTCCAGTTCACTAAGCACTCTTTCCTCAGCAGCGGGATGTTTGGCAAGAAGGGCAAAGACCCACGTTAATAAATTTGCAGTCGTTTCATGTCCTGCAATTAATATCGTGACAATTTGATCTCTTATTTCTTTTTTCGATAATGATTGACCGTTCTCATATTTTGTTTCAAGCAGCAAAGACATAAGGTGATCTCCTGAAGACTTCTTCATTCCTTCTTCCATTAGATAATCAGCCAGTTCATTCAGTGTTTTGACTCCTCTTTTGTAGTTTCTATTTTGAGCAGTAGGCAAAAAATCAGGGAAAGGAAAGGGTGTCAGCAAGGATTTTGCCGTTTTTTCAATGATTTCGCTTACTGCTTTAGTAATATGAGTCGTATTTGGAGAAAGATCAACTCCAAACATTGTTTTGACGATGATCCGAAGCGTCAGATTCATCATATCTTCATGAATTGGCCTGGTTTCTCCGGATTCCCATGAGCTGATCATTTCCTGAGTCATTGAGGTTACAGTTTCTGCATAACCGGCGATTTTTCGTTTATGAAAGGCAGGCTGCATCATTTTCCTCTGCTGCCTATGCTCCTCGCCCTCGCTTGTTAAAACACCGCTTCCAAGTGTTTTCCCAAGTGTCCGTGCAGAAGAACCTTTTTCAAAATACTCTTCTTTTACAGTTAATATCTGCTTAACAGCTTCTCTGGAATGGATTATGTAAGATGTATTCTTTGAATGAGGATTTATGGCAACGATGTCCCCTTGTGTATGGGTTTTTAAAAGAAAAAGAAGAGGGTCTTTTCGAAATTCTATATAGTTCCGCAGCTGGCTTCCGCCTAAAGGTACAATCATATCAATTCTCCTAAACAGATTCGTTACTAATAGTATACAGCAGCCCTGTAAATTAATCAGATTCAGGGAATGCTTTTAGAGAGAGTTCTATTTTTATTTTGGGAATGATAGTATAATGACTGTACATCTAAATCTAAAAGGGAGGTTTGTCCTATGTCAGAAAAGAAAATGACACTTGAAGAGGCGATTAAACAAAAGCTTGCCAGCAAAAAACAGGCACAAGCAAACGGAAATGCCAGTATGAAAGGCTCTAATCAGACGAAGAACATGAAGAGTCAGGTTTCTAAGAAAACAAATAATCAGCGCAGAAGAATGGGTGTTTAAATGAACGGTCAAAACCGCGAACATATTAAACCTGGTACGCCTGTTCAGATTGTCCTGAAGCAGGATCAGCGATCAGGAAAGCTTACGGGCGGTGTTGTAAAAGATATTCTGACAAAATCTGCTTTTCACCCTCACGGAATAAAAGTGCGACTTCAGGATGGTCAAGTAGGCCGAGTAAAATCAATTGATGCTCCTTAAGATTATTCAGTATAAATGATTTGCTGATAGGGATCATAAACGAGGATATAAACGGTCAATTGCCCTTTTATCACCTCTATACTCTGTGATAACCGGAAACCAAAGTTCGCAGATTAAGACATTTTCCAGTGTTTCCGTCTCCAGAACGCAGAATGTCCTCCTGAAATCAGCCTCTCTAATGATTTGACTCATAAACTTCTGGCCTCTATATTTCTTATCAACTGCGACCATGTCTACTATTAGATGTGGTTTTTGTCTTTTAAAAAGCCATTCGTTGGTTTTCTCGCTTTTTTAATAATAGATACTATTTACAATATTGCTTTGCATATACACTTTAACCAAGACAAAAAAGCTAACATCTGCTGTTAGCTTTTTTATCATTTATTCATTTTAGAAAGAAACCCGCCGATCAAATCATCCGCTGTTTCTTCTTTTACTTCTTTTTCTGCCGATGAAGCTGACTCCTGCAAAGCTTTTTCCCAATCGAAATCATCAAGGCCTGCATTTTCATCAAAATCCTCGTCAGGCTCAGGTTCCTGCATAGCCGGACGGCTGCCAGACGGAAAAGGTGTTTCCTGCAAGTAAAGGGCCTCATCAATATCAAGGGCCCTGCTGTTAAATGAAGCAAGAAGAGAAGCTGCTCTAATTGGATCAGCGAGAATCTGGTACACGATGCTCCCAAGCAGCGCTTCAGAGTGCTCGTGTTTAATCCAGTCTCTCTGCGCTTTGCTGAGTTTTTGCGGAAGCGGAATTGTGATGCTTTCCTTCTCTTTAACAAAAGAATCGCTGACACCCTGTGCTACAAATTCAGCAATTTTGCTTGAGAAGTTCCTTTTTTCCGTTTCTTTCAGCTTCTGCAGCTGTTTTATTATGTGCTCAGGAGTATCTGAGGGGATGCGAAACGTAATCGCCTGTCCCCTTTGAATTCCTAATGAAGCGCCTTTATTCATAAAACCACCCTATTATTTGGTAGTAGCTGCTTTTTTATCTTCACTGCTTTTTTCTTTGTTTGACTTGCGGTAAAAGTCAAAAACGAGCTTATAATAAGCATTTGCCATCATCCAGATGCTTTCATTCTCATCTTCAAAGAAGTCAATATTGTAGCCGTCAAGATTGTTATTAAGCGTTTTAAGGTAATCTTTCAGAACAACGGCTCCTCCGCCGACAAAATAGCAGATTTCAGTTTGTGAGTTCTTTTGCCAAACGTTGCGCAGGTGGCGATATTGCTTCTTCGCAAGATCTAAGAGAATGCGATCCGTAATATCATGAACGCTTGTGCGGCTACCTCTTACATAGATATGATTGCGGTCAGTCTTCTTGGTGATGATTTCCACTACATCACGGCGGCTGTCAAGTTCAACACCATGCTTAGTACGGATCTCTTCACGGATTGCTTCAAGTGATTCTACAACGCCAAGGTTAAAGCCCTGTGCTTTATCGTCATCTACATTGCGGTTTTTAATTACTGCGATATCAGTAGAAAGGCCGCCGATATCCTGGATGATGATGCGCTTATCAATCAAGTCTTTATTGATGATGTTTAAATCCTTGTCCATCACTAAGTTGATATAAGCTGCAAATCCCTCAGGATATACTTTCACTTCGTCAAATTTGATATTTACTTTTAATCCCTGATATTTAGGAGTAATCAAAAATTCAACTTGATGTACATTTCCAAGAAGCTTAGAACGGTAACCGACATCCTTGCCTTCTTTTGCTTCTCTTAATGGGAGTCCAGTTCCAAGAGTATATGTTGCATCAATAACTTTGTTATTTCTGCGGAACACCTTTTCATTTTCAGGTTTTACTGCATCAAGTGCAATTGAAGCAAACAGCATAACTAGCGTTTGATCTTCTTCTGATTTGCTGCTGCCAGGATCAAGCTCAGAAGCATTGTCGCTTTTTGTAGCTAAGTGCCCAACACGGTAAATAGCATTATTTTCTTTTAAAGCAGGGGAGTGAACTTTAATATGGATTCCATCAAGCGGATCCTTGCTGTCTAATTCTTCGATTCCAATGACTGGGCGATCTTCAATGTCTCTTGCAATGACATTCGGTATGTATAGTTGAGAGTCGTATTTTCCGAAAATTGCTTTTACTGCATCATTTCCAACATCGATTGCTGCGATTCTAGAATTACTCATGAACACCATTCCTTTCACTTCATGAATTAGTATAAAAATCCATTCTATTAAAGAGTATTAGAGATTGATAGTTTCGTCAATAGAGTTATAATGATTACACTTTTGTATACTTGTTTACAAAAGTGTTTACAACGCATACAAGGATGTATACAACGTAGACATTTTGTATACATCCTTTAATACCGGGATGCGTACACGTTTGTATACATGTATACATTATTGAAAACATTTTATTACATTTTGTTTACATGTACACATAACTTGTATACATGTAAACACCAACCCTATATATGGAAACTGATGGACAGCCGCAACTGCTAATTCATTTTGTTAATCTTGAAATTAAGAAAAAATAGCGGCAGGTAAAGAGGCGGTACTTGTCGAAATAAATCATTTTAAAGGAGAAAAAGGAGAACAAAAATGACATCATTTCCACAATTAGAAACGAACCGTTTACGGCTAAGAAGTATTGAGAGTTCTGACGCTGTGAAATTGTATGATTATTTCTCAAACAAAGAGGTAACAAGGTATTATGGAATGAATTCTTTTAAAACATTAGAGGAAGCAGAGTCCCTGATTAATACGTTTCAAATCGGCTATCAATCAAATAAACTCATACGCTGGGGCATTGAGCTCAAAGAAACAAATGAACTGATTGGAACATGCGGATTTCACGCAGTGTCAAAGAAGTACAAACGAGCTGAAATAGGCTATGAAATCTCTCATCTGCATTGGCACAAAGGCTATGCATCAGAGGCCATTAAGGCCGTACTTGCTTTTGGATTTAAGGAGATGGAGCTAATCCGAATCGGAGCGGTGGTTATGCTTGAGAATTCCCCTTCTAGAAGCGTTCTTCTGCGTTTAGGCTTTAAAGAGGAAGGAAGGCTAAGGAATTATATTATCCAGGATCATATGCCATGCGATGTTATCATGCATTCTCTCCTTGAGGAAGAATGGAAAAAAAGCAGCTTCAGTTGAATGCTGCTTTCTTTATTGGTTAGATTTTAGGCTGAGGCAGTCTTTCAAGCCATCCATCCTCAACATAACAGCATTCATTATAAACAGGCAATGTGCTGCGCCCGCTTTTTCATTGAGAGGGATAAAGATATGTCTTAGAGTAGGTTATGGCTTGTTTTATTTATTTCTTCTGCACAATCTTTGATTGAGTCAATCACTACAGCTGGTTCTGATAATTGCGGAAAATGTCCACTTTTTTCAGCGACAATGTGTTTGCTGTTTCTTGACAATGAAAGTAATTCCAATTGATTCTCAAGTCGTTTTTTTCGAACTTCCTCTGGCATCATTCGATGTTTTTGTCCACCTGTAATTACAAATACAGGTATTTCGGGAAAAGTATTGATTTGGTGAATTTGATTCACAGTTTTTTTCACAAAGTTAACTTCATTAAATTGTTTATGTGAAGATAAAGTATCAAACATCGTGAACATCTTATTAATAGTTTTTACTGCCTTACCTTGATATTCATTAAGGTTTATATCTTTCGGGTGGCTGGATTCTAAAAAAACAATTCCTGCTACTTCATTTGGGTAAAGTCGGGCATATAAATTAGCATATAAGCCGCCTAGTGAATGTCCAACCAGTAAGAATGGAGGTTCAAATTCCACTATTGTTAATGCTTCACGCAGAGTGTTAACAATAGTTATCCCGTCTTGGATTTCTTTCGGTTTATCGCTGCCGCCAACACCAAAACGATTATAGGAAAAGACTGATGATGATTCCGAAATTGCCGGCAGGATTTTCATCCAACCCTCTATCGGTCCCGATCCGCCGTTAATCAAAACTATATTTGGTTTGCCGTTTCCACTAATATTATATTGTAACGTCCCTTTAGGTGTTTCCACTTTATATTTCTCTATTTTCAATGTCTGCACACCTCACTTTGTTTACATTACTTTACGTGTACAACAAGCTTTTGGTTTCATCTATTGAAGTTCTAGCCAATGCTAATGGGAGTCTTTGAGAAAAACAATTTTTGCGAAAGTTATAGGGAAACTAAGACATTCGTATCATTCAACGAGTTTTTAATTTATATATTTTATAAACCAACCTTTACCATTGCCTTCAAATATTATTCATAACTAACTAGTACCATAAGAAAATCCAGTCATTATTTGACTGGATTCAGCTTTTCTATAAACACCACTTTTAAATAATTTCCCTCTTGGAATTCCTTTATCGTTTTAAAGTCATCCGGCAGAGAAAACTCTTCTTTTATCTTGTATTTTCCGCCCGTTTCTTTAAAGGCGGTATCGATAAAAGCTTTAAATTTCTTCATTGAGAACGTGCTGCAGTTTGTTGATGCGACAATGACCCCATGTTCTTCCGTTAAAGCAATAGTTTCTTTAAGCAGGTCTTTATAGTCCTTTGCAGCACTGAAGGTATATTTTTTAGATCTTGCAAAGCTTGGCGGATCAAGAATGACAAGGTCAAACTTTAGATTTTTTTTCAGTGCATATTTAAAGTAATGAAAAACATCTTCAACAATAATATCCTGTGCTTCATAATCAATCTCATTAATGCTGAATTGCTCAATGGTTTTGCTCAGACTCCGGTTTGCCAGGTCAACACTGGTTGTTTTTACAGCTCCGCCGAGTGCAGCAAACACAGAAAACGCCCCCGTATAGGAAAATAAATTTAGAACTGTTTTTCCTTGTGCATAACGGTCTCTAATGGTCTTTCTTACATCCCTTTGATCAAGAAAAACACCAACCATTGCGCCATCGTTTAAATATACAGCAAATTTCACGCCATTTTCCTTTACGATTAACGGGAATTCAGGTCTATTCCCTTCTACAAACCCATCTTCCTCAACAAACTTCCCTTGGGAATCAAACCGTTTTTTCTGATAGATCCCGCGGATCTCAGCACTTTTCTTTAAGGCCTCAAGAATATAGAGATTAAATTGGTAAATCCCCTTACTGTACCATGTCACCAAATAGTAGCCGTCAAAATAATCGATTGTTAATCCGCCAATGCCGTCCCCTTCACCGTTGAAAACCCGGAAGGCTGTCGTGGCTTCGCTTTGGAAAAGGTTCTTCCGGAACTGGATGGCAGCTTGGATTTTCTGATCAAAGAAGGCTTGATTCATTTCTTCCCTTTCACTTGATGTGAGAATCCATCCGATTCCTTTATTTTGCTTTCCATAATATCCTCTGCCAATAAACCGCTGCTGATCATCAACAAGTCTGATAAGCTCGCCTTCATGCTTTAAGTTAGAAAGATTAACTACCGAATCCTTTTGAATCAAGGGGCTGCCATTTTTCATTTCCTTAACATATTTAGATTTAATCGTGAGTGTGGTCTCTTTTTTCATAGTTCCGTCCCATCTTAAAAAATTATGCTTATCTTATTGTTACCATACTACATGAAACAACTTGCACTTTCTAGGAAAGTCCTTGTTAAAAAAAGAAGTATTTTCTTCATTTTTTCTGGAAATTATTAAATAAATTTCAGCAAGATGTTTCTTTTCTAAAAGGCAGGGGAATAACAACCATAGAAACAAAAACCAACCACTATCTTAAGAAAGGCGGAATTTAAAATGGGCTTTATTTTATATCTTATCGTTGGCGGTTTAATCGGATGGTTAGCTGGAGTTATTTTAGGCAAAAACGTACCTGGAGGCATTATAGGGAACATCATTGCCGGTATCATTGGTGCTTGGATCGGCGGAGAGCTTCTTGGCACATTTGGACCAACTTTAGCAGACATCGCCATTATCCCTGCATTGCTTGGAGCTATCATCTTTGTTTTCTTATTAAGCCTTGTATTGCGTTCAATGCGCAAAAGAACTTAATGAATTGGAACGGAACACCTGCTGAAGAATCAGCAGGTGTTTTTTATTTTTAAAAAAAAGCATAAAAAAACCACTGCTTTTTTCAGCAGCGGTTTAACGTTTATTAGTAAGTTGTACGTCCGCTATTTTTACGCTTGTTAAGCATTTTCTTTACAATAGGATAGACGATTGGAGCATATTTTATCGCTTTTCTAATCAGTTTTTTCAATGTAAACTCCTCCTCTTTTCTTTTTATTTTCCCAAAAAGCATACATAGTAAACGCTTAAGAACCAAAGTACAAGTGGTAATGTGTTTGACAGCCCGGATTAAAGGCAGACTCGCAATTGGGACAGGTATTGCCGCTGTTCATATATTCTTGTATCGTCAGCACTTGACGGCAAGAGCCGCAAAGCACAGCAGGCATATCCCGTTCTGTTTTACCCCATACCTCTGGATTGTGGTCTGCCAGCTCCTCGTGGCATTCAAAACATGCATAGTAGGTCCCGCAGCATTTAAATTTGATGGCAATAATATCTTTGTCAGTCGCATAGTGTCGGCATCTTGTATTTGCATCAAGTGCAACTCCTTTAACGCTCATTAAACGCACACTCCATTCTAAAAAAAAATTAATTGAAAGGATAAGGATCCATTCGGCCTTAAATTTCACTTATTCGAATAATTAATAGGGTAATTTATCAGAATGAGCCAGAAACAGGGCTATATGCACCGATTTAAGTTTAATAAGGTATACTATAATTCACACGAAATGAAAGCTAACAGCGGCATCAGATCGTCAAATAACAGCATCTAAAGCTGCGGGAATGGAACGGAAAAGATTAACTCAAACATGGCAGATAAAATCCTGCAGAAAAGTCCGGGTAAAAAAGCAGCCTCCCCTTTATGGAATTAGAACAATTTTCCCCGTACTTTTTCTGCTCTCAAGATAACGGTGCGCTTCCGCTCCATTTTCCAGAGCAAAGCGGGCGGGTTCAGCAATGCGAAGGGAACCTTCTGCAATCCACTTGAACAGAGTTTTCGACCTTGAAATGCGCTCTTCTCTGGACGTAAGCACATTCCAAAGATCACCGCCTGTCAGCGTTTTAGAAGTATCCATCAGCATTCTCGGGTCAATATGAACAGGATCTCCCCCTGCCATGCCGTAAAACACGACGGTTCCGCCAATGCGGGTCGCATCAAAGCTGTCCATAAGCGTAGAACCTACTGATTCATAAACAACATCAGCCCCATTTCCATCTGTCGCCTCAAGGACTTTCTGCTTCCAGTCATCGTTATAAACAAATGCCAGCTCTGCACCTGCTGATTTTGCGATACTTGCTTTCTCATTAGTAGATACAAGCGCGATGACTTTCCCGCCCAATAAACGAATGATCTGAACGAGCAGCTGCCCTACACCGCCCGCTGCAGCGTGAACAAGTGCCGTATCACCCTCTTTAATCTTATAGCTGTCAGACGTCAGATAGTGGGCTGTGAGCCCTTGAAGAAGCACGGATGCTGCTGTTTCAAATGAAATCTCATCAGGCAGCGGAATCACCTTTTCAGCCGGTGCTGCCGTATATTCTGCATTTGAATGCGGAACATCTGCAAAGCCGACCCGGTCACCTGCTTTAATGCCCTGTACACCGCTGCCGACTTCTGCTGCAATTCCTGCTCCCTCATAACCTAATATGTATGGCGGCTCTCCTTCTAAGTGGTAGTTTCCTTTTCGGCGGTATACATCCGCAAAATTCAGCCCGACTGCTTTCATGTTAATTAAAACTTCGTCCGGTCCCGGAACAGGCTTTGCAAGCTCTGCTGAAGTCAATACTTCAGGCGCTCCGAATTTATTGAAGACAAGTGCTTTCATTTCAACATTCCTCTCCTGCTGTTTGATGAATTTAGTTTATCAGAAATGGCTGCCTTTTATTGTTTTAATTCAACGATTGCCTTGACCTCAATAAGTTCTTACGTTTAATCTTGAGAACTCAAAGAGCACTCACAGACCGTGATTGAGTACTCAACCTCGAGTCCCCCCTAGTTTTTGAGCACTCAAAGAGCACAGTTGGGTACTCTAAATGAACAAATTCGGGATTTTGTGCACTCACAGACCGTGATTGAGTACTCAACCTGACTCCCCCCTAGTTTTTGAGAACTCAAAGAGCACTGTTGAGTACTCTAAATGAACGAATTCGGGATTTTGTGCACTCACAGACCGTGATTGAGTACTCAACCTGACTCCCCCCTAGTTTTTGAGCACTCAAAGAGTGCAGTTGAGTACTCTAAATGAACAAATTCGGGATTTTGTGCACTCACAGACCGTGATTGAGTACTCAACCTGACTCCCCCCTAGTTTTTGAGAACTCAAAGAGTGCAGTTGAGTACTCTAAATGAACAAATTCGGGATTTTGTGCACTCACAGACCGTGATTGAGTACTCAACCTGACTCCCCCCTAGTTTTTGAGAACTCAAAGAGTGCAGTTGAGTACTCTAAATGAACAAATTCGGGATTTTGTGCACTCACAGAGCGTGATTGAGTACTCAACCTGGAGTCCCCCCTAGTTTTTGAGCACTCAAAGAGCACAGTTGGGTACTCTAAATGAACGAACTCATTTGAACATGCAGGATCGTTTTCGTTCCCAGTCAAATAAATGATTATCGGCTCCTTGTGATATAATAAACAAATTGAATCGATTATCGGAGGATATGTATGCTTACTTTTGAACAAAAGCTTGCTGTTATTGAATCATTTAAAGAATTGCAAAGAAAGAACGTTTCTCTTGGAAGAATCAACTTTCATTTTGAAGAAAGTATTTACGATAAGAAAAATGTTGTTTATCATCTTCATCCAAACGGAAATGGTTTCGTTTATGCTGAATATGTAAAAGGATACGCTGCGAATGATAAAGGCATGGTTAATATTCGTGATTTTTCTGAAGAAGAATTGCGCAGCATCATCAAAAAATCCATTCATTCGCTTTCTGTGCATGAAGACGAGCAAATAGAAGAATTTGAAGAAGAAAAATGGACAAATGAGGATGGACAGACTCTTGTTTTAATTCTGGAAGATGGTATGTGGAATGTCTACGCTGGATTGAACCTTGACGGCACGTTTACCACTTATAAAGAGGCTGCAAATTACTTGCATGAAGAAGGATTTTCAGCTTAAAAAAGAAACCGCGGGCATGTGATGTGTCCCGCGGTTTTTTCTTTAAGCAAGCCTGTTCATCAGCTCTTCAACCTCATATACAGTCAACTCGCGCCACTCCCCGCTGCTTAAGCCTTCAACAGACAGGTTCATGATCCGCTTTCTTTCAAGCCTCTCTACCTTATAGCCAAATACCTTGCACATTCTGCGAATTTGACGATTAAGTCCTTGGGTAAGAATGATGCGGAATTCGCAATCACTGATCCTCTCCACAGTACACGATTTAGTTGTCACGCCGAGTATTTCTACTCCCCCTGACATTCCAAGAATAAAGTCATCGTCAAATGGCTTATCTACTTTAACAAGATATTCTTTTTCATGGCCATGTTCAGAACGCATGATTTTGTTTACGATCGCTCCATCATTTGTGAGCAAAATTAATCCTTCTGACGCTTTATCCAGCCTGCCAACAGGAAAGATCCGTTCCGGGAAATCCATAAAGTCAATAATATTCCCCTTTACATCTTTTGCTGCTGTACAGGTAATACCCACTGGTTTATTTAAAGCCAGATAGACGGGTATGGCTTTAGGCGGGATAGGACTGCCGTCAATCAATACAATATCCCCTTCAGCTACCGTGTCGCCGGCCTCACACGTGACTCCATTAATGGTTATCCGGCTATCCGCAATAAGACGATCGGTTTCACGCCTTGAGCAGCAGCCTGTTTCACTTATATATTTATTTATTCTCATTGGATTGTTTCTCTTTCATGTTCATAGATTCCTATCATCATAGCACGAAGGATGTTTTTTGCTCTACATCCAAAATAAGTAAAGTATTTCTTAATCCGGTGAGCAGTGAAAGGATCTTTTAGCGAAAATCGCCCATTTATTTGCGAAAGTTGTACCTATATTAGCGATTTACTTCCCATTTATAGTGAATTAATCAACTTTATTAGCGATTTGAATTTTTGATTTATCCTTATTGTTTCCAATTAGCTGATAATAGCCTTTTATTAGCGAAAATCATTCCTTACTAGCGCATGCCGCAGGCGCGCTGGACCTGGACATCGCAGCACGAAAAAAAGACAGCTTATAAAAAGCTGCCTCAATCTCTTATTCTGTTTTTTTGCCTTGTGTCATCTTTGGAATCAAAAGACCAATCATTAGGATGACGCCAATGGCAATCAGGAGAATATACGTCATCATTAAGCCGGAATTTTGACTAGTATCTTTATTTTCCGTTTCGCTCATACTCATCGATGGTTCTGCAGTGCCTGAGAATAAATCCATTTGTTCAGCTTTGGATTTAATTGTGTTTTTCTCTTTCGTGTAATTTGTGAAGAGCTGTTCCTGCAGATCATCCCTTTCATCTCTTGATGGCTTTTCAAAGGTTAGATCTTTTTGCTCCTCCGGTATTGAGTTTCTTTTTTCATAAAGTGATTCTTCATGCAGGTAATCCGTGTTTTCCTTGAGCTCTTTTTCCTCATAGATATTAGGATCAAGTTCCTCAAGGTTTGATTCTGTCTCTGCTTTTACTGTTACCCCGCTGCTCAAACTAATGATAACCAGCAATAGGGTTATCAAAATGATTGAATTACGCTTCATGGGCATGTTCCTGATTAGCCTTTTCGTTTGTGTTTTTAAGAGTATTCACAACAAACGGAAGGATGGTCAGAACAAGGATGATGCCGATCAGCACAATCACTCCCTGAGTAAATAAGTTATTTACGTCATATTGGATCGAGATGTACACCTTAGACATCGGATCTTCATACGTAAAGTTTGGCGCTGCTAAAGCAAGCAAAGGACTGATAAAGAACGCAACAAGCCCTACACTTGCAAGCCAGCCTGTAAAATTGCCGAGCAAGAACGCTACCCGTACAATTGTTGATGCTGCAAATAACAGGAGGACTGTAAAGATTGACCATTGAATTGCACGTTCATCTGTAAGTGTGTATATATTTAAACCGAATACGCTTATGATGAGCCCCACAATTAAGTTTAATAGGCCAAACATGGATCCTCTAACTAATAACGGTGCTGCTTTAAAATAATGACTGAAGAATCCGATCAGCAAGCTGCTGATTAGGATGATAACAAGAATAACGACCGGCGGCACCGCTTTTGCCTGAGCAGCCGGTGCTTCTCCGCTTATTTGCAGCGGATTGGCAAGATGCTCATAAACGTAGCCGTTGTTCTGTCCGTCTACAAACGTATTGCCGAGAATACTGAAAACGTCATCTCTGACAAGCTGTGTTGAAGCTACATTCGTTGCCCATTTATCATTTAAGAGATCTGCTTCAGATTGCACTTCATTCACTTTTTGCTGAAGGACATCCGTACTGCTTACAACTGTCTCCTGTCTGTCTCCAAGAGAGTTTATCAAGTCCGTAATCATAACCAATTCCTGACTGATATTTTGCTGATTGACAACAAGTGTTGTACCGTCTGAATTTTCCAGCGGCATTCTAGAAGCAGTATTTTCTGATTCCTGTACTTGGCTGAGTACGCTATTTGCGCTCTCTTCCATAGAAGCAAGATCTTCTAATATAGCTGTCTGCTGAGCATCAAGCTCCTTGCTGTATTCATCCATGAATGCCAGAGCGGAAGCCTGGACTTCTTTCATTTCTTCTTCAGTAGCCGGCAGTTCCTGATTCAGCTTGTCCCATGCGCCTTGTTCTTCTTCATTGATTGATAGAATGGCAGCTACTTTCGTTTTTTGCATTTCATCTGCAAGGACAGCATCTTTGGCCGGATCTGATGAGTTATTCATACGCTTGGCGGCTGCCTCATACTGAGACAAAATCGTATGGTATTTCAGTACATCGTTCATTGATGCATTTCCGATAGGCTCGCTGAATACACTCTCAAGTCTTTGCTTTCTTTCAGGACTGAGCGAGTTAAGAATGGTTTGTTCTTGTTCCATGATGGCAGCTGAACCTGAGTTCATATTTTCTGTCAGATGTTTGATCTTTTCTGCCAGTTTGCTGTTTTCATCTTTTAGAAGCTGATTTTCTTCTAATAGTTTTGCATTGTCTTCTGTCAGCTTTTCATAAAGAGCAAGTAATTTATCATACTCATCTTTCCATGAGTTCTGATCTTCTTTTAACTTAATCGATTCTTCGATTGCAACAAGCTGTGCTGACATATTCTCTAATTCTGTTATCGCTTGTGTTACTTGATCCGGTTTAGGGTCCGGAATGGTTTCCAGAATTGTCTTCAGATTTTTCATCTGTTCTGAAACAGCAAGAATGTCAGCCCGCTCCTCTTCCATGTTGGCAGGACTTTCATTTTCGCCGGGAGTTTCTGGTTCAGCAACCTCTCCATCATCTTCAGGAGGCCCTTCCTCTCCATTACCTGGTTCCTCCCCGGGACTTCCTTGCTTAAGGCTTTCCCTAAGAGGAATGAGCTCCC
Source organism: Metabacillus hrfriensis (assembly GCF_030127205.1). Lineage (NCBI taxonomy): Bacteria > Bacillati > Bacillota > Bacilli > Caryophanales > Bacillaceae > Metabacillus > Metabacillus hrfriensis. The sequence continues at coordinate 4,970,372 of NZ_CP126116.1, forward strand.
CTTCAAGGCGGTTCAGTGTATCCTGGTTATCCTTCATAATATACATGTCCACATAATTACGGTGAACAGTCTCAAGCTCTCTTGCCTGGCGTTCTGTTTGGCTGAGCCTTACACTGCCAAGGTTTTCTGCTGTTTTTTGATTCTGATCAAGCTGCTGCTGAATGTCAGTCATTCTTGATGCAAGCTTGCTTCCTTGTTCATTAAATTCCTGCTGCGTTTCATTCTGTACTTGATCCACTTCCATTGTGCCGCCCTGAATAGCCGTTAAACTTTCCTGCTGGGCTAACGTCAGAAGCTGCTGCTGATCTTCCTGATATGTCTGATATTCTTCAACATACTCTACGAATGAAGCAAGGCTTTTCTCAAATTGCTCGACTGTGTTTTTCTGTTCAGGCGTTTCTTGTTCAGCCTGTTTCATTGTCGTTTGCAATTGCTCAAGCATCTGCTTTTGCTGATCTAATTCCCCTGCCAGATCTTTAGAGCTTGGTTTATAAAAATTAAGCATGGCATTTTGAAAGGTAATTTCCTTTTCAAGAATACGGTCAAACTCTTCTCTTACATTCTCCATGTCCTGTGCGACATAGCTCCAGTACAGCGAAGACATTTGCTTATTTACGCGGCCTGTAGCGTCTTCCAGTGCGCGAAGCACTCTTTGTCTGTTTTCAGCATTCAGCTGATTTTGGACCACATATTCAAATTCTGCTTTTGAAGGCTGCTGCTCATCATAAGTTAAAATGTTGGCAGAAAAATTGGAAGGAATATAAATGACAGCGTCGTACGACCCGTTTTTCAGCCCGTTAACTGCGGCACTTCTGCTTAAGATTGTCCAGTCGTACTGCGAATCCTCGTCAAGGATCGCTGCAACTTCCTTTCCAAATTGAACAGGTTCAGCTTCTGTATTTTCCCCTTCAGCCTTTTCTGTTCCGATGTCCTCATTAACGACAGCGATGTTTCTCGTAGCTTTCTCCTTTATTTCAAGCGGGTTGTCCCCGATGAATTGGAAGAAGAGAGCTGGCACTGCTAAGATAAGCAGCACCGCAGCGATCATTTTAATCGTATGTTTTCTTTGATCTGTCATGTGTAGATCTTCCTTTCAATGACACAAAGAGGAATTTGTATTTTCGTTTCTTTGCCATTTTCCACATAGTATCCGAAGCCTGGGTGAATATCGCTTTCTTTCCGGCTGTAAGGCAAGGTATATAGGGTTTGCTCTGATTTTTTCATTAAAATGAGCGCCTGGCGGATCTGTTTGATTTCACTTGTGAACGCATCAAATCCTTTTGTCAGCTCGTTGTTATTACCTGAAACAATGACATTAAAGCCGAGATGGCTGTAGTTTTTCATAAATCGTGTCAAACGGTCTTGAAGCATACTGTCAAGAGATTGCTGGAATCTTGAATAGCCATCAATGACAAGCATAACCGGCGAGAAGGCTAAATTATTTACAACACCCTGCTGGATAGCTGTAAGGTAGGTTTGTTCTCTGTCTTTAAGAAGTTCTTCTGTTCGATCAAGCCACAACGATATTTGTTCTTTCGTGTCAAGATAAGCAACCTTTTCTTCAGAAGCATAGCTTGCCAGTCCCCGGTCAATCGAATCGAATATACCGATAGATTCGGTCGGCTGAAGCAGGGCTGTGTTCAAGATGACTTTAAGAACGTTTGTCTTCCCTTTTTGAGTCTGGCCGAGTATGATGCAGTGCTTTGTTTTCGCCAGATTCACGCTGACAGGCTGAACATGCTCTTCATCAAGTCCGATTGGGATCACGCCTGTTTTCTGAGCATCAGCTGTGAACTGTGTAAAGTTGATCATGGTCAGTTCTGCAGGAAGCATTGGGACAGGACGTGGAAGCTTGGCATTCTTGTACTTCTCCTTCAGCATACCAATATCTTCTTTAATGGAATCAAGGAGCTCATAATCATCCTCTCCATCAGCAGGCAGGAAAATTTGAGAGAAATAGGCATGATCCTTCTTGATAATGGCGCGTCCCGGAATTGGTTCAGGCGCAAAAGGGACTTTTCCAATGGCCATGTATGTTTCCGTCGTATCCATAAGGTAATGAAGGATTTTTGTTTTCATGCTGTTCATCAATGATTGTCGGACAGACTGTACCCTTGTGGCTGTAAAAATCATATAGATGCCTAGAGACTGGCCATCACGGGCAAATTGAATCAGCTGCGTTTCAAGTTCCTGCATTTCCTCTTTCACGAGATCAAAATTATCAATGGCAATATACATAAGAGGGAGCTTGTTATTACATAATGAATTGTACATTTTGATGCTGCTGACCTCTTGCTGCTGAAACAATAGCTTCCTGCGCGAAATCTCATCTTTTACGATTCTCATAAACTTTTCAATTTTCAGCTCTTGATCGAGCTGGAAATAATCCGCTGTATGCGGAAGCTGTCTAAGCGGCAGCAATGTTCCATTGCCATAATCTATGACGTAATAGTGGGCTTCCTCAGGGCTGAGCCTTGCTGCGATGCTTAAAAGCAGAAGCATCACAGTATGTGATTTCCCATAGCCGGAAGAACCGAAGATGGCGATATTGCCGTCATCCATCAGCTGATACGAGTATGGGGTCTGGCTTTGCTTTTCAGGCTCATCAATCAGACCAAGATATATTTCCTCATGCTGATGGGAAGCATATTGATGGCGCGAAATTCTGTTTTCAAGCGGCGGGAGCCATGGGCTGTTCAGCTTGCGAATACCCATTTTCGCCTGCAATTCTTCAATTCTATCGACAATCACTTCAATCTGTGATTCCGTATCTTTTTTATGCTGTTTAGAAGATGCGACATTTGATAATGGCTGCAAACCAAGGTCTGTCACGATCGCTACCTCATCTTCCGACTCTGATGTTTCTTCTAGATAAGGCGCTCCGCTCCATGCTGATTGAAACAGATCGTAAACCTCATTATTGCCTACCTGCAGGTAGCCTCGTCCTGTAACGGTAATAGAGGCGGCATCTGCATTTTTCAAGATCTCTTTACTGTCGCTTGCATCCTGAACCTTAAGGGCCACTCTGAATCTGGCATTACTCCAGATTTGGTCATCGATGACTCCTCCAGGCTTTTGTGTGGCCAGGATGAGATGCACGCCTAAGCTTCGGCCGATGCGCGCTGTGCTGACTAGCTCCCTGATAAAATCAGGCTCTTCGCTTTTTAATTCTGCAAATTCATCAGATATTAAAAATAAATGAGGCAGAGGTTCTTCGGCCTGATTGCGTTTATAAAGACTTGTATAATCATTAATGTGATTGACCTGATACTGATCGAAAAGACGCTGGCGTCTTTTTAATTCACTTTTGATTGATGCAAGGGCACGGGCACTGAAGTTTTTGCTGCCTTCAATGTTTGTGATCGTGCCAAGCAAATGCGGCATATTTTTAAACGGCTGCGCCATTCCGCCGCCCTTGTAATCAATCAGCAGGAAAGCTACCTCATGAGGGTGGAAATGAACAGCCAATGACAGAATATAGGTTTGAAGGAATTCACTTTTCCCTGAACCGGTAGTACCCGCTAATAGACCGTGAGGCCCATGAGCTTTTTCGTGCAGGTTTAATTCCACCACATCTTCCTTGCCCTTTAGTCCTACTGGAACAGCAAGAGATTTTGCCGATTCCCGCGTCTGCCAGTTTTGCTCAATCGGGAGATCATCAACTTCTTTTACATTGACCATCTCTAAAAAGGAAACGCTTTTTGGAATCGAATTTGTCATTCCCACTTGGTGATCAAGTGTACGAAGCATCCGGGCGAACGACTCATTTCCATCATGCTTATGTAAATCCAGCTTAAAAGGAATCGAAACCGCTTTTTTCTCCTGAATGAGAATGTCCCCTTCTTGATCGTTGACATACCTAACAAGCGTGTGGATGTTATCAGACAGGCTCTCTTTCGCTTCGGCAGCAAAAATAACGGAAATGCCTAAATGTGAAAACTCGCCTTCTAAATATTCCAAAATCACATGATCAGAAATAAGCTGCTGATTAGTAATAACAAAAATAATGTGAGGTGCAAACCTTGTGTTTTCTTTCTTTTCTTCCAGATCACGCTCACGCAGCATTTCATAGATCGAAGTAAGCAGCTGATCTCTTGTCTGCTCGTTATAAATCATGCCTTTTGCAAATGCGTGCGGAAGCTGAAAATGCGGAAGCCATTTCAGCCATTCCCAGCTCTTGTATTCTTTTTCATTAAAAATAAACACAAAGCGGACATCATGATAGCTGTGTGAAAATGCAAGCTGTCCAATTAATTGATGAAGTTCATTTTTCATGATTGCTTCTTTCCCGATCAGTCCCATAGCACCCCGAGAAAGGTTTACACTGATTGGCACTGAACCAATTTCCCTGTATACCTTTTCCATTTGCTGTGACTGTTCAAGCAGATTATCCACTTCTCTGTTCGCCAAATCGTTTGAGTTAAGTGAAATTTGATAGCTTGATTTAACTTTTCCCGTTCCGATTCGAAGTTCCAGAAAGTCATTGCTTTCAGGCGTTCTTTCCCAAATTCGGTCTGATATTTGCTGCGTCATATACTTCATTTGTTCAAAAGAAGGAAAGTGGTAAGAAAGAACCTGGCGCTGTTTTTCAGCTACCTCCTGAAGCTCATGGCGTTTGTTTTCAAGGTATTGTGTGTATACGCGGAGTCTGCGTTCTTGGCGTTTCTTGTAATTTCCTTTTTCTCTGAAATATTGCGCCGTTGACGTGATCAGCGTCATCACAAACATAACCATGGAGACGATGATAAAAATGCCTCGCGGAGCAATAAGAGCGACAATTCCCATCGCAAGCATCATGACAAGCGGCGGCAGAATAATCAGCCACAGGCTCCGTGATTGATCGTCCCCTTCCTGCGCCGGGAAAGTGAGCGAAATTTTATCTTTTGGCAGCTCATAGATCATCCGCGGCGTGCGGCGGTAGGTCGGATACTTTTTGCTCATTTCAGATCTTGGTTTTTCCGTATGGGGCAGGCTTGAATGAAACTCATTTATGCTCAAAACCTGTATCAAATCGTCTTCTATCAGCCGGACCGTCATAAACGGCCAGAAGAGAATGTCCCCAATTTGTAATTGCGTGAGACCCTCTATCTTCCTTCCATTCAAGTAGACCTTCTCACCCTCTGGGGATACCTTCCAATGACTTCCTGTTTTTAACAAGGTGAGAGATCCTTTTTCGAGAACAGGAAAAGGACCCTTATCTTTATAAATGTGAGCCTCTTTAATGGCCGTTGAAAAAGAAATTTCTTTTTGAAATCCAATATAGTAGGATTCTTCTTTTTCAGGCGCCGGTGTTAAATAAATTATCAGCTGTTCTGAATGATCCTCAAAACGGAATGGCTCTTTTACAGCAGCCTTTCCAATAGGTTTGTCATTCTGAATAATGACAAACCCATCTATTTCCTCTGTTTTTGCAACGGTCAAAGCTCCTTCAGAAAAAGGAAAATTCCTGACTGTCAGCGTGTGCTGAATTTCTGAACCGATGGAAATCGGGCGGAACGCTTCTTCGTTCACCTCATATTGCTGATAGGCTTCACCGTGAAAAACCCATAAAATACTCATGAAATCACCTCCTGTTGCCTATAATCGTCAGTTGGAACCCGATTTTGCAGGAGCCGCTGGCTTTTTCTCTGCTTTCGCCTGCTCAGCTGCCTTTTTTGCCTCTTCTTCTGCTTTCTGCTGTTCTTCCACTTGCTCTTTCGCTTTCTGTTCTTCCTCTAACTTCTGTTCTTCTTCTTTCTTCTGGGCTTCTCGTTCTTCTTCAAATTGTTTTATTTCTGCATCAATTTTTTGAAGTTCTTGCTGCTTTTCTTCACTGTTCATTTCGGTATCTGCTTTTATTTGGTTCTGGTATTGAATCAGTCCAAATACAATCAGATCCCGGTCCTCAAGATTTCTTGCAAGATCGAGTGCCTCTTTAGCCTCGCCTCTTCCTATATGAATCCAATATTCAAGGTACTGCGGATCGGATTGAAGGGTCAGCGTGTTTTGCAGGCTTTCCTTTTGGTCTTCTGTCAAAGATTCATTGACTATGTAAGACGATGCTAATTGAAATTTAACAACGTTAGGCATTTCTTCTATGCTGTAGCCTGCAAGGGTGCTGACTACTTCACTGTAATCGTTGCCCAAATAGTATTCATTGCTCTCTACAAACGCTTCTTGTTTAGGATGAAGGGAAAAAAGGGAATAAGCTGTATAAATAAGTGCAGGAACAAGCAAAACAAGAAATCCCAGAGCTATGTACCGTGTAAGCTTCCATTTCTTTTCAGGAATGGATACCAGAGCGGCATTCTTCTTGTCGATTTCCCTCATGTTCTTTTCTATCAGGGTTAACAATTCAGGATAATCTGCCGCTGAAAGCAATTCCCTGGATACTGGTGAAATGTCCAAAGTTTCATTGAATTTCAGATATTGTTCAAAGGTATATTTGGAATCAACAGCAGCTGCAGCACAGGCTTTCAATTCCTGCCATAGCCTGTCCCCGGCCTGTTCATATGGAGGAATACTTTCCATTACACCGTAATGAAGAAAATAGGGCGTAAAGCTTTGGTCAAATAAAATGTTTTCAGGACATATAATCAAATGAAGCCGTGATAACGAGTGATTTTTCACCTTTTTTACCAGCTGATAGGAAAAATTCCACTTGCTTCGCTCTTCTTTTTTATTTAAACTGGAAAAACCTAAATAAGTCTCCGGAGGCTGAACATGAACTCTTAATTCATCTTCAGTCAGAACGATTTCCCGCTTAATGGATGGATCCATTTCTTTCAGCATATCGATTTCTGCTGCTTGATCCAGTTTTACTTTTTCTGTTTGAAAGATGAAAGTATAGCCATCTTCCTTCGTTATGACGGCCTCAAGCTGCTGCTCTAAATAAGTCTGTTTTTTTTCTGACATTGAGAATGACTCCTTCATAGGATTTCAAAACGATCTCCTGTTGTAATTCCGCATTCTACAAGCTTATGGTTGCCTGATAGGACAATCTGCTTATTGGGAACGCGCACCCAATACCCTTCTCGAGGTGGGTCAGAAATGCATCTTGTCTGCCATACTATATCCACTACTTTTTTGACAGAGTGATAATTTGATAGACGCAAATCAAATGTTTCTCCTGTGTAATGCTTCAAATCGATTGTCACTTCAATATACATGCCTTTTCACCTCAAAAATGAAGAAGCGCCATCATCTGATTTAGAATGGGCGCTCCTTTCTGCACTTCATTAGATTGTCAGATCCTATTAACCGCGGATTTGGCCTGCAATGTTTGCATCAGCCTCTTGAAGAGCGTGTGCTGTCTTCTCTAATTGTCTTGAAATATCTTCAACTAAATGCTGCATATCTACGAAAGAAGGCTTAAGCTGTTCATATTGATCTCTGAAAGCGTTGCTTGCTTCCCCTTCCCACATAGCCTGTAATTGACCAATCATGCTGTCTAGACGTCCAATAAGAAGACCAAGCTCTCCACCTTCATTGTTATAACGTTTTGACATATCGACAAGTTCTGCAGGGGTAACGCGAATAATTCCTGACATTTTCATCTCTCCTTTTACACGAATTTACATTAATTGTATAAACAAAGACCATGAAGGTCAATTGTTACTTCTAGAATACTAGTAAAATGGTACATTCTATCTACTATTATGTAATAGAGGAAGAATATTACTGGTTTCCTCAATTCTGTTATTAATTACCCATATATTTTACCGATAAAACCTATTTTAAGGTAATTTTTATAAAATTTTTCCATACTCTTAATGAAATAGTCCCGTTCTTGATTCCGGGATTTCTTGAAAATATATAACGGGGTGCGTGATTTTATCCAACCGGTTCTTTCTTATCATATCGAATGGTCATGTATTGAGCATTCGTATCATTCACCAAGTTGGAATATTGAATCGCGAGCATATGATTGCTGTTAATCTGCTGGCTGATGACTGCTTCATTTTCAGAACGAAGCTTGGTCAGTTCAATGGATATTTGGGCAATAAACTCTGCCGTACTCCCTGCAAGCTCAGCTCTTATCAGATTGGAAAGCTCAACCCCTGCAGAAGCCAGCGTTTCAAGCTGGAAATTAAGAGGATCCGCTTTGTATCTTAAATCCTTAGCAGAATCAAACACGTGCTCTTTATAAAGCTGGTTCACACATATTCCTCCTTATCTGAGATCAAAAATAGAAGCAATGTCCTTTTCTTCTTGAAACATCTTCTCAATGGAGGTCTTAATGGAAGAGATGAGTTTTCTCCCTTTATCGAATTGATCCTGAAAATGAAGGACCGTTACATCTAAACGGTCTGAGAAGACTGCAGGCAGCGCTTTAATTTGTTCATGAACATGAATGCTTTTCACTTCATATTCGCTTCCTATGGCAAGCAGCTTGCGATAAGAACGCGGATTAGATTCCATATCATGAATCTTGCTTAGAAGATCTCCTTTTCTTCTCTCGTAATCCTCAAAGAAGACAGCCTCAAAAGCACGCTGGTATCTTCTCAGAGCAGCCTCCTGATCATCATAGGAATCCATTCCTGATTGATAAATCCTCACAGCTGAAGAGAGATTCACTTCGATTTTCTGTCCATTCCCGCCAACCTTAAAGATAAAGAGACTTCCGCCTTCATAACGTCTGCCTTTCTTAGCAAGTGCATTGGAAACCTGCTGAAGGCTGTGGCCCTCTGCTGCCTCGCCAAATTCCACCTTTGCCTCCTTGATGATGGCTTTAATGGTATCGAAACGTCCGAAAAGCTGATCGATTTTCGCATCAATTGCTTCAAAAAGATCTTTAATAGTAAACATTTTTTGAACAAATTCTATGGGATTAAGAGTTAGAAGCCCATCCATCGCCGTCAAATCTGCAAGACTTGCAATCAAGCTCTGGATTTCCTTTACATCCTTCTCCATTCCTTTAAGTTCATCCACAATAAGGTCAATTTCCCCGCTCGTCAGATTAGTAAAAATGCTCAACAGGACCGGAAGATTTTTAATCAATTGCGGCAGCTGCAGCGCAAAATCCTTGAGATTAACTGTAATCTCGTCAAAATTTTTGACCGTCTCCCAGACCGAATCAAGTGTATCCACCGGGTTATCCGTAATACTAAAATCGCTCCATGTACTTTTTAGATCCTGCAAAAGAACCAGATCAATACCTGTCATCGCCTTGATTAAGCCGTTATAGCCTCCAACACGGTAAGCTGGTGCATACTTTACAAGAAACTTCTGCATCTCATGAAGATCTTCGTCAGAAAGATTGCCGATTCTGTCGCGGATACTCACAAAATCAGGATCAGAATCCAAGATTGTCCGGCTCCCCAAATTAAGAAATCCACGCAGATCAAATGCTGCAAACAGCATGTCTTCTTCGTTGGTGAGGTGGTGAATGTTCTTTCCTTTTTCTTTGTAGTAGTTTTCGGCGAATGCTTTTAGTTCCACTGGGGGGATGGTGTAGATTTTGTTAAAATCGGATTCCTTTATATTATACTTTGTATATAAACTACCTCTGAATTCCGAATCTATTGTTGCCAATTGGTATGCACTTGGGGGAGCGTCATTAATTGCATAAACATTCTCAAAGTCACCGTTAATTATGGACAACATTTGAATAAGGTTTCCACCTAATGAATGCCCAACTCCAATCTTTTTCAATGGTATTTCTTTATTTGGTAAATCGACGCCTTTTGCATTTAATAATTTGTATTCATATTCAAGATTTTTATCAATTTCATCACTTACCAGTATTTCAAATTGTAATGCTGAATCAAACTGACTCTCGTTTACGCCTGAAAAAATCCCCATAGCATTATATATCCAATCTAAAGGTTTATCTTCATAGCTATTACCTTCTTTATGTTCACTACCTCTGGTAATTGTATAAGACTGATTTATTCCTTTTTCAGAATCAAAAAAATGTATAATTGTTCCATCAAAACCCGAATCCGCACTTTTACTTCCCTTATAATCATCAGAGTGATAGACTTTTATTTTTGCAGGAGGTTTATTTCCAGTTTCTTCAATATAAATTTTTCTAATGTCTTCCTCGGTAATCGGAACCTGTTTCTTTCCCCCGTATTCTCGTTCAGCGATTCTAGCCCTAATTATATCAGTACCCAACACTTCTTTACTGTTCATAAAATCACCTAAATTACTTGAATTTAATAGAATCTGTAATTTTTTTAATTTTTCCTCTTATATTAGAAGGGGATAGCTCACATGATTGATCTCTGTCTAAGCATCTACCATTATAAATAAAACGGATACCTTTATCTGTATTATTAGATTTTATATAGGCAATATAAGAATAAAAGCCTTTATCATTATTCTGTTTTTCTCCGAAATATATTGTCTTATCGTTAAGTTCATACTTTGAGTATTCACCATCATAGCCTGACACCCTTGACAATATTTTCGTGTTCAAAGAGATATTCCCTGCATGTGAGCTTTCTTCAAAATTAGTCGAAATAAAGTATGTAATATTTTCTTCATTTAAATTTTCACTAAAACTTAGTGCCTCGTATGTATTTTCAATTTGTTCATAATCGCCGCTGGAGATCTTTGCGTTTTCAGGAAACAACATCGTATATCCCTTTGTCTTTGATTGGAATGTATAATACCCTTCTTCAACCTCTTCATTTGAAGTCAAAAATTCACGTGTAAACTCATCTTTAAATGCTTCCGTATCAGCCATTGACGAAGCATCTATTTTACCGTTTTCTTTTTCTTTGCTCATTCCGCAACCCCCAGTAAAGATCAGCATTAAAACCAGACTAAGCTGTATTATTTTTTTCAATGGATGGGCTCCTTTCGGATATCTCGTATGTACTCCATCTTATTACTACCACATTTTCCCACTAACGTTCAATATGAAACTTGAATAATGAAAAAATTACTACTTAATACATGTGAGTTATTGCTTATTAAATTCCATATACCCCCCTTATTTTCCGGCAATTATATGACTATGTTTCTATGAGATTTAAACTTATCTTTTCAAAAAAACCTCTCCCAAATACGGAAGAGGTTTTTTTACTTAATCATTTCATTGACTCCTCACCTAGCTATTTGCAAGCCTGGCAAGTGATTCTTTCAGCACCTGTACACCTCTGATGCAGTCAGGGAGTGAGGTCCACTCCTCTGGTGAATGGCTTTTCCCGTTTAAGCTCGGCACAAAAATCATGCCTGAAGGCACATATTTTCCCAGTGTCATTGCGTCATGCCCTGCTCCGCTGGGAAGAAAGAGCGAGGTCATTCCACTCGCTTCAGCAGATGATTGGATAACTTCCTGTATATGATCTGGTACGATCACAGGCGATATATTGATGCCGTCGTTTATGTCAACAGTCACTCCTCTTACCTTTGAGAGATTCATTGCTTCATCTTTTAATGCGGAAATCATGGCATCTCTGGCAGCCAAATCAATATCCCTTGCATCCACAATGACCTCTGTTTTGCCGGAAATAACGTTCGTCCCGTTTGGAAAGACGTTTATTTTTCCGACCGTTGCAACAGCCGTTTGGCTGAACCTTCCCGGCGCCTGTTCAACTTTTAAAATAAATTCTGCTGCTGCCGCCAGTGTATCCCGGCGAAAGTTCATCGGCGTATTACCCGCGTGATCTGTGTTGCCTATAAACGTAAAGCATGTCCAGGATGGACCGGCAATGCCGCTCACGATGCCGATGTTTTTGTTTGCTGACTCGAGGCGTTTTCCCTGTTCAATATGAAGTTCAAGAAAAGCATGAATATCCTCTGGATTTCTGTACGAATCCTGCACTCGTTCCGGATCATGCCCGCATCTTACCATTTCATCGTATAGAACGTTACCTTTATCATCTTTAAATGATTTGAAATCTGCTGCGTCAACTTCACCCATCATGACTCGGCTTCCAAAAATTCCATTTTTAAACCGTGCTCCTTCCTCGTCTACAAAGACAGCAAGCTCAATTGAACGCTTTGGCTTCTCTTGTTTAGAAGCGATGGCCTTGATCGCAAGCAAACTGCTCAAGCATCCCAGCGGCCCGTCAAATGCCCCGCCATTTGGCACACTGTCCAAATGAGAGCCTGTCATCACGACTGGAAGATCAGGCGAGCTCCCATGAAGCGTGCCGAATAAATTTCCGATCGCATCTTCCCGGACGTCTAAGCCAATTTCCGACATCCATTCTTTAAAAACGGACTTTGCCTGTTTCTCTTCATTCGTATAAGGAAATCTTGTAATGCCTCCATCTGGAGTTTTTCCGATATCAGCAAGGATTGATAGTTTATCCGCCAATTCTTCTGAATTGATTCCCTCGAACTCTGGGCACTGATCAAGCTCCTCCAGAAATCTTTCTTTGGAAAATATGGCAGCCATTTATAATTCCTCTCTTTCTATGGTAAATGTATATTTGCACCCGGACAGGGTGAATTACCAGTTGAATTCCATAGACAGCTCTTCTTACAGAATTTTTTAATATTTCTTATTATAAGGAATTCTATTTATTTCGCAAACCGTAATTCTTTTGTGAACCCTTAATTGAATGCGATAAAAGGCAGAAGAAAATTTTTAAAAGATTCTGCTTCATTTCCTACTATTAAGGGTAGAAAGTAGGATAGCAGAAAGAACACAATGAAAAGGGGAATTCTGGATGGAACAAAATCACACAATGATGCAGTTTTTTGAGTGGCATGTACGACCTACTGGAACACATTGGAACAGGCTGAAGAAGTTAGCGCCGGAGCTAAAGGAAAGAGGCATTGATTCCGTTTGGATTCCTCCCGTTACAAAAGCCCAATCTGGAGATGATGTCGGGTATGGTGTGTATGACTTATATGATCTGGGAGAGTTCAATCAAAAGGGGTCTGTCCGAACGAAATATGGATTAAAGAAGGAATTAATTGCTGCCATTAAAGCCTGTCACGATAACGGCATTGCCGTTTATGTGGATTTGGTTATGAATCATAAAGCAGGTGCTGATGAGACGGAACTATTTAAAGTGATTGAAGTGGATCAGGAGGACCGCACTGAAGAATTATCGAAGCCGGTTAATATTGAAGGCTGGACAAAATTCAACTTCCCCGGAAGAAAAGGAAGGTATTCGTCTTTTGAATGGAATTTTGAGCATTTTAATGGAACGGATTACGATGCGAAAAACGATAAAATCGGCATTTTTAAAATTGTCGGTGACAATAAAGACTGGAATGAAAATGTTGATGGGGAATTCGGCAATTATGATTACTTAATGTTTGCCAACATTGACTATAATAATGAAGAAGTTCAGGATGAAATGATTTCATGGGGCAAGTGGCTTGCAGATACGCTTCAGTGTGATGGGTACCGCCTTGATGCCATTAAACATATCAATCATGAGTTTGTTCAGCGGTTTGCTGAAGAGCTTTATGAAGACCGCGGAGAAGATTTTTATTTTGTAGGCGAGTTTTGGAAATCAGACTTAAAGGCATGCCAGGATTTCCTTGATAAGATTGACTACAAAATGAGTTTATTTGATGTATCTCTTCACTACAAGCTTCATGAAGCATCCATGAAAGGAAATGAATTTGATCTCTCAACCATTTTTGAGGATACACTTGTGGGCTCCCACCCGGAACATGCCGTCACATTTGTTGATAATCATGATTCCCAGCCTGAGGAAGCGCTTGAATCATGGGTTGAGGATTGGTTTAAGCAAAGCGCTTATGCTCTGATTCTCCTCAGAGAACAAGGATATCCTTGTGTATTCTATGGTGATTACTACGGAATTGACGGAGACAACCCAATTGATGGCAAAAGAGAAGCGATTGATCCCCTCCTTTATGCCAGACAGACAAGAGCCTATGGTGAGCAGGAGGATTACTTCGACCATCCAAATACAATCGGATGGGTAAGACGCGGCGCAGATGAATTCGACCGTTCAGGCTGTGCAGTAGTCATTTCAAATGGAGATGAAGGGGAAAAAAGGATGTGTGTCGGCGAGCACCATGCAGGTGAAGTATGGGTGGACATAACTGGCACCCGTGAAGAGCATATCACTATTGATGAAGATGGCTTTGCGACGTTCCCGGTTAACGGAAAAAGTGTTTCTGTCTGGGCTCGTCCAGATGAAGATGTTGAATAGATGAAAGTGAACAGCCGGTATCCTGGATAAGGAAACCGGCTGTTCTTTTTGTTTTTTAATTAGCGTCCAATAGAATGGCTACTTTAAATAAATCTCCATCCACTTCAATCTCCAATCGGCCTCCATGAAGTTCAACAATTGATTTGGCAATTGTCAGGCCCAGTCCAGAGCCTTCGGTATGACGTGATGAGTCTCCGCGTTTAAACCGTTCAAATAACTCATCAGTGTTTTCACTGAGCTCATACTTCGTTACATTCTTAAAAGAGATGAGGACTTGATCCCTGTTTTTTTTAACGGAAAGGTACACTCTAGTATTCTCTAAGGAATACTTAAGGATGTTGCCAATCAAATTTTCAAACACTCTCCACATTTTTTGCCCATCTACGACTGCATAAACAGGTTCATCCGAATGAGTCACCCTGAATTGCAGGGAAGACTGGCTGATTGCTTCATTATATTCAGCAAGCGCCTGCTGCAGAAGCTGTGCAATATCTACTTTTTGTTTTACTAGATCAATATTGCCGCTCGCCATTTTTGACGCCTCAAACAAATCATCAATCAGGATTTTCAGGCGCTGTGATTTACGGTCGACAATTTGCACATAGGAATCTCGTTCCTCTTCTGACAGGTTCGGATTTTTCAATAATTCCGTATAGCTGATGATCGAAGTAAGCGGTGTCCGCAAATCGTGGCTGACATTTGTAATCAGCTCCGTTTTAAGCCGTTCACTCTTTACCTGCTTCTGATGTGAAGTTTTTACGCCATGCTTCAGAGCATTCATATTCGAAGCAAGTGTCGCAAGGGCCGTTTTCCCCTTAACCGGCAGGTCCATTTCAAGGTTGCCCAGCATAATGTCATTTGAGTTCGCCACAATTTTATTAAAATAGCCAATTCGTTTAAACATAAACAGCACAACCGGAAGGCCAATAACCAGAAAAGCAGGAATGTAGATAAGCAGGAATGCGGCCTCTACAATCACTGCTGCCGCTCCCATCCCAAAGCAGAAAACAATGCCTAGCAAAATCAAAAGCTGAATGCCTACCTTCTGAATCAGAAACGCGTCTGCCACCGCCTTCGCAAGCTTGTAAAGAATCGTTGTTTTCCATTCAGTCTTGAAATGGCCTTCTGTTTTAAAGCAGTGAATGAGAAGGACTGCCTGAACGATGAGTGCTGAGATAAACAGCGTTCCAATAACCAAAAAGATAAAAGCGTAGAGCCATTCGTATCCATAGCGGAACGGATAATAATCGATCACTCCGAACATACAGATGATGCTTCCGATAAGCGCAATGGCTGTGAAGAGAATTTTCACATCCAGAGGCAGGCGGAGGTACACCTGTGCCCAATTGCTTTTGAGAATGGGTTCAAACAGCGGACGTTTTCTTAGAAGAAATACACTGATGAAAAGGGCTGCAAGTCCGCTGATGGAATGTCCGTAATAGAGAGCCTGTGATTTATTAAAATCCCGGAATTCAATCATGGTTTCGCTGTCTGCCGGTGCATTTTTTGACAAGGCAATTTGTCCGGTGAATCTTGTTTCCTCTCCTCTGGTTAGATCCTCCGTAATATCACTGCTTCCAAAATAATGAAACCCATCTGTTGAATAGATATAGCCTCTTGATCCCGAAAATTTTTCAATATAGTACATGTCTTTTTGATTGATAAACTCCTTTGGATCATCTTTCTCAGACATTTGCAAGTTTGTGTGAACTTCTTCTGAATCGATGCTTTTCAAGTAATAAACAAACTGATTTTTATTTGCTTCATATTCAGACTTAGGATACTTATAGTTTTCTTCAAAGAATTGATCGATTTTCTGTTCTTTTTCTGCGATAAGCTTTTTTCGGACATGCTCATCATCTTTAAAATTCATTGTGATGTCTGCTATTTTTTTATTCTTTTCTTCCGTCAGCACTTTTTCAACTTCACTGTTTCCGTTTTCCTTAGCAGCAAAAATTTCTTCTTCGTACTGACTTTCTATGTTCGTAATCTGGTCGGTTAAACTTCCGTATCTGTAGCGGTGTTCTTCGATTTCTTCTGCAGATACGCTTATCTTTTCCTTAGCTTCTTCTTTTGTCGTGCCGTTCAATTCATATAAGCTTAAAAGATTCGTAAAGTAGTTTAGCCGTTCTTGAAATTCGTTAGACTGAAAATAGTTTTTAAATAAGTACCTGTCACCGTTTGCAGCACCTGAAAACAGACCGCTGATTCCGTAAGTCAGCAGCATCATGATCAGAAAGAACGTCAGACTATTTTTCCATTTTGTACCCAATTCCCCATACCACCTTTAAATATCTCGGATTTTTAGGATCAATCTCTATTTTTTCTCTGATTTTTCGGATATGGACGGCAACGGTTTTTTCGGCGTTGTAGCCAGGCTCATTCCAAACCCGCTCATAGATTTCGCTGATGGAAAACACGCGTCCGGCGTTCAGCATCAGCAGCTCTACAATGCTGTATTCAATGCGGGTAAGTTTTACGTTCTCGCCGTGCACCGTCACTTCTTTAGCTGTTTGATCAAGGGTAAGACCATTCAGATCTACCGTCTTTTTCACACCTTCGTATGTACCAAGCGTCACATACCGTCTTAGCTGTGATTTCACTCTGGCAATCAGCTCCATGGGGTTGAACGGTTTAGTCACATAGTCATCTGCCCCGACCTGCAGACCGAGTATCTTATCGGTGTCTTCACTTTTAGCACTCAGAATAATAATCGGAATGTTTTTTTTCTCACGGATTTTAAATGTTGTTGAAATGCCGTCAAGGCGCGGCATCATAATATCCAGTAGAATCAAATGTACAGAGTGCTCATTCAGTTTTTCAAGAGCTTCTATTCCGTCTTTTGCTTTTATCACAGTTATGTTTTCATTCTTTAAATAGATTTCAATCGCATCGCGAATTTCTTTATCATCATCCACTACTAAAACGTTATAATTTGTCATTTTCTCACGCTCCTTTCAAAAGTATATCTGTTTTCATGTTATTATCTACATTCTAATGGGAAATTCTTAACACTCTGTCTGTGGAATGTTTAAGAATTTCTTAAGAAAACAGCCTATATTAGCTAAGAAAGAATCGCCTATGCTTTTCTTTAACAATACGGGATAATGTAAAAAAAGATTTGGGGTGAATGTTTCTTTGGAAACTTATAAGAATTGTCAGAGCTGCGGTATGCCATTATCCAGAGATGAACATGGAGGCGGTACAGAAGCAAACGGTACTAAAAGCAATAAATATTGCAGTCATTGTTACCAGAATGGAGCCTTTACAATGCCAGACATCACTTCAGATGAGATGAAAGAAAAAGTAAAGGGTAAAATCAAGGAGTTTGGTTTTCCTGGATTTCTTGCTGGTTTATTTACACGCAATATCCATAAGCTTGAACGCTGGAAATAAAGATGCTTTTTATTGACCGAGGTATTTGCGGCGGTGATTGAAGCCATTTACTATTTTCATCTCATAATAATAAAAAGCTGCCTCCTTAGAGACAGCTTTTTTAACTGAAATTGTTCCTCTTTGTACCCGATACAAACAGGTTTCCGCTCACCCAGAATCTCCATGGATATTCTCTTGCCTCTCCGCTGTTGTCGATTCCTATTCGCGGTCCCGCAGATGTAAGCTCAGGTTCTCTGCCTTCGGCGATATACAGTGGCGACTCCCATAAAGGACGCCCATAATCTTCTTTTACAATCCCCAATGCTTTCGTCAGTTTCCCGGGCCCATTTGTGAGATCTTGCTCCCTTTTTACCGGACCTCGCCGTTCATACATCAATCTCAGCCCTTCAACCGGCTCTACACCTCTAATTAAAATTGCTTCAGGAGAATCAATCACTCCGCTTACAACATTTACAAGGCAGTGTGTGTGCATGACATATGTATAAGTATAGCCAGCAGGTCCAAACATGACTTCAGTTCTTGCCGTCCGCCGGTTATTGAAGCTGTGTGCAGCCTGATCCCCTGGTCCGATATAGGCTTCCGTTTCAACAATTATTCCTGCAGCAATGCCTTCTGCTGTTTCTTTTACCAGAATTTTTCCGAGAAGAGCCTGGGCCAATTCCAGTGTAGGCTTATTAAAAAAGGACGAATGAATAGGCTGATGAATCATGTTTCCACCTCTTTAAAGATTTCTCTTTAAATCATATCAAATGGAATTAATTCAAGCTAAACTTTATACTCCATAATTATCAGCATACCAGATAAAACGGATTTTCACTCTTTCTCTTTTTTCGAATGGATACTATGAATACATCAAATTTCTTAATATAATTAATTATCAGTTTTATTTTCAGAAAGGCGGACGTCAAATGATCAGGGCAGCCATTATCGGATTAGGTGCAATCGGACAGCGATTAATAAAGAACTTTACAGACCATCCGGATATCATAATTTCAGCTATATGTGACCGGAATGCTGAAGTTACACGTGAAACATCTGAAAGACTTGGAAATGTGTCTTCATTTACTGACCATAAAAAAATGCTTGAAGAAGCAGAAATCGATCTTGTGTATGCAGCAGTTCCACCCAAATTTCATCATCGGATTGTGACGGATGTGATTGCAAAGGGCAAGCATGTCTTATGTGAAAAACCTTTGGCAAACTCCTTGGAAGAAGCAGAAAGTCTTTACATACAAGCAAAAGAAAAAGGAAAAGGAATCGTCCACGCAATGAACTTTCCGTTGAACTATAGTGCAGGAAGCAAAACGTTTGCTTCCCTCATAAAAGATGGCTATGTTGGAAAGCTGAGACGGCTTGAGCTAAAGATGCATTTCCCGGAATGGCCCCGTCCGTGGCAGCAAAATGACTGGGTAGCAAGCCGTGAACAAGGCGGTTTTGTCCTCGAAGTCGGCGTACACTTCATTCAGCAAATTCAAAAAATCTTTGGCCCTGTTCATGTTCTGAATAAATCGGTTCAGTATCCCGAAGATCCAACTGCTTCTGAAATTGGCATTCTGGCTCAAATGGAGCTTCAAGACGGTACGCCTGTCTTTATCGATGGCATGAGTCAGATTGCGGGAACCGAAGAAATCCGATTTACAGCTTATGGGACAGAAGGAACTCTATCCTTGCTGAACTGGTCGGCACTTGAAGGCGGCAAGCTTGGCGAACCTATTCAAAGGATTGATGCCGACAGTTCACTTGCCAATTCTTTAATTGATGAGCTTGTAAAAGCCCTTAAAGGCGAAAAAGCTGAGATTATTGATTTTGAGGCAGGCTATCAGGCACAGAATATTTTAGAAAAATTAAGAGGCTAAGAAGGGTTGATGAAAAATGAAAAATGAAATCATTGAACGATTTACTTCCTATGTAATAATTGACACACAATCTAATGACGGCAGCGAAACATGTCCTTCCACTGAAGGACAGCTGACACTCGCACGAACACTTGCAGAAGAACTGAAAGCAATTGGCTTAGAGGACGTAAGCATGGACGAATTTGGATATGTGATGGCCACTCTTCCATCCAATACAGATAAGCAGGTTCCAACGATCGGCTTTTTGGCACACATTGATACCGCAACTGATTTTACAGGGAAAAATGTGAATCCGCAGGTTCATGAAAACTATGACGGACAGGACATCCTGCTGAATGAAGCAGAACAAGTGACTCTGTCTCCAAAAGACTTTCCCAATTTACTAAACTATCAAGGTCATACCCTTATAACTACAGACGGCACCACTCTGTTAGGAGCTGATAATAAAGCGGGTATTGCTGAGATTATGACAGCGATGGATTATTTGATCAGGCATCCTGAGATCAAACACGGCAAAATCAGAGTGGCTTTTACTCCTGATGAGGAAATCGGACGCGGACCACATAAATTTGATGTGGCTGCCTTTGGTGCGAAATACGCCTACACAGTGGACGGCGGTCCTCTCGGAGAGCTCCAGTACGAAAGCTTCAGCGCGGCAGGGGCTTCCATTACAATTAAAGGCACCAACATCCACCCTGGAACGGCTAAAGGAAAAATGGTGAATTCCATTAAGATCGCAATGGAGCTGCAAAGCAAGCTGCCGGCTGAACAAGCTCCTGAATTAACAGAAGGCTATGAAGGCTTCTTCCATCTTCTTTCTATAAGCGGGGATGTTGAGCAAACGAAGCTAAGCTACATTATCAGAGATTTTGATAAGGAAGAGTTCCAGCAGAAAAAACAAATGATGGCCGGTGCTGTTGATGAATTGAAGGAGAAATACGGAAGCGAACGCATCGTCCTTGAGATGCATGATCAGTATTACAATATGCGTGAAAAAATCGAGCCTGTTAAACAGATCGTCGACATTGCATTCAAAGCGATGGAAAACCTGGACATTCAGCCAATTGTTGAACCAATCCGCGGCGGCACTGATGGATCCCAGCTCTCCTATATGGGCCTTCCTACCCCGAATATTTTTACAGGCGGAGAGAATTTCCACGGCAAGTTCGAATATATTTCCGTTGATAATATGCTGAAAGCAACACAGGTTATTGTAGAGATTGCCAGACTGTTTGAAGAAAAACACAGTTGACTGATTTGATAAATAGGAAACGCTTTGGATGAAAATCCAAAGCGTTTTGGCATTCAATAAGGTAGGGAATTAATTTTTGCCGTTTTCTTTCCCGTCTTCTATTTCTTTTCCTTCACCTTTTTCTTGATCCTTCTCATCTTCTATCTTTTTCTCTTCACCTTTTTCCAGATCCTTCTCATTTTCTATCTTTTTCTCTTCGCCTTTTTCCTGATCCTTCTTATCTTCTATCTTTTTCTCTTCGCCTTTTTCCTGATCCTTCTTATCTTCTATCTTTTTCTCTTCGCCTTTTTCCTGATCCTTCTCATCTTCTATCTCTTTCTCTTCACCTTGTTCTTCAGCCTCGTCCCCTTCTTCTATTTCTTTTTCTTCACCCTGGCCTGCTCCTTCACCCTGGTCTCCGCCTTCACCTGCTCCTTCACCCTGGCCTCCGCCTTCACCTGCTCCTTCACCCTGGCCTCCGCCTTCACCTGCTCCTTCACCTTGGCCTCCGCCTTGACCTGCTCCTTCACCCTGGCCTCCGCCTTCACCTGCTCCTTCACCCTGGCCTCCGCCTTGACCTGCTCCTTCACCCTGGCCTCCGCCTTCACCTGCTCCGCCACCTTGGCCTGCTCCTTTACCGCCGCCGTTTGAGAGATTTTTTACCTTGGCATAAGCATAAAGAATAGACTGAAACGTTCTTTCATCAACAGAACCTGTAACAGGAAGACCATGTTTTTTCTGAAAATACCTCACTCCCTGTACGGTTAGATTGTCATATTTTCCTGTGATTTTCCCGGAATAGCTGCCGACTGATTTCAGCATTCCCTGAATGACTGATACATCTGAACCATTTGCTCCTTTTCCAACGGCAGAACCTGCTAATGGCATACCAAATAAAAGGACCATAGCCAAAATAATAGTGCTGATTGCTTTTCTAACATGCGAATTTTTCTTGAACATAACTAAACACCTTCCTTTATATAAATTGTGACGATCTTTACTATTCCCAATATCATTTTTCTACACATGAAAATGAAGAATTTTATTCAAACCACTATTAAAAATATCTCTTGGATCTCTTATTAATCCGAACATAATGACATAAGAACCATTGATATTTTTTTCGTATTTCAGCATTCTTTCATGTATAATTATTCATGATAAATATGGCAAAATTGGCCGTTTTCTGTAAATATTTCTTTGTTCAAATCCGAGCAAACTAAGAGGGAGAATGATATGACAAACACAATTATTCAGTTTAAGCAGGTTACAAAACAATATGACAATGATCCTGCTGTCCTCAATCATGTCAGTTTTGAAATCGAGCGCGGCAAATTTTATACACTTCTTGGTCCTTCAGGCTGCGGCAAGACAACTATTCTTCGGCTGATTGCCGGATTTACTGAAGCTTCTGAGGGAGAAATTCTTTTTAACGAAAAAAAAATAAACGATGTTCCTGCTAACAAACGCCAAGTAAATACGGTGTTTCAGGATTATGCACTGTTTCCTCACTTGAATGTTTTTGAAAATGTTGCATTTGGACTGCGCATTAAAAAAATGAATAATCGGGATATTGAATCGAAAGTAAAAGAAGCCTTAAGCTTTGTAAACCTTGATGGATATGAAAAAAGGGAAATTCGGGAAATGTCCGGAGGCCAGCGCCAGCGGGTCGCAATTGCACGTGCGATTGTCAATGAGCCGGAAGTGATTCTTCTTGATGAACCATTGTCAGCCCTGGACTTAAAGCTTCGCACTGAAATGCAGTACGAACTGCGCGAACTCCAGCAGCGTCTGGGCATTACCTTTATCTTTGTTACCCACGACCAGGAAGAAGCACTCGCGATGTCAGATGAAATTTTCGTTCTGGACAAAGGAAAAATACAGCAAAGCGGGACTCCGACAGATATATATGATGAGCCTATTAACCGCTTTGTTGCTGACTTTATTGGCGAATCCAATATTGTAAAAGGGACCATGCTTGAGGATTACCTTGTAGAATTCACCGGCAGACAATTTGAGTGTGTTGATCAGGGTCTGAACCCAAATGAACCTATAGAGATCGTCATTCGTCCTGAAGATTTGGAAATCACTTCTTTGGAACGGGGAAAACTCCAAGTACGCGTTGATTCCCAATTGTTCCGCGGTGTTCATTATGAAATCAGCAGCTATGACAAGGATGGAAACGAATGGCTCGTGCATTCCACAAAGAAAGCCACTGTCGGAGATGAGATCGGCCTTTATTTTGACCCGGAAGCGATACATGTTATGAGATTCGGTGAGACCGAAGAGGAATTTGACAGACGTTTAGAAGCCTATGCAGATGGAGAAGAGCATGGAAAATAAGCTGACCCGAAATTTGTATATGATTCCCTATGCTCTTTGGATTGCTCTCTTTGTTATTGCACCGATTGTTCTAGTTCTCTATTATTCTTTTATTGATATTGAAGGAAACTTCTCGCTTGCCAATTATCAGAACTTCTTCACACCGGTCTACATGAAAATGACCTTGAGTTCATTTTGGTATGCTTTTTTGATTACAGCTCTTTCCCTGCTTATTGCATACCCAACTGCTTATTTGCTGACTTATACAAAGCATAAGCACCTTTGGCTGCTGCTGATTATTGTCCCTTCCTGGATTAATTTATTGTTAAAAGCCTATGCTTTTCTTGGCATTTTTGGTACGTACGGTGTTGCTAACAGCTTTTTAGAAGCAATCGGCATTGGCTCGCAGCAGTTATTGTTCACCGATTTCAGTTTCATTTTTGTATCGGTTTATATCTTTATTCCATTTATGATTTTGCCTATATTCAATTCACTGAATGAATTAAATCCAACCCTGCTGGATGCAGCGCGTGATTTGGGCGCATCAAGCTGGACCGCCTTCCGCAGAGTCATTTTCCCGCTTACGATTGATGGCGTTAAAGCTGGCTGCCAGCTGGTCTTTATACCCGCTCTTTCCCTGTTCATGCTGACAAGACTGATTGCGGGAAACAGAGTGATCACACTCGGCACTGCGATTGAACAGCATTTCCTTGTGACTCAGGACTGGGGTATGGGGTCGACCATTGCTGTCTTTTTGATTATTTTTATGTTTCTGATTATCTTCCTTACCGGAAATCGAAAGCGGGGTATGTAAGTTGGATAAGAAAATATCCCCTCTATCCAGGATCTTTTTAATTTTGATCTTTCTCATCCTATATACGCCAATTTTTTTCCTTGTGTTTTATTCGTTCAACAGCGGCGGTACGATGTACAACTTTGAAGGATTTACGCTTGATTGGTATAAGGAGCTTTTCACAGATGCGAGGCTGCTGATCATCGTGCTGAACACACTCGTTATCGCCTTGCTGTCAGCACTTATTTCCACCATTATCGGTGTTCTTGGAGCACTTGCCATTCATTCTTTTAAAAGCAGGCAAACCAAAAACACATTGCTTTCATTAAATAATGTGCTGATTGTCAGCCCTGATGTTATTATTGGCGCTTCGTTTCTAATCCTGTTTACGATGGCAGGAATCAAGCTTGGATTTTATTCAGTCCTCTTATCTCATATTGCATTCAGCGTTCCGATTGTTGTCTTAATGGTTCTGCCGAAACTGATGGAGATGAGTCCAACCTTGCTTGATGCAGCAAGAGATCTTGGCGCAAGCAGCTGGAATGTCCTGACTAAAGTGACCTTGCCATTTATCACACCGGGTATTTTTGCAGGATTCTTTATGGCTCTTACGTTCTCTCTTGATGATTTCGCTGTTACCTTTTTCGTAACCGGCAATGGATTCACTACGCTGTCCGTTGAAATCTATTCACTTGCGCGCCGGGGAATCTCATTAAATATTAACGCCTTATCGACCCTGCTTTTCCTTTTCACAGTCCTGCTTGTGATTGTTTACTACTTCATCACGCAGCGAAATAAGCAAAGCGGATTGGGGGTAAGAAAATGAAGAAGCTGATCCGCGTTTTCTTCGCGATTATTCTCGTGTCGGGCATCCTTTTGTATGCTGTTTCAGAGCTGAACTCTTCACAGGGCTACTCAAGCGGCAACACGCTTACGATCTTTAACTGGGGAGACTACATCAATTCCGATCTGGTTGACCGCTTTGAAAAAGAAACAGGCATTAAAGTCATCTATGAGACGTTTGATTCTAATGAGGCGATGATGACAAAGATTGAACAGGGCGGAACGACTTATGATATTGCCGTTCCTTCTGAATATATGATTGATAAAATGAGACAGGAAGATTTGCTTATCCCTTTGGATCATTCAAAGCTTCCGAACTTGAAAAATATTGATGACCGGTTTATGGATTTGCCATTCGACCCTGAAAATAAATATTCCGTTCCATATTTCTGGGGAACTGTCGGCATTGTCTATAATCCAACGATGATAGATGGAAAAAAAATCACGAGCTGGAATGACCTTTGGGATCCTGATCTGCGAAATGAAATCCTGCTGATTGACGGGGCAAGAGAAGTGATAGGAATGGGCCTGAACAGCCTCGGCTACTCTCTAAACGATACAAATAAGGATCATTTAGAGGAAGCAAAACGAAAGCTTGATTCCCTCACTCCAAATGTCAAAGCAGTTGTTGGAGATGAGAGCCGGATGCTGCTTGAAAATCAGGAAGCAGCAATCGGGCTTGTATGGTCTGGGGTTGCATCAGAGATCATGTATGAAAATGAAGATCTGGAGTATGTCGTTCCTGAGGAAGGCTCAAACTTATGGTTCGATAACATGGTTATCCCGAAAACAGCCAAAAATGCGGAAGCTGCCCATCAGTTCATCAACTTCATGCTGGATGCTGAGGTGGCCGCTGAAAACACCGAATATGTCAGCTACTCCACACCTAACAAAGAAGCCTTAAAATACATGCCTGAAGAAATGGTAAACGATGAGCGCTTCTATCCTCCGCCTGAGCTGACGGAAAAACTGGAAGTGTATGAGAACCTTGGCAAAAAGAATTTGGCTTATTATAATGAGCTGTTTTTGAAATTTAAGATGCATCCGAAATAAGAGAAAGGGAGTCCTGGTTTTCAGGACTCCCTTTTCTACTTTTTTGCGCTATTAAGCATTGTTTCTTTTTAAACCATTATTTTGCAGATATCATTCGTAAACTCTACCGGATCTTCAATCGGCAATCCTTCGATCAGGAGCGCCTGATTAAATAACAGGTTTGTATAAAGCGCTAATTTTTCTTTATCCTTTTCAAAGGAATCTTTTAAAGAAGTAAATACTTCATGATTTCGGTTAATTTCAAGGATTTTTTCAGCCTGGATATTCTGGCTGTTCGGCATTGCCTTCAGAATTTTTTCCATTTCCGTCGTCACGTCACCTTCAGTTGCGATGCAGACTGGATGAGACTTGAGACGTTTAGAAATTCTTACATCCTTCACTTTGCCGGCAAGAATCGTTTTCATCTCTTCAAAGAGGTCTTTGTTATCTTTCTCTTCTGATTCTGCACCCTTTTCATTCTCGCCTGCTTCTATTCCTAAATCGCCGCTAGAAATCGATTTGAACTCTTTTTCCTGGTAGTTCATCAGCATTTTGATCGCAAATTCATCCACTTCATCCGTGAAATATAAGATATCATAGCCTTTATCAGCCACAACCTCTGTCTGCGGAAGCTTTTCAATTCGGTCATAGCTTTCTCCTGCAGCATAGTAAATGTACTTTTGATCTTCAGGCATGCTTAAAACATATTCATCAAGAGTGATCAGCTTTTTCTCTTTTGATGAATAGAACATGAGCAGGTTCTGAAGATCTTCTTTGTTTGCACCAAAATCACTGTAAACGCCATATTTCAGCTGTCTTCCGAAAGAGTTATAGAATGTTTCATACTTTTCTCTCTCATCTTTTAATAAGCTTTGCAGCTGGCTCTTAATTTTATTTTTGATATTTTTTGCAATCAGCTTCAGCTGGCGGTCATGCTGGAGGATTTCTCTTGAAATGTTAAGAGATAAATCCTCAGAATCTACCATTCCTTTTACAAAACTGAAATAGTCAGGTAGCAGGTCTGAGCATTTTTCCATGATTAACACACCATTAGAGTAAAGCTCTAGACCCTTTTCAAACTCTTTAGAGTAGTAATCATACGGAATCTGCTCAGGGATATATAGAATTGCGTTGTATCTGACGGCACCGTCCACACTGATATGGATATGTTTTAACGGTTTATCAAACCCATAACGTTTTTCTGCATAAAAATTCTCGTAATCTTCCGAAGTGAGCTCATTTTTATTCTTTCTCCAAATCGGAACCATGCTGTTGATTGTCTGTTCTTCCAGAACCTCTTCAAACTCTGTTTCGCTGTCTTCTTTGCGTTTTCTCTCCGTTACGTCCATCTTAATTGGGTAGCGGATGAAATCAGAGTATTTTTTAATGATTGCTTTTAACCGGTATTCTTCTAAATATTCATCATACGAATCTTCTTCTGTGTTTTCTTTGATGCTAAGAACAATCTCCGTTCCGACCTCTTCCTTCTCACCAAGCTCAATCGTATAGCCGTCTGCTCCCCCAGAATGCCATCTGTAGGCATCTTCGCTGCCGATTGTTTTCGTTGTAACAGTGATAGCGTCTGCTACCATGAAGGCTGAGTAAAAACCAACTCCAAATTGACCGATAATGTCATGGCCATCTTTCAGCTCGTTTTCACTTTTAAAAGCAAGAGAGCCGCTTTTTGCAATAATTCCAAGGTTGTTCTCAAGTTCTTCTTTTGTCATCCCAATCCCAGTATCTGAGATTGTTAATGTTCTATTTTCCTTGTCTGCCTTAACTTTTATGTAGTAATGGTTCTGGTCAAATGATAGGCTGTCGTCTGTTAAAGCTTTGTAATAAATTTTATCAATCGCATCACTAGCATTTGAAATCAGCTCTCTTAAAAAGATTTCTTTTTGAGAGTAAATTGAGTTAATCATCATTTCCAATAGTCTTTTAGACTCCGCTTTGAACTGCATTTTTTCCATTGTCATTCTCCTTTCAACCTGCTTTTTAGCACTCTTTTCATGAGAGTGCTAACCACTTATTAAATAACATATATTCCCGTTTTGTGTCAATATCCATCTTCGGGATTTCAGCTGGTAGACAAACACTGTTGTTTTTGTTATATTAGTTACCTAGAGTAACTATTATCCAGGGTAACTATTTATTTAATGAGGTGTTTCCTATAAAAACATATCAAAAGTTTTTTCAGCAGCTTCTGCTGTTATACCGTCCTTTTGAAAACAGACTGAATATGGAACTTGCCAAACATGATTTATACAGAGCTCAATGGTCTGTTTTGCATTATTTATGGAATTACGGAACAGCTACGCTTGTTGAGCTTGCTGATTATCAAAGTGTTGAAAAGCCTACCGTTACAAGAACCATCAGCCGCCTTGAGGAACTGGGATATGTAGAGCATATACCCGGCAAGGATAAGCGCGAAAAGAGAATGCAGCTTACGGACCTTGGGAGAAAGGTATACGGGGTTGTTCGCGTAACAATCGATGAATATGAGCAGGAAATTTTAAAAGGTATTTCAGAAGAAGAACAGCTTGAGGTAATCCGGATCATGGGAGATATTCGGAACAATATTAGAGAGTAAGGGGGCAAAAACATGAATCAGACAACATCCAAATTATGGACGAAAGACTTTATTGTCGTGTCGTCCATCAATTTTTTCTTAACATTAATCTTTTACTTGTTAATGGTGACTATTGCTGTTTTTGCAGTGGATGAATACAGCGCCTCTACGAGCGAGGCGGGACTTGTAACCGGGATTTTTATTATAGGCGCACTGATTGGCCGGCTTTTAATAGGAAGACTCATTGTAACTTTCAGCCGTAAAAAGATCCTGTATACAGGGCTTATCCTGTTCACCCTGACAACAGCCTTTTATTTCTTTGAATTTGGCCTTGGCTTCCTTCTTTTCAACCGCCTTGTTCATGGAATTACACTGGGTATGGCCAGTACAGCAACAGGCACAATAGTAGCACAGATTATTCCCGCTTCGCGAAAAGGGGAAGGCATCGGGTACTACAGTATGAGTGCAACTCTTGCAACAGCCATCGGTCCTTTTATCGGGCTGTACTTGAGCCAGCACGCAAGCTTTCAAACTATCTTTACCTTCTGCGTTGCATTAGGCTTCATCAGTTTAATCATTGCCTTTTTCTTGTATGTGCCCCCGCTTGATAGTTCAGTAAAAAAATCAGAAGTACGAGGATTCAAACTTTCAAATTTTGTAGAGCCAAGTGCTTTGCCGATTGCATTTATTACACTTGCAGCGGCGTTTTGCTATTCAAGTGTTTTGTCCTTTATTAACTTCTATGCGAAGGACATTCATCTTGTCAGCACAGCAAGCTTCTTTTTCATCGTCTATGCGGCAGCTGTATTGGCATCACGCCCTTTTACCGGCCGCTTAATGGACAAAAAAGGGGCAAATTTCATTATGTATCCTGCCTTCCTCTTATTTGGAGCTGGGATGTTCCTTTTGAGCACGGCAAGCACTAGCTTCATTTTCTTGCTTTCTGGTGTTTTGATCGGCCTTGGATTTGGAAACATGCAGTCGGCGACACAGGCGATTGCCGTTAAATTAACGCCTCCTCACCGCATGGGTCTTGCCACTTCGACTTTCTTTATCTTTCTGGATGCAGGTTTAGGGTTCGGACCTTATCTGCTTGGATTTGTCATTCCGGTGACAGGATACAGTACCTTGTATGTGATTTTAGGCGTATTAGTCTTTGCCAGTTCTGTTTTTTACTACTTCTTGCACGGGAAGAGGGAAAGTGCGGCATGGGCAAAAGTTAATGCTTCTGCATCAGCTTGATGAGCCGGCAGAAAGAGGACATCCCAAATGGGGATGTCCTTTTTCTTTGAATCTATTAAATTTCAGAATGCTTAAAGACCACCTATGCTTCCCAAATTCTACATAATCCCTGACTTGGATACTCATAGACCCCCTACGCTTCATAAAATTCCACAAAAACCCAGTTTTGGATACTCATAGACCCCCTATGCTTCCCCAAATTCTACTAAACCCCAGACTTGGATACTCATAGACCCCTTATGCTTCCCCAAATTTTACAAAATTCCAGACTTGGATACTCATAGACCCCCTATGCTTCCCCAAATTCTACTAAACCCCAGACTTGGATACTCATAGACCCCTATGCTTCCCCAAATTCTACAAAACCCCTGACTTGGATACTCATAGACCTCCTATGCTTCCCCAAATTCTACAAAAACCCTGACTTGGATACTCATAGACCCCCTATGCTTCCCCAAATTCTACAAAAACCCTGACTTGGATACTCATTAACCCTCTATGCTTCCCCAAATTCTACTAAACCCCAGACTTGGATACTCATAGACCTCCTATGCTTCCCCAATTTCTACTAAACCCCAGACTTGGATACTCATAGACCCCTATGCTTCCCCAAATTTTATAAAATTCCAGACTTGGATACTCATAGACCCCCTATGCTTCCCCAAATCCGACAAAAACCCAGACCTGGATACTCATAGACCTTCTATGCTTCCCCAAATTCTACTAAACCCCAGACTTGGATACTCATAGACCACTTATGCTTCCCCAAATTCTACAAAACCCCAGACTTGGATACTCATAGACCCCCTATGTTTCCCAAATTCTACATAATCCCTGACTTGGATACTCATAGACCTTCTATGCTTCCCCAAATTCTACTAAACCCCAGACTTGGATACTCATAGACCACTTATGCTTCCCCAAATTCTACAAAACCCCAGACTTGGATACTCATAGACCCCCATGCTTCCCCAAATTCTATTAAATCCCAGACTCGGATACGACATTTTCACTAGTCCGCCATTTTTTTGAAATCTTTTCAATATGGTGAGGTGATGTTCGGCAGCAGCCTCCTATTAAGCGGGCACCTGACTTGAACCAGTCTTCTGATAGATGATCCAGTTCAAGACAAGATTTCTGGCCATGCCATGTTTTAGTGTCTGGATTGTAGGCTTCTCCAGAATTCGGGTAAACAATAACCGGTTTTTTTGTATGGCTGCTGATCACTTTTATGGCTTCATTCACTAATTCCAGTGGTGCACAGTTGATCCCAATTGCAGCTATTTGCCCGTCGTCCCCGAAGGTATTTGCACACACCTCGAGCAAAGTGCCATCACTAATCGCTTTCTCATTTTTCAAGGAAAAGGATAGCCATGCATATGTATAGGGAAATTCATTCAATAAAGAACGTAATACTTTTGCTTCTTGAAGAGAAGGAATGGTTTCAAATGCCAGTATATCAGCACCTGCTTCAATCAATGCTGACATTCTGGGACGATGAAAATCTTTTAAAGCCTCATCCGTAACCCCATAGTTGCCTGTATACTCCGAACCGTCTGCAAGATAGGCGCCATAGGGACCGATTGATGCCGCAACCAATGGCTTTGGTCTAATAGCTTCCATTTCTTCCTTCCAAAAATCATCTCTTGCTTTTCTTGAAATCACCACTGTTTTTTTTATTAATTGCACAGCTTCTTCTTCTTCGATTCCCCGCTTCAAGAAACCATCGATTGTTGCTTGATAGCTGGCCGTAATTGCACAGTCCGCTCCCGCACGGAAATAGTCTGAATGAACCTGATAAATCACTTCGGGGTTTTCCAGTAATATTCGGGCAGACCAAAGGGGATCGTCTAAATCACAGCCATGCTGCTCGAGTTCTGTAGCAAGTGCCCCATCAAGGATCATGACGGAATAGTCACTTAAAATGGTTTCAATTGGATTGAGTTTCTGCTGCATATCCTTCTCCTCTTTTCTTAATAAAATGTGTTGCATAATAGCTTCCATAGCAAAACAAAATAAATGAAATGCCGCAATAGAGGGCAATTCGCTGTGCAGGATCAAATGCGATTCCAACCAAAGATGCTAAACACAGCACAAAAGATGCAATCGGCACCAGGGGATAGAAAGGTGTCCGGTAAACCAGGTCCTTTATCGAATGTCCTTGTTTTATATATTGTCTGCGAAAGAAAAACTGTGACACGCTAATACTCATCCATACGGCAACCACGGCTAAACCTGAAATGGAGACAAGGACTATATATACTGTATCTGGCGCAATAACACTTGAGAACAAAGCCAGGGTGCCGCCAAGCATACTGAAAATCACTGCATATATAGGCACACCGCGCTTTGACACTCTTGCAAAAATAGGTGATATGGTTTTCTTATCTGAAAGTGACCAGAGCATTCTGGAAGCAGCATACAGGCCTGAGTTTGCTGCAGACAAAATGGCTGTTAAGATCACGAAATTCATGATATCTGCTGCATAAGGAATACCAATTCGTTCAAATACAGAAACAAAGGGGCTTTTTAAAACTCCTGAATCTGATGCAGGCAGCAGTGCAGATAAAACAACAATGGTTCCAACAAAAAAGATAATCAATCTCCATAATGTTGTCCGAATCGCCATTGGAATTGTTTTTTCCGGATTGACTGTTTCTCCAGCTGCAACCCCTATTAATTCCGTTCCCGAATAGGCAAAATTCACAGCAAGCATCGTCATAATAACGGCAAATGCACCATTTGGAAATAATCCTTCATTTGTGAGATTCGTAAAGAACGGAGCTGAATTGGAATCCGTCAGAGGAATAAAACCTACAATTGCTGCTCCACCCAAAAGAATAAAAATCACTATGGCAGCGACTTTAATCGCTGCAAACCAAAATTCAGATTCCGCGAAAAACTTAACCGTCACAGCATTTAATGCAAAGATTATCAACGCAAACACCGCACTCCAAATCCAGACGTTAATAGATGGAAACCACCTCTGCATCAGCAGCCCCGCTGCCGTGAATTCTGAACCTAACGCAACCGTCCAAGTCAGCCAATACAGCCAGGCTACAGTATATCCTGTCCCTGGACCAATATATTTAGCGGCATAGCTATGAAAAGCGCCTGTCTCCGGCATATGGACGGCTAATTCCCCCAAACAAAGCATAACGAGATAAACGACCAGGGCACCCACAAGATACGACAGGATCGTCCCAAACGCTCCTGCCTGTTGAATCGTATAACCCGTGCTTAAGAATAAACCTGTCCCAATTACACCTCCAAGAGATAACATGACTAAATGACGAGATTGCATTTTCCTTTGAAATTGCTGCTTAGCTTCCATTTTTACTCCCCTTTTTTCACATCCAAAAAAATGAAAAACGCACTCTTTAAAAAGAGTGCGTTACTGACAAATAAAAGGCACGCTTATCTATCAGGTCAATTCACCCGCTGGAGTTAGCACAGTATCTTAATAGACCTGCTGCTGAGGTTTCAAAGGGCCAGTCCCTCCACCTCTCTGGATAAGAAATTATTTTTTTACTACAATAGCAATCTATTGAATCAATGTCAAGATTAGTATGAATATTCCGTTCACTTATGTATTCTGACATCTTGTCAAGCCCATCTATAGCACACAGAATTGTTTTCCTATACAATAATTGTAAAAGAAACCTTATAGTGTGGTGAAACTCATGTTTAAACTTCTATTAATTGAAGATGATTTAACCCTGTTTAATGAAATCAAAGAACGATTAAATCAGTGGTCTTATGATGTTTATGGCATTACAGATTTTAATAAAGTCATGCAGGAATTCTCAGCCGTAAAGCCAGATTTGGTCATCATTGATATTCAGCTGCCGAAGTTTGACGGCTTTCATTGGTGCCGGATGATCCGGTCGCATTCGAATGTGCCGATCATTTTTCTCTCCTCGCGGGATCATCCGACTGATATGGTCATGTCTATGCAGCTTGGTGCTGATGATTTTGTTCAAAAGCCCTTTCACTTTGATGTGCTGATTGCGAAAATCCAGGCCATTCTCCGCCGTGTTTATAACTACAATACAGAGCAAGTAAGTCTGAAAACATGGTGCAATGCTGCGGTTGATTATGAGCGAAATACGGTTACGAACGAAACCGGTTCCGTTGAACTGACAAAGAATGAAATGTTCATTCTTAAACTATTGATTGAACAAAAAAACAAAATTGTCAGCAGGGACAAGCTCATGAACAGCCTGTGGGATGATAAACGCTTCATAAGCGATAATACGTTAACAGTGAATGTCAATCGCCTGCGAAAACGGCTGGATGAAATTGGTCTTGGTCAATTTATTGAGACAAAAGTAGGCCAGGGATATCTTGCGGCAGAAGAGGAAATGGTATGATTCTCCGTTTCTTAAAAGAGCGCCGGAGCTGGATTCTGTTCTTTATTATCATTCATTTTTTTATTCTATTTATCGCTTTCATTGACTCAGCCATTCCAGTGCAGTCAGTCCTGTATATTGTTTTTCTTTCCATGATCGCTTTTATTATCTTCTTATCTGTTCGGTACAACAAAGAAACTGCTTTTTATAAAAGTCTGGCAGATCGGGAAAACAACCTTGATATATCAAGCATTCCAGCTCCGGAAAGCCCGTTTGAACAATTGGTTGAAAAGACGCTCAGCGAACAGGCGCAGTCCCTGAAAAAAGATGCTTTGCACAACAGAATTTCGCTTGAACAGGAAAAAGATGAACTGTTATCGTGGATTCATGAAGTGAAGACCCCGCTCACTGCCATGCATTTAATGATCGAACGCATGGAAGACGATGTGATGAAAACTCATTTGACGTATGAGTGGCTGCGGATTCACCTTTTGCTTGACCAGCAGCTGCATCAAAAACGAATTCCGTTTATTGAAAATGATTTATACATTGAAACGGTTGATTTGGAAAGCGTGATTTTCAGTGAAATTAAAACACTTCAGGCATGGTGTATTCAAAAAGGGATTGGTTTTGACATTCAGCTTGATCAAAAGGAAGTCCTTAGTGATGCGAAATGGCTTGCCTTTATTATTAGACAAATCTTAACGAATGCAGTGAAATACAGCGTGGCGTCTGACATTATCATAAAATGCTGGAAGCAGGGTGATCAAGTAAGAGTTCAGGTGAAAGACTCCGGCCGGGGCATTGATCCAAAGGACCTGCCCCGCATATTCGATAAAGGCTTCACATCGACCATAAACCATCATGATCATGCTGCTACAGGAATGGGGCTGTATCTGGCTAAAAAAGCAGCTATACCGCTGCTGATTGATATTCACGTACAGTCTATTATCCACACAGAAACAGCATTTACGTTAATTTTCCCAAAAAGAAATGACTTTGCAGCCGTCATTAGCGTGTGACAAGAATGTCACATGCTTTTCTATTTTGTTCGCACAATAAAAGGAAAAGGACCTTTCTTCTTTTTATAATTAAGCTATCGAATTAAGAGGAGGAAGCAAGTATGGCGATATTAGAAGCATCAAAGCTCCATAAAAGCTACGGAAATAAATTGAATAAACAGGAAGTCCTTAAAGGAATTGACCTTACGATACAAGAAGGCGAATTTGTGAGCATTATGGGTGCGTCCGGCTCAGGGAAAACAACGCTGCTGAATGTTCTATCTTCAATTGATAAAGTGAGCGGCGGGACCATCCAAATTGAACACAAAGAAATGACGGGCATGAAGGAAAAAGAGCTTGCTGAATTCAGAAAGCATCATCTCGGATTTATTTTTCAGGATTATAACCTTCTGGACACACTGACAGTAAAAGAAAATATTCTGCTGCCGCTTTCCATTTCAAAGGTTCCTAAAAAAGAAGCGGATCAGAAATTTCATGCATTAGCAAATGAGCTCGGCATCTACGAGTTAAAAGATAAGTATCCGAATGAAATTTCCGGGGGACAGAAGCAGCGTACTTCTGCAGCACGTGCCTTTATTCATGAGCCAAGCATCATTTTTGCCGATGAACCAACAGGCGCGCTTGATTCTAAATCCGCTGCTGACCTGCTGAATAAGTTGACCGAACTTAATGAAAAAAGAAAAGCTACCATTGTCATGGTCACGCATGATCCTGCTGCGGCAAGCTACTGCAGCAGAGTCATCTTTATAAAAGACGGACAAATCTACACACAATTGAACAAAGGGGAGCAAACAAGACAGGCTTTCTTTAAAGACATCATGAAAACGCAAGGCGTTCTGGGCGGTGTTCAGGATGAACGTTAATCAACTGATCATAAAAAACCTGAAAAAAAATATAAAGAACTACTTTCTCTATATTTTTGCCCTCATTTTCAGCGTTGCGCTTTATTTTGCTTTTGTCACTCTGCAATATGATCCTTCCATGGACGCGGTAAAGGGTTCTATCAAAGGCGGCGCCGCCATCCGGGCTGCATCTGTCCTGCTGATTGCCATCGTGACGATCTTTTTGCTCTACGCCAATAACATTTTCATTAAACGCCGCAGCAAAGAGATTGGGCTGTTTCAGCTGATCGGCATGACAAAGCATAAGATTTTCCGCATTTTAACGGCAGAAAACTTTCTGCTGTACTTTGGATCTTTAGTCCTTGGTATTTTCACAGGATTTGCGGCATCAAAACTGGTGATGATGATCTTATTCAAAATTACTGGCGTGGATGACGTAGCTAAACTCCACTTTTCCACCCAGGCGTTCATTCAGACACTGATTGTCTTTATCGTCATTTACCTTCTCATCATGCTGATAAACTATCTGTTTATTAAAAGACAGAGCATCCTCTCACTGTTCAGAGTGCTCTCATCAGCAGAAGAGAAAGTAAAAAAGATGTCCTTTTTCGAAATGGCCATTGGCATTTTGGGCATCATTATGATTGCGGCCGGGTATTATATTTCCTCTAAGCTTTTTGGAGGAGACTTTAAATCCATGATAGCTTTATATGGCGCCATGCTGTTTATTCTTGGTTCTGTCATCCTTGGAACCTATCTTTTTTACAAAGGGTCCGTCAGCTTTATTTTCCATCTCATCAGAAAGAAAAAAGATGGCTATTTGAAGGTTGGCGAGGTTCTGTCTCTTTCATCCATCATGTTCCGGATGAAATCAAATGCCCTGCTGCTGACAATCATTACGACTGTCTCGGCACTGGCGATTGGATTGCTGTCCCTGAGCTACATCTCTTATTACTCGGCAGAAAAAACCGCACAAAATCAAGTACCCGCTGACTTTTCCTTTACTGAAAGCGAAGATGCTGCACAGTTTGAAAAATCTCTGGAATCTGCTGGGATAGCGTATGAGGATGAACGAATTGATGTATTCATGGCTGAAGTGGATATCAGCGACATTTTCAGTGCCAAACTTGAAGGAGTGAAATTTGATCCCAGCAAGATGACTCTGCCTGTCATCAGTGAAAAATCCGCAGGGAAAAATCTTTCAAAGGACGAAACGATCTTCACAGGCTACAGCGATCTGCTCCAAAAATTTATGCCGCTTGATGATAAAGGAACCGTTACACTGCTTGGGAAAACAACAAGCATTAAGCAAACGTACTTGGGAATGGAAAAAGATTCTCCCGTGTCCTTTTATTTTACAGCCGGCGGAATGCCGACAGCCATTGTCGATGATTCGGTCTTTAAGCAGCTGAAAAAGGATATGGATCCTGATGTTCAGCTGCCGACATCTACTTATATTGCTGTTGAAATAGCGGATCAGGGCGAATTAAAAGAAGCCAATACCATTTTCACGTCCTTAAAACTTGGCGAAAACAACCCAAACGATTCCCAGCTTGAAGTTCTGAACAGCCAGAAGCGCAACATAGGGATGACCATGTTTATTGTCGGCTTCCTTGGGCTGTCATTTTTGGTCACATCCGGATGCATTCTTTACTTTAAACAAATGGGCGAGAGCGAAGAGGAAAAACCGAATTACACCATCTTGCGTAAACTTGGCTTTACACAGGGAGACTTGCTGAAAGGCATACAGGCTAAACAGCTCTTCAGTTTTGGAATTCCTTTAGTGATCGGGTTATTACACAGCTATTTTGCCGTACAATCGGGCTGGTTTTTATTTGGAGCTGAGGTTTGGACTCCGATGATTATTGTTATGGTGTTATACACTGGATTGTATTCGATTTTCGGGGTGCTTTCTGTGCTTTATTATAAGAAAGTGATTAAAGAAGCTTTGTAAAATGCAAAAAAGGCTCCAGCTGCAGCTGGAGCCTTTTTCTTATGACCTGAAGCAACGGTACCTACCTTTTCGGCAAGTCCAATGCTTGATAGGCAAGCTGATATTTCCCGCCTTCAGCAACTTCTGCATGGTACAGGGCTTTGAGGGCAAAGTTTTTCTCAAGGCTATGTTCCTTCATCAGTCCATTCAGTTTAAATTGCAATTCCTGATTTTCTTTAATCAGCTGTTTCATCTGTGATTTTAGGTACTTCATATGAAGGTTAACTCCTTTCAGATATCAAATTTATCTGCCGATAGCAGTTTAATTCTTTAAAAATGCATCAATGAAAATGTCAAAAGTTCAGGAGTGCAAGGCACCTTCGTTTCTATATCATTATTTATTCCTGCGATATAAATCCCGGCTCTTGAAACCCTTCCCAAGAATCATTTTCATTTCATCGCGCCGTTTTGCTCTTGTTCCCTCTTGTTTAGCGCTATACACATAACGGGCCCAATCCTTACGATATCCTTGGGTGAGTGATTGATAGAAAGCAAGTAAATCTGGAGTATCCTGCAAATCTTTCTCTACATCGGATATAAATTCGATATAATCATCCACACATTGACTTGCTTTTGCAGATGTGTGATTTTTGCTTTTAGAGTCTTCTTTTAGACCAACAACCGTAAAGACATCATCCAATCCGACCATACGGGCAAATTTTATACTGCTTGTCCCAACATAGCCATTTTCATCTGCCCCTAACCCAGCTAATAGATCATCTCGATGGATATAGTCAGGATATACTTTATTTCCCTTTTTAGGATAAGCCAAAAAGAGATAGCCGTTTTTATTTAAATGATTTTCATCGATAACCTTTTTTACAAGGTTCTTTAGAGAGTTCATATCTAATACAAATGCAAAAATAAGGTCATAAGCATGATCAGCTAATTCTGTATCATAATCCGTTAGTTCTGCTAAATAATCTGCTCCATTTGGTAAGTGCAGAACAGCTGTCTCTTTATATTTTAGTAAGTTTAACTTTTCTGTGATTGATTTAGCCATCGTTATCTCCCGTTTCATTTATGCTTAGATTTTTTTGTTTAAGAAAAAATTCCGGATGCTTTATATATGATAAGGCTCACCGAAGCCTCCCTAACTTCTTAATCTTTTTCATTTACATACTTTTGTTTCTGCCAAGCGTCTGCGCTGTTGAAGATATATGTTTTGGAAAAGCTTATAGGATGTCAGCTAGTGACATGCAATAAGAAGGAATTATTTCTTTTATTTTCTGTGCCCATGCTGTCATATGCTGCCGGAAGCATCTATTGAATACCTCGAGCAAAATGGCAGCAGAAGCCCCTCGGGAAGCGCCGCGCAAGGCAGCAACTGCACTTCTCAAAAACCTTCTTCCCTTTCGGTGCTAACTCTTTCAATAAGGATGCCAAAGTCGCACTCATCACTCCGGCACCAATTAAAGATCACGTCTGTTTTGTTTATAAGCTGCTCATATTACCCATCATTATCCCCTAAATTTGCAAAAACGTGCAGTGCTTCAGTGTCACAAAAAGCAGGCGCCATCTTGGAACATACACTTTTTCTTTTTATTTATAACTTTATCACAGTCTTTTAGAAATAGATGAAATATTACTATTATCGAATCATGTAAAAAAGTGAGAGGTTCGTTCCAGAGACCTTTATCATTCATCCATAAAGCTTGCTCATCCTATATTAATAACTTTTATCTCATGCTTTCTTAAAAAGTCTATGCTTCATCTATATCAAATTCATTCGCTATATGCATTATAGAGCGGATGCTAGAATCAACCACAGTGTTGATCGAATTGGTATTACTAATTCCTCTGGATTATTAAATATCTTTGAAAAAAACAAAATAAGAAGTGAACGGCATCTGACATACTGCCCCATATTTATGAGCATGAGTTTATTAAAACGAAGTATTAAGAAGAGATTAGTGAAGAATTGCATATTAACTTTGCCGAACAAAGAATTTCCATTTTCCCCTCCAACTTTTTTATGAATGCAGCCGGGAGAACTTGAAGTTCGGCCTATACCTTATCATTTAACAAAAAAAAGACTCATTCGTAAATGAGTCCTTCCTTAAAAGGTGGTAAGCGATTAAATGACAGCGGCCACTCTGTTTTCCCGTATCTTTGACAGGTTCTCTCTTCCAACCGAAATATATTCAACTTCCAGATTGTATAGATCCTCATTTGTATAACAATTGCGTCCGTCGAAAATGATTGGCTCGTTCATGAACAGAGTGGAAAGGATGAGCGTTTTCTCTACGATTTCTTTCCACTCTGTCAAAATGAACACAACATCTGCTTGTTTTATCGCTTCCTCGATTTGATCGGCATACAGCACTTCCTCAGGCAGAACTTTTTTTGCATTATCCGCAGCGATTGGATCATATCCGATCACTTCTGCTCCTTCTTCTACGAGTTCGTGGGCTACCGAGATGCTGGCTGCTTCCCTCATATCATCTGTATCAGGTTTGAAAGCAAGTCCCAATAGAGCGACTTTCATTCCTCTCAGTGTTCCGAAGCGCTCTTTTGCTTTTCTCACAAGAAGAGTCTTTTGATTTTCATTAATTGTAATGACAGACTTCAATAAATGGAAATCATGATTGCAGTCCTCGGAGATTTTCACAAGTGCCTGTGTATCTTTAGGAAAGCAAGATCCTCCGTACCCAATCCCAGCATTCAGGAATTTGTTTCCGATTCTTGAGTCCATGCCGATTCCTTTGGCGACCTCTTCGATATGGGCATTTGTTTTTTCAGAAAGATTGGCAATTTCATTTATGAATGAAATCTTTGTTGCCAGGAAAGCATTAGATGCATATTTGATCATTTCTGCACTGTGAAGGCTTGTTCGCAAGATAGGCAGTCCAAATGGCTTGTTGATTTCTTCCACAATGTCCCCTGCTTCTTGATTGTCTGTTCCGATTACGATGCGGTCTCCATTAAAAGAATCATGGATGGCCGAACCTTCACGCAAGAACTCAGGATTGGATACAACTTCTGCACAGACGTTGTCTTGAAGATTGGACATCACTAATTGACGTACTTTCGCATTTGTACCGATCGGCACTGTACTCTTCGTCACTACCACCACATTTCTTGTGATGTTCTCTCCGATGTTGCGGGCAGCGTTGAACACATAGGTCAGATCTGCTGCACCGTCTTCACTTTGCGGGGTGCCTACAGCAATATAGATTACTTCTTGGTCTTTAAGACCGATGATGGAATTGTTTGTAAATTCAAGGCGGCCAGCCGCGCGGTTCTTCTCCATTAGTTCTTCTAATCCTGGTTCATAGATAGGAGAAATTCCTTTTTTAAGCTGGTCAACCTTCTCTAGATTGGTATCAATACATGTTACCTCATGTCCGATTTCTGCAAGGCAAACTCCCGTCACAAGGCCAACATAACCCGTTCCAATAATAGCAATTTTCATCGTTTTTCCTCCTCAAAAAGATCGCTATTTCTTCAATTATCCTCAAGTAAACCATTGATATGTTAAGAGCTGGAGACGAGTTCTTTTTCTTCCATAAGCTCTTTAAGATAATCTCTCACATTCTCACTCAAGTCCGGACGGTGCAGGGAGAAATCTATCGTTGCTTTGATAAATCCGAATTTATCCCCCACATCATACCTTTTTCCAGAGAACTTATACGCCAGGACATTTTGTGTTTCGTTTAAAATTTTGATCGCATCTGTCAGTTGAATTTCATTACCGGATCCCGGCGGCAGCATTTCTAAAATCGGCAAGATATCTGGTGTCAGCACGTAGCGTCCCATAATGGCATAATTGGATGGTGCACATTCAGTCTCCGGTTTTTCGACAACGGTTGAAATGGCGACAAGTTGTTCATCAAGCATGTTTTCGAGGGGGGCGACGATTCCATACTTGGATACATCCTCTGCTGGAACCTCCTGTACGCCTAATACGGATGACTGATAGATATTAAAGACATCAAGCAGCTGCTTTAAGCAAGGCGTTTCAGACTGGACAATGTCGTCTCCAAGCAAAACAGCAAATGGCTCGTTGCCAATAAAACGGCTCGCACAGCCAATCGCATGACCAAGGCCTTTTGGTTCTTTTTGACGAACATAATGGATGTTCGCTAAGTTAGAAATGTCTTGAATTTCTTCCAATCTATTGAATTTTTCTTTTTTAAAGAGAGTTTCTTCTAATTCATAGGATTTGTCAAAATGATCTTCAATCGCGCGTTTTCCTCTGCCGCTGATAATGAGAATATCTTCAATGCCAGATTTGACAGCTTCCTCTACGATATATTGAATGGTTGGCTTATCTACAATAGGCAGCATTTCCTTAGGTTGAGCTTTTGTAGCCGGCAAAAATCTTGTACCTAAACCAGCTGCAGGAATGATAGCTTTACGAACTCTCATTTTAAACATCTCCTTAGAAATTCGTATTTTACGTTACGCTCTGCTTAGCCGCGAGTGCCCCAAGAAGTTGAGCGAAGTGTCAACAGTGCCCAGAAACGCATTGGGCATAGGATTACAAGGAATAGAATTCCATATATCGGCGCAAGCAGGAAGGTGAATGGCCGCTTGTAAGCGTAGAAAACATTTCGTGCATAAGCAGATATCACCACGTATGCCAAGTAATAGACGAGCATAATTAGTCCCATCGTAGTCGAAGTATAATAAATCGCAAAAATCAGCGATACTCCAAAGGCCAGCCACAAGAACAATTCGAGCATTACCCACACAAACACATTCGGTTTTTGCAATCCGATCTTCAAGGCGATCAAGCTTTCTCTGAAAAAGGATTTGTTCCAGCGATTTTGCTGCTTAATCAGGGTTTTAAGGCTTGTCGGTGCATCTGTGATGCATCGGGCCGTTGATTGATATAACGTCTTTCCTTCCCGGATCGCATAATTCGTTAAACAGCGGTCGTCTCCAAGCTGCACTTGTTGTCCCAGGAATGTCTGACTTCCATAATGATCTAAATTTTTCATGACGACTTCGCGCCGGTAAGCACTAAGCGGTCCACTGCAAACCAATACATTGTTCGTAACGGAATGCGCTGCACGCTCGACACGGAATGCATTATCATAACGCATGTCAATCAGGCGAGTCAGAACATTGTCCGTACGGTTTCTGATGTTTACATGTCCCGTCGTTGCCATTACTTCATTGTCATTCAGAGGTTTTAACAACTCTCTAACCGCATTCGGGAATACTGTACAATCTGAATCGACTGTAATGAATATATCTCCGGTAGCTCTTTCAAATGCCCAGATTTGAGCATGACGCTTCCCCTGATTTTGCGGCAGACGGTGCACGATAAGATTCGGCATTTGGAAGGAAGGGTTATCCTTTTTGATTTCCGATAACGTCGCTCCAACTCCAGCTTTTAAATTATCTTGTAATTTCAGAACAGCGTGATAGGCGGAAACATCTTTACTTCCATCATCAATGACAAAAATTTCGTGAACCGGATAGTCCTGCTTCAATATACTTTCGATTGTTCCCAATACTGCGTGAGGCTCTTCATTATAAGAAGGAATGATGACAGAGACTTTCAGATCAGGCGGGTCTTCCATGATTTCCTGGTATTTAAAAGATAAAAGCATTTTTCCTAATAGGTAACTGATCATGACGGCACCGTAAATTCCTATTGTTAAGTTCAGCTTATCTGAAGCTGTCCAGTTCACATAGAAAAGGGCTGAGACCGTCAGCAGAAACAGCGTAATAACAAATGTTTTCTCCCTCATAGAAAGTTTCTTCTGAGTTTGAAGGGATACTGCTGCCATTCCACCTGAAAGATCTTGTTCCATTTTGGCCATTCGAATTCTCCTCTCTCATCGTAAATTTAATTCATAGCTGGCTGGCTATACTCTCCCCGATTCTGATTTTTTGACGATTAGTTCACATACCGAGTTTATGAAAGGCTTCTAAGTCTTGCAATCTATCTTTATTCCCTGTGACTATCCTCACTTTTTTTTGATTGAATTGAAAGCATCCCTTTTGTAATAGCATTGGAAACGGTGTCAAGTTAGTTGTTATAATTCTTTTACTATGTAATATAATTGAAATATTTCCCACTAATCCGATCTAATAAGTATTCGCTTCCGTCATGAAAGACCTTTAGAGGTCAGACGTTTGTCCCCTTCTTTACAATCAAAAAATTTTTGTAATATTTCAGAAAAGAATAGAGTTGAATTTTTTTCTATTTTTTTCATTTCGTGTTTTTTCTACATTTTTGAGAGATTTTTTGACAAAATTATTTAAAAAATGAGACATGAGGGCTAACCCTCGTTTGATAAATGCGCTTTCAATTCTAGTTTCTTCCAAAACACATGTGATAGATATCCCTTTTTATGATTTCCCTGCTGCTTGCCGGTAAATTTATATGTAAATACGGGACAATTTCTTTGTGAAAAAAGGTTCATACTTTTCCACCATTTTCTTTGACGTCTGTTGCAGGGTCCCTATTTGAGTGCTATATATGGGGAGAGTTGTTCCCTGAAAGGAGCCTTTCTATGATAGAGGTGAAAAATTTATCGAAAAAATATCCTAATGGAGAACATCAGGATTACGCATTGAAGAACGTTCAATTCGAAGTAAATAAGGGAGAATTGGTCGGGATCTTCGGAAAATCAGGAAGCGGGAAATCTACCTTGTTGCATATTCTTTCCGGCATAGAGGCTCCGACATCCGGAACCGTGAAAAT
The DNA here is from genome assembly GCF_030127205.1 of Metabacillus hrfriensis. Lineage (NCBI taxonomy): Bacteria > Bacillati > Bacillota > Bacilli > Caryophanales > Bacillaceae > Metabacillus > Metabacillus hrfriensis. The sequence goes on from NZ_CP126116.1 coordinate 5,014,604, forward strand.
AGATGGAAAGGATATCGCCGGATTTTCAAACAGAGCCCTGACAAAATGGAGAGGAACAAATGTTGGGATCGTGTTTCAATCCTTTCATCTTATTCCAACCCTGACCCTGGTTGAAAATGTGATGCTTCCGATGGAGTTTTCCAAAAATCGAAAACGAAAGAGGCAGCGTGCACTGGACCTTTTAGAGCAAACCGGATTATTCATGAAAGCAAATCAGTTTCCGGAATCTGTTTCAGGCGGGGAAAGACAGCGAACGGCCATCGCCAGGGCACTTGCCAATGATCCTCCGGTAATTGCCGCAGATGAACCTACGGGTAATCTGGATTCTCAAACATCCGGAGAGATTTTTAACCTCTTTCAGGTACTTGCCGAGACCGGTAAAACAGTACTGTTTGTCACACACGATCTCGATTTTTATGGGAAGGTCTCAAGAAGACTCCAAGTTCAAGATGGATCCGTATATGAAGTCCATAAAACGGAGTGATTGAATGCCTATATATTTGAGACTTGCCATGAGAAGCTTCTTTCATCAAAAAACAAAAGCATTATTAATGATAGGTTCTTTTCTTTTTTGCTTGGTTTCAGTTGGAACACTGGTGAACTCGAAATATTTGTTTCAGCAGCTGCTGCAGACCAGCCAGCAAAAATCAGCCATTGCGGATATAACCTATTACACTGGTCATTTTAATAAGGAAATTGATTTTGTCTCTTCTATGAAAGGAGTCAAACACGCTGAAGCAAAGACACAGATAAGAAGCCGTGCAAAGCTGGATGGAAACTATATAAATCTTCAATTACTGGTAAAACCAAATTCGCTTTATGAGATTAATAAAATTCAGCTCATAAAGGGTTCTTCTTTAGCGGATAAAGGCATTTGGATCGAAACATCCACTTCCGGGGACACGGGTTTCAACTTGGGTGAAAAAATGAAAATCATCCTTCCTGATCATCAAAAAGGAACTTCTCTTTCTATGACCGGTATTGTTCAAGATCCATCAAGAATTCCGACGAAATACAGCGGAATCGGATATGGCTATATTTCGGAAGCAATGGCGAAGGAATTGAATATCCCTCTTTCGAAGAACATGATCCACATGACATTGAAAGACGGTTATAACGGGAAGGATGTTGTTCAGAAAGTCCAAAAACGTCTCGAAGATAACGGCATCACTGTCTACAGAAGTGAAACCTCTTCTGAAACGTTTTTCATTAGAGAAACAATGGTTAACTCGTTATTGAATCTCTTTATTTTACTGGGTATTTTTGCATTCGTTCTTGGATTCATCTTAATCGTACATCTTTTCTATCGCATACTATCCGAGGATATCTATTCACTGAGCATTCAAAAAGTTGTTGGAGCAAAAGATTCGCATCTTTGGAAGCAATACGTTTTATTGATCATCGTGATCGGAACGCTGTTAAGTATGATGTCAATTCCGATTATAAGCCTTGTTTCACGGTATTTCGTTTCCTACTTGGGAGAAGAGTTGAATTTCGGGGGCAGATTTTCACAATGGATATCACCAAGGCTTGCGATAGCGATGTTCATCCTATCATTCAGCCTGCCTTATTTAGGTGCGATTGTACCTGTCAGAAGCTTGATATCATCCCCAATAGCGGAAGGATTGAAAAGGTCTGGACAGTTGAACATGAAAAAAGCGGGAAAAAGCCGCAGACGTTTTTTTCACCTATCTCTGCTGTCCTTTCGAAACACTTTATCAAAAAAATCCCAATCACTCATGAACATCTTCATGCTCTCCTTTGGAGGAGCGGTCATTATTGCGTGCTTCTCGCTGCATCAGTCCCTTCAGCATTTAATGAATGATATGGATGATTTTTGGCAGCATGATGTTGAATGGTCTGTAAACAGCCCGCTTCCAAAAGAAGATATCACCTCTCTTGCCGGAGAGATCAACGGGGTACGCAAAGTGGAAGGATGGACGAAAAGAAATACAGAAGTCATGGATCCTTCTTCCTCTGATCCTATAAATTCATTACTATACTCCCTGCCGGCAACGTCAGAATTCATAAATCCAGACCCAGTAACAGGCAGGTGGCTGAAACCGTCACATCCTGATGAAATCGTGATCAACACAGAGCTGGAAGAAAAAATTGGACCTCTTTCACCTGGGGACACCATCCATTTGCGGATTGGACAAGAAAACAAGGAATGGAGGGTTGCCGGTATTATTAAAGGCTCCCTTACAGGCCCATCTGTTTACATGGATCAGAAATCCTATCAGGGGTGGCTGGGCCAGCAATCCATTAATCGTCTGCTGGTGGAAAAACAAAGGAATCAAGGAGTTCAATCTCTTCTGAATGAAGGAGAAAATGAATTATCTTCTGCAGGAATATTTGTGGAAGGGTCCGAAACGGTTGTGGAAATGAATTCCCGTCCGAAAGAAATGATCGGACTCGTCATCATGACGATCGTATGCATTGGATTGCTGTTTTCTATCGTTGGGATTGCCAATCTCATGATTGCTGTCAGCATAAATATTTACGAGAGAACAAAAGAAATAGGGATCATGAGAAGCCTTGGAGGCTCAAATGCAAAGATATATGGCTTATTCATTGGGGAAAGCACCATCGTAGCATTGCTGGGCTGGGGGTTAGCGTGTGTCATTGCCTATCCCCTTAACTGGCTGCTCGCATGGAAAATCGGAGATTCCTTACTGCAATTCCCTTTACAGCCGCACCTCTCAAAGGAAGGTAGTTTAATTTGGCTATGCGTCAGTATTCTGATCGGATTTGCAGCAAGTATCGTCCCTGTTAGGAAGACTCTCAAAAAGAATATAAACGAAATACTGTAACCATTATTTCCTTGGGGGATTGATTCATGAAACACGTGCTAGTTCTGCCGCTCTTTCAAATGGAATCGGGTCACCACCGGACGGCTGATGCATTAATAGAAGCCTTTCATAAACAGGACCCTGACATCCAATGTGAAAAAGTGGATTTTCTTAGTTATGCGAACACGTCACTGGAAAAGTTCACATCAAACCTTTACTTAAAATGGATAACGAAGTGGCCATCTGCCTACAGCTGGATGTACTCTTCTTTCTTCCAAAGAAATAAAACCTTTTTGCATTCTCTTTACGAGACCCTTTTTTTAGAGAAGATGGAGCAGCTTCTGCAAGAGCAGCAGCCGGATGTCATCGTTTGCACCCATAGCTTCTCCTCTTTTTTAGTAGATAAGCTGAAAGGCTATGGGGTCACTAAAGCACCTGTCATCAATATATATACAGATTTTTTTGTGAATGGTGTTTGGGGAAAGCAGCACGTTAATATGCATATTGTGCCTACAGCTGCTATGAAGCAAAAGCTGATAAACGAAGGTGCAGATCCCCCATCTGTCAAGATTTCAGGGATATTGACGAATGATGCGTATAAGAGGCGTAAGCCAATGAAGAAGGAAAGCAAGCTTCATGTCCTCGTCAGCGGCGGAAGTCTGGGATTGGGGGATTCATTGCAGTCCCTAGTCTCGAAGTCTTCCAACCATGTTGAGTATAAAATCCTTTGCGGTCATAATATGGAACTATTTGATCATGTTCAGACCATGAAGAATCCAAATATTACAGGAATGTCGTACATCACAGAACCAGAACAAATGAACCACCTATATAACTGGGCAGATGCCCTGATTACAAAGCCAGGCGGAATAACGGTTGGCGAAGCAATCAAAAAAATGCTTCCGATCTTTGTTCATTCTGTGCTGCCGGGTCAAGAGGAAAAGAATATGAGGTATTTGGAAGGAGAAGGATTAGTCTTTAGATTGGATCCAAACCGTCCAGTCGAACATCAAGTGCAGACTGTCATGAATGATGAAAGCACCCAATTCTTTATGAAAAAATCAAGATATGAATTTTTAAGAAACATCGATGTTTCATCCTGTAAGGAACTCGCAAGCTTATTGACCGAAGCATATTTACAGGAAAATCAAAATGAACAGCTTCAATTTATTGATGATTTATTTTCGAAGTTATATAAAAGCCTTTAGTTTATCGCTTCTTAAACAGGTGATAGTAAATAAAACAACAGCCGATTAACATGATGCCGCTATAAATAATGTGGTAAACGTCCCGAAAGAATTCAAAAAAAATAGTCATAATAATTTCTCGCTTTTCATCATAATGTTTTCCTTTTATTGCTTGTATGAAACCAGTTCTGTATACATGCATTATCTTACATTAACCGGATCTATCAATCTATGGTAAAAGACACATTTGTCCTTACAAATCTGCTATCGGTATAAAATCACTGTTTATTTTCATTTTTGTTCATCAGCCCGGATTTCCAACATGTAGGAGGGAAAATAACATGACATCTAAAACAGGAGAACAAAAATCACCCGCACAAAATAAATACATTTTTGAAATTCACTTCTTGCGTGCCTTTGCCTGTTTACTGGTGGTAGGCGTTCACGTATCTGCAACAAACTATGGAATGAACGAAGAGACATGGAACTGGTTTACGTATTTCATGAATCAATATGGCCGTTTCGGTACAACCATTTTTGCCGTCATCAGCGGGTTCCTGCTCTTTTATCAAGTAAAAAGAAAAGGATTTGAATTGGGACGATTCCTGCAGTCGAGATTTTTAAAGATCGTACTCCCTTTTCTGATTTGGAGTGCAGCTTACCGCTGTCTTCTCTACTATTACGATATGCAGACACTCGGAGACCCTGTGGATGAGATAACCAAAGTTCTTATGGGAGACTCATTTTATCATTTATATTTCGTAGCAATAGTTGTTCAGTTCTATCTTATTTTTCCATTCTTGCAGAAGATTTTCCGGACACAGACATTAGTATTGGTATTCACGGTCATTGCGCTTATCATCAGCTATAACTTATACAGCTTTAATCCTGGAATCGAAGGAAAGCTTGGTGAGTTCCTTACGGGCAAATCCTTTATGCCCATCTGGATTTTTTATTTTGCCTTTGGCGGATTTATGGCGTACTTCTGGGATGAGATCGTCGGTTTCGCGACGAAACGCCCTTGGAAAATGCTTGCTGTGATCCTTCTGGTTTCAGCTGGTGCAGTGTATGAGTATCAAACAATTGGATACGTATCAAATCGAAGATTGACGAATCTATTTAACATTCCTGCCCTAAGCATTGCGATTATCGGAATTTACCCGCTGCTGGCCAAACTCAGCCTTGTGAAAAAGACGTTAACCGTCATCGGTCAATATTCCATGGGAATTTATTTGGTTCATCCAATGATTCTTTATTTATTTGCCCGCCATCTTCCGGAAACTTACTGGCAGCTAGAATATGTTCCTCTGATGTTCATTGCCGTAATGGTGATTGCATCGGTATTTATTCGTATTCTTCAATTCATCCCGTTCAGCGGATTCATTATTCCTGTTCCAAAAATCAAGAATAATAAAAAGCAGCCAGCCGTACAGCGGGAGCAAAAAGCATCGGCGTAAGATTGATAAGGAAGCAGTCACCTTGACTGCTTTCTTTTTTGACATATTGGCCTTAGGGTCTATGCTTTGATAGGTTAATAGGTAAAAATTATTAAAAAAACCTTTCTTTTTTGTGTAAAAGTTCAATACCTGTCCGATACTTTTGAGGATAGAGTTTTTATTTTATACAGAAAGAAAGGAAAGTTTCATGAGCAAAAGTAAAGGACTGATTGTTGCTGCCATGATTTTACTGTGTGTTTGTGCTGGATGGGCGTCAGGATTTGTTAATGCAGAAAATGGTTTGATAAATGTTAAAGACTATGGAGCTGTCGGTGATGGGAACACAAATGACACAGCAGCCATCAAAAAAGCTCTCTATTACGGAAAGAATAAAACTGTTTATTTTCCAGAGGGTACCTATCTCATCACCGATACGCTGACGGTAAAAGAAAACACAGAAGTGTATGGAACAGATGCTGTCATCAAGGCGAACGGAGCCGGTGATACGATGTTTAGAATCTATGGCGACAATATTACGATCCATGACTTGACGATAGATGGCAATCTTACGTTTTTGCGAGGCATGACTGTGATGAATGGCACAGGGAATCTGAAGGTAACAGATGTCCTTCTTACCCATTTCAGTCAGCCTGATCATTCCAAAATGTCTACTTCTACACCGATCGCCATTCGTATAGAAGGGGGAGTTCAGGATGCGCTGTTCGATCACCTCACCATCAAACATGTCTATGCCAAAAATATGACATCAAACGTCGGCTGGAACCATAAAGTAGCGCGCGGTATTCTAATCAGTCCTGCCTTATCTTCTCAACCGGCGAGCAAGAACATTACAATCCAGCATTCGCTGATATCAGAAATCGGGCCAAAGGACGATGGAGACGGCATCGTTGTCCAAGGATTTCAAAATGACGTACAAGTTACGATTAAGCATAATACATTTGAAAAAAATCATAAACGAGCTATTAAAATCCAATCACCGGGAGCGGTCATTGCTAACAATCATATACGCAATAGCTTCCATCAGAATAATTTCTATGACACGTATAAAGAAACAAACGAGTATGATATGTGGTCTGCCATTTCGGTCTACAGCGATAATGTCGAAATCACTGAAAATACGATCGGCGGTATTGGCAGGTATTCTGCAGCCATTGACATCGCCGGCGGAAACCATATTAAAGTCATCAATAATTCTGTAGCCAGCCGTGAATCTTCACAATCCACAGATCTGATCCGGATCAACAAAGGTTATGATGGCACAAATCAATTCTCCAACATTTCCATCAAGGATAATTCTTTGAAAAATGGCCGCTATGGAATTAACGTTGCAGCTGAAGTAAAACAGCTTACGCTTTCTGGAAATACCTATAACAATGTGGATCGATTAACAAGCAATGGGATTCAGGCGAGATAAAATGAAGAGAATAGCTTCCTCAGAGAAGCTATTTTTTTGTTAACGAAACATTACCTTTTTTACTCTCGCTTGTCACAAATTTTGTTGAATTGTAACGTCCAGCCTGTTATTTTACATCCCCATATCATTTTGGATTTGAGCCATCATGGGGACCCATCTATATGTTATGTTAGAAAGGAATTTTTTATTATTTATACAAACAACAGGATGACAGGTGAGACGATTGTACATATCAAAGAAGACAACGCTGATATCACTGACGATCATACTGATCTCGGTCATCATTATGGTCTTAACGCTGGATCATGAAGGGGAAAAGCCTCAAAGGGAAGACTACCTGCCACAACTTAAAAAACGGTATTGGACCTATTTAACGGACTCCGGCAGCGATATCGACACCTCTTCCCTGCAAAAAAAACTGAACAGTGAAGGCAAATTCTCGGATATTGCTTATTCAGATAAAGCTGAGAATCCAAGGGAAACCGTCAGTCACCTAGAACGATTGGAGACCATGGCAAAAGCCTATCATTCTAAAAATCACGCAAGCTATCATGATAAAAAACTGAAAAATGAAATCCTGGCAGGACTGGAGTACTGGAATCAGCACCCTGTGCAAGCTGAAAATTGGTGGTGGAACAGACTAAGGATTCCTATGATCTTAAGTAATATCCTGTTTCTAATGGATCAGGAACTCCCAAAATACACCGAGGAAGCTTCCATAAAACTGCTGCAGGAATATACTGAATCCAAATCCCCTCCTTTAAACGGGGTGAACTTGATAGAAGCTGAAAAAGTTAACTTTATTACCGCTTTACTGCAAGAAGATTCCGGGATGATCAATCAAGCCGTCTCTGCAATTAAAGAATCATTAAAGGTAAGCAGTATCGGCATTCAGCCTGATATGACCTTTCATCAGCATGAACAATCTGTTCAGACCGGTACATACGGGATTCGCTATTCATTAGAGACGGCCAGTATGTTTACCTTCGTACACGGAACACCGTACTCTTTTTCCAATGAAGACTATCAATTGTTATCTCACTTTATCCTGGATGGAATTCAATGGTTTATTGCCGGTGACACCATTGACTACAGCTCATTAGGAAGAGGGATTACAAGAAAGAATAATCAGCTGCAAGATGTGATATCCATTGCCAGGATGATGGAACAGCTCCCAACCAGCCGGAAAGATGATTTCGAACGCATGATCGGGCGCTTGGAAGGAAAGCGTCCCCCGTTTGTTGGCAATAAAGCTTATGACACATCAGGACTGATGGTTCATCATCAAAAGGATTACTATAGCTCGGTTCGAATCTTGCCAGAGGAAATGAACTCCAGTGAACCTTATTACAACGGAGAAGGAATCAATAATCGTCATATAGCGGACGGAGCCAATCTCTTCTATTTGAAAGGCAACGGGTATGCAGGAATCTTCCCGGTATGGGATTGGCGCAAAATCCCTGGAACAACCGTTGTCCATAATGATGAAAAGAAAGAACCGCTTTCAGGCGAAAACAATGAAACGCTTATGTTCAGTGATGGCAAAAATGGGATCTCTGCAATGAATATGAATTACAAAGAACTATCAGCGAAGAAATCATGGTTCTTTTTCGGTGACACCATCGCAGCACTTGGAGCCGATATACAATCCAATAGCAGCGATCCGATCGTCACGACCATCGACCAGCGGATTTGGAATCAGCCTGTAGAAACGTCGGAAACATCCAGCTTGGCAGATTCCACTCACCAAACGATTGACAAACCCAGCTGGGTGTATCACGACGGCATCGGCTACCTGTTTCCCGGAAAAAACGACCGCATCCACCTGATGCTTAACAAACGGGAAGCCAGCTGGAAAAAAATCAATCAACGTTATGATGGAGAATCCCCTGTACAAAAAAAGGTACTGGGCTTATGGATCAATCACGGATCCAAACCGGAGCATAATCGCTATCAATATATCGTTCTGCCCGGTGCCTCTAAAGAGGAATTCAATACTATAAAAAACGATTCCCCCATTCATATCATTAGCAATAACGCCAATGTCCAGGCAGTCGAAAACACCGAGCTCCAATTAACTGAGGCAGTATTCTGGAATGCTGATACGTTCAAAACGCCTTATGGTGTAAAAATCAGCATGAACCAGCCTGCTGCCCTCCAGCTTAAACGGGATGGAAATGAATGGATCATCAAAGCAAAAGCGGCGAATGATTCTAAAAAAGAGCTTAAGTTAATCGTTAAAAAGGAAATAGACAACAGGGAGAGAACCCTGATCGATTGGGAAGATAAGGAAGGAATCATCAATGGAAAATATGAAGCATTCTAATAATAAACCTGTATGGAATTGATCATGTTATGGAACTAAATATGAGACTTCCACATCCATTATGCGAATGATTGCTTTTTTATAATAGTTGGACAATCCGTAAAGGAAGTTACTTTAAAATGAATAAATCTCTTAGAATTACAAGTTAAAACCAGTTCAGCTATTGAACTGGTTCTTTTCTATTTTTTGACTTGATCCTTAAAAATTCTATCCTTACTTTATGATACGGCTCACCGTACTTATCATCATGAGGTATCTATTTTGTTACCCGTGACAAAAAGACCGCACAAATGAGATCTATTTGTGCGGTCTTTCATTTCTTTCTCTTTAAAAAACGATCCGTCTATCGCAATTATTTCACGCTATGCGAGAGTATTTCACTCTATCAAAAATTCATTCACACAAAGTCATCATTCAAATTTGCTCAAGGCATTGATAAACGGACATCATATCTCGTTTATCCAACTCACGAATACGATTAAAAATGGGAATATCTGCAACTCCCTCAGTTAGTAAGTCTTCAGCAACAACATCACTTACTTTGCCAGTTAGCCATGTTTGTACTTCTATGCCTTCGACGATTTCCTTACGCCCTTCATCATTGATGCCGCTTGCATAACAACTTACACATGGAATTGTTAATTTAAACACACCATCATGCAGATTATCTTCTGTTATTACTTTCTTTCCTTTACAAAATGGACATGGATGGCTTTTTTTAATTTTATTAATTTGGGTAACTAATTTTTTGTAACCAAATGCTTCATAAACATATGTTAGTTTTTTGTACTTTCCATTTGTGAAATACTTATCTATAATCGTTTCTCTGGTTTCATTGATAGCAGGAAAATCACAGATGGTCACTTGATTATTGTTGCTAATGGATTCGATATTGTTTTTGATTATGTCCCAGAATGGTAAGACATTTTGTAAGACCATTTCATAACCAACAAAGCTTGCCAGTTCCAGTTCAAGCATTTTCAGCGCGACTTGTGTCTCCCTTGGCAACAGGGAGATATCTTCCGTCAAGGCCATATCGCCGCCAACAATCGATTTCAATTTGACCAGTTCCGGTAACTTCCCTACTGTTTTCATCACTTGATCAAGCGGCTGATGAATAATCTCTCGAATATCCGTGTCTCCAAATTTAAGCGGTTTATGGTGGTTTAAAACAGTACCCTCACAAATTGGACATGTGATCATTTCTTTAGAAGCTTTCATTTGCTCTTTTATAATTGATTTTGAAACGAAAATATACATACCAACTATGGTATTAAAACCTACCCATGTTCGGCGTGCCTTGCCTTTCTTATCATAAAATGACTTTTCAAAATACCCGTACCAAAATGTATGCTTTTCTTCATCTGACATCTCATTGTAGCTTTTCGTCAGGTCATGACCAAGCTCATTCTTAATCTCTTCAAATAGAAATTCTAATTTTGGGTATTGATAAAATTTTAATACTTCCATTACATCTGGATAGAATAGACCATCCCAGAATGGAAGATTTTTGTCTTGAATCACAAGGTCTTTATCAAATACTTCAATCTCAAGGCGTCCCGAGCATGATGGACAATGATTGTCCTGAGAAAAGAAATCAAAGCTTCTCGTATCTTTATTGGTCGGATGAGACACTATTATATGGTTAATCAGACCGCCAATTTCATAAAGAAAACTATATTGGCTGTACAAGTGTCTTTCAAGATCAATGGCAATGACGGGTGCAATGGTGTCAGATTCGTATTCACCGTAAATCAAACGGGCCATTGATGATAAGCTTTTTAAGATACCGCCCTTATAGATGTTTTCTGCATTCTTAAAATAACCGATATGATTTTCTTCTAAATAGGTAACGCTATTTTGCTGCTTGAGTGTAGAAGAAATAGGCGATGGAACAGTGACATCTTCCTTATTTTTTTCTTGAAAATAATCATCATGACTGACAACTTCAAGATGCTCCACAGGTGCAATCTTTCTTTTACCAAAATCAACGATAAAATCAGAACTTTCCAGCATATAGGCATTATGTTCAATCATTAGGATCGAGACTGATTCATCTTGCAGAATGCCCCTGATACTATCAATGAATTGGTTTAAAATATTTTGTGATAAACCTTTTGAAGGCTCGTCAAAAATAAACAGCGTATGCGGGTTTCTTGAGTTAGCAAACAGCTCCGAAACTAAATGAACACATTGAAATTCACCAGTCGACAATGTTTGTGTTTTTCTTTCTAATGTCAAATAACCAAGTCCAAGTTTGATCAATAAGCTCAAGCGTTTATGAGCGATGTCTTCATTTGGCAGTTCCTCAATAATATCTTCAATCGAGCGCTGAAAAATATCATCAATCTCTTCACTGAATTTTGTGAGTTTCTTTTTAATATCAAGAAAAGTCGCAACGGTTGACCGACTGGTAATCGATTGGTTTCGATCTTGACCGACCATAACCAGTTTATCTTTTGGATATCGCTTCAGAAAATCTTTGGTTATACATTCATTGACTAGTGTTGATTTACCGCATCCAGACTCACCCGTAACGGTTACAAGTCTATTTTTGGGAATCTGACATTCAGCCATTTGAATATTACGGCAATAAAGATCATGAAATTGAAAGTATTCTGTTGGCATTGCCTGATTTCGTTCCCAATGGATTGGTTGTGGGCGCGGTGATTCTTCCACAATTTTTCCGCCATATTTACCACTGCCAGGTCCAAAGAACAATTGCTCATCCGTTACATCGAGCACTGTGTCAGAATGATCAATGAACCAAATTTGATTCTTATAGCCTAATTGTTTAATCTGTTCTAAAATGTTCAATAGTGTTTGGTGATCAAGACCCACTGAGATTTCATCAATAATAATAACGGTATTTTCACTTACTGCCATGAATTCTGCCAAGTAAAGCCGTGTTAATTCTCCACCTGACAATGTACCCATAATTCGATTTAATGTTAAGTAGCCAATATTCATATTGATAATATTTTTGAGAACATGTTGTTTTGCTTCACTAATATGTAAAATTTCTGCTTGTGAAAGAATGAATTCAACGCTTAAGTTGTTGATATCGGAAATCGTATGTGGCTGATCAAATAATTCAATCGTATATTGTTCAACTTCTTGATTAAAGCGTTTACCCCCACACTTTTTACATTCGACATTTTTGGTCGTTCCGCGTCCTTTACAACCTGGACACCAGCCTAATTCATTATTAAATGAAAACACTTCTGGAGAAAGATTAAATTTTTCAGCAAGACGCTCACGAATCTCTGTAAACACGCCAGTATGTGTGCCAATGGTTGAACGTGGATTGGAAGAAATGGATGATCTTCCGAGAAAAAGGACTAAAGGCATCTCTTCCATCTTGATGGCACTGAAATTCGTTTCCATAATATTAGAAAACAAATACTGATATTCAGCCTTTGGCAATAAAGAAACGAGACGCTTCTTGGATTCTTCACCAATGGTTTGACAAAAAGTGGTTTTGCCAGATCCAGACAAACCAGCAATTCCTAACGATTTATCTGCTGGAAGTGCTGCATCTAATTTGTTAATATTGTTCGCAATTAATCGATTTATTTTCATATGTACATCCCCTCTTTTCTTATAAGCTTAGTCTTTCCACGTTAGCACAGCGACAAATGTATTTGTTGTTTTTTTCGAATCAAAGAACTATTTTTATTGCTAATTCTATTCTATTATTCTTTCACATTGAACTCATTAAAAAACCTATCATTCATCGACAAAAATCGAGGAGTGACAGGCAACGAAAAAATAAATTCGGATAGACTTTTCTTCTTTTTATCATCCTCAAATACAGATGTTGAACAGGAAGAATTACCTCCTTATAGAGAATCTTAAAAAGGCTGAAATATATAATTTAATGTTGATAATTCATTCCAAGAAACTGAAACATACAAGAATATGCCCGCTGTTAGAAACAAAACTGCGTATTTGAAATGGATGCGAAAGCAGCATCCTTCAGTGATCCAATCACATTGGATAATCAACTGGAATTTTTAAAAGAATCATTTCTAGCAAACTAAAACTACATGATGAATAATTCCTCTTCCCTATTCTATAAGAAAAGATAAGGCAGATGACAAAAAACTCAACATACCATCCCATTTATCTAAATGGTTATTTATTCTTCAACACTTCGGCAAGTTCATACAATGAATGGTATTGTTTAATTTGATAGTTCCGCCCTTTCTTTTGCAAGTACTTTTTATCGCAAAATTGTGTAAGTACATGCAATAAGTGCCGGTAGGATACACCTAGATAATCACAAACTGTTACGTGTTTCTCCTTATAAATCCCTTCATCAGCAGTTTGCAAAATAAAATCCGCAAGCCGGTTTTCAAGCGGGAAAGCGAGGCTTTGTGAATACTTCGCTGCCATAAGTGTTGCCTTTACACTTAAAAACTTGGTTAATTCACGCAGAAATTTTGCATCCTCCAGCAATTGTGTACGATATCGATAAATTGGAAGCGCAAAACAAATGGTCTTCGTTGATGCTTGAATCCCTTTTGTATAGTACACATCATTTAATAATTCCATTTCCCCAATGTAGTCTTTTGCATTGATAAAATTAATTAAGGATACTTTCCCATTTTGATGTGTTACATATATTTTTGCTCTTCCTTCCATTACATAAAATAAGAAATCCGGTCTCATGCCCTCTAGAATAATCCATTCATCTCGCCTGTATTCGTGTACTTCCATAAACTCTTTAACTTGAAAGGAAAATAGATGTGCGATTGAGTTATTCTCCAAATACAACCGCTTTTTCTCACCTTTGTAAACTTCCATATTCCACCTCAAAAATATGAGATATCTCATATTATTCATATTTAATTCCATGATATCATGCAATCAATGAGGAGGATAAGAATGAACACACAACGCTGGATGAGTATACAGTTTTTTAGTTTTTTTATGACATGGGGCATTTTTCTACCTTATTGGTCAGGGTGGATGATTTATACAAAAGGAATTACAGTCTCACAAGCTAGTTTGATAATGAGCTTTGGTTTAATTGCTAGAGGCATTTCTACATTATTTGCATTTCCTTATTTATCAGGGAGATTTAGCAGTAAAATACAATTAAATGTGGCGGGAATTGGCACACTGGCTGCCATTCTTTGTTATATTCCGGCAAGCTCCTTTGCTGGTTTACTAGTAGTAACGATCGTCTTACACCTATTTTACCCAACATTGATGCCTGCTTTAGATAGTGCCGCCAGTGTACTTGTGCAAAGTAAACAATTAAGACATTACGGAAGAAGTCGTCAGTGGGGATCGATTGGGTTTGTCTCGGTCGGCATGATTTTAACCATTTTTACAGGAATGTTTGGAGATAAAGTGATTTTTTGGGCGCTGTTACTTGGCACATTGGTATTTGTGTGTCTTGGTTTTATGCGTGCACCTGATATTTTATCTAAAAAGCCGCAAGTCGACAAAACACAGAAAGTGGGCATGTTACATTTATTCCGTATCAAACACTTTGGTTTGATACTTATTATTGTCATTTTACTGCAAGCGGCACATGCTACTTATTACAATTATGGCTATATTTTTCTACAAGAAATCCATGCACCAATATACCTAATTGGTCTCATTATTAACATTGCCGTGATTGCAGAAATCATATTCTTCTCAATTGCAGATAAAAGCTTTAATAAATTTTCAGTAGGCTCCTTACTGACATTAGCAGCAATTGGTTCTTCCGTACGTTGGATACTAGTGTTCGCCTTTCCAAATGTAATTGTTTTTTGTATCGCGCAAACTTTACATGCATTCTCGTTTGCTATGGGGCATTATGCCTTTATGAAATACTTAATTAAAAACATTCCACACGCGCAGATTGCGAAAGCACAAGGCATGTATTCAGCACTTGCACTTAGCTGGAGCACTGCAGTGTTTACAATTTTCGGGGGCTATTTATACGAAATTGAGCCAAGATATGCCTTTATCGGAATGATTGTTTGTACCCTGCCAGCAATGCTGTTTGCCCTTGTATATCAAAAACTAGAACTTAGAAAGGAAGTTTTATATTCTATTTAAATCTCTTGTCTAGTTCTTACAAAGTTGATTCAATTTTTTCAACTTCACAAACCTTCGTTTTCCTAACGTTCAAATAGATGGCCATAACAAAAAGATGAGATTTATCTGATTTAGAAAAGTCTCTATTTTTTTTCTGCAACTATACACAACATATAAGGAAAAACCTCATTTACTTATGGTACGGTTCCCCGTGACACATCTAAATGAGGTTCTTCAATTTATATTTGGCTCATTTGCGGCTCACTTTTTTTATACACAAAGTTAGCTTTTTTTAGTATTAACAGTAATTCAATTGAGGCTCATGAGATACACCCTATAGAGCATTTCTTTGTAAAGAGGAATGCTTTTTATTTTTGCCTTAATAACTTATTAACAACAAAAATATTATATAAATGAATAATAATTTATTGTTTATCAATAAATAACATGTTAATATCTAATAAACAATCCTTATGAGAGGTGCTTTTCATGAAACCTGAAACACTATTTTTAAAGTTAGCAGTTGTTCTTATGGGCTTTCCAGTTCTTGCTTTATGCATCTTTTTGGTACCTGAGTTAGGTAATATTGCAGCAAAATTGCTTCCAGAGTTTGATTTGATCAAATACCTCGTTACTATCGTTTTTGATGCATCGGCGATTCCCTTTTACTTTGCTTTGTATCAGGCTTTTAAACTTTTACGCTATATTGACAAAAATAAAGCTTTCTCGCAACTATCTGTATATTCTTTGAGGAATATCAAATTCTGTGCCATCACAATCAGTACCTTGCATGTGCTAGTCTTGCCACTCTTCTATCTCTTTGCGGAGAAAGACGACGCCCCAGGTGTCATCTTTGTCGGATTGGTTGTTCCTTTTGCTTCAATGATGATTGCAGTCTTTGCTGCTGTTCTTCAAAAGCTATTAAAAAATGCCATCGATATAAAATCAGAAAATGATTTAACGATATGAGGTGAAACCAATGGCAATTATAATCAATATTGATGTGATGTTGGCTAAAAGGAAAATGAGCGTAACGGTACTTTCGGAGAAGGTTGGCATCACGATGGCGAATCTTTCTATATTGAAAAATGGAAAGGCAAAAGCGATTCGATTATCAACTCTAGAGGCGATTTGTAAATCATTAGAATGTCAGCCTGGAGATATTTTAGAATACAAAAGTGACGAAGACAGTCAAAGGTAAGAGAGTTTGATTAATAAACATTGTTGAGGAAAGTAGGACTTAATATGACAATTATTAAGGGAGGTATAATCATGGACAGTAACAATTTAATTATTGAAAATATTGCTAATCCCCATGAGCTGGAGAGAATGTTTAGAAATGACCCCAAAGCCTTTAAAAAGTCATTCTCAGACGCATGGGAACAAAACCCTGATTCTCAGGTTCTTGGCATTTGGTATGAAAGATTGCATTTCAAGGAGACGGCACATTCAGAAAAATCTTCCTTGCTTCAAAAAGGTTTCTTATTCATGGGCATTTTAGCCATTCTGGCTGGGATAAGCACCAGAATCATTTTCCATTTTGTCGAACAGGAAGCAATTGCTCCAATTAACCTGGCTTTTGGTATAATTCCCTTTATTGCTGCCTATTTTGTTTACAATAATACTACGAAAAAAAGTGTTATTTATTCCCTTGCAGCGTTGTTCCTAATTTCCGGGTTTTATCTTAATATGCTACCATTAAATTATAAAGACAGTATTATCCTTGCTTATTTACACCTTCCCATATTCTTATGGGTATTGGTAGGGCTTGCATTTACAGGAAATGAATATTCAAAAGGCAGTACAAGATTAGCCTATATTAAATTTAATTTGGAATATTGTATTCTCTACGCCAGCATGGCAGTTAGCGGAATGGTGCTAGCGGCATTAACCATGCAGTTATTTAGCTTTGTTGGCTTGGATATAGAAGAATTCTATTTTAGTAATATCGTTTTATTTGGTGCTGCCGCTCTCGCTATTGTGGCTGCATACCTGGTATCAATGAATCTTAAACTTGCTAAGAATATTACACCATATATAGCTAAAATTTTTAGTCCTCTTGTCCTGGCCACATTGTTGGTCTATCTTTTAACGGTTATATGGGTCGGAAAAAATCCATTCTTGGACCGCAATTTCCTGATAGCCTTCAACGGAATACTCCTTGGTGTATTGGCCGTTACCATTTTTTCTATTACCGAAAGCGACTCAGACGAGAAAAAGAACATTTCAGATTATATAAATTTTTCCTTAATTGTTCTTGCGCTTATCATTGACAGTGTGGCTTTGTCAGCCATCGTGTTCAGACTTTCTTCTTATGGGATTACACCAAACAGACTTGCTGTTTTAGGTGTAAACATACTTATCTGGGGAAATCTTATTTGGATTATGGTCTCATATATGCGTTTTCTGCAAAACAAGACCGGACCTTCACCCATCCAAGATGCGGTCACTAAGTATTTGCCAGTTTACGGACTTTGGGCGGCTTTCGTTACATTTACTTTTCCTTTGCTTTTTTAATTAGAAAGGCTATATTAATGTAACGGATGTTGATCTTCCTTATAAACACCAAAAATGAAAAAGTTATACTCATAACTTTTTCATTTTTGGCTTTTTATTTTTCTAAAAAAACCTCATTTACTTATGATACGGTTCCCCTCGATTAATCCGAAAAGCCCGATAAACCTGCTCCACCAAAATCAATCGCATTAATTGATGAGGAAACGTCATTTTTGAAAAAGAAAGCGTATCATTCGCCCGCTTCATGACCTCGCTGCTCAATCCCAGCGATCCCCCAATAACAAATGCAACTTTGCTTTTACCATATGTAGCAAGGCGATCCAAGTCAGATGCAAGCTGCTCAGACGATTTCATTTTCCCTTCTATCGCCAACGCAATGACATGAGAGTCATCCGAAATCTTCGAAAGAATGCGTTCGCCTTCTTTTTGCTTTACCATTTCCATTTCAGACTCACTGAGGTTTTCAGGCGCTTTTTCGTCAGGCAGTTCGATGATTTCGACTTTTGCATATGGTGTTAATCGCTTTAAAAATTCATCAATTCCTTGTTTTAGATATTTCTCTTTTAACTTTCCGATTGTACAAATTGTTATATTCACAGACTATCCCCACTTAAGAACAGATTACCAACAGATGTTATCCACATTTGTGCACAACTTATCCACATTTAGTGTGCGAATATTAGTTCCCCACTATATATACAGCAGGGTTTGTGCACAATTCACAGGTTGTGGATAACTTGTTGATTTCTCTGATTTTTTCGATTTCTGGCGCAATTTCATGCTCATCTACATACATATCAATGGCTAATTCGATGTGTTCTTCACAGCATTTCATTTGTTTTCTCCTTTTATCCACATGTGATCAAGAAAAGCGTAAGCGCCCGTTTAGCTCAGGCATGACAGATTTGCTCTGGCCGAGAAGTTGGGCGATGGAGCTAGACACCAATGCGGAAATTTATATACGTTTTTTCTTACAATGAAAAAACAGGAGAAATTAACCCTCCTGTTCTTCTCCCAGCTTAAGCTTAACCGATTGTTCTTTTCCTGCCCGGTAAAAAATAAGTTCTATACTTTCTCCAACAGCTTTTTTATATAACTGTTTTCTAAGGTCGATAATGTCTTTTACTTCTTGGCCATCGAATTCCGTAATAACATCAAGCTCTTTCAGTCCAGCCTGGCCTGCCGGTGAGACCGGATTTACGCTCATGACCACTACACCTGACCGTACTTTATCCGGAAGCTTCAGTGTTTGTTCCCAATGATAGCTTGATACTTCATTTAAAGAACGCATGCCGATGCCAAGGAACGGGCGTCTGACTTCTCCGTACTTTTCTAAGTCATCAATAATTGGAGCAGCAAGATTGATCGGAATAGCAAGTCCGATGCCTTCTACTGCTGATTGGGCAATCTTCATTGAGTTAATGCCAATTAATTGTCCGTCGATATTTACGAGCGCTCCGCCGCTGTTTCCAGGGTTGATGGCTGCATCAGTCTGAAGAACTTCTGCATTCCAGTCAACCTCGCCATCGTTATTGGAATCAACCGGAATCGCTCTTTCTGTACCAGAAATGATGCCCTGTGTGACAGATCCTGAAAATTGAAGGCCTAACGGATTACCAATGGCAATGACAGGTTCTCCAGGCTTCACATTGTCGGAATTAGCGAATTCCGCGACTTGCTCCACTTGTTTGCTTTCTGTTCGGAGAACGGCCAAATCCATCAGCTCATCGCTTCCTAAAACTTCAGCAGGTACACGGGTTCCATCACTTAAGCTAAGTTCGATCTGGGCAGCTCCGGCGATTACATGATAATTGGTGACAACAAAAGCATTTCCGCCTTCTTTTTTGTAAATAACACCTGATCCTGTTCCTGCTTCGCCTTTTTCATTCCAGAAACCGGCTTCCTGAATATTAACCACGCCAACGACAGCTTTTGAGACTTTGTCGACAGCTTGGGTAACAGCCGTGCTTACATCGACTGAAATGTTTTTGGAAGGTTCGGTTGCGTTTGGAGTCTGATCCTCACCGTTTTCTTCGTCATCTCCTAAAGCAAGATCATATGGAAGGATGTCCATATTTGCAAGCACCGGAATGGAAAAAATGACAAGAAGACCTCCCAAAATAGCGCCAAGCAGGCCTGGCAGAAACTTCCCGCCCCGGTTTCCCTTTTGTCTTCGATTATACTGTTCATAGTCCTGATCGTAATACCCCATCGATTTTCTCACCCATCCTTTCACACAGACAAACCCTGTATGAATAGTGTGTATTTCTTAGCAATATTATACTCAAAGGATATCCAAAAAAATCTATTTTTATATCTTAAACAGTAACGAGAGGCGTTGGGTTTTTAGGATCTGTATCGTACAATTCAAACTGTTCGCCGGACATGAATCCTTTACTCGCAAGAGTCTGCTCCACAGACATCCTTGCGAGCTCTTTCATATTGTTGTCTTTGCTTAAATGCGCAAGGTAAATTCTTTTTGTTTTATCTCCGATTACATCGGTCATTGCAAGCGCAGCATCTTCATTTGATACATGGCCGACATCGCTTAATATCCTGCGTTTGACACTCCACGGATAGTGACCCATTCTGAGCATGTCCACATCATGGTTGCTTTCAAAAACAAAGGCATCCGCATTATCAATGATCCCTTTCATTCTGTCACTCACATACCCTGTATCCGTAATTAGTGCCAGCTTCTTGCCCTCATGGTGAAAGGCATAAAACATCGGCTCTGCTGCATCATGCGACACGCCGAATGATTCTACATCAAGTCCTCCAAATGACTGAACGGTGCCCGTTTGGAAAATAAACTTTTGATCAGGATGAATGGCTCCAATCTGCCCCTCCATCGCATTCCACGTTTTCTCATTCGCATAAATCGGCAAATTGTATTTTCTTGCAAGAATCCCCAAACCTTTTATATGATCACTGTGCTCGTGGGTAACCAGAATACCGGATAACTGATTGATTTTCTTTCCGATCATCTGAAACAGCACTTCCATTTGTTTTCCGCTGAATCCCGCATCAACGAGCAATGAATGCTGATCTGTTTCTATATAAGTGGCATTGCCCGTGCTTCCGCTTGCGAGAACACTGAATTGCAAGCTCATCGTTTCTCACTCCAATTTTTCATTAGATCGGATCACTTGTCCTTCTAATGCATTAACATAATAATCTTCTTTATCATTTACAACGATATGCCACGTTGGCGCCAGAATCTGTTCTCCTGATAAAGGAAAAGGTGTATAGTAGCCAAATTGCACCTCTGTCACTTTGCTGTTTGGCTTTAAATCATTTTTGTTGTAGAGAGCCTCCAGTGCCTTGAGGGCAGGGAGGGTGTCCTGTCTTTCTTCCAGGTCCTCAATATTTTCAAGCATTGTCTGCTCATAGCTGACAATCTGATTCTTATCATTTAAATAGAGGGTCAGCATTCCGATGTTTTGATCAGTAGAAAGGTCCTGAAAGACCATTCTATCATTATATGTTTGAATATAGACAATCGTATTTTTGACTTTATCAGTCTTCCATAAGACATATTGATCTCCGTACAGAATGTTCTCGCGGACTATCTGATTCAATTTGGTCTGAGTATTTGTCTCAGGCAGTCCAATCGGCTTTTCAAATTCTGCTTTTAATCCGGTGAAGTTATTTTCAACATTAAGAATCTCCTGATTGGATAATGCCTTCAGTTCTTCCTCTGAGAAAACCTTGCTTTCAGCTGTGATGTAAGCCCCTTTTTCATTTCCTTTAGGAAGCTCGCCGTAGGTAATTCCCTCAGCTGCAAGCTGTTCTTCAATCGTAGCTTTTTGAATGACGTCATATCTGCTGTTTGTAATGATAATATTAAAATATTGTATCGCTAAAAATGTATTCAGAACCAGAAATGCCAGTATAAAAATGGATTTCGTCTTACTCCAATCCATCAGTTTTACCTCCAAGCGTTTCATTTCCTGTTTGCAGTTTTATAAATTGGCCGCTCACCGTTTCAGCGTACCAGTACGGCTTAAGTTCAACAATTCTCGGTTCTGCAGTTGCAGACATTTCATAAGCAGGAAATACCCGCTTCACATTTTCTTTTTCAATGGACTTTTTCTGCTCAAGCAGACTCAGGATTTCTGTGCTGTTTGGCATTTTCACTGCATTCCGAACAAATCCTGTATCCAAACCGTATAGAGGGCGCAAATATGTCGCAATTTCGTTATTGCCCCAGCGCATGGAAATTTCAGTCGGTCCAAACGTATTGGTGTTATTTTCAAACACTGGAATAAAGTCAACCATCAGACGAAATGAGACGAGCTGGCTGTCAGGATCCATGTTGTAAAACTGATACTCATCTGTCCAGCCGCCATGATCGTTTAAGAACTCAATGCTTTGTTTCATAGCTTTGCCCCGTTCAATAAACATGCTCGGATCAATGGTCGGATTGACAAACCTTAATCTCTCCTGGCTTGGATAAACGGTCAGTAAGCTTGTCCCGTCTGTATAGACGTTCTGAGTAGGCTTCATTTCTCTTCTTACATAGCTTGGATTCGTAAAGAGCGCCTGTTTGAAATCCTCACCGTTAATGGATTCAATGATATACTTCCTCTGATCCAATTCAATTTTGCCCTCTGGAAGAAGCAAGTTCTTATCTTCTGGGAGATCTATTGAAACGTAAGGGTCCAGGTTTTCCTTTTTTTCAATGATGGATGCTATGAAGTTTTTTGCATTTTCGCTGCTGATCGATGCTTCATATACCAGTCTTTGCTCTACAGAAACGAAAATGATTTTTTGCGGCTGATTTGCTTTTCCCTGCGGCAGAACAATCCGGTCAAAAGAAGAGTAGATTGTTTTTTGCGATTTATATTGAAGGATAGATTGAAAGATTTCAAATGGAATTTTGTCACTGAAAATAAATTCTATTTTTTTCGTTTCACTTTTTCCATTCAGCCACTCATCAAGCTGATCAGAGGTATATCGGTTTGAGACATTTTTCACTTCACTGATATTCCAGTTTCTCAGCTGATTCCATAGGAAATCAATATGTTCAGCTTTAAACGTCCCATAATGCTCGGTATTTTGATGGACAAACATCTGATAGGGACGGATCACATTGGCCGGCTCTTTTTTCTCTTGGCTGATAGGTTCATTTTCTAAATACTGGCTGTTTTGTATAAAGTCATAGTTAGGCTTAAAGGTCCACAGATTATACGTAAAAAACACACTGGAGCAGACCAGGAGCACTAATATAACTGTTTTTACTTGTTCACGATTCATCCCAATCATCCTCTTGATCCCGGGTAAATGGAAGAGTAAATAAGATCGTTGTCCCTTTTCCTTCCACACTTTTCGCCCATATTTCCCCGTCATGCGCACCGATCATCTCTTTTGCTATAGCAAGGCCGAGACCTGTTCCACCGAGCTTTCTTGTCCGCGCTTTGTCTACACGGTAAAAACGCTCAAATATCTTGTTCTCAGTTCCTTTTGGAATTCCCATCCCCTGGTCTGTTACGCTGATTTGAAGCTTATCCTCATGAACTTCAGCCTTAAAAGTTATCAGACCGCCCTCTGGTGAATATTTGAGAGCATTGGAAATAATGTTATCCAGCACTTGAGTAATCTTATCAGGATCAATGTCCACATAAAGTTTTTCCTCGGGCAGCTTGCGCAAAAAAGTCACGTGCTGTTCCTTTGTCATCTCAAAGCGATCAATAATCTGATTGAAGAAATTGGTAAAGTTAATCCATTCTTTATTGAAGCGATAATCTTTGCTGTCCAGTTTTGAAAGCTGCAGCAGATCATTAACAAGACGAATCATTCGTTCTGTCTCATTTTGAGTGACGTTTAAAAATTGAGGAGCAATTTCTTTGTCTTCCCAGGCTCCATCGGCAAGTGCTTCTAAGTAGCTTCTCATAGTCGTAAGCGGTGTTCTGAGTTCATGAGATACGTTTGCTACAAATTCACGTCTTTCCTCATCAATTTTTTCCTGTTCAGTAATATCATAAATAACGGCAATCAGACCATTATTCCATTTTTGCTCTTTTTGAATAACTGAGAAGTTAACTCTCAGGATGTACGGCTTATCTTCAGTACTTGCATCTAAAATAAGTGAGTCCTGCTGTTCAATCAAACTATCAAACGTATACTCATCTTCAATTCCAAGGATTTTAGTAATCGGCACCTCATAAACAGTTTCACGTGAAACATTAAGCATTTCCAGGGCAGGATTGTTAACTAGTATGACTTCCCCAGTTCGATTTGTTGCGATGACGCCATCTGTCATATGCGCAATAACAGATGCCAGCTTCTTGCGTTCTCCTTCTGTAGATGCTTGTGCTTCTTCAAGTTTATCCGTCAGATTATTAAACGTGATTGCAAGCTGGCCAATTTCATCCTCGCCGTATACTCTAACTTTTCTGGAGAAATTGCCCTTAGCAAGCTCAATCGCCTGTTTTCTCATATCAGACATTGGCCTTGTAATAGTACGTGCAAGGAATACACCCAGAATAGCGGTAATTGCCAAGGAAATACCTGTCCCAGTAGCCAGGATTCCATTAATCACCCGCATTTGAGAAAAGACTTCTTCCATGGAAGCGACTAGGTAAAGAGCACCAATGGTTTCTTGGTCTATATTTTTAATAGGGGTTGATGAAATCCATACTCGTCTGCTTGTATCACGTTCAATATAGACTTTTTCATCAGGCTTTTCGAATACAAGCGTCCGCTTTACGAGAACTTCAGTCGTCCTTTTCCCGATAATATCACTATTATTCGGATCTGATGTAGCGATTACGCGGCTATTTTTATCAATGACTCTAATTTCCTGAATTTCATCCTTTGCAAAATCCTTTAAAATAGCCGTGATATCCTCTTCTAGTGTCGGAAATGTGTCTGCAGAATCTTCTGTTCGTTCTTTTGTCATTTCCTGTTCTATGCTGTAATTAATGAAATTAATTCTTTGTGTAATGGAGGTGTTAAAGTTTTCTGTTAAAGATCTCTCAAGCTGCTGTACAAAATAGACTCCAATGATCTGCATGGCAATCATGATCAGAAGCACATAAACCATGACGAATTTAAAATGAATTGATCTAAAAAAACCTACTTTATTCATGAAACCTACTCCTGTTCAGGGTTTCGCAAGTAATACCCGACACCTCTTCGTGTCACAATCCAAGTCGGATGACTCGGGTTATCTTCGATTTTCTCCCTAAGTCTGCGAACAGTCACATCTACAGTGCGGACGTCACCAAAATAATCATAGCCCCAAACGGTTTGAAGAAGGTGTTCGCGCGTCATGACTTGTCCGATATGTTTGGCTAAATAGTGAAGCAATTCAAACTCACGATGAGTCAGTTCAATTGTTTCACCTCGTTTAGAGACGACATACGCATCAGGATGAATCGTTAATGAACCGATTTCAATTTCATTTTTATCTGTTTGCTGTTCTGGAGGAAGAGCCTGCAATCTTCTTAAATTGGCTTTTACGCGAGCTAAAAGCTCTCTGGTGCTGAACGGTTTTGTTACATAGTCATCTGCGCCCAGTTCAAGTCCAAGCACTTTATCAATTTCAGAATCTTTTGCTGTCAGCATGATAATTGGAATTTCGTGTTTTTTCCGGACTTCACGGCATACTTCCATTCCATCTTTATTCGGAAGCATAATATCTAAAAGGATGAGATCAGGCTGAATTTCTTCTACCATTTCCAGTGCTTCATTTCCATCATAGGCACAAAATACTTCATAACCCTCTTTTTTTAAGTTAAATTGCAGAATGTCTGCAATCGGCTTTTCATCATCAACAACTAAGATTTTCTTTTCCATGGCCAATCGCCCCTTTTATATAAGGTGTTTCTTTCCTTATTCTTAATTTACCACTTCTACCTAACAGATTCATCTTTTCAAGGCGTATTTATTTTTAGCTATTTCCTAAATGTGCCGCGGTGAACCAGCGGAAGTCCGAAAAGAGGTAAGTACGTTGAACCCGCTAAATTTTCAGCCTCAGCCTTATTTATTTCAGTGAAGACAAAAACTCGGCATTTTGCCGAGCTAAAAAGAGGAAAACCTCTAGCAAAGCTAGAGGTTATTTTTTCACGTAATCAAGCGGATTTTTCAATTTTCCATTCTGGTAAACTTCGAAGTGCAAATGAACACCGGTAGAACGTCCAGTAGATCCCATCACACCGATTTTTTGTCCTTGAGATACTGTTTGACCTACTGAAACCGAAATAGAGTCTAAGTGAGCATAAGCCGTTACCATTCCATTGCCATGGTCAATTTCAACTTTATTTCCATAAGCTCCAGAGTTGCCTGCAAAAATTATTTTTCCATTGTCGGCAGCTTTAATCGTACGATCGCTTGGACGGGCAATATCTATCCCTTTATGCATTTTCCCCCAGCGGGTTCCAAGCTTGCTTGAAACATATCCGCCTACAGCGGGCCATGCTAATGAACCGTTTTCGCGTGAAGGAACGATTTTCGTGCCTTTGACGATAATTTCTTTTACTGGTTCAGTAAGGGTTTCATCTTTTGTGGTTTCACGTTTCACTTCATTGCCATTTTCTTTAAAAACAATATAATTTAACAGCTTTTGACCGTCTTTACCTTCTTGCTTCGTTTCCTTGTCGCCTTTGAACATAGTAGAATCTTCAATCACTTCTGTTTCATAGGCAATTGCTTCTTTCTTTGATACTTCTTCTTTTACAAGTACATTTGTAAATGGTTTATACTCTTTTACATTCAATTCTTCTCCAGGCTTAATGACATCTTCATCTTTTAAACTTGGATTCAGTGCTAGCAAATCTTCTAAAGAAAGCTTATAATCAGCAGCTACTTCACTGAGTACATCTGTATCATTGACTTTATGCTTTTTCTCTTCAAGTGTTCCTTTTTCAAGAAGCTTTAAGCCTTCCTCAGCAGTAATCAGCTTGTCGGGAGAAACTTTTTCTTCAGTTACTGAAACTTTATCAGAAAAGGAAACGTCTAATATACGTGATTGGTTTTCTTTAATAGGCTGCAGAGGCACGGTGGAATCTTTTAGTGTATCCAGCTGCTTTAAAACTTCCTCTGAAACATATTTGCCTTTAAATTTATTCAATACGCTTTCGGCTTCTTCTTTGTTTTTGAAGTAAGCAACGTTTTTATCGTTTACTTTAATGGAAGCAGCTACTGCCACAACATCAAGTTCTTCATTCAGTTTGTTTAACGTTTCATCATTATTCGAAACAGGACGAAACATTTGTTCAGGGATGATTTCAATTTCTTCAACCGTTAATTGATAATCTTTATAGTTCTTTTTGGCCTCATCAATTTTCTGCTTTGAAAGGTCATCAATTAACTGCTGACTGTCTACTGTACCAGCTAGATCTCCATCTAAATAGACATGATAAACGGTTTCAAGTTTTTCTTCTGCAGATGCTGATCCAATGCCTAATGACAGACCTCCAGCAAATGCCAAACTAAAAAAAGCCTTCTTCATTATGTTGTTATTTGTATATTGAGTGTTGTTTCCAAAGGATCCATTTATGCGCTTAAACACGATTTAATTTCCTCCCAATTAACCACTGCTAAGTACTTTATCTATCATTTTATAAGCAAATAGTTCTATTTCGACAAAATTCTATTTTTTTACCACTATATTAAATTAGCATATTATCAGACAATTACCTAGTGATTTTGAAAAATGTAACATTTCTGTATTATTGGTGTCATAATTTACTGTTTCCTGTAAATATATGCCCATTTAACAAGGATTTTTCATGACAAAAAAGTCACAAAAATAAAAAAGACATGCATCCTAAAAGGATCATGTCTTTTTGAGTGGCTCGGGACGGAATCGAACCGCCGACACAAGGATTTTCAGTCCTTTGCTCTACCGACTGAGCTACCGAGCCATGTTTCAGTATGTGGTACAACATTTTTTTCTTCTTGGAACCTTCGCCCAAATTTCAGGGAAGATTAGCCAAGCACAATATTATGTAAAACACTGTTTATTACCGGACCTTTATTATTATAATTCAAGTCTTGCAGAAATACAAGGAAATTTTCGAATAATAGCGGCAGATTATTTATTTTGGCAGTACTTATCATGTAATATAGCCAATTTAAAAATTTCGAATCAGGCTGAAAATTTTTCAATATCAGCTGAAAAAATCCAAAAAACGGCTACTCCAATTATAAAAAAAGATCGAAAGGAGGCTAGCCCCTTTCGATCAGCTGCTTAGCTATATACGCTTCTTACAACGTTTGTTTGTGTTCTGTCAGGGCCCACTGAGAAAACTGAAAGAGGGATGCCTGTAAGCTGGGATACACGCTCGATGTAGTTGCGGGCATTTTGAGGAAGTTCACCAAGGTCGCGAACGCCTGTGATGTCTTCTGTCCAGCCTGGAAGTTCCTCATAGACAGGCTCGCACTCAGCTAATACTTTAAGGCTTGCAGGGAAAGATTCCATGATTTCGCCTTTGTATTTGTATGCTGTACAGATCTTCAATGTTTCAATGCCAGTTAATACGTCAATGGAGTTTAATGATAAATCCGTAATTCCGCTCACACGGCGTGCATGACGGACAACGACGCTGTCAAACCAGCCAACACGGCGTGCACGGCCTGTTGTTGTACCATATTCACGGCCAACTTCACGAATATGATGGCCAATTTCATTATCAAGTTCAGTTGGGAACGGGCCGTCACCAACGCGTGTTGTATATGCTTTAGAAACACCGACAACATGGTTGATTTTCGTTGGTCCTACACCAGAACCGATTGTAACTCCTCCTGCTACCGGGTTTGAAGAAGTAACAAATGGATAAGTACCTTGATCGATATCAAGCATAACACCCTGGGCACCTTCAAATAAAACGCGTCTGCCGCCGTCAAGAGCATCGTTCAATACAACAGCTGTGTCACAAACGTACTGCTTGAACTGCTGACCGTACTCATAGTACTCATCAAGGATTTCCTCAATCGTGAAT
Organism: Metabacillus hrfriensis; assembly: GCF_030127205.1. NCBI lineage: Bacteria > Bacillati > Bacillota > Bacilli > Caryophanales > Bacillaceae > Metabacillus > Metabacillus hrfriensis. Next base: position 5,043,288 of record NZ_CP126116.1, read on the forward strand.
CCTTCTGTCTCGTAGTACTTTTCAAGCATGCGGTTCTTTTCTTCAAGATTTCTAGTTAATTTTTCTTCAAACGCTTCACGGTCTAATAAGTCAGCGATGCGGATTCCTACGCGTGCTGCTTTATCCATGTAAGCAGGGCCGATTCCTTTTTTCGTTGTACCGATTTTATTGGCGCCTTTGCGTTCTTCTTCTACTTCATCAAGCTTTAAATGATAAGGAAGAATCACATGCGCGCGATTGCTGATGCGAAGATTGTCTGTGCTGACTCCGCGCTCGTGAAGATAAGCAAGCTCTTTAATTAGAGCTTTTGGGTCTACTACCATTCCATTGCCGATTACACAGGTCTTTTCACTGTAAAAGATACCTGATGGAATTAAGTGGAGCTTATATGTTTCACCGTTAAATTTAATCGTATGTCCAGCGTTATTCCCGCCTTGATAACGAGCAATAACCTCTGCATTTTCTGAAAGGAAGTCGGTAATCTTTCCTTTACCTTCATCTCCCCATTGTGTTCCAACAACTACTACTGAAGACATTAATGTGCACCTCCGGTTTTTTGAAACTCTTTCTCTTTTCGCACTACCAAACAAGCTAATTTTACCAGCAGAACAGAAGAAAGTCAACGAAAAGACGAACATTATTAAGATTACATTTTAATTTCGTTCGTAATATATCGTAATTGCAAATGATTTTGTTCATCTTTACATAGATTCCCCCTGTTTTTAGGGTTTCATTCCAGAGCAAGGATGTGTGTTGTAGTTTGAAGAGCGTTTAAAAATTGTAGTTGTAACTATAAATTGGGTGATCGGTTCTTATAAGTGTGCAGCACTTAGTGTGGGCTGCAACATGAGATAAGTGTTTCATAACCGAGTCAGCAGCACTTAATATGGGCTATAACATGAGGTTAGTGCTTCATAGCCGCATTTGCCGCACTTAATGTGGGCTTCAGCACAAGATTTGTGCTCCATAACCGGGTTTGCAGCACTTAATGTGGGCTTCAGCACAAGTTTTGTGCTCCATAACCGGGTTTGCAACACTTAATATGGGCTTCAACACAAGTTTTGTGCTCCATAACCGGGTTTGCAGCACTTAATATGGGCTATAACATGAGGTTAGTGCTTCATAACCGAATTTGCAGCACTTAATGTGGGCTTCAACACAAGTTTTGTGCTCCATAACCGGGTTTGCAACACTTAATGTGGGCTTAATCACTAGATTTGTGCTCCATAAACGGGTTTGCAGCACTTAATATGGGCTTCAACACAAGATTTGTGCTCCATAACCGAGTTTGCAGCACTTAATGTGGGCTTCAGCACAAGATTAGTGCTTCATAACCGCATTTGCAGCACTTAATATGGGCTTCAACATAAGTTTTGTGCTCCATAACCGAGTTTGCAGCACTTAATGTGGGCTTCAGCACAAGATTTGTGCTTTATAACCGAGTTTGCAGCACCTAATATGGGCTTCAACACAAGATTAGTGCTCCATAACCGAGTTTGCAGCACTTAATGATGGCTTCAACACAAGATTAGTGCTCCATAACCGCATTTGCAGCACTTAATGTGGGCTTCGACACAAGATTTGTCCTCCATAACTGAATTTGCAGCACTTAATATGGGCTGCGACACGAGGTTAGTGCTTCATTACCGCATTTGCAGCACTTAATGTAGGCTACAACACGAGGTTAGTGCTTCATTACCGCATTTGCAGCACTTAATGTAGGCTACAACACGAGGTTAGTGCTCCATAACCGCATTTGCAGCACTTAATGTGGGCTACAACACGAGGTTAGTGCTTCATTACCGCATTTGCAGCATTAAACACTATGATATTTGGCATTAACACGCCATTTGCAGCACTAAAAGAAATCACCGAAACAAGATAAACACCAGTCTTCTATGCACTCAGCCGTATTTTCTGTGCATTCTTCCAGCAATCTCCTGAAAAGAGGGACCTCAACTGTACTCAATCCACCGCGAAATGCCCAATCATCGTTGTTCCTTCAGCTATTTTTACAAAAAAAAAGCTGTCAACAGCGACAGCTCTAAGCACCTGGCGGAACGCCGGCATCATCGAATCGCCGTTCCAAGTTTACGAATTTATTGTATTCCTTTACGAAAGCTAGACTGACCGTACCGACTGGTCCGTTACGCTGTTTTGCAATGATGATTTCGATGATATTTTTATTTTCGGATTCCTTATCGTAGTAATCATCACGATATAAGAAAGCAACAATATCCGCATCCTGCTCGATACTTCCTGATTCACGGATATCTGACATCATTGGACGCTTGTCCTGACGCTGTTCAACTCCCCTTGATAGCTGTGATAGGGCAATAACAGGAACTTTTAATTCCCTGGCAAGGGACTTAAGTGTCCGTGAAATTTCAGATACTTCCTGCTGACGGTTATCTTTATTTCTTCCGCTTCCCTGAATCAGCTGCAAGTAGTCAATCAGAATCATCCCAAGACCGCTTTCCTGTTTGAGGCGGCGGCATTTTGCACGGATTTCACTTACCCGGATGCCTGGAGTATCATCTATAAATATACCCGAATCCGACAAGCTTCCCATCGCCATGGTAAGTTTTCCCCAGTCTTCAGGAGTCAAGTTGCCGGTACGCAAATTCTGTGCATTTATATTGCCTTCAGCACAAAGCATCCTCATGACGAGCTGATCTGCCCCCATCTCAAGACTGAAGATCGCAACGTTCTCATCTGTTTTCGTTGCCACATTTTGTGCGATATTCAAGGCAAAAGCGGTCTTTCCGACAGAAGGACGGGCAGCTACAATAATCAGATCATTTCGCTGAAAGCCGGCTGTCATTCTGTCGAGCTCTGTAAAGCCTGTGGCGATTCCAGTGATGTCTCCTTTTCTTGTGTGGAGCAATTCAATGTTATCGTACGTTTGAACAAGAACATCTTTAATATTCTGGAAAGCTCCGGCGTTTTTCCGCTGTGAAACCTCCATAATGTTTTTCTCGGCTTCATTTAATAAAACATCTACTTCATCTTCACGGGAATAACCGTCTTGAGCAATCGTTGTAGCTGTTCGGATCAATCTCCGCAAAATCGACTTCTCTTCTACGATTCTTCCGTAATATTCAATATTGGCAGCAGTTGGAACCGCATTTGCCAGATCACTTAAATAAGATACTCCGCCGATTTCCTCTAATAAATTGGCATCAGCAAGCTCAGAGGTTACTGTTACTAAGTCAACAGGCTCCCCTTTATCCGCAAGCTTCAGCATCACATTGTAAATCTTCTGATGAGATGCTCTGTAAAAGTCTTCTGGAATCAAAATTTCAGAAGCGGTGATTAAAGATGCGGGTTCTAGAAAAATCGCTCCGAGTACAGCTTGCTCCGCCTCAATATTTTGTGGAGGAATCCGATCATCAAACATTTCATTCATGATGATCACCGTCCTTATCATTTAATTAGAAAAGCGCAAGCGCCTTAGTCAGCTCCGGCAGGCAGATCCATTCTGACCGGGGCGTTCGGCGATGCAGCTAGACATGGATGAACAAAACCTTATATTTCTCTATAATAAGAAAAAATGTGATGCTGCGAAAAGAAGCAGCATCCATTCACACATCACATTTATTAAACTGATTATTTTTGTTCTGTTACGTGCACCTTAACAGTAGCTGTTACTTCCGGATGCAGTTTTACCGGCACATTTGTATAGCCTAAAGCCCGGATCGCATCTGGCAGGTCAATTTTTCGTTTATCAACTTTATGGCCATGTGATTTCATAAGCTCATCAGCAATTTGCTTGCTTGTAATAGATCCGAATAAACGGCCGCCATCTCCTGATTTCGCCTTAAGTTCAACCGTTAAGCTTTCAAGCGTCTCTTTTAGTTCAACAGATTTTGCAAGCTCTGCAGCCGCTTCTTTTTCTTCTTTTTTCTTTTGACCTTGAAGCTTGCTGATTTCTGCCTGATTGGCTTCAATCGCAAGTCCCTGCTTAATTAAAAAGTTATGTGCATAGCCGTCAGCTACATTTTTAACTTCTCCTTTTTTCCCTTTACCTTTTACATCTTTTAAGAAAATAACTTTCACGACTTAGTTCCTCCTTCTAAATACTCTTCGATCGCATGATTTAATCTTTCTTCTGCTTCAAGCAGTGATACATGTTCAAGCTGTGTAGCCGCATTTGTGAGGTGACCCCCGCCATCTAATGCTTCCATGATCAACTGCACATTGATATCCCCAAGGGAACGGGCACTGATGCCGATTGTGTGCTCATTTCTTCTCGCAAGAACGAATGACGCCACAACACCGCTCATTGCCAAGAGCGTATCTGCTGTTTGCGCAATGATGACCTGATCGAAATAGTCCTCTGAATCAGGATCTGACTTTGCGATGGCGATGCCATCTTTAAGCATGTTGGTATTTTGAATGATCTTTGACCGCTTTACATAGTGATCAATATCTTCTCTCATAAATTTTTGCACGAGAATGGTGTCAGCCCCTTTAGACCTTAAATAGGAGGCTGCATCAAATGTACGGGAACCCGTTCTGAGAGTAAAGCTTTTAGTATCGACTATAATGCCTGCGAGCAAAGATGTGGCTTCAATCATGTTCATTTTCAGACGTTTTGTCTGATATTCCAGGAGTTCTGTCACAAGCTCTGCTGTTGAAGAAGCATATGGCTCCATGTAAACCAGCAATGGATCCTTAATAAACTCTTCACCCCGGCGGTGATGATCGATGACGACAACATTGTCCACTTTATTCAGCAGCTTTTCATCGATGACAAGTGACGGCTTATGGGTATCCACAACAATCAGAACTGTGTCATCTGTAGAGATTTCCAAAGCTTCTTCTCTTGTTATAAAACGGGACCACAAATCAGAATGCTGCTTTACTTCCTGAATCAGCCTCTGCACGCCTGTATCAATCTCGTTTTGATCCAGAACGATAAAGCCTTCCTTTTCATTCACCTGAGCTACTTTCAGAATGCCGATGGCTGAGCCTATCGAATCCATATCGGGGTATTTATGGCCCATAATGATAACTTTGTCGCTTTCTGAAATAATTTCAGTCAGCGCATGCGAGATCACTCTTGCACGCACCCTCGTTCTTTTTTCCATCGGATTCGTCTTGCCGCCATAAAACTTCACTTTTCCGTTCGTCTGCTTAATGGCAACCTGATCTCCACCGCGTCCTAAAGCGAGATCAAGACTTGATTGAGCCAAATCCCCAAGCTCAGTAAGGGACGGCACACCGGAGCCTATACCGATGCTCAATGTGAGGGATATATTTTGAACCGTCGTCTGTTCTCTTACTTCGTCAAGAATCGAAAACTTTCCTTTTTCAAGCTTTATTAAAATATTTTCATTGAGAATTGCCATGAAGCGCTCTGATGACGTTCTTTTCAAGAAGATGCCGTTGTCGGTTGCCCATTTATTCAGCAAGGAGGTTACTTGACTATTAATTGTGCTTTTCGTCTGGTCATCCAGGCCTTGAGTGACTTCATCGTAATTATCAAGAAATATAAGTGCAAGAACTGTCCGCTCATCCTCATACTGCTTTTCAATTTCTGTCTGTTCCGTAACATCAAAGAAGTACAGCAGTCTTTCCTCGCGCTTGATGATTACTTTAAACTTCCGTTCGTGAAGAGTTATGGTTTCTGTATCTACTTCCTGCTTCACAAGGGGCACAAGTGATTCGGCTACATCATACATGGACCTGCCGACCAATGTGTCTTCATGGAAACAGGATGTCAAAAACGGATTAGTCCATTCTATATGATAATGTTCGTTAAAAAGCATAATTCCTATAGGCATTTCCATTAAAGCTTCTTCGCCAACCCGCTTCAAACGGTAAGAGAGAGTCGAAATGTAGGTTTCCATCTCAACCTTCAGCTTTTTATCGGCTATTTTCAAAAGAAATAAGATCGCACCTAATAGAAAGACCCCGGCAACACCAATCATCCATCGATAATAAAAGATGATGATGATGGAAATCGCGGTCAGGCCAATTAATGCAAATAGGGGATACCTGATAAACGGTTTTTCGTAAAAACTGGGCATTTTGTTTCAGCTCCTCAAACAACAGTGAAACATACGTAAGACTGCGGCTTACTCCTTCTGCGCACTGTATGAATCTAGTTTATGCGCCATAGTGCTATTTCTTCACGCGGCCCCGCAAATTAAAAGCTAAATCAATTATACCTAAGATTCGCACAAGATACATCAGGATCGGCAGAATCAAAGAAAGAATGATTGCTGTAACAGGTATGGCTTTCGAATAATTTTTCACATGACTGTAAAAGAAAATAAAAGAGAAGCCCTGTACCACTAACAGCACCTGCAGAACAAACAGCAAGTTTACAGCAGCAATATATAGAAAGCTGCCTGTATCCAAATTTAAAAAGAATAAAAAACTGACAATCAAGTAATACCAGACAATGCTTGTAGGCAGCTTCCACTCTCTGAATGGCTTTAGCGGCACCAGCTGGATTTTCAGTCTTTTAAGAACAGGAATGGTTACAGCATGAGACAGTATGGCGAAGATAAATGAAACACTCACAAGCAAACTTGGAATTAAGTAGCCTATGTACTTCATTTGCTCTTCTAATTGATTAATCGCTGCTTCATTTGCTTCCTGACCAATTGCAGCCATCATTGACTTTGCCATATCAATCGTTTCGTCCATGCTGCCTGTCGCTTCTTCAATTGGATCGATTTGAAAAAATGCCACAGAAGCAGCATACATGACGACAAAGCTGATGAGAAAGGCAATTGTGCCCCCAATCAAAGCGCCTGCTGTTTGTCTCTTCTGATAAAAGTAACCCATTACGATTCCGCTCAGGGCATATGTTAAAGTTAATGGCAAAGCAAACAAAGAACCAACTATCAATGTAATGAAGATAGAAGCGGCCATTAAAGTGACAGCAGCTTTAATCCCGTGTCTCACCGTATAAAGAATAAACGGCAATGGCAAAAAGACCATTAAAAATGCCCCAATAAGCGGCAGATAAAGTGTCATTAATGTTAATACAGTAAAAAGCGCAAGTAATATCGCACCTTCTGTCAGTACGTTAACCCGTTTCACAGTTTCACCTCTTTTATACTTCCAAGCTTATTTTAAATGAACCGTGTGTGACAAATCAAATGATTGGATAAAGAGTAAATAAAAAAGCAGCAAGGAATCCTCACTGCCTTTTTCATCTTATTATTCGCCAGATACGTATGGAAGTAAAGCCATTTGACGAGAGCGTTTAATAGCAATCGTTAATTTACGTTGGTATTTAGCGCTTGTTCCTGTTACACGACGAGGTAAGATTTTACCACGCTCAGAAACGAATTTTTTAAGCAAATCTACATCTTTGTAATCGATGTTAGTGATTCCGTGTGCAGTGAAGTAGCACACTTTACGACGTTTTGCACGTCCACCTTTGCGTCCGCCTGCCATAGTTATTTCCTCCTTCCATTATGAATTGCACGTACTATATGTTTTAAAACGGTAAGTCATCATCAGAGATATCAATCGGCTTTCCATCATTTGCGAATGGATCGTCATCAAAGTTCGAACGGCCTTGATTACGCTGATTCTGATTTTGATTTTGATTTTGGTTTTGGCTGAATGGATTTTGCTGACCGCCTTGTCCACCTTGGCCGCCGCCATAATAATTGTTGTTTCCGCCACCGCCGCCGCTGTTTCCACTTCCGCTTTTAGGTTCAAGAAACTGTACGCTTTCAGCAACCACTTCAGTTACATAAACACGTTTGCCAGTCTGGTCTTCATAGCTGCGAGATTGAAGACGTCCATCTACTCCTGCCAAACTTCCTTTTTTAAGGAAATTTGCAACATTTTCAGCCGGACGGCGCCATACGACGCAGTTAATGAAGTCCGCTTCTCTTTCACCCTGCTGGTTTGTGAAGGCACGGTTTACAGCTAATGTAAAAGTAGCAACTGCAGCTCCAGCTGGTGTGTAGCGCAGTTCTGGATCTTTTGTTAGTCTGCCGACTAAAACAACCCGATTCATCATCAGAATCATCCTTTTTTAAAGATATCTAATCTATGTGAATTACACTTCTTTTCTAGTTACCATGTGACGCATGATGTCTTCGCTGATTTTCGCTAAGCGGTCAAATTCTTGAACAGCTTCCGGCTTTGATGCAACTTGAAGAAGCATGTAGTAACCGTCACGCAAATCGTTGATTTCATAAGCAAGGCGACGTTTGCCCCACTCTTTTGTTTCTTCAACTTCCGCACCATTGTCAGCTAAAATTGTGTTAAAACGCTCAACTAGAGCTTTTTTAGCCTCATCTTCAATGTTTGGACGGATGATATACATGATTTCGTATTTATTCATCTCTTACACCTCCTTTTGGTCTAAACGGCCCTAAACGGGCAAGGAGCAATTAAACAATTCAATTACTCACAAGTTTAAATTATAGCAAACAAAATGACTTTAGGCAACCAAATTAAACATTAAAACGGAAATGGATAACGTCGCCATCTTTTACGATGTACTCTTTTCCTTCTAAACGCACTTTTCCGGCTTCGCGTGCAGCTCCCATTGTTCCTGCATTCAGCAGATCTTCATAAGAAACTGTTTCAGCGCGGATAAAGCCGCGTTCGAAGTCAGAGTGAATAACGCCGGCACATTGCGGAGCCTTCATTCCTTTTTTGAAAGTCCACGCACGGACTTCCTGAACACCCGCTGTAAAATAAGTCGCCAGACCAAGAAGATTGTATGAAGCTTTAATAAGCTGATCAAGACCTGATTCTTCGATGCCAAGCTCTTCAAGGAACATTTCTTTTTCTTCTCCATCAAGTTCGGCAATTTCGGATTCAATCTTTGCACATACAACAATGACTTCAGCTTTTTCATTCGCAGCAAATTCACGAACTGCTTTTACATATTCATTGTTTGAAGCATCAGCCACTTCATCTTCAGAGACATTAGCTACATACAAAACAGGTTTGCTTGTCAGTAAATGAAGATGCTTAACAACTTTCATCTGTTCATCTGTAAATTCCACAGAGCGGGCCGGTTTGTCGTTTTCGAATGCATCTTTCAGCATTAACAGAACCTCGTGCTCATAAACAGCATCTTTATCTTTTTGCTTTGCAAGCTTGCCGACACGCTCAATACGCTTGTCTACAGACTCTAAATCCGCTAAAATCAACTCAAGATTGATTGTCTCAACATCATCAATCGGATCTACTTTTCCTGAAACGTGAGTAATGTTGTCGTCTGCAAAACAGCGCACAACGTGACAAATGGCATCTACTTGACGAATATGTGAAAGAAACTTGTTTCCAAGTCCTTCTCCTTTACTTGCACCCTTAACAATTCCTGCAATATCCGTAAATTCAAACGCAGTAGGAACTGTTTTCTTTGGTTTTACAAGATCTGTAAGCTTTTGAAGACGCTCATCCGGCACTTCCACAATCCCTACGTTAGGGTCGATTGTACAGAATGGGTAGTTTGCTGATTCAGCACCAGCCTGTGTAATGGCGTTAAAAAGCGTTGACTTCCCTACGTTCGGAAGTCCAACAATACCAGCGGTTAAAGCCATGGTTATTTCCACTCCTCTATATAAACAATATATAATCGATTAATCCGTTTACTGTTATCTAACCAATCTTCAACAATTATAGATACTAACGCATGAAATGACAAGCTTAAGAGGGGAAGTCTTTCATGGTAAAAGTTCATTTTTACTCATTAAAAAAAGGGGAAAACCAAACGAAAATCAAGGTTTTCTCCCTAAATAAACCATTTAAAGCCATAAAAAGAGTTATTCTTCATGCTTGACTAATCTTTTTTTCATTTTCCGGGCAAATTCTCTTCTTGGAATCATCACACTGTGAGCACAGCCTTCGCATTTTATGCGAATATCCATGCCCATTCTGATGATTTTCCAGCGATTCGCACCGCATGGATGAGGTTTTTTCATTTCGACAACGTCATTTATGCCAAATTCCTTGTCCACTATTCACTCATCCTTTCCTTTTGTTTAGCACCTTCATCCTGTCTTGTATACATGACCATGCGAGGGTATGGAATTTCAATGCCATGCTCATCAAGTCTCATCTTAATTTCTTTTCTCAGCACACGCGATATATGAAAATGCTTCATAGGAAGGACCTCACTGACTACACGCAGGACAACTCCCGATGGCCCCAGGTTTTGTACGCCAAGCAATTCAGGAGGTGCAACCATTTCTTCATACTTATCCGGCAGCTCGAGCAATAAATCTTCAATGACTCTTTCCGCTTTTGGAATATCCCCTTCATAGGCAATACTGACATCTACAAAAGCGACGCTGTTATTGACGGAGAAATTAGTCACTTCCGTTATATTTCCGTTTGGCAGAATATTGATTTCTCCTGTCCAGCTCTTGATCTTAGTTGTGCGAAGTCCAATTTCTTCAACAGTTCCTTCAAATTGGCCGACACGAATCATGTCACCTACTGAAAACTGATCTTCAAAAATAATGAAGAATCCTGTAATGATGTCCCTGACAAGATTTTGTGCACCGAATCCGACGGCGAGCCCGACAATTCCCGCTCCGGCGAGCAGAGCCTTTACATCGAAGCTTAATGTCTCAAGGATCATCAGCAGGGCAACAAAATAAACGAGGTACGTTAAAATGTTATCGAGCAGCTTGACAAGCGTATTTTCTCTCCGCTCTGAAATGCGGAGCGGTGACTTTGTTCTCAGCAAGAAAATTTTTCCAATGACTACATTTCCGACTCGAATAAGGATTGTTGAAAGGATCATAATGCCAATAATCTTCAGCAGTCCTTGTCCAAAGTTCAGCCAGAGATCTTCGTTTAGAAGAGAGGCACCTATTTTATCTATAAGCTTATTTATAAAATCCACATCAGATCAACCTTTCCTTTAGAAAGAATTACACGCTGCATTCATAAAGATAGGTTTTATTTTAACAACTTTTCTAAGCAATTTACAGTGCTTAGCAAAAACTCTTATTATCTCTTAAATATGTATAGATTTCTATATTCTTCCGTATACTGTTACTACTATATTGAAGGAGTGAAATGATGAATTTTAAATCTGGCTTTTTAAAACCGCAGCGAGACCGAATTTATTATGAAGATGACCATGCGGCTGAACATTTATCATCAGAAATAAAACTCCTTCTTTCTGTACGGAAACCCATCGTAGTCCTATGTATTGGAACAGACCGCTCAACAGGTGACTGTTTGGGCCCTTTAGTAGGCACTAAGCTTATCGAAGCTGATCTCAAGCATTTTCATGTTTACGGAACACTCAAGCATCCTGTTCATGCAGTCAACCTTGAAGAAACTATTCAAGAAATAGAACAAACGTTCGATAATCCTTTTATTCTGGCGATTGATGCCTGCTTGGGAAGACTAAAAAGTGTAGGGACATTCCAGGTTGGATCAGGTCCAATCAAGCCTGGTGCAGGTGTAAACAAGGTGCTTCCCGAGGTAGGAGACATTCACATAAATGGAATTGTCAACGTCAGCGGGTTTATGGAATTCTTTGTATTGCAAAATACAAGACTGCATCTCGTCATGACAATGGCTTCTATTATTGCAGAAAGCATCATTCTGGCTGAGCAGCAGATAGAACTTAAAAAAATCCCGTTAAAGACAAAGACCTCCTGGCTTAATCAGGCCAAGGATGCAAACTTCAATTAAACAAATTTCATTAAAACAATAATGACTGCAACAACTGCCAGGCTTGGCAGGAGGTTTGCTACACGAATGGCTTTTATAGCAAGCATATTAATACCAATGGCAAAGATCAGTATCCCGCCAACGGCTGTAATCTCTGAGATCAAATCCTCAAGCAAAGATTCCGGTACATACTGATGAATCACATTCGCAAATACAGCGATGCCTCCTTCATATATGAAAACAGGAACCGCTGAAAGAAGAACACCTATGCCAAGGGTACTTGAAAGAACCATGCTCGTAAAGCCATCAATCATCGACTTTGTGTACAAAATATCATGATCCTGTCTCAATCCGCTATCAAGTGATCCAACAATTGCCATTGCACCAATGACAAAGATAAGGGTAGCGGATACAAAGCCTTGTGCAAAATCCCCCGTTTGATTTCTGCTTAGTTTTTTCTCAAGCCAGTGTCCCACCTGATGCAGTTTCTTTTCAATATCAATGGCTTCTCCAATGACTGCCCCGAAAACAAGACTGATAATCACAATAAACAGCTGTTCACTTTCCAGTGCCATATCGAGGCCTAATACCATGACAAAAAGACCTATGCCTGTCATGACCGTCTGTTTCATAGATTCTGGTATTCTGCGAAGCAATAAACCTAAAAGAGAACCTATGATAATTCCAGCTGCATTTACTAAACTTCCTAATAACACCAACTTAATCCCTCTTTCTAATTATATGCGCAAGCGCCTTGTTCAGCTTCGGCAGGCAGATAGAGATCCGGCAGAAAAATTGCAAATTACTTTTAGGGCGGATCCTTTCTGACCGAGATGTTAAGTTCCGAAGCTGCTTTTTATTAAAACATAAAAATAAGCCATCTATGCTGCAAGATGGCCGCTTAAGATGTTTGCTCAGCTTCAAGCAACTCTAAAATTCTTTCCAAGTCCTCTTTTGAGAAAAATTCAATTTCTATTTTCCCTTTTTTCTTCTGCTGCTTAATCGTAACAGAAGTGCCAAAATACTCACGCAAGTAGGATTCTCTTTCTTTAATGAAAATGTCCTGACTGACAGCTTTCTTTTTCGTTTCACGTGGAACATTTTCGTTTAACTGCTGAACAAGAAGCTCAACTTGCCGGACATTAAGCTGTTCTTTCATAATTTTGTCCGCTAAGGCTTTTAGCTTGTCTTTTTTCTTAAGCCCGAGCAGTGTTCTGCCATGACCCATTGAAATCTTTCCTTCAGAAATAAGAGTTTGAATGGTATCTGGAAGAGACAATAACCTCAGATGATTCGCAATATGCGGTCTGCTTTTCCCTAGACGTTTGGCAAGCTCTTCTTGTGTAATATGCAAGTGATCAAGCAAAGACTGGTAGGCTCCCGCTTCTTCGATTGGAGATAGATCTTCGCGCTGGAGATTTTCAAGAAGCGCAAGCTCCATCATCTGCTGATCTGTCAGCTCTCTGATGACAGCTGGCACAACATGAAGGCCCGCTGCTTTCGCTGCACGGAAACGGCGCTCGCCCACGACAATCTCATAGCCTTTAATACTCTTACGCACAATGATTGGCTGAAGGATGCCATGCTGAAGGATGGACTCTTTCAGTTCTTCAATCGCTCCTGGCAAAAATGTTTTGCGGGGCTGATAAGGATTTGGACGCAGATCTTTTATTTTAATTTCCTGCAGTGTTTCGTCATTGCTTACTTCCATATTCGTAAACAAAGCATTGATTCCTTTACCTAACCCTTTAGCCATTTACAACCACTTCCTTTGCCAATTCTAAGTATACATCAGCGCCCCGTGAGCGCGGGTCATAAATAATAATCGGCTGTCCATGACTTGGTGCTTCGCTTAAACGGACGTTTCTGGGAATAATTGTTTTATATACTTTGTCGCGAAAATATTTTTTGACTTCTTCAATAACCTGAATTCCTAAATTGGTGCGTGCATCAAGCATTGTTAAAAGAACGCCTTCTATCATTAAATCGGTATTTAAATGTTTTTGAACTAATCGCACAGTATTCAGCAGCTGACTCAATCCTTCAAGTGCATAATACTCGCATTGAACTGGAATAAGCACGGCATCTGAAGCTGTTAAAGCATTGATTGTCAGCAATCCTAAAGAGGGAGGACAGTCAATAATCATATAGTCATAATTATGTTTTACTTTTTCAAGCGCACGTTTCAGACGGACTTCTCTGGAAATGGTTGGCACAAGTTCAATTTCGGCACCTGCCAGCTGAATAGTGGCAGGAATTGCATCCAAATTTTCGACAGCAGTTGGCTTAATGACTTCTGTTACATCAACATCATCAACTAAAATATCATAAACACAATGTTCAACATCGGCTTTTTCTATTCCTATACCACTTGTCGCATTTCCTTGTGGGTCAACATCGACGAGAAGAACTCGTTTTCCTATATATGCTAAGCACGCACCAAGATTAACGGAAGTTGTCGTTTTGCCGACTCCGCCTTTCTGGTTCGCAATGGCAATAATTTTCCCCACAATGTCACCTGCTTTCACTAAACATGAACTCTATCATGTTCTCTATTTTATCATGAAACTTTGCCAATGGTTTGAACTTTTTTGCAATTTGTGAAAATGCAGCCTGAACGAAAATCTCGAAATCTATGAAACTTCAAAAAGAAAAAGCCCTCTGCTGAATTTGCAGAGAGCTACTTTGGAATTTTTATAGTGAATTGAATGTATTCTTCAAATTCTTCTTCTTCAGCATTTATTTTTACGCCAGTATCCGCTACCATTGTCAGCGATTGACGGATGGTATTCATCGCAATACGAGTATCCCGGCTGAACGCTTTACGTTTTGGTTTTGCTTTCGGGCTGGTTTTCTCAAGCATTTTGACAACGCGGTCTTCTGTTTGTTTGACATTTAACTGCTTTTCAATGATTTCAGAGAGCAGTGTTATTTGCGGATCTGGTTTTTTTAAAGGAATGAGTGCTCTAGCATGTCTCTCTGTTATTTTCTTTTGGAGCAATGCATCCTGAACTTCCTTAGGCAGCTTTAACAGCCTAAGCTTATTGGCAATTGTGGACTGTCCTTTGCCGAGACGCTGGGCAAGGGCCTCTTGAGTCAAGTCGTGAAGCTCCAGCAGCTTTGCATATGCAACAGCTTCTTCTATCGCTGAAAGCTCCTCACGCTGAAGGTTCTCAATTAAGGCAACAGAAGCTGTTTCTGTGTCGTTGAAATCCTTCACAATCGCTGGGATTGTTTCCCATCCGAGTTTTTGGACCGCTCTATACCGTCTTTCCCCGGCAATAATTTCATATCTTCCATCAACCTGACGTACAACAATCGGCTGAATAATCCCGTGCGTACGTATCGTAAGCGATAATTCTTCAATTTTTTCATCCGCGAAAACCGTACGGGGCTGAAAACGATTAGGCACAATTTCCTGCACGGAAATCTTTTTAACCTCATCAAATACTGAATCATCAATCTCTTCTGCTTCAATTACTGCTGTTTTTTCTGCTGTATCTTCTTTTTCTCCCAAACCGAAAAAACGAGAGAATGGATGCTTCATGAGCCTACACCACCTTTAGAAACTGCCATCATATTAATTCTCTTTCAATTCTCTATATTCCTGCATGCCGACCGAACTTTCCATTTAATGTTTTTCTATTCTAACGGAAGTTTGTTAGGCGTACCCGGTTTACGGGGATATTTTGCAGGTGTTGATTTTTGTTTATGAATAATAATGATTGAGCGCTCACTTTCCTCAAGCGGCAGCTCAAAGGCATACTTTTCCTTCACCTTGCCGCCAAGCGTACTGATTGCTTTTTCAGCTTTGATTATTTCTTCCTCAGCTGATGCGGCTTTCATTGCTACGAAATGACCGCCTGTTTTAGCAAGGGGCAGGCAAAGCTCGCTCAAAACAGATAGACGCGCTACGGCCCTTGCCGTCACAACGTCATACGTTTCTCTGAATGCTTTGTTTTTTCCAAACGTTTCTGCTCTGTCATGATAAAGAGATACGCCTGAAAGGTTTAGTGATTTCGTCAGATGATCTAAAAATGTAATTCTCTTTTGAAGAGAATCCACAATTGCAATTTTTAGATGCGGAAAGCAAATTTTAATCGGCAGACTTGGAAACCCTGCGCCTGCGCCTACGTCACAAATGGATAGCGGTTTTGTAAAATCAAAATAGAAAGCAGCAGAAATAGAATCATAAAAATGCTTAAGATAAACTTCTTTTTTTTCTGTAATCGAAGTTAAATTCATTTTCTCATTCCACTCTACAAGCAATTCGTAGTAAGTCTCAAATTGCTCCAGCTGTTCTGCGGAAAGAGAGATTCCCTTTTCCTCAAGACTGGATTTAAATAAAGAAATGTCCATACTCAAAACCTTTCTGATCTGCTTTTATTCGCCTGAAACACGGGCTATTTTCCCTTGCTCTAAATAGACGAGAAGGATGGAAATGTCTGCCGGGTTAACCCCTGAAATACGGGATGCCTGTGCCATTGAAAGCGGTCTGACCTCTTTCAGTTTCTGGCGTGCTTCAGAAGCAATGCCTGAAATAGCATCGTAATCAATATTTTCTGGGATTTTTTTGTTTTCCATTTTCTTCAGCTTTTCAACCTGCTGAAGCGACTTTTCAATATAGCCTTCATATTTAATCTGAATTTCAACCTGTTCGGCTATTTCTCCGGAAATATTTTCGTCAGCAGGTGCAAGAGCATGAATATGCTCATAGTTCATTTCAGGGCGTTTCATAAGATCTGATGCACGGATTCCGTCCTTCAGTTCACTGCCGCCTGCACTTCTGATTAATTCCTGTGTCTGCTCATTTGGTTTGATGATGACCGAATTCAAACGTTTTTTCTCTGCTTCAATTGCTTCTCTTTTAAGCAAGAAAGTCTTGTAGCGTTCTTCTTTTATAAGTCCAATCTTACGTCCTATATCCGTTAAACGCAAGTCTGCATTATCATGGCGAAGAAGCAGGCGATATTCTGCTCTGGAAGTCAATAAACGATAAGGTTCGTTTGTTCCTTTTGTGACAAGATCATCTATTAATACTCCGATATAAGCATCAGAACGGCTTAAGATGACTTCTTCTTTGTCAAGGGCTTTGCTGGCGGCATTAATTCCGGCCATTAAGCCTTGTCCCGCTGCTTCCTCGTAGCCAGATGTACCATTGATTTGTCCGGCAGTAAAAAGGCCTGGCACCTTTTTCGTTTCAAGGGTTGGCCATAGTTGTGTAGGTACGATGGCATCATACTCGATTGCATATCCTGCACGCATCATTTCCACATTCTCCAGACCGGGGATGGATGCAAGAATTCTTCGCTGTACATCCTCCGGAAGACTTGTCGATAAACCCTGCACATAAACTTCCTGTGTGTTTCTGCCTTCTGGCTCAAGGAAAATCTGATGACGCGGCTTATCATTGAAACGGACTACCTTATCTTCGATTGAAGGACAGTAGCGCGGTCCAGTTCCTTTAATCATGCCCGAGTACATTGGTGAACGGTGAAGATTATCGTCGATAATTTTATGAGTTTCTTCACTTGTGTAAGTCAGCCAGCATGGAAGCTGATCTGTAATATATTTTGTCGTCTCGTAGGAAAAAGCGCGGGGAACGTCGTCACCTGGCTGAATTTCTGTTTTGCTGTAATCAATTGAATGGCTGTTTACACGCGGCGGTGTTCCCGTTTTAAAACGAACCATATCAAGTCCAATTTCCTGCAGATGCTCTGATAATTTTATAGAAGGCTGCTGGTTATTAGGTCCGCTTGAATATTGCAGTTCACCTAAAATAATTTTCCCTCTTAAAAATGTGCCTGTAGTCAGAACAACTGTTTTCGCACGGTATTCCGCGCCCGTTTGAGTAATAACGCCCCGGCACTCTCCGTCTTCAATAATAAGACGGTCTACCATTCCTTGTAACATTGTAAGATTCCGCTCATTTTCCATCGTCTTCTTCATTTCATGCTGATACGTAAATTTATCCGCCTGAGCACGCAGCGCACGCACAGCCGGCCCTTTGCCTGTATTGAGCATTCTCATTTGAATATGTGTTTTATCGATATTTTTTGCCATTTCTCCGCCTAAAGCATCGATTTCGCGCACAACGATTCCTTTTGCAGGTCCACCTACTGATGGATTACAAGGCATAAAAGCAACCATATCAAGATTGATCGTCAAAGCAAGCGTTTTTGCACCCATTCTCGCAGAAGCGAGGGCGGCCTCAACCCCTGCATGACCTGCACCGACGACAACTACATCATAATCACCTGCATGATATCCCATGGTATTTACCTCCTTTATGAATTAAGCACTTTTTTATTTTTTAATCTAAGTAAAATGTACATGATCCTATATAAATACAGCCCTTATTTTCCTAAACAGAACTGAGCAAACAGCTGATCAATCAAACTTTCATGAACAGCATCTCCAATAATCTCACCAAGCAGCTCCCATGTTCGTGTCAAATCGATCTGTACAAGATCAATCGGCACTCCTGCTTCAATCGCTTCAAGTGCATCTTCAATCGTACGTTTTGCCTGTGACAGCAAAGCAATGTGCCTTGTGTTTGAAACATAAGTTAAATCCGAAGCGCCAACGCTGCCTTCGAAAAACAGCGAGCTGATGGATTCTTCAAGCTGATCAATTCCCTGTTCCTCTAGCAGAGAAGTCGTCACTACAGGTGAATCTTTTGCAAGCTCCCTCACCCGTTTCAAATCTGCTTTTTGAGGAAGATCTGTTTTATTGACGATAACAATTACGTCCATCCCGCTTACAGCTTCAAACAGCTGCTCATCCTCTTTTGAAAGAGCTTCACTATAATTTAAAACGAGCAGGATAAGGTCGGCCTTTTTCAATACCTGTCTAGATTTCTCAACACCGATCCTCTCGACAATGTCCTCTGTCTCCCTAATACCAGCTGTATCAACTAAACGAAGAGGCACGCCTCGAACGTTTACATATTCCTCAATGACATCCCTTGTCGTTCCCGGTATATCAGTTACAATCGCTTTATTTTCGTGAATCAGACTATTCAGAAGCGACGATTTGCCTACATTAGGTCTGCCTACGATGACCGTTGAAAGACCCTCTCTTAAAATCTTGCCCTGCTGGGATGTTTGGAGCAGCTTTTCAATCTCATTTTTGACGAACGTTGCTTTTTCAATCAGCATGCTGTGCGTCATTTCTTCTACATCATCATATTCAGGGTAATCTATGTTTACTTCCACATGTGCAAGCGTCTCAAGAATTTCCTGGCGCAGACGCTGAATGAGCTTAGATAATCTCCCTTCCATCTGTCCAAGGGCGACATTCATTGCACGATCTGTTTTTGCTCTTATTAAATCCATCACCGCTTCAGCTTGCGACAAATCAATTCGTCCATTTAAAAACGCTCTCTTCGTAAATTCACCCGGTTCTGCAAGCCGCGCCCCGTGGTTTAATGCAAGCTGCAGGACACGGTTAACTGTTACTATCCCGCCGTGGCAGTTTATTTCTACTATATCTTCCCTCGTAAATGTCTTAGGGCCTTTCAACACTGATACCATAACTTCTTCTACAATTTGGCCAGTATCAGGATCTGCAATATGCCCGTAATGAATCGTATGTGAAGGTACCTCTGTCAATTGTTTCTCAGAAGGACCTGAATACAATTTGTCCGCAATCTTGATTGCATCGTCCCCGCTTAGTCTGACGATGGCAATCGCTCCCTCTCCCATTGGTGTGGATATTGCTGCAATTGTATCGAATTCCATGCGTTTCACCCCGCTTCTCTCAAAATAAATCTATATAGAAATTCCCTATTATATACGCAGTCAAATTTATAAGATATCATAGTTATTTCTTGTTGGAAAGAAAAATATATTGAATTATCCACAGACTTAAATTCCGCACAATTCTCTCATTATCATTTTAACTTATCCACATGTTAATAACAATATTTCCAAATGGAAGGTTTCTAAGCCCTTAAGCATAAAAGAAAGCACAAAAAACCCTGCTGATTGAATACCAGCAGGGTTTTGGCGTGTCAGATGAGTATTGTTCGGGCAAAGTCTTGCTAATCGCCTAATTTCTCAGCAGAACAAATCCGCAAAAAAAGTCAAAGTGTCGGATTTCTATCTTTCTTCCTGCGCTAAACAGGCGATTTTGCTGTTCTTATTTAGGAGCAATCACCAAATGGCGATTAGGTTCTTCTCCAACCGAGTATGTTTTAATCTTGTGCTGCTGGTTAACTAGAGCAGCATGGATAATCTTTCGTTCATATGAAGGCATTGGTTCTAAAGGAACTTCTCTTTTAGTACGAACAGCCTGATGTGCAAGCTTCTGAGCTAGCTGAATTAATGTTTCTTTGCGGCGGGTTCTGTAGTTTTCAGCATCTACTGTAATATGCAAGTAGTGATTAGAATGACGATTTGCCGCGAGCTGTGTCAAATATTGCAGAGAATTAAGCGTTTGTCCGCGCTTACCAATTAATAGCGCAACCTTCTCTCCTTCAATTTGAAACGTGACATTTTTGCCTTCCTGAATCATTTCAACTGTTGCCTCCACATTCATATTTCTGATCACTTCTTTCAGAAAATGATGCGCTTCTTCAGCAGGATTTGGAAGTTTTACGGCTTTAACCATGGCAGGCTTTGCCCCAAACAGTCCTAAAAATCCCTTTTTCCCTGCATCAAGAACGGTAATTTCAACTTCTTTATCGCTTGCATTCAGCTGTGTTAAAGCGGATTGTACTGCTTCTTCGACGCTAAGTCCGGTAGCAGTTATTTCTCTCACTTTTTCGTTCCTCCCGATTTTGAAAGTGCTTTCGCTCTAATATCAGGTCCATAAATGATCATTGTCTGCACGATCATGAATATATTTCCGACTACCCAATATAAAGATAGTGCCGCTGGGAAGCTGACAGCAAAGATGACGATCATAACTGGCATGATATATAAAAGCATAGCCATTTGCGGATTTTGATTTGCTGTTCCCGCCATTGTCAATTTTTGTTGAATGAATGTTGTAATACCTGCAATGATCGGAAGCAGGTATATTGGATCACGCGATCCCAGGTCAAACCATAGGAAGTTGTGATCTGCAATCGCTTCTGTTCTCATAATTGCATGATAAAAACCAATCAGGATTGGCATTTGAACTAATAATGGAAAACACCCTGCAAGAGGGTTCACTTTATTCTTCTGAAATAAAGACATTGTTTCCTGCTGCAGTTTTTGCTGTGTTTTTTGGTCTTTAGAGCTGTATTTTTCACGCAGCTTTTGCATTTCTGGCTGTAATTCCTGCATTGCTTTTGAGTTTTTGATCTGTTTAATCATTAAAGGCAAGATCGCAAAACGAATGATCAGCGTAACGACAACAATTGACAGTCCGTAGCTGTTACCCATTAATTCTGCAAAATATATGATCAGCCATGACAACGGATACACAATGTAGTGATTCCAGAATCCCTGACTTTCTTCTGTGATTGGCTGGTTCACTTCTGTACATCCTGCAAGAAGCATCATGATGCTCACTAAGCCAAGCACTAACAATATTCTCCTTTTCAACCGGTATTCCTCCTAACAAAATAACTAAACCTGCAAATTCTGCCGACTTTATTCAACACTTATTTTAACATCTTTTAAAAGGAAAACTTATTTCATTTTTCACTTTTCTATGTATTTTTTATGGAGTTTTCACGCTGCGGTCTTGCTCTGTGGACTTTTGTTTTTCTGAAAAGGTGCAATAAACTGCTTTTGACTTCATGATAGTCCATTTCGGATGCCGGCTTTCTGGCAATTACTATATAATCAATGCCTGTTTTTAAGCTGTCTTTTTCTTCGAGAAATACTTGTCGGACGAGACGCTTAATTCGGTTTCTTGTGACGGCATTCCCTATTTTTTTACTGACTGATAAACCTAAACGGAATTCTTTTTCTTCAGGCTGACCCAGCATGTAGATCACAAATTGTCTATTTGCCATCGACTTACCATGCTTGAATACTTTTTGGAAGTCTTCGTTTTTTTTGATGCGGTTTTTCTTTTTCATTTCCTCACTCCGGATCCTTGCCTGAAATTCTCCAGCCTGTTGAGAGCTTTTCCATCATTATTTCTTTAACAATATCTATTTAAACAGCTGTTTTTGAAAAACATGGCCCAATCATGAGTAGGATTGGGCCATGTAAAAAAGACCACTGATACTTTTCAGTGGCCTATGCTGATAATACTTTTCTTCCTTTACGACGACGTGCAGCTAGCACTTTACGTCCGTTTTTTGAGCTCATGCGAGCGCGGAAACCGTGAACTTTACTATGTTTGCGATTATTTGGTTGATAAGTTCTTTTCATTATAGACACCTCCCTGAGGAATAGCTGTTAAAGACAGTCTTTCTAATTATAGAGAGTGACCTAGTGAATTGTCAACCATATGACAAAAAAGATCTCACACTGAAGGACTGTTCTCATATTATTTATTGTTTTCATATAGAAATTTTTCAAATTTGGAAAGTTCTATTCCACTTAAATAAGCAGAATCGAAGTAGATTCCGCTAAAAAAATTTAAAATTCATTTTTGCATTCTGAATCAGTCAAATTTTAAAAAAGAATCCAAACCAGTTATAGATGTACAAATCTATTAAACTTCATAGGCTGTGAATAGTTTTTTCGACATTTTTTTTATCCACACCCGTTATTGACAGGTTTCACACAGAACAAACATATGTGGACAATTATTCTCCACAAAGAGCCGGATATGTGGATAAGTTTTATAAAACCATTGCGCCGCTTCGTTTAATTTGATATTATATTTGTGTTTTCACTCTGAATATCGGAACGTCAACATCCGGGTTATCCACACTCTGTGGATAACATGTGGAAAGATTATTAACACCCTGTTAAAAAACTTGTCCACATTTAAGGGTTTTTGTCGAAAAGACGTTTTTCTACTATATTATATATTTATGCACATTTTGTTCGTTTTGTATTTTTATTCACGGACATCCATCTGTTGTACAAAACATATACACATTCATTTTATAGAAAAAGGAGGGAGATGCCTCAT